>NZ_PYCN01000002.1 GCF_003062295.1 Bradyrhizobium algeriense | reverse complement strand
CGCCGCCATCCTGCCATGATACAGCTCCTCGTTTCGCCGACCGCAAACGAGGAATCCGCCAACAACCCGTCCGTTCCATCAATCCAGCCTGCTGCAGCACGCGGGTTTCATGGAATCGGTCGTCTAGTTCGGTCCAAGCACAGCGTCAGCCTGACGACTGTCCTTCTTGACGATGATGATCGTGCTGTTTTTGATCGCAAATCTCGCCCCGAGCAATCTGGGCACCTTCTCCGTGACAGGAGATGGGATGGGGATAGTCGGCCCGGTGACAGGATCACCGACACTGATGGGGGCTGTGGAAGAGCCTACGACGGGCGCCGGCTTGATATAGTCGCGAATGAGCTGAATCTCTTCGCGAGAGAGAAGAAGCGGTGCTTCTTCAGCACGATTTTCTCGCGGCGACTGATTTTTTTGATCGCTCACCTTGTCCAATGTTTCCCTGCTCTTTTCGATCTGATCTAGCATGGCCACTCTCAGCTTGAGCGGAAGCAGTTCGCGTTGCAGGGCGGTTAGTTCTGATTTCAAGGATTTGACTTGTATGAGGGCAGCGGCCGCGCCAGCGCAGCTCACGATTACGAGCAGGCTTAGCAGTGCGAACAGTCCGCGTTCCATATTTGCGCCTGAACGACGGGTCTCTTTCGGTGGCTGATCCTGCTGGAGATGGCGGCGCCAGATGTCGATCCCCTGCCGCACGCGCCGCGTTAGCTTACTCAAAGGATTGGAGCTTGCAGATGCACCTCGCAGCTCAGAGCCGAATCTGCGAATCAGGAAAGCATCATTGCTTCCAGCAGGCACTCGGGGATAGTCGGGCCGAGAAGTCCCTGATGGAGCTTCCAGGCCGGTTGTCTCATCACGAGGCGGGATGTGATCTGCGCTCAGGTCAATTGACCGAGACTCGCGATCAAAAATCCTCACGCGCGCTTCGGTACCGATTAGATCATCGATCAAATTCAGCGAGTGCGAGGGCGAGACGAAATCGCGATCAGGCCACTCTTGCGCCGAGATCCCCAGCGCATGGAGAAGTGACCAGCCATTCTCGGTGATCCACAAACTGTCGCCCTCGGACGCCACGAGCCCGGACTGAAAAATGTCGACATGATCGAGTGCAGAGAGCTGTTCGCTATTTCCGATCTTTTCATCTGTCGCTGCAATGAGCCGCGCGACTTCATCTGCGAGCTCATCGAGCGTCGCTCGCCCCTCGGGGCGTCTTGCCAAAGTAATCAGAACCGCCAATTTGTTCCGCACGATGGTCCAACCAAATCGCAAATCGCGCCTTGATGGTATGGGCATCCACAGCGAACTGGCAACCGGTCTCTCTGCTTAAACCTGCGAAAGACCAATGGCGCGCAGAGAAGGCAGCACCCTTGGAAACGAACTACTGCGCTTCGAGGACTGGTCACCCGGGTTCGGCTGGTGGCGCGAGAAGCGGATCAGGACCTCCAGGGCTTTGCCACGCCCACCGGTGTCGTTACGCGCCAGCCGTGATTCCCACTTCGGACATAGCAGTGAAAACGCTGAACAAAGCCGTGGTCTTAGCCAGGCCGATGATCGGCAAACGAGAACGGACCGAGGCTTGGCAAGACTTTAAAAAAGTGAATCGACGCAAGGCAGCGGTGTTACGCATCATCCGGTGTCGCTCGTTTTCGTCAGTATTTTCAGTCGCTTGTCGCCGGCTCCATTCCGGTTGCGTGCCCTCCCACCCCAACCAATTGATATTGCTTGTCTATTCGCTGTTTCTGGTGGCTTCATTTTGAATGGCGCGATTCCGCCGCCCGTTGTAGAGAGATGTCGCCATTTCGCTCGCCACCTGTTTGTTGCCGGTGCAAGTGACGCAGTCATCGGTGCATCGACGGGAGGAGTGGATCTCCAATCTCTCATAAGCTACCTCATGCGAAAGACGGGTTGAGACATTGCAGGTTCGGTTGGGGACCGGGGCATCCCTGCGTGACGGTCACGCGGAGGCTCGGACCGATGCGCGACAACGGGTGTTGTCGACCGAGAGGTTTATGCGGGAATGGCCGCTGCTGGCACGTCCAGCACGCGCAATGGCACCTGCAATAATTTGCATTGTCATGGCTGTGGTCACTAGGTTCGAAGCGGAGATTTGGGCGGTGGTTCAATCAAAGGAAAGCGCAGGTGAGTAGAAGCCAGGCTTGGAACATACGCCGAGCTGCTCCTTGCGTTTTGGGTCTCGATAGGTTTTAAGCCCGGTGACTTCATGACCATAGGCATGAACGAGAAGCGAGCTGCGTGGCTTTTGCTGCGCTTTAAACAGTGTGACGCACTCCGCGTAGCTCATGCGCATTGAATTGTTCTGAGCCTCCACAAAGGAATCCATCATGGCCAAGATGACCAAGAATCAGTTGATTGATGCAATTGCAGAAGGAACGCAGGTTTCCAAGGGAGACGTAAAGGCCGTCATCGAGCAGATGGCGATTGTAGGCTATAAGGAGCTGAATGAATCCGGCGAGTTCGTCATTCCTGGCTTCGTCAAAATGTCGGTCGTGAACAAGCCTGCTACTGAAGCCCGCAGCGGCGTGAATCCTTTCACGAAAGAGCCTATGGAGTTCGCGGCCAAGCCAGCCAGCAAGTCGGTCAAGGCGTCACCCCTGAAGGTTGCTAAAGACGCTGTTTGAAGCGAGTTGGTTGAGGTGTGTTCGTCCGTCTAACCTGTGGGTAATTCCATCACCACCTGGACAGGCGCCTCGACCCGCGCACTCTTCGCCCCGAGGCGGAAACTCTTGGGGGCCTAGGGAACAGTCTCGCAAAGGCCATGCGGTGTAATGCCCGCGTGGCCTTTTGTTTTTTGTTTATTTACTATTGTCTGACCGCAAAAATACGGGCTCTGTTCGTTCTCCGTGAACAGATGCGGACGCTCAGACCTTTGTTTCGGTCAGCAAGCCAATGTTAGCGATTGGCGCCAAGTTGGCGGGCCATGCGCGCGTTCGAGCAAGCGCTCAACCGGGAATGCTCTGCCCGATTTCGTGCCGGCGCGACCCTGCAGGCGCAATCACCCTTGACCTGGATCAAACGATCAATCGCAACAAGGCACAGTTTTGCGCTTTCGAAAGCGCGGCGCGCGGCGCCGGCGCGGGCCGATACAAGCTCACGTGACCGCAAGCACTCCAGGCCAGCGCCATTGACTGTG
Source organism: Bradyrhizobium algeriense (assembly GCF_003062295.1). GTDB lineage: Bacteria > Pseudomonadota > Alphaproteobacteria > Rhizobiales > Xanthobacteraceae > Bradyrhizobium > Bradyrhizobium algeriense. The sequence goes on along the minus strand of NZ_PYCN01000002.1, from coordinate 740,987 downwards.
TCCGAAGGCGATGAGGCGTCCATGAATCCATTGCTCAAGGAAATCCGGCACAATCCTCTGCTATGGCTGCTGGCGTTCGTGCCGGTGCTGTTCGTCGCGCAAAACGTCAAGCCGGACGCGCACACGCTGCTCTTCGTGCTGTCAGTCCTGGCAATCGTGCCGCTCGCCGGCCTGCTAAGTCACGCCACGGAATCTGTGGCAGCCAAGACGGGCGACACTGTTGGAGGCCTGCTCAACGCCACGCTCGGAAACCTGACGGAGCTCGTCATCGCGCTAACCGCGCTGCACGCCGGGCAATATACTTTGGTGAAGGCATCGGTCGCAGGCGCGATCGTCACCAACACATTGTTCATGCTCGGCATGTCATTTCTACTCGGCGGACTGAGGCACCATGTGCAGGAATACGACAGGGGCAGCGCCCGGCTGCAGGCGAGCCTGCTTTTCCTGGCGACGATCGGGATCCTGATCCCCTCGGTCTCTGAAGCCGATTCCGCGGCCGGATCGGAGTTCACCGCGAAGTTGAGCGTGGGCCTGTCCGTGTTGCTTATCGTGGCCTATGGCCTGGGCCTGCTGTTCTCGCTCAAAACCCATCGCGAATTGTTTGGCGGGGCGGGGCACGCGGAGGCCGGCGAAGCACCATGGCCAATGGCGCTGGCCCTGGCCACGCTGGCTGGCGTCACCATCCTGGTCGCGCTGGTCAGCGAGGTCTTCGTCGAGTCGGTGCAGGAGGCCGCAGTGACCTTCGGGATGACGCCGGCCTTTGTCGGCTTCATTGTCGTTGCACTGGTGGGCGGTGCTGCGGAAATGGCCTCGGCCTTTTCCGGCGCACGCAAGAACCGGCTGGATCTGAGCGTGGGCATCGCGCTGGGGAGTGCATCCCAGATCGCGCTCTTTGTCGCGCCGGTGCTGGTGCTGCTGAGTTACGTCATCGGGCCGGAGCCGATGAGCCTGCAATTCTGGCCGGGCGCGGTGGTCATGATGCTGATCGCGACCATGACCGCGTCGCTGGTGACCAATAGTGGCCGCTCGGCATGGTTTGTCGGCGTGCTCGTGCTGATGGTGTATCTGATTTTTGCCATGACGCTTTACCTGTTGCCGCCGCGGACAAAAGGCGAAAGCAAACATGCGTCGATCACAGCAACGGCTCTGATCGAACATCGGTTGCCGTATCTGCGCGTTTGACGGGTCCGACAGGTGACCAGTTGAACGAAAACAGCGCCGCAAACGCAAATGCGGAAGCGGCGAGGTCACTTGCCTGTTGGGACAATGACCATTGGGGCAATAGTCCGGGCAGGGCGCTTGTCGTAAACCCGTGGCAATAATTTAACCCTCGGCAGGGGGGCCAATGACTGGTCAGCTGGAATTTAACCTACGCGCGACGCTGTGCAGACAGCTCGCCCAGCGTGAACCGGAACACCGGATTTTCTGGATGGCCGAGGCGGAGAGCTGGTCTCGCCTGTCGAGAGAGGTAAGCCGTGGCCCCACAGAAGAAAAAGCCAGCTCCGGCATCACGGCGAGTTTGCGCGAGCAGTCGGCTCGAGCTTTCTTAATCCTGGCGTAGTCGGGAAATCGCGAACAGGGATCCGGACGTTGCCGTCCGGTATCGTACGCCAGTACCATTGCGCAGATCTATCGGCGCACGCTGGACCGAACGCTACCCGACTGAAGCACTCAGCAGCTACGCATCCTCCGAATAACCTCGCTGGCGCGCCGGCATCTCGCGGAATGTCATCAACAATGTCTTTGAGTTCTTCGATGTCGCGATGCGAAGACAGCAGTATTGACTGTGCCGTATTAGGTCAGCGAAGCTTATTGACCTGGATCAACCGCGCTGATCTCGGAGGGCTTTCGATGGCCTCATCAGCAGAGGAGATCGATATGAAGAAAATCAGCATCAGGCGGGCGCTTTTGGCTACCGCGGTTTTCGCGTTCGGGACTCTTGGATCGGTAACGTGGTCACCCAGCAATGGTCTTGCACTGTCGATTGAGAGCGCGGAGGCGAGGGTAGGACGGCCGGCGACCCCTGGGAGCGTTGCGGGCGTTGCACGACGACAAACCCGCCGCGCGGTGGTCGGCGGAGCGGCCGTTGGCGCAGCCGCTGCGGGCACAGCCTGTGTCCGCGTGCTGGTCAACGGGGCGTATGTCTGCCGCTGAATTGTAACGCTGCGCGCGCAGGATAATCTCTGGTACTTGTGTGCGACGTCGCCTGACTCGCGAAGCCGCGCGCGATCGTTTGTCGTGACAATCGGGCGGCGCGGGACGTCTTTTGACGGACTTCCGCGCCCTTCGCCTATGCCGCCGACACCTATGCCGCGACACCTATGCAGCGGACAAAGGCGGTTGTTTTTCGATTGAACTGCTGCGATCATTTCGTTGGTCAAACGCAGGCAGTTTGTCGATGCGAAGGTTCCGGCTCTGGGGTACGGGTGTGATAGCCGCTTCGATCATTGCCTATGGCGTCGCCGGCGCCTTTGCGAATCCGCTCACGCCGTTCCGATATGAAGCACAGGCGCAACGACATTGCCGCGCCGATGTGGTCGTCTGGCTCGATCTCGGCAAGGGAATCTACTACTCGAATCGGCAACGACGGTATGGCCGCGGCTTTACCGGAAGTTTTGTGTGCCGGGAGGAAGCACGTAGCAACGGCTATCGCCGCTCGCTGCTGGGGCTGCGGTAGCGTCGAGCGAGATCCGGCACGAATCTCCGCGCTCAAGGCAGTTGCAGCGTCAGGTGGACCACCTGCGGCGATCCTTTCGAGTCGGGCCGGAAGCCGAACTTCTTGAACAGTTTCAGCATGGCGGTGTTCTCGGGCAACACCTCCGCGACCAGTTCCTCGAGGCCTGCGTCGCGCGCCAGGACCGCGAGATGCCGCATCAGGATCGTCCCGATACCCTGGCCCTGGTAGGCGTCGACCACGACGAAAGCGATCTCCGCCTGGCCCGATTGGACAACGATATAGCGTCCGCCGCCGGTGATGACCGGGTGGCCATCCTCAGCGATTTCCGCGACGATTGCGACGTGTGATTCAAAGTCGATGTTGAGGAAGAAGGCCATTTCGCTCTCGGAAAAACCCTTCTTCGGCACGAAGAAGCGCCGCTGCAGCGATTGCATGCTGGTCCGCCCGATAGCCGCGAGCATCTCAGCCCGGTCATCAGGACGAAGCGCACGGATCGTGATTGGACGATCGTCGCGAAGATACTCGCGGACCGAATATTCGGCGGCTTCAGGCATGACGAGAGGCTCCCCGGCTCCGGCAGTGCACTTGACCAGCCAGAACGACCTTTGCGTGCTGCCGATTGATCTGGATCAAGCGCGCGCCTGGGCAGGCGCCGATAGGCTCCTGATGTTCAGGTGAAGTTCAATCGGGATGCATCCGGTCCGCTGCGGGGTCGTTGCGCGCGTCAACGAGGTCGAAACGATGGCCGAGAGGGTAGTTCGACAGACGATATCCGGAGGAGAAATCCTCCAGCTGGCGCTCCGCCTGGGTCTGCTGGCCTTCCTCGTTTACTGGTCGTTCGTTCTTGTTCGTCCCTTCATCCCGATGCTCGCCTGGAGCATGGTTCTGACCGTGGCCCTGTACCCGCCGTACAACTGGCTATCGGTGCATCTCGGCGATCGGCCGAAGCTGGCAGCCGCGATCATCACGGTCATCAATCTTGCGATCGTCATTGGACCGGTGACATGGCTTGGATACGGCGTGATCGATGGCTTGCAAGAGTTTGCTCGCCAGCTTGGCGGCGGCACCCTGGTCATTCCGTCACCTCCTGAAGGCGTCAAGGAGTGGCCGGTCGTCGGCGCCGAGATTCACGAACTCTGGAACTATGCTTTCACAAATCTCGGGGCCGCGCTTAAAGAAGTCGCCCCGCACCTGAAGCCATTGGCTGGTCCGGTGCTTGCCTTTGCCGGCAGCGCGGGCCTGGGAACGCTCAAGTTCGTCGCGTCGGTGGTGCTGTCGGGCTTCCTGTTCCATTACGGTCCAGGTCTCGTGGCGGCAGTAAAAAGGATTCAGGCGCGCTTGGTTACCCAGCGCAGCCAGGATTTTGTTGCACTTGCCGGTTTGACGATACGCACGATAGCTCAGGGAGTCATCGGTGTAGCCGTCCTTCAATCACTGCTGGTCGGAATCGGATTGAAGCTTGCAGGCGTGCCTCATGCGGGCGTGTTGGCTTTCCTTGTGCTGATTCTTGCCATCCTGCAGATCGGATCTGCAATCGTCCTTGTTCCCGTCATCATATGGATCTGGGCGACCAAGGACTTTGCGCTGGCGCTTCCGTTGACGGTCTATCTCCTGGTCGTGGGGTTGGCCGACAATGTCCTCAAACCGATACTCATGGGACGTGGGCTGAATACGCCGATGCTTGTCATCTTCATCGGTGTTTTGGGCGGAATGCTTGCGCATGGCATCCTCGGGCTGTTTGTCGGGCCCATCATTCTGGCGGTGACCTGGGAATTGATGATGGCCTGGATCCGCGAAGAGCGGGCCGATGCCGCCGCTACTGGTGTCGAACAGAGCACCGAAGAAGTCGCCACGATGCCTGGCGTTTAGGCGCATCTTGAAGTGGCTGCACGCGCCGAACGGGCGTTATTCCCTTGACCTATATCAATGGTCCCTGCCGCCCGGGCGCAATCCTGATGCAGGGCTGCAAGCAGTGAGAGAATCGAGCATGTCTACCAACAAGCCGGCCTTCTCGGGCGAAGCGCTTCGGGGGCTCTTTGCATCCGGCCTCGAATATCTGGTCGATACCGGGCAACGCAGTGTTCTGTTCCTCGATGTCATGCGCCAGCGCGGACTGCAATACCGCGAACACATCGCTGAAACCGCGCCTCATGTCCTCAACTACGAAGTTGAATTGATCGTCGACGGCAGAACCCTTCCGCGCCCCGTCAACTATGCGCTGGTAAGCGTTGCTCCGCCGAGCGGCGTGGCGATTGATAACAAGCGCCGCCCGTTCGTGGTGGTTGATCCTCGTGCGGGTCACGGGCCGGGAATCGGCGGTTTCAAGGCCGACAGCGAGATCGGCGTGGCGATGAAAGCCGGCCATCCCTGCTACTTCATCGGCTTCCTGCCCGAGCCGATGCCCGGTCAGACCATCGAGGACATCGCGAGAGCCGAGGCCGTCTTTATCGAGAAGGTTATCGCCCTGCATCCGGAAGCCGACGGTAAGCCATGCGTGATCGGCAACTGCCAGGCCGGCTGGGCAGTCATGATTCTGGCCTCGCTGCGGCCGGAGTTGTTCGGCCCGCTGATTATCGCCGGCGCGCCATTGTCCTACTGGGCCGGCGTCCGCGGCAAGAACCCGATGCGCTACTCAGGCGGGCTACTGGGCGGAAGCTGGCTGACCGCGCTCACCAGCGACCTTGGCGGCGGCAAGTTCGACGGGGCGTGGCTTGTTCAGAATTTTGAGAACATGAACCCCTCGAACACGCTCTGGACCAAGCAATACAACGTCTATTCGAAGGTCGACAGCGAGGCGGATCGTTACCTCGAGTTCGAGCGCTGGTGGGGCGGGCACGTCAATTTGAATGCGGAGGAGATCCAGTTCATTGTCGACGAGCTGTTCGTCGGCAATAACCTCGCCGCCGGGCGCATCAAAACATCGGACGGCCAGACCGTTGATCTTCGGAATATCAGTTCCCCGATCGTGGTGTTCTGTTCAAAGGGCGACAACATCACGCCGCCGCAGCAGGCGCTGGGCTGGATTCTGGATCTCTACAGCGATGTCGACGAGATCCGGGCGTATGGGCAGACCATCGTCTACACCGTTCACGAGACGGTCGGGCATCTCGGCATCTTCGTCTCCGGCGGCGTCGCCAAGAAGGAGCACAGCGAATTCTCGAGCAATATCGACCTGATCGACGTGCTGCCGCCCGGACTGTACGAGGCAACGTTCGAAGCCAAATCCGCCGACACAATCAATGCGGAGCTTGCCGGTGGAAAGTGGATCATGCGGTGCGAGCGGCGCACGCTGGACGATATCAGGGCGATGGGCGGCAACACGGCCGAAGATGAACGGCGGTTTGCGACCGCCGCCCGCGTATCCGAAATCAACCTTTCGAATTACCGGAAGTTTGTGCAGCCGTGGGTCCGCGCGGCAGTTACGCCCCAAATGGCGGAGTTGACGCGCCAATGGCATCCGCTACGCGTCTCTTACGAGGCCTTTGGAGGCGATACCACCGCCATGAAGGGCGTCGCGAGGGCCGCTGACAAGATTCGCGAGCAGCGCAAGCCGGCGGCAGAGGACAATCCGTTCGTCAAGTTCCAGGAGACCGTCTCGAAGAACATCGTCGACGTCCTCGACAAGTGGCGCGACACGCAGGAAGCATTTAGCGAAGCGCTCTTTCTCGGCATCTATGGATCGCCCGTGGTGCAGGCCGCCGTCGGCATCACGCCGGATGCCGAAGTTTCGCCAAAGCTGCGGATGTCACCCGAACACCGCAAGCGTCTGGAGGCGCGTATCGCCGAGCTCAGATCGCAGATCGGCAGCGGCGGTCTCAGAGAATGCGTCATTCGCGGCCTGCTCTATGTCGGAAGTTCGCGAGGAATGGTCGACGAGCGGAGTTTGGAGGCATTGCGGCGCGCTCGCGCCAACGACGCAGGTTCGCGTCTCACGCTCGCGCAGTTCAAGAAGGTCGTGCGCGAGCAATTCTTCATGCTGCTGCTTGAGCCGGCGGCGAGCCTCGCCGCCATCCCCAAATTGCTTCCGCCCGACGAAGACGAGCGGCGTGCCGGCCTGGAGGCAATTCGGGGCGTGCTGTCCGCGAGCGCGGAAATATCCGGCGAAGCCGCCAAGCGGCTCGATCGCGTGACGGAACTGTTCGGTCTCGCCGGAAAATCGCGGGCGAAGGCGTCATAAGCGTTGGTGGGTTGATCGGAGAGTTGGATATGGGCATTGCATCCATCGAAGCGGGCGAAGCCAGACCCGGCGCGAAATACGATCGTCTCATTGCAGCGGCTAAAGCGATCCCGCCGGCGACAACCATCGTCGTGCATCCATGCGATGAAAGTTCGCTGCGCGGCTCAGCCGATGCCGCCGAGGCGGGCATCATCAAGCCCGTACTTGTCGGACCATCGGCGAAGATCAGGGCGGTTGCATTCAAGCACGGTATCGACATCAGCGCATTTGAGCTGGTCGATGCGCCTCACAGCGAGGCTGCCGCAGCAAAGGCGGTCGAGCTGATTCACGCGGCCAAGGGCGAGATGCTGATGAAAGGCAGCCTGCACACCGACGAACTGATGCGAAGCGTGACCGCGAAGGCGACCGGGCTGCGCACGGAGAGGCGGATCAGTCACGTCTTCATCATGGATGTTCCGACTTATAGCGAGACCGTGTTTATCACCGATGCCGCGATCAATATTTTTCCGGACCTCGATGTCAAGCGTGACATCGTACAGAATGCGATTGACCTCTATATCCAGATTGGAATCGGCACGTCTCCCCGAGTCGCTATTCTCTCGGCGGTCGAGACCATTACATCCAAGATACCGTCGACCATCGAGGCCGCCGCGCTCTGCAAGATGGCGGACCGCGGGCAGATCACGGGCGGGCTGCTGGATGGGCCGCTCGCATTTGACAACGCAGTCGACCCGGAAGCGGCGCGGATCAAGGGCATAAAGTCGGAAGTTGCAGGACGAGGGCAGATCCTGGTGGTGCCGGATCTCGAGGCCGGCAACATGTTGGCCAAGAACCTGGCGTACTTCGCGAAGGCGGATAGTGCCGGGATCGTATTGGGTGCTCGCGTTCCGATCGTGTTGACGTCGCGCGCCGATTCACCGAGAGCGCGCATGGCATCTTGCGCGGTCGCGACGCTCTATGCCGATGCGCGACGGCGCCGCGCCCAGACAATTGCAGCGTGATGGCCATGGATACCATCCTTGTCGTCAATGGAGGCTCCTCAAGCGTCAAGTTCCAGGTGTTTGCCGTGGATGGCAACGGTGGGCTGCATCGGCAGATCAAAGGGCAGATGGACGGGATCGGCAGCCGCCCACGGCTGCGCGCAACCGGCGCGGCAGGAGAGGCGTTGGCGGATCGAGTCTATCCGATCGAGAACGTACCTGATGTCCCGACCGCCTTGATGCTCGCCAGCACCTGGCTACGGGACGAACATCAATTGAGGCCGCTCGCCGTCGGCCATCGCGTTGTCCATGGCGGTCCCGACTACGATCGCCCCGTATTGATCGACCATGGCGTGATAGCGCGTCTTGAGCGGTTGACGGCACTTGCGCCGTTGCATCAGCCTCACAACCTGGCGCCGATCCGAATCCTGCTTGCCAAATTTCCTGCGCTGCCCCAGGTCGCCTGCTTCGACACGGCTTTTCACCGCGACCACGACGAGGTCGCCGACCACTACGCCATACCCATTAGGCTGCACGAGGAGGGAGTCCGCCGTTACGGATTTCATGGTCTTTCCTATGAGTACATCGCAAAGACGCTGCCGGACGTCGCACCCGAAATCGCCAGGGCCCGGGTGATCGTGGCGCATCTCGGAAGCGGCGCCTCCATGTGCGCCATACACGGCGGACGGAGCGTGGAGAGCACGATGGGATTCACCGCGCTCGATGGGCTCCCGATGGGAACGCGCACCGGCCAGATCGATCCCGGAGTCATTCTGTACCTGATGACGGCAAAGGGCATGTCAGCAGCCGAGGTGCAGGATTTTCTCTACCGCGATTGCGGGCTGAAGGGACTTTCCGGCGTCAGCAACGACATGCGGGAGCTTCAGAACAGCAGCGATCCCCATGCGGTGTTTGCCGTCGACTATTTCGTCCACAGGGTCGCGCTGCAGGCCGGAATGCTGGCTGCGGCCCTGCAAGGTCTCGATGGCTTCGTCTTCACCGCAGGGATCGGTGAAAATTCCGTCGGCATTCGGGCACGGATTGCGGAGCGGCTCGAATGGCTCGGGGTGTCTCTCGACCCGGTCGAGAACGCTCGCCACAGCTCTCGGATATCGCGCGGGGACAGCAAAATTCCGGTCTACATCGTGCCGACCGACGAAGAACTCATGATTGCACAGCACACATTGTCGTTGCTGTGGAATCGACACTCATCCTCCAGTCTGAAACGCGAGAGAGCGTCATGACCATTCCGGTATTTCCAGAAACCAAGATTGCGCTGAAGGGACGGAAGGGGCTGATCGTCGGTATCGCCAACGATCAGTCGATCGCATGGGGATGCGCCAAGGCGTTTCGGGCCCTGGGCGCGGAACTCGCGGTCACCTACCTGAACGAGCGGGCCAGGAAGCACGTCGAGCCGCTGGCAAAGGATCTCGAGGCGCAGATCTTCATGCCGCTCGATGTGAATATCGAAGGACAGACCGAACAGGTGTTCGAGCGGATCGGGAAGGAGTGGGGGCAGCTCGATTTCCTGCTGCACTCGATCGCCTTCTCTCCGAAGGAGGCGCTGCATGGGCGCGTCATCGATGTCGAGCGCGACGGCTTCCTCAAGACGATGGACGTTTCCTGCTGGTCGTTCATGCGGATGGCGCATCTGGCCGAGCCGCTGATGAAGAACGGCGGAACGCTGTTCACCATGACCTATTACGGCAGCCAGATGGTCGTCAAAAACTACAACGTCATGGGAGTTGCGAAGGCGGGCCTCGAAGCCGCCGTCCGCTATATCGCAGCCGAACTTGGCCCCAAGGGGATCCGGGTGCACGCGATTTCGCCGGGACCGCTGGCGACGCGCGCAGCTTCGGGAATTCCCGAATTCGACGAGCTGATGGACAAGGCGCAAACTACCGCGCCTGCACGGAGTCTCGTGAGCATCGACGACGTCGGTGCGGCGACGGCATTCCTGGCGCTCGACGGCGCGAAGCTGATTACAGGCGGCGTCATGTATATCGATGGTGGATATCACATCATCGATTAAGACGCAGAGTCATGGCGCAAACATTTCCCGGCGTCGTGATTGCGGTCCCGGCAGGGCGCTCCATCTCCGGAGGGAAGTTGATGTTGCGTCAGTTTCTCGTTGGCGTCGCCGCAAGCGGTTGCAACATTGCCATCCATGCTCTGGTGATGGTGGCCGTCATAAGGGTGGCGCGCCGCGCGGATGAACTGGCAACGGCATATCAGACGCTTCGATTGATCGCGATCATGATTGCCACCGTGACGGTCCTGATGATCGCGCACCTCGCCGAGGTACTGGTCTGGTCATTGATTTACGCGGCAGTCGACGTCGCGCCGGAAGGCGCAGATCTCGTGTATTTCGCCTTTGTGAATTACACGACACTCGGCTACGGCGACGTGACGCCGGTCAAACGTTGGTCTCTGCTTGGACCGATGACCGCGATGAACGGGGTCCTGTTGTTCGGCTGGTCGACGGCGGTGATCTTTGAGGTGTTGCGCACGACGCTGCTGGCGAGCGGCGAGGAGGGAGCTCAAGCGAAGCGAGGATGGCCCAAGTAGCCTCTACGCATGGCACTCGCGCCCTTGATCTGTATCAAGCCGGCAGAGGGGGCCGTGGTCAGCCTTCCAATGGCGCGCCGGATTGGCCTTGAGAGGGCTGCATCGAAGGTGCCGTGCGTTCCTGGATCATCTGGAGCCTCTGACTTAAGGGAGAACAACATGAAACTCTCGATCGCGTTATCGGCACTGCTGATTGCCGGCTTCATGACCGTAACGACGGAACCGGCGAGCGCCGTCGTGTACTGCCAATATGTCGACTATCCCGTGGGCTGCACCGTAAGGGCAGGCGTCGTGCTGCGACCGCGGCCGGTCGCGCGTGCGGTGGCGGCGCCCGGCGTCGGCCGTGTCGGCACGCCCACGAACCGCGGTGGCCCGGTGGATCGCGTCGGTCGGCGCTGACCGGACCTTTCTTGCCGCCATAGCACCTCGTTGATGTCTCGGATTGCTCGACGTCGAGGTGAAGGCGGCTCTCGCCAAGACACGACCGTACCCGGGTTCGACCTCGAAGCGGGTGCGGCACCGCGGCGGAGTAGCGCATGCCCCTGGCGCGATATTTCCTTTATGTCGGCGGAATACTGCTCACTCTGGTGTTCCTTCTGGACGCATGCCTGACCGGACTTCCGGTCATTGAGAGATCGCACGCCAATTCGCCCGTCATCCGCATTCACTCCGATCGAAAATGGCCGGAGCGCATCGTTTTCGATACCACCCTTCCGATGATCGTTCCGGCACCGACCGCGATCGTGGAGGGCCCTGCGACGGCCTCCGGCGTTTCCATAAAGGAGAGGGAACGCGAAGCATTTGCGTTGATGCAACCATCCGACGGGAAGCGGCTGGAGCTGTCCAACCCGGGAAGACGAGAATTGAAGCCGCAACGGCCACGCAAAATCGTGAAGCGGCACGTGACGCCACATCCGGTCCTGGTCGCGCGGCAGCCGCAGTTCGGCTGGTTTGGCAACACCATCTGGTGATGGCATCCTGGCAATCCTGCCGCCAACCAATTGTACAACGGCAATCGCCTTTTTTCACTTCGGGATGCAGAGCGGCCTAAGCGTCTCGTCAGAGCTGCGGGCCTTGTCCATCGGACCGCGGTTTTGCTCCGCGCTGTCTTCAGACCCCACCTCGCGATGACGCCCTTGCGCTTCGCTAACCTTCGCCGTCGTCAGGCTGGATAGAGGACTTCCACCTCCAAGCTGTCGTTCATACTCGGCACACACAAAAAAACCCCGGCACTGTGCCGGGGCCAAGGCTCGACTTGCTGGAGACAAACCCTTGATCAGTAGCGAGCCGCGACAGGCGCCCCGAAACCGCCGAAGCGGTAGTTGATGCGAGCGGTGACGATATCGACGTCCTGAGTGATGCGGTCGTTGCCGACGAAGGCGCCGGTCGGGTCGACGAAGGTGTGGGTGCGGTCCTGCATGAACAGGTGATTGTACTCGACGCCGACCGACCAGTTGGGAGCGAAGCCGAATTCGATGCCCGCGCCGACCACGGCACCCCAACGGGTGTCGTCGCCAGTGGTGGCTACTACGAGGCCCGTGGGAATATCAAAGACGCGGAAACGATCCGCCGTAACGGCCGCACCGCCCTTGACGTAGAACAGAACGTTGTTGGCGGCGTAACCGACCTGGCCCGTGATCAGGCCGAACGCATCGATGCGCGATTCGTTGCGGAGGCCGGGGAAAAACAGGCTCTCATTGCTGCCCTGGAAGTCGGCCCAGTTGCCCTGGCCTTCAATGCCGAACACCCAGGTGCCGGCCTGCCAGCGATAGCCGAGCTGACCGCCGACGGTGCCGCCGTCTGCGTCATGGCAACCCTCGGCCGTGACGAACGTGCCGGCCGGCGTCACGAAGTCCCAGCACTTGCGGCTCGTACCCCAGCCGCCGTTGGCGCCGATGTAGAAGCCGGTCCAGTCGTAGATCGGAGCTACGACCGGCGCGGGTGGCCGTGCCTTGACTGCCATGTCCGCAGCGGATGCGGGGGCGGCGATGCCGACCAATGCTACAAGACCAACGGTAGCCAGCAGAAAACTTTTCATTTTTTCCTCTCCATTTCCGTTGGCTTTAAATTGTCCCCACCAACGGGTGTTGCAGGCGTTGCATTGATTCCAACTTGCAACTGAATCCTACGTACTTTAGACAAAATGCTCGTGCCAAAATGGCAACACCCAAGAGCAATTGGTGAGCACTCATATTGCTTTGTTGATTATCGTGCATATGGCGGGCACGGCTATGCGCCGCAAGAGTTCCGCGCGTACTTTGAGGCTGCGGTTTATTCGATCTTCCTAGACTGCGGGTCAGCGCTTTCCGCCGCGTTGCCGCTGTCTTGTTGCTGTCCTTCGTCAAGCCATGACGGAATGTTTCCCGATGGGATCGCGCGTCTCGGCAAATGAGGAATGATTGTTCCGGCGGTCACGACCAATCCCTCGTCGAATTTCGCACGTGCAAAATTCCTCGCTTCCATTTCGGTTTCAAACGTTTGGGTCGACCGGGAGCGCCGGCTGCGGACCGCTGTGCCTCGCCATGGGAGTTCGAAGGTCACATACCAAGTGTGCTTCTTCATCCGATGATTCCGATGGATCTGCCAGCCGGAGCGTCTCCGGCATCGCGTTCAGCGGTGGTGGAGCGCGATCAACTCGGCGACGCACGCAGGACGCTGGCCGCCTTCGATTTCGATCACCATGTGGTAGTTGACCCTCAAGCCATCGGGCGGGACGTCTTCCACTTCGGCGATGCTGGTGCGGCCTCTGATCCGTGAGCCGGCCGGGACAGGGGAGAGATAGCGGATCCGGTCCGCGCCATAGTTCAACGTGTTGCGCAGTCCTTTGAGCCCCATCACGGAACGAATGAACATCGGGGCAAGGCTGAGCGACAGCAGGCCGTGGGCGATGGTGACGCCGCCCGGAAGCTCCTTACTTGCCCGCTCCCGGTCGACATGGATCCATTGATCGTCGCAGGTCGCCTGCGCAAAGAGATTGATGCGTTCCTGGGTTACGTCAATCCATTCGCTGGCTCCGACCTCGGTGCCGACCGCCGCCTTGAACTCGCTGAAGTCGCTGAAGATGCGCATTGCTGGTCCTCGTGCCTAAGCTTGTCGGATCAGATTTTCATTTGGGGAACGTTGGCAGGGATGAACAAGTCCGCTTCCGTTACCGCCATGACCTCGGCGATGGTGACGCCCGGCGCGGTCTCCTGAAGCGTTATCCGTCCGGCAGTGAAGCCGATCACCGCCATATCGGTGACGACCAGGTCGACCGGCCGGGAAGAAGTCAGCGGCAGTGCGCATTTCTGCACGATCTTCGATTTTCCTTTGGCGGCGTGCTGCATGGCGACGATGACGCGCTTTGCCCCGGTCACCAGATCCATCGCGCCGCCCATCCCCGGCACCATCTTGCCGGGGATCATCCAGTTGGCGAGGTGTCCTTCGGCGTCGACCTGCAGGCCGCCGAGGACCGTTATATCCACGTGACCACCACGGATCAATCCGAACGACATCGCGCTGTCGAAGACGCAGGCGCCGGGCAGGGCGGTGATCGGCCGTCCGCCGGCATCGGTAAGGTGGGGGTGAGCCATGCCTTGCTCCGGCATGGGTCCTGTGCCGATCAATCCGTTTTCCGACTGAAAAAATACCTTGAGTTCGGACGGAACGAAGTTTGCGACCAGTGTCGGAATTCCGATGCCGAGATTGACGAGGTTACCTGCTCGGAGTTCGCGTGCCACCCGTCGCGCGATGATCGATTGAGCATCCATGGGTCACCCGTTGGCGATCAGGTAATCGACGAGCGGCGCGGGCGTTACGACATGGTCGGGCGCGATGACGCCGACGGGAACGATGTTCTCCGCGGTGACGATGACGGTATCGGCCGCCATTGCCATGACAGGATTGAAGTTCCGTGCGGTCAACGCGTAGGCGAGGTTGCCAAGGTAATCCGCCAGAAATGCATGGATCAGCGCAAAGTCCGAGCGGAGCGCCGTCTCGAGCAGGAAGCTCTTGCCGTCGACCTCGATCCTTCGTTTGCCTTCCTCGACCATGGTGCCGACGCCCGTCGGCGTCAGCACGCCTCCCAGGCCGCAGCCGCCGGCCCGAATGCGCTCGACGAAGGTGCCCTGAGGCACCAGGTTGACGGCGACCTGGTTGGCCATCATCTGCTTTTGTACGTTCGGATTGAGCCCAATGTGGCTTGTGGTCAGCGTCGAGACCAGCGCCGCATCGAACAGTTTCCCGACGCCCTTGCCGGGGAACGCGGCGTCATTGCTGATGATGGAGAGTTCGGATTTCCTTTGCCTGACCAGTTCGTCCAGCAGACGCTCCGGCGTTCCGACCCCCATGAACCCACCGACCATCACGGTTGAGCCGTTGGGGATCCTGGCGACCGCTTCTTCCACGGAGACGGCTTTCATCGGAGACTCCGAATCGCTTGCGCTTGCAGGCGCGTGCCCGAAGGTGGAACGAAGCCGGCATGAAGCTTTGATCTGTATCAAGGCTTCCGCTTCTGGAATCGATGCCATTGCCGGGATCGCCGTCTATCGGTCCTTGCGGCGTTCTATGCTAATCGAGGACAGCATATCGTCCCATAGCTTGCGTACCGCTCGTGGCGGCTCTCGATGGCCGTGCTCACTTCGTTGCGAAGCGGCAGCAGGTCGGAGTCAACTCGCCTGTTGCCATCGACCGTCTGGTCAATGGCCCTTCAAGCGAGACCACTGTCGGTGTTGCGCCAACGCCGACCGCCGGCCTGAACAAGTAGGCCGCGCGCATGTTGCTCAAGCAGCCCGAACGCTTTGGCAGGGTGTTCGCGCTGGATCCGGTTACGCCGCTGGGCATGGCCTTCAATGCCGAGTAGACCGATCTGTTTCGCAAGATGATGAGGAGCCGGGAGCTGACGCGTGCGGTCATGGCCACCGCCGCGGCCTCGCTGTTCGTCCCCGAGAGCCTTGCGCCAAATACCGTGCCGCGCTTTCGCGAGGGCCTCGCTGAGATCCAGGCGTTCTACGAACGCATCCTGGAGCAGACATTCGGTGTGTCCGAGGGCGTCTGGCTCGGGACGCCGTTCAACCTCAATCTGGAGCGGGAGAGCGGTGACCTGGAACGGCGCATGGCGGAGATCTGGCATCCGCACCTGGTGCTGTGGGGCGAGAAGGATGGCTGGATAGCTCCTGCCGATCTCAAGACCATGGCAGCAGCCATGCCGGATTGCCGGCTAATCACGGTGCCGGGCATTGGACATTCGATGAATCTCGAATCGCCCGCTCTCTACGCCGGATACTTTGGCGCATGGTTCGGCGGGCTTCCCGGAAGCGAAGTCGCGATCCAGCTCCGCGCTATAGGTCCAGCTCCGCCAGCCGTCCCCGGTCCAGCAGTACGATTTGCCGCTGGGTCTGGCCGAGAAAGCCGAGAATGCCCATGCCGTGAAGATGTGACAGCGCCCGGGACACCGTTTCGAGCGTCAGGCCGAGATAGTCGGCGATATCGCGACGGGACATGGGAAGGGCCATCACGCCGGCGGCCGTCAAGCGGAGGTCCATCTCGCGCAGGAATGCGGCGACGCGTTCCAGCGACGTCTTGCGCCCCAAGAGCAGCATATGGTCCTCTGCATGCCGGAGATTGCTCGTGGTCATATTCAGGAGATCGAGCGCCACCATCGCGTCTGTTTCCGCAACGTGCTCCAGGCTGCATCGTTTCATCAGCCGTACTGTCGTATCGACGATCGCTTCCGCGGTAAATCGATGGGTTAAACCGTTCTCCAGCCCAAAAATGTCGCCGGCGAGGTGGAACGCGCCGATCTGGCGGCGGCCGTCGGAGAGAAGCTTGTGGGTGCGAACCGCACCGTCTGCGACCTGGTAGATATAATCGGCAGGTTCCGCCTCTCCAAAGATTTCTGTGCCCTTGTTGTACTTGAATTCGCTGAGGATTACCCTTGCCCGTGAAAGCTCGCCGAGTTGTCCCAGAGTCCTCGGCCTGCTTCCGGGATGAGCATTGACGTTGACAAACATGGATCTCTCCCTGTTTGAGACAATTTGTTCGCATCCCGGAGGGGCCTGCGTTGCCAAGTGTCTATGCGTGGCTGGCCGCTCCCGGAATTGTGTTAAACCAGAGCGTGCAGGGAAGGCTATTGTATCGAGGGTCATTGGCCTCTGGGACAATGACCGGAAGGCCAATATTACAGTAGAACAGTAAGAAATTTTTATAGGACGTACCAGCTGTCCCGGCCAACGTCTCAATTTTTTGTTTCATTGGCGATGGTGGGGAAAATCTTCATCGCCTAACCTCGGTTCTGATGCCATGGGCGACTGGATCAGTGCGTTGTTGATGAGCGTAGCTGTCGTCCTCACCCCTCTCCCGGTGACGGCGCAGGAGTTGCGTTCGCGATCGATACTTG
The DNA here is from genome assembly GCF_003062295.1 of Bradyrhizobium algeriense. Taxonomy (GTDB): domain Bacteria; phylum Pseudomonadota; class Alphaproteobacteria; order Rhizobiales; family Xanthobacteraceae; genus Bradyrhizobium; species Bradyrhizobium algeriense. The sequence goes on along the minus strand of NZ_PYCN01000002.1, from coordinate 724,209 downwards.
TTCTGGACCAATCCCAATCTACGGGGCCGTTTTTCCTTCAGGTATTCTCCGGGCTCCGCGCCGGGATCGACGGCGGTGCCAGCGCTCACACCACGCTGTTCTCCGAAAGTCTCGATCTCAGCCGTTTTGATGGCGATGCCTACGACGAAAGTCTGCGCCGTCACTTCAGCGAGAAATATCGAGACAAGGATATCGGCGTTATCGTCACGATGGGCGCCGGGGCCCTGGAGCTTGTGCAGCGCTGGAGGGATGAATTATGGCCGGGAATTCCTGTCGTGTTTGGGATGGTCGATGAGATCGACTACGCCCGGCTGAAATTACCGAACGATATAACGGGCAGCACTCTCAAGACACGACTCGCCGATTCAATCGGGGTCGCGCGAGCGGTGGTGCCTGATCTCGAAACCGTCGTCTTCGTTGGCGATCATTGGGACCGCCAGAACATATTCGGGAGCTGGGGCCTTGAGATACCCAAGGCCACCGCTGGATTGAATGTCATTGATCTCGTGGGCGCGACGATGGCGGAAGTGCGCAGGAGGGTCGAAGCGCTCCCCGCGCGCAGCGCCATCATCTATTCCGCAATGTATTCCGATGGTGAGGGTACCTACTATTCGCCTGCCAAAGCGTTTGAGCTGGTTGCGGAGAAGGCGAATCGGCCAATTATCGTTGCGGCGGAACCGCTTGTTGCACTGGGCAGCATCGGGGGCTCTGTCGTCGTTCCCGGTCTGGTTGGCGCTGACGCCGCAAAGCTGGCGTCGCGGATTTTGCACGGAGAACCGGCGTCGAGTATTCCTGTAACGATGTCGCAAGCGGTGAAGCCGATCTTCAATTGGCTGCAGATGCAGCGATGGGGGGTCAGCGGGTCTGATTTGCCTCCCGGAAGCGAAATTCGTTTTCGCGAGCCAAATGTGTGGGAGAAGTATCGCTGGCAGTCCCTTTCTGTTGCGGCTGCGCTGTTGATACAGGCCGGGCTGATTTCGATTTTGCTGCACGAGCGGCATGGGCGAGCCATTGCTGAACGCGAATCCCGGAATCGCCTGGCCGAGCTGGCCCACGCGAATCGTCAGGCGACAGCCGGGGAGCTGACTTCCACGATCGCGCACGAGCTGAATCAGCCCCTCGGTACAATTTTGACCAATGCCGAGACGGCAGAACTGATATTGAGTTCTCCGGCGCCGAACTTAAGCGAGGTCAAGGAAATCCTTGCCGACATCAGGCGGGATGATATTCGCGCCAGCGAGGTCATTCATCGCATGCGCAGCTTCTTGAGAAGGACGCCGTTCGAGGACAAGGCTGTCGACCTCAACGATACCGTGCGCAAGGTATTCGATTTCCTGTCGGTTCAGGCATCGGTGCGAAAAGTTGCGCTGTATTTCGAGCCCTCGAGAGAGCCGCTTCAGGTGAAGGGCGATCAGGTTCAGCTTCAGCAGGTCATCATGAACCTGGTTGTGAACAGCATGGATGCGATGGCTGCGATACCAAATGGGCGGACCGTGATTGGGCGGACCGAGATGAACGGTGGGTCGTCCGCAGTTGTTTCGATTTCGGATTCCGGTCCCGGGATTCCGACCGAGAAGTTGAACGAGGTCTTTGATCCATTCTTCACCACCAAGCAGCAAGGAATGGGAATTGGCCTGTCGATCTCGCGCACCATCGTACAGGCGCATAACGGGCGGATCTGGGCGGAAAATCAGAAGGAAGGTGGCGCGGTGTTTCGTTTGTCTCTGCCGTTAGCCTTATCATAGGGGGATCCATTGCCGGGGTATGTGCATATTGTTGACGATGACGCGTCCTTCCGGACGGCTATCGAACGTCGTTTGAAGAAGGCCGGTTACGAGGTCGCGACTTATCCGTCGGCCCAGCATTTGCTCGACAGTCTGCCGAGCGAAAATGAATTGGCCTGCATTTTGCTCGACGTGCGAATACCGGGATTGAGCGGTCCGGAGCTGCAGGGGCGTTTGAGCGAAATCGGCTCGATCTTGCCGATCGTGTTTCTCACGGGCTATGCGGATGTCCAGACCACGGTGCGGGCCATCAAGGCGGGCGCAGAAGATGTTCTCACCAAGCCGGTATCGTCGGAGGAACTTCTTGCCGCAGTTGAGCGGGCCCTGGCTCACCACGAGGTAATGCGCGGCCAGAGAACCCAGCTCGACGTCGTGCGCGCTCATATTGCGAAGTTGACACCGCGCGAACGCGAAGTCTTCGAACTCGTCATTCGCGGCAAGACCAACAAGCAGGTCGCCAACGTATTGGGCACGACCGAACGCACGATCAAGGCGCATCGCCACAGAGTGATGGAGAAGCTGCAAGTGCAGTCTCTTGCCGAATTGGTCTCCCTTGCCGAGCGGGCCGGAATTTTGAGAGATCTGTCGGGCAACGGACAGACCAATTGAGAAGTCGTCAACAGGATTTGAGTTCGCATTGTCCCATGGGACAATAGTAAATGCGGGACTCGGGGCTTACCAAAATAGTGTGGTGAGTCGGGGAAACCACGACCTGATCGGCTTCGGCGGACGCTGACAGGTTTCAGATCGTCTCCTGGAAGGACGTTCAAGGCGCGATCAGGGATAGCGATCTTGGGAAATCGGAATGTCGTCTTTGTCGTCGATGATGACCCTGGAATGCTCAAAGGGCTAAAGCGGCTGCTACGCGAACACGGTTACGACAGCGTCGCGTTTTCGTCCGCCGAGGAGTTCCAGAATCACGACGATTTCGAGGCGGCATGTTGCGTGGTTCTCGACATCGATCTGAACAACGAATCTGGAATTGAACTGAGGTACCGTCTCAGAGCGGCGGGGATTTCACTGCCGGTTATTTACATTACCGCCAACGACAGTCCCACGGTCCGCACGGCCGCAATCGACTCCGGCTGCATTGCCTATCTTACAAAGCCATTCCGGGCGAAGTCGCTGATCGAGCCGATCGAAAAATTAGCGGCCAGGGCAGCGTAGATTGTCGCCGTCGCGAACACTACGCCTCATGCCGAGATCCAGCAGCATCAGGACCGACGGTGCTGCCTGACGGAACCCCGTGCCGTTGATCTGGATCAATGGAGCCCGCGGGTCACGGCCTCATCTGGTATGGGCGCGTCTCACGATGACGGAGCCTGAGGGCCGTCAGGAGCACTAGCCAAGTCGCCAATGTCGGGTCCGGGGCACAACCGCCCGGACTTAAATTCCCTCCATGAGTGAATAATGATGATGTTGCATCACAGGCGATCGGTAGTGGTGGCGCTGTTAGGATTGCTGACTTCGGCGGTCGTTGCGACGCCGGCATCGGCGGAAATCGGAACGGTGAGGGTGGTCTTCACCAAAGGCGGGTTCATCATCGGCGTCGGCGGTGGCGAGGGTGTGCTGACATTCCGCGGCAAAAACTATCCATTTACGGTTTCGGGAGCCAGCATCGGCTTCACCGTTGGCGCATCGACCACCAAGCTGGTCGGCAGGGCATTGAACCTGAGGGGTCCCGGTGACATTGCCGGGTCATACGCCGTGGTCGGCGCCGGTGGCGCGCTTGCGGCCGGAGCCGGCGGCGTGCAGTTGCGGAATGCCAACGGCGTCATCCTGCAGCTCAGCGGTCCAAAGGTTGGCGTGGAATTGTCGGCCGCCATGGGCGGGGTGACGATCGCCATGCGATGAGTTTGCGAAAATGAACTCGCGTCGAGGCGCCTGTCGAGCGCCTCGGCTCGCCGGATCGCGATTACTCGCCCCAGGCGATCGTAATGCTGATGTCGCCCGGCACACCTCCGGGAAAATCGACGATCTGATAGCGGATGCGGTAGCCGCGCGGTTTCAGATAGTCGGACCAGAGCTGAAAGATTTCCTGCGCTATTCCCGTTAGCGTCTTTTCCCAGCCCGGCTCCTGTTGATTGATGGCGCGGCCGTTGTCGGTGCAAAGCGTGTGGGGGAACCGATAGACCTGAACCTCGCTCAGCCCATTTCGTACCGCGCGCTGGATGACGGTCGAGGCAAGCTTGACCTTTTCGTCTTCGGTCAGGCCCGACGGCTTGCTCAGTTTTTCGATCAGCTTGTGCTTTTCAGATTCGGCCGCGGCAGTTCGGCGGGCATATTGTTCGGCCCGTTCAGCTTCCTGGAGGGCGGCTTGCTTCTGGATTTCCCTTGCCGTGGGCAGCAGTTCGTCGATTTTCTCGGGCATGGCTGATCCTTCCTCAATGACCGTCGCGCCTGAGCCGATAGCTAGCGTCAGCGCCGAGACCGCCCCTTTGATCCAAATCAAGCGTTTGCGACGCCGCGCGACTTCAATTTTCGGCAGCGCCCGGCCGAGCGAGGAGATGGCATGAAGCGGTTACTTCAGTTCGCGGTCGCCGCCGCAATGGTTGCGGGTCTGAATGGTCCGAGGCAGGCCGGCGCCGTCGATCTCTCCGGGGCATGGGCCAGCAGTGCGGACGAATGCTCCAACGTGTTCGTCAGGAGGGGACGCGCGAAGCAGATCGAGTTTACCGCACTGTCGGATCAGCACGGAGGCGGCTTCATCGTGGAAGCCGATCGTCTCAGGGGCAAATTTGCCCGCTGCAAGATCAAGAGCAGGAAGGAGGATGGCGACACCGTGAACATCATCGCGGGCTGCACGACCGACATCATGCTTTCCAACGTCCAGTTCAGCCTCAAGATGCTCGAGCCGAACAAGATATCGCGGATCTTTCCGGGCATCGAGGACATGGCGATCAGCTACCACCGTTGTCCGATCTGATCATTATTGCCGTCGACGGGCAGGCCGGGCGCCGGGGCGGATTGATTCATATCAAGGGTCGGGCGCGGCTGCCGATCAGTGTTGGTGGAACCTGAGAAGACGTGGAGGAACATTTGAGCGATCAGCTTCATCCACTGGCCCCGCACCATTTGCCCGGTTTCATCACGGCGCCTGGCGAGACGGACGTCTGGATGGTCGTGATGGGTGTCTTCCTGATTGTCGCCGTCCTGTCGGCTGGCAACCTCTATCTGCAACTGCACTCGCTGCCCGAGCGGATGGCGCACAAGTCGCAGAAGTTGCAGTTCGAGATCGTCGCTGTCCTGGGGCTCCTGGCGCTGTTCACCCATGTGCACCTGTTCTGGATCGGAGCCCTGTTGCTTGCGATGATCGACCTGCCGGACTTCAGCACGCCATTGCGCAGCATCGCAGGCTCGGTCGAGAAGATCGCGGGCACTTCGTCGGACGATGTTGTCGCTGGCGAAGCGGGCCACGCTCCGGCGCCCGCGGCGAAGGAAGAGCCGAAACCACGCGCGCCGAAGAAGGAGGTGCACGGCCATGCTTGAGCTGATCATCTGCTCCATGCTCACCATCCTGCCGGACTACCTGTATCGCCGCTATGTCCAGGGCAAGCGTATCGGCAAGGAGATTACCTTCTTTTCCGTCTGGTTCGAACTGAGATACGGCATCGTCGCTTGCCTGATGGTCGTCACCGGCGTTATCGCGGCAGGTCAGTTCCGTGGCGGAGAGCAGCTGATTGAAGCGCAGAATATCGCAAGACCGGGCACGATCCTCGTGTTCCTGGAGCCGCTCCACAAGGGCGGGCTCGAGGGCGTGACGGCGGGAAGCAGTTGCATTGTCAACGCCTACACCAGCAATCACGAGCTGATCTCGTCCGGCAAACTGAGCACGGCTAAGAGTTTCGGCTTGCACGCGGTCGATGCGGTTGGCCTCGTTCACGCGCTGTTACTGCGAATCCAGGCTCTGCTGCTGCCGATCAAGACGCTGGTGCTGAGCGGCCACTGACAGATGCCGTGAACAGTGAGGCCGTATGGATTCGATCAGAATGCCGTCATGGCTTCGGATGGCCCTTGTCGCAGGCGTCGTCGTTCTGGCGGCGGGGGCAGGTCTGTTCGCTTACCGTTGGTATGTTCGCCCGACGACGCTGACCGTAGCTGTCGGATCGCTCGACGGCGAGGCCACGAAGCTGATGTCGGCGCTGGCAAGCCGGCTCACTGCCGCGAATGCGCCGGTACGCCTCAAGCTGGTGGAGACGACCAGCGCGCTTGAGGCGGCCGACATGTTTTCGTCGAACAAAACCGATCTCGCCGTCGTGCGCGGCGATGTCGGCGACCTGTCGCGGGCGCAGGCCATTATTGTCCTTGCACGCGCGGTCGTATTGCTTGTTGCACCCCCGGGATCCCAAATAACAGACATCGCCGGCTTGAAGCGCGTCACCGTCGGTGTGGTCGGGGGTGAAATGAACCGGAAGGTCGTCAGTGCCCTGACGGAGGAGTACGATCTTGGCCGCGCCAATGTATCGTTCCGCAACCTCGCGCCCGCGGAGACGCGACGCGTTCTCGAAGCCAAGGAGGTGCGCGCACTTCTGATTGTCGTTCCCCTGGCTGAGAAATACGTCGCACTGCTGCGAGGCTTCTTTCTGCAAAACCCGAAGACCGCGCCGGTTCTGATCCCTATCGATGCGGCCGGCGCCATTGCCGAGAAACACCGCGCCTATGAAAGCTTCGATGTTCCGAAAGGAACACTGCGGGGCTCGCCTCCGATTCCCAGTGACGATCTGACCACGCTCAGGGTTTCGTTCTATGTGGTTGCCGGCAAGCAGCTCGACAACGATCAGGCCGGCGCATTGGCGGAAGCATTGATGAAGGCGCGCAGGGACCTGCTCGGCGAATTGCCGATGCTGGCGCAGATCACCGCGCCCAGTACCGATCCCGATGCTTATCTGCCGGTCCATCCCGGTGCTGCCGCCTTCTACAACGGCACGCAGGAGAGTTTTCTGGACCAATGGGGAAACGCCATCTTTCTGGCCCCGATGATATTCGGCGCACTGATCTCGGTGGCGGCGGCGGCGTGGAAGTTTCTCCGCGACGGCGAACCCCGAAAGCGCGAACACGCGCTGGATTCACTCTATGCCCTCGGCCGCCGCATCAGATCGGCAGAGGCCGAGCCGGAGCTGTCGGAAATCGAGCGTGAGATTGACAGGGTCCTTCAGATGCAGCGCGTGAAGGCAGCGGAAGGGGACGAAAACGCGCTTGATGTCACGACCCTCAACGTCGCCGCGCACCGCCTTCAGAGCCTCGTCCATGATCGGCGGACGCTGCTGGCCGCGCGGCCCGGCGACAAGGCGATGGCTTGATCAGGCACGGCCGCCCCGAACCCGCTCACGCAATTCGCGTCGAACCCGGACCTTTGATCTTGATCAAAGGTCCGGTGCCGTTTCGGCCGTTCGCTTGCCCCGTTTGGCAATGGAGAAGACCATGCTGCGTTGCAGGAAATTGCTGCTGGTATTAGCCATCATGATCGCTTGGCCCGGCATTGCGACGGCGCAGACGAGCGATAGCAAACCGCCGGAGCCTGAGCAGACCTTGCTGAAACCCGAGCAGCTCGATGCGCTGGTCGCGCCGATCGCGCTTTACCCCGATGAACTGCTCGCCAATGTGCTGGCGGCCTCGACCTATCCCCTGGAGGCCGTGCAGGCCGACCGCTGGGTGAAAGCCAACAAGAACCTGAAAGGCGATGCGCTCAAGGCAGCGGTCGACAAGCAGGCATGGGACGACAGCGTCAAGGCGCTGGCCGCTACACCCGATGTCCTCGCGACGATGAGCGACAAGATCGACTGGACCAAGAATCTCGGCGATGCCGTGTTGGCGCAGCAGGCCGACGTGATGGACGCCGTACAGCGGCTGCGCGCAAAGGCGCAGGCGCGCAACAAGCTCGTCACCAACAAGCAGCAGAAGGTCAGCGTTCAGCAGCAGGAGAACAAGGAGGTGATCGTCATCGAGCAAGCCCAGGCCGATACGGTCTACGTTCCCTACTACGATCCCGCGACGGTTTATGGTGACTGGCCCTATGCAGAATATCCGCCGTATTATTTCGGCTATCCATCCTACATAGGTGCCGGCGTGGTTGCCGCAGGGCTGGCATTTGGTGCCGGCTGGGCGATCGGACGCTGGGGCAATTACTGGGGCGGCGGCTTCAACTGGGGTAACCGCAACCTCTACGTCAATCACTACAACAGGACGACCAACATTGGAAACAACTGGCAGCACAATCCGGCGCACCGCCAGGGAGTCCGATACAACAACGCCGGCGTTGCGCAGAAATTCGGCAACAACAACCTGCGGGCCGGCGCCGCCGATCGGATGGATTTTCGCGGCCGCGACGGCCAGAAAGTGCTCGACGCCGGAAAGGATCGCCCCGGCGCGGGTGATCGTGCCGGCGATCGCGCAGGCGCCGATCGGCCGGGGGCGGTTGATCGCGCCAAAGGAGGTGATCGCGCCAAGGCGGGTGATCGTGCAAAAGGCGGTGATCGCGCCAGGACAGCCGATCGCAGCCGTGCTGCCGGCGCAGGAAACAGAGGCGGGCGCGATACGGCGATCAGGAACGTATCGTCGGGCAGGGCGGCCAATGTTCAGTCGGCACGTGGCCAGGCAAGTTTTGCCAGCGCGGGCATGTCGCGTGCAAGCATGGGCGGTGGTGGCTTCCGCGGTGGCGGCGGCGCGGCGTTTGCCGGCGGTGGACGCGGCGGCGGAGGGTTTGGCGGCGGTGGAGGCCGCGGCGGTGGTGGTGGCCGGCGTTCCGATATCGCGGTCAAACACGACGTCGTGCTGCTCGGGCATCTGGACAACGGCCTCGGCTATTACCGCTTCAGCTATCTCGGCAGCGACAAGGCCTATGTCGGCGTCATGGCGCAGGAGGTGCAGACCGTCATGCCGGGCGCGGTGACGCGCGGCGGCGATGGTTATCTCCGGGTTCACTACGACAGGCTCGGGCTCAAGTTCCTCACCTACAAGGATTGGCTTGCAGCCGGCGGGCAGATCCGCCTACGCGCGAGGATGTGACGATGACGAAGCTTCGTTTGGCACAAAGCTGTCGGAAAGGTGCCGTCATGCTCCTGGCGGCAGCCACTCTGTTGCTTGGTTTTTCTTTCGCCAATGCCCAGCAAGCCTTCAAGACACCGGAGGAGGCCGCCACAGCACTCGCGACCGCCATCAAATCCGGCACGCCGAAAGATATCCTCAAGGTGCTCGGCCGGGATGGCGTGGAGATCGTGTTCTCCGGCGATGAAGTAGCGGACCGCGAAGCCCGGGAACGGTTCGTGGGAGCCTACGACGCCAAGCACAATGTGACCGTCGAAGGTGACAAGGCTTTTCTGGTGGTGGGAGCCGACGACTTCCCGCTCCCGATTCCGCTCATCCGTCAGGAATCCAGCTGGAAGTTCGATACGGCCGCCGGCCGGCTTGAAGTCCTGTACCGGCGCATTGGGCGCAACGAACTCGACGCGATTCAGACCTGCCTCGCTTATGTCGATGCGCAGAACGAATATGCGGCGAAGGACCGCACCGGTGCGGGTCCCGGCGTCTATGCGCGGCGGATCGTCAGTTCCTCCGGCAAGAAGGACGGCCTCTATTGGCCGGCGTCGGATGGTGATGCGAGCCCGCTTGGCGCGCTCGTCGCCCAGGCCTCTGAAGAGGGTTATAGAGCGGGGGCGAGACGTGCGCCGTACCACGGCTACTATTATCGCATTCTGACGCGGCAAGGGCCGAACGCCCCCGGCGGAGTGCTCAATTACGTCGTCAAGGGCAAGATGATCGGGGGATTTGCGCTGCTCGCCTATCCCGCGGAGTACGGCAATTCAGGCGTGATGACCTTCCTCGTGAATCATTCCGGCACCGTCTATCAGAAGGATCTGGGAAACTACACGCCGTCGCTGGCCGGGCTCATGACGTGGTTCGATCCCGATCAGACGTGGAAGAAGGTCGATGCATCTCGTCCTTGATGCATTTTGTTTTCGGCCTGCCGGTTACGGCAAGAGACGGGAGCGCTTCGGTTGGATTATTCCGCGGCGACGTGATCAGCCCGGCTGCGACGGTCCTCGTCTTGTGCGACAAAGAGATGACCGGCGTGCTTGATGACGTTTTTGGTCGTCTCGCGGATGTGGCGCTCGATGAGTTCCTGAGCCTTTGCCGTATTCCGCGCGATCGCCGAATCCATGATCATCTTGTGTTCGACATCCTTGGCGCGCCACTTTGGCCGGAACTGCGACGACATGCGCCGGTAGCGGTGCGCGCGTTCGAACAGCTTCTGGCGGATCTCCAGCAGGTTGGGCGAGCCGCAGGCGACGACGAGCGCAAAATGAAAGTCGCCGTGAAGTTTATCCCACTCGCCGGAAAGATAGTAGTTGGGGCCGAGGCGGTTCTGGAGGCGGTCCATCCGGTGGAAAGCGCCGATGATATCGGCTTCCCAATCGTCGTTACCATGCTTGACGGCAAGCCCGATGCATTCACGCTCGACGAGCACGCGGACGTAGGTGAGGTCATTCAGGTCGTCAATCGAGACCGGCGCGACCACAAAGCCGCGCTGGTCCTCCGCGACCACGAGGCCTTCGGCCACGAGACGCGAGAGTGCCTCCCGCAGCGTAGAGAAGCTGACGGCGTACATCTCGCGCAGCGCTTCGAACCGAAGCTTGGCGCCGGGCTTCAGCGTGCAGCTGATGATGTCAGTGCGCATCCGGTGCAGCACGTCCGCCGCGCGCGTTTCTCCTGCTGGCTTGAGCCTGTCGCGCATCCGCGTCGTCCTGGGTCGCTGTCCGCAACACGTCATGGGTTGCAGTCCGCACACTAGGGCCGATTTTCGAAAAAATCAAACAACGTCCGATGATTGGAGGCCGATCAGGCCGGGTGAGGGAGCCCGAGGAATCCGGGGCCACGCCGGCGGCCTCGGCTCCGAAACCGGCAATTTCTCGGACTGCCGGACCTCGAGGTCAATGGGATGTGGCGTCCGGGCCGAGCGCTTTGGAAAGAAAGTCGCTTGCGAAGTCGACGATTGCCTGCGCCGAGGTGAGCGTGCAGCGCGCTCGCCCGACAGGACCCACCTGAGCCTGCCCGAGTTGCATGAACTGCTCGCCGATGAGCGGAAAATATCTGTTCAAGTCATCGCCCACATCCGGTGCGGAAACCCATGCTCGCTCGCTGCCGGCATCCACCGGTATCTTCCGCATCTTCCTCCGCCCGTGCGGTAGGCGGGATTCGGCAAAGTGAAGCAGTGTGGCCCGATTGAAGCCCACTCCGAGCAGCAGCAATTTGGCATCGAGTTCATACAGACGTGCGAACGGCGACCCCGCACCTTGCCCCCATGACAGTTCATGCGGGCTCACAATGAACCTGGCCAGCGGCCCGCGCGCGGTGACCGAGACTTGCGGATGCTCGCTGCGCATGACACCGGGCCAGGTTCGAAACGTCTCCGCGATGGCGCCCATGCTTGTCGGCGTGATCGCAGGATCAAAGGCAGGCACGTGCCGTCGCACGAATTCGATAACGTCTTCCCCAAAGTGATGATCGTTCCAGGTTGCCGGATCTGACACCTCAGGGCTGAATGCCGGCATCACCAATGTGCCCTGCGGTCCCAGGACGTCCATCAACGCGCGAACCACCGTCGGTGCGCCACCCAGCACATGGCCAATAGCGCTGAGAGACGAATGCACCATAAGTACCTGCCCGGTACTCACTCCCAGCCGCCGAAGGTCCGAGGCAATTCCGGTCTTGGTGTGCGGCGCCTCGCTGATTCCTGTGTTTGAATCAGCGCCCATGCAAATCCATCGTGCGTCTCGGCATTCGACTGCTCGAAATCCACCGCGGCCATTGAACCGCCTGCGCGCATCAAACCCAGCAGGCTTTTTCAATTAGCAGTGCCATTTATGCCGGTAAATGGCCTGTCCCATGATTTTGTCTGAGCCGGGGCTTCAATTGTGCCCGTCAGGGAGTTTCGGCGGACAGCGTGCTGGATCGGCAAGCTGACCTTGCGTCAAGATTTTCGATGCTTCGCGTTCACCGCGATCGCAGCCGCCGCGGTGCGGTTCTCGACGCCGAGTTTCGAGTAGATCTGCTCGAGGTGCTTGTCGACGGTGCGCGGGCTCAAGCCCAGAATTTGCGCGATGTCGCGGTTGGTCTTGCCCTTCGACAGCCACGACAGCACTTCGCCCTCGCGCGTCGTCAGGCCAAGCTCGCTGGAGAATTCCGCCGGTGCGTCGGCGCCGGAATCTTTTGCAAGCCGCAGCAGGAATTCGTTGGTGCCGAGTCTGCCCATATATTGCAGCCGGAGCTGTTCGTCGCCGGGAAGCGCGGTCATGATCGCGGCTTTCGACCCGGCCTTGCCCTTGCGGGCCTGGTCCAGCCATTGCGGGATCGGGTCGGGCAGCACGACATCGTCGTCGCTGTCAGGGCTAAGCGCATCCGACAGCAGTTTCTGCGCCTGGGGCGTCGCCCACATGATCTTGCCGACGCCGTTGACGGCGAGCAGATAGCGGCCGGAGACATCGAGGGCGGCACGCGCGCTCTGGGTCAGCCGCGCATTGGCGAGGTGGACGCGGATGCGCGCCAGCATCTCCTCGACCGCAATCGGTTTTGTCACATAGTCGACGCCGCCGGCTTCCAGCCCGCGAACGATGTGTTCGGTTTCGGCCAGCCCCGTCATGAAGATGATAGGCACATGGTCGAGGCCGGCGTCGCGCTTCAGCCGCCTGCAGGTCTCGAACCCGTCCAACCCGGGCATGACAGCGTCGAGCAGCACGATGTCGGGCGTGATCTGGTCGACGATCCGCATCGCCGCCGCGCCGTCGAGCGCGACCATGACCGTCATGCCGGCGCCGTCGAGCGCGTCGGTCAGCAGCCGCAGGGTCTCCGGCGAATCATCGACGATGAGGGCGACGTCGCGCTTTTTTGATTCAGTGATCATAGCTGTGCAGTGTTTTCAGGGCCGCCATGTACTGATCAAGATCGAAGCGGTCGATCAAGGTACGCATTTGCGATACGAAGTCGGCATGCTCAGGATAGTCGTGGCCGATCTCGTCCAGCTTGACCTGGATCGCGCGGATGTAGCCGAGTTGCCCGAGACCGATCAGTTCCTCGACATATTTCACCGGCGGACGCGATCCCGTCTCCGGTTTCCAGCGCGGCTGGGCTATCTGCTCGGCCTCGTACTGCCATTCGATCTTGAGCAATTGCCGGATCGTCTCCACCAGCTTGGGGATGTCTATCGGCTTCATCAGATAGCCGTCGTGAAACGGCTGCGCCAGCGGCGCGCCATGCGCTTCAAGCGCGCTCGCCGACACCATCAGGATGCGGGCCTGGTGATGGCCGCTGGCGCGCAACGTTTCCGCCACCGTCCAGCCGTCCATGCCCGCCATCGAGATATCAAGCAGAAACAAATCAGGCCGGCAGTGCTGCGCCAGCGCGAGGCAGCCGGGTCCGTCCGGTGCGCTCAAGAGAATAAAGCCGAGCGGCGCCAGCACCTCGCGCAAGAGGTCGCGATGGGTCGGATCGTCATCGGTAATGAGGATCGTCTTGCGCGGTCCGTGATAGCCGAAGATCGGCGCCTCGATCGGCGCAATCCGCGTCGGATTGGTGACTTCCGACAGCAGGATCTTGACGCGGAAAATGCTGCCGGTGCCGACCTCGCTCGTCACCCTGATATCGCCGCCCATTACGCCGGCGAGCAGCCGGCTGATGGTCAGCCCGAGTCCGGTGCCGGTCTGCGGCTGCGATACGCCGAGCGCACCGCGCTCGAAGGGTGCGAAGATGCGTTCGAGATCGCTTGCCTGGATTCCGGGGCCGGTATCGATCACCTCGAACTCCGCGACCGGGCTGCGGTAATGCACGACGAATTGCACGCTGCCGGTCTGCGTGAATTTCAGCGCATTCGACAGCAGGTTGATCAGAACCTGGCGCAGGCGTTTTTCGTCGGCATAGACGACGAGGGGCAGTACCGAAGGCCGCTTGAAAACGAAGTCGATACCCTTGGCGGCGGCCTGAACACGAAACATCCCGACGAGCTGGTCGAGGAATTCGCTGAACCGCACCTCGTCGCGCGACAGATAGAGCCGGCCGGCCTCGATCTTGGAAATGTCCAGAATGCCGTCGATCAGCCCCGACAGATGATCGGCGCTGCGGCGGACCACGCGCACCTGGTCGCGCGGCTTGGTGGCGAGGCTGGAATCCTGCTCCAGCAACTGGGCATAGCCACTGATGGCGTTCAGCGGCGAGCGCAGTTCGTGGCTCAGGCCGACCACATAGCGGCTCTTGGCGAGGTTGGCCGATTCCGCCACTTCCTTGGCGCGCTGCAGCTCGGCATCGGTGCGCTTGTGCGCGTCGATTTCCTGGATCAAAAGCGCGGTCTGCCGCCGCGTTTCAGCTTCGGCCGCGCGGCGACTTTGTTGCGCCAGCACGAACAGCCACGCCACCACGCCGATGATGATGGTGAGCGCGAAGAACACCTTCCACAGCACGTCGGACAGAAGGAAATTGTCCACCGCAACCGTCGCCGACGTCTGCAGGTAAATCAGCCCGAGCGTCAGCCCGACGAGCCCGGCGGATATCGCGAACACGCCGAGATAATGCCCGAACTGGGAATTGATCCGGGCGTAGATCGGCTCCGGCAGCATCTTGCCCAGCGTCTCCGACACCTGCGCGCCGATCCGCGCGTGCGGCTTGCAGAGATCGTGACAGCGCGCGTCGAGCGAACAGCACAGCGAACAGATCGGGCCGGCATAGGCGGGGCAGGAGGCCATGTCCTCCGGCTCGAACGAATGCTCGCAGATACAGCACTGGATCGCCTCGAGATTCTGCCAGCTACGCTTCGGCTTGCGCGCGATGTAGTATTTGCCGTCGGTGGCCCAGGCGATCAAGGGCGCGGTGACGAAGGCGACGGCGAGCGCCACGAAAGCGGACAGCGCCTTGGCCGTCGGCCCGAACAGGCCGTAGAACGCGCTGATCGAGACGATGGTCGCGATCGTCATCGCGCCGACGCCGACCGGATTGATGTCGTAGAGATGCGCGCGCTTGAACTCGATGTGCTGCGGGCGCAAGCCCAGCGGCTTGTTGATGACGAGATCGGCGACCAGCGCGCCGACCCAGGCAATCGCAACGTTGGAGTAGAGCGCCAACGTCTGCTCCAGCGCCTTGTAGACGCCGATTTCCATCAAGAGCAGCGCGACCATGACGTTGAACACCAGCCAGACCACGCGGCCGGGATGGCTGTGGGTCAGGCGCGAGAAGAAGTTCGACCACGCGATCGAGCCGGCATAGGCGTTGGTGACGTTGATCTTGATCTGCGAGAGAATGACGAAGGTGCCGGTCAGCGCCAGCACCAGATCGGGTTGCGACAGCACGTAACGAAACGCTTCGAGATACATATGCGCGGGCTCGGCGGCGTGCTCGCTGGAGACGCCGTGGCTGAGCGCGAAGTAGGCGAGGAACGAGCCCAACAATAATTTGAGTGCGCCAAAGATGATCCAGCCGGGGCCGGCGCTGAGCAATGCGATCCACCATGAGGTGCGAGAGGTTCGGCGGTCGCGCGGCAGAAACCGCAGGAAGTCGACCTGCTCGCCGATCTGCGCCACCAGCGAAAACACCACCGACGCGGCGGTGCCGAACAGCAGCAGATCGAGATGGCCGCTGGCATCGCCATGCTCGCCGGCGAATTTCCGCCACTCCGTAAACGAGTGCGGGTTGGCGTAGGCGATCGCCACGAAGGGGAGGATGTGCAGGACGATCCAGAGCGGCTGTGTCCACAGTTGAAAGCGGCTGATCAGGGTGATGCCGTAGGTCACCAGCGGAATGATGACGACGGCGCTGATGAGATAGCCGATCGGACGCGGGATGCCGAAGCACATCTCCAGCGCGGCGGCCATGATGACCGCTTCGAGCGCGAAGAAGATGAAGGTGAAGGAGGCGTAGATCAGCGACGTGATGGTCGAGCCGATATAGCCGAAGCCGGCGCCGCGGGTCAGCAGGTCGATATCGATGCCGCATTTTGCGGCATGGTAGGCAATCGGCAGGCCGCAAAAGAAGATGATGACACTGACGACCAGGATGGCGGCGGTGGCATTGGCTGCGCCGTAATTCAGCGTAATCGTGCCGCCGATCGCTTCCAGCGCCAGAAAAGAGATCGCGCCAAGGGCGGTGTTGGCGACGCGGGCGGCCGACCATCGCCGGGCGCTCTTGGCGGTGAAGCGCAGCGCATAGTCTTCCAGGGTTTGGTTCGCAACCCACTGATTATATTGGCGTCTGACGCGGTCAATCCGCTGCCGCCCTGCCACTGTGATGCTCCTGACTAGTTCAACCGACCCCTACGTAGCCAGCAAACTCCGTACCAAAATCTACGTCGCTATTTTGCGGTGCAATATACGCAATCCCACGTATCTGTGCAGTGCACAAATCCGAGCCATCCTCGCCTGACCAATCAGCGTTCTCGAACAAAAAATGGGGTGCTCATGTCAGACGAACCAAACAAGGGCCTGCAGTCGCCGCTTCGCCGCAAACTGCTGATGGGCGCGGCGGCACTGCCGTTCATTTCGATGCTTCCCCGGCCGTCATTCGGGGCCGGCCCCGCAACCTCCGTGGTCAACACCACGGGCCTCGCGGTCACCGATACGGAAGTCACCGTCGGCATCCTGCACTCCGCCACCGGAACGATGGCGATTTCGGAAACCGGTTCGATCCAGGCCGAAAAGCTCGCCATCGAGCAGATCAACGCCGCCGGCGGCGTGCTCGGGCGCAAGATCAAGTTCATCCAGGAAGACGGCGCCAGCGACTGGCCGACATTTGCGGAAAAGGCCAAGAAGCTTCTTGTCAACGACAAGGTCGCGGCGATCATGGGCTGCTGGACCTCGGCATCGCGCAAGGCGGTGCTGCCGGTCGTCGAGCAGTACAACGGCATGCTCTATTATCCGACCTTCTATGAAGGTCTCGAGCAGTCCAAGAACGTCATCTACACCGGCCAGGAAGCCACCCAGCAGATTCTCGCAGGCCTGAACTGGATCGCCAAGGAGAAGGGCGCCAAATCGTTCTTCTTCATCGGCTCGGACTACATCTGGCCGCGCACCTCGAACAAGATCGCGCGCAAGCACGTCGAGAATGTGCTGAAGGGCAAAGTCGTCGGCGAGGAATATTACGCGCTCGGCTCTACCCAGTTCAATTCGGTGATCAACAAGATCAAGCTGACCAAGCCCGACGTGATCTTCACCGACGTGGTCGGCGGTTCGAACGTCGCGTTCTACAAGCAGCTCAAGGCGGCCGGCGTCGACCTTTCGAAACAGGCGCTGCTGACGATCTCGGTGACCGAAGACGAAATCGACGGCATCGGCGGCGAAAACATCGCGGGCGCCTATGCCTGCATGAAGTACTTCCAGTCGCTCGACAATGCCAACAACAAGGCGTTCGTTCCCGCCTTCAAGAAGATGTGGGGCGAGAAGACCGTGATTGGCGACGTGACGCAGGCGGGCTATCTCGGCCCGTGGCTGTGGAAACTGACCTGCGAGAAGGCCGGCAGCTTCGACGTCGACAAGATCGCGGCCGCCTCGCCAGGCATCGAATTCAAGGAAGCGCCCGAAGGCTACGTGCGCATCCATGAAAACCATCACCTCTGGTCCAAGACTCGCGTCGGCAAGGCCAAGCTCGATGGTCAGTTCGAGCTGATCTTCGAGACCGCCGATCTGATCGAGCCCGATCCGTTCCCGAAGGGCTACCAGTAAGCGCAGCGGAGCTCTCCGCAAGCCTCTCCCGAGCAACCAGCTCCCTGGCGTGGACCGTCAATCCGCGCTTGACGACCCCGCGTCGCGAATTCTCTCGCGACGCGGGCACCTTTCCTCGACGGAGAAACATCGATGTTCGGCGAATATTCGATTGGCGATCTGGGCTCCATCTTCGTCATGCAGGGCTTCGCGGGCCTGATCCTGTTTTCCGTCTACGTGCTGATGGCGCTCGGCCTTGCGATCATCTTCGGCCAGATGGGCGTCATCAACATGGCGCATGGCGAGTTCATGATCCTGGGGGCCTACGTCACCTGGATGACGTCGAACCTGTTCCAGTCCTATCTGCCATCGCTGTTCTCAGGATATTTTTTCCTGGCGATGGCCTTGGCCTTTATTGCCTCCGGCGCATTGGGGATGCTGGTCGAATGGGCGCTGATCCGCCATCTCTACAAGCGCCCGCTCGATACGCTGCTCGCGACCTGGGGCCTCAGCCTGATCCTCCAGCAGACCTATCGTTCGGTATTCGGCGCCCGCGAAGTCGGCGTCGACCTGCCGCAATGGATGCTGGGCTCGCTCAAGGTCACTGACAGCATCGAGGTCCCGATCAACGGCGTGTTCGTGATGGGCCTGACCGTGCTGATCACCGTCGTGGTCGCCTATGTCTTGTACAAGTCGCGCTGGGGCCGCCAGGTCCGCGCCGTGGTGCAGAACCGTATCATGGCCGGCGCGGTCGGCATCAATACCGAGAAGGTCGACCGCTACACCTTCGGACTTGGCTGCGGCATCGCCGGCGTCGCCGGCAGCGCGTTCACCATGATCGGCTCGACCGGACCGACGTCGGGCCAGCTCTACATCGTCGACACCTTCCTGGTGGTCGTGTTCGGCGGCGCCGCCAGCCTGCTCGGCACCATCGCTTCCGCCTTCTCGATCTCGCAGACCCAGTCGACGCTGGAGTTCTTCATGTCGGGCTCGATGGCCAAGGTGCTCACGCTTCTCGCCGTCGTCGGAATTCTGATGCTGCGGCCGCAGGGGCTGTTCGCCCTCAAGGTCCGAAAATAACGAAAGCAGGCACGGTCATGATCAACTCACGCTTCTTCAATCGATCCGAGCTCATTGGTTTCGTTGCACTGGGCTTGGTCCTGTTCGTGATCCTGCCGCTGTCGCTGGATGTGTTCCGTCTCAACCTGGTCGCGAAATATCTCACTTACGCCTTTGTCGCTATCGGCCTCGTGTTGTGCTGGGGATATGGCGGCATCCTGAGCCTGGGGCAGGGCGTGTTCTTCGGCCTCGGCGGCTACTGCATGGCGATGTTCCTCAAGCTGGAAGCCTCCAGCGTCGCGAACACCAAGATCCAGTCGACGCCCGGCATTCCGGATTTCATGGACTGGAATCAGATCACCGCGCTGCCGCTGTTCTGGCAGCCGTTCCACAGTCTCACCTTCACCGTTCTCGCCATCATCCTGGTCCCCGGCCTGTTCGCCCTGATCATTGGCACTGCGATGTTCAAGCGCCGTGTCGGCGGCACCTATTTTGCGATCATCACCCAGGCCGTCGCCGCCATCCTGACCATTTTGATCGTGGGCCAGCAGGGCTACACCGGCGGCATCAACGGCATGACCGACCTGCGCACGCTGAAGGGATGGGACATCAGGCCGGACCACGCCAAGGTCATCCTCTACTTCTTTGAAGTGTTCCTGCTGTTCGGTTGCATCCTCATCGCGCAGTTTATCCGGCTGACAAAGCTTGGGCGCATCCTGGTGGCGATGCGCGAACAGGAAGATCGCGTCCGCTTCTCCGGCTACAGCGTCGCCAACTTCAAGATTTTTGCCTTCTGCATGGCTGCGATTTTCGCCGCGATAGGGGGCGCCATGTTTGCGCTCAATGTCGGTTTCATGTCGCCGTCCTTTGTCGGGATCGTGCCGTCGATCGAAATGGTGATCTACACTGCGGTCGGCGGACGGATGTCGATCTTCGGCGCGGTGTGGGGTTCGCTGCTGGTCAATTTTGCCAAGACCAGCCTTTCGGAATCCTTCCCGCAGCTCTGGCTGTTCGGCCTCGGCGCGCTGTTTATCGCGGTGGTGCTGGCCTTCCCGAACGGCCTGTCGGGAATTTGGGCTGATTACGTTCAGCCGCGTATCGACCGGCTGCTGGCATCGCGCAAATCGAAGCCGGGCGCGTGGACCGGCAATTCCGTCGCCGACGGCGCACCGGCAGAGTGAGGAGACAGACATGCTCATCGGTCACCTCGGTTGCCGATGCCCCACTAGCGGAATGAGGAGATAGATCATGCTCATCGGTCACCAGCCCAAACCCTTCCTGCTCGCGGTCGAGGCGCTCACGGTGTCATTCGACGGCTTCAAGGCCGTGAACAATCTGTCCTTCTATGTCGAGGAGAACGAAATCCGCGTCATCATCGGCCCCAACGGCGCCGGCAAGACTACCGTACTCGATCTGATCTGCGGAAAGACCAAGGCGACCTCGGGCTCGATCCAGTTTCGCGGCAAGGAGCTGACGAAGCTGAAGGAGAACCAGATCGTGCAGACCGGCGTCGGGCGCAAGTTTCAGACGCCGTCGGTGTTCGAGGACCTGACCGTGTTCGAGAATCTGGAGATTTCCTATCCGCGCGGCCGCACCGTGTTCGGCTCGCTCGCCTTCCGGCGCGACGATGCCGTGAAGCAGCGTGTCGAGGAAGTCGCCGACATGATTTTTCTGAAGGATCGCCTCGATACCTATGCCGATCAGCTCAGCCACGGCCAGAAGCAATGGCTCGAGATCGGCATGCTGCTGATCCAGGACCCGGAGCTCTTGATGCTCGACGAGCCGGTCGCCGGCATGAGCGTCAGCGAACGCGCCAAGACCGCCGAACTCCTGAACCGCATCATCAAGGACCGCTCGGTGCTGGTGATCGAGCACGACATGAAGTTCGTCGAGGACATCGCCCACAAGGTGACGGTGCTGCATCAGGGCCAGATCCTGTCGGAAGGTACGATGGAGAAGGTGAAGAACGATCCGAAGGTCATTGAAGTTTACCTCGGACACTGACACCAGGGAGCGCGTTTCATGCTGGCAATTTCCGATCTTCACGTCGCCTACGGCCAGAGCGAGGTGCTGCACGGCCTCAACGTCTCGGTCGCGCCCAACGAGATAGTCGCGATCATGGGTCGCAACGGCATGGGCAAGACGACGCTGATGAAGTCATTGATGGGCATCCTGCCGACCAAGAGCGGCTCGGTGAGTATGGAGGGCGCCGAGCTCAGCGCGCTGCCGAGCTACGAGCGCGTCGCCAAGGGCCTCGCCTACGTGCCGCAGGGCCGCATGATCTTCTCGACCATGACGGTGAAGGAAAACATCGAGACTGGCCTCGTGGTGTCAGGTGGGTCGGAAGTGCCCGAAGACATCTACGAACTGTTTCCGGTGTTGCTGGAAATGAAGAACCGCCGCGGCGGCAATTTGTCGGGCGGGCAGCAGCAGCAGCTCGCCATCGCCCGCGCGCTCGCGACCAAGCCGAAGGTGCTGCTGCTGGATGAGCCGACCGAAGGTATCCAGCCCTCGATCATCAAGGACATGGCGCGCACGCTGAAACGTATTCGCGACGAGCGCGGCCTGTCGATCGTGGTGTCTGAACAGGTGCTGAGCTTCGCGCTCGACATCGCCGACCGCGTGCTGGTGATCGAGAACGGCGAGATCGTTCGCGACGACCCGCGCGACAGCGTCGATGCCGCGCAAGTTTCGAAATTCCTGTCCGTCTGAAAACCCAACCTGTGCTGTTAAAAAGGGGAGCTATCGATGCCAGAGACACTGATCAAGGTCGATCTTTCGAAGTCGGCCTACGACAACGACATGATCCACAATCGGTGGCATCCCGACATCCCGATGGTTTCGTGGGTCAACCCGGGCGACGATTTCATCATCGAGACCTATGACTGGACCGGCGGTTTCATCAAGAACAACGATTCCGCCGACGACGTGCGCGACATCGATCTGTCGATCGTGCATTTCCTGTCCGGCCCGATCGGCGTCAAGGGCGCTGAACCCGGCGATCTCCTGGTGGTCGACCTGCTCGACGTCGGTCCGCTGAAGGAAAGCCTCTGGGGCTTTAACGGCTTCTTCTCCAAGCAAAATGGCGGCGGCTTCCTGACCGATCATTTTCCGTTGGCGCAGAAGTCGATCTGGGACATCAAGGGCCTCTATACGTCGTCGCGCCACATTCCCGGCGTGAACTTTGCCGGCCTGATCCATCCCGGCCTGATCGGCTGTCTGCCCGATCCGAAATTGCTCGCGACCTGGAACGAGCGCGAAACCGCGCTGATCGCGACCAATCCGACGCGTGTCCCGGGCCTCGCCAATCCACCGTTCGCCGCGACCGCTCATGCCGGCCGCGCCAAGGGCGATGCCAAGGCCAAGGTCGGCGCCGAAGGCGCGCGCACCGTGCCGCCGCGCGAGCATGGCGGCAATTGCGACATCAAGGATCTGTCGCGCGGCTCAAAAATCTTCTTCCCGGTCTATGTGCCGGGCGGTGGCCTCTCGATGGGCGATCTGCATTTCAGCCAGGGCGACGGCGAGATCACCTTCTGCGGCGCCATCGAAATGGCGGGCTGGCTGCATCTCAAGGTCGATATCATCAAGGACGGGGTGGCGAAGTACGGCATCAAGAACCCCGTGTTCAAGCCGTCACCGATCACGCCGAACTACAAGGACTATCTGATCTTCGAGGGCATCTCGGTCGACGAGGCCGGCAAGCAGCATTACCTCGACGTCCACATCGCCTACCGCCAGGCCTGCTTGAACGCGATCGAATATCTGAAGAAGTTCGGCTACTCGGGCGCACAGGCCTATTCGATCCTCGGCACCGCGCCGTGCCAGGGCCACATCTCCGGCGTCGTCGACGTGCCAAACGCCTGCGCGACACTGTGGCTGCCGACGGAGATTTTCGACTTCGACATCATGCCGTCCTCGGCGGGACCAATCAAACACATCACGGGCGACATCCAGATGCCGATCTCGCCGGACAAGTGATCCCCGCGCGAGAAGGATGCGGGACGGCTCAAGCGTGCCGGCCGCCCCGCATCCGCTGTTGTGACCTTCCAAATCATAGCGCGAGGAAACGCAATGCCCGTCTACGAATATCTCTGCAACGATTGCGGCCCGTTCACGGACATGCGGCCGATGGCCGAATGCGACGACCCGCAGGATTGTCCGCGCTGTGAGACTGAATCGCCGCGCGTGATCCTGACCGCGCCGGCGTTCTTCTGCATGCCATCGGACAAGCGGAAAGCGATGGCCACCAACGAGCGCAGCGCCCACGCGCCGAAGACAGTCGCCGAATACAAGGCCGCGCACGGCCCCGGCTGCGGCTGCTGTTCAACCGGAAAGAAGAAACCGGCCCGGCTGATGACCAAGACGCGCAGCGGCGCCAAGGGTTTTCCGACCGCACGCCCATGGATGATCAGCCACTGAAGCGCGATCCTTCAAACCCAAACCAGAACAAGAGGCGATCCAATGCTCCACGGTGACATTTCCTCCAGCAAAGACACGGTCGGCGTCGCAGTCGTCAATTACAAAATGCCGCGCCTGCACACCAAGGCCGAGGTGCTCGACAACGCCCGCAAGATCGCCGACATGATCGTCGGCATGAAACTCGGCCTGCCGGGCATGGATCTCGTGATCTTCCCGGAATATTCCACCCACGGCATCATGTACGACTCGAAGGAGATGTACGAGACCGCCTCGCAGATCCCCGGCGCCGAGACGGAAATCTTTGCCGAAGCCTGCCGCAAGGCAAAAGTCTGGGGCGTATTCTCGCTCACCGGCGAGCGCCACGAGGAGCATCCGCACAAGGCGCCGTACAACACCCTGATCCTGATGAACGACAAGGGCGAGATCGTCCAGAAGTACCGCAAGATCATGCCATGGGTGCCGATCGAAGGCTGGTATCCCGGCAATTGCACCTATGTGTCCGAAGGCCCGAAGGGCCTGAAGGTCAGCCTGATCATCTGCGACGACGGCAACTTTCCGGAGATCTGGCGCGACTGCGCGATGAAGGGCGCCGAGCTGATCGTGCGCTGCCAGGGTTACATGTATCCGGCCAAGGAACAGCAGATCCTGATTTCCAAGGCGATGGCCTGGGCCAACAATGTCTATGTCGCGGTCGCCAATGCCGCCGGCTTCGACGGCGTCTATTCGTACTTCGGTCACTCCGCGATCATCGGCTTCGACGGCCGCACGCTAGGCGAGACCGGCGAGGAAGAATACGGCATCCAGTACGCAGGCTTGTCGAAGAGCCTGATCCGCGATGCTCGCCGCCATGGCCAGTCGCAGAACCATCTCTTCAAGCTGCTGCATCGCGGCTATACCGGCATGATCAATTCCGGCGAAGGCGCTCAAGGCGTCGCGTCCTGCCCCTATGACTTCTACAAGAAGTGGATCGACGATCCCGAAGGCACGCGCGAAATGGTCGAGGCAATGACGCGGCCTACGGTTGGCACTGACGAATGCCCGATCGACGGCATTCCGAACGAGTTGACGGGGAGCAATTACTAGAGCGCTGAGCCAGCGCGTGCCTCCCGGGCGACCGGCCGGGCGGCTGCATTGGGCTGCCCGGGATTGCCGTCATTCGGCCGGCGTCAGGTCGGCAGCGCCGTCGATCGCCGGCTTCGGCTTGCCGAACAGCCAGGTCTGCAGCCTGTCGAGGTAGATGTAGACCACCGGCGTCGTGTACAGCGTGAGGAGCTGCGACACGGCGAGACCTCCGACGATGGCGTAGCCGAGCGGCTGGCGTATCTCGGAGCCGGCGCCGGTGCCGAGCATCATCGGAACGCCGGCAAGCATGGCCGCCATCGTGGTCATGAGGATCGGGCGGAAACGCATGATGCAGGCGCGATAGATCGCTTGCTCCGCCGTCAATCCCTCCTGTTTGCCGACATGCAGGGCGAAATCGACCAGCATGATGCCGTTCTTCTTGACGATGCCGATCAGGAGGATGATGCCGACAATCGCGATCACGCTGAGATCGAGGTGAGCCGCCATCAGCAGCAACAATGCTCCCAGCCCCGCCGACGGCAGCGTCGAGATGATGGTGATGGGATGGATCAGGCTCTCATACAAGATGCCGAGGATGAGGTAGATCACGAACAGCGCGGCGGCGATCAGGATCGGCGTGGTCGACAGCGAATCCCCGAAGGCCTGCGCGTTGCCCTGGAAGCTCGTCTGCAGCGACAGCGGCTTGCCGAGTTGCTGTTCGATATGCTGGATGGCCGTTGTCGCTTCGCCGATCGCCGTGCCCGGCAGCAGGTTGAAGGAGATCGTCACCGACGGGAACTGGCCCTGATGGTTGACCACGAGCGGGGCGACCTTGACCACGCTGTCGACCAGCGTCGATAGCGGCACTTCCTGGCCGGCTGAGGATTTGACATAGATGCCGGTCAATGCCTCCGGCGAGTACTGGAACTTCGGGTTGACCTCCATGACGACGTGGTACTGGTTCAGGGCCGTGTACATGGTCGAGACGATGCGCTGGCCAAAGGCGTCATCGAGCGTGTTGTCGATGGTGAAGGGCAGGATGCCGTAGCTCGACGCCACCTCGCGCTTGATGGCGATGTCGAGCAGGGGACCGGAATTGAGCTGGTCCGTCGCGACGTCGGTGATGCCGGGGACCTTCTTGATCCTGTCGAGGAACAGTGCCGCCCAGTGGTTCAGCTCGCCGGGATCGGCGTCGCCCAGCGTGTACTGATACTGGGTTTTCGAGACCCGGCCGCCGATGGTGATATCCTGCGCGGCCTGCATATAGAGCGTGATGCCCTGGATCTTGGCCAGATTGGTCCGCAAGCGCGCGAGCACCGTTTCCATGCTGTCGCGTTGCTTGTAGGGCTTGAGCGCAATGTAGATGCGGCCGTTGTTGACGGTGGTGTTGCCGCCGCCGGCGCCGATCGCCGAGCCGATGGATGCGACGGCCGGATCCCTCATGATGGCATTGAGCAGGGCCTGCTGGCGCTCGGTCATCGCCTGATAGGAAATATCCTGTGCGGCTTCGGACAGGCCGATGATCAGCCCGGTGTCCTGCTGTGGAAAGAAGCCTTTGGGAATGACCACGTAGAGATAGCCGGTCAGTGCGATGGTCGCAAACATCGTGAGTAGCGTGATGAAGCGGTGACGCAGCACGATTCTGAGCCCCGCCTCGTAGGCGCCGAGCAAGGCATTGAAGCCGCCTTCAGAGAGGCGGAACAGCCGCCCATGCGTCCTGCTTTCTGGCTTGAGCAGCCGCGCGCACATCATGGGCGTCAAGGTCAGCGAGATCACCAGCGACAGCAGCAGCGCCACGCTGACGGTGACGGCAAATTCGCGGAACAGCAGCCCGACATATCCGCCCATCAGGAACAGTGGAATGAACACCGCGATTAGCGACAGCGTGATCGACATGATGGTGAAGCCGATTTCGCCGGCGCCCTTCAGCGCCGCTTCGTAGGGCGTGGCGCCTCCCTCCATGTGCCGCACGATGTTCTCGATCACGACGACGGCGTCATCGACCACGAAGCCCACGGCGATCGACAGTGCCATCAGCGATAAATTGTCGAGGCTGTAGCCGAGTTCGTAGAGGACCGCGAAGGTGCCGATCAGCGACAGCGGAACGGTGACCGCCGGGATAACCGTCGCCCAGAAATTTCTCAGGAAGACGAATATCACCATCACGACAAGCGCAACCGTCAGTATCAGCGTGAACTGAACGTCGTGGATGGATGCGCGGACCGTATCGGTGCGGTCGGAGATGACGTTGACCTTGACGGCGGGTGGGATCGATGCCTGCAGCACCGGCATCATCGCCTTGATCCGCTCGACAGTGTCGATGACGTTGGCGCCGGGCTGGCGCTGGATCGCCATGATGACCGCGCGCTGGTTGTTGTACCAGCCGGCGATCAGGTCGTTTTCCGGCGCGCTGACGGCGCGGCCGACGTCACGGATGCGGACCGGCGAGCCATTTCGGTAAGCGATCACCAGATTGGCGTAATCGTCCGCGTTCAGCAGCTGATCGTTGGTGTTCAGCGTATAGGTCTGGCGCGGGCTGTTGAGCGTGCCTTTCGGCAGGTCGACATTGGCCTGGCCGAGCGCCGTGCGGACGTCCTCCAGATTGATGCCGCGCGCGGCAAGCGCCTGCGGATCGAGCTGCACCCGCACGGCGGGCTTTTGCTGGCCGCCGAGGCCGACGAGGCCGACGCCCGGTATCTGCGAAATCTTCTGCAGCAGGATGTTTTCCGCATAGGCGTCCACCGTGGTCAGCGGCAGGCTGTCCGAGGTCAGGCCGAGTACGAGGATCGGCGTATCGGCCGGATTGACCTTGCGGATCGTCGGCGGGTAGGGAATGCCAGACGGCAGAAACGGACTAGCGGCGTTGATTGCCGACAGCGTATCGCTGACCGTTCCGTCGATCTGGCGGTTCAGATCGAACTGCAGCGTGATCTGGGTGTAGCCAAGTGCGCTCGCCGACGTCATCTGGGTGAGACCCGGAATCTGGCCGAACTGGAGTTCGAGCGGCGTCGCGACCGACGCCGCCATGGTCTGAGGATCGGCACCCGGCAACTGCGCCGTGACCTGAAGCGTCGGATAGTTGACGTTCGGCAGCGCTGCGATCGGCAGCAGCGGATAGGCGACCAGGCCGCCGACCAGAAGGCCGACCATCAGGAGCGCGGTCGCGATCGGCCGCTGGATGAAGGGTGCGGATATGTTCATGGGATGATCGCCTGTTGTGCTTGCTGTGCCGCTGCTTCCTCGGCCGCTTCGCCGTGCAGAATCGTGACATGGGTGCCCGGCAGCAGCCGGTACTGTCCGTCAATCACGACCTGCTCGCCAGCCTTCAGCCCGGAATCGATCAGCGCTTCGCCGTCGGCGATTTGAGCGACCTTGAGCGGACGGATCGCGACCGTGCTGTCGGGTTTGATGACATACGCATAGGCGCCGTTCGGACCTTGCTGCACGACGGAGGCAGGGACGGTCAGGCCGTTGTGCCGGGTCGTAACGAGCAGCCGCGCATTGACCAGTTCACCCGGCCACAGCTCGCGCGACTTGTTGGGAAAGGTTGCCTTGAGCTGGATCGAGCCGGTGGTCTGCAGGATCTCGTTGTTGACCAGCGCGAGTTGGCCCTTACCCAGCTCGAGCGTATCGTCCTGGTTATAGGCGAGGACCGGAAGCGGTGTTTTGGTCGCCTGCTCCTGCCTGAGGATCTGCGGCAGCACCCCTTCCGGCAGGGTGAAGATCAGCGAGATGGGATCGAGCTGCGTCACGACGACGAGGCCGTTGGGCGTCGTCGGGCTGATGATGTTGCCGACGTCGATCTGGCGAATCCCGACCACGCCGTCGATCGGCGAGGTCAGCCGGGTGTAGCTGAGCTGCACCTTGGCGGCTTCGATCAGCGCCTGGTCGGTCTTGATCGCGGCCTCGAGCTGGCCGACCTGCGCGTTCTGGGTCTCGATCAGCTGCGGCGTGGCCCAGCCCTTGTCGCCGAGCTGGGTGTAACGCGTGAGATTGGCACGGGCATTGGTGAGTTGGGCCTGGTCGCGCTCCAGATTTCCCTCGAACTGGTCGATCTGGGCCTGGTAGGGGCGCGGATCGATTTGCGCGAGCAGGTCGCCGGCATGGACGGTCTGTCCTTCGGTGAAGTTGATGCTGATGAGCTGGCCCTGGATCTGGGCCCGCACGACGTCGGTGTTGTAGGCAATCACGGTGCCGACGCCGTTCTGGTAGATCGGCACGTCATGCTGGCTGACCACGCCGGCCACGACCGGGACCGGAGCCGGCGGCGCGGCTGCGACGGCGGCCTTGAATAAATGGGCATGCGTCAGGAAGAGGAGGCCGCCCGCGGCGGCGACGCCGAACACGACGGCAGGTATTGCGACTTTCATTTTCATGGCTGCTTCTCGCACGTGGGTTTTCGCTCAACGCAACATCGTGGCGGCGGCTGACAGGCCCGGTATCGTGTTCGGTGCCCCTGTGATGTTCGGTATCCCCGTGATGGGATCGGTCAGCGCGCCGACAGCTGTCGTGTTCGCGGCCGGCAGCGTGACGGCGGGCACTGTCGGGATCGTTGGCGCGATGGTGCTGATGGTGGGTCCGACGGTGATGGTGGGCACCATCGCGGCGGAGCTGACCCCGAGATTGCCGATCTCGGTCGACCCCATCGGAATGCCGGTGCGCGGCACGCCGCCCGGCGTCATGGGAGACGTCGGCATCGATGACGCGGCAAGATTTCCCGAGCCGGCGCCGCACATGCTTTGGGTACCCGAAGTATCGATCAGGGCCGATGTCGGCGAAATACCCGATGACGACATTGCTGATGTCGACATTCCCGGCATCGTGGACATCGTGCTCTGCGGTGTGACGGTCCCGACGTCCACGCCGCCGCCGTCAAAGGTGGTCGCCGATCCGAACATCGTTGATGGTGCCGTACCGATGGTCGAGCACACGGTGCTGCCAATGGTCGACGAGATCGGCGCCGGACTTACGCCGGGGGAGGCGATTTCCGTTGCGCCAAACGGGATGCCGGTGCCGCCGACCGGCGCGCTTGGCACCATGCCGAGCGGCGACGTGGTCGAAAGCGAAGGCGTCGGCATTACCGCGGCCTGCTGCGCAAAGGCCTGGCCGCACAGCAGGGCCAAGGCTGTCGTGATCATCAGGAAGCGTTTCATGGTGCTCTCCGGTGCCGGTCAGGCGGCGACGAACATGAAGGGAGGCGATCGGTCAGGGGGCATCGAGAAAGTGCTTTCCGGTCCGACAGCCTGCGAGGCGGGATTTGCGCGAGGGTCTCAGCTGCAGCTCAGCGGCAAGGGCTGGTCGGGATGCAACTCGTACCAGTCGTAGCAATCGGGATAACCGTAGTAGCCGTATCCCGGTCCGTATCCGCCGAAGCGATGCAGGGCGTGCTGGTGCAGTCCGAAACCATACGCGCCGATGCGGCCGCCGCCGCCGACACCAACGCCCCCCATGTGTTCGCCGCCGCCTATGCCGCCGAAGTGGCCTCCGCCGCCAAAACCGCCGCCCATATGGCCGCCGCCACCGAAGCCGCCGCCGTGACCGCCACCGCCGCCGCCACCGCGGGCATCGGCCGCGCCCGCCATCAGGCTCGAAGCGAGAAGCGCTGTTGCCAATATCGTGATCATCCGTTTCATCATGACACTCCTTTTCAGTCAGATTGCTCGGCGCCGTGACGTGCGAACTTCAACGAGCCACGCGAACGAAACGTCGGATGACTGACAGGTAGGTGCGATGCACAAAGCCTCCATTAAATTCGCCGTTAGTCGCGTTCACGAACCGGAGCAGCAGCAAACGTGCGTCAAACGGCGAACTGCCCGGGCGCGCGCCAAAAGAAGACGGGCTGGCGGGATATCCCGCCAGCCCGTCTTGTTTCGTCGCTCCCTCGCAGTGCGAGCGGGTCAGTAACCCGTGTTGGGCTCGCAAGGCGGCGCGGTCCACGGTTCGGAGGCGTAGGCGCCGACGCGCGGAGCGCGGATGCAGCTATCGCCTTCGCCGCGATGCATCGTCGACATCACGCGGCCGTCGCTATCGGTGACGACATGCCGCGAGGTGGCAGCCAGCACCGGAGTGGCAAAGGTGGCTGCGGTGAGTAACACAGCCGACAGAAGTTTCACTTTGTGCATTGGTGTTCTCCATAGGTGAGGGGAAGCCAGGCTGGCTTCTCCCTGTGACGTGCGGCCGGCCCGCCATCGTCCAAAGGGCACATCGCTTCACGTGCTTTCAACTCGGCGTGAGAATGATGCGGGGCCCGATCTGTTGCCTGGCCCGGCCCGAAATCGCCCGCAGGACCTGACGATGCCGGCCTGTCGATTCATTAAATCGCTATTTATTGGCGCCGCGCGCCGACGCGCGTTACCTGTTTCGAGCGGGCTCGCTGTGCTCGTACCGAGGCAGCGGAAATGGCGGCCGGGCGGATGGCGTACGCCGGAGCCCAAAGGGATGGCGGCGCTGTCCGGCTCTCCTGAACCCGTGAGAGACTTGCGTCGTCACCATGGCTTTATCGGCCGGCCGGCGTATCATTGCGACCGAGCCGTGCCATGCGGCGGGAGGGGATCTTGATGGCAGTCGGAATGATCTCATGACGAAGGTTCTGCTCATAGAAGATGACGACGAGACGGCTGGAGAAATCGCCGCCGAGCTGGCCGATCGCGGCTTCGATGTGGAATGGTCGTCCAACGGACTGGATGGTCTCGCCAAGGCGCGCGACTTGCGGCCGGATGCCATGATCGTCGACCGCTTGTTGCCGGGAATGGACGGCCTTACCGTCATCGAGTCCCTGCGGAAGGATCAGGTGCGCACGCCGGTCCTGGTGCTGAGCGCGCTTGGGGCGGTCGATGACCGCGTGCGCGGATTGCGGATGGGTGGCGACGACTACCTCACCAAGCCGTTCGCGGTCGTCGAACTCGTCGCGCGAATAGAGGCGCTGCTGCGCCGCCCGCCGGAAACGCGGGAAACCACCCTGCGGGTGGGACAGCTCGAACTCGACCTGATCGAGCGCACGGCGAAACGCGGCGAACGCGAGATCGATCTCTTGCCGCGTGAGTTTCGCCTGCTCGAATACATGATGCGGCGGAGCGACCAGCTGCTCACGCGGGCCATGCTGCTCGAGGAAGTCTGGAACTACAAGTTTGTCCCGGCAACCAACCTGGTCGACGTGCATATGGGCCGCGTGCGGCACAAGGTCGACGGTCCGGGCGACACCCCGATGATTCAAAATGTCCGCGGCGCGGGGTTCATTCTGCGCGCGGTGTCCTAGGTTAATTCCCGGGTTGTTTTTGACGAGCGCGCCCGCGTCGTCGGAGCCGGCGAGGTAATCGGGCGGCAGGATTCGAAGCATCAGATGCAGTTCATACGCTCGAACACGTTTCACTGGGCCGCCGCACTGGCAGCCCTGTTCGCGGCTTTCGTCACGATCCTGTTCGGCTTCATCTACTTCAAGATCGATGGTTACCTGATCGCGCGTTCCGATCGCATGGTTACGACGCAGGTCAATTTCTTTGCCGCGCTGCCGCCCAGTCGCTTGATCAGCGCGCTCGACGATCATCTTGGGCAGGATTCCCGCGGTGTCCAGTTCGCCGGCATCTTCGATGCAAAGGGAAGTCGCCTTGCCGGCAATGTCGCACGCCTGCCGGACGATCTCGGGACCGGCGCGCCGGTGAAGAGTGTGCGGATGGCGCGGGCCGATGACAAGGAGGCCGGCGCTCCATTGGTCAGGGCCGTCGCGCGGAGCCTTGATGATGGCAATGTCCTGGTGATTGGACGCAACGTCGACGAGACCCAGGAAATCTCCAGGGTTGTCGGAGCAGCGCTCGCGCTTGGCCTGTTGCCCGCGTTCTGCTTCTGGCTGCTGGCGGGCGCGTGGCTGAGCGTTCGCGCGCAAAAGCGCGTCGAGGAGGTCAACATGCGGGTTCGGCGCATCATTGCCGGAGATCTGCGCGAGCGGCTGCCGCACCGGAATATCGATGAACCGTTCTCGCGGCTCGCTGCCATCGTCAACGGTATGCTCGATGAACTGGAGACCACCATCAACGCGCTGGCCGGTGTCGGCAACGACATCGCCCACGATCTGCGAACGCCGCTGACGCGCGCACGGCTGACGCTGGAGCGCGGCCGCACCAACGCGACGACCCTGGAGCAGCTCC
This sequence comes from Bradyrhizobium algeriense, assembly GCF_003062295.1. Classification (GTDB taxonomy): domain Bacteria; phylum Pseudomonadota; class Alphaproteobacteria; order Rhizobiales; family Xanthobacteraceae; genus Bradyrhizobium; species Bradyrhizobium algeriense. Next base: position 692,073 of record NZ_PYCN01000002.1, on the reverse strand, counting down.
AGCAGGCCGCCGACAAGGCCATCGCCGGCATCGACCAGTCGCTGTCGATCGTCACGGCGCTGCTGCGCCTGGCCGAGATCGAGAACAGCCGCCGGTCAGCCGCATTCGGCGACGTTGCGCTCGGCGAAATGCTGCGCGAGGTCTGCGACATGTATGAGCCGATCGCCGAAGACAAGCAGATCGCGCTGAGCGCGAGTACGTCAGGCACGCTTCACGTGCGCGGCGATCGAGACCTGCTGCTGGAGGCGGTTGCCAACCTTGTCGACAATGCCATCAAGTTCACGCCCCGGAACGGCAGCGTCAAGCTGGAGCTGCTGCGCGGCGAGGGAGAAGCCATCCTGCGTGTGACGGATACGGGTCCGGGGATCAGCGACAAGGAACATGAGGCCGTGCTGCGCCGGTTCTATCGCTCGGACAAGATCCGCAGCACGCCGGGCATAGGCCTCGGACTCAACCTGGTTTCGGCCATCGTAAAACTGCACGGATTTCGCCTGATCATCCACTCCGGCCCGGGAGGCCGGGTGGAGATCATTTGTCCCGATGAGCCCATCGGCCAGGCATAGAATCGGTGAGCTGCGAAGGCGACGTCATCCATGCGGGTGGCCGTCATGCTCGGCGTGAGAGGCGCGGTGGACTCTGCCATGATACCAGACGGTGGGGCTGACCATGCCGCTTTGCCTTTCGTTATAGGATTGCATCACCGAAGGCGGCATCCCTTCCATCCTGTAGGCCGGCGTCGGGGCGCCGCCGTTCAGGACGTCCAGATTCGGATAAGAGAATGCAAAGGCGCCCGGCTCCTGAATGGCTTCCTGAGCGAAGGCGGGCGCCGCTGCCATCAGCGACAGCAATCCTGCGACAGCGATTGTCTTGATCGATTTCATTGTCTTTCTCCATATCGTCGATGCGGGAGTTCGCCGGACGCGAAAGCGCGATCACAGCACCGTAACGGGCCGTGTATTTCCGAATGCGAACTGCTCGCTTGAAGCTGCATCCGGGACAGCGGATGCATGATGGAGATGTAGGGCGGGGGCGCCGTCGCCCCACTAAATTGCCTTTCACGAAGCTCAACTAATCTTGAGCCGTCTTGAGAAGCGTTTGTGTAGGAAGCGAGATCACGCGAGCGTGCGCGGCGGCTCACCGTTCGATCTTTCACAAATTTGTTCGGAACGAAATCGTGCGATTTTTAAATCAAGACGATAGTTGCGCAAATTCCTAACAGCGAATTTACGTTCCTCAATTCCAATTTAATGGCTGTATCGTGGTGCCTTCTCCTAGGGTCTGCCTGCCGGACCCTATGGATTGGAGCCACCCATGAACGCTCACTGCACAACACTAATGTCGGACAGACGCGAGATATTGACCGAAGGCAGATCGCGCGCGCTCGTCGATGAGTACGCCTCCCTCATCAAGCGATACGTTCTGCTTGAACCGACGCGGGAGCAGCAGCTCGCACGGCGCTGGCAGGAGCATCGCGACCGCAGCGCGACCGATGCGCTCGTCACCAGCCATCTCCGGTTGGCGGCAAAGGTCGCGCGCCGCTACCAGCGATACGACCTTCCGCTTGCCGATCTGATCGGTGAAGCCAATCTCGGCCTCGTGATCGCGGCTTCGCACTTTGAGCCCGGCCGCGGCGCCCGGTTTTCCACCTACGCGCTGTGGTGGATCAAGGCCGCGATTCACGATTACATCCTGCGGTCGCGGTCGCTGGTCAAGATCGGGACGACGGCGGCGCAGCGGAAGCTGTTCTTCGGCTTCAGGCGCGCCATGAACAAGTTCGGCGGCGACAGGGCAGGGCTGACGCAGGAGGTGGCCGAGGCCGTCGCGCGTGAGCTCGTGGTCCCGCTTCGCGAAGTGATCGAGATGAGCAGCCGTCTGACGGGGGACGTCTCCCTGAATGCGCCGGTCAGCGATGACGGACCGACCGAATGGGAGGCTATGCTGGTCGATCATTCGCCGAACGCCGAGGCGATCGTTGCCGAGCAGGACGAAAGCGCGCAAAAGGCGAAAGCGCTGCGTTCGGCCCTTGATGTGCTGACTGCGCGGGAGCGGCGTGTGTTCGAGGCGCGGCGGCTCAGCGAGGATCCGCCGAGCCTGGAGGATCTCGGACGCGAGCTGTCCATTTCCGGCGAGCGCGTGCGGCAAATCGAAACGCTGGCCTTTGAAAAGGTCAGGCGCGCTGCCACCAGGAATTTGAGACCTGCTCTCCTCCCGGCGTGAGAGGCGGCCGGCCGGCAAGAGAGCGGCAAGCGCTACCGTTCGCGCCGGCCGCTTTCTTAATGCCCATTGAAGCCGTTGAATAACCTAGCGGATTTTGATTTCGCCATTCGGAGGTTCGATCCCTCCCGGCCCGGCCAGGCTTTTCGTCGAACCTGGCCTTCAACTATTCGGCACCGGAACAATGCACTGTTGGAAAAACGGTGCTATTCAGATGTCTTCACTGCGTCGTCGAACGGAATGCATCACCATCCAGGCTCCCATGACCCCGTTCTCGTCGCGCTGTCGGTCCTGATCGCCGCGCTTTCTTCCTATACGGCACTGGACCTCGCGACTCGCATGCGGGCCGCTTCAGGTTCCGCCAGCCTGGGCTGGCTCGGGGCTGCGGCAGTCGCGATGGGCGGCGGCATCTGGTCCATGCATTTCGTGGCCATGCTGGCCTTCAGCCTGCCCGGCGTGGATATTTCCTACGATCCGCTCCTCACGCTCCTCTCGCTTGCCATTCCCATCCTGGTCGCGGCAGCCGCGTTTGTCGTCGTAAGTCGGCGGTCGAACGCGCTCGTCGTTTCCGGCATTGCAATGGGGCTCGCGATTTCCGGCATGCACTACACCGGCATGAGCGCGATGGAGATGGCGGCTTCGATCCACTACGATCCCGTCTGGGTCGTGCTTTCCATCGCCATTGCGATCGGAGCGTCCATCATAGCGCTGCGCCTTGCTTTTCACATGACGAGCGTGCTCGAGCGCATATTGGCGGGCGCCGTCATGGGCGTAGCGATTTCCGGGATGCACTACGCAGCCATGCAGGGCTCTTCCTTCGTTCCCGCGGATGCCGTCCTTGGCCGCGCAGCACCCGGCGCGGTGGGACAAGCGCCCCTCGCGTTCCTGATCGCCGGCACGACGATTGTCGTCCTTGTCATGGGGCTTGCTGCGGCCGTGTACGACCGGTTCTCGGCAGAACGAGCTGGTCGCGAAGCCGAGGCGCTCAGGCGAAGCGAGGAGAGATTCCGGCTGCTGGTGGAGGGTGTGGCCGATCACGCCATCTTCATGCTCGACCCCGAGGGACGGGTGGCGAACTGGAATCTCGGCGCGCGCCGGCTGATCGGCTACAGCGACGAGATCGTCGGGACGCACTACGCCATCCTTCACACGGACGAGGAGCGCTATTCCGGAATTCCGGATGCCATGCTTCTGGAGGCAAAACGGGAAGGCAAGTCGACAGGCGAAGGCTGGCGCGTTCGCAAGGACGGCAGCCGCTTCTGGGCCGAGACGACTATACGCGTGGTGCGAAACGAGCGGGGCGAGCCCATAGGCTTCGCCAAGATCGTTCGGGACGTGACGGAACGCCGCCGAGCCCAGGAAGCGCTGGAGCGCACGCGCGACGCGCTCGTGATATCGCAGAAGATGGAGACTGTCGGACAGCTTACCGGCGGCGTGGCCCACGACTTCAACAACCTGCTCGCCGTGATCCTGGGCAGCCTCGAACTCGCGAAGAAGCGCCTCCAGCCCGAAGATCCCAGGATTCACCGGCTCCTCGACAACGCGATCCAGGGTGCCCTCCGGGGGGCCTCGCTGACCCAGCGCATGCTTGCATTCGCGCGCAAGCAGGACCTCAAGCCCGTCGTCGTGGATGTCCCGGAACTGGTGCGCGGAATGGCAGCTCTCTTGAAGTTTGATCCGGGCATCCGGGTCGAGACCCGTTTTCCGATCGAACTCGCAAATGTGAAGGTCGATGCCAACCAGCTGGAGCTCGCGATCCTCAACCTCGCCGTCAATGCGCGGGATTCGATAAGGGCGGGCGGCGGGGTGATCAGCATCTCCGCACGCGAAGAGCATGCCATCGACGGCCTTGCGGAGGGACGATACGTCGCGCTCGCGGTGAGCGACACCGGATGCGGCATGGACGAGAAGACGCTGAAGCATGCGCAGGAGCCGTTCTTTACGACCAAGGGTATTGGCAAGGGAACCGGTCTCGGCCTCTCGATGGTAAAAGGGTTAGCCGAACAGTCCGGAGGCGTGCTGCTGCTGAAGAGCCACATCGGCGAAGGGACCACGGCCGAGATCTGGCTGCCCGCCTGTCAGGACGAAAAGGTGCCGGTGCCACATGCGGCTGAGCCGCCGCGCTCCGCATCCCGCGGCAGTCGACCCATCTCCGTGTTGGTCGTCGATGATGACCTTCTTGTTCTCGACAGCATCGCTGCGATGCTCGATGATCTCGGCCACGCCGTGATCGAAGCGCGCTCTGGCGAGGAGGCAGTCCGGCTGCTGCCCCGAATGCCGAAGATCGACATCGTGGTGACCGATTACGCCATGCCGGGAATGAACGGGCTTCAGCTGGCCGAGGCCGTGGCCGCCGAGCGTCCCGGCACGCCCGTAGTGCTCTGCACGGGATATGCCGAGCTTCCAGGCTCAACGGAGCCTCACCTGCCTCGCATTTCCAAACCGTTCGACCAGACGGCGCTGGTGGCCGCCATCGAGGAGGCAATGCGTGTACAGGCCGAGATGCGCTCGGTTTTGACCTTGCACCCGAAGAGAGCCTAGCACGGAGACGCCGCGGCCATTTTTTCTGTGGCCCTGGCGCCGAGCGACACCGTTCATGCCGCCCGCATGTCGTTCAGTCGCCCGGTCAGCGAACGGCGCGCTCGACCGCGATGGCGGTAGCTTCGCCGCCGCCGATGCACAAAGCGGCGACGCCGCGTCTCAGGTTCCGCGCTTCCAGCGCATGCAGCAGCGTCACGATCAATCGCGCGCCGGTGGCGCCGATCGGATGGCCGAGTGCGCAGGCGCCGCCATTGACGTTGAGTTTTTCTCTGGCGATGCCGAGATCCTTCTGCGCCGCCATCGCCACCACTGCGAACGCTTCGTTGATCTCGAACAGGTCGACGTCGGAGACAGCCCAGCCGACCTTGTCGAGCAGCTTGCGGATGGCCGGGATCGGCGCGGTGGTGAACCACTGCGGCTCCTGGCTGTGGGTGGCGTGGCCCTTGATCTCGGCGAGCACCGGCAGGCCGTCGCGATCGGCGAGCGAACGCCTGGCCAGAATGAGCGCCGCGGCGCCATCGGCATTGGCGACGACGCGCGGGCCGGCCTTCGGTGAGCGTGACTGGCGCGATCTCGGCCCTGAACGCGCCACCCTCGACCGCCTTGCGGGCGAGGGTCAGCGTCTCCATCGCATAGGTATCCTGGTCCTTGCGGGTGAACTGATAGGCCTCGGCGGTGGCCTCGCCGAAATCGCCCATCGAGCGGCCGGTCTCGTAGGCGTCTTCCAGCCCGTCCATCATCATGTGATCGATGATCCGGTCATGGCCGGCGCGATAGCCGCCGCGCGCCGCCCGGCGCATCCTCGCGGGGCCGATCGAGCGCGCCATCGGCCGCGGGAAAGGGCCGCCCGGGGCCCGGCTTTTCCTTCAGAAGCGTGTCCCTGCCGCGAATCCCGGCTGGAGCGGAGGACCGGAGAACGAGGGGGGTGCGAAAGCCTCCGCGGTACTCGTTCTTTCGTGAATCGCTATGTCGGAAGGATTAGTACCAATGAACCCTGTGTCTTCTCCAACGCGCGCATTGTAGAACCGATTGGGTACTGATTCATTTCCGCAAGGATGGCGCAATGGCACTTGGGACGCGGTGCCGAAAATTCATCGCTAGTGAGAGATCGACGGCTTGACCGCCATGGATAAATCCGCGGAAACCAGTTCGACTGCGTTGTTCGAGCAGACATGCGCCGCGGCGATCGCGACCTGGGTCCGGTTGCTTACGCCCAGCTTGCGCATGATTTCGCGGACATGGACTTTCACGGTTGTTTCGGTCATGCCGAGCTTGCGACCGATGACCTTGTTGGGGTCGCCCTGGCAGAGGCAAACCAGAACGGCGTACTGCCGCTCGGTAAACTCGGGCGCGGGCCGTACGCCGTTGAAGCTATGGCGCGGCACGCTAGGTACCCTGTCGTCGAAAAGGGGGACTTGCGGCTCGTAAAGGCCGTCCCCCGGTCCGAGAGGCGGCGCCTGCGTCTGTTGTTCAGGCCCCGGAAGCGATTGCTCCTGGGAAAGTTCAGGCAGCCTGTATTCGATGGGCGTCGGTGTGCTGAAGGTCTGGCTGGCCAGGATGGCGGTCGGCGGAAAATAAGTGCCGCCGTGGAGGACGAACGAAAGGGCCTGCAACGCAAGTTCGGGCGCCATGGAATTGCTGAAGTAACCCTGAGCCCCGCAACGCATCGCAGCGAGGACGGTGGCGGGGTTTTCGTCGTCGGAGACGATCGCGAGCGCCGCGTCACGGCGAAGCGTATGCAATACCTGTATCTCGGTGAAGACCTCGTGGGGAGAGGGCGCGCCGACGCTGTAAATCAGCATGTCGCATACGGCGCGCTCGACGAGTCTCGTGTGGGCTTCGTCAGGATCGAGCGAAATCAGTTCGACGCTTTCGTTCCGTGCCCACGGGTTTAGGAAGCTCTCTGCGCGAGCTCGTCTGAAGGCCATCGCGTCGACAAGGAAAACCGTCTTCTTGAACGGGACCGACATAACGCGCCCCTATATTAATTACGTCCAATGACTATCGATGATTACATCCTATGACTATCGATAGAGTGCTTCCGCCCCTTCTGGACCGCTGTGAAGCAGATCACTTAGCATCTTAATTGTGCATAAAAGTTTACGCTTGTTCCAACGGAATGCCAAGTGGAGCCCGAGTGTGACAAGAAGTCGTCGGAAAAAAGGGAACTGCAGCAAGATCGCAGCGGGAAGGCGACATTTTTGAGTATAATGGTTGTATGAGAATGCAGACCCAACCTCTGCTACTATATCTTTCGATATGTACTGCCTTGGCGACGAAGCCGTTACGATCAAATGAGCGAATATGTCGGCCTGCATCCGCGGACCCATTGCCATGTTTGTCAGCAAACTGCCTCCAAAGCCGGACTTCGACATGCTCGCCGCGGCCGCGCCAGCCTCGGCAGACCGCCGTACATTCGTTCTCGCCCTGATGGGAAACCTGATCTGCAGCTGGTCGAACAACGAAAGCCTTTTCATCTACGTGCTGATGATTTTGCTGCGCACCGACGAGGCTTCCGCCGCGGTGGTGTTCGCGACTTTGAACACGACCCGCGCGAGACTCGATCTGATCCAGCGGCTGGCCAAGATCAGGGTTAGCGACAAGGTCCTGTCGAAAAATCTGACGGCGCTCATCGAACGGTTCTCGGAGTCCACCAAGGTCCGCAATGAATTGAATCACTGCATGTTCATCTTCGATTCCTCGGGCGCCATCACCCATACACAGTCGATGCGATTGATGGAAACAAGGTCGAGCCTGAGGTTCGGAGAGATAAAGGCGCTGGACGAAGGCCGTCTGCAGGAGATGCTGCGGACGACCCACGAGATGACGAAAATCAACCGCGAGATCTGGGATCTGCTGCCACGCCTTGAAGCGCATGTCTGCGGCGCGCGGCCACAAAGCGTGTCCGTTGATGCGGCTTGAAACAGGCCGCGCATGACGAGCAATCCTGCCTCGTCCCGCTTCTGTTCACTCAAAAACTGACTCTGTCGAAGCAACAACGGCGTCGATGGTTGATATCGCAAGATACAGCGCTGCATCTAATGCGTGCATGTTGTTTGCGAAGATGTGTCGGCAAACTGACATTGCTGACACCCGCAATAAGGCGAGGTGCCGGCAGTCGGAAGGACCGACGCAAAGAGCACCGCCGCGCTTCGAAGACCGCAGACTCAGAAGATCAGCGATCTCGTTCCGCCCGCGATGCTCCAACCTCAGGAGCCCGTCATGGGTAGCCCAAAGAAGAAGTACGACCCCAAGAACAACCAGGACCAGGATCAAGACCAGGACCAGAAGCAAGACCAGTTGCAGGCGCAGGCCAATCTCCAGGCTCAGCTCCAGGGTCAAGGTCAGGGCCAAGGTCAGGGTCAGGGCCAGTTGCAGTTCGCCGTTCAGTCGCTGGATTCCAAGAGCGAGAACGAGAACGAGAACGACAACGAGAACGACAATGACAACAAGAATGAGAATGAGAACAAGAACGAAAATACCGTCGACAACAAGCTCGACAACAAGGTAGATAACGATCTCGACAACACGGTCGACAACAAGATCGACAACGACATCGAAAACAAGATCGAAAACACCGTCGAGAGCAAGGTGGACGTTGATGTCGATGTGGATGTCGACGTGGACACGAGCGGGCTGAGCAGCCCGGTCATCGATCTCTACAACTTCACTACGGCCGGGTCTATTGTCATGCCCGACGTGGTCGACCAGAAGATGAACGACGGCAACCAGTTCAATATTGATCAGGTCAACAACCTGGTCGATCAAGACAGCAACAGCTCGTCTGCCACCTACTATGGCGGCAACGGTGGATCGTGGTGTGAGCCGGGTGCCAGCTTCAGCATGGACGCCAAGATCGAGGGCGGGACGTCCAGGATCGACGCCGGCGATATTGGCGATCGTGCAAACGTCGCGTCCAGCGCCGATGCAGTTCTCAACCAGTCTGCCTTCGATCAGAACATCACGCAGGGTGCGAACATCCAGTTCAACAGCATCACCATTCAGGCTGCGGGTGACAATCTGACTGATAACGACATAGGCTAGTTTTAGCGTTCGATCCGCGCGGCGCCAGCCGCGCGGGTCTTTTTTCATTCATTCATTTCGTCGCTGCAGTTGCCGAAGGACTGAGGACCGTACCGCGGCTTCATAGTCTACGGCGACGGGGAGGTTCCCATGGCGTCAGCGAGCTTCGTTGAAATAATTTCGCACTTCGCAGGATATCTGCAGATCTTCCACGATATCGCCCGCGACCGCGTCCAGTATGACGAGAGTCTCGCGCCCCGTCCTCCCGGCGATTACACCACGCTGCGGCCGAATTACGATTATCGCGTCGTGCCTGAAGATATGGAGGCCGCGGCCGGCCCGGTGCCGGAGCTGATGCCGGACGATCCGATCCATTTCGTCCGAGGCCGCCCGCTCAAGCTGCTTCGGAATCCCGAGGACGACGATTCAGATTTCTTTCCGCGTTCGCCGGCGCCGAACGTGCCGCTGCTGAAACCGCCGGGCGGCGGTGGTGGAGGAGGCAGCGTCGAACATCACGTCACAGTAAAATACCAGGATGGTGGCCCGGAGACCCAACTGACGGCTCATCAATACAACTTCATGCATGATGACGACGTCAATCTGCCGGCGGATGCCCTGGCCGTAGTTGCGCCTCTGATCGAACGCCTCAACAGCGATGCGATGACCATTATCGAGGAGTTGGCGGCCGATGCGAACGCCGCAATTCCTGTCAACTGGCAGATGCCGCAGACCGATGGCGGCGCTACGGATTTCCTGAGCACTCACGATGCCGACTGGGCCGACCGTGGGGGCACGCCGGATGCACACTCGGTGACCCCTGGCTACTATGTCAACGGCGAGCTGCAGGAGCGGCCGTCGGAAGAGACGCCGCCGGCCGAGGCGCCGGAACTGCCCGACACCGGGCATGGTATCGGCCAGTGGGCTTCGTTGGGCAATAACTTCAGCATCAACGCGGCACTGATCGTCGATATCGGCGAATCCGCCCGCACCATGGTGGTGATGGGAGATTACTTCAAGACCGATGCCATCTTCCAGACCAACACCATTATGGACGATGATCGGGTCCGCATATCGGGTGGGGACCGCGAGCCATCATCTACCAGCGATCAGGACGTCGCGACCAATATCGCCGATTTTGTCCAGAATCCCAGCATCTACACCGGCTTCTCGGCCCAATTTGCCGGCCCGAACTGGATCGTCGACGTGGTCGACGGCGACTTCTACAGCGTTCATGCAGTCGCGCAGGTCAACCTTCTCTCCGATAACGATGTAGCAACACAGGTCAGCAGCAGCAGCCATTATAACCTCGTCAGTGGTTACAATACCCAGGGTAATCTGGCCCAGATTATCGACGGCAGCGTTGAATACGACCTGATCATCATCAAGGGCAGCTATCACGGCCTGAATGTGATCTTTCAAAACAACATCCTGTTGGACAATGACAAGATCAAGATGGCGGCCGACGGAGCCGATCCGTCTCAATCAGCGAGTTCAGACAACAACAACCTGTTGAACGACGCCACGATTGCGAATTATGGCGGCGATACTTTCGATGGACTGCCCGGGAACCTCGAGCTGATCCAAAGCCTGCTTGACGCCGGCATGACATCGCTCGATCCCGAACTGGCCGGCGCCCTTATCGGTCATGGTGGCCCGCTGAAAGTGCTCTACATCACCGGAGACTATTACGACATCAACGCGGCTTGGCAGACCAACATCACCTCCGACGTCGACGTGATGTATCAGCTCCAGAACCAGCCCGTGGCCGATCTGCTGGCGCTTGATCCGGACGGAGCCGTGACGCAGTCTGTCACCACAGGCGGCAACGAACTGGTCAACGACGCTGCGATCGTGGACGTCAATCCTGATGCAACTTACGTCGGGGGCCAGATCTACACCGATTCCATTTTGGTGCAGGCCGATCTGGTGCCGACAGCTTCGGACAGCGCCGTCAACGGCGATACCCACGCGCTGGTGACTGAACTCATTGCTTTCGTCGATGACCACCCCCAGGACACGGCGAGCCCGCCGCCATCAGCGATTGCCAATTCGGTTCAGTCAGACCCGATGGCAAGCATGCTGCACTAGCGGCAAGGGCGGTTGTTTTGTTTATTGCAATTGCAGGAGAGTTTTCAAATGTGGGGCTGGGATAATCGTCCAGGCAGCGCCGCGAGCGGACGCCTAATTCAGCATGACGAAGCAACGTCGAACACGGCGAAGATAATTCCGCTTCGTCCGTGGTTTGATGCGCTGCCTTCGCGCGCCGAAGATCCGGCTGAAGATCCGCCCGTCAAATTTGCCGATGAGAACGATGCCCGGGCCGGGGCCAAGATCGTCGAGCTGCCGTCGGTCAAGCCATCTCCGCGGGAAGAAGCCAGGACGGAGGCCAAGACTCAAGCCAAAACGGAAGCCAAGACGGAAGCCAAGACGGAAGCCAAGAGCCCGCCGCCGGGATCCACCGTCGTGATCGAGCAAGCGGTTCCAGCCCCGCCGCTGCGCACCGGAGGCGACAAGGACGGCAGCGGCTCTTCAGGCGGCAACGGTGGTGGAGGAGGTGGTGGCGGTAACTCCCCACCGATGCATAAGCGTTCCAGCGACAATGAATTCAGGGACGTGCTCGGCAGCGGTCTGGCGAACGCCCGCCGCAACCTGGTGACCGTGGGATTTTTCTCGGTTGCGGTCAACCTGCTGGTGCTCGCCATCCCGATCTACCTGTTCAACATGTCCGATCGCGTGCTGACCAGCCGCAGCACGGACACGCTGGTGATGCTGACCATCATCGTGATCATCGCGATCGCGGCGCATGTGCTGATGGACATGATGCGGCGCCTCATCCTGATGCGGGTTGCGGTCGAAACCGAAGCCAAATTGGGCGGACCCGTGCTGAGCGCCGCCGCCAAATCCGCGCAGAGCGGATCCAGTCGCGAATTCCAGACGCTGGCCGACCTGCAGCATCTCCGCGCGTTCATTACCGGTCCGGTATTGCTGACGATGTTCGATACGCCGATGGCGCCGGTCTATTTCGCCGTGGTGTTCCTGATCCATCCGCATCTCGGATTCATCGTGCTGGGCTCGGGAGTTGCGCTGGTCATCGTGGCGCTGTTGAACCAGCGCGTCACCGCGGTCCCGTTCAACCAGGCCAACAATTACGGCGCCAGGGCAAACCTGACGGCGGAGTCGATGGCCCGCAATGCCCAGGTCATCAATGCGATGGGCATGATTCCGGAAGGCGTCCAGGTATGGGGCCGCGAGACCGTGGAGTCCTTGAAGGCCCAGGTGATCGGACAGGATCGCAACATCCTGATGACGGGGGTGTCGAAGTTCCTGCGGCTGTGCACCCAAATCGCCATCCTGGGTTGGGGCGCATGGCTGGCGCTGGACGCTCAGATCACCAGCGGCATGGTCATCGCCGCCTCGATCGTGGCGAGCCGCGCGCTGGCGCCGCTGGAGGGCACCATCGAAGGCTGGCGTAGCTTCGTGCAGGCGCGTTCGGCCTATGCCCGCATCAAGTCGCTGTTGCTGAACTCGCCGCTCAACCTGGAGCGGCTCCGCCTGCCGCGTCCGGCCGGCTATCTCAATGTCGAGCGCATTCTCTACGTGCCGCCGCCGAACAAGAAGGTGATCCTGAACGGAATCAGCTTTCAATTGAAGCCCGGGGAATCGCTCGCCATTGTGGGAGATTCCGGCACCGGGAAAACCATGCTGGCCCGCATGCTGGTCGGATCCATCATCCCGACCGCCGGCAGCGTCAGGCTCGACATGATGGACCTGCGCAACTGGGATCCGCGCCAGTTCGGCGAGAGCGTCGGCTACCTGCCGCAGGACGTGCAACTGTTCCCGGCATCCATCAAGGCCAACATCGGCCGCATGCGCGACGACGCACGTGATGAGGACGTGTTCGACGCCGCCGAGACCGCCGACGTGCATGAGATGATTTCGAGTTTTGCCCAGGGCTACGAGACCATCGTCGGCATGGACGGCAGCCCGCTGTCGGGCGGCCAGCGGCAGCGGATCGGGCTGGCGCGCGCATTCTACGGCAACCCGCGCCTGATCGTGCTCGATGAGCCGAATTCGAATCTGGACGCCAACGGCGAGCGGGCACTGGCCAAGGCGTTGGTGCGCGCCAAGGAAAAACAGATCACGGTGGTGACGATCACCCAGCGCGCGGCACTGCTGATGAGCGTCGACAAGATCATGATCCTGCATCAGGGCTCGGTGCAGGCTTTCGGCGGCCGCGACGAGATCATTCCGATGATCACCGGACGCAAGCCGAACAATGTCCCGACAGGGCCGGGCGATCCGCCTTCGTTGAATTGATCGAAGGCGCCGGCCCGGTTTGACAGCAACGAGGTTACGCGATGGCCAACAGGAAAATTGCGGTCCGCACCGCGGAATCGGAAGGCACCTGGTACGATTCGCTGCCGCGATCGACCAAGCTGCCAACCGTTGCCGGTGCGCTGATCATGGCGGTGGTGCTGATGGGCTTCGGCGTCTGGGGCAACATGGCGCCGATCGCCGGCGCCGTGGTCGCCTCGGGCGTGTTCGTCGTTACCGGACAGAACAAGATCGTCCAGCATCTCGAGGGCGGAATGATCCGCGAAATCTACGTTCGCGAAGGCGACACGGTGGAAGCCGGACAAATGCTGCTCGAACTCGACGACACCGCGGCGCGCGCGGAGCTGCAGCGGCTGTTCCTGCGGCGCATCCGCCTGACGGCCATCGATGCGAGGCTGCAGGCCGAGATGAAGGAGGAAAAAGAGATCACCTTGCCGCCCGAGATCGTCCAATGGCTGCCCAGCTCGCCCGAGGCGAGGGAAATCGTCGACAGCCAGCAGATGACATTCACGGCGCGCCGCAACAACCTCAACAGCGACGTCAAGAGCATCCAGGAGAGCATCAACGCGCTGGAGGAGCGAATCCGGGGATCGCGGGTGCAGCTCGATGCGGCCCACCGTCAGATCGTTCTGCTCGACGAGGAAATCGTGACCAAGGACAAGCTGGTGCAAGCCGGGCTGGTGCGCAAGCCGGAACTCATGGTGCTGCAGCGGCAGAAGGCCAATCTGGAAGGCGAGGTCGGCCGCATCATGGGCGACATCGGCGATGCCAAGGAACGCATCGCCCGCGCGGTCGAGCAGATCAATGGCGTGCGCAAGACCGCGATCAAGACCGCGGTCGAACAGATGCACGAGATCCGCGGCGAACTGGCCGACGTCCGCGAGCGGATGCTGAGCGCCAAGGGCATCCTCGATCGGGTCCGCGTCACGGCGCCGGTGAGCGGCGTGGTGGTGAAGCTGCGCTATCATACGCGGGGCGGGGTGGTCGAGGCCGGCAAGAACATCATGGAGTTGCTGCCGCTCAAGGACGAGCTGATCATCGAGGCGCGGTTGCGGCCGCAGGATATCGACAGCGTGAAGCACGGACAGATAGCGATGGTGAGGCTGACGGCGCTGAATCAGCGCATTACGCCGATGGTTTCCGGCGACGTCATCTATCTCTCGGCCGATACGCTGGCGGACGAAAAGAAGTCCCAGCAGGTGGGACCGACCGACATCTATATCGTGCGCGTCAAGCTCAACAGCGAGGAGAGCAGGAATGTGCCGAACTTCAGCCCGACGCCCGGCATGCCGGCCGAGGTCTACATCAAGACGTCGGAGCGGACGTTCTTCCAGTACATCGTCAGGCCGATCCACGACAGCATGATGCGCGCATTCCGAGAGCGCTAGACGATCAATGAGCAGTCAACACGCAGCTTTGGAAAGGCGTCCGCCGTGCATATCGACATCATCGAAACCCTGCCGTCCCTGGCCAAGCTCGAGGACAACTGGAACGGCGTCTACGACGCGGACGACGAAGCGCAGATATTCCTGTCGTGGCAATGGCTCAACGGCTGGCTGTCCCACCTCCAGCGGCCGTGGTTCATCCTGGCGGCAAAAGCCGGAGAGTCCGCCGATCTGCCTTATGTTGCGTTCCTTCCCTTGCGGCTGCAGAACAGGATCGAGAAATCAGACGTCATCAGCGACCTGAGGATGGCCGGCAATTTTGCAGCCGACTACACTGGCATCATTTGCAGACCCGAGGCGGAGAACAAGGTCATTCCAGCCTTTGCCCGCTGCATCAGGCAGATGAATTGGGCGCGCCTCAATCTTGAAAATGTGCGGATGTCGGAGCGGCGCTCGCGGTTGCTTCTGGCCTGCTTTCCGAAAGCCAGTTTCAACTATACGGAGGTCGGCAGGGTCAACAAGGTCGACGGTATCGATAACAGTCTCTGCCCGTATCTCACGCTACCCAAGGACTGGAATAGCTATCTGGAATCGCTGAGCGCCAATACCAGGCAAAAAATCCGGCGCCTCCTCAAGCAGGTCGATACGCCCGGCGAATATCGAATAACCGTTTCGACGCCCGAGACGTTCGCGCAGGACCTCAAGACCTTGCTGGGCTTCTGGGAGACGAAATGGCGCCCTCGCAAGGGTGACAGGATCGAAAGCCTGGTCGCCTCGAACGGCGCCATGCTGACGCGCAGTTTTCAATCCGGCATGCTGTACCTGCCGACTTTCTGGCATCGCGACCGGCCCGTCGCGGCGCTGGCCACGCTGGTGGATCCGCGCAGGCGGGCGTTTTTGTTCTACATGACCGGACGTGACGAGACGTTCGACGGGCCGCCGTCAGGAGTGATCCTGCACGCCTTCAGCATTCGCCACGCGATCGCGAACGGCTTTTCCGAATACGACTTTCTGCGCGGAAACGAGCCATACAAATATTCGTTCGGCTGCGCGGAGCGCAAGATCCGCTGCACCGTTCTGGAGACCAGGAACGGCAGGAATCTAGGCGGCGGGATCGACCCCCGCAGTATTCCCGAGGTCCTGCAACTGGCGACCGAACTGCACCGGAAGGGAAAGTCGACTGACGCGGAAATCGGCTACCGGCGGATCCTGGAGGTTCAGCCGAAGCACGCCGACGCGTTGCACCGGCTCGGCCAATTGCTGGCGGCGAAGGGTGACTTTGCCGCGGCCAAACGGCAGTTCCGGATTCTCACGACGGTTCGGCCCGACGCCGCCAAGGCGTGGCAATGTCTGGGCCAGGTCTGCGAAAGCCTCGGTCAGCACGAGGAAGCATTGCGCCAGCACCTCGAATTCATGCGGCTGCAACCGGATCAGCCGGATGGTTTCGTCGCGGTTGCCAGGTGCATGGCCAAGCTCGGGCGGATGGCCGAAGTCAACGCCGCGGTGCTGGCCGCGATCGAACCGGCGAGCGCCCCGTCGGTCCGGAAGTGGCGCGATTGGCGGCCCACGCCGGACCGGCAGACCGCCAGCGAACACTCGGTCTCGGCGTGACGCGGGTTTGCCGGCACGGCCCTGCCGGCCATGGCGGGGAAGGAGCGGGCACGATGGTCACGATGAACGGAAACGACAGGCATCGGTGTTCTGGAGGTGCGCCCGGCAAGGACGCCGCCGGCGTTCGTCAATCGCATGGTGCGTTGGTGGATTTCCCGCCAAGCCTTCGACGCCGAACGCTTTTCATCGCCGGGTGAATAGATGAGTCCCGCAATGGCTCTCGGTTCGTCGCGATCGCCTGCAGAACCGCCCGGAGAACGGCCCGGGCTGTCTCCACGGACCCGCATCAGGATGACCGCACTCGGCGCGGCGCGATGCCCAAATCTCGCCGGCAGGGAAGGGGTCGTCATCGGCATGGGCCGCTATCGCAGCACGGTCCGCGTGATGTTCGACGGCTTCAGGTCGGCAACCTCGTTGCACAGCACCTACATCGAGCCGGTGGCCGGGGAAGACGGCCCTTCCAGCCAGGACCGCCGCTAGACTGGATTTCCCGAGCAGTTGCGGAGCGCAAAACCGTTCCGGGTGCAGGAACGGTCTTGCCTGCCAAACGTTTGTTCACAGCGGGCCTGCGCGCGTAGTCCCGCGCTCACACGCCATGTTTTGCCGAGGTGCCGCCTGCTGCAAAGCTCATCCATCCTCATCCCGGGCGACACCATCTGGAGAAGGTGCAAGGCAGGGCGGCTGGCAATCCTCAATGACGCAGCCGCATATTTCGCTGCGTTGCGGGAAGCGCTGCTGCTCGCGACGAGCCAAGTCTACATCATCGGCTGGGACATCCACAGCCTGACCCGGCTCGTCGGGCCTTCCGGGCAGGCCGATGACGGTTATCCGGAAGAGCTCGGCGCGTTTCTGAAAGCGCTCCTGAAGGCGAAGCCCGAGCTGCGGATCAACATCCTGAGCTGGAAATTCCCGGCCCTCTACGCGGCGGAGCGGGAGTGGAATTCAGCCGCCAAATTCACCTCGGAAACGGCGGACCGGCTTTGTTTCTGTTTCGACTCCAGCCTTCCTCTGGGGTCGTCGCAGCACCAGAAGATCGTCGTCATTGACGGCGCGCTTGCGTTCGTCGGCGGTCTCGACCTCACGATAAGGCGCTGGGACACCAGCGCGCATGAAGCCCATCATCCGCTGCGGACCGATCCCGACGGCAAGCCCTATCCGCCGTTTCACGACGTGCAATGCATGGTGGATGGGAAAGCCGCGGTCAGCCTGACGGAGTTGGCGGAGAACAGGTGGCGCGCCGCCGGCTGCACGGTCGAAACAACCGTATCCGTCAAGGGCGAGCGCTGGCCGGCCTCGGTGCCGGTGCAATGCCGGGAAATGACGGTGGGCATCGCGCGGACCGAGATCGCCACCGCGAGTGAAGCCGGCGTGAACGAGGTCGCGCTTCTGTTCAAGGCGTCCATCAATGCGGCCGATCGCTTCATCTATATCGAGAACCAGTTCACCAGCGCCACCGACATCGCGCGCCTCTTGGCGCAGCGGATGCTGGATGTGCCACAGCTTCGCGTTCTGATCGTCACGCCGAAGATGCATTCGTCCTGGTTCGAATCGCAGGCCATGCAGAGCGGCCGCGGCGGATTCATCGCCCAGTTCGTAGCAGCAGGCGTCATGGACCGGATTCGCTTTCTCTATCCATCGACAAGGGATGCGGACCAGGCTGCCGTCGTCATGGTGCACAGCAAGGTGATGATCGTCGACGACCGCATCCTGCGCGTGGGTTCGGCCAACCTCAACAATCGCTCGATGGGCGCCGACACCGAATGCGATCTCGCCTTCGAGGCGACGTCCGGCGCGCATCGGGACTATATCGCCCGGCTTCGCCGCGGCCTGATCGGGCATTTCTGCGGCGTCGAAGAGCGGGAGATCGAAAGCAACGAAGCCGATCTGTTTGGATTTCTCGACCGCCTGCCGGACGCGGGCGGCGCGAAATTATTGCGGCCGATCGACCCGGCCGCGACGGCCGGCAGCGTGGCAACTATGGTGCAGCCCGTCGCCGATCCCCGAGAGCCGCTTCACCTCGATCGCGCCGCCAATCGGATGTGGACGGCAAGAACCATTTTGGCCGTGTCGGGGTTGGCCGCGGCGCTCGCCGGCCTGGCGCTAGCCTGGCAGTACACGTCGTTACGCGATTTCGCTGACGTCGGCTTCGTCTCCTCGGCCATTTCGCAATCCGCGCGGACGCAATTCGCGCCGCTGTTCGCGATTGCCGCTTTCGTCGTCGGCGGGCTGGTAGTGTTTCCGGTGCTGGTGTTGATCGCGGCGACGTCGGCGGCGCTGGGGCCGTGGATGGGTTTCTTCAGCGCCGGCGCCGGCGTGCTGCTCAGCGCACTCACGCTGTTTTCGATCGGCCGCGTGCTGGGCCAGGCGCGGCTGCAGCGGCTGCTCGGGCGCCGGGCCGCGCGGGTTCAGAGCCGCATCATCGGCAAGGGGGTCGTCGCGGTCGCGATGATCCGGATGGTGCCGATCGCCCCGTTCTCGATCGTGAACCTGGTGGCGGGCGCCAGCAAGCTCAGCCTGCGCGATTTTCTGCTCGGCACCGTGCTCGGCATGGCGCCGGGGATCGCGGTCATGGCCGCGCTCGGCGCGCAGATCGCGGATCTCGCCAGAAACGCCTCGTGGACGAATGCGGTGCTGCTGGCGCTGGCGATCATAGCCTGGATCGCGCTGTGTCTTGGCGTGCAGTTCCTGGTGACGTGGATGGCGGGACGAAGAACGTGACGCCCGCCATGCGCATCATGACGTGGAACGTGCACGGCATCTTCCACCTCAATCCGGGTTTCCATCTGGACGGCGTCTGCTCGGTCATCCGGCACTGGTCGCCCGACGTTGTCGCGCTGCAGGAGGTCGATTCGCGCGGACGTACCGATGATCCCTTTGCCCGGTTGGCTGAAGCGGTCGGAGACCACAGCATCGATGCCCGTTCGATCATCACACAGGACGGCGATTATGGACAGGTGCTGCTGAGCAAGTGGCCCTTCGCCGAGGCGCCGAAAATCGTCGACGTCTCGTATCAGGAACGAGAGCCGCGCCGGGCTATTTCGGCGCGCATACAATCGAGTGCGGGCGAGATGACGGTCGTTGCCACTCATCTCGGTTTGAGTATCCATGAAAGGCACGCTCAGGCCCATGCCCTGGTTGATCTAGTGCAGCCGAAGCGAACGCTCGTGCTCGGCGATTTCAACGACTGGCTCTGGGTGAGGTCAGTGCGCGGGGTACTGGCCCAAGCCTGCCCGGTTCGGACACGGTTGCGGACATTCCCCTCGCGTTTTCCGCTGCTGCGGCTGGATCGGATTTACGTCACGCGCGACGGGCTGATCCGCTCGGCCTGGACCGACCGCAAGGCCCGGACATGCTCGGACCATCTGCCCGTCATCGCCGATGTCGCCTTCTCGGATTAGGGGTTCTCACCGTCAGGCCGGTTTTGCCGGGTGCTGTGTCCTGGGATGACGCTCATGCAGTAGGCAGGCAAGGTCGTGGCGCAAATCCTCCCGCTCGCGCATCGCGGTTTCGAACAGCGCTTCCTGGATGTCGCGCGGCATATCTCCCCAAACGACCATGGCCGCCTCGCCAAGCAGCAATGCAAAGGTCTGTTGTTCGGTCATGTCGATCCTCCGCAATTTTTATGTTTGACCGAAACGAAGGTTCCGTTTCCGTGCGCTTTTGCATCTAGCCGTGATGAAGACGTTATTACCGCCCCCAGCGCAACACGACGGGATCGAGCTGGCGGGCGATTTCAATGAGACCCGCGCGCGCCGCCGGATGAACCCGTTGCAAGGGATGACGAACCGCGTCCGAGCCGATCACGCCGCCTTCCTGCATCAGGATCTTGGCGGCCTGCAAGCCGCATTGCCGGTTTTCGTAATTGATCAGCGGCAGCCAGCGCCCATAGGCCGCCATCGCTTCTTCCCGGCGCCCCGCAAGATACGGATCGACGATTTGCCTGATGCCGTCAGGGTATCCGCCACCCGTCATGGCGCCGGTCGCGCCGGCATCGAGATCGGCCATCAGCGTGATGGCTTCCTCGCCGTCCCAGGGCCCTTCGATGCTGTCGCCGCCGGCCGCAATGAGATCGCGAAGCTTCGCCGCCGCCATCGGCACCTCGATCTTGAAATAGCGGATGTTCGGAATTTCCCGCGCCATGCGGGCCAGCAGGTCGACCGAAAGCGGCGTCCCGGCAACGGGCGCATCCTGGATCATGATGGGGATGTCGATGGCGTCAGACACGGTGCGATAGAAGTCGAAAATTCCCTTTTCCGGCACGCGGAAAGTGGCGCCGTGATAGGGCGGCATGATCATCACCATGGCAGCCCCCGCGTCCTGGGCCTGGCGGCTGCGCTCGGCGCAGATGCGCGAGCCGAAATGCGTCGTCGTCACGATCACGGGAACGCGGCCGGCGACATGCTCGAGCACCGCGTGCATCACCTGTTCGCGCTCGGCATCGGTCAGGACGAACTGCTCGGAGAAGTTGGCCAGAATGCACAGGCCATTGGAGCCGGCGTCGATCATGAAATCGATACAGCGGCGTTGCCCCGCGAGATCGAGCTCCCCACGGTCGTCGAAGATGGTCGGAGCAACGGGGAAAACACCGCGATAGGGCCGTTGTGCAGTCAAGGTCATTCTGGATGTTCCATTCGAACAGGATCAGTGATTGTATGGTTGTCCTATGCATTCATCAACATGATAGAAGGCTCGGCGCAATCGCGCAGCAAGAACAAGGGAAAGATTGATGGGGGGAGTTCTGGAGGGCGTTCGCGTCCTCGATTTCGGGCGGTATATCGCGGGGCCGTATTGCGCGACCTTGCTGGCCGAATTCGGTGCGGAAGTCATTCGCGTGGAGAAACGCGACGGCAGCGAGGATCGTTTCGTGGCGCCCGTGGGCGAAGGCGGCGAGGGCGCGCTGTTCCTGCAGGTCAATCGCAACAAGAAATGCATCACGCTCGATCCGATGAAACCGGAGGGGCAGGAGGTGATGCGCCGGCTGGTCGCCACCGCTGACGTCGTCGTTGCCAATTTGCCGCCGCAGACGCTGCGCGCGATGAAGCTCGATTATGAATCGCTGAAGGCGATCAAACCGGACATCATCTTGACCACGGCAACCGCGTTCGGCGGGCCCGGGCCGTGGTCCGACCGCGTCGGTTTTGACGGCGTCGGGCAGGTGATGTCGGGCGCAGTGTACATGACGGGCAAGGGCGATCCGCCGTACCGCGCCGCGGTGAACTGGGTCGATTTCGGCACCGCGCTGCATTGCGCGTTCGGCACGCTCGCCGCCTTGATCGAGCGCGGCAAATCCGGGCGCGGGCAGATCGTCGAGGGCGCATTGCTGGCGACTGCGCTCTCCTTCACCAACGCCACACTGATCGAGCAGGCAGTGATATCAGCCAATCGTGTGCCGACCGGCAATCTCGGCCAGACCGCGGCGCCCGCCGACATCTACCGCACCAAAGACGGCTGGGTGCTGTGCCAGGTCACCGGCCATCCGCTGTTCATCCGCTGGGCCAGATTGATGGGCGAGGAGGATCACTGGCTGAACGATCCGCGCTTCGCCGACGACCTCAAGCGCGGCGACAACGGTCCTGTCATCAGCGAGCGGATGGCGCGCTGGTGCGCCGAGCGCACCACGCAGGAAGCGGTCGATACGCTGGGCAAAGCGATGATTCCGGCCGGACCGGTGCTGAGCCCGCAACAGGCGCTCGAGCATCCGCACATCCGCGCCACCGGCTTCATGCAGGATGTCGACTATCCGGGCCTGCCGAAGCCCGCGCCGACGGTACGCGCCGCCGTGCGATTGTCGAAGACGCCGGGCGAGATCACGACGCGCCCGCCGACGCTCGGCGAGCACACCGATCGCGTGCTGGCCGATATCGGCTACGACGCGGATGCGATCGCCGCGCTTCGCAACAACGGGATCATCTAGATGCCGCGGCCGACGACCTGGCGTCTTGTTCGTTGCCGTCAGGTGGTCTTTCGCCAAACCGCAGCCTGGACATCAGCGCCATGACGCTGCTGTCGATACCGGCCAATCCTGTTCCGGAGGGTGCGTTTGCCGGAACGATTGGGACGCCGGATGGCGCCACGTTGCGCTTTGCGCGCTGGGCGGCGCTGGCTGGCGGCAGGGGGACCGTCTGCGTCTTCACCGGGCGCGGCGAGTGCATCGAGAAATATTTCGAAACGGTGCGCGATCTGCGGGAGCGCGGTTATGCGGTGGCAATGATCGACTGGCGGGGACAGGGGCATTCCTCGCGCCGGCTGGATAATCCGTTCAAGGGCCATGTCCAGAATTTTTCAGAGTACGAGATCGACGTGGCGGCCTTCGTCAAGCAGGTGGTGCTGCCGGATTGTCCGCCGCCCTATTTTGCGCTGGCCCATTCGATGGGCGGCGCGATCATGCTGCGCGTCGCGCATGCCGGCTTTGAGATGTTCGAACGCCTCGTGCTCTGCGCGCCGATGATCGACCTGCCGCGTCTGCGCACTTCGCTGCCGATGCGCGGCCTGATGCGCATGCTGCGCGCGGGTGGAATGGGCGAGCGGTTTATTCCAGGCGGCAATGCCGACCTGATCAAGTCAACGCACTTCTCCGGCAATCCCCTGACCTCGGACCCGCGCCGCTATGCCCGCAACGCTTCTATCCTGGGGGCCGATCCGACGCTCGGGATCGCGTCGCCGACGGTAGCGTGGCTCGACGCGGCCTTTGCCGCGATGGTCGAGTTTCGTTCGCGCGAGTTTGCCGGCCGGGTTCACCAGCCGGTCCTGATGCTAGCGGCAGGTGACGACACCATCGTATCGACCCCGGCCATTGCAGCGTTTGCCCGGCATCTGCCGGCGGGATCGCATCGCGTGATTGCGGGTGCGAAGCACGAAATCCTGCAGGAAGACGACCGCCATCGCGAGCAGCTCTGGGCCGCATTCAATGCCTTCATGCCGGGCTAGTGTCGGCAACCGACACACCTGCGGGTCTCCGGAACTTTGGGGCGATTCCGGGAGTTATGGATCAGGCCCTATTGCGCGATTTCGCTTTCGGCTCAACACACATATGCCGTCTGTCGGTCGCAAACGGCGGCATCGCAGGAGGCTCTCATGAGTATCAAGCGAATTCTGGTTCCACTTCCCGGCTCAGCCAGTCACACCGGCCAAATTGAGACGGCCCTGTCTGCCGCGAAGGCATTGGGGGCTCACGTCCAGGCACTGTTCATCAGTCAGCCGCCGCCGGTCACACGTAGCGGTGTCACGCGTAGCGGCCTAACTGCCACGGAAATGGGACGAGCGGTGACCGCCGCATCGGTAAATTGGTACGCCGAGGAACGGGAGCGAACTACGCGGGAAGCGCGTGAGGTTTTCGCGCAGGCCTGCGCGGTAGTTGGCATCCCGATGCTATCGGCGAACGACGAGCCCGGCAGCCCGCTCGCAGCATCCTGGCGCGAAGCCGAGGGATCGTATGTGGAAATCGCGGCGCAACGGGCCGCTGCCTTCGACCTAATGGTCGCCGCAAGCGCCACCGTGATGGAGTCGTTCATGGCCATTACCGAGCAATCGCTGCTGCAGACCCGTCGCCCCGTGCTGTTGGCGCCGGCTCACCTGCAGAGTGATCTGACCGACAGCGTGATGATCGCCTGGGACGAGAGCGCGGAATGCTGGCACGCGGTCTCGGCTGCCATACCGTTCATGCAACTCGCCAAATCAGTGCGGGTCATAAGCGTTGATCGGGACGCCAGCAATCGCCAAGCCTCGCAGGCGGAGGTGCTTGCCTATTTGCGCTGTCATGGCATCGCTGCGACCGCGCAGGTGGTTGCACCGGAATTGCGCTCGGTGGGCGATACGCTGCTCGCGGCGGGGGCAGAGCATGAAGCCGGCCTGCTGATCATGGGCGCCTATTCCCATAGCCGCCTGCGCGAGATGCTTCTGGGCGGGGCTACGCGCCACATCCTTAAGAACGCTTCGGCACGCCCCGTTCTCTTGGCGCATTAGCCTCGTCCGAGCGCAACCCCAGCGCAGGTTGCCGCCGACGCGAACGCTATGGCGGGCTTGCTCCCTCGCCGAAGGCGGGTGGGGGCGGCGCGATTAACGCACCGACGCTGCCAAACGCATCACCCTCCTCCCCTGGGGTAGGACGGCTTGAGCGTCGGGCGGACTGAAGCCAAGTTCCCCCACACCCGAGGAGTAACAACATGACCCCACACATCCCCGAGGAATTTTTGACCAGGTTGATCGACAGGAGTCCCTTCGTGATCATGGGCAACACGATGCCGCCCCGAGATCCTAATGAAGACGACGAGGACGAGGACGAAGAGGACGAAGAGGACAGCGGCGACGAGCCGCCGGTCGTGCGCGAGCCGGACGAAGACTAGACCATATGCTTTTGCTGTCCAGGGCATAGCGGACATCGATCAAGCAGCGCCGATCAAGCTCGATTTAAGAGTACGCACCCTGGTTCGAACGAACGTCGTCGATATCGCGGTTGCGAACATGCCGGCCGATCGCCCGAAATCGGCCGGTCTCGAGGCTCGGAGCGCTTGTCACAATGGAGTTCCAGACCGTATCGTGACGCAGCGGAGCGGCGACGCACGGCGTCGCGGGTGAGGCGGGATCGGGGTTTGCATGGGGTCGCAGGTAAGCTTGCCGCTCTGGGTCGTCGTCCTGATGGCGATCCTCGCGATCCTGGCGGCGCTGGATCGCATCCTGATTCCCAGCGTGCGCTGGGCGCTGCGTCGCCGCGCCAATCGCGCCATCGAGGAGCTCAACACCAAACTCAAGCTTCGCATTCAGCCCTTCAAGCTGACCAAGCGTCAGGTGCTGACCGATCGTCTGGTGTTCGACCCGGAAGTGCTGCGGGCGGCGGAAGAATATTCGACCGAGACCGGCGTGCCGAACGAAGTCGCAATGGAAAAGGTGCGGCGCTACGCCCGCGAGATCGTTCCGGCGTTCAGCGCTTATGCGTATTTTCACGTCGGGACGCGGATCGCACGCGCCGTCTCCCATATGCTGTACCGGGTTCGGATCGGCGTCCGCAACGACGAGGCGCTGGCCGCCGTCGATCCCACCGCGTCGGTGATCTTCGTCATCAACCATCGCTCGAACATGGATTACGTGCTGGTGACCTATGTCGCCGCTACCTCGTCGGCGCTGAGCTACGCCGTTGGCGAATGGGCCAAGGTCTGGGGCCTCAGCAATTTGATCCGCTCGATGGGGGCCTATTTCATCGCGCGCGATTCCGGCGAAGGGCTCTATCGCAAAGTGCTTTCGCGCTATGTTCACATGGCTACCGCAGCGGGTGTCACGCAGGCGATTTTCCCGGAGGGCGGGCTCAGCCGCGACGGAAAGCTGCGTCCGCCGAAATTCGGGCTGTTGAGTTACATGGTGGCGGGCTTCGATCCGCTCGGTCCGCGCGACGTGGTGTTCATCCCGGTCGCCGTCAACTACGACCGCGTGCTGGAGGACCGCATGTTGACTTCGGTAGCCAGTGCCGAGCCGGGAAAGAAGCCGGTGTTCGGCTTCAACGTGGCGACCTTTGCACGCCATTTCTTCCGCCATCTCTGGCTGGCAATGCGCGGCGAGTGGCATCGCTTCGGATATACCTGCGTGAGTTTTGGCGTGCCGGTGTCGCTGCGAAATTATGTCGAGGCAAGGAAGATCGATTTCCGCGTTCTCGCGCCGGAGCCGCGCCGCATCGAGGTTGAAAGGCTCGGCAACGAATTGATGGAGGCCGTTGGCCGCGTGGTGCCGGCGCTGCCGGTCTCGCTGGTCTCGACCGCCATGCTGGAGGCAGGTGACCAGCCGTTGACGTTGTTCGAAATCAAGGGCCGCGTTTCAACCTTGATCGACGACCTCGAACGGCTCGGAAGCTATGTTCACATCCCGCGCGCCGACCGCGACTACGCCATCTCCGTCGGCCTGCGGATGCTGACGCTGCGCCATCTGGTGATCGAGACCGACGACACCTACCGCGCCAACCCGAAAGAGCTCGTGCTGTTGCAATACTACGCGAACGCGATCGTCCATCTGTTCAAGGGCCGGGAAACGCGGACGGAGTGAGCTGCCCGGTGAAATCCCATCGCGGCAGCATCGCGAAATCATATCCGCGTCATCGCGAGCGAAGCGAAGCAATCCACTTCTCCGCAAGCCGCGCTATGGATTGCTTCGCTTCGCTCGCAATGACGATGTGGAGGCAATGGGTGCGACAAAAGCCACTAGTCAGGCAAATCACTTCTGATTTTCCGAAATCGTGTCAACCCCAGTAATCAAAAATATTCCGCTTTCGTTGTCGCCCAAATCAACTGCATAACTCCGCCCGTCTCACCCAATTGAGGGGCGCTCGCGATCGTCACGAACGTGCGGTGAGATGCGATGGACGCAAAGGGCGCGCTAGACGTACGCGCCGGACGCGTACGGCGAAGTCGTGTGGTTCGGGCGCCGCGGTGCTGGCGTTAAGTCCTTAAGAAGCGACGCTTCTGGGGGCGACGGAGGCAAAAGAGCCGTTCTCCGGGAAGAGCACGAAGTAAACCGTAAAGCCATTGCGCAGGGAAGGCCGGAATGCTCCCGCTGCCCTGTATGCTCGTGTGCAGTTTTGTTTGCGCAAATCGCACGCGAGACCGCGGGTGCAGCAAGCACCCGGTCTTCCCTGCGCCCTCTGATTGGAGAGGGCAGGAGTTCTCCAGTAAACCTCGGGCGCAATGCGTCGCGAGATCGCGAAACTATATCCACGTCATTGCGAGCGCAGCGAAGCAATCCATCTCTCCGCTTGCCGCGCTATGGATTGCTTCGCTACGCTCGCAATGACGGGGAGGGGAACGGTGCCCAATCCGAGCTACCGGACCGCCGCAACCATGCTCGCCCGCTTCCTTGCAAAAGCTTGAAGTTTAAAATATATGCTGAACCCTCATCCAGGAGGCTTGACCGATGTCCCCATTGTCGCGTTCCTCCCATGCGCTCGTCACCGGCGGCGGGCGCGGCATTGGGCTGGCGATATCGGCGGCGCTGTCGAAAGCGGGCGTGACGGTAACGGTGCTCGGCCGCAACCGCGCGACGCTGGACGAAGCCGTGGCATCCGGCGCGGCGCAGTTCGCAGCCGTGGCCGACGTCGCCGATCAGGCGTCGGTCAAATCGGCCATAGCGGAGGCCACCGCGCGGCAACCGATCGACATCCTCGTTGCCAATGCGGGCGCGGCGGAATCTTCGCCGTTCGGCCGCTCCGATGCGGCATTGTTCCAGCGGATGATGGACGTCAATTTCATGGGTGTGGTCCACGCCACGCAGGCGGTATTGCCTGGAATGACGGAGCGCCGCCACGGGCGGATCGTTGCCGTTGCTTCCACCGCCGGCCTCAAGGGCTATGCCTATGTCTCGGCCTACAGCGCGGCCAAGCACGCGGTGATTGGCCTCGTCCGTTCGCTGGCGCTGGAGACGGCGAAGAGCGGCATCACCGTCAACGCCGTCTGCCCCGGCTTCACCGAAACCGATCTGCTGGAAGGCTCGATCGACAACATCATCAAGAAGACCGGCCGCAGCCGCGAGCAAGCCATTGCGGAACTGTCGAAACATAATCCGCAAGGGCGCCTTGTTGCCCCATCGGAGGTAGCCGACGCCGTGCTGTGGCTCTGCGGCGAGGGCGCCGGCGCCATCACTGGACAGGCCATTGCGGTGGCGGGCGGCGAAGTCTGATCGGCCGCCACATCGATAACGATTAAATTCAGGGAGAGATCATGAGCAAGCCCGCCAACCCCGTCACGCTGCCGCTGGCCGATTATTCGCCGAAGCATTTTCTGCTGGCCGTCGTCGATCGCGTCGCCACGGTGACGCTCAACCGTCCCGAGCGAAAGAATCCGCTGACCTTCGAAAGCTATCGCGAACTCACCGATTTCTTCCGCGCCTGCGCGATGGATGACGAGGTCAAGACCATCGTCGTGTCAGGCGCGGGCGGCAACTTCTCGTCCGGTGGCGACGTGTTCGAGATCATCGGTCCCTTGATTCAGATGGATACCAAGGGGCTGACCGCCTTTACCCGCATGACCGGCGATCTCGTCAAGGCGATGCGTGCGTGCCCGCAGCCGATCGTGGCTGCCGTCGAGGGCATCTGCGCCGGCGCGGGCGCGATCGTCGCGATGGCCTCGGATCTGCGCCTGGCCGCCACCGGCGCCAAGGTCGCATTCCTGTTCAACAAGGTCGGCCTCGCCGGCTGCGACATGGGCGCCTGCGCGATCCTGCCGCGCATCATCGGGCAGTCGCGGGCCTCCGAACTGCTCTACACCGGCCGCTTCATGACCGCGGAGGAGGGCGAGCGCTGGGGTTTTTTCAGCCGTATTGTCACGCCGGATGCAGTGCTGCCGCAGGCGCAGCTTCTGGCCAAGCAGATTTCGGACGGGCCGACTTTTGCCAACACCATGACCAAGCGCATGCTGGCGATGGAATGGGCGATGTCGGTGGAGGAGGCGATCGAGGCCGAAGCGGTTGCGCAAGCGCTCTGCATGACCACGGAAGATTTCGCCCGCGCCTTCGAGGCGTTTTCGAACAAGCGGACCCCGGTATTCCAGGGGAATTGATGGGACCGTAGCCCGGGTGAAGCGCAGCGAAACCCGGGATTCCGTCCGATGGCGCGAGAATCCCGGATTACGCGGAGCCTGTCATCGGGCGCGCGTTCGCGCGACCCGTTGGCTCCATCCGGGCTACGGACCGACCAAGCCCCCTTGCCCCAAAATTATTTTAGGCTTAAAGTAATTCCGAACTTGCCCGACAGCCTGTTTCGGAGGCGGTAGATGAAGATCGCGATTATCGGCGGCGGACCGGCCGGTCTCTACGCCGCGATCCTCTTGAAGAAACAGCGGCCCCAGGCCGAGATCACGGTCTATGAGCGCAACCGCACCGACGACACGTTCGGCTTCGGGGTGGTGTTCTCGGACGCGACGCTGGACAATTTCGAGAAATACGATCCGCCGAGCTACCGCCGCATCACCCAGGAATTCGCCTATTGGGACGATATCGCCGTGCATTTCCGCGGCACCGTCCACCGCGTCGGCGGCAACGGTTTTTGCGGCTGCTCGCGGCGGACGCTGCTGCTGATCCTGCAGGAACGCGCCCGCGAACTCGGCGTGACGCTGCTGTTCGAAACCGATATCGACGACGAAGCGCGATTTGCCGATGCCGACCTGATCGTGCTGGCCGACGGCATCAACAGCCGCTTCCGCGACAAATACATTGAACACTTCCAGCCCCAGATCGACCTGCGCTCCAACAAGTTCGCCTGGATGGGCTCGACCAAACCGCTCGATGCCTTCACCTTCATCTTCCAGGAGACGGAGTGGGGTCCGTTCATCGCGCACGCATATCAATACGAGACGGGACGCTCGACCTGGATTTTCGAGACCGATGCCGAAACCTTCCAGCGCGCCGGGCTCGAAGGCTTGAGCGAGCAGCAATCCGCCGACCGCATGGCCGAGATTTTCGGCTGGTTCCTCGACGGTCATCCGCTGCTGATCAACCGCTCGATGTGGCGCAATTTCCCGATGATCCGCAGCCAGCGCTGGGTCAAGGACAACATGGTGCTGCTTGGCGACGCCAAGGCCACGGCGCATTTCTCGATCGGCTCCGGCACCAAGCTCGCGATGGAGGACGCGATCGCGCTTGCCGATGCGATGGCGCAGGCGCCGACGGTCGAGGGCGCATTGCAGACCTATGAGCATGGCCGGCGCGAGGAGGTCGAGAAGACCCAGCACGCCGCCGACGTGTCGTTGGTCTGGTTCGAACATGTCGACCGCTTCTGGGATTTCGATCCCGTGCAGTTCGCCTTCGGCGTCATGACCCGCGCCAAGGCGATCACTTACGATAACCTCACGCTGCGCGCGCCGGAATTCGTCCGCGAGGTCGACAAGGCTTTTGCAAAACAGGTGCGCGCCAAGGGCTTCGATGTCGATATCGACAAGCCGGTGGCGCCGATGTTCCAGCCGTTCAAGCTGCGCGAGATGCAAGTTGCGAATCGCGCGGTGGTGTCGCCGATGTGCATGTACTCGGCGAAGGAGGGCGTGCCCGGTGATTTCCATCTGGTGCATTATGGCTCGCGCGCCATCGGCGGCGCCGGGCTGATCTTCACCGAGATGACCTGCGTCGGCCGCGACGCCCGCATCACGCCGGGCTGTACTGGCTTGTGGAACGACGAGCAGCAGGCCGCGTGGACGCGCATCGTTGATTTCGTCCACGCCAATTCCGCCGCCAAAATCTGCCTGCAGCTTGGCCATGCCGGCCGCAAGGGCGCGACCAAGCTGATGTGGGAGGGCATGGACCGGCCGCTGGAGCAGGGCGGCTGGGACACGATCTCGGCGTCGCCATTGCCTTACTTCCCCGACAGCCAGGTGCCGCGCGAAATGGATCGCGCCGCGATGGACCGCGTCAAGCAGGAGTTCGTCGCTGCTAGCCTGCGCGGCGAGGCCTGCGGCTTCGACATGCTGGAGCTGCATTGCGCGCACGGCTATTTGCTGGCGAGTTTCATCTCGCCGCTGACCAATCAGCGCGCCGACGAATATGGCGGCACGCTCGCCAACCGGCTGCGCTATCCGCTGGAGGTGTTCGAGGCGATGCGCGCGGCATGGCCGGCGCACAAGCCGATGTCGGTTCGCATCTCCGCCACCGACTGGGCCGCGGGCGGCATCACCGGCGACGACGCAGTCGCGGTCGCGCGCGCGTTCGCCGAGGCCGGCGTCGATCTGGTCGATGTCTCCACGGGCCAGACCGTGCGCGACGCGCAGCCGATCTACGGCCGGATGTTCCAGACGCCGTTCTCCGATCAGGTCCGAAACGAGGCCCGGGTCGCGACCATGTGCGTCGGGAACATCACGACGGCGGATCAGGTCAACACCATCCTCGCCGCGGGACGAGCCGACCTCGTCGCGCTGGCCCGGCCGCATCTGGTCGATCCGTCGTTCACGATGCGGGCGGCGGCCTGGTATGGCGCCGATATCGCCTGTCCGCCGCAATATCTGCCGGGCAAGGAACAAATCTTCCGCAACAGCGTCCGCGACCGGCAGGATTTCGAAGACCTCAAAATTAAGGGTAAGCCGAAAACCCGCGCCGAACTGAAAGCCGAGGCGACAAAGCCGCTTGCAGCCGAATAGGCCGGATGGCAGGCTCTCTCGATCCCTCCCTCTCCCCGCAAGCGGGGCGAGGTTGAAGAAGAGAGTGGAGTTACGCGCATGAAGGCGATCATCGTCGGAGGCGGCATCGGAGGCCTCACCACCGCGCTGATGTTGCGGGCGCGTGGCATCGACTGCGAATTGTTCGAGCAGTCCGAAAGCATCCGCGAGCTTGGCGTCGGCATCAACACGTTGCCGCATGCGATCAGGGAATTGACCGGCCTCGGGCTGCTGGACCGGCTGGATGCCGCCGCTGTTCGCACCGATCAACTGTATTATCTCAGCCGACACGGCCAGGAAGTCTGGCGCGAGCCGCGCGGGCTCGACGCCGGCCACGACGTGCCGCAATTCTCGGTTCATCGCGGCCGCCTGCAGAGCGTGATCCATCGCGCCGTCGAGGAACGGCTCGGCCCTGAGGCCATCCACACCGGCTGCCGTCTCGGCGCGTTCGCCCAGCACGAGGGCGGCGTGGTTGCGCATTTTTTCGACCGCACCGGCGCCCATGTCAAAACCGCGCGCGGCGATATCCTGATCGGCGCCGACGGCATTCATTCGCGGGTACGCGAGATGCTGTTTCCGGACGAGGGACCGCCGTGCTGGAACGGGTTGATGCTGTGGCGCGGCGCGCGCGACTGGCCGGCCTTCCTGACCGGCCGCTCGATGATCGTGGCCGGCGGGCTGAACGCCAAGGTCGTGATTTATCCGATCGCGGAAGGATCGAGCCCGTCGAGCCGCCTGACCAACTGGGCGGTGATGGTGAAGATCGGCGACGGCAATGTGCCGCCGCCCCGCCGCGAGGACTGGTCGCGGCCGGGCAAGCGCGAGGAACTGATGCCGCATGTCGAGCGCTTCAAGGTGCCGTATGTCGATGTGCGCAGCCTGATCTCGGCGACGTCGGAATTTTACGAGTACCCCTGCTGCGACCGCGACCCGCTGCCGTACTGGACCTGGGGCCGGGTGACGCTGCTCGGCGACGCCGCGCACCCGATGTATCCGGTTGGCTCCAACGGCGCCTCGCAGGCGATCCTCGATGCCCGCGCGCTGGCCGACGAACTGGCGCGCGCCGAGCATCCGCGCCAGGCGCTGGTGGCCTATGAGAAGAAGCGGCTGCCGATGACGGCGGAGATCGTGCGCGCCAACCGCCGCGGCGGCCCCGAGGGCGTGATCGACGCGGTCGAGCAACTGGCGCCCGATGGATTTACTGATATCGAGAAGGTGCTGAGCCACGCCCAGCGCGAGGCGATCGTGCGGGGCTATGCGTCCAAGGCCGGCTTTGCGCCGCCACCGTTGGGATTGGCGGCGGTGCGGTAAAAGTCCCGTAGCCCGGATGGAGCCAACGGGTCGCGCGAAATGCGCGCCCGATGACAGGCTCCGCGCAATCCGGGACGGTGGCGGCCGTATTCCGCAGGCCCCGAATTGCGCTGCGCTCTATCGGGGCTACGAAGATAATCTCACGCCCCC
Source organism: Bradyrhizobium algeriense (assembly GCF_003062295.1). GTDB lineage: Bacteria > Pseudomonadota > Alphaproteobacteria > Rhizobiales > Xanthobacteraceae > Bradyrhizobium > Bradyrhizobium algeriense. The sequence continues at coordinate 659,393 of NZ_PYCN01000002.1, read as the reverse complement.
GGAGGTGGCGGCAGGAAGTGGATGTTGTGCTCGGCGGCCAGCGCCACCACCGCGTCCGGCGTCTGCTCCTTCATGTTGTGGATCGCCCAGAACAAATCGTAGAGCCGCCGCGTCGGCGACACCCAGAACAGCGTCTTCGCGGTGCGGCCGGACTTGTTGAAGATGCCGTGCGGCTTGCCCATCGGCAGCCGCACCAGATCGCCGGGCGTCGCCTGCGTCTCGGCGCCGTCGAGGAAAAAGTCGAGCTGGCCCTCCAGGAGGTACAGATATTCGTCCTGGTCCGGATGAATATGCGGCGGCACGAAGGTCTCTGGCGGAAACGTCGCATGCCATGAGAAGGAATGCTCGGAGACGTTTTTCGGCACATAGGTCTGGCCGAGGATGCTCCAGGAGATTCCCTGGATGCCTTCATTGGCGCGCGTGATGCCGGCGATTTCGGTCTTCATTGGCTGTTCCCTTCCAAAATTACTTCGCGGTGCAATCCTTGGCGTAACGGTCGCCATAGTTGGAAAATACCTTCTCGACGATCTCGGTCTGGAATTTTCCGTCCGGACGCTTGGCGACCTTGGTCAGATAAAAATTCTGGATCGGGTAGCCGTTGACGTTGAACTTGAAGTCGCCGCGCAGCGAAGTGAACTCGGCCTTCCGAAGCGCGGCCGATACCGCCTCCTTGTTTTTGAGGTCGCCCTTCACCGCCTTCACCGCGCTGTCGATCAGCATCGCCGTATCATAGCCCTGCATGGCGTAGGTGCCGGGCACGCTGTTGTAGGCGGCCTCGTAGGCGGCGACGAACTTCTTGTTCTGGGGATTATCCATGTTCGGCGCCCAGTTGGCGCCGCCGAACATGCCGACGGCGGCGTCCTGCTGCGCGGGCAGGGTGGATTCATCGACCGTGAAGGCCGACAGCACCGGGATCTTGTCGGCGAGGCCGGCCTGCCGGTATTGCTTGACGAGGCCGACGCCCATGCCGCCCGGCATGAAGGTGAACAGCGCATCGACCTTGGAAGAAGCGATCTTGGTCAGTTCGACCTGGAAATCCAGCGTACCCAGCGGCGTGTAGCTTTCCTCTGATATCTCGCCCTTGTAGTCGAGTTTGAATCCGGCCACCGAATCCTTTCCGGCCTGATAGTTCGGCACCAGCACATACACGCGCTTGTAGCCGCGATCTTGCGCGACCTTGCCGAGGATCTCGTGAACCTGGTCGTTCTGGTAGGAAGTCACGTAGAAGAACGGGCTGCACTCCTTGCCGGCATAGCTCGACGGCCCCGCGTTCGGACTGATCAGGAACGTCTTGTTCTCGGTCACCGGCCGGTGAATGGCCTGCAGGATGTTGGAGAAGATCGGCCCGACCACAAAATCGACCTTCTCGCGTTCGAGCAGGCCCTTGGCCTTGGTCACGGCGCCATCGGGCTTGAGTTCGTCGTCGACGACGACGACCTCGACATCCTTTCCCGCCATCTTGCCGCCGAGGTCCTTGATTCCGAGTTGCAGGCCGTCGCGCGATTGCTGGCCGAGGACGGCCGCCGGGCCGGACAAGGTCGTGATCACGCCGATTTTGATTTTCTCCTGGGCTGCGACTGGCTCCGCGGCAACACCCAGCAAAACGGCAAGTCCGGTCAGCTTCAACGACTGCTTCATGATTATTCCTCCGTTCGGCCTCTGCAGCCGAAACCCACGTCGCACCAAATGCTCGGGATGCAGCTTATTCTGACGGTGACGGCACCTGCAAGCAGAACGCATCTATGCAAGCCATGCGCCAATTACTTGAAACCTAAAGAAATCTGGGCAATGATCCGCAAGCTGCGCGCTGTTCGGATCGCCGAACGCCCAAGCCGGACAAGATTTGCATCATGATCCTCGATTCAGAGACCAAGGCCGTCGAACTCCCGGAACATCATGGCGACGAACTCAGGCTGTGGCTTCGTCTCCTGACCTGCACGACCCTGATCGAGGGCGAGGTGCGCAGCCGCTTGCGCGAACGCTTTGACGTCACGCTGCCGCGGTTCGATCTGATGGCGCAGCTCGACAAGGTGCCGGAGGGCATGACGCTATCAGATGTCTCCAAGCGGATGATGGTCTCGAACGGCAATGTTACGGGATTGGTCGAGCGCCTCGTCGAATCCGGCCATCTCGACCGCCGCACGTCGGACGCCGACCGCCGCGTGCAGGTAATCCGCCTGACCAAGGCGGGGCGGGCCGAATTCCGCAAGATGGCGGCGGAGCACGAATTGTGGATTGCCGATGTCTTCGGGGACCTGACGCCAAAGGACGTCCGCGAACTGATGCGTTTGCTGGCCAAGACCAAGGCGTCGGCGCAGAAGTCAGCGAAGGCGCGAGCGGGCTGAGGCAACGCTGCGGCTGAAGCAGCTGGCCGGACGCTAATTCATCCCGCGCAGGGTCGCCGAGGGAGTTTCGCCGAACTTGGCCCGGTAGGCGCTTGCCATCCGGCTCAGATGCGCAAACCCAAGTTCGAATGCGATATCGGTGATGCTTTCGTCAGGGGAGGCGGCGGCCAATCTGACATTGAGATGCGCGAGCCTGATATCACGCAGCATCTCAGAGATCGACGTTTCGAAATGCCGCTGAAAGCCGAGCTGCAGCGCACGGATACCCGTGCCTGCGGCGGCGGCAAGCTGCGCGAGATCGAGCGGCTCTTCCGCATGCGTATAGAGGAATTCGCGCGCCCGCCGTAGCGACTGCGGCAGCGCTTCGGCCCGGCCGCCAAATCGCTCGATCGCGTCGCTGGCGCTGTGGCGCTGACCGTGAAGCAAGGTACCCAACAGTGTCTCGCGCAGATTGGCCGCCGCCATCGGCGAAAGCGGCCGTTGCGGTCCGAGCCGTTCGGCGAGATCGACGAACTCCAGAATTTGCGACTGAAGCGCCCGGCCGCCTCTCGAGGAGAGATCGACCGCGGGCTCGAACTCGACCGCGACCGCTGGCCGGCCCGACAGCGCCGCAGCCCGTTGCTCCAACAGGCGGCGCTCGACCAGCAGAATGAGCTGGGCGCAATTGCCCTGCCAGGTCATTCGGGTGGGAATCGTCGGCGACAATAGCGACGCGCTGGCGCCGGGAGCGGCTGCGATGTCGCGCGCCGCCGTTTGGATCCGCGCCGAACCGTGCACGGGAATTTGCAGCAGGAAGAAGCGCTCGAGACAGCCGGGATCGATCGACACCGACCCGCCATAGGCGACGTAGTTGACGGAGAATCCGCCAAAGACCGCGCTGTTATGCAGTGCAAAAAAGTCGGGTGATGATCGCGCGGTGGGCTTCAGTTCGTGCGGGCAGAATATCCGCCCGACCGCGTCGGCGGCAGCGTCGACCCTATCGGTCGAAACACGGTTGAACGCCGCCAGCCGGATGGCGGGGTCATGCTGGGGAATGCTGGTAGCTCTCGCCACGGCCCGACCCTTTGCATTTATTTGAAGCCTATAATATCGGCGCAGGTCCCTATTGGAAAGGCGATTTGTTGGCGTTTGCCTGCCCGATCCGGAGGCAAGAGCCGTCTTTCCGCGCCGCAGCAATCAGAAAAATTTCTATCCGCGGACGACGGATTCGTTTTCTGGCTAGACGGTCGGGCCGCTGGGCCGCAGCCTGCGCGAACGAGTTCGACACCAAGAACCAACCGCGACACAGGAGATGGCGACATGGCAACACTCGAAAAGGGCATCACCGCCAATGGCACGGGCTACGGCGGCAAGACCTGGAACATCCTGGGTCAGGTCTACTTCCCCAAAGCCGTGACCGATTCAACCTTTGCCTTCGAAACCAACAGCGAACCCGGCCAGTTCGTGCCGGTGCACGTCCACCCGACGCAGGATGAATTCATCCTGGTGCAGGAGGGCACCCTCGATCTCAAGCTCGACGGCGTCTGGGTGCAGGCAAAAGTCGGTGATCTGGTGCGGCTGCCGCGCGGCATTCCGCATGGCTACTTCAACAAGTCCGACAAGCCGGCGCGCGCGCTGTTCTGGGTGTCGCCGATGCAGAAGCTCGAAGCGCTGTTCAACCAGCTCCACAATCTGACGGATCCCGAAGAGGTGGTTCGGATATCCGCGCAGCATGAAGTGAACTTCCTGCCGCCCGAAGCCAACGAATAGCTCAGCAACCGCCGGGCAACTGCGCCGGAGTCGCAACGCGTTGAGCCCTCAGTTCTGGGGCCGATCACTGCTGGAGAATTGTCATGATCACGCAGAAACATGTTTGTATCGTCGGCGCGGGCGTATCGGGACTGGCTGCCGCAAAAGCCTTCGCCGCGCGCGGACATCAGATCACGATCGTCGAACGCAGCGGCGACCTCGGTGGCGTCTGGGAACCAGCGCGATCCTATCCCGAGGTGCAAACGCAAAGCCCGAAGGATCTCTATCGTTACACCGACAAGGCGATGCCGGATTCCTATCCGGAATGGCCGAAGGGCCCGCAGGTCCACGCCTATCTGACCGAGTACGCCAAGGACAACGATCTTCTCGGTGCCATCAGCTTCAACACGGCCGTGGTGCAGATGGATCGCCGGCCCGATTCCGCGCCCGGCTGGCGGCTCGAGCTGCGGGGTCTGGAGGGCGGTGTCCGCCACGAGGATTTCGATTTTGTCGCTGTCTGCACGGGGCAGTTCAACGAGCCCCAGACGCTCAGCCTGCCCGGCGAAGAATCGTTCAAGGCGCAGGGCGGGCGCATCCTGCACTCCTCGGAGTACAACGATCCTGTCATCGCCAAGGGCCGGAGGATCGTCGTGCTCGGCGGTTCGAAGTCGGCGACAGACATTGCGGTCAACGCCGTCAATTCGGGCGCTGCCGAAGTGACGCTGGTGTACCGCGAGCCGGTATGGCGGATTCCCTATTTCATCGGCGGCCTGGTCAATTTCAAACGCATTCTCTACATCCGCGCGCAGGAGGAGATGTTCAGGAGCTGGGGCATCGGCGCGATGTCGCGGTTCGCGCACGCGATTGCAAAACCGCTCGTCTGGGCCAACTGGCGTGGACTGGAGAGCCTGCTGAAAGTTCAACTCAAGCTCGGCAAATGCGACATGGTGCCGAAGGAGCGGATCGAGGATGGCGTCAATTGCGCGGTGCCGATCGCCACGCCAGGATTCTTTCCGATGGTCGCCGACGGCCGCATCAAGGCCATCCGCGGCAGCTTTGAGCGTTACGACGGCAATTCGATCGTGACGACCGGCGGGCAGCGCGTCCAGGCCGACGTCGCCGTGCTCGCGATCGGCTACAAACTGGGCGTGCCGTTCCTGCCGCAGGCGTACTGCGAGAAGCTGGTCGATGCCGACGGGCAATACCGGCTCTATCGGCTGATCGCCAATCCGGACCTGCCCGAGATGGGATTCGTCGGCTTCAATTCCAGCTTCTGCACGGTGCTGTGCGCGGATCTCGCGGCGAACTGGCTGGTGCGCTACGCCGATGGCCAGCTCGCCCGTCAGCCGACGCCGAAGGAGATGCGGGACAACATCGAGATGATGCTGCATTTCAAGCGCGTCGAGCGGCCGGCGGCCGGCGTCTATGGCGGCCTGTGCGTGGCGCCCTATCACTTCAAGCATTTTGACGAGTTGCTTGCCGATATCGGCGTGTCCGGACGCCGGGCCAATCCGCTGGTGGAGAAATTTACCCCGCCCGATGCCGCGGCCTATGGCCGCTTCCTGGCCGCGGCGCCGGCCTACCGCGCAGCCTGACGGGTTCCCATGGCGCTGCCGCCGTCAGGCCGGTCTCGGCGGCGGGGAGGCGATTCCACCAGTGATTCCACGCTTGCGAAAAATTGTTTTAAGCCTAAAATGATTGCGAGACGGCTTGCCGGGCGTCCTCGATATTGATCTCGAGCCTTTCATTGATGGAAGCGAGGGGAGATGAAAATGTCACCCAGCCGGACCCTTGGTCAGTCTCTTGGCCCATCGGGCCATATCGATGACTTTGCGCGGCGAAATCTGCCGCCGTCCGACCAATGGCCGGACCTGCTGCTCGACCGGCCCGAGTTTCAGTATCCGGAATATCTCAATGCCGCGGTCGAACTGACTGACCGCATTGTCGAGAAAGGCTGGGGCGACCGGATCGCGCTGATCGGCAACGGTCGCCAGCGCACTTACAAGGAACTGGCCGATTGGTCCAACCGCCTCGCGCATGCGCTGGTGGAGAACTACGGCGTCAAGCCCGGCAACCGCGTCCTGATCCGTTCGGGCAACAATCCCGCGCTGGTCGCGGCATGGCTTGCGGCCACCAAGGCCGGCGCGGTCGTCGTCAACACCATGCCGATGCTGCGCGCCGGCGAATTGAGCAAGATCATCGACAAGGCCGAGATTGCGCTGGCGCTGACCGACAGCCGCATTGCCGATGAACTGGTTGCGTGCGCGAAGACCAGCCGTTTTCTCAAGCAGGTGGTGAATTTCGACGGCACGTCCAACCATGACGCCGAACTCGACCGGGTAGCGCTGAACAAGCCGGTGCGGTTCGAAGCCGTGAAAACGGGACGCGACGATGTAGCCCTGCTTGGATTTACGTCGGGCACCACGGGCGAACCCAAAGCGACGATGCATTTCCATCGCGACCTCATGATCGTGGCGGATGGCTATGCCAGGGAAGTCCTTGACGTCACCGAGGACGATGTCTTCGTCGGCTCGCCGCCGCTGGCCTTTACGTTCGGGCTCGGGGGACTGGCGATCTTCCCATTGCGGTTCGGCGCGACCGCAACGCTGTTGGAAAACGCGGCGCCGCCCGAAATGGTCAGGATCATCGAGACCTACAAGGCGACGATCTGCTTCACCTCGCCGACGGCGTATCGTGCGATGATGGCCGCGATGGACAACGGCGCCGATCTGTCGTCGCTGCGGATCGCGGTTTCGGCCGGCGAAACCTTGCCCGCGCCGGTGTTCGAAAACTGGACCCGCAAGACCGGCAAGACCATCCTCGACGGCATCGGCTCGACGGAACTGCTGCACATCTTCATCACCAACCGCGTCGGCGACGCCGTCGCGGGAACGACGGGACTCCCGGTTGCGGGTTACGAGGCAAAAATCGTCGATGACAACATGAACGAATTGCCGGCGGGCACCGTCGGCAAGCTTGCAGTGCGCGGGCCGACCGGATGCCGCTATCTCGCCGACAAGAGGCAGTCGAACTATGTGCGCGACGGCTGGAACCTGACGGGCGACTCCTTTGTCCGCGACGCTAATGGACGGCTGTCGTTTGTCGCCCGTTCGGACGACATGATCGTCTCCTCCGGCTACAACATCGCAGGCCCCGAGGTCGAAGCCGCGTTGCTGTCGCATCCTGCCGTCGCCGAATGCGGCGTGGTCGGCGCGCCCGACGAGGCGCGCGGCATGATCGTCAAGGCCTATGTGGTCCTGGCGGGTGGCGCCATGGGCGACGCCGCGCTGACGCAGGCGTTGCAGGATCATGTCAAGCAGACCATTGCGCCGTACAAATATCCGCGTGCGATCGAATATGTCGCGCAACTGCCGAAGACCGAGACCGGCAAGCTGAGGCGCTTTGCGCTGAGGCAGATGGCTGCGGCCGGAACTGCGTCATCGCCTGATGTCGCCGCGGAGTGAATGCTTTGAATTGCACGAAGGAGAACAGCCGGTGACCGCGCCTAAAGGCCCCACCTTGACGGTGGTGCCTCACCCCAAAACTCCTGACGTGGAGACCGACACCCCGTCGTCCGGCCCGCAAGTGCTGCAGCCGAGCGGCTGGCCGATGCCAAAGGGCTATGCCAACGGCATGGCCGCCGATGGCCGTCTTGTGGTGACCGGCGGCGTGATCGGTTGGGATACGCAAGGGCATCTGGCGCCGGACTTCGTCGCGCAGGTGCGTCAGACGCTCTCCAACATTTCCGAAATTCTTGCCGAGGGCGGCGCCAGGCCCGAACATCTGGTGCGTTTGACCTGGTATGTCGTTGACATCGAGGAATATCTCGTCAGCCTGAAAGAACTCGGCCGCGCCTATCGCGAGATTTTTGGTGCGCATTATCCGGCGATGGCGCTGGTTCAGGTAGTGCGTCTGGTCGAGAAAGCCGCCCGCGTCGAGATCGAAGCTACCGCAGTGGTGCCGCGCTAAAACCCGCTTGTCGGGTGTCGTCTTAGGCTGCTGACGGCGGCGTTGGCGGGCAGGCGAGTCGGCCTCGGACGCGCTCGCTGACATTGGTCACGCTTCGCCCTTTGTCTTCGTATTGCGCTCAGCTGAGTTCCTGGGCTAGTCCGATGAGAAGCCCCTCAGGCCCACGGATGTAGCAAAGCCGATACGCGTCTTTATACTGGACTACTTCGCCTACGAGCTGCGCACCGCGCGTGCGGAGCCTTACAAGCGTCTCGTCGATGTCGTCCACGGCGAACATGACGCGGAGGTAGCCCAGAGCGTTGACCGGGGCGTTCCGGTGATCTGCGACGACAGGCGGCGTGAGGAAGCGGGAGAGCTCGAGCCGGCTGTGGCCGTCCGGCGTGCGCATCATGGCAATCTCGACACGCTGATCGCCCAGTCCAGTGACACGTCCGGCCCATTCTCCTTCGATCGTGGTCCGCCCTTCGAGCTCGAGGCCGAGTTCGCGAAAGAAATCAATCGTCCCTCCGAGGTCTTCGACGACGATTCCTACGTTGTCCATCCGCTTGAGCGCCATGTTTCCAATCTCCAAGGTGTCGCCGTAGTCTAACTACGGACGCTTGAGGTGCCCCCAACACCGGCGGCCATCCGGGCCCGATTCGCTGCTGTCCACATCAGAAAGCTTGAATCATGGGCCGCCTCAAACCTCCACCCCGTTTTCAAACGGTCTCTTAGAGCTCTGTTCTCAGCTTCCAGAGTTCCGGAAAAAGTTCGACCTCGAGCATCTTGCGCAAGTAGGAGACGCCCGACGTGCCACCGGTTCCGCGCTTCAGGCCGATGATGCGCTCGACCGTCGTGACGTGGTTGAAGCGCCAGCGGCGGAAATAGTCCTCGAAATCGACCAGCTTTTCCGCAAGCTCGTAGAGCATCCAGTGTTTCGCCGGCGACGCATAGACGGTCTTCCAGGCCTCCAAAACCTCGTCGTTTGGCGTGCGCTTGACGCGCCAGTCGGTTCGGTGTGCGTCTTCGCCGATGTCAAAACCATTGCGCGCCAGTAACAGCACCGCCTCGTCATAGAGGCCCGGCTCCGCGAGAATTTCCTCGAGCTTTGCCATGATGTCGGCGCGGTGGGCGTGCGGGCCAAGCAGCGCTAAATTGCGATTGCCGGCTAGGAACTCGATCGCGCGGTACTGGTACGACTGGAAACCCGAGGACTGCCCGAGCTGATCGCGAAACTCGGTGTATTCGCTGGGTGTCATCGTCCGCAACACGTCCCAGGCGGTATTGAGCTGCTCGAAGATCCGGGCGACGCGCGACAGCATCTTGAAGGCGGGCTGCAACTGGTCGTGGCGGATCGCCTTGATGGCGGAACGGATTTCGTGGATGGCGAGCTTCATCCAGAGTTCGGAGGTCTGGTGCTGGATGATGAACAGCAGTTCGTCATGCGCCCCCGAGAGCGGCTCTTGCGCGTCCAGCAAGCGTTCCAGATGCAGATAATCGCTGTAGGACATGCGCCCTTCGAATGATATCTGGGCTCCCTCACGCGAGGAGTCGTCGGGCTTGCCAGTCATGTCACGAGCGCCTTTTTGCGGTAATCCGCGGTATCCCAGCGGCGATTGGTCAAGACGTCGGCGATGATTTCGATTGCGGCGCGAACCTCGGCTTCTCCGATGTAGAGCGGCGTAAAGCCGAAGCGCATCATGTCCGGCGCGCGGAAGTCGCCGATCACGTCGCGCGCGATCAGCGCCTGCATGATCGCGTAGCCATCCGGGTGACGAAACGAAACCTGGCTGCCGCGCAGCTTTCCGTCCCGCGGCGAAGCCAGCGTCAGCTCGGGACAACGTGCTTCGATTTCGCGGATGAACAGGTCGGCGAGCGCGATCGATGCATGGCGCACGTCGGTCATGCTGACGCCGTCCCAGACGTCGAGGGCGGCGTCGAGCGCGGCCATCGCAATGATCGGGGGCGTACCAACCCGCATGCGCTCAATGCCCGGCCCGGCCCGATAGTCGAGGTCAAAGGCAAAGGGCGCGTGATGACCCATCCATCCGGAAAGCGCCGGCCGCGCCGTATCGGCGTGCTTCGGCGCTACATAGATGAAGGCTGGCGCGCCAGGGCCAGCATTGAGATATTTGTAGGTGCAGCCGACTGCGAAATCGGCTTCGGCACCTTCCAACTCGACCGGAATAGCGCCGGCGGAATGCGCCAGATCCCAGACTGTCAACGCACCGGCGGCATGCGCCCTGCGCGTCAGTGCGCGCATGTCGTGCAACCGGCCGGTGCGATAGTCGACCTCGGTCAGCATCAGCACCGCGATCGTCTCGTCGATGGCGGCTTCGACGTCTTCGGGGGCCACGACCTTCAACTCGTAGCCACGGTCGAGCGATTCAAGCAGACCGCTGGCGATGTAGAGATCGGAAGGAAAGTTGCCGGTGTCCGACAAGATCACGCGCCGCGACGGATTGAGTTCGAGCGCGGAGGCCAGCGCCTGGTAGACCTTGATGGACAGCGTATCGCCCACCACCACCGTTCCTTCGGCAGCGCCGATCAATCGGCCGATGCGGTCGCCGATACGCCGCGGCTGCGTCATCCACCCGGCGACGTTCCAGCCCTTGATGAGGTGCTTGCCCCATTCCTCCGATATCATGCGGCCGACGCGATCGGCGGCTGCAACGGGCAGGGGACCGAGCGAATTGCCGTCCAGATAGATCACGCCATCCGGGATGGCGAACCGGGATTTTGTTCGCGTGAAATCGGTCATGTCTTTCCCTGGTCGCGCCCCCTGGAATTATTCGCATGGACATCGATTATTTCAAGCTTGAAATTTATGGGCGCAGGGCGCGCTTCTCGGTATAGACTGGCTGCCTGCGGGCATTGACCGGACATCGCCCGGCCCAAAGAATCGAACGGAAGCCGAACCGCGTGATTTTTCATCAGATTTCCGACTGGAGCGACGCCTATGCGAATGCTCCGAACATTCCGAGCGGCGAACGCTGGCCGGCCGCGTGGGTGCAGCCCGCGCAGGCCTATCGCGATGCACTCCAGGGCAGCGGCCGCGCGACGCTCGACGTCTGTTATGGCGAGCGGGCACGAAACCGCTTCGATCTTTTTAGCCCGGAAGGCCGGCCAAAGGGCCTGGTCGTCTTCGTCCATGGCGGATTTTGGAAGGCGCTCGACAAGAGCTTTTGGTCGCATCTCGCGCGCGGATCGGTTGAAAGCGGCTATGCGGTGGCGATGCCCTCCTACACACTGTGCCCGGCCGTGCGCATCGCCGAAATCACGTGCGAAATTGCCGCGGCCGTCGCGCGCGCCGCCGCGATGGTCGAGGGCCCGCTTTTTCTGACCGGGCATTCCGCCGGCGGGCATCTGGTGACACGCATGATTTCGGCGACGTCGCCGCTCCCGGACGATGTCCGGGCGCGCATCAGCCACACCGTCTCCATTTCCGGCGTTCATGACCTTCGTCCGCTGATGAAGGCCGCCATGAATACGGACCTCCGGATCGACGAGGCCGAGGCGCGCGTGGAAAGCCCCGCATTGCTCGAGCCGATGCAGAATGCACGCGTGACGTGCTGGGTCGGCAGCGCCGAGCGCCCGGAATTCGTCCGCCAGAACGCGCTCCTCGCCAACATCTGGACCGGGCTCGGCGCGAAAACCTGCGTGATCGAAGAACCCGGCCGGCATCATTTCGATGTCATCGACGGGCTCGCCGATCCCGATCACCAACTCACCAGGACGTTGTTGTCTCCGTAGCCTGCTGAATTTCCGAAATGAACGGCGGTCGCGGGGCCTTGCCACCAGGTGGTTCTGACCTACCAGTCATGCTGGCTGAAACGTCTGCACCGTCTGTCGTGCACCCAGGGCATAGAGTTTTGAGAGCGCCTCGGTGACGGCGTTGCGCATGCGAGGATCGCTGCCGAGGTTGCCGAAAATAGAGTTCACCTCAAGCAGCGCGGGCGCAAGGCGCTCCGCGAACGGGCCGGCGCGCTCGGCGATATCAGCCAGTTCCCTGGCGAGCGGATCGCGCACGTCGATGGCGCGTCCCTGTTCGTCCTTTGCGGTGACGTAACGCATCCAGCCCGCTACCGCGAGCGCATGCGTGTCGATCGAAAGGCCCAGCCGCAACCGGTCCTGCATGGTGGCGAGCAGCCGCTGCGGCAGTTTCTGCGAGCCGTCCATCGCGATCTGCCAGGTACGGTGATGCAGGGCGGCATTGGAAAAGCGCTTCAGCAGCGACGCACTATAGGCGGCGAGGTCTGTGCCTTCAGGCATCGTAAGCGTCGGCGCAGCGTCCTGCATTACTTGTCGAGCAAGCGCCGCAAAGCGAAGATCGGTCACGGCCGCGGCGATGGTCTCATAGCCGGCGAGATAGCCGAGATAGGCCAGCGCCGAGTGACTGGCATTTAGCAGCCGTAGTTTCATGTGCTCGAACGGCGTCACATCCGAGACCATTTGCACGCCTGCGGCCGCGAAATCCGGCCGTCCGGCTGGAAAGCGATCTTCAACGATCCATTGCGTGAATGGCTCCGTCACCACCGGCCACGCGTCGGTCATGCCGAGCGCGGAGGAAACCTCTGATCGGTCGAGGTCGGTGGTCTCCGGCACGATCCGGTCCACCATTGTCGAAGGGAAGGCGACCTCGGTCTCAATCCATTTGGCGAGGTTGCGCGACCGCAAGGCGGCGAACTGCGTCACGATCCGCCCCACCGTATGGCCGTTGGCGGAGAGATTGTCGCACGACAGAACGGTGAAGGGGGCTGCGCCTGCAATCCGCCGGCGCGCCAGCGCAGCCACCAGGAATCCGATGGCCGAGCGCGGCGTGCCCGGATTCTGCAGGTCATGAACGATGTCGGGATGATTTTCGTCGAGGTCGCCGGTTTGCGGCGTGTGGCAGTAGCCCTTCTCGGTGACCGTCAGCGAGACGATGCGCGTGGCCGGGTGAGCGAGGCGCGCGATCAGAGGGGCGGGTCTCTCCTTGGCGACTTCGCATGCGAGGACCGAGCCGATGATCCGGTGATCGGTGCCCGCGCCGGAGCGAACGGCGAGGGTGTAGAGGCAATCCTGCGGGGCGAGGGCATCGCGCGTTTCCGAACTGCGCAGGCTGGCCCCGACGATTCCCCAGTCCGTCGCGCCACCTGCAAGGAGGTCGTCGATCACCACCGCCTGGTGTGCCCGGTGGAATGCGCCGATTCCGAGATGGACGATGCCCGGCGTGACGCGCGAGCGGTCATAGACCGGCCGCCGGACATGGCCGGGAAGCCGATGAAGGTTGGCATCCGAGAGGCGGAAATCGCCGTCTTTTGGGCCGGAAACCGGGATTTTTGCCGGATCGCTTGACATGAAAGGCTCGATCTATCAATCTTTGGTCAATTGGTAAGGCCAATTTGCCGATTTATCGGCCTTGGCCCGATCAAAGCAAGAAAAATCGATTCGCCCAGGGATCGTCAGGGAGAGCCGAGCGTGCCGCTCGAAGCCGTGGAAGCGCGACGCCTTTATCGCCAGGTTGCCGATCAGCTACGCGCCTTGATCGACAGCGGCGAATACTGCGTGGGCAGCCGGCTTCCCACTGAACGCGATCTTGCCGAGCAGTTGAAGGTGTCGCGGCCGACGGTGCGCGAAGCGCTGATCGCGCTCGAAGTCGAGGGCCGGGTCCGGATCCGCGTCGGCTCCGGAATTTATGTCAGCGAACCGGCGGCGCTTGCGCCGCCCTTGCCGGCGGCGGCCGAGATCGAAGGCCCGTTCGAACTGCTGCGCGCGCGCGAATTCCTCGAAGGCGCCATAGCCGAACAGGCCGCGCGGGTGGCGACGCCTGAGGATATCGCGCGCATCGACGCTTCGCTGGAAGCGATGGCCACCGTGCAGCATCCCGGCGAAGCTTCGATGATCCATGACCGGGCGTTTCATGTAGCGGTGGCCGGATGTCTCGACAACGCCGTGCTGGTCCGTGTGGTCGGCGAGTTGTTCGACCAGCGGCTCAACCCCTACTTCGCCAAGCTCGCGCATTATTTCGAGAATCCGGAATCCTGGAATGCGGCGCTGGCCGAGCACCACGCGATCCGCGATGCCATCGCCGCGCATGATGCCGACGGGGCCCGCGTGACGATGCGCGAACACCTGGCGCGTTCGCAGGCCCGCTTTGCGCAAAATTTCGGGACCGAAGCCTCGTCCGCGTCAAGCGTCCGCGCAAGGAGCGGCTGAGCAAGCAAGAATTCGAACGGTTCGGCGAAATGCCGGGCCGATTGGGTAACAAAAGCAAATTTAGCAAGGGAGGAATTCACGTGTTCAAGAAATTGACGATTGCATTCGCGGCGTCTGCTGCGCTGTTGGCCGCGACCACGTCGGGCATGGCGCAGACCAAGCTCAAATGGGCCCATGTTTACGAAACGTCGGAGCCGTTCCACACTGCTTCAGTCTGGGCCGCGGGCGAAATCAACAAGCGCACCAATGGGCGTTACCAGATCGACGTCTATCCGGCCTCGCAGCTCGGCAAGGAAACCGACATCAACCAGGGCCTCGCGCTGGGCTCGGTTGATATGATCATTTCCGGCTCGAGCTTCGCGGCCAAGAGCTTTCCGCCGATCGGCGTGACCTACTATCCCTACACCTTCCGCGACGCGGATCATCTGCTGGCCTATACCAAGAGCGACGTCTTCAAGGAGCTTACGAAGGGCTACGAGGACAAGAGCGGCCATCGCATCGTGGCGGTGACTTACTACGGTGTGCGTCACACCTCGTCGAACAAGCCGATCAAGACCTGCGCCGACATGAAGGGCCTCAAGATTCGCGTGCCTGACGTGCCGGCCTATCTCGCGATGCCGCGCGCCTGCGGCGCCAATACCGCACCGATCGCGTTTGCCGAGGTCTATCTCGCCCTGCAGAACGGCACCGTGGAAGCCCAGGAAAATCCGCTCACGACCATAGAGGCCAAGAAATTCTACGAAGTGCAGAAGCACATCGTGCTGACCGGCCACATCGTCGATCATCTCAACACCGTGGTCTCCGGCGCGCTCTGGAAAAAGTTGTCTGAGGAAGACCGCAAGATCTTCACCGACGTCGCACAGGAGGCGGCCGCGAAGGCGACCGCCGAGATCAAGACCAACGAAGCCAAGCTGGTCGATTTCTTCAAGCAGAAGGGCCTGACGGTAACCGAGGTCAACAAGTCCGAGTTCCGCGACACCGTCCTCAAGACCACGAGCTTCGAGAGCTTCGACTACCGCAAGGCCGACTGGGAACGCATCCAGGCGGTGAAGTAAACGGCTAGAGCTTTCGTCCGTGCCTGTGGCGATTTTTGCGGCGGGCACGGGCGTAGCTTCTCAGACGCCAGTTCGGGAGGGCGCATGTCGACGGTTGAAGTGCACAAGCAGATCACGGCGGACGAGATCGCCCATACGTTTGAGGACGAAGTCCCCAAGGGCGCTGATCTCCGCGGATACGCGCCCGAGGACTGGCTGGCGCTCGCGATCTTCTGGGTCATGGCGCTGTCGGTGTTCCTGCAGTTCTTCACCCGCTATGTCCTCAATGACAGCTACGCCTGGACCGAGGAAATTGCGACATATTGCCTGATCGGCGTGGTCTTCATCGGCTCGGCGATGTGCGTGCGGCTGTCGCGGCACATCCAGGTCGATCTTCTGTTCCGTTACTTGCCGCATTTGCCGGCGCGCGCGCTGTCGACCGTGATCGACCTGATCCGGATCGCGTTCTTCGGCTATGCGATCAAGCTGGTCTGGCAATTCATCCAGATCATCGGCGACGAGCGGATGACCACGATCAAGTTTCAAAAGGGTTTTGTGTATTACGCCGTGCTGCTCGGCTTCGCGCTGATGTTTGCGCGCTCGGTCCAGATCGCGGTCGAGAACTGGCGGCGCGGCTACTCGATCCTGGAGCGCCCGGGCGCCTTCGACGGAACGGAAGGTTAGGGCGATGCTACTGCTGCTTGGGGGATTTTTGCTGCTGATGCTGATCGGCCTGCCGGTCGCGCTGGCCATGGCGGTGTCGTCGCTGGTCTATATTCTCGTCACCGGCATTACGCCTGACGTGACGCTGGCGCAGCGCATGATCGCCGGCGTCGAGAGCTTTCCGCTGCTGGCCGTGCCGTTTTTCATCCTGGCCGGCAATCTCATGAACATCGCGGGCGTCACGGGGCGCATCTACAAATTCGCGGTCGCACTGGTGGGCTGGATGCGCGGCGGCCTCGGCCACGTCAATATCGTTGGCTCCGTGATCTTCTCGGGCATGTCCGGCACTGCGATCGCGGACGCCGCTGGGCTCGGCACCATCGAGATCAAGGCGATGAAGGATCATGGCTACTCCACCGAGTTCGCCGTCGGCGTCACCGCGGCGTCCGCCACGCTCGGGCCGATCATCCCGCCGTCATTGCCGTTCGTGATCTACGGCATGATGGCGAACGTCTCGATCGGCGCGCTGTTCCTCGGCGGCGTCATTCCCGGCGTCGTCATGACGTTGGCGATGATGGCGACGGTGGCCTATTTCGCCCACAAGAACGGCTGGGGCAGCGATACCCCGTTCTCCTGGCCGCAGATCGGGTCGGCCGCCCTCGAAATCTTCATCGTCCTGGCATTCCCGCTGGTGGTCTGGCTCTTGGTCGTCGGCGGGATGTCGGTGAATATGGCGGTTGGCATCGGTCTCGTGGCGCTGCTGGCGCTCGACTGGTATTTCGACTTCTCCGCCGTGATGGCGCTGATGGCCCCCGTCATCCTGATCGGCGGCATGACGCTCGGCTGGTTCACGCCGACGGAGGCCGCGGTTGCCGCGGTGATCTGGTCGCTGTTCCTCGGTCTCGTGCGTTACCGCTCGATGACGCTGCAAACGGTGGCGAAAGCGACGTTCGACACCATCGAGACCACCGCGTCGGTGCTGTTCATCGTCACCGCCGCTTCGATCTTCGCGTGGCTGCTGACCGTGTCGCAGGCGGCGCAGACGCTGACGGATGCGATACTCGGGATCACCCAGAACAAATGGGTGTTCCTGCTGCTGGCCAACATCCTGATCCTGTTCGTCGGCTGCTTCATCGACACCATTGCCGCGATCACCATTCTGGTTCCGATCCTGCTGCCGATCGTTCTGAAACTGGGCATCGACCCCATTCATTTCGGCCTGATCATGACGCTGAACCTGATGATCGGCCTCTTACACCCGCCGCTCGGCATGGTGCTGTTCGTGCTTGCGCGCGTGGCGAAACTGTCCGTCGAGCGCACGACCATGGCGATCCTGCCGTGGCTGGTGCCGCTGCTATTGGCGCTCGTCGCCATCACCTACATCCCGGAGCTGACGCTCTGGCTACCGAAATATATGGGACTCTCAAAATGACATCGATGGCTTTGGCCGCAACGCTGTTCGGCCCGGAAGATCTGCGCATGGTCGAGCGGCCGCTCGATCCCCTGGCGTCCGGCATGGTGCGGATTCGTTTCGGCGCCGGCGGCATTTGCGGCTCCGACATGCATTACTATCGCCATGCCCGCACTGGTGATTTCGTGGTGACCTCACCGCTGGTGCTCGGCCACGAGATCGCGGGCGAAGTCGTGGAGATCGCGGGCTCCGCTCCCGATGTGAAGGTCGGCGACCGGGTCGCCCTCAATCCGTCGCGCTGGTGCGGCCACTGCAAGCCGTGCCGCGAGAACCGGCCCAATCTCTGTGAGAACATCTTCTTCATGGGATCGGCCTCGAAGACCCCGCATATGCAAGGCGGCTTTGCGTCCTACTTCGACGCCATCCCGGCGCAATGCGTGAAGATTCCCGATCACGTGACGTATCAGGCGGCCGCCTTGGCCGAACCGCTCGCGGTGTGCCTGCATGCGGTCGCCCGCGCTGGCGATGTTACCGGTAAGCGCGCGGTACTGTTCGGCGCTGGCCCCATCGGTCTCTTGACCATGCTGGCGGCGCAGCGCGCAGGGATCGCGGAGGCCACCGTCGTCGACATCGCGGCGGCGCCGCTGGCCTTCGCGACAAGGCTTGGCGCCAACCATGTCGTCGATATCTCCGGCGGCGAGGAGGCGCTGAAGGCGGAAGCCGCGACGCGTCCGTTCGATGTCGCGTTTGAAGTTTCGGGAACGGCCGCGGGCCTTGCCAGCGCCATCGGCGCCGTTAGGCGCGGCGGCGTCGTGGTCCAGATCGGCAATCTGCCGGGCGGGCAGATCCCGGTGCCGGCGAATGCGGTGATGGCCAAGGAGATCGACCTCCGCGGCTCGTTCCGCTTCGGGATGGAATTCTTCACCGCGGTCGAGCTGATCGCCGATGGCAGCGTCGACGTGCTTTCGCTGGTGACGGCGGAGCGCCCGCTTTCAGTGGCACCCGACGCGGTTCGGCTAGCGCTCGACCGTTCGCAAAGCGTCAAGGTCGTGCTGACGGCGTGATTGCAATTTTCGTTTCAGGAGATCGCCCATGATGCTGCAGGGATGGCGGTGGTACGGGCCCAACGATCCAGTGTCGCTCGACGATATCCGCCAGGCCGGCGCGACCGACGTGGTGACGGCGCTGCATCAGGTGCCGATCGGCGAGGCCTGGACGCGCGCAGCGGTCGAAGAGCGCAAAAACCTGATCGAGAACTCGCAGCCCGGGCGTTCGCCGCTGGCCTGGTCGGTAGTGGAGTCGATCCCGATCCCCGATGACGTCAAGCGGCTCGGGGGTAGCGCGACCCGATCCATCGAGGCCTGGATCGCGAGCCTCGAGGCGGTGGCTTCCGCCGGCATCAAGATCATCTGCTACAACTTCATGCCGGTCGTCGACTGGTGCCGCACCGATCTTGAATGGGAACTGCCGAACGGCGCCAAGGCCATGCGCTTCGACCAGGAACGGTTCGCGGCGTTCGATCTGCATATCCTGGAGCGGCCGGAAGCGCCGGCGGAATATTCCGAGGCTGCGCGGCGTCGTGCCAAAGAGGTCTATTCGCGGATGACGCAGGCCGATATCGATATCCTCGTCACCAACATTGCGAGTGCGCTGCCGGGCTCCACCACTGATCCGCTGACGATCCCGCAATTCCGCGACCGCTTGCAGCAGTATCGCGGCATCGATTCCACGGTGCTGCGCCGGCACCTCAGCGAATTCCTCGCGCGCGTGACGCCGGTCGCCGAGCAGCTTGGGGTGATGCTGACGCTGCATCCGGATGATCCGCCGCGGCCGCTGTTCGGCCTGCCGCGCATCGCCTCGTCGGCGGAAGATTACCAGGCGCTGTTCGATGCCGTGCCCTCGAAGGCCAACGGCATCTGCTTCTGCACCGGCTCGCTCGGCGTGCGCGCGGAAAACGATCTTCCGGCGATGGCCAAACGCTTTGCGCCGCGGATCGGCTTTGCGCATCTGCGCGCGACCAGGCGGGAAGGCGACGGCCTGTCGTTTTTCGAGTCCGATCATCTCGACGGCGACGTCGATATGATCGCGGTGCTCAAGGCGTTGCTGGCGGAGAACCGAAAGCGTTCGGCGGAAAATCAGATCGTGTTCCGGCCCGATCATGGCCACCGCATGCTCGACGATCTCGCGGCAACCAAGCGCACCAATCCCGGCTACACCGCGATCGGCCGGCTGCGCGGCCTAGCTGAGCTGCGTGGTGCTATCCGCGCTATCGAGCACGCCGGCTGACTGAAGCGAGCGTTTCTCGGCGCGGCTGGTTACCTGTCAGCGGTGGAATACATCGCGCCGAGGCCGCGACCGCGCAACCTGCATCGCCGGATCGACCAGCGCTCGAGGCTGTTTTGCATCACCTCGGCAAGCGCCGGGCGCGCGTTCAACTGCTTCTCCGGCACGCATGCAATGATTGCATTTCGATCCTGGACGCCCTGCTCGTCGATAATCCACGTTGCCAACCGGTCGCCGGCGAGCCGCGCGGCGATGCGATCGGGCACCGGGTCGATGTCGTTCGCGACCAATACGTTCATGACGATGCGGCCGCCGGGCGTCAGCCGCGCGCGGATGGCGTCGCAGGTCTCGACGTCGAATTCATTGTCAAAGTGAAAATCCGGACCTCCGACATCAATGGCGATCCCGTCGTAGAGGAGATCGTCGTCGAGAATGAATTTCCGGAAATCGGACACGATCAGCGGCAAGCCATCCGGCAGCCCAAAATATCTCTGAGCGATCACGAAGCTGATCGGATTGTTGTCGACGATCGTCAGCTCTTTTCCGAGACGCGCCAGCCTGGTGGCAAGATTCCCGCCGCCGCATCCCAGGACGAGAACGTTCGTCGCGCGATGCAGGAGCTCGTCCATGAGCCTGACATAGCTGAAGACGCTCTCGCCGTCGGGCGTGGCCTGGCTCTGCCTAACGCCTTCCTCGAAATAGATCCGCGTTCCATCCGCGGAGCATTCGACGATTTCGATTGCGCCGTTCCTGCCCCGATAGCGCCCCAGCAACCGCACCTGACGTCACCATGCATTAAATGGGATGTTTGATACATCGTTTATCATGTCATGAATCGGATGCCAATCTGGCAAAGACATTTGCGGCCGTCCTCTTTGATATACTGAACCTCTAAATTGATGCTTGAGACGGTAATTTAGATGGGATAGATATATCCGCTTCCGAACCGGAGAACTGCCCCCATGATTACCGCCAATCAACTCAGGGCCGCGCGCGCGCTTCTGAGCATCGATCAGCGGCAAATGGCCGAGCTGGCCGATCTTTCGGTGCCGACCATCCAGCGCATGGAAGCTAGCGACGGCGTGATCCGCGCCAACGTCGATTCCCTGATGAAACTGGTTTCCGCGCTCGAGGGCGCCGGGATCGAGCTGATCAATCCGGGCGCCGCGAGCGCGACCGGCGGACGAGGGGTGCGCCTTCGCGAACATCTCACAAATCCCAAAACAAAGAGCAAGACCGCCCGCCAACCGAAGAGGGTGCTGGAGCGGGTTCGATAGCGTTCCTCACGACGTAACGGCGTCCGCGTCCGTGCGTTCGAGCAGCGCCAGCAATCCTTGCAGCATGACTGTGGGGGTTGGCGGGCAGCCGGGAATGTGCAGGTCGACCGGGACGACCTCGGAGACGCCGCCGACGACCGCGTAGCTGCCGGCAAAACATCCTCCGTTCCGCGCGCAATCTCCGACCGCGACGACCCATTTCGGGTTCGGCGTCGCGTGATAGGTGCGTTCGAGCGCCTCGCGCATGTTTTTCGTCACCGGTCCCGTCACCATCAGGACGTCGGCATGGCGCGGCGAGGCGACGAACCGCAGGCCGAACCGTTCGACGTCGTAATAGGCGTTGTTGAGCGCGTGAATTTCCAGCTCGCATCCGTTGCAGGATCCGGCATCGACTTCGCGGATCGACAGGCTCCGGCCGAGCCGTCGCCGCGCGGCTTTCCCGAGCGCGGTGGCGAGTTCCGCCACGGCGGCGTCATCGGGCAAAGGCGCCCGCTCGGTGAGCGGCCGGCGGAACACGCTTTCGAACAGCAGCTTGCGCATTGCGCGACTTCCTTACAGATCGTGGCCCGAATAGGAACAGTTGAACGACTTGTTGCAGAGCGGAAAGTCCGCGACGATGTTGTTCTCGATCACAGCCTCGAGCAGCGGCCATTGAAACCAGGACGGGTCGCGCATGTGACATCGTTCGATCAGGCCATTGCGCAAGCGTAGCCAGACCAGGACGTCACCGCGGAATCCCTCCACCACCGCCATGCCCTCGCGCACTGCCCCTCCAAGCGGCACTTCCGTGCGCGCCGGGCCTTTGGGAAGCCGGCTCAGGATCTGGTCGATCAGCGAAAGGCTTTGCTCGACCTCGCGTACCCTGATCCAGACCCGCGCATTGACGTCGCCCTCATGGAGCGTGGGAACGTCGAAGCGCAGACGATCATAAGGCGGATAGGCCAGCGCCCGGCGCGCGTCGAACGAGCGGCCTGAGGCGCGGCCGATATAGCCGCCCGCGGCATACTGCCTGGCCAGCGGCGGTTTGAGCACGCCGGTATCGACGGTGCGATCCTGCAGCGAAGCGGTGTTGTCATAGAGTTCGATCAGAGCCGGAAAGCGCAGCCGGATATTGTCCAGCGCGGCCCGGATGGCTTGCACGCCGTCGGCGCCGATGTCGCGGCTGACGCCGCCGGGCACGATGACGTCGCGCATCAGGCGATGGCCGAAGGCGGCGCCGGCGGCGCGCAGCACGCTCTCGCGCAGCACGCCGCAATGCGCGTGCATCAATGCAAAGGAGGCATCGTTGCAGATCGCACCGATGTCGCCGAGATGGTTGGCGAGCCGCTCCAGCTCGGCGAGCAATGCCCGCAGCAACACGGCTCGGTCAGGCACGGCGAGGTCCAGCGCTGCTTCGGCCGCGCGCGAAAACGCGTAGGCGTAAGCGACGGTGCTGTCGCCCGACGTGCGCCCGGCGAGATGGACTCCGCGTTCCAGGCTGGCGCCGCTCATCAGGCCGTCGATACCCTTGTGGACATATCCAAGCCGCTGTTCCAACCTGACCACGGTCTCGCCGCTGGCGGTAAAGCGGAAATGTCCGGGCTCGATGATGCCTGCATGTACCGGGCCGACCGGGATCTGGTGCAGGCCGTCGCCTTCGGCCGCCAGGAAACCGTAGGGCGCCGCCTTCGGCAACGCGTCGATGCGGTCTCCCAACGGGAATCGCACACCCCAGCGATTGTGATCGAGCCAGGGCCGCGCATCGGGCGAGCCTTCGGCGGACAATCCGAACAGGTCGTTGATGGTGCGCTCCAGCCGCCGTGCCGGCGGATGATGCCTGCCGACGGAAGGAAAGGTCCGGTTGGGACAATCCAGGCTGATGACCGCGATCTCCGTGGTCTGTCCATCCATGATCGCCATATGCGCTGCTGCGGGTTCGCCCCACAGGCCGAGCAGGCTCCAGCGACCATGCGCCAGTTCGGCCGCGGCGAATGTCCAGACCGAAGCATCGACTACAATGCGCGGCCACGGGCGGTGTTGCCCGACTTTGCGGCCTTCCAGCGTCAAATCGATCAGCGATGGCATGTCACGTCGTTCCTATCCAAGCAATTGGGCCACATGCTGAAACCAGACCACCAGCGGAGCGGGAAGATAGACTCCCGCGCCCAAGACCAGTGCGAGATGAGTGAACATCGGAATGTAGGAAGCCTCGGCCGACGCCGTGCTGCCGCGCGGCTCGCCGAAGGCGACGCTGGTCAGGCGCAACATCAAGGCGCCGAAGGCCAGCAGTAACCCGAACACCAGCACGATCGCGAGCAGCGGCTGCCTGGCAAAGGTCGAACTCACGACGAGAAATTCGCTCATGAAGATGCCGAGCGGCGGCAGGCCTGCGATCGCGACGACGCCCACCACCAGCCCCCAGCCGAGCGCCGGATGGGTCACCGTCAAGCCGCGGATCCGCGAGATCCGTTGGGTACCCTTGATTTGCGAAATATGTCCGACGGCGTAGAAGATCGCCGACTTGGTCAGGCTATGCATCACCATGTGCAGCAGCCCGGCAAAATTGGCGAGCGGACCGCCCATGCCAAACGCAAACACGATGATGCCCATGTGTTCGATCGAGGAATAGGCGAACAGGCGTTTGATGTCGCGCCGCCGGTACAACATGAAGGCCGCGAAGATCAGCGAGACCAGGCCCATCGTCACCATCAGGGGACCGGGGGCGATCGAAGCGGGGTTGGCCGCGAGCAATATCTTGAAGCGCAGCAACGCATAGAGCGCGACGTTCAGCAAGAGGCCCGACAACACCGCCGATATCGGCGTCGGACCTTCGGCATGCGCATCCGGCAACCAGGCATGCAGCGGCGCGAGGCCGACCTTGGTGCCGTAGCCGAGAAACAGGAATACGAATGCGACGTTGAGCAGGGCCGCGTCGAAGTTCGCGGCGCGCTCGACCAGCAGCGTCCAGACCATGCCGTCCTGGCCTTCGCCCATCACCGGGCGCGCCGCCATGTAGACCAGAATCGTGCCGAACAAGGCGAGCGCAATTCCGACGCTTCCCAGGATGAAATACTTCCAGGCGGCTTCGAGCGCCGCATGGGTGCGATAGATGCCGACCATCAGCACCGTCGTCAGCGTCGCGAGCTCGACCGCCACCCACATCAGGCCGATATTGTTCGACACGAACGCGAGATTCATGCCGAACATCATGGTCTGATACATGGCGTGATAGAAGCGCAGGTAAGCCGGCGTCAGCCGGCCGGAATCGAGCTCATGCGCGATATAGCTGGCGCTGAAGATGCTGGTGGTGAATCCCACGAAGGTATTGAGCACGATGAAGACGATGTTCAGGTCGTCGATCAGCACGTAAGGCCCGGGGGAGGGACGTTCGACGACGAACAGGGAGAGCGCGGACAGCAATGTCGCCAGACTGGCAACGACGTTCAGCCGTGCCGTCAGCCGGTAGCCGGGCAGAGCGGCCAGCAGCGCCGCCGAGCAGATCGGGATCAGCAGGACCGCTGTGACGGGATCGAAGAAAGACAGCGTCATCGGCGTTCGCCCCTGAAATCGTCGAGGGCGGAGACGTCCACCGAATCGAAACGCTCGCGGATTCGGAACAGGAAGATGCCGATGACGATGAACGCGATCAGGATCGAGAAGGCGACGCTGATCTCGACCACCAGCGGCATGCCCTTGGCGCCGGTTGCGGCCAGCACCAGTCCGTTTTCGAGCGACATGAAGCCGACAACCTGGCTGACCGCATTGCGGCGCGTCACCATGACCAGAAGTCCGAGCAGCACCACCGATAGCGCAAAGGCGAGATCCTCGCGCGCCAGCGGGTCGGCGTCGCTCGTCACCCGCAGCATGAGAACCAGCGAGAGGGCGACGAGCCCCATTCCGGCCAGCATGGTCGGACCGATTCCGACCGCGGATTCGATGTCGCGGTGAATTCCGAGCTGCTTGACGATGCGGTGCAGCGCCACCGGAATGACGATCGCCTTGAACACCAGGGCGATGATCGCGGTGACGTAGAGATGGGGCGCATCCTGGATGAAAGCCTGCCAGGCAACCGATAGCGACAGCACCAGGGCGTGGAGCGCGAATACGTTGAGCAGCGAATAGAGACGGTCCTGATACAGCATCATCAGGCTGATCAGCACCAGTCCGCCGGCCAGCGTGTGCGAAACATCGAAGGCAAGGCTGTGCATCTGCATCAGAAGCTCCTAGAGACGAACAGCAGGAGGGTGCCGAGCAAGCCCAGCATGAGCGCCGCGCCGAGGAACTGCGGAACGCGAAACACCCGCATCTTCGCCGTGGCGGTCTCGAACAGCGCGAGCAGGAAGCCGGCAAGCGCGAGTTTGGCGATGTAGGCGCCGGCGCCGATCGTGTAGGATAACGCGCCGCTGCCGTAGAGCGCGATCTGCCACGGGAGAAACACGCAGGCGATCAGCGAGACGTAGAGCAGCAGCTTCAGGAAAGCGCCGAGTTCGATCATTGCGAGGTGTCGTCCCGAATATTCCAGGATCATCGCCTCATGCACCATGGTGAGTTCGAGGTGCGTCGCCGGATTGTCGACCGGGATGCGCGCGTTCTCTGCGATCGCCACCATGAACAGCGCGACCAACGCCATTCCGAGCGACACCCGCAAGCCCACATAGGACGACGCCAGGAAGTGCGAGACGGTCGAGAGTTGCGTCGAGCCGGCGACCAGCGCCAGACAGAATACGATCAGCAGCATCGCGGGCTCGGCAAGCGCTGCGATCATGACCTCGCGGCTGGAGCCGATGCCGCCGAAACTGGTGCCGACGTCCATCCCCGCGAGTGCGAGGAAGAAGCGCGCGCTTCCGAGCAGCGCGACGATGGCAATGAGATCGGCGGTCCAGTTGAACAGCAGCCCGGTCGCGAAAGTCGGCACCAGGGCGGCCGCGACCCAGATCGCGGCGAAGGTGATGTAAGGTGTCACGCGGAACAGCCATGAGGCGTTGTCGGCCAGCACCACTTCCTTGCGCATCAGGCGCAGCAGGTCGCGATAGGGCTGAAAGATGGAAGGCCCCTGTCGGCGTAGCAGCCGGGCCTTGATCTTGCGCACGTAGCCGGTCAGCAGCGGGGCGAGCAGCAGCACGAGCAGCATCTGCACGCCTTGCACGATGATATCAGAGATCACGACCATATCGCGAGCACCAGCAGCAGCGTGACGAGGGTGGCAAAGACCAGGCTGAGATATCGCCGTATGGTCAGGAACTGCAGGCGATTGAGTCGCATCGACAAGAAGCCGACGGCATCCGCGATCGGCGCATATATTCCGCTCCAGACCAGGTCGTGCAATTCGATCCGGAGCCGTGCTGGCCGGAGGTCTCCCGGCGGCGGCATCGTGACGTGATCGCGGGCGTGAAATACTAGCGTGCCGAATACGCGGCGGATCGGTTGCGCAAAGCTGATGGCAGAATATTGCGCTGCGGGCGTCGCGTCGGAGAAACCACATCCCCAGGCCGGCCCCCGTCGCAGCGCGTGAGAGGCGAAGCGATGGATAAAATAAACCGCCAACGACGCGGCTGCCGTGATGAACACCATCACCAGCAATCCATTGTAGGAGCTGCGGCTCTCCGCAATCGGCACGATCGAAAGCCAGGGTTGACCGGTCTGGGCCGGCATGCGGCTGCCGAGAATCTGGGTCGCGACCGGCGCTAGCGCGTCGATCGCCAGTCCCGGCAGGATTCCGGCCAGCAGGCAGAGCGCTGCGAGAATGAACATGGCCGCGAGCGAGAAGCGATCGACTTCACCAGCGGTTTCTGCCGCCGTCCCGCGCGGCCGCCCGAGAAACGTCACGCCGTAGGTCTTGACGAAGCAGGCCGCCGCCAGCGCAGCGGCCAAAGCGAGCATAGCGCCGACCGCGGGTACCATGATCTTCAGCGCCCATTGCGGCAGTTCCGGACTCTGCAGCACGGCCTGGAAGATCAGCCACTCCGAAACGAAGCCGTTGAATGGCGGCAGCGCCGAGATCGCGACGCAGCCGACGAGGACGACGAAGCTCGTGAACGGCATGCGGTGGATGAGGCCGCCGAGCTTGTCCATGTCGCGCTCGCCCGTCGCCGTGAGAACGGCGCCGGCTCCGAAGAACAGCAGGCTCTTGAAGAAGGAGTGGTTAAGCGCATGAAACAAGGCGGCGGTGAAGGCGAGCGCCGCCGCCGCCTTCAGTCCATTGGCCTGGAACGCCATGGCGAGGCCGAGGCTGACGAACACGATGCCGATATTTTCGATGGTAGAGTAGGCCAGCAGGCGCTTCAGATCCTTTTCCATCATGGCGTAAAGAATCCCCATGACGGCGGTGATGCTGCCGAGGAACAACACGACCACGCTTGCCGGCCAGCTCGGCTGTCCCAGCAGATCGAACATGACGCGAATGAAGCCGTAGATCGCGACCTTGGTCATGACGCCGCTCATCAGCGCGGACACGTGGCTCGGCGCGGCCGGATGGGCGAGCGGCAGCCACACATGCAGCGGCACCAGGCCGGCCTTCGAGCCGGCGCCGAGCAGCATCAGGATCAGCACCAGCGTCGCCGCGTATGGCGTGTGCTGCGCGGCGCGAATGGCGGCAAAGCCGTAATCTCCCGCCGGTCCCGCCAGCAGGCCGAACGCGAGCAGCAAGGCGAGCGTGCCGAAGCTTGCCATCACCAGATAGACATAGCCGGCCTTGGCGTTGCCCCGTTCGCGATGATGGGCCATGACCAGCGCCCACGATGCCAGCGACATGAATTCCCAGCACAGCAGATAGGAGAAGGCGTCGTCCGCCAGCACCACGAGGTTCATGCCGGCGAGAAAGGCGGGGAAGAAGGGCAGCACGCGATGCGGCGCGGGGTCATGATGGCCGTAGCCGAGGCCATAGAGACTTGCCGACGCCCCACCCAGATTGATCACAACGAGGAAGAACGAGGCCAATGCGTCGAGGCGAAAGTGCGCGCCGAGCCACGGCAATCCGACCGGCAGGGTGAGCGCGGTGGCATCGGCGCCGCCGAGCAGGCTGCGCAACGCGCCGGCCAATGCAATCGCCGATACGGCAAGCGTCGCCCCGTAGATGACGGCTGTGGAGATCTTCGACCGGCCCAGAACGATCGCCAGCACAGCCAATCCGAGCAATCCGGCGACACAGACCATTTGCAGGGCGACGGCCGACATTATTTGCGCGTCCTCGCCCCGCTCGATGTCTTGCCTTCGCGATCTCCGGAAGCGGCCTTGAGCCGCACGCCGCGCCCGCCACTGTCGCTGTTCGCCCCATCGTCGATCAATTCGATGCCGGCATCGTCGAGCGCGGTGATCAGTTTCACCAGCGAATCGACATTGCCCCGAACCATGGTCTCACTCGCTTCCATGCGTTGAATGGTCGGCACCGAAAGCCCCGATAGTTCCGCGAGCCGCCGCTGATCGATGCCGAGAAGCACCCTGGCAGCCCGCAATTGAGCTGCTGTGATCATCAGTCTGTCTCGCCGGCGAGGCCCGGGCCGATTTTGGACATCATTTCTGCATCCTAAGTATTGATGTTAATGTGTCAATAAGTGATATCTCAGATATCTATTCTGAGGGGTGCTTTCCAGGGTTTCCGGGCGTCGCATGGGCGCCAAAGGGCGCCGCGCCGTGGCGCTCGACAGCATCGACGTTACCGTTCGAATTTGCGCGCTGCAGGCCACGTCCAATTTTTTGACGGTAGCCACATGATGAGCAGCGCCGAGATCATTGCGGGACTACGCGGCGGGCTGGCAAAACGAGTGCAGCGATGCAGCCGATTTGATCGGGCACTTGCATCTTGCGAATTAGCTGTTGCCTTGAGGTTTGGCCGGGTTTTGTCGTCCTTGCCCGTCGTGGCCTGAACAAGGCGGCGAGCACAATACCGACACCGTCAAGACGACTGCGCTTGGCGGCGTCGGCACATTGCAGCCGGTCCGAGACGGCTGCGGCCGAAGCGGTTCGCTCCAGAACCTCAATATTCGAAAGCGACGCCCGCAGCTTCGAGCTTCAGAGATCGATGCTGACCGCGATGTTACGGCCTCTCAATTCGGCAAAGGTGGTCGTGTGCGCCAACAGCTTCGCGAATGCTTCGTCCTTTGCCAGTGCTTCCTGTACCTTTCCGTACACTTCCCAGCTGGAATAGCGCGTAGAGATGAGAAACTCCCCGGCCCACATACCGGTGTGAAACCGGGAAAGCCGAAGAAATTCAGCGCCGTGCTTTTCGAAGATTGCCTTGGCCTGCTTGGCGGTCTTGACCATTTCCTCAGGCTTGTCGCTCTTGAAGCGCGTAAATTGTACAATAGCCATGACCTAATCCCTCCGCTGAGGCCCCTTAGGTTAAGTCTAGGGGTGGCCGCCGAGGTTCACAGGGATCCGATCAGCGATAGCCTCGTGAAGGCGAACACACGCGATAGCTGATCGCGCCAAGCCGCTCTTTGGTGCTCCTAATCCTTTTCCGCCGGCCTGGTCGCGAACTGCGGGAACATCGCGGCGACGACCGGGCCGTCGGTGCGCCAGGAATGGCAGCCGCCGATGAAGAATGGGCGCTCGCCGGAGTTCTGCTGGTTCTCCAGCGTATCGCGGCCTTGCGGCTTCTTGCCGTAGGATATGGTCTGGTACAGCGTGGTCACGGCGGGGCCGAGCAATTCCATCAGATGCGTGCAGGTCTCGAGCCGGCCGATCTTGCGCCGCACCGTTTCGCGCCAGCCCGGACCGATGCGCTCGCCGATCAGTCGCTCAAGGATCGGCTCGACCTCTATACAGGTCGGGTAGGGCGTCGCGCGCATCATCGCTTGCGCCTCGCGGATGGTCATGCCGTCGTCGATCGCGAGCCGCAGGCCGATATCGTGCACGGGATCGCCCGGCTTCAGTTCGCCGCGAAAGCGGTCGGCTCGCTGGATGAAGGGTTTTGTGTCGCGTAGCCACGCCTCGACTTCCCAGAGCCCGTCGTCGCGCAGAAAGCCTTCGCATTCGACCGACCGCGTGTGCATGAGACGGCGGCGGGTTTCATGACCGTCATTTGCTGAAGGCATCAGCTTGTCCTGTTTCGACGCCGGCGCTTCAGCCGAATTTGACGATCATCTTCCCGAGCGCCGATCGCGATTGCATGGTCTTGAACGCCTCGCGGAAATTCTCGAACGGCACGACCTTGCCGACCACGGGCTGCAATTTGCCCGAGGCCAGCCAGTCGAACAATTGCGCCATCAGGCGGGCGTGGGTTTCCGGCTCGCGCTTCTGGATCTGGGCGAGATCGACGCCGAGCAGTGCGCCGCCCTTGAGCAGCGGCAGGTTGAAGGCCAGCGCCGGAATCGTGCCCGAGGCGAAGCCTACGACCAGATGTCGCCCGCGCCAGGCGATCGAGCGAAACGCCTGCAGCGCCACTTCGCCGCCGACGGGGTCGAAGATCACGTCCGGCCCATGCCCGCCTGTCAATTCCTTGAGCGTATCCCGCCAATCCGGCCGGGTGTAGTCGATGGTCTGATCGGCGCCGAACTGCACCGCGAAGGCGCGCTTCTCCGCCGTCGAGGCGGCGGCGATCACCCGCGCGCCCATCAGCTTGCCGATCTGGACGGCGGCGATGCCGACGCCGCCCGCCGCGCCCAGCACCAGCAATATCTCGCCGTCGCGCAGCGATGCACGGGCATCCAGCGCGTAAAGCCCGGTCAGATAGTTGGCCTGAAACGATGCCCCGGCCTCGAAGGGAACCTGCGGCGGCAGGTGCTTGAGCGCCGCAGATGGCACCGAGATATATTCCGCTAGCGCGCCGGAATGGGTCATGCCGATCACCGGCATGCCCGGATTGAACGCCGTGACATCGTCGGCCACGGCGTCGACGATGCCGGCAAATTCCGTTCCCGGCACGAACGGCAGCGGGTCCTTGGTCTGGTAAAGTCCCTGCACCTTCAGTCCGTCGACGAAGCCGATCGCCGCGGCGCCGACCTTGACGCGGACGCAGCCTTTGGAAACGCCGGGCGTATCGATCTGCTTGATCGAGATGCCGTCGATCGAATCATAGTTCTCGACAACCACGGCCTTCATGCGATTTCTTTCATGCGTTTTCTTCTTGGGCTCCAATGTATTACGCCGGCATCTTGAGATCCCTGCAAATTCTTCGGGTGAGGTCTACTCGGCCGCTTCGGCCTGCTGATCGATCTCCAGCGCGCCCACCTTGATGAGTGGAATGAGGTCGCGGCCGATTGCCACCGTGTCGTGCGGGTTCTCGAAACCACGCAACAGGAAGGAATGAATGCCGAGCCGGTAATACTCCAACACCGCCGCCGCGATCTGTTCGGGCGTTCCGACCAGGCACGACGTATTGCCCGGCGCGCCGGTGGCGCGCGCGATACCCATCCACAGCCGCTCGTCATGCACGTCGCCGCGCGCGGCGTAGCCGAGCAGGCGTTCGGCGGAAGTGTTGGTCGGCTGCGGCGCGGCGCCGGTCTTGCGCTCGACGTCCGCCAGCAGGGCGTTGGCCTTGTCCCACGCCGCGCCCTCGGTTGCCGCCATGATCGGCCGCAGCGACATGTTGAAGCCGACGCTGCGTCCAAAGGCTGCGGCGCGGCGGCGGAAATCCTGCACCCGCTCCCGCGTCTCCTTGAGCGGCTCGCCGAAGATCGCGAACACGTCGCAATGCCGCGCGCCCATCTCCAGCGCGCCTTCCGATGA
This sequence comes from Bradyrhizobium algeriense, assembly GCF_003062295.1. Taxonomy (GTDB): domain Bacteria; phylum Pseudomonadota; class Alphaproteobacteria; order Rhizobiales; family Xanthobacteraceae; genus Bradyrhizobium; species Bradyrhizobium algeriense. The sequence continues at coordinate 627,862 of NZ_PYCN01000002.1, read as the reverse complement.
ACCGCCGAAGAACAACTGGGGGCAGGGCTGCTGAAACGGCTTGATGTCGGAATAGCCGCCCTCGACCCGGTAGAACTCGCCGTGGTGGTTGATCGGGCTGTCGCTGCTCCAGAGCTTCCGCATCACGTCAAGATACTCGCCGGCGCGGCGGTAGCGGTCGTTCTTGGGCAGGAAGTCGCCCTCGCTGGCCTGGTCCGCGTCGCTGGTGCCGGCGATGATATGCAGCGCCATCCGCCCTTGCGTGAGCTGGTCGAAGGTCGCGACCTGCCGTGCGGCAAGCGCCGGCGCCACCGAGCCCGGGCGGTGCGCGATCAGGAACTTGATCCGCTCGGTGTGGTCGGCGGCATAAAGCGCAATCGCAAAACCTTCGGCGGCGGACGCGTAATATCCAACGAGAACAGAATCATAGTTCCACTGCTCGTGCAGCCGGGTGAAGTCGATCACCCACTCCCGCGATATCTGTCCCTTGATCAGGTGAACCGCGACGCCTTCCTGCTGGGTGCCGATCATTCCGATGATTCTTGCGGGCATGGGTGTTTCCTGAGGTCGCTTCTATTGGAAACGATGAAACGCGGAACAAGGCGGGAAAGCAAGCAAACCCATCGAGTTGCGGAATGCGCTCAGGTATTGCTGCGCTGCATCAGACACGGGACCCATCCGCCGCAGCCCGCGTTAGCGGCGGATCGTGTGCTACGCAGCGGGAATTTGCATGGACGATATTCTGTCATGGTTCGAACAGATGTTTGGCTTTGTGCCGCAATGGCTGGTGGGGCTCTGCCTCGTCGTCGGTGCCATCGTCGTGGCGCTTTTCGTGCATGGTATCGCAGCGCGCATCATCAAGCGGGCGGTCGGGACGCGCTGGCCGGCCGTGACGTTGCTGCTGCAAAGGGTCGCCGGCCCGGCCCGGCTGGCGCTCTGTCTCGTGGCCGTGGCGCTGGTGCTGCCGCTGGCGCCGTTGAACGACGTGCTTCGCGAGCAGCTCAGGCACTTTTTCATTGTCGCCGTCATCGCGCTGATCGGATGGATCACGGTGCGCGCCGTGGACATGGGGGCTGCGCGCTATCTGCAGCGCTTTCGCCTTGATACCGACGAGAACTTTCTCGCCCGCAAGCACGTCACCCAGGTGCGTGTCTTCAAGCGCGTGATCGATACGTTGATCATCATCATTGCGGTCTCGACGGCGCTGATGACCTTCGAATCCGTCAAGCAATATGGCGTCAGCCTGTTTGCCTCCGCCGGCGCAGCCGGCCTGATCCTCGGCCTTGCCGCCCGGCCGCTGCTCTCAAACCTGATCGCCGGCGTTCAGATCGCGATCACCCAGCCGATCCGGATCGAGGACGCCGTCATCATCGAGAATGAATGGGGCTGGGTCGAGGACATCGCCTCGACCTATGTCGTGATCCGGTTGTGGGACTGGCGCAGGATGGTGGTCCCGCTGTCCTATTTCATCGAGCGTCCGTTCCAGAACTGGACCCGCGACACCCAGTCGCTGATCGGCGCCATCGCCTTTCATGTCGATTACTGCACCGATGTCTCGCGGATCAGGCAGCGGTTAGAGGAGGCCGTGCGCGAGTCCAGATTATGGGATGGGGCGGTGGTCAATCTCCAGGTGATCGAGGCCAGCCCGCGGGCGATCGAGATTCGGGCGCTGGTCAGCGCCAGATCTGCGCCGCAATCCTGGGATCTCCGCTGCGAGATCAGGGAAAAGCTGCTCGCGTTCATTCGCGAAGAGATGCCCGAAGCGTTCCCGCGCGAACGCGCGATGGTATCGCCCCCGATCGCCGGCTTTGGCAGCGCGTTCGAGCATGGCGATGGGCCGCCCCGTCCGGGCGGCGATGCGCCGTCCCGGCCGGTCCCGGCGCGGGCCCATAGCTGAGGCCCGCGGGGACAGATTCCTGTTCCAAACGCTCCGCGTCGAAACCTTCCGCGAGACTGGAATCGTCCTTGCTTCCATCAATCCCGGCTGTAATGGATACCGCTGAACCACTTCCTCAAATACATCCAGAAGAAGAGATCGATGAGCCAACTGATTGTGCGTGCCGGTGAATTCACCTTCGAGGCCCGTTTCGAGGAGCAACTGGCGCCCAAGACGGTGGCCGCCTTCCGCAAGGCGATGCCGTTCGAGAGCCAGGCGATCCACGTCCGCTGGAGCGGTGAGGGTGTCTGGATGCCGCTCGGCAATCTCGATTTCGGGGTCTCCTACGAGAACCACACCAGCTATCCCGCGCCCGGCCAGATCATCCTTTATCCCGGCGGCATCAGCGAGACCGAGATCCTGCTGGCCTATGGCGGCGTGCATTTTGCGAGCAAGATGGGCCAGCTCGCCGGCAACCATTTCATCACCCTGACCTCGGGGCTGGAGAACCTGACCGCGTTCGGCAAGGCCGTGCTGTGGAAGGGCGCGCAAAAGATCCGCTTCGAGGAAGTGTGAGCATGGCTGCGCCCGCCTATCCGCGCGACTTCCGCGGCTACGGGCGCAACCCGCCCGATCCCCGATGGCCCGGCAATGCGCGGGTCGCGGTGCAGTTCGTGGTGAATTTCGAGGAAGGCGGCGAGAACAATGTTCTCGACGGCGATCGCGCCTCGGAAGCCTTCCTGTCCGACGTGCTGGGCGCGCAGCCCTGGCCCGACCAGCGCCACGCCAATATCGAATCGATGTTCGAATATGGCTCGCGCGCCGGCTTCTGGCGGCTGTGGCGGATGTTCACCGAACGCAATTTGCCGGTGACCGTGTTCGGCGTCGCGATGGCGTTGAAGCGAAACCCTGATGTGGTCGCCGCCATGAAGGAGGCTGGCTGGGACATCGCCAGCCACAGCCTGAAATGGATCGAGCACAAGGACATGTCGGAGTCCGAGGAGCGCGTCGAGATCGCGGCGGCGATCCGTATCCACACCGAGGCGACCGGCGCACCCCCGCTCGGCTGGTACACCGGGCGATCCTCGATCAATACGCTCAGGCTTCTGATGGAAACCGGCGGATTACTTTATCTCTGCGACTCCTATGCCGACGACCTGCCATACTGGATCAGGGCGCGCGGGTCGAAGCCGCATCTGGTCATTCCCTACACGCTCGACGCCAACGACATGCGTTTTGTGAACGCGCAGGGCTTTGGCGGCGGCGACGAATTCTTCAATTATCTCAAGGACAGTTTTGACGTCCTTTACAGGGAAGGCGAAACCGCGCCGAAGATGATGTCGGTCGGCCTGCATTGCCGGGTCGTCGGCCGTCCCGGCCGCGCGGCGGCGCTGATGCGGTTTCTCGACTACATCGGACGGCACGAGCGGGTCTGGGTGCCGACGCGGCTTGAGATCGCGCAGCACTGGCACGCCAATCTGGCGCATCTTGCCGACGATGCTTTCGATATCGGATGAGGTCGAAAGCGATGTTGAACAAGCTTTCCGATCTCAACATTTGCAGCCAGGACCACTTTGTAACCGCGCTGGCAAATGTCTTTGAGTATTCGCCATGGATCGCCGAACAGGCAGTCGCGCTGCGGCCGTTCGCAGGTGTCAACGAGCTGTTTGCCGCGATGAAGTCGGCGGTCGATCGCGCGCCTGAGGAATTGCGTCTGGCGCTGATCAGGGCGCATCCCGATCTCGCCAGCAAGACCCAGCGCGCCGCGGGCCTCACCGCGGAATCGGACGCCGAACAGAACAGCGCCGGTCTGGACCGGCTTTCGGATGCTGAATTTGTTGCGTTCGAGCGCGTCAACGACGCCTACCGCGCCAAATTCGGCTTTCCCTATGTCGTCTGCGTTCGGCGCCACACCCGCGATTCCATCCTGCGCGATTTCGAGCGCCGGCTGCCGAACGATGCAAAGGCCGAGGCGCAAACCTCGATCGGGGAAATCTGCCGGATCGCGGCGCTGCGTCTCGACCAGCTCGTCGCGTCCGAGGACAAGCTTCCGGTGCACGGCCGCCTGTCGACCCATGTGCTGGATACCCACAGCGGCAGGCCTGCGGCGGGGATAGCGGTGGAACTGACCGAGCTGTCCGAACTTGGCGAGGCCCGCGTGGTGGCGCGCGCGGTCACCAACAGCGACGGCCGCACCGATCAGCCGCTGATCGGCGGCCGGCCGGTGCCGATCGGTCGCTACGAACTGGCATTTCACGTCGGCGCCTATTTTACCGATCGCGGCGTGCCGATGTCCGATCCTCCGTTTCTGGATCGCATTCCGCTGCACTTCTCGGTGAGCGACCCGGAAGCCCATCTCCACGTGCCGTTGTTGGTCACGCCCTGGAGCTATGCGACCTACCGCGGAAGCTGATCGCCGAATCGTAGGTGGAGTGGGCAAAGCGCAGCGTGCCCACCATTCCAGGCGATGCCGTTGATCGATGGTGGGCACGGCGCAAGTGCGCCTTTGCCCATCCTACGGCTCGAAATATGAGGCTCTGAACCTAGTGCGTCGCCGCTGCCGTAGCCGCTGCGGCATCGGCTTCCGCTGTCTTGCCGCTGACGCCATTGAGGAAGGCGTTCAGCGCCACCGCAACCAGCGCGCTGAGCAGAATGCCGGACTCCAGCAACGGATGCAGGCCGTGCGGCAAGTTCTTGAAGAAGTTGGGCGAAACCAGCGGGATCATGCCGAAGCCGACCGATATCGCGACCACGAACAAATTGTAACGGTTGTTCTTGAAGTCGACCGCGGTGAGGATGCGCGCGCCGGTGGCCGCCACCATGCCGAACATCACGAGGCCGGCGCCGCCGAGCACCACCAACGGCACGGCCTCGACCAGCGCCGCCATCTTTGGCAGCAGCCCGAGTAGCAGCAGGATGCCGCCGCCGGCGATCGTGACCCAGCGCGAGCGCACGCCGGTGACGCCGACCAGGCCGACATTCTGCGAGAACGACGTGTAGGGAAAGGTATTGAACAGCCCGCCCAGAAATGTGCCGACGCCGTCGGCCCGCAAGCCACGGGTCAGCGCATCGCGGCTGACCGCCTTGCCGGTGATCTCGCCAAGCGCCAGGAACATGCCGAGCGATTCGATCATGACCACGATCATCACGATGCACATGGTGATGATGGGGACGAGCTGAAACTTCGGTGGCCCGAAATGCAGCGGCAGCACGATCGCGGCCCACGGCGCCGCGGCGACTTTCTCGAAATGCATCATGCCGAGCACGGCGGCAAGAACGGCGCCCGCGACGATGCCGAGCAGCACGGCGACATTGGCGACGAAGCCGGAGCCCCATTTGATCAGGCCGAGGATCACCAGCAGCACGAACAGCGCAATGCCAAGGCCCTGCAACTGGCCGTAGGCGGGATTTGGGAAAGCGTGCGGCACGCCATCGATCATTTTGGTCAGGGTCGGCAAGCCGCCGCCGGCCCAGTTGATGCCGACCCGCATCAGGGAAATGCCGATCACCAGGATGATGGTGCCGGTGACGACGGGCGGAAATAGCGGCAGCAACCGGCTGATGAAGGGTGCGGCAACAATGGCAAATAGCCCGGCCGCTATCACCGAGCCGTAGATGCCGAGCAGGCCGATATCAGGCGCGGTCGCCATCGACAGCATCGGCCCGACGGAGGCAAACGTCACACCCATCATCACTGGCAACCGGATACCGACGCCGGGGAAGCCGATACATTGCACCAGCGTGGCGATGCCGCAGGCGAACAAGTCGGCGCTGATCAGGAAGGCCACGTCTTCCGGCGGCAATTTCAGTGCGCGGCCGATGATCAACGGCACGGCAACTGCGCCGGCATACATCACCAAGACATGCTGCAGGCCGAGCGCCAGCAATCGCGGCGTCGGCAGGATCTGGTCGACTGGATGGACTTCGCCGCTCATGTTCGGACTCCCCCCTGGATGCAGGCCATCGGGCCTGTTTGAACTGATACAAGGCTCGTGCCAGAAGCTTGTCCCCCAAGGACCTTGTGCCCCCAAGATCTTGCCCTGTGGCACGAAGGTTGCTCAATATTGAACCATAGCGGGTGGATCCCCGCAAATTGCAGGTTGAACGGGAGGCGTTCGGATGCCGCTGATCAGGAACAGATATGGTAAGGGCCGCGTCCGGGTTATGCGGATTCACCGGAACGGCGACCAGCACGAAGTCAGCCAGCTCAGCGTCAAGGCAATGATCGAGGGCGACTTTGCCCGCGCCTATACCCACGCCGACAATTCCACCTCGGTTGCGACAGATACGATCAAGAACATCGTCAATGTCGTCGCCCGCGAGAACACAGGCCTGAGCACCGAAGATTTCTGCCAGGTGCTGGCGAAGCGATATCTCGACACCTATCCGCAGATTGCCTCGGTTGCGATCACCGCGCACGAGACCAAATGGAGCCGCCTGAGTTTCGGCGGCAAGCCGCATCCCCACAGCTTCGTGCTCGACAGCAACGGCAAGCCGTTCGTCGAAGCCTCAATGGCGCGCGGCGGGCAAATAGCATTGACGTCCGGTATCGACGGCTTTGCCTTCATGAAGTCGACGCAGTCCGGCTGGGAGAATTATCCCCGGGATCGCTACACCACGCTGCCGGAGACCGCCGACCGGATGTGCGCCACCAGCATGCTGGCGTCCTGGAAGTGGTCGGGGGGACCTGCGAATTATCCGGCGGCCAATGCGCGGATTCTCGGCACCTTGCTCGAAGTGTTCAGCACGACCTACAGCATGAGCGTGCAGGACAGCCTGTACCGGATGGGAGAGGCGGCGCTGGCAGCCGTGCCGGAAATCTCGGAAATCAGCATGGCCTGCCCGAACATGCACTTCATTCCGATGAACCTGTCGGCATTCGGGCTGGATAACAATAATGACGTTTTCCTGCCGACCGACGAGCCCCACGGCCAGATTGAGTGCACGGTGGGAAGGGGTTAAAAGGCACGCCCACCCATCGAGCAGCGCCGATCGAAGCGCGCTACCTGGAACGGCATGAGCGAGACGAAGGCGGTCACCAGCGCGACCACAGGATTACGGCTCGGCGACGAAATCGTCAGCCGGATCAATCAGCTCGGGGCGATTTCCGAGACAGCTGAGCATCTGGCTCGGATCTTCCTTTCGCCTGAACATCGCACAGCGGCCGATCTCCTCATGTCGTGGATGAAAGATGCCGGAATGGCCGCGCATCTTGACGCCATCGGCAATGTCTGCGGCCGCTACGAGGGCGAACGTCCCGGCTTGCCCTGCCTAATGCTGGGTTCGCATTACGACACCGTGCGCGACGCCGGCAAATGGGACGGCCCGCTCGGCGTGATTACGGCGGTCGCCTGCATCGCCGACCTGAACCGGCGCGGCGTGCAATTGCCGTTTGCGATCGAAGTCGTCGGTTTCGCCGACGAGGAAGGCGTGCGGTTTGCCTCCACGCTGCTCGGCAGCCGGGCGGTCGCCGGCACCTTCGACGAAAGCGTGCTCAATGCGCGCGATGCGAACGGCCTCACCATGCGCGAGGCGATGGCGCAGTTCGGGCTCGATCCCGATCACATCGGCGCGGCGGCGCGCACCCGCCGCGAGCTGCATGCCTATGTCGAGCTGCACATCGAGCAGGGGCCGGTGCTGGAGCAACAGAACCTGCCCGTCGGCGTGGTGACGGCAATAGCAGGCGCCACACGGCTGGCGGCGAACCTGACCGGCATGGCCGGGCACGCCGGAACCGTGCCGATGGCGATGCGGCGTGACGCGCTGGCCGGCGCCGCCGAATGCATCGTGGCGGTCGAGGAGTTCTGCAAGGCCGATAGTGCCGGACTGGTCGGCACCGTCGGCGCCATCACCGCGCTTCCGGGCGCCACCAACGTGATCCCGGGCAAGGTGTCGTTCACGCTGGACATTCGTGCGCCGACGGATGCGCACCGCAAGCTTGCGGTGGCCGATATCGTCCGCCGCATCGAAGCGATCGCGAAGCGGCGTGAACTCTTACTGCAGATCGACGTCACCCACGAAAACCGCACCGTGCCCTGTGCACCGTGGCTGAAAGCGCAGGTAGCGGAAGCGGTTGCGGCGGAAGGCTATGGCATGTTCGAACTGCCGAGCGGGGCGGGGCATGACGGCATGGCGATGATCGATATCGCCGATGTCGCCATGCTGTTCGTGCGCTGCCGCGGCGGCATCAGCCATAACCCGGCCGAGCACGTCGAACCCGCCGACGCCGATGCCGGCGCGCGTGTGCTGCTGCGGCTGATCGAGAATTTCCGGCCAAGGGAAGCGGGCGGCACCACCTGATCGCAGGACCTCCCAGCTTTGGTCAAGGGGGCTGAGCGTCCTTGGATGGACGAGCATAGCGCTGTGCTCGCCGCCGTCCAGGACGCTTCGCGCCGGCTACGCCGGTGCCGATGGCATCCTGGATATCGCCTGCGCGCGGCGCTGTCGGGTTCGGTAGGTCGGAACGAAGGAATGGTCGCAAGCGGCCGAACAAAGGAATGAGGCTTACGGTTTCGCGGGCTGTGTACTCCTGAGGTTTGCGTCATACAGCGTCTGGCTGTTGAGCGTCGAGCACAAGGCGGAGAGCAAGCGATCGCCGACGCCGCGCAAGGCGCGCGCATGGCCTTGGCCATGTCGTGAAGCTGGCCGGTGTCGTTGCCGTCATTGACAACATCACTCGTCACGATCAGCTTGTGTTTGTCATCGACGGCGATCTGGACGTTGTAGCCCGCCACGACCTGACCGTTCTTCGACAACAGCCGGGCATCCGGATCGGTTCGCGACAACTGTGTCTCGCCGCTCTCCTCCAGCTGCGTCAGATCGGCCTGTAGCTTCGCGCGCCTTGCCATCAACGCCGCGACTTCTTCCGCGATATCGCCGCCGTCGCGCCCATCGCCATCCCGTCCCGCTGGCGGGGATGCCGCCTCCGCACAGTCGTTGGCCTTGATCGCGGCACCATGCGCTTGCAGGATCGGTCTTTTTCATCCGAAGCCCAATTTCTGCGATTCATTCGTGGTTAATGGAAGCTTTCTCTCAAAATTGCGGCTCTGTGGCTGATGCGAGTCTGACATTGGTATCCTTGCTAATGAAACGACAATAAACTAAAAAGGGTCAAGTGGACTCTTTGGTGACAATTCCTCATGTCGATCTTGCCCCAACAATCGCGCGGCGCTCGCGGCCTGTTAGACTGGACTCAGGCCGATCTGGCCGAAGCCGCTACACTCGGCCTATCAACGATCAAAAATTTTGAGAGCAACCGACGGGAAACGACGGCAGCCAATCTCAATGCCATCCGCAGCGCGCTCGAGGGGGCTGGAGCCGAGTTTATCCCAGCAAGGAATGGTAAGGGCGTCGGGGTGCGGCTACGAGAAGGCTAGAAGGCCCTGGCACTCTTGAGAAAGCGCCTTAGAATTTTCATTTTGGTCAGCGCATTTCGGGGATGGCCAGCCATGAGTTTTCCCAACTGAAGGATGAACGCCTTGGCATTTTGCGAAAACGTCGGACGACTTTGCAGGCGATGGCGTCCGCCTACGCAAACAAGCTTCGCGAGGAAATGGACCGGCGACAGCTTAGGCTTACGCCGATCAACTGGCCCGAGAGTCCCTAATTCGCGAACGATTCTTCTCGCCAAACTCATTCAGAATTAACGCCGCGTCGGTACCAATAGCGGATGCCCGATAACATTCACAGATTTCGCCAAACGAAGTGGACTGTTCCGAAGCGGTTCAAGGTTGCCGACTTCAAACCGAAGCGCCATGGTTCGCGTTACTTTTCTGGCTTCGTGGTGCTGTGCGTACTTATTGGCGTGGTGGCCGTTCAGGCATGGCCAAAGTTATCTTCTCAACTTAAACCTGAACTGGCCAAGTCGTCTCCAGCGTCTATTTCGGTACGCGTGCTCGATGGCGACACAATAAGCCTAGAGGACGGAAAGCCGAACGTTCGTCTGGTCGGGTTCAACGCGCCAGAAACAGGAAGTCGAGCCCGATGCGACGCAGAGCGCCAGAAGGGCGAAGCTGCCAAACAGCGTCTTCGCGAACTCGTTAGCAACGGCCAATCAGACTTTCATCAAGTCGCCTGTTCCTGTCCGCGGGGTGCGGAGGGCACGGATGCTTGCAACTTCGGTCGTCGCTGCGGCACTCTCCGAGTCAAGGGCGTGGATGTAGGGTCAACTTTGATCAATGAAGGCTTGGCCGTTCGTTTTGTCTGCGGCGCAACAAGCTGTCCGACGCTCCCACGCCCGTGGTGTTGAGGCGATTCAACTCAAAGTGCTGTCAATAGGCGCGAGCGGACTCGCTTGGAGATTCCTCAAGAGTCCGTCGCCGCCCCCCTGACTTAATTTCGGAAAATCAGAAATTTCGCTTGCGCTGTCGGGCAAATCAGTGGCTTATGAGACACCTGGTTGTTTCCCAGGAGGTTCCTCTCAATGTCCGACCAATCTTCGGAGCTTGTCGAGATATCCAAGCTCAACGGCGACTTCAGAAAAAATTACGGTAAGCTAGTCGGCGCCTATCTTTATCTGCGATCCATCAGCGCGGCGCGGGGCCGTTCAATCCTTTGGCAGATGTTTGCGGTTGCCATAGCTTTCCTGGTCTATTGGCTGCGAACACGTGGTTGGCATCTGCCGACATAGATCTTCCACCCAATCTGCTGCTCTAAATACGGCTGCTTCGAGCGATCTGCTTTGTCGCGGTTCTTGTCCTCCGATGGAGACTCTGGGTCAGTGCCTCGGCAGTCTCAAAGCAATCGAATGCAAGGCGTTCACGTGCCTGAATGGTGAATGTGAAGTGGCTCGCGTGATACCTTTCAGTCAACGTGTGGGTTGGTATCGTGAGATAATCGAGGACAGACTGGTTGTCATCGGCGAGCCTGATCACAACGATCCAGCGATCAGGCCTCTTTGGCCGGTAAACTCGCCATTGTGTTAGGCATCCCTCCTTTGCTTTTTGAGCACGGGCAATGCGGAACGAAACGCCAACCTTTGCGTCAATACGAAGCTGATCATCGGAGGGGCCTATTACGATTCGGCGGCCCAATTCGTCGAGTCTCGCTGCTACCTCACGCACAAGGCTGGCCCTCACGTCAGCCCAAGCCTGCTTGGTATCAAGGAAGGAATAATCTCTCTCTGTAGAAATATAACCGATCAAACTGTAGGCATTTCGAAGAGAGCCGAAGTGGTGGTAGAACGTTTCTACGTGGGGGAGGCCACTTGTGTTATTGATAATGGCCATGCTTAGGCGACCTCTCTTGAAAAGTGTCCGGCGCAATCGCGATAGCATTTCACCTTCAGAGATTTCAATTCGCCTGTCCTGGAGGATGCGTTGGACGCGCTGGAAAACGTTGGGATCGACTATTGGTTCGATACATCGCTCGGCACGAACCCACTTGTCGGGCGAATTCGATACCTTGCGAGTCCCCAATTTGTGTGACTGGCGATTATACACAACGTTGCCGATGTAGTTCTCATTTCGAAGTATCCGGCAGACAAGACCTCGATTCCACGGGCGGCCAATCCAGGTTGGTATCGCTTGCCGATTGAGTTCCCGAGCAATCTCCTCGTCGGACTTTTTCTTCAAGCATTGTTGAAATATCCACCTCACGACGGCGACTTCGTCTGCCGCACCTTGCCGAATCCTCACTCGGTCAGTTTGCAGAGATTTGGCCTCGCCCTTTTTGAGCAGGCCTTTTGAGTTCCGATTTTCGTCAACCAATTCCCGACGGAGTCCATAGCTAAGTGGGCCGCCATGACGAAATCCAAGGCGGACAATGCGGGATTGGCCGGCATGAACTTTTGTCGACAGCTCACGACTGTACTCAGCGGCCATCACTCTTTTGAGGTTCTTCACGATGCTGGAAAGCATGCTTCCGTCGTTTTCGAACTGCTCGGCGCAATATTCGACCTTGATGCCCGCTTGTTTGCAGATGAATTCGTAATGCGCGCTTTCGTCGGTGTCCTGAAAGCGCCCCCATCGGCTGACGTCGTAGACCAGAATGTGATCGAAGTCGGCACGGTCGGATTGAACGTCGTCTAGCAATTGAAGCAGGCCAGCCCGGTTCCGAAGCTTTAACCCGCTTTCGCCCTCGTCGCGATACGTACGGACGATGGCGAGATCGTGGGCCTGAGCGTATGCCCCGATCGCTACGGCTTGATTCTCGATGGAGTACCGCTGATGGTCAGTTGACATGCGGACATACTGTGCCGCGCGAAGCGCCCTCTGAGCTTTTGCCAGTTGCGTATTGGGGCGGATGACGAGCGCATTGACCATGGATCAACGCTCCGGAATGCCGCAGCGAAGACCAGCAGCTTCGCTGCTTGGCGACTGGTATATATCCAAATCCCGGAGTATGGAGAATGCAAGATCTGAATTAGCTGCTTGCTCCGCAATGGAGGGATGATGGACGTAAGACCTCTTCATAATGAACAGGATTACGACTGGGCGATCCGGGAGGTAGCGTGTTATTTCGAGAAGATGCTGCGCGACAGCTTTGCCGAGACGAACGGAAGAGCAGGAAGCGGTCGGCGATGACGGCTATCGCCGCATCCGCACCGACATCGTGTTCGGCCGGCTCCGCCCGGGACAGAAGCTCCGGCTGGAAGGCCTCAAGGAGGATTACGGCGTCAGCGTCTCGACGCTGCGCGAAATCCTCAGCCGGCTGGCCGCGGAGGGCTTTGTGCTGGCCGAGGGCAGGCGCGGCTTCGAGGTGGCGCCGATCTCGGCCGGAAACTTGCGGGAGCTTGCGGAGCTTCGGCTGCTGCTGGAGCAGCATGCAATGGGCGTGTCGTTCGCCAATGCCGATGTCGAGTGGGAAGGGCGCGTGGTCTCCGCCCATCACAAGCTGGCGTCAACCGAGCGGCTGATGGAAACCGGCCTCGGCGAGCTGGAACAGTGGAAGCGCTATGACGGCGAATTCCATCAGGCGCTGATCTCCAATTGCGGCTCGCGCATGCTGATGGAGACGCATGCCTTGGTGTTCGACAAATATTTCCGCTACCAGATCATCGCGTTCAGCTATCGCGGCAGCGAGCCCGCCGCCCAGCACAAGGCGCTGCTCGAGGCCGCGTTGAAGCGAGATGCGGCCGCTGCCGCTGAAACGCTGCGCGCCCATGTGAACAATTGCGTCGAGCACGCGCTCGCGACGGCGGCGCTGAAGTGAGCTCGTAGGTGGGGTAACGCGCCGACCTAGCCGCGGTCGCCGCTCGCTCGCTACGGCGCTATGTGGTGGCGCGCTCGCTCGCGGCTTGCTATCCTAGGCAGATGGGCGGTCGTCGCTCAGATTGATGGTGTTGAACGGAGTCGGGCAAGCCCGCTCCAAGCATCATTGAGGAACGACCATGAACCAGTATGCCGGAATCGACGTGTCATTGGAATACTCAAGCGTGTGTTGTTGACGCCAACGGCAAGATTTTGCGCGAGGTCAAGCTGGCCAGCGAAGCGGAGGCGTTGATCGCCTGGTTCCGTTCGCCCGGCCTTCACATCTGGGAAATCAAGTCGAGCGGGCCTTCATGGCGCGCTCTCTGTCGATCGATACCGAATCCAACGCATGCGGCTCAGTCGGTTTCTGAAATCTCTTTGGCTGGGCTTTCCCAGCCCTTACCGCTTCTTTGGCGATGTTCTCAGCGAGCAGATCACCATACTCGATGACCGCGAGCCTGAAGGCATGGCGGATCGACCGCAGCCGCCGCTTTACTATGTCAATCATATCCCCAGCCCCTGAAATCGGAGTGTTTGGCATGGCATGGCGCGGAGCCCTATGGCGTCGGCCAGGGCAACGAGTCCCGAAACGCGCGCCAGTCGGGGCTGGTCGTTTCAAAATTTCTGATGCAAAACTGACAGCTACTCCGATGGCAAGACCTGTCCAGAACATGCGTGGATTCTGGCGCCCCTACGGGGCGGTTTCGCGTCAGGCAGCTGGCGGTTTCAAGTCAGGCTGGCGGCGGTTTTCTAAACAGGAAACCACGAGGCGAAAACCCCGCCCTTGGAGGGCGTGCTTTCAGAGCATTCGTCTTATCCGACTCCCAAAAGGTTCAAGGAAAACTTCGGCGACCGCATTTCGGCATGCCGCTAGATTACACCGCATGCGACACAGTGACGGGCTGCCAAATCATATCATCAAGGTCGGGCACGATTGATGGGGCTAGTTCTCGGTCCTGATCAGCAAGTCGGTCGGTAAATTGGCCGCATAGTCGCCTACAGCTTCACCCGGAGGATCTGCTTTACCCGCCAGGAGATAAGCGCCATGATTGCGACGATGAGTACAATCGTCGCGAGCGTGAAGCTGAGTGGTTGATTGTCAAGCAATGAAGCCCGCCCGGTGGCGCCGAGAAATGTGAACAAAAATATCTGGGGGCTTGTGAATATAAACGTCGAGATTGCAAACGTCGGTAGGTCTATCCTTGTAAGGCCGAAAAGGTAATTTTGTAGCGAGCCAGGCACTGAAACGCCTAAGCGCATCAATGCGATAATGCGCCAGCCGTCATCATCGACAGCTCGAGCAATAGCAATCAGCTCCGGCTTTCGTTCCAGCTTCCGCCTTACCCAGTTGGAAGCGACATAGCGCGACAGTAAGAACGCCAGAACGCATCCCGCCGTCCCTCCCACGAGAATGATGGGCGCCGCCCAAAGTCCGAACGTGGCGCCGGCGGTGACAATGAACACGGTCCGCGGAAAAACGATGAACGCGGCCATAGCAAAAAACAGCCCAAGCGCTAAGGCCGAGCTGGGCGACAGGTGCCCCCACGTTTGGAACAGTTCAACGAAATAGTTCGTCATGAAAAGTGCCCGATCCCGGGAAGATGTAACTTCAGGCCCGCCATAATGCATCAAGTTTCGACGTCCCGTGTCACGCTTCCCCCGGCGCTGCCACGAGAAAGCAACAGTTAGTGGTTTGGCTTCTCATGTCGGAACCTCGGCTGGCGACTATGGCTCGGACCAAACCAGCCGGGATTCCATCGGGCAATAGGCAGCCTCAGCGCAGCAGCCCCGCGCTGAGGCTGTTGGCTTTACTGGCCTACTTCCGACCTCCCGAACACCTTGAGATGGTCAGGGTCGCCAACCTACTTGCCCGTATCGACGTAGATCCAAACTGTCACGTCAGTTCGGAGAAACGATTAGGATCATTCCCATCAGAATGGCGCCTGCAGTCGCACACAGGATCAAGCCGGGGATAGCCATGAGCCAGTAGGACTTCATAGGTCCCTCTTGAGCTTTCTCCGCCCCGGTGATGTTCTTCCCGCGAGGGATTAAACTCCCGAACCTGCCCGCGGTTCAATGCTCGCATCACGCCGATTCGAGCGGACATCTTTGGTCCACGCTGTTCGACCACCAGCATTAGCGCCTCGATCGCGGCTTGCCATTCCGGCAAAGCGGCTTCCTTCTTTAGCAGGCCGGTTATGTGGTTCGTCGCGTCGCGCAAGGTCGCAAGCTTTCTGCCGGCCGCCAGCACGATCGGCTCGTCAAACTCACGGCTCCAGCCTGATTTGCGCTCTGACGTCTCCCCGCCCGGGGAACTCCAACTGGAGGCAAGCGCGAGACGCAAAGATGGAAAACGGCCCCAGCGCTGTCGTGCTGGGGCCGCCTATTGCCCGATGGAATCCCGGCTGGTTTGGCCCGACTCATAGTCGCACCCGAGATTCCAGCGCGCGCGGAGGTAAGATCCTAATTGTCGCGTTCTTGTGGCGCTGCAAAGGACTGGCCTATCTCGACTTGATTGTTGCGGCCTCTTCGGAGCGCTTCTTTTGCCACGCGTCATATTCCGGAGTCCCCGGTCGGGGCGGCACCCCCTTCGGCATTCCCCCTAACCACGTCGGCACGCTGTCCGCGACCGCCCCGCTAACCGCTGGTCGCGGATCGGATGCGCACGCTGGCAGCACCATGAAAGCCATCGTCGCTAATGCGGGCTTGGTTATCATGATTATCACTAGCCGCTTCACTCAGCGTTCTGTCCGCATGAATTCGCTATGCTCAGATATTAATCGCAAGTCAGGATCGGCACTCAAGGATTGGGACGCTTCCCTCCAGACCGGGCTCTGAGGGTGCTCCGCTACGAGAATCCAGGCGATCATGCCAAAAGCGAATAGAGCTGCAGCTACCATCCAAGGATCCCGCACCATGGCGTCCTCCTCTGGTCGTCCAATGGCGAGGGTAGCACCGGCGCGCGGCGCCCCAATTCACGATTGCGAGTGTCTGAGAACTACCGGATTGACCGAGAAGTTGGTTCGCGGCACAACAAGCCCTACGGCGTCGGCCAGGGCAACGAGTCCCGAAACGCGCGCCAGTCGGGGATGGCTGTTTCAAAATCTCTGAAGGCTTCGCACTGCATAAGCGAAAGGTTGGCTATAATTCCAACCGCTGGCGCCACTCAGCAACTCCGTACCGATTGCCCGACTCAAGCTGGCGCGGTTTCGAAATGGTCCCGACAAGTGTTGTGCGAGGTCGTCAAAACGACCCGCTCGATTTCCTCGGGGGATGCGATGAACGCGCGCCGTCCGATCAGAAGAAGTAAGACCGCCAGGCCCTCCGAAACAGTGAAATACTTTTAGCCTTTTGGATCCGCGCAGGCTGTTCTCCACGTCGCGAAGCTTCGATTGCACCAACTTGCGGGCCGTCAGTGTCGCCCGCGTCTCTTCGCTCAACGACTTGCAATGCACCGGTCGGAACCAGCCCAGCCGCATCAGCTGCGCAATCCCGCGCGCATCGTTGCGATCGGACCATCTACGAAACTTCGAATCACACCACCTTGCGCTGGCGTAACTCGGCAATCTCATCCTTGCCGAAACCGAACTCGGCCAGCACTTCCTCAGTCTGCTCGCCGAACTCCGGCGGACGCGCGGCCATGCTGCTAGGCGTGCGCGACAGCGTCACCGGCTGGCCGACGAGCTGGATGTGTCGGTTCTCGTCGTTCGGCACGTGCTGGGCGATGCCGAGGTGCTTGACCTGGGCGTCGTCGAACATCTGGTCGATCGAATAGATCGGGCCGCAGGGCACGCCAGCCTCATTCAATTCCCTGACCCAGGTTTCCGTCGATTTCCTTTCGGTGAGCCTGCCGATCGCTTCGTTCAGCGCGTCGCGGTTCTTCGAGCGCGCGGGCGCGGTGGCGTAATCGGGGTTGGTGACGAGTTCGGGCGCGCCGATCGCCTGCGCGCAGCGTTCCCAGATCCGCCCGCCTGTCGTGGCGATGTTGATGTAGCCGTCGGAGGTCTTGAACACGCCGGTCGGAATCGAGGTCGGATGATTGTTGCCGGCCTGCTTGGCCACGTCCTGTTCCATCAGCCAGCGCGAGGCCTGGAAATCCAGCATGAAGATCTGCGCCTGCAACAGCGAGGTCTGCACCCACTGGCCCTCGCCGGAAACGTCGCGCTCCAGCAGCGCGGTGAGGATGCCAAGCGCGCAGAACAGCCCGGCAGTGAGATCTGCGACGGGGATGCCGACTCGCATCGGACCCTCACCGGGCGCGCCGGTGATCGACATCAGCCCGCCCATGCCCTGCGCGATCTGATCGAAGCCCGGCCGCTTGTGATAGGGGCCATCCTGGCCGAAGCCGGAGATGCTGCCATAGACGATGCGCGGGTTGATCTGGCGCAGGCTCTCATAGTCGATGCCGAGTTTGGCCTTCACGTCGGGGCGAAAATTTTCGACCACGACGTCGGCCTGTTCCGCGAGGCGCTTGAACACTTCGAGGCCCTTGGGGTCCTTCAGGTTCAGCGTCATGGCCCGCTTGTTGCGGTGCAAATTCTGGAAATCCGAGCCCCGGCGCGGGCCGCCCGGCTGCTCGCCGCCGCCGTCTTCCAGCAGCGCATCGATCTTGATGACGTTGGCGCCCCAGTCCGCCAGTTGCCGCACACAGGTGGGCCCGGAGCGAACGCGGGTCAGATCGAGCACGGTGAAGCGGGAAAGGGCCTGCGAAGCGCGGGGGAAAGGCATTGAGAAACCTTGTTTTTCTGGATTTTCGCATGGGAGGGCAGACCGGTCTGACTAAAACAATAACGATCTGGCGCCGATTTCCAACTCCTTGTTCAATGCCCACAGGGCCGCGGACCTATGAAGCGGGGCTGATAAGGCTACCACCAAGCCACCTACACCGTTTCCGCGCGGGAACCGAATGCGCCGCGCCTGCAGTTAATTTCTGTAATTTCAAGTTCGCCGCGCGTGGAGGGCTTTACCTCTTGTAAAATTTGATGACGCGTTGTCCGCTTTAAAGCTGACGAGCCGCATATTTCTGAGCATGGTTCAAGGTCTGCACAGCAGGAACCCGCGAGGATTTCAATTGCACTCATTGCGGCGCGGTTTACGCGATCTGCGCGCGCGTGATAGCGGTGGGGCAACTTGCGCCGAATACGGGAAGGTTATAGCCAGTTGGAGCAGTACCGCTATCCCCAGTTTCACCTTGATGCTGACGGGTCGTCCGCATGACGCACCTAACGCCCTAAGGACCCCACCAGCTGACCGCGATCCTACGCCAGAGGAAGAGGGCAAAGACCCGGCTGCGGTGGCTTTAACTAAGAGAGGGCGTAGCCGGAGATCGAAAGCCAGCTCGCGCGATCAGTGATCGGCAAGTCTGCTGACCTTGATCCATCCTCCCGTTAACCTCAATATTTCAACGATTTACGCCAATCGCATTGCGGCATTCCGGCAGCTCCTGTAGTTAGGCTGGGGAGGGGCAAATCAATGATTTCGCAACTGCCTCGGTCCGTTCGGCGGGCTGCCTTACACCTGTGCTTCTCGTCCTCGGCCGTATGACATGTTCCCCGGGAGCTCATTGGCTCTCGGACGGTTGCGCCGATGGGCTGATCCGTGTCGCGCTGCCTCGGGAGGTTCTGCGCGCAGGCTCGGTCTGATGAGATGCGCGATCCAAGCAAGAGTGCGATGGCCTGATGGCTGATACGGCGTCAAGAAAAGGTTCGGCCGATGTGCTGGGTAATTCCGCCTGGAACGCGGTCGCCTTTGCGGTCGCCGTGGCGCTCAACCTCCTGGTCCTGCCGTTCGTGGTCTTTCGCCTCGGTGTCGCGGCATTCGGCGTCGCAGGTCTCGTTACCGCATGCGTTGCGCCCGCTCTGGCGTTCAGCAACACGCTGGCATTGTCGACGACGCGGGAACTCGCCCTGCGGCTGGAGCCATCCAAGCGCGACGATGCGCGCCGCCTGTTCGCCACCGCGGCGATGCTGGCATTGGCAGCGGGGGGCTTGATCGTGATCCTTTTCGCGTTGGCCGGGGCACCGCTTGCGCGGCTTGGATTTCATTTGAGCGGGCCGTCCGCGGATGATCTGGGACTTGCATTTGTGCTGGCCAGCGCCGGATGGCTGTGCCAGTGCCTGTCCGCCATCTTCCTGGCCTTGTTTACGGCGCGCCAGGACTATCGAAGGGTTGCTTCGATCAGCATCATCAGTACCGTGGTTGCAACAGGTTCGATGCTGCTGCTCATTCCGCGCTGGCCGCACGCCTCGACGTTTCTCGGCTGTCAGGCGCTAGGTTTTGCGACGACCCTGCTTCTGGCCTTCGGATGGTCCCGGCACGTCATAGGCGATTGGATGGCGCGCCCGGCGATCGATCGCGGCGCGCTCGGTAATCTGGTCAAGCTGGGTAGCTGGCAACTGGCCGCACAGGGCGGTGCGCTCATAGCGGTACAAGCGGATCGTTATTTGCTCGGAGCTTTACTGCCGCCGCAGTTCGTGGGTTTTTACACGATTGCGCAGCGGCTGGAAGAAGCCGTGTATATCGGCGTGCTGAAGGTCAGCGAAATCCTCTTCCCGTTCTTTAGCGCGCTACAAAAAGAGACTGACGATCGCAAGGCCGATCTCCTGTTCCGCTCTTCCTGGATCCTCAACGTGCTCGCCGCGAGTGCACTTGGCGGCCTGATCCCCGTAGCCGGCCCGTTGCTTCATATGTGGACCGGCGCCGAAGTGGCTGCCGAGGCCCAGCGTGTGCTGGTGATATTGTCGATCGCCGGCATCCTTGGATCGAGTTCGAACGTCTTTGCTTTCTATCTTCTGGCGCAAGGGCGATCGAGTTCGAATGCCTTGATCGCGCTGCTCACGGGAGTGTTCACGCTGGCGACGAGCGCGATCGCCTTGCCTTATTTCGGATGGCAGGCGGCGGGATGGAGCGGCTGCATCGGCATGCTCGCCCAAATGGTCACCGTCGTGATCCTGCTGCGCCGGCATTTCAGCCTCACTGGCATGTGGTTGCGTCTGATCCACTTCGTACTGATGCCGATCGGGATCGGCATCGCAACCGCACTGGCGTTGCGATATGGCTTCCGCAGCGCGCAAATCGACCAGGCGCTTGGCTGGTGGTACGTGGGGGGCCTCTATGTGCTGGTGGCCGGTATCATCTTCGTCGTCGCGGTCGCGGCTTCGCAGACCGGCCCCTACGGCGCGGCCTGCTGGCGGGATCTCCGCGTCATC
Organism: Bradyrhizobium algeriense; assembly: GCF_003062295.1. Lineage (GTDB taxonomy): Bacteria > Pseudomonadota > Alphaproteobacteria > Rhizobiales > Xanthobacteraceae > Bradyrhizobium > Bradyrhizobium algeriense. Next base: position 607,610 of record NZ_PYCN01000002.1, on the reverse strand, counting down.
GCCGGTCGCTTCCTGCCCATCAAGGCGATCTGACGAATGTGCGGAATTGCAGGCATCGTGAACCTCCGCGGCAACGCGGTCGAACCGGCGGAAATCTCGCGACTGACGAACCTGGTCGCGCATCGCGGGCCGTTTGGCGAGGGAAGCTGGTTCAGCGCGAACCGTAATCTGGCATTCGGCCACCGTCGGCTGGCAATCATCGACCCCGGCGAAGGGGGCTATCAGCCGATGATTTCCGGCGACGGCCGCCATGTGATCGTGTTCAACGGCGAGATCTACAATTTCCTCGAACTGCGGCGCGAGCTCGAGGCGCAGGGGACAATTTTCCGCAGCCAGTCCGACACGGAGGTCATCCTGGCCGCTTGGCAGGCGTGGCAGGAAGGCATGCTGACGCGCTTCAACGGAATGTGGGCGCTGGCGATCTTCGACACCAAGACCGAAGAATTGTTTCTGGCGCGCGACCGCTTCGGCATCAAGCCGCTATTATATGCGCTAACATCGGAGCGCTTTGTCTTTGCATCAGAACAGCGCGCATTGGTGCGAAGCGGCCTGATCAATGCTTCGCTGGACATCGACGTGGCGCGACGGCTCATGCTCGATGCCTTTGGCGTCGAGGGCAGCGAACGGACGCTTTGCCAGGAGGTGCGCCGGCTGCAGGGCGGTCACTGCATGTGGTTGCGCCGAGGGAGGTTGGAAATCCGGCGCTGGTGGCGGACGGTGGATCATCTGCCGGCGATACCAGCCACCGAAGCCGAACGCGTGGAACGCTTTCGCGAGATTTTCCAGGATGCCGTTGCGCTGCGAATGCGCAGCGACGTTCCGATCGGGACCTGCCTGTCGGGAGGGTTCGATTCGTCGGCCGTGATCTGCACCATGGCGGCGCACGAAAAAGCCGGTATGGGCCCGCGGGACAGCACCTTGTGGCGCCATGCCTTCGTTGCGACATTTCCCGGCGCCTCGAACGACGAGCGGCCGATGGCCGAGGAGGCCGCGGCCTGGGCGGATGTCGTGCCTGCATTCCTCGAGATCGGGAAGGCCGACGCGCGGAACGAACTCGATCGAATTCTCGACGACAATGATGACGTCTATATCGGACTTCCAAGCGCGGCCTGGTTGATCTATCGGGAACTCAGGCGTCACGACGTAACGGTGTCGCTGGACGGCCATGGCGCGGACGAACTGATGGGGGCTTATCTTCAGGAGGGACAATCGGGCATGTTCCGGATGCGAAACCTGCTCGCAGGACTTAGCGCAGGTTCGACGCTGGCTGGACGAGGCGCCGATCTGCTGCGGACGCTGATGATCAAGCGCCGGGGACACTATTTCCTGCGCGGCGGTCTGCGCGACGTTCCGGCCCAGCTTCCGCTGGTCGCCGCCGACGATGTGCTGCCGCGCGACTGGGGTTCATTGAACCGGCGGCTCTACGGGATGTTTCACAGCACTGTGCTGCCTACCATCCTGCGAAACTTCGACCGCCTGTCGATGGCGCACGGCATCGAGGTCCGGATGCCGTTCATGGATTGGCGCCTGGTGACGTACACCATGGCGTTGCCGGAGACGTGCAAATTCTCCGACGGCTATTCCAAAGCGATTGCGCGGCAGGCGATGGCCAACCTGATGCCGGAATCCATTCGCATGGGACGCCGGAAGGTGGGCTTCAATTCGCCGATGCCGGAATGGTTGAATGGGCCGCTAGCCGGATGGACCGCCAGCCTGCTCGATCGGAAGGTGCCGGCGTTCGCCGAGCTGGTCGACGAGGAAGGCTTGCGACGGACGGTCAGCCGCCTGACCTCCTCGAAGCAATGGGACTGGGAGACGGCCAGCCGAATATGGCCGTATCTGAATATGAAATGGATGCTGGCAAGGTCCTGACATGCGACTCATCCTGATAGGCGTGATCGACGCCATCCTAGGCTGGAAGAGCCGGCTTTCCGGGGCGGTGAAGATCGGACGTGGATCCACGATCGCGTGGCGTCGCATCAGGCGAGCGGCCGGCAACGCACTGTCAGTTGGAGAAAATTCAATCGTCCACGCTGATATCAGCTTCGAGGAATCCGGAGGCAAAATTCAGATCGGAAATCGCACATTTATCGGACGAAGCCATCTGGTCTGCTATCGAAGCCTCGCCATCGGCGACGATGTCATCATGTCGTGGGGCGTTACGATCGTGGACCACGATTCCCACAGCATCGATTGGACGGATCGCCGGAACGATGTTCTCGAATGGCGCGCGGGCCGGAAAGATTGGAAGAAGATCACGCATGCGCCGGTCGTGGTGGGCGATAGGGCCTGGATCGGATTCAATGTGAGTGTGCTGAAGGGGGTCACGATTGGAGAGGGTGCCGTGATCGGAGCGTGTTCGGTTGTAACCCGCGACATTCCGCCGTACACGTTGGCAGTTGGGAATCCGGCCCGAGTAATCCGCTCGTTAAGCCCCCCGCCAGATGCAAATCCCGCGGGTTGATTGCATGCGCATTTTCCAGAACAACGGCTTGTCACGCGGATACCGTGTCCATCGCCGCCAGTCGCCCTATCAAAGCTTTGCCGCCGGACGAGCGCAATTTCTGGAGACGAGATTCACTGCGTCCCATATCCTTCTACCCGTGTTCGCCAACAGTCCGGACGCGTTCTACACCAATGGAGACGATGAACGCCTGCAGATGCAGTGGGCAAAAGAGAATGGGTTGCGAACAAAAAACCTGGAACAAATTCTGCTCGCGCAGATCGAGCAGCATCGCACCGAAGTATTCTATAATCTTGACCCGATCCGTTACGGTAGCGAGTTTGTTGCGAAGTTGCCGGGTTGCGTGAGGAAGTCGATTGGCTGGCGAGCGGCACCATCCGGAAGCGCAGACCTGACGAAATACGACCTGATCGTATGCAATTTTCCGTCAATCCTCGATAGCTGGCGCCAGAAAGGCTGTCGGGTGGCGTATTTTTTTCCGGCGCACGATCCTGTGATGGATGCCTATGCCGCAGCCCGAACCGATGAACTTGACCTCATCTTCATCGGAGGATTCTCGCGGCACCACGTCAAACGCAGCCAAGCTCTCCGCGCTGCCGCTTCGACGCCCGGTATCCGGGCGCGCCTTTACCTCGAAGATTCACGCCTCACCCGATTGGCAAATTTTCTTCCTCCTGTGCCGGCGCTTCGCTCATACCGTCATCCGGACGAAATTCGCGAGATTCGCGCCGATCCGCTGTATGGCCTGGATGCGTATGCCGCGATCGCCAAAAGCCGGATCGTATTCAACGGTGCGGTGGACATGGCCGGAGAGGATCGCGGCAATATGAGATGCTTTGAGGCAACGGGCTGCGGAGCGGTCCTTTTGACGGATGCAGGGCGCTATCCGGAGGGTTTCGTTGATGGGGAAACCATGCTGGAATACTCCTCGCCCGAGCAAATACCCGAGTTGATCAACAGGCTCATGAGAGACGAAACTTTGGCCAGATCCGTCGCTCAGGCGGGTTGCGCCATGGTAAGAGAGCGCTATAGCAAACAACTGCAATGGACGAAATTTCAGGATCTGATCTGACCGGCGCGCCGGGCCAGCAAGTGCGGGTTTGCATGTTGGACGAAAAGCCTCTCACGACATGGGAAGATGCCGTGGTCTGGCTGCGCAACCAGCCGGACAAGCGTCAACTCGTGCTCGACGCATTCTATGACGACCCTCTGATCGCTGCCGCCGAGCGCTATTTTGCCAGTGCCGAATGGCAGGCGGTTTCGAAGTTTTTGGCACACCGGACCGGCAAGGCGCTCGACGTCGGCGCCGGGCGCGGAATTGCGAGCTATGCGCTGGCGCGGAGCGGATTTACGGTCACCGCGCTCGAGCCTGATCCCAGTGCCGTGGTTGGGACGGCCGCGATCCGCCGCCTCGCGGCCGAGGCCCGGCTGGCGATCGAGGTGGTCGAAGAATTCTCCGAGCGCCTTCCGTTCGCTGATGGCACGTTCGATGTCGTGTTCGCGCGGGCCGTGCTGCACCATATGCGCGATCTAGACGGTGCCTGCCGGGAAATGTCCCGGGTGCTTCGCCCCGGCGGGATACTCATCGCCGCGCGCGAACACGTGATCAGCAAGGAAGCCGACCTGGGCGCATTCCTCGATCGGCATCCCCTGCATCACCTCTATGGCGGCGAGCACGCGTATCTTCTCGATCGGTATGTCGGCGCACTAGGGGCTGCGGGATTTGCCGCGATCGAGGTACTTGCGCCGCTGAAGAGCCCGATCAATCTGTTTCCCTATACAATCGAGACGCTGCGGGTGGCCGTCGTGGAAAGGCTGGCCCGGACGGTTCCGATCAAGCCGGTTTGGCGCACCGCGCTCGCTTCCAGGAGCGTTTTCATGTCCCTGCTTTCGATGGCAGAGCGCTTTGACCACCGGCCCGGCCGGCTCTACTCATTCATCTGTTACAAGGCACCGGCATGAACATGTGGGTTACCGGCGCGAGTGGCTTCATCGGTCGGCATCTCGTCCGGGTGCTGGCTGATCGGGGCCATCGGGTTCATGGCATCGGCCATGGCGCGATCGGGGAGACCGAGAGACATCGCCTCGGCCTTGAGCATTGGTTGAACGGCGAGATCGATGCAGCCAATCTCAATGCGCTGGCGGAGCACTCCGGATTGCCGTCGACGATTTTCCATCTGGCCGGCGGCTCGTCAGTTGGGCTGTCGATCGCGCAGCCGTTTGAGGACTTTTCGCGCACTGTTGCAAGCACGGCCAGATTGCTGGAGTGGCTGCGCAGCGCCGCAAGGGATTGTCGCTTGATTGTCGTATCGAGCGCGGCGGTCTATGGCGCCGATCACGAGGGGCCGATTGGAGTGGATGCAGCAACGCTTCCGATGTCGCCCTACGGGCAGCACAAGCTGATGATGGAGCAGCTTTGCCGAAGCTACGCTGTCACCTTTGGCTTGCACAGCACGGTGGCGCGGCTGTTCTCGGTCTACGGGCCGAATTTGCGCAAGCAATTGCCCTGGGACATCTGCTCTCGCCTGCAGGCCGGTGAGCGAAAACTGGTGCTGGGAGGCACAGGCACGGAGGTGCGGGACTGGACCGATGTCCGTGACGTCGCCCGGCTGTTGGCCGAGATTAACGCAAGGCTGCAGCCAGAGAGCTTTCAGGTGATCAACGCTGGATCCGGTCTTGGAACGACAGTTGCGAAAGTCGCCGCAATGATCACCGAAAGTTGGGGCGCGGGCATCTCGACAAGCTATTCCGGAGTCGTTCGGGCCGGTGACCCGCCGAGCCTGCTGGCAGACGACGTAGCTGTGCGTGAGCTACACTTTGACTGGAAAATTCCGGTTGAACAAGGCCTCGCTGACTATGTCTCGTGGTTCAAGGGTCAAGCCAGGTGACCGGGCGTACGCCGCTCCGTATCGCATTCGCGCATATTCCCCGTCAGGTCTGGGCTGGTGGTTATAATTATCTGAGCAATTTGTTCTCTGCGCTGGCTCGATTCCGCGAGGGCGAGTTTGCTCCCGTCGTGTTTGCCGGCGACCGTGACGACGAGAGTGATCTTGCCGCGCTCATCGCGATACCGGGCGTGGAAATCGTGCGATCGGCAGCGTTCGAAGGCCGTGCTGGTCTGGCGTCTGCTATTGCGTTGGGGGTTGATGGCGGGGCGGCGAGAGAGTTCCGGGCGCAGCGGGTCGACCTTGTCTTCGAAAACGCCCGTTTCTTTGGCTGGCGTCTGGCCTTTCCGGCGGTGGCTTGGTTCCCCGATTTTCAGCATCGCAAGCTGCCTCAACTCTTCCCGTTTGCCACTCGTTGGAGGCGCGAGGTCGGCTTCCGCTTTCAAATCGCATCGGGGCGGACCATCATGGTCAGTAGCGAAAGCTCGCTCCGTGACTTCAGGAAATACTATCCAGGAGCGACGAACGAGGTCCGCGTGGTTCGCTTCGCGACTCGGCCATCGCCGGCGCTCCTAACCGCCAATCCAGTCGAGATCGTTGCGCAATACCAGTTACCCGCAAAATACTTTTACCTGCCAAATCAGTTTTACACGCACAAGAACCATCAGGTGGTCGTCGATGCGCTGACAATCCTGGCGCAGCGCAGCTTCGATGTGGTCGTGTGCGCGTCGGGCAGCACCGAAGATCCGCGTGAGCGCGGCTATTTCGCCCAAGTCATGGGGCAGGTGAAAAATCGCGGACTTGAAAAGCGCTTCATTCATCTGGGAATGATTCCGCTTTCGCATGTGTATGCGTTGCTGCGTGCCTGCACCGCGCTGATAAATCCGTCCCGATCCGAGGGATGGAGCACGACTGTTGAGGAGTCGAAGTCGTTCGGGGTTCCGATGATATTGTCCGACCTCGATGTCCACCGCGAGCAGGCCGCTGGTTCGGCGAGCTATTTCGGAACGGATGACCCCGCAACTCTGGCGGATCACATTATGCGGCTCTCGCAGGATGCTGGTGCACCATCAGTTCGAAGTTTTGTTCCTGCTCACGATGACCGCGTCGCTACCTTTGCCGACGGCTTTGTTGGACTTATTCAAAATGCACTGAAATCGTCGCAACATCGGGAATGAATTTCGGTTAAGTCGTGCTTGCTGCGGTTTGAGAAGCCGCTTGGCTTTTCCCGTCGAAGATCGTGCGTGGCGTAACGAACCAAAGGAAGAACAGGATCGCGGCGCCGTTGCTCAACAAATTAGTCGAAAGTGGCACGTTTAGAAGAACCTGCGGAAGCATCCCGCCTGACAACAAGACAAATCTCCAGGGCAATCCGGAAGACAGGCGGTTGGCAATTGCGATCACAAGGCCGCAACCGAATGCAGAAAGCGGCGCCAGCTTAAGGCCGACAGAAGCGATGCCTTCTGTCGCGAAGAGCGACGCGTTGTATGCGCCTTGTGCATAGACCTTCATGAGAATCGATAGCTCTTCGTTGTACGGACAGTCGATGACAAACTTCACGACGTTGATCTGGCAGAAGTGCGTCAACGGATGTGTCGAAAAGAAATTGTTGTACACTTCGAGCGCGACCGATGGCACGGCGACCATCCTGGTATTGACTATGCCGAAATACGGCGCTGCCCATTTAAAGGGAACTACCTCCGCGTTGTGGAGAAATAGCATTGCTACGCCGACCGATATCGGTAACAACAACGACAAAATGACTGCGCTCTTCGCTTCAACTATTCTGCACAAGAAGGTTAGAAACAGTAGCCAGAGCGGCGCAAAGAGCGTTAATTTGGTTAACGTCACGGGATAGAGCAGCAGCATCAGGATAAGTGCGATTCCTGCCCGCAAAATACTTCCACGCAGGATGAGGCCGGCAAATGCAAACGGCAACAGCGCGTTCGACGTGGTTCCGATGGCATATCTCACTGCCGCGGGAAACGCGAGTTCTTCGCGAAATCGGTAGATTTCCGAAAGGCCGGCAATTCTGAAATTGTAAAATGCGGCGGCCGCGACAAGAATCGCAGCGAAAATCAAAATAGCAGAGAGCAGCAGGTCAAATCCTCTTGCCGACAAGTCCAACCGCGCCCTAACCGGTGAAGTGATAAATAGCGCGGGCGCAAGGAATGCCAGTGCGGACGTGAGGATGGAGACTGTCGCCAACGAGTGATTGTAAGGAAGGAGTGAAAACTCGATCAACCAAAGATAGCCGAGGATCATCGTGTAGAAGTAAAATCCGACGAAATAACCAAAACTGAATCGGCTGACTATGAAAACGGCGGATAGGGCGGCGAAGGGTAGCGTTCGCAGCATGGCCATCATGACGTTTGCTTTGTCAAACTCCACGATGCCAGGAAAGGCGGCCGCGGCGTAGGAGAACGAGACGCAGGATGCTGCGATATGCAAGCAAAGGAGCAAGCCCAGCCTGCGCCGGGATTGCGGGCATGCGGATATCGTGGTGAGATGGGTTGTCGCCGGGTCGGTCATGATGCCTTATCTGACGCCCGTGTGACGATGAGAACTGTCGGGCAGAGCTTCTGATGGGAATTGTTGGCGCGCCGGGCCCCGAATAGACAGGTTGAAATACCCATACAAATCCCGCTGAAGCTTAAGCTACTCGTTGTCACAACGCTAGGGTGTCTTAACGAGATTGTACTAGGATAGCCTCCGCCAGTTCGACCGAAACAATGATGCGGTCGAAAATAGCATTGCGCGGCGGCAAGATTACTTGGAAGGCCGCTCATAAGATGGTTGCAGGTGGCCTCGCTCAGGTCGGCTGCCAGCCGAGCGCGAGCAGCTTTGTGGGCCTCGCAATGAGCGGTTTGCCGATTCGGTGCCAGATTTCGTTCGATCCGAGGGCCGCAAGGAACAGCTTGATCCAGCTCTCCGGGATTGGCACAAGCCAGGGCGAATGGCCCATTGCGGCGCGGCGTCGGGAAATGAGATCAGAAACAGTGAGTGGCATGGGATCGGACACGATGAACATCTCTCCGCGCGCGCGGGGCTCGGTCAACACCATCACGACGGCCGAGCTAAAATTATCGACCGACAGCACGGATCGTCGGGCCGTTAATGCTCCGAATGGCAGCGGTATAGGCAGCCTTGATATCTTGTGTATGATTGAAAAGTTGCCCTTTTCGCCTTGAAAGTTGCCCTTTTCGCCTTGTCCGTACATCACGACAGGACGCAGGATTGTAAAACTAACTCCTGACGCGCGGACGGATTGCTCAGCTGCCAATTTGGACCGTCCATAGGAATTGGTCGGTTTGGGGGGGGCTTCCTCCGTTAATTCCTGCTCCGAGAATGATCCGCTCTGTGCGGCAATCGACGAAACGAAAACCAGATGTTTCTGCTGGCGACAAGCAGCTTTCGCCAACGCGTCGGTGGCGCGGTGATTGACCAGATCGTATTGCTCTTCGTCGGCAAATCGGTGCGCGATTCCGGCCAAATGGACTACAATGTCGCATCTTTCCAGCAAAGGTTGCCAATCGAATGGCATAGCCAGGTCGGGAAGAGAAGCCGTGACTACGCTGGGATGACCAAAAGCGGAAACTGTTCTGGACGCTGCGATGACCTTGAAGTTTCGTGATGCGAGAAAAACGACGAGGTTACGCCCGATGAAACCATCGGCGCCGGTCACGAGCACAGTAGTAGTAGTAGTAGTAGTAGTAGTAGTAGCCATGGAGCTCACTGAAGCGAGATTGCCGAACCACGCCGCCTCAGCATACAGCAATTTCCGGCACAGGGAAAATGGCTATCCCAAGCTGGACTGGTTTGCCGGTCAGCGAGCGTTATCGAAACAGGTGGTCAGCCTGCCGATGCAGCCTTGATCAAACTACTCAGGACTATATCATAGAAGTCGTGCGTCGATCTGTTTTGCAGCGAAGCAAGTGAGATGCTCCTAACGCTTCAGCAGCCCATCTTGTTTGGTGGGCAAAATTGATCTCAGCAGTTGTGCGAGGTCGCCACCTGAGAACAGAAGCCCTCGAACGCCAGCGGCCTGCGCTGCGTCCAAATCAGTTAGCTTATCTCCTATGAGAATGCTGCGACTGAGATCTACGGGGAAACGTTCCAAAAGGTCGGTAATCATTCCAGGGGCTGGCTTTCGTCGATAGCTTGTTTTGCGATAGCGCTCTATCACCGCATCGGGATGATAGGGGCAATATTCGAATGCATCTATGCGAGCTCCGATTCTGGCCAGATCATCTGCCATCCACCGATGTAGAGCTTCCACGTGGTGCTCTTGATAAAGGCCCCTCGCTACGCCTGACTGGTTCGTAATAACGAATGCAAAATATCCGGCATCGTTTGCAGCCTTTACGGCTTCACGTGCGCCAGCTATCCATTTCAGCTTGCTAATCTCGAAAACGTAACCGTCGTCCTCGTTCAGCACTCCATCCCGATCAAAGAAAACTGCTGGCTTTTTCATCCCGTCGCCTAGAAAAAGATGGCGGTTTTCGCCTGTACTTAGCAGTTCCTCCCGAGTTTTGGAAGGCAGCCCAGGTGACGGGTTGGCTATGGTCGACGGGGCGGGTAACGTGCATAGGAAAGATAGTAAACAGGTCTCCCCATGATCAGATTCGGCCTGCTCGGATGCGGGCGTATTGCCAAGCGGCATTCCGACCTTCTGGGCGGCAACCACGTCGACGGAGCCAAGCTCGTTGCCGTTTGTGACCCGGTTCGCAACCGCGCCGACGCGATTGCGTCGAAGTTCGGCGTGCCCGCGATCTACGACATCGATGACTTCCTCGCTAGGCAGGACATCGACGCGGTGGCGGTGCTGACGCCGAGCGGGATGCATCCCGCCCATGTCATCGCCTGTGCGAAGGCCGGTAAGCACGCCGTCGTCGAGAAGCCGATGGCGTTGCGGCTGCAGGACGCGGACGACATGATCCGCGCCTGTGACGAAGCCGGCGTCAAGCTTTTCGTCGTCAAGCAGAACCGCTTCAACGTTCCTGTCGTGAAGGCGCGCGAGGCGCTGGAGGCTGGCCGCTTCGGCCGCCTCATTCTCGGCACCGTCCGCGTTCGCTGGTGCCGCGATCAACACTATTACGATCAGGACGCCTGGCGCGGCACCTGGGCCTATGACGGCGGCGTGCTTTCCAACCAGGCCAGTCACCACGTCGACATGCTGGAATGGTTTTTCGGCGATGTCGTCAGCGTTCACGCTCGCGCCGTCACGGCGCTCGCAAAGATCGAGGCCGAGGACACGGCGGTCGCAACGCTGAAATTCCGCAACGGCGCGCTCGGGATTATCGAGGCGACAACGGCAGTGCGCCCGACGGACCTCGAGGGCTCATTGTCGATTCTGGGAGAGAAGGGCACGGTCGAGATCGCAGGATTCGCTGTCAACCAGATCCGGCACTGGCGCTTTGTCGATGAGCTCCCCTCGGACAAGGACGTGGTCGAGAAGTTTTCCGTCAATCCGCCGAATGTCTACGGCTTCGGGCATCAGGCCTATTATCAGCATGTGATCGACTGCCTGGTGAACCAGCGCTCGGCGCTCGTCGACGGCCTCGGGGGACGCAAGAGCCTGGAACTGATCTCCGCGCTCTACGAATCGATCGAGACCGGCGCGGAGGTGCCGTTGCGTTTCGCGCCCCGGCTGGGCCGACTCGGTGTCGTCTCGTGAATCGGCCCGAGATACATCAGGCCAGCGTGCGAGACGTCGATTTCGGCACAGGCGTCAAGATCGTTGAGCCGTGCAATCTCTACGGCTGCAAGATCGGCCACGATTGCTTTGTCGGACCGTTCACCGAAATCCAGAAAGGCGTCGTGATTGGGGCCCGCACGCGGGTGCAGTCTCACGCCTTCATCTGCGAACTGGTTACCATCGGCGAAGACTGTTTTGTCGGCCATGGTGTGATGTTCGTGAATGATACGTTTTCAACCGGAGGGCCGGCCCGGGGCGACCGGGCATTGTGGCGCGAGACCGTGGTCGGTAATCGTGTCTCGATCGGCTCCAATGCGACGATCATGCCGGTCAGGATCGCCGATGATGTCGTCATCGGCGCAGGCTCGGTGGTGACCAGGGACATCACGACGTCGGGGACTTATGCCGGCAATCCGGCGCGCCGGCTGCTGGCGGACAAGTAGGGAAGACGATTAATGCCGGTGCCATTTGCGGACCTGCAACTGCAGTATCAGACCATCAAGAGCGAGATTGACGGCGCAATTGCTTCCGTTATCCGCGACAACGCCTTCATTCGCGGGTCTTACGTTGACGCGTTCGAACGGGAATTCGCCGCAGCCGTTGACGTCAAGCATTGTATCTCCTGCGCCAACGGCACCGACGCGCTGTATCTGGCCATGGCCGCGCTCAAGGTTAAGCCGGGTGACGAGGTCATCACCACGGCGCATTCGTGGATCAGCACCTCGGCGATGATTACGCACGCCGGCGCCACCGTGTTGTTTTGCGATACCGATGGGGCGACCTTCACGATCGATCCGGCGGCGATCGAGGCCGCGATCACGCCGCGCACCGTCGGGATCATTCCCGTCCATCTGTACGGACAGCCAGCGGATATGGATGCGATCATGGCGATCGCGCGGAAGCACAAGCTCTGGGTGGTGGAGGACTGCGCGCAGGCGCATCTGGCCCGCTACAAGGGTCAGCAGGTCGGCACCTTCGGCGCGGCCGCGACCTATTCATTCTACCCCGGCAAGAATCTTGGCGCGATGGGCGATGCCGGTGCCGTCGTGACCAATGACGACGCATTGGCGGAACACATGACCATGCTGGCGCGTCATGGTGGACTGGTGAAGCACCAGCATCATATCGAGGGCATCAACAGCCGGCTCGACGGTGTGCAGGCGGCGATCCTCTCGGCGAAGCTGCCGCATCTGACCCAGTGGACAGCAGCGCGTCAGGATGCCGCCAAAATTTACGATGCAGGCCTGAACCAGATCGAGGACGTCGCTGTGCCGCAGGTCGCGCCAGACCGCACCCATGTCTATCATCTCTACACGATCAAGCATCCGCGCCGCGATGCGCTGGCCGCGCACCTGAACGCCAACGGCGTGCAGACCGCGATCAATTATCCGACCGCGCTGCCGTTCCTTGCCGCCTATGCCCGCTTTGGCCACCGTCCCGAGCAGTTTCCGAACGCATTTGACGATCAGGGGCGCATCTTGTCGCTGCCGATGTTTGCGGAGATCACTCCGGACCAGCAACGCATGGTAATCGACCTTGTTTGTCAGTTCGACTGAGCGGGTAAGTACGTCGCCTCGAGAGCCGCCAGACTCAGACGACTAAGACCGTCAGCGGTTGAGTGTCAGCAGCACTTGCGCCGCGCTGACAACTTAGTCGGAAGCTGGACGGGCGACATCGAGGAAACAGTTGAGCGCGATGGTTTTCTTAACATAGATCAAACCAAATGCTGGAAGCTGTTGCGTAACCTTCGCCCATAGAAAGGCGCTGAGATCGTTGTTTATAGCCGAGAGTCCAAAACGGAGCATGTGCTCGTTGAAGGAGCAAATGGCTTTGTCGGCCGTCATCTCACATCGATCTTCTCACCCGAGGCCAAGGAGTTCGGCGCGCCGTTCGAACTTCTTCGCCCACAAGTAATCAAGTCGCCTCAGGTCAATCAGTCCCTCCACTGACTGGTCTGACGAGGTTATTGGTTCCATGCTGTCGTTCATTTGGAGGCCGTGCATCATGTGAATGAGGAAGGCGCGATCGATCTCCATCGCGCAATCAATACGGAAGTACACTCTAGCTCGCTCGCTCCGCCGCAAGCTGGCCGGACCCGGAAACCACAACACCACCGCATCGTCGATCGGCCGCTGGCCGACATCCCCAAGCAGCGCACGGGTGGCCATTCGCGGCGACGGCAATTTGCCGGCAAGCGCCGTCACGATCTTTCCGGCCTGCGAACCCGAGACGCGCACCAACGCGATCGCGCTCGGTGGCCGGCCCGACGACAAGAGCAGCGTTAGAGGCATATTTGTGAGCACGATGCTTGTTAATGGTAGTTGCACCGACGGCCGATTGGCGACCGTGTCGGGATTGGGATCAGTTCGGGCCCGCCGATCGCTTGCGCGCAGTGTTCCCAGATCCGCCCGCTTGTCGTGACGATGCCGGCTCTGCCTGGCGACGTCCTTTTCCATCAGCCAGCGCGAGGCCTGGAAATCCAGCATGAAGATCTGCGCCTGCAAGAGCGAGGTCTGCACCCACCGGCCTTGCAAATTCTGAAAATCCGAGCCCTGACGCGGGCCGCCCGGCTGCTCGCCGCCACTGTCTTCCAATAACGCGTCGATCTTTGATGACATTGGCGCCCCAGTCCGCCAGTTGCCGCACGCAGGTGGACCGGAGCGAACGCCGGTAAGGTCGAGCACGGGTAAAGCAGGACAGGCTCAGCGAAGCGCGTGGGAAAGGCGTTGAGAAACCTTGGTTTTTTGGATTTTCGCGGTGGAAAAAAAGCAGCCCGATCCGACTTAAACAAATCTGGCGCCGATTTCCAACTGCTTGTTCGGCGCCCGCCGGGCCTATCCTAGGGGCGGCGCGGCGGCGCCCCTAGGCCAAACGCGCACCTGCCTGGCGGAACCAAAAATCCGGTCCCCCGCAAGACTACGGACACCGGCCCGGGATTCTGCTTTTCGCAGTAATGTGCCACAAAGGAAGCGCGAGAAAGCCCGGCTGGTAAATAAGCGTTAATAGGGGCGATTCTAGTTTCCCGTGTGCTCTTACGATTTTCTCGCAACCGAACGACCTGCTGACGGGCCTGATCGATGAGGAAGAACCATTCGCCGTCCGATGACGTCTGGACCTTTGCCGCGCCGGACGCCGGCAGCGGCGCGCCCCTGCCGGCGCACGAGCAGGTGAACGAAACGCTCTTCATCGATGAAGGCGAGCCTTACGCCCTAGCGGCCGATACCGTGACCACGGTGGTTACGAGCGCTGCGAAGCCGGTCGCGTCGATCGCCACGCTGGCCGACTACCTCGTCAACGGCTTTTGGCAATACAACAACACCACCGCCCATCACTGGGCTTCCAATACCATCACCTACAATATCAACGCGCTGAACACGGCCGAGAAGTTCCTTGCACAGTCGGCGATGCAGGCGTGGTCCGACGTCGCCAACATCACTTTCGTCCAGACGTCCGGCGCGGCGAATATCACGTTCAGCAATTCCGGTTCGATGCAGGCCTATGCGAGCGGGAGCTGGTACGGCTCGGGCGCAATCGTGTCCATGAACATCGTCATCAGCTCCGACTGGGTCACCACCGACGGCGGCGCGTACGACGGCAAGACCGGCATCGACAGCTACGCCTATCAGACCTACATCCACGAAATCGGACATGCGCTCGGCCTCGGCCACCAAGGGCCGTACAATGGCAGCGCGTCGTATTCCACGAATGCGACCTATGCCAACGACACTTGGCAATATTCCATCATGTCGTATTTCTCGGAGCCCAATTATTCCGGGAGCTCGTACCGCTACGTGGTCATGCCGCAGATGGCGGATATCTATGCGGTGGGTTCGATCTACGGGGCGGCGACCTCGACCAGGACCGGCGATTCCGTCTATGGCTTCAACAGCAATGCCGGCGCGGTCTTCAATTTCGGCAACTACAGCTCGGCGCCGGCGCTGACGATCTATGACAGCGGCGGGACCGACACGCTCGATTGCTCCGGCTATTCGGCGGCGCAGACCATCGACCTGCGGCCCGGCGCCTTTTCGTCGGTCGGCAGCCTCGTCAATAATATCGGGATCGCGCTCAACGCGGTCATCGAGAAAGCCATCGGCGGCAGCGGCAATGACAGGCTGATCGCGAACGATTCAGGTTGCACGCTGTCCGGCGGCGACGGCAGCGATACGCTGACTGGCGGCGCCGGAAGCGACAACCTCATCGGCGGCTCCGGAATCGACAATCTGACCGGCGGCGGCAGCGGCGACACGTTCGTATTTTTGCTGGCCAACAGCTCGGCCACGAGCGGCCAGCACGACCGCATTACCGATTTCATCTCCGGAACCGACCGCATCGACCTCAGCGGGTGGGACGCGATTAGCAGCACCGGCAGCTACGATCAGTTCAAGTTCCTCGCGACCGGCGCCTTCGACGGCGCGGCCGGCGAACTCAACTATTTTTATAACAGCTCCACCGGTGTCACGACCCTGCAGGGCGATACCAACGGTGACATGGTTGCTGATTTTGCGATTGATATTGCGGGCAACGTCACGATCAGTACGGCCGATCTGCTCGGCATTGTTGTTGGCCCGCTCGTGATCGAAGCAGCCGGC
Source organism: Bradyrhizobium algeriense (assembly GCF_003062295.1). GTDB lineage: Bacteria > Pseudomonadota > Alphaproteobacteria > Rhizobiales > Xanthobacteraceae > Bradyrhizobium > Bradyrhizobium algeriense. The sequence continues at coordinate 591,971 of NZ_PYCN01000002.1, read as the reverse complement.
TCGGCCAGGCTGACCCAGGTCGGAAGCAATTATTATCTCTACAATGGCGGCGTAGGTCCGGAATTGAAATATGCCGGCGCGGCCGTCGTGGCGGGTCAGTTTGCCCCGTGGGCGCCTATCGGAGCGGAGCAGACGGCAACCGGATATCAGGTGGCCTGGAAGGTCACCGGCGCCGATCGATACGTAGTCTGGTATACCGACAGCAATGGCAACTACCTGTCAGATGGCGGCGCAGTGTCGGGTACGAGCCTGATGTTGGAGTCGGCCGAAGGCAGTTTCCATCAGGACTTGAACGGCGACGGGGTGATCGGCGTTCCCACCGCGGTGATCGAAGCAGCCGGCTCGACCAGCCTGACCCAGGTCGGAAGCAACTATTATCTCTACAATGGCGGCGTAGGTCCGGAGTTGAAATATGCCGGCGCAGCCGTCGTGGCAGGTCAGTTTGCCCCCTGGGCGCTGCTTGGAGCGGAGCAGACGGCAACCGGATATGAGGTGGCCTGGAAGGTCACCGGCGCCGATCGATACGTAGTCTGGTATACCGACAGCAATGGCAACTACCTGTCAGATGGCGGCGCAGTGTCGGGTACGAGCCTGATGTTGGAGTCAGCCGAGAGCAGTTTCCACCAGGATTTGAACGGCGACGGGGTGATCGGTGTTCCAACCGCGGTGATCGAAGCAGCCGGATCGACCAGCCTGACCCAAGTCGGAAGCAACTATTATCTCTACAATGGCGGCGTAGGTCCGGAGTTGAAATATGCCGGTGCAGCCGTCGTGGCGGGTCAGTTTGCCCCGTGGGCGCTGATTGGAGCGGAGCAGACGGCAACCGGATATCAGGTGGCCTGGAAGGTCACCGGCGCCGATCGATACATAGTCTGGTATAGCGACAGCAATGGCAACTACCTATCAGATGGCGGCGCTTTGTCGGGTACGAGCCTGACGTTGGTGTCGGCCGAAGGCAGTTTCCATCAGGACTTGAACGGCGACGGGGTGATCGGCGTTCCCACCGCGGTGATCGAAGCAGCCGGCTCGACTAGCCTGACCCAGGTCGGAAGTAACTATTATCTCTACAATGGCGGCACAGGTCCGGAGTTGAAATATGCCGGCGCCGCCGTCGCGGCGGGCCAGTTTGCCCCCTGGGCGCTGATTGGAGCGGAGCAGACGGCAACCGGATATGAGGTGGCCTGGAAGGTCACCGGCGCCGATCAATACATAATCTGGTATACCGACAGCAATGGCAACTACCTGTCAGATGGCGGCGCTTTGTCGGGTACGAGCCTGATGTTGGAGTCAGCCGAGAGCAGTTTCCACCAGGACTTGAACGGCGACGGGATCGTTGGCGTCTCCAACGTCCGGGTTGCAGCTACACTTTCGAGTCCGGCTTTTGGCCAAGCGTGCAACGAACCATTCGTCTTCGATCCAGCTCTCGGAATTCAGTCACTTTCATCAAGCGGAAACACGGGCCAGGTTGGGTTTCATGAATTTTCACAAGTGGCCTTCAACAACGAGGTAGCCGCGCTTGCGAACGATCCTCACTCCGATCAGTTGAGGCTGTTCGGCTCCGGTTACGATCCAGTCGTCGATCTCGGCCATGAGGGTTCGAAAGCTGTTTTTGCTGACCCCGTGGTGCATGGTTTCATCGTTCATTGACGCGGTGCGGGTTAGCCCGGCTGCGGTTTGAGCGGATTACACCCATCGCGGGCTCGTGCTGCGCAATTTAAAGCGAGCTTGTCGCCGTCCGCTTGTTCATGATTCTGACGTCGATCAATGGGCTCTGGCAATTCCGTTGGCAGCCAGCTGCACTAACCAACGGAGCAGTTAGCGAGTACCAGGCTCAAAAATTGCACGCGGAGTTACATACCATAGCAAGAACAGCAGTCCGACGCCGTGCGTGACCAGAGCTGTCGTCAACGGGACATTGAGAAGGATCTGGGGAATGATCGCTCCCGAAAGCAGGATAAAGCCAGGCGGCAGGCCGGCAGACAAGCGGTTGCCGACGGCGATCACCAGCCCGCACATGAACACGGCAACGGGCGCGTATAATGGCCCGACAGACGCGATGCCTTCCGTCGCGAACAGCGAAGCATTGAAATAGCCGAGTGGATAAGCACCATTCATCAAGGCAGATAGTTGATCCTGATACGGGCAATCCATGAATCGCTTCAAGGTCGATATCTGACAAAAATATGTGAGGTCGTGATTGACGAAAAAGTCATTATAGACTTCCATCGCAAGTGATGGGATCGCAACCATCCGAAAATTGACGATGGCGAAATATGCCGCTGTATGTTCGCCGAACACGCTGAATAATAAAACTCCCGCGAGAACGGGAGCGAGCAATGACAGGATAACGACAGCCCTGGCTTCGGCCATCTTCGAAAGCATCAGCATCGCGATAAGCCAGCATGGGGTGAAAAGCGCGAGCTTGCTGAAGGTGATTGGATAGTAGAAAACCAGGAGAATGACAATTGCGCCCGCTCGCCAATAGGCTTTACGCGCCGCGAAGCCGGCAAAAGCAAACGGCAACAAAGTGCTGGAAGTTATTCCGATCAGATATTGCAATAGCCTCGGAGACTCTACTTTGCCACGAAATTTGTAAATTTCCTCGATGCCAACAAACTGGAAACTGTAGGTGGAACTGATAACGACCGTCACGACTCCCAGCAAGAAAATGAACGCCAGCAGCCGTTCAAACGCCATCGGCGACAACTCGTACGTCTGCCGGACCGGCGACACGATAAATAGGGCAGGGAGAAGAAATGCGATAGCCGATGCAGCTGCGGAAAATTGCGCCAGCAGGTGATTGTAATTCGAGCCTGAAAAGCAGGCTATCCAGAGATAGCCGAGAACCATCGTATAGAAGTAGAATCCGACGAAGTAGCCGACGCTGAATCTGGCGATTGCAAAGAGGTACGCAAAGGGGACGAAAGCGACGGCCACGAGAATGGCGATGTATAGTCGCGACGGGTCATATAGAATGTGAAGCTTGGCCAGATCGGGAATGCCAGGCAATCTGCAACTTAAGAGATATACCAGCGAGACGCAGCAGACAACGATATGAACGCCAATCAGGATTCCCAACCGGAGGCGTTCTCGCGTGCGCGGATCATCGTTGACCATGTCCTTCGTCATCCAGTGCCGGGTCATGCAGGCGAGATAGCTTAACCCCGAAAAGTGCACAACACTTGTGGCCAACCATCGGTTCTCGCCGGAGCGGGAATCGCCTAGGCCTCTTCCTTTGGCTGCCGCCTCGGCCATTTTCTGGTATTTTTACGCGGAACGGTGACGTGTTGCTATAGCGGTGTGAAAGCGGCTTTGCGTCACAGGCAGAGCAATAGTAGTAAGGCTTTCGTCCAAAATCTCTCGATCGGAAAAACACCCCACCCCCCTAAACCAAAAGGCCTTTGGATCTTGTTCCCTGCACAACCCAAAATCATCATACTGCTTGCGACCAAAGATGGTGGTGAATATTTGCAGGAGCAGCTCGATTCCTTACGCGCTCAGACCTATTCCAATTGGGAGTTGCAGGTCTCCGATGATGGCTCGACGGATGACACGATCCGGATTGTCAGATCATTTGCTGAGAGCGTCTCTCAACGCGTGACCGTGCGCAATGGCCCGCGGCGGGGATTTTGGCAGAATTTTATGTCACTGGTTCGAAATGACGAGATCGATGGTGATCTGTTTGCCTATTGCGATCAGGATGACATTTGGTTTCCGGAGAAGCTTGCGAGAGCTGTGACCTGGCTCGGAATGCACGATGCGAGGCAGCCTGCCTTGTATTTCACGCGTACCGAACTCATCGGGCCAGACGGTACCTCCAGCGGACATTCACCGCTCTTCACTCGGCCGCCGGTATTCAGGAATGCGTTGGTGCAGAATATCGGCGGCGGCAACACGATGGTTTTCAATCGCGAGGCGCGGCTGAAGCTGCGCGCAACGCCGGTGGACGCGGTGTTGATCGCGCATGATTGGTGGACTTATCAGCTCGTGACCGGAGTAGGCGGAGTAGCGCATTATGATCCCTGGCCGAGCCTTAAATACAGGCAGCACGATCAGAATATCATCGGCTCGAATATCGGTGTTCGCGCTCGGACTGAGCGTTTGCTTGCGTTCCTCAACGGCCGCGTCGTGACATGGAATGACATAAATCTCGAGCGTCTCGGCCGGATGCGGGATCTGCTGACACCGGGCAATGCGGCCGTTCTCCGGAATTTTGCCGCAGCGCGGCACTCGCGGCGCGTAAAGCGTCTGATCCTACTCTGGAAATCGGGTGTGTATCGGCAAAACCTCATCGACAATATCGGACTTTTCATCGCGGCTTTGCTGGGCCGGCTTTAGGAAAGCCAGCACCTACACGTTCTGGCGCGTTGGGGAAATGGATTGTCCGGCTTCCAGTTCGATGGCAGGTGGCGCAACCTTTTTGACGTTTACGAGCGAGCGGTTCGGTGGTCGGTTTAGAGGTAGTGAAATTTCCGACCGATCATGAGCTGCGCTAATGTTTACCCTACCGACCGTCCAGTCACCGGTTACCTTGCTCGAAAATGCACTGATCGCCATTCCAAGGATAGCTAAAACGCGTTCGCTTCAACATTCTGAATTCATGCTTCTGAATGCGAGTCACAACTTCATCGACGTGGTCCCACCAAACGCTTTCGTACGCGCCTGGCTCGCGCCCGTCTTCGTCTTTAGAGCCGCGCACGATCTCAGCAACAAACAAACCAGTTGGTTTTAGAACGCGCCGAATCTCGCCCATGACTTTCTTGAAATCGAATGCATGATCAAGCGCATTACTGAAAACTACGTCGACCGTCCCGTCTGCGAATTGCAGATGATGAAAGTCGCCCGTAAGCACAGTTTGATTGTTGGGTCCTGGATTTAGGTCGATCCCAACGGCAAAGAAGCCATTTTCAATGAAAACCTCGCATTCAGCGCCGTTGCGAGCTCCAAGGCAAAGAACCGTCGACCCTCGCGGGAGAGCAGACAAAGCATCGATACGCTTTGCCAAAGCACTTCGAAACTGGGCGCTATACCTGCTGAGGTCAAGGGTTGCGAGCTTCGAAACCTGATGCTCGCAATACTCTTGATAACTTCGGTATTGACGCTGTCTAATACCGTCGGTTTGGTCCCAAGTCTCACTCATAAACTGCTTTTAGCCAACCAGCGGTTCAGTTTCAATACGGGACGCTGCCGAGACCCGCTCTATTTCCGGCTTGGCTGCCTCATGGGGTGTCTGCTCGATGGCGATGCGGGGTATGCGCATCAATTGGCGGTACGGATCCTTATCCGTCGTGAGCGCCAGAGGAACTCGCCTAGCCCGAAAATTAGTTTGGTAAGATAAAGGCGGAGGCGGCGTCCCGGAACTGATGCCGTCTTGACAATCTTGACATGTGCAGCTTTACAGCCCAAACCATTGATGATGGAGCACATTTTGTCGCGGCGGGTCTTGAACTCGCGCTCCGAATTTTTGGGGTTCCTGGAGTTGATTGATGGTCTTTCGTTTCAGTAATAGCGTCTAGGGGCTAATACGAGCGAAAACATTCGAGGGTTCTCGGCGGGCGCCACGTCTGAGGAAAGGCTCAACAATAAGTATCCAAGGTCAATAATGTTTGTTTTGCCTCACTTCTTGCTCGGACCTATCCCGCGGTTGTACGACATCTAGACCTGAGCGTTCATCGAGCAGTTGGAGCATCCATCTTGATACCCGGAAAGAGCAAAACAGCAACAACCAGGGCTGAGGAACAGCCTTCCGGGTCGTCGACCGGTCCTACGACTTACAATACCGCGCTCGCGCTGCCCCATCCGTTGCCGCGCACGTCGTTTTACCAGGAAAAGATTCCGTTGCTGGTCGCGTTTGAGCAGTGTCTCTACAAACATCTTGCCGAGCAGGCAGGGCCTGGGGCTCACCACGCCCGCCCTTTCGTAGCGGCCGAGTGCGGTGTTTATAAGGGACATTCGTTGATTGCGTGCGCCCGCATCGCGCGGGACCTCGGCGTGCCGATCAGGTTTTTTGGCCTAGACACTTTCAGCGGCCTGCCGACGTTATCCGAGATCGATGCCGACCTTTCACCGCCCAAGGCAGCCTACAAGGCGCGAACGCTGTTCGCAGATGCGTCCCTCGAAGATGTCAGGGAGCGATGTGAAGCGGCCGGACTCCTGGCGTCGATTGAACTAGTCAAAGGGCTCTTCAGTGACACGTTGACCACGTTGCCCGAGCTTCAATATGATTTCGTCAATATCGATTGTGATCTCTATGAAGGGCATATGCAGTGCCTTGAGTACTTTTACGGTCGAATGAAGGAGGGCGGTACGATTTTTTTTGACGACTATCATTCCAAGGTGTTCCCGATGGCGCATCAGGCGATCGACGACTTTCTGAAGGATCGGCCCGAAATCCTCTTTCATGTCCGTTGGGGCGAGGATGGAGAAAACCAGACAAAGGCTTTCATCTTGAAAGAGTAATTGGAGTTCCTGTAATAGGGGCTCATTACGAGAATCGCTGAGGCAGATAGGCGCAAACTGCGTTGGCGCGGCTGGGGCTCTCAAACGGTTGCTGCCAGGGGAACCGACGTGTTCATTCAAACCGGCCTTATTCGTAATGCCCGGGAAGCCATTGTGCTTTCCCTTCAGATTTTCTCGCGGACTATCGGGGCCAAATACCGGAAATCGTTCCTCGGCTATTTCTGGATGATCGTTCCGGTGGTCGTGATCGCCGGAGGTGTCTCCGTGGCCAAACTGGCCGGTACGATCAACCCTGGCGTTACCGGCCTTCCTTACACCCTGTTCGTCTTCATCGGTGTCGTCATCTGGATGATCTTCGTTGAGCTTCTCGATGTCCCCTATCAGGCATTCGACAACGCCCGGTCGTATCTGACCCGGGTCAATTTCCCTCGGGAAGCCATTGTGCTGGTACAAGTCTACGAAGCGCTTGTTGGTGCTACCGCCCGATATGTCTTTCTGTGCGCAGTCATCGCGGCGTATGGGATATTGTCATTTGGCGGTGCGCTGATTTTGCTAATTTCGATTGTGACGTCGGTGTTGATGGGACTCGGCGTCGGAATGTTGTTGGCCCCTTTCATGATCCTGTTCGAGGATCTCCGGAATACGGTCAGGCTATTCATTGCCTATGGTATCTTCGTCTCTGCGGCCTTCTATGCACCGCATAGCGGCGTATTTGGCCGAGTGATCCAGATCAATCCGCTCTCGATCGTAATGGCGGCGGCGCGTGAAGGCGTCGAGACCGGCGACTTGACGTCGGTGGCGCCGGCATTCCTCGCCGTCGTACTTGTGTCCGTTCTTTTGGTTGTTGTGGGCACGATCCTGATCCGCATCGCATTGCCAATTGTGGTCGAGCGAATGCTGATTGGAGGACGGTGATGGCCTCGGAAAACGACATCTGCATTTCCGTTCGTGGCATCTCGAAAAAATTCGCACGATCGCTCAAGCGATCGTTTGTGTATGGCGCGGAGGATATCGCGCGGGCTGTGACCGGGCGCTCGCCTAATCCCGTGTTGCGGCCCAGTGAATTCTGGGCCTTGCAGGATATTTCTTTCGATCTTGAGCGTGGTTCTGCAATCGGAATAATTGGTCTGAACGGTAGCGGGAAAACAACTCTCTTGCGGATCATCGCGGGAATTCTGCGGCCGACGAAGGGGGAAGTCTGTTTGCAGGGCCGGGTCGCACCGATGTTGGCGCTCGGAGCCGGCTTTAAGCCGTCTCTGTCGGGGCGCGAGAATATCTATCTGAACATGTCAATTCTCGGCATAACTGCTGGTGAGATCAACCGGCGTTACGACTCCGTCGTCGACTTCGCCGAATTGCATAACGCGATCGAGGCGCCATTGGGTACTTACAGCACGGGCATGCAGATGCGGCTCGGCTTTGCATGTGCAGTACACACGTCGCCCGAAATTTTGATCGTCGATGAGGTGCTGGCCGTAGGCGATGCTCCGTTCCGGATGAAATGCCGCAACCGAATCAATGAGCTTCGCAGGGCCGGGACGTCGATGCTGCTGGTTTCTCACAGCGCTGTCACGATCGAGATGCTGACCGATCGATGCCTGTATCTCAAGGAAGGCAAGGAAGCGGCGCTCGGACCATCCGACGAGGTCGTTAAAGCATATGAGGCCGACTCGATCAGCGTTGCCAAAGCCGCCAATTCGAAGATTGCGGCTAAGCCCGACTCAGGAAATATCTCGATAGCGAAGGCTGCCAAGAAGACGGCCATCACGGGCGCCAAATTGGAAATGCCGGGGATGAGCGATGCCGGTCATTGGCGAAGTGGTGAGGTTGGTTCACTCTCTATCTCCGTCAGGACGACCGCTGCTGAAGATGAACTCAGTATTCTTCTGGTGATTGCCGATCTAAGCCACGGCACGCCCCAAAACGTTCAAGTCATAACCTCGTCCGCTGACGTCGGCACGATGCGGGCGGATGGAACCGAGGCGACGATCGAGGTTGCATTTGCTCCGGTAACCCTTCCCCCTGGGATATATAATCTCAAGATCGCGATCACGCGCGGGAACCTTCAAGATCTCGTCGATATGGTCGAAAAGATGCGGTTAGTCGTTGTCGACAGCGGCAAAACCAAGCATTGCGCGTTCTATCAGCCGAGGGAATGGACATTTTCTGGCGTTTCAATTGAAAACAACAGAAAAATCGATGATTTCGACGAAGCGGAAGGTCTTGAGGCCTTTTAGATCGGGCCGCGCTGGACTATGGATGGTTTCGGACAGCGGAAGATTGAAGATTCACGATGCTAATCGGTTGGATTGTACAGGGTGGCCATGTCCGGATCGCAAGCACGCGGTACCGCGTCCTTTATCCGGCACTCGCAATCGACGAACTGGGGCACAAGAGCAGAGTATATTTGAGCTCGCTCGACGCTCTGCGTGACGTGCAGGAACTCGATGCAATTGTTTTGGTAAAACGGCTTGATGCGCATTCCCTACGTCTCATCGACGCTGCTGCGCTGCTCAATAAGCGTATTTTCATTGACCTATGCGACAATACGATCGTCATCGAATACGAAAAGCAGCCGTCGCAGCTTCAGCGCATGTGGCTCAGTGCAGCTAGTGCGCTCGTCGACGCGGTGGTGGTTACGACTGAGGCCATGGCGAGTGCCATCCGCCCAACCATGCTTCCAGGAACGCGCTTCGAGATCATTCCGGACCAAATCGAAACAGCGGAGTCGTATAGGGCGGCCGCTGCTTATCTTGATGCCAATATGGTCAAGCCGTCGAAGTCTTCCATGGTGAAGCGCGGCTTGGTGTTTGCGAATCATTTTCGGAAATCTCCGGAGCAAGCGTCCAGACTCGCTTGGGACCGACTGAGGCTGGCCGCTTCGCGCAAGGAACGGACTTTGCCTCGCACCAACGATCGTACTGCTCCCGGTCCAGCGCCTTCGGATTGTCCGGTGTTTCTTTGGTTCGGCAATCACGGCTCGCCCCACAGCAATTTCGGGATGCTTTCACTGTTCCAGGTTGCTCCGGCCCTGGAGCGGCTTGCGCAAGAATACGACTTCGAAGTGTGGGTTATCAGTAACCATCAGAAGAAATACGAATCAGCGATCGCGCCGCTAAAGTTTCGGTCGCGTTACTTCAACTGGTCGCCTTCTGTGATCTTTACAAGTCTGGAGAGGGCTACGGCTTGTCTGTTTCCCTCAACGGGAGATGACTTCTCTGGGACCAAATCGGCGAATCGCGTAGTCATGGCACTTCAACATGGCGTGCCGGCGATCGTTTCACCGCTGAAGGCGATCGAACCACTGGGCGAGGCTGTTCTTTTCGAAAATTGGGAGCAGCATCTTCGACAACTTTTAACAGATCCCAAAACAGCAAAGCGATGTCTCGACAAGGCTGCGCCTATTCTCGATACGCTGTATTCGCCCAAAGTCATCGGCCAGCAATGGGACCATCTCTTGCGGTGCGCTCCCCATTCGAAGGTTACGCGCGGCAGCGCGGACGGGCGCATCAAGGCAGGCATTCTGCTCGATTTGACGCAAGATCTCGACGTCCTGCGCCCTCTGATCGACGCTTGGCGGAAAGATCCGCGTTTCGAGCTTAGGGTTCTCTTATCCGATACCTCGCTATCGAGATCGCCACGAATTGGGAGGGCACTGGTAGAGCTTGCCGTGGTTCCATCCGTCATCGAACGCGAGCAGGTTCTGCTGGGCAACGACCAAAGTGTCCGCGGTCTGGACGTCTTGGTTTCCGCATCGGAATCGACCGCGCGCGCGCACCTGTTCAACCATAAGTTGACAAACGCGGCGAATGCCGATGGCGTTCGAACCTACACATTCCAGCACGGACTGGAGAATATAGGTCTCACCTACTTCGACGAAACGCACGGCCCCGCAATCAGGTTTGCTTCCGATCGCGTGCTGATTTGGGCGGCGCCGGAGAACCTGCCGGAAGCCACCGCGGAGGAGACGCGCCGCAAGGCATTCGCTGTCGGCCGGTCGGCTGAGGTCGCACGAGTTAATGTTGACTTTCCCGAATTGTCCGGCCGTAACGTGGTCGGCGTGTTCGAGAATTTGCACTGGGAGCGGTATCCGCAGTCCTACCGCGACAACTTTGTTCGGGATCTTCTGGCGGCGGCCGCCACACGGCCGGAGTTTGTATTTCTCCTCAAGCCTCATCACGCCGGAAAATACCTTGCGAGGCCTGGCAGGCTTGAGGGATATACGAGTAACGTGATCATTGCCGATCCCGACGATCCGAAGTGGGAGCCGTATACGGCAGCAGCGGTCATTCCCCACTGCAAATGTGTAATAACGACACCATCGACGGTCGCGCTGGATGCGACCGAGCTCGGCGTGCCAGTTGCGGTGGCGGCGTACGGCCTAAACCTTGATGTTTACCGCCCATTGCAGCAAATTCGGAATGTGGCGGATTGGCTCGCGTTTGCCGATTCAGCCTTGACCGAACCAGCCGCTCTGATTGACCAAAATGCCATTTTCCGGGAGCGTACCCGCCTCGATGGCGACTGCATTTCGCGCGTAACGGATTTGGTTGTTGCGGATATGGCGGGCGCTGGGGTAACGAAAGGTCCAAACGTCGACAGTCTCGACAAAGCGCGCCGGCTCTCTTCCGGGAGGAGTTTTGCATGATTAGAGGTCTGTTGAAGAGTGTGCGTGACGCAGTCAAACCTGCTGCTAGTCCGGGTAATCCGGCCCGTGCAGTGGTCGCTGGTCCAAAGGCGGCTGGCGGTGATGCGGCAGCCGCGACCAAGCAGATGATCGGCCATCCTATGCCGATACAGAAGTTTAAACCTGTCTTGAGCAGTGCCGAGATTCGAGCGGGCCTTGCACAGCTTTCGCCGGAGCAGCCCTGGGCGCATTATTATGATCTCGGCGAAGCCGGAGAAACAATTACATCTAGCAATGAGCGTTATTTCGGCAAAGCAAAAGGCCTGAAGATCATTGGAACGCAGGTTGTCGATTCGGTTCCCTTTGTTACGCGCCGCGGCCGGGTCGAGGGCCTTTCAGTACTCGATTTGACCAGCGCGGAAGGGCAGCATTCGATTGAGTTGGCCATGGCTGGCGCCGGCAGGGTCCTCGGCATCGAAGGTAGAAAGCTCTATGTCGACCGCTCGCAGTTTATCGCCAGATGTTTCGGTGCAAGCAATGTGAATTTTCGGCAGGGCGATGTCAGAAAGATCTCTCCAGCGGAGTTGGGCAAATTCGAACTCGTGTTGTTTTTCGGTATCTTGCATCATCTGGGGGCCGATGACTTTCTGCCGATGCTCAAGCTTCTGCGCGAAGTCACCTCGGACACGTTGATGCTCTACACGCACACGGCCGAAAACGGCGCCGACGTGCGGTTCGGAAAGCGCCTTTCCGAGCCGATGACGAACAAAGACGGCTATGTCGGACGATTGTATCGCGAGCATCCAGATGGGCTCACTCCAGAAGAACTCGAGCGCAGGGTCCGTAGCTCGCTCGACAACACTTTCTCATTTTGGGCCCAGGAAGCGGAGCTTCTTCGCGCGTTGAAGGCCGTCGGCTTCCCCTATATTGCTCGGCAACTACATCCTAATCCGTTTGGCGACGCGGCCGGAGATTTCCGCGTCATGTATGTTTGCCGCGCTGATCGCGATCTCTGATCTCGCCGTATCAGTCTAGCGCGATGAAGAGGCCTCTTGGCGTGCCCAATCCGCCAGTGCCTCAAGGCCTTTCTTCAGGGAAAAGCGCGGCTGCCAATTGAGACGCTCGCACGCGCGCGCGATATCGGCCACGGAGTGGCGGATATCGCCGATGCGGAAGTCGCCGGAGATCAAAAATCTATCCTCCGGCGCTCCGAGTATTTTTAGCAAGAATTGCGCCGTGCCAAGGATACTTGCTGGCGTGCCGCTGCCAATATTTATCGGTGTGCTGCCGGGGGCTGCGGCGGCGCCAGCCTTCACTAACGCCTCAACCACATCGTCGACAAAGACAAAATCGCGCACGATTTCGCCGTCTTCAAAAATGTTGAGCGTTCTTCCTGCGAGGATCTGCGAGCAGAAGATCGACAGCACGCCCGTGTAGGGGTTACGCAGGCTCTGGCCTGGTCCGTACACGTTCTGAAATCTCAACAGCACCAGCTCAGTGGCCATGCCGGCAAGGCCTTGTTCCAGCAGGTATTCCTGCATCAGTTTCGTGGAGCCATAGATCGAGGCGGGCGCTGGGGGCAGGCTTTCCGGCGTTGGGACCGGCCTCAAGGCTCTACCGGCGAGATCGCGTGGCACGAAATCTCCGGCCTTTAACTGTTCCTCGCGACGTGAAGCGGGGATGATCAGCGACCCGTCGTCGGCCTGGAACGCACCCTCGCCATATACTGCACGGGAACTGGCGAGCACGACCCGGCGTGGCGGGGACCTGCTTTGCCGCAATGCCTCGATAAGGCGGGCCGTGCCGCCGACATTGACATCACAGTAGCGCGAAATGAGATCGTAGGATTGTCCCGTGCCGGTTTCCGCGGCGAGATGATATACTAGTGTCGGAGTGTGATCGCTGATGGCGCTTCTCAGGGCATCGCCATCGCGAATATCCGCTTTCATACAGATCACGTTTGCCCCTTCGTCCGGAAAGGTCGCCCCTTCGCCATGGACTTGCGGGTGCAGGCTGTCGAACACCACAGTCTTTTCGGCACTCGCGCGAAGTTGGCGTACGAGCCGCGAACCGATGAAGCCGGCGCCGCCGGTCACAAGAATACGATCACCAGTCAGGGGAAACTCCTCAGCGGGCAAGTCGCGCACGCAAGCGGTCTAAGAAACGCGGCCGAGGGGACGTCGGTCCGGACGAAACCTGTCCATTCCTGACCTGCCTCTCATACTCCTTTATCTCTTGCTTTCGTCGCTCGCGCGCCTCGGTCAACGTCGCATGCTTCACGAAATGGGCAACCTTGTCTTCTGCGGCTAGAGCCCTTGTCTGCTCCTTGGTCAGCTTCGCAGAGTCATCGACCATCTTGAGCTCGGTCAGAAACGAGGGGCGCAAAAAGCCAAGCGCTTTCTCCTGTTCGAGCTCGGCCAAGGTGAGTGCGCCGTCGGCAAGCATGCGGCGGACCTCGTTCGACCAAAGGTATCCGTTTGGATTGTCCGTAGAAACCCACGGTTGGGTGGGCATGTCCGTATAGTGGATCAGGCATGTGGTGTCGTCGTAATGTTCAAGGCTATTCCAGCGGAAGGGCACCCGGTATGAAACTTCGTCCTCACGGAGGATGCACAGGTTCTGCATCAAATCTTCATAGCTGTAGGAGTCGTCGAGCCCGCGCACGATCTCCTCCGGATCCCATCTCGCCGCTTCGCAATCGACCAGCATTACCGAGCATTGCTTGACCCGTTTGCCCGGCGCAAATGCCTTCCGGTGTTTGGCGTGTTGGCCTGGAAGCTCTTCCTGAACGACGACTTTTGCTCCTTCGAAATCCACCGACCATAATTCGCGAATGTCCTTGAACACTAGCATGTCGGCATCGGTGTACAGTGCTCTGCCGCGGTAATTGGCGAGCCTCGGGATGGCGAATCGGGCAAAGCTGAACCCGGTTCGCTGGCGCTGCCGCGGGTCGCGAGGTTCTGGCAGCTTGACATCGATGAGGGGTGTGACTTCGATTGGAAGATCGGTATGGCGTTTTACCGAGTATTCCAGCACCTTGACGCCGACCATTTGCGAGCGGTCGGTGCCAACGAATATCCGAACCGGCGTTTCAAGCGTCACACGTCGTCTCCATCAGATTGGGTAGGGTACACTAGGCATTTGGGCGTTGGTCGCGCGCATTGACCTAGCGCAAGACGAGCAGGTATTTTACCTGAGCGTGGCACTCAATACAAGGATGCCTGCCCAGGGCCTTGGCGGCTTGGAATTGCTCTACGCGGCTGGTCCAAAGCCCGCGCTCCGGAACTGAAGTCTTTGTTTGGATAGTTTCGGTCCGCTGTTAATGGCAATCAGTCGCTTCCCTGCGAAGCTCCCAACTCATAGCCATTTGGATTCATTATGACGCTTTGGTCGAGTATCTGGAAAAGAATTTCTTCGGCCGCGGCCGTCGGCGTTGCCGGCAACAAGATCGAATTTGGCGGCTTTGATCGGCATCGCGTGCCGACGCGTCACGTCGATGCAATGTCCGACGACGATCTCAGGCATTTGAACGCATTGCTTCCATGGAGATGCTTCACGGTTGATAGTCATGGCCGCCGCTTCGGCAACATTGCGTGGAAGGGAAAGCGCGACGCGCCACAGGTCATTCCTGATAGGCGCATTCAAACGATGGATCAGATATTCAAACTGAGCGGCAAAACAGTCCTCGAGGCGGGTTGTTTCGAGGGTGTACATACCGTGGGCCTGCTTGGCTTCGGAGCGAAAGTGGTCGCCGTGGATTCTCGCATCGAAAATGTGGTGAAGACCATCGTCCGCTGCGCGATGTTCGGCTACTGCCCGAATGTCTTTGTGTGCAACTTGGATCTATCTTCTGATCTCGCCACACTACCTGAAACAGACCTGATACATCATGTTGGGGTGCTCTACCATCTCAAGGATCCCGTTCGACATTTGCTTGCTCTGGGTAAGGTCGCGAAGGAGGGGATCATGCTTGACACACACGTCGCGATTCCCGATATGGCACGCAGCGTGTACGAGGTCGACGGGAAGCAGTACCGCTACCAACATTACAAGGAAGGTGGTACTGCCGAAGTGTTTTCAGGTATGTATGATCACGCCAAATGGTTGCTTCTGTCGGATATCGAGGCCTTGCTCCGACAAGCGGGCTTTGCCTCGGTCAGGGTTGCCGAGGAGCGGCAAGAGCGCAATGGTCGTCGTATCCTGCTTTTTGCCAGTCATTGAAGGCAAATGGCCGTGTATGTGCTGACGTGCTGTGCGGCTGATTGATGGCATGGGCTCTAACTTCTGTTTACAATCAGTTGTCGAGTACCCGCTAAGCACTGGCTGGTGCAGACCACCAGGATGCGCGCCGCTACTAACTGTTTCTTTAGGAACTGGCTATGGCACATACCGAACTAAAAGCCCATGAAGCGGCGATTGCATCCGCATTGAAGACGCTTGAGGCAGAAGCTGAGGGCGTTCGCGCGCTGGCGGCGGCATTAGCCGCGGATCTGGGTAGTGCCTTTGGGGAAGCGGTTAAACTTATTCTCAATACAAGTGGACGTCTGATCGTAACGGGTCTCGGCAAGTCGGGCCATATCGGACGCAAGATTTCCGCTACTTTTGCTTCCACCGGGACGCCTGCCTTCTTTGTGCACGCTGCGGAAGCGAGCCATGGCGATCTCGGTATGATCACCGACAGTGACGTTATTCTGGCGCTGTCGTGGTCCGGCGAACAACAGGAAATGAAGAACCTTATCAACTACGCCAGTCGCTTCGAGATTCCGCTGATTGTGATGACCGCGAATGAACATTCGACCTTGGGGAAGGCAGCCGATATAGTCTTGGCTTTGCCTAAAGCGCGCGAAGCTTGCCCGCATAATCTGGCGCCTACCACTTCGTCGTTGATGTTATTGTCGCTAGGCGATGCGTTGGCGATCGCGCTCTTGCAAAGTCGTGGCTTCACCTCAGTCGATTTTAGCGTGCTGCATCCAGGCGGTAAGCTCGGCGCCATGCTAAAACATGCGCGAGATCTGATGCATGTCGGTGATACTATGCCATTGAAGCCGCTCGGCACGAGCATGGCTGAGGCATTGATCGAGATGTCATCAAAGGGATTCGGTTGCGTTGGCATCGTCGACAGTTGCGGCGACATCGTCGGCATTATAACTGATGGCGATCTGCGCCGGCACATGCGCGCAGATCTGACGAATGCGGGGGTAGAGGACGTGATGACGAAAAACCCGAAAACCATCACCGCCGATTTTCTTGCCGGCGAGATACTCCAAATGCTCAATGCCTCAAAGATCACCGCGGTTTATGTGGCTGATGCGGCAAAACCAGTTGGCATTGTGCACATACACGACTTGTTGCGAATAGGCGTTGCCTAGGATGGGTGCACTGCAAATCGCTACATGCTCTGAGCATTTGATGACAAGCAAGTCATCGTCCAGTGCGAAGGGGCAGGCAATGACAGTCATTGCGGTACGAAGAATTACGCGTGATTTTCGGCCGAAAGGGCCTCGGGCCGACGGCCGATGGCAGACCACGACATTTCGTTTACCCAGGCGAGTCGAATGTCGGCGAGGCCGACTTGCCGGAGCAGTTCCTCGACCGTCTCTTTCGACCAGTAATTCGCAATCTTCGGAAGCATTTGATCGAAGACGATTGAGCGCAAATGGCGAAATGTGAAGCCCCGAAGTAAGCGATAATAGGCAAGTCGACCAAAACCCAATTTTAGCGCCAGCCACAACGCGGCAGCTGGGTAGATCGATAGGTGATGGACGATTCCGATCGGCAGCCGACTGAGCAGCAGATTGCGAATAGGGGAAAGAACGAAGACGATCCAGCGGTTATTTTCTAATCCGTATACCCAGATCAGGACACGTCCACCCGGCGCTACTGCATCAGTCATGGCTCGCAGCGCACGTTCGGGGTGCTCCAGATGGTGGATGACGCCGATGGAAAAGGCGATATCAAAGCCGCCGTTTGCCGGGATTTCGTAAGCGCTCCGCTCTTCGACTCGAAGCGTCGGGAATGACGCCAGGTTTCGGCGGGCGACTGCGAGTGAACGTGCGTCGACATCGATGGCGACACCTCCGGCTGCGCCATAGACCATCGGCCAATAGCTGTTTCTCCCCATGCCGCAACCTACATCGAGAAAAGTCTTGCCGCGCCAATCTTCAGGTGTCAGGTGGACTGTCCAACGCCGAAATTGTTCCTCGTATTCCGGACGCATTTCGGCATATTCGTTCCACTCATATCCAAATCGTTCGGGCGATCCCGCAACGATCGAGTTTGTCTCGGTACCAGACCCGCTCATTGGCTATTCCAATTTCATCAGATTCTTCGAGCTTGGCCCTTGGCAAGTGTGTCGAACGCCATCAGGGTCCGCACCAGACTTTCGAACTCACGCAACGGCACCATATTCGGGCCGTCGGACGGTGCATGGTCGGGATCTGGATGGGTTTCAATGAACACGCCGGCGACGCCGACCGCCACCGCAGCGCGCGCCAGTATCGGTACGAACTCGCGCTCGCCGCCCGACGATGTGCCTTTGCCTCCGGGTTGCTGCACTGAATGCGTCGCATCAAAAACCACGGGCGCTCCGGTGGTCCGCGCAAGGATCGGCAACGCCCGCATGTCCGACACTAGCGTGTTATAGCCGAAGGACGCGCCGCGCTCGGTAACGAGCACGTTGCGATTACCGGCGCTCGTGATCTTCGCGACGACGTTGGCCATATCCCACGGTGCGAGGAACTGCCCCTTCTTGACGTTGACGACATTTCCGGTTGCGGCCGCCGCCAACAGCAGATCGGTCTGTCTGCACAGGAAGGCCGGGATCTGCAGCACATCCACGGCTTGCGCAACCTCGGCGCATTGCGCGACCTCGTGGATGTCGGTGAGCACTGGCAATCCAAGCGAGGCGCGGATTTCGGCGAAGATTGGCAGCGCCTGTTTCAGTCCGATGCCGCGCGCAGCCGATGCGCTGGTGCGGTTGGCCTTGTCGAAAGAGGTCTTGTAGACGAGGCCGATTTTCAGCCGCGTCGCAATCTCCTTCAGTGCGCCGGCGACTTCGAGCGCATGCGCGCGGCTCTCGAGCTGGCAGGGGCCCGCGATGACCGAAATCGGCAAGTCATTGCCGAATTTGACCGTGCCTGCGGCGACGACCGGTGCAGTTGACATATTGGCGTCCTAGATGACTTCCCTTGTTGCGCGCGGACCATGCCTGACAAGGTTGCGGCCATCAACCCCGAATCCCGCGGTGGCTCAAGACAAGTCAGCGGTTCTCGCTGGACCTTGGTCGCTCCGCGGCCTGTTTCAGTATCTCTGGCGTAACCTGAAATAATTCCATTTCGAGGAACTGACGTACCACGATATCTGGATGAACCCTGTCGATATAGGCGGTATCGAAGTCGCGCCACAGGACAACCGTTTCACGAAAATGCTCTGAGAAAAATGGCATTAGCGCCGTGAAAAAGCTGTTGCGAAACACCAGCGCCCTGGGCAACCGGTCGTCGTCAATCTTATACACAAAGGTCGGATGAAACGAATCCAGAGTAGGCAGCTGCATGTAGGGACTTGCCGGATCCCTCCGACTGCGGAAGCCGCCGCGTTTTGTTACGGCGTAAGTTGTTTCCCTCATGTTTGATCTCAAATTGGTTAGCGCACTGAGGTCGCCGCCGACGTCCTGCTGGGAGATGACCGCATACTCGGACCAGGGAGATGGGTCAGGGATATTGGCATTTGCCTTCTGCAACGCGGGAATGATTTCTGCGTTGGCGAAATAGCCCGCCGGACTGGTCCAATGGATATCGGTTGGAACAAACAACGGGGCGAGATGCTTCGCCTTGCGAACGCCATGACGGGTATCGATGACGGTGATTTCGGGATATCGCTGCTTTACGTATCGCAGGATTTGATCCGTCGCACCGGACCCCAGCGACCGCTGCGCCCAGTCCGGAAGATTTTCCGGACATATCGATTGCTTGTTCGGGGCAATAACGGCGACGTAAGTCATTCCCCGCGATGTGACGACGTCGTACTGGTGCTTGAGACCATCGGAAAATTGCTTGAGTTGGCTCTCGGGTACGATATAGCGTCCGCGGTATGCGTCGATCTGCTCAAATTGCGTGTAGTACATCCAGCGGTTCTTGCTGAGGAGCACATGGCCAGATCCGGTGTCGTAGTTACCGAATACGCGATATTTGACTACGTTGTATGAAGTAAGCAGCCAGTTTCGCAGCCCATAGTTATCTCTCAGGTATGCATCGAGCTCGCGCACGAAGATTCGAATGGGACGGTCTTTCGCCGGTAAAGACGGAAATGCCGCAGCGTTTCGCTTTTCGTCGCGCAGGATGGCCGCGGAACCTTGCCAGCAATGCATCACAAGCGGCGTTGCGATCATGATCACGAACGCGGCGGCTAACAATTCGCTAAAATGAAAGGCGCGCCCGCTCGGTCGGTCATGAGGCTTCATAGTCAGAACCGGAAATAAAGAAATGGATTATGGGTTTGGGCAGTTATCGCCATGCTCGACAGCACGAAGCAGGATATAGACAAAGCCACCTGCGCCGCACGAGCGACACCCCAGGATAGCCGCGAAACTTGCCGCAAGCGCTCGATCGCCGCGCTGATATAAGGCACGAGGGGCGCGCTGAACACAATGGCCACCAGCATCAAAACCAGGACTTCGGTGGTGAAATAGGCCTCCAGCGGATACAGATTTCCTTGGAATTCTGCGAAGTTGAACATATGGGAAATAAAACTGAAGGCCTGCGGTAGATCGTCAGCCCGGAAGAAAACCCATCCAATCAAAACGACGAGCATCGCGTAGCCGTGACGCAGCACAAACCAAGTGCGCTGCAAAACGGCCGACAAAAATGCTCTTTCCAGAATGAGAAAAAGTCCGTGCCAAAGACCCCAGACGACGAAGTTCCAGGAGGCCCCGTGCCAAAGTCCGCACAGAAAGAAAACGATCAGCAGGTTCAGGTAAGTACGCCCAGGCGACACCCTGCTGCCCCCCAAAGGAACGTAGAGATAATCCCGAAACCAGTTTGAGAGCGAAATGTGCCAGCGTCTCCAGAATTCTTGGATCGATTGCGAGACGTAGGGATAGTTGAAGTTCTCCGGGAAGCGAAACCCGAACATTCGCGCCAGGCCGATCGCCATGTCGCTATATCCGGAAAAGTCGAAGTAGAGCTGAAGCGCATAGAGTATCGCACCGAGCCACGCCAATTCGAAACTGAGCTGCGATTGCTGCAATCCGAAAATCTGGTCGACCGGGACCGCGAGCGGGTTGGCGATAAGCGTCTTCTTGCCCAAGCCGATCACAAACCGTGAAGCGCCGATGCTGAAATCCTGCCAACTCATGCGCCGAGTCAGAAATTGTTCCGCAATTTCATGGTAACGAACGATCGGCCCCGCAATAAGTTGAGGGAAGAAAATAATATACAGCGTAAAAACATGGAATCGGCGCTGCGCGGGCGCCACCTTCCGGTGGATATCGACGACGTAAGAAATCGCATGAAAGACGAAGAACGAAATGCCTAAGGGAAGTTCGACGTGACTCACGATGAACGGAAGTGAAACAATTTCCGACAGGTTGGTCAGCACGAAGCCAGAATATTTGTAATAGCCGAGGATTGTAAGGTTGATCGCTATGCCTGCGACCAGCGCCGCGCGTCTGCGAAACTTGCTTGCTTCCTGCATCGCGACGCCCGACAGGAAGCTAACAACTACGACGACTAGTACGATGTATACCTTGTCGGACTCGCCGTAAACGTAGAAGGCGATGCTGAAAACGAGAAGTACAATATTGTTCGCGGAGGCCGAGCGCGTGAATGCCACGGTGATCAGCACGAGCGGCAGGAAATAAAACAGAAACGTGACGGAGCTGAATACCACGTGTTAAATCCGAGCGCCGATCGTACGAGCCAAGCGGCTCAATTGCCGTGTCTTCTGAACGAGTTTCATCCAGGCATTCGCTTTGGCGCTCTCAAAACGCGGGAGAGCCCCATACTTGATCAGATCGGGATCCGTACCGGCGTATTGGACGGCATCCGGATGACGTTCCATCAGTCGACTCAGCAAATCCTGTATATGCTGCTTAGTGCGCGCTTCCGAGCGGCCGGGTTCATGATGGCACGAGACCGTGCCAACGTAGACATGCTTTAGTCCCATCCGCAGCGCGCGAATGAATACATCGGCATCGTTGTACTGCGAGCGGAACGTTTCAGTATCGAGAGGACCGACAGTGGTCCAGGCTGCTTTGGAAACCGCGGCGCATCCGAAACTACTTCCGGCGGAGTAATGAACGGTCGACGCAAACGTGGCGAGTTCATTTTCTCGAATGATGGTATGGCCGCTTTTCGACGGCGGTCGTATGAATACACCCGAAGAAACCAGGCGTCCGCCTGCGCCGGTAAACAATGGGCCGGCTGAGGCTACGCCGGGAGTTGCGGCCCAATCGCAGATCGTTTGGAGTGTATCGGGATGAGTGAGCGCGGCATCGTTATTCATCATCACCGTCACGTCGCCCGAGGCGGTCTCGACGCCTAGATTATCCTGCGCCGATTTGTTGAACGGTTTGTCGTAGCGGATGTGGCGAACCTCCGCTTTGGCTGACAGCAGCCGCGCGGCTGAAGATGCGATGCGCTCAAGACTTTCGGGGCTCGATTGGTTGTCAATCAGCAGCACTTCGAGCCGGCTGCGGCATCTTTGGCTCGCAAGACTCTCCAAGCACGCTTCCATCAGTTCGGGCTGATCGCGATAATTTACGATAACCGATATCTTATCGGCGCGCGCGGACGGTGCGGGGGGCGACGCGATTGGGTTGTAGACTGACGATTTGACCGAGCGGGTGAAGCGAAGAATGCCGGAGCTGAAGTCGATAGGCTGTCCTTGATCGATGATCTTTAATAGCGCCCGTGACGTGGCGCCCGGCTTTTCATCGTCGACAAAGTCCGCGCGAACCGCACAACGCCCGGCGTGATCAACCTGCGGATAGAAAAGCTTGTCTGGCGTCGGCCACACGAGCCGAAACGCTTCAGGACGAAAACCGCGCCGTTTTCTAACAAGAAGGTCGTCCCAAACCACCGCGGCGGGATGAGCGCGACAGGCGTTTTGCAGACTGGATTGCCATCCTTCCGTCAACGGATACGCGTGGTTGATCTCGATGGCGTAAGCGACGTTGCCGACCATGACCCGACGGAGTTGGCTTTTCATTGGACTCTGTTGATTTGGATAGCGGAATGGGTTAGTTCGTCGGTCGGAAGCTAGCGCCCGGCACGCCGCCGCCATCTGGGTTTCTCGAATACCCGGAAGCTAGGCCGAGTTGATCGCATTCAAGGGTTTGGTGATAAACGATAATTATGCTTCCCGTCAATCGGGGTGTTGCAATCGATGGGGCTCTATTCGTCATGGAAATTACGGCGCTTGACATTCCTGACGTAAAACTTTTTAGCCTTCGTCGGCATGCCGACAAACGGGGATTTTTTTCGGAGATTTATAACAGCGCGGCGTTGCGTGAAGCCGGTGTCGTGACGAGCTTCGTTCAGGATAATTATTCCTTTTCTTTCGCCGTGGGAACTGTTCGCGGTCTGCATTTCCAGGTTCCGCCAGCCGCTCAGGCCAAGCTGGTGATGGTTTTTTCAGGCCGAATTCTGGATGTGGTTGTGGATTGCCGAAAGGGTTCGCCGACCTATGGTCGCCATGTCGCGGTGGAATTGAGCCGTGATTCATGGAGTCAACTCTATGTTCCCGAAGGGTTCGCTCACGGCTTTTGCACGCTCGAGGCCGATACGTCGGTGCTCTACAAGGTCTCCACGCCGTATGCGCCGAAGTTCGACAGCGGCGTGTTATGGAGCGATCCGGATCTTGGCATAGAGTGGCCGGTGGGAGCTGACGCCGCTGTGATAACCGACAAAGATCTGGCGTTGCCGCGCTTTCGTGATCTAGCTGACCCCTTCCACTATCGCAGTTAAGCCTCATGAAGACACTGATCACAGGGGGCGCAGGATTCATAGGGTCCGCCGTATGCAGACTCCTGATCGAGGATACTGACGCTGAGGTCGTCAATATCGATAAGCTGACATATGCCTCTTCGGTCGAAGCGCTTGCGTCCCTTGCGACGAGCAACCGTTACCGCTTCGAGCATGCCGACATCTGTGACTCCGAGACCATCGACCGTATCTTTCGTGAACAGCAACCGGATGCCGTGATGCATCTCGCCGCGGAATCGCACGTCGATCGATCGATTGACGGCCCCGACGCTTTCGTCGAGACCAATATCGTCGGTACGTTCAAGTTACTTCAGGCGACGCGGCGATACTTCGAGGGTTTGCCGCCGGCGCGCCGGGAGCAGTTCCGTTTCCATCATGTCTCGACCGACGAGGTCTACGGAACCCTCGGGGTGGAAGGGGCGTTTGGCGAGGACTCACCTTACGCTCCGAACTCGCCTTACTCAGCAAGCAAGGCGTCGGCCGATCATCTGGTCCGCGCCTGGCATCACACGTTCGGTCTGCCGATGGTGATGTCGAACTGTTCCAACAATTATGGGCCTTATCAGCATCCCGAAAAGCTGATTCCACTGATGGTCACCAATGCCATGCGTGGTCGGCCGTTGCCGGTCTACGGCACCGGAATGAATGTACGGGACTGGCTGTTCGTCGACGATCACGCCCGGGCACTTTGGCTTGTGCTCAACCGCGCACGCCCCGGAGAAAAATACAACATAGGCGGCAACGCAGAGAGCACGAACATCGAGCTGGTTCAGTCGTTATGCTCAATACTCGACGATCTGATTCCCAATCGACCGCACCGCAAACATGCGGACCTCATCTCCTACGTTGCCGATCGTCCGGGGCACGATATGCGCTACGCCATCGATTGTAGCAAAATCCGCCGTGAATTGGGATGGAAACCCCTCGAAACGCTCTCGTCTGGATTACGTCGCACGGTGAAATGGTATCTGGCAAACCATGACTGGTGCGAGAGTGTTCGTGCGCGCGGATACGACAACGCGCGGCTGGGCGTAATCAAGTCCGACGCTAGATCATGAGCCACTTTGTCGGACCTGTGGTCGTTTTTGGCGCCGCCGGACAGGTTGGGCGCGAACTACTGAAGAAGCCGTCGATCGGCTTGCCTGTCGTCGGCTTCACGCACGGGGATGTCGATATCAGCGATGCAGCCGCTGTTCGCGTTGTCATCAGCCGAATTGGACCTTCGGTCATTGTCAACGCCGCGGCCTATACGGCTGTGGACAAAGCGGAATCGGATGCGGAGCGCGCGTTTGCCGTTAACGAGCAGGGAGCGCGTAATCTTGCGCAGGCTGCTCAGTCGCACGGATCGGCCTTGATTCACATCTCCACAGATTACGTGTTCGACGGCCGCAAACGCGAGCCCTACCTCGAGGATGATCCGGTCAACCCACTTAGCGTGTACGGGCGCAGCAAGCAGGCCGGCGAACGGTTGGTGGCAGCGGAGTGTGAACGCCACATTATCCTGCGGACCGCATGGGTCTGCGGGATGTATGGATCGAACTTTGTCAAGACGATGCTGCGACTCGCAGATGAACGGGACGTTGTTCGTGTCGTTGCCGATCAGCGGGGAACGCCTACCTCCGCCGGTGACCTGGCGGCAGCCATCTTCGCGATCATCACCATGCTGTCCGAAGGTCATGACGTGTTCGGGACGTTTCATCTGACGAACTCAGGAGCCACCACCTGGCATGGTGTCGCGGCCCATATCTTTGCGTGGCTTGCCGCGAACGGCGGCGTCGCACCGCGTCTCGATGCCATAACGACAGCGGAGTATCCGACGCCCGCGGCGCGGCCGAGCTATTCGATACTTGACTGCGGCCGAATTCTTCAGGCTTACGGCGTCGCTTTACGGCCGTGGGAGCGCGCGCTGGACGATATCCTGAGCAGTCTTCATAATGACCCAGCAGAACAGCAATGGAGCGGGACGTGAAGGGCATCATTCTTGCGGGCGGCGCCGGCACACGACTTTATCCGGTAACGGTCGGGGTCTCGAAGCAGTTGCTTCCGGTTTATAACAAGCCGATGATTTACTACCCGCTGACCGTGCTGATGATGGCCGGCATCCGCGACATTCTGTTGATCAGCACGCCGCACGACCTGCCGCGTTTTAAGGAGGTGTTTCGCGGCTGCGAGAAATGGGGCATTCGGATGTCATTCGCTGAGCAGGACCGTCCGCGCGGCCTCGCTGACGCCTTCATCGTCGGCCGCGATTTCATCGGGGAAGATCCCGTTGCACTAGTGCTGGGTGACAATCTGTTCTTTGGCCACGGCTTGCCCGACAACCTCGGACGAGCCACGGCTCGCAAGAACGGGGCGACGATTTTTGTGCATCCTGTTGCCAGCCCGGAGCGGTATGGAATTGCTACGTTCGATGCCAGCGGGCGCATCGTGGCGCTAGTTGAAAAGCCGAAAATCCCGCCCAGCAACATGGCGGTGACCGGGCTCTATTTTTATGACAACCGAGTGGTCGATATCGCGGCTAAGCTGAAGCCGTCAGCGCGTGGTGAAATTGAAATCACTGACGTGAACATCGAATATCTGGAAGCAGGCGCTCTTCACGCCGAGGTTTTGGGACGAGGTTTCGCCTGGTTCGATACCGGCACGCATGATTCATTGCTTGAAGCGTCGGAATTCATCCGCACGATCGAGCATCGACAGGGATTGAAGATCGGCAGTCCTGAAGAGACCGCGTGGCGATTTGGGTTAATTAACGATAGCCAGCTAAAGGCCCTTGTGCAACCGATTTCGGCCAGCGAATACGGTACCTATCTCAATAGCCTGCTAAAACGAAACTGAACGTAACCCCTGCTCGACCCGCGACTAATCCCCTTCGTCAGTCCGGTTTGGACTGGTTCTTGTCATCGTGACGAGAGGGGCCTGTATGAACTACGAACAACGGTGTCATTCCTTCCAGGGAGCGGCGTCCAATGAAAAATATATCAAGAAACTTGAGTGGGAAGGTGATTGCGCAAAACAAAGGATACAGCGCCGCCTTGATGCGGGAATTACCAAAACTAGCGACGACGGAGAGAAACTCGACAAGTCCGAGAAGGAAGAATGACAGCGGACCGCTATTGGTTTCCACTCTCACTTTTCCAAAATCGGCGAACAGCCGCTGCAGACCCGATACAGTCCATCGGGTGTAATCGTGTGGCGATGCGTGATACGGAAACATGAACGGTACGAGGTGAAGGCCGCGTCCGCCTGGTTTCGTTGCACTCACCATGCTGCTCACGACGTCCTCGGCTCCGGCGACGTGTTCAAGCACACCAGTCGAAACGAAACCATCGATCGTTCCCGGCTTAAAAGGTAGCGAGCGAATATCACAAACGAAGTCGACCTCAGGATAATCGTTGAAATCGACGCAATAAATCGCGTCGTCCAAGCGAAGGCGACCTGAACCGAGATCAATCACCAATTCCTTGGATGTATCGAACGCACGCGCGACCTGCATACTGTAAGGCGGGAAAAAGCATGGCGAGATAATCCAGACCAAGGTGTAGTACAAGCGGCCAATTTTATGTCGAATGTTTTCCTTCAGATTGTCGAGATCGTCGCTGGTTTCGCTTGGCTGGATGAAATATATCCTGCCGTCCTTGATCGCGTACACTGTAGAGCAGGACAAGCAGCGCATCTGCGTCGTGTCGAACGACAGGTCGCCCTTGCAAGTCGGGCAAGCCAAGGCGTGGCGAATACGATTGAGCCGGATAAGGGCCGGTGTAGATGTCATGGCGCTCATGGCTTGAGATACTCTGCTGGATACGTGTCTTTCAGTCTGACGGGAGCAGTTTGACTCAGTGAACTAAATGCCTCGAGGACCCACTGGCCTCTTAGCTGCCATCATCTGCATTGGCCAACAAAATGCCTTCGCGGACAAGAAATGAGGTTTGTTCATTGACATTCCAATTCCAACGTTTGGCCACTTTTGCTAGTCCGGCTACTGTCACGATGGCTGTTAGGCGGAAGCCCTGCAGGAATCATACCCGGCAGGCCCCGGGCATGTCGAGTGCGATCGAGCAGGATGGCATGGGTGCGGAGGTCGAAACGCTAGTTTAGTACTCCGGGTACTCTATTGGGGCGGCGCCCTTCAGTCTGACAAGTGCGCGATCAGCTCTTGTCCAACTGTATACCTCGTAAGGCGCGGTGGCTTCATAGGTATCCTTCAAGGGACAACTGAAGTTAAAAACCGCGTCGGCGCGTCGATCCAGCAGCCGCATGGATTCTGGTGGTATATCGCTCATCATTCGACTTCCAGGTCGAGAAACGCACAGTACGTTTCCATCTTTGTCTGCGATGAAAACGAAATCGACCGGTTTGCGGCATCCCGGTCCTAATGCGTAGCCGTAAGTCCATACAAGATTGAGCCAAGATTCTCTCGGCAGATTCCAGCCTGACCGGTTGTCGGCGCCGATAAACGTCCGTTGGCTCGCCCTGAAAGGTTCACGCCCCTGACAAATTTCGTCACCATCGTTCGCTTCCATCGGTACGAGGCCTTCTCCGGCAACAAAGGAGGCCGCATCGGCAATGAAATCGGATGACAATTCCCGATATTTTCCCAGCTTTTCTAAATCGGGGATGAGGTGCATCGCATACAGTTGGTAAAATCTTTGATGGCCACTCAACCGGGCCATGTGTATAGCGTGATAATTCTGCGCGCCAAATCGGGCCGCAAGGTGCCACTCATTGTAGCTTCTGACCTGACGATCACCGTTCGCCACCGCAGGCACAAATAGGCCGAGCGCACCTAAAGCGACTAAAAATGCGAGTATGTGGATCTTATTCTTCGGATGTGGAATGCTCCAGCCAAAGAAGGCCAGTTGCCGTGTTGGCTGGCCCGCCTGAACCGAAAGCACGAGCGCGACCAAGCCGACCAGAAAAGGTAGCGCGAATACGCCATAATGACTGGGCATTAAGTCGCCATTACGTTCAGCCGTCAATTGCCACCGGCCGAGCGTATTAAGCGCGGCACCGATCAGACCGTAAGCAGAAAAACTGACCCAAAAGCAAAGTTCGCGCGTTCGGCCGCTTCGAACTAAATCGACGATTGTCAAACACCATAGTAGAAACAGGGTCAGGCCAAACCACATGGCGATGTCTGTTGGCCAGGTTGCGACGAGTGCAATCAAGACGGAAAAGAAGTGGCGCGCTACCTCAAACATGTGATCGGGAGCTTGAGAGAGGGAGAGATACACGTCGTCCAGATAAAGGAAATGATCGTCCGCCTTGGCGAAACGAGTAATGGCGAACAGTCCAATGGCAGAAGCGGCTACAATCCCGATTGCGATGGCCGCCGCCGTCAGCAACATACGACGCGAGGCGAAGATGTTATCGAGGTGGCCGCGGCCTGTCAGCCAGGCCGCTATCAGAGTTGGAACGATTCCCCAGCCCGCTCCATTGCTGATGATTATTGCAATGGATATTCCCGTGATGAGTAGCCATGCCTTTAAAGGCGGACGTTTCGGTGCCGACATCAAGCGGCAGATGGTGGGCAAACCCAAGCAGACCGTTATCCAGTTGGTGAAGTAAGCGACCGTACTTTCAGGCCACCCAATAACCAGCGATGGGATCGGATTGCACAGCAACACCGTGCCGACAATGAGGACAACGCCGGCGGCCGCACCGCGACCGGTCGTCCGGATAATCGCGTATAGGAATGCCCCCCAACAACATACAAATGTGGCGATCGCGCCGACTTTGATGACCGTGCCGTTGTAGTCAAATGCGATCCAGTTAATGAGCCCGAAGATTCTCGAGTAGGCGATGATATGACCGGCTATGATTCGAAATATGAATGCGATTACCTCTCCGATCCGACTAGCTTGGATAGCAGGCGAGATGCCCCAAAGCTCCCATAGATAGTCTGCGCGACTTATTGCCGGAACCGAAAGAACTAGGTAAAAAACCCAGCATGCGAGGATCAGCGCCGAAATAATTAAGCATAGCGCAAACGGAGTGGCCCATTCGAACTTCAGAAGACGGTGAGGAAGGGGAGCCCGCACTTCAAGCCTTTCGCAAGATTACCCACGAGAACATACAAAAAGATGAAGGGGGCCTAGGATGGGATGTCCCTTCTTATCCAGCGCGCCATGAATACCGGGAACGGAAGGCGACCAGGCAGCTTCATATAGAGCTGTTCCATTGCCATCAGCGGTCGCGCAATGCGTTTCTTAATACCGGGACTGATGCGTAAGACCAGGCTATTGAGCACGAGAAAGAAAGCAGGTCCGCCAAAATAAGTAACTTTTTCAGGCTCGAACCATTGATGGGCAGTGGCGGCAATAGCATCGTGTCGGAGAGCTTCTTCAGTGTCAGCGTCGAATAGGGGGTCGTTACGATACCAAAACTTTCGCACAAATTGGAGAATGAAATCGCGATTCGGTTCGAGCAGGATGAAAAGAGTTCCGCCGGGCCTAATCATTTCGCCGAGATTGGCGAACGTCTGCTGCAGATCGACGACGCAATGATGCAGTCCGCCTACAACGATTGCAGCGTCAAATGTTTCTCCGGTGGAGGTCGGTTTGGTGAGATCCAGTTCGAATGCTGGCCGTCTGACGATCTGTTCGTAGGCAGCGCGGGCACGGGGCGAAATATCGAAACCCGTCATTTCGGCTTGGGGAAATCGCTCAAGGAGGAGCAAAGAATTGTGCCCGCTTCCCGATGCCACGTCAGCGACGCGTTTGCCGTTGAGATTCAAACCATCGAACGCTGCCGCGAAGAGGAAACGTCGCCTATATTCCATCGATTCGGCGTCATAATAGTGCGCTTCATACGAATCGTGAATGACGTCGTAATGCTCGCGTTGACGGGCGCTTCCTTCCAAGCTCAACGATCAGACCCCATCTCGTTTGAATTCGGTCCGCTAAAGGGTACCATGGGTCAACGCCCCCGTTTAGATCCAATAGTCGTAATGAACCGAGATTTTCGATCATATTCGCCATGTCTGGGACGTTTCAGCGATAGGGATATGAAAAATAGCTCGCTTTCGCCTTGTCGCTCGGGGGTGTCGATGCTACGACGCCTACATTTGGGCCGAGGAAGCGTACAGACTGGTGTTCGGCAACGATCGTTTTAATCAGCCTGGCATGAGGACTGAAAGTGGGAACCGAAAGCAGGTTTGCTGGGCGCTTGGTCACCACGGGAACTCTGTCTGTTGCGCGCCCCTATCTCTCCGTCATCGTGCCAGTCTACAACGAGATCGGAAATCTTCCCGAATTCGAAAAGCAACTTTTTCAGGTTCTGGAACGCCTAGGCAGGAGCTACGAGGTCGTCATGATTGACGACGGTAGTCAGGACGGCTCCGTTGCGTGGCTGAAGGCGGCTACTGCGGTCAGGCCTCAAATGAAGCTGGTGCTGTTCCGGCGGAATTTCGGTCAGACGGCCGCGATGATGGCCGGTATTGATCACTCATCAGGCGATGTCATCGTGTCGATTGATGCTGACCTGCAAAACGACCCGGCGGACATACCGGCACTGCTTGCTAAGCTTGAAGAGGGATATGACGTCGTGTCGGGCTGGCGCCGAGACCGTAAGGATGCCGCAATCCGGCGAAACCTGGTGAGCCGCTGGGCCAACCGGCTGATCTCCTGGATATCGAAGGTTCATCTGCACGACTATGGCTGCACCTTGAAAGTCTATCGCCGCGAAGTGATCGATGGAACGCGCCTGTACGGCGAGATGCACCGGTTCATTCCGATCTATGCGAGCTGGATGGGAGCAAAGCTCGTGGAAATGCCGGTTGCGCATCGCCCGCGCCTTAGCGGAAAGTCTAAATACGGACTCAACCGAATTGGAAAAGTGCTTCTCGACCTTGTCGTCGTGACGTTCCTTGATCGTTTTTTTGTCAAACCGATTTATCTTTTCGGCGGATTCGGTTTGATATCGCTGGTCGTGTCAGCCTTAAGCGGTTTCTCCATTGTTTATCTGAAGATTTTTCATGATGTGTACATGATACAGACGCCGTTGCCGTTGTTGGCGGCAATGACGTTTCTCGTTGGGATCCTCAGTATTCTGTTGGGGCTCGTGGCCGAAATTCTCGTTCGGACCTATTTTGAGTCGCAAGGCAGGACTGCCTATCGCGTTCGCGCGCTGGTCAATTTTCCCGAGGAAGCGCCATAATGTGTGGCATTGCCGGATTTGCTGGCGTTGGCGATCGTTCCGTCCTGGAGGCAATGACGCGCTCGCTCGCACATCGCGGTCCGGACGACGAAGGTTACTACATCGATTCCGACACTGCCGTTCACTTCGGCCATCGGCGGCTCGCGGTCATCGACGTCGCTTCTGGACATCAGCCGATGTGGAACGAGGACGGCAGGGTTGGCGTGATCTTCAACGGCGAGATCTATAACCACGTTGCCCTTCGCACCGAGCTGGAGGCCCTTGGGCATCGATTCGCGACCGACCATTCCGATACCGAAGTGCTCGTTCACGGCTATGAGGAGTGGGGTGAGAAGCTTGTTTCGCGGTTGAATGGCATGTTTGCCTTCGCAATCTATGACCGGAATCGCCGACAGTTGATGTTGGCGCGTGACAGGTTCGGCGAAAAACCTCTCTTCTATGCGATCAAGTCCGGCTTTATTGCTTTTGCCAGTGAACTGAATGCGCTCACGCTGCATCCGCACGTCGGCAATTCCATCGATCCGCGCTCGGTGCAAAAACTCTTTGCATACGGCTATCTGCCAGCGCCTAACGCGCTGTCTGTCGGATGTCGAAAGTTGCCGGGTGGAAATACACTGACATTCGACGTGGCATCAGGGGCCGTCAGCGTCAAGCAATACTGGCAATTCCGCATCGACCCCGACGAGAGCTTGAATGACGATCGCGAAAGCGAACTTGTAGAGGAATTGCGATCTCTAATGAGTAACGCCGTGTCTCGACGGCTGATCAGTGATGTCCCGTTAGGGGTCTTTCTATCCGGCGGAATTGACTCGAGTGCTTGCCTGGCGTTTGCGAGCAGGAAACGGCCGGCGGCGTCGATCGAGACGTTTACGATTGGGTTCGATGATCCGAGTTTCGACGAGTCCGGGTATGCTCGCGATGTCGCGACGGCGTTCGGCTCCCACCACCGCGAGCGGCAACTTGGCGTTCAAAGTGCTGCGATGTCCGTTAACGAGATCTTGGCGCGAATGGACGAACCTCTTGGTGATCCCTCGCTGTTACCCACCTTCATGCTGAGCAAATTCGCCCGGGAACATGTAACCGTCGCGTTGACAGGCGATGGGGGCGACGAGTTGTTTGCCGGATACGATCCTTTCAAGGCGCTTGGACCAGCGCAAGCCTATGATCGTTGGATGCCGCCGTTCCTACATTCCGGCGTTCGCAGACTGGTCGACTGCCTGCCGATCAGCGGGCGTAACATGAGCCTCGATTTTAAGCTTCGTCGTGCCTTGGCAGGCGTCTCGTATCCGCCGTCGGCCTGGGTTCCGGTCTGGATGTCCGCCCTCGAACCACGTGACCTAAAGGGTATCGTCGAGGAACCGCTTAGGGTTGAAGACCTCTACGAGGAAGCGATCACAGTCTGGGAAGGAAGCCGGACCGGAAACATCGTCGATCGCACGCTGGAGTTCTTCACCACCCTCTATCTTCAGGACGATATTCTGACCAAAACGGACCGGGCTGGCATGATGGTCTCGCTTGAGGCCCGATCGATTTTCCTCGACAATGATCTCGTGGATTTTTGCCAGCGGGTGCCGCATCGATTTAAATACAGGAAAGGACAGGGGAAATATCTTCTTAGAAAGGCTCTTGAGGGAGTGGTGCCGGAAAGCGTACTCAAAAGGCCGAAGAAGGGGTTTGGTATCCCCTTGATACAGTGGCTGGGCGATATTGCGCCGTTCCCTCCGCTTGCGGAAGTGCCGGGCGTCGATTTACCGGCAGTGGCAGAGCTTTGGCGACAGCACACCTCGGGAGTCGCGGACCGTCGCTTGTTGCTATGGACTTGGTTAAGTCTTCAACGGGTGATTGGAACCGATGGTGCGAAACCACTGGTGTTTCAGGAGGCCTAGATGGAAATTGCAAGTTATGCGATTGAAGCCGCTGTTCAGGAGACCCATTGGTGGTTCGTTGGCCGGCGTCGGCTGTTCGAAAAGGAATTGCGGCGGATGGGATTTGACAATTCCCATGCCGTCCTCGATGTCGGCACCAGCACGGGAACCAATCTGGCGCTTTTGCGGGACATGGGATTTCGCCGTGTGACCGGCCTCGACATGAGCGAAGAAGCAATCGTCTTCTGCGCCAGCAAGGGATTGGGGCCAGTCGATCTTGGCGATGCCTGCGCGATGCCTTTCAATGACGAAAGCTTCGATTTAGTTTTGGCCACGGATGTCATTGAGCACCTGGACGACGACCGCGCTGGACTGCGTGAGATATCCCGGGTGTTAACCCCGGATGGCAAGGTTCTGATCACGGTTCCTGCGTTTCCGTCGCTATGGGGTCTGCAAGACCGCGTATCGAACCACAAACGACGCTACAGAGTAGCATCGTTGCTGGATGCAGTTTCCTGCAGCGGGTTGAAACCGATCACACATTATCATTTCAACTATCTGTTGTTCGTGCCGATCTGGCTGGCGCGCCGCCTGATCGATGTCTTCAAGCCATCGGTTCAGCATGAGGGCCAAGTGAACAACCCGGCCATTAATTGGATTCTATCAAAAATATTTGATATCGACACGTCGCTCGCGCCGCATCTTGGAATGCCTTTTGGAGTCTCAATTCTTTTAATCTGCGAGCGAAAGTAATCTATTCCAACGCCTCTTAGTTTCAGCACGTGGAGTTTCAAGTCGTTAAGCCCCGAAGCATACAAGATTGTGAGAAGGGCTTAGAAGCACAAGAAGTGTGCTGATAACCAACACGGCAATGCGCCAACCCCATCTCCGATGGTGTGATCTTGAGCTTCTGATTTCGACCGCATTCCTTGCGAAGCTTATCCATCTCCGCATCATGAGATTTAACTGCCTCAGCCAACGCTTCAGTTCGCGCGCCAGCGTGTCGACCGCATTTTTTCTGAGAAGTCTTGCTTATGCTTAATCTTCTCAACGCCGCGCACTATGTAGCGTCTAGATACCAATGAAAATGGTGCGTGAGAACCAGCGCGGCCCGCAGCCGATGTGGAGAATGCGATCCTTGTAGCTGAGGCTCCATAGCAAAAGGTCCGCAGCCACTGGTGTTCGAACTCGGCAAGGTGGTCGGCTCCTCTGTCTCGGGAGAGATGTTCCGGCGGAAACAGTTATTCCAGCTTCCAGTCGGGGCGGTAGCTCTCAACACGCTCTGGAAGACATCCGCGAAGCGTGATGCCGTTGGCAGAGTATCTGACCAATGCGCCAAAGTTATGAGAATGGGGAACGGTGCGAGCCAAATGATTATGGCGCGACCCAGGTGGACAACGATTGCGATGCGATCACTGCTGGATCACTGCACTCTTCCAAAGCGGAGCGCCAAACTCTGCCGCTGAGGCAAGGTAAACGGCGACGCCCAAGATTTGCTGTGCGCCCATTTAATGGCCGAACCGCAGTGAGGATAGTGATGGTTCGAGCGGAGATTTCGGTTGAGCAAACTTCACTTGGCGCGGATCTGACAGTGTTTGTTTGCAGACAAGCGGGGACGTCGTCGTGTGAAGGAGAGGTATGTCTTGCATCCCTTCGGGGATTAGGATTTTCCCAGTATCTGGCGGGCGGCTTCAAGATCGGCCTGGGTATCGACGCCTCGCGGCACGGTGTCGACGAGGGTGACGTCAATCCGCATGCCGGCCTCGAGCGCCCGTAGCTGTTCGAGTTTTTCCTGCCGCTCCAGCGGAGAGGGCGACAGCCGCACAAAGCGCTCCAGCGCCGCACGGCGATAGGCATAAAGACCGATGTGATGGTAGCGCGGCCCGTCCCCCCAGGGCGCCATGGCCCGGGTGAAATAGAGCGCGCGCAACCGCCGAGCGCCGATCGGCGAGCCGACCGCCTTCACCACGTTCGGATTGGCGCTCTCTTCCTCGGTGTGGATTTCGGCGGCCAGCGTCGCGATATCAACCGCGGGGTCGGCCAGCGGCGGCAGCACGGCGCGGATATTGTCCGGCGAAATGGTCGGAAAATCGCCCTGCAGATTGACCACGAGCTCGCATCTGCCCTCGGGATCGAGGGTTGCCAGCGCCTCGTAAATCCGATCCGAACCGGAGGGGTGCTCGGGTCGCGTCATGACGGCTTCGCCGCCGTGGGATCTCACTGCCGTGGCGATCTCCGGCGTGTCGGTGGCAACCGCCACGCAGCCTATTTGTGCGGCTTTCGCCCGCCGCAGCACGTGGACGATCATCGGCACGCCTGCAATGTCGAGCAGCGGCTTGCCGGGTAGGCGCGTGGCCGCCATGCGGGCGGGGATCAGCACCAAGGTACGGGTTTCGGTCATCGGATTCGGCTCCGGCCACAGGCCACGGAAAGGATAGGGATTGGGCAAGAGTCAGCGCGCTTATACGGGTCTGGCAGGCGCAGGCAAACCGATATCTCAATCCGCGGGCTAACGTTCGTTATCTGGGGCATGGACCGTGGCGTCACTGACGCAACCGCTGATATCGTTCGAGGCAACCGCGTGGGCAATCGGACTCGTCGAGACCTAGATTATGCGGGATGAAGCAAGAATGAAAGCATTTGCCGAAGGTGGAGTCGGTCACGATCGCATGTCAACATTCTTTCGAATGTAGGAGCGGCCTCAAGAACCGTTCAAGGTTTTCACCCGAAAATAGATAGCCTTCAGAAGACCGTTGATCATGCCGGCCCCAGGTTTGCGTCGGTCACTAGCGCGGCGGTACCGCTCGACAATCGCCTCAGGATGGAATGGGCAGTACTCGAATGCATCTATATGAGCGCCAATCTTTGCCAGATCGTCGGCCATCCGCTTATGAAGGATCTGTACATGCGTCTCGTCGTAAAATCCCCTCGCCACACCAGGTTGGTTGGTAACTACAAAGGCGAAATAGCCTGCTTTGTTTACGGCCTTCACCGCCTCTCGTGCGCCGTCGATCCATGTCAATCTGGTTGGCTCGAAGACATAGCCAGTGTCCTTTAACACGCCGTCGCGATCAAAGAAAACTGCGGGTCTCTTGTCGACCAAGACGCGCTCCAAAGTGGTCCTACACTTATCGGCCGCTGTGACATGGGCCCGACGCCCAACTAAACGAACGATAGAAGGATGGCACGCAGACTAGGGAGGCCTCTTACGGAAGAGATATGTTCGATCTGGTAGTCGCTACCAGATACATTTAAACCTTCTGGCGAATGCAAAAGCCAGAATTCTTAGAGACAAATTATCCGGTTAAACCCTGAGTGAATTCAAGGCGATTGTGTCTGCGACATCGCTCGCTGGCTAACTGGGGCGATCTCGACCTTGCTCTAGGCGTGATTTGGGCGTCTATTGGCTACCATGAAATCACGCGCTACTCAGAATGCGCTGGCCTTCATTGCTTGCACAATGCTGCCAGCCAGCGCCACCGACCCGCGACCAGCCGTTAGCGCGGTTGTGGCTGATAGCGTGCCAACCTGGCTGGGCGGAATGCCCAAGGACGTACCGCCCCGAGCTGGGACACCGGAGTACGATGCGTGGCAAAGGAAGCGTGTTGAAGACTCCGCAGCAATCAAATCGCGTAGTTCCCCGTAAGCTGCCGCGGCCCGGCCTGCACGTCAGTCAAGCGAATATCTTATCCGCCGCCGATTGTTCATCTGGCGGAGCAGCGACAAGCGCCGGTTTTGCGCGCTATTTTGCAGGACCTCAAAGCCAAGAAGATGTCGCGAGCCTGCAGATGGTTGCGCGAGCTTCAGGTGATGCCGGTCTGAGGACACTTGTTTGCAAATGAGGCACGGCTGACCTCGCACGAACGAGAGGTGCGCCTTGCTTCGCTTGCGGACAGGCTCTTTGGGAAAAGCAAGACCCGCGGTTGAATCTTCCTCGGGGCTACGGACAGATACTCTCACCTGTGTACTGCTGTCCGTAAATGCTGTTGAGGGAGAAGCAATTTCTAGGAGCCTTTGCTGGTAGGCGACCTCGATCAAGCGGGCGTCTTCCTCCAGCAGAGCGTTTTTTCGCGAGAGCCCATCTCTGGCCCAAACGAGGGTCATTCTCTGTGGTCGAGCAGCCGATCTCTCCCATGCTTGCGCTTGGCTCGGTGTCAGTGCGGGGCTCGGCGGGCCGCGGGGTGGGTAAGATGTCTGGCGCATCGAGATCGTCCTCTCCAGCGATACCAACCAGAGCAAACAGGGCGTAACGCTGGGCGTATGTCAGAGCCGCCCCTATCCGGTGGAGGGCTTCTGTATCTTTGCTAGCACAGACCGGCCAGACAGAGGAAATCCACTCGCCGGACGAATGGGCAAGGAGCATGGTCAAATGAACTTGCCACGAACTCGGCTCGAAACGTCGCGCAGCCTGTCGTGCGACCGTGTCTGGCTCCAGCGATAGGTCCGATCGCATACCGAGCTCCGGCTGACGCCCGTATTGACGAACCGGCGCCGATGCTTTGCTCGTGAGGTTGGAATGTAATCGAGCCGCGCAAAATGAAACCAGCTAAAGGTAATGAGAAAAAAATGGAGGCCCGCAGGTTGCGCGCGCAATCCACAGTGGGATCACTCTCTCTCTCTCCTGAAGACCACACGGCGCCGCGCCAAAAAGTGATGGAAAATGATTCAGATCAGGAAAAGAAAATCAATGCAGCGGGCAATAGCTTTCCCAGTCAAGCAAGAAACAGCCCGGCTAGAACGATGAGTAGGATTCCCGCCTCACTTTTCGGCAGGTTCGGCCCGGCGTTAGCAGCGCCGGAACGGGCGCTGGAATCTGCCAGTGTCTGATCGCAGCGTTAGATGCGCATCGGGCGCAATTCCCCAGAGGCTGCCCACATTTTTCAGACCAATTCTGCGTGAAATTGACAACTCAGGAATCGGACGCACAAGTAATACCCCCAATAAGAAACTTGATTTCCGCCATAAAGAAATGCGGAAAGCTTCAGCCCTGTCAAAAAGCGTTTGGTGGAATGATCTACACGGAATAATTGCAGATCCCGCAAATCGGGATTGGCCGAAGTGGGCCAACCACAGCAAGGTGTGCCACTGAGAGGCGGCCGTGCCAACTCTCATCACAGTCCGAACAGGTGGCGAAGCGCTGTATGACACGCCCCTTCGGCACACCGAATTCCCTCTTGGCACACTTGCACCGTTAGGTACGCTTGTCCGCGATCACCTTGCCGTCATTCGGCAACGCGCCGGGGCCTACCAGTTCGACATTGCCGCCGAGTTTCGTCACCGCGCGCAGGCTCGCGGCGAGTTCGCTGTGAAGGATTTCGCTGGGTGAGGCCGTTTCCGCTTTCAGCGTCATCAGATCGCTCTCGCCGGACCGCGTCACCACGAGGCGCAAGCGTCCGAGTTCGGGATGGCGCTTGCCGATCTCGGCGATCTGCTCGGGGCGGACGAACATGCCCTTGACCTTGGTGGTCTGGTCGGCGCGTCCCATCCAGCCCTTGATGCGCATGTTGGTGCGTCCGCACGGGCTTGCGCCCGGCAGAGCCGCCGTGAGGTCCCCGAGCGCGAGACGGATCCAGGGATGCTGCGGGTCGAGCGAAGTAACGACGATCTCGCCGACATCGCCGGGCGCAACGGGGTCACCGGTGCCGGGACGCACGATTTCCATGATCAGGTCCTCGTTGACGATCATGCCTTCGCGCGCCGGCGTCTCGAACGCGACCAGGCCGAGGTCGGCGGTGCCGAACGCCTGATAGGCGTCGATGCCGCGCGACTTCACCTCGTCCTGCAGTGATTTCGGAAACGCCGCGCCGGATACCAGCGCGCGCTTGATCGAGGAAACGTCGCGCCCGACGCTGGCCGCGGCGTCGAGCAGGATCTTGAGGAAATCCGGCGTGCCGCTATAGCCGACCGGCCGATAGGCCTCGATCAGCTCGAACTGCTGCTCGGTATTGCCGGGGCCGGCCGGAATCACCGCGCAGCCCAGCGCCCGCGCCGAGGCGTCGAAGATGAAGCCGCCGGGCGTCAGATGATAGCTGAAGGTGTTGAGCACGACGTCGCCGGGCCGGAAGCCGGCCGCAAACAACGCCCGCGCGCCGCGCCAGGGGTCGGCGTGAACGGGCTCGGGCTCGAAGATCGGCCCGGGCGAGGTGAACAGGCGTCCGAACGATCCCAGCGGCCCGGCCACGAAACCGCCGAAGGGGGGCGCGGCCTTGTGCAGGGCAGGGAGTTCCGACTTGCGCAACACTGGTAACTCAGCAAGCGCCGCGCGGCTGGTTACCCCGGCCGGATGGATGCCCTTCAGCCGCCCGGCATAGGCCGGCGCCGCCAGCGCCTTGCGCAGGATGTCCGGAAGCCGGGAAAACAGCTCCGCCTCGCGTTTGGCCGGCTCGCGCGTTTCAAGGGCGTCGTAATGGTCGGTCATAGCTGATCTCGCAGGCTATAGCGTTTTAGAGCGAAGTGGCTTCCGGTTCGCGTGAAGAAAACGCGTTAAAACAATATGCTGGGCCCTCGGTTCTGATTGAATCAGAACCGAGGGCCCAGCGCCGATTGCGCGCCGCCTCTGACGTGCTATCAGACGGCTTCTACCGGTGTTGATGTTCCAGGGAACGCAATGGCTGAAAGAGATACCGCTGCGGCGGCAGATATGCTGGATTCGGCCGATATCGTTGCGAGGCTGAAGCTTCGCATGATCGACCATTGCCTGCCGCTGTGGTCGACCGAAGGCTGGGACGACGTAGCGGGCGGCTTTATCGATCGGCTCGATGTGGAAGGCCGCGCCGATGCCTCGGCGCCGCGCCGGGTGTTCGTGCAGGCGCGCCAGATCTATTGCTACGCCAAGGCGGCGCAAGTGGGCTGGTATCCCGACGGGCGCGCGATCGCGCTGAAGGGGCTGGAGCACCTGCTGGCGAAGGCGAAAGCTCCCGATGGCAGACCGGGCTTTGTCCACACGCTGACGCCGGATGGTGCTGTGCTGGACCCGCTGCGCGATTCCTACGATCACGCCTTTGTCCTGCTCGCCCTTGCAACCGTCCATGGACTCGATCGCGATGCGCAGGTCCGCGCCGAGATCGACGCGCTGTGCCATTTCGTCGAGACGCAGTTGCGCTCGCCGCACGGCGGGGTTCACGAAGGATTGCCGGTGTCGCTGCCGCGACGGCAGAACCCTCACATGCATCTGTTCGAAGCGATGATCGCGGCGTTCGACGCGACGCACGACATCGTGTTCCAGAACAGGGCCGGGAGTTTCTTCAGCCTGTTTCTGGCCAACCTCTACGACAAGCAGCGGCAGGTGCTTGGCGAGTACTTTGAGGAAGACTTCTCGAAGATCGAGCCCGTCAGCGTCGAGCCCGGACACCAGGCGGAGTGGGCGTGGCTCTTGAAGGGCTTTGAACGCATCACCGGCTGCCCGACCGGCCGCTACCGCGGCGAACTGCTGGCGTCGGCGCTGCGCTATCGCGACGAGGCCACCGGCTGCCTGATCGACGAGGGCGACGCTGCCGGCAACATCAGGCGGCATACGCGCCGGCTGTGGCCGCAGACCGAAATCGCCAAGGCGTGGATCGCGCAGGCCGAGGCGGGCGAGGCGGGAGCCGCCGACGAAGCGCGCGCGGCATTGGCGCGGCTCGAACGGCATTATCTGAGCCATCGCGTCGCGGGCGGCTGGTACGACCAGTTCGATCGCGACGGCAACTCGCTGGTCGCCACCATTCCTGCGTCTTCGTTCTATCATGTGCTTTGCGCGGTCGCGGAAGCCGAGCAGGTGATCGGCTAAATGATGAGTGGTGGCGGTCACAGCCACCGCTTTCGCCGCTTGAAGCTTTTCAGGTTCTTGAAGCTCTTGCGCTGGTCGCCGGCGCCGCCGAGGTAGAATTCCTTGACGTCCTCATTGTCGCGCAATTCGTCGGCCGTGCCGTCGAGCACCACCTTGCCCTGTTCCATGATGTAGCCGTGGCTCGCGACCGACAGCGCCGCGCGCGCGTTTTGCTCTACCAGCAGGATGGTGACGCCGAGGTCGCGGTTGATTGCCTTGATGATCCCAAACACCTCCTTGACCAGGAGCGGCGACAGGCCCATCGACGGCTCGTCCATCAGGATCATCTTGGGCCGCGCCATCAGCGCGCGGCCGATCGCCAGCATTTGCTGCTCGCCGCCGGAGAGATAGCCGGCAAGCCCGGTGCGCTCCTTCAGGCGCGGGAAATATCTGAACACCATGTCGATGTCGCTGGCGACCTCGTTGTCGCTGCGGGTAAAGGCGCCGAGCTTCAAATTCTCGATCGAGGTCATGTCGGATATGATACGGCGGCCCTCCATCACCTGAAAGATGCCGCGACGGACGATCTTGTCGGGATCGATGCCGTCGATGCGCACGCCGTCGAAGACGATCTCGCCGCGGATGACTTCGCCGTCCTCGGTCTTGAGAAGCCCTGAGATCGCCTTCAGCGTCGTCGACTTGCCGGCGCCGTTGGCGCCGAGCAGCGCCACGATCGCGCCCTTCGGCACATCGAGGCTGAGGCCGCGCAGAACGAGGATGACCTTGTCGTAGACCACCTCGATGTTGCGGACGCTGAGGAGCGGCGCGGCGGCCTGTGCAGCCGGTGCGGGACGGTTGATTTCGGTTGCTTCAATCATGTCTGATCACCTCTTGCCGTCATCACCCGCCTTGTGCGCAATTGCGCACTGGAGCGGGTGATCCAGTATTCCAGAGGCGTCTTCGATCGATCGAGAAGCCGCGGCGTACTGGATCCCCGCCTTCGCGGGGATGACGACGGAGTGTTGGGATCGCCCGAAGGCGACCCGGGAAATCACCAACCCAGCCACTCGGGCTTGCGCGGCAGGTCGATCGTCTTCACCTTCTCCATCTTGATGCCGCCGTTCTTGACGAGATCGTTGAGCGGGGCGTCGGTCGCGCCTGCGACCTTCATGCGATAGAGATCAACCTTGAGCGTGCCGCGGTGATCCGTCTCGGTGAAGGTCGAGGGATTGCAGATGCCTTCGCCGCCCGCGGGCACCCAATCCTTCTTCTGATAAAAACCCTTCTTGACGTTCTCGCCGGTGGCGCCGCCGTTCTTGGCAGCCCATTCGACGGCTTCCTTCATGTAGAGCGCGGTGCAGACGCCGGCGATGTAATGTACCGGACGGTAGGCGGTACCGGCCGCATCCGACATCTTGGAGATTTCCATGAAGGTCTTCATGCCGGGAGCGCTGCCGCCCCACGCCACCGCGGTGCGCAGCGGGAACACCACGCCGTCGGCGGCGGCACCAGCAGCCTTGGCGGCGTTCTCGTCCATGCCCCAGACGTTGCCGAGGAACTGCACGTCGACGCCGGCGGCCTTGCAGGCGTTGAGCACGGAGATGTTGGAGCCGGCGGTGTTGCCGAGATAGGCGTAGTTGGCGCCCGAGCTCTTCAGGGTCAGGCACTGCGCGCTGTAATCGCCGGGCGTCAACGCAAACACGATCGGCGGCAGCAGCTCGAAGCCGAGTTCGGCGGCAATCGCTTCACCGGCGGCCTTCGGCGCGTTCGGATAGGGGTGGTTGGCGCCCATATGGACGAATTTCGGCTTGCCGGACTTGCCCTTGGACTTCCAGTCCTCGGCGGCCCAGGTCAGCATGCCGCGAACCGCGTCCGAGTAGCTCGGACCGTAGAAGAAGTTGTAGGGGGCAGGCTTGGCCTTGCCGCCGGCGCCGGTCGGGTCGGAGAGCGCCGCGGCATAGGATGCCGAAATATCCGGGATCTTGTCCTGGGCCAGGAATCCCGTCAGCGCTTCGGTGTCGGCGGTGCCCCAGCCGAGAATGGCGGCA
This sequence comes from Bradyrhizobium algeriense, assembly GCF_003062295.1. Taxonomy (GTDB): domain Bacteria; phylum Pseudomonadota; class Alphaproteobacteria; order Rhizobiales; family Xanthobacteraceae; genus Bradyrhizobium; species Bradyrhizobium algeriense. The sequence continues at coordinate 549,090 of NZ_PYCN01000002.1, read as the reverse complement.
ACCTTGTCGGAGCCGGACCACTTCTTGTACTGGGCGATCGCACGCGGCACCTGGTAGCCGTAGTCGACGGTATCGAGGTTGACCTTGGCGCCGTTGATGCCGCCGCTCTTGTTGATCCACGCATAGGTGTCCGCGACACCCTGTCCGAACGGCGTTCCGACGTCCGAGGTGGGGCCCGAATAGTCGGTGAGATGTCCCAGCGCGACCTGGGCCTGCGACGTCGTTGCGGCGCTCGCCAGCAGGAGCGCCAGCGAGGCGGTGCTCAGTAGAGTCTTCATCGTCATGGACTAATCCTCCGGTTATTTCTCGAGGTCTTCTTGTTGTCCGTCCCGTTCCGACCTCAATGCGAGAACGGGTAGAGTTTCCAATATGCCTTGATCTGCCGCCAGCGATGCGCGAGTCCGTCCGGTTCGAACACCAGAAAGACGATGATGATGATTCCGATCGCCATCTCGCGCAGGAAAGCGATGTTGTTCTTCAATCCCAGGAACTGGTCGATCGGACTGCCGCGCAGTGCGACGCTGAGCCACTCCATCGATTCCGGCAGCAGCACCATGAAGGCGGTGCCCATCAGCGTGCCCATGATCGAGCCGAGCCCGCCGATGATGATCATCGCCAGGAAGATGATCGAGCGGTCGATACCAAAACCTTCGTTGGAGACCACCTGATTGTAATGCGCATAGAGCGCGCCGCCGACGCCGGCAAAGAAGGCCGCAAGGCCGAACGACAGCGTCCGGTATTTGGTCAGGTTGATGCCCATGATCTCGGCGGACAGATAGTGGTCGCGCACCGCCACCAGCGCGCGTCCGTCGCGCGAACGGATCAGGTTGGTGACCAGGAGATAGCAGACGATGACGTATGCCAGCACGACGTAGAAATACTGTTTATCGCCGCGCAGCATGTAGCCGAAGATCGAGAACGGTTCGGCGCTGGCGGGAACGCTGCCACCGGTGAACCATTCGGCGCGGGCAAAGAAGTCGAGCAGGATGTACTGCGCCGCCAGCGTCGCGATCGCGAGATAAAGGCCTTTCAGCCGCGCCGCGGGCAGGCCGAAGATCAGGCCGACTGCCGCCGTCACGACACCCGCGAGCGGAATGCAAAAGAAGACGGGAATGCCGAACCGGTTCGAGAGATAGGCTGACGTGAACGCGCCGAAACCGAAGAAGGCAGCATGGCCGATCGAAATCTGGCCGGTGAATCCGACAACGATGTTCAGCCCAAGGGCTGCGATGCCAAAGATGCCGATCTGGATCAGCAGGCTGAGGATGTATTCGTTGACGACGTGTGGCGCAAAGCAGACCAGAACGATGCCCGCGATCATGGCGTTGCGGCTGGTGGTGGTCGGAAACACGGTGGTATCCGCCGCATAGCTGGTACGGAAATCGCCGGCTGGGATGAGGGTCTGGCCTGCCATGATTGATTACACCCGCTCGATGTCTTTGGTGCCGAACAGGCCGTACGGCTTGATCATCAGGATAATGATGAGCGCATAGAACGGCGCGATCTCGTAGAGATTGCCCCAGTGCAGATATTCGCTGTCGAGAAAATGCGCGAAGTTTTCCAAGAGCCCGATGATGATGCCGCCCAGCACTGCGCCGCCGACGCTGTCGAGACCACCGAGGATCGCCGCCGGAAACACCTTCACGCCGTAGGCGGACAGCCCGGCCGAGACGCCGTTGACGACGGCCACCACCACGCCCGCGACGGCGGAGACGGTGGCCGAAATCGCCCAGGCCATCGCGAATACGCTTTTCACGGAAATGCCGAGCGACTGCGCCACCTGCTGGTTGAACGCGGTGGCGCGCATGGCGAGACCGTATTTGGAAAGGCGGAAGAACCACGCCATACCGATCATCATCGCCACCGAGACCGCAAGACTCATCAGATAGACGGTCTGCACCTGCAGTCCGAGGATGTTGACGTTCTGGGTCTGGAAGATGCGCGGGAACGGCTGCAAATTGACGCCGAACATCCACTTCATCAGCGCGGAGAACACCGTCGACAGCGCGATCGTCACCATGATCACGGAAATGATCGGCTCGCCGATCATCGGACGCAGGATGACGATCTGGATGGCGATGCCGAACAGGAACATGAAGACCAGCGTGATTGGCATGCCCAGATAGAACGGCACCTGATATTTGGTGAGCAGCCACCAGCACACCCAGGCGCCGACCAGCAGCAATTCGCCCTGCGCGAAGTTCACCACCTGGGTTGCCTTGTAGATCAGCACGAACGACATCGCGACCACGCCGTAGAGCGTGCCGACCACGAGGCCGTTGACCAGGAGTTGGATCAAAAGCTGGGTGTTCATGTTTTCCGATACGCGAGAGTTGCGCTGCCTTCTCCCTCTCCCCTTGTGGGAGAGGGTGGCTTCGCGGAGCGAAGACGGGTGAGGGGTTCTCTCCGCGTGCACATATGTGGAAAGAGACCCCTCACCGAAGCGTGTTCGTATCGACCGGCGGTGCTGACCTCTCCCACAAGGGGAGAGGGCGCATCAATTGGCACCGCGCGAATTCGTCGCTGCGCCATCATCATTCCGCGGCCTCCGCCAACGGCGCATCATGGCCGAGGTCGACCACCCGCAGCGTGGTACGGATGCGCTGGGTGGTGCCGTCCTGGAAACGGATCACGGTGTCGACCGGAATCTCGCTCCTGCCGCCATAGATCGCGTCGATGATGTCGGCGTATTTCTCGTTGATGACGCTGCGGCGGACCTTTCGGGTGCGGGTCAGCTCGCCGTCATCGGCGTCGAGTTCCTTGTAGAGCAGCAGGAAGCGGGAAATGCGTTGCGCCGGCGGCAGCGTGGCGTTGACGCCCTCGACCTCCTTGCGCAGCAGCGCGTAGACCTCGGGACGCGAGGAGAGGTCGGTATAGGTCGTGAACGAGATGCGGTTCTTCTCCGCCCATTTCGAGATGATCGAGTAGCGGATGCAGATCATTGCCGCCAGCGTATCGCGGCCGGCGCCGAGCACGACCGTCTCGGCGATGTAGGGCGAGAACTTCAGCTTGTTCTCCAGATATTGCGGCGAGAAGCGCTCGCCGCGCGAGGTCTCAGCGAGATCCTTGATGCGGTCGATGACGACGAGCTGCTTGTCGTTGTTGAAATAGCCGGCGTCGCCGGAATGCATCCAGCCGTCTTTCATGTCGGCGGCCGAGGCTTCCGGATTCTTGTAGTAGCCGAGGAACATGTTGGGGTGGCGCACGACGATTTCGCCGACGCCGTTGATGTCGGGGTTGTCGACGCGGAGCTCGATGTCGTCGGCCATCGGCACGCCCGTCGTATCCGGATCGACCTTGCCAAAGGGATGAAGTGTGTAGGCCCCCAACATTTCGGTCTGGCCGTAGAGCGTGCGCAACGGCACGCCCATTGCCTGGAAGAATTTGAAAGTATCCGGCCCGAGCGCGGCGCCCCCGGTCGCGGCCGAGCGCAGCCGTGTGAAGCCGAGGCGGTCGCGCAGCGCGCGGAACAGCAACTGGTCGGCCAACATCGATCGCTTGCCTTGGGCGAGCGCCGAAAGCCCCGTCTTCATGCCGACGTCGAATAGCTTCTGTTTCAGCGGCGACGAATCCATCACGCCGGCGCGCACATCGGCGGCGATCGATTCCCAGAGCCGCGGCGCGAACAGCACGAAGGTCGGCGCGATCTCGCGGAAATCGTGCATCATGGTCTCGGGCTCTTCGACGAAGTTGACCTTCATCCGGCAGAGCAGCCCTTTGCCGAGCGCGTAGACCTGTTCCATGATCCAGGGCAGCGGCAGCACCGAGACATATTCGTCGTCCGGCCCCTTCGGATCGAATGCCAGATAGGTCGCGCAATGTTTCAGCACGCGCCCGGCTGCGAGCATCGCCAGCTTGGGGTTGGCGGTGGTGCCCGAGGTGGTGCAGAGGATCGCGACGTCCTCGCCCTGGGTGGCGTCGACCAGCCGGTCGTAGATATCATGCTCGCGCGAAGCGCGGTCGCGCCCCATGGTGGCGAGCCTTTCGGCTTCCATCAGGCGCGGATCGTCGTATTTCCGCATGCCGCGCGGATCGGAATAGACGATGTGCTTGAGATTGGGGGCGCGATCGGCCAGCGCCAGCAGCTTGTCGACCTGCTCTTCGTCTTCGGCGAACACCAGCTTGGCGTCGCCGTAGCTGAGAAGGTAGGCCGCTTCCTCGTCCAGCACGTCGCGATAAAGGCCGAGGCTCATGGCGCCGATGGCATGCGTTGCGATTTCAGCCGCCACCCAATCCGGCCGGTTGTCGCCGATGATACCGATGACGTCGCCGCCGCCGAGACCCAGTTCGAGCATGCCGAGCGCGAAATCATGCACGCGCCTCTGGTAGTCGTTCCAGGTGAAGACGCGCCACAGCCCGAGGTCCTTTTCGCGCAACGCGATCTCGCCGCCGTGCTCCCTGGCATTGAGGCGCAACAATTTTGGAAAGGTATCTGCCTGGGCGGCGCGTCCGGCGTAGTCCATCATGCCACGCTCTCCCGTGGCGCCGGCGTATCGTCGGGATCGACCAGGACCTCATCCTCTTCGCCGAGATAGGCGCGCTTGACATGGGGATCGGCGAGCACGGACGCCGGATCGCCCTCGGCGATCTTGCGGCCGAAATCCAGCACCATGACGCGGTGGGAAATGTCCATCACCACGCCCATGTCGTGCTCGATCATCATGACGGTCATGCCGAACTCTTCGTTGAGATCAACGATGTAGCGCGCCATGTCCTCCTTTTCCTCGAAGTTCATGCCGGCCATCGGCTCGTCAAGCAGAATCAGCTGCGGCTCCAACGCCATCGCGCGGGCGAGTTCGACGCGCTTGCGCAGGCCGTAGGGCAGGGTGCCGGCGGTGGCTTTGCGCACGGACTGGAGGTCGAGGAAGTCGATGATCTCCTCCACCTTGCGGCGGTGCTCGAGTTCCTCACGCCGGGCGCCGGTCAGCCAGTACAGCGAGCCCGTGATGAAGTTGTTCTTCAGGAGGTGGTGCCGCCCGACCATGATGTTGTCGAGCACGCTCATGTGATGGAACAGCGCCAGGTTCTGGAAGGTGCGGCCGACGCCCAGCCGGGGCCGCGCGTTTGGATTGAGGCCGGTGATGTCCTTGCCGCGGTAGAACAGCTGGCCTTCGGTCGGTTTGTAACGGCCGGAAATGCAATTGACGATGGAGGTCTTGCCGGCCCCGTTCGGGCCGATGATCGAGAACAATTCGCCCTCGTTCACGCCGAAGGAGACTTCGGTCAGCGCACGGACGCCACCGAAGCGCAGAGATACCCCGCGCACTTCCAACGTGTAAGCCACTCATTCCCTCCGGATATGGCGCTTGAGCAGCGCTCTTTATTTATATCTATCGTTCGCAATCGCATGCGCGATCCTACATCGGCGGTGACGGACAGGCCATCCGACTATCGATGCCGGATGATGTCACGCGTGGTAGCGTCGCACCCCGCCACCGCGCCATGGACGGCGCGTACCGAGGTGGCCCTCCTTAGGGCAATGCGATAGTTTGAAATGTCTTTTGCCTGACAATTGGTCGGGAAATTTCGTCTGAGAGCACTTCTGCTGCAGTGCAGCAAGAGAATCGATGGGGACGCGACGGTCGATGCGATCATGATTGCTGCGGAATACCTTAAGCGCATCGCGGCGTGGTCGCGCGAACTCAACGATCGGGAAATCGAGGTCGCCCGTGGCGGCATCGTGGAGAAATCCTATCGCGCCAACGAACATATTTTCATGCGCGGCGATGCCTTCGACTATTGGACCGGCATCGTCACCGGCCTTGCCCGGATGGGCACCGTGTCGAGCGGCGGCAAGGCCGCGACCTTCGCCGGCCTCACGGCAGGCGCCTGGTTTGGCGAGGGCTCGATGCTGAAGAGCGAGCCGCGCCGTTACGACGTGGTCGCGTTGCGCGATACCAGGCTGGCGCTGATGGATCGCAATACCTTCTTCTGGCTGTTCGAGAACAGCGTCGCATTCAACCGCTTTCTGGTCCGGCAGCTCAACGAGCGGCTTGGCCAGTTCATCGGCGCGGTGGAACACGGCCGCACGCTCGACGCCACCAGCCGCGTCGCGCGCTCGATCGCCTCGCTGTTCAACCCGATTCTCTATCCGGACATGACGCGCCATCTCGAGATCACGCAGGAAGAAATCGGAGCGTTGTCCGGTATTTCGCGGCAGAATGCCAACCAGTGCCTGAAGCGGCTGGAGAAGGAAGGCCTGCTGCGGCTCGAATATGGTGGCGTCACCATCATCGAACTCGAACGCTTGCGCCACCACGGAGATTAAGCCCCTAAGAGGCTGATTTTAAAAGACTTTGGCGATAGACTTGGCGGGGGTCGAAATGCTATGGCCTGCGCGAGAACGCGTTTGGAGAAGATATGACGGCTCAGGATTCACAGCGGCGCGTGGCGCTGATCACCGGCGTCACCGGCCAGGACGGCGCCTATCTGGCCGAATATCTGCTCGGCCTTGGCTACACCGTCCATGGCGTCAAGCGGCGGTCGTCCTCGTTCAACACCGCCCGCATCGATCACCTCTACCAGGATCCGCATTCCCGCAACGTGCCGTTCCTGCTGCATTACGGTGACATGACTGACTCGACCAACCTGATCCGGCTGATGCAGCAGATCAGGCCGACCGAGATCTACAACCTCGCCGCCCAGAGCCATGTCGGCGTCAGTTTTGAGAGCCCGGAATATACCGCCAATGCCGACGCCATCGGCGTGCTGCGGCTACTCGAAGCGATCCGGATCCTCGGCATGGAGAAGGAGACGCGGTTTTATCAGGCCTCGACCTCGGAACTCTACGGTCTCGTGCAAGAGGTGCCGCAGAAGGAGAGCACGCCGTTCTATCCGCGCTCGCCCTATGGCGTCGCAAAGCTGTACGGCTACTGGATCACGGTCAATTACCGCGAGGCCTACGGCATATTTGCCAGTAACGGCATCCTGTTCAACCATGAGAGCCCGATCCGCGGCGAGACGTTTGTGACGCGCAAGATCACGCGCAGCGTTGCCCGGATCGAGACTGGTCTGGAAGAGGCGCTCTATCTCGGCAATCTCGAAGCCAAGCGCGACTGGGGGCATGCGCGGGATTATGTCGAAGGCATGCACAGGATATTGCAGGCGGATGCCCCCGACGATTTCGTGCTGGCGACCGGCGAGACCCGTTCGGTGCGCGAATTCGTCGAGCTGGCGTTTGCCGAAGTCGGCCGCACCATCGAATGGCGCGGCAAGGGCGCCGATGAAACCGGCGTGGACGGCAAGTCCGGCAAGACCCTGGTCAGGATCGATCCGGTCTACTTCCGGCCGACCGAAGTCGATCTTCTGGTCGGCGACGCCAGCAAGGCGCGCGAGAAACTTGGCTGGAAGCCCAAGACCTCGTTTGCCCAGTTGGTCAAGGAAATGGTCGCAAGCGATCTCGCAGAGGCGCGGCGGGAGGTGGCCAATGGCGAGGCTGCCGTTTGAGCTGGAGGGCAAGACGGTCTACGTCGCCGGCCACCGCGGCATGGTCGGCTCGGCGCTGGTACGCCGGCTGGCGGCGGAAAATGTCGAACTGCTGACGGCGAGCCGCGGCGAAGCCGATCTGCGCGATCAGGCCGCGGTCAACCGCTGGTTCGCCGCCAAGCGCCCGCAGGTGGTGTTTCTCGCGGCCGCCAAGGTCGGCGGCATCGTCGCCAACAACACGCTGCGCGCCGAATTCCTCTACGACAATCTGGTGATTGCGGCGAATGTGATCCATGCGGCGCATGTCAACGGCGCCGAGAAGCTGATGTTCCTCGGTTCGTCCTGCATCTATCCGAAGCTGGCGCCGCAGCCGTTGCGCGAGGACGCCATGCTGACGGGGCCGCTGGAGCCGACCAACGAGCCCTATGCGATTGCCAAGATCGCCGGGATCAAGATGGTGGAGGCCTATCGCAGCCAATATGGCGCCGACTTCATCAACGTGATGCCGACCAATCTCTACGGCAGCGGCGACAATTATCATCCCGAATACAGCCACGTCGTCGCCGCCCTGATCCGCCGCTTCCACGAGGCGAAGATGTCCGGCGCCAGTGAGGTCGTGGTCTGGGGCACCGGCACGCCGCGGCGTGAGTTCCTCTATGTCGACGACCTCGCCGATGCCTGCATCCATTTGATGAAGACCTATTCCGGCGATGAGCTGGTCAATATCGGCACCGGAGAGGACATCACGATCGCCGAATTTGCCCGGGTGGTCGCAGCGACCGTCGGCTATGCCGGCGATATCTCCTTCGACACGTCGCGCCCGGACGGCACCCCGCGCAAGCTGCTCGACGTCAGCCGGCTGGCCAAGCTTGGCTGGCGAGCCTCTACCTCGCTGGAGGACGGCATCAGGCTCGCCTATCAGGCTTTCCTGAGCGAGACGAAGTGACGCGGTAAACCTTCCGCCTCCGGACTGAGAATATTTGTCGGCTTGGCGACGCTCCACGGATAGTATGCGCACCCAGGCGGCCGCAAGAGCCGCCAGTGCGTCGGAGGAAACATGAAAAAATTTCAGCGTCGTCAATTTTTGCAATTCGCAGCCGGTGCGGCTGCGCTTCCGCTCGCATCCGGAAGTGCAAGCGCGCAGGCCTACCCCGCGCGGCCGGTTCGCATCGTGATCGGTTACACGCCAGGCGGCTCGGCAGACCTCACGTCGCGCCTGATGGGGCAATGGCTGTCGGAAAAGCTCGGGCAATCATTCGTTATCGAAAACCGGCCGGGCGGCGGCACCAATATCGCCACCGAGTCCGTGCTGCGCGCTACGCCGGACGGCTACACGCTGCTGCTGGTCGCGCCGGCGAATGCGATCAACGCCACGCTTTACGACAAGCTGCCGTTCGATTTCATGAAGGAGATGGAGCCGATCGCCGGCATCATCCGCTTTCCCAATGTCGTGGTGGTGCACCCATCGCTGCCGATCAAATCGATTCCTGAATTGATTGCCTATGCCAAGGCCAACCCGGGCAAGCTCAACATGGCGTCATCCGGCAACGGCTCGACGATCCACATGTCGGGTGAGCTGTTCAAGATGCTGACCGGCATCAACATGCAGCATGTGCCCTACCGCGGCGGCGCGCCGGCACTTACCGACATGCTCTCCGGCGTGATGCAGGTGATGTTCGACAATCTTCCGACTTGCGCCGAGCACGTCAAATCCGGCAAGCTTCGCGGCCTTGCGGTCACCAGCACGACCCGCTCGGACGTGCTGCCGGACCTGCCGCTGGTCGCCGATTATCTGCCGGGCTACGAGGCAAGCGCATGGTATGGCCTCGCGGCGCCGAAAGGCACGCCGCCCGAAATCGTCGACAGGCTCAACAAGGCAGTCAACGAAATCCTCGCCGATCCCAAGGCCAAGGCGCGGTTCACCGAGATCGGCGCCATTCTGCTGCCGGGCTCGGCCGCCGACTTCGGCAAGCTGGTGGCGGACGAAACCGAGAAATGGGGCAAAGTGGTCAAGTTCGCCGGCGCCAAGGTGGATTAGGCTGTGAGTCGATAAATTCAGTGGTCGGCGGAGGTCTGCTCTTGGTGCATATGCCGGACCAGGGTCGGACATTGCGCCGCTCGCATTTGGGCAAACGACAGACCTGAACGTCCATCGACGCCGCGCGGCTGTAGGATCGGCACTCATGCCTAGATATCGTTCCGAGCCAGAATGAATCCACCGCGTTGCCGGATTTGAGCCGCAATGCGACCTAGGTCGCGGCCAAAGGTGGTGCAGGGGGCGCAACACCGGGGTGTTTCCATGTCCGGTCATTTGCGATTTTGCTTCGCTGCTTTTGTCCTTCTCGCAGGTCTCTCGGCATCGCCTGCGTCTTCGAATCCTTTTGCAGACTTGTTCAATGTCGCTCCCCGGCAAGCCCCCGCTCCCGCGGAAGAGGAGTGCGTGCCACGGCCCGGCAAGTCGACAACGGCCGGCCAGCGCTGGGTCTATCGTGTGGAAGGCCACCGCAAATGCTGGTTCCAGACCGCTGAGGGGACCGCGGTGAAGAAGCAGGTTCGTTATCGCGCCACGAAGCCTAGTGTCGCCGCTCCCGAGGAGAACGAGGCCGAGCGGCACAAGCGGAAGGCGGTCGTGGATGCGCGTGCGGAGCTGCTGCGCTCCGCACCGGCGGAAACGGCTCAGCCAATGCGGCCCGCGCCCGAGCTCAAGGTGGCTGATGCCGCTTCCGTCCTAACTACGGGGGCCGCGGCCTTCGCGCCGCCGGCACCCATCGAAAACCGCGCGACCGATCGGCTCACGCCCGACCACCGCACGCCACATCAGGTCGACGTGGAGACGCTTCTGGCGGCCGCACCGGCCACCAGCGACTCCGTTGCCGCTGCGCCGGTCGCCTTTTCCTTTACCGAGGCGGCCGATGACGGGCAGGACTGGATGGCAACTTGGCTTGGCGTGCTGCTGATGGCGCTGGGGCTCGTCTCCGTCTTAGGCTCAAGCAGGACCCTTCGGGAGGTCGCGCTTTTGCGCGATTGATGCGAAGACGGGTCGGCGGCTAGTTGCGCTCAGAGTCCACACACCCTGGTCTTACATTGCCTTGCGCGGCGGATTTTTGCCGAGCGCCGCCGCCATCGCCGAAATCAGCGGCCGCATGAAGAAGGCGTCCTCGGCCGGGTAGATGTCGGTGCGCAGGCCATGCGACTTGAGTTCGTCCGAAACTGCCGGTCCGACGGAAGCGATTGGCGTGCGATCGAGCCCGTCGCGGAGTCGGTCCTCGCAGCCGCGCGCGCGGGCGACCTCGACCAGGCGGCGGATCTGGCCGAGATTGGTCAGCGCGATCGCGTCGATGCGGCCTGCCGCCATCTCGTCGATCGCGGCGATGATGTTGGCGTCGGCGGCCTGCGCGTCATAGGCATAGGGCAGCACGGTATCGACCTCGGCGCCTTGCGCCTTGATCGCGCCGATCAGGACGCTGTGATCCTTGTCCGGGTAAAGCTGCAGGCCGAGGCGATGGCCGTTGAGATCGAGGCGCGACAGCATCTCGACGATGCCTTCGGAGGTCGGCTTTTCCGTCGTCATCTGCGGTTCCAGCCCGATTTCGCGCAGCGCCTTGCCCGGTTTGGGCCCGCGCGCAAATGTACGCGCCTTGCCGAGTGAGGCGACGAATGCCTGTTCAGTACCGATGCGCCGGACCACCTTCATCAGCCGGCGCAGGCCTTCGCCCGTCATCAGCACGACATCGTCGAAGGGCCTTTCAATGCATCGTCCGATCCAGGCCTCGACCGGCGCGGGGTCCGGCGCGTCGTGGATGGTGAACATCGGACATTGCAGCACGTCGGCGCCCTGCTCGGTGAGCAGGCGGGAAAACTGCGCTTCCTCGCGCGTTTCCAGGATCAGGATGCGGTAGCCGTTCAATCTGTCTGCCATGGTCTCGCTCCAACGCTTTTGCTTCGCGCTTTGTTCATCCTGACCCCGGTTTCGGGATTGGCGCAAGCGTATGCGCGGTGATAGAGCAGGGCCGCAATCGCCGCTTCACCCTTTTGCCCGAATTATTGTCAGTTTCGCCATGCCCGATCACCAGTTCGTCCTGACCCTGTCCTGCCCGGATCGCCCCGGCATCGTTTCCGCGGTGTCGACCTTTCTCGCCCATAACGGGCAGAACATTCTGGACGCCCAGCAGTTCGACGACATCGAAACCGGAAAATTCTTCATGCGGGTGGTGTTCACCGCGGCCGATCTCGCGGTCGAATTGCAGGCCCTGCAGACCGGCTTCACCGCGATCGCCGACCGCTTCGGCATGGAATGGCAGATGCGCGACCGCGCCAGCCGCCGCCGGGTGATGCTGCTGGTCTCCAAGTCGGATCATTGCCTGGTCGATATCCTCTATCGCTGGCGCACCGGCGAACTCGAGATGATCCCAACCGCTGTTGTCTCCAACCATCCGCGCGAGACCTACGGCAATCTCGATTTCGGCGAGATCCCGTTCCACTACATGCCGGTGACGAAGGAAACCAGGCGCGAGCAGGAAGAGGCGGTCCTGAAACTGGTTCAGGACACCAAGACCGATCTCGTGGTGCTGGCGCGTTACATGCAGATCCTGTCGGACGAGATGTCGGCAAGGCTGTCGGGGCGCTGCATCAATATCCACCACTCGTTCCTGCCGGGCTTCAAGGGCGCGCGTCCCTACCACCAGGCCCACGAGCGTGGCGTCAAACTGATCGGCGCCACCGCGCATTACGTCACCCGCGATCTCGACGAGGGTCCGATCATCGACCAGGACGTCGAGCGCATCAGCCACCGCGACACGCCGGAAGATCTCTCGCGCAAGGGCCGCGACATCGAGCGCCGCGTGCTGGCGCGCGCCATGCGCTATCACCTCGAGGATCGCGTGATCCTCAATGGCCGCAAGACGGTCGTGTTCATGGACTAGCGAGCCGCATCCTGCGATGAGGGCGCGGGCTTGGTTTCCTCGCCCCGTTCGGATGCCGGCAACAGCCGCTTTCGCTCGCGCTCCCGCATATACTCGTCGTATTTCGCGGTCCCGGGACGTGGCGGCACATCCGCGGGCATGCCGCCGATCGCTGCCGGAATGGCGTCGCTGACACCGGCTGCGATCGTGCCGCAACCGGCCAAGCCGCAGCCCGCGAGGGCAACGGTGACGATCGTGACAATATGGCGCGCGCTGGTTGGCATCGGCAGCAGGTTACGACCTGACCCTTTAAGGATGATGGATTTAGGGCGCCGGGAACCGACGAACGCTCCTAGTTGACAGGACCATTTCATTTGTACAATCGTACAAATAGGCGGCCAATCTTGGGAGGCGTCGGGCGGCGAGATTGGATCATATTATAATACCGTCGCCTATTTCACGACATTTCCGGCAGCCCGGCCTTTTCGCCGCGGCGCGCCAATGGTCCGATTGACAAAAGGGCGGCCAAGGACGCCATGTTGCCGCGCTACCCGGCCGAAAAATCTGGGTTATGGTGGAGATCAAGGGCCGGGGACTCGGTTCAGGACACAAGGCCGATCAGGGGGAATGTTCATGTCTATTCGCAGTCACATGTTGCTGGCCACAGGCGCCGTCGCGGCAATGCTGGCGTTCGCGCCGGCTCACGCCCAGGAGACCGTCAAGATCGGCCTGATCCTGCCGATGACCGGCGGCCAGGCATCGACCGGCAAGCAGATCGACAACGCGGTCAAGCTCTACATGCAGCAGAACGGCGATACCGTCGCCGGCAAGAAGATCGAAGTCATCCTGAAGGACGACGCGGCGGTTCCCGACAACACCAAGCGCCTCGCGCAGGAACTGATCGTCAACGACAAGGTCAGTTTCATCGCGGGTTTTGGCGTGACGCCCGCTGCACTCGCGGCGGCGCCGCTGGCGACGCAGGCCAAGGTTCCGGAAATCGTGATGGCGGCGGGCACCTCGATCATCACCGAGCGTTCGCCCTATATCGTGCGCACCTCCTTCACGCTGGCGCAGTCGTCGACCATCATCGGTGACTGGGCCGCCAAGAACGGCATCAAGAAGGTGGCGACGCTGACCTCCGACTATGCGCCCGGCAACGACGCCCTCAACTTCTTCAAGCAGAACTTCACCGCCGGCGGCGGCGAGATCGTGGAAGAGGTGAAGGTGCCGCTGCAAAACCCTGATTTTGCTCCGTTCCTGCAGCGCATGAAGGATTCCAAACCCGACGCCGTGTTCGTGTTTGTGCCGGCAGGACAGGGCGGCAACTTCATGAAGCAATATGCCGAGCGCGGGCTCGACAAGTCGGGCATCAAGGTGATCGGTCCCGGCGACGTGATGGACGACGATCTGCTCAACGGCATGGGCGATGCGGCGCTCGGCACCGTCACCGCGCATCTCTATTCTGCGGCGCATCCCTCGGCGGCAAATAAGGAATTCGTCGCCGCCTACAAGAAGGCCTTCGGCTCGCGCCCGGGCTTCATGGCGGTCGGCGGCTATGACGGCATCCGCCTGATCTACGAGGCGCTAAAGAAGACCGGCGGCAAGACCGATGGCGATGCGCTGATCGCGGCGATGAAGGGCATGAAGTGGGAAAGCCCGCGCGGCCCGATCTCGATCGATCCGGAAACCCGCGACATCGTGCAGAACATCTACATCCGCAAGGTCGAGAAGGTCGACGGCGAACTCTACAACGTCGAATTCGCGACCTTCGAGGCGGTGAAGGATTCCGGCAAGACGAAGAAGTGAGGTTCGTGCCTGTGGCTTGCCCCTCACCCCAACCCTCTCCCCGCAAGGGCGGGGCGAGGGAGCAGGGTGGCGCTCGTGGCATGCACCTTCGTTTTGTCGAGAAGACACAAGCGTTCCTGTCGCGCTAACCTCGCCCCGCTCTTGCGGGGAGAGGTCGGATCGCGCAGCGATCCGGGTGAGGGGCTCGCGCCACAATCGTTCTGTCTGAGATAGCTGATAATGACTACGCTGTTCACCATCCTGTTCGACGGTGTCGCCTACGGCATGCTGCTGTTCGTACTCGCCTGCGGGCTGGCGGTGACGCTGGGGTTGATGAATTTCGTCAATCTTGCCCACGGCGCCTTCGCCATGACCGGCGGCTACATCTGCGCGGTGCTGGTCAACAATTCCGGCTGGCCGTTCTTTACGGCGCTGCCGCTCGCCTTTGTCTCGGCCGCCGCGATAGGCGTCGCGCTGGAGCGAACGCTCTACCGCCACCTCTACACCCGCAGCCATCTCGATCAGGTGCTGTTCACGATCGGCCTGACCTTTATGTCGGTGGCGGCGGTCGACTACATCATGGGATCGTCGCGGATCTTCATCAAGCTGCCGGCGGCGCTCGAGGGCCAGTTTGATTTCTTCGGCGTCGGCATCGGCCGCTACCGGCTGATGATCATCGTGATTTGTGGCCTGCTCACGGTGGCGCTGCAATTGATCCTGGCGAAGACCCGCTTCGGCAGCCGCCTGCGCGCGGCCGTCGACGATCCCCGCGCGGCAAGCGGCCTCGGCATCAACGTGCCGCAGGTCTTTGCCTTTACCTTCGCTTTCGGCTGCGGCCTTGCCGGCCTCGGCGGGGCGCTGAGCGCCGAGATCCTCGGGCTCGATCCGTATTTTCCGCTAAAATTCATGATCTACTTTTTGATCGTGGTCACCGTCGGCGGCTCCTCCAGCATCACCGGGCCGTTCCTCGCGTCGCTATTGCTCGGCATCGGCGACGTCGCCGGCAAATATTACGTGCCGAAGATGGGGCCGTTCGTCATCTACACCATCATGATCGTGATCCTGATCTGGCGTCCGAACGGCCTGTTCGGCCGCACCGCCACGCGATGAGCCCGCGATGACCGCAGTAACCGACGTCTCATCCCATGCCATCGCCCGCGCCCGCTGGCGCCCCGCCGAAATCGCATTCTGGATTCTGGCCGCATCCTGCGCGTTCCTGTTTCCCTCCCGCTATTTGATCATGACCGACATCATTCGGCTGGCGTTGTTCACGCTGTCGCTCGATCTGATCCTGGGTTACGCCGGCATCGTCTCGCTGGGGCACGCCGCCTTCTTCGGCGTCGGTGCGTATTCGGCGGGCTTGCTGGCGTTGCATGGCATCATCAACGAGCCGGTGATCGCGCTGGTCGCGGCCGGCCTGATCGCGACCGTGCTCGGCTTTCTCACGAGTTTCCTCGTCATCCGCGGCGTCGACCTGACCCGGCTGATGGTGACGCTCGGCATCGCGCTGCTGCTGGAGGCGCTGGCGGAACGGTTCTCCAACATCACCGGCGGCACCGATGGGCTGCAGGGCATCGAGATGCAGCCGATCCTCGGCCTGTTTGCGTTCGATATGTTCGGCAAGACCGGATTCTTCTACTCGCTGATCGTGCTGTTCCTGCTGTTTCTGCTGGCGCGGCGGATCGTGAACTCGCCGTTCGGCCTGTCGCTGCGGGCGATCAAGAACAATCCGCTGCGGGCGTCCGCGATCGGTGTGCCCGTCAACCGCCGCCTGATCGCAATCTATACAGTGGCGGCGTTCTATGCCGGCATTGCCGGGGCGCTTTTCACCCAGACCACGGCATTGGCCTCACTCGACGTGTTCGCGTTCGAGCGCTCGGCCGACCTGATGCTGGTGCTCGTCATCGGCGGCACCGGCTATCTCTACGGCGGGCTGATTGGCGCGGTCGTGTTCAAGATGCTGCAGGAGCTGTTCCAGACCATTACGCCGCAATACTGGATGTTCTGGATCGGGCTCGTTCTGGTCGTGATCGTGCTGGTGGGCCGCGAGCGCATCCATCGCTGGGTGCTTTGGGGACCGAACCTGTTGATCCGCCAGGTCTTCGGCCGCAAGGCCGTCGTGGCCGTTCCCGAAAGCGATGCGCCATGACGATCGCGCTGGAAACCAAGGGACTGGAGAAATCCTTCGGCGGCTTGAAGGTTACGCGCGATCTGTCGCTGCAGGTGGAGCAGGGCGCCCGCCACGCCCTGATCGGGCCGAACGGCGCCGGCAAGACCACCGTCATCAATCTCCTGACCGGCGTGCTCAGGCCCAATGGAGGGCGGATCCTGCTCGAAGGCAACGACATCACCGATCTGCCGGTCCACACCCGGGTGCTGCGCGGGCTGTCGCGCACCTTCCAGATCAATCAGCTCTATGCCGACCTGACCCCACTCGAGACGATCGGGCTTGCGGTTTCAGAACGGCTCGGCCGTGGCGGCGACTGGTGGCGGCGGATGGGCACGCGCGCCGACGTCAACGAGGAGATAGCAGAAACGCTCGGGCGCTTTCATCTGCTCGACGTGATGAACGAACTGACCGCGACGCTTCCTTACGGCAAACAGCGTCTGCTCGAAATCGCGGTCGCGATCGCGACCAAGCCCCGCGTGCTGCTGCTCGACGAGCCCGCCGCTGGCGTGCCCGAGAGCGAACGCCACGATATCCTGGCGGCGGTCGCCGCGCTGCCGCGCGACGTCACCGTACTGCTGATCGAACACGACATGGATCTGGTGTTCTCGTTCGCCGACCGCATTTCCGTCCTAGTCAACGGCGCCATGCTGGTGGAGGGACCGCCCGACGAGGTGGCCAGGGATCCGCAGGTCAAGGCGGTCTATCTCGGTGAGGCCGCCGATGTCTGATCTTCTCGCCATCGATGCCTTGCGCGCCGGCTACGGCGAAGCGGTGGTGCTGCCTTCGATGTCGCTGACGCTGGGCGAGGGCCAGGTGCTGGCGCTGCTCGGCCGCAACGGCACCGGCAAGACCACGCTGATCAATTCGATCGTCGGCATCACCCGCCGCTTCGGCGGAAACCTTGCACTTGGCGGGCTGGACATCACGGCGATGCGGCCGGACCAGCGGGCGCGGGCGGGGATCGGCTGGGTGCCGCAGGAGCGCAATATTTTCCGCTCGCTGACGGTCGAGGAAAACATGACCGCGGTGGCCCAGCCGGGTCCCTGGACCGTGGATAAGGTTTACGAAATGTTTCCGCGGCTGAAGGAACGCCGCAATAATTTCGGCAACCAGCTTTCCGGTGGCGAGCAGCAGATGCTGGCGATCGGCCGCGCGCTGACCCTCAATCCCAAGGTTTTGCTGCTCGACGAGCCGACCGAGGGCCTGGCGCCGATCATCGTCGAGGAACTGCTCCGGGCGCTCGGCACCATCACCCGCTCGGGGGGCATCTGTTCGATCATCGTCGAGCAGAATGCGCAAAAGATTCTGGGGCTGGCCGATCGGGTTGTGATATTGGAACGCGGCGCAATCGTGCATGATGCGCCAAGCCGCGCGTTGAAGGCTGATCCTGCGGTGCTCGAACGCTATCTCGGCGTCGCCGGCGCCGCTGCGCATTAGATTTGATGGGAGTTGAGACCATGCAGAGAACCAAAGCCCCGTTCCGCGCCGACGAGGTCGGCAGCCTGTTGCGGCCACCGCGCATCAAGGAAGCGCGCGCCAAGCTCGAGAAGGGCGAAATCACGGCGGAGGATTTGCGCAAGGCCGAGGACCTCGAGATCGAAAAGGTCGTGCACAAGCAGGCTTCCATCGGCCTGAAGCTCGCGACCGACGGCGAGTTCCGCCGCTCCTGGTGGCATTTCGATTTTCTCGCCAAGCTCGGCGGCTGCGAGCTGTTCCACCCCGAGACCGGTATTCAGTTCGCGGGCGTCGAGACCCGCCATGACGCCGTCCGCGTGATCGGCAAGCTCGATTTCCCGGACAACCATCCGATGCTGGATCATTTCCGCTTCCTGAAGAAGCATGCCGACACCGCGCACGTGACGCCGAAGATGACGATCCCGTCGCCCGCGGTGCTGCATTTCCGCGGCGGCCGCAAGTCGATCTCGAAGGAGGTCTATCCTGATCTGGAGGAGTTCTTCCTCGACCTCGGCAAGACCTATCGCAAGGCGGTGAAGGCATTCTACGACGCCGGCTGCCGCTACCTGCAGTTCGACGACACCGTGTGGGCCTATCTCTGCTCGCAGGAAGAGTTGCAGAAGGCGCGCGAGCGCGGCGACAATCCCGATGGCCTGCAGGAAATCTACGCGCGCGTCATCAACTACGCGCTGGCCGAGCGTCCGGCCGACATGGTGGCCACCACGCATGTCTGCCGCGGCAATTTCCGCTCGACCTGGATCTCGTCCGGCGGCTACGAGCCGGTGGCCGAGACCATGCTGGCCGGCACCAATTACGACGGCTACTTCCTCGAATATGATTCCGACCGCGCCGGTGGCTTCGAGCCGCTGCGCTATTTGCCGAAGGGCAACAAGGTGGTCGTGGTCGGCGTCATTACGTCGAAATTCGGCGAGCTGGAGAAGAAGGACGACATCAAGCGCCGCCTCGAAGAGGCCGCCAAATTCGCGCCCCTCGACCAACTCGCGGTCTCGCCGCAATGCGGATTTGCCTCGACTGAGGAAGGCAACATCCTGTCCGAGGAAGAGCAATGGGCCAAGCTGAGCCTCGCGGTCGAAGTAGCGAACGAGGTGTGGGGGAAGTAAGCGCTTCTCCATCGTTGCGCGACGGCGGTCGGGATTTCGTGACGCCAACCCGTGACGCCATCATCGTCGGTGCGGGCCCCGCGGGGCTCGCTTGCGCCGTGACGATGCGCGCGGCGGGGCTTGACGTCATGCTGCTGGAGAAAGCCGGTCTGGTCGGCGCGGTGTGGCGGCGGCATTACGACTGGCTTCACCTCCACACGGACCGCAACCATTCCGGCCTGCCAGAAATGCCGATGCCGCCGGACTATCCGGCCTATCCGTCACGGGCGCAGATGGTCTCCTACCTCGAAAGCTACGCAGCCCGCTTTCAGATCAAGCCGGTCTTCAACACCAAGGTTTCACGCCTGCGGCGCGACGGTGCGCGATGGCTTGCCGACACGCCACTTGATGCGATTTCGGCGCCGGTCGTGGTGGTGGCGACGGGTATTGCGGACGCACCCTACCGTCCGTCCTGGCCGGGATTTGATATTTATTCCGGCGCGGTCATCCACAGCAGCCGCTATCGAAATCCCGAGCCGTATTCCGGCCAGCGCGTGCTCGTCATCGGCTTCGGCAATTCCGGCGGCGAGATCGCGCTTGATCTCGCCAATGCCGGCGTCGATGTCGCATTGGCCGTTCGCAGTCCGGTGCAGATCATACCGCGCGATCTGCTCGGCTTTCCGATTCTGTCGTGGGCGATCCTGTACCGGCGGCTGCCCGCGCGTTTCGTCGATTTCATCAACGCGCCGGTGCTGCGGCTGGCGGTGGGCAATTTCGAGAAGCTCGGCCTCAGGCGTGCCGCGAAGGGACCGCGTCAGATGATTGAAGAGGATGGACGCGTACCGCTGATCGACATCGGCACGCTCGCCAAAATCAGGGATGGCGCGATCAAGGTGCGCGGCGGTGTCGATCGCTTCACGGCCGACGGTGTGGTATTCACCGATGCAAGCACCGAAAAATTCGACGCCGTCATTCTCGCAACCGGCTTCCGCCCCAATCTGCGCCGGCTGGTGCCTGATGTCGAGGGCGTGTTCGATGACCACGGCATGCCGCTGGTCACGGGCGGGACGACCAATGTGCCGGGGCTATATTTCTGCGGCCAGATCACGGCGCCGACCGGGCAGTTGCGCGAAATCGGCATCGAGGCACAGCGGATCGCGAAGGCCGCGAAGGCATATTTGGCGCGAGAGGCCTGATTACTTCTCCGCCAGATAAACCTCACCCAGCAGCGACGAATTCGACCACGGCACCTGCTTGCCTTTGGTTGCGGCGACGACCTCCGCGCGGACCCGCGTCAGCATCTGCTGCACTTCTAACCCCGGCGTGCCGATGTGGCGCGTCAGCGCGGCCGAGAACGGGCTGTTGGCGCCTTCGCCGTCGAGCGCGACCTGTCCGGGCGCCGTTGCGAATGCGATCAGCGTGCCCGCACCTAACGTCGCGCCGGCGCCGAGTGTGGCCGGCACGGCCAGTCCCGATCCGGCCTCGATGTCACGGGCCGGGCCGGCAGAAGCCAGCTTCGGCGCCATCGGGTTGTTGCGGCAGGCATCGAGGATCAGGATGTTGGTCCGGACCTGGTCGTCGAGGCCGGCCATGATCGTATCCATGTCCATCATCGCTTCCGTCATGCCGCTGCCGGCCTGAAACTGGATATCGATCGGCGCCAGGTAATTGCGGCCATCGATCTGTACGCCGTGACCGGCATAGTAGACCACCGCCACCTGCGACCGCGCGGCATCGCGCAGGAAGTCGCGGATGGTCGCCTGCATCGCCGTGCGGTCGAGGTCGGTGCCTTCGGTCACCACGAATCCGATGTCGCGCAGGCTTTTTGCCATCGCGCGCGCATCGTTGGTCGGATTGGGCAGCGCCCTGACACGCGCATAGGCGCCGTTGCCGATCACCAGCGCGACGCGCCTGCTGGTTTCCCTGCCGGTCTCTGCGCGCTGGCGCTGCTCGGCTGCGGGGTGCGGGCTCGCTGCGCCCACCGGCGAAGCCGGCGCGGCTTTGCTGGCGGACGGCGCCGGTGCTGCAGGTGTATTTCGCGGCGCCGGCGGCACCGTCTCTGACAATAGCGACAGGCGAACTTTTGCGGTGGCCTGGTTTGCCTTGCTGCCGGCGTCGGAGGCCTTGCCTTCGAGCGCCGCGGCGTAATCCTGCCTGGCGCGGTCGAAATCGCCCTTTGCCTCATAGGCGAGCGCGCGATGGCTATAGGCCGAGATCAGCACGCTGCCCGGCGGCGTCATGATGTTGACCGGCGCTTTTGCTTTTGCGAGCCGGATCGCTTCGGTCGTATCAGCGATGGCGCGATCGAGATCGCCCTTGGCGCGCCAGATCACCGCGCGGCTGGTCAACGGCTGCGGCAATTCCGGGTCGAGCCGGATCGCCTCGTTGATGTCGGCCAGCGCGCCATCGAGATCGCCGAGCGCGCGTTTCGAAATGCCGCGGTTCTGCCAGGAAAACGCCGACGGCGGGCCGAGCTTGATCGCTTGATCGTAGTCGGCGATCGCCTTGGCGTATTCGCCCTTGGAGCGCCAGGCGTTGCCGCGGTTGTGAAAGATGATACCGCTCGGCGGCCCGATCCGCAGCGCGTCGTTGAAGTCCGCGATCGCGATGTCGTCCTCGCCCTTGTCGTAATAGGCCGAGCCACGCAGATTATAGGTGGCGGTGCTGGGGTGCAGGCGGATGGATTCGCCGGCGTCCGCGATCACCTGATTGTAGTTGCCTTTCTTGTTCCAGCCGACCGCGCGCCAGAAATAGATCGTCGCGAGCTTCTCGCCGGCAAACACCTTCAGCGCGATGATCTTGTTGCAGGCGTTGATCTGCTGATCGGCCGGTGTGGTGTCGGTGGTGCAGAGCGGCCCAAGTTGAGCGCGCGATTGGGCGAGGGAGGGCGCCGGCCAAAGCGCGGCGGCGAGCAGGGTAAGCGTCAGGATGGCGCGGCGCATCAGGTCCCCGTGAATGGCGGTCGCGAGTAGCGGATACCGCTTTGTTGCCCCCCGCGGAGCGGGGGTTCAAGGCCGGCCGCGCTACATGTCGGCCGCCAGCAGTAGGGGGTTTCTTTGGTGGGCAGGGCGTGGTAGATTGCTGCCGTCACTTGGTGTTGCCCACCGATATTTCCCAATACTCCCGCTTGATGAAGAACGATCAAATTCTCAGCCAGATCACCGACTTCTGCCGCCACTCCGACATGGCGGAGACGACGTTTGGCCGCCGGTCGGTCAACGACGGCAAGCTGGTGCATCGGCTGCGCGAGGGCAAACGCATCACCATCGATACGCTGGACCGCATCCAGGCCTATATCGCGACGTCCACCGGCACCCTCCCGCCGCCGCGCGGGCTCGAGGTGCCGCCCGAAAGGCGCGATCCGCGCGGTAATTTCCGGTTTTTCGAGAACCGCCAGAAGTACCTGCTGTTCGTCCATACCTGCAGCGAGAAGCGGGTGATCGCCGAGCGGGTGGCGTTGGAGCTTTCCAGCCTGCATCCGCGTCCGCCAGCGCTTAGGGTATTCGACGCCGGCATTGGCGACGGCACGGTGCTGGCGCGGGTGATGCGCTCGATGCACGGCCGCTTTCCCCACATGCCGTTCTACATCGCCGGCAAGGAGTTGAGCCTCGAGGATGTCCGGCTGACGCTCGACAAGGTGCCGGACCGGCTGTTCGAGCACCCGGCGACCGTCGTCGTCCTGACCAACATGCATTACGCCGAGGCGCCCTGGCTGACGCCGGCCTCGCCAGCCGCGGCGGCCGGCATGATCTGGCACGAGGTCGGCCTGCGGGGGGCCTCCTCGGGCGAATTCGAGACACAGATCGCCGAATTGGGGCCGTTTCTGGAACAAAACTGGCGGGCCAACATCAGCCCCAAATCGGGCATGCCGATCTATGAACGCCCGGTGGCGCTGGTCGTATACCGGGAAGACCACCGGTTCCTGCTTGATTCGATCATCCCCCGGGCGGGTCGGACCGAGGCCAATTTCGACCTTGTGATCGCGTCCCAGCCCTATCGGGCGAAATCCTCTGTGAATTTCCGCGCCAAGCGGATCATCGCGCCGCTGGCCCGGGCTCTGCGGGCAGGGGGGCGTTTGATCGGAATTCACTCCCATGGGCAGGATCCGGGCCTGGAAATCATCCAATCGGTCTGGCCGGGAGAAAATCCTTTCGCCGTGAGCCGTCATGAGCTATTGCGCGCGGTGAAATACGAGCTGGGATCGGCCGGGCGCGACCTTAATTTTAATGCCTACGCCGATAACCGTTCCATCTTCCGTTATGATATGGAAGCGCTGCCCAACGAGGTCACCGGCCAGATCGGAACCTCGACGGCCTTTGCAGCGTGGAATGCGGCGGTGTATGTCGCCCAGATCGAAGACGACCGGTTGGCGGAAATGACAGAAAACAGCCGAACCCTCGATGCCACCAGAGAGGTTCTGCGCAAGCATAATGGGCTTTGGTTTTACGACGAATCCTACGTCATTTCGCGCCGTCGCGACTGACATTCCAGGAACACAAACAAACGTCGGAGTTCGACGAAAAGAGGGGTCTGCTTGATGCGCGCGTCTTACCTGTTCACCAGCGAGTCGGTCTCGGAGGGTCATCCCGATAAGGTCTGCGACCGAATTTCCGACGAGATCGTCGACCTGTTCTACCGGGAAGGGCCGAAGGCGGGCATCGATCCGTGGGCGATCCGCGCGGCCTGCGAAACGCTCGCTACCACCAACAAGGTGGTGATCGCCGGCGAAACCCGCGGCCCGGAATCGGTCACCAATGAGCAGATCGAAAACACCGTGCGTGAGGCGATCAAGGATATCGGCTACGAGCAGGAAGGTTTTCACTGGAAGACCGCCGACATCGAAATCCTGCTGCATCCGCAGTCCGCTGATATCGCGCAGGGCGTCGACGCCAAGCAGCCCAGCAACCAGGAAGAGGGCGCGGGCGACCAGGGCATCATGTTCGGCTACGCCACCAACGAGACGCCCGACTTGATGCCGGCGCCGATCTTCTACGCCCACAAGATCCTGCGGCTGATTTCCGAAGCCCGCCACTCCGGCCGCGAAAAGGTGCTGGGTCCGGACTCCAAGAGCCAGGTCACCGTGCAGTACGAGAATGGCAAGCCGGTCGGCGTCCGCGAGATCGTGGTCTCGCACCAGCATCTGGTCGAGGACCTGACCTCCAATCAGGTTCGCGACATTATCGAGCCCTATGTGCGCGAGGCGCTGCCGAAGGAATGGATCAACGGCAAGACCATCTGGCACATCAATCCCACCGGAAAGTTCTACATCGGCGGCCCCGATGGCGACTCCGGCCTCACCGGCCGCAAGATCATTGTCGATACCTATGGCGGCGCGGCCCCGCATGGCGGCGGCGCGTTCTCCGGCAAGGACCCGACCAAGGTCGACCGTTCGGCGGCCTATGCGGCGCGCTACGTCGCCAAGAACATTGTCGCGGCCGGTCTTGCCGATCGTTGCACGCTGCAGCTCGCCTACGCGATCGGCGTGGCGCGGCCGCTGTCGATCTATATCGATACCCATGGCACCGGAAAGGTGCCGGAGGACAAGCTCGAGAAGGCGGCTGCGCAGGCGATGGATTTGACGCCGCGCGGCATCCGCACCCATCTCGATCTCAACCGGCCGATCTACGCGCGTACCTCGGCCTACGGCCATTTCGGCCGAACGCCGGACAATGAAGGCGGCTTCTCCTGGGAGAAGACCGACCTGGTCGAACCGCTCAAGCGCGCGCTTTAGCTTTAACACCGTCATTTCGGGGCACCGCCATAGCGGTGAACCCGGAATCTTTTCCATGATCTCGAGATTCCGGGTTCGTGGCTCACGCGCGCCCCGGAATGACGAACTCCACAAAGGGAAACTCCCCATGACCACCGCCGCCGCCAAGAAGCCCGCCTTCACCGACTATATCGTCAAGGACATCTCGCTCGCCGAATTCGGCCGCAAGGAAATCTCGCTGGCCGAGACCGAAATGCCCGGCCTGATGGCGACCCGCGAGGAATACGGCCCGAAGCAGCCGTTGAAGGGCGCCCGCATCGCCGGCTCCCTGCACATGACGATCCAGACCGCGGTCTTGATCGAGACGCTGGCGGCCCTCGGCGCCGATATCCGCTGGGTGTCGTGCAACATCTACTCGACGCAGGACCATGCGGCAGCCGCCATCGCGGCCGCCGGCATTCCGGTGTTTGCGGTGAAGGGCGAAACGCTCGCCGAATACTGGGACTACACCGCAAAGCTGTTCGACTGGCACGGCGGCGGCACGCCCAACATGATCCTCGATGACGGCGGCGACGCCACCATGCTGGTGCATCACGGCCTGCGCGCCGAGAACGGCGACGTCAAGTTCCTCGACAAGCCGGAGTCGGAAGAAGAGGAAGTGTTCTTCGCGCTGATCAAGAAGATCCTGAAGGAAAAGCCGAAGGGCTACTTCTCCGAGATCGCCAAGAACATCAAAGGCGTTTCCGAAGAGACCACCACGGGCGTGCACCGGCTCTACAATATGGAGAAGGAAGGCAAGCTGCTGTTCCCCGCCATCAACGTCAACGACAGCGTCACCAAGTCGAAATTCGACAACCTCTATGGTTGCCGTGAATCGCTGGTCGACGGCATCCGCCGCGGCACCGACGTGATGATGTCCGGCAAGACCGCGATGGTTGCGGGCTTCGGCGACGTCGGCAAGGGCTCGGCCGCCTCGCTGCGCCAGGCCGGCTGCCGTGTCATGGTTTCCGAAGTCGATCCGATCTGCGCGCTGCAGGCTGCGATGGAAGGCTATGAAGTCGTGACCATGGAAGACGCCGCCCCGCGCGCCGACATCTTCGTCACCGCGACCGGCAACAAGGACATCATCACCATCGACCACATGCGCGCGATGAAGGATCGCGCCATCGTCTGCAACATCGGCCACTTCGACAACGAGATCCAGATCGCAGGGCTTCGTAATTTGAAGTGGACCAACATCAAGCCGCAGGTCGACGAGATCGAATTCCCCGACAAGCATCGCATCATCCTGCTGTCGGAAGGCCGCCTCGTGAACCTCGGCAACGCCATGGGCCATCCCTCCTTCGTGATGTCGGCGTCGTTCACCAACCAGACGCTGGCGCAGATCGAGCTCTGGGCCAACAACAAGGACGGCAAGTACGAGAAGAAGGTCTACGTGCTGCCGAAGACGCTGGACGAGAAGGTGGCCCGGCTGCATCTCGCCAAGATCGGCGTCAAGCTGACCGAACTGCGCAAGGACCAGGCCGAATATATCGGCGTCAAGCCGGAAGGCCCGTTCAAGTCGGATCATTACCGGTATTGATTTCAGGCAGGGTGCGCCGCTGCAGGTGTCGTCCTGACGTAAATGCCAGAGCCTCAGCAAGCCCCGGAGCGATCCGGGGCTTTTTGCTGGTTGGCCGCACAACCCGTGATCGTTGAGATTCAATCGTAAATTCCGATACAGCCTGTATCGCCGCGGCAACCTGACAATGCGAGTTGCAATTCCTCCCTGCTGCCCATTAGATCGGGCAGCAGGGAGAGCGCCATGACCGAGGCAACTGAACATTTCGACGTGCTGATCGTCGGAGCCGGCCTGTCCGGCATCGGCGCGGGCTATCACCTGCAGGAGAAATGCCCGGACAAGAGCTACGTCATCCTCGAGGGACGCGACTGCATCGGCGGCACCTGGGATCTGTTTCGCTATCCCGGCATCCGCTCCGACAGCGACATGTACACGCTCGGCTATTCGTTCAAACCGTGGACCGAGCCGAAGGCGATCGCGGACGGGCCGCGGATACTGAATTATGTCTGCGAGACCGCTGTCGACAACGGCATCGACAGGAAGATTCGCTTCCACCACCGCGTCAAACGCGCGTCGTGGTCGTCGCCGGATGCTCGCTGGACCGTTGAGGCCGAACGCACGGTGGACGAGGGCGCATCCGAAATCGTCCGCTTCACCTGCAATTTCCTTTTCATGTGCTCGGGCTATTACAAATACGAGGAAGGCTACACGCCGGAATTTTCCGGCACGGCTGACTTCGCCGGCCAGATCGTGCATCCGCAGAAATGGCCTAGGGATATCGACTACGCCGGCAAGCGTGTGGTGGTGATCGGCTCGGGCGCCACAGCGGTGACGCTGGTGCCCGAAATGGCCAAGACCGCGGCGCATGTCACCATGCTGCAGCGCTCGCCGACTTACGTGGTGGCGCGGCCGGCGGAAGATGCGCTCGCCAACAAGCTGCGCCGGAATTTCTCCGCGAAACTCGCCTATCACATGATCCGCTGGCGCAACGTGCTGTTCGGCATGTATTTCTTCCAGCTCTGTCGCCGCAAGCCCGACCGTGCCAAGCAGTTGATCCTCGGCGGCGTCAAGATGGCGCTGGGGCCGGAATACGACGTCGCCAAGCATTTCACGCCGCGCTACAATCCGTGGGAGCAGCGGCTGTGCCTGGTGCCTGATGGTGACCTGTTCAAGTCGATCCGGGACAAGCGCGCCTCCGTCGTCACCCATGAGATCGACAGCTTCACCAAGGGCGGCATCAAGCTGAAGGACGGCAGCGAGCTCGAGGCCGACATCATTATCACCGCGACCGGGCTGAACCTGCAGGTGCTCGGCGGCCTCGAAGTCAGCGTCGACGGCCGCACGGTCGATTTCGCGCGAACGCTGAACTACAAGGGCATGATGTATTCGGACATCCCGAACATGGCCTCCGCGTTCGGCTACACCAACGCGTCGTGGACGCTGAAATGCGATCTCACCTGCGAATATGTCTGCCGGCTGATCAATTACATGGACCGCAACGGCTACAAGCAGTGCATGCCGCATAATGTCGATCCTGACGTCAGGGAACTGCCGTCGCTGGATTTCTCCTCCGGCTATGTGCAGCGCTCGATCGCGAAATTGCCCAAGCAGGGCTCGAAACGGCCGTGGCGGCTGTATCAGAACTACGCGCTCGACATCGTCACCCTGCGCTACGGCAAGGTCGACGACGGGGTGATGCAGTATTCGTGAGCGGTTCCACCGCGAGGTGCGTCCCGACGCCCCATGCGTTATTTCGCGTATACGTAGGCGAGCGCGAATCGTTCAAGGTTCCCTCACGGTTAACGCCGGATTAACCGGCGTCCCTATACGCTGCGTGGCTTGTGGCCCCTGACAGCACGAGGAAGCCCATGGACGCCCAGCGAATAGCCGTCGATGCCATCGTGGCGCTGACCGATTGCGACCGCGAAGCGGCCGTAGCCTTCATCCGCAAGTTCTATCTGGCCGGCGTGAGGGATCCCAAGCGGCTGACCTTCAAGGGCCTACAGGCGTTGCGGAGCTGAGGCTTTTGTTTCTCGATTGTCGGCTGCCAGGGCCGTCATGCGAGGTATCCAGTACGCTGCGGCCTCTCCGCGTCATTGCGAGCGAAGCGAAGCAATCCATTTCGCAGCTTGCGGAGGCGTGGATTGCTTCGCTTCGCTCGCAATGACGGTGGATACAGTTTCGCCTTCTCGCGGCATGCTTCTCGAAGAACTTGACGCCAGCACCGCGGCGTCAGGACCACACGACTTCGCCGTACGCTCAAGCTGCACACGTCAGTCGCAGCTCTCGCGTCCATCGCATCTCACCGCACGTTCGTGACGATGGCCAACGCCCCTCATCTGCCGTGAGACGGGCGGAGTTATGCCGCTGATTTGGCCTGCGGGTTAAGCGGAATATTTTTGCAAAGGGGGCTGGACAGACTTTTGGTGATTTGCGCGACAAGCGGTTCTGTCGCAGCCAGCGGGCGGTGGGTAGTGAAGCAAGCGGGCAGGAGGCTACCGAAACCTTCGTGCGACTGAGGTCTCGATCACAACGAGACCCCCTCCAGGGAACGTGCATAGTCGGACCACAGGGAGGCGTACTCCGGCGCGGTTTTGACGAGCTGCTCGTGCGGGCCGTCGCCGACGAGACGGCCAGCCTCAAGCACCAGGATGCGATCGGCGCTGCGCTTCGCGGCGAGATGGTGCGAGACGAGGATCAGCAGACGATCTCGCCCCCAGACGGCCAGCCGTTTCTCCAGCGCCACTGCGGCTTCGGCATCAAGAAACGCCGTCGGCTCATCGAACAGTGCAAGCTTCGGATTGCGCACGACGGCCCTGGCGATGGACAGGCGCTGACGCTGCCCGCCGGACAGCGAGCGACCGCCCTCGCTCAGCTCGGCGTCAGTGCCACCCGGCAGGGCCTCGACAAAACCCAGCGCATCGGAGAAACCCAGGGCCTCACGCAACGCGGCATCGTCAGCATCTCGGCCGGGCGCAAGATTCTCCCGCACCGTTCCCGAAAACAGCGCCGTGTCCTGATCGACCACGCCGATCCTCCCGCGCAGCCAGCGCGGGTCATAATGCCTGAGATCGTGACCGAACAGCTCAACCCGGCCGGAGTAGTCGCCGAGCAATCCGAGCAGGATCCGGATCAGGGTCGACTTGCCCGAACCGTTGCGGCCGACAAGAGCGATGACGCCGTGCGACGGCAACGCAACGCTGACGTCGTGCAGCGCCGGCCGGTTCGCTCCGGGATAGGTCAGCGACACGTTCGACAGCACGATGCCTCCGGCCGTAAATTCGCGGACGGGTGGAGTGATGGTCGCCTGCTCCCGCGGCTCGGAGACGAACTTGGCGATCCGGCGGACAGCCACGTCCGCCTCCTGATAGGTCCTGTAGACGTCTCCGGCGGCCAGGATCGGTCCGGTGATCCGGCCGGCGAGCAACTGCAACGCCAGCAGTTCGCCGACGGTGAGATGCCCCTGAAACATGCGCCAGCAGCCGAGCCCGACCACAAGCAATGTGAGTCCACGTGAGACGATCTGCGACCTGAGGATGAAAGCGCGGCTGAGATCCATCAGATGACAGAGCTTGTCGAGCATCGCGCCGGTGATGCGGTCCCATCGGCGCATACGGCCGCCTTCGAGTGCCAGCGCCTTGATGGTCGAAATGCCGTTGACGCTCTCGGACAGAACATTCTGCCGCGCACCGATGCTGGCGTAATAGTCATCCGCGACGAGCCGGAACGCGCCCAGATGCTCGCGTGTGAGGATGGCCAGCAGCGGAGCGATCACCAGCAAGGTTAGCCCGACGACGAGGTCGTAATAGAGCATCAGGCCCAGCGCGACGATGGCGCCGCCGGTATCGAAGACGACATGCGGCAGATGATAAAGTACGAAGTCGCGGACCTTTGTCGCCTGCTGAAAATGATTGAGCACGTCGCCGGAGCGGAAATCCGCACCGTCGATGCGCGCTCGCATGAGATGCGCGAAGACCTTGCGCGACACGCGCCGGTCGATGAAGGCGACAAGCCGGATCACCAGCTTCTGACGCCAGGACGCAACCGCCGCCTCAAGCCCGACGGCGGCGACCGCGGTCAGCGCGAGGCCAGCGAGCGCCCAGTCCGCCCGTCCTGCCACGATCGTATCGACCGCTTTCTGCGTACTGATGGGAAAGACGAGACCCGCGGCATACACCGCGCCCGTCATCGCAAGGATCGACGCGACCTGCTCGCGGCGCAGCAGCAGCATACGTCCGATCCAGCGCCAGCCAAAAGACGACGGCTGACCTGCCGGTTGACGCCGATCGTGCATGGATGAAGCCCCCGCGGAAAAGCGGAGCCAGAAACAGCTTCGCTCCGGCAACATTATGGCCGAAGCCGGCACTAGGGCGAATCACACCTGAGCCACAGCAAGTAGCCCGCATGAGCGGAGCGATATGCGGGAACGCCGCCCCGGATGTCGCTTTCCGCCTACGCTCGTTGAGCTACGGCGGACAAGTCGCTCATCCGGGGCACGGTTGCCGGGTCGTCAGCCTACGACGACTTCGCTGATTTGAATGACCGGAGACTGGTCGGTATAGTTCGGGATGTCGGCCATGATCTCCTTGGCATGCGGTCCAAAGCCGGCCTGGAAGGCCTCGACCGAGTCGCAGAAGATATGACACATCCCGACATAGGTGGCGGGAGCGCCGGGTGCGCCGCCGGCCATGCCTTTGTCGACCGTATAGGACTTGCACGCATCGCCCATGCGGGCTTTCACCAGCGGCATATGCTTGTCGCGGTAGTAATCGTGATCGAAGCGCCCGCCGGGTGTATTGGGATACATTACGCTTACCTTGATCATGGACGTGTCCTCCGATCCGACATTCGCCGTTATTCTCCGGCAATAGTTGAAATCTGTGTCAGTTTTGCGGATCTTGCAACCGAAAGTGCCGGGGCGCGGTATCAGGCGCGCGCGGCTGCGGCGTAATCCGAGCAATGCGTAGGATGGATGGGTGGAGCGAAGCGATACCCATCATTTGCATCCGATGATCGCGATGGGTTTCGCAAGGGCTCAACCCATCCTACCGGCTC
Source organism: Bradyrhizobium algeriense (assembly GCF_003062295.1). GTDB lineage: Bacteria > Pseudomonadota > Alphaproteobacteria > Rhizobiales > Xanthobacteraceae > Bradyrhizobium > Bradyrhizobium algeriense. The sequence goes on along the minus strand of NZ_PYCN01000002.1, from coordinate 517,928 downwards.
AACGAAAAAGCCCCGGATCAGGTCCGGGGCTTTGCATTTCGCGATGGCTTTCAGTTCTATTCCGGCTTGCCGATCGCAACCTTCAGCGTGCCGACGCCGTCGACGCCGCACTCGATCTGGTCGCCGGGGTTGAGCTGGGAGACGCCGGCGGGCGTGCCCGTCATGATGATGTCGCCGGCGGCGAGTTTTACCTGTTGTGAGAGCTGCCAGATGATCTCCGGCACGTTCCAGATCAGTTCGGTCAGATCACCTTTTTGGGTTTCCGTGCCGTTCACCGTCAGCCAGATCTTGCCCTTGGTGGGATGGCCGATCTTGGCGGCCGGCTGGATCGCGGAGCAGGGCGCGGAATAGTCGAACGACTTGCCGACTTCCCACGGCCGCTCCTTCTTGCGCGAGGCGATCTGCAGGTCGCGGCGGGTGAGGTCGATGCCGACGGCATAGCCGTAGACATGGTCGAGCGCCTTCTCGGCCGAGATGTTGAGGCCGCCGCTCTTCATCGCGACGATCAGTTCGACCTCGTGATGCAGATCCTTGGTCAGCGGCGGATAGGGGATCGTGGCGCCGTCGGGCACCAGCATGTCGGCGTGCTTGGCGAAGAAGAACGGCGGCGCGCGCTCGTCATTGCCCATCTCGCGGATGTGCTCGAGATAGTTGCGCCCGACGCACCAGATGCGGCGGACCGGATAGGTCCCTGTTTCGCCGACGACGGGAAGGGTGGGCTGCGGGGCTGCTGATATGACGTAGGAGGCTGCGTTCATGAAGAAGGTCTCGGGAGGTTACGGTTGGAAATTCAGGAATAGCCTTACGCGGTTGCGCTGACCGGCGCCAGACTGGGATGGCCGGCGTCGCGCTGTTGCAGGCGGAAGAACGAGGCGTAGCGGCCGGCGCGCCGCAGCAAATCGTCATGCTGGCCGCGCTCGACGATCTCCCCGCCCTCGACCACTAGAATGGCGTCGGCGTGCATGATGGTGTGCAGGCGGTGGGCGATCACGATGGTGGTGCGGTTCTGGCAGAGATGCTCGATCGCCTCCTGCACGGCTTTTTCGGACTCGGAGTCCAGCGCGGCAGTTGCTTCGTCGAGCAGGATGATCGGCGCGTTCTTGAGCAACGCCCGGGCGACTGCGATGCGCTGGCGCTGGCCGCCGGATAGCTGCGTGCCATGCTCGCCGACGGGCGTGTCGTAGCCGAGCGGAAAGCCCATGATGAAGTCATGCGCGCAGGCCGCCTTCGCCGCCGCCACGATCTCGTCCTGGGTGGCGCCTTCCTTGCCGAACGCGATGTTGGCGCCGACCGTGTCGCGGAACAGATAGACGTCCTGTCCGACATAGCCGGTCTGGGCGCGCAGCGAATGGCGCGATACGCCCGAGATCGCCTGGCCGTCGATCAGGATGGCGCCGTCGTTCACTTCATAGAGCCGCAGCAGCAGCGCCAGCACCGTTGACTTGCCGCCACCGGACGGGCCGACCAGCGCGGTGGTCTTGCCGGGTTCGGCGACAAAACTCATGCGGCGCAGCACCGGCTCGTTTGGCCGGTAGCCGAAAGTGACGTCGCGGAATTCGACGCGGGCATCGCTGAGCTTCAGCGCCGGCTTGTCACTGTCGTCGGGCTCGCTCGGCGGGCTGTCGACGATCTCCAAGAGCTTGCGCGCGCCGATCAGGTTGCTGTTGAGCTCGATGTTGAGCCGCGCCAGCCGCTTGGCCGGCTCATAGGCCAGCAGGAACGCGGTCAGGAACGAGAAGAACTGGCCGGGCGAAGCGCCCATCGCGACTACCCGGTAACCGCCGTACATCAGGCCGCCCGCGATCGCGAAACCGCCGAGCGTCTCCATCAGCGGGCTGGAGCGGTTGGAAACCCGCGCCATCTTGTTGGCGTTACGCTCGACCGCGGTGATGCTGGCGTCGATGCGCTCGCGCATCGCCTGCTCGAGCGCGAAGGCTTTCACCGTGCGGATGCCCTGCAGGGATTCCTGCATCGTCTCCATGATGTCGGCGGTGCCGGAGAACTGGTTGTGCGCGAGGCCCTTGATGCGCTTCACCAGCTTGCGCAGCACAATCATCGCCGGCGGCGCCACCGCAAAACCCAGCAGCGCCATCAAAGGATCGGTCAATACCATGACGACGACGAGCGCGATCAGTGACAGCAGATCGCGCCCGATGGCGTTGATCAGGAGATTGAGCACCTGCGTCACCGCGGTGGCGCCGGCGGTCAGCCGCGCTAGAAATTCCGAGGAATGCCGCTCGGAGAAGAACGCGATGTTTTCGCTCATCAGCTTGGCGAACAGACGGCGCTGGTTGTTGGCGAGGATCGCGTTGCCGATCTGCGACAGGATCACGGTGTGCCCATAGGTCGCCGCGCCCTTGATGGTGAAGATGGCGATGGTGACCAGCGACAGGACCGCAATGCCGCGCACATCCTTGTCGACATAGGCCTTGTTGATGACCTCGCCGAGCAAATAGGCGGAACCGGCGGTGGTCGCCGCCGCAAGCCCCATCAGCGCGAAGGCGAGCAGATAGCGCCGCCAGTAGGCGAGCCCCTGTTCGGCGACCAGACGCCTGATCAGGATCGCCGCGCCATAGGGGTCGTCGGTGATTTTTCTCGGATTTTCTCTTGGAAGTTCGGTCATCCGCGTTCCATTGACGGCGCTTCGTAGCCGGCGCGTCAGGGCTGCTGCGGGTTAGTCCTTGCCTGCTTGGCGGGGCTTTTTCAAGCCAAATAAGCGCTTGATTTCAGGCTGATTCCGCATGCTGCGGAAGGCCGCCGCGGTCGTGGAACAGCTTCTGTTCCCAGGCCAGCGCGTGGGAGGCGATGGTCTCGAGATTGTCGAATTGCGGTGTCCAGTCCAGCGTCGCATGAATGCGGCTGACGTCAGCGACCATCGTCATGATGTCGCCGGGGCGGCGCGGCGCATATGAAACCGCGAAATTGCGCCCGGAGACGCGGCGGACGGCTTCGATGGTTTCGAGCACGGAGTAGCCGCGGCCGTAACCGCAGTTCAGCGTGATCGAGCTTTTGCCGTCGCGCAAATAGGCCAGCGCGGCGCGATGGGCCTGCGCGAGATCGCTGACATGGATGAAATCGCGGATGCAGCTTCCGTCCGGCGTCGGGTAGTCAGTGCCGTACACGTCGATCTTGGCGCGCTGGCCGGTGGCGGCTTCGACCGCGATCTTGAGCAGATGTGTGGCGCCGACGGTGGCGAGGCCGCAGCGGCCCAAAGGATCGGCGCCGGCGACGTTGAAGTAGCGCAGCACGACATAGTTCATGCCATGCGCGGAAGCGACATCGTGCAGCATGATTTCCGTCATCAGCTTGGAAGAGCCGTAGGGCGACGCCGGCCGCGTCGGCGCATGTTCCGGCACCGGCACTTGGTCCGGATTGCCGTAGACGGCAGCCGTCGACGAAAAGATGAATTTGTTGACGCCGCCCTTGACCGCGGCATTCAAGAGGCTGCGGGTCGTCATGGTGTTGTTGCGATAATAGCCGAGCGGATCGCGCACCGAATCCGGCACCACGATGGAGCCGGCGAAATGAATGATGCTCTCGATGCCGTGCTGGGCGATCACGCCTGCGACGAGGTTTTCATCGCCGGCGTCGCCGATGAACAGCGGCACGCCTTCCGGCAGGAAGGCGGAGAATCCGGTGGACAGATTATCGATCACGACGACGCTTTCGCCGGCATCCGCCAGCGCATGAACCGTGTGACTTCCGATATAGCCGGCGCCACCTGTGACGAGCACGGTCATGGGCCACCTCTCGCTCTTGAATTTGGCGCGCGCCCGGACGCAAAACCGGTTTCCACGTTATGCTGGTCGCGCTCTATGGGAGGCAATGCTAGCGGGGCTGCGGTGAAGAGTGGGTTTCGGCACGGGCGAACTGGCCACTATGCTTAATGTTGCGTATAGGAACTGGCTGAAATGGAGCCGGACGTGCCGATCGAGAACAATTTGGCCAGTGATCTGCAACTGATCGTGCCGAATCTGCACAGGCGCTATTCAGGCGTCACCGCGACCAACCGGATGGTGGCGCCGAAGCTTGCCACAATGTACTGCGCGGCGTGGCTCGGGCCGCATGCGCCCGACGGCATCGCGCGGATGGGTTTTGCGGATCTCCTGAAACTCTGGCGGCACCGCAACTCCCTGATCTGGCACGCGCGCCGTAACGACGAGATGATCGCGGGGCTGTTGCTGCGCGCGCTCGGCTGGCCGTTGAAACTCGTCTTCACTTCAGCCGCACAGCGGCATCACAAGCGGCTGACGCGCTGGCTGATCCGGCAGATGGATGCGGTGATCGCCACTTCCGAGCTCTCGGCGTCGTTTCTCAAGCGCAAGGCTGTTGTGGTGATGCATGGCGTCGATACCGACAGCTACGCACCGCCGGCCGATCGCGCGGCGGCGTTTGCGGAGGCCAAACTGCCGGGGCGTTACGCGATCGGCTGCTTCGGCCGGGTGCGCGCGCAAAAGGGCACGGACGTGTTTGTCGAGGCGATGTGCCGGCTGCTGCCGCGTTACCCCGATTTCACCGCTGTCATCGTCGGCGCGGTGGTGCCGGAGCAGCAGGGTTTTGCCAACGGTCTGAAGCAGCAGATCGAGGCGGCCGGGCTGCAGTCGCGCATCGTCATCACGGGCGAGCTCGCGATCGAGGAGGTGCAGCGCTGGTATCAGCGGCTGACGATCTACGCCTTCACCTCGCGCAATGAAGGCTTTGGTCTGACGCTGATCGAGGCGATGTCCTCAGGGGCGGCGCTGGTGGCGTCGCGCGCGGGCGCCGCGGAGTTCGTGGTCGAAGAGGGCGTGACCGGCCTATTGACGCCGCCGGGCGATGCCGACGCGCTGGTGGCGGCACTGGAGCCGTTGATGCGCGATCCGGCCGCGGCAATCGCGATGGGCGAGCGTGCGCGCGCGCGCGTGCTGCAAAAGTTCAGCCTCGAGGCGGAGGCGAATGCGATCGCCGCGGTCTATCGTGCGCTCGGCTGAGTGACCAGCAGGCGGTGCGCGACCTCGGCCACGTAGGCGGGATCGATGTCGCGCATGCAGCGGTGGTCGTTCATGGTGCAGACGGTGCGTTGGCAGGGCTGGCAGGGCAGCACCGCCTTGGTCTGAACAACCGTCGCGGCAAGACCGTTCAGCGGCGCCCACAGATAGGGACTGGTGGGGCCGAAAATGCCCATGGTCGGCGTGCCGATCGCGGCCGCGATATGCATCAGGCCCGAATCGTTAGAGATGGCGACGCCGGCCGCCGCCATTGCCAGAATGCCGTTGCGCAGGTCTGACCCGGTGAGGTCGCGGACCTTGCCGCGGCCGGCGGCAACGATTTCCTGCGCCAGCGCCTTCTCACCGGGGCCGCCGACCACCCAGACGTCGAGCCCGCGCTCGATCAGGAGCCGCGCGGCGCCGGGGTAATAGGTCCAGCGCTTGGAGGCGCCGACGGATCCCGGGGCCAGCGCCACCGCGGGGCCTGAGCCCAATTCGTTGGCCTGCCGCCAGCGCGCGATTTCCTCCGGCGGCACGACGAGTTGCGGCACCGGCCATTCGCCCGGCAGCGGCGCGCCGGCAGGCAGCGCCAGCGCGGCATTCTTGTCGATGAAGCGGGGCAGGGCTTTTTCGCCCCAGCGCATCCGGTTGATCAGCCCAAATCTGGCCTCGCCGAAAAAGCCGACGCGCTCGGGGATCCCGGCCAGCGTCGGCGCAATCGCGGCTTTCCAGGTGCGGGGCAGGACGAGGGCGGTTCCATAACCCCGGGCACGCAGCTCGGAGGCCAGCCCCCACTGTTTCGCCACCGCCAAACGGCCGCGGGGCAGATCCCAGACGATTCCGGCGCGGACACCCGGCATGTAATCGACCAGCGGCGCGCACAGCGAGGTCACCAGCAAATCGACCGGCCGGTTCGGCCAGCGCTGCTTGAGGACACGCACGACGGTATGGCCGCGGATGTAATCGCCGATCCACATATAGGGCACGATCAGGATCGGCCGCGTGTCGGCGGCGTCCTCCATCTCGATCCCGTCTATTGAATCCGAATTCATTTTTTGTTTAACTGACTTCAGGCCTCATTCCGGCCCCGTCGGTAACTGCTCTGCTCCGCTAGGTAAAGCCGGGTGATCCGCCTTCACCCAGCCATATCAGCCAAGTTGCTTGCCGCGCGGGAGTGGGGCAAAGCTTTGCCGAACAATCACGGCAGGGGATGGCATGTTGCTGGTGACCGGGGGTGCCGGTTTTATCGGGTCGAACGTCGTGGCTGCGTTGAATGACACCGGCCGGGACGTGGCCGTGTGCGACGTGCTCGGCCATGACGGCAAATGGCGCAATCTGGCCAAGCGCCGGCTCGCCGATGTCGTGCCGCCCTCGGAACTGATGGACTGGCTGAAGGGCCGCCGGCTGGAGGCCGTCATTCATCTCGGCGCCATCTCCGAGACCACGGCGACCGACGGCGATCTGGTGATCGAGACCAATTTCCGGCTGTCGATGCGACTCTTGGACTGGTGCACGGCGAACGCCACGCCGCTGATCTACGCGTCCTCGGCGGCGACCTATGGCGACGGCAGCGAAGGCTTCAGCGACGACCAATCCATGGACACCCTGAAGAAGCTGCGGCCGATGAATCTCTACGGCTGGAGCAAGCATCTGTTCGACATGGCGGTGGCCGAACGCGCCGCGCGCGGCGAACGGCTGCCGCCGCAATGGGCCGGGTTGAAGTTTTTCAACGTGTTCGGCCCTAACGAATATCACAAGGGCACGATGATGAGCGTGCTGGCGCGGCGCTTCGACGACGTCAAGGCCGGGCGCCCCGTGCAATTGTTCAAGTCGCACCGCGAAGGCATCGCCGACGGCGACCAGCGGCGCGACTTCATCTATGTCGACGATGTCGTACGCGTGACGATGTGGCTGCTCTCGACATCAGGCGTCAGCGGCATCTTCAATGTCGGCACCGGCACCGCGCGCAGCTTTCGTGACCTGATGCTGTCGGCCTATGCGGCGCTCGGCGCCACGCCGAACATCCAGTATATCGACATGCCCGAAGCGATCCGCGGCAGCTATCAATACTTCACCCAGAGCGAAGTCGATCGGTTGCTGCGCGCCGGCTATAATGGCGGCTTCACCGCGCTGGAAGACGCGGTCGAGCGTTACGTGAAGGGTTTCCTCGATCGCACCGATCGCTTTCGCTGATGGGCACCAGGTAGACAGATGTTCGATTTTGAAGCCCTGAGCCAGGCGATCCCGCGTCAGACCGTGCTCTGCGTCGGCGACCTCATGCTCGACGAATTCGTCTATGGCGAGGTGTCGCGCGTTTCGCCGGAGGCACCGGCGCCCGTAATTGCGGTCCAGCGCAGCGAGACCAATATCGGCGGCGCCGGCAATGTCGCGCGCAACATCGCCGCTCTCGGCGCGCGCTGCATCTTTGCAGGCCTGGTCGGCGAGGACGAGGCGGGCGCGAAGCTGAAGGCCGATCTGGCGCGGGAGAAGTTGATCGAGGCCGTGCTGGTCTCCGATTCCTCCCGCCCGACGACGCGCAAGGTGCGCTTTGTCTCCGAACATTTTTCCACCCACATGCTGCGCGCGGATTGGGAGCAGGCCGTTCCGGCTTCGGCCGAGATCGAGCAAAAGCTGATCGACGCGATCCTGCCGCAGATCGCGCGCGCCGATATCGTGCTGCTGTCCGACTACGCCAAGGGCGTGCTGACGGCGCGCGTCATCCGCAACATCATCGACGCCGCGAAGAAGCTCGGCAAGCGCGTGATCGTCGACCCCAAGAGCGCCAATTTCGCGATCTATCGCGGCGCCACGCTCTTGACGCCCAACCGCAAGGAATTTGCGGAAGCCACCCGCAGCCGAGCCGATACCGACCTGAATATTGCCGGCGCGGCGCAGGATGCGATGGTTCTCGCCGATTGCGAGGCGATGCTGGTGACGCAGAGCGAACACGGCATGACGCTGGTGGCGCGCGGCGGCGAGGCGATCCACGTGCCGGCGTTGCCGGTCAAGGTGCGCGACGTCTCGGGCGCGGGCGACACGGTTGCCGCCGTGCTGGCGCTTTCGCTTGCGGCCGGGGCCGACTGGGAGACGGCGCTGCGGATGGCGAATGCGGCAGCCGCAGTTGCGGTCGGCAAGAAGGGCACCGCGACCGTGACGCCGGCGGAGTTGCGGCGGAAGATCCTGCCGCATGCGTCGCTGGCGGCCGAAGAGAAGATCGTGCCTGCTGGCGGCGATCTCGATGCACATCTGGCGGACTGGCGCCGGCAGGGGCTGCGCATCGGCTTCACCAATGGCTGCTTCGACATCCTGCATCCCGGCCACGTCAAGGTGCTGACGGCCGCGCGCCGCGCCTGCGACCGGCTGATCGTCGGACTCAACAGCGATGCCTCGACGAAACGGCTGAAGGGCGAGGGGCGTCCGGTTCAGGACGAGCAGGCGCGCGCCGAAGTGCTGGCGGCGCTGGAGGCGGTCGATCTCGTCGCGATCTTCGAAGAAGACACGCCGATCGACCTGATCGCGAAAGTGAGGCCGAGCGTGCTGGTCAAGGGCGGCGACTATACGCGCGAGCAGGTCGTCGGCCACGAGATCGTCGAGGCTGCCGGCGGCGAGGTCGTGCTCATCGACATTCTGGCGGGCCACAGTACGACGTCGCTGGTCGACCGCGCGCGCGGAGGCAAGGCGTGAGCGGCAACGCAGCTTCCTCGTCGATCGCCAAGGCGCTGCCGGTCTGGCGCGATCCGGCCGCATGGATGAAGGTGAGCGACATCGTTGCAGTGCTGCTTGCGCTGTCGCTGCCATGGTCGACCTCGCTGGTCGGTATTTTCGGTGCTGTCCTTCTGATCACGGTTGCGCCGACCGTTGAGCTGAAGGGCTTTCTGGCCTCGTTGATGCGCCCGATATCCGCGCTGCCGATCGCCCTGTTTGTTCTGACGCTTGTCGGAACTCTGTGGTCGGACGCTGCCTGGGGCGGGAGGCTCTATGCCGTGGGCCCGGCCGCGAAATTCTTGGTGCTTCCGGTTCTGCTCTATCACTTCGAGCGGTCGGAGCGCGGGTCGTGGGTTTTCGCGGCGTTCCTCGTCTCGTGCACATTGTTGATGCTGATGTCCTGGATGGTGTTTCTCCGTCCGGAACTTTCGTTGCGGACTCCCGAACTCGCGGCGCGCGGCATCTTCGTCAAGAACTATATCGCTCAGAGCCAGGAATTCACGCTGTGCGCAGTCGCGCTGGCCTACCCGATCATCATGCTGCTGCGGGCAAAGCGGATCGCGTTGGCCTTGCTGCTTACCGCCATCGCCCTCGGCTTCTTCGTCAACATGGCGTTTCTGGTGGTGTCGCGCACGGCGCTGGTCACGGTGCCGGTCATGTTCGCGGTATTTGCACTGCTGCATCTGAGGTGGCGCAGCATTGTCATCATCCTGTGCGTGGGAGCCGCATTCTCCGCCGTGGCCTGGCAGACCTCGCCGGCATTGCGCCTGACCGCGGAGACGTTTGCCCGGGACTACCGGCTCTACAAGGAAGAAAATGCTCCGACATCGATCGGGCTGCGGCTTGAATTCTGGCGGAAATCTCTCGGCTTCTTTGCCGAGGCGCCGTTGATCGGCCACGGCACCGGTGCCACGCGAGGCCTGTTCGAGCGCGTCGCCACGCATGGCTCCTACCAGGCCAGCAGCGAGGTGATCGGAAATCCGCACAACCAGACGCTCAACGTCGCGGTTCAATGGGGCATTGTCGGCGTCGTTATACTGTACGCGATGTGGTTCTCTCACCTGTTCCTGTTTCGCGGCGACGGGCTCGCCACCTGGATCGGGCTGCTGGTCGTCGTGCAGAATATCTTCACGTCGCTGTTCAACTCGCATCTGTTCGATTTTCACGAGGGCTGGATGTATGTGCTCGGCGTCGGAGTCGCCGGCGGCATGGTGCTGCGAGCCGGATCCCTCAGCGGGGGGCGGGGAACCTGTCGGAATTGGTCGGCCATGACTGCTGGCATGCACGCCGGAGATAAGATATCAGCGGGCGAGGGATGCTCTGCGAATCCCCATCGTTTTCGCCGCCGGCCAACGGAATGACGCTTCTTTCGCAACTGACCCGTCGCAATTACCTGATCGCAGCGCATGATGCGCTGGCGACCGCGTTTGCGCTGCTCGCAAGCTTCTATTTGCGCTTCGAGGGAGGCGAGGCCTTCTATGCCCGGCTGCCGCTATTGCTGCGCATTCTGCCCCTCTTCATCCTCTTCAGCATCGTGATCTGCTACGTCTTCAACCTGACGACGACGAAATGGCGTTTCATTTCGCTCCCCGATGCGCTGAACATCATGCGCGTGGCTAGTATTCTGACGGTAGCGCTCATCGTGCTCGACTATGCCTTCATTTTCACGGCATCGAACGGCAAGGCGCCGGTGCTGTTCGGCCGCATCACCATCGTGCTCTACTGGTTTCTCCAGGTGTTCGCGCTGAGCGCGCTCCGTTTCGGCTATCGCTATTTCCGCTACTCGCGCGTTCGCCGCCATGCCCGGACCGAAGGAGCGTCGTCGACGCTGTTGATCGGCCGCGCCGCCGACGCGGAGGTGCTGTTGCGCGCGATCGAGAGCGGCGCAGTCAAGCAGCTTTGGCCGGTCGGCGTGCTGTCGCCGTCGGCCGCGGACCGCGGCCAGTCGATCCGCAACGTGCCGGTGCTCGGCGGGCTCGACGATGTCGAGGACGTGGTGCGCGATTATGCCGGACGCGGAAAGCCGATTTCGCGGGTCGTCATGACCCCGTCGGCATTCGAACCCGAGGCGCACCCCGAAGCGGTCCTGATGCGGGCCAAGCGGCTCGGCCTGTTCATCAGCCGCCTGCCGTCGCTCGAAAGCGGCGACGTGCCGAGGCTGACCAATGTCGCCGTCGAAGACCTGCTGCTGCGGCCGAGCGAGAAGATCGACTACGCGCGGCTCGAAGCGCTGGTGAAGGGCAAGGCGGTGATCGTCACCGGCGGCGGCGGCTCGATCGGTTCGGAGATTTGCGACCGCGTCGCGACCTTCGGCGCCGCGCGGCTGTTGGTGATCGAGCATTCCGAAACGGCGCTTTACGCGGTGACGGAGGCGCTGACGGCGCGCGCAGCCAATGCGGCGATCGAGGGCCGAATCGCCGATATCCGCGATCGTGACCGGATGATGAACCTGATGCGGGAATTCAAGCCCGACATCGTGTTCCATGCCGCAGCCCTGAAGCACGTGCCGATCCTCGAACGCGACTGGAGCGAGGGCGTCAAGACCAACATCTTCGGTTCCGTCAACGTCGCCGACGCCGCGCTGGCGGCGGGTGCAACCGCAATGGTGATGATCTCGACCGACAAGGCGATCGAGCCGGTCTCGATGCTGGGCCTGACCAAGCGCTTCGCCGAAATGTATTGCCAGGCGCTCGACCATGACCTGATGACGCAATCGGAGGGCAAGCCGCATATGCGGTTGATCTCGGTGCGGTTCGGGAACGTGCTGGCCTCCAACGGATCGGTGGTGCCGAAATTCAAGGCGCAGATCGAGGCCGGTGGCCCGGTCACGGTGACGCATCCGGACATGGTCCGGTACTTCATGACCATCCGCGAAGCCTGCGATCTCGTGCTGACGGCGGCCACCCACGCGCTGACGCCGGCGCGGCCCGATGTTTCCGTCTACGTCCTCAACATGGGACAGCCGGTCAAGATCGTGGAGTTGGCCGAGCGGATGATCCGCCTGTCCGGCCTCGAACCCGGCATCGATATCGAGGTGGTGTTCACCGGCATGCGGCCGGGCGAGCGGCTGAACGAGATCCTGTTCGCCAGCGAGGAGCCTCCGGTAGAGATCGGGGTCGCTGGCATCATGGCGGCCAAGCCGAACGAGCCGCCGATGCAGACGTTGCGCAAATGGCTCGCGGCGCTGGAGGAGGCGAATGCGCGGGACGACCGTTCCACCATCCGCGCGGTGCTCAAGGATGCCGTGCCCGAGTTCGGCTCGAACGCCGCCTGATCTTTTTTCGGTGTCCGCCGGCCGTGCGGGCCGTTTCGAAAGCCATGATGCAGAAGTCCGGAAAAGTCGTCGTCGTCAGCCAGCATTATCCGCCGGATCCGAGCACGACGGCCGCGATCATGGCGGCGATTTCGGAACGCGCGGCGCGGGAAGCCGAAGTCTTGGTGCTGTCGGGAACGGCAGGGTCCGCCGCCAAAGCGGCCGCCGGAAAGCCTGCAGTCGTTGAAGTTAGGAATTGGATGCCCGGCAAGGCCGCATTGCTCAAGCGCGCTCTGGCCGAACTGCTGTTCACGATCCGGATGTTCGCAGCGTTATTGGTGAAATTGCGCCGCGGCGACGTCGCGCTCACGGTGCCCGCACCCTTCATGCTGCCTTATGCGTTTGCCGCTGCCGCGAAACTGAGGGGAGCGAGGTCGGTGCTGATCATGCACGATCTCTATCCCGACGTCCTCATCATGGCAGGCATGCTGAAGCCGCATTCGTTGCCGGCGAAGGCGATGCGCGGCCTCAACGCGCTGATGTTTCGCGCGCTCGACGCCGTCGTCATCATCGGCCGCGACACCGAAAAGCTGCTGCTGCGCTATGGCGGAATGACGAGCGACAAGATCCATTTCATTCCGAACTGGGCGACGCTCGCGCGCGGCGTTCGCGCGGTCGATCCTGATAATCCGTATCGCCGTCCGCTTTCCGCCCGCTTCGTCGTCGGTCTGTCAGGCAATCTCGGCTTTACCCACGATCCCGTCATCGTCTTCGAGGCCGCGCGCCTGCTGCGCGACGACAAGGATATTCACTTTCTGCTGTCGGGCTGGGGAATCGGATTCGATCAGCTGCGCGAGATGCAGTCCGAGGCAAAGCTTCCGAATGTCACGCTGGTCGATCGCGTCGAGGACGACCAACTGGAGACGTTTCTTTCCGCCGCTGATGTCTGGATCATTCCCTACCGCAGGAACGTCGCCGGTGTATCGGTGCCCAGCCGGTTCTACAATCTGCTGGCGATCGGCCGCCCGGTGATCCTGGTTTCCGAGCCCGGTGCCGAGGCGGCGTTGACGGTGACCGAACACGATGTCGGCTGGGTCGTCGAACCCGGCAGAGCCGATGAGCTCGCGAAAACGATCAGTCGTGCCGCCGGCGCCAAGGACCCGCAGCGGGCCGAGCGCGCGGCCGAAATCGCAGGGCGATTCGATTTTGAGATCGCCATGACCGACTATTGCAGCCTGATCCGCGAGCTTTTGCGAAAGAAGCCGGATTAGCCGGGTTGCCGGCGCGAGAAGCGGTACATCAGCAGCGCCGTGGCGATGCCGCCGATGGCGAGAAGCAGGCCGGCAATGGCTGAAGAAGAGGTCATGACCGAGCCGATCGCCAGTGCAGCGAGCAGGATGTTGAGGGCGAACACCTCGCTCACCACGCGCCGAACCGGAAAGCCGTTGTCGGTGGCGCGCTGATAGAAGTGGGTGCGATGCGCCGCCCAGAACGGTTCGCGCCTGGCGATGCGCCGCAAGAGCGTAACGGTGGCGTCAGTGAGATAATAGAGCGGCAACAGCAGCGCCGCCGCCACGTGCTGATGCCAGGCGAGCTGCAGCAGGCACCAGCCGGCCAGCAGACCGATCGGCAGGCTGCCGACGTCGCCGAGAAAGATTTTCGCCACCGGCCGGTTGAAAGGTGCAAATCCGAGCATCGCCCCGAACAGCGCGGCGGCGGCGACCGTGGTTGACGTTGGAAGTTCGGCGAGCCAGCCGAGCAGAACGAGCGCGCCGGTGATCGGCACGATCTCGGCTGCCGTCATCAGGTCCAGCCCGTCCATGAAGTTGACGAGGTTCACGAACCACAGGCCTGCGAGCAACAACAGGCCGCGCTCGAGCCAGAGCGGGCAGGCCGGAACGATCCGCAAGTTTTCGGGCGCGGCAAGGATCACTGCCGCGACGGCTAATCCTTGCAGCAGCAGCCGCGGCACCACCGGGATGGAATGGACGTCATCGGCAAAGCCCACGCCCGCGATGAACAGCGTCGCGCCGAATACCGCGACGGGAATTTTGATCTCCGCCGTGCCGGCAAAGGCGATGACCGTAACGGCCGCGACCAGCGTGGCCGCGATCACCGCGATGCCTCCGCCCTGCGGCGTCGGAATCCGATGGGAAGAGCGCGCATTCGGTTTCGCCAGCGCTATTCGCACCAGCAGCGGCCGGATCGCCCATGTCAGGACGCCCGACAACAGCATAGCCGGCACTGCGGCGGCAAACGACAGCAGTAGTTGCGAACTGGCCATTCTATCCGCGTGGAAAGTTGCTCGAAAGATTATTTGGGAACTTCGATGGGCACCGTGCCCTGCGCGGCCTTCTCGGCGCTCAATATCCAGACCAGCCCGCCGATCGCGCCGACGATGAAGGATACCGCGCCATAGAGCAGGGAGATATTGACGCCCTCGTTGGCCATCAGGCCGGCATAACCGAACGCCAGCCCCATGGTGGCCTCGCGGACGCCCCAGCCGGCAATCGAGATCGGCAGCATGGTGATCAGCATGACGGGCGGAACGAGCTGGAAAATCTGGCTGAACAGAACGGGGGCTGCGATCGATTGCACCACGCACCAGGCGATGACGACGGCAAGCACATGCACCAGCAAGGAAAGCACCGCGACTTTCGGGCCGTGAGCGCGGCTGAACAGCACGCGATTGGCGATGACAGAACAGGCATGGATGTGGTGAGTGCCCCACCAGTGCTTCAGCCACGGCCATGGCAGCCGGCCGAGCAGCAGAAATCCGAGGCCGCCGCCAAGGGCTGCGAAATCGACGAAAAGCAAGGCCGACCTGCCGTGCGGATCGGTGATCAGGCGGTAGCTCCAGGGCAGACTCGCGACGATGATCACCGCGAGCGCGATCAGGCCGATAGCGCGGTCGACGAAGATGGAATAAGTCGCGGCCCGCCAGCCGGCGCCGCTGCGGGCCACCAACCACAGCCGTACCGCGTCACCGCCGATCGAGGAGGGCAGCGTCTGGTTGAAGAAGGTTCCAATCACATTGAAGCGCATCGCCTGCCTGATCGGCAGCGGCGCGCCGCACTCCGCGCTGATCTCGCGCCATCGCAGGACGCCGATGAATATCTGCAGGAACGTCACGGCAATCGCCACGCCGATCCAGCCCAGGCTGGAAACGTCGATGCGGGCGCCGAGGTCGGCAAGGTCGACCTTGCGCAGCGAGAAATACAACAGCGCCGCCGAGACCAGAATCTTCAACGTCGAAAGCAGGATACGGCGCATCTCGCCCGTGCCGGGTTTGAGAAGGGGGTGCAAAAAGCGATGCAATTCGGCGCCTTGGTATGGTTTTCGGGCCGATCTGGCAATAGCGGGGCTGCTAGGTGTTGCAGCCCCCTCGACAACGCGGGTAAAGAGGCGCGGACCGGAGAGGACGAGCCGGTGTCAGGTTCAGGGATATGATGTCGGATCAATCCATATTGGTCACCGGCGCGGCGGGCTTCATCGGCTTCCACGTCGCTCGCCGGCTGCTCGCCGAAGGCCGCGCCGTGGTCGGCCTCGATAGTCTCAACGATTATTACGATCCGGCGCTGAAACGCGCGCGGCTGGACATACTGCGCGGGGAGCAGGGCTTTGCGTTCGAGCAGATCGATCTCGCCGACCGCGCATCGACGGAGCGCCTGTTCGCCGGGCACCGCTTTGCCAAGGTGGTGCATCTCGCGGCGCAGGCCGGCGTGCGTCATTCGATCGACCATCCGCATGCCTATGTCGACGCCAATCTCGAAGGCTTCGTCAATGTGCTGGAGGGGTGCCGGCATCATGGCTGCGGCCACCTGGTCTATGCATCTTCGTCGTCGGTATACGGCGCCAATACGAAACTACCGTTTTCGGTGGACGACAAAACCGACCATCCGGTCAGCCTCTACGCCGCCACAAAGAAGGCCAATGAGCTGATTGCACATTCCTACAGCCATCTGTACCGGCTTCCGGTGACGGGCTTGCGGTTCTTTACCATCTACGGGCCGTGGGGGCGGCCCGATATGGCGATTTTCCTGTTTACCAAAGCGATCGTGGAAGGGACCCCGATCCGGCTCTTTAACCACGGCCGGATGCGGCGCGACTTTACCCATATCGACGATGTGACGCGCGTCGTATTGCAACTGGTCGACCAGGCCCCGCGTGACGGCGGTGAGGGCGCCGGGGCGCCGGCACGGGTTTACAATGTCGGCAATAATCATCCGGAAGAACTGACCCATGTGGTATCAGTTCTGGAGCGGGAATTGGGCCGTGCGGCGGTCAAGGAGATGCTACCGATGCAGCCCGGCGACGTGACCGAGACCTTCGCCGATGTCGCGGAACTGATGCGCGACACCGGCTTCAGGCCGCAGACCTCAATCGAGGACGGGCTTGCCGATTTTGTCGCCTGGTATCGTGGCCACTACAGGATTTGAGACGCCGATGAACCGACGAATTATCCCCCTGATCATGTGCGGCGGCGCGGGAACGCGGCTGTGGCCGGCCTCGCGCGAGGTTCACCCCAAGCAGTTCCTGTCCCTGTTCGGGGCGCGCTCGACGTTCCAGGACACGCTGTTGCGGGTTTCTGATGCTGATCTGTTCGAACGGCCCGTCATCATCACCAACAACGCCTATCGCTTCATGGTGCTCGAGCAACTGGCGGAGATCGCGCTGGAGGCCGACGTGCTGCTCGAGCCGATGCGGCGCGATTCCGGGCCCGCGATCGCGGCCGGCGCCGCCTTTGCAGAGGCGCGCGACAAGGATGCGATCGTGCTGGCGCTGGCCGCCGATCACGTGGTTTCCGACACGCCCGCTTTCCGCGCCGCCTGCCGCGAGGGACTGGCTGCGGCGGAAGCCGGGCACATCGTAACGTTCGGCGTGAAGCCCGAACGCGCCGCCACCGAATATGGCTACATCAATCCCGGCGAGGCTATTTCCGGCAAGGTCCATGCGGTCGCGAAGTTTGTCGAGAAGCCGGACCCGGCAACAGCTGCGGGTTATGTCGAGGCCGGCTATCTCTGGAACAGCGGCAACTTCATGTTCCGCGCCGTGGTCCTGACGGATGAATATCGCAAGGTCGATGCGGAAAGCGTCCAGGCCGTCACCGATGCGGTGACGAAGGCGGGCACCGACCTCGGATTCGTCAAGCTCGACGAGGCCGCGTTCGGATCGGCCAAGTCGATCTCGATCGATTACGCGGTGATGGAAAAGACCGCGCGCGCCGCGGTCGTGCCGGTCGCGTGCGGCTGGTCCGATGTCGGCTCCTGGCATGCGGTGTGGGAATTGTCCGGCAAGGACGGCGAGGGCAACGCGGCGCGGGGGGTGGCGGTGTTCGAGGATTCCCGCAATTGCAACGTATCGACCGACCGCGCGCTGGTCGCGCTCGAAGGCGTCGACGACCTCGTGGTGGTCGCGACCCAGGACGCCGTGCTGGTCTCCAGGCAACAGGACGCCAACGGGCTGAAGCGGCTGGTCGCGAAGCTGAAGACGGTGGCGCCGCAGGTGACCGAGGATCACATCAGGGTGCACAGGCCCTGGGGATCCTATCAGTCGGTCGACAATGGCGACCGTCATCAGGTCAAGCGCATCATCGTCAAGCCGGGCGGGCGGCTTTCGCTGCAGAAGCACCACCACCGCGCCGAGCACTGGATCGTGGTACGCGGAACGGCGCAGGTCACCGTCAACGAACTGGTCAAAACCGTGCACGAGAACGAATCGATCTACATCCCGATCGGCGCGGTGCACCGGCTGGAGAATCCCGGCAAGATCCAGTTAGAATTGATCGAGGTCCAGACCGGCAGCTATTTCGGCGAGGACGACATCATCCGCATCGAGGACGACTACAAGCGCAGTTGAGCGAATAGTCGTTTTACCGTCCCCGGCGACTGTAATTGTTTGAATCAAAACGTGTCTAGAAACGGTCGATGGCGTTCGCCACATCTGTGACGGCGTGCTAGAGAACCGCCGGGGGCGTTACCGGTGCAAAGCCTGCTTTAAAGTCTGCTTGGGGTCGACAAATCATGAGTTCCAAAGGGTCCGCATCTGATGCGAAGACCGATGCAAAACGCGGCCTGCGCGTCGGCGTGGTCGGCGCGGGCGTGATGGGCAGCAACCATGCCCGCGTGCTGGCAGGTCTGCCTGATGTGACGCTGGTCGGCATCGTCGATCCGTTGCCGGAACACCGCGCGCGGGCCATTGCGCTGGTCGGTTGCCGGGCGTTCGCCGATCTTGAGGAGCTGTTCGACGAAGGCGTCGACGCCATCACGATCGCGGCGCCGACCCATCTCCATCACGAGATTGCGCTGGCCTGCATCACACGCAACATCCACATCCTGGTCGAGAAGCCGGTCGCCTCGACGGTGGAGGAGGGGCAAGACATCGTCAATGCGGCGCGCAGCGCCGGCGTGACGCTGATGGTCGGCCATGTCGAGCGCTTCAATCCGGCGGTCGCCGCGATCAAGCAGGCGATCGCGGGCGAGGATATTCTCTCCATCGGCATCACCCGCGTCGGGCCGTTCCCGCCGCGGATGTCCAATGTCGGCGTCGTGATCGATCTGGCCGTGCACGATATCGACCTGATCCGCTGGTTCACCGAATCCGATATCGTCGAGGTGCAGCCGCAGCTTTCCAGCGCGGTCGCCGAGCGCGAGGATATCGCGCTATTACAGTTCCGCACCGCCTCGGGCGTGCTCGCCCACATCAACACCAACTGGCTGACGCCGTTCAAGGCGCGCAGCGTCACGGTTGCGACCCGCGGCAAATATGTGATGGGCGATCTGTTGACGCGTCAGGTGACCGAGTGCTTCGGCTTCAAGCCCGACGGCAGCTATTCGATGCGCCATCTGCCGGTCGGCCATGACGAACCGCTGCGCGCCGAGCTGATCGCATTCCTCGATGCCGTCCGCACCGGCAATGTGCCGGCGGTTTCCGGCGACGAGGGCGTCGCCAGTCTCGAAATCGCGATCCGCTGCCTCGAGCAGCCCGCCAAGCCCGCGGCCTCTGCGGTGCGCAAGGGCCCGCGCCGCATCGCCGGCTGAACCTCCATTCCGATTCCAGCAAGGTCACATGAACCAGCACATGCGTCCAGAACCCGTTCCCTTCTATGACCTCGGCTCGCAGCGCCGGCGGCTCGGCACATCGATTGATGAGGCGCTCTCGCGTGTGACCAGCCATTGCCTCTTCATCAATGGTCCGGAAGTGGCCGTGCTGGAGAAGGCCTTGGCGGATTTCTGCGGCGCCAGGCATGTCGTGAGCTGCGCGAGCGGCACCGACGCGCTTCTGATGGTTTTGATGGCCAGGGAAGTCGGCCCGGGGGACGCCGTCCTGTGTCCATCGTTCACGTTCTGCGCGACCGGCGAAGCCGTGGCGCTGACCGGCGCGACGCCGGTATTCGTCGATGTCGACGAAGCGACCTACAACATGGATGCAGGTTCGCTCCGGCGTGGCATCGCGACGGCGAAGCAGCGCGGCCTGAAGCCCCGGGCCGTGATCCCCGTCGACCTGTTCGGCCAAAGCGCCGACCATGATGCGATCGCCGAGGTAGCACAGGCCGAGGGCCTGTTCGTGCTCGATGACGCAGCCCAGGGTTTTGGCGCAAGCTACAAGGGTCGCCGGATCGGCTCTCTGGGACTTGCGACCGCGACCAGCTTCTTCCCGACAAAACCGCTCGGCTGCTTCGGCGATGGTGGCGCCATCTTTACCGATGATGACAAGCTTGCCGAGACGCTGCGCAGCATCCGCGTTCACGGCCAGGGCTCCGACAAATACGACAACGTGCGCCTTGGCTTGACCGGACGGCTCGATACCATGCAGGCGGCGGTGCTGATCGAGAAGTTGAAGATTTTCGAGGACGAGATCGCGGCGCGCAACCGCGTGGCGGAACGCTATTCGCGCGGTCTCGGCAACTTCGTGACCGTGCCGCGGCTGGCTCCCGGATGCACTTCGATCTGGGCGCAGTACACCATCCGCCTGCCCAAGGGGACCGATCGCGACGGTTTTGCGGCAGCGCTGAGGGCGCAGGGCGTTCCGACGATGATCTACTACACGAAATCGATGCATCAGCAGACCGCGTACAAGAGTTTCCCGGTGGCGGATGGCGGGCTGCCGGTGAGCGAAAAGCTCTCGGACGATGTCATCAGCCTGCCGATTCACGCCTATCTCGACGAGGCGACGCAGGATCGCGTGATCGAGGCGGTGCGCGGCGCGCTTTCTTCCTGATTTCACGGTTTGGCGAATATGCGCTAGAAGCGGCGCATGCTCGGACGCATCTTCACCGTCGGCGGTTACACGCTGCTCTCGCGGCTGACCGGCTTCGCGCGCGATATCATGCTCGCCGCCATTCTCGGCGCCGGTCCCGTCGCGGATGCGTTCTTCGTGGCGCTGCGGCTGCCCAATCATTTTCGCGCGATCTTCGCCGAGGGCGCCTTCAACGCCGCCTTCGTGCCGGCCTATGCGCATCTGCATGGCAAGAGCGAAGCGTCGGCAAAGCTGTTCGCCGATCGCGTCTTCACGCTGCTGTTTGCCGTCCAGGTGATTCTGCTCGTCGTGGCCTGGTGGTTCATGCCGGAGGTGATCGCCGTCCTCGCGCCGGGGTTCAAGGATGACCCGGCGCGCGGCGAACTCGCGATCTCACTGACGCGGATCACGTTTCCGTATCTGCTGCTGATCACGCTGGTGACGTTGTACGGCGGCATGCTCAACGTGATGCACCGCTTCGCAAGTGCTGCCGCCGCGCCGATCTTTCTCAATCTGTCGATGATGGCGACGCTGGCGCTGGCCGCGTTCTTTCCGGGCGCGGGCTACGCCGCCGCGTGGGGCGTATTGATCGCCGGCATCCTCGAATTCATGTTGCTGGCCGGTGACGCGGCAAAGACCGGCATCCTGCCCAAATTCGCGGTGTTCAAGCTCGACGAGGATGTCCGCGCGTTCTTTCGCGCGCTGGGCCCCGCGACCATCGGCTCGATGGGAACGCAGATCGCGTTGTTCGCCGACACTATCATCGCGACCTTTCTGCCGGCGGGCGCGCTGTCGGCGCTGTACTACGCCGACCGTCTCAACCAGTTGCCGATCGGCGTGATCGGGATCGCGATTGGCACCGTGCTGTTGCCGGAAATGTCGCGGCGCCTCACCGCGAACGATGTCAGCGGTGCGTCGGCCGCGCAGCGGCGGGCGTTCGAATTCTCGCTGTTGTTTTCGGTGCCGTTTGTCGCTGCCTTCCTGACCGTGCCTGACGTCATCATGCGCGCGATGTTTGCGCGCGGCGCGTTCTCGAAAGCGGATGCCGTGGCCGCGGGTGCCACGCTGGCCGCTTACGCGATCGGACTCATTCCGTTCGTGACCATCCGCAGCGCGGTCGCGACCTTCTACGCCCGCCACGACACGGCCACGCCGGTCAAGGCGGCGCTGACCGGCGTGGCAGTCAACGTGGCGCTGAAGGTCGCGTTGATGGGCGCGCTGGCGCAAATCGGCCTGGCGCTCGCCACCGCCATCGGGGCATGGGTCAATCTGTTGCTGGTGCTCTTCTTCGCGGTGCGGGCAGGTTACCTCGAACTCGATCGCGCCTGGATGATTTCACTCGCCAAGTTCGCGGCGGCCGGTGTCCTGCTCGCCGCCGCGCTTTGGGCCATCGCGCGATTCGCCAGCTTCTATTTCGCGCAGATGCACACCTTCCGGGATGAGACCGCGTTGCTGCTGCTGATTGTGGCGGGTGCCTTTGTGTACGGCGTCTTGATCCTGCTGCTGTTTGGCAGGGGGTGGCTATTCTCGCTGCTGCGCGACCGGACATCCGCCCGTAGCTGATTGTAAATAAAAGAAAATTTTTGATTGAGGCGTGTTGTGGCCGTATTCGGGCATTTTTGCAACAAGTTCCCGAAAAGCGCCATTTACGGCCGATCCGTACATGATTGGGGGGCGACTCCGCGTTAGGTTGATCCCAGATTTAATTAACGGTTTTTCAGAGAGGGGCTTCCATGGGCGTTTCAGCCTTCAAGGCAATCGCAGCTTCGGCACTGGCTATTGTGGCTGCAACTTCGATAGCATCCGCAGCGGACATGGCTCCGCGCTACACCAAGGCACCGCCGGCCATGGTCGAGGTCTGGAACTGGACCGGCTTCTATATTGGCGGCAACGCCGGCTATAGCTGGGGCCGCGGCAATTCCGACGTTTCCTATTTCAACTCCGCCACTGGCTTGCCGATCGCTCCGCCGGCCGGCTCCATCACCAACGCCGGCTACAACATGGACGGCGCGATCGCGGGCGGTCAGATCGGTTACAACTGGCAGAGCAACAACTGGGTGTTCGGTATCGAAGCCGACGCGCAGTGGTCGGATGAGAAGGGCAGGGGCGTGTTTCGCTGCGCCGCAACGGGCGTCGGCGGACCGTGCCTTCCCGGCTTGACGTTCCTGCCGCCGGGCGTGACCGGGACCAGCCTTGCCGTGGATTCGCACCTCGAATGGTTCGGCACCCTGCGCGGCCGCGTTGGTGTGCTCGCAACTCCCCGGGTTCTGTTCTACGGCACCGGTGGTTTGGCCTATGGCTCGTTCAAGACCACCGGCACGATGGCTGGCGTGACTCCGGCCGGCGTTGCCGTCGCCTCGGTTACCTCGAACGACGATATCCGCTTCGGCTGGACAGTGGGTGCCGGCGTCGAAGGCAAGATCACCAACAACTGGAGCGCCAAGCTCGAATACCTCTACATGGATTTCGACAGCTTCCGCGCCGGTAGCTTCACGCTCGCGCCGGCGAGCGCGATCAGGGCTGATGTGGACACGCGCTTCCACGATCACGTCCTGCGCGTCGGCCTGAACTACACCTTCGGCGGCCCGGTGATCGCGAAGTATTGATTTCGACGTAGTCTCCTCCCTGAACTCGAAGCCCCGGCATCGTCCGGGGCTTTTTGTTGTGCAGTCGCGAAAAATTCCACTGAGTGGGCGCCGGGTCGGTTGCGCCAGGCCAAGACCGGGTCCTGACCGGTGTGCCGAAAGCGGTTTGCGCTGACGCGCGAACCGCTGCAATATGGAACGCTTCTAGAGCATGGCCCGGAAAAGTGGGTACCGGTTTTCCGAAAGGGCCATGCTCAAACAAAAAGATGGGGCGGATGACGGTTCGAAGAGGCGTCATCGTGCTCCAGGACAATTGGAGATACGATGGCAGCTCCCATCAAATTCGGCGTCGGTCAAAGCGTTCTCCGCAAGGAAGATGACGCGCTGATTCGCGGCAAGGGCCGCTATACCGACGACCATTCGCCACAGCCCGCGATGCATGCGCTGATGCTGCGCTCGCCGCATGCGCATGCGAAATTCACCATCAACGTCACCAAGGCCCGCGGGATGCCGGGCGTGTCGTTGATTCTGACCGCGGCCGAGGTCGGCGATCTCGGCGACCTGCCGTGTCTGTTCAACCTGGAAACCGATCCCTTCACCGGCCCGCCATACCCGATCCTCGCCAAGGACGAGGTGCGCCATGTCGGCGACGCCGTGGCCTTCGTGGTCGCCGATAGCATCGACCAGGCCCGCGATGCGATCGAGGCGATCGACGTCAAGTGGACGCCGCTTCCTTCGGTGGTGGGCGTCGTCAACGCCGTCAAGCAGGGCGCGCCGCAGGTCTGGCCCGACAAGCCCGGCAACGTGCTGTTCGACGTGTCGATCGGCGACAAGAAGGCGGCTGAGGCCGCCTTTGCCAAGGCGCATGCGGTCGCCGAGGTATCGATCGTCAACCCGCGCGTCATCACCAACTTCATGGAGACGCGCGCAGCCGTCGCCGAATACGACGCCAAGCGCGATCATCTGACGCTGACGATCGGCAGCCAGGGCAGCCATCGCCTGCGCGAAATCCTGTGCGGCATGGTGCTGAAGATGCCAATGGAGAAGATGCGGGTGATATGCCCCGACGTCGGCGGCGGCTTCGGCACGAAACTATTCCCTTACCGCGAATACGCCCTGATTTCAGTCGCCGCGAAAAAGCTGCGCAAGACCATCAAGTGGACCGCCGACCGCTCCGATCACTTCATCGGCGACGCGCAGGGCCGCGACAACGTCACCACCGCAAAGATGGCGCTGGCCGAGGACGGCAAGTTCTTAGGGATGGACGTCGACCTGATGGGCGACATGGGCGCCTATCTCTCGACCTTCGGGCCTTACATCCCGCATGGCGGCGCCGGCATGCTGCCCGGCCTCTACGACATCCAGGCCTTCCATTGCCGCGTCCGCACCGTGTTCACCAACACCGTGCCGGTCGATGCCTATCGCGGCGCCGGACGGCCTGAAGCTGCGTATGTGGTCGAACGGCTGGTCGATGCGGCGGCGCGTAAGCTCGGCATGACGCCGGATGCGATCCGGCGCAAGAATTTCATTCCGCCGAAGGCGATGCCCTACAAGACCGCAACCGGAAAGGTCTACGATTCCGGCGACTTCACTGCGCATATGAAGCGCGCGATGGAAGTCGCCAACTGGAAGGAGTTTCCCAAGCGCGCCAAGGCGGCGAAGAAGGCCGGCCTGGTGCGCGGCATCGGCATGGCCTGCTATGTCGAGGTCTGCGGCACCATGGGCGAGGAGACCGCCAATGTCGCGCTCGATCCCAATGGCGACATCTCTATCCTGATCGGCACCCAGTCGAGCGGGCAGGGCCACCAGACCGCTTACGCGCAACTTGTCGCCGAGCAGTTCGGAGTGCCGCCGGAGCGCGTCCACGTCCTGCAGGGCGACACCGACAAGATCGCCACCGGTCTCGGCACCGGCGGCTCGGCGTCGATTCCGACCGGCGGCGTCAGCGTCGAGCGTGCCACCCGCGACCTCGGTGGCAAGCTGAAGGAGATCGCCGCCGAAGCGCTGGAGACCAGCGCGGGCGACCTCGAGATCAGCAATGGCCTCGTGCGCATCGCCGGCACCGACCGCTCAATCAGCTTCGCGGATATTGCAAAACGTCCGGGCGTCGATCCCTCGAAACTGAATGCGAGTGCGACCTTCGCGCAGGCCGACGGCACCTATCCGAATGGCACGCATCTCGCCGAAGTCGAGATCGACCCCGCCACCGGCATCATCAAGATCATCAACTATGTCATCGTCGACGATTTCGGCGTCACGCTCAATCCGCTGCTACTCGCCGGCCAGGTGCATGGCGGCGCGATGCAGGGGATCGGCCAGGCCTTGATGGAGCAGGCGGTCTACAGCGCAACCGACGGCCAGCTCGTCACCGGCACCTTCATGGATTATGCGGTGCCGCGCGCATCCGACGGCCCGTCATTCCATTTCGAAACCCACAACGTGCCGTGCACGACCAATCCGCTCGGCGTCAAGGGCGCGGGCGAGGCGGGTGCGATCGGGTCCTGTCCCGCGGTGGTCAATGCGATCATCGAGGGCCTGTGGCGCGAGTACAAGATCGATCACATCGACATGCCGGCCACGGCCGAGCGGGTCTGGATCGCAATCCGTGAAGCACAGAAGCTGCATAATCTCTGATATTTTGTCGCATGCGGAATGATGCGCCGCATGTGGTGTTTACAAACAACCAGTCCGCACCACCTTTGGGACCGGTACAAACCCGAATTGAAGGGGATTTAGCCAATGAAGCGGATCATCGTCGTCGCAGCTGTGCTTGCATTCAGTGCCGGTGCGGTCGTTGCACAGCAGGATCAGGTCAAGCGGACCCAAGCCATGATGAAGGACAATGGCAAGAACGCTGGCGCGTTGTCGGCGATGGTCAAGGGCGAAAAGCCCTACGATCAGGCGACTGTCAATGCCGCGCTGGCCCAGTTCGAAGACACCGCCAAGAACCTTCCGACGCTGTTCCCCGAAAGCATGAAAGGTCTTAAGCTGGAGGGTGATTACGATCCGTCGCCGAAAATCTGGAGTGACAAGGCCGGCTTCGAGTCTCAAATTAATAGCTTCGCCAAGGTCGTCGCCGATGCCAAAAGCAAGATCAAGAATCTCGACACGCTAAAGGCGGAACTGCCCGTCATCGGCAAGCAGTGCGGTGCCTGCCACGAGACATTCCGGATCAAGAAGGGCTGATCGCATTCTAACTTTGAGCATGATCTCCGCGCAAACGCGTTCCGCGTTTGTCGCGAGGGAAAACCGCCACGCATTTTTCTGGATCATGCTCTGGCCTAAAAAGGGGCGGACGCCGCGAAGCGTCCGCCCCTTTTGTGTTATAGCGTTTTCGAGCGAAGTGGACACCGGTTCGAATGCTCTAGCCTTTTCTTGTTGTTGTTGACTCGTGTTCGAACTTACCTGCTTCGTCACCAAATCTACTCGGTGACTTGATTTATTTGGTTACCTGACCGCGGATTTCGCCGCCCGGATTAGCTGCGGTGTGAATGTTGATGTAGTACTTGCCGGCCGCGAGGTCCGCAGCCTGCGCATCGGTCAATGTCGCGCTGCCCTCAACCGGGCTCGATGTTGCATTGGGGATGGCGACCGCGACGCCGGCATTCTTGCCGGCTTCCGCGGGCCCGTGGAAATGGGCGGCGGTGGCGGGGCCGGACAGGCCGGAATAGCTCAGCTTCCAGCTCAGCTTCTTGCTGGCGGGATCGTAGTCGATGTCGGCGGTACCGGTGGCCGCGCTGGTGTTGGGCGGCACCTGGGCCTTGCCGTCAAGCGTCGCCTTCATCTTGTCGGCGGACGCGGGTCCGGCAAAAGCAATCGCTGCCCCCAGCGCAAGCGTGACAAGCATGGTCTTGTTCGACATGGTGTTTCTCCCTGTTGACATCAAACGGCCGTGTCAGCCTCAAAACAACGACTTCACGAATTTATTCCCGAAACGCCGACAACGTCTGAAAATTTCGTGGAAGCTTGTGGCGCAAAGTGCGTTCATATTGGTCAACAAATTTGGACACGTGACGACGGATCGGTGAATGCTGCGACGAATTCTCCTCGGCTTGATTTTGGCTGGCGCTGCCGGCGCCGGCACCTTCTGGTGGCTAACGATCCCGGCGGTCGTTGCCCCGGCCTCGCTTGCTCCCCGCGCGCCGAACCTTGCCAATGGTCTCATGGCGTTCAATGCCGGGGGCTGTTCCTCCTGCCACGCCGTTCCCAACCAGCCCGATCGGCTGAAGCTCGGCGGCGGGCTTGCAATGCCTTCACCGTTCGGGACGTTTTACGTTCCCAACATCTCGTCCGATCCCACATACGGTATTGGCCGGTGGAGCGAAGCGGATTTCGTGACGGCTGTGCTCAAGGGGACGTCGCCGGACGGCCAGCATTATTTTCCGGCCTTTCCATATGCGTCCTACCAGCATGCGACGGTCGACGACGTTCGCGATCTCTTTGCCTATCTGAAGACGCTGGCGCCGGTGACCGGCAAGCCGCGCGACCACGACGTGCCGTTTCCGTTCAACATCCGTCGCAATGTCGGCATCTGGAAATGGCTGTTCATGGACGGCAAGCCTTACACGGCGGACGCTTCGCATTCGGCGTCATGGAATCGCGGCGCTTATCTCGTCAACGGTCTGGGCCATTGCGCCGAGTGCCACAGCCCGCGCAACTTCCTCGGCGGTATCGTCGAGGCGCAACGCTTCGCAGGCGGGCCCAATCCGGAGGGCGAGGGCTGGGTGCCCAACATCACCCAGAAGCGATTGGACGAGTGGAGCGCGAAGGACATCGCCTACTTCCTCGAAACCGGGCAGACGCCTGACGGCGACACCGCCGGCGGATCGATGGCGCGCGTGATCAGGAACATTTCGCAATTGCCGCCGGAGGATCGCGCCGCCGTCGCAGAATACCTGAAGTCGCTGCCGCCGGTCGAGGGACCGCCGCGGCCCAAGAAGGCAAAGGACGCCGAGAAGTCATGACCGGCGCGTTGCGCCTGCGCTCAGGGCGTCAAGGCCGCGGTGATCGGCATTCGCCTCTCTGGCGGCGCAGGGGACGCAATAGGAGGCACGATCATCAGCGGCTTGCGCGGCGCAGGTGTGGCGGTCGCAGGCGTGGCGATCTTTGCCCGCCTCAAGTCCGTGGCCGGCTTGGGTGGAGCGATAGCGGCGAACGGGTCGAAATCGCCGACGCGATACAGAACGATGCCGCGGTCGAAATTGGCAGTTGCGAAGCGCGGATAATATTGAATCGCCAGATTGTATGAGACGAATCCTGGGACCTGTTCGAAACGGCCGATGGCCGTGGCGTTTGCCTCTTTCGCCGCGGGCGCAACCGCCGATGTCCCGATGGCGCCGACGGTCGATACGTCCCCCTCGCGCTGGACGGGCGGTTCATCCGAAGCGGTGACGTCAGGATGCAGCGCTGCGACGACTTGCGCTTCGCCGATGGTCGTGATTTCCGCTGCGCCGGGTGGCTTTGAAAACAGCCCGAACAGGACGTAGCCTCCGACCAGCACTGCCGAAATGACCGTTGCCGCCATCGTGTTGGAGGCAACCTTGCGCACGGTCTCGTAGGTCTGCACGGCATTCGTGGCCGGCGGCTGGAGCGCAATGGCGAGCAGTTCATCGTAGGTCTCGCGCTGCTCGGCATCGGTCAGGATGTCATAGGCGCGCACCAGCTCCCTGAACCTCAGGGCAGCATCGGGATTGTCGGGATTGATATCGGGATGAGTCGCCTTCGCAGCCTTGCGGAACGCGGTCCGCAAGCCTTCGGCATCATCACTCGGAAGCGCCCCGAGCAAATCGTATAGCGTCCTCATGGTGGTACTCGCGACTATCTCCCCCTCGGAACGTCCCCCGCCGCGGAGCCCTCCGATTGACGACGCCTTAGGTAATCAAAAATATCAAGGCGGTAGGATGATGCTCTTATGGCAAAAGCATGCAAATCCGCTGGGATGGTTAACGGGTACCGCCCGCGAGCGGCTTCATTGGCGGCAGGAGGCGGACGCGGCGGCCTCCAGCCCCCCGGCCGCCATCACAGCCGCAGGACGCGGCCTAGAGCCGCGCAATCCCAAGATCGTCGGCGACCTGGTCCAGCCCGCGCAGCAGCGCAGGCGCTATTGGAATGCCAAGGCTGGTCCGCCTGAGGCGCGTTTCATGGCTGCGTTCGCCGGGCACCCAGATGCGATCCACGCCCGGCATGCGCCGGCTGTTGCGGAAGTCGCGCACCAGCGCATCGACGCTTCGCTTGAAGACGGCAATGTCGCCGAAGGCTGCGATGTTGATCGCGGCGATCGCCTGTCCGGTGTTGGTGACGTTGTCGTCGTCGTGATTGAAGTCGATCACGTCGCGGCCCATCGCGGCGCCGCCGAGCGTGCCTGCGAGCAGGCCGATGATCATCGCAAGGCCGTAGCCCTTGTATCCGGCCTCCATGCCGCCGAGCGGCAGCAGCATGCCTTCGTCGGCGCGCTTCGGGTCGGTCAGCGGCCTGCCTTCGCGATCGATCATCCAGCCCTCCGGCATGGTCTCGCCGCGCAACGCCTTGGTTTTCACCTTCCCGTAGGCGGCGACCGTGGTCGCCATGTCGAGCACGATCGGGTTTTCGTCGCCGGCCGGAATGGCGGCTGCGATCGGATTGGTCGACAGCAGCATGTCGAGGCCGCCCCAGGGCGGAAGGTGGTTGGCGTTGCCGACCGCGAAGTAGAGCCCGATCATGTCATGGGCGAGCGGCATCGTGGCGTAGAGCGAGGCGGGGCCGGCATGGTTGCTGAACTGCGAGTTGACCCAGCCTATTCCGGTGCTGCGCGCCTTTTCGATCGCAATCCCGGCCGCGCGTTTCATCACGAGGTGGCCCATGCCATTGTCGCCGTTCAGGACGGCGGTGCCAGCGTGCTCGTGCACGACATGGATGTTGGGCCGGACGTTGAAGCCGCCGGCCTTGATCCGCCTGACATATTGCGGCAACCGGCTGACGCCGTGCCCGTCCGATCCCTGCAGGTCGGCCTCCGCCATCAGGGCCGCGATCGTTGCAGCATCGGCGTCCGGCAAGCCCACCGCGGTGAGCGCTTGCTCGATGAAGGCCTTCAACCGGTCAAAAGTAACTGATGTATCGGACAGGACGGGCACTCCCAGAGGCCCGCGGGCGTGGCCGCGCCGGGCGAAGTCGACGGCAATGGCGGGCAGGGCCGCCGTTGCTAGCCGGTGCCGAACGCCTTGAAGGTGATGATGGTGTGGGTGTCCTGGATGCCCGGAATCACCTGCACCTTCTCGTTGACGAAATGCCCGATGTCGGTGTCGTTATCGACGTAGAATTTGACCAGCAGATCGTAATCGCCGGCGGTGGAATAGATCTCCGAGGCGATCTCGGCCTCCGCGAGCGCATTGGCGACGGCATAGGACTGGCCGAGCTTGCATTTGAACTGGACGAAGAAGGGAACCATCGCTGTCGTCTCCAAAAATGTTGGCCCCAATAGGCCAAAAACCGCCGGGGATGGCAAGCCAGCTTGCCGCCCGTGCCCTGCCGCGGTAGGACAATTCATGGCCCTCACCACACGATTTGCGCGAGGTTTGCGATGACGACGCCGATCGCGCTCACCATCGCAGGCTCGGATTCCTCTGGAGGAGCGGGCATCCAGGCCGACCTCAAGACGTTTGCCGCATTCGGCGTCTACGGCGCCTCCGTGATCACGGCGCTGACCGCGCAGAACACCACGGGCGTCAGCGGCATCCACCAGGTGCCGGCGGAGTTCGTGACCGCGCAGATCGACGCGGTGTTTTCAGATCTCGACGTCGGCGCGGTCAAGATCGGCATGGTGGCGCACCCGCCGGTCATCGACGCCATCGTCGCGGGGCTTAAGCGCTGGTCGCCGAAGCACGTCGTGCTCGATCCCGTCATGGTCGCAACTTCGGGCGACCGGCTGCTCGCGACTGAAGCCGTCGACGCGTTGCGGACCAGGCTCATTCCATTGGCGTCGGTGATCACGCCCAATCTGCCGGAAGCCGCAGCGCTGCTCGACGAAGGCGTGGCGGCGGACGAAGCCGCCGTCGAGAAACAAGGCAGGCGATTGCTGGCGCTCGGTTGCAAGGCGGTGCTGATCAAGGGCGGCCACGGGGAGGGCGCCGAGAGCATCGATTACCTGGTCGATTCCTCCGGTGTCACCGCACTCGCCGCGCCGCGCATCGCCACAAAAAATACCCACGGCACCGGCTGCTCGCTCTCCTCGGCGATTGCCGCGGGACTGGCGAAGGGCGAGGGCATGGAAACCGCCGTGCGCAACGCCAAGGCCTGGGTCAGCGCTGCGATTGCGGAGGCGGACCGTTTCAGCGTTGGCCGCGGTCACGGGCCGATCCACCATTTTCATAAATTTTATTGACCTATCTTTCGTCGTCCCTGCGAACGCAGGGACCCATACCGCGCTGTCCTATCGATAGAAGCGAGATGGCTGACGTCTTCCAAAACAATTGGTGCCGCGGCGTATGGGTCCCTGCTTTCGCAGGGACGACAGCGAAATCTTGCCTCTCCACTGTCGCCTGCCTGTCGCATCGCGCTGCTATCCGCAAGTTGTGGGGCGCGGCAGTGATTCTCGCGGAAATATCGCGGCGTGAACAGTCATCGCCCTGTCACAGAAATCTGTCAGGGGACAGGTATGGGTAGTGACTCCTTGAGTGAAGAAAGCCCGGAACGGCGTTTTCGCACCTTGTTTATCTCCGATGTCCATCTTGGAGCCCGCGGCTCGCAAGCCGATCGATTGCTGGATTTCCTCAAGAGCCATGACGCCGACACCATCTATCTCGTCGGCGATATCGTCGATGGCTGGGCGCTGAAGTCGAGCTGGTACTGGCCGCAATCGCACAACGACTTCGTGCAGAAGATGCTGCGCAAGGCGCGCAAGGGCGCCAAAGTCATCTACGTGCCCGGCAATCACGACGAGTTCCTGCGCAATTATTACGGCACGCATTTCGGCGGCATCGATGTGGTGGAAAACACCATTCATGAGGGCGCCGATGGCAAGCGCTACCTCATCATCCACGGCGACATCTTCGATCTCGTGGTGCAGAACGCGCGCTGGCTCGCCCATCTCGGCGACAAGGCTTATGACTTCGCCATTCAGATGAACCGGCTGGTCAATTTCTTCCGGCGCATGTTCGGCGTGCCTTATTGGTCGCTGTCGCAATGGGCGAAGCTGAAGGTCAAGAACGCCGTGAACTATATCGGCGCGTTCGAAAAGACCTTGGCCGGCGAGGCGCGGCGGCACGGCGCCGACGGCGTGATCTGCGGCCACATCCACTACGCCACCATCCGCGACGAGCATGGCATCCGCTACATGAATTGCGGTGACTGGGTGGAAAGCTGCACTGCGCTTGCCGAGCACGAGGACGGCCGGTTCGAGATCATTATCTGGACCGATCCGCAGCGAAGGGCAGCACCCGTTCCCCGCGTCGCGGCGCGCGCCGCATGACGCATATCCTGGTCGCGACCGATGCGTGGCATCCCCAGGTCAACGGGGTGGTTCGCACGCTGACCATGATGGCAGAGGCGGCCAAGGGATTTGGCGTCGAGGTGAGCTTCCTGACGCCGCAATCGTTTCGCACTTTTGCGATGCCGAGCTATCCCGATCTCCGGCTGGCGCTGCCGTACCCGGCAAAAATCGCAAAGCTGATCGAGGCGGCAAAGCCCGACAGCATTCATATCGCGACCGAGGGCCCGATCGGACTATTGGTGCGGCGCTATTGCCGCAAGCGCGGCCTGCCGTTCACCACGAGCTTTCACACCCGCTTTCCCGAATATGTTTCGGCGCGTTCGCCGATACCGGAAGCTTGGGTTTGGCGAGTGCTGCGCGCCTTCCATCGGCCGAGCCAGGCGGTGATGGCGGCTACGCCGGCGCTGGCGGCCGAATTGCGCATGCGCGGCTTTCGCAACGTGGTGCTGTGGTCGCGTGGCGTCGATACCTCGCTGTTTCATCCGCGCAGCGTCGATCTCTGCCTGCCGATGCCGGTATATCTCAGCGTCGGGCGCCTCGCGGTCGAAAAGAATCTCGAAGCCTTCCTCGACCTCGATCTGCCCGGCACCAAGCTCGTCGTCGGCGATGGACCGGCCCGAATCGCGTTGGAGCGGAAATATCCGGACGCCGTGTTCCTGGGCGCCAGGCACGGCGAGGAATTGGCTGAAATCTACGCGGCGTCGGACATTTTCGTATTTCCCAGCAAGACCGACACGTTTGGCCTGGTGCTGCTGGAGGCGCTGGCCAGCGGCCTGCCGGTTGCCGCCTTTCCGGTCACCGGTCCACGCGACGTGATCGGCTCGGCGCCGGTCGGCGTCCTGGACGACGACCTGCGCGCGGCCTGCCTCGAGGCGCTGCAGGTTTCGCGGCAGGATTGCGTCGAATTCGCCACCGGCTACAGCTGGCAGGCCTCCGCGCGGGTCTTTGTCGAGCATGCCCTGAATGTCCGCTCCGAGCCGCCGGAAGGCGAGGTGGCCGAATTTGGCGCGGAAGATCCGCATTTCGCCGCCTGAGTTCACGGGTAACGCCTAAATTCACGGTAAATCGTCTTGCTCGCCCGTCGGCGACCGCGATACAAATGACGGATGCCAGAACCTATCCAAAATCCACCCATTGGCGCGGCCGATATCGAGGCCGCCGCCAAGGTGGTCGCGCCCTTTGCGGTGCGGACGCCGCTGTTGTCGTTCCCCGTTCTCAATGAACGCGTCGGGACCAAGGTGTTTCTGAAGCCCGAAATGCTGCAGCGGACCGGATCGTTCAAGTTCCGCGGCGCCTTCAACAAGCTGGCCTCGATCCCGCAGGACAAGCGCAGCGGCGGCGTGGTCGCGTTCTCCTCCGGCAACCACGCCCAGGGCGTGGCGGCGGCGGCGCAGATCCTCAGCATGCAGGCCACCATCGTGATGCCCGCGGACTCTCCCGTCACCAAGCGCGAGCGCACCAAGGGCTATGGCGCCGAGGTGGTGCTCTACGACCGCGACAAGGAAGACCGCGAAGCGATCGCCAACGGCATTGCTGCGAAGCGCGGCGCGACGCTGGTGCGCCCCTATGACGATCCCTTCGTGATCGCCGGACAAGGCACCGCGGGCCGTGAGATCGCCGAAGACATGACGGCGCTCGGGCTCGTCCCCGATATCGTGGTGGCACCGGCCTCGGGCGGCGGGCTGATCGCCGGCGTTGCGACGGCGGTGAAGGCAAAATTTCCGCAAGCGCAGGTGATCGTCGCCGAGCCCAAGGACTATGACGATCATGGCTTGTCGTTGCGTGCCGGGCATCGCGAGGCCCATCATGCCGCCGGCCGCACCATCTGCGATGCGCTGATGGCGGCGATGCCGGGCGAGCTCACCTTCTCGATCAACAGCAAGCTGCTGGCGAATGGCGTGATCGCCTCCGATGAGGAAGTCGGCGCGGCGGTCGCCTATGCCTATCGGGAATTGAAGCTTGTGGTCGAGCCGGGCGGCGCCGTCGGCCTCGCCGCGCTGTTGGCCGGTCGCATCGATGCGAGGGGCAAGAACGTCGTCATCGTGCTCTCCGGCGGCAATGTCGACGCGGACCTGTTCGCCAAGCTGGTCGCCTGATCATCCCGTCTCAAACGGAACCGGGCAGAGCGTGTGCTCTGCCCGGTTTCGCGCTTGTACGAAGCTCTCCCGTCAGCGCCGTCCGAAGCCGCCGCCAAACGAACGGCCACCGAACGAACTGCCACCGAACGAACTGCGGGCGAATGAATTGCGCGACGGGCTTGCGGCGACGCGCTGGCTGAAGCCTCCGCCCATACCGCTGTTGAAACGACGCGGCGCGGTGTTGACCATCGGCCTGTTGGTGAGCCTTGCCGAGTTGTTGTTGAACCTGCCGGGCAATTTCGCGACCTTGCCGGTGTTGACGGGATTGGTGTTGATCTTGCCAGGCAAGGTCGTGACCTTACCCACTTTGCCGTTGTTACCAATGTTGGCCGGGTTGATCCCGCCCTTGGCGGGCAGCGTAACGATCTTCGATGGCGAGGGTATATGAGCCTGGGCGCCAAGATTGCCCTTGGAGATGCCCAGCGTCGGCGCGTGGCCGAAGTTCCCCGACTTGAACGACGGCGACTGCTTCGCCAGATGCGTGAACTGCATCAGATGCACCGGCTTCGGCGCACCCTGCAGCTTCAATGCAGACTTGGCGTACTGGCTGTTGGAATAATTGTCATGAAACGTCTTGTAGGCGACGGGCGAGTTCGCGAGCACCGCCTTGTGCCACGCCTTTGCCACCTGCAGGTTGCCGAGCAGCACGCGGATGTGGTCGCACAGCGGGTCATGCGGGTAGAGCCGGATGAACTCCTCATAGTACTCGGGCGAGCCTTCGGACAGCACGTAGTCGTAGGCCTGGCGCACCGAACGCGACGGCAGATTAGCCGCAGCCTGCATGATCGGGCGGCGATCCGGCGAGCGGGCTGCCGCAACCGCCGTATCGCCGAAGAAATAGAAATCGGAGGTCAGCGACGAGCTTTCCCACGGCGTCTGACGGCCCTTGGTCGCGCTGTTCACTTCGAGCCGGACGCGCTTGAACAATTGCTCGATCGGCAGGTTCGGTTCGCGTGCGACATTCAGGAAGGCCGACGTATACGGGCTGTGGTTGCCGTCGCCGTCCTGCGCCTCCATGCCCGGCGCGGTCGAGTAGCCGACGATCGAGCCGTTCGGCGCGTCGACGATGGCAAGGCCCCGCCCGGTGTCATTGACCTCCGGGAACGGATTGTTGCGGCAGGCGTCGAGTACGACGATACGCATCCGGCTCTGGATTGATTCCAGCGTGCCCATCAGGTCGACCAGCCGCAGCGAATTGCCGTCGAGATCGGACGGCGAAGAGATTTTTGCATCGACCGGGAGCAGATAGTTCTCGCCCGCCACCTGCACGCCGTGACCGGCATAGTAGATCATGGCGACGGCGCCGGGGCCGCGCTCGGCGACCCTGGCGGAGAAGTCCTGCACGACCTTGACCATGTCGCTGCGCGTCAGGTCGGTCGCCTGCGTCACCTCGAAGCCCGCCGAGTTCAAAAGCTGCGCCATCGATTGCGCGTCGTTGCCGGGATTGGCGAGCTTTGGCGCGGTCTGGTAATTCGAATTGCCGATCACCAGCGCGATGCGCTGGTCCGCCGCCGGCGGTGTTTGCATGCCGTTGCGGATGTCGGCGTTGGGGGCTTCGGCGAAAGAGGCGCCGGCGAAGCCCAGCAGGCCTGCCAGCAAGCTGGCAGATAACAGCAATGACTTGAAACGGGACATGGCGGCTTCCTCACGTGAATCTCGTGGCGAGATTTGCTGTGGGGACGCTAAGCCGCTTTACCCTTGCGGTACGTGACGGCGGTCACGCTTGCTGCCGGAGGCGGCCGGCTCTTGCCGCGGTTCAAGACAGCTGACAATCTCGGGTTGCTGGAAGGTCGAAGGAACCCAACATGGGGTAAGCTTCGGGCTAACGATCACAACCGGAATCATCGCGGCGGTGCTGGTCATCGCGGCTGCGGCTCAGGCGAGCAACGTGTTCGCGCCGCTGGCGGCGGCCATTTTCATTATCGCCATCGTGTGGCCGGTCCAGAAGCGGTTGCAGTCGTGGATGCCGAAGCTTGTCGCGCTGGCGATCACCGTCGTCGCCACGGTGGCGATCTGTCTCGGCTTTGCCTCTCTCGCGGCCTGGGGATTTGGTCGCGTCGGACGATCGCTGGTCGCGGATCTGCCGCGCTACCAGGCCCTTTATTCGGCGATGGTGACTTGGCTGGACGGCCACGGCGTTTCGGTCGCAGGGCTTTGGGCCGAACATTTCAACGTAGGCTGGCTCTTGCGCGCGACGCAGTATGTCACCGGGCGCCTCAACACCACGCTCACCTTCTGGGTGATTGCGCTCGTTTACGTCATGCTCGGACTTCTCGAAGTCGACAATGTCAGGCAGAAGATCGAGCGGCTGGATAACCGCACCGCGGCACGCGTGCTGCTCGACGGCAGCGCGGCGACTGCGGCGAAATTTCGAAGATACCTGCTGGTGCGGACGAAAATGAGCGCGGTGACCGGCGTGCTGGTCGGCGCTTTCGCAGGCGTTACCGGACTGCCATTCGCATTCGAGTGGGGCGTGATCGCCTTCGTGCTCAACTATATCCCGTTCATCGGGCCGTTCATCGCGACGCTGTTTCCGACCTTGCTGGCGATGACGCAATTCGAAAGCTGGCCGGCGGTGCTCGGCGTCTTCATTTGCCTGAATATCATCCAGTTCGCGGTCGGCAGCTACATCGAGCCACGCGTCGCCGGCACCATGCTGTCGATTTCACCTGTCGTCGTGCTGTTTTCGATCTTCTTCTGGACGTTCCTGTGGGGCCTGTTCGGGACCTTCATTGGCGTGCCGATCGCGCTCGCAATACTTACTTTTTGCGCCGCGCATCCATCAAGCCGCTGGATCGCCGATCTGCTTGGCGGGCCCGACCCGGCGAAGCCCGGTAAAATCTAGCCCGCTGTCGCACCCGCAATCTCCACGCGCTCCGGTGACAGCAGATCCAGCCGCCCATCCGGGCCAGCCGCCAGCGTGTGAATATAGAAATACGTCGTCGCATCATCAGTCGCATTCATTACCGGCGACGGAGCAGAGATGATTTTCAAGCGGCCGCACGCGCCGATCCAGTCGAGATGACGGTGGCCGTGCATCACGATGGCGCGATCGGCCAATGCTTCCAGCCTGCGCACGAACCAGTTGCCGTTGATCAATGCGGTTCCGATGCGTTCGGAAAACGCCTTTACCGGCATGGGATACTCGACCACATGATGATGCATCGCGACGATCCACCGTGCCCTCGGATAGTGTCGGGCCGCCGCCTCGAAGCGGCGTGTCTGTTCGACGGACACCAGTCCGAGTGCGTTGGTGTATGAAAAGTGGGTTTCTGCATTGGAGTTCAGGATAGCGATTCCGAGGCCGTCTTCGGCATCGGGCGGCACGATCATCGGAAACTGGTCATCGAACAGCCCGCGCAGCGCCACAACGCGGCGCAGGCCGCCGCGCTTGGCAACGGCTACGATCGCATCGCGGTGCGGCGCCAGCGTCGCCTGCAGCGTAGCGATCGGCTTTCCCTCGGCGTCGACGACGTGCACGCGATCGCCTTGCACGGCGGCGAGCGCCGACAGCGTCCGAATTTGCCGCAACAGCTTGCCGGTGCTGAACGGCAGGTCGAGCCGGGCCGGATTCGCGCGGTCGACGATGTTGACGTCGTGATTGCCGGGCAACAGGATCATCCGCGCCGCGAGCTCCGGATGATGCGCCAGTGCGTCGAGGAATGCGGCCCATTCGCCGGCGCGACCGGCGTCGGTCATATCGCCGCTGACCAGCACATGATCGAGCGGATCGATCGCGTGAATGGCGGCGAGATGCGCCAGGATCCGATCGAGCCGGTCATTGCCGCGCGGGCCGGCGCGTCCGCTTTCGATGCGAAAGCCATATTGTTCGCCGATCACGTGAAGGTCCGATAGATGCGCGATGCGCCAGCGCCGGCCTTCGGCCGAGGCGGCATCGAACGCGGCAAGGTCGAGCGGTTGAGGCATGCTGGCGTCGGCAAAGCCCCAGACCAGCGATGCGATCGCCAGATATCCCGACACCAGCACGACGGCATTCGCAAGCATCGGTACGACGAGGCGATGCAGCAGGGCGATGTCGCTCCAGTTGCCGGTCCAGCGCGAGGCAGGCCAGGCCAGCATCGCGATCGCCACGGCGCATGCGGATAGCATGATGCCGGATCCAACCGAGTTGGCGCTACGCAGGCGGGCCCGGCCGGCGGGGGTCAGGTTTTTGCCTCCGACCAGTTCCGTCAGATGCCGCAACGCTTCGCGTCCGAACGCGTAGCCGGGCTGGACCAGGAGGGCGTTAAGCGACCAGAAACTGGTCTCGGCAATTCGAAACAGCGGCCGCCATCCGATCCACCCCAGCGCAAGAACCGCGATCAGCGCGACGGCCGCACCGATTTCAGTCAATGCGGCAAGACGTTCCGACAATTTCGAAAACCAGGCGGACGCCAGCAGCGGCGCAAGGCCCAGCAGCACGGCCGGCAGCAGCAGCAATACCGTCCAGGCGAACAGCAATTTCGGCAGGCTGATTTCGACGAGCAGGGTTCCGGCGATCGCGAGCAGCGACCGCTGTCCGGGGCTTGCTGCATCGTCTTCGATGTCGCCATCGCGCGGATCGATCAGCATGCGACCTTCCATGCTGATCAGGC
This sequence comes from Bradyrhizobium algeriense, assembly GCF_003062295.1. GTDB lineage: Bacteria > Pseudomonadota > Alphaproteobacteria > Rhizobiales > Xanthobacteraceae > Bradyrhizobium > Bradyrhizobium algeriense. The sequence goes on along the minus strand of NZ_PYCN01000002.1, from coordinate 478,984 downwards.
CGCGCGCGGCAGTTGGCTTCGTCATCACCAGGCCCCCATCTCGCGTTCCGCGCCGCGCTTCCGGTTACACTCTCCAGGGAAGACCCAACAGGTACCACGCGATGAAAAGAAGGATCCAAAGTGCGAACATCCAAACCACGTAAGGCGGCATCAGCGCGACGCCGCCATAGTCGCAACCGGCTGATCCTTCAGTTGGCTGCCGCGGGCTAAGCGGCATTCGTTTTTGGCGCCGGCTGCCCGGTGCTCGCTTTCGCGAGCGCGTCGCGAAGCTTCTGCTCCTTGCTGTCATCCAGCGAGGTCTTGAGCACGGTGCCGCCGGCGTCCTGAATTTCCCGCAATACCTTCTCCGGCGTCATGTTCTTGACGAGTACGAACAGCGCGGCGTTGCCGGGTTGCATGCTTGTGGAGAGCTCCTTCATGAAGGCGTCATCGATGCCGTAGTCCGACAGGGCACCGCCGAGCGCGCCCGAAGCCGCGCCGAGCGCAACACCAAGGATGGGATTGAGGAAGATCACGCCGATCAGAAGTCCCCAGAAACTGCCCGATACGGCTCCTATGGCCGTCGTGTTGACGAGCTGGTTCAGCTTGACGGGGCCGGCCTCCGTCTTCACGGCAATCACGGCATCGCTGATCGAGATCAGATATTCCTTCTGCAGTTTGAACAGGCGTTGCCGCACTTCCTCGGCCTTTGCCTCGGATGGGTAGATGATGGCGATCATATCTGACATCTCCGTGTCCTCCAGCTTGATGTGATGGACCTGCTGCAGGCCGAACGGGGCGTTGACGGATCAACGCTCCTTCCGCCGCGCAGCGCCGCTGCCGGCAAGTCCGCCGGCGGCGAGGATGATCCCGCAGAGCCGTTTATCAGCGGCGCGTTGCGGGTCGCTCGGTAGCCGTGCGGCACAAGCCCCACGCTATCACAACCTGCGGGCGAACGGATCACGGTTCGCTGATCGCGCTCATCAAACCATGACAGCGCTCGGTCAAATTGGTTGCTAATTCGCTGAGGTTTGTCGATGACATCACCGTCAGTGTCGCGCGATTTGTCACAAAATTTTGTAGCGGAACACACTCGCCGCAAACCTACTTTAAGGTTGTGCGATTGACTCGATGCACCCCTGAACACTACGCTCATTGCAGGTCACAAAAAGCTGAAGCGGTCGATGGAGGCCGCTTTTCAGCGCGCAATCCGTGTTGCTGAACGGCTCGGCGATCTTCAGGTAGATCGCTTCAGCCGCCGGGAGGGGTCCAATGGACTTTCCTTCGACCGCGGTACAAGCAGAGCGGCCATACGTCTCGACGGGACATCTGCCCGAGCCCGAGATAGTACAGAGGCTGGTGTCCGATGCCCACCGGCGTTTCAAGTCGAATGCCGAAGGGCGCAATTCACAAGTCTATCCGGCGCTTGCCAGGGTTCCGAGGGAACTGTTCGGGATCTGTGTGGCCGGCACCAGCGGCCGCATCTATGAGGCCGGAGACACCGAGTTCAAATTCTCGATCATGAGCGTGTCGAAACCGTTCGTGTTCGCGCTGGTTTGCGAGACGGTCGGCCCCGAGGAGGCGCGCGCAAGACTGGGCGCGAACGCCACAGGATTGCCGTTCAACTCGCTCGCCGCCGTCGAGCAGGGCGCTGGCCGGACCAATCCGATGGTGAATGCGGGTGCGATCGCGACCACGAGTCTTGTGCCGGGCCTGACAGCGGAAGGTCAATGGCAATTCATTCACGACGGGCTGTCGCGCTTTGCTGGTCGCAAGCTCGCGCTCAATGAGGAGGTTTACGCCTCGGCGTCGCAAACGAACTACCGCAACCGCAGTATCGCCCGGCTGCTGCAGAGCTACGACCGCATCTATTGTGACCCCAAGCAGGCGACCGATCTCTACACCAGGCAGTGCTCGCTGAATGTAAGCGCCAGAGATCTGGCGGTGATGGGGGCGACACTGGCGGACGGTGGCGTCAATCCCGTTACCCGGCAGCGCGTGGTTGAAGCTTCGGTTTGCCACTATGCGCTCACCGCAATGATTACCGCGGGATTGTACGAGACCTCGGGCGACTGGCTTTACGACATCGGCCTGCCCGGCAAGAGCGGGATCGGCGGCGGCATCGTCGCGGTTTCTCCGGGCAAGGGCGGCTTCGGCACTTTCGCGCCGCCGCTCGATGCGGCCGGCAACAGCGTGAAGGGACAACTGGCGGCGAAATTCCTGTCGCAGCGGCTGGGAATGGATTTGTTCGTGTCGCAACCGGAAAACTGATGCAGATGCAAAGAGCGGCTTGATCGAGCCTGTGGCTCGGTCGATCCAAAAGCCGAGCAACTCGGGAGGACGCCATGGCGACGCACTCGATACCGATCGGAGCAATCCGGGAACGAGCGAGGGAGTCGTGGGTGCCGATGATTGCGATCGCGCTCGGCCAGATGATCATGTCCTTTAACGTCGCCTCGCTGCCGGTCGCGCTCGGCGGGATGGTCAAGAGTTTCGGGGTGGCGCCGACCACGGTCGCCACCGGCATCGTGGCCTATTCGATGCTGGTGGCCGGCTTCGTCATGCTCGGCGCCAAGCTAGCGCAACGGTTCGGCGCGCTGCAGGTTTTTCGTTTTGCCGTCGTCCTGTTCTGCGCATCGCAGATATTGATGACCTTCAGTCCTACGGCAACGCTGATGATCGTTGCGCAGGCGCTTTGCGGCGCGGCGGGGGCGGTCATCGTGCCATCGCTGGTGGCGCTGATCGCCGAGAACTATACGGGGCGGCAGCAGGCGACGGCCGTCGGCGCGCTCGGCTCCGCACGTGCGGCGGCCGGCGTGCTGGCGTTCATCATCGGCGGCGTGCTCGGCACCTATATCGGCTGGCGCCCGGCGTTCGGAATCCTGATCGCGGTTTCCGCCATTGTCTTCCTGTTGAGTTTCCGTCTCAAGCGCGATTACGGCCGCCCCGACGTGCAGATCGATATCTTCGGTGTCGTGCTGGCCGCCTCTGCCATCATCCTCATCAGTTTCGGTTTCAACAACCTGAACGGCTGGGGTCTTGCGCTGGCGACCGCCAATGCGCCGTTTGATCTGCTCGGCCTTTCGCCGGCGCCGGTCATGATCATTCTCGGTGTCGTGCTTGGGCAGGCGTTCCTGACGTGGACGCACCGGCGGCAAGCGGCGGGGAAGACGCCGCTGCTGGCGCTTCAGGTGATCGACTCGCCGGAAGAGCGCAGTGCGGTCTACGCGCTGTTTGCCGTGGTCGCGCTGGAGGCGGCGCTGAATTTCTCGGTGCCGCTGTATATCCAGATCGTCCAGGGCCGTTCGCCGCTGGCGACCGCGATTGCGATGATGCCGTTCAATCTGACGGTGTTCTTCACGGCGATGCTGATCGTCAACATCTATGACCGGCTGACGCCGCGGCAGATCGGCCGCTATGGCTTCATGCTGTGCACCATCGGCCTGGTGTGGCTCGCCTTTGTCGTGCGTAACGACTGGAGCGAGGTCCCCGTGATTCTCGGCCTGGTTCTGTTCGGCATCGGCCAGGGTTCGCTGGTGACGCTGCTGTTCAACATCCTGGTCACGGCCTCGCCCAAGGAACTGGCGGGCGACGTCGGTTCACTGCGCGGTACCACGCAAAATCTTGCCGCGGCGGTCGGAACGGCGCTGGCAGGTGCGCTTCTCGTCGGCCTGCTGAGCTCGATCGCGCTGACCAGCATCGCGGCGAACCCGGTGCTGCCAAAGGAAATCCAGAGCCAGGTCGATCTCAACAACATCACGTTCGTCAGCAACGACCGGTTGCGCAGCGTGATGGAAGGCACGACCGCCGCGCCGCAGCAGGTCGAGGAAGCCGTGCGCGTGAACACCGAGGCGCGGCTGCGCGCGCTGAAGATCGGGCTTCTGATCATGGCCGGCCTTGCGCTGCTGGCAATTATTCCGGCAGGCCGGCTACCGAACTACCTGCCGGGTGAGATTCCGAGCGATGCGCCGGGTAGCCGATTGAGGTCGGGCTGATCTGTGAGCATGCGGGGAAGGGGGCGTCCCAAGAAGGAGAACAACAATGGATGCAATCGACCGTCGCACTGCGCTCCGGACCCTGATGTGTGGTGCCGTGACCGTCGGCCTGGGCGCAAGCCTGCTACCTGATGTAGCCGAGGCGATACCGCTCGCGATGCAGAAAGATCCCGGAAAGCACGCTGGAGAATTCAAGCTGGAGACTCAAGGCCCTGGCACGCGGCCGCCTGGACGGCCGCCCACGCGGCCATCGCGGCCTCCCCCTCATAGGCATCGCCGCCATCGTCGTCGTCGCCGTTGGGTCTGCTGGTGGCATCGCGGCCGTCGCCAGTGTGGCTGGCGATGGAAATAGCGGAACTAGAGGTCGGTGAGGCCTGAGGTGAGGAGAATGACATGACGACATATGACAGCAGTTCGCGCATGGGCGCCGGTAGTCTGCCGGCGCCGCCGTTCTGGATTTGTGTGCTGCTTGGGCTCGTGATGATCGGAGCCGGAATCCTGGTTCTCGGCGACATCATGCTCGTCACCCTTATCAGCACCGTCTTCATCGGCTGGGTCGCCATCATCGCGGGCGCCTTCGAGATCATCCACGCCTTCTGGACCAAGGGATGGGGAGGGTTCGTCTGGCAGGTGCTTCTCGGAATCCTGTACATGGCATTCGGCATCGTACTGGTGGGCCAGCCGGTCGCCAGCGCGCTGATCCTCACCTACATCCTCGGCATGGTGCTGCTGATTTCGGGTTTCGTTCGCATCCTGCTCGGCATCAGCCACTGGCGACAGGCGGGCTGGATCATGCTACTTTCGGGAATATTCGGCGTCTTGGCCGGTCTCGTGATCGTGACGGGATTCCCGATGACGGGATTGTGGGTCCTTGGATTCGTGCTCGGCGTCGACCTGATATCCCACGGGATCGGGTGGCTTTCTTACGCGTGGCTGCCGACGACGAGGACAGCGAGCAGCGCCTAGCGGTGGATGTAGTTGCTTCGTGCCCAGCCGTGCGTACTTGGAGGGAGGTGTTACGTGCCCTTAAGCGAATGGTCCGGAGTCGTCAAAATCCTGGCAGTCGCCGCGGCCTTAAATCTCACCGCGGCACTGCTCCCTGCGCAAGCCCAGCAAGGCGCGGCGGTCCTGTTTCAAAACGTACGCATCTTCGACGGCAGGAGCGGCACGCTTTCAGCCTCGTCCAATGTCCTGGTCAGGGACAACAAGATCGCGAAAATCTCGCCCGCAGCGATCACGGCGGACGCCGCGCAAACGGTCGTCATCGAGGGCGGAGGACGCGTGCTGATGCCCGGCCTGATCGACGCGCATTGGCACGCGATGTTGATCCGCCCAACGCCGGCTGCCGCCATAGCGGGCGACGTCGGCTACAACAATCTTCTTGCGGCTGCGGAAGCGACGGACACGCTCATGCGGGGCTTCACCACTGTTCGCGACGTGGGCGGGCCGAGCTTTGGGCTCAAGCAAGCCATTGATGATGGCCTCGTCCCCGGTCCTCGCATCTACCCGTCCGGCGCCATGATCACGGTCACCAGCGGCCATGGCGACTTCCGGCAGCGTTCCGAGCTGCCAAGAACGATCGGCGGCATGCTCGCCCGCATGGAGCAGGTCGGCGGCGCCATGGTCGCGGATAGTCCCGACGAGGTGCGCGTGCGCGTGCGCGAGCAGCTCATGCAGGGGGCGTCCCAGATCAAGTTGACGGCGGGCGGCGGGGTGTCATCGCCCTTCAGTCCGATCGACGCCGTCACCTTCACCGAGCCCGAATTGCGAGCCGCGGTCGAAGCGGCCGAGAATTGGGGCACATACGTCGTTGCGCATGCCTTTACGCCGGCTGCAACCCAGCGGGCTATTGCCGCCGGCGTGAAGTGTATCGAGCACGGCTTTCTGATGGACGACGCGACTGCCAAGCTGATCGCCGAGAAGGGCGTTTGGCTGAGCTTGCAGCCGCTCCCCGAGGAGATGAGGCAAAACCTTCGCGAGGGTTCAGTCGAACGAGCCAAGGCGGATGAGGTCTGGCCGGGCATAGGCAAGGCATACGAGTTTGCGAAGAAGTACAAGCTCAAGACGGCGTGGGGCACCGATGTTCTGTTCGCCCCCGCGCTGGCCCAGCGCCAGGGGGCAATTCTGGCCTCGCTTGTCCGTTGGTACACGCCCGGGGAAGCACTCGCCATGGCGACCGGAACGAACGGCGAATTGCTGGCACTATCCGGTAAGCGCAATCCCTATCCGGGAAAGCTTGGCGTGGTGGAGGAAGGGGCACTGGCTGACCTGCTGCTGGTGGACGGCAATCCACTCGACAACATTAAACTGATAGAGGATCCAGCAAGGAATTTCCTCGTCATCATGAAAGACGGGAAGATTCACAAGAACCTCGTCGGGGGTGACAAGGCCAAACCAGATCGGGCGTCGCGGTGAGCGCTACTTCGAGGACGAAGCGAGTTCGGGCCAGGTTCGATTGTGGACCGCTACCTTGAGGTGGAACGGCAGCACCGTGACCGACATCGGCAATTGTCCGATGCTTTCGCCGTCGACGTCGGCACGGACCATGCGATCGCTGTCGATGGTGACCCGCGTCGCGTGGCTCCGCGACACCTTCGGGTGCGCGAGATAACTGCCATCGCCGAGGTTGGGGACGATCCTGGTCAGGGTTTCCCAATGTCCGATGTCGCCGACCAGGATCAGGTCGAGCTTGCGGTCGCCGGGGTCGGCACCGGGCGCGAGCATCAGGCCTTCGCCCGCGCCGTCGAAGCTGCACAGCATCAGCGACCACATCGGCAGGCTCTGCTCGGCTTCGTCGTCGATCCTGATGCGATAGTTGCGGGGGTTGTAAGTCAGCGATGTGAACGCCGTCATCAGCACGTAGCTGATCGGGCCGAGCCGCTTCAGGAGCGGCACGCGTTGCGCCCGCCAGGAAATCGTGGCGGCGGCGCCGACGATAGCGAGCACGAAGCCGTAGCGCGTCACCTGGCCGCCCGCATAGCCCTTGGCGTCGGCGCGGAATACATCGATGTCGCGCGTGTGGCCCATGGCTATGGCCTTGCTGGCCTCGTCGAGCGAGAGCTGGCCGAAGGAACGGGAGAGTTCGTTCGAAGTGCCGCCCGGCAGTTGCGCCAGCACGAGGTCGGGCGCGATCGGCCGGTCGTCCGAGATCACGCCATTCATCACCTCGCTGAAGGTGCCGTCGCCGCCGACGGAGATCAGGCGCCGGCAACCGGCATCGACCGCTTCTCGCGCCAGCTTCGTCGCGTGATTGGGCGCGCGGGTCATCGTGATGTCGTCGTCATCGATCGGGCCGAGGTGCTTTTCGAGTCCGGCGCGAATCTGCGGCCAGCGCTTGCCGCAACCGCCCTTGTTCGCCATCGGATTGACGATGATCCTGGTTTTCACGGCGATCTCCGCTTGCGAAGACAATCGCGCCAGCTTGACGTCGGCGAAGGTGTGAAGCAACCGGAAAGCGAACTATTCGCAGATGCAACAAAATGCTGCGAACGCGTCGTGGAGCCCGGAGCGCTTCGAGCGGCGACGCACAGGGTCTTTTACAAGCAGAGGGTCTTTTACAAGCAGGGGGCCTTTTACGAAAAGAACGCGATCTTCTCGGCCTGGCTCATGCGCCGGATCGGTGCCAACGGGTCGTTGGCCGCGGTGACGGGCTTTCGCAGCATGCCGCTCGCGATGATGGTCGAGCCGAGTGACACTTCCACAGGCGCAGGTGGCACAGGTACGGCGGCGGGCGGCGGGGGTGGCTGAACCACCTGAACCACCCGTTGAACCGGCGGCGGCGCCGGCACGGCGACCGGCTCGGGCGCTTTCGCGATGATCGCGGGAGCTATTGGCGCAGGCTCCGCCAGGCGGACTTGCTCGGCTACCGCTTCGGCGATCTCGTCGTCGCTGATCGGATCCGGCGCGCCCATCTCCATCGCGATCATGTCGAGGACCGCCTCGTCCTGGGCATCGGCGTCTTGGAGGCCAGCGTCTTGGAGGTCGGTGTCTTGAAGGTCGGCGTCTTGGGGGTCGGCGTTCTGGACCGCGGCTTGTTGGAGCGCGGCTTCCTTGGCTGCTGCGGCCGGCGGCGTTTCCGTTTGCGTCAGCACGGCTTCCACCGCCGCTAGCATGGCCTCGGCGGGCTTGGCCCGCGAAGCGGACGGTGCCTCGGCAGCTTGCTGTGCCAAAGCTGCTGCGGCTGTCTCGGCCGCCGGGGGCATTTCCGGCGCGGCCGGGGAGGGCGCCGCCGCTTCGGTCTCGGCAGCTGGCGCTAACGAGCGGTCGTCGTCGCCGAATTCCACAAGCCGGCCCTGCAGGGCGGCAAAGGCCGCACGCAGCGCCGCTCGCGCCTCCTCGGAGGAGAACTGGTCGGTGCCCTTTTCGATGACGGTGACCTGCGAATCGATCAGGTCGCAGATCCGCCCGTCATTGCCGATTTCGCGCAACCGCCAGGCGATTTCCCGCAGCACCCGTGCGCCCTTGCGGACCGGCGCTAGCCGCTGTTCCAGCGCGAGGCTGTCGAGCGCTTCCACCGCCGATTCCTCGGCGGCCTCGACCGAACTGCGGATGGCGGCGAGCGCCTCGGTCAGGCGCTCTTGCGCCGCGGCCGCCGCGGCGACCGCCTCCGCGGCCTGCTGCGCCGAAAGGCCTTCCTCCCGCTGGAGGCTTGCCTCCCGCTCAAGGTTCTCTTCCCGCTGGGCGGTGAGGCTTTGCTCGATCCGCGCCACCGCGTCCAGCACCATGCGGGTGTCGGCGTTGCGGTTGCGCTTGGCGTATTCGGTCAGGAACCAGCGGCCCCGCGAAGTCTCCATGAAGGCTTCGGCGATCGCGGCATAATCCTCCTCTCTCGGCAGCGTAGCGCGTGCTGAGATCGGCGAAAGGGCGAATGCTTCGTCGGCCATGTCAAACTCTTCGCGCAAATCAGCGCGCATTGCGATAACGAGACAACACGATATTGCCCGAATCGCAATTGAATTGATGCAGAGCGAATCACAAATCCCCATCGCATCTCAAGGTGCATCCAGGCGTTTCGCGACGCGGGTGGCTCTCTTTTACGGCACGCTGTTCGGCATGACCGGCACCCACCTGCCGTTTTTCACGGTCTGGTTGAAGGCGGTCGGCATTGATGCGTTTTGGATAGGGCTGATCACAGCCGTCCCCCCGGTGACCAGGTTTACGGTGCTACCGCTGGTGACCGGCCTTGCGGAACGGCGTCAGGCCTTGCGCGGAGCGATAATCGTGACCGCCTTTGCCACCGCCCTGGGCTTTTTCATCCTGGGCACCCAGCATCTGCCGGTGCTGGTGTTCCTGATCTACGCCCTGACCTGCTGCCTGTGGACGCCGATGGTGCCGCTGACGGATGCCTATGCGTTGCGGGGGGTGAAGCGCTATGGCCTCAACTACGGACCGTTGCGGCTGTGGGGCTCGGCCGCCTTCGTCCTCGGCGCGCTGGTCTGCGGGGTGCTGCTCGACCTCATCGCCGCCCGAAACCTGATCTGGATCATTGCAGGCTCGGCCGCGCTCGGGGCGCTGGCCAGCCTCGCACTGCAGCCGCTGGACGACACCCGGACGGCCCGCCCGGGCACCGGCAGCGCGGGCGCGTTGCTGCGCGACGGCGGTTTTATCGCGATCATTGTGGCGTCGGCGCTGATCCAGGGCAGCCATGCCGCCTATTACATTTTCGCGTCGATTGCCTGGCAACAGGCGGGATATGACGGACTGACGATTGCGGTTCTGTGGGTCCTGGGCGTGATTGCCGAGATCGTGCTGTTCGCGCTGTCGCCGCGCTTCAGCCTGCAACCGTCGATGCTGGTGATGATCGCGGCCCTGAGCGCGGCCGCACGCTGGGCGATAACGGCGCAGGACCCGCCGCTGGCTGTTCTCGCCATCGTCCAGCTCGCGCATGCGCTGAGCTTCGGGCTGACGCAGGTCGGCATCATGGGATTGATGCTGCATCACGTGCCCGGCCACGTCATGGCGCGCGCGCAAGGCTATCTGACCGCCTGCGGCGGCATCGTCGCCGGCCTCGCGTCGATCGCGTCAGGCACGATCTATGGGACCTGGGGGCAGGGCATCTATTACGTGATGGCGGTCATGGCCGCCTTGGGCGGGCTGGTGGTCTGGCTGGCGCGGGACCGGCTCTCGCGTCAGCCCCACAAGGCGGCTTCCGGCGGATAGACCAGGCTGCCGTCGTAGCGCAGCCCGCCATCGCGGTCGCGCGCCAGCAGCAGGGGACCGTCGAGATCGACGAATCTGGCCTGTTGCGCCAGCAGCATGGCCGGCGCCATCGCCAGCGAGGTCGCGACCATGCAGCCGATCATGATTTCAAAGCCGAGCGCTTGCGCGGCATCGGCCATGGCGAGCGCCTCCGTCAGCCCGCCGGTCTTGTCGAGCTTGATATTGACGGCGTCGTAGCGCGTGCGAAGGCCTTCAAGCGAGGCGCGGTCATGCACGCTTTCGTCGGCGCAGACCGCGACCCTTCGCTTGATGCGCGCCAGCGCCTCATCTCGCCCGGCCGGCAGCGGCTGCTCGACCAGCGTCACGCCGGCGTTGGCGCAGGCGGCCAAATTGTATTCGAGATTGTCCGGCGTCCAGGCTTCGTTGGCATCCACGATCAGTTCGGATTCCGGGGCCGCCTTGCGTACCGCTGATATCCGTGCGTCATCGCCGTCCCCGCCGAGCTTGATCTTCAAGAGCGGCCGATGCGCGGCCTTTGCGGTGGCTGACGCCATGGCTTCCGGCGTGCCGAGCGAGATCGTGAAAGCGGTGGTGCAGGAGCGCGGCGCGGGCCGGCCGAGCAGGGTCCAGACCCGCTGGCCGCTGCGCTTGGCCTCGAGGTCCAATAGTGCGCAATCCAACGCGTTGCGGGCGGCGCCGGCGGGCATCGCCGCCTGCAGGGCCGTTCGGTCCAGCCCCTTGGCAAGCGGTTCCTGCATCGCGTTAAGCGCTTCAAGTGTTGCTTCCGGGGTCTCGCCATAACGAGGGTAGGGCACGCATTCGCCGCGGCCGCCCTTGCCGTCATGGCTGACGGTGGCGACGACCGTGATGGCCTCGGTCTTGGCGCCCCGGCTGATGGTGAAGGCGCCTGCGATCGGCCAGCGTTCGATGCTGGCGGCAAGCTTTCGGGAAAGGCTGGAAGTCATTTTAAAATCTGGCAATTTTCTGAACCGCAAGCTTGCTCGCTGCAACCAACTATGGCTGGTTAGGGACAGATTCTACAAGGCAAGCGGCGTGCGGAACCTGACGTTTTTCAGGGGGCGCATATCGGCCGAAGGGTGGGCATCGTGAGCGGCAACCCGACATTGGAGCGGATAGCCAGGGGCAACGCGCTGGCGCTGTGCGCGGCCGGCTCGTGGACGGCCCGCTTTGCGCCGGTGCTGGAACGAATGGTCGCCGACGCAGAGAAGCTCCGCGGCACCCGGCCCGACATCTTTATCGACGTCTCCCAGGTGTCGAAGCTCGACACGTTCGGGGCCTGGCTGATCGAGCGGCTGCGGCGAAGCCTGACCAAGGGCGGTGTCGAGACCCAGATCGCCGGGCTCTCGGCCAATTATGCGAGCCTGGTCGACGAGGTACGCCGCGTGAAGGCCGAGCCGATCGTCGAAACCGACCGCGTGACGATCACGGGCATGCTGGAGCAGATCGGCCGCAGCGTGGCCGGCGTCGGCGGCACCCTGATCGGGCTGATCGACATGCTGGGCGCGGTGCTCGCCGCGGCCGCCCACGTCCTCATTCGCCCGCGCGGCTTCCGCCTGACCTCGACCATCCATCATCTGGAGCAGGTGTGCTGGCGCGCGGTGCCGATCGTGGTGCTGATCACGTTCCTGATCGGCTGCATCATCTCGCAGCAGGGCATCTTCCATTTCCGCAAGTTCGGCGCCGACATCTTTGTGGTCGACATGCTGGGCGTGCTGGTGCTGCGCGAGATCGGCGTGCTCTTGGTGGCGATCATGGTGGCGGGCCGCTCGGGCTCGGCCTACACCGCCGAACTCGGCTCGATGAAGATGCGCGAGGAGATCGACGCGCTGCGCACCATGGGTTTTGACCCGATCGAGGTTCTGATCCTGCCGCGGATGCTCGCGCTGGTGCTGGCGCTGCCGATCCTGGCGTTTCTGGGTGCGATGGCCGCACTTTACGGCGGCGGGCTGGTGGCGTGGCTCTATGGCGGCGTCGAGCCCGAAGCCTTCCTGCTGCGGCTGCGCGACGCCATATCGATCGACCACTTCATCGTCGGCATCATCAAGGCGCCGGTCATGGCCGCGGTGATCGGCATCGTCGCCTGCGTCGAGGGGCTGGCCGTGCAGGGCAGCGCCGAGTCGCTCGGCCAGCACACGACATCCTCGGTCGTGAAGGGGATCTTCTTCGTGATCGTGATGGACGGCGTGTTTGCGATCTTCTTCGCATCGATCGGAATGTGACCATGGCGGGTGAGATTTCCGACGCCATCATCCGGGTTCGCGACATCACCGTGCAGTTCGGCAAGACGCGCGTGCTCGACGGGCTCAACCTTGACGTCAAGCGCGGCGAGATTTTGGGCTTCGTCGGCCCCTCGGGCGCTGGAAAATCGGTGCTGACGCGGACCATCATCGGCCTCGTGCCGAAAATCGCCGGACGTATCGAGGTGTTCGGCGTCGACCTGGACGCGGCGAGTGCCGCGGAGCGCCGCAGCGTCGAGCGCCGCTGGGGCATCCTGTTTCAGCAGGGCGCGCTGTTTTCCTCGCTCACGGTGCGCCAGAACATCCAGTTTCCGGTGCGCGAATATCTCAAGGTCTCGCAGCGACTGCTCGACGAGATCATGGTGGCCAAGCTCGGCATGGTGGGCCTGCGGCCCGAGGTCGCCGACCGCTATCCGTCCGAACTCTCCGGCGGCATGATCAAACGCGTCGCGCTGGCGCGCGCGCTCGCGCTCGATCCCGAACTGGTGTTCCTGGACGAGCCGACCTCGGGGCTCGATCCGATCGGCGCCGGGGATTTCGACGAGCTGGTGCGCACCCTGCAGCGTACTTTGGGCCTGACCGTTTTCATGGTAACCCATGACCTCGACAGCCTTTATACGGCCTGCGACCGCATCGCGGTTTTAGGGAACGGTAAGATCATTGCAGCAGGATCGATTGCCGACATGCAGGCCTCGCAGCATCCCTGGCTGAGGCAATATTTCCACGGCAAGCGCGCCCGTGCGGTCATTGGCTAGAAGGTCATGGGCTAGAGAGCATGATCACGAAGTGCGCACCGGTTTTTGATGAGATCATGCTCAAACAAGCGATAAACGACGGGTCTGATCGGCGAGGCTGAACAGACCCAGGTTCCGGAGTACCTTGAGTTATGGAAACGCGGGCGAATTACGTCCTGATCGGGGCCTTCACGCTGGCGGTGATCGCCGCCGCATTCGGCTTCGTGCTGTGGTTTCAGAGCCTGCACACCACCAAGCAGCGCAGCCCGATCCGCATCGTGTTCGAAGGTCCGGCGTCCGGCCTGCGCAACGGCGGCAGCGTCAACTTTAACGGTATCCGGATAGGGGAGGTTGTATCCGTTAAGCTCGACAACCCGCGGCGCGTGGTCGCACTCGCGATGGTCGAGAACAACGCCCCGATCCGCAAGGACACGCTCGTCGGCCTCGAATTCCAGGGACTAACCGGCGTCGCGGCGATCTCGCTGAAGGGCGGCGAGGAAAATGCGGCTGCCGTGCCGCTCGACGAGGACGGCGTGCCGATGCTGACCGCCGATCCCGGCGCGCTGCAGGACGTGACCGAGTCCATCCGCGCCACGCTGCAGAACGTCAACCGGCTTGTCGCCGACAACCAGGAGTCGGTGAAGAACTCGCTGCGGAATCTCGAGACCTTCACCGCCGCGCTCGCGCGCAACTCCGAGAAGATCGACAATGTCATGCTCCGGGTCGATGGCGTGATCGGCAAAGCCGACAGTCTGATGCTCGGGCTGAACACGATCGCGGGCGGCGCCGCCGGCGGCGAATTGAATCTGATGGTGAAGTCGATCCGCGAACTGGCCGAGGATTTCGACAAGCGGTCGGGCGCGCTGATGGCCGATGGCCGCCGCACCCTTTCCGACATCAGCCGCGCCGTGAACAATTTCGATCGTAATCCGAGCCGGGTGATCTTCGGCGGAAGCAACAACGCCGCGCCGGCGGAATCAAGCGCGGCCGCCCCGAGGCCGGCGCCAACCGCGGCAGTTCCGCCGAGAGCGGCGAGCGGGCAGAAGCGGCAGTAAGGGGGCGAATGGCGAATAGCGAATAGCGAATGGTTCGCCATGCTCTGTCATCGTCCACGAAGCTGCGCTTTCACCGCGTCATTGCGAGCGAAGCGAAGCAATCCATAGCTTCCGCGCGGACAGCATGGATTGCTTCGTCGCTTTGCTCCCTTGCGCAAACGCTTCGCGTTTGTCGCAGGCAATGACGGCGGTCAGCGAGCGGAAGCTGCTCGACCTCATCTTGTAGCATCTTATAGGAGATCGATTTTTCTCATCTGTGCGTTCGAGAAGTACTCGACCTTTGCTTCCGGTAGCTGTAGTTGGGCCTGCCGCGCGATTTCGATGCCTTCCTGATCTATTCGTTGGTTTTCGGCTTCATCATTGAACTGATGGTAGTGGGCGGTTTCGTAGTCGATCACCCACCTTTCGATCCTTCGGACGAGTTCAGGAGAAAATCCGGCATGCTTGGGATCGAGATATCCTCCAATGAAGGGATTCCGGACCCCTGTTCCTGAGAGCATTCCATCAATTGTTAGATAGCGCATTCTGGCCTCCAAATATTCGAAGCAAAAACGGAGGCGGCGAGGCCTCCGTTTTCCATTCGCTATTCGGCACTCGCCGTTCGCCCTTACCCCAGCCGCCCCGCCGCGTGCGCGAGCAGCGTGTAGACCAGCCCGGTCTCCGAGGTGAGGTGGCCGCGCAGCGCCTGCGGTCCGCGATCCTCGCGCGCGACCTCGTCGAGCAGCCGTTCGAACTCGGCGATATAGCGGTCGACCGTCTGCTTGAAACCACGGTCGGCGCGGTATTTGCGGGCGACTTCGTCGAACGCCTTCTGGCCTGCCGGCGTGTAGAGCCGCTTGCTGAACGCCTTGCTCTCGCCGCGCTGATAGCGGTCCCACATTTCGGAGGCGAGGTTGCGATCCATCAGCCGGCCGATGTCGAGCGACAGCGACTCCAGCGGATTGGCGGGGGTCTGCGGCGCGCGGCCACGGGGTGCCTGTCCCGCGCCGGCGTCGGTGCGGTGGAGCAGGTCGGACAGCCATCCGTCCTGACCGCCTGCCGGCGAGACCGGCGGGGCTTCGGCGCGGCGCGGGGCCGGCACGCCGAGATCCGGCGGGGGCAGCGTCGATGCGCTGCCGGCGTCGCGCATGCGCACCTCGTTGCGGCCGCCGGCGGCGGCCATCGCTACGGGTTCTTCCTGGCGCTGCACGCTGGCACGGCCGGAGGTCACGACGTCGAGGCCGCGGCCATGATGGGCCACGATCCGGTTGAGTTCGGCGAGCGCCTCGATCTGGTCGACGATCACCTTGCGCATCTGCGCGGTGTTGTCGGCCGCCTCCTGCGGCATCTCGAGCACGCCGCGGCGCAGCTCGTTGCGGGTCGCCTCGAGCTCGTTATGCATCTCGGCGGCCATCTGCTTCATGGACTGCACCATCGCACCGAACTTCTCGGTCGATTCCTTGAACATCGCATCCGTCTCATGGTTGCTCTGCTGGTACAGGTCGTTCATCGCATGGAGGGTCTGCTGACGCTCGTTTTCGGCGGCCGCGCGCACCGCTTCGAACTGGCGGCTGATCGCGGCAGAGCCTGCACCCGCGGTTTCCGCGACCACGCGCGCGATATCGCGGGCGCGCTCTTCGGCCGCGGCGAGCGATTCGTCGAGCAGGCCGGTGAAGCGCGACAGCCGCTGGTCGAGGTCGGTGGTGCGCAGGTCGATGGTGGTCACCAGCGATTCAAGCTGCGACTTGCGGTCGGCGACCGAGGTCGAGGTGGTACGGTTGGCCTGTTCGACCACGCCGGCGGCCTCGACCAGCTCCTTGCCGTGCTTCTCGAACTCGCTCGACAGTGAGCCGAGATCCTCCAGCGCCTTCGTGGTCTTGCTGTTGAAGACGGTGAGCTGGTCTTCCAGGGTCTGCGTGGCGATCCCGTTGCGGGCGGTGACGTCGTTCATGGCGGACACGAAGTCGGCCACGCGGGTCACCAGCGCGCGCTCCAGCGAGTTGAGATTGTCGTGGGCGCCGGTCAGCACTTCCTGCAGCAGGATGTTGCCTTCACGCAGCCGTTCGAACAGCGCCACCGTATCGGTGCGCAGGATCTTGCTGGTCTCCTGCATTTCGGTGACGGCGGCGATCGAGACCTGACGCGACTGGTCGATGGCAGAACGCGACGACTGCTCGAGATCCTTCAGCGACTTTGCCACCGCGCCGGTGGCCATGTCGCCCGCGGACGTGATCGTGCGCGCGACTTCCGAGCCGTGGGTCGACATCGATTGCGAGAAGGCCTGGCCGCGGGTCTCGATCGATTTCAGGGCGTCGGCGGTGACGCGGTCGATGTCGGTCGTCAGCTGCGTGGTCCTGGTGCTGAGCGCCTCGACCAGCGAACCGCGGCGGCTGTCGACGATCTGCGCCAGACGGTCGGTCTGCTGCTGAACGTAGGTAACGATTTCGTCGGTCTTGCCGGTCATCGTCGAGCCGAAATTGCTGCTCGCGGCGAGCACCGAGCGCTCGATATCGGCCGAGGTCGATTTGACCTTGGTACTGACCTCGTTGGTGGCGGCGATCAGGGCGCTCTGCGCGTTCTGCGCGGTGGTCTGGATGGTGTCGGTCGTGCTGGCGGTGACGACGCCGAGCGAACGCTCCATGTCGGCGGCGATCGCCTTGATCTGGTTCGCGGCGTCGGCGGAGGTCGCGGAAAGCGAGCTCTGGGCTTCGCGCGCGGTGCCGAGAATGGAGGAGGCGGTTTCGGCACCAACCGCGGTCAGCGTGCGTTCGACATCGATCGCCAGCGACTTGACGTGGTTGGCGGCCTCGGTCGACGCCGTGATCAGCGTGTTCTGCGCTTCGCGCGCGCCCATCGTGATCGACTCGGCGGTAGCGTTGCCGGCCATCGAGAGCGAGCGTTCCACGTCGGCGGCGAGCGACTTGACCTGGCTCGATGCGTCGGCGGACGTGTTCATGAGGGTGCTCTGGGCCTCGCGGGCGCCTGCCGTGATCGCCTCGGCGGTCGCCGTTCCGGCGATCGAGAGCGAACGCTGCACGTCGGCTGCGAGCGACTTGACCTGAGTGGCGGCCTCGGTAGAGGCGGCGACCAGCGTGCTCTGTGCTTCGCGGGCGCCTGCGGTGACGGCCTCGGCGGTCGCAGTTCCTGCGATCGACAGCGAACGCTCGACGTCGGCGGCGAGCGACTTGACGTGGTTTGCCGCGTCTGCGGATGCGGTCACCAGCGTGGTCTGCGCCTCGCGCGCGCCAGCGAGAACCGACGCGGCCGTGGCGTCGCCGGCGGCGGAGAGGGTGCGCTCGACGTCGGCGGCGAGAGATTTGATCTGCGAGGCAGCCTCGGAGGAGGCCGACACCAGCGTGGTCTGGGCTTCCTGGGCGCTGGCGAGGATCGAGGTGGCCGCGCCGGTGCCGACGGCGGCAAGGGAAGCTTCGACCTCGGCCGACGTCAGTTTGAGTTGTGCGCCGACATCGGAGGAAACCGTCAGCAGCGCCTGCTGGGCGGTGCGCGCGCCGGTCTGGATGGTCTCGGCGGTATTGACCACGAGGTTGGTCAGCGAACGCTCGGCGTCCTCGACATGCGACTTGATGCCGGAGGACAACATTTCGGCGCGCGACATCAGATCTTCGCTGGCCTGACGGCCGCTGCTTTCGATCCGGCCGGCCACGGCCTCGATGCGCGAGCCGAGCAGGTCCTCGAATTGCGCAACGCGGGTGTCGATGTCGCCGGCAATGGCGCCGACCCGGGTCTCGATGCCGCTGGCGATGCCGCCGACCCGCGTCTCGAGTCCACTGGCGATGTCGCCAACCCGCGTCTCAATGCCCTGATGAATTTCCTGGAACCGCGCCTGGATGGTGTCGGTCAGATAGGCGCTGCGACCATCGAGGGTTTCGGTGACATTGGCAATACGATGGTCGACCGCTGCAATCGCCTGCGCGGTGCCCTCGGTCAGCGAGGAGGTGAGCAGGCTGAGCCGCTGGTCAATCGACTGGATCGCCTGCGCCGCGCCGTCGGTCAGCGCGCCCGTCAGGGTGCTGAGGCGGTTGTCGATGGTCTCGGTGACGGACTTGGCGCGGCTGTCGAACGTCGTCTCCAGTGATTGCAGACGGCCGTCGACGGTCTCATCGAACCATTTGAGCTTGTTTTCGAGGGAAGTATCGAGGTTGCTGACGCGGGTGCCGAGCGTGGTTTCGAACTGCAGCAGGCGCTGATCGAGCGAAGCGGTGATCTCGCCGCTGTTCGAGACCATGCGGGTGTCGAAAGTGTCGACGTAATTCTTCAGGCTGTCGCTGATCTCCTGGGTGCGCGCGCCCATGCGCTCGACGATCTCGCCGCCGAAGGTTTTGACGGTGCGATCGAACTCGGAGATATGACGGGTGATCAGCGCGCCGAGCGTACCGCTGTCGCGGGCGAACTTTTCCGCAAGCTCGCCGCCCTGGTTCTTCACCAGTTCGTCGAAGGCACTCATCTGCAGCGCGAGGCTGTCGTGGGCGTTTTCGGTCTGGCTGATCACCTTGGCGACCAGCGTGTTCACGGTCACGTCGAGCGCGTCGCTGGCCTTGTCACCGGAGGTGAGGATGCGGCTCGCGAGGCGGTTGCCGGCATCGTCGATCTTGCTGACGAGATCGCCCGAGCGCAGTTCGAGTTCGAGCAGCAGCGAGTCGGAGGAGTTCTTCAGGGAGTCGTGGACCTGCTCGGTGCGGTCGGAGATGCCGTCGACGATGGTCGAGGAGCGCTGCTCGAATTCGCCGGTGATGCGGTCGATGCGTTCGTTCAGCATCTCATGGACGCGATCGGCGAGATCGACGAACTCGTCATGGACGTGGCCGGTCTTGAAGTTGAGGCTGGTGGTCAGCCGCTCGGAGGCGTCGAGCACGGCGCGCGTGGTCTCGGCGCTGGCTTCCTCGAGGCGGTCGAGCAGGTCGCCGCCGCGCTCGCCGAGCGCGAGGATCATGTTGTCGCCGGCATGGCTCAGCGCGCTCGTGATGTGCTGGCCGCGCTCTTCCAGCGCGCCGGTGATGCTTTTCGCGACCTCGTCGACGCGCGAGGCGATGGCGTCCGAGATCAGCGCGATATCGTGGCGCAGGTCGATCTGGACGCCGGAAATGGCGCTGCGAACCTGCTCGGCCTGGCCGACCAGATTGTCGCGCTGATGGGCGATATCCTGCAGCAGTGCGCGAATCCGCACCTCGTTGTCACTATAGGCGCGCTCGAGGGCCGCGACTTCATTGGCGACGAGCGTTTCCAGTTCGCCGGCGCGCGCGATCGCGCGCTCGACGCCATCGCCCATCGCGGCGACTTCGCGGCGAATCGCTTGCCCTACGGTCACCATCGAATCGGCGGCGGCTCCCTCGGGCTCGGAGAAGCGGATCGCGACCTGCGCCATCGACTGCGCAATCATCCGCATTTCCTGGCCGCGCCACGCGAGGCTGGCGAGGAAATAGAACAACAGCACCGGCGCAAAGAACAACGCGGCAAGGCCGGCCAGCACCAGCACGCCGCCGCTCTGCCCGATCGCCGCCTGCAGCGCGGGCAGGAAGCTGACGGTCAGCAGGCCGCAACCGATCACCCAGACTCCGCCAAACACGGAGGCGAGCGTGTAGACGCTGCGGGCGGGGCTGCCCTTCTGGATCGCCTGCAGAATCTGTCCGATGGTTTCGCGATCGTCATTGGCGGCGCGACGGGGGCTGCGCGGCTCCTCGATCGGATCGAACCCCGGACGCTCGGCGCTTCCGCGCGTGTCAAAAGACATATCGGAATAGGGCGGCGGGGCCGACGGACCGGTCTGAGGGGCGAGCTCGTTGCCGAGCGAATTTCGGCTGGTGTCGACGGTCGTATCGCTGATGTTGAGCGCTTCCTGAATGGCGGAGAGCGCGACTTCAGTGGGATCTTTGACCTTCTTGGGATTGTTCGCCATGTTCAGTCTGAGCCCTCTAACTTTTATGCACCCAGCCGTTCTTGCAAAAAGCCCCCGCAAGCTCGAAGCCGGATTCATAACCCCCGCGGACCGCAAGCCCGCCCGCCGGCAGCTTGTCCGCATACATCCGCAAACATCCTATTGGTTGAGCGATACGAATGAAATGGCCGCGATTAAGACATTGTTAATCATCGTTAACAGCTTTGTTCCTTAAGGCCTTAAGGATGCACAAATTTCTGGAACCGGATCGTCGATCGAGGCGGATTGTCGGCTAAAACAAGGCTAAGTTGGGGCGAATTCCGGGAACGTTCCGTTAACCGTTGCTGTGGTTGGCTGACCGGGATGCCCCTCCCGAGAATCAGTGCGGCGGGGCGATCCGGACTTTAGGCCATGCCGCTTCATCTCGAACGGATAGAATGGATGCCATCGCCACCGCTGGCTCCTGGCGACGGGCCGATTGATTTCGACCATCTGCGACGCATGACGCTCGGCGACGCTGCCATCGAGCAGGAGGTGTTGACGATGTTCTCGGCCCAATCGGCAACCCTTATGCACACGCTCGCTGCCATACCTGCGGATGCCAGCGCGCTGGCGCACACGCTCAAAGGGTCGGCCCGCGCGATCGGCGCCTTTGCGGTTGCCGATGCCGCAGCCCGGCTGGAGGCGGCCATCGCCAGAGGCTTCGATGCGTCCGCTGCGCTCGCCGAGCTCGGCGAGGCGGTTGCAGAGGCGAGGGCAGCGATCGAGGCGGTTCTGCGCCGTTCCTGAGCGGAAAGCGGTCCGTATCGGCCAAAATCCCGGTAAAATGCTGCCTTAAGGTTTTCGTCCCGACCGCTGGCGCTGTGCGGATCGACCCGTTATACGACTGCCGGGACCTTCCTTACATATTCCGGCAGCACGAGCGATCATGGCCAAAATCCACTTTGTCGACCATACCGGCGAAAAACGAACCATTGAAGTCGAGAACGGCGCGACCGTGATGGAAGCCGCGATCCGCAACGCCATTCCTGGCATCGAAGCCGAATGCGGCGGCGCCTGTGCCTGCGCGACCTGCCACGTCTATGTCGACGAAGCCTGGCGCGAGAAGGTCGGCGCTCCGACCCCGATGGAAGAAGACATGCTGGATTTTGGTTTCGACGTGCGGCCGAACTCGCGCCTGTCGTGCCAGATCAAGGTGAGCGACGACCTCGACGGCCTCGTGGTGTCGACGCCGGAACGGCAGGCCTGAAGTCCGCAAAACATTCAGCGCGATCCGGCGTTGGCCGTGTCGGCGAGATGGTCGTCGACCGCATAGACTCATTGCATCGATCGCCGCACGCAAATCGCTCACCGACTCGCGCGCCGATCGCAGATAGTCGCGTCGGTTACAATGGCGCGGCCGCGGCAGGCTGCATCGCGATGCAGACGATCAGTGTCGCCAACATCGCCGCGCGCGTCATGCAGGTTCTGCTCCGCGGCGAATCCAGCGCTGAAAATTCGCCAGGATATCCGGCGTCAATGGCTTAGGCTTGCGCGTGGCTTCGTCGAGCAGCACCGATACCGACTGCGCTGACGCTACGCATTTGCCTTCGGAGAACACCACCTGATCGAAGGTGACGGAAGTCCGGCCGAACTTCACGACGCCAAGTCCCATTTCGATCGTACCGGGCCAGCGCAATTCGGCGCGGAAATGCATGTCGAGGCGGACCATGATCCAGGTGACGCCCTCCGGCATCAGCCCGTAGCTGCGGTCCTTCATCAGCGTGACGCGGCCGGTTTCGAAATAGGTGGCGTAAACCGCGTTGTTGACGTGCTGGTTGGGATCGAGGTCGGCAAATCTCACGTTGTCCGACAGGCGATAGGGAAAATCCTCCAGGCGCGGGGTCGCGTCGGGACGCAAGGGGGCGTTCACGGGGCCATCTCCGAAAATCTCGTTCCCTTACAGCCCACTTGTCGAATGACGGCAAGGGGTTGCCGCCATCACGAACGCCATATTATGGCTTTCCTGTCAGCCCCGGGTTGGCTAGACAGGTGCGGCCTTCCCGCCAGGTTCGAACGAAAAGAAGCTGATATGAGCGAAGCGATCAAAACCGATGTGCTGATTATTGGTGCGGGTCCGTGCGGCCTGTTCGCCGTCTTCGAACTGGGCCTGTTGGACATGAAGGCGCATGTGGTCGACATCCTCGACAAGATCGGCGGCCAGTGCGCCGAGCTCTATCCGGAAAAACCGATCTACGACATTCCCGGCATTCCCTTTGTCACCGGCCAGGGCCTGACGGAGGCGCTGCTCGAACAGATCAAGCCGTTTCATCCGACCTTCCATCTCAACGAGATGGTGGAGACGATCGAGAAGATCGGCGATCCCGGATTCCGCGTGACGACCGATGCCGGCAAGGTGTTCGAGTGCAAGGTGGTGGTGATATCAGCGGGCGGCGGCTCGTTCCAGCCGAAGCGTCCGCCGGTGCCGGGCATCGAGGCCTATGAAGGCAGCTCGGTGTTCTATGCCGTGCGCAAGATGGAGCAGTTCCGCGACAAGAGCATCCTGATCGTCGGCGGCGGCGATTCCGCGCTCGACTGGACGCTCAACCTGCATCCGATCGCCAAGCGCGTGACGCTTCTGCACCGGCGCGACGATTTCCGCGCCGCGCCCCACAGCGTCGAGCAGATGCGCGCGCTGGTGGCTGGCGGAAAGATGGATCTGAAGATCGGTCAGGTGACGTCGCTGGAAGGCGAGGGCGGCAAGCTGTCCGCCGCGATGATGAAGGGCAACGACAACGCGATCTCGAAGATCGACTGCGATACGATGCTGCCGTTCTTCGGGCTGACCATGAAGCTCGGCCCGGTGGCGAACTGGGGCGTCGCGCTCGAGAACAATCTGGTGCCGGTCGACACCGCGGCGTTCGAGACCAATGTTCCCGGTATCTTCGCGATCGGCGACATCAACACCTATCCCGGCAAGCTCAAGTTGATCCTGTCCGGCTTCCACGAAGGTGCGCTGATGGCGCAGAAGGCGCACCGCTACGTCTATCCAGACAAGCGGCTGGTGTTCCAGTACACCACCTCGTCGTCGAGCCTGCAGAAGAAGCTCGGGGTCAACTGATTCCCAAAAAATGACAGTTGGGCCCGCGGTGCTTTGCCGGGGCGCGCGGCGATCGTTACTGGTACCGTCCGCGAAATGGCCTTAGTCTGCGGCCATTCGTTTAGGGGATTGATCAGGTGATGACGATGCGCAAGCTGGCCGGATTTCAACTGATACTTCCGATCGTGTTCGGGCTCGCGTTTGCCGGTGAACTCGCCGCGCAGCCGGCGGAACTTTCGGCTGCCGGGCTGTGGGAGAAGGTCGAGAAGGGCAAGCCGGTCGGATGGTTCCTCGTCGTAGACCGCAATGGCGCCTTCGAGGGCGTGTTCGCCAAGCTCTTTTCCGAACCCGGCGATGCTCCCAATCCCACTTGCTCGAA
This sequence comes from Bradyrhizobium algeriense, assembly GCF_003062295.1. GTDB lineage: Bacteria > Pseudomonadota > Alphaproteobacteria > Rhizobiales > Xanthobacteraceae > Bradyrhizobium > Bradyrhizobium algeriense. Next base: position 455,474 of record NZ_PYCN01000002.1, on the reverse strand, counting down.
ATGCACTGACGATCGCAAGGATGCGCCGTGGCTCGGACTCTCGTTCATCCGGGACATGAAGCGTGACGGATTGAAATACGAGAACGGCAACGTGCTCGATCCGCGCGATGGCAAGATCTACAAAGCCAAGATGACGCTCAGTCCCGATGGGCAGACGTTGACGATGCGCGGCTATCTCGGCATTTCGCTGCTAGGCAGGGATGAGGTATGGACCCGCCTGCCTGATACGGCGCTGGCGCAGGTCGATCCCGCGATCATCGCAAAATATCTGCCGGCGCAGGCCGCGGCGATGAAGCCGCCTGCCGGTGCCGCAAAGGCCCCCGCAGCGCCCAAGAAGACCACTGCGCCGGCACCAGTTCCTGCACCTGCGCGTTAGTTCAATCCGCCGGTTCTGCCTGGTGGTCGCGGCGCGCCCGGCGCAACCGGTATCGATGGCGCCGGCTGCGACGTGACTTCAGGCACCCCAGTGTCGAGCTGCAGCACGGCGGCAGCGGCCGGCACGGCGGCATCGGCCATCGCGGCGTGGCCTTCGGCGCTCGGATGCACCGCGCCGCCATAGACCGCCGACAGCACGCCCCAGGTTGCGTCATGGATATCGGAGGGCTGCTGCGATGTCGGCAGGCCTTGCGGGTAGGTCATCGCTGCGAAGTAGCTGTCATTGGCATCGCGGATCCAGCGCGCGCGCGGCAGATAGGCGCGGTACTCGCCGGCGCTGCGGCCGCACAGCATCGGCTGGCTGGCGGCCGAGACGATATCGGGATCGAAGCTGTCGCCGGTCGCCGAGAAGCACTGGCGGTCGAATTCGGGATCGCTTTCGGCGCGTGCGCAGAAGCCGTGGTTGGCAAAGCTGGTCTGATGGTTGTCGACGAAGGTCATGCGGTCGGTGCGCGGATTGCGGCACAGGATGCCGCCCTCGCACAGCGCCAGCCCTCTCAACTGCGGCAGGAATTCGCTTTCGACGAAGTTCGATACGGCGGCCAGCCGCTGCGGCTGGGCGTTGAAGGAGGGATGAATGTCGAAGCCGGCGCGTCCGCCGGGGCAGGGCGTGCCGCCATTCGTCAGCGTCGGATTGGCGTAGGAGGTGTAGACCACGCGCGACAGGTCGCCGCCGACCAGCGGCTTCAGCGCCTCGCGCAGTTTTGCAAATCCCTGCGGCAGGTCGCGCGTCATCGCACTGCGTGCGTCGTCCACCGAGGCCATCACGCCGCTGCGCCGAAACAGCACGCGTTCGGTCGCCGTATCCACAATCACGTCGGCGACGAGGCCGGAGAAATAGATGTCGTTGGCCCCGACCGACAGCAGCACCAGGTCGAGGTTGCGATCCGGTTGCCGGCGTTTCGCGGCGCTGAGGGCTTCGCGCAGTTCGGCCAGTTGCCCGTTGACGGTGCCTTGGCACGCACCGCCCGATTTCGACGGCAGGCAGTCGCGGGCGCGTTGCGAACCGAACAGCCCGTCGGAAATGGTGGCGCCGGTGCAGGCCAGCGGCAGATAGGTCACCGCGATGTGCGGATATCGCACGGCGAGCGCCAGTGCGGTCCGGGTCTGATAGCTGTAGAGCGAACGGTGGCAGGCGGGATTGAACCAGAGCGCGCTCTGGCGCTGCCAGACCGGCAGCGTGTCGGGCGCCTCGCAGGCGCGTCCGCCTTTATAGCCCGCGCGGCTCGGCCGGTAATATTGCGCGGCTGCCGTTCCGAGATAAGAGCGGAAGCAAAAGCCTTCATCGGCCAGCGCAACCGGCCGGTCCGGATTGCCCTCGCCGGAGGCGACGCTGTCGCCGAGGCCGGCGATAAAGATGTCGCGCACCGCGATCTCGGTGAACACGCGCTGACTGCCATCCGAGCTGGACACGTCGGCGGTCACCACCGTGGTGCGGCCGTAGCGGACCCGGAGATTGACCGGTTCGGCGCAGTCGAAGGTGGAGGTTTGCGGGCCGTCGCCATCGTCGACCGTCCAGGCGCAGGTGGCGCCGACCGGCACCGGGCCGGTCAGCCGGATCACGACCGGATGATCGATCGGGGTCAGATAGCTTTCCTTGACGTTGTCGCGCGTGCAGGGCTCGTTGACGCGGCCGGCGAGATCGATGCAGAGCCTGTTCACCGTGTTGCGCGCCCAGCCGCGGCCGTCGCTCTGGATCTCCAGCACCTGCTCCGAAGCCAGCACGCTGCGGCCGCGGCCGCTTTCGGCGTGCAGCAGGAAATCCCGCTCCTCGCGGAACAGGCGGAAGCGGTTGCGCACCTCCCAGGAAATCTGCAGCGGCCCATGGCCGCCCGCGGTCTGGGCGTCCGCAGCCGACGTGAAGATGCCGGCCAGCGCGCCGGCAACCAGCGCGACCGACAGCATTGAACGTAGGAGGATTCCAGCCATGGCGTCGTTTGACGTTAGCGGTAAGGCAGAAATAAGAGAATGAGGCGGCTCTGCGTCAAAAGACCAGACGGCGCAGATAACGACGCCGTTACCGGCCTCAGGATTGCCGGCCCTTGATCGGTGGTCGCACCCGGGCCTTGGCCGTGCAGGCTTCGCCGAGCCGGCGCCGTTCAAGCCAGGGTTGCAGCACACTGAGCCAGAGTTCGCGTGTGCCCATGATCCAGATCGAGATGCCGAAGGGGATCAGGAAGTACAAGATTCGGAACACCACCAGCGTCGCCAGCAACTGTTCCTTGCCGAACTGCGGCAGCGCCACCAGCATTGCGGCGTCGAACACGCCGATGCTGCCCGGGGCATGGCTGGCAAAGCCGAGCAGTGTTGCCAGGATGAACACCACCGCCAGCGAAACGAAGTCGATATGCGGCTCGGTCGGCATCAACAGATACATTGCCAGCGCGCAGAAGCCGAGATCGACGACGCCGATCAGCACTTGCAGCAGCGTCAGCCGTGCCGAGGGCAACACCACCTTCCAGCCGTTCTGCCCGAGTTCGCGGCGGGTCTCGCCCGTCAGCAGCCAGACGAAATAGGCGGCGATGCCGGCGAGGCAGCCGAGCGCGATCAGCCGGTTCATCGCCGGCGGCAGCAGGTCCATTGCCGTTGCCGCCTCAGGATGCCATGCCATGCCCACACCGAGCACGAACAGATTGCCGAGCCAGAAGGTGAGGCCCGAGAGAAAGCAGATTTTTGCGACATCGATCGCGGTCAGGCCATAGTCGGAATAGATCCGGAACCGGATCGCGCCGCCCGTGAAGACGGTGGCGCCGATGTTGTGGCCGATGGTGTAGCTGGTGAAGCTCGACATTGCAGCGATGCGATAGGGGACATGCGTCTTGCCAATGGTTCGCAACGCGAAGAAATCATAGAAGGTCAGCGTGCAAAACGCGCCGACCACGCACAGCGCGGCCAGCGCGATCCGATGCGGGGCAATGTCGGTGAGCGCAGTCAGGATAACCCCGGTGTCGACCCCCTTCAGGGTTTGAACCAGATGGGTGATCGCAAGACCGATGATGAGGAGACTCGCAGCGATCCCCAGCCGTTTCCAGCCGATCTTCTCCTTGAAGCCACGCCCGAGCGCGGTCAGCAGCCGATGCATTCATCCTCCCGGCGGGGGCAATACGTAAAGATGGACCTGTCACGACGCGTGACAGTCGACGGTCAGAGGCACCGTTCGCGCAACCCATAAGCCAAAACCGGGCCGTTGTGCAGCCCTTGACAAGCATGCCTTTTGGCTTCGTTCGCCGTCCTTGTCATACGCCCTACATATGTCGCCGCATTAACGATTTTGAGTCGCATCGAGGTCCGTTCCGCGTGCTCTTTTTGCCGTTCCGTCCGTTCCATCACGGCGTTTTCGAGGCCTTCAGGAACGTCCTTTTCGCGAGCCGGTTAGCTCCCCGTCAGCATCGAACATGAATAGCGCGCGTCCGGCCGGGAAAAGGCCTGCGCCTGCATGTTCCCCAAACGAAGGATAACCACAATGGGACTCTTCACCAGAGACATCCAGACCATGAACGACCTGTTCGTGCATCAATTGCAGGACATCTATTACGCCGAGAAACAACTCGTGAAGGCGCTGCCGAAGATGGCGGAAAAAGCGACCGACAAGCAGCTTAAACAGGGCTTTTTGACCCATCTCGACGAAACCAAGACGCATGTGCAGCGCCTCGAGGAGGTATTCCGCATGCACGGCGCCGAGGTGAAGGCGGTCGATTGCCCGGCGATCGACGGTATCATCGAGGAAGCCGACGACGTCGCGAGCGAGATCGCTGACAAGGCTGTGCTGGACGCAGCCCTGATCAACGCCGCGCAGGCCGCCGAGCACTATGAGATCACCCGCTACGGCAGCCTCATCGCCTGGGCGCGGCAGCTTGGACGCACCGATTGCGCCAGCATTCTGCAGAAGACGCTCGATGAGGAAAAGACGGTCGACAAGAAGCTGACCTCGCTGGCGGAAGGCAAGGTCAACCTGCGGGCCGCAAGCTGATTTCCTCGCGCAGTTGAGGCAAAACGCCGCGCCGGGAGCAATTCTCGCGCGGCGTTTTCGCGAGCGGAGACCGGCATCGCAGCCATACTTCGATTATTGGCGAAACGTTTGGTTGAAACGGACGCATTTGCAGACCGGATTCGTGAAATGAACTCGCCGTTACTAAAGGTGCTCCGGAGCCGTCCAGGTATGGTTGGCTAACCTGAACTTAACCATCGGCGGCGGGTACTTCCGGTGAATTTTCAAAACGTTGTTCACCATCCGCGCAACTGAGCTGCGGCGGGTTACCTCAAATATACGAATGGAACCGCAATTACAGGCCACTGGGGAGTCTGTAAATGTACCGCGTTCTAACCTGTCTCACTACCGAGCATGACTGGCGTCTGGTCGTATTGGCAGGCAGCATTTGCTGGCTCGCCAGCGCCGTCGCCATCAGCCTGTTTCATCGGGCCAGGGCGTCAAGCGGCCGAACGCGCGCGGTTTGGATCGGCCTCGATGCGGCTGTCGGCGGCTGCGGAATCTGGGCCACCCATTTCGTCGCGATGCTGGCGTACGATCCAGGTGCGAACGCCGGATACAGCATACCCATCACCTCGTTGTCGCTGGTCTTCGCGATAACCATCGTCGCCATCGGCCTTTGCATTGCATTGTCCAGTGCGCGCCGATCGGTGATTGCGCTTGGCGGCGCCGTCATTGGCGGCGGTGTCGCAGCGATGCACTATACCGGCATGGCGGCGCTCGAGCTTCCGGCGTTCATCGTGTGGTCGCCCGGCATCGTTGCGGCCTCGATTGTGTTTGGCAGCCTGTTTGCGGCCATGGCGCTTCTTGTCGCCGTGCGTCGCGACAATCCCGTTCACACCGTGGCCGCCACCGGGCTGCTGACGGTTGCGATCGTTTCGCATCATTTCACGGCGATGGGCGCCGTCACGCTTGTTCCCGACCCGACGCTTGGTAGCGACGGGCTGTCGATTTCTCCGACCGCGCTTTCGTTCCTGACGGCGGTCGCGGCTTTCGCCATCCTCGGTCTATCGCTGCTGGCGTCCATGATCGACCGCCGCGCGAAGAGCGAACTCCATCAGCAGAAAGTCCTGCTCGACACCGCGCTCGACAACATGTCGCAGGGACTTTCCATGTTCGATGCGGACGGCCGCATCCTCCTGTACAACGATCGCTATGCCGAAATGATGGGACGGACCGGTATAGACCTTCAGGGTCGTTTGCTGCTCGATGTGCTTCGGCAGCAGAAGGCGCTCGGCCGCTGGGATGGCGATCCGGATCAGTTCGTCGCCAGCGTAATCGCCGAGGCCAGGGCCGGCAACAGCGTGACCAGGACGGTGAGCCGCAACGGACGTTCGATCCGCGTCGTCGATCAGCCGATGAAGGGCGGCGGATGGGTCGCCACCTTCGAGGACATCACCGAATGGCAGGCAGTCCAGGAACAGATCTCGCATATGGCGCGGCATGACGCGCTGACCAATCTGCCGAACCGGACGCTGTTCCGCGAACAGCTCGAAAAGGCCTTGCGGCTCGTCAGGCGCAGCGATCAGCTTGCGGTGCTGTGTCTCGATCTCGATCACTTCAAGGACATCAATGATTCGCTTGGCCATCCGGTCGGCGACGCGCTGCTGAGAGAGGTTGCACGGCGTCTCGGCGAATGCGTGACGGAGCACGACACGGTGGCGCGGCTCGGCGGCGACGAATTCGCGATCGTGCAGTTCTGCAGCGATTGCGAGCCGTCCGCCGTCGCCATGCTCGCCAGCCACGTGGTCGAGAAGGTTTCCGCGCCCTACGAGATCGCCGGTCACCAGCTCGTCATCGGCGTCAGCATCGGCATTTCGCTGGCGCCGGAGGACGGCAAGAATCCCGACGAGCTCCTCAAGAAGGCCGATCTTGCGCTCTACCGCGCCAAGGAGGACGGCCGCGGCACTTACCGCTTCTTTGAGACCGGAATGGACGCGCGCGCGCAGGCGCGGCGGCTGCTGGAACTCGACTTGCGCGCGGCGCTGAAGCGCGGAGAGTTCGAGGTCTATTACCAGCCGATCCGCGACGTTGCCAAAGACGTGGTGGTTGCCTTCGAAGCCCTGGTGCGATGGAATCATTCGCTGCGCGGCATGATCTCTCCGGTCAATTTCATTCCGCTGGCGGAGGAAACCGGCCTGATCGTTCCGCTCGGCGATTGGGTGTTGCGCCAGGCTTGCATGGACGCGGCCGGCTGGTCGCAGGATGTCGGCGTCGCCGTCAATCTCTCGCCGGTGCAATTCAAGAATCTCAACCTGGTGGCGTCGGTGAAGGATGCATTGAGTGCTTCTGGCCTTCCGGCGCATCGGCTCGAACTGGAAATTACCGAATCGGTGCTACTGCAGAACACCGAGGCAACGCTTTCGGTTCTGCATGAGCTTCGCGGCTTCGGCGTCAAGATTTCGCTGGACGATTTCGGAACCGGATATTCGTCGCTAAGCTATTTGCGCAGCTTTCCGTTTGACAAGATCAAGATCGACCGCTCGTTTGTCAGCGAACTGGCAACGCGCGAAGATTCCATGGCGATCGTCCGTGCGGTGACCGGCCTCGGCAAGAGCCTCGGCATCGTCACCACGGCCGAAGGCGTCGAGACCGATGCGCAATTCGATCTCCTTCGCCAGGAGGGGTGCACGCAGGCGCAAGGCTATCTGTTCAGCCGCCCGCGTCCCGCCGCTGACGTGGAGAACATGCTGATACAGCCGCGGCAGCGCTTGATCGCCTAGAGCTTCGGTTCAGAACCGAAGCTCTAGATTTTTGTTTTGACGCGATTTCTACCGCAGATAAGTCTACGCAATCTGCGCAAGCTTGATTGCTATGCGAACCGGTATCCACTTCGCTCGAAAACGCTATGGCCTAGGGCACCCGATCTTGGCGTCTGGATTCTCCTTCAATATGTACTTCGCGAAATCCGCCCCTGAGGGCTCTCAGCCCATGGTCCACGGAAAATGCTGCGGGTCATTCTATTTTGAGGTGCCGGAGGAGACCGAGGTCTGCGGGACTTTCTTGCTGTCATATTTCTGAATGGCGGCATTTGATGGCATGTCCAGCGGCTGACATCAAACCACACGCGCGTCATGGTGTTGTTCAACAGCCCCTGTTCAGGCAACGCCGTCATAAGAAATGACACAGCGCTGTCCAGCAACCGCACGTACATGAGCAAGGTGAAGAGGGGCGATACCTGGGTCGGGCTGGAAATTATGGTCAAGCTGGGGGCGAGCCTGATGCTGCTAAGCATCGGGCCAGGGCGAGATGGCAACGTCGATCATGCGATCGATCGCTTTTGCATCCATACCTGCTTGTGGGAAGTTTCGCACGGCTTGGAGGAGCGTCAGATAATGCAAAGGCGAGTCCTTGCAACGCCGGTGCTGGCTGGCAGTTCGCCCGCCGTGATGGTGCACTCGCGTTCCAAAAGGAATGTTTCCGGGCGGATACGCGCGATTCCTGTGCGGCCCTTGCGTGCCTTGATCGTATACGGCACGCGAAGCCTGTTGTCTTACCCGACGAGCGTACTAATTCGATTCACAAACACGTGTGATTACTTCCGCACTACTGGTCGCACCCGCTCTACTGGGACATGGTCGCCGTTCTTACTGACGACCTTCAGAAACACTTCTTCCTGAGTCGCTTTGTCGATCATGCGGGAAGATCCTTTGCCGAGATGCTCATCTCCCCATTGGCTCAATGCCATCAGCACAGTGAATAATTTGATGCCGGCTTTGGTGAGCTCGTATTGGTAGCGCTTTCTCGCCCCCGCCTCCTTGTAAGGTGTTTTTTTAAAGATGCCGCACTCAACAAGCTTTTCTAGGCGCTCAGACAGTACCGCTCTTGGTACGCCCAGAAACCTTTGAAAGTCCTGGAATCGGCGAACGCCCCATGAGGCTTCGCGCAAGATCAACAAGGTCCAGGTTTCACCAACAATGTCGAGCGTTCGCTTGATGGAGCAGTTGTTTTTTAGCTCCAAGATTAAGCGAAGGTCCAGCTCGGGCGAATGCGCTTTTTCTGAGTTCATTTTTCATACACAGGTTGACGTTAATCACAGTTCGTTATATGAACTTAGCATGGTTTGGCGTCGAGCGGTCAGGGAACCGTAAGATTACTTGGCGGAATGAGCCATACAGCTCTCGCGGAGGGGACAATGAAGTTTTTGCAAATGTCTAAGTTTGGCAAACCCACAGAGGTGGTTGAAGTTGTCGAAAGCGATCCACCCCCACCGCCGGCAGCAAATGAAGCCACGGTCGCGGTCGAATACTCAGCGATCGGTCTCGCTGAACTTCTGATGATCCGTGGCATGTATGCGATCAGGCCACAGCCGCCGGCGCCGCTCGGGAACGAAGCTATTGGACGCGTTGTCGCCGTAGGAGCCTCGGTTAAAAATGTAAAGACTGGCGATCGTGTCGCCATTCCGATCGGGCTTCCCGTGTGGAGACAGGCCATCACGGTCGCGGCCGCCGATCTCATCGTCTTGTCCGAGCAAGCCGATCCCCAACAGATGTCAATGCTTCGGATCAATCCGCTGACAGCGGCATTGCTCCTAACCGAGTATGTGGAACTCGGCAAGGACGACTGGGTCATCCAGAACGCCGGCAATTCCGGTGTGGGACGCAGCGTCATTGCGTTTGCACAAGAGTTCGGACTGCGCTCGGTAAGCCTCGTGCGCAGACCCGAGCTGGTGGATGAGCTGAAGTCAGCCGGAGCTGACGTCGTCCTTGTCGATGGACCCGACGTTGTGAAGCAAGTCGCAGCGGCGACCGGCAAGGCTAAAATCAAGCTGGGCATTGACGGCGTGGGTGGCGACTCCTCGCACTCGGTAGCGTCTTGCCTAACGTCGAACGCCAAGATGGTCGTCTATGGCGGCGTCAGCGGAAAGCCCGCGGCCATGAGTCCTCTGAACATCATTTTCAAGCAGCTGACCCTGGAAGGGTTTTGGCTGGGATTTCCGCGCTTTCGAGATGCACACGAAAAGCTTGCGGCTCATACGCGGACAGCCGAGCGACTGATCGCCGAAGGCAAACTGCACGTTCCGGTCGCCGGCGTTTATTCGCTCGAGCAGGCAACTGAGGCCATGGCGCATGCGCAAAAAGGCGGGAAGGTCCTTCTGAAACCCAACTAATGGATAATCAACGGTCAGGCGCCCTGAACTCTAGGCCTTGCGCAGCGCGAAATGCGCGCCGCAGAACGCCATTGCCGCACCGAGGCATAAGGCCGCAAGGCCCGCCAGCACGCCTGATATGGTCGGGACGGGGCTCGGCGCCGAGGCGGCCTGTCCAGCGCCGGCGAGGATCAACACGCCGACCACGATCAGGAACTGGCGCATCCGCTGTGGAATTTGGCCCGAGGCCGCGCTGTGCATCAGGTTGGCGGTGAAATAGCCGCCGGAAAAGCCGACGGTCGCGATCAGCCACCAGGCGATCGCCGCACCCGCGGGCATGAATTCGCTGGTATCGGACCGCCACAAGCCGCCGAGATCGAGCCCGTAACGCGCGCCCAGCATGTGGACGGCCAGCGCCAGCAGCACTCCGGAAACAATCGCACCGGCCAGGATCAGGCGGCGCGGAAAATAAGTCGTCTCGGCCATGGCCCGCTTGTAAGGTAAAGCCGGCTCGCCGCGCAAGCAGGCGGCTTCAAACGACACGGGATATTTTGGATTGCCGACATCACTGCCGAACCAGGCCGGGGAAGGCGAGGGCGCGCGCACGATCAGCTACGTCTACAAGGCGTCGCTGATCTCGTCGGCGTATCAATTCGAACTGACGGATGCCGGATTGTCGTGGCGGATCGGCCGCCGGTCCGGCGTGTGGCCCTATGCCGATATTGCCTCCATCCGTCTGTCGTACCGGCCGATGTCGATGCAGTCCCGCCGCTTTCGCGCCGATATCGAAAAAGCCGGCGGTGGACGGATCGCCATCCTTTCGACGACCTGGCAGACCGTCTCGTTGATGACGCCGCAGGACCAGGGCTACCGCGTCTTCATCACCGAGCTGCACCGAAGGATGAAGGCGGCAGGCAGCAACGCTTCCCTGACCGGCGGTATCGGGACGATGACCTATGCCACGGCGGTTGTGATGCTGGCGCTGCTGGCCATCGCCATGGTCGGGCTTCTCGTCCGGGCGCTTGCGACTTCCGAATTCACCGGCGCGTTGTTTCTTGTCGGCATGGCGATCTGGTTTGCCTGGACCATCGGCGGCTTTATCAAGCGCAACCGGCCGCGCAGGTATTCGTTCGACGCGTTGCCTGAGACACTGCTGCCGTAACAGGCTTGGCAATCAAACGACACGAAATGTGATTTCGCGAAGCACCGCAGGGCACGGCACTCTGTGCGGCGTTGCTGATAGCAGCTGATGACCGTGCAACGACGATGCGATCGCCGACGGAAGCCGAGATTGCCGCGATCAATGCACAGCATCTGATCGAGACGCCGCTACGGCCGGCCGACCTGCTGTTCGTGTTCGGCACCCGCGAAGATGTCGACGCGCGCGTCGATGAAGCCTGCCGGCTGTGGCGCGAAGGGTTTTTTCGCTGGGCGATCGTGAGCGGCGGCGTGACGCCGGGATCTGAGCGTTCGGAATGCGAGATCATTGCCGGTGCAATGATCGCGCGCGGTGTTCCGGCCGATATCATCCTGAGAGAGGATTGCGCGATGAACACCGGCGAGAACGTGATCTTCTCGCTGCCGATCATCGACCGCGCGCTCGGGCTCGCCAGCATCCGCAGCGTGATCTGTCTCGGCAACACCTGGACGGCGCGCCGCTATCCGATGACGCTGCACCGGCACTGGCCGGAAGTGGAGAAGATGCTGGTCATGGTCGACAGTTTCAAAACGCCGCGGGCGCTGTGGCACACCGACGCCGAATTCTCGCGCCGCATGCTCCATGAGTGGGACAAGATCGAGCCGTACAAGGCGAGGGGCTTTATCGCGGAGTGGCCGGCGCGTGAAACGCGCGACCGGTAACTCTACTCGGTCGTATCGACGTCTTCTTTCGCCGTCAGCATTCCCGAGAGCGTGCGTAGCGCCAGATCGAGTTGTTCGGTGCTGGGGGCGCCAAGCGCCAGGCGGACGGCGTTGGGGGCATGGCCGGGGCTCACGGCGAAGGTGGTCGAAGGGGTCAATGCGATGTCGCGCCGGGCCGCGGCCGCGACGAATGTCTGCGAGCGCCAATGCTGGGGCAATGTCAGCCAGAGATGGTAGGATTTGGCGTTGGCCTGGATTTCGAAGCCGGCGAGGTATTTCGCGGCCATCTGCTGGCGCCGTGCGGCATCGATCCGTTTCAGGCGTGACAGTTCGGCGACCGTGCCATCAGCCATCAGCCGTTGTCCGGCGGCAAAGGCAAATCCGGAAGCCGTCCATCCGCCCGAGCGAACCGCGGCCATGATGCGCTCGCGCAGGCGCGGCGGCGAAACGATGAAGCCGAGCGCAAGGCCGGGCGCCACCTTCTTCGACAGGCTGTCGAGCGTGATGCAGCTATCCGGCGCGAGCGCGGCCATCGGCGTTTCTTCATCGAGGAAGCCATAGACCGTGTCCTCGATGATTGTGAGGCCGAGCTTCTCGACGACGCGCAGCAAATCGGCCCGGCGCGCCGGCGGCATGGTCATGCCGAGCGGATTTTGTATCGTCGGCTGAACGTACAGCGCCGACAAATGCGCTTCCCGGTGCGCCTTCGCCACCGCGTCCGGGCGAATGCCGTGCTCGTCCATCGCAAGCGGCACCAGCGTGACGCCTAACCTCGCCGCGATGTCCTTGATGAAGGGATAGGTCAGCGCTTCGACGCCGCAACGGCCGCCGCTCGGCACCATCGCCGCCAGCGCGGCGGCGATGCATTGCCTTCCGTTTGCGGTGAAGACGAGTTGATCGGCGGCCGGCGTCCAGTCCTCGTGGGAGAGAAACTCGGCGGAAATGGTTCGTGCCGCCTGCGTGCCTGTCGTGGTCGAGTGGCGCAACGCGAGATCGAGCACTTCGGGACGTTCCAGCCCCGCAAGGCTCCTTGCGATCATCACCGACTGCGTCGGCAGGATCGGATAGTTCACTTCGAGATCGATGCGCGCGCCGCGCGGCTCGGTCGGCATGGCGATGCCGCGGCGCGTCTCGCCCGAAACAAACGTGCCGCGCCCGACTTCGCCGACCACGAGGCCGCGGCGCAGCAGCTCGGTGTAGACGCGGCTCGCGGTCGAGACCGCGATCTTCCGCTCATAGGCGAAGCTGCGCTGCGGCGGCAGGCGGTCGCCGGGCTTGAGCCCGCCATTGGCGATCTCGGCGGCGACGGTATCGGCAAGCTTCAGGTACTCGAATTTTGACATAATTGCACCGAGAGCAATGTTTTCCTTGCACCGAGTAGTGTATCGGATCATTTTGGAACCATCAAGCCAGAGATTGCACTGAGAGGGGTGCAAACAATCGGTCCATTAAGGTGCAAGCGCTCTCGCAAGCGTTTGCGCCGGCGGCAGCGGCTTGCCGCGTGAAAGCAAGGAGAAGTGCGATGACCACGATCTATTCGACGGCAGCCCAGCCTGCGCCCCGGAGCTCGGCGGGCGGATTCTTCCATCTGCTCGGAAGCTGGGTAAACGGCATCGTCACCTATTTTGCGCGCCGCCAGGCCATCCAGACGCTGAGCGAACTGGACGATCGCGCCCTCCGCGACATCGGCATCGAACGCAGCCGGATTGAATCGGCCGTGCGCGGCACCGTCGATCCGGATTACGGGCGCATCATGTGAAGCGTCTGAATTGATCGCTACGTAAATCAAACGGCCCGGTCGATCGACCGGGCCGAAATTTTTTGTCGGGTCACATACCGCGCACGCGCGATCGCGCAGCGTGGCCAAAATAGCTCACTACCCGGAATAGAAAGTAAGCGGTTGTCATCTCCTAGGTTCGTAGGACGCGGATTCGGGCGCGATCGGTACGTGAACGATCAGCGCATAAGCGAACGAATCTGGAGATGAAGATGAGATTGTTGGCCCAACGCCACTGTAAGCTGCGACACGCCATCGGGCTGGCGGCATCCTCCGATCGGAGGATGCGCCATTTCGTCTGACCGATTATGGCGTGACGAGGGGCCGTCTGGATTGCATGGTCCTGAAATATGCTTCGCAGTGCGAACCGGACGCGCGGTGTCCTTCGCGCGCAGTTGGCGGCACCGTCACATTTTATTCCTTCTTCCTTGCACGAATTTAATCAACCTAAGTTGATCCGAAGGTACCGCGACTAGACCGAAGAACCGTGCAATGTCCGGTTTTTGCAATCTCCGGGGGAGGCCTGTTTAATGAATGCTGCGTCACATCGGCGACCCGTCTTTGAGCCCAGCGCGTCTGCAGTCAGTCGCAATGATCCGCAACATTTGAGCGATTTGATCAGCGTCATCTACGACGCCGCCATCGATCGAAGCTTTTGGGAGACCGCTATCGAAAGGGTCACACATTTCGTGGGCGGCACCGGGGCCGGGCTTTACTGCAAGGATGTCGACGCGCAGTACGGCGTGACGGCGCACAGCTTCGGCATTGTTCGGCCCATACCGGTCGAATTGTTTCGACAAATGTACCCAGTCGCGGTGAGGCACTTTCTTGCAGAGATTGATCAACCGGTCGCGACCGCCGATCTGATACCCTACAATGAATTCACCCAAACTGGACTTTATCGGGAATGGGCGCGGCCACAGGGCCTGATCGACTTCGTCAGCACAGTCCTGGACAAATCGACGACAAGCGTGGCGGTGTTCGGAGTCTTCCGCCATGAGCGCAACGGCTTCGTTGACAAGGAAACGCGCGATCGTATGCGGTTGATCGTACCGCATATTCGCCGCGCGGTCATGATTGCCAAAATGTTCGATCTGAAGCTTGCGGAGACCGGGACTATCGCGGATACCCTCGATGGGCTCAGCGCCGGCCTCTATCTGGTCGATCCGACGGGGCGCATCGTTCACGCCAACCTGGCCGGGAATGCCATTCTGGAGGCGGGTGACATTTTCCATGCCGCCGGTGGGCGGCTCGTAGCCCGCGGTACCGAGGCTAACCAGACTCTGCGAGAAGTGTTTGCGGCCGCTGGCGAAGGCGACACGGCCCTTGGCACAAAGGGGATCGCGGTGCCGCTGATCGGGGAGAGCGGCGAGCATTATGTCGCCCATGTCTTGCCGTTGACCTCAGGAGCGCGGCGACGTGCCGGCCTGGCCTACACAGCCGCGGCGGCACTGTTCGTTCGCAAGACAACCCTGGCGCCGTCTCGCTCCGACGTCATCGGCATTGCATTCAAGTTGACGCCGACCGAGCTGCGTGTGCTGCTCGCCATCGTCGAAATAGGCGGCGTTCCCGAAGTCGCCGCGGCGCTCGGCGTCGCAGATACGACGGTCAAGACGCATCTCGGCCACGTGTTCGAAAAGACCGGCGCCAGGCGTCAAGCCGACCTCGTCAAGCTCGTCGCGGGATACGCGACGCCGCTGACCGATTATTCCTGATGACAACAGGCGAGCATCGAAAAAGGCTCGGTGCTCGCCTGGGGAATAACCAGAGACTCTAGGCCCGGACAGTAACCCGCAGGAAGGTCGCCGGAATCGAGGTGGCATCCTTGCTTGGGCTCTTGTTGTGGCTGTTGAACAGAACTTCCAGTTCGCCCTGGAGATCGCCGGCGCGGTCGTTCTTTTCTGCGGCTTCGAATGCATTCATGGTCGGCCCGTAATATTTTCTGAAGATATTGACGAGCTCTGACGGCGGGCCGGCAAGGTTGAAAATGTAGGTGTCTCTGACGAGCGATATCCTCTCTTTTGGAATCCCCGCGCCTTCAAATCGCTCGATCACGTTGCTGTCGACGCCCCACATCATTGGACTAATGAAGCCTTCCGGCGGCGGCGGCGAGTACGATGAGCTGATTTTCAGGATTTGTGCGACCAATGTTGGATCGCCCGGAATCCAGTTTCCCATGACGATCCGGCCGCCGGGCCGGGTCACGCGCACCATCTCCTTGGCGACGTCAAACGGCTTCGGCGCAAACATGGCGCCAAACATGCTCACGACGAGGTCGAAAGCATGATCTTCAAGCTCATGCAAATTGGACGCATCGCCTTCCTGAAACCTGCAATTGATGAGGCGCTGGTCCTTCGCCCGCTTGTTGCCGGCCTCAACCAGGTTCCTCGCGATATCGACGCCCAACACGTCCGCTCCGCGCTTCGCCAGCGGTAATGCCGTCGTTCCATCGCCGCATCCAAGATCCAGGACCTTGAGCCCCTTCGTGATTCCGAGTGTCTCGACGAGCGTCTCTCCGCTCTCGCGCATACCCTCCGCAATGCGGGTAAAGTCGCCTTTTTCCCAAAGTGCTTGGTTTGGATTCATTTGGAGTGCTTCCTTTGATGCTAATGGCCGCTGCATGCGCCCTGTCCGGTTCATGAGCCATTTTCCTTGATCGGCAATCATCTGAACGGGTGAGGACGGCGTACCGGCCATGTACGAGCGCGTGCTCCACCGCAGCCTGTTTTGAAGAAACTCGCTTTGCGTCGGCAGATCACGTGTCGCCGAATTGCACACCAGTCGCCGACAATGGATGACCAGTTCATCGTAGTCCGCATCGCCGTCGTCCCCGTCCAAGTTTTCACGTCATCGCCGCCCTTAGGGTATGCGCACAACGAATCCGAACGCCGCGTGTGCGTTGTCGCCTCCTGCGTTCGGAGGAAGCAAGCCGTGTTGCGGGTGGGTACGGTGGATGAGTCGAAGCGCCGATCTGGCGATTTGGCGGGATCGAGCGAGGAATAAAAATGAATACCGGAATCGAGCGGATGCTTCAGCGTGTGGCCGCGCGACTGCAGTTTACCCGCCGCCACTTTTCGCGAGGTCATGCGCTTGCATTGCTGATCGTGCCACTTGCAATGCTCGATCGAGCCCAGGCCGCATGCACGCCGGCATCGCCGGTCGACAATACGATTGTCGAATGTACCGGCGCGACGACCGATCAAAACGGCGCCAACGGCTACGGCTCAGGCGGCGACGCCACCCCGAGCGATAGTGGCAACACCTACAATATCGTCTCCGGAGCCTCGCTAACAGGAACGAGAATTGGGTTGCTGTTCGACAAGGCACTCATCATCAACAATTTTGGAGCCATAACGGGCGGATCCGTTGACGGCGTTCGAGGCACAGCAGGCGTCGTGAACAACTTTGGGGCTATTTCCGGGGGGAATTCCGGCATCGATATATTTGGGACCGGGATTGTGAACAACTTTGGAAGCATCACCGGCGTGAACGACGGGGTTAGCGTTCAGAATGGCGAGGTTGTCAACATGAGCACCGGCACCATTACCGGCGGACAATTCGGAGTGGTACTTCGTGACGTTACCAAACTGTCCAATGCGGGCACGATTTCGGGAGAGCGCGGCATCGATATTCGTAATCTTAACGGCAACAGTAGCGTCAGCATCTCCAACACCGGTGCTGGCAGCATTGTCGGAGCCATAAGCGGCATCGAAAGCCTCAGACAATTGGATCTGTTCAACTCCGGCTCCATTTCGGCCACGGATGTCGGCGGAGTTGCAGTCAAATCCACCACGGCCAACGTGACCAACGTCATTATCGGCACCATCGCGGGTGGATTTGCTGCCATCGACGTCACCACCGTTGCGAATGTGGCGAATGCCGGCACTATCTCGGGCGGGAGTTTTGGCATCGTCAGCTTCGGTCCTCCCTTTGGCGGCAACATCAACGTGACGAGCAACACCGGTACCATCACAGGTTCACTCCTGGCGGTTGGTACCGCCGGTTCGGTGACCGTGAACAATGCTGGCGGGATTCTAGCGGGCGTGAACGGCATCGGCATCGAGGGCGATACCGTCACTGTGAGCAATGCGCGCCTCGGTACCATCTCCGGTGGACGGTTCGGTGTCGTCGCTGACACCGCCAAGATAGACAACGCCGGCACCATCTCCGGCAATGTCGGCATCCTCGCCGGGAACCCGGCCAGTGGCAGCACGATCGACAATTCCGGCACCATTGTGGGCACCGGCGGCACAGCGATCAAGCTGACCTCCGCCGCCGACACGCTGACGTTGCGGAACGGCTCGCGCATCACAGGCGTGGTCGACATGGGTTTTGGCAACGACGTCGTCAACGTTGCAGTCATCGCGCCCAACACCAGAGTGTCGACGCTGACGTCAGTGGCGCTGCCGACCTTCATCAATTTCACCGGCGTCCTCAACGCCAGCTTCTCGGGAGGCAATAACAGCAATCCGGCGGTTACGTCCGGGGCCACGCTCGCCACGCTCGATCCGACCGCGCTGGCACTCGCCGATCGTGCGCTGATGGATTTCACCGGCGGTGTGTCGTCGCTGGTGCAGGGCCGTCTCAATGGCCTGCCGCCCTCGGCGAACGGATCGATGATGGCGATGGCTTACGCGCCCGTCAGCGGCAATGCCGGCGGTTTCCTCAAGGCTCCCAGCGCTTCGGGCTGGAGCAATGCTGCACCGATCACGGTGTGGGCCAATAGCTTCGGCGGTCAGCGCACCCAGGACGAGACCGCCGCTACCTTGCGCGCCACCAACACCGCCTGGAGCAGCGCCCTCGGCATCGACCGCAAGATACGGCCGGACTGGCTGGTCGGCGCCTTCATCGGCGGCGGCTCGGGACGGCTGTCGGTCGATCTCGGCTCGCAGCGTGTCGATACCGATTACCTGTTCGGTGGCGCCTACAGCCGCTTTGAATGGGCAGCGCAGTTCTTCGATTTCACGGTGCAGGGCGGCAGGTCTTCCAACAAGTCGAACCGGCTGGTGCTGAGCAACGGTGCTGCTGAGACGGCGAGTGCGAAACATGACGGCTGGTTCATCAGTCCGGAACTCGCTTACGGTCTGCGCTATCAGATCGGCAACGGCTATGTGCTGACGCCGACGGCACGCGTGCGCTACATCGCGGGCTTCTTCGATAGCTATTCCGAGGCAGGTTCGGCCCAGGGACTGACGGTCGGCAGCCGCACGCTGCAGAATTTCGAGGAGCGCGGCCAGCTCGAAGTGTCGAAGACGACGAGCTTCTTCGGCGGCGACCACTCCCTGAAGACCAGCGTCCATGGCGGCGTGATCGCGCAGCAGCGCGTCGGCGATACCACCGTCAACACGGTGGTGATCGGGCAGGGGCTTTCCTTCGCGGCTCCGGGCAAAGGCAGCACGGTGGGCGCGGTGTTCGGCGCCGGCTTTGACTATTACACGGCCAGGAATGTCGCGTTGTTCGGTGCGGTCGAAGGCATTGCAATGTCCGACCAGAGCCGCGTCGGGACCGCCAGAGGCGGCATTCGTGTGGCCTTCTAATAGGCGCAGGGCACTTCGCATCGGCAAGGCGCGATCCTGATGATGCGCCGCGGCACCGCGATTGCCCGAACAGCCATCCTCCAATCGGAGGATGGCCGCTATTCCCGGCGACCGGATCAACATAATTTGAGGGCGACGATATGCCCGGATCATCGCAAGAACGCGAAGGCGCATCATGGAGCGCATGCGCCGGGAACCGTTTCGGGATGAATACAGTGTCAGATCTGCGATCGCTCTCCGAAGGCGCTTTCGGCAATCAGCAACTGCTCAGCGACCTGATTGGCATCCTATACGATACCGCCATCGATCCATCGCTTTGGCAGCGCACCCTCGAAAGGGTCGCCCTTTTTGTCGGCGGCTCCGGCGCCGGACTTTTCTGCAAGGACGTCGGAGTGCCGCACGCCGCGATACCGCACAGCATTGGCTTCCAGCGGCCGTTGCCCGTTGCCCTCTTTCGACAGATCTATTCGGCCGCAGAAGGGCACTTTCTCGGCGACCTCGAAGTGCCGATTGCCACCACCGACCTGATGTCTTTCGCAGACTATGCTCAGACCGACTTTTATCGACAATGGGCCGCGCCTCAGGGCCTGGTTGATTTCCTGAGCGCGGTCCTCGACAGGACGGTGATCAGCTCAGCCATCTTCGGAGTGTTCCGCCACAAGCGAAACGGCATGGTCGATGACCAGGCACGTCGGCAAATGAGGCTGATCGCTCCGCATATCAGGCGCGCCGTGCTGATCGGCAGAATGTTCGAGTTCAAGGCCGCGGAAGTCGCGACTTTCGTCGATACGTTCGACGGGCTTGGTGCGGGCATGTATCTCGTCGATGCGGCCGGACGTTTGATTCACGCCAATGCCGCCGGCAATGCGATTCTTGGCACGAGCGATATTTTGAGTTCGGCGGGCGGTCGGCTGGTCGCCAGCGACGCGCAAGTCGACCGGGCGTTGCGAGAGGTCTTTGCGGCCGCAGGGCAGGGCGACGCGGCTCTCGGCATCAAGGGGATAGCTGTCCCTCTGATCGGAAAGGACGGCGAGCGCTACGTCGCTCACGCGCTGCCGCTGACGTCGGGAGCGCGCCGCCGCGCCGGTGTTGTCTATACGGCCGCGGCGGCCTTGTTCGTTCGCAGGGCGGCCTTGGCAGTGTCTTCCGCGCCTGAAGCCATCGGCAGTACCTTTAGGCTGACGCCGACCGAGCTTCGCGTGTTGCTCGCGATCGTCGAGGTTGGCGGCATTCCGGAAGTCGCCACTGCATTCGGTGTTGCCGACACGACGATCAGAACCCACGTCAGCCGCCTGTTCGAAAAGACAGGTACCGCGCGTCAGGCCGATCTCGTCAAGCTCGTGGCAGGGTATGCGACACCGCTAGCTGACTGAGCGCGATCGGGCTCGTCACGCTACGCAGCCTCTTGAGCCAACGCCGCACGCTGACGAGCCAACGCCTCCTCCACTGTTCGTAGGACGACACCCAAAAGACAATTGTTCAGGATGACAGGCGTCCGGCCGGAAGAGCCGTGGCAGTGCAGGCGATCGACATCCGATGTTCCTGCGTTTTGGCCAGCAAGCACGGGACACGCAAGCCATGAGCATTGAAGTCGTTCTGAGCAGGGCGCCCGCCACAAAACCCAGGCAGCGAACGGCCATAGCCTGCAGAGTGGTAATTTGCGCGTTCGCCGCCACAGGAATCCTGGCAACGAATATCTTTCTACCCTCGCTGCCGGCGATCGCGGCCGACCTGCGCGTATCCAGCGCGGCGGTCACGTCGACCATCACGGTTTTTCTGGCGATTTTTGCAGTGGGACAATTGATTGTCGGCCCGGTGTCGGACCGGTTGGGGCGGCAAATGCCCATCCTGATCGGGCTCTGTATCTTCGTGCTCGGAACGATATGGTGCACATTCGCGGGCGATCTGTTGGGCTTGCTGATTGGCCGGTCGATACAAGCTTCCGGCGCATGTACCATGGCCGTTCTCTCGCGCGCCATCGCCCGGGACCTGTTCGACGGCCAGGCGCTGGCAAAGGTAATGGCGTCGATCACGATCGCAACCGCAGCCGCTCCGGGGTTCTCGCCGCTCGTCGGCAGTGCGCTTGATCATCTTTTCGGTTGGCGCTCAGAGTTTGTCTTTGTCGCCGTTTTCGCCATCTGCGCCGGGGCGGCGTATGTGACATTCGTCGGCGAAACCAAGGTTGCTTCTGACAGTTCCCCGCATCAGCGCAGTGTTACCAGTTCCTATCTGGGTCTGATTCGAGACGCGCGGTTCGTTGCACCTGCCAGGACCGCAAGTTTCCTGATGGCCGGCTTGTTCGCGGTTTTCTCAGGCGCGCCACGTGTCCTTCTCGAAGGCTTCGGCTTGTCGCCCGTCACGCTCGGTTTGCTGTTTGCAGGCGTTGTTTTCGTGGTGTTTGGAGCAGCGATGCTGGCGCCAAGACTGTCGGCGCGGTTCGGTCTCCATCATGCGACCCTGATTGGCCTGGGATCGGCCGTTGTCGGAGGTGTCGCGCTGCTTCTCGCGGTCATGGTCGCGAGGAACTCGCTACTGCCATTTCTCGTCACCGCTTCAATCTTCCTGTTCGGTTTGGGAATCGTGAGCCCGCTGTCGAGTGCGGCCGCGCTATCGCCATTCGGCGACAAGGCGGGCGCCGCCGCAGCCTTGTTTGGCTTCTCGCAAATGGCCGGGGCGGCGTGCGGCGCATCGCTCGCGGCGGTCCTGGCCAGTGACCCCGCCATCGGACTTGGAACGGTGCTGGCGCTGACGTCGCTCCTTGCGCTGGTCCTGCATGGGAAGGGGCGGTCAGGGTAATTGCCCGTCAATTTTTTCGCGGTCACCGCACCCTTGCATGACTTCGTTCATCCTCTTTCTCACCATCAGGCGCCGGACATCCTGTCGATGGACCCCAAAAACCATGCATGACCGGCTCATCGGGCTGCGTGGCACGATGGCGCGCGTCTTCATCGTAACCCTGATAGCCGCCTTCGCCCTGGCATTCGGGTTTGCCCTGGTCGCGTTCGACGCCGCAGTGAGAGACGTCGGTTCGGGTCTGGCCAGGATCGCCACGATCGGAAATTAGAGCAGGCCCGTTCTACTTTGCATGGGGTTGTTTTGCGATTTTTTGTCCGGGCCCCTGCGCTGGCAGCCTAGTGCCGCACCACCAGCACCGAGCACCTCGCATAGCGCACGACGTGACCGGCGTTGGAGCCCAGGAAATAGGTCCGCATCGCCGGCCGGTGCGAGGTCATCACGATCAGGTCGGCCTTGATCGCCGCGGCCTCTTCGAGGATCTCGTGATAGATGCCGCCCTGCCGCACTGCGGTAGAAATGCGCGACGCCGGGATGCCGGATTCCTTCGCCACGATGGCGAGCGCTTCTTCCGAGGTGGCGCGCTGCTGGGCATCGAAATCGGCCGGCACATATTCCGCCAGCATCACCGGCGTCATCGGCAATACGTTGAGCAGGCGCACCGTGCCGTTCCAGGTCTGCGACAGCGTCGCGGCGGTCGCGATTGCGGGCTTGGCCAGATCAGTATCGGCCAGGTCGATCGGCACGAGAATCGACTTGAACATCTGCGCCTCCTGCCTTGCGCCCGTTCGGTCCTGACTTATCAGGATCAGGCTCCAGCCATTTGTTTTGACGTGTTTTCTTTTACGCGAACTTGTTCTTAATTCGCTCGAAAACCGTGTCGTGAACAGCTTAGCATGGCGGCGCAGGGATGTCCGCCTGCCTCAATCGTCCAGCGCCTGCTTCAGCAATTTCGGGCTGGTGAAGCGCACGAGTTTGCCGCGGCGGAACGCCACTTCGCTCCAGTCGCCGACCGCAAAATCCAGGATGGCAAGGCCAGCGGTTGGCAGATTATGTTCGAGTGATTTCTTCGCCTCCGCGTCGCCGCTGCCGGCGAGCATCAGCGCCAGCTCATGCATGCCGGGATTGTGGCCGATCAGCATCAAGCACGCGGGATCGGTGACCTCGGCCATGCGGATGATCCGCAGCAGCTGCGCCGGCTCGGCGCCGTAGAGTTCGTCGAGCAGTTCGACCTGTGGCTGCGGAAGCCGTTCCCGCACTGCATCCTTCATCGCATCGCGCGCGATCTCCCAAGTCTGCCGCGCCCGCACCGCGGTCGAAACCAGGACGGCGTCGGGGAGCGGCGGATGCCGGCCGATCCAGGTTCCGATGGCGGCGGCATCCAGCCGGCCGCGCTCGTCGAGACGGCGGTCCTGGTCATGGCCCGAAGGCGCGTCGTGTTCGGTCTTGGCGTGACGCAGCAGCATCAAACGGCGCATGATCGCGATCTCGATTCGGTCTTAGTCTGGACTAATCTACAAGCTCATGTCCGCGACAAGGTGACAAGCGCAGCAGCGGTCCGTAAGAAACGCCATGCCCGAGACTTTCACAAGTGCGACCAACGGCCCCGAGGACGACGCGCGTTTTCGCTCGCGTCTGTCATTCGACCTGGATGTTGACATTTGCGTGGTCGGAGCCGGACTTGCCGGCCTCACGGCGGCGCTGGAGGCCGCGCGCCTCGGGGCCAGCGTGGCCGTGCTCGAAGGCCGGCATGTCGGCTGGAACGCGTCCGGCCATCAGCTCGGCACGGTCATGCCGGGCTACAGCCTTCCGATCGGCGACCTGATCGAGCGCGTCGGCCTCGATGACGCGCGCGAGCTGTGGGCGATGTCGAAGGAGGGTGCCGAGTACGTTCGTGCCGCCGCCACCGAGGAGGCGATGCCGGGAATTGCACTGACCGAGGGCGCGCTGGAGGTCTCCACCGTCGACGCCGGCGAAACGCTGATCAGCCGGCTCCAGACGCTGAGCGAGGATTTCGAGACCGAGGTCGAGGGATGGCAGGTCGATCGCGTCCGCGATCAGCTCGGGACCGCACGCTATTTCCACGGCGTCTACTATCCGCGCGCATTCCAGGTCGACGGCCGCAAATACATCCACGGCCTTGCCGCGCAGGCGAGGCGGGCGGGCGCGCGCATCTTCGAGGACACGCCGGTCGTCAGCATCGATTCGTCAGGGATTCGCAAACGCATCGTGACGCCGTCGGCGCGGCTGCGCGCATCGCACATCGTGCTGGCCGGCAACGTTCATCTCGGCGCCCCATTGCGCCGCCTGTCGGAGACGCTGCTGCCGGTCTGGCGCTATGCCGCGGTCACGGAGCCGCTCGGCGAGCGGTTGGGCGAGGTGATCGCCTTCAAGGGGTCGGTGGCCGACAGTGACGGCATCGATCATTTCCGCATCGTCGACGGCGACCGGCTGATGTGGGCGAGCCCGGAAACCACCTGGGAGGCGCGGCCGCGCCGCTTTGGACCCGTTATTCAGCGCCGCATTGCCACTATCTTTCCAGGGCTCGGCAAGGTCGCAATATCAGACGTGTTCGGCGGCGCGGTCGGGGTGACCGTGCACGGCATGCCGCAGATCGGCCAGCTGCGCAAAGGGCTGTGGGTCGCCAGCGGCTTCGGCCGCCATGGGCTGAATACCTCGGCGATGGCGGGGCAGGTCATCGCGCGCAGCATCCTGTGGGGCGAGGAACGCTGGAAACTGTTCTCGCCGTTCGAGCTGGTCTGGGCGGGCGGCGCCACCGGCCGCGCCGCCGGCCATCTGATCGGCCTGTGGGGGCGGGGCCATTCCGCCGCGGCGGGCGCGCTGGCCCGTTACCGCGAAGGCGCCCGCGCCCGGGAACGCGCGCGCGAGGCGCGATTGGCGGAGGCCAACCGGCAGGCCGGAACCAGGCCGCCGCGCGGTCCGCCGGCTGCGCCGCGCCCGGTGCGTCCCCAGCCTCCGCGACCGCTAGCAGCGCAGGACGGCGGGATATCAGCGGCTTCCTCGCAGGAAAGTGAGAAAATCCGGGACGGTTCCGTGTAACGTCGGCGCCTGTGCGCCGTACTTGATGGCGAACCGTTACGCCCGCCTCGCACGGAGATTTCCATGATCGAACGCCGTATCCTGCTCGCATCCCTGGCCGGCCTGTTTGGCTTCGCCGCTTTCCGCTGGCTGCGCACCACGCCGGCGCAAGCCGCCGAGAAATTCGAGGTGGAAAAGACCGACGCCGAATGGCGCGCACAGCTCACGCCGCAGCAGTATGAAATCCTGCGCAAGCACGGCACCGAGCGGCCGGGTTCGAGCCCGCTCCTGAAGGAAAAACGCAAGGGCATCTTTGCCTGCGCCGGTTGTGATCTGCCGCTGTTCTCCTCGGACACCAAATACGATAGCGGCACCGGCTGGCCAAGCTTCTGGAAGCCGCTCGACAATGCCCTTGGCGAAACCAAGGACACGACGTTCGGGATGACGCGCACGGAAGTCCACTGCCGCCGCTGCGGCGGACACATGGGTCACGTCTTCGACGACGGACCGAAACCGACCGGTTTGCGCTATTGCATCGACGGGTTTGGGCTGGTGTTTCACCCGGCCGGCCCTTCGGCTTCGTAACGAGCGCTGCCCGGCAATTGTTGCCCGCCCGGCAAATGTGCCCCGGTCTTTGGACCGGGGCTTTTTTGTTAAGGCATTGGTTTGTAATGATTTTGTAGTTTGGCACAACGCTTGCGACATCTTCTCCCGACGCGGCCTGGGTTCTTTTGACACCGGCGAGCCGCCCGGATCGAATTAGGAGAAAATGTCATGGGTATCTTCGGCGCTCTTACGACCTCGGTTGCGGGCCTGCGCGCGCAGTCCTATGCGCTGGAAAACATCTCCGGCAACATCGCCAACTCGCAGACCACCGCCTTCAAGCGGATCGACACCAGCTTCCTCGATCTGATCCCGGACACCGGCGTCAACAATCAGCTCGCCGGCAGCGTCACCACCGCATCGCGTGAGACCAACACCGTGCAGGGCGACGTGCAGGCCGCGTCGGTCTCCACCTACATGGCGATCAACGGCAACGGCTTCTTCGTGGTGCAGAAGCCCGGCAGCTTCAGCGACAACCAGCCGATATTTTCGGGCGTCGACAATTACACCCGCCGCGGCGACTTTGCGCTCGACAAGAACGGCTACCTGGTCAACGGCGCGGGCTATTATGTCGAAGGCGTTCCGATCGATCCGGCGACCGGCAACATGACCGGCAGCGTGCCGCAGGTGCTGAAATTCGCCAACGACTTCCTGCCGGCGGTGCCGACATCGGTGGTGAGCTATCGCGCCAACCTGGCGAGCTATCCGCTGACCACCAGGCACGACAATTCGATTCCGGGGTCGGAACTGCTGCAGCCGGCGGATTTCGCGTCCGGCAATCCGCGCACGCTCGGCACGCCTGCCACGCCTTATGGCGACGCAACGATCGCGGGCGCCGCCAGGAACAACAAGCTGACGACGCCGACACCCATCACGACATCAACGCTGTTGGCCGGAGGCACCAATACGAATTCGCTCACCACGAACTTCGCCGCCGGCAATACCATCACCGTGAACGGAACAACCATCCAGTTCTACGACTCGGCTGCCGGCGGCAGCGCAGGCGCGCCGCCGAATCTTTATCTCGATCTCGCGACAGCCACCGTCGGCAACCTGCTCTCGACCATCGACGGCATCACCGGTGCGTCATCGACGGTTCCGCCAACGCCGTCCACGATCAACGGCAGCGGTGCGATCACGCTGCATAGCGGCATTGCCGCCAACCTCGCGATCACTACCACCAATAACACGGCATTTGGGGCCCTCGGCCTGACCGCGCCCGTGAACGTGCCGCGCACCGGCGGCGGCACTGCCGGCACCGGACGGGTGCTCGGCAGCGATCTCCAGGCCTTCATCAACGAATCCGTCAGCGGCGGAGCGGTGACGGCCTACGACATCTCCGGCTCGCCGGTCAGCCTGCAACTGCGCTGGGCCAAGGTCGACAGTTCGTCGCTCGGCGCCGGCCACACCGATACCTGGAACATGTTCTACCAGGTCAACTCCAGCGCCACCGGCACCGACCTCGCCTGGCAGAACGTCAATACCGACTTCACCTTCTCGCCGAACGGCCAGATGACGCCGGCGATCGCCGGCATCACCCTGACGGCGCCGACCATCGGCGGCGTGCCGCTCGGCAATATCTCGATCAACTTCGGCGCCGGCGGCGTGACCCAGTTCGCCGATGCCAACGGCAACGTGAAGGTCAACCAGATCCAGCAGGACGGCTTTCCGGCCGGATCGCTGCAGACCGTGTCGATCGGCCAGAACGGCCGGGTGGTCGGCAACTATTCCAACGGCCGCAACATCGACCTTGCGCAGATCTCGGTCGCAACCTTCAACGGCACCAATTTCCTCAAACGCATCGACGGCGGCGCGTTCGAGGCGACGGACCAGTCCGGCCAGGCGCTGTACGGCAGCGGCGGGACGATCGTCGGCTCGTCGCTGGAAAACTCCAACACCGACATCGCCGACGAGTTCACCAAGCTGATCGTCACCCAGCAGGCCTATTCGGCCAACACGAAGGTGATCACCACATCCAACTCGATGGTTCAGGATCTGCTGAACGTGCTGCGATAGGTCGCGCACATGGACGGTATGATCCGGCAGGGAATTGAAACGAGCAGTTTGTCATGAGTCTCAGTCAAGCCCTCTCAATTGCCATGTCGGGATTGCGCGCCAACCAGCTCGCACTGTCGCTGACGTCGTCGAACGTCGCCAATTCCGACACGCCGGGCTACATCCGCAAGACCGTCAACCAGATCCAGACGTCCTCCGGTTCGATCGGCGCCGGCGTCAGCGTCACCGGCGTCAATCGCGAACTCGACCTGTATCTGCAGCAGCAGATCCGCACCGAGCAGTCCGGCGCGTCGTACGCCGACCTGCGCTCCTCGATTCTGAGTAGCCTGCAGTCGATCTATGGCACTCCCGGCGGCACCGGAACGCTGGAAACCGCGTTCAACAAACTGGTCACCGCGGTGCAGGGGCTATCGACCAGCTCGGACAGCCAGTCGGCACGGATCGGCGTGCTCAATGCCGCGCAGTCGCTGTCGCAGCAGCTCAACAGCATGTCGGGCGGCATCCAGTCGCTGCGCAGCCAGGCGGAATCCGGGCTCAATTCGGCGGTCAACACCGCCAATACGGCGATGCAGCAGATCGTCAATCTCAACGCCCAGCTTGCCAGCGGCGACACCACCGATGCTGCGGCCGCAGCCCTGAGGGACCAGCGCGACCAGTATGTCGATCAGTTGTCGCAACTGATGGACATTCGCGTCATCGACAACGGCAACAATCAGATCCAGGTCTTTACCAATTCCGGCGTGCAACTGGTCGGTGCCGAGGCCTCGACGCTGTCGTTCAATCCGCAAGGCACGGTGACACCGAACACCCAGTGGGACGCCGATCCGACCAAGAGCAACCTCGGCACCCTCACGCTCCACTTCCCGAACGGTGGTTCGCTCAACCTGATTCAGACCAATTCGATCCGCTCCGGCACCATCGCCGGCTATCTCGAGCTGCGCGACAAAACGCTGGTGCAGGCGCAAACCCAGCTTGACCAGTTTGCCGCCAACATGTCGAGCCTGCTGTCCGACAAGACCACGGCGGGAACTGCGGTGAGTTCGGGGGCGTTGAACGGCTTCGATCTCGATCTGTCCGGCCTGCAGAACGGCAATGTAATCCATCTCACCTATACGGATACCAGCAACGTCCAGCATCAGCTGTCGCTGGTGCGGGTCAACGATCCGTCGGTGCTGCCCTTGTCCAACAACGCCACCACCGATCCCAACGATCAGGTGATCGGTATCGATTTCTCCGCCGGCATGGCTTCGGTGACAAGCCAGCTCAACGCGGCGCTCGGCTCAGCCGGCCTGCAGTTCTCCAACACCGGCTCGACGCTGCGGGTGCTCGACAACGGCTTCGGAACCGCGACCGTGAATGCCGCCTCCGTGACGTCGACCACATCGTCGCTGCTGGGCGGCAGCGGCGAGGTGCCGTTGTTTACCGACGGCAACAGCCTTTATACCGGCGCGATCACCGCGGCAGGCCAGCAGTCGGTGGGGCTCGCGGCGCGCATCCGGGTGAACAGCCAGATCGTCGGTGATCCGGCGAAGCTGGTGCAGTACAACGCGACGACGCCGTCCGGCGACACCACGCGACCGGATTTCCTTTACCAGCAGCTCACCGCCGGCAAGTCGCTGTATTCGCCGTCGACCGGCTTCGGTACTTCGACGTTACCGTTCCAGGCGACGCTGTCGAATTTTTCGCAGCAGATCGCCAGCGCCCAGGGCCAGGCGGCGGACACCGCCAAGCAGATCGCTGACGGTCAGGACGTGGTGCTGAGCACGCTGCAGGAGAAGTTCAACAGCGAGTCCGGCGTCAACATCGACGAAGAGATGGCGCATTTGCTGTCGCTGCAGAATGCATATGCGGCGAACGCGCGGGTGATGTCGACCGTCAAGCAGATGTTCGACGCGTTGATGCAGGTCTAGCGTTATGCGTTTGGCGCGACGGTTTTGGAGTAGGTCATCATGACGGTTAGCGGTGTAGGCACCAAGACATCGATTCTGGCATCGCGAATCCTGGACTTGCAAAGCCAGTTCGACAGTCTGCAGACCCAGCTTGCCACCGGCAAGAAATCGAACACCTATGCCGGCATGGGCGTCAACCGCGGCTTTGCCGTCGCGCTGCGCGCGCAGATCAGCAGCATCGACGCGTTCGCAGATACGATGACCAACGTCACCACGCGCATCAACGTCGCCAACGCGGCACTGACGCGGATTATCGCGATCGGAACCACGGTGCAGGGCGCGGCGGTGACGTCCTCGACGCAGATCACCAGCAACGGCCAGACCATTGCCCAGGGCACGGCGCGCAGTTCGCTCGACGAGATGCTGAGCCTGCTGAACAGCCAGTCGGGCGATCGCTATCTGTTTTCCGGACGCGCCACCGACACGCCGGCGACGGCGGCGACCGACGACGTTCTCAACGGCGTCGGCGCGCAGGCGGGGCTGAAGCAGCTGATCGCGGAACGCAAGCAGGCCGATGTCGGCTCCGGCACCGGCCGGCTGACACAGGCAACGCCGACGGCGACGTCGATTTCATTGACCGAGGATACAGGTCCGTTTGGCCTGAAGCTCGCCTCGATCACCTCGTCGGCCGCAAGCGTCGCGATCACCGGGCCGACCGGCTCGCCGGCCACCGGGTCGTTCGATGTCGGCGCGACCAACCTGAACACCGGCGACACCATCACGCTGGCGTTCAATCTACCGGACGGCACCTCGGAAAACGTGCAGTTGACCGCGACCACCACGACGCCGCCGCAGGCCGGGCAGTTCCTGATCGGCGCCAACTCGACCGCGACCGCCGCCAACATCAACGCCGCGTTGACCACCGCCGTCGGCAGCCTCGCCAACGGCGCCCTGGTCGCAGCGTCCGCGCTGAAGGCGTCCAGCGAATTCTTCAGCGGCAGCCCGGTGCCGCGCGTCGGCGGTCCGCCGTTCGCCACCGCGACGACGCAGGTGCCCGGCACGGCTGCGAATACGCTCTCCTGGTATACTGGTGAAACCGGCACCGACCCCGCGCGCGGCACCGCGGTGGCACGCGTCGACGGCGGCATCACCGTGCAATATGGCGCCCGCGCCAACGAGCAGGCGCTGACGGCGCAATTGCAGACCATTGCCGCCATGGCCGCCATGACCACCACGACCGGCGACCCGAACGCCAGCGCACAGATCGGCGCGCTCTACCAGCGGGTGGCGACAAAACTTCTGACGCAGACCGGCCAGCAGAGCGTGCAGGATATCGCGGCGGATTTCGCCGGCGCGCAGGCGGCGATGAAGTCGGCAGGCGATCGCCAGACCCAGACCAGGAACACCGCGGAGACCATGCTGCAATCGATCGAAGGCGTTACCGACGCGGAGGTCACGGCGAAACTCCTCGCCGTGCAGAACAGCCTCAACGCGTCGTACCAGACGACGGCGATGCTGTATCAGACCACGCTGCTGAAATACATCTAGGGCGCGCTGCGCGGTTTAAATTCGTACAAACTCTCAGCGTCGTCCCTGCGAACGCAGGGACCCATAGCCACCGGCAGCAATTGTTTTGCGCGCTGGTCATTAACTTGTCTTTTCCGACAATGATGGCTGCGGCGTATGGGTTCCTGCGTTCGCAGGAACGACGGGTGAGAGACCGCTCGCCCGTCATCACCGGGCGGTGACCGGCAATCCAGCAAACTCTCAGCGTCGTCCCTGCGAACGCAGGGACCCATAGCCACCGGCAGCAATTGTTTTGCGCGCTGGTCATTAACTTGTCTTTTCCGACAATGATGGCTGCGGCGTATGGGTTCCTGCGTTCGCAGGAACGACGGGTGAGAGACCGCTCGCCCGTCATCACCGGGCGGTGACCGGCAATCCAGCAAACTCTCAGCGTCGTCCCTGCGAACGCAGGGACCCATAGCCACCGGCAGCAATTGTTTTGCGCGCTGGTCGTCAACTTGTCTTTTCCGACGACGATGGCTGCGGCGTATGGGATCCTGCGTTCGCAGGAACGACGGTGAAAGAGCGTTCGCCCGTCATCACCGGGCGGTGACCGGCAATCCAGCAAACTCTCAGCGTCGTCCCTGCGAACGGAGGGACCCATAGCCACCGGCAGCAATTGTTTTGCGCGCTGGTCGTTGACTTGTCTTTTCCGACGACGATGGCTGCGGCGTATGGGTTCCTGCGTTCGCAGGAACGACGGGCAGGATTCACGTTCGCTTAATACCTGGCCGGCAGCTCGCCCGCCAAGTCGATTTGATCTCTCCCACCATCTTCAGCCTTTTTTACCCATGATTTTGAGACCGGCGCGGTAGCACCGTTTCTGCCGGTCCCAATTTATTTCTCGTTGATCATTTGCTTTCTAGGGTGACCCCCGGGTTCGGCCAAGAAGGCCGGACTGTTGCGTACACCAGAAAGGTTGTGTTCATGTCTCTCTCCAACATCACGCTCTCGTCGTCGGTTCGCCAGAACCTGCTCTCGCTGCAGGACACCGCGAACCTGCTCTCGACCACGCAGACCCGCCTCGCCACCGGCAAGAAGGTCAACAGCGCGCTCGACAACCCGACCAACTTCTTCACCGCCTCCGGCCTCGACGCCCGCGCCAGCGACATCGGCAACCTGCTCGATAGCATCGGCAACGGCGTGCAGGTGCTGCAGGCCGCCAACACCGGCATCACCTCGCTGTCAAAGCTGGTCGATACCGCAAAGTCGATCGCCAACCAGGCGCTGCAGACCACCACGGGCTACAGCACCAAGGCCAGCGCGGCTTTCGTCGGCGCGGGTGCCGGCGCGGGCACAACCACAGCCGCGGACATCAACGCCGGCACGCTCGGTGGTGCGGTCTTCACGTTCGCGACAAAATCGGGTGTCGCCGCGACGATCACCGTCGGTGCCACGGCTGTCGCCTACAATTCCACCGCCAAGACGGCGACGGTCAAATCGCTGGATGACCTCAACCAGGCTTTGTCGGCGGCTGGCGCCAATGTGACGGCTTCGATCACCGCGACCCATGAGATCACGTTCACGTCGACCAACGACGGAGCGAGCCAGAAGATCACCCAAACCGCGACCCCCACGGCACCGGCATCGATTGCGGCCGGTACGCTCGAAATCTCTGTTGCGGTTGGTCAGGCGACCACTGGCACTCTCGTTGGCAGCCCCATCGCCGACTCGGTGTCGCAGACCGCCCGCTCCAGTCTCGTTGCCCAGTACAACCAGATCATCCAGCAGATCACCACCACTGCGCAGGACGCGTCCTTCAACGGCGTCAACCTGCTCAACGGCGACACGCTGAAGCTGGTGTTCAACGAAACCGGCAAGTCGACCTCGACGATCGCAGGCGTGACCTTCAATCCCAACGGTCTCGGACTGAAGTCGCTCACCAACGGCACCGATTTCATCGATAACGCCGCGACCAACTCTGTTCTGACGGCGCTCAACACCGCCAGCACCACGCTGCGCTCGCAGGCCTCGGCCTTCGGTGCCAACCTCTCGATCGTGCAGATCCGTCAGGACTTCTCGAAGAACCTGATCAACGTGCTGCAGACCGGGTCGTCCAACCTGACCCTGGCCGATTCCAACGAGGAAGCGGCCAACAGCCAGGCGCTGTCGACCCGCCAGTCGATCGCGGTCTCCGCGCTCGCGCTCGCCAACCAGTCGAACCAGAGCGTTCTCCAGCTCCTGCGCTGATTTCGGCGAACTACTCGATCCATCACGGCGGCGGGGCTTCGGCCCCGCCGTTTTTTTTAATGATGTGCGACGAGCAGGACCTCGGAAGCTGGTTTGCGCGGTGTTTATGCTTTCTTAGCACCGGCCGCGGCGAAACCGCCGAACCGCGTTGAGCTCTCTCCCATTCCGTACATCCTTTTTTAACCATGATTTTGGAACTGGCGCGGGTGGCACGATATCTGCTGGTTTGGTTCATTTTTCATTGATCATTTGCTTTCAGGGTGCCCCCCGGGTTCGGCCAAGAAGGCTGAGCTGTTGCGTACACCAGAAAGGTTGTGTTCATGTCTCTCTCCAACATCACGCTCTCGTCGTCGGTTCGCCAGAACCTGCTCTCGCTGCAGGACACCGCGAGCCTGCTCTCGACCACGCAGACCCGCCTCGCCACCGGCAAGAAGGTCAACAGCGCGCTCGACAACCCGACCAACTTCTTCACCGCCTCCGGCCTCGACGCCCGCGCCAGCGACATCGGCAACCTGCTCGATAGCATCGGCAACGGCGTGCAGGTGCTGCAGGCCGCCAACACCGGCATCACCTCGCTGTCAAAGCTGGTCGATACCGCAAAGTCGATCGCCAACCAGGCGCTGCAGCAGCCCTCGGGCTACAGCACCAAGGCCAGCGCGGCTTTCGTCGGCGCGGGTGCCGGCGCGGGCACAACCACGGCCGCGGACATCAACGCCGGCACGCTCGGTGGTGCGGTCTTCACGTTCGCGACAAAATCGGGTGTCGCCGCGACGATCACCGTCGGTGCCACGGCTGTCGCCTACAATTCCACCGCCAAGACGGCGACGGTCAAATCGCTGGATGACCTCAACCAGGCTTTGTCGGCGGCTGGCGCCAATGTGACGGCTTCGCTCACCGCGGCCCATGAGATCACGTTCACGTCGACCAACGACGGAGCGAGCCAGAAGATCACCCAGACCGCGACCCCCACGGCACCGGCATCGATTGCGGCCGGTACGCTCGAAATCTCTGTTGCGGTTGGTCAGGCGACCACTGGCACTCTCGTTGGCAGCCCCATCGTCGACGCGGTGTCGCAGACCGCCCGTTCCAGTCTCGTTGCCCAGTACAACCAGATCATCCAGCAGATCACCACCACTGCGCAGGACGCGTCCTTCAACGGCGTCAACCTGCTCAACGGCGACACGCTGAAGCTGGTGTTCAACGAAACCGGCAAGTCGACCTCGACGATCGCAGGCGTGACCTTCAATCCCAACGGTCTCGGACTGAAGTCGCTCGTCAACGGCACTGATTTCATCGATAACGCCGCGACCAACTCTGTTCTGACGGCGCTCAACACCGCCAGCGTCACGCTGCGCTCGCAGGCCTCGGCCTTCGGTGCCAACCTCTCGATCGTGCAGATCCGTCAGGACTTCTCGAAGAACCTGATCAACGTGCTGCAGACCGGGTCGTCCAACCTGACCCTGGCCGATTCCAACGAGGAAGCGGCCAACAGCCAGGCGCTGTCGACCCGCCAGTCGATCGCGGTCTCCGCGCTCGCGCTCGCCAACCAGTCGAACCAGAGCGTTCTCCAGCTCCTGCGCTGATTTCAGCGACGCATTCGATCCATCACGGCGGCGGGGCTTCGGCCCCGCCGTTTTTTTTGCGTCCGGGGTCCGGCAGCCGCCGTCGCGGCAAGAGGAGCAGATCGCTCGAAAACAGCGCCTGAAACGGGCGCGAACGGCCTATCAGAGTATTTTAACCATGCTTGCTAAGGTGGGGTTAACCACATTTTAAAGGCTTTTGTTCATAACGTTCTCAGGTGAAGTCATGTAGCCCGTCGGCGCGGGAGAAGGCGCTGGCGACGCACACTTGAGGAAGGCGTTGAATATGTCCGATATCGTCCTGACGGCGGCAGTCCGCCAGAACCTGCTCTCGCTGCAAGGCACCGCCGATCTGCTCGCGACCACGCAGACCCGCCTCGCCACCGGCAAGAAGGTCAACAGCGCGCTGGACAACCCGACCAATTACTTCACCGCGGCC
Source organism: Bradyrhizobium algeriense (assembly GCF_003062295.1). GTDB lineage: Bacteria > Pseudomonadota > Alphaproteobacteria > Rhizobiales > Xanthobacteraceae > Bradyrhizobium > Bradyrhizobium algeriense. The sequence continues at coordinate 420,673 of NZ_PYCN01000002.1, read as the reverse complement.
GGCCTCGATGCCCGCGCCGGCGATATCAGCAACCTGCTCGACAGCATCGGCAACGGCGTGCAGGTGCTGCAGGCCGCCAACACCGGCATCACCTCGCTGCAGAAGCTGGTCGATACCGCCAAGTCGATCGCCAACCAGGCGCTGCAACAGCCCACGGGCTACAGCACCAAATCCAACATTCAGTACATCGGTACGGGCACCGGGGCCGCTCCGGCAGGTCCGGCGACTGCCGCCGACCTCACGACCAGCGCGCTCAACGGTGGTGTTTACACGTTCACCAATTCCGCGGGCCTCGCTGCGACAATCACGATCGGCACGGCTGCCTCAGCCTTCAATCCCACGACCAAGGCGGCGACCGTCAAAACCCTCGACCAGCTCAACACGGCGCTGGCAGTGGCAGGCGTCAACCTGTCGGCCTCGATCACAGGCGCCGATAACCTGACATTCACGTCCACCAACGACGGTGCTGGCCAGGTGATCACCAGCACCGCGGGTCCGACTGCGCCGACGGCGCTGGACGCAATCAACATCAGCGCCAACGCGTTCGGTGGCGGCGTCGGCGGTGCGATCGTTGCGGCGGTTCCAGACGCGGTGTCGCAAACCGCGCGTGCCACGCTGGTCAGCCAGTACAACCAGGTCATCCAGCAGCTCAAGACCACGGCGCAGGACGCGTCGTTCAACGGCATCAACCTCCTGGACGGCAACTCGCTGAAGCTGATCTTCAACGAAACAGGCAAGTCGACGTTGACGATTGCAGGCGTCAACTTCGACCCGAATGGCCTCGGCCTTGCACCGCTCGCCGCCGGCACCGATTTCATCGACAACGTGTTGACCGGCAAGGTGCTGACGGCGCTCAACAACGCCAGCAGCACGCTGCGCTCGCAGGCCTCGGCGTTCGGCGCCAACCTGTCGATCGTGCAGATTCGCCAGGACTTCGCGAAGAACATCATCAATGTGCTGCAGACGGGTTCGTCCAACCTGACCCTGGCCGACTCCAACGAGGAGGCGGCCAACAGCCAGGCGCTGTCGACCCGCCAGTCGATCGCGGTCTCCGCGCTCGCGCTCGCCAACCAGTCGCAGCAGAGCGTGCTCAAGCTCCTGCAGTAAGCGGAGAAGCGTTTCGAGCCATCAAAACGGCGGGGCAGGGCCCCGCCGCTTTTCCTTGAAGCCGCGATGGAGCCGACGGACGACGCCCGAAACTTGCTCCGTTGATGAAGCAAAAGCCTTTTTTTTGATGCAGTTTTGCATTCGAATGTTCGGGTATTGTTCATGGTGATTCGTGTAACTGTTTCCGGACACGCGCGCCGCGCTGCGGCGGTTTGCAAGGGATAAGGCGATGGCGCTGAAGGTTGAACTGAAGCCGTTCGAGCGGATCATCATCGGTGAAAGCGTCATCACCAATTCGGAGACGCGAGCCCACTTTTTGATCGATGGCGAAGCGCCGATCCTGCGCGAGAAGGACATCCTGACGGCGGAGACAGCCAATTCCCCGGTGAAACGGGTCTATCTCTGCGTGCAGCAGATGTACCTGGAGAAGGACCTCCCGAAGTACCAGGAGCTTTATATGGGCTTCGTCAAGGATTTGCTGGAGGCGGTGCCGAGCTTCAGGCCGCAGATCGAGGACGCAAGTAAGCTAATTTTAAGCGGCCAACTCTACAATTCGTTAAAGGAAATCCGCAAGCTTATCAAACTGGAAGAGGAGTTGCTGAGGTGACGAATGTCTAGTGCTGCCGCCAATGCCTACGCACGTATTGCAAACACCACCTCTTCCCCCCGTGATATCGAAGCCCAGGCCCTACTGAAGGCGGCGAACAAGTTGCAGGCTATCGTCACCAATGAAAACGCGACGAGCGAGCAGATCTCCGAAGCGCTGATGTTTAACCGCAAGCTATGGGCCATCTTTCTCAGCGACGTCTTGCGCGACGAAAACCAGCAACCGTTGGCAGTGCGGCAGAACATCGCCAACCTCGGTATCTTCGTTCTGAGCCAGACCATGGCGCTGCAGGTCAGTCCGCAGGTCGAGCACATCAAGCCACTGATCGAGATCAACCGTAATCTCGCGGCCGGCCTCGGCGGCCGCGCCTGAACAGCAACGGGCATCAAGCAGGAAGGTTCAGCTATGGGTGATATCTTCAGCACTCTTGCAGCCGGCTACACGTCCAAACCCCCGACGCCTCCGTCGCATACGAAGTATGTCCCTGTCGATGCCACGCAGTGGGAAGGGACCTGGAAGGGGACCTATTCGACGGGCGAGAAGTTTTCCTTCTCGGTGTCCAACGTGCAGGGATTTCGCGGGAAGGTGAGATATCAGAGCGGCAACGGTCCGATCAAATACCAGGACATCCTGATCAAGGACAACGCCTTCAAGATGGGCGACTCTAAATTCTTGCTGTCGAAGGAGGGCCACGGCACGATCAAGACCGTGGTCACCAATCCCGCCACCGGGCAGTCCGCCCTGAACTCGGCGCCGGTCGATCGGGTTTGATTGTTGCGGCCTTCGCTTCGGCGCGATCAACATCACTGGGGCGGCGGGGGAAACCCCGCCGTTTTTTGCTGCCGCGCAGGGCGAGCAAGGGTTCCGACATGCCGATACTCCGTCACATTTGGTAACCGTTGCTAACCACATTTAAAGGCACGAACTGTATGAAAGTTGGGCAGTTTTGAAGTCCCCCAGCGGTCCTGCGAGCCGCTCCCATCGAGGTCGTGAATGTCCAATGCAGCCCAGGCCTACGCGCGCACGTCACATGCAACGGCATCTCCCCGTGAAATCGAAGCGCAGGCGCTGCTGAAGGCTGCGAGACAGCTTCTGGATGTCCAGGCCAACTGGGCGGGCCCCGACAAGAACATGCACAACGCGCTGCTCTTCAATCGCCGGCTGTGGTCGATCTTCATGAGCGCGGTCGAGGCCAACGACAACCCGCAACCGCTGGAGATCCGTCAGAACATCGCCAATCTCGGCGTGTTCGTGATGAAGCAGACAGTCGACATGCAGCTGAATCCGGATCCGGCGAAACTGAAGTCGCTGATCGACATTAATTGCAACCTCGCCGCGGGCCTGTCAGGCAAGGCTTGACGGTTCGTGGCTTGACGGTTCGCGCGTCAAGCCTTGCGATCGGTGGCAAGAGCGCGCGTCGGCGCGCCCTTGGTCAGGTCGAGGGCGTGGAAATAGGCGCGACGGCGCAGCACCGCTTCATCGGGAAACTGCTGCACCACCGCGCTGGTCCTGGTATCGACGACCTGGTAGACGATCGAGGCAGCTGCGCGATCGAAAACCACCTGACGCGACCTGGAAGCATTGACCGCATCGGAGTCCGCGCGCGCACGTGCGCTCGCATCTGCCGCCGTGACGCTTTGCGCCGCCGGCAGTTCTGTCGCCACCGCCTTATGCACCGCTTCGCTCACGGGCTGCACAATCGGCGCGGCAACCGGTGCCCCCACCGGCTTGATGCTGAAATCTGTACTCACGGCAGCCTCCTGGCTTGCTTCGAGTCAAATCCCAACCCCTCTCGAATCGCAACTATGCCCCAACACCCCTCAATACAATGTTAGAGAATGCGCTGAATTTCGCGCTCAAATCCGCGGAAGTTTTTAATTAAAATTGCTGCTATTTTTTAGAAGCACCGGAACGATCACAGCGAGCGGCTGACCGTGAGCGGCGTAATGTTGCGTGGTCCGGGCGTCGCGCGCTGTCCCGAGGCCGTATAGGTATTCGGGATGTTCTTGCGTTGCATCTCGGTGTTGACGCCGCGCACGATGCCTTCGGACACCGCGTGCGCCGTCGCAAGGACCGTGAGGTTGACCTGCAGCATGGCGCGGAAGGTGTCGTGATGGCGCCGCAGCGTGGTCAGCAATTCCGGCGAGACCTGAGTGAGATATTTTTGCGCGTTCTTCAGGCTTTCGACCGCCACCATATAGCGGCCCGACAACTCGCCTTTCTGCTCTTCCAGCCGCATCGCTTCGGGGATTTTGCCGGCGCGAACCAGTTCGGTTTCTTTCTCGATGATGCCGAGCAGGCCGGTCATCACGTCCATCAGATCTTCCGCGAGCTTGCGCGCTTCCGGCGGCGTGGAGATCGCTCTTGCTGGTGCGGATGCCGGTGAGCGTGCGGGGCTGGCCTGAGGACGCTGATTCATGTCGGGTTTTCCTTTTGGATCAGCCGGCGCGGTTGGCTTGCTGCAGGATCAAGGAGCGGAAGACATCGTTGGAAATGCCGATGCCGCCGGACTTGGCAAAGGATTTCGAATATTCGTCCGTCAGCATCGAGCGCCAGACGCCGGTGCCGGTCGTGTCGCCGAACGGCCCTTCGCCTTTGACCCCGGTGGTCATCTGCGAAAACATCGAGTTGAGGAACATCGCCTCGAACTCCTGGGCCTTGGCGCGCGTCTTCTTCTGCGCCTCAGGGGAAATCTTCTTCAGCGCGTCGGCAAGTTGCGGATCGTTGCGGCCGTTGATCAGCGAAGCCTTTTTCTTCGTGTAGGCGCCGATCCCATTGATAAGGCTCGTGTCCATCACATCACCTCGATGTCGGCCTGGATCGCGCCGGCGGCCTTGATCGCCTGCAGGATGCCGATCAGGTCGCGCGGGCCGATGCCAAGCCCGTTGAGGCCGTCGACGAGCTGCTGCAGCGAGACACCGTCTTTCACGACCGCAAATTTCTTGCCGTCTTCGCTGACGCTGACCCCCGTGCGCGGCGTCACCACAGTGCGGCCGCGCGATAGCGGATTGGGCTGGCTGACTTGCGGGCTTTCGGAAATCGTCACGGTGAGATTGCCTTGCGCCACCGCCACCGTGGCGACGCGGACGTCGCGGCCCATCACGATGATGCCGGAACGTTCGTCGATGACGATCTTGGCGGCGAGATCCGGTTCGACCTGCAATTGCTCGATCTCGGTCAGGAAGGCGACGACGTTGCCCTTGAATTCGGCGGGGATCGCGAGCTGCACCGTGGAGGGATCGATCGGCTCGGCGGTCTTGACGCCGAGGAAATCGTTGACGGCTGCCGCTATACGCTTGGCGGTGGTGAAATCGGCGTTGCGCAGCGCCAGCCGGACATTGGGCAGGCGATTGAGCGCGAATTCGATCTCGCGCTCGATGATGGCGCCGTTGGCGATGCGGCCGACGGTCGGCACGCCGCGGGTGATCTTGGCGGCTTCGCCTTCGGCCTGGAAGCCGGAGATCGCGAGCGAGCCCTGGGCGACCGCATAGACGTTGCCGTCGGCGCCGAGCAGGGGGGTGACGAGCAGGGTGCCGCCCTGCAGGTTCTTGGCGTCGCCGAGCGCGGATACCGTGACGTCCATCCGCGTGCCCTGGGTGCCGAAGGCCGGCAGATTGCCGGTGACCATGACGGCGGCGACGTTGCCGGTGCGGATGGTGGCGCCGCGGATGTTGACGCCCATGCGCTCCAGCATCGCCTGCAGCGATTGCTTGGTGAAGGGGATGTTGTTCAGCGTGTCGCCGGTGCCGTTGAGGCCGACCACGAGGCCATAGCCGATCAGCTGGTTCTGCCGCACGCCTTCGATGTTGGCGAGATCCTTGATCCGCGACGTCGCACCCGCGGGCGAGGGCGATAACGCCAGCGCCAGCAGCGCGGCGCAGGCCATCCAAATCAGTCTTGCCGAACGGATGCCGGGCATCCTGTGCTCCCCTCGAGGTCTTCACCGGACCGCTTGCGCCACTCCCATGACGGCGATCCAGCATTAACTATGCGAACGCCGTGCCACGTCGCGTTTCTGATGCAATACCTTGATATTTCTGGATGTTCGCTGGAGGCATGGTGCTGCGGCGACTTCACCATGAAGGGCGAAACTGCCGCACGTCGGCAGATTTTGCCGGGCCATTTACGCATCATTAACCATAAGAAGGCGAAGGTCTCTCTACTCTCACGGCGAGATCACCACGATGCGCATCTACGGACCGAACGGCACCACGCTTGGATCGCCCGCGACCCACACGCGGCGAACCAGTTCGACCGGCTTCTCGCTGCCGGAGACGTCGGCTGCTCCCGAAGAGTTGCGCTCGGCCGCAGCACCCAAGGCCGCCGGCAACATCGATGCGCTGCTCGCGCTGCAGGGCGTCGAGGACCCGACCGAGCGCCGCAAGCGTTCGGTGGCGCGGGGCAGGGGCGCGCTCGACGTGCTCGACGAACTCAAGATCGGGCTTCTCTCCGGCAATCTCGATGCTTCCACCGTGAACCGGCTGCGCGATGCCGCGGCCAATCTGAAATCCTCCTCCGGCGATCCCGGCCTCGACGCGGTATTGTCCGAGATCGAGCTGCGGGTTGAAGTCGAACTGGCAAAGGCCGGGCAGTTCTAAGATTTACGCCGCGATATCCTTGCGCGCCGCGTCGTAACGGCGCTGCGCGTTCAACACCTCCTTCAGGTTATTCTCCGCCCACTCCCGCAACGGATCGACGGCGCCGGCGAGCGTCGCGCCGAGCGGCGTGATCGAATACTCCACCGTGACCGGCACAGTCGCGATCGCGCGCCGCCGGATCAGTCCGTCGCGTTCGAGCGATTTGAGAACCTGGCTCAGCATCTTCTGCGAGATGCCTTCAATCGTCCGCCGTAACGCGTTGAAACGCATCGGCTCGTCGCGCACGAGAAGCAGGATTAACACCGCCCATTTGTCGCCGACGCGGTCGAGAATCTGGCGCGTCGGGCAATCGGCCGAATAGGCGTTCGGGATCTTCGAATTGGCGGCTTTCATGGCGGTTACTCCGGCGTAATCAGGTGACCCAAAAGTGCTCTCTTCACACTTACATCCCCTTCGCTATCTAGTCACCATTGGATACCACATTCGCGTATCGCAAGGGAGACTTCCATGAAAATCGCCGTCATCGGCGCGTCCGGCAATGCCGGTTCGCGCATCACTGCCGAACTCGCCCGCCGCGGCCACGGCGTGACCGCCATCGCCCGCCATCCCGACAAGATCGCAAGCGGGCCCAGCGTCACGCGGACCAAAGGCGACGTGATGGACCAGGCCGGCCTTGCCCGGCTGCTGGCCGGCCACGATGCCGCGATCAGCTCGGTTCATTTTCTTGACAGCGATCCGGTCAAGCTGATCGGGGCCGCCAAGGATTCGAAGGTCGCCCGCTACCTCGTCGTCGGCGGCGCCGGCAGCCTCGAAGTGGCCCCCGGTGTCCGGCTGGTCACCACCCCTGGCTTTCCCGTGGTATACAAGGCGGAAGCCGAGAAGGGGGCGGCCTTCCTCGACCTGCTCCGGGCCGAGAAGGAACTCAGCTGGACCTTCCTGTCGCCCTCGGCCCTGTTTGTGGCCGGTGAGCGAACCGGCAAGTTCCGTATCGGGACCGACCAGCTTTTGACCGCTGCCGACGGCAAAAGCTCGATTTCCTTCGAGGATTTCGCAGTTGCACTCGCCGATGAGATCGAACGCCCGGCTCATATCCGCCAGCGCTTTACGGTCGGATATTAAGGCAGTGGGCCGCCCCGATAGTTTTGCCTGTGCAAGGCCTTGGGGGCGGTACTCCCACGGGGACGGACGATATTGTCTGTCACAACCCGCCGCTATATAAGGCCGGCGCGGACGGACAATTTTCCGCCCCGCCTTGCACGTGAAGATGGGCTGGCCTTGGAAAAGTTGAAGAATTATCGACCCTCCGAAAAAGAGCCTTTCATGAACGACCGCCAGCGCGATTATTTTCGCGCCAAGCTGCTGGCGTGGAAGGACGAGATACTGAGGGAATCAAAGATTACCCTGCAGACCCTCCAGGAAGAGAACGTCAATCATCCCGATCTGGCTGATCGCGCCTCTTCCGAAACCGATCGCGCCATCGAACTGCGCGCCCGCGACCGCCAGCGCAAATTGATCTCCAAGATCGACGCCGCGCTGCAACGCATTGAGGACAACACCTACGGCTATTGCGAGGAGACCGGCGAGCCGATCTCGCTCAAGCGGCTGGAGGCCCGTCCGATTGCAACGCTGTCGGTGGAAGCGCAGGAACGCCACGAGAAGCGCGAGAAGGTTTACCGGGACGAGTAGGTCACATTGACGGGCGCTGACCGCCATGTGCGGCCAGCGCTGCGCCTTGCAACAGAAAGCTGCCGCTGATGGACAACATTCTTGCGGCCGCACAGATCATCGCTACTGCCCGCCGCAATCGCACGCCGCTGGCCTCGCTTACCGCTGAGCTCGTGCCAGGCGATGAGGCGGAAGGCTATCGCATTCAACGCGCGGTCCACGACCTGCTGCTGCCGCAGACCGGCAGTCTGGTCGGTTACAAGATCGGCTGCACCAGCGCGGTGATGCAGCAATATCTCGACATCCCCCATCCCTGCGCCGGTGGCGTGTTTGCCAAGGGCGTTCACGTCAGCGGCGCCAAGCTGCGCTATGGCGACTATGTCCGTGTCGGCGTCGAATGCGAGATCGCGGTGCGGCTCGCACGCAATCTTGCGCCGTCGGAGGCCCCGTTCACCGCGGAGTGGATGATGGAGGCGATCGAGGCCTACCATCCCGCGATCGAGATCGTCGACGACCGCTACGTCAAATGGGAGGCGATGGGCGCGCCGACGCTGGTCGCCGATGATTTCTTCGCCGCCGGCTGCGTGCTCGGCAAGGCGGTGGTGCGCACCAGGGCGCCGGACCTGCTCACGGTCAAGGGCCGCGCCATCGTCAACGGCAAGGAAGCCGGGCGCGGCACCGGCGCCGACGTGCTCGGCCATCCCCACAACGCACTGGCCTGGCTCGCCAATCATCTCGCCGAAGAGGGCAAGGGACTGCATGCCGGGCAGATCGTGCTCACAGGCAGTCTCGTGAAAACCGTCTGGCTCGATGCGGGCGACAGCGTGAAGATGGAGCTCGACGGGTTGGGCACGGTGGAAGCGAAGTTCGGGTGACGCCTCCTAGATTTGTAGGGTGGGCAAAGCCAACGGGTCGCGCGAATGCGCGCCCGATGAAAGGCTCCGCGTGCCTACCATTCAGCATAAATGATTTTGAGAGATGGTGGGCACGGCGCGAAGCGCGCCGGGACGGGTGGGTGTGATGGCTGAGAGCGTTCCGTCGGTTCTCGAATCCGAAGCGAGAGGTGAAATCGCCGACATCTATGCCGACATTCGAAAGGTTCTCGGCACCAGCGTGGTCAACCTGATCTGGCGCAACCTTGCGACCATGCCCGGTGCGCTGGAATGGACGTGGTCCACCGTCCGTCCGCTTTATCTCGGCGACGCCCCATTGCATGCCGAAGCCGTCAGGCAGACGATCGCGCTGCCTGACTGGCCCGGCTTCTCCACAGATACCTTAGCTGCCGCCGGCGTGGACGAGGCCGAACGCGCGCTCATTCGTGACGTGCTCGACAGCTATCAATATACCAACGCGCTCGCACTCGTCGTGCTCTCGGCGCTGCTGGCACATTACGAGCCGCGCCCGGCCGATAGCGTGACGGCTGCCGATACCGCGCCAAAACCGTCCGGCGCCAAAATCCCGGAATTGCCGCCGATGGATGCGCTCGATCCCGAAGTGGCGGCGCTGGTTGGTGAATTGAATTGCTTCGGCGAAGACACCGAGCCGCAACTGATCGCGAGCATGTACCGGCACCTCGCTTACTGGCCGGCCTACCTGGCGCTGGTGCGAACCATGCTGGCGCCGCTGCAGCGTCAAGGTCGGCTGAATGCGCTGACGGTTTCGACTCGCGCGCTTGGGTATGCGCATGGCGCGGTTCTCGCGTCGCAACTGAAACCTGCCACGCCGCCGGATACGCTGAAGGGGGCGCTCGCTTCCTGCCGACTGTTCGTCGAACATCCGATCGCGCGCATGACCGGGCTCTGCGCCCTGATCCGGCGGGCGACGCCGGAGTGAACGCTCGTCCGGCTACGACAGCAATTCGACCCTGCCGTCACCGAGCCGATAGATGCCGCCGACTATTTTCAACTTGCCTTGCCCGACCGCCTCACTGAGAATCGGCGCCGCGGCCTTGAGCTTGGCGACGTTATCACTGACGTTTCGCCGAGTGGCGTTCACGAGCTTGTCGCCCAGCTGATCTGCAACGGCCTTCACCGCTGGTGCCAGCGCCGCTACCAGCGATGGCAGGTGACCGGGCAAGGTAGTGTTGTCCTTCAGCGACTTGATCGTCGCATCCACCGCGCCGCAGCTTTCGTGGCCGAGCACCACGAACAACGGGGTGTTGAGGACGGCGACCGAATACTCCAGGCTCGCCACGGAGTCGTCATTGGCGAAATTGCCGGCGACGCGGCAGACGAACAGATCGCCGCGACCGCTGTCGAACGCGTATTCGGGAGCAATACGGGAATCCGCGCAGCTCAAGATGGCGGCGTAGGGATTTTGCCCGCCCGCCAGCGCCTCGCGCTCGTGCTTGAAATCGTGCCGGCGTGAGATGCCTTCGACATAACGGGCGTTGCCCTTCATCAGCCGGTCGAGTGCCTCATCCGGCGAGACCACGTTTTGCGGCTTGGGCGGCGGCTTTTTATCCTTGGCCCACGCGGCGGACGAAAAAGCGAGCCCGGCGGCGATACCGCCCGTCAGGCCGAGAAAGCGGCGACGTGATGTGGCCTGTGCAGTAACGGCTTCTCGGGCATCGCAGAGGTGGCACATGTGGCTTTTCTCCCAGGCAGGAGATGGCGGGAAGCGGTCACCACTTTATCTCATTGCAAGACAAGAAAGGTTTTAACTGTCCGAGCACTTTAAGTCGGACTTGTCCCAAAATGCCTTGATCGCGGTGAAGGGCACCGAGAGGCGTTCCCTCGCCCCCATGAGTCGCAGCAAGACCTCGAAGCGATCTTCCTTGATGTTCAACTGCTCGAAGTCATGCTGCAGAATGATGGTCATATCGTCGGGATATTTCGACTTCAGGCCGAGCGACAGTTTCACACCGTCGGCGTGGGTGCGGAATGTGATATTGACCGGCCGCTGCTCCGAGGCGAGCGGGAGCGTCTCGACGATCTTGGAGCGTGCTGCCGGCCTGCTGCACGGCTCGGCGAACGCAGGCGAGGCCGGGATGAGGATCGCGAGGAGGAGAAGCGCTGCCCCACAAGAGATGGTCATACGCCGCACTTGCGGGGTATCCAGTACGCCGCGCCCTGTCGTGTCCATCACTGTTGTCTCTGGAGTACTCGATCGCCTGCCCGGCGCGGACGAATGACAACGGGTGTGTGTTCGCGTTGCCGCAGCTCATTTCACCCGGGTCATGCTAACCGGTTCCATCAAAAAAGAAAGAGGGCGCAGGGAATGCCGGGCCGCCGAGTACCCTCGGCCCCGTGCATTGGTGGCAGGCCACACGCTGGTTACACGGGTACTCGGGATCAGCCAGCGCTCCGTGCAGTGGTTTTAACGGCTTAAGACGATGACGAATTCGTCTTGCCGCTGTCGTCGGGGAATTAATGGTTAACTGAAAACTTGCTCGGACTCGAAGGAGATTCGGCGCGTGGCGCCAATAATGGATGCCAGGACCACCGATCCCCGTCGCCGCCGGCAGCTTCGTTAACCAATCGTATTGGGTGGACATGGCTGCCGACCGAAGTTCTGGCGGAGGCGTTTGAGCGCCGCTTGTTTGAGCGCCATTGTGCGCACTCAGGCAATACCGTCATGCGACAAACTTGCACACCCGACACTGCCGCGCCCGTTGCATCGTCCGTGACGATTCGCAACATGTCATCTAGCAGGGACTGCGCTTGCGTGCGTTCGTGGCGCACCCGCCTTACGAGGGATGCAGGAGCGTATGCAGTTCGCAGGCCGGCGGACCGGCTTCGAAGGCGACCGCCGGCGACGATATGAACAACAGCACGACGACCGGCGGAGCCGCGACGAAGAACGCCAGCACGCAAGGCGCGGGAACTGCGGGCGCCGTGGACCGCCGCCACTTCTCCTGTCGGAACCATGAGGAAGTGACGTCAAGGCAGGAACGATTCTAGATCGGGAAAATTATGCAATGGTGTCGCTAGACACACGGTAACCTTGTCAGGCTTCGGCGCTATCTTCCCCCCGAGAGGCGCTGGAGCCTGCCTTTTTTGAGCGACCTTGGTGAGGAGACGCGACCGCGCCATTTTGATCTCGCGGGGCGCATCGCCGTCACAGGCTGATGACATACGCGCTCATCGCCAGCAAAACGGCGACGCTGATGGCGATAATGATCAAGAAGAATTTTCCCATTGCTCTGGCTCCCGCAGACCCCAACGCAATGCAGCCGGAATAGTTCTCTGCTGGCAGGCACACGCATCTGTGTTCGCAGAAGGCCGCTATCGAGGCGGCCCTTCGCAAGTCCAAGTCAAGGTGTGACCGCGATCAGATCGCGATGCCGTAATAGTCGTTGACGGCGCGGGCCCTGGTCGGGTCGCTCCAGTTCCAGGTGTTGTCGTTGCGGTAATGCGGTGCGTCCTTCAGCTGCGCTTCCGTCACGCCGGTGACGTAGCCGCCGAGCGAGGTATCGTATTTCAGCGATTGCCAGGGCAGCGGATAATGGTTGTCGCCGATGCCGAGAAAGCCGCCGAAAGAGAGCACGGCGTAGGACACCCTGCCGCTCTTCTTGTCGATCATGACGCGCTCGATCGAACCGATCTTGTTGCGATCGGCGCCATAGACCGCAGTTCCCTCGACCTTGTCGCTGCCGATCAGGTTGCCGGTTTCGTTTGCTTCCAGGGTCATGGTTCCCTCCGTCGAGGTTGATGGATGAAAAACGGGGAGGGGCGGGGAAACGTTCCGAGGCGAAGGGTTGCGCATCGACGCACGCCCGCGAAACCCGAGTAGCGCAGCATCCTGCCAACGATTTTAAAATCGACCACGGCTTCCGCCACAAGTGCTGGCGCCAACAGTGACCTTGGCAATGTGAAATACCTCACGCAGCCAAACTGAGCCCGGACCTACGAATGCCCTGTTAGCGCAGGAGAGAAACATGCGTAACGGCGTATAGTACTTATTGTCCTCGTCACATCGGCAGTTGTCTTCTTCACCGGCCTTAGCGCGACCGGCCTTAGCGCGGCTTCTGCGAAGAATTACCCTTATTGCATTCAGGGCGGCGACTTCCGCGGCGGGTCGGGCGAGTGAATCTTCACGACCAACGCGCTGTGCCAGGCTGCGGCTTCGGGCCGGACGGCTTATTGCACGGACAATCGCAACTTCAGCGCCAACGCCCAGCTCATCGACAAGAGCCATGTGCGTCGTCGTTCGAGCTGACATCGGACCGCGCGAATAGCATTTTCGCGATGCACCATTCAAAAACGACCACGGTCCTCGCCATGGGAGCTGGCGAGGGCCCGCGTTGATACATGTCATCGTGCCTAGGTTTGCGATGGAGTGTGGGAGCTCTGGACAAAGACTCAGAACGGCACAGCATGTCCATCACCAGCTGGCCGTAGCGAGCATGCGAGCCGCCGCAGGGCTTTCCCCTGCGGGGATCGGCTGTTATTGTCCCGACAGAGAGCCTGAATGGCCCACGAAACGACCAGGGAGAGGACGGATGGCAAGGACATTCGTGACGATGGTCGGCGCAGCCGCGCTGGTCGGCGTGCTGGCCGCCTTATCGGCGCCGGCGATGGCGCAATATCCCGACCGCCCGATCAAGATGATCGTGCCATGGGCCGCGGGCGGTGACACCGACAATATCTTCCGGCCGTTCGCCGCCGAACTCCAGAAGCACATCGGCCAACCGGTGGTTGTCGCCAATGTCGGCGGTGCGTCCGGCACTACCGGCGCGCGCGAGGCCAAGGCTGCGGCGCCCGACGGCTATACGGTCTACGCGGTGCACGACTACATTCACCTGACGTTCTACGCGGGCATCAGTGACGTCAAATACACCGACTTCGAGCCGATTTGCCTGGTCTCGGCGACGCCCTCGGTGCTGACCGCAAGTGCCAAAACGCCTTGGAAGAACTGGCAGGAGCTCGCCGACGACGCCAAGAAGCGGCCGGGCGAGATCACGGTGGGCGCCACGCTCGGCTCGACCAGCCACATCTTCCCGGCGATGATCGAGAAGGCGGCCGGCGTGAAATTCAAGTTCGTGTCCTACGACGGCCTGGCCCCGCGGATGAACGCGCTGCTTGGCGGCCACATCAACCTCACCGACTCCAATCTGACGCAGAAAGGCAAGGTCGAAGCCGGCCTGCTGCGCTACATCGCGATCGCCAGCGAGAAGCGCGATCCGGAAGCACCCGACGTGCCGACGCTCAAGGATCTCGGCATGAACATCGTGTACGAAGTGGCGCGCGGCATCTTCGTCCCCAAAGGGACACCCGCGCCGGTACGCGCCAAGCTCGAGGAGAGCTGCGCCAAGGCGACCAAGGAGCCGAGTTTTGCCCAGGCGATGAAGCTGCAAGGAACCCGCGTGGCATTCCTCAATGCCAATGACTATGCGCAATTCCTCGCCAAGATCGACAACGAGAACAAGGTCGTCATGACCGATCTCGGCCTGATCAAGAAATGAGTATCGGCCGCGACGGAATTGCCGGGCTGATCCTGCTCGCGATCAGCCTGGTCCTCCTGGTCAAGTCGTTCCAGCTTCCGTCCCTGCCGATCGTTCCGGTCGGGCCGGGTTTTTACCCGGCCATCGTGCTGTCGTTCATGGCGGCCGCGAGCGCGCTATTAGTTCTGCAGGACCTCCTGAAGCGCCGCCCGGCGGCCGCAGCCGGCGCGGGTGACGCGCCGCGACGAAATTATCGCCTGGTCGTGATCGCGTTCGCAATCGTCGGCGCCTATGTGGTGCTGCTGCCGCTTGTGGGATTTCGCGTCGCCACGGTCTTGTTCGTCGGCGCGCTGCAGGCCGCATTGGGCAGGCCGCAAACGACGCGGCAATGGGGTGTACTCGCCGCGATTGCGCTCGGCACCGCCATGGTGAGCTACTTCGTCTTCGAACGATACTTGCTGGTGCTGCTGCCACGCGGCGCCTGGACGGGCTTCTGATGCTCGATTTACTCTGGAACGGCCTCGTCAACGTCGCCCAGTGGAAATATCTGTTGCCGCTGTTTGCCGGCACATTCATCGGCGTTATCGGTGGTTCGCTGCCGGGCGTCACCATCACCATGACGGTCATCGTGGTGCTGCCGTTCACCTATGGGCTCGATCCGCTGGCGGGCCTTGCGGCGATGACCGGCGTCTATGTCGGCGGATCGACCGGCGGCCTCATCGCCTGCTGTCTGCTTGGTATCCCCGGCTCGCCTTCTTCGATCGCCACCACGTTCGACGGCTTTCCAATGGCGCGCAATGGCGAGCCGGGCCGTGCCATTTGGCTCGGCGTCTGGGCTTCGGTCTGGGGCGGCCTGCTCGGCGCCTTATTCCTGGTGTTCCTCACCGGGCCGCTTGCGGCGATCGCGCTGGAATTCGGGCCATGGGAATACTTCTCGCTGTTCGTGCTCGCCATGGCGATGGTAGCGGGTCTCACCGAATCCTCGCTCCTCAAGGGACTGATCTCGACTGCCATCGGGTTGTTGATCACGGTGGTCGGCCACGATCCGATCGGCAGCGTGCCGCGCTTTACCTTCGGCTCGGCGTTCATCGGCGGCGGCTTTCCGTTCCTCCCCGTGCTGATCGGCATTTTCGCTTTCGCGCAGATCATGACCGATCTGGAGAAGCTGAATTCGCCGCGCGGCCAGGCGGTGGAATCGCTGGTCGGGGTCAGGCTCGAGCGCTTCTCGCACCTCAAGGTGAACCTGGAAATCTTCAAGCAGCCGTTCCTGCTTGCGTGGGCAACGATCGTCGGGCTGATCATCGGAATCCTGCCTGCCATCGGCGGCAGCGCATCGAGCGTCATGGCCTATGACCAGGCCAAGAAATTCTCGAAAACGCCGGAGCGTTTCGGCAAGGGCCACCCCGAGGGCATCATCGCTTCGGAAGCCTCGAACAACGCCAATGTCAGCGGCTCGCTGATGACCATCATGGCATTCGGCATTCCCGGCGACGCTGTCACCGCCGTGATGCTTGGCGCGATGACGATCCACGGCATTCAGTCGGGACCGCTGTTCATCTCGCAAAACCCTGATATCGCCTACGGCATCTATGCGGCTTACATCCTTGCGCACCCCTGCATGCTGCTGATCTGCCTCGCGCTGATGCCGCTGATGCTGCGCGTGACCTCGGTGCGGATGGCGGTGCTGGCGCCAGTCGTGCTCGTGCTCTGCGTCGTCGGCGCCTACGCGCTCAACAATACCATGCAGAGCGTCTACGTGCTGCTGATGTTTGGCGTCGTCGGCTACGTGCTGGTCAAGCTCGGCTTTCCGCTCGCGCCGCTGATCTTAGGTTTAATTCTCGGCGACCAGATCGAGATCAACCTTGTGCGCGCGATCATGACCGACGCGAATCCCTGGCTTTTCCTGACGCGGCCGATTTCCGGCTTGCTGCTGCTGGCGGCGGCGGCCTCGGTCGGGCTGGCCATATGGCAGCATTGGCGTCACCAGAACCGGGTGGCTGAGGAAGAGCCGGATTTTTGAGCCGAGGTCATGATGCCCTTTGGAGATTTGCGACGGCGATGTCTCCATTCCTGACATTCAGCCGATCCACCTTCTCCCACAAGGGGAGAAGGGAAGAGGCGTTCCATCGGCGTTTCCTCTGGTCTACACTCTCTCGAGCCGGGGGGCCGACATGACCGCTACAGACGCAAAGTCCGATACCGCCACCAGCGCCAACAGCACCGGCGTCTATCTCGCCGTGCTGCAGCTCGTCTTCACGCTGGGCTGGACCACTTACGTTATCTATCTGCCAAAGCTGTGCGCCGAAGTCGGGATCGCGCCATCAGCCGTGATCCTGATCCTGATGCTGGATCAGGCGATCTTCACCATCACCGATACCGCCATGGGAATTGCCGCCGACAGGATCGCGCCGTTCGTCGGCAAGCTCGGCGTGTTCGTCGGCGTCCTGACCGCAATCTCCTGCGCGGCCTTTGTCGCGCTGCCGTTCGTGGCGGGCACCGGGCCGGGGGCGCAGGTCTGGTTCATCGGACTGATCCTGATCTGGGTCGTGACGTCATCGGCCCTGCGCGCACCGCCGCTGACGCTACTAGGCAAATACGCCGCACGGCCGGCGATCCCGTTTTTGTCGGCGCTGGCAATGCTCGGCTACGGACTGGCGGGCGCGGTATCGCCCTATCTCGGTGTGGTCCTGCGCAATCACGATCCGCGGCTCCCCTTCGTGATCTCGGGCGTGGTGCTGCTGATTACGACGCTCGCTTTGTCGAAGGTCGAACGCGATCTGGCGCAGGCACCGCCGGTCGCGAAACAACCGGCTGCGCCGGCAAAATCGCTCGGCCAGGTGCCGATGTTCTTCATCGCCTCGATGGTCATCCTGTCGCTCGGCTACCAACTGCATTTCTCCATCAACAGCACGCCGTTCTTCCTGCGCTTCGCCAAGCCGGATGAGCTGCCATGGCTGATGCCGGTGTTCTGGATCGGCTTCAACATCGCGATGTTTCCGGCGAGCGTCGTGGTCAAGCACCGCGGCGGGCTGATCGTGATGGGCGCCGCCGGTCTCCTGGGCGCGCTGGCGGTGCTGGGCGCGGAAATGGCCGGCAATCTCAATGTGCTGATCGCCGCGCAGTTCATCGCTGGTGCTGCATGGGGCTGCATGCTGATGGCCGCGGTCTCGGCCGCGCTGGCGATCGGGGAGACCGGCGCCGAGGGCAAGGTCGTCGGACTGGTGTTTTCCGCGCTGGCGCTCGCGACCTTTGCACGCATGGCGGCGGTTGCCGGCGGCTTACAAAAACTGCCGGAATATGCACCGCTGCTGCAATGGGCGCCGTTGGCGTGCTGGTCGGTGGCAGGCGCTGGCCTGCTGGTGATTGCGGCTTCGCGGATGCAGCGAAGCATGGCGGCGAAGCAGGTTTAACCTCTGTCGTCATTCCGGGATGGTCCGAAGGACCAGACCTCAGATGAGCAATTGCGCATCGGGGAATCTCGAGGTTCCCCGATGTGCAATCGCACATCTGTGGTTCGATGCTTCGCATCGCCCCGGAACGACGGCGACTACGGCTTCGCCGGATGAATGAACGCCCAGGGCGAGACTTCCGAATCCGTCGGCACTTCCACCGAAATCACGTAGGGCCCGCCGTCGGCCAGCGCCTTTTCCAGCGCGGGGCGGAAATGATCCGGCGAGGTCACGCGTGCCGCGCCGACGCCGAAGGATTCCGCAAGCTTTACGAAATCCGGATTGACCAGGTCCGACGCCACCACGCGTCCGTCAAAGTGCTCGCGCTGGTCGCGACGCACATTGCCATAGGCGTTGTTGTTGAAGACCAGCGTCACCACGCCGATCCTGAACTGCGCGGCGGTCGATAGTTCCTGCACGCCGAACATGAAGCCGCCGTCGCCCGTGATCGCGACCACCGGCCGGTCCGGATTGGCGACCTTGGCGCCAAGCGCAGTGGGGAAGCCAGAGCCGAGCGTGCCCTGATAGCCCGAGGTAATGAAGGTGCGCGGCTCGTAGATCGGAAAACCGTACCAGGAGGCGAAGCCGACCTGTGACAGCTCGTCGGTGACGATCGCATTTGCCGGCAGCACCTCGCGCAGGATGTTCAGATACGCCATTTGCGGCTGAACCTTCTGGATCTCCTGCTGCGCGGCCGCGGTCGCCTCGCGGATCTCGGCGCGCCGGCCGCTGCTCTTGCTATAGCCGGCCTTTTTCACCGCCGCCGCCAGATCGGCGGTGCCGGCCTTGGCATCCGCGATCACGGCCGCGTCGGGCACGTAGCGCCGCATCTCCACGGGATCGATATCGATGCGAACCGATTTCAGGCCGTCGGGGCGATAGGGCCAGCGCGACATCGTCGGCAATTCCAGCCGGGTGCCGATCCCGATCATCAGATCGGTGGCCGGCCACAGCCTGTAGGCCGCCGCCATGGTCAGCCCGAGCTCGTGCGCATTGGAGACGATGCCGCGGCCGCTGCGGAACGCCACCACGGGTGCGTCGATCATTTCAGCCAGTTCGAGAATTTCCTCGCGCGCATGGATCGCGCCGCTGCCGACAAAGATCATCGGCCGCCTGCTGTCCTTGATCAGTGCCGCCGCGGCCCTGATGCGATCAGGGTCGGGCTGCGGTGCGGGCAGGGTATCGAACACTTTGGCGGGTCCGACTTCGGCGCGCTGCGTAAACACGTCCCACGGCATTTCCAGCGAAACCGGACCACGGCGTCCCGACATCATCTCCTGAAACGCACGCGAGACCATCGCGGGCGCGACATCGGGATATTCGATGCGGTCGGCCCATTTTACAAACGTGCGCAGCGTCGCGAGCTGATCCGGCATTTCGTGCAGATGGCCGCGGCCCTTGCCGAGAAACGGCGTCGGCACCTGGCCGGTGAGGCACAGCACCGGCTCGTTCGATCCGAACGCGGTGAGCAGCGCCGCACCGGCATTGAGCACGCCGGGGCCAGGCACCACGCTGAACACGCCGGGGCGGCCAGTGGAGCGCGCATAGCCATAGGCCATGTAGCCGCAGGCCTGCTCATGCCGCGCGCCGATCACCTTCAATTGCGCCTGATGGAAGGCGTCGAACAGCCCGTAGATCTGCGCGCCGGGCAGGCCGAATACGGTATCGACGCCATGCGCGACGAGGCCATTGACGATCGCTTCGCCGCCGGAGGTTGAGGTCATTGCACTATCCACTCGCTTCTCAGGATTGATCAGGCTTCGTCGACGACGCCGTTTTTCAGCACGCCGACACCTTCGGCTTCGACCTCGATGATGTCGCCGGGCTTCAGATAGCGCGGCGGGTCGAAGCGCGCGCCGGCGCCGGTTGGCGTTCCCGTCACGATGACGTCACCGGGCACCAGCGTTGTAAAGGTCGAGAGGTAGTTGATCAAATAGCGGAAGCCGAAGATCAGTCGCCCCGTGCGGTCGTCCTGCCGCGTCTCGCCATTGACCCGCGTGGTGAGACGGATGTCGGCGATCTGGCTTTCGTTGGTGTAGGGCACGATCCACGGCCCAAGGCTGCCGGTGGAATCGAAATTCTTACCCTGCGTGACGTTGAACTTGGCGTGCCGCACCCAGTCGCGGATGGTGCCCTCGTTGCAGAGTGTGACGGCGGCGATGTGGTCCAGCGCGTCGCTCTCCTTGATGTGCCGGCCGGCCTTGCCGATGACCAGCACCAGCTCACCCTCGTAATCGAGCTGGGCTGAGGCACGCGGGCGGACCAGCGGCGTGTTGTGGCCGACAAAGGAGCGCGGCGTCCGCATGAACATGCTCGGATATTTCGGCGCGTCCTGGCCGTCCTTGTATTCGGCGTTGCGGTCCGGGTAGTTGACGCCGATGCAGATGATCTTTTCCGGCGAGGGGATCGGCGGCTGCCAGGTGATCGCATCGAGCGCATGGTCCGGTGAGCGCTTCGCGGCGTCTTCGGCGAGTTTCATCAGTGCGCCATCGGCAATGGCTTCGCGCAGCGTCGGAAATTGCGTTCCGAAACGCGCGGAGAGATCGACGATGCCGGAATCGGTCACGGCGCCGTATTTCTGCGAGCCGTTAACAGTGAAAGTCGCGAGGCGGGGAGAGGCCATTTTCTGTTCCGTCAATCCGCAATCGTGACGTCGGCGACGAAGGCGGGTTCGCGCACCGCCTGGCCGGCAAAGGGCGTGCCTTCCTCGAACCAGGAGCGTGGCGCGGGCGCGCCCCACAGGGTCTGCCGGCGCGGGTCCTTCAGCGACCAGCGGAGCGGCTCGTGGTCGTGGTCGCCGGTGAAATAATCGCTGGTGTAGAGCTCGAGGCGATGGCCGTCGGGATCCCGGACATACAGGAAGAACGCATTCGAGATGCCGTGACGGCCGGGGCCGCGTTCGATGTTCTTCAGATAACCGCTGGAAGCCATCACGTCGCAGAGATGCAGGATGTTCATCGCGGTCGGCGTCCAATAGGCCATGTGATGCAGGCGAGGGCCCTTGCCATTGGTGATGGCGAGGTCATGGACATTGCCCTTGCGGTGCATCCAGGCCGCCGCGATGCGCCCGTTCGGCCCGTCTTCCTCGCCATATTCGGTCAGCCGGAAGCCGAGCCGGGCGTAGAAATCGACGGTGTTTTGCACTTCAGGCGCGAAGACGTTGAAATGGTCGAGCCGCTGCGGATGGCAGCCTTTGTAGAGGTCGTAGCGCCGCAAGAGATGCGGGCGCTTTTCCATCGACGCGTAAAGTTCGAGCTGAAAGCCGGCGGGGTCGGTGAATTGCAGGGTGCGGCCCTGGAACGGCTGCTCGACGAAGCCGTAAGTAATGCCGTTCTCGGAAAAGAAGCTGGCCGCCTTGTCGAGGTCGCCGTCATTGCCAACCTTGAAGCCGAGCCGGCTGCAGGCCGCGACCGGCGCCTTTCTTAAGACCAGTGAGTGATGCTGATGCTCCTCGCTGCCGCGCAGGTACACCGCCATGGCGTCGCTGTCCTCGACATGGAGGCCGACGGTGTTCTCATAGAAGGCGCGGCTCTTGTTGAGGTCGACGACATCGAGCACCGCGTGGCTGCAGCGGATGATGTTGAACGGCGGGTCGAAGGTGTGTGTTGGAACGGGCATGTGGTTTCCTCGGATTTGTCATTCCGGGGCGGTCCGCAGGACCGAACCCGGAATCTCGAGGTTCCGGGTTCGCTTCGCGCCCCGGAACGACGGTGGCCTTCAAATTCCCAGCTTCTGAATCTTGTGCGTCCCGCGGGCGAGCGAGACGTGCTTGGTCTCCATGTAGAAGTCGAACGAATAGTCGCCGCCGTCGCGGCCGATGCCTGATGATTTCATGCCGCCGAACGGCGTCGGCAGATGGCGGACGTTTTCGGAGTTGAGCCAGATCATGCCGGCTTCCAGCGCGTCCGCCACCCGCAGCGCCCGGCCCATGTCGCCGGTCCAGACGTAGCCGGTAAGGCCGTATTGGACGCCGTTGGCGATCTCGATCGCGTCCTTCTCGTCCTTGAACGGGATCACGGTCAGGAACGGGCCGAACACTTCCTCCTGCGCCACCCGCATCTTCGAATGCGCGCCAGTGACCAGCGTCGGCTGCACGTAATGCCCGCCGCCGGGCCCGTCATGCGGCTTGCCGCCGACCGCAATGGTGGCGCCGTCTTTCTTGGCGACGTCGAAATAGCTGCAGACCTTTGCCAGATGCCGCTCATGGATCAGCGGCCCGATTTCGGTGGCGGGATCGAGGGGGTGGCCGACCTTCAAGGCTTTCACCCGCGCCGTGAGATTCTCGATGAACTTGTCGGCAATGCCTTGCTGGACCAATAGCCGGCTCGACGAGGTGCAGCGCTCGCCGTTCAGCGAGTAGATCATGAAGACCACCGCATCGAGGGCGCGGTCCAGATCGGCGTCGTCGAATACGATCACCGGGTTCTTGCCGCCGAGTTCGAAATGAACGCGCTTCAGCGTAGGGGCTCCCTGCGCCATGATCGCCGAGCCTGTCGAACTCTCGCCGACGAAGCCGATCGCCTTGATGGCGGGATGCTCGGTCAGCGCCTTGCCGGCTTCCTCGCCCATGCCGTGGACGGTGTTGAGCACGCCGTCGGGGAGGCCGGCCTGTTTCGCCAGCTTTGACAGGAGGTCAGCGGTCACCGGCGACCATTCCGCCGGCTTGTGCACCACCGTGCAGCCCGCGGCCAGGGCGGGGGCGATCTTCCAGGTCGACAGCATGAACGGCGTGTTCCACGGCGTGATCACGCCGACCGGGCCGATCGGCACCCGGGTCGAGATGTTCCAGTGCTCCTCGGCGGGCATGTTGCGCCCGTCCCGGGCCTCCGCGCACTTGTCGGCAAAGAAGCGAAAATTTTCCGCCGCACGGATCGCGGCCTTGGCCATGAAGCGGTGCGCCTGGCCGGTGTCGATGCATTCGAGCACCGCGATGTCGTCGGCATGGTCCTCGATCGCGTCGGCTACGCGATGCAGCAATTTCTTCCGTGCCGCCGCAGACATCTCGCGCCAGGATTTGAAGGCAGCCGCGGCTGCGCTTGCGGCACGGTCGATATCTTCGGCATGGCCGCGCGCCACCGACGCCAGCACCGCGCCGTCGACCGGGGATTTCGTCTCGAACGTCTGGCCTGAAGTCGACGGCACGCTCTTGCCGTCGATCATATGCCCGATGCCCTCACTCCTTAATTTGGCGAGCAGGGGGACTGCGCGGTCGCGATTGGCCTGAAACAGGTCCTTCGGGGTCGCCTTATCCATGGAGAGCCTCCACTTTCAGAGCTTCGTGGATGTTGTTGCGTTTCCAGCTTGTTTCCTTGTCGTTGATCTGCATGTCGAACGACAGCGCGAATTTTTGGTTCGCGAACACCGGCTCAAGGTAGGCCGACAAGGCCCTGAATATATGTTCGCCGGCCTTCTTGCGGGTGGCGAGGTCGCGGCCTTCGCCGAGCCGCAGCACCATGTCGAGAAAGCTGTAATCCTGGCGGCCGTCGGCGATCGCATAGTGCTCGCACCTGACGGCGCGGACGCGAATACCTCCAAGCGGGAAGATGCCGGTCTCGACCGCGGCCTTCCGGACCAGGTCCACGACCGCGCCCATGTCGACGTGGCGATCGAGATTGCCTGAATATTCAATCGTGAAGTGCGGCATGTTGCGATGACTCCCGGCTTCCCTAACGCATCAGGCGAAGTAGCAGCTCACGGAACCGTAAGGTCCATAGTCCGCCTGGATCGTGTCGCCCTTGCGGGTCTCGATCGGGCGGATGAACGATCCCGCCAGCACCACTTGTCCGGCTTCCAGTGCCAGCCCGTTCGGCGCGATCTTGTTTGCAAGCCAGGCTACCGATGTCGCGGGATGGTTGAGAACGCCGGCCGCTAGCCCGGTTTCCTCGAGCTGGCCATTACGGAAGCAGAGCGCACCGATCCAGCGCAGGTCGGCGTCCATCGGCCGGATCGGGCGGCCGCCGAGCACGATGCCGGCATTCGCCGCGTTGTCGGCGATGGTGTCGAAGATCTTGCGGGTGGATTTGGTCTGCGGATCGACACGTTCAACCCGCGTATCCAGAATCTCAAGTGCGGGCACCACAAAATCGGTCGCGTTGAGCACGTCGAACATCGTGCAGTGTGGCCCCGCAAGCCGCGACTTCATCACGAAGGCGAGTTCGGCCTCGATGCGGGTGGCGATGAAGCGGTCTGACGGCACCAGCCCGCCATCGGCAAAGAACATGTCATCGAGCAGGACGCCGGAATCAGGCTCGTCGATGTTGAGCGCGCTCTGCATCGCCTTCGAGGTCAGGCCGATCTTGTGACCCTTCACGACGCGGCCCTGGGCGACTTTCATCTCGACCCAGGCTTTCTGAATAGCGTAGGCATCTTCGATCGTTATGCCGGGATATTCGAGCGAAAGCTGCCGGATCTGCTGGCGGCTCTTCTCGGCGCGATCGAGCCGCTCGGCGGCATTTCGGATTTCGTCGCTGGAAAGGGCCATCTGCGTCCGGCCTGGCGTTCGGTAAAAAGAGGGTGCTGAAATATGTTTAACATGTTAAGTTATATCCGGCAAACTGATTTGATGCTTGTTGCAGCGCAAAACTTTATCCTTCTCTCGATCAACGATTTCTGATGGCGGACGATTAGAGATGGCAGGCAAGAAATCGCCGAATGGATCGCGTTCGGACCCGGACGGAACGTCGGAGCCCCGCCGCGCGCCGATGCGTGAATTCTCTCGTTCGCTGCCGATGTCGTTGTTGCGCGCCCGTGAAGCGGTCATGCGCCAGTTCCGTCCCTCCTTGCGCAACCACGGTTTGACCGAACAGCAATGGCGCATCCTGCGCGCGCTGACGGCGGTCGACACCATCGAGGTGACCGAACTGGCGCGCGTCGCCTTTTTGCTGGGGCCGAGCCTGTCGCGAATCCTGCGCGACCTCGAGGCGCGCGACCTGATCGAGCGGCGGACCGCCAAGGCCGATCTGCGCCGCGGAGAGGTGTCGATCTCGTCCAAGGGGTTGAAGCTGATCGAGGCCGTCGCGCCGACGTCGGAAGCAATCTACGCCGAGATCACCAATCGCTATGGTGCGCGCAAGCTCGCTGAACTGCAGGACATGCTCGGCGAATTGGAGCGCAGCCTCGCCGCGATGGAAGTGGCCGGCGAGGGCGACGCCGGGCCCGACGAGTAAGCGCAAATTTGCATGATGCTAGTGGCCCGGTGCATAGCGGGCCGGCAAATGATTGCAATCATTTGGCTAATGGTAGACACGCGCGCGGTTTTTCGATCAAGTGCCGGCCAAGCCGGTCATGAAAACCGGTGCAGGAGTTCTCGGGTTTAGCCGCCGACATGCAGGCTTCCCGATGCAAGGACAGGGCTGAAATCCGGATATGGTCACAATAAAAGTCAACAATCTGATCGATTTCGTTGCAGAGGTTTTTTCCCATTCGGAATCCTCGCCCGAGGAAGCCAGGCGCATCGCGACCTACCTCACGACGGCCAATCTCACCGGACATGACAGCCACGGCGTGATCCGGGTTCCGGTCTACATTCGCTGGAAAAAGACCGGCAACGTCGTTCCCAACCAGACCCCCGAGATTGTCGTCGATACGCCGTCGCTCGCCGTGGTCGATGGCAAGTTCGGCTATGGCCAGACCGTGACGCCGTTCGCCGTGCGGACCGGGATCGAGAAGTGCAAGAAGGCGGGGCTGTCAGCGGTTGCGCTGCGCAATGCCGGGCATATCGGTCGCGTCGGCGACTGGGCCGAAATGGCCGCTGCCGAAGGGCTGGTGTCGGTTCATTTCGTCAACGCCGCGGGCTCGCTGCTGGTGGCGCCATTCGGCGGGGTCCAGAAGCGGCTATCGACTGCGCCCTATTGCGTCGGCATTCCGCGCCGGGGGCAGGACCCGATCGTGCTCGATTTCGCAACCTCCATCGTCGCCGAAGGCAAGGTGCTGGTGGCAAGCCGCGGCGGCAAGAAGCTGCCGACCGGCGCGCTGGTCGATTCCGACGGCACGCTGAGCGAGGACCCGTCCGTGCTCTATGGTCCCTACACCCCGGACGGGCCGCGCGACCATACCAAGGGGACGGGCGCGATCCGCGCGTTCGGCGAACACAAGGGCTCGGGTCTCGCCTTCATCTGCGAGCTGCTCGGCGGCGCTCTGACCGGCACCGGCGCCACCTCGGGCGGCCGCCAGTTCGCCAATGGCATGCTCGCCTTCTATGTCGACCCCAAAGTGATCGACACCAGCAATTACTTTGACGACGAAATCTCGCGCTATACCGACTTCATCCGGGAGACCAAGCCGATCGCAGGCGTCGATACCGTGCTGGTCCCGGGCGACCCCGAACGCAAGATGCGCGCCGAGCGCACCAGGAACGGCGTACCGCTGCCGGATGATACCTGGGCTGCGATCGTCAACACGGCCCGCGAGGTCGGCGTCAGCGAGGCCAGCATCCAGCGCGCCGCCAGCTAATCAACTCCGCGAACTCCAACTATCGTAACGATCACAAAGGGAAAGCGATCAATGGCAACCAACAACGTCAAGAAAGTATGGGCCTCGGGCAAAGCCGTGGTGAACGCGTGGCTCGCGATTCCGTCCGGCTTCTCGGCCGAAGTGATCGCGCAATGCGGCTTCGACAGCGTCACCGTCGACATGCAGCACGGCGTGCAGGATTACCTCTCGATGGTGCAATGCTTCCAGTCGATGCACGCCCATCCCGTAACCCCGATGGTCCGCGTGCCCTGGAACGAGCCCGGCATCATCGGCAAGGTGCTCGATGGCGGCGCCTATGGCGTGATCTGCCCGATGATCAACACTCCGCAGGAAGCCAGGAACCTCGTTCAGTACGCAAAATACCCGCCGAAGGGCACGCGCTCCAACGGCCCGATCCGCTCGGGCATGTACGGCTCGGCCGGCTCCTACCAGCAGACGGCCAACGACGAGATCGTGCTGCTGCCGATGATGGAGACCAGGACCGCGGTCGAGAACATGGAATCGATCCTCGACGTCGAGGGCATCGACGGCGTCTATATCGGCCCGTCCGACCTCGGCTTCTCCTATGGCCTGGTGCCGAAGCTCGACCGCGACGAGCCGGAGATCCTCAAGATCTACGAGAAGATCGCCAAGGAATGCGGCACGCGTGGCCTCAACCCCGGCATCCACTGCTCCGGCGCCGAAGGCGCGGTGCGCGCCATCAACATGGGCTTCAAGCTCGTGACGCTGTCGAACGAAGTTGGGCTGATGTCGACCTACGCCAGGATGCAGGTGAACCAGACTCGCAAGGATTCGGCCGGGAAGGCGTAAGCGGCGAAGGCACGAAATAGGGAGTGGCGAGGCGCGGATTGTTCAATTCGCCACTCGCTACTCGCCAACCCTGAGGAGGTACCCCAATGACCCCGGCACCCGTCATTCGCCTGCATCCTGACGACGGCGTCCTGATCGCGCGCTCGAGCCTGCCGCCCGGCATGGTGGTGGCCGATGGCGTCACCACGGTCGAGCGGATTCCGGCGGGCCACAAGGTGGCGATCAAGCCGATCGCCGTGGGCGAGCCGGTACGCCGCTACGGTCAGATCATCGGCTTTGCCACCGTGCCGATTGCACCGGGCCAGCATGTGCATACTCAAAACTGCGGCATGGGCGATTTCGCCAAGGACTATGCCTATGGCGTCGACGTCAAGCCGGTGCCGAACTTCGATCTGCCCGCGACCTTCGACGGCATTCGCCGCGCAGACGGACGGGTGGCAACGCGCAATTATATCGGCATTCTCACCTCGGTGAACTGCAGCGCCCATGTCGCCGGCATCGTCGCCGACATGTTCAAGAAGAATCCATTTACCGGCGATAACCCGCTGGCCGATTTCCCGAATGTCGACGGCGTGGTGGCGCTGACCCACAAGACCGGCTGCGGCATGACGCAGGACGAACCGCTGGCGCTGCTCCGCCGGACGCTGGGTGGCTACGCGCGGCATGTGAACTTTTCTGCCGTCGTGGTGCTGGGGCTGGGCTGCGAGGTCAACCAGATCGGCGGCCTGATGCAGGAACAGAAACTGGCCGGCCGGCTGCGCGCGATGGACATCCAGGAAGTCGGCGGCACCCGCAAGACGGTGGAAGCCGGCATCGCTTTCGTGAAGGAAGCGCTGACCGACGCCAATAAAGTGAAGCGCGAGCCGGTGCCGGCCAGCGAATTGACGGTAGCGCTGCAATGCGGCGGCTCCGATGGTTACTCCGGCGTGTCGGCCAATCCGGCACTGGGGGCGGCGAGCGATCTCCTGGTTGCCCACGGCGGCACGGTGATCCTGTCCGAGACGCCGGAAACCTACGGCGCCGAGCATCTCCTGACCCGCCGCGCGGTCAGCCGCGAAGTCGGCGAAAAGCTTGTCGGCCTGATGCGCTGGTGGGAGGAATACACCAAACGCGAAGGCGCCGAGATGAACGCCAATCCGAGCCCCGGCAACAAGACCGGCGGCCTCACCACGATCCTGGAAAAATCATTGGGCGCAATGGCGAAGGCCGGTAGCACCAATCTGGTCGACGTGCTGAACTACGCCGAGCCGATCACCAAGAAGGGCTTTGTCTTCATGGACACGCCCGGCTACGATCCGGTCGCCGCGACCGGGCAGGTGGCCGGCGGCGCCAACATGGTCTGCTTCACCACGGGGCGCGGCAGCGTGTTCGGCTGCAAGCCCGCCCCCTCGATCAAGCTCGCGACCAACACGCCGATGTACAAGCGGATGGAAGATGACATGGACGTCAATTGCGGCACCATCCTCGACGGCGAGGAAAGTGTGCAGCAATGCGGCCAGCGCATTTTCGAGCTGATGCTGAAAACGGCATCCGGCCAGCCGACCAAGAGCGAGAGCTTTGACTTCGGCGGTGCGGAGTTCGCGCCGTGGGTGCTTGGCGCGACGATGTGAGTGATTGATCCGTCGTTCCGGGGCGATGCGAAGCATCGAACCTCAGATGCGCAATTGCGCATCGGGGAACCTCGAGATTCCCCGATGCGCAATTGCGCATCTGAGGTCTGGTCCTTCGGACCATCCCGGAATGACAGCGTCAAATGTTCCGCACTTCCCGTAGGCACCACGTGCCCGTTGTTAATGCTTGATCCTACCCGGAACCAGTGTTCTGCTTAAAAAAGCCGCTGGAGTCTCCGGTCCGTGTCGATCTTCGTCGCACTACACCACGTCACGCACTACAAATACGACCGACCGATCGATCTCGGCCCGCAAACCGTTCGCCTGCGCCCGGCGCCGCATACGCGCACGCCGATCCTGAGCTATTCGCTCAAGGTCACGCCGACAAATCATTTCGTGAACTGGCAGCAGGATCCGCAAGGCAACTGGCTGGCGCGATTCGTGTTTCCGGAAAAGGCGTCCGAGCTGAAGATCGAAGTCGACTTCACCGCGCAGATGACGGTCGTCAATCCCTTCGACTTCTTTGTCGAGGGTTACGCCACCTCTTTTCCGTTTCAGTACACCAACGATCTGAAGACCGAGCTTGCGCCGTATCTCGCGACGTCAGAGCAGGGGCCGCTGTTCGCGGCGTACTTGAAGGAGATTCCGCGCGAGGCCGACAGCACCGTCAATTTCCTGGTCGAACTCAACGCGCAACTGCAGAAAAAGATCAGCTATGTCATCCGGATGGAGCCGGGCATTCAGACGCCGGAAGAGACGCTGGCTTCCGGCTCCGGGTCGTGCCGCGACTCGGCGTGGCTGTTGATCCATATCTTCCGCCATCTCGGCCTCGCGGCGCGCTTTGTCTCCGGCTATCTCATGCAGTTGCGTCCCGACATTGATCCGGTCGAGGGCCCGCGCGAGGTCGAAAGCGATTTTACCGATCTGCACGCCTGGGCCGAAGTCTATCTGCCGGGCGCCGGCTGGATCGGGTTCGACGTCACCTCCGGCATGCTGACGGGCGAGGGGCACATCCCCGTCGCCGCCACGCCGCACTACCGATCGGCAGCGCCGATCTCGGGCAGCGCCGGCTTTGCCAATGTCGATTTCGGCTTCGAGATGAGCGTCCGGCGCATCCGCGAGGCGCCGCGGATCACGCGCCCGTTCTCCGACGAATCCTGGGCCCGTCTCGATGCGCTCGGCGAGCAAGTCGACGCCGATCTCAACCGCGACGACGTGCGGCTGACCATGGGCGGCGAGCCGACCTTCGTTTCGGTCGACGATCTGGAATCACCGGAATGGAACATTGCCGCCATCGGCCCGACCAAGCAGGCGCTGGCGGACGAACTGATCCGCAAGCTGCAGGCCCGCTTTGCGCCGGGCGGGCTGCTGCATTACGGGCAGGGCAAATGGTATCCGGGCGAAAGCCTGCCGCGCTGGGCCTTCGGCCTCTATTGGCGCAAGGACGGCGTGCCGATCTGGAAGAACGCCGAGCTGATCGCGAAGATCGACAGCCCGCGCAAGGCCGGTATCGCGGACGCTCAAAAACTGATGGAAGGCATCGCCAGGCGGCTCGGCCTCGAACTTGATTACGTGATGCCGGCGTATGAGGACCCCGTGCATTGGCTGCAAAGCGAAGCGGCCTTGCCGGTGAATGTCGATCCCAGCGACTCCAAGCTGGCCGACGCGGAAGAGCGCTCGCGCATGGCGCGGGTGTTCGATGAGGGGCTCAACAAGCCCAAGGGCTTCGTGCTGCCGGTTCAGCACGCGGGCGCTGACGGTTCTGGCTGGATGAGCGAGTGCTGGCAGCTTCGGCGCGGCCATCTGTTTCTGATACCGGGCGACTCTCCGCTCGGTCTGCGGCTGCCGATGGCATCGTTGCCGCATGTCCCGCCGGAAGAATACCCTTATGTCGTCGAGCAGGATCCGATGGAGCCGCGGCTCGAATTGGCCGTCGAAGACAAGGACGCTGCGGCAGAAGACGTGCCGTCAAAATTGGCGCCGAAGCCGAAGCCGAAGCCGAAGCCGAAGCCGAAACCGAAGCCCAAGCCGGTGCGTACGGCGACGTCGGTCGAAGTCCGCGATGGCGTTTTGTGCGTATTCATGCCGCCGGTCGAAAAGGTTGAAGACTATTTCGAACTGATTACGGCGGTGGAAGCGACTGCCGAGGAACTGCAAATCCCGGTTCATGTCGAGGGCTATGGTCCGCCCTACGATCCGCGCGTCGAAGTAATCAAGGTGACGCCCGATCCCGGCGTCATCGAGATCAACGTCCAGCCGGCGCAAAACTGGCGCGAGGCGGTCGATATCACCTTCGGCCTGTATGATGACGCCGCAAAAGTCCGGCTCGGCGCCAACCGTTTTCTGGTCGATGGCCGCCACACCGGCACCGGCGGCGGCAATCACGTCGTGGTCGGCGGCTCGACGCCGCAGGATTCGCCGTTCCTGCGGCGCCCTGATTTGCTGAAGAGCCTCGTTCTGTACTGGCAGCGCCATCCGTCGCTGTCCTATCTGTTCTCCGGCATGTTCATCGGCCCGACCAGCCAGGCCCCGCGCATCGACGAGGCCCGGCACGACGGACTCTACGAACTGGAAGTCGCGCTGGCGCATGTGCCGCCGGCCGATATCGAGGCCCCGCTGTGGCTGGTCGACCGGCTGTTCCGGCACATCCTCGTCGACATAACAGGCAATACCCATCGCGCCGAAATCTGCATCGACAAGCTCTATTCGCCGGATGGGCCGACCGGCCGCCTCGGGCTGGTCGAATTCCGCGCGCTCGAAATGCCTCCCGATCCCAGGATGTCGCTGGCGCAGCAATTATTGATCCGCGCGCTGATCGCAAAGCTCTGGCGCGAACCCCAACAAGGCAAGTTCGTGCGCTGGGGTACGGCGCTGCACGATCGCTTCATGCTGCCGCATTTCCTCTGGGAGGATTTTCTCGGCGTGCTCGATGAGCTCCGGCAATCCGGCTACGAGTTCTCGCCGGAATGGTACTCCGCCCAGCTCGAGTTTCGTTTTCCGGCGTTCGGCCGCGTCCATCATGGCGGCGTCGCGCTCGAATTGCGGCAGGCGCTGGAGCCATGGCACGTGCTCGGCGAAGAGGGCTCGGCCGGCGGCACCGTGCGGTATGTCGATTCTTCCGTGGAGCGGCTGCAGGTCAAGGCGACCGGCTTCGTCGAAGGCCGCCATGTCGTGACCTGCAACGGCCGGCGGATGCCGATGACGCCGACGGGACGTTCCGGCGAGGCCGTTGCCGCCGTCCGTTTCAAGGCCTGGCAGCCGGCCTCGGGGCTGCATCCGACCATTCCGGTTCACGCCCCGCTGACATTTGACTTGATTGACACCTGGAACGGCCGCTCGCTCGGCGGCTGCGTCTACCACGTCGCCCATCCCGGCGGGCGCAGCTATGATACCAAGCCGGTCAATTCCTATGAGGCGGAAGCCCGGCGGTTGGCCCGGTTTCAGGATCACGGCCACACTCCGGGCAAGATCGACCCGCCGCCCGAGGAACGCACAAATGAATTCCCTTTGACGCTCGACTTGAGGACGCCGCTCCTGATCTAATCGGGAGCGACGCTCTCGGGGAATCGGAATGGCAGGCCAAGGCGGCAGTCAAGGCAGCAGTCAGGAAAGCAAGGTCCGTCCGGGCCAGCGCCGGATCGCGCAATGGACGCGCGACTATGCGCGGCTGCCCGGCATCCCCGACGAATATATCGGACCGGACGGCGCGCCCCGCGCGGCGTGGACCCGATTCTTCGATGCCTTCGCCGCATTGTCGCCAGCCGATATCGAGCGCCGCTTTGCCTCCGCCGACCGGCATCTGCGCGAGGCCGGCGTCACCTATCGCGCGCCCGGCGAGACCGCCGACCGGCTGTGGCCGCTCAGCCATCTGCCGCTCATCATCGACGAGGCCGATTGGCAGCAACTGACCGCGGGCATCGCCCAGCGGGCCCAATTGTTCGAAATGGTGCTGCGCGATCTCTATGGCGAGGGCCGGCTGGTCACCGATGGTGCGGTGCCCGCGGCCGCGATCGCCGGCAGCAACGAATATCTGCGCGCGGTTAGTGGCGTCAAACCGCCCGGTGGCCGCCATCTTCAGCTCTATGCGGCCGATGTCGGCCGCGGCCCCGATGGACGCTGGTGGGTGTTGAACGACCGCACGCAGGCGCCGTCCGGCGCCGGCTACGCGCTGGAAAATCGCCTGGTGCTGTCGCGCGCCTTTTCCAACCTCTACAAGTCGATGAATGTCGAGCGCGTGGCGCCGTTCTTCGAGGCATTCCGCGATTCGCTGCGCGCCAGTGCCGACCGCGACGAGCCGCGGATCGGGTTGCTGACGCCGGGCGCCTTCAGCGAAACCTATTTCGAACATGCGACGCTGGCGCGCTATCTCGGCTTCCTCCTGGTCGAGGGCGACGATCTCGCCGTCAGCGGCGACCGCATCTATATCCGCACCGTCGCCGGCCTGAAGCGCCTCGACGTGCTGCTGCGCCGGGTCGATTCGAATTTTCTCGATCCGCTCGAACTCGATGCGTCGTCACATCTCGGCGTGCCCGGCCTCATCGACGTGCTGCGCAAGAACGGCGTCGTCGTCGCCAACATGCCGGGCTCCGGCGTATTGGAGGCGAGGGCGCTGCTCGGGTTTCTGCCGAGCCTGTGCCGGCGGCTGCTTGGCGAGAATCCGATCATGCCGCACATCGCGACATGGTGGTGCGGGCAGAAAGCCGCACGCGAGGAAGTGCTGTCGCGGCTCGAGGATTTTGCGATCGAGGGCGCCTACGGCCGGGCCGTTCCCGGCTTTTCCAGCCATGGGCCGGTGCTTGCCGGCGAGCTGCCGCCTGCGGAGCGCGACCGGCTCCGGCAGGCGATCACCGATCGCGGCATCGATTATGTCGGCCAGGAACTGGTGCGGCTGTCGACGACGCCGGTGTGGGAGCAGGGCCGGATCACGCCGCGCCCGTTCGTATTGCGGGTGTTCGCCGCGGCAACGCCCCAGGGCTGGACCATTCTGCCTGGCGGTTTCTGCCGGATCGCCGAACAGGCGGATGCGCGCGCGGTGTCGATGGGTGACGGGGCCCGCTCGGCGGACGTCTGGGTGGTGTCCGACAAGGCGGTATCGGCTTCGACGCTGTTGCCGGGTGCCGACACCGTGCGCATCAGGCGGATCGCGGGCGTCGTGCCCAGCCGCGCCGCGGACAATCTGTTTTGGCTCGGCCGCTATCTCGAGCGCGCCGAGGCGACGCTGCGGCTGATCCGCGCGCTCGGCGCGCCGATGCGCGACCCCGTCAAGGGATCGTCGACCACGTCGCCCTCGGTCGAGCGCATCCAGCGGCTTCTGGTGACCTGGGGCGCGACCTCGCAGGCGACGCGGACCAACCCCGCGAGGGTCATCGCCGAAGCGCTGCAAAGCGAGGAGAAATTTGGCTCGGCGTTTTCGCTGGTGCGGTCGGTGCAACGAACTGCGACCTCCCTCCGCGAGCGGCTTTCGCCCGACGCCTGGCAGATCATCACCGAGATGGTCGACCGCCTCGCCTTGCAGGTCGACGACGACGACAGCATCGTCAGCGCCGCCGAACTGACGTTGCAGGAACTGGCAAGCCTTGCAGGTTTGGCGCAGGAAAACATGAATCGCGCCGCCGGCTGGCGCTTCCTCGACATGGGCCGCCGCGCCGAGCGCGCCATCAACACTGCGCGGTTCGCGCGGCAGTTCGCCTATGACGAAGCCGGCGAGGAAGACCTCGATGTGCTGCTGACGCTGGTGGATTGCCAGATCACCTATCGTTCGCGTTACCTGGTCGGCCCGGCGCTGGCGCCGGTGCGCGATCTCGCGGTGCTCGATCCGTATAACCCGCGCTCGGTCGCGTTTCAGGTGGCGACGCTGAATGATCACATCGCCGCACTCCCGAGCCTGAAGGAGCATGGCCTGATCGAGCGGCCGCAGCGGCTGGCGGTAGCCTTGCAGGCGACGCTGACGACGGCCGAGGCCGCAGCGCTTGACGTCAAAACCCTGTTCGCGCTGGAGCAGGATCTGCTCAATCTCGCCGACGCCATCGGCCTGCATTACTTTCCGCACGGGCCCAATGCGAGCCGGCCGGAGAAGCTGACGGGCCTCGCGTGATCTACGACATCCGTCACGTCACCACATACGCTTACGAAAGCCCGGTGAGTTTTGCGCGGTGCTCGCTGCGGCTGGAGCCGAAGTCGGGCGACGGGCAGCAATTGATTTCCCATTCGGTCGAGATCCGGCCGCGGCCTGCGGACCGCACCGTGCGGCGCGATTTTTTCGGCACCCATACCGAGAGCATCCTGATCGAAACCGCGCATCGCAATTTGCGGATCGATTCCCGCTCGCGCGTTTCGGTGTCGCGCAAGGCGCTCGACCGCGCCGCGGCGAGCCCGTCATGGGATGATATCCGCGACGTGGCGTTCGAGGCCTCCAGTCTCGGCCCCGTTTCGCCGGTCGGCTATGTCTTTGCCAGCGCGCTGGTGCCGGTGCTGGCGCCGGTCACTGCCTATGCCGTGGCGAGTTTCCCGCCGAGCGGTGGCATTCTTTCAGGTGCCGCCGACTTGATGCGCCGCATCCGCAACGATTTCAGGTACGACCCGAAGGCCACGGTGATCTCGACGCCGCTCCGGGAGGTGTTCGAGAAGCGGCACGGCGTGTGCCAGGATTTTGCCCATGTGATGATTGCGGGTTTGCGTGGGCTGGGCCTGCCCGCGGCCTATGTCAGCGGCTACTTGCGCACCATTCCGCCGCCCGGGAAGCCGCGCCTGCAGGGCGCTGACGCCACCCATGCCTGGGTGTCGGTGTGGTGCGGCGCCGAGCTCGGCTGGCTCGGGTTCGATCCGACCAACGACATCATGATCGAGAACGATCACATCGTTCTGGCAATAGGGCGCGACTTCTCCGACGTCTCGCCGGTCGACGGCATCATTGTCGGCTCGCGCAAGCAGAAGCTTGGCGTGGCCGTGGACGTGATCCCGGTGGAGTGAGGCGGATGCTGCCCGGTCTTGCCGGGTCCTTCTCACGAGGTGGCTGGCGCTCCGTCGCATGCGCGCCGCTCAAGCGATGGCGTTTTGCACGAGAGTACATGACCGCCTCAAACAAATCAGCAGGGACGTTGGTGGCGTCCCTGCCGACGGGAGTTTTAGTCACTGCGTTTTCTGTCGGGGGTCGTCTTTGGGATTTACGTAATTGATACCCCACGGCCCAGTGCTGTTGATCTGAACGACGGTTTCTTCATCCGTGAAGGCATAGTGCTCCATGCCAGGCGCGAACGCGAAGAAGCTTCCAGCCGGCAGCGGTTTGGCGCTGCTTTTATCCGCAACCTTGCCCATGCCGAGCGTAAACGTGCCAGAGATAACGGTCACGATTTCAGGCTTGGGGTGGGAGTGCGGGGGAACGGCATAACCCTTGGGGAGCTTGAGCCGAAGCACGAACAAGCCGTCTTTCCCGGGGTCGCCGTAGAGTACGCTCGCTTCAGCCCCCGGCGGAATAGATGGCGGCGCCTTCGACCATTTTACATCCTGCGGCCCAAGCATCGTATCATCCATGCCTTGGGCTGACGTGGGACCGGCCAAGGCGATCAAGCCAGAGACGATGGCAACTTGAAGCATTTTCATGCGATCCTCCCATGTCTGAGACCAAACCCAACTTATGAAAGTACTACCGAATTCTACCCCCAAAACTCGCGCCGCGCTCCCCCTCACAAATCGTCACGGCGTGCTCCAATGTCGCAGTCGGGCCACGGCTTTTCGGTCACACTCTGGCGCGAACCGGAGATGCTGTTCGCTTACGTGCCGGTCTTGCGCGGCTGCTCCGACGCATCGGCGCGCAGATTGCGGAAGAACTTCTCGACTTCGCGGGAGAGCGTCTCGGCGGTGGCCGTCAGTTCGCTGGATGCGGTGAGGACGGAGGCCGCCGCCGTGCTGGTCGTGCCGATGGCGTCGCTCAGCGAACCGATATTGACGACGAGCGTACCGTTACCCTGCGCCGCGAGCTGCGCGTTCTGCGATATTTCGCGGGTCGCCGCGTCCTGCTGCTCGATGGCGCCGGCGATGATCGATGTCACATCGTTGATCTCGCGCACGGCGTTGCCGATTTCGCGGACCGCTTCGACCGAATTCCTGGTCGACGTCTGGATCAGGCTGACGTTCTGGCTGATCTCCGCGGTCGCTTTGGCGGTCTGCTCGGCGAGTGCCTTGACCTCATGTGCGACGACCGCAAAACCGCGGCCGGCGTCGCCGGCGCGCGCGGCCTCGATCGTCGCGTTGAGCGCCAGAAGATTGGTTTGCTCGGCGATCGCCTGGATCAGGGTGAGCACGCCGTCGATGCGCTGGGTCGCAGCCGCGAGCCCCTCGATCTCGGAGACCGATTTCTCGGTGCGCTGGCCCGCCTGTTCGACGGCGCTGGCCGATTGGCGCACCTGGCGGCCGATTTCCTCGACCGAAGCCGAGAGCTCCTCGGCCGCGCTGGCGACGGCGGAAACGTTGCTGGAAGCCTGCTCGGTCGCGCCGGAAGCCGCCACGGCGCGTCCGTTGGCGTCCGACGAGACGCTGGCGATGGTCTGGGCGGTGCTGCGCATTGAGGCCGCATTGTCGGTGACCGCGCGCAGCACGCCACTGATTGCTTCGCGGAAGGCGTCGACCGAGGCTTCGATGTGACGGGTGCGCTCGTCGCGCGCTTTCGAATCGTCCAGCACCTGCGAATTGAGGTTGCGGTTTCCGTCCATCGCTTCCTGGAAGATCTTGATCGCCCGGGCCAGCGCGCCGATCTCGTCGGCGCGGCCGGTATGCGGCACCTCGACGCCCTCGGCGCCGTCGGCGACCTGCTTGATGGTTGCGGTGATGACCGAAAGCGGGCGGGCGATGGAACGGGCGATGATCAGCACGCCGATGACGACCACCACCAGCGCCATGACGCCGAGGCAGGTCAGCACAAAGGCCATCGTGTGGTTGGTATCGGTCTGTTGCGCCAGTCTCTTGCTGCGTTCGGCATAGACCTTGGACAGGGCTTCCAGATCCTTGTTCAGCGCCGTGCGCACTTGGCGGTTGGCGTCGTTGTCACCCCATTCGCGGCCTGCCGCCGCATTGATCTCGACACCGCGGCGAACCAGTTCCTTGCGGAAGTCGACAAACTGTTCGATGCGCTTCCTGAAGGTGGCGAACTGCTGGGCGTCATCAGCCTGGACCAGCGTCTCCCAATTCTTGACGACCTCAAGAATGCGTTCGTTGAACTTGAGCAAGCCGTCGCCGTATTTTTTCACCACCGCCGGATCAGTCGACATGTAGACGCCGCGCGATTCCATCACGACGGCATAGACCAGCGAATTGATGCGCTCGACGTTGAGCGCGGCACGGCTGGCGGTCGAGACCGCTTCGGTAAGTTGGGCATTCTGGCGCGTGTTGTAGTCGGACAAGGCGGTGATGGCGGCGACGAGCAACGCGAACAGCGCGAAGATCGAATACAACTTGGCTGCGAGCGAAAACCGGGATGCCATGGCGTCACCAAAACGAATATGGATTTGACAATTCAGCCGTGCCGGCAGGCCGGAATGGTTTCCAGCGTATGCCGTCGGCATAAGCAATTGTGCTGAATTTTGATGGAGATTGTCTTAACGCGCGAAAATCTCGCAACTGCAACCAAATAAAATAACCAAGTAATTTCAAATGATTAAGGCGCTCGGGCAAGCTGCATTATCGGGAAAATTCGGAAGCCCATGCGACTGTAACGGGTTCTGGTATCTCAGTGCAATTGGAGGTCGCCACTCTGGCGGCCGACGCGGGAGGCGGCGTGAGCCTTCTTCCGAAGGGCGGCCATGGTTGGCGAAACAATTGTGATCGAATCAAGCTAGACAGCGAGCACGAGGACGGAACGTGTCGATTTCGTCTTGCCGGGGCGGCAAGCGCGCAATCCTAAAGGCCATCGCCGGAATCGTCGCGGGGCGCCTGTTGAAGGCGCCACGATGCTTCGATGATGCCTGAGAATGGGGACTTAATGGCTCAAAGTGCTGCCTTTCCGGCCAACATCGATCTCTATCTTCACGTGCGAGTGCTGATCGGCATCATCCTCGGGCTTAGCGTCACGCGGTTGGTCAGCGGCATCGCGGCATTGGTCGCGCATCCCGGTCGCTACCGGATCTGGCCCGTTCATCTGGGTTGGGTCGCCTGGGCGCTCGTGAACGTGGTCACATTCTGGTGGTGGGAATTTCGGCTGAGCCTGATCCCACACTGGACGTTTGGCCTCTATTTCTTCGTTTGCGTGTACGCATCGATGTACTACTTCCTGAGCGTCCTGCTTTTCCCCCAGGATCTGGAGGAATATTCGGGTTATCAAGACTACTTTCTCTCGCGTCGCCGCTGGTTCTTTGGGTTTGCGGCTCTTACTGAAGCGCTCGATGTGGTCGACAGTTTGATAAAGGGCGAAGACCACCTGCGATCGCTGGGACTGGAGTATCTCCTGGCGAACGCCGCATTCATACTGGTATGCGGCGTAGCCGCGACAACGCGCAATTTGAGATTCCATATGCTGTTTGCGTTCGGCGCGGCCATCTATGAGATAAGTTTCTTCGCCCGCTATTACGCTACGCTGAACTAGCCCAATTGAAGCCGGGATTACCTCGATAATCTCGGCTGTGGCGTTGGCTATCCGCCCGGCATAAGGTAGCTCCGCAATGGAGCGCGGGTAGGGGCTGAAGGAAAGTCAGCATGGTCTATCGCCAGATCATCGGTGCCACCTCCTATGTCTTCGGCGATTTGCGCGAACTGCTCGCCAAGGCGACGCCGCCGCGGTCCGGCGATCGTCTTGCCGGCGTCGCGGCCGAAAGCGCGGAACAAATGATCGCGGCACGGATGGCACTCGCCGACGTGCCGCTCAAGCAATTCCTCAACGAGGCCGTGATCCCCTACGAGGACGACGAGGTCACCCGGCTGATCCTCGATAGCCATGCGGCGCAGGCTTTTGCGCCCATTTCCGCGCTGACAGTCGGCGGCTTCCGCGACTGGCTGTTGTCCGATGCCGCAACCAGCGAAACGCTGGCGAAGGTCTCGCGCGGGATCACGCCGGAAATGGCCGCGGGCGTCTCGAAGCTGATGCGTAACCAGGATCTGATCCTGGTCGCGAAGAAATGCGCCGTGACGTCGGCGTTCCGTAACACCATCGGCCTGAAGGGCCGGATGAGCGTGCGGCTGCAGCCCAACCATCCCTTCGACGACGCCAAGGGCATTACCGCTTCGATTCTCGACGGCATCCTCTTGGGGTCGGGCGATGCCTGCATCGGCATCAATCCGGCCAGCGACGATCCGGCCGTGATCGGCGAACTGCTGCGGCTGCTCGACGGCATCATCATGCGGCTGCAGATTCCGACGCAGGCCTGCGTGCTTACCCACGTGACCACGACGCTCGGATTGATCGGGCAGGGCGCGCCGGTCGATCTGGTGTTCCAGTCGATCGCGGGAACGGAGGCTGCCAACCGCAGCTTTGGCGTCGATCTGGCACTGTTACGCGAGGCGCGTGAGGCCGGGCTGTCGCTCCGCCGCGGCACGGTGGGCGACAACGTAATGTATTTCGAGACCGGGCAGGGCTCGGCGCTGTCGGCCAATGCCAATCACAACGTCGATCAGCAGACCTGCGAGGCGCGGGCCTATGCGGTGGCGCGCGCGTTCGATCCACTTCTCGTCAACAGCGTGGTCGGCTTCATCGGTCCGGAATATTTGTATGACGGCAAGGAAATCATCCGCGCCGGCCTCGAGGATCATTTCTGCGGCAAGCTGCTCGGCCTGCCGCTCGGCGTCGACGTCTGCTACACCAACCATGCCGAAGCCGACCAGGACGACATGGACAATCTCTTGACGCTGCTGGCCGCCGCCGGCGTCACCTTCATCATGGGCGTACCTGGCGCCGACGACGTCATGCTGAACTACCAGTCGACCTCGTTCCACGACGCGCTGTATATCCGCGACCTCTTCGGATTGAAGCGGGCGCCGGAGTTCGACGATTGGCTGGTTCGCTCAGGCCTCGCGGACGGCCATTTCCGGCTTGCGGGCGACACGGGTCTGCTGCCAGAATTTGCAGCGCGGCTGATCGCCTGAGCGCCAGCCCCAGCCCGCGGCTTGCAGATTTTCATGCAACCAATTGAACCCACAGCGAGTTAGGACCCACAACGAGTTAGGATTGACTGTCACAATGTTGAAGAATTTCTGGCCCAGCTTTCAATGTCGTGCTTAAATTCATGTCAGCCTTGAGGAATTTTGATGAGAGCTGAAGGCATCGGAACGGTACGGCGTATCCTGTGCGTCTTCCCGCGCTATACCTCCTCTTTTGGTACATTCGAATACGCCTATCCCCTGACCGATGGCGTCCAGGCGTTCATGCCACCGCAGGGCCTGTTGCTGATCGCGGCCTATCTCCCGGAGAACTGGCCGGTCCGCTTCATCGACGAGAACATTCGCCCCGCCACCCAAGAAGACTTCGAATGGGCCGAGGCGGTGTTCGTCAGCGGCATGCACATCCAGCGCCAGCAGATGAACGACATCTGCCGACGCGCGCATGCCTTCGATCTCGCGGTCGCGATCGGCGGGCCGTCGGTGAGCGCGTGCCCGGATTACTATTCCTCGTTCGACTATCTCCATGTCGGCGAACTCGGTGACGCCACCAATGAACTCATTGCCCGGCTGGCGCGCGACCCGTCGCGCCCCGCGCAGCAGGTGGTGTTGACGACCAAGGATCGCCTGGCGATGACCGAGTTTCCGATTCCGGCCTACGAGCTGGCGGAAGTGAAGAAATATCTGCTCGGCAGCATCCAGTATTCGAGCGGTTGCCCCTATCAGTGCGAATTCTGCGACATCCCCGGCCTTTACGGCCGCAACCCGCGCCTGAAAACGCCTCAGCAGATCATTGCCGAACTGGACAGGCTGCGCGAATGCGGCATGACCGACACGGTTTATTTCGTCGACGACAACTTCATCGGCAACCGCAAGGCCACGCTGGATCTGCTGCCGCATCTGATCGAATGGCAGAAGAGGACGGGCTATGTCGTACGGCTCGCCTGCGAGGCGACGCTGAACATCGCTAAGCGGCCCGAGATCCTGGAGAAGATGCGCGAAGCGATGTTCGTCACCGTATTCTGCGGCATCGAGACACCCGATCCCGACGCGCTGCACGCGATGCACAAGGACCACAACATGATGGTCCCGATCCAGGAAGGCATCCACACCATCAATTCCTACGGCATGGAAGTCGTTTCCGGTATCATCATGGGGCTTGATACCGACAAGCCCGGCACCGCCGATGCGCTGCTCAACTTCGTCGACGAATCGCGGATACCCTTGCTGACGATCAACCTGCTGCAGGCGCTGCCGAAGACGCCGTTGTGGGACCGGCTGGAGCGCGAAGGCCGACTCAATGACGACGACAGCCGCGACTCCAATGTCGAGTTCCTGATGCCCTACGATCAGGTGATCGATTCCTGGCGCAGGTGCATGGAAGTCGCCTACCAGCCGGAGAAGCTGTACGCGCGCTACCAGTATCAATGCGATTACACCTATGCGCAGCGCATCAAGGTGCCGGTGGCGCCCGAGCAGAAGAGCTGGGCCAATATCAGGCGCGCCCTGATTATGCTGCGGAACATCTTCTGGCAGGTCGGCGTACTCAGCGACTACAGAAAAGTGTTCTGGAAGTTCGCGCTGGGACGGCTCCGCTGCGGTGATATCGAGGGCTTGATTGGCTCGGCGACGATTGCGCATCACCTGATCGAATTTGCGCGCGCTGCCACCAGTGGCCGGCAGAACGCGTCGAATTATTCGGTCCGGCTGCGCGAGGCCTCGGTTCCTGCCGAGTAAAAGCCCATGAAAACGCCGGCGCCGCCGTCCCGCCCGCTCGAAGCCTTGCGGGAGCTGACGCCGGCGCGCGTCGGGCTTGGCCGCTCCGGCGCAAGCATGCCGACCGATGCACTGCTTGCCTTCACGCTCGACCACGCGCGTGCGCGCGATGCTGTTCACACAGCTTTCGATGCGCCGCATCTGGTGGCTGGATTGGCCGGCCTCGGCCTGCAGGTCGGCGAGGTTTCCAGCCAGGCGCGTAACCGGCGCGACTATCTGCGCCGTCCCGATCTCGGGCGCATGCTCGACCCCGATTCACGGCGCGCGCTGGAAAAGCAAAGCGGCAGCGCAAGCGAGATTGTGATCGTGATCGGCGACGGGCTGTCGCCGGCGGCCGTCAATGTCCACGCGGTCGAACTGGTTCGCCATCTCGCGGCGCGCCTGACCGAGGCGGGAATCTCGTTGGGCCATGTCGTGGTCGCGTCGGGCGCACGGGTGGCGCTAGGCGACGAGATCGGCGCCGTGCTCGGCGCGCGGATGGTGGTGATGCTGATCGGCGAGCGGCCCGGCCTGTCGGCGCCCGACAGCCTCGGCGCGTATCTCACCTTTGCCCCGCGCATCGGCCTCACCGATGAGAAGCGCAATTGCGTGTCCAACATCCACGGTGCAGGGCTGAGCTACGACGAGGCCGCGTTCAAGATCGCCTGGCTGGTACGTGAAGGAATCGCGCGGCAGGTCACCGGCGTGGCGCTGAAGGACGAAAGCGGAACCGGATCGCACCTCGGATTACCGGCAAGGGGTCCATGAGCCCCATTTAACGGGTGTGGCAAATCAGAGACTTAACGCGCATTTTCGTCATCTTCGTGCCGATTTGCCCCGCCGCGCGCGCTTGCCGGATGGGGTCCGGCCCTGTAAAACGGCGCCGGTTAATTTACCGCGTGATTTCAATGGCTAGCGCCGATCGGATGGGGGCTGGCAAAGCCGCATTCGCGCCACCAAGCTGCATAAAACCAAGCTGCACAAACAGGCCGACGTGAGAACTGGACAGGGTATGCTCGACAAGAACTCCGAAAGTCACGTCCACGTCGAAGCTATCGAGGAGCCGCCGCCGGGCAAGAGCATCGCCTTCGGGCTCGA
This sequence comes from Bradyrhizobium algeriense, assembly GCF_003062295.1. Classification (GTDB taxonomy): domain Bacteria; phylum Pseudomonadota; class Alphaproteobacteria; order Rhizobiales; family Xanthobacteraceae; genus Bradyrhizobium; species Bradyrhizobium algeriense. The sequence goes on along the minus strand of NZ_PYCN01000002.1, from coordinate 377,039 downwards.
GCGCATGGGGCTGATTGCGGTCAAGGCGCCGATCCTGTCGATGGTCATTCTCGCCGCGCTGATCGTGGCGGCGCTCTTCGGCATCCAGCGGATCAAGATCGACGACTCCCTGAGCCAGTTGTTCCGCTCCGATTCTAAGGACTACAAGCAATACGAGGCCGTGACCAAGCGCTTCCCGGCGACCGAATTCGACGTGCTGGTCGTGGTCGAGGGCAAGACGCTGATGGCCCGCGAGAACCTCGAAAAGATCCGCGACATGGTCACCGACCTGCAACTGGTCGAGGGCGTGCGCGGTCTGGTTTCGCTGTTTTCGGCGCGGCAGGCACCGGAGCGCGGCAAGCTGCCGGCCGCGCTGTTCCCGCCCGAACTGCCGCAGGGCGCCGCCTACGACAAGTTCGTCGAGACCGTCAAAGCCAACGAGATCATCCGCGGCAAGCTGTTGTCGGAGGACGGCACGCTGGCGCTGATCGTATTGTCGCTGGAGCCGAACGTCGTTTCCTCAAACGATCTCGGCAAGGTGGTCGGCGAAATGCGGAAGATCATGGCCGAAGATCTCGCCGGCAGCGGCCTCAACGCCCAGCTATCCGGCGTTCCCGTGATGCAGCTGGAGATCCGCAACGCTGTCAAGCGCGACGGGCTGACCTACAACATTCTCGGCATTCTGGCCGGCTGCATCATCGCGATCATCTTCTTCCGCAAGATATCGTTCATGGTGGTCGCGGCATTTCCGCCGATCATCGCGATCCTGCTCGCGCTCGGCAGCCTCGGCTGGGCCGGTTTCAATCTCAACATGTTTCTGAACGTGATGACGCCGCTCATCATGGTGATCAGTTTTTCCGACTCGATGCAGCTCACCTTCGCAGCGCGCGACCGCCTGATTGCGGGCCAGGACAAACTGACCGCCTTCACCAACGCCGTGCTGGTGGTGGGCCCGGCTTGCGTGCTGACCCACGGTACCGCCGGCATCTCGTTCATCGCCCTGCAATTCTCCGATTCCGAACTGATCCGAAAATTCGGCGAGGCCGGATTGGCCGCCACCATCATCGCGCTGATCGCGGTGCTTTCGCTGGTGCCGGTGTTCGGCATATTGTTCGTTCGTAACGAGAAGATTTTCGCGGTAAAATTCCAGAGCGCGGATGCCGGCGTGCAGGCGCTGCGCAATTTCTGCTACTGGATCGCGGTGCGCATGGTCGGCCGTCCCGGGCTGTTCAGCCTGCTCGCGTTGCTGCTCGTCGCCGGCCTCGGCTTCATCTACGCCACGCTGGAGCCGCGCTATCGCCTCGCCGATCAGGTGCCGGACAAGCGGCAGGCGGTGGCGGCTTCGAGCCGTCTTGACGCCAAGCTCACCGGCGCCAATCCGATCGACGTGCTGATCGAATTCCCCAAGGGCGCCTCGCTCTACGCGCCGGATACGTTGAAGACGATTTCCGAAGTTCACGCGATGGTCGAGAAATCGGCCGGCGTCGGCAACGTCTGGTCGCTCGAAACCCTGCGCCGCTGGCTCGCCGAAAAGGCTGGCAGCAGCGACGTCGCGACGCTAAAGGAATATGTCAGCGTTATTCCGGAACATCTGGTCCGTCGCTTCATCTCGGCCGATCAGGATGCGGTGGTGGTTTCGGGGCGGGTTCCCGACCTCGATTCCAGCGAAATCCTTCCCGTGATCGACAAGCTCGACAAGTCGCTCGACAAGGTGCGCGCCGAGCATCCCGGCTTCGAAATCGCGGTCACCGGCCTGTCGGCGATTGCAGCGCGCAACAGTGCCAACATGATCTCGAAACTCAATCACGGCCTGACGATCGAGTTCCTCATAGTTGCGATCTTCATCGGATTGGCGTTCCGATCGGTGGTGGTGATGTTCTCCTGCATCCTGCCCGGCATTTTCCCGGTCGTGGCATCGGGCACGGTGCTGTGGATCATGGGCGAGGGGCTGCAATTCGCCAGCGTGGTCGCCCTGACGGTGTCGTTTGGCCTGGGGCTTAGCGCCACTATTCACTTCCTCAACCGGCTGCGGCTGGAGAGCAAGCCCGGCGTCGGTTCGGCGCTGGCGGTCGAGCGCGCCACCGTGCTGGTCGGCCCGGCGCTGATCCTGACCACGGTGGTGCTGGCCTGCGGCCTCGTCGTCACGGTGTTTTCCGACCTGCCGTCGCTGCGGCTGTTCGGCTGGCTCAGCGCGTTCTCGATGATCGCAGCCCTGGTCGCGGATCTCTTCATCCTGCGGCCGACCTCGATGTTCCTGATCAATTTGTCGGAAAAGATTCGCGGCGTCAGTCACGCCAAGCCCACGGAATAGCGGCTTGCCGAACAACAGCCGCTGCTGAACGACAAAAGGCTGCCGGCTAACGGCAGCCGCGGAGAGGTTGAGGAATGACGTCTGCAGGATTAGCCGCGCGCCCTGCGGCCGATGCCGCCGCCTACCGCGCGGTCGAACACATCTATCATTCCTATCTCACCGGGCTGATCCTGATGCTGGCCTCGCGGGCGGGTGCACCGCGCGCGGCCGAGGTGGTGTTTCGAACCTTTCGGCGGCAGCAACTGGCGCGCTTCCTTCCCGGATTGAAGAAGCTCGGCCTCGACCAGCTTCCACATGCGGTGGCGTGCGCCCAATATCATTATCTGTCGAACCAGGTCGGCGGCGTGAAGGTCGAGTATGTCTACGAGAGCGACACCAAGGCCTGGGTGCGCTATCCGCCGCCGCGCTGGATCTGGTCCGGCACCGCGATCTGCGGCATCCCCTCGGAAGTGTCGCGGGCGATGCTGCGCGGATGGCACGCCAACAACGGCGTCGTGCTCGGCAATCCCAGGCTCGGCTTCGTCTGCACCGGGCAGACCGTCGATGGCCAGCCGGGGCTGGAGGGCTACTACAAGGAGTGGGATCACGAACTTGCGCCCGAGGAGCGGCTGCAGTTTTCGCCCGGCGAGCGCTGTCCGCCGTTCCGGGCCGATCTGGCGCCGCGCCTTCCTGCGAACACATGGCCGGAGGAGCGGCTGCAGAAGGTGCTTCGCAATTATGCGATGGAGTACGTCACCTCGATCGTGCCGGAGACGATCCGGGTGCTCGGCCCGGAAGAGGGCGGCCATCTCGCCGGCGCCGCGGCGCGGCTCGTCGGGATGCACACCTTCGACGAGGTAGCTCGGCTGTTGGGCGGCGTGGATTCCGGCGCGGCGGGTTTCGCCAAGGCCTTTGCCCGGCTTGCCCGCGGGCAGGACGACGACGCGGAATTGCAGGTGGAAGGCTCAGCCGCGACCGTGCGCCAGACGTCGTGGCGCCTGATGGCGGAACGTGAGGCGCTGTCGCCTCAAGTGTTCGATGCCTGGAACGAATTGTGGGTGGGGGCAGCGCTTGCGCATGACCGTTTCATGCGGGTCGAAGTGGCGGAACGTCGCGACCGCGGCGATGCGCACTGGAGCTGGAAATTCGGCTGATCAAAATGAAAAGGCAGCGCCGCGGCGCTGCCATTCACACTGTTTCAAAGGGCTGCGTCAGGTCCTCGTCATCGTGATCTTGACGCCGCGGATTTCGCCCTTGGAGTCGATCTGCACGGACTGCTTGTTGCCGGTGGTCTTCAAATTCAGGTTGGCTGCAAATCCGGAAGCCTCGACGAATACTTCGATCTGGCCGCCGCCTGCGGTGCCCTGCAGATTGCCGAAGATATTGCGGCTCTTCTCGCTCCAATTGCCCGAGATGCGCTCACCCTGGCTGGTGACGTCGCTCGACAGGTCGAACTTGTAGCTGTCGCTGGCGCAGTGCAGATTCTGCTTCAGGCCAAGCCCGCTGGCGTTGACCTTGTAGTCGGCCTTGCAGCGGATGTTCTCGGTGGTGCCGTTGGAGAGCGCGACGGTGCCGGTGCCGCTCCAGTTTCCGTCAAAACCGGCGAACGGGCCTCCCGCCTGGGCATGGCTTGCGGTGACCGACAACATGAGCGCGGCGCCGACCCCAGCAGCTGCGAGAGCCTGACCGAACAAGCTGGAACCAAACAGTTTCATCGTAGTTTTCCCATCAAATAGACGTTCTTTGCAAAGATACGTCTCGCCGCATCGAAGATTTAGTGTTCCCGCAGTATCTTAGGTTCAAATGACGGAGCGTTGTTTCCGGCGCTTTCGGCACGAAAAAGTGCGCAATCGGCCGAGTGGAATCCAAACATTCACACCGACTTCGTCAGCGCAGCATCTAGCTTTGCACCGCATTGTCTGCAACAACCAATTGCCGGGAAAGTGTGGCGGAAATACACTTTAGATATCAGTTGGTTATTAAAGGTGCTTAGGTCGCCGTCAAGGTCGCCGTAAATTTGTCCGCATTTACCATGCTTGTCACCTGTTCGTCGCTGCGTTACGCGGCGCGCCTGCCATCCAAACAAAATCCGTTCCGGCGATGCCTCATCGCGAATCGGGGAACAGGATTCTTGCTGCCGAAATGAAGGAATACGATGCGTAAATCTCTCCTAGCCCTCACCTTGTTGTCGATCTCGGTCTCATCGCATGCGGCATTCGCGCAGCAACAGCGCGGAACGGCGGAAGAACAGAAGGCCTGTACCCGCGACGCGCAGAAGTTCTGCCGTCCGGTACTCGATCAGGGCGATTTCACCGTCCTGGCGTGTCTGAAGGAACATCGTTCCAAGATCAGCGCCGCCTGCGACCAGGTCCTCAAGAGCAACGGCCAATAGGCCGCGTTCGCGCCCGTTAACCCTCGCGGAAAAGCCTCTTTCGGCTCTATGACGCGCGTCACGGGCGGGGCTAATCAGCCCATATAGCATTGGTTTTGGCGACGTATTCCCCTATATGGGGCACGCGATCTCCCGGCATGCGCCTGTTATCGGCGCATGCCGCCAATTCCGATTGATGTAGCCAGTTCTAGATGACCAGCGCGAGCGACCTGCGATCCGGAAAGACCCACCGCGACGAGAATTTTCCTGTCGCGTCGTGGATCATTCATCCGCGTCACCGGGCACTGATCCTCGCATTCTACAATTTCGTCAGGACGGCCGACGACATCGCCGATCACGCGACGCTCGGCGCCGATGAGAAGCTGCGCTATCTCGACCTGCTCGAAGCCGAGTTGCTGGGCAAGGGCGACACGCAACCGGAGGCGGTCAGCCTGCGCCGCGCTTTTGCAGAGCGTGCGATGGCGCCGCGCCACGCGCTCGACGTGCTGGTCGCGTTCCGGATGGACGTCACCAAGCTGCGCTACGAGAACTGGGACGACGTCATTCACTATTGCCGCTATTCCGCGATGCCGGTAGGGCGCTTCATGCTCGACGTTCATGGCGAGAGCACCTCGACCTGGGCCGCGTCGGACGCGCTGTGCGCGGGGTTGCAGATCAATAACCATCTGCAGGACTGCGCCAAGGACTACAAAAACCTCAACCGCGTCTACCTGCCGCGCGATGCGCTGGCCGCAAGCGGCGCCACCGTTGAGATGCTGGGCGAGGCGAAGTCGCAGCCGGCGCTGCTGCACTGCCTCCATGCGCTCGCGGTGCGGACCGAAGCCCTGCTCAATGAAAGCAGGTCGCTCAGCGCCGAGGTAAAGGATTTCCGGCTCGGGCTCGAAATTGCCGTGATCCAGGCCTTTGCCGACAGGATCGTCGGCATGCTGAAGGTGCGCGACCCGCTCAGCGAGCGCGTGCATTTGAGCAAGCCCGAATTGCTCGTGCAGAGCATCGGCGCCATCACGAGCGAAATGATCAGGCGCGCCGCGGGGCGTCGCCCCCAGACAAAACCGGTGGCCGGCGCATGACGTTGCAGACGGCGGCGGCCAACGCAGATTACGGCACCACTGCGTCGGGCAGTTCGTTCTATGCCGCGATGCGCATCCTGCCGCGCGACCAGCGCGAGGCGATGTTCCAGATCTACAGCTTCTGTCGGCAGGTCGACGACATCGCCGATTCCGATGGGCCGCGGCCCGAGCGGCTGGCAGCGCTGCAGCAATGGCGCGAGGACATCGATGCGCTATATCACAGTCATCCGCCGCCGCGCCTGCAAGATTACGCCGCCTCGGTGAAAACCTTCGGCCTCAAGCGCGAGGATTTTCTCGCTGTGGTCGACGGCATGGAGATGGACGTGCCACAGGACATTCGTGCGCCGGATCTTGCCACGCTCGATCTCTATTGCGATCGCGTTGCCAGCGCCGTCGGGCGTCTGTCGGTGCGGGTGTTCGGCCTGCCCGAGGATGACGGAATCCAGCTCGCCCATCATCTCGGCCGCGCGCTGCAATTGACCAACATCCTGCGCGACATCGATGAGGATGCGGGGCTCGGCCGGCTGTATCTGCCGCGCGAAAGCCTGCTGCTTGCCGGCATCACCACCGACGACCCCAATCGGGTGATCGTCGATCGCGCGCTGCCGAAAGTATGCCTGCCGCTGGCCGAGCGCGCGAAAAAGCATTTCGAGAAGGCCGACGAGATCATGAAACGCAATTCGCGCCGCGTGGTGCGCGCGCCGCGGATCATGTCGAAATATTACCGCGCGATCCTGGACCTGTTGCTGGCCCGGGGCTTTGCCGCGCCGCGCGAGCCGGTGCGCGTCCACAAATGGGCGAAGATTGCCATCCTTCTCCGTTACGCGATCATCTGATGCAGAAAAACGCTCATATCATCGGCGCCGGCGTTTCCGGCCTCTCGGCCGCCGTACGGCTCGCCAACGCCAATTACCGGGTGCATGTCCACGAGGCCACGCAGCAGGCCGGCGGCCGCTGCCGGTCCTATTTCGACGCGGCCACCAATCTCACCATCGACAACGGCAATCATCTCCTGCTGTCCGGCAACCGCCATGCGCTGGCCTACGCCAGATCGATCGGCACCGAGGCTGGGCTGGTCGGGCCGAAGCTTGCGCAGTTTCCCTTTGTCGACATCATGACCGGCCAGCGCTGGCAGCTCGACCTCGGCGACGGCAAATTGCCGCTATGGGTGTTCGACGAGGCACGCCGCGTCCCCGATACCAAGCTGTTCGATTATCTCGCATTGGCGCCGTTGATCTGGGCAGGCACTGGAAAGCTGGTCGGCGACACGATCCCCTGCAAAGGCACGCTGTACCAGCGGCTGGTGCAGCCGCTGCTGTTGGCCGCGCTCAATGTCGATCCGCCCGAGGGTTCGGCGGGGCTGGCCGGCGCGATCGTGCGGGAAACGCTGCTGGCGGGCGGACAGGCCTGCCGGCCGCTGATCGCACGCGATGGCCTGAGCGCGGTTCTGGTCGAGCCGGCGATCAAGCTGTTGCAGGACAAGGGCGCCTCGATCCAGTTCGGCCATGAGCTGCGCGAATTCGCGATGACGGGCGGCAATGTCAGCGAACTGAAATTCGGCAGCGACGCGATTGCGCTCGGCGCCGACGACGTCGTGGTGCTCGCGGTGCCGCCGCGCCCGGCGGCGGCGCTGCTGCCGGGCCTGAAGACGCCGTCGAAATTCCGCGCCATCGTCAATGCACATTTTCGCTTCGATCCGCCCCGCGATGCCGTGCCCATCCTCGGCGTCGTCAGTGGCCTCGTGGAGTGGCTGTTCGCATTCCCGCAGCGGCTGTCGGTCACCATCAGCAATGGCGACCGCCTCGTCGACATGCCGCGCGAAGAACTCGCGCTGGCGATCTGGCGGGATGTCTGCAAGGCTGCGGGGCTGCCGGGCGACCTGCCGTTGCCGCCCTGGCAGATCGTGCGCGAGCGTCGCGCGACTTTCGAGGCCACACCGGAGCAGAACGCGCTGCGGCCGGGGGCGGTGACATCATTCAAAAACCTGTTTCTCGCCGGCGACTGGACTGATACGGGATTGCCGGCAACCATCGAAGGATCGGTGCGGTCGGGCGACCGTGCCGCCGATCTGATCCTGGCGAGGCGTTAAAAGCCCGACGGACGTTGCGTGACCGGGTTCACAGAACCCGGTCACGAATAGAGGGATGTCTAGCGAATGCTTTCCGTAGACAAAAAAATTGCAGTCGATTCCGTCGCGACAGTCGACGTCGCGACCGTCGATCCGGTCGCGCTGGAGAAGAGCATCTCGTCAGCGACCGAAGCGCTGCTCGGCTATCGGCAATCCGACGGACATTTTGTGTTCGAGCTGGAAGCCGACAGCACCATTCCTTCCGAATATATCCTGCTGCGTCACTATCTCGCTGAGCCCGTCGACAGCGCGCTGGAAGCCAAGATCGCGAACTACCTGCGCCGCACGCAAGGCAGTCATGGCGGCTGGCCCTTGGTGCAGGACGGTCCGTTCGACATGAGCGCGAGCGTCAAATCCTATTTCGCGCTGAAGATGATCGGCGATTCCGTCGATGCGCCGCACATGGTGCGCGCGCGCGAGGCGATCCGCAGCCACGGCGGCGCGGCCCGCGTCAACGTCTTCACGCGGTTCCTGCTGGCTTTCTACGGCGTGCTGAGCTGGCGCGCGGTGCCGGTGTTGCCGATCGAGATCATGCTGCTGCCGATGTGGTCGCCGTTCCATATCAACAAGATTTCCTACTGGGCGCGCACCACGATCGTGCCGCTGATGGTGATGGCGGCGTTGAAGCCCTTGGCGAAAAATCCCAAGGGCGTCGGCGTCGACGAGTTGTTCCTGCAGGATCCCAAGTCGGTCGGAATGACGCCGAAGGCGCCGCATCAAAGCTGGGGCTGGTTCACGCTGTTCAGCACGCTCGACAAGATCCTGCGCGTCGTCGAACCGCTGTTTCCGAAGAAGCTGCGCCAGCGCGCGATCGATGCGGCGCTCGCTTTCATCGAGGAGCGGCTGAACGGCGAGGACGGCATGGGCGCGATCTATCCGCCGATGGCCAACATCGTCATGATGTATGAGGCGCTCGGCAAGGGACCGGATTTTCCGCCGCGCGCGGTCACCCGCAAGGGCATCGACAAGCTGCTCGTGATCGGTGAGCACGAGGCCTATTGCCAGCCCTGCGTCTCGCCGGTGTGGGACACCGCGCTGACCTGCCACGCGCTGGCGGAGGCGGGCGGCGAAGATACGATCAGAAAGATGGAGCAGGGCCTCGACTGGCTGAAGCCGAGGCAGGTGCTCGACCTCAAGGGCGACTGGGCGGCGAAGGCGCCTGATGTGCGTCCGGGCGGCTGGGCGTTCCAGTACAACAATGACTATTATCCCGATCTCGACGACACCGCTGTCGTCGTGATGGCGATGGACCGCGCGCGGCGGGCGTCGGGCAGCAAGGAATACGACGAAGCGATCTCGCGCGGCCGCGAGTGGATCGAGGGCCTGCAGAGTCGCGACGGCGGCTGGGCCGCCTTTGACGTCAACAACCTCGAATATTACCTCAACAACATCCCGTTCTCGGACCATGGCGCGCTGCTCGATCCGCCGACCGAGGACGTCACCGCGCGCTGCATCTCGATGCTGGCGCAGCTCGGCGAGACCGCGCAGACCAGCAAGGCGGTGGCGGACGGGATCGACTATCTGCGCCGCACGCAGCTCCCGGAGGGGTCGTGGTACGGCCGCTGGGGTCTGAATTATGTCTACGGAACCTGGTCGGTGCTGTGTGCGCTCAATGCCGCAGGGGTGAGCCACCAGGACCCGATGATTCGCAAGGCGGCGGATTGGCTGCTTTCGATCCAGAACAGCGACGGCGGCTGGGGCGAGGATGCGGTCAGCTACCGACTCGATTACAAGGGATTTGAGGGCGCGCCGTCGACCTCCTCGCAAACGGCATGGGCCTTGCTTGGACTGATGGCGGCCGGAGAGGTCGAAAATCCGGCCATCGTGCGGGGTGTGGAGTACCTAAAAGCCACACAGACCGAGAAAGGGCTGTGGGACGAGGCGCGTTACACGGCTACAGGCTTTCCGCGGGTGTTTTATTTGCGTTATCATGGCTACTCGAAGTTCTTTCCGCTCTGGGCGCTGGCGCGGTATCGGAATTTGAGAAGCACCAACAGCAGGGTGGTAGGGGTCGGGATGTGACTTTGGGGGTGGGGGCCGCCGCGATCGTGGACAATTCGGTTGATCGCAATTCGAATGATCCGCGGCCAGTTTTGATCGTAACAGGATTGGTGCAGGAGGCCCGCATCGCGGCCGGGCCCGGCATGATCGTCATCTGCAGTTCCAGCGACCCGCAGCAATTGCGCGCTTTGCTGGCAACGCTGGATTCCACCACTTTCAGGGGTGTCATCTCGTTCGGCGTCGCCGGCGGGTTGGATCCGTCGCTGAAATCGGGCGACGTGGTGGTGGCGACCGAGGTTCTGGCGGGCGATACCCGTTTTCTGGCAGGTCTGGCGCTAAACGAGGAAATGATCGCCAGTGCGGCATTGCGTCGCCGCCGCGTGGTCCGTGGTGGCCTGGCCGGCGTGGAACAGGTGATTGCGGCGACCGCCTGCAAGGCCGCGCTGCATTCGGAGACGGGCGCGGCAGCGGTCGATATGGAAAGCCATATTGCCGCAGCCTATGCGGCTAAGGCCGGCTTGCCGTTCGCGGCGCTGCGGGTCATCTCCGATCCCGCCAGCCGGGCGCTTCCAGCGCTCGCCATGAGCGCTATCAAGCCGAACGGCGACATCGACCTCCGCAAGGTGCTGCGCGGGGTGGCGCGCAATCCCACCTCGCTGCGCGCGCTGGTCTCCACGGGAATCGATTTCAACCGCGCGCTGCGCTCCCTGCGTGGTTGCCGCGGCTTCCTGCACGGCGAAGAGGGGCTCGCCACCGCGGCGGTCTGATCCACGTCGGGCGATAGCCAGCTTCAAGATTTTCCAGCTTCAAGATTTTCGAAGGGCGTCAACCGGGCCCGGTTCTCTGAACCGGGGCCCGGTCAATGCTTGACAAGCGCCGTCATTCGCTCAAGGATGAATTATGATCCTGTATTCATGAATTAAGGTTCATGATGGCAATTGCTGCAGTTCGCCTCAATCAACTCGTTGAAACCAAAGCGCGCATTCTGGATGCCGCACGCGATGCCGTGGCGCTGAGCGGGTGGAGGGATGCCCAGATCGCGCTGATCGCCGCACGGGCGGGGGTGGCTACCGGCAGCGTGTACCGCTACTTCGACTCGAAGGCGGACCTCTACGCGCAAGTGCTCGGGCTGGTTTCCGAGCGCGAGGTGGCCGTGGTCGCCGCGATCGTCGAGGCGGAGGGATCTGCGTCCCAGTGTCTGGTGGACGCGATTTACACCTTCTCGATACGCGCGATGCGCGGCCGCCGTCTGGCCTACGCGCTGATCGCCGAACCATGCGAGCCGGAGATCGACGCGGCGCGCCTGAAATACCGGGCGGCGCTGGCCGATCAGATCGCCAGGCTTGTCCGGCGCGGCATCGCCAGCGGCGAATTCATCCAGATCGACGCGAACGTCGCGGCATCGTGCGTGACCGGCGCTTTCATGGAGGCCCTGGTCGGTCCCCTGGCGCCGGAAGCGGCTCCCGATTCCGAAGCGGCAAAGTCGATCGCACAAGCCATCGCGGGGCTTTCCGCGCGCATGCTGTTTCGGCACGCCACGCCTGAATTGACCCTGGTATCGAAAGTCTCGGCATGAATGCGCGCGTCCAGCCGGTTGCCGTCGCGGAAGCGAAAACCAGTCCGTTTGCGACCCACGAAGTCCGCAATCAGGCGCGGCCAGCCCTCGGTTTCAACGCGTTCGATGACGATCGGGCGCTGAGCGGCCTGATCGCAAGGATCGTGCCGTGGGCAAGGGAAAAACTTTCTGCGCTCGGCGCCCATGCCGGCTGCGATTCCGTGCAGGAGGCCGCGCGACTTGCCAACGAGCACGAACCGAAACTGCTGACCCATGACCGGTATGGCAACCGGAATGACTGGGTCGAGTTTCATCCGGCCTGGCATCAATTGATGGCGCTGGCGTTCCAAAGCGAGGTCCATAGTCTGGCCTGGTCGACGAGCGAACCGAATGGACATTTGGCGCGTGCGGCGCTGAGTTACCTCTGGAATCAGATCGAGAACGGCGTCGGCTGCCCTACCGGGATGGCTTACGCCGCGATCGCAGGGTTTTCCGGCAAACCGCAATTTGCGACGTGGCGGGAGCGAACGCTGGTGGCGGACTACGACCCACGGCGGCTTCCCATCGAAGCCAAGCGTGCGGCGGTCATCGGCTATGCGATGACCGAGAAGCAGGGAGGCTCCGATCTGCGCGAAACCCAGACCACCGCACGATTCATCGAACGCGGTGCGCATGGCGAGATCTATTCGATCACTGGCCACAAATGGTTTTTCTCGGTGCCGGTGGCCGACGGGTTCTACACGCTGGCCCGGACCGAATCCGGCGTAAGTTGTCTGTTCGTGCCGCGCCTGCTGCCCGACGGCAGCGCCAACCGCATCTTCATTCAGCGTTTGAAGGACAAGTGCGGCAACCGTTCAAACGCTTCGAGCGAAATCGAATACCACGACACGTGGTCGATCCTTGTCGGCGAAGAAGGGCGCGGCATCAGGGAAATCCTTTCGCATGCTCATCTGACTCGACTGGATTTTGCGGCAGGATCCGCCGGGCTGATGCGGCAGGCCTTGAGCCTGGCATTGAACCACGCGCAAACGCGAACGGCGTTTGGCAAGCCCATGTCCGAGCTTCCCATGCAGCGCAATGTGCTCGCCGACCTCGCACTTGAGAGCGAGGCGGCGATGCTTGGCGCACTCCGGGTCGCGCGCGCGACCGACGGCCTGCAGACCAGCGAACACGAACGGCTGCTGGCGCGGGTTGCTACGCCCGTGGTGAAATTCTGGAATTGTCAGCGCGCCCCGGCCTTCAGCTACGAGTGCTTGCAGGTGCACGGCGGCAACGGCTTCATCATGGAGAATGCGATGGCGCGCCTTTACCGTGAGGCGCCGCTGAATTCGATCTGGGAGGGCACCTCGAACATGATGTGCATGGACGTGCTGCGGGCGATGCAACGCGATGCACGCTGCCGGGACGCCTTTGTCGACGAACTGCGTGCGAGCAGGGGCCTCAACCGGATCTACGACAGCAGCACGGAAGATCTCGCCGACCGATTGCGTGCACGATACCCGGATGACGGGCATGCGAGGGCCCTGGTCACCCGGATGGCGCATGGGTTGCAGGCTGCCGAGATGTTGCAGCATGGCGATGCCGATGCTGCCGATCTCTTCGTGAAATCCAGGCTGGGCATGGATGGGATGCACGTATTCGGCGCTCTTCCATCGTCGGAAGGCCTTGCCCGGATCGTGGAGCGTGCCTCCGTCATCCGCCACTAGAGCTTCGGTTCCGATTGAAGCAGAACCGAAGCTCTAGATTCTTGTTTTGACGCGTTTTCTTCACGCGAACCGGTATCCACTTCGCTCGAAAACGCTATTAAAGGGGACCGCGGTTGCGGGCCAGGTAACATGCGTCAAACCGAAGTTCGCTCTATCAACGATATCCGGGCCACCGTGGAGGAAGAGGAGTGGGCGGCGCGGGTTGATCTCGCGGCGTGCTATCGTCTGGTGGCGCTCTATGGAATGACCGACCTGATCTACAACCACATCAGTGCACAGGTCCCGGGGCACGACGACCAATATCTGATCAATCCGTACGGCATGCTGTACGAGGAAATCACCGCGTCGAGCCTCGTCAAGATCGATATCGAGGGGCAAACTCTGCTGCAGCCCGATCACGGCTACAACGTCAACGTCGCCGGATTCTATCTGCATGCCCCGATCCACCGGGCGCGGCCCGACGTGAAGTGCGTTCTCCATACCCACACCAGGGCCGGCACGGCGGTCAGCACGCTCGCCGAAGGGCTGCTTCCGCTGTCCCAGACAGCGATGCGGTTTCACGGGCGGATCGGCTATCACGACTTCGAGGGACCGGCGATCGATCGGGACGAATGCGACCGGGTCGTCGCCGATCTCGGCCGAAACAACGTACTGGTTCTGCGCAATCACGGACTGCTGGTTTGCGGCAATACGATTCCGCAGGCGTTCAATGCGATCTATTGGCTGGAGCAGGCTTGCCGGATACAAATAGACGCGCTCGGTTGCGGTCGGCCGCTTCACGCGCCGACAGAAATGGCGATCGGCAACACGGTGACCTGCTTCGCGGGCACCGAGATCACGCTGGACAATGAGCGCGACACCAATCCGGTACTGAATGAGGCGGCGCAAAATCTGCAAGCCGGTTACGGGCTGCTGGAATGGCCGGCGCTGCTGCGAAAGCTCGACCGCATCGACGGGAGCTACGCTCAATGAGCATTGAGCTCGCGGCGTTGCGAATCGGCTTCATCGGCGCCGGCCGTATTGCGCAAACGCTCGCGCCGGCGTTTGACCGCGCGAACCTGAACGTCGCGGCCTTCTACAACCGTGGCTCCGATGCGGCGCAGCGCCTGGGATTCCGGGTACCGTCAGCACGGCCGATGCCGCACGCGCAGCATGTCGTGGACGATTGTGATGTGCTCTTCCTGACGGTAAGCGACGACGCGATCCTGCCGGTCTGCCGCGCTTTGCGCTGGGAGCCACGTCACCGCGTCGTCCATTGCAGCGGAGCAACCGAATTGACCGCGCTGGATCATGCGAAATCCGGCGGTGCCGTAACCGGCGGATTTCATCCGATGCAGATGTTTGCAAATCCCGACGTCGCGCTCGAGGGACTGCGCGGATGTACGGTCGGCATCGAAGCAGACCCCGATTTCAGGCGTGACCTGGAACGGCTCGCCACCAGCATCGGGTGCGAACCGCTGGCGCTGCCGGCCGGCGTGCGGGCGCTTTATCACGCCTCGGCCTACTATGTCGGTCCTTTCCTGATCGCATTGCTCAAGGAAGGCGTCGAACTCTGGAAGAGTTTTGGCGCCAGCGAGGCCGACGCACTGCGTGCCATGATGCCGCTGCTGAGGGGAACGGTCGCGGCCGTTCTTGACGGCGGACTGGCCAACGGCATGGGCGGCTGCGTGGCGCGCGGGGACGTCGGAACGATCCTCAAGCACCTCGAAGCATTGGACGAGCGCTTTCCTTCCTCCGGCGCGTTGTACCGCGAACTGGCCCTCCGCAATGTACCGCTCGGGATCGAGCGTGGCACACTCAGTGCCGGGCGCGCGGCAGAGATCGAGAATCTGCTGCTGCGGACCCGGACGAAGTAGCGGTCGTTCCGTGACAGTCTGAGAGACACGCAAAAAGGAAAGCGCCCCGGTTCGCCTGAACCGGGGCCCAAAAATCTTTTGCTATCCCGCTCAGGCGGCGGTGGATGCCTTCTGTTGCTGCTTGGCGGCTGCCGCAGCGGCTTCGTCCTTGCGGATCTCGGACAGGCGCTTCTGCACCTCGGCCGAGAAGATGTATTGCGCCGGACGTTGGTTGGAGAGGTCGATCTCGGGCGCCATCGGGCCCGTGGTGCGGACGCCGCGCAGCGCGACCCACATCGCCTTCAGCGGATTGACCAGGGCTGCGTTGGCAGCCGTCGGCTCGTAGCCGCAATGCGCCATGCAGTCGGCGCACTTCTCGTACTTGCCGGTGCCGTAGGTGTCCCAGTCCGTCGTCTCCATCAGCTCCTTGAAGGTCTTGGTGTAGCCTTCGCCGAGCAAATAGCAGGGCTTCTGCCAGCCGAAGATGTTGCGGGCCGGCATGCCCCAGGGCGTGCATTCGTAGCTCTGGTTACCTGCGAGGAAGTCCAGGAACAGGCCGGAATGCATGAAGTTCCACTTCTTGCCCTTGCCGAGCGCGAACACGTCGCGGAACAGCTTCTTGGTTTTGGTGCGGTTGAGGAAGTGCTCCTGGTCCGGGGCGCGCTCATAGGCGTAGCCCGGCGACATCGAGACGCCGACGCCGAGTTCGGTCGTGAGGTCGAGGAATTTTGCGATTTCTTCCGCCGGATGGCCGTCGAAGATCGTGGCGTTGACGTTGACGGTAAAGCCGCGCGCCTTCGCGGCCTTGATCGCGGAAACCGCGCGGTCGAACACGCCCTTCTGCGACACCGCCTTGTCGTGGTGCTCCTTCAACCCGTCGAGATGCACCGAGAAGAACAAATAGGGCGAGGGCTCGAACAGATCGAGCTTCTTCTCCAGCAGCAGCGCGTTGGTGCACAGCGAGACGAACTTCTTGCGCGCCACGAGGCCGCGCACGATCTCGCCGATCTCCTTGTGGATCAGCGGTTCGCCGCCGGGGATCGCCACCATCGGCGCGCCGCATTCGTCGGCCGCATCCCAGCATTCCTGCGCCGACATGCGACGGTTGAGGATCGCGTCGGGATAGTCGATCTTGCCGCAGCCGACACAAGCGAGGTTGCAGCGGAACAACGGCTCCAGCATCAGCACGAGCGGATAGCGCTTCCGGCCAAGCAGCTTCTGCTTGATCAGATAGCCACCGATACGCATTTCCTTGAAAAACGGTATTGCCATTGAGAGATTTCTTTCTGGACTTGAGTCTGGGCCTGGAGCCCAGACTTGGAACTCTTGAAGTGGATCAACCCGCAGTCAGTTCGGCCGGAAGACGGAACTCGATATTTTCTTCCCGGCCGGGAAGTACCGACACCTTGACGGGTCCGATACGCCTCAAAGCCTCGATCACGTCGTCGACCAAAACTTCGGGCGCCGAGGCGCCCGCCGTAATGCCGACGGCTTTCGCATCCTTCAGCCAATCGGGGTTCAACTCGCTCCCGTCGGCAATGAGATAACTCGCGACCCCGACCTCGGTGCCGATTTCGCGAAGCCTGTTTGAGTTGGAGCTATTGGCGGCCCCCACCACCAAAATGACGTCCACCAGCTTACTTAGGTCCCTTACCGCAGATTGGCGGTTCTGTGTCGCATAGCAGATATCCCGGATGTCGGGGCCTTGAATATCTGTAAATTTGGCCTGAAGGGCGGCAATTATGTCCTTTGTGTCGTCCACGCTGAGGGTGGTCTGGGTGATATAGGCCAGCGGGGCGTCGGTCGGCAGCGTCAGCGCCGCCACCTCGTCGACGTTCTGGACCAGCAGAACCGGCCCCGGAACCTGACCCATGGTGCCCTCGACCTCGGGATGGCCGGCATGCCCGATCAGTACCAGGGTACGGCCCTTGGACATATACCGCTTGCCCTGATTATGGACCTTGGTGACCAGCGGGCAGGTGGCATTAAGGACGGGCAGGCCGCGGGCGGCGGCCTCCTCCTCAACGCTGCGGGCCACGCCGTGGGCGCTGAAGACGGTAACCGCCAGCGGCGGAACCTCCGACAGGTCCTCGACGAAGATCGCGCCCTTGGCTTTAAGGCTTTCGACCACGTATTTGTTATGCACGATCTCGTGCCGAACATAGACCGGCGGACCGTACTTCTCGAGCGCGCGCTCAACGATTTCGATGGCACGCACGACGCCCGCACAAAATCCGCGGGGCTGCGCTAGATACACTTCCATGGGATGTCCATTACGCTGTTGCACCAGGTACTGAATTCGCAAATTCACCCGAAGGTCTCCGTGCAGCCGGTCACATCCGGATCTGCAATATCCGCACCATGACCGGAACCCGCAGGTAATCGCCACCCAAGTAGATGGAAGCGCAGGACTATGTGTCAAAAATTGTGCGGCTGGAAAAGGTGCATCGCGCAATGGTTACCAAACTGTAGGTAATTAGATACCTAAAAGGGGTTTATGGGAACCGTTGTTCCTCACCGGTTCGTCACTTTATCGCCCTTTCGGACGGGCTATACCCGCCCCCCGAACACCCGTCCGGTCGGTTTTGGCGGCTTCGCTTGAACCCTCGGGCAAGTAACCAAAACAACATTAGATCGGCTTCGGGAACTCCGCTAGACAGCGGGCGTTTTCGCCCAGCTCTCCTTGAGATTTAGAAAGAAACGAAGTGCTGACCAGTATTGTCGTCGCCATTGTCAGAACCTGTACGCGGTTTGCCACTCTCGTCGTCATCGTCTCGCTGCTTCTGGCGGTCGGGGCGAGCTACTATGCGGCCCGGCATTTCGCCATCAACACCGACATCAACACGCTGATTTCGCCCGACCTCGACTGGCGCAAGCGCGACAACCAGTTCGAGCAGGCCTTCGACCGCGAAAAACTGATTCTCGCCGTGGTCGAGGCGCCGACGCCCGAGCTCGCCAGTGCCGCGAGCAAGGCGCTTTTCACAAAGCTCTCCGGGGACACCAAGCATTTCGAATCGGTGCAGCCGCTGGGGTCGGGCGAGTTCTTCGAAAAGAACGGGCTGTTGTTCCTGCCGGTGGAGGAGGTCGGCAAGGTCGCCGGCCAGCTCGAAGCCGCCGCGCCCCTGATCGAGATCATGGCCGGCGATCCCTCGATCCGCGGCCTGACCGGCGCGCTGGAGACCGGGCTTGCCGGCGTCAAGCGCGGACAGGTCAAGCTCGACAATACCGAACGGCCCTTCAACCTGATCAGCCAGACGGTCGAGGACATCCTGAACAAGGGGACGGCGACGTTCTCCTGGCGCGAACTTACCAGCGATAAGCCTTTAACCGATGCCGATCGCCGCGCCTTCATCGAGTTCAAGCCGAAGCTCGACTACAGCGAACTGGAACCCGGCAAGGATGCGACCGACGCGATCCGGCAGGCCGCGACCGATCTCAATTTTGCAGGCCAGTACAGCGCGCGGGTGCGGCTGACCGGCCCGGTTCCGATCGCGAATGAGGAATATTCGACCGTGCAGGACGGCGCGATCGTCAACGGTGTCGCAACCGTCCTCATCGTCCTCGTGATTCTCTGGATGGCGCTGCACTCCTCGAAGATCATCTTCGCGGTGTTCGTGAACCTGTTCATCGGCCTTTCGCTGACGACCGCGGTCGGCCTGATGATGGTGGGGTCGCTGAACCTGCTGTCGATCGCCTTTGCCGTGCTGTTCGTCGGCCTCGGCGTCGATTTCGGCATTCAGTTCAGCGTCCGTTATCGTTCCGAGCGTTTCAAGAACGAAGATCTGGCGCTGGCGCTGGAGAGCGCGGCGAGACGCTGCGCGGTGCCGCTTTCGCTCGCCGCGATGGCGACCGCCGCCGGCTTCCTGTGTTTCCTGCCGACCGACTACAAGGGCATTTCCGAACTCGGCAAGATTGCCGGCGCCGGCATGCTGATCGCGTTCATCACCAGCATCACGTCCCTGCCTGCCATGCTGAAGCTGCTTCACCCGCCCGGCGAAAGCGAGCCGGTCGGTTACGCGTTTCTGGCGCCGGTGGACGAATTCCTCGAAAGGCATCGCGTCATCATCGTCGTTGGTACGCTGCTCCTCGTCGTGGCCGGCCTGCCGCTGCTCTATTTCATGAAGTTCGACTTTAACCCGATCAACCTGCGCAATCCGAAGGCTGAATCGATCGCGACCTTCCTCGACCTGCGCAAGGACCCCAACACCGGCGCCAACGCCATCAACGTGCTGACCACCTCGGAAGCGGAAGCGAAGAAGATCGAGGCGCGGCTGGAAAAGCTGCCGGAAGTCCTGCGCGTGATGTCAATCGACAGTTTCGTGCCTGAGGATCAGCCGGCAAAGCTGCAGTTGATCGCGAAGGCGGCGAGGGTGGTGGGGCCCGCGCTCAATCCCGATTCTGTCGATGCGGCGCCCACCGATCAGGAGAACGTGGAGGCGCTAAAGAGTTCGGTCGACAGCCTGCGCAGGACCGCCGGCGACGGCAAGGGTCCGGGCGCGGTTGCCTCGCGGCGGCTGGCGGACGCGCTGTCGAAACTTGCCGGCAGCAATCAGGCGACGCGCGACAAGGCGCAGGGCATTTTCGTCACCCCGCTCAAGATCGTATTCGATCAGCTCAAGAACACGATGCAGGCCGGCCCCGTCTCGCTCAAGACGCTGCCGCCGGAACTGCTGAACAGCTGGAAATCCAAGGATGGGTTGATTCGCGTCGAGGCGTTGCCGAAGGGCGATCCCAACGACAACGACAATTTGCGCCGCTTTGCCGATTCGGTTTTGGCGGCCGAGCCGAATGCGATCGGCGGGCCGGTGTCAATCCTCAAATCCGGCGACACCATCGTGAAGGCGTTCATCCATGCCGGCATCTGGGCGCTGCTGGTGATCAGCCTGTTGCTTTACCTGGCGCTGCGGCGGATCACCGACGTGCTGATGACGATGGTGCCGCTGCTGGTGGCCGGCGCGGTGACGCTGGAGCTCTGTGTGCTGATCGAGCTGCCGCTCAACTTCGCCAACATCGTCGCATTGCCGCTGCTGCTCGGCGTCGGCGTCGCCTTCAAGATCTATTATGTCACGGCCTGGCGCGAGGGCAGAACGAACCTGCTGCAGTCGAGCCTCACGCGCGCGATCTTTTTCTCGGCGCTGACGACCGCGACTGCATTCGGAAGCCTGTGGCTATCCAGTCATCCCGGCACCGCCAGCATGGGCAAATTGCTGGCGCTGTCGTTCGTCATCACGCTGGCCGCGGTGCTGCTGTTCCAGCCGGCGCTAATGGGCAAACCGCGCGATGTCGGGGAGTAGGCAGATATCGCCGATATCGGCGGGCTGGGCGGCCGTGGCCGCCGCCTGCTTCTGAGCGGGCGCAGCCTTCGGCGCGGGCGCAGGATTCGCCGCAGCGGGTGCCGGATTTACCGCACCCGTGGTCTTCGGCGCCGTCGGCGCAGGTGCTGCGGTTTTGGGCGGAGCGCCGGCTGGTCCCTTCGGCGCACCCTTGGCCATGCTGTTGGCAGGGCTCGAGGGAATCGGCGGTCCGACACGGGTCCAGGTTTCACCGCCGCACAGGAAGCCGAGCACGCAGCCCTGAATCTCGAGCTGGTCGGTGCCGACAGGCTTGATCGTCGAGCTGTAGAGCTGTCCGTCCTTGGCGTTGTAGACTTGGCCTTCCCAGGCATCGACGCCGGGCTTCTTCTTCATCTCGATCAGGATCGGCATCCCCAAGGTCGGCCGGCTCTGCTTTGCGGTATCCGGATTATTACTGTCTTTGCCGCCCGGGGTCTTTTCCCAGGCGACGACGCCCCACATGTTGCCGCTACATTGGGCGACACGAATGTTGGCCACGCCATCGGCGACTTTCCAGTCACCGGTGGGATCGGCGGCTAGCGCAACGGTAAGACCTGTGGCCAAAAAAACTCCCGAATAAACTATTGTACGCACGATGGTTCTTGGGCAGTGCAACATGGTTCAGACCTGTGTTTAAGTAAGTTGATCCAATGCGGGGGTCAAAACGCCGCATTGAGTGTTTTCAGTTGACGAAACGGCCATCAACCGACGTATGTAGCGAATGCCAAGTTCATATCTAGACGTTTCCGGGCTGTTTGAAGAGCGGCAGGCGCAGCGCAGTTCCATGCATGCGCGCCACCTGAATGAGCAGCTCGTGCGGGTGCTGAAGACCATCGGCTACGATGTGGGCTTTCAGAAGGGTCAAGGTCAATACCTGTTCGATCGGGACGGCGCCCGCTATCTCGATCTACTGAGCGGATTTGGCGTTTTTGCGATTGGCCGCAATCATCCGGCGTTGCGTCTGGCGCTGAAAAGCGTGCTCGACAGCGATTTTCCCAATCTGGTTCAACTTGATGTGTCCACGCTCGCGGGCGTGCTGGCGGAACGCCTGCTCGAACATGTGCCATATCTGGACAAGGTGTTCTTCGCCAATTCCGGTGCCGAGACCGTCGAGGCCGCGATCAAGTTCGCGCGCGGCGCGACCGGCCGCCCGGGCATCGTCTCCTGCTCGCATTCCTTCCACGGCCTGTCCTACGGCGCGCTGTCGCTGATGGACGACGCCAACTTCCGCAGCGGATTCGAGCCGCTGCTGCCGGGATGCACGCAGATTCCTTTCAACGATCTTGCAGCGCTGGAGCAGGCGTTGTCGTCACGTCAGGTCGCAGCCTTCATCGTCGAGCCGATCCAGGGCAAGGGCGTCAACCTGCCCACGGACGAGTTCCTGCCGGGCGCCGCCGCGCTCTGCAAGAAATACGGCACGATATTCATAGCCGACGAAATCCAGACCGGTGTCGGCCGCACCGGAAAATTCCTCGCGGTCGAGCACTGGAATGTCGAGCCGGACATGGTGCTGCTGGCGAAGGCGCTGTCGGGCGGCCATGTCCCGGTCGGCGCGCTGCTGACGCGCAAGAGTATCTTCGACAAGATCTTCAACCAAATGGACCGCGCGGTCGTGCACGGCTCGACTTTTGCGAAGAACGATCTGGCGATGGCCGCCGGCATTGCGACGCTCGACGTGATCAAGCACGAAAAACTGGTCGAGCAGGCCGCCAAGCGCGGCGCCGAACTTCGCCTCGCGCTGACGCGGATGGTGCCCGGCTATGAATTGCTGAAGGAAGTGCGTGGCAAGGGATTGATGATCGGCATCGAGTTCGGTCCGCCGAAATCGCTGCGGCTGAAGGCATCCTGGAATCTGCTGGAGACCGCCAACAAGGGCCTGTTCTGCCAGCTCATCACCGTGCCGCTGTTCAAGGATCACAAGATCCTGACGCAAGTCTCCGGCCACGGCAGCCACACCATCAAGCTGCTGCCGCCGCTCGTGATCACGGAAGAAGACTGCAGCTGGATCGAAAAGTCTTTCGACGACGTCATCGCCGCCAGCCACAAGGTCCCCGGCGCGATCTGGTCGCTCGGCAAGACGCTGGTCGACAACGCGGTGCGGAAGTCGGCGTAAGCACAGGCCCCGTAGCCCCGTAGCCCGGATGGAGCGCAGCGCAATCCGGGGTGTCTCGCCGGCCGACAGATTTTTTCCTGGATTGCGCTGCGCTTCATCCGGGCTACATGCTCCAGAGCTCCTGTCTTCGGAGAACGAACATGGTCAACATCACCGGCGGCTGTCATTGCGGCGCGATCCGCTATCAGGTCGAGGGCGAACCGATCGTTCATGCGCTGTGTCACTGCGCGGATTGCCGGCGCCACGCCGGCGCGCCGATGGTCGGCTGGTCGATGTATGCGGAGGACGCGCTCAAGGTGACGAAGGGGACACCCAAGGTCTACGAATCCTCCGAACATGGCCGGCGGCAATTCTGCGCGAACTGCGGCACGGGTCTCTTCTACACCAATGCGAATGTGTTGCCCGGCATCGTCGATATCCAGAGCGCGACCTACGACGATCCCGACGCCGTTCCGGCCATGGTGCACATCCAGACCGCAGAGCGCATTCGCTGGATGGAGCGCGCGCACGAACTGCCCACCTTCGAGCGCTATCCGCCGCAGGCGTAGCGGCTTGAAGCAAGCCCAGATGCCGTAGCCCGGATGGAGCGCAGCGCAATCCGGGGTGTCTCGCCGGCCGACAGATTTTTCCCCGGATTACGCTGCGCTCCATCCGGGCTACATCTCCTCAATAGCGAAAAGCGCTGCTGCCGATCGTTTCATTTGTGGACGAATATTCTGCGCATTTTGCGGCCGAGGATATTCCGCACGTTCACGCTGTCGGGCATATTCAAACACGGTTTTTCAAATCGCGGTGAGGGCCGTCGCGCGGCTATCCGCTTTTGCGTTGCGATACCCAATTGGGCGGAGTGACTTCATGACAAAGAGGATCTCCGATGACCAAGTCGATCCCAACACTCGCCGCCGCGCTTCTGATGACCGCGATCGCAACGCCCGTGTTCGCGCAGGCCGCGATTCAGGAGCCGGGCGCTTTTGCGTTCTATCATCCCAACGCCGACGTGCTCGGGGGCAGGCCAACCTATCGACCGTTCGATCGATCCAATGCCTATTACGATTCCAACGCCTATTACGGCGAGGCTGTGCCCGCGCCGCAACTGCGGCAGAGGCCGGTCGCACCGCGCCATTATCGCAGGGGGCAATAACGCGAGCGTGTCGTTCGCTCTGTTCAATGAAGCGGGCTACCTCGCAGAACTGGATGGAGCGCGCGTGCGAACTCCCAACATTCGACTGCTATCCGCCGCAAACATAGCGCGCTGCCGCTTTCCTTCTGTATGGGAGTCGGCGTAAATCAAGAGCGATCCGACGGCGGAGCGGAGACATATGCCACCCATAGCCTATTGCGACGACTCGATGATGGCCTATCGGTCGGCGCGAAAGACATTCCAGCCTGGCGAACATGTCGTCTTCGACGAGGGATACAGGCTTGCGCATCTTCCGCTTGTCAATGCCGGACATCCTGCCGTCATCAGCGAGGTCGACGGGCGCGATTATCGAAACGGTACCTATGAGAAGACGCGCCATGCGCTGGTGATGCCAATTTCCGCGGACGCCTTTCTCGAATCCGACCAGGTTCAGGCGCTTGAGCTGGCCATGAAGTCGTCGCGCTTCGCGCCAAAGATTGCGTGGGAAATCTGCGAACGCCGCCGGTTACAGTTACATGCAACGCTTGCCAGCGGCATTCCGGAGACCGATCTCGATCGCTATGCTGCGGTGGTCCAGGATCTGCTGGATCAAATCGGCCCGATATCCGTTTGCTTGAAAGGGCCGTTTCTGGGCACCAGGAATACCGGTCGTATCTATTTTCCGGTCTACCCGCAGAAGATCGGGGGCGACGATGCGTTTGCGCTGGTGCAAAAGAGTATCGGCGTGTCGCCGACGAAACTCTACCTTGTCGGATACTATCATATGCGCCAAGAACTCGATCCGCTGGAAACAAGGGAGCTGGCCGAACTGATCGATCAGTGGCGGGATCGGATTGTCGTCAGGACGACCATTCCTTTCCTGGAATTGTACGCCACCAACGATGATCTTGCGCTTTCAGCGCGCGTGCACGCAAAAATTGGGGCCAAGGATGCGAAGAGGTAATTCCGCAAGGTGCTACCTCGCATCCTCCAGAATCATCTCGGCGCCTTTCTCCGCGATCATCGCCGTCGGCGTATTCGTATTGCCCGACGTAATGGTCGGCATCACCGACGCATCGGCGACGCGCAACCCGGCAATCCCATAGAACCGCAACCGCTCGTCAACCACCGCCATCGAGTCGCTCGCCGTGCCCATCTTCGCCGTCCCCACCGGATGAAAGATCGTGGTGCCGATATCGCCGGCGGCTTTCGCCAGCGAGGCGTCGTCGTCGCCCACGCTGGGACCGGGCAGATATTCCTGCGGATGATATCGTTCGAGCCGCTTCTGCTTCATCAGCCGTCGCGTGGTGCGGATGGCATCGGCCGCGACCTGGCGGTCGTCGTCGGTTGAGAGATAATTCGGCGCGATCGATGGCGTCTCGTCAGGTTTCGCCGAGCGGATGCGCACGGTGCCGCGCGAGGTCGGCTGCAGGTTGCAGGCGCTGACGGTGATCGCGGGAAAGCGATGCAGGGGATCGCCGAACTTGTCGAGCGACAGCGGCTGCACGTGAAACTGGATATTGGCGCGCTCGCGGCGTGGATCGGAGCGCGTGAAGATGCCGAGCTGCGACGGCGCCATTGTCAGCGGCCCGCGGCGGCGGAAGGCATAATCGAGCCCCATCATGCCGCGCCGGATCAGATTGTAATAGGTCTCGTTCAGCGTGCGCACGCCAAAAACCTTGTAGATCGCGCGCTGCTGCAGATGGTCCTGCAGATTGCGCCCGACACCCTGCTTGTCGAGCGCGACATCGATGCCGAGCGGCGACAGCCAGTCGGCCGGCCCGATGCCGGACCGGTGCAGCACCTGCGTCGATCCGATCGATCCCGCACACAAAACGACTTCGCCTTTGGTGCGCGCCTCGACCACTTCATTGCCCTGGATGAAGCACACGCCGACGGTGCGGCCATTCTCGATGATGAGCCGGTCGACCAGCACATGCTTTTCCAGTCGCAGGTTGCCGCGGTTCAGCACCGGCTTGAGGAAGCCGCGCGCAGAAGACCAGCGCCGGCCGCGCTTCTGGTTGACGTGGAAATAGCTGATGCCTTCATTGTCGCCGGTGTTGAAATCGGCAATGCGCTTGATGCCCATTTCCTCGGCGGCGTCGCCGACCGCGTCGAGAACCTCCCAGGACAGCCGCGGCGCTTCGATCCGCCAGCCGCCGCCGGTGCCGTGATGTTCGCTCTCGCCCAGGAAATGATCCTCTAGCCGCTTGAACAGCGGCAGCACGTCGTCATAGCCCCAGCCGGTCATGCCGAGCTGCCGCCAGTGATCGTAATCGGCGGCCTGTCCACGCATCGAGATCATGGCGTTGATGGCGGAAGAGCCGCCGATCACCTTGCCGCGTGGATAGGCAAGTGCCCTTCCGTTGAGCCCGGGCTCCGGTTCGGTCTTGAACATCCAGTCCGAACGGGGATTGCCGATCGCAAAGAGATAGCCGACCGGGATGTGAAACCAGATCCAGTTGTCGTTGCCGCCGGCTTCCAGCAGCAGCACGCGGTTTTTCGGATCGGCCGACAGGCGGTTGGCCATGATGCAGCCGGCTGTTCCCGCGCCAACCACGATATAGTCGAAATCGCCTTCAAGCCGTTTCGGCATTTCTCAGTTTCCACCCGTTGACGCCGTCATGCCCGGACAAAAGCGCGAAGCGCGTCTTCGCGCCAGATGTTCCGGGCATCCACGTCTTTTCCTGGTCGTTTATTAGTCAGACGTGGATGGCCGGGACAAGCCCGGCCATGACTGCGAGGCGGGAGGGTGTGCCGTCAGGGTGCGTTGGTTGGACCGCCCCTTGCATGCTACAGGGACAGAAGCGTTCAAATCCGGAAAGCCTGTTATCTCCATGCCCATCGTCAACCGCGTCGCCGAGTTTCAACCCGACATCCAGGCCTGGCGCCGGGATATTCATGAACACCCGGAACTGCTCTACGACGTGCACCGCACTGCGGCATTGGTCGCGGACCGTTTGCGGGAATTCGGCTGCGACGAGGTTATTACCGGTATGGGCCGCACCGGCGTCGTCGGCGTCATCAAGGGCAACCGGCCCGTCGGCAACGGCGACGTGAAGGTCATCGGGCTGCGGGCGGATATGGACGCGCTGCCGATCGAGGAGGCGACCGATCTGCCTTACGCTTCCAAAACGAAGGGCCTGATGCACGCCTGCGGCCATGACGGTCACACCGCCATGCTGTTGGGGGCGGCGCGCTATCTCGCCGAGACCCGCAATTTCGCAGGCGATGCGGTCGTGATCTTCCAGCCGGCCGAAGAGGGCGGCGCGGGCGCGGTTGCGATGATCAAGGACGGGCTGATGGACCGTTTCGGCATCGAGCAGGTCTACGGCATGCATAACGGCCCGGGCATTCCGGTCGGCTCGTTCGCGCTGCGGCCCGGTCCGATCATGGCCGGAGGCGATGCCGTCGTCATCAAGATCGAGGGGCGGGGCGGGCACGCCGCGCATCCGAACAAATGCATCGATTCCGTCCTTGTGGGCGCGCAGTTGATCACGGCGCTGCAGTCGATCGTGTCGCGCAGCGTCGATCCGCTGGAATCGGCTGTCATTTCGATGTGCCAGTTTCACGCCGGCCACGCCCGCAATGTGATCCCGCACACCGCCGAGCTGGCGGGCACCGTCCGTACCCTGAACGGCGACGTGCGGAAGATGGTGGAACGGCGGGTCCGCGAGGTCGTCGCCGGCGTGGCGCAGGTCACCGGCGCCAGGATCGATCTGACCTACGATCGCGGCTATCCGGTAACGGTCAATCATGTCCAGCAGACGGATGTCGCGACGCGGGCAGCCCGCGAAATCGCCGGCGATGCCAATGTGCAGGTGATGCCGCCGCTGATGGCGGGCGAAGATTTCGCCTTCATGCTGGAGCAGCGGCCGGGTGCGCTGATCTTCTGCGGCAACGGCGACAGCGCAGGGCTGCATCACCCCGCCTATAATTTCAACGACGAGGCGATCGTGTTCGGCACCTCTTACTGGATCAAGCTGGTCGAGAACACGCTGGCCGCGTGAGGCCGCCCAAGGCTTCGCTGGGCTGAAGGCTTCGCTGGGCAAGGGCTTCGCCGGGCTTTCCAGCCCTGGTCGGTCAAGCTGCCGGATGGATGGGGGCTCTGCGGCAGCGTGCTGGGTGGACCGTCGCTTGCATGCTACAGAGGCGTTACTGTTCCAACCTGAGGTTCGAGAAAGTCCCATGCCCATCGTCAACCGCGTCGCCGATCTGCAACCCGATATCCAGGCTTGGCGCCGCGATATCCATGAAAATCCCGAATTGCTGTATGAAGTCCACCGCACTGCAGCATTCGTAGCAGACCGCTTGCGCGAATTCGGCTGCGACGAGGTGACTACGGGCCTCGGCCGCACCGGTGTCGTCGGCGTCATCAAGGGCAAGCAGCCCGGCAAGGGCGAGATCAAGGTGATCGGGCTTCGCGCCGACATGGACGCGTTGCCGATCGAGGAAGCGACCAACCTTCCCCATGCCTCCAAGACGCCGGGCCTGATGCATGCCTGCGGCCATGACGGCCACACCGCGATGCTTTTGGGTGCCGCGCGCTATCTCGCCGAGACCAGGAATTTCGCCGGCGACGCGGTCGTGATCTTCCAGCCGGCCGAGGAGGGCGGTGCGGGCGCCGCCGCCATGATCAAGGACGGTCTGATGGACCGTTTTGGCATCGAGCAGGTCTACGGCATGCATAATGGCCCGGGGATTCCGGTCGGCTCCTTTGCCATCCGCCCCGGTCCTGTCATGGCCGCGACCGACTCGATCGACATCAAGATCGAAGGGCTCGGCGGCCACGCCGCGCGCCCGAACAAGTGCATCGATTCCGTGCTGGTCGGTTCGCAGTTGATCACCGCCCTGCAATCGATCGTGGCGCGGACCATCGATCCGCTGGACTCGGCCGTGATCTCGATCTGCGAGTTCCATGCCGGCAACGCGCGCAACGTGATCCCGCAGACCGCCGAGCTGCGCGGCACCGTGCGGACGCTGACGCCGGAAGTGCGCGAAACGGTCGAGCGGCGCGTCCGCGAGGTGTGCGAGGGCGTAGCCAAAATGACCGGCGCCAAGGTCGATCTCGTCTACGAGCGCGGCTATCCCGTCACCAAAAACCACGCCGAGCAGACCGACTTCGCTACGCAGGTGGCCAAGGAAGTGGCCGGCGCCCAGAACGTTCACGAGATGCCGCCGCTGATGGGCGCGGAAGATTTTTCCTATATGCTGGAGGCGCGGCCGGGCGCCTTCATCTTCTGCGGCAATGGCGACAGCGCAGGACTCCATCACCCCGCCTATGATTTCAACGACGAGGCGATCGTGTACGGCACCTCGTATTGGATCAAGCTGGTCGAGAACAAGCTGGCCGCGGCGTAGCGCCCTTGCTTCTCTCTTGAACTTCCATCGCATGTGAAGTTCGAATGCACATCAACGAAGGCCTGTATCCCCAGTACAGGCCTTCTTTATTTGCCGCTAAGCCGTGACTTGAGATGCCGATAGGACGCCTCAGGCGGCACCGTCTACGGTTCGGCGGCGGTCAGTAGCGCGCCGGCACGTACATTTCGGGCGGAATCGGCCCGCGGCTATATTCCGGGTTGCGAACCCGCGGCGGCAGCACCACCGGCTCGCGCTTGATTTCCTGGTAGGGAATTTGTTCGAGCAGATGCGCGATGCAGTTCAGTCGTGCCTTCTTCTTGTCGTCAGCCTCGACCAGATACCAGGGAGCTTCCGGAATGTGGGTACGCTCCAGCATCGCTTCCTTGGCCTTGGTGTATTGCTCCCAGCGGCTGCGCGATTCCACATCCATCGGGCTGAGCTTCCACTGCTTGAGCGGATCGCGGATCCGCATCATGAAGCGCAGATACTGCTCTTCATCGGTGATGGAAAACCAGTACTTGATGAGGATGATTCCGGAGCGCACCAGCATGCGCTCGAATTCCGGTACCGACCGGAAGAATTCTTCGACGTCGTCTTCGGTGCAGAAGCCCATCACGCGCTCGACGCCGGCGCGGTTGTACCAGCTACGGTCGAACAGCACGATCTCGCCGCCGGCCGGCAAATGCGAAACGTAACGCTGGAAATACCACTGCGTACGTTCGCGCTCGTTCGGCGCCGGAAGCGCCGCGACACGGCAGACCCGGGGATTGAGCCTCTGGGTGATGCGCTTGATGACGCCGCCCTTGCCGGCGGAATCGCGGCCCTCGAAAATCACGACCACCTTGAGCCGTTGGTCCTGCACCCAGGTCTGCAGTTTCACCAGTTCGCCCTGCAGGCGGAATAATTCCTTGAAATAGATGCGCCGATCGATCGTCTCTTCTGCCGTATGGTCGGCAAATTCATTAGTCAGCGCATCGAGACGATCGTCGTCGATTTCGAGTTCCAGTTCTTCATCGAAACCGTCCAGCATTTCCGCCTGAATGCGGTCGTGGATGGTGCCATTCGGGGGCCTTTTGGTCATGGCGGGCTCCAGCTGCAGAACTGTTGGGTTCGCATGGTGTGTGAACGTCGATGTCCTGCCGTATCATCGGTCAGGGCACTTTGCGGAAAGCAAAAGGCCGGAGTTTGGTTCCGGCCTTCCGCTACCTGTCGAGGCTGCCCGCATGGCAGCGACCCGATCGCACCGCCGATACTCAGAACAGATTCGAGAACAGCACGTAGAGGCCTGCCGACAGGCAGATCGCGGCCGGCAGCGTCAGCACCCATGCCATCAGCAGGTTGCGGATGGTCGCCATCTGCAGGCCGGAACCGTTGGCTGCCATGGTGCCGGCGACGCCGGATGACAGCACGTGGGTGGTGGAAACCGGCAGGCCGAACACGTCGGCGACGCCGATCGTCGAGGCGGCAACCAGTTCGGCGGACGCGCCTTGCGCATAGGTCAGATGCGATTTGCCGATCTTCTCGCCGACGGTGATGACGATGCGCTTCCAGCCGATCATGGTGCCCAGCCCGAGCGCGATCGCCACCGCGATCTTGACCCAGATCGGGATGAACTTGGTGGCTGAGTCGAGCGAGCCCTTGTAGGCCTTGAGGATGTCGACCTCTTGCTTGTTCAGGTCGTTTTCCTTGTCTTTCATCAGGAAGCGGATCGCTTCCGAAGTCAGGTACATGTCGTTACGGGTGTTGCCGACGGCTTCCGCCGGCACCTTGTTCAGCGAGCCGTACTTCTGGACCTGGTCGCCGACGTCCTTCACCAGCACGGCCAGCGAGGGATAGGTGCCTTCGCTGATCTTGCGGGCGGCGACGTATTGCGTCACCGCGGGCCGCGGGTCGCCGATGATGCTATGGCCGGCGCCCTTGGCGGCGATCATCCTGGAGGCGGCTTCCGAGGTCTTCTGGAACTGCACCACCTGGGATTCCGGCAGGGCACGGTTCAGAGCGTAGGCGGTCGGCACCGTGCCGATCAGGATCAGCATGATCAGGCCCATGCCCTTCTGGCCGTCGTTGGAGCCGTGCGCGAAGCTGACGCCGGTGCAGGTCGCGATCAGGACGCCGCGGATCCACAGCGGCGGCGGCTTGTCGCCTTCGGGTGCGGCATACAGCGCCGGATTGCGGACGACGAACTTCAGCACCAGCAGCAGGATCGCTGCCATGCAGAAGCCGAACAGCGGCGAGAGCAGCAGCGCGTAACCGATCTCGGTCGCCTTGGTCCAGTCGACACCCGAGGTGCCGTCGCGGCCGCGCATCAGCGCGTTGGCAATGCCGACGCCGATGATCGAGCCGATCAGCGTGTGCGAGGAAGATGCCGGCAGGCCGAAATACCAGGTGCCGAGGTTCCAGACGATGGCGGCAATCAGCAGCGCGAACACCATCGCGAAGCCGGCGCTGCTTCCGACCTGGAGGATCAATTCCACCGGCAGCAGCGAGACGATGCCGAAGGCGACCGCGCCGGAGGAGAGCAGCACGCCGAGGAAATTGAAGAAGCCCGACCACATCACGGCGAATTCCGCCGGCAGCGAATGGGTGTAGATCACGGTCGCGACCGCGTTGGCGGTGTCGTGGAAGCCGTTGACGAATTCGAAGCCGAGCGCGATCAGGAGCGCCACGAACAGCAGGATATAGGGCAGGTAGGCGGTGACTCGCATGCCGGTCGCGTCGATGTCGGCGTAGATGCTGTAGGCGACGTACAGCAGCCCGGCGGCGAGGATGCCGCAGAACAGGATCATGGTCAGCGGATTGAAACCCTTGTCGAGGTTCGGCCGCGAGTCCGGCTGGACGGGCGCCGTGTCGCCCATCGATGAATTGAGAGCAACATCGGTCATTCTGACACCCCGCCGAAATAAACTGACTGAGGGAGCATTTTTGACTGAGGGACTTGAAGGTTGGATGACAGGCAGCGATTGGCTCGGCCTGGGGGCAGACGATGCAAGGCGCGTCGGCGCGGGCGAATGCCTTGGCGCCGGATGCTTCTCCTTGGAATCGTTGGGCCATTGGCGAGGCGGTGCCGCGCGATGACGCAGTTCCCGTCCTTATCAATGCGGGTTGAATCAATGCGGATTGAACTATTCCGGTCGCGTGCGGCCGAGGGATTGCGCGCCGCTACCTCTCACCGTTTCCTCTATGCCGTCGCCTCTCGTATGGTCGGCTTCGCGGCGGAAGAGTGGGTCGCGCGCTGCACGGCGCCGGGGCTGAAGTGGACCGCGCAGCGCGTCGACCGTATGGGAGCGTCATGGCGTGACCAGACGTCCCACATTCCCTTGAGAATGCGATTGTGTCTTCTATCAATTAATGGTTGCAGATGGAATTGTCAATTTTTCCCGTTATATTTCACCAGTAATTGCGGCTGCCGGATTGGCGGAATTCAGGCCGCATGTGCTGATTTTCGCAGCACGTCGGCGGCTATTTTGAGGTCCTGGACGAAGCGCCGGTATTCCCGCGCCTTGGCCTCGGCGTCCGGCAATCGCAACAGATAGGACGGGTGCACCGTCACCAGCGCCCTGGTGCCGTCGTCGAGATCGATCGGGCGGCCGCGGTTCTTGTTGATCGGGGTAATTTTCCCGAACACACTTTGCGCTGCGGTAGCGCCCATTGCCACCACCAACTCGGGTTTGATCGCGGCCAGTTCCCGTTCGTACCATTGCCGGCACGCCTTGATCTCCGGCGTATTCGGCTTCTGGTGCAGTCGGATCTTTCCGCGCGGCACGAACTTGAAATGCTTGACCGCATTGGTGACGTAGACCGTGCGGCGGTCGATCCCGGCCTCTTCCAGCGCGCGGTCGAGCATTTGTCCCGCGGGCCCGACGAACGGTTTTCCGGCGAGGTCTTCCTTGTCGCCGGGCTGCTCGCCGACCAGCATGATCCGCGCTGTTTGCCGGCCTTCGCCGAACACGGTCTGCGTCGCATCCTTGTAGAGATGACAGGCGCGGCAATCGGCGGCTTCCTCGCGCAGCATCTCAATATCGTCAGCCTGTTTGCGGGCCATTTCGCTCGCCGTGTCGTTTGCTTTGGGTGGTTTCAGGGAGTTAATCAACGAGGCCTCCGGCAGGTTCCGCCAGCATTTCCGTGGCGTCTCCTTACCCATCGCCTGCACTTTCGGCCGGGCCGGATTGAAAATGCTGGCGTAATAACTCCGCCAGGTTTCCTCCAGCCGATCCGCGGTCGGAGCTTCGCTCTTGGCGACGCCGGGTGTGATCGAGACGGCATGGCCGTCCCAATGCGCGCAGACGTCAGGCGTCAGGATCGACCAGGGCATGTCGGCGAAGCGCCGCGCGAAGAACGGCGCGGCCAGTTCGACGATATGATGCTCCGGCTCGAACCAGGCGACGAAGTGCGATTTGTGCTCGCGGCCGATTTCGCGGAAGCGGACAAAGGCGTGCATCTTGTGCTCGTCGCGGCGCACGGCCTTTGCCATCGCGGCGACCTCGGCCACGTCAAGATCGGTTGCGAGTTCAAGCAGGTCATGATGAATTCGCAACCGACACAGCAGACGGTAGAGCAGGGCAAACCGCTCAGGGTTGCGGTGCAGGACCGCGACTTCAGCCAGTTCAACGAATTTGGCAGGTACGTTGAACGTGCCATGTGGCGGCTCGAGCGGCGCCGCCGCCGGCTCGAACGGTTCGGGCGCATCGCCCGCCACGCGCCAGCTCACATCGGAGGGTTTTACATCGCCCAGTGCCAGTGCGCGGGCGGCTTTCCGCCAGCCATCGAAATCGGTTTCGCTGTCGAGGGTGATGTGGTGCATTTGCTTACTCCACGTACTCAGCTTGGCCGCGTTCCTGTCATCCTTCGAGGCTCGCAAGTGCTCGGCAGCGCCTTTCTTCTCGGGATGCCGCGTGCGGGGTTGGCATCCGCCAGGATTTCCAGCTTACGTTGCACGGCCATCGTTGAATCCCTTTGATTCCATTCATGAATCGCCAAGGCGTCGATCCCGATTGACTCTGCCGGGCTGGTTAGCTTTATATTAGAACATATCATGAACAAATGAGCCAGCCGCGGGTTCACTAGGAAAAAGCGGTAAGGCCAAAATTTCTGAGGAGCGGCGCATGAGCACCGCACGCACAAGCACGCTTGCGAATTTGCGCGGGAGCATCGAGCGGATCGAGACGCATGGCGATGCGCATGACCTCAACAAGGTCGCGCTTGGCCATGCGGCCGCGGATACGACGCTGTGCGGCGGTCTTGCAGTCGCAGCGGTGCATGAAGTGTTCGCCGAGGGCCATCAGAGCGCGGCGGCCACGGGGTTCATCGCTGGCCTCGCGGGAAGAGTGTCGCCGCGCCGGCCGCTGGTCTGGGTGCGGCAGGATTTTTCGGAAATTGAATCCGGCGCGCTGTCGATGAACGGGCTTCGCGAGTTGGGTCTCGATCCGCGGCTGCTCGTGACCGTGCGCGCGCCGGACACCGACGCCGCGTTGCGGACCGCCGCCGACGCGCTGGCCTGCGATGCGCTCGGCGCCGTCGTGCTGGAAGTCTGGGGGCAGGCCCGCCAGCTCGATCTCGTCGCCAGCCGCAAACTCACACTGGCCGCGGCAGCCTCCGGCGTCACCGCATTGCTGCTGCGGATGGCGGCGGAGCCGCGGCCCTCGACGGCGGAGACCCGATGGATCGTGCGCGCGGCGCATTCGCCGCCTTTGGCTCCCTGGCACGCTTGGGGCGCGCCCGTCTTCGACGCGCAGCTGGTTCGTAACCGTCATGGCCCGGTCGGCCGCTGGATCATGGAATGGAAATGTGATGAGTGCCTTTTCAGAGAACCGGCGACGTATCCTCAGCCTGTGGCTGCCACGCCTGCCCATCGACCGCATCAAGCGCAAGCTTTCGGGCAGCGGCGACGCGCTGGATAAAACCCCCAGCGTCGTCGTTGCCAAGCAGCATAACGCCATTCTGATTTATGCGCTTGATGAGTTGGCCGTACACGCCGGCCTCTCGATCGGCCTGCCGCTCGCCAATGCCCGCGCGATCTGCCCTGAACTGACGGTGTTCGACGCCGACGAGGTCGCCGATCGCAAGACGCTCGAAGACATCGCCGACTGGTGCGACCGCTTCACTCCGCTGGTGGCGCTCGATCTGCCGCATGGGCTCTATCTCGACATCACCGGCTGCGCCCATCTGTTCGGCGGCGAGCGTGCGCTGCTGCAGATCGTATGCGGCGCGCTGAGCCGTCGCGGCTTTGCCGTCAGCGCCGCGATCGCGAACACCGCGATCTGCGCCCGGACGCTGACGCGCCAGACTTCCGGAAAGATCGTTGCCGATGGCGAGGAGGCCGAGGCCGTCGGCCCATTGCCGGTATCAGCGCTCGGCGCCGGTGACGCCATCACCGGCGGCCTGCGCCGCGCGGGCCTGAAGACCATCGGCGACGTCGCCTCGCGCGGGCGTCACGAGATCACGGCGCGCTTCGGCGCAGGTTTTACTACGCTGCTGGAACAGGCGCTGGGCGAGGGCGATGCGCCGATCAGTCCCCGCAAACCGCTGCCGGATTACATCGTCGAAAAACGCTTTCCCGAACCGGTCGCCACCGACACCGTGATCGCGATGAACCTGTCCGCGCTCGCTGCCATGCTGGTCACGGCGATGGACAAGCAGGGCAAGGGCGCGCGGCGACTGGAAGCAAGTTTTTTCCGCACCGACGGGGCGGTGCGCACGATCCCGGTCGATACCGGCCGTCCGGTGACAAAAGCTGATATGATCGACCGCCTGTTTCGCGAGCGGCTCGATGCGCTCAACGATCCCCTCGATCCCGGCTTCGGCTTCGATCTCATTCGCCTGTCCGCCAGCCGCACCGAAATCGTGGTGCAGCAGCAGCGCGACCTCGACGCCAACGTGCATGACAATGACGAGCTGGCCGCGCTGATCGACCGCATCGCTGCGCGCATCGGGGGCAAACGCGTGGTCGTGCATCTGCCGCAGGATACCCACATCCCAGAGCGCGCCGTGTTGGCCGTAACAGCGCAGCATCATCTGGCGACGGCTGCGCAGGCCGCCTGGCCCGAGCGCATCGAAAGCGAGCCGCCGCTGCGGCCGTTGCGGCTGTTCGACAGGCCGGAGCCCATCAACGTGCCGTTTGCAACCGTGCCGGACGGCCCGCCGCATCAGTTCACCTGGCGGCGCGTGACGCATGCGGTGGTGCGGGTGGAGGGGCCCGAACGCATCGCCATGGAATGGTGGAAGCAGAACGGCGATGGGCCGACGCGGGATTATTTCCGCATCGAGGATGAAGCGGGGCTTCGTTTCTGGATCTTTCGCGACGGGCTCTATGAAAGCGAACTGGAAGGCGAGCCCGCGCCGGTCAGGTGGTTCGTGCATGGGCTGTTCGCATGAAAAGCTCCTTCGACAATTATGCCGAAATCGGCATCACCACCAATTTCTCGTTCCTGCGCGGCGGCTCCGATCCGCGCGCCTATGTGCATCAGGCCAGCGAACTCGGCATTCCCGCGATCGGGATTGCCGACCACAACACGCTGGCCGGCGTGGTGCGCGCTTACAAGGAACTCGATAATCCCGAGGTCACGCACAAGCCAAAGCTCCTGATCGGCGCGCGCCTCGTCTTTATCGACGGCACGCCCGATATTCTGGTCTATCCGCGCGATCGCGCCGCCTATGGCCGGCTCTGCCAGTTGCTGACCCGCGGCAAGCGCGGCGACGACGTCACGCGGATCGAGAAGGGCGAGTGTCATCTGAGGTTCGATGACCTGCTGAAATTCGCCGAGGGCCAGCTTCTGGTGCTGGCGCTGCCGCACCGCTTCGACGCCGCGAACGCGCAAACAATTCTGGCGCGTCTGAAGAACAGCCGCGCCGACGGTGTCTGGCTTGCCGCGAGCCTGCTTTACCGCGGCGACGACAGGCGGCGTCTTGCGCAGCTACATCGGCTGGCGCTCGCCGCAAAAGTCCCGCTGCTGGCGACCAACGAGGTGCTGTACCACCATCCCGCCCGCCGTCGCTTACAGGACGTGCTCACCTGTATCAGAGAGAAGACCACCATCGACGCGATCGGCAGGCGGCTGGAAGCCAATGCCGAGCGATACCTGAAGCCTCCCTACGAAATGGCGCGGCTGTTTCGCGACCTGCCCGAGGCCATCGCGGAAACCATGCGCTTTGCCAAGCGCATTTCGTTTTCGCTCAACCAGCTCAAATACCAGTATCCGGACGAGCCGGTGCCGCCGGGCAAGACCGCGCAGCAGCATCTGGAGGACCTGACCTGGGCTGGTGTCGACAAATATTTCGGCGGTGAAATCTCCGCCACGCTGCGCGCCACCCTGCGGAAAGAACTCGCGCTGATCGCCGAGCTCAAATACGCGCATTATTTTCTCACCGTGCACGACATCGTCCATTATGCGCGCAGCCAGAACATCCTGTGCCAGGGCAGGGGCTCGGCGGCGAACTCCGCCGTCTGCTACGTGCTCGGCATCACCTCGGTCGATCCGACCAAGGTCGATCTGTTGTTCGAGCGCTTCATCTCCAAGGAGCGACTGGAACCGCCCGACATCGACGTCGATTTCGAACATTCGCGGCGCGAGGAGGTGATGCAATATGTCTACCGCCGCTACGGCCGCCACCGCGCCGCGATCATCGCCACCGTCATCCACTATCGTCCACGCAGCGCGATCCGCGACGTCGGCAAGGCGCTGGGGTTGACGGAGGATGTCACCGCGGCGCTTGCCGATACGGTGTGGGGAAGCTGGGGCAAGGGCCTCAACGAGATGCAGGTCCGCCAGGCCGGGCTGGACCCTGCCAATGCGATGGTCGAACTCGCGGTCGAACTCGCCACCGAGCTGATCGAGTTTCCCCGCCATCTGTCGCAGCATGTCGGCGGCTATGTGCTGACGCAGGACCGGCTCGATACCTATGTGCCGATCGGCAATGCCGCGATGGATGACCGCACCTTCATCGAATGGGACAAGGACGACGTCGACGCGCTCAGCATGATGAAGGTCGACGTGCTGGCGCTGGGCATGCTGACCTGCATCCGCAAATGTTTTGATCTGATTGCCGACCACAAGGGCCAGCGCTGGGAACTCGCGAGCGTCGAGCAGGACGACGAAAAGGTCTACGACATGCTGTGCCGCGGTGAATCGCTCGGCGTATTCCAGGTCGAGAGCCGCGCGCAGATGAACATGCTGCCGCGCCTGAAACCGCGCACTTTCTACGATCTCGTCATTGAAGTGGCGATCGTGCGCCCGGGGCCGATCCAGGGCGACATGGTGCATCCCTATCTGCGGCGGCGAAACGGCCAGGAAAAGGTGAGCTATCCGTCACCATCACCCGACCATGGCCCGGCGGATGAACTGTATCGCGTGCTGCACAAGACGCTCGGCGTGCCCTTGTTTCAGGAACAGGCGATGCGGATCGCAATCGAGGCGGCCAGGTTCACCTCTGAGGAGGCCAATGGCTTGCGCCGTTCGATGGCGACCTTCCGCAACCTCGGCACCATCGGCACGTACGAGACCAAGCTTATCGGCAACATGATCGCGCGCGGCTACGATCCCGAATTCGCCAAAGGCTGTTTCGACCAGATCAAGGGTTTTGGCTCTTACGGCTTTCCGGAAAGCCACGCCGCGAGTTTTGCGCAGCTCGTCTATATCTCGTCATGGCTGAAGTATTATCACCCGGATGCGTTCTGCTGCGGCTTGCTCAATTCGCAGCCGATGGGCTTTTACGCGCCGGCGCAGATCGTCGGCGACGCCCGCACCAACGGCGTCGAGGTACGCGAGATCGATGTGTCCTTTAGTTTTGCGCAGAACACGCTGGAGGAGGGGGAGGGAAAATACTGCGCGGTAAGACTCGGCTTCCGACAAATCGATGGATTTAGCTGGGTTGATGAGGATGAGGAGCGGCTGAAGCAACTTCAACTGTCATTCTCCGATGCGCCCTTGCGCATCGTGGGGGCACGTAGCGCGAATGACAATGTGGGGAAAGAGCGAGACTGGGCCGACCGCATCGTCGCCGCCCGTAAACGCCGTCCCTTCACCTCGCTGGAAGAGTTCGCCCGCGACACCGGCCTGCCAAAACGCGCGCTGATTCTCTTGGCCGATGCTGACGCCTTCCGCTCCATCGGGCTCGACCGCCGCGCGGCATTGTGGGCGGTGCGGCGGCTGCCCGACGACGTGCCGCTGCCGCTGTTCGAAGCCGCGGTCGCGCGCGAGCAGCCCGACGAGAACGCCAAGCCGCTGCCTCTGATGCCGCTGCCCGAGCAGGTGGTCGCCGACTACCAGACGGTGCGGCTGTCGCTAAAGGGCCACCCGATGGAGTTTTTGCGCGAGAGGTTTACGAAAGAACGCGTCGTCGCCTGCAAGGACGTCAACCACAAAAACGACAAGCGCCGTATCCGTTGCGCCGGCGTGGTGCTGGTGCGGCAGCGGCCGGGCAGCGCCAAGGGCGTCGTCTTCATGACGCTGGAGGACGAGACCGGCATCGCCAATATCGTGGTGTGGCCCAAGGTGATGGAGCAGTACCGGAAAGAAGTGATGGGCGCCCGCCTGATTCTGGTCGAGGGCTATATCCAGAGCAGCCCGGAACAGGTGACGCACCTGGTGGCGCAGCGGATGTTCGACCGCTCCCACGACCTGATCGGCCTCGCCAATGATGCGCCGAGCCGCAAGCATCCCGTCCCGGCCGGCCCCGCGCTGATCGAGCCGCTCAACGACGACCGCCGCGATCACGTCGACGCGCCCGCGCAAAAAATCCGCCACCCGCGCGACGTTCGCATCCTGCCGCCGTCACGGGATTTTCATTGAGCCGATTTCTTCTGCTGTGGCCATCGGAGTATAGGAGCGCAAAGCTGACGCTTTCACGATGCACTCGCCCTTTGCGTTCTCGCGGCCGCAGCGGCAAGGATCGCTTCGACGTTCTCGGGCGCAAAAAACTCCGTCGGCGATATCGTCCCGGCGTTCAGACGCGCAAAGCCGTCCATGGCCGCCGGGTTGCCGTGAACCGCTTCAAGAATCCGTTGCAGCTCGGGTGGCGGCGGCTCGAGCGTTGCGAGTTCGCAGGTGAAATCGTACATCGCCCCGACCGCCGCGTCGCGGGTGTGCTGGTACTCGCACATGGCCTCCTCGAATGGCCGTGCGCCCGACAATGATTGGTCGATTGCTCCGGCGCAGAGTTCGGCGTCCCGAAAGGCATCGAGAATTCCCTGCGCGGTTATGAAGTCCCTGTTATAGCCGGCGTCGCCCACGAGAGCCCAGCCGGGGCCGTAAGGCTTGCGGAAATAGTTCGGCACCGCCGCGCCGGCGAACGGCGCTTCGCGCGTGGCGCTGCGCAGCCTTTTGGCAAAGTCCGGCGCCTGTTCGATGGCTTTCAAATAATTGCCCTCGATATCCTTCTTGTTTTCCGCAAACTCTGCGTAAGGCCATCCGGCAATGACGAGCGTCAGATCGTCATGGGTCGGCATTGCTGCAAATGCGCGCCTGTCGCGCACAAAGGTTTCGAAGCGGCCGTCGGTCGGCAGCCCGCGCCAATAGCTGTAGTAACCCGCCAGCAGAGGCGGCTTCTCGCGGTACTGCTCGGGGTGAACCGCCTCGCTCAGCAGGGAGTGCCGGCCGTCGGCCCCGACGACAACATCGGCATATTCCGTGACACTGCCGCCTTGCTTCGACCGGCCCTTGATGCCGACGACGCGCTCTCCTTCGATCATGATTTCCTCGACGACAAAACCCTGACGGATCTCCGCGCGGGATTCGGCAGCGGCGTCGACCAGCAGTTTGTCGAGGATGGTCCGCCGCGGGCAGTAGGCCACGGGATCCTTGTTCGTGCCGGGCGCGCCGGCAATGGTGAACGCGCGGAAGTCGAAGGAGTAGGTATGGATCGGCGGGCACCCGGTCGCCACCAGCCGGTCGAGCAGCCCCCATCGCGATAGCGCATTCACCGCAGGGGGATGCACGAGATGCGTTGACACGGTGTCGCTCGGGAAAGAAGCGCGGTCGACCGCCAGCACCCGGTATCCCTTGCGCGCCAGCAACATCGCGGTCGGCGAACCGGCGCAGCGCGCGCCCACGACGATCACGTCGAATGCCTTGCCCATCGAAACCTCCTTGCAAGTTTTTCCGAGCCGGTTCATGGCAGCCAGGCTGACTGATCGCGGCGGTCGAGGCCCACAATCGATTAGCGAGAAACCGAAGCCGCAACTTTGCCGAAACTCCGTGGTTCTTTGCAGGCTGTAGGGTCCACGTTCGGGAGCCAAGGAAATGGATGCCCTATCGGAAGCCCTGGCGTCGGTGCACATGACGGGCGCCATCTTCTACCACGCGGAGTGCACAGCCCCCTGGGGGTTCCGGGTGCCGCACCTGCAAAACGTCGCCCACGTCCTTGCTCCCGGAACCGAGCGCCTGGTCAGCTATCATTTGGTCACAGACGGGAAGGCGGTCGTGCGCTTCCCGGGCGAAGACGACATCGCCGTCGCTGCGGGCGATATCCTGATCATCCCCCACGGCGATGCCCACACCGTTTCGAACGGCTCGCCATCGACCTACCTCGACAGCGGAGCTTCGATCGGTGAGTTCTTGGTCGGCCATCTGACCACGATGCGATTGGGCGGCGGAGGCGAGGCAACAAGGTTTGTCTGCGGCTATTTCGGCTGCGAACGTCATGCCGATCGACTTTTCCTTGCCGGGCTGCCGCTGATGATCAAGATCAACCTGCGCGGAGACCCAGCCGGCGAATGGCTGGAGAGTTCGGTTCGCCATCTGGTCTCCCAGGCTGGATCGGAGCGACCGGGACAGGCGGTCCTGCTCTCCAAGATGGCGGAGGCGCTCTTCATCGAAACTATTCGGCGCTACATGGAGGCGTTGCCGCCGGAACAGACCGGCTGGCTCGCGGGTGCGCGGGATCCGGTCGTCGGCGGTGCACTGGCGCTGCTGCACCGAAAACCCTGTCGTCATTGGACCGTGGAGCAACTTGCCGCCGAGACCGGCGTTTCGCGCTCGGTGCTTGCCGAGAGGTTCTCCCGGTTTCTTGGCGAGCCGCCGCTGACCTATCTTGCGCGCTGGCGATTGCAACTCGCTGCCAGGATGCTGCAAACCACCCGGGAGGCGGTGATACAGGTGGCCTCCGAGGTAGGCTACGACTCTGAGGCGGCGTTCAACCGGGCGTTCAAGCGCGAGTTCGGCGTTCCGCCAGGAGAATTCAGGGGCCAATTCAGGCGATCGTGCGCCCGATCGGATCTGGTTGGAGGTAACGGGCCAACTCGCATCCCCTCGGACGCGGCGTGAGAGCAATCAAAAGGTATCCCTGTGGTGTATGCCTTTTCCCACGATCCCCGATCAACTGGTTCCGATCTACCAGTAGATCAATCCCCCTTTCGTCTTTCCGACTCCGCTTCCGGCAAATGCTGCTGCGAGCCTTTGCTTTTCGGCGCAATGTGCAGCCAGGGTCTCGTATAGCCTTGCCTCCATGAAGTGGGTGTGTTCGCCGCTGGTGGACGCTGCATCGGCGGTCGCAGATATCAGCGCACTGATTTGGCGTATCAGCAGATCGTCTGTCGATGGCTGCATAACCTTCTCCTTCGATCGCGGTCCGACAAGATCACTCCTGATTTCGGTTCACTGCAAGTCGGCAAATCACAGGAACCGCAGATGCCGGCTGC
Source organism: Bradyrhizobium algeriense (assembly GCF_003062295.1). GTDB lineage: Bacteria > Pseudomonadota > Alphaproteobacteria > Rhizobiales > Xanthobacteraceae > Bradyrhizobium > Bradyrhizobium algeriense. The sequence goes on along the minus strand of NZ_PYCN01000002.1, from coordinate 334,526 downwards.
GACAGATTGCGCGCGCTTCATCTGGCTTCAGCGAGAAACCTGCGCATCCCCCGTAGTCGAGCCTGGCAGTGTTTTCGGTAGAGCAGGCAATATTCCCGGTAAAATATTTCGATGAGGTTCCACATGATCGATTCCATGTCTAATCAAAGGATCATGGTACGACGACATTGTTTCGGGATTTCTTCTTGGTCCGAGAAAATGGCTTCGCGCAAGGCGCGGAATATTTCATGCATTCGCGAGCGGCGAAACATCCTCACGGTGCGGTGACTGCTATGTATCGTGCGTGAGATTGCTCCTCGCGGCGGACGAGCACCCGTCACGCAACCATGCGACGTAAAGTTTTTTCGGGCAACCGCGATGGCACTACGGCGCCGCGTTCTTTCTCAACGCATCTGCCGCGGAAACATTCACGGCCGTAACGGCGCTGATCGCACCATGACTAGCCGCGGCATCAGGCGACACGCTGACGATCGCCGTTTGGGTCCGGTACTGCGGCAGATGATTTTCGAGCGCGTAGAACACGCACAGCGCGAGGCTCGACCAGACCGCCAGGCTGAAATAGAGCGACATCCAGGCAATCTCGTCCTTCCACTCGGCCAGGTCGTGCGTCACCACCCAGCGCGTGCTGACGTCACGCAGGCCCTCGCGGGGCGTCAGGCGCTTGTCACCATCGGCATCGCCGGTGCGCCAGCGGTTCAAGTACATCGGGACGTCGATCGTCATCAGAAACGCCAGGAAGCCCGCAATGCCTGCGATGGCTATGGTAAGCATCACGCGAACCGCGCCGTGGAATTCCGGCAGCAGGCGGCAAAGACCTGCACCGATGATAAAGAACGCAACCGCCCACAGCGAATTTTCAATGGCGTTGCCGAGATAATTCCTGGTCAGCACCGCATACCATGAGAGGCATTCCGCGATCAGGATCAGAGGTACGATCACCCATGCGGCATTCACGGTCGTTTCCGCCCCGGTCATCGTGCCGAGTTGGTGCAGGAGCATCGCCCATTGCACCACAAAACAGATCTCGGCCACGGTCGCCACCGTCCGTCCGACCAGAACGCTCGACCACCAGGTGTCGAACAGGCAGATCCGTTGAACATCGGCGCGCGGCAGAAACGACCTGAAGGCGCAGCCAAAAACATAGGCCGCACAGAACAGCAGCATGGCCCCGATGCCGGACGTGCTGCCGACAGCGCCAGTCGGCAAGACGGGAAGCTCGCGATACAGCACGAACCAGACGGCGATATTGACGCCGCTCACCAGGGTCAGAAGCCCCCACCACCAGGACACGGGATTCGACCAGGTCAGGGAACCCGACCGTGCCTGCCATTCCAAACTCATTCGTCGCTCCGCCGTAATCGAACTGACATCTGACTGTAATAATACAGTCATACGTCGAGGCCAATCACGAGTATGTCGGCAGGAGGGGATGGAGGTGGCGGGTGTGCCGACGGTCGACGTCGGCCGCCGGTCCGATCTCTGAAAAATGACTCACTTTTCATCATGGCCGGGCATAGCCGTCCGGAAGGACGGCGTCGCTGCCGCTAGCCTATGCCCGGCCATCCACGTCTTTTCTGGTTAGAGCAAGACGTGGATGCCCGGCACAAGGCCGGGCATGACGGACGGAGCAAGGGCCCGAGGGCCTCATTTCATTGGCCGCTCTTTCGAGTCAGACTCTCAGGACAGGAATTTCACGCCGTAGGTCTTGCCCCGGCGCCAGACCACTTCGCACGACTGGCGCGTCGTATGTTCGGGCACCAGCGCCAATTCAAAGCTGTCTCTGACATCAAGCGCAGTATCGGTCGCGATCTTGGCGCCGCCCGGCGAGACGTCCAGGACGAAGCATTCAAGCTTCGTGATCCCGTTGTCGATCGTCATCCATGTCGGCCGTTTGCGCAGCTCGCGCCGCGGTTCGCGCTGCACCTTTGTCCTTTGTTCGTCGACAATCATCCTGCCCATCCGTCGTTGGACCCAGTCGTCTGGGTCTTCGAAACAGGCCGCCAGAATGAAGGTAACTTCGTAAAGTTCCCTTAGTTTATCGTTTCAAATTTACCGGTTTGCTTCGCGAGTTGTAAATCGATCTCTCTCTCTCTCTCTCTCTCTCTCTCTCAACCCTGCCATATGCCTCAGAAATTTACGCGGTTCGAGATCGCGCCGTCGACGACGAGGTTCGAACCGGTCGTGAAGGAGGAGGCCGGGCTCGCCAGGAACACGGCGGCATTGGCGATCTCCTGCGGCGTTGCCATGCGGCCGGTCGGGTTGCGCGCCAGCGCATCCTGGTAGCGCTTCGGCATGTTCTGCTCGACCATGTTCCAGATGCCGCCCCTGAAATAAACGGTGCCCGGCGACACCACGTTGACGCGAATTTTCTTGCCCGCGTATTGCCGCGCCAGTCCCTTGGCCATGTGGATCAGTGCCGCCTTGATCGGGCCGTAGGAGCTGGCGCTATCTGCCTGCGCCGCCGAGATCGATGAAATGATGATGAAGGCCGCGTCACCGGTCTTCTCGCCGCTGGCTTCGAGCGAGGGACGCGCGGCCTCGAACGCGTTGACGGCGCCGAGCACGTCGAGCCGAAAGTTCTGCTCCCATGAAGCGGGATCGCCGCCTTGCGCCATGGCCCCGGCATTGGAAAACAGCATGTCGACGCTGCCCAGCTGCCGTGCAACATCGGCGATCCACGACTTCAATGCGGCGGCGTCGGTGATATCGACGGACGCGCCGGTCGCCTTCACGCCCATCGCCTGCAGTTCGGCAACGCTGCCGGCGACCTGATCGGCGTTGCGGGCGCACACCGCGACGCCTGCGCCTTCGCCCGCCAGCGTATCCGCAATCGCCCGCCCGATGCCGCGCGTGCCGCCGAGCACGACGGCATTTCTGCCCTTCAAACCCAAGTCCATTCTGTTTTTCCTTATGTGATTCCGCCGCATTGTAGCGGCCAAGTTGACCCGGGAGAAAGCTCAAATCGCTTTACCCGGATTGCGCTTCGCGTGCGCCGGGCTACGTTGCGTGGGATGTTAAGAAGGACGTTAGGGAAGAGACACGCTTATGCAAAGCCCCAGAGAAATCCTCCGCGATATCTGGACCTCTGCCGGCGGCGAAGCTTCCGCGCTCGACGCGCTCACGCTGACCGGCGATGAGCCGCAACTGCCGTCGTCGTTTCGCGTCGCTGCCGCCGCACAGGTCAGCGTCGCCGCGACCGGGCTGGCGGCGGCCGAGATCTGGAAAATGCGCAGCGGCGAGGCGCAAGGCACGGCGGTCGATATGCGTCATGCCGTGGTCGAATGCCGGAGCGAACGTTATCTGCGCGTCGACGGCAATCCGCCGCCACCGGCCTGGGATGCGATCGCCGGTGTCTACAAAACCCGCGACAATGGCTTCGTGCGCCTGCACACCAATTTTCCCCATCATCGCGACGCGGTCTGCAAGGTGCTGCACTGCAAGCCGGAGCGTGACGCGGTTCAGGCCGCGCTGATGCAATGGGACGGCGAAGCGTTCGAGACCGCCGCCTATGCCGGCGGCGGCGTCGTCGCCTTCATGCGCTCCCATGACGAATGGTCGGCGACGCCGCACGCCAAGGCGCTTGCCGGATTGCCGCTGATCTCGATCACGAAAATCGGCGAGGCTGCGCCGAAGCCGTGGCCCAAAGGCGATCGTCCGCTCGCGGGGCTTCGCGTGCTCGACCTGTCGCGCGTGATCGCGGGCCCGGTGGCGGGCCGGACGCTCGCCGCGCATGGCGCCGATGTGCTGCTGATCTCCGGCCCAGAGCTACCGGCCATTCCGTGGCTCACCATCGACACCGGCCGCGGCAAGCTGACGAGTTTTGTCGAACTCAAGAACGAGCAGGGGCGCGGCGTGCTGCGCGACCTGTTGGCTGCGGCGGATATTTTTTCGCAAGGCTACCGGCCGCGCGCGATCGCAGGTCTCGGCTTCTCGCCGGAGGACGCCGCGCGCATCAATCCCGGCATCATTTATGTCACGCTGTCGGCCTACGGTGCCGCAGGTCCCTGGGCCGGGCGGCGCGGCTTCGACTCGCTGGTGCAGACCGCGACCGGATTCAACCATGCCGAGGGGCAGGCCGCCGGTATCGATGGACCGAAGGAATTGCCCGCGCAGATGCTCGACCATGCCACCGGCTACTTCATGGCGTTCGGCGCCATGATGGCCAAAGCGCGCCAAGCGCGTGAAGGCGGAAGCTGGCACGTCCAGGTGTCGCTGGCGCAGACCGGCCGCTGGCTGTGGAATCTCGGCCGGGTCGCCGGCGGTCTTGCGACCGAAGACCTGAAGGGGGAGGCGGTGAGGCCTTTCGTCGAGGAAGCCGGTTCGGGCTTCGGCGTGCTGCGATCGGTCAGGCATTCGGCGGTCCTGTCGAAAACCCCGGCGTTCTGGACGCGCCCGGCCATGCCGCTCGGTAGCCATCCGCCGCAATGGCCGCCACGCCAATAGGGATTCGATGGGCGTTCGACCCAGCCTCTCCAAACTTTAACGTCGACCGCTAACGCATTTTCACTTTTGGGGTTGTGTGAAACGCCAATTGGGCCCTATTAGCGCGAGGTGAGGCAAATTGTCGCGGAGCTTCAGGTCGCATGTTTATAGAATTCTACAAGCGATTGCAAATGGTTAACCCCCGGCGATGGGCCGTGGCGGCAGCGCTTTTGGCGCTGGCCGGCGGGGCCGTTTACGGCGCCACCTACATCGGCGGCGCCAAGCGCGGGCATTCGGAAGTCTCGAGCCAGTCCCGCAAGGGATTGCAGCGCTACACGCCGAGCGCCGCCGAGTGGGCCAGCCTGACCATTCAGCCCGTCACCGAACGCGGCTTCCGCGCCGAACACGTCACTGAAGGCAAGATCGCGATCGATGAAGATCGCTCGACGCCGGTGTTCTCGCCCTATGCAGGCCGCGTCACCAAGCTGCTGGCCAAGCCGGGAGATAGCGTCGTCAAGGGCCAGCCGCTGTTCGTGATCGAGGCCGCCGACAACGTTCAGGCGCAAAACGATTTCATCGCCGCGATGGCCGCCATGAACAAGGCGAAGTCCGCGCTCGATCTGGCGCAATTGCAGGGAACGCGCGCCAAGGACCTGTTCGAGGGCAAGGCCGTTCCGCTGAAAGAATACCAGCAGAGCCAGGCGACCCTGATCCAGGCCGAAAACGACATGCGTTCGTCGCAGACGGCGATGGAGGCGGCGCGCAACAAATTACGCATTTTCGGCCTCACCGATGAGGACATCGCGACCTTCCAGGAAAAGCGTCATATCAATCCCGAGACCACCATCTTCGCGCCGATCGCCGGCACCGTGGTCCAGCGCAAGGTCGGCCCCGGCCAGTATGTCAACGCCGGCGCCAGCGACCCCGTCTATGTGATCGGCGATCTCTCCACCGTCTGGATGACGGCCTTCGTCCGCGAGAGCGATTGCGCGAGCGTCGCGATTGGGCAGGAGGTGACGTTCAACGTGCTGGCGCTGCCCGGCCGTCCGCTGTCGGCGCGGCTCAACTATGTCGCCACCGCCATCGATCCGGCGACGCGCCGGCTGCTGGTCCGCGCCACCATCGACAACAAGGACTTCGTGCTGAAGCCGGAAATGTTCGCCAACGTCACGATCTATTCGGCGGGCGACCGTCCGGCGGTCGGCGTGCCGAAGCAGGCGTTGATCTATGAGGGCGATCAGGTGCGGATCTGGGTCGCGCATCCGGACAAGACGATTGAATTGCGTCAGGTCAAGCCCGGCCTCACCAATGGCGATCTCGTCGAGGTGGTCGGCAACCTGAAACCCGGCGAGCAGATCGTCACCAAGGGTGCGCTGTTCATCGACCGCGCCGCGTCCGGCAGCTGACCTCCTCATTGAAAGCTCCGGTCTGAATGCATCGCCTGGTCGCCCTAGCCGTCAGCCGCCGCTATTTGATGGTCGGCATGTTCGTCGCCGTGCTGGTCGGCGGCCTGATCGCGTTCAAGCAGCTCAACATCGAGGCCTATCCCGATCCGACCCCGCCGATGGTCGACATCGTGACGCAAAGTCCGGGCCTGTCGTCGGAAGAGATCGAACGCTACATCACGATACCGATCGAGACCCAGGTTGCCGGCATCAAGAACCTGCGCACCATCCGCACCATCTCGCTGTACGGATTGTCCGACGTCAAACTCCAGTTCTCGTTCGATTACACCTATGAAGAGGCGCTGCAGCAGGTGTTGAACCGGCTGTCGCAGCTTGCGCCGTTGCCGGGCAATGCGCAGCCGACCATCTCGCCGCTCAGTCCGACCGGCGAGATTTTTCGTTACCGCCTGAAAGGCCCGCCGAACTACAGCGTGCTCGATCTCAAGACGCTGCAGGACTGGGTGTTGCAGCGCCGTTTCCGCGCGGTGCCCGGCGTTGTCGACGTCACCGGCTGGGGCGGCAAGACCAAGACCTACGAGCTGCAGGTCGATTTCAACAGACTGGTCGCCAACGGGCTTATGTTGCCGCAGGTGCTGCAGGCCGTTTCCAACGCCAACATCAATGTCGGCGGCAACACCATCAACATCGGCGCGCAATCCGCCGTGGTGCGCGGCGTCGGCCTGATCCGCTCGATCGACGACCTCAACAACACCATGGTGTCGCAGTCGGGCGGCAATCCGGTGCTGGTCCGCGACATCGCGCATGTCACGATCGGCGAAAAGCCGCGGCTCGGCATTGCCGGCCTCGACCAGGATGATGACATCGTGCAGGGTATCGTGCTGATGCGCCGCGGTGAGCAGAGTTCGCCGACCATCGCCCGGGTCGAAAAGCTGGTTCACGAGATCAATCATTCCTCGATCCTGCCGCCCGGCGTGAAGATCGAGCGGGTCTATGACCGCAAGGACCTGATCGACATCACCACGCATACGGTGCTGCACAACATGGTGGTCGGGATCATCCTGATCGTGCTGCTGCAGTGGATCTTCCTCGGCGATCTCCGCAGCGCGCTGATCGTCGGCGCGACGATCCCGTTCGCGCTGTTCTTCGCCGTCATCATTCTCGTCCTGCGCGGCGAATCCGCCAATCTGCTGTCGGTAGGCGCGATCGATTTCGGCCTGATCGTCGACGCCACCGTGATCATGGTGGAGGCGATCTTCCGCAGGTTTACTCAAACTACCGCGCTCTCCGCGGCCGAGCAGAGCCACATCTCCTTCGACGCCACGATGGGAATGAAGAGCCACGCCATCCTGTCGGCTGCTGCCGACGTGTCGCGCTCGATCTTCTTCGCCGCCGCCATCATCATCGCCGCCTTCCTGCCGCTGTTCACGCTGAGCGGCGTCGAAGGCAACATCTTCGGCCCGATGGCGCGGACCTATGCCTATGCGCTGGCGGGCGGCCTGCTGGCGACCTTTACCGTGACGCCGGCGCTGAGCGCGATCATCCTGCCCTCGCATCTGGAAGAGGCCGAAACCTGGGTCGTGAAAAAGCTCGACCGGCTTTATGTGCCGGTGCTGAAATGGGCGGTCGCGAACCGCAAGGTCGTCATGACCGGTGCTGCGGGTCTCGTGGTGCTGACCATCGTGTTCGCGCGGCTGCTGGGACTGGAATTCCTGCCGAAGCTGGAAGAAGGCAATCTGTGGATCCGCGCCACGCTGCCGCCGACCATTTCGCTGCAGGAGGGCAACGCCTACGTCAACGAGATGCGCAGGATGATCCGCAGCCGACCCGAAGTGGAATCGGTGGTGTCGCAGCACGGACGCCCCGACGACGGCACCGACGCCGCCGGCCTCTTCAACGCCGAATTCTTCGCGCCGTTGAAGCCCAACAGCGAATGGCCCGGCACCCGCGACAAGGATGAACTGACCGCGCAATTGCTGGGGCAGTTGCAGGACAAATTCCCGGGCGTCGAATTCAACTTCTCGCAATATCTGCAGGACAACGTCTCGGAGGCCGTCTCAGGCGTGAAGGGCGAGAACTCGATCAAGCTGTACGGCAACGATCTGCAGGCGCTGACCGATACCGCCAACAAGATCAAATCCGTACTCGGCACCGTGCAGGGTGTCACCGACCTCGCGGTGTTCACCTCGCTGGGCCAGCCGACCATTCAGATCGATATCGACCGTGCGCGTGCGGCGCGCTACGGCCTGTCACCCGGCGATATCAACGCCACCATCAAGGTCGCGGTCGGCGGCGACAGCGCAGGCGATCTCTACGAGCCCGGCAGCGACCGGCATTTCCCGATCATCGTTCGGCTTGCCCCGGAATACCGCAAGAGCGCCGAAGCTATCCATAACCTGCGGATCGGCGTGGCAGGGCAGGGCGGCGCGATCACCCAGATCCCGCTCAGCGAGGTCGCCTCGATCAACCTGATCTCGGGCGCCGCCTACATCTACCGCGAGCAGCAGGAACGCTATCTGCCGATCAAGTTCTCGGTGCGCAACCGCGACCTCGGCAGCGCGATCCAGGAGGCGCAGGAAAAGGTCGCAGCTCAAGTCCAGCTGCCGCCGGGCTCGCGGGTCGAATGGGTCGGCGAGTTCGGCAATCTGCAGGACGCCATCAAGCGGCTGTCGATCGTGGTGCCGATCAGCCTCGCGCTGATCGGGGTGCTGCTGTTCTTCAATTTCGGCTCCATCGTCGACACCCTGCTGGCCATGAGCGTGATCCCGATGGCGATCTTCGGCGGCGTGCTCGGTCTGTTGATCACGGGCATCCCCTTCAGCGTGTCGGCCGCGATCGGATTCATCGCGCTGTTCGGCATTGCCGTGATGGACGGCATCATCATCCTGTCGCAGTACAACCAGCTCATCGACGAAGGCTATGAGCGGATGCGCGCGGTGATCCGCGCCGGCGAACTGCAACTGCGGCCGGTGCTGATGACCTGCGTGGTGGCGGGTGTCGGGCTGTTGCCGGCGGCGCTCTCGGAGGGGATCGGTTCGCAGGTGCAAAAGCCGCTGGCGATCGTGGTCGTCACCGGCATGATGCTGGCGCCGATCGTGATCCTGGTGACGCTGCCGGTGCTGATCTCGGTATTTTCGCGCCGGGCGAGGTAGATGCGTTGTGGGCACATGCCCATGTTTCCTGCCCACTCGGTTTGTGGTTGACGCAATCCGGTGGCCGTCCCCAGATGTCGGCAGGGACAACCGCGGGAGAACACCATGCGGATCGAGGAAAGCCAGGGATCGAACGGCGGGCAAAACGGCCACGCGCAGCCGACGAAATCGCCGCCGACCGCCGACCAGATTCTCGGCGAGATCCGCGATTATTGCCGCGAGACCCAAACCGCTGAATCGACCTTCGGGCGGCTGGTGGTCAATGACGGCAAGCTGGTGTCGCGGTTGCGCGATGGCGCCAGGATCACGACGGGCACGCTCGACAAGGTCCGCGCCTATCTCGCCGAGCACCGGCCCGCTTCGAACGAAGCGGCAGGCCAGCCGTCACCGGCCGCCAAACCGCTGAACGGCGCGGGCGCTGCCAACGCCGTCGCGCCGCCGGGCTTCCGGTTCTTCGACAACCGCCAGAAATACCTGCTGTTCGTCTCGACCTGCAGCGAGAAGACCGAGGTTGGGAATCGTATCTCGCTCGAGCTTGGCAATCTGCAGCCGGCGCCGCCGGCGCTTCGCATCTTCGACGCCGGCGTCGGCGACGGCACCGTGCTGTCGCGGGTGATGCGGGCGGTGCATGCGCGCTTCCCCACCATGCCGCTCTATGTCGTGGCGAAAGAGATCAGCTACGAAGACGTCCGCCTGATGCTGGAGAAGATGGCGGACCGCCTTTTCGAGCATCCCGCCACCGTGCTGGTCGTGACCAACCTCTATTACGCCGAGGCGCCATGGCTGACGCCGCGCTCGGTGACGTCGGCACAAGGCCTGATCTGGAAAGATGTCATGCTGACCGGCAACACCGCGCATGGCTTCGCCGAGCAGATCGGCGAGCTCGAAGGCTTCCTCGCCGAGAACTGGCGCGCGGGCATCAGCCCGACCACGGGCAATCCGGTCTATCAGCGCCCCGTCATCCTGACGCTGCGGCGTGAGGATCATTCCTTCCTGCTCGATCCGATCATGCCGCGGCCCGGCCGGGTGATGGCCGACTACGATCTGGTCATTGCTTCGCAGCCCTATCGGGCGCGGGCGAGCGTGGAGTTCAAGGCCTCAAAAGTGTTGACACCGCTGGTCAAGTCGCTGCGGCCGGGCGGGCGGCTGATCGGCATCCATTCGCACGGCAAGGATCCCGGCATCGAAATCATCGACCAGGTCTGGCCGGGCGATGATCCCTTCAAGACCGACCGCTATGCCATCCTGCGCCAGGTCAAGCACGAGCTTGGCGCGGCGGCCCGGCATTACAATTTCAACGCCTCCTCCGACGCGCGCTCGATCTTCCGCTATCGCATGCACACGCTGCCGGACGAGGTCAGCGGACCGATCGGGACGTCGACGCTGTTCGCGGCCTGGAACGCGGCGATCTACGTGGCGCAGATCGAGGACAACAGGTTGTCGGAAGTGGTCCGCGACGGCCGCTACCTCGAAGCCACCGACCGCGTGCTGAAGAAGCATGGCGGCCTGTGGTTCAACGACGAAACCTATGTGATCTCGCGCCGCCGCACGCCGGCGTGATTTTGGGAGGCGCCCTTGACCGTCGCCGATCAGGCATCTCCCAGACTAGCCGCGCTGCTGTCATCGGCCTCAGTCGAAATCTCCTCGCGCGGGCATCAGATTGCGGAACTGCGCGATCATTTCGCTGCCGGCACGGAGGTCACCATCACGTTCCTGCCCGGCGACCATTATCGCCACAATGTCGAAACCGCCACGGCGCTGCGCCGGGCAGGCTACAATCCGGTGCCCCATATCGCGGCGCGTGAAATGGCTTCGCGGGAGGCGCTCGACGATTTCCTGGCGCGGGCGCGGGGCGAGGCCGGTGTGTCGCGCATTGTCCTGATCGCGGGCGACGTCGCCGCTGCAAGGGGCCCGTTCAAATCGACGCGCGATGTCTGCGCCAGCGGATTGATCGAGACGCACGGCATCGCCTGGGTGAGTGTCGCCGGTCATCCCGAAGGTCATCCATTTCTCGAGTTGCGCGACGCGCTGAACGGGCTCAAGGCGTGGCGCGACTGGGGAGGGCGGACCGGAACACGTGTCGATGTCGTCACGCAATTCTGCTTCGAGAGCACCCCGATCCTGCAATGGATCGCTGAACTCGATCGGGCCGGCATCGATCTTCCCGTGATCATTGGCCTTGCCGGTCCGGCCACGCCGGCGACACTGACAAAATTCGCGCTCCGCTGCGGCATCGGCAATTCCATCCGCGCGCTGCGGGCCCAGATCGGCCGGTTCGGCCGGCTGCTGACGGATACCGGGCCGGACGACGTCGTGAGGGGATTGCGCGGCGCGCCCGCGGCCGCAACGGCTTCGATCGCGGGATTTCACCTGTTCCCGTTCGGCGGCCTGCGCAAGGCCGGCGACTGGCTGCGCACCCGCGACCGCGACCCGCTCGGACTTGAGCGGACCGCGATGTCGAGTGCCGGGCTTCAGAACCCGTAAAGCTGCGCCGGATTGTCGACCAGGATCTTCTTGCGGATCGCAGCATCCGGCGCCCACACCGGAAGCTGGTTCAGGAGTCGCCCGTCGTCGATCTGGAATAGCGGCGTGACGTCGGTAATCTTCTTGTCGGCAGGCGTGACCGAGTTCGGGTGCGGCCAGTCGGTGCCCCAGACGATCCGGTCGGGATTGGCACCGATCAACGCCTTGGCGAGCGGGATGCAATCGGCATAGTCAGGGGCGAGCTTCGAGGCGCGATAGGCGCCCGAGATCTTCACATGAGCTCTGCCCGATTTGACGAGATCCACGAGGTCGGCAAAGCCGGGCTGCTCGACCCCAAGGGCCGCCTGCGCGCCGCCGAAATGATCGAACACGACCGGCACCGGCGAGGTCATGACCAGATCCTTGATCGCGGTGATCATCGCCAGATTAGTATAGAGCTGCACATGCCAGCCGCGCGCCTTCATGCGCTCGACGGCGGCCGTGAAGCGTGGCCTGGCGACACTCGGATCATTGACGCCGCCGGTTGCGAGATTGAGGCGGACGCCGCGAATGCCGGCCTTGCCCATCAGGTCGAGATCGCTCTCGGAAGTCTTGTCGTCGATCACGGCGACCCCGCGCGCGGTCGGCCCGCGCGCCGCCATGCCGAACAGCGTGGCCGCGTTGTCGGTGCCGTAGATCGAGGGCGTGACGATCACGACGCGCTCCATGTGCAGCGCCTTGTGCAGCGCGGTCATTTCCTCCGGCGAGGCCAGTTCGGGCGTATAGACGCGGCCGGAGAAGAACGGGAATTTCTCAGGATCGGGATGGATATGCGTGTGGCAGTCGCAGGCGCCCGCGGGCACGTCGAAATTCACCGGCGTCGCTGGCTGCGCCGCTTTGGCGGAGGCGGTTCTGTTGTTCATGATCACTCCGGCTGCGATGGAGGCAAGCATCATACTGCGTCGCGTCAGCATTGGTGTTCTCCCAGGATAATGTTGTTGATTGTTGGTGTCCGGGACAGGCCGTGGTGCCCCGTCGACTTCCGCGTTCCTCCTCGGCGCCGGGCGTTGCTTCGCCCGTTATGGGGTCGGGAGATTATCGGGAGAAGTGAGGCGCGGGAAGGGCGGCCGTCATCTGGCTGCATCGGGTTATCGGTTCAGTAACGCTGCCGGCCTATCGAACCGGAAGGCGCTCCGATTTGACTAATTATCCGCCCGCCCGGAATATCACGTAATCCTCTGGAATCAGTTCATGCGAAAATTTTCACAAAAGTTCAAAACCGGCGTGTCCGTTGCCGCCGTGGTCGTCGTGTTGCTGGGTGTTTACAGCTATCGCAAGCTCCAGGCGCTGGCGGCGGATCCCACCGGCGAAAAGGATTGCGGGCCTGCGGTCGGCGGCGGCGAGCAGGCGAAAATCGATCTGGAGCGGATCAAGGCGATTGCGCCGCTCAAGGATGTGAAATGGTCGCAGCTTGGCGGCAGCATCAATGATGCGAGCTGCCTCAACAAGACCGAAATCTACGGCATGGTCGAGGTGCGCAGCGTCGAGGATATCGCGAAAACGCTCACATTTGCGCGCGACAACAAGCTCTCGGTGACCACCGCCGGCGTGCGTCACAGCATGGGCGGGCACGCCTTCCGCAAGGGCGGCATCGTGCTCGACATGCGCGGCTTCAACAAGATCGTGCTGAATGAAAACTCGCGATCGGTCACGGTGCAGCCGGGCGCGACCTGGCACGATATCCAGAACGTGCTGCACCCGCGCTTTGCGGTCCGCGCCATGCAGTCGACCGATATTTTCAGCGTCGGCGGATCGATCTCGGTCAATGCCCATGGCATGGACCATCAGGCCGGTGCGCTTGCGAAGTCGATCAAGTCGATGAAGGTGATGCTGGCGGACGGCTCGCTGCGTACGGTATCTGCGACGGAGAACAAGGACCTGTTCAACCTGGTGGTCGGCGGCTACGGCCTGTTCGGCGTCATCGTCGAGGCCGAGCTCGATATATCAGACAATCTGGTCTACCAGACCGGGCGCCGCATGATGGACTACAAGGAATTCCCGGCGCTGTTCGCCAAGGATATCGAGAAGGACGGCAATATCGGGCTGATGTACGGGCATCTCTCGACCGCGCCAAGCTCGTTCCTGAAGGAATTGCTGCTCTATACCTACACCAAGGTCGACGGCACCGATTTCAAGCGCGAACCGCTCGGCGAGGTCTCAGGCACCAAATTGCGGCGGCTGACTATCAACCTGTCCAAGCAGGGACCGCTGTTTCAGGAAATGAAATGGCTGTCGGAAAAGCACATCGAGCACCGGATGGAGACCTGCACGGTGACGCGGGCGCAGGCGATCGGATCGGCGGAAGCCTGTCTCGTCAACCGCAATGATCCGATGCACGATTCCGTGCCGTACTTGCGCAACGCGCTGCCCAACGATACCGATATCCTGCACGAATATTTCATCCCGCGCAGCCAGTTCGTCTCGTTCGTCGACGGCATGCGCAAGGTGCTGACCGACAACAGGACCAATCTGTTGAACGCCTCCGTGCGCGTCGTGCATCAGGAGAACAATTTCCTGACCTACTCGCCGGAGCCGGCATTCTCGCTGGTGCTCTACATCAACCAGACCACGGACGATGAAGGCAACCGGCGCATGAAGAAGGCGACGGAAGAACTGATCGACCTCACCATAGCGCACAAGGGCCGGTTTTTCCTGCCCTACCAGCTCTATTATTCAAAGGATCAGTTGCAGCGGTCATATCCGCAGATCAACGATTTCTTCGCGGCGAAGCGGAAGTATGATCCGAGCGAGCTGTTCACCAATACGTTCTATCAGAAGTACGCGTCGTAACTGCGAGGGCCGTCATTGCGAGGAGCGAAGCGACGAAGCAATCCAGTATTGCTTATCCCAGCGATGGATTGCTTCGCTTCGCTCGCAATGACGACAGAGGGGGCAGGCCGCTGCAACCGCCGGCCTGTTCGGCATCCAGCACAAGTAGCGCGCCAGCCGAGTAGAGGCGTGCGACGAAGCCGACGTCGTCGGAGCGGGCAATGGTGACATAATCGTTTGAGGCGAGGATGCGGCCATTGGCTTTGGCGATCGCGGCTAACGCTTGTGACTGTGGGCCGACAATGGCCATCGACTTGCCGGGTGCCGATCCGAAGGTCAGGGCGACAACGACGGCCAGCCAGCCAGCCACGACGAGCGCGATGGCGCCGGCGATCCGACTCAACGGCAGGGTTCGTTTCTGCTGACGCCCGTCAGTAATCATAGAAGTGCTCAATGCTCGCGCCCCCGGCCTTGAGCTCGCGGTTGATATCCACGAGGCGGTCGATCCTGGCTTTCAGGCCGGCCCTGCGAAACCCGGGGCGGGCATCCAGCTCCTGCGAAAACAGCTCCGTCGTGCCCTTGATGTCGAGTTTTGCAGCATTGGGCGCAACCACCGTGATGAAGATGTCGTGATTGCCGGCGATTTCCGCAAGGCCAAATCCCTGGTCCAGCAGGCTCTGCAGGATCTCGGTGAAAGCCTTGTAGCGCGGCGTCTGCACCAGCTGCCATTGCGGCGTCAACGCGCGGACCGGCTTGATGCGCGGTTCTTTCGCCAACACGGCAGGCGGCAGCGTTGCCACCGCAAACATGATGTCGCGCGGCTCCTCGTCACCACCGGCATCGAGCGCCTTCTGGATCAGCGAGGCGTAGCCGATCTTGACGAAATATTCCGCGCCGAGCGTGAAGTTGCGCTCCCAGCTGCGCAGACTGCTCGGCGTCGGCGCCGAGATCGCCATCAGGCCGTCGAGCTTTTCGCGGAACGGATATTTGTACCAGGGGACGGTGTAGAGGAAGGCGGCATAGTCCTGCAACACGGCGCGGCCGAACTCGTCCTGTGGCGTGCGCTTCTCGCCCCTGATCCATTCGAACACGCGTCCGACGGTGTTTTCATAAAGCCCCTTGATCGTGTATTCGGCAGAGTAGCTGATGCCGATCACGTAGATCATGGTCTTGACCTCCGTGAGCTGCTCGCCGGTTGCGGGCACCGCGCGGTTGATGGTGCAGAAGCTCCGCCAGAACCCGAAGATGTGACCGAGATAGTTGAAATGGCTTTCGCTGGAGCGATCGAGGAAGCGGCCGAAATCCTCGAAGGAATAGACGATGTACCATTCGGGGAAGGTGAAGAACGTGTTGTTCAGTTTGCGCCGATAGCCTGCCTCATCGATCGCGGGCAAGGTCACGGCCGGTGTACTGGCCGTTGCGGCGCCGGAAGAGGGGCGGCATGTCCCCTCGATATAGGCCAGCGGCACAAGCACCGACAGCGCGATCAGAATCGCGATGCCGGCCAGGATGCGCCGCAACCATTTAAGCATGAACAGCGGTCCGCGTCCGCGGCGCGAGCATAAAGCCTATCAGTATCGCCACGCCGCCGAGGCCGAGATGCGGGGCATTGGCGAAAAACCGCGTCGCGAGCGGCAGGTTGAGGACGCCGTTGATCAGGATGCCGAAGTCGAGATAGCCGCTGCCGGTAGCCAGCCCGAGCAGGCCATCCGCAAAATAGAACACGCCGAACAATTGGAAGAACAATTCCGAGGCGCGGCGCGAAGTGATCGCCGCCGCAGCAGCCCACAGCGCCGAGACGAGATGCAGCCCGTCGGCGTACCAGGTGCGGCGAAACAGGCCGAAGATCATGTCATTGGCGTCGATGAAGGCCGGGATGTAGCCGGTGAGGATCACGAAGCCGAGCAGGGCGGCATAGCCCCAGGCGCACAGTCTGATGATGTCCATGATGTCTCCGGCGGCGATCTGCAAGACTTGTCGAATCTCTGCGCAGTCTAGAGCGTTTTCAAGCGAAGTGGACACCGGTTCGCGTAAAGAAAACGCGTCAAAACAACAATCTAGAGCCCGGTTCTGATTCAATCAGAACCGAAAAGGCTCTAGAGTTTTCCGAGTGTTTTGAGCAGGGCATCGTTGAACATGCCGGGGTCCTCGATCTGCGGGATGTGGCCGAGCCCTGGCAGCAACGTCAGGTCCGTCTCCGGCGGCAGCAGCGTTCGGAGATCGAGAGCCTGCTCGACGGGGGTGATCGTATCCTTGTCGCCCCACAGGATCGCGACGGGGACTTCCAGCTTCGCATAGGCATTGCGGTCCGCGCTCGCGGCATTGGTGTCGGCGCCGAGGAAATAATACAGCCAGTCGGCGATATCGCTGGTGCTGTCGCGCTGCGTCAGCGGCCTTTGCAGGATCGCGACATATTCCGGCAGCGCGCGCTCCTTCTTCGCGATCATCGATTGCAGCAGCATTTGCGTCGCCACGGGATTTGTGATGGTCAGCGACACCAGGATTTCGCGAATCCATTGCGGCTGGATAACCCAGGGCGCGTCCGACGGCGCAGCCGTCAATCCGAGCGCCGCATCGACCAGCACCAGCGCGCGCGTCCGATCCGGATATCGCATCGCGAGTTCGGTCGCCGCACCAGCGCCGAAGGAGTGACCGACGATGATGGCGCGCTCAGCTTTCAGTGCATCAAGCACATCGTTGATCCGGGCGGCTTGGTCCTGCCGCGTGTAACTGCCGGAACGGTCCGAGAATCCAAACGGCGGCAGATCGAGGGCGATCACATGAAAGCCTGCCGCGGCCAGCGCGTCGCTGGTACGACGCCATAGCTCGCTCCAGGCCGCCGTGCCGTGAAACAGCACCACGGGAACGCCGTCCTCCGGACCCTTCTCCTGCACGAAAACGGCGCCTGAACGCGTCGGCACCAGGTGGCCGGTCTTTGGCGCCAGTTGGGCGCGCACGCCGGTCTCGCGTATCGACGCCGCCATGCGAAATGAGATGATCACAAGGATTACGGACAGGAGCAGGACCAACAAACCGTTGGCCGACCAGCGCAGAATGTTTGAAACCACGAGGCCTCGCAAAGCGATCGATCAAAACGGAGGGCGGAAACGAATCGAGTTTTAGGCAAACTCAGGTTACTGGCGACTGAAGATACCAGACATGATCAGCGCCCGGTTAATACCGCGCTTGTCGTCATTCCGGGATGGTGCGTTAGCACCAGACCTCAGGTGCGCAATTGCGCACCGGGGAATCTCGAGATTCCGGGTTCAATGCTTCGCATCGCCCCGGAATGACAGGGGAATACAACCTACTGCCCTGACGGCGTCCGCAGGCCGTGCCAGGCGTCGCGCACCTGATGGTAGTGCACTTCCGGCAGATAGTCCGGCGTGTTGAGGCCGAGGTTCTTGACGTCGAGCCGGCCGATTGCGCTCAGCAGCGTATAGGAGGCGATCACGCGGTCGCGCTGCGCGCCGATCAGGCGAGCCTTTGCCAAAATCAGGTCCTGTTGCGCATTCAGCACGTCGACCGTCGTGCGCTGGCCGCCGGCCGCCTCCCGCTGCACGCCCTGTAGCGCAACGGTGGCGGCGCGGACTTCGGCTTCCGATGCCGTGACCGCAATCTTGGCGCCTTCATTGGCTACCCAGGCGCCGACCGCGGCAGTGCGGGCCTGGTTGCGGAATTGATCCAGCACTTGGCGGCTTTGGGCCGCGACTTCCTTGGCCTGTCGGGTCTGCGAGGCCGCCATGCCGCCATCGTAGATTGGTTGCGTGAGCTGGCCGGTGACCGAAGCCTGGTCGGTCCCTGAGCTGCTGAGGGTAGGATCGGACTGCCTGCTGCGGCTGGCGCTGCCTTGCAGCGTGATTGTTGGCATCAGGCTGCTTTCGGCGACGCGGATAGAGGTCGAGGCGACGTCAAAGTCATAGCTCGCCGCCATCACCGTGGGGTGCTCCCGGAAGGCAAGGCCGGTGGCGTCATCGCGGCTGCGCGGCAAGAGCCGGTCCACGGTTTCAGCGGGGCGGAGCGAGTTGGGCGCGTTGCCGATCACCTGGGCATAGGTCGCCTGGCTGATGGCGAGGTTGACCTCGGCGGCATTCAGATCGGCGCGGCCCCGACTCAGGCGCGCCTCGGCCTGCGCGGTGTCGGTCGGAGTGACGTCGCCGGCATTCAGGCGTTTCTGGGTGATGCCGAGCGTTTCCTGCAGAAACGCGACGTTGGCGCGCTGCGCTTCGACCAGCGATTGGTTAGCGAGAACATTCGTATAGACGGTGACCGCGTCGAGCAGCACGCCCTGGCCGACGTTGCGCAGGGCCTCGCGACCGGACTGCACCTGCAGTTCGGCCACGCGCACGCTGTTGGCTGTCTTGAAACCGTTGAAAAGTGTCTGCGTCACGGTGATGCCGACGGTCCAGGGCTTCAGGTTTGCGGACTGGATGGTGTTGTCGGGCAGCAGGTTCCGTACCGACTGAAGGCCGGCGGAGAGGCCGGCGATGATCTGCGGCCGGTAGGCCGAAAGCGCCTGCGGCACGTTCTCGTCGGTGGCGCGCTGACGCGCCCGTTCCGCATTGAGCGCGGGATTGGTCTGGTAGGCCTTGGCCAGCGCCTCGGGGAGGTTTTCGCCATGCGCGGCCGGCGCTGCAAACGCAAAGCAAGCCGCTGCAAGGCAAATGCCCGATCGAAGCAACCGCCTTTCAACGTGGCCAACCCTAGCGGCACGCTTAGCCATTTGATCCCGTAGCCAACACAAGAACGTGATAACCCTGCTTCGAGCCATTCCGCTCCATCTGCTTGTTTGGGCATGGTCTTCGTGAACGCCGGTCACCCGTCATTCCGGATCATGCATTGCTTGTCCGCCCCCGCCGACAGCCTCGGCTCGTCTACCTGTTTAGGGGGCGTCGCCGCTACAGGCAAACTGCCGCGCGACATCAGTACATTAATTCGGTGAAAATCAGCGCTTGGCTGTTGCCGGTTCGTCACAGACGAAGTTCGGCGGCAAATACGCTATAGCTTCGCTGGCTGGCGTCCGATTCAGGGCGGTTGGCTCCCCAGCTATTCCCGGGTCCGCAACTCGATGCCAAAATTGTTTTCCGACCCCGAAGCGATCGCGGAGGATATCATCCGCGACGTCGGAACCAACCTCGTGGTCGGCTTGCCGCTCGGGCTTGGCAAGGCCAACCACATCGTCAACGCGCTGTACGCGCGCGCCGCCGCCGACCGCTCGATCAACCTGACGTTCTTTTCGGCGCTGACGCTGGAAAAGCCGCGGCCCTCGAGCCTGCTCGAGCGGCGCTTCATCGGCCCGGTGATCGATCGCCTGTTTGGTGGCTATCCCGACCTGACGTATGCCAGCGCGCTGCATGCCGGCGAATTGCCGCCCAACATAGAGGTGATCGAGTTCTTTTTTCTGGCCGGCAAATGGCTGCACGTGCCGTTCGCGCAAGAGCGTTACATCTCCGCGAACTATACCCATGCCTCGTCCTATCTGCTGACGCGCGGGCTGAATGTCGTCACCCAACTGGTTGCGAAGCGTGTGGTCGATGGCGTGACGCGCTACAGCCTGAGCTGCAACACCGACACCACGCTCGACATCCTGCGCGCCCGCGGGCAAGGCCGGGCATCGTTCAAGCTGATCGGCCAGGTCAATTCCGAGCTGCCGTTCATGCCGGGCGCCGGCGATCTGCGGGGGGACGAGTTTTCTGCTGTTCTCGACAGCCCCGCGACCGACTTCCCGCTGTTCGCCCCGCCGGCCGAGCCGGTCAGCGACACCAAATACGCGATCGGGCTTCATGCAGCTGGCCTCGTGCCCAACGGCGGCACCTTGCAGATCGGCATCGGGCAGGTCGGCGATGCGCTGGCGCAGGGGTTGATCGTTCGTCACCACGACAACGCGCAGTTCCACGCCATCATGAAGCGGCTTGCGCCGGGAGCGGCACCTGCGGAGAGCGCGCCGTTCACGAAGGGGCTCTATGGGGTCAGCGAAATGCTGATTGAGGCGTTTCTCTGCCTGATCGAGGCCGGCATTCTCAAGCGCGAGGTCGATGGCGTGACGCTGCACGGCGCGTTTTTCCTGGGACCCAAATCGTTCTATCGCGCGTTGCGCGAGATGCCGGCCGAGCAACTCGCGCGCATCCAGATGATGCCGGTATCCTTCACCAACCAGCTCTATGGCGACGAGGATGCCAAGCGCCGCGCGCGCGTCGGCGCCCGCTTTGTCAACACCGCGATGATGGCGACGCTGATGGGGGCCGCGATTTCGGACGGCCTCGAAGACGGCCAGGTCGTGAGCGGCGTCGGCGGCCAGTACAATTTCGTTGCGCAGGCGTTCGCGCTTGAGGGCGCGCGATCGGTCCTCGCGCTGGAAGCGACACGGCCGGCGGGCCGCAAAACGCTTTCCAACATTCGCTGGAATTACGGGCACCAGACCATCCCGCGGCATCTGCGCGACGTGTTCGTCACCGAATACGGCGTTGCCGACGTCAGAGGCAAATCAGACGCCGAGACCATCGCGGCGATGCTGGCGGTCACGGATTCCCGTTTCCAGGATGAACTGGCCGGGATCGCCAAGGATGCCGGCAAGCTGCCGAAGAGTTTTGAAATTCCGCGCAGCCACCGCGAGAATTTTCCGGAGCGGATCGCGCAAGCCTTAAAGCCTGCGCGCGATGCGGGCCTGCTGCCGTCATTCCCGTTCGGCAGCGATTTTACCGAGGTCGAGCAACGGCTGATCCCGGCGCTGCAATTGCTGCGAGAAGCGCAGCGGACACCGCTGCTGTTGCCCGGGTTGCTGTGGCAGGGGATGAGGCAGCCGCCGGACGCCTCGAACCGCGAATGCCTGGCGCGGTTGGGTCTCGATCGCCCGACGACGTTTGCCGAGCGTGGCTATCGCGCGCTGGTCAACGCGGCGCTGGCGCGAGTGAAATAGCGAGGTGCCGTAGGATGGGTAGAGCGAAGCGAAACCCATCATTCACTGTTGAGGACTGTTGATGGGTTTCGCTGCGCTCTACCCATCCTACGAATCTCGGCGCCGCGTCATCTGTTCTTGTTCACCGGCTTGCGCTTCTCGATGAACGCCGCCATGCCCTCGGAGCGGTCTTCCAGCGCAAAGGTCGAGTGGAACAAATTGCGCTCGACATTCATGCCTTCCGACAATGGCGTCTCGAACGCGCGGTTGATGGCCTCCTTGGCCATCGCGGCCGCGGGACGCGACATCGAGGCGATCTTTTCCGCAGCCGAGAGCGCCTCTTCCATCAACTTGTCCGCCGGCACGACGCGGCTGACGAGGCCGGAGCGCTCGGCTTCCGCCGCATCCATCATGCGCCCGGTGAGGCACAGATCCATCGCCTTGGATTTGCCGATCGCGCGCGTGAGCCGCTGGGTGCCGCCGATGCCGGGAATGGTGCCGAGCGTGATTTCCGGCTGGCCGAATTTTGCGGTGTCGGATGCGATGATGATGTCGCACATCATGGCGAGCTCGCAGCCGCCGCCGAGCGCATAACCGCTGACCGCCGCGATGGTCGGTTTGCGGCAGGCGGCGACGCGGCCGCCGCCGATCGCGGCGAAATCGCTGGAGAACATGTCGATGAAGGTTTTCGGCTGCATCTCCTTGATGTCGGCGCCGGCGGCGAACGCCTTTTCGCTGCCGGTGAGCAGGATGCAGCCGATCTTGTCGTCGGCCTCGAGGTCATCGACGGCGGCCGCGATCTCGCGAAACACGCCGAACGACAACGCGTTGAGCATTTTTGGCCGGTTCAGCGTGATGATGCCGACCGCGCCCTTGCTCTCGACAATGATGTATTCGAACGTCGCCATGATCCACCCCGGGTCCTGATCTTGTGGGCAATGTGCCCGCTGCCGGGGTGGGCTTCAAGTGGGGCGGGAACGGATCCCTGACAGCGGTGTGGCCCGCGTCCGTACGCCGGTAGCTACGCCATGAACATCCGCGCGGCCGACGCCACCGTCAGCAGCGCGCCGAAGGCGATAAAGATCTTTCCGATCAGTGAGGTCTTGTCCAGAGTGGAACTATCGTTATTCGCGGCCTGGCCGGTCTCCGATGCCGGTCTGCTGGTCGAGGCCATCGCAACCGTCTTAGTGGAGGTGGCGGGGGGCTCCTGTAGATGCAGCGCCCGATCGGTCTCGTTGAGCTGGTCGGGGGCCGCCACGGCGGGATCGGCCGGCGCCTCCGCGTCAGCCGGCTTGTCCGCCGCCGCCTGCAGGACCGTGTTGGCTTTCTCCGACATGGCCGCCGACATCCCCATGGCGCTATCCGGGGCCGCATCGGTGGCAGTCATTTGCGCGTTGGCGTTGGCGAGCCATTGGGGAATCGCGGGCGGGGTGGCGCCGCTGGCATCGGCGACCTGCTTTTCGTCGGCTTTCTTGTCCTCGGTGGATTTCGATGCCGCGCGCGTGTCTTTGCGATGGGCGTAGCGCTTCTTCAGGTAACGCGAACCCGATTTGACGGACTTGCCGGACGTCGCATTCTCCGACTTCGAGGTCGGGGCGCTATCCGTATCCGTGCCGGCAGCCATCGCCGCCGGTGGTCCTGCGAAACTTACCAAAAGTCCTGCTGCGAGAATCAAGGCCGACCGCGCGCTGGCTTTGATCGTCATGTAGAAATCTCCCCATTGGCGCCCGCCCAACCACGAAAAAAGACCCCACGCCGTGTCCACAGTTCGGCAGAAAAAGGGAATCTTCGGGCAACACCGGGCAAAAGCTGGGCAATGGTGTTGCAGCGAGCATGTGCCGGCGGCATTTTTGCCGGGCCGGACCTCCCTCGGAGGGGCTGCGCTGGATGCGAGCCTGTGCAATCGATGTTATGAGCCTGCCGTCCGCGCAGCCGGCCGTCCCGATTCCCGGATAGGGCGCGGGGCCGGGTGGTGCTGGGCCTTGTGCGTCAAGACTTTCGATCACGACTTCGTGATCGGATCGTCCTGATGTAACAAATTGAAAGATCGACCGAATTGCAGGGTAGGAGCGCTCTTGCGCGAACGGGATGACGAATGGACCGGCCTGATGCGGTCGGCCATTGCAGGCGACAGTGCGGCGTATCATCGCCTGCTCAAGGCCGTCACGCCGGTGCTCCGGGCCGCGGCGCGCCGCGGACTGGCGCGGGCAGGGCAACCGGTCGATCAATCCGAGGACATCGTGCAGGACATTTTGCTGGCGGTCCATCTGAAGCGGCACACCTGGGACGTTACCGCCCCGCTTGCCCCATGGCTGTTTGCGATCGCCCGCAACAAGCTGATCGATGCGTTGCGCCGCCGCGGCCGGCGCATTTTCGTCGACATTGACGATTTCGCCGAGACGCTGCCGGGCGAGGCGCCGGCCGAGACGGCGTCGGCGAGCGAGGTCGCCGCCCAACTCCAGACGCTGCCGGCGCGGCAGCGCGACGTGCTGCAGTCGATCGCAGTCGACAGCGCCTCGATCAAGGATACGGCGGCGAAATTTTCGATGACGGAGGGCGCGGTGCGGGTGGCGTTGCATCGCGGCCTGACCAGCCTGACGGCGAAGTTACGGGAACAATGAGAATGGATACCGATCGTCTCATTCGAACGCTGGCGGCCGACAACGAGCACCGTGCGCGCCCGGTGGGATACGCGCTGATGCTGGCGCTGCTGGCCGCGGCACCGGTTTCGCTTCTGATGTTCTTTACCGAACTCGGCGTCAGGCCCGACGTGATGATGGCGATGCGTAACCCGTTCTTCGACCTGAAATTCGCGGTGACGCTGGCGCTGGCGATTGCGGCGATTGCCGTCAGCCTGCATCTGTCGCGGCCCGAGGCCTCGCTGCGCGGATTTGGCTGGCTGCTGCTGGCCCCGGTCGGGATCCTGGCGGCGGCGATCGGCGGCGAGATGATGATGCCGCAGCGGTTGCCGATGATGACGCGGCTGGTCGGCAAGAACTCCTCGGTCTGCATGGTGGCGATCCCGGTGCTGTCGCTGCCGCTTCTGGCTGCTGCGCTGATCGGGCTGCGCCACGGCGCGCCGGCGCGGCCGGCGGTCGCCGGCGCCATCGCGGGACTGTTGTCGGCGGGACTGGCGGCGACGCTCTACGCCTCGCATTGCACGGACGATTCACCGCTGTTCGTGGCAGCCTGGTACACGATCGCGACCGCGCTGGTGACCGCGATCGGCGCGCTCGCCGGAGCGAAGCTGCTCAGGTACTAGGCGCCAGCGCGTAGCCCGGATGGAGCCAACGGGTCGCGCGAACGCGCGCCCGATGACAGGCTCCGCGCAAATCCGGGGCTCTTTCTAGCGGCAGGAACCCCGGATTGCGCTGCGCTCCATCCGGGCTACGGGAGCAGAGTACTCACGCCACCGGCGCGTTCTGCTGCATGCGGTGGAAGCGCAGCACCTGCTGCGCCGTCGACGGCCGCAGCCGCTCGTAGGTGTCCTTGCAGGCCATAAGATCGGCCGGCTCCGCGCCGGAGAGTTCGTCGCGCATCTTGATGATGGTCTTGACCGTCGGCCACGACAACCCTGCGACCTTCGCCAGGATCATCACGCCTTCGGCCCGGGTTTCGATCATCATGTTCTCGGCGATCGCCACCGGCACGTTGGCGAGCGCTGCGATCGAGGCATTGGCCTCGTCGAATTTTCCGGCCGCGGCAAACGACGCCACTTCGGATTCGTCGAGCCGGCCGTCCTCATACAGCGACTTGACCAGCGCGTGCGCAATCGGGGTGTCCTTGGTGATCGTCGAGGTCGCCGAGCGCGCGCGACGCGTTGCTTCCTTGACCACGGTCGGCACTTCGGCTGCCTGCTGCGGGTTGGCGGCCTCCAGCCGCTGCCGCACCGTGTCGGAGGCCTTGGCGAGCAGTTTCAGATAGAGATGCCGCGGCACGGACGGGCGCAGGCCGATGCAGCTCGTGAGATTGTCGTCGCCGTCGGCGCGCCTGACGAGGCGGGTAAAGCCGCGCTCGGTGAACTCCGCGCCCGGATTGTTCACGGTTGACTGAATCACCTCGTCGTTGCCGCGCTGGACCAGCACGTCGGTGACCGCGCCGCTCAGGGTCCTGCGCGTCGAAATCGCCATCAAATGCGCCTGGCTCTTGCTGCGCGCATTCTCGATCAGGGTCTTGTCGTCGAGCCGCATCGACTGCGACAGCACCGGACCTGCCACCTCGATGACATCATCGAAAGCAAGCGCGCGGATGGTGAGCGGCGGGGCGGTGTCGACCGCGGCGAGACGGTTGGCCAGGAGCATCCTGGCCGAGGTTTCGATGTGGTCGATCAGGCACTGGAATACGTCGTCGAACAGCCCGACCTGCTCGTCCGAATAGTCCACCGCGCCATTGATGAAGAGATCGGTTACCCGGCGCAGGGTCTCTACCCGGCGCGCGACGGTGCCGTGCGCGAGCGTCGACTGCAGCTCGTCGAGCAGACTTCCGAGAGAAGGGGACTTGGCGGCTTTCGAAATCATGACTCTGTCCTGGAGCAAAAGCTGGCGGCGTATTCTGCGCCGCCGGAGCTGAAATATGTCGGATCAGGCGCGGGTAACGCGGTTGCGTCCCTGCGCCTTGGCTGCATAAAGCGCGCTGTCGGCGCGCGCGAGAAATAGGTCTGACGTCTCGTTCGGATTAAGCGTTGCGACGCCGGCCGACATCGTCACCTTCATGCCCGGCGAGAACGCGCTCCAGTCGAGATCGGCAATAATGGCGCGCAACCGGTCGAGTGCCCGCATGGCCTGGTCGGCGTCCATGTCGGGCAGCACCAGCAGGAATTCCTCGCCGCCATAGCGGCCGAACCGGTCGACGCTGCGGACGTTGGCGAACATGGTGATCGAGAATGTCCGCAGCACCTCGTCGCCGGTCGGATGGCCGTAGGCGTCGTTGATCCGTTTGAACCAGTCGAGGTCAATCAGCGCGATGGAGCAGGGCGATCCGCTGCGGGTCGCGCGGGCAATCTCCTCCTCCAGCATTCGCATGATGCAGCGCCGGTTGGACGCCCCCGTCAATTCGTCGAGTTCGGCAAGCTCCTCGATCCGCTTGTACGCCGCTTTCAGTTCGAAGCTGCGGTCGTAGAGCATCTTGCGCATGGTGCTGCCATACAGTCCCACGAAGGCGCACTGTCCGATCGTGAGGACAAAGGAAAGCATGGCCGCGACGCGTTCGGTCTGGGTGGTAATCGGCAGGCCGATCGGGGTGCTGCTGAAGAGGAAGATCGGCGCCAGGCCGATCATGGTGAGCGTCCAGGAGGTGATCGCCTGCCGGGAGGTCATTCGCAGCGCGCCGAACCCGAAAATGAGAAATACCACGCTCAGGAAGGCAAATCCGATTTCAGGCGCCGCCAGCAGGAAACAGAGCTGGAGCGCGACGTGGCCGGCAACCTGGAAGATCGTCAGATAGTGGTCTTCGAACCGGTCGTTGAAGTTGGCTTCCGACAACACGACAAAGACCGAGACCAGTCCGATGCCGGAAAGGAAATAGGTCGACGGAATGACGATCGGGATGGTGCCGGCGTAGCAATAGGCCAGCAGCACCGAGGTGATGAGCGCATAGCTGACGACCTGGACGGCCAGCATGTGCCGGCGCTGGCCGACCCGGCGCTTCAATACCTCCGGCGGCAGTCGGACCGGCGCGGCCGTACTGTGGGAGCCTTGCCCCTGAAGCAATGAAGCCGCGCTGCTCATGTCCCGTCGCTATTGGAGGATACCCGACGAAACTTTAGGGAATAAAGCCTTTAGGTTTGGTATCTTTTGCAGTCGAATCGGGCCCGTTAAAACCCTGCCATTGCACTGTTTCGTAACGGAAATCTGCCGAATTCCGATAGCGCGAAACCCGCTTGCGCGGGAAACCTTTGTGCGTACGCAGATGCTGCCCCGCCGGCGAAGCCTTGCTAAGGTTGGGGTGGCGCGTCTTTAAGAAAGTTTTTCCGTATTATGGTACCAATTCTAGAGTTCAGCTCGTCTTTGCCGGGAAAATGGCCTGGTAATGTCCGTCTGTGCGGTAGGTCACACATGCGCTCCGGACATTGCCGTAATGTGAAGAATCTCACCTTTCACATCGAACCGCCGGCCTCTCCCGTCAGACCAACTTTGCGAGACGGCCATTGAACGCGGCACAGGCGGCTTCAGACGAAATTCTGATCGCTCGGATCGCTCAAGGCGACCGGCTCGCCATGCAGGTGCTTTACGGAAGGCACCATGTCAGGGTGTTCCGTTTCGGGCTTCGGCTCGTAAGGGATGAACAGATTGCGGAAGACCTCATCAGCGAGGTTTTTCTCGATGTGTGGCGTCAGGCCGGCAAGTTCGAAGGCCGATCCGCCGTTACCACGTGGCTGTTGGCGATTACGCGGTTCAAGGCCCTTTCGGCACTAAGGCGCCGCAAGGACGTTGGACTGGACGACGAGACTGCGAACGCGATCGAGGATACGTCCGACGATCCCGAAGTGGTGGTGCAGAAGAAGGATACGGGTGAAGCGTTGCGCAAGTGCCTGACGGCGCTTTCGTCAGATCATCGGGAGATCGTCGATCTCGTCTACTACCACGAGAAGTCCGTGGAAGAGGTGGCCGAAATCGTCGGAATTCCGGAGAACACCGTCAAGACGCGCCTGTTTTATGCGCGCAAGAAATTGGCCGAGTTGCTGAAGGCAGCCGGCATAGAGCGAGGTTGGCCATGATGGCGGC
The DNA here is from genome assembly GCF_003062295.1 of Bradyrhizobium algeriense. Taxonomy (GTDB): domain Bacteria; phylum Pseudomonadota; class Alphaproteobacteria; order Rhizobiales; family Xanthobacteraceae; genus Bradyrhizobium; species Bradyrhizobium algeriense. The sequence continues at coordinate 306,640 of NZ_PYCN01000002.1, read as the reverse complement.
GAGCAAAAAAATGCTGGATCACGAGCCCAGCGAAATCGAGATGCTGTTGCCGTTCCATGCGGCCGGCACCTTGAGCGCGCGCGATGCTCGCCGCGTCGAGGAAGCACTCGCCGGCGATCCCGAGCTTGCCCGGCAATACGCCGTCATCCGCGAGGAATACGCCGAGACGATCAGCCTCAACGAGAGCCTCGGTGCGCCGTCCACGCGCGCCATGACGAAGCTGTTTGCCGCGATCGACGGAGAGCCCGTGCGCAAGCCATCGCTTTCGGTCAGCCTGTCCGCCCGGATATCTGAATTTTTCGCACGGTTGTCGCCGCGCACGCTGGCCTGGTCGGCGAGCCTCGGCGCCGTGGCGCTGCTGTTGCAGGCCGGCGTGATCGGCGCCGTACTGATGAAGAACCAGACCGCTTCGTTCCAGACCGCTTCGCTGAGCATAAACGAACGGTCGTCGGCGCCCATCACCCGCGATCTCGGCATTAGCGCCGCTCCGCCGCGCGCGCTGGTACGGTTTGCGCCGGAAGCCCGTATCGCCGACATCACCGCTTTGCTCGACAATTACCAGGCCTCGATCGTCGACGGCGCCAAGGGCGGCATGTTCCGCCTTCAGTTCGGCAACAAGGCTGTTGGAAAGGACGAAGCCGCAGCCCTGCTGGGCAGGCTGCAGCGCGAGAAGATCGTCAGCCTGGCGGTCGCAACGCCGTAAGAGTTCGCGGCGCCCCGGGAAGGCCGAGGTTCCATGGTTCACGATTGTCCGAATTGGCTGATGAAGACGCGCCGCGCGGCATTGATTTTGTCGGCGGCGCTTTTGCCATTGATGGCGTTCGCAGCCTCGGCGGTTCATGCGCAGGGCATTATGCGCACGCCCAATCTCAATGTCGGGGCGCGGACGCCTACCATCAATCCGACGATAACGCCGCGGATTAATCCCGGTGTCGCGGCCCGGCCGAGCATAAGCGCCGATCGCGTGGCGCGGACGCCGCCGTCCCGGATCGGCACCATGAGTTCGACTCTGCGAGTCCGCCCGGGCGCCGGCGTGTCGTCGACGCTGCCCCATGCGCGGTTTTCGCCCAATCTCTATCCGGCCTGCCAGAACGCGTTTCGCGGTCCCGACGGCGAGTGCTTCGATCGTCCGGTCATGTCGGCCGGCGGCGGCAACGGCAGCTCGGCCAAGAAGGGCAATGGCGGATCGCGCAATAATAACGCGCAGGCCGCGGTCAATACGCGCGCGGTCCAGAACGAACTCGTCGCCGAAATCGACGGCGCATTATCCACCGCCGAGGCCGATGAGCTGGCGCGGCGTCACGGCCTGGAGCGCATTTCATCGCAGAGTTTCCCGCTGCTCGGCGGCACCATCGGCCTGTTCCGCATCGTGGATCGGCGGCCGGTGGACACCGTGCGCCGCGAACTCGCCGCCGACGGCAGCGTGCGCTCGGTGCAGCTCAATTTCCGTTACTTCCTGCAGGATGCGAGGAAGCCCGCAATCGAGGGGGACGCTGCGCAATACGCCGTCGCCCAGCTTCGGCTGCCGCAGGCGCATGCGCTCGTCCGCGGCATGAACGTCACCATTGCGGTGATCGATTCAGGTGTCGACGTCAAACATCCCGAACTCGCCAATTCGGTCGCCGACAGTTTCGACGCGCTCGGCAGCAAGGAAGGTCCGCATGTCCACGGCACCGGCATTGCCGGCGCGATCGTTGCGCATGCCAAACTGATGGGCAGCGCGCCGGAGGCGAGGTTGCTCGCGATCCGCGCATTCGGCGCGGGATCGAAGGGCGCGGAGAGCACGTCCTATGTGATCCTGAGGGGATTGGACTACGCGACCGAGCATGGCGCGCAGATCATCAACATGAGCTTTGCCGGCCCGAAGGATCCGCTGATCGAGCGCGGGATCGCCGCAACGGCGAGCCGCGGCATCCTGATGGTGGCTGCGGCCGGCAATGCCGGCGCGAAATCGCCGCCGCTGTATCCGGCCGCCAATCCGAACGTCATTGCAGTGAGCGGAACCGACGCGCAGCAAAGGCTGTTCGCGGCGTCGAACCGGGGCAACCACATCGCGATATCGGCGCCGGGCGCCGATATCTTCCTGCCGGCGCCGGATGAAAAATATCAGATCACGTCGGGCACGTCGTTCTCCGCCGCCTATGTCAGCGGCGTTGCGGCGCTGATGCTGGAGCGCAATCCTGCGTTGAAACCAAACGATGTTCGTGCGCTTCTAACGAAGACCGCCCGCGATCTCGGCACTCCCGGCCGCGACGATCAGTTTGGAGCAGGGGAGGCCGACGCCTTTGCCGCGGTCACTGCGGCGACCGCCCCGCCGGCGGTTCCGCTTGCCTCCGTTTCCGGCAAGCCAGCGGGAGAAAAAACGCCGGCGCTCGACCCGTCTGCCGATAACGCTTCCGTGAGCCGGGCGCTGAATGACTCCCCGCCGTCGATGGCGTCGGACAAATCGGCCGCAAACGCCGCGAAATAGCCTGCTGTGCAGCGGTTTTCCGGCAATCGTTCCCGAACACAAGGTTAAAAAAATCGTCCGGCGTTTTGAACGTCCGGCGAGGGTGCTGCGACTTATCTATGTGGGAGCGGTAATCCCTCCCCATCGGCTGTATTCGGCGCGAGCGCCCATCCACCCCAAGCGCCCCATATGGCTTGACCCGTCCGGTTGTCCCCCCGGACGGGTCTTTCATTTTCGGAAACAGGTTTCTTGGAAGACGCCGCGTCGTGTGTGGCGTCCGCGTGGGCTTGCCGACCGCAGGCGTTCCGTTCGTCTGCGTGGACGGCGCGATATTTCCTCGCGTCTTCCCAACGAAATGATCGAGGCGCGCCTCGCAACGCGGCCATGCTGCCGTGCAGCTTGACGGTGAAGAGCGATGACAACTCCGTATTTGTGCGGATTTCTTCGATCACGGTGTCGTCCGTAGCTTCACGTACTGGACAGTGAGAAAAGTTTTCCACAGAATATACCTGTCACTTCCAATTGATTCGTCTCAGGTTGCGTCTGCGTCCGTCTCTCTCTTACGGGCTGATTTATGGCACATCCTGCAGACGTGGCACGTGGCCGCAATATTGTTGCGCGCTGGTGCAACCTTGCCGAGCAACGGCTGGAATACCTTACTGAACTGTTCGAGACCGGGCGCTGGCGCCGATATCACACCGAACTCGAATTTCTCGAAAACATCCAGGAAGCCAAGGCCGCCGTCGAAACCTGGCGCGACCTGTTGAGCCGCGAAGCCTCGCTCGAAAACACGGCGATCGACCTGGCCTGGCTTGGCCGCCGCCGCACGACGCCGCGGCTGCTGACGCCGCTGCCGCGCGATGAAGGGTTCCGTCAGCCGGTTGTGCACCTGCAGCCGGCGCCGATTGCCGCAACGCCGCCGCGCGAAATTCCCGCGGATGTTCTGGTCGCGCTGGAAAGCCGGCTCGCCGTGGCGGACGAGGCGCCGTCCGTGCCTGACGCGCCGGCGCTGGATGAGGTGCCGTTGCCGCCACTCGATTTCGATACGATGAAGGAACGCTATCCGCTGCTGCGCAACGCGCTGTAAGGCGGCGTGAGGGGCGAGCTAGCGCCGCACCGCGTTGCCCCCGACCACCACCTGCGCGTAACGCTGCGCGCCTTCGGCCGACAGGTCGGTCGTGATGGTGCGGGCGTGGTCGAGCCCGACCACGGCGCCGCGCGGGGTTTCCGAAATCATGTTGTTGTTGACCAGCGCCGTCCCGGCGCCGGGCATTACCGACACGCCGACGCCGACAAAGGCGTTGCGGATCACGTTGCCGGTAATGGCGACATCACGCAGATACTTTCCCCAGCCGGCGATGATGCCGAACGAGGGCGCGTTTTCGATCACGTTGCCTGTCACCGTCGAGTCCGCCTCGACATAGATGCCGATTCCGGCGTCATCGTCTGGCGCAGTGCCGATCGGCCGCTTCGGCAGCAGGTTACGGATGATGTTGCCCTGCACGACGGCGATGCGGCCGCCCTCGTTGAAATTGCAGACGGAGACGCCGACGGCCGCGCCATCAACGGTATTGTTGGCGATCACGGCGCCTTCGAACGCGAACTCCGAATAGAGCGCGACCTCGCGGACATTGCTGACGCTGTTGCCGGTGATCTGGATGTTCGAGGCCGAATTGCCGCGCACCGCGGAGTAGTCGCAATTCCTGATGCGGTTGCCGCGCACGATTACATTGCCGGCGCGGAACGCATTGATGGCGTTGCCATACTGCCCGGAGCCGCCGGGCCCGGCCTTGATGTCCTCGATGCGGTTGTCGAGAACGAGCGTGCCGTCGTCGCCGATCGACGTGCGCAGGATCTCGATGCCGTTGTCGTTGGTATCGATGATGGTGTTGCGCGAGACGACCAGGCCCAGCGCGTCGAACGATACAACTGCTGTTGTCGCGATCTTCCTGAAGATGTTGCCGGAGATCTCGCCGGAGACCTGCTCCAGCCAGATGCCGTTGCCGCCGCTGCCGATGACTTCGCAATCGGCGATGCGAACGTCGCGACCGCCGAGGCAATGCACGAGCCCGCGCCGCTCCGGCAGCGGAATGCTGCCGCCATCGAAGGTGATGCCGGTCAGGCCGACATTGTTGGCGCCTTCGCCCTGCAGCATCGAAGGGCCGCCGCTGAATATGAGTTTGGTGGCGCCGCGCACGCCGACCAGTTGCGTGCCGCTTTGCAGGCGAAGCATGCCGGTGCGATAGACCCCCGGCGGCAGCGCCAGCGGTGCTTGCGCGCGCGCAGCTTCGTCGATGGCGCGTTGGAGTTTGCCGGTCTGATCGTCGGGACTGCCGGGGCGGACGCCATATTGCGTGGCGTCGCGGCCGAGCGCCGAGGCGGGCGGAGCGGCGCGCGCTGGCTCCGGCGACATCGCAAGTGCGCCTGCTACTCCGGCGGCGGATGCTCCAATGAGATGGCGGCGGTTCATGTCCATGGTGGCCCTCGCGCAATGCAGATCGCGGCATTTGCATCTTCATAGGTATCGCGAAAATGCGGCCGGGCATGGTGAAGACCGGGAAGAAAGGCGGCGATTGTTCGGGGTAGGGTTAATGTTGGGTACGGCTGATCCGTGGTGGAATGTTAAACCCTCATGGTGAGGAGGCGCGATAGCGCCGTCTCGAACCATGTAGCCCGGCTCGTGCCATTCATCCTTCGAGACGCGCGTTCCGCGCTCCTCAGGTCCGTAGGATGGGTGGAGCGCAGCGATACCCATCGCCACAGCACCGGCATTGATGGGTATCGCTGCGCTCCACCCATCCTACGAATTCACGAAGTTCTGCGCGCCAGCCGCACCATTTCCAGCAGCATCGCTTCGCCGGCGTCGACCAGCTCTTCCAGCGTGATACGTGCAAATCCCTTGCGCCTGGACGCGCCGCCGCGTGCCAGCGGTGGGATGTGAATGAAGGCGGCGAGGCGGGGGCCGTTGTCGGCATCGACGGCCTCAATCGCGCGCCAGCTCAGGTAGTTGCAAAGATAACTGCCGGCATCACGCGAGGCGCGGGCATCGAGCCCGGTCCCCTTGGCGGCACGCAGCAGCTTTGCGGTATGCGGGCCGAATCTCTGCGCATCGGCACCGTCGGCGATCGATCCCTTGCGGGCGCGGGTTTGCGCGGCGTCGGGCCACAGCATGGTGATGGCATTGCGGGCGCGGGTCTCGACCCGGAGATATCCGGTGCGGCCGGCGAGGCCGAACATCAGCAGCGCGTGAGGTTGGTGCTTCTTCAGAGCCAGCGGCAATTCGCGATCGACCGCTCTGTAGGTGACCGGAAAGATATGGCTGGACAGTTCGACCTCGGCGAAAGCAGGGCGGCGCAGCCGCGTCAGCCGCGCCACCAGCGGCTGCGTTGGATTGTAAGGCGCCCCGGGAAACGGCCCGAATCCGGTGACGAGAATGCGAAGTTTTTCGCTCACCGCAGCCACTCCGCGATCTGTTCGGCGGCGACCGCCGGCGTGATGCGGCCGTCAGCGACTTCGGCTTCGGTCTTCTTCACCCTGGCGCGGATCGCGGCGTCGGCGCGCAACCGCGCCATCATCCGCTGCTCCAGCATCGACCACATCCATTTCACCTGCTGCTCGCGCCGCCGACCTGCGAACTCGCCGGAGGCATTCATGGCGGTGCGGTGATCGAGAATCTTCTGCCACAGCGTGTCCATGCCGGTGCCCGTCAATGCCGAATAGGTCAGCACCGGCGGATGCCAGTGTTCCGAGCGGGGGCTCAGGATGTGCAGTGCGCCGCGGTATTCGGCCGCCGCCAGATTGGCGCGCTTGACGTTGTCGCCGTCAGCCTTGTTGATCGCGATCATGTCAGCGAGTTCGACCAGGCCTTTCTTGATACCCTGCAATTCGTCGCCGGCGCCGGGCAGCATCAGGGCCAGGAAGAAATCGGTCATGTCGCAGACCGCGGTTTCGGACTGGCCGATGCCGACGGTCTCCACCAGCACGACGTCGAACCCGGCGGCTTCGCAGAGCAGCATCGCCTCGCGGGTTTTGGCGGCGACCCCGCCGAGCGTGCCTGATGACGGCGAGGGCCGGACGAAGGCATGGTCGGAATTCGCCAGCCGCGCCATCCGCGTCTTGTCGCCGAGGATCGAGCCGCCGGTGCGCGCCGAGGAGGGGTCCACCGCCAGCACCGCGACCTTGTGGCCGCGCTCGATCAGGAACATGCCGAGCACGTCGATCGTGGTGGACTTGCCGACCCCGGGCGAGCCGGTGATGCCGACGCGCACCGCCTTGCCGGTGTCAGGCAACAGCGCCTGCACCAGATCGCGCGCCGCCGCCTGGTGGTCGCCGCGCCGGCTCTCGATCAGCGTGATCGCGCGGGCCAGCGCCGCGCGGTGGCCGGCGCGGAGTTCTTTGGCGAGTTTCCCGACATCGGGGGAAGGATTCTTCGGCAGGGTCATGGCTTGGTTTACAACGCCCGCGCCATGCAGGCGAGGGGGCCCTGCGCAGTCCTTCAGCGCGCCGATGTGGCGGGGACGGGTGCCCGTTTGAGCTTCCGCCATACCCAGACCAGCACCGGCCAGATCAGCGCGCCGATCGCCATGGCGGCCAGAATCGCGGCGATCGGCCGCTCGAAGAACGGGAATACGCTGCCGTCGGATTTGATCAGCGAGGTGACGAAACTTTGCTCGATCATGGTGCCCATCACGATGCCGAGCACCATCGCGGCGACCGGATAGCCGTTTTCTTCCATGACGTAACCGATGACGCCAAAGGTCGCGACGATCACGACGCCGAATATGTTGTTGCCGATCGCGAACGAGCCGACGGCGCAGCACAGCATGATGACCGGCATCACGGTGGAACGCGGCGCGCGCAGCACGTAACTTGCAACCCTGATCATGACGATGCCGAGCGGGATCATGATGATGTTGGCGATGATGAACATCAGGTAGATCGCATACATGCTCGACGCTTTTTCGGTGAACAGCGTCGGGCCGGGGTTGAGGCCCTTCATGTAGAGCACGCCGATGGCGATCGCCGCGATGGTATCGCCGGGGATGCCGAATAGCAGCGAGGGCACCCAGCCCGAGGCGATGCTGGCGTTGTTGCTAGCGCCGGCCTCGACCAGGCCCTCGACATGGCCGGTGCCGAACTTCTCGGGCTCTTTCGAAAAGCGCTTGGACATGGCGTAGCTGACCCAGGCCGCCATGTCGGCGCCGGCGCCCGGCAGCACGCCGATGATGATGCCGACGATGTTCCCTCGCGTCATCTGCCAGTTGTACTTTTTGGTGAGCTTCCACTGGCCCGCCAGGATGCTTCCGAATTTGCGCCGCGGGATCGGCGGCGGCTCCGGCGTCAGCATCGCGCGCATCACCTGCGCCACGGCAAAGACACCGACCAGCGCCGGGATCGGTTCGATGCCGCCGAACAAATTGGTCATGCCGAAGGTGAAGCGCGGCACTCCACCGGGGTTTTCGATGCCGATGCACGCGACCAGGAGGCCGATGAACATGCTGGCGATCGCCTTGACCGGAGAGGAGCGCGCGACCAGCGTGGCGCACATCAGGCCGAGGAATGCCAGCCAGAAATATTCGAAGGTCGAGAACGACAGCGCGATCTCGGCGAGCGGCGGCGCCAGGATCATCAGCGAGAGCGTGCCTGCGATGCCGCCGACGGCGGAGAACCACACGCCCGCGCCGAGCGCGAGTTCGGCCTCGCCCTTGCGCGTCATCGCATAGGCTTCGTCCGCATAGGCCGCGGAGGCGGGGGTGCCCGGGATGCGAAGTAACGCGCCGGGGATGTCACCGGCGAAGATCGCCATCGTGGATGCCGCCACGATGGTGGCGATCGCGGCGATCGGCGACAGATAGAACGTGACCGGGACCAGCAATGCGGTCGCCATCGTGGCCGACAGGCCAGGCAGCGATCCGATCACGAGGCCATAGACCGATGCCGCCAGCATCGCGACGATGACTTCCCAGGTGGTGATGAGCGCGAAGGCTTGCGTCAGGGTATTGAGCATCGATCACCAGGGCATTGGCAAAACGCCGGGCGGCAGCGGCACGCGCAGCAATTTTGAGAAAATCAGGTGGACGCCGATCGGCGCCAGCACGGCGAGCGGCAGCGCAACCTTCCAGCGGGCTCCGAGCGCGGTTGCGGTCACGTACACGATCAGGGTCGCCGTAAGGATGAAGCCGAGCCGGTCGGCGATCGCCACGTAGAACAGCAGCAGCGCCGGCGGAAGCAGGGCGCGCAGGCCGTAGAGCTTTCCGGTCGGTGGCGGAGGCTGGCCGCCCTCGACCGGAATAAGCTCTTCTTTCTCTTCGAAGTTGTGGCCGACCCCGAACGCGATGGCGAGCCCGCACAGCGCCAGACCCGAGCCGATCACCAGCGGGAAGACGTTCGGTCCGACCGGCTGACCAGGGACCGGTGGCAACTGCCATCCGCCATAGGCGGCAGCCGCGCCGAGACCAACGAGAAACAATCCCGTGACGCGATCGGGAAGACGCATGAACGAGCCCTATGGTTTCCGGTGAAGGGGGCCGCCGGAATGGATCAAGCCTTCGACAGGCCGGCGGCCTTCATCGCCACGCCCATCTGGGCGTCGCCCTTGTCCATGAAGGCCGCGAATTGGGCCGCATCGCCCCACACCGTTCCGAAGCCGCGATTGCTCATGAAGTCCTTGAACTCCTTGGAGTCGTAAACCTTCTTCAGCGACGCCGTGAGCTTGGTCGCGACATCAGCCGGCAGGCCTTTGGGACCGGCAATGCCGCGCCACGCACCGGTCGAATAGTCGATGCCTATGGCTTCCTTCAGCGTTGGCACGTCGGGGAATGCAGGATTGCGCGCCGTAGCCATGACGGCGAGGCTGCGCGCCTTGCCGGCCTCGATGATCGCGCGGGCTTCCGGCACCGAGCAGGTGGTGAGGTCGAGGCCGCCTGCCGCGAGATCCTGCATCGCGGGCGCGGCGCCATTCGAGGGCACCCACGCCACGTGGTTCGGCGCAAGCCCCATCGCCTGCATCCAGCCGACCAGCGCTAAGTGCCAGATGCCGCCCTGGCCGGTGCCGGAGGCTTTGAACTTGCCGGCAGGCGCGGCCTTGATGGCGTCGGCGAGCTCTTTCACGGTCTTGTAGGGCGATGCGGAACTGACCTGGATGCCGGGCGGATCCTCGTTCATCAGCGCCAGCGGCGTATAGCTCTTCGGTGCCAGTTCCGTGAGCCCCTGCCAGTGCATCATCGAGATTTCCACCGTCAGCATGCCGATGGTGTAGCCGTCGGGCTGTGCGGTCGCGATCGCGGAATGGCCGACCACGCCGGAGCCGCCGGTGCGGTTGACCACGTTGAACGGCTGGCCGAGGTCCTTCTCCAGCAGCGCCGCCACGATGCGCGCGGTCGCGTCGGTGCCGCCGCCGGCGCCCCACGGCACGATCACCGTCACCGGCCGTGCCGGATAGGCCTGCGCCAAAGCCGGCTTGAAGCCAAAACCCGCGACGGCCGCGGCAGCAGCGGATGAAGCCGCGAAGGCGCGGCGCGTGATCTTTTTGGACATCGGTGGTCCTCCCTGCGGCATCCGTGAGGCCGGACGCTCTTGTGATGAGACATTCTAGGCGGCTTTGCGTTGTTGTCGCAAGGCATTGGCTCGTGAGGAGGGTCGTCGCCGATGGGCATCTCGCCGCATCCGGAAATCGGGTGGCGGCGACCGGGCTACCCGAAATAGGTATCCATGTGCGGCCCAGTCATCGGGTCGCGAATGATTGCGGAGAGAACCATGACGACAGCCTATTACAGCACCGTGCTGAACCATCCCCTGGAAACCGTGTGGGACCTGATCCGCGACTTCAACAACTATCCGGCCTATATCGATGGCGTCAGCGAAAGCATGATCGAGGACGACAAGGGCGGCGACGAAGTCGGCGCGGTCAGGCGCTTCTGCTACCTCGGCAACTGGATCAGGCAGCGGCTCGCCGGCCATTCCGACGAAGCGCATGCGCTGACCTATGCGGGCATCGAGCCGCTGCCGTTTCCGGCCGAGGCGACGCCGCATGCGCCCGCGCCGACGCGCTACGAGGGGACGATGCACCTGCTGCCGGTCGTCGAGGGCAACCGGACCTTTATCGAATGGAAAGTGCAACTCGATACCGCGCCGCAGGATGCCGATCGCTGGCAGACGCTGTTCGAGTCATGGATTCCGGACTGGACGCATTCGCTCGAACGGGCGCTGGGCCGTCAGGCTGCGTGATGGTGCGGCCTCACTGCGGCCGGTCTTCGTCGTCCTTCGGTCGCGCGCCGCCGAAAATTTTGGCGCCTTCCGACGTCAGATACGGCTTCAACGTCTCCCAGGGTACGAAGGCGATGTACTCGCCTTCGGCGTAGGAGCCGACAGCATAAGGTGAGTAGTGGAAGGTCAGGCCGGAGCTCTTGCCTTCCTCGGTCGATGGCGCCAGCGAGACCGGCCCGATCTTGAGAAGCTTCGGCTCGATGGCTTCGATGGCGCTGGCATCCGTGCCTTCCGCGCCGCGCTTCTTTTTCTCTGCCTCGAGCGATGCAATGACGCCTCGCCGCATCGCTTTCAGCGTCGGGCCGTCGTCGGCTGTTTCGGTGAAGAACGGACGGATGCTGATGCGTTTGCCTGCTGACCTGTCCCACAGGATCGTGTCGGACGAGCTGTTGGGGTGCGCGCCGCCCGTATATTCGTAGTCGGCCCTGACGATGCTGACATAGCGGCCGTCGACCACCGAGCGCGTCTCGTATTTCCGCTCAAACGACCACGCGTTGCGGAACAAATCGGGGTCCTGCTTGCGCTCCTTGTCGGCATCGGTGCGGTTTTTCTCTGTCCACTTCTTTCCCTCAGCCAGGCAGTTCGCCGCCAGTGCAGGATCGGCCTTGATCTTCGCGTCGAGGATGACGGTGGCCTCGACCCATTTGGTCTTGATGGAAAAGTCCGGCTTGGGCTCGGCGGCCAACGCTGGGCCGAGCGCCGCAGCGCCTGCGATGGCGCCCGCTAAAGCTAATGTCCGGGCGAATGCGATGTTGCGCAAGGGCGATCCTTTGAAGGTAGCTGCGCCCGGCGGAAAATTACTCCGCCGCCTCGCTGCTGTGGCCAAGCCTTGCGTTGAGCTTGTGGATCAGCTCTTCGGCGGCGTCGGAGATCACGGTGCCCGGCGGGAAGATCGCTTCGGCGCCGGCCTTGTACAGCGCGTCATAATCCTGCGGCGGCACCACGCCGCCGATGATGATCATGATGTCCTCGCGGCCGTGCTTCTTCAGCGCGGCCTTCAATTCCGGCACAGCCGTAAGGTGGGCAGCCGCCAGCGACGACACGCCGAGGATATGCACGTCGTTCTCGACTGCCTGCCGCGCCGCCTCGTCGGCGGTGGCGAACAGCGGCCCGATATCGACGTCGAAGCCGACATCGGCGAAGGCCGACGCGATCACCTTCTGGCCGCGATCGTGGCCGTCCTGGCCGATCTTGGCGACGAGGATGCGGGGGCGGCGACCCTCGGCATTCTCGAACGCATCGATCAGCTCCTGCACTTTTTCGACCCGGTTGGACATGGCGGACGCCTCCCGCTTGTAGACGCCGGTGATGGATTTGATTTCGGCGCGGTGACGGCCGAATACTTTTTCCATCGCGTCCGAAATTTCGCCGACGGTGGCCTTTGCGCGCGCAGCATCAATCGCCAGCGCCAGCAGATTGCCGTTGCCTTCGCCGGCGCTGCGCGTCAGCGCCGCAAGCGCCTGATCGACTTCCTTCTGGTCGCGCTCGGAGCGCAGCCGCTTCAGCTTGTCGATCTGCAGCCGCCGCACGGTGGAGTTCTCCACCTTGAGCACGTCGATCGCCGCTTCATTGACCGGCTTGTACTTGTTGACGCCGATCACGGCCTGCTTGCCGGCGTCGATCCGCGCCTGCGTCTTCGCGGAAGCTTCCTCGATGCGCAGCTTCGGCACGCCGGCTTCGATGGCCTTGGCCATGCCGCCGAGCGCCTCGACTTCCTGGATATGTCCCCAGGCTTTCGCCGCGAGGTCGCGGGTCAGCCGCTCGACGTAGTAGGAGCCGCCCCAGGGATCGATGATGCGGTTGGTGCCGCTTTCCTGCTGCAGGAACAATTGCGTGTTGCGCGCGATGCGGGCCGAGAAATCCGTCGGCAGCGCCAAGGCTTCGTCGAGCGCATTGGTGTGCAGCGACTGCGTATGGCCTTGGGTCGCCGCCATCGCCTCGATCGTGGTGCGCATCACATTGTTGAAGACGTCCTGCGCGGTCAGCGACCAGCCGGAGGTCTGGCAATGCGTGCGCAGCGACAGCGAGCGCGGATCCTTCGGATTGAACTGCGTCAGCAGCTTGGCCCACAACAGCCGGGCGGCGCGCATCTTGGCGACTTCCATGAAGAAGTTCATGCCGATCGCCCAGAAGAACGACAGCCGCGGCGCAAAGCGATCAACATCGAGGCCGGCAGCAAGACCGGCGCGTAAGTATTCGACGCCGTCGGCCAGTGTGTAGGCGAGCTCGAGATCCTGTGTCGCGCCGGCTTCCTGCATGTGATAGCCGGAGATCGAGATCGAATTGTACTTCGGCATTTTTTGCGAGGTGTACGCAAAGATGTCGGAGATGATCCGCATCGAAGGCGCCGGCGGATAGATGTAGGTATTGCGCACCATGAACTCTTTCAGAATGTCGTTCTGAATGGTGCCCGAGAGTTTCTCCGGCGGCACGCCCTGTTCCTCGGCGGCGGCGACGAACAGCGCAAGGATCGGCAGCACCGCGCCGTTCATGGTCATCGACACGCTCATCTGGTCGAGCGGAATGCCCGCAAACAGCGTCCGCATGTCGTAGATGGAATCGATCGCGACGCCGGCCATGCCGACGTCGCCGGAGACGCGGGGATGATCGGAGTCGTAACCGCGGTGAGTGGCGAGGTCGAACGCGACCGAAAGGCCCTTTTGCCCGGCCGCGAGGTTGCGACGGTAGAATGCGTTGGAATCTTCCGCCGTGGAGAAGCCCGCATATTGCCGGATGGTCCAGGGCTGGTTGACGTACATGGTCGGGTAGGGGCCGCGCAGATAGGGCGCGACGCCGGGCCATGTCTCGAGGAAGTCGATGCCTTCGAGATCGGCCTCGCTGTAGCCGGGCTTCACCGGAATGCCCTCGGGCGTTAGCCACGGCTCGGCGCTGCCGGCGGGCTGCGCGGGCGCGGTGGCTTCAAAGGCGATATCTGCGAAGTTCGGTATGCGGCTCATGGTACCCATCATAGCACATGTGAACGTCGGGGATCGTTACCCCTAATCATGGTCCGGATGCTGGTGGCCGGTGATGGTCGCCATCTTCTCCGGCCCGTAATTCTGCTGCGTGGTCTGGCTCGGCAGGTTGGCGATGCCGACCACCCAGCCGAGCCGGGATTCGGTTCCATATTGCCGCGTCGGCACCACCCGGTCAGGCCGGTCGAACGTGCCCGTCATGATCTCGATCCGGGGACCGCCGATCAGGCGAAAGCTTAGGGGCGTGCCGCAGGCCGCGCAGAAATCGCGCTCGGCGATCGAGGAGGATTGGAACGAAGCCGGCTTGCCGCGGGTCCAGGTGAAATGTTCGTGCTCAATGTCGGCGAAGGAGGCAAACGGCGCGCCCGATGCCTTCTGGCACATCCGGCAATGGCAGATGCTGATCTTGGTCGGTGCCTTCGACATCGCAAAGCGGATGGCTCCGCACTGGCAGCCGCCGGTCAGGACCGTCTTGTGGTTGTTTTCCGTCATGCTCGCTCCATCCGCCGCCAGGCTTCCTGCAGCATCGCCAGCGCGTCACCGCCGGCAAAGATGAAATCGCCGACGCCAGCCGTGCGCAGTGCGGCCTCTTGCTCGCCGGGCCGCCCTGCCAGATAGATATGCTTGGCGCCGGCCGCTTGAAGGGCCTTTGCCGCGGCCACCGCGTGTTCCGCATAGACATTGTCGGACGAGCACAGGCAAACAATAACCGCGCCGGACCCCTTGAACGCGGCGGCCAGCGCCGCCGGGTCGGCAAAGCCTTGGGTGTCGATCGCCTCGATGCCGCCGGTCTCGAAGAAGCTCTTGGCGAAGGTGGCGCGCGCGGTGAAGTCGGCCGCCGTGCCGAGATTGGCCAGGAAGATTTTTGGCCGGGCACCATCGCGCTTTAGTCTGGTATCCGACTTATCCCGCAGCGCCTCGAACGGCGCGGCCAGCCGCATCGGCGGCAGGGGATCGAATTTGAATTTTGCTTCGCCATAGGGCGGCAGCACGATCGGCTTCGCATCGAGCACGGCGATTTCAGCCTCATGCAGGTTCGGAAACTCACTCGCGCCCGTCAACACCTCACGTCGCTTGGCGATATTGGCCTCGCGCACGGCCCGCATTGCGGCGACCTTGCGCTGGATCAGATTTTGTTCGAGCGCGGCGAAGATCCCGCCGGCCTTTTCGATCTCCTGAAACAGCGACCATGCGGCTTCGCAAAGCTGTCTTGTCAATGTTTCGATGCCGCCGGAGCCGGCGGCGGGATCGCTGACCTTGGCGAGGTTGGACTCTTCCAGCAGCACCAGTTGTGTGTTGCGCGCGGCACGCCTGGCGAACGGATCGGGCAATCCCAGAGCCAGCGTGTGCGGCAAAACGGTGATGGTATTAGCGCCGCCGAGGCCGGCGGAGAAGGTCGCCATCGTCGCGCGCAGCATGTTCACGTAAGGGTCGCGCTGCGTCAGCATGCGCCAGGCCGTATCAGCCGCGATGAACAGCGGTTTTGGCGTCAGGCCGCAGGCCTGTTCGACCCGCGCCCACAACAGCCGCAGCGCCCGGAATTTCGCCAGCGTCAGGAACTGGTCGGCGTCGGCGGCCAGCCGCGCATACACCATGCCTTGCGCATCTTCGAGCGCAACGCCTGCCTGTTCGGTCGCGCGCAGATAGGCTGTGCCGGCGGCCAGCACAAATGCCAGTTCCTGCACCTCCGATCCGCCGGCATCATGGATCACCCGCCCATCGGCAGCTGCGAACGGGCCTTTGAAGCCCATCGCGGCGAGGCCTTTGATCGCGCCCGTGACGGCGGGCACGATCTCGGCCCAACTGTCGGGACTTGAGCCCCACACCGCGCAGGACCCGAGCGGGTCCAGTCCGAAGCGGATATCGCAGGCGGCGGGGTCGATACCTCTGCGCTTGATATATTCCGCCACGTGAATGGCCGCCATTCGCGACTGCGGGCCGATCTGAAGCTCGATTCCGATCCCGGCGTCGAGATAGATACCGTCGAGAACCTGCGCGACCGCCTCCGCCGAAGGATCGAGCCCAAACCCATGGGCGCCATTGGCGCCGGCGAACACGAGTGTCAGCCCCGTCGCGCCGTTCTCCAGATCGTGCAGCGCCTGCGCGTTGGCCGCTTTCGCGTCGGGATGATCGATCCGCTGCATGATCTGCCAAGGCGCAGCCGCGGCACGGCCGGCGACCGGCGTGGCGCCTTGGGCGCGGCGATAGATCGGATCGATCTTCAACCCATCGGACGTCCTGCTGACCAGTTTCTCGAACGGCACGCCCTTCAGCACCCCGTCGACCAGCTTGCGCCAGTCCTCGTAGGTCGCCTGCGGAAACTCCGCGGCCAATGTCAGCTCGTCAGTTTTGGTCATACGGCCCATTATTCCCTGGTCGTCTCTTGATTTGGCTGGAAATTGCCACGGGGCGGCCGCCAAGCCAAACGGTTGTTTTGGGATCTTTCGGCGTCAATCGAGGTCGGGCAACCGCTGGATACCCTCGGTCGAAAGCTGGGCCAGCGCATCGGCGACGCGGCGTCCCGCAATGATACGGTCGGGCGCGATCTCGGCCAGCGGCACCAGCACGAAGGCGCGCTCGAAAGCCCGCGGATGCGGCAGCGTCAGTTCCGGCTTGTCGAGCCTGACGTCATCATAGGCGATCAAATCGAGGTCGAGGGTGCGCGGACCCCAGCGTGTCTCATGGGTGCGGTCGCGGCCGAATTTTTTCTCGATCTTGTGCAGCGTGAACAGCAGCGCATGCGGGTCGAGGCTGGTTTCGATCTCGATGCAGGCGTTGGTGAACGGCGCCTGGTGTTCCTCGCCCCAGGGCGGGGTGGTGTAGTCGGAGGAACGCGCGAGCAGGGCGGCCTGCGTCATGCCGCAAATATTGGAGATGGCTTTCTTGAATGTGGCGCGGACGTCGCCGACATTGCCGCCGAGTGCGATCAGCACATCCGCCATGTCAGGGCGATTGCCGCTTGCGCGTCAGCACGACGCCGACATCCTCGAAGATCGCGGCGATCGGTGCATGCGGCTTGTGCACGGTGACCTTGACCGCATCGACGCGCGCAAACGCCGCGAATATCGCGTCTGCAACGGCGCCGGCGGCGCGCTCCAGGAGTTTGTAATTGGTGTTCTTGAACGCTGCCGTCGCGGTCGAAACCACACTGGCATAGGACACGGTGTCGGACAGGTGATCGGTGTGCGAGGCTTCCGACAGGTTGACGGAGAGTTCGAGATCGATGACGAAACGCTGCCCGACTTCGGTCTCGTGCTCCATCACGCCGTGGCGGGCATGGATGACGACGCCGGTGATGAAGATCGTATCGCTCATCCGTGTTCCCTGATTGCGGCGGTGACGCGCAGCGCCTGTACGGTCTCGGCGACGTCATGCGCCCGGATGATCCGCGCCCCGTTCTGGGCCGCCAGCAGATGCGCGGCAATCGAGCCGCCGAGGCGCTGATGCGGCTCCGACGGCGTCACCGTGCTGATGAAACGCTTGCGCGAGGCGCCGACCAACAGTGGAAGTCCGAACGACTGCAACTCGCCGAGCCGCGCCAGTGCGGTCATGCTCTGCTCGGGCGTCTTGCCGAAGCCGATGCCGGGATCGAGGACAATCTTGTCAGGTGAAATTCCCGCTTTCGCCGCGATGTCGAGCGAACGCACGAAGAAGTCGGCGATGTCCTGCATGATGTCGATGGCGGGATCGGCGCTATCGCGGTTATGCATGATGATGACGGGCGCGCCGCGCTCGGCGATGAGGCCAGCCATGCCGGAATCGCGCTGCAGGCCCCAGATATCGTTGGCGATGGCGGCGCCCTGATGGAGCGCCCAGGCGACGACGGCCGATTTCATGCTGTCGATTGACACGGGAATGCCGAGCGCGACGACGTCAGGCAGCACCGGCTGCAGGCGCTTCAATTCTTCATCCGCCGAGATCGGTTCCGACCCGTAGGGCCGGGTGGATTCCGCGCCGATGTCGATGATGTCGGCGCCCTCGGCGATCATCCGCCGGGCCTGGGCCAGCGCGTGCTCAGGGGCGGCGAATTGCCCGCCGTCCGAGAATGAATCGGGCGTTACATTCAGTACGCCCATCACCGCCGGATAGGGCCTGGACAGCAGCGCAGGCAGCACCGGATGGCCGGCCGGACCGGTCGCCGCGGTGGGTCTGGGCTTGGCTGCGATCATGCGGTGGCTTTGCGCGGTCCGCGCCGGGGAGTCAAGGCGTGAGAGCCGGCCGCCGCGGGCCAGGCCTGACCGGCTTTTAGTAGCTGATCATCGGCGGAAGCTTGCGTGCCTGCTCGATCAGTTGTTCGACCGATCTTTCGGAGGGCAGAACCCGGACCAGTTTGCGCTTGGTATTCACGTCTTTCAAATTCTGGGCGAGCCGCGCCGGATTGCGGAGCGCGAGTTCGCGCACGGTGGTGACGCCGGCCGCGCGCACCAGACCTACCTTGGCCTTGCCCATGCCGGGAATTCGCATGTAGTCGGAAAAATTTGCCCATTCGAGCAGTTGCTGTTCGCTGATGCCGGTCTTCGCTGCGAGCGCCTTACGCCCCTTGACCGTGCGGGCGGCTTCCAGCAGCGCTTCCGTGGTGCGAATGCCCTGCGATTTCAGCTTCGAGGCAGAGTAGGCGGTCAAGCCTTCGATCTCGGAGAGGGGATATGTCATGATACTCAATGAAAAAAATGTGCTCAGGCCGAATGTGCTCAGAAGAGATGCGATTTACGCGAACTGGCTGAGCCCCGGCGTCCCTGAAATGATTTCGCCCATTTGATCCGCTCCGATTTTGTCGCGGCCGAACCTGAAAAGTTCACGCGCCACGTTTTGAATCTCGCTCATGCCCAGACCAAGCGCCATCAGTCGGGTGCCCACCGCCATCAAACCTCCGCCCATCAGCCGCGAGAATCCGCCATTGCTGCTGGAAGCCGCAATCGCAGCCTCGGCACCCGGAATTTGGTCGATCAGGGCCTGAACCTTGTCGGAGGGTCCCTCGTTACGGAGAAAACCCAGAACGATGCCGATGGTCTTTTCAGCGACAGCGCTATCGATGCCGGCCTTGGAGGCCAGCCGTCCTACCAGTTCGTCCATATTTGCCCCGTCCCCAACCGGTTTAACCGGGTCGTGTACTTCTAAATTGATCTTGAGCGCCTGCGATCTGAAATACAAGCGATCCGCGCGTGTGAAGACCTAGATCGAGTCGCGAGTGTTGCAGCAATGCAAGACTGAATGCCGGATTCACGCTTACTTGTTGCGCTGCGCTCTCGATTTCTCCGCCGGAGGTTGGAAAAAAGTATGAGAAGTGCGAACGATGAGGCGGGCGAACGCTCACATGTGCGCTGGCCGACAGTTTCAATCGGCGGGCAGGATGCGATATGATTGCCAACAAATTCCCCGGCGCGCGAAGAGGCGATGCGATGGCGACTTCCGATAGCAAGACGGCCGACACCGACGAGAAGATTTTTATCGGAAAAGGCGAACAAACGGCCTGGCTTACGCTTGCGCTTGCCAATCGGCATGGCCTTGTCACCGGAGCGACCGGGACCGGCAAGACCGTGTCGCTGCAGGTGATGGCGGAGGGCTTTGCCCGCGCCGGTGTTCCCGTGTTCGCGGCCGATATCAAGGGTGACCTGTCCGGTATCTCCGAAGTCGGCGAGGCCAAGGACTTCATCCTCAAGCGCGCCGGAGAGATGGGCCTCAAGTTCGAGCCCGATCAGTTCTCGACGGTGTTTTGGGACGTGTTCGGCGAGCAGGGCCACCCGGTTCGCGCCACGGTCACGGAGATGGGGCCGTTATTGCTGTCGCGGATGCTCGATCTGAACGACGTGCAGGAAGGCGTCCTCAATGTCGCATTCCGTGTGGCGGATGAAAACGGCCTGACGCTGATCGACATGAAGGATCTGCGCTCGCTGTTGGATGCGATCGTTCCCGATGGCCGCAAGAAGGGCCCGGACGCCGAGGACGATCCGTTTGCCGAGATCCGAAAGGTTGCCCAGGGCTACGGCAATGTCAGCAAGGCGACAGTTGGGACCATTCAGCGCCAGCTTCTGGTGCTGGAAAACCAGGGCGGAACGAAATTCTTCGGCGAGCCGGCTCTGGCGCTGAAGGATTTCATGAAGACCGACAGCGATGGTCGCGGGATGGTTAACATTCTGGTCGCCGACAAGCTGATGGAGAGCCCCAGGCTCTACGCCACCTTCCTGTTGTGGTTGCTGTCGGAACTGTTTGAGGAACTGCCGGAAGCCGGCGACTTGCCGAAGCCGAAACTGGTGTTCTTCTTCGATGAGGCGCATCTGTTGTTCAACGACGCGCCGAAGGCGCTGATGGACAAGATCGAGCAGGTGGTCCGCCTGATCCGCTCCAAGGGTGTCGGCGTCTACTTCGTCACACAGAATCCGATCGACGTGCCGGACAAGGTGCTGGCCCAATTGGGCGGCCGCGTGCAGCACGCGCTGCGTGCTTTCACGCCGCGCGACCAGAAGGCGGTGAATGCGGCGGCGCAGACCTTCCGGCCGAATCCGAAGCTCGACACCGCCCGCGTCATCATGGAACTCGGCAAGGGTGAAGCGCTGGTGTCGTTCCTCGAAGGCGGCGGCACGCCGACCATGGTCGAGCGCGTCATGATCCGGCCGCCGACGGCGCGGATCGGGCCGATCACGCCGGAAGAGCGCAAGGCGATCATGAACAAGAGCCCGGTCAAGGGCAAATACGACACCCCGGTCGATGCCGAATCCGCCTATGAGATGCTGCAGAAGCGCGTGGCTGAAACGGCGGCGCCTGCGGATGGAGCAGATGGCGGTGCGGGCGCCGGCGGTGGCGGGATCCTCGGCCAGATCGGTTCGATCGTTGGCACGATCTTCGGCACCAACGTCAAGCGCGGCAGGCTGTCGACCGGCCAGGTGATTGCGCGAGACGTTACGCGATCCGTCACCAACAAGGTGGTCGGCGGCATCGTCGCCGATCTCGGCAAGTCGGTCGGCGGATCGCTTGGCGGTTCGGTCGGGCGCGCGCTGGTGCGCGGCGCGCTCGGCGGCTTGCTGCGGCGGTAAGAGTTTTTCGAGCGAAGTGGCGGTCGGTTCGCGTGAAGAGTTGTGACGTAATCTCCTCTGAATCCGGAACGAGCGCGTGCTGAGATATCCATCGCTACGAAGGCCGCTCGATCTCCTGTTTCTGGTCTGCTGCATCGCGCTGACGGCCGACGTGCTGGTCCCGGAAATCTGGGGCAACGGCAAGACCAAGGACTATCCGCTGTGGTTCTGGGCGGGGCAGCAGGTGCTGCAGGGCAGGAATCTCTACCCCGACGATCCCGCCGCCTATTTCGAATTCATCTATCCGCCGTTGTCAGCGGTGCTGCTGGCGATCCCGAGCTGGTTTGGCAAGATCCCGCTTTATCTGTGCCTGTCGTTCCTCAACATCGTCGCGTGGTGGATGACGGCGCAGTTCTCGCACGCGATGGCGGGATCGGGGCGCAAGCCCGGGCCGTGGCTGGAAGCGCTGCCGGGCTTCGTCACCGTCACCTTCGTGTTCGACATGTTCGACCTCGGCCAGCCGAACCTGGTCTTGCTGGTGCTGATGCTTTACGGATTCTGGCTGCTGCGGGATCAGCGCGGATGGATGGCGGGATGCATGTTTGCGCTTGCTACCGCCATCAAGGTGTTTCCGGTGGCGGTGTTGCCTTATCTGGTGTGGCGAAGGCAGTGGGCGGCGGCCGCGAGCATGCTGGTGTTCATCGGCGTGTTTCTGTTCGTGTTGCCGGCGCCGTTTCGCGGCTTCCAGCACAATGTCACGGAGCTGAAGACCTGGTACCAGGGCATGGTGGGGTCGAGTTCGGAGAAGGGGTTCGGACAGCGCGACGAGCAGAACTGGTCGTGGGTCAACCAGTCGATCATCGCGGTGACGCACCGGCTGACGCGGCCCGTCAACTACAATCAGGACGATCCGTCCAAGCCCGCGCGCACGATGAATGTCGCCAATCTCGATTTCAGGACGACGAACTGGATCGTGCTGGCGATCTCGCTGGCGATCGGGCTCGGCTATCTCGCCGTCATGCCGCCCGCGTCGCGCCGGACCGAGCGGTCGGACGCCGAGGAACTCGGCATTCTGTTCTGTCTGATGACGGTCGCTTCACCGCTGGCTCGCCAATATTACTTTCTGTGGCTGTTCTTTCCGATCACCGTGCTGGCCCATCGCGCGGCGTATGATCCGAGGCCGGCGGTCAGGGCCGGCACATGGGTATTGCTCGCCTTGGCGGGCGGTTTGTTGTGCCTCTCGCTTCCGCTGTTTCCGATCGACCTGCAGGCGTATGGCAATAATCTCGCCGCCACCGTCCTGCTGACGGCGGGGCTGGTCTGGCACATGTTGCATCCGCCTGCCGCGGATGTCGCCTTGCCTCAGGCCGCGGGCGAGCTACAACTTGAGGTCAACAACAAGGCCCACAGCCAAGGGTAACTTCAAGGGTAACTTCAAGGGATAGTCAGCCATGTCCAACGCAAAGATCCAGCCGGTTCTCGATCACATCGACGCCGATTTCGACAACAGCCTCGAGCGGCTGTTTGCGCTGCTGCGGATCAAGTCGATCTCGGCCGACCCGGCCTTCGCCGGTGATTGCAAGGCGGCCGCTGATCATCTTGCGAAAGATATCGCGACGCTCGGCTTCAAGGCTGAGGTGAGGCCGACGGCGGGGCACCCCGCGATCGTCGCCAAGAACAACGACAAGGCGAACGGTAGCACCGATGGCCGTCCGCATGTTCTGTTCTATGGGCACTATGATGTGCAGCCGGTGGATCCTTTGAACCTCTGGCACCGCCCGCCGTTCGAGCCTGTGGTCACTGACCACGCCGACGGCCGCAAGATCATCGTCGCGCGCGGTGCGGAGGACGACAAGGGACAACTGATGACCTTCGTCGAGGCCTGCCGCGCCTGGAAGAAGGTGACGGGATCGCTGCCGGTCGACATCACGATCCTGATCGAAGGCGAAGAAGAAGTTGGTTCGAAGAATTTCGTGCCGTTTATGGAGTCGATCAAGGATGAGTTGAAGGCCGACTTCGCCATGGTCTGCGACACCGGCATGTGGGACCCGAACACGCCCGCCATCACAACCTCGCTGCGCGGCTTGATGTATGACGAGGTCTCCATCAAGGCCGCCAACCGCGACCTGCATTCCGGTGTGTTCGGCGGCGGCGCGCGCAACCCGATCCGCGTGCTGACCAGCATCCTCGGCGGCTTGTTTGACGACAACGGCCGCATCACCATTCCCGGGTTCTACGACGGCGTGAAGGATCTGCCGCCGGACATCCTGGCGCAGTGGAAGAACCTGAACCTCACGCCTGAGTCGTTCCTGAAGCCAATCGGCCTCTCGATCCCCGCCGGCGAAAAGGATCGCCTGCTGATCGAGCAAGTATCCTCGCGTCCGACCTGCGACATCAACGGCATCATCGGCGGCTATACCGGCGAGGGCTCGAAAACCGTGATCCCGGCGGAAGCTTCCGCAAAGATCTCCTTCCGTCTGGTCGAAGGCCAGGACCCGCAGAAGATCAAGAAGGCGTTCCGCGACTATGTCACCGCGCGGCTTCCGGGCGATTGCAAGGCCGTCTTCACCGAGCACTCCAGTGGGGCGGCCATCGCGCTCGACTGGAACATGAAGCCGCTGGCGGCTGCCAAGCGCGCGCTGACCGAGGAATGGGGCAAGGAGGCGCTGCTGGTCGGCTCCGGCGCCTCGATCCCGATCGTCGCCGATTTCAAGCGCACGCTCGGCCTCGACAGCCTGCTGATCGGCTTCGGTCTCGATGACGACAACATCCATTCGCCGAACGAGAAGTACGACCTCAAGAGCTTCCACAAGGGCATCCGCTCCTGGGCGCGGATTTTGGGAGCGTTGGCGGAAGCGAAGTAGCGAGGGACGGCTACTGAAATGAAAACGCCGCCCGGGATTGGGCGGCGTTTTGATTCCGGACGTGTAGAGGGTGTATGGCGGGGAGTTTAGCGCATCCGCCCGGTGCGATCCATCGGTATTTCTCGCCGCGCTCTCACTCCACCGGGTAGGGTCCCTCGCCAAAAGCGCGATCGTGATAACCCTTGCTGCCGATCTCGCGTGCGAGCGGGCTGCGGATGTCCTCGTCGGCCCGCAGCCGCGCAATCAGCGTGCGGAAATCATGGCGCGGCTGCCAGCCGAGTTCGGCGCGCGCCCGGTCGTTGACGTAGATGCGATCGATGCCCGGGATCATCGTCCAGCCGCGCCGGGCAAACTCGGCCTCATAGTCCGGCGCGTAACGGCGGACGACAAGCGGCGCGCCGTTGCGCAGTTCCGCTGCATCTTGGCGCGCGAAGGGCGTGGTGGCGCTGATGATGTATTTTGCAAAACCGGCCGAGGGCGCGTGTTGGGCGGCGAGCAGGTGGGCGCTGACCACGTCTTCGATATCGACGCGGCGATAGAGGAACTCGCTGGTCTTGATGTTGGCGTCGGTATAGGCCTCGCGTATCGCGCGATTGTCGTCCTCCTCGGGAAAGAATCGCGAGGTGCGCAGCACAATGGCGCGCAGCGAATGATTGCGCGCGAACAGCTGGCACAGATCCTCCGCGGCCGCCTTGGTGACGCCATAGATATTTTTCGGCACTGCCGTGACGTCTTCGGTTATCCAGGCCGCCGGCTCGCCCGGCGGCGGCACCAGCGCATCGCCGAACACGCTTGTGGTGCTGGTGTAGACAAACGCCGTAACGCCGGCTGCGGTAGCTTCTTCGAGCAGATTGAGCGTGCCTGAAATGTTGACGTCGACAAAATCCTGGCGGCTGTGGGTTGCCACATGCGGCTTGTGCAGCGTCGCGGCGTGCAGCACGGTGGTGACACCCTTCATGCAACGCCGCACGAAAGCGCGGTCGGCGATCGAGCCGACATGCTGCGTGAACATGCCGGGCAGAACATCGATGCCGATGGCCTCGCGCCGTTGCGCCTGCAACGTGCGCATCAGCGCCTCGCCGAGATGGCCGGAACTGCCGGTCACCAGTACTTTCACGCCCTGTAACCTTTCGCGCGCCCGTCGGCCTCAGGTCTTGTAGCTGGGATCGATGCGATCCAGTTTCCGCAACAGCGGCGGCCACACCAGATTGGTCGAGCGCCGTTCCGCGAAATCGGCATTGCCAAACAGTTGTTCGTTCTTGTCGATCACGGCCTGTTCGATCGGGTAGGCGGTCGGCCCCAGCATGCGGGTGCGCACCTGCATCGTGCAGGCCCGCTCCAGATGGTACATGCGCTCGAAGGCGGAGGCGACCGAGCGGCCGACCGTCAGCGTGCCGTGATTGCGCAACAGCATGTGGTTCTTGCCGCCGAGGTCCTTTTGCAGCCGCGGGCGCTCGTCATGGTCCAGTGCCACGCCTTCATAGTCATGATAGGCGAGGTCGTGGGTGACGAATTGCGCGGTCTGATTCATCGGCAGCAAGCCCTCCATGCAACTCGCGACCGCCGTTCCGTCGGGCGTGTGCAAATGAAGTACGCAGCCGGCATCCTCGCGCACCTCGTGGATCGCCGAATGGATGGTGAAGCCCGCCGGGTTGATGCTGTATTCGCTTTCGCTGAGCTGGTTGCCGTGCAGATCGACCTTCACCAGGCTCGACGCCGTGATTTCCTCGAACATCAATCCGTAGGGGTTGATCAGGAAGTGATGGTCGGGACCCGGCACGCGCGCCGAGATGTGGGTGTCGACCAGATCGTCCCAGCCATACAGCGCAACGAGGCGATAGCAGGCGGCGAGATTGACGCGCTGGTTCCACTCGGCGTCCGTCATGCCGGACGGAACCTGCTTCAGGCGAGCTTCGGCTGGCGACATGGCGCGCTTTCTCCGGAAAATTGTTGATTTTCGAAAAGCGAGCCTAGCCCCGTGCCGGACGGGCAGCAAGGCGGACGTCCTGCGTGGCAGTCATGCTCTCGCGGCGATGCGCCGTTACGGCGCCGGGATTGCCAGTAACGTCGAGATACCGCGGCCGCGGATATCGTAGACGCGCGCGAACACGACATCGTCACGCTTGATTTCAACCATGACGGGCGCGGTC
Source organism: Bradyrhizobium algeriense (assembly GCF_003062295.1). Taxonomy (GTDB): domain Bacteria; phylum Pseudomonadota; class Alphaproteobacteria; order Rhizobiales; family Xanthobacteraceae; genus Bradyrhizobium; species Bradyrhizobium algeriense. Next base: position 280,927 of record NZ_PYCN01000002.1, on the reverse strand, counting down.
AGGCCCTTGCAGTAGAACTCGCCCAGCGTCATCGCGAAGTCGGCGGACTGGCTGTCCCAGCCGATCGTGAAGTCGGGGCCGAGCGCCACCTGCGCAGGGCGCTGCGGGCCGCACACCGCGACCTTCCATTTGCGCGCCTGCGGCGGCGATTCCTGCCGCTCGACCAGCTCTTCGCGCAGGCCGTCGGACGCCTGCTTCAGTGCCAGCCCCCAGTAATCCAGCATGAACAGGCTGTCGGCGCCACGAACGGTACCGACGAGGTGATTGAAGTGCGTATACTCGTACGGATGCAGGCGGATCATCTCGCTGAGCGGCAACAGCAGGCCGAACGAGAACACCGCCAGCGCGGCGGGTTGCCAGCGGCGGTGATTATTCTTGAGCCAGTTCATGCCCCAGGCGAACGATACGCCGGCGAGCACCGCCATCGGCGGGATGACGAAGACGAAATGCCGGATGCCGTTGTAGAGCGCAGGGCGCTTCACCATCGCGATCACCAGCGGCAGGGTGGCCGCCAGCGTCAGCATCAGGAACATGGTCTTGCGGCGGGCCGAGACGTCGCCGCGCGACAGCGACATGAAGGTGCCGACGACACCGGCGACCAGAAGCGCGAGCAATATTTCGGGAAGCTGCAGCGCGAACAGCGTCGGCAGGTAGGACCACGGCATATCAGGCACCGAGACCAGCGCGCCGTCGAACATTTCCTTCCAGGGCTTTTCGAAGAAGTGCGAGAAATAGGTCAGCGCCTTGAAGGGATGGTCCGCCTCCATGATCGACCACGGCCACACCAGGCCCATGATCAGGTATCCGACCACGAGGCCGGGCAGCAGCACGTACACGACATGGGCGAAGCGGTGGATCGCTTCGCGCCCGCCTTGCGTGCGAACGTCATCGATCAGCAGCGGCACGAAGCCCACGATCGCATAGACCAAAGCCAGCCCGCCGAGAATCCGGCAGCCAATGGAGAGACCGGCGCCGAGGCCGACGATCAGGATGGTTCGCGGCGAGGGCGCGGGATATTCCTCGGCGAGGCGCACCAGGCCCAGGATCAGGATTACCATCGACACGGCAAACGGCGCGTCTTTCGGGTTCATGAACATGTGCCCGTAGAAGGTCGGGCACAGCGCCAGCAGCAGCAGCGTCGCGAACCCGGCAAGCGGGCCGCCGACGCGCCGCGCCAGCCGCCAGGTCACGGCCAGGCCGATGACGCCGACGACGGCGCCGAGCAGGCGGCGCGTTTCAAACAGTTCGAGCGGGATGACCTTGTGCAGGAGGGCCGCCGCCATGTCGAAGCCGCCGCCATACATATAGAGATTGGCGAACGACAGCGCGCCGGTGTCCTTGAAGCCGGAACCGTACATCCGCAGCAGCAGATCGGCATATTCGGCGTGCGTGTAGTCGTCCCAGCCGAGCCCGTAGTCACGGAAGGTCAGGCCCGCGACAATGGTGACCACCGCCAGCACGAAAATGGCAAGGTCGTCGCAGGTCCGCTCCACCGAGCGCCGTGCGGGCGTATCGAGGGCAGAAGTCGTGATCGATGACATGGCGATTGGTAACCCAGTCCCCTACGGCCCAGCGTGGATATTCTTGAGCCTCATTCCCCGGGTACCCATATAGCGCAGTTCCATTTCCAAAGTAATTGGGAATTGTGGCCTAAATCCCTGATGCAATGCAACAAAAGGGCAGTAATTGGTAGGTGGTAAAACTACGGTTGGTGGGCTGAATGGTAGCTGAATGGCAATGATCGCACGCGATCGGAATCCTGCAGCCGGACGGCACTGTTACAGGAACCATGGGCTCAATTGGCGGTTGGCGGTGCACACAATATGACGGTATCGTGGCGTTGGTGGGCGGCTTGCGAGCGTTTCGGGCGCGGCTGAGGGATTAGTTCAATGATGTTCGTTATGTTGGTCGCCGGGATCGGCCTTGTTTTGGCGGGTCTGTTGGCCACCGGCTATGGAATCTCGATCAAGGAATTCAGTACCGGCAACACGCTCATCATCACCGGTGTGATGGCTGTTTGTACCGGCGCGATGATGCTCGCGCTCTGGATGGCGGTCAGGGAACTGAAGACGATCGCGCGGCGGCTCGGCACTGGCGTGCCTGAAGCGCGCGGGGAGGCCCGAGGTGAGGCCATGGTGCGGCCGGGCCTTCCCGCCGCCACGCGGGATTCCGCCCCCGCCAATGGCGGCTTTCCGGCCGCCGAGCAGCCCGGCGGTCCCGGACCCTTCTCTGCACCGGCACCACCTGCTTTCTCTCCGCCGGCACCGCCGCCATGGCAGAACGAGGCTGTCCTGCGCGATCATCCGATTCCGGAACCGATGCACCCCGAACCGCCATCGTCGGCTTCGAAACCGAAGCGCAATTTGCTGTTTTCATCGACGTCGCGAAAAGAGCGCGAGCGTGCCCAGGCGCGGTCTGGCGAGCCGCTGCCGCCGGACCTGTTATCGTCGGACCTTCGCCCCAGGCCGCCCACCGTGCCGCCGGTCGAAACGGCCGAACCACAGCCGGCATCGTTCGACGATGCCTGGCCGAAAGCGGAACGCGCAAGGCCCGGTGAAATTTCGCCGCAGCGGCGCAGCGGCCGCATGCCCCCGACGCTCGCAGAAGCCAATGGCGGACCGGCGCGGCCTGAGGATCAGCCGGAGGTGACGGTGCTGAAATCGGGCGTTGTCGATGGCATGGCCTATTCGCTCTATTCCGACGGTTCGATCGAGGCCCAGATGCCGGAAGGGATGATGCGCTTCGCCTCGATCGATGAACTGCGCGCGCATCTCGACCAGCGGTCCTAGAACCGGCAATACTTGCCGCGAAGCCCGCCCTTGAAAATAAAGCGCCGCCGTTCTTGTCAGTTTCTGGGCATTTCGTTCATATTCGCCAAGTCGTATGAGATGCCGCTGATGTATAGGCGCGGCTGGATACTGTCCGAACCGTATGGACAGATGCATTCGTGATCCCAAAGGTTGAGCCATGACCGATTCCGCCAGCAAGACGCCCGTCGAACTGACCGCCAATATCGTATCGGCCTATCTCAGCAACAATCCGACCCAGGCCTCGGAAATCCCGAACCTGATCAGCCAGGTCCATGCCGCACTGATGCGGGTGTCGAGCGGCCGCCCCGAGACGCCGCTGGAGCCGGCCAAGCCGGCCGTCTCGGTGAAGAAGTCGATGACCCCGGAATATCTGGTCTGCCTCGAGGATGGGAAGCGCTTCAAGTCGCTGAAGCGCCATCTGCGCACGCAGTACAACATGACGCCGGAACAATATCGCGACAAATGGGGCCTGCCGCCGGATTACCCGATGGTGGCGCCGAACTACGCGGTGGCGCGTTCGCAGCTCGCCAAGAAAATGGGCCTCGGCCAGCAGGCGCGGAAGCGGAAGTAGTTCAATAAGCTGCGAACGTCAGGAAGCCGCGGCCAGCGTCTCGCGCGCGTCGGAGCGGATACGCTCGACCATGGAGCGCAGGCCGTTGGAACGCTGCGGCGTCAGATGCTCGCGGAATCCGAATTCGTCGAAGACGGCAACGGCATCCATTGCCAGGATCTGCTGCGGCGTGCGGCCGGAATAAAGCGTCAGCAGGATCGCGATCAGGCCGCGCACGATATGGGCGTCGCTATCGCCCAGATATTTCAGTCGTGGTTCGCCGCTGCCGCTGCGGTCGATCTGCCTGGACAGCCAAACCTGGCTGACGCAGCCGTTCACCTTGTTCTCGGCGGAATGCTCGGCCTCCGGCATCGGGTCGAGCGTGCGGCCGAGTTCGATGACGTACCGGTAGCGGTCGTCCCATTCCTCGAGCAGCTCGAAATTGTCCCTGATTTCGTCGATCGTCATCTTGGCCCGCGTCGGTTTCCTTAACGTTCTATATAGGATGCGGATCGAGCGAAAGCGACGGAAATGGAACGGGTTCCGTAGCCTTATTTTGAGGCCAACGGCGTCCGCGGCAGCCGCCATTCGATCGCCATGTCGTCATCCGTCAGCGCGTCGGCGGGCGACGCGTTCACGACCACGGCCTCGGCGTCGTCGCCGATCGAACTGGTATGGTCGGGCTTCTTGTCCGGGACGCCGGGATGGTCGGGCTTGGTGATGATCTTATAGAGCTTGCGGGCGCCATCCTGGGCGCGCTGGCCGATCGCGGTCGCGGCCTGACCGCCGACCTCACAGGCCGCCGGCTGGCGCTTGCAGAACTGGCCCATGTCGGAGACGGCCGCGGTCGCAGCCGATACGGCTTCGGAAGCGCCGATCTGCGGCACCTTGTCCGATTCAGGCGTCTTTTCCCTGGGCAGCAGCACGAGCACGAGCCCGAGCCAGAATGCCATGCGAAGCAGAAAAAACATCTCGCGACCCCGGTCGTCTCTTATGGTTGTGTTGCGGTTAAACCGCAGCTTTGTTCCTGACTAACAGCCGTCGATAAATCGGAAGTGTTTGCATTGAGGTAAAGTCACCGAAAATTCGTTGAAAGTTTGAATGATTCGATTCGGCGTAAATTTTCGATTTATGACCACTATCGCGCGAAGACTTCGCGCCGCTCGCGCATCCACCATTTCGAAACCATAGATCGATCCCGCTGGAAACCTGTCGTTCACCATCCGGGCCGAATGAGCGTCGTGCGAGGCGTGAAACGCCCGCGAATGCACGGTGCTGGTCGGTCGCTCCCGGCGCCTTAGCGTTCGCTTAAGTTCGCTCTGACACGGTGACGCAAAGATTGAGGGGGCGTTCCGGCGCGTCTGTCTGACGATCAAGCCGAAGCGCGAGAGCCGTGACTGTTTTGAGTATCATCCGCGATTGTCTCGATGCCCTGCTGCATCCCTCGGCACGATATGATGCGCTGACGCGTGCGCGTCACCGTGCATTCATGGCGCCGCGGCTGCTCGGCAGTCTGGTGGCGCTTGCGGCTTTTCCGATCTATCTGGCGATGCGCGGGGCGCCCACGGCGCTCGAGGTCGCGGCCTTCGCCTGGCTGATCGCACCGATTCTGTTGTCCTGGTTCCTGTCGCGCACCGGCCGCTACGAAGGCGCGCATATCCTTTCCGCGCTCGCGCTGGCGGGCCTCGTCATGATGGTTGCCATAACCACCGGCGGTATCGAATCATTCGCCGCGGTCTGGCTCATCGTCGTTCCGCTGGAAGCCGCGCTGTCGGCCTCGCGCCGCGTGGTCGCGTTCGCTTCCGCACTGGCGCTGGCATGCGTCGCCTTGCTGATCGCGCTCGGACATTTTCACTTGCTGCCGGTGCCGGAGTCGAACGCGGCCCTGCGCGGCGTCCTGATGGGGGCGGGCGTTGCTTCCGCGACGCTCTATGCGGCAGGACTGGCCGTCAGCGCGGAATCGCTGGCGCGCACTTCCGTGGCGCTGCTCTATGTCGAGGAAGACCGCTATCGCTTGCTCGCGCGAAACATGAGCGACGTGATTTCGCGTCACAACCGCAACGGCGCCGTGGAATTCATTTCGCCGGCGGCGGAAGCCATGCTCGGCACGTCGGGTGCACGGCTTACCGGCCATGGCCTGTTCGACCGCGTCCATGTTGTCGATCGTCCGGCCTATCTCACGGCGCTGTCGGATGCCGCGCGCGGCAGCGAGCAACGCGTCGAATTCCGTCTCCGCCGCGACCCGGTTCGCGGCCAGAACATTTCCGCCGATTTCATCTGGGTCGAGATGCGTTGCCGGCCGCTCGAGCAGGTTTCGCCCGAGGCCGATGTCGTCGCCGTGATGCGCGACGTCACCGACCGCAAGGTCCAGGAGCAGGCCCTCGAACTGGCGCGCACCGCCGCAGAGCATGCGGATGCCTCCAAGACCCGATTCCTGGCCACCATGAGCCACGAATTGCGCACGCCGCTGAACGCCATCATCGGCTTCTCCGAGATGATCGTGCATGAAGAGGCGATGATGCTCGATGCCGCGCGCCGCAAGGAATACGCGCAGTTGATCAACGATTCCGGCCAGCATCTGTTGTCGGTCGTCAACGGCATCCTCGATATCTCCAAGATGGAAACCGGCAATTTCGAAATTTCGCCGGAGCCGTTCGCGCCGCGCGCGGCGCTCCTGCACTGCTGCAATTTGCTGGCGCTGAAGGCGCGGGACAACGGCGTCGATCTGATCACCCGCGCGGCGGAGGACTTGCCCGTGATGAACGGCGATCCCCGCGCGTTCAAGCAGATCGCGCTGAACCTCGTCGCCAATGCCATCAAGTTCACCGAGCGCGGCGGCAGCGTGACGGTTTCAGCCTCAGTCGAGGGATCGCGGCTGATGCTGAGCGTCACCGATACCGGGGTCGGGATCGACGCCGAGGATCTCGCACGGATCGGCGATCCGTTCTTCCAGGCCGGCAAGACCTATCAGCGCAGGCACGAAGGCACCGGCCTCGGCCTGTCGATCGTGAAGGGCCTGGTCGGATTGCATAATGGCGAGATGAACGTGCAGAGCACGGTCGGCGAGGGTACCACGGTGACTGTTGCCTTGCCGCTTGACTTTGCGCCTTCGCTGACCACTTCAGACAACATCGCGACGCTGAAGCCGGCGTTGCGACCCGAATCTCAGGATGAAGTCCATCAGGTGAAGAAACGTGCCTAGGCGTATTGACGACGATGATGACGAGATGCCGCGCCGCCGCCGCCGTCGCGGCGCGAAGGCGGCGGCGATTGAAGTGGAGGAACAGCGCGGCCTTGTGATGCGCATCCTCCTGCACAGTCCGAAAGACATGGTCGCGGGCCTGCTCGCCGCTGCCGCGATCTGCGCCATCCTCGCCAATGCGCTGTTCCTGCAGGCCGGCCGCCATCCCTCGCCGATGTTCAGCTCGGTGGTGACGCTGCCGGCGCCGCAAGCCGCCGCCGTGAGCCCGCTGCCGCGCCCGCGCCCGGTCGAACTGACCTCAAGGCCGGCCGAGATAGAGCCGCCGGAAATCAGGCCGGTCGAGGCGAGGAGCGTTGATCCCAAGCACGTCGAGATCAGGAGCGGGGATTCCAGGAGCGATTCCAAAAATCCTGACCCGGTGGTCAAGTCGACCGGTGCGCCTGCTGCTGCGCCCGCGAATGTGGCGCGTCCGCCCGCGCCGATTCCAGCCACCGCGCAAAGCGCCGGCGCACGCCGCGTGGCGGCGGTGCAGCGCGCGCTCACCCAATATGGCTACGGCCAGTTGAAGCCGACCGGGGCGGTCGGCGCGGACACGCAGGCCGCGATCACAAAGTTCGAGCGCGACCGCAAGCTCCCGGTCACCGGACAGATGTCCGATCGGCTGGTGAAGGAACTCACCGCCATGATCGGCCACCCGATCGACTAGCTTCCGCCTGATCGCTGGCCTATACGTCGCCACCATGCGATTGAAATCAAGCATCTGGGTGGCCGCTTATTTGCGCCGCTGCCAGACTGAAGGAATCTTTGGCGCTGTGCGCAAGCGCGGGGCGGAGGAGGCGGGGGCGGTGTTCGTCAAGGTGGCGCTGCTCGACGGCAACGCCATGCTGTATGCACCGGCGCCGCAGACCGTCTATGACGAGAGCCGCCCGGCCGAGCGGCTGTTCGCGCCGGCCTCGCCGCAGCCGGTGCCGGAGCAATCGGTGGAGGAACGTCTCACCAAGGAACTTCGCTTCGATCCCGACGCCTGGATCGTCGAGACCGAGGACCGGGCAGGGCGGCACTTTCTGGATCTGGCGAAGGCTTAGCCAGAGCGTTTTCGAGCGAAGTGGATACCGGTTCGCGTCAAGAAAACGCGTCAGACAAGAATCGCCGCGCGCTAACGCTTCGAGCCGTCGGTGCCGGTGCGAACAGCCGGCGCCGTTCCGGGCTGCACGGCAGGCCGTGTTTGCAATGTCGCCGCACGGGCGCGATGGCGCTCGTCGTCGTAGAGCGCGGCGCGATATTTGGCGCGGGTGACCGCCATGGTCGAGCCGCGCCACGCCGCCAGCATCACCAGCGCGGATCGTTCGCTCAAGCGGTCGTAAAGCCGCGACAAGCGATAAACATGATGCACGGATGAGCCGAACTCGGGATTGAGGAACAGCAGCACGCGCTGGAACGCGGCGCTCGGCATGTCCAGCGCGCGCGCGGCGCAGGCCAGCGGCTCGCCGCCGGGATCGTGGACCACCTGTTCGGCAATCCGCTGCGGCAGGATCAAGGCTTCGCCGATTTCGAGCGCGAAGTTTTCGGTGTCTTCGGCGAATGCGGCCATCTCCAGGATATGGAGCGCGCGCGCGGCGCGGGCTGCGGGAATTCGCGCCGAGGCTTTCAGCGGCGTGTCGGCAAGATTGTGCAGGATCAGCGCGCGTTCGCTGGCGCCCGCCGCGAAGAACATGTCGCTGATTTCGGCGGCATCGTTGGGCCGCATCGACAGGGTGGACGCCATCCGCAGCTGCGCTTCCGTCGGCGCCTTCACCACAGGCTCGCTGGCCGGAGCCGCGGCAATCGGGGCTGCGAGCGGCAAGTCCTGGCCGGGGGACGAACGCCGCAGCCCGAGCTTGTCCATGATCTCGGCCGGGGTCGCCGGATAGATCGCGAGCCGCGCCCGCACCGCGGCGCGGGTCGCGTCATCGACCTGGTCGATCAGGCGGGAGGTCAGTTCGACGAACTGCCGTTCCTCGTCGGCGGAATGGACGCTGGTCTGGACATAGAGGTCGGTCAGCACGCGCAGCAAGGTCGGCCTGATATCGACGCCCTCGCGGCGCGAGAGCGTCATCAGCCCGTCGAATCCTGGAAACAATGGAGCTGCGGTCATGTCAGGTGTGTACGCGACTTCGGTAATCCCTCGCGGCAGCCTACGCACGGCACTTTAAGAGTTGGTTAAGGAAAACAGCCCGTGAAGAAATCCACTAAAATGCCAACTTTCGGCGGGCGCCATGAGCCCGGCACCCGTAACTGTACCGCCTGCATAAATTAAGATGCCGTTAACCACGTTCTGTTCTGAATAATGGCATGTCGCTGGCCAGATCGTGTCCGTGCGGCAACCAGAGAGAACGGAACATGGGCACCATCATTGAATTTCCGGCGGATGCGGCTTCGCGACGGCCGGGCTCAACCATGGATGGCGCTCCACGCGATGGCCTGGGAACTGTGCTGATCCTTCCCGTTGTCCGCATCGAACGTGCAGCCGGCGAAACCGGCGACGGGCGCGGGCCGGAAGAGGGGACGGCGCCCGGTCGCCGTCGCCGTCGGCGCCCCTGAACGACGGAAGTTTGCAATGCCGGAGCTGTGCCTTCCGATCCGGACCACCGGGCTTCGGTCACTCCCGGCGCTCATGCTGCTCGTGGCAAGCGCTGTGCTCGGCGGCTGCAGCGGCGGCGATTTCGGCCGCACCCGCGCCGATATGCGCAACGACGACATGCATCGCTGGCTGGGCGCGGAGGCTACGGCCAGTATCGGCCTCAAGCCCTCGCACTTCCAGCTCACCGAAAACGAACGCCAGCTTCGCGATCTCGCCTATCCCCTGATCGAGCCGCCGCACTCGCGGCCCGCCTGGAAGAGCGTGTTCGGCGATTACCAGCCATTGCCCTCGCCATGGCGGCAGAAGGTGGTGTTCGACCGCACCACCTACGGACGCGCTTTGATCGATGAGCCGCACCGCTCGCACACCTCGCGCTATCAGCAGTTGATCGAGGATGTCCGCAACGACATCACGCGGTTCGAGCCGTTCTTTGCCTCCGCTGCGCGCGTCATCGAACTCGACCGCAAGCGCAGCGCAAGTCTCAAAATGGTGTCGGAATTGTCACCGCGCGAACAGGCCGATGCGATCGCCCGCATGGAAGAGAACACGCTGATCGTGCAATGGGTCCAGCAATGCCTGGAGCGGCGCATTTCTTCATATCGCTGGGCGCTGGAGCGGCTGGTGATTCAGGCACCCGACAATATTGCCGCCGATGCAGACCGCTTGATCGGTGAACTCGCCGCGCAGACGGCCAATCCGCCGGTGGCCGCCCAGCCCGTGATCGGGCGCGCCGTGACGGTGAAGGGCTAAGCTACGGCGTTACTCATAAACTGAAAAGAGCCATGTACTTGGCGACGTCGGGATTACGCTCAGAAGTGGACATCTGGGCTGGCCTTCGGCGAGTCTGTTTTGTGCCCAACAGCGGACCTTCATACCCTGCACTGCGGCGCAGCTTAACGATCTGCCCCGCTGAGTGCAGATGCTAAGTCGGTTCACCTAATTGCTTTTCGTTCTCCGCGACAATGACAGTCCGAATTCACACGGCCCCGTTTGTTCTCCGCTCTCCTCTCGCTGGCGGCACATTGGCAAGAGCGGATCGTTGTTTTCCCGTGCATTCCGCGACCATGAACCTGGCAAGAGAATCCTCGGGAAACTCCTTCAAGATGTCACGATAGGCACGCTCTGCGGCCGGAAAATCTCCGGCCTCGAACTCTTGCGAGGCGTGCCAGGTCATCGCGCTGAGCTGCTCATCCCGATCGCGAACCCTTAGCTCCGGATCGTCGCTCGTGCGAACGGCGAGCAATTCATAGATCATGAACTCGCTCTTGCGGCCCTTGACCTGAACCCGCTTGATCGGCCGAGCGAGTAAGTCGGTCTTTGCGTGATCGTAAATGCTGTCGCTGATGCAGATCGTGGTGCCAAACAGCTTGTTGATGCCTTCAAGGCGGGCGGCAACGTTCACGCCGTCCCCCAAGGCCGTGTAGCTTAGCCGGCTCGAAGAACCGACATTGCCGACAAGGACATTGGCGCAATTGAGCCCGATCCTTAGGTGGATTCGTGGTCGTCCTTCCGCCTGCCAGACATCGTTGACGCGTTCCATGCGGCGTGCCGCCCGCAATGCAGCAGTGCACGCGCGCAGAACGTGATCAGGGCGTTCAACCGGGGCATTCCAGAACGCCATGACGCCATCGCCGATGAACTTGTCGACGGTGCCGCCTTCCTCCGAGATCGCCGACGAGACTTCCTCCAGATAGGTCGAGATCTGGACCAGAAGGTCATCAGGCGCGAGCGTCTCGGAGTGGGTGGAAAAATTCTCCAGATCGGAAAAGAACACGGTGAGGAATCGCGGCTCGACGCCGAGGGTCAGCGGGATGCCCGACTTGATCAGTTGGCGGACCACATCGAGCGGAACGAAAGAGGAAAAAGATTTCAGCGATGTTCTCAGCAGCGAAGCCGCCGATTCCAGCTTCGCGATCTCCTGGATATTCGATGGTGGACTCGCGGGCGTATCAAAGTTGAGGCTTTCAATGGCCTGCAATTGCTGGGACACATTTTCGACCGGACGCGATAGCCGGCTGGCGGCGAAGTAGATGAAGAACAACTCGATCATGGTGAGCGCAATGATCACCACCATCATCAATCGATTGGTCCGCTTCAACGTCCCCACGAAATCGTCGATCGGCGTCAACGTGATCATCTGCCAGGGTTGACCGAAGCCGCCGGGGAAATTGGCGAACGCCGCGATCAAATCCTCCCCGTTGATGGGCGATTGGAACGCAAATCTGTCGGCGCCGGTGCGGGCGTGCTGGCGATGAACTTCGCGCACCACGGGGTCGTCGATGTCAGCCATTGTTGCGATCTTGAGCACGCCGTTCTCGATACGAACGCCCTTTTGCTTATCCGGAAAGGCAATGATCTTGCCGTTGTTGCGGTCGGCGATGAATGTGATGCTCCCTGCGCTGGCGCGATTCCTGTCCAGAAAGCGTGATAGAACGTCCACGGTGATGTGGGCCGATGCGCAACCGGAAAATTCAACGCCGCGAAAGATCGGAACGCGCAAGGCGATAACAGGAAAGCCTGTATCTGGATTAATTGAAGGCTCAGTTACCACGAGCGTGCGCGTCGTCTTGGCCAACTGATACCCAGGCAAGGCGCGGCGCATGTCAGTCTCGGTGGCAACATCATACTTGCCAACCTGATTGGGCCAGACGTCAAAGAATGTTCGATGACGCACGCGAAGCAAGGAATAAGTGATTGCATCGATGTAGCTGGAATGCCAGTTGGCTGTCGGGGGAATTAGGGGATCGGCGCGCCGGCGGTCCTCGTCGACACGGGTGACGACACGATGATAACCATCCTCGAAACTCACGTAGACAGCGTCGATATGCGCAGCCGACGTCAGGGCGCGATACAACAGATCTCGACTTTGCTCGGTACGGAAATAGCCGGGATCGGCGGCGGCCAGTTCGACGAGAAAGCGCAGCGGGCTTTCGGTGGTCTCGATCAGATCCTGGGTGCGTTCAACGCCGGCCCGACTGGTCTGCGCGACCGCGTCGTTCAGGATCGATACGATGCCGGCTGAATTCCTGTTGTAATTGTAGATCAGGATGAAAATGAGGACGGGAATGCTGAGGCCGATGAAGAGCAGCGACATGATCAGGCTCAGTCTTGGCCGCCCCATCCTGACAAACAGCGGAAGCGCGCCTAGCCGTGCGATTGTGACCCGCAATCTTTGGTGGTTTCGATACCCGAGAAGCGCCGCAATCGCCGATCCCACCAGGACGAGCACCAGAGGAATCAGCCAGCTCCAAACGTTGCGGTCGTTTCCATCCCAGATCAGCGCCGCGGGTAGCGTATCGTCGGTCAGCAGCCCAAGTTGCCGATAGACCGCGGCGATGCGTCGCCAGCGCGCGGGATCTTGTTCTCCGATCCGGCCGGGGTCCTGTCCGACCAATGTCGCCGTCTGCTCGACCTCAAACAGCAGGGCCTCTCGGCTCTTTTTCGCCGAGTACTTCCACAGGATCAGATCGACCGTGGCCTCCTTGTGCGCGAGGGAATAGGCCCAGCCTTTCACGCTCGCCGCCGTGAATGCTGCGACCCGGTCCGGATGGGCTTTCACTTCCGCTTCGGAGGCGCACAAACTATCGCCGTAGAAGTCAATGCCGGATGCTGCAGGCGCGAAGGTGCGGTACGGCGCGCCCAGTTGCTCAAGGACGAACGGCTCATTGGTGCTGTACGCGACCATCGCGTCAGCCCGGCCGGTCAGAAGGTCGCGTGGATCACCTTCGTGCGGAACGCGCAGCATGAGTTGATAGTCGATCCCCTCGCGCTTCAGCATCGCGGCGATCTCGTCGCTTCCCGGCGTATCCATGAGCGTACGGCCGCGCAGATCCGCCACGCTGCTGATGTCTGCCCGCCGCGGGACCAGGATGACGGCCGCGGAACGCTGGAATATAGCGGCGAGAACTACCAGGCGGCGGCCCGCTGCCCAGTCACGCACAACGCTGGCGCTGCAGACCCCGAAATCCGCCTTGCCGCCGGCAACCGCCTCAGAGACATCGATATCCGGGCCGCCCTCACGAATGGTAACGTCGAGACCCGCGTCGCGGTAGAAGCCCTGCTCAAGCGCCTGATAGTAGCCCGCAAACTGAAATTGATGCTTCCATTTCAGCTGTATCGATACGGCATCGAGCGCCATGGCAGGATGCGATGCCGCCAGCACCAGCGCAGCGACCACGATCAGCCGTTTAAGCAGGGCCAAGTTCGGCCTGATTGATGGTCGCTCTACCTTCGCTCTAACGCGGAGCGCCCGCTCACCGCACATTCTACTTGCTAGCACGCGATTGTATGGATGCTTCGATTTGGGCCTTAACCGCCTCGAGGTTGAAGCTCGCGCCCTTCTGCATCGGCGGAAACTCGATTGCTGTCTGGGCGAGCTTACCGACCTCCTTTTGCACGAACTGGAAGCGCCAGAACTCGTAAGCAAACCAGTTATAGTAAGCCAACGACCCCTTATCGCCGCTGGGCATGCCCGTGCGTTCGAAGGGATCAAGGCGGATATTGGTGAGGATCGGCCAATCAACCTTGACCGTGGCACCCAACCAACCGTTCGGTTGATCAGTGAACCGATACTTGAAGTCGTCGATGCGCACCGCACTCAGCGTCCCCTCGGTGAAATAGAAAATCTCGTGGCGGGCCGAGGGGCCTTTTCCAGTGATAAGGTCCATTTGATTGTACCCATCAAGGTGGACTTTGTAGGTCTTATCGCCGAGCTGCTTTCCTTTCTTCAATTCGTCGGCAATGTTTGCGTTGCCTGCGGCGGCAACAAGTGTCGGGAACCAATCAAGCCCGGACACAATGCCATTCTCGACTTTTCCCGCGGGCACCCGGCCCGGCCAGCGGATCATACAGGGCACTCGGAAGCCGCCTTCCATCGCGGTTCCCTTGCCGCCCGCGAACGGCGTCTGGCCACCATCAGGCCAAGTGAAGTTTTCTGCGCCGTTGTCGGTTGTGAACGCCACGATCGTGTTGTTATCGAAGCCCTCATCCTTAAGCTTCTTCATCACTGACCCGACGATATCGTCGAGTTGCGCGAACCCACCTTCGGAAATTGACCAGCCGTTATCCGAGTTGCGCATGTTCTGGTATTTTTCCGAGAGGTGGGTGACGACGTGCATGCGCGTGGGGTTAAGCCAGACGAAAAATGGCTTGTTTTCCCGCTTGGCCTTATCGATGAAGGCAAACGTGTTTTGCAGGATTTCGTCGTCTACCGTCTCCATCCGTTTCGGATAAAGCGGCCCGGCGTCCTCGATCTTCTGCTTGCCGATCTTACCCCAGCGCGGCTGCACGGTCGGATCGTCAACGTTGGTTGCCCAGGAATGAACCATGTTGCGGGGACCGACGGTGGCCAACAGCTTTTGCGGGTAGTTGCGGTGGGCCGGATCTTCCATAGCATCAAGGTGATAGAGGTAGCCGTAGAACTCGTCGAAGCCGTGCATTGTCGGCAGGAATTCGTTGAGGTCGCCTAAGTGGTTCTTGCCGAACTGTCCCGTGGCATATCCCATGGATTTAAGCACCGTCGCAATGGTCGGCGCTTGCGCCGGCATCCCGATCGGAGAGCCGGCTTGGCCCACCGTCGTAAGTCCGGTTCGGATCGGTAGTTCGCCGGTGATGAAGTTGGCGCGGCCCGCCGTGCAGCTCGCCTCGGCATAGTAGTCAGTGAAACGCATACCTTCTGCGGCAAGCTTATCGAGGTTCGGCGTCTGGCTGGCCATGATGCCCTGATGGTAGGCTCCGATGTTGAACCAACCGATGTCGTCGCCCATGATGAAGACGATATTTGGCCGCTGCCCTGCCGGCGGGGACACCGGGGCCGGTGTTGGTTGCTGCGCTTGCGCGGGGCCTGTCAGTCCGACGGCCGAGAGTGCCGAAGCTGCGACGAGTGAACTACCGCTCAACAATAGATCGCGGCGTTTCAATCCTCCGCCGATTGGTCCCGTGCTCTTCTCAGGCTTTTCCGGAATCTTATCGTTACCCATGACGTGATCCTCCCCCTGGTACTGAAGCCGACAAGGCTCGCTGATTAGGCGAACAGAAACGGCGCGGCACACTTCCGGGTTGATCTAGATCAAAGAATGTCCGGGTCGGGTCAAAAGGCGAAATTTCGGAGTGACCTCAAAAGCAGACATCTCTCGTCTTGTGAGTACACGCCCTAGCGCGCGGTCTTGCTCGCCGATTTGGCGCGGGCTGCTTTGGGCCGTTGCCGCTGCAGTTTTGCGATAAAATTCTGCAAGGCCTCAGACGGCGGCCGTGCCGCGCTGTAGGCGAGCCCCACCTCGCGTTTCACATCGACGTCGATCTCGCGCACGGCGACATCGGAATTGGCGCGCGCCACGCCTTCGGGAACGATGGCAATCCCGACACCGGCGGCAACCAGCGCCATCGCCCAGTCTTCGGATTCGGCAATCGCCGCGGGCTGGCGTGACGGCGGTGCGGCGCGGCCGAAGAATTCGCTCTGCTCGCAATGACAGCGATCGATCATGGCGACGCCGGCGAGGTCCGCGGTGCGCAGCCGCTCCTTCAGCGTCAGCGGATGCGAGGGCGGCAGGGCCGCGACGTAGCGCTCGACCCAGAGCGGAACGAAATGCTCGTCGGCGCGCAGCAGATTTTTGGAGACGATCCGCGCGTCCGAAGGCTCATCGGCGCCGACGAGGCGGAGCGCGATGTCGGAAGTCCCGGTCAGCGGCTTCAGAAGCGCGATGGTTCGCGGCCGGTCGAGCGTGCGCATCAGGCCGAGCGTCAGCGCGTTCCGCGTCGCAGGTTTTCGAAACAGGTTTTTCGCGGCGTCGGCCTCGTCGATGATGCGGCGGGCCACGGCGTGGAATTGTTCGGCCGCTTCCGTCGGCGCCACGCCCTTCTTGTGCCGGATGAACAGCGCCGTGCCGAGTTCGGCTTCCAGGTTGGTGATCGCCGCAGAGATCGAGGGCTGCGAGATGAAGCAGCGTTTGGCCGCCGCCGTCAGGTTGCGCTCCCTGAACACGGCCGCGAAATAGCGGAGTTCGC
Source organism: Bradyrhizobium algeriense (assembly GCF_003062295.1). Lineage (GTDB taxonomy): Bacteria > Pseudomonadota > Alphaproteobacteria > Rhizobiales > Xanthobacteraceae > Bradyrhizobium > Bradyrhizobium algeriense. The sequence goes on along the minus strand of NZ_PYCN01000002.1, from coordinate 264,743 downwards.
GAATATCCATAGGCTGCTTCTATTGATAATATCAGATATTGATATTTTACCTATGGTGTGCCGAATGGCAAGCAGGGCGCCTGACCTCGAAGGAGACCTTGTCATGCGCGTCCACCATCTCAACACCGGCACCATGTGCCCGATCGGCCGGCGCCTGGTGAACGGCACCGGCAGCATTTTTCAGCGCGCGCGCATGGTGTGTCATTGCCTGCTGATCGAGACCAATGACGGGCTGGCGCTGGTCGATACCGGCATCGGCCTGGACGACATCGCCAACCCGCCGCGGCTTGGGCCCAAATGGGTCCGGCAGACGACGCCGCGGCTCGATCCGGCCGAGACCGCCGTGCGGCAGGTCGAGACGCTCGGCTATTCCAAAAGCGACGTGCGGCACCTGTTGCTGACGCATCTCGACCGCGATCATGCCGGCGGCATTCCGGATTTTCCGAATGCAAAAGTGCACGTCCATCGCCGCGAATACGACATGGCGGTAACGCGCCGGACGCCGGCACCGAAGGGCCGCTACATCACCGCGCAATGGCAGCATGGTCCGCAATGGGCGTTCTACGGAGAAGGCGGCGAGGACTGGTTCGGCTTCAAGGGCGTGCGCGCGCTAGGCGATCGCGAGCCCGATGTCCTGATGATCCCGCTGCCGGGCCATACATCAGGCCATTGCGGCATCGCCGTGCGGAGCGGGGACAAATGGCTGCTGCACGCCGGCGATGCCTATTTCTTCCACGGCCAGATGCAGGCGTCGCCGCGGATGCCGCTGGTGCTCGGCCTGTTTCAGCGCCGCGGCGACATGGATCGCGCCATGCGTATCGAAAACCAGGAACGGCTACGGACGCTCAGGGCAAACTACGGTGATCAGGTGACCATCTTCAATAGCCACGATCCCGTGGACTACGAGAATTGCCGCTGCGGCCAGCACCTGGAAGTGCCGGCTCACGCTACGTGAGTGCTGCGAGCCGGGCCTATTCTACTTTGCATGGGGTTGTTTTCGCGATTTTGTGTCTGGGCTCTGCGGTGTATCGCTCGATGCCGTGATCAGCGCTTGGACCGTGGCGCCGGCGCAGGGGGTGGGGGAGGCGCCGCCGGTTCGGGCTGCTTGGCCGGCACAGGTTCGGTCTGCACCGTGCAACGCGATGCCGCCAGCGAAGCCTGCGCCTGCGGCATCAAGCCGGGCTCCGGCGCCAAGGCCTTCAGCACGATCAGGCCGGTCGCGGTGGGGGAGTCGATGATCAGCCGGTCGGCGGCGGTGATTTCCTCATCCTCCGGCAACTCGGAATGCTGCTCTTCCGTCATCAGGTCGAGTTCGATCACCTTGCGGCCGGCCGAGCGGTCGTTGATGGCGTAGTAGGCGACCTCGTTGCGCGTGTAGAACGACACCGAGGTATAGGCCTGGCTGACCGGCACCGTCAGCTTGATCGGTCCGCCGGTAAGGTCATAGCGGCAGATCGCGACCGCAAAGGCCGGGTCCATGAACGGCATCGGCGCGTTGTTGGGCTCGGCGAGCGGCAGCGCCGTGACGGCGTTCTCTTTGGTCATCGGCGTCAACCGCGAATAGGCGTCCTGGGTGGCAATGCGCGGCAGCGCCAGCACGCTGACGAGATGCACCACGCCGCCCAGCAGCACGCCCGCGATGATGGTGAATACCAACCGGATCATGGGCAGCCTACCGTCGTGATGGAAGGCATCGGCGCGTCGCGCTGCGTCCGCGTCGCCACGCCAACCGGCGTATCGTAGAGCCGCAGCATCAGCGCGTAGCGCTCGATGCCGCCGGTCGGCAGCCAGTTTCCGGCCCGCGACCGCGCCGCCACGCGGATCTCGAACGCGCCGTCGGAGCCGCGGACGATCTCCTGGCTCGTGAAGCCGTAGCGCTGCAGCGAATTGGCGACCAGATGCCCCTTGCGGTCGAACAGCGTCAGCGTCCAGAACCGGGCCGCCGGCGTCACCCCGCTGACAACCACGTCGCAGCGCCCGTCGAGCGGCTTGTTCTTGTCGTCCGACGTGGCCGAGAAGGCGATGCCGTCACCGGTGCCGATCGGCAGTTCGCCGCTGCGGGCAATCGAGGCGCGCGAATAGGGATCGACCTCGGCGGTGCCGCTCTTGGGCCGCGCGGTCCAGGCGCCGATCGTGAGCGTGCCGAGATCGGTGCCGCGCGTCGCCGTCATATAGGTCGAGCCGAGACCGACGGCCGTGGCAAGCGCCAACGCCAGCAAGATGATGAAGATCAGCCGCACGGGCCAGTGCTCCGAAGTCTCACGGCATCAGATTCCGGTTGAACCGGCTTCATCCGAAACCTGAAGCGTTTCTTTTGGTGTGAGCATGTCGGCGCAGACGCCTCGCATCTCTTCCGAGGAAAGCCGGTTAACATTCTGCCGGATCATGCCTTTTAATTCTTCCGCTGCGCCGGTGCAGGCTGGTCGCCAGCGGCTGCGATATAATTCTCGGGGAAGGCCAGCGCGCCTGATGTGACCGGCTTGGCGGGCTGCTTCTGATCGTTGGACGAGGTCTTGCCCGCGGTCTTGCCGGCCTCGTCGAGCAGCTTTTCGACGCGCACCAGAATATCCGCGCCGCGCTTGGTCAATACCGGCGGCGGTCCCGGCTTGGTCTCCAGCACCCGTGCCGCGCTGTTGGCCGCGACGTTGGCAGGCTGGGCGGGCTGCGGCAGTTTCGTGCCCATGCCGATGCCGGGGATTTCCTTCACCTCGACGCCCTGATGGGCGACGAGCATGATGTCGTGCCAGGTTTGCGCGGGCAGCGAACCGCCGGTCATGCGGTTGGTCGGCGAGTAGTCGTCATTGCCGTACCAGACCGCGCAGGTGAAGTTGCCGGTGTAGCCGACGAACCAGGCGTCGCGGTAGGCGTTGGTGGTGCCGGTCTTGCCCGCGGTCGGAATGCCGTCGAGCGCGGCGCGGCGGGCGGTGCCCTCGCTGACGACGTGGCTCATCATCCACGCCATGTCGGCGGCGACGGAGGCGGGAATGGCTTGCACCGGCTTCTTGCCGTCGCGGTCGAAGCGCCAGACCAGATCGCCGGCGCCGGTGCGCACTTCCAGCACCGCGTGAGGCTTTACGGATTTGCCCTTGTTCGGGAACGTCGCATAGGCGACCGCGTGCTCAAGCACAGTGACTTCGTCGGAGCCGATCGGCATCGACGGCGTATCCGGCAGGGGGGCTGTGAGGCCGAACTTCCGCGCCACCTCGGTGATCTTGACGCGGCCGGCCTTGGCGGGGTTCGGCGACTTGCCGCCGAGCGCAATCGACAGCTTTACCGGCACGACGTTGATCGAGCGGGTGATCGCCTGGGTCAGCGTCACCGAGCCGGAATAGGAGTGGCCATAGTTCTGCGGGCACCAGTTGCCGATGCAGACCGGACCGTCGACCACGATCGATGACGGCTTGTAACCGTTCAGGAGCGCTGTGGTGTAGACATAGGGTTTGAACGAGGAGCCCGGCTGCCGGTAGGCGTCGGTCGAACGGTTGAACTGGCTGGCGCCGTAGTCGCGGCCGCCCACCATGGCGCGGACGCCGCCATCGAGATCGGCGACCACGGTGGCGGCTTGCGTCGCATGATAGTCGCGGCCGAACTGGCGGAGCTGGTTTTCGACCGCGTCCTCGGCGGCGCGCTGCACGTTCATGTCGATCGCGGTGCGGACCACGAAGACGCGCTCGACATAGGATTTCGGGAAGGTGTCGACCAGCTTGCGCATCTCTTCGAAGGCGTAGTCGAGGTAATAGTTCGGTGAATTTTCGTCGCGGCGGTCGACGGCCATCGCCGGATTGCGCCGCGCACCGAACACCTGCCCTTCGGTCATGAAGCCGGCATCGACGAGGTTGTCGAGCACGATGTTGGCGCGGGCGCGGGCGGCGGGCAGGTTGATGTGCGGGGCGTATTTGGTCGGCGCCTTGAACAGGCCGGCCAGCATGGCGGATTCCGCGAGATTGACGTCGCGCGCCGACTTGTTGAAGTAGAAATGCGCCGCGCCGTCGACGCCGAACGTGCCGCCGCCCATATAGGCGCGGTCCAGATAGAGCTTGAGGATCTCGTTCTTGGTCAGCCGCGTCTCCAGCCAGACCGCCAGAAACGCCTCCTTCACCTTGCGCTCGATGGTGCGCTCGTTACTCAGGAACAGGTTCTTCGCCAATTGCTGCGTGATCGAGGAGCCGCCCTGGCGCACGCCGCCGGCCTGCGCGTTGGTGACGAGGGCGCGCGCAGTGCCGGGGAAGTCGATGCCGAAATGGTCGTAGAAGCGGCGGTCTTCGGTGGCGAGCGTCGCCTTGATCAAATTGTCCGGGAAGTCTTCCAGCGGGATCGAGTCATTGTGCTTGATGCCGCGGCTGCCGATCGGATTGCCGTAGCGGTCGAGGAACGATACTGCGAGATCGGATTTCTTCAGCCAGTCGTCATCGGCGGTTTCGCGAAACGCGGGGATCGCGAGCGCCAGCATCAGGATCAGGCCGCCGAGGCCGATCGTGGCGGCTTCCGAAAACGGTTCGATGAAGACCCAGCGCTTCCAGCGGCCGACATAGAAGCGGTCCATGAAGGTGGAGTAGCGCTCGTACAACTCGCGCAGGCCCTTGCCCGACGAGAACAGCGTCGAATCGATGCGCGCATCCAGATCCAGAAGGAAGTTCCGGATCTTCTGATTCCACTGCGGAGGTAGGATCTGGCGCACCGGGACCCTTGATCGTTCGAAACGCTCGGGCGCCCGGTCGGGCGCTATCGAGACGTCATGCTTTGTTGTTGCGGCAAACCCAAGGCGCTTTTAGGACGCTTGGGGACTCGCAATTGTTCTATCCGAGCGGGGGCTATAAACCAATGCTCTCGCTCACCATTTTGGTGGTCAGCCCTAACGCGTTCCCACCCTTTTTTGTGCCCGTAGTCAGCCGGCTTGCGCCCCTGTCACCGGACCTCCTAGAAGGGTTGCAACCGAACTCGAGCCGTAGACCAACCGACTTCATGACCGCACCGCCCAAGCGAGCTTCCAGCCAGGAGGGATTCTTCTGGAAAACCAAGACGTTGGAGGAAATGTCCAGCGCCGAATGGGAAAGCCTGTGCGATGGCTGCGCGCGCTGCTGCCTGGAAAAGCTCGAGGACGAGGATACCGGGAAAATCTACTTCACCCATGTTTCGTGCAAGCTGCTGGATTCCGGCCTATGCGCCTGCAAGGACTACCATAACCGTTCCGACAAGGTTCCGGATTGTGTCCGCCTGACGCCCGAGAACGTCCGCACCCTGAACTGGCTGCCGCCGAGCTGCGGCTACAAACTGGTCGCGGAGGGACGCGATCTCTATTGGTGGCACCCGCTGATTTCGGGGGACCCCAACACCGTGCATGAAGCCGGGGTTTCGGTGCGCGGCAGGGTGCTGGGCACCGAGGACGAGATTCCGGACGAAGACCTCGAAGACCATATTGTGCAATGGCCGGCGCTGTTGCCGAACCGGGCGCGGCTGAAGAAGCGGCCCAAAGCTTGAGTGTGGCCGCCGTGAACGGCAGGCGCTGACGTGGTGCGCCGGACCCTCCGCGGATGACGGACAATTTCGGACGTGCTCGCGCAGGCCGGCTGACCCCGCCTTGATTTGACTTGGCCCGGACGCTACCTTGGCTTGTATTTTTGACAGACTGATTTTCAAGGATGAATTTTGAGGGGGAGCCGACATGCCGCGTGCTCACGCCAGGAAGACCCGGAACCCGGCCGACAAGAAGACAGCCAAAAAGAAATCTGCCGTTCCTGTCACGAAATCTGCCATGCGCTTGTGTGCGCTGGCGCCGCGTACGGTTCGCCCCCTCAGCGCCACCGTAATGGCCGATCCGATCCGCGCGCGTTCGATCATGGTCTCGCAATCGAAGTGGATGAACGGAACGGTACTGCATTATTGCTTCTTCACGTCGGGGCATTTCGCCGTTCCGAAACGGCAGGCGGCCGCGATCCGCAACGCCTTCGCCCGATGGAAGCGCGTTGGAATCGGGCTGCAGTTCAAGGAGGTGAAGGAACTCAGGGAAGCCGAGGTGCGGATCGGCTATTCGGTAAAGGACGGCGGCTCCTATTCGAGTGTCGGCCGTGAAGTGCTGAACGATCCGCTGACCCAGCCGACGACGGTCTATGGCTGGAGCCTCACCACGAAGGAAGGCCGCTCGACCGCGCTGCACGAGATCGGCCATGTGCTCGGCATGGAGCATGAGCACCAGAATCCATTTGCCGGAATCAAATGGCACGAGGAGGCGGTCTACAAGAATCTCGAAGCGCCGCCCAACGAGTGGACTCGCAAGGAGACGTTTGACAACATTCTGCAGAAACTCTCGCTGGAGCAGGTACAGGGATCGAAATGGGATCCGAAGTCGATCATGGAATATGAATTCGACCCGGGCCTCATCGCCGAGCCCAAGCGGTATGAGACCGAAGGTCTGTTTCCGCCGGGAACGCTGTCGGCGGCCGACAAGAAATGGGTCCGCAAATGGTATCCACCGCTGAAAAAGTCACCGGACAGGCTGCACGCGTCAAAGCCCGTGGTCGTCTCGCTCGACGCCGGCAAGCAGATCGACTTCGTCATCGAACCGGCGTCGTCCAGGAAGTACACGATCGAGACCAAGGGGGCGTCGGACACGACGCTTGTCCTGTACGAAGTCATCGACGGTATGCCGCGCTATGTCTCGGGCGACGACGATAGCGGCGAAGAGCGAAACGCTGCGATCAGCCACAAGCTCTTCAGAGGCCGTCAGTATGTCGTGCGACTTCGTCTGGTGCACCCCGGTCCCACCGGCGAAGTATCGCTGGTGTACTCCTAGAGGGTCCAGTTTCCTACGGGGACCGTATCGTCCCGTACGATCACGGGATTGCGATGGTGCCTTCGCGGGATGCTCCCATGCGCGCAAACGTCTGCCGCAAGGGAAATTTACCCTCTAAGATGCGTGCGATACGGTGATTCCATCTCGGCGGTTTTGGCCGCGCAGAACAATATTACGTCGGACATGAACAAGCACCAACGGCAGGACCGCGAGCCTGCCGACCAGACGACATTGCCTGACGATATCGGCAGCGAACTATCGCGCATCACGACAGAGGTCATCGATGTCAGCGATGCACCGCCGCTTGCGCCACCTGCGCCCTTGAGCCCCGACGAGGTTCGCACCATCCTGATGAGTCTGTTGCTGACGATGTTCCTGGCCGCGCTCGACCAGACCATCGTGGCGACGGCGCTGCCGACCATCGGCCGCCAGTTCGACGACGTCAGCAACCTGTCCTGGGTCATCACGGCCTATCTCCTGGCCTCGACGGCGGTAGCACCTGTGTTCGGCACGCTGAGCGACATTTACGGCCGCCGCGTCATGATTACCGTTTCGCTTGTCTTGTTCACGGTCGGCTCGATCCTCTGCGCGGTGGCGCCGAACATGCCGGTATTGATCGTCGCGCGCGGCCTGCAGGGGCTCGGCGGCGGCGGCATCATGCCGGTCGTGCAGACCGTGATCTCCGATGTGGTCTCACCGCGCGAGCGCGGCAGGTATCAGGCTTATTTCAGCGGTGTCTGGATGGCTGCAGGCTTGATGGGTCCCGTGCTCGGCGGCGTATTTGCCGAGCATCTGCACTGGTCGATGATTTTCTGGATCAACGTGCCGCTCGCGGTCGGCGCGCTGTTTCTGCTGCTGCCGAAGATGGGCAAGATCCCCGTGTTTCATCGCCGCCGCAAGGTGGACTGGCTCGGCGGCGTGCTGTTGATGGCGTCTGCAGTCGTCGTCATGCTGGTGCTGAGCTGGGGCGGCAACCGGTATGCCTGGCTGTCGCCGGCGATCATGGCGATGATCGGCGCGGCTGTCGCGCTGGCGTTCGCCTTCGTCTGGCACGCGCGCAATGCCGAGGAGCCGTTTCTGCCGCTGCCGCTGCTGAGTGGAACAGTGGTGCCTTACGCGATGGCGGCCGGCGGCTGCGCGCTGGGCGCCATCACCGCGCTGACCGTGCACCTGCCGCTCTATTACGAGGTCGTCTATCATTTGACCGCGAGCGAAGCGGGGCTTGCGCTGATCCCGCTCGCCGCGGTTTCGACCTGCGGTGCGGCGATCGCCGGACGGACCATGGCGCGCGCCAAACACTACAAGCGCGTGGCGATCGCGGGTACTTCGGCGGCGGCGATCTTCGGTGCGGTGCTGACCGTGACGACGCTGCCGTTGTGGGGCTTGCTGGTCGTGCTGTCGCTGTTCGCGCTCGGGCTCGGCACGACATTCCCGGTCAGCGTGGTCTCGCTGCAGAACGCGGTGGCGCGCGCGCAGATCGGCACTGTGACGGGTGCGATGAATTTCTTCCGCTCGCTGATGTCGTCGTTCATGGTCGCCGCCTTCAGCGCGATCCTCCTGATGGCGCTGGGCGCGGGCATCTCGCTCGGCGAACACCGGGGGCCGGCGAACGCGATTCCGGTCGCCGACATGATCATCGCGTTCCGCTACGTGTTCGGCGCCGCCACCGCGCTGCTGGCCTGTGCCGCGCTCTGCATCATCCTCATGGAGGAACGGCCGCTGGCCGGCCCCGCGACGCCGGCGGAAATGGCGGAGTAGGGCTGCTTGGCTATTCAAGCTGCATACGGACACCCTTCGCGCCGTTGAGCAGCCGCTTTAGGTGAAAGTTGGCCAGAGGATCCTCGGCGTGTGAGCCGACAAGTGCAGCAAAGGCCGGCATTGCATTGCGATCACCGGCCTCAAGCTTGGCGAAAGCTTCGCCATACTGCGATGTCGCCGGCGCCCCGAAACTCGCTGCCGATAAGGGCTCGTAAGCGCGCAATGGTTCGCTGCGCCCACGCAGCATGAGATCGCCGACCGGTCGGCCCCTGAAATTCTCTACCGCGTTTGCAATTGTCGCGCTGACGCAGATCCGGGTGCCGAGAAACTTGTTCGCCGCTTCAAGCCTCGCCGCCGTGTTGATGGTGTCGCCGTAAGCAGTATAGTCAAAGAAGCGGCCGCCCCCGAAATTGCCGACCAGTGCAGGGCCGGCGTGAACGCCGATGCGGGTGGCGCCGAAATTCACGGCTCTCGCCTTCCACCGTTCGCGAAACGCCTCCCCCCATGCGTCGAGCTCCCGCGCGCAGGCGACTGCGCGCGTCGCATAGTCGGGCTGGTCGCTGGGCGCATTGAACAGTACCTCGATCGCATCGCCGATCACCTTTGCCACGGTCCCCTCATGCGCGAAGACGACGTCGGTCATTCCGGCCACATATTGGTTGAGCAGTTCCCCAAGGAGTTCGGGCGCGGCAGTCTCCACGAGCGAGGTGAAGCCGGTTATGTCGGTGAAGATGACCGCAACGTGGCGCCAAGTTACCTCCGTGCTGTCGCCCACGCTGGACGCAAGCCGCTTGGCGAGCTCGGGCGAGAAATAGCGGGAGAGCGAAGCATGGGCGCGCTCGGCTTCCGCCTGACGGCGACGTGTCTCGCGTAGCATTTCGATGTGCCGCAGCGTCTTGTCGATCGTCGCTTCGAGATCGGCGAAATCGATCGGCTTGGTCAGGAAGTCGAATGCGCCGCGATTCATCGCGGTGCGGATGTTGCTCATGTCGCCGTAGGCCGACACGATAATGGTAGATTTCTTGTCCTCGGATTCTTGCAGCTTGGCGAGCAGCGACAAGCCGTCCATTCGTGGCATGTTGATGTCGGCGACCACCAAGTCGACGTGCGGATGCTCTTCTAGCGACTGCAACGCCTCGAGCCCGTCACGCGCAAACATGAAGCTGACCAAACCCTCGCGAACCTGCCGTCGGAATTTCTGAAGGACCAACGCCTCCAGATCCGGCTCATCGTCGACCACGAGGATTGTTGCGGTCATGCGGCTTGCTCGAGCCTGGCATCGATCTCCTGACGCAGCGTCACGAAGTCGATCGGTTTGGTCAGAAGGCCAGTTGCGCCGTTCTCGAGTGCCTTGCGCCTGGTGTCGGCATCGCCATAGGCCGTGATCATGATGACCGGCACCTCGGGCCGCATTTCCTTGATCTTCGGCAGCATTTCCAGCCCCGTCATGCCGGGCATGTTGATATCGGACAGGACCAGGATCAGCGAATGCTCGATGGTCGAGCCGACGCGCGCCAGCGCATCCGGCGCGGAACTGGCGAAGTCCATGACGAAACGCTGCGCGCGCAGATCGCGGCGGAATTGCTGGCGGAACAACGCTTCCACGTCGGGCTCATCATCCACAACCAGAACCAGAACACTCACGGCTATCCTCTAGATTCTGCAAAATTGCTTGTTCGCGGCAACACGATGCGGAATTCGGTGAAATGGCCTTGTTCAGTATCCACGTCAATTGTGCCGCCATGTTGTTTCACGATGATATCGTGGCTCATCGATAGTCCCAAACCGGTCCCTTCGCCGGCCGGCTTGGTGGTGAAGAAAGGGTTGAACATCTTCTCCTTCACCTCGGGCGGAATGCCGGTGCCGTTGTCGCGGATGCGGATTTCGACGGCATCGCCGAGGCTTCTGGTGCTGGCCCGCAGGGTCGGCTCGAAGCCAGGCTCGCCGCCTTCCTTCCGGCGCTTGGTCACGGCGTAGAATCCGTTGGAGACCAGGTTGAGGAACACGCGGGTAATCTCCTGCGGCAACACGTCGATCTGGCCCGCGGCGGGATCTAAGTCGCGCTCCAGCGTTACATTGAATCCCGGCTTCTCGGCGCGGGCGCCGTGATAGGCGAGGTTGAGGCTCTCATCCACCAGTGCGTTGATGTCGGACAGCCGGTGCTCGCCGCCCCCCTCGCGCGAATGCAGGAGCATGTTCTTGACAATGGAATCAGCGCGCTTGCCGTGTTGCACGACTCTGGCAAGGTTGTCCCTCAAAAGCCCCGTCAGTTCGTCGACTTCCGCGCGGACTTTTTCGGCGATCTCGGCCGGCTTGAGGACATCGTTCAGCTCCTCGGTCAATTCGGCTGAGAGGGCGGCGAAATTGTTCACGAAGTTGAGCGGGTTCTTGATCTCATGCGCGATGCCGGCGGTGAGCTGGCCGAGCGAAGCGAGCTTTTCGGTCTGCACCAGGCGGTCCTGCGCGGTACGGAGGTCGTCAAGGGATTTTGATAGTTCGCTGGTACGTTGGCGCAGCTCGTTAAGGAGCCGGGCATTTTCGATCGCGATCACCGCCTGGGAGGCGAAATTCTGCACCAGCGCGATCTGCTTGTCGGTGAAGGGGCGGACCTCCTGACGGTAGATGCCGATGCTGCCGACGAGGTGACCCTCCTTGAGCATGGGCACTTGCAGTAGCGTGCGGGCGCCGCCGATCTCCGCGAGAGCGATCATGCCCGGATAGCGCTCAAGATAGGACTCATCCTGCAGGACATCATGGACGTGAACCGGCTGCTTCGAGTTCACGAGGCGGCCCAGCGGAATCTTGGCGTTGATGCGGATGGGATTCTGCGCAAGGAATTCGCTGTAGTCGGGAGGCAAATTCCACATGCCGACCGCACGAAATTGATCGCCCTCCAACAGGCGCAGCATCGCAAACTTCGCCTCGCAGAGGCGCACCGCGTTTTCCAGCATGGCCTGGAACACCGGCTCAAGCTCACCGGGCGAAGCACTGATCACCCTAAGTACGTCAGCGGTGGCAGTTTGCTGCTGCAGGGATTCCGTCAGTTCGTGCGTTCTTGCCTGCACCTCCTCGAACAGGTGGACATTGCCGATGGCGATCACCGCTTGGTCGGCAAAGGTCTGAAGCAGGCTGATCTGTTTGTCGGTAAACGGGTGCACCTCCGTACGTCTAAGCAAGATCGCGCCGATGCTTTCGTTCTCGCGCAGCAGCGGCGCGCTCAATATGCTGCGAATGCCTTCGCTTCGCGACAGCTCTCGGGCTTCCGGAAACTCGCTGCCGTCCTCCGAAAACACGTCGCCCACATGTATCGGCATCTTGTCCACAACCGAGCGTCCGGCGACATAATCACGGTTAATCGCGCGCTTCTCGCCAAATATGACGGGTATTGGGCCATGATGTGCTTTGTAGCTGAGATGATCGTCTTCTTTCAGGTACACGATAGCATCATTGGCGTCGCAAAGCTCGCAGGCACTCTCGACAATGGCGTCGAGCACCGGTCCGACGTCGGTTGGTGAGGACGCGATGACGCGGAGGATATTGGCGCTGCCGGTCTGGTAGGTAAGGGCTTCCGAGAGATCGCGGGTGCGCTGCCGGACCTCGTTGAACAAGCGCACATTCTCGATCGCGATCACGGCCTGGTCGGCGAAGGTGGCGACGAGATCGATTTGCTGCTGCGTGAACGGCTCGACCCGCTTGCGCGCCAGTACGATCACCCCGATCGGTTCGCTCTCGCGCAACAATGGCACGCCAAGGGTCGTCCGCTGGCCGGCCAGCGTGGTCGTTTCATGCAGTGTGTATTCGGGATCAGCCACGACATCCGCAATTTGGACCGGGCGACTCTCGAGCACAGCGCGGCCGGTAACCGTGCCGCGGTCAACGGGCAGCGGATGATTCGTGAGGAAGTCGATATAGGCCTCGGTGTAGCCGACGGCGGCTCCCGCCCGATACTCGTCGCCGACGCGGCGCATGATGAAGGCCATATCGGCGTCACAAAGCTGCGCCGCCGAATTCACCAGCGTATCGAGCACCGGCTGCAGGTCGAAGGTAGAGCGGCTGATGGTCTTGAGCACGTCGCCGACCGCCGTCTGCTGCCGCAAGGACTCGCTGAGATCATTGGTCCGCGCCTGCACCTCGTTGAACAGTCCGACGTTCTTGATCGCGATGACGGCCTGGTCGGCGAACATCTGCAGCAGGCGGACGTGCTGTTCGCCGAACGGGCCGGGCGCGACGCGGGTCACCGTGATGATGCCGACCGGTTCGCCGTCATTCATCAGCGGCGCGAACAGCATGCTGCGATAGCCGCGGGCGCGCGCGATGTCGCGCGCCGCCGGTTCGAGATCGGTATCGGGCAGCTCCGCCGGCGCGCCCTCGCGCGTCAGCTGGTAGGGCGGAAACTCGGCGAGCGGGACCGGGAACGAGGATTGCAGCACGGCATCGCCCTGCGCGTCGGTCGGCGTGAAGGCAGCCAGATGAATCCTTCCGTCGCTGTAGCGGAACACAGCGGCCGAGAAGCCGCCGATCAGGCGGTTGGCACTGTGCGCGATCGCATCGAACACCGGCTGCACGTCGGAGGGCGAGGAGGCGATCACCTTCAAGATATCGGCGGTGGCAGTCTGCCGTTCCAGCGCCTCCTTCGTCTCGTTGAACAGCCGCGCGTTTTCGATCGCGATCACGGCCTGGTCGGCGAAGGTCTGCAACAGCTGCGCGTGATGGGGTGCGAAGGCGCCGGGTTCGGCGCGGGTCACGCTGATCATGCCGACGGACGTACCGCGGTTCATCAGCGGCGTGAACAACACGCTGCGGAAGCCGCGCAGCCGGGCCAATTCGCGGTTCGCTTCCGGCACCTCTTCGGCTTCGGTGTCGGCGAACTGGACGGTCTCGCCGTTGCGGACCAGTGCAAAGGTCGGGAATTCCGCAAGCTTCCGCGGGAAGGAGGACTTTAGCGCTTCATCGGCCTCGGGACTGGTCGGCGTGTAGGCTACGAGGTGAAGCTCATCGTCAATGAAGTGCAGCACCGTGGTCGAAAATCCGCCAAGCAGGCGCTTGGCGCTCGACGCGATAGCCTCGAATACCGGCTGCACATCGGAGGGCGTGGAGGCGATCACCTTCAGGATTTCGGCCGTGGCGGTCTGCCGCTCCAGTGCCTCGGGTGTCTCGCTGAACAACCGCTCATTTTGGTCGCGCGCCAGCGCCAGTTCGCGGCGCAGCCCCGCATTCTCCAACTCAAGTTCGATCTGGCGCGCCTTCGCCTCATCGCGTTCGGCGCGCGCGGATTCGAGGCGCGACTCCACTTCGGCGATGGCTGACCCCAACTCATCGATCGCGACCGACATGTCCTCGGGAAACGTCGCCATTCCGACACCGTGCCTGACGCGCGGGCAGGGCCAAACAGGCCGCCTTGCCCCGGTTCCAGTCAGATTATTTCATCCCGGAAGCGTTAGAGCCAGCGCTCATGGAGGTCTTAAGGCAGCCTTTCTGCCCGGTCGCCCATCTCACGTCACCTTGATCGCGTGAGGAAACGCGTGATCGCGCCCCCGAGCCTGGCGTTTTCCAGCGGCTCGGCAAGCGAGCCCTTTGCAGCTGCGACGAGGCTGTCAGGCGCATCGCCCTTGCTGCGCACCATCTCGCAGCAGGCCAGCGCGAAGCCGATGGTGAATTCCGGATGTGCCTGCACCGAAAACGTGGTGTCGCCGGCGTAGAGCAGCCCGGCATGCGGCGTGAAATCCGAGGACAGGATCGTTTGGGCGCCCGCTGGCGGCGTGATGACCTGATCCTGGTGCGAGCAGGCGAGCGCGATGTGCGTGCCTTCGATCAGGCCATTGCCGGCCGCTACGTCGTAGACGTGCCTTCCCAGCCCCCAACCTTTCTCCGACTTGCGCACCGTGCCGCCCAACGCCTGCGCGATCAGTTGATGACCGAAGCAGACGCCGACCATGGACACCTTGCTCTCATTTGCTGTGCGCACGAATTCTTCGAGCGGCGCGATCCACTCGAGCCCGTCATAGACGCCGGCCGGCGATCCCGTGATGAGGATCGCCTCCAGCCCGCCGATATCAGGCAGCGGCTCGCCGGCGGCAATGCTGACGGTATTGAACGTGACGGAGGGGTCGGCAGCGCCAACATATGCTCGAACATCTGCGGATACGTTCCGTGGAGCTCGCGGTTTTTCGGGCTGACCAGTCCGGTCTCCAGGATCGTAATACGCGGCATGAGCGGGTATCCGGTAATCTGTTGCGTCGCTCCTCAGGTCCCCGGCCGCGACACCTCGGTCTCCTTGCTGGTGATGAATTCCAGCAGCACCGGGACACCTTCTTTGGTCTTCGCAATGCCGCGCTGGATGGCGGGGATGATGTCTTCCGGCCTCAACACCCGTTCGCCATAGCCGCCGAACGCGCGCGCCATCGCCGCGTAGTCGCCGGAAATGTCGGTGGAGCGGTATTTCTCGGTCGAGATCGGCATCACCTTCAATTCGATCGCCATGGAAAAATTGTTCAAAAGGATCGACATGATCGGGATGCGCTCGCGCACCGCGGTTTCGAAATCCATGCCGGTGAAGCCGATCGCGGCATCGCCCCAGACATTGATGCAGAGCTTGTCGGGTTTTGCCAGCTTGGCGCCCATGGCAAGGCCGAGGCCGTAGCCGAGCTGCGTGGTCTTGCCCCAGCCGATATAAGAGAGCGGTTCGACCGATTTCCAGAACGGCGAGAGCTGGTCGCGCGGGCTGCCGGCATCATGGGTGATGATGGTGTTGTTGATGTCGACGGTATGCTGCAGATCCCACAGCACGCGGTAGGGGTTCAGCGGCGCATCGTTATGCGTCAGCTTCGGCATCCATTTCGCCAGCCACTCCTTGTGCGAGGCCGCGATCTCGGCGGCTACTGCCGTCGCGTCGCGATCCGTCGTAACGGTCTTGACGATCTCTTCCAATAGCGCGTCGAGCACGAGCCCGGCGTCGCCGACCAGGCCGATTTTGGCCTCGACATCCTTGTTGAGATGGTTGGGGTCGAGCGTCGAATGGATGATGGTCTTGCCCTTGGGCATGGCGATGCCGAATGACGTCTCGGTGAACGAGCAGCCGATGCCGAAGATCACGTCGGCTTCGCCCAGGAATTTCGGCACCGCGCGCGGCACGGCGAGGCCGCCCGACCCCAGCGACAGCGGATGCGTCTCCGGAAAGGATGATTTGCCGCCAAGGCTGGTTGTGACCGGGATGGCGAGGCGCTCGGCCAGCCGCCTGAGCTGCGGCCAGGCTTTGGCGTAATGCACGCCCTGGCCGGCATAGATCACCGGGCGCTTCGCCGCGACAAGGAGAGCCGCCGCTTCCTTCACATGCAGGGGATCCGCGCCGTAGCGGGTGCGCAGCACCGGCGTGTAGTTCAGCGGTTCCGGCACTTCCTCGTTCCACATGTCGGCCGGGATTTCGACGATGACCGGCCCGCCGCGGCCGTTCTTCAGTTTGGTGAACGCGCGCCGGAAAATGTTGCAGACCTCAGTGGCGATGTTGATCGGCTCGGACGATTTCGAGAACGCCTTCATCGCCTGGCTGGAGTTGAAGTTCGGGTCGATATTGGCGAGGCGGCGCGCATAGCCCATCGGCAGCACCAGCACGGGCACCGATTCGCCGTAACATTGCGCCACGCCGCCCATCGCGTTCTCGGCGCCGGGCCCGTGCTGCATGCAGAACGCGCCGATCGATTGCCCTGAGGTGACGCGCGAGATCGCGTCCGCCATGTGAACGCCGATGCGTTCCTGGCGCACCATCACCGGGCGGATGTCGGCATTGGCGGCATATTCAATGAGATGATTGACCGGGTAGCCGCAGAGGATTTCGATCCCCTCCCGCTTCATGATTTCCGCAATGGCGGCGCCGAGCTTCATGACGGTCTCCCCCTGGATTGCAGGCCGGTTCGGTCCGGCCGAGTTGTGACAGTTGGAGCAGGATTTTACCGCGCGGTAAAGCGCGCGGCGCGTGCGTGCGGAAGTGCTGATATGCGTTTTGCCGCCTGACGGGCTCGTTCGGTTCCGCGCCCAGCGTAACTTCTGAGAACGACTTTCGGATCGGCCGTTGTGCCCGGTCCCTTATTCAACGCCGCGGCGGCCCACCCGTATGATTCCGGGGCACAGATTCTTCGCCCGCCTTAATCAATCGTTCAGTCTGTTCGTCAAGGCCTCTTCAACCGTTCCGACCTAGAGTTTAACCAGTATGGCGCGGGAGAATTCGGGGAGCGTCGGTAGGAGTTTGTCATGCGTCGATTAATAGCACGATTTGTCGATGATGAATGCGGTGCTACCGCCATCGAATACTGCATCATTGCGGCTGGCATCAGCATCGTGATCGTTACCGCCGTCAATGGCATCGGCAGTGTGCTCAACACGAAATTCACCGACGTCAGCACCTCGCTCAAATAGCGGTAAGGCCGCGCTGGCATCATGCAAGAGCTGCTGTTTGGGCCAACGTTGGTGACCTGGGGGCCACCAATCCTGGCCTATGTGCAGCAGAATCCGTGGCGCGTATTCTACGCGATATTGGTCGCAGCCCTGCTGATCGATTGGATGGTCAACGACCGCTCGTCTGGCAGTTGCAATGGCGGGCTGGACCTTGGCAGCGGGGACGGGGACGGCGGCGGAGATTGAAACCGGCGCTATTTGTCTTCCCCGTCCGCATTGAGCGCCCGCATCATCGCGATGCGTGCGAACATCAGCCAGCCGCCGCCGGTCTCCGCCGCATTGATCAGATTCTCGACTGCGATCTGCCAGTGCGCCTCGTGCTGCACTTTTTCCGGCAATGCCATGACGTGGTCGGCGGCCTGCTGCAGCGTCGCGAGCCTGCCTCCGCCGCGAAGCGCTATCGGGTCATCGAACGGGGTTGACCAGGGCATCGCGCGCTAGAAGATGCTATCGCGCTCCTTGCCCAATCATCCGGCCTTCTTGGTACGGGCGGCTGATCGCGCCGGCTTCTCCGCCTTCTTCGGCGCTTCCTTAACGGTTTCCTTGGCCGTCTCCTTGGCGCCGCGTTTGCCGCCGCCGCTGATCGGCAACAGCATCTCGCGCTGGCCGGCGGCGGCCTTCTTCGGCTTCTTGCCCTTGGCCTGACCCTTTTCTTGGGCCTTGGCGGCAGGGGTGGCCTGCTTTTCGCTGGCGAGGCTGCGCTTGAGCGCATCCATCAGGTTGATGACGTTGCCGGTGGTTTTCGGGGCAGCCTTCGCCGTGGTGCTCAGGCCGTTGCGCTTCTGATTGATCAGGTCGATCAGCGCCTGCTCGTAGCGGTCCTCGAATTGTTCAGGCTCGAACGATCCGGACTTCTGCTCGACGATATGCTTAGCGAGATCAAGCATATCCTTGGTGATCTTCACGTCCTGGATATCCTCGAAATATTCCGTCTCGCTGCGGACTTCGTAGGGGTAGCGCAGCAGCGTTCCCATCAGCCCCTTGTCGAGCGGCTCCAGCGCGATGATGTGTTCGCGGTTGGTCAGCACCACGCGTCCGATCGCGACCTTGTCCATGTTGCGGATGGTTTCGCGGATCACCGCGAATGCGTCGTGGCCGACCTTGCCGTCCGGCACGAGGTAGTAGGGGCGGATCACGTAACGGCTGTCGATATCGGCCCTCGGCACGAACTCGTCGATCTCGATGGTGCGGGTCGACTCCAGCGCGAGTTCGTCAAGCTCGTCCTTCGTCACCTCGATGTAGGTGTCGGTGTCGACCTTGTAGCCCTTCATGATGTCGTCGTTGGCGACTTCCTCGCCGGTGTCGGCGTCAACCTTGGCGTATTTGATCCGATGGCCGGTCTTGCGGTTGATCTGGTTGAACGAGACCTTCTCGGTGTCCGACGTCGCCGGATAGAGGGCGACCGGACAGGTCACGAGCGAAAGGCGCAGAAAACCCTTCCAATTGGCGCGGGGGGCCATAGGGATACTCCGAAGACGCGACAGACGACCGGTGAGGATACCATCGGATCGCCGCCTCTCAAACACGGCGGGGCAGGGAATCGCGCAACGGCGTTAATGCTGCACGGCCCCGTTCTGCGGCAGGCCTGCGACCTTTTGGATGCTGCTGCCGCGCGGCACGGCCCGAAGGGCCGGAACATCGCTTCCGATCATGCGTTGCTTCAGCCGGCGGTGTCGAAGCATTCGCTGGCATTACAGGCACTTACTCGAAGAGGTCCCCATGGCAACGCAACGACATGGCCAGATCGTCGAAACCCCAACCGAGGCGCGCCAGGCCGAACCCGGCCCGTCGGTGCTCGCGCTCCTGACGGTTTCGACCGGGCTCGCGGTTCTGATCCTGGGCATCGTCTGGTTCGTATTCTTCCGCACCTGAGCGACTGACCGGGCGACGCGATCGGACTTGCCCGTCGCTCGCGGACGGGAAGCTGTCCCGCCTTTTCGGAAGTTGTCGCGCAAGCGGCCTGCCGGGCCCCCCTTATAACCCCCTTGGGTCAGTCAATTGGCCATGCTAGGCGTTCGGCTCGCAGCCATGCCCGGCCGCCCGAAAAGCGCGATGACGAAAAAGTAACTTTGCCCCATGCCCCTCGTTCATGGCCCGTTCACGCCGTTTAGCCTCATCTTGAGACCTGATATCGTAGGGCTCACTTTTGGAGGCCAGCTTGCGCCTGCTCGTTGTTGAGGACGATCCGGATCTCAACCGTCAGCTTACGACGGCTTTGACGGATGCCGGTTATGTGGTCGATCGCGCGTTCGACGGTGAGGAGGGGCATTTCCTCGGTGACAGCGAACCTTATGACGCCGTTGTGCTCGACATCGGGTTACCCAAGATGGACGGCATCTCGGTCCTGGAGGCGTGGCGCCGCGGCGGCCGCGCGATGCCGGTCCTGATCCTCACCGCGCGCGACCGCTGGAGCGACAAGGTGCAGGGATTTGACGCCGGCGCCGACGACTACGTCGCCAAGCCGTTCCACCTCGAAGAGGTGCTGGCGCGGATCCGCGCGCTGCTGCGCCGTTCCGCCGGTCACGCCCAATCCGAGCTGACCTGCGGTCCGGTCTCGCTGGATACCCGTACCAACAAGGTTACCGTCAACGGTAATTCGGTTAAGCTCACCTCGCATGAATATCGTTTGCTCGACTATCTCATGCATCACACCGGGCGCGTGGTGTCGCGCACCGAACTGGTCGAGCATCTCTACGATCAGGACTTCGACCGCGACTCCAACACCATCGAGGTGTTCGTCGGCCGCATCCGCAAGAAACTCGAGGTCGACATTATCCAGACCGTGCGCGGGCTCGGCTATCTGCTGACGCCGCCGTCGCCCGGGACTTGATTTGCTCGTTGTTTAATTCGAGCATGCCCCCATCCGAAGGCTGGTCTCCATCCTTCGGGTCGAGGCCTTAAAGACATGCTTTTCTGGATCGTGCCCTGATGCGTGGAAGCTCGCTCGCCACGCGCTTGTTCCTGTCGGCGACCGCGTGGGTGGTCGTGATCCTGGTCATAACGGGCGTGATCCTGTCGTCGGTCTATCGCAACGCGACCGAGCGCGCCTTCGACCGCCGCCTCAACCTCTATCTCCGCACCCTGATCGCCGAGGTCGCGACCCCGGACGAGCCGCCCGACCACCAGTTCCAGTCGCTCGGCGAGCCGCTGTTCGAATTGCCGCTGTCCGGCTGGTACTGGCAGATCGTCCGTACCGACGAGAAGGCCGAGACGCGGGCGTCGCGTTCGCTGTGGGACAAGAAGCTGCCGAAGCTCGAGGAGATCGGCGCTGAGCTGACCCCCGCCGGCATCCGTCTCGGTTACGTCGACGGGCCCGAGGGTCAGAGCCTGCGGGTCGTCGAGCGGCCGGTCGACCTCGGCGCCGACGGCAAGTTCCTGGTCAGCGTGGCCGGCGACGCATCGGAGATTTTCGACGAAATCCGCGCCTTCGACTATTATCTCGGCGGCACCTTCGCAGCGCTCGGCATCGTGCTGCTCCTGACCACGATCTTCCAGGTCCGCTTCGGGCTGGCGCCGCTCAAGCGCATTTCTGAATCGATCGCCGACATCCGCTCCGGCCGCGCCGAACGGCTGGAAGGCGAGTTTCCCGTCGAGATCGCGCCTCTGGCGCGCGAGACCAACGCGCTGATCGACGCCAACCGCGAGATCGTCGAGCGCGCACGTACCCATGTCGGCAATCTCGCCCACGCCATCAAGACGCCGCTCTCCGTCATCGTCAACGAGGCTTCCGCCCACGCGGTAGATTCCTTTGCCAGCAAGGTCTTGGAGCAGGCCGATGTGATGCGGGATCAAGTGGCGCATCATCTGGAACGGGCGCGCATCGCCGCGCGCGTCACCATCGTCGGCACCGTCACGGAGGTCGCGCCCGCCATCGAGGCGCTGCGGCGGACCATGGAAAAGATCCACCGGGATCGCAGCATCACGATCGCGGTGAAGGCCGATGCGCAAGCCAAGTTCCGCGGCGAGCGCCAGGACCTCGAGGAGATGGCCGGCAATCTGGTCGACAATGCCTGCAAATGGGCGGCCTCGCAGGTCTTGATCGAGGTGAGGGTGGAGCCGCCGTCGGAGCCCCGTGCCGGGCCCCGGCTGCGGATCATTGTCGATGACGATGGCCGCGGATTGTCCGCCGCCGAGCGCGCGCAGGTGTCCCGGCGCGGCCAGCGCCTGGACGAGTCCAAGCCGGGTTCCGGGCTCGGGCTTTCGATCGTGGTCGATCTCGCCGGCCTCTATGGCGGCAGCCTTGCCCTGGGCGACGCCCCGATCGGCGGGTTGCGGGCGGAACTGGTGCTGCCGGGGGTCTGAACGCCTCGCCCGGCTGATTACCTGGGGTGGGGGGAGGGCATCCTTCAATGCCTGAGGTTGATTTGGTTATTCCTAAACGACTTCTTAACGCGCCCACTTCTAAGATCGGCGGTGGACGCGTTTTGCCGTCCGCATGACACACGCATATCCACACCAGGCGAATGAGCCAGACATCGACCGAGCGGCTGAGGGATTATCTTGCCCAGCTCCCGCCGCAAGCGCAGGCGCTGCTGATGCGGGAGTTCGAGCGCGCCATTGAGCGCGGGGAGGACATCGCCGTCGCCAATTTCGTGCTCGAGCAGCTTCGCAAGGTCGTGCGCGGAACCGAGGAAGACGACGAGGCGCGTCCGCGGACCGACGATCCGGCGCGCCTGTTGTATGGTCCGCTCGAGCCTTTTCTGGTCGAGGGCAATTTTCCCGTCAGGGCCGGGCAGATCCGGCGTGCATCGCTGCTGCCGGTCTGGCAATGGCTGGGCCGCGACGGGGCGCCCGAGGCCGCGCGCGCATTCGAAACCGCGCTCGCCGAGATCAGGCAGAGCGGCAGCAACGCCAGTCTCGAAGGCGCGACCCGCAAGTTCCAGCTCGCCGCAGCCGACGCGATCATCAAGATCGCCGCACCGGTCCCGGGTGACGACAGGCAGCGGACGCTCGCCCGTATCGGCCCGCCCAATGTCGTCGAGGACCTGTTGTCGATCGGAGGCGTGCTGCGGGCACGCGAGACGCTGGATACGCTCGGCAGCCGGATGCCGGGCCAGATGCGGGTATTTTCGGAAGCCCAGATAGCCGCGGTGGGTTCGGCGCTCAACGTTCCCTCGTTGCAGACGCCGCAATTGCTGCCGTTCGCGCTGTCGCTGATCATGCAGCGACTGGCGCAGCCGTGGCAGATCATCCGTCTGGCGATCAAGATGGCGGCATCCGATGACGAGATTCGCGTAGCCGCCACGCCCTACGGCATCGCCGTCACGATCGCGCTGCACGACCTGTCGTTCCTCACGGCCTGCCTGCGCACCGACATCAGGCGCAGCCATTTCGACAATGTCGGCGAGCAACTGAAAGCCCTGCACGATGGCGTGCGCGGGCTGCGCACCGAGCTCGATCTGCGCAACGATTCCGCGTGGGGCCGCCAGCTCACGGCGATCCGCGCCGAAATTTCCAATTCGCTGCAGTCGGAGATCGAGAGCGTGCCTGGCCGGGTCCGCCGCATCCTGCGTCAGCGCGCCGACAAGGATATCGCTGCCGCGCCGAAAATCGACGCCTCGGAGGTCGAAGAGATCGCCGCCCTGATCGACTTCGTGGCGGTGTGCCGCACCTATGCCAGCGAACTCGCCATCAACGAGGTCACGCTGCGGACCTATTCCGACCTGCAGCATTACGTCGAGCGATCCACCGAGAGCTTGGTGCAGGCGCTGCGCGGCGGCGACACCAGGGCGCGGGCCTACCGCCAGATGCAGGCCCAGGCGGCGATCCGCTTCTGCGAAATCCTGTTCGGCCATGACTATGCGTCGCTGATGAGCCGGGCGGCCGAAAATGCCGTGACCGGCGAGCGCAAGACGACCCGGGCGAGCTGAGCTGGCCGTTCCATCGAATTCCCCGCCGGCCTGGCCGTCTGGGCGCCTTCCGTCCGTGTGTTTTTCTGCCGCAATTGGCAATTGCCGGGCTTGCCGCCGGTGGTGTAAAGCGGCGTATCGGCGCTCGCCTGGACGCGCCGTTCCGCCCCCGGGAACCGCTTGATGACGTTGTGGTTTGTGTTCGCGCTGATGACGGTCGCGGCGATCTTCGCCGTGCTCTGGCCGTTGAGCCGCGGCTCTTCCGCGTCGGCCGGCGGCAGTGAGGTTGTGGTCTACAGGGATCAGCTCGCCGAGATCGATCGCGATGTAGCTGCGGGTCTGATCGGTGTGTCCGAGGCCGAGGCCGCGCGTGTCGAAATCGGCCGCCGCCTGCTCGCCGCTGCGGACGGCCAGCGCGACCTGCCGGCGCGGTCGAATCTTGGTCTGCGCCGCGCTTCCGCGATCGTGGCGCTGGTAGGGTTGCCGATCGCGGCCGTGACCTTCTACCTCGCGCTCGGCTCGCCGCGTCTCGGTGATTTTCCGCTGGCCTCGCGCACGCGCACGGCGGATGTCAACGAGCCGCTCGGCAACATGGTGGCGCAGGTCGAGGCGCACCTCGAAAAAAATCCGTCCGATGGCCGCGGCTGGACCGTGCTGGCGCCGGTGCTGGCGCGTCTCGGCCGTTACGATGATGCGGTCCGCGCCTACCGTAATGTCATCACCTATGCCGGTGACAGCGCGGAGCGTCGCTCTGATCTCGGCGAGGCGCTAGCGATCGTGGCGGGCGGTGTCGTCACGGCGGAGGCCAAGGCCGAATTCCAACGCGCGGTGGCGCAGAACGCCGATGAGCCCAGGGCGAATTATTTCCTCGGGCTCGCTGCCGAACAGGACGGCCGCCAGGCCGATGCCGCCGCGATCTGGCGCGGCATGCTCGCCAAGGCGCCGGCCGACGCGCCATGGCGGTCGCTGATCGAGGCGGCGCTGGCCAGGGTCGGCGATCCTGCCGCGCCAGCGCTGTCCAACGATGCGATGGCTGCCGCCAAGGATATGAACGAAGACGACCGCGGCGCCATGATCCGCGGCATGGTCGACCGCCTCGCGACGCGGCTGAAGCAGAACGGCGACGATGTCGAGGGATGGTTGCGGCTGATGCGGGCCTATATGGTGATGGGGGAACGCGACAAGGCGGCGAGTGCGCTGACCGAGGCGCGGCAGGCGGTCGCCAACGATACCGAGCGCTTGCGCCAGCTCAATGAGGGCGTGAAGAATCTCGGGCTTGGTGGGTGAGGCAGGATGCCGGAACCCAAGGGCGAGGACAGAGGATATTCATGACGCGCAAGCAACGGCGTTTGACCATGATCGGCGGTTCGCTCGCGGTGCTCGCAATTGCCGCGGCACTGGTGCTGAACGCGATGCGCGATTCCATCGTGTTCTTTTCCACGCCGACGATGGCGGCCGAGAAGCAGATCCCGCCCGGCAAGCGGTTCCGTCTCGGCGGCCTGGTGCAACCGGGCTCGCTGGTGCGCGGCGACAATCTCGCGGTCAATTTCAGCGTCGCCGACGGCAGCGCCACGCTGCCGGTTGCCTACAAGGGAATTTTGCCGGACCTGTTCCGTGAAGGGCAGGGCGTCGTTGCCGAGGGGACGCTGGATGCCTCCGGCGTCTTCAAGGCCGATACTGTGCTTGCCAAGCATGACGAGACCTATATGCCCAAGGATGTCGCCGACGCCCTGAAGAAGCAGGGGCACTGGAAGGACGATTACGGCGCAAAGCCCGGCGCCGCGGCCGCGGCCGCGCCGGTCCAGGGGGCTTCGAAGTGATCGCGGAAGCAGGGCATTACGCGGTGGTGCTGGCGCTCGGACTGGCGCTGATCCAGTCCACCGTGCCGTTGCTCGGCGCACGCTGGGGCGATCATGCCCTGATGAATGTCGCACGCTCCACCGCGCTCGCGCAATTGCTGTTCGTGGCGGCCTCGTTCACGGCGCTGACCATGCTGCACGTCGTCTCGGATTTCTCCGTCGTCAACGTGTTCGAGAATTCGCACTCGATGAAGCCGCTGCTCTACAAGATCACCGGCGTGTGGGGCAATCACGAAGGATCGATGCTGCTGTGGGTGCTGATCCTCGCGCTGTTCGGCGGCCTGGTCGCCGCCTTCGGCAATAATCTGCCGCTGTCGCTGCGCGCGCATGTGCTGGCGGTGCAGGGCTGGATTGCCGGTGCATTCTATCTGTTCATCCTGGTCACCTCGAATCCGTTCCTGCGCATCGCGAGTCCCCCGATCGAAGGCCGTGACCTCAACCCGGTGCTGCAGGACATCGGCCTCGCCGTGCATCCGCCGATGCTCTATCTCGGCTATGTCGGATTTTCGATCTCGTTTTCCTTTGCGGTTGCCGCCCTGATCGAAGGCCGCATCGATGCCGCCTGGGCGCGCTGGGTGCGGCCGTGGACGCTGGTGGCATGGATCTTCCTCACGCTCGGCATCGCGATGGGGTCGTACTGGGCCTATTACGAACTCGGCTGGGGCGGCTGGTGGTTCTGGGACCCGGTCGAGAATGCTTCCCTGATGCCCTGGCTCGCCGGCACTGCGCTGCTGCATTCCGCCGTCGTGATGGAAAAGCGCAACGCGCTGAAGGTCTGGACCATCCTGCTGTCGATCCTGACGTTTTCGCTGTCACTGCTCGGCACCTTCCTGGTGCGCTCGGGCGTTCTGACCTCGGTGCATGCGTTCGCGACCGATCCGACCCGCGGCGTGTTCATTCTCCTGATCCTCTGCATCTTTATCGGCGGCAGCCTGTCGCTGTACGCCTGGCGCGCGTCGGCGCTGAAGCAAGGCGGGCTGTTCGCGCCGATCTCGCGCGAGGGCGCGCTGGTACTCAATAACCTGTTTCTCACCACGGCCTGCGCCACCGTCTTCATCGGAACGCTGTATCCGCTGGCGCTGGAGGTTGTGACCGGCGACAAGATTTCGGTCGGCGCGCCGTTCTTCAATCTCACTTTCGGTCCCTTGTTCGTGCCGCTGATGGCCGCGATGCCGTTCGCGCCGCTATTGGCATGGAAGCGCGGCGATCTGCTTGGCGCGGCGCAGCGGCTGACGGTGGCCGGCATTGTGGCGCTGGTTGCGATTGCGGTGTTGTTTGCGTGGACCCAGGGCGGGGCCACGTTCGCGCCGCTTGCGATCGGGCTCGCGGTCTTCGTCATCGGTGGCGCGCTCAGTGATCTGGCCGAACGGACGGCGCTGTTCCGTGCTCCCTTGGCGACTGCGGTGGCCCGCGCGCGGGGATTGCCGCGCGCGGCTTGGGGCACGGCGTTCGCCCATGCCGGCGTTGGTATGGCCTTGATCGGGATCGTCTGCGAAACCACGTGGAACAGCGAGTATATCGGCTCGATGAAGCCGAACGCAGTCGCCAACGTCGCCGGCTATCAGTTGAAGCTCGATGGCGTAACGCAGCGGCAGGGACCGAATTTTCGCGAGATGATCGCCCAGTTCACGGTCACGCTCGACGGTGAGGAGTTGCGCGTGATGACACCGTCGAAGCGCAACTTCACCACGCGGGAATCGTCGACCACCGAGGCCGCGCTGCTGACCCGCGGCGCCAGCCAGCTTTACGTTTCGCTCGGCGAAACCAATGCCGAAGGCGCCATCGCGGTGCGCATCTATCACAAGCCGCTGGTGCTCTTGATTTGGTGGGGCCCCGTCTTGATGGCATTCGGCGGCCTGCTGTCGCTCTCGGACCGGCGGCTGCGCGTCGGCGCGCCGAAGCCCGCCAAGAAGCCTGCCAAGCCTGTCCGTGCGCTGCAGCCGGCGGAGTGAGCCGTTGAGGAAGCTTCTTGCCAGCATTGCTGTTGTCGCGCTCGTGGCCGGATGCCCGGCCGCCTACGCGGTGCAGCCCGACGAGATCATGGCCGATCCCGCAAAGGAAGCGCGCGCGCGCGACCTGTCGCGCGAGCTGCGCTGCATGGTGTGCCAGAACCAGTCGATCGACGATTCCGACGCGCCGCTGGCACGCGACCTGCGGCTTCTGGTGCGTGAGCGGATCGCGACCGGCGACAGCGACAGCCAGGTGATCGATTTCCTGGTGGCGCGCTATGGCGAGTTCGTGCTGCTGAAGCCGCGCTTCACGCCGCATACGCTGCTGCTGTGGCTGCTGCCGCCGCTCGCGTTGATCGGCGGCGGACTGGCGCTGTGGTTCCTCAGCCGGCGCCGCTCGAATAATTCCGGCAGTCCGACCGATCCCTCGCTCCTGCATTTGACGGAAGAGGAAGAGGCGAGGCTGGATCGCCTGCTCGCGGCCGATGCGCCGGACAAGCAGGCTTAAGCCCGCGCCATTGCAAGCGGGCGGGTTTGCGCTATGACTCCCTCTGTTCAATAACAAATATTGCCCAGGGAGAAACCGGACATGGCTCTTTCACTCTACGACGCCACCGTAGCGAACTATCTGCAGACCCTTGGTGCCGTCAGCGGCTGCCTCGAGCGCGGCCTCGTTCATTTCCGCGAACAGAACATCGATCCGGAAACCATGGTCGAGGCGCGCCTGGCGCCGGACATGCTGCCGCTGCGTTTCCAGATCATCTCCGTCGCCCAACATTCCCGCGGCGCCATCGAGGGCGTGCAAAGCGGAGAATTTCGTCCGCCCGCGTCAAAGACGCCGTACGATTATGCGGGATTGCAGGGCCTGATCGCGCAAACCCGCGAGGCCTTGTCGGCGTGGACGCCGGAGGCAGTCAATGCGCTGGGCGGCCGCGATGTCGTCTTCCACGTCGGCGATCGCCAATTGCCATTCGCGGCGGAGGACTTCCTGATGTCGTTCTCGCTGCCCAACTTCTATTTCCACGCCACCACCGCCTACGACATCCTGCGCACCAACGGCGTGCCGCTCGGCAAGCGGGATTTCATGGGCCGGCTCAAATTGAAGAGCTGAGCGCGGTATCACGGAGGGGGAGGCCATCGCTGCGCGTCTCGCGCGCCGATGCGCTCGACGTGGTCGGCTTCTTCGATCCGGCCAATACGGACACGCGGAGGGCAGACGTTTTGCGCTCTGAAGGCCGTGTTTCAGCCAGCGCTAAGCCATTGATTGCCTGCGCTATTCTGCCGCAGCCATGAGCCCGCGCATTACAAAAGTTTAATTCCCTAGCCAGCGCCCGGTAAGGCGGCAAACCCCATGTTCAGTCCTGTCAGGTGCCCAGCCCCCGCACCCCGTACCATCGAAATTCAGGCTCTGGAGATTTTAGAAACATGACCGAACGTCCCGTCGATCTTTCCTCGCTACCGTCCAACGGCGCGCCGCGCCGTTCGCTGTTCTCCGCGCGCAAATTCGCGCTGATGGCTTCCGTCGTCGCCGGCCTCGGCGCCGCCGTTTATGGTTTCAGCCCGCAGGGCCCCGTCGATGTCTTCACCAGTGCAGCGCACGCGCAGGTCAACAACGAGGTCCGCAAGGTCGAGCGGCCGATCGGCTTTGCCGACGTTGTCGAGCGCGTGAAGCCGTCGGTGATCTCGGTCAAGATCAACATCGCCGACAAGAGTTCCAAGGACGACAGCGCCAACAAGGATGAGGACTCGCCGTTCCAGCCGGGTTCGCCGATGGAGCGCTTCTTCCGCCGCTTCGGCGGACCGGATGGCTTGCCTCCGGGCCTGCGCGGCGGACCGCGCGGTGGCCGTGGCCCGGTGACGGGTCAGGGTTCCGGATTCTTCATCTCGCCTGACGGCTTTGCCGTGACCAACAACCACGTGGTCGACGGCGCCGACAAGGTCGAAGTCACCATGGATGACGGCAAGACCTACACCGCGAAAGTGATCGGCACCGATCCGCGCACGGATTTGGCGCTGATCAAGGTTTCCGGCCGCACCGATTTCCCGTTCGCCAAACTGTCCGACAGCAAGCCGCGGATCGGCGACTGGGTGCTCGCGGTCGGCAACCCGTTCGGCCTCGGCGGCACCGTGACCGCCGGCATCGTCTCGGCCTCCGGCCGTGACATCGGCAACGGCCCCTATGACGACTTCATCCAGATCGACGCGCCCGTGAACAAGGGCAACTCCGGCGGTCCGGCGTTCGACACCAATGGCGAAGTGATGGGCGTCAACACCGCGATCTATTCGCCGTCCGGCGGCAGCGTCGGCATCGCGTTCTCGATCCCTGCTTCGACGGTCAAGAGCGTGATCGCCCAGCTCAAGGACAAGGGCTCGGTCAGCCGCGGCTGGATCGGCGTCCAGATCCAGCCCGTGACGTCAGACATTGCCGACAGCCTCGGCATGAAGAAGGCGGAAGGCGCGCTGGTAGCGGAACCGCAGGCCAATGGCCCGGCGGCGAAGGCCGGCATCCAGTCGGGTGACGTCATCACCGCCGTCAATGGCGAGCCGGTCAAGGATGCCAAGGAACTCGCCCGCACCATCGGCGGCCTCGCGCCGGGCAATGCGGTCAAGCTCAATGTGCTGCAGAAGGGCCAGGACAAGGTCATCAACCTCACGCTCGGCCAGTTGCCGAACACGATCGAGGCCAAGGCCGACACCGACAAGGAAGACAAGGGCGGCGCGACCAAGGGAACCGGCGTGCCGAAGCTCGGCCTGACGGTTGCCCCCGCCAATAGCGTGGCCGGCGCCGGCAAGGAAGGCGTCGTGGTCACCGAGGTCGATCCGAAGAGCGCGGCGGCCGAACGCGGCTTCAAGGAAGGCGACGTCATTCTCGAGGTCGCCGGCAAGAGCGTCGCCAGTGCTGGTGAGGTGCGCGAGGCGATCGACGCCGCGCGGACCGACAACAAGAACAGCGTTCTCATGCGCGTGAAGAGCGGCGGTTCGTCGCGCTTCGTGGCGGTGCCGCTGGCGAAGGGCTAAACGAGGACTAGATATCAGATGGAGGGTTTCGCCGGCATTCGTCGCCCCCGCCGACGTCTCCTTCCGGGGAGCGGGTCCAAAGCTCGCTCCCTTTGGCAACCTTCAGGCGGAATACGCCCCCCTCCGTCGGAAGGGCCTAAGGGCGGTGAGGTCCCCCAGCTTCGCCGCCCGCTTTTTTCACTTGATCGCGAGTATGGCCGGTCGCCTTGCATGTGCAGGGCGGCCGCGCCATGGTGAGAGAAAGCCCATTCCCGTGACCGCAACTGCCCCACAAATGCGCCTGCTGATCATCGAAGATGACCGCGAGTCCGCCGACTATCTGGTCAAGGCGTTCCGTGAAGTCGGCCACGTCGCCGATCTCGCCAGCGATGGCGAGGAGGGGCTGTCGATGGCCGATGGTGGCGACTACGACGTGCTCGTGGTGGATCGCATGCTGCCCAAGCGCGACGGCCTGTCCGTGATCGGCGCGCTGCGCGAGAAGGGCAATCGCACGCCGGTGCTGATCCTCTCCGCGCTCGGCCAGGTCGACGACCGCATCAAGGGCCTGCGCGCCGGCGGCGACGACTATCTGCCAAAGCCCTATTCGTTCGCTGAGTTGCAGGCGCGCGTCGAAGTGCTGTCGCGCCGCAATGTCGGCCCGGCCGAAGAGACCACCTACCGCGTCGGCGATCTCGAACTCGACCGTCTCTCGCATCGCGTTGCCCGCGGCAAGGACGAGTTGACGCTGCAGCCGCGCGAGTTTCGCTTGCTCGAATATCTGATGAAGCATGCCGGCCAGGTGGTGACCCGCACCATGCTTCTGGAAAACGTCTGGGATTATCATTTCGATCCGCAGACCAATGTCATCGATGTGCATATTTCGCGGCTGCGCTCCAAGATCGACAAGGGCTTTGAGCGGCCCTTGCTGCACACGATCCGCGGCGCCGGATACATGATCCGTGACGGCCTTCGGTAAACTGATCCGCACCACGGCGTTCCGGCTGACGCTGGTCTATCTATTCTTGTTCGCGCTGTTCGCGGCGTCGCTGCTCGGCTATTTCGCCTGGAATACGCGACGGCTGATCAACGAGCAGATCACCGCCACGGTGAACGTCGAGACCGCCGAGATCACCGACATCTACACGCGCCGCGGCCTCCACGGGCTCGCCTACACGCTCGGCAGCCGCGCGCTGCGGCCGGGGGCCAATCTTTATCTCGTCACCACGCCTGAGGGGAAAGCGATCGGCGGTAATGTCGGCGCGCTGGCGCCGGGCGTGATGGGTTCGATCGGCTGGTCGGAGACTGGCTATCGCCGGCTCGACGAACAGGACACGGCGCATCATCGCGCGCTGGTGCGCGTCACCGAACTCACCAACGGTTTCCGCCTGCTGGTCGGCCGCGACCTCGAAGAGCGCCGCCGGCTGTTCGGCATCGTCGCCAAAGCCGCGCAATGGTCGCTGCTGGTCGTCATCGTGCTCGGCATCGGCGGCGGCATCTTCGTGGCGAGGCGGGTGCTGCAGCGGATCGACGCCATGACCGGCACCACAAGACGCATCATGGCCGGCGACCTTTCCGGACGCCTGCCGGTCGGCCGCTCTGGCGACGAGCTCGATCGCCTCGCGGAAAACCTCAACGTCATGCTGGAGCGCATCGAGGCACTGATGATGGGACTGAAGGAAGTCTCCGACAACATCGCCCACGACCTGAAGACGCCGCTGACGCGCATGCGTAACCGCGCCGAGGAGGCGCTGGCGAGCTCCGGCAGCGAGGCCGAATACCGTGCAGCACTCGAGCGGACCATTGAGGAATCCGACGGTTTGATCCGCACCTTCAACGCGCTGTTGATGATCGCCCGCGCCGAGTCCGGGCAGGCGCGCGGCAACATGGATGATTTCGACGCGGCCGACGTCGCCAAGGGCATCCACGAATTGTATGAGCCGCTGGCCGAAGACGACGGCATGACCCTGCGCGTCAAGGCCGCGACCGCGCGGCTGCACGGCAACCGTGAGCTGATCAGCCAGGCACTCGCCAACCTGGTCGAGAACGCCATCAAATACGGCAAGCCGTCGCCGGTGGTGCAGCCGCTGGACCCTGCCGCCGCCGCGCGCACCAGGGAGATCCTGATCGAGGCGCGGCGCGAGGGCGACCACGTGCTGCTCAGCGTCGCCGATCATGGGGCCGGTATTCCCGAAGGGGACCGCAAGCACGCGGTCGAGCGGTTCGTGCGGCTGGAGGCGAGCCGGACGCTGCCGGGTTCCGGGCTTGGCTTGAGTTTGGCGTCCGCGGTGGCGACCCTGCACGGTGGTGAACTCAGGCTCGGCGATTCGCATCCCGGCCTGACCGCGACGCTGGTCATCCCGGCGCTATCCGCCGCGGGTGACAGGCTTGCGGCCCAAACACCGGATGTGCCACAGAAGGTGGCATGAATTCCTCCGCCTTGGCCGCGCGGTTCGTCAGCGGGCCGTGCATCACTGCCAGCA
Organism: Bradyrhizobium algeriense; assembly: GCF_003062295.1. Lineage (GTDB taxonomy): Bacteria > Pseudomonadota > Alphaproteobacteria > Rhizobiales > Xanthobacteraceae > Bradyrhizobium > Bradyrhizobium algeriense. The sequence continues at coordinate 232,613 of NZ_PYCN01000002.1, read as the reverse complement.
GCAACGCCGAACAACGCCTGGGAGACTGGCTCGCCGAGCTGGAGCCGCAGCAATCGGCTGAGATCGGCGCCTGGCTGGAGCGTCCGCCGGCCCGGGCCATCCTGCTCGGCATCGCCGAGTTCTCGCCATACCTGTTCGACCTGATCCGCGCCGATGCCGCGCGATTGATCCGCCTTCTGGCATGCGACCCGGAACCGCATCTCGCCACACTGATCGAGAACACCTCGCGCGACGTGCTCACTGCCGCTGGCGAGGCCGACGTCATGCATCTGCTTCGCCGCATGAAATCGGAGGCCGCGTTGCTGATCGCTTTGTGCGACATCGGCGGGGTCTGGCCGGTGATGCGGGTGACGGCGGCGCTGACCGATCTTGCGGTAACCTCCGTGCAGGCGGGCTTGCGCTTTCTGTTGCGCCAGGAGGTCGCGCGCGGCCGCATGACGGCCGTCAATCACGACCGGCCGGAGGAGGGCTCTGGCCTGATCGTGCTCGCCATGGGCAAGATGGGCGCTGGCGAACTGAACTATTCCAGCGATATCGACCTGATCGTGTTTTTCGATCCCGCCGCGACGTCGCTGGCAGCAGACATCGAGCCGGCGCCGTTCTTCGTGCGTGTGACGCAGGCGCTGGCCCGCCTGCTGCAGCAGCGCTCCGGCGATGGCTACGTGTTCCGCGTCGATCTGCGGCTGCGGCCCGATCCGGCCTCGACGCAGGTGGCGATTTCGACCGAGGCGGCGCTGCATTACTACGAGCGCGAAGGGCGGACCTGGGAGCGCGCCGCGATGATCAAGGCGCACGTCTGCGCCGGCGACGCCAGGGCAGGCGAGGCGCTGATCGCGGAACTTGCGCCGTTCGTCTGGCGCAAGCACCTGGATTTTGCCGCGCTCGCCGACGTCCACGACATGAAGCGGCAGATGCAGACCTATCGCGGCCAGAGCGAGATCGCGGTCGAGGGCCATAACGTCAAGGTCGGCCGCGGCGGCATCCGCGAGATCGAGTTTTTCGCGCAGACGCAGCAGCTCATTGCCGGCGGCCGTCACCCGCAATTGCGGGTGCGCCCCACGCTGCACGCGTTGCAGGTGTTGGCCACCAGCAACTGGATCACCTTTCAGGCCTTTGACGAACTGACGGCGGCTTATGAATTCCTGCGCCGGGTCGAGCACAGGCTGCAGATGATCGCGGACGAGCAGACCCATGCACTGCCAGAAGACGCCGAGGCCGTCGAGCGCTTTGCGAATTTCTTCGGCTATGAGAGCAGGGCAGCCTTTGCCAAGGATCTGCTCGGCCATCTCAACATCGTGCAGGGCCATTACGGCAAGCTGTTCGAGGGCGATCCGACCGGCACGGTGAAGCTGCCGCAGCTCAACTATGCCGCAGGTCCCGAGGATGCACGCCTGCTCGATCATCTGGCGACGCTCGGCTTCAAGAAGCCGGTCGCGGTGGCTGGCACCCTGCAGCTCTGGATGCAGGGCAACTACCGCGCGCTCCGCAATGAAGCGACCAAGGCAGCCTTCATCGAATTCGTGCCCGGCCTGATCGATGGGCTGGCGCATGCCGAAGACCCCGACGACGCCGTGACCGCGTTCGATCGTTTTCTCGGCGCCTTGCAGCGCGGCGGCCGGCTGATTTCACTGTTGAGAGAGAACCGCGAGCTGGTCGCGCTGGTGGCCTTGATCCTTGGTGCGGCGCCGCGGCTCGGCGACATGCTGGCGCGCCAGCCGCAGATCATGGACGGCCTGATCGATCCCCGTTTCTTCGGCGCGATGCCGGACCAGAAGGAATTGTCGGCGCGGCTGGCGGTGACGCTGAAGGACGCGGATTCCTACGAAGATTTTCTCGATCGCCTGCGGCTGTTCGGCCAGGAGAGCCTGTTCCTGATCGGCACGCGCATCCTCTCTGGTACAGTTTCCGCTCAGCAGGCCAGCGTCGCGTTTGCCGATGTCGCCGAGGGCATTGTGCACACCGTGCACGGCCTGGTCAGGGATCAGTTCGCCAGCCAGTACGGCCGCATCAAGGGGCAGGAGACCGCGATCCTCGCGATGGGCCGGCTCGGCAGCCGCGAGATGACGGCATCCTCCGACCTCGACCTGATCCTGCTGTACGATTTCGACACGGACAATCCTGATTCCGACGGCGAACGATCGCTGCACGGTGCGCAGTATTTCGCGCGGCTGACCCAGCGGCTGATCTCGGCGTTCACCACGCGGACCAATTACGGCGTGCTGTATGACGTCGACATGCGGCTGCGTCCCTCGGGTCGCGCCGGACCGCTGGCGTCGCGGATCGATTCGTTTGCCGACTACCAGGAACGCGAAGCCTGGACCTGGGAGCACATGGCGTTGACGCGGGCGCGGGTGATTTCGGCGTCACCGGCGTTTCGCGCAAAGATCGAAGGTATCATCCGCAGCGTGCTGACGCGGCCGCGCGACGCGGCCTCCACCGCCGGCGACGTCGCCGACATGCGCCGGGCGATTGCGCTGGAAAAGGGCGAGGACGACATCTGGGGCCTCAAGCTCGCCGCCGGCGGGCTCGTCGATATCGATTTCATCGCGCAGTATCTGCAGCTCGTGCACGCCTCGGAGAAACCCGAAATCCTCAGCGTCTCCACGCTGCAGGTGCTCGACAACGCAGCCCGGCTCGGCGCGCTGCCGCAATCCGACGTCGAGATATTGCGCCAGGCAGCGCGGCTCTATCACGACCTGACGCAGATCCTCAGGCTTTGCGTCACCGGAAAATTCAATCCGGAAACCTCCGGCGATAATCTCTTGCACGTGATGGCGCGCGCCGGCGACACGCCTGATTTCTCGACGCTGGAAGCACGTGTGCGCGAGACGCAGGCGGACGTGAGGCGGGTGTTCCTGGGATTGGTGGGCGGCGGTTCTTCCGCCTGAAGCGTTCCGGTTCCTTCCGGACCCGGACGATCGGAACTCTTATGGCCGATTTGGATTGTCGCGGGAACAGGAGGCTGGGATGCATACCGAAATCAACATCTTCGACAAGCCCATTGAGCGTATCAGGAAGACGTGCGAGCTGATGGGTCTCGGCGCCGATTTCGACCGCAAGCTGCCGGAACTCGAAACATATCTTGAAGGGCTCGTAGCCGAAGGGGAAACCAGTGAGGAACGGCTGACCGCCAGCGGTCTGACCTTCGTCAAGCAGGTTCCATAGCGATGGCGTGACGGCGTCAGGAAATTTCCTCCGGAAGCTTCCCGGCTGGATCCGGCGAGCAACTCTCTTCCCCGATTTCCTTCACGTGGTAGTGGGCAGACAGAACCTGTCCACCTGCCTCGTCGGCCACTGGAACATCAGAAATCAGGCGGCAATCGAGAGCTTGCTTCCAGACATCCGCCTCGGTCGGAAAGCCCGACCCGATCTGTCTGTCGCCATCGAAAAGCGCGTAAGGCACGAACCTCTCCCAAATTAAAACCCCGCCAGCTATGACAATAACTGACGGGGCTTTTGAGCTGATATTTCCGGTGAATTTCTCCTTTCCGGAATTACCCGCTCGTATCTTTAACGCGAGGCAGCCGGTTTCGTTCCGAGAATTTCGGTGCGCTTTGAAAGTTCGTCTCAAAAGCGCGGAACTCTTGCCACTTTTTCCTGTTCAGATATCTGCGCAACTCAACCGGAATGGATGGTCCATGCGTAAACTACTTTTGGGAATGGCGCTCACAATGCCAATCGCCTTTCTTTCTCCCGCAACAGCGCTGCCTTTGGCTCATCCAGTGATGCACGGTGCCGCGGTCAACGCCGATCTGATGGAAGTGAAAGGCGGACGCGGCCACGGGCATGGTTGGGGCCGTGGACACGGCTATCGACCGTTTGGTTGGAGCCGCGGCCGCAAGGTCGGCTGGCGGGGCCGTGGCTGCCCGCCCGGCCACTGGAAAAAGGGTTGGTGCTGAGATTGAAACCGGCTGCCGTCACGTACGAGGAGCACGGCTCGACCATTACAATGCCCGTGCCGCATTGCCCTTGAACAGGATTGGGCCGGTCGGTCGTCCGATGGGTGAGCCGCCTTCAGGCTCCAGCGTGATTTCGAACAGCTGATTTTGCACGGTTTCCGGCAAGGATTCCAAATTCAGCTGCAGCGTACGCGACTGGCCTGTGAGGCCGATCGATTTCGGGCCAACAGCGCGATCCCACAGCGTCCAGACCTGCAGCGTGCGGCCGGCGGGAACCTCGATCGGGCGGAGCGGAATGAGCTCGACCCGGCCATTCGAAAATGCGTTGACGATGGCTCCGGCCTCTTTGGTCGCGTCATTCACCAGCACGGCGACGTAGACGGGCTTGCTCTGCGCCAGCGCAATCAGGTCGTTGCGAAGGTGACGCGACGTTGTCAACGCGCCGACCATGATCACCGCAAACAGCAGCGCGGCAAGGGTGCCGCCGATACCGAGGCCGCGCCAGAACCTGATGTCGTGCCAAAGCGTGGCGCCACGCAGCGCGGCGCGTGCGGAGGGCAGGGCGTCGATCGGCGCGATTTTGGTTGCATCCGCGATGCGCTGCCAAAGCGCCGCGCCCGGCGGGGTTTCCTCGGCCGTGAGATCGAGGTCCGCAAGCCGTTCCCGCCACGCGCTGACGGCCTGGGCAAACGATTGGTCGGTTGCGATGCGCCGTTCGGCGGCGGCTTGCTCCTCGCCGTCCAGCAGGCCCATCACGTAATCGGCGGCCATGGCGTTATCGGCGTCGTGCGGGTTCATCCCATGCACTCCTGCAACGCAAACAGGCTGCGCCGTACCCAGCTCTTGACCGTGCCGAGCGGAACCTTGAGCCTTCCTGCCAGTTCGCCGTGGCTCATGCCGTGAACATAGGCCAGCACCACCACGTCGCGGCGGGGGCGGTCGATCTGCTCGAGGCACCGGCGCAGCGCGCTGGTCTCCGGCATCCGCGACAGGGTGGCCTCGCAGTCGACATCCTGGACGCTTTCATCTGAAGCCTCATAGCGATGCTCGTCGCGATGAATGCTGAGGGCGCGGTTGCGCACCACCGCATAGAGCCAGCCGCGCGCGCTGCCGCGGCGCGGATCGAAGCCGGCCGCGCCGCGCCAGATCCGGATAAAGGCGTCGTGCACCGCCTCTTCCGCAAGGTCCTGCCGAAACAGGATGCGGCGCGCGATGCCGACCATGCGCGGCGCCTCGCTGTCGTAGATCACGCGCAATGCGGTGCGGTCGCCGGCCGCGCAACGCGCGAGCGCCGCGGCAAGCTGCGCCTCGCGCTCCCGATCGAGCAGGTCGGGAGCCTGCAGGCTCGCGGTGATGGTGCCATTTCCGGTCATGTCTATGCCTTTGCATAGCTGTTCTACCTTGAGATGCGGCATTTGGATGCATGTTTCGAAAATTATTTTTGGTGTGCTGCATCCGTTTTGCCGCGCCGCCGGTACCCGCTGTGTTGGTCCCGAGAGGATCATGGCAACACAGGGAGCTCACCGATGAATTATCGTTCTATTTTCGTCACCTCAGTCGCATTATTGCTGTCCTCCGCAGCCGCCAATGCCGCGCAGGTCGCAGCCCTGATCGGCGGCGACACCATTGCGATGGTCGATACCGCGCAAAAGAAGGCGACCGGGTCCGTCAAGGTCACCGGCATTTCCGGTGCGCTGGTCGGCATCGACGTGCGCCCGGCCGACGGCATGCTCTATGGACTGGTCGATGATGGCACCATCGTGACCATCGCGACGGACGGCAAGGCCACGCTGAAGTCGAAGCTCGACACCATGCTTGCCAAGGGCGTGGCCGCGACGGTGGATTTCAACCCGGTGGCGGATCGCCTGCGCGTGATGGGCGCCGACGGGGCGAACCTGCGGGCGAATGTCGACGACGGCAAGGTGACCAAGGACGGCGACCACAAATATGCCGAGGGCGACATGCACAAGGGCGAAAAGCCGAACATCGTTGCCGGCGCCTATACCAATTCGGTGAAGGGCGCCAAGGAGACGGCCCTGTTCAACATCGATGCGACCATCGGTGGATTGATCAAGCAGGCGCCGCCGAACGACGGCGTGCTCGGCGCGATCGGCAAACTCGGGATCAAGGCGAATGGCGTCGCGTTTGACATCTGGTCCGACGGCGCCGGCAAGAACGAGGCCTGGCTGATGGCGGACGGCACGCTCTACAGCGTCGATCTCGCCACCGGAAAGGCGACCGAGGCTGCAAAGATCGCCGGCGTCAGCGGCACGGTGAAGGATATTGCGATTATGGGAATGTAGAGGATTCCTGAAGCACGCTGAACGTAGCTTGGCGCGAAGCTCACTTCTCGCTCGCCCCCGCTCTTGCGGGGGCGAGACGAGCGAAGCTCGCTCTTGGAAGGGCCCTGACCGCAGGCATACCGTCCAACTCGGCAATGCGGCGGTCAATCTCACTGATCACGCGCTTCGAGAACGGCCCGAGGTGCAGGTACAGCGCCATCAGCATCACGATGTAACGCAGCGCGCCCGGATTGGTCTTGGCGACTTCGACGAAGGTCTTCCAGAACGGCTCGCGAACCTCAGGCAGGGTGCGCATGACCTTGTGTACGCTGTCGATGCCGCCAAGCCTCTTGCGCATATCGCCGTCTGGCAGGTCGCGGCGGCGGTCGGAGCGGTCGAGCATGGCGGCAAGCCGTGACAGTCGTCCCGCGTATGCCGTCGGGCAGAAAACGTGCTCGAGCACGGCCTTGTAATCCACAAGGATGTCGCGAAGCGGACGCTTGGTGTCGAAATTGCATCCGAGCGTACATTGGTCGCCCGCCTGCGCGACATTCATGAGGTCATGGCCGTTGTGCAGGCGGCCTTCCTTGGCCAGCCGCCGCGTCAGCTGCGTGCCAGGCAGCGCATAGAGTAGTCCAACCATGCAGACTGGAATGTTGGTCTCCTCGATGAAGTCGATCATCGCCTGTCCCATCGAAACTTTCTCGGTATCGAACCCGACGATGAAGCCGGCGGTGATGAACATGCCGTAGCCGTAAATCTTGTGGACGCACTCCGCGATGTTGCGCCTGGTGTTCTGCTTCTTCTTCATCTGCACGAGCGCCTCTGGATCCGGGCTCTCGATGCCGACAAAAATAGCGAAAAAGTTTGCGTCCTTCATCGCCTGCAACAGATCGTCGTCGTCCGCGATATTGATCGAGGCTTCGGTCGAGAACTCGAACGGATAATCGCGCTCTTCCAGCCAGGCTTTGAGCCGCGGCAGTAGCGTGCGAAGGTTTTTCTTGTTGCCGATGAAATTGTCGTCGACGAAATCGACATGCCCGCGATAACCGTGATCGTAGAGCGCTTGCAGCTCCGCGAGAATCTGATCGTTGGTCTTGGTGCGCGGCACGCGACCATATAGCTCGATAATATCGCAGAACTCGCAGGTGAATGGGCAGCCACGCGAATATTGCACGCCGATGAAGAGATAGTGATCGAACTTGATCAGATCGTAGCGGGGCATCGGGCTTAGCGTGACGTCGATCTTGAATTTCTCGGCGATGAACACGCCCTTGCGCTCGCCTCTTTCCCAGGCGGCGATGAAGTGCTGGATGACTTGCTCGGCCTCGCCGATCACCTGAAAGTCCGCCTCCGCGTAAAGATGCGGGCTGGAGGACACATCAGGTCCACCGACGCATACTGGCTTGCCGTGCAGATGGACGAGATCGATCAGGTAGATGAAATCAGGCTGCTGGTTGAGCATACCGCCGATCATCACGAGATCGGCCCAGTCGAGGTCCGCGTCCGTCAAAGATTCGGTGTTACGGTTGACGAGACGGACGTCCCAATGCTTCGGCAGCATGGCGGCGACCGTGATCAGGCCGAGTGGCGCGGCCGGATACTTCGCGCCAACCAGTTCGCAGGCTTCCGTATAGTTCCAGAACGAGTTCGGAATGAACTTCGGATAGACCATCAGGACACGGCAGAGAATCGTCATGTGCCTCCCCGTAGGTTTGGAGGCAGGGTGTCACGCAGTTTGTCGGGACTCAAGGGGTCGATTCTTCCGAAGAGTTCCATTGCCGGCAGTGATCGGCCGACCTATTCGATCACCTCGACGCGTGTCAGCAAGATCGGTGGAATGTCGAGTCGGCGTCCTTCAGCCGGCTGTCTGCGCGCGCCCAGGCTGCTGCCGCTCGAAGTCGATCATGGAATCGCGCGTGATCGGCACCGCATCACGTTTGGTCGACAGCAGAATTTGAAACACCATGTGAGCAGGAATTCGAGTTCGACGGCGGCGAGATAGAATTCCCACATGGGGCGGCAAGCGGTTACTGGCTGGTTAATGGCCGATTGCAGCCGGCTTGTTGCCGGATTCCGGAACCGGTTGCGCTCGTCAGGCGAGGGGCGTCCTGACGAGCGCTTTCGCGGATTCGATTGTCTTTTTCAGAACAGACGGGGCACCAGCATCGCCACCTTTTCGCGATAGCGCCGGTATTCACTGCCGAACAACGCCACCAGGTCGCGCTCTTCGAGATAGATGCCGACGAAGATGTAGGCCGTCGTCACCGCGGCGAACAGCAGATGGCCGAGCGTCATCGTCGGCGTCGACCAGAAGGCAATAATGAAGCCGAGATAGATCGGGTGCCGGATCAGGCGATACAGGCCCGGCGTCTTGAACTTCATGGGCTCAGCCACGCGTCCGGCAAAATGCGCCACCACCTGGGTCAATCCGAACAGCTCGAAATGGCTGATCAGGAAGGTGCTGTAGAGCACGATGAGCCAGCCCAGGAATCCGCCCGCGGTCGCGAGGCCCGCGAGAGCAGGATTTTCGATGTTCCAGACCACCGCCGGCATCGGCTGCCATTGCCAGAACAGCAATATCAGCGAGAGACTAGCCAGCAGCACATAGGTCGAGCGTTCGATCGCGGGCGAGGCGAAGCGCGTGAACAGTCTCTTGAAGCCCTGCCGCGCCATGCCGCTGTGCTGCACGGCGAAGATCGACATCAGCACCAAATTGATCAGCAAGGCCGCCGTCAGCGAGGACGTCGAACCGATATCGTCGGTCTTATCGACGGTCTTGGGGACGACATATCCCGAGACGAAGCCGACCGCGTAGAGAAACGTGCCGAAGAAAATCAGATAGGCGAGGCCGCCGTAGCAGAGGGTGAGCAATCTCATGGCAAGGGAGCTGACGGCCGTAGGCGCTGCATTCGGGCCGGTGTGCATCGTAATCGACATCTTAAATCTCCTTGGTTTGGAATATTGACGTCGGAAACTGTCTTGAAATTTTCTTGTTCAGGACTGCTTGAGGCGCCTCCGCTTGCGCAGCCGCGCGGCTCTTTCGAGGGCGTCATCGAGCGGTCCGCGGTAGATGCGCTTGTTGTGCAGGCCGCGATTGCCAGCCTGGTGCAACGTGAGCAAAGCAGCCTGCCGTTCGCGGTAGGCGATGGCGGCGGCCATCCAGCCGTTGAGAAGGCGCTTCAGGCGCGCGGGCGGGATGAGAGGGCTGGCGACGGGGCTTGGGCGGATCCTCGCGCTGGGCTGCATGGCGGCCTCGTGCGGCAACAAGCCTTCTGGCGAAACATCCGCCTTGGTGGGATTGAGCAACAGGCCGGTCATGGCCATCTCCTACGATTGTACGATGATGGACCCGTCTGTAGATTGAGATGCCTGTTCCAGCTTGGCGGATTCCTTGAGAAGACCTTTGTTTTTCCTCCGGAAGCGACTGTTTTTACTTAGTTTGTAGCTTGAACCGCCCGATAGGGGCGGAGCCTCGTACCGGATCAGCAGAAGTGGTATTAAAATACCGATTTGCCGAGTTCGAGATCGACCTCAGCCAGCACGAGCTGCGCCGGCTTGGGGAAGCCGTACATATTGAGCCGCAGGTATTCGATCTCATTGTTCATCTGGTGCGCAACCACGACCGGATTGTCAGCAAGGATGAGCTGATCGAGACGATCTGGAACGGCCGGATCATCTCCGAGGCGGCGCTCTCCAGCCGCATCAATGGCGCCCGGCGCGCGCTTGGCGACAACGGAAACGACCAGGCTCTCATTCGGACGCTGCACAAGCGTGGCTTCCGCTTCGTCGGCGATGTTCAGGCCATCGACGCGCCGAAAACGGATGCAGAGGCGGCGCGACTTGTTCCCGACGCGCCGGGCAGCATTCCGGGCCGCGTCTCGGTTTCTTCCGAAGTGTCCCGCCTCGATGATGTCGTCTCGGAATCCGTGAAGGCAGAGGCCGTCACGCGATCGTCCATTGCGGTGATACCGTTTGGAAACATGTCGGATGACCCCGAGAACGACTACTTCAGCTACGGGTTGACCGAGGACATTATTCGCCTTCTCGCCCGTAACCGGTGGCTTTCGGTCATCTCGCGACACTCGACCATTGCGTTCCAGGGACGCGTGGTGGATGCCCGCGAAATCGGTGAGTTGCTGGGCGTCAGGTATGTGATGGTCGGCAGTGTTCGCAAGAACCGCGATGCCGTGCGGATAACGGCGGAACTCGTCCGCGCAGCGGATGGAAAGCAATTGTGGGCCGATAAATACGACCTGCAGCTGGAATATATCTTCGATATACAGGAGGAGATGGCTCGCCAGATCGCCGCGACGATCGAGCCCGAGCTGTCGAAGGTCGAGCAGCAGCTCGCCGCCCGCAAGGCGCCGGAAAATCTGGACGCCTGGGATTGTTATCAACGTGGTCTATGGAATTTTTGGCGCTTCACCACGCCGGGATTTGACACGGCCGAAAGTTATTTTCAGCGGGCGATTGCGGCCGATCCGAATTTCGCGCGCGGCCATGGCGCGCTCAGCTACGTCAATGTGCAACGCGCCTTCATTGACGAACCGAAAGATCGCGCGGCGCGGCTGGAAACCGCGTTACGCCAGGGGCGCCATGCGGTAGCGCTCGACGAGCTCGATTGTTTCTGCCACTGCGCGCTCGGACGCGCTTTGTGCCTTACCCATCAGAACGACGAGGCGCTGGCGGCGCTCGACGTATCGCTGGAGCTCAATCCAAGCTTTGCGCAGGCCTATTTCGCCCAAGGGTTCAATTTACTCTGGTATGGGCGAGAGATTGAAGCGGAAACGCTGCTCGATCGCGCGATCATGCTCAGTCCGCGCGACAGCCATATTTCTGCTTTCCACCATGTCCGCTCCTGGGCGCACTTCTCCCTTGGCGAGTATGACATAGCGGTCGAATTCGCGAGGCGGGCGACACGGCAGTCCAATGCCACCTATCAGGCGTTTGCGACACTTGCGGCGTCGCTCGGACTTCTCGGGGATCGGGCGCAGGCGGCAACGGCGGCCGCGGAACTGCTGCAACGCAAGCCAAACTACAACGTTGAAACGGCGCGACAGGAGTTCTTCTTCTGCAATGATGTGGGCTTCATCAACCGGTTTGTCGAAGGGTTGCGTGTAGCCGGTATTGCAGACGCCTAGAGCCCTTCCGTTCCGATGGAATCGGAACGGGCTCCAGGGTCAGGACCCATTAAATTTCGGGGCAACGTGACCGGTTAGAGCGCATAGAACCGTTGGCCGCTGCGTCCGGTGCAGCATACTGATCCGAAACACCAGATTTCAATCGGGGAGAGCGACTGATGGAGGCTGCCGTAAGGAAGCTATTCGAGCGATACGAAAGTTTTTTTAACAGGTCCCTCGGCGGTGACATGGATATGGATAAGGTCGCATCGCTGTATGCCTCGGATTTCATCGCGGCCTCGCCGGCCGGTGTTATGACCGGAAAAAACGACGATCAACTCAAGCAGGTCATGGAGCAAGGATACGCCCGCTATCGGGCAATTGGGACCAAGGAGATGCGGATGCGCGATGTCCGCATCTCCCCGATAGATCAACACCATTGTTTGGCCCATGTCGCCTGGACGGCGACCTATGCTCGCGAGGATCAACCGGACACGGCTATAGACTTCGAGGTTCATTACCTCGTGCAGAAGCTGGATGGCGAGGCGAAAGTTTTCGGTTGGGTGTCAGGCGATGAGCAGGCGCTTCTTAAGAAGCATGGCATCGGCTAGCGGTAACTTCGTCCACAGATCAGCCGTTTGCCTCGGCCGGATTCCATCTTTACGCGACGCTCTAGCCATGGCGCAAAGGTCTCGTGATCACGGCTGCGGGCCGGACAAGTTCATTTCACGCTCGGCCCGGAAAACATTGCTGTGCAGGTTCGCTATCCATTGACGTCCACTTGAGGTGACATTGAGATAGCGTATGGCCGTCTGGATCTGCGGTGCGACGTTGTTCCAGTAGAACTGCGGGTATTTGTAAACGACGTCCGCCGGCGTCTCATAGTCGAGCGTCTTGTTCATGCCGACTTCTTCAAATTCGTAGAACAGGGCATTCGCTTTTTTCAAATAGTTGGGGTCGCCGAGTTGCCCGATGAGGTCGGCCGCGCGCAGCAGCAGGCCCTCTTCTTCGTTCAGTTCGTCATTTGACGATGAAGCAACATAGGGAAATCGCGTATACTCGATTGCCCTGGCGATCCGGCTCGCATCAACTTCTTCGGCGGTGTCGAGCCGCTCGAAGACGAACAGCTTCGAGCGGTCCACATGGTAGGCTCCCAGCGCAGCATCGGACGAACCTCGCGCGAGGCGAATGGTACGGCCGCTGAGGTCTGCGACGTAGGAATCCCCGTCATCTCCCTGGACAATTCCACGAACATATCCGATGTCGTGAGTGAGGCACGCCACGATGAAATTAGTGTAATCGTCCGGTGTCGTTGGCCGCAGCATCGTCCGGCCCATCATGATGTCGTGGCCGGCAAGGGTCACGAGCATGGTGTGTTCGATGTTGTGATAGAGGGCGTCGCTGTTGCCGATGCACTCCAATGTGAGCCTGGCTGCATAGGGCAGGTATTCAGCCAGCCGGGCTTGGGAGGAGCCAAACCTGCTCCTGGTGTCCGAAGCTAGAAACGATCCCAAAGCTTGCGCGACCAGTTCCGGGATTGTGATCATGAGGCCTCTCCCAACTCGGTTGTGCGACGCCGCCGGTATCAATGTAGCACGTCGTTGGGCCAGACCGGGTGTCGCTCACGCCGCGCAAGTGGGCGCAACGCAGATTTGACGGTTGGTCAGTCGCCGTGACGTATCTTGGCGCGACGCCGCGGGCAGCGGCCGGGCACAGCCACCAAGCCAAAATCAAGATTATCTTTAGATTATCTGCATACGGGCTCTAAGCGCGGCAAGCCGGTCCGGGCCATATTGGCCGGCATGGATCGACGAGATTTCATTGCGTTTCTGGGGGCGGCGATGGCGTGGCCGGCCGCCGCACTCGCGCAGGATTCGACAAAAGTTTATCGCATTTTTTGGGTATCCACCGACTCCCAGCCCGACCCCTTCCTGGCCGGGTTTCGCGAGGGATTGCGGGCGCGCGGCTACGTCGAGGGAAAGAACGTTACCTTTGAGCTGCACTACGCGCCCGGCAATCCGCAGGCGCTTCGCGAGGTCGTATCCGAACTGAGGCGAGGGAACATCGACCTGGCCGTGTCGAGCGGCCCGGCCACGCGTGCGATGACGGCGGTAACGGACGTTCCGGTGCTGTTTGCGTTGAGTGGCGACCCGGTGGAGTTGGGCCTCGTCAGGAGCCTCGGAGAGCCGGGCGGCAATTTCACGGGCTCGACTTTCCTTTCGCTTGAACTGGCGGGGAAGCGGGTTGAGCTGCTGAAGGAAGCCGTGCCGGCTGTGCGCAGGCTTGCCGTGTTTTCAAACAGCCTTCATCCGGGAGAACAATCGGAGTGGCGCGCGACCAGGGAAGCCGCCAAGGCGCTGGGCATCGAGACCGTCTACGTTCCCTTTGCCGGCAAAAACGAACTGGACAAGGGACTGGCGGCGGCGGGAGACGCGCGTGCCGACGCATTGCTCGTCTTCCCGGATGTCCTCACGCTGGTGCATCGGGACAAGATTGCCCGGTTCGCCATCGCGCATCGGCTGCCTTCGATGTTCGGTTGGAGCGAATATTGCGACGCTGGCGGACTTCTGAGTTATGGCGCGAACCAGCGTGCGACCTATTTCTGGCTTGCGACCTACGCCGACCGGATCCTGCGTGGCGAAAAACCCGCCATCCTTCCCGTCGTGCAGCCCACGAAGTTCGAACTGGTCGTGAATCTCAGGACGGCTGAACTGCTCGGCATTGACCTGGACAAATCGTCCGTCCTGTTTCGCGCCAACAGGGTGATCGAATGATCCCGGCGCGTCTGAATTTGGTTCGAAACTCCGTCTATGGAATGCCCATTCGGTGACCCGTCCGCGCCGCTCCCTGTTCGTCAAGTACTTCGTCACGCTGTTTGTCGCAGTGGTGGTGCCACTGATGCTTGGTTCGGCGACCGAAGCGTGGTTTGCCTTTCGTGATAATCGGCTTGATCTCGATGAAATTCTTCAGGTCGAGGCGCGCTCGGCGGCCGACCGGATACAGGCCTTCACCGACGGAATACGCGATCAACTCGGTTGGGTCGTGCAATTTCCCTGGACGGCGGGCGAGGACGATCGGCGCAGGGTCGACGGGTTGCGTTTACTGCAGCAGGTGCCGGCGATTGTTTCGCTCTCGCTGGTCGACCCGACCGGCACCGAACGCGTTTTCGTATCCCGCGTGAGCATGAACAGAGCCGGCCGCGGCGCGGACATGTCGGCGGATCCTGCGGTTGTCGGTGCGCGCGCCAACCGGGTCTGGTATGGCCCGGTGCACTATCAGCGCGATTCCGAGCCTTACATGCGGATCGCGGTTGCGGGAAACCGTGCGGCGGCCGGGATCGTCGTTGCCGACATCAACCTCAAACTGATCTGGGATATCATCGCGGCGATCAGGATCGGCGACACCGGACATGCCCTTGTCGTCGACGATTCCGGTCGTCTGATCGCCCACCCCGACATCAGCCTTGTGCTGCGCAGCGGTGCCGGGGCAGGGGAGTTCGACCGCCTCAAGTCCGTCGTCAGCGCCGCGAATGGATCGGCGGTCGCCACGACCGGCGAGGACGGCAAGCCCGTCGTTGCGCTCTCGGTGCGTGCCCCCAACGTGGGTTGGACGGTGATCGCGGAGCAGCCGGCCCTGGAGGCGTTCGAATCCATCCGTGCCGCGCTGTGGCGTTCCCTGATGCTTATCGGTCTCGGAATCGTTTTCGCGCTTGTCCTGGCCTATTGGCGAGCGTGCCGCATGTGGGGACCGATCAGGCAACTGGAGGATGGCGTCGAACGGATCGGGATGGGGCAGTTCGACCATCGCATCACGATCAAGAGCCACGACGAATTGGAGCAATTGGCGATCCGGTTCAACCAGATGGCGGGAGAACTTGCCACTTCGCAGCAGAAATCCGAGCGGATCAATCGTCTGAAGCAATTCCTTGCGCCTCAAGTGGCTGAACTGGTCGAACACTCCGATCAGGGGTTGCTGGACGGACAACGACGCGAGGTGGTCGCGATTTTTGGCGATCTGCGCGGCTTCACCGCGTTTTCCGCGCGCGCCGAGCCTGACGTCATTATCGCCGTGCTGAGGGAGTATTATGAGGCGATCGGCGCCGTCACGGCCCGCCATGCCGCCACCCTGATCCGCTTCGCCGGTGACGGCGTGATGGTCCTCGTCAACGCGCCGGTCGCTTGCGAAAGTCCGGCGCAACGCGGTATCCGGCTTGCGATCGACATGCAGGCTGCGGTGCAATCCCTTGCGAACTACTGGAACGCCCGTGACTGCGCCATTGGTTTCGGCGTGGGTATCGCGATGGGACCTGCGACCGTCGGAACGCTCGGCTGGCACGGACGCCTCGACTACACGGCCATCGGAAACGTCGTCAATCTGGCATCGCGGCTTTGCGATTTGGCGGAGGACGCGCAGATATTGGTGGATCCGGTTGTCACCGGGCATGTCAAGGATAGCACCGCCCTTGCATCCATTGGGGAGCGGGCCATCAAGGGCTACGACCGTGCTCTGGAGGTTTTTGCGGTGGTTCGCAGCGCCGGACCGCTGCCGCATCCCGGCTGTCGGCTCCAGGCTGCTGACGTTCGACCCGTTGAAGCAGGATTTGGCAGACTAGCGCCGGAGCTTTCTTCGACAGATGCTGGCTGACAACTCGGCTCAAGCCGAGGTAACATGAGAACTTCCCTGAAATCGAGCCCTCCGGACGCCGCTTTTGACGTATTGATGGCCGCCGGTCCGTGCTATTTCTGGCCATGGGCGACCTGCTTTGCCACCTCACTTCCTGGGACCATCTCCTTGATCGACAAGCTTGAACTGCTGCTGGCGCTCGCAAAGGAGCGGCATTTCGGACGGGCCGCGGAGGCCTGCGGCGTCACCCAGCCGACGATGTCGACCAGCCTCAAGCAGCTCGAGGAAATTCTCGGCGTCATGCTGGTGCAGCGCGGTTCCCGCTTTCAGGGCTTTACGCCGGAGGGCGAACGCACCCTCGACTGGGCGCGGCGCATCGTCGGCGATGCCCGCGCGATGCGGCAGGAGATCAACAGCCTCAAGGACAAGCTCTCCGGCGAGATCCGAATCGCCGCGATTCCGACCGTGCTCGGCATGGTGGCGTCGCTGACGACGCCGTTCCGCGCGCGATATCCCGACGTGCGCTTTCGCATCCAGTCCTGCACATCGGCCGATGTGCTGGGCTTGCTGGAAAATCTCGAGGTCGATGCCGGGCTGACCTACATCGAGAACGAACCGATCGGCAAGGTGCGCACCATTCCGCTCTACAACGAGAGCTATCGCCTGCTGACGTCGCCCGATGCCATGTTCGGCGATCGCAAGCAGGTCACCTGGAAGGAGGTCGGCCAGGTTCCGCTGTGCCTCTTGACGCCCGACATGCAGAACCGCCGCATCATCGATCGCGCGCTGGCATCGGTCGGGGCCGAAGCCACGCCGACGCTGACCTCGAACTCGCTGGTGGTCCTCTATACGCATGTGAAGACCGGGCGCTGGGCGAGCGTGATGCCGGCAAAGCTCGCGGAGACCCTGGGCTTGGCCGACACCATCCGCAGCATTCCGATTGTCGATCCCGTCGTCGACTACAGCGTCGGGATGGTGATCCCGCAGCGCGATCCGATGACGCCGCTGATCGCGGCGCTGGTGCAGGTCGCCCGCGAAGTGGCGCCGACGCTGGAGTAGGTCACAGTATATCTAATAGCTCGCCGGCATCAGCCGCAGGCGCGGGTAGAGCCGGTCGATGGCGGCCATGTCGCTGCGCATCTGCTCGATGATCCAGTCCCTGATCTCGCTGACGACCGGCCGGATCGATCGGTCATGCGGATGCACCAGTTCGCAAAGCCGCTGTGTCGTGCTGAGCGTTTCCGAGGCTGGCACCAGCGCGCCGGTCAGCAGCCAATGGGCTGCGACCGTGAGCCAGCCGAGCGCAATGCCCTGGCCGAGCAGCGCCGCCTGCACCACCACCGCGTAGTCGGAAAAACTCAGCGACTTGGCGGGCCCCGACCGTTTGGTGAGAAAGACCGGATATTCCGCAGCCCAATCGCCGGGAGTATCCGCAAGGCGGATGATGGTGTTGGGCTCGATCGGCCCGTCCGCGCTATCAGCGTCGCGATAGGCCGGGCTGCAGATCGGCAGCATGACTTCCTTCATGACCAGCGCGCCGTTCCGCTCGGGATCGTATCGGTCGCGAAACCGCATGCCGAGATCGACATTGTCGACCGGGCCGCGCAGCGGACCGGAAATAAGCTGGAAGCGGAGATCGACGGTCGGAAACTGGCGCTGCAGCTTGTCGATGCGGGGCATCAGCCAATGCGTGGTGAACGCCGAGGAGACCGAGAGCGTGACCGTCTCAGTGCCCTTGCGGCGGCGGTCGATCTCGATCAGGCCGCCCTCGATGCTACGGAATCCATCCGATACGTGGCGATAGAGGATCTCGCCGTCTTCCGTCAGGGCCGCGCGGCCATTGGTCCGGTCGAACAGCCGAACGCCCAGATAATCCTCGAACTGTCCGAGCATTCGGCTGACCGCGGGCTGGGTGACGTTCAGTTCGGCCGCAGCTGCCGTGAAGCTGCCGTTGCGCGCCGCGGCGTCAAAGACGAACAGCGCGTGGCTTGATGGCAGCTTCCGGCGGAGGTCGGGCATAACCTGATGTTATGCCGCCGGTGAGAATTTGGCAATTGCCCCTGCCGGGCAACTCTGGTTGGCTTGCCCGATCGCCCGCCAGCACGGGCAAGATTGAAAATCCGGCGCGGCGGGGACGGCCTTGGGAGCCGCCCTGAAGTGCCCGGTCTATAAGACGAGATCATGCCGGTTTCAACCGTCGCTTGCGCCATCGCAGGTGACGTCGATGGCGCGCATCGGTGCACGCCCTCGGTAACGCAACGGGGTCGATCATTGGACCAGGGCGGAGAGAGCGTCGACATCAGGGCCGCGAGCAAGAACTATGACGGCGTCCGAGCGCTGGACAACGTCACCCTCAACGTCGCGCCGCGCGAGTTCGTCTCCCTGCTCGGGCCGTCCGGATCCGGCAAGACCACGCTGCTCGGCATCCTCGGCGGCTTCATTCAACCCTCGTCGGGCTCAATCCATTTCGGCGACCGCGACGTCACGTTCGTGCCGCCGCACAAGCGCGACATCGGTGTGGTGTTCCAGAACTACGCGCTGTTTCCACACATGAGCGTCGGCGAGAACGTCGCCTTTCCGCTGCGCGCGCGACGGATTGCAAAGGCGGATTGGGCTGCGAGGGTACGCGCCGCGCTCGCGATGGTCGGGCTGTCGGACTACGAGGCGCGCGGCATCGCCCAGCTCTCCGGCGGCCAGCGCCAGCGCGTGGCCCTGGCACGCGCCATGATCTTCGAACCGCGCCTGATCCTGATGGACGAGCCGCTGTCGGCGCTCGACAAGCAGTTGCGGGAAGCGATGCAGATCGAACTGCGCGAGCTGCACAAGCGGATCGGCGCCACGATCATCTACGTCACCCACGACCAGCGCGAAGCGCTGACGATGAGTGACCGCGTGGCGATCCTCAAGGACGGGCAGCTGGTCCAGATCGATCGCCCGGAGCGGCTGCACGATTATCCCGCCGACTCCTTCGTGGCGAGCTTCATCGGCGAGGCGAGCCTGTTGCCGGTCCGGCGCATCGACGCCTGCAGCGTGGCGCTCGGGCCGGCCGTCCTGAAAAGCGCGCGTGCGATTCCGAGCGGCGAGGCGCTGATGCTTGCGGTGCACAGCGAGAAGCTCCTGATTGCGGACGGCGTAGCGGATGCCGCGCTCAACCGTTTGACCGGCAAGGTCACCGACATCGTCTATCAGGGCGAAAGCCTTCGCGTGTTCCTGCAACTGGCCGACGGCACGTCCTTAAGCCTGCGTCAGCCGAGCCATTACCAGGCCTCGCGCCTGTTACCGCCGGTCGGCGGCGAACTCACCGTCACACTTCATCCCGAAGACACCATCGTCGTGCCCAAAGCGCAGGAAAAGGCGCACGAGAAGGCGCGGGAATGAATGCCCCGTCAAACCGAGTGCAACTATAGACCAACCAAAACAAGAGATGAAAATGTCCTATGATAGCTTCAAGGTTCTCACCTTCGACGTCGTCGGTACCTTGATCGATTTCGAAGCCGGCGTGCTCGATGCCGTACGCAAGATCTCCGGCCGAAAGGCGGCCGAGCTCAGCGACGATCAGATCTTCGCGTCCTACAAGCGCGGCCGCGACGCCCATCCGGAGCGGTCGAGCGAAGTGATGTTCCATGTCTACCGCTACCTCGCTAAGGAATTGGGACTGCCGGCCGACGATGCCGCCTGCGATTCCTTCCAGCTCGCCGTGTTGCGCTGGCAGCCGTTTTCGGATTCGGTCGAGGCGCTGAAGCGCCTGCGCACCAAATTCCGATTGGTCGCCATGACCAATGCGGATCGCGTTGCGCTGTCATGCTATGCCCACGCGCTCGACAATCCCTTCCACGACACCATTTGCGCCGATGATACCGGGGTTGCGAAACCCAATCCGGAATTCTTCGCCTACAACAAAGGCCGGCAGTCGGCGTTCGGCTACAAACAGTCCGAAATCCTGCACGTGGCGCAGAGCCAGCATCACGACATCGGTATCGCCCGCAAGCTTGGTTACAAGGTCTGCTGGATCGAGCGGCGCCAGGGCATGAAAGGGTTTGGCGGCACGCCCGAAGTGCCGGAACTCACAAAACCGGATTTCCATTTCGCTACGATGAAGGCGTTCGCCGACGCCGCGGTTGGAAGCTGAAAGGGCAGGGCGGCTGATATGGCAGAGGTCTGGACCCCAATGGCACCGGCCGCCTCGCTCTGGGCGGACACGGCGGAGCCGTTGCCTGCCTTTCCAAAGCTTGCCGGCGAGGTGAAGGCCGATGTCGTCATCATCGGCGCGGGCTACACGGGGCTGTCGGCCGCGCATCATATCGCGAAGAGCGGCCTTACGCCGGTCGTACTCGAAGCCAATCATCCCGGCTGGGGCGCGAGCGGCCGCAATGGGGGCGTCATCACCGCCAAATTCCGCCTCTCGTTTCGCGACATCGACGCCGCCCACGGCCGTGCCATGGCGAGGCGCATGTACGAGATCGCGCATGAGTCCGTCGAGATGGTCGATGAGCTGGTGTCCGAATTCGGCATCGAGAGCGCGCGGCTGACACGCAGCGGACAGGTCAAGGCCGCGCACAATCAGGCAACGCTCAGGTCCGCGATCGGCGAAGCCGAATGGATGAAGCGGGAGATGGGCGATACCGAGGTCCGTATCCTCGATGCCCATCAGGTGCGCGAGGAGACAGGATCGCGGGGCTTTGTCGGCGGGGTGCTCAATCCGGGCTCCGGCGGCATCCATCCGCTGAATTACCTGCGCGGCCTTGCTAAAGGTGTTGCGCAGCGCGGTGTGCCGATATTCCAGGAAAGCCCTGCGTTCGCGCTCCGTCGCGACGGCGATGGCGTTATTGCCGAGACGCCTGGCGGCAGCGTGCGTGCGCGTCAGGCGATCGTCGCCACCAACTCTTATTCCGACCTGACATCGGCGACGGTGCGGCTGCAGCGCACATTGGTGCCGTTCCGCAGCGCTCTCATCGCCACCGAAAAACTGTCACCGAACCTCGCCGGCAGCCTGATGCCGACGGGGCGAACCTACACCGAGACCAAGCGCATGATGCGCTGGTTCCGCAAGGTCGACGACCGCGTCATCTTTGGCGGACGCGGCGCCTTCGGCAAGCAGGATTCCGAAAGCGCCTTCGATGCGCTGCGCAAGGCAATGGTCGGCATCTTCCCGGAGCTTGCGGATATTCCGCTCGCGTTCAAATGGTCGGGCCTTGTCGCGATGACGCTCGATTCCGTGCCGCATGTCGGCTGCCTCGATGATCGCACCCTTTATTCGGTCGGCTACAACGGCGCCGGCGTCGCGATGTCGAGCCTGATGGGCCGCTACCTCGCGGCCCTCGTGCGCGGGGAGAAGGTCGATCTCGGCCTGCTCGATGCTGGCCGTCTCAAGACTATTCCATTTTATGCGTTCCGCGAACCGGCCGTCCGCGCGGTGGCCGGCTGGTACCAGTTTCTGGATGCGATCGGGCGTTAGGAGTCCTAACGCCCGATCATAACAAGAGGGGTTGAACATGATAATTACATCTGGCGGCCGGCATGCACTGTTCGGCGTGTCCCTTGGCGCTTTGGCGACGCTGTCGGCACTTCCGGCCAATGCGGACCAGATCACCTTCGTTTCCCAGGGCGGCGCCTACCAGAAGGCGCAAACCATCGCGATCCTCGATCCCTCCGCCAAGAAGCTTGGCATCACCATCAACCAGGACAGCATCCCCGACGCCTGGCCCGCGATCAAATCGCAGGTCGCCAGCGGCAAGCCGACTTGGGACGTGGTCGACGTGCCGACCGGCTATTGCCTGCGCGGCGGCGAGCAGGGCCTGCTCGAAAAACTCGATTTCTCGAAATTGCCAAACGGCGCCGCGATGCCCGAGGCCTATCGTTCTCCATACTCGGTGGCCTACGAGTTTTATTCGAGCGTGCTGGCCTACAGCCAGAAGAAATACACGGCCGAGGCCGCGCCCAATAGCTGGGCCGATTTCTGGGACGTGAAGAAGTTCCCGGGCCGCCGCGCGCTGCGCAACCACCCGATCGCCACGCTGGAGGCGGCGCTGATGGCCGACGGTGTTGCACCCGACAAGCTCTATCCGCTCGACGTCGACCGCGCCTTCAAAAAGCTCGAGGAGATCAAGCCCAACATCACGGTGTGGTGGACCTCGGGCGCGCAATCGGCGCAGCTTCTCAACGACGGGGAAGTCGATATGGTGATGGCCTGGAACGGCCGCGTCAGCGCGCTGACCAAGGAAGGCGCCAAGGTCGCTTATACCTACAATCAGGGCATCCTGCAGAGCACCTCGCTCTGCATTCTCAAGGATGCGCCCAATCTCGCGACCGCGGTCCGCTTCCTCAACGAGGCGGTCGATCCCGTCCATCAGGCCAACCTGCCGCTGCATATCGACTACGGCCCGGCCAACCCGAAGGCCTTCGATACGGGCGTCATCAAGCCGGAGCGTGTCGCGCAACTGCCGAGCGCGCCGGAGAACGCGCGCAAGCAGGCGCTGATGTCATACGCCTGGTGGTCGTCGCCGGCTGGCGAGGCCGCGGAAAAACGCTGGGTCGGCTTCATGCAGAAGTAGTTCGGCCGCACCATCGCAGGATCACAATGGGCAGCCCCGTGCAGGACCTCTCGGTACTCCACCAACGTCGCGAGCAGCGCCTGATGCTGGCGCTGGCGCTGCCGGCGCTGCTCGTGATCCTGCTGCTGGTCGTGCTGCCGGTCGGCTGGCTCGCCTGGCAGTCGGTCTATCACAACGGCTTTACGCTCGAGAATTACCGCCGGATCTGGAGCGAGGATATCTACTGGCGCAGCTTTGCCCTGACGTTCCAAATCAGCCTGCTGGTGACGCTGCTGGCGCTGCTGCTCGGTTATCCTATCGCCTATGCGGCGAGCGTCGCGCCGAAAAGGTGGGGCATCATCATCCTGGCGCTGGTGGTGCTGCCGTTCTGGACCAGTGTGCTGGTCCGCGCCTATGCCTGGCTCGCACTGTTGCAACGGACCGGTGTCATCAACCAGGTGCTGCGCCAGAGCGGCGTGATCGACGAACCGCTGGCGCTGGTCCACAACAGTTTCGGCACCGTCGTTGCGACCCTACATATCCTGCTGCCGTTCATGGTGCTGCCGCTCTACGCCACCATGCAGCAGATCCCGCGCGACCTGATGCAGGCCGGCGCCAGTCTCGGCGCCGGTCCCATGCTCACCTTCTGGCGGATATTTTTGCCGCTGTCGCTGCCCGGGGTGCTCGCGGGCAGTACGCTGGTCTTCGTGCTCGCCCTCGGTTTCTACATCACGCCTGAATTGCTCGGGGGTGGCCGCACCATCATGATATCGATGCTGGTGAGCCGCAATGTCGAACTCTACGACCAGTGGGGCGCCGCCAGCGCCGTCGGCGTGGTGCTGCTGGTCGCAGTTGGTTTAATCTTCTTCGCCGTCAGCCGCTTCATTCCGCTCGATCGCGTGTTGGGGCAAAAATGACGATGTCCCGTCCATTCCGCATCGCTCTGGTTGTGACCTGCGCGCTGGTGCTGCTCTATCTCATCCTGCCGATCCTGATCATCGCGCCGATGTCATTCTCGGCCGCGCGCTACCTGAGCTTTCCGCCGCCGTCGCTGTCGCTGCGCTGGTATCAGGAATATATCGGCAATCCGGCCTGGATGCAGGCGACCCGCGTGACGCTGACGGTCGCCGTTCTCACCGTCGTCATCGCGACCCCGCTCGGCGTTGCGGCGGCCTATGCGATCAGCCAGTCGAAATGGCGCATCATGCGGCTGATCCACATGACCCTGCTGCTGCCGCTGGTGGTGCCGATCATCATCACCGCGGTCGGCATCTTCTTCGTCTTCGCCAAGGTCGGCCTGGCCGCGACCATGACCGGCCTCGTGCTCGCCAACGTCATGCTCGGTCTGCCCTATGTCGTCATCTCGGTTGCTGCGGGGCTGCAGAGTTTTGACGCTACGCAGGAGATGGTGGCGCGCAGCCTCGGCATGAACAGGCTGCGGGCTTTCTTCGTGGTGACGCTGCCGCAGATCAAGGCCAGCGTGATCGCAGGCGGCATCTTCGCGTTCATCTCGGCGATGGACGAGACCATCGTCGCGCTATTCATTTCCGGCGGCCAGTATCAGCCGCTGACCAAGCGGATGTTCACCGCGCTCCGCGACGAGATCGACCCGACGATTGCCGCCATCAGCACGCTGATGACCGCGGTCTCGTTCATGCTGGTGCTGATTGCAACCAGCCGGTCGAAGAAGGGCACGTGAGCGGCAGGTCAGGCGGCGACCTGGTTCTTCGGCTCGGTTGAACGCGTGTCGCGCGGCAGCGTGATGCGCACCACGGTGCCGGTGCCGAGCTGCGAGCGCAGCCGCATCGTTCCGCCATGCAGACTGGTCAGCGACCGCGCGATGGCCAGGCCGAGGCCCGAGCCCTGGTAGGTCTTGGTGAGCTGGCTCTCGACCTGTTCGAACGGCTTGCCCAGCCGCCGCAGTGAGGCGGGCGCGATGCCGATGCCGGTATCGGCGATCATCAGCACGATCGAGTTGGGCAGCACGTGACTGCGCACGGTTATCTTGCCGTCGTCTGGTGTGAACTTAACGGCATTGGACAGCAGGTTGACGAAGATCTGCTTGACCGCGCGGCGGTCGGCCATCACGGAAATGGTGCTTTCGATATCGGCGTCGAGCGTCAGATGCTTGTCCTCGGCGCGTCCCGACACCACGCGCACCGACTCCGCCAGCAGCTTCGACAGATCGAGCTGCTCCATGTCGAGCTTCATGCGGCCGGCTTCGATCTTCGACATGTCGAGGATGTCGTTGATGACTTCGAGCAGGTATTTGCCGCTGGTTAGAATGTCGTGGCAGTACTCCTGATACTTGTCGGAGCCGAGCACGCCGAACATGCCGCTGCCCATGATCTCGGAGAAGCCGATGATGGCGTTCAGCGGCGTGCGCAGTTCGTGGCTCATATTGGCGAGGAATTTGGATTTCGCCTGGTTGGCTTCCTCGGCGCGGTTCTTTTCCTGCGAGTATTTTTCCGCGAGGTCGGCAAGCTCGGCTTGCGAGCGCTTGAGGTCGATCACGTTGGCGCGCAGGCGGGCGTCGTTTTCGATCAGCTTCTGCTCGTGCTCCTTGATGCGGGTGATGTCGGTGCCGACCGAGACGTAGCCGCCGTCCTTGGTGCGGCGCTCGGAGATGTGCAGCCAGCTTCCGTCGTCGAGCTGCGCTTCGAAGGTGCGGGCTCCCGGCGCTTGCGCGCCGGTCTCCTGCAGCCTGGTGCGCACTTCCGGCATGCTGCCGACCTCGATCACGGTCTCATACGACGTGCCGGGGGTTACCGCCGTATCCGGCAGCTTGTGCAGGCGCTGGAAGTGCGAATTGCAGAGCACGAGACGGTCTTCCGCGTCCCACAGCACGAAGGCTTCCGGGATCGTCTCGATCGCGTCGCGCAGCCTGAGGTCAGCCTCCACGGTCTTCTCGGCGAGGCTCTTCTGTTCGGTAATGTCGACCGCGATACCGATCAGGTGCAAGCCGCCGTCGGCGGAGTCCTGGCTGAGCTCGCAGCGCACCCGCAGCCAGATCCAGTGGCCGTCGGTGTGCTGCATGCGGAAGGTCTGGTCGATGTGGGCGATCTTGCCGGCGATCATCTGGTCGGCGATCTCAAACAGGTCGATGTCGTCGGATTTCACCAGCGCGTTGACTTCGCCGAAGGTGAGGAGGTCGTTGCGGGAGTCGAGCCCGAGCATCGTGAACATCGATGCCGACCAGAAGATCCTGCCGCGCGAGAGGTCCCAGTCCCACAATCCGCAGCGGCCGCGGTTGAGCGCGGTGTCGATCCGGCCGCGCACGGCGTCGTTGATGAGGTCGCCCTCACGGGCGCGGGTCGATTGCCAGTGGAAGGCGAAGCCGAGGATCAGCACGACGAAGCCGGTGGTGGCCGACAGCGTCACCGACAATGCGGCGTCCGAACCCCACAGCGGCTCGTTCTTTTCCTGGATGACGATGACCTGGCCCGGCAGCGATTTGACCAGCCGCGAGATCGCCATCGCGCCGTTGCCGTTCGGCAGCGTCATGTCGCTGACGACGCCCTGCTGACCGGGGGCGGCGAGCAGTTGCGCCGTGCTGATGACGTCGAGGATGCGATCGCTGTCGCCAAGGCTGCCCTCGACGGGGACGCGGGCCAGAATCCGGTGATCGGAGCCGGTGATGATGACGTGGCGGCCGGCGGCGGCGCCCCAGGCCGGAATCAGATCGGGCAGCAGGCTCTGCAGCCGCTCGATGTTGGCGGCGCGGTCCTGCCGGACCGAGCCAAGGCGGTCGAGGCGTTCGGCCAACAGGTCGGTGAGCGCGGAGAGGTCGCGCTTCATGGCGGCGCGTTTTTGCCGGCTCTGGTCGATCACCTGCACGAAGGCGCCGAGGCAGATGGTGATGAGGAAAGCAATGATGAGCGTCGGCACGGCGCGACGAAGCGCCGGCTCTGCGATGAGCAGCCGGTGGTAGGCAGGTTTTGCGATCGACTGCGCCAATCCCTTGATCGAATCGGATTGGACACATGCGTTCGCCGCATGCGCGCGCGCCATGCTTTAGACCCCCGCCGAAGGCTCTTTTGCACATTGTCCGGAAGGAACCCCACGTCATTCCGAATCACCGCGATTTGAATCCAGTTTTTCCGGGCTGTCGAGTGTCAACGATTCGTTAATTCGAAATAAATGTTGTCCAATGCGAATTAAGGCGTCGTCAGGGTGAGTCCGAAACGGGAACGGGGCCGCAAAACTACGCACGCGGCGGTTCGGCATGACTGATCACGCGCTTGATGGTCGGAAACGCGCGGCGCAGCGCGCGCTCGATCTCGTCGACGTTCTCATGCACCTTGACGACGCTCATCGACGGCGCGGCGCGGCAATGGAAGTTGACGATTTCGCCCGCATCAGTGTCGCGCACCCGCACATTGTGGATGTCATGGATCGCGCCGTTGCCGGCAAAGCGCGTCAGCGCGGCCTTGATGGTCTCGATGCGCTCGGGGGCGGCGTCGGTGCCGTGCGGCAGTTCCGGATCGAGCGGCTCGATGTGGGTGTCGACCTCGACATCCTCGCCGAAGTCTTCGCGGATGTTGCGCTCCAGCACGCGGGTCACTTCGTGGGCCGCTGCAAGCTCCATGTCGCCGTCGACTTCGAGGTCGATGCCGACGATCAGCTTCTCGCCGAGATCGTGCACGGTGACATGGTGGATGGCGAGGCCGGAATTGCGGGCGATCACCATGATGCGCTCGCGCACGCTCTCATTGTCGCGCGCGACCGGCATCGCGGTGAAGGTGAGGTCGGCGTCGCCGAGCGCTTCGCTGACGGCTTTCTGCGCGGTCTTCTTGATCGCCTCGACGCGATCGATCGGGTAGGTGCGCGGCACCTTGGCGATGGCATCGATGAAATGCGTTGGCCCGACCATGCGAACGCGCAGGCGCTCGACGCCGACCACGCCCGGCACCGCGCGGATGGCGGCGATGGCCTTTTCCGCCACGCCGACCGGCGCGCGATCGAGCAGCGTTTCGATGGTGGAGCGCCCAAGCCGCAGGCCGAGGATCGATATCATCACGGCGACCGCGATGGCGGCGACCGAATCGCCCCAGGCATAGCCCAGGCCGGTCAGCACCAGCCCGATGATGACGGCGATGGAGCCGAGCACATCGGAGGCAAAATGCAGCGCGTCCGCCGCCAGCGCCTGGCTCCTTGTCTCGCGCGCCGTGCGATGCAGCGCCCGCGCGCGCCAGAAATTCACGGCAATGTCGATCACCAGCACCACGAAGGGGACAGCCGAGAGCGTCGGTGGCGCTGCGCCCTCGCGCAGGCGGCTCCAGGATTCGACTAGGATGCCGCCGGCGAGCACGTAGAGCAGCGCGATGACAAAGAGCGCCGACAGGCTCTCGAACTTGCCATGGCCGTAATGATGCTCTTCGTCGGCCGGCTGGTCGGACACCCGCACCACCAGCCAGGTGATGACGGTCGCGACCACGTCGACGGAGGAGTGCAGGGCCTCCGAGATCAGCGCCAGCGAGCCGATCGCAATGCCGACCGCGAATTTCGCCGCAGCCATGCCGGCGCTGGCGAAAATCGAGATCGCCGCGACATTGGACTTGATAGTGGGGGTGTGACTCATGGGCGGCGGTTTAGCAGGGCGTTGTGTAAGATTAAAGCCGACAGTCGGAAGCGCAATCGCCACTCACTCGCAGGAGCGATTTGTTGCGAATTGTTCTGAATTGAAGGGCCGTCATTCTGAGCTAAGGGGCTGTCATTGCGAGCCAAACGGGTCGCGCGAATGCGCGCCCGATGACACGCTCCGCGAAGCAATCCATTCGCCACACAGCGGATCGTCATACCCGCGAAGGCGGTTATCCAATACGCCGTGGCTTATCGGTTCAATCACTGCTGCCTCTGGAATACTGGATCGTCCGCCGTCAAGTGATCTGTCCGGGCTAAACACTTCGCGGACGATGACGGCCGAATACGACGTCGCATTCTCGCGGCGTGATGCGCCCGAGGTTTGCAAATCATTCGCCCATCGAGCGGGTGACCCATAGCAAACCTGCATTCCGTCCTAGGGATGCTCGCTTTCCATCGAAGTCAACGTCGTCTGACCGGCAATCTCGTCAGCTCGCCAGCAGCGGACCGAGTGTCCGTCGGGACGCGTTTCAAGCGATGGCCCAGGCTCACGATGACACACGGCTTCGGCATAAAGACAGCGCGGACTGAACGCACATCCGTCCGGCGGACTTAGCGGATTGGGAGGCTCGCCCGGTGTCGTAGCTAACGGTGCGCGGCGTAGCGGATCGGGAATGGCGGCGATAAGGGTTTGCGTATATGGGTGCGCCGGTCGTTCGAAGATTTCGCGCCAGTCGCCTGTCTCCACAATGCGGCCGAGATACATCACGGCGACCCTGTCGCTCATGTGCTCGACAACGCCGAGGTCGTGGCTGATCATGATGTAGGAGAGGCCGAGAGTTTCCTTCAATTCCAACAGCAGATTGATGATTTGGGCACGGATGGAGACATCCAGCGCCGATACAGGTTCGTCACAGATGACAATTTTGGGATTGAGGATCAGCGCGCGAGCGATGCCGATGCGCTGACGCTGGCCGCCCGAGAATTCATGCGGGTAGCGGCCAGCCTGTTCGGGCCGGAGGCCCACATGCCTGAGCATCGCCGCAACGCGTCCGTCGATCTCGCTTTTGGCCGTCACGCCATGCAGGCGTAGCGGGGCTTCAAGCGTGCGACGAACGGTCTGGCGTGGATTGAGCGAGGCGTAGGGGTCCTGAAACACCATTTGTACGATGCGGGCCAATGCCTTTCGATCGCCCGATTGCCGGCCCGTCACGACCTGCCCGTCCAGCACGATGCGGCCCCGCGTCGGCATCAGCAGGCCAAGGATCGAAAGCGCGACGGTCGACTTGCCGCAACCGGATTCGCCGACGAGACCGAGGCATTCACCGCGCTTCAGTTCGAGATCGATGCCGTCGACCGCACGCAACAGCCGTCGGCCGCCACCCAGCAAGCCACCGCCAACCGGAAAATGGACCGCGAGATCCTTCACGCTGAGGATGACATCGTCGCCAGGTCTTTGCGCAGGTTCATGCATGGTGATGGCACCTGACTAGTCCGCCTGCACCGAGCAATGTCGTCTCCGGCGCGATGGCCCGGCAAATGTCGGTCGCCCGCGCGCAACGCGGATTGAACCGGCAACCGTCCGGGAAATCCGTGATCGCCGGTACGACGCCCGCGATCTCCCTGAGCCGCGTCCGGCCAAGTGCTGCGCGACTCCCCAGCCGCGGCAGCGAGTCGACCAGGCCTTGCGTATAGGGATGCGCGCATGCGCGGAAGATATCGGCCGAGCCGCGCTCCTCGACAATGCGACCGGCATACATGACGGCGACGCGGCGGCAGACGTTGGCGACCAGGCCCAGATCGTGGCTGATCATCAAAATCGCCGTACCTCGCTCGGCGCACAAATTCCGCATCAGCTCGATGATCTCCGCCTGCACCGTCACGTCGAGCGCGGTTGTCGGCTCGTCGGCGATCAGAAGATCCGGCCCGCATGCGAGTGCGATGGCGATCATCACGCGTTGACGCATGCCGCCCGAAAGCTGGTGCGGGTAATCTTTCACCCGTCGCTCGGGTGCGGGGACGCGGACGCTCGCCAGCGCCTCGACGGCCAGTTGGTTGGCTTCCCGCCAGTCCTTGCCCTTGTGCAGCACGAACATCTCCGCGATCTGCCGGCCAACAGGGGAGACTGGATTGAGCGCCGTCATCGGCTCCTGGAAGATCATGGCGATGCGATTGCCGCGCAGCGCGCGTTGCTCGGCCGCGGCAAGTCTCTGGATCTCCCGGCCGTTAAATCGTATGGCACCGGCACCGATCGAAAGCGGCTGGCGCAACAGGCCGATCAGGGCGAGCGCTGTAATGCTCTTGCCACAGCCGGACTCGCCGACAAGGCCGAATGTCTCGCCACGATCGATGCGGAATGAAACGCCCTCGACCGCCGCAACCCGGGCGGATCGATCGTGGAGATCGATGCGCAAGTTCTCGACTTCGATCAGAGGAGGGCCCGTCATGTGCGCCGGCTCCGCGATTGTGGATCGAGAATGTCACGCAAGCCATCGCCGAGCAAATTGAGGCCGAGCACCGTGAGGAATATAGCGAGGCCGGGGAAAATCGAGAGCCACGGCGCCGTTGTGATCTGGTCGCGGGCCTCTGACAGCATGCTGCCCCAGCTTGGATAGGGCGGGCGGATTCCGAGGCCAAGGAACGAAAGGGCGGCTTCGGCTAATACCGCGCCGCCCATGCCCAGCGTGCCGATGACAATGATCGGTCCCAGCATGTTCGGCAGCAGCTGTGTGATCATGATACGCAAATCTCCGTAGCAAGCACCCTTGCAGCCTGGACATAGCCCTGGCTCTTGAGCGACAGCGTCGACGCCCGTGCTATCCGGCAAGTGAACGACCAGTTGGTCAACCCGAGCGCGATGAGCAGGCTGGTCAGGCCGGGTCCAAGGACGGCCATGATGGCAAGCGCGAAGATCAGCGAGGGGATCGCGAGCATCAGATTGGTCAGGCCATTGACGACGTCGTCCCACCAGCCGCCCCAATAGCCTGCGGTCACGCCCAGTGTCACACCGATGACGCTGTTGACCAACTGCGAGACGATGCCGACCGTCAGCGAGATGCGCGCGCCGTGCACGACGCGGGAATAAATGTCGCGGCCCTGCGCGTCGGTGCCGAACCACCAGATCCAGCTCGGTGGCTCTTCCGCATTCAGCAAATTGGCATCCATGACAGGATCGGTATGCTCCAGCCAGGGTGCAAACAGGCCGACGAAGATCGCAAGCGCGAACAACGCCCCGCCGATGATGAGACTGGCTCCGAGCTTCATCGCGGCCGCCCCGCCGCGGCAGGCGATTCAGTCAATCGCGCACAGGCGTGATGGAGCCGGCCGGCGCTCATGCGTATCTGATCCTGGGATCGATCACGCCATAGAGCACGTCAATCAACAAATTGATCGCGAGAAAGAACAGCACCACAACGAAAATAGAGCCCTGGACAGCGGGAATGTCACGCTGCAGCACACTGTCGACGAGCAGCGAGCCGATGCCCGGCCAGGAGAACAATTTCTCGACCACGACCGCCTGTCCCATCAACGCGCCGAATTGCAGGCCGATCGTCGTGAGAATGATGACGAGAGCATTGCGCATCACATGCCACTTCACGACCCGGGTCTCGCTCATGCCCTTCGAGTGTGCCGTCCGGACAAAATCCGCGGTCATGATCTCGAGAACCGCCGCGCGCGTCGTCCGTGCCAGCAGCGCCATTGGCGAGACACCGAGCGTCACCGCAGGCAGGATCAGATATTTGAGCCCTCCATCGCCATAGCCAAAACTCGGCAACCAGCCGAGTTTCAACGCAAACAGGTACATCAGCAGCAGCCCGAGCCAGAATTTAGCCATTGAAAGGCCGGAGACCGCCACGACCATCGAGATCGTGTCGACGATGCTGCCCGGCTGCAGCGCCGCGATGAACCCGAGCGGTACGCCGATCACAATCGCAAACATCATGGCGGCAAATATCAATTGCAACGTTGGCCACATTCGTTTGGCGATCATGGTCGTGACCGGCTCGCGCGTCCGGAACGACGTCCCCAAATCGCCTGTCGCGAGCTTGGCAATGTAGGCGCCGAAGCGGACGTAGACGGGATCGTCGAGGCCGAGTTGCTTTTTCATGCGCTCCGCGACCTGCGGGTCCGCCGCACCCCGGCCGTCATCGCTCATGCTCGATACGATACTGCCCGGAACGACGCTGAACAGCACAAAGATCACCAGCACGACAGCCAGCACGGTCGGAACGGTTTGCAGGATTCGACGGATCAGGAAGGCGAGCATTGCAACTATTCCTCCCTTCCTCCATCGTTGCTTGCGATGGAGGGAGGGCGAGCGCGCGTGTCACTTGGCGGGTGAGGTCTCGTCGACCCAGAGGTCTTCGACGTTTTGATGGGTCAGTTCCGTCGCGTTCAACTGAATCCCCTTGAGCCACGGCTGCACCGCCATGACCGCCTTGTTGTAGTTGAAGAACCAGACCGGCGCTTCGTCATAGAGCAGGGCATTGGCCTTTTGCAGCAGCTGGACGCGCTTGGCGGCGTCGTCGGTCTGCCCGGCCTCATCGATCATCTTGTCGAAGTCCGCGTTCTTGAAGGTCGTGTAGTTGCAGGCTGATTGCGGTGTCGATGAGTAGAAGCATTTCAGCGCCGCCTGGGGATCCGGGCCGGTCGCCATGGAATAGACATAGGCCTGGAAGTCGCCCTTGCGAAGGACCTCCGCCAGCACCGCGGTCTCGACCTGCTTGACCTTTACCTTGATGCCCACTCTGTCCAACATCGGAATAATGGCCTCGACGATCGGCAGGCCCCAGCTTTCATTCTGGCTCGTCGTCCATTCGAATTCAAAGCCGGTGGGATAGCCGGCGTCCGCAAGCAACTGCTTCGCCTTCGCGGGATCGAAGGCGTAGGGCTTCATCGTCTTGTCGTAGAGCGGCGAGGTCGAGGTCAGAGGCAGCCAGCTTGTGGCGCGATAGGCCTTGCCTTTGACCAGCTTGCTGATGATCAGGTCGGTGTCGATCGCATGGTTGATCGCCTGCCGGACCCGCTTGTCGGCGAACGGCTTGAATCCGGGATTCATCCCCATGTGACGCGTGAAGACCTCGGCGACTTCGACGATGGTGCCCTTGAGGTTGGGGTCGGCCTGATAGGCGACATATTGCGCAGGTCCCAGCACCGAGGTGTCGATTTCCTTGTTGCGGAAGGCGACGTCGCGCGCCGCGGCTTCGCCCATGGTCGAGACGATGAGCTTGTCGGCATACGGCTTGCCGGGCTTGTAGAACCTGTCCCACCGCTCCAGAACGACGCGCGATCCCGGCACATGCTCGACGAATTTGAACGGCCCAAGACCGATCGGCTTCTGGATGAAGCCCTCCTTCGCGCCTTCGTCGGCGGGATAGATCGAAGTTATCGCGGTGAAGAAGTAGAAACCTGGATCGACCTTCTCGGTCAGCTTCATTTCAAGCGTGAAGTCGTCGATTTTCTTCAGGCCGGAGATTTCCTTGGCTTGGCCCTTCTCGACCTCGGCCGCGCCCTCGATCACGCGGACAAAACGCGCCCCGGGATAGGCCTTGGAGCCGTCCATGACGCGATTGAAGCTCCAGATGACGTCATCCGCCGTCATCTTGCGGCCGTGATGGAAATAGGCGTCGTCGCGCAGCTTGAAGGTGTAAACGAGACCTCCGCCCGAGACGGTGACCTCCTTGGCAAGCTCCGGAACCGGCTTGCCCTCAGCGGAATCCCAGAAGTAGAGCGAGCGATGCAGGCCTTTGGCGAATATCTCGTCCTGGGCGCGCTGTGTCGTATGGATGTCCATGCTGGAGAAACTGGAGCCATAGGGCGCCGTCATACGAATGGTTCCGCCCTTGCGCGGTGTCTGGGCCTCCGCCGTGGCGGCGAGTGCCAGTCCCAAACCAGCCACGATCGCAATCTTCTTGAACATCATGCTTCTCCAACCGTGCAGAAGTGTCCCGATCAGCGAGTTGACCACTCGCAGCATGTCAAGCGCAAGGTCCTGATTAAGGCGAACGGGACCAATACTTGTGCAGCGTCAATGCGAGGGGTGGGACGACCTTGGAAAGGCAGCATGTGGTGCGCCATCTGGTCCGAGGTGTCGTCGGCGGGCCGACAAGGACGCGTGTCAAATGATGTGGGCAGGAGCGCGGAAGATAGATCGTTCACCGGAATTGATTTGATCGCTCTCGCCCCCTTGCGCGCAATTTGTGCGGGCATGCAAGCGATTGCGAGTGAACGGATTTTGGGTTCCGTACTGAATTCGTGAAGCTAGGTTCCGGAGACTAACCGTCGTATCCGAATGGCGCAGCCCCTCGGGAGATCATCCGGTGGCGAGAGCCCTCCGGCGGTCGATTCCGCGAGACATGCGTTTCGACGCGTGCAGCGTTTCCGAGGGATATTCCCCGAACAGCGATCGGTAGTAGTGCGAGAAGCGGCCGAGTTCGATGAAGCCGTGTTGCATGGCGATCTCGCCGATGGTGGCGGTGGCGGGGGTGTTTTGCCGCAGCGCGGAGTGGATCGCGCAGAGCCGCTTGCGGCGGAGGAAGGTGACCGGTCCCAAGCCCAGCATGTCGTAGAACGCCCGGTGCAGGCTGCGCCGCGAGACGTTGAACTGGGCGCAGATTTCCGAAATGTGCACCGGCCGGGAGCCCGCCGTGTCGAGATAGTGTTCGACGTTTCGAACGAGTTGCATGGCCTGCGGCACCGGACCCCGGTTCTCCGCGGGCAGGGCATCGATAATCGTCGCGGCCGTCGCATCGATGATCGACCGTTTCCAGAAATCGGCCAGTTCGTCTGATATGCTGGCCTGCTGTCGCGCCAGGCAGGGGACGATCTGCCGTATTCGCTGCGTCGCGATCAAGCCCGTCAGTGAATCCGCCCGATAGCGGTTTTTTTGGCACCAGGTCGCAGGGTCGCTCAATCTGGGCTCGCCCGCGAACAGGGAAGTCACCTCGGCAAGGTCGAGGCGGATCGCGGCATAGGCGGCGGCGCCGTGGAAGCTGCCGTCATGTTCGGTGCTTGGCGGCATGATCAGCACATCCCCCGGCAGCATGTCGAACGACCAATGGGTGACGCGTTCGCTGGCGCTGAGGAGCATGCCGATCACCAGCCTGTCGTCGGTCGCGATGCGCTGCGTCCGCACGCCGACCGAAAACGAACCGATGCTGAGCGAAAAATCCCCGATGCCGACATGGCTCAGCGAGCCGCGGAATTTTCCGCGCCCGAGTTGCGTCACCTCGACATGGGATCCCCGGATCGCCTGGTGCAGGCCCTCAAAACTGTCGAGGCTGGTCGTATTGATCTGGATTGACCGACCCATCGTCGGGCATCCCTGTTGTTAGAACGAGTTCGGGAAGAAATCGCGGAAATCGAAATTGGCTTCGGTGGCGTGTGCACCCTTGTCCATCAAGGGGAGCGCCGCGACTGCCATTCCCACCGTGCAAAAGGCCGAGCGCATCGCATCCTCCGCAGGAAGCCATCATCCCCACGCTGTAGTAAAATCCCCGGCAGAATCTAGCCACAACTTCAGGGCGACCACAATGAAATTCATCCGCGGTTGACGATTGAGTGCCGCGATGTGCACGCAAAACGCAAGGGGAGAATTGTCGTCGAATTGTTCGAGACGAGTTCAGCTTAAGTCAAGCCTTGGGGTTCATTTGGCACAAACTGCACGTCACTTCGGCTCGCCGATGATTTAGCCTGTGAAGCGAAGCACAAATATGGAAGTGGGGCTGACTGTTTGCTTTTCTCTGCCACGCGCCGAGAGCAGCAACGGAAAGGGTCTGCGATGCGCTCCCCAACAGCCGCTTCTGCACTTCGTAGCCATCCATCAGGGGAATTCAGCGGTACAATCTGCGCGGGAGTGTCGGCGACATGACGTTGCTGAACCCCGATCCCAAGCAAGACGATCGGCAATCGGGAGATAGCCGATTTGGCGACATGGTCTGGATTCCCGGTGGCACCTTTCGCATGGGATCCGACCGCCACTATCCGGAGGAAGCGCCGGCCCATCGCGTGACGGTTGATGGCTTCCGGATCGACCGCACGCCGGTGACGAACCGGCAGTTCAAGGCCTTCATCAAGGCGACCGGTCACAAGACCACGGCCGAGATCGTACCCGATCCCAAGGATTATCCCGGCGCCTTGCCGCATATGATCTATGCGGGCTCGCTGGTGTTCGGGCCGCCGCTGGCTGTGCACGGTCTGCTGGATTGGAACCAGTGGTGGCAATTCATGAGGGGTGCCTGCTGGCGGCATCCCTATGGGCCGAAGAGCAACATCAATACGTCGGATAATCATCCTGTCGTGCATGTGTCATTTTCAGATGCGCGCGCTTACGCGCAGTGGGCGGGCAAGGACCTGCCGACCGAAGCCGAATGGGAATTCGCCGCGCGTGGCGGGCTCGATGGCACGGAGTTCGCTTGGGGCGACGAATTTGCGCCCGGTGGCGTGCACATGGCCAACACCTGGCAGGGCGAGTTTCCCCGGCAGAACGGGCGCGACGACGGCTACGAGCGCACCTCGCCGGTGACGGCATTTCCGCCGAACGGCTACGGCGTGCACGACATGATCGGCAATGTCTGGGAATGGACGTCGGACTGGTACGCGCCGAAGCACGAGGCCGACGCGCCGAAGGCCTGCTGCATCCCCGAGAATCCGCGCGGTGGCCGCGAAGAGGCGAGCCACGACCCGCGTCAGCCTGACATCAGGATCCCGCGCAAGGTCATCAAGGGCGGCTCGCATCTGTGCGCGCCGAACTATTGCCGCCGCTACCGGCCGGCGGCGCGCCATGCAGAGGCGGTCGATACTTCGACGAGCCATCTCGGGTTTCGCTGTGTGAAGAGGGGAGCACCAGCGCGGTAACCGCCAGTCTTGCGTCTTCACAAAGAAGCAGTCTTCACAATGAAGCAGGAGAGTGAAATGCCGGGAGAAAGAAAAGAAGAAGCACCAGGTAACCCAGGACCGGACAATCGCATACTGAGCCGCCGCAACATTTTGCTGGCGGGCACGTCTCTCGCCGCCGCCACGGCAATCAATGCCGTCGATCGCACGCAGGTCGCACAAGCCCAGCAGTCCCAACAACCTCAGGCCGCATCGGGACGCAAACCAAACATCCTCGTGATCTGGGGGGACGATGTCGGCATTGCCAATATCAGCGCCTATTCGAACGGGCTGATGGGTTACGAGACCCCCAACATCGATCGCATCGGCCGGGAAGGCATCAAGTTCCTGCACTATTATGGCGAACAATCGTGCACTGCCGGGCGCGCGGCATTCCTGACCGGGCAGCACGGTATTCGCTCTGGCCTCACCAAGGTAGGCTTTCCCGGCGCGCCGATGGGAATGAGCCAGCTCGACCCGTCGATCGGCGGCCTGCTCAAGAATCTGGGTTACGCCACCGGACAGTTCGGCAAAAATCATGTCGGCGATCGAAACGAATCGCTGCCGACCGTGAACGGTTTCGACGAGTTCTTCGGCAATCTCTATCATCTGAACGCGGAGGAGGAGCCGGAGCTGCCGGACTATCCGAAGGATCCGGCCTACCGCGCCAAGTTCGGGCCGCGCGGGGTTCTCAAATGCAAGGCCACCGACCGCGAAGACGCTACCGTCGATCCGCGTTTCGGCAAGATCGGCCGGCAGACGATCGAGGATACCGGTGCACTGACCAAGAAACGGATGGAGACGATCGATGACGAGACTTCATCTGCCGCCATCGATTTCATGAAGCGCCAGCAAACAACGGGCAAGCCGTTCTTCGTCTGGTTCAACTCGACACGCATGCATTTGCGCACGCACGTCCGCGCCGATCACCGCGGGCGGTACGCGCACGGCGACAGCGAGTATGTCGATGGCATGCTGGAGCACGACGACACCGTCGGCAGCCTGCTGAAGGCGCTGGATGACATGGGGATCGCAAACGACACCATCGTCGTCTATTCGAGCGACAACGGGCCGCACATGAACACATGGCCGGATGGCGCCATGACCTGGTTCCGCGCCGAGAAGAACACCAATTGGGAAGGCGCCTTCCGGGTGCCGTGTCTGGTCCGCTGGCCCGGCGTGATCAAGCCGGGCACCGTCACCACCGAACTGATGAGCCACAACGACTGGGTACCGACGCTGGCTTCGATCGCCGGAGAGCCTGATATCGTGGGCAAGTTGAAGGCGGGCTACACGGCCAATGGCATCAACTACAAGGTGCACCTGGACGGGTATGACCAGTCCGCCTTCCTGCGCAACGTGAGTGGCACCGCCGGGAACAACAACGGCACCAAGAGCGCACGCGACAGGTTCTTCTACGCCGACGACGACGGCATGCTGGTGGCCATGCGCAAGGGCGACTACAAGTACGTCTACGCGGAACAGCGTGCTCCCGGACAGATGCAGGTCTGGGCCGAGCCCTTCACCAAACTCCGCCTGCAGAAGATCTACAACCTGTTCCAGGACCCGTTCGAACGGGCCGATATCACGTCCAACACCTACTGGGACTGGAATCTGAACCATGTCGGGCAGGTCTACGGCGTGATGGATGACGTCTTCGCATTCGTCGCGACGTTCAAGGAATTCCCGCCGCGATCGTTCCCGCCATCCTTTGTGCCGGCGACCATCATGGAAGACACGATCAGCGATCTCAAGGAAGCCCGCCGCCGTTCGACGGTGGGGGTCGCGAAATAGCACGGGGGATTCAGGTGCCGGCCGGGTGATCGGCCGGCACCTGTTCGAACCGCCGCTGTATCACGGGGAAGAAAAATGCCGATGGCTCCATCCCCATCCAGTTCGGCGCCTGCGACGGCAAGATTCCGAACTGCCTGCCGATCATGAAAGGCTGGAACTACACGGTGCG
The DNA here is from genome assembly GCF_003062295.1 of Bradyrhizobium algeriense. Taxonomy (GTDB): domain Bacteria; phylum Pseudomonadota; class Alphaproteobacteria; order Rhizobiales; family Xanthobacteraceae; genus Bradyrhizobium; species Bradyrhizobium algeriense. The sequence continues at coordinate 193,736 of NZ_PYCN01000002.1, read as the reverse complement.
GCTCTATCGTCCGCGCGCCGAAATCCTGAGCGGCAAGTGGAAATTCCCGGAGCCGCAGCCGGCCAACTGAGGGATCAGTCATGAATGGCTACGATATCTTCGCCTGGATCGTTCTGATCATCCTCGTCGCCAGCGTGATCGGCGTATTCTGTATCGCAGGATGGCTGCCGGTGCATATCGCGAAGTCACGCGGGCATCCGTGGGCGCAGGCGGTGACCGTCGCGGGCTGGGTCACATTGCTCTGCGGCTTTGCGCTGTGGCCCATCGCATTTATCTGGGCCTATGTCGACGTGCCGGCACCGCGCAAGACGGAGCAGCACCCATGATCATCGCGCTGATGGCCGTTTATCTGGTGCTGCTGTTTGCGCTCGTCCACTTCGGGATTGTCCGCTTCAACCTGTTCTGGAAGTCCTCGCCTTTCATCGTGCTGCTGCTGCTCAACCTCGGGCTGTTCATCCCGATGGGGTGGGGAGCGCCGCAGGGGCCGGCACTGGTCGTTCGCAATGCCGTTGCGATGGTGCCGAGCGTTGCAGGCGAAGTGACGGAGGTTTCGGTGATCGCCAATACGCCGCTGAAAGCCGGTGACTTGTTGTTCAAGATCGATCCCACGCCCTACGAGGCCCAGGTGAAGGCGATCGAGGCGCAGCTCAAGCTCTCGGACATGCGCCTTTCCCAGATGACGACGCTCTACGAGCGCGATGCCGGCCGCGCGTTCGACGTGCAGCAGCGCCAGTCGGAAGTAGATCAGCTCAAGGGCCAGCTCGAAGGCGCGCAATGGAACCTGGACACCGTGGTCAAGGCGCCGGCCGACGGCTACGTCACCAACCTCGCGCTGCGCAAGGGCGCGCGGGTCGCCAACCTGCCGCTGGCACCGGTGATGGCCTTCATCGACACCACGAACACGATCATCGGCGTCGAAATAAACCAGATCGATGCCCGCTATATCGCGCCGGGTCAGGAAGTGGAGGTCACCTTCAAGTTCGCGCCCGGTCAGATCTATGCGGGCAAGGTCGAAAGCGTCCTGCAGGCGGTCGCGACCGGGCAGACACAGACGTCAGGCACGGCCGTTCTACCCAGGGCCATCGAAGCCGTTCCCTTTGTCGTTCGCGTGAAACTGGACGACGGCGAATTCGCCCGAAGACTGCCGGCCGGCTCGACCGGCACGGCGGCGATCTACACCGAACCTCAAGCCGACGCACATAATACGGCGCGTGCTGCTGCGGCAGGTCGCCATCACCAATTACGTCAACCCGTTCTGACCGAGCGAGTCCAAGATATGACGTTGAGCCATGCTGTGACGTTGGTGAAACGCGTCGCGCGCCCCGCGGTTTGGCTTCAAAACCTCCATCATCCGCCCTTGGGCTCTCCCCATAATTCCCGCTTTCAAGTGTGACGTAGACATCACAAATTCAGGCCCTCATGTCTGCTTTTGACCCAGGGGAACACCGGCAACGCGGCGCCGAAGTCCTTGACGCCACCCCAATTCGTGTCCATATGTCGGCCAGTCGACACTTGGCCGAACCGCTGGGCGCTTTGGCTTGCCACTGACAGGCACGCACGTTTCAGACCCTTCTCCAAAAATCGATCAACCGACAAAGGCGCCGATCGCTCGGTACCTCGATTTTACGTGCACTGTCAGAAGGGGAATCTCTGTGCCTAACACAGCCGTGCAGCGCTCTAACCGGCAAGAGGCCGTTGGCTTCATTCAACCGCCCAGTGGCGGCGATGACGTCCTCAACGCGCGGCGTTGGCAGCGCATCCTGAGCAACTACAGCACCCCAAATCGGCTGCGCAGCATTGCCGAACTGGCGATCACGGCCCTGCCGCTGGTGATGCTGTGGGCCGCGGCCTGGTTCACGTTCTCCCTCGGTCATGCCTGGGCGTCATTACTTATCGCTATTCCGGCGGCCGGCTTTCTCGTGCGCCTGTTCATGATCCAGCACGACTGCGGTCACGGCACCTTTTTTGCCGGCCGTCTGACGAATGACTGGGTCGGCCGCGTCCTTGGCGTGGTCACCTTCACGCCCTACGACTGTTGGCGCCGCTCGCATGCGATTCATCATGCGACCACCGGCAACCTCGATCGCCGCGGTATCGGCGATCTCGATACGCTGACCGTGCGCGAATACCGGGCCCTTTCAAGGTGGGGTCGTCTGAAATACCGCCTTTACCGCCACCCGCTGATCATGTTCGGGGTCGGACCAGCCTATCTGTTTCTCTTGCAACAGAGGCTCCCGGTCGGCCTCATGCGCAATGGCTGGCAGCCCTGGGCCAGCACAATGGCAACCAATCTCGCGATTGCCGTCATCGTCGCTGTGCTCACATGGTTCATCGGCATCAAGGCGGTCCTGCTCGTGCACCTTCCGATCATGCTCCTCGCCGCCACGACCGGCGTATGGCTGTTCTACGTGCAGCATCAGTTTGAGCACACGATGTGGGACCGCGACGACAGCTGGGACCTGCGTCAAGCCGCGCTGCACGGCAGCTCACATTATGAACTGCCGGCGTTGCTGCGCTGGTTCACGGCCAACATCGGTATTCACCATGTGCATCACCTCAGCAGTCGTATTCCCTATTACCGGCTGCCGCGCGTGCTGCACGACCATCCTGAGCTGCGCGACGTCGGCCGCATCACGCTGCTGCAGAGCTTTCAGTGTGTACGGCTGGTGTTATGGGACGAGGCGCAGCGCCGCCTGGTGTCGTTCCGGGAAATCTGAGCCCCGGGAATTTTCAGGAAGCCGCGCGTAGGGCGGAGGGCGGATTAGCCCAACGGGTCCGCGCAAAGCGCGGCCCGCGACGAGCGTAATTGCGCTCGCGCAGTGATGACAGGCTCCGGCGTAATCCGCCGCCAAGTCTCAAGTAAGATGGCGGATTACGCTTCGCTAATCGTACTGAGTCAAATCCGGCCTACGCGCCGCTATCAAAGCCATCGAGCGCGCTTGAAACGCACGTAGAGCACCGTGCAAAGCAGGACGATAATGCCGACGATGATAAAGTAGCCGTATTGCGTCTTCAACTCGGGCATATTTTCAAAATTCATGCCGTAAATCCCGGCGATCGCGGTGGGTACGGCCAGTATCGCGGCCCAAGCGGCCAGTTGCCGCGTGATCACGCCCTGACGCTGCTGCTCCAGCAGATTGCTCACTTCAAAAACCGAAGTCAGAACGTCTCGCAAGGAGTTCACCAACGCATCGACGCGTCGCACGTGGTCCAGGACGTCCTGGAAATAGGGACGAGCGTTAGCATCGAGGCACGGTGTATCAAGGTGGACAAGCCGGCCGCAAACCTCCGTCATGGGGCCGATGATCCTCTTAAACCGGATCAGTTCCTGGCGTAGCCCGAAGATCCGCTTGACCTCTGCACGGCTGAGGAAGCTGTCGAGAGCGCTTTGTTCCATGGCGAGGACGCGCTCCTCGATCGTTTCGACAATCGGGAGATAGCCATCAACGATAAAGTCGAGGATGGCGTGGAGAACATAGTCTGGGCCTTGGCCAAGTAAGCTAGGCGCCGCTTCGAGTTGCGCGCGGAGTTCGCTATGCGCCCGTGCCGAGCCATGCCGAACCGAAATGATGAAATTCTCCCCGACAAAAATTGCGGTTTCGCCATAGGCTATGTGGTCATGCTCAAGATGAGCGGTGCGTGTCATGACAAACAGTTGATCGCCGTAAACATCAACCTTCGGTATTTGGTTGGCTTTGAATGCGTCCTCAATCGCAAGAGGATGGAGTCCGTAGTTCTTCTCAAGTTGCTCAAGTTCTCGTTTCGAAGGTTCGAATAATCCGATCCAGACAAACTCGGATTTTCCCTTGCAATCGATAGGCTCGTCCAGGGAAACGACTTTTACATTCTTGCCATTACGATACAGGTGGGCTGCCACGACGCTCACAGCGAGCTTCCTCCGAACTTATTGAGCGGGGTGCACCATCCAATCAATTGAGCCGCTTGGCTACATTTTGTTGCAGTCCTGCAGCGCCTGAATCTCGCCCGCGGATTCAACCGGCGGGCCGGGCGTCGGCTCTCCCCGTGCATGTTGACGGTCAAGCACCAGGGCCAAGACACGCACAACGACGCTCACCAGCGTATCTGGTGCCGAAGGGCGTTCGTCCGGGTCGAATGAAACATGAGTTCCATATGTCATTCAGACCACGGCGACATCTGGAACGCGGGAAACGAGCTTACGGCCTGCTGCCGTCGGCGAGGATGATCATCGCGTTGACCGCGATGCTGACGGTCAGAAGCCCGCCGAGCAGCACGGCCAGCCGCATGGACTTTTTCGACATCCATTCCGCGAAAAGGGCGCGCCATTCCCAAACAACGGCTTGCGCAGACATGGCTCATTCTCCATTCCGTTCGGTCGCGATTTTCGACCGCACGCGAGAGATCGGCCTGCCGGCATATACAATCGAGAGGACGAGCCGGCCGGCGGTATAGGAACGTCATAAAGGTTCCATGCCCGCTGACTGCGCAGAGGGCGGATTAGCCCGATAGGTCCCGCGCAAAAGCACGGCCCGCGACGAGCGCAATTGCGCTCGCGCAGTGATGACAGGCTTCGGCGTAATCCGCCGCTGCATCCCAAATAACATGGCGGATTACGCCGCGCTTGATTCGCCTTGTGGCGCTCCCCGCCGCACCTTCCGATCATCTGTTCAAACGCTACGACGAGGTGATCGAACCGGACCTCTGTTTACTGCGGGGCCTTCAGTTTAACGCGGTGTATGGGGCTCAACCGCCAATTTTCGGACCTCAGCCTTGGACCTCAGCCTCGGACCTCAGCCTTCCTGGGCGGCGCGGGGCTCATTTTTCTTTGGCTTGGTTCGAACGGTGGCCGGAGCTGCGATCTTGTCCCTCATTTCAGCACAGGTCTTGCGTACCTCCGCCATCACCAGCGAATAGGTCTCAATCTGGAGGAAGACGCGCTTGGCCTCCTGGCGGTATCGCTCCGCGGTTTCCTTGAGCTCATCGATCACGACGAGCGTCTCGCGGCTCATGGCCTCGCATTGCTTGACGTGCTCGACCAACTCGACGCCGAGGGCCTCGATGTCTTTCGCCACAGCTTCATATTCGCGGACAACAGCCTCCGCCGACAGCTTGCCGATCTCCGTGGCCCCGTCGCGATGCTCGACATAGTCGGGCAGCGCGAGATCCGGCGCGCGTACCGAAGGCGGCGCGAAATCGCTCGGCTGGGATTCGCGATCCTGCGGCAGCTTTCGAAATTCTTCCTCGATCTCGCGTTCAAGATCGATCGCATCAAAGATCGGCGGTTTGGTCGACTGCGCCATGACAATGCTCCTTGAATGAAAATGTGAGCGGGCAGGCAAAATGCTGCTAAAGGGTTAGCTGCTCGGGAAAACCAAGCAACAGAAGCCCTTTGGTAAGCTTATTAGTTAAGCTTTATGTCCGCGCTGCGGGTTAATTCTGGAACCGCAAGAAACTCCCGCCTGCGCGCTGAAAGCGGCGAGGACGTCGTCAGACAAGGTCGCCACCAGACAAGGTCGTCATCAGACCAAGTCGTCATCAGACCAAGTCATCCTGGGCTGCGGCTAGTTCACGGGTCCCTGGCCGCCCATCGTCTCCATCTCCGGCTCCTCGGGTCTGACGCCCTGGGCGCGGTTGACCAGCATTGTGATCACCCAGAGCACGACGCCGATGGCGATCAAGACCCCGGCGACGTGGTACTGAACGATCGCCCGTCCGGTCCATGGCCCGGCCAGGAATGCGCAGGTGATTGCGCCCAGCACCGGCAGGATCGTCGGCGTGCGAAAATGGTCGTGCGCGACGCTATCCTTGCGCAGCGCCAACACCGCGATATTGACCACCGTAAACACGCAGAGCAGCAGCAGCGCGGTCGTTCCGCCGAGCGCAGGCACTTCGCCGACGATGGTGATCAGTCCGAACGCCAGCAGCGTGGTGAAGCCGATCGCGATATAGGGCGTACGCCGGCTCGCATGCACCTTGCCAAGCAACGGCGGCAGCACATGTTCGCGGCTCATGCCGTAGACGAGCCGGCTCGCCATCAGCATGTTGATCAGGGCGGAGTTGGCGACCGCAAACATGGTGATGAAGCCGAAGATCCAGACCGGAAAGTTCGGCGCGCCGGCCTGCACCACTTTCAACAGCGGCGTCTCTCCTTCGCCGAGCTGCGCCGGCGGAACCAGCGTAATCGCCGAGATAGAGACCAGCACGTAGATTGCGCCGGTGATGAACAGGCCGGCGAGCAGCACTTTTGGGAAATCCCGTGTCGGCTGCTTGCATTCCTCGGCCATATTGACGGAATCTTCGAAGCCGACCATGGCGAAGAAAGCGAGCGTGGTCGCGGCGATTACCGGCCAGATCAGACCGGTATCGCCTGCCTTGAACTGCATGACGCGCGAGACATCACCCTGACCCAGGCTGATCGCCCACAGGCCGATGACGATGATGATCAGCAGGCCGGTTAGTTCGACGCAAGTCAGGACTACATTCGCTTTCACGCTTTCGCCGACGCCGCGGAAGTTGACCGCGGCAACGATCGCCATGAAGACGAGACCCGTCATGGTGATGCCGAACCCCGACAAGCCCAGGCCAAGCGCGCTCGACATGTTTGCAGAGAAAGCTCGCGAAGCCGTGGAAGCGGAGGTAATTCCCGAGCACATCACCGCAAACGCAACGATGAACGTGACAAAGTGGATGCCGAACGCCTTGTGGGTGTAGAGCGCGGCGCCTGCGGCCTTCGGATACTTGGTGACGAGTTCGAGATAGCTCAGCGCAGTGATCAGCGCCACGACAAAGGCGACAAGGAACGGCAGCCAGACGACGCCGCCTACCTGGTTGGCCACCTGGCCGGTGAGTGCATAGATGCCGGTGCCGAGAATGTCGCCGACAATGAACAGCAGGAGGAGCCACGGGCCCATGACCCGGCGCAGGCTCGGCTCGGCATCAGTGGCAGGTGGTGCAGGTATCGCGGCTTTCAAGGAGAGATCGGTCATCGCGCAGCCTCTCAACTGATCTCGCGCGAGCACTGTTGTCCGCAAAGCTGATACCGGCTGTTGCGACTCACGCGTGCGTTTGGCGTCATTGCCAGCACACAGCGTATTGGCTTTCGCGCCGCCGCCAAGACTTATTTGCGGTGATGATCGAACTGCGATGTGGAAAGCGCGTGCGGGTGCGAAATGGAACCCGCACCGCGACCGTCTCGAAGCCGTTCAGTGGCGGGTGATTGGGATGGTAGTCGCGCAAGCCGAAGAAGAATTGAGTAAAGTTTTCCCACTCCCACTTTTGTGGGCGCCGATCATCACGGCGGCAAATATCCAGGTTGAGTAACGGCCGTTCGACCTTGCATACTCTCTAACCATTCGGAGGAAAAGCGATGCAATTGCGGGTCTTTGGGCGCACGGGAATGCGGCTTTCGGTGCTAGGCTTCGGTTGCGGCGCGGTGGGCGGATTGATGGTGCGCGGCGATGCTGCCGACCAGGAGCGAACCATCGCGCGGGCGATCGCCGCCGGCGTCAACTATTTCGACACCGCCGTGCAGTACGGCGACGGCGAATCGGAGAAGAACCTTGGCCGCGTTTTGCAAAAGCTGAAGCCGGCCGACGTCGTCGTCGGCACCAAGGTCCGGTTGCCAGCTAGCGAGACCGGCCGCGTTGATGATGCGGTCGGAACATCACTCGAAGGCAGCCTGACGCGGCTGCGTCTTGAACAGGTCGACATCCTTCATCTGCACAATCCGATCACCGAGAACGGCGGCGGATCGGCGCTCAGCGTCCGGCAGGTGCTCGACGATGTGGCGCCGGCGTTCGAGCGCCTGCGCCAGCCGGGCAAGATTCGCTTCCTCGGAATGACGGCGCTCGGCGATACGGCGGCGCTGCATCAGGTGATTGGTGCGCGCGTCTTCGACAGCGCTCAGGTCGTCTACAACGTGCTCAATCCATCCGCGGCCTGCGAATTGCCGGCGCGCTATCCGGCGCAGGACTATGCACGATTGTTCGATGCGACCCAGGCCGCCGGCGTTGGCGTCGTGGGCATCCGCGTGCTGGCCGGCGGCGCGCTGTCGGGCTCGGCCGAGCGTCATCCGATCGCGGGGCCGGCGCCTGAGCCGATCGGCTCGGCGATGAGCTACGATGCCGATATCGATCGCGCGCGCCGCCTGATGCCGCTGATAGAGGAGGGGTTCGCCACCAGCCTGACCGAAGCCGCCACGCGGTTTGCGCTGTCTCATCCGGCGATGGGTACGATCCTGGTCGGCATGGCGACGCCGCAACAATTCGAGGACGCGCTCGCTGCTGCCGAAAAAGGTCCGCTGCCGCAAGCTGCGCTCGACCGGCTTTCGGCGCTGCGGCAGGCCTTTTCAGGCGAACCGCGATAAGCATTGATGGTGGGCACGGCGTGAAGAACGCCTTTGCCCGCCCTACAAAGCAGCGTCGATCTTGCTGTCCGAATTCTGCAGCGCGGGCGCCAGCGTGGCGTCGGGCTGCGGTGTGATCGCCGGCAAGGTCGGGCGCTTATACGGATGCGGATCCTTTCGTCGAACGCCAAAATGGCAAATGACAGTGTCGATGCTTTCATCTGGCCTTCGCAACCTTCGTCCATGCTGCGCCAGCCAGGCCTGTATCCTTGCGATCGAAGCCCGGCCGACCCCGCTGATCTCGGAAAGCTCACGCCTTGTGTGCAGGGATATGATCTCGGGAAGGAAAACGGCGCGATCGGCAGCGCACCGCACGACGAATGATGCATACGGCGCATTCGTCATCAACTGGATGATCCGGTCCGGCAGATCCGCGCCGGAAGTGACGGCAACCTTGTTTGCTCTTGTCATGAAGCAGCTTGATCCTGAATACGATAGGTGGGGTGAACCTGAATCATCCTAAGGTTGCTCGCAATCATACATGACCGCGTCAAATTATCACGCGCCATGAATTGACGTGCTCAACGCAGTCAGCACTTTAGAATTAGAACAATTAGAAACTCCAGCGCTCAACTTGGGCAATCGACTTGCAACGTTGCCCGGTTGTCACAGACGCAATTCGTCGTGCACGCACACCATCATCTTAGATGACTTCTACTCGCCCATTCGACTTGGGAAGTTAGAACGACTTCGTGAGAGTTGGGGTGAAAGTATGACGTATGCGATTGCGACCGGAAATGTTGTGCGTGCTATTTCGTTGGGGGCGGTGAGCTATCTTGCTCTTTCGCTGGATTTTGCAAGTGGTCAGAAAGCATTCGCGCAATCGAATTTGCCGCCGGTCACCGTGGATGCTCCAGGGCAGCAACGTGCGCGGCCCGCGGCGCCGAGATCGCAGACATCCACCTCGCGCGTGCAACGGCGTGTTGCTGCACCGGCGCCTCGCCGCGTGGAGGCGGTTCCGTATGTGACGCCTTCGACCGGAACGCTCGGCGCACCGCCGGCTCCCTATGCTGGCGGACAGGTGGCGACGGGCGGCAGCCTCGGACTGCTCGGCAACCGCGGCGTGATGAATACGCCGTTCAACCAGACCAGTTACACGGCAGAACTGATTGCAAACCAGCAGGCACGCACCGTCGGCGATGTCCTGTTCAACGATCCGTCGGTCCGGATGAAGACGCCCGCCGGCAACGGCATCGACGGCCTCTACATCAGAGGTTTCTACCACGACAGCGGCGACTTCTTGATGAACGGCCTCTATGGAATGGCGCCGTTTTATGCATCATCGGCGAATTTCCTCGATCGTGTCGAGGTTCTGAAGGGGCCGGGTGTGCTGCTCACCGGCATGCCGCCCGCAGGTGGCATCGGAGGCAGCATTAACCTGGTGACGAAGAGCGCGCCCGACTTCGACATCACGCAGCTGACCACTAGATATATATCCAAATCCCAAGTCGGAGCGCTGGTCGATGTGGCACGGCGCTACGGCGAGCACAAGGAATGGGGAATCCGGTTCAATGGCGGGGGAGGAGGCGGACAGACCGCGTTCGACCGGCAGACCGATCAGATCGGCAACGCCGTACTCAATATGGACTACCGCGGCGAGCGTGTGCGCTTCTCCGCGGATCTCGGTTACCAGGCCGAAAATCTTTCGCCGCCGCTGCGGTTTCTGACGTTCAACACCAGCCCTCCTTTTGCGACCAGCATAGCGGTTCCGCCGGCACCGGCAGCCGGCACCAATTACATGCCTTCCTGGGCGACATGGAAGCCGAGGGATACGTTCGCGATGGCGCGCGGCGAAGTCGATCTGACCGAGTCGATCACTGCATATGGCGCGTTTGGATATCACAAGAGCGAGATCGACTTCATCTATCCGTCGCCGCGCATCACGAACGCCAACGGCAACTGGACGGCCATTCCGTTCAATGGGCGTGACGTCTATGACAATTATGCGGGTGAGGTCGGCGTTCGCGCTTCGGTCGACATCGGGCCCGTCAACCACCTCCTGACTGTCAACTACTCGGCCTTCGATCGGGACTACAGCTCATTCGCCAAGGGAGGCGCAGCAGTCTCCTCGAATCTGTACAACCCGGTCCCGCTCCCCTTCCCGAACTTCAACCTCGTCGCCCAAAATCTGCAAACTCAGACAAAGCTTACCAGTGTCGGCATCGCCGACACGATGTCGATGTTCAACAACAGGCTTCAGTTCGTCGTTGGGGCCAGACGGCAGACGGCGGGTGCGGAAAGCATCAACGCCTTGATCCCTGCCAACAACTCGCGCGTCGATGTTCCGACCTGGAGCCCCGGCTTTGCAGCAATCGTGAAGCCGCTGGAAAACGTCTCGCTCTATGCGAACTATATCGAAGGCCTCAAGGCGCCGGAAGTCGTCACCGGTGTCGCGACGTACTCGAACGTCGGAGATATCATTCCGCCTGCTCAGACCAAGCAGAAGGAAGCCGGCTTCAAGATCGATATGGGCCGCGTCACCTTCACGGCGAGCGTGTTCGATATCACCAGCCCGAACACGATGTCGGTCCCTGTGCCGGGAAAGATCTTGCCCGCAAGGCGACTTGCCGGCGAGCAGCGCAATCGCGGCGTCGAGCTGTATACCTTCGGCGAGGTGACGCCGACGTTCCGGGTGCTGGGCGGCGTGACTTTCATCGACGGCGAAGTGGTCAAGCAATCAGTCTCGCTTCCGACTCTGGGGACCATTTTCAACTTCAACGGCAAGAAGCCCGTGGGTGTGTCGGAGTACAATGTCAATCTTGGCGCCGAATGGGACACCCCTTTCCTGAACGGGTTCACGCTGACGGGCCGCGTTATCTACACCAGCGAGAGTTACGCCAACGATGCGAATACGCAGGAGCTGCCGGCGTGGACGCGGGTTGATCTTGGCGCGCGCTACACGTTCCTGTCACCCTGGAACGGCAAGCCGATCGTCGTTCGCGCCAATATCGAGAACGTCTTCAACGAGGCGTACTGGAACTCCTATCGTACGGTCAGCAGCGCCACATCCCTCGGCGCCCCGCGCACGTATCTCCTGTCGACGACGTTCAATTTCTGAGCGGAGGGAGCGCAATTTGGCGGCGGCGAACTCCAGTGTTCCGGAACCGGGCCGCCTGCATCCGTGGCTGCGTGCGCTGCTGGCCGGGCCGTGCGCGCTGGGGCTCACGGTCCTCGTCATCGCCGTGATGCCGTTCTGGGTGCCCAAGGGAAGCGGCGGAGTTGACCACATCGCGTTGCCGTTGTTCTTCATGCCGGCGATCTGGGGCTTGATCTTCTTCTATGCCTTGCTCGACCGGAGCCTCGGCCGCATCGCGATCATCATGACGGGCATCGCCGTCATTCACCTGATCGCGTTAAGAGCTATTCTGTTCGGCTGAGACGATCCTTCGACCCCGCGGAGAAGCCGTGATTAACCTGAAAGCGCGCGAAACCAGGACGCTGGTGGCGGTCCACGGTTGGGCCGGCGCATTGCTGGGCCTGTTGCTGTATGCCGTCATCGTAACCGGCACGGCCGCCGTGTTCGCGAACGAAATCAAGGCCTGGTCGGGCGGGCTGCTCGGAACGAGCGAGCCGCTGAGCCAGCCGCTCGATGCCGTGCTCGCGCGGCTGGAGGCGGAAACGCCCGCTCAGTTCCGCGAGGACCTCTCCTTGCGGGCGACGCCTGCCGGCAATGTGTGGGCGTTCTTCCACACCGACGAGACCATCAATGGTGCGCGGCGCGAGCGCGGAATCCTCACCACGATCGGGCCGGAGGGCCGGATCGTCTCGCGCGCCGAAGGTTTTGGCAACGAACTCGCGGCCAACGATCCGTTCACGGCGCTCGGGCGCTTTTACGTCGAGCTGCATGTGCGGCTGCACCTGCCGAATCCGTGGGGGCTGATCCTCACGGGCATTCTCGGTCTCGCCATGCTGGTGGCGGCGGTCTCGGGCATCCTGATGCACCGGCATTTGTTCAGGGACATCTTTATCCTGCGCGGACGTGACCGGCTGGTCGGCCTGCGCGATCTGCATTCCGTTGCCGGGACGTGGACGCTGCCGCATGCCTTCGTGCTCGCGTTCACCGGCGCCTATCTCAGCTTCACCATCGCGGTCGCCTTGCCGATGCTGGCGAAGATCGCGTTCAAGGGCGATGTGCGCGCGATGGTCACGACGCTCAACGGGATGCCCATGGTCGATCCGCGTCCTGCCGCATCCGCCAATCTCGACGACATCCTGTCCGATGCGCGCAGGCGCGCCGACGCGCCGCTGTTGTTTGCCGCGTGGGAAAACCGCGGCCGCGCCGACGCGCGCATTACCGTATTTCCGGCGCCCAGGCGCGGCGATCTGTCGGCGTCGCGCCTGATCTACAATGGGGCGACCGGCGAACTCATTCGCGAGCGGCCGATCGTCGGCACAAAACCGTCGCTCGGGGCATCCTTGCTCGGTCTGATCGGCCCGGTTCACTTCGGCAATTTCGCTGGATGGTGGTCGCGCGCCGTGTGGTTTGCGCTTGGCGCGGCCAGCGCCTACGTGGCCTGGAGCGGATTGAATCTCTGGGTCCGGCGACGCGCCGACCAGCGCGGCTGGCGCGTGCTCGGGCGCGTGACCGCGTGGGTGGGAGGCGGCCTGCCTTTTGCGATGGCAGCGGCAGCCGCGGCCTACTTCATCAGCCTGCCATCGCTGGCATCCGTGTTCTGGACGCCGGCGGCCTTTCTGATCGCTGCCGCACTCGCCCTTGTCCCGGCACTGCGGATGCGATCGATCGAGCGGGTTCCGCCGCTGCTGTTCGGCGCGACCGGCGTGTTGCTGATGGCGCTTCCGCTGCTGCGTGCCGCGGCCGGCGGCCCAAATTGGCGCGCAGCGCTTGCGACCGGGCAGAGTGCGGTGCCGGTGATGGATGTCCTGGTCGCGCTCGGCGGCGTCGCATGCGTGCTGTCCGCCACCATGGCATTGCGAACCCGCGAGCCGGCCGCATTCGACGCGGGCTCCTTCGTGCAGTCCGCCGAATGATGCTGCTCGGCTGGCTCGGCCTGTCCGGCGCACTGGCCAGCGCCGCCTGCATCGCGCTCCTCGCGGCGGCCGATCCGAAGCGTCGCGGTGTCGCCCTCGCGCGGCCCGGCTTGCGGCGGTGGCTCGTAGTCGCGACGTTCATGCCCGGCCTCGCACTCGGCCTCGCCGGCCGCTGGAGCGATTTCCTGATCTGGGTCGGCGCGGCCGCCATCCTGGGATGGGCGGTCGCAGCACTGGCCAACATGCGCCGAAAGCCTCGTTCATAGGGCGTAGGGCTCTGGCGGATGCCCTTCCATTTTGGGCGGTTCGACCGTATCTTTCTCTCATGACAAAACTGCTCGAAAAAGCCTTCGAAGCCGTGCGGCGCTTACCTCCTGACAGCCAGGATGAAATCGCGCTCGCCATGCTGACCCTCAGCGGCCATGAGGGAGAGCCCGAGGAGATCGATCCCGGGCATCTTCCCGCCGTGCTGGAAGGGCTTGCGCAAGCCAAGCGCCGCCAATTCGCAACCGATGCCGAGGTCGAAGGCGCGTTTCGTCGCTTCGAGCAATGAAGCTTCGCTTCACGCCGCGTGCGGGCCGCGATTCCAGCATCCCGCCCGCGAGCGCGAACATTCGGATGCCTAACGGCGTGGGTCCCGGCTCTGCGGAGCAGCGCTCACGCGCTGCACCCCGTCCGGGATAGGCATCTACAACGTCACCACGATCTTGCCGAGGTGCTTGTTGGCTTCCATGTGCTCGAACGCTCTTCCGATTTCGGCGAAGGGATAGACCTTGTCGATCGGCAATTGCAGTTTTCGCGATTCCACCGCGCCCCAGATGTCTTTCCGGACCTCGTCGAAAATCTCGCGGACTTCCTCGATGGTGCGGGTGCGGAAGGTGACGCCGATATAGTTGATGCGGCGGGCGGCGTGCAGGTCGAAATTGAAATCGGCGTGGGTGCCGCCGAGCCGGCCGACATTGACGATGCGGCCCTTGACCTTGGTTGCCGCGAGATTCTGGTTCGCAACCTTGCCGGAAACCTGGTCGACGATCAGGTCGACGCCTTCGCCATTGGTGGCTTTCAGCACCTCGTCGACCCAGCCGGGATCGCTGGAATCGATCGCCAGATCGGCGCCGAACTCCTTCAGCCGCCCGCGTCGCGTCGCGTCCGTCGAGGAGCCGATCACGAGTTTTGCGCCCTTGAATTTTGCGATTTGCATCGCCATCAAGCCTACGCCGGAACTGGCGCCCTGGATCAGGACCGTCTGGCCTTTCTGCAGCGCGCCTGACGTGACGACCGCGTTGTGCATGGTGGCGAGCGCGACGGGGAGGGTGGCGGCTTCCTCGAAATTCATGTTCGAGGGCGCGCGGAACAGCCGGCCATGGTCGGCCAGCGTATACTCGGCAAACGCCGCGCCGCCCGAGCCCATGATCTTGTCGCCGACCTTGACGCCTTTTGCATCAGGGCCGAGTTCGGCGACTTCGCCGGCCCATTCCATGCCGAGCACGGTGCCGACGCCGCCGGCCGCGCCATGCACGTGGCCCTTGGTCATGCCGAGATCGGCGCGGTTGAGGCCGCAGGCATGGACCTTGACCAGCACCTGCGTGCCCTTCGGCGAAGGTTTTGCAATTTCGGTGATTTCAGCGCCGTTGGCGCTGTAGACATAGGCTTTCATGGGCTCTTCTCTTTAGTTGGCCACGCAGGCCGCTTGCTCGGCGGCCTGTCTTTTTTACTTGCGTCAAGCCGCCTATTCGGCGGCCTGCCGCTGGGCGCCCGACATCATGCCTTCGAGCCGGCTACGGATGATCGCTTCCGCATCGCGCATGATGCGCGACACCAGTTCGGCGCAGGTCGGAATGTCGTGGATCAGGCCCTGGACCTGGCCGGCCGACCAGATGCCTTCATCGGCATCGCCTGACGCGTAGACCATCTTGCCGCGGGCGCCGGCGACCAGTTCGCGCACGTCCTCGAACTTCGCGCCTTCCTTCTCCATCGCCACCACCTTGGTCGAGATCGTGTTCTTGGCGACGCGCGAGGTGTTGCGCATGGTGCGGAAGATCAATTCGGTCTCGCGCTCGTCGTTCGCAACGATGCGCTCCTTCACGAGCTGATGGATCGGGCTTTCCTTGGTGCACATGAAGCGCGTGCCCATGTTGATGCCCTCGGCGCCGAGCGCGAGTGCGGCAACCAGGCCGCGGCCGTCGCCGAACCCGCCGGAGGCGATCATCGGGATCTTGATCTTGTCGGCGGCGGCCGGGATCAGGATCAGGCCGGGGGTGTCGTCCTCGCCGGGATGTCCGGCGCATTCAAAGCCGTCGATCGAGAGCGCATCGACGCCCATCCGCTCCGCCGACAGGCCGTGACGGACACTGGTGCATTTGTGGATGATTTTGATGCCGTGCTTCTTGAACTCGGTGACGTGCTCCTGCGGCTTGTTGCCGGCGGTCTCGACGATCTTGATGCCGGCCTCGATGATGGCCTGGCGATATTCAGCATAGGGCGGCGGCTTGATCGCGGGAAGAATGGTCAGGTTGACGCCGAACGGCTTGTCGGTCATGTCGCGGCAGCGCGCGATTTCCTTGGTGAGATCCTCCGGCGTCGGCTGCGTCAGCGCGGTGATCAAGCCGAGCGCGCCGGCATTGGCGACGGCAGCAACGAGTTCGGCGCGGCCGACCCATTGCATCCCGCCCTGGACGATCGGGTGCTCAACGCCAACGAGTTCGGTGAATCGCGTCTTCATGTCTGCCCTCTGGTTTCCCCGGCACGGAGGCCCGCGCACGTCTTTTGTGAGAATTCGAGGGAAGGATGCCGTCAGCTCCTGCAAAAGTCTACGGGGAGGAGGCGGAGGTCAGGGCAACGCCATCATGCAAAAGCGGGACCTTGTTCCGCAGTGCGAACAATTTCCGCGTGGAGTCCCAGCATTTTCGGAGATCATTAGCTAACCGGACATGCTGCCCATATCGACCCTTTTGATCCAACTCGGACATTGCACTCGCTTGCATGCTCGAATTGCTTCTTCCGGCCGAGGCCACCGTCTTTCGTCGGGTTATCGAATATCCGAGCCGCGTTTCGGTGCCCGAAGTGCGTATAGTCTTTGGTAGATCATCGACTCCGGTATCCAATCAAGCAAGGTGTGCCCGAGTGGCAGCTTGATCAGGCCAGCGATAATTCTGGATGAAGGCGGATACCAATAAACTGACAGGTTATAAAATCTTAGGGGAGTGAACCCCAAAGTCGTAAACTCGTGCATCAATCGCTTATGACTGAAGTGCCTTCTGTAATCCACAATTGGACCCGAGAGCAGAAGTATTTTGTCAGGGTGTTCTTTGGCAACTTTCTCCAGGAACACTCCCTGCTCTTGAAAGGACAGATAGTAGACGCATTCGAGAGCCGCGATCACGTCGTAACCCTCAAATGAGGCTTGTAAAAAATCAGCGCATTCAAATCGGGCGTTTGGCAGGTTCAGCGATTTAGCGCGAGCAATCGCTACATCACTTATGTCGATGCCAACCACGGATCGTGCTTTGTTAAAAATTGTTTGGGTCAAGTGACCTTCACCACAACCCAGTTCAAGAACGGATTTGCCCCGGATGAACGGCTTCAGGCGTCGGCGCAACACCTTATCCCTGAACTGCGCGTGGGAAATATGCCAGGGGTCTGGAGTGGCGTAATAGAGATTGAAATCTGCGGCCGTTCGCATCGCTGGTTTCCGCATTTGCGCCTGGTTGGAAAACAAGAGTTCTTCGCGATCTCCCAAAACTGATTGTCGGTGCCAGCAGGCGCGATCCCGGCGCTTCGCGACTTTCCTTTGGGGGCAACGCCTATTGCATTTTCACCCTTTCGCGCCATCGCGCTTCGAAACTGTCAGAACCTTCCAGTGCTCGGGCTTGCGCATCTAATGGATCGCCAAGCTTCTCCGTGACAACGCTTTGAACTTCTTCTCTGTCGGAAACGGGTTGCGCGAATGCCCTCTTGGGCCATTCCAACAACGATTTCGAAAGCATGGGCTTGCCCTCGTACCAGCACTTTCGTCCATCGATCAGACGATAGGACCACCAACGCCCGTGCGGATTTGATGGCGCTGCGGCGCTGCATTGTTGTTTGGCCTGCGCGGTTGGCGTCCCAACTGGTAAGAGCGTAACAACCCAGGCGGCCAAGGCGATTGCTGGCAGTTTCCTCATTTGCGCACTGAGAGATTGCTCTGCCGCTGCTGCAAGCGGCTCACAGCAACTACCAAATCGGGGCGTTCGAGAACTTCCACGAGCTTGTCGAGGATAAGCTCATTGTTTTGCGGCCGGGGCCGAAGGTATTCTTCCAGTATGAGTTGCGCTTCGTTAATCGCCTGAAGAGCCAATTGCTGATCAGTCATCTCTTCTTCCTCCCCATCAAAGAAATGCCGTCCGACCGGGAAAAAGAGGCAAGAAATCAAGCCGCCTTTTGGGAGATATCCCCGCTTTTTCTGGATTACCCGATCAATTTTTATTTCAACGCGGGAGGCGCTTTCTGGTTCCACACGCTTCCGACGTTCCTTGGCACCTTCGAACGGCCGCCGCGCCTGAGCCGGCGCGTTTTGTGAAGTTCCGCTCTGGCGGCGCTGTTCGGAAGTGGGGCGGTCTCCGACCTATCCGCAAATGGCCGTCGAAACGCGAAGGAAGATCTTCGATCGCGCGGTTGCCGACAAGCTCACCATTTCGGGTACTCGCTGGTTGATGCCGACCGTCGGCACGCTGGCCAAGGATGGCAGCAGCTCCGTATTCGCAGCCGAAGGGTAATCGTTACGAGAGTGGCACCTTCGTTTCCACGAAGGGCGCCCGACGTGCTTGCTGACATGCCAAAATCGACGCTTTGACCCGAAGCGGGACACACGGGCTCTTGCTTGAACTGACGACACCGCACTTCACGGTAAACTGAGACCCCACCACCGGGCCTCGTGCTAATCTGGCTAAGGCAGGTTCTGCGTGTGTGCGGTCCAGCATGCCAAACGGACCAAAAGGGCGATGCATCTTCTTCACCGGGCGTGGGCGGCTGATTGCGCTAGCCGTCGCGGTGGGCTTGGTGTTCGGCCTGGCCGGTCCTACCTCTGCACAGTTTTTTAATTTCGGCGGATATCAGCAGCGACCGCAACCACAGCCACAACGCGGTGGAGGCTGGTCCGGTAACGAACAGCGCGGTGGAGGTTGGTCCGGTAACGAACAACGTGGTGGAGGCTGGTTCGGTAACGACACGTTTGCGCCGTACCAGCAGCAGTACGCGCCGCCACCTCGTTCGCATGGGCGGCAAGCGCCCCCGGCGGTGCGCGAGGATTTTTCAAAGGCCCCGTCGCCCGAGAAGCGCAACACTGTACCCGAGCGCCACATTCTTGTGCTCGGTGACTCCATGGCGGACTGGCTCGCCTATGGGCTTGAGGACGTCTATGCCGATCAGCCTGAGATGGGTGTGATCCGCAAACACAAGACGGCCTCCGGCCTGATCAAGTATCAGCCGAAGGGCGATCCAGCCGATTGGGCCGCCGCCGCCAAAGGCATTCTCGCCGTCGAAAAAGCGGACGCCATTGTCGTCATGCTCGGGCTTGACGACCGCGTCGCAATCCGCGAGCCGGCGGCCGAAAAATCCGACAGTAAGCCGGGGGACAAGAAGGACGCCAAGGCCAAACCTGATGGCAAGCCCTCGGTCGCAAAACCCGCGGCGAAGCCCGATGGTTCAACCAAGGTGACGGATGCCGAATTGTCGCCAGACGACGCCGCCGACAACAGCGATGCGCGGTCGGTCACAGAACCGGAGAAGAGCGCGCGCGTGCCGAACGGCCTCCATGAGTTTCGCGAGAAGCGCTGGGTCGAACTCTACAGGGAAAAGATCGACGAGATGATCGGCGTACTCAAGTCCAAGGGTGTGCCAGTGCTGTGGGTGGGTCTGCCGGCGGTACGCGGCCCCAAGGCGACAGCCGACACGGCGTTTCTGGATACGCTCTATCGCGATGCGGCCGGCAAGGCCGGCATCACCTATGTCGATGTGTGGGACGGATTTGTCGATGAAGCCGGGCGCTTTTCACAGCAAGGCCCCGATTTCGAAGGGCAGATCCGCCGGCTGCGCGCCGCCGATGGCGTGTACTTCACCAAGGCCGGCGCGCTCAAGCTCGCGCATTATGCCGAGCGCGAGATCAACCGGCTGTTGGCTGCACGTTCTGGGCCGATTGTGCTGCCCACCGAACCGGCAACGCCCGACGCCAGTGCGCGGCCGGATCAGCCGGCGCCGCGTCCGTTGGCCGGGCCGATCGTTCCCTTGGTGAGCTCTTCTGTCGGCACGGATCAACTACTCGGCGCTCCCGGGGCGCGGCCGGTGGCGATCGATGCGCAAGCCGCCCGGGTCTTGATCACGGGTGAGCCCTTGTCGGCACCAGCCGGTCGCGCCGACGATTTTACCTGGCCGCGACGCGAAATTGAACGCGAAGGAGCCAAGGGTGACACGCCAGTGGCGTCAACATCGCTCGATGCCAATGCGCGAGCACCGGCGGCGTCGCTAAAGCCGAAAAAGCAGCGCCGCTAGGGCCCAATCGCTTTTGGCGCAAATGACGCGCCTGATCGCCAAGATGTCCGAGCATAACAAGGCTTGGGGTTACCACCTGCCGCCCTATGACGCGCGGTTGAGAAAGATCGGCTGCCCGCGCTTATTGGTGTAGATGGGACGGTAGCGCTCCGTGTTGTACGTGCTGGCGACGTCCAGCTTGCGCGGCCCGAGCCTGACATCAGGGATGGGCACGAGGTCGTAGCGGCCCTCCACCAGCGCCGACATGAGGCCGGTCTTGCCTTCGAGGACGGCATCGTAGGCCATATTGCCGAAAGTCAGGGCCACGAGCTTGTCCATGAAGTCCGGATTGCCCGATCGCAGGTCGTATGTGAGATCGGAGGTGATCGTCTCCTCGCCGACGCGTCGCTTGATCTCGTCGGCGAACGATTCCGCCACACTCGCCTTCTTGCGATGACCGTAAGCATCAGGCTCTCCGTATTCCTGCACCTCGTAGCCCTCCCACGCGGCGCCCTCGCTGAGCACGACGAGCGCATAGTTGCTTGGATTGGCGCGCTTCTCCTCGACGAGCAACTGGATCAGTTTGTCGAGATCGACCTTGTACTCCGGTATGACGCACCGTATCGAGGTGGCGTATGCGGTGTAGAGCGCCGTAAATCCGGCATCGCGGCCAAAGAC
This sequence comes from Bradyrhizobium algeriense, assembly GCF_003062295.1. Taxonomy (GTDB): domain Bacteria; phylum Pseudomonadota; class Alphaproteobacteria; order Rhizobiales; family Xanthobacteraceae; genus Bradyrhizobium; species Bradyrhizobium algeriense. The sequence goes on along the minus strand of NZ_PYCN01000002.1, from coordinate 173,182 downwards.
GCGGAAAATGCCGATTCGCTCGTGCGATCCGACAGTGGTGCGCTGCCGCTGGATGGCGTCGCTGGCGCGGGTGATCGCGGTCGAGAAGCCGATGCAGTACTCGGTGTTGCGGACGTCGTTGTCCATCGTCTTCGGGATGGCGATAATCTTGACGCCGAGGTCGTTGAGCTTGGCCGCGTAACTGAGCGTGTCGTCGCCACCGATGGCGATCAGATGTTCGATGCCGAGCCCCGCGAGGTTCGCCAGCACCTGGCCGGTGAGGTCCCACGTCCTGGTTGCGATGCCGCCCTTCGTGCTGAGCGAGGCCGGAAAGTCGTGGCCTGCAAGATGATCCGGCAGCTTCTTCATCCTGGACGGATTGGTGCGGCTCGAGTGCAGCACAGTGCCGCCGCTCCGGTCTATAGTGCGCGTGTTGTCACGGTTCAGCGGGATGATGTAGTGGAACCTGGAGGCCGGGTCCTCGAGGTTCACGTGCGTGAGGGCCTCCCAACCACGGCGGAGGCCGACGACCTCGATGTCGTTCTCGCTGCCGCGATATGTCACGCTCTTGATGACTGCGTTGAGACCGGGAACGTCGCCGCCGCCCGTGAGAATGCCGATGCGCCTTTTTGCCATACCCACCTCGCAGGCGATCCCTTACTCGGCCGCTTCCGGCTTGCGCTCCTCGCGCACCTGAAAGCGCTTCAGCAGTGAGGACACGGTGTCGCGGAAGCCACCATACTCCAGCTCGGAATAGGGCAGCATCGCGGCGCCAGACCAGCCCTGGCTGCGCATCTCGATTGCCTTGAGCTGGGCGCGCCGGCGGACCTCGTCCCACGCCGGGTTGTCGAAGAAATCGGTAAACGACTCCGAAAAACGGCCGTCCTTGTCGATCGAAAAGCCGGTGCAGGAAACGATCGGCAGGCAGTACATGCCCGTCACCGGTGTGTTAAGTGGCACAGGCATGAGCGGCATCACGTGCGAGCCGCGCGCATCGCCGCCTACGAAGTGCGCCTTCGCGAACGGCGAGACGATTTCTTCGGGGGCCGGGAAAATCCCCTGGTTCCTGACGATCGCGACCGGATCGTCCTTGCCGGTGTACTTGCCTGCGATCGCGTGAAGACGCTGTGCCGAAACGGCGACGGCCACCTCGCCATGGGTCCGGGAAACGATGCGATCAATGCCAAAGCGCTCGTTGTCGCGGAGCAGCGCGGCAATGTGGTAGCCATCCGCGGGCGCGTCGAGTTCGATCACGCTGTCGCCGGCCGTGTGATCCATGTCGATGACATGGAAACGGAATCCCTTGATCATCGGGGGCAGCATCAGCCCGGCGCAATACATGGGATCGGCAAAGGCGAGGTAGAGCGGCAGGTTGTAGGCGCCGGGGCCGCATTTGTCGGCGGCGAACACCATAAAGGACTCCGCGGGTCTCGTGCCCGAGAGGCTGTGGTCGAAGCTGAGCTCGGCGACGCCCGGTCCGGCGCCGCGAACGTTTCCGGAAGGTGCGTCGACGAGAAGATCCTGGCCGGCGCCATAAAGCCCGGAGGTTTTCGCGACCGAGGTGGCCGCGAGGAACGCCTTCCAGGCAAGCTGATGCACCTCGGAGCTCCCTTCGCCCCGTGTGTGTGTCATGATGATCGCAATGTCGTCGCCGGTGTGGCAGACGAAAGCGTCGATCAGCAGGCCATCGCAAATCGCCTTCGCGACCTCGCCCTCGACAGCCGCCATCATGCGTGTAGACGGTTTCGTGTGGCCGCCGACGGAGCCTATGTCAGCCTTGATGACCGAAAGAGTGAGTCTCATGAGCGTTCCCTCCGCCAGCGCAGCGCACCGCCTCGGCGTCTGCGCTTGCTGCGCCGGGGCGACGGCGCTGCTCATTTCCGCGAAAAAGAACGTTTAAGATTCTGTTAGGTTCCACAAATGCCGTTCTCGAAAAGCCCGGGCTCATCCGTAGCCGGGATCATCGATCACCGTAAAGATCATGCCAGAAGCGATGCCAAGGCTCTACGTCACTGGGATTGGAGCACCTCGCGACGCGCCGGATCCGTCCGCCACGATGCTATCATTCAGTTTCTGATTGACGATCTGGACCGTACGGTCGATTTCGGCATTGGGTGCGCCAAGCTGATGCGAAATCAGCTTCACCAGCAGGTCGACGCGTTCGATGGAAGGCGCGCCACCAGCGACCGCCCGGGCTGCTGACGAGGGCCTGAGAAGGCTTTCCGCCGCTTTGGCGTATTTCTCGAAAGGTACCTGATCCGTGGGATCGGCGCCCAAACGCTGGGCGATGGCATCGACGTGGTCATAGATCGATTGCGAGAGGTTGATATCGCCGTGCACCGCGTCGCGGATCGATTGCGGCTCTTGCGGCGTGATGCAGCGGTAATTCCCGGTCAATAGCATCGACCATTTGGCCAGCGGGACGAACATCGAATCGAACACTTTGAGCTTCACCGGAACGTCCTGCCCATCCAGCTTCACCGCATCGATGTCGGCTTCCAGCTCCCGAAGCAGCAGATTGTGCTTCTCGTCCGCAAATGACGCGGCCTTGAAGTTTGTCGGCAGGCCGACGTGAAGAACATTCGCCGCTTCCTCTGGGGGACGGAAGGCCTGCGGATCCGGAGAGCACAGCGACACCAGGCCTGGCTCAAACCGATCCCATACCGCAGCGTTGGTATAGGCCTTCTCCAACTCCATTTCCGCAAGGGCCGGGATGCGCTTGAGATAGGGCAGAGGAGGCATGTTCATGATCGAAAGGCAAGGCAGCTTCGCTTCGGCGATTTTGATCATCAGAAGCCGCATCGCGGGGGCAGCGTATTGCGGTTCCTGCATCGCAAGGCCAACCAGATCGTAGCGGGAAGGGTCGACATCGGCGGGCTCGACCGCGTCGAGGATTCCAGGCAGGTCGCGCGAGAAGATCGGCCGGTGGGTCGCCTCGTCGCGCAGCTTGATGCGAACTTCGGTGCCGTCGCGATTGATGAGTTCTGCCGTCTGCTTCCGGCAAACAAGGGTTACGTTGTGCCCCGCCATCAAAAGCTTTGTCGCCAGCAATGAGCCATACGAGGCCCCTAGGATCAGAATGTTACGCGCCATGCGCCCTCCCACAGATGATGTTTTCCGGCGCCACTACTCCGGCGCAGATTCGCGAGCGCCTGCTTTGCGACAGGAGTTAAGCCGACTATTGCGGTGCGATACCGTCTTCCCTGGGAGTGCAGCCCAAAAAATGCCGGCGCAGTTCGAGCCGTCGGTCAGGCCGATGCGGCGAGCTTAAAGGGCGTTGCTTCGTCGTCGAACGCGTTGAAGATATCGCGAATGCTGATGACGCCGATCAGGCTGTAATTGTCGATCACCGGCACGTGGCGGATGTGATGCTTGCTCATGAGGTGGCGGACATGCTCGAGCGTATCCGTCGACGTGCAGGAAACGAGCTGCTGTACCGAAATGAATTGCGAAACGCGCAAGTTCACGCCGGCTGCGCCGTGTGCGGCAATCGCGCGAACGACGTCGCGCTCAGTGAACATGCCGACCGCCGTGTTGCCTTCGGTGCGGACGACATCCTTGACGACCAGCGCGCTGATATTGCTGGAGCGCATTAGTTGGGCTGCGATGGCGACGGTCTCGTTCATGCGAACCGTTGCGACACGGGCGACTTTGTTGCGCAGGATATCTCCGACTTGCATGGCAACCTCCCTGGGGTGAAATATCGATCTAACTCTGGTATACATAATGCCAATTGTCAACACGTTTGGCCGTGGAAATCTTTCGCCGGGACGAAGATAAATAGGCAGCATTACTGACGTTATTGAAGCGCCCCATTCCGACCCGAGGATAGCGGGACGCCCCTGGGCGGGCCGAAAAGCGATCTGGTATACCAGAAGCCGTCCAGGCAAAAGAAAAACGCGCCCATCCCGGAGGATGAGCGCGCTTGTTTCGAATAACCGATCCGGTTTGGATCAGGCCGCGAGCTGCGATTTGGCGACCACCGACTTGCGCCAGGGCTTGAGCAAGGCGATCGCCAGCACCGAGGCCAGGATGTTCGCACCGGCCGCGACGATGAACACGGTGTCCCAGGTGCCCGAAGACTGCTGCATGTAGTTCGCGACAGGCACCAGCAGCGCTGCGGTGCCCTTTGCCGTGTAGAGCAGGCCGGCATTGGTGGTCGCGAACTTCGCGCCGAACGTATCCGTGCAGGTCGACGGGAAAAGGGAGTAGATCTCGCCCCAGGCAAAGAACACGAAGCCCGACAGCAGCACGAACCACACCGGATCGTGGCCCAGCATGTACAGGCCCCAGATGCCGATGCCTTCCATGCCGAACGCGATGAACATCGTGTTCTCGCGCCCGATCATGTCCGAGATCCAGCCGAAGAAGGGACGGGTGAGGCCGTTGAGGACGCGATCGATGGTGGCCGCGAACGTCACTGCCGTCATCGTCACCGCCATCAGCGTGACCGGTACGCTGTCGACCTTCCAGTCGACGGCGATCGGCTTGAGGTTGGCGGTGACCATCAATCCGCCGGCGCCGACGATCACGAACATGAAATACATCAGCCAGAAGATCGGCTGACGGATCACCTCGGTCGGCTGATAATTGCGCCGGCTCTGGATCACGTTGGCGTTCTGCGTCACCGCAGGCACTTGTCCCGCCTTGGGCGAGAACATCAGGAAGGCGAGGATCACGATGATGATGCCCTGGCCTAGACCGAAATAGAGGAAGGTGGTCTGGAAGCCGGAATCCTTGATCATCGCCTGGATCGGCGCGACCGTCAGCGCCGAGCCCGCGCCGAATCCGGCGGCGGTGATACCGGCAGCAAGGCCGCGCTTGTCCGGAAACCATTTCAGCGCGTTGCCGACACAGGTGCCGTACACGCCGCCGGCGCCGATGCCTGCGATGATCATGCCGAGATAGAAGCCGTTGAGGGTGGTTGCCTGGGCGTTGATCGCCCATCCGATGGCGCAGAGGATGCCGCCGACCAGGACGACGAGGCGCGGGCCGTATTTATCGACGAACCATCCTTCGACCGGGACCAGCCAGGTCTCGAACAGCACGAACAGCGTAAATGCCCACTGGATCGAAGCGCGATCCCATCCGAATTTCTTCTGGATGTCGGGGACGAAGAAAGTCCAACCATATTGATAATTGGCGATCATGACCATTGCGGCGACGCCGATGGCTAACTGGGTCCAGCGATAAGCATCGCTGACTCGGGCCGCCGCGACGGGGGCCGCTCCGTGCACTGTGTCCGTCATTTTTCCTCCAATGGCTGTTCTATCGATAACCCCGACAGCTCCGTGGAAGTCTGGTATATGTTATGCCAGTAGACAAGAGGAAATTTTACACAGACTGTGAAAATTTCGAACTCCGCAAAATCGCTGCGAACAAAAAAGAGGCCGCGCAGTCTGCGCGGCCTCGGGAAAATTTGTTAGACTAAGTTGTTGTTTCGCCGTGGTTAAGCGGCACTGCTGCCCGGCCCGGCGACCGTCGCCCGCAGCCGCGTATAGCCTTCCTGGATGACCGACCAGAACAGTGCGATCAAGCCCAGGATCATGATCGTGCTGACGAGCGGGTTGGAAAGGAATATGCCAAACGAACCCTGGGATCCCAGAAGCGACTGCCGGAAGGCCTCTTCCGCCTTGTCGCCGAGCACGATGGCCAGCACCAGCGGGGCGAGGGGATAATTGCACTTCTTGAGCAGATAACCGATCACGCCGAACACAAGCATCAGCATGACGTCAAACGTAGAGCTGTGCACGGAATAGGCGCCGATCGCGCAGAGCACCAGGATCAGCGGCGCGATGATGCTGAAGGGCACGCGCAGGATTGCCGCGAAGATCGGCACGCAGGTCAGCACGACGATCAGGCCGACGAGATTGCCGAGATACATCGAGGCGATCAGGCCCCAGACGAATTCCTTCTGTTCGACAAACAGCATCGGGCCGGGCTGCAGACCCCAGATCAGGAGGCCGCCGAGCAACACCGCAGCCGTCGGCGAGCCGGGCACGCCGAGCGAGAGCATCGGCAGCAAGGCCGCGGTGCCCGCGGCGTGGGCCGCGGTTTCCGGCGCGACCACACCTTCGATCTCGCCTTTGCCGAAGTTCTTGCCGTTCTTCGCCACGCGTTTGGCGATGCCGTAACTCATGAACGAGGCCGGAGTAGCGCCCGCCGGCGTGATGCCCATCCAGCAGCCGATGAAGCAGGAGCGCAACGAGGTCATCCAGTATTTTGGCAATTCCTTCCAGGTCTGCAGCACGACCCGCAAGTTGATCTTGGCCTTGCCGCCGCGGAAGGCGAGCCCTTCCTCCATGGTCAGAAGGATTTCACCAATGCCGAACAGCCCGATCACGGCAATTAGGAAGTCGAAGCCGTTGAGCAGATGGGTGACGCCGAACGTCAGCCGCAACTGCCCGGTGATGGAATCAAGCCCGACAGCGGCTAGCGCAAAGCCGATCATCATCGCCGCAATGGTCTTGAACGGCGGCTCCTTGCTTAGGCCCACGAAGCTGCAGAATGCGAGGAAATACACCGCGAATTTTTCCGCTGGACCAAATTGCAGCGCAAAGCTGGCGACCAAGGGAGCGACCAGCGTGATCATGACCACGGCGAACAGAGCGCCGACGAAGGATGAGGTGAAGGCGGCGGTCAGTGCCTCGCCGGCCTTGCCCTGCTGTGCCATCGGATAGCCGTCGAACGTCGTGGCTACCGACCACGGTTCTCCGGGTATGTTGAAGAGAATTGAGGTGATCGCGCCGCCGAACAGCGCGCCCCAATAGATGCACGACAACATGATGATGGCCGACGTCGGCGACATGCTGAATGTCAGCGGCAGCAGGATGGCAACGCCATTGGCGCCGCCCAGCCCCGGAAGCACGCCGATGATGACACCGAGCACGATGCCGAGAACCATCAGCATGATGTTGTACGGCTGCAGCGCGACCGCAAAGCCGTGAAACAGATTGACGAGTTCTTCCATCCCGATAATCCAATCCTGACTGTGCGTCGTTGTTACAGATCGAGCCACTCTTCGACTGGTCCCTTTGGAAGCGGGACCATGAACCAGCGCTCGAAAATGAAGTAGGTGGCGATGGGCATACCGAACGCGACCGCCAAGACGACGATCCAGTTGTATTTGCCCAGCCATCGCATGAACCATGCGATGAAGACGATCGAGGCGACGTAGAGCCCGACGAACGGCATGGAGCCGACATAGATGGCCGTGGGAATAACGACGCTCAGAACCTGACGAAGCTGTCCCCATTCCGCGAACAGGCTGTCATTGTCTTCGCGCAGCCCGTGCCACAGATTGATTCCGCTCGAAACGAGGATGAAGATTCCGATGTAGAACGGAAAGAACCCGGCCCGGGGTCCTTCGGGACCCCAGTTGATTCCCGCCTTGACGCTGCCGAAGATCACGATCACTCCAAACAGAGCGATCGCTAGCGTGACGCCTGCTTCCACGAGTTTGTGGGTCGGGCCGGTATTGCTCGAACTTCCTGTTGTCATCGAAACTCCATGCGGAATCGAGCCTGCGGTACCAGAGCCCGCCGTCTGCGTTGCTATTCCAAATTCAGTCGGTCAGTGCGTCCCGGTCAGTTGCTCGGGGCGAGGAAGCCGGCGTCCTTCATCAGAGTCTGATGACGCTTCTCTTCGGCCTCGACCCACTTGGCGTAGTCGGCGCCGGTCAGGAACGTCGTGTTGAATGCACCGCTCTTCATGAATTCCTGCCACTCCGGCGTGGCGCGAACCTTCTTGAAGAGATCGATATAATACTCGACCTGGTCCTTGGTGGCCCTGGGCGACATGAAGATGCCGCGCAGCATCAGATATTCCATGTCGAGACCTTCCGACTTGCAGGTCGGAATGTCCTTCCAGGCCTTGCCGTCGGCGATCGGTTCGTCATAGGCCATGCGCTGTGCGTCGAACACGCAGAGCGGGCGCAGCTTGCCGCCACGCCATTGCGCGACCGCCTCGATCGGATTGTTGACGGTCGAATCGACGTGATTGCCGACGAGCTGAACGGCGACTTCTCCGCCGCCTTTGTACGGGATGTAGGTGAAGCGGGCGCCGGTGGCCTTTTCTACGGCAACCGTAATGATCTGGTCTTCCTGTTTCGAACCGGTGCCGCCCATCTTGATGGTGCCGGCGGGAGCGGCCTTCACCGCATCGACGTAATCCTTCACCGTCTTGTACGGTTTGTCGGCGTTCACCCAGAGCACGAATTCGTCGAGCGCCAGCATGGCGACCGGCGTGAGATCCTTCCAACTGAACGGAATTCCGGTGGCGAGCGGAGTCGTGAAGAGGTTGGAGAGCGTGATGATGATCTTGTGCGGATTGCCGCCCGATCCCTTGACGTCGAGGAAGCCTTCGCCGCCGGCGCCGCCCGACTTGTTGATGACGACCAGCGGCTGCTTCATCAGATTGTGCTTGGTGACAATGCCCTGGATGGTGCGCGCCATCTGATCGGCGCCGCCGCCGGTGCCGGCGGGAATGATGAATTCAACGGGGCGCACCGGCTCCCATGCGGCAGTCGCAGGAACTGCGATTCCGCTGGTGCACAATGCAGCAATCGTCCCGAACGCAAGATATGCAGAACGCTTCATTTGGTTCACTCCCGTCGAACTATGGTTACGCCGGTCTTTGCCGGCTTTCAATTTCATCCCGATCAACCTTGTCGGGTCTTCATGCACTCATAATCGCTTCATGCACTCATGATCGTCGTGCTGCAATGGTTTGCCATCGCAGTCAGTTCCAAGCTTGAATTGTACGAGGGTCCCGTTGGAGCGGCATCCGCTTCTTTCGGCCAATGGTAAATTGCGATGCGCAAGAAAAGGGAAGCATGCATGCACTGCCCGTCCTCCGCTACATCGCGTTTCGCTGTCCCTTGCGGACTGCACGGCCTATCCCCCAATGTGCGCCCACACTTCTTGGTGTGAGCGTTTTGAGTATTCTTGTATATGATATGCCACAGTGCAAATGGTTTTTGCTTCCGATTGCCGCACTGGCCAATTTGTCGCAGATACGCAGTTTCTCACAATCGGTTTGCGGCAACGAAAATGGCCCCGGAAACCGGGGCCATTAACCGAAAACATTGGTGGAAGGTCGCTCGCCAGCGTGCGCCGATCCGCGCCTCAGATGCTGCGAAATAAAGCGTCAGAGACCAAAATAGGGGAGGTCGCCGTTGCGGACGGCGATGCGGCTGCTGGCGGTCAGAAAGCGGTCGATCGAGGCCATCAGGCGGCCGAACAGGGTGCTGGAGGGAAGCAGGCCGATGGATGCAGTCTTGGACATGGATGTACCCCTTTTTCTGAAGTGGCGGAGCAGCCCCGCCTCGTGATCAAAGGGGATTTTTGTATACCAGATACCAATCAACAATGGGTTTGTTTGCATAGCAGCAATCGAAGGTTTGCAATGCAGCAAATTGCCGTTGGCATTCCAAATAAAAAGGCCGCCGGAACCCGACGGCCTTGTATTCCAGATTACAACGCGGCTTATTCGGCCGCCTGCTTCCGCGGCGGATCGAGCGCGCCGGAATCGTGGATCTCGGCGACCTGGTGGTCGGAGAAGCCGAGAACCTGGCGCAGGATCTCGTCGGTGTGCTCGCCGAGCAGCGGCGAGCGCGTTACCTCGCTCGGTGAGTCCGACAGCTTGATCGGATTGCCGACGGAGATGTACTTGCCGCGGGTCGGATGATCGACCTCGACCACGGTGCCGGTCGCGCGCAGCGACTGGTCTTCGGCGATCTCCTTCATCGACAGGATCGGGCCGCAGGGGATGTCGTCCTTGTTGAGGATTTCCATCGCCTCGAACTTGGTCTTGGTCATCGTCCACTGTTCGATGCGTGCGAAGATCTCGTTCAGCCGCGACAGGCGGGCAGGCGGCTTGGCGTAGTTCGCATCGGTCTTCCAGGTAGGCTCGCCGATCACGTCGCAGATCTTCTCCCACACCGGCGCCTGGGTGATGAAATAGATGTAGGCGTTGGGATCGGTCTCCCAGCCCTTGCACTTCAGGATGCGGCCGGGCTGACCGCCGCCGGAATCGTTGCCGGCGCGCGGCACGGCGTCGCCGAACGGAATGCCTTCGCCGTATTGGCTGTATTCCTTCAGCGGGCCATGGGCGAGGCGCTGCTGATCGCGAAGTTTGACGCGCGCGAGGTTGAGCACGCCGTCCTGCATCGCCGCCGTAACCTTCTGGCCCTGGCCGGTCATGGTGCGCTGATAGAGCGCGGTCACGATGCCGAGCGCGAGATGCAACCCGGTGCCGCTGTCGCCGATCTGCGCGCCGGTGACAAGCGGCAGCCCGTCGCGGAAGCCGGTGGTCGAAGCGGCGCCGCCGGTGCACTGGGCGACGTTCTCATACACCTTGCAGTCTTCGTAAGGCCCGGGACCAAAGCCCTTGATCGAGGCCACGATCATCTTCGGGTTGATGGCGTGGATCTTCTCCCAGGGGAAGCCCATGCGATCGAGCACGCCGGGGCCGAAATTTTCCACCAGCACGTCGCAGCTCTTGATCAGGGCGGTGAGGACTTCCTTGCCCTTCGGGTTCTTGGTGTCGAGCGTGATCGAGCGCTTGTTGTGGTTGAGCATGGTGAAATACAGGCTGTCCACATTCGGGATGTCCTGCAGCTGGCCGCGGGTGATGTCGCCAACGCCCGGGCGCTCGACCTTGATCACGTCGGCGCCGAACCAGGCCAGCAATTGCGTGCAGGTCGGGCCCGACTGAACGTGGGTGAAATCGAGAATACGAACGCCCTTGAGCGCCTTAGACATATGTTCTCTCCTGTTACTATCTGCTGCCGTCATGCCCGCGAAGGCGGGCATCCAGTAATCACCGTCGGTTCAGTCGGGCACAGCCTTCGTCACACGATAGTTCGGCGGTTACTGGATTTCCCGCGTGCGCGGGGAATGACGCCGATGGGTTTGATCTGTTCACTTCTTCTTCAAAACGCTTTGCGGGTTGAGGTTGCCGATGCGGCCGCTCTCGGAGCCGGCCGCCGGATCGATCACCGCGTTGATGAGCGTCGGCTTGCCGGAATCCATCGCGGCGTTGACGGCGCGCTTGAGTTCGTCGGGGGAGGTGGCATTGATGCCGACGCCGCCGAAGGCTTCCATCATCTTGTCGTAGCGCGAGCCCTTGACGAATACCGTCGTCGCCGGATCCGAACCACCCGCATTGACGTCGGTGCCGCGATAGATGCCGTCATTGTTGAAGATGACGATGCAGACCGGAAGCTGGTAGCGGCAGATGGTCTCGATCTCCATGCCGGAGAAACCGAAGGCCGAGTCGCCTTCGATCGCGAGCACCGGCTTGCCGGTTTCGACGGCGGCGGCGATCGAATAGCCCATGCCGATGCCCATGACGCCCCAGGTGCCGACGTCGAGCCGCTTGCGCGGCTTGTACATGTCGATGACGCCACGGGCGAGGTCTAGCGTATTGGCGCCTTCGTTGACGAGGATGGCGTCGGGCCGCTCCTTGATGATGGTGCGCAGTGCGCCGAGTGCGCCGTGATAATCCATCGGCGAGGCGTTGCTCATCAGCTTCGGCGCCATCTTGGCAACGTTGTCGTCACGCTTCTTGTTGACGGTGTTGACCCAGTCGGCCGGTGCGGCGGACCAGCTGCCGCCCATGCCCTCGAGCAGCGCGGAGACGCAGGAGCCGATATCGCCGACCACGGGGGCCACGATCTCGACGTTGGAATCCATTTCCTTGGGCTCGATGTCGATCTGGATGAATTTCTTCGGCGCATCGCCCCAGGTCTTGCCCTTGCCGTGCGACAGCAGCCAGTTGAGGCGGGCGCCGATCAGCATGACGACGTCGGCGTCCTTCAGCACGGTCGAGCGTGCCGCACCGGCCGACTGCACATGGGTGTCGGGCAGCAGGCCCTTGGCCATGCTCATCTGCAGGAACGGCGCGCCGGTCTTTTCGACGAAGGCGCGGATCTCGTCGTCGGCCTGCGCATAGGCGGCACCCTTGCCGAGAATGATGAGGGGGCGTTTCGCCCCCTTGAGCACGTCGAGCGCACGCTTGACGGCGGATGGGGCAGGGATCTGGGCCGGCGCAGCGTCGATCACTTTCACCAGCGACTTTGCGCCGGCAGCCGCGTCCATCACCTGACCGAAAAGTTTTGCGGGCAGGTCGAGATAGACACCGCCGGGACGGCCCGAGACCGCGGCACGGATCGCGCGCGCCAGGCCGATGCCGATGTCGGCCGCATGCAGCACGCGAAAGGCGGCCTTGCAGAGCGGCTTGGCAACCGCCAGCTGGTCCATCTCTTCATAGTCGCCCTGCTGCAGGTCGACGATCTCGCGCTCGGAGGAGCCCGAGATCAGGATCATCGGGAAGCAGTTGGTGGTGGCGTGGGCGAGCGCGGTGAGGCCGTTGAGGAAGCCGGGCGCCGAGACGGTGAGGCAGACGCCTGGTTTCTTGGTCAGGTAGCCGGCAATGGAAGCGGCGTAGCCGGCATTCTGCTCGTGGCGGAACGAGAGCACGCGAATACCCTCGGCCTGCATCATGCGGCCGAGGTCCGTGATCGGGATGCCCGGCACACCATAGATGGTGTTGATGCCGTTGAGCTTGAGCGCATCGATGACGAGATGAAAGCCATCTGTCAGTTCTTGCGTCAGCTCCTGCTCGGTGCCCGGTGCTTCGGACTTGGTCGCGGTATTCAGCATGGGCTTCATCTCCCTGATCGTTTTGGTTCGGACGATTTTTCGTCGTCTTCTGGTGCGAAGTTGCGTCTAGGTAAATAGTTCCTGGCCGTGCGCCTCGACGTAGGCGGCAAGGCCCAGCGTGTGGTCGCGTGCGCGTTTCTCGGCGAGTTCAGTGTCGCGTGCTTCCAGCGCTTCGATGATGCCGAGATGCTCGGGCAGGGAGGTCGCGGTGCGATCCTTCCGCCCGATGGTCAATTGCCGGTAGCCGCGCACATGCAGCAGGAGGTCGTTGGTCAAATCGACCAGCACCGGCGATTCCGAAAGCGAGATTAGCGCCTGATGGAACGCGATGTTGGCTTTGGAGTATTCCTCGACATGATCCTGCGGCAGGCGATCTTTGCCAAAATCCTTGAAGAAATCGCGCAGCGCCGTGATGTCCTTCTTGCGCGCGGTGGTCGTGATCAGGCGCGCGGCCATGCTCTCGAGCGCGGCCCAGGCGCGGATCATGTCAACGATCTCGGTCTTGGTGCGGCGAACCACGACGATGCCGCGACGTGGCACGGTTTTGACGAAGCCATCTTGTTCGAGCATCGCGATGGCTTCGCGAATAGGGGTGCGGCTGACGCCGAGGCGTTCGGACAGCGCGCGCTCGTCGAGCATCACCTGCTCGGGCGTCGCGTAGATGTCCATCTTGAGAATAGCTTCCTTCAAGGCCTCGTAGGCCTTGTTCTTGAAGCTCGTCTCGGGAGCAATCCGGACGATTGCAATATCTGCCTCAGCCATGACAGGCGGCGCCTTGGTTTGTTTTGGTGCGGGCACGACTCGTCTCCTCCCTGTGTTGGAGACGTCTTCTTAGCAGAAGAAACACTCGAATATTTTTGGCATACCAAATACCAGTATGTCAAGATGCCCGTGTTTTCGCTGTTTCTGCGCGATAGTTTGTCTTGACAATCGGATCTCTGGCATACCAAATGCCATAAAATTAGCCCCAGGAGGAAGCCAATGTCAAATTCTGCAGATGCGGCCCGCAAGATCGCCGAGCCCAGCGCCCACCAGGCTGTCCGCCGGGTGCTCGATGCGGTGAAAGCCGACAAGCGCACCAGCCTCACCGCGCCGGAAGGCAAGCTGGTGTGCGACGCCTACGGCATCCCGGTTCCGAAGGAAGGCGTGGCCAAGTCAGCCGCCGAGGCCGCCAATCTCGCGTCGGGCATGGGTTTCCCGGTGGTGATGAAGATCGTCTCGCCGGACATTCTCCACAAGACCGAAGCCGGCGGCGTCGTGGTCGGCGTCAAGACCGCGGCGGATGCGGAAAAGACCTACGAGACCATCCTCGCCAATGCCAAGAAGTATAAGGCTGACGCCAAGATCGAGGGCATCCAGGTCCAGCAGATGCTGGCCGGCGGCACCGAGGTCATCGTCGGCTCCATCACCGACGGCTCGTTCGGCAAGCTGGTGGCGTTCGGCCTCGGCGGCGTGCTGGTCGAGGTGTTGAAGGACATTACCTTCCGTCTCGCGCCCGCAACCAGGGACGATGCCCTGTCGATGCTCGACGGCATCCAGGCCCATGACATGCTCAAGGGCGTGCGCGGCGGCGATCCGGTCTCTCGCGACGCGCTGGCTGATGTCATTGTCAAAGTGTCGCAGCTAGTCAGCGACTTCCCCGAAATCGTCGAACTCGACCTCAATCCGGTGTTTGCCACCAAGAAGGACGCGATCGCCGCCGACGTGCGCATCGTCGTCGACTTCGACTACAAGCCGCGTCCGGCGCCGCGCCCGACCGAAGAAATCGTTACGGCGATGAACCGCATCATGCAGCCGAAGGGCGTTGCCGTGATCGGCGCGTCCGCCGAAGACGGCAAGATCGGCAACTCCGTGATGAAGAACCTGATCAATGGCGGCTACAAGGGCGAGATCTATCCGATCCATCCCAAGGCCGCCGAGATCCTGGGCTACAAGGCCTACAAGAGCGTCAAGGACGTGCCCGGCGTGATCGACACGGCGGTGTTTGCGATCCCCGCGAAGTTCGTCGCCGGTGCGCTGGCCGAATGCGGCGAGAAGAAAATTCCAGGCGCCGTTCTGATTCCCTCGGGCTTTGCCGAAGCGGGCGCGCCTGAATTGCAGGCCGAGATCGTCGAGGTCGGCAAGAAGTACAACATCCGCCTGATGGGGCCGAACATCTACGGCTTCTATTATACGCCTGCCAATCTCTGCGCCACGTTCTGCACCGCCTACGACGTCAAGGGTTCGGCGGCGCTGTCGTCGCAGTCCGGCGGCATCGGCATGGCGATCATCGGCTTCTCGCGCTCGGCCAAGATGGGCGTCTCCGCGATCGTCGGCCTCGGCAACAAGTCCGACATCGACGAGGACGATCTGCTCGCCTTCTTCGAGCAGGATCCGAACACCGCGATCATCGCGCAGCACTGCGAAGATTTGAAAGACGGCCGGGCCTTTGCGGAAGCCGCCAAGCGCGTCTCCAAGAAGAAGCCGGTGGTGGTGCTGAAGGCGGGCCGTACGTCGGCTGGCGCCAAGGCGGCCTCGTCGCACACCGGCGCGCTCGCCGGCAACGACAAGATCTACGAGGACGTGTTCGCCCAGTCGGGCGTGATCCGCGCCCGGTCTTTAAGGCAATTGCTCGAATTCGCGCGCGGCGTGCCGGTGCTGCCGACGCCGAAGGGCGAGAACATCCTGATCATCACCGGTGCCGGCGGCTCCGGCGTGCTGCTCTCGGACTCGGTGGTCGACAACGGCCTGTCGCTGATGACGATGCCGCCGGACCTCGACGCCGCGTTCCGCAAATTCATCCCGCCGTTCGGCGCGGCCGGAAATCCTGTGGATATCACCGGCGGCGAGCCGCCGATCACCTACGTCAACACCGTCAAGCTCGGCCTGTCGGATGAGCGGATTCATTCGCTCATCCTCGGCTACTGGCATACGATCGTCACGCCGCCGATGGTGTTCGCCCGCAACATGGTCGAGGTGAAGAAGGAGATGGAGGCCAAGGGCTTTGTGAAGCCGATCGTCGCCTCGCTCGCCGGCGACGTCGAGGTCGAGGAGGCCGCCGAATATCTCTACCAGAACGGCATCCCGGCCTATGCCTATTCGACCGAGCTGCCGGTCGAGGTGCTGGGCGCCAAGTACAAGTGGGCGCGCGGCGCGGGCCTGCTCTGAGTCTATCCACAACAAATGCCGCTTCGGAAAACTGTCCGAAGCGGTATTTTCATCTGACGATGCTTGCTTAACTCGCCCCGCAAGCGGGGAGAGTCCGTAGGATGGGTAGAGCGAAGCGAAACCCATCAATGCCGCTAGCGCTGGTCGTGTGATGATGGGTTTCGCTTCGCTCTACCCATCCTACGGCGCAGTACGGATGGATGCAGGTCGCGATGAAAAGAGACGTGATCCGGCGCAAGGCCATCGAGCCGAAGTCCAGCGCGGACAGCGAGCCTGATTCTCGCGATAGCGGCGTCCAGTCGGTCGATCGCGCGCTCTCGATCATTGAAACGCTCGCCGAAGACGACGAAGGCTATCGCCTGAGCGATCTTGCCATTCGCACCGGGCTTTCGACCTCGACGGTGCATCGCCTGCTGGGGACGCTGGAAAACCGCCGCTTCGTGCAGTTCGACCGCACCGAATCGAAATGGCATGTCGGCGCGCGGGCCTTCACAGTGGGCGCGACCTTCGCCCGCCGCCGCAATTTCTCGGCGCAGGCGGTGCCATATCTGCGCAGGCTGCGCGACCTGACGCGGGAGACCGCCAATCTCGCCGTCGTCGACGACGAATTCATTGTCGTGCTCACCCGCATGGAAAGCCGCGAGATCATGCGCTCGCTGACCAAGGTCGGCGGCCGCGTCGCGATGGTGGCGTCGGGCGTCGGCAAGGCGGTGCTCGCGACCTATTCGGATGCGGATGTCAGCGCCATCATCCATCATCACGGCATGCCGAGGCTCACGGAAAAATCGATCGTGCGGCCGGGCGACCTGTTCAAGGAACTCGAAAAGGTTCGCCGCCAGGGTTTTGCCCTCGACGACGAGGAGGCCTGCATGGGCCTGCGCTGCATCGCGGCCGTCGTCTACAATGATTGCGCGGAGCCCTTGGCCGCGATTTCCGTCTCGGGGATGACCAGCCGCCTGACGGACGAGCGCCTACCGATGCTCGGGCAGACGGTGCGCGCAGTGGCGGCGGAACTGACGGTTGCGCTGGGCGGCGTGATGCCGGAGATGAAATCTTCCTGAGGTGAGCCAGGAATTTTCTGTCGTCGCTGCGGGCGGATGTGCTGTCCGAGGGCGCGGACTCATGCTGCGCGTTTGGATGGGTCAGCTGTGGCGGGAGCCAACCGCAACGAAAAGCCGCCCGAAGGCGGCTCTAAAATTCAAACCGATAATCGCAGCTCAGGCGGCGATCAATGCTGACTTTGACTTCCGGCGATAAGCCATGAAGCCCACGCCGGCAAAGCCGAGGATCATCATTGCCCATGTGGAGGGTTCGGGGACGGCAGAAACGGTTGGATCTACGAAAGTCCGAAATGAAAAGTCGGCCAAAGCGGGATTGTTGCACGTCGTGTTGCAAAGGCTAAGGTCGCCCCAGGTGAGATGTTGGGGAACGGTTGAAGTACCCTCAGTATAAGCTCTGCCTCCGCTATAGGTGCCGGAAGGATATGAAAACTTCGGCCAAGAGAAATCTCCTCGCCATGCGTATTCACCCCCGGTCGTTGCTGAAGTCATAACCAATGCCAACTGCTGTCCTGCCGTGACCGCAAAGTCGGTGAAATTGAACGTAACCCAGCTAGGCGCTGTGCCAATGCTTGTGTACGATAGGGACGCCGAAGCGAGTACTGACGAACCTGTGCTCAGTTCGGAAGGAAGTCCAGATGTTAAAGTCCTGATTTGAAGCCTAATATCTGCGGTGGGCGTGCCGAAATAGCCTAGTTCGACGGCTGCGCTTGTCATCGTACCCGTGTTCAAAACCGTGAACGTTTCAGCAGACGAAAGCCTGGATCCCACGATAAGTGTGTTTGTTCCAGTGGGTGAATACGAAGCATCAAGTAAGGGTGCCGCATTCGCGCTCACCGCCGTTAAGAAAGAACCAAGCACTACACCAGCCGAGGTAATCGATCCCTTATGCATGTTACCCCTCATTGTATACATTAAATATAATTAAATGCTGCCGCGATTGGAATTTAGATTAGGAAGCGAGTGCCGCCGTCTGATTGCGACGACGATAGGCCATGAACCCGACGCCCGCGAAGCCGAGGATCATCATGGCCCATGTTGACGGTTCGGGGACCGCGCTCACATCGAACGTGACGTTGTCCAATCCCCAAGCATCACCTCCCGGTCTGTAGATCGTAACCGAAGTAAAGGCGTTCACATTGGTAAAACCGAAGTACACGTCGCCGCCGTTCACATTGATCGGAACGTTCAGCACTTGAGGGGCACCGTCATCGAAGCTGATTGTCAGAGTTGTGCCGAAAACCGTCTGCAATCCTGTGAAGTCTGCGCCGAATGAATGGGAAGGAGTTGTAAAGTTAAACGTGGCGGAGCCGCCTGGAAATCCAAGCCATTTGTGGCTAGCGTCGCCTGCGCCTACGTTGAAGCCAGCTAAACCTGAGCCATCAACGGTGTGATTGCTGATTCCCGAGAATCCATCACCTAAATTCGCTGCGCTGATCGAATAAGTTCCTGTACCGTCGAACCAAGTATAATTTGTTTGGTATCCGAGCGGCTGAGCAGCAAAGTTGTGAGTGCTTACCGTGCCAAAAGTAGCTGCGGCAGCTAAAAATTGCGCCCTTGCAGCGTTCGAATTGGGGAACGGACCCGGAAAGACCCCATCATCCTGTCCGCTATAAATGGTAACCGCTTGCGCGCTCGTCGCAGAAACAAAGGAAACTACCAAGGCAAAGATCAAATACTGAATACGCGACATATAAAGCCCCCTCCGGCTGTCCCAAACAGTTGCAATTAAACGCTGAACCGTTTGACGATGATGCCGTAGGCCAGGCGAGGGGGCATGACCCAAACGGGCTAATTGGCGATATTTAATCAGGCTGGCCGTTGGACGGTTAATCTGTGCGCTTAAGAATTGAGGCGAGCACCGCGACAAGCTCTGATTGCCGCTTCACACCGACCTTCAAGAAGATGCTCTTGAGCTGATTACGCCCGGTATCCTTGGCGATTCCAATTTGCTCCGTCGCGAATTCGAGCGATTCACCTGCCCCCATTCGCCCGGCCAAGCGCGCTTCGGCAGCGGTCATGCCAAATGTGCTTCGCAACACCATTTCGGGTAAACGCGCCTGTTGATCCAGGTCGATTAGAATGATGAGGGCCTGGCAGTCTGCGAACGCGTTCGCTGCCAAATTGGCAAGTTTGATGGGGTAGGCCAAAATTGGACGCTTTCCTCGTCTCGGCAAAGGGACCGGGGCGGAAAGCCCACCGCCAATACGCTGCCACATCAATGCCTGCAGAGATTTGTCCAGCACTGCGGTTGCGTTGAGGTCGTTTGCGACGAGTCTCTTTCTTTCGATCCTGACATCTCCCGTTAACAGCTGCTCCGCTGACGTGTTGACCCGAAACACCTCGCCGTGCCGATTGATAAGTACGACAGCCTTTCCGCTAGCTTCGAACGCTTGCAATGCGCCCTCAGTTGCCGCCGTTCCGAGCGCACGCGCGAGGACGGCGCTTGCTGAAAGGCGATCTGACAATTGTGCAAGCCGACGCTTCTCAGTTTCCGAGAAGGGCCCTTGGCTGATTGTGCGCTGGATCGAGAGGCACCACAGGTCTTCTCTGCACGCGACTCTGACGCCTACGAACCCTCGCAGGTTATGCGGATGTAGAAATTCCTGGTAGTAGGGATGCCGTTTTATTTTATCTACGTTGACTATATCCAAATCGTCGAAGACGCCGTGTCGTACCATCCTGGGGAGGCCCTTGTAGCGCTCGTCTCGAAGATGCCAGTTGTCTCGGAAATAAGCTTCAGTCGATTCACCAAGCCGTTCCGTGAAAGGGACATTCGGGATCGTCTTACCCGTGATGGGTAGCAGGAGCGCACCGTGGCTTTCGGTCAGTGACACGACAACGTCGAGCGCCTTGACCCACAAGCTCGAGTCGAGCGCGGCTTCGGCGAACGCCGCCTCGATCAACTCCGGTTTCCAGGTGCCCATCCGCCCCACAAGGAGGTTGCATACTCGTTGCAGCCCGGTGCCGAGTGTAGGGTAAAGTTCAAGCTGCCGCATAGCCCATTTGGGCTATCGGCCTCGATTTAGTCGGTCGATGACGGCTATTTACCGGGGAAATCTTGTCGCCAGAAGCCCCACCAATTGGGCCTGGCGGCTAGTGCCTGTCTTGGCAAAAACGGACTTGAGTTGATTGCGTATGGTCTCCCGCGAGAGCTGTAATTCAGCAGCTACATCATCGATGGTCTTTCCCGATATAATTCCCTGAGCCACTTTCACTTCGGCCGGACTGAGGTCGAATAGTCCATTCAACACGTCCTCGGTTGGCGCCGTCGGCGCATGCAACGGGGTAATGACGAGGATCGCGAAGGCGCGTGAAAAGATGTCGTGGGCGGCACCTTTGATGGGGATCAAATGTGCAACCAGCGCCGGTTGATCAAGTATTGCCGGAATGGGAATGGACTTTACTTCGGAATTATCCCGCGTCTCCGCAAGTCGGACGAGTGATTGTTTCATCAAAGCGTCGGAAGCGAGATTCTTGATGGATATTTCGTCGAATGCTCCGGTCGCGATTTGCTCGCTGAGCAACTGGAACAAATCGTTTGTTGCGAGCACCTGACCATTTTTCCGAAGCACGGCTGCGGGCAAGCCGATCTGTTTGAGCGTCTCGACCATTGCGCGTGCTCGCTCCATGCGCAATCGAGAGGACATCAGGCCAGCGCGAGCCAGATGGGGACGAAGCGGATCAAGCCGGCCGCAGAGTTCTTTCCCTATCGGGCCTTTAGCGTAGCGACGTTCCAGATTGAAGACCAGGAGATCACCGCTAGGTACCGGAATGATGGTTCCGATCGCCCAGCCTCCGCCATTGGGTCGCAGAAGCTCTGTATAGAAAGGGTGAGCGTCCATTTCTTCGACGGAGATCACATCGCAATCCGTGACAAAGCCCGGATACTTGATTTTTGCGAGCCGTTCCGCCCGGATGTTTTGCCTCGTCCAACCATCCCTTACGAAGATGTGCATCACATCTCTGTATTGCTCGGTCACGATGTGTCTGACTTCCTGCTGCGTATCCATCGAAAACAGGGTGCCGCCATAGCACCCCGCGATCGTTGAAATTCTCTCGAGAATGCTTGGCCAGTTTTCGGGAATGATGGCAGCTTCGTAGATCAGATCTATTAGCTCGTGGTCGTCCGCCATTTTCCCTCATGGAAGTTCGCTCGCCGGAGTGGTGATGTGAAACTCTTCGCTCGGATCGGGTCAAGCAGTTGAAATAGGAGGAGGTCGCTGCCGTTGATTCGAAATTTGAACTGGAGCCACCGGGGGCTCACTTAAATAAATGTCTGAAAGTCGCCGCCGTCGGTCACCGAAAGATTGCCGCTTCCCAAAATGCCGCCGTGACCATCGGTTGTAATTTGCCCTGTGACGATGCGCGTTCCGGAGTTGAGGTCGATATTGCAAGCATCTTCGCCGCCGCCGCCTGACGAGGCAATCGCTAGACCTGTGCAAATCAACTGTTTTTCGCCTATAAAATCATCATATTGATGCCCGCATCTAATTCTGAGTAGGACCGTAGGGCTATGCCATCGATAACGAGGAATCCTGCATGGGCCTGCGCTGCATCGCCGCCGTCGTCTACAACGACTGCGCCGAGCCCTTGGCGGCGATTTCCGTCTCGGGGATGACCAGCCGCCTGACGGACGAACGCCTGCCGATGTTCGGGCAGACGGTGCGGGAGGTGGCGGCGGAATTGACGGTGGCGCTGGGTGGCGTGATGCCTGAAATGAAGGCCGGCTGAGCCTCATCTCCGTCGTATAAAAGCTGTCCATGATTTCCGGCATGGCACGGGCCCGCTTTCAGATTGCGCCTGAACGGAAGCGGGCCGTAGTTTTTGCTCAACCCGTGCCTATTTCCCGAGCGCGGCCTGCGGCGTGTTCCGAAAACTGATTGCCATGCGGTTGTAGGCGTTCATCAAGCCAATCGCGATCGTGAGATCCACGAGCTCTCGCTCGTCGAACACGGCCCGGGCGGCCCGATACGCTTCATCCGGCACGTGCGTCTCTGCAACGCGCGTCACCGTTTCCGCCCATGCAAGGGCGGCGCGCTCGCGCTCGTCGAAGAGATTGCCGGCTTCTCTCCACGCCTGTACCAGCGCGAGCTTTTCGATCTTCTCGCCCTTCTTGAGCAGGTCGCGCGTGTGCATGTCTAGGCAGTAAGCGCAATTGTTGATCTGCGAGATCCGCAGGTAGACCAGCTCGACCAGCGCAGGCGAAAGCCCGCTCTGCATGACGTAGCCGTAGACGCCGCCCAGCGCTTTCACGCCGGCTGGTGCAATCTGGTTGTAGTCGAGACGTTTACTCATTTTTTGCTCCTTGATGACGAATCTTGTTCTGCGGAAGTCGTCAGTTCTTTCTCGCCGGTATCGACGACGAACACGGCGAGCAGCTTGGCGGGCCTGGTCTTGCTTGCATTGCGACTGACGGGGTGACGGGAGCCCGGCGTCTCGTAAAAACTTTCGCCCGCGCGGTGGACCTGCTTCGGTCCGTCATTCACCTGGGACTCGATTTCGCCCGACAGGACGTAGCCGAAGATGAAAGCCGACTTGGCATGGATGTGCGAAGGCGATGCGCCGCCCGGCGCATAGTCGACAATCAGGGCGACCAGCGACTTGCCGGGGATATTGGGTATTGTCTGCGAGAAGTGCGGCGTGACCGTTTCGCCGATGCCATGGGCGGCGGCAGGCGCCGCCGTGGCGATGGCAATGGCAGCAAAGGCCGTGCCGAAGATGGATCGTATTTTCATGATAGTGTTCTCCTTTGCTTGCATGGGGTGCTGATGCTCTAGTCCGGAAAAAGCCTGCTCACCTGCGAACCACAGTTTTCAGCGAGTCGACGAACACCCAGAAGGAGGCGGCGAACAGCCCGACGTCCTTCAGGAGGAACTGGCCCGGCGCGACCGTGATCGCGGGCGGCCCGAGCTCCGGCACGACGACGCCCGGCGTCGAGATCATGAAGCTGACGGTCGTGACGAAGAGTCCGGCCGAGAGAAAACCGCCGGCTGCGGAAAAGATTGGGTTCGCCAATCTGAGGGCGATCAGCAGCCCGATGTTGAGTTCGAGGAAGCCGAGGAAGGTGGAGAAGCCGCGGACGGAAAACAAAGCATAGAACCAGCTCACGAGCGGGCTGTTCTCCACCAGCGGCACCAGCCCGTTGGCCTCGTATTCGGTAAACTTCATCCCGCCGAACCAGGCGTAGATGATCGCGAGCGACACGTAGAGGCCTACTCGGCTAATCGGCTCGGCGTAGGCGAGCAGGCGTTCGGCATGATCGCGCCACCCGGAGACTGTGCGAAGTGCCAGGATCTGTGTCGGGACCTGGGTGGCGATGCGTGACAAGGCAACTTCCGTTTTCATGGTACTTCTCCTTTTCCACCGGACGTGAAGGACTGCCGTCGAGCATCAACTCGACGGTCTCGGCACGTCCGGGTGGATGCCGAGAATGCGCCAGCGGCCTTGGCGGCTGGGCGATAATGCGTTGGCGCCGCCTAGGCGGTCACGCTTTCATGCTTGTGCAAGTTGTAACGGGGCGCCGGGATGGCACTCGAGAGCTTGTCCGTCATGGCGAGGCGCGCTGCCTCATGACGATCCCACTCTGCCTTGTCAGGCAGCGATGGGATGGTCACGGTCTCGCCAAGGTCGAGACCGGCCAGGGCGGCATCGACCATGTCGTCGGCCGTCATCACGATCTGCGCCGGAAGCTGATGAACCGGCGTACCGGCGACGTCCCAGAATTCGGTTGCCGTGGCGCCCGGCAGGACCGCCTGCACGCGGATGCCCTTGCCGGCGAGTTCGTGAACGAGCGAGTGGCTGAACGCGAGCACGAACGCTTTCGTGCCGCCATAGACGCCGTTCAGCACCTCCGGCGCGATGGCGACAATCGACGAGATGTTGATGATCGTGCCGCTACCGCGGGCGACAAATCCGGGGACCGCTGCATAGGTCAGCCGCGTCAACGCGGTGACGTTCAGGCGGATCATGTCCACCATCTTGCCGAGGTCGGAGGCGAGCAGCGGGCCTGCAGCGCCGACGCCTGCATTATTGACCAGCAGGGAGATGCCGCCGTTGGTCCGAAGGATGCCTTCGACGCGTTGCAGGTCGCCTTCGGAAGTGAGATCGGCTTCGACCGTTTCCACTTTCCGGCCCGTCTCGCTGGCGAGCCGGCGCGCCAGTGATGCAAGCCGCTGCCGGTTGCGCGCAACAAGAATGAGATCGTGGCCGCGCTTGGCCAGACGATCGGCGTAGATCGCACCGATGCCGGTGGATGCACCGGTGATAAGGGCGGTGCCTTTGGCTTGGGTCATGTCCATCTCCATTGGTTGGCCGGGTTTGTTGCCTCGCGTTGATGGATAGCCCCTTCCGAAATTGATGGGTATCTGGCAAAATCGAGATGTATCCTTCCAAAAAATGGAAGTATCAAATGGACCGTCTCGAAGGCATGTCGATCGTGTTAGCCGTGGCCGAAGCCGGAAGCCTGTCGGCTGCGGCTCGCCGACAGAAAATGCCGCTAGCGACCGTGAGCCGAAAGGTGTCCGAACTCGAAGCGCACCTGCACACCAAGCTGTTCAACCGGTCGAGCCGCGCACTTGTCCCGACCGACGCGGGGCTCTCCTACATCGCCGCCGCAAAGCGAATCCTTGCCGATATCACCGAAGCCGAGCGCGCCGCTTCCGGCGAGTACACAACGCCACGCGGAGATCTGCGTGTTTCGACCCTTGTCGCGCTCGGCCGCTTGTGTTTGCAGCCGATTCTGGCGGAGTTCCTGGTGACGTTCCCGGAGGTGGACGTTGAGCTCAATTTGCAGGATCGGACCGTCAATCTCTTGGAGGAGCACATCGACGTCGCGCTTCGCGTCGGTGCTCTCGCCGACAGCAGTTCGATCGCGGTGCGTGTCGGGGAAATCCACCGCATGGCTTGCGCCAGCCCGGCCTATCTGAAATCTCGCGGAACGCCCAAATCGCCTGATGACCTCTCTGCGCACGACTGCATCAGCTATCCTCCGATCCAGTCGCCAGGCACGTGGAGGTTCAGGCGAGACCAGACTGAGTATGTGGTGCCCGTTCGGTCCCGCTTCGTTGCGAGCAATCTCGAGTCGGCCTGCGATGCTGCGCGCGCAGGCCTCGGGATTACCGTGGCCTTCTCTTATCTTCTCGCCGAATCGATAAAATCCAGACAGTTGATTGCGCTTCTGCAGGATTTTCAGCCGCCGCAGCAACCTGTCAGCCTTGTGTACTCGCCGAACCGCTTTATGCCGGCCAAATTGCGCGCATTTCTCGACTTCGCGGTGCCACGTCTCAGGGCGCAGCTCGCCGATCTGCCAAAAGGTGTGGCCCGCAATCGTGTTGTCCGTGAATAAAGTTGCACAACGTCCGGGCGGGTTCATAGTGGCGGTCCGTCATTGCGCGCCCGAGGGAAATTAGGTCTGGCGGCGAGAGCCCCGACATCGCTATATCCATCCATCGCTGTCCACGGCGCGGCTTCGAGGGACGATGTCCTCCGATTCAACGATGGGGAAATTCATGCCTTCTGAAACCCGCTCGCCTCGTCTCGCGGTTCTGATTGATGCAGACAATGCGTCCGCAAAGATTGCGGATGGTCTGTTTGAGGAGATCGCCAAGATCGGCGAGGCCAGCGTTCGCCGCATCTACGGCGACTTCTCCAATGCCCGGTCCAAGGGCTGGGCCGATATTCTATCGAAACACGCCATCATACCTCAGCAGCAGTTCGCCTATACGACCGGAAAGAATGCGTCCGACATAACCTTAGTCATCGACGCGATGGACCTGCTTCACAGCGGTCGGTTCGACGGATTCTGTCTGGTGTCATCAGACAGCGATTTTACGCGACTTGCCGCCCGCATCCGGGAGCATGGCGTCGATGTGTTCGGGTTCGGCGCGCAGAAGACGCCGGAAAGCTTCAGGCAGGCCTGCCGAAGATTCTTCTATACCGAGAACCTGCTTGGCAGCACGGTGAACACTCAGGATGCCGCCTCGAAGTCGCAGCCGCTCCAATCCCCTGATGAAGCCACCTCTATCATCAAGAAGGTCATCGCCCAGATGGAAAGCGAAGACGGGTGGGTCGATCTTGGGGAAGTCGGAAAACGGATTACCAACCTGGCCCCCGATTTCGATTCGAGGACCTTCGGCTCCCGCAAGCTGAGCGACCTCGTGCGAAAGACAAACTCTTTCGAGATCGAGCAGCCGAAAGCTGGCGGAACCACGCGAATTCGGATCAAGCCTGCTGCCGGACCGCCTGCGAAGACGCGAGCCGCCCGCAAACCTGCGGGGTGAGGGACGAGCCCAACCATAAGCAGTCCATCATTACCGGCATGGCAGCGGTCTGCTTTTGGTACAAGGCGACCGGTTGGCGGAAAACTCCGATCCGCTAGACTGTCCTGCAACGCATGAGCGGACGCGGTTGCGTCGTCTGCCGCATGAAGATGCAGGGGGAAATCATGGGCCGGAAGATCGCGATCGTCGGAGCGGGCGCCGTCGGCGGATATGCCGGTGCCCATATGGCGCAGGCGGGTGAGGATGTCACGTTCATCGATCCCTGGCCCGAGCATGTCGAGCACATGAGGAAGCACGGGCTGCGCGTCACCCACGCCATGGACGTCGCGGAATTCTCGGTGCCGGTGCGCGCGCTCCACGTCACCGACGCGCAGCAGCTCGCCAAGGAGAAGCCGGTCGAAATCGCCTTCGTCTGCATGAAATCCTACGACACTGCGTGGGCCACCATGCTGATCCGGCAATATCTGGCGCCGGACGGCTATGTCGTGTCGCTGCAGAACTGCATGAACGAGGAGACGATTGCCGGGATCGTCGGCTGGGGCAAGACGCTGGGCTGCATTGCCAGCAGCATCACCGTGAACCTGCCGGAGCCCGGTCATATCCACCGCGGCGCCGGCAAGGGCGGGGCGGCGCATACGGTGTTTCGCGCGGGCGAAGTGCATGGCCGTATCACGCCGCGGGCGCAAGAAATCTGCCGCCTGGTCGGCTACTCCGACAGCGCCAAGGTGACGGACAATCTCTGGGGCGAGCGCTGGTCGAAACTGGTCGCCAACGTCATGGGCAACGGGCTCTCCGCCTGCACCGGCCTGCCGGGCGGCGAAATTTTGCAAAGCGAGCCGCTACGCCGTTTCTCCACGCGGCTCGGCAGCGAAGCGATCCGCGTCGGCCAGGCGCAGGGCTACCAACTGGAAGAGATTTTGCACCTGCCGCCCGAGACGATCGCGCGCGCCGGCGAAGGCGACGAGGCGGCGATGCGCGCCTGCGACGAGCAGCGTTTCAAGGACGGCAAACGGACTTCCTCGCAGCAGCGCCCCTCGATGGGGCAGGACATGCAGAAGGGCCGGCGCACGGAGATCGAATTCCTCAACGGCCTTGTGGTGCGCGAGGGCGAGAAGATCGGCATTTCCTGCGCCGCCAATGCCGCGCTGACCGATATCGTCAAGCGCGTGGAGCGCGGTGAGCTGAGCCCGGATCCGCGGCACATCACGGAACTGCGGATGAACTAAGCGGCTTCGCGCCGTTGCGGGGCAACGATATTCCCAAAGCTTTCTGACCCGGGACCGGTCAGTGACGCTTCAGCGCTTGCCCACGCGCCATCCCATTTCCCAGAAGTCGGCTTCGAGCCTTGTGGCTTCCTTGAAGATCGCGATCAGCTCTGCCTCGCGGGCCGGCGTGGCGTAGAGATCGGCGAGACCTTCGAGGTGCGCCCGGGCTTTTGCCGCGACTTCCTGATAGGGGCCCCCGGCATACTCGGCGATCCAGACGCTATACGGGTTTGTCGCGGCGAGCGCATTGGGCCGCGCGGCAAGCCGCGTCGCGATCTCGGCGTAGCCGATCACGCAAGGAGCGAGCGTCACCTTCAGCGCCAGCAGATCGCCGCGCATTCCAGCGTCGAGCACGTAGCGGGTATAGGCCAGCATCTCGACGGCCGGAGGGGCTTGTTCAAGGTCGGTGGCCGACAGACCCCAGCCGGCGCAGAGTTTTACGTGCAGGTTCATCTCGACGTCGAGAATGGCCGAGAGGCCGGACGCCGCTTCACGCATGTCAGCGAGCGTGGGCGACTTGTAGACGGAGAGCGCGTAGGCGCGGGCAAACTCGATGAGGAACAGGTAATCCTGGACGAGGTAGTGACGAAACGCCGCCTCGGTAAGCGAACCGTCTGCCAGCCCCTCCGTGAAGGGGTGCTCGGTATAGGCCCGCCACTCGGCGGATGCTGCTGTCTTCAGTCGCTCGAAGAAACCCATGATCTTTCGCCGGCCTTTCGTTTCAAGGGAGTGCCTTCGTTTCAAGGATTGCCTTGGCGCACCCCGGAGGAAGGCTATCGCGTTTTCGGGCGAAGTGGATACCGTGCAGTCAGGAAAATGCCGGAAATGAACATTGGATCGGATCTGGAGCTTCGGCCTCGCCAAGCCGCGCGTTCGTTGTTTACGATCCAATGAGTCGTATCCGATGAAATTTGGGCATGGGAAATCGCCATGGGGATAAAAAGCCATACCGCTGCGCCCACGGCAGCGCTTGCTCTCGGACTCTGCACGGTCGTGTCGCTGGTCGCGGCCGTCATCGGCAATCTCGGCTTGACGTCGCCTGCAATGGGCGAGCCGGCCGCACTCACGAAAAAGCAATCGGAGGCGCTCGATAAATACAATAATTCACGAAGCCACTTTGAGGCGATCCTGGGCCAGCGGCGCGCGCAGATCAATTCCAGGCAACCGCTACCGAACCTGCCGGGACAGGCGCTCTACCTTGCACGCAACAACATGATGAGCGCGTACAAAGATCTCACCGACGCGCTTCCGTCCAAAATTGGCGGGCCCAATAAATACGGAATCCCTCCGGCGTACTTTAGCGCCGACAATGAACCGCTGCTCGACGAGTACAGGAGACTTTTCGACCTGATGCAGGCGCCGCCCGTCAACGCGCAAAAATCAGATACCCCATTCAAGGACGTCGTCGATCTGGGCACGGCCATTGCGCGAGCCAGGGGCCTTGATCCGGCCAATGCCGAAGCGGCAGGACGCATCAGCCTGGGGCTGTTCTTTGCCGAGACAAATGGCAATCAAAACATCGGGAATGCGCGCTCGAATAAATACAAGGGAAGTCTGCAAACAGGCGTACCCGAAGATCAAAATGGGCGAAAGAAATGGGCGGCGATAAAAAAGTCGATAGCAGCCCTTGATCCTGCACTCAGCCTTCGCGACGACAAGGAAGAGGCACGGGTCGGCAATCTGGATCACCGGTATAACCACTGGACCGCCGTGCGCGATGGCCTGATGAACGCGCACGCGGATATTTTCCCGCAAGTCCCGTCGATCGTGAAAACACTGCCAGATCCGATCGATCAGATGAAGCTGTTCGAACTGATCCAGATTATTCCGAGTCCAACGAAGTCCGCACTCAAGTCAAGCAACCTGCTCAACTATAGAATTTCTGACCCGACAATCATGGGATACCTGCGAAACAACAGCGTTTTCACCTTTGGACAGGCTGACAGGGCCAAAACATCTGCAACCTTCCGCGAAATCCTCGATGCGATGTGGCTCTTCAACGACAAGTTTGAACGGGCGCTTGCCGAATTCGACAAGATCAAGGCGCGGTCAAAGGGTTGAAGTCGGCAGGCCGGAGCGAATGCGAGGCGGGCCGCCACCCCGCCATCAGAGCGGACCGAGGATGCCCCATCGAGGCTCGCAGAACTCCTTCACCGCCGCTGTGACGCCGCTGCTGATGATGTCCCGGCGTTCAGGTGAACTCATCTTGAGCTCTTCGTCCCGGTTGATGATCGAGCCCGCCTCCAGCAGGGCGGCAGCCATCTGCGTCTTTCTCAGCACGATGAGCTCATCGTAGCGGTAGACGCCGGTTTCCTTGTTCAGCAGCGGACGCTGGTAGCGGCCCATGATGGCTTGCGTGTATTGCTTGGCATACTCAAGGCCCTGGGCCTTCATTTCCTTGCCGATAAGTTCGGCGAAGGCGAAGCTTGTCTTGAAGTCCGGATTCCTGCGGGAGACGAAGACGGAATATCCGCTGAAGCGATCGCTGAAACGGCTTTTCTTTCCCTCGAACTCCCAGTCCTCGAGGAACTTGTTGGGCACGGAGTCATGGTGGATCGACAGGAAGAGATCCGCGTGCAGATTATTGGCGGCGTCGACGCGTTTGACGAGGCTGCGCCTGGCCTTGCCTTCGGTCAGAAGCAATCTGGTCTCGGCAAAACCTTCGGCCTTCAACTTCTCCTCAATCTGCTTCGCAAGGCGCAGATTGAAGGCAAACTCGGAGACGTTGCGGGCGCTGATCGCGCCTTCCGATTCGGCGGTATGTCCCACGTCCAGAACGATCCGGAACTTTGCGGGATCGCAACGGGTCGCGACCGGTTTCAAAGCGGTAGGGGGCAAGCCGACCGGCCCCAGGGCGGCAAGCTTTACGTTGCGGGGCTTTGGCGAGACGGCACGCCTCGCCAAAGCGGCAGGCTTGCGCGAAGTGACGTACTTTGGCGATTTGGCTTGTTTTGTCGACTTGGCCTGCTTTGATTTGAAGAGATCCGACAGCCAGCCGGCATCGCTGACCTCGATCGGCAGAAGCACCATTGCGGCCATCGCGGCGATTATGGTGCGGCGGCGGGGCCAAAATCCCGAAGCGATACTGCCGAGAACACAAATGAACCCGCGGCGCTTCATGTTCGCCCCCCTCCCGAAGGGCCATTATAGCAGCTCAGGTCGCGATAGCGGAAGGGGTCATGTCAAGGTGCTGGCGTGGAGCAAGGTGGGGTTGGCGTGGACGAAAGCCGTCACTTGATGCCGTATTGCGCCATGTAGTCGGCCACGCCCGGGCGGATGGCCAGCGCTGTCGCGATATCGGCCTCGCTTCCCGCAATGTCACCCTTCCGTCGTTTGACGAGCCCGCGCCCATACAGCGAGACGGCTTTTCTCGCGTTGATACGAAGCACGGCATCATAGTCGGCGAGGGAGTCGTCGAGCGATCCTTTCCCGAGATAGGCGAGCGCGCGGCTATCGAGAAGGCTGGGATCGCGAGGTCGTATCAGTAATGCCTCATTGCAATCGGCGAGGGCGCTGTCGAATGCGCCGGCAAGTGCGCGGATGAAACAGCGGTTGTTCAGCGCGCGGGCATTTCTGGGCTCGAGTTTCAACGCTTGTCCAAGGTCCTGGATGGCGCGGTCATAATCACGTTTGGCCTGGAAGGCTGAGGCACGACGCACGAAAGCGAAGGCATTCCCGGGATCCGGATCAAGTTCAATCGCCCGGTCGTAGTCTGCCGTGGCGCGATCACGCTGGCCTTTCAGATCGTAGGCGAAGCCTCTGGCATTGAAGCCGGACGGGCAGAGCGGATCCAATTTGATCGACTGGTCGAAATCCTCGATAGCCCGGTCGTATTCGCGTTTGTCGAGGTAGACAATACCGCGGAGCAGGTAGCCACGGGCGTTGGCGGGAAAGAGCTTGATGGCTTCGTCGTAATCTTCAATGGCATGGCCGAATTCACTCATGCCCGCGTAGAGCACCCCTCGTTCGAGAAAGGCGACAGAGGAGCCGGGATCGAGGCTTATTGCATGATCGAGGTCCTCAACGGCTTCCCTGAACTGGTGGTTGGCCCCGCGGGCGATGCCTCGTTCACCATAGAAGCGCGGGTTTGCTGGATCGGCCTTGATGGCCTGATCAATCTGTTCGATGGCGCGGTCGTAATCGCCCGTGAACTTGAAGCGGGTTGCGGCCAGGATGAAAGGGTAGCCTTTCTTGGTTTCGGGCGATGGCTTCCGGATTTCGCCGTACGCTGCGCGCGGCGGAACGCGGCAGGCCGAAAGGATTTTGCCTGACAGCGGATCCTCCGCCCGGGCGAGCTCCCCCGTTCCAGCCAGGATGGTCAAGCATGCCGACAGTGCGAAGGCCAGTGGCCCGAGGGTGGCCGTTTGGTGGGAACGCCAGCGATGCGAACGCCACAACCTTTTGTCCGCGTATGAACGGACCACTGCACGACTTCCAAACCAAAACATTCGCAATTTCTTCAACCGACCCTGATGCAACGTTAGCATGTATTGTTGCGAAGCAAACCGGTTGGCTTGTCTGTACAGCGAAACTTTCGATGCGCGGCGTTTCCATCTCGTGATGGCAATAACCAATTGATTTATCGTAACTTTCGTCGATCCCTTCCACTCCGCGGGAAATAAAATCACCCGCGTTGAGATCGCGTGTCGCTGTCGCGAAGATCGCTGCCAGAGCCACACCCTTGAGCGAGGCGCAACATGGCGAAGATGCGAGCGATCGATGCGGCCGTACGGATCCTGGAAAAGGAAGGCGTGACCATCGCCTTCGGGGTTCCCGGAGCGGCGATCAATCCGTTGTATTCCGCGCTGAAGAAGCGCGGCTCGATCGGGCACATCCTGGCGCGCCATGTCGAGGGCGCCTCCCACATGGCCGAGGGCTATACCCGCGCCGGGGCGGGCAATATCGGCGTCTGCATCGGCACATCGGGGCCGGCCGGCACCGACATGATCACCGGACTCTATTCGGCGATCGCGGACTCCATTCCGATCCTCTGTATCACCGGGCAGGCGCCGCGCGCACGGCTTTACAAGGAAGACTTTCAGGCCATCGATATCGAATCCATCGCCAAGCCCGTGACGAAATGGGCGGTCACCGTGCGCGAACCGGCGCTGGTGCCGCGCGTGTTCAGCCAGGCGTTTCATATCATGCGCTCCGGGCGCCCGGGGCCGGTCCTGATCGACCTGCCGCTCGACGTGCAGCTTGCGGAAATCGAATTCGACGACGAGACTTATGAGCCGCTGCCGGTCTACAAGCCTGTAGCGACGCGCAAGCAGATCGAAAAGGCGCTCGAGATGCTCAACGCGGCGGAGCGGCCGCTGATCGTCGCGGGCGGTGGCGTCATCAATGCCGACGCATCGGAGTTGCTCGTGGCGTTCGCCGAGACCGTCAACGTTCCGGTGGTGCCGACGCTGATGGGGTGGGGCGCCATTCCCGATGATCACGTGCTGATGGCGGGCATGGTCGGCCTGCAGACCAGCCACCGCTACGGCAACGCGACCATGCTGCAATCCGACTTCGTGCTTGGGATCGGCAACCGTTGGGCCAACCGGCACACCGGTTCGATCGAGACCTACACCAAGGGTCGGACGTTCGTGCATGTCGATATCGAGCCGACGCAGATCGGGCGCGTCTTCAATCCCGATTTCGGCATCGTGTCCGACGCCAAGGCGGCGCTGGAATTGTTCGTCGCGGTGGCCAGGGAGTGGCGTAAGGCCGGCAAGCTGCGGGAGCGGCAGGCGTGGCCGGCGGCGTGCCAGGACCGCAAGCGCACGATGCTGCGCAAGAGTCATTTCGACGACATGCCGATCAAGCCGCAGCGCGTCTATGAAGAGATGAGCAAGGCGTTCGGGCGCGATACCTGCTACGTCAGCGTGATCGGCCTGTCGCAGATCGCCGGCGCGCAGTTTCTCGGCGTCTACGGCCCGCGCAACTGGATCAATGCAGGGCAAGCCGGTCCGCTCGGCTGGACACTGCCGGCGGCGCTTGGCGTGCGCGCGGCCGATCCAAGCCGCAACATCGTCGCGCTGTCGGGGGATTACGATTTCCAGTTCCTGATCGAGGAACTCGCGGTCGGCGCGCAGTTCAAGCTGCCCTACATCCACGTCGTCGTGAACAACTCCTATCTCGGACTGATCCGCCAGGCGCAGCGCGGCTTCGACATGGACTACCACGTCCAGCTTTCCTTCGAGAACATCAACGCCCCCGAGCTCGGGGTCTACGGCGTGGACCACGTCGCGGTGGCCGAGGGGCTGGGCTGCAAGGCGATCCGCGTCACCGACCCGAACCATGCGCAAGCGGCGTTCGCGACAGCTCGGGAATGGATGGCGGAGTTCAAGGTGCCTGTTGTGGTCGAGTTCATTCTCGAACGGGTGACCAACATCTCGATGGGCACCGAGATCGACAACATCGTCGAATTCGAGGAGGTGCTCGATCTACCGCTGGACGACACACCCGCCAAGTCGAGCGCGCCGCAATCCGGCAAGCTGCTGCCGGCATAAATCGAGGAGAGTAGATCGTGCCAAAATTTGCCGCCAATCTCACCATGCTGTTCGGCGAGTTGCCGTTCCTCGATCGCTTCGCCGCCGCCAAGTCGGCCGGCTTCAGCGGGGTGGAATATCTATTCCCGTATGATTTCGACAAGGCCGAGCTGCGCGAGCAATTGCACCAGCACGGGCTGACCCAGGTGCTGCATAATCTTCCCGCGGGCAACTGGGCGGCGGGTGAGCGGGGCATCGCGATCCTGCCCGACAGGGTCGAGGAGTTTCGCGACGGTGTCGCGCGCGCCATCGATTACGCCAAGGCGCTCGATTGCCGTCAGCTCAACTGCCTGGTCGGTATCGCGCCTGACGGTGTGGACAGGATCGATTTGAACGAGGTGCTGGTGGGGAATCTGCGTTTCGCAGCGGATGCGCTCGCGAGGGAAGGGATCAAGCTCCTGATCGAGCCGATCAACACGATCGACATCCCCGGCTTCTTTCTGAACCGGACCGAGCAGGCGCTTCAGCTCATTGCGGACGTACGTTCGAGCAACCTGTTCGTGCAGTACGACATCTACCACATGCAGGTGATGGAGGGCGACATTGCGCGCACCTTGCAAAAGCACTTGGCCCGCATCGCCCATGTCCAGCTCGCTGATAATCCCGGCCGCAATGAGCCGGGCACCGGCGAGATCAACTATCCCTTCCTGTTCCGCCATCTCGACGCTATTGGTTATCGCGGTTGGGTCGGGTGCGAATACAAGCCGAGGACGACGACAGTCGAGGGCCTCGGTTGGCACGCCGCGCTGACGGCCGACACTTGAACAAGAAACAAGAAAAGACAAAGGGGAGTTTGAAATGATCGATATCGGCTTTATCGGCCTCGGCACCATGGGGCGCCCGATGGCGGGCCATCTTCAGGCCGCTGACCACCGCCTGTTTCTGCACGATGTAGGGCCGATTGCGCCGGAGCTGGTCGCTGCCGGTGGTGTGGTCTGCAAGTCCGGCAAGGAAGTCGCCGAGAGGGCCGACGCCGTCATCATCATGGTGCCGGATACGCCGCATGTGGAAGCGGTGTTGTTTGGGCCGGACGGCGTCGCGGCCGGGCTCTCCAAGGGGCAGATCGTCGTCGACATGAGTTCGATCTCGCCGCTGGCGACCAAGGAGTTTGCAAAGAAAGTAGAGGCGCTCGGCGCCGATTATCTCGACGCGCCGGTTTCCGGTGGCGAGGTCGGCGCCAAGGCGGCGAGCCTGACCATCATGGTGGGCGGGCCGGAGCGCGCGTTCAACACCATGAAGCCGGTGTTCGACAAGATGGGCAAGAACGTCACCCTCGTCGGCGGCAATGGCGACGGGCAGACCACCAAGGTTGCCAACCAGATCATCGTGGCGCTGACGATCGAGGCGGTCGGCGAAGCGCTGTTGTTCGCGTCGAAGGCAGGCGCGGATCCGGCGCTGGTGCGGCAGGCGCTGATGGGCGGCTTTGCGTCGTCGCGAATTCTCGAAGTGCATGGCGAGCGCATGGTGAAGCGCAACTTCGAACCGGGCTTTCGCATCGAACTGCACCAGAAGGATCTCAACCTGGCGCTGGAGGGCGCGCGTGCGCTCGGCATTTCCTTACCCAGCACGGCGGTCGCTCAGCAATTGTTCAGTTCGTGTACCGCCCATGGCGGCAAGGCGTGGGACCATTCGGGCATGGTGCGTGCGCTGGAGATGATGGCGAACCATCAGGTCGCAAAAGGCTGAATTATCTGGAACTCCCCTGTGACTGGAACCGCGTCGAAATTTCGGCGCGGCCCTTTTTGCTGCCGCATTGGAACCGGAACATTCTCTCGCTTCCAGTGGTTGAGACGCATCATCAATTCACTGGAGGATGTGATGAATAATCGTTTGGCTGTTTCGTTGATTGCCGCCTCGCTGCTGGTCCCAGGCGCGGCATTTGCCCAGTCGACTACCGCCCAAGGTGCGGCGGAGGGCGCCGCGAGGGGCGGCGAAGTAGGTGGCCCGCTCGGCGCGATCGTCGGCGGCACCGTGGGTGCCGCGGTCGGCGCAGCCGTGGAAATTCCGAACGCCGTAATCACCTCGATCCCGCGTGACCGTTCTGTCGTGGTTCGTGAGCAGGTGGTGGTGGGCGAGCCGTTGCCCCCGACCGTCGCGTTGAGACCGGTACCGCGATACACGGAATACCGCTATGCGGTCGTCAACGATCGCCGTGTGATCGTGGAGCCGCGCACGCGCAGGGTCGTCAGGATCCTCGACTAACGAAGACCGCGTTTCCAGGATTAATCCTCGCGGGGCGTTGTCCCGCGAGGATTTTTTGTGCGAGGATTTTTTGCGACGGGGGCTAGGGCAACGATCGCTGGGTTCGCCTGATCGTCCAGTCGAGAGCCGCAGCAGCCACAAGGCCGAGCGATGCCGCCAGCGCGTCGACCAAAAAATCTTCCAGGCGTGCGTGCCGGCCGGGCGCCAGGAACTGCAGCACTTCGATCAGACCTGTGAAGGCGATGACGAGGGCGGCCGTGCGCGATGGAGCGCGCGTGTAGGCCAGTCCGAAAGCCAGTCCCAGCAGCACGAAGGCAAGCGCGTGCTCTCCGTTTTGTCCGAGGTTTGAATGGGGCCGCTGTTCCGCCGGCCCGAGGGTGGCGAACGCGATGGCTGCGGCAAGGCCCCAGGCGAATAATCGAAGGATGATCGTCATCGGGACCGCATAGCACGAATTATGTGCCGGATATTCCCGTGCATGCGAATTGGCGATGCCTGTGGTTAATTCGCCTCAGAGCGGCTCCCGTACGCCCATACCGTGCATGAAGCGTTCCCGGATCTGCACGGGATCGCGGCGGGTGGTGCCAAGGCCCGGCTTGTCGTCGATACGCACGCCGATCAGCGTCGGGCCTGCGGCCGACATGGATTGTTCGATCAGCCGCTCGAAATCGTCTTCATCCGCCGCCCAGCTGGAGTGGGTGAGCCCGCTCGCGATGGCGATGGCGACGACGTCGGCAACAGTGGCGCCTGGCGTCGGTTGCGCGCCGGTGATCTGATAGATGCCGTTGTCCATCACCACCATGGTGAGGTTTTTCGGCGCCAGCGTCGCAATGGTCGAGAGCGACCCGAGTTGCATCAACAGCGAGCCGTCGCCTTCGAGCGCAAACACCCGGCGGTCCGGTTGCGCCAGCGCTACGCCGAGCGCGATCGGGAAGGCAAGGCCCATGCTGCCGAGCATGTAGAAATTCTGCGGCCGGTGGCCGGCGGCCCACAGGTCGAAATTGGTATTGCCGATGCCGCCGATCACGGCTTCCTCGTGCTTCAATTTCGCGATCAGCCGCGAGGTGAGATCGAAGCGGTTCATGACCTTGGTATTGCGGGCAGAGGTGTCGCTGTTCATGGGATCGCTCACTTGTCGAAGACCTTGCCGCCGGTCAGAAGCGGCGAGAGGATCAGCGCGACCGGCGCCTGCGTGGTGATGGCCTGCTTGATGGAGCGGTCGACGATGAATTCGAACTCGTCGAGACGTGTGGCGGTGTGGTGCTCCATTGCGAGCGAATCCAGCACGGGGCGCATGGTGCGGCACACCAGCGACTGGCCGTAATTGAACTCGCCGAGCGTGCCGCGCTCGGACACGAACATGATCAGCGGGATCTGATAGGGGATCGCCAGCGACGCCAGCACGTTCGCGAGCGTGGCAAACCCGGACGTCTGCATCAGCACCGCGCCGCGCATGCCGCCCATCCAGGCGCCGGAGACGATGCCGACCGCTTCCTCCTCGCGCGCGGTGGGGAAGGTCGTGAAAAAGGGATCGGCGTGCAGATTCCTGATCAGCGTCGTCAGGACGCGGTCGGGCACGTAGGGGACCAGGCGGATATCGTTGCGCTTGAGGGTTTGCAGCACGATGCCGTGCCAGCTCTTCTCAGAGGTTTCGGGCGAGGTTTTTTCCTCCACAACCGCCATTTTGGTCTCCCTCATCCGCGCCGATTATTCGTCGGCTTTCATTCTTGGAGCGGCGAAACTTGACGCCATCGGCGAGATTGTCAACATGTTCCGATCGTATCCTGCTCTGCGCCGCGCGCCTCTACATCGGGTATGCGGCGATATGAGATAAGCAAGAAGAGATGCCGGGAGGGGCAATGGCTGGATATATCCGAAATGCTGCCAACGCGGCTGCCGCGCTGCGGGCGCTTCCACTGAGACTTGTTACTGACCATGGCCGCCAGCGGCCCTCCCGCCAAACCAGTCAAGCCCTACGCTCTTCGAACTGAAAGTTGCCAAGGAAAATGACCGTCAACAACAAGCGCGTGTTCTACGTCAAATATCTCGCTCACGAGATCTACATCGACATCCTGAAAGCGCGCGCCGACGTGCGGCTGGACCGGCTGGAAAACGAAAGCCCCGATACGATTGCAGCGCCAATTTTGGCGGCGGCGCATGCCTATCAGGTCGGAGCGGCGCGCGACGAGATCGCCAGGCATTTCCATGTTGACAAGGATTTGCTGAAGCGGGCGCCGAACCTCCTGATCGTGTCCTCGAACGGCGCGGGTTTTGATCCCGTTGATGTCGATGCCTGCACGGCGGCGGGGGTGCTCGTCGTCAATCAATCCGGCGGCAACGCCAACTCGGTCGCCGAGCATGCGCTCGGCATGCTGCTGACGCTGTCCAAGCGCATTCTCGAGTCCGACCGCGCGCTGCGCCGAGAGGCCAACGTCAATCGCAACGCGCTGATCGGCAACGAGGCGCAGGGCAAGACCATCGGCATCGTCGGCATCGGCAATGTCGGCCGCCGCATCGCGGAGCTGTGCAAT
Source organism: Bradyrhizobium algeriense (assembly GCF_003062295.1). GTDB lineage: Bacteria > Pseudomonadota > Alphaproteobacteria > Rhizobiales > Xanthobacteraceae > Bradyrhizobium > Bradyrhizobium algeriense. The sequence goes on along the minus strand of NZ_PYCN01000002.1, from coordinate 134,518 downwards.
GGCCTGCTGCATATGAAGGTGATCGCCTACGATCCCTTTCTGACCGCGGAAGAAATCGCCGCGCGGGGCGGCGAGAAGGTCGAGCTTCACGATCTGATGCGCCGCTCGGACTTCGTCTCGATTTCCTGTCCGCTGACCAAGGACAATCGCCGCATGATCGGCGCCCGCGAATTCGCGCTGATGCAGCCGCACGCCTTTTTCATCACCACGGCGCGCGGCTTCATTCACGATGAGGAAGCGCTGTACGAGGCGTTGCGCGACAAGCGGATTGCGGGCGCAGGTCTCGACGTCTGGGACAAGGAGCCGCCGCCGCCGGAGCATCCGCTGCTGCAGTTCGACAATGTGCTGGCGAGCCCGCACACGGCAGGCGTCACCAAGGAAGCGCGCATGAACATGGGCAAGATCGCTGCCGAGCAGATTCTCGATGCGCTGGATGGCAGGCTGCCGCCGCGCATCGTCAATCCCGAGGTGTGGCCCGATTACGTCAAGCGCTTCGAGCGCACGTTCGGATTTGCGCCGAAATAGGCCATCACGTCAGCGAGAGACGATTCCATGACGGCCGAACCGGCAGACCGCTTTTATGAGTCCCAGGGGCTGCGGCTGCACTATGTCGACTGGGGCAATGAAGCCGCGCCGCCCCTAATCCTGGTCCATGGCGGGCTCGATCATTGCCGCAACTGGGATGCGATCGCGCGCGAATTGCAACCGCATTTCCATATCATCGCCCCGGATCTGCGCGGCCACGGCGATTCCGATTGGGCAAAGGGAAGCAGCTATAGTCTGGTCGATCATGTCTATGACCTCAGCCGCTTGATCCACTTCACGGAGCTGCGGGATCCCGCCATCGTTGGTCATTCGCTGGGCGGAATGATCTCGCTCGCCTATGCCGGAACCTATCCGGATCGGGTATCGCGCCTTGCCGTGCTGGACGGAGCCTTTCTGTCAGGCTCCCGACGCACACCGATTCACGAGCAGATGTCGCGATGGATCGACCAACTCGATCGCATCTCCGAGCGCGAACCCAGCGCGTTCCGGACGATCGAGGAAGCGGCGACGCGGTTGTCGGCGCGCAACAAGCGGCTGACACCAACGCTGGCGCTTCATCTTGCCCGCCACGGCGTTCGGCAGGATGCCGACGGTCTCTATCGCTGGAGGTTCGACCATTATCAGCGGGCGAGGGCGCCGTATCGGCTGTCATCGGACGAATATGCCGCCTTGTGGTCGCGCATCACCTGTCCGACCCTGTTGATGTGGGGTGACGAAAGCTTTCTTCCCGACCCCGAGGCCGCCGGCCTGCTCGCGCATTTCAGGCAGGCCGAACTGCAGAAGCTCGCAGGCGCCGGACATTGGCTTCATCATGACCGGCTCGATGAAGTCCTCGCGTCGTTGCGGCGGTTTCTTGATGCGCCGCAGCCTGCTCAAGCACGGTGACCACCGGGCTATGAGCCAAAATCCGGGGGGAAGAATTTTGCCGCCGGCAGGTCGACCGGGGCAATAAATCCACTGCCGATCAGCCTCAGGACGAAGCGCGCATTGCTATTTTCCCCGACATCTCGACTAGTTGGCGGCTTAGGACCATTTTCGTGGTGCGCCTTGTTCCACCGGCGCCCATGGAAGATGTCAGATGCGACAGGTTCGTTCATTTCTCCGCAACGCCCCGTCCCGGATCGGACGCCGGCTGGCCCATATCGTCGCCATCGCCGCCGCCAGCCTGCCGGCCGCGGGCGCCTAGGCGTCTACCAACTGAAGATTGGATTCTCTTGAGCGAAGTGACGGTTCGCGGCTGCTCTGCGAACGCGCTCGCGCCCTTGGAAAAATCAACTAAGCGCCCGGTTGATTGTGAACTAGATTACTCGCCTTGAGTGACGTGATGACGTAATCTGCCCTCGTGCGGGAGTGAGGGGGCGCATGTTCGTCTGCGACATTCTGGCAGAGGTGCCCGGATCCGGTGCGCCAAGACCTGCAGTCCCGGAGAACGGGTGATGCTGCTGCGCGCCGCAATGACGGAATTCCTGACCGACTGGCGAGCCGACCTATCAGCGGCGTGGCGGTCGGTGTTGCAGGATATTGATCCGGCCTTCGCCGACATCCGCGCCGATCTCACGTTCACTGTAGAGCAACCGATCTACCCGTCGCGGCGTGTCTCCCCGCTGGCGGGAGCGCGGCCCGACGCCCATGTATTTCGCGCGTTCGACGCCACGATGCCGGAAGATATTCGCTGCGTCCTAGTGGGGCAGGATCCTTATCCGCTGATCTCGCGTGCAACCGGGCGGTCTTTCGAGCAGGGAGACCTGGCCGGCTGGGATCAGGCCGGTGTTGCAACCAGCCTGAAGCGGTTGCTGCAGATGATTGCGAATGAGAGGACCGCCAGCACGAGGTTTACCTTGGCAAACGGCTGGCACACGCTTCGTTCGGCGATCGCGAACGGCGAACTCTATTTCGGATCGCCGCGAGAACTGTTTGATCGCTTGCATGAACAGGAAGGGCTGTTGTTCCTGAATGCGAGCCTGACCATTACCCGCTACCTGCCCGGTGGGGCGCCTGAGCAATTATTCGGTCACATCCCGCTCTGGTCGCCGATCATCGGCAAGGTGTTGAGCACGCTCGCGCAGCGCACGACCGGGCACGTCGTATTCTTGCTGCTCGGCACGCCGGCGCAGCGCGTTGCCGACAAGGTGCGAATTCGGGAGATCGCCGAGCAGACGGGCGTCTGGCGCACGCGCGTGGACGAGGTGCGGCTTTCGCATCCCGCATCGAACGATTTCCTGAGCGGCCCGAATCCATTTCACGAGGTCAACGCGCGTCTTGCCAATATGGGAGCTGCGCCGATCCGGTGGTGATTGATGCTCGCGGTGCCATTCCGCACCAGGGCGGTGGAGGTTTGAACATGACCGACTTCACGGGAAAGACGACAGGAGAAGCGGCCAGCGTTGCCGCAGGACCGGACCCCGCCGCACGTTCCGACATTGTTCCGTTCGATGCTGCAGCTCCTTCTGCGTCTGCGATGGTCATGTTCGGCAAGATCGTGCCCATGCACGGCGAAGCAATCGACGATGGTGTGCTCTATCTAAACAAGGGCCTGATTGTCGCCGTGCGCAAGCGGGGTGATCCGTCGCCGGCAGGCTTCGAGGGCGCGCCGCGCATCGAAACCGGCGGGGTGATCTATCCCGGCTTGCTCGACCTCCACAATCATCTCGCCTACAACATCCTGCCGCTCTGGATTCCGCCGAGGGCATTCGGCAACCGCAACGACTGGCTGAAGCTTCCCGACTACCGGCGCTTCGTTAACACGCCGATGGGGACATTGACTCGGCGGCGGCCCGACCTGATTAAGTCGATCGTGCGATACGTCGAGACCAAGCTTCTTGTCGGTGGCGTTACGTCGGGCCAGGGAATGCATAGCACCTTTGGCGGCGTGCCGTATTTTCAGGGCATCGTGCGCAATTTCGAGGTTCCGGCCGATCGCGAGTTGCCGTCGGCCAAGCACAAGATCACCGACCTTGAAGACGAGCCTGCTGAAATCGACAAGTTCCGCCGAACGGTCCAGTCCGGAAAACCGTTCTTCTTCCACCTTGCGGAAGGAAGGGATTTGGTCGCTCGCGCGCAATTCGAACTGTTGAAGCGCGAGCAGCTCTTCGCCAACAATCTGGTCACCATCCATTGTGCTGGCCTGGAGCCTCCTGATTTTGCCAGGCTGGCGGAGGCGAACACCCGGGTCGTCTGGTCGCCGCTCAGCAATCTTCTGCTGTACGGAAAGACGCTTGAAGTAAAGAGTCTGCTGCAATCGGGAGCGCCGTTCTCGCTCGGAAGCGACTGGACGCCTTCGGGCAGCCGCAACCTGTTGTTGGAGATGAAAGTTGCAACGCTGGTCGGCCGCAACACGCCGAATGGCAACGTCAGTGCGCGGAAACTCGCGGAGGCCGTAACCATCGTCGCCGCCCGCTCGGCGGGCTGGGGCGACAAGCTCGGCAGTATCGAGGACGGCAAATATGCCGATCTTCTCGTTCTCGACGCCGACAAGCCCGACCCTTACGACAATCTCGTTGCTGCCACCGAGAGGGACATTCGCCTCGTTGTGATCGCTGGCCATGTCCGGTACGGCGACGAGGCCTTGGTCGGGACGGCCGGGCTGGCACAGGCCGAAACGGAACCGCTACGGGTCGACGGGCGGGCGAAGAGACTAAATCTCAATCACCCGACCTCGCCATTGAATGGCGTCACCCTGGCAAAGGCAACTGAGGCTCTTCGTGACGAGATGTCTGATTTGGAGCGGGCAGTGTCTCGCAGCCTGGCCCCTCCGTTAGGCGCTGTGCAAGATACGATTGAACTCGAACTTGACATTGAGCCAGAAAACGACGTGATCGCGCCTTTAGCCGCGCTGCCGCCGATCAAGTCGCTCGAACTTGACGCCCTCACGATCGTCGGAGACGCGCGCTATTTCGATACGCTCGACTCAATTCCGCATTTGCCGGCGTTCCTGAAGGGGGCAGCGGGGCTGAGATCATTCTACTAGCCACGCGATCCGCACCCTTACGTCATTTGCTCCGCTGACGTCCGCCTCAGTCTGACCAACGCCTGATCGAGGCTGTCGACGAGCAGGTCGGCATGATCCGTACCGAACACCAGTGGTGGCCGGATCTTGAGCACGTTGCCGTGCGGTCCGGCCGAACTGACCAGCACGCGTAGTTCACGCAGCAGGTTCACGACGCGGGTGGCTTCAGTTGTGGCGGGCGCTCTGGTAGCGCCGCCGCGCCGCAGTTCAACGCCCACGAACAGCCCCGCGCCCCGGATTTCGGTGATCAGGTCGTGTCTCGCCTGTAGCTGGCCCAGCGATTCGATCAGATACGCACCGGTGCGTTGCGCGTTCTGCATCAACCCTTCGGATTCGATCACGTCGAGCACCGCAATGCCGGCGGCGGCGGACACCGGGTTGCCACCGAAGGTGTTGAAGTAGCGCGACCGCCGGCCAAACTCTGCCAGCAGCTCAGGGCGTGCTGCCATCCCGGCAACCGGATGGCCGTTGCCCATGGGCTTGCCCATGGTGACGAGATCGGGGACGAGGCCGTGGCGGGCAAAGCCCCACATCTGCCCGCCGCAGCGGCCGAAGCCGGGCTGCACCTCGTCGGCGATGAACAGTGCGCCTTCCTTCCGCACGGCTTCGACCGCCGGTCGCAGAAAGCCGGGCGGGTCGGCGAACACGCCGTCACTGGAAAAAATGGTATCGACCAGAAGCGCGGCCGGACGGATGCCGCTCTTCTTCATGTCGTCCAATGCCGCTCGAACGTGATGCGCAAAGACATCACCGGCATCGGCGGCCGAGGAGGGCGCCGGCACGAGGCGCACGTGGCTTCCTTCCGGAAGCGGAAGTCCGAGCGAGGGAGATAGCTCAGCCAGCGCGCTGGTGACGCCGTGATAGGCGTTTGCGGTGACGATGAAGCCGGTGCCGCCGGTGCAGGTTCGTGCGACGCGCAAGGCGAGGTCGTTGGCCTCGCTGCCGGTGCAGGTGAACATGACGTGACCGATCTCGGCCGGAAAGGTGCTGAGCAGTTTTTCCGCGAAGTCGAGCACGGTCTCATGCAGGTAGCGCGTATGGGTGTTGAGCAGAGCAGCCTGCCGTGCGATCGCCTGCACGACATGCGGGTGACAGTGCCCGACGGATGCGACGTTGTTGTAGGCGTCCAGATAGCGATGTCCGGCAGCGTCATGGAGCCAGACGCCTTCGCCGCGGACGAACTGCACCGGCTGGTCGTAGAACAGCCGGTAAGCCGGACCGAGCAGCCGGTTTCGCCGCGCGATCAGGTCTTGTGCCGAAACGGCCTCATCGGCGGCGGACATCTCTCTACCCCACATGGCATGCGCGTTGGATCTGAAGTGTGGCCTGGTCTCGCGACAGTGTCGCCACGCGCCGCAGCCGCGCCCAGGCCGCGGCATTGTTGCGCAGAATGTAGTTCCGGTTAGCAGGATAACGGGCGGCTCGCCAACTGCTGATCACGATCGTCATGGCCATGCGCGTGGCGATCAGGTCGAACAGCACGCTGAACTCGGCCGGTTCGAGCGGCAGCACGGCATGGTAGGCCGCGATCATCTCGCAAGCCGGTGCAAGGGGATCGTCGTCATCGGCAACCTGATATGCCGCCGTGATCGCAAGGTCGTTGACCCGCGCCGTGCAGGTGAGGTCGCCGAAATCGATGATCCCGGCAACGACGGCATGGGTTTCGGGGTCGACGACGACGTTGTGCGGGTTGAGGTCGTTATGGACGGGCTGGTTCGGCAATTGCGGAAGCATCGGCAGCGCGCAGGTCTCGAAGCCGGCGAGAACGTCCTCGATCAGGCCGCGTCGCTCGCCCGGGACGGCGTCGATCAGCGGACGGAGTTCGGCGGCATGCTGAAGGTCCCAGAGCAGTTTGTGATTGGCGGCGCTGTGGCTGAAATCGGAAAGACCCCGTGCGAGCCTTGCGGCGCAGCGACCGAGATCGCGCCGCAGCACCGTCGACCCCGCGGCCGCATGCATCGGGGTTCCCGCCAGATACGACAACAGGCGCACGACCCGGCTCGAGCCGTCTTCGAAGGCAATATCAAGCTCCGTCATGCCGTTCCGCGCCGGAAAGATGCACGGGACCGGGAGGCCGGGGTCGGCGGCAGCGAGGTGGAGCAGCGCCTCCGTCTGCAGGTTGGTCACCGCGCGGTCTTCCGCAGGGTTCGCAATCTTCAGGACATACTCGCGGCCGCTCAGCGAGCGCAGCCGAAAGTTCTGGTCGCGCTCACTGTCGAGCCGGTGCACGGCGGCGATCAGGCCGTAGTGCTCGGCCGCCAGCCTTTGGGCCAGCGCTTCCGGGACGGCGGATGCGGCGCGGAGGGTATCGATCGGGTGAGCGGCAACAGTCGCAGGCGACGGGTCCGGTACGAAAATATCCATGGCTGTCGCTCAGTAGCCGCGTTCGCGGTCGATGGAGTGCGGTGGTCGCCGGCCGGCGCGTATCGCTTCCGCCGTTGCGCGAAACGTCGCCCCGATCGCTTCCATGCTGACTTCGCAGGCATCATGCGGCGTGACGACGATGTTGGGATGTCGCCAGAACGGATGCCGCGGGGCCAGCGGCTCTGTCGAGAACACATCGAGCGCGGCGCCGGCAAGCTGGCCGCTCTCCAGCGCAGCGACCAGATCGGCTTCGACCAGATGCTCGCCGCGGCCGACCTGGATCAGGTAGCCGCCGCGATACATTCGGGCAAATGTCCCCCGATTGAGGATGCCCTTTGTCTCCGGCGTCAGCGGCAGCAGGTTCACGAGAACCTCGGTCTGGCCGAGCATGGCATCAAGACCTGCGGCGCCGTCGAAGCCGGTGATGCCTTGCGGCGTCGGCTTTGCGGTCCGGCTCCACGTCATCACCGGGAAACCAAGTAACGCCAGATCGGCGGCGACCTTGCGGCCAATCTCGCCAAAGCCGAGAATCCCGACCGGCACATCCTGCGCCCGGCGCAGGGCGAGACGCTGCCAGCGTTCCTCGCGCTGCTGGGCCTGATAGGTCGCAAAGCGCCGCTGATGCCCGATGACGTGCCAGGCAACGAAGCCCGACATCATCTGCGCCTGCGCGGGGTCGACGACACGGATCACGTCGACATCGGGGCGCAGGCTGGGGCACGCCAAAATGTTGTCGACACCGGCGCCGATCGAGCAGACCGCCTGCAGATTGGGATAGTGCTCAAATGCGTCATCCGGCGGGTGCCAGGCCACCGCCAGCCGGACGTCCGTTGCCGGCCCCTCGTGCGGATGGCTGATGATTTCGATGCGGTCGGCGGCGCGCATGAATTGCGGGCCGAGATAGCCGCGAAGATCGAGGCTCTTGCTAACCAGGACGCAGCGCATCGTTCGTGGTCCCGTTATGCCGCCTTGGACGATGACGTCTGACCAGGCACCGCCGAGAGCAATTCGCGGGTGTAGGCGTGCTCGGGAGCGGCGAACAGCAGGGCCGCCGATTTGAGTTCAACGATCGCGCCGTGCTGCATCACGGCGATGCGGTCGCAAATCTGTGCGGCCACGCGCAAATCGTGGGTGATGAACAGCATAGACAGGCCGAGCCGGGCCTTCAAATCCTCCAGGAGATCCAGCACCTGTGCCTGCACCGACACGTCGAGCGCGGAGACCGCTTCGTCGGCGACCAGGATTTCCGGGTCGAGCGCCAGCGCGCGGGCTATCCCGATGCGCTGCCGCTGTCCGCCGGAGAATTCATGCGGAAAGCGTTCCATCGCGCCGGCATTGAGGCCGACGAGGCTAAGCAGCTCGCCGGCCCGCTTTCGCGCCGCCGCCGGATCGACGCCATGCGCAATCGGGCCATCCGTGATGATGTTGCCGACCTTCCGGCGCGGATTGAGCGAGGCGAACGGGTCCTGGAACACCATCTGAATGCGGCGGCGCTGTTCGCGCAGCGCCTTTCCCCTGATCCGGGTGAGATCGACGTCGCCGATACGGACGGTGCCGGCGTCAGGCTCGATCAGCCGCATGACGAGGCGTGCGACAGACGATTTCCCCGAACCGGATTCGCCGACCAGACCGAGCGTCTCGCCGCGAAAGATGTCGAAGCTGACTTCCCTGGCCGCCTGCACGCGCCGTTCGGCGCGAAACCATCCGCCGCCGCTGATGTAGGTCTTGCCGAGGCCGATCACTTCCACCGCCTTGCTGCGGTCGAGCAGCGGCGTCCGCTGCGGCGGCTGCAGGGTGGGGACGGCGGCAAGCAAGGCGCGGGTATAGGGATGCTGGGCGCGTAACAGCACGTCGTCGGCGGTACCCTGTTCGACCACCTTGCCGTGCTGAAGCACAACCACGCGATCGGCGATCTCGGCGACGACGCCGAAATCATGGGTGATGAACATGACGGCCATGTTGCGGCGGCGCTGCAGGTCGCGGATCAGCTTGAGGATCTGCGCCTGCGTCGTGACATCGAGCGCCGTCGTCGGTTCGTCGGCCACCAGCACGGCGGGTTCGAGCGCCAGCGCCATGGCGATCATGGCGCGCTGGCGCTGGCCGCCGGATAATTGATGGGGATAGGCGCGAACGATCCGCTCGGGGTCGGGCAGGCCGACTTCGCCGATCAAGGCGAGGGCCCTTTGACGACGCTCCTTCGACGTCAAAAGATCATGTGCCTCGAACATTTCGGCGATCTGGTCGCCGATCCGCATCAGCGGATTAAGCGCCGTCATCGGCTCCTGGAACACCATGGCGATGCGACGGCCGCGCAGCGCGAACCATTCCGTCGGGCTGAGCGTCAGCAGGTTCTTCCCGTCGAAGAGAATCTCGCCGGACTCTGACTTCACCGTTTCCGGCAGCAGGCCCATCAGTGCGTGGGCGCACATCGACTTGCCGGAGCCGGATTCGCCGACCACGCAGAGGATCTTGCCGGCGGCCAGATCGAACGAAACATCGTCCACCGCATGCGCGCGGTCGCCACCCGGGGGCAGTGCCAGCTTCAGGTTCCTGATGACGACGGTCATGTTCAGCGTCCCCCCTTGGCGAGGCGGGGGTTGAGCGCGTCGTTGAGGCCTTCACCGATCAGGTTCAGCGCCAGCACCGAAACAAGGATGGCGATGCCGGGGAATACCGTGATCCACCAGGCCTGTCGGATCACGGTGCGGCCCGCGCCGACCATGTAGCCCCACGACATCAGGTTGGGATCGCCGAGACCCAGGAAGGAGAGCGAGGATTCCAGCAGGATCGCGGTTGCGACCATCAGCGAGGCCAGCACGATGACCGGCGACAGCGCATTGGGCAGGATCTCGCGCCAGATGATCCACCAGTTGGTCTGGCCGGTCACGACGGCCGCCTGGACATATTCGCGCGTACGCAGCGACAGCACTTCGCCGCGCACCAGCCGCGCCACCGGCGGCCAGCTCACGATCGCAATGGCGGCCACGATCGAACCGATGGAGGGCTGCATGATGGCGACGAGCACGATCGCCAACGCAAAACTCGGGACGGTCTGGAAGAATTCAGTGAACCGCATCAGCGCATCGTCGATCTTGCCGCCGAAATATCCGGCCGCGGCGCCGAGCGGGATGCCGACCGCCAGCGAGGCCAGCGTCGAGATCAGGCCGACCAACAGAGAAACCCGCGCGCCGTAGATGATGCCCGCCATCACGTCGCGGCCGAGCGCATCGGTGCCGAGCGGCAGGTTGGCCATCGTGAACGGCGGCAGGAACGGCCGCTGCACCATGCGCCAGGGCGAGGTCGGAAACAGCAGCGGACCAAACAGCGCAACCGCGATCGCAATCGTCAGGATCGCGACGCCGATCATGCCGCCGGGATTGCGCAACAGCATTCGCCAGACCTGTCTCATGAGGCGAACTCGATGCGGGGATCGACGGAGCGGTAGACGAGGTCCGTGATCAGGTTGAAGGCCAGCACCATCGCCGAGCAGACGACGAAGACGCCGAGCAGCAGATTGTAGTCGCGCTGCAGCAGGGCCTCGTACATCAGGCGGCCGATGCCGGGCCATGCGAACACGGTCTCGGTGAGAACAGCGCCGCCGACCAGCGTGCCGGCCTGCAGTCCGGCGAGCGTCACTACCGGCAACAGGGCGTTGCGCAGCACGTGGCGGCGCTGGATCACAGAGTCGGACAAGCCCTTGGCGCGCGCGGTCTTGACGAAATCAAGTCTGCTGACCTCAAGCATCGAGGCGCGGGTCATGCGGGCATAGGTCGCCATGAAGAACAGGCCGATGGTCGTCGCCGGCAGGACCAGATGGGCGGCGACATCGAGCACGTGTGCGAGCCCGGTATAGTTTGCGCCGACCGTCTCGTAGCCGAAGCTCGGCAACCAATCCATCGTGACGGAAAACAAGAGGATCGCCATCAGCGCGACCCAGAACAGGGGCGTGGCATAGAAGATCAGCGCCAGCACCGTGATGGCGGTGTCGGCCCAGGTGCCGGCAAAGCGCGCCGCCAGCGCGCCGAACAGGATGCCGAACGCTAGCGAGATCGCAAACGCGGTCCCCGTCAGCAACAGCGTCGCCGGCAGGCGCTGCAGGATCAGGGTCGCGACCGGCATCTGCTGGCGAAACGAGAATCCGAGATCGAGGCTGAGAATGCCTTTGACGTACAGGAACAGCTGTACCGGCAGCGGCTGGTCGAGGCCGAACTTCTCGCGCAGTTGAGCTAGGAAAATCTGATCGCCCGCGCCCGCTTCACCCGCCATCACCAGCGCCGGGTCGCCCGGCGCCATCCGGATCAGGAAAAAGTTGAGAACGACGAGCGCAAGAAGGACGACGATGGCCTTCGCGATCCGCTGGGCGATGAAGGAAATCATGTTCTGTCGATTGCGTTGGAGGCGCGGTATCCGGACGTCAGACCTGAGGCCTGACGCCCGACGGGTCGGCGATTACTTCTCGATCCATGCGTCACGGAAACCGTCGTTCACGCCGATGCCGGTCGTGATCAGGTTCTTGACGCTGCAGCGGGTGATGGTCGGGAATTGCAACTCGAGCATCCACGCGACCGGCACGTCCTCGACGAGGATCTTCTGGGCCTTGGCGTAGATCTCCGCGCGCGCCGCATCGGGGAAGGCGACCGCGCCTTCGGCGAACAGCTTGTCGATCTCGGGATTCGAATAGCCTTCGGCATTGTTGAACGGCGAGCCCTTGGCGATCTGGCTGGAGATATAGTTGCGACCGACGCCGAGTGCGGGATCGCCGTACTGATAGAGATAGGTAAAGGCGATGTCGTAGTCCCACTCGCTGACTTTTTGATTCCAGCCGGGGACGTCGGTAGCGACCATCTCGACGTTGATCCCGACGTCCTGCAGGTTCTGGCGAACCATTTCGGCCCAGCGCTGCCACGTCTCGCCATAGGGCAAGGGCAGCAAGCGAAGCTTCTCGCCGGTGTAGCCGGCTTCCTTGAGCAGCGCCTTCGCCTTGGCCGGATCGTAATCGTATTTCGGCACCGCGCTTGTGTAGTACTTGATCGCGGAGCCCGACGGCCCGGTCGCGACCTTGCCGAGGCCGTTCCAGACCACGTCCTTGGCCATGTTGCGATCGATTGCAAACATCAGCGCCTGGCGGAACTTCTTGTTCGCGGTCGGCCCTGAGCGGTTGTTGAGCCAGAGCCAGGAATGCGGGCTGAAGAACTCCCAGCCCGCACCGGTGACGCAGGTGTTCTTGAGCTTGCTCAGGCGCGGCACGTCGAAATTTTCCACCGAGCCGCCGGGCAGCACGTCGACCTTGCCGGTTTCGTAGGCCACCGAACGCGCGGCCGCGTCGGGAATCACGTGCCAATAGATCTCGTCGATATTGGGCTTGCCCTTGATGTGGTAGTTCGGATTCTTGACCAGGCGGATGAACGAGCCTTTCTGCCATTCCTTGAACATGAAGGGGCCGGTGCCGACAGGCGTGTTGTTGGCCGGGTTGGTTTTGAAATCGGTGCCTTCATAGATGTGCTTCGGAATCATCGGCAGCGAGCCGACCTCGAAGATTCCGATGAAGGGGCCGAACGGCTGCTTCAGCGTGAAGACGACCGTCGATTCATCTGATGCCTCGACCTTGTCGAGCTGCACCAGATTGCCGCGGGCGCGCGCGTGGGTCTGCTTGAGGAATTCGATCGAGAACAGGACGTCTGCTGCCGTGAACGGCTTGCCGTCGTGCCAGGTCACGCCCTTTACGAGTTTGAACGTGTAGGTCTTGCCGTCCTCGCTGACGGTCCAGCTCTCGGCGAGGCCGGGCAGGGGATCCAGTTTGGAACTGTAGCGCAACAGGCCTTCATAGATGTTGCCGGCCACCATCTGCGTCGGGCCGTTCTGGACCAGGCCGACCATGAGGCTCGGCGGCTCCGGTTGAATCACGGCATTGACCACGCCGCCTGCCTTCGGTCCCTCGGCCACTGCTGCGGTGCTCAGCATGCAAAGGGCGGCAAAGCTCATCAATAATTTTCGCTTGGACATTACCTTACCTCGTTCAAAAAAAGGCTGGCCGGTGCGCTACCGGGTTGAGCGTTGCGTTTGTTGCGTTTGTCAGTTCGCAAAATCCGGATCGGTACGTTCAAGCATCCGCTTGAAGGCGGCCCATTCGCTGTCGGGCACGCCATTGGTTTCGATTGCGTCGTAGAAGCTGGCGTATTGGCCGGCCGTCTTGCGGGCCACTGCAGCTGATAGCTCGATGATCTCGGCGCCGGACGACTGCACGGCGAGCTGGGCGCGGCAGGAGCGTTCCAGATTGTGCATCAGCTTGAAGGCCTCGGCGACGGAGCGCCCGCAGGTCAGCATGCCGTGGTTGCGCAGCACCATCACGAACTTGTCGCCGAGATCCGCGACAAGGCGCGAACGCTCATCGAGATCGAGCGCGATGCCTTCGTAGTCGTGATAGGCGAGGCAGTCGGTAAACTGCAGCGACCATTGATTGAGCGGCAGCAGGCCCCGCTTCTGGCTGGCAACAGCGATGCCGGCCACTGTGTGCGTGTGCAGGACGCAGATCGCGTCATGCCGCGCGGCATGGATCGCACTGTGAATCGTGAAGCCAGCCGGGTTGATGCCGAGGCCCATGGGGTCATCGATGACGTTGCCGTCGAGGTCGACCGTCACCAGGTTGGACGCCGTGACTTCTTCGAAGCGCAGGCCGTAGGGGTTGATGAGGAAGCGGTCTTGCCGGCCCGGAAGCCGGGCGGAGATGTGGGTGTAGATGCTGTCGTCGAGACCAAGCCGGTGAATCAGCCGGTAGGCCGCCGCGAGGTCGATCCGGATTTGGAGGGTCTGGTCTTCCACCGCCGCCGGCCATGCCTTTGCGGTGTTTTGCGCTGCACTTGTCATTTCTGCCTTCTGCCCACGTTCAACGTTTTCAGCTTGCGTGGGGCGTGACATTAGGGCAAGACTAAACTGTCGACAATCGACGATTAAAAAATATACACAGACTGACGCGGGTTTAGCCAATGCGACCTATGTCTCTTCCTGTTGGATTACCGGCAGTTGCGGACAGCGATCTGGTCGGCCAGGTCGCTCGCATCCTGACCCAGGCTGTCGTTCAGGGCCGCCTGCCGCCCGGTTCAAAAGTGGTGGAAGCGGGCATTGCCCGCGAATTGGGCATCAGCCGCGCGCCGGTACGGGAAGCGGCGCGGCTATTGGAGAAGCAGGGGCTGCTGGTGGCGAAGCCGCGGCACGGCTTTTTCGTGCGCAAGCTCGAAATCAAAAACATCGACGAGATCTATGATCTGCGGCTTTGCATTGAGCGCCACGCCGGCGTGCTGGCGGCGCGGAATCTGACGAGCGACGCGCGCGACGCCTTACGGCGGCAACTCGATATTCTGCACAAGACCGCCGATCTCGACGATCCGGCACGCCAGGTGGAAGAGGATTATCGCTTTCACCGGCTGATCTTCGAAATCGCGGACAACAGTCGCCTGCTGCGGCTGTTCGATGATCTCGCGGCGGAGCTGCGCATGGTGATCGGGCTGATCGGCCGCCTGTACGACGATCCGCATGAGATCGCGCGGACGCACGAGCCGCTGCTTGCGGCCATCGAGGCCGGGCACCCCGAACGCATCACCGCGCATGTCGATCACCATATCGGTCACGCCTGGCGCGAGGTCGGCAAACTGGTGCGGGAGCTTACGCCGCCCGCCGGCAATGCTGCATCACCGAGCGGGATTCTAATTCCAACCAACGGAGTAACCGTGTGAAGGCCGTCTATACCGAACTGCACCGCAGCCACGATCCGCAATTCTTCCTGGTGCGCGGCGTGGTCCAGCGCACCACCGAGCAGCCGGAACGCGCCGATCGTTTGCTGGCGGGATTGAAAGCCGGCAAGCACGATTTGATCGCGCCGACTGTTTTCGGTCAGGGACCCCGAGCGCGAGTACATAGTCCCGAATATCTTCGTTTCCTCGAGGAAGCATGGGATGCCTGGAGCGCGCTTGGCGATTCAGGCCCTGAGATGATTGCCAATGTGCATCCGGTCCGCAATGCCGCCACTTACCCGACGCATATTGTCGGCCGCCTTGGCTGGCACGCGGCCGACACGGCGTGCCCGATCGGTCCCGGCACCTGGGCTGCGGCCTGTGCGGCGACCGATGTTGCGACCACGGCTGCCCAGCTCGTGATGGACGGTGAAGGCGCGGCCTACGCGCTCTGCCGGCCGCCCGGTCATCATGCCTACAGCGATCTCGCGGGCGGATTCTGCTTTCTTAACAACAGTGCAGTCGCGGCGGCTCAACTTAAACTGAAGCACGAGCGAGTCGCGATTCTCGATGTCGACGTGCATCATGGCAACGGCACGCAGGGCATCTTCTACGAGCGGCCCGACGTGCTCACGGTTTCGATCCATGCCGATCCCGTCTTCTTCTATCCCTATGTGTGGGGATATGCGCATGAGCGCGGCGCCGGCCCCGGCCTCGGCGCCAATCTGAACATTCCGCTGCCGAGGGGCACCGGGGACGACGACTATATAAAGGCGATGGGCGAGGCAGAAAAAACCATCCGCGCATTTGCACCCGGCGCCCTCGTGGTGGCGCTCGGTCTCGATGCCTCCGAGCACGATCCGCTCGCCGGCCTTGCGGTGACGACGGCCGGCTTCCGGCGCATCGGCGCCGCGATCGCCCGATTGGGCCTACCGACCGTTTTCGTGCAGGAAGGTGGCTATCTCTCGGATATCCTCGGCGCCAATCTTACCGCGGCACTCGGCGGCTTCGAAGAGGCCCGTTAGCTCGACATTGGTCAAGGGCCAGACTACGCTGCCTGAGCACGACGCAAGAAAAGAGGTCGCAATGCTCTATGCCTTGCTGGCGCTCATGGCACCGCTCTGGGATCGGACAGCCGCGCAAGGCGAGGCAACTGATACATCGGCCGCGCGATTTCTTGTGGTCGTCGCCACGGCTCTTTTCGCGATCCTGGCGATTCTCGTTGTCGATCTGCACCGCGATGAACTGCACGCGCTTGGGCTTGTCGGCGGCGCCGAGCAGATCAGTGCGATCTTTATGAGCCCATGAGTCGCCGGGTCGCCTCTATTCGATGACGATGCGCGGCGGGGGCCGGTGTGCCGCGCCGGTGACGATCGTGGTCCAGATCTCGCGTGCCATGCCGATATAGTGCTTCGCATGGACGCCGTCGGGCTCGACGGCGACGATCGGGCGGCCGTCGTCGGAGGTCTGGCGGATCTGGATATCGAGCGGGATCTCGCCGAGATAGGGAATGCCGCGGCTTTCGGCTTCCGTCCGCGCGCCGCCGTGGCCGAATATCGGTGTGACGTGGTTGCAGGTCGGGCAGCAGAAGCTCGACATGTTTTCGATCAGGCCCAGGATCGGAATGCTGACCTTCTGAAACATCGCGATGCCGCGCCGCGCGTCGATCAGGGCGATGTCCTGCGGCGTCGAGACGATGATCGCGCCGGCCAGCGGCGCCTGCTGCGCCATGGTGAGCTGCGCGTCGCCGGTGCCGGGTGGCAGGTCGACGACGAGAATATCGAGGTCGTCCCATGCCACCTCGCGGAGCATCTGTGTGATCGCCGAGATCACCATCGGTCCGCGCCAGATCATGGCGTTGTCTTCCTCGACCAGAAAGCCGATCGACATCACCTTGACGCCAAAACGCTCCATCGGTTCCAGCATGCGCGGGCCGAGCTGCCGCGGTTTGCCGCGCAGTCCGAACAGTTTTTGTTGCGACGGACCATATATATCGGCGTCGAGAATGCCGGTCTTCAGTCCGAGCGTGGCGAAGCCGAGCGCGAGGTTGCAGGAGGTGGTGGATTTGCCGACGCCGCCCTTGCCGGAGGCGACCGCGATGACGTGCTTGACGCCGGGAATGCCGGCGGCTTTCGAGGTCGCGTGGGCCTTGAGATCTGGAGAAGTGGCGGACACGGGCTGCTCACGATCCAAGAGGATCGTCCTTTTTCACATTGCGCGCGCGCAGATAATCTTCCGTCGACATCACCGGCGGGCGTTGCGGTGCCGCATGCGGGTCAAAACTTTCGTTCACCACGGCTTCGACGCGGCAATCTGCGCACATCTTGATGACGTCGAGCCGCCTGGCGTTGGCGCCCTGGAACATCCAGTGCTTTTCGCCGAGTTTTGCGAGCACGCGGTCGATCGAGCTCTTGGTGCCGAAGGGTTTGCCGCAGGCGATGCAGTTGAACGGCTCTTCTTCCTTCAGTACGCGCAGCGGCGCATTCCAGGCCTGGAAGTCGAGGCGCGGTTCAATGCTGATGACCTTCTCGGGGCAGGTGGATTCGCAGAGCCCGCATTGCACGCAGAGGCTTTCGGTGAACCGAAGCATCGCGCGGTCAGGGTTATCGGATAGCGCGCCCGTCGGGCAGGCGGTGACGCAGGCATGGCACAGCGTGCAGCCGTCGACATCCAGCTTCACGGTGCCGAAGGGCGCGCCCGGCGCCAGCGGTACGACATCGACCGGCGTGGGCGCGGCGAGATGAAGCTCGCGAAACGTTGTTTCGAGCACGCCGCGTTTCGCGCCCCGCGGCATGAAGCCGGCGGGCCTTTGCGTGGCGACCCCGCGAGGCGCGGCATCCAGCATGGCGCGCAGTTGGTCCGGATCGTCGGTTTCGATGGTCTGAATGATGCCGGTGCCGAAACCCAGCGCGCCAAGGACGCGATCCGAGGTTTCGACCGCGCGGCGGAGTGCCGTGATGTCGTGGCGGGGCCTGGCGCGCGTGAGCAGCGCGACGCCGCTGCCGCCATAGGCAAAGACGGACGCGAGGAGTTCCGGACCGACCTGGGTTACTTCGTTGACGCGCAGCGGCAGTACATTGGCCGGCAAGCCTTCGCCGAACCGCGCCAGGGCATCGATGATGTCCTCGCCGTGCTCGCCGTCGTGGAACAATACTACGGCGTCGCTTCCGCCAGCCTTGCGGTAAGTCTGCAGCAGCGTCCGCAGCCGGCGCATCAGCGCGTCCGCGCTTGGTAGCGCGTAGGAGGCCGCGCCGGTCGGGCATACGGATGCGCAAGAGCCGCAGCCTGCGCACACATTGGCGTCGATCGCGACTGCATTCCCGTTCGGCGTGATCGCGCCGGTCGGACACAGATCGAGACAGCGCGTGCATCCGGTGATGGACGAGCGCGAATGCGCGCACAGCGACGGCTCGAAATTGACAAAGCGCGGCTTGTCGAAGGTTCCGACCAGGCCGCCGGCATCCGCGATCGCGCGCTCGACGGCGGCGCGGTCGCGCGGATCGGCGCGCAGATAGCCGGGGCGCAGTTCATGCGCGGGAAACAGCGGTGTGCCGCCCGAGAGATCGAGGATCAGATCGCAGGTGGAAGTGGCGCCGTTGCGCGAAGGCCCGAACACGAGCTTTGCGCGCGAAGAGGGAGAGGGCAGCGCGTAATCGTCGATCGCAAGCTCGAAATGCCCGAGATGTCCGCTTGCATTGCGGATCGTGCCCTTGAGCACGGGAAATTCGTTCGTGCGGCGCGGGGCGACGTCGCCGGGCCTGGTCAGAAGCACGGTGATGTCCAAGCGGTCGGCGAGACGCTGCGCCGCCTCGATGGCAATCTCGTCGCGGCCATAGATCAGCGCGACGCCGCTGCTCTCGAGCGTGACCAGCGAGATCGGCGGCATGTCTTCGCCCGCAGCGGCAATCAGTGCGGCCGCTTTCGGACCGGCTGCCGCGGCATCCTTCGACCAGCCGCCGGTCTCGCGGATGTTGACGAAGGTGAGCTCGGCTTGCGGGGAGCTTTCGGCGACTTCCCGAAACAGCGGAGCCTCCTGGGTACAGGCAACCGTGATCGGCGCGCCGTCGGCGAGCGCCTCCTTGAAGCGGTCGAGTTCGAGACCGCAAAGCTGGTTTGCCTGCGTGATTCTGGCCGTGCAGCCACGACCGATCGCTGCCGCATCGAGCGGCATGGTCTTCTCGCAACTGCAAATCAGGAGGCGAGACGCCGCCGCACTCATTTTGAAATACCTTGAACCCGGAGCATCAACGGGTTGTTGCTTCGTCCTACGGTTCTGCGGTAACCGCTCGGACGGATATCTGCAAGATACAAAGGCCGCTCGCGTGGCCAGCCTGCGCATAATAGCATACACCCGCGGCTCGTGGAGCAACTAGGGATTAGCCGCTTGTGATCGTTCGTCCAACAGATATGGAACAGACGCTCGATTTGCCACCCGGTTATACTTTGGTCGCGTTGCGCGAGCTCGGCGACGCCTTCGCCCATGCTCGCGAGATCGCGGCCGAGGCGGGGGCTGGAACGCTGGTATGGGTGCGCCGCTACGATCTGGTCGAGTTCGCGGTGGTGCTCGAACCCGACGAACCGCTCCGCTCGGCGCGGCGGGCGTTCTTTGCCGGCATGAACGCGCTGGGGGACGCGATTGCCGCCCATTGTCCGCCGGAGCGGGAGGTTACGTTCGACTGGCCTGACGCCATCAGGTTCGACGCGGGATTGCTCGGCGGCGCAAGGCTGGGCTGGCCGGCCGAATGCACCGAAGAGGACATACCCGCATGGCTCGTTTTCGGCGTGATCCTGCGTGCGGCCGACATGGCGCATGTCCCGGAGGTGCAGGCGGCCTCGGGCGTGTCCTTGCTCAGCGAAGGTTTCGAGATGGTCGATACCGATGCGATCATCGAGAGCTTCAGCCGCCACCTGATGACCGCCTTCGACCGCTGGAAAGAGCACGGCTTCGAGGCGATCGCGCGGGACTATCTGGAGCGGCTTCCCAAGCGCAAGGCCGGCGAGCGCCGCGGCATCGACGTCAACGGCGATCTTCTGGTCAGCGCGCCTGCCGGTAACGGAGCGCCGGAGCGGAGCAGTCTTGTGGATGCGCTTGGACGCGCCACTTGGTATGATCCGCAGGCGCGCGGTCCGAAATTCGGATGAGGCGGACATGTTGAAGTTTCCGCGAACCATCAGGCTGGACCCATCGGATACGTTCGTCTTCGAGCGGGCAGCCGAACCCGGGGAATGGGCGGTTTCCGGCGCGTTCGTGTTCTGGAACCGGGATCCGACGACGCTCGGCCAGAAGCAGCGCGTGGCGCTGCGTTCGGGCTTTCTCGGGATCGACAGTCTCGGATGGTCGACGCTTGCCATCGTCACCGAAGCCACCGAAGCAGAGCGGGAGGCGATGATCGAGCGGCTCGCAGGGCAGTTGATGGAGAAATTCGGGGCGCCTGACATAGATGCCGCGCGCCTTGCCGCCGAGGAGGAGATCGCGTTCGCAGGCTCGCTGTGCGAACACCCGCCGCAGACGCTGCTCGCCGTGCAGCGCAGCGTCGAAAACGGCGAAATCCGCGAACGCTTTCGAACCCTCAAGCCGCGCCCGGTTGCCGCAGATGCCGACCGGTTGCACGCGCATGCCAGCGCCTTTACCTTTCATGAGGTCGAAGGCGATGTCGAACCTGCCGAAGAAGTCGATCTTCTCGGGCTGATCAGGACCGATCGCAACACGACGGATCGCACATGAGAGAATTCTGGGTCGCCTCGGGCCATCACCTCACGCGCCGCGCCGATCACGGCGGGCTGGTGGCGACGCCTGAACTCATCATGGCCTATCTGGCGCGGCCTGAATTGATGCCGCCGGCGGATGCCTGCGAGGCCGAGCGCGATCTGCATGCGAGCCTGATGGTCGATCCGCTGCGCCCGGTGTCGGGCACGGACATCGCCCGGCTTGCCGATGCCGACGCGCGCGAAAACTGGTCCTTCATGATGAATTTCCGCGACCAGCTGATGGCGGCGCCATCGCTGGAGGCGGTTTATGTCGCGCTGGCCCGAAAAGGGGCCGGCGACCTCCCGCCGATCTTTCTGTCGCAACTGTGCCACCTGATCCTGCGCAACGCACTCGAAGGCTGCGAGGACCCTTATATATTGCGCGCAGCGGAGCTGTTCTATCGCAGCCAACTGGCCGCCGTTCACGACGGCACGCTGCTGCTGGCCGATGCGGAGGTGATCGAGGCGGAGCAGCATGCCCAGCACGACCTGCATTCATCGCCGCTCACGGTCATGCTGCAACAGCCGAAGTCCTTTGGCGAGATGGACGTGATGGACGACGAAAACGCCTGGACCTACTGGTCGCGATCGGACGCGCACGCGATGGCCATGAATCTCGGCGGCAATGCCAAGGCGCGCGCCGGGCTGTGCCGGGTCATCGAGCGATGGATCGGCCACCTGCTCGGCATTACAGTCAGCGTCGAAACCATCGCCTCGATCGAGGATCGCGACTGGCGCTGGTTCGTCGGCCTCGACAGCGATGCGACGCGGATCGGCAATGCGCTGTGGCGCGGCGAGCGGCTGGAGGGAGGTGTTGCCGAGCGCATCGTGGCCTTGATGCGCCTGGGCTTCGAAGATGCGCGGCTGGTGGATGAGCGCGTTGGCGACAAGCCGGTCTACCTTATCCTCGCCATGGGCGCGGACAAGGTGGTGCGATTAAAGCCGCAAAATCTGGTCGCCGGGTTGCCGCTTGCGGCGGCCGCGAATGTCACATGATCCACCGAAGGGAGGATCGGGAATGGCAATGACTGAAGCATCCCGCGAGGTCGGCGTGGTGGTGCGACGCCGTTCGATCGACAATCCCTGGATCGACCAGTTGTGGTCGCCGGTGATGATCTTGGACGAGGTGCCGTCAACGGCGCCGTGGACTGCGCTGTCCACCGAGGCCGATGCGACGACCTATTACGCGGGCTCGGCGAGCATCGATCTGTTCAGCGCGGAAACGGCGAATTATCGTGATAACCTTGCCGATGGCGCGCCGCGCATCTGGGTGGCATTGCGCCGTCAGGACGGCGGCGCCGAGCTAGAGCTGACCAAAGTAACGGCTGACCCGACCGAAGGGGAGGCGATGTTCGAAAGCGGCTGCGACGTGATTGGTACGGTGCCGATGCCGCCCGAGATCGCGTCATGGATTGCCGCCTTTGTCGATCGATTCCATGTCGAGCGCGTGTTCCACAAGCGCAAGCGGGATCGCGCGAGCGGCGATCGGCCGCGCGTGCCGGGCGGCCGGCCGGATGAGGGAACGGGACGCACATGAGTGGTCCGGACGAAGCCGATCGTGACAAGGGCTTTCTGGCGCGATGGTCGCAGCGCAAGCAGGAGGCAAAACAGCCGGAGCCGCAGCCGGACGCGCCGGCTGCCGAAAGCGTCGAATCGTCAGGCTCGCCCGCACCGCAAGGCGAAGACGTCACGCCGGAATTCGATCTGTCGTCCTTGCCAAAGCTCGAGGAGCTGACGGGAAACACCGACATCACGGCATTTCTTCGCAAAGGCGTTCCCGAACATTTGCGGAATGCGGCCTTGCAAAAATCCTGGGCGCTGGATCCCGCGATTCGCAATTACGTCAATCCGGCGCTCGAATACGCCTATGACTGGAATACGCCGGGCGGGGTTCCCGGCGGCGGCGAACTCGGCGCAGGTGTCGACGTGGCGCGGCTGGTGTCGCAGATCATGGGCGAACCCGCAGCCGAACCGATAAATTTTGACGCAAATTCCGGCGATGAGACGGCACGTTCACCGGTAGAGCCGCCCGCACGCGACCTATCGGCAAAAGAACAGGAAGATCTTGCGGTGCAGCCTCTCGAACGGTCCGGTGAGCCGGCGGCGGAAACGGAAGCCATTTCAAAGGCCGAAAGCGGTGCCGGGGAACCCGCGCAGACCGTCGGGTTCCAACAGGCAAAGCCTGCTGCACCGCAGCAGTCCGTGCGACGTCATGGCACCGCGAAACCGATTGTTTAGACAAAAGTATTTGCGGAAATAGGCAAAGCTTATGATACAGATTCCCAGCTTGGAATAATTCCAGTTCTAAGTTTGTACGCCCGAGGGACACGGGTGGGGCGCGAGTGGGCGGGGAGAAATCGGTAGCACCATGCGTGACACCGGTCTGGAACTAGCAATCAGGGCAGCGGGTGGCGTTGCATCGCTGGCGCGAGGGATTGGCATTGCGCAGCCCTCCGTCTCGGCGTGGTCGCGCATTCCCGCCGAGCGGGTTCTCGCCGTCGAAGCGCTGACGCGGGTCAATCGATTCGTTCTTCGTCCCGATCTCTATGGACAGTCCGAGGACCAGGTGACGTCGAAGCCCGAAATCGACGAGATCGATCAACTGCGCGCCGCGGAATACGGCCTGCTGTCGCTGCTGCTCGGCAAGGCGCCCGATGCCGAGACGCTCAAGCGCGTTGCAACGCTGAAGGGCGATGGTTCCGAACTCGGCATGGCGCATGTGGAACTCGCCGCCGCTGCTGCCGCGACGGACGACCGCGCCGTCAGCAAGGAGTTCTTCGATCTCTTCATCGGGCTCGGCCGCGGCGAACTGCTTCCCTATGCCTCCTACTATCTGACCGGCTTTCTTCACGAGCGTCCACTGGCGCGGGTGCGCGAGGATCTGCGCGGGCTCGGGATCGAGCGCGCGGGCACCTCGCGCGAGCCGGAAGATCACATCGCTATTTTGCTCGAAGTCATGGCCGGCCTCGCACGCGGCGACTTCGAGGCTGAGTTCGCCGAACAGGCGCGCTTCTTCGAACGGCATCTCAAGCCGTGGGCGGCGCGGATGTTCGCCGATCTGGAAATGTCGCAATCGGCGCGCTTCTACCGCGCCGTCGGCCGCGTCGGCCGTGTCTTCATGGAATTGGAATCGGAGGCCTTCACGCTGTCCGAGTGACGGCGATAGGCAACGCGAAAACGGGAGATCGCAATGAGCAAACCATCTGACAGCAAAGGCAAGTCTCGGGCCACCGGGGTGGATCGGCGCAGCCTGTTTCTGATGGGCGGTTCGGCGGTCGCGGCAGCAGCCGTTGTGCCGTTGACTGGCGGCGAGGCTGTGGCGGACGAGTCGCAGGCCGAGCGCATCAAGGCGCGCTACAAGGAAACCGATCACGTCAAGAATTTCTATCGCGTCAACCGCTATTGATGGGACCACGCACATGTTGATGAAGCGAAAAGACGGATCCGCGGGCAGGGCGCGTTTGCAGGGTATCGCCGCCGGCCTCGCGTCAGGCGTTCTCGACCGCCGTACGTTCCTGCGGCGGTCCGGCCTGGCGGCGGGTGCAGGTGCTGTGATCGGCCTGATGCCGCTCGGTTCGGTGCGCAAGGCGCAGGCCGGGCCTGAGAAGGTCGGCGCACCGACGGAAATCAGGAAGAATATCTGCACGCATTGTTCGGTCGGCTGCACCGTGATTGCCGAAGTGCAAAACGGCGTCTGGGTCGGCCAGGAGCCTGCCTGGGACAGCCCGATCAATCGCGGCTCGCATTGCGCCAAGGGCGCAGCCGTGCGCGAACTCGTTCACGGCGACCGCCGGCTGAAATATCCGATGAAGCTGGTCAACGGCGAGTGGCAGAAGATCTCGTGGGATCAGGCCATCAACGAGATCGGCGACAAGATGCTCGAAATCCGCGCCAAGTCAGGCGCCGATTCCGTCTATCTGCTCGGCTCCGCGAAATTCTCCAACGAGGGCGGATATCTGTTCCGCAAGTTCGCGGCGTTCTGGGGCACCAATTCGATCGATCACCAGGCCCGCATCTGTCATTCGACCACCGTCGCCGGCGTCGCCAATACCTGGGGCTACGGCGCGATGACGAACTCCTACAACGACATGCGCAACTCGAAGACCATCGTCTTCATGGGATCGAACGCCGCCGAGGCGCACCCGGTTTCGTTGCAGCACATCCTCTCCGGCAAGGAGATCAACCGCGCCAACGTGTTCGTGCTCGACCCGCGCTTCACCCGCACCGCGGCGCATGCCACCGAATATGTGAGGTTCCGTGGCGGCACCGATATCGCCGTCATCTGGGGCATGCTGCACCACATCTTTAACAATGGCTGGGAAGACAAGGAATTCATCAAGCAACGCGTCTACGGCATGGACCAGATCCGCGCCGAAGTCGCCAAGTGGACGCCGGAAGAGGTCGAGCGTGTTACCGGCATTCCCGGCGAGCAGTTGAAGAAGGTCGCCGAGACTTTCGCCAAGCAGAAGCCAGCGGCCTTTGTCTGGTGCATGGGCGGCACCCAGCACACGGTAGGCACGGCCAACGTCCGCGCCTATTGCAACTTGTTGCTGGCGACCGGCAACGTTGGCTCCTTCGGCAATGGCGCCAACATCTTCCGCGGCCATTGCAATGTGCAGGGCGCGACCGATATCGGCCTCGATATCGTGACGCTGCCGCTCTATTACGGCCTGGTCGAAGGCGCCTGGAAGCATTGGGCGCGCGTCTGGGAAGTCGAATACGATTATCTGCAGTCGCGTTTCGACGAAGTCCCGGCGAAGGCGGGCCGTCCGGCGCGCACCCGCAAGCAGAACATGGAGCTGCCGGGCATCCCGTGGACCCGCTGGTTCGATGCGACGCTGGCCAACCCTGATGACGTCGATCAGCGCGACGCCGTGAAGGGCGTGGTCATCATGGGTCACGGCGGCAATACCGTGCCGCGCATGACGGAAATGGTGAAGGGCCTCGAGAAGCTGGAGTTGCTCGTGGTTGCCGATCCGCATCCCACCACGTTTGCCGCGATCTCCGACCGCAAGAACGGCACCTATCTGCTGCCGGCCTGCACCCAGTTTGAGACCTCGGGCTCGCGAACGGCCTCCAACCGCTCGCTGCAGTGGGGCGAGCAGATCGTCAAGCCGATCTTCGAATCGAAGGACGATTACGAGATCATCTACCGGCTTTCGACGAAGCTCGGTTTCGCCGACAGGATGTTCAAGAACATCAAGGTCGAAGACAATCATCCGTCGCCGGAAGACTTGCTGCGGGAAATCAACCGCGGCGGCTTCTCGACCGGCTATTCCGGCCAGTCGCCGGAGCGGCTGAAGGCGCACATGAAGAACCAGGGCAAGTTCGATCTGGTGACCTTGCGCGCCAAGGCGGACGAGCCCGAGATCGGCGGCGACTATTACGGCCTGCCTTGGCCGTGCTGGGGCACGCCTGCGATCAAGCATCCGGGAACGCACACGCTCTACAACACCAACCTTCACGCCAAGGACGGCGGCGGCACGTTCCGCGCCCGTTTCGGCGTGGTCTACGAAGAGAAGCAGCCGGACGGCTCGGTGAAGAATGTCAACATGCTGGCCGAAGGCTCCTACAGCAAGGGTTCGGAGCTGACCGACGGTTATCCCGAGTTCACCTATGGCGTGCTGAAGAAGCTCGGCTGGGACAAGGACCTCACCGCAGATGAGTTGGCGACCATCAACAAGATCGGCGGCAACAACCCTGATGGCGTCGGCTGGGCGGTCGATCTGTCAGGCGGCATCATCCGCGTCACGCTGGAGCATGGCGTGATGGCGTATGGCAACGGCAAGGCCCGCGCGGTGGCGTGGAATCTGCCCGATCCGGTGCCGGTCCATCGCGAGCCGATCTACACGGCGCGGCCCGACCTGGTCGCGAAGTATCCGACGCGTCCGGACGGGCGTCAGTTCCGCATGGCCAACCTCGGCTTCTCCGTTCAGAAGGCCGCGGTGGACAAGGGGCTGGCCAAGCAATTCCCGATCATCCTGACCTCGGGACGCCTCGTGGAATACGAAGGCGGCGGCGAGGAAACCCGGTCGAACAAATGGCTGGCCGAATTGCAGCAGGACATGTTCGTCGAGGTCAACACGTCGGATGCCGCCGAGCGCGGCATCAAGGACGGCGGCTGGGTCTGGGTGTTCGGTCCGGAAAACAGCTCGAAGGCCCGCGTCAAGGCGCTCGTCACCGACCGTGTCGGCAAGGGGGTGGCATTCATGCCGTTCCACTTCTCCGGCTGGTTCCAGGGCGTCGACCAGCGCGGCAAGTATCCGAAGGGATCAGACCCGATCGTGCTGGGCGAAAGCGTCAACACGATCACGTCCTACGGCTACGACCCGGTCACCGGCATGCACGAGGGCAAGGTGACCCTGTGCCAGATCCAATCGGCGTGAGAGGAGAATAGATCATGGCTCGCGTCAAATTTCTTTGTGATGCCGACCGTTGCATCGAGTGCAACGCCTGCGTGACCGCCTGCAAGAACGAACATGAAGTGCCGTGGGGCATCAATCGCCGCCGCGTCGTCACCATCAATGACGGCAAGCCCGGCGAACGCTCAGTCTCGATGGCCTGCATGCACTGCACCGATGCGCCGTGCGCCGCGGTCTGCCCGGTGTCGTGCTTCTACACCACCGCCGACGGCGTGGTGCTTCATTCCAAGGACCTGTGCATCGGCTGCGGCTACTGCTTCTACGCCTGTCCGTTCGGCGCGCCGCAATATCCGAAGGTCGGCAACTTCGGATCGCGCGGCAAGATGGACAAGTGCACCTATTGCGCGGGCGGGCCGGAAGCCGACTCCACGCCGGCCGAATACGCCAAATACGGCGCCAATCGTCTGGCCGAAGGCAAGCTGCCGATCTGCGCCGAGATGTGCTCGACCAAGTCGCTGCTCGCCGGCGACGGCGCGATCATCGCCGAGATCTACAAGGAGCGGGTGATGAAGCGCGGGTACGGTTCCGGCATGTGGGGCTGGAAGACCGCCTACAGCGATTCACCGACCGGCTGATGCAACGGCCGTCGCGCTTCGGCGCGGCGGCATCAGGGTAATTCGATAACCGAAAGGCGTTGTGCAAATGCCAGGCTCACTTTCAATTCTCAAGCTCGCCGTGTTCAAGCCATTGCTTGCCGCGCTCGCGCTGCTGTTCGTTCTGGCGCATCCCGCGGCGGCACAGCTTTCCTTCAAGCCGACCGCCGAGGCCGTTCAGGAAGACAAGCTCCTGAACGCGCTGAAGGAGGGCGACAAGATCACCGGGCGCGTATCGATCCCCGACGGCATGGCCGCCAGCCTGATCCAGCCCGCCGGCCGTGACTGGCGCGACTTCCAGCGCAGCAAGCTGCCCTGGATCGGCGGCATTGCCATTCTCGGAATGCTGGCCGTGCTGGCGATCTTCCTGATGGTGCGCGGCCGGATTCGCGTTCACCAGGGATTCTCGGGCAAGACGATCCTGCGCTTCGCGAGCTTCGAACGCTTCACCCACTGGCTCACGGCCAGCTGCTTCATCGTGCTGGCGCTCTCGGGCCTCAACGTCAGCTTCGGCCGCACCCTGATCCTGCCGTTGTTCGGCCCGGACGCTTTTGCGGCCATGTCGGCCTGGGCCAAGCTGGCACATAACTACCTGGCATTCCCGTTC
This sequence comes from Bradyrhizobium algeriense, assembly GCF_003062295.1. Lineage (GTDB taxonomy): Bacteria > Pseudomonadota > Alphaproteobacteria > Rhizobiales > Xanthobacteraceae > Bradyrhizobium > Bradyrhizobium algeriense. Next base: position 106,505 of record NZ_PYCN01000002.1, on the reverse strand, counting down.
ATGCTGGGTCTTGCGATCATGTTCCTGATCTGGATCAGGGATAACATCCCCGGCAAGCTCGATCTCGAGTGGATCAAGCAGGGCGGCGGCCTTCTGTCCAATGACAAGCATCCGCCGGCCAAGCGTTTCAACGCCGGGCAAAAGGGAATTTTCTGGATCGTGATCATCGGCGGCGTGCTGATGTCGGTGTCCGGCTGGTTCCTGCTGTTCCCGTATCTGCCGGCCAACGTAACGGCGTTGCAGTTCTGGACCGTGATCCACGCCGTGATCGCCATGCTCTTCATCGCCGCCATGCTCGCCCACATCTATATCGGCTCGATCGGCATGGAGGGGGCATTCGACGCGATGGGCACCGGCGAGGTGGATTTGAACTGGGCCAAGGAACACCATTCTCTCTGGGTCGAGGAAGAGCAGGCGAAGGCCAGCGCTCCCCCGGATAGCCCGCGAGCCGTGCCGGCCGAATGAGCCGGCTCTGCTCAAGTCAAATGTGAGGAAGTGACATGAAATCCTTTGTTGCGGCTCTGGCATTCGCGGTGGTTGCTGCCGTCGGCGTCGCGATGGTGCTCAACACCATTCAGCAGTCCAGCTCCGTCGCCTTTTCGACCAGCGGCGCCAGGGTCGGCGATCCCGGCCATAATCTGATCGGCCCGGGCTGACGCCGGCGGTGGGCGTGCCTGACGTCACGCTGGCTTGGCCGGTCGAAATTCGCCTGCCGAAGGACCGCCGCACGCTGCGCGTCGCCTTTGACGACGGCCGTACCTTCGATCTTCCCGCCGAGTTGCTCCGGGTGACCAGCCCGTCCGCCGAAGTGCAGGGGCATTCCGAAGCCGAGCGCAAGACGGTCGGCGGCAAACGTAATGTGACCATTCTTTCCGTCGATCCTGTCGGCAATTATGCCATCAGAATCGGGTTCGACGACATGCACTCGACCGGTATCTACTCCTGGGCGTTCCTGCGCGACCTCGGCGTGAATGCCGAACGGCGCTTTCAGGACTACCTCGACGACCTCCAGGCCAAGGGGCTCGACCGCGACAGGCCAGGCGTGCGCTAAGGGCCGACGGGAATGGTACGCAGGGTCCTGGCGCAAACTCCACGTCGCAACAGAGGCAGATCGGCGCTTCTGGCCGTGTTGATCGTTCTGCCGATCGGAGCCACCTCAGCCTTTGCGCAACTGCGCGGGCATGGCGGGCCGGTGCGGGCGCTGGCGATATCGGCCGACGGGCAAGTCGCGATCTCCGGCAGCTTCGATGCGACGGCCATCCGCTGGTCGCTGACGCGCAATGCCGCAGAGCAGGTGCTTCGGTTCCATTCCGACGCCGTCAATGCGGTCGCGCTGCTCGGCGAGGGGCGCGCGGCGACCGCCGGCGCCGATGGCCGCATCGCCATCTGGACTTTGGGCAAGACCGAGCCCGACATCGTGCTGGAAGGCCACACGGCGCCGATCGTCGCGCTGGCGGCATCGCCTGATGGCGCAACGCTCGCATCGGCCTCGTGGGATCACACGGTGCGCCTCTGGCCGCTCGCGGGCGGCGCACCGCGCATCCTTGATGAGCATACGCAGAACGTCAACGGCGTGGCGTTTACGGCCGATGGCCGCGCCCTGGTCAGCGTCAGCTACGACCTCAGCGTTCGCATCTGGCCGCTGTCGGGAGCGCAAACGCCGACGGTCGTTCCGATGCCGACCCCGCTCAATGCCGTGGCCACCGGCACCGATGGTGAAATCGCGGTCGGCGGCGCGGACGGCAAGGTCTACTTCCTGACCGCCGGCGGCGCGCGCGCCGGCGAGGTTGCGGCAGGGCCAAGGCCGGTGATCTCGATTGCGATTTCGCCTGACGGTGCGCTGGTTGCCGCGGCGGGCATCGGTGGATCGGTGGGCGTAATCGATCGCAAGACGCGCACGCTGGCGCGCACCCTGGTCGGTCCGGGCCTGCCGGTCTGGTCAGTGGCATTCCTGCCCGACAGCCGCACGTTGCTCACGGGCGGCGCGGACAATATCATCCGGCGCTGGAACGCGGCGACGGGCGAGCCGGTCGATCCGATTCTGCTGGAGACGGCGGGAGATCCGCTCGCCGCCTATGCCGGCGATCGCGGCGCGGAAATCTTTCGCGCCTGTGTCGCCTGCCATACGCTTGGCGCCGAGCAGGCCAACCGCGCCGGACCGACGCTCGCCGGCATCTTCGGCCGCCGGATCGCCACCGCGCAGGGTTACAATTTTTCCGAAGCACTCAAGCGGCTCGATATCGTCTGGACACCGGAGACGGTTTCCAAACTGTTCGAGATCGGGCCGCAAGCCTACACGCCCGGCACCAAGATGCCGGAGCAGCGCATCGGCTCGGAACAGGACCGCGCCGCGCTCGTGCAATTTCTCGAGCGGGCTACCAAGCGATAGGGCCGTTCGGCGACTATCCCGGCTTCGTCAATGTTTCGCGGGCGTCGAAAAGACCAGCGACATATCCTCGAAGTCCTCGATCGGAAGTCTGGTTACGCCTGCGGCAGCCGGAGATTTCTTCGACAACGCCACGCCTGTGGTCACGGTGGGGCGCTCGGCGGAAATGATTGAATGCGAACGAAATGTGGTGGCGACAGCGAGCAGGGCGACTGCCACGAATCCGGAAATCAACAGACGCTTCATGGAAAACTCCGTTGGTTCGAAATGCAGTGTGGCTTGCACCCCCGCATTACGGCCAACGGTCACGCGTGAATGTGGGCTGCATCACCTATCACGATCTTGTTTTTGGCAATGTGAGCCGGTTCTACACGAACGCATAAGGAGCAGTGCGACCACTATAGGTTGAATTGAATCTCTGCGCATTCATTGCGTGCCGCTATTTGATACGGCTGCGTTGCCTCGCGAATTGCGCGTAAGATCGATTACGCGGCGGGACGACGGCCGGTCCGCGGGTTGAGCGGACCCGTCGGCCGGCGCCTCAGCGCTTCCGGCAGAAACTCCTCGTCCGATGCGGGAATGGCGCTGGAGCGGACGTCTGCCGCGGACTGGGCGCGTTCGTGGGGCGTCTGGTTGTCGTTGAATCTTCGCTTCACGTCGACGCCATCAACGGGGTCGTTGACGCCGTGCTGAATGTCCCTGAAATCGCCCATGAAGATTTTCTCCGACGTTCATTGTCTCCGACGTTCATTGATCGGCACGCTCGAAAAACGCGAGCTGGCGACCAGGGGTTCCCTCTCGGTTCGGCCAGCAGAGCAGCTAAATTGAAGCATCGAGTGGAACCGCAGGTGCCATGCCCGATTGATTCCAGACAAAAATAGCTACCGCATCCTTGAGCCATTTGCGGATGTGGAGGCAATCGCCGACTGTGCAAGCGAATGGCCACGACGAAATGAAAGCGTAGTCAGGCATACCAGATGAGTATGGGAGAATGCGATGGGACTCGAAGCCATGTATTTCCTCGGAGCGCTGGTACTTCTTATCGCGCTCATCTATGGCACCCTGAGCTATCATTATCGCAACAGGGCTGCGACGCGGGCCGGAGGTGAAATCGTTCGTGAACGGTATAGACAGGACCAAGGTTGAGGCGCCGAAAACCCAATACCCTGTTCGACGATTAGTGCATCCCGGTAGCTCCATAAAGCGGGTGCAAGAACAAATTCAATCCTGAAAGGCAATCCTGAAACCGCAACGGCGATGCAAGCCGCGTTCGACGAAATCTGCGAGCGCATCGCGCCGAGTCGATTTCAGCACGCAGGTTTGTAGCCTCGCGGCGCGCGTATTTGCGTATCACGGCACGCTTTGGGAATCCTTGGCGCCAAGCGCGGTCTTGTTGCCGGCGTCGCGACCGGGGACGCTGACATGAACCTCGTGGCCCTGGCGGATCGCCAGCGACGCAGCCGCGACGGCCGCTTCGAACGCCGCTTCCTTTGTGTCGTAGTCGTGCTGCGCGGTCCCGTCGTGGAGAACCGTCCAGCCTTCCGGCTTGGAAACGATCATGTATTCGGCCAATCCCATCGTTGCCTCCTTGCTATCGGGGGAGAGCAACGTTGAAACACGTTTCCCGGTTCCGATGGTTCACCCGGGTGAGGCGGCGGGCCCGCGTGCGGCCCGCAACAATCCTGTTCGAAGGATTGGATCAGGCTTTCGGTGGACGTCCACGTTTGGCGAAGAGCAATCCCTGCATGTCAGCGGCGTTCTGAAGAATACCCGCGCGCTTCAGCGCTTCGCTTCGCGCACGACCGTGAGGCATGGCCCGCGCTTGCTCCAGCGCCGCCAGCGCCTCGATTTGCAAATCCTGCTTGGACCGAACCTCGGATTTCTTCTTGTCCATTCGAAAACACTAGGAGCGGGAACATCAGCCGTCTGTTCGGTGCCGGACGTTGGAACCAAAGTGAAGTGGGATATCCAATCCTGGATGGCAGCCTGGTCCAGTCGAGGGGTCGATTCGGCAGGAACCAAATCGCGGGTTCATCGCTTCCAATTCTGGAGGTGCCCCATGAGCAAGGAAAAGCCCACCGATGATCCGCGTGACCGGACGGACTGGGGATCGCACAAGCAGACCGACAAGCCGTGGAAAGGCAATCCGGAGAAGGAGCAACGGCCAGGACCGTCAAAGCCCGATCTGGAAAAATGGCATGAGACCAACACGCATTAGCCGCGGCGCGATGGATGGAGATATCGCGGATGCTTGAAGAGAAGCTGAAGGAGGCGATCGTCGCAGAGCTGAAAAGGCAGGCGGCGAATGATCCGCAGTCGCTTAGTATCGACGACTCCGAAGGCCTCATCGTCAAGGGCAAGATCGATTTGGACGATCTGACGATGGTGATCGCAGGCGCCGTTGCAGGAGGGCCGTGAAGTTTTCCACGGGGTGTGCCTTCGGCCAGCAGGCCGAATCAGGAACAGAGATTGCCGCCGGACGTTCTCCCAAAAATGGTTGGACGTAGACATGACGGAACCGCTACCGCTGCTGATAGAGAGTTCGATTGAAATCGCCTGGGACTATCTCGCGCGTACGGGGGAGTTGGGCGATGCGATGGTGGCCAGCCGTTTCCTAAGCGACACGATAGAGTTGATGGTGCGCCGCGGCGAGCGGCGGCGGTTGATGCTGGCCAACAAGGCAATCTCGGCCTATCAGCAATTCAGGCGGCAGCAGTCCCATCACCCGGTGCTCGCCTCGGCGTGATGGCCGTTCAGCTGTCTGCGTCGGAACCCTTTGTACGGATGCCGGTTGAAGAGTCGCTTCAACCAAAGGAGTTCCGCATGAAGAAAACTATCCTGGCTTGCGCATGCGCTCTGTTGCTGTCGACTGGGAGCGTGTTCGCACAAGCTCAGCCGGCCCCCGGTGCGTCAAGCGAGCAAAAGGTCGGTCAAGGCGCGACCAAAAGCACCACCAAGCACACGAACGTGAAAAAAGGCACGACGACGGGAACCTCTACCGGCAAAATGAAGGCTGGTAGCTCGTCCAGCAGCAGTTCTTCCGGCATGGATACTGCCGCACCCAGCACCAAAAAATAATTCCGGCCTCGTTGGACGCTTGCGCGAATGCCGTTGTCTGAGCACCGGCATTCGCCTTAGTTTGTGCGTGATGAGGTACCAGCGCTCCTGCATGAAGCGGGCGCGCGATGCTCACGACTAGAGTTGTGTATGCTGCCCGCCAGGCCGTGAAATTCCACTCAATGCCGCGCCCGTGCCATTGCCGCCCTGCACCAACGCGATGTCGCCCAGCGCAATGATGCCGACGAGCCGCTTGTTGCGATTGAGCACCGGCAGGCGGCGGACCTGGATGTCGCCCATGATCGCGCTCACCTGGTCGAGATCCTGATCTTCGTAGCAATATTTGACGTCGGCCGTCATCACGTCGCCGACCCGTCCCTCCGGGCCTCGGCCCATGCCGATACCGCGGATCGCGATGTCGCGGTCGGAGATCATGCCGACCAGGCGGTCATTGTCGGTCACCGGCAGCAACCCGACGCCGAGCGCCGCCATGGCCTGCGCGGCGTCCTTTAACGTGTCATCGGGCGTGCAGAGCTGAACCTCCGGCGTCATCGCATCGGAAACTTTCATGTGAGGTTCTCCGTTTGACTGTTGCTTCACCGGCTAACAGGCCGCGCCGGCCGCCGTTCCTGCAGGCATATGAAATATTCCCGGCTCCGGCGGGAGACTTCAGACTGAGCCGAAGCAGGCTGAGTCGAAGTCTCTCGCCGATGTTTCTCTCCGATGTTGCTTGCCGACGTTCTCCTGCGGCTTGTCTACCAGCGGTCGCTATCGACGCCGACGCCCACGCTCACGCCGGGCGCGCGGATGCCGACGCCGGCTCGCGGCTCATCCCAGTCGCGGTAGCGCCGACGCTCGATATATCGCTCGCGCGGCGCATAGGCGTATGAATCGCGGACGATCACGCGGCTGCCGCCGCGGGTACGATAGCAGCGCCCGTTGTCGTCACAGACCATGCGAACCTGCTGTATCAGGTCGGAGTTTGTATATTCGTTCTCGCTGTAGACATCAGTCGCATTTGCGCTGCCGGTCAGGAGCGCACCCGCGCCGGCCAGCAGGCCGATTGCGATCTTCCTCATGAGTTCCTCCTTGCTCGAATGCTGCCCTCGGCCCCTCAAAGCATCGCACCCGCTTTGGTTCCGTCGCGGGGAAGCAATGAGACCGGAGTTCCATTCGTGCGCGCGGAGCAGGCGGTGTTGAGGTGCCGATCATGGTCGGTGACCTGGGCGCCGTCGTCGCACAGGCAACCACGCGGCTACTCATGCGTTGGCTCACATGGAGGCATCACGTAATGACAAATGAGTCTACCCCGGTCATCTCCCACAATGCACTCGTTCTGATCGGCGACGGCCAGAAGGCGCTCTTTCTGCGCAACAAAGGCACCGCGCGGCAGGTCAAGCTCGAAGTCGAGCATATCCTGGAGCAGGATAATCCGGCAACGCGCGAGCAGGGCACCGATCGTCCGGGGCGCTCCGTTTCGAGCATCGGTACGGCGCGAAGCGCGGTCGAGGAGGTCGACTGGCACCACATCGCAAAGGAGCGGTTCGCCGGAGAGATCGCGGAAGCGCTCTACCGTCATGCCCACGACAATCGTTTCGACAAGCTCATCGTCATCGCGCCGGCGAAGATTCTCGGCAATTTGCGCAAGGCATTTCGTGCCGAGGTGACGGACAAGATCGTGGGCGAGATTCCGAAGGAATTGACGTCGCATCCGATCCCGCAGATCGAAAGGTTGGTCGCGGCCTAGCCACGTATCGGCTGGGCCGTGGCGCTTGCAGCCCATTCCGACGGTGGGGCGCCGAGCCTTCGTTATGTCACCGGGCCCGGATTGAACAGCGCAAGCGAGTTGGTGAGCTTCCAGTGTTCGGCCCAGGTCTCGCGGCCGCTTGCCACGTCAAGCATGAGACGGAAGAGTTCCCAGCCGACATCCTCGATCGTTGCGTCACCGGTCGCGATGCTGCCGGCGTCAACGTCGATCAAATCGTGCCAGCGTTGCTTCAACTCACTGCGCGTCGAGACCTTGATGACCGGCACGGCGGCAAGCCCGTAGGGCGTGCCGCGGCCGGTGGTGAAGACGTGCAGCGTCATGCCCGAGGCCAGTTGCAGTGTACCGCAGACAAAATCGCTGGCTGGAGTGGCCGCAAAAATCAGCCCTTTTTGGCTTACTCGCTCACCCGGCGCGAGCACGCCTGCGATCGGGCTGGTGCCGGACTTGATCACAGAGCCCATCGCCTTCTCGACGATGTTGGATAGGCCGCCCTTCTTGTTGCCCGGCGTGGTGTTGGCGCTGCGGTCGGCTTCGCCGCCGGCGAGATAGCGGTCGTACCAGGCCATCTCGCGCACCAGCGCATCCGCAACGTCCTGGTTCGCCGCGCGCGGCGTCAGCAAATGGATGGCGTCGCGCACCTCGGTGACTTCGGAAAACATCACGGTGGCGCCGGCGCGCACCAGAAGATCCGCGGCAAAACCCAACGCCGGATTGGCGGTCACGCCCGAGAACGCATCGCTGCCCCCGCATTGCATGCCGACCACCAGCGCCGACGCCGGGCAGGTTTCGCGGCGGCGCCGGTTCAATATCTGCAGGCGCGCGTCGGCCATCTGCACGATGTCCTCGACGATTTCGCCGAAGCCGGTGAGGCCTTCGTCCTGCATGCGCATGATTTCGTCGTCGGCGCTCATGCCCTCAGGCAGCAACAGCTCGGGCTGCAGCTTCTCGCAACCCAGCCCAACGATCATCACCTCGCCGCCGAAATTGGGATTGCGGGCGAGGTTCTGCAGCGTGCGGATCGGGACCGCGGCACCCGGCGCGTTGATCGCGACTCCGCAGCCATAGGCATGCGTGACCGCCACCACGTCGTCGACGTTGGGATATTTCGGCAACAGCTCCTTGCGAATCCGGTCCAGCGCGAACTCGACCGTGCCGGCGACGCATTGCACGCTGGTCGAGATCGCGAGGATGTTGCGGGTGCCGACCGAACCGTCGGCATTGCGATAGCCTTCGAACGTGTAGCCTTCCAGCGGCGGCAGCTTGATCGCGCCGCCGTTCGGCTGCGGCAGATTGTCGAACGACGGCGCGTCGGGCATCTGCACCAGCGATTCCTTGACCCAGCTGCCGCGGGCGATCGGCGCTGCGGCACGGCCGATGACCTCGCCGTAGCGACGAATGGCGTCGCCTTCTCCGATGTCGGCGAGGGCAACCTTGTGGCCCTGCGGAATCTGCTCGACCAGCCGCAAACCGCACGCGAACTCAGCGCCCGGGTGCAGGCCTCCGCGGTTCGCGACGATCGCGACGTTATCGTCCGCGTGCATGCGGATGTAGAGCGGTTTCGCGGTGACGGGCTGCATGTCGAATCCTCAGTTCACGGGCGGCAGGCAACGCGTACCTGCGCGGCATGACCGAGGCAATCAAGGTCAAACCGCGGGTGCGATCAAGCGGCTCTTCGGACAAAAGGCCGGCTGGTATGAACTCGGCGTCGGTCGAACAGGGAAGTAATCTTGATCCGAGGATGAGGCGTCCAGGGAACTAAATAGTCAAATAATATTACTAGTCAGGGCCGATCTTCCGTGAAATATTGCCCGCGCTGCCGTCAACGGACAGCTTAAAAGGTGCCTTGATACCGATTTCGGGCATGCAGGCACCCTGAACAACATTTTGGGAGAATGCGCCTCATGACCTCGAAAGCCCTCCTTGCGGCCACCGCCCTGGTGGCCATCACCCTTTCGCTTCCGGCAACCGCCGCTGAACTGACCGTCGGCTTTTCCCAGATCGGATCCGAATCCGGCTGGCGGGCGGCGGAGACCTCTGTCTCAAAAACCGAGGCCACCAAGCGCAAGGTCACGCTCAAGATCGCCGACGCCCAGCAGAAGCAGGAAAACCAGATCAAGGCGATCCGTTCCTTCATCGCCCAGGGCGTTGACGCCATCTTCCTCGCGCCTGTCGTGTCGAGCGGCTGGGACGCTGTGTTGAAGGAGGCCAAGGAAGCCAAGATTCCGGTCGTGCTGCTCGATCGCGACATCGATCCGTCGGGCAAGGAGCTTTATCTCACCGCCGTCACCTCGGACAGCGTGCACGAAGGTGCCGTCGCCGGCGAATGGCTGGCAAAGACCGTGGGCGGGAAGGCATGCAACGTCGTCGAGCTGCAGGGCACGGTCGGCGCGAGCGTCGCGACCAATCGCAAGAAGGGCTTTGACAGCGTCGTCGCCAAGAACGCCAATCTCAAGGTGGTGCGCAGCCAGACCGGCGACTTCACCCGCGCCAAGGGCAAGGAAGTGATGGAAAGCTTCATCAAGGCCGAAGGCGGCGGCAAGACGATTTGCGCCGTCTATGCCCACAACGACGACATGATGGTCGGTGCGATCCAGGCGATGAAGGAGGCCGGCCTCAAGCCGGGCAAGGACGTCCTGACGGTGTCGATCGATGCGGTGCCTGATATCTTCAAGGCAATCGCGGCCGGCGAGGCCAATGCCACCGTGGAGCTGACGCCGAACATGGCAGGCCCGGCGCTGGACGCCATCATGGCCTTCAAGGCCAAGGGAACGGTGCCGCCGAAGTGGATCCAGACGGAATCGAAGCTCTACACGGCCGCTGACGATCCGCAGAAGATCTACGACAGCAAGAAAGGCCTCGGCTACTGATCGGCCGACGCTACGCCGCCGGGCTCAAGCCAGCCCCGGCCCGGCGGCAAAAGCCTTCTCGACGAATCCGCCGCATGAGGCGAACATGCCGGGCGTTCGCGTTGACGCGAGCGTCGGTGGGAGTGATGCCGGCATGACTGCAAGTTCCGATCATGGCTCGGCCCTGCTGGAAGTGCGGGCCTTAAGCAAAAGCTTTGGCACGCTGCGCGCCCTGCAGGAGGTGGATTTCACCTTGCGGGCCGGCGAAATTCACGCGCTGCTCGGCGAGAACGGCGCGGGCAAGTCCACTTTGATCAAGGCGGTGACCGGCGTGTTCCCGCGCGATACCGGCATCGTCAGGCTCGGCGGCGCCGAGGTCGCGCCGCGCTCGGCCAAGGCCGCGGTCGATGCGGGGATCGCGACCGTCTATCAGGAGGTCAATCTGCTGCTGAACCTGTCGGTGGCGCAAAACCTCTATCTCGGCAGGCAGCCGACGCGGTTCGGCCTGGTGCGCGAGGGCGAGATGCGGCGCTGCGCCACCGAACTGCTTGCGGAGTTCGACCTGCATATCGATGTCGCCGAGCCGCTCGGAAATTATTCGGTCGCGGTGCAGCACATCGCCGCCATCGCGCGCGCCGTCGACCAGTCGGCGCGCGTGCTGATCCTCGACGAGCCGACCGCGAGCCTCGATCGCCATGAGGTCGAGATCCTTTTCGCTGTCATGCGCAAGCTCGCGCGGCGCGGCATCGGGGTCGTCTTCGTCACGCACTTTCTCGATCAGGTCTATGAGATCTGCGACCGCATCACGGTCCTGCGCAATGGCCGGCTGATCGGCGAGCGGACGACTACCGAACTGCCGCGGATCGAATTGATCCGCATGATGCTCGGCCGCGAGCTCGCCGAGACGACCAGTGAGCGCGCGGCGACGCAGGCGCGGCAAATGGGGGAGGTCTGCGCGCGCTTCGAGGGTTATGGCAAGGCCAGCTATCTCGCGCCGTTCGATCTCGCGCTTCGCCGCGGCGAGGTGGTTGGCCTCGCCGGCTTGCTCGGATCGGGGCGCACCGAAACCGCGCGGCTGGTGTTCGGCGCCGAGCGGGCCGATAGCGGCAGCGCCACCGTCGAAGGCAAGCCGGTCCGGCTGCAATCGCCCCGCGATGCGGTTGCCCATGGCTTCGGCTATTGCCCCGAAGAGCGCAAGACCGAAGGCATCATTGCTGACCTGACCGTGCGCGAAAACATCGTGCTGGCGCTGCAGGCCAAGCGCGGTCTCGCAAAACCGCTGTCGCGCGCCGAGCAGGACGAGATTGCGATGCGCTTCATCAGGCTGCTCGACATCCGCCCGCCGGAACCGGAGCGCCCGATCGGGTTGTTGTCCGGCGGTAACCAGCAGAAGGTGCTGCTCGCCCGCTGGCTCGCCACCGCGCCGCGCGTTCTGGTACTCGACGAACCGACCCGCGGCATCGATGTCGGCGCCCACGCGGAGATCATTCGCCTGATCCGCGAATTGTGCGATGACGGCCTGGCGCTGCTGGTGATTTCGTCCGAGCTCGATGAGATCGTGACCTATTCGGACCGGGTGATCGTGCTGCGCGACCGCGCCCATGTCGATGAGCTGGAAGGGGAAGCCATCGACGTCTCCAACATTCTGGCAGCGATCGCTGTCGCCGGCACGGCCGGTGCGGAAGCCGGGCAGCCATGATGCCAAAACTTCTACAAAGTCTGCTGCAAAGACTACTGCAAAGCCGCGGGCTTGCCCAGATCATCGCCTTGCTGGTGATCCTTGCGGTCGACCGCGCCGTCTCGCCGCAATTCTTCGATCTGCGGATGCAGGACGGCCGGCTGTTCGGCAGCCTGATCGACGTCCTGAACCGCGGCGCGCCGGTCGCGCTGCTTGCTTTGGGCATGGTGCTGGTTATCGCGACGCGGGGCATTGATCTATCGGTGGGCGCGGTGATGGCGATATCAGGTGCCATTGCCGCGAGCCTTGCCGATGCCCACGGCCTGCCGCTGGCGCTTGCCGCTGCCCTTGGCGCCGGGCTGCTGTGCGGGCTGTGGAACGGCTTTCTCGTTGCCGTGCTCGGCATCCAGCCGATCGTCGCCACCTTGATCCTGATGGTGGCCGGCCGGGGCGTTGCGCAGCTCATTACCGAGGGCCGCATCGTCACCTTCACCGCGCCCGATCTGGTCTGGCTCGGCAACGGTGCCGTGCTCGGCGTTCCGGCGCCGGTGGTGGTCGTGCTCGGCATGCTGATCGTCACCGGCGTGGTGGTCCGTGGCTCGGCGCTCGGCCTGTTGATCGAGGCGACCGGCGGCAATGCAAAGGCGAGCGAACTGGCCGGGATCGGCACGCGCGGCATGATCCTCGCGGTCTATGTCTGGTGCGGCCTGTGCGCGGCGCTCGCCGGCGTCATCGCCGCCGCCGACATCATGGGCGCGGACGCCAACAATGCCGGGCTCTGGCTCGAACTCGACGCTATCCTTGCGGTGGTGATCGGCGGCACCTCGCTGTTCGGCGGGCGCTTCAGTTTGGTGCTGGCGATGGTCGGCGCGCTAATCATTCAGGCCATGAACACCGGCATCCTGCTGTCGGGCTATCCGCCGGAGTTCAATCTCGTGGTGAAAGCGGCCGTGGTGCTGATCGTCCTGCTGCTGCAGTCGCCGCGCTTCGCCAATGCCGGGGCCGTGCTGGGGAGGGCCCGCCAATGAGGGGCCTGCCGCCGGTCGCGATCACGGCCATGGTTTTCGTCGTCGGATTTGCGCTCTGCACGGTGCAATTTCCCAATTTCGCGTCCACCCGCGTGGCCGCCAATCTGCTGACCGACAACGCCTTCCTCGGCATCGTCGCTGCCGGTATGACCTTCGTGATCATTTCCGGCGGGATCGACCTGTCGGTCGGGTCGGTGATCGGCTTCACCACCGTGTTCGTCGCGCTGGCGATCGAGTGGCTCGGCGTGCCGCCGCTCGTCGCCTTCGCCGCGATCCTGCTATTGTGCGCCGCCTTTGGCGCGGGCATGGGCGCCATCATCCATTTCTTCGATATGCCGCCGTTCATCGTCACGCTGGCGGGCATGTTCCTCGCCCGCGGCGCCAGTTTCCTGATGTCGACGGAATCGACGCCGATATCAGCGCCACTCTATTCGACGGTGTCGGATTTCGCGCTGCGGCTGCCCGGGGGCGGCCGGCTCACGGCCATTGCCCTCATCATGCTCGCGGTGGTCGCAGCGGGCGCCGTGCTGCTGCATTTCACCCGCTTCGGGGCCAACGTCTATGCGCTCGGCGGCAGCCGCGCGACCACGGCCCTGATGGGCATACCGGTCGGGTCCATGACGGTGCGCATCTACATGCTGTCGAGCGTCCTTGCCGGGCTCGCCGGCATTGTGTTCTCCTTCTACACTGCGGCGGGCTACTCGCTGTCGGCCGTCGGCGTCGAACTGGATTCCATCGCGGCTGTGGTGATCGGCGGTACCTTGCTGACCGGCGGCCAGGGGTCGGTGGTAGGCACATTGCTCGGCGTGCTGATCCAGGGCTTGATCCAGACCTACATCAATTTCGAAGGAACCCTGTCGAGCTGGTGGACCAAGATCGTGACCGGTGTTCTTCTTTTCGCGTTCATCGCCCTGCAGCAGGCCATGCTGGGCATCGCCCGCCGCGCCGGCCCTCGTAAGGCAGGAGTCCTCAAATCATGACGTCCCGGCTTGTCGTCATCCCGACGCGGCGCGCGCACTCCAACCACGCCGAGGTTGCCCGCAGCATCGGCATCGACATCATCGCCGGCCGCTACGCCGAGGGTGGCCGCCTGCCGGGCGACGTCGAACTCACGGCGATGTTCGGCGTATCGCGGCCGGTGCTGCGCGAGAGCGTGAAAACGTTGGTCGCCAAGGGTCTGCTCACCACCAAGGCGCGGGTCGGCACCGTCGTGCGCGAGCGCGGCGCCTGGAACATGTTCGACGCCGACGTGCTGGCCTGGCATCTCGATGCCGGCATCGACCGGCGCTTTCTCAACGATCTCGCCGAGATTCGCCTCGCCGTCGAGCCGCGCGCCGCCGCGCTCGCGGCTGGCCGCCGCTCGGAGGCCGACATCGCCGAACTGCGCCGGAGCATGGCGCGAATGCGGGCGGAGGCCTCCGACTCCGTTGGTTTTGCCGACGGCGATCTTGCCCTCCACCTGGCCGTCGCCAACGCTTCCGGCAATTTGTTCATGCGCTCGATCGGCAACGTCATCGAGGCGGCATTGCGGGCCTCGTTCCTGCTTAGCGCGCCGGTTGAAACGCAGGACCGCGAGACGGTGCTGTCGTGGCACCAGCGCATTGTCGATGCGATCGAGAGCGGTGATGCCGAGGCAGCCACCGCCGCGATGATCGAGGTGATCCATAATGGATTGCGCCGGCATGAGGGTGGTCCGGCCTCGTTCGGAGCCGCACCTGCGACATCAGCGGCAGTCGAGTCCGGAGAGCAATCATGAACCCGCTTCGCGTCGCCATCGTCGGCTTCGGCAAGATCGCACGCGACCAGCATGTGCCGGCGATTGCCGCGACTGAAGGCGTGGAACTCGTTGCAGTCGCGAGCCGCAACGCCTCGCTTCCCGGTGTGCCGCATGCGGCGACGCTCGATGAGCTGTTGCGCGACGGTCCGGAAATCGATGCGGTGGCGCTGTGCACCCCGCCGCAAGTTCGTCACGCGCAGGCGGCGATGGCACTTGCCGCCGGCAAGCATGTGATGCTGGAGAAGCCGCCGGGGGCTACGGTGGCTGAAATCATCCCGCTCGTGACCGCCGCAAGGGCAGCACAACGCACGCTGTTTGCCACGTGGCACTCGCGCTTCGCGCCGGCGGTCGAGCCGGCGCGGCAGTTGCTGGCCGGCCGGAAGGTCACATCAGTCAAAATTACCTGGAAGGAAGACGTGCGGGTCTGGCATCCGGGGCAGGCCTGGATTTTTGAACCGGGCGGGCTCGGCGTGTTCGACCCCGGCATCAACGCGCTTTCGATCCTGACGCGCATCTTGCCGCAGCCATTATTCGTGACGGCGGCCGATCTCGCATTCCCCGCCAATCGCGATGCGCCGATCGCCGCCACGCTTGCGCTCGGCGATGCGCAGGGGCTGAAGATCACGGCCGAATTCGACTTCCTCCAGACCGGCCCGCAGAGCTGGGACATTGATCTCGACACCGATGGCGGCCCGGTCACCCTGTCCATGGGCGGGGCGAGGTTGAGGGCAGGGGGCAAGCAACTCGTCGATGCCGCCGACGCCGAATATGCCGGGCTCTATCGTCGCTTCCGCGAACTCTCCGCCACCGGCGAGTCCGATGTCGATCTCGCGCCGCTCCAGCTCGTTGCTGACGCGTTCCTGCTGGGGCGACGCCGCACGGTCGAGCCCTTCGAGGAGGCGACATGAACGCGTCTTCCAATCGTCGCATCGCGCGTTCCACCTTCGGGCTGCTGCCCGACGGCACCGAAGTCGAACGCGTTACGCTGCAAGCGGCTGATGGACTGGAAGCGCGCATCATGACCTATGGCGCATCGCTGCAGGCATTGCTGGTGCCGGATACTGCCGGTCGTCGCGACGACATCGTGCTCGGTCATGACGCGTTCGAGGGATATCTCGCCCGGCGGCAGTTCTTCGGCGCAACCGTCGGACGCTATGCCAATCGCATTGCCGGCGCGCGCTTCAGGCTCGACGGCGCCAAGGTGCAACTCGCGGCAAATAACGGTGCCAATGCGTTACATGGCGGGCTGGAGGGCTTCGATCGCCGCAACTGGCGGATTGTCGCGATCGAAGATGGAGATCATCCGGCCGTGACGCTTGCCTACACCAGCGCTCATGGCGAGGAAGGATATCCCGGCGCGCTGGAAGTGGAGGTGACCTGGCGTCTTGCCGGGCCGATGGAGCTTATGCTCGACATGACGGCGCGGACCGATCGCCCCACCGTGGTCAATCTCACCAATCACAGCTTTTTCAATCTGGCCGGTGCGCGGTCGGGCCGGAATATTCTCGATCATCGCCTCACCGTGGCGGCAGATCATTTCCTCGCCATTGATGCCGGCGCGATCCCGCTGCCGCAGCCGCCCAGTGCGGTAACGGATACGCCGTTCGACTTCCGGGCAGGCGTCGAGGTTGGCGCGCGGATCCGCAACGACCATCCGCAACTGCGAGTGGGCCGCGGCTATGACCATAATTTCTGCCTCGCGCCGGCCAACGGCGAGCCTCGCTTCGCCGCGCGCCTCGCTGAGCCAACATCCGGCCGCGTGCTCGAACTGTTCACCAACCAGCCCGGGCTGCAGGTCTATTCCGGAAACTTTCTCGACGGCTCCACCGCCGGAAAGGGCGGCCGCCTCTATCGGCAGTCGGACGCCATGTGCCTTGAGCCGCACGCCTGGCCCGATACGCCCAATCGGCCCGACTTTCCGGCCGCACGGCTTTCGCCGGGCGAGGTTTATCGCCACACCACGCTGTATCGCTTCACACATGCAATCGGGGGCGCAATCGGGACACAATCCGAGGTAGAGTTGCCTGGGGGCGGGCAATGATCGGCGATCGTACAATGGAAGAGGTGCCGACGACCGTTCTCTGTAGCGAGCGCTGCCATCTTGGCGAGGGGCCGACCTACGAGGCCGCCACCGATACGGCTTGGTGGTTCGACATCGTCGAACGCCGGCTGTTTGAAGCGCGGCTTGATACCGGCCGGATCACGATCCATTCGCTCGACGTGATGGGCAGTGCGCTTGGGCGGATCGACGCCCATCGCCAGCTCCTCGTTGCCGATGACGGTCTTTATATACGTGAGCCGGCGGATGGACGGATGACGCTGTACTGTCCGCTGGAAGCCGACAATGCGGCGACGCGTTCGAACGATGCGCGGGTTCATCCGTCCGGCACCTTCTGGATCGGCACCATGGGGCGCCAGGCCGAGCGGGAACTGGGCGCCATCTATGCGCTGCATCGCGGCGAGCTTTCGTGTCTCTATGAGAGCATCACGATCCCGAACGCGATCTGCTTCTCGCCGGACGGGACTATCGGATATTTCGCCGACACCGGGAGGAACATGCTGTTCCGCGTCGACCTCGATGCGGCGACCGGCCTGCCGCGTGGCGCGCCGGTCGCGCTGGTCACCCGGCGAGGTGGCGACGGTATTGACGGCGCGGTGGTCGATGCCGACGGACTGATCTGGAATGCGCGCTGGGGCGGCGGCTGCATCGATGTCTACAGCCCGCAAGGCGAACATCTGCGCACGCTCCGCGTTCCGGCACGGCAGTCGAGTTGTCCTGCCTTTGTCGGGCCAGATTTCTCACGCCTGCTCGTTACCTCGGCCTGGCAGGGGATGGCGGAGGACGCGAAACGCGCCGATCCCGATCATGGCCGCACCTTCGTGCTCGATGTCGCAGCGCGTGGCCGCCCTGAACCAGACGTAAAACTTGCAACGGGTTGATGGAGGAAGACGAGGCGCACACAAATGCGCGAGAAACGACTGAGTTTCAAGAACCGCATTCAGCGGTCCGACAATCCAGGAACCATAGATCCTCGATAATCAAGGGAGTGAAATATGACTAGTCTGAAGACCACATTGTCGGCTCTGGCGCTGGCAGCAACCATGGCCGCAACGGCGGTGACCGGCGCTTTCGCCCAGAGCAAGGGAACCGTCGGCATCGCCATGCCGACCAAGTCCTCGGCACGCTGGATCGACGATGGCAACAACATCGTAAAAATCCTGAAGGAGCGCGGCTACGGCACCGACCTGCAGTATGCCGAGGACGACATTCCGAACCAGCTCTCTCAGGTCGAGAACATGGTGACCAAGGGCGCCAAGGTGCTGGTGATCGCGGCGATCGACGGCACCACGCTGTCGGACGTGCTGAAGCAGGCCAAGGCCAAGGGGATCACGGTCATCGCCTATGACCGGTTGATCCGCGACACGCCCAATGTCGATTACTACGCCACGTTCGACAATTTCCAGGTCGGCGTGCTGCAGGCGCAGTCGATCGAGCAGGGGCTCGGGCTGAAGGATGGCAAGGGGCCCTTCAACATCGAATTGTTCGGCGGCTCGCCGGACGATAACAACGCCTACTTCTTCTACAACGGCTCGATGTCGGTGCTGCAACCCTATATCGACAGCGGCAAGCTGGTGATCGGCAGTGGCCAGAAGGGCATGGACAAGGTTTCGACCCTGCGCTGGGACGGCGCCACCGCCCAGGCGCGGATGGACAACCTCCTGAGCGCGTTCTATGGCCGCAAGCGGGTCGATGCCGTGCTCTCTCCCTATGACGGCCTCTCCATCGGCATTCTCTCGTCGTTGAAGGGCGTCGGCTATGGCAGCGGCAACATGCCGATGCCTGTCGTCAGCGGCCAGGATGCCGAGGTGCCGTCGATCAAGTCGATGCAGCGCGGCGAGCAGTATTCGACCATCTTCAAGGACACCCGCGATCTCGCCCGCGTCACCGCCGACATGGTGGATGCCTCGCTCAGCGGCAAGGAAGTGACCGTCAACGACACCAAGACCTACAACAACGGCGTCAAGGTGGTACCGTCCTATCTCTTGAAGCCTGTCGTCGTCGACAAGAGCAACTGGGAGAAGGTGCTGATCGACGGCGGCTACTACAAGCGTGCGCAGTTCGACTGAGCGGGACGGCGGCGCCGGCGATCACCGGCGCCGCCACCCGCCGCAGCGAGATAGACAGATAATGGACGTGATGACGCGATGACCGCAATTCTCGAAATGCGCGGCGTGAGCAAGAGCTTTTCCGGCGTTCAGGCCCTGCGCGACGTCAACTTCACGGTGGAGGCGGGGCAGATCCATGCGCTGGTCGGCGAGAACGGCGCCGGCAAGTCGACCCTGATGAAGGTTCTCAGCGGCGTCTATCCGCACGGCGATTATGAAGGCAGCATCATCTTCGACGGCGAGGAGCGGCGCTTTCGCGACGTCAATGATTCCGAGGCGCTCGGCATCATCATCATCCACCAGGAGCTGGCGCTGATTCCGCTGATGTCGATCGCGGAGAACATCTTCCTGTCTCATCCGCCCTCGCGTCTTGGCGTGATCGACCGCGACACGGTCTATCGCCGGACCCAGGAACTGCTCGCCCAGGTCGGCCTCACGGAGATGCCCGATACGCTGGTGACGGACCTTGGCGTCGGCAAGCAGCAACTGGTCGAAATCGCCAAGGCCTTGTCCAAGCGGGTGCGACTATTGATCCTCGACGAGCCGACCGCCAGCCTGAACGAGAACGACAGCGCGGCATTGCTGGATCGTCTGCTGGCATTCCGCGCCCAGGGCATCGCCTCGATCCTGATCTCGCACAAATTGTCGGAGGTCGCCCGCGTCGCCGACCGGATCACGGTGCTGCGCGATGGCCGCACCGTCGACAGCATCGATTGCCGGGCTGAGCCGGTGGAAGAGGACCGGATCATCCGCAGCATGGTCGATCGCGACCTTGCTCATCGTTTTCCGCAACGCACCGCCGCGATCGGCGCACCGGTCTTCGCCGTGCAGGACTGGACGGTGCACCATCCGCTGCACAGGGATCGCCGCGTTATCAAGGGCGTGGATTTCGAGGTCCGGCGCGGCGAGGTGGTCGGGATCGCCGGGTTGATGGGCGCCGGCCGCACCGAATTCGCCATGAGCCTGTTCGGCCGCGCCTGGGGGGATCGAATCAGCGGCCGCGTCTGGCTCGATGGAAGGGAAGTAAACCTGTCGAGCGTGGCGGCGGCGATCGATGCCGGCCTTGCTTACGTCACCGAGGACCGCAAGCAACTCGGCCTGATCCTGGATGCCGACGTCCGCAAGAACATCACGCTGGCGAGCCTCGGCCGCGTGGCGCGGCAAGGCATGATCGATGACATGTCCGAATTGCGCGTTGCAAGCGATTACCGCAACCGGATGCGGATCCGCTGTTCCGATGTCTATCAGGAGACCGGCCAGCTCTCCGGCGGCAATCAGCAGAAAGTCGTGCTGTCGAAATGGCTGATGACCGATCCGAAAGTATTAATCCTCGACGAGCCTACGCGCGGCATCGATGTCGGGGCAAAGTACGAAATCTATTGTATCATCAACGAGCTTGCCGAGGCCGGCAAGGGGGTGGTGATGATCTCGTCGGAAATGCCGGAACTGCTCGGCGTCTGCGACCGTATTTGCGTGATGAATGACGGCGCCTTCGTCGGAGAATTCGCAGCCGCCGAGGCCACGCAGGAAAGGATCATGCGCGCCATCATGCGCAACAAGGAAATCGACAAGAAGGTACTTCAGGGAGATTTGCGGCCATGACCGACAAGGCGGTTGCGCTGCCCGGGCACACCGGCTTCATCAAGAACAATCTGCGCAACTACGGCATGCTGCTGTCGCTGTTTGCGATCATGCTGTTCTTCCAGGTCATGACCGACGGCACGCTGCTGCAGCCGCTGAACCTGACCAATCTGGTGCTGCAGAACAGCTACATCGTGATCATGGCGCTCGGCATGCTGCTGATCATTGTCACCGGGCATATCGACCTGTCGGTCGGCTCGGTCGCGGGCTTCGTCGGCGCCGTCGCCGCGGTGCTGATGGTGCGCTATCACGTCGCCTATCCGCTGGCCTTCCTTGCCTGCCTGCTCGTCGGCGCGGCGATCGGCGCCGCACAGGGCTATTGGGTTGCCTATTTCAAGATCCCGTCATTTATCGTGACGCTGGCGGGCATGCTGGTGTTCAAGGGGCTGGCGCTCGCGATCCTGGCGGGCCAGTCGGTCGGGCCGTTTCCGCCGACCTTCCAGAAATTGTCCTCGGGCTTCATCCCCGAACTGTTTCCCGGCGCCGGCACGCTTTATCCGACCTCGCTGTTGATCGGTGCCGTATTGGCGGTGGCCCTGGTCTACACCAGCGCCAAGAGCCGGGCGCGGCAGGCGTCGCACGGTATCGACGTGGAACCCTTTGGCTTCTTCGTCGCCAAGAGCGCGGTGCTGTTCGCCGTGATCGTGTTCTTCGCCGGCCTGATCGCCTCGCATCGCGGCCTGCCCAACGTGCTGGTGATCATGACGGCGCTGATCGGGCTCTATGCTTTCGTCACCACGCGCACTGTGATTGGCCGCCATATCTACGCCATTGGCGGCAACGCCAGGGCCGCGAGCCTGTCCGGCATCAAGACCGAGCGGCTGACGTTTCTGACCTTCGTCAATATGGGCGTGCTGGCCGCATTGGCCGGCCTCGTTTTCGCCGCGCGGCTCAATACAGCGACCCCGAAGGCGGGCGCCGGCTTTGAACTCGACGTCATCGCGGCCTGTTTCATCGGCGGCGCGTCCGCCTATGGCGGCGTCGGCCGGGTCGGCGGCGCGGTGATCGGGGCCATGATCATGGGGGTCATGAACAACGGCATGTCCATCCTCGGCATCGGCATCGACTACCAGCAGGTGATCAAGGGGCTGGTGCTGCTCGGCGCCGTGTGCCTCGATGTCTACAACCAAAGGCGATAGGGCAGGATGAGCTCAGGTTGGGCCGTGAAGACGGGCAGTTGGTGCCAAGTTCTACTTTGCATGGGGTTGTTTTCGATATTTTGAGTCTGGCACGCCGGCCCGTCATTCCTGCAATGGCCAGCGGCCAATGACCCGAAACCGCGCGTTCGGGCTTTCCTGACGGCACAGGGCAATCGCGTCGATCGCGAGTGGCCCGATGCCCGTTGCCGCAAACCTCTCGCGCAGCATTGCCACAACATGCTCGCGCCGTCCTGCGGGAAGCCGTCCCGTCAGCGTCATGTGGAATCGAAATTCTTCGAAGACGTAGGGGTAGCCCCAGCGGTCGAGATAATCGCGCTGGCGCGGCGTCAGCTTGTCGGGATTTCGCCGTGCACGGTCTTCCGGGCTGAGCGGGGCACGGAACGGATCGAACGCCTTGGTGGCCTCGGCGGCAAGCAGCTCGAGCTCTGCCGACGGTTCAGCCGGAATCATCGCGATGAAACCGCTGATCGAATCGACGATCGGCTGGATCACCGGCACAGGGCGGGCCAGATCGGCGAACAATTCGCATGCCGCGGCAAGCTTCGCTTCGGCCTTGCCGTCGGCCAGCGCCATCGGCGCTTTCAGCGTGGCGTGAAAGCCGTATTTGCGGGGATCCTGCGTCAGGTCTCGCCAGTCCAATGGGAGCCCATCCGGAAAGGGCAGTTCGTCGCCGCCATGGGCGTCGTAGCCGAGCAGCGACGCACCGAACCGGTCGAGCACGCTGCCTTGCGCCGAGGTGTAATAGATCGCGTAACGGGGATAATTTGTCATCGCGCCAGAATAGGGCCGTCTTACGCGGCTGCAACTGCCTTGCGGGAAGCGACGGACGAGCGGACGAGACGGTTTGCCTCCGTCAAATGCACCAGGCGCCCCGCGGCAACGACCGCGACGATTCGTGGCCGCAGCGGCGCCGTGTCGTCGACCAGAACGATGTCGGCGCGCTGTCCCGCGGCGAGCATGCCGCGATCGGCGAGGCCGGCGGCGCGCGCCGGCGCCGACGAGATCAGTTGCCATGCCGCGGCCAGCGGCAGCACACTGTCGGCCGCAAGCCGGAATGCCGCCAGCAGCGGCGCCGGATAGTAATAGTCGGACGCCAGCACCGAACACAGACCCTTGGCGACCATGTCGGAGGCCTTGGTCCAGCCGGTGTGGCTGCCGCCGCGCACGACATTGGGCGCGCCGAACACGATGAAGTCAGAGGCTGCGGCAGCGTCGCGGGCGGTTTCCTCGTTGACCGGAAATTCGGCGATGGCAACGCCCTGCGCACGATAGGCTTGCCGCATCGCCGGGCTTTCATCGTCATGCGAGAGCATCCGGACATCAGCCGCGCGGGCGGCCTGCGCCAGCCGGGCGATCGAAGCCGGCACGTCGTGGCCGCGGGTGACCACGCTTTGCACCAGGCGGTCGAACGCCTCATTGGTGAGCCCCGTGCGCTCGACCATTCGGCTGCGCTTCAGCGGCTTGGCGAGGCTGGCGACGGTCGAGTCCATGTGGTCGTTGAATGCGAACAGGTCGACACGGCCTTCCGACAGCCAGTCGATGATTTCGCTTTCCGCGTCGAGGTTGTAGGTCTCGTGGCGCAAATGGAAGCGGGTGTCGGCGGCGAGCTGCGGCCGCATCTGCTCGATCGCCTCCAATAACTTCCGCGCATTGTCCGCGCTGCGCAGGCCAGGCTCCCACGACCGGGTCGTGGCATGATAGACGGTCGTGATGCCGTTGCCGACCGCCTGCCGGTCGCTGTCGATCAGTGCGACGTCGATCGGAAAATCGACTCCTGGCCGCGGCATCATCTGCCGCTCGAAGGCATCGCCATGCAGGTCGACGATGCCCGGCAGCACCAGCAAGCCGCCGGCATCGATGCCGGGCGAGCCATGGCTGTTGTCCGTGCCTACGGCGACGATCTCGCGGCCGGCAATCCGCAACGTGGTTTGGTGGATCTCCTGGCCGAGCAGGGCCCGGCCACCTTCAATGAACAGTTCGGTCACGATGCGGCACTCTGGTTGAAACGGGGGCGGTCCGATGCGGCAGCGGCTTCGTACTTCTCACCGAGGCGGTCGGATCGATCGTCGGTTCAACGGAAAGCATCTTGCCGGCCATTTACGCATCCATCAGCCATCGGAAGCGGGCGTAGGCGCTCGTCTTCGATGTGGCTCGTCTTCGATGTGCTTGATGACAATGTCATGACGGACACATGACGGTCGTCACGGGTGTGGACGAGCGCCGCACTGCAGCACCGGTGTCACACAACTGTTAAACCCAGCCGTTAGCGATGGTCCACGTCTGCGCAGTTGGAGCATTGCATGCTGGTGGTAGAAGGTTTGACGTGCCGGTTCGGCACCAAAGCCGCGGTGGATAATGCGTCATTTTCGATCGCGCCCGGCAGCTTCGTCGGTGTGATCGGCCGCTCCGGCGCCGGCAAGTCGACGCTGCTCCGGATGATCAACCGCCTCGCGGAACCTTCCGAAGGGCGCATCCTCTTCGAAGGCGTCGACGTGACCGCGCTGCGCGGCAACGATCTGCGGCAGTGGCGTGCGCGCTCCGCGATGATCTTTCAACAGTTCAATCTGGTCGGTCGGCTCGACGTTCTGACCAACGTGCTGATGGGCCGGCTGGCCGAAATTCCGTCCTGGCGCTCGCTGACGCAGCTTTGGCCCGAAGAGGACAGGGCGCTGGCGATGTCGGCGCTGGAGCAGTTTGATATGGCTGGTATCGCCGCCCAGCGCGCCGACCAGCTTTCCGGCGGCCAGCAGCAGCGCGTCGCGATCGCACGCGCGCTGGTGCAGGAGCCCGACATTATCCTTGCCGACGAGCCGATTGCTTCGCTCGACCCGCGCAACACGCGGATCGTGATGGACGCACTGCTGCGCATCAACAAGCATTTCGGCATCACCGTGATCTGCAACCTGCATTCGCTCGACCTGGCGCGAAGCTATTGCGACCGCCTGATCGGCATGTCGGCCGGGCGCGTGGTGTTCGACGGCGCGCCTGAGACGTTGACCGATCGTATCGCGCGCGAACTCTACGATCTCGAAGCCGATGACGTCATGGGTGCCGCGCCCGCGCAGGCACCCGACGGTGCGGCGATGCCTGAACTCGGCACGGCCGCCGCAGCCTGAGTTTCACTTCGGTACAGGGTAGCCGGTCGCAAACCCGCAGCCGGCGAAGAGGCGTAACCACAACAAGAGGGCTCACCATGATCACTCGTCGTATTGTTCTTGCAGGCGCGGCCGCGCTGGCGTTTACCGCTTCCGCCTCGGCACAGGACTGGAAGAGCAAATATCCGGAACTGACCTTTGCGGTGGTGCCGGCCGAAAACGCTTCGGGCGTGACCGAGCGTTGGACGCCTTTCGTGGCCTATTTGTCGAAGGAGCTCGGCATCAAGGTCACACTGCGCATCGCCAATGACTACGCCGCCGTGATCGAAGGCCAGCGTGCCGGCAACATCCATATCGCAAGCTACGGCTCGGCGTCGTTCGCCCGCGCGCGGCTGACCGGCGTCAAGACCGATGCCTTCGCCAACGACATCAATGCCGACGGTTCGACCGGCTACTATTCCGTGTTCTTCGTCAAGGCGTCGAGCTCTTACAAGAATATCGATCAGTTGAAGGGCAAGAACCTCGGCCTGGTCGATCCGAATTCGACGTCGGGCAACAACGTGCCGCGCTTCGAGCTCGACAAGCTCGGCATTTCCGACGCCGATGGCTATTTCGGCAAGGTCGTCTTCACCGGCAGCCACGAGAACGCCATGCTGGCGCTGTCGCAGGGCACCGTCGAGGTCGCCGCCAACCAATGGACCAATGACGATGATTCCACGCTCGCCCAGATGCTGCACAAGGGCATGCTGAAGAACGCCGACGGCTCGCCGATGAAGAAGGACGACTTCCGGATCGTCCATAAGTCCGCCCCGATTATCAACGGACCCTACGCCTATAATTCGGACCTTCCGGCCGATCTGAAGGCCGCCATTGCCAAGGCGTTCACCGAAGCGCCGACCAAGGACAAGGCGGCGTTCGACCGCCTGTCCGACGGCCAGAAGAAAGGTTTCAATCCGGCCACCACCAAGGATTGGGATGGCGCTGTCGAATTGATCAAGTTCGTCGATGCGTTGCGTAAAAAGAAGGCGTCCTGATCAATAAACCTAGACGAGCCTGGCCGGGTCCAAGCGACCCGGCCTTTTTCTGTCTAGCACTCGTTCTACTTAACACCCGTTCTGTTTAACACTTGGGCACAGTGATCCCGATGGCGAATGCCATATCCATCCTTCCAGATCAGCAACTTGCGGTGCTCAACGATACCTATCGCAAGGCGGTCGCGCGCAAGCGTTTGAAGGTGACTTTGGCGGCGGTGGTATTCTTCGTCGCGTTGATTATCGCAGCGATCGGCGCGGAAGTGAATCTGCGCACGCTCTTCAGCTATTTCGGCAACTTCGTCAGCTATTTCGACCGCATTCTTACCCTGGAAGACGGCACGCGGGTATGGACCAATTTCGGTGAATGGTTCTGGGGCTGGCAGAAGTGGCTCAAGATGCTCGGCGAGACCATTCTCATCAGCTATGTCGGCACCCTGACCGGCGCGGTCATTGCCTTTGTGCTGAATTTCTTCGCCGCGCAAAACACTTCGCCCGCGCCATGGCTGCGGTTCGTCGTCCGGCGTCTCCTCGAATTCGCGCGCACCGTTCCCGGCATCGTATTCGCGCTGATTTTCGTCATCGCCTTCGGCCTCGGGCCGATGGCGGGCGTACTTGCAATCGCCGTACATTCCGCCGGTGCGCTCGGAAAGTTGTTCTCCGAGATCGTCGAGAACGCCGACATGAAACCGGTCGAGGGTGTGCGTTCGACAGGCGCAAGCTGGCTCTCTTGCATGCGCTTTGCGGTGTTGCCGCAGGTCACGGCCGGCTATGCCAGCTACGCGCTGTTGCGCTTTGAGATCAATGTCCGCGAAGCCTCGGTGATGGGTTTTGTCGGCGCCGGCGGCATCGGGCAGGAGCTCGTCGTCGCGATCCGCAAGTTCTATTACTCGGATGTCAGCGCGATCCTCGTCACCATCATCGTCACCGTCTTCGTCATCGATATCACGACCGGCTGGTTGCGAGGAAAACTGTTCGGCAAGGAGGCGCGCGCATGAGCCAGTTGCCGAAACCGGATACAGATGCGCTCCGGACCAAATACCCTGACGTCTTCGACCGGCCCGCATCGGCGCGCCTTGCCATGCCGGCGATGATTTTGGCTGTGTTCGCGATCTTCGTATTCGGGTTGGTCGATCTCGGCTTCTCGCCGGCCAAACTGGTGTCGGGCCTGAGCCAGCTCGGCTGGATCACGGTGATGATGATTCCGCCCGATCCCGGCTCCTCGCTGCCCGCCTATCTCGCAGCCCTCGGTGAGACGCTGTCGATCGCGCTGCTCGGCACGACCTTGGCTGCCGTGGCGGCGCTGCCGGTCAGCCTGCTGGCGGCGCGGAACATCATTCCGTCGAACCTGCTTCGCTTCCCGGTACGCCGGTTCCTCGATTCCATCCGCGGTGTCGATACGCTGATCTGGGCGCTGGTGTGGATCAACGTCGTTGGCCTCGGCCCGTTTGCCGGTGTGCTGGCGATCGCGCTGTCCGACTTCGGCGCGTTCGGCAAATTGTTTTCCGAAGCCATCGAGGCGGCCGACAGGAAGCAGGTCGAGGGCATCAGGGCTTCCGGCGGCAACGCACTGCATGAAATACGCTTCGGCCTGATGCCGCAGGTGCTGCCTGTTATCGCGGGGCAGGTGCTCTACTTCATCGAATCGAATACCCGCTCGGCCACCATCATCGGTATCGTCGGCGCGGGTGGCATCGGCTTGCAGCTGGCCGAGCAGATCCGGGTGCTGGAGTGGCAGAAGGTCTCGTTCCTGATCCTGATGATTTTGGTCGCGGTCGCCGCGATCGACTGGATCTCGGGTAAATTGCGCTTTGCCATCATCGGACAGCGGGCAATCGCGTGATGAATCCGTAACTCCGTGGGGTGGGCAAAGCGAATTGTGCCCACCATCTCTCCGAAATCTTTGGCATAAATGGTGGACACGCTTCGCTTCGCCCACCCTACGAGCTGTCAACTATTCTCCACCAAAAACTCGACGCGTTCCGCAGCAAAGCGCGAACGCTTGGTCGTCAGCGGCTCGCCGCCGGTATCGACGTCGGTGCTGTCGACCACGAGCACGGGACGTCCGAGCGCCAGGTCCAACCGCGCGGCGTCGGTCGCGTCAACGATACCGGCGGTGATCCGGGTCGACGCACGGCGAAAATCCCGGATACCGTAATGCGCCACTAGCTTGGTCATCGAACGCACATTGGCAAACACCTTCCCGGCGTTGGGAAAGCGTTCGGCCGAAAGCCAGGTGGTGCTGACGCAGATCGGCGCGCGGTCGGCTAGCCGCACCGATTCGATCCGGATCAGGGGTGCCCCGGTCTTCAGTCCGAGTTCCCGCGCCAGCTCGCGCGTAGCGGCTTCCTCGGTCGCGTCGATGAATTGGCCGCGCGGCTCGCGGCCGCCGGCACCGACGATTTCGGAAAACCGCGTTCGCGAGTGCAGGGGGTAGGCGAGGCGCCGGGTCTCGACATAGGTGCCGCTGCCGCGCTCGGCGCGCACCAGGCCGCGTTCGGCGAGCGTGGCGAGCGCCCGGCGAACGGTGTGGCGGTTGACCCGATAGGTTTCGGCGATCTCCATCTCGCCCGGCAGCTTTTCACCGGCAACAAAGCGGCCGTCGGCGATGCCGCGTTCGATGCCGTCGGCGACCTGCCGCCACAGCGCGACGCCGGAGGGCGTGTCCTGGATGCTCATGGCGTAAAGCGGGCCATCTGGAAAAATCACCTCATTGTCACGAAATCGTCATGGCGCTTCGTTATCAAGTTGTCTAGTATCATAGACAACTTGATTCCGGCAAGGCCGATATGATGGTGAGCGACGAAAGTATGGAAAGCAAGGGTGGCGGGCAGGAGCGGCGCAGGGCCGTGATGGCGGTACTGGCTCATTCTGCAACGGCCGACATAGAAGGGCGTCTCGGAATGGTCGCGTTGCCCGCGCACGAAGACCTGCGCGAGCCCGAGAATGGGCTCGTCATGGTGCGCGGCCGCATCGGCGGCGACGGCGCGCCGTTCAATCTCGGCGAGGCGACGGTATCGCGTGCCGCGGTGCGGCTGTCGACCGGCGAGGTCGGTTTTGGCTACACGCTCGGCCGCGACCGGGAGAAGGCCCGGCTGATCGCGCTGTGCGACGCCATGGTGCAGTCGGCTGAGCTTGCTGGCGCGATCGAAACCCAGGTCGTTGCACCGCTGCGTGCGGCGATGATCGAAAAGCGAAACCGCAAGGTCGCAGAGGCCGCGGCAACACGGGTCGATTTCTACACACTGGTGCGGGGTGAGGGCTGACATGACGAGCGTTGCCGAACTGCCCGCAGGATTTGCCGACAAGGTGTTGTCGGCGCAATCGGTCTTCCGTTCCGTGATGGATGCGATGGCGCGTCCCGGCAGCGTCCAGCGCGTCGAGCCTGCAGCTGGCGGGCCTGATACGATGATGCGCGGCGCCGCCGCCATCGCGCTGACCTTGTTCGACCACGATACGCCGGTCTGGCTCGACGGCCGGATGTCGGCCACAGCTGATGTCGCCAAGTGGCTCAAGTTCCACACCAGCGCGCCAGTCGTTGTGGATTCGTCGATCGCCAGTTTTGCATTGATAGGCGATCCGCAGAACCTGCCGGCGCTCGATCGCTTCGCGTTCGGCAGCAATGAATATCCGGACCGTTCGACGACGCTGATCCTGCAGGTCGAGAGCCTGACGGATGGCCCCGTGGTCGAGTTGCAGGGCCCCGGCATCGACGGCTCGGCAGCGCTTCGCGCTTCAATCCAGCCGCGTGATCTGTTCGAGCGGTTGGCCATCAACGCCGCGCTGTTTCCGCGCGGCATCGATGTCGTGCTGGTTCATGACGTTTCCATCGTCGCCGTACCGCGCACGACGCGGCTCGTGAGGGGAGGCTGATCATGTACGTTGCCGTCAAGGGAGGCGAACGCGCCATCGAGAATGCCCACCGCCTGCTGGCGCATGAGCGGCGCGGCGACCGTGATGTTCCCGAACTGTCGCTGGCTCAGATATCCGAGCAGCTTTCGCTTGGCGTCGACCGCGTCATGACGGAGGGCTCGCTCTACGACCGCGAATTGGCGGCGCTCGCCATTAAGCAGGCGCGCGGCGACCTGATCGAGGCAATTTTCCTGGTGCGCGCGTTCCGCGCCACGTTACCTCGCTTTGGCGCGACCGAGCCGGTCGACACCGGCGCGATGCAGGTGCGACGACGGATTTCGTCGACGTTCAAGGACATTCCGGGTGGACAGATTCTTGGTCCCACCTTCGATTACACCCATCGCCTGCTCGACCCCCAGCTTGCCGATGGCTTCGCGCCCGAGGTGCCCGCGATCGGAGAGGCGTCCACTGCTGCGACCCCGCGCGTCACCGATATTCTCGGCCGCGACGGATTGATCGAGCCGTCGCCGGCGGCGGATGCCGATGCACCGGTTGGTGATCTCACGCGCGAACCGCTCAATTTCCCGGCGGATCGCGATCTGCGCCTGCAAAACCTGGCGCGTGCCGACGAGGGCTTTCTGCTGGCGCTCGGATATTCCTCGCAGCGCGGCTATGGCCGCAACCATCCCTTTGCCGGCGAGATTCGTTTCGGCGAGGTTGAGGTCGAATTCATGGCCGAGGATGCCGGCTTTGCCGTTCCGCTCGGCTCGGTCACGCTGACCGAATGCCAGATGGTCAATCAGTTCAAGGGATCGGTGACCGAAGCGCCATGTTTTACACGCGGCTATGGCCTGGCGTTCGGGCAGAGCGAGCGCAAGACCATGTCGATGGCGCTGGTCGATCGCAGCCTGCGCGCCCGCGAGCTCGGCGAGGAAGTGATCGCACCCGGCCAGGACGAGGAATTCGTGATGTCGCACTCGGACAATGTGCAGGCGACCGGTTTTGTGGAGCATCTCAAATTGCCGCACTACGTCGACTTTCAGTCCGAACTCGGCTTGCTGCGCAAATTGCGCAAGGAATTTGCCGAGGCGAATGAGGCTTCGCAAATGCAGGAGGCCGCCGAATGAATGCGCCAGCTTACAATTTTGCCTATCTCGATGAGCAGACGAAGCGGATGATCCGCCGCGCGATCCTCAAAGCGATCGCGATTCCCGGCTATCAGGTGCCGTTCGCCAGCCGCGAGATGCCGATGCCCTATGGCTGGGGCACCGGCGGCGTGCAGGTGACGGCGGCGATCCTCGGGCCAAAGGACGTGTTGAAGGTGATCGACCAGGGTTCGGACGACACCACCAACGCGATCTCGATTCGAAAATTCTTCGGCAAGACGGCCGGCGTCGCGACCACCACGTCGACGGCGGATGCCACCGTGATCCAGACCCGGCACCGGATTCCCGAAGCGGCGCTGCATGCGGGGCAGGTGCTGGTCTATCAGGTGCCGATCCCCGAGCCGCTGCGGTTCCTGGAGCCGCGCGAGACCGAGACGCGGCGCATGCATGCGCTCGGCGAATATGGCCTGATGCACGTCAAGCTGTACGAGGACATTGCACGCTTTGGTCATATCGCGACCTCCTACGCTTATCCGGTGAAAGTGAATGCGCGCTATGTGATGGACCCGTCGCCGACGCCGAAATTCGATAATCCGAAGATGGACAATTGTCCGGCGCTGCAACTGTTCGGCGCAGGGCGCGAAAAGCGCATCTATGCGATCCCGCCGCACACGGATGTGGTGTCGCTCGATTTCGAGGATCACCCGTTCACGCGCTACCGGTTCGATGCGCCCTGCGCGCTGTGCGGCGCCGGCGATTCCTATCTCGATGAAATCGTCACTGACGACAAGGGCGGCCGGATGTTCGTCTGTTCCGACACTGATTATTGCGAGTCTCGCCAGTTGGCGGGTCATCGCGGCAGCGAGAGTGCGGCTCCGCACAAGGAGAGGGCGCATGGCTGAGCTGCCAGACGTTGTGCAGGACGATGAGCCGCTGCTGGTCGCCGAACACCTCGGCAAGAACTACGGCCGGCTGACTGCCTGCCGCGATGTATCCTTTGCGCTCTACCCCGGTGAAGTGCTGGCGATCGTCGGTGAGTCCGGGTCGGGGAAGTCGACGCTGTTGCAGCTGTTATCGGCGCAACTCGCGCCGAGCGCCGGGCGGGTGTCCTATCGGATGCGCGATGGCGTGTTGCGCGATCTGGCCGCGTTAGGTGAAGCAGAGCGCCGTTTTCTGTTCCGCACCGACTGGGGCTATGTGCATCAGGACCCCGCGCTGGGCCTGCGGATGGCGGTTTCGGCCGGCGCCAATGTCGGCGAGCGGCTGATGGCGGTAGGCTGGAATCACTACGGCCGCATCCGCGATACCGCCTCGTCCTGGCTGGAGCGCGTCGAGATCGATACCGCGCGCATCGATGACGCGCCGCGGACCTATTCGGGCGGCATGCGGCAGCGGCTGCAGATCGCGCGCAATCTGGTGACAGAACCGCGCCTGGTGTTCATGGACGAGCCGACCGGCGGGCTCGACGTATCGGTGCAGTCGCGGCTGCTCGATCTGATGCGCAATCTCGTCAGTGAGCTCGGCCTTGCCGCCATCGTCGTCACCCATGACCTCGCCGTGGCGCGGCTGCTGTCGCATCGCGTGATGGTGATGAAGGGCGGTCGCGTCATCGAAGCCGGCTTGACCGACCAGGTGCTCGACGACCCCCGCGAGCCCTACACCCAATTGCTCGTTTCCTCGATTTTGCCGGCATGAGCGCACCAATGACAGCGATGATCGACATCACCAACGCCGAAAAGACCTTTACGATGCACCTGCAAAGCGGCGTCGAGCTGCCCGTGGTGCGCGGCGTCTCGTTCCATGTCGAGCCGGGGGAATGCGTGGTGCTGTCGGGTCCTTCCGGCGCCGGCAAATCCTCGATCCTGAAAATGACCTTCGGCAATTACCGCTGCGATGGCGGCCGGATCGGCATCCGGCATCAAGGCAAGGTGATCGATTTGGCCACGGCCGAGCCGCGGCAGGTGCTCAGCGTGCGTCGTTCGACCATCGGCTATGTCAGCCAGTTCCTGCGCGCGGTGCCGCGGGTCGCCACCATCGACGTGGTGGCGGAGCCTCTGATTGCGAACGGGTCCGCACGCGCGGAAGCCCGCGAGAAGGCGGGCTCGCTGCTGCGCCGCCTCAACATTCCCGAGCGGCTGTGGGCGTTGCCGCCGTCGACGTTCTCCGGCGGCGAACAGCAGCGAGTCAACATCGCGCATGGCTTCATCTCCGACTTGCCGATTTTGTTGCTGGATGAACCCACGGCCTCGCTCGACGCGGCCAATCGCGCGGTCGTGGTCGAGTTGATTGGAGAGAAGAAGCGTCAGGGTGTCGCAATGGTGGCGATCGTCCATGACGATGAAATACGCCATCTGATCGCCGACCGGATCGTCGACGTGACATCATTTGCCGCCGCCGCTTGAAGGAAGAATGTGAGATGACAAGGCACGAAACCATTCTCGGTAACGCCCGCATCGTGCTGGCCGATCGCGTGATCGAGCACGGCTGGGTTGCTTTCGCCGATGGTCGCATCGCCGAGTTTGGCGAGGGAAGCGCGCCGTCAGGCAGCGAGAACGCCGGCGGCGACCTGATCATGCCCGGCCTGATCGAGCTGCACACCGACCATCTGGAAATGCATTATGTGCCGCGTCCAAAAGTATTTTGGGATCCGATCGCGGCGGTGGTCTCCTATGACGGACAGTTGGCCACTTCGGGCATCACCACCGTGCTGG
This sequence comes from Bradyrhizobium algeriense, assembly GCF_003062295.1. GTDB lineage: Bacteria > Pseudomonadota > Alphaproteobacteria > Rhizobiales > Xanthobacteraceae > Bradyrhizobium > Bradyrhizobium algeriense. Next base: position 73,202 of record NZ_PYCN01000002.1, on the reverse strand, counting down.
ATTCGCTGCGGGTCTGGCGCGAGGATGGCGCCGAGGAGGTTGACGGCAGGGCGGGCGTGCTGGCGGAGGCGATCACATCCGCCCGCGATGCGAACCTTCTCCGTGCCGATCACTTCCTGCACCTGCGCTGCGAAATTCCGATGCCGAGCGTGGTCGAGGAAGCCAGGGAGCTGATCGATCGGCCGGACGTGCGGCTGATGTCGCTGATGGATCACACGCCGGGACAGCGCCAGTTTCGTGACGAGGTCAAGCTTCGCGACTATTATCGCGGCAAGGGGGGCGGCAAAACCGACGCCGAACTCGATGCGCTGTTCGAGAAGCGCTTCCACTATCAGAAGACGTATGCCGCGACAAACATGCGTGAGATCGTCGCGCTCGCCCATCAATATCAAATTCCGCTCGCCAGCCACGATGATACGACCGAGGAAAATGTCGCCGACGCTATACAGGATCGCGTTGCGGTGGCGGAATTCCCGACCACGATGGAAGCCGCGCGCGGGCTGCATCAGGCCGGCATCGGCATTCTGATGGGAGCGCCGAACGTGGTCCGTGGCGGCTCGCATTCCGGCAACATCGCCGCCATCGATCTCGCCCGCGAGGGGTTTTTGGATATCCTGTCGTCCGACTACATCCCCTCGAGCCTGCTGATGGCTGCACTGCAACTGCCGCGACACGTGCCCGCGATCGATCTGGCATCGGCCGTTCGCACGGTGACAAAAACGCCGGCCGACGCCGTGGGCCTTGCGGACCGTGGCGAGATCGCAGCCGGCAAGCGCGCCGATCTGATCCGGGTGCATGTCGCCCGCGACATTCCGGTGGTGCGTAGCGTCTGGCGGGAAGGGACGCGGGTCGCATGACGGAGACGCTGACACCCACAACCGAAGACAAGACCGCTGCAATCGGGCCGGGCCGCTTGGTGCTCGTGGTCGGCCCAAGCGGCGCGGGCAAGGATACTCTACTCGGGCTTGCCAGGGCAGCCTGTGCCGATGCTCGCAACATCGTGTTTCCGCGCCGCGTGATTACACGTGAAGCCTCGGCATCGGAGGAAAACGAAGAGGTCAGCATCGGCACATTTCAGGAGGCGCTGACGCGTGGCGAATATGCCATGCACTGGGAGGCGCACGGCCACCGCTATGCGCTGCCGCGCGCGATCGACGACGAAATCCGCATCGGACGTACCATCGTCGCCAACGTATCGCGCACGGTGATCGGTGCGATGCGCCGCGCCTATGCCGACGTGGTGGTGATTTCGATCACCGCGCCGCCAGAGGTTCTGGCCGAACGGATTGCGATGCGGGCACGAAGCAGCGACGGCAGGGTCGAAAACCGTCTGCGCCGCGCGGTGGAGGATGCCTCGGCAGCGCCCGACGCGACCATCGTCAACACCGGCAGCGCCGAATATCATTCCCGCCAGCTCGTCCGCGTCATCAAGGGCGAGAAATGGGACGATTGAAAGGAAACCGGAAATGACCGTTGTCGCGACCATCGAGCAGCTCGAGGCCATCTACGGCTTTCCCAACGATGCCTCGACGGTCAAGGTCGCGGACAGGGTCACGCCGGCCTATCGGGTGTTGATGGACAAGTCGCCGTTCGCGGCGCTGGCGACCTGCGGGCCGGAGGGGCTGGACTGCTCGCCGCGCGGCGACCTGCCGGGCTTCGTTCGCGTCCACGACGAGAAGACGCTGATGATGCCGGACCGCCGCGGCAACAATCGCTGCGATTCGCTGCGCAATATCGTGCGCGATCCGAGGGTCGCGCTCCTGTTTCTCATCCCCGGCTCCGGCAGCACGCTGCGCATCAACGGCCGCGCGCATGTCTCGGCCAATCCGGAACTGCTCGCGTCATTCAAGATGGAGGGCAAGGCGCCGCGCACCGTCATCGTCATGACGGTGGAGGAGGTTTACTTCCAGTGCGCGCGCGCCATCGTGCGCTCAGATCTCTGGAATCCCGACAAGCGCGTCGATCCCCGGAGCCTGCCGACGCCCGGCCAGATCCTTGCCGAGATGAGCGACAACACCGTCGGTGGCGAGAAATACGATCGGGAATGGCCGGAGCGCGCGCGGCAGACCATGTGGTGATGCGCTGTCAGGCGTAGCGGATCACCTTTTCCGCGCATTTGAGAAAATTCCTCACCAGCGGATTGAGAGAATCCCTCCGCCAGCAGACCGCGACGTCGATGGCATCGTCGGCGTCGAGGAAGGGCCTGAACACGACGCCGGTCGGGCATCCGAGCTGGGCGCAGGCGGGAAGGATCGCCATGCCCTCGCCGGCAAGGACGAGGCTGAGCGCCGAGTGGACCGTCTCGACCCGGTTTGCGACCGGCATGCTGACCTGATGCCGCCGCAGCAGCGACGTGACAACGGAGGTCGACGGATCCTCGGCAGCCCCGGGCAAGCTTATCAGCGGGCGGCCCTGCAGCTTTCTCACCGGCACGGCCGCTGAGCGCGCCAGCTGCGAGCCGGCCGGCATGGCCAGCATTAATCGTTGCTTTCCGATCGTGGAAATCTCGATCTCGCTGTGGCGAATGGCGGGCATGCACAGCGCGACAGTCACGCTGTGATCCAGCACCCGTGCCTCACGCGTCGATGCGCTCAGTTCGATGAACTCCAGATCGACCTTTGGAAGGGACCGTCGAAGTTCCGGAACGAGCCTCGGCAACACGGCGTGGGCCAACGCGAACATGTAACCGACCGACAATCTTCCCCGGCGCCCCGCCGCCACCGCGCGGGCTGCCTCGAAGCCTTCAGCCGTTAGCGCCAGCGCTTCACGCGCGCGGGACAGCAAAGCGCGACCGGCCGCCGTCAGCTCCATCCCCCGCGTGCCGCGGCGAAACAGCGGCGTTCCTACTTCCGATTCCAGTTTGCGGATCTGGACCGACAGTGGCGGCTGCGCCATGCGCAGACGGACGGCCGCCCGGCCAACGCTGCGTTCTTCTGCGACGGCAACGAAATACCGGAGACGCCGGAGATCCATTTTTGCCATACCAAAATCGTATGGGTTAGTTGTGCGATGGTATTGGACCTGAAGTCAATGTGAATGTCATCCTTGCGTCATTCGACCCCAAAGGACTTTAGCGCGATGAGCGATGAACTGTGCTTCCTGCCTGCGACCGAACTCCGCGCGCGGATCGTCCGCAGGGATGTTTCACCGGTCGAAATTACGCGGGCCGTTCTTGCGCGCGCCGAGCGGATGCAGCCCGAGTTGAACTGCTTCATCACGCTGTGTGGGGATGAAGCCATGGCCGAGGCGAGGAACGCAGAGCGCGAGGTCGCGGCCGGGGGGCGGCTCGGCCTTCTTCATGGCATTCCGTTCACCGTGAAAGATCTGGTCAACACCAAGGGAGTGCGAACGACCTTCGGTGCGGTCCCCTACAAGGACAACGTGCCTGACCATGACGCGGTCGCCGTGGCGCGAATGCGGGCAGAGGGTGCCATTCTCGTGGGCAAGACCACGACGCCGGAGTTCGGCACCAAGTGCCTGACGGATTCGCCGTTGTTCGGCCGCACGCGCAATGCCTGGAGCGGCGCGCGCTCGAGCGGTGGTTCAAGCGGGGGAGCGGCGGTCGCGGTTGCCAGCGGCATCGCGCCGCTTGCCATCGCGACGGATGGCGGCGGCTCGACGCGGATTCCGGCGGCCTGCAACGGCGTCGTCGGGCTGAAGCAAAGCAACGGCGTTATTCCGCACAGCCAGGTGCAGGACGCGTTCGGCAACCAGACCTATGTGACGCCTACGACGCGCACCGTCGCAGACACCGCCCTGATGATGCAGGCGATGTCGGGAGAAGACGCTTCCGATCCGTGGTCGATCGGATTGCCGCCGTGGAATTTTGTCGAGGGATCGGCGCCAAACGGCGATCTGCGCGGGCGCAAGATTGCATTCTGCCTCGCGCCGCTCGGCCGGCCGGTTGCGGCCGATGTCGTCGCTGCATTCAAGGTCGCGCTTGCCAGGCTGGAGGCCCTCGGGGCCGAGGTCGAGGAAATGTCCGCCGACGGATTTGAGGTGGAGCCGATCTGGCGCGCCATCAATCACACCGCGTGGCGCGCGCGGTTCGAGAAGCTTGCGGCCGACCATGGCGACGTGCTGAGCGAGACTTTCATGAAGCAACTGGCGCTGGCCACGAAGGTCAGCGGTGTTGACTATCAGCGGGCGATGTTTGACCGTACGGCTCTGTTTCGGCGGGTTCAGACATTGTTGCAAAGGGTCGACATTCTCGCGATGCCAACCATCACCCGAACCGCGCTTCCGATCGACCAGGACCTGTTCGGCACGATCGAAATCGACGGCCGGGTCTTCAGCGACGTGCGGCCGAGCTGGTTTCCCTGGACGATGCCGTTCAACATGACCGGTCATCCCGCCGTCAGTCTGCCCTGCGGCTTTGATGCGGACGGCCTGCCGATCGGCATCCAGTTGGTCGGGCAATTCCGTGGAGACGTCGAATTGCTGCGCGTCAGCGCGCTGTTTGAGGCCTCGCAAGATATTCTCGGCCGGTGGCCGAATCTAGCCGGCTAAACGAAAATGCGGCTGCCACCACACTTGATCGCTAACAAGGGATTGGCCGCTAACAAGGGAATCGGGACTTGAGCGTCTTCATTTTCCGCCGCTTTCTGACGCTGATAGCGACGCTGGTCGGCGCGTCGCTGATTATCTTTCTGGTTCTGGATGCCTTGCCCGGCAACGCCGCGCAGATGCTGATGGGCGCAGATGCTTCGCCCGATGCCGTCCGGGCGCTGACGGTCAAGCTCGGGCTGGATCAACCGTTGCACTATCGGTATGTCCATTGGATCGCGGGGATGCTGACGGGCGATCTCGGCAACAGCTATGCCTATGGCACGCCTGTTGCAGGATTGATCGCCGAGCGTCTCACGCTGACAATTCCATTGGCGATCATGTCCATGTCCATGACGGTTGTGCTGGCCCTGTCCGCCGGCATCTATACGGCGGCAAATCACAACAAGCTCGGCGATGTGGGCGTGATGTCACTGACGCAGTTCGGCATAGCGCTTCCCAACTTCTGGTTCGCCATCCTGCTTATCCTGTTGTTCGCGGTGAAGCTGCAATGGCTTTCGGCCGGCGGATTTGCGGGCTGGGACGAAAGCATCATTGCCGGGATCAAGTCGCTGCTGTTGCCTGCGATCTCGTTATCGGTGGTGCAGGCGGCGATCCTCGCTCGCGTCACGCGCTCCGCGGTGCTCGAGGTGCTGCGCGAGGATTTTGTGCGCACCGCGCGCGCCAAGGGCTTGAGCAGGCGCGACGTATTGTGGCGGCACGTGCTGCGCAATGCGATGATCCCTGTCATGACGGTGATGGGCCTGCAATTCGCCAACCTGCTGGCGGGCACGATCGTGATCGAGAACGTGTTCTATCTGCCGGGTCTCGGCCGGCTGATCTTCCAGTCGATCGCCAATCGCGACCTGATCGTGGTGCGCAACTGCGTGATGCTGCTGGCGGCCGTGGTCGTCATCGTGAACTTCGTGGTCGATGTGCTCTATGCCTTCATCGATCCGCGCATCAAGGTACATAACCTATGAGCACCCCGCTGGGCGCCTCAGTCGAGGTTGCGGCCACCACCGCGCGTCCGCGGCTCGCGAACGGGTTCTGGCGCCGCGCGCTGCGCCATCGCAGCTTCGTTGCGGGCGGCACGCTCAGCCTGATGGTGCTCTGCGCCGCCTTGCTGTCGCTGGTCTGGACGCCGTGGTCGGCCTATGAAATCGACGTGGCCGCCAAGCTGCGGCCACCGTCGGCGGCGCACTGGCTCGGCACCGATGTGCTTGGCCGCGATATCGTCTCGCTGCTGCTGGTCGGCGCCCGCTCCACCATCATGGTCGGCATAATCGCCGTCGGGATCGGCCTCACCTTCGGGGTGTGCCTCGGGCTGATCGCCGCCGCGCGCAAGGGCTGGACCGAAGAGCTCATCATGCGGATGAGCGATTTCACCTTCGCGTTTCCGGCGGTGCTCTCGGCCATCATGCTGGCAGCCGTCGCCGGCCCGGGCATGGTGACCTCGATCATCGCCATCGGCATCTTCCAGATTCCAACCCTGGTCCGGCTGACCCGTGGATCGGCCAATGCGATCTGGGCGCGGGAGTTCGTGCTGGCGGCGCGCGCCTCCGGCAAGGGTGGCTTCCGCATCACTATCGAGCACGTGCTGCCGAACGTCCTGCCGATCCTGATCGTGCAGGGGACGATCCAGTTCGCACTCGCGATCCTGGCCGAAGCGGCGCTGTCCTATCTCGGGCTCGGCACGCAGCCGCCGCAGCCGTCCTGGGGCCGCATGCTGAACGACGCGCAGACACTGCTGTTCCAGTCACCGATGCTCGCGGTCTATCCGGGCGCTGCGATCGCCGTCGCCGTGCTTGGTCTCAATCTGCTCGGCGACGGATTGCGCGATCTGCTCGATCCCCGGCTGGCGCGGGAGCGTTGAACATGAGCGGGTCCGCCAACGCACCTCTGATCGAAGTCCGGGATCTCGGCGTCCGGCTCAACACCAGCCGCGGGCCCGCGCAGGCCGTTCGTGGCGTCAGCTTCGCGCTGAAGCGTGGCGAGACCCTGGGCCTCGTCGGCGAATCCGGCTGCGGCAAGTCCGTCACCGCGCTCGCGCTAATGGGCCTGCTGCCCGACAGCGCCGTCGTCAGCGGCAGCATCCGGCTCGATGGCAGCGAGCTGGTGGGCCTGTCGGATACGAATTACTGCAAGCTGCGCGGCAATCGCATCAGCATGATCTTCCAGGAGCCGATGACCGCGCTCAATCCGATGCACACGATCGGCCGTCAGGTGGCCGAGCCGTTGCGGCGCCACACCAATTGCTCGGCGGCAGAGGCCCGCAAGGAAGCCATCGCCTTGCTCGATCGTGTCGGGCTTCCCGATGCGGCGAAACGCGTCGATGCCTATCCGCACCAGTTCTCCGGCGGCCAGCGGCAGCGCGTCACTATTGCCATGGCGCTGGCCTGCCAGCCCGACGTGCTGATCGCCGATGAGCCGACCACCGCGCTCGACGTCACCATCCAGGGACAGATCCTCGACCTGATCGCAGACCTCGTTGCCGAGCGCGGCATGTCGATGGTTCTGATCTCGCACGATCTTGGCGTCATCGCCGAGAATGTGCAGCGTATGATGGTGATGTATGGCGGCACTGTCGTTGAGAGCGGCGCGACGAATGCCGTGTTCACGCGCATGGGGCATCCCTATACGCAGGGCCTGTTTCGCGCTCGCCCGCGCCTCGGTGCGCGGAAGGGGACCCGGCTGCAGACCATCGCCGGCACCGTGCCCGAACTTGCCGATCTGCCCTCGGGATGCACCTTTGCGGACCGTTGCGCGATCGTCGAAGACCGTTGCCGCGTGGCGTTGCCGGCCGCGGTGGACGTCGGCGCCGGCCACGGCGTGCGCTGCCTCAGGACGGATGTTTCGATGGCTGAGGCGGCCGGAGTTTTGAGTGCATGACCATGCTGGACCAGGCGTCACCATCCGCCGAACTGCCGCTGCTCGAGGTCAAGGATCTGGCCCAGCGCTACACACTGCCGCGCGAAAGCGTGTTCAAGCCGGCCGGGCAGGTGCATGCGCTCAACGGCGTCACCGCGCAGGTGATGGCGGGCCGAAGCCTCGGCGTGGTTGGCGAGTCCGGATCGGGCAAGTCGACCTTCGCGAGGCTGGTGATGGCGCTGGAACAGCCGTCGTCGGGATCGGTGTCGCTGATGGGCCGTGACCTGCACCGGATGCCGGCTGCCGAGTTGCGCCGCGCCCGGCGTGATTTCCAGATGGTATTTCAGGATCCCTATGGCTCGCTGGACCCACGACAGACCATTGCGCGTATCGTCGCGGAGCCTTTGACCGCGCTCGGGCGCATGGATCGCGCCGCGCTGCGTCAGCGCGTTGCCGGCGTGCTGCGCCAGGTCGGCCTGCGCGACGCCGACATGGACAAGTTCCCGCATGAATTTTCCGGCGGCCAGCGCCAGCGCATCGCGATCGCGCGTGCGCTGATCACCCAGCCAAAACTGATTGTCGCCGACGAGCCGGTCAGCGCACTCGATGTCTCCGTGCAGGCGCAGGTGCTCAATCTCCTGCAAGACCTGCAGGATGAGTTTGGATTGAGCTACATCCTGATCAGCCACGATCTGGCGGTGGTGGATTATCTCTGCGACGAGATCGCGGTGATGTATCTCGGCCGGATCGTCGAGCAGGGCCGGCCGGAAGATCTGTTCGCGCACTGCGCCCACCCCTATACGCGCGCGCTGCTTGAGGCCGTGCCGCGGGCCCGCGCCGGTGGGGTACGCCGCCGCCGCGGCGCCCAGTCGATTGCCTCCCAGTCGACCGGCGCGACAGGATGCGCCTACGCATCGCGCTGTCCACTGGCCGACCAGCATTGCCGCGACACCGCACCGGCGCTGCGCAATTTCGGCATGGCGCACCTTGCAGCGTGCCATCACGCTGAGGCCGTGATGGCATTGCCTCCGGTGTCGTCGGAGGAGAGTTAGTCTTTTGTGCGGGACTGGCTTAGGCTGGTCACGCGATATCTCAGGGGAGCAAGCGAATGTTTAGGAAGCTAGCCGTTTTTGCACTTATCGCCGCGTTCGCCGCAACGCCGCTGCCGAGCCTGGCGCAGGGCAAGAAGGACAGCGTCGTCATGGGCATGGGGCTGGAGCCGCCGGGGCTCGATCCCACCAACGCGGCGGCGGCGGCGATTGCCGAGGTCACGCTCTATAACCTCTATGAGACGTTGACCAAGGTCAACGAGGACGGTTCGGTATCGCCGTTGCTCGCCGAGAGCTGGCAGGCGTCGGCCGACCTGAAGACCTATACGTTCAAGCTCCGCAAGGGCGTCAAATTCCATAACGGCGAGCCGTTCGATTCCGCGGCGGTAAAGTTCTCCTATGATCGCAACGCGGTGCCGACCAGCACCAACAAGGACAAGAGCCTGTACCAGGCGTTTGAGCAGGTCACCGCGCCCGATGCGGAGACGATCGTGGTCGTGCTCAAATATTCCGAACCGAACCTGCCGTTCCTGCTCGGTCAGGCGGGCGGCTCGATCGTCGAGCCGAAGAGCGCGCCGACCAACGCGACGCAGCCGGTCGGCACCGGACCCTATACGCTCGGCGCCTGGGCCAAGGGATCGTCGATCACCCTGAACAAATGGCCGGATTATCGCAACGCCGCCGCGATCAAGCTTTCCAAGGTGACCATCCGCTTCATCAGCGATCCCTCCGCGCAGGTCGCGGCGCTGCTGTCGGGCGACATCGACGCATTTCCGCGCGCCGCAGTGGCGCGCAGCGTGGCGCAGTTCAAGGCCGATCCGCGCTTCAACGTGTTGATCGGCGGCTCCAGGGCCAAGACCATCGTCGGCATCAACGAACGGAAGAAGCCGCTCGACGATGTGCGGGTTCGCCGCGCCATTCTCGCTGCCATCGATCGCAAGGCGATGATCGACGGCGCCGTCGATGGCTTTGGCGCGCCGATCGGCAGCTTCTACACGCCGGGATCGCTGGGCTATGTCGACACGACAGGCATCAATCCCTACGATCCCGAAAAGGCCAAGAAGCTGCTGGCGGAAGCGGGCGTGAAGACGCCGCTGGAGCTCAGCCTCAAGCTGCCGCCGCCGCCTTACGCGCGGCAGGGCGGCGAAGTCCTCGCAGCCCAGCTCGCCAAGGTCGGCATCATTGCCAAGATCGAGAACGTCGAATGGGCGCAGTGGCTGTCGCAGGTGTTTGCCGGCAACGGTCCGCACAATTTCGATCTCACCATCGTCTCGCATGTCGAGCCGTTCGATCTCGTGAAGATAACCGAGTCCGACTATTATCTCGGTTATAACAACGAGGCTTTCAACGCGCTCTACCAGCAGATCAGGGCAACACCGGCCGAGGCCGAGCGCGCCAAACTGCTCGGCGACGCACAGCGCATGCTGGCGACCGACGCGGTCGCCGGCTTCCTGTTCCAGCCGCAATGGATCACTATCGCGAACAAGAAGCTGAAGGGCGTGTGGAAGGAAGTCCCGCAATTCGAGAACGACTTATCCGCCTGGTCCTGGGATTAGCCGCCTGGGATTAACCGCGGCGGGCACGAGCCCGCCGCTGCTTTGGCTTCCATCGCACGGCTGAACCGTGGCACTGCTTGAGTTCAGTCGGTCGGTGTCGTCGTGTCGCGGACAGCGCGACGGCGCTGGATCACATTGCGCAGCCGTGGCGTTGCACCGTCGTCGCCGATCATCCCGACGGAACATGCGGGCAGGTGCTCGATCGTGGTCTGCTCCCGCGCTTGTCGATCGGCACGTTGCAATTGTCGATCCGTTGCTCGTCCATCCACTTCTTGCCCATGCGCTCTTTTCCGGTCAGTGACGGCCCGTTGGCGGGATCAGCGGTCTCGGCCTTTGGTGCGGTTTGGTCAGGCTGCCTGTCCTGCGCAAAGGCCCCCGACGCAAAGCACACCGCGAAAAGAAAACTGATCAACCCTCTGTGAATCGGTTCCATCGGCTGTCCTCACCAAAAACCCGGACGTCAGATTAAACATGCCGAGATTCGCGTAGCCACCCGGAACCTGCAGGCAGCGGGTCGGTTGCCTCTCATCATGTCGTGCGTACTTCACGAGAGCAGGAGTGAGACAGATGAAAATGAAACAGCTCATGATTGCTGGTTGCTCCGTCCTGGTTTTGAGCACCGGCGCAGCATTGGCTGGTCCCTGTGATACGAGCCGTGCCGCCAACTTGAAGGATGCAGGCTCCGGACCGGCCAAGATGGGTGACAGCCAGACGACGGGTATGGCCAGCAGCACCGATCGACATCCACCGACCGAAACGATGAATCAAAAGACCGGAGACGTTGCGGCGTCTTCGCAGGATACGCAGCGGCAGATGCAGGGCGAACCAACGGCGGCACAGCAGGCCGAAGGCGCCAAAGCGGACAGCAAGACGGCAGACGCAGACAAGGATTGCTGAGGGCGTGTAGCCGAGGCGGTGTCGGATTGTCGGCGCTTCGGCCGGCTCTCCGACACCCCCCGAAGTGTCCGACTGCAACAGACAGTTTTTGTCAGGCGAACCGAATTCGCCAATCGTGACCGGCGCGACGTATACGTCGATTCGTCGCTTTCGCTTGTTTGCCTTGTCCAAGAGCGAAGTGGCTTTGCCCAAGAGGGAAGTTTCCGGCGTCAGATGCGCCGGTATGCCGTCAATGTCTGATGTTCCGAGCTTGCGCTACGTTCGAGGTCAACCTAGTTTTGGTGCCGGCACGAATGTCGTGCCAGCACTGCTTGGGAGAAACCCTGATGAGTTGGAAAACTCCGAAGATTGTGGAAGTGCCGGTGGGCATGGAAATTAACATGTACGCCTGCGCGGCGCGTCAATAGGCGCGTCGAAACGGTCTGCCCGGCTCCGGCAACAGCTTGTTGCTGCGGGCCGGGCAAGCTGTACGATTCCAAGCTGTATGATCCCTGGAAGTTCTCCACTGCTTGCAGCAAGAGCAGGGCGCGGATCCTGCCAAAGTGGACAGGACCCCCTGTAGACGGCCACCGGAAGGCGATCCGGTCCTGATTCCTCTCTCCCACATGTTCGCATGGCTCGCCCATGGTCCCCGCACCATGCTAGGGTATGTTCTCGGCTGACGCCGCCGGAGTTACCCGTTTCAACCCCATGACCCGCTGAATGCGAATATCTACGCGTGCAAAGGCCTTCCAGGCGGCGGTCGTATCTCTTGCAGCGCTGCTGTCGGCCTGCGCCCACGCCGAGGGCATCGATACCGAGCATCTGTTCGGCTTCATGATCGGTACCGATGTCGGCAATGTCGGCGAACGGGAGTTTCAAAGCGAGACGACTGGCCGCTTCGGCAGGAACGGCGGGCGTTATCGGGCCGTCGGCCAAGAGTTCGAGCTTGAGTTTGTGCCGGTCCAGAATTTTCGAATCGAGATCGGGAGCGCGTTCGCGTCACATCTGATCAATGGCGTACCAGGTCTTGACGACCAGCGCCGGATGTCGTGGCAGGGCGGGTCCGTCGATTTGCGCTACCGCTTTCTCGATCGGGAAACGGCCCCATTCGGGCTCACTTTCGCGACGGAAGCGCATGCTCATCGGATTGATGAGACAACGGCAGAAAGGGTCCGGAGCTTCGGAACGGAATTCAGGCTGGCGTTCGACCGGGAGCTCGTGCCGAACCGCGTCGTCGCGGCGTTCAACCTGATCTACGAACCGGAGTGGACGCGGCTTGTCGGCAGTGGCGTGATGGAGCGGGAATCCACCGCAGGTGCGGCGCTTGGGCTAATGGCGCAGTTGCATCCCGGTTTCCTGTTGGGCGGTGAAGCGCGTTACCTGCGGAAATATGAGGGGATCGGCCTGGAGGAACTGGCAGGACAGGCGTTGTTTGTCGGTCCAACCGCCTATTTCCAATTGTCGAAACGCTCGCGGCTGACCGCAAGCTGGAGCGTTCAGGCGTGGGGGCGTCCGGCCGGGTCAATTGCCAGCCTTGATCTCGTCAATTTCGAACGCCATCAGGCGCGGCTGGTATTTGGCGTTAACTTTTAGGGTTGACGCGCGGCCGGGTTCCGACTTTTCACGGGGTAGTGAAACTTTACGCCGCCCCTTACCGTAGCTTTTGCGTTATCTATTCGGGAGCAATTCAAGGGATATCGAGCATGACCCCTATAGATTTGATCGTGACCGTCTGTGCGGTGCTCTCGCCGGCCACCTGCGAGGAAACCCATCTGGTGTTTTCTTCAGATGTTTCGTTGCGGCAATGTGCCATGGCCGCGCAGCCCTATATCGCCCAGTGGGTGGGCGAACATCCGAAATGGACCGCGGTCAAATGGCGTTGCGAATACCCCCGCAACAACCAAAAGGCTTCTGGAGAGGCCGTGTGGTCTCTCGGCTGAATATTCGCCCGGTCGTAGGCGGCTACTTGTTGCAGTCTTTCAAATCCTTGTCTGCGACCGAAAACACGGCGTCAGCCTTGATTTCAATGTCGCGAACGAAGCAGTGCTTTGCGCCGCGATAGCCGACCTTGGCGTCATAGCGTCCCGGCTGTACCCCCGTGATACGCAGGCGCTCGTCGTGATCAACTTCCTTGTCCTTGTCGTTCAGGGTCTGGTTGGGGCCCCAGTCGCTCTTTCCGGCCGGGGAAAGCTGAAACTCCGAAATAGTCGCGGTGGTCAGATTCCACAATCGGATGCCTTTTCCTTGCGCGGCCAGTTCATTGACGCTCGCTGACAACAGCGCCACCAAAGCCAGGATCCATCGCATCGGGCAGTCCTTCATCGCGGAATGTCTAGAGCAGTCATTGCTTTATCAGCCGGTCTCGATTTTTTGCTTTATCGAAGTTTTTCGCCCGGTCGAGGCCGATTGGGGCGATCAACCTGGCTGAATCGAGATCGGCACCATCGAAATCGGTATCGATGACGGTGATACCGGTCAAGTCGGCTCCCCCGAGCTGGGCTCCTTTGAGAGAAGCGCCCGTGAGGTCGCTACCCTCCAGCGCGGCAAATTCGAGATCGACGCGGGACAGGTCGGCGCCGCGCGCATTCAGCCGTTCCAGATTGGCGGATTTCAGTATTGCGCGCATCAGGCCCATCGACTGGTTACGCATGTCGGCGCCCAAATTCGCGCCCGCGATCGAGGCTCCGACGAGGCTGGCGCCGGTGAGATCGGCGGCGATGCGCGCGCCTGAGAGATCGGCGCCGTCGAGGCGGGCGCGAGGCATCTGCGAGGCGAACAGGTTTGCGCCCTTCAGGCTGGCACCGGTCAGGTCCGCCTCCAGCAGCCATGCCTGGTCGAGGATGGCACGGTCGAGCCTGGCGCCGGCGAGCTTTGTCTTGTTGAGCCGTGCCGCGCGGAAAATTGCGCCGGACAAATTGAGCCCGGAGAGGTCGAGGCCGGATAATCTCTTTCCCGTGAAATCGGCGGGCGCGGCGATGGTCGCCGCAGCGAGCGCTGCCTCGACCTCGGCGCGGGTCATTTCGGCAGAGACCATGTCGGGCGACGACAGGTCCACATGACGCATCATGTCCTGCGCCGTTGCCGTTATGGTCAGAAGCGCGAGACCGAGCGTTGCGGTTCCGATCGAGCGTTTCATCTCCAACCCCGTCGATGCTGCATGTTAGCACCGGTCTCTGGCAATGCCTATGAGGCATCCCGCTCGGCGGGAGCGCCGTTGATCCGCCGCATGACGTCCAACTTGATCGCGGCGATCTCGGCGTCGCCGCGCTTGCTGCGCGGTGTGCGGATAGGCAGCTCGGCGAGAATCCGAGCCGGTCGCGGCGAGAGCAGGAACAGGCGGTCGCCCAGACGAACCGCGTCGTCCACGTCATGGGTGACCAGCAGCGTTATCATGGAACGGCCGTCCATCAAGATGGCAATCTCATCGCGCAGACGGGCGGCGAGGGCGGCATCGAGCGAGGCCAGCGGTTCATCGAGAATGAGGAATTCCGGGTCGACGGCGAACGCACGGGCGAGCGCAACGCGCCGGGCCAGACCTAGCGATAGTTCGCCGGGAAAGTGATTACGATGCGCTTTCAGTTCGAGAGTTCCGAAGAGGGCTGAAAGCTTCGCTTCATCGGCCAGGGGCGCAGCAAGCCGCACATTTTCTTCGACCGACCGCCAGGGCAGCAGCCGTGGCTCCTGAAAGACGAAGCCTACTCGCGCGCCAGCGGGGCGCGAGACGCGCCCTTGAAAGTCGTGGTCGAGGCCGGCGAGAATCCTGAGCATCGTACTCTTGCCGCAGCCGGATGGACCGACAAGGACGCCTACCTCTCCGGCATCAAGCGCAAAGGCCACGCCGGCGATCACGTCGTGCTGCTCGCCCGCCGCGTTCTTGAACGTCTTGCTGGCGATATCGACCTCAAGCCGCACGGGGACGCCACCGGGATAACCGGGCCTCAAACGGCTGCACCAACACGGTTTCAATGAGGAGCACGACCACAGCGAAGCTCAGTGAATAGGCCAGCAATAGCGGAATGTCGAACAGCTGGAACGCCACGCCAATCTCGAAACCAACCCCGTTCGGACGTCCGAGTAACTCCGCAACAAGGACGATCTTCCAGACCAGGGAAAGCCCTGATCGTGCGGCGGCTGCAATGTAGGGCGACAGTTGCGGCAAAATAACGTGCCGGAATTTCTTCCAGCGCGACAACGCAAATACAGTCGCCATTTCGTCGAGCGCCGCATCGAGGGCGCGCGCCCCCTCGCGCAGTGTAACGACGGCGGTCGGGAGCTTGTTGATGGCGATTGCCGCAATTGCGGCGACTTCAGTCAATCCAGCCCAGATGTAGGCGAGCACGATGACCACGAGCGCTGGCAGATTGAGCAGCAGGATCAGCCAGGGGTCGCCCAGCCGGTCGGCAAGCCGTACCCGACCCATCAAATATCCAATCGCGGCGCCCAACGACATCGCCAGCGTGAAGGCGAGCGCAACGCGCGCCAATGTCACGCCGAGATGGAAGAACAAATTACCCGATCTTGCTTCCGCAATCATGACCGCGAGCACGGTGGGGGGAGGTGGCAGTTTCGCGTCACCGGCAAGCAGCGAGCCTATCCACCAGGTTGCGAGGAGCACGGCGAATGACAGCAGGCGCGGCACCTCAGCCTCCCGGAATCGCGTGATAGAATGTTCCGGAATCGAGTTCGGGCGCCGGTCCGACAAGTTCGCGGCCGCCGATCTCAGCCAGCACGCGGTAGAGAATGCGTGCGTCGGCTTCTTCGTCCGCGACCGGGCGGCGCGGAATTCCCTCCCGATAGCGATCGCGATAGGCGCGCAGCGTTGCGGCATCGGGAGCACCGGTCAGGGGCGCAATTTTCTCCCATTCCGCATCCGAGGTCGACAGGATCTCCTTTGCCGCGCGGGTCATGGCGATGAAGCGGGCAATCTTGTCCTGGTTTGCGTTCGCCCATTTTTCGTCGAAGACGTAGCCGATCATCGCGGTGCGGCCTTTGGCGCCGAGTTTCGGCAGCAGATCTTCAATGCCGGCGACCCGGCGGAAGCCCTTCGCTTCCAGCACGGCGCAGAAATTCCAGTAGTTTAAGGTCGCATCCATTTCTCCGCTGAGCGTCTTCGCAGCCAGCAGCGGTGGTGCGCCGTAGGCGATTGTCGCCTCCGACTTCAGGTCGATTCCCCCTTGCTTCAACCACGCCAGCAGCAGCAGCCAGCTCTTGTCGATCGGGCCACCGGCGACGGCGAGCTTGCGGCCCTTGAGATCGGCCAGGGTCTGGATCGGTGATGGGGCAGGCACCATCACGGCGCCGAGCGCGCTCGAATAAGGATAGAATGTCAGCTTGGCGCCAAGCCCGCGTTCGCGCGATACCCAAAGCCAGTCGGTGACCACAATGTCGGCGTTCCCGGCGCGAAGCGCGATCTTGCCCGCCTCGGGGCTCGCCAGTTCGAGAACCTGAACCGAAAGGTTGGCCTGCTTGTCGAGGCCGTGCGCGCGGATGACAGCGAGTTCCCAGGCGAATGTTCCGGTCTTCTGCACCGCAACGCGCAAAACCTCGGCGCTGCAGCGCGTGCCGAGCGAGACCGAAACAATCGTAGCGAGCAGCATGCGAACAAAAAACTTCATGGTGCCTTGAGCCGTTTCCTCGAACATCCGCTTTTCTGTGGGACAGTCATAGCATAGCTTCCACAATTACCAGCGGGAGGAAGACGATGACGCTTGTCGGATTGGTACGACCTATTGTCGCCGTGTCGACGGCGCTGTTGACGATGACAGCGGTCACGCGCGCCCAGGACTTCAACGATTATCCGACGTCGACGCGCGTCGAATACGCGTTTGGCTGTTTGAAAGCGAACGGCGAGAGCCGGCAGTCGATCGAGCAATGCTCCTGTTCGATCGACGTTATCGCTTCGCTCGTGCCCTATGATCGCTATGTCACGGCCGAAACCGTGCTCAGCCTGTCGCAGGTGCGGGGCGATATGGGCGGCCCGTTCCGCACGTCGGAGCAGGCGGCAAATGCGCTCAACGAGCTCAGGCGGGCCCAGGCCGAAGCGGAAGTGCGCTGTTTCTGAGCCGCTGCACGCGGGCCTGAGTCAAATCCCGGAATCATCGATCTTCCATTCGCGCTGGAAGACGTGTCCCTCGGTATCCTTGGCCTCGGCGCGTAAATGTTTCGCGCCATTCGACACGTAGGTGAACCTGATATTGGGATCTTCCGAAATCGAAATGCCGCCTTCCATCGTCAACACCAGGCTATCGTCCTGCCAAATCCGCAGTTCGTTGACGAAGAAGGCCGGGACATAGAGGTGCGTGACCTGGTCCATCTGCAGGCCGGAATTGTTGGGATGCCCGATCATGATCTGGGCTTCGCGCGCGCCGCTGACGGGGCCTTCGCCGGTTTTTGCGAACTGCCGGTAGCGCATCTGGCCGAGCCTGCCTTTGGCCTCATCGGCGTTCTTGGCGGCAGGCGCCGAGCAGCCGCCGGATGCCTTTACATAGGTCTTGGTCATGTACAGTTTGCCGTCGCTGAGTTCGGCCACCGCATGAACATCGGTGTAATTGTTGACGCGAACACGGGTGGAGATCTCAGACACTTTGGCGTCCGGCCCGAGCTGGAATTTGGCCGCCATCGGCGCAGGGTTCTGGTCGATGACCAGCGTAATGCTCAGCACCTGCCTGCTGTCGCCGGGCGACAGCTTCGTTCGCAAGGTCACCGGGACGATAGCGGCGTCCTCGGCACGGGTGGGCATTTCGATGCCGATCACGTCGTTGCCGTCGTTCATCGGGCGGTTGTTGAAGATGTCCTGGACCAGGCCGGGCCAGGGGTCGTTTGCCTCGGCCGCAAGCGCCAGCGGCGCGCCAAACAGCAGCAGGCCAGCGACGCCGAACAGGCGGAAGAGAGATCCGGGCATGCACCACCTTCACAGGGATGAAAGCAACGAAAGGACAATATAGGGCAATGCGCCTGCTATTCCCATTCAATTTCCGAAAATGCTGCGGTTGCGTTGCGGGTGTTGAAGTCGTCGAATAATTCCCATCGGGATCGCTCGGAGCCCGCTGCGGTGCCTGCCGCCGCAATCGGCTCGCCGCGAGCGACGAGCCCGCGTATGTCTGCGGCCAGTGTTTGGAGATAGCGGCGCTCGTCGGCGAGGGCGGCCGGCCATCCGCTCACCGGGCCGTGACCGGGAACCACGCGTAGCGCGGGTAGGGCGCCGAGTTCGCCGAGTACGCCCAGCCAGCCGCGGATGCTGCCGTCCAGCACGGGCGTGTGGGCCAGAAACACCAGATCGCCCGCAAACAGGGTTCCGGATTTTTCATCGAGCACCGTGAGATCGCAATCGCTATGCGCAGCAGGCCACGCCCGCAGGACGAGAGTTCGTGCGCCAAGATCCAGATGCAGCGTGCCGCTGACGAGCAGCGTTGGCGGCACGATGCGTATCTCGTCGATCAGCTCGTCGCCCATGGTACGTCGAAATGCATCGAGATAGAATTGTCCGCGCGTGGCCAGGGCGCGTGGCAGGTTCGCGTGGCCGACAAAGGTCGTTTCGTTCTGCACGAAAGCGCCGTTGCCGAAAAAATGATCGGGGTGGCCATGCGTATTGATGACGTACCGGATCGGCTTGTCGGTCCGGGCACGAATAGCTGCCATCAATCGTCGTCCCTCGCGGACGCTGCCGCCGGTATCGATCACCGCGACTGCATCCTCTCCGACGACGAAACCGACATTGGCGATCGCACCGTCGTTCTCACGTGTCATCTGCGCGGTTCGGCCGTTGTGAACGAATACGCCATCCGCAATGGAGTTGACGGGCAACTCCTGTTGCTGCGCGCGCGAAGTTGTCATCGTAGCGAGCATCGCGAGCGCAGTCAGGATCCATGCGGCATGAGCCATATTTGGGCCTCGGCAATTCCATGTTTCATCGTAGCGACGTTTGCGTCGCAGCACAGGCGGCAAGTCCGCTACGGGGATTATTCCTGTTGCGCGCTCCAATTGACAAGCATAGCATTTTGCTCATCTGCGGCTTCAACGGAACTTGGTTCGTCGAGGTTGCCGATATTTTTCTGAAGCAACCATGGTGGACCGGAGTGCAGCAACTTTCGATGACATATGCCGGACAAAGGCGCTGGCTGGCGATCGCAATATTGGCGGTCCTCGCCATACTCGTCGGGCGCGACTGCGCGCGTGCGCAGATCAAGGAAACCGGCGATCTGTCGATCGAGCTCGTCGATCCCAAGGTGTTGCGCGTCTGCGCCGACCCGCACAATCTGCCGTTCTCCAACGACAAAGGCGAGGGATTTGAGAACAAGCTCGCCGAGCTGTTCGCCGAGAAGCTGAACAAGAAGCTGGACTACATGTACTTCCCGCAGGCGACCGGATTCGTCCGGATGACGCTTGGCGCCCATCGTTGCGACGTCATCATGGGCTTCCCGCAAGGCGACGACCTGGTCCAGGGTACCAATCCCTATTACCGCACCGCCTATGCACTGGTCGCCAAGAAGGGCAGCGGCCTCGAGGACGTTGCGACGCTGGAAGACGAGCGCCTGAAAGGCAAGCATATCGGCATCGTGGCCGGCACGCCGCCTGGCACGAACATGGCAGTCAACGGCCTGATGGCGAATGCCAAACCCTATCAGTTGATGGTCGATACGCGCATCGACTCGTCAGCGGAGGCCATGATCAGCGACCTGACGGCGGGCAAGATTGACGCCGGCATCCTGTGGGGACCGATGGCGGGCTTCCATGCGAAGAATGCGAACCCGCCGCTGCATGTCACGCCTCTGGTGAAGGAAAAGACCGGCCCACGATTGGCGTTTCGGATCGGCATGGGGGTGCGCGGGGCCGACCAGAACTGGAAGCGGCTGCTGAACCGCCTGATCCAGGAGAACCAGCCCGCCATCAACAAGGTATTGCTGGACTACGGCGTTCCCTTGCTTGACGAGAACGACCGACCGATCGGCGCGGAGACGGCAACGAAAGCGCCATGAAGGAAACGCTCGCAGGCCTGATCCTTGCGGCATTCGCCTTCATTGTCTCGACATCAGCGCAGGAAAAGCCTCCGGAGCCCGACGGGTACCGCATGGAGGATTACCGTGCGCCGGTTCCCGCGACCCTTGCCGGCGTGCGTGTTCTGACGACCGCGGAAGCCGAGGCGATCTGGCGAGCAAAGACGGGCGTGTTCATGGACGTGATGCCCCGCGCGCCGAAGCCGCAAAATCTTCCCCAAGGCACAGTCTGGCGCGACAAGCCGCGGTTCAACATTCCCGGCAGTATGTGGCTGCCGGACACGGGCTACGGAAAGCTCGCGGCGGCGACGGAAGACTATCTGCGGCGCGGCCTCGACCGGGCGACGGCGGGCAACACGACTGCGCTGGTCGTGGTTTACTGCCAGGCCGATTGCTGGATGTCGTGGAACGCGGCAAAGCGAATCCTGACATACGGCTACGCCAACGTTACGTGGTACCCCGAAGGAACGGATGGCTGGGAACGGGCCGGTCTGGCGCTGATGGAGGCGCAGCCGGAACCGCGGGCAGGCGAGGCGGCGCCGTCGGTGCGTTAGGGCGGGACACAAAATATCGAAAACAACCCCATGCAAAGTAGAGCAGGCGCCGGCTCGCGGGACTCAGGCCGCTTGCGTTAGGGGCACGAGATGGTCCGCCATCACGGCCCAATCTGGTCTCATCCTGCCGGCTACTATTCGATTTCCTGCTGAATCGTTCGTCCGAGCGCGAACAGCCGCTGGTCGATCGCCGTCGGCACCTCGCAGACGAATTTGATGACGCGCTGCCGGTCCTCGAAGATGCGCGTCTGCCAAACAAGCTGATTGCCGAGGTCGTCGATCTTGGCCTGGTCGGGCGGCGTTTCGCCCTGCAACGCATGCAAGGCAAGCGTGTCGCTGCGGATTTTCTCCGCCGCCTCGCGCTGCTTGCGGGTGACGCGCTCCAGCCCGTTCAGAACCTGGGAGCGTTGAGCATTGAGGGAGTCGAACAGGCCGGCAAACAGCAGCTTTCCGCTTCCGGTCTTGTCGGCCGCACCGTTCAGATATTCCGCAATCGCCTTCTGTGCTTCCTCGAGCGGGGTCCGCCGTGCCGCCAGCTTCGCGACCAGCGCGCTGACCTTGGCATCGTCCTTCCATTTGCCCGAGACGTCGTCGAGCGGCGGGCCTGCCCACACCGCGGCGAGAGAAATCTCCGGTACCTTGGCCTGGGTACACGGCCAGTCCGGATAGCGCGGATCGGCATGGGCGACGCCGATCGTCGCCGTAACGGCAAACCATGCTGCGATCGCGGTCTGATATTTCATGTCTCGCCTCCGGCCGGCCCGCGGCGGATCAGGCCGCGCGATGGATCGTAGGCGTAAATTGCGCCGACCATGAAGGCGATCGTGCAGCCGCCGACGACCGCGAGCGCGATCCAGTTCACTTGCCCATATAGCGCGAAACGTATCAGCTCCACGGCATGGGTGAACGGATTGAACAGGCAGACGTAGTAAAGCATCGGGCTGCTCTCCAGGATACGCCACAGCGGATAGAGCGCTGAAGAAGCGAAGAACATCGGAAAGATGACAAAGTTCATCACGCCCGCAAAATTCTCAAGCTGCTTGATGCCGGAGGAGATCAGCATCCCCAGCGCGCCGAGCATCAGGCCTGATAGCACCAGCGCCGGCAGCACCGTGAGATAGCCGGCCGGCGGCGGCGCGATATCCCAGAACCAGGCAATCAGCAGGAAGGCATACACCTGGAGCAGCGAGACCGCGGTTCCCGCCAGAAGCTTGCAAGACAGGAGAAACCATCGCGGCAGCGGGCTCACCAGCAAGGTGCGCATATTGCCCATCTCGCGGTCGTAGACCATGGAGAGCGAGGACTGCATGCCGTTGAAGAGCTGGATCATCGCCATCAGGCCGGGCGCGATGTAGACCTCGTACAGGATGTAGGTTTCGTATGGCGGGATGATGGAGAGGCCGAGCACCTGACGGAAGCCGGCGGCGAAGATGAACAGCCATACCAAAGGCCGCACCAGCGCCGAGATGAAGCGTTCGCGCTGATGCAGGAAGCGAAGCGCCTCGCGCCAAACGATGCCGTTGAGGCAGGTGAGATACTCGGCGAGCGAGAAGCCGCTCCTGATTGGCCCTATGGTTGCGGAAGTCATGATGCCGGGCTCCCGCTCTGCGCGGTGGAGCCGGTCAGCCGCATGAACGCCGTGTTGATATCGCTGCCGCCGGCATCGGCGATGACCTGCGCGACTTTGCCCTGGGCCAGTACCCGGCCCTGATGCAGGACAATGAGATCATCGTTCGAGCCGATCTCGTCGAACAGATGGGTTGCCCACAGCACGCTTATTCCCTGTTCGGTAACGAGCTGGCGGACGTGGTTGAGGATGTCGGCGCGGGCCTTGACGTCGAGGCCGACGGTTGCCTCGTCGAGCAGCAGCAGGCGCGGGCGGTGCAGCAGCGCGCGGGCGATTTCCAGTCGTCGCATCTGGCCGCCGGAGAGGTCGCGCACCTTGCTGCCGTCGCGGTCGGCGAGGCCGATGCGCGCCAGCACCTCGCGGCTACGTTCGCGGGCGTCGCGCCTGGCGATGCCGTGCAAGGCGGCGTGATAGAGCAGGTTCTGCGTCACCGAAAGGTCGAGATCGAGCGTGCGGGGCTGAAACACCACGCCGAGCAGCCGCAATGCTTCGCCGGGCGCTTGTGCGACGTCATGGCCGAAAATGCCGATATGTCCGCGCTGGATTCCGAACAGCCGCGTGATCAACGAGAACAGGGTGCTCTTGCCGGCGCCGTTCAGGCCGAGCAGCGCGGTGAAGCTTGCCGGTGCGACGGTGAAGCCAATGTCGATCAGCGCCTGCCGCGCGCCATAGGAATGGCTGACGTCGTCGATCGACAACGCAGGAATCTCCGCGGCGTCCAGCCGGGAAGGGATGTCCCGCTTATCGTGACCGGCGGAAAGTGCGTCAGTGGCCATCATGGCTGTGCAATCGTGATACCCCAGGGCAACTCGCCGACCTGGATCGTCTTGATGACTTTTTGCGCGGCAACGTCAATCACCGAGACGTCGTTCGACACGCCATTGGTAACCATCAGATATTTCTCGTCCGGGGTGAATGCCATGTGCCACACCCGCTGACCCACCAGCAGATACTTCGTGACCTTGTGGCTGGCGGCATCCACAACTGCGATGCGATTGGCAGGGCCGAGCGCGACGAAAGCGGTCTTGCCGTCTTTGGTCATGCCGATGCCGACCGGCTGGATGGCTTCGCTCCGCAGGCCTGGAATGTTGAAGGTGATCTTGTCCGTCACCACCCGCTTGACCGGATCGATGATCGAAACGGTGCCGCCGATCTCCGACGACACCCACACTTCGGAATTGTCACGCTTGAACTCGGCGAAGCGCGGGCGCGCATCGACCAAAACGTTGGCGACGATCTGGCGCGTCGTGGTGTCGATGAAATGCGCCATGTTGGTCGTTTCGGACGTATTGATCAGGATTTTACCGTCCGGACTGATCGCCATGCCCTCCGGCTCGACGCCGACCTGGATCTCGCCGAGACGGGCGCGCTTCTCGACGTCGATGATCGTCACTGTATTGTCGTTTTCGTTGGCGACGTAGAGCATCTTGCCGTCAGCATCGAGGGCGAACAGTTCTGGGTCCGGGCCGGAGGGCAGGGTATCGACGACCTCCTGCTTGGCAACGTCGATGACCTGAATGCTGTCGTCGTCGCCGACGGCCACGAAGACAAACTTTCCGTCCCTCGTGAACTCGATGCCGCGCGGCCGCTGGCCGACCTTGATGGTCTTGGTGACAGCCCAACTGTTTGTATCGATCACAGTTACGGTGTTGCTCTTCTCGTTCGACACATAGGCGATGAAAGCCGAGGCGGGGGCCGCCGTCGCGAGCAGGAAAGCCATTCCGGAAAGCAGGCAATGACGCCACATACGCAATCCATCCTCCTTCATTGCAGCCTGCATTTGGTTTCGGGGCGATCGACGCCAAGCGTATCGAGCTCTGACACCTGGTGCAAAAATCCCTCCTGCGGCGAAACCGAAACCACCATGCGTCCATCGACCAGCAGGATTGGCTGACGAAGCTGCAGGTTCCAGTCCCGCAGCGTCAGCCGCCGGCCCTTGAACGCCGCAATAGAAAAGTCGGGCCCTTTAAGGAACGCCGATACCGCCTTTGGGTCGCCAGACTTCGTGCGCGACGCCGCTTCGCCGATCATACGCGCGGCCGTCCAAGCCTGCATGTCCAGTGCGGTCATGTGTCGCGAGTTTAATTTTGCAAACCGGTTCTGGATCTGGATCGCGCCCCACTGATCCTGCGCGGCATGCCAACTGGTTGGAACCAACCCCGCTGAGCCGGCAACCGGCCGCGGGTCCCAGGTGCGGTAGGGCAGGTAGGATGCGAACACCTCGCTTTCATCGGCAGCGACGAGGACGTCATAGGCCGGTGCTTGCTGGGTAAATACCGGCATCTGCCGCTGGATCAAGGTGACGCCGCTATCGGTACGACGCGCGCCGCCGGTATCTTCGAAGGTTCGCTCCTGAACGATCTTGGCGCCGAAGCGCGTCGCTGCGCGGCGCAATGCGTCGGCGTACAGCCTGTCCTGCTCATGCGAGCCGACGACGAACAGCCAGCGCTTCCATTGCTTCCATACCAGATACTGGGCGAGCGCATCCGCCAGCATCGAGCGCGTCGGCGCGACGTGAATTACGTTGGCGCGACAGTCCTGCTCGCGCAACCGGTCGTCGATCGCGCCGGCATTCAATAGCAGCGTCCCGCGATCGCGGAGCGCGTCGGCGGCCTTCACCAAATCGTCCGCCGAAAGGTCGGCAATGATGAAGCCGGTGCGCTCGGCGAGGGCCGCCGCGGCCTTCGCGACATCCTCACCATCTTTCAGCCGGACTTCCTCCAGCGTGAAATGCTGGTTGAGGAACTTGCCCGTGGTGTTGTTGTCCTCGATTGAAAGGCGCGCGCCGGCAAAACCGTCGTTTTCCGCCGGCAGTTCGACGAGTGATAATTTCGCTTTGACCCCGGCGCGGCCGAGATAGCCGATGCCGATCTCGATCGGGTCTGCCGCGAGCACGGGGTTGGCCGCGACGCCCAAGCCGATCGCAATGACCAACCATCGGAACATGGCTTCTCCCTGACAGGTCTTCTCGAATTCGCCGTATGGCGGACCGTTGACCTGAACCATGACCGAATTGTTTTGGCTTGCAACCACAATTCTCTGTGGGGCGGCTTCAGCCCTTCAGGCGCTCCGCGTGCCAGCGCAGATGATCGGACATGAACGTGGAGATGAAGTAGTAACTGTGGTCATAGCCGGGCTGCCGGCGCAAGGTGAGGGGGATTCTGGCTTTCTCGCACGCGGCCTGCAGCAGCTCCGGGCGGAGCTGCTCGGTCAGAAACGGATCGGCATCGCCGTAGTCGACCAATAGATCGGACACTCTGGCGCCGTCCTCGATCAACGCAACGGTATCGTGCTTGCGCCATGCCTGCCTGATGTCGCCGAGATAGCCGCCGAGCGCCTTGATGCCCCACGGCACCTGCGAGGGCGCGACGATCGGCGCAAACGCGCTTGCCGCACGATAGCGATCGGGATGGCGCAGCGCGGCCGTCAGTGCGCCGTGACCACCCATGGAGTGGCCGAGGATGGATTGTCGATTGGGATCGACTGGAAAGTTCTCGGCGACCAGTTTCGGCAGCTCTTCCGTGACATAGCTCCACATGCGGTAATTGCGCGCGAACGGCTCCTGCGTCGCATCGACATAGAAGCCGGCGCCTAGCCCAAAGTCGTAGGCATTGGCGCGATCGCCGGGCACGCCTTCACCGCGCGGGCTGGTGTCGGGCGCAACGAAGATCAGTCCAAGCGCGGCGCAGGCGCTGCGGAATTCACCCTTTTCCGTGACGTTGGCGTGGGTGCAGGTCAGGCCGGAGAGATACCAGACCACCGGCAGCCTGGCGCCGGCGGTGTGCGGCGGGACATAGACCGAGAAAGTCATGTCGGTCCCGGTTTCGCGGCTGGCGTGTCGATAGACGCCCTGCGTTCTGCCGTATGACATGTTGAGCGAAACCGTCTGCATGGTCATGATCTCAAAACTCCTGCGCCGCGCGGCACGCTCTTACGCCACGCCGCTTTCAATTGCCAGCCGTACCAGTTCGGCGGACGTTCGCACACCGAGCTTCTGGCGCATGATCGAGGACGTATTGGCAACCGTCTTGTACGAGGAATGAACCATCCACGCGATCTCGGAAAGGCTCTTGCCGGCGCTGAGCAGGCGCAAGATCTCCATCTCCCGCGAGGTGAGCCGGGAAAGCGGGCTGCGGGCGAATGCAGGACCGGCGAATGCGATGCTCCGGGCGATCGCGGAGGGCAGATAGACCCCGCCCTTGCCGACTTCACGAATGGCCTCGACCAGATCCTGCGGATCGCCGGTCTTGGCGACATAACCCTTGGCGCCGATGTCGATGGCGCGCGCGGCGAAGACCGGATCGTCGTTCATGCTGAACATGATGATCCGAGCGGAAGCGGCGCGTGCAAGAATGCGCCGCGCCAGTTCGAACCCCGACACGGTCGGCAGGTTGATATCGATCACGCAGATGTCGGGGCGCTCAGTGACGAACACGCGTTCGCCGCTTTCAGCGTCGGCGGCCTCCAGCAGCACGACCTCTGGGTCGTCGGCAAATACGGTACGGCAGCCCGAAGCAACGATGGGATGGTCGTCGACGATCAGAACACGCATTGCATCGATCCCCGAACTGCTTCCGTTCCGTTGCTGCATCGCGTCAGGCCATACTGACGCTGGCGCGAGGTCGAATATGCAACACCCGCGAGATTGCTGTACGCTTCAATCTGATCGTCGGTTTTTCGACTGTCAACGGTCCTCTCGAGGGAGGAACTGATTGCGACGCGATTGGGGCAAACCTCATGTGGCAGAAATTATCGTTGCGTGGGCGGATCAATTTGCTGCTGGCGTTGGGCCTGACGCTCGGTCTGGCCATCAATATCGCGCGGCTGGTGGTGGAGGCGGCACCCCGCGTGCGGGCCGAGGATCAAAGCGTGATACGGCTGGCGCGCGAATTCGTGGAGACGATCGTTCCCGGCCTCAACGAGGCACCGGACCCGGATGCGCGGCTGAACCAGATCGTTCGCGACCTCAGCCGGCTCCGGCACGTCAGTATTACGCGGCAGGGTGATACCTCCGCAGGCGAGCGCTCCGGTAACGGCGATGACGAACGCTCGCCGCCGGCCTGGTTCATCGCGCTCGTTCATCCGGAAACGACCGCCGTGAGCGTACCGATCACCATCCATGGAAAGCCGCAGTCGCTCGTGATCACGTCGCATCCGAACGATGAAATGGCCGAGATCTGGGACGGAATCATCACCCAGCTTGCGGTCAGTTCCGCCCTCGCGATCGCGCTCTTTCTGGTTACCATGATGGTGGTCGGCCGCGCGCTGGCGCCGCTGCAGGCACTTTCGCAGACCATGGCGAATATCGAGGCCGGGCAATATGGTTCACGCGTCGAGCCCGGCGGCGCGCCCGAACTGGCGGCGCTCTGTGCCAAGCTGAACCACCTTGCGGGCGTCCTCGGCGAGGCGATCGAGGACAAGCGCCGGCTCGCCGAACGCACGGTCTCGCTGCAGGATCTGGAGCGCAAGGAGATTGCGCGCGAGCTGCATGACGAATTCGGGCCCTATCTTTTCACGCTGCGCGCCCATGCCGGCGCCCTGATGCGGCTTTCGGAAGACCGGCGCTCGGTCGCTGCGGATGCACTCCGCAAGCATGGCACCGCCATCATGGAGCAGATCAATGCGCTCCAGCAATTCAATCGCAGGATACTGGAAAAGCTGCGGCCCGTCGGGCTGGCGGAGCTCGGATTGCGCGAGGCGCTCGGCGTGCTCTTGCGTTTGTGGCGTGAGTCGCGTCCCGACGTGACCATCGACGCCAACATTGCATGCGCGCCTGAAGCGACCGGAGAAGTCACCGACTTGACGGTTTATCGCATCGTTCAGGAAGCTCTCACGAATGCCTTCCGCCACGCCGACGCGACTTCCGTCAGCGTCACGGTCGAACAGGCCACGGGAATGCATGGAAATCGCGGCTGCGCCCTGGTGCGCGTCAGCGACAACGGGCGTGGTCTGGCGCCGGATCACAAGCACGGCTTCGGCCTGATCGGCATGCGCGAAAGAATACTGGCGTTGGGCGGAACGCTGAATGTCGTCTCCGGCCACGGAGGCGTAACGGTCGAGGCGGTCGTTCCCCATGGGTCGCACCATTGATGGATTCGACGCGCCGTTCGGGAATTTCTCCCGGTCTCTTCCGGGACGAATGCATTTCGGGAACCCGACCTTTTGCGGCTAGCGCGCGTCGTTGCCTTCTCACTAGTATCGTCCGCAACGTGACCGGCGGGACAATGCGGTTGGAACGTAGTGGGTGGGGACAGAGTGGGGGTGGGGTACATGCGTGCGCGTTTAGTGTTGGTCGGGACAATCTCGATGTGCCTCGTCCCCGGGAATGACTGTGCTCAGGCCCAAACGGCGTCCCGCGATAGCGAAGTCTTGCCGGCCATCGAGGTAACTGCCCCAACGACATCAGCCAGACCAGCGACCCGACCAGCCCGCGGCAGTACTGCACCTCGAGCCACCCAAAATGTGCGCAGGGTCTATGTCTATCCGACCGCGCCGACGCCGACGGTCGGCTCGGGAATGGACGTCGACAAGGTGCCGGCAGCGGTCAACGCCGTTGGCGCCGGGCAGATCGCGCGCACGGGCTCGCTGAACATCGCGGACGCACTGCAACAACAGGTACCGGGTATCATCATCAGTGATACTACCGGCAATCCGTTCATGCCGGACATCCAGTTTCGCGGTTTCGTTGCATCGCCGGTCGCCGGTACCCCTCAGGGACTGGCAGTTTACCAGAACGGCGTGCGAATCAATGAGGCGTTCGGCGACACCGTTAACTGGGACTTGATTCCGACCGCGGCGATCAGGTCGGTCACCGTCGTGACCAATAACCCCGCGTTTGGCCTCAATGCGCTGGGCGGCGCGGTCAACGTCCAGATGAAGGATGGATTCAACTATAAAGGTGCCGAAATCAACACGATGGGTGGCTCGTTCGGACGCATCCAGAGTTCGGCGCAGTATGGCAAGCAGATCGACAATTTTTCCGTCTATGGTGCGCTCGAGGGAGTGCGTGACAACGGCTACCGCAATTTTTCGGAATCGGCTATCCGGCGCTTCTATGGCGATGTCGGCTACCGGACCGACAGCAGTGAATTTCACCTCAACGTGGGTGTCGCCAAGAACAATTTCGGCGCCTCTGCAGCGGTTCCGGTCGAATTGCTGCAGAAATACTGGGGCGCGACCTATACAACACCGCAGACTACGGACAACCGCGTTGCCTACGCCAACCTGACCGGAAAGATCGAGGTGACGCCGACCTGGACCATCGATGGCTCGGCGCGCGTCCGTGCATTCCGGCAGAAGACGGTGGACGGAAACCCGACCGAGACGGCACCGTGTGACGCCGATTCGGCGCTGCTTTGCTTCAACGAGGACAACACCACGCCGGGAGCGCCGGCGAACGGGCTCAACGGAGTCCAGCTTGCAAATCCGTTCCCCGATGGTGCGGTGCTGGGCCAGATCGACCGGACGACCACCCGTTCGACGACGACCGGGGCGACCCTGCAGGCAACCAACACCGACCAGTTGTTCGGGCACAACAACCAGTTCATGGTTGGCACCAGTTTCGACTCCGGCGTTACCCGCTTCGGGGCCAGCGCGGAATTGGGCACGATCGGTTCAAATTACGTCGTCAGCGGCAGCGGCATATTTCTCGGCCCATCAGGCATTCCTATTTCGATTGGTCCGGTCTCGCTTCGCGCTACCAACAGGTACACCGGGCTCTATGCGCTCGACACATTCGACGTTACGGAAGCGTTCTCGATTTCGGGCGGCGGCCGGTTCAACTATGCAAACATCGTCCTTCAGGATCTGATCGGCACCGAGCTCAACGGCAATCACACGTTCAGCCGCTTCAATCCGATGATCGGTGGCACCTACAAGATTACGCCGGAACTGACGGCTTATGCCGGCTATTCCGAAGCCAATCGCGCACCGACCCCGCTGGAACTCGCATGCGCCGACCCTGCGCGCCCCTGTATTGTCGCGGCATTCCTGATCGCGGACCCGCCGCTGAAGCAGGTCGTGTCCCGCACCGTAGAGGCGGGTTTGCGCGGCACAAAGGAGCTGAATATCGGGACGCTTGGGTGGAAAGTCGGCGCGTTCCGCGCGACCAATGCTGATGACATCCTCGCAATCCCGAGCCCTGAGCTGCAGGGATTTGGCTATTTCCAGAACGTGGGTAGAACGCGGCGCCAGGGTATCGAGGCCCAAGTCAATCTGACATCGAAGACGCTGCAACTATACGCCAGCTATGCCCTCGTCGATGCACGCTTCCTCGATACCCTGCAGGTCGGCTCGAACAGTCCGTTCGCAGTTGACGACGTTGTCCAGATCCTGCCGGGCAACCGAATCCCCGCGATTCCACGTAACCGGGTCAAGTTTGGCATCGACTACTCGGTCACTGACGCCTTCAAGGTCGGCGGTGATGCGTTGTTCGTCGGCAGCCAGTATTTTGTCGGTGATGAATCCAATCAGGCGGCGAGGCTGCCAGGGTATTCGGTCTTCAACCTGCACGCCTCATATCAGATCAACAAGACGTTTCAGATCTACGGCCGCGTCGACAATATCTTCGACAATCGCTATGCGACCTACGGGACGTTCTTCGATACCGAGAACGTGCCCAATTTCGCCAATGGCGGCGCGGAGTTCTCGGACCCGCGCTCTGTCAGCCCGGCGCGGCCGCGGGCGTTCTATGCAGGGCTGAAGGCAACCTTCTAGGCCAGCGAAACGGATTGCAGTTTCCGTTGCCCGATGCAGGGGGAGGCAGCGCTGAGGCGCCGCAAAATATCGGCTTTCCGCAACCGTGACGTTCCGCTTTCAGGATGCGTCCGGCGCCGGCTCGGCGCAATGCGCCTTGTGGATCGCCGAGGGTACGAAGCCAAAGTGCTTCCGGAACACGCGGCTGAAGTGCGACGAGCTGGAAAAGCCCCACGAAAATGCGACATCCGTGATGGTCTTGCCGTGCTGCGTCTCCAGCTCCTGGCGGCAGTGCAGCAGCCGCGCCCGCCAGATATAATCGCTGACGGTCATGCCCTTGTCGCTGAACAGCATGTGCAGATAGCGCTTGGTGCAGCCCAATGCCGCGGAGATCTGGTCGATGCACAGCTCCGGGTCGCGCAAATGCTCGCGGATGAAGGCTTGCGCCCGAATGTACATCGCCTCGGGACCGACGCGATCGAACATCGTGTCGGCCTCGCGCAGCGGCAACAGCAGCAGATCGATGAGCGAATCAGCGACGCCGATGGCGTTGTAGGGCGACAGCCGGTTCGCTTCGTCGAACGCGGTGTGCACGAAGTCATAGGCGATGCGGCCGGTGCCGTTACGCGCGGAGAGCTTGCACGGCAGCATCTTCGCCGTGCGGAAGCCGCGCTCGTGAAGCAGTGCCTTTGGCACGATCACGACCTCGTGCCGGGTCAATGAGGGGCTGACGATCGTGTGCGGGCAGGAGACGTCATAGGCGAGACAGTCGCCGGGCATGATGTCGATGCGACGGCCAGCCTGTTCGAAATGAGAAATGCCGTAGGTCTGGAACAGTATCTTGACGTAGGGATGTTCGCTCAGTTTTGTGCCTGAGACCGTGTGTGCGATGCGATGCTGGCTTGCCTCGATCTGACACAATTTTAGCTGCGAGACGGTTGTGTAATTTATCCGCGCCTCGAGCGAAGAACCCTCAAGTGGATCGACATCAAACTGGCCGCAGAGATCGGTCAGCGCATCTGACCAAGTTTGGATCTGCCTCTTCGGCGTTAACCCGGAAGTGCTGAGTGAACGAACTGTATCAGACATTGCCCAGCCACCGATTTGAGAACAGGCCGCGACCTCCGCCTAGGCGTCGGTCAGATGGTCGTGACATTTGGGCCCAATTTAGGCAGTCGTCCGGGAAGTTGCGCAGATTCTTCCCAATATCCCTTTGACAATCCTCCAACTTAGTTTCAGCGGCGTCAAGGGAAACCTCGACCGAGGGCCGCGCAGGGAAGGTCGTGGGAACACGCCCACGGAATGATGCTTCGCAGCATCACGGCAGAGCCGGAACGTCGCGCGCCGGTCCGAAATTAAAATGATTAAGTTTCGCTATTGAGCAAACGCGCTTCGCTCTTGGGCAAGTTTCCTATTTCCGAACGGGATAGGAATAGGGACCAAGAATGGAAAATGGGCCGTCTCGGCGGAAACCCAAAACTCTTAAATCTGGGAGGAAACCACTATGCGCAAGGTGCTATCCGCTGCCTGTCTCGGCGCCATGGCGACATTCGCCGCAGGCGTCGCATCCGCCAACGAAGAACTGATCAAGATGTCGCAGAACCCAAAGGACTGGGTGCAGCCGGCCGGCGACTACGCCAATACACGCTACTCGAAGCTTAACCAGATCAACGCATCCAATGTCGGCAAGCTCCAGGTCGCCTGGACCTTCTCGACCGGCGTGCTGCGCGGCCATGAAGGCGGGCCGCTCATCATCGGTAACATCATGTACGTCCATACGCCGTTCCCGAACAAGGTCTACGCTCTTGACCTTTCGCAGGAGAACAAGATCGTCTGGAAGTATGAGCCGAAGCAGGATCCGAACGTCATTCCGGTGATGTGCTGCGATACGGTCAATCGCGGCGTGGCCTATGGCGACGGCAAGATATTCCTGCATCAGGCAGACACGACGCTGGTCGCGCTCGATGCCAAGACCGGCCAGGTGGCGTGGAGCGTCAAGAATGGAGATCCGGGCAAGGGCGCCACGGGCACCTCCGCGCCGCTCGTCGTCAAGGACAAGGTCCTGATCGGCATTTCCGGCGGCGAGTTCGGCGTGCAATGCCACGTCACGGCTTACGACCTCAAGAGCGGAAAGCAGGTATGGCGCGCCTTCTCCGAAGGGCCGGACGATCAGATCCTGGTCGACCCCGTGAAGACGACCGAGCTCGGCAAGCCGATCGGCAAGGATTCGAGCATCAAGACCTGGCAAGGCGATCAGTGGAAGATCGGCGGCGGCTGCACATGGGGCTGGTTGTCCTATGACCCCGGTCTGAACATGGTCTATTACGGGTCCGGCAACCCCTCGACCTGGAACCCGAAACAGCGTCCGGGCGACAACAAGTGGTCGATGACCGTCTTCGCGCGCAATCCGGACACCGGCATGGCCAACTGGGTCTACCAGATGACGCCCCATGATGAGTGGGACTACGACGGCGTCAACGAAATGATCCTCAGTGACCAGGAGATCAATGGCCAGGCGCGCAAGCTGTTGACCCATTTCGACCGCAACGGTCTAGCTTACACGATGGACCGTACCAACGGCGAACTCCTGGTCGCTGAGAAGTACGATCCGAAGGTGAACTGGACCACCGGCGTCGACATGAACAAGAGCTCGCCGACCTACGGCCGTCCCAAGGTTGTCGATCAGTATTCGACCGAAAAGGGCGGCGAAGACAAGAACACCAAGGGTATCTGCCCGGCCGCGCTCGGCACCAAGGACGAGCAGCCGGCAGCCTATTCGCCCGATACGCAACTGTTCTACGTGCCGACCAACCACGTCTGCATGGACTACGAGCCGTTCAAGGTGAGCTACACCGCGGGCCAGCCCTACGTCGGTGCGACCCTGTCGATGTATCCGCCTCAGGGCGAGAGCCACATGGGCAACTTCATTGCCTGGGACAACAAGACCGGCAAGATCGTCTGGTCGAACAAGGAGCAGTTCTCGGTGTGGTCGGGCGCGCTCGCGACGGCTGGCGGCGTGGTGTTCTACGGAACGCTCGAAGGCTATCTGAAGGCAGTCGATGCCAAGACGGGCAAGGAGCTCTACAAGTTCAAGACCCCGTCCGGCATCATCGGCAACGTCACGACCTATGAGCAGGGCGGCAGGCAGTATGTTGCAGTGCTGTCCGGTGTTGGCGGCTGGGCGGGTATCGGCCTTGCCGCAGGTCTGACCGAGCCAACTGAAGGCCTCGGTGCAGTCGGCGGCTACGCCGCGCTGAGCAACTACACGGCGCTGGGCGGAACACTCACGGTGTTTGCGCTGCCGCAGTGAGTGCCAACCTCGTTCCGGCGCGTGGCTCGTGCCACGCGTCGGTTCGTCTGCCATCGAATATTGAGGACAATCTCTTGCGTATAATCTGGTTGTTGGCGGCCATTCTCGTATTCATGGCCTCCGGAAAGCTCGTCCTAGCCGATAACGCGGTCGACCCGAAGGCCGTCAAATCCGAGGACGGCAAGTATCTCGACAAGGAAGGGAGTCCTACCTTCAATGTTGGAGCCGACGGTACCGTCGATTGGTACACTTATTCGGGATTTCGCCGCTATCATTCGGAATGCCATGTCTGCCATGGTCCTGACGGGATGGGGTCGACCTACGCACCGGCGCTAAAGGATTCGCTGAAGACGATGAGCTACGGCGACTTCGTCGGGGTCGTCGCGAGCGGCCGCCAGAACGGTAACTCCGTCATGCCAGCCCTCGGCGACAATCCGAATGTCGCCTGCTACATGGACGATCTTTATGTGTATCTGCGTGCCCGCGCCCATGACGCCGTCGGGCGCGTCCGACCTCCGAAGAAGGAAGACAAACCCGACGCGTACACCGAGGCAGAAAAGTCCTGCATGGGAGCCAAATGATCATGCCGAACATGCGAGGCGCGCGTTCCGGCCGATCCGTGCAGCGACTTGAAAAGAAAATGTGGAGTTTAAGATGAAGACCCGCGCTGCTGTCGCATTCGAGGCCAAAAAGCCTCTTGAAATTGTTGAGGTCGATCTGGAAGGCCCGAAGGCCGGTGAAGTCCTCGTCGAGATAAAGGCGACTGGAATCTGTCACACCGATGCCTATACGCTTGATGGATTCGACAGCGAAGGAATCTTTCCGTCGATCCTCGGTCATGAGGGCGCAGGCATCGTCCGGGAGGTTGGGCCGGGCGTGACGTCGGTCAAGACCGGCGATCACGTGATTCCGCTCTACACGCCGGAATGCCGCCAGTGCAAAAGCTGCCTGAGCGGCAAGACCAATCTTTGTACCGCCATCCGCGCCACGCAGGGCAAGGGGCTGATGCCGGACGGCACCTCGCGCTTCAGCTATAAGGGCAAGCCGATCTACCACTATATGGGCTGCTCGACCTTCTCGAACTTTACCGTGCTGCCGGAGATCGCGGTGGCAAAGATCCGCGAGGACGCGCCGTTCGACAAGAGCTGCTACATCGGTTGCGGGGTGACGACGGGCGTTGGCGCCGTGGTGAATACCGCCAAGGTGACACCGGGCGCCAATGTCGTCGTATTCGGTCTCGGCGGCATCGGGCTCAACGTCATCCAGGGCGCGAAGATGGTGGGCGCCGACAAGATCGTCGGCGTTGACATCAACGACTCCAAGGAGGATTGGGGCCGCCGTTTCGGCATGACGCATTTCGTCAACCCGACCAAGGTCAGCGATATCGTCCAGCATCTGGTCGGACTTACCGACGGCGGCGCCGATTACACCTTCGACTGCACCGGCAACACCACCGTGATGCGGCAGGCCCTCGAAGCGTGCCATCGCGGCTGGGGTGTCTCGGTCGTTATCGGGGTCGCGGAGTCCGGCAAGGAAATCGCCACCCGGCCGTTCCAACTGGTGACCGGCCGCGTCTGGAAGGGAACGGCCTTTGGCGGCGCGCGCGGCCGCACGGACGTGCCAAAAATCGTCGACTGGTACATGAACGGAAAGATCGAAATTGATCCGATGATCACGCACGTCCTCAAGCTGGAGGAGATCAACCACGGATTCGATCTCATGCATCAGGGCAAGTCGATCCGCTCGGTTGTCGTGTTCTGAAATTAGAGAACCTAAAACACAAGGAGGATAGGCCCATGACTGTTCATATTCATCCAGCGATTGATAGCGGCGTAAAGAAGGGGACCGGCAACTTTGCCGGCGGCACTCTTGTCTGCAAATGCACGGACAGGCCGGTCAAGGTCGCCATCAAGGGCGATGTGGCCCACAACCACGCCTGCGGCTGTACCAAATGCTGGAAGCCCGCGGGGGCGACCTTCTCTGTCGTTGCCGTGGTCCCGCGCGACAATGTGAACGTGACCGAGAATGGCGACAAGCTACAGATTGTCGACGCGTCAGCGGCGATCCAGCGCCATGCCTGCAAGGCCTGCGGCACGCATATGTACGGCCGGATCGAGAACACCGGGCATCCATTCTACGGCCTCGACTTCATCCATCCCGAACTGTTCCAGGAAGGTGGATGGGCAGCCCCCGGGTTCGCCGCATTCGTGTCGTCCGTGCTGGAGTCCGGCGTTCAACCGGGCGAGATGGATGGAATCAGGGGACGGTTGAGGGAACTCGGGCTCGAGCCCTATGATTGCCTGTCGCCGCCCTTGATGGATGCGATCTCGAGCCACGTGGCAAAGTCCAAGGCCAAGGCGGCTTGAACAAGGCTGCCTGAAACGGCGCCGGCCTGATCCTCCGCGATACCTGACTCGCGCTGATGGCGATGGCCATCAGCGGAGCCGGACGCTGGGAGCGTCACGCGGTCGTGCCATTGCTTCGCTGGTGTCGGTAGGCGAAGAACGCCTGCCGACCAACGAAGCCGTACACCCGTCTCGGGCGGGCGGCTCTCCGGCGCGACCGTCCGGCGCAGAATTCCCTGATATTGAAGCCCTTCGAGGTCTTTGCTCAATCGCCATGGCGAGGTGTGGCGTGTGCACAATCGGCTGCACTTGACAGATCGTCTGATTTTGCATGCTGCAGCGCGATGAGCTTTGTCGTGGCGGCCACAATGCTGCAGGCGGATATCTCCGGGGGTGTTGACCCATCGCGTGGTTCCCTTCTATGGACGATGCTGCCCTGACCGCACAGGCGCTACCTCGCGAGGATTCCCCACGATGCCGATCGTCACAGATGCCGCATTCATTTTACCCGACGATTTCGCCGGCGCCGCGCTGATGGGGCGGATCTGGCGTCCCGATCTTGCCGGCCCGTCGGTGGTTGCGATCCGCCAGGACGGCGTGTTCGACATCACCGAGGATTTCCCGACCGCCAGCCAGCTTGCCGCCGCCGCCGATCCGGCGCGGGCGCTGCGCGCCGCGCGCGGCGAGCGGGTAGGCACGCTGCAGGATCTGTTGAACAACACGCCGCCCGACACCCGCGATCCGACCAGGCCATGGCTGCTCGCCCCGATCGATCTGCAGGTGATCAAGGCTGCCGGCGTCACGTTCGCCGTATCGATGCTGGAGCGGGTGATCGAGGAGCGGGCACGGGGCAATCCGGATTCGGCGCAAGCCATCCGGGCCGAGGTAACACGGATCGTCGGCACCGACCTGTCACGGCTGAAGCCAGGCTCAGCCGAAGCGCAGCACGTGAAGGACGTGCTGGTTTCCCAGAATGCCTGGAGCCAGTATCTCGAAGTCGGAATCGGGCCGGACGCGGAAGTGTTTACCAAGGCTCCGGTCCTGTCGGCGGTGGGCACATGCGTGGATGCGGGCCTGCATCCGAAATCGACCTGGAACAATCCGGAGCCCGAGGTGGTGCTGGTGGTGACGCACGACGGGCGTATCGTCGGCGCGACGCTTGGCAATGATGTCAATCTGCGTGACTTCGAGGGACGCTCGGCGCTGCTGTTGTCCAAGGCCAAGGACAACAACGCGTCCTGCGCCATCGGGCCGTTCGTGCGGTTCTTCGACGCGGACTTCACGCTCGACGACGTCAGGAAGATGGATATCTCGCTGGAGGTTAAGGGGCCGGAGGGTTTTGTCCTGCACGGCGCTTCCTCGCTGACCCAGATCAGCCGAGACCCGGCCGACATCGTCGGGCAGACGATCAACGAGAACCATCAATACCCCGATGGTTTCGTGTTGTTCCTGGGTACCATGTTCGCGCCGATCCAGGACCGTGCCGCGAAGGGGCAGGGGTTCACCCATGTGGAAGGCGATCTGGTTACGGTTGCCACGCCGAAACTCGGCCGGCTGACCAACCGCATGCGCCACAGCGGCGATTGCGAACCTTGGAAATTCGGCCTGACCGAGCTCTTCGCCGCGTTGATGCGCCGCAAGGGTGTCGGCCGAAGCGGCAA
Organism: Bradyrhizobium algeriense; assembly: GCF_003062295.1. Classification (GTDB taxonomy): domain Bacteria; phylum Pseudomonadota; class Alphaproteobacteria; order Rhizobiales; family Xanthobacteraceae; genus Bradyrhizobium; species Bradyrhizobium algeriense. The sequence goes on along the minus strand of NZ_PYCN01000002.1, from coordinate 35,118 downwards.
TTAGCCTCTAGCCGCGACAGCCGGGAGGCACTTCGCAATGGCGAAAATCAGGGTCGGCCTGGCGGGGTGCGGCTTCGTGTCCGAGCTGCACATGCATGCCTACCGGCGCGTCTACGGCGTGGATGTCGAAGTCAGGGCCGTTGCGGCAAGAGGCGATCATGTCGTCGAGTTTGCCCGTCGTCACCAGATTCCGACGGCGTATCGCAGCTTTCGCGACTTGATCGCCGACGCTGATATCGATGTCATCGACATCTGCACGCCGCCCAATTTGCACACGTCGATGATTGTCGACGCGATGCAGGCCGGTAAGCATGTGATCTGCGAAAAGCCGTTCGCAGGCTATTTCGGCCGGGACGGCGACAAAGCGCCGATCGGCAAGCATGTGTCGAAAGCGTTGATGTATGAGCGCGTGCTGGAGGAAATGGAAAAGACCCGCGCGGCGATCAACCAGACCGGCAGGCTCTTCATGTATGCGGAGGATTGGATCTACGCGCCGGCGGTGACCAAGACCGTCGAGATACTCAAGGCCACGAAAGACAAAATCCTGTTCATGAAGGGGGAGGAGAGCCACTCCGGCTCGCATGCCGCGCACGCCGCGCAATGGGCGATGACCGGCGGCGGTTCGCTGATCCGGATGGGATGCCATCCGCTCTCGGCGGTACTTTATCTCAAGCAGGTGGAAGCGAAGGCGCGCGGTGAGGCGATCAGTGTCGCGGGCGTGACGTGTGACGTCGGCAACGTCACGGCATGCCTGCGTCCAGATGAACGAGCCGTGCTCAAGGCTAATCCCGTCGATGTCGAGGATTGGGGCATGCTCACGGCCACCTTCTCCGACGGCACCAAGGCCACGGTTTTTTCCGGCGACATGATCCTCGGCGGCGTGCGCAACCTGATCGAAACCTATACCAGCAGCGGCGCGCTGTTCGCCAACATCACGCCGAATACGCACATGATGAGCTATCAGACCAGCGAGGAGAAGCTCGCAAGCGTCTACATCACCGAAAAGGTCGACCGGAAGACCGGCTGGCAATATGTCTGTATCGAGGAGGAATGGACGCGCGGCTACGTGCAGGAAATCCAGGACTTCATGGAATGCGTCGCGACTGGCCGGCAGCCGCTTTCGGATCTGGCGCTGGCCTTTGAGACCATCAAGGTCAACTACGCCGGCTATTGGGCCGCCGAAGAAGGCCGTCGCGTCACGCTGTGAGGCGTGACAAGATGAAGTCGAATGCTAGTCGCGAAGGAGCTGCGCTCCCTCTCCCGCTCTTGCGGGGGAGGGTTGGGGTGGGGGTGCCGCCGCGAGTCACACTGCCCGAGTGGAGAGAGCTTCCCCCACCCGGATCGCATCTTGCGATGCGATCCGACCTCCCCCGCAAGCGGGAGAGGTGAGACTGCGACCGCGGACAGACCGACTAAATCATCCCGTACTACGCCGCATAGACCGACGATTTCGGCAGCGGGAACACCGGATCCTGCGTTCTTATACTGGTCGGCCAAACCACCGAGATGTGCTCGCCGGCATTCTGCATCACAACCGGGGTCGAGCGCTCGTTCTGGCCGGAGAGCGGCGTGCCAGGCGGATAGAATTTCACGCCATAGCCCTGGATGGTGCCGCCCGGCGGGATATCCACGTCGAGCGCCGCCTTGCGAACCGCCTCGGGATCGAAGCCGCCGTATTTGTCTTTTGCCACGGGCAGCACATTGTTGAGCAGGATCCAGGTCTGGTTGAATCCCATAGAACAATGCGGCGGCACGTCGGTCGCGCCGGTCTTCTCCTTGTAGCGTGCGACCATGATTTTAGTGAGATCGCCGATCCCGGGAGCGAGTTTCGAAGCATCGAGCAATTGCGCCGGCACCGGATCGATATTGCAGAAATTGTCGATATCGGCGCCGAACGTCGCGCGCAACTTGTCGAGCTGGCTGTAGCCCGCGCCATTGCCGAACAGCATTTTGAACTTGAGGCCGTTCTCGCGCGCCTGACGCAGGAACAGGGTGATATCAGGATTGTATCCCGCGTGCGAAATCACGTCGGCCCTGGCACGCTTGAGCTTGGTCACCAGCACCGAGAGGTCGGGGGCGGACGCGGAATAGCCTTCCTTGAGCACGACCTGCAGGCCGGCCTGCTTCGCATAGGCTTCGTCGGCGGCCGCGACGCCGACGCCATAGGGGCCGTCCTCGTGAATCAGCGCGACCTTGACGTCCTTGGGCTCCATGCCGAGTTTGGCTTTGGCGTGCTCGGTGATGAAGCTCGCAAAGGCTTGGCCATACTGGTCGGAATGGATCTGCGCGCGGAACACGTATTGCAGGTTCTTGTCCTTGAATACGGCGGTCGAAACCGCGGTCGTGATCCAGAGGATCTTTTTCTGTTGCTCGACCTTGGCGGCGAGCGGGACCGCGTGCGAGCTTGCATAAACGCCATTGATGATGTCGATCTTCTCCTGGTCGATCAGGCGATTGGCCTCATTGATCGCTACATCAGGCTTGCTCTGGGAATCGGCGGCGATGGGGGAAACCTTGTACTTGGCGCCGATGCCGCCCTTCTCGTTGACGAGGTCGATGGCAATCTGCGCGCCGATCGAGGAGGCGACCGAGCCACCAGCAGCGAAGGGACCGGTCAAGTCGTAGATCAGGCCGATGCGTACCGTTTCGGCTTGAGCCTGTGCGCGTGTCCAATCGAAGCTGAATGCGGCGGCGGCAGCGGCGGAAGTCTTCAGCAGCGTTCTGCGTGAAGTCGGCATCGTGTCCTCCCACTGAATTATTGTTATCGCCGGGACCGGTTTTTCCGGCTTTCAGGCAAGTATTTGGACATTGCGGAAAGAAGTCAACCTACGGACGCGCTCCATGGGGGTGGTCATGGCTGCAGAAACGTGTGGTTACGCGGGCAGGGCGGCGAGGCTCGCCAACTAAAGTCTGAAAAGGAATGGGTGGGGGCGGCCCGCCGCGGGGAATGGTCCACCGCGAAATGAGCATGAAGCGCGCTGCTTGCTGTCATTACCAGGCCAGCCAGTTTGGCGCTCGATCCGTCAGCATTCGCATATCGCGCTATCGGCGTCTGCTGCGCGCCGACGTCCGGGTGATCCTTATCCTGCCTTGGGTTCGCGGCAGGAATTGCGCGCCGCGGGCGCTGAGGAATTCCAGCATGGCGCGTGCCGGCGGCAGCAGGATCTTGTCCTTGCGGGAAAGGGCGAACCATTGCCTGATGACGGGAAGACCAATCACGTCGAGCGTGACCAGTCGCCGCTCGTCGAGTTCGGTGGCAACCGTGTGTGCCGAAATGAACGCAATCCCGAGACCGGCGATCACAGCCTGCTTGATTGTCTCGTTGCTGTCCATCGCCATGCCGATTTTCGGCCGGATTCGCGCAGTTTCGAACAACTGCTCCATCAGGCCGCGCGTGCCGGAACCGGGTTCGCGCGTCAGGAATGTTTCGTCAGCGAGGTCGCTCAGCGGGATGCGGGATTTTCGCACCAGGCGATGGCTGGTCGGCGCGATAATGACATGGGGGTGATCGCCGATCGGGTGGACGTCCATGTCGATATCAGCCGGTGGGCGGCCCATGATCGCGAAATCGAGATCATAGCCGCGTAGCGCCGTGCCGATCTCCTGCCGGTTTCCGATCGAGAGCGCAACATCGATGTTCGGATGGCGTTTTGAGAATCCGGAGATCATGAACGGCACGAAATATTTTGCGGTGCTGACGGCGCCGATGGAGATGCGGCCCGCGGTCTTTCCCGCCATCATCTCGAGCGAGGTCTCGCAGTCCGCTATCGCCGCTTCGATACGCTCGGAGAGCGAGAGCACCTCCCGCCCGGCGTCGGTCAGCAGCATCCCGTCACTGGTGCGCTGAATGAGCGGCAGACCTGCAAGCTCCTGCAGATTGCGGATCTGCAGCGTGACGGCCGGCTGAGTGAGATGCAGGTGTTTGGCGGCGGCGGTAACCGACCGGTCCCGGTGAACGGCTGCGAGCGCGCGCAGCTGGCGAATGGTCAATTCCCGCGGAAACCTGCCTGCCATGGCTCACCCAATATAAGAAAAACTTTGCCAAAGCCAAAGATAAGAAAATTTCACTAATTTTGCAAACTGGGGTGTTGTTAGGCGCGGCGTGCCTGATGGCATGACGCATTGGAGTGGCTCCGAAGAGGGCGCCAATCGGGGAACGACCATGGACGCACGCATAACCCTATGCTCGCATCTCGATCATGCAGGGTCGGAGACGCCGACCGGCCCCGCCGTGGCCGCCGTGATCGAGACGATTGCCACTGCTGCGATCGGCCTTTCCGATCTCATCGCAGACGGACCGCTGGCCGGCATCACCGGACAAACCCGTGGCGTCAATTCCGATGGCGACCATCAGAAGGATATCGACCTCGTCGCCGACGCGATGATGCGCGCAGCGTTACGTGCCGCCCCGGTCGCCGCCGTCCTGTCCGAGGAATCGGACCTGCCTGAAGTGCTCAATGCCGAGGCATCTCTCTGCGTTGCCATCGACCCACTCGACGGATCGGCCAACCTCGAAAACAACATCTCGGTCGGAACCATCTTTTCGATTCGCTCGCGCGGCAACGATATCATCTCCACCTTCTTCGAGCCGGGGACGGTGCAGTGTGCCGCAGGTTTCGTGGTCTACGGCCCTCAAACCACGCTGGTCCTGGCGTTCGACGAGCGTGTCGACATCTTCGTTCTGGACAGGCGTGCCCGGGAATTCCTGCTGATTGCGCGTCGCGTGAGGATTGCGCCCAATACGCCCGAATTCGCCATCAACGCGTCGAACCGGCGGCACTGGCATGGGCCGGTGCGGGCCTATATCGACGAATGCCTCTCGGGTACGAGCGGCAACGGTTCGGTCGATTTCAATATGCGCTGGATCGGCTCGCTGGTTGCAGAGTCGCTTCGCATTCTCGTCCGCGGCGGCGTGTTCCTGTACCCGGCGGATGCGCGGCCGGGATATCGCGACGGACGTCTCCGCCTGCTTTACGAAGCGCATCCGATGGCCCTCGTGATGGAGTGGGCGGGCGGAGCCGCGACCACCGGCCGTCGGCGCATTCTCGAACTTTCGGCGAAAACACCACACCAGCGGGTGCCGTTGATCATGGGATCGATACGCGGCGTTCGCGACGTAACCGCCATTCACGAAGCGATCGAGCCGATGTTCGACAATAGCGATGCGCCGTTGTTTGCGCGGCGCGGCCTGTTTCGCTGATCGGAAAGAGCAGATGTCACGCAGCTATCCCATCATATCGATTACCGGATCGTCCGGAGCCGGCACGACTTCGGTGAAGAGGACGTTTGAAAACATCTTCCGCCGCGAGAAGGTCGAAGCCGCCTATGTCGAGGGCGACGCTTTCCACCGCTACAACCGCATTGAGATGCGTACAAAAATGGCTGAGGAGGCCGAGCGCGGCAACAAGCATTTCAGCCATTTCAGCCCGGAAACAAACCTGTTCGAGGAACTGGAGAAATTGTTCCGCGACTACGGCGAGTCGGGGACCGGAACGACCCGGCACTATGTCCATGATCTCGAAGAGGCCAAGCTCTATGGCGCAGATCCGGGCACGTTTACCGAGTGGGAGCCGTTGCCGGAGAAATCAGATCTGTTGTTCTATGAAGGTCTGCATGGCGCTGTTGTGACCGACAAGGTCAATATCGCGCAGCATGCCGATCTCAAGATCGGCGTCGTTCCCGTCATCAATCTGGAGTGGATCCAGAAGCTGCATCGCGACCGCAGCGACCGCGGCTACACCGCCGAGGCGGTAACCGATACCATCCTGCGGCGGATGCCGGACTACATAAACTACATCTGCCCGCAATTCACCGAGACCGACATCAACTTCCAGCGGGTGCCGACGGTCGACACGTCGAACCCGTTCATTGCGCGCTGGATCCCGACGCCCGACGAGTCGATGGTGGTGATCCGGCTCAAGAATCCGCGCGGCATCGACTTTCCCTACCTGCTGTCGATGATTCCGAACAGTTTCATGTCGCGCGCCAATTCGATCGTGATCCACGGATCGAAGCTCGATCTCGCGATGCAGCTCATCCTCACCCCGCTGATCCTGCAACTGATGGAACGCAAGAGGCGCATGCTATGACCGATTCCGCTTTGTCCCGTATCGCCACCCAGCCGGACGTCGCGCATGCTGAAATGGCGAACGCGATCCGCTTTCTGGCCATCGACGCCGTCGAAAACGCGAAGTCGGGCCATCCCGGCATGCCGATGGGCATGGCCGATGTTGCCACCGTGCTGTTTTCGCGCTTTCTCAAGTTCGACGCCTCCGATCCGGCGTGGCCGGATCGCGACCGGTTCGTATTGTCGGCCGGCCACGGCTCGATGCTGCTGTATGCGTTGCTGCATCTGACTGGCTATCCGGGCGTGACGACGGACGAGTTGAAGGCGTTCAGGCAGTGGGGATCGAAAACCCCCGGCCATCCGGAATACGGGCATACGCCCGGGGTGGAGACGACGACGGGACCGCTGGGGCAGGGGATTGCGACCGCGGTCGGTATGGCGCTGGCGGAGCGCCTGATGAATGCGCGCTTCGGCGACGATCTTGTCGATCACTACACCTATGTGATCGCCGGCGACGGCTGCCTGATGGAGGGCATCAGCCAGGAAGCGATTTCGCTGGCGGGACACCTCAAGCTCGGCCGGCTGATCGTGCTGTATGACGACAATGAAATCTCGATCGATGGATCGACTTCACTGTCATGCTCGGATGACCAACTCGCGCGCTTCAAGGCGTCGGGTTGGTCCGCGACCCGGATCGACGGCCATGATCCTGAGGCGATTGCCGCGGCGATCCAGCACGCCCGGCACGATAGCCGACCGTCCCTGATTGCCTGCCGGACGGTGATCGGTTTCGGCGCACCCAACCGCCAGGGAACAGAGAAGGCGCATGGCGCGCCGCTCGGCGCGACGGAAGTCGAGAAGACGCGCAGCGCGTTGGACTGGCCGCACGCGCCATTTCAGGTTCCGGGAGCGGTAGCCGATGCCTGGCGCGAAGTAGGCGCACAGGGGCACGCGGCACGGCGGGCGTGGATCGAGCGCAGCAGGCGCCACAGTTCGATGGGACGGTCGCTGTTCCACGACGCACTGAATCGAAAGCTGCCCTGTGGATATGCTGACGCGATGGCGCAGATACGGACTCATTTCGGCACCGAACAGCCGAAAATCGCGACCCGGCAGGCGTCGCAACTCGTGATCGACGTGATCGCGGAAGCGCTGCCCAATCTGCTTGGAGGCTCGGCCGATCTTACCCATTCGAACCTGACGCGCGCGAAGACGCAGCAACCGGTGCGGCCAGATGCTTTCGATGGCAGCTATATCCATTACGGCGTCCGCGAGCATGCCATGGCGGCTGCGATGAACGGCATCGCGCTGCATGGCGGCTTTATCCCATATGGCGGCACGTTTCTCAGCTTTGCCGATTACAGCCGCCCTGCGATCAGGCTGGCTGCGTTGATGGGGATCCGCGTCATCCATGTGATGACGCATGACTCGATCGGGTTGGGTGAAGACGGTCCGACGCATCAGCCGGTCGAGCATCTGGCATCGCTGCGGGCGATACCGAACCTGCTGGTATTCCGCCCGGGCGACGCGGTCGAGACGGCGGAAGCGTGGGACTGCGCGCTGCGGGCAGATACGAATCCTTCGGTGCTGTGCCTGTCTCGGCAGGCGCTCCCGACATTTCGTGAAGTTGCCGAGGAAACCAATCTGGTTACGTTCGGCGCCTACGTCGTTGTTGAACCGGAGGAAGGCCGCGACGTCACCTTGATCGCAACCGGCTCCGAAGTGTCGATCGTGCTCGAAGCGGCAAGACTGATCGAGAAAGACAACGTCCGCGCGGCGGTCGTCTCGGCGCCGTGCTTCGAGCTGTTCCGCCGGCAATCCCGCGAGTACCGCACTGCCGTTCTCGGACGCGTGCCGAGGGTCGGCGTCGAAGCCGCGATCGAGGGCGACTGGGCGCGCTGGCTTGGCGATGACGGCGAATTCATCGGCATGACCGGCTTCGGCGCCTCGGCGCCGGCGGAAACGCTCTACCGCGAATTCGGCATCACCGCCGATGAGGTGGCGAAGGCCGCGCTGCGGAGCATCGCGCGCTCGCGGATGGCGGCGACCTACGCGTGACACCCATACGCCGATCAATGACACGGAGGTTCCGATGGCGCGAATTACCCTGAGGCAATTGCTGGATCATGCCGCCGAGCACGCTTACGGCGTGCCGGCATTCAACATCAACAATATGGAGCAGGGACTCGCGATCATGGATGCGGCGGCTTCTGTCGATGCGCCCGTGATCATCCAGGCCTCGCGGGGGGCACGCTCCTATGCGAACGACATCATGCTGTCGAAGATGATCGATGCGCTGGAAGAGATGCATCCGCAGATTCCGCTCTGCTTGCATCAGGACCACGGCAACGAGGAATCGACCTGCGCTACCGCTCTGCAACACGGCTTCACCTCCGTGATGATGGACGGTTCGCTGAAGGCCGATGCCAAGACCGCGGCGAGCTATGAATACAATGTCGATATCACCCGCCGCGTGGTCGACATGGCGCACTGGATCGGCGCCTCGGTAGAAGGCGAGTTGGGCGTGCTCGGCTCGCTCGAACATGGCGGCGGTGAGCAGGAGGACGGCCACGGCGTCGAAGGCGAGGTCAGCCACGATCAGCTGCTGACCGATCCGGACCAGGCCGTCGATTTCGTTCGGGCCACCAGGGTCGATGCGTTGGCGATTGCGATGGGTACCTCGCACGGCGCGTATAAATTCTCGCGCAAGCCTGACGGCGACATTCTTGCGATGCGGGTGGTGGAAGAAATCCATCGCCGGCTGCCCAATACGCATCTGGTGATGCACGGCTCGTCGTCGGTGCCGCAGCCGCTGCAGGACGCCTTCAACGCATTCGGCGGCGAGATGCCGCAGACCTGGGGGGTGCCGGTCGAGGAAATCGTCCGCGGTATCAAACATGGCGTCCGCAAGGTCAATATCGACACTGACTGCCGGCTAGCGATGACTGCGGCGTTCCGCAAGGTGGCTGTGCAAAACAGAAACGAATTCGATCCGCGCAAATTCCTGAAACCGGCGATGGACGCACTGCGCGACCTCTGCCGAGAGCGCTTCGAACAGTTCGGCACCGCAGGCCATGCCTCGCAGATCAAGGTCATTCCGTTGGCCGAGATGGCAAAGCGCTACCGCTCGGGCGCGCTAGATCCACGTATGGGAGGAATGGCCGATGCCGCCGAATGAGCTGATGACCGCCTCGATCCCGACCAGTCGCCGCACACCACCTGAGGAGAGCAACATGAACATGCACTCGACCACCGTTCGCGGCAAGGATCGCTACAAGTCCGGCGTCCTCGAATACAAGAAAATGGGTTATTGGGAGCCCGACTACGTTCCAAAGGACACCGATATCATCGCGCTGTTCCGGGTGACGCCGCAGGACGGCGTCGATCCGGTCGAAGCCTCCGCAGCGGTGGCGGGCGAATCCTCCACGGCGACCTGGACCGTGGTGTGGACCGACCGGCTGACGGCGGCCGAGAAATATCGCGCGAAGTGTTACCGCGTCGATCCCGTGCCGAACTCACCGGGGCAATATTTCGCCTACATCGCCTACGATCTCGACCTGTTCGAGAATGGATCGATCGCCAACTTGTCGGCCTCGATCATCGGCAACGTGTTCGGCTTCAAGCCGCTGAAGGCGCTGCGGCTCGAGGATATGCGGCTGCCGGTGGCCTATGTGAAGACCTTCCAGGGACCGGCGACCGGCATCGTGGTCGAGCGCGAGCGGATGGACAAGTTTGGCCGGCCGCTGCTCGGCGCCACCGTGAAGCCGAAGCTTGGCCTCTCGGGGCGCAACTACGGACGCGTGGTCTATGAAGCGCTGAAGGGCGGGCTCGACTTCACCAAGGATGACGAGAATATCAACTCACAGCCGTTCATGCACTGGCGGGAGCGGTTCCTCTATTGCATGGAGGCCGTCAACAAGGCGCAGGCTGCGTCTGGCGAGATCAAGGGCACTTATCTCAACGTCACCGCCGGTACCATGGAGGACATGTACGAGCGCGCCGAATTCGCCAAGGAGCTCGGTTCGGTCGTCATCATGATCGATCTCGTGATCGGCTATACCGCGATCCAGTCGATGGCCAAATGGGCGCGGCGTAACGACATGATCCTGCATCTGCACCGGGCAGGGCACTCGACCTATACGCGGCAGCGCAACCACGGCGTCTCGTTCCGCGTCATCGCAAAATGGATGCGGCTCGCCGGCGTCGATCATATCCATGCCGGCACAGTGGTCGGCAAGCTGGAGGGCGATCCCGCGACCACGCGCGGCTACTACGACATCTGCCGCGAGGACTATAACCCGGCGCGGCTGGAGCACGGCGTGTTCTTCGACCAGCATTGGGCGAGCCTCAACAAGCTGATGCCGGTGGCGTCGGGCGGCATCCATGCCGGCCAGATGCACCAACTGCTCGATCATCTCGGCGAAGACGTGATCCTGCAGTTCGGCGGCGGCACCATCGGCCATCCCATGGGCATCCAGGCCGGCGCGACCGCCAATCGCGTAGCGTTGGAAGCGATGATCCTCGCGCGTAACGAGGGCCGCGACTATCTGCACGAGGGTCCGGAGATTCTGGCCAAGGCGGCAGAGACCTGCACGCCGCTGAAAGCAGCGCTCGAGGTCTGGAAGGACGTCACCTTCAACTATGAATCGACCGACATGCCGGACTACGTCCCGACGCCCTCGGTCGCGATGTAAGGAGAGCAAATCATGCGCATTACCCAAGGCTGCTTCTCGTTCCTGCCCGATCTCACCGACGAGCAGATTTCCCGCCAGGTTCAGTATTGCCTGGAGCAGGGCTGGGCGGTGAACATCGAATTCACCGACGATCCGCATCCTCGGAATAATTTCTGGGAGATGTGGGGCCTGCCGATGTTCGATCTCCGTGACGCTGCCGGCGTCATGATGGAGCTGAATGAGTGCCGCAAGGTGTATGGCGACCGGTACATCCGCCTTTCGGCGTTCGATTCCAGTCACGGCTGGGAATCGGTGCGGCTGTCCTTCATCGTCAACCGGCCGAAGGAGGAGCCTGGCTTCCGCCTCGAGCGGCATGAAGTGGCCGGCCGCAACATCCGCTATACGACGAGCTCATATGCCGCCGATCGTCCGGAGGGTCGGCGCTACGGTTAGGCACGTGTTCGGTCCGGCAGGCGAGTTCTCCCTGAACGTGCCTGCGTCTGCCGGATGCACTGCTCCGTCGCTGCGGAAGCGGCGACGGAGTCTTTTCCGAAGCGACGCGTGCAGCGCATTGAGGTTAGCAGATGGACGTGGATACCACCCCAATGACTGATGCGGTTAACCTGCGCGATGAACTCGAGGCCGTCGGCATCGAGGAGATCCTCTCGCAGCTCGACCGCGAACTGATTGGCTTGAAGCCGGTAAAGACGCGTATCCGCGAGATTGCGTCGCTGCTGCTGATTGAACGTATCCGCAAGCGCATGGGACTGGCGTCGGGCGCGCCGACGCTGCACATGTCGTTTACGGGAAACCCCGGAACCGGAAAGACCACGGTGGCGCTGCGGATCGCCAGTATCCTGCACAGGCTCGGCTTCGTGCGCCGAGGCCAGGTGGTGTCGGTCACGCGCGACGAGCTGGTCGGACAATATATCGGCCACACCGCGCCGAAGACCAAAGAAATTCTAAAGAAGGCGATGGGCGGCGTGCTGTTTATTGACGAAGCCTATTATCTGCACCGGCCCGACAACGAGCGCGACTATGGCCAGGAGGCGATCGAGATCCTGCTGCAGGTGATGGAAACGCAGCGCGAGGATCTGGTGGTGATCCTCGCCGGCTACGGCGACCGCATGGACAAGTTTTTCGCGAGCAATCCCGGCTTCCGTTCGCGGATCGCGCACCACATCGACTTTCCGGATTATGCCGACGACGAGTTGCTCGCCATCGCAGAACTGATGCTGCGCGACATGAACTATCGCTTCACACAGGATGCGCGTGCAGAATTCGTTCGCTACATCGCATTGCGCAAGAACCAGCCGCTGTTCTCCAACGCGCGCTCGATCCGCAACGCATTGGACCGTCTGCGGTTGCGCCAGGCCAATCGCCTCGTCGCCGATCTCGATCATGTCTTGACCGCGGATGATATCAGGTCGATCGAAGCGTCGGACGTGCTGGCGAGCCGTGTGTTCGGGAAGGGCGGAAAATCCGCCGAGGCGGGTTAGCGTCCGCCTTCTCTGGATGCCGAGACGACTGCGACAGACGAAGCTAACGCTGTAACGCCGTTTCAGGGATCGCCCTGCGAACCACTTCGCGCATCGCAAAGCTCGAATGGATACGCGCGACACCGGGCATCCGCGACAGATGCTGCTTGTGGATGCGCTCGAAGTCCGCGATGTCGCGCGCGATCACCTGCAGATGATAGTCATCGCTGCCCGACATCAGGTGGCAGGACACCACGTCGGGACAGCGGGCGATCGCGGCTTCGAACGCGGCGAGATATTCCTCGCTCTGTTTTTCCAGCGTGATGGTGACGACAACCGTCGTGACGAGTCCGAGCGCAGTCGGTTCGAGGTCGGCCCGATAGCCGCGAATGATGCCGGCTTCCTCGAGCTGACGAATGCGACGCGCGCAGGCGGTCGCCGACAGGCCGACCTTTTCGGCAAGCTCGATCTGGCTTGCCCTTGCATCGGAGAGCAATTCAGTCAGAATCCGCAGATCAATGCGATCCAGCCCGGTCACGCCGCAATTCCCTAATATTTTCCCATAGAAAGCAGAATATCTGCGCAAACATCTTCCGACAAGCCGTAATTCGCAGAGAAGCGTTGCTCGTTCACAGGTAGGTTCCTGGCATCGAACAGCAGCTTCCAATGCAGGAGCAAGGCGATGCGGATCGGTGTGCCCAGGGAGATCAAGGTCGAGGAATATCGCGTCGGCCTGACACCGGCTTCGGTGCGGGAATATGTGGTGCAAGGACATGACGTGATCGTCGAGCAGGGCGCCGGGCTCGGCATTGGCGCCGGCGACGAAATCTACCGTTCGGCTGGCGCTGCGATCGTGGACACGGCAGCGGAAATCTTCGCGACCGTCGACATGGTGGTCAAGGTCAAGGAGCCGCAGCCGACGGAGTGGTGCCAGCTTCGCGAGGATCAAATCCTCTTCACCTATTTGCACCTGGCGCCGGATACGGCGCAGACCAAAGGGCTCCTGGCATCCGGCTGCACTGCGATCGCCTACGAGACGGTGACGGACGCCCATGGCGGGCTCCCGCTGCTGGCGCCGATGAGCGAGGTGGCGGGGCGGCTGGCGATCGAGGCGGCGGGCGCCGCGTTGCGAAAGTCGGCGGACGGCATGGGCAAGCTGATCGGCGGGGTGCCCGGTGTTGCGCCGAGCAGGATCGCGGTGATCGGCGGTGGCGTGGTCGGTACGCACGCCGCCCGGATGGCTGCAGGTCTTGGTGCCGACATCGTCATCCTTGACCGCTCGCTGCCGCGCCTTCGCGTTCTTGACGAGATGTTCCTCGGGCGCGTTCGCACACGTTACGCGACGCTGGAAGCGATCGAGGAGGAGGTGACCGGCGCGGACGTCGTCATTGGCGCCGTGCTGGTGCCGGGCGCCAGCGCGCCGAAACTCGTCACCCGCGCGCATCTCGCCCGCATGAAGCGCCGCGCCGTGCTGGTCGATGTCGCGATCGACCAAGGGGGCTGCTTCGAGACGTCGCGGCCGACGACCCATCAGGCGCCGACCTATCTGGTCGACGAGATCGTGCATTATTGTGTTGCCAACATGCCGGGCGCCGTGCCTGTCACGTCGAGCCACGCGCTCAACAATGCCACGCTGCCGTTCGGCCTTGCGCTGGCCGGGAAGGGCATCCGCGCCCTGATCGAGGATCCGCATCTGCGCGCCGGGCTCAACGTGCATCGCGGTCAGATCACCAACCGCGCGGTTGCCGAGAGCCAGAATTTGCCGGCGGCGGTGCCCGAAAAAGTTCTGGCGGCGTGACGCCCGCCGGCTGACAGGCGAGAGCAGGGCCGTGTGAAGCCTCGGGCAGAGCCGATGGCGGCTTCTGCGGTAGCGTATCGTCAGCGCTCGTAGCTTGCGGGGTCTGGACTATCCGACGGATGCGCGTATGCGTTGCGCAGCACCGCAGTCATCGGAGTCTTGAAATTGAGTCCGTTGGGCGGGACCGGCGACTCGAACCACTTTTTGTAAATCGCCTCGATCTCCGGGCTGCGGTAAAGGTCGGCAGTTACACGGTCTGCCACGGCCTTGAAGGGCGCATCGTCCTTGCGCAGCATGATCCCGTAGGGTTCGGCTTTCGAGAAGGCTTCGTCGCTGATGATGTAGGCAGACGGGTCTTTCGACCTTGCGATCGCGACGGCGAGCTGCACGTCATCGAGGACGTAGGCGGCGGCGCGGCCGGTCTCCAGCATGAGAAAGGCTTCCGCCTGATCCTTTGCCGCCAGCGGCGTGACGCCGAGATTGCGTGCGGCGTTGGCCTGGTTGAGCTGCACCATGTTGGTCGAGCCCGATATCGCAACGACCGGCTTGCCCTTCAACTGGTCGATCGTGCCGATGTTGTCGGCCTTCCGTGCGGCAAACCGCGTCGCCGACAGAAAATGTGAATTAGTGAACGTCACCTGGCGCTGCCGTTCCGCATTGTTGGTGGTGGAAGAGCAGACGAGATCGACGGTGCCATTCATCATGAGCGGAATGCGGTTGGACGACGTCACCGGAAGCGTTTCAACGGTCACGTTGGAGAGGTTGAGTTCGTGCTTAACCGCGTCCACGATTTTCATGCAGATGTCGACGGCGTACCCGATTGCCTTCTGGTTGCCGTCCAGATAGCTGAAGGGCACCGAGGCTTCCTGGATGCCGAGGATGATCTTGTTGGTCTCCTTGACTTTCTGAAGTGTCCCGGTCAACTCGCTTGCATGCGCAGGGACGGCAATCAGGGCAACGGCAAGCATGGTCAATGGCAGGCGCATCACGGTGGACCTCATCGGATAGTGAACGGGTTTGCAGCGACCGAACGGACGGCCGTCGCGCCAGTCGATAGCGGGCGACCGTAGTCGATCAGCACTCGTTGGTGAATTAGTGACTGTGAAAACCGGCTATATCAAAGTTGTATTGCCGACGGGCGATCCGGATTGACGAGATCAATCTGTGCCAAATCAACAATCGCGTAATGAGCGGTTATGGAATGACCTCAGGAAAAGAGCACTGGCCACGTGGACCAGCGCTCTTGTGCAGTTCGACAGCACGGTCAATCTGGTATGTCCGCTCCCTTCGAGCGAGCAGCAGGTCCAGGCCCCACTTCAGGCCTCAAGCTGCTTGCCGATCGGCAGTGCGCGGATGCGCTTGCCGGTCGCGGCGAAGATCGCGTTGATCAGCGCCGGCGCAAAGGGCGGCACACCCGGCTCGCCGACGCCGCTGGGTGGCGTGTCGGGCCCGGCAGGTACGATGTAGACGTTCGTTACGGCCGGGGACTCGTCGATCCGGATCACCGGGAAGTCGTCGAAATTACCCTGTTGCACCTTGCCGTCCTTGAAGGTGATCGCGCCATGTTTGACGAGGCTCATGCCCATGATCGCGGCGCCCTCGATCTGTGACTGGATCCGCTCCGGATTGACGTAGGTTCCGCAATCTATGGCGGTATCGACCCGCGGCACGGTGAGCTTGCCCTTGTCGTCAACGGCCACCTCGACGATCGTCGCGATATAGCTGACGAAGCTGCGGTGCGCGGCAATGCCGAGCCCGTGTCCCTTGGGGACGGACCGGCCCCAGCCGCCCTTGTCCGCGACCAGCTCGACGACCTTGCGAAGACGCGCAGTGTCGATCGGATAGCTTTCATAAGGCTCGCCGTAGTTCCAGAGATCTTTCACTGAATCGAGCTTGACGATCCGGGGCGAACCGATCAGCTCCAGCAACATGTCCTTTTGATCGCGTTTGGTGGCATGGGCGATTTCAGCGACCATCGACTGCACCGCGAATGCGCGCGGGATGTTCGACACCGAGCGGAACCAGCCGATGCGGGTATGCGCCGCCGCTTCCGGATTCTCGCACTGGACGTTGGCGATCTCGAAGGGCATGTCGACAAGCCCCATGCCGAGTTCAAACGGCGCCTGATGCACCGTATTGGCGGCAAAGGTCGAGGCGATGCTCGGCGCGACGCTGCGATGGCGCCAGGCCGTCACCTTGCCGCTCTTGTCGAGCCCGGCCTCGATGCGTTCCACCGAGACGGTGTGCAGGAAGCCGTTGCGAACGTCGTCTTCCCGCGTCCATTGCACCTTTACGGGGGCGCCGAGCTCCTTTGAAAGCAGGGCGGCTTCGATGGCGTAATCGCACTTCGACTTGCGCCCGAAACCGCCGCCGAGCAGGGTGACATTGACGGTGACATTCTCCTCGGGAATGCCAAGCGTTTTGGCGACGTCCTCGCGCGTTCCGCCCGCGCTTTGCACCGGCCCCCAGATCTCCGCCTTATCGCCCTTAACGTCCGCGACTGCAACCGGTGGCTCCATGGCGACATGGGCGAGATGCGGCAGATAGTATTCACCCACGATCACCTTGTCAGCGCCCTTCAGGGCGGCTTCCACATCACCCTCCTTGCGTACGACCAGACCGGGCTTCCGTGCGGCTTCCTCCAGCTGGGTCCGGTAGGCGACCGATTCGTATTTGCTGTTGGCGCCGTCGTCCCAGACGATCTTCAGGGCGTCGCGGCCCTTGATCGCCGCGCCGGTGTTGCGTGCGATCACTGCAACGCCGCCGAGCGGCTGGAATTTTGAAGGCCACGGCCAGCCCTTCACTTCCATGACTTTTTCGACGCCGGAAACTTTCATCGCCGCCGCCCCGTCAAACGACGCGACCTTGCCCCCGGTCACCGGCGGCCGGGCAATAACGGCGTATTTCATGCCGGGCAGGCGGACGTCGGCGCCGTAACGCGCGGTGCCTACCGTGATGTCGCGGAGATCGACCATGCTGATCTGGCCTTTGCCCAGATAGCGGAAATCCTTTGGGTCCTTCAGCTTCAGGCCTTCGACGCTCGGCACCGACTGCTTGGCGGCATCGGCTGCCAGATCGCCAAAGCCGATCCGGCGTCCGCTCGCACTGTGGACGACCTCGTGATTGACCGCTTTCACTTCGGTCGCCGGCACACCCCAGCGTTTCGCAGCGGCGGCTTCGAGCATGGTGCGGGCCGAAGCGCCGATCTGACGCATCGGCATCAGGTAGTGACGCGTGCTGCGCGATCCATCGGTGTCCTGGTTGCCGAATTTGACCTCGTCGCCAGGCGCCTGCTGGATGCGAACGCGCGACCAGTCGGCCTCCATCTCTTCGGCAACGATCATCGGCAGGCTGGTGCGGACGCCGGTTCCCATCTCGGCGCGGTGTGCGACGATCGTGACAATGCCGTCCGGTGCGATCGCGACGAACACGCGCGGATCCACCACGGTACCGTGCGGCATCTTGTCGGCGCCGGTCTGGTAGGCGGCAAGGCCGGGGCGCGACATTACGGGGGCGGCCAAAACGAAGCCGCCGGCCAGCCCGAGGCCCTTGAGGATGCTGCGGCGTGAAACGTTGTCGACTTTGACGTATCGCTCAAAGCCACGGAGCTTCTTGGGATTGGTGAGAATGTTCATGGTCAGACCCCCGTCGAGGCGAGGTGGACCGCATTCTCGATGCGCTGGTAACAGCCGCAGCGGCAGATATTGCCCGCCATCGCCTCGCGTATCTGATCGTGCGTGGGTTTCGGGTTTTCGATCAGCAGCGCGGCCGCCTGCATGATCTGGCCGACCTGGCAAAAACCGCATTGCGGGACATTGAGTTGGCGCCAAGCCTTCTGAACCGCGTGATCGCCCGTCGGATGAAGGCCTTCGATCGTTGTGACCTCCCGATCGACCACGTCGGAAACCGAGGTGATGCAGGCGCGTATTGCCTGCTTGTCGACGATCACGGTGCAGGCGCCGCAAAGCGCCTGGCCACATCCGTATTTCGTACCGGTCAATCCGGCTTCATCCCGGAGAAACCAGAGCAGTGGAAGATCGGGATCGCCGTCCCAGTTCTTTTGCTGGCCGTTGATCTTCAAAGTAATCATGATCGATTCTCGCTCTTCGTAAGCTGCTGATGGTAGCTCCGACCTGAGCGAAAAACGTTACGGCTGACCGCTCAATGCCGGCGCTTCGAAATTCCTTGCTATCTGGCTGGGATTTCTTGAGCCATCCTCCTGATCATTATTATTGGCTGTTGTTCAGTAGGTCGCGCTTGGCGGATCGCCGCCGCAAGGTGTTCTCCATTTGCGTCCGCATGTTTGGCGAAAGCGGGGCATCGGCAAAGAATTGCATTTGGTCAGTAACGCTGACGCAGCAAAACAGCAAAACAAATTGTCGTTAAACTTGAACATCGTTGTCATGACACGATGCTGGGATTCGTCTCTTCCATGTCGCCCGGCGCTGCACAGTCTTTAACCATTTGCACGCCACGGACGCCGGCGTTCGCCGAACGCTTCACGACAACTCCTGCAATTCTCGATCTTGACCGCACGCGCGATAACGCACCGCACACTGCGGAAGGCTGAGCTGTTCTGCGAAATATGCATGAGGAGGCAAGCTGCAGTGATGATCGCATGAAATGCGATGGACGCCTACTATTGCTGGCTTTTCCTGGAATCGGCGATGCAACCGGAAGGGGAATTGCGCGAAAGACAAATTTGTCGGTCGCCATTTTTTTGACCGACTCCCTCCATCAGTTTGTGTGATGTGCAAATCCGATCAGCCCACAACATCGATCACAAGCACAGACGCGGAACTCGCGACAGCGATGTGTCAGGATCCGACGCGGCGCGCGCTCATCCTGACGGCTCTCGCCACCGGGGCCTGCCTCGCGTCGCCCAAGTCCTCCATTGCCGAGGAAGATTCGCCGGGCAGCAACGAGCGACCCCAGAAAGCCGACGTTCTGGTTTTCGCCGAAGGGGACCATGCGGGCGAGGTGATCAAGCCGCAGGATCTGAAAGCCGGTGGACCGCCGGTGCGGGCCTGGCCAAAGGATCCCAAGACATCGGTTGTCCGCAAGGGCTCGCGCCTGAACGAGGTGCTTGTCGTGAAACTGGATCCGGCTGAGCTGGATGAAGAGACGCGCTCGCGTGCGGCCGGCGGCGTCGTGGCCTATTCGGCAATCTGCGTCCACACGGGCTGTCCGATCACCGCATGGGTGAAAGCGGCATCCGTCGACAAGGATGTGTTCAAATGCGTTTGCCACAATTCGGAATTTGACCCCAGGCAAAGCGCGCAAGTTGTGTTCGGGCCGGCGCCCCGGCGTCTGCCGGCGCTTCCGTTGGTGGCGGACGACGGCCCACTGACAGTGGCCGCGACATTTATTGGAAAGGTAGGTGCGCAGCAGGCCAGGTGACGGCGGGCCGCCGTCGATCCACGACAATGAAAAAACAGAATTCGTGAGATGAAAACAAAGGGGAGGTTTCGTTATGGCCTTGAAGCAATGGCTTTTGTCGGGTTTGCTCGCGTCCACATGCCTCGTTTCGATCGCTGCCGCCGGCCCGATCGAGAACTACAGCCCGGTGACGGCCGATCGACTCAGGAATCCCGAACCCGGCAACTGGATGCATTATCGCCGGACCTATGATGGCCAGGGGTACAGCCCGCTCGACCAGATCAACACCTCGAACGTGAAAAACCTGGTGCCGGTGTGGACGTTCTCGACCGGTGTGGTCGAGGGACACGAGGCACCACCGATCATCAACAATGGCGTGATGTTCGTCGCAACGCCGATGGGGCAGGTGATCGCGCTCAACGCCAAGACCGGCGACGAGTACTGGCGATACAAACGCCAGCTTCCCGACGACCTCTTCCAATTGCACCCGACCAACCGCGGCGTGGGGCTGTGGGAGGACAAACTGTACCTTGCCACGACGGACGACCATGTGGTCGCGCTCGATGCCAAGACCGGCAAAGTGGTCTGGGACACCAAGGTTCAGGACTACAAGAAGGGGCAGTATCTGACGCTGATGCCGTTGATCGTCGACGGCAAGGTGATCGTCGGCGGTTCCGGTGGCGAGTTGGGCGTGCGCGGCTACGTCGTTGCCTTCGACGCCAACACCGGCAAGGAACTGTGGCGGACCTTCACCATTCCCGGCACGGGTGAGCCAGGTAACGAAACGTGGAAAGGTGACGACTGGAAAACGGGCGGCGGATCTGCCTGGATGACAGGCAACTACGATCCAGACACCAAGACAGTCTATTGGGGAACCGGCAACGCCGCACCTTGGCCGGGCGATACTCACCCCGGCGACAATCTTTACACAAGTTCAGTGCTCGCGCTCGATCCCGATAGCGGCAAGATGAAAACTTACTTCCAGTACCATCAAAACGATTCCTGGGATTGGGACGAAGTAGACGCACCCATGCTGGTCGACCTGCAAAGGGATGGCCGCACCATCAAGAGTCTGATCCATCCGGGACGCAACGCGATTTTCTGGATACTGGAGCGCAAGCCGGACAGCATCAAATATGTGGCCGGCTGGCCTTTTGTTCATACCGACGTCTGGAAAGGCATTGAGCCCGAGAGTGGCAAGCCGATTGTCGACCCGGCTCGCAAGCCGGTTATTGGCAAGCGGGTTGAATTCTGTCCTTCGTTATGGGGCGGCAAGGATTGGCCGTCGGCGGCGTATAGTCAGAAAACCGGATTGGTCTACGTTCCGGCCAACGAGAATTTCTGCGGCGGCTTCACCGGCGAGAAAGTGCCGCTGGTGGCCGGCCAGCTTTGGCTCGGGACCAAGCCCGAGGATATCGGCTTGACGCCCCGTCCCGGCGCTACCCACTTTGGCGAACTGCAGGCGTGGGATCCGGCCACGGGCAAGAAAGCCTGGTCACATAATTTCCCCAAGTCACATCTGTTCGGTTCGGTGACCGCGACCGCGGGCGACCTCATCCTTGTCGGCGGCACCAATGACCGGATGTTCCGCGCCTTCCATGCCAAGACCGGCGAACTGCTGTGGGAGCAAAAGACCAACTCCGGCATCATGGGCATGCCGATCGCCTATGAGGTGGACGGCACGCAGTATATCGCCGTGCAGTCGGGCTGGGGCGTCGACGCGCAGCGCATCCAGGACGCTCTGGTGGGCAAGGTCCCCGGCCTTGAGAATAACGTGCCGCAGGGCGGCGTCGTGTGGGTGTTCGCCGTCAAGAAGTGACTGCGAGAGAAGGCAGGATCAGGCGCTTGGCCGCTGCAGGCAGTGGCCAGGCGCGGATACAATCTAGGCGACGCGCGCCCGGACGATAATGTCGTCTGATCGCCGGAGCCCCCGCGCCAGCCCCGGGGCGGTACGTTGGATAGGCTGCCTGTCGCTCCGCTTTTGCCTGCGGTGACGGCTAAACACTTGCGTTGACGAGCAGCGGATCGGCGGAAATCACGAGCTTCAGGGTCCGCAGCGAAAAGGTCGATCGCGTGTGCCGGATGCCTTGAATCCGGTAGAGCTTCTCGCGAAGAAAGCGCTCGTAGTGCGTGGTGTCGGCGACCGCTACCTTGACCAGATAGTCGTATTCGCCGGTGACGAGATTGGCTTCGATAACCTCCGGAATCTTTGCAAGGGCGTCGCCGAACCGGGAGAGCACCTTGTCGTCGTGCTTGTCCAGCGTGACTTCGATGAAGACGATGTCCTTCAGGCCGATGGCGACATGGTCGATGACAGCCGCGTAGTGCTTGATCACGCCGATCTCCTCCAGGCGTCTGACCCGCGACCAGCACGGCGAAGACGACAGTCCGACGCGATTGGCCAATTCGTTGACGGTCAGCCGGCCTTCGTCGCGGAGGATCGAAAGAATCTTTCGATCGATCAGGTCGAGATCCGCCTTGGTCCGCGGCTTGGCGAGGGAAGATGATTTCATCGTAGATCCCCACAGATTCAGATGATTCTTCTGCAAAAGACGAATATCGCACAAAATATTGGGAAATTCACCTGCTGACTCGGCGATACAGTCCTGCCCGAGGAGATCAGCAAAATGCCGTCTGCCGCATGTCGCGCTTCGTCCGTCGTCTTCAGGGCCATTGCCACGGACTCGCTTGCCGCGGCGTCCCAGCTTCTGGCCGATGTGCAGCGCTTCGGACTGCAGATGGTCGAATTCCGGATGATGGTTGATATGGAAGGAGGGGCGGCCATCGATTTCGGCATCGAGGCAAGGCCGGACCGCGATCCAGCGGTCCTTTGCTCCCGCTTCGCACGACATCCCGCTCTCTGTTCGGTCGAGGTCGTCGGATCATCGCCGGTCAAGACTGAAGGCGCGGCGCCATGAACGTGCTGCCTTTCACCTTGCACGTTGCCGAGCCGCTGCCGCGCTAGGTCGCGCCCTTCGCCGCCAATAGCCGGGCTCTAACGCAGATGGATGATGAGGGTTTCGTGCGGATCGTCGCACGGGCCAGCGATCATCTCGCGCTGGGGGCGCAGGCGGTGGGGGCGGGAGTCTCGGAATTGACGTCGTCGCTGGCACTTGCCATTGAAATGGGAGCGGTGCTCGAGGACATCGGCGCCCATCCGACGCGGAGCGAAGCGATCCATGAGGTCACGCTTGGCGCGTTGGGACGCGGCTTGCATTTCTGATGGACGCGAAAACAAATTTGGTGGAAACGAGCTTGGTGGGAACGTCCTGCCTGCACGACCTGCAGCAGGATCAAACTCTGGAGCGCATCTTGTCGAAATCTGAACGGGTTTACCGCAACTACATCGCCGGCCGCTGGATCGATGCCGCCGATGGACGTCGCCTCGAGATCCTGGATCCGTCTGACGGTTCGCATCTTGCCGACATTGCCCGCAGCGGCAGCGAGGACGTCGAGCGCGCGGTCCAGGCAGCCCGGGCAGCGCTGGCCGGCGACTGGGGACGCATGTCGGCGACCGACCGTGGCCGCATCCTGCATCGGATCGGCGAGGGCGTTCTGAAGAATGTCAGTCTGCTGGCGGAGCTCGAAGCACGGGACGTCGGCAAGCCGCTCAAGCAGGCGCGGGCCGACGTCGAGGCGCTGGCGCGCTACTTCGAATTCTACGGTGCCGCAGCCGACAAGGTTCACGGCGACACCATCCCGTACCGGTCGGGATTCACGGCCATCACGCTTTATGAGCCTCACGGCGTGACCGCCCATATCATTCCCTGGAACTATCCGATGCAGATCATCGGACGCAGCCTCGGTGCGGCCCTTGCGATGGGCAACGCCGCCGTCGTGAAGCCGGCGGAAGAAGCCTGCCTCACGGTGATCGAGTTTACGCGCATCGCGGAGGAGGCCGGATTGCCGCACGGCGCGCTCAACCTTGTCACCGGGACCGGCGAGGAGGCTGGCGCGGCATTGTCCGGCCATCCCGGCATCAATCACATCTCTTTCACGGGTTCGGTGACGACCGGCGCTCTGGTCCAGGCGGCTGCCGCGCGGAATGCGGTGCCGGTGACGCTGGAGCTTGGCGGTAAATCGCCCCAGCTTGTCTTTGCGGATGCCGATCTCGATCGGGCCCTGCCGTTCCTGGTGATGGCGGGCATTCAGAACGCAGGCCAGACCTGCTCCGCTTCGTCGCGGATCCTGGTCGAGCGATCGATCTATGAAGAGGTCGCAGCGCGCATGGCCGATGCCTACCGGAAGCTGAAGGTCGGACCGGCGATGTCCGATCTGGATGTCGGCCCGGTGGTCTCTCGCCGGCAGAAGGATATCGTCGAAGGCTATATCGGCCTGGCTGAGCGTGACGGCGCGCGTCTCGCCGCGCAGGGCACGATCGTGCCTGAAGCGCCTGCCGGCGGCGCCTATGTTACGCCGACGCTGATCCGCGACGTGACGCCGAGCCACCGCCTCGTGCAGGAAGAGATCTTCGGACCGGTCCAGGTCATCATGCCCTTCGACGGCGAGCAGCAGGCGATCGATCTGGCGAACGGTACGCCTTACGGCCTGGTCTGTGGAATCTGGACCAACGACGGCGGGCGGCAATTCCGCCTGGCGCGCGCTATTCACTCGGGACAGGTCTTCATCAACAATTACGGCGCCGGCGGCGGAATCGAGCTGCCGTTCGGCGGCGTCAAGCGTTCGGGCCACGGCCGCGAGAAGGGCTTTGAAGCCCTCTATGGCTTTGCAACGACCAAGACGATTTCGATCTATCACGGCTGACGAATGCGAATGCCACCGCCGGCACTCTGCTTCAGGAAGCTTCTTGCGCAAGCCACTCAAGCGATCGCATGTGCGGCTCGCGCGGGGGGCCGTCAGGCATCAACCGCAACCTTCAATGCCTCCGCGCGGATCTCTTCGACGAGCCGTTCCTTCAGCGTGACGAATTCAGGCGCGGTTTTGATCTTGTAGGATCGCGGGTGGGGTAGATCGATCGCGATCTCGGCCTTGATGCGACCGGGGCGGGCGCTCATGACGATGACGCGGCTGCCGAGGAAAATCGCCTCCTCGATATCATGGGTAACGAACAGCACGGTCTTCTGCTCGCGCTCCCAGATGCCGAGCAGCATTTCCTGCATCAGCACACGGGTCTGATTGTCCAGCGCCCCGAACGGTTCGTCGAGCAGCAGGATCTTGGGATCGTTGGCAAGCGCGCGGGCGATCGCCGTGCGTTGCTGCATGCCGCCTGAGAGTTGCTTCGGCCAGTGATTCTCAAAGCCGGACAAGCCGACCCGGTGTATGAATCCATCGGCGATCCTGCTGCGATCCGCCTCAGTTATCCCGCGCTCGCGCAGGCCGAACGCGATATTTTCGCGCACCGTCAACCACGGGAACAGCGTGTACGATTGAAACACCATGCCGCGATCGGCGCCGGGTCCCGTGACTTCTTGCCCGTCCAGAATGACGCGGCCGCTGGTCGGCCGGTCAAGGCCTGCGATGATCCGGAGCAGCGTGGATTTTCCGCAGCCGGACGGGCCGAGGATGGTGACGAAGTCGTTGTTGCCGACGCTGAGATTGGTCGGTTCCAGCGCCCGCGTCGGCGCATTGCCCTGGCGCGCGGGGAAAACGCGTGAGACCTGATCGATCTTCAGCGTGGTCACGCTAATCTCCACGGAAACAGCCAGGCGTTGAAGGCCTTGAACAGGAAGTCCGAGACGAGGCCGATCAGGCCGATGACGATGATGCCGAAGATGATCTGGCCGGTGTTGAGCAGCGCCTGGCTGTCGGTGATCATGTGGCCGATGCCCGACGATGAACCGATCAGCTCGGCGACGATGACGTAGGTCCACGCCCAGCCGAGGACGAGCCGAAGGATTTCCGCGATCTCGGGGGCAGACGAGGGCAGCAGCACGCGGCGGATGATGCCGCTGTCGCCGGCGCCCAGCGTGTAGGCGGCTTCAACGAGGTCGCGCCGCGTATTCCCGACATTCACGGCGATCATCAGGATAATCTGGAACACCGCGCCGATGAAAATCACCAGCAGCTTCTGCAGTTCGCCGATGCCCGCCCACAGGATCAGCAGCGGGATGAAAGCCGAGGCGGGCAGGTAACGAGCGAACGAGACGAACGGCTCGAGGAAGGCCTCGATCGGTTTGTAGGCGCCCATCAGCACGCCGAGCGGCACCGCGATGACGGCCGCCAGCGCAAAGCCGCCGACAACCCGCCAGATCGTCATGCCGATGTCGAACAGGAAGCCGTGCTTGGTCAGAAGCTCCCAGCCTTCCTGGACCATGGTCAGTGGGTTGGCGAGAAACGTTTTGGATACGTAGCCGCCAAACGTTGCCCATCCCCACAAAGCTACGAACAGGACAAAGAACGCAAAGCCATAGGCTGCGCGTTGCTTCGACGTCACGGGATCCAGGGGACGCATCACAGGGCGTGTTCCTCAAAGCGGTGCGCTGATCGCGGACAGCCCCGCATCCACATGTGTGGATGCGGGACCAGCGCGGCGCTGAACGAACCTACTTGATGAAGCTCGTGTCAACGAGGTCGTCGATTTTCGGAATCGATTTGATGATGCCGATCTCGAGCAACAGGTCTGCGGCTTCCTTGGTGAAGGCCTGGAACTCGCCCGCGAAGAACTTCTGGTTTGCGGCCTTGTCCTGCCAGCGCAGATATTTTGCCGAGTTGCCGAACTGCTCGCCGGACTGCTTCACGTCGGAGCCCATGATCTCGTAGGATTTTGCCTGGTCTTTTTCGATCAGGGCAACCGCCTCGAAATAGCTGTCGGCCAGCGCTTGCGCGGCTTTCGGGTTTTCGGTCAGGAATTTCGGCGTGCAGCCGAACGTGTCCATGATCATCGGGTAGTCGAGCGTGGTGGCGATGATCTTGCCCTTGTCGGGTGCCGCCCGCACGGTCGAGAGGTAGGGCTCATACGTCATGGCTGCATCGTTCTGACCGGCCACGAATGCCTGCGCGGCCGCAGCCGGCTCCAGGTTCACCACGGTCACGTCCTTGACCGAGAGGCCGTTCTTCTTGAGCATCCAGGCCAGCGTGAAATAGGGCGCGGTGCCGGGCGCGGACGCGGCGACCGTCTTGCCCTTCAGTTCCTTGATCGACGCGACATCGTTTCGCGTGGCCATGCCATCGGCGCCGTAGCTCTTGTCGAGCTGGAAGATCTGCTTGGTCGCAACACCGTTGGCATTCCAGGAAATCCAGGTTTCGACCGTGGTCGCCGCACACTGGATGTCGCCCGATGCAACGGCCAGATGGCGGTCCTTCTGCGGGATCTTCTTGATCGTCACATCGAGGCCGTTCTTCTTGAAGATGCCGGCCTGGTTTGCGAGCGTAAGCGGCGCAAAGCCGGTCCATCCGGAAATGCCGATGGCGACCTTGACGTCTTGTGCGACGGCTGGCGCGGACACCAGCAGAGCGGCGGTTGCGGCGAATACTCTATAACTAAGCATGACTGTCTTCCCTCTGTCGGTTTATGGATCGCGTCCTGTTCGTCCTACTGCTGCATGAACTGTTGCATAAATTGTGCCGGACTTTATTTTGCATTGATATCCCTCTCAGCCGCCCTTGAAGCGGGCAACCAGTTTGTGGGACTCGCCGGGATAGACGAGGCGCACGGCGGTCAGCGTCCGTGCGCTGCGCCAGGTGTGCCGGTCGATCACGAGGCAGGGCGCGCCGATCGCAATGTCCAGCGCCGTTGCGGCCTGCTCGTCAGCCACGATCGCGCTGATCGAATGTTCGGCCTCCGTCCAGGGGACATGGTGGAGCAGCCACGTGCCGGGCGGCTCGATCGCAAAATCCGCCGTGGCGGCTTCGGGCACAGCGTCGAGATCGATCAGCCTGTCCTCGATCGCGAACGGCACGCCATCGGCGCTGTGGCGGCACGAGATCGCGATCACCTTGCCGGTTTTCCGGACTCCAAGGCGTTCGCGGTCGGTGGCGTTTGCCGCCCGGCGCGAGCTTCGGATCAACTGATAGCCATAGCTGCGGCCGAGCGCGGTAATCTCCGCGCGAATGTCTGGAATCGTCAGGACTGCTGACAGGAATTTGGGACGGCGCACAAACGTACCGGCCCGCCGCCGCCGCTCGATGAGGTCGGCCTGTGCCAGTTCTGACAGCGCCTTGCTCACGGTCATTCGTGAGCAGCCATAGCGCGTCATCAATTGGTGCTCGAACGGGATGCGATGGCCCGGCGGCCATTCGCCGGTCAGGATGCGGCGCTCGATGTCGAGCCGGATCTGCTTGTACAGCGTCGGCTTGTCGGCCGTGTCGCGATCGATCGAGAGGCTCATGCTACGAGCCTTCGTACGGTCGAGTTGAATGCGTCGCGCGCTTTCTGGCGGAGCCGGTGGTGTCCACCCTCGACGACCTTGTTTCCGCCCGCCCACACACATGCGACGGCACCCGAGCCCGCTGCGAAAATCCAGCCGTCGAGGACGGTATCCCTGCCGCGCCCGGCGAGCGAGGGATGCGTGGTGTCGAGGGTCACGATATCGGCGCGTGCGCCCGGCTGGAGTCCGACGATCGGCTGCGCGAGCGCCTGGGCGCCGCCGGCCATCGCGGCGTCGAATAGCGCCCGACCGGTCGAAATGCCGGGACCGCCGGACAACACATTGCGCTCCCGGTGCTTTAGCCGCTGGCCATATTCGAGCTGACGCAATTCGTCGGCCACGCCGACCAGGACATTGGAGTCTGTGCCGACGCCGAACCGGCCGCCGGCGTCGAGGAATTCACGGGTTGGGAAAATGCCGTCGCCGAGGCTCGCTTCGGTAATCGGGCAGAGCCCTGCGACGGCGCCGCTCCTGGCAAGCGCGGCGATCTCGGTCGCGGTGGTGTGGGTCGCATGGATCAGGCACCAGCGCCGATCGACGGGCGCATGTTCGAGCAGCCACTCAACCGGCCGCCGGCCCGACCAGGCGATGCATTCCTCGACTTCCCTGATCTGTTCGGCAGCGTGGATATGAACCGGCCTGCCTTCGGCCAGCGGTATGATTGCCGTCAGTTCGTCCGGCGTCACGGCGCGCAGGCTGTGCGGAGCGATACCGACATTGGCCCCAGGTAATTCGCGAACGGCCACCTCCGTCGCGGCAATCAGCTTGGCGAACTGGTCGATCGAGCAGATGAAGCGGCGCTGGCCGGCATGCGGTGCGGCGCCCCCAAAGGAGCCGTGCGCGTAGAAACTCGGCAGCAGCGTGAGTCCGATGCCGGTGACCTCGGCGGCTTGCGCAATTCGCGTCGCCATTTCGGCAGGATTGGCATAAAGCGAGCCATCGTGGTCGTGATGGAGATAATGGAATTCCCCGACGCGCGTATAGCCCTGCTCGAGCATCTCGGCGTAGAGCAGCGTTGCGACGGCTTCCGTGTCTTCGGGGGTCATTTCCAGCGCGAAACGATACATCGTCTCGCGCCACGTCCAGAACGTATCCGCCGTGTTGCCGCGTGTTTCGGCGAGGCCGGCCATGCCGCGCTGGAACGCGTGACTATGCAGGCTCGCTATTCCCGGAATCGCCAATTGATGGCGCTCATCGTCGGCTCCCGGCGCCGCGCCGGCCGTCACCTTCGTGATGGTTCCATCGGCAACAACCACCTGCACATCGTCAGCCCAACCGGAGGGAAGCAGCGCTGATCCGAAATGCAGAGTGGACATGTTTCCAAACCGGGTGGACAGAACACCAACACGGGAATATGTATAGACATATTGATGCCCCCGTCAAGTTTCTGCCCTTGAGGGAAATGCTGCATGGCCGAGCGCTTTGATCGAATCTGGCATAATGCCCGGCTCGCCACCGTTCGGGGGGATCTGCCCGACCTCGGCGTGATCGAGCGTGGCGTGATTGCCGCGCGGGATGGCCGTATCACCTTTGCAGGCAGCCATTCCGACTTTCCATCTGACGTCGACGCGGCTGAACGGATCGATTGCGGCGGGCGGTGGATCACGCCCGGACTGATCGATTGTCATACCCATCTGGTTTTCGGTGGAAACCGCGCCCACGAGTTCGAGCTGCGGCTGCAAGGAGCGAGCTACGAAGAGATCGCACGCGCCGGCGGCGGCATTGTCTCGACGGTCGCGGCGACGCGGGGCTCAAGTGAGGCTGAACTCGTTGCCGGGGCGCTGCCGCGGCTCGACGCCCTGATCGGCGAGGGCGTGACGACGGTCGAGATCAAATCCGGCTATGGACTCAACACGGAAACCGAGATGCGGCAGTTGTCAGCCGCGCGCGCGGTGGGCCGCAACCGGCCGGTTGGCATCCGGACGACGTTTCTTGGCGCGCATGCGCTGCCGCCAGAAGCCGATGGCGACAAGGATCGATACATCGACCTGGTTTGCCGCGAGATGCTTCCGGCGGTGGCTCAGTCCGGACTTGCCGACGCCGTTGATGCCTTCATGGAAGGCATTGCGTTCTCGGGAGAGCAAACGGCGCGTGTGTTCCGGGCGGCAAGGGCGCTTGGACTGCCGGTCAAATTGCACGCGGATCAGTTGTCGAACCTTGGCGGGGCGGCGCTTGCTTCGGAATTCTCTGCTTTGTCCGCCGATCATCTGGAGCACACGGATGAGGCCGGCGTCGCGGCCATGGTGCGGGCGGGTACAGTAGCCGTGCTTCTGCCGGGCGCGTTCTATTTCATTCGCGAGACGACGAAACCACCGGTCGAACTGTTCCGTGCCCACGGCGTGAACATGGCGCTGGCTACCGACTGCAATCCCGGCAGTTCGCCGCTGACGTCGCTTCTGCTGGCCATGAATATGGGCGCGACGCTGTTCCGGATGACCGTTGCCGAATGCCTCGCCGGCGTGACGCGGGAAGGCGCGCGTGCGCTGGGCATTCTCGGTGAGGCCGGCACGCTCGAGGCCGGCAAATATTGCGATCTCGCGATCTGGGATATCGACCGGCCGGCCGAGCTGATTTACCGGATGGGCTTTAATCCGCTGCACCGCCGGGTGTGGAGGGGACAATGAGCGACCGGGACGCATCCATTGTCGTTTCACCCGGAACGGTCAGCCTCGATGAATTTGCGCAGGTCCTTGCAGGCGCGGCCGTCGTACTCGATCCGGTATTCTGGCCGCGCGTCGAGGCAGCATCGGCCATTGTCGCGAAGGCCGCGGATGCGCAAGCGCCGGTCTACGGCATCAATACAGGGTTCGGAAAACTGGCGTCGAAACGTATTCCGCGGGATCAGACGACGCTGCTGCAGCGCAACCTCATTGTGTCGCATTGCTGCGGGGTAGGGCCACCCACGCCCGAACCGATCGTTCGCCTGATGATGGCGCTCAAGATCGTCTCATTGGGGCGGGGCGCGTCGGGCGTGCGCCGCGAAATCATCGAACAACTCCAGGCCATGCTGGCGCGCGGCGTTTGTCCGCTGGTGCCGCAGCAGGGATCGGTGGGCGCGTCCGGTGATCTGGCGCCGCTTGCGCATATGACCGCCGTCATGATCGGCGAGGGCCAGGCGCTCATCGATGGTAAGGCTGTGCCGGGTCGCGACGCACTGGCCGCGGCCAATCTTGCGCCGATTACCTTGGGGCCGAAGGAAGGCCTCGCCTTGATCAACGGTACGCAGTTCTCGACGGCCTATGCCATTTCCGGATTGCTGCGCGCCCATGGCCTGGCGTGCACCGCGCTGGTGACGGGCGCCTTGTCGGTCGACGCGGCAATGGCTTCGACGGCGCCGTTCCGCCCGGAGATCCAGCAGTTGCGGGGGCATGACGGACAAATCGCGGCCGGGGTCGCCTTGACGGCGTTGCTGGAAGGCAGCGACATCCGCATGTCGCATCTCGAGGGCGACGAGCGCGTGCAGGATCCATATTGCCTGCGCTGCCAGCCGCAGGTGGCCGGTGCGGCGCTTGACCTGTTGACGCAAGCCGCCCGCACACTGACGATCGAGGCCAACGCCGTCACGGACAACCCGCTGGTGCTGGTTGAGAGCGGCGAGATCGTCTCGGGTGGGAATTTTCACGCTGAGCCGGTCGCATTTGCTGCTGACCAGATCGCATTGGCATTGTCCGAGATCGGCGCGATCAGCGAGCGGCGCATCGCCACACTGGTCGATCCCGCGCTGAACTTCGGCCTGCCGCCGTTCCTGACGCCTGATCCCGGCCTCAACTCCGGCTTTATGATTGCGGAGGTGACGGCGGCAGCGCTCTATGCCGAGAACAAGCAGCGCGCCGCGGCCTGCTCGATCGATTCGACGCCGACCAGCGCCAACCAGGAAGATCATGTGTCGATGGCGGCGCACGCGGCGCGCCGTTTGTCCGACATGGCGGACAACCTTGCCGCCATTCTCGGCATCGAGCTGCTGGTCGCAGCGCAAGGCATCGGGCTGCGCGCGCCGCATACGACCAGCCCTGCGCTTGCGGCGGTCATTGCGGTGTTGCGCGAGCAGGTGCCGGCGCTAGGTGGCGATCGCTACATGGCCGATGATCTTGCAAAGGCAACGGCGCTGGTCGCAGGCGGCACATTGCCGGCCGCCGCAATGTCGGTGCTCAAAAAGAGTCCGTTTCCAATATTTGCCGAGAGAGGTCATCTGTCATGAACCGCCGACTGGACAACGACCGTACGATCCGCGCGCCCCGCGGATCCGAGATCAGCGCCAAGAGCTGGTTGACGGAAGCGCCGCTCCGGATGCTGATGAACAATCTCGATCCTGATGTCGCCGAACGGCCGAGCGAACTTGTCGTCTATGGCGGCATCGGCCGCGCAGCTCGCGACTGGGACAGTTTTGACCGGATCGTTGCCTCATTGCGCAAACTCGAGGCCGATCAGACGCTGGTGGTGCAGTCGGGCAAGCCGGTCGGAATTTTCCGCACCCATCCCGATGCGCCGCGCGTGCTGATCGCCAACTCGAACCTGGTGCCGCACTGGGCGACGCTCGATCATTTCAATGAACTCGACAGACTCGGGTTGATGATGTTCGGGCAGATGACGGCCGGATCGTGGATCTACATCGGAAGCCAGGGCATCGTGCAGGGCACCTACGAAACCTTTGTCGAGGTGGGCCGACGTCATTACGGCGGCAGTCTCGCGGGCAAATGGATCTTGACGGCAGGGCTCGGCGGCATGGGCGGCGCCCAGCCCCTTGCAGCGACGATGGCTGGAGCGTCGATGCTTGCGATCGAATGCCAACCGAGCCGCATCGAGATGCGGCTGCGCACCGGTTACCTCGATCGGCAGGCAGGCACGCTTGATGAGGCGCTCGCAATCATGGCGCAGGCGACGCAGGATAGGAAACCGGTCTCGGTCGGCCTGCTCGGCAATGCCGCCGATATTTTTCCCGAACTGGTGCGCCGTGGCGTAAAGCCGGACATCGTTACCGACCAGACCAGCGCGCACGATCCGATCAACGGTTACCTGCCGAAGGGATGGACGCTCGCGGAGTGGGAGTTAAGACGCAACGCCGATCCGAAAGCGGTTGAAGCGGCGGCCAAGACCTCCATGGTCGGCCACGTCCAGGCCATGCTGGATTTCCACGCGCAAGGCATTCCCACGCTCGACTATGGCAACAACATCCGCCAGATGGCGAAGGACATGGGATTGAAGAACGCGTTCGATTTCCCCGGCTTCGTTCCGGCCTACATCCGTCCGCTGTTCTGCCGCGGCGTCGGGCCATTCCGGTGGGCGGCGCTCTCAGGGGATCCCGAAGACATTTTCCGTACCGACGCCAAGGTCAAGGAGCTGATGCCCAACGACAAGCATCTTCACAACTGGCTCGACATGGCGAAGGCACGGATCAAGTTTCAGGGCCTGCCGGCGCGGATCTGCTGGGTGGGCCTTGGCGATCGCCACCGGCTGGGCCTGGCGTTCAATGAAATGGTGGCGCGCGGCGAACTGAAGGCGCCGATCGTCATCGGCCGCGATCATCTCGACAGCGGCTCGGTGGCGAGCCCGAACCGCGAAACCGAAGCGATGCGCGACGGTTCGGACGCGGTGTCCGACTGGCCGCTCATCAATGCGTTGCTCAACTGCGCCAGCGGGGCCACGTGGGTCTCGCTGCATCACGGCGGCGGCGTCGGGATCGGCTATTCGCAGCACGCCGGCATGGTGATTGTCGCTGATGGAACCCCGGAGGCCGCGCGCCGCATCGAGCGGGTGCTCTGGAACGACCCGGCGACGGGGGTCATGCGTCACGCCGACGCGGGTTACGAATCTGCGATAGAATGCGCCCGTGCCAACGGGCTCGATCTGCCCGGTCTGGCGTCGTAGCGCACCGGAGACTTTGCGCCGCCGATGGTGCGTGCCGGGCTCGATGTTCCCTCAAGACAGCGAGAGCGATCATGGTGAAACCGTTTCCGTCAAAGACCCACATCGGCAACCACGTGCTGCATCCCGAAACGCTGATGCTGAACTACGGCTACGATCCGCAACTGTCGGAAGGAGCCGTCAAGCCACCGGTCTTCCTGACCTCGACCTTCGTCTTCAGGACTGCCGAAGACGGGCAGGACTTCTTCGATTACGTTGCGGGCCGGCGCGAGCCGCCCGAGGGGATGGGCGCGGGCCTCGTCTATTCGCGTTTCAATCATCCCAACAGCGAGATCGTTGAGGATAGGCTCGCCGTCTACGAGCGCACAGAGTCCTGTGCGCTGTTCTCATCCGGCATGTCGGCGATTGCGACCACGATTCTCGCATTCGCACGGCCGGGCGACGTGATCCTGCATTCGCAGCCGCTCTATGGCGGCACCGAAACGCTGCTTGCGAAAACGCTTGCCGGCTTCTCGATCAGCGCGGTGGGCTTTGCCGACGGCATCGACGAAGCCGCCGTCGAGCTGGCGGGGCACGACGCCATGCGAAAGGGCCGGGTTGCGATGATTCTCATCGAAACCCCGGCAAATCCCACCAACGGCCTCGTCGATATCGCGATGGTCCGCCGCATCGCCGGCAACATCGGCAAGGCGCAGGGCCACGTGCCGATCGTCGCGTGTGACAATACGTTGCTCGGGCCGGTATTCCAGCGGCCGATCGAACATGGCGCGGATCTCTCGCTGTACTCGCTGACCAAATATGTCGGCGGCCATTCCGACCTGATCGCTGGCGCGGCGCTCGGCTCGAAGGCCCTCATGAAAGACATCAAGGCGTTGCGAGGCGCGATCGGCACCCAACTGGATCCGCATTCCTGCTGGATGCTCGGCCGCTCGCTCGAAACGCTGAGCTTGCGCATGGAAAAGGCCAACCAGAATGCGCGGCTCGTGGCGGATTATTTGCGCGACCACGACAAGGTGGAGAGGGTTCACTACCTCGCTCATCACGAGGAAGCCTCCCAGGCCGGCCGTCTGTTCGCGAGACAGTGTCTTGGTGCGGGCTCCACGTTTTCGTTCGATATTGTCGGCGGGCAGGCCGCCGCATTCAAATTCTTGAACTCGCTGCAAATCTTCAAGCTGGCGGTGAGCCTGGGCGGCACGGAGTCGCTTGCCAGCCTGCCGGCAAGCATGACACACTCCGGCGTTCCGGTTGAAATCCGTCAAAAGATAGGCGTTCTCGACTCCACGATCCGATTGTCGATCGGCATCGAGCATCCATCTGACCTGATCGCAGACATTGGGCAGGCTTTGAACGAGGCGTAGCTGCAGCCCGCTTGCGACCCATCGGTGCATGATATTTCTTTCGATGGCCGATTGTGTTGAAGAAGTCGCCGCCTTAGGTGTTCTGGGCCGTGCGAGGAGACAGGCGAGCGGGAGCTTGTTTGCTTTCAGGCCGGGATCGGGGCGGGCAGCGGGATCAGCTTTGCCAGCTTTCGGAG
>NZ_PYCN01000029.1 GCF_003062295.1 Bradyrhizobium algeriense | reverse complement strand
AAACGAATAGAAAAACTGTCCTTGCCCATCTTCCTGCCGCCCCATCATGCGCCGCTCCCGCTGATGCCCTCTCCACCAAGGAATCACGGTTCGCGAGTCGTCTCAACGGGAGTTTTGCAACACAATCCCCCTAAGAACGGACATGCAGCGACTGCTGCGCCATATCGATTATGGAGAACTGGCGTTCTCCAGATAACCCTTCCTGATACTTTTTCGAAGGATAGTGGGCTATGGCGTGAACGGAATCGTCTTGTTCGAAGCGCTGCGGCGTAAGCGCGATTTGCCAATCGGCGAGTCGGCTATGGCCCAAGCTGCCATTCGCCGCGGAGAGCGCTGCCCGGCAGCAACTCGTTCTGGCGTTGAGCCCGCGTCCGGGCAACACTCATTGAGCGGCCGCTTCGACACCGAAGTCCGGAGTGCCGGCGTGGGCGGGACGTCCGCCCACGCGCCGATACGCCCTGGTCACGTGATCGCGATCGGACAGCCGTTGCTTCCCGTGGCGCCCTTGATCGGGGCCGGGGTGAAGCAATAGACGAACTGGTACTTCTTTTCGGCGACGAGCTCGTCGAATATCAGGTTCTCGTGGTTGAGGATGCCGTGCTTCGTCTGCAGCTCGGAATGGACCGCGAAGGCGAGCGACTTGTCGGGATTCGGGACCACCTCGACCGCCCAGGTGTCGGCCGCGGTGAGCGCGAGGTCCTTTTCGATCACCCATCGGGCAGCGTCGAGGCCGATGCCCGGCTCTCCGCTGTTGAAGCGGTCATTGTTTTTCATCCACAGCGAGCCCCAGCCGGTATGGAACATGATCGCGTCCCCGGCCTTGATGTCGCTCTCGGGGATGTTCTGCTTCTGCAGCGCCGCCTTGATGTCGGCTGTAGTAATCTCCTGACCGGCGTCCATCATCCCGCCCTTGAGCGCGACCATGTCGATCAGATGAGCGCGGGTGAAGAGCGGCTTCAGCTTCTCGGCGCCGAGCTTCTTGAGACCGTATGCGTCGCTGATCTCTGCGGCGGTGAAGCCGTTGTAGAACCGCATCTCGCTCTTGTCGCCGTCCTTGCCCATCTGGACGCCGATATGACCGAGGCCGTCGAATTGCGTGCCGGTCTGGCTGATCTCGGTGGCGAGAAAATCGTCATGATACACAAGCTTGTTGTCGCCGAACGGGCCGCCGGTCGGACCGCCGGGAATGCGCAGCGAGAACGCACGCGCGCCGAACAGCGGCATGCCCTGCTCGTAAACGCGTCCGATCTTGTAGATCTTGCCGTCCTTGATCCATTTCGCCGCGTCGAGGACCTTCGCCGGCGTGATGTGGTTGGATGCGCCGGCCTCGTCGTCCTTGCCCCATTTCGAGGGCCACCATGGCTTGTCGACGCCCTTGGGCATGGCGGCGGTGGTCTGCGCCTGCGCTGCGGTGACCGGCGCGAGCGAGAACTTGCCATGCATCGCGCCCGCGAGCGCCGCCCCCGCAGCGCCGGCCAGGCCGGCTGTGCGGAGCAACGTCCGGCGATCGGTTGCCGCCATCCCGCCTTTCTGCTCTTCGTCCCTGACTTCGTCGTCCATCGTTCCCTCCCAGGGTTGTGCCCAGAAGCTGGGCTTAAAAAATTATTTCCGGCATGCTCCTCCTCCGCTAGGCTGCTGTCCAGCGACAAAAATAAGACGATTGAAGTGAGGGAGCCGATGAGCCTCTTCGAGAGCGACAAGTCGGCCGAGCGGCTGCCGGTATCGTTGATCACCGGCTTTCTCGGCAGCGGCAAGACCACGCTGCTCAATCGCTTGCTGCGCCACGACGCCATGAGGGACAGCGCTGTCGTTATCAACGAATACGGAGAAGTCAGTCTCGACCATCTCCTCGTCGAGCGCGTCGATGGCGAGGTGGCTGTACTCGCGAGCGGTTGTATTTGCTGCACAATCCGCAGCGACCTCGAGGAGACGCTGCGTACACTGCTGGTCAGACGCGACCGTGGCGAGGTGCCGCCATTTCGTCGTATTCTCGTCGAGACCACGGGTCTGGCAGATCCTGCCCCGATCGTGCAGCTCCTGCTGAACAATCCATTGGTCTCGCATTTCCTGCGGCTCGATACCGTCGTGACGACAGTGGATGCCGCCAATGCAGTTCATCAGCTCGACCATCAATATGAAGCGGTGAAGCAGGTGGCGCTTGCCGATCGGCTGTTGATCACCAAGCGTGATTTGGTCAGCAACATTGCCGCATTGGAGTCGCGTCTCCGTCGGCTCAACCCCGGTGCCAGGATCGAGAGCGTGATGCATGGCGAGATCGATCCGGCGGGGCTATTCGGTGCCGGCCTGGTCGATCCCGAGAAAAAAGCGATCGACGTTGGGCGCTGGCTCAACGAGCAGGCGTTCGCAGGATCCTGCGAGCCGGCGCACGAGCACCACGACCACGCCAATCATGGCCATCACGCCCGTCACAGCCACGATACATCGATCACCAGCTTCGTGCTCGCGTTCGACGAACCGCTCGACTGGATGGCCGTTTCGCATTGGCTCGCGTATCTTCGCAGCATGCGCGGCGAGGACCTGCTGCGGGTCAAGGGCATTCTCAATCTCCGCGGGGAGCAGACGCCAATAGTGATCCACGGCGTCCACCATGTCTTCCATCCGCCGGTGGCGCTCCCCGAATGGCCCGACGCCGACCGCCGCTCGCGCATCGTGTTCATTACCCGCGGCATCGCGCGCGAAGAGGTGCTCGCGCTATGGCAGGCAGGCCGCGCGGCAGCTTGAACCAGCCGGGGCCGGGTTCCCGAACGGATGCCCTACTCCGCCAGCTGAAACCGCTCGAAACGATCAAGTTCTTCCTCGATGCGGCGCTTGTAATCCTTGCGCGCGCTCCGCGCCGCGCCCTTGCCGACCCAGCTCCATTTCTGCATCAGCAACTTCTTGTTCTGGCGATCGGTCTTCAGGTCGATGGCAGCGACGATATCTTCGCCGACCAGAACCGGGAGCGCGAAATAGCCGAACAGGCGTTTTTCCTTCGGCACATAGGCCTCGAAGCGGTGGCCGTAATCGAAGAACAATTCGGTGCGCTTGCGCTGGATAACAAGCGGATCGAACGGCGAGAGGATGTGCACCAGGCCATCGCCCTCGCCACCCGGCACCGCCCCATTCGCCTCCAGCACTTCCGGCTGGACCCAATGCTCCTGCTTGCCGGCACCTTCAAGCGCGACCGGCGTCAATTCCCCGCGCCGCACCCGCGTGTCGATCAATCGCCGCACCGCCCCCTTGCTCGGCGCGTCGAGATGGCAGATGGAATCGAGGCTGACGACGCCTTGCGAACGTAACGCGCGGTCGAGCAGGTAGGCGGTGATTTCCGCCGAGGCAGCCGGCTTCGGCGGCTTGTCCCAGCCGAAATGCCGCGTCATCAGCTCATAGGTCTTGAGCATGCCGGTTCGTTCGGAGATCGTCACCTCGCCGGTGTAGAAGGCAAGCTGCAGCGCCCGCTTCGAGGGTTTGCGGCTCTGCCAGAGATGTTCCTTCTCGGTCAGAACGTCGTCCTCGATGTCGCGGATCGTCAGCGCGCCGTCACGCCGCAACAGCCGCATCACCTTGCGGGTGTCCTCCGGCTTCACGGAAGCGAACCATCGGTGGCCCTCGCGCCGGTGTTCCCGCATCGCCGGGACGAAGAAGCGAAAATCCTTCGCCGGTACATAGGACAGCGCATGCGTCCAGTATTCGAACACGCTCTTGTCGACGCTCTGCGCCTGGCGCAGGTCGGCGCGGGCGTAGGCCGGGATGCGGCTATAGAGAATGTGGTGATGGCAGCGCTCGATGACGTGAATGGTATCGATCTGCACGTAGCCGAGATGGTCCACTGCCGCCGCAACCGCCTGCGGTCCGGCGCCGAACGGCTCATTCGTATCGAGCCGCTGGGCATGCAGCCAGATTCGCCGGGCCTCGGTCTTGGTCAGGGGTCGGGGTTCAGTCGCGCGGGGCATCGCGCGGCAATGTAGCGGGATTCGCGCGTGGGGGGAGTCCCGGTTCCATGGACGCCGCTCGCGGCGCGAACTCACCTCACCGCTTCGGCCGGTCCCCGACACTGCCGGTTGCGATCTCGGCCTCACAGGAGGCGCGGCCGGGCTGAGGCGCACTGCATTTGTAGACGGTGCCGGTGAGACGATCGACCAGCCACGCGCTCTCCTCCGTCGGGCTTTCGAACCCGGCGTAGCGGCTACCGAGCGCGTTGATCAGCGTCGACAGCAAAATTGCAGCGGCGATCATCGCCGCGCCGATCAGTGTTGGCATTGAACTTCCGGAACCGGCAGGCTCCGATGCGCTGGCACGATAACCCTGGTACTCACGCTGACGCTTGACTGACTGTAACACCCGGCCCGCCCGTTTGGTTGCCCCGAACCAATTCTTCTTCAGATTTTTTGTGAGTCGTTTTGCTAGACGCGCATCTTGCCGATTTGTTGTCCACAGATCGGCGCTGGCGCGACGGCACACAGTTTTCTTTTCTGAAGCGAGCTGCGGGAAGCGATGCGGCGGTCGCTTGTCCCGCAAAACTCCGGATGCCAGCCCGCACCGTCCTGTCACTGCAGTCGTTGTGCTGCGCGACATTGAGATCGCCGCGCCACGCAGCGCGAATTGCCTCCACCGAACTTGCCGGAAGCCCTGATGTCGAAGTCGGAGGCCGGCCAGGCGGCGCATCGCGGCAGCGGGTTGCGGTTGAGGCTGATACGGTTCCGGCCTGGGTAGGCCTGCGGCAGAGGCGGACCTGCTTCCGGTCGCCGATCGAAAGGGTGATTCAAATCACGCAAGCAAGATTGGATGATTGGTCTACCGAAGATGCCGCGAGACGTAGAATGACGCCGTATCGGCCTCAAACACCCTGCGATGCCGGCTCAAAGCCAGCCCTGGTCGGAAAGCTGGCGTTATCAATGTGACTTGAATCACATTGCCCACTTTGAACCCGTCCTATCTTCGCAGCATCAAAACGTCATGCACGCCAGCTTTGCAGGCGTTAACAGTGAGGATTAAGACAATGACCCGCTACCTTTCGATCATGACTATCAGCGCCGCGCTGTCGATGACAGCGGGCCTCGCTGTCGCCGGCGACACCGTCTCGGCCGACAAGATCCTGGACGCCCTGAAGCCGAAGCCGGGCGTGACCCGCGGCCTTTCGACCGGCCCGCAGCAGCCGGTGGACGCCGCCGTACAGGCCAAGGAAACCGGCTTCGTCAACACGCTGCGCAACCGCAAGACGCGGTCGCTGTCGCTCGGCGAGCGCCAGGAGATTGCGGAACTTGCCGCGAGCAAGCCGAAGATCGATCTCGAAATCCAGTTCGACTACAACTCGGCCGACATCAGCAAGGGCTCGGTGAGCGCCGTCCAGGAACTCGGCAAGGCGCTCTCCGATGCGAGCCTGAAGGGTTCGACCTTCGTGGTTGCCGGACATACCGACGCGATCGGCGGCGAGGCGTATAATCAGGATCTGTCCGAGCGCCGCGCCGACACGATCAAGAAGTACCTGACCGAGAAGTACGGCATCACCGGCTCGAATCTCGTGACCGTCGGTTACGGCGAGAGCAAGCCGAAGGATGCGAATGCGCCGATGGACCCGGCCAACCGCCGCGTTCAGGTCGTCAACATGGATACCAACAAGACCGCGTCGAAGTAAGGTCTTGATGGCCAATCCGCCTGCCGCTTGCGGCAGGCGGATTTTCATTTGCCGCGATCGCGGTACACGACATGACGGCTCGCCGTCCGTGGCAATCTACGACTTGTCGAGAATTTCCCGGATCCTTGCCGCCAGCAAGGCCTGGGTAACGGGCTTCTGCAGCAGTGACACGCCGGCATCCAGCCGGCCCTGATGCACGATCGCATCCCGCGAATACCCGGTCATGAACAAGACCCTCAGGCCGGATTGGCGATGATGCAGTTGATCGGCCAGCTCGCGGCCGTTCAGGCCAGGCATCACGATGTCGGTCAGCAACAGATCGATCCGGAACGGATTGGCGTCGAACTGTGCCAGCGCGGCCGCCCCGTTCGCCGCCTCGCGAACCCGGTAGTTCAGGTCCTTTAGCGTCTCGACCAGATACGACCTCACATCGTATTCGTCCTCGACGACCAGGACGGTCTCGCTCCCCGAACTGCCGACCAGAGGCGCCTCGCTCTGTCCGACGGCCTCGGGAGCGGTAGCGGCGCGCGGCAGGTAGATCCTGATTGTGGTTCCGTGCCCGACCTTGCTGTATATCTTTATCTCGCCGCCGGATTGCTTGACGAAGCCATAGACCTGGCTCAATCCGAGGCCGGTGCCCTGCCCCGGTTGCTTGGTCGTGAAAAACGGATCGAACGCTTTCTCCTGGACTTCCCGCGGCATTCCAGAACCGGTATCGCTCACCACGATCAATACATATTGCCCGGCCGGCACGCCTGCGTTCTGTTGCCGATAGCCCTCCTCGACGGAAACGTTGCTGGTTTCGATCTTCAGCTTGCCGCTGTTGGCCATCGCGCCCGAGATTTTGGCATTACTGGCGTTCATGGCGTCCTTGGCATTCACGACAAGATTGAGAATCGCCGCTTCCAACTGGCTGGGGTCGACCTCGATCTGCCATAGGCCGGCTCCCTCCACGACCTCGAGATCGACGTTCTCGCCCAGCGTGCGCCTGAAGAAATCCGACATGCCACCGATCAATTGACCGACGTTGGTCAGTTTGGGATCGAGCGGCTGCCTCCGCGCAAACGCCAGCAAGCGCTGCGTCAGCATCGCCGCGCGCTGCGCGCCGTTCGCGGCGTTGGCGATCACCCGCGTCAACCGCTCGCGCGCGGCCTCGCTCCATGTCTGCAAGCAGCGATCGGCGATCTCGAGATTGCCGCTGATGATCGTGAGCAGATTGTTGAAATCGTGCGCCACGCCGCCGGTCAATTGTCCGATCGCTTCCATCTTCTGCGACTGCCGAAGCATGTCTTCGG
This sequence comes from Bradyrhizobium algeriense, assembly GCF_003062295.1. Taxonomy (GTDB): domain Bacteria; phylum Pseudomonadota; class Alphaproteobacteria; order Rhizobiales; family Xanthobacteraceae; genus Bradyrhizobium; species Bradyrhizobium algeriense. Next base: position 75,361 of record NZ_PYCN01000029.1, on the reverse strand, counting down.
CTTCGCGCCGGTACATGCCTTCCTGCGCCAGGGCTACTTCAGCGGCACGAAGCTGCGACGGCGAGGGCAACGCCAGTACCTTCGGCAACAGCGGCCACAGCATCGCCGCCGTCACGATCGATGCCGCGGCCGTCATCGCCTTGACGATGCCTTCGATGCCGTAGACCGGATACCAAAGCGTGACGATCGACATCACGTGTCCGACGCCGCACGCCATGATGAACAGCGCGAACGCCCAGAACACCCATCCGAAATCGACGTCGCGGCGCTTCGAGACGAAGATCGACAGCGCCACGGGAATCGAAAAATAGGCAGAAGCAATGACGACATCCGACGCGACGTGGAGCCAGATCAGTTGCGGTTCCCACAGCAGGCATATTCCGTGCGGTGCGAACATCGATGAATCGAGCAGACGTTCGAAGAAGGCCCACATGCCAGTCGTTCCTTTGAGCGGGAATCCGACAAGACTCAACGCAACGACGAATCTACGGCGAGCCAATGACCCGTACAAGTAGACTTGCCGGGTAACTACTCGTTAAGCGTCTTGGGCGGTCTCAGATCCAATTCTGGAAGATCATCAGGCGGCTGAACGTCGCCATCGAGGTACCTATGAACGCGGCCGATATCGGCAGCATTGCGGCAAAACCGGCAAAACCGATCGCAACATAGGCCCATAGCAGCCATCCCGGCATGCTGCCGCGTGTCAAGGCATACACCAGCGCAAAGCTCGCCGAAGTCGCGGCCGGCAGGTAATAGTAAATGAACCCTAACGTTCGCGGCAGCAGCGCCCATGCGAGATAGGGACCGAAGTAGAACGCCAGCACCAGGAATGCATCCGCCCGCCGCGTCACGATCCAGTCGCGCAGGCAGATCGCGACCGCAATCAGCGCCGGCCACAGGATCAGCGGGTTGCCGAGGAAGACCACGGCGGCGATCCGGTCGTCGCCGATCTTGTCGAAGAGATACCAGACCGGGCGCACCAGGAACGGCCAGGACGGCCATGAACTCATGTAGGTGTGCCCTGCGATCGCGGTTGTGGTGTTATCGCTGAAGATCCGCCGCTGCGCTTGCAGGATATCCGAAGCCGATAATCCGTAGAGCGGAATGAACGTCGCGAGATAAACGGCGGCCGGAATCAGAATGAAGCACGCCGCGAAATGCCAGGCCTTGAAGCCGGGCCAAAGATCGGGCCGGTACCAGTCATCGGGCCGGGCGTCGGCGAATTGGGTGCACCAGCCTTGCATCAGGCGGATCATTGCGACGATGACGATGCAGACCGCGAGCACGAACAACCCGCTCCATTTGCAAGCGATCGACAGGCCGAAGCCGATCCCGGCAAGCGCGAACCACAGATGCGGCCGCTGCTTTCGAAAGCCTTGGATGAACGCCGCGATCGCGAACAGGCTGAAGGTGAGCGCGAAAATATCCAGCATCGCGATCCGCGATTGCACGAACAGCATCTGGTTGAAAAAGGCGAGCAGGCTCGCTGCAATCGCCGGCCCTTGCGCCGCGAACAGCGCCAGGCCGCACAGATACACCGCGACGATCGCGAGCGATCCGAACAGGACGCCCGGATAGCGCCAGCCCAGCGGCCCATCGCCGAACGAATGGATCGACAGCGCGATGAACTGCTTGGCCAGCGGCGGATGCATCGGGTTGAGCATCGGCTCTCGCATCACCGGCTCGAGCATCTGCCGCGCCGCCGGAACGTAATGCACTTCGTCGAAATAGAATTTCTCCGGCGTGGTGACGCCGATCAGCATCGCGAAATGCGCGAGAACAAAAAGCACTCCCGCGATGATGCCCGTGCGCATCATCGAATTTGGCAAAACAGAATGTGATGCGTCTGTTGGCTTCACGGACAATCTGACACTGAATCAGGGACAAAATGACATTGCGGCAAAATTGAGTGTGATGGCTCCAGATTTTTATGTCCATCGCGTTGAACGCATTTCGATTCCGCCATCACTAACCGACCGGCGAGTAGGCCACGCAAGTGATAATTCTGCCACATCGCACGCGCGCGATCCGGTACGATGTCGGGATAAATCGATCGGCTTTGAAATGAATTTCTGTAACTGCTTTCGTTTGCTATTTGCAATTGGCTTGGTAACTGCGTTGGCTGCTCCCGCCTATGCGCAAATGCGCGTCGGCGAAGCGGCTGTCGTCAAGAATGAAGTACTCCGCGTTGCCGGACCTTCGACCATTCAGATCAAGGTCGGCGATGGACTGGTTCGTGACGAAACCGTGCGCACCGGGATCGACAGCGCAACGCGTCTGGTGATGGCCGACAGCACCAACCTCTCGCTCGGACCCAACGCGACGCTCAAGCTCGACCGTACCGTTTTCGACGACGAACATCACTACCGCGAAGTCGCGGTGCGCATGACCTCGGGCGCGTTTCGCTTCGTCACCGGCCATTCGGACAAGGCCGCCTACAAGATCACGACGCCGTTGGCGACCATTGGCGTGCGCGGCACCACGCTCGATATCCTGTCACTGCGCGGCCAGACCATCGTCAACCTGCAGGACGGCGCGGCCTCGGTCTGCACGGTCAGCTTTGAATGCATCCTGCTCACCCGGCCCGGCGACACCGCCATCATCACCTCAGGTGTCGGCGGCCGCTCGACGATCAGGAAGACCAACAATCCGCCATGGACGTTTGCCGCGACCTGCAGCGCCGCGGCAGGGCTTTGCAGCAAGACACAATATGCGGATGCGGCCCCCGTCATCGTCGATGACGGCAGCGACCCCACCGGCATGCTGTGCGGGCGCTGACCATGGCAAAACACGTTCGCAGCCTCGCTCTATCGGCCGTGCTCGCAGCCATGGCCTCGCTTTCGCTGCTGCAGTCGTCGGCGTGGGCGCAGTCGCCCTCGCCGACACCGGCAGAAGAATGTGTCGAGTGCTATCCGCCGACGCCGACGCCAAGCCCATCCCCCACGCCTGCGGCTTCGCCGACTCCGACGTCAACGCCAGGCACCAATGCGCCGCCTGCGGCTGCGACCGGTTCCGGCGCCGGCTCGATCAACGACCTGGCCGGACAGCGCTTCAACCAGATGATCACCAACCGCGTGCTCGGCAACGTGCTGCTGGGGGTCAACGAGCAGGTCAATTGCAACGATTGCATCAGCGCGTTCGGTTCGGCGGGTTCGTTCTCGGCCGGTATTCACGGCCGCAAGAACCTGACGCCGAATCTGTCGCTGCTCGCCGGCATCGCCTATGCCCAGTACAGTGAAGGCGGCTACCGCGTCACCAGTTCGCCGATCGGCGCGTTCGCGCTGCGCTATGATTTCGTCGACTGGGGATCGTCGCGGCCGTTCTTCGATATCGGCACCATCCTGTCGCCATTCCAGAAGGTGCGCTACTCGCGCAGCTACACGACGAGCCTCGGCGCGGTATCGCTCGAAAGTTCGACCACGAGCGAGAACTACGCCGTCTATGGCCGCGCCGGCTGGATGAGCCGGCTGTCGCCGCGCGATGAGGTGGCGGCTTCCGTCGAGGTCTGGCAGCTATGGCAGCGGGTGAAGGGCTACGCGGACCCCGCCGCGGCCTTTAATCCGTTCGACGCCGCGATCGCCGATGGCACCGACCGCACCAACCTCGTCAAGGTCGGCGGACAGTGGACGCACCTGTTCGGCACAAGCGTCGAGGCCAACATCAACGGCGGATGGGTGCAATCCTTCGGGTCGCGATCCGGCATCGTCGCCAGCGTGACCGGCGACGGCACGATCGTGCCCACCATCGGCAACCAGGGCTGGTTCGAATATGGCGGCCGGCTCGGCTTCCGCATCACCAAGGGCTGGGTCGCCGACCTCTTCCTCAACGGCACCGCCGGCCCGCAGCCGGTCGGCAACACGCTCCACGGCGGTGTGGGTTTGAGGGTTAGTTATTAGGGATCATCGCTCCCTCGCCCCGCTCTTGCGGGGTCGAGACGAGCGAAGCTCGCTCTTAGAGGGTCGGGGTGAGGGGCTGCTTCCGCAAACTCGAAAGAGCAGATTCGCGGAGAGTTCCCTCACCCGGATTGCTTCGCAATCCGACCTCTCCCCGCAAGGGCGGGGCGAGGTAAGCAAGCAGCTCTACGCCGCGGCCTTCCCCTCATACGCCCGCTTCAGTCCTTCGACATCGAGCTTGACCATGCCCATCATCGCCTGCATCGCGCGCTGGGCCCCAGCGGTATCGGAACCGCCGATATATTCCATCGCCGCGGTCGGCACGATCTGCCACGACACGCCGTAGCGATCCTTCAGCCAGCCGCATTGCACTTCCTTGCCGCCGTCCGCCAGCAATGCGTCCCAAAGCCGATCGACCTCGGCCTGATCGGCGCAGTCGATCTTGAACGAGACGGCGTGGGTGAAGTCGAATGGCTTGTTGCCGTTCAGCGCCATGAACCGCTGGCCGGCCAGCGTGAATTCGACCACCAGCACCGAACCGGCCTTGCCGGCAGGACTATCAACGGTGTTCTTTTGGACTTTCTCGATCCGGGAATCGGGCAGCAGTGAGACGTACAGGTTTGCGGCCTCCTCGGCCTCGCTACTGAACCACAGGCAGGGGGAAATCTTGGACATCGGGAGAACTCCGGGTTGTCACAGGTTTGAAATGATCAGGCTTGGGCCATGGCGGATTGCGCGGCAGCGACATCCATCCACATCACTTCCCAGTGGTGACCATCCGGATCTTCGAAGCTGCGGCCATACATGAAGCCGTAATCCTGCTTCGGACCCGGATCTGCACCGCCGCCCGCGCCTTGCGCCTTTCCAATCACATCATCCACGGCGTCGCGGCTGTCGGCGGAAAGGCAGATCAGGACCTGGCTAGTGGCCTTCGCGTCGGCGATCTTCTTCGAGGTGAACTGCCGATACTTGTCATGGGTCAGCAGCATGACGTGGATGGTGTCGGAAAACACCATGCAGGACGCCGTGTCATCGGAGAATTGCGGGTTCTTTTCGCCGCCGATCGCCTGATAGAAGGCGGTCGAGCGTGCGAGGTCACTGACCGGCAGGTTGACGAAGATCATTTTGGCCATAATCGGGTTCCTTTTTTGAAGGGCTCGAGCCAAGGACGAACCCGCGGAGACGGATCCGACATCCTTTTTCAATTTTTTTCAGGCGACGAAACGGCGTGCCGTCGCATCCGGCGGCGAACGGCGGTTATCTGCCCTTGAAGTCGGGCTTGCGCTTTTCGGCGAACGCCTTGACGCCTTCCTTCAGGTCTTCGCTGTCCTTGATGACATCGAGCAGCCGGCGCACCTCGGCGACCCCTTCCAGCGGTCCCCTGGGCATGGCGTCGCGGGCGAGCTTCTTCAGCGCCCGGACCACCAGCGGCGCGTTGGCGGCGATTTTGGCCGCCATCTCCTGGGCGAGTGCGACATGCTGCCCCTTCGGCGCGACCTTGTTCACAAAGCCGATCTGCCAGGCCCGCTCCGCCGACATTTCCTCGCCGACCAGCAAAAACTCCATGGCGATCTTGTGTGGCATGCGCGCCATCACCGAGGAGATGCCGCCGGCGGTGGTGCCGATCTTGCCCTCGGGGTAGATGAAGCGCGTCGTCTCCGACGCCACGCACATGTCCGCCATCTGCACCAGCACGAAGGCGCCGCCGACCACCCATCCGGATGTAGCGGCGATGACCGGCTTGTCGAGTTCGACGCCCAATCCAGGCACCGCGTGCCACATGTTGACGGGAAGATCCCTGACGTCGGCGCCGACCGAGAAATATTTTTCTTCGGATGACGCAAGCACCGCAACACGGTCGTCGCTTTCGTGAAAGCGGAGCCAGGCTTCGCGCAATTCGTCACACAACGCATTATTGAGCGCATTGTGCGCGGAAGCGCGATCCATGGTGACGGTGGCGACGTGGCCCGCGCTCTCGTAGCGAACAAGCTTCATGGCATTCCCCGCGATATCCGCACGAAGGCGGCCTTTAGTTATTACTTCTTCTCGGCGGGATCGCGATGCACGGGATCGACCCACAGGACGGTCTCTGGCTTTTCCACCGGCTCGATATCGAGGTTGATGGCCACCGCCTCGCCGTCGCTGCGCACCAGCACGCATTCCAGCACCTCGTCGCGGCTGGCGTTGATCTCCTGATGCGGCACGTAGGGCGGCACGAAAATGAAATCGCCGGGGCCAGCTTCGGCGGTGAACTGCAAATGCTCGCCCCAGCGCATCCGGGCCTTGCCCTTCACGACATAGATGATGCTTTCGAGATGGCCGTGATGGTGCGCGCCGGTCTTGGCGTCGGGCCGGATCGTCACGGTGCCCGCCCACAATTTCTGCGCACCGACGCGGGCGAAATTGATCGCGGCCTTGCGGTCCATGCCCGCAGTTGACGGCACGTTGGGATCGAGCTGATTGCCGGGAATGACGCGGACGCCGTCATGCTTCCAGCGCTCAGTATCGCCGTGCGAATGATCGTGATCGTGGGAATGGCTGTGGTCGTGCGTACCGGTCATTGTGCGCCTTCTCGGAATATCGTTGGTCCGAACGGTATCGAAAAGTAGGGCCGCAAACCAGAAGATTAAGGGAGCCTGCGGCGCATGGGCGCCCCGGTTTTCGTCATGGCCGGGCACGTCCCTCGCCTATACGCGCCCTGGCGCTTGCCGCGCATCAGCGCCGTCTGGACATCACATCCGGATTGACCACATTGGTCGGCGTGCCCGCGGCATACGCCAAAATCTGGTCGAAGATGTCCGTGAACTGGAGTTCGTATTCGTCGCGCGAAACGTAGCCGAGATGCGGCGTGCAGACCACATTGTCCATGGTCAGCAAGGGATCGTTGACGTCGCGGAGCGGCTCTTTCTCGTACACATCCACCGCCGCCATGCCGGGCCGGCCGGCACGCAGCGCATCGACCAGCGCGTTCGGCGCGATCAGCGGCGCACGGCTGGTATTGACCAGGAGCGCCGAGGGTTTCATGCGCGCGAGGTCTTCTGCCTTGACGATGCCGCGCGTGGCATCGACCAGGCGCATGTGCAGCGAAAGCACGTCGCATCGTTCGAAGAAATCAGCCTTGCTGGCGGCGGTCTCGTATCCGTCGGCGCGGGCCTTCGCCATGGCCGGCTCGCGCGCCCATACCAGCACGTTCATGCCGAACGCCTTGCCGTAGCCGGCGACGACGGCGCCGATCCGCCCGTAGCCATAGATGCCGAGCGTCTTGCCGCGCAGAGTGTGGCCGACGCCAATCTGCCATTTGCCGGCCTTGAGCGCCGCCATCTGCTGCGGGATCGCGCGCATCGCCGCCAGGATCAGGCCCCAGGTGAACTCGGCGGTCGCGTAAGACGGCGTGTCGGCGTGCTGGCTCGACGACACGACGATGCCAAGCCGGGTGCAGGTCTCGATATCGATATGCGGAAAGACGCTGCGCTGGCTGATCAGTTTCAGTTTCGGCAGGCGCTCCAGCAGGGCGTTGCGAATCTGCGTGCGCTCCCGGATCAGCACCAGCGCTTCGGTATCACGCAGCCGTTCCGCCAGCACATCGTTGTCCTGGACGTGATCGTTCCAGATGGTCACGTCGTGGCCGGCGAGCTTGCCGAAGCAATCGAGGGTGCGCAGCGTGTCGAAATAATCGTCGAGGATCGAGACCTTCACGATGCGCTTCCCCCGTTGCTGGTTACTTCACCGCCAGCAATTCGACGTCGAACATCAGCGTCGCATTCGGCGGGATGACGCCGCCGGCGCCCCGTGCACCATAACCAAGCGCGGGCGGAATGATCAGCGTGCGCTTGCCGCCGACTTTCATGGAGGCAACGCCCTCGTCCCAGCCGGCGATCACCTGACGCTGGCCGATCGGAAACTCGAACGGCTCGTTGCGATCAACAGAGGAGTCGAACTTCTTGCCCTTCTGGCCGTTCTCGTAGAGCCATCCTGTATAATGCATCACGCAAGTCTGGCCGGTCTTCGGCGACGCGCCGGTGCCGACCGTGCTGTCGATGATCTGCAAGCCTGAAGCTGTGGTCATAGGTTTTCCTGCGGTCTGGGCCGATGCCATCCTGATGGCAACGGGCGTGGCAACCGCGGCCGCCATGGCGGCAGTAGCGGTCCGGATGAACGTGCGTCGGGAGAAGCGCATCTGTTGAACCTCTTCTTGGCGAGACGAAGCTTCTAGACGCTCAATAGCCCAGCGCGCAACCGTCCTTGCGGGGATCGGAACCGCCGGTCAGCGTGCCCTTGTCCCAGTCTATCCAGATCGCCTGGCCGCCGCCGAGCGGGCCGACCACGCTGGTGGTCTTGTGGCCGATCTTCTTCAGGCCCTCGACGATCTCGGCTGGCACGCTGTCCTCGAGCTGGTAGACGCCTTCATAATGCAGGCCGCGCGGCATATCGATGGCTTCCTGCACGTCGCAGCCATAGTCGAGCATGTTGGTCAGCACGCGGGTCTGGCCCACCGGCTGATACTGTCCGCCCATCACGCCGAACGGCATCAACGCGCGACCATTCTTGGTGGCGAGTGAGGGAATAATGGTGTGCAGCGGCCGCTTGCCCGGCGCGATGCAATTGGGATGGCCGGGCTGGATCCGGAAACCGCCGGCGCGGTTCTGCAGCAGGATGCCGGTCTTGTTGGACACGATCGCCGAGCCGAAGGAATGCGCGATCGAGTTGATGAACGAGCAGACGTTGCGGTCCTTGTCGACCACGGTGATGTAGACCGTGGACGGATTCATCGGCGGCGCCACGTTCGGCAGATCAAGCAGCCGGTCCATCCTGATGTTCTTGATGTGCTCCTCGGCGAATTCCTTCGCGAGGATGCCGGCGACGTCGACATGAACCTGCTGCGGATCGCCAATGTACTGCTCGCGCATCATGTAGGCGATGCGCGCGGCTTCCGCCTCGAGATGGAAGCGCTCGACGCTGAGCGCGGGAAACTTCGTCAGGTCGAAGCGGGAGAGGATGTTCAGCATCACCAGCATGGTGATGCCCGGGCCATTTGGCGGGCACTGCCAGACATCGTGGCCCTTGTACATCGTGCCGATCGGCGACGTGGCTTCGGTCGAATGCGCGGCGAAATCTTCCAGCGTGTGCAGGCCGCCGATGCCGCGCAAGGTTTCCACCATGTCGGCTGCGATCTCGCCGGCATAGAACGCGTCGCGGCCGTTCTTGGCGATCGCGCGCAGCGTCTTGCCGAGCTCCGGCTGATGGATCACATCGCCGGCCACCGCCGGCTTGCCGTGCGGCAAAAGATAGCGTTCGGTGTTGGTGCCGTTCTTCAGCTTCTCGAACTGGTTCTTCCAGTCGAAGGCGATGCGCGGCGCGACGACATAGCCTTCTTCGGCCGCCTTGATCGCGGGCTGCAGCAGCGTGTCGAGCCCCATCTTGCCATGGTCGCGCAGGATCGTATCCCAGGCGTCGATCGCGCCGGGAATGCTCACCGCATGGGCCGATGTCAGCGGCACCGAATGGATCTTGCGCTCGAGATACCATTCGGCCGTTGCCGCCATCGGCGCGCGGCCGGAGCCGTTATAGGCCGTTATCTTGCCCTCGCCCTTCGGCTGGATCAGCGCGAAACAATCGCCGCCGATGCCGGTCGATTGCGGCTCGATGACGCCGAGCAGCGCACAGGCCGCAACCGCGGCGTCCGCAGCCGTACCGCCCGCGCGCATCACGTCGATGGCGACAAGCGCGGCCTCCGGGTGCGACGTCGCCACCATCGCGTTCTGGGCATGGACCGTGGAGCGGCCGGCGAAATGGAAATTCCTCATCGCGAGTGCTTTCTTTTCAGCGTTTCTTCAATATTTCTTGGGCATCCCGCTGGGGACGATCGGGTGAGTTTACAGACGGTTCTTTGGCATATTCATCCCCAACTGGGCAATGGCTGGCATGCCAAGGTCCCGCGGTGGCAATACGCGGAATACGCAGGGCTTTACGGGGTATCCCCTGCCCGGCCCGCCTGATAAACGGTCGCCATGCCGCTCAAGGTCGCCGCCCTCTACCAATTCGCCGCCCTGCCGGACTTCCGGGAGCTGCGCGAGCCGCTGCGCGCGCTTGCTGCAGGCCTCGGGATCAAGGGTAGCGTGCTGCTGGCCCACGAGGGCATCAATGGCACCGTTGCGGGCGGCGATGAGGGCATCGACGCGTTCGTCCGGGAGCTGGAGCACGGCCCCCTCTTCGGTGGCCGGCTCGACAATCTCGAACTCAAGTTTTCGAGCGCTTCCGAGATGCCGTTCCAGCGGCTGAAGGTGCGGCTGAAAAAGGAAATCGTCACGCTCGGAGATACCACCGCGGATCCGACGCGGCAGGTCGGGACCTATGTCGAGCCGTCGGACTGGAACGAACTGATTGCCGCGCCCGATACGCTTGTCATCGACACCCGCAACGCCTTCGAGGTCGCAATGGGCACGTTCGAAGGCGCGGTCGATCCCGGCATCAAAAGCTTTGGCCAGTTCAAGGAATTCGCCGCGGAGAAACTCGACCCGGCGAAGCACAAGAGGATCGCGATGTTCTGCACCGGAGGTATCCGGTGCGAGAAAGCCAGCGCCTATCTGCTGGCGCTGGGGTTTGGTGAGGTCTATCACCTCAAGGGCGGCATCCTGCGGTATCTCGAAGGCGTGCCGGAGCAAGAGAGCCGCTGGCGCGGCAAGTGTTTTGTATTCGACGAACGTGTGGCGCTGGGCCACGGGCTGCGGCAGCGACGACCGAACGATGGCTCCCATGAGTGATGCCGACGACTTAAGCGAGCGCATCGACGCGCTGGAAATGCGGCTGACCTATCAGGATGTGACCATCGAGACACTGAACCAGACGATCACCGCGCAGTGGGTTGAGATCGACAGGCTGACGCGCCAGGTCGCTGAACTGAAGGAGCGCCTTCAGGAGGCCGAAAGCAACGCGCCGGGTCCTGCGAACGAGCCGCCGCCGCATTACTGAGATTTGCGTCAGCGGAAGACGGCGCGGACCTTGTTCCACAGCGTTTTGTTGGCACGATCGCCATCGGCTTTCGACGGCGCCGGTTGCGCGGCGCTCACGGGGTCGGAGGCCGGAAACGTGTCCACCAGCCCGGCCTCGAGCTTCTCGTGGATTTCCCGGTCGGCTTTCTGCGCTTCACGGGGATCTTCGGCGTGCTTGTCATGCGCCGCAGGATTGAATTTCTCGGCCATCGGGACCTCCATGGATGAGATAACGGCGCGGTTTTACGCCAGTTCCACGTTCGCCCCTGGTATCCGTCCTTGGCCCGGAGGGAACCTGCGTGTATCAGAGGCGCAAATATCAGCCGCCCGCAGGAACCCTTCGATTGTCTCAGAAATCCGTCGCAAAACCATTTCTCGAAGTGCTGTCCGGCCGCCGGCAGCAGGTGCCGCCGATCTGGATGATGCGGCAGGCCGGGCGCTATCTGCCGGAGTATCGCGAGTTGCGCGCCAAGGCCGGGAGCTTTCTCGACCTCTGCTTCACGCCGGACTATGCCGCCGAGGTGACGCTGCAGCCGATCCGCCGCTTCAACTTCGACGCTGCGATCATCTTTTCCGACATTCTCGTCATCCCCTACGCGCTCGGCCGTTCCGTGCGCTTCGAGGCCGGCGAAGGCCCGCGGCTCGATCCGCTGAATACACCGGAGCAAGTGACGACGCTGGCGCGCCACGCCGATTTCGGCAAGCTCGAGCCGGTCTATGAAGCACTGCGCCGCGTGAAGCGCGAACTCGCGCCTGAGATCGCGCTGATCGGCTTCTGCGGCGCGCCGTGGACGGTCGCGACCTACATGGTTGCGGGACAAGGCACACCCGACCAGGCGCCGGCGCGGATGATGGCCTATCGTCACCCGGAGGCGTTCGCTGAAATCATCGACGTGCTGGTCGAGAACTCGATCCAATACCTGCTCGGCCAGCTCAAGGCCGGCGCGGACGCGTTGCAGATCTTCGATACCTGGGCCGGCGTGCTGCCGCCGCGCGAATTCGAGCGCTGGTCGATCGAGCCTGCGAAACGCATCGTCGCGGGCGTGCGCGCGAAAGCGCCTGATGCAAAAATCATCGGCTTTCCCCGCGGCGCGGGCGCGCTGCTGCCGGCCTATGTCGAAGCGACCGGCGTCAATGCCGTCAGTATCGACTGGGCGGCCGAGCCGTCATTGATCCGCGAGCGCGTGCAGAGCCGCGTCGCCGTGCAGGGCAATCTCGATCCACTGGCGTTGATCGCGGGCGGCGCCGCGCTCGACCGCGCCGTCGACGACGTGCTGGCGAATTACGCGGCTGGACGGCTGATCTTCAACCTCGGCCACGGCATCCAGCCGGAAACCCCGATCGCCCATGTCGAGCAGATGCTGAAGCGAGTGCGGGCGTACAAGGGGTAATCTTGTAGCCCGGATGGAGCGAAGCGCAATCCGGGAACGGCCGTGCGGCGCGGGAGCAGCCCCGGATTACGCTACGCTCCATCCGGGCTACGATTACTACGATCACGCACTTACCGCGCATCCTCCAAAATCATATCCGACGCCTTCTCCGCGATCATGATGGTTGGCGCGTTGGTATTGCCCGACATCAGGTCCGGCATAACAGACGCATCGACCACGCGCAGGCCTTCGATGCCGCGCACGCGCAGGCGCTGGTCGACGACGGCGAGCGCATCGCTGCCCATGCGGCAGGTCGAGGTCGGGTGATAGACCGTGCTGCCGGTGCGGCGGCAGAAATCGAGCAGTTCGTCGTCGCTTTGCACTTTCGGACCGGGATCGACTTCCCCGACCGCGTAGGCCTTCAGCGCGGGTGCTGCGAGAATCCGGCGCAGGATGCGGATGCCGTCGATGAAGGCGCGGCGATCGGTTTCGGTTGCGAGATAGTTGATGCGGATTTCCGGCGGCACGGAAGCATCGGCGCTTTTGATGCGCAGCGAACCGCGGCTTTCCGGGCGCAACTGGCAGACCGAAGCGGTAAAACCAGAAAGCGCGTGAAGCTTCTCACCCATCTTGTCCGTCGAGAACGGCAGGAAGTGAATCTGGATATCGGGCGACGCCAGCCGCGGGCTGGTCTTGAAGAATGCGCCCGAGGTGCCGGCGGCAATCGTCAGCGGTCCCTTGCGCAAGGCGGCGTACTGAATGCCCGCCATCACCCGGCGTACCGGATTGTTGACCACGTCGTTGAGCGTGACCTTTTGCGCGCAGCGCGTGATCAGCCGGACCTGCAAGTGGTCCTGCAGATCATTGCCGACGCCGGGCGCGTCGAGCACGATCTCGATGCCGTGCTGCTTCAGAAGGTCCGCCGGACCGACGCCGGAGAGCTGCAGCAATTGCGGCGAGTTATACGCGCCGCTGGAGACCAGGATTTCCTTGCGCGCCCGCGCCGTGCGCACGCGGCCTTCCTGCTTGTATTCGACCGCCTTGGCGCGCCGCCCTTCGAACAGGATGCGCTGCGCCAGCGCCGAAGTCTCGACGTGCAAATTGCTGCGGCTCTTCGCCGGACGCAGGTAGGAGAACGCCGTGCTGGCGCGCCGGCCACGACTTGTTGTGGTCTGGAAAAATCCCGCACCTTCCTGCGTGGCGCCGTTGAAATCCGGATTGGTCGGAATGCCGGTTTCGGCGGCGGCGACGACGAAGGCTTCCGACAGCGGATCATGGTGGCGCCAGTCCGACACCGGCAACGGCCCGCCCGTGCCGTGATACTTGTCGTCTCCGCGCTGCTGGTTCTCGGCCTTCCTGAAATAGGGCAGCACGTCGTCATAGCCCCAGCCGGCATTGCCGCGCTGGCGCCAGCGATCGTAGTCCTCGTGCTGGCCCCGCACATAGAGCAGGCCGTTGATCGAGCTCGAGCCGCCGAGCACTTTTCCGCGTGGCTGGAACACCTGCCTGCCGTTCAAGCCTGGTTCCGGCTCAGTCTGATACATCCAGTTGACGGATTTTTCCTTGAACAGTTTTCCGTAGCCGAGCGGCACGTGGATCCAGAGATTGCTGTCTTTCGGTCCGGCCTCCAGCAGCAACACGGAATGCTTGCCGTCGGCGCTCAGGCGATTGGCGAGCACGCATCCGGCCGAGCCGGCGCCGACGATGACGTAGTCGAATTCGGAAGCTTCATTGTTCTTGTTCATTTGTTTCCCCGCACGCAACCCGAGAGAGGTAGCGGGGCCGTCACGGGCGGTCAATTGCCTCCCGGTCGCGGGCGGGGAGAAAGCGGTTACGCCGGCGGTTTGGCGAGTTTCAAGAAGTCCGGCGGCCGGCGTTCGGCGAACGCGACGAAGGCCTCGCGCGCCTCGGCGGTTTTCAGGCGCTCCGCGAACCGCTCGCTTTCCGCCTTGATCTGCGCCATGAGAAGCTCCGGATTGCGCATCAGCCGCTTCGTCGTGCTGACCGCACCCGCCGGTTGCTTCGCCAGCCGGGACGCGAGCGCTTTTGCTTCAGCGTCGAGTTTGTCCAGCGCCACCACCCGGTTGGCGAGCCCCCACGCAAACGCGGATTTGGCATCGACGGCGTCACCGAGCGCGAACATTTCGAAGGCGCGCGCATAGCCGATGCGGAGCGGCATCAACAGGCTGGAAGACGCTTCCGGCACTAATGCGAGATTGACGAACGGCGTCGACAGCAGCGCGTTCTCGGCCAGCACGACCAGATCGCAATGCAGCAGCATCGTGGTGCCGATGCCGACGGCGCGTCCTTGAACGGCCGCGACCAGCGGACGGCTCGATCTGGCGAGCGCCTGCAGGAAACGGCCGACATGCCGCTCGCCCTGAACCGCGCCCGTCGCAATGGCGGCGAACTCGCCGACGTCGTTGCCGGCGGTGAACATGTCGCCCTCGCCGCGAATTAGCAGGACGCGGACGGATGGATCAGTCTCCGCGCCTTCGATTGCGTCGGCCAGCGCGCCGTACATCGCATTCGTCAGCGCATTCTTCTTGTCGGGGCGCGCCATCGTCAGGCTCAAAATCCCGTCGCTCTTCTCGATCTTGATATGCTCGGTCATTCATCTTCTCCTCTGGGAAATCTGGTTTGCATGGTGGTGAGCCAGCGCGCGACGACATCGATCTCGGCCTCGGTGAAGCCTTCCGTGAGGCGCGCATTGACCTCGGCGAGCCCTGCCTTCGACTGCGCCATAGCAGCGCGGCCGGCCGGCGTCAGCCAGAGCCGCCACGCGCGCCCGTCATCCGGATCGGCACGGCGCTTGATCAGGTCCGCAGCCGTCATCCGGTCCACCAGTCCGCTGATGCCGGGCGGACCGAGATCGAGCGCCGCGCCCGCTTCGCCCATCAGCACGCCGTCGCGCTGGCCGAGGATGAACAGCAAGCCGGACTGCGCGGCGGTAACGCCGCTGGCTTGCGTCCGCGCCGCCATCCAGCGCTGCAGCCGGCGCTGCGCGACGTTGAGCAGGAACACGAGCCGGTGCTCGCGACGCGGGTTCATCGGTTGGGCGAACTGAATTTATTTCGCATGCGAACTATCTAAGTCACCGCCGGCAGCTTGTCACGGTGATTTTTAGTGCGGACGCGCCGCGAGGGATTCAGGGCTAGACAGCGCAGGCGGCCACCAAACCAGAAACCGAAGCCTTGGCAGCAGCTTAGATAAAAAATCGATTTTCGATTGACGACATCGCCTTGCCTCGCCAATCTGCGCCGCCATGAGCAGTATCGGGTTGAGTTTTGGTGAGAGCCTTGCCGACGAACGGCCTCGAAGCCTGACATCAGCCGTTCAGGAGCGGCTGCGCGCGGATATTCTTTCGACCCGGCTGCTGCCCGGCCAGAAGCTGCATATTGCCGGTCTCGCCAAACAGTTCTCGGTCAGCCTCGCCGCGGTGCGCGAGGCGTTATCGCGGCTCGTCGCGGACGGGCTGGTGCAGGCATCCGACCAGCGCGGCTTTCGCGTCAGCCCGGTATCATCAGCCGATCTTCGGGACGTGACGCAGACCCGTGTCGATATCGAAGGGCTGGCGCTGCGGCGCTCGATCGAGCGCGGCGACGCGGCATGGCTTGCCTCGGTGGAGAAATCGTTCACCGCGCTCTGCGCCGTTCCCCATACCTATCCCGACGATCCGACCCATCACTATGAGGAATGGGTGGTGCGGCACCGCGTCTTCCATCGCACGCTGGTGAACGCCTGCGGCTCGCAATGGCTGCTCGGGTTTCGCGATGTGCTGCATGAGCAGAGCGAGCGGTATCGAAGGCTCGCGATCCGGCGCAACAGCGAAAAATCCCGCGATGTGGAGGCCGAACACGCGGCAATCGTGCATGCCACGCTCAAGCGCGATGCCGATGCCGCCGTCACGGCGCTCTCGAAGCATTTCATGACGACCATGCGCCTCGTCGAGCTCGCCACGCCGAACACGTTCGGAGGTGGCGACGCCGTCTGATCGACCGTTCGAAGACCAAGCCAATCAAGAAAAAGCAAAAGGGAAACGTCACAATGAAGATCACGCGACGCCACATCCTGGCAACGATCACGGCAGCCACCGTGCTTGGCGCATCAGGCTACGCGCAAGCTGCCGACACCGTCCGCATCGGGCTTCCGACCAAAACCTATTGGCCGACCACGATCGCGGAAACCGCGGTGCGGCAGAAACTGTTCGAGAAGGAAGGCATCGCAGCGGAACTTACGATCTATCGCGGCGGCGCCGAGACGTTCGAGGCGATGGCGGCGGGTGCCGCCGACGTCATTCTCGACGCCACCTCGCTGGTATCTGCGGGGCGCAAGAAGGGCGTGAACTCCAAGGTGCTCGCCAGTGCCGCGACCGGCTATTACGGCTGGCAGTTGATGACGCTTTCGAAATCGACGCTTGGCGTCAACGATCTGAAAGGCAAAAAGGTCGCGATCACCTCCGCCGGCTCCGGCTCCGACCTGCTGGCGCTGTGGACCCAGCAGGACAAGAAGATCGAATTCACCCGCGTGCCCGTCGGCGGCGGCGGCCTGGTGCCGAACCTGCTCGCCGGCAATGTCGATGCGGCCGTGGTCTATTCGCCGCTGAGCTTCCAGATTTCCAAATCGGGCGAAGCGCGCACCATCCTCGACTTCTCCAAGGAAGTGCCGCCGAACCTCGCCGCCGGCTGGATCGCGCTCGACAAATACGTGCAGGACAAGCCGCAGATGGTGCAGAAGACGCTGAACGCGCTCTACGGCGCGCTGATGTTCATGCGCGCCAACAAGGACGCCTCCGTCAAGCTGATCACCGAGCTCTATGAAATCCCCGCCGAGATCGCGGCGCTGGAATATGAAAACACGATTCTGAAGCTGGAAACCGACGGCAGCATGGAGGGTGCGAAGATTCCGGAGCAGCTCCAGCTTGCGCTCGACATGGCCAAGGCCGGCGGCATGAAGGACCTTGGGCCTGCCGCCGAGATCATCTCGACGCAGTTCAAGCCGGTTCCGACCAAGCCCTGAGGCGGCGCGATGCGTGGATTAGGCGTAAAGGCGGCACGAATCGCGATCGTGGTGGCGCTGTTTGCGATATGGGAAATCCTGTCGCGCAGTGGCATCGTCAATCCGCGCCTGCTTCCCTCCGCCTCCGACACGCTGGCAACGCTTGGCGAGCTGCTGCAGCGAGCGAGCGTGCGCAAGGACCTCGCCGTTACCGCGACCGAAGTGGTGACCGCGTTCGCGCTCGCCGTCCCCGTCGGCGCGCTGATCGGCTTCCTGATCGCGGAGAATCGCTACTTTGCCGACGTGGCAAAGCCGCTGTTGTTCTTCGCGTTCAGCATCCCGAAATCAATCTTCCTGCCGATGTTCATCCTGGTGTTCGGCGTCGGCTTTGCGCAGAAGGTCGGCTTCGGATTCTTCTCGACCATCTTCATTGTGATCATGTCGACCACGACGGCGGTGGAGTCGGTCAAGGTCGAGCATTTGACCGTCGCCCGCTCCTATGGCGCGACGCCGATGCAAACCGCGTTTCGCGTCTATCTGCCGAGCATGCTCCCCGTTCTGCTGGAGGCCCTGCGGATCTCGATGATCTTCAATCTCACCGGCGTCATTCTCGCCGAAATGTACGCCTCGCGCGACGGCATCGGCCATCAGATCGCGACCTGGGGCGAAAACTTCCAGATGAAGCAATTGCTGGCCGGCGTGGTGATGATCGCCGTGATCGCGATTGCCTTCAATGAACTGGTCAGATGGGTGGAAACACGATGCAGCCATTGGCGAACATAACCCCGCTGAAGCCGGCCGGCGCGATCGAGGTCCGCAATGTCGGGCAGATCTTCAAGACCACGACGCAGGACGTCGTCGCGCTGGAAGACGTTTCGCTCGACGTCAAGCCCGGCCGCTTCGTCGTGCTGGTCGGCCCGAGCGGCTGCGGCAAGTCGACGCTTCTGATGATGATGGCGGGCCTGCGCCAGCAGACCTCGGGCACCATCACCATCAGCGGGGCACCGATTCCCGAGCCCGATCCAAATCGCGTCGGCGTGGTGTTTCAGGAAGCCAGCCTGTTTCCCTGGCTGACGGCGGAAGAGAATGTCGAGTTTCCGCTGGCGCTGCGCCGCGTCGCCAAGGGCGAACGCCGCGTCAAGGCGCAGGATGCGCTCAAACTCGTCGGCCTCGACGGTTTTGGAAAGCGCCATCCGCATGAATTGTCCGGCGGCATGAAGCAGCGCGTCTCGATCGCGCGCGGGCTGGTGCAGGACCCTCCGGTGCTGCTGATGGACGAACCGTTTGCCGCGCTCGACGAGCAGACCCGCATGACCATGGGCGACGAACTGCTGCGGATCTGGGCGGCGACCGGCAAGACCGTGGTGTTCGTCACGCACAGCCTGACAGAGGCGGTCTATCTCGCCGACGAGGTGATCGTGATGTCGCCGCGGCCCGGCCGCATCGTCGATCACCTGCAGGTCTCGCTGCCCCGCCCGCGTACCTATGAAATGCTGAGCGGCGACGCGTTCGGCAGCCTGCGCGACCGTATCTGGCGGCACATCCGCAAATCAGCGTGAGGCAGAGATGACCGCGGCGACGCTTCGCAGATTGATCGTGATCGGGCTCATTGCGCTGTGGGAAATCCTGCCGCGCGCAGGCCTCATTCCCGAGCTGTTCCTGCCGTCGCTGTCGTCGACACTCGCGGCCGGCTGGAACGAGGCGGGCGAATACGGCCATGCCCTTGCCGTCACGCTCTACGAGGTCGCGATCTCGATGGCGTTCGCCTGCGGCGGCGGCATCCTGTTAGGCGCCATCGTCGGCAGCCTGCCCCGGCCGCGCATCCTGATCATGCCGATGGTCTCAAGCCTCTATGCGGTGCCGCTGGTCATTCTCTATCCGGTCTTCACGGTGTGGCTCGGCATCGGCTCGGAATCCAAGATCGCGTTCGCCTCAATCTATGGCTTCCTGCCGACGATGCTGGCGACCGCCGCCGGCATCCAGACCATCGATCCGCAATTGCTGCTGGCCGCCCGAAGCATGGGCGCGACGCTGAGCCAGCGGCTGGTTCGCGTGATCATCCCGGCGGCGATCCCGACCGTGCTGTCGGGGCTGCGCGTCGGCGGCGCGCTCGTGATCGTCGGCGTCGTGGTATCGGAGATGCTGATTTCATCCGCCGGCATCGGCTATCTGATCTCGCGCTACCGCACCATTCTCGACAGCCCGCATGTATTCGCCGGCGTGCTGCTGGTGCTGGCGATGGCGATTGCCTTCAACGCCGCCATCAAATGGATCGAGCGAAAGGCTGCGATCTGGCAGACCGGCACCCGCGCCGGACAAAACGCCGCGGAAGAAATCTCAACGACTACCCTGCAGCCTGCGACCTGACGGAGGCCTGCGTGTTCGACCTGACGCTGACATTCGACAATGGTCCCGAGCCCGGCGTGACGCCGCGCGTGCTCGATATTTTGCGCGAGCGCGGCATCAAGGCGACCTTCTTCGTGATCGGCGAGAAGCTTGGCGACCCCGAACGCCGCCGGCTTGCGGCGCGGGCCCATGACGAAGGCCACTGGATCGGCAATCACACTTTTACGCATTCGGTGCCGCTCGGGCAGCAACGGGAAACGGAGGCTGCGCAAAACGAGATCGGGCGGACGCAGGATGCGATCGGCAACCTCGCGCACGCCAATCGCTGGTTCCGGCCGTTCGGCGGCGGCGGCAATCTCGACGCGCGGCTGCTGAAGCCTTCCGTGGTCGAATATCTCACGCGCAACAAGCATAGTTGCGTGCTCTGGAACGCGATCCCGCGCGACTGGGGCGATCCGGACGGCTGGGCCGACCGGGCCCTGGAGCAGTGCCGGTCGCAGCCGTGGAGCCTGATGGTTCTGCACGATCTGCCGAGTGGCGCGATGAACCATCTCGAGCGCTTCATCGACCACGCCGGAAAAGCCGGCGCGCGTTTCCATCAGGACTTTCCGCCCGATTGCGTTCCGATCCGTTCGGGCGAGATCGTACAATCCATCGAACCCTATGTTTCCTCCATCGAAGAAAGTGCCGAATAATGAAGATCGCAAGTTTCAAGGCGGGTCCAACAGCAACATACGGCCTGGTGATAAAAGACGGCATCATTGACGCCGGCAAGCGGCTGAAGGATCGGCCAACCCTGAAGGCGCTGCTCGCGAGCGGATCGCTCGATGCCTTGAGCGCGCTGCAAGGCGAACGGCCGGACTACGCGCTCGCCGAAATTGAGCTGCTGCCGACCGTTCCCGATCCGGACAAGATCTTCTGCATCGGCGTCAATTACGCCACGCATCTCGCCGAAAGCGGCCATCCTACACCGCCGCACCCGATGATTTTCACCCGCTTTGCCAACAGCCAGGTCGGCAGCGGCCAACCGATGATCCGGCCGCTGGAGTCGGAGCGCTTCGACTATGAGGGCGAAATGGCCGTCATCATCGGCAAGGCCGGCCGCCGCATTTCGCGCGAGGCCGCGCCGGCGCATGTGGCGGGCTATGCCTGCTACAATGACGGCAGCATCCGCGACTGGCAGCGCCACACCTCGCAATTCGCGCCGGGCAAGAATTTTGTGGGTACCGGCGCGTTCGGGCCGTGGATGGTCACGACGGACGAAATCCCCGATATCAGCAAGCAGACGATTGCGACCCGCCTCAACGGCGTCGAGGTGCAGGCCGCACCAATCTCGGACCTCGTGTTCGACGTCCCTGCCCTGATTGCCTACTGCTCGACCTTCACCGAGCTCGTGCCCGGCGACGTCATCGTGACCGGTACCACCGGCGGCGTCGGCGCCTACCGCACGCCGCCGCTCTGGATGAAGGATGGCGACGTGGTTGAGGTCGAGGTCTCCGGCATCGGCGTGCTGCGCAATCCGGTCAGGGACGAGGTTGCGGCCGCAGCGACGCGTGCTGCCTGACGTAAGCGGGAAAATAACAAGAGCAAGGAGATACTCATGAACCTGCCAAAGCACCTGCTGCCGACCACCGTCGTCGGCAGCTATCCGCAGCCGGAATGGCTGGTCGATCGCGCGATGCTGTCCAAGGTGGTGCCGCGCACGCGCCTGCATGCGATGTGGCGGCTGCCGGCCGAGCACCTGGAGGAGGCGCAGGACGACGCCACTATTGTCGCCATCAGGGACATGGAGCGCGCCGGCATCGACATCGTGACCGACGGCGAAATCCGCCGCGAGAGCTACTCCAACCGATTTGCGACGGCGCTCGAAGGCATCGATGACGAAAATCCGGCCATGATCACCTCGCGCAGCGGACACCAGACGCCGGTGCCGCGCGTCACAGGCCCGGTGAAACGCCGCGGCCCGGTCGAACTGCACGACATGAAATTCCTGCGCCAGAACACTGATCGCGCAGCAAAAATCACCCTGCCCGGCCCGTTCACGATGAGCCAGCAGGCCAAGAACGAATTCTATAAGGACGACGAGGAACTGGCGATGGCGTTCGCCGCCGCCGTCAACGCCGAAGCGCGCGATTTGCAGGAGGCTGGCGCCGACGTGATCCAGCTCGACGAGCCCTGGGTGCGCAACAATCCGGACCTTGCCCGCCGCTACGCCGTAAAGGCGATCAACCGCGCGCTCGAGGGTATCACCGTGCCGACGGTGGTGCATCTGTGCTTCGGCTATGCCGCCGTCGTGCCCGGCTCGACCAAGCCGGCCGGCTATTCCTTCCTCGCCGAACTCGCCGACACCAATGCCGAGCAGATCTCGATCGAGGCGGCGCAGCCGAAGCTCGATCTCGGCGTGCTCAAGGATCTGTCGTCGAAGAAGATCATGCTCGGCGTGCTCGACCTCGGCAACCCTGAGATCGAATCTGCCGATGTGGTGGCCGACCGGATCCGCAACGGGCTGAAGCACGTCGCCGCGGATCGCCTTGTCGTCGCCCCCGACTGCGGCATGAAATACATGCCGCGCCAGACAGCGTTCGGAAAACTGAAGGCGATGTGCGACGCGGCCGCCGCCGTCCGCAAGGAGATCAGCTAACCGAGATCAGCCAAGCGGCTTGCCCTGCAGCCACGCCGCACCGCGCACGTACAAGGCCTCGACTTCGGGCCCCTTCAGGCCCGGCATGTCGGGCTTCACCGTGTAACCGATGCGGGTCTGCAGATAAGCGAGATGCCGGTAGCCCGGCGGAAACCGTTCGAGCAGCGCCTTGTCGAGGACGGGCGCTGTGCCCGGCGTGACGGGGTCCATGCGGTCCTTTTCATAGATCGGCTGGCGCAGCACGATGCCCCAGCGTCCCTCCCGCTTTTCGAGAAAGTCGTAGAACCGGCCGGTGCAAAGCACGTCGCACAGTACGCCCTCGACCTCGGCGCGCTGCGAGATCGTCATCTTGGTCTGCGAGATGGCGCGTTGTCCTGCAAGGTCGACCGAGATACCGCCGAGGAAATGCAGGATGCTGACGCCCTTGGCCCAGGCCTGCTTGCTGATTTCGATGAACTCGTCGCCGGTGCCCTGCGTCCAGGTCGCCATCATGCGGCCGTCCGGATGCCAGACGGTGCGGAAACGCTCCCAGTCGCCGGCATCGCGCCAGATCGCCCAGTTCTGCAACAATTCACGGATCAGGCGGTCATCTTCAATCTCGGCGTGACTTCCGGGCATGCGGACGTTTCCCTTCGGACGTATATCTCAGGTGTCTATGAGACATAGAAGCGGCGGGCGTCCGCTGACAAGTCGAGTAGCCCCTGGGAGTTGGCTGAACGCACCCAGCACCTTCACAACAGCTTGGCCCGGACGAACAACGCGCGCAACGCGTTGGTCGCTTGTACAGTCAGCATCGCGTTGCCGGCGGCGCCCTGCAGCGCGTGCACGGCATCGGCATGCAGCGCGCGGAATTCGATCCACTCGATCGAGCTGAGATTGCTGATGAAGCGATAGGCCTGGCCGACCGTTCCGATCGACAGCGTCTGGCCGTTCAGGTTGATCTTGAAAACCGCACGCAGCGGCGTGTCGGAATCGGCGGCATCGCCTGCGACTGCGTTCATGACGGGGACGGTGAACGCCGCGACGCGGTGAGGCCTTCCTTGAGGCTCGGCACGACGATGAGGCGCTTGACCTCGCCATTGCGGTACGCCGTCAGGAAGCGGTCATACTCCTTGATCGAGACGCAGCCGTTGGAATCGCCGTTTGGGCCCAGCAGGTAGCTGTGCACGAGCAGGCCCGTTCGCCCGTGCATTTCGTTTTCGCCCACGGGCGTCATGCGCAGCGCCGCGACGCCATGAAACAGCTTTTCACGCGGCTTGAGATCGTAGACGTTCGGCGGGGTCGCGCCGACCATCCGCTGGTCGACATGGGCCGGATTGTCCATCAGGCCGCCCAGCCCCGAATGTGCCTCGAGCTTGGCGCCGTTCGGCAAGTAAACGGCGCGGGCCGAAATGTCGTAGACCGCCGTCTGACTGTCGTAGCCGAGCGCCGTCAGATCCTTGCGCTCGCCGAGCAGCCCATCCCCCGGGGTCAGCGACGCCAGCGAGAAGCGCATCGGCACCAGATCGGCGAGTTTCTCGAACATGGTGCGGTTGTCAGACGAAGCCGGCGCCGGGTCGCTCCCCGTTGACTGAAGATTGGCCAGGACCGGCCGGGCTCGTGGCAGCGGGATTGCCGCCTCGACCGTCGGGGCGGACGGTTCGGGCTGAACGTTCTGCTCCTCACGCGATCGTCCGCCCAACTGGCTTTCGATGTGCCCGAACTCTGCATCGAAATTCGAACGGGCCGCGGGACGCCAGGGGTAATTAAAGGCCAGCGAACGGCGCACCGAGCCCGGGCCGAAGCGCTCGTCGAACGAGGAAGTGCTGCCGACATTCGCGGATGCGGGATTGATCCAGGCGGCCGGGTCGAAATCGATCACCCAGCCGGCCAGCCCCAACGCCATGGCCAGCGCCGCCGCGCCGAAGGCCGCCTCACGGCACAATCGGGTACGGCGGCTCGAAGCAAGCCCGGCTGCGCTGGTCGTCTTTCTATCCATCCGTCCCCGGCTCGGCGCTTCGGAATCACGTCTGATTCCTAATGGATTCACCGAATAAGTCCCAACATAATGCAAACCAAAGTAAGGCATAATCGAGACAAGCGCTCGACGTCATCATGACCGGCCGAATCCACGGATTCAAGCATCTAATGGTAAGCTGGGCCGGGATTCTCCGGCGAGGCTGCGCTCAGGGCCGCAGAACCGGATTGGTATTCGGCGCGGGCGCCTCTTCCATCTCGGCGTGCTCCGGCAGCTTGTCGGCATGCACAGCGAGCGCTGGCCCGATCCAGATCGGATCGGCCTCATGATCCCGGCGCGGATTGGTCGTATTCGGATGGACCAGAACGCTCAATTTGCCATGATTGAGCATCAGCCACGGGACCAGCTCGGGGAATACCTCCCGGGCAAAGGCCACCTGGTACATGGCCTGATCATGCGGGCCGACCTTGACGTCGTGCCAGCGTCCGAGCGTGACCGAGAAACGCTCGCCAATCCAGGCCCGCAACTGCTCGGCCTCGGCCCGCGACGTCGTCGGATCGTAATAGATATGGGCGTGGTAACTCGCGATCTCGCCCAATGGTCGCGGACCGCCCGCCCCCGGCTCACCCGTCATTGCCTGCGCTCCACGCTATCGTTGCTTTGGACCGGTCGATGATCGCTGCAACTGGCCGTGGGGTCAATGTGGCGCGGGCAATGTGTAGGCGTCAGCCCGACCGCTTCTTGCTGCTCTCGAAGACGGTCATGCCGGCGGCCGGGTCGAGATCGACATCGGTTGCCTCCGTCAGGCGCGCCATCGTCATGTAGAAGCCGATCGCGAGGATCGATTCGACGATCTCCTGTTCGCTGAAATTCGTGCGCATGGCAGCGAAGACCGGCTCGGCGACACGGACGTTCTCGATGACTTCCCGTCCGAACGCCAGCAGCGCCTGTTCGGCGGCATTGAAGGCTGCGTCCTCGTATTTGCCTTGTTCGATGCAGTCGATCTGCTTTTGCGTGACGCCGACACCGAGCGCGATCGGAACGTGCTGACGCCACTCATAGACGCCATGCTGCAGCTGCGCGACCTGGAGGATCAGCAATTCGCGGTTGACGTGGCTGAGTTTCTGGCGGTGCAGGATCGAATTGGCGAACCGCATCGCCGGAATGAAATTGGCCTCGGCATGCGCCATCATCCGGAAGATGTTCAATACGACCGGCATCCTGTCAAAGGAGGTGCGCACGTCGCCGCTGGTTGCCGCCGGGTCGATCAGGGGAAGTCTTGCCATCCTCTCGTTTCCTCATGTTTTGCCGTTTGCTTTTACCGCTAAAGACCTGCCGCTGTCGCTCGAGCTTACCCGCGCACCCCTCAGCGGCCGCCGACTTCGCGGATGGGATCGGCGCCGTCCCAACCGGCGGCGACCTTGCGAATGTGCTCGAAGAAACTCCCCTTGCTGCCGCTGATGTCTGAAATCTCCACCACGGTGCCGGAATGGGCCTGCGTATCGAAATAGGCGAAGCGGCCCTTTTCGCCGCCGATCTGGCCTTCGTGCCCCACTTTATAGCCAAGCGACAGCGCGCGGTCGTAGAGGGCCTGATAATCACGGGTCCAGTACGACATGTGCTGCAAGCCTTCGCGGCCGGAGTCGAGAAACTCCTTGTACATCGAGGGCGCGTCGTTGCGCTGCTGGATCAGCTCGATCTGGAGATCGCCGGAATTAGCGAGCGCCACGCTCATCTCCATGGCGGAGTCCTGGCCGCGGTGGCGGAAGTAATCGGTCTTGACCTTGTCGATATAGTACCAGGGCCCGACACCCATCACATTGACCCAGTGATCCATGGCGGCACGGATATCCCGCACGACATATCCGTTCTGGCAGACTGCACCAAAGATTCGACTCATGACGACCTCCGTCCGCTTGCCGGCGGGACATCCTTCCCGCCTCTCATTCTTCTTGATCCCTCGCGTTCAGCCGATCGACCTGCCGCCGTCGATCACGAGTTCGGTGCCGGTGACGTAGCGGCTCTCGTCGCTGGCGAGCCACAGGATGCCGTTGGCGATATCCTCAGGCGCGGCCTTGTACCCGAGCGGGACGGCGCGTTCGGTGAACTTGTCCAGCGTCGGCCCGCGCTCCCGTCCGCCATTGGAGCCGTCCTCGACGGTACCGATCAGCGTGTCCCAGATGGCGGTTTCGGTGATGCCGGGATGCAGCGAGTTGACGCGCACGCCATCCTTGGCGGCGGCGCATTCCAGCGCGACCGATTTCGTGAACAGCCGCACGCCGCCCTTGGTCGCGCAATAGCCCGAGACGTTCGGCGATGCCTTGATGCCTGCAATCGAGGAAACGTTGATGATGCTTCCGCCGCCGCCTGCCCGCATCAACGGGAGCGAATGCTTTACGCCGAGGAAGACGCCGTCGAGATTGACGGCCACCTGCCGCTTCCAGTCGGCGAACGCCATGTCGACCACCGGACCCGAGAGGCCAATCCCGGCATTGTTGACGAGAACATCGAGCCTGCCGAACCGCGCCCGGATCTGGGCCACGATCGACTGCCAGTCCTCCTCGCGCGTCACGTCGTGGTGGTAGTACTCGCACTCGCATCCCATGGCGCGCAATTCGCGCAGCAGGCCCTCGCCTTTCTCGTCCTGCAGATCGGTTGCGACGATCTTCGCGCCCTCGCGCGCCAGCAGCAGGGCGGCGCTTCGTCCGATGCCGTTGGCGGCGCCGGTCACCAAAGCGACTTTTCCTTCGACACGCCGCGTCATGCCTCGGTCCCGTTTCCTGCCTGCGGCCATTCGGCCGGTTTGTTGTCGCGGAAAACAACGGCGTGCCCGCCCTGCTCCCCGGCATTTTTTGGAAACGTTTCCATACTTTGTCTCATATGGTTATTCAAGATAGGTTTTTATGGAATTCTATCTTGTATATCGTTTCCAGAATGCACTAGGATTTGGCCTACCTACGCCCGAGCGGCGATGCTCAAGGGAGCCCTGCAATGTCGTTGCGCCAGCCTGCACGCGCCACAATTCGGGACGTCGCAGCCCAGGCCGGCGTATCGGTCAGCAGCGTCAGCCGCGTCATGAACGGCGAGCCGCACATCAGCCCGGAATTGCACGCCCGCATCATGCGGGCGGTGAACCGCCTGCGCTTCGAACCGCATTCAGCGGCGCAAGCCTTGCGTTCGCGTGAGAGCAAGACGATCGGCTGCATGGTCTCCGACCTCTCCAATCCGCTCTACAGCGAGATGATCAACGGCGCGGAGGAGGAATTCCAGCGCGCCGGCTACGTGCTGATGCTTGCGGCTACCCGGCACGAGCAAGACCGCGAAACGGCGTTCATATCGGCGGTGCGAAGGCGGCGCATGGATGGATTGCTGCTGTTTGCGGGTGACAACGCGCATACCGACTTCACCGGCGCGCTCGCAAACCTGGACCTGCCCTGCGTGGCGATCGATCGCGAGGTGCCGGGCGTCCCTTCGGTGCGTGCGGATCATCGCGGCGGCGGCCTCGAAATCACGCGGTATCTCATCGGGCTCGGCCATCGCCGCATCGCGCTTCTCACCGGACGCGCCGCGTTGCTGCCGAGTTCGGAGCGCCTGGCCGGCTATCGGCAGGCCCATACTGAGGCGAAACTTAAGTTCGATCCCGACCTGATCCGGCCGCAGACGCAAGGCTCGAGCATTGCGTTCAGCGACGTCTGCCAATTGCTGCAAGGCCCGGACCGTCCGACCGCGATCATTACGCTGGGCACGCACATGCTGGCCGGCGTGATGGACGCGCTTGCCAGCAACGGCCTGCGCTATCCCGACGACATGTCGCTGGTGTGCATCGGCGACACCGATCTCGCCCGGCATGCAACGCCGGGCATCTCGGCGCTGACCTGGGATCTGGACCAGATGGGCCGGGTCGCCGCCAACATCCTGCTCGATCGGATTCGTGGCGGCGACGAGGCCCGCAAGGTCCGCCCGGTCTACCTGCCGACACGTTTCATCCTTCGGCACTCCGGCGCCAAGCCTCGCGCACCCTGATCGCGCGACGGCGTCACCGATCTTCACGACCGGCGAAGAACGCCGGCGACGAACGACCAAAGCAAAAAAACAAATGGGAAACCCAGGGAGTAGAGTAAATGAAGTTACGCGCGATAATGCTTTCGCTGATTGCGCTCGCGTCGGTGGCGTGTTCAGCCCACGGCGAGGACGCGACCGACTACCCCTCCAGGAAGATCAAGATGCTGCTGCCGTTCGGGGCCGGTGGCGGCGGCGACGTGCTCGGACGGCTGCTCGCCGACCGGATGGGCAATCGCCTTGGGCAGACTATTTACGTCGAAAACCGCACCGGCGCCGCAGGCACCATCGGCGCGCAGCAGGCCGCGACCTCCCCACCCGATGGCTACACCATCACGATCGGCGGCATGACCAGCCATGTACTCGCGCCGGCGGTCTATCCGAACCTGCCCTATGATCCGATCAAGGATTTTACCACCATCGGACGTATCGGAACGTCGTCCATTCTTCTCATCGCGACAAAGGATTTTGTCGCCAACGATCTGCGCGGCCTGACGGAGTTATCGAAGAAGGGCGAGCCGATCCAGTACGGAAGCTGGGGCGTCGGCTCGACCGGACATTTCTGCGGCGAAATCCTCTCGCAGAAGGCGGGCATCCGCCTGCAGCATGTCCCGTTCAGCGGCGCGGCGAAGCTCGCCAACGACCTGATGGGCGGGCACATCTCGGTGGGACTGGTCGACATGGCGACCGGGACGCCGCTGGTGAAGGATGGCAAGCTGAAGGCGCTTGCGGTCTGCGGCGGACGATCTCCGAGCCTGCCTGACGTCGCGAGCTACAAGGAGCAAGGCGTCGATTTCGAGCGGAGCCTGTCCTGGGTGATGTACGCGCCCGCGGGCGTTCCCGCCTCCGTCGCGCAAAAAATCTCCGGCGCGCTGAAGGCGGCGCTGGCCGAGCCCGACATCGTCGAGAAACTGCTGGCACTTGGCATCTCGGCCGATTTCATCGCCGGAGACCAGCAGCGCGACATCAACGCGCGCGACATCGAAGCCTGGAAGAAGGTCGCCAGCGACGCGAAGATCGAGATCAAGTAGCCGCTGAACGCAAAAGGAGGGCCGAGACAATCGGCCCTCCCCGCCTCATTCATGGAACGCTCAGCTCACCTTGCCGAACAGCATGGGCAACTGGCGCGGGCCGCGCACGGTGCCTTCCGACCAGGTGACCTTGCCGGCGGGATCGAGCCTGAAATCCGGGATGCGCTTCAGCCATTCCTCGATCGCAACGGTCATTTCCATGCGCGCGAGGTTGGAGCCGACGCAGCGGTGAATGCCGAGGCCGAACGCGGCGTGGCGGTTTTCCTTGCGGTCGATCACCACCTTGTCGGCGTCGGGGAACATGGCGGGATCGCGGTTGGCGGCCGGGAACGACAGCAGCACCATGTTGCCGGGCTTGACCGGGCAGCCGCTGATGGTCGTCTCCTTCATCACCTCGCGCGCCATCGTCACCGGCGAATAGGCGCGCAGCAGTTCCTCGACCGCCAGCGGCATCAGTTCGGGCTCCGCGACAAGGCGCTCGCGGTCCGCAGGTACCCGCGCCAGATGCCAGAGCGAGGAACCGATCGCGCTCCAGGTGGTGTCGATGCCAGCGATCAGCAATAGCCGCAGCGAACCCAGCACATGCTCATCCGCCAGCGGGTTTCCGTCCTTGTCCCTCGCATTCATCAGCGTCGAGATCAGGTCGTCGGTCGGATTCTGTTTGCGATGTTCGATGTGGCCGGCGAAATAGCCGGTCATCTCCCTCACCGCCTCCATCAGCGCATTGTCATCCTTGATGCCGAGTTCGAGGATGCCGTGAATCCACTTGATGAAGAGATCGCCGTCCTTCTCGGGGATTCCGAGCATGTGCGCAATGGCGCGGACCGGAACATGCTTGGTGTAGCGCGCGGCGGCGTCGCATTTGCCGTCGGCAATGAACTCGTCGATCAGCTCGTTGCAGATGGCGCGCACCCGCGGCTCGAGCTTCTTCATCGCGTCCGGCGTGAACGGCGGCAACAGCAACTGCTTGGCAGGCTTGTGCTCAGGCGGATCGGAGGTGATCGGTGGCGCCCGCGCCGTGATTTCCGGACGAATGTCGCGCACGATGACGCGCCGGGAAGAAAAGTGGTCGGTGTCGTAGGCGATTTCCTTTACCGCCTGATAGGTGGTCGGCATGTAGCAACCGAGGAACCGCTCGGTGTGAACGACGGGCGAAGCCTCGCGTAATTTTTCCCAAATCGGAAACGGGTTTTCGGTCCAGGTCGGATCGGTGTGGTCGAAATCGTTGACCCAGTCGGAGACCGGGGGATGTTCGGGCATGATGCTGGCGGAATCGGACATCGGAGCAAATCCTCTGCTTGGTTCGTTCAGATCTATTTTGGCTAAATCGATCTCCGGACCGGACTATTCCTCGGTCACCTCGATCGCGATCTCGGGGCAGTTGCTCTGGGCGAGCCAAGCCTTGTCTTCCAGGCCCTCAGCCACGGAACCGTCGCCGACTTCGTGCGCGTTGCCGAATTCGTCGAGGTCGAACAGCTCGGGTGCCAGTGATTTGCAGCGCGCGTGGCCCTGACATTTGTCCTGGTCGACGCGGATTTTCAGCTTTCCGGCCATCGCAGCGTTTCCCTTTTTGCGGCGCTTTGCCGCGCGGTATTCTTCTTTAGGCATTCTTCGGCACGGCGGCACAGACCCGCCGGCGCACCGCGAAGTTATATCGTATTACATTCGCGCTGCCGTTGTGCTGTCAAGTCAAAAGTTATAGATCATGACGTTGAAATGCCACCTCGACCCGCACGCAAAGCGCTGAACGCCTATCATCATGGGGATCTCCGCGATGCCCTGGTTCAGGCCGCGTTGCACGAAGTCGAGCTCGGCGGCCCGGAAGCGATCAGCATCAGCGCGCTTGCCAAGAAACTCGGCGTCTCGCAGCCGGCGCCATACAAGCATTTTGCCGACCGCGAGACGTTGCTGACCGCTGTCACGGCCGAAGCGTTCCGCCAATTCAGCGCGATGATGCGCACGGCGATCGAAAAGCCGTCGAAACAGTCGAAGCTGTCGCGCTTCGCGCAGCTCACGCTTGATTTCGGACTGCGCCGCAACGGCATCTATCGCCTGATGTTCGCGTCGCGGACCATGGCATGCGCACCGAAAGGCAGCGAGCTGCAGAGCGCGGCAATGGAAACCTTCGAACTCCTGGTGGAAGCGCTGGAGGCCCCCGCCGTGGGACTGTTGCGCGAGCGGAGCGCCCTGAAAGTCTGGGCCTCGCTGCACGGCGTGGTCATGCTCGCCGAACAGGGACTGCTCACCGGCCAGGTTGCCCATGTCAGCCGGGAAGAACTGGTCGAGGACATCGTGAAGGAAACGAAACTCGCGCTGTCGGTGGCGATCGAGGCGGCCGGCAAAGACGCCCGATGACGGCCAGGATTCCAGCATCCGACGATCTCAACTACACGGGCCTCTATGGCGGCATCGTTCTCGGCCTCGCCGCCATCGCGGCTCTCGTCGTCGCAAACTCGTCGTTCGGGCCGGCCTACGAAGCGCTGTTGCGCACGACCGGCGAAGTCCGAATCGGATCGATCGGACTGAGCAAGACCATCGATCACTGGATCAACGACGGCCTGATGGCGGTGTTCTTCCTGCTGGTCGGGCTCGAGATCAAGCGCGAGGCGATTGAGGGTGCGCTGGCGAGCCCGAAGAAAGCGGCATTGCCCGTGATCGCCGCGTTCGGCGGCTTCATCACGCCGGCCGCGATCTTTGCCGCAGTGAACTGGGGCGACGCCCAGGCGTTGCGCGGCTGGGCCATACCGGCGGCGACCGATATCGCCTTTGCGCTCGGCGTCTGCGCCATGATGGGACGCAAGGTGCCGGCCTCGCTGAAGACCTTTCTCTTGGCGCTCGCGATCATCGACGACCTGATGGCCATCATCGTCATCGCGATCTTCTATACCGCCGACCTTTCAGTTCTGGCGCTGGCGCTCGGCGGGCTTGGCGTCGCGGCGCTCGCGGTCCTCAACCTGCTCGATGTGCGCAGGCCGGCGTTCTATCTCATCGCCGGGCTGTTCACCTGGGTCTGCGTGCTCAAATCCGGCGTGCATGCGACGCTCGCCGGTGTCGCCGTCGGTCTCGCGATGCCGCTGACCAGACGCGACGGGCACAGCCTGCTCGAAGATACCGAACACGCGCTCAGGCCGTGGGTGATTTTCGCCATCGTGCCGATTTTCGCCTTCGCGAATGCCGGCGTACCGCTTCACGGATTGACCTTGTCAAAGCTGGCAGAGCCGATAACGCTGGGCGTTATCGCAGGGCTTTTCGTCGGCAAACAGATCGGGGTCTTCGGCTCATCGCTGCTCGCGATCAGGCTGGGCCTGGCTGCAATGCCGGAAGGGGCAACGACAGGAAAACTCTATGCAATGGCCATCCTGACCGGCATCGGCTTCACCATGAGCCTCTTCATCGGCACGCTGGCCTTCGACGACGAAGCGGTCCTTAAGCAAGTCCGGCTTGGCGTTCTCATGGCCTCGCTGCTGTCTGGCATCGTCGCCGCACTGATGTTCTCGGCGATCGAGCGATCGAGCGGAGCTTCATCTCCCCGATAAGGGGTCAGCCAGCGAAACGACGACGAAGCCGCAGCGGCGCAAACGCGCCACACCCGTCATGAGATCGAAGCCCGCGTGGTCGTGGCTTCTTGTATTCGCCGCAGCCAAATGGTCATCTCGGCCAATCAAAGGCGCCGTCGATTGAGCACGAATCTGACCAGATCCACCGCACCGCGCGGTCTGCTGTTCGCACCGGCGCGATCCGCCCGAGGCGTAGCGCTGGGCGTGCTGCTGTCGTTATGTCTTTCCGGCGCAGCCTTTGGGAAAGACGATGGCGACGAAGACGAGGATGCAGCCAAAGCCAAGTCGGCCCTGCCGAACTTCTACCTCGATATGAGAACCATCTACGCGACGCTGCCCGCCGGCTCGCTCTCGATCGGATTCGGCGCGCCGCCTTTGTTGTCGAGGCTGGAAAACCTTTCCTCGCTCCGAACCCGGACCTCGCCATCCAGCCAAAGCCTCTCGGTCGATCTGCCCTTGACCGTCGATGTCAATGATTGGCTCTCGGTCTATGGCGGCGTCAGCGGAGCCACGTCGCAGGCCGGTACCGATCCCTGGACGGCGTTCACGATCTTCAGCTTTACCGTCGGATTCCAGGCCGACATCTATCAGCAGAACGGCGGAATGTTTCCGACCATCACCGTCCAATCCAACGCGTCGCGTTCGACTTCAGATGCCCCGCTGGCCTCCACTACCTACAACACGATCGTCGAGGCGGACTACGCACTGAATGCGGATGAAACGCGTGGGCTGCTCGCGGGAATGCAGTACGCCAAGGTCCTGGTCGATACCCCGCTCGCTCGCGTCAGCCCCGACGTCATGGGTTATGTCGGCGGCTATTATCAGTGGGACAACAACTGGAAGTTCACCGGCCGTGTCGGCGTGCAACATTTCGGCGGCGCGCAGCTTCTGAACCTGACGCCGTTTCCCGCGTTCACGCAGCCGATCGTGCGCTTCGACCTCGACCGCATGGACGACAACGATAATCGTCTGTTCGGCGTCACCGCACAGATCGCCTGGACGCCGAAACCGTCGTACCAGCTAACGCTGCGAACGCCGCTTTACGCGATCAGGAATTATCGGCTCATGCGGGCTGCGAGTCCCGCACAGCCGCGCCGCGCAGCAGCTTGCCGATTTCCGGCTTGCAGGCACCACAATTGGTACCGGCCTTCAGGCGCCGGCCGACCTCGTCGACGCTGGCTGCCCCTTTTTTGATTTCGGCCGATATCTGGTGCTGTCCGACGCCGAAGCACGAGCAGACGATCGGCCCAACGTCCTGGCCCACATCGAGCGGCTGCCCCGTCAGCAGCGACATCCTCGCATTCGCTGACAATGCCTGCTCTGCGAATAGCCCTGACAGCCATGATCGCGAGACCAGCTTGTGATCGGGTGCGATGAACACGCAGCCCTCCAGCCGGCCGTCGCGAACGGCCGCGTAGCGGAAGCGGCCGGCCTTCGGATCGCGATAGGCGATCCATTCGATGTCGTCATATCCCACGCGAAGCTGTGCACGCGCCCAGTCGCGCCAGCTTGCCGGCCGCTCGTCGCCGGCGAGTTCCATCCGCCAGCAAGTCCCTGAGAGCCCGCCGACCCAGTAGCCCGCTTCGGGGCGCGCGATCTCCTGGCGGCTGAGAATGAAGGCATGCCATTTCGGCAAGTAGGCTGCCGCCTTGACCGGCGTGTGCTTGGACTCCGGCTGCCCGGAGATCGGATCGGTCGCTGGATTGACCAGCGCGTTGACCCGGCCATCGCCGGCATATTCGCCGTTCCAGTGCATCGGCACGAACACGCAGCCGCGCCGCTGTTCGGCGGTGACGACAACGCGCGCCACCATCTCGCCCCAAGGACTGGTCAGTCGCGCGAGCCCGCCATTCTCGACGCCGGCCATGCGCGCATCGTCGGGATGGAATTCGGCGCAAGGCTCGAAAACATGCGCCAGCAGCCGCGGCGATTTTCCCGTCCGCGTCATGGTGTGCCATTGATCGCGGACCCGCCCGGTATTGAGCACCAGCGGATAGTCCCGGCTGGTCGCGTTCACGGCGGCACGCGGCGTCACCGGCACGAAACGCGCCTTGCGGTCGGGCGTGAAGAATTGTCCGGTTTCGAACATCCGCGGCGTGCCGGTCGGATATTCGCGCGTCACCGGCCACTGGATCGGCGTAAGCGCGTCGTAGGCGCGATCGTCGAGCGTATTCAGGGCGGATAGATCGAAATCGCGCGTCCCCTCATTCTCGAAACTGGAGAGTC
Source organism: Bradyrhizobium algeriense (assembly GCF_003062295.1). Lineage (GTDB taxonomy): Bacteria > Pseudomonadota > Alphaproteobacteria > Rhizobiales > Xanthobacteraceae > Bradyrhizobium > Bradyrhizobium algeriense. Next base: position 40,294 of record NZ_PYCN01000029.1, on the reverse strand, counting down.
TCGCGTGCTCGCGGAAGATCGCGGCGGCGTTCAGATAGTCGAACCCCGAAAAACCCATGCGCTGCGCGACGTCGCAGACCGTCTGCCAATCGGCCCTGGCAGCGCCGGGCGCCGGCAGGAACCGCCGCTGCCGGGAGATGCGGCGTTCGGAGTTGGTGACGGTGCCGTCCTTTTCGCCCCAGGTGAGCGCAGGCAGCAATACATGGGCATGACGCGTGGTGTCGGTATGGTGCATGCAGTCGGAGACGACGACGAGCTCGCACCCATCGAGTGCGCGGCGCACGCGATCGGCATCCGGCAGGCTCACCAGCGGATTGGTGGACATGATCCACACCGCCTTGATGCGCCGATCGGCGATCGCGTCGAACATGTCGACGGCCTTGAGGCCCTGCTTGTCCGCGATAATTGGCGACTGCCAGAACCGCTGCACGATGTCGCGGTGTCGCGGGTTTTCGATCTCCATGTGGGCGGCAAGTTGATTGGCCAGCCCGCCGACCTCCCGGCCGCCCATGGCGTTGGGTTGTCCGGTCAACGAGAACGGCCCCATGCCGGGTCGCCCGATACGGCCGGTCAACAAATGACAGTTGATGACCGCATTGACCTTGTCGACGCCGCTGCTCGACTGGTTGACGCCCTGCGAATAAAGCGTGACGACCCGCTCGGTTTTGGCGAACCAGTCGAAGAACAATGCCACCGCGCCCTCGGCCAGGCCGCAGATGTCGGCAGTCTGCGCGACCGTCTGGCCGGCGACCTGTTGCAACGCGGCTTCGGCGCCGGTGGTGGATCCATCCACAAACGCGCGGTCGATGGCGTCGCGCGACGCGAGATGCGCGAGCAACCCGTTGAACAGCACGGAATCGCTGCCCGAGCGAAGCGGCAGGTGCAGATCGGCTTCCTCGCAAGTCGCGGTCCGCCGCGGATCGATGACGACGATGCGGCAGGCAGGATTATTGGCCTTTGCGGCCACCATGCGTTGGTAAAGGATCGGATGGCACCAGGCGGCATTGGAGCCGACGAGCACCAGAAGGTCGGCGGTTTCGAGATCCTCATAGCAGCCCGGCACGGTGTCGCTGCCGAACGCGCGCTTGTGCCCCGCCACGCTCGACGCCATGCACAGCCGGGAATTGGTGTCGATGTTGGCGGTGCCGATAAAACCCTTGGCGAGCTTGTTGATGACGTAATAGTCCTCGGTCAGAATCTGGCCGGAGACATAAAAAGCGACCGAATCCGGCCCGTGCTCGCGGACGATTCTGGCAAAACCCTCGGCGACATGATCGAGCGCCGTATCCCAGCTCGTTTCCTGGCCGTTGACCACGGGAGCAAGCAGTCGCCCCTCGAGACCGATGGTCTCGGCCAGCGCTGAGCCCTTCGCACACAGCCGCCCGAAATTGGCGGGATGCAGCGGATCGCCCCGGACGGTCACCGTGCCAGCGGAATCCCTGTCAGCGATGACGCCGCAGCCGACGCCGCAATACGGACAGCTAGTCTTCACTGGCACGGGCAATCACCCTCACTCGGCGGGCACGGCCGCCGCCGTCTGGATGCAAAGCCAGACGGTGTTGTTCTCCACCTTGGTCGGATGCGCGCGCGTGCATCCCTCATCCGGCGCGACCGCCGTTCCGCTTTTGAGCTCAATGACGAAATTGTGCAGCGGACAGGTGACGCGCTTGTTGTGGACGATGCCTTGCGACAGCGGCCCGCCCTTGTGCGGACAGCGATCGTCGAGCGCGAACACCTCGTCATCGGCGGTCCGGAATACCGCAATGTCTCCGGACGCCGTCCGCACGACGCGTGAGCCGAGAACGGGAATATCGCTCAGCGTCCCGATTTCAATCCAGTTGCTCATGCGAGTTCCAGTTCCGCCAGCGGCGTGAATTCGTTGCGATCGACACCGCGTTTGGCGCGCGCCGCCCACGGATCGCTTTGCGAGAATTGCTGCGAATAAGCGAAGCGGCTGAACAGCGCCTTGCGGTTGGCGACATCGTCGACCACCTGCTTGCGGATGGCATCGAGACCGATCCGATCGCACCACTTGTACATGCGCTCCAGATACCAACCCTGCTCGCGATAGAGCTGTGTCAGCGCGGCAATGACTTCGAGCGTCTCCTCTTCGGTCGCGACCTTGGTCAGGAATTCGGTCCCCTTGATGTGAAGACCGGCGGCGCCGGCGAAATGGATCTCGAATCCGGAATCGACGCAGACGACGCCGACGTCCTTGCAGGTGGCTTCCGCGCAGTTGCGCGGGCAACCGGATACGGCGAGCTTCACCTTGGCCGGCGTCCACGAGCCCCACATGAATTTCTCGATCTTGATGCCGAGGCCGGTCGAATCCTGTGTGCCGAAACGACACCATTCCGAACCGACGCAGGTCTTCACCGTGCGCAGCCCCTTGGCATAGGCGTGGCCCGACACCATGCCCGCATCGTTGAGGTCGGCCCAGACCGCGGGCAAATCCTCCTTCTTCACGCCGAGAAGGTCGATGCGCTGCCCGCCGGTCACCTTGACCGTCGGAATCTTGAACTTGTCCGCGACGTCGGCGATGGCACGCAGTTCATCCGGCGTCGTGACGCCGCCCCACATCCGCGGCACGACCGAATAGGTCCCGTCCTTCTGGATATTGGCGTGGACGCGTTCGTTGATGTAGCGCGACTGCTGATCGTCGCGATACTCGCCGGGCCAGGTGGCGAGCAGGTAATAGTTGAGGGCGGGCCGGCAGGAGTGGCACCCGTTCGGCGTCTTCCAGTCCATGAACCTCATGACATCGGGAATGGTCTTCAATGAGTTCTCGATGATGACGCGCCGCGCGTCGTCATGGCTGTGATCGGTGCATGCGCACATCGGCTTGACCTTCGGGGCCGCCGAATAGTCGCCGCCCAGCGTGAAGGCGAGCACCTGCTCGACCAGGCCGGTACAGGAGCCGCAGGACGACGAGGCCTTGGTGTGGGCCCGCACGTCGTCGATCGTGAACAGTTTCTTTTCGCTGATCGCCTTGACGATCGCACCCTTGCAGACGCCGTTGCATCCGCAGATTTCCGCCTCGTCGCTCATGGCGGCAACCGAGTTCTTGCCGCTGTGACCGCCATCGCCGAGATTGGCGGCGCCGAACACCAGCCGCTCGCGCATTTGCGAAACATCAGTGCCGTCGCGCAGATGCTGGAAATACCAGGGGCCGTCGATGGTATCGCCATAGAGCACGGCGCCGATGATTTTCTTGTCGCGCAGGATGATCCGCTTATAGACGCCGCGGGAAGCGTCCTGCATGACGATCTCTTCCTTGTCCGCACCCGGCGCGAAGTCGCCGGCGGAGAACAGGTCGATCCCGGTCACCTTCAGTTTGGTCGAAACGACCGACCCGTCATAGGTGGCAAAACCCTTCATGGCGAGGTGGTTGGCGCAAACCTTGGCCTGGTCGAACAGGGGAGCGACGAGGCCGTATGTCTGGCGACGATGCTGCACGCATTCGCCGACCGCATAGATTCGTCCGTCGTAGGTCTGCATGGTGTCGGAGACGACGATGCCGCGCTCGCAATAGAGCCCTGCCTTGCGCGCCAGCTCGACATTCGGGCGGATGCCGACCGCCATCACGACCAGGTCGGCGGGGAGTTCCTCGCCGTCGGCAAAGCGCACGCCGGTCACGCGATCCTCGCCCAGGATCGCTTCCGTCTGCGCGGGCATCTTGAACACCATGCCGCGCTCTTCCAGCGACTTGCGCAGCAATCCGCCCGCGACCTGATCGAGCTGGCGCTCCATCAGCGTGTCGAGCAGATGCACCACGGTGACGTTCATGCCGCGCTTCATCAGGCCGTTGGCGGCTTCGAGACCGAGCAGGCCGCCGCCAATGACGACGGCGTTCTTGTAGCTCGTCGAGGCCTGAACCATGCGCTCGACGTCCTGAATGTCGCGAAAGCCGATGACGCCCGGAAGGTCCTTGCCCGGCAGCGGCAACATGATCGGGTTCGAGCCGGTGGCGATCAGCAGGCGATCGTAAGGCACCCGCGCGCCTTCCGCGGTGACGACTTCGCAGGTACGCCGATCGATCATCTCGATCATTTCGCCCTTGCGCAGCGTGATCCCGTTATCCTCGTACCACTGCTCCGTGTTGAGCATGATGTCGTTGACGGTCTTCTCGCCGGCGAGCACGGGCGACAGCAGAATCCGGTTGTAATTGCCGTAGGGCTCGGAACCGAAGACGGTGATGTCATAGAGGTCGGGGGCACGATCCAGCAGCACTTCGACCGTGCGAATGCCGGCCATGCCGTTGCCGATCACCACCAACTTTTGCTTGTTTACTTTCTCGAGCATGCCCTGCCTTCCAGATTTCCGATGGTCCCGCTCGGCGACGCAGCTCTGCATCGTCGATTGGCAAAAAGTATTGATGATTGGGGAGCGCCCATCGGCGGGCAAAGGATCATCGGCTATGACGATCTATATCTTGGGTATTCAAGAGACGTGCCAACACCAGGTCCGTATTTTTCCGGGCGCAACGCACGGCTTCAGCCGATGAATCGTCAGTTGGCTGCACCAGGGCGTGCATGAATGCCCAAAAAATCACCCTCCTGGGCTACCCATTGTGCACAACACGAATGCTTAACCATCAGCGAGCGTCAATTTGCCCGCGGAACCGGCACGACACGGATAGGCGGCTTTTCAGGCGCGTTTTTCCGTCAATAGCCGGAACCGCATAATAAAACACCACACTGCACGCTCGAGCGGCTGCTTTTGCCAACAAACGGAGCAAGGGCCGCATTCGCGGCAGGTTATCCACGCGCCGCAAGACACTGCAAATACACGCAAAGTGGCGCGCTTGTTTTTCTGGCACACGAATTGCTGATATTGCGACCAGAGTAAAGTCTCAACGACGAGACGACTCGCATCCCAAAATTAAATCCCTTTGTGCCGAGATCACCGCGCTTGCGCGGTATCACGCGCCGATGTTCGAGGCTGCTCGATGAAGTTTGCTGAGTTCAAGAAGGCTGGCCACTGGCCCACGCTGCTCGCCGCCTTCCTCTATTTCGACATCAGCTTCATGGCCTGGGTCGCGCTCGGTCCGTTGATCGTCTACATCGTGAGCGACATGAACCTCGCCGTCGACGAGAAGTTCACGCTTGTCGCGATTCCGGTTCTGGCCGGCGCATTGCTGCGGGTGCCGATGGGCCTGCTCGCCGATCTGTTCGGCGCCAAACGGACCGGAATTGTCGCGCAAATCGTCGTCATCGCCGCGACCGCGTGGGTTTGCTACTTCGGCCTTCCAACCAAGCTGTCGGTGGAGATCTTCGGTCTCGCGCTCGGCATCGGCGGCGCCTCGTTCGCAGTGGCGCTGCCGCAGGCAAGCCGCTGGTATCCGCCGCAATATCAAGGCGTGGTGATGGGGATCGCCGGCGCCGGCAATATGGGTGTCGTGCTCGACACGATGTTCGCACCGTCGATCGCCGAACACTGGGGCTGGCAGGCCGTGTTCGGCGTACTGCTCGTTCCGATGGTGCTGATCCTCGCCTACTACATCTACGCCGCCAAGGATGCGCCCGGAGAGCGGAAACCGGTTTCGCTGAAGGCTTATGGTGCGTTGCTGCGCGATCCCGACAGCCGCTGGTTCATGTTCTTCTACTTCATCACCTTCGGCGGCTTTGTCGGACTGGCCAACGCCTTGCCGCTGTATTTCAGCGTGCAGTATCACGTATCAGGCGTTGCGGCGGGCCTGCTGGTTTCCTTGATCGTCGCCTTCGGTTCGGGTTTCCGCCCGGTCGGTGGCCTGCTCGCCGACCGCATCGGCGGCATCCCCTCATTGTCGATGTTTTTTGGGGTCGTCGTGGCGGCCTATCTCGTCATCGCCTTCATGCCGGAAGGACCGGCCGCGCCGACGCCTGGGGGCTGGGCGCTCACCGAGATGCCGCGGATCGCCTGGATCTCGGTATCGCTGTTCTCGATCGGCGTCCTCGCGCTCGGCATGGGCAATGGCGCCGTGTTTCAGCTCATTCCTCTCCGCTTCCGTCAGGAGATCGGCCTGATGACCGGCATGGTCGGCTGCGCGGGCGGCATCGGCGGTTTCTTCCTTGCCAAGGCACTTGGCGTCGCCAAGGGAATGACCGGCGGTTTCGGCGCGGGCTTCGTGTTTTTCGGCCTGCTGGCGTTGCTTGGTTTCCTCGGACTTGCCATGGTCAAGGTGCGCTGGCGCACCACTTGGGGCGCCGCATCGGGAGCGCGGGTCTGACGACGCGCGCTAACTTGACAGGCCGCGGGTGACGATCGGTTCGCAACGAAATCTCGGGGTTCGCGTCGGCTTCGTCAGCGAAACCGGCAAGCGCTCCGCCAATGAGGATTATGTCGGGACCTGCCTCGGCCGGTCCGGCGGGGGCAACCGCGACATCGTCGCCGCGGTCGCCGATGGCGTCGGCGGACACAAGGGCGGGCGCGAAGCCGCCGAGCTCGCAGTTCGCTGCTTCATCGACGCCTATTACTCCCTCCCCGAAACACTCGGTGTTCGCCGCCGGGCCTCGCGTTCGCTGGAAGCCGCCAACAGCTGGATCTACACGCAAGGCCGCACCGATCCCCTGCTCAGCGGCATGAGCTGCGCCTTCTCGTCGATCATCCTGTCGCGGCGGCTTTGCCACATCATTCATATCGGCGACACCCGCGCCTATCGCCTGAGCGAGGGACGACTGGAGCGGCTGACCACCGACCACATCGCCGGCCGCGGCGATCTCGCGCATCTGCTCAACCGCGCCATCGGCTTCGAGGATTTTGCCCGCTTCGATTACGCCACCGTCGGACTGCGCCAGCACGACAGGTTGCTGATCTGCAGCGACGGCGTTCATGGCGTGTTGGCCGATCACCGGCTGCAGGTGCTGTTGAGCGAGCGCACCTCGCCGGAAGAATCCGCACGCGCACTGGTCGACGCGGCGATGGATGCCGGCTCCAGCGACAACATGACCGCGCTGGTGCTCGACGTCGTCGACCTGCCGCCCGCCGACCGCGACGAACTCACCCACTCGATCGCGACGCTTCCGATTCTGGATTTGCCCGAAACCGGCGACGTCGTCGACGATTTCACGCTCGGCGAAATATTGTCTGATGGCCGCTACAGCCGGCTGTTCAAGGCGATCGACAAACGACAAGGCCGCGAACTCGTGCTGAAGTTTCCGCATCCGCGCGTGGCCAGCGAGGGCTCCTATCGCCTCGCCTTCGTCCGCGAGGCGTGGGTCGCCGCGCGCGTGCGAAGCCTGTGGATCGGAGAAATCGTCGAACTGCCCGCCGAACGGCAGACCCGCCTCTATTCGGTGATGCCGCTTTACGAAGGCGAGACGCTGGAACAGCGGCTGAATCGTTCGCCGCAACTTTCGCTGTCTGAAGGCATCGGGATCGCGACCAAGCTGGCGCGCGCGGTCGCCACCTTGCATCGTGCCGGCATCATCCATCGCGACATCAAGCCCGACAACGTGATCCTGCTGAAGGCCGGCGGATTGCGGCTGGTCGACCTCGGCGTCGCGCGCGTTCCGCTGCTCGAGGATTTCCCGGCCGAGGATATTCCGGGCACGGCGAGCTACATGGCGCCGGAGCTGTTCGGCGGGCGGCCCGGCGACGAGTTTTCCGATCTCTATGCGCTCGGCGTCACCGTGTACCGGACGTTCACCGCCGCCTATCCCTATGGCGAGATCGAGCCGTTCTCGCGGCCCCGCTTCGGCAAGCCCGCTTCCCTCTCCCGCTATCGCGCCGACCTGCCGGCCTGGCTGGATGCGGTGGTAGGCAAGGCGCTCAACGTCGATCCGCTGCAGCGCTACGGCGACGTCATCGAGTTCTCGCACGAGCTCGAGAATGGCGCGATGTGGGCCAAGCCGGCCGTCGCATCACGGCGCTCGCTCTACGACCGCGATCCGCTCGTTTTCTGGAAGAGCCTGTCCGCAGGCCTGATCGTGCTCGTCATCCTGCTTCTGGCGTGGTCGGTACGAAATTAGCCCGACGCTCCGGTGGAGCGTTGGGCCATGTTATGTGAGCGAAGCCAACCGCGTTGGCTTCGCGATCTGGCTTACACCCCGGTCTGGGTGATGAACTTGGTGTTGAAATACCCGTCCATCGCCTCGGTGCCGCCCTCTGAGCCGTAGCCGGAATCCTTGACGCCGCCGAACGGCACTTCGGGCAGCGCGAGCCCAAAGCTGTTGATCGAGACCATGCCGGCTTCGATGGCGGCGCCGATCGCGGTCGCCGTCTTGGTCGAGCTGGTGAACGCGTAGGACGCGAGACCAAACGGCAAGCGGTTGGCTTCCTCGGCCACCTCGTCGAAGGTCGAGAAGCGGGAGATCAGCGCCAGCGGCCCGAACGGCTCCTCGTTCATCGCGCGCGCATCCTTCGGCACGTCGCTGACCACGGTCGGCTCGTAGAAGTAGCCCTTGTTGCCGACGCGGTGACCACCGGTCTCGAGTTTTGCTCCTTTGCCCACGGCATCCTGCACCATGCCTTCGATGGCGGTGACGCGGCGCGGATTGGCGAGCGACCCCATCTTCGAATCCGGATCGAGGCCGTTGCCGACCCTCATCGACTTGGCGCCTTCGACGAACTTGTCGACGAACTCACGGAATACGTCGTCCTGCACCAGCATGCGGGTCGGCGAGATGCAGACCTGGCCGGCGTTGCGATACTTCGCCGCCGCCAGAATCTTCGCCGCCGACGACACGTCAGCGTCCTTGAACACGATGGCCGGCGCATGGCCGCCCAGCTCCATGGTGGCGCGCTTCATGTGCAGACCCGCCAGTGCGGAGAGTTGCTTGCCCACGACGGTCGAGCCGGTGAAGGAGATCTTGCGGATCACTGGATGCGGAATGAGATATTCCGAAATCTCCGACGGCACGCCGTAGACCAGGTTGACGACACCATCGGGCACGCCCGCGTCAGCGAACGCCTTGATCAGTTGCGCAGGCGACGCCGGCGTTTCCTCGGGCGCCTTGACGATGATCGAGCAGCCGGCCGCGAGAGCCGCGGAGAGCTTGCGGACCACCTGGTTGATCGGGAAATTCCACGGCGTAAAGGCCGCGACCGGGCCGACCGGCTCCTTGACTGCGATCTGGTAGATGCCGGGGCCGCGGGCCGGGATCACCCGGCCATAGGCGCGCTTGGCTTCCTCGGCGAACCACTCGATGACGTCGGCGGCGGCCATGGCTTCCATCTTGGCCTCGGCCAGCGTCTTGCCCTGCTCCATGGTCATCAGCGGCGCGATCTCGTCATTGCGCTCGCGCATGATCGCGGCCGCCTTGCGCATGATCCTGCAGCGCTCGAACGGCGCCACCGCCCGCCAGACCTTAAAACCCCTGGCGGCCGCTTCGAGCGCCTCGTCGAGATCGGCACGGTCGGCATGGGCGACGGTGCCGATGGTTTCCTCGGTCGCCGGATTGAGCACGGCGATGGTCCTGCCCGACTGGCTCGGCCGCCATTTGCCGTTGATGAACAGTTGCGTATTGGAATATGCCACGAGACTTGCTCCCTCTTTTATTGTCGCCGGATGGCGAAATCGGCCGGCTGAAGTTCAGGCGTCTTTATGATCGAAGCCCGGCCGGATTGCAAAGCCGCTGCGACCGCTGGCGATACGCCTCGATCCCGCCGCACGCATGGTCGAAACTGGCACGCTCGATCGCATCGCGACCGTGGACAAAATATGGAAAACAACCCCATGCAAAGTAGCAATAATCGCTGGCATGATACCGTGAGCGATTCCGCGAACACTTGACACGTCGGGCAAATCAGCGGCACTACTCCATCATCGCGCAGACTAGCTATGGGCCTGCTGTAACGCCGCCCTTTGTCGCGATTGCACACAAAATCTTTTGACAATTGAAAGTCGCCGCAACGAGCCATCGCCTGCGCGTTGCCGAACCGCGCGCGCTTCCGGCGCGTGCTGAGGAGTATCGACATGAACACCCGCTCCGGACCTCAATCTGCCGACGGCGACAGCCACGACCGATCCAACCAAGGCCGCCGCAACGCCGCGGATAAAGCTCTCGTCACATGGTTTCTCCATCGATCATCCAGATCCTGAGCTTGGCGAACAGCTTCTGGCGAGCGCATTGGGAGCCGCCGATCGCGATGCGATGCATGGCATCCTCCGGCAATTGGTGAAGGCCAGCGTGAACGGCGAGAGGCCCGACGAAATCATCCTCTCCTTCATGATTTCAATGGTGAGCATCAGACCCAGGATTCCATCGAGGCCATGCTGGTGGCTCAGATGGTTTCCGTTCATGTGATGGCGATGCGATGTGCCCATCATCTCGCGAATGCGGAAGACATCGGTCAGCAAGATAGTGCCGGGCGCGCATTGGGCAGGCTCGCCCGCACCTTTCCCGCCCAGATCGAGGCGCTCAACCGCTATCGGAGCCATGGCGAGCCTGCCATCACCGCCGCTCGCCGGCGGTGCGCGGCAAAAAGCGCTGCCGCATGCATGGCGGTGCACCGGGGTCCGGCGCCCGCTTTATTGCGGCCGGAACTTGACTGCACTACGTAAGTTACGTACAACTGCATGCGTTAATTACGTAGTAACTGGACCGTGCACACTGTAGCCCGCACGAAAGCTTTTGATACAGCCGCCAAGCAAGCTGCCCTGACCGAAGATGAAATCTTCGAGATCATTACCTTTCTGGCTGAAGACCCTGAAGCCGGTGAGGAAATGGTTGGCACTGGCGGCTGCCGAAAGGTTCGGTTCGCGGGCCGCAGCAAAGGAAAACGCGGTGGCTACAGGACCGTCACGTTCTACTCTGGTGAGACAATGCCAGTCTTTCTCATCACAGTATTTGCAAAAGGGGAGAAGGCAACATTGACCGGCAAAGAGGCGGCAGGGTTGAAAGCCCTGACCAAACTCATCGTAGATGAGTACAAAAAGAAAAAATCCAGCTTGGCGGAGCGGAGAGGGTTAGCAGGATGAGTAAGAAAGCATTCGACAAGATCGCAGCAGGCTTGACCGAAGCGCTTGAAATAGCGCGCGGTAACGCGAAGCCTACCAAGCTCTATGTCCCTGCTGAGATCAATGTTCGTGGTATTCGAAAAAAGCTTGGGCTCTCGCAGGATGATTTTGCGCAAGAGTTTGGGTTCACGATCAATCAGATTCGCGATTGGGAGCAAGGCCGCTCCCGTCCGCTCGATGGTCTGCGCGCGTATCTCATGATTATCGAGAAGAACCCTGATGCGGTGCTAAATCTCCTTCGAAGCAGCGCGAAGAGCGCGCGGAAGGCTCGCAAGGCAGCCTGACAGCAGGCAACAACAACCAAAGGAAGCCTGCCCCCCAACCGGCGGGCTTTTGCTGAGATGAATTGCTCAAATATCACTAGGTGATTTTCGCAAGATCATCACGCCCGCGTGAAGGGGCGATCTATGAACTCTCCGCCCTTCCGGGATTCTGACGAGCGCTGGTTCTGATCTGCCGTCGACGGCTTCCCGTCGATCTCGCGCTGTGCAGGAAGCTGCAGCACCGTTGCCCTTTGACCGGGACGGAGCTTTGTCAGAAGCACGATCCTGCCGTTCGCAAATTCCAGCGCGTCATGGTGCGAATTGGTTCCCAGATTGACTTGCCGGGAACGCGCGAGCCGCGCCCCGACGCTCCCAAACCGCATTTGCGGGTAGAGCTTCGCGAACGGGTGATCGCATACAGCGTCTTCGTTGAAAGCAAGTTCGGTGCCTGGCAAGAGGCATACAGCGGTGTCTGGCTCTCCGATCGCGGAGAACCCGCGTGTCACCGTATTGGGGAATTCGCCCGTTAGCAGCACGTCCCCCGCTCTCGCTGGACGCGATTGGACGGCATGCAGGCTGTAGTCACACATCACAACGCTCCATCTTCATGCTTCCGGCGTGTATGCGCCCGGCTCCTTCGAACTTCTCGCGGCGAGATTTCGCGAGTTGCTCCCAACGCCCGCTATCTTGGATTCGCCGCGGACGCATTGGGTTCATTCGGCTGCTGCCCCAAGGTCACGCTCAATGAGCTCTCTTTTCCTTGCCGAAGCACCGTGAGCTGGGTCGAAGAGCCCGGCGCCATCGCACCGACTTTTTTGGTCAACTCGTTGGCGTTCTTGACTGGCTCGCCACCCACCGAGGTGATCACGTCTCCGCTTCTCAATCCGGCTTTCGCAGCGGGACCATTGGCTTGAACCGCCGCCACGATCGCACCGCGGAGATTGCTCAATCCGAGGCCGTCGGCAAGTTCAGGCGTGACCGATTGAACTTTGGTCCCGAGCCATCCGCGCGTGACCGCGCCCTTCTCCTTTAGCTGCGGTATCACTGCCTTGACCGTATCGGCCGGGACCGCAAACGCAACGCCCACCGAGCCTTGGGAGGGTGAAAAGATCATGCTGTTGACACCGATGACATCGCCCCGGGTATTGAAGCTCGGACCGCCGGCATCGCCGCTGTTGATTGGCGCATCGATCTGGATGAAATCCTTCGCTGAACCAGCCTCGATGTCGCGATCGCGCGCTGAAACAATACCGGCCGTCACGGTACCTCCGACCGCAAGCGGATTTCCGGCGGTAAGCACCCAATCACCCACGCGCGGGGGCTGGTCAGAGAGCTTCACGTAGCTGAAGTCCGTGCGTCCGTCGACTTTGATCAAGGCGATATCACTCCACGCGTCCCTTCCTATGACTCTTGCCGAATAGGCATTGTCGTCGCTGGTTCGGATCTCGACCGTGTCGTTGTCTTCCACGACGTGACTGCTGGTCACGGCATAACCGTCCGGAGAGATGAAGAAGCCTGATCCAGCATTGATCAGTTCGAGTGTCGGTGCCCTCCCTCGATCGGGCGCATCCGGATCCGCTCCTGGAATCTCCCCCTTCGGAGCGCGCTGTTCAGGCGCACCAAATTTGCGCGTCGCAGTCGCTTTGGAACGCACCGCAATCACGGTCGGTTGAACCTTTTCGGCGAGATCGGCGAAATCGCCGGGCCCACCACCATCTTCAGTACCAGCAACCCGATCGATCAATGTTGTCGGCCTGCCCACGAAGGAAGCCTGGCCCGGAGAATTTACCGTTGCCTGCGCGATATTCGCGATCACCGGAATCGCGAAAACGGTCATCCCGCCCATCATCGACGCCCGGCGCCAGTTGAAAGCCAAATTTCCACGAGCCAGATTTTCACGAGCCATGTGCGCTTCCATTGTCATCGCATCACCGCGGCTTTGACGTCAGAGGCCGGCACGTCTAGCGCGCCGTCAGTTCCGTGAGAGCTCAGACGCTTGCGGCAACAGTGGCTCAACAATCTGCTGCGCCGGCAGTTCCTTCAGCCCAAGGTGGATAAGGAAGGTCGTCCAAATGCCGGAAGGCCATGCCGACTGATCGCCTCGTCACCGAACATCCCGCATAGCTCCCAACGCGATCTTCACAGTTCCACCGGGAAGCACGCGCTCGCCTCATTTCCATCCGAACTTGCGGTGGCCTCGACAACTTTCTTTGAACCGTCGGTTTCTTTGAACCGTCGGCCCGTGTGTTAGGATGGATCTGCCACGACAATCGAATTGAACCGATTTCGGTGAAGGCAGGCCATGATCAAGATCGAGCGAGCCGGCGAAGGCGATCCACTCGAATTCGAGGTCATCGTCCATGTGGGAAACGGCGAGACGCGCCATCACGTCACGATGGCAAGAGATACTTGCGAACGGCTGACGATGGGCACGCACACGCCCGAGGCTTGCATCAAGGCGGCGTTCCAATTCCTGCTTGATCGCGAACCCCAGGGATCGATCCTGCGGCGTTTCGACATCACCGTGATCTCCCGCTACTTTCCCGAGTTCGAGCGCGAGCTGCCGCGCTACCTCTCTCAACCCTGATTAGGTCGCAATCCTGATCAGGTCGCCAAGTGACCTTGACGCTTGCGCGCCATGGCCCAGCCGAAATATCCAATTTTTAGATGATCTGTATTATTTGAATGCCCCGTCAAGAGCGGGGTTGACTGTGTCCAGGACATCGAGCTCGGCGAGACATGAAGCGCTTCGGACGCTCATTCGAGACCGACGAAAAACAGCAGGTCTGCCAAGGCCGGCATCTGTCTAAGTCGATGGCGCTCGACCACCGTGGAGAACGTGACGTGGCCGGCCATCGGCGCTCGACGGGCTGCGATCAGGTTGTTAAGCCCGCCTCCGCCAAGGAGCCTTTGAGTCGAGACATGACCGTTGCGATCGAGATGGGACACACGACGGCAGGCGCTCCGGCTACTCTGGACCTTGAGGAACTGCTAGCGACCCGCCTGCTGGTGCAGGGCAATTCGGGCTCCGGCAAATCCCATCTGCTGCGCCGGCTGCTGGAACAGAGCGCCCCCTGGGTGCAGCAGACCATCATCGACCCCGAAGGCGACTTCGTGGCGCTTGCCGACCGTTTCGGCCACCTGCTGATCGATGCCGAGGACCATACTGAGCGGGGCCTGCAGGTCGCCGGCGAGCGCGCGCGCATCCATCGCGTCTCCACGGTGCTTAATCTCGAGGGGCTCGACGCCGAGAACCAGATGCGGCGCGCCGCCGCCTTCCTTGGCGGGCTTTTCGACGTCGCCCGCGACCACTGGTACCCGATGCTGGTGGTGGTGGATGAGGCGCAGCTCTTCGCGCCGGCAGTCGCCGGCGAGGTTTCGGACGAGGCGCGCAAACTCTCGCTCGGCGCCATGACGAACCTGATGTGCCGTGGCCGCAAACGCGGGCTTGCGGGGATCATCGCCACCCAGCGACTGGCGAAGCTCGCCAAGAACGTCGCGGCCGAGGCGTCCAATTTCCTGATGGGCCGAACCTTTCTGGATATCGACATGGCGCGCGCCGCCGACCTTCTGGGCATGGAGCGGCGACAGGCAGAGGCCTTCCGGGATCTGGAACGCGGGCAATTCATGGCGCTGGGACCGGCCCTCTCCCGCCGTCCGCTGGGGCTGCGCATCGGTCCGACGGAGACCACGCCGCGCAACGCGACCCCGCGCCTGATGCCTCTGCCGGAAGCGACACCGGACGCCCGCGCCATCATCCTGGCGGCACCGCCGCCCGAAAATAACCGGCCCCAGCGCCGGTCGCCGCCGGACCTCCTCGGCCAGCTCATGGCGGCGAAGACCGCGGCGCTGGAAATCCGTCCCGAAGCGGTGGAGCAGCCACTCAGCGCCGAGGAACTGGCGGAGCGGCGTGAGCGCGTGGACCGTATTCTGCGCGCCGTCATGGCGGAACCCGATTCGGGATTCCGTGCCATCGGCGTTCTCTATCAGGAGTTCGTGGTCCGCTGCCGAATAGAGGGCCTCGGTTCGGACGTGCCGGACCTGGGTGACTTCCGTCGCATGCTGACGCGCGCCCGCGCCGGGCTCGGCTCCGATATGGCAGAGGATGACGCCTGGCAGGATGTCTCGGTCCGCGCCTCACTTCTGCCGGAGGATATGCAGGGCGTCTTCATGATGATCGCCCGCGCCGCGAAGGAAGGGTGGCCCTGCCCGGGCGATGCAGCGATTGCCCGCGCCTATGGCTCACATTCGTTGCGCCGTGCACGGCGTCTGTTGACCTACATCGAGGAGCAGGGCCTCATTGTTTGCCAGCTTGACGGTGCCGGCCGGCGGATCGTGACGCTCGTCGAACTGGCCTGGGCGACGGCACCGGGCGACCCCAATGCCGAGGAACTGCCGGCGGAGCAAGGCTGCAGCAGCTCGGCGCCATGATGCGGCAGTCGCGCGCGCACTCGGAAAACACCAACGGATCAAGCCGTGGCTGTCCACCGCAGAGGACTGCCACAGGGCTTCTGTCGAGTGTTCCACAAACGAGTAACTTGATAATGGCGCCCGGCTCGCTCTGCGGTATATGATTCGTAGAAGTCGCTGAGCGTTGCGCCACAGTTCCCTTGACGAGTCCGCGCCCTTGTCGCCGACTGCCTTTTTGCATATCTCGCTTAAAACCTTTTTGCATATCTCGCTTAAAAGGAGTTCCGAGCTTGAGCGTTGCCTTCACCAAGGAAGACAGTGCCGAAACTGCGTCGGAGACGTTGCTGCCCGATCGCCCGGTTTCACCTCATCCGAACCTTGTTACGGAAGCGGGATTAAAGGCTCTGGAATTTCAACTCCAGCAGGCTCGCGAGGCGTACGAGACGGCGCAGAAGATCGAAGACGTGAATGAGCGGCGGCGGCAAGCCGCAACGCCCTTGCGTGATGCGCGCTACTTTGCGGCAAGAGTTCGGACGGCTCAGGTCATCACCAATCCGACGTCAGCTGACACCGTCGCCTTTGGCAGCACCGTGACCTTCCGGCGCGACGATGGGCGCGTGCAGAAATATCATATCGTGGGAGAGGACGAAGCGGACCCCAAGGCCGGTTCCATTTCCTTCGTGTCCCCGGTGGCGAGGTCTCTGATAGGCAAAGCTGTTGGGGATGTCGTCAGCACATCCGGTCAAGAGCTTGAGATCATTGCGATCTCGTAGCCCCCGGACAAGACGCAGGCGATGCTTGGAATGTCCGCCTTGCGTGAGCGGTCCTTCCATAACCGCTCATTCTGTGAATCCTCTGCTCGAGCTGTCTCGCGCGCTACCTAGAGCATGATCCGGAAAAGTGGGTACCGGTTTTCCCTCGCGACAAACGCGGAAACGCGTTTGCGCGGAGATCATGCTCAAATCAAAGGGATAGAGCGGGATGACGATTCGAAGAAAAGTCATCCCGCTCTAGGTCGCGCGCAAGCCGAGTTTGCCTCCAGAAGTTTTGCCTGAGTTTATGGGGGCTTATCTGTCGACGTCGCCGCCTTCCAAAAGCGTCAGCCCTTGAGCGCGGTGACCACCACTTCAATCAAGGCGCCACCTCCGAGATCGGCCACGCCGACTGTTGCTCGTGCCGGCAAATCTTCGCCGAAAAATTCGGTCCAGGCCGCGTCCATTTCCTTCTTTCTGGAGAGATCCGTGACGAAGATCGACGCGCTGACCACGCGGGACGTATCGGTTCCCGCCTCCTTCAGATAGCCGGCGATCTTGCCGAGGATGTTGCGGATCTGCTCGCCCATTGATGCACCCGTGTCGTCGGCGATCGTGCCGCCAACGAAGACGAAGCCATTGGCTTCGACGGCGCGGTGCATGATCGGGGTGCGGATGCTGCGGATAATGCTCATGATGTCCTCTTCTTAGGGTGTGGAAGCGTGGAAACGGGCGATGCCCAGATCGCCGATCCGGGTCTGGGTGCCGCCATTGACAATCAGCTCCGCCATTACGGCGCCGGCGCCGGGACCGAGTTGGAAGCCATGCAGCGAAAACCCGAACTGGTGATAAAGGCCCTTGTGACGGGCACTCGGCCCAAAGACGGGCAGATCATCTTTTGTCTTGGCCTCGATGCCGGCCCAGGCGCGGACGATCGTCGCACCGCGCATGACCGGAAACAGTTCGAACACGGTGCGCGCGCTCACGGCGAGGCTCCGCCAATCCAGCACGGTCTCGTTGCGATCCTGATCCGGCGTCGCCAGATGACCGCCGCCGATCAGCACGGTGCCGTTGGCGAATTGTTTGAAGGACAGTTTGCGGCCGCGCAGGATCACGACTGGATCGATGAAGTGCGGCACGTGTGACGTGATCATCAGCATCGGCGCCACGGTCTCGACCGGGACCGGTTCGCCGAGGGCGTCGGCAATTCGTCCAGCCCACGCACCAGCGGCGTTGACGAGCACCGGGGCAGCATAGCTGTCCACGCCAACGTCGACGTGCCAGAGCCCGTCGCGCTGCCGGACATTGCTCGCGGCCACGCCCTCGCAGACCGTGGCGCCAAGCGCAGCCGCTTTGCGCCGAAACGCCGTCGTGGTCTGCGCGGGATTGGCCGCGCCATCGCGCCGTGACACTATTCCACCGGGACAAGTGTCAGCCACCGCAGGCACCAGCCGGCGCAGCTCGGCTGCGTCAATCAGCTCTTCGTGGGTGAAGCCAAGCGCGTTCAGTTCCGCGACACGTGCGCGGCATGCTTCCAGTTCTGCGTCATTCTCCGCGACCAGGACCTGGCCGTGGCTCTCGAAGCTGCAATCATCGTCGAGGAGCTCCGCGATCCGCTCCCAAATTCCCATCGAGCGGATCGAGAGCGGAATCTCGGGGATATGCCGCGCGAGTTGACGAACGCCGCCGGCATTCACCCCTGAGGCGTGGCGGCCGGCATAGTCCTTCTCGATCAGCACCGGCTTCATTCCCGCAAGGCACATGTGAAGCGCGGTCGAGCATCCGTGGATGCCGCCACCCACGATGATGGCATCCGCGAGCTTCGTCATCCGCGCACCACGGCCTGGACGTCGGCCTCTGTCTTCGGCACGGCCGCCAGCTCCGCCAGCGTGATCGGCTTTACCGGTGCGCGCAGCCGGTAATAGCCTATCTCCTGGGGAGTCTTGCCACGGGCCTGCGCCATCAACTCAGTGACGGTCAGACCGCAGAGCCGGCCCTGGCAGGGACCCATGCCGGTGCGACGATAGGCCTTGAGCTGGTTGGGGCCGGTCGCACCGATCGCGACGGCGTCGAGAATGTCCTTGGCCGTGACCTCCTCGCAGCGGCAGACGATGGTGGCGCCTGAGGGGATGCGAAACTGCCGGGCGGGACGGAACAGCGTGTCGAGGAAGGCACGGCCGCGCTCGGCCTGGGCCAACGATGTCCTGAACGTCGACATGGGTGCAAGCTTCGCAGCAGCCGCAGGCGCCAGGGCCTCGACCGCAGATCTCGCGGCGATACGGCCGCGGACAATTGCGGCTCCCGCGCCGCCGATCCCGGCACCATCGCCAGCGACAGCGATGCCCTCGACCGACGAACTGCCGTCGCGATCGAGCACGGGCGACCAGCAGAGCTGCAGGTCGTCCCAGCGGTGCTCGATCCCCGCCGCCATTGCGAGATTGATGTTGGGCACCACGCCCTGATGCAGCAGCAATAACTCGGCCGCAATCGTCTCGCGTCGGCCGCCGGCCGTATAGGTCACGGTTGCGAGCTGGCCATCACCGGCGGCCTCGAGTTCGCTGACACCGGTCACCACCGGCACTTTCGCTCGCACCTCCTTCATCATCGCGAGTCCCTTTGCAAAATAGGGCGACGTTACGAAGGCGAAGGCGTGAGGCAGCGCGGCGAAATAATTCCGGCGCTCGGTCGTGTCGAGGATGCGGTCGATGCGACCGCCAAGACGCAGGATCTGCGCTGCGAGCAGCCAAAGCAGCGGTCCCTGACCGGCGATCACCGTCTGCCCGTCCGGCACCAGCCCTGAGGACTTCAGCATCGTCTGCGCGGCGCCTGCGGTCATCACCCCCGGAAGCGTCCAGCCCGGAATTGGAAACGGCCGCTCAAGCGCGCCCGTCGCCAGAATCACACGCCGCGCCTTGACGAAAAACGACGCGCCGCCGACCGACACACCGACCTCGAGATTCCGGTCAAGACTCCAGACCGTCGCGCGCTGGACGATCTCGGCACTGCTCGATCGCACTGCATCGACAAGGTCCGCGCCCGCCCAATAGTCGGCGCCGAGGCGATCACGTTCCGTCACCGGGGTCGAGGCGATGGCGCGCCAGACCTGGCCGCCGGGGCCGGCATTCTCGTCGAGCAGCAGCGTCGACAGGCCGGCCTCGGCCGCGGTCGCTGTGGCAGCGAGCCCAGCGGGCCCTGCCCCGATAACCACGACATCATAGCTATCGCGCCTGGGAGTCCTGTTCATCGGCCGATTTCCCTTTTGCCCTTCTGAATTTCGATCTGCATGCCCTCGGCGACGGGCACCAGGCAGCCCTGGCGATTGCCGACGCCGTCGATGGTGACGAGGCAGTCGAAACACACACCCATCATGCAATAGGGCAAGCGCGGCGCGCCGCTCACCGCAGTCGCGCGGCGCACGTCTCGGCCGGAGACGAGCAGCGCAGCGGAAACAGTATCGCCCTCGCGCGCCTCGACGGCGGCCCCGTCCACGAGGATGTGCACGGATCTTCTGCTGTCCTGATCGGATCGTTTGAACATGGGATGCCTCTTCACCGTTTTCTCGCCCGCCCGGACGTCTCGATGTCAGTAGTAGCCGCTGCCTGCCGCAGCCTGGTTCGCGTCGAAGCGGCGGGCCGAAAACGCGCCGACGAGTTCCGGTTCGAGCGCACCCGCCGCGACCATCCGGGCAATATCGAAGGCGTGGTTGGACGCGAGCGTTACACCGGAATGACAGCAGGTGACGAAAGCGCCCGGCTCGCGCTCCGACTGATCGTAGATCGGGAAGCCATCCTGCGGCATCACGCGGATGCCGGACCAGGTCCTGATGACGTTGAGGCGGGCCAGATGCGGGAACATGCGCTGCGCCCGATCCGCCATCACGGCGCTGATCGAATGGTTCAGCGTGCGATCGTCAAGCTGATCTTCCTTGCTGTCTCCAATCATCACCGTGCCCTCGTCGGTCTGGCGAATGGTGGTCAAGGGATGCGGCAGGAACGGCACGGTGCGCTCGGTCACCACGATCTGCCCTCGGGTCGGTCCCATCGGCGCCGACAAGCCGACCATCGGCGCGAGCGTCTGGTTGGCGTTGCCGGCGGAGAGCACGACCTTGCCGGCGCGGATCTCGCCCTGCGATGTCGACAGCCGGAATTCGCCGCCGCTCCGGGCGATCGCCGAGACCGGCCGCTCCGGAAAATAGTCGACGCCGAACAGCTTCAGTCCCGTGTGGAAGGCGCGAAAAGTGCGCAGCGAATTCACGTGCCCGTCCAGCGGACAGAAGCTGCCGCCCGACACCTCGGGTCCGATCAGCGGCAGCATCTTTCTGACTTCCGACGCCGACAGCATCGCCATCCTGTAGTCAGCCGCGCCCACCTGGTTGTGCATGCGTGTCACAAGCTGAGTGCGCTGCGCGAACTCGTCCTCGCCCAGCGTCAAGTGAAAGCCGCCATTCTGCTGCAGGGCGACGTCGAGCCCGGTCTGATCTTTCAATTCGGCGGCTAGCCTGCCCCAGCTTTCGGACGCCCGCATTGTCCAGCCGGTGTAGGCCGGCATGCCGAGCCCCTTGCTCTGCACCCAGACCAGCGCGAAGTTTGCCCGCGAAGCGCGCTTGGCGATGTCGCCCTCGTCGAGCACGACGACCTTCTTGCCGAGCCGGCCAAGCCCCCAGGCGATAGCGGAGCCGAGCAGGCCGCCGCCCACGACAGCGACGTCATATTCCTTTGACATAGGTTTTCCTTGGGTTCTCCTAGCGCCCTGGATCGCTCTTGCCGGCGAGCACGCGGTCGAGCCCGTAGAAGCGGTCGAGCAGGATCAGGGCGGTCATGGTGATCGCGATCACGCTGGCCGAGACGGAGGTCACCAGCGGATCGATGTTGTCCTGGATATAAAGAAACATGCGAACGGGCAGCGTCTCGGTGCCGGGCGCGGCCAGGAAGACGGTCATGGTCAGATCGTCAAAGGACTGAATGAAGGCAAGCGCCCAACCGCTGATCACGCCCGGCAGGATCAGAGGCAAGGTCACGCGGCGGAACAACGTCCAACCGCCGGCGCCGAGCGAGACCGCGGCCATCTCGACCGAGCGATCCATGCCGGTCGCCGCGGCCAACGTCAGCCGGAGTGCGAACGGGAACACGACTACCACATGAGCGACCAGCAGCCCCGCGAAACTGCCGCCGATGCCGATCGACGTGAAGAAGCGCAGGAAGGCGATCCCCAGCACGACATGCGGGATCATCAACGGCGAGAGGAACAGTGCTGCGAGAACGTCGCGGCCCCGAAACTGATAACGGGCGATGGCAAGCGCCGCCGGCACCGCGAACAGCAGCGCCACCAGCGAGGACAGCGCGCCTAGCCCGAGGCTCACCCAGAAGGCATGGACGAACTCGGGATAGTTCGCGATCGTCCTGAACCAGCGCAGCGAGAAACTGGTGGCCGGCAGCGACAGGTAGCCCTCGGGCGTGAACGCGACGAGGCAGACCACCACAATCGGCGCCAGCATGACGACGACGAAGATCGTATGGAAGATGAGCGCCAGCGGGCCATTGGTCCTCATCGGAACACCTCGGCATAGCGTCGCTCGATCAGTGCATTGCTGCCGACGACGATCATCACGAGGGCTACCAGAAGCAGGACCGCAACGGCTGCGCCGAGCGGCCAGTTCAGCGTATTGAGAAACTCGTCATAGGCGAGCGTCGCCGCGACCTTGAGCCGTCGGCCGCCGATGATGGCTGGCGTCGCAAAGGCGCTGGCGGACAGCGAGAACACGATGATCGCGCCCGACAACACGCCCGGCATGATCTGCGGCAGGACGATGCGGCGGATGATCGTGAGCGGACTGGCGCCGAGCGACAAGGCGGCGTTCTCGATCTGCGGGTCGACGCGCTGCAGCGCCGCCCAGACCGACAGCACCATGAACGGCATCATCACATGTGCGAGTGCTACGACCATGCCGGTTTCGGTGAACATGAAGGGCAGCGGCCTGCCGATCAGCCCTAGCGACATCAGGAGCTTGTTGACGAGGCCATTGTTGCCGCCGAACAAGAGCGCCCAGCCGAGCGTGCGCGCCACCACGGAGATCAGCAATGGGCCAAGGATCACGAGCAGGAAGAAGCTCTTCCAGCGTCCGCTCATGCGGTTGAGGATGTAGGCCTCCGGCGCACCGAGCACGGCGGTGATCAGCGTGGTCAACAACGCGATGCGGAAGGTCCGCCAGAACATCTCGGCAAAATAAGGATCGGTCGCGACCTCGTGCCAGTTCTTCAGGATGAAGACCGGCTCGATGCCCTTGTACTGGCCCCAGTCATGGAACGAGAGCATCACCGTCATGGCGAGCGGGATCACCAGCACACCGATGAACAGCATCAGCGCAGGCGCGGTCAGCGCCCATGCCGCGCGCACATCGCGCGTGTCCGCCGTCGCCACAGTGTTTGCCGCAGCGGTGTCGATGGCGGCACTCATGCGGCAACTCCAGCGCCCCGCAGGCTAATGTCTTCCGGCCGCCAGGCGAGTCGAACAGCCTCGCCTTCGACGGGCTGCGGCTTGCCATCGTTCTGACGGATCACAGTCGCGGGGCCACATTCGGTCTCGCACTGGAATAGCCAGTGATTGCCCTGGAATATCCGGGTGACGATCTTCGCAGAGAGCCCCGTGTCACCGAAACCGATCCGCTCGGGGCGCACGCTCACCGTCACCGGACCGACGACACCTATAGGCGCGGACGCGCTCCAGGAGCCGGCGACCAGCCGCGCCGGGGCGACGGTCCGGTCGACGGTCGCGGCGAAATCGTTGGTCTTGCCAAGAAATTGGGAGACGAAGGCCGAGGCCGGTCGCTCATAGGTCTCCTGCGGCGTGCCGATCTGTTCGATCCGCCCCTGGCTCATGACCACGATCCGGTCGGACAGTGACATCGCCTCGATCTGGTCATGCGTGACGAGGATCGTGGTGGTGCCGAGATTACGCTGGATCTGGCGCAACTCGATTTGCATCTCCTCGCGCAGCTTGGCATCGAGGTTCGACAGCGGCTCGTCGAGTAGCAGCACGCTCGGCCGGATCACCAGCGCGCGGGCAAGCGCCACGCGCTGCTGCTGGCCGCCCGACATGCGCCGCGGGTAACGATCTTCATAGCTGGCGAGCCCGACCATCGCCAGCGTGGCGCGGACACGCTCTGCGCGCTCAGCCCGTGGTACGCGTCGCATCTCAAGGCCAAAGGAGACGTTCTCAGCCGCCGTCATATGAGGAAACAGGGCATAGCTCTGGAATACGATACCGAGCCCGCGCTTCGCCGGCTGCACGGCGGTCAGGTCTCGTCCCTCGAGCCGGATCGCGCCGCGCGAGGGATCGAGGAAACCCGCAATCATCTGCAGCGTCGTGGTCTTTCCGCAGCCCGAGGGACCGAGGAAGGAGATGAACTCCCCCTTGCCGACCGCGAGACTGAGGTCATCGACGACTGTCTGCGTGCCGAACTGTTTGCCGACACGGTCGAGTTCGAGAATGGACATGGACGTGCTTCCGGATGGTGCTGTGGCAATGGTCGATCGAGGCTTGCGGCGCCCGCGCGGAGCATCGCCGAAATCCCGCTCGCCCGCACTGAGCCTTAAGCTCAGCGCTCGACCTCCCGATTCCACCGCTTGGTCCACTCCTCGCGCTTGTCGTTGATAACAGCCCAATCGGGCGTGTAGAGCTTCGCCGCGCGCTCGCCGATCGGAGCCATCTTGCCGAGTTCCGGCGGAACCACGAGCGACTTCAAGACCGGGCCGTAGCCGTAATCCTTCAGCATCACGAGCTGCGTTTTCGGCTCGAGCAGTGTCTTGACGAATGCCGAGGCGAGTGGCGACGCGTTGGGCTTGGTGATCGGACAGGCGGTCGTCACGAGCGTGGCCGCGCCTTCCTTTGGATAGACGAAGTCGACGGGGAAGCCGGTGTTGGCGAAGCTCTGGACGCGGCCCGTACCCCACACCGCCAGCACGGCCTGCCCGGACTGGAACAGCTCGGTCATCTTGCCCGGCGAAGGCTCATAGGCCAGCACGTTGGGATTGACATCACTCTTGAAGATCTTGAAGCCGGCATCGACGTTGGCTTCACTGCCACCGTTCATCCTGGCAAGCATCAGCAACGCGTGCAGGCCGTAGGTGTTGTTGATCGGCGGAATGACCAGTTGCTTCTGGTATTTCGGATCCTTGAGATCGTTCCAGGAGGTCGGCGGCGTCCAGCCTTTCTCCGCGAAGACTTTGGTGTTGTACATCAAACCAGTGGCGACCAGACCGATGCCGACCGCGCGATCATCCTTGAAGCGTGCGGCCTCGTAGAGATCGGCAGGCAGGCCTTCGATCTTGCCGCAGAAGCCCAATTGGATCGCCTGGTACATCGGACCATCGTCGACGATGGCCACGTCGATCTGCTGGTTTCCCTTCTGCGCCTGCAGCTTGGCAAGCGTGTCTGTCGAATTGCCGGCGACGTATTCGACCTTGACACCGTTGGCCTGCTCAAAGGCCGGGATCACTTCGTCGCGGATCGTCTTCTCAAAGGAGCCGCCGTAACCCGCGACATAGAGCGTCTTCTGCTGCGCCAAAACCGCCGACGGGGCGAAGGCGAGCGTCGCGATGCTGACCGCGGTCACAAGGGAGAGATGCTTCATATCGATCGATCTCCAATACCGTTTGCGAGGTGGCACCCGGAGCGCACCCTCATTTTGACCGGCTCGAGCCCCCGCCGAACGAGGCGCTTGCGCCAAGTTCATCGGTATCCGCACGCAGGGGTTTTCGGGCTTCACCAGCTCGCTTCGACCGGCGTCGCCTAAAAAACTAGCTGTTTCCAGTCTTGATGAAAAAGATCGCAATCCACGCTTTCGCCGTCCAATGAATAATGGCACCCATTACATGCCGAAATGTTATGGACGGGAGCAGGCATGGCTCGGATCAATTCGCGGCAGGTCGAAGCCTTTCGCGCGATGATGCTGACAGGCAGCGTGACGGAGGCGGCAAAGCTGATGGCTGTAACACAGCCGGCCGTAAGCCGGCTGTTGCGCGACTTTCAGGCGCTGCTCAAAATGGAGCTGTTCGAGAGACGCGGCAGCGGCCTTGTACCGACGGCATCCGCAACAGCACTCTACATGGAAGTCGAGCGGTCCTTCGTCGGACTCGAACGCATCACCGCGGCCGCCGAGGAGATTCGCGGCCGCCGGACCGGTACGCTGCGGATCGCGGCGCTGCCGGCGCTGTCCAACGGCTACCTGCCGCGGCTGGCTGGTGGATTCCTGAAGGACCGGCCAAACCTCAACCTGTCGTTTTTCGGGGTCATCTCGCCGATCGTGGTCGACTGGGTTCTGAATCACCAGTGCGACATCGGTTTTGCCGAGGTACCGATCGCCCATTTGGGCCTGCCGTGTGTACGGCTGCCGGCGCCCGCGCGCGTTGCGATCTTGCCGGCCGGCCATCGGCTGGCGGCCAAGGCTGTGCTCGAGCCGCGCGATTTCGAGGGCGAGACCTTTGTGTCGCTGACCGCCGGATCGACCGGTCGCCATCTGATCGATCAAGCCTTCAACCGCGATGATGTTCGCCGCGTCCTGCGGGTCGAGACCAGCCTGTCGGAGATCATGTGCGGGCTGGTTTCGTCCGGCCTTGGGGTTGCGATCTGCGATCCCTTCACGGCGCAGGAGTTCGCGAACCGAGGCGTCGTCGCGCGCCATTTCCTGCCGCGGATCGATTTCGAATTCGCCGCGGTGTTTCCGCCGCAGCGCAGTCCCTCACCGGTGGCCCTGGATTTGGTGGAGGTCATGCGTCAGGCGCTCAGCAAGTTAAGCGAACTGCCCGTCGCTTAAACGGATGGTGTATCGGCGCCCAGATCGTCGGCCCATGGCTCGCCAAGGACCTGATCTCATCCTGCCTCTCCGCCGAGTTCTCAACCCACGAGGATGTTCGCCGTCGGGTCGAAAAGCTTCGCGCGATGGACGAGGAGTTCCGGGAGCGGCTTGCCATGATCCTGATCTTCGGGTCGCTGCTGACGTCTGCGCGAAGGCCTCGAAAAACCCTTCTGCGCGGTCGGCAACATGAAGCCGAGCACCGAGCATTTAAGCTTGGTGGCCAGTAAAGTTTGGTACAGCGCGCCGGAATCAGAAAGGCCCGCCGATCGAGCGAGCCTTCTAAGCGCGAGCCTTCTAAGCGCGAGCCTTCTAAGCGTATGGCCTGCGAGGAAATCTTGGTAGCGAGAGACCGCTACCGCCTTTCCCCACACGACGCAAATCTGCGATATTTTCTTCGATCGTCCGCCTAAATTCAGTGACTTGTCGAATGGTAGGTTCAAATCGGGGAGGCGCAACCACCGATACCGACATTCGGTTCAAGTAAATATCTAACGGAGGGCGACGCCTGCGTCCCGAACGTCTTCTAAGTTATTGATTTTTCTGGCTGCGACCGACGTTTCCGGCACGTTTTGTTCACGGTCGTTTCACCCAATTCGTTACGATTTCGTTGCGGCGCTCTCAACCAAAACGGCGCTCGCTGGAGCCACCGTTTGCTTCAGAAAGCGTATCTTTGGCGATAATGTGCTTAGAGGTCGCATTAGGCGATCGGGGCTTTTAGTCAGGCGCTACACAGCGATGCCCGCGATCGGCAAGCAGTATTCTCGCTTCGGTGAGTCGCTTAGCAAGCGCGTTCCCTCGTAGGTGCGTTCAAGACGAAAGGCGCGTACTCACGGCATAACTTTGCCGCCGAGAACTGCTAAACGGAACGGCTTGATCTCGATCTGTTGCCAGACCCCTTCTTTGACGTACGGCTCCCGCGCAAGCCAGGCATCGAGATCGGCGCGGTTTGGAAATTCCGCAAACACCACCGACCCGATCATGTCGCCAGCATCATCGAGCATCGCGCCGGCCGCGCGCAATTCGCCACGTTCGACCATCGGCTTGATGCTTGCGAAGTGAGCCGGCCGCACCGCCGCGCGACGCGCTTTGGCTTCCTTGTCCGTGCCATCATAGGCCAGCAGCAGAAATTGCATGGTTTGGTTCCTTATCTGTCCTGCCTCGTCAAACGCGCGCCTCTGAAACGGATCCCTCGGTTAGCGGCTGGGATCGTCCGCGACGTGGGCGAGCTCAAAATGCTGGGCGACGCGCTCGTAGTCCGAGAGGAGTTCTTCGGCGCGAGGCTCGACCTTGGCAACCTCTATATCCGCGCCGGCGAATTGCCTGATATCGTCAAGCGTGTCCCAGTGAGTAATGGCGAGAAATTCGACCTGAGCGTCAACCGTGCGGCGGAGCAGTTGCGCACCCCGATAACCCGACATGTCCCGCAGCGATGGGAACACCGTCTCGGAGATATGCCTGACATAGTATGGGGCGTTTTTCGCGTCAGCGCGGCCGCGCCACAGTCGCGCGATCATGCTATTGTACTCCTTCGAACTGCGCTTCGCCCGCGAGCTTGCGCGAAATCACCAGCCGCTGGATCTCGGAAGATCCTTCGTAGATCGAGCAAACCCGGACATCGCGATAGATGCGCTCAACCGAGAAATCGTTGAGATAGCCGTAGCCCCCATGAATCTGGATCGCGGCGGAACAGATTCTTTCCGCGGCTTCGGAAGCGAAAAGCTTCGCCATCGAGGCCGCCTTCAGGCACGGCTCGCCGGCATCGCGCAAGGAAGCCGCCCGCAGTACCATCAGCTCGGCCGCCTGCAGAGAGGTGGCCATGTCGGCGAGCTGGAAAGCGATCGCCTGATGCTCGATGATCGGCTTGCCGAACGTCTTGCGCTGTTTCGCGTAAGCCAGAGCACAGTCGTAGGCTGCGCGCGCCATGCCGACGGATTGCGCGGCAACACCGATCCGCCCGCCTTCCAGATTCGCAAGCGCAATCTTGAGTCCTTGCCCTTCCTCGCCAAGCATCTGATCGGGCAACACCTCGCAGTCCTCGAAGACGATGTGGCAATGGTCGGAGCCGCGCTGGCCCATGGTGTGTTCGACGCGCGTAACCTTGTAGCCCGGGGAACGGGTCGGAACCGCAAAGGCGGAGATGCCCTTTGGCCCCGCGGCCGGATCGGTCACCGCGAATACGACCGCTAGGTCGGCACTCTTTCCCGATGTGATGAATTGCTTGGATCCGTTGAGAACGAACGCATTGCCACGACGGCGCGCACGCGTCTTGATGGCGGCGGCGTCGGAACCCGCGTCCGGCTCGGTCAGGCAGAACGCCCCCAGCATCTCGCCAGCCGCCAACGGGCGCAGATAGCGGTTCTTCAGCTCCTCGTTGCCGTAATTGACCAGGGCAAGACAAACCAGCGAGTTATGCACCTGGAATGCCGTCGAAACCGCACCATCGGCGGCGGCAATTTCCATCACCGCCAGCGCGTAGGAAACGTAGTCGAACCCCGCGCCACCACACTGTTCAGGCACGACCATGCCCATCATGCCGAGCTTGGCCATCTTGGCGAACGCCTCGCGCGGAAACCGTTGTCCTCGGTCGCGCTCGGCCGCACCCGGGGCGAGCTCTCTTTGCGCAAACTGGCGCGCCATCTGACGAACCTGGCGTTGTCCTTCCGTGAGCATCGAGACCTCCGGCTCCATTTCGTTCGGAACTAGAGGATCGGCCCGGCGCGCGTATTGGCGAAAATTGCGAGCCCGGCGATCGGGAAAAGTTGAATTTAGCCAGCGGCCCGCAATTTTCCCCAATACCGCGGATAGATTCCGACCGAGATAGGCGGAAAAGGAACAGGCTCAAGGTGTGGATAGCATGTCGCGGCTCTTCTACCACGTACACCCGGAGAGGCTGACGCTCGAAACAAAGGTCGTTAACGCCAATTCGGGCCGCGTGATGCTGGCCGAATCGCCGTTCTTTCCAGGCGGCGGCGGGCAACTGCCGGACAAGGGCGTCATTCGCTGGAACGGCGGCGAAGTAACCGTCACCGGTTTCGAGCCCTATGGGGGCGGGATCTGGGTGCTCCTTGCCGACAAGGTCGAGCTATCGGGTACGGTCGAGGCGGCGGTCGATCCTGACTTTCGCCAGATGATGCGTGAGCTTCACACCGACACCCATCTCCTGAACGCATTTGTGTACCAACAGTTCAATGGCGCGCTGGTAACGGGAGTCCAGATCAACCCGGACGGCAGCGCACGGATGGACTTCGATTTGCCCGATGCCGATAACGACCGGCTTCGTGCGCTCGACGGACCGATCAATGACGCGATCAAGCAGGACCTGACGGTGGGCGACAGTTACGTTCCGATCGATGATGCGATCGATGGGCCGGGCCTGATCAGGACCCGGAGCGTTGCGCCGCCGCCGACACCGGACGGCAAAGTCCGCATTGTCGAGATCGCGGGACTTGACCGGCAGGCCTGCGGCGGGACTCACCTTGCTTCCACCGGGCGTTCGCGCCTGGTGAGGGTGCTCAAGATCGACAATAAGGGCCGTCATAACCGTCGCGTGAAGATCGGTCTCGTCGGTCTCGCGACGGGAACGTAAGTCTACCGACGTGGTCGGGCATCCTTCTTGATAGGTTGTCAATTCCTATTTTGACGCCACGGCACTCGCAGCAACGCGCGAAAGAAAGTCGCTGGCTGCATGCAGCTCGCTCGTGGCGATCCATTCGTCCGGCTGATGTGCCTGCTCGATCGAGCCCGGGCCCATGATCACCGTCGGGATAGCGGCAGCCTGAAAGTGCCCGGCATCCGTTCCGAAGGGAACGGAAACCGGGATCACAGTCGAGCCCGTCAACTGTTCGATGAAAGCTTTCGCGGCGTTGTCCGGCTGCCAGCGGAGCGGAAAAACCGTTCCAAGCCGCTCGGCGGTCGCATCCGCGTCAGGTTCAGCAGCTTTCATTTCCCGTCGAAGACTATCGACAAATCGCTCCACCCTGCAGCAGATCGCCTGACCATCGGCCTCGGGAATCGGCCGGAACTCCCACGCCAGCGTGCAGCTAGGCGCGACCGTGTTGAGCGATGTGCCGCCCTGGATCGTCCCGACATTCAGCGTGGTGTAAGGCGGTTCGACTCCGGAACTGCTGCGAACTTCCTTGAGTTCTGCGGCCATGTCGAAGAGAAATGATAGGAAGCAATGCGCATAGTCGATGGCGCTAAGTCCGGCCGCTGGGTTGCTCGAATGGGCAGCACGACCGCGGAAGGAGGTACGCATCACGAACGCCCCTTTGTGGACGCTGACGACTTTCATCTGCGTCGGCTCTCCCACGATTGCCGCGGACGGTCGCGGGAAATGTTGCCGAAGATCGTCGATCAGGCGCGGAACGCCGACGCAGCCAAGCTCTTCGTCGTACGACAGCGCCAGATAGAGCGGCCGTCGCAAACGGTCCGGCGAGAGCGCGACCATCTGGGCCAGACAGCACGCAATAAAGCCTTTCATGTCAGACGAGCCGCGGCCGTAGAGCCGGCCGTCCGTCTCGCGCAGGACGAACGGATCACTGCTCCAGCACTGCCCATCAACGCCGACAACGTCGGAATGACCCGAAAGTAGAATCCCTCCCTCGGCCACAGGCCCCATCGCACAAATCAGGTTTGCCTTGGTCCCGCTGTCGTCATGCGAGAGGCGGATGTTGCAGCCGGGCCGGTCCAGCATATTCGCAACGAAGTGGACAAGCGGCAGGTTCGAGTTTTTCGTCGAAGTGTCGAACGCCACCAACTCTCTGAGAATTGACCGTGCGTTCATGCTTTGGCTTGCTCAAGTCGACGAGACGACACGGTGGGCGACTTCAATCTGCTTTCCGCCAGCCGGTCAGCAGCGACGTTTGTCGCGACATTCTCCATGTCCGCCGTTCGATAAATCGCCGATAACGCGTCGCCGATGTTGCGGACGCGCTGTTCGGTTTCTTCGCTTTCGCGCCGCAAGCGTTCCATCGCGAGCTGAATCATGCCGCCACCATTGATGACGTAGTCCGGCGCGTAGAGAATTCCGCGGGCGCGCAGCATGTCGCCGTGATGCGGGCTCTCCAGTTGATTGTTCGCGCCTCCAGCGACGATCTTCACCTGCAATCGTTCGATGGTCCGATCGTTGATCACCCCGCCGAGCGCGCACGGCGCATAGATATCGGCAGCTGCGTCAATGATCGCTTCGGGGTCAACGGGCATCGCCGCGAACATCGTCACACATTTTTCGACGACATCGCGCTTGACATCCGACACAAGCAGACCCGCGCCGGCCTCCGAGAGCAGCCGGCACAGGTTGAAGCCGACATTGCCGAGCCCCTGCACCAGCACACGCCGGCCTCGCAGATCCCGGCTTCCCCACACATGATTGGCGCTCGCCTCGATCCCGACAAGGCAGCCGAGCGCCGTACGCGGTGACGGATCCCCGCTGCCCCCCTTTTCCTCCGGCAGTCCCATGACGTGGGGAGTTGATCGTCTGATCTCCAACATGTCCGCCGTGGTGGTGCCGACATCCTCACCGGTAACATAGCGGCCATCCAGCTTGTCGATGAACCGGCCCAGTGCGCGCAGCAATTCCGGAGATTTCTGCGTGGATGGATCGGCGATTACGACGGCCTTGCCTCCGCCGAATGGTACATCGGCGACGGCCGCCTTATACGCCATTCCGCGCGACAGCAGCAGAACGTCGCGCAGCGCGCTGCTGTCGTCGGCATAAGGCAGTATGCGGCAGCCGCCAATCGCCGGGCCGAGGACGGTGCTATGCACCGCTATGATCGCGCGCAATCCGCAGGCTGGGTCAGAAACGAAAACGACTTCCTCATGGGAGTCGAAGGCATCACAGGAGAAAACCATTCTGCGCCTCGTGAAGTGTTCCGCCCTATGGCGTCGTGCGGGGCCAGACTTACCGCAACTTGCGATGCGCGCTATTGTGGAAATTTGCGGATTGATCGTGAAACCGGGCGGCGCGACGAGACTCTTTCACCCTGCGCGCGCCCCGCAAGTTTCGACAATACACCCACAAGCCCATTGAAGATCCTGCCCGCGGTGAAGCGAAGGAGATTCTGATGGATTTGGGAATTGCCGGCCGCACGGCGCTGGTTTGTGGCGCGTCACAAGGGCTCGGCTATGCGTGTGCCGTGGCGCTCGCCCAAGAGGGCGTCCGCGTCACGCTTTTGTCGCGCCGGCGCGCGGCTTTGGAGAGCGCCGCGCGCCGGATCGAGACGGAAGGTGGATATCGGCCAGACATAATCGCGTGCGATCTTGCTACGCACGAAGGCTTGACGATGGCCCTGGCCAACGCCGACACGCCCGACATTCTGGTGACAAACGCCGGCGGTCCTCCGGCCAAGCACTTTCGCGAGCTATCGCCTGCGGATTGGGATTCGGCCATTCGGACCAATTTTCTTGCAAGCGTCGAACTCATCCGGTCCTGCGTCGATGGCATGATCGGACGCGGCTTCGGCCGGATCGTCAACATCACCTCGCTGACGGTTCGTATGCCTGTCGAAGGCCTTGACCTGTCGACCGCAACGCGATTGGCGCTGACAGGCTACGTCGCGGGCGTGTCTCGCCAGACCGCAAAGCACAACGTGACGATCAACAATCTATTGCCGGGAACTGTGCTGACCGAACGCATCAAGGAGCTTGGTGAGACTGCAAACCGGCTCATCGCCATGGTGCCTGCCGGTCGGGGCGGACTTCCGGAAGAATTCGGCGCCGCATGCGCGTTCCTGTGCAGCACGCGCGCGTCCTACATTACCGGCCAAAACTTGCTCGTAGACGGCGGACTGTGTCCGTTCACCGTGTAGCGGGAGCGGCTGCCGCGGCGTCGCACAGCGCTCTAGACGAGACGGTTCGTCTCGTCTAGACTGAGGCCATGTTCCAGCTCTGCCGCGTTCCGGGTGACAATCCGCGCCGATCGGCTCATTCGCACGCTTCGATCTTGCGAGCGGCCGCCGATCTGGCCGGACGGGTCGGTTATGCCAATGCATCGATCGAACAGATCGCCCAGGAAGCCAAAGTCGGAAAGCAGACCATCTACCGCTGGTGGCCCAACAAGGCTGTATTGTTCATCGAGGTCTATCGCGAACTGGTGCCGGCCGATCTCGTCACCGATGATACCGGGAGCCTTGGTGGCGATCTCGAAGTGCTTTTGACGCGACTGTCGCGGCTCTATTGCGATACGCCGACCGGCAACATCCTCTCTGGCCTGATTGCGGAAGCGCAGACTGTGACCGAATTGGCCGATCAGCTGCGGGAAACCTACGTGGTGCCGCGGCGTGCAATCATCGGCTCGATCTTCGCGCGCGCAGCGGCACGAAACGAAATCGCAATCCTGGAGGAACCCGATTTCGCCAGCGATCTGATTTCCGGCGCGGTCTGGTTCCGCCTCTTGCTGGGAAAGCGGCGGTTCGACCGCAAGTTCAAAGAGCAGCTGATCGATGCGGTGTTGCAGGGGCTCGCACGCAGGCCGACGCTGGGGGTGCGAAGGAAGAGTCGCTAGCGCAAGCGGCGTCCGCGAAGAATGATCAGCGCGCGCTGGCAGCAAAACGAGCAACGGGAGATGCGAAACTCACGAGGACCGGGATGGCACGTCGCGATTTGAAGAACCTGACCCGCTTCTGGAGTGGCCGAGATTCGCCGGGTCTGAGCTTGATGCACGCCGATTTCCAGACACAGCAATTCGCGCCCCACCGCCACGAAGAGCTAGTGATCGCGATCACCGAGATCGGCGGCTCCGTGATCCAGAGCCGCGGCGTCGTCGACAATGCCGATACATCGGCACTGCTGGTCTTCAACCCGTCCGAACCTCATGCGGGATGGATGGGCGCAAGCTGCCACTGGCGCTACCGGTCGCTTTACCTCGAACAGAGCGCGCTCGACGATCTCTCGCACGCACTCGGCACCGATCGTATTCCCTACTTCACCCGCAATTGGATTGCCGATCCCGAACTGGCCAGCAATCTGCATGCGCTGCATCGCGCGCTCGACGGCGAACATGATCCGCTGCTGCAGCGCGAATTGATGGTCACGAGCTTCGGAGCACTGTTCAGGCGTCACGGCAGCGGCGGGCTGCGCGTCGAGCCCGTGCCGCGCGACCGCGTGCGCGTCGAAAGGGCGATCGAGTACATCCGAGCGCGATTGGCGATGCCGATTTCCCTGGCGGACCTGAGCGACACGCTCGATCTCACGCAATTTCAGGTCATCAGGCTGTTCAAGCGCACGATCGGCATGACACCGCATGCCTATGTCCTGCAACTGCGGCTCGACGCCGCCCGGCGCTATCTCGCGACGGGATCGCCGATTGGCGATGCCGCGGTCGCCGCGGGGTTCTACGATCAGAGCTCGCTGACGCATCACTTCAAGCGAAGTTACGGGCTCACCCCGCTGCAGTTCGCTCGGGCCACACGAGCCTGAGCCAAGCCTTATCGCGAACTCAGCGCTTGCGGACACTCACTCTCGGAAAGCGGGCGATATGCCACTTCTCCGGGGATCGTTCCGATCACTTCGTATTCGTCCCAGTCCCGCTTGGACTCGGCTGTGCCGTGGCATGTAGGGCATTTCACGAAGTGCCACCTGTCGGATTTTTCCTTTGCCTCAGCTTCCAGCCAAAGAGACCTCCAAGGCTCTTCCATGTTGTCTTTGGAAATTGGAAGCCAGCCGGTCCCTCACGTTGGTCTTGGCACATCGTGTCAGCGCTCGGATGTGGCACGCCCAGCGCTTGGTAACGGTCGGCGAGTTTCATCGCATCCTCTATTCGTGAACCGCAGGACCTGGAAACGATGGGTTGGCTATCGACGTCCAAGTCAATTGCTGACCCAAACAACGTCACAATTACGTCCTCGTTGCAACGCTTCCAAAACGCCCACCAAATTGGGGCCTAAACAAAGCGGTTTACATAGCGAACTCAACGATTTCAGCCCTGGCTGGGGCAGCACCGATCGCACGTCCGAATGGCGGAATCAAAATCCGCTTAATTCACAAGTACCTCTCTTAGGCGCTCTGCCATAGAGCTTGTCGCTTGGGCGTTGACGCATCCGTACGCGAGAATATGTTGATCTCGCAAAGGGATCATCAATGAACCGGGAGCCCGCGTCAGGAAAAATCTGTTGGATGCGCAATATGCAAATACACCAGTTGTGCTTGTTCAGGCGCTCTTACCGAGTCGCTAGTTGGCATTCGCGCATAAGCCGACGGTCCTTGTGGGCCATTTTGTTTATTTTGGTGTTTCCCGCCTACTGCCTAGCCGGTGAAGGGAAACCCATCAGCATCACCGTGGCGGCCGACCACACGAAGGCCAACGGAGAACCCTGGGACGGCATTCCAGGCCTTGGCGGGGGGCGCGGTCAGACGGCCATTCCCATCCCCAACAAAAATGCTCCGCCGGATCTGGCGGTCTGCGTCGTTCGTTTGGAAACGCCTCCGGAATGCAGCATGCGGTATGTGAACTTGAAGCAATATTCGCTTTGCCAGAACAGCTATGATTGCATTTTCAAGCGGGTGAGCATCCCCGATGGTCCTTTCGGGCTCATCATTCTGGATTTGGACTTACGGCGGCATGACCTTGTTGGCTTCCTTTTAATGACGGCTGGGAAGGCTCTTACTCCTGACCAGCGAGCCGCTTTGGAAAGTGAGATTCGGAGAAGAGCCGACCAGTTAGCGCCCCCTTTTTCCCAAGGAGAGAAGCAACGCAGGTTGAGGGAGATGCTTGTTGTTCCGATGGACCGCTGCGCCGAAGCTAAGGGATGCAGGCTCGTCCAATCCGAAATCCGCGTGAACTCGGCCGAGTGATCCTTGCGGGGCAGCTCCGTCCCGTCGCCACATCAAAGGTGATACGAGCGGCAAGCCGCTCTTGACGTACCGCCGTGACGGCCCGGCGGCATGGTTGTGGTAATGATACTCAGCCTGTTTATGGATGTATCTGGGTCGCTGGCGGCCACGGGAGGTCCCGTGGCGTCTGTCGCGCTCGCCGGCATGATGGTCGTCACGCTGCTGGGATCGTGGGGCGCGTTATGGATCGTGAACCGGTGGCGATGAGTTTGTTCAGTGGCGAGCGTGCGGCAGCCACGGCTCATTTGGTACGATTGGTCTTCTCCATTTCCGACTGGACGACTGCCGCTTGTGGCACTTTTGAGACATCGCGACCGGCCCTGACGATGTCCGTTTTCAGGGGAGGACCGGAAGAAGTCGCCCGATGGCCAAAGTGACGCGATTGACCCAACCCGGACGTTGAAGCCGGCGCTGTCTCTCTCCGCCATGCATCATGTCCCGGCGTGCTAGTTGATTTTAGCGCATCGAAGTCACGTGGGCTCGCTGCTAATTCGACCGCGTAGAAATATGACAGCACCGTTGACCAGACGAAGTCCTAATGTTCGGCAGATGCTGCTCAAACGATGCTCTGCAATCTCTGGTACCTTCTCGTTCTCATGATGACGCCGTCGGCTGAAACCACGAGCCGTGTTCAGAGAAGAACGGGGTATGTCTGCAGCAACCTAGCAGGTCCGTTGCTGTGAGAGCGGTAACAAATTAGCAGCCGCGTGTAAAAAGAGCGGGACGGTCCCCTAGAAGCGGCGGATTTGCGAGGCTCAACGCCCTCGGATCTGCAACGCGATTCAGTCGTTAGCTTGCTTGCGCCGCAATGAAAGAATATTGAAGCTACCCCGTTTGCGCCGCTCCAACGTCATTTGGTCTCATTGATTTGGATCTACACTCGACACCGGGATGCGATCTGAAGTAGAGTGCTCGTGCGTGTTGGGAGTATATTGCAATGGATATTCGCAAGATTACTGATCTCCCTGCCTTCATCGTCACAGCTCCGGCATTTGCACAGCAAACATAACGACGAACACGAACTGGTCAAAGCGCCGCTCGTCCGCGAACGGTCTTGAGGCAGACCAAGACGGAAACTGCCCCAGAATTGCAGATGTGGGCAACGTACGCCGACTAGGAGAGAAGGATTCGGTTTTCAGCCAATTCAGATCAATTCGGTTTTCGGGGGGTAGCCAATGATGAGCGTCTCAAACCCGCATCGACGAGTTGCATCACGCATTCTGCTCATGAATCTAGCGCCAACAGACGATTTCTGGATTCGGTAACGATTTTTGCAACGATTTTAGGAGGGCATCATGAAACGATACGTCTCATCACTGCTTGCTGGCGCCGCCTTGGCGGTATCGGCAGGCGCCGCCCATGCACAGTCCGAGAAGCCAAATATTCTCGTCATCATGACGGATGATCTGGGCACCTGGAACGTGAGCGCCTACCACCGCGGAATGATGGGCGGCAGGACACCCAACATCGATCGCATCGCCAAACAAGGTGCGCTCTTCACCGACTACTACGCGCAACAATCGTGCACGGCAGGCCGCGCCGCTTTCATCACTGGCCAGACGCCGTTCCGCACGGGACTGCTGAAGGTCGGCCTGCCGGCCTCCAAGCAGGGCCTCCAGGACAAGGATCCGACGATCGCTGAGCTACTGAAACCCTTGGGCTATGCGACAGGGCAAATCGGGAAGAATCATCTCGGCGATCGCAACGAATTCCTGCCGACGGTGCACGGCTTCGACGAGTTCTACGGGATCCTTTACCACCTTAACGCCATGGAGGAGCCATACGAGAACGACTACCCGAAGGACCCGGCATTCCGAGCGAAATTCGGGCCGCGCAACATCGTTGAGAGCAAGGCGACGGACAAGGACGATCCCACCACTGATCCGCGCTGGGGCCAGGTCGGCAAGCAGACGATCGCGGACGGTGGTCCGCTGCCGCCGCATCCCGGGATGGACCCCGCAGCCAAGGT
This sequence comes from Bradyrhizobium algeriense, assembly GCF_003062295.1. Classification (GTDB taxonomy): domain Bacteria; phylum Pseudomonadota; class Alphaproteobacteria; order Rhizobiales; family Xanthobacteraceae; genus Bradyrhizobium; species Bradyrhizobium algeriense. The sequence continues at coordinate 2,277 of NZ_PYCN01000029.1, read as the reverse complement.
CAGCATGGAAAACATCGAACCCGAGTTGGTGCGCCGCTCGCTCGACTTCATGGATCGCTCGGTGAAAAGCGGCAAGCCATTCTTCCTCTGGCACAACAGCACACGCATGCACGTGTGGACGCATCTTTCGGACAAATGGAACGGAAAGAGCGGTTATGGCCTTTTCGCCGACGGCATGATGGAGCTCGACTGGGAGGTCGGCGAACTGCTCAAGAAGCTCGACGAGCTGAACATCGCCAACAACACCATCGTAGTCTTTACCAGCGACAATGGGGCAGAGATATTCACCTGGCCCGACGGTGGCAACCATCCGTTCAGAGGTGAGAAAGGCACGACCTTCGAGGGCGGATTCCGCGTGCCGCTCCTTGTGCGCTGGCCCGGCGTCATCAAGCCGGACACCGTAGTCAACGAGATTATGGCGCACGAGGATTGGATGCCGACCCTTCTCGCTGCTGCCGGTGCGCCGGACGTAAAGGAGACGCTGCTGAAGGGCATGAAGGTCGGCGATAAGACCTTCAAGAATCACCTCGATGGGTACAACTTCGTGCCTTATCTCAAGGGTGAGGTCGCCACGTCGCCCCGCCGCGAGGTCTTCTATTTCACCGACAGCGGCGAACTCAACGCCCTGCGCTATAACGACTGGAAAGTCAGCTTCAAGACGGTCGAAGGCAATCTCTTCAACGGCCATGAGGCAAGCACGAACGCGCCGCTTGTCACCAATCTGCGACAGGATCCGTGGGAGCGCTACCAGTCGCAATCGATGCTGTACGGCAAGTGGTGGGGGCAGAAGATGTGGACGTTCCTCCCCGCGACTACGATCGTCGGCCAATTCCTGGAGTCGTTCAAGGAGTACCCGCCGAGCGCGCCTCCCTCGAACTTTGGCGTGGACAAGGCGCTGGCGGCACTGGAGCAGGGAGCGCGGGGCGCTGGAAAGTAGCGGCGTTGCCTCATTCCTCTTCACTGCCCGGCATGGTCTGGATCCCAGGTGGGACCTTCCTGATGGGATCGGACAGCCACTATGCGGAAGAAGCGCCGGCGCACCGCGTGTGCGTCGGCGGCTTCTGGATGGACGTGTCGACCGTGACCAATCGCGACTTCGAGCGCTTCGTCGCCGCAACAGGGTATGTGACGCAGGCCGAGCGGCCGGCCAACCCGAACGACTATCCCGGCGCGAGACCCGAGATGCTCGCGCCGTCCTCGACCATGTTCAAGAAGCCGGCCGGGCCGGTCGATATGCGCAATCATTACAACTGGTGGGTCTATGTGCCGGGAGCAAACTGGCGCCGTCCGCGCGGGCCGGCGAGGTCGATCGCCAAGCTCATGGACCATCCGGTCGTCCACGTCGCCTACGAGGACGTCGCAGCCTACGCCAGGTGGGCAGGCAAGGAACTGCCCACCGAGGCGGAATGGGAGTTCGCTGCGCGGGGCGGGTTCGAGAATGCGGAATTCGTCTGGGGCGACGAACTGATGCCTGGCGGCAAACACATGGCGAACATCTGGCAGGGCGAATTTCCCTACCGCAATACGCGCGATGATGGCTTCGAATACACGGCTCCAGTCGGCTCTTTCCCGCCGAACGGTTACGGCCTGTACGATATGGCGGGCAACGTCTGGCAATGGACCGCCGATTGGTACCAGGACCATGCGAGCATCGACAGCCCCTGCTGTACCGCCTCCAACCCGCGCGGCGCATCCCGCGAGGGTAGCTTCGATCCTGGCCTGCCGGATCTGAAAATCCCGCGCAAGGTTACGAAGGGAGGTTCACATCTCTGCGCACCGAACTACTGCCGGCGCTACCGGCCGGCCGCGCGCATGGCACAACCCGTCGACACCTCAATTTCCCATCTGGGCTTTCGCTGCATCGTTCGGGGCAGTGCGGCAAGCTGAAATGCGGCCACATATCCTGTTTGGCTCGATCATCTGCTCTTCGTTCTGGCCCCTGGTACGCGACTGGCGTCGCATCAACTGGCCTTTCGCTGTGATATGGATGACGGGCTTTGTCTTTCGCCGCAGAAACGAGTTTCGCCTTGAGCCTGCGCGCATCGAACAGTCAATCCGCATATTGGCTGATCGAGAGAGCCTCCGCCTTTTCGCGTTGGGGCCAAATAAGCTTAGTTGATGGCGTCATGGAGCGACTTCCGCCTTTGGCAGATTTTGTTGCAAAAGTCGGTTGAGGCAGGCCGCGAACCGTGATTCCGTTGTGTTGACGCGAATCTCGGCGAGGTCGATCCATGATGGGCCGTCTGAAGAGTGACCAAGGTCAACTGTTCTACGAGT
>NZ_PYCN01000297.1 GCF_003062295.1 Bradyrhizobium algeriense | reverse complement strand
CCGAGGCCCGTCGCATCCTGCGTCGCCTCGAATTCCACTGCACCCCGAAACACGCCAGTTGGCTCAACATGGTCGAGTGCGAGATCAGCGTGCTGCAGCGCCAGTGTCTCGGCCGCCGCATCGACGATCCCAAACGGCTCCGAAAAGAGATCGCAGCATGGCAACGGCAGCGAAACAAAGCACGAGACCGCATCAAATGGATGTTCACAACCGACAAAGCCCGCGCCAAACTCGGCCGCGCATATCCAACCACCGCCAAAGAGTCAAAATTACTGTGATGAACCACTAGCAGTCCGCTGAAAAACCATGAAATGGAGAGTTTTTTTATTCTGGCCGGTCGTTGTTGGGGCGACGCGGCGGAGTTGGATGTAAATTTCTAGCCTGGTGTTGGGTGCACCTGACGCGGGGTGGCTAAG
>NZ_PYCN01000296.1 GCF_003062295.1 Bradyrhizobium algeriense | reverse complement strand
CAGCTTTCCATCATCCAGAAGACTGAGAACATGAGAGACGCGGCCCCCGCGACGGACGGCCACCAAGCGACCGGAAGGCCGGTCCCCATCGGATCGATAGCCCCGGACGCGCCGGAATGGAGATCTTCGCAAGAACCGGGGGGAGGGAAGTGTCACAACAGGAATCCGTGATGATATAACTATACAGCTATCATCACGGAGGGCTGCTGCCACCTCTGGGAACAGAGGGGAATGGCGGCTCACCGGTGGGTGAACCGCCGGATTTTACTGCTGATTGCTCTTCGTGTTCTGAGCCTTGTTGTTGTCCTGCTTACCGGGGTCAACGCGGTTCTTCATCGTCCCGCCCGAGCCGCGGATATGATTTCCAGGGTGCTTTTTGCTCTCGGCGGAGTTGTCGCCGTTCATCTTGCCTTTGCCCATGGGGACCT
>NZ_PYCN01000295.1 GCF_003062295.1 Bradyrhizobium algeriense | reverse complement strand
CCCTTCGCCCTCAATGCGCGCCAGAAGACCGCCTGGCTTTACCAGGCCGGCGGCAACGACCTCGTGAACCAGTTTCTGGCCAAGTACAACGTTCACGCCATCCCAGGCGGCAACACCGGCACGCAAATGGGCGGCTGGTTCCGCAAGGAGATCAAGACCCTCGCCGACCTCCAGGGACTGAAGTTCCGGGTGGCAGGGATTGCCGGGCAAGTCATGGCCAAGCTGGGTGCGGTGCCGCAGCAGATCGCCGGAGGTGATATCTACCCGGCCCTGGAGCGTGGCACCATCGATGCGGCCGAATGGGTCGGGCCCTATGATGACGAGAAGCTCGGCTTCGCGAAGGTTGCACCCTTCTACTACTATCCGGGCTTTTGGGAGGGCGGACCGGCGGTCCACTTCTACTTCACTAAGGCGAAATGGGAGGAGTTG
>NZ_PYCN01000294.1 GCF_003062295.1 Bradyrhizobium algeriense | reverse complement strand
GTCAAGATTTGTCGTGCAACATGATATGTGCTTAACTTGATCAAGTCGAAGAAACACCTACCACAGCGTAGCCGTATCAAGATTCTGGCAGGGCACCTTTAGAGTGCCGCGAACGCACAAAGTTTTGGAGGAAGCCCAGTGGCCTCAGTCGAGATCCGCAACATCCGTAAGAATTTCGGAACGGTTCCGGTCATTCATGGCGTATCGATCGACATCCAGGACGGGGAATTCGTCATCCTCGTCGGGCCGTCGGGATGCGGCAAATCCACCCTCCTGCGCATGATCGCAGGGCTGGAGAACATCTCCGGCGGCGAGCTCCGGATCGGGCCGCGGGTGGTCAATGATGTCCCGCCCAAGGAGCGCGACATCGCCATGGTGTTCCAGAACTATGCGCTCTACCCGCATATGACGGTCGCCGACAACATGGCC
>NZ_PYCN01000293.1 GCF_003062295.1 Bradyrhizobium algeriense | reverse complement strand
GACCGGCCCCTGTCGTTCTTCTTCGGCGAGGACGAGCCGCTTCGGTCAGAGACCGATTCCACGGCCCGGGCCTTTCTCGATAGCACGGTCGATTTCTGGCGCGACTGGGTGCGGTCACTCTCCATTCCCTTCGATTGGCAGGAGGCGGTGATCCGCGCCGCCATCACACTCAAGCTGTGCAACTACGAGGAAACGGGCGCTATCGTGGCGGCGCTCACCACCTCGGTGCCGGAAGCGCCGCACACGAAGCGCAACTGGGATTACCGCTACTGCTGGCTACGTGACGCCTATTTCGTCATCCAGGCCCTCAATCGGCTCGGCACCACCAAGACGATGGAGGAATACCTCACCTACATCACCAACATCGTCGACGATATGGAGGCCATTCCCGATCAGAAGGACATGCCGCCGCTCTTCAGCATCACGCGC
>NZ_PYCN01000292.1 GCF_003062295.1 Bradyrhizobium algeriense | reverse complement strand
CGCACGACCTCGGCCTCGGCCTCATCGACGATGAGCTGGCCAGCGGCCCCCTCATGGCGCGGCAGATAGCGGTAGCCGTAAGGCGCCCGAGCGCCGATGAACTGGCCGGCCCGGGTCTTTTGCAGCTTGCCGCGCCGAAACCGCTCGCTCAGCAGAGCGCGCTCGTATTCGGCGACAGCTCCTTGGATTTGGAGCAGGAGTTGGTCTCCCGGATCATCGGAGATGGCGCGGTTGAGAAACTCCACCGCGCACCCTGCTCGCCGGAATTCCTCGAGCAACAGCACCTGATAGGCATAGCGGCGGGCCAGCCGGTCGGGGGCGAGAACGCCGACGACATCAATCTCCCCGTCGCGAACGGCATCGCGCAGGGCGTCCAGCCCAGGTCTGTCGAGACGCGAGCCGCTGTAGCCTTCGTCCCGAAACACATGG
>NZ_PYCN01000291.1 GCF_003062295.1 Bradyrhizobium algeriense | reverse complement strand
AAACGCCCAAAGGGCGAATTTTCAATCGCCGGCTACGGAGAGGCAGGATGACGAACCTCGGCCTTAAGAGGGGCTGAACTCGCTCTGCACCCTGCGGGCTCGTCCTTAGTGGATGGTCGGCATGACGGCGGAGAATGGGATCAGCAGCATTTCGTCATCGTCCTCGTCACTGACATAGACGTGCCAGTCCGAGAAGTCGCGTGTGCCGTAGGCGCTCTCGACGAGTGCGCGCGCCAAGGTAACAGCCCAATCACGAGCCTCTATCAGATCGAGAACCTCTGTTCCGTTACGATCGATCAGGATCTCGCCGGGACCTGCGCAGTGAAAGTACAGATAGAACATGTAAGCCTCCATCTCGATAGCTCCACTCTGGCACGGGGCGCTCCCGGCTTCTGTGCTCACGATCACGGTTCCCAGCAGAGTCCGCTG
>NZ_PYCN01000290.1 GCF_003062295.1 Bradyrhizobium algeriense | reverse complement strand
ACGACTCCAGGGCCAGAAGGACATCCCGCTCAACGATGTCGGCCGCGTCCAGGCCGAAGAGGCGGCGCGCAAGCTCGAGGCCCTGGTGCCTCACTTTGAGGACCTCGCCTATGTGGCGAGCCCCATGACCCGCACCCGCGAGACCATGGAGATCCTGCGCACGACGCTCGGCCTGCACCCGGAAGTCTACCGGCTCGACGATCGCCTGGTCGAACTGACCTTCGGCACCTGGGAGGGCATGACCTGGAAGGAAGTGCGCAAGGCCGAGCCGGCGCTGGCGGCCCTGCGCGAGCAGGACAAGTGGCATTACGCTCCGCCCGGCGGCGGCGAGAGCTACGCCATGCTGGTCGACCGCATCCGCCCGATCCTGGACGATCTCACCCGCGACACGGTGATCGTCGCCCATGGCGGCGTCGCCCGGGCCTTCCT
>NZ_PYCN01000289.1 GCF_003062295.1 Bradyrhizobium algeriense | reverse complement strand
CTGGTGTCGATGCCGTCCGCCCGACGGGACAGGTGCACGCCCAGCCGCTCGAAGGCCCGATAAGAGGATGAGGCATCGGTGACGGAGGTGATGCCGCTGAGCGCGCCGAGCACGTTGGCCGCCAGCATGGACGGGGTGTTGATTAACCCCTCGATATTCCCCTGAACGGCTGTGATTGCCCCCATCAGACGGTTTACGTCGTCCATGATGCCGATATTTTCCACGGCGTTGTAAATGTCATCAAATACGCCGTTGATGGCGTCCAGCACGGTCGTTGCGTCCTGAATACCTTCCTGAACCACACTCCAGGCACCGGTAAGCGTGTCGCCGAGCTCACCGAACAGGCTGTCGGTTTGGGCTGCCACCGCTTGCCCGGTGTTGTCCTGGATCTCCGGGGCGGTGGCGGTCGCCTCCGGATAGACGGTGATCGT
>NZ_PYCN01000288.1 GCF_003062295.1 Bradyrhizobium algeriense | reverse complement strand
CATTCAGCACCATATCATAAGCATTGGCCTTGATATGGTTATAGGGATGCTCCAGGTATTTTTCTGCATTTTCAATCACCGGGTTGTTATTGATCATCACTTCAATATGATCGGGTTTGGGTGAAGTGAATGGATGGTGACGCGCTACCCAGCGGTTTTCTTCTTCGGCATATTCAAACAGCGGGAAATCCATCACCCATAACAGTTTGAATTCATCTTCTTTCCTGAAACCAAGGCGTTTGCCCATTTCCAGGCGCAATTCACTGATGGCTTTGCGGGTACGTTCTTCACGACCGGCCAGTATCAATACCAGGTCACCCGCCACAGCTCCTGCGGCATGGGCAATGGCTTTCAGTTTGTCTTCGGGATAGAATTTATCTACGCTGCTCTTGTAAGTGCCGTCTGCATTGCATTTGATGAATACAAGGCCT
>NZ_PYCN01000028.1 GCF_003062295.1 Bradyrhizobium algeriense | reverse complement strand
TGCCATCAGACTCGCTCGAAACCGTATTCAACCCGCACACATCATCGCATGGTCATTCTGGCGTAGAGCTCATCAGGCGGCCGCTCAGCGCGCGCACGTCAAAACAAAAAGGCAACTGTAATGCTAGCCGATCGGCCTTAAACAGAGTATTGAGTTACTTATGCAACTTTCCGTATGTCAGCCGTTATTTTTATGGTCAATGATCCCACTCCTACAGCGGCTACCGGCTCAACAAAGGGTGCTATGCGAATTACCTCGAAGGTTGCGGCGGGAGCGCTAATTCCAGCGTTTGCAACGATTATCTTTAACGTCCTGAACTTCTTCTTTGAGAATTACCAGACTAGACCCCTGCCACAATTGCCGCATTCTGTTTTCGATATAGGGGTGGGTTGTGCGTTTTCGTTGGTTGGTATTTGCGTGGCTGCGAAAGAGCACTCCCTAACCAACTCATTTCTAATCATATTCGTTGGTCTGCTACTAATGATCCTCGCGGGACAACTCCTTAACTTATTTTTGGGGTGGGACAAATCGTACATTGTTTGGGTCACTAACATAACCGCGCTTCTTACGTTGTCTTGGGCAATAAGCGAGGTTGAGTAGAGAAACGACATGGAACATGAACAAGAAGTGCATCCGCTGACGCAAGCAAACAAACATTCTGATGTCGGAAGCTTGGGCCTCCAACAAAAAGTCAGGACGGCTGTCGTGTCGGCTCTAATCGGTGTAATTGGCCTCATGTTGGGTGCCGCTGTTACTTTTATGATTGCAGAATTCGTACGGCTGGTGCCCGGCAAGATCGGAAATTTTGATTTTGTCAAAGACACCCTTTTTACGTTGGTGCCTTCTGTTTTGGGTTTGGCGGCATCCATCGGTGTATTTTATTTCGGTCGAAGGGCTAGGTGACGCCGCTACTCGACCGGCTGCACCGAATGCAGGTGATCCGGATGGTCTTTCGTGGTCGTAGCCGAAAGCCGGAAGAAGCATTGGCCTGCAAAGAACGCCTTTAGCCCTCGGAATTGCTCGGGGGGCGGATTGACCTCGGACGCGTGGACCGACTGATCCGGACTTCCAGTAAGGAGTTGGCGGATTGATCGCTACTGTCGCTTGAGAGCCACGTAGTCGCGCGCCATCATAATGCGGCTCGTCCGACGCTTTACGAAATACAAAATCCTGCTACAAAGGCAAATGGCACGAGCGCAAATATTGTAGGTTTTTCAAGGCTGAAGCTGGGCATCGGCAGTACCCACCCAACTGTACCAACAAAATCAGTTCGTTCTTCGTTCGCTGCGCGTTTAGGTGGTGATTTTGGATAGCGCGTGAGCGAACGGCGTCCGAGCCCGGTTCCTTGTGAACGGTAGGGATATCCGGCATCGTGGAGAACGACGGGAGGATTTACCGCGCGGGCACCTCCGCCGCGGGCGGATCGCCAGGCTTTGCGCGGTCTGGTTTGACGAATTGTCCGGCTAAAGTCGCAATCATCAAGATCGCTCCGAACAACATTAAGGATGTCACAACGCGGTTGCTTCTTCGTCGCGCGAGGTGGTCTGGAAGCGGAAATTGGTAACTCACCCGAGCGTGTTCATCGGCCAATAATGAAATCCTGTTTTTGAAGCCTTTACTCGAGCCATCAAAAAAGAAGCTGCCGGTCAGCAAGTGAATTGCAAGTTTACCTTCGGGCTGCAAATCGCCCAACTTGATCGGGGTGTCCGCCTTCGCCTCGATCAGCGCTCCGTCACCAATCTGAATCCATCCTCTGCTGGGCGCGCTAAACGTAAGATTGGTGAGCTTTTTGCGGCTGTTGTTTTTCAGCTCCATCTTGACGTAACCCTCTGCATTGAGGATGCCGCGAATTGTTTTGAGAATGTTCCATCGTTCCTCGTCCGTCGGGCTGTTATTCCTCGAGAGATTTTTGATTTCTTCGTACAATGCATCCATCGCGCGCGACTGATTTACGGTGACGCACACAATAAGTCGCGAGGACCACTCGAAAATCCAAGTCAATACACGCGGAACGATAAATGAAACGATCCCAGCTCCAACGAGCCCCCAAATCGCCCAGTTCGTCCAAGCCGTCGTATCCACGTTCTCCCCCTTCGGTCCCTGTTTTCGCCAACTCTATTGGTAAATAGTTTCGAGCTGATGGTACATGATCTCGTCCACTCGGCAGGCCGCCCGGTAAATCTGGGTTCGGCTCTTTTCTTGTTTGTCTCGCTCCAAACATTCGAGCACAAGCGGTCGAACGTCCGCTATCGCCTTAAAATCGTTTGGCAGACCGTGAAGGGCATGGGCGAATGCGCTGAGCTCTGCGTCATTTTTCGGAACAGACATTTTGCCTGCTAGAAAGTCGGACAATATAGCTTTCGGCCTGCCCGTATAAATCTTGTAGGCCGACTGAGTGCCGCGCAACCGATGAACGATAGCATCTCGGCTAGCGGGCATGCAGGCCGCTAAGCCGCGTAAATCTTCGACTAGATCATCAATGCTCATGGATAGTTGATGCGCATAATGCCAAATGGGCATCCACTTTCTTTGATAATAGGTTTGCGCGTGCAAATATTGGAGGGGTTCACTCACCAGATTTCCGAGGAGGAAATTTTCGATAATCGAGTGTGGCGTGATGTTTTCTCTTATGACATGAACTCGATCTCTGTCCGCGGCTGTTATCGGCTGGACGTCGCCGACAAGTCGCAGGGTGGGTGCGCCTTTGGTCTGCGTAAAATCTCCCTCGCGCACGAATTGGATTGACGGCAGCAGTTCCTTGTCAATGACGAAGCTGCCTGTCCGCCCAAACACTTCGCCAGTATCGAGATCGATAGTCGCGCCCGCGCCCGAAGCGACGCGCGTCATTCTCCTGCTGAATTCGGCGACCGCGCGAGCTTCGCGCTCTTCGATAATTGCCCTTAGTTCTCCCGGCTTGATCTGCCGCGTTTCGCCGACATACCGGAAATAAACAGCGCCCTCTCGCAGATCGGTTCCCATGCTCTTCAGTGCGATCACTGGCGCCCTTTCATGCTTCTCGACGTAGAGAACTCCGATCTTCTTTCCTCCGATTACAATCGAAACACGCGCAACTCTGGGAACGGGATCGAGGAAACTGACCAAGTGCGAGTTCAGCATCGATGGATCAAGTGTTTCGAACTTGTCGTCTGTCATTCCGTCGGCCGTATTTGCTCCATCCTTGACACCGAACAAAATGTGGCCGCCCCGGTTATTTGCTAAGCCCGCGATAGCCCGAATGACCTTGCCGCTAACTGAATAATTGAGTTTGCACTCGACCCTGTCTGTTTCGCCCGCGCGAACATGCCAGACGCTTTTGCGTTTTTCGAATAATGCTTCGATGTACTCGATGTCAGTCGGAGACTGCGGCCCCTTGGGATAAATGGCGGCGTGCTCTGTATCCCACTTGGTTAAAAACGCGGCGAGTTCGTCGTCGTTAGCGGCGGCGACGTCTTTGGCATAACTACCATCCTTGATCTGCGTAATGCGGCCAGAGCTAATAAGACGATCAGCATGGTTGAAATAGAAATGAACCTGATCGTTCTTCATGCCTTTGGCGAGCATGGCGCGTACTAAGCCGACCTCGACGTCGGTCATGTTTCTCTTTTTTGCCATTTCCAGCCCCCGTCAGTAGAAACAAATCTACATGAGTGGGTTCGGGAAGATACTCAATCCCAAATAGTACCAATGCCTACTTGACCCAATCCGGCCAGCATCCATCTTCCTCATGCCGGCCTGTGCGATTGGTGCAGGTCTGGTCGAGCAGTCGCTGCCCGACATCCTTCCATAGCGCATGCCGCCCGTAAACCTGGCCGCGTCAGCCTTTTGGATTTCGACGCACAGGGCGTGAATTATGGTCAGCGCATCGTGATGCGTGACACCACCGACTTATCGGGTGATCCGTCTTGCTTCAAACCTGGTGTTCCGAGTGCGAACGCGATGACGAGCAGTAAAACACTCGCGACGATTATGCTAAGGAAGTAGCGATCCATCGACATCAACGACTTGCTTTGAGGCTCGTTCCGGCTTCGCGCCAAACGGCGGTAGAGGCCGGCAACTGAAGCGGCCTTCCGTCACGTCGCGGGCGGCTCAATGTCCGGTGCAATGGGCGTCAAGTCAGGCGGCGCGCCTGGTTCGTCCACTTGCAATTTAAGATCAGCGGCCTTGTCCAAAAGAGCTGCGGAAATCTTGGGGTCCGTTGTTGCTTTAGCCATCCCAAACAGGATCGCCGCTTGACGCACGAAGTACTCTTTTCCGATCACCTTGCTGTCCCCGTGGTATCCCAGCGCCGACGCCATTACGCGCCAGCCGGGGATTCGTTCCGGGGAACTGTTACAAACCGAACTTTATTTAGTTCCATCCTCTTAGGCGGACTTTCGGGCGAAATAGGCATTTTCCCGAGCAGAACAGGGGACAGCTTAGACACGAGAAAGATACGAGCCAGAGATGGCTACCGGGAACAAGTGGCAATGCTCCTGAATTATGTCGACGTCTGGAGGATACCGGACACATGCTAAGACGGCCTCAGCGCGTCCCCCGAAGGCGCTGGGGCCGTTTTTGTTTGCATACGTCGCAGGCAGTTATGCGCTTTGCCACGGAACCCCGCGCCGATCGAAGCTTCGGCGCCCCGGTATCGTTTGCGCCGCGTCTATGTTCGTGGCGGACTAGATTCCATTGATCCAGATCAAGACTGGCCGACACCCTATGGGCTCCGACCACGTTTGGGGCCTATTTCGCGCGTTTGTAGACGATCTCAGAAGAGCCGCCAACCGATGTTGAGGGGTTGGCGACCTTCAATTCGTCCGCAGCAATTGTGAATGCTCGCGTCTGTTCGGTTTCTGCCCGATTTGGGAACGAACTGCCCTCAAATTTCAGCGTGTAGTTTTTTTTCGTTTCGTCGACCGTGTATGTGCCGAAGGTGGCAATGCTTCCCTGTACCACGGCTTTGTTTTCCTCGGGCGTACCCTTGGCGCGGTTATTCGACGCAAACTTCGGAAGATCGGAGCGCACAATTTGCGACGAGAAGTACCCGTTCTCGGTGAAGATCAGCAGCCCTTTTGGATTGGTGCCCCACGCCGGACTGCCGTCCGGAAGTTTGGTTGTAGAGGAGACGAACGTCCAGGTCCCCACGAGTTGCTCCTTGATCGACCTCTGTTGACCAACGACGTTGCTCGGCAGCAGGGCGACTCCCAAGACCATCAGTACAGACGTGCCGAACACACTGGGCCGATTCATATTCTCCTCCCTGTCTCTCGAATTGGCTCCGCACGAACCTGAGCTATCTCGGGGGGGATGGCATGGCCGAGGAATGGTGGTCGACGATCAGCCAACGCTCGCCGTTCTTGACGTAGGTGAAGCTGTAGCGCGCGGGCAAGTTCTTCGGCTCGCCATCCTTGACATATGAGAAGGTATAGTAGCCGGTATTCACCGCCGCATTCCCGTACACGCGGATCAGCTGATCGCCGAAGGCGACCTTGAGGCTGGGCAGAACCTTGAAGGCGCTCACGAAGTAATCTCGTAGTGCCGCCCGGTCGGAGCGCACGGTCGGCGACAGCGTGCCCCAGAGTACGGCATCGTCCGAATACAACGGTAACATCTTTTCGGGATCGGCTCCGCCCAGAGCCTGTCCCCATGCCAAGGTCGCTGCCGCCACCTCCGCTTTCGGCTCGGCCAACGCGCTGGAGCCGAACGATAACAACACCATGCACAGGGCAAGTGCTGCACTCGCTACTTTTGGAAAAGATCGCATGAAATCCTCCCTTGCGAGCCAGATCGTTCCGCTTGAGACGGCCTCTTGCAATGCAAGCGGCTACTGTTTGCGCGGATCGTCAGCTGGGTTGATGTAATCGATGCCACCTGGGCCGATAAATTGAACTTGAAGTATCCCTTCCTCGCTTCCGGTCCAAGCGTAATGCGCGTGTTTTGCGGGGTACACCCATAACGAGCCTGGCTTTAGGAGATCACCCTTCTTTTCGAATTTTTCACCATGGCTGGTGCCGACGTCGCCGCTTATGATTGTCACAACTTCGGAATAGGGATGTGTATGCGGAGGCATTTGGAAATTAGGTGGAAACTTGATGCGTAAGACGACAACGTCGCCCGCCTTCGTGGGATCACCGACCAAAGTTGCAATCTGAACCCCCTTCGGAAAGGCTGGATTATCCTTCCATATGAGCGCATCGGGCATCACCCGGACCGCAGTATTTTGCGCCATTGCCGGAATCGAGAGTGCAATTAAACCGGCCGCCGTTAGCAGCAATTTTTTCATGCGAGTTCCTCCCAAGCTATAAGCAGCAAGAGACGCAAATCGCAATGCGCGGTCAACGTGGAAACTAGGATTGAAGCTGCGCACCACAACGTTGCGTGCGTCAACACGAGTCAAACTATATCATTAGCGGCCGGCGAACCATAAGTCAGAGATGTTGACTTAATAGGTGCCAAGAACAATCCGTATCCGCTTTGGGGGTACTTTCGGACTTGGACGCGCGCAGTTCGGAGGTCCGCTTTACCCGATAAGCCGACATTGCGAGCGTCACGCCGCCGCAGGAAATCGGGTGCCGAGCTTGCGACAGATCACTACTTCGCCATCGCGCTTCAAAAACGAGCGCAGAGTAACCCCTGCGGAATGCCATACAGTCCACGGGTCAGCCTCGACTATGAGCGGATCATTGCCCAGCGCCATGGCCCGCAGAGATGCAGCAGTACTATGTAAGCTGCAAGATTTCCGGTGACACTCTTTGCGTCCTGCTGCTGTTCGCGATCATAAATCTGGCGAACCGTGAATTTCTCTTCTTCGGTCAACCTTACGAGCGAGGCGATTTGCAATTTATTGACCTTAACGACGTCTAACCGCATCGCCTGTTAAAACCCCTTAGTTTGCAGGGTTTTCTTGCATTTTGTCGGCCGATCTTATCATCCTCTTAAGGTCTCTAACACCGTGCAAAATTAACGGGCTGTTTAACGGCAGCTGCTAGATGTGGGGGGAGGACTGCGGGTCGCGCAGGCCTGTCGATTATTTGTGGCGTAAGCATTGAGTGGGGGAAAGATGGCGGTTGATTTGTCCATGCCGGTTCTGGTGGTCGATGACTACAGCACCATGATCCGCATCATCCGAAATCTTCTGAAGCAGCTCGGCTTCGACAATATCGACGATGCCAGCGACGGCTCGGCGGCGCTGAACAAGATGCGCGGCAAGAAATACGGGCTCGTGATTTCCGACTGGAACATGGAGCCGATGACCGGCTACGACCTGCTCAAGGAAGTCCGCGCCGACCCCAATCTGGCCACCACGCCCTTCATCATGATCACGGCCGAATCCAAGACCGAGAACGTGATCGCCGCCAAGAAGGCCGGCGTGAACAATTACATCGTCAAGCCGTTCAACGCGGCGACGCTGAAGACCAAGATCGAGGCGGTCTTCCCGGACATGGCGACGGCGTAAGGCGCCTGGTCTCCAGCTCGCTCCAATTCTCGTGATGCCCGGCCCAATCCCGGGCATTGCTGCGCTCCCATGAGTCCACGCCCTACCAGGTCTTGGCCCTACCAGGTCTTGCGTTTTCGGATGATGTAAGGCCCATTCCTACTTTGCATGGGGTTGTTTTCGCAATTTTGAGTCCGGTGCAGCGATGCACCTACCACTTGAGCTCGCGCATCAGCGCGCGGGGCGGATGGCCGAACAGCTCCTTGACCGAAGCGGGATCGAGCTGATCGATGCCCTCGAATTCCTCGGAATGGATGCCGCGGGTGAGGAACAGACAATCGATCCCGAAGCCGAGCGCGCCGGTGAGGTCGGTCCGCACCGAATCGCCGATCGCCAGCACACGGTCGAGCGAGGTCGGCCGGCCGCGGCGTTCGGCGGCGAGCGCCATGGCGCGTTCATAGATCGGGCGGTGCGGCTTGCCGTAGAAGATCACCTCGCCGCCGAGTTCGCGATAGAGCTCGGCGATCGCGCCGGCGCAATAGATCAAGCGGTCGCCGCGTTCGACGACGATGTCGGGGTTGGCGCAAACCAGCGGCAGCTTGTGCTCGCGCGCCTGCAGCATCATGGCGCGGTAGTCTTCCGCCGATTCGGTCTCGTCGTCGAACAGGCCGGTGCAGACGATGTAGTCGGCCTGCTCCAGCGGCGCCATCACGGCGTCTAGCCCGCGATGGATCGACGAGTCCCGATCCGGACCGAGCCAGAACATCTTCTTGCCGGGATGGTCGGCGACGAAATTCCGGGTCAGGTCGCCGGAACTGACGATGGCGTCGTAGGTATCGTCGGCGACACCGAGCTTGCGCAACTGGCGCTGCACGGAATCGGCCGGCCGTGGCGCGTTGGTGATCAGGATGACGGTACCGCCGCGCTGGCGGTAGGTGTGCAGCGCCTCGCAGGCTTCGGGGAAGGACTCCAGCCCGTTATGCACCACGCCCCAGATGTCGGAGAGGATCACCTCCACACCGTCCACCAGGCCACGCAGCTGCTCGATGAACCGCAATGAGGTCATGATTGCGGAAGCCTGTTAGCCCGGTCCCGCGGCGCGGCGCGCCAATGCGGCATTGCCGGTTGCCCGCATCGGGGGCTCTGAGGCCGGGCCGGCGATGGGAACGGTGTTGCTGGAGCCATTGCGAGCGCCGGATTCCTTGTTCGCTGTCGCCCCGCCGGTAGCAGATGCCCCCTCGGGCCGCAACGGGCGCGGCGGCGCAAACAGAAAACCCTGTCCAAACCGCACGTCATAGTCGAGCAGGTCCACCACCGCGCGCTCGCCCTCGATCTTTTCGGCGATCAGGTCGATGCCGAAGCGGCCGAGCAGATCGGAAAGGTCGGAAGGGTGGATGTCCGAGGTCGAGCTCTGCTTGGGATCGAGCAACAATGCCGCCGGCACCTTGATGAAACGGACGCCGCGGTCGGCGAGGTCGCGCGGCTCGATCCGCAAGTCGGTGACGTGATCGATCGAGAAGCGGTAACCGCGCTGCGACAGCGCGGCGAGATTCTCGATTTCGGTCGGGCCGAGGTGGCGGAACGTCGCCTGCTTGAACTCGAGCACGAAGGACGGCGCCAGCGCCCGATTGGCCTCGAGGAAGTCGAGGCATTGCGCGAAATTGGCGGAATTGCCGAGCGTCGCCGCCGAGACGTTGCAGAACACGCCGACGTCCTTGTTGCGCACCATCAGGCGGCGCAACACCTGGATACAGCGCAGCATCACCATATGATCGATCTTGCCGATCAGCCCGCCGGCTTCGGCGGTGGGGATGAAATCGTCGGCGGCGAGGATCTGGTCCTTTTCGTCGCGCAGTCGCGTCACCGCCTCGTAGAAGCGCACCTTGCGCTGCGGCAGCGTCACCATCGGCTGCAGGTAGATGTCGAGCCGGCTTTCCTCGACGGCATTCTTCACCGCGGCAAGCAGCTGCGGCTGGCTGCGCGAGTGCGGAGCGGCTTCCGCGGCCGCCGTGGCCGCAGCCGGCCTTGCAGCCGCAACCGGCGCAGGCTTGACGGCGGGGGCCGCTTGTTCCGGGGCGATCGCCGGTTGTTCCGGCGGTTCGGAATGCGGCCGGCCCGACGGGGCGGGGGGCGCGGCCGCAGCGCCCGAGGCCAGCAGATCCTCATGGCTCGCCACCGAGATGGCCAGTTGCTTGACCAACCCGCCGAGCTCGTTGATCTCGCCGAGGACGGCCTGGATGCGGTCGGAGCTCGCAGAGTTCGCCGACACCACCCGGCCCTCGACCGCGGCGAGCCGGCGGCCGAATTCGGCGACCTGGCGGGCGAGGTCGGCGGTGCCGCGGGAAAGATCGGCGATCTGGCCGCCGACGTCGGAGCGGTCGCGCAGCCGCATCGACACGGCGTTGTAGAGGATCAGGAAGGTCAGCGCGGTGAGCGCCACGATCGCGGAATCGGTGCCGCTGAAGCCGGCCACCGCATGCAGGACGAGGCCGAGGGAGGCTGCAACCAGCACCATGCAGATGGCGATGAAAATCGTCGAAATGCGAATCATGTCGCGCGCTACGCCCTCAGGTCGGAACTGTATTCACCCGGGAAAACACGGAAGTTGCAGGCACGTTCCGCCTTGCGCTCCCCGAGCGGCGCAACCTTAGCATCAATGTTGATTCGCAGAGCTAATGTTCTTTGGGCACGGCCGGAACTGGTGGTGCACAGTCACGCGTCCCGACCCTTATGCGCAATTGCGCATCAGGGCCGGGGCACGGGGCAGCCGCTACGCCGTCGCGCGGATCACCTTGGTGACCTTTTCGATGATTTCGCCGATCTGGTCCTCGGTGATGATCAGGGGCGGGGTCAGCACCAGCGTGTCGCCGGCGACCCGCAGCATCAGGTCATTGTCGTGGAAGGCGCTGTTGAGCCCGGCGAAGCCGCGCTTGCCCGGCGCATCCGCAACCGGCGCCAAATCGATGCCGGCGGTCAGGCCGACGGTGCGGATATCCACGACATCAGGCTGGTTCCGCAGCGACATCACCGCATCGGCAAATTTCGGCTCGAGCCCGTGAGCGCGCTCGAACAGCTTTTCGTCGCGGTAGATGTCGAGCGTGGCGAGACCCGCCGCGCAGGCCAGCGGATGGGCCGAGTAGGTGTAGCCATGGGCGAGTTCGGTCGCATATTCCGGGCCGCTCATGAAGGCGTCATGGATGGTGTCGCGCACCAGCACGCCGCCCATCGGCGCGGCGCCATTGGTGACACCCTTGGCGAAGGTCAGCATATCAGGCACCACGCCGTAGCGTTCGGCGGCAAAAGCGAAGCCGAGCCGGCCAAAGCCGGTGATGACCTCGTCGAAGATCAAGAGGATGCCGTGCTTCTGGGTGATCTCGCGCAGCCGCTTGAGATAGTTTTTCGGCGCCGGCAGCACGCCGGTCGATCCCGCCATCGGCTCGACGATCACGGCCGCGACGGTGTTGGCGCCGTGCAAATTGACGATGCGTTCGAGCTCATCGGCGAAATGCGCGCCATATTCGGGCTCGCCCTTGCTGAAGGCCTGCTTCTCGCGGTCATAGGTCGCCGGCAGATGATCGACGCCCGTCAACAGCGAGCCGAACATCTTCCGGTTGCCGACGATGCCGCCGACGGAGGTGCCGCCAAAACCGACGCCGTGATAGCCGCGCTCACGGCCGATCAAGCGGATGCGGCTGCCCTGGCCGTTGATCTGGTGATAGGCCAGCGCGATCTTGAGCGCGGTGTCGGCCGCTTCCGAGCCGGAATTGCAGAAGAACACGTGGTCGAGGCCTGTGGGCGCCAGTTCCGCGATGCGGCTGGCGAGCTCGAAGGCCTGCGGGATGCCGAACTGGAACGGCGGCGCATAGTCCAGCGCCTCGGCCTGCTTGGCGATCGCCGATGAAATCTGGGTGCGGCCATGGCCGGCATTCGTGCACCACATGCCCGAGGCGCCGTCGATGATCTTGCGGCCGTCGACGGTGAAGTAGTGCATGTCCTTGGCGCCGGCGAGCAGCCGCGGGTTCTTCTTGAACGCCCGGTTCGCGGTGAACGGCATCCAGTGCGCGGCGAGGTCGTTCGGAACCGCGACGGGGGTGGGACGGGGGCTCTTGTCCAGCATGGGCGGCCTCTCTTCTGTTTGGGGCGATGGGCTAATGCCAAACTATCAGTTTCGTCCCTGAACGGGAACGCCAGCACGCCGTGATATTTCCGCGCAATTCCGTAAATTCAGAGGTCGGCGGCGGCGATCCAGAACACTTCGCCCTCGGAATCCGCGGTATCGAGCCAGAGCAGCGGCAGTTGTGGATAGGCGGCTTCGAGTTGCGGGCGGCAGCGGCCGATCTCGCATAACAGCCCGCCCTGCGGCGTCAGGTGCGCTTCGGCCTCGTCGAGGATGCGGCGGACGATGTCGATCCCATCCGCGCCGCCGTCGAAGGCAAGCTTCGGCTCGGCGCGGCATTCGCGCGGCAGATCGGCCATGCCCTGCGCGTCCACATAGGGCGGATTGGAAATGATCAGGTCGTAGCGCTTGCCGCCCAGCGGCTTGAACAGATCGCCGCGGTACAGCTTCAAGCGATCCTGTAGCCCGTAGTCTCCGACATTGCGCGTGGCGACATCGATCGCGTCTTTTGAAATATCCACCGCGTCGATCGCGGCATTCGGAAAATTTCTGCTCGCCAGAATGGCAAGACAGCCCGAGCCGGTGCAGAGGTCGAGCACGCTATGTATCGACGCCGGGTCGCCGATTAGCGAACCGTCTTCCTCGTCATATTCTTCGTTTTCCTGGCGACCGAAATGCGTGTCCAGCAATTCGCCGATGAACGAGCGCGGCACGATGGTGCGCTCGTCGACATAGAACGGCAGCCCGCGCATGTAGATCTTGTTGACGAGATAGGCTGTGGGTTTTCGCGTCGTGACGCGTCGTGCGATCAGATCGAGGATATTCTTGCGTTCGGCTGATGTGACGCGCGCGGTGGCGAACGCCTCGAACTGGTCAGGATGCAGATGCAGCGCCTCGCAGACCAGGAAGGCGGCGTCGGCAACCGGATCGGTGGTGCCGTGCGCGAATACCAGCTCGGCTTCGACGAAGCGGCTGACGGCGTAGCGGACGAAATCGAGCAGCGTCAGCAATTCGCCCGCGCCGACCTTGGGAAATTTCGATGAGCCAGCGCTGCGCTTCGCCGCCGGTTTTGCGCGTTTAGCCATCACAGGGTTTGGTCCAGCGCGCGGCTGCGGCGTCGTCGTGATCGCGCGCCTCGATCCAGCTCGTGCCTTTTTCGCTTTCCTCGCGCTTCCAGAACGGCGCGTTGGTCTTCAGATAGTCCATCAGGAATTCCGCCGCTTCGAAGGCTGCCTGCCGATGCGGCGATGCCGTCACGACAAGCACGATGTTCTCGCCCGGCGCGATGCGGCCGAACCGGTGAATGACGGTAAGGCCCTGCAACGGCCATCGCGTCAGCGCCTCGTCGGCGTGGCGGGCGATCTCGGCCTCCGCCATGCCGGGATAATGCTCGAGCGTCAAAGCAGCGATCGGTTCGCCGTCCTCGCTGCCGCGGCAGATGCCGCTGAACGAGACGACGGCGCCCACATCGGTGCGGCCCTTGGTCAGCGCCGCGATTTCCTGCGCGACGTCGAAGTCGGCTTCCTGGATACGGATGGTCGCGGTGACGGACATGGACAGGGTTAGCCGCCGGTCATCGGCGGGAAAAATGCAATCTCGCGCGCGCCTGATATCACGGCGTCCTGCTTGACATGGGTATGGTCGATCGCGGCGCGGATCACCTTCGGCTTTTCGAAGGCGTAGGCATAAGCCTCGCCGCGGCTGGACAGCCAGCCGATCAAATCGTTCACCGTGCGCACGTCGGCGGGCGGCTCGACGGTTTCCTCTGCCACGCCGATCCGCTCGCGTACCCAGGCGAAATATTTCACCCTCATCCTTCATCCTCCTTGATGAGGTGATGGATGCCGGCGCGGAAATAGTCCCAGCCGGTGTAGATGGTGAAGATCGCCGACACCCACAGCAGGGCGATGCCGATCAGGGTGGTCTGGGGCAGAATCTGCTCGCCGGCCTCGCCTGCGATCAGGAAGCCGATCGCGACCAGCTGGACCGTGGTCTTCCATTTTGCGAGCTTGGTCACGGGCACGCTGACCCGCAGCGCCGCCAGATATTCCCTCAAGCCGGAGACCAGGATTTCGCGGCACAGGATCACGATGGCGGCCCACAGTGTCCAGCCATGGATACTGCTATCGGCTGCCAGCATCAGGAGGCAGGACGCCACCAAGAGCTTGTCGGCGATCGGGTCGAGCATCCGGCCAAAAGCGGACTGCTGATCCCACATTCGCGCATAGTAGCCATCGAGGTAGTCTGTCACCGCGGCGGCGATAAAGACGGCCAGGGCCACCCAGCGCAGCCACAGCGGGCCGTCCAGGATGGACTGGGCGAAAACGCAGCCGACCACCACCGGAATAGCGGCAATGCGGGCGTAGGTCAGGATATTCGGCACGGACAGGGTTTTGCCCTGTCCCCTGGTTGTTGCGATGTTCATCCGTCTTACCAATACCGCTGGAGCGTGAAGGTCAACCGTGCGAACCTAGATCATCTGTCGCAGGCGACGCCCAAATGACATGCCTCTCGATTCGAGGTCTCTCAACCCGGCTGCGCATGGAAAAACTCGAAAATCTTGCGGGCGCTTTCGGCGCTAACGCCTGGAACCTTGCCGAGGTCCGCGATCGAAGCCCGCTCGATCTCCTTCAGCGTTCCGAAGTGATGCAGCAAGGCACGTTTGCGTGACGGGCCGATGCCCGGGATTTCCTGCAGGCCGGCTTCCCGGATGTCTTTTTTTCGCAGTTTGCGGTGCGAGCCGATCACGAAGCGATGCGCCTCGTCGCGCAGCCGCTGGATGAAATACAGCACGGGATCGCGCGGCTCGAGCTTGATGGCTTCACGGTCCGGCATGAACAGGGTTTCGCGCCCGGCGTCGCGGTCCGGGCCTTTGGCCACGGCCATGAGGGAGACCTGGGTAAGTCCCAGACCCTCGAAAATCTCCCGGACGGCGTTGAGCTGGCCGCGGCCGCCGTCGATGATGACGAGGTCGGGCCATTGCGGAAACGAATCATCGTCGGCCTTCGCCTTTGCGGCGTCGCCCTCCGGCGGCTTCAACAGCCGCTTGAAGCGCCGTTCGAGCACCTCGCGCATCATCGCGTAGTCGTCGCCGGGCGTCAGTCCCTCGGACTTGATGTTGAACTTGCGGTACTGGTTCTTGATGAACCCATCCGGCCCGGCCACGATCATCGCGCCGACCGCGTTGGTGCCCTGGATGTGGCTGTTGTCGTAGACCTCGATGCGCTTCGGCACCTGCGGCAGTGCGAGCGTGGTCGCCATCCCTTCCAGCAACCTGCTCTGCGTCGCCGTATCGGCGAGCTTGCGGCCCAGTGCCTCGCGCGCGTTGGTCAGCGCATGCGCGACCAATTCCTTTTTCTCACCGCGCTTCGGCACCGAGACTTCGACCTTGTAGCCGGCCTTCACGCAAAGCGCGTCGGCAAGCAGTGATGATTCCTCGATCTCATGGGACAGCAGGATGAGTTTCGGCGGCGGCTTGTCGTCGTAGAATTGCGCGAGGAACGAGGCCAGCACTTCCTCTGGCGTGAACGACTTCTCCGCGCGCGGAAAATAGGCGCGGTTGCCCCAGTTCTGGCCGGTGCGGAAGAAGAACACCTCCACGCAGGAATAGCCGCCCTCCTGATGGATGGCGAATACGTCGGCTTCTTCCAAGGTGCGCGGATTGATGCCCTGCTGCGACTGGATCGCCGACAGCGCGGCAAGGCGATCACGATACAGCGCCGCGGTCTCGAATTCGAGCTCGGTGGATGCCTTCTCCATCTCGCTGGCGAGCAGCTTCTTTACGGCGTGGCTGCGGCCGGACAGGAAATCGTTCGCCTCGCGCACCAGCTCGCTATAGCCGGGGAAGTCGATCTCCCGCGTGCAGGGGCCCGAGCAGCGGCGGATCTGATAGAGCAGGCAGGGCCGGGTGCGGCTTTCGAAGAAACCATCGGTGCAGGAGCGGATCAGGAAGGCGCGCTGCAGCGCCGTGATGGTGCGGTTGACGGCGCCGGCGGATGCGAACGGCCCGAAATATCGCCCGGGCCTGGTTTGCGCGCCGCGATGCTTGAGGATCTGCGGCGCCCAATGGTCGCCTGATATCAGGATGTAGGGAAACGACTTGTCGTCGCGCAGTTGCACGTTGAAGCGCGGCCGCAGCTGCTTGATCAGATTGGCTTCCAGCAGCAACGCTTCGGTCTCGGTCGTGGTGGAGACGATCTCGACCGTCACGGTCGCCGCGATCATGCGCAGGATGCGTGCCGGCAGCGGCGCGTTGACGCGGGCGTAGGAAGCAAGCCGCTTGCGGACGTTTTTCGCCTTGCCGACGTACAGCACGTCGCTTCCGGCATTAAGCATGCGGTAGACGCCAGGTGAGGTCGGCGCCAGCCGCACCGCGTTTTCGATGGCCGCGTGGCCGACCGCCAGCGGGCCTTCGGCAATCGCCTCGGCGGACTCTTCGGGGGCTTCCGGCAGGCGCCCCTCGTCGTCCTCCTCGGCGGCGGATGTCGCGGGATCGACGTCGGCGGCAGTCAGGTCCTGTGGCGGCAAATCCGATTGGGAACCCCGCCGCGCCTTGCTCGGAGATTTCGGATGGTCGGTAGAATCGTGATCCATGGGCCTAAATTAAGCGCTGCAAGGCGGCATCGCCAGCGCTCGCGGTGCTCCTTTGGGAAAGGCGCCGGTAACGCATTCTTAAGACTGATGAGTGGGCGGTAACCCGGCTTAACAACCCTTTAACTTAAAACTCTCGATAAATCTTACCGGAATAAAGTGGGGTTCCGTAACCAAACCGGTGTCTCGCCCGGCTTGGTCGCGGCAGTTGCGTGGGGTTGCGTGATGAGCAGGTTTGTGTGGGGCGCGCTGGCGCTGGTCGCTACAGGCTGGACCATGTCGGCACGGGCAGCCGACCTTTACGGATCGCGCGCACCCTATACCGTCAACCAGCCGCTCAACGCCTATAGCTGGGCCGGTCCCTATCTCGGCGGCAACCTCGGCTATGCCTGGGGTTCGGTCGCCAACAATCCGACCAAGCCGTCCGGTTTCGTGGGTGGTGTCCAGGCCGGCTACAATTGGCAGAACGGAGCGTGGGTGTTCGGTCTCGAAGGCGACATCCAGGCGACCGGCGCCGAAGAAACCTTCGCGCCGTGGAAGTTCTCCAACCCCTGGTTCGGCACGGTTCGCGGCCGCGCCGGTTACGCGTTCAACAACATCTTGTTCTTCGGCACCGGCGGTCTCGCCTTTGGCGAGCTGCGCGCCACCACCTTTGGCGTGTCGGAATCCCATACCAATGCGGGCTGGACGCTCGGCGCCGGCGCCGAGATGGGCTTCGCCCCGAACTGGAGCGCCAAGATCGAATACCTCTATGTCGATCTGGCCAACAGCAACTTCGTCATTACAGGCGCGTCGAATGGTTACCGGTTCGGCTTGATCCGAGCCGGAGTGAACTATCGCTTCTGAGAACAAAGAAACTGTCGACTACCATCTCCCGGCGGCAGTAAGTCGCCGGGATTTTTTGCCTTCAGGCCGGGTTTACGTGCGCGGGCGCCGCGTGCCTCAACGCTCTGGGCGGCGATGCCGCGCCCAGCGCAAATCTTCACAGCCAAAAATTCAGTCCGCGTCCAACGTGAGCGTCAGATTACGATGAAATCACCAGGTTGACCGCCTTGGGGCCTTTGCCCTTCTTGTCCGGTTCGACCTCGAACGTAATGCGCTGTCCTTCTGTCAGATCCTTCAATCCGGCCCGCTCGACGGCCGTGATGTGCACGAACACATCGCGGCCGCCATCATCGGGCTTGATGAAGCCGTAGCCGCGTTCTCCATTGAAGAACTTGACTATTCCAGTCATGGCCATCGGGAAACTCCTCCCCCGTATTGCTCTGCCGCTACGCGCATCTCGCGTATCGGCCGACCGGACATTCGCTGCCGGAAGCCTGGCCACCTGAGCCGATCGGGTTCACGGCGCCGACCGACCTGGATTTTTATTCGGCCTTGATCACTCCGCCGCAACCATTCGCGGAAGCGGAACGTAAAGCCAGTCCCAATGGCCTGAGCATAATACGGTTTCGCGTAAATTGCCTACGGCCCAATCACACTTTTCAGAGGGAGTACCTCTTCAGGGCTTGGGTGTCTCGAGCCTGAAACGGCCGGCCCCGCCCTGGCCGAGCGGTTTTTCGAGTTCGGGTAGAATTGTCTTCAACTCACCCGCCAGCGTCCACGGCGGATTGACGATCAGGAGCCCGGTGGAGGCGAGGGGGCCGCCCGCCGCCTGCGGCGCAACGGAAAATTCGAGCCGCAGGCATTTCCCGGCCGGCTTGCTGGCGGCGGCTGCGCCCGCGACAAGGCGCGCCAGGGTGTCGGTGGCGCGCCGGCTCTTTACCGGATACCAGATCAGATAGCTGCCGGTGGGCCACTTCGCGTAGGCTTCGGCGAATCCGTCGGCCAGCGTCTCGAATTCGTCCTTTTGCTCGAAAGAGGGGTCGATCAGCACCAGGCCGCGCCGCTCGTTGGGCGGCACGAAGGCCGGCAACGCCGTCCAGCCGTCGAGGTCGACCACCCGCGCCTGGCTGTCGCGGCGCAGCGCATCGATCAGTTGCCTGCGGGCGCCGGGCTCGATTTCGCAGGCCGTAAGGCGGTCCTGCGGCCGCAGCAGCGCGCGGGCGATCAGGGGCGATCCGGGATAGGCCTCAAGCTTGCCCGGCGCGTTGAATGCCCTGACGATATCGAGATAGGGG
Source organism: Bradyrhizobium algeriense (assembly GCF_003062295.1). Taxonomy (GTDB): domain Bacteria; phylum Pseudomonadota; class Alphaproteobacteria; order Rhizobiales; family Xanthobacteraceae; genus Bradyrhizobium; species Bradyrhizobium algeriense. Next base: position 69,512 of record NZ_PYCN01000028.1, on the reverse strand, counting down.
GTCACCAGCGGCAGCGTGTTGTCCGAAAACCGCGCCTGCAGCACCCGCGCAATGCCGGTCAGCCATTCGCCGCTGCGGCGCGCTTCCTCGCCTGTGAGATCGTAGCGCCCGGCGCCGGCATGGGTGTCGATGACGCGAAACGCGGCCTGCTTTTCCTGCAAATAGGCCAGCATGCGCACCAGCACGATGTGCTTGATGACATCGGCAAAGCCGCCGGCATGAAAGGCGTGTCGGTAGTTCATAGGGGAGGGGTTACGACATCGGGGCGCGGAAAGTAACCCATATCGTCGAAGATGCGAGCGGCGGATGACGTCTGGCGTTGCCGAGGTGTCCGTCTCATCGCGCGATGATTTAACCGGCCATCCACAGAACCGGCCAAAACCATTGCATGGCAGATTGCTGCAAATGCAGCCCATCCGCTAACTTTCTATTTAAGGGTGTATGGTGTTCTGGTGCTCCTGGGAAAGAAGGAAGTGCCTCATGAGTGTGATTGCCGCTGCCTATTCATCGTACACCACTTTGTCGATTTCGCAGGCCGGCACCGCGGCAGCGGATGCAGGCACCAAGAGCAGCACGGCAAGTGTGTTCAGCCGGGCATCGTCATCGGCGCCCGATGCCCCGGTCACCACGGTCAGCATCTCGTACCGCGCAAAGCTGTTGCTGGCGCGGGCGTCGGCAGAACAATCCGCCGTCGATCAGCTTCAGGCACAGCTCGATGCCTTTCGCACCGGTGGGCCGGCAGCGGCGCTTCGCGGCGCCGATGCCAACGACGGGTTGTCGGTCGGCATGGATCTGTTCGAGATTATCAGCGGAGCTGGTGACGACAGCATCCACGTTCAAGCCAGTAACGCCACGATCAATTCCGGCGCGGGCAACGATGTGATCGGTGTCGATGGCCAGGCCAGCGTCGTCGCCGGCGAGGGTGACGATGTCGTCTTCACCTATGGTCATTCGACCGTGGATGGCGGCGCCGGCAATGATCATATCAGCACGTACGGTCATTCAACGGCCGCCGGCGGCGACGGCGATGATTCTATCAGCACCTATGCGTATTCGAGCGTTTCGGGTGGTAGCGGAAACGACATACTCAGAACCTACGGCAATTCCACCCTTGATGGCGGTGCCGGCGACGACAGCCTCAGCGCCTACGATCACGCCAACCTGAGCGGCGGCGCGGGCAATGACTATATCGGCGCCTACGACAATGCGGTTGTCGATGCCGGTACCGGTGACGACACCGTCCGCACCTACTCACATGCGACTGTGTCGGCCGGAGACGGCGATGACCATGTGTGGACCCATGATTATTCCGTCGTCGACGCTGGCGCTGGCAACGATATGATCTGGGCCGGCGGATCTTCGACGGTGACGGGCGGCACCGGTGACGACATCATCAGCGTAACGGGTGATAATTCCACGATCAATTTTGCCAAGGGTGACGGCAACGATGTCGTTCGGATCGACAACGGCAGCGACAGCGTCGATCTCTCGATCAGTGGTTATTCGCTGGATGATGTTATCGTCACCCAGCAGCTCGGTAGGACCACCGTAAACTTCAAGGGCTCGGACGATTCCCTTGTTTTCAATGGATCGGCACGACTGAGCTTCGCCGATCACACCAGCGTGGATATTCGCGCCTGACGCAGCTTTGGCGTCGAGGGGATCCCGGCCATCCACGTGCCCTGCAGACGACAATGAAGCCGTGGATGACCGGGAACGCAGACAACTCTGGGTAGTCTGCGCAGGGTGGGCCGCCATGCCTTGGTATATTGCCTTGGCATGACGGAAGAGGATCTTCAGCCGCCCCGCACCGGCGGCATTACCACCTCGTCGCGGCGGCAGGCGCGGCGGTCGGTTTCCTCGCAGGCGCGGAATTGCATGTCCTTGCTCAGGCAGACCCGTACTTCGCTCAGGCGCCGGCCGGAGCAGGTCACCGAAATCGCCGAACTGCTCAGGCCCGGATTGATCTTGATGAAGGCCGCCTCGAGATCGCCCGGAGCGATGGTCTTCTGCTCCGACAATTGCAGGAATTCCTCGGGGATCTTCACCGCCGCGCGCGCCTTGCGGATGCTCTCGAAATAGGCCCGCGCGCCGAGGCCCGAACAGGTGCCGTGCTTGTCCCACTCGTTGAAGATCAGGCCGGGCGCCGGCATCAGGTCCAGCATCGAGGTCATGATGTTGCGATCGAGCCGCGGCGAGGGCCGTTGGCAATATTCGGGAAAGCCGCGCTCATATTGCGGCCACAGGCCGTGAACCACGAAGGAATAGGGCCGTTCGCACTGGACCTGTGAGCGCCCGCTATTGCCCCGCTCGGCCGCCACCTCGCAGAACGAGGGCGACCATGACAGGGCAAGGACATAAAAATCGAACTCGCCCGGGGCGTTCTGCCGGCGGTCCTGCGCGGACGCCATCCCGGCGGAGACGACGACAAGCGCCAGCGAAATCAGAAGCCGCGAAATAATAACGGATCGGTGCATCGAACGCCCCTCTACTCGACTACCGGGAGCCTAGCAGGGAGCCAGAACATTTCAAGAACAAAATTAGATGATCGCGAACGTCAGCCACCGAAGGCTCTGTTCAATCGGCGCGGAGCAGGGAATCAGGGCCGGGCGGCCCGGCAGCCGGGGCTATAGGCCCAGTTGCGATCAAGTCCGGTCACGCACCATTCGACGCCCTGGCCGAAGCCGGCAAAGCCGCCATCCTCGATGATCGAGTAGTGCACGGTGCGCATCTTGCCGTCGCTCAGCATCACGTCGCCGCTGCAATAGCGGCGCGGAATGTTGTCGGATTGCCAGGGCCGAAACGCGGTTTCATGGATCCGGCCAAAGCCGGTGATCGTCAGCGCCGAATTCCAGAACTTGCCCTCTTTCTCCTGGAATCGCGCCGCGATCGTCGACAGCGCCCGCTCGCATTCGGCGACGCGGCCATCATAGCTGGGGCCGAACAGCCCGAAATTCAGCTCCAGCGGGTTGGCGGCCTGGGCGGCAGGGTTGGAGGCCAGCAGGGCAAGCGCCGCTGCCATCGGGCCAAGTGCTCTAAGGCCAAGTGCTCTGGGGCCGAATGCTCTTAAGGATGTGAACAGGTTGCGCATGGGGAATCCGCCGGTAAGCCAACACGCGAGACGGTGCCGCGAAGCCCTGACGAGGTCAAGTGCAGCGCGGCAACACCTGACGACCAAGTCCGTCTCGTGCTGCAACCATTCTTTTCACGGCCATCAGCGCACACTATGGTGGGCTTCGAGCGAAATGGAGTCTGCGATGCGAAGAATTGTGGCCGCGTGCCTGATTGCCATGTGCCTGGTCGTCATGGGCGGAATGCTGGCGGGCGCGCCGGCGCAGGCGCACTGGTGGGACATCGACACGGTGCCGCCGTTCAAGGGCAATGACACCGGCGGCATCATCGCCTATCCGCTCGCGATGCAGGCCGACGCCCGTCAGCTCGCCGTTGATCACTGCGCTCGTTACGGCAAGGTGGTGAAATTCCTCGGCGTGCAGCCGAATTACGGCGGCTATGTTTCCTTTGCCTGCCGCTGGGTGCCCTATGGTGCCGCCGAGCGGCCGCTGCGCACGCTTTACTGAGCGCGATCCCGCTAGCTTTCCCCGGCTGGACATGTTTTTGCCACGCGAAGCGTGTGTTCACTCGCGCGCACGATATCGTGGAAGAATTCAGGTGGGAGCACAGGCATGAGACGACTGCTTCTTGTAACTTGTTCGGCGCTTGGCCTGCTGGCCCTGTTGCCGGTGAACGGCGCGGTCGCCGTCGAGCTGCCGGTGCGCAAGGCCGGTCTGTGGGAGATGAAGGTGCTGAGTGGCGGCTCGGTGCCCGAGATGACCATGCAGCAATGCACCGACGAGACCACGGACAAGGACATGAGCACCGCCATGTCGCCGGTGGCCAAGGAGATCTGCTCGAAGCAGGACATCCAGAAGACGGCGACCGGCTATGTCACCGATTCGGTCTGCGGCGTCGCCGGCATGACGATCAAATCAAAGGCCGAGATCAACGGCGATTTCAATTCTGCCTACACCGTGAAAACGAGCTCGCACACCGAGGGAGGGATGGGCGGCGCCCCGCGCGACAGCTCCTCGACGATCGAGGCGAAGTGGATCGGCGCCTGCAAAAGCGATCAGAAGCCCGGCGACATCATGATGCCGGGCGGCATGAAGATGAATATCAACGACATGCAAAAGCTGAAGGCGCTGATCCCGAAACAGCCGGCGAAGTAACGAGGCCATCGTAGCCCGGATGGAGCCAACGGGTCGCGCGAATGCGCGCCCAGCGACGAGCGCATTTGCGCTCGCACTGTGATGACAGGCTCCGCGAAATCCGGGATTCTTTGTGCGGGCACGAATGTCCCGGATTGCGCTTGGCTCCATCCGGGCTACTGATCAACGCGTCTACACCGGTACCCTTACCGCCGCTCTCAATCCGCCCATCGGGCTGTCGCTGAGCGTGATGTCGCCGCCATGCGAGCGGGCGATGTCGCGGGCGATGGCCAGCCCCAGGCCGGTGCCGCCTTCGTCCTGGTTGCGGGCATCGTCGAGCCGCAGGAACGGCTTGAACACTTCCTCGCGCATATTGGCGGGAATACCGGGGCCGTCGTCGTCGACCGTCACCGTCAGATAGCGGTGATCGCGGTGGCCGGTGATCGAAACCGTGTTGGCGTGGCGCGCGGCGTTGGAGACGAGGTTGGCGATGCAGCGCTTGAACGATGCTGGCTTCACCGTCACTACGGGCAGGCCGTGGAACGTCACCGTCGCGGTATGGCCGTGGCGCTCGGCGTCGCTGCGCAACTCTTCCAGCGCCTTCGCCATGTCGGTCGGCTGCGCGGTCTCGCCGCTGTCGCCGCGCGCAAAGGAGAGATAGGCCTCCAGCATGCCGGCCATTTCGTCGACGTCCTTGCGCATGCCGTCGACTTCGGGGCTGTCGCCGATCAATGCGAGCTCGAGTTTGAAGCGGGTCAGGATGGTGCGCAGATCGTGGCTGACGCCGGCCAGCATGGCGGTGCGCTGCTCGATCGAGCGCTCGACACGCGCCTTCATTTCCAGGAACGCCTGCGCCGCCTGCCGCACTTCCCGTGCGCCGCGGGGGCGGAAGTTCGGCGCCTCGCGGCCCTTGCCGAAGCTTTCGGCGGCTTCCGCCAGCCGCAGGATCGGCTTGATCTGGTTGCGCAGGAACAGCACCGCGACGATCAAGAGGATCGAGGAGGTGCCGAGCATCCAGAAGATGAAGATCTCCGAATTGGAGGCGTAGGCCCTGCTTCGCTGCGCGAACACCCGCATCACCGCGTCGTCGAGCTGGATGCGGATCTCGACCAGGTTGGACTTGCCGACGGTGTCGATCCAGAACGGACGGCTGATCTGGCGGCTGATCTGCCCCGAGAGCGACTGGTCGAGCAGCGAGAAGAACGGCTTTGGCCCCGGCGTGGGCATGTCGCCCGGCGGGAGGAAATCGACCACGAGCCCGAGCCGCTGCTGCGCGATGCGCTTGAGTTGCGTGCGATCCTTGTCCTGCGGATAAGTCTTATAGATGTCGATCAGGCCCGCGATATCCTGCACCACGGCGGCCGATAAATGCCTTGTCACCGTGTTCCAGTGCCGCTCCATGAACACGAAGGCGACCACCGTCTGCAGCATCACCATCGGCACGATCATGATCAGAAGCGCGCGCGCATAGAGGCCGGTCGGCATCCAGCCCTTGAACGCGTTGCCCATCCAGCCATTGACCGCGGAGACGCGTTGCGATGCGTTGCGAATCAGGGTCAAGCCGGTGTCGAGCGTACTCATGAAAATCGGCTCAGGGCGATGCGACCAGACGATAGCCGATGCCGCGCACCGCCTGCAGGAACAGCGGATTGGCGGGATCGCGCTCGATCTTGCGCCGCAGGCGGTTGATCTGCACGTCGACCGCGCGCTCGTTCACCGTGCCGCCACCGGTCAGCGCCGCGCGCGGCACGGTTTCGCCGGGAGCGACCGCCAAGATGCGCAGCATTTCGCGCTCGCGGTCGGTCAAGTGAATGATCTCCTCGCCCTGGCGCAGTTCGCCGCGGTCGAGATGATAGACGTAAGGGCCGAACGCGATCTGCTCCAGCGCCTCCACCGGCGGCGGCGCGCTGCGCTTGAGGATGTTGCCGATCCTTAAGACCAGTTCGCGCGGCTCGAACGGTTTGGCGACATAGTCGTCGGCGCCGATCTGCAAGCCCTCGATCCGCGCCTCCGCCTCATGGCGCGCCGTCAGCATGATGATCGGCACCGAGGAGGAGGTGCGAATGAACCGCGCCAGCTCGAAGCCGGTTTCGCCGGGCATCATGACGTCGAGGATCAACAGATCAAAATGCAGGCCGAGCAGTTTGGCGCGGGCGTCGTTCGCGCTCGACGCTGTCGTGACGCGATAACCCTCGCCGGACAGAAACCGCGACAAAAGATCGCGGATACGGCGGTCGTCGTCGACCAGCAGCAGATGCGGGGCGTCGTCGGCCATTTGCTGCGTTGCGCGCGCGGTGGCTGTAGCGATGGTTGCTCCTTGCGCCACGATCACTCCCTTGGCTTCTTGCCGGTCCCGAAGATCGCTTCGAGCACCTTGTCGGGGTCTTCGCGATCGATCATCGCGCGCAGGAACTGGCTGATAACAGCGACGCCTTCGGGGTTGATGTCCCGGAGCGCGCGGGTGATGCGATCGGTCTGCAGCCCTGCGAGCTTTGCCACCAAGGCTTCGCCCTTGGGGGTGGCGTAAAGAAGGCGCTGCCGGCGGTCGTTATTGCCGGTCTTCTGGATGATGTAGTCCTCGTCGAGCAACTGCTTGAGTACCCGGCCAAGCGATTGCTTGGTGATCCGCAACACGTCCAGCAGGTCGGCGACCTTGAGGCCGGGATAGCGGTAGACGAAATGCATCACCCGGTGATGGGCGCGGCCGAACCCGAAAGCCTCGAGCTCATGGTCGGCATCGCCGACGAAGTCGCGGTAGGCAAAGAACAACAATTCGATGATGTCCCAGCGCATTTCGCCCGCCCGCTGGGCAGGGGACGTGCCGGCGGCGCCTTGCGAATCGGGGGTGGCCGGGCCCTTTGAGAAATTTATGTCAGTCATGTTGACATATCTTGGGTTCAATGTTACAAAACTACTAGCCACGACGAAACTTTAAGTCGTTTCGAACCTGGCGACGTGTCAGGCAGCCGGAAAAAGTCAGCGATGGCAGCAACGGCCGCAAATGAACTACCGTGAGATTGTCGAGCGGCATTTCGGCAAACATACTGGACTTCGTCATCCCGCAAAAGCATGTCCTCAACCGACATGACGGCGGCGGAAGCCGGCCGCAAGGCTGGTGATGGGTGAAGCCCAGGCCTGTGACGTCCAGACCTATTGAGCCAGCAGGCCCGGAGAGGCCGGCCGGCGCCAGAATCGCGCCGATTCCGGCAGCGGAAAGCAAGGGCAAGGGAATGAGTTTGAAATTCGAAATCCAGCCGACGGCGAATCCGACGCCTGAGAACGAGCGCACGGCAAAGCTCGCGGACCCGGGCTTCGGCCGGATTTTCACCGATCACATGGCGATCGTCCGCTACAACCAGGCCAAGGGCTGGCATGACGCGCGCGTCGAAGCCCGCGCGAATTTCTCGCTCGATCCGGCCACAGCCATCCTGCACTACGCGCAGGAGATTTTCGAAGGCCTCAAGGCCTACAAGCGCGACAACGGCGTGAACCTGTTCCGCCCCGAAGCCAATGCCAGGCGCTTCCGGAACTCGGCGGAGCGCATGGCCATGGCGCCGGTGCCAGAGGCTCTGTTCATCGAAGCGGTCGAGCAGGTCGTGCGCATCGACAGCGCCTGGATCCCGGGCGGCGAGGGCAGTCTCTATTTGCGGCCCTTCATGATCGCGAGCGAGGTCTTCCTCGGCGTGAAGCCGTCCGCGGAATACATCTTCGCCGTCATCGCTTCGCCGGTCGGTTCCTATTTCAAGGGCGGACCTGCGCCGGTGTCGATCTGGGTGTCGGAGAACTACACGCGCGCCGCGATCGGCGGCACCGGCGCCGTCAAGTGCGGCGGCAATTACGCCGCGAGCCTGCGCGCGCAGGCCGAGGCCATCGAGCACGGCTGCGATCAGGTCGTTTTCCTCGATGCGATCGAGCGCCGCTATATCGAGGAACTCGGCGGCATGAACGTCTTCTTCGTGTTCGACGACGGTTCGCTGCTGACGCCGCCGCTCGGCACCATCCTGCCGGGCATCACCCGCGATTCGATCATCGCGCTGGCGAAGGATTCCGGCACGCCCGTGCGCGAAGAGCTCTACACGATCGACCAGTGGCGTGCGGATGCCGCCAGCGGAAAGCTGAAAGAGGCCTTCGCCTGCGGCACGGCGGCCGTCATCTCGCCGATCGGCAAGGTGTGTTCGGCGAGCGGCGAGTTTCTGATCTCTGGCGGCGCGGCTGGCCCCGTCGCCATGGGGCTGCGCAAGAAACTGGTCGACATCCAGTACGGTCGCGCTGAAGACCCGCACGACTGGATCAGAAAGGTCCTGTGACCGGCGGCGGAATTATTCCGCCGCTTCCGCGACAGATCACTTGAGCGCCGGGGGTGCGCGCGTCTCGTCGAGCCGCGCGAGGGCTGATGTGCGGCCAATTGAAGCAGCGCCAATCCGGGAGAGCGCCCATGGGAGTTTCGTTCGACAAGATCGATGGCGTCATCTGGTACGACGGCAGGCTGGTGCCGTGGGCCGACGCCAACGTGCACATTCTCACCCATGGCCTGCATTATGCGAGCTGCGTGTTCGAAGGCGAGCGCGCCTATGGCGGCAGGGTCTTCAAGAGCACCGCGCATTCCGAGCGGCTGAAGAACTCGGCCAGCATCCTCGATTTCGAGATTCCCTGGTCGGTCGCCGAGATCGACGCCGCCAAGCAACTCGTGATCGACAAGAACAATCTGCCCGACGCCTATCTCCGCCCGATCGCCTGGCGCGGCTCGGAGATGATGGGTGTCTCGGCGCCGACCAACACCATCCATCTCGCCGTCGCCGCCTGGAACTGGCCGAGCTATTTCGATCCGGCCGAGAAGCTGAAGGGCATCCGGATCGGCATGGCCGAATACCGGCGGCCCGATCCGGCGACGATTCCGGCGATGGCCAAGGCGTCCGGTCTCTACATGATCTGCACCATCAGTAAGCACAAGGCGGAGCGCCAGGGTTATGCCGATGCCATGATGCTGGACTGGCAGGGGCGGGTCGCCGAATGCACCGGTGCCAACATCTTCTTCATCAAGGACGGCAAGATCCACACGCCGATTGCCGACTGCTTCCTCGCCGGCATCACCCGCGCCACCGCGATCGACCTCGCCGGGCGCCGCGGCATCGAGGTGATCGAACGCCGCATCATGCCGGAGGAACTCGACGGCTTCACCGAGTGCTTCATCACCGGCACCGCGGCCGAAGTGACGCCGGTCTCCGAGATAGCGAATTGGAAGTTCACGCCCGGCAATATCTCCGAGCAGTTGATGGCCGACTACACCGCCGAAGTGCAGCCCAAGGGCAAGGCCACGGCTGCCTAAGGCCCGGATCTCTCTTCCCCTCTCCCCGCCGGCATTGCCTTGGGATGGATGGTTGTCGAACTGGATAGAGGAACTCGGCTGGTCGGGCCGCGTTGGTGATGCCGAAGATTGATGAAGCATTCCCGGCCGATAGCAGCATCCGCGACGCCGCTGCACAAGCTGATCGGAGCGAGCTGATTTTCAGGCGAAATGCGAAGCCATCATGGCCACGATCTTGGAGCGCTCAGAAACGGGCGGACAAGAGCAACACGGAGGGCACATGAGAAACATCGTGAACGAGGACGGCGAGATCATCGCCAAGGCAACGAAAGACGGTACACTGGTCGGCGGTCACCACCGCCTCATAGTGGCGGGCAGCCTCAGTCAAAAACTGTTCTGGCAAGATACCGGCGAACCTGTGAAGCTTGACGCCTTGATGCATCAAAATTCTCATCGACGTATAGCTTGATGCGCTCAGCCCACGTTAGCGAACGGCTTACTTCTTCTCGTCCTTCGGGGCCGGTGCACCGTCCTTGTCCCTTTTGATATTGCCCTTGGTTGCGCTCATGCCGGTGGTGTCCATCGAACCATCTGGCTTGGCGCCGCTCGTCGTTCCGGGCCTCTCCATGCCGGTCTGCGGAGCGGGGCCGGTGTTCTGGGCAAAGGCCGAGCCGCACAGGAGCGCAAGAGCGGTTACGGTAATAAGCTTCCTCATAGATCTCTCCTTTGCAGACCTACAATAATTCGGCGCGCAAAGTGTGGTTCCTGGACCGTGAACTCTTCTGCGGCTTTGTGCGACCAACTCCCCGGATTGCGGATAGAATTCGGTGCGTGAAATGGTGACAATGACCTCAGCCCTCTCAATATGCTCCAAATGCGTCGCGGCGGCTGTCGTTGCGGCGGCCCTCGCGGCTTTCGGCTCCCCGACAGGGGCCGTCATGGCCCAGGACCGTTCCCCGGTGATCGACCTTAGCTCCGGCGACGCGGAGATGAATGCCGCGATCGCAAAGGGGCGGGCCACGCTGCCGACGTTCTGGGCCTCCTACGACGCGCCAAAACCGTCGGAGACCGGTCACTCCCTCAAGGTGCGGTTTCCGAATCCGAGGAATAATGGCGAGCACATCTGGATCGCCGAGGTGAAGAAGACCGCGGACGGCCGCTATTCGGGAAGGTTCGCCAACGCGCGGCGCGATCTGCCCGGCAAGAAGGCAGGTGACGTGACCGAGTTCAAGGAGGCCGACATCTCGGACTGGATGTTCACGCGGAACGGCAAGATCGTCGGTGGCGAGACCATCAAGCCGCTGCTGAAATCAATGCCGAAGGCCGACGCCGACGCGCTTCGCGCGCGGATGGAATCGCCTTAAAGGGGGCCCCGAGGCCAAATGGGACGTTCTGGGCAAAGCCCGCCTGGTGGGTTAGGTGCGTGGGATCACCCTAGTTTTGCCGCCGGCGGTGCCAAAAAGCGGCTTTCCCCGTCAGGGACATGCTGATACCAACGCCGCCCATGGCTGAAAAACCCAAAAAACCCCAGAAGCTCCGCGCCCGCTTGCCGCGCGGGCTGGAAGATCGTGGTCCGGCGGCGATTGCCGCCACGCGCCAGATGGTCGAGAAAATCCGCGAAGTCTACGAGCGCTACGGTTTTGAGCCGGTGGAAACGCCGGCGATGGAGTTCACCGACGCGCTCGGAAAGTTCCTGCCCGACCAGGACCGGCCGAACGAGGGCGTGTTCTCGTTCCAGGACGACGACGAGCAGTGGATCTCGCTGCGCTACGATTTGACTGCGCCGCTGGCGCGTTACGTGGCGGAAAATTTCGACGCGCTGCCAAAACCGTATCGCAGCTACCGCGCCGGCTATGTCTACCGCAACGAAAAGCCCGGCCCCGGCCGCTTCCGCCAGTTCATGCAGTTCGACGCGGATACGGTGGGCTCCGCTTCGCCCGCGGCCGATGCCGAGATGTGCATGATGGCGGCGGATACGATGGAAGCGCTCGGCATTCCGCGTGGCAGTTATCTGGTGAAGGTGAATAACCGCAAGGTGCTCGATGGAGTGCGCGATGCGCTCGGCATCGCCGATGACGGACAATGGCTGACCGTGATGCGCGCGATCGACAAGCTCGATCGGCTCGGCATTTTCGGCGTACAGCAATTGCTGGGTGATGGCCGCAAAGACGAGTCAGGTGATTTCACCAAGGGCGCGGGCCTCAAGGCGGAAGACATTGCCCTGGTCGTCAGTGCGATCGAACAGGGCGCTCAGATCGACGCGCGGCTGCGCGACAGCAAGATCGGACAGGAAGGTCGCGACGAACTCGACGCGATCAGCAAGCTTATTTCGGCATCGGGCTATGGGCCGGATCAGATCGTCATCGATCCTTCCGTCGTCCGTGGCCTCGAATATTACACTGGCCCCGTCTACGAGGTCGAACTCACTCTCGAAACCAAGGACGAAAAAGGCCGCCCGGTCCGCTTCGGCTCGGTCGGTGGCGGTGGCCGCTATGATGGCCTCGTCTCGCGCTTCCGCGGCGAGCCGGTGCCGGCGACGGGATTTTCCATCGGCGTGTCGCGGCTACAGGCCGCGCTGACGATGCTCGGCAAGCTCGACACCCGGCCGGACTTCGGGCCTGTGGTTGTCACCGTGTTCGATCGCGACCGTGTCGCCGATTACCAGAAGATGGTGGCGCAGTTGCGCAATGCGAAGATCCGTGCCGAACTCTATCTCGGCAATCCCAAGAACATGGGCAACCAGCTCAAATATGCCGACCGCCGCAACTCGCCTTGCGTGATCATCCAGGGCTCGGATGAAAAGGCGCGCGGCGAAATTCAGATCAAGGACCTGATCGAGGGCGCGAAAGCCGCTGCCGCCATCGCCTCCAACCAGGAATGGCGCGAGACCCGTCCGGCGCAGTTTTCCTGCGGTGAGGACGAGATCGTCGCAAAGGTGCGCGAAGTGCTGGCGCGCCATGACGTGAAGTGGGGATAGCCATTCATTCCAGGCGTCATGCCCGGCCTTGTGCCGGGCATCCACGTCTTGTTTGATACGGGGGATCGTGGACGGTCGGGAAGGGCTCGGCTATCGCGCGAAGAAAAGCAACGAGGAGACGAGAATGCCTGAGATTACCGTGAGCATGGCCGCCGGCCGCACCGACGAACAGAAGGCCAGCATGATGCGTGACATCACGCAGGCACTGGTCAAGAACCTCGGCGTCGATGCCGACGCGGTGGTGATCCAGATCAACGAAGCGCCGCTGGCCCACAAGATGAAGGGCGGCAAGACGTTTGTGGAACGGGCGGCGGCTGCTGCTGCGGCGAAGAAGTAGCGCGTCTCTTCCTTCTCCCCTTGTGGGAGAAGGTGGCGGACGTAGTCCGCCGGATGAGGGGTTCCATCGGCGAATACAGTGAGAGAGATTCGCTCGCGGAGAAAGACCCCTCACCCGTCTCAATCGCGCGTTTCGCGCGATTGATCCACCCTCTCCCACAAGGGGAGAGGGGAAGGGGAAGCAATCCATGGACGCACGCGACTTCATCAAGATCGGCATGAATGCCGAGCGGACGCTGGTCGTGCCGGCCGAGCGCACGGTCGGGCATTTCGTGCCTGATATGCCGATGGTCTACGCGACGCCGATGATGATTTTGGAAATGGAGATGGCATCGAGCGACGCCATCAGGGCCCATCTTCAGCCGGGCTGGATCACGGTCGGCACCGAGGTCGATATCCGCCATCTCGGCGCGTCGCTGGTTGGGGCTGTGGTGCGCGTCACGGGAAAAGTCACAGCAGTGGAGCGCCGCGTGATCCGCTTCGAGGTCGAAGCCTTCGAGGGCGAGCGCAAGATCGGCGACGGCCGCCACGCCCGCGGCCTCGTCAATGTCGAGATGTTTACCAAGCGGCTGGGTGCGAAGTAGCTGCTTGCCCACCCTACGCACTTCTACTTCGCCAGTTCCTTCGATCGCTTCGTCGCCGCGGCGATGGCGCGGATCATCAGCGGCTGCATTCCGTCCTGGCCCATCAGCACTTCCAGCGCGGCCGCCGTGGTGCCGCCGGGCGAGGTGACGTTCTGGCGCAGCGTGGCGGAATCCTGTTCCGAGCGATGCAGCAATTCGCCGGAGCCGGCGACGGTTTCGCGCGCGAGTTTTGTGGCGAGATCCGCCGGCAGACCGGCCTCGACACCGGCGCGCGCCAGTTCTTCGGCGAGCAGGAACACATAGGCCGGGCCGGAGCCGGAGACAGCGGTCACCGCGTCCATCAGGCCTTCATCGTCGACCCATTCGACCGAGCCGGTGGCGCGCAGCAGCGCATCGGCGGTGGCGCGCTGCGCGGCGCTGACATTCTTCGCCGCGACGGCAACCGTGATGCCGCGGCCGATCGCGGCCGGCGTGTTCGGCATGGCGCGAACCACCATGCCGCCGCAGACCTGTTCCAGCGCAGCGATGGGCGTGCCCGCCATGATCGAGACGACCAGCGTGTCCGGTCCGACGAGCTGCTTCAGCGCCGGCCCTGCTTCGCGGAACATCTGCGGCTTCACCGCGACCACCAGCGTATCGGCGGTGCCGGCGTCGTTCGGATTGAGACGGACGCCCTTGGCGGCGAGCGCCTTGATGTCGTCGGACGGGAGGGGCTCGACGACGATGACGCGGCTTGCGTCGAGGCCGCCGGCCAGCCAGCCGGTCAGCATCGCGCTGCCCATCTTGCCCGCGCCGGCGAGCGCGATGGTGCCGTTGAGGTTGGTGAGGGGATTAGCTGCGGTGACCGACGACGACATGCGACATACTCCCTCGTCGTCCCTGCCTAGTGCGCAATTGCGCACGGGCGCAGGGACCCATAACCACAGGCGGTTCTAGTGAAGCGCGGGAAGGGCTACAAGCAGTTTGCGTGAGCCCAGCGGTCACGGAGTATGGGTCCCTGCATTCGCAGGGACGACGCGGCGTGTGTGGAGGCGGCGAGGCTACGCCTCGCCCTCGGTATCGAACATCGCCGCGCTCATCGCCTCCGCGGCGGTCTTTCCGGCCCAGACCACGAACTGGAACGCGGGGTAGTAGCGTTCGCAGGCGTGGATGGCGCCGGCCAGCATGGCCTCGCATTGCGCGGTCGAGGCGGTCAGCCCGCCCGGCAGCACCAGCGCCTGCCGGTACATGATCATGCCGGTATGGGTCCAGATGTCGAAATGGCCGACCCATAATTGCTCGTTGATCGCCGCGATCAGCCGCTGCACTTCGGCGCGGCGCGCAGGCGGAATCTTCATGTCGAAGGCGGAAGCCAGGTGCAGCGCCTCGATCTCCGCCATCCAGGTGAAAGAGAGCTGATAGTCGGTCCAACTGCCCTTGGAGACGATGGTGACTTCGTCTTCGCCGGAGCGCTCGAACGCCCAGTTGTTCTCGGCGGCAATGTCCTCGACCGCCGCGAGCGGGTTGTTCCGGGAATCGATAATGCCTTCGAGGAGGGACATGCCGTCTCGACCTTGTTTTTGAATTCTTCTGATACGCACGCGGAGCACGGCGCGTTGAACTGATGCGCCGGCGCCGGCTGCAATTCCCCCGATCGCTGATCCTCCCGGGGCCTGCCGAAGCTCAAGTGATGTGATTTGCGGAATCCGCGCAACTGACCCCTGAGTCCGTCCACAGGCCAAAGCCGCGTTGTTCACAGCAGATCGCGGCCATGATTATTAATTTGAGAACAAACCGGAATCGGATTCGAGCGCCGCGGAGTCCGGCGGCCGGAGAAATCGGGCCGGAATGCCACAATGGTTAATTTTTTCTTAATTTTCCCGGAATGACCTGATTTCGTATCGCGACGGGGACGGCCGGCGGGAACGCCGCGGCTACTTCTCGCGCGCGACCAGCGGACACACCTCGATGGCTGTCCCCAGCACCGCGCCTTCGATTTCGACGCACGGCCGGGAAGCATCGACGCGCATGCCATATTGCTCCAGCAATGGCTCGCGGATCGGCTTGCCGCGCCTGTGCAATTCCCATGCGCCGCCCGGCAGCGGATTTTCCAACGCGGTGCGAATGCGGCGGTCGAACTTGCCGTCGGGCATGATGGGCAAGGCAATGTCGGCGATCTGATAGAACCGCGATTGTGATGGCAGAAGCGGGGCGACATAGGCCAGCGGCTTGTCGAGAAGAAGATAGACAGCGGGCTGCTCAAGGGATTTTGAGATGCTCGGATTATAGGGATTGGACCAGGGGCGGCGGAACCAGTCTCCCGGTTGCGACCACAGCGCGATGGCCAAGGCTACGGCAAGCATCACCGCATTCATGCGCACCGAAGATACGCGGAGCGAGGCAGAGCCGGTCGTGGCGGCGATGCAGCGATGGATCAGCAGGACGATCAAGGGTGCGCACAACAGCTCCAGCACGATCGCGTAGCGCTGGATCGAAAAAACGGCGAGCCATGCCGCATAGGAGACGATGAAGAACAACAGGAACTGAGTATCGCGGCGCGTGAAGATATCGGTGCGTGTGACAAGGCCTCGGCCGATGCCGAGCACGATCAACACCGTCGCAACCGCAAACCGCGCGTCGCGGAACGGATATTCCGAGCTCCTGTTGTCGCCGACCAGCCAATAGAAGGGATACGCCAGCGCGTCCAGCATGCTGCGGGGCAGGAATTGCCAGTCCATGATGTTCGTCGGCATCAATTCCCGGGACTGGAATACGGCGTTGAAGAGCGGGAAAATCGGGTTGCCCAGCTCGCGCCACAGCATCAGCCCCCACGCGCCACCCGACGCCAGCGCACCGACCGCGCCGCCAACTCCGAGGCAGAGCGTTGCCAGCAGCGGCCGGCTGGCGACAAGCACGGCGGCGGCCGCACCGAGCGCATAGACGGCATTGGTCAATTTCAGCCCGACGGCGGCGCCGATCAGCAGCCCTGCGAGAACGTAGCGTCCGTGATGCGATCCATCCGCCGACAGGATCAGGACACAGCCGGCCAGAATCGGAAGCGCGGTGAGAATGTCGGAGAAGCTCGTGCCGACCTCCGAAAGCGTCATCGGCCCGACCGCGGCAATCAGGATCGACGCGCCGATCGCGCTCGCCGTCGCTGCTTCCCGCAGCAGGACGCGGACGAGAAAATAGATCAGCAGCAAATTGAGGCCGTGCACCGCGCCGATGATCATCAGGCCGTAGGGCAGCGGCAGCAGATGGCGCAGATAATAAACCGGGAAATAGACGGCCGGATTGAAATAGGTCTGAAAGCCGGCCGGCAACGCGTCAATGCCGTAGCGGTAGTTGATGACCGCCCAGACATTGTACTCGTGGTAGTTCAGCCAATCCCAGTTGACGTCTTCGCCGACAAACCAGGTGTAGATCGCGCCGGCCAGGAGCGAGCCGAGCGCAATGACGATCGGTACCAAGGTCCTGGTTTGAAAAGCGAGCCATTGCCAGGGCCGATCAGCGGGCCTTCCGGCATCCGTGCGGGAAACGTCGGTGGCGAGTGTCACGCTTGCCTCGTTTGTATCGCTGGGATGACCGGAGTTGAAAGACACATCTAGGACGCGTCTTTTTAAGGATTCGTGAATGTATCGCCTCGCATCCGATCTCGCAGACCTGTTCGCAAATTGTGCGTTAACGCCGGTCCGCATCTCCATCGCAACATCGTCGAGATCAATCCGCCGATGGCGCCTTTGCCTGTCTGCCGGGCGTGGCGCTGGCGCGTGCGCGCGGGACGTAGCCGGGAGCGCCGCGGCTTTTATTCCGGCTTGAGGCCGCCGGTGCGGACCACCTTGCCCCACTTCTCGGTTTCGTCGGCGATCAGCCTGCCGAAATCGGCCGGTGAGCCCGGCATCGGCGCGCCGCCGATGGCGGCAAGCTTGGCCTTCATGCCGGGATCGGCGATTGCCGCATTGATTTCCTTGTTGAGCTTCTCGACGATCTCGGCCGGCGTGTTTTTCGGCGCGGCGAAACCGTACCACTGGCTGGCTTCATAGCCGCCCACGAAATCGCCCACGGTCGGAATCTCCGTCAGCTCCGCCATGCGCGCGGCCGTGGTCACCGCGAGCGCGCGCAGCTTGCCGGTCTTGATGTGATCGGCGGTGCCGGGCGCGGCGGCAAACAGGATCTGCACTTGGCCGCCGAGCAGATCCGTCAGCGCTGGGCCCTGGCCGCGATAGGGGACGTGGACCATGTCGACGCCGGTCATCATCTTGAACAGCTCGCCGGCCATGTGCGGCGCGCTGCCGCTGCCCGCCGAGGCCATGTTGACCTTGCCGGGATTGGCTTTGGCGTAAGCGATGAATTCGGGAAGCGTCTGCGCAGGCACTGAGGGGTGGACCAGCACCACCATCGGCACGTGGATGACGCCCGCGACCGGCGCGATGTCGCGGACAAAATTGAAGTTCAGTTTTTCGTAGAGCGAGGCGTTGACCGCGTTCGGGACGGTTGCCAGCAGCAGCGTGTAGCCGTCGGGAGCGGCGTTCACGACCGCCTCGGTGCCGATATTGCCGCCGGCGCCGGTGCGGTTCTCGATCACGAAGGGCTGCCCGAGATGGTCGGCCAGCCACTGACCGATCAGGCGCGCGGTGATGTCGACGCCGCCGCCGGCAGCGAACCCGGCGACGATTTTCGTCGGCCGCGTCGGATAATCGAGCGCGGACGAAAGGCGCGGCAAGGCGGGCGCCGCGATGAGTACGCCGGCGAGTTTGAGGAAATTCCGGCGAAGAAGAAATTTCATGCTGAGCGCCCCCCTGTTGGCAGCAAGCCTATCCCAATTGCCGCGGCCTGAGCAAAGCCGTCCGCGGATCACGCTTGCGCGCCCTGTTCCGGCGGCATGGGGACATGCCTTTTCCCCATGCCAAAGGTGCTTGCTGATTCCCCGGCGTTGGTCATATTCTCAACGCAGGTCGTCCATTCCGGGCGGCCGATGTTCTCAGGGCGGGGTGAAAATCCCCACCGGCGGTAAGGGTGACGTAGCCCAAGCCCGCGAGCGCCTTCTTCTCTCCCGAGAAGAAGGGTCAGCAGATTCGGTGTGAATCCGAAGCCGACGGTTACAGTCCGGATGAAAGAGAACGGTTTGCGGCGGCCTTCGCGCGTTTGCGCGTGGGCTGACGTCGTTCCGTATGCCCTGATTCTGGTCCTGAAAGAGGAAAGCCATGAATCAGATGTTGCAAGAGCCTGAAGTCCAATCCCCAGCCCAAACTGTTGAAGCGAGCCACGTCCCTGACGTGCCCGAGCGTCCACCGGCGCCGGCGCATCCGCGTTTCGTCAAGCCGCAGCGGATCGCCTTCGTGCAGTCGTCCTGGCACCGCGACGTCGTCGAGGAGTGCCGCATCGCATTCCTCGAAGAGATCGAGGCGCGCCATATAACGCGCGCGCAGGTCGATCTGTTCGAGGTGCCCGGTTCGTTCGAGATACCCTTGCATGCGCAACTGCTCGCCAAGACGCGGCGCTACACCGCGATCGTGGCCGCAGGGCTGGTGGTCGATGGCGGCATCTACCGCCACGAATTCGTCGCCGACACCGTGATCAAGGCGCTGATGGATGTGCAGCTCAGAACCGAGGTGCCGGTTTTCTCCGCGGTGCTGACACCGCAGCAATTCCATGACAGCGCCGTGCATCACGACTTCTTCCGCAAGCATTTCGTCATCAAGGGCATCGAGGTCGCGGAAGCCTGCGCCAACACGCTGCACAGTCTGGAACGGCTGCGCGGCCAGGTGGCCGCGGGGATCGTGGGGTAACGTCAATGCGAGCCAACGGGTCGGCCACAGGCCGGACCCGTTGGCTGCTCGCAATGACGAATGCAGCGTCAATTGGAGTTATCGATGGTCAATGCCGGACAAGACCCTTCCGATTGGCTCGGCCTGTCAGGCCGAGTCTGCGTGGTGACGGGTGGCGGTGGCGGGATCGGCCGCGCCGTCGCCGTCAGTCTCGCCCAGGCGGGCGCCCGCGTCGCCGCGATCGATCTCGATGAGCGCGGTCTTGAAGTGACGCGCGAAGAACTCGGCAAGCTTGGTGCCGAGCATGTCATCGCTCGCTGCGATACGACTGACGTCGAGAGCGTCACCGCTGCGTCCGCGACAATCGAAAAATCGCTCGGGCGGTGTCACGTGCTGGTCAACACCGCCGCCGTGCTGCGGCCCGGCGCGCTCGACTCGTTGTCGCTTGCCGAATGGAACGCGGTTCTGTCGGTCAACCTGACCGGCTACTTCGTCTGCGCGCAGGTTTTCGGCCGGCAGATGCGCGCGCTCGGTCGCGGCAGCCTGGTTCACGTGGCTTCGATCGCTGGCAGCAATGCGCAGGGGCAGAGCGGAGCCTACAGCGTCAGCAAGGCCGGCGTGATCATGCTGTCGCGGCAACTCGCCAACGAATGGGGTCCGCATGGCATTCGCAGCAACGTCGTCAGCCCCGGCATGGTGATCACGCCGATGAGCCAGGCCTTTTACGATACGCCTGGGGTCACCGAGCGGCGCGCCGCGGTAGTGCCGATGCGGCGGGTCGGCATGCCGCAGGACATCGCCGATGCGATCCTGTTCCTCGCCAGCGACCGCGCGTCCTATGTCAACGGCGACGAGATCATGGTCGACGGTGGCTACGCCAACATGCTGATGAACCTGGTGCCGCGGCCGGGATTTGAGTGAGGCGCGCGGCGGCGCGTAGGATGGGTAGAGCGAAGCGAAACCCATCAATTCATTGCGCGGAGAGATGATGGGTTTCGCTGCGCTCTACCCATCCTACGACGTCATCTCAGTCGAACAGGCTCGACACCGATTCTTCCGACGCGGTGCGGCTGATCGCTTCCGCGATCAGGGGCGCGATCGACAGCGTGCGGATGTTGGCGGCCTTGGTGACCGCCTCGGTCGGCAGGATGGAGTCGGTGATGACGAGTTCCTTCAGCCGCGAGCCGGCGATACGCGCCGCCGCGCCGCCCGACAGCACACCATGGGAGATGTAGGCGTAGACATCCTTGGCGCCATTGGCGAGCAGCGCATCCGCCGCGTTCACCAGCGTGCCGCCGGAATCCACGATGTCGTCGATCAGGATGCAGGTGTAACCGGCGCAGTCGCCGATCACGTTCATGACTTCGGACTCGCCGGCGCGCTCGCGGCGCTTGTCGATGATGGCGAGCGGCGCGTTGATGCGCTTGGAGAGACCGCGGGCGCGTACCACACCGCCGACGTCGGGCGACACCACCATCACGTTGGCGAGGTCGAAGCGTTCCTTGATATCGCGCACCATCAGCGGCGAAGCGTAGAGATTGTCGGTCGGGATGTCGAAGAAGCCCTGGATCTGGCCGGCATGCAGGTCGAGCGTCATGACGCGATCGATGCCGGCATGCGTGATCAGGTTGGCGACCAGCTTGGCCGAAATAGGTGCGCGCGAGCCGACCTTGCGGTCCTGTCGGGCGTAGCCGAAATAGGGGATCACTGCGGTGATGCGGCGGGCGGACGACCGGCGCAGCGCATCGGTGATAATCAGGAGTTCCATCAGGTGGTCGTTGGCCGGAAACGACGTCGACTGGATGATAAACGCGTCCGAGCCGCGCACGTTCTCGAGCACCTCGACGAAGATTTCGTTGTCGGCAAAGCGGCGGACGCTGGCCTTGGTCAGCGGCAGGTTCAGCCCTTCGGCGATGGCCTGCGCCAGCGCCGGGTTGGAATTGCCGGCGACCAGCTTGATCGAGCCGTTTTTGGCCGCCATCAACGCTTCTCCTCGCGCCTTGCTGGATACGACGTTCAGCATATCGAGAAATCCTCGGAACCGGCGCTTTTGATGGGCGAGGAGATATCAGGCGGGTGGCTTGGCTGGCAACCCGTCGGCCCGGTTTTCCCGGTCAAAAAACGGCAAATACGTGACTTTTACGGGGGCGCCTATTGGGCGCTGTAGCTGAGCGAGGTGACGGCGAGCGCATCCTGCGCGGGTACGGCGCTTTCCACACTCGCGACTGCGGGACCGCGGCGCTCGGGGGCCGGGGCCGGCGCGGCATCCGGAATTCCGTTAATCATACCTGACAGACCGCTGAGGCCGGCCTGCGCAATCTTGCGCAATACGAGGTCGTCGGCCGCCGCCCAGGCGTCGCGTCCGGCCTTGCCGGCCGCTTCTTCGCCGGAAAGCCGCAGCGCGCGCTGCTGGTTGTTGTCGTAGACGTCCCAGACCCAGGCGATCACGGTCTTGCCGCGCACCACCTGCGCCGAGAGATAGCCGCGCACGCGGTAGGAAGCCCCGCCCTCGCGGGAGACGATCAACAGGTTGCGCAGCTTCGATTCGCTGTCGAGCACGCTGACCATCCGGTCGAACACCTGCGGCGGCGGACCGTCGATCGATTCGAACGCCACGGTCGGGCCGCTGCCCGTCGAAACCATCGCATACGAGCCGCTGGCTGCGCCTCCGCCGGCACAGCCGCCGAGCGCCGAGGCGACGACAAGCAGCACTGCCGCGATCATGGCGCGCGGCGCTTGCAGGCACGAAGCTGGAACGGTGTCGTTCATTGCTCCCTGCGATATCGTTAAAATGTGTTAAGGTCTAGGGCAGCGGGTGTACCGGCCCGCCAAAAAGATTGCGTCGAGCTCGCCCCCGTTCACCTTGTTGTCGCCAGAATCTTTCAACCCGGCAGGATGATCCATGCGAGCATTCGTCCTCGACGGCTATGGCGCGATCGCCGACCATGTCCGCCTGGAAGGCGGCGCGATCAGGCCGGTGATCGATCGCGAATTCGCGTTCGAGCAGTTGCCCGATGCGCTGACCTATCTTGAGGCCGGCCGGGCGCGGGGCAAGGTGGTCTTGAAGGTGCGGTAGGAATCAGTCGCTTGCCATTCTCCGCGTCGGCAACGCGCAGCGATATCACGGTCTGCCTTTAACCTGGCTCGGTCCGGCCAGCCGCAATAACCACAAGGACTTCCGCCTTTTGCCGGCCCAGGCTGTGCACCTGGTGCGGCATCTCCCCGGAGAAATACAGGCAATCGCCCTTTTCGAGCTTGAGCTCTTCACCATCGAGCTCGATCGCGACCCGCCCGCTGACGACGAACAGCATCTCCTCGCCGGAATGGAACGCCCGTTGAATCGTCTCGTTTGCGGCGGCCGAATTCCGCGACGACTTGAACGGTGGCATGAACAGAAACGGCTCCATGCTCTTGTGCGGACGCGCGGCTGCCAAAGCCATCAGTCCGAACGATCCATTCTTCATGGGATCGGCACCTTCTTCCTGATGCCGGTGGACGGTGTAGCGCGGCGCGGCGCTCGATTTCGGATCGAAGAAATAAGCGACGTTGACGTCCAGTGCCGCGGCCATGCGAAGCAGCGCCGCAATCGACGGCGCCTTCAGACCGCGCTCGACCAACGAGATATAGCCGCGCGTGAGCTCGCTCATGCTGGCGAGCCGGTCCAGCGTCAGTCCCTTGGCCGCGCGCAATCTGCGCAGATTGAGACCCACTCCGGCGGTCCTGCTGACGTCAAGCAAAGCGGATCTCCTTCCAGGATCGTCCAGCTGATGCGGCTCCGGGCATCAGGCACCGATACGCATACAACGAAAGCGGGATGGCGGATATCGTCCTATCAGTAAACATTTGCATTGCAGGAATTTACAGCAAGGGCCGGGAAAATATAGGCAAAGATGTGCGAAAATCCGCCATTTTAGGCTATTTATTTAGCATTACCTGCCTTTTGCCGACTTCCTCGCCAAATGCCGCTTTTCGCGACGTTGATTTCTATAAGTAAACATGGTCGCTTTCGAGCACGCACGGAGGTTCGAAGGGCCGATCTTATGCTGCAGCTTTTTCCAGCGTGGAGATCGCGGCGGTTGCGGCCGTACCCCGAGCGCCGACGTCCACGCTGGGGCGGCTGAACCAACCAGCGAAAATTCCTGAGACGACCGAACTGCGCCGCGGGGAGCCGCGATGCGGAACGGAAAACTGCGCCTGAAACTGAACATGTCTTTTCAAGGAGCGACCCGATGACCGTTGCAGAAGGATTCTCCACCGCTAGCGTCCCGGACGACGCCGCAAATCTGCGGCGTATCGTGTGGTCGAGCGTGATCGGCACCGCCGTCGAGTGGTACGACTTCCTGATCTACGGTGCCGCGACCGCGCTGGTATTCAACAAGGTGTTTTTCGCCGCCGGCGATCCGGCGCTGGCGACCATTGCCGCCTTCGGCACCTATGCCGTCGGCTTCCTGGCCCGGCCGCTGGGTGCTGCGATCTTCGGCCATTTCGGCGACAAGGTCGGCCGCAAGGCGATGCTCGCCGTTACGATCATCGTCATGGGGCTCGGCACTTTCCTGATCGGTTTGTTGCCGACCTATCAGCAGATCGGCGTCGCGGCTCCGGTGTTGCTGGTCGTGTTGCGCTTCCTGCAAGGCATCGGCCTCGGCGGCGAGTGGGGCGGCGCTGTGCTGATGGTCGTCGAGAACGCGCCGAAGCACCGGCGCGGATTGTTCGGCAGCATGGTTCAGGTCGGCAATCCCATCGGAAACCTGGCGGCGATCGGCATGTTCGCGCTGGTGTCGCAGCTGCCGGAGAGCGAATTCATGGCGTGGGGATGGCGCATTCCGTTCCTGATCTCCGTGCTCCTGGTCGGCGTCGGCCTTTGGATACGGCTGCGCATGGAAGAGACGCCGGCCTTCCGTCAGCTCAAGGCGAGGAACGAGGTCGCAAGGATGCCGGTCCTCGACGTCTTCAAATATCATCGCCGCCCGTTCTTCACCGCGGTGTGCCTGAAGATCTCGGAGATCGCCTATGCCAGTATCGCCGGCGTCTTCGTGATGTCGTATGCAACCTCGCGTCTCGGACTATCGCGCGGGCTGATCCTCAACGGCGCATTCATTGCGTCGTTTGTCGCGCTGTTCTCGATTCCCCTGTTTGGGTGGATGTCGGACAAGCTCGGCCGCAAGACGATGTTCTATGCCAGCTGTCTGTTCTCGGCACTATTCGCATTCCCGCTGTTCTGGCTGCTCGACACCCGCGATCCGACGATCGTGATCCTGACCATCGTGGTCGCGATCAGCTTTGGCCAGATGGTGATGTTCGGCATCGGGGCGCCCTGGTATTCCGAACTGTTTACCGCACGGCTGCGCTATACCGGCGCCTCGCTCGGCTTCCAGGTCGGTGCGGCCTTGAGCGGCGGACTGAGCCCGCTGATCGCAGCGTCACTGATGACCTGGGCCGGCGGCGCCACCTGGCCGGTCTCGCTGTTCCTGATCGCCTGCGCGCTGATCACCGCGGTCGCGACATTCGTTGCACCGGAAACGGCCAACAAGGAGCTGACCTGATGCTCGATACCATCCAGACATCCGACCGCGGCGCGGTTGTGCCGGGCTGGACCGGCGTCGTCCGCCACCTCCATGTTACGCCGCGTGCCTTCCTGCCGATGCGCGAGATGCGTGAGATCAAGCTGGTCGAAGGCAAGGGCATCGAGGGCGATCGCTACATGATCGGCCGAGAAGCGGGCTTTTATTCGCACAAGCCCGAAGAGGGACGGCAGGTGACACTGTTCGAGTTCGAAACGCTGGTGGCGCTAAAGCGCGACGCCAGTATCGAGCTCGGACCTGAGGAACACCGGCGCAACGTCACCGTCGAAGGCGTGCCGCTCACCCATCTGGTCGGACGTCGCTTCTGGCTCGGGGAAACGCTGCTGGAAGCGACGCGGCTGTCGATCCCTTGCCGGCACATCGAGGAGATCACCGGCAAGGCGATTTTCGATCCGCTGATCAACCGATCCGGGCTCAACTGCAAGATCCTCAAGGGCGGGATCGTGCGCACCGGCGACGCCGTGCGGAATTTCCAGTGATGGCTGTTCCGATCACGACGATCACGACGATCGTCGAGTCCATCGAGGACGCCGGGCCGGACGTCAAATTGTTCTCACTGGTCGATCCCGACTGCTGGGAGCTGCCGCCCTTTCGCGCCGGTGCGCATATCGATTTGCGTCTGCCCGGCGGAATGGTTCGAACCTATTCGCTGTGCAACGACCCCGCCGACAACAAATGCTATCGCGTGGCCGTCAAGCGCGAGCCGGCCGGGCGCGGCGGCTCGGCGAAGCTGCACGATCAGGTCAGGGTCGGCGACGTGATCGGCGTTTCGCTGCCGCGCGGCGGATTGGTTTTGGACGCGGCGATCTCCCGCTTCATCTTCGTCGCGGGCGGCATCGGCATCACGCCGTTCTTGTCGGCGGCAGCGTTGCTGCTGCGGATCGGGCGGCCGGACTTCACGCTGCACCTGCTGACGCGCGGCGAGCCGCCGCTGGCGCGCCTGGTGGCGCCATTCGTGCAAAGCGGGCATGCGATCCTGCACGATACGGCTACAGCCGGACGGCCGGATCTTGCCGCACTGATCGGCCTGCCGGCGCCCAAAACGGCGATCGGATGTTGCGGCCCCGCCGGCATGATCGACGACTTCGAGCGGGCTTCGCGTGACTGGCCGGGTGAGCGCGTCCATGTCGAGCGCTTCGTGCCGCCGGCATTGCCGGCTGATCCCAATTCACGGCCGTACACGCTTGCGCTGGCGCGCTCGCAGATCGAAACTCGCGTCGAGCCCGGACAAACCATGCTCGCCGCACTTCTCGATCTCGGCATCGACATTCCGGCATCGTGCTGCGGCGGCATATGCGGCGCGTGCAAGGTGGACTGGCTCGAGGGTAGCCCCGTGCATCGCGACCGCGTGCTATCGCCGGCCGAGCGCGCCCGCAGCCTGATGGTCTGCGTCGCCGGATCGGCGGGCGTGCGCCTGGTTCTGGACCTCTGACGCTACTCGCGCGCCAGCGCAATCGCGTGGACGTGGCGGCCGTAGTCCGGTTCTTTCCGGTGCACCGAGCGGCGGTAGCTGTAGAATCGCTCGTCGGAATAGGTATCGACGCCGATATCGTCGATCATCAGCACGCCGGCATTCTCCAGCCGCATGCGGATGAAGCCGGCGAGATCGAACATGGCATGGCCTGATCGAGCCGAGGGGATGAAGAAGACGGCATTCTCCGCGTCAGCGTCCAGAAAACGCTCGACGAATTCGCTGCCGACTTCATAGGAGTGCTGGCGGATCAGCGGGCCGATGGCGGCGACGATGCCGGAGCGGTCGGCGCCGAGTTTCTCCATCGCCTCGATGGTCGATTCCAGCACGCCCGTCAGCGCGCCCTTCCAGCCGGCATGCGCCGCGCCGATCACGCGCGCGCTGGCGTCGGCGAACAGGATCGGGCCGCAATCCGCGGCGGTGACGCCGATGGCGATGCCTTCCGTGCGGGTGACGAGCGCGTCGGCGCGCGGCTTGTCGCCCTGCCATGGTCCGGTCGCCACCACGACGTCGGGTGAATGGATCTGGTGCGCGCTGAGCAAGCGCTCGGGCGCAACACCCATCTGCTCGGCCATCCGGCGGCGATTTTCCGCGACACTGGCCGGATCGTCGTTGGAGCCGAGGCCGCCATTGAGACCCTGGTAGATTCCGCTGGATATCCCGCCCTCGCGGGTGAAGAAGGCGTGGCGCAGCCCGGGAATGGCTGCGAGCAGCGACGATCCGAACGTCATGCTGTTTCGTCTCCAGGCGCCGGCGGTTCGTCGCTGAGGCCCGCGACCATGGTGAGATTGGGTTCGGTGACCGCAAGCACCTTGAACATCGATCCCATGCCGCCGCGGCCGCTGTCGGTCAGGCGCTTCAGCGCGGCGGAAATATCGGCGGAAACTTCCGGCGTGGTTTTTCCCATTAGCGTGACGGCCCGCGTCTCGATACCGAGCCGCTTGAGGAATTCGCCCTGCGTCACCGGGCCGTGAACGCGCGCGCCGACATCTTCCGCCGCGCGCGCCAGCGCCTGGAAATCGACATGGGCGGTGACGTCGGCCTGGCCGGGATTCCTCAGGGGATCGGCAAAGCTGTGGCGGGCGATTGCCTGGAAGGTGTCGCCGGCGTCGCTGCGCAGATGGCCGTAATCGATGATCAGCGCCGCGCCGTCCTGGTCGCGCACCCGCGTCGCGATCTTCATCATTTCGTTGTCCGGCCGCCATTCGAACACGGCACCGACAGGGGCCGCGCGCACCAGCGGCGGCAGCAACACCTCGAAGCGTGGCATCGGATCGGCCGAGGCCGCGAATACCAGCTTGCCATCGGGATCGAGGTCAACCACGCGCTCGTGCCAGCCGGTCTCGCGCTTGACCACCTGGTGGATCGGCAGCACGTCGAAATATTCGTTGGCGAGAATGACCGCGGGGCCCTCCGGCACGTCGTCGATACTGTCATGCCAGCTGATGTTGCGCGCGCCGGATAGCGTCGCCCGCTGTTTTTCGCGCAGGACCGGATTGACCTCGACGAGATCGATGTGGAGCGATTGATAGAGCGGCGGCAGCACCCGGATCGCGCGGAGCGCGTCCGCCATCATGGTGCCGCGGCCGGGACCGAGTTCGACCAGCCGCAGCATCGGCGGCGACCCGATTGCCTTCCATACCGAGGCCGTCCACAGACCGAGCAGTTCGCCGAACATCTGGCTGACCTCGGGCGCGGTGGTGAAATCGCCCTCGCGGCCCAATGGATCGCGCGACACGTAATAGCCGTGCTCGGGATGCATCAGGCACAATTCCATGTACCGCCAGACCGGCATCGGTCCTGACGATCGGATCAGCTTGTGGATCTCCGACTGCAACGGCGAGAATTCGGTCACGGCCTGCCTTAACTCGACTTCTGTATATGCTCCGGCGCCTTGCGGCGCCATGCCTTCATGATCAGGATGGCCCCGGCAATGATCATGGGTACCGACAAAAGCATACCCATGGTCAGCCCACCCCACAAAAATCCAAGCTGGGGATCGGGTTCGCGGAAGAATTCGCTGGTAATGCGCGCAAGCGCGTAGATCGTGATGAAGCTGCCGAGGATCAGGCCCGGCCGCTTCAACGCGCCCATCCGGACCATGATCGCCAGGATCGCAAACAGCAGGATACCCTCAAGCGCCGCTTCGTAGAGCTGGCTTGGATGGCGGAAAAGTTGTTTCGCGTCATCGGGAAAGACCATTCTCCAGGGCACGCTGGCATCCGCCTCCCGCCCCCACAACTCGCCTTTGATGAAGTTGGCGAGGCGTCCGAGCAATATTCCGACCGGAGCGACCGCGGTCGTGATGTCGCCAAGCGACAGGATGGGGATATTGTTCTTGAGCGCAAACAGCATCACCGCGGCGACGCAGCCGAGAAAGCCGCCGTGAAAGGACATGCCGCCCTCCCATAATTTGAGAATGGCGGCGGGATGCTCGATGAAGTGGGGAAGGTTGTAGAACAGCACGTAGCCGGTACGGCCGCCGAGGATGATGCCGAGGGTGACCCAGAGAATGAAGTCGTCGAGTTGCACGGGCGCGATCGGCGCCGGCCCGCCCCACAATTTCTCGCTTCCGATCAGCGCGCGCGCATATATCCATCCGATCACGATGCCGCTGATATAGGCCAGCGCATACCATCGGATCGCGAGCGGTCCGATCGAGATGGCGACGGGATCGATTGCCGGAAAGGTGATGGTGAGAAAGGGCATCTGGTGCGATGCCTACGGCACGAGGTTACGGCGATAGAGCGCCAGCAGCCGCTCCCAGTGCCGTTCGGCGGCGTCGCGGTGGTAGACCGGACGTTTCGGGAAGGCAAAACCGTGATGGGTGCCGGGGTAGATCTCGACCTCGTTGTTCGATCCCTTCATGCCGGCCGCGACCTTGTCGATAATCTCCTGCGGCGCATAGATGTCGGTCTCGGCGCAGGCGAAATAGAGTTCGGCCTTGGTCTTCGAGGCGGCCAGATGCGGGCTGTCGGGCTGGTCGGTCGCAAGATGGGTGCCGTAGATCGAAGCCGCCGCCCTCACACGATCCGGAAAATGCGTCGCCGCGTTGACCGCGTAGCGGCCGCTCATGCAGTAGCCGACGGTGCCGACGATTTTCGTGTTCGCTGCTTGTTGCGTCTCGGCATAGGCGAGCAGCGCCTTGGTGTCTTCCATCACCATGGGAATGTTGATCGAGTTCATGAAGCCGAACATCCGCTTGCGCTCGGGCGCTTCCGGATCCGGCGGGATCGGTCCCAGCTCCATGACGCCGGAGCGGTAATACATATTGGGCAGCATCATGTAATAGCCCGAGGTGCCGAGCCGCCGCGCCATGTCGCGCAGTTCCTCGCGGATCGCCGGCGCATCCATGTAGAAGATGATGACCGGAAACGGCCCGCCGCGCTCGGGATGGCTGATGAAGGTCGTGGTCTTGCCGTCCTTGGTCGCAATATCGATCTGCTGGTCGATCATGGGCGTTTCTTCTTGCTTTGTGATTCTGGGGGCTGGCTGGACGTTTCGATACGATTGCAAGGAAAGGCGGGCATGACAAGGCGAACGGCCGTCAGTCTTGAACCGCGCACTTGAACCTTGCCCTTGAACCCCGCTCTGGGGATTGCCATTGTCTTGTCGTGACGATCAATTTGCAGCGACCGGAGCGTTTTCAGATGACCCAGACCAGCAATCGGTTTTTCGACGAGATCGGCCGTTTGATGAACGACGCCGCCGGCGCCGCCCAGGGCGTCAAGCGCGAGGTCGATACGGTCATGCGCAACCAGGCCGAACGCATCCTGCGCGACCTCGACCTCGTCAAGCGCGAGGAGTTCGACGCGGTCAAGGACATGGCCCGCCTGGCGCGCGAGGAGAACGAGGCCCTCAAGAGCCGGATCGCGGCGCTGGAAGCCAAGCTCGGCATTTCGCCGGCAGCACCAGATGCCAGCGCAGTCTGAAGACCGACGGGTAGGGGGATTTACCCCGTAGCCCGGTAGCCCGGATGGAGCGCAGCGCAATCCGGGGCAGTTTCTCAGCGGATAGGGTGTTCCCGGATTTCGCTGCGCTCCATCCGGGCTACGGGCCCCCAAACCCGCCAAAAAATCCCTTCATTTCCTTGTCATTTCGTCCCTTTGGGGCTAAAAGCCCGCCACGTCCGCAGCCCCCGCACCCCTGGAGGCTTGCTGTGGGACGCCAGCGGGCCGCGATGCGGCCTTTAACTTTTTAGAAAACAAGGACTTAACACGATGGCGACCGTCAAGGAATTGAAGGCGACCGCGCGTCCGCAGAGCGGCAAGGGGGCCGCCCGGGCAGAGCGTCGCGCCGGGAGAGTGCCCGGAGTGATCTATGGCAACAACCAGCCCCCCGTGACCATTTCGGTCGACGACAAGGAACTGCGCCAGCGCATCCTGGCCGGCCGTTTCCTGACCACGCTGTTCGACATCGATCTCGAGGGCAAGAAGCACCGCGTGATTCCGCGCGACTTCCACCTCGATCCGGTGAAGGACTTCCCGGTGCATGTCGATTTCATGCGGCTCGGTGAAGGCGCGACCATCCGCGTCAGCGTTCCTCTGCACGTCGTGAACGGCGAAACCTCGCCCGGCGTCAAGCGCGGCGGTACCATCAACATCGTCACCCACACCGTCGACCTCGAATGCTCGGTCGATAACATCCCGCAATACCTCGAAGCCGATGCCGGCGCGCTCGAAATCAGCTACTCGCTGCATCTCTCGGACATCAAGCTGCCGACCGGCGTGAAGGCGCTGTCGCGTGAGGACGCGACGCTGGTGACCATTGTGCCGCCGTCCGGCTACGCCGAAGAACAGAAGGCTGCTGCGGCTGCTGCGGCTTCAGGCACGGCTGCCCCGGCGGCAGGTGCTGCGGCGCCGGCTGCTGCTGCGCCTGCGGCGGGTGCTGCGGCTCCGGCAGCTGGCGCGAAAGCGCCGGCTGGTGGCGACAAGAAGAAGTAAGCAGCGGCAGGATGCCGCGTCATGCGCCTGTTTGTCGGTCTCGGTAACCCCGGTTCGAAATACGCGAACAACCGGCACAACATCGGGTTCATGGCCGTCGATGAAATTGCGCGGCGTCACGGTTTCGCACCGTGGCGCCGCCGTTTTCAGGGCGAGACTTCCGAGGGCACGCTCGATCGCGAGAAGGTCGTTCTGCTGCGGCCGACCACCTACATGAACGAATCCGGGCGCGCGGTTCAGGAAGCCGCGAACTTCTTCAAGCTGTCCGCCGGCGACATCACCGTGTTTCAGGACGAACTCGAACTGCCGGCGGCGAAAGTGCGCGTCAAGATCGGCGGCGGCATCGCCGGTCATAACGGGCTACGCTCGATCTCCTCGCATATCGGCAACGACTATCGCCGGGTGCGGCTCGGGATCGGTCATCCCGGCGTCAAGGATCTGGTGCACAGCCACGTGCTATCGGATTTCGCCAAGAGCGACCGCCCCTGGGTGGAAGCGCTGTGCGAAGCGGTGGCCGAGAATGCCGGCTTGCTGGCAACGGGTAAGGATTCGACGTTCCAGAACAAGGTTCATCTGGCGCTGCAGGCCAAGGGATTTTTTCCGTCAAATGAGGACAACGGCGAAAAGCCGGCGTGACCTCTCCACCGTCATGGCCGGGCTTGTCCCGGCCATCCACGCCTTTGACGCTGAAGGACGTGGATGCCGGCACAAGGTCGGGCATGACGAACACCGATCGAGGACGAAATGGGATTCAAATGCGGTATCGTTGGCCTGCCCAATGTCGGCAAGTCGACGCTGTTCAACGCGCTGACCGAGACGGCAGCGGCGCAGGCGGCGAATTATCCGTTCTGCACCATCGAGCCGAATGTCGGCGAGGTCGCCGTGCCTGATCCTCGGTTGGACAAGCTGTCGGCGATCGCAGGCTCCGCGCAGATCATCCCGACGCGATTGACCTTCGTCGATATTGCGGGCCTCGTTCGCGGCGCCTCGAAGGGCGAAGGCCTCGGCAACCAGTTCCTCGCCACCATTCGCGAGGTCGACGCGGTCGCGCATGTGGTGCGGTGTTTCGAGGATTCCGACATTACCCATGTCGAAGGCAAGATCGCGCCATTGGCCGACATCGAGACCATCGAAACCGAACTGATGCTCGCCGACCTCGACAGCCTTGAAAAGCGCGTCGACAATCTCGCCAAGAAGGCCAAGGGCAACGACAAGGACGCCAAGGAAGCGCTCGACCTCGTCAACCGCGCATTGGTGCTGCTGCGCGACGGCAGGCCGGCGCGGTTTCTGGAGCGCAAGCCGGAGGAAGAGCGCGCCTTCGGCATGCTGGGCCTCCTGACGTCGAAGCCGGTGCTCTATGTCTGCAATGTCGAGGAAGGTTCGGCCAAGGACGGCAACAGCTTCTCAAAACAGGTGTTCGAGCACGCACAGAAGGAAGGCGCGGTCGCGGTGGTGATCTCGGCCAAGATCGAATCCGAAATCGCGACCCTGTCACGCGAGGAGCGCGCCGATTTTCTCGAGACGCTTGGTCTTGAAGAGGCCGGCCTCGACCGCCTGATTCGCGCCGGCTACCAGTTGCTGGACCTCATCACCTATTTCACCGTGGGCCCAAAGGAGGCCCGCGCGTGGACCATCCACCGCGGCACCAAGGCGCCCGCGTCGGCCGGCGTGATCCATACCGATTTCGAGAAGGGCTTTATCCGGGCCGAGACCATCGCCTTTGCCGACTATGTCGCGCTGAACGGCGAAGCCGGCGCCCGCGACGCCGGCAAGCTGCGGCTGGAAGGCAAGGAATATGTCGTCGCCGACGGCGACGTGATGCATTTCAGGTTTAATAACTGATTAGTGTGGTCATTCCGGGATGGTGCGTAAGCACCAGACCCGGAATCTCGAGATTCTCAGGTGCGCGATTGCGCACCGTAGTTCGATGCTGCGCATCGCCCCGGAATGACGACCTCAGCGCATCTGCCCCTGATCGCGGATTGCGCCGAGATGCTCGTTGATGCGGAAGACGATCAGGATGAATTCCGCGGCGATGCGCGAAAACACCACGCCGACCACGATACCGGCGATCGAGGACAACAGCAGGATGAATCCGCCGAACGGGCTGATCGCCATCGCGGCAAGCGCCGAGAAGATCCCGGACAGGCCGAACAGAACGATCAAGCCGATGACCAGCCAGTAGAAAGTCTTGATGATCGTGGGCGTGATGAAGCGGTCCCACTGAAACAGATCCTGAAAATCGAGCATCGATGGTTCTCCGGCGAGTCAAAAACCTGGTCCCAGATGGCACAGGGCTAGACCCGAAAACTGCTTCGGGCAAGTCAGGGATGAGCGCCGGAGGCGGTACTCGCCTCTGGCGAACGAGCCATGCGGGTGGGCGGGTTGAGATTGCCGCAAATAACGGCCACATTCAGGCTTCCCTCCCGTAATCCTCAATGCAAATCTCCGATAGATGATAACGCTGACCTTTGAAGACTTCACGCCCGGCCATTTCGGCACGTACGGACCGCGCCACGTCACGCGCGAGGAGATTTTGGCCTTTGCCGCCGAATTCGATCCGCAGCCGATGCATCTGGACGAGGAGGCGGCCAAGGCGTCGATGCTGAAGGGGCTGTCCGGTTCGGGCTGGCATCTCGGCTCGATCATGATGCGGATGCTGTTTGATGGCTTTATCGGCCGTACCGCCTCGCTCGGCTCGCCTGGTGTCAACGAGATGCGCTGGCTGGCGCCGCTCCGACCGGGCGACGACCTGACGCTGGATGTCGACGTCGCGGAGGCCAGGATTTCGAAGAGCCGTCCCGAGACCGGCATCGTGACCTTCAAGGGGGCGATCCGCAACGCGGCCGGCGTGGTGCTGTGCGAGATGGAGTCGCCGATCATCGTGCGCCGGCGCACTGAGGCGGGGGCGAGGTAGCGATGCGTTTCTTCGAAGACATCGAGATCGGCGCGCGGCGCGAGTTCGGCTCGTTCACCTTCGCCGCCGACGACATCAAGAAGTTTGCCGCCCAGTTCGACCCGCAGCGCTTTCACCTCGATGAGGAGGAAGGACGCAAATCCCTGTTCGGGGGACTGGCTGCATCGGGTTGGCACGTCGCCGCGGTCTGCATGAAGCTCCTGGTCGCCGACGGCAAGCGCTTGACGGCCGAGGCTGTCGCACGCGGCGAGAAGGTCGCGGTGTGGGGGCCCTCGCCGGGCTTTCGTGAATTGCGCTGGATCAAGCCGGTGCTGGCCGGCGACACGATCCGCTTCTCCAACCAGGTCGAAACCAGGCGGACTTCGGAGAAGCGCCCCGAATGGGGCATCCTGCAGGCCCGCAATACCGGCACCAACCAGCGTGGCGAGGTGGTGTTCTCGTTCCTCGCCACCGCCTTCGTGCCGCGCCGGAGTCCGGGTTAATTGTAGCCCGGAGGAGCCAACGGGTCGCGCGAATGCGCGCCCCGCGACGAGCGCAATTGCGCTCGCACAGTGATGACAGGCTCCGCGAAATTCGGGGCCGGTCTCACCGGGCATCACCGGCGTTCCCGGATTGCGCTTCGCTCCATCCGGGCTACGTGCCTACGTGCCTACCCGCGGCAACTTGGTTAGCGAATTGTGCCGTTAGCACCTCGTAATCCATGACTCCACGGAACGGATTATTTGCTAACGCATTTTGAACTTTCTGCCTGCCAAATGCGTCTCAGGGGAAGTACCGAGGGGATGATGATGGCAGATCGCGGCAGCCTGAAATTCGTCGGCTTTATTTTCGCAACCGTCACGATGGCGGTGATGCTGACCGCCACGATGGTGGTGAAAAGCTACGCCGACGGTGTCTACACGATCGAGGACACCGCGTTCGTCCGCCAGTAGTTGCGGATCGGATAGCCATGATCTGATAGCCAAGAGCGCTGAAGAAGTTCAGCGGCTCCAGATCAGCGTCATTGCCACGACCGCAAGCGTCAGCAGTCCGACGAAGCGGATCACGATCGTGCCCATGCTGTGCGACGATTGCCTCAGCGGCATTGAATTCATGTTGTCTGGCTGAACGTTTTGCATCGCAGGTAGTGTCCCCAAAAGGTGCCTGCCGTCACGTGACGACATCCGTCTTTGGACGCGAGCGTGTTTATAAAGTTCAGATCGAGCACAGCCAAACAAAACCGCCGCGCTCCCATACGGAACGCGGCGGAGTGTTAGATTTTTGCAACGATCGCGCTTAGCTGTTGCGCAGACCGTCGGCGGCGCGCTTCCACTGCGTGACGTTGTCGGAGATCATGCGCGTCGACTTCATCGCGGCCTGGCTGAGCTGGGCATAGCCGGAGATTTCGCGCTGGACGCGCTGGCCTTCGGCATGCAGCAGGTCGCGGAGGCTTTCGAGTTCGGAAATCAGCTTCTCGATTTCCGCAAGCGAGGTACCGGCGACCCGCTGGATCAGCGAATTGACGTTGTTGACGGTGGCTTCCGCGTTCGGATCGAGCGGCGCGGTGTCCGGGGCGACCGCGGGGCGGCGCAGATAGGCGATGTCGTTGCGAACGAATTCGCGGATGCCGGCCTCGACTTCTGATACGGCGGCGAGATCGTTGTCGACCTCCGGGGTTTCATCAATCTGTTCGGGGCGAATGGTGGCGTTCATCGGCAATTCCTCTGTTTCGCTTTCAGGCGAGCGCGGACGTCCCCCGCACGACGAAGTGGAGCGTTCCCATCTGCGCTGCCGATTTTGGCCGCATCTTGGCCATTCTGCGGCAATGGTTGATCATTCTCGGGGGCGGCTCTTTCGGGCCGGAAAACGCGTCAAATCGGGACAAATCCGGGCCTTACCAGCTGCGTTTGAACCCTGCGCTGAGGCTCTTGTTGGCGGCGCCGGACGGCGTTTCGCCGATCGAGCCCGAGATGGTGACGCCGTCGAACAGCTTCTGCTCGGCGCCGACCTTGCGCAGCCATTTGTCGTCCGAGGTCGACAGGGTCTGCCCGGCGATCAGGCTGGTGCCGGTGTCGGTGATGCTGAGCCTCGCGGATTGATCGGTCTCATAGCTGCGGGCCGGATGGCTGACGATGCCGGGCACCGGCACGATGCCCTGCTGGATCAAATTGTAGTCGTTCTTCAGGGTCACCGAATACTGCTCGCTGAGCGGCAGCGATTTGCTCAAGGAGGTGCCGAGCCTGCTCTGCTCGGATCCGGGATCGACGCGGGCTTCGACCGAGGTCTTGTCCCAAATCGAGGCGACGCCGGGGGCCGTGATCGCCGCCCAGGCGGTGCCGGACGATTGCGGCAGGCTGCCGCCATTGGCGAGTTTTTCCGAGAGCTGTTCAGACGTCGTCGCCGTGCCTTGCCGTGCGACCGTCATGTCGGCGCCGATCCGCGTATCCCAGAACGGCGTGATGGATTGCTTGACCGACACCGCGGAGGTGCCGTTCGTTCTTTCATTGGCGGACCACGCGGCATCCACGCTGGCAGCGGCTTTCGACGCGCCGCTTCCCTTCGGCGCCGGACCGGTCAGGATCGACACATCGACATCGAGCAGGCTCCAGTCGAGCTTGCTGACGTCGATGTCCTTCATGATGTCGACGTCGTTGACGCTGGGAGCCGCCTCGGTCTCTTCCACCTCAGGCATGTCCGGATCGTCGTCCGCCGGCGGCGTTTGTGCCGCTGCCGCCAGTATCGAAGTCAAAGTGATGCCGGCCGCCAGCATTGGCAGCCGTGCCCAGCCAAATCGCATTTTGGGAATCATTGCCCGCCCGCATTCCAAGTCGCGCCCAGAATGCGTTCGCTCTGTCGCGAAATTATGGCGGGTGCAACGATCCTGCTCGCTTCACGCGAACGTCATGGCCGGGCACAGCGCGTCACAGCGCCAGATGACCCGGCCATCCACGCCCCCTTGGGGCTGGCGAAGGAAGACGTGGATGCCCGGGCGCGAAGATGCGATTTGCGCGCCCGGGCATGACGATTGGAATCGATTGGCGTGAGCTAGACCGCCATCCGCGGCAGGTGGATCGGATAGCCCACGGTCTGCTCGACCAGATCGAAGGTGTCGACCAGCACGCGGAAGTTGGTCAGGCGGCCGGCCCTGAACTGGGCGAAATGGGCGATCCGCAAGGAGATCGGCTTGTTCGAATCCAGCGCGGTCAGCGAATAGCGCATCATCGAGGCGGCCGAATCCACGCCCAGCATGATCGATTCGCGGTCGAAGCGGTGGACGCGGAAGTTGTCGGCGATCTGCCTGACCACATCGATCACGGCCGCCTTGCCGCGGCGCGAGCCGAAGAACGGGTACATGTCGATCGGGCCAAAGATCGCCCAGTCGACATCCTCGTCGAGCAGGGCTTCGAGATCGGCTGGCTGGCGTTCATTGATCGCGCGATGCAACGCGCGCGAAAAACGCCAGAGACTATGCTCTGTCATTTTGGTTTGGTCCTTGAAACTGGATTTTCAAAACAGCAGTCGCGCCCAAATGGGCGTCTTCATCGACGCCGGGCCGAAATGCTGAACTTCACTGTTGCAGCTACAAATAGAGGACCACGGCCAAAACGCAATTGCCGTTTTTGCATTGCACAAATGCGGCGTTTCCGGCCGTTTGCCGATCACTTAACGGTCATGACCGCGCACCGGCTGCCGCTCGATGGCGATTTCGGCGTCGCGAATGGCGATGATGCCGAACAGCAGGGCGCCGCCGATACCGCCGATCGCGGCCCCCAGCGGCATGAAGGTGAAGAACACCAGCATCCCGCTATAGCCTTCAAAACTCGTGGTTTTGAAGATTTCCACCCAGGCGAGGCCGGCCCCGATGCCCAGTGCCGCGCCTCCCAAGGTCCCCAACGCCAAACCAAGCAAGGCCAGCAATGCGATCTTCATACGTTCTTCGTGTCCGGAAACAGCCTTGTGGTGTGTCACGGCCGGCGCGGTGAGGTTCAATGGCGTTTGGAATATCCGGCGAAGCGTTCCGCATTTCATCTGTCATTCCGGGTTCGATGCTACGCATCGCCCCGGAATGACGGAGTGCGTAGACGCTAGATCGGGTCCGGCCGCCTGCCGGTCAGGATCGCGGCGATATCGCGTTCGAGCAGTTGCTGGACCAGATCGAAGGTATCGATGACTTCCCTGATATGGCTGATCTTGCCGTTGCGCAGCGTGTAGAAGCCGGCGATGTCGAACTGCACCATGCGCTGATTGATGTTCTTGCGGAAGAACACGCGGATGAACGCGGACGCCTTGTCGTTCTCGGTGACCAGCATCGGCACCTCGCAGCGCAGCTCGGAATAGCGGGCGCGCACTGCATTCCACATCTCGCGCATTTCGGCCTTGCCGCGGCGATGGCCCATGTGCGGCAGGATGTCGATCGGGGCGTTGGCGAGGAATTCGATGTCGTCGGTGCAGCGCTCCAGCGCGGCCTCGACATCGCCGGAATACAGGACGTTGAGGAAATCCAGCACGTGCTGACGATTTGATCCCTCGGTCATTCGCCCACCTACCTGTGCTCGATCCCGCGCTTGCGGCCAGACCCATTGTGAACGGAACGGCAGAAGTATCAGCCAAAGGAACTAAAGTATCTGTCGCGATGGTTTCGAAATGGTTCACTGCTACGGGCCGCGCGGCGGGAAGGGGCGCGGTATCTTATTGCTTGCCGAACTCCGCTTCCGGTGGGGCCGTCCTTTTCGAAGATCACCGAGCCGCCGAAATCGGTGGCATGGCTTTTTGCGGCCGGCGACAATGCATGCGCCGTTGCATGCAACCGTTCTGGGAACGATCCCTCCACGGCCGGCGTTGCTTCCGTTGATAACGGAGACCATGATGACGAAGACCGTTCCGCCCATCCCCGAGGACAACCAGAGCCACAAGGGCCCAGGCAGCGCGCCCAGCGTTCCCCTCGACACCACTAAGGGCCATCGCGACGACGAGAAGAACAACATCCGCGAACAGGCCGCGCACGGCAATCTGACGCAGAATACGAGCAACCGCCGGTCCGGGTGAGGTGGGCAATGGCGCGGCTGCGATTTCGGATTCGAATGTCAAACAGCTAGAACCGTAGGATGGGTGGAGCGAAGCGATACCCATCAATCGTGATGGACGCAGCGCTCGATGGGTTTCGCTTCGCTCTACCCATCCTACAAGAAGACACACCTTCGCATTCTCGCGGCGCGACGCGCCCGAAGTCATGCGATCGGCGATGCCCTCGAAAAACGAAGAGGGCGCAGGGAAAGCCGGGTGCCCTCAGCACCCGCAGTCGTGCGCACAAAATGCACATGGGTGACTGCAAGGTGCGCCGGAACACCCGGCCTTCCCTGCGCAATGGTGTTACGGCTTATAGCGCGCTCTTCCCGGCGACGAATTCCTCTTGCCACCGTCGCTGACGGATTGGCGATTGGCCGACACCCGGTTGGGCTCGACAAATCTCCATCAGCTTGACACCAGCCACGGGTGCCAGAACCACACGCCTTTGCCGTCCGCGGCTTCCCTCACCAAAACGCTTCGACCGGCTCATGTGCTGCCGACCAAAATTCTGGCGAAGGCGTTTAAGCGCCGGTCGTCTGCGCGCCGTTGCTCGCTCACAAGCCGAAGCCCGCCCTGCGATCCCGTTCGCGCCCGACGCTGCCGCGTCCATCGCATCCCGCACCCAACGTCCGTGACGATCGCGATACGCCCCTCTAGCGGGTGCGGGATGGCGGGAGTTGTAGGGGTGATTTGGGGTAACCGCGAAGCGAATTATTTTCGCGACGAGGACTGGACCAAGCCATGTGTGATTTGCCCGGCAGGCAACGCAATCGGTAGTAGTGTTCTCGCGAAAGAGGCGTACGCGGCGCGAGAGGCTGCGGCTCCTTGCCATGGCATCACTTGGCGCGATGCGGCTCGCCGTCGACGCGTGGATCGAGCAGGACGGCAAGCGCCCGCTGGCCAAATACATTCAGGATGCTTTCAAGAATTTGAAAGCCGAGATCTGATTGGCCACCGATCGATTGGACACCTGCCTAACTAGCGACACGACAGCCCTGCCTCAATCTCGGTCCAAAAGCCGCAATGCGAATTTGCGTGCGCGCCGTGGTGTGTCGCATGAAGCAAAGCACCAAGGTGATCGCGAGCAATGCAAGAGAAGCGAGAAGGATACGTGGCATGTTAATCCGTAGCTGCTGTTAAAGCACTCGCGTCGATACAGGTCGGCATTGCCCATAAGGGCACTGGGCAGAGCCCGAGCTGCTCGCCGAGATCGAGTACCGGCCAGATCAGCCGAGAGCAAGGTGCGCCATCCTTTCTTCAAGGGCTGCGGGGATACGCCGGCCATAGGTGCGACGAGTTCCCAAGGAACAGTTGAATTGGTCTGCTATGGGTCGGCGGAGGGGCGGGTTGAGCGTACGTTGAAGCCGATATTCACCGCGTCACCGTTTCTCGAAAGCTTGACCTCGTTCCGGCGCGTCGGTTCCGCATCGGGCCGAGCTGGTCGGCGCTCCGCCTGATGACGAAATGCCGCCAAATAGCAATGCTTCCGTCGGCCGATCTCCAATACGTAATAAGTTAGGGTCCGCTATGAGTTCGTTCGAGGAATCTCCGGCAGTCCCACACCGTGGCGCTTCCGACGGGCTGGATTTCGCTCCGGAAGCCCTTAGCCGTTTAGCGCGGCGAGATCGGGCCTCTCAAGGCGAACCAGCGATTTCGTCACTTCGACCGCTCCTGCTATGCGTTCTGTCGCTGGCGATGCTTGCGCTCGACTGCAACGCCGTTCGAGCCCAAGGCACAGTCCCTGACAGAGAATTGGTAGTGGCGACCAAGGAGGCCCCGCCCTTCGCGATGAAGCAGCCGGATGGGAGCTGGGGCGGTATCAGCATCGAACTTTGGAGAAAAATCGCTGCTGGAGCGCATCTGCGCTTTCGCCTGGTCGAGACCCAGAACGTGCAGGATCTGCTGGATGACGTCGCGAAGGGCACCCTCGACGCCGGTGTCGCGGCAGTAACTGTGACCGCTGGGCGCGCACGCAGCGTCGATTTTACGCAACCCTTCTACAACACCGGGCTTGGGATTGCGGTGCCCATCAATGAAAGCGCCTGGGTATCGATCGGGCGGGCACTTCTTTCCTTCGGCTTCTTCCAGGCTGTCGCCGTACTGCTTTGTTTTGCGATGGCGGTCGGCTTCCTCATTTGGCTACTGGAACGCGGGAAAACGGAACATTTCGGCGGAGGAGCCAAAGGGCTCGGCTCCAGCTTCTGGTGGTCGACTATCGCCATGACACAGGCGGGAGCTGCTCAGAATGCGCCAGCGACTCTTCCAGGGCGAATCGTCGCAATCGGGTGGATGATCGCTTCCATCATCGCTGTAGCCGTGTTCACCGCAGGTATCACCTCCACCCTCACGCGCCGAGGGCTCGAAGGCGCCGTTCACGGCTTCAACGACTTACGATCCGTGCGCGTCGGCGCTGTCGCGAACTCTGCGACAACCGACTACCTAACTCGTCAGCAACTTTCCTTTCGAGCATTTCCGGACCCTCAAAGCGGCCTATCTGCATTGAGCCGCGGCGCGATCGATGCCTTCGTCCATGACAAACCGCTTCTGACCTGGACCGTCCGGAAGGATTTCTCGGCCTCGGTTCGTGTTGTCGACACCAGCTTCAGCAGCGAGAGCTATGCAATCGTGCTGCCGAAGGGCAGTACCTTGCGGCCTATGCTCGATCTCGCCGTGCTCGATCAGATCGAAAGCGATTGGTGGCGACAAACGCTATTCCAAACCCTTGGAAATGCACGATCTCCCTAACTGACCGTTGCGACCCGCTTTCAGCGTTATCTCAAGTTCCGCAGGCTGTGCGAGTGGAAAGGCGCCATTCCGCCGCTTGCGACAGTCACCGCGCGGCGCGATCTCTTGAGAGCACCAGGCGCTACTAGGGCTTATCGGCACGCTGATGGATAACTGATGGCACGAGCCAGCCAGCAGGAGCTCCCGAATTTGTAGTCTCAATTCAACGAAACTAGCACGACTTGCCCTTGACGCCCGGCCGGTGCCTCGGGATGCTGCGCCCGGCAGCAGCAAGTCCAAGGATTACTCATGGCGATCATTTCAGTTCTAATTGGCGTTCTGATCATTGTGGTCGTGGGCGCAATCTGTTTTTGGGCCATCGACAAGTTTGCTACCGACGGCCGATTGGCAAACCTCCTCAAATTGCTGGTGGTGCTCGTTTGCTTAGGCGCGATTGTGCAACGCCTGCTTGTCCTAACCTATTAGCCCATACTCCTCGTGATAGATCCTCCACGCACGTTACGTCAAACGGCCGGCAGTATCGCGATCCAAGCGACACCACAGCCAGCGGATGATCAGGCGAGCCGTAAGCGTCCCTCCGTAAAGGTCTGGGGGAATCCAGCAAATCAGGGTAGATCGGCCGAAACCAATGCGAAGTCGTTAGAAAGACGATTTGACCGTCAGCCCTGCCGTCCGGGCATCCTGTATGAATGTATGTGCTTCTTCATTGGACATGGTGAGGTCAACGCCGCCGAGGAATTCCTCTCCCTTGGGCGTATTCGCACGAAATGTCGTCTCGTGTCTGCGGATATCAACAGTATAGTCAATGTCGCTTTGTGCTTCGGGCATGGCATTCTCCTCGATCCGAAGCCTGTCGCCGATGCAAGGAGCGAACTGAATCTAGGCGAAGAACGTCCA
The DNA here is from genome assembly GCF_003062295.1 of Bradyrhizobium algeriense. GTDB lineage: Bacteria > Pseudomonadota > Alphaproteobacteria > Rhizobiales > Xanthobacteraceae > Bradyrhizobium > Bradyrhizobium algeriense. Next base: position 26,757 of record NZ_PYCN01000028.1, on the reverse strand, counting down.
TGATCAGCTGATCAGGCCGAAGAAGCGCTAGATTGTTCTAAAGCCGACTTTCGATGCGACAGTTCTTGCAACGGACGTCGCGCAACCGCTTCTAGCGCGCCAAGCATCCTTTCGCCCTTGTTTTGCTTCCGCCGAGATGAGCCATCAGTCGCTTCATCGGCTCGAGCGGGGTCGGCCGGTTGGCCAAACCCAGGCGAGGGAAGACAGCGAGTCTGTCGGACAATGCCCTGCGGTCAATTTGCATCGTTCTGTCCGTCTGACTCACAACCGGATTGATGGGGTACACGCCCCGCGGACAGTAACTACCGTTTCTTCCACCCACCGCGATGTCCCGGCGCGCCGCCGCTCGATCGCGGCGCAGGGCCGAATTCGGGGCCGGATTGGCGGGAGTCGGTTGGCTGGAAGATTTTGCTGCCGGTCTCGGACTTGCTCGGTTTGGCGCCGCCGGGGCGGAAAGGCAGTGACTCCGGACCGTGCATTTCGTCGAGATGAGGCTTGTGGACCTTTGAACCGCCACCGCCGCTGGCCTTGATCGCCGAAGACACGCTCTTCTTCTTCATCGCGCTGACCGGCAAATTCGCCGCCTCGCCGTATTTCTTCGTCCCCGCGTAGGCGCCGGCCTTGCCTTGCACCGCGCGCTGTTTGGCGGTGGGATCGTCGACGACAGCCATCTCTGTCGCGCGGAGGCGTTTGACTTCGTCGCGGAGTCTCGCGGCTTCTTCGAAATTCAGATCGGCGGCGGCTTCCCGCATGCGGGTTTCGAGGTCGGACAACACCGCCTCGAAATTGTGGCCGATGGAGATGACATCGTCGGCCATGCCGCCGTCGCCGATCTCGACCAGCACGTGGTCGCGCTCGTAGACAGAGTTCATGATGTCGCCGATCGACTTCTTGATGCTCTCCGGCGTGATGCCGTGCGCCGTGTTGTACTCGACCTGCTTCTCGCGGCGGCGGTCAGTCTCGGCGATGGCGCGCTCCATCGAGCCGGTCATCTGGTCGGCGTAGAGGATCACCTTGCCGTCGACGTTGCGCGCGGCGCGGCCGATGGTCTGGATCAGCGAGGTCTCGCTGCGCAGAAAGCCTTCCTTGTCGGCATCGAGGATCGCGACCAGCGCGCATTCGGGAATGTCGAGGCCTTCGCGCAAGAGGTTGATGCCGACCAGCGCGTCGAACGCGCCGAGGCGCAGATCCCTGATAATCTCGATGCGCTCGATGGTGTCGATATCGCTGTGCATGTAGCGCACGCGAATGCCCTGCTCGTGCAAATATTCGGTGAGGTCTTCCGCCATGCGCTTTGTGAGAACCGTGATCAGGCTGCGATAACCGGCCTGCGCAGTGGCACGGACCTCGCCGACGAGATCGTCGACTTGCGTGCGCGCCGGGCGGATGTGCACGGGTGGATCGATCAGGCCGGTGGGACGGATCACCTGCTCGACGAACACGCCGCCGCTTTCGTTCAGCTCCCAGCCGCTCGGGGTCGCCGACACCGCGACCGATTGCGGGCGCATCATGTCCCATTCCTCGAACCGCAGCGGACGGTTGTCCATGCAGGAGGGCAGGCGGAAACCGTATTCGGCGAGCGTCGCCTTGCGGCGGAAGTCGCCTTTGAACATGCCGCCGATCTGGGGCACGGTGACGTGGCTTTCGTCGGCGAACACCAGCGCGTTGTCGGGCACGTATTCGAACAGCGTCGGCGGCGGCTCGCCCGGGCGGCGGCCCGTAAGATAGCGCGAATAGTTTTCGATGCCGGCGCACGAACCCGTCGCCTCCATCATTTCCAGATCGAAGGTGGTGCGCTGCTCCAGCCGCTGCGCTTCCAGCAGGCGGCCCTGGTTGTTGAGTTCGTCGAGCCGCAGCTTCAATTCGCTCTTGATCGACTTGATCGCCTGCACCAGTGTCGGGCGCGGCGTCACATAGTGCGAGTTGGCGTAGATCTTGATGAATTCGAGATCGTCCTGCTTGTGGCCGGTGAGCGGATCGAACTCCTCGATATTCTCCACGGTGTCGCCGAACAGGTTCACGCGCCAGGCGCGGTCTTCATAGTGCGCCGGGAAGATGTCGATGACGTCGCCACGGACGCGAAAGGTGCCGCGGGTAAAGTCGGCCTGGGTGCGCTTGTATTGCAGGGCGACGAGGTCGGCGATCAACTGCCGCTGGTCGATGCGCTCGCCCTTCTTCAGGGCAAATGTCATCGCGGTATAGGTCTCGACCGAGCCGATACCGTAGATGCAGGAGACCGAAGCCACGATGATGACGTCGTCGCGCTCCAGGAGCGCGCGCGTCGCCGAGTGGCGCATGCGGTCGATCTGCTCGTTGATGGACGAGTCTTTTTCGATGTAGGTGTCGGTGCGCGGGACGTAGGCCTCGGGCTGGTAGTAGTCGTAATAGCTGACGAAATACTCCACCGCGTTGTCGGGGAAGAAGCTCTTGAACTCGCCATAGAGCTGGGCGGCCAGCGTCTTGTTCGGCGCCAGGATGATGGCGGGGCGTTGCGTGGCCTCGATCACCTTGGCCATGGTGTAGGTTTTGCCCGAGCCGGTGACGCCGAGCAGCACCTGCGTGCGGTCGTTGCGGTTGATGCCTTCGACCAGTTCGGCGATCGCGGTCGGCTGGTCGCCCTTCGGCTCGTATTCGGACTTGATCACGAAACGCACGCCGCCTTCGGACTTTTCCGGGCGCGGCGGCCGATGCGGCGTCCAGACCTTCAGCTGGCCGCCATCGCCCTTGAATTCCGGGCGGCCGTCGCGGATCAGATTCTCCAGCGCGTCGGCGGTCGCCTTGACGCCGAGCGCCTCCATCTTGTTGCGCGGCGGACGGGCCAGCGCCTCGTCGTCGTCCTCCGCCGTCGGCAGGCCGAGCTGGCGCGCGAGTTCTGGGTCGAGCGTCGGGATGGTCGCCGAGGTGCCGTAATTGGCTTGCGGGGCCTCTTCGAGACCTTGGCTGGACGCATCGCGTTTCGCGACGTCATCGCTCGTCCCTTTGGTCGAGGCCCGCGCGCGATGCGCTGCGGCCTCGCCGCCGGCGCGGCGGTCCCACGAATTGTCCGGCGGCGGCTGCAGGCCGGTGCCCGAGCCCATGCCGGCATCGCCGCGGTTGATCGCGGGATTGAGCAGTTCGGCGAGCGCCGGCCCGATCGGCTGCACGTCCGGCCGATGGGCTTTGGATTTCGGGGTTTTGCCTGATTTTTTGGGGGTGTCGGGTTTCTTCGCCATGCGGCGAATATGGGATGAGTCAGCCAGCGAGAAAAGGGTAAACGGCCTCGCGCGCGATGCTGCACGTCGTCATGTCAGCAGATGTCAGCAAGCCGATTTGGAACCGCCGCGCCTTACGCCGTCAGCGGGGCGGTCGGGGTTTTGACGATATCCAGATGAATCCCGCTGCAGCGGGTGCATCGCATCGTCCAGTATTCGGCGCCGGCGCGGCCGGGGATGATGCTCAGCACGGCGAGCGAGGCGCTGCAATCCGGGCAGTTCGAGAGCACCGGCGTCGCCTGCAGGGTCTGTTCGGGAAGGGGTAGGGAGATTCCGCCGGCGGTGCTTAGGGATTCGCGAACCGCGGCTTGAAACGGTCGATATGGGCCTTCGCGTCCGCAATCGCCGCTTCCGGATCCGACCACGCGAAACCGACTTCGAGGGTCGGAAACGCCATTCCATCGATCACCACCGGCTCCTGGTCGGCCCGTTGAATCCTGGCGTGCCATAGCCCTCTCCCTGCTTCGAACGACTGAATTTCAAAGCCACCATAGATCATGGCGTGTCCCCCGGATTTGTCCCATGGCGGCAGAACAGCATGGTCCGGCAAAGGCAAATGTGAACGGGTTCACATGTCCGGTGATTTTTGCCGGCAAGGGAACCGTCATCGCCCGCCTTGTGCGCAATTGCGCACTGGGGCGGGCGATCCAGTATTCCAGAGACAGCAGTGATTAAATCGAGAGGCCGCGGCGTACTGGATACCCCGCCTGCGCGGGGTATGACGATTTGCTTGTGATGCGACCAGACATCACGACCACCGCGGAAATCAGCGCCGCGCCAAAATATGATCGGCGAGCACCACGGCGTCGTCGCCGACGCCCGACAGGAACGAGGAGTTCATTTTCGACAGCCATTGCAGGCCGAGGAAATACAGGCCCGGCATCGCCGTGATGCCGTAGCGATGGACCGCTTCGCCGCGCGCGTCCAGCACGGGGAGATCGATCCAGCCGAAATCGACGCCGTAGCCGGTGGCCCAGATCACCGCGGAGATGCCTTCGGCGGCGAGGTCGAGATGCGTGAGCGGCGCGGTGACGCAAGGCGGGTCGGCGAACGTCGCGCGAGCGTCGGGGTCTTCGGGCAACTCCATGCGGCGCCGTTTCACATACGCGTCCACCGTGTCGAGGAAGGTGGTGTAGACAAGATCGCCATTGGTCATGCTTTCGGCAAGGCCGGGTGCAATCTCGATCACGCCGCGATGCGCCGCCTCGATGCGTCCCACCAGGATCATGCCGTCGGCGGCGAAGTTGCGGAAATCGATGGTGCGGCCGCCATAGGCGCCGGAAATGACAGGGCCCAGGCGCGCGGGCCCACGCTCCTCCGGCGAGACCTGATCGAGGCGCATCTCGGCGAGCCACCAGATCAGGTCGCGGCCGCGGTAGCGGCGCGGCAGGCGGCGGTGCCGTCCGATCGAGAGGTAGACGCGGCGGCCGGCCTGCAGCAATTCCTCGGCGATCTGTGCGCCCGACGCGCCGGCGCCGGCCACCAGCACCGCGCCCGGCGGAAGCTGTCCGGGATTCCTGTAGTCGGCGGCATGGACCTGGAACACGGGATGATCGTGCAGCATGTCCGGGACGAGGTTGCGCTGATAGGGACCGGTGGCGATCACGACATTATCCGCCGCGATCGTGCCGCCGGTGGTTTCGGCGATGAAAGCCGCACCGTCACGCCGCGACAGCCGCGTTACCGCGACGCCGCAGCGGATCGGGGGGCTGACGAATTTTGCATAGGCCTCGATGTATTCGATGATGTCGTCCGTGTTTGCAAAGCCATCCGGATCGCTGTGCGGAAACGGAAAGTCCGGCAACCGCACCGACCAGTTGGGAAACTGGAATTTCAGCCCGTCCCAGCGTTCGCTGCGCCAGCGTTCGGCGATCCGGTGGCGTTCGAGCACGAGGTGCGAAAGCCCGCGCTCTTTCAGCCGGTGGCTCATCACGAGGCCAGCCTGGCCGCCGCCGATCACCAGCGTCTCGATCTTTTCATCCGGCATGTCTGTGGCCCCTGCGGCGTGTGGCGGGCTCCGCCGCGGCGCGGACAATCCAGCGCCGGAACGCAGCGAAATCGCGCTGGGCGGTGCTGAAACCGCGATACACCAGATACCAGCGCATGCCTTTCGGCACGCTTAACGCGAATGGCGCGACCAGCCGGCCGGCGGCAAGGTCGTCGTCGATATAGGGGCGAATGCCCATGGCGATGCCGAGGCCGTCGACGGCGGCCTGCAGCGCCTGGCCGTAAAATTCGAACTCCGGCCCGCGGGCGGTGAGGCGGGCCGTGCCGGCGGCCTCGAGCCATGACGGCCAATCGTCGGGCGAATGTGCCACCCGCAGCAGCGTCGGCCCCTTCAGGTCGCCGGGGCGTTTGAGCTGAATGGCAAGGCGCGGCGCGCACACCGGCAGCAGGTCTGCGGCAAATAATGGCTCGGCGATCAGGCCGGGCCATTCGCCGTCGCCGAGCTTGATGCCGCAGCTCCAGTCCTCGCCGAACGGCACCGCGGCGCCGCCGGTGGTGATGCGGACGTCGATATCCGGCTCCTGCTTGCGGAAATCCGCCAGCCGCGGGATCAGCCATTTCATCGCAAAGGTGGGACCGACCCCGATGGTCAGCACGCGCACGCTGGAGGGGACGGTGACCTGCGCGGTCAGGCTCGCCAGCGCATCGAAGATCGGCGTCAGCCCGCTCTGATAGGCGCGGCCCGCCGCCGTGGTGGCGAGGCGGTTGGCCTTGCGTTCGAACAGCGCCACCCCCAGCCGTTCTTCCAGCAGATGCACCATCCGGCTGACCGCGGCGGCGGATACGTTGAGCTCAGTGCCGGCGGCGGCAAAGCTGCCGGTCCTGGCCGCAGCCTCGAACGCCTTGATACCGTTGAGAAAGAGCAGCCGCCGCACATAACCCTCAGGAAAACTGATGCCAGGGCAAGATAACTCAGTTTGCGCACGCGTCACAAGCGAGGCAGAAGAATAGCTGTGGTTGAATCGGTGCGAGGGAGACTATTCCGCGCCGGGACCTCGGTCTGGGCCGCGCTGATACAGGAGACTTCTCTTGACGCCCCTCATGATCGCAGCCCTCGGTGCGTTGATGGTCGCGACAGCGTTCCTGTCGGGCCTGTTCGGCATGGCCGGCGGGATGATCCTGATCGGCGTGCTGTTGATGCTGATGCCGCTGCCCACCGCGATGGTGCTGCATGCGATCACGCAGATGGCGTCGAACGGCTGGCGCGCCTTTCTGTGGCGGGCGCATATCCGCTGGCGGCCGGTGTTCGTCTATCTGATCGGCTGCGCGCTGGCGCTCGGGGTGTGGTCGATCGCCCGCTACGTGCCGGACAAGCCGATCGCGCTGCTGCTGCTCGGCGTGACGCCGTTCATGGCGCGGCTGATGCCGAAGAACATCAAGCCCAATCCCGACAGCATCTGGCAGGGCTCGTTCTACGGCTTCATCTGCATGGGCCTGATGCTGATGACCGGCGTCTCCGGTCCCCTGATGGACACCTTCTTTCTCGGCGGCAATTTCGGCCGCCGCGAAGTGGTCGCCACCAAGGCTACCTGCCAGGTCGCGAGCCATCTCACAAAGCTGATTTATTTCGGCGGCATCGTCGACCAGGCAGCGACGCTCGATCCAGTGCTGGCGGCGGTCGCCATCGCCGCCTCGATGCTCGGCACCACGCTGGCGCGGCGCATCCTGGAGGCGATGAGCGACGTGCAATTCCGCACCTGGGCGAACCGGCTGATCACGACGGTCGCGGGCTACTACATCCTTTACGGCGGCTGGCTGTTGTTCACACGAACGAACGCGATGGCGTTTTGAGTTGAACCACTTCTGATGCGGAGGCGCTGATGACCGAGGCCACCGACGCACTGGTGCTCGACCTCGTCGAATGGATCGGCCGCGAGCCGCGGCTTTATTCCGAGGTGATCGAGACGTGGCGCACCTCATGCCCGCGCCTGACCATCTGGGAGGACGCCGTCGATCGCGGCTATGTCACGCGCCAGCCGGGCGCGAAGATTGCGATCACCGAAAGCGGCGCCAAATTCCTGCGCGCGCACGGCCGCGGCGCATGAGAAGCGCCCATCACATTCGCGCGCGCGGGGCCGGCGCCAATTGACTTGCGCCAGCGATCCGCCCAAATTCATGCAGTCGCATCTTTCTTGCGAAAACAACAACCTAGCGCATAGCAGGATCGCCCCATGATCGACCTTTACTACTGGACCACGCCGAACGGCCACAAGATCACGATGTTCCTCGAAGAGGCCAGGCTGCCTTACAAGATCTTTCCGATCAACATCGGCAAGGGCGAGCAGTTCAAGCCGGAGTTTCTGGCCATTGCGCCCAACAACCGGATTCCCGCGATGGTCGATCATGAGCCGAAGGGCGGGGGCAAGCCGATCTCGATCTTCGAGTCCGGTGCGATGCTGCTGTATCTCGCCGAGAAGACCGGAAAATTCCTTCCCGCCGATCTCTACGGCCGCTATGACGCGATCCAGTGGACGTTCTGGCAGATGGGCGGGCTTGGTCCGATGGCCGGGCAGAACCATCACTTCAGAAATTACGCGGTAGAGAAAATCAAATACGCGATCGACCGCTACGTCAACGAGACCAACCGGCTCTACGGCGTGCTCAACAAGCGCCTCGCCGATCGCGAGTTCATCGCCGGCGACTATTCGATCGCCGACATGGCGAGCTATCCCTGGGTCGTGCCCTACAAGAACCAGGACCAGAACATCGACGACTTCCCGCATCTGAAACGCTGGCTGGAAACCATCCGCGCCCGGCCCGCGACCGAGTGCGCTTACGCCAAAGCCAAAGAGGTCAATCCGAATTTCGGCCAGCCCGTCAACCGCACCGAGGAGGAACGCAGGATCCTGTTCGGCCAGACCGCGGCGGTGGTGCGGTAGCCGCGTCCCCTTACGGCAAATTCACCCGCGATGCGCGGGCCAGGCCCCGCGTATCCATCGCCCCGCCACAATGGGATTGAAGGATTCGTCCGTTCAATCCCGGATATCTATCCCAAAGACGCATAGGCAATATCGGCGAATCGCGGCGAGAATTGCAGCCTGAACGCTCAACTTTTGCCGGGCCACGGCGTTATCAGACCGCAGGACTCACTCTTTCGGAGACGATTGTGAACACCACACTGAAGTTGAAGCCACGTCCAACCAACGTGGCGTTGATCGCCTGGCAGTTCACCGGACAGCCGCTGCACGACTGGCCGAGCTGGGTCCAATCCAGTTGCTCGCTGCAGCGAAGCGAGGACGGGCACCTCGAGCTTCGGCATGAAAGGCAAAGCGGGACGCAGATCGTGTATCTCGGTGAATGGCTGGTGCGCGATCTCGATGGCGGCGTGTGCTTCTACACCGATGCCGAGCTGTGCAAAGAGTTCGACATCGCACCTGGAGCGTGATGTCGATGGGTCGACGGCGGGAGGCGTCGGCCGAGACCGTGCGGCGGCGCTACGAACTCGGCTCGAACGGACCCGGTTCGGAGAAGCCCTCGATCGATTCGACCTTGGCGTAGTTCTCGGCGATGCTCTCGGGTGTCAGATGTGCATCGTAGAAGCCAGGTCCAATGACGATAGCGATACGTTGGATTGCTCCAGCTCCCACGTTGTAGATGCGGTTCGTCTCCGAACAACTATCGCTTGCCAGCCAGACGATCGCGGGCGCAACAGCCTCAACCGGCATGCTGGCTCTTCCATCTGCTTCAGACAGGCGGGATCCCGCGGCCGGGTGCATCCTCGTGTACCCGACTGGCGAAATGGTGTTCACGAGTATCCCATGTTCAGCACCTTCAATTGCAAGAATGCGCATCAATCCGACTACTGCGCATTTGGCCGCCGCATAGGTGGCTTGGCCACGTAGTCCGAACAGACCGCTGACTGACGTCGTAAGGATAATCTTCCCATAGCGCTGTGCGACCATATACGGCCAAGCAGCCTTCACCGTGTTAACCGGCCCGCCGAGGTGCACGCGCCAATAGTGATCGAAATCGTCAAGGGTGGCGTCCTCGAATAGCTGGCTTCCGCAGATACCAGCGTTGTTCACGAGAAGGTCTATCCGCCCGAAATGTTCGATGGTCGCCGCGATCAGGTCACTGCCACCTTCAGGGGTGGAAATATCGCTGTCATTCGCGACTGCCTCGCCTCCACGTGACCGAATGAGGTCGGCCACCTGTTCCGCTATCGTGGAGTCTTTCCCGAACCCCGATACGTCGGTCCCCAGGTCGTTCACCACGGTCCGGGCACCGCGTTCGGCGAGAAGCTCGACGTATGCCCGCCCGAGCCCGCGGCCTGCGCCAGTCACAACCGCGACCTTCCCCTCCAACGAAATTCGCTCAGTCATCTCGCTATCCTCTTCCGACGAGATTCAACGCCCCTCCGTGCGACCGCGACATCAAATGCTGGGGCGCTTTAGCAAAGCCAGATTACCATGGGCATGAGGTGAGGCGTCAGTCGTTCAGGTCCTTCCCGTAACCGTCCTTGATCTGTGGTACGCTTGCGTGGCGATGCGATATGAGCCGAGAAGGTAGCCATCGGGCGTGTTAGCTCGCGTCGGCCGCATCATGGAGCAACTCGAGCCAGGCCTGCGAATCCGCTGAATGACGAAACGCCCTAGTCAGTGAAGCTGGTCACACAAATCGAAAAATAAACCGCTGGCACCACGCTCCGATTGGCCACAATCTGGAAGTGGGTTTTGCTGATTGAACCCTCTCGAGGGGTATCGAGCTAATTTACCTGAACCTTTATTGATCTGACACCGCGACACACCGGTACCCCTCTTCTCCCAACATTTTTGATTGGAGGAAGTGATGGCAACACAAGTGAATGTCCAGCCCGGCCATGGCAAAGCTGGCCGCCAACCGACCCGACAATTTCTGGATTCGCTTTCCGGGCACGACGATCCCGGAATGTTCGGGCGAATGTTCCCGAATCTCGAACCGCTCGCCGTCGACGACGCTCCGCTGAAAGAGCTTGCCGACGCGATGAAGGACGCCAATCCGGGCGATGCCGCCGGTAACAACACCAAAATCCCTGCCGGGTTCACCTATCTCGGCCAGTTCGTCGATCACGACATCACGCTCGATCTTACCTCGCTCGGCGACAAGGAAGCCGATCCCACCGCAGTCGAGAATTTCCGTACGCCGGCGCTCGATCTCGACAGTGTCTACGGCCTCGGTCCCGACGGCAGCCGGCAGCTCTACGCGCGCAATCCCGGCGATGCCGACGGCAAGACGCCCGGTCCGAAACTGCTGGTCGGCAAGACCATCAGCGTTGACGCCGTAACCATTACGCCGCGCAACGACTTGCCGCGCAATCCGGAAGGCTTCGCGCTGATCGGCGATCATCGCAATGACGAAAATCTCGTCGTTGCGCAGACCCACCTGGCAATGCTGAAGTTTCACAACAAGGTCTGCGACCATCTCGCGGCGTCCGGGGTGCCGGCCGGCGAGATATTCGCGCAGGCGCGCCAGCTGGTGACCTGGCATTATCAATGGATGGTGCTGCACGATTTCGTGGAGCGCATCACCGAGAAAGGAATCGTCGCCAAGATCCTCGATCAGGGGCGCCGCTTCTACCGCTTCAAGAAGACGCCCTACATGCCGGTCGAGTTCTCCGCGGCGGCGTACCGCTTCGGCCACAGCATGGTGCGCGAAGTCTACAGCCACAACCGCATCTTCACGCCGGGCGGCGGCATTCCGGCCACGCTCGATCTGCTGTTCAGATTCACCGGCCTGTCGGGCGGAATCATCGGCGATCTCGCGCCTGATCCGGTGCAGCCGCCGCTACCGATTCCGGTACTTTCGAGCAACTGGATCATCGACTGGCGCCGCTATCACGAAGTGCTGGCGGCCAATCCCCCCAATGTGCGGCTCAATCCCTCGCGCAAGGTCGATCCGTTCCTGATACCCCAACTGCACGATCTGCCGGGCGGCGGCGGTAGCCTGCCATTCCGCAACCTGAAGCGCGGTGTCATGCTGGGATTGCCGTCGGGACAGGATGTCGCCAGGGCGATGAGGATCAAGAATCCGCTTACCCCGGCCGAGATTGCGAAGGGAACGGACGGCGCGGTGGCCAAGAAGCACGGCCTGCATGAGCACACACCGCTCTGGTACTACATCCTCAAGGAAGCGGAGCAGCGCGGCGGCGGCGAAAAGCTCGGACCGGTCGGGGCTACGATCGTGGCGGAAGTGTTCGTCGGCCTCGTGCACGGCGATCATCAGTCGTATCTGTGGCTGAAGGGCAAGAACTGGAAGCCGACACTGCCCTCCCAGACGCCTGGCGATTTCACCATGGCCGATCTGCTGAGGTTTGTCGGCGACATCAGCCCGATCGACGGCATCTCGACGGTCTAGGTGTTGCGGGTCTGCGATTGCGCGGCCTAAAGCTGCGCAGTCGCATGTTTCAAATCCCTGCTTCCATCGTCATGGCCGGGCATAGCCGTCTGAAGGACGGCGTCGCTTCCGCTCGCCTATGCCCGGCCATCCACGTCTTTGGACATGACGGAAAAGAAAGACGTGGATGCCCGGGACATCTAGCGCGAAGACGCGCTTCGCGCTTCTGCCCGGGCATGACGCGAGTGGGGAGTGTGCGATTCATGCGGCGAGCAGGTCGTCACTTGCACTGGCGGCCATGAAGGCTAATCTGGCGACCGTCTTCCAAGAGGTCGCCAATGTCGCTCAAACTTTTCGAACTCGTCGGCACCGACGCATCCCGTCCCTTCAGCCCGTTCTGCTGGCGGACGCGGATGGCGTTGGCGCATAAGGGGCTGTCGGCGGAAACCATCCCGTGGCGCTTCACCGAGAAAGGCGCGATCGCGCCGCATGGTTCGGAAAAAGTGCCGGTGCTGCTCGACGGCGATAGCGCGGTCGTCGATTCCTGGACCATCGCCAACTATCTCGAAGACACCTATCCGGACCGGCCGTCACTGTTCGGCGGCGAGGGCGGCCGCGCCATGGCGCGGATGCTGAACTGGTGGGGCGACGGGGTGATCGGCGGCATGTTTCCGCTCATCATCGCCGACATCCCGCTCAACCTGAACCCGGAGGACGCGGCCTATTTCCGCAAAAGCCGCGAGGCGCGCTTCGGCAAGCCGCTGGAAGAGATCATGGCCAGCCGCGACAAGGCGGTCGAAGGTTTCCGCAAATCGCTCGACCCGTTGCGGCTGACGCTAAGGACGCAAGCCTATATCGGCGGCGCGAAGGCGAACTATGCAGACTACATCGTGTTCGGCGCGTTCCAGTGGGCGCGGGTGGTCAGCCCGTTCAAGCTGCTGATGGAGGACGATCCGGTCTATGCCTGGCGCGAGCGGCTGTTCGATGCGTTTGATGGGCTGGCGCGGAAGTCGCCGGGATATCACGGGTAGCGGCAGCAGCAGCGATAGACGTGATCGCTGTCGCTGGCGCAAATCAGCAGGCAATGATTGCGCGACTGTCCGGCCAATCGCCAAGGCTGTAAATTAGTTCTATCCGATAACGATGTTAGCTGTGACGTAAAATGAAGGCGTAGTCTTATCTCCTTGCTAGCCGTTAGGGGGAGGCGTGTCATGACCGACCTTGAAGCCAAATTGGAGCGGTTTGAAACTCTTGCTGCCGAATGCGATTTGATTGGCAAGCTGACGACGGATGGGGCGAAGCGCGAGCTGTACCTGCGCCTCGCCTTTCATTACCGCGAACTGGTGGACGACCTGCGGACGGTGCTTGCGACCAAAAACGCCGCCTAGTCCACCAAACGGAACCTGCAGCGTGATTTCTGCCTGGCGTCAGCGGCCGCGATAATTGCGGCGGCGTTAGCGCGGGCACCGATTGACAGCCGCGAGACGGCCCGGCATCCTGACCCCCGCTGCATGTAGGGCGCATCGGCTTTCGGCCGAAGGGGCAATGCCCACCTACGCGACGTCAACCGTAGCCGCGCCCATGCCGAATATCGAAAACCTTCGCAAACAGGCCAAGCTCATCCTGCGCTGGCATCGTGACCGCTACTATCCGGTCGCCGCCCAGATCAGGTCGGGCTTGCCCCGCTTCAGCCAGATGATCGATCCTGACATCCTCGCGCACCATTTTCGCCTCAGCGATGCGCAGGAACTGGTCGCACGGCAGCATGGTTTCGAGAGCTGGCAGGCGCTCAAGACAGGATTTTCGACCATGTCGGATCATGCAGACACCACTTCCACCGCAGCCGTCGTCACCGCCGCCGAGCCGCAGCTCTTCGTCGCCGATATCAAGGCGTCCTGCGATTTCTTTACGGGCAAGCTCGGCTTCACCGTGGTCTTCACCTATGGCGAGCCGCCATTTTACGCCCAGGTCGCGCGCGATGCGGCACGGATCAACTTGCGCTGCGTCGCCAAACCGCTGATAGATCCCGAACTGCGCGACCGCGAAGAGTTGCTCGCCGCTTCGCTCACGGTCGCGACCGCGGAAGAGATCAAAAAACTCTTCCTTGCGTATCAGTCGGCGGGCGTCACCTTCTTCCAGACGCTGAGGCGGGAGCCCTGGGGCGCGCGCAATTTCATCGTGAAGGATCCGGACGGCAATCTGCTGCTATTTGCCGGGCCGGTGGAGTAACGACGACCGCTCCCGCAACGTCTGCAGCACCGCATTCAGGTCGGGGAGTACGGCCGCGCATTTCGCGCGCGCCTCGTCGGTCGGCGGTGCCATGTCCGGCACCATGATCGTGATCGCGCCGGCGGCGTGGGAGGCGGTCACGCCGTGATTGGAATCTTCCACCGCGACGCAGACCTGTGGCGCGAGGCCGAGGCGCGAAGCGGCTAGGAGATAGAGGTCCGGGCTCGGCTTGCCGTGCGCGACATCGTCCAGCGTCAGGATGGTGTTGAAGCGCGAGCGGATTCCGGCAAGCGAAAGATTGCGCTCGGCGGAGCGGCGCGACGACGAGGTCACGATCGCCATCGGGCAATTGGCGGCGGCGAACCCGTCGAGTAGTTCCAGCGTGCCTGGCTTGAGCGGCAGGCCGGCCTCCATGAACTTGTCGCGATTGGCGAGGAAGGCGCGGTTGATCTCGGCGAGCGGAAAGTTGTTGCCGTAGCGATCGAGCAGCATGGCCTCGCAGGCTGGTCCGGGAAGGCCGACCATGGCGTGGCAGAGCGCGATGGCGTCATCGGCGTAGCCGCTCGCACTGAGCGCCGCGACCAGGCTGTTGAAATAGACTTTCTCGGTGTCGAGCAGCGTGCCGTCCATGTCGAGCAGGACGGCGCTGACATTCCATTTTCCGGTCACGTCGCACTCGCGTCCGCGCGCTGTTCCGCCAGCTTGCGCAGGCAGTCAGGGCAGAGACAATCGTCGCCATCCGTGGGCATCGGCAGGCGGAACGCCTCGTCGCTGCACCAGCAGGGGCCGGACAGGCTGCAATTGAATTCGGTTCCGCATCGGGCGCAGGCGAGGCGGCGCGTGGGCTGATTTTCCAAGCGATTTGTCATCAACGGGGCAACATCCTGACGCGGAATTAATCCCGGGTTCATGCCGAAGCGCGTTATACTCGACAGCTACTATACGCCCGGGAAATTCCAAGGGAAATCCGATGGCCCGCGATTCGCAAGCAGCCCTTGTTGCGCTCAATCGCTTCGGACTGGGCGCGCGCGGCGGGGCATCCGGCGATTTTCTCAATGCCGCCTCCGATCCGCGCGGCTTCGTCAAGGCAGAACTCGCCCGTCCCAATGGCGTACTGCTCGAAGTGCCGGGATTGCAGTCGACGCCGGCGCTCGGCAAGGCCGTGTTCGACTATCAGTTCGAGATCCAGCAGGCGCGCGACGCCGCCGCCAAGCAGGCCGCGCCTGCCACCGAAGGTCAACCGCCGCCGGATGCGAAAGCGCAGCGCAGAAACCTTTCGCTCAACAGCATCGCCATGGATATGGCGCCCAAAGAACCGTCAAAGGAGCCGCCGCCAAACCCGCCGGAAAACCCCAACGCGGCCATGGCGCCTGCTGAAGCGATGCGTCCGAATGCGCCAAAGCCGCCACCGGCACCGCTCAACATCATCCAGAAAACCTTTCGCGCCGAAGCGCTGGCGCGGCTGCAGCGGGCCGTCATGGCCGATTGCGGATTTACCGAGCGGCTGGTGGTGTTCTGGTCCAATCATTTCTGCATCTCCGCCAACAAGGGCGGGCCGGCGCGGATGTGGGCCGGCTCGTTCGAGCGCGAGGCGATCCGGCCGCACGTGCTCGGGCGTTTCGGCGACATGCTGAAGGCGGTCGAGCAGCATCCGGCGATGCTGTTCTTTCTCGACAACCAGCAATCGCTGGGCCCGGATTCGCGCGCCGGGAAAAACCGCAACCGCGGACTGAACGAAAACCTTGCCCGCGAAATCCTGGAACTGCATACGCTCGGCGTCGGCGGCGGTTATTCGCAAGCGGACGTCACGTCGCTCGCGAACATCATCACGGGCTGGACCTATGCGGGAAGGCTGGGGCAATTGGGTGCGCCCGGCAGCTTCGTGTTCAATGCTAACGCGCATCAGCCCGGCGCGCAGCGGGTGATGGGAAAAATCTACGACGCCCCCGACGTCAGGCAGGGCGAGGCGGTGCTGGCGGACATTGCGCGCCATCCGTCGACTGCGAAATTCATCGCGACCAAATTCGCGCGTCACTTCGTGGCCGACGATCCGCCGCCGGCTTTGGTGGCGCGGCTCGCCGACGTCTTCACGCGAACCGACGGCGATCTCAAGGCGCTGGCGACGGCGCTGGTGGATTCCGATGATGCCTGGAAGGCGCCGCTCTCCAAGATGCGCTCGCCTTACGAATTCCTGGTCGCGGCCGGAAGATTGCTCGCGCAGATACCGAACGATCCCGGCCGCTATCTCGGCGGCCTCAACGCGTTGGGCCAGCCGCTGTGGTCGCCCGCGGGGCCGAACGGCTTCCCTGATACGAACGCGGCCTGGGCAGCGCCGGAAGGCATCAAGCTGCGGCTCGATATCTCAGCGCAGATCGCCTCCCGGCTCGCCGACGGCGTCGATCCGCGCGACCTGCTCGAACTCGTTGCCGCGGACGCGGCGTCATCAGAGACGCGGAAAACCATCGAGCGCGCAGAATCGCGGCAGCAGGCGCTGGCGCTGCTGTTGATGTCGCCGGAATTCCAGAGGAGATGACAGCCATGGAAACGACAACGGGTTGCTGCGATGACATGCGATCGCCGGTGACGTCGCGGCGCGCGCTATTGCTCGGCGGCGCCTCCTTTGCGGCATGGGCCTATTTGCCGAAATTCGCGCGCGCCGCCGACGGCCGCGATCCGCGGTTGGTGGTCGTCATCCTGCGCGGCGCGCTCGATGGGCTCGCCACCGTCGCGCCGATTGGCGATCCTGACTATGCCGGCCTGCATGGTTCGATCGCATTGTCGTCGAGCGGTCCGAACGCGGCTGTAGGGCTCGACAATTTCTTTTCGCTGCATCCGGCGATGCCGGAATTTGCGCGGATGTATCGCGAGAAGAAGGCTGCCGTGATCCATGCAGTGGCGACGTCGTACCGCGATCGTTCGCATTTCGACGGGCAGGACGTGCTCGAAAGCGGTTTTGCGGGTCCGGGCCGGGTGCAATCCGGCTGGCTCAACCGCGCGCTGGAAGGCCTGCCGAAAGGCGAGCGGGTGACGAGCGGACTTGCGGTCGGCCCGACCACGCCGCTGGTGCTGCGCGGCGCGGCGCCAACCGTCGGCTGGGCGCCGGTCGCGCTGCCGCAGGCGGCGGAGGATACCGCGATGCGGCTCGTCGAACTTTATCAACACCGCGATCCCGCGCTGGCGAGCGCGTTGAAGCAGGGGCTGGCGCTCGACAAGGCCGCGCAAGGCGACGACATGAAGCCGAAGCCCGGCACCAATGGCGTGGCTGCGATGCGGCTGGTGGCGCGCGGCGCCGCCAAGCTGATGGCCGCCGACGACGGCCCGCGGATCGGCGCGCTCGCCTTCGACGGCTGGGATACCCATGCCAACGAAGGCGGGCCGGTCGGGCGGCTGGCGCAATTGCTCGGTGGCCTCGACGGCGCCTTGGCGGAATTCGAAACCGGACTGGAGCCACGCTGGCGCGACACCGTGATCGTGGTCGCCACCGAATTCGGCCGCACCGCGCGCATCAACGGCACCCAGGGCACTGACCACGGCACCGGCACCATCGCGCTCGTCGCCGGCGGCGCGGTGAAAGGCGGCCGCGTGATCGCGGACTGGCCGGGGCTGAAGCCCGCCAATCTCTATCAGGCCCGCGATCTTGCTCCGACCACCGATCTGCGCGCGGTGATGAAAGGCGTGCTGAAGGATCAGTTCGGGCTGGCGGAGAAGGTGCTGGCGGAGAGCGTGTTTCCTGACAGCGCCGCAGTGAAGCCGATGCAGGGATTGGTGGGGTGATACACCGTCATTCCGGGGCGCATCGAAGATGCGAACCTCAGATGTGCAATTGCACATCGGGGAATCTCGAGGTTCCGGGTTCGTCCTTCGGACGCCCCGGAACGACGCCGCTACTTCGTGATCCCATCCACCTCCGCCATCTCCTCCGCGCTCAAATCCCAGCCGATCGCTTTCACGTTCTGCTCGACCTGTTCGACACGCGTCGCGCCGGCGATGACGCTTGAGACTTGCGGGCGGGAGGCGAGCCAGGAGAACGCGAGTTCGAGCATGGTGTGGCCGCGGGCTAACGCGAACGCCTGCAGCTTTTCGACGATGTCTTCATTGCGCGACGTGACGTAGCGGTCCTTCAGCGCCGGCGCCTTGGCGAAGCGGGTGTCGTCGGGCGCGGCGGCGCCGCGCTTGTACTTGCCGGTGAGGAGGCCGCTGGCCAGCGGGAAGAACGGCAGCAGGCCGAGCTTGTATTCCGTTGCCGCGGGCAGCAGATCCTTTTCGATGCCGCGCACCACGAGGCTGTATTCGTCCTGGCAGGAAACGAAGCGGCTGACATTCATCTGCCGTGCCAGCATTTCCGCTTCCGCGATGCGCCAGGCCGGAAAATTGGAATTGCCGATGTAGCGGACCTTGCCCTGGCGGACGAGATCGTCGAGCGCGCGCAACGTCTCTTCCATCGGCGTTAGCGAATCGTAATCGTGCTGCTGGTAGAGATCGATGTAGTCGGTGTTCAGCCGCGTCAGGCTGGCCTCGACCGCGGACATGATGTAGCGACGCGAGGCGCCCTGCCT
The DNA here is from genome assembly GCF_003062295.1 of Bradyrhizobium algeriense. Lineage (GTDB taxonomy): Bacteria > Pseudomonadota > Alphaproteobacteria > Rhizobiales > Xanthobacteraceae > Bradyrhizobium > Bradyrhizobium algeriense. The sequence continues at coordinate 8,402 of NZ_PYCN01000028.1, read as the reverse complement.
GGTGCCGTCGGTTGCCATCGGCTTGGAATATTTCGTCGCCAGCACGATGTCCTTGCGGCGGTCGCCGAGCACGGTGCCGAGCACGGTCTCGGAGCCGCCCATGCCGGCATAGATGTCGGCGGTGTCGAACAGCGTGATGCCGAGGTCGATCGCCTTGTGGATGACCTTACGCGAGGTCTCGAGGTCAGTGCGCTGGCCGAAATTGTTGCAGCCGAGCCCGACGGCGGAAACGCGCAGGCCGGAGCCGCCGAGGTTGCGAATTTGCATGGATCGATCCTGTGGGAAGCACGCGGGGAGAGGGGGCCGGCATTGTGGCCCGCACGGCTTCGACCCGCAAGCAGCTGTAATATCGGCCGCCACGCTTGGCAGCCATGCGGCACAAAAAGATGCGGCCCCGGTCAGACGCGGCGACTGACGGGGGCCGCTTGGGGCGCGTGATCTGAGACGGGGGGCCTGATCAGACGCAGGCGCAACCTATCCGCGCTTTGTTACGCGGCGGTGACATCAGGACTTATCCACAGGTGGCCTGACGGGACCGTCTTCACAAAACCGTGTCAGAACAGCTTGCGGTAGACGACGAAGCCGGAGCGCTCCGCCACCTTGTCGTAAAGCTGCATCGCGGTGTGGTTGGTCTCGTGCGTCTGCCAATAGACGCGGGAGGATCCCGCGAGCTTCGCCTGTTCGTACACGCCGTTGATCAGGGCGCGGCCGACGCCCTTGCCGCGCGCTGCCGCGCGCGTGAACAGATCCTGCAGATAACAATTCGGCTCGATCATGGTCGTAGAGCGGTGAAACAGATAATGCGTCAGCCCAAGCAGCTCGCCGCCGCTCTCGGCGACCAGCGCATGCACCGGCTCGTAGGCGTCGAAGAAGCGCGCCCACGTCATCGCCGTGATCTCCGGCGCAAGCGCGGTCGGACCCGAGCGGCCGTAGAAAGCGTTGTAACCGTCCCATAGCGGAAGCCATTGCGCGTGGTCCTGACGGGTGACGAAGCGGATGGTGAGGTCGCCGGACATGCGGGATTCCGTCTGTAGCGGGGTGGCGCGTCGAGGCCGCGCAGGAGGATGCCCGTTCATTACTACAGACAGGGCAGGAGGAGATCAATGTCGCAGCGTGCGCTGTGTGCCGCCGCTATTCCGCGGCGCCGAGGTGGTGGGCAAGGCTGCGATAGCTGCCGCGCAGGGCGCGATAGTAGTCGGCGCTGCCGGGATCGTCACTGTGGCGGACGAGGTCGGTGACCGGCGTATAGCTCAGCATGCGTCCGCCATCGGGCAGCGCCGTGCAAATGAAGCGCAGCACCTGTCCGTCGGCGAGATCGATGTTGATGGGCGTGGAATCGCCGACCCGGATCATTTCGGTGCGCTTGGCGATGAAGGCGTTCAATTCGTCCTCCGGCATTTGCCAGGCGCCGGTGTCGCGGCCGTGATACATCAGCGCGATGAAGGGCGGCTTGCTGTCGGCCTGCTCGTCGGACAGCTTGAAGTAATCGCGGAAGGCGCGGTTGATGAACTCGGCGCGGGTATCGGCATCGAGCAGCACGATGCCGATGTCGACCTGATCGAGCGCGGCCGACAGTCGTTCGGCGGTGGCATGATGCTTCTTCTCCCACGCGAACGCATCGACCCATTTCTGCCGCAGCAAGCCGGTGATGAGCGCGGTGCCGCCGGCGGTCACCGCCAGCAGCAGCATGCGCGCCAGGTCCGACATGTCGTACCCGGGCGCTGTGCGGTGGTTGAGGAAGAGCAGCGCGGAAGCCGCTACCGCAATGACGGCGCTGGCCATGCCGGAGACGATGCCGCTGACGGAAGCGGCAAGGGCTACGATGCAGACGAACAGCGGCGCGGGATTGGGGACAGGAACGAAATGCCGATCGACGAGGAAGGCTGCCAGGGCCGTCGCTGTCGTAAGAGCCGGACCGGAGATTGCGCGCCAGTTTAACTGCATGCCGTTCTCGTCACTTGCCGGGAATAAGACGCAAGCATGCCTGATTGTTGCGATTGTGCACGCCTTTCTGCCGCCAGTCTTAAGAGAGCGTTGCGCCAATGCGGCGGGCTTTCGTATTTTTGAAATCAAATGATATCGAGTTACGGAACGCCGTACCGCGCCCGACGATTGAGCCGCACGATATTTGCGCGATATTTGCAACGATATTTACAAGAGGACATCGATGCCCACTGTTTCCCCGACGCTGCTGCCGATCCTGATGCTGTTCGCTTCCAACGTCTTCATGACCTTTGCCTGGTATGGCCATCTGAAATTCAAGGAGAGCCCGCTGGCGCTGGTCGTGCTGGTGAGCTGGGGTATCGCCTTCGTCGAGTACTGGCTGGCGGTGCCGGCCAACCGTTGGGGCAGCGCGGTGTATTCGGCGGCGCAGCTCAAGACCATGCAGGAGGTGATCACGCTGGTGGTGTTCGCCTGCTTCTCGGTGCTCTACCTGAAGGAGCCGCTGGGGTGGAATCACGCGCTCGGTTTTCTCTTCATCGCCGCGGGTGCGTTTCTGATTTTCCACAAATGGGCGTGAGTTGATGGCAACGGCGTGTTCGGGGAACGCCGCTCAATCGCATGAGCCACTGAAGGCTGAGAAAGTAGCGAAGAGAAAGAAGGCTGGAAAAATGGCCCGCTAGTAATGATAGCGGCACTGAGCAATGTCGAGTTGCTGAGCGTCACCCTTTCCAGAAACGCGATACACCAAGCGATGTTCGCCTGAAATGCGGCGCGACCACCATCCCTGGAGCGCATGTTTAAGGGGCTCTGGTTTCCCAAGCCCCTTGAACGGATCGCGCTTAATATCTTTGATTAAACCGTTTATGACTTCGAGGATCTTTTCATCCTCCTTTTGCCATTGCAGATAGTCTTGCCAGGCATCTTCCGTCCAAGCGGTTTTCATGCCTTGGCCGAACCTGCCTTTGTTGGCTCGATCAACTCGCGTTCGGTTAGTTTGCCCTCGTCCGCTTCCTTGATGGAACGTAGAAGACGTACTGCATTGGCGGGACTCTTCAGGAGGTGGACGGTCTCCATGAGACTCTCATACTCATCCTCGGCCATGAGAACGACGGTGCGGGCATTCTGGCGGGTGACGAACAGGGGGGCGCGATCATCGCAAACCTCGTCCATGTAGGACGCGAGGTTGTTGCGCAGTTCAGTGTAAGAAACGTGCGCCATCTCTTCTACCTTTGTTACCTTTGTGCTGTACGGCGATATGTACAGATATATGTACATATAGTGCGCGTGTCAACAAGAGGTTTAGTTCCCCGCCGTTCCCACCAAATACGCAACTTCACTTCGCAACCGGCGCCACCCGCAATACCCGTCCGTTCGAACTATCCGTCAGCAGCCACAGCGCGCCGTCCGGCCCCTGGCGAACGTCCCTGATGCGCTCATGCAGGTTTTGCAGCAGGCGTTCCTCCGACGTCACCACGTTGCCGTTCAGCGTCAGCCGCACCAGCATCGCGCCGCGCAGCGCGCCGGTAAACAGGCTGCCGTTCCATTTCGGAAACAGCTTTCCGGTATAGAAGGCCATGCCCGACGGCGCGATCGACGGCACCCAGTATTTGAGCGGCTGCTCCATGCCGTCCTTGGCCGTAGCGTCGTGGATCTTGGCGCCGGAATAATCGATGCCGTAGCCGATCACCGGCCAGCCGTAATTCTTGCCCTTGCCGATCAGGTTGACCTCGTCTCCGCCGCGCGGGCCGTGCTCGATTTCCCAGAGCTCGCCGGAGGTGGGATGGATCGCGAGCGATTGGGCGTTGCGATGACCATAGCTCCAGATCTCCGGTTTGGCGCCGGCGCGGCCAGCGAACGGGTTGCCAGATGGCACCGAACCGTCCGGCGCGATCCGGATCAGTTTGCCGAGATGGTTGCCGAGATTCTGCGCCTGGTCGCGGTGAGTGAAATGATCGCCCATCGCCACGAACAGATTACCGTCCTCGGCCTGCGCGATGCGGCAACCGTAGTGATTGCCTGACGACAGCGGCCCTTGCTGGCGGAAGATGATCTTGACGTCATCGAGGCGGCCGCTGCCGTCGTTGAGTTGTGCGCGAGCGACCGTGGTTCGCCCGCCACCTTCGGTTCGTTCGGCAAAGCAGAAATAGATGGTTTTGTTCTGCGCAAAGGCTTTGTCGACGACGACATCGAGCAGGCCGCCCTGGCCGGACGCCCAGACCTCGGGAACGCCCTTCAGCGGCGGCGAGATCTGTCCTTCGCTCGTAACGATGCGCATGCGGCCCGGACGCTCGGTCACCAGCATCTTGCCGTCGGGCAGGAACGCCAGCGCCCAGGGATTAGCGAGGCCTCTGGCGATGGTCCGGACTTCGAGTTCGCCCGCCGACGAACCAAATGCCTGTTCCTGGCCGCGGGTGCTGGTGGCGATCAGGAACGAGACGGCAAGCAGGATCGCGACCGCCAAGGCGGCGGTCACAAGGCCGACAGGTGTCTTCATCCTGTCCGTCCAATCGCGATGACGGTCATCGCGCGTTCGCTAATGATGCAAACAGAAAAGCCGCAACCATTACGGAAAGGGCATCGCCACGGTGGCTTTGATTGACAGCACCGTCAGGGTGACCATGACGCAAAGCGAAAGCGTGCCGATCGCGAGCGATGTGGCGATGGCACCAAGTAACCGGGAAGAAGCGACAGGCGCTCGGCTGCTCTCGAAGCCGACCGCGCCGGGTGACCGTATCATTGGCCTAAATCCTTGTAACGCGGGACGAATCACCCGCGACTCACGCGACGTCAGGAAAATCTTGCAATGATCACCGGCAACATTGCGGCGACCGGAGGCTGAAAATGGCGGGAATGCGGCAAAGGTTAACGTTATGCCCGCTATTGTTAACCTTTGGCGGCATGCTCGCGTGAAAGTGAGGAGGCCGGCGGCAGGCGCGGCGGCGGTTATGCGCCGGCGGCGATGTCGGCCTGGTCGTCGACCTCGGCCTCCGGCTGCCAGTCCATGGTGACGAAGCCGGGGGTCTGCTCGACCCGCCGCAGCCAGGCGCGGATGGCGGGGAAGGTCGCCAGGTCATAGTCGCAGCGGTCGGCGACATGGGTGTAACCGTACAGCGCGATATCGGCGACCGTCAGCTGCCCCGCGGCGAAATAGGCGCGGGTCTTGAGATGGTTTTCCATCACCTGAAGCGCGGCATAGCCGCGCTCCATCCAGTCCTCAAGCGCATGCGTCTGCAGGTCGCGGCCGCCTTTGACCAGCGACAGCCAGAAATAGGCAGCGCCGATATTGGGCTCGAGCGCGTGCTGCTCGAAGAACATCCATTGCAGCGCTTCGGCGCGCTCGACCCGTGACTCCGGAGCCAGCGAAGTGCCGCCGCAGACATACCAGAGGATGGCGTTGGACTCGGCGAGATAGCGTCCGTCGGCGACTTCCAGCAGCGGCACCTGTCCGCTGGGATTCTTCTCCAGAAAATCCGGTGTGCGGCTTTCGCCGCGGAGAATGTCGACTTCGATCGCCTGATACGGCGCGTTGAGCAGCGCCAGCGCAAGGCGGACCTTGTAGCTGTTGCCGGAGCGCTGCATCGAATAGAGTTTGTACATCGTCGTTGGGTTCACTTAAGGCTCGAATCGCGCACGCGGTAGGCGCACTGCGGAAAGCTCTTGCGCCGCAACGCGGCTAAACAATGATGCCGATACGAATGCGTCGCAAGGCCCGCGGAATGGAAAAAGTCGAAAAGCTCTACTGCACTGCACGCGCGCAGCATGGCATGCCACGGCGCTGGGATCACGTGGACGAGAGCGGAGGCGCAAACCGATTCAAGCCTTCGCGATCAAGCTGCCCGCGCCCCCTTCCGGCATGAGCGAAGGGGAAACCGAATCGCGTGCGAGACACCTTGGCGTTGAGTCGACATGGGTTGCGAACAGGCGTGCGCCGCGCCATTCGCCAGCGCGTGGTGGAGAACCGGGATGCCGGGCGGCCTTCGGCTGCGGGCATGCAGGGTAGTGGCCGTGTAGGACAGCCTCGGGCCGTCAACCGCTCTCGGCATCGCGATCCGTGCCGGACGTTCGAGCCTTGCCGGGCCCCTTGTCAGATATGAGTCAATTCGCCGCGGAACTTTGCGAATATTACGCCGATATTGCTCCGATCGTACCGAGCCTGTTCGACGCTCTCCAAAGTTTGACCCCTATCCGGCCAAGCTTCTTGCGATGCAGCGCGCCGCGCCTTAGGGTGCAGCGTTCCCATCAAAAAGAGTCGTGAATTTCTTCAGCTCACGACGTTTGCCAGGAGATGATGATGCCCTTCCTGTCCGCCTCGCTCGCCCGTGTGAAGCCGTCCGCGACGATTGCGGTCACGGATAAAGCGCGCGCGCTGAAAGCGGCGGGCCGCAACGTCATCGGTCTTGGCGCCGGCGAGCCGGATTTCGATACGCCCGCCAACATCAAGCTGGCGGCGATCCGCGCCATCGAGGCCGGCAAGACCAAGTACACCGATGTCGGCGGCATTCCCGAGCTGAAGGAAGCCATCATCGCAAAATTCCAGCGCGAGAACGGCCTGACGTACAAGCCGAACCAGATCATCGTTGGCACCGGCGGCAAGCAGGTGCTCTACAACGCGCTGATGGCGACGCTCAATCCCGGCGACGAGGTGATCATCCCGGCGCCGTACTGGGTCAGCTATCCCGAGATGGTGGCGCTCGCCGGCGGCGAGACGGTGCCGGTGGTGTGCCCGGCGTCGAGCGGCTTCAAGCTGCGGCCCGAGGATCTCGAAAAGGCGATCACGCCGAAGACCAAGTGGATCATCCTGTGCTCGCCGTCGAACCCGACCGGCGCCGCCTATACGCGTGCTGAGCTGAAGGCGATCACCGATGTGCTGATGAAGCACCCGCATGTCTGGGTGATGACCGACGACATGTACGAGCACCTCGTCTATGACGACTTCCAGTTCGCAACGCCCGCGCAGGTCGAACCGAAACTGTACGAGCGCACGCTGACGGTGAACGGCGTGTCGAAAGCCTATTGCATGACCGGCTGGCGCATCGGCTATGCCGGCGGCCCCGCCGACCTGATCAAGGCGATGTCGACGATCCAGTCGCAGTCGACCTCGAACCCGTCGTCGATCGCGCAGTGGGCTTCGGTGGAAGCGTTGAACGGTCCGCAGGACTTCATCCCGGTGCACAACAAGGTGTTCAAGGAGCGCCGCGATCTCGTGGTGTCGATGCTCAACCAGGCCAAGGGCATCGAATGCCCGCGGCCCGAGGGCGCGTTCTACGTCTATCCGTCCTGCGCCGGCACCATCGGCAAGACCTCGCCGTCCGGCAAGGTGATCGCCAATGACGAGGACTTCGTCACCGAGCTTTTGGAGAGCGAGGGCGTCGCCGTCGTGCAGGGTTCGGCGTTCGGGCTCGGACCGGCGTTCCGGATTTCCTACGCGACCAAAACCAGTGATCTCGAAGACGCCTGCAAGCGCATCCAGCGCTTCTGCGGCAATTTGAGATAAGAGGCGTTTTCAAGCGAAGCCTGTCCTGCGCTTGATGCGGGAAGGCTTACCGGTTCGCGTCAAGAAAACGCGTCAGAAGAAAGGCGTGTCAAATCACAACAGGTCGTGATGATGTTTTGACGACTTCTTGAGGAAGCGCCATGTTTTCGACACGGCGCTTCCATCCTGTCCGCTCCGCTGAATTTGTTCATCAACATGCGGAGACTGGGACACATGCGATTCCTGACATTGACACTCGCCACGCTTTCGCTGCTCGCGCCGATCGCAAGCGCTGACGCGGCGCCGCCGGTAGTTCGCGCCGGCATCCTGCAATGCCAGGGCGGCCAGAATGTCGGCTTCGTGGTCGGCTCGGTGACGAGCCTGGAATGCGTGTTCCGCAGCGAAGGCCGCCGTCCTGAACCTTACATCGCCAAGGTGCAGCGCATCGGTCTCGATCTCGGCGTCACCGAGCAGACGCAGTTGTCCTGGGCGGTCAGCGCGCCGAACAGCCGGCTCGGACGCGGCGAACTCGCCGGCAGCTATGGCGGCGTCGGCGCCAATGCATCGATCGGCGTCGGCGGCGGCGGCAATTTTCTGGTTGGCGGTCCCGCCAATGCCTACGCGCTGCAGCCGATCAGCGTGCAGGGACAGACCGGGCTGAATGTCGCTGCCGGCATCGCCGGCCTCGAGTTGCAGCCGTTCAACGGCTACGCTCCGCGCCGGCACACCCATCGCCGCCATCGTCACCGCAGCTGAGGATGACACGTTAAGGAAAGGGCCCGCGCAAGCGGGCCTTTTTTGCGTCTAGGAGCCTGTCCCTATAATGGACTTAGGATTAAGCGAGGCGGGTTCTGAAGCTTTTTGGGGAGACAGGTTCTCCTCAGCGTGCGGCGGCGAGTTTTGCGAGGTTGTGGGCGATGCAGATCATGGCCCATTCGGCTTTGACCTTGTCGATGCTGCGCAGGAGGAACTGGCGGAAGCCTCT
>NZ_PYCN01000287.1 GCF_003062295.1 Bradyrhizobium algeriense | reverse complement strand
TCATGTGCACGGTGCGATAGAAGTCCTTCACGGCAGGTGCGATGAAGCTGCGCAGCGCCGCCCGGCCCACACCGCGGCGGCCGCAGTCGATATCCTCGGGAAACATGGCGAGCCAGGCGTCCAGGTCGCGCGCATCCACCGCCATGGCGTAGCGCACCGCCAGGGCCTGGATGGCCTCAACCGCTTCCAGACGTTCGATGCGCGCCAGCAGCGCCGGGTCGATGGGGGACATGGCCTCGCCTCTCCTGTTCGGAACGAAGACTAAGCCACGGCGAAAAACCGGCAATCGGCCGCGCATCGCATGCGCGATCGCTGGGAGCCTTCCGCGAGGTCGCTTGATCGCTCTTCCGATGGCTGCGGCCCGGACCACGCGAGGCGGTTTCGCCCTGTGCTAGCACTCCGCCCATGGGATGGCGCGAGCAGGAGAGCAT
>NZ_PYCN01000286.1 GCF_003062295.1 Bradyrhizobium algeriense | reverse complement strand
GATCCTAACGCGGTGACGGTTTGGTGTAGCCGAGACCCATGACCATCCGGCTTCCTCTGCCGAAGCCTACGCTGGATCTTCCGTCTCTCAGAGGCTGGTGAGCAATTTTATTACTCGCTTCAAGTGCTTGATTTGGAATAGCTTTCGTGAAGATTGATGAGGCGGATGCGGGGTGTGCAACGGTTGAGGAGCCCCGCTATGGATATTTGTCTCTATGCCTGCGATCTCACTGATGCCGAATGGGCACTGCTCGCGCCCCTCGTCCCCCGCAGTCATCCGGCGGGACGGCGGCAGACCTATCCGCTCCGGCGCATCGTCGATGCCATCTTCTATCTGCTGCGCACCGGGGCGCAATGGCGGCTGCTGCCGCACGAGTATCCGCCGCGCGGTGCTGTCTTCTACCACTATGCGCAGTGGCGCGAGGATGGTAC
>NZ_PYCN01000285.1 GCF_003062295.1 Bradyrhizobium algeriense | reverse complement strand
GAAAGATCCTACCGGGCAGCCTTTGCGGACATCCTAGAAGAGGATGTGCTCGCAAGCCGGAGTGTCAGTTATTTCGAAGAGCGGTTCGCCGCCGCATGGGAGCGCATGCTGGTGGCGCTTTCCGGCCAAACGCCACTCGGATTCCTGCTCATGACCGATGGGCATATCGACATGCTGTTCATGGATCCTGATGCGGGTGGCCAGGGGGGCGGCGCGCTTCTGCTGCAGCGGGCTGAAACATTAGGGGCAAAGAGTCTCGAATGCTTCCGCGACAATCATGGCGCCCGACGCTTCTACGAGCGTCATGGCTGGCGAGTGGAACGGGAATACGAACGCGAGTTCGCCGGGTGCAGCCGCAGCTTCGTCCTTTATGAGAAGAGCTAATCGCCAGTCGGTAAGAAGGCCAGTTACATTCACTCACCTCATCCTGAG
>NZ_PYCN01000284.1 GCF_003062295.1 Bradyrhizobium algeriense | reverse complement strand
AATATCGGCAAGTCCGTCGCCGGCCAGCTTGGTGGCTCGATCGGCCGCACGCTGGTCCGCGGCGCGCTCGGCGGCTTGCTGCGCAGGTAGGCAGAAAGCCTCGTTTGAGGCAACTCCTCCGCAAACCCGCCGCTTGTGCGCGGCGGGTACAAATTCGGGTGATCAGGACTCTCCAAGCGTTCGTTGGTCTGCTAGGTGCTATGGCCCCTGACTGGACCACATCGTGACCTCACCTAAATCTTTCGTTCGATCCGGCGCACTCCGAACCCTGTCGTTGCGTGCGTCACTCGACCTGCTCTTCCTGCTCTGCTGCTTCATCCTGGCTGCCGATGTCCTTGGTCCCGAGATCTTCGGGCACGGCAAGACCAAGGACTACGGCCTGTGGTACTGGGCCGGGCAGCAGGTCTTGAAGGGTGGGCCGCTCTATCCCGG
>NZ_PYCN01000283.1 GCF_003062295.1 Bradyrhizobium algeriense | reverse complement strand
GAACGATGTCGCGCTCCTTTTTGATCGTGTTGCCGAAGGAGATGCGGTCAGGCGTCGCGCCGGCATCCAGCGCGAGCTGGATCTCGACCACGGATGCCGTGTCGAAGCACGAGCCGAGCTCGGCCAGGAGCTTGAGCACCTGCGCCTCCGGGTTGGCCTTCACGGCGTAGAACACGCGCGGGTCGGGGAGCGCCCGGGCAAACTTGGAATAGTTGTCGCGCACGACCTCAAGGTCGACGACGACGCAAGGGCCGTCCTCACGTCGGTTGCGCAGGAATTCACGGATGCGCTGAGTCATGGCGCTCTCCCCACCAAAGGTTCAATGGAGGTCTTGTGGAGCCTCCGGATTGAAATTCAGACGATCAGGAACTCCTGCCGTCCGGCGTCGGCGAGGGAAGATGGCATCCCGCTTCGTGCGATGGAGACACGAATG
>NZ_PYCN01000282.1 GCF_003062295.1 Bradyrhizobium algeriense | reverse complement strand
TCAGTTGGCGAACCGACAGGAGTCGCGCTTCCATATGCTCCTCCAGAGACTATGAGCATAACGCATCAAATCTCATTAGATCTCAAATGTGATCTTGTTTCCATGCCGAAACACTCATCAAGGCACAGGAAACGTATGCCTCTGGCGGCGAGGTGGGCGATAAGCCTTTCGCATAACGACCAGATGACGTCGTCATGAACGAGATGATGCGTCAGGAACCCGATCGGCTCGTCGCGATCCGCATGGCCGGCCACGCGCCGCTCGGTCGCACGGGCGAGGCTGGCGACGATCGATGCCGGGTCGATCAGGCTTCTCGTCCCGTGCCAATCGATGGGATCCACATGGGTGTTGATCTGCACAAGTCCCATTACGGGGTGGACAGCCTTCCGGTCCGTGAAGGTGGATAATCCCCGAAATCCCAAGCGCGGCAGGTG
>NZ_PYCN01000281.1 GCF_003062295.1 Bradyrhizobium algeriense | reverse complement strand
AACCCGGCCGCGAGGCGGAAGAGATCATCGCCGACGTGATGCCGGCGATCATCCGCGACTTTCCCTGGCCGAAATCCATGCGCTCCGGTGCCGCTTCGGCGAAACCGGGCAGCCTTCGCTGGGTCCGGCCGCTGCAGTCGATCGTCTGCACCTTCGGCGCGGAACACGACGAGACGAAGGTGATCCCCTTCGAGGTCGATGGCATCGTCGCCTCGAACATCACCTACGGCCACCGTTTCCATGCGCCGGAAGCGATCACGGTCCGCCGCTTCGCCGACTATGCCGAGAAGCTCGAAAAGGCGAAGGTCGTGATCGATGCGGAGCGCCGCAAGGAGATCATCTCCGCCGACGCCCACAATGTCGCCTTCGCCAACGGCCTGGAGCTGGTCGAGGACGAGGGCCTCCTGGAGGAAGTCGCCGGTCTCGTCGAATGGC
>NZ_PYCN01000280.1 GCF_003062295.1 Bradyrhizobium algeriense | reverse complement strand
GATGAAGTCGACCACCTTCCTGCTCATTTCATCAAGCTGATCCGACACCGCCTGCCGTGTCGACGGCGAGGCCGGCACCCCGCGCTCGACGCCGAGGACCTGCGCGCCTTCCGGATCCTTGACGGTGAAGTTGGCGAACTTCACCACCTCCGGGGCAACCTTCGAGCGGGCATAGATGCTCCACATCATCGAGGGCTTGAGATACTGCCCCGGATGGGGTCCGGCGCCCTGCGGATAGGTGGCGATGCCGAGCGTGTTCTTGTTGATGGCCTGGAAGCCGACGAACTGGTTGGAGTGGTTGAAGGCGCAGCCCGTGCGTCCCTGCGTGAGCAGGCTGGTATCGGGGCCGCTCTTGTCGAGCGCCTGAATGTCTGCGGGCGGACAGGCCTTCACCTCGCGCATCTTCACCCAGAGCGAGAGCCAATCGCCGATATCG
>NZ_PYCN01000279.1 GCF_003062295.1 Bradyrhizobium algeriense | reverse complement strand
CATGCTTCTCGATAAGCTGCTGCTTTTCGATGATATGGGTCGGCAAATAGATAATGCCGGGCTGGCGGGTGATCGAAATTTCGTTCTTCTGCTGTGCCGAGGCGTTACTTGCGACGGCAAATAACCCGACGGCAGCCGCCACGCCGGCGCAAAGGCGCCTCATCTGCTTCTTCATGGTGCTTCCTCGAAATGGCTCCTCTTGACGGGAGCCTTCATGGCTAGGATCGGCCGACCAGCCGACGTCTTATACACTAATGCATTAGTGCATTCGGCACAAGTGTGGTATAGAAGAGGTCGACGAAAGTTCAGGTTCTTCCGAATGGCCCCCCCTCGCCCAGCCCTCAGCCAACAAGTTTCGATTGTAGCGACAGATCGCCTCCAGCGCGGTCGCCAAGCCGCGCCTCAAGTGTTCGAGCGGCTGAGGGAAATGATCCTT
>NZ_PYCN01000278.1 GCF_003062295.1 Bradyrhizobium algeriense | reverse complement strand
GTATCAGGACACCAACGTCGCCCAGTATCTCTGGCTCAGGCTCCTTGCCCAGGCGCGCAAGAACTTGTGCTGCGTCGGCGACGACGACCAGTCGATCTATGGCTGGCGCGGTGCAGAAGTCGACAACATCCTGCGCTTCGAGCACGACTTTCCCGGCGCCACCGTGATCCGCCTGGAGCGCAATTACCGCTCTACCGGCCATATCCTCTCCGCCGCATCCGGGCTCATCGCCAAGAACCAGGGCCGCCTCGGCAAGACCCTGCGCACGGAAGACGAGCCGGGTGAAAAGGTGACGATCACCGGCGCCTGGGATTCCGAGGACGAGGCGCGTCTTATCGGCGAGGAAATCGAGGCCCTGCATTCCAAGAAGCACTCGCTCTCTGAGATCGCGATCCTGGTGCGCATCTCCGCCCAGATGCGCGAGATCGAAGACCGG
>NZ_PYCN01000027.1 GCF_003062295.1 Bradyrhizobium algeriense | reverse complement strand
ACCACCTCTGCCGCAGCACGATGGCGCCGCGGTCATCATGACCCACGAGGTGGAACGAGTTCTTGCCGATATCGATGCCGATCACGGCGATCGCTGCGTTGAGTTTCTGAGACATGGCGTGCTCCTCGTCTTGAGCGCCCCTTGCCAGTTTCTCGTACTGGCAGGGCCGGAGCACGGCCGGATCATTCCATTAGCAGATACCCGGCGTGTCCTACTCCTGTTCGACCCGCGAGAACCGAAAATTGCAGTGACTCGCACCGCCAGCCAGCGTTTGTGTCCGGTCCAAGCGAATGCCACGTGTTGCATAGGCCTCGAAATCGAGTCCGCAAATGTGCGGTAGGATTTCTTGATCCCCATAGCGCGCTGCGAATTTGCAGAAGCCGCAAGCCTTGTAGTCGATGCCGAATTCAAAGTTGTCGCCCGGGGCCGGCTCGACGAAGTCGTAGACGAAATCTTCCGGATATTCTTCCTGATGGCTTTTTGCAGCCTGCTCGCGCAGCAAGGTCTGATTCTCTGGCGACATGAACTGACGCCCCGAGGCGAGCCGTTCGGCCATGGGTACGGTGAGCAATTGCGCCTTGTAGGTTTCTCGCTCGATATTGCCGATCACGGGCAGCGGCACGCCGTGTCGCCGGAGCACCCGACCGATGGCCATAAAGCCCATTAAACGCATGAAGAAATCGCTCATGCGACTTGCCGCGCCGCCGACATAAGGCATCTGGATGAGCACGATTTCGAATTCGTCCATCACCTCCTGTCTGATCCCGTCAATGTTGGGTAGGTGCGTCTGCTCGCGCAGCATTGCTTCGGCAAGGTCGAGGCGTTGGCGCATGGCGGCCTCCATTGCGCTGCGATGCGTCTCGTAGAAGGGATGAATTTCAGGCATAGGGTATCCTCTCCGGCACAATCACCCTATTCCGCAGCGATCGCCTCGATTTCAAGCAACCATTTTCCGTCGACGGTTTCAGCTATCATCACCGTGGACGCGGGTTCGTTCCCCTGCAGCATCTTGCGGCGAATAGCGCGGTTGGCCATGACCTGGCTTCGGTCGGTCAGGAACGTATTGACCTTGACCAGATGCTCGACGCCGAGGCCGGCGGCGGCGAGCACCTCGATGACGTTGCGCCAGGCTTGCTCGCATTGCGCCTCGAAACCTTCGGGCACACTGCCATCAGGTTTTTCCGGCACCTGGCCGCTGACGAACAGCAGCCGGCGATGCTGGCCGAGTTCCAGCCCCATGCTGTAGCCGCTGGAAGGCGCGTGGACGCTTGCGGGATTATGGCGGGTGATGTGAGCCATGTCAGATTGTCTCCTGTTGTATGAATTCCAGCGCCAGACCATGCGACGCCGCGGGCGAAACGAGCAACACAGCGCCGGCAATTTCGAAGTCGACGCCGTTGTTTTTCAATATCCGCCTGGTCGCATCCAGATCGGTGACCGCCAAACGCGTGGCGCAAAAGCGCGGCGAAGTATTGCTGGCTAAGCCCGGCAGACGGCGCGCCATTTCGGCTGGGTCGAGCACGGTGATCCGATTGCCGCTCTCGCCGACCGTCAATCGCCCGGGCGCAAGCTCGGCTGCGCTTTCCGTGAAGCGTTCGAGGAAGCCGCGGTGCTCCGCAGGCTCCGGCGCCGACATCACGACCTCGATCACGCGCAAGGCGCCGTTGGGGTGGCGCTGATAGTCGGGCTTCCAGAATAGTTCCGGCGGATGACGCTGCTGGCAGGTGAAGAAGGCGATCCCGGGCATGGCGGGATCGGTGGCGAAGGCCAGTGAAAACTCAACGCGCGCCGTGCCTCCGCCCGGTAGTGCCGCGTCACGGCCAAAATCGAACGGCGCATAGGCGCCGATGTGATTGGCCTTGAAGTGCGCCGCATCGGCATGGGCGTCGTCGCTGTGCAAAGCCAGCATCGACATTCCTTCCGCGGTGGAAAGAAAATCCCGGTTATGGGCGGCGAAGCTGAATCTATCAGGCGTGGCCGGCGGTACCGCCGCAGCATCGGTGACGGCCAGAAGTTCCAGAAAATTGTTCCCGAACATCGCGAGGCGATTGCTCGTTCCGAACGGATGCACGCCGGTCGGCGTGAGATTGAAACCGAGCGTTTGCCAATCCAGCGCAGCCTGCGCCAGTTCGTGGACACAAATGACGAGATGATCGATTAGGCGTGGCATGGGATCTCCGGACGCTGTGCACCGACCGTAACCGGCGGCAGCACTGCGGGGCAAAGCATAGTTGCTGCAGGTGTGCGCAAGAAAATCTATTGCAAGACCAGCGCCTATCAGTGACAAACTGGACGGCGATGACCTACATCCTTCCCCCGCTCAATGCGCTCCGCGCGTTCGAAGCCGCGGCGCGGCATCTCAGCTTCAAGCTGGCCGCGCATGAGCTGCACGTGACACCTGCCGCCGTCGGGCAGCAGGTCAAGGCGCTGGAAGCGCGCCTGGGCGTACGCCTGTTCGAACGGCTGCATAAGCAGCTCGTCCTGACCGCAGCCGGCCAGGCCTATCTGCCCGAAATATCCGACGGCTTTCGCCGCATCGCCGATGCGACCGCGCAGTTGAGGCCGGTGGGCGCGGTGTTGCTGCAGCTCGGCGTGCACGGCAGCTTCGATCTGCGCCGTCTGGAACTGGAGGCGTTTCGCGCAAGCCACGCGGAAATCGGCTTGCGGGTGCTGCAGCCCGCCGGCCTGCACGAGTTGATCGAAGGCAAGGTCGATCTGCTGATAGCGCGTGGGCTCGGCAACCATCCGGGCTACCGCTGCGACCGCGTGACGGAGGGATCCGGGCTCGGCGATTGGCTGATTGCGCCTGCCGGCACCGCGGACTGTCCCGAGATATCAAGCTTCCGCGATTGGCTGCGCGCTCTCCCGGTCGAGAATTCGCTCGCGCTGCATCGTCGTCGTGCGGTCGGCATGGTCAGAAGTTGAGGTGATCTTGAAACAGAAAAAATTCGGCACAGGCGGCCCCAACGTATCCGTGATCGGGCAGGGCACCTGGTATCTCGACCGCGGCGACCGCAAGGCGGCCGTTGCGGCGCTGCGCCGTGGCATCGACACAGGCATGGCGCATATCGACACCGCCGAGATGTATGGCGACGCGGAGCTCGTGATCGCAGACGCGATCGCGGGGCTGCCGCGTGAAAAACTGTTTGTGGTCTCCAAGGTGCTGCCGAGCAACGCCTCGCGGCGCGGCACCATCACCGCCTGCGAGCGTTCGCTGAAGCGGCTGAAGACCGATCATCTGGATTGCTATCTGTTGCATTGGCGCGGCTCCTATCCGTTCGAGGAGACGGTTGCGGCTTTCGACGAACTGGTGGCGGCCGGAAAAATTCGCTCGTGGGGCGTCAGCAATTTCGACGAAGACGATCTCGACGAACTGCTCGATGTCGCGGGCGAGGGCAAGATCGCCTGCAACCAGGTGCTCTACCATCTGCAGGAGCGCGCGATCGAGCACGCGGTGATTCCGTGGTGCGAGCAACACGGTGTCGCCGTCGTCGCCTATTCGCCGTTCGGCCATAATGATTTTCCGTCCGCGCGCAGCAAGGGCGGCGAGGTGCTGCAGGCGATCGCTGACGCGCACAAGGCGACCGCGCGCCAGGTCGCGCTGGCGCTTCTCACGCGGGCAGCTTCGGTGCTTGCAATTCCCAAAGCCTCGAGCGCGGAACACGCGGCGGAGAACGCCGCCGCCGGCGATCTGAAACTGAGCGACGCCGAGATCGCCGCACTCGACAAGGCCTTTCCGCGCGGACCCAAACCGCGCGGCCTGCCGATGCTCTGAGGGAACACCGTCCTTAACAAAGTGTTGCAATTGCCCCCTCAGCGCATATCCGCATCCTGTTTTCGGACCTAGTCGCGTCGGGCTATCTGGTGTTTTTTAAAGCCTCGCCCGAGTCGATCATTACTGCCTTCGAGAATTGCCGTGACACCGCCCCCCGCCGCAGCCGCGAGGCTGGACAGCGCTCCATTACCTTTTCCCGAGAGGAAGAAGTCCGTCGCTCCAGCTGCGCCTGCGCGCGCCGACCGGCCGTTCAAGGGCATTGCGCTGGTGCTGGCCTCGACGATCTTTCTCGGCACCTCCGACGTGACGGCAAAGTATCTCTCGGCGACACTGCCCTCGATCGAGATCGCCTGGATCCGTTTCCTGGTGTTCGCGATGATCATGACGCCGGCGATGATGCCGGGTTCGCCATTGTTTGCGCTGCAGACCAACCGGCTCGGCCTGCATCTGATGCGCGGTGCGGCACTGCTGGGCTCATCGCTGTTCTTCATTTCCGGCCTGCGGTTCCTGCCCATTGCGGAAGCTTCCGCCACCGGCTTCGTCGCGCCGCTGTTCGTCACGGCGCTGTCGATCATCTTTCTCGGCGAGAAGGTCGGCCTGCGCCGCTGGATCGCCACGGCAGTGGGCCTGATCGGCGTGCTCATCATCCTGCGCCCCGGCACCGGCGCGTTTCATCCCGCAGCATTCTTTCCGCTGGTCTCGGCGCTGGCCTGGGCCTGCACGCTGATCATGACGCGGATGATGAGCGGCACCGAGCGCGCCATCACCACCATGACCTATTCGTCGATCGCGGGCCTACTCATTCTCTCCGCGCTGGTCCCGTTCGTCTGGGTGACGCCGACCTGGCACGACATCGCCTTCGGCATCCTGATCGGCGTTGCCTCCACTGCAGGCCAGTGGATCGTGGTGCTGGCGTTCCGCTATGCGGATGCGTCCGTGCTGGCGCCGTTTTCCTACACGCAATTGCTTTGGGTCAGCGTGCTCGGCTTCCTGGTGTTCGGCGAAGTCCCTGACGCCTACACCATCACCGGCGCCGCCTTCATCGTAGCCTCAGGGCTTTACACCGCCCATCGCGAGCGGGTGCGGCGCTCGCAGCTTCTGGCTGTCTCGGGCGAGCCGTCGCCGAACGCCTGATCCTGCCCGGCCAGGCAGTCATAGCCAGGCCGCCAAACGTGGCGCGAGTGCCACAGCGGCGCCGCAAAACGCTCGGTTGTGGCGCAAATCTGACGGATTCAACGCCGCATCCGTAATTCTACGGCGGAACCCATGCTAGTGAATCCCAATGGCGCCGCAGAGCGCCGGGGAATGGGGTTAGGGCGTTGCATTTTCAGTTGCTACCGTCGGCGCAGGGCCGACGCCGCCGGGATGCGGCTGCGTGCGCAGTCGCACTGTCGGCGTTTGTCGTTGGTCTATGTTTGTCGACTACCCCTGCGAATGCGGCATGCGCGCCCGATCCGGTATCGAGCGGCCAGACCGTCACCTGCAGCGGCAACGTCCCAACCGGCTTTCAGGCCGGCGGCGGCGTCGACAATCTCACCGTCAACGTGCTGCCCGGCGCGACCCTCAGCGACGGCGGCGGTGGCGTGATCATCGGCGTCAACGACTTCAACACGGTTACCAACAGCGGCACGCTCACCGCCGGGCCATCGAGCACCGGAATCTTCGCCGGCGTGAACAACACGATCGTCAACGCCGCCTCCGGCATCATCACCCTCGGCGACAATGGCGTCGGCATCTTCGCCGCCGGCAACAGCACCGTGACGAACGCCGGCCAAATCACGATCGGCGACGCGGCCGGACTGGTGGCCTCGATCGTTGCCATCAACGACGACAACACCGTCAGCAACCTCGCCGGCGCAACCATCACCGTCGGCCTCAACGCCGACGGCATCCTGATGCAGGGCGATCGCGCCATCGTCAACAATGCGGGCACGATCAACGTGACCGCTTTCGGTGCCGCCATCGACGTGTTCGGCGACGATGCGCTGATCACGAGCAATGGGATGATCAACGCCAGCGACAACGCGGCCGGCATCTCCACGCAGGGCGACCGCGCCCTGATCACCCATTTCGGCACCATCAACGGCGGCGTTGCAAGCGCTGGCGTCGCTTACAACGGCTCGTCCGGTACGATCAACAACAGCGGCCGTATCCTTCTCGGCGACGACGCCGTCGGCATCGTCGTGCTCGGCGATTCCAACACTATCACCAACAGCGGCACCATCACCGTTGGAGCCGGCTTCGCCGTCGGCATCGACGTCACCGGTTTCGGCGGCAGCAATTCCATCATCAACACCGGCACGATCAACGTCGGTGCGGGCGCGACGGGTATCCTCGTCAGCGGCACCGGCACCGTTTTCAATTCGGGCACGATCAACGCCGCGACCGGTTCCGCGGCGATCGAGTTCTGCGGCGGCTGCGGCATCGCCAACGTGCTGACGCTGGGGCCGGGCAGCGTCATCAACGGCCTCGTGCTCGGCACCGGCATCGATACATTCCAGCTCGGCGGCACCGGCAAGGACACCTTCAACCTCAGCCTGATCGGCGCCGGCCAGCAATATGACGGCTTCACGACCTTCAACAAGATCGACAGCTCGAACTGGACCGTCACCGGCACCGGCGCGCAGGCCTGGAACGTGCTCGGCGGCACGCTCTCGGTCAACGGCACCATCAACGGCTTCGTCACCGTCAATGCGGGCGGCACGCTCGGCGGTACCGGCACGATCGACAACGTCTTCGTCAATGGCGGTGTGCTCGCGCCGGGCAATTCGATCGGCACCCTCAACGTGGCGGGCAGCCTGACGTTCACGGCGGCGTCGAGCTACATGGTCGAGATCTCGGGCACCAGCAGCGATCTGACCCTCGTCACCGGCGTGGCGACCCTTGGCGGCGCTTCCGTCGTGGTCGTTCCGAGCGGCACGGTGGCCAGGCAATACACGATCTTGACCGCCGGTAGCGTGCCCGACACGTTCAACCCGGTGGTTACTGGCGTTTCGTCCAACCTGAATCCGACGCTGAGCTACGACGCCAACAACGTCTATCTGAATTTCGCGCTGAATTACGGCGGCGGCCTCAACGTCAACCAGCAGAACGTCGCCAATGCGCTGACCAATTTCTTCAATGCCACCGGCGGCATTCCTGCCGGCTTCGCGTCGCTCTCGCCGGCCGGCCTGACGCAGGTCTCCGGCGAACTGGCGACCGGATCGCAGCAGGGCACCTTCGACGCCATGAACCTGTTCCTGTCGCTCATATCAGATCCGTTCGTGGCGGGCCGCAATGGCGGCTTCGGTGGCAATGCAGGCGCGATCCCGTTCGCTGAAGAGAGCGCGCTCGGCTATGCCGTGAAGAAGCCGCGCGCGGCGCGCGATGCCTTCGGCAAATTCCCGACCAAGGCGGATGTCGTGCGCAACGACCTGTTCGATCAGCGCTGGAGCGTCTGGGGCGCAGCCTTCGGCGGCGGCAGCAACACCTCTGGCAATGCCGCGCTGGGATCGAACGACGCGACCGCCCGCGCATTCGGTTTTGCTGTTGGCGCCGACTATCGCCTCTCGCGCGATACGCTGGCCGGCTTTGCGCTCGCCGGCGGCGGCACCAATTTCAGCGTCAGCGGTTTCGGTTCCGGGCGCTCGGACCTGTTCCAGGCCGGCGCCTTCATCCGCCACAACATCGGCGCGGCTTACATCACCGCCGCGGCGGCCTATGGCTGGCAGGACGTGACGACCGAGCGCACGGTCACGGTGGCCGGCTTCGAGCGCCTGCGTGCCCAGTTCAATGCCAACGCGTATTCCGGCCGCATCGAGGGCGGCTACCGTTATCTGGCGCCGTGGATGGGCATCACGCCCTATGCCGCCGGCCAGTTCACCACCTACAGCCTGCCGGCCTATGCCGAGCAAATGCTGGCGGGCGCCGGCACGTTTGCGCTGAACTATGCCGCCAAGGACGTCACGGCTTCGCGCAGCGAAATCGGCGTTCGCACCGACAAGTCGTTTGCGATGTCGAACGGCATCCTGACGCTGCGCGGCCGCGCCGCCTGGGCGCATGATTTCAACACCGACCGCAACGTCACGGCCTTGTTCCAGACGCTGCCGGGCACGGCCTTCGTCGTCAACGGCGCAGCGCAGGCGCATGACTCGGCGCTGGCTACGGCGGCTGCCGAGATGAAATGGCTGAGCGGCTGGTCGGCGGCGGCCATCTTCGAAGGCCAATTCTCCAACGTCACCAATTCCTACGCCGGCAAGGGCGTTGTGCGCTATGCGTGGTGATCCTCGCCATAGCGTTTTCGAGCGAAGTGGCCACCGGTTCGCGTAAAGAAAACGCGTAAAATAAAAAGATCCAGCATTATCGGTTCTGATTCAATCAGAACCGATAATGCTTTAAGGTGAAAAAAATCACCGGGAGGAACCATGCGCGCAGCCATTTTCCGCAACGGGGAAATTGTCGTCGACGAGATGCCTGAGCCCAAACCGGGGTCCGGCATGGTGCTGGTGAAGTCGCTGGCCTGCGGCATCTGCGGTTCCGACCTGCACGCGCGCAAGCACGCGCACCGCATGGTCGAACTGGCAAAACATTTTCCCGGCCGCAAGCCGATGGACCTTTCGCGCGACGTCGTGTTCGGCCATGAATTCTGCTGCGAGGTGCTCGACTATGGTCCGGGCACGACGCAGAAGTTGAAGCCTGGCACCAAAGTCTGTTCGCTGCCGGCGCTTTTGACCGCGGAAGGCCCGCAGGGCATCGGTTATTCCAACGACAATGTCGGCGCCTATGCCGAGCGTATGCTGCTCAGCGAAGCCTTGCTGCTCGAAGTCCCGAACGGCCTCGCCGCCGAGCATGCCGCGCTGACCGAGCCGCTGGCGGTCGGCGTGCACGCGGTGGCAAAAGCCAATATCAAAGGCGGCGAGGTGCCGCTGGTGATCGGCTGCGGGCCGGTCGGGCTCGCCGTCATCGCGGCGCTGAAGATCAGGGGATTGCACCCGATCGTCGCTGCGGATTATTCGCCGGCCCGCCGCGCGCTCGCTGAAAAGCTCGGTGCCGACGTGGTCGTCGACCCTGCGCGCACGCTACCTTATGCGACGTGGGCCGAGCACGCCCAGATGTCGCCGGAAGAAAAGGCCGCGCGCCCGCCGCTGCAGGCGTTGCTGCCGGCGCTGAAGCCTGCGCTGATCTTCGAGTGCGTCGGCGTGCCCGGCCTGATCCAGCAGGTGTTCGAGGGCGCGCCGCGCGACGCGCGCATCGTCGTGGTCGGCGTCTGCATGGAAACCGACCGCGCCGAGCCGATGCTCGGCATCCTCAAGGAGCTCAACGTTCAGTACGTGCTGGGCTACACGCCGGAGGAATTCGCGTATTCCTTGCGCCTGATCGCGGAAGGGCAGGTCGATGCCGCCTCGATGGTGACTGCCAGCGTCGGCATCGACGGCGTCGCCAAGGCGTTCGCCGATCTCGCCAACCCGGAAGCGCACACCAAGATCATCGTCGAGCCGTGGCGATGATGATCGTCGGGGCAGCGTAGCGATGTAGAGTGGGCAAAGGCGCGCGAGCGCCGTCTTAAAGGATGCAGATCCGCGCTCTCTCCACGTCATTGCGAGCCACCCGGTCGGCGCGAAGCGCCGCCGGATGACAGGCTCCGCGAAGCAATCCATCTTTCTGTGCACGAGGTGACAATGGATTGCTTCGCTGCGCTCGCAATGACGGGATGGCCCTCACTGCGTCGCCCGGTGCCTTGGGTACTCGAGCTGCATCGCGACGAAATCGGTGGTGCGCGTTCCGTAGCGGGCCGCAATCCCGTTCAGCGCGTTGTCCAGCGCTTCCGCTGGTTTCCGATCCGCTACAGACGGCAGCAAACGTTCCACCGGCCAATTCGCTGCGATCTCATCGGGCAGAATGCGAATGCCGTTCCTGGTCTGTTGTGCGCCTGCAGTGCTCGCGAACGTCACCGCCTGCGACCGATAGGTCCGCGACCATGCGTCCGCAACGAGCGCCAGCGACACTTCGTCTACGCCTTCCTTGAGTTCGATGCCGAGCCGCTCGTGCGCCCAGAACGCGGTCGTATTGCCGATCGCCGTCAGCGCGAACGGACGCGTGAAGCGAAACTCGTCGCTTTCATGCCGTGCGTCCCAGTCGGCGAGGCCGATATCGCGGCCGACAGCGCGCGCCTTGTCGCGGCCGGCAATGGCCTCGATCAGCGCCAGCGACATCGGCATCGACGCCGTGATGCCGGTCGTCGTCGCCACGCCGTCATCGACCACCAGCCGCCGATCTTCGACATAGCGCATCGTGGGATGCTTGCCGCGCAATTCCTTGACGGAATACCAGTGGGTGGTCGCCCGCTTGCCATGCAGCAGCCCGGCATCGCCGACCACCTTGGCGCCGACGCAGACGCCGATGATGATCGCCTTTTTGGCCGACTGATTCCTGATCCATTGCAGCGCCTCGGGATCGTCGTCGCGGCTCATGGCGGGAACGATGACATAGTCGGCGCCGTCGGGATGCCGCGCATCGAACGTCGCTATGGTCGCCTGCGGTTCGATCTTCAACGCCGGAAACAGCGTCATCGGGCCGGGGCGGGTTGCCAGCGTCACGACGTCGGCGACGTCGGCGCGCTTGAGGATGCCGTAGGGCATCAGGTAATCAGTAGTTTCGGTGGCGTCGTTGATGCCGATGATGGCGATCAGCGGGCGCTGTCGCTTCGGCGGCTTCAGCGCCAGGATCGTCGCGTCACGCTCGTCTTGCGTGATCGCTGGCGGGGCTGCGACGGAAGGCGCCGTCGGAAGCGAGAAAATCCAGGCTCCGCCGATCATGGCGGCAAGTGCGATTGCGCCTATCGCACTCCACAATACACGTCGCGAATTCATGATTTGCTGGCTCGCGTCTCATTCATTTCAATCGACTCCCGTTCTACTGCCGCGATGATCTGCCTGAAATGACGTAAATCCGTCGAAAACGGCCATGCATCGCGGAACTGCGAGGACGGGTTCCACGACGCCAGACTTGTTCACGCTCACACTATGAACGGCGACCCGGGACAGGCGGGATCCTCCCGGTTTGCGGGAATGTCCATCCGGCGCCGCGGCGATTGTCTGATGCCGCGCGACGCCACAGCTTTGCGGGCAAGCATCACGGCCTCTGGACAAGGAGGGTTTCATGCCATCGGACAGACGCATGTTTTTGAGCGCAGGCCTGGGTGTCACCGCCGCCGCGCTCGCCAGCGGGCTCACGACATCGGCGCAAGCGGTCGATCGTCCGCAGCTACCCGGCAATGTCAGCCTTGACCCGGAGGTTCGCGCCGCAGCGGCGCATGATTTCGGCCGCCTCATTCACCGGCAACCATGTGGCGTACTCAGGCCCGCATCGGCTGCCGACATTGCGAGCCTGATGCGTTGGGCGAAAGGCGAGGGCGTCAAAGTGGCGGCGCGCGGGCAGGGCCATTCGATTTATGGCCGCGCCTTGGTCGAGAACGGTATCGTGGTCGATATGGGCGCGATGAACTCGATCCGCGATATCAAGGCCGATCGCGTCGTGGTCGACGCCGGAGTGGCGTGGAAAGATCTGCTCGAGGCGACATTGGCGCAGGGACTCACGCCGCCGGTGCTGACCAACTATCTCGGCCTCTCGATCGGCGGAACGATCGCGGCGGGTGGCATCGGCGCGGCGTCATCAAGGCATGGCATGCAAACCGACAACGTCATCGCGCTGGATGTGGTGACGGGCGAGGGGAATGAACTGAGCTGCTCGGCGGCCGAAAATCCCGATCTCTTTAACGCCGTCCGCGCCGGCCTCGGCCAATGTGGCATCGTCACACGGGCGACGCTGCGCCTAGTGCGCGCGCCCGAGCGTATCAGGCGCTTTCAGCTCTTCTACCGCGATTTCCCGTCGCTGGCGGCAGACCAGCGGCGCGTCCTGTCGGAAGGGCGCTTCGACCAGTTGCAGGGAGCGATCCTTCCCGATGGAAACGGCGGTTGGAGGTATCAACTCGATGGCGCGGTAGCTTATGGGAGCAGTTCGGCGCCTGACGACGGGGCCGTGCTTTCCGGATTGTCCGATGAGCGCGGCGCCGCCGTCATCGCCGACCTGACCTATCACGAGGATGCGCTAGCGTTTGGAAAGTTCGAAAATCTGCTGCGGTCGAAAGGCCAGTGGTCCAATCCGCAGCCCTGGCTGTTGACATTCCTGCGCGGCAGCAACGCCGAGCGAGTTGCCGGCGACATCCTGGCCGGGCTGACGGGCGATGCTGTCGGTCCGTTCGGGCGGATAGCCCTCTATCCCTTGCTCACGGGCGCGTTTCACACGCCGCTGGTTCGGCTGCCAGCGGAAGATATCGTGTTTGTCTTCAATCTCATTCGGATTCCGGCCTCGAACGATGCGGCGACGGCGGAGCGGATGGTCGCGGAAAATCGCACGCTGTTCGATCGCATTCGAGAAGCCGGCGGCGTTCTCTATCCGGTCAGCGCCTTTGCCATGTCGCCGTTCGACTGGGAGATTCACTTCGGGTCTGGCTGGCCGCAGCTTCGCGAGGCCAAGCGGCGCTATGATCCCGAACATCTGCTTGCGCCCGGCTATAATGTATTCTGATGCGCAAATGTCTTGCGAGGTGCTAGAGCAGATCGGTCTTCAGGCTGCTCGCGAGAAAATCCACGAACCGACGGACGCGTTCCAGCGGCGCCCGCGTCGGCGGCCAGACCAGCTGAATCGGCATTCCATCGGCTTCAAATTCCGGCAGTACGATTGCAAGCGCGTCCCGCGCGACGAGATCGTTGATTTGCCATAGTGGTAGCAGCGCAAGGCCGGTGCCTTCGCTCGCGGCCGCGCGGATCGAAGCGGCGCTGTTCGAACGAAAGCGACCGTGCACCTTGACCGACTGGAGCCGGCCGTCGATGCGAAACGGCCATTTGTCGATCACATCAGTACCGGCCCGCAGGATGCAGGCGTGCTGTTCGAGATCGTTTGGGTGCTTCGGCCGGCCGTGTTGGGCGAAATAGGATGGCGCGCCAACGATAACGACGCGCAGCGTATGCAACCGCCGGGCAATCAGGGACTCATCGGTGGAGTCGCCGATCCGCACGGCGATATCGAGGCCGTCGGCAACGAGATCGGCCTGCTCGTCGGAGGCCCGGAGTTCGACATCCACATTGGGATAGAGATTTAGAAAACGGCTGACGATCGGCGCCACATAGGATGACGCAAACAGGATGGGCGCACCGACTTTCAACGGGCCGGAAATTTCGCCGCGCAGGCTGGCTGCCTCGGTCCGCGCTTCGATGATCGCTGCAACCGCCGGCTTGATGCGCTCGTAGAACACCCGCCCGGCCTCGGTCGGTTCCGATCGTCGCGTGGTGCGTTTCACGAGTTCGACGCCGAGGGCGCGTTCCAGCGTCAGCAGCGACCGGTTGAGCGACTGCAACGGGCGTCGAAGATGCCGTGAGGCCGCCGCCTGGCTGCCCTTCTCGATAACAGCCAGGAAGGCTTCGAGATCGTCCAACCGTTCCAATTCGATATACCGCTTCTGATATACCGCCCCTCGGGATGGTGGAGCGAGCAAGCAGCAATTGCAAGGTCCCACGATTGCTGCGAGTTGATTTGCTTTGCGCGCAAGCACAACTTCGTGCAGCGGTCTGCGACAAACTGGCACGACGGGCAAATCAGTCAAAACCTGTCCAGCCCTCTTTGCAAAAATATTCCGCTTTCGTTCTCACCCAAATCACTCGCATAACTCCGCCCGTCTCACGGCAGATGAGGGGCGCTCGCGATCGTCACGAACGTGCAGTGAGATGCGATGGACGCGGAAGGCGCGCTAGACGTACGCGCCGAAAGCGTACGGCGAAGTCGTGTGGTTCGGGCGCCGCGGTGCTGGCGCTAAGTTGGCGGTTGCGCATCGATCCTATCGGATCGAGCGCGGTGTCCCGCCGGCGATGGTGGCAAGAAAGCCGTTCACCAGGAAGAGCACGAAGTAAGCCGTAAAGCCATTGCGCAGGGAAGGCCGGAATGCTCCCGCTGCCCTGTATGCTCGTGTGCAGTTTTGTTTGTGCAAATCGCACGCGAGACCGCGGGTGCAGCAAGCACCCGGTCTTCCCTGCGCCCTCTAAGTTCTGGAGGGCAAACGAAGATGCAAACCTCGGACGCAACGCGCCGCGAGATCGCGAAGTTATGTCGTAGGATGGGTGGAGCGAAGCGATACCCATCGCCACACGCACTGGCATTGATGGGTATCGCTTCGCTCCACCCATCCTACGGGACTGCGCTCGCAATGACGTGGAGAGTGTCGTGTCACACCGGCAGCGCGATCGAATACTTCACCTGGCTCAGCGCAAAGCTCGACTCGATCGAGGCGATGCCGTCGAGCCGTGTCAGCTTGTTCTTCAGGAACGCTTCGTAGGAGGAGAGATCGGCGGCGACGACGCGCAGGAGATAGTCGCGGTTGCCGGTCATCAGGTAGCATTCCAGCACCTCGTCCCATTTCGAAATCGCTTTCGCAAACCGGTTGAGGTCCTCTTCCTTCTGCCGCGCCAGCTTGATCGAGATGAAGACGCTGACATGGAGCCCCAACGACTTCTGGTCGACGGTCGCGATGTAGCGCGTGATGACGCCGCGCTCTTCCAGAAGCTTGACCCGGCGATGGCAGGGCGACACGGACAGGCCGACCCTGTCGGCCAGTTCCTGCATGGTCATTCGGCTGTCGGATTGCAGCAGGCCGAGAATCTTGCGGTCGATGGCGTCGAGGTCAGGCATTGGGATGGACTCATGGTTTGGAGGAGGTTTGTGGGAAATTATCCCAATATTGTGGGGTATGTCGCAGGAAATTGAGAAATTTGACACCTCGCCGCCCGCTAAAATCGGCGCATACTGATCCTGTCCGGAGCATGGCCATGCCCATCGAGCCCGCACGCCTTGAGCTATTGTCCGCACTGGCGGCCAAGGTTCTCTGGCTATCGTCATGGACGATCCATCACGCCAATCACGTCAGGCCCAATACCGATGGACTGAAAGTGGGCGGCCATCAGGCCTCGTCCGCCTCACTCGCCAATATCATGTCGGCGCTGTACTTCTCGGTGCTCCGTCCGCAGGATCGCGTCGCGGTGAAGCCGCATGCGAGCCCGGTGTTCCACGCCATCCAGTATCTGTTCGGCCACCAGGCCCGCGAGAAGCTGGAGAATTTCCGCGGCTACAAGGGCGCGCAATCCTATCCCTCGCGCACCAAGGATGCCGACGACGTCGATTTCTCCACCGGCTCGGTCGGTCTCGGCGTCGCGCAAACCCTGTTCTCCTCGCTGGTGCAGGACTACGTCACCGCGCATGGCTGGATGAAGGACCGGCCCGAGGGACGGATGATCGCGCTCGTCGGCGATGCCGAGATGGACGAGGGCAACATTTTTGAGGCGCTGCTGGAGGGCTGGAAGCACGGCCTGCGCAACACCTGGTGGGTGGTGGATTACAACCGCCAGAGCCTCGATGCCGTCGTGCGCGAAGGGCTGTGGGCGAAGTTCGAGAGCATGTTCCGAAATTTCGGCTGGGAGGTCGTGATCGTGAAATACGGCCGCCTGATGCAAGCGGCATTCGCCGAACCCGGCGGCGAAGCTTTGCGGCGCTGGATCGATAATTGCCCGAACCAGATGTATGCGGCGCTGTGCTTCCAGGGTGGTGCCGCCTTCCGCAAGCATTTGCAGGACGACGTCGGCGATCAAGGGCAAGTATCGCAACTGATCGACCGCCGCAGCGACGAGGAACTGCTGGCGTTGATGTCCAATCTCGGCGGACACGACATGGCTAGCATGATCGAGGCCTTTGAAGCCATCGATCACGACCGCCCCGTCTGCTTCATCGCCTACACCATCAAGGGCGTCGGCCTGCCGATGCAGGGCCACAAGGACAACCATGCGGGCCTGATGACGGTCGCGCAGATGGAGAAGTGGCGCGCCGCGCAGAACATCCGCCCTGGCCATGAATGGGACAAGTTCGAAGGCTTGTCGCAGCTGCCGGCCGAGCTCGAAGCATTTCTGACGGCCGCGCCCTTTAACCAGGAAGGCCGCCGCCGTCTCACCGCGCCCGTCATTGACGTTCCGCAACAGCTCACCTTCAAGCCGGCGGCGCAGATGTCGACCCAACAGGGCTTTGGGCTGGTGCTCAATGAACTCGCGCGCGGCGATACGGAACTGGCCGCGCGTATCGTCACCGCGTCGCCCGACGTCACCGTCTCGACCAATCTCGGCGCCTGGGTCAACCGCCGCGGCCTGTTTGCCAAAGCCGAGAACCACGACCTGTTCCGGCAGGAGAAAATCCCGTCGACCTTCAACTGGGATTATTCGCCCAGGGGACAGCATCTGGAACTCGGCATCGCCGAGATGAACCTGTTCATCATGCTCTCGGCGCTCGGGCTGTCGCATGCGATCAATGGCGAACGGCTGCTGCCGGTCGGAACGCTGTACGATCCCTTCATCGAGCGCGGCCTCGATGCGCTGAATTATGCCTGCTACCAGGACGCCCGCTTCATGGTGGTGGCGACGCCATCCGGCATCACACTGGCGCCGGAGGGCGGTGCGCATCAGTCGATCGCCACGCCGCTGATCGGCATGGCGCAGGATGGGCTGGCCTCGTTCGAACCGGCCTTTGTCGATGAACTTGCCGTGATCATGGGATGGGGTTTTCGCCACATGCAGCGCGAAGCCGGCGAGGGCGGTTCGGTCTATTTGCGGCTCTCGACCCGCACGCTGGACCAGCCGCAGCGCATCATGGCGCCGGAGCTGCAAAGCGACATCACCGAGGGCGCCTACTGGCTGCGCGAGCCGGGGCCGAACTGCGACATCGTGATCGCCTATACCGGCGCGGTGGCGCCGGAGGCGATCGAGGCGGTGGGCTTCATCGGCGAAAGCCACCGCGATGTCGCTTTACTGGCGGTAACCTCGGCCGACCGGCTGCATGCCGGATGGTCCGCCGCGCGGAATTTGCGGCGCGACCGCCGTGGCATCCAGTATCTCAGCCATGTCGAAAAGCTGCTGGCGCCGTTGCCGCGCGATTGCGGCATCGTGACCGTGATCGACGGCCATCCGGCCGCGCTCGGCTGGCTCGGCAGCGTGCGCGGCCACCGCGCCGAGACGCTCGGCGTCGAGCAGTTCGGCCAGACCGGTACAATTGGCGACCTCTACCGCCACTACGGCATCGACGCCAACGCCATCATCGATGCAGCGGAAAGCCTGACCGTCGGCGCGCCGGTGCGGCACCGCAAGATGGCGGTGTGAGGTACTGATGCGAGACTTCCGATGCCGCGCCACCCCCACCCCAACCCTCCCCCGCAAGCGCGGGAGAGGGGGCACATCTGGGGCCTCGGCGGCGATCGCATGACATTTGAGTTGATTGAAGTTGCGTCTAGACGCTGCATTGAATTTTCACTCGCTGCTGCGGCAATCTTCTCCCTCTCCCGCGTGCGGGGGAGGGCCGGGGTGGGGGTCTCTCCGCACGACAGAATGCCAGCGTGAGCACCTTGCTACCCTGCCATCCCTGTCCTTATATCCAGCGCCTGCCGCATCGCGGCACCCCGCATATGGCGGGTTCAACTGCCCTGGCTTTCGTGCAAGGATGCCTGCCGAACGCTACCGTTCCCCTCCATTGCTCCGAGATAAAGAGGTTTCCGATGGTCAATCGCATGCAATTCTACATCGATGGCGCCTGGGTCGATCCCGCCGTCAAGAAGTCCACCCCCGTCGTCAACCCGGCGACCGAAGACGCGATGTATGAAGTTGCGCTCGGCTCCAAGGCCGACCTCGACAAGGCCGTGGCCGCCGCCAAGCGCGCCTTCGTGACCTATTCGCAGACCAGCCGCGAGGAGCGCATCGCGCTGTTCGAGAAGATCATCGAGATCTACAAGACCCGCATGAAGGACATCGGCGCCGCCGTCTCCGATGAGATGGGCGCACCGCTGCCGATGGCTGAACGCCTGCAGGCCGGTGCCGGCCTTGGCCACATCGCTTCCACGCTCGAAGTGCTGAAGAACTATCATTTCGAAGAGACGATCGGTTCGGCCGTCGTCGTGCGCGAGCCGGTCGGTGTCATCGGCATGATCACGCCCTGGAACTGGCCGCTCAACCAGATCGCCTGCAAGGTCGCGCCCGCGCTCGCCGCCGGCTGCACCATGATCCTCAAGCCCTCGGAATTCACGCCGACCTCGGCGTTGATCTTCGCCGAAATCCTGCATGAAGCGGGCGTGCCGAAGGGTGTGTTCAACCTGCTCAACGGCCTCGGCCCCGAAGTCGGCGCTGCGATGGCCGAGCATCCTGATATCGACATGATCTCGTTCACCGGCTCGACCCGCGCCGGCGTCGACGTCGCCAAGCGCGCCGCGCCCACCGTGAAGCGCGTCAGCCAGGAACTCGGCGGCAAGTCGCCGAACGTCATCCTCGAAGGCGCCGACCTCACCAAGGCCGTCACCGGCGGCGTGATGCACATGTTCAACAACTCCGGACAGTCGTGCAACGCGCCGTCGCGGATGATCGTGCCGCTGTCGAAGATGAAGGAAGTGGCCGCAATCGCCAAGGGCGTCGCCGACAAGACCAAGGCGGGCGATCCCCGCGCCGAAGGCACCACCATCGGCCCGGTCGTGTCGCGTATCCAGTGGGACAAGATCCAGGCGCTGATCAAGAAGGGCATCGATGAAGGCGCGACCCTCGTCGCCGGCGGTCCCGGTCTCCCCGAGGGCGTCAACAAGGGCTTCTATGTCCGCCCGACCATCTTCGCCGACGTCACCAACGACATGACGATTGCCCGCGAAGAAATCTTCGGACCCGTGCTGACGATCATCGGCGCCAAGGATGAAGCCGAAGCGGTGAAGATCGCCAATGACACGCCCTATGGTCTCGCCGGTTACGTCACGGGCGATACGGTGGAAAGCGCGCGCCGCGTGGCCCGCCAGATCCGCGCCGGCAACATCAACCTGCAGGGCGTGCCGAACGACCGCACCGCGCCGTTCGGCGGCTACAAGCAATCCGGCAACGGCCGCGAGTGGGGCAAGTACGGCCTTGAAGAATATCTCGAGGTGAAGGCGGTCGCCGGCTACAACGCCGCGTAAATTGATGCGGCGCTCGCGCCGATCGTGAAAGATGCCGGCTGCTGAAAAGCGGCCGGCATTTTTTTGACCAGAATCATCGTCAGGCTAAGACTCGTCGATGCCGACACGGCGACGATGCAACAAGAAAAGACGGAGGATGCCCGTGAAGAAAATCGTCGTGGCGCTCGTCGCGCTGCTGCCGCTTGCCGGGACAGTGCAGGCCCAGACCGTCAAGGATCTGCTTGAGACGCTCAAGGTAAAGTGGAACACACCGACCGAGCCGTTCAAGATGATCGGCAACGTCTATTATGTCGGAACCGACGGCCTGGCGTCCTACCTGATCACGTCGCCGCAGGGCCATATCCTGGTGGATACGGTGATGCCGGAGGCAACGTCGCAGATCAAAGCGAACATCGAGAAACTGGGCTTCAAGATCACCGACATCAAATACCTCGTCAACACCCATGCGCATATCGATCACACCGGCGGCCTTGCCGAATTGAAGCAGGCCAGCGGCGCCCAGATGGTCGCGGGCGAAGCCGACAAGCCGTTGCTCGAAGGCGGCTACTATCCGGGCGCGCAGGAAGATACGGCGCTCAATTTTCCGCCGGTGAAGGTGGATCGCATGGTGCGCGAAGGCGATAAGGTCGCGATAGGCGATGTCACGCTGACCGCCCGCGAAACCCCCGGCCATTCGCCGGGCTGCACGAGTTGGGAATTCTCCGTCAGGGATGGCGACGCCACGCGATCCGTCCTCGTTTTCTGCAGCGGCACCGTGGCGCTGAACCGCCTCGTCCCCAACCCGACCTATTCCGGGATCGTCGCCGACTACCGGAAGACGTTTGCACGGGCGAAGGACATGAAGGTGGATGTGCTGCTCGCGCCGCATCCGGAAATGTACAGGATGCAGGACAAGCGTGCCATGATCTCGGATGGCGCGCCCAATCCATTCGTCAATCCCGGCGAGTTCAACGCCTATGCCGCGACGCTGGAAAAGGCGTTTGAAGACGCGCTCGCCAAGCAGACCGCCGACGCACAGGAAAAGAAGGGGTGAACGAACGCAGGGCCTGCCTGCGTGGAACCGCGCAAAGTAGTTAATGCAAAGCTGCCGAAGGTCAATCTCGGGTCCAACAACCGAAAGGTGATGGTACGAAATAACGCAATTCGGATCAATTTCGTAGATCGAATAAATCAATCGTTCGTCTTCTACCCTCACGATATCGCGGGAGTTGGGTCTTTGGTCGGTCAGGTATGAAGAATTTCCTCTGGATCATGCGGACAACGCTGCGCGCGGCGCTTTGGCGGAGCACCGCGGCCGAGTGTTCGGTCTCGGTTTTCACCGTCCTCGTCTTCGCGACCTTGGCTATGGGTTCGGAAGCCGCGCGCCAATATCTGACGGTCGATAGTCCGTCGTTCTTCAGCATCTATGGTATCAATTCGATCATTGCTGCGATGGCGGTTTTCGTCGCGATCGCTTCGCTGTTTATCTCGAAGGATCGCGCGGTCGTCCTGGCGCAGCTTGCGGTGCTGGCCACGCTTCTGGAGTGGATGCTGATTGCGGCCCGCCGCGTGCCGTCCCCTATTTATAATCCGATGCCGGGCATCTGGACCGAATCGGACAAGGTAGTCCTTGCCATTATTATCGTGGTGGTCTGGTGGATCGGTGCAGTTGCCGCCATCTTCCGCGGCGCCGGCATCGGGCCTTATCAGAGCTCGGTGCTGCGGGCCCTTTGGCTGTGTGCGGTCGCAGGAGCCGCGATCGTCGCCTTGCCGGCATTTCCGACATTCCTCAGCCGCGATTACAATCAGTCCTCCTACAATATCTGGGAGTGGGGCTACGCAAAATTGTTGAAGCCTCCTCCAGCGGACGATTCGGCTCCAATCGACGCAGCGGCGGTCGAACTCTCGCAGCCACATCTTGTCGAAGCAGAAATCAAGAAGCTGTTGCCCGAGCGCAAGGGCACAACCGACGTCTATGCCATTGGCGTTGCAGGCTGGTCCGACCAGGACGTGTTTATCAAGGAATTGAACGGCGGTTTGTCGATCCTGAGCAGGTCGCTCGGCATGGATCGCGGTACGATGCGGCTTGTGAACCATCGCGATACCCTTGTGACCACCCCGGTGGCCACCCGCACGAACTTTGCGGCGGCGGTGCATGCCGTGGCTGGGATCATGAACAAGGACGAAGATATCCTGGTCGTCTTCATCACGTCGCACGGTGGGCCGACGGGCGTCGGACTCTTCCTGGGCGACGCCATGACCGCGGTACTCAGTCCGGAACACGTCGCATCCGTTCTCGATCGCGAAGGCATCCGGAATCGGGTGGTGATCGTTTCGGCCTGCTATTCCGGCATATTTGCCAAGCGGCTTGCGTCGCCGGACAGCATCGTCCTGACGGCCGCGGACGAAAACAGCACGTCATTCGGCTGCTCCAACGAGCGCGAATGGACCTATTTCGGCGATGCCTTCTTCAATCAAAGCCTCGGCGAGAGCGTGTCGCTGGAACAGGCTTTCGAGGATGCGAAGGGGAAGATCTCGCAATGGGAGGCCCGCGACGAGTTGCCTCCGTCGTCGCCGCAGGGCCATTTCGGCGTGGCGATTTCCGAGAAACTTGCGAAGCTCAAGCTCGGCAAAAAGATGCAGGCCTCTACCGAGGAGCGCTAGCTTTTCGAAAGCCTTATGGATTGCGTCAGCCGCCCGGCGCGCCTTGCGTGTTCACGTAGAGTGCGTAGATCGACTGGCTAGCGGCCATGAACAGGCGGTTGCGCTTCAAGCCGCCGAAGCAGAGATTGGCGCAGCGTTCGGGTAGCGCGATGCGGCCGATCATCACGCCATCGGGGGCGAACACCACGACACCGTCGAGTTCGGGATCGCCCATGCCCCAGCCGCACCACAGATTGCCGTCGATGTCGCAGCGCATGCCGTCGGGTGTGCCGGGGCCGGCGTCGACCAGGACGCGCTTGTCGGCAAGCTTGTCGCCGCTGGCCGCGACGTCGTAGGCAAGGATCTTGCGGTTCGGCACGCCGCGGGATTCGATGATGTAGAGAATCTTCTCGTCCGGCGAGAAGCACAGCCCGTTCGGCCCGAGCACGCCCTCGGCGACGATGGTGGCTTTGCCGGTCGCGCCATCGATCCGGTAGACATTGGCGTCGATCTCCGGCTCGGCCTTGTAGCCCTCGTAATTGCCGAGCAGGCCGAACACCGGATCGGTGAACCAGATCGAGCCGTCGGATTTGACGATCACGTCGTTCGGAGAGTTCAGGCGCTTGCCGTCGAAGGAGTCCATCAGCACTGTGATCGATCCGTCATATTCGGTGCGGGTGATGCGGCGGCCGCCATGCTCGCACGTGACGAGCCGTCCCTGACGGTCGCGGGTGTTGCCGTTGGCGAAGTTCGACGGCTTGCGGAAGATGCTGACCGCGCCGGTCTCCTCTTCCCATTTGAGGATGCGCTGGTTCGGAATGTCGCTGCACAGCAGGTAGCGCCCGTCGCCGAACCACACCGGGCCCTCTGCCCAGCGCAGGCCGGTGGTCAGCCGCTCCACCGCCGACAGCTTGAGCCAATATCTCTCAAAGCGCGGATCGAGTGCGCGGATGGCCGGATCGGGGTAATACGTGGCCGGGCGCCAGCCGGTGGAATGCGATGCTGCATCGGACATTTGCTGTTCTCGTTGTTGCGTTTCCCTGACAGTTGGATTTGCTATCATTGTCAGCTAATGACCGCAAATCGGTCGAGAGATAAGAGGAACGAAATGCCACGCATATTGATGACCGGCGCTGCCGGCGGGATCGGCACATCCTTGCGCAAGCTGCTGCCGCCGATCTATCCGGACCTGCTGCTGAGCGATCTGAAGGCGCCGGCCGATCTCGGCAAGGACGAGAAGTTCAAGGCCGCCGATCTGGCCGATCTGGCCCAGGTCGAGGCGATCTGCGAAGGCGTTGACGGCATCCTGCATTTCGGTGGTTATTCGGTCGAAGGGCCCTGGGATTCGATCCTGCAGTCCAACATCATCGGCGGCTACAATCTGTTCGAGGCGGCGCGGAAGAAGGGCGTCAAGCGCGTGGTGTTCGCCTCGTCCAACCACGCAGTCGGCTTCTACCCGCGCCACCACCGCATCGGCACCGACGTCACCGCACGCCCCGACAGCCGTTACGGCGTCAGCAAGGTATTCGGCGAAGCGGTCGGCGCGCTCTATGCCGACAAGCACGGGCTCGGCGTGACCTGCATCCGGATCGGCAATTTCGGCGAGATGCCGCTCGATCATCGTCGCCTGTCGATCTGGCTGAAGCCGGAAGATCTGGTGCAACTCTGCCGCATCGGGCTCGATCATCCCGATATTCATTTCGAGATATTCTACGGCGCCTCCCATAACGAGCGCGCCTGGTGGGACAACCATCGCGCCTATGAGCTCGGTTATCGCCCGACCGGCCGTGGCGAAGATTTCCGCGAACACGCGATGGCCGAACAGGCCAAGCTCAAGCCGGACCCGGTCGGCGATTACTACCAGGGCGGCACGTTCTGCAGCATGGAGTTCGACGGCGACAAGGGCCGGATTATCGACTGGAAGAAGTGACCGGTCATTCAGGGGTATGCGCCCTTGCGGCGCGGGCCCGGAAACCATACTGACGATCATATCGTGGCCCGGGCTCACCGGGCGCGCCCGGAAGCTAAAGCCTCGAAGACAGGAAGCAAGAAAATGGCCGACGGACTTCGCAAGGGACTGACGAGTTATGGCGATGCTGGCTTCTCGCTGTTCCTGCGCAAGGCCTTCATCAAGGCGATGGGCTATTCGGATGATGCGCTGAACCGGCCGATCGTCGGCATCACCAATACCTACAGCGACTACAATCCCTGTCACGGCAACGTTCCGCAGATCATCGAAGCGGTGAAGCGCGGCGTGATGCTGTCTGGCGCGATGCCGATGGTGTTCCCGACTATCTCGATCGCCGAGAGCTTTGCCTATCCGACCTCGATGTATCTTCGCAATCTGATGGCGATGGACACCGAGGAGATGATCCGCGCGCAGCCGATGGACGCCGTGGTCGTGATCGGCGGATGCGACAAGACCTTGCCGGCGCAGATCATGGCCGCCGTCAGTGCCGACCTGCCGACCGTCGTTATTCCCGTGGGGCCGATGGTGGTCGGGCATCACAAGGGCGAAGTTCTGGGGGCGTGCACGGATTGCCGGAGGCTGTGGGGAAAATATCGCGCCGGC
The DNA here is from genome assembly GCF_003062295.1 of Bradyrhizobium algeriense. Lineage (GTDB taxonomy): Bacteria > Pseudomonadota > Alphaproteobacteria > Rhizobiales > Xanthobacteraceae > Bradyrhizobium > Bradyrhizobium algeriense. The sequence goes on along the minus strand of NZ_PYCN01000027.1, from coordinate 68,805 downwards.
GAAATTGACGACATTGAAATCGAAGCCGTCAACGGCCGGCTCGCGCCGTCGGTCGGCACCTGCATGGTGATGGGCACCGCCTCGACCATGGCATGCATCACCGAGGCGCTCGGTCTGTCGCTGCCGATGAGCGCGACGATCCCGGCGCCGCATGCCGAGCGCTTTCGCTCGGCGGAGGCGAGCGGCAGGGTGGCGGCCGTGATGGCCAAGGCCAAGGGACCAAAACCCAGCGAATTGCTGACGCAGGCCTCCTTCCAGAACGCACAAGTGGTACTACAGGCGATCGGCGGCTCGACCAACGGGCTCATTCATCTGACGGCGATTGCCAACCGCACCAAACACCGCATCGATCTCGAAGCGTTCGACAAGCTCGGCCGCGAGGTGCCCGTGCTGATCGACCTGAAACCGTCAGGCGAGCATTACATGGAGCATTTTCATCATGCCGGCGGCGTGCCGAAATTGATGGCGCAGCTCGGCGATCTCATCGATCTCGATGCCAAAACCATTACGGGGCAGACGCTGCGCGAGGTCGTCGCCGACGCCGAGGAGGTGCCGGGGCAAGACGCCATCCGTCCGCGCGACAATCCGATCAAGAGCGAAGGCGCGATGGCGGTGCTACATGGCAACCTGGCGCCGCGCGGCGCGGTCATCAAGCAATCAGCGGCAAGCCCGAAACTGCTGCAGCATACCGGCCGTGCCGTGGTGTTCGAATCCGTCGAGGACATGACGCTGCGGGTCGACGATCCCGATCTCGACGTCAACGCCGATGACGTGCTGGTGCTGCGCAATGCCGGCCCCAAGGGTGCGCCCGGAATGCCGGAGGCTGGCTATCTGCCGATCCCGAAGAAACTCGCGCGTGGTGGGACCAAGGACATGGTGCGGATATCCGACGCGCGCATGAGCGGCACCGCGTTCGGCACCATCGTGCTGCACATCACGCCGGAATCCGCCGTGGGCGGTCCGCTGGCGCTGGTGAAGAACGGCGACATGATCCGCCTCGATGTCGCGAAACGCAGCATCGATCTGCTGGTCGACGAGGCGGAACTGGCGAAGCGCCGCGCGGCGCTTGCTCCGGCCGTCGCGCCCGATTGGGCCAGGCGCGGCTACGCGCACCTGTTCAACGAGACGATTCTGCAGGCTGACGAGGGCTGCGACTTCGATTTCATGCGCGGGCGGGGGAAGGGGTAGCCCTGTGGCGTCATGCCCCGCGAAGGCGGGGCATCCAGTACGCCGAGGCATTGAACTTGAATTGAGCGAGCGCGGCGTACTGGATCATCCGCCTTCGCGGATGATGACAGTTGAGCAGGCGGTATCAACGCGCCACTACTTTCCCTTGCTGGTGAACTTCTTCACCGCGACGCGGAAGTCGTCGGTGTGCATGGCGTCGATGATCTTCGCTTCCTCGGCATCGAGTTGCTGCCTGGTCGGTGTAACCGCGGCCTGATAGACCAGCGACTTGGTGCCGGCGATCGCCGCGGGCGGATTCTGCGCCAGCCGTTCGGCGAATTTGCGCGTCTCTGCCTTCAGTTCCGCTGCCGGAACGACGCGGGCGACCAGGCCCCATTGATAGGCCTGCTGCGCTGTAAAACTGTCTTCGGCCAAAAATATCTGCAACGCGCGGCGGGTGCCGACGGTGCCGACCATGCCGACCGTGCTGCCGCCGTCCGGCGAGACGCCGATCTTGGCATAGGCCGGCGTGAAGCGGGCGTCGTCGGCGGCAATGCAGAGATCAGCGATGAAGGCGAGCCCCATGCCAGCACCGGCGGCGGAGCCGTGGACGCTGGAGAGAACGATCTTCGGCATCCGCCGCACCGTCTCGATAAAGGCGTGGTAGTGCTTCAGCAACTCGCCGACCACGGGCGCGATGGTATCGTTGGCGGCGGCAGCTCCAATGGTCTGCAGATCGCCGCCGGCCGAGAAGGCGCGGCCTTCACCCTCGATGACAAGCACACGGATATCGTCGTTGCCCTCGACCTCGCTGCCTAGCTGCTCGAGCTTTTGCGCGATCGACAGATTGATGGAATTGAAGGCCGCGGGCCGGTTCAGGGTGATGGTGGCAATCGGACCCTCGATCCGGAGCAGGGCAGGGGCGCTGGCGGCGGTATCATCTGACGTCGGCATGGCTGGGCCTCGGCTCGGAACGGAGGCCAGCATTTAAATAGCAGAAGGTAAGAGGTGACAATCCCCGGCCAAGCCTGCAAAATGCCTGGCAATCCTTCCCCCCCGGGGCGATGGCGCTCTTGCGTCTGTTCGCGCCATGAGCTCAGATAGGGCCTGTCATCGTTCGGAACGGACACGAGCGCCGCTTCCAAGGGACGAGACAGGCAAGCCAAAATCAGTGGAGAGGAAACGACATGGGTCATTCCCGTGCGCTCGAACGTAGGATGTTCCCATGACGGCAGGACCGATTGTCATCATTGGCGCGGGCCACGCGGGCTTTCAGCTTGCGATGTCGCTGCGCCAGCACGGCTTTTCCGAACGCATCGCGCTGTTGAACGATGAAGGCCATCTGCCGTACCAGCGGCCGCCGCTATCCAAGGCCTACCTGAAGGGGACCGGCGGACCCGACAGCCTGATGTTCCGCCCGGAAAAATTCTATCATGACCAGACCATCGATCTGATCTCCGATCGCGCGGTATCGATCGACCGCGCCGCGCGCAAGGTGCGGCTCGCCTCCGGCACTTCGCTCGATTACGGCCATCTCGTGCTGGCGACCGGTGCGCGCAATCGCCTGCTCGACATTCCCAATGCCAATCTCGACAGCGTGCGCTATCTGCGGACGCTCGATGAGAGCCAGTCCTTGCGGGACTACATTGGCCCGGGCCAGCGCGTCGTCGTGATCGGCGCCGGATTTATCGGCCTCGAATTTGCCGCGACCGCGCGGGCCAAGGGCCTCGAAGTCGACGTCATCGAGCTCGCGCCGCGGGTGATGGCGCGCGCGGTGACCGCGGAAATCTCGGAATATTTTCAATCGCGGCACACCGCGGCCGGCATCCGGATTCATCTCGGCGTCCAGGTCACCAGCATCGAGAGCGACGGCAGCAAGGTCACCGGGGTCAGCCTCAGCGACGGACGGCATATCAAAGCCGACCTGATCGTGGTCGGCGTCGGCGTCCTGCCCAATGTCGAACTGGCGGCGGAGGCAGGGCTGAAGGTCGCGGCCGGCATCGTGGTCGACGAGCATTTGCTGACCTCCGACCCGAACGTCTCGGCGATAGGCGATTGTGCGCTGTATGCGAGCCCGCGGTTCGGCGGCTCGCTGCGGCTGGAGTCGGTGCAGAACGCCACCGACCACGCGCGCTGCGTCGCGACCCGGCTCACCGGCGATGCCAAGCCCTATGACGGCTTGCCCTGGTTCTGGAGCGATCAGGGTCCCGACAAGCTGCAGATGGTGGGACTGACCACCGGCTACGACCGCGTGGTGGTGCGCGGCGATCGCGCCCAGGGGGCGTTCTCGGCGTTCTGTTACAAATCCGGGCAACTCGTCGGCATCGAGTCCGTCAATCGCGCCGGCGACCACATGTTCGGCCGGCGCCTGCTTGCCGCCCACGGATCGATCACGCCGGAGCAGGCGGCGGATGCGAGTTTTGATTTGAAGCGCGCGCTGACATAAGTCGGAGGCGGCCGAGTTCTGTAGCCCGGATGCAGCGAAGCGAAATCCGGGGCTGTTGCATGCGGCGTGGGTGATCCCGGATTGCGCTTCGCTCCATCCGGGCTACGGCTGCAGGGCGTTCGCCACCTCGGCCGCTGTCGGCATCGACGGCGCGGCGCCCATTCGCTGCACGCAGATCGATGCGGCGGCATTGGCGTATTCGAGCGCGTCGCGGATCGCCTTTCCATTGGCAAGCTGGGCTGCGAGGGCGCCGACAAAGCAATCGCCGGCGCCGGTGGTGTCCACCGCCTTCACGGCACGCCCCGCAATCAGCGAGGGTTCGCCGCCCATGAGCGCGAGCACGCCGCGCTTGCCCAGCGTGACGCAAATGGTTTTGTCGGCACCGGTCGGCAGGCGCCGCGCTGCTTCAATAAAACGTTCGGGGGCGTCGGTATCGGCCAGCGCGGTGCCGGCGAGAAACCCGAGCTCGGTTTCGTTGAGGATCATGATGTCGGCGAGTTCAAGCAATTCCGGCCCGCAGGCCATCGCCGGCGCCGGGTTGAGGATGGTGGTCGCCCCGGCCGTGCGCGCCCGTTTGAAGAAGGCGCCGATCGTCGCTTGCGGAATTTCGAACTGGCTGACGGCGACGTCGCCTTTGGCGAGCACGGGGGCGGCGACATCCTCAGCGCTGACCAGCGCATTGGCGCCGGGCACAACGACGATGGTATTGTCGGCGTCGGCGATGGTGATGATGGCCGTCCCGCTATGGATCCCGGCGATGTCCTTGACGAGCGCGAGGTCGACGCCTTGCGCGGCGAGGAACGTCCGCAATTGCTGCCCGAAGGCATCTCGGCCCAGCCGGCCGATCAACGCGGTTGTTGCACCCAGCTTCGCCGCGGCGACCGCCTGGTTCGCACCCTTGCCGCCCGGAAAATAATGCACGGCGTTGCCGGCGACGGTCTCGCCGACCTTCGGATGCCGGGTGGCCGTCGCCACCACATCCATGTTGATGCTGCCGGCGACGAAGACGCGTCCCATGCGTTACCCCTGCTTCGCCGGTCAGGCGCTCTCCCGAAACTCCTGCTTGACCGCGTCGATATCGCCGAGCGACGGCAGGCCGGCCTCGTTGCCGAGGCGCTGGATCTTGTAGGTCGAGGCGGCACGCGCAAACTCGAAATGATCCTGCCAGCTTTTAGCGGGATGGCTGAGATAAGAATAGACATAGGCGCCGTGGAAAACGTCGCCTGCGCCATTGGTGTCGATCACGCGGTCGCGCGGGATCGGCAGCGCGGGCAGGCGGCGGACCGCGCCAGTCTCGTCATACCAGAGCAGGCCTTGCTCGCCCATGGTGACGCCGCCGACCCGGCAGCCGCGACTCTTGAGATAGTCGAGCATGGCGTCCGGCGTCTTGTCCATCTGCTCGCACAGCCGTTCGGCAACGATGGCGACGTCGATGAATTCCAGCAGCTCGTGGGTATTGGTGCGCAGGCCGCCGCCATCGAGCGATGTCAGGATGCCGTCTTCGCGGCACAACTTGGCATAATGGATTGCGGCGTCCGGCTGGTGGCCGTCGATGTGCAGCGCGCGGCAGCCCTTCAAGTTCAACATCGGGAAGGGATGGATGTGCTCGTCGTCGCGGCAGCGCACGATGGCGCGTTTGCCGTCTTTCGGCATGATGAACGACAGCGAGGAGGAATTGACCTTGCGCGGATGGATCGAGATTCCGTATTTCGCGCTCATGTCCTGAAACATGCGGCCGAGCCAGTCGTTCGCCACCGTTGCGATCAGGTCGGGCACGATGCCGAGTTTGGCGCAGCAGAACGCCGCGGTGACGGCGTTGCCGCCAAACGACACCGCATAGGCGGAGGCCACATGTTTTTCGTCGCCGGTCGGCATGTGGTCGGTGATGAAGGTAACATCGATATAGGTCTGTCCGATGAAGAGAGCCTGCATTCGTTTTCCGTCATGAGCTGATGGGTGGTCCCGGCCCGGCGCGCACACATTAGCACCGGTTATCGGATGCATTCGCTGAAATTATTCGCAACCGTGCCGTCTTTGCAGCCTGAGATGGGAGTATGAGGAGACTACGACCGTTCTTAGACTAGTCCTTGGGGCTATCGCCAGCATCCGCCGATAACGGCGAACCGCTGCCTGGGGTTCCTGACAGTGCAACAAAAGGGGGGCAAGGATGACCGTTTATTCCGGTCCGGTGTTCGACATGGCGGTTAACCAATTTGGCGTCATCGCCAACCATCTCGAAATCCCGATGGACGAGCGCGACCGAATCCTGATGCCGAAGCGGGCCATCACAATCTCCTGTCCGATCCACCGCGATGACGGCACGGTCGCGGTATTCGAAGGCTACCGGGTGCAGCACCACCTCACGCTCGGCCCGACCAAGGGCGGCACGCGATTCGCGCCCTCCGTCGACATCGGCGAGGTCGCAGCCCTTGCGATCTGGATGAGCTGGAAATGCGCGCTCGTCGGGCTGCCCTATGGCGGCGCCAAGGGCGGCGTCAATGTCGATCTCTCCACCATCTCCAGGCGCGAACTGGAAGCGCTGTCGCGGCGCTACATGCAGGAGATGATTCCCTTCGTCGGCCCGCATACCGACGTCATGGCGCCTGACATGGGCACCAATGAGCAGGTGATGGCCTGGTTCATGGACACTTATTCGATGTACCAGGGCCGCACCGTGACCGAGATCGTCACCGGCAAGCCGGTATCGTCGGGCGGCACGCTCGGCCGGCGCGAAGCAACGGGGCGCGGCGTCGCCTATCTTGCCAGGCGCGTGCTGAAGGAGCTGTCGATCAATCCGGGCACTGCGACCGCCGTGATCCAGGGCTTTGGCAATGTCGGATCCTATGCCGCGCTGGAGCTGCATCAATACGGGTTGAAGATCATCGCGGTCAGCGATCACACCGGCGCGCTGCACGATCCGGCCGGGCTGGATATTCCCGCGCTGATGCGGCATGCGGGCACGCATGGCAGCATCGCCGGCTTCTCCAACCAGATGACTTTCGACCCCGAACAGATCCTGACGCTGGCCTGCGACGTCCTGGTGCCGGCGGCGATGGAGCGGGTGATCGATGCCAGCGTCGCGGAAAATCTCAAATGCCGCGTGCTGGCCGAAGGCGCCAACGGCCCGACCACGCCGGATGCCGATCTGGTGCTGGAAAAGCGCCAGGGCGAAGTGTTTTTGATTCCCGACATTCTCTGCAACTCCGGCGGCGTCGTGGTCAGCTACTTCGAATGGGTGCAGGATTTACAGCAATTGTTCTGGGAGGAAGAGGAAGTGACGCGGCGCGAATACGCCATCCTCGATCGCGCCTTTGACAACATGGTGCAGCGTGCCAATGCCGACAAGATCCCGCATCGCACCGCAGCGATGGCGATCGGGGTGGAGAAGGTCCGCGCTGCCAAGAACACGCGAGGCCTGTTCCCGTGATCACCGGCCTCGATCACGTCGTCGTTCTCACCGGCGATATCAATGCGGCCTCCACCGCTTACCAGACCTTGTTTGCCCGTGCGCCGGCCTGGCAGAACAGCGGCGAGGGCGCCGACCGTGTCCTGTTCACGCTCGACAACACGACGCTGGAATTGATGGCGCCGAGTGGCGAGGGCGCCAATGCGGAGCGCATTCGCGCTGTGCTGGCCGCGCAGGGCGAGGGGCTCGCAAGCATCTGCTTTCGGACCAGCGACATCGCCAGGATGCATCGCAGGCTCGACCGGCTCACGCTGAGGCCGGACGCGATTGCCGACGTCGAAAGCCAGGACGCGATCTCAGGTGCGACGCTGTCATGGAAGCGCACGCGCGCGGCAACGGAGGCCACGCGCGGCATCCGCCTGTTCTTCCTCGAGCGCGACAAGGAGCGACCGCTGTCGGTGCGAACCACGACCGGATCGATCACGGCGATGGATCATGTCGTGGTCTCGACGTCGGACCCCGAACGGGCCGCAGCCCTCTACGGCGCACGGCTCGGCCTCGACATGGCGCTCGACCGCTCGCACCCGGATTGGGGCCGGCTGATGTTCTTCCGCTGCGGCGACCTTATTGTCGAGGTGACGCACCGGCCGGGCAAGCAGGAAGATACGTCGCAGGACCGGCTGCGCGGCCTGTGCTGGCGCGTCTCCGACATCGACGCCACCCATGCGCGGCTGGCTCAGGCCGGCCGTCGACGTCTCGGAAGTCCGCACCGGCCGCAAGCCGGGGACGCGGGTCCTGACGGTGCGCAGCGGGACGTGCGGCGTCCCGACGCTGCTGGTGCAGCCGTCTACGGGACCGTGATATCTTTCCCTTCTCCCCTTGTGGGAGAAGGTGGATCGACGGCGCGAAGCGACGGCGAGCCGGATGAGGGGTCTGTCTCCGCGGATAGAGACCCCTCATCCGCCTTCGCTTTCGCGAAGGCACCTTCTCCCACAAGGGGAGAAGGGGAAGAGCGTTGCCGCCTCGTTCTCAAATCGCGCCATGCGTGCTACAGCAGACATCATGTGTCTACCGGGCGATTGATTTGGCAAAGGCAAAACGCGTTCAGAAATGGCAGCGCGACCCCGAGGGGATGCGGCTTCGCATTCTCGAGGCCGCCAAGCAGGAATTCGCCGCCCATGGCCTGGCCGGCGCACGCGTCGACCGCATCGCGGCCAATGCCGGCGCAAACAAGCGCATGCTGTATTACCACGTCGGCAACAAGGAAAACCTCTACCTCGCGGTGCTCGAAGGCGCCTATGAGAAAATCCGTTCTGAGGAGCGTGGGCTCGATCTCGAACATCTCGATCCGCCCGAGGCGATCGAGCGGCTGATCGACTTCACCTGGAACTACTTCCTCCGCAACCCGGAATTTCTGGCGCTGCTCAACACCGAAAATCTCGCCAAGGCGCGCCATCTGAAGCGCTCGACCAAGGTCAAATCGATGCATTCGCCGTTCGTCGAGATGATCCGCACGGTGGTGACGCGCGGCGTCGAAAGCGGCGACTTCCGCGTAGCGGTCGATCCGGTGCAGCTCTACATTTCGATCGCTGGGCTATGCTTCTTCTATCTCTCCAACAGCGCAACACTCTCCGTGATCTTCGGCCGCGACCTCCTGAAGAAGGAGGCGAGGGACGAGCGCCTCGCCCACATGGTGGCGCTGGTGCTGGCGGCGCTGACGGGCAAATCGACGGCGGATTTTGGCAAGCCGGCGCAGCCCGGCGTGCGGTCGCCTGCGCCTCAGCCGGTCTAGCAGTCGTTCCTGCGAACGCAGGAACCCATAACCACCGGTTTCGGTTGTTGAGCCGTAGGTCCGTAGCCCGGATGGAGCGAAGCGCAATCCGGGACCGCTCACGCCGCTTGCACTTTCCCGGATTTCGCTGCGCTCCATCCGGGCTACGAACTGCACGGCGTAGGGGTCCCTGCGTTCGTGTAGGGTGCGGCCGCTTTTTTTTGGGTTCCGAAGGCCACAAATTGTCACACCCAACCCGCTTGCCAGTATTTATCCAACGGGTTAATTTCTTCCCAGAAAAGACGATCACCAGGGAGCGGGACGTGGCGGAGCTGAAGCGCGAGAGTGGCGTATCGAAAGCGCTGAACGCGGCGTGGGTGCGGCCGTTTTTGTTCCTGCTATTCATCGTGGTGGCATGGGATCTCACCATCCGCGTGTTCCGGATTCCCGCCTACCAGATCCCGGCGCCCGGCGACGTCGTGGCGGTGCTGTGGACGGACTGGCCGGAACTGCTGCGGCAGGCCTGGCCGACCACCTACGCCACCCTGTGCGGCTTCCTGCTGTCGGCCATGTTCGGCATTCCCGTGGCCATGCTGATTGCGGGTTCCAAGACGGTGGAAAGCTATGTCTATCCGCTGCTGGTGTTCTCGCAATCGGTGCCGAAGATCGCGATCGCGCCGCTGTTCGTGGTGTGGTTCGGGTTCGGCATCATCCCGAAAGTGATCTCGGCGTTTCTGCTCGGGTTTTTCCCGGTGGTGGTGTCCGCCGTGCAGGGCTTCAAGTCGGTCGACCCTGATATGGTCGATCTCGCGCGTGCGATGCAGGGCAGTCGCTTCCAGGTGTTTCGCGCCGTCAACCTGCCGCATGCGATGCCGGCGATTTTCTCCGGGCTGAAGGTGTCGGTAACGCTCGCCGTCGTTGGCGCCGTGGTCGGCGAATTCGTCGGCTCCAATTCCGGCATCGGCTATGTGCTGCAGCGCTCGATCGGAACGTTCGACCTGCCGACGATGTTTGCAGCTCTCGTGATTCTCGCGCTGCTCGGCGTGGTCCTGTTCTGGGCCGTCGACCGCATCGAACGCCTCGTGATCCCCTGGCATGTCAGCCAGCGCGAGGACATCATTTTTGCTTCCTAAGCCAAACCAAAACGGCCGGCCAAAGGCCGCAACAACACCAACGGGAGGATGACCATGATACGAACGATAGCGGCGATCTCCGCCGCCTTGATCTGGACCGCACTTTCGGTGCTGCCCGCATCGGCCGCCGACAAGGTCGTGCTGATGCTGAACTGGTACGTCTATGGCGAGCACGCGCCGTTCTATTACGGCAAGGCCAAGGGCATCTATGCCGCCGAGGGCATCGACCTCGAAATCCAGGAAGGCCGCGGTTCGGCGGCGACCACGCAGGCCGTGGCGGCCAAGACCGCCAATTTCGGCTATGTCGACGTGCCCACGATGATGCGCGCGGCAGTGAAGGGTGCGCCGATCGTCGCCACCGGCGTGCTGCTGCAGACCAGCCCGATGTCGGCGATGGGCTTTGTCGAAAAGAACATCAAGAAGCCCGAGGACATCAAGGGCAAGACGGTGGCGATCACGCCGGCTGACTCGATGACGCAGATCTGGCCGCTGTTCCTGAAGAAGACCGGCCTGAAGGAAAGCGACTTCCAGACAGTGGCCGGCGACGGCCAGACCAAGCTGAACGCCGTCATCAACGGCCAGGCTGACCTTCTGCTCGGCTATGTCATGGACCAGTCGATGAAGATCAAGGACGCCACCGGCAAGGACGTCAACGCCATCAAGTTCGCCGACTACGGCATCAACATGGTCTGCTCGGGCGTCGTCGCCAACACCGACTTCGTCAAGGCCAATGCCGATCTGGTCAAGCGCTTCATGTCGGCGACCACCAAGGCAGTTGAAGCCGCCGAGAAGGATGCCAAGGGCGCGGCGCAGTCGATCCTCGACGCCAACCCGAAGGGCGGCAAGATCGATACGCTGACGCAAGGCTTTGAACTGACCATCCCGCTCTACCGCACGGCGGAAACCAAGGGCAAGCGGCCGTTCCAGGTGACCGACCAGAACATGACCGACACGGTGAACCTGATGGTCGAATATGGCGGGCTGGATGCCAAGGCCAAGGATAATCCGAAAGCGTTTTACACCAACGACTACCTGCCGCAGGGCGGTTCGTGAACACAAGCCGTCATTCCGGGGCGATGCGCAGCATCGAACCCGGAATCTCGAGATTCCGGGTCTGGTCCTTCGGACCATCCCGGAATGACGGGCATCTCGACAACGGAATGAGCTGAATGAATCCCGCGACCAAACCAATCGAGATCAATCAACCGAGCGCGCATCTGCGCCTGGTGTCGGATCGAGCCGGCGCCGCGGCGCCGGGCATCACGCTGTCGGGCGTCTCAAAAACCTATCGTTCGCGCGACGGCGATGTGCCGTCGCTGCGGCCGCTGGATTTCCACATCAACGAGGGCGAGTTCTTTGTCGTGGTCGGCCCGTCCGGCTGCGGCAAGTCCACGCTGCTGAAAATGATTTCGGGCCTGCTCGCGCCGTCCACCGGAGAGATCCTGGTCGAAGGCGAGCAAGTCACAAAGCCGCACGGGAATGTCGGCATCGTGTTCCAGAACGCGCTGCTATTGCCCTGGCGCAACATCCTGTCCAACGTGATGTTGCCGATCGACATGAAGAAGCTGCCGCGCGACGAATATTTGCCGCGGGCAAAGGCGCTGTTGAAACTGGTCGGCCTCGAAGGCTTCGAGAAGAAGCTGCCGTGGCAATTGTCCGGCGGCATGCAGCAACGCGCCTCGATCTGCCGCGCGCTGGTGCACGATCCCAAGATCATGCTGATGGACGAGCCGTTCGGCGCGTTAGATGCCATGACACGCGAGAAGATGAACGTCGAGCTGATGCGCATCCAGCGCGAAACCGGCAAGACCGTGCTGCTGATCACGCATTCTATACCGGAGGCGGTGTTCCTGGCCGACCGCGTGCTGGTCATGACCGAACGGCCCGGCGCGATCGCGGCGATCTACGACGTGCCGCTGCCGCGGCCGCGCTCGCTGGATGCGATGGCCGATCCCGCTTTCACCGAACTGGTGCAGCGGATTCGCAAGCATTTTTTCACCCAAAGCGCGCTGGATTGAGAGCTGGCTTGATGTCGTATCGCTTGGCCGTACGCGATATATCGTTCTTTGAACGCCCGGTCACTTTCGCCCGGCCGTTCCGGTTCGGCGCGGTCGTCATCAACGCGACGCCGCAGGCTTTTGTGCGCGTCGAGATCGACGTCGAAGACAGGGGCAGGGCGCTGGGGGCCAGCGCCGAGTTTCTGGTGCCGAAGTGGTTCGACAAGCGGCCTCATCTTGCGCCGGAGGAAACGGTCGCGGAGTTACGCCGCTCGCTGCTGATCGCGCGCGAGCTCTATCTGGCGCATTCCGGCTTCGAGAACGCATTCGGCCTGCACGCAGCCTGCATCGGCGCGCAGGTCGAGGCTTGCGCTGCGGAGGACATCCCGCCATTGGCTGCGGCTTACGGACCGGCCGAAATCGATAAGGCGATCCTGGATGCGTTGCTGCGCTGTGCGGGGGTAAACTTCTTCGATGGCATGGCTGCCAATGTCGCCGGCATCGATGCGCGCCTGTCGCGCGATCTTGGTGACAATGACGTGTCGCAGTTTCTCGCAGGCCGCAGGCGGCTGGAGCGCGTGGCGATCCGGCACACGGTCGGCATGGATGACAAGGTCGAAGGCGAGGGCGGTGTCGCCGACCTCAGAGAAAACGCCGGGGCGCGCTATTTCAAGCTCAAGCTCAACGGCGATCCCCCGCATGACGCGGACCGCCTGAGCCGCATCGGCAGGGAACTTGCCACACTGCCCTATGATTACTGCGTTACACTCGACGCCAACGAACAATATGCGGATCTGGCTGCCCTGGGCGCATTGGTCGATCGGCTCGAGCGCGACGCCGCGCTGCGGCCGATCGCGCAGAAGCTGCTCTATATCGAGCAGCCGATGCCGCGCGACTTCACCCGCCAATCGCCGCTCGGCGCACTGGCGCAGCGTGATTTCATTGTCGACGAGGCCGACGATTCCTATGACGCGTTCCCGGTGGCCCGGGCACTCGGCTATCGCGGCATTTCGTCGAAATCCTGCAAGGGCATCTATAAGTCGGTGATCAACGCCACGCGCGCGGCAAAGTGGAGCGCAGCCGGCGAGAAATGCTTCATTGCCGGTGAGGATCTGACCTGCCAGGTGGGCCTTGCGGTGCAGCAGGATCTCGCGCTCGGCGCGCTGATCGGCGTCACCCATGCCGAGCGTAACGGTCACCATTATGTCGACGGCTTTGGCGATACGCCGGCCGCCGAGGCGGAAGCGTTTCTTGCAAGCCATCCCGATCTCTACGCTCGCGACGGCGGCAAGGTCCGGCTCGCGATCCATGACGGCGATCTCCTGACGGGATCGCTGACCACACCGGGCTTCGCCACGGCCACGCATCCGGACTGGTCCGCGATGTCGCCGCTCGCGCAGCCCACAGCCAGAATTCCCTTGGAGAAAGCAGTATGACGACCAAACGCCTCGGCCTGATCATGAACGGCGTGACCGGCCGGATGGGGCTCAACCAGCATTTGATCCGCTCCATCATTGCGATCCGCGACCAGGGCGGCGTGGTCCTCGCGAACGGCGATCGCATGCTGCCCGACCCGATCCTGATCGGCCGCGACGCGGACAAGGTGGAGCGGCTCGCCAAGCGCTTCAACGTCGAGCGCTGGTCGACCGATCTCGACAAGGCGCTGGCCGACAAGAGCGATACGATCTTCTTCGATGCCGCCACGACGCAGGCGCGCCCCTCGCTGCTGACCAAGGCGATCAATGCCGGCAAGCACGTCTATTGCGAGAAGCCGATCGCGACCAATCTCGATGAGGCGGTGGCGGTGCTGCGGCTCGCCAACGCCAGGGGCGTCAAGCACGGCACGGTGCAGGACAAGCTGTTTTTGCCGGGCCTGAAGAAGCTCGCTTTCCTGCGCGATTCCGGCTTCTTCGGCCGCATGCTCTCGGTGCGCGGCGAGTTCGGCTATTGGGTGTTCGAGGGCGGCTGGCAGGAGGCGCAGCGGCCGTCATGGAATTATCGCAGTGAGGACGGCGGCGGCATCATCCTCGACATGGTCTGCCACTGGCGCTACGTGCTCGACAATCTCTTTGGCGAAGTCGAGAGCATCTCCTGTCTCGGCACTACTGATATCCCGGAGCGTTTCGACGAGAAGGGCAAGAAATACACGGCGACCGCCGATGACTCCGCCTACGCCACCTTCCGCCTCAAGGGCGGCGTGATCGCGCATATCAACATGAGCTGGGTGACGCGAGTCTACCGCGACGACCTCGTGACCTTCCAGGTCGACGGCACGCACGGCTCGGCGGTAGCGGGCTTGACCGATTGCGTGATCCAGCCCCGCCAGGTGACGCCGCGCCCGGTCTGGAATCCGGACGAAAAGCGCACCCATGATTTCTATGCCGACTGGCAGAAAGTTCCCGAAAACGTCGTCTACGACAATGGCTTCAAGGAGCAGTGGGAGATGTTCATCCGCCACGTCTGCGAGGACGCGCCCTATAAATACACGCTGCTGGAAGGCGCCAAGGGCGTGCAACTCGCCGAATGCGCGTTGCAGAGCTGGCGCGAGCGGCGCTGGATCGACGTCGCCCCGATCAAGGTGTGAGGAGGCCCAACCATGAACAAGCCCGTCCTGCCGATGTCGTCGCTGTCACTGAAGCTGCCGACGGCGGATCGCTCGATCGAAACCTATCGCCTGGCGGCGTCGCGGACGTTTCCGGCGAAGCTTGAAGGCACGCTCAATCGCGTGGCGTTCTCGGCCGCGCATGTGGTGGCTGATCCATTCGCCGATAACGATCCGTGGCTGACATCCGCAATCGACTGGGACCGGACCATTGCGTTTCGCGAGCACGTCTGGGATCTCGGCCTCGGCGTTGCCGAGGCGATGGATACCGCGCAGCGCGGCATGGGGCTGGACTGGCCGACCTCGCTGGAGCTGATCCAGCGCTCGGTGAAGGCGGCGAAGGCCAAGGGCAATGCGCTCGTGTTTTCCGGCGCCGGGACCGATCACCTCGCGGTGGAGGATGCCAAGTCCATCGATGACGTGATTCGCGCTTACGAGGAGCAGATCGCGGCGGTCGAGAAGGCCGGCGGCCGGATCGTCCTGATGGCCTCGCGCGCGCTGGCAAAGCTCGGTCGCAGCGCGGACGACTACGCCAAGGTCTATAACCGCGTGCTCGGCCAGGTTCGCGAACCCGTGATCATCCACTGGCTCGGCGACATGTTCGACCCGGCGTTATCAGGCTATTGGGGCACGGCCGATCTGGACAAGGCGATGGACACGGCGGTTGCCATCATCAACGCCAACGCCGCCAAGGTCGACGGCGTAAAAGTCTCGCTGCTCGACAAGCAGCGCGAGATCGACATGCGCCGGCGGCTCGACAAGAACGTCAGGATGTATACCGGCGACGACTTCAACTACGCCGAACTGATCGCGGGCGACGACAAGGGCTTTTCGCACGCGCTGCTCGGCATCTTCGACGCCATCGCGCCGGCGGCGTCCTACGCGCTGTCGCGGTTGGCTGCCGGCGACGCGGCCGGCTTCCATGACGTGCTGGGGCCGACGGTGCCGTTGTCGCGCCACATCTTCCAGGCGCCGACGCGGTTCTACAAGACCGGCATCGTGTTCATGGCCTGGCTCAACGGCCATCAGGATCATTTCACCATGGTCGGCGGACAGGAGAGCACGCGCTCGACGCTGCATCTGGCCGAACTGTTTCGGTTGGCCGACAAGGCCGGACTGCTCTCCAACCCTGAAATGGCGACACGGCGCATGAAGACGGTGCTGGCAACCCGCGGCATCGAGCCCTGATGCGCGATTTTTCTGCCGATCATCGCTGGCTGTCGCTGAACACGGCGACGGTCCGCAAGCAGGGCGATCTCACAGCCATCGTCGAGGCCTGCGCGCGCCATGGCATCCGGGCCATCGATCCCTGGCGTGACCAGGTCGGGGCTGTCGGCCTCGACCGCGCGGTGCGCGCGGTACGCGACGCCGGGCTCGAGCTGTCGGGCTATTGCCGCGGCGGCATGTTCACGGCGGATGCGGCGCACCGCGTCGAGGCGCGCGACGACAATCGCCGCGCCGTCGACGAAGCCAGAGCGTTGGGCGCGCCTTGCATCGTGCTGGTCGTCGGCGGGCTGCCGCAATATTCGCGCCCGGGAAGCGTTGCCTCGAAAGACATCGTGGCCGCGCGGACGCAGGTCCATGACGCCATTGCGGAGATGCTGGAATACGCCAAGCAGGCCAGCATGCCGCTCGCAATCGAGCCGCTGCATCCGGCCTATGCAGCGGACCGTGCCTGCGTGAATACGACGAAGCAGGCGCTGGATATCTGCGACCAGCTCGATCCGCAGCGCACCGGCGCGCTCGGCGTTGCGCTCGACGTCTATCACATCTGGTGGGATCCGGAATTGATGCCGCAGATCGCGCGCGCGGGAAAGGATCGCCTGCTCGCGTTTCACGTCTGCGACTGGCTGGTGCCGACCAAGGACATCCTCAACGACCGCGGCATGATGGGTGACGGCGTCATCGACATCACATCTGTGCGATCGGCGGTCGAGGCGCAGGGCTTTGCCGGCTATTCCGAGATCGAAATCTTCTCCAACGACTGGTGGGGAAGGCCGATGGACGAGGTTTTGCGGACCTGCATCGAACGACATCGCACGGTCGTTTAGCGAGGGTCGATCGAATCGGCCTGCTCGCTGTCTCAACGGCGGACGGTGTTGTCTCGTATGTGAACTGCCACGCGTTCTCTTTTCTGATAGCGTAGCGCCAGGAGACAGCGCACGGTTCCAGATTTAACCTTTTGCGCGGCTATTTAGATTAACAAAGGGTTACCGTTGCGCCCCCGCGAACTCCGGCGCTAGCTACGCCGCACGGAGAACGTCTCCGCGAGCGATGAGCGACAACATGAAAATCCTTTACGCAATTGCGACCCTCACCCTGCTGTCGACATCGGCGCAGGCCTGGCAGGTCGTGGAACGCTGCACCTACAGCAAGTTCTATGGCCAGATGTGCACAACGTCCTACCTGGACGACCCGCCGCGCAACGCGGCGCAGGATCAGGAAGACGAAAAGGCCAGGCGCGCCAGCATCGAAAAGTGGGAAGCGTTCTGCAAGCCGAAGCGCACCTATGACGATGAAGGCGTCGTCCGCCTGGTTTACGCCCGCAAGGGCTGCGAGTTCGGCCGCAGCGAATAGCGCGCTTTCGCTCCTCGCGAACAGCGATGCGCATTTCCGGGCCTGCCGGCTCGATGAATTCCGGCGCCTTGTCGCGGCGGAAAGACCGCTAAATCTTTATCGACCAAATTGCGGCCCGGTTAGTCACGCCGCTTTACGCCGCCTCAATGCTTGTCGGGCATTCCTGACGTTCGGCATTCAGTTCAAGAGGCAGGGTCCATGCGCGTCTTCATCGCAATCTCGATCGTCGTTGCTTCGGTATCGTCCGCGTCCGCACAATTCGCGATGGATCACGGCCATGCCGCGGACGCCGCCCAGGCCGCTCGCGCGGCGCGGGCTGCAGCGGATGCCAAGGCCGCGGCCATCGCCTCCGGCGCGCCGCTGCTTCCGAGCCAGCAAACCAATTTCTACGTCGGCAGCAGCGGCACCGTGAAGATCGCGCCCCGGACCGGGGAAGAACTGAAAGCCGATGAAGCCGCCCAGGCCGTCTGGAAGGAACGCTGCCGGCCGACCGTGGTCGAAGACCGCGAGGGCTTGCGCCGCGTGAGATATGCCGAACGGGATTGCGATCTCTCCCGCTTCAACACCGCCGGGAACTAGAACTCCCGCGCATTAGGGCAGAATCGTGCGACGTGCTGCGAACCGGCAGTCCGGTTTCGGCTAGGCCCTCCCAGGTCGAAATGCTAGAGCTTCTCCAACAACCGTTGGGGAAGCATGACTTTCACTTCCTGGCAGTTCGGCGTCTTCGTCGCGATCGCCTTTGCGGCCTATTACCTGCCGGCCCTGCGAGCGTTTCAAGTCCAGCTGCTGGTCTTCGCCAGCCTGTTCTTTTATGGGTATGGCCAGCCGGAACTGCTGGCGCTGCTGGCGGTGGCGGTTTTCGGAACCTACCTCTTCCTGATCCTGGCGTTGCGAAACCGGCGAGCCTGGCTTCCGGTCGGCATCGCCTTCAACCTCGCGCTGCTCGCATTCTTCAAATACAAACTGCTGTTCATCGATCCGGCGTCCCCCAGCCTGGTGGACTTCGCGCCGCTTGATTTCCTGCTGAAACTGCCGCTGCCGATCGGCATTTCATTTTTTGTCTTTCACAACATCAGCCTGCTGGTCGATCTGACCCGGCAGAAGGCCGCGCCGCCGACGCTGACCGGCGTCTTTCTCTACATCATCTTCTTTCCGCAGCTCGTGTCGGGTCCGATCACGCGCGCGGAAATGTTCATGCCGCAGATCAAGCCGAAATATTTCGCGGACATTCCCTTCGTCGAAGCCGCGAAATGGATCCTGACCGGGTTTTTCTTCAAGCTCTATGTGGCGAACAACCTCAATGAAATGACGTCTTATATGAGCTTCCCGCTCTACGAGACGCTGCAGACCCGGGATCGCTGGTTGCTCGTTTTCCTCTACAGCTATCAGATCTACGCGGACTTCTTCGGCTATTCCGCGATTGCGATCGGGCTTGCTCTCCTGTTCGGTTATCGCCTGCCGATCAACTTCAATCTTCCCTACATTTCGACCTCGTTCTCCGAGTTCTGGACGCGCTGGCACATCTCGCTATCGAACTGGCTGCGGACCTATCTTTACGTTCCGCTCGGCGGCAACCGCCATGGCGTATGGCGGACCTATTTGAACCTGATGATCGTGATGGGATTAGGTGGCCTCTGGCATGGCGCCGGCCTCAGCTATCTGATGTGGGGATTGATGCACGGCCTGCTGCTGGTGCTCGAACGCCCGTTGTTGGCGCGGCTGGCTTCGATCGACTTTGCGGTGTTTCGGGCGGCCCGGATGACCGTGGTCTTTGTCTGCGTCACCATGCTCTGGATCTTCTTCAAGCTGCCGAACTTCGATCATGCGGTCGGCTACCTCGCGGGCATGTTTACGCCGAGCACGAATCCCAACCCGATCAAGCTGTTCTATAGCCTGGCGCTGCTCTATTCGCTGCCGGTCATGATTCAGCATCTTGGTTCCCGTCCGCTGTTCGAGGGAAGACTTCGCTGGGCGGAGCCATATCTCTATGGTTCCATGGCTGCGCTGATGTATCTGGAGGCCGGCCCCGAAACGTCGTTCATCTACTTTCAGTTCTAGGGAGAAGGAAAACGTGTCTGCCGTTCGGTGGTTAGTAAAATGCGGTGCTGCCGCGGCGATTGTCTTGATCGCGTGCGGCTTCGCCACCGTGCGCTTCGGCAGCGGGCTGCAGATGCCGGCGACGACGACGCGGGACGGCACGCTGATCACCCTAAGCCGCTACCTGCGCGAGCCGGTGCCTGACATCGTGTTGGTGGGCAGCTCGATCACGTTCCGCCTCAAGGAGGAATATTTCGCAACGCGCGGCTTGCGGAATCTGGCGCTTGCGGGAGGCTCTCCGGTCACCGGGCTGGAAATCGTTGCGAACCAGCCGCAGCTCCCGCGGTTCATTCTGGTCGAGGCGAATGTTCTCGCTCGCTCCACCGATACCGCTCTGGTCGAACGGTACTCACGCGGCGACACTGAGCCGTTTTTCTTTCGCCCCGTCAGGGCCGCGGTGGCGGCGTACGAGCAGCGGCTCCACGCCCCTCTTACGCACGAGCAGGTCGTGCCCGACTTGCGCCGATTGGTTGGGCAGCCGCCGAGCAATTTCGACAACCGGATCTATGTGGATCGTGCGCTGCAGCAGCTCAATGCGGAGGATCCGACGGATGCCGCTCGGTTCAACGTGAAACGAATTGAGGAATTGGTCCAGGTAATGGAACAACGCGGCGCGCGGGTATTCCTGTTCGAGCTAGCTTTTGCTGAGCCGATTGAAGGATCGCGATATGCGGCGACCACGCGGGAAATAATTCACGCCGCCTTTCCGGACTCGAATAGATGGTTGCCGATTGAAGTGAATAGAAGCGAGCTGCGCTGGGCGGACGGCGTTCATCTCGACGAACGCTCTGCGGTAATTGTGGCGCAGGCGATGGAACGCGCTCTGGCATTGGCGCGCACGGTGAAGTGACGGAGCAAACCTAGTCGCCCTGTCTTCACCGAAAAAGCCGGAGGCTGCGGCGTTATCGCGGTTGAGCAAGGAAGGCGATGATCTTTTTTCTATCGTCGCTGGATGAGAGGCCCCCATACGGCTTCATGCTGTTGCCGGGTACGACCTCATCGGGGTTTGCGATGAAGCGATCAAGCTTGTCCTCGTCCCAGACGAAGCCCGCCTCCTTCATCGCGCTGGAAAACCCATAGTCCGGCAGCGATCCTGCTTTCCGTCCGACAATCTTGTGCAGGTTGGGGCCCAGCCGATTGTCGCCCTCCCTTACCATGTGGCACGTTCGACAGGCATTGTTGAACGCTTGTTGCCCTGAGACGCCCTCCGTGCCTTGCGACGCCTGAGGCAGGGCAGAAGGCTGCGAAAGCAGGTACGTCAGTCCGCTCAGTGCCATGATCAGGAACGCCCGGTCGCGGTGCCGCACAGATGCGTCACGCCGGCTGGACGGTGGCCGGGCGAGAAGTGTGGTCAAGTGCCATTGCCTCATTCGATCACCTCTTCAAGAGGATCGGGGTCAAGGTTGCGGTCAGGGGCTTGCGGTCTGCTGCAACGTATTGAAGCGCGCCTTCTGCTCGTTGCCCAGCGTGGCATAAAACTCGTCCAATGCTGGCAGCACCAGCGCGGCTGCCTGCAGCATGGCGTCGAGCCGTTTCTCCATGGCTTCCAGCCGTCCGAGCGGAGTGAGCGGTACGTCGTCCGGGCAGGCGGCCTGCAATTTTTCAACCGCATTCTTCGTCGCCGTGCTTAGGCGGTCGAGCGCTTCCTTTTGCTTGCCTGCGGGATGTATCACGGCCTCGATCCGCTCGATCGGTAGCTGCGTGAGGCTGGATTTCGGCTCGCCGCAGCGTTCGGCTTCCGCGTTCGCTTCCTGCTGTGGTTGCGAACGATCGCCGACGTTCGGGCCGAGCGCGTTGAAGCGCGCTTTTTGTTCGTCGTTCAGCGAATTATAGAACTGCTCGAGTGCCGGCCGCACGATCCTTACCGCCTCGAGCGTTGCGCTGACGCGGTTTGTCATCGCCCGCAAGCGACCGGGCGGCGTCATCGCATAGGAATCGGCGCAGGATTCCTTGAACACGTCGGCAGCCTTTGCCGCAGCGGCCTTCAATTCGTCGAGCAGAGCGCGCTGCTCGGGCGTCGGCTGGACCGCGCGCGTGATCTCCGCGATCGGCCAGGCGGTCACGCCCTTATCCGGATCTCCGCACAATTGCCGGAGAGTCTGTGGGCTCACGCTTGCGCGTCCGCGCGCTCGAAAATCGGTGATCGCCGCGCCAGGCTCCGGATATCGGGCGTAGGCGGAATACGGGCTGTCCGTACCCCAGAACACCGTGTCGACGAAGTCGTCGTAAGCGTAGGCCCAATAGCCGGGGTCGTAGGCGTAGGGCCAGAAGGTGTAACTGAAGATATCGGAATAGGCGTAGGGCCAGAATACCGGGCCGAGCCAGGCCACAAACGCGGCGCGGTGCCCGTGCCGCCAGGCATGGCGGGGAGCCCAGCCGTTCTCGCGGGCCATGAGCGCGGTTCGGGCTTGCAAGGCATCATTGCTGCGGAACTGCGCGACAAACCGTCCGCGGGCTGCAGCCTGCGCGGCGGCAGTAGCGGCGGCGGATCGTTCAGCCGAAGGCGGTGGTGCCAGCCGCTGCAGGCGCGCCTGATCGGTCTGCTGCATGCGCTGTTCGCGCTGGAGCAGCCGGTTCTGCGTCTGCAGCAACCGTTCCTGCGAGCGTTGCGCCCGAAGGCCTTCCGGCTTTTGAGACTGCAATTGCTGCACGCGCTGCTGCAGGCGATCGATGCGGGTCTGCCGTTCAGTGCTTTGGCGCGACAGCATATCACGCTGCCGCTCCTGCACAATTTGCTGTCGCTGCTGGACGCGCTGCTCACGCTGCAGGGCGCGCGTTTCGATCTGCTCTCTTCGCGACGGCCCCGCGCCCGCGGCGGGCGATGTGCGCGGGCCAGATGGTGTGGCGATGCGCGATTCCGGACGCCCCGTCATGGCCGGTCGCTGCGGCGGTGCGGCACGATGGATTTCGGGTCGTGGCGCTGCAACGCGCGGTGCGGCTGGTCGCGGCGGCGCGGCGATCCGCGGGGCTACGTGCGGAGCCATGGCTGGACGCTGCGGCACGGGAGCCGCACGGAACGCCGGGGCGGCGGGTCGCGCCATGGCCGGAGGCGCTGCAGGACGAGCCATCGCGGGCGGTGCCGCTGGGCGGGCCATCGCCGGCGGTGGTCCCGCTGGACGGGCCATAGCAGGTGGTGCTGCCGGTGCTGCCGGACGGGCTGCTGGCGCAGCCACGCCACCTGGGCCATGACCTCTTCCTTGTTGGGCGAACGAGCCGGTGCTCACCGCAATCGCGGAGACACCAAGAAAAAATGCTGCAGCGCGAGCGCATGGCGAAAGCATGATCTCAACTCCCTCATGCTTCGTCGCCCGGAAATGCCAACGCGCAAGCGCAGAAATCGTTCTCTTTTGTTTTGATTTGCATTGCGGTGTTGCGACGCAGGTGCAGTTCGTCTGCGGCGCTAGCCGACCGTACAAGGCACGCTGAGAAAGCCGCGAAAGCGCACCCGGCCGCCACGGACCGGTTCGCCGGCGAGTGCATAATCCGGAAAGCGCGCGAGGAAGCGCGAGATCGCGATGGCGCCCTCGAGCCGCGCCAGCGCCATTCCGGCGCATTGATGCGCGCCGGTGCCGAAGGCCAGATGCCGGTTCGGCGAACGGCCAATGTCGAAACGTTCGGGATCGGCGAATTGCGCGGGATCGCGGTTGGCGGCGCCGATGCACAGCGTCACCGGCGTGCCCGGCGGCATCGCGATGCCGCCGAGTTCAAACGGCTCGACCGTCATGCGGTTGCCAAGCTGGTTGGAGCTTTCGAACCGCAGCATTTCCTCGACCGCGGTCTTGATCAGCGAAGGGTTCTCGATCAGCCGCCGTTTCTCGCCGGCGTGGTTCGACAATGCCACCAGCCCGTTGCCGATCAGATTGGTGGTGGTCTCATGGCCGGCATTGAGCAGGAAGATGCAATTGTGCAGCAGCTCCTTTTCGGTCAGCCGCTCGCCATTGTCTTCGCCCTGGATGAGCCGGGTCAGCACGTCGCGGTCGGGATTGCCGGGCTTGGCCCGCCGCCGGGCCACCAGCCCTTCGAGGTACGACAGGAAGTCTCCCACCGCCTTGTTGCCGCGGGCGAACGCGTCCGGGCCGATCACCGGCTCCAGCGCGCCGAGGATGGCCAGGGACCAGTCGCGCAAGGGCTCGCGCTCGTCTTGCGGGACGTCGAGCAGATTGCCGATAACTTCGATCGGGATCGCGGCGGCGAAATCGTCGATCAGGTCCACCTTGCCCTTGGCGGCAATGGCGTCGAGGAGACGGTCGACCAGCCGGATCAGATCGGGCTCCATGCCGGCGATCGCGCGCGGCGAGAGCGCACCCATGATCAGGCGGCGGACGCGGGTATGGGCGGGGGGATCGTTGAAGACGAGGCTCGTGGTGTGGTGCTCGTAGAGCAGGGAGGCACCGTATTTCGGCGAGAACTCCTTCTTCTTGTCCGATGAGAAAGCTTTGGTGTTCTTGTAGGCCGCAACCAGGTCGTCGTAGCGGGTCAGGAAATACGAGCCGTTCGGTAGCCGCTTGACCGGATCGGTCTCACGCAGCGCGCGATAGGTCGGGTAGGGGTTGGCATAGAACTCCGGCGTCAGCTTTTCGAGGTCGAAGGTGGCCGCCAGTTCGCGCGCATCCGAATTCATGGCCCGCCATACTCCCCGGGAAGATTAAGTAAGCGACCGACAAATTAGTCGCATTTGCAACTATCTTAAATGCCGTACCCGAGGCGTCAAGCCGGTGCGCAGCTTCCAGCCGCGCACCATCAGCGGCGCGTTCGGGTTGCGGCCGATCCGGGATGAACCGGCAAGGTGAGCGCCGGATTCTTGGAAAGGCGTGCTCAAACAAGAGGATGAAGCTGTGTCTTTGACGCCACCCCGCGACAGAATCCGCTTGGTGCGCTGCAATAGATCCTTGACTTCGTCAAGGTGAGTGATTACTCACGCCCGCATGTCTAGCCTGCGCATGACCAGTGACTTGCGGCGCCAATTGATCTTGAGCGCCGCCAAGCGATGCTTTGCCCGTAACGGCTTTGCCGGCACCACGACCAAGAGCGTGGCGGCGGCCGCTGCCATTTCGGAAGGGCTGTTGTTCAAGCACTTCCCGTCCAAGGCTGCGCTGTACGCCGAGATCCTCGCCGAGGAGTGCGAGGCCGATCCGGACTTCGCGCATCTGCTCGACCAGGAGCCTTCAACTGCCACACTGGTCGAACTGGTCAAGGGCATGGTCGGCCATTTCATGGAAGTATCCGACGGTTCGGACCAGGAGGAAGCGCAGCGGCTGCGGCTGATGACGACGAGCCATCTCGACGATGGCGAGTTCGCGCGTCTGCTCTACGACAAGATCGGCGGCCTGATCGGGCCGGTATTTAGAGCATCGATCGAAAGCGCTGTAGCGGCTGGCGACGCGTCGCGGATCGGCAGCGATCCGCTCAACCTGTTCTGGTTCGCCCACCACACCGTGCTGATGGCGGCGCTCTCGCGGCTTCCCGCCGTGCCTTGTCTTTCCTACGGCAACGCCGCGGATCTGGAGCGGCAGCTGTGTCAATTCATCCTGCGCGGCATCGGACTTACCGAGGCCGCAATTGCTTCTCATCTGGACGGCGAGCTGTCACCGAATTCGGGACAATCGGTAACTGCAGAAAGTGCATGACATGAATATCGTGACTGAACCCAAAATTTCGGGCAAGCCGATTACCGACAAGCCGCACAAGCGGCCGGTCCGGCTGGTGCGCTGGTTCATCGTTGTGGGGACGCTGCTGGCCCTGCTGGTCGGGGGCCTGGTCTGGTTCAACTATTTCCGCGGCAAGATGATCGCGCAGTTCTTCGCGAACAACAAGCCGCCGCCGGTGAGCGTCAACGTTGCCACGGCGAAGTCCGAGACCATTCCGAATCTCCTGACCGCGGTCGGCGATCTCGCCGCCGTGCATCAGGTCAACGTGACTTCCGATGTCAACGGCCGCATCACCGACATTCAGTTCACGGCAGGCGCCAGCGTGAAGGCGGGCACGCCGCTGGTTCAGCTGTTCGACGGTCCGGAGCAGGGCGACCTTGCCAACTTCAAGGCCCAGCAGCGCGTGGCGCAGATATCGCTGGATCGCGCCAAGCAATTGGCCGAGCGGCAGGTCGGACCGCAGGCGACGGTGGATACGGCGCAGGCTGCGTTCGATCAGGCCAGCGCCGGCATCGCCAAGACGGAAGCCATTATCTCGCAGAAGCTGGTGCGGGCGCCGTTCGATGGCGAACTCGGCGTTCGCAAGGTCGAGGTTGGACAATATCTGACCGCCGGCACGCAGATCGTCTCGCTGACCGATCTGTCGGCGCTGTATGCGAACTTCACCGTGACGGAAAAGGATTCCGGCCAGCTCAAGGTCGGCCAGATCGTTCGTATCGCGGTCGACGCCTATCCGGGCCGCACCTTCGAGGGCAAGATCACCACCATCGAGCCGCAGATCGCCATCGAGACGCGCAACATCCGCGTGCAGGCGACGATCCAGAACCCGGAGAAGATCCTCAAGCCCGGCATGTTCGTGACCACCACCGTGGTGCTGCCCAACAAGCCGCCGGTTATCACCGTGCCCGAAACCGCGGTCGACTACACGCTCTATGGCGATTCGGTCTACCTCCTCAGCGAGAAAAAGGAAGAGGACGGCAAGACCAGCCTCATCGTCACGCGTACCTTCGTGCAGACCGGCAACCGCATCGAGGGACGTGCTGAAATCCTGAAAGGATTGAAGGACGGCGACCGTGTCGTAGCCCTCGGCCAGCTCAAGCTGCAATCGGGATCGGCCGTGACGGTCTCGAACGAGCCGGTGCCGCCGATACCGGCGAAGCCGCCACGCTACTAACTGACGATCGCGCGGCCCGCGGGCCGCGCTGATGACAAGGCGGGCAACGGTCCTTGAGATGAGGCCGTGCCCGGAAAAATGCTGAACTCAGCGGGATAATTTTGCGATGGCCTTAACCGATATTTTCATCAAGCGTCCGGTCCTGTCGGTCGTCGTCAGCCTGCTGATCCTGCTGATTGGTCTGCGGGCCGCCAGCGTATTGCCGATCCGGCAATATCCGAAACTGTCGAACACGGTGGTCAATGTCACCACCGTCTATCCCGGCGCGTCGGCCAACCTGATTCAGGGTTTCATCACCACGCCGATCGAGCAGGCGGTCGCCTCCGCCGAGGGCGTCGACTACATCACCTCCTCGTCCGTGCAGGGCACCAGCACGATCCAGGTCTACGTCAAGCTGAACTTCGATCCGAACCAGGCGCTCACCGAAGTTCTCGCCAAGGTGAACTCGGTCAGATACCTGATCCCGAAGGAATCGAACGACCCGATCGTGACCAAGACGACCGGCCAGACCACGGCCGTGATGTATCTCGGATTCTCCAGCGACGAGCTCTCGGGGTCTGCGATCTCGGACTACCTCACGCGCGTCGTCCAGCCCGTATTGTCGACGGTCGACGGCGTGGCGTCGGCAGACATTCTCGGCGGGCAAACGTTTGCGATGCGGCTGTGGCTCGATCCAGTGCGGATGGCAGGCCGCGGCGTATCGCCAAGCGACGTCTCGGCGGCGATCGCCGCCAACAACTTCCAGGCCGCGGCAGGTCAGTCCAAGGGCTATTTCATTGTCTCGAACATTCAGACCAACACCGACCTGCGGAACCTCGAGCAGTTCAAGAAGATGATCGTCAAGTCCAAGGACGGCGGCTTCGTGCGGATCGAGGATATTGCAACCGTCGAACTTGCCGCCCAAAGCTCGGATGCGAGCGTCGCGTTCAGCGGCGAGCGCGCGATCTTCATCGGCGTGCAGGCGACGCCGCAAGGCAACCCGCTGACGCTGGTCAAGGGCGTGCGCGCGCTGTTTCCGGAGCTCGAACGCAACCTGCCGCCATCGATGAAGATGAAGGTGGCTTACGATTCCACCAAGTTCATTCAGTCATCGATCGACGAGGTGAAGAACACGCTGATCGAGGCCGTGTTGATCGTCGTAGTCGTGATCTTCCTGTTCCTGGCCTCGTTCCGCTCCGTCATCATCCCCGTGGTCACGATTCCGCTGTCGCTGATCGGCGTCTGCAGCCTGATGCTGATGATGGGTTTCACTTTCAACCTGCTGACGTTGCTGGCGATGGTGCTGGCGATCGGACTCGTGGTCGACGACGCCATCGTGGTGGTGGAGAACATCCATCGCCATCTGGAGGAAGGAAAAACGCCGGTGCAGGCGTCACTGCAGGGCGCGCGCGAAATCGTCGGCCCCGTGATCTCGATGACGATTACACTCGCTGCCGTGTACGCGCCGATCGGCTTCCTCGGCGGCCTGACTGGTTCGCTGTTCCGCGAATTCGCCTTCACGCTGGCGGGCTCGGTGATCGTATCGGGCGTGATCGCGCTGACGCTGTCGCCGATGATGTGCTCGGTCTTATTGAAGAGTGCCGACGAGGGGCGGTTCGCCAGGCTCGTGAACCGCGTGTTCGGCGCGATGACGCGCTGGTACGGCCGTCAGCTCGACCGCTCGCTCGACTATCGTCCGATCACCGGCGTGTTCGCGCTGACGATCCTCGGCCTGGTGGGATTCCTCTATATGAACACGGCCAAGGAGCTCGCTCCCGAAGAGGATCAGGGCATCGTGTTCTCGGTGACCAAGGCGCCGAAATACGCCAACATCGATTATGTCGACTTCTACGGCGAGAAGCTCGACAAGGCGTTCGCCAAATTCCCCGAAACCGACCTGCGCTTCGTCCTGAACGGCATCAACGGGCCGCAGGGCGGCATTGCCGGCATGCTGTTGAAGCCGTGGGACGAGCGCGAGCGTTCCTCGATCAAGCTGAAGCCGCTGGTGCAGGCGGAGATCGCCAAGATTGAAGGCGTCCAGGCGTTTGCGTTCAACCTGCCGCCGCTTCCGGGCGGGCCGGGCGGTTTGCCGGTGCAGATGGTGATCAACTCGACCTCCGGCTTCCAGACCGTCTACGAGCAGATGGCCAAGCTGAAGGACGCTGCACGCAAGAGCGGCTTGTTCATCGTGTCCGACTCTGACCTCGATTTCAATCAGCCGGTGGTGCGCGTCTCCGTCGACCGTTCCAAGGCCAGCGATCTCGGCATCAACATGGCGCAGGTCGGTGCCACGCTGCAGACGCTGCTGGGCGGCAATTACGTCAACCGCTTCAATCTCGAAGGACGGTCCTATCAGGTGATTCCGCAGGTGCCGCGCGGCATGCGGCTGTCGCCGGAATCGCTCGGCGGTTACTATGTCCCGACCAGCACCGGGCAGTTGGTTCCGCTGTCGACCATCGTGTCGATCGAGACCGCCACCGATCCGAACTCGCTGACGCATTACAACCAGCTCAATTCCGCGACCTTCCAGGCGGTGCCGATGCCGGGCGTGACCGTCGGGCAGGCGGTAGACTTCCTGGAGGGCGAGGCGAAAAAGTTGCCCGCCGGTTTCGGCCACGATTATCTGGCCGATTCCCGCCAATATGTGCAGGAAGGCAATCAGCTAGCGATCACCTTCGGCTTCGCGCTGATCATCATCTTCCTGGTGCTGGCGGCCCAGTTCGAGAGCTTGTGGGATCCGCTGGTGATCATGATCAGCGTTCCCATGGCGATCGTCGGTGCGCTGATCCCGCTGTTCTTCGGCATGGCCACCATCAACATCTATACCCAGGTCGGGTTGTTGACGCTGGTCGGCCTCATCACCAAGCACGGCATCCTGATGGTCGAGTTCGCTAACGAATTGCAACTCAAGGAAGGCCTCGACAAGCGTTCGGCGATCGAGATGGCGGCCCGCATCCGGCTGCGTCCGATCCTGATGACGACGGCGGCGATGGTCACCGGTTTGATTCCGCTATTGACCGCGACCGGGGCAGGTGCGGCGAGCCGCTTCTCGATCGGTCTCGTCGTGGTCTCCGGCATGTCGATCGGTACGCTGTTCACGCTGTTCGTGCTTCCGGCGGTTTATGTCTGGCTCGCTACCGACCACCAGGCCAGAGCCGACTCGGAGCGGACCAAGGAGATTGCCGATTTCGATCTCGGGAAGACGGCGCTCAAGCCGACCTGAGCTCTCAAGCCCGCGAATAATCGCGAGCGGCGGCAGCGGAAATCGCTGCCGCCGCTTTTTTGTACCGGCAGTCATGCGACCGGCGACGCCGCGGGATCATGCATGCTAGGAAGAAAGAAACAGGGGAGCCAACATGACGAGCGACTTTGCAGCCGGCAACTACCGCTTCATTCCGGCCGTGTTTCAGTATTCCGGCGGGGTAGCGGCCAATCCCGGCTATGAAATCGAACGGGTACGGTTCGACAAATGGGTGCCGCTGGCCGAGGGCTTTGCGCAGATCGCAAAATACATTCAGGCGGCGGGAAGGCCGCTGACGTCGTTCTGTGCGTGCGAGCTGCGTTCACCGGCCGCCTTCACCGACGAAGGATTCCGCAATTTCAACCTGCACTACGTCAAGACGCTGGCGGAGTGGGGCGTCTATGACGGCAAAACCAATCCGGTAGCGCGCAGCAATGTCTGTCCGGAGATCGATCCGCCGGCCGAGCCGTCGTTTTATGCTTTTTCATTCACGCGGCCGAACCAAAGCGCGACGCCGAGCTTCGTCATCGCAGGCAGTGGCGAGTCGCAGGAAGGCAACGCGAGCTATGCGGAGCGCACGGTGCGCTACCGTGACATCAGCCCCGAGGGCATTGCGGAGAAGGTCCGTTATGTCGCCAGCGTGATGGAGCGGCGCATGGGCGAATTCGGGTTCGGCTGGAAGGATGCGACGGCGACGCAGACCTACACCATCCACGATTTCCACCATGTCTTTGCCGATGCGCTCGTTCGCCGTGGCGCCGCGCGTTCGGGGCTGACCTGGCATTTTGCCCGGCCGCCGGTGATCGATCTTGAGTATGAGATGGATTGTCGGAGAGTGATGCGGGAAGTGGTGGTTTAGCGGCGGTTAGGTGAATTGCTTGTCATTGCGAGGAGCGAAGCGACGAAGCAATCCACCTTCCTTGCGGTGCCATGGATTGCTTCGCTGCACTCGCAATGACGGCTCTGCCGGCGCCTACCTTTCCCTTGGATCCAGCGCGTCGCGCAGGCCGTCGCCGACCAGGTTGAACGAGAGCACCACGAGGAAGATCGCCAGTCCCGGCCAGACCGCCATCCAGGGCGCGTTGGTGAGAAAGCGCTGCGCGGCGTTCAGCATGCTGCCCCAGGACGGGGCCGGGGGCTGCTGGCCGAGGCCGAGGAAGGACAGCGCGGCCTCCGCAATGATGGCCGCAGCGATCGACAGTGTCGCCTGCACCAATAGCGCCGGCATGATGTTGGGAAGGATATGAAACAGCGCGATGCGCCACCGCGGATTACCCATGGCGCGCGCGGCCTCGACATAGTCCTCGACCTTGACGCTCATCACCTGGCCGCGCGTGAGCCGCACGAAGATCGGCGTCGCCGAGATGCCGATCGCGATCATGGCATTGCCGAGGCTCGGCCCCAGAAACGCGGCCAGTGCAATCGCGAGGATCAGGAACGGGCAGGCCAACATCGCGTCCGTGATGCGGCTGATCAGGGCGTCGATGAAGCCGCCGCGATAGCCCGACAACAGGCCGAGCGGCACGCCGATCGAAAGCGCGATCCCGACCGAGATCGCGCCCGCGAGCAGCGAAGCCCGCGCGCCATAGACCACGCGGGCGAGAATGTCGCGCCCGAGTTCATCAGTGCCGAACCAGTGCAGGGCAGACGGCGGCTTGCGAACCAGCGACCAACTGGTTGCGATCGGATCATAAGGCACGACCAGCGGCGCCAGCAAAGCGAGCAGGGCGAAGGTCGCAATCACGGCGAGACCTACCACCGCGCCCTTGCGCTTGAACAGCCGGCGCAGCGCGCGTCGCGCCGGGCTCTCCTGTTCGTCGGAAGCGGTCAGCTTGATCGCGCCGATTGTCGCGTCGGTCATGGCCTAAGCCCTCAACCGTGGATTGACGAGGATGTAGGCGATATCGGCGATAAGATTGAGCGTGATGTAAATTGTTGCCGTCGTCAGCACGACGCCCTGCACGACCGCGTAGTCGCGATTGAAGACGGCATCGACGATCAGCTTGCCGAAGCCTGGAATCGAAAAAATCTGCTCGGTCAGCACCGCGCCGGACAGCAGCGTGCCCAGTTCGAGCGCGCCCAGCGTAATGACCGGCGTCAGCGCGTTGCGCATGGCGTGCTTGAGAATGACGGAGCGCTCGGAAAGCCCCTTGGCGCGGGCGGTGCGGACGTAGTCGCTTTCGAGCACCTGCAGCATGGCACTGCGGGTATGTCGCATCAGGATCGCGGCAATCGCATTGCCCAGCACGAAGGCCGGCATGATGGTGGAGGCGAGGCTGGCGCGCCAGTTCTCGGTCAGCGGCACGTAGCCCGACGCCGGCAGCCAGCCGAGTTCAACCGAGAACAGGAAGATCAGCATGATGCCGAGCCAGAAGTTCGGCGTCGAGATGCCCCACAGCGCGAACAGGTTGGCGCCATAGTCCCACCCCGTGCCTTTCTTTACCGCGGAGACGATGCCTGCGGGAATGCCGATCAGGAAGGCGATCACGATCGCCATCGACGCGACTTGCATCGTCACAGGCAGTTTCTGCGCGATCAACTGCAGCACGGGCACCTTGATGCGCAGGGACTCACCGAGATCGCCCGACAATACGCCTTTGACCCAATAGGCATATTGGATCGGGATCGGTTGATCGAGTCTGTATTGCTCGCGAATTTGCTGGATGACGGCGGGATCGCGCTCCTCGCCGGCCATCACCAGGGCGGGATCCCCGGGCAGCAGATGCTGAAGCGAGAAGATCAGGACCGACACGAAGAACAATGTCGGGATCAGCTGCAGGATGCGCTGGCCGAGGAAGTTCAGCATGGTTTCATCCGTGTCCCGGGCGCAGCGCAGCGGTGCATCGTTGCGCCGCAGAACCGGGACCCATGTCCCACGGTGGGTCCCGGCCTGGCATTGCATCGCTTATGCGCGGCAATGCATCCGGGACACGAGAGGGAGAGCGCGGCCCTCACTTCAGTTTCAGTCCAACCACTCGCACGAGCCCGTCCGGCATCTGCCTGTAGCCCTCGAGCTTGGTGGTATGCGCGATCAGGAGCTTGGGATGATAAAGATAGAGCAACGGCTCGTCGTTCAGAACGACCTTGGTCAGTTTCTCGTAAATCGCCATGCGCTGTGCCTGGTCGGTCACGAGACGGGCGTCTTCGAGCGCTTTATCGGCTTCCGGGTTGGAATAGCCGCCGTCGTTCTGCGGCGCCTTACTATGCAAAAATACATAGGCGTTGCCGTCCGGGTCGATTCGTCCGCTCCACGGGATGAGGAAGGCTTGAAATTCTCCGGCCTGGGCTTGCTTGAACGAGGTCGCGAACTCGATGGTCCGGATCTTCAGGTCGATGCCCACTTCCGATGCCATCGATTGCAGGACCTGCGCAACGGCCTCGTTCTCTGCGCCCAGTGGTACCATGAGATCGACAGTGACCGGGAGGCTTACACCAGCTTCCTTCAACAAGGCCTTCGCCTTGGTGACGTCGCGAGGTTTGACCGGAAATGCCTTTTGATAATAAGGATGATCGGGGCTGACCCATTGATTGCCGGGGAAGAACTCGCCGTTGAACACGACCTGATTGAGTGCCTCGCGGTCGATCGAGAGATCGAGCGCCTGTCGCACCTTGACGGACTGACTGAGCGCGCCCTTGTTCTTGTCGTTGGCCACATTGATGGTGAGACCCATGTAGCCGATCGCCGGCGCTGTAGACAATTTCAGCTTGCTGTCGGCGCGAACGGCCTTGATGTCGGTCGCCAGGACGCGTTCGATCAAGTCAAGGCCGCCTGATTTCAGGTTGGCGAGCCGCACCGTCGAATCGACGATCGGCAGAAACACCACGCGATCGATGAAGATGTTGTCCTTGTTCCAGTAGTCGGCAAACTTTTCGAACACCATGCGATCCTGCTGCACGCGCTCGACGAATTTATAGGGTCCGGCGCAGACCGGATGCTGTCCAAACTTGTCGCCTTGCTCCTTGGCGGCCTTCGGCGACATCATCATCCCGGCACGGTCGGTGAGCTGTGCGATCAGCGGTGCAAACGGCGATTTCAGCACGAGCTTGATCGTCAGGGGATCGACGACATCGACATGGTCGACGGTCGCCAGTTCCGGTTTCCGGAATGAGGTCGGCAGCGTCAGGTGACGTTCGATCGAAAACTTGGCGGCTTCGGCATTGAAGGGCTCACCATCATGGAATTTGACGCCGGGCCGCAGCTTGATCGTCATTTCCTTGCCGTCGGCGGAAGTCTCGTGTGACAGCGCCAGTTGCGGCACGATATTGAGCTTTTCATCGATATCGAACAGCTTGTCGCAAAATGCCGCGAACACGATGCGGCCGACATAGGTGCGGCTGATTGACGGGTCCAGGACGTCCGGATCCTGGGCAATGCCGATGCGCAGCGTGCTCTGGGCATGCACGACCGCCTCCGACGACACCAGCAACGCGGCTGCGGCAAATGCCAAACGCGAGAATTTAATCACCGACGACGCCATTTCCATTAACTCACTGTTGTTGTGGTCCCGACCATATCAACCCCGCCGGGCCTTGCAGCTTCCGTGCCTTTGCTGAAGGCGGCCACCAATTTTTCCAGGGCGGGAGAAAAGCCGCTGTCCATCGCCATGACCGTCTCCGGTGGCGGCAATTCCGCCGTGCGGTGGCAGGCTGTGGCGTGTCCTGCATCATCCGCGAGCAGTTGCGGCACTTCAATTCGGCACCGGTCGATCGTGTAAGGACAGCGCGTGTGAAAGCGGCAGCCGGCCGGTGGGTCGAGGGCACTCGGCATCTCTCCTTGCAGCACAATTCGGCTGCGCTTTGCCCGCGGTTTGGGCACCGGAATCGCCGACAGAAGGGCCCGGCTGTAGGGGTGCCGGGGAGCTGCGAACAGCGCCTGCGCATCCGCGGTCTCGACGATCACGCCGAGATTCATCACCGCGACCCGGTCGGCGATGTGCTTCACCACGGCAAGGTCATGGCTGACGAAGATGTAGGCGAGGCCGAGCCGGTCCTGCAGGTCGCGCAAGAGATTGAGGATCTGCGAGCGGATCGAGACGTCGAGCGCGGATACCGGCTCGTCGCAGATGATCAGTTTCGGCTCCACCGCCAGCGCGCGTGCAATCGCAATGCGCTGGCGCTGGCCGCCGGAAAACTCGTGCGGATAACGCCGCGCAAAACGCGGCTCCAGCCCGACCAGGCGCAGCAATTCTCCAACCCGTTCGCGGCGGCGCGGGGCCGGCACCAGATCGTGCAGCACCAGCGGCTCGGTCAGGATCTGGCTGACCGTCATGCGCGGATTGAGCGAGGCGTAGGGGTCCTGGAAAATGATCTGCGCGTCGCGGCGGAAGTTGCGCAGTTCATCGGCGTCCAGTGCCAGGAGATCGCTGCCCTCGAAACGGACCCGACCGGCGTCGGGTTCGATCAGCCGCAACACCAGCCGGCTCACCGTAGACTTCCCGCAGCCGGATTCGCCGACCAGCGCCAGCGTCTTGCCGGCCTCGACGGTGAAGCTGACGCCGTCGACTGCTCTGACATGGGCGGTGGGCCGGCCAAACACCGAACGCGCGGCAACGAAATGCTTCACCAGGCCTTCTACTTCGAGCAGGGCGGTCATGACACCAATTGCTCCAGCGGTGCACGGATGCAGCGTGAGGCGTGGCCTATGCCCACGATGGCCAATGGTGGCGGCGCTGCGATGCAGGCTTCAATGACGAACGGACAGCGCGCAGAAAAACGGCACCCGGGCGGCGGGTTCGCCATGTTGGGCACCATGCCTTCGATGGTCGCCAGATGTGCGGCTCGGCGGTCGAGCCGCGGGATCGAGCCGAGCAGGCCGACAGTGTAGGGGTGCTGCGGATTGGCGAAAAGCTCATCGACCGGTGCGCGCTCGACGATCTCGCCGGCATACATCACTGCGACCTCGTCGCAGACCTCGGCGACCACGCCGAGATCGTGGGTGATCAGGATGATTGCAGCGCCGCTGGCGGCCTTCAATTCGCGCATCAGGTCGAGGATTTGCGCTTGCAAGGTGACGTCAAGCGCGGTGGTCGGCTCGTCGGCGATCAAAAGGCGGGGATCGCAGGCCAGCGCCATCGCGATCATCACGCGCTGGCGCATGCCGCCGGAGAGCTTGTGCGGATACTCGTCGATCCGCTTGTCGGGCGAGGGGATGTGGACGCGGCGCAGCAGCTCGATGGCGCGCTCGCGCGCCCGTCCCCGCGAACCACCGCGATGGCGCAGGATCGTCTCGATGATCTGGTCTCCGATGGTGAAGCTCGGATTGAGCGAGGTCATCGGCTCCTGGAAGATCATCGCCAGCCGGTTGCCGCGCAGGTCGCGCAGGGTTTGGTCGGGCACTTCCAGCAGATCGAAGCCGTCGAAGCGGATCGAGCCGGAGACCTCGGCGGAATGTTTCGACAGCAGCCCCATGATGGCGAGCGAGGTTACGCTCTTGCCGCAGCCGGATTCACCGACCAGACCCAGCGTGGCGCCGTTGGCCACGCTGAGATCGACGCTGTCGACCGCGTGCGTGGTGCGGCCGTCGTCGCCGTGGAACACCACGCGCAGGCCCTCGATTTCGATCAGCGGAGCTGCCGTCATGCCTTGCCCTCCAACGCCGCTTCGATGGTGGCGTCTATCACGGCGCGGTCGGTGATCCCGGCAGGATTTCTCCGCGTCGGCATGAATTGACGAAAATGCACCCAGCGCTCGCGGCTGACCTGTTCCAACCGCTCGAGTTCGGCAAGCGGATCGGTATGGTCGTCGACGCGCAGGTCGAGATCGGACCATTCCTCCTCGCCCTGGATCACCAGCGCGGCCGATTGCTTGCCGCGCTTGTCGCCCCCGGCGGCTTCGCCGGCCTTCATGGCCACGATCAGCCGCTGCGCAAAGGGCAGGCTGGCATTGGCGATAAAGGCCTGCGCGGTATCGTCGAGCACGGCGGCGCCAGCCAGCATGTTGCCGGCAAGCGAAAAGCCGTCACCCTGAATATGACCGCACCAGTCGACGCATTCGCTGCCCGTATGCGCGGCGATCCGGCCCATGATATCCACGACATGAAGCTGCCGGGCCTCGCGGCCGTCGTCGGCGGCAATCAGCGTGTCCACCACCTCGCGGGGCTCGCGCCCTTCGCGCAGCAGCTTTACGCCGTCGATGCCGTAATAGGGATTGACCAGCGCCTGCGTGGCGACGCCGCCGATGCCGGGAGCGATATGCGGCACACGCGCGCCCACCGCGAAAAATCTGGTCGCAACGGCAATACCGATTTGGCCGGTGAGCGAATCGCGGGCGATGATCGACCAGGTCATCTTGTCTCTTCTCTAACTATCGTCCGGCCGCGTAGCCCTGCATGCCCCTGGGATTGGCGGCGGCGCGGCGGCGGCGGCCAACTTTTGAGGCTGCAGTCAGGCGGCCTTCCGACCAGTCGGGGCCAATCTCGACGACGTGGCCGCGGCCCTTCAGGGTATCGACGGTCGCCTTCGGCACGCGGTTCTCGACCACCAGCACGCCGGGGCGCGCGGTGCGTGGCCAGAACGAGATCGGGAAATGTTCGGAGTGCCAAGCCGGCGCGTCGATCGCTTCCTGCAGATTCAGTTTGGCGTGCACATGCCGCAGGAAGAACTGCGTGGTCCATTGATCCTGCTGGTCGCCGCCCGGCGATCCCCAGGCCATGTACGGCTCGCCGTCGCGATAGCACATGGTCGGCGAGAGCGTGGTCCGTGGGCGCTTGCCGGGCGCGAGTGCGGCCGGGTGATCTTCCTCCAGCCAGAACATCTGAGCGCGGCTGCCGAGGCAGAAGCCAAGTTCCGGAATGACCGGCGAGGATTGCAGCCAGCCGCCGGACGGGGTCGCCGAAACCATGTTGCCGGCCTGATCGATGATGTCGAAATGCACGGTATCGCCGCGCACCTCGCCGAAGCGGCCGACGGTCGGCTCGCCCGCGCCCATGGCGCCGACCGCCTCGCGATGGCCTTCGGCTCGGCGCAGCTTTACGACCGAGCCGAAACCTTCGACCGAGCCCGGGATGAAATCGAGCGAGGCCTTGTCCCTTGAGATCAGCTTGCGGCGTTCGTCGTTGTAGGCGTCCGACAGCAAGGTCGCGATCGGAATTTCGGTGAATTTCGGGTCGCCATAAAACTTCTCGCGGTCGGCGAACGCGAGTTTCGCGCATTCGATCTGCAGATGGATGAATTCGGGGCCGGCGGGATCGAGCCCGTCGAGCTCAAAGCCCTTCAGCAGCGCCAGCTGCTGCAGCATCACAGGGCCCTGGCTCCAGACGCCGGGCTTGCAGACGGTGTAGCGGCCGTAGTCGTAGGTCAGCGGCGCCTCGACCGTCGGCTGCCAGCGCGCCATGTCGTCGGCCGAAAGCACGCCGCGATGTGGCGAGCCGCTGACATCCATCACTTCCTGGGTGCGGCAGAACTTGTCGATCGCTTCCGCCACGAAGCCGTGCGACCAGGATTTGCGCGCGCGTTCGATCTGCGCGACGCGATCGGAGCCGGCGCTTTCGGCCTCTTTCAGAATGCGGGCGTAGGTTTCCGAGAGTTTTTTGTTGGTGAATAGCGTGCCGGGCCGCGGCACTTCATTATTCGGCAGATAGACCGCGGCCGACGTCGTCCAGTGATTGCGAAACAATTTCTCGACGATCTGGATAGTCGCGGATGCGCGCTCGACCAGCGGATAGCCGTCGCGCGCATAGGCGATCGCAGGCTCCAGCACGTCGCGCAGCCGCATCGTGCCGTAGTCGCGAAGCAGCAGCATCCAGGATTCGAACGTGCCGGGCACGCAGGCGGCGAGAAGCCCGGTGCCGGGCACCATTTCCAGGCCTTCGCTCTTGTAATGCGCGATGGTGGCCTTGGCAGGTGCGGGGCCTTGGCCGCAGATCACCTCGGTACGGCCGCGCTTGGTGTCATGCACAATGATGGGCACGTCGCCGCCCGGACCGTTCAGATGCGGCTCCACCACCTGCAGCGTGAAGGCGGTGGCGACACCGGCGTCGAAGGCGTTGCCGCCTTTTTCCAGGATACCCATGCCGACGGCGGTGGCGATCCAGTGCGTCGAGGTGACCACGCCAAAGGTGCCTTCGATTTCCGGCCTTGTGGTGAACGGATCGGGATTGATGTTGCTCATGGGAGTCCGATGCGGTGCTGGTATCTTGATGCGGGCGCACTTGACCACAGGCAAGGCTGGATGCCAACCGCTGGGATGCCACGCATTGCACCCATCCCGGTGATCATACCAAGGCCGTGGTCTCAACCGGATGGTTGACGGCATGGCAGGCGACGCCGTCGATCAGGGCCGGCGCTTCCTTCCGGCAGAGATCGAACGCCAGCGGGCAGCGCGGGTTGAAGGCGCAGCCGGGCGGCGGATCGATCGGATTGGGGATTTCGCCCTTGACCGGGATCCGCTGGCGGCCGGACATCGCGAGATCCGGAACCGCCCCCAGCAGCATCTTGGTGTAAGGCATTTTGGGATTGGCGAACAGCTCGCGCCCTTCCGCAATCTCGACGATACGGCCGAGATACATCACGCCGATCCGGGTCGCCATATGGCGGACCACGGCGAGGTTGTGGCTGATGAAGAGATAGGTCAGGCCGAACTTGTCCTGCAGGTCGCGCATCAGGTTGAGGATCTGCGCCTGAACGGAAACATCCAGCGCCGAGGTCGGCTCGTCGCAGACGATGAATTCTGCCTCCGACGCCAGTGCGCGCGCGATCGCGATGCGCTGGCGCTGGCCGCCGGAGAATTCGTGCGGATATTTTAACCCGTCGTCGGGATGCAGGCCGACGACGCTCAACAATTCACCGACGCGCGTTCGGATATCGCGCTCGCCCTGGATCAGGTCGAAGGCGCGGATCGGTTCGGAGACGATAGCATCGACACGAAAACGCGGATTGAGGCTCGCATAGGGGTCCTGAAAAATCATCTGGATGCGGCGGCGGAGCCGCTGCCGCGCCTGTGCCTGCCTCGCATTCGTCATCGACACGCCGTCGATCACGACCTCGCCCGAACTCGGCGGCAGCAATCCCACCACCATCCGCGCCACAGTGGTCTTGCCCGAGCCGGACTCGCCGACGAGCGCAAAAGTTTCGCCCTTTTTGATATCGAAGGTCACGCCGTCGACGGCCTTCAAAAATTCCAGATGGCCGCCCTCGAGGACACGGTTGAGCCACGGTTTCGAGACGTCGAACACGCGGCGCAGATTTCTCACATCGACAAAGGAGGCCGTCATGCCGCGGTCTCCTTCGCGGTTTCGCCTGGCGCGGTATCGAAGAGATGGCAGGCCACCGCATGCGAGCCGTGCTTGAGCGGTTCCGGCCGTTCGACGCGGCAACGGTCGAACGCAAAGGCGCAGCGCGGATTGAACGAGCAGCCCGGCGGGATCGCCGACAGCCGCGGCATCGAGCCGGGAATTTGCACCAGTCGCTTGTCCTCGCCGGCCAGCGTGGGGATCGCGCCCATCAATCCCTTCGCGTAGGGATGCAGCGGGTTCTGCACCACGTCCTGCACCGGGCCGATCTCGGCGATACGTCCGGAATACATCACCGCGACGCGGTCGGAGGTCTCGGCGATCACGCCCATGTCGTGGGTAACCAGCATCACCGCCGTGCCGTGATCGCGCCCGAGGCGTTTGATCAGCGAAATGATCTGCGCCTGCACGGAAACGTCGAGCGCGGTAGTCGGCTCGTCGGCGATGATCAATTCGGGTTCGGCGCAGATCGCCAGCGCGATCACGACACGCTGGCGCATGCCGCCGGAGAATTCGTGCGGATAGGCGTCGATGCGTTTTTCCGGCGCGGGGATACCGACTTCGGCCAACAGGTCGATGGCGCGCTTGCGCGCCGCGGTCTCCGACAGATTCAGGTGGGTCCGGATCGTCTCGACGATCTGGTCGCCGATCCGGTAGAGCGGATTGAGGCTGGTCAGCGGATCCTGAAAGATCATGCCGATCCGTTTTCCGCGGATGCGGCGGATTTCTTCCGGTGGCAGATGGTCGATTCGCGTTCCCGACAGGTAGATCTCGCCGCCTGCGATGCGGCCGGGCGGATCGATCAGCCCGATGACGGCAAGCCCCGTGACCGATTTGCCGGCGCCGGACTCGCCGACCACGCCGAGCACTTCACCCTTGGCGATGTCGAACGACACCCCGTTGATCGCGCGCAGCGCGCTGCGGCGGGTGAGGAATTCCACCTCGAGGTTACGCACGGAAAGGACAGGAACGGTCATCGGAGCTTTGGATTGAGCGCGTCGCGCAGCCAGTCGCCGAGCAGGTTGATGGAGAGGATCAGTCCCGCCAGCGCTATGCCGGGGAAGGCGACGATCCACCATTCGCCGGCGAACAGATAGTTGTTGCCGATCCGGATCAGGGTGCCGAGCGAGGGCATGGTGTCGGGCATGCCGGCGCCCAGGAACGACAGCGTCGCCTCGGTGATGACGGCGAGCGCGAGGTTGATGGTGGCGATGACAAGGATGGGGCCCATCGTGTTGGGCAGCACATGCCGCAGCATGATCTTGGGCGCGGGCAGGCCGATCAGTTGGGCTGCCGCGACGTAATCCTTGCTCTTCTCGACCATGACCGAGCCGCGCACGGTGCGGGCATACTGCACCCAGAAACTTAAGCCGATCGCGACCACCAGCACCGCCAGCGTACTCATGGCGTCCAGCCGGTTGCCGAATACGGACTTGGCGACGCCGTTGACGAGTAGCGCGATCAGGATCGCGGGGAAGGTGAGCTGCACGTCGGCGATGCGCATGATCAAGCCGTCGACCGCGCCGCCGACATAGCCCGCGATCAGGCCAAGCGTGATGCCGAGCGTCCCGGCAAAGATGACGCCGAGCACGCCGACCACGAGCGAGATCCGCAAGCCGTAGAGAATAGCTGAAAATACGTCGCGGCCCTGCTCGTCAGTGCCGAGCAGGAACGGGCTCTGGCCGTCGGCGGTCCACAGCGGCGAGATCCGCGAATTCATCAATTGAAGCTGCGCCGGATCGAAGGGGTTCTGCACCGCGAGCTGCGATGCGAAGAGCGCCAGCAGAAAGAACAGGACGGTGACGGCAGCCGCCACCATGGTCATTCGCGAGCGGCGGAACGAATAGAAAATATCGCTGTCGAGCGCGCGCTTGATCCAGCCCGTGCCGGCGCGCGTCCGCTCCGCGCTCGGCTCTACTCGGTGGGGCACCACGGCATCGGACATTGGATGTCTCGCTTTAGGCCGGACGGCTGATGGTCGAGCGCAGGCGCGGATCGACGATCGTGTAGAGGATGTCGACCACCAGATTGATAGTGACGAAGATCAGCGACACCATCAGCAGATAAGCGGCCATAATTGGGATATCGACGTTTTGCACGGCCTGCACGAACAACAATCCCATACCCGGCCACTGGAAGACGGTTTCGGTGATGATGGCAAATGCAATTACCGAGCCAAACTGCAGCCCTGCCACGGTGATGACGGGAACCAGCGTGTTCTTCAGCGCGTGGCCGAAATGGATGGCGCGTGTCGTCAGGCCGCGGGCGCGGGCGAAGCGGATGTAATCGGTGCGGAGCACCTCGAGCATTTCGGCGCGCACCAGCCGCATGATCAGGGTCATCTGGAACAGCCCCAGCGTGACCGATGGCATGATCAGCGCCTTGAGGCCGGAAAAGGTCAGCAGGCCTGTCGTCCACCAGCCGATCCGCACCACGTCGCCGCGTCCGAACGAGGGCAGCCAGCCCAGCGTCACCGAGAACAGATAGATCAGGAGAATGCCGATCAGGAAGGTCGGCAGCGAGATTCCGATCAGCGACACCGCCTGGAAGAATTTTGTGAGAATGGTGTCACGCCGCAGCGCCGAATAGACCCCCATCAGGATGCCGAACACCATGGCGAAAACGGTGGCGCAGGCGGCCAGTTCCAGCGTCGCCGGCATCCGCTCCATCAACAGGTTCGAAACCGGCTGGCGGAATTGGTAGGAGACGCCGAACTTGAATTGCGCGGCATTGGCGAAGTAGCGGGCGAACTGCACCGGCACGGGATCGTCGAGGCCGAGCGACTTGCGCACCGCCTCGCGCTCGGCCGCCGGCGTATCCAATGAGACGATCTGGTTGACCGGGTCGCCGGCAAAGCGGAACATCGAGAACGCGATGACGCCGACCGCGATCATGACGCCGATGGCCTGGATAGCGCGGCGAAGAGTGAAAGCGAGCATGGATTCCTTTCACTGCTCTCTAGAGCATGCTTCAACTGAGTTGAAGCATGCTCGTCGATCATCTTATTGTTTGAGCATGATCTTTTCGGAAAACCGGTACCCACTTTTCCGGATCATGCTCTAGATGCGGCGGCGGACGTCGCGGTCGCCTCGAAAAGAAAAGTCCCGGAAGCCGCCAAGCCGCCGGGACCTGTTGTTGACGCCTGGCTAGTCCTGTTTGGTCGCCCAGTAGAGCAGGACCTGGTTGTCGGCGCGCTGGCTCAGCTTCACTTTCTTCGATACGCCCCACGCCAGCGCCTGCTGGTGCAGCGGGATATATCCAAAGTCCTTGGCGCCGATTTCGTACGCTTGCTTGATCAGGAGATCGCGTTTGGTCATGTCGGATTCCTGAAGCACCTTGTCGGTGAGTTCGTCGAGCTTCTTGTTGCAGTAGCCGCCGAGATTGGCCTCGCCGCGGCTGGATTTCGGATCGTCACGGCAGCCCATGATGTCGAACAGGACGTTGTGGGAGTCGAGCGTGCCGGGTGTCCAGCCGAGCAGGTAGAACGAGGTCTGGTAGCCGCCGGGCTTCAGCACCTTGGCGAAATACTGCGCCTTGGGCTGGGCCAGCAGCGTCACCTTGACGCCGATGCGGGCCAGCATGCCGACCACCGCTTGACAGATCCCGGCGTCGTTGACGTAGCGGTCGTTCGGGCAGTCCATCGTGACTTCGAAGCCATCGGGATAACCGGCTTCGGTCAGAAGCTTCTTGGCGCCGTCGGGATCGAGTTTCGGTCGCGTGAAGTCACCGGACAGCTTGAACAATTGCGGCGCGATCATCAGCGCCGAGGGTGTCGACAGGCCGCGCATGACGCGGGTCTTGATCAGTTCGATATCGACGGCCTTGAAGAAGGCCTCACGCACCTTGACGTCCTTGAACGGGTTCTTGCCCTTGACGTTGGAATAGAGCAGCTCGTCGCGCGTCTGATCCATGCCGAGGAAGATGGTGCGAAGTTCCGGTCCCTTCAGCACCTGGGCGTTGGCGCTGG
The DNA here is from genome assembly GCF_003062295.1 of Bradyrhizobium algeriense. Taxonomy (GTDB): domain Bacteria; phylum Pseudomonadota; class Alphaproteobacteria; order Rhizobiales; family Xanthobacteraceae; genus Bradyrhizobium; species Bradyrhizobium algeriense. The sequence goes on along the minus strand of NZ_PYCN01000027.1, from coordinate 25,372 downwards.
AATCGACCCGCGTGATGTCCTGGATCGGAACCGGCTCGATGACGTCGACTTCGCCCGAGAGCAGGGCGGCCACGCGCGTCGCGTCCGAGCCGATCGGCGTGAAGATGATTTCCTTGAGATTATGTTCGGGCTTGCGCCACCAGTTCGGATTGGCCTTGTACACCGTCTTCACGCCGGGCTGATGGCTCTCGACGCTGAAGGGGCCGGTGCCGTTGGCGTTAAGCGAGGCAAAGCTCGGTGTCGTAGCCGCCGCGGGCGTCGGGTCGACCGAATTGTTCGCCTCGGCCCATTTCTTGCTCATGATGTACCAGGTATCCCATTGCGAGTTGAGAATGGGATTTGGCGAGGTCAGGACGAAGTCCACCGTGTAGTCGTCGACCTTGACGACCTTGGCGTCGGTGGGAATGCGGGTCTGCAGGTTCGAGCCTTTTTTGCGGACGCGATCCGCCGAGAAAACCACATCATCGGCGGTGAAGGGATCGCCGTTCTGGAATTTTACGCCCTTGCGCAAATGGAACCGCCAGCGGGTCGGCTCCGGCGTTTCCCAGCTCTCCGCCAAGGCGGGTATGATTTTCAAATCCCTGTCGCGGGCCACCAGGCCTTCGAAGACGTGTCCGAGATGGGCGTGCGTCGTGCTCTCGTTCAGCGTGTAGGGGTCGAGCGATTTGAGGTCGCCCTGGTTGGCGTAGCGCAGGGTCTGGGCCGATGCCGGCGCCATTGTGAGCGCGATGATTGAAGCCGTGGCCGCTGCAAACAAACTCCGACGTACCGACATCTGTTCGATTTCCCCGCTTTTGATCAGCCATTTCCGCGACTGGCGGCGGATATTGCCGAGCCATGTTGCCAGAGTCCAGCCACCGCGCAAGCATCATTATCCCGCACCGCGTGCCGGTTTGCGCGGCGGTGCAGTATTGACTAGTTTCACCATAAGCCGTGCGCGCGCAAGCACGTTACATTGAACTTTCGGAGTGCCTGGATGGCGGAACTGAAGGCCGACGTACTCGTCCTGGGTGCGGGCATGGTCGGCGTGAGCGCCGCCTTGCACCTGCAGAAGCGCGGCCGGAACGTGGTTCTGATCGACCGGCACGAGGTTGCCGGCGAGGAAACCAGTCACGGCAATGGCGGATTGATCGAATGCGCCTCGGTCTTTCCTTACATGTTTCCGCGTGATCTCGGCCAGATCCTGCGCTACGCGTTCCTGCGTGCGCCGCAGGTGCGTTACCACTTCAGGGATTTGCCGGCTTTCCTGCCGTGGCTGACACGGTATTTCCTCGCCTCATCACCGGAGCGTGCACTGCACAGTGCGATGGCCGAGCTGCCGCTGATCCAGCGCAGCCTGATCGAGCATGAAGCGCTGATCGCGGAAGCCAATGTGCCGGAGCTGTTGCGGCGGACCGGCTGGATCAAGCTGTTTCGCTCCGAGGCGACGCTTGCGGGCGCGGTGGGGGATCTGGAGCGTGCCAGGCAGTATGGGGTCGAGGGCGAGATCCTGGACACGGCGGCGATTATGGCGCGCGAGCCGCATCTGACCGGCGATTTCAGCGGCGCGATCCATTTTCCGGCGCCGGGCTTCGTGCCGGATCCCGGCGGCCTGGCCAAAGCCTATTCGGCGCTGTTCGGCCGCAAGGGCGGGCGATACCTTGTCGGCGACGCACGAACGCTCGAACAATCCGGCGGACGGTGGCGGGTGGCGACGCTCGAAGGCACGATCACCGCGCGCGACGTCGTCGTGGCGATGGGGCCGTGGTCCGATCAGATTTTTGCGCCGCTCGGCTATTCGATCCCGCTTCAGGTCAAGCGTGGTTACCATTTGCACCTCGAGCCGCGCGGCAATGCGGTTTTGAACCATCCCGTGCTGGACACCGATCTCGGCTATCTCTTGGCGCCGATGAACCGCGGCATCCGCCTGACCACCGGCGCGGAGTTTGCCCACCGCGATGCGCCGCCGACGCCGGTCCAGGTCGAGCGGGCGCTGCCGCGGGCGCATAAATTGTTCCCGCTGGGTGCGCCGGTCGACGCCGCGCCCTGGAAGGGCGCGCGCCCCTGCTTGCCCGATATGTTGCCGGTGATCGGCAAGGCCCCCCGCCATGACGGGCTATGGTTCGATTTCGGCCACCAGCACCACGGCCTGACGCTCGGACCCGCAACCGGCCGCCTGCTGGCCGAAATGATGACCGGCGAGACCCCCTTTGCCGACGTCCGGCCTTTTGCCGTCGAACGCTTTGGTTGACCATACCGGACGATTGACGGGGGTGGAGGCGAGGTCTTGTCCTTGCGCGACGCAGGCCATCGTGGCGATACTGTCACAAGCCAGCAAAAGGAGCGGTCATGAAAGTTAACGTCGAAATCGATTGCACACCGCTGGAGGCCAGGCAGTTCTTCGGGTTGCCCGACGTCTCGCCGATGCAGAACGCCGTGATGGACAAGATGCAGCAGCAGGTGATGGCCAATATCGAAAAGGTTTCGCCGGAATCGCTGATCCAGAGCTGGTTCACGTTCGATCCCAAAATCGCCGAGCGGTTCCAGGATATGTTCGTGACCATGGCCGGCCTCGGCGGCATGGGCAAGAAGGACAAGTAATAGTGGCCATCGCGGAAGGCGGCGCAGCGACGGGCGAGCAACGGCTTCAGCCGCCGAGCCTCTTTCTGATGCTGGCCGAGGTGAGGGGCCTGTTCGAATTGAATTCGAGCCTCTTGCTGTCGCCGTTATTGTTGCGCGCGCCGAAGGGCGACGGGCATCCGGTGCTGGCGCTGCCGGGCTTTCTCGCCAGCGATCTCTCGATGGCGCCGATGCGGCGTTACCTGAAAGAACTTGGCTACGACACCCATGCGTGGAACATGGGCCGCAATCTCGGTGGCGTCGCTTCCAAGCGCGTTGCGTTGCGCGATCTTCTGCGGCGCATTCACGACCAGACCGGCCGCAAGGTCAGCCTGATCGGCTGGAGTCTCGGCGGCGTCTATGCGCGCGATCTCGCCCTGCAGATGCCGGACATGGTGCGCGCCGTGATCACGCTCGGCAGTCCGTTTGCCAAGGACATCAGGGCGACTAATGCTACGCGGCTCTACGAGGCGCTGTCGGGGGAGGCGGTCGACGACAATCTGGAAATCCGCAAGGCGATCGCCGGTGACCTGCCGGTGCCGGCGACCTCGATCTATTCCCGTACCGACGGCATCGTGAACTGGCACACCAGCCTGCTGCGTCCTTCTGAGACCGCCGAAAACATCGAGGTGTACTTCGCCAGCCATATCGGGCTCGGCGTCAACCCCGCAGCATTATGGGCGGTGGCCGACCGGCTGGCGCAGCCCGAGGGGGAATTTAAGCATTTTGACCGATCAGGGCCATTTGCCATTGCCTACGGCCCACCTGAAAATGCACAATCCTGAGCCAACGCCCTGAGCCAAGGGCATGATCCCGAAAGGTCCCGCCCGGCAATTGATGCAGGATGGTGAGAGGTTTTCGGATATGCTCCAATAACAAAGACATTCTAGACGCCAGAAGCGCCACCAAGGCGCCGCGTTTTCTACTGCGGGAGGAAAATATGGCGGACGCCAAGAAGCTGTCTTCGATGGACGCGTCGTTTCTGTATCTGGAAACGCCCGAGATGCCGATGCATGTCGGGAGCATGGCGATCTTCCGCCTGCCGGAGAACTACAACGGCAACTTCTTCGAGGACTTCAAGGCGATGATCGCCTCGCGGCTGCACATCGCGCCGATCCTCAAAGCCCGTCTGGAAAAGGCCCCGCTCGACATCGATCATCCGTCCTGGGTCGAGGACGACCAGTTCGACATCGACCGTCACATCTTCCGCGGCAGCCTGCCGGCGCCGTATGACCGCGCCACGCTCGAGCGCATCGTCGGCTGGATGCATGCCAAGCTCCTCAACCGCGCCCGGCCGCTTTGGGAGTTCTATGTCTTCGAGGGCATGAAGGATAACGAGATCGGGCTTTATTCCAAGATGCATCACGCCTGCATCGACGGCGGCGCGGGCGCGGCGCTGACCAACATGATCTACGATGTCACCCCGGTGCCGCGCGTGGTCGAGCAACCGATCCCGCAGGCCAAGGGTGGCAATGAGCCGCGCGACATCGCCGCCAACCTGATCGATTCCTACCAGCAGCTCTGGCGCCAGCCTTTCGACGGCTCATCGACGCCCAAAACCCTCGACCTGCCGCGCTCGGGCAAGAGCGATCTCGGATCGATCCTGTTCGACAACGCCATGTTCCAGATCGAGAGCGCGGTGAAATTCGCCGGCAGCATTCCGGCGATGCTCAAGAGCGTCTCCGACGTGGTCGGCAAGATCTCCGATCCGAAGTCGCGCGACAGCATCGCCAGCATGGTTTCGCCGTCGACTATTTTGAACAAGGCGATTTCGTCGGAGCGCAGCTTTGCCGGCACCTCGATCTCGCTGTCGCGGGCCAAGGCGGTCGCCAAGGCATCCGGCGGCAAGCTTAACGACGTGGTGCTGGCGCTGTCTTCGGGTGTGGTCCGACGCTATCTGTTGGAGCGTGGCGCCTTGCCGGCCAAGTCGATGACGGCAGCTGTGCCGATCTCGCTGCGCGAGGAGGGCAACACCGAGGCCAATAACCAGGTGTTCGGCATGATCTGCTCGATCGCCACCAATATCGAGGACCCGAAGGAACGGCTGGAGGCGATCATCGCGCAGTCCACCAAGTCCAAGGAGATGTCGCATCCATTGCGGGCCTTCATGCCGCAAGTCTCCAACGTCTCGATGCTTGGTGCGCCGATCCTGGTGCAGATCATGGCGCTGCTCTACAGCCGCTCGGACCTGTCGAACGTGTTGCCGCCATCGGCCAACATCACCGTGTCCAACGTACCGGGGCCGCGGCAGACGCTTTACGCAGCGGGCGCGGAATTGCTGCACATCTTCCCGGTATCGATCGCGACCCACGGGATCGCGCTCAACATCACCGTGCAGAGCTACCGCGACCAGCTCGATTTTGGCTTCATCGCCGGCGCCAACATCATTCCCCATGTCCAGGTCATGTGCGACATGCTGCCGGTCGAATTTGAAGCGCTGGAGGAGGCGTTCGCGCCGCCGCCGAGCATGACCAGAGCGGCTGAATAGGGTTTGACGATGATTGAAATGCCGCCGCTGCAGTTCGCCCAGGTGAACGGTATTCGCATGGGCTATTATGAGGCGGGGCCGAAGTCCGACCAGCCGCCGCTCATCCTGTGCCATGGCTGGCCGGAGATTGCGTTCTCGTGGCGTCACCAGATCAAGGCCTTGAGCGAGGCCGGCATCCGCGTGATTGCACCGGACCAGCGCGGCTATGGCGCGACCGACCGGCCCGAGCCGGTCGAGGCCTATGACATGGAGCATCTGACCGGCGATCTCGTCGGCTTGCTCGACCATCTCAAGATCGACAAGGCGATCTTCGTCGGCCACGACTGGGGCGGCTTCATCGTCTGGCAGATGCCGCTGCGGCACCTTTCCCGCGTTGCAGGTGTCGTGGGGGTCAACACGCCGCACTGGGATCGCGCCCCGGCCGATCCGATTGAGCTGTTTCGCCAGCGCTTCGGCGACAAGATGTACATCGTGCAATTCCAGGACCCCGGCCGCGAGCCTGACAGGATTTTCGGAAGCCGCGTCGAGCAGACCTTTGATGCGTTCATGCGCAAGCCGGTGACGCGCCCCGAGGGTACGCCGGAGGAACAGCCGATTGCCGGCATCGGCGCGTCGCCGCGGGTCAATCTTGCGTTTCCGCAGATGATCGCGAATTACGATGCCAAGCACGATCCGCGCACGCCGATCCTGTCGGCCGAGGAAAAGAAGGTGTTCGTCGATACTTTCACGAAGACCGGCTTTACCGGCGGCATCAACTGGTACCGCAACTTTTCGCGCAATTGGCAGCGCTCGGAAGGTTTAGACCATACGGTGCGCGTGCCGTCGCTGATGATCATGGCCGAGAACGACGCGGTGCTGCCGCCATCGGCCGCCGACGGCATGGAGAAGCTCGTCCCTGATCTGGAAAAATATCTCGTGCGCGGCAGTGGCCATTGGACGCAGCAGGAAAAGCCGGACGAGGTCAGCGGCAAGCTGATCGAATGGCGTAAACGAAGATTCGGATAGAAAGCTAACGCATCTTCATTGCGAGGATCGAAGCGACTTGCGCAGTCATTCCGGGGCGATGCGAAGCATCGAACTACGATGTGCAATTGCACATCGGAGAATCTCGAGATTCCGGGTCTGGTCCTTCGGACCATCCCGGAATGACGGCGCGGGGATGAGACAGGGCAGGAGACACTACCAAGATGCCATCGACCAACAAGCTGAACCCGATACCGCATCCGCCGAAGAAGCCCGTTGTCGGCAATATGCTGTCGCTGGATCCTAACGCGCCGGTGCAGCACCTGGTGCGGCTGACCAAGGAACTGGGGCCGATCTTCTGGCTCGACATGATGGGCGCGCCGCTCGTCATCGTTGGCGGCCACGATCTCATCGACGAGCTCTCGGATGAGAAGCGCTTCGACAAGGCGGTGCGCGGCTCGCTGCGACGTGTTCGCGCCGTCGGCGGCGACGGCCTGTTCACCGCAGACACCAGTGAGCCGAACTGGAGCAAGGCGCACAACATCCTGCTGCAGCCGTTCGGCAACCGCGCGATGACGTCCTATCATCCGAGCATGGTCGATATCGCCGAGCAGCTCGTGAAGAAATGGGAGCGGCTCAACGGCGACGAGGAGATCGACGTCGTCCACGACATGACGGCGCTGACGCTCGACACCATCGGTCTGTGCGGCTTCGACTACCGCTTCAATTCGTTCTACCGCCGCGACTATCACCCGTTCGTGGAATCGCTGGTGCGATCGCTCGAGACCATCATGATGACCCGCGGCCTGCCGCTGGAAGGCCTGTGGCTGCAGAAGCGGCGCAAGACGCTCGCCCAGGACGTCCTCTTCATGAACAAGATGGTCGACGAGATCATCGCCGAGCGCCGCAGCAATGCGGAAGCCACTGATGCCAAGAAGGACATGCTCGGCGCCATGATGACCGGCGTCGACCGTGCCACCGGCGAGCAACTCGACGACGTTAACATCCGTTACCAGATCAACACATTCCTGATCGCGGGCCACGAGACTACCAGCGGACTTCTGTCGTGCACGATCTATGCGCTGCTCAAGCACCCGGAAGTGCTCAAGAAGGCTTACGAGGAAGTCGACCGGGTGCTCGGTCCGGATATCGATGCGAAGCCGACCTATCAGCAGGTCACGCAGCTCACCTACATCACGCAGATATTGAAGGAGGCGCTGCGGCTGTGGCCGCCGGCGCCGGCCTACGGCATCGCGCCGCTGCAGGACGAGACGATTGGCGGCAAGTACAGACTGAAGAAGAATACCTTTGTCACGGTGCTGGTGATGGCGCTGCACCGCGATCCCAGCGTCTGGGGTCCGAACCCGGACGCCTTCGATCCCGAGAATTTCAGCCGCGAGGCCGAGGCCAAGCGCCCGATCAACGCCTGGAAGCCGTTCGGCAACGGCCAGCGCGCCTGCATCGGCCGCGGCTTTGCGATGCATGAAGCGGCGCTGGCGATCGGCATGATCCTGCAGCGCTTCAAGCTGCTCGATGTGCATCGCTACCAGATGCATCTGAAGGAAACGCTGACGATCAAGCCCGACGGCTTCAAGATCAAGGTGCGCCCGCGCGCCGACAAGGACCGCAGCGCCTTCGTCGGTCGTGCCGCCGCTGCGGCGGCTGCCGCGAGCGCCGCGGCGCCGCAGGCGCGGACTCGCCCCGGACACAACACGCCGCTGTTGGTGCTCTATGGCTCCAACCTCGGCACGGCGGAAGAACTGGCGACGCGGGTAGCTGACCTCGCCGAGGTCAACGGCTTTGCTACAAAACTCGGAGCGCTCGACGATTATGTCGGCAAACTGCCGGAGCAGGGCGCGCTCATGATCTTCTGCGCCTCCTATAATGGCGCAGCGCCTGATAACGCCACGCAGTTCGTCAAATGGCTGGACAGCGGCCTGCCGAAGGATGCGCTCGCCAAGGTGCGTTACGCCGTGTTCGGCTGCGGCAACAGCGACTGGGCGGCAACCTATCAATCCGTACCGCGGATGATCGACGAGCAGTTGGCGGCACATGGTGCGCGCAGCCTCTTTGCTCGCGGCGAAGGCGACGCCCGCAGCGACCTCGACGGCCAGTTCGAGAAATGGTTCGCGAAAGCAGCGCCCGCGGCGATGAAGGAACTGGGCGTCGATTCCAGCTTCGCCCGCAGCGCCGACGACGCGCCGCTCTATTCGATCGAGCCGGTGGCGCCCTCGGCCGTGAACGCGCTCGTTACGCAGGGTGGCGTTGCGCCGATGAAGGTGCTGGTCAATTCCGAGCTGCAGAACAAGACGGGCGCTAATGGTTCCGACCGGTCGACCCGTCATGTCGAGGTGCAATTGCCGCCCGGCATCACCTATCGCGTCGGCGACCATCTCAGCGTCGTTCCGCGCAACGACCCCGCGCTGGTCGATTCCGTTGCGCGCCGCTTCGGCTTCCTGCCGGCCGACCAGATCCGGCTGCAGGTCGCGGAAGGCCGCCGCGCGCAATTGCCGGTGGGCGATGCCGTGTCGGTCGGGCGATTGCTGACCGAATTCGTGGAGTTGCAGCAGATCGCGACCCGCAAGCAGATCCAGATCATGTCGGAACACACGCGCTGTCCCGTCACCAAGCCAAAACTGCTCGCCTATGTCGGCGACGATGACGCGTCTGCAGAGCGTTACCGCTCGGACGTGCTGGCCCGGCGCAAATCGGTGTTCGATCTGCTGGAGGAACATCCGGCCTGCGAACTGCCGTTCCACGCCTATCTGGAAATGCTGTCGCTGCTGGCGCCGCGCTATTATTCGATCTCGTCGTCGCCTTCCATCGACCCGGCGCGCTGCAGTGTCACCGTTGGCGTCGTGGAAGCGCCCGCCAGTTCGGGGCGCGGCGTCTACAAGGGCGTCTGCTCGAACTATCTCTCCGGCCGCCGCGTCGGCGACAGCGTGCATGCCACGTTGCGCGAGACCAAGGCCGGCTTCCGCTTGCCCGATGATCCGGCCCAACCCGTGATCATGATCGGCCCCGGCACTGGGCTGGCGCCCTTCCGCGGCTTCCTGCAGGAGCGTGCGCACCGCAAGGCGCAAGGCGCAAAACTGGGACCGGCGATGCTGTTCTTCGGCTGCCGGCATCCCGAACAGGATTTTCTCTACGCCGATGAATTGAAAGCCTTTGCCGCCGACGGCATCGCCGAGCTGCACACCGCGTTCTCGCGCGCCGACGGGCCGAAGACCTATGTGCAGCATCAGGTGGCGGCGCAGAAGGAGCGCGTGTGGAGCCTGATCGAGCAGGGCGCGATCGTCTATGTCTGCGGCGACGGAAGCAAGATGGAGCCGGACGTCAAGGCCGCGCTGGTTGCGATCTACCGCGAAAAGTCCGGCGACGACGCCGAAGCCGGCCTGCGCTGGATCGACGATCTCGGAACCAAGAACCGTTACGTGCTGGATGTGTGGGCCGGCGGGTAAAGCTCTATCCGTCGTCCCTGCGAACGCAGGGACCCATACTCCGCGGCCTCTCGTTAAGACAATAGTGCCGGATAATCTGCCCGTAACCACAATGTCCAGTGGTTATGGGTCCCTGCGTTCGCAGGGACGACGACTATTGAGACAGCATGCTAAAAGCCGTGGCATGATTCCCTGGGAAAAGATTGACACCGCGCGCATTCCGGGCACCGACGACGAGCTCCGCCTGAAGCGGCGCGGCAAGGAGTTCTCCATCATGCTCGGCACCAACGAGCTGATGAACAGTCGACTCTCGGGCTCGGAGGCGGCGCTGGCGACGCTCGCGGCGAAGAAGATCGAAAAGATTGCAAAGCCGCATGTGCTCATCGGCGGCCTCGGCATGGGCTTCACCCTGCGCGCGGCGCTCGCCGTGCTCGGAAACAAAGCGCAGATCGTGGTGGCCGAACTGGTGCCCGCGGTCGTCGCCTGGGCGCGAGGTCCGATGGCGGAAATTTTTGGCGACAGCCTGAATGATCCGCGCGTGAGCATTCGGGAATCCGACGTCACCGAAATCATCCGCGCGCACCGTTTGAAATTTGACGCTATTCTGCTCGACGTCGACAACGGCCCGGAGGGGCTGACCCGCAAGGCCAATGACGGGCTCTATAGTCCGTCCGGGTTGGATGCGGCGCGCGCGGCGTTGCGGCCGGGGGGCGTGCTGGCGGTCTGGTCGTCCGGGCCCAATCCGGCATTCGCAAAGCGCCTTCGTGGTGCAGGCTTCGACGTCAACGAAGTCAATATCCGCGCCACTGGCAGAGGCGGCGGCGCGCGCCACGTCATCTGGATTGCCAATAAAGCGTAGCCCGGATGGAGCCAACGGGTCGCGCGATTGCGCGCCCGATGACAGGCTCCGCGTGATCCGGGACGGCCGCTAGCTGATAGAGTTTCCCGGATTGCGCTGCGCTCCATCCGGGCTACGCAGAGCTACGCCGCCTTCGCTGCCGCGCGACGCGCGTGCTCGTCGATCGCGCCGATGATCTGCGGCCACATCGGGATCGGCAGCGCGTGACCCATGCCTTCGATCATGAGCAGCTTTGCGCCAGGGATCGACGCCGCCGTGTCCTTGCCGCCCTCGGGACGGATCAGCGGATCGACAGTGCCATGAATGACCAGCGTCGGCGCCTTTACCTGCGCCAGCCGTTCCTTGCGGCTGCCGGAGGCCAGCACGGCCCGCAACTGCCGGCCGACGCCGTTCGGATTGAGGCCGCGCTCATAGGTGCGCGCGGCGCGTGAAGGGTCGAGCGCTTCGTCTTCCGGGAACGAGCCGACGCGCAGCACTTTCCACGTCTGGGCAAATCGCGCGAAATATTCCTCTTTCGTGGCCGGCGGCGGCGCCATCAGCACGGCGGCGGCTTCGCGCGTCGGCGGCGGTACCTTGGGATTACCTGTCGTCGACATGATCGAGGTCAGCGAACGCACCCGCTGCGGAAACGACAGCGCGATTTCCTGGGCGATCATGCCGCCCATCGATGCTCCGACGAGGTGTGCCGATTGGATGCCGAGTACATCGATCAGGCCGACCGTGTCCTTCGCCATGTCGATCAATCTGTAGGTCGAGGCGACCGGGATCTTCAGGAACCGCAGCTTGAGCAGTTCGAACGGCGTCAGCCGCCCACCGCCAGATAGATGAGAAGACTTGCCGATGTCGCGATTGTCGAAGCGGATGACGCGAAAGCCGCGTGCGGCGAGCTGGCGGCAGAAATCGTCATCCCAGTGGATCATCTGGGCGCCGAGCCCCATGATCAGCAACAGCGGTTCCGCGGCCGGATCACCGAAAATTTCGTAGCAAATATCGATGCCGTTGGCGCGAGCGATCTGTGGCGGCTGATGGGCGAGCATCGCGTTTGTCTTCCCTTAGGTGACCTGAGCTTTGAGTAACTATGGCATGGTTTCCCGCACCGCAGAAGACTTGGCAGCGGTTGACCGGCCCGCCGCAACGGTGTCGTATGGGCCAAACAGCAAGCGAAGCGTGGCAAGCGCTCGTAACCTTTCGGGAGAGGCGCGATGGCCGACAAAGGCAACGATCCTGCCGCGATCTGGCAGACCATGCTCGGGGAGATGGAGAAGGGGTTCAATTCCTTCGCCAACCAGGCGATGACCTCGCCGGAGTTCTCCAAGGCGATGAACCAGGTCGGCGGCGTGTCGGCGGGCGCGCAGAAGCAGCTCGGCGAGCTGATGGAGAAATACCTGCTGGCGATGAACCTGCCGAGCCGGGCGCAGATGGTCGGCATGGCCGAACGGCTGCAGTCGATCGAAGGCCAGCTCAACGAGATCAAGGCGATGCTGCATCAGGTGCATCATAACTCGCTGGCGCAGGACGGCGGCCTTGGCACGCCGCGGCCGCCGCGCACCAAGCGTCCGCCATCGGAGGGAGAGCAGAAATGAACGCTCCGGCGGCTCTCGATCTGGCGTCGATCTCGGAGCGGGTCCAGTCCGAGGTGCAGCGCGCGATCCAGCGCAGCATCAAGGGCGTCGAATATTTTTCCTCGTCCGGTCCATCGCTCGGCTCGACGCCAAAGGACATTCTCGCTGTCCGCGGCACCATGAACCTCTATCACTATCGGCCGGTCGCGGACGAAATCTACCGCATTCCGATCCTGATCGTGATGGCGACCACCAACCGCGGCTACATCCTCGACCTGGTGCCGGGCCAGAGCTTTATCGAGTTTCTGTTGAAGCGCGGCTACGACGTCTACATGCTGGACTGGACCGCGCCGAAGCCGGAGGAAAAATCCCTGCGGATGGAGGACTACGTCCTCGACTTCATCCCGGACTGCGTCCGCCGCGTGCAGCAGGATTCCGGCGAGCATGATGTCAACGTGATCGGCTATTGCTTTGGTGGCGTGCTGTCGCTGTTGTACGGCTCGATCTTCAACGACGGGCCGATGAAGAACCTGATCTGCTTCACCACGCCGATCGATTTCCGCGAGATGAAGCTGTTTTCGAATTTCTCCGACCGGCGCTATTTCGATGTCGACCGCCTCGTCGACAGCGTCGGCAACGTGCCGCCGGAAATGATCCTGTCCTCGTTCGAAATGCTGCGGCCGGCCTCGCGCACCGTCAGCCAGGTGCAGTTGTGGGAGAACATCTGGAACGACGAATACGTCAAAGCCTACCGGATGATGGATCGCTGGGGCACGGACACCTTGCCGCTGGCCGGCGAGTACTTTCGCGCCATCACCAAAGACCTGATGTGGGACAACAAGCTCTACAACGACACCATGACGGTCGGCGGACGCGCGGCGGATATTTCAAAGATCAAGGTGCCGATCCTGCATGCGGTCGCCGAACACGATCACATCGTGCCCTATGGCGCCGCAAAACACCTGATCACCAAGGTCGGCTCCACGGACAAGGAAGAGGTGATGCTGAAGGGCGGTCATGTCAGCCTCGTCGCCGGCGCCAACGCGATCAAGCGGCTGTGGCCGAAACTGGACTCCTGGCTAGGTAAGAGATCAACATGAGCGAAACACGTTCCTATCCGCGCCACGTCAAGACCGACGCCGGCGACATTGAATTCCGCATGATGGCGCGCAGCGACGAAGCCGCCGTGCTGGCCTTCGCGCAAAAGCTTCCGACGCACGACCTGCTGTTCCTGCCGCGCAATATCAGTCAGCCCAAAGTGCTGTCGGCCTGGGTCAACGAGATCGAGCGCGGCGCCATCACGAGCCTGCTGGCGGTGAAAAACGGCACGGTGGTCGGCTGCGGCACGCTGGTGCGCGACCCGCATTCCTGGTCGCCCCATGTCGGCGAGATCCGGATGGTGGTGTCGCAGGATGTCCGCGGGCAGGGCGTCGGCCGGGCGCTGTCGCAGGAGACCTTCGCGCTGGCCCTGGGCGCCGGGCTGGAAAAGCTGTCGGTTCAAATGACGGTCGACCAGCAGGCGGCGATCACGCTGTTCGAAAGCCTGGGCTTCAAGGCCGAGGCCCTGCTGCGGGACCACGTCCGGGACGTCGACGGCAAGAAGCACGACATCGTCGTGCTCGGACATAATGTGGCGCAGGTTCGGGCACAGATGGAAGCCTACGGGTTGCCGGGGGCGGTCCAGCACTAGCTGGACAAAAAATCGCGAAAACAACCCCATGCAAAGTAGATGGGGCCGGCTCCGGCATTAGCCTAAAGTGGAACTTTTGCCGTTTCTCTGGGCGAACCGCTCATCCATCAGGCTTATCACGAATTCGTGATATCGCGCTGCAACATTGATGTTGCGCCGCACCATTAACTATGGCACAACACTCCTGCCCCGGGCCAATCCGGACGGGGTGAGCCCATAGCTCAAACCTGAGGATGGAGAGACCCAATGACCACCGAAACCAATTCCGTGCTGAACACCGTCAAGGAAGCCTTCGCGCCCGTCACCGAGGCGTTCACCAAGCTCCAGAACCTGGAAGTTCCGGAAGCTGCCCGTGAGTTCGTGAAGAAGCAGGCCGAGACCGCCAAGGAGCGCGCTGCCGACTTTTACGCAGGTTCGGAGAAGGCGACCGCTGCGATCGAGACCGCCGTTGCCGGTTCGGTTTCCGAGGCCGCCAAGATCAGCCGCAACATCCAGCAGGCGTTCTATCAGGACGCGGAAGCGTTCTTCGCCGGCATCGACAAGCTCGCATCGGCCAAGTCGCTGAGCGAAGCCGCCCAGATCCAGTCGGACCTGGTCCGTGCGCGTGGCGAAGTGCTCGTCTCGCGGGCGAAGGCCAGCACCGAATATCTCGGCAAGCTCGTCACCGAGGGTGCCAAGAACGCGCAGGACAACTTCGCCAAGGTCTACTCCAAGACCGCCTGATCGCGATCCGCCTGACAACTGCATTTTCGAAGGCCCGCTTTTGGCGGGCCTTCTTTTTGTCGGGTGTCGGCATAGATCAACGTTGCATCTCCTCCGTCATTGCGAGGGCTATAGCGACGACTTGTCCGCCGATGCTCAACGAGCGAAGGCGGACGCAATCCATCTTTCCGTTCGCGGTGAGCTGGATTGCTTCGCTACGCTCGCAATGACGGGGTACGCTGACACAGGCGCGAATCTTCTTCGAAAGCCGTCATGACGCTTCCCGCCACCTTCGGCATCGACACTCCCGGCGACGCCGCCCGCGCCGCCGAGTTGCGGCGTGTGAAGTTGCTGGCGACGGGGGTGTTGGCGGCGACGTTTGTGATCTTCCTCGCCGCCAGGGCGCTGCTGCCCCTGCATCCCGCCCTCGGCTTCATCGCAGCCTTTGCCGAGGCCGCCACCATCGGCGGCCTCGCCGACTGGTACGCCGTGGTGGCGCTGTTCAAAAGACCCTTGGGATTGCCGATCCCGCATACCGCGATCATCCAGAGCAACCAGCAGCGCATCGCCGACAAGCTCGGCGAATTCATCGAGGTGCATTTCCTCGAATCTGCCCCGGTCGAAGCCAAGCTGCGGCAGATCGATTTCGGCTCGTTCATCGCCGACTGGCTGCGCGACCGCAAGCGCAGCGAGGATCTCGCGCGCTTTGCGCTGCGGCTGTTGCCCGAAGCGGTAGCTGCGACGGAGAATTCCGGGCTGATGACCTACGTCAGCCGCCGCATCACCGCGCAGCTGATGGCGATCGATCTGGCGCCGCTCGCCGCCGGAACGCTGCGCGCATTCGTGAAGGAGGGGCGGCATCAGGGTCTGCTCGACGATCTCCTTCGCGGCGTGCATCAGATGATGACGCAGGCCGAAACCATGGCGATGATCCGTGAGAAGATCCGCGCCGAATTGCCGACGCTTTTAAAACTCTATCGTGCCGACAAGTTTCTGGTGAACAAGATCGTCGCTTCCGCCACCGTCTTCTTCGAGGAAGTCCGCAACGATCCCGCCCATCCGTTTCGCGGTGAGTTCGATCGCATGGTGCTGACGTTCGTCGATCGGCTCGGCACCGATCCGGTCTATGCCGAGCGCATCCAGGGCCTGAAGCGCGATCTTTTGGCGCGCCCCGAACTGTCCGGTCTCGCGCGCCACATCTGGGCGAACGCGCGCTCGTTCTTCGAGCGCAGCGCCTCGGGCGAGACGCAGGTGCTGCAGCAATATCTGGTGCGCATGTTCGTGACGGCCGGCGAGGCGCTGGCAGGCGACCCCGAACTTCGCGCCGAAATCAATCAGGGGCTCGTTGCCGTGATGCGCACCGTCGTCGCCGAACAGAAGAGCGGCGTTTCGACCTTCATCTCGGATCAGGTGAAATCCTGGGACATGGGGCAGTTGATTTCGCTGATCGAAATCAACATCGGCCGCGACCTGCAATACATCCGTTTCAACGGCTCGCTGATCGGCGGGCTTGCAGGGCTGGCGCTCTACACCCTCGAATACCTGCTGCGGCTGCTGTGACTAATTGATCACGTCAACGCTTTTAGTTGTTCCGACTGTGATCTGCCCCGCTTGCAACGGCAAAACCGGTTCCTTAGCTTTTTATGGAACAATGTTGCGTTGCGAACGATTCTACTGCGTTGCGTCTAACTGAACCAGTGGCGTGGCTGCCGAGACGTAAGGGGCCCGCCCGAGAGGAGACATAATGTCCGTTGCTACACAGACGCTTTCGCCGCCGTCCAGAACGCTGATGTTTCTGGAGGGGCGAGCCATTTCCGAACTGGGCGCGTTTCTCGGCGCGTTGCCGCTGCTGAGCCTCGCCCCGCGAGGCGATGGTCATCCGGTGCTGGTGTTGCCCGGGCTTGTTGCATCAGACACTTCCACGCGTCCGCTGCGCAGCTTCCTGAAGAGCCGCAGCTACGCGGTCAGCGGCTGGCGCCAGGGCCGCAATCTCGGGCTGCGCCACGGCGTGCAGAACGCGATGGTCGATCTCGTGCACGAGTTGAACGACACCCATGGCCGCAAGGTCTCGCTGGTCGGCTGGAGCCTCGGCGGTCTCTACGCACGCCAGCTCGCCAAGATGATGCCGGAGCGCGTGCGCTCCGTGATCACGCTTGGCAGCCCGTTCGCCGCGGGACCGAAGGCGACCAACGCCTGGCGCGTTTACGAGATGGCGAGCGGCCGCCGTGCCGACGAAGAAGACGCCCGTTTCGGCGGTGCGCTGTCCGGCACGCCGCCGGTGCCGACCACCGCGATCTTCAGCCGCACCGATGGCATCTGCGCCTGGCAGGGCTGCATGGAAAAGACGTCGGCGACTTCAGAGAGCATCGAGGTCGAGAGCAGCCATTGCGGCATGGGCCATCACCCCGCAGCGGTCTATGCGGTGGCCGATCGCCTGGCGCAGCCGGAAGGCGAATGGGCGCCGTTCGATCGAAGCGGCTGGCGGAGTTTGGTTTATCCGAACCCGCATCGATAACAGACGCGAGCCGCGGGCTCTTCCAGCCTCGCCCTTCATTGAGAAGGCCAAGGAGATCGGTGCGGATGACAAGTCGCGGGCTGATGATCTTATGGCGCGGCTGGCGAAGATGAAGCCGGCGCCGCGCAAAGGAAGTGGCAAGTGATCTATGAGAATCGTGGCCGTCATCGCCATCGCTTACATACTTACTGGCGCTCACTACGTTTGGCGTGATTTCCGAAAGCCGATCGATGGCCAGCCCGGTTATGTCAGGTGGGGCGGAATACGGCCCAAGCTGTTCATCGCGCTCTACTGGCTTCCCGGAACGCTGTCTTCGGCCAGTCGTGGCGGGGTCTTACGACCCAAAGCCGTTTCATGGGCAATCTTTGCTGCCCTCACCGCCGCCGGGCTTTACTTCTCAAGTATATAATTCCCCTTGCGGAGAGGCCGACGCGAAGCGGCGGGTGAGGGGAGCCTCCGCGGACTCACCTCTATCGAGTTTGCTGAGGCAGCCCCTCACCCCAACCCTCTCCCCGCAAGAGCGGGGCGAGGGAGAACTCCCGGCCGCCGTTGTCGCTATCCCGAAAAACGCGCTATGCCTTGACGCATGCCGCCACCGCTTGCCCGCATCATCCAGCAGTTGAAGCGCGAACCGTCGCGCACCGGTTCGATCGTCATCACCGTGTTTGGTGACGCCATCGTGCCGCGCGGCGGCTCGGTCTGGCTCGGCACGCTGCTGGAGTTTTTCCAAGAGCTCGACATCGACGCCAGCGTGGTGCGCACCGCGATGTCGCGGCTGACCGCCGACGGCTGGTTCGAACGCAATAAAGTCGGCCGCAACAGCTTCTATCGTCTGGTGCAGAGTGGGCGGCAAACTTTTGATATCGCAACGAAACACATCTATGGCCCGCCGGCCTCCGACTGGACCGGGCGGTTCGAGCTGCTGCTGATCGGCAATGGCGAAGACCGCGACGCCTCGCGCGAGGCGCTGAAGAATGCGGGTTTCGGCAGTCCGCTGCCGGGCGTGTGGGTTGCGCCGTCGGGCGTGCCGGTGCCGGAGGAAGCCGCCGGCGCCATTCGTCTCGAAGTCTCTGCCGAAGACGACAGCGGTCGGCGCCTGCTCAGCGAAAGCTGGCCGCTGCATCGCACCGCGGACGCCTATCAGAAGTTCATGAAGACCTTCGAGCCGCTGCACGGCTGGATTGTCAGCGGCGAGCGGCTGACGGAGGCCGACGCCTTCACCGCACGGATTCTCCTGATCCACCATTACCGCCGCGTCGTGCTGCGCGATCCCTTGCTGCCGACCGCGCTGCTGCCGGCGGACTGGCCGGGCAGGGCGGCCCGCGCGCTCTGCGGCGAAATCTATCGCGCGCTACTTTCTGCGTCGGAACAATGGCTTGACCGCCATGCGACCAACGAAAATGGGCCTTTGCCAAAGCCCGTCGCGGAACTTTCGAGGCGTTTCGGCGATCCGTAATATGTTACAGAAATATATTGCGTATCTAAAATTATGTTATATATTTCCTTCCAACAAATTCCGGGAGGTCCGCCATGTATACGCAGGCGCTCAATTCGTCCGACGGCGAAGACCGCAACATTGAGGACGCCGAACGGGCTGCGCAGTTTCAGGCCCGCATCGATGGCGACGAACGCATCGAGCCCAACGACTGGATGCCGGCGGCCTACCGCAAGACGCTGACGCGGCAGATTTCCCAGCACGCGCATTCCGAAATCGTCGGCATGCTGCCCGAAGGCAACTGGATCACCCGTGCGCCGTCGCTGCGCCGCAAGGCCGCATTGCTCGCCAAGGTGCAGGACGAATGCGGCCACGGGCTCTATCTCTACGCCGCCGCCGAGACGCTCGGCACCTCGCGCGAAGAGCTGGTCGACCTGATGCTGGCGGGCAAAGCAAAGTATTCCTCGATCTTCAACTATCCGACGCTAACCTGGGCCGACATCGGCACGATCGGCTGGCTGGTCGACGGCGCGGCGATCATGAACCAGATCCCGCTGTGCCGCTGTTCCTACGGCCCGTATGCGCGCGCGATGATCCGCGTCTGCAAGGAGGAGTCCTTCCATCAGCGCCAGGGCTTTGAGATCATGCTGATGCTGTGCCGCGGCACCGACGAACAGAAAGCGATGGCGCAGGACGCGCTGAACCGCTGGTGGTGGCCGGTGCTGATGATGTTCGGTCCGCCCGACCAGGCCAGCCAGCACTCGGACACCTCGACCAAATGGAAGATCAAGCGCTTCTCCAATGATGAGCTGCGCCAGAAATTCGTTGATGCCACCGTGCCGCAGGCGCAATTCCTGGGCTTAACGATTCCCGATCCCGGCATGAAGCAGAACGAAGCGGGCAACTGGGAATACAGCGCGATCGATTGGGAAGAGTTCAAGCAGGTGCTGGCCGGCAACGGCCCCTGTAACCGCGACCGCCTCGCGGCGCGGCGGAAGGCGCATGAGGATGGTGCCTGGGTACGCGAGGCGGCGATGGCCTACGCCGAGAAGCGTCGGCAGCGCGCCGCTCTGCAGGCCGCAGAGTAGGGAGACCTAGCAATGGCAACGCCGAACATTCCGCTCTGGGAAGTCTTCATCCGCAGCCGCAACGGGCTGGCGCATAAGCATGTTGGCTCACTGCACGCGACCGACGCGACCCTGGCGCTGCAGGCCGCGCGCGATATTTACACCCGCCGCGGCGAGGGCCTCTCGATCTGGGTGGTGCCATCGAATGCGATCACGGCGTCCGATCCGTCCGAGAAGGGCATGATGTTCGAGCCGGCGGAATCGAAAATCTATCGGCACCCGACGTTTTACGATGTGCCCGACGAAGTAGGGCATATGTGAGTTTTCCGTCATTGCGAGCGAAGCGAGGCAAATCCATGGGACCGCAAAACAAGTCTGGATTGCTTCGTCGCTTCGCTCCTCGCAATGACGACTGAGCAAAGCAGGTTACCGATATGACCGAAGCCAACGTTACCGTCTCTGAAACGCCGCTGGTGCTCTACACCCTGCGCCGCGCTGACGATGCGCTGATCCTGGGGCATCGGCTGTCGGAATGGTGTGGCCATGCGCCGATGCTGGAAGAGGACATGGCGCTCGCCAATATGGGCCTCGATCTGCTCGGCCAGGCGCGCGAGCTCTATTCCTATGCGGCCAAGGTCGAGGGCAAGGATAACGACGAGGACAAGTTCGCCTATCTCCGCGACGTCAGGCAGTACCGCAATTTGCTGTTGCTGGAACAGCCCAATGGCGATTTCGCGCGTACCATGGTGCGGCAATTCTTCTACGCCACCTTCGCCGATCTCTATTGGCGGGCAATGATGCGCTCCGGCGATCCGACGCTGGCGGCGATTGCGGCGAAGTCGGAAAAGGAAAGCGCCTATCACGTCAGGCACTGTTCGGAGTGGATCGTCCGCCTCGGCGACGGCACTGAAGAAAGCCACGGCCGCACACAATCTGCGATCGACGAGCTCTGGGCCTTTACCGGCGAGATGTTCGCCGTCGACGACAGCGAGCGCGCGCTGATCGATGCCGGCATCGCCATCGATCCCGCGCCGCTGCGTTCGCAATGGCTGAAGACGATCACCGGTGTCGTCAGTGAGGCTACGCTTGCTTTGCCGAAGAACGACTGGATGCAGCAGGGCGGCCGCAGCGGCCGCCACAGCGAGCATCTTGGCCATCTCCTCAGCGAACTGCAATCGATGCAGCGTACCTTTCCGGGGGCGACATGGTAACGGCCATTCTCAACGACAGCGATCTGCGCCGTCGCGCCTGGGAAGCGGCTGCGCAAGTGGTCGATCCCGAGATTCCCGTGCTCACCATCGCCGATCTCGGCGTGCTGCGCGAGGTCGAGGTCCGTGATGGCCGCGTCGAGGTCGCGATCACGCCGACCTATTCCGGCTGTCCCGCCATGAACATGATCGCTCTGGAGATCGAGCTCGCGCTGGAGCGCGCCGGAATCGCCCGGCCGACCGTCCGCACCGTGCTGTCGCCGGCCTGGACCACGGACTGGATGAGCGAGGATGGCCGCAACAAGCTCAGGGAATACGGCATCGCTCCGCCGCAGGCCTCAAATTCGCGCCGCGCGCTGTTCGGCGAGCAGCAGGTGGCATGCCCGCAATGCGGCTCGCAGAATACCGAACTGCTGTCCGAGTTCGGTTCGACCTCCTGCAAGGCGCTGTGGCGCTGCAAGAGCTGCCGCGAACCGTTCGACTATTTCAAGTGTCATTGAGGTCCTCTATGCCGTCATTGCGAGCGAAGCGAAGCAATCCATCGAGCCGCAAAGAAAAGGTGGATTGCTTCGCTGCGCTCTCTTGCGCAAACGCTTTGCGTTTGTCGCAGACAATGACGGTGGGGAAGCACTGATGTCCCACGCACCGCGCTTTCACCGTCTCGCCGTCTGCGACCTGCGCCGCGAAGCCGTTGACGCGGTGTCGATGACGTTTGCCATTCCGAAGGAACTGGAGGACGACTACAGCTTCACGCCCGGGCAATACCTCACGCTGCGCACCACCATGGACGGCGAGGAAGTACGCCGCTCCTATTCGATCTGCTCCGGGCCTGACGATGGCGAGTTGCGTATCGCGGTTAAGAAGATTGATGGCGGCGCGTTCTCGAACTGGGCTGCGGATGAGCTAAAGACCGGCGACGAACTCGACGTCATGACGCCGACCGGCCGTTTTGGTGTCGCCCATGCGCCTGACGAGGCGCGGGTCTATGTCGGCTTTGCCGCGGGAAGCGGCATCACGCCGATCCTGTCGATCGTCAAGGGCGTGCTGGCGCGCGAACCCGATAGCCGCTTCTTCCTGTTCTATGGCAACCGCACAACATCGAGCATGCTGTTCCTCGAAGAACTGGAGGAATTGAAGGACCGGTTCATGCAGCAGCTTTCGCTCTTTCATGTCATATCGGGCGAAGAGCAGGATATTCCGATCCTGCATGGCCGGCTCGACGGCGAAAAGGTGCGCGTGCTGCTGCGCTCGCTGGTGCCGGCGGCAAGCGTCGATCACGTCTTCATCTGCGGGCCCACGGGCATGAGTGAGGACATTGAAGCGACCTGCCGTGAGATAGGCATTGCCGAGGATCGCATCCATGTCGAGCGCTTTGTCTCCGAGTTTGGCGGTAAGCCGCGCCCCAAGAAAGTTATCGAGGCGTCCGCGCCGCCCAGGGCGATGGCGTCCCTGATCATCGATGGAAAACGACGCGAGGTGCCGGTCGCTGAAGGTGAGGCCATCCTCGATGCCGCCTTGCGCGCCGGCATGGATCTGCCGTTCGCCTGCAAGGGCGGCATGTGCTCGACCTGCCGCGCCAAGCTGGTCGAAGGCGACGCCCAGATGGAAGTCAATTATTCGCTGGAGCCGTGGGAGCTGAAGGCGGGTTTCATCCTGACCTGCCAGGCGAGGCCATGCTCGGACAAGGTGGTAGTGGACTACGACCACGTATGAGGAATCGCGGGATCGTTGACACCTCAGGTGCTTCGTCCCAACACTGACTACGTAGAGAGGCCTGTTCAAACAGGCCCGTGCGCACAGGGAGAGAACGTCGTGGAACCGTCTCGCAGAGCGGGCTATCAGCTATGAACGTCGCGCTTTCGCCCGACGAGATCGCCCGCGCCTGCGCGGATGCGATGTGGAAGGAAGACGACGCCAGCAAGGGCCTCGGCATGAAACTTGTCGAGGTCAAGCCCGGGCAGGCGACGCTGACGATGACGGTGCAGCCGCACATGGTCAACGGCCAGCGCATCGCCCATGGCGGCTTCATCTTTCTGCTGGCGGATTCCACCTTCGCCTTTGCCTGCAACTCCCGTAACGAACGCGCCGTCGCCGCGCAATGCGACATCGCCTTCATCAGGCCGGGCAAGCTCGGCGACGTGCTGGTCGCGACCGCACGGGAAGTTTCGCGCAACGGACGGTCCGGGATTTACGACGTTCGCGTCACCGCTGGCGATGTCGTGATCGCCGAATTCCGCGGCCATTCCCGCACCATCGCCGGAACGTGGCTGCCGGTTGCGGACAACGGGGCCACACAAAGATAGCGAGAAGGGAAACGCCATGGCCATGGCAAGATTGAAATCCAGCGGAAGCGGTTACAGCGCTGAATTGGACGAGGCCGAGCGCGCCTCGCGCGACGAGATCATGGCGCTGCAGACCAGGCGTCTCGCCTGGTCGCTCAAGCACGCCTATGACAACGTCGCGCACTACAAGAAGGCGTTTGATGCGGCGGGCGTGCATCCATCCGATTTCAGGCAGCTCTCCGATCTCGCCAAATTCCCGTTCACGGTGAAGACCGACCTCCGCGACAATTACCCCTTTGGCATGTTCGCGGTGCCGCGCGAAAAGCTGGTCCGTGTCCATGCGTCCTCGGGCACGACGGGCAAGCCGATCGTGGTCGGCTATACGCTAGGAGACATCGACATCTGGTCGGATGTGATGGCGCGCTCGATCCGCGCCGCAGGCGGCCGTACCGGCATGCTGATGCACAACGCCTATGGCTATGGCCTGTTCACCGGCGGACTCGGCGCGCATTACGGCGCCGAAAGGTTAGGCTGCACGGTGGTGCCGGTCTCCGGCGGCATGACCGAGCGGCAGGTGCAACTGATCAACGACTTCAAGCCCGACATCATCACGGTGACACCGAGCTACATGCTGGCGATCTCGGATGAGTTCAAGAAGCAGGGGCTCGATCCGCGCAAATCGTCGCTGAAGTTCGGCATCTTCGGCGCCGAACCCTGGACCAACGCAATGCGCGCCGAGATCGAACAGACCTTTGACATGGATGCCACCGATATCTACGGCCTGTCGGAAGTGATCGGCCCCGGCGTGGCGCAGGAATGCGTGGAGAGCAAGGACGGCCTCCACATCTGGGAGGATCATTTCTACCCCGAGGTGATCGATCCCGAGACCGGCGCCGTGCTGCCTGACGGCGAGAAGGGCGAGTTGGTCTTCACCTCGCTGACCAAGCAGGGCTTTCCGATCATCCGCTACCGTACCCGCGACCTGACGCGGCTGTTGCCCGGCACGGCGCGGCCGGGCATGCGGCGCATGGAGAAGGTGACGGGCCGTTCCGACGACATGATCATCCTGCGCGGCGTCAACGTATTCCCGACCCAGATCGAGGAAGCGCTGCTGGCGACCGATTGGTGCGGCGGGCATTTCATCATCGAGCTGACGCGCGAGGGTCGCATGGACGAGATGACCGTGCTCGCCGAAGCCCGCCCCGAAAGCTGGGACGGCAGCGGGTTGTACGCGCATGCTGAAAAGGTCGCGGTCTTCATCAAGAACACCATCGGTATCACCGCCCGCATCAAGGCCGTGGCCCCGGACACGCTGGAACGTTCGCTCGGCAAGGCGAAACGTGTTTACGACAAGCGGCCGAAAGGGTAACTCCTGCTGCTCAGAAGCCAGCAGGAATGCCTGATGTCGTTTGCCGAGAAGCCCGATCTTCGATCTGCCACGGTCCAGGCGCGCTGTGTCCGGCTGCCGGCGAAGGCCGTCGATGCCGCGTCGATCTCGCCGGTCATCGAGGCGCATGCGCTGTCGCGCGGCGAAAACGATCTGCTGATCGAGCTCAAGGCCGCGGCCGTTAATCCATCTGACGTGAAGGCCGCGACCGGGCTGATGCCTTACGCCGTATTCCCGCGCACGCCGGGCCGCGACTATGCGGGCGTTGTGATCGACGGTCCGCAGGGGTGGATCGGGCGCGAGGTGTTCGGCTCGTCCGGCGATCTCGGCATTCGCCGCGACGGCACGCATGCCACGCATCTCGTGATCGAGGCGGAAGCCGTGGTCGAGAAACCGAAGGGCATTTCATGGGAAGAGGCGGCCGGCATCGGCGTGCCCTTTGTTACCGCGATGGAAGGCTTGCGCCGCGCCGGCATTCCCAAGGCGGGCGAGACCGTGCTGGTCATGGGCGTCAACGGCAAGGTCGGGCAGGCGGCGACACAGATCGCGAGTTGGCACGGCGCGCGCGTGATCGGCGTCGTCCGCAGGAGCGAGCTCTATGAAGGCCACGCCAATTCTCCCGTCGATGTCGTCGATGCCTCCGCCACCGACGTTGCGGCGCGCGTGCGCGAACTCACCGGCGGCAAGGGCGCCGACATCGTCTTCAACACGGTCGGCGATCCCTATTTCGAGGCCGCGCACAAATCGCTCGGCTTACGCGGTCGGCAGATCCTGATCGCCGCGGTGGACCGCATCGTGCAGTTCAACATCCTGGAGTTCTATCGTGGCCAGCACACTTACGTGGGCATCGATACGCTCGGCCTGTCGTCGGTCGCGACCGGCGCGGTCTTAAGGGAACTCGGCCCCGGCTTCGCGGGCGGGCATCTCAAGCCGTTCCCGATCAAGCCGAACGCGATCTATCCGCTGGAACAGGCCAAGGCGGCATTTATGGCTGTGGCCGGTTCGTCGCGCGATCGCGTGATTCTGCGACCCTAGCATTACAGTTGCGTTCTTGGAAGGTTTCTGAATCCATGGGCAACCATGATTCGGAGATCGTGGACGCGGGCAGCGTCGATTGAGGAGACGCTTGCGTTGTGGGCGGCGTCGCTTCGAGAGATCAAGAAGCTGATACGTCCG
>NZ_PYCN01000277.1 GCF_003062295.1 Bradyrhizobium algeriense | reverse complement strand
AGGAGTTGGTAAGCTTCAGTGATGAGTGCTTTGTCTTCCATATGAGCATCCTCCTTGCTCTGATCTATTCTTGCCTATAGTATAGCACTAATAGGAAAGTTTGTCATAGTAAATATGTTAAAAAATGAGATTTTAATATCAAAGTTTGGAAAGCTGACTTATAGCCTTTTCATGATATAATCAAGTGAGTACATCTTTATGGAGGAAATATGAAGTTAAATATTCAAGAAATTCGTAAGCAACCTGAAGGCCTGCATTTTGAACAAGCTTTAGACCTGGCAGCAGACTTGCGTAAACGAAATCAAGAAATTTTAGATGTCAAAGATATCCTTGCAGTGGGGAAGGTGCAGTACGAAGACCGTCTGTATTTCTTAGACTATCAGTTGTCATATACCATTGTCCTTGCTTCCAGCCGCAGTATGGAGCCAGTTGAGTTG
>NZ_PYCN01000276.1 GCF_003062295.1 Bradyrhizobium algeriense | reverse complement strand
CGGTCTGTTAAGCTCAATGCTATTGCGGATAGTGGTTTGCCAGTTTCGTATTACGTAAAAGAAGGCCCGGCGGAAATAGCAAGCAATGAGCTGATGCTTACCGCAATACCGCCACGGACTCAATTCCCGGTAAAAGTAACTGTAGTTGCTTGGCAGTATGGCATTAAAGGAAAAATACAATCTGCCGAACCGGTAGAGCGTACTTTTTGGATTGATAAATAAGCGTTTTAGTATGAAGCAACTTAAAAAATACTTCGTTCAGTTTTTTATTTTATTGGTAACTGCTGCTGCATTTTCTGACAACGTGTTGGGGCAAAGATTTATCCATCCCGGAATTTTACACAGCAAAGCAGATCTCGAACGAATGCGTAACGCTATAATGCATAAACAAGAGCCTGTGTGGTCGGGGTATAGCCTTTTTATCAAAGATGAAGCAT
>NZ_PYCN01000275.1 GCF_003062295.1 Bradyrhizobium algeriense | reverse complement strand
CGGGGGCAACCCGCCCTTGCGCCGTGGCGGCTGGCTTTAATCACGATCTTCCAGTTCCTCGAGCACCTCAGCGATCGGCAGGCCGCCGACTCAGTCCGTGCGCGGATCGACTGGAAGTACGCTCTGGGGCTCGAGCTGACTGATCCCGGGTTCCACTTCAGCGTGCTCACCGAGTTCCGGGCCCGCCTTGTCGCCGGCCAGGCCGAGCATCTGCTATTGGACACCATGCTCGAGCGGTTCAAGGCCCGCGGTCTGATCAAAGCGCGCGGCAAGCAACGCACCGACAGCACGCATGTGTTGGGGGCCGTGCATGACTTGCATCTTCTGGAACTCGTCGCTGAGACGCTGCGCGCCACTCTCGATGATCTGGCCGCCGTTGTTCCGGACTGGGTTCGCGGGATCGCTCAGCCGGCCTGGTTCGAGCGCTATGCACATCG
>NZ_PYCN01000274.1 GCF_003062295.1 Bradyrhizobium algeriense | reverse complement strand
GGGCCTGTTGTCCTTCGGCCAGGGAATCTTCTTCGGACTCGGGAGCTATGCGGCCGGGCTGACCTTGCTGCACACCTCGCTCCCGCTCGGTGTCGCGCTCGTTCTCGCGGCGATCGCGGGAGCCGTCGTCGCCACGGGAGTTGGCTGGCTCTCGATCCGCCGGCAGGGCGTCTACTTCGTCATGCTGACGCTCGCCTTCTCCCAGTTCTTCTACTTCCTCGCCTACACGTTCAAGGACATCACAGGCGGCGACAACGGCCTGCTCAACATTCCCCGGCCTGCCATCGGACCGTTCTCTCTGGGAGGTTCCTGGGCCTACTACGCCTTCGTGGCGGTGCTCTTTCTGCTCGTCTTCGCGGCTCTGCAGCGGGTTGCGAGCTCCACGTTCGGGCGCACACTGCTGGCGGTCCGCGACAACGAGGAACGCGCGCGCGCCATC
>NZ_PYCN01000273.1 GCF_003062295.1 Bradyrhizobium algeriense | reverse complement strand
GGCAGGTCGTCGACGGTGACGTGCAGATGCCCGATGCGTGGGGATACGGTGAGGGCGCCCGGGCCGAACGCCTGTACAATACGCACGTTCTCCACCCGGTACTGGGACAGGAATAGGCCCTGGGCCACCGCCTGGGGAAGCGGTGGGTCCATAATCAATTTGGCAGGGGGCTCGTTCTGGATGGGGACACCAAAGGAGGTCTCGAACGGTGAAGGGCCGCGGAACTCCCTTGCGCTCTGAGCGAAGGCGCTCGTAGCGAGCATAGTTCCAGCGGCCACAGCGGTAAGCGTCTTGATGAGTAGGGTCATGTCACGAACCTTGGCAGTCATAGCAAAATCCTTTGTGAGTGAATTATATCGTATCCGCTTAATTCGAAGGCGATTGAAATACTCCCTGGAAAATCCTATGTCAAGCACTTCCGATTTAATCGGATACGATTT
>NZ_PYCN01000272.1 GCF_003062295.1 Bradyrhizobium algeriense | reverse complement strand
CGGGCCCGGATGACAAGAGTAGGACAGCGGAAGAGATGGATAATCTTCTACCCCAAACGGTCCGCATCGACATCTCAAAAGCGACCCTTGATGTATATGCCCATCCTGTCGGCTGCGAGCGGCAATTCCCCAATACCGCCAAGGATCAAAGAGAGCTGATAGATTGGCTTGCGCAATGGCAGATCGATCGGATCGCCTCTGAAGCGACTGGCGCTTACCACCGGTAGCGAGAGCAGGCTCTGGCGGATCTGCCATGCGTCAAGCTCAACCCGGCTCGAGCACGGCGGTTCGCACAAGCGGCAGGCACCCTCGCTAAGACGGATAAAATTGATGCGGTAATTCTAGCCCGCATGGCGACGACGCTCCAGCCTCCCGTGCGCCCCTCAAGTGGACTTG
>NZ_PYCN01000271.1 GCF_003062295.1 Bradyrhizobium algeriense | reverse complement strand
ATCTCGCCGAGGGTCCGAGCGGAGGTCGGACGGGCATACTGCGCCTTCTGCTCGTCCATGGCCTCGGTGCGACCTTGGTAGACGACGCCCTTGGAATCGGTGATGAGGATGTTCTCCTTGCGAACGCCGAGGCCGACCAAGATATTGAGACACGCGATCGCCGCCGCGCCGGCTCCTGAGCAGACGAGCTTGACGTCCTCGATGCGCTTGCCGACCACCTTCAGGCCGTTGAGGACAGCCGCCGCAGCGACGATCGCTGTCCCGTGCTGATCGTCGTGGAAGACCGGGATCTTCATGCGCTCGCGCAGCTTCGTCTCGATCACGAAGCATTCGGGTGCCTTGATGTCCTCCAGGTTGATGCCGCCGAAGGTCGGCTCGAGCGAGGCGATGATGTCGATGAGCTTGTCCGGGTCGGTCTCATCGATCTCAATGTCAAACACAT
>NZ_PYCN01000270.1 GCF_003062295.1 Bradyrhizobium algeriense | reverse complement strand
CCGTACGGACGCGAGCGCGGCCACTGGTTCTGGACGATGACAGCCACGGCCCTCCCTTCCCGGTCCCGACGAACGGCACAGTGGAAAAGCACGGGAATGCAGAACGCCACGTCATCGAGTGTGACCAGCGCATGGCGAGCTTTTACGGCGTCTGTCGAATTGGTGCGCAGTGTTATTTGCCACGGCTGACGCCGTGAGTTTCACAGAATAGCCCATCTGTGCGGCGGCCGCTTTTGGCGGCCGGCTCATAGTTCTTGTGCCGGCAGGAGGGACGAGGGGCGCGGCCCCCTCTCCCCAGCAACCCCGAAAACCGGTCTCCCCATCGTTCGGTCTGTCAGGCCGGATCGCCCGGCCTGCCATCCCTGCACGACCGCTCTCCGGCGGCCCTCCAGCCGCAGGGCGGCTTGCGGGTGGGAGATCCCCCTCCGGATTTCGGCATTGCCCC
>NZ_PYCN01000269.1 GCF_003062295.1 Bradyrhizobium algeriense | reverse complement strand
CATCGGCATCAACCACAACCACATCTTCGGCCAGGTTGATGCCCTTCTCGGCGCCGGCGGCGAGTTCGTATCCTTCTTCGCCCAGGAGGACGACCTCGCCGCTCCCTTCAAAGAGCGCTACCTGCAGGCGGAACGCGTTCACGATGCCCGCCGGATCCTGGAGGACGAGAGCATCGCCATCGTGCTGAGCGCCGCGATCCCCAAGGACCGTGCGCGGATCGGCATCGAGGTCATGCGCCACGGCAAGGACTACATGGTCGACAAGCCGGGCATGATCACGCTCGAGGAGTTGGAAGAGGTTCGCCGGATTCAGAAGGAAACCGGGCGCATCTATTCGATCTTCTATTCCGAGCATTTCAGCAGCCGCGTCACCAACAAGGCCGGCGAGCTGATCCGCTCCGGTGCCATCGGCAAGGTGGTGAACACCTTAGGCCTCGGCCCGCACC
>NZ_PYCN01000268.1 GCF_003062295.1 Bradyrhizobium algeriense | reverse complement strand
AGACTAAATGAAGATCCGCTCACGCCGCCAATGCGGAAATTCGGATGAGGTCCACCATGCCAGAAGGCGGCATTCCACTTGGCTCCATGTCGGCGCGGTCCAGACCCTCGGCTTCGATCTCGGAGCTGCAGGAGCAATCAAAGCTGGACTGATTTGTGGCCAAGCTGACAGCGCTCCCGATTTGTGGGACAGTTCGTCCGCGTTGGATCTCCTGCCAATGAGCCTGCCGAGACCGTTCGGCTGACCCAATGGCAAGACCCGCGATCGATCCGCCAAGATATGGGGACGACAAGTGCAGAAGATTGCGCAGCGACTGTCGTTCTATACAGGCCTCGGCCTGATCACCGCAGCAACCCTGATGCTGCAGATCGTCGAAACCCGGATCATCTCCGTCACATCCTGGTATCACCTCGCTTTTTTCGTCATCAGCATCGCGATGTTCGGCCT
>NZ_PYCN01000026.1 GCF_003062295.1 Bradyrhizobium algeriense | reverse complement strand
CACGAACTCAAGGAGCGCATCATGGCCGGTATCGACGACGTCAATCGCCATCCGGTCATCCACACGTGGACCTACAAACTCGCCGACGCCGCCTGATATGATTCGAACCAAGAAAACGCTAATCTAGCTTAGGAACGAGCCCGCTGCAACGGCGGGCGGCCGCAAGCCGCCTCGCGCGGCAAGACGGTCGAAGGTTTGACCCTCTTGCGCTTCGCCCGCGGTCGGCAACGCAACTCGCCAGATCTCATTCCTGGTCAGGACGCGGGAAGGGCGAGGCGCTCAATCGTTTGAATGTGGCGCGCGAGCAGACTACAGGCCTGGTCGGTGTTGCGCGCTCGCAGGGCTTGCAGAATCAGGCGGTGATCCTGATTGGACCGCGGTCGCCAGCCGCTACTGCGCGCCACCGCGAACACGACTCGTGAATTTGCAAGCTGTAGTCCGTCGAGGCTCGCGAGCAGGCGCGGCATCGCGCAGGGCGCCACCAGCGCGTGGTGAAAGGCGCGGTTGGCCATTTCAAAGTCCTGAATCGTTTGGGCATTGTCTCCTTCAATCAGGGCAAGCTCGATCCGTGCCAAATGTCTAGAGGTGAGCTTTGGCGCCGCATTGCGCAACGCGACCACTTCGAGCGCGGCACGCATCTCGGCGATCTCCTTCACCGAATTGGTATCGAGCGGAGCAACCCGCATACCGCGACGGGGCACGCCGACGACAAGCTGTTGGGCCTGAAGTTGCCGAAACGCCTCGCGCACCGGGACGTGGCTGGAGTTGAATTCTCGCGCGACATGATCCTGCCGGAGTGGGGCGTCTGGTTGCAGCGCGCCGCTGACAATGCGCGCAGCGATTGCCGCTGCAATGCGACCCGCCATCGTCGTGTTCTCGTCGTCCGTCATAGATTATCTATCAAATTATGCGCCGGCCGTGCGCGACGACTCGGCCGTAGCAATCGAGAATGGCCTCTTTTTGCAGATTTTCTGCAATCCGGGCAGATTTCCGGGGCCTTTGAGCGTTGACACATCTTTATGTTCGTCTTGGAGAACGCATAGAAGGGCCCAACGGACGGGCACACATAATAAATAATCGACGTCCTTATCTATTAAAACTTGGGAAGGCAAGTTATATGGTTGCTGTCGTGGGAGTAGAAGGGAATGACAGGGGCAACGGCGTGCCGGTCCGAAGTGACTGGGAGCGAGCCGAGGCCGGCGCGCTTTATGGCCTGCCGTTTGCCGACCTGATGTTTCAGGCGCAGAGCATTCATCGCGATAACTTCGATCCAAACCGCGTCGAAACAGCAAGCCTGCTCAGCATCAAGACCGGCGGTTGTCCGGAAGACTGCGGCTACTGCGCGCAGAGCGCGCACTACGACACCAGCCTGAAAGCCACCCGCCTGATGGATCGCGCCGATGTGGTCGCCACTGCGCAGCGCGCCAAGGATGCCGGCGCGACTCGCTTCTGCATGGCCGCCGCCTGGCGCGGTCCAAAAGATCGCGATCTCGATCAGGTCTGCGACATGGTCACCGCGGTTAAAGGGCTTGGCATGGAAACCTGCGTCACGCTCGGCATGCTGACGCCTAAGCAGGCCGCACGGCTCTCTGAGGCCGGTCTCGACTTCTACAATCACAACGTTGACACCTCGCCGGAGTTCTACGACAAAATCATCACCACCCGCACCCTGCAGGACCGCGTCGACACACTTGCGCACGTCCGCGATGCCGGCATCAAGGTGTGCAGTGGCGGCATTATCGGCATGGGCGAGCGCCTCGAGGACCGGCTCGGCATGCTCGTCCTGCTCGCCAATCTGCCGAGCCATCCGCAAAGCGTGCCAATCAATCTATGGAACGAGGTCACGGGCGTACCGGTCTATGACACCGCGGAGCGCCCCAATCCGATCGCGCTGGTGCGCCTGATAGCGACGGCCCGAATCATGATGCCGAAGAGCGTGGTGCGGTTATCCGCAGGACGGCAGTACATGACCGACGAACTGCAGGCGCTGTGCTTTTTGGCCGGCGCAAATTCGATCTTTATCGGCGATGTACTGTTGACCACCAAGAACCCGCAGCGCGACCGCGACGCGAGTTTGTTGCACCGGCTCGGCATCACGTCCGGGCTTGCCTGATTGAAAACAGCTAAACGGGCGCTGTGCGCAAACTCCGGCTTAGGTGAGAAATGCAGATTACGTTGATGAAAGGCAAAATCCATCGCGCCTCGGTAACCGAAGCCGATCTGTACCTTGAAGGTTCGATTTCGATTGATCGGGCGCTGCTGGACGCGGCGGGATTCCTGATCAACGAGCGCGTCGAAATCTACAACATCGAAACCGGAGCGAGTTTCGCCACCGAGGTGATGGAAGCGCCCCGCGGGTCTGGCGCCATAGATTTGAACGGTGCGGCTGCGCGGCTCGCGATGCCCGGAGACAAAATTATTATCGTTGCATATGCCTCCTTTGATGAGGCGGAAGCAAAAATCTTCAGGCCGCGTGTTGTGCTGGTCGACGGAGAAAATCGCATCTTGTCACGTTGAAAGCTAAGGTCGCTGCTGAAGCAGTTGTTCTTAGCGGCCAATGGAATTCTTGCGCGATGGATCGTGACCCTGGAGTGAAGAATGAACGCAAACCACGCGGCCAAAGTTGCCGATTATGTCGCGGCCTTGCATGCCCTGAAACACGACAATCGCCTGCGGAGTCTCAGGCCGCGCGCGGGAATTGATTTCGCATCGAACGATTATCTGGCGCTCGCGAGCGCGCCGCGTATGAAAAAGGCTCTCATGGCCGCTCTCCAGGCTGGCACACCAATCGGCGCTGGCGGGTCGCGGCTTCTCCGCGGCAATTGCGAGGAGCACGAAGTTCTCGAAGCAGCCGCTGCCAGGTTCTTTGGGGCAGAGACGGCGCTTTTCTTTAGCGGCGGTTATGTCGCAAACTTTGCTATCCTAACAACGCTGCCGCAGCGGGGCGATTTGCTTGTCCTCGATTCGCTTGTGCACGCGAGTATTCATGAAGGAGCGCGAGCTGGCCGGGCCGACTTTCGGATAAGCGTCCATAATGACCTCCAGTCGATCGAAAACACAATTCATGACTGGCGGGCCAAAGGCGGAGTGGGCCGCGTCTGGATCGTGGTCGAAAGTCTCTACAGCATGGATGGCGATTTCGCGCCGCTCGAAGAGCTGGTCGCGATTGCGGACCGGCACGATGCATTCCTGATGGTGGATGAGGCTCATGCCACAGGCGTTTACGGCGAGCAGGGACGAGGACTCACCGCGCACCATGAAAGGCGCGAAAATCTCTTGGTCGTTCATACCTGCGGCAAGGCGCTGGGTACGGCCGGCGCGCTTGTCACTGCCTCCGGCGTGCTGCGCGACTTTATGATCAATCGCTGCCGTCCGTTTATCTACGCCACGGCGCCATCACCCTTGACGGCTGTCGCCGTGCGCGAGGCAATCTTGATCCTGCAGCAGGAACCCGAGCGTCAGCGACGTTTGGCCAACCTGGTCGCATTCACGCATCGGGAGATCGGCGTGCGCGGTTTGCGAAATACTTCGGACTCGCAGATCGTGCCCTATATTGTTGGCGACAACTCGCGTGCGATGCGGCTTGCATCGAGGCTGCAGGCTCGCGGCTTCGATATCCGCGGAATCCGGCCGCCAACTGTGCCGGCGGGCACAGCCCGTTTGCGAATTTCACTGACACTCAACGTTGTGGAGGACGACGTGCGCGCGATGCTCGATGCTCTCATAGAGGAGACGAGAGGTGAATCTCGATGAGTCAGCGGATCGTGGTAACAGGCACAGATACCGGGATCGGAAAAACGGTTTTTTCTGCGGGACTCGCCGATCTCCTCGGCGCGAACTATTGGAAACCGATTCAGGCCGGCCTCGAAGGGGAGACCGATACGGAGCTCGTCGCACGGCTGGGCAGCCTCTCAGCCGATCGCATCGTGCCGGAGCTTTACCGCCTTCGAACGCCCGCTTCGCCCTATCATTCCGCCGAAATTGATGGAGTTCGCATTGACGCGGATTCGCTGGATGTGCCGGATACCGGGGAACGACCGCTAGTGATCGAGGGTGCCGGCGGGCTGATGGTGCCGCTGAGTCTCGGCGCAGTTTATGCTGACGTCTTTGAGCGATGGCGGCTTCCAGTCGTGCTTTGCGCAAGAACAGCGCTGGGCACCATTAATCACTCGCTGCTGTCGATAGAGGCTCTGCGAAAGCGCCAGATCGAGCTTCTTGGGATTGCGTTCATTGGCGAGAGAAATTCTGAGACTGAGAGCGCAATTTGCGAGATCGGGCGGGTGCGTTGGTTAGGGCGATTGCCCTGGCTTTCTCCTCTCACGGCAGACACGCTGCAGGCCGCGTTCAAGGCCTCATTCCGCGGTGATGATTTCAAGCCATGATGCCAAAGACGAAGTCGCCGATCTGGCATCCGTTCACGCAACACGCGCTTCAAAACGAGATGACAAAGGTTGTGCGTGGTGAAGGGGCCTATCTCCACACCGCCGATGGTCGCCGCATCATCGATGCAATCTCATCCTGGTGGGTCGTGACGCATGGTCATTGCCATCCACATATCGTGAGCGCCATCCGGGAACAGGCAGGCAAGCTCAACCAGATCATCTTCGCCGGCTATACCCACGATCCGGCCGAGGAGGTTGCGGCGCTACTCTTGAAACTGGCACCCCGCGGCCTCGACCATGTCTTCTTCTCCGACAGTGGCTCAGCCAGTGTGGAAGTGGCCTTAAAAATGGCACTCGGCTACTGGCATAATATCGGCAAACAGCGAATACGCATCATCGTGATGCAAGATTCCTACCACGGCGATACGGTTGGGGCGATGTCGGTCGGTGCCCGAGGCGTGTTCAACGCTGCGTATGGGCCGCTGCTGTTCGACGTCACCTCAATCCCATTCCCCGCGGGAGGTCGTGAGCAGGCGACGCTCGACGCGCTCGAGTCCGCATGTCGAAACGAAATGCCGGCCGCCTTTATTGTGGAGCCTCTGATATTGGGGGCAGGCGGGATGCTGATGTACCCAGCCTGGGTGCTAAGAGAGATGAAG
Organism: Bradyrhizobium algeriense; assembly: GCF_003062295.1. GTDB lineage: Bacteria > Pseudomonadota > Alphaproteobacteria > Rhizobiales > Xanthobacteraceae > Bradyrhizobium > Bradyrhizobium algeriense. Next base: position 93,402 of record NZ_PYCN01000026.1, on the reverse strand, counting down.
CGGATCTGCGAGGCCTCGGATGTCCTGTTCATTGCCGACGAGGTCATGACGGGCTGGGGCCGCACCGGAACGTTATTTGCCTGTGAGCAGGCCAATGTCACGCCCGATATTGCGTGCTATTCGAAGGGACTTACGGGAGGGGCGCTTCCGCTCGCCGTGACACTCTGCCGCGCAGATATTTTCGGCGCACACTATTCGAAAGATCGTACGCGTACGTTCTTTCATTCGAGTTCATATACCGCGAATCCTGTAGCCTGCGCCGCCGCAAAGGCCAACCTGGATCTCTGGCAAGATCAGGAAACTCGCCAACGTGTTGCATCGGTCGCCACGATGCAAGAGCAGGCAATTGAGCCATTCCGCGCCGACCCTCGCTTTGCAAACATCCGTCAAACTGGTACCATTACGGCACTCGATCTGAAAACGAATGATGCGGGCTATCTCGCGGGCATCGGTCCGAAGCTTCAGGCTTTCTTTAAAGCCCGTAATCTGCTGCTGCGGCCGCTCGGCAACACGATCTATGTGATGCCGCCTTATTGCGTCACGGCGATAGATCTTGACCAAATCTATGCCGCGATCAGGGATTTTGCCGATGCGCAGGCTTGAGGACGCGCTTGGTGCGTGTAGCCACCATTAAACGTCTCCGCACGTTCTCTAAGGAACGCGAACACCTCGGATTCCCCTAGGCAGCCGCAAAATCTACATCTCACCCAGCCCACAGTGACCATGCATTTCGAGCAGCTGGAGATAAAAATCGGATTGCCGCCCTTTGACACCGCAAAGCACGAGGTGGCAGCGACGAGATCGGGGCGAGTGCTAGCACACGCACCCCATCAGCAAGGCCTGTTGAAATCGGTCGAAGAAACGCGTGCGAGCGCAGGATTTAACCGTCAACGCGCCGCTCATTGCATCAATCAAGACGAAAATATTCGTTACAGATTGGAAATCTCAGCGAAGGACTCCGATTGAGCCGTCGCTTCACCAGGGAGGCGCACATCAGGGTCAAACTCTTGCCCCCAGCGCCCGTACCTACCGCGAGACTTGGCATCGCCGACGCGGCATTTCACGTGCGGGCGTGGTGCTGAGGCGAAGAAAGTGCAGGGGCTATCCACCTAACGCCGATAGGAGGCGAAAATGCGCAACAGCTCCCAAATTCCCTACTACGGTCCAGTGAGGTGCTGTGCGATATGCGGCGGAAAGTTCGGGCTGATCCGCTACTACTGCTGGCGAACGGCCCTTTGTTCGAACAAATGCGTCGACCACTTCAAGGCGCGGCGGGAGGCCGACCACAGATGGCTTCGCTGGTTGCGAGCGGCTTAAATGTGGCACCGAGTCGCGGGAGACAGGCGCGCGGCAGAAGCGCATTAGCGGAGTTGACAAACTTCTCATTAGAATTCGGTGTGACGCTAGAGTAGCATGGAAGCATCAAGTGACAGACACGTCGGCAACAATCATCGACTTCACTGCTTACAGGATGAACAAGCGTGCTGCGGCTGAGCTGTCGCGCGACGAAGTTTACTCGACCGCGCCCTATCGAGCGGTCGCATCCTTCTATTTCTTCTGGCCTTTTCTGGCCTGGATCCCGTTTGGTTTGCTGGATCTGCCCGCGTCGGACCAGGAGCCTTCGTGAGCAATCCCCGGACGCTGCGATGGGAATTAGCGACAGAGATGGTTGCGCGACGACTAACGTTTGTGCGTAGTTCTCCAATTTTGGAGAGGCAAGATCCTTCCTTCCCTCTACCATTGACGGTTTTCTCTCGACTTCCCTAGGAATCATTGGCTGCAGGGATACGGGGCGAGCGATCGACCGGGATCTAAAATGAGCCACAGTTCGGAGCAACCTCTTGAACGTGTCGCCATCCAATGCTGCAGCGGTGGACAGTGGAGGGACGTCGTGTCGCCGGGGCACAGCGTACGAGGCTATTACGACACGCATCGTCGACGTCATCCTGGCCGGAGATAGCGTTGGCAACGTCTGCCTCGGATTCGGCAAACACAGTGCCGGTCAGTGGCCATGGGAATTATTACTTAGATGCGGTTGCGCGCACACAGGCCAGACCCATGCCTTGCTTCTGGCGGAACGCCGGAGGCTTCCTTCAGCGTGGCAGCGACGCCGTGAAGCTCAAGGGTGGTGCCAAGCGTGTCGAAATGGCGCGTGCCTTGGTCGATTCCGAAATTCCTATGACGAACCGTCTCGGCCTCACCCCTCAGAGCGTTAATGTCATGGGTGGATCCAAGGTGCAGGGAAGGAAAGCCGATGAGAACCAACCGACTGAGTGCTAAGAAAAAACGGAAACTTGCACTGGATAGGTGTTTTCGTGGATGAGCAGTTTTTAAAGGACCGGGCCCAGATCATTCGCGATCTAGCGGACAAGGCAGACCCTTTCACCAGAAAAAGGCTGCTGGACCTAGCGGAACGGTATGACAGACGGATGAGACCGACGGTCTCAGATGACAAAGCACGGCGCAACTAATTGGTCGTCTGGAAGTATTCCGACGGACCTGGCGGCTCACGGTTGATTCGATGTGGCCGATTTCGTGAACTCGATATACATGAGCGACGCTCTGGAGTCCGCTTGAAGATACCCGACCGCAACCTTTCTTGCAGAGCCGCTCGCCCGAAGACGCGAAGGCAGCTTATTACAATTACGAAGACGTCAATCGCCGGCCTTGCGGAGGCGTCCTATTCGCGAAATCAAATCGAAAATTGGATGGGTGACCGTACGCCGGCATTTACGAACAACTCTTCGCCAAGGGGCTAATGACCCTGTATCTGCGCGAGAACCTACTCGCACCATGCGTTTTTGCGTTCAAAGCCCATTGAATCCTGCAAGTCAATCTCTTGCTGGAGGCAGAAAAAAGGCCGCGCGAATGTTACGCGCGGCCAAGTCAGGGAGGAAACGCCCCAAGGGGCCGCTGAAGGAGCATCGAGATGAGTAGATCGATCACTCACCGAGAACTCCAAGCTTGTGAGAACATCAGTGTTACGAGATGCCCTTTTAGTCGTCTCTAGTCGCGCGAACAAATGATCGAATACTCGAGTTCTTGCGCCGTTTGGCGGTGATTTTTGCGCATGTGTCGCATCTTTTGTGCAAAGATGATCAACTGGACGCAGCGTGCAGCTCAACGCATCGGTCGGTCTACCGCGATAAGCCCGGATGCCTAGGGAGGTCACCGTTTCCCTTCGTTGTTCAGGAGGGATGGTCATCTCGGCGACACTCGTCACGTGTTTCGGTGATCTATTATAGTCTGTATGTAACGTACACTGCGAATTCAGAATCTTGAGCAGCTACAGGCCGATAGGGATGTCAATGTAGCGCATCGATGGGTCGTCGGCGTCCACCGGACCGAGCTCGTCCCAGGCCGACAGCCAAGCCGCAAGCACTGCCGATGTCTGCTCCAAGGCCTGCACCTGGCGAAGCGTCACGCGGAATATGGCGCAGGCAAAATGGTCGTTTCGGAGTGCGACGGTGGATGGTTCAAGTCCGCAGACGACGGAATGGATGACATGCCGCTCGAAGGCCACGAGATCGGGGTTGCCCGTAACTTTCAAGCAAGGGCCTGAAAGGTGATGCGGCAGTCATGCCTGAACGGGCGTTTTTGGCCAAGGTGGTCGCGGAGCGGATGCAGGGGATAGAGATGCGCGCAGGTGGGCAACCCTCGGGCAATGGCTACGTCACTGCATGGGTACGGCGATGCGACAGTACTTTCGGCAAAGATATGGGTGTGCCTCGCGATACAGCACATAAGCGCGTGCAGAGTTGGAGGCGGGCGCCTACCGATTTTCCCGGCGCGCTCAACACCGCGGAAATGTTCCTGCCTTTGCCGAGCGGATGCCGGGCGTGCCGCTGCTCGCCAACATGACCGCCTTCGGCAAGACGCCGTTGCTTTGCGGTGGCAGAATTCGAGGTAACTATTCAATGGTGATCTGGCCGGTGTCTGCGCTGCGGGTGGCTAACAAGGCGCAGGAAGATCTGTAAGCTGCGATCGCGCGACCACGGCACCCACAAGATTGTCGATCGAATCCAGACGCGCGCCGAACTCTATGCGACGATCGGGCCGCACGACGACGAGGCGCTAGATGCCTCCGTTGTCCAGACGATCGCTCCCGAGAACCGAACGGAACGGCCCTCTTGCAGGTAATCGGAGATGTCGAGGCTCTCCGGATTGATCCGGAGCTAAGAGGGAAGCCGGTGCGATGCCGGCGCTGCCCCCGCAACTGTAAGCGGCGAGCCGCTGTCCAATAGAAGTCACTGAAGCCACGCGGCTTCGGGAAGGCCGGATAGCAGCGACGACCCGCGAGCCGGGAGACCTGGCCCGACAACATATTCGTCCACGGGCGGGGTGTCCCGGTGGTGCGCCAAGCAGTTGCCGCTTCGGCGGCTTTTTCTGCACGCGTCCGCCATGGCCTTTGCTCCCAACATAGGGTTGAAGCTATGTCTCTTCTCTCGATTCCTGTCGCTACCCTCGGCACGCCGCGCATCGGTCCGCGCCGCGAACTCAAACTCGCGCTCGAGAGCTATTGGGCCGGAAAGTCTGACGAAACGCAGCTTCTTGAGGCTGCGGCTGCGCTTCGCGCCGCCAACTGGGCGCGGCAGAAATCGCTCGGCGTAACCGTTATTCCTTCAAACAACTTCTCGCTTTATGACCATGTGCTCGATACCAGCGTGATGGTCGGTGCCATTCCGGAAATTTACGGTTGGAGCGCAGGCCCTGTTTCGCTCAAGACCTACTTTGCGATGGCACGGGGGCGCACAGCGCGATGACCATGATGCGAATTGCGGTCACGCCGAGCACGGCGCCGCAGCGCAGGAGATGACCAAATGGTTCGACACCAATTATCACTACATGGTGCCGGAATTTCACAAGGACCAGACCTTCACGCTTTCCTCTCGCAAGCCGATCGAGGAGTATGAAGAGGCGAAAAGCCTGGGTTGTCAGACGCGCCCGGTGCTGGTTGGTCCGGTCACCTTTCTGAAGCTCGGCAAGAGCGCAGATCCTGCATTCGATCCGCTGTTGCTCCTCGATAGGCTGCTGCCGGTCTATGTAGATGTTCTCCGCGAACTCACCCTAAGGGGCGCCGAGTGGGTGTAGCTGGACGAAACATGTCTGGTCCTGGACCTCGACGACGCTACACGCGACGCGCTGCGCCGGACCTACGCCCACCTGGCCAAGAAGGTTCCCGACCTCAAGATCATGCTCGCTACCTATTTTGGAACGATCGGCGACAACCTGGAAACCGCTTTGACGTTGCCGGTTGCGGGCCTTCACATCGACCTGGTCCGCGCCCCAGAGCAGTTGAGCCCGATTGTCGCCGACGCTCGAAGGGATATTGTCCTCTCTCTCGGCGTCGTCGATGGCCGCAATGTCTGGCGTTCGAACCTTCCAGCGGTGCTCGACCGGCTCGAACCTGCCGTCGCAAAGCTTGGCGAGGACCGCGTGCAGATTGCACCCTCATGCTCGCTGCTTCATGTCCGATCGACCTCGATCTCGAGACCGATCTCGATCCCGATGTGAAAAGCTGGCTTGCTTTCTCCGTCCAGAAGATCGGAGAACTCGCAACGTTGGGACGCGTGCTGGCTAAAGGCTGGGAGGAAGCGGCGGATGTACTTGCGGCCTCAGAAGGCGCGGCCGTCACGCCCGAAACGTCGCCCAACGTTCACAATGCGAACGTCGCCAAGCGAATGGCTGCAATCGATGACGGCATGCGGCGTCGTCGCAGTTCTTTCGCCCGGCGCGCCGAGGTTCAGCGCGCGCGGTTCGGATTGCCGACATTACCCACGACGACGATCGGATCGTTCCCGCAGACGGCGGAAGTTCGCAAAGCCCGCGCGGCCCATGCGCGGGGAACGATGAGCGACGCACAACACGAGCAGTTTCTCAAAGAGGAGACGGCACGCGCGGTGCGCTGGCAGGAAGACATCGGTCTCGACGTTCTCGTGCACGGCGAGTTCGAGCGCAATGACATGGTGCAGTATTTCGGCGAGCAGCTGTCCGGCTTCGCATTCACCAAGCATGGTTGGGTTCAGTCCTACGGCTCGCGTTGTGTCCGGCCGCCCATCCTTTTTGGTGATGTCTCCCGGCCGAAGCCGATGGCGGTGGAGTGGTGGCGCTACGCGCAATCGCTGACCAAGAAGCCACTGAAGGCGATGGTGACAGGACCGGTGATGATCCTGAACTGGTCGTTCGTCCGTCCGTGATGATATTCCACGGAGCAAAGCATGCCGTCAGATCGCGCTAGCGATCCGTGACGAGGTGATCGACCTCGAGAGGTCCGGCGCGATGATGATCCAGATTGACGAGGCTGCGCTCCGAGAAGGATTGCCGCTGCGCAAGTCACAATGCAAGACCTACCTCGGCTGGGCCGTAGACAGCTTCCGCATTTGCTCGTCGGGCGTGGCCGACGAGACCCAGATCCACATCCATATGTGTTATTCCGAGTTCAACGACATCATCGATGCGATCGCGGCAATGGATGCCGACGTCATCTCGATCGAGACGTCGCGGTCAAAGATGCAACTGCTTGACGCCTTCAAGAGCTACAAATATCCGAACGAGATCGGACCCGGCGTTTACGACATCCATTCGCCGCGCGTGCCGGACGCGGCCGAGATGAAGAACCTCATTGCGCTGGCGCGGCAGCGGCTTTCCGATGCGCAGCTCTCGATCAATCCAGATTGCGGCCTTAAAACGCGCCGATGGGATGAGGTGCGTCCCGCGCTCATCAATATGGTCGCCGCTGCCCGTGAATTGCGGGCGGCGTCCTGATCCCGAGGCAATCGCCGATGTCCGGCGTCTTTTTTCACAGGGAGCGCCGATGCGTTTCTGGATCAAATGCACCCGCTTTGGAAAGGAGGAGCCCTGTTGCGTGAATTTCTCGCTTGTCGAGGAGATGTGGCGTGATGGCGAGAAAACGATCCTGGAGTTTGTCGGAAGCAACGCCCAAACGATCGAGGTGAACGAGACGCCGGACGAAATCTCTCGATCCATCTCGGTGGGGTTTATTGAGTCGAGTGTTGCAGACTTTGGGAACCGGAACCGGCGAAGTGTCGGTCGATTTGCGAACGGGCGATGCGCATCCGGACGGGCATGCTCTTGCCTGGTCGCGTGAGATCAGGCCGGAGAACGCTTTTGCTCCTCGTCTCGCGAGCGAACCGTCGTCGTTCTCCTGAGACAGGGCGATCTGTTCGCGCTGGAAGATCGCTGCGCCTATCCGGCAGGTGCCATTGTCGAAAGGCGTCGTCAGAAACTGCCGGCTGCATTGCTGCTACCACGGCTCAACGCGGCGGAGTTGGCGCACTAAAGCTAATCCTAATTCCGCAAATCACTTGAGGCGAGCAGGTCTGTCGAGTTTAATGATCTGATACGCCGTTAATTTATGTGATTCGGAGAGAAGAACATGCCCCAAGGCAAGGTGAAGCTGTTTAAGGACGATAAGGGGTTCGGCTTTATAGCGCCTGATACCGGCGGTGAAGACCTATTCTTCCACGTGAGCAGCTTGTTGCCCGGTGTAACGCCCAAGCAAGGAGACCGCGTCAGCTATGAAATCGGTGTAGACCGCAGGACCGGACGTAGTCGAGCCGAAAAGGTCGTGATCGGTTGATCATAGAGACTTGGGCAGAGTCATTCCCGGCCACCATACGAAGGCTTTCTTATCACCGGCGTTCCAAAGCGCCTCTAGCTTCTCCCACTCCATGAACCCGCAATCCCAGTCGCCCCGCAATCACGCCTTTTCATTAGGACCGAGCAAGTCCTTATATTTTCGGACAGGCATTAGCGGTTACCTCGCAAGGTAAGTGGCCAGGTCTCGGCAGGCGGTGCAACATCAAGCCCCTGCTCGCGGACCAAGCGGGCGGACGCGAGGCGGCGATCGCGTTCAATTGCGATCTCCCGTCGGCTGCGCTCCCGTTACCTCGACCCGGTCGGATGCAACGTCCAATCGGGAACGCCATGCATCTCGCGAAACTTTCGTTTGGAGACATCTATAGCCTGCGCATTGTTTTGGCCTCACGCCCGGCATCACTGGATCTTTGTCAACACGCCGGAACGCTTCAGGTTGGAGCGACTGCTTATTCACATCGGCCAACCTGAATTCGCTCGACTTGGCTTCGCCATATGAGGCCGATCAGATATCCATGGTGCGCAGGCGCTGGTGGTTGCGCAGCACGATCTGGCGGGCACCGGAAAAGCCCAGCACGCCTTCGTCGTTCAATTGCGACAGGGCACGTGACACCGTTTCCAGCGTAAGCCCGAGATAATCGCCGATGTCGCGGCGGCACATCGGGAGCGCCATCGTGCCGGCCACCGTAAGGCGGCGATCCATCTCCAGGAGGAAGTTGGCGACTCGTTCCATCGCGCTTTTGCGACCAAGCAGCAGGATGTGCTCCTCGGCGCGCTTGAGGTCATCAGCCGTTATGGTCCAGAGCTTGTGGGCGACCCGGACGTCGGTGCCGGCCGCATGTTCGAGGCTGCGGCGCTTCACCAGGCGCACGGTGCTGTCGATGATGGCTTCGGCGGCCAGGCGGTGCTTGGTGCCAGACTCTAGCCCGAACACGTCGCCAGGCAAATGGAACGCGCCGATTTGACGACGTCCGTCGGACAGCAGCTTGTAGGTGCGCATCGCGCCGCGAACGACCTGGTAAACATACTCCGCCGGCTCGTCCTCACCGTAGATTTCCTCGTCCTTGCGGTAGGTGAACTCCGTGGCGATCAGGCCAGCATGGCCTGTGAGGCCGAAAAACGGTTCGACAGGCCCAAACGCGCCGGGAGCGGCTCGGTTGACGTTGAGGGACGGGGCGATCGATCGGGTGAGCATGAGCCATCTCCTGTGCAGCGGATGGCGAATTGGTAAGTGGAACAAAACGGCTGGGAAATTTCGCTTCATGCCTTAGGGGCAATGCCTTAAGTAGAATCCCGGAGCTGTGTGCCGGTTTTCAGGACGCCGAGGGCCGCTCCGTGTTGATCGCGTCCCAGATATGGGAGGAAAGGCTGTCCTCGACATGCGGCTTGACCAGCACATGGCGAATACCGGCGACTGCTGCTTTGGCCGGAATGGACGAGTCGGGGTGACCGGTGATCAGGATGATCGGCGTATCGATATCGCGCCGGCGCAAGAGACTGGCAAGGTCGATGCCGCTCATGCCCGGCATCTTGTAGTCGATCACGAAGCAATCGACGCCGCCCATAGTCATGGCGTTCAGGAGCGCCTCGCCGCTGCGGAAAGTGCGGACACAAAAACCGTCGGTTTCCAGGAGAAAGCGCAGCGATCCGAGCACATCGGTGTCATCATCGACGACGTAGACAAGGGGCGTTCTGTTAGGAGAGGGCATCACAGGCTTTATGCGGCTTTCTGATCAGCCATGCGGTCGATCAGAGCATCCATAAGGCCTTCCAGCGGGCCCGACTTGATTCAGCTCAATCTTTAAGCGCCCCGGCTCGCATGGCGAGGCGGACGAGTTCCGAAAGACTCGAAGCCTGCATCTTGGTCATCACGTTGGCTCGGTAGACCTCGATGGTGCGCGGGCTGATATTGTAGTCGCCTGCGATCATCTTATTGGATAGGCCAGCCACCAATCCCTCCATCACCTGCCGCTCGCGCGGGCTCAGCGAGGCGACCCGCGCGGCGATGTCCTGCGTCATTGCCTCGTCGCGGGCGCCGGCTTCAGCCTGCCGGAGCGCGGCGTCGATCATCGCGACCAGGCGGTCATCCTCGAACGGCTTCTCCAGGAAATCGACCGCACCGAGTTTCATCGCCTCGACGGCGAGGGGGACGTCGCCATGGCCGGTCACGATGATGACGGCCAAGGAGGCGCGGCTCACCTTGAGGCGCTTTAGCAACTCGACGCCATCGATGCCGGGCATGCGGACATCCGAGACTACACAGCCGAATTCGATGGTGGAAAGGTGATCGAGGAATTTCTGCGCCGTCTCGAACAGACTGACCTCAAAATCCGCGGAATCGAGCAAGAAGTGCAGCGAGTCACGCATGGCCTCATCATCGTCGATGACGTAGACATTTCCTCTAGTTGCCATCTGTCAAACTCTCGTTGGGTGCCGCCGGCAGGGTGAAGCGAAACGTCGTGCCGCCTGCGTGATCGGATTCGGCCCACATCCTGCCGCCATGGGCCTCGATGATGGAGCGGCTGATCGACAGCCCGACCCCCATGCCCGTTTCTTTGGTCGTAAAGAAGGTCTGGAACAGGTGCTTCTCCACATCTTCGGGGAATCCGTGACCGGTGTCGAACACCGAGACTTCGGTCATGTCCCCGTCGATCGGCCGGTTAGAGACGATGAGCTCGCGCCGTGCGGACTGGGCCATGGCTTCCAGCGCGTTGCGGAACAGATTGACCAGCACCTGCTGGATCTGGACGCGGTCGACCAGGACATGGTCATGCTGCGGGTCCAGGCTGAAGCGGATCCGCACGTCCTGTTCGCGCGCACCGGCTAGGCCAAGCGCGCCGGCTTCTTCGATCATCTTCGAAAGGCTCTCGACGCGCTTTTCGGATTCGCCGCGGGCGACGAAATCGCGCAGCCGCCGGATGATCTGCCCGGCGCGGATCGCCTGTTCCGCGGCGCGATCCATCGCGTTCTCGATTCTAGCGCGATTCGGATCGGGGCTCGCGGCAAGCAGCCGGCGCGAGCCCTTCACGTAGTTGCTGATGGCAGCAAGCGGCTGGTTAAGCTCATGTGCCAATGCAGAACCCATCTCTCCCATCGCGCTCAGCCGTGACATGTGGACGAGCTCGGACTGCAATTCCTGCAGCCGCGCCTGGGTCTGCTGATGCTCGGTGAGGTCGCGGACGAAGCCGGTAAAATAGGGCATGCCGCCGGATTGCATCTCGCCGATCGACAGGTGCATCGGGAAGGTGGTGCCGTCCTTGCGCTGACCGGTGACGATGCGGCCGATGCCGATGATGTGCCGTTCGCCGGTGGCGACGTATCGCGCCATATAGCCGTCATGGCGTGAACGGTCGGGCTCGGGCATCAGGATGCTGACATTCTGCCCGATTGCCTCGCTCTGGATGTAGCCGAACTGGCGTTCCGCCGCGCTCGAGAAGAACTGCATGATGCCGCGGCTGTCGATGACGATCATCGCGTCCGGGATGGTCTCCAGTATCAACTGCAGGTGCCGTTCGCGCGTGCGCAGGTCCTCCTCGAGCCGCTTCTCCTCCTCGAGGTCGAGCACGACGCCGGAAAGGTGGGACGGAATGCCATCCTTGTTCCTGATGACGCTGCCGCGGGCGCGGACCCAATGGCTGCCGCCGTCCTCGCGTCTTAGCCGGTAGGAGAGGTCAAACGAGGCGCCGGTCTCGCGTGAACGGGAGATCGCCTGCTCGGTTCGCTCGCGGTCCTCAGGCTCGAGCAGCGAAAGGAACAGGTCGTAGCTGACCGCAGCGGCATTGGAAACGCCGAACAGTTTTCGCGCGATATTCGACCAGAACAACTCCCTGGTGGACAGATCGATATCCCAGCCGCCGACGCCAGCGCCCTCGGCACCCAGCCGAAAGCGCTGATCGTGGCTGCCGTCGTCACACGGGAAGGGGGCTATGCCGCTCAATTGTCCTTTTCCAATTCCGGAGCGCGGATTCGGTTGAGATTTTCCCGATTATGGGCCGAATGCCCGGCCGCACTCAAGGGCGAGAAAATATGTACGATCGCGCTGATTTCATCCGTTTGACCTCGCTCAATATGCGCGGCCGCCCCGCGTGCTTGAAGTGGCGCCGTCGACAGCGAGGATTTCGCCTTGTACAAGTTTCTCGAGCAGACGGTTGCCGATTACATGACGCGCGAGCCTAGGACGGTTGCGCGCGATATGACGATGTGCGAACTCGGCGATCTCTTCGAGAAGCAAGATTTCAATGCCTATCCGGTCATGGACGGATCGCAGGTGGTCGGCGTCATCTCCAAGTTTGACTACCTGTCCTGCTTCGTTTTCACGCCGGCGCGCATCATCCCGCGCTACCGCGACCTGATGCAGCGGACTGCCGTTGATCTAATGACAGCGGAATTCATTTATGTCGCTCCCGAAACCAGGCTGACCCGCGTGCTGGAGCTGATGGTCAACCACCGACTCCGCAGCATGCCAGTGCTCGACAGCGAGCAGCGGCTTGCCGGCATTATTTCGCGGAAGGACGTGATGCGGGCGCTGCAGGATTGCGCCACGGCGGACGCTGACCGAGTCTGATCGCAGCAGTGCCGCGTATGACCAGCAGTCGCTTGAGGGTCAATGAGTTGAGCGGCTCGTTCGGATCGGGCGCGCCATCCTCCGAAGTAACCCGGCGGCGAATGTGGGCCATCTGGATTGTCGTGTTGAACTGCGATGTCTGGTAGAGCATTGGTTCGTGTGGGTTCTATAGCGGCCTTCCCTCTCCGGGGGCCAGAGTTCAGTCGATTTCGAGCAACGCAGCCAAACGTTCGCAGCACTTCGATGAGCGCGAATCGGGTGCTCGCCAGGCATGTCTTGATCGGTCGTTTCTCCCAAGAGGTGCTGCGCGGTCGATCAGCCAGTACAACGCCAGGGTGACTGGGCACCATCGGCAGCATGGCCTCGAAAGGATAGTCGCACACGCGGCTGGTGACTCCAACACGAAATCCGAGATTGGATTGATCCGGACAGTCCAAACCAACACAATATTCCACAATTCGGATTGGTGAGGTGGAACGGCACTGCCGCCTTCCGCTCCCTCGCGGACCCCGCAGGGCGGCGACCCGATCAGACCGCCGATCGAGACATATTCGCCGGGAGCGAACGCTCGTCCTTGCAATGAATCGGACTTCGTGGGCCAGGCGGAGTGAGGAATCATAGTGTAACACCCAGCCACCTCCTTGACGGCGAACGAGTTGGCCGAGGGCGTTTTCCTCATAGGACCGCATTTTGCGAAGCGGCACGCTTCGCGGCGGGCCCGCCAGAATTGGCGTCGATCCTGAAGTCATCGTCCAGCGGCGCAACGATCACATGGCCGGTGCCCGCGCCGCCTTCGGGGCGACCTGGCTGTTGCGCAGGCTCCAGCCGGATCTTGCGATAACTGCGATGGGAGGGAGGGAGGGTTTAAGAATCGGCTTCAGGGAGGGTTTCTTCGTGGCGATCTTGCTCTGTTCAACAGGCAGCTTAAGTGGGAGCTGGCTAGCTGCGGGCTTGGTCAGGCCTTGATAATGATGCTGACCACCGGTACGAGCAGGCTGACTGTCCGTTCAGGGGATGGTGCAGCAGGCCCGAGACCAGCGATAGCTGGGCGCCTCGATCTGGAGCGCGTCAAGCGAGGTGCCGTGGATCTCAGTGGCAAGCTCGAGCTCGCGCCCTTAACGACCTACGCGGGGCGCGGAACGACGCAGCTTCAGGGCGTCTCCGGCGATTGATCTGCATCAACAACACCTCATCCCAGGACGCTACACTGCATCGACCGGCAGGGAAACGCGCCCATGAGGCGCCTGCAGGCGGCAATCGGAGGGACGTGTGAAGATTTCGGTTTTGGGGGAAGGAACGCGTTGTCGATTGTGTCACGATTGCACGGCGAGGGGCTTTGCCATCTGCGCAGCGCTCGACAAGACCGAATTGCGCGAATTGGCGCAGCTGTCGCGGCATGTTCGTTTTGAATCAGGCGCCACCGTGTTCGCACAGGCAAACATAGCAACGTCGTTCTTCAGCGTGCATGCGGGTACCCTGCGCCTCTACAAGCTGTTGCCGGACAGCCGGCGGCAGATCGTCGGTTTTGCATTGCCAGGCGATTTCCTCGGGCTCCCCGGCTTGCCGCGCCACGAATTCTCCGCTGACGCGATCGGCCGTGTCACGCTGTGTCAGTTCTCCAAGGAGTCGTTCGCGACATTCGCCGAGAACCGGCCGCAGTTGCTGCGCCGCATGATTGAATTGGCGGGCCGCGAGCTGGCCCGGGCACAGGAACATATGGTCTTGCTCGGACGGCGCTCCGCCGAAGAGAAGATAGCGAGCTTCCTGATCGGCTGGCGCGACCGACTGAGTGGAATTGGACGTGGTGGAGAAATTATGCCGCTGCCGATGAAAAGGCTGGACATCGCGGATCATCTGGGGCTCACCATCGAGACGGTGAGCCGTACCTTCTCGAAGCTCGAACGTGATGGTGTGATCCAAACCTTTGCGAGTGGCGTCGTCCTGTTGGATACCCCGCGCGCCGAAGCCTTGTCTGCGGGCATAAGTTGAAGCGCGTCGCGTTGGGTTCTTTTGTCCTAGTTTGATCAAGATCAAAGACGCCTCTGTTGAAACGGCGATATATTCGCATCAGCTTCAATGGAGGTCGTCATGCCCGCCGATGCGCTCTTGGTTTCCGCAGCCGTCATCTCGGTCTTCGTGATTTTCGCCGCTGCTCTTGCTTGGGCCAGTGTCCAATCACCAAGGTCGCATCAGGCAACACCGGGAGCGCGCAAGCGTCGTCCATTCTGATTCCTTCAGGCAGCCGCTGGAGCGGGTGCAAAATGCCCGCCGGTCGTGGGGGTAGCTGATCGGGTTGATCTCAATCAAGGACAACACAGCGAGACCCGGGCTGACGGGGCAGGCGCCCATGCAAAGAGAATCACACATGCAGCAAACTCAATCCACGAAATGGATGACCCACGGCGAAGCCGGGCTGATGCTATTCTTCGCGATGGCAGCCTTCGTCTGCGCGTTCGCAGCCGCCAAGGCGCTGGACGCGCCGTTCGCGTTTCATGCTTCGCTCGCTGCAGTGGCGAGCGGCGTCGCCTCCTTCGCCATCATGAATCGGTATCTCGACCGCCCCGCGTCGCTGCCGCCGGAGGAGATCAGCGGGAAGCCGAACTATAATCTCGGTCCGATCAAATTTGCCTCCTTCATGGCGATGTTCTGGGGCATCGCCGGCTTCGCCGTCGGGCTCTTGATCGCATCCCAGCTCGCATGGCCCTTGCTCAATCTCGATCTGCCTTGGACCAGTTTTGGCCGGCTCCGGCCGCTGCACACCTCGGCGGTGATCTTCGCCTTCGGCGGCAACGTGCTGATCGCGACCTCGTTCTATGTGGTGCAGCGGACCTGCCGGACGCGGCTCGTGGGCGATCTCGCGCCTTGGTTCGTCGTGCTCGGCTACAACTTCTTCATTGTGATCGCAGGCACCGGCTATCTACTTGGCGTGACGCAATCCAAGGAATATGCCGAGCCCGAATGGTACGCCGATCTGTGGCTGACGATCGTCTGGGTCGTCTATCTCGTCGTGTTCGTGATGACGCTGGTGAAGCGCAAGGAGCCGCACATCTTCGTCGCCAACTGGTTCTATCTCGCCTTCATCGTCACCATCGCCGTGCTGCATCTCGGCAACAACCTGGCGCTGCCGGTGTCACTGCTCGGCTCGAAATCCTACATCGCCTGGGCCGGTGTGCAGGATGCGATGTTCCAGTGGTGGTACGGCCACAACGCGGTCGGCTTCTTCCTGACCGCCGGCTTCCTCGCCATCATGTACTACTTCATCCCGAAGCGCGCGGAGCGCCCGGTCTATTCCTATCGGCTCTCGATCATCCACTTTTGGTCGCTGATTTTCCTCTACATCTGGGCCGGCCCGCACCATCTGCACTACACGGCGCTGCCGGACTGGACGCAGACGCTCGGCATGACTTTTTCTGTGATGCTCTGGATGCCATCCTGGGGCGGCATGATCAACGGCCTGATGACGCTGTCGGGCGCCTGGGACAAGCTGCGCACCGATCCGGTGCTGCGCATGCTGGTGGTTTCCGTGGCCTTCTACGGCATGTCCACCTTTGAAGGTCCTCTGATGTCGATCAAGGTGGTGAACTCGCTGAGTCACTATACGGACTGGACCATCGGCCACGTTCACTCCGGTGCGTTGGGGTGGGTCGGCTTCGTCTCCTTTGGTGCGCTGTATTGCCTGGTGCCCTGGCTGTGGGGCCGCAAGGAACTGTACAGCCTGAAGCTCGTCAACTGGCACTTCTGGATCTCGACCATCGGCATCGTGCTCTACATCTCGGCTATGTGGGTCTCCGGAATCCTGCAGGGCCTGATGTGGCGCGCCTACACCTCGCTCGGCTTCCTCGAATATTCCTTCATCGAGACGGTGGAAGCGATGCACCCGTTCTACGTCATCCGTGCCGCCGGCGGCGCGCTGTTCCTGATCGGCGCGCTGATCATGGCCTACAATCTCTGGATGACGGTGCGGGCAAGCGAGGCGGACGTCGGCACAGAGCTCGCGTTGCAGGCGGCGGAATAAGGAGCGATCGGATGTCCTTTTGGACCCGCCATCAAATCTTCGAGAAGAATTCCATCATCCTGATCGCGGGCATTCTGGTTGTGATTGCGATCGGCGGCCTGGTCGAGATCACGCCGCTGTTCTACCTGAAAAGCACGATCGAGGTGGTCGATGGCGTCAGGCCCTACACACCGCTCGAACTGGCAGGCCGCAATATCTATGTCCGCGAGGGCTGCTATCTCTGCCACTCGCAGATGGTCCGGCCGCTCCGCGATGAGATTGAGCGCTATGGCCACTTCTCGCTCGCTGCCGAGAGCATGTACGACCATCCATTCCAGTGGGGCTCGAAGCGCACTGGGCCGGATCTCGCGCGGGTCGGCGCAAAGTATTCAGATGAGTGGCACGTCACTCACCTGACCAATCCGCGCGCGATTGTGCCGCAGTCGGTGATGCCGGGCTATCCGTTCCTCGCCCAGACCGAGGTCGACACCGCTGTTGTCGCCGACAACCTGAAGGCCAGCCGCATCGTTGGGGTGCCCTATTCGGACGAGCAAATCAAGAACGCGGTCGCCGACCTGAAGGCGCAGGCGGATCCGGATAGTGTCGGCACCGACGCGTTCGGGAAACGGTATCCAAAAGCTGTGATCCGCAATTTCGACAGCAAGGCCGGTGCGCCGACCGAGATGGATGCGCTGGTCGCGTATTTGCAGATGCTCGGCACGCTGGTCGACTTCAAGCTCTACAACGAAAAAGCCAATCTTCGCTGAGAGGCAGGACGATGAAAGCAATCTTGATCGTTCACAACATCGCGTCGGACCTCGTCACCAGTGTGTGGACGCCGATCTTCGTCGGCCTGTTCATTGCGATCGTGATCTACGCGCTTTGGCCGCGGAACCAGGCGGTTTTCGACCAGGCATCTCGGATGCCGTTGCGGGAGGACTGAGAGGTCATGGCGGAAAGCGAACTTGACGAGGTTTCCGGCAAGACCACCACCGGTCACCAGTGGGACGGCATCAAGGAACTCAATACACCGCTGCCGCGCTGGTGGCTGATCACCTTCTACGCCTCCATCCTGTGGGCGATCGGTTATTGGGTGGTGTACCCGGCCTGGCCGCTTCTGTGGAGCTACACCAGGGGCGCGCTCAACTATTCGACGCGCGCCGCGGTCGGCGTCGAGCTTGCAATTCTGGAAAAGATCCGCGGCGACAAGATGATTGCGCTGGGTGCTGCTTCGCTCGCCGATATCGAAAAGGATCCGGCGCTGCTGACGCTGGCGCGCGCCCGCGGCAAGGCCGCGTTCGGCGACAACTGCGCGCCGTGCCACGGCTCGGGCGGCGCCGGCGCAAAAGGCTATCCCAACCTGAACGACGACGACTGGTTGTGGGGCGGCTCGCTCGACCAGATCGTGCAGACCATCCAATTCGGCGCGCGCTCGGGTCACACCAAGACCCATGAGGGCGCGATGCTCGCCTTCGGCAAGGATGGCATCTTGAAGCGGGACGAGATTGGCACGGTCGCCAACTATGTGCGCTCGCTCTCGGGCTTGCCGACGCGCCAGGGTTACGATGTCGCCGCCGGCGCAAAAATTTTCGCCGAGAATTGCACGAGCTGCCATGGTGAGGCGGGCAAGGGCAACCAGGAGCTCGGCGCGCCCAATCTCACTGACAAGATCTGGCTCTACGGATCGGACGAGGCGACCCTGAGTGAGACCATCACGAATGGTCGGGCCGGCGTGATGCCGGCGTGGGTGGGCCGGCTTGATCCGTCCACCATCAAGGCGCTGGCGGTCTACGTCCACACGCTCGGCGGCGGCAAGTAGCGGAGCAAAGGGAAGCGGCGTTGGGTTTGCGCTGGATCAACCCGGCAGAGAGGGAGGAGACTAAGAGAGCACGGGCCCATGAACAAAATCATCCAAACAGACCCCGACCAAGTCGAAGATGTTGGGCCGCTTTACGCGGCCCGCAAGAACGTCTACCCGCAGAGTGTTTTTGGCACCTTCCGTCGGATCAAATGGGGCCTGATGGCGTTCTGCCTGGGCGTCTACTACTTGCTGCCCTTCGTGCGCTGGAATCGCGGCCTTGGCGCCCCAGATCAGGCGGTGCTGATCGATCTGCCGAACAGTCGCTTCTATTTCTTTTTCATCGAGCTGTGGCCGCAGGAGGTCTATTACTTCACCGGCCTCCTGATCATCGCCGCGCTCACACTATTCCTGATGAATTCGGTCGGCGGCCGCATCTGGTGCGGCTATCTGTGCCCGCAAACGGTCTGGACCGACCTGTTCTATGCGGTCGAGCGCCTGATCGAGGGCGACCGGCGCGAGCGCATGAGGAAGGCGGCTTCCGCCGATCCCCTAAAACTCGGGCGCGTCTCCGAAATCGTGCTCAAGCATTCGATCTGGCTCTTGATCGCCTGGTGGACGGGCGGCGCATGGGTGCTCTATTTCACCGACGCGCCGACGCTGGTGAAGGAGCTCGTCACCTTCCAGGCGCCGGCGATCGCCTATATCTGGATCGCGATCCTCACCGCCACGACCTATCTGCTCGCCGGCTTCATGCGCGAGCAGGTCTGCGTCTACATGTGCCCCTGGCCGCGTATCCAGGCGGCGCTGACCGACGAGTGGGCGCTGAACGTCACCTATCGCTACGACCGCGGCGAAAAGCGCATGTCGGTAAAGAAGGCGAACGAGCTGCGGGCGCTCGGCCTGCCTGCCGGCGACTGCGTCGATTGCTATCAATGCGTGGCGGCCTGCCCGACCGGCATCGATATCCGCAATGGCCCGCAGATCGATTGCATCCAGTGCGGCCTGTGCATCGACGCATGCGACAACGTGATGAAGAAGATCGGCGGGCCGACTCGGCTGATCGGCTACGACAATGACATTAACATCCAGCGCCGGATGGCCGGCGAGCCGCCGATCTACCGCATCGTGCGGCCACGCACGATCATCTACACCGCGCTGATCGCACTCGTCGGTGGGATCATGCTGTATGCGCTGCTCACCCGTTCGCTGCTCGACATCAACGTGCTGCACGATCGCAACCCTGTCGCGGTGAAGCTTAGCGACGGCTCGATCCGCAACGCCTACACGGTCCGTTTGCTCAACAAGCGCGGTTTTGACCGCGTGGTGACGATCGACGTCGATGGTCCGCAGGATGCCGTTCTCCACGTCGTGGGCGACGATTCGATCACGCCCGACCGGCCAATGGTCGTGCTCGGGCGCGACGGCACCACAGAATTGCGTGTGCTGGTGACTGCTCCGTCGGAGAAGAATACCGAAAAATCGATCCCGACTAAATTCCGGATCACCGATATCGGTCTCGGCGAGGTCGCTTCCGCGATCGACAATTTTGTCTCGCCATGAGAACAAGTGGAGCTGTCGTGAACAGAGCCAGTGCATCGCCAAAGCCGCTCACCGGCCGCAAGGTGCTTTTCATGCTGCTTGCGTTCTTTGGCGTCGTCATCGGCGTCAACCTCACCATGATAAGGCTTGCTTCCATGACGCTGCCCGGCACCGAGGTCGACAGCGCCTATGCGGCGAGCCTTGCCTATGAGAAGGAGATCGCCGCCGCACGCGAGCAGGATGCACGCAGCTGGAAGGTGGACGCGCATCTTGCGCGCAGTGCGGACGGGGACACGGCGCTGGAAGTCAAGGCACGCGACGGGAGCGGAAAGGCGCTGACCGGACTGAAATTCACCGGTCGCCTGGAGCGGCCGACCGACCGGCGGGCGGACCGGGTGATCGCGCTGTCGGAGGTGACGGGCGGCATTTATCGGGGCAGCGGCCGCGCCGTCGGACCGGGGCAATGGAATCTGGTGCTGGAAAGCGAAGCCGACGGCCGGCGTCTGTTCATGTCTAGGAACCGCGTGGTACTGAACTAGGGGAACGCGTCATGCAGGCGACACGGGACTTTTCGCATTATGTTAAGCATCTCGGCTCCGGAGTGGCGCATATTGACCTCGCTGTCGAAGGCATCAGCTGCGCCGGCTGCATCTCGAAGATCGAGCGTGGCCTTTCAGCCATCCCGGACGTGACGCTGGCGCGCGTCAACCTGACCGACCGCCGTGTCGCGCTGGAGTGGAAGGAGGGCGCGCTCGATCCGGCGCGCTTCATCGATTGCCTGGTCGAGCTCGGCTACAAGGCCTATCCGTTCGAGGCTGTCACCGCTGAAGCGGCAGAGGCCGAGAACTCCCGCTTCCTGCTGCGCTGCCTGGGCGTTGCGGCGTTCGCGACCATGAACGTCATGATGCTGTCGATCCCGGTGTGGTCCGGTAATGTCAGCGACATGCTACCAGAGCAGCGCGATTTCTTCCATTGGATATCGGCGCTGATCGCGCTGCCGGCCGCGGCCTATGCCGGCCAGCCCTTCTTCCGCTCCGCCTTCAACGCGCTGCGCAGCGGCAACGTCAACATGGATGTGCCGATCAGCATCGGCGTCATCCTGGCGCTCGCGACCTCGATCGTCGAGACCATCGGCCATGCCGAGCACGCCTATTTCGACGCGGCGATCATGCTGCTCACCTTCCTCCTGATCGGGCGCTATCTCGAACAGAACATGCAGCGGCGAACCCGCGCGGTGGCCGGCAATCTCGCCGCTCTGAAGGCCGAGACGGCGACCAAGTTCGTCGGTCCAGACGAGATCTCCGTGGTGCCGGCCGCAGCGGTCAAGGCCGGCGACATCGTTCTGCTGCGGCCCGGCGAGCGTTCGGCGATCGATGGCACGGTCATCGACGGCAGGTCGGAGATCGACCAGAGCCTGATCACGGGGGAGACGTCGCATGCGGCGGTCAAGCCGGGCAGTGCGGTCTACGCCGGCTCGCTCAACATCTCCGGCTCCTTGCGCATGCGCGTTTCCGCCGCCTCCGAAGGCACGCTGCTTGCGGACATCCAGCGGCTGCTTGATCACGCCGTGCAGGGCCGCTCGCGCTATGTGCAACTTGCCGACCGTGCCTCGCGCCTCTACGCACCGGTGGTGCACGCGACGGCCTTCCTGACCATGATCGGCTGGTTGATCGCCGGCGCCAGCGTCCATGACGCCATTATCACCGCGATCGCCGTTCTGATCATCACCTGTCCCTGTGCGCTGGGGCTTGCGATCCCGACGGTGCAGACAGTGGCGTCGGGCGCGATGTTCCGCGCTGGCGTGCTGCTCAATTCGGGTGATGCCATCGAGCGCGTCGCCGAGATCGACCGTATCATCTTCGACAAGACGGGAACGCTGACGTTACCTGAGCTCGATGTGGTGAACTCGGCGGCCGTGCCCGCCGATGTGTTCGAGCTCGCGGGCCGGCTTGCGCTGGCGAGCCATCACCCCGTCGCCTCGGCGCTGGCGCGCGCGGCCGGCGCGAAATCGCCGCTGCCCGGGATCACGGAACAGCCGGGGCAGGGCGTTCGCGGCGTTCTTAAAGGTGAAGAGGTGAGGCTTGGAAGTCCAACTTTCTGCAAGGCCGATGATCTCGCGAACGAAGTCCTGAGCCGCGATCCCGAGGTTTCCGTCGTTGCCTTCGCGCGTGGTGAAAAACGTTATGTGTTCGCGGTCTGCCAGAGCCTGCGGCCGGACGCGCGCGCGGTCATCGCGGCGCTGCAGAAGCGTGGCGTGGCGGTAGAAATTGTTTCCGGTGACCGCGAGCCGGCGGTGCGCGCCGCGGCTGAGATGCTTCAAATCCCCGAATGGCGCGCCGGCGTCACGCCCGCCGACAAGATCGCCCGGATCGGGGAACTGAAGCGGCAGGGTTTTAAAGTCATGATGGTCGGCGATGGGCTCAACGATGCGCCGTCGCTGGCGGCGGCGCATGTCTCGATGTCGCCGATCTCGGCGGCGCATTTGAGCCAGGCGACGGCCGATCTCGTCTTCCTCGGCAACCGCCTCGCGCCGGTGATTGCCGCGGTAGACCATTCGCGGAAAGCGTTGCGCCTGATGCGGCAGAACCTCTATCTCGCGGTCGGCTACAATTGCCTCGCCGTGCCGATCGCCATTCTGGGCTTCGTGACGCCTCTGATCGCGGCCGCCGCGATGTCGGGCTCCTCGATCCTGGTGATGCTGAATGCGCTGCGTGCGCGACCTCTCCCGCAGGAGAATCTGTGATGGAGGTGATCGTGTTCCTGGTGCCGCTGGCGCTCTTGCTCGGCCTGTTCGGGCTGCTCGGATTTCTGTGGTCCCTCAAGAACGGCCAATATGACGATCTCGAGGGAGCCGCCTGGCGCGCGATTTCTGACGACGACGAAACGCAGGCTCCACGCCGCGTCGAGCTGAGGTCGGAATCGCGACCGTAATGCCTCGTCGTTGCGCGTCCCGGGATGCTTCCAATTTTGATCTGACGCAATACGGTCGGCTATTCGCCCCGCATACTTGACGTGCTCAAACCGTACCGGGAGGGTACTATGGCATCGGCTATAAGAAAGGAATCGATCGGAGGTAGGCTCATGGGCAGGTTTTCGGAGTGGCTCGGCCGGCTCCGTGATACCGCCGACCTCCGCGCCCTTGGAGCCGCCGAGCTCGATTGCATCGCGCGCGACCTTCGCGTCTCACCGACCGAGCTCGAAACCCTCACTTACCGTGGGCGGCGCGGCGCTGATGAGCTGTCGGGACTACTCAAGGCGCTCGGCATCGACGAGACGGCCATTGCGCGCAAGGAGCCGGGCGTGCTGCGCGACATGACGCTGGTGTGTGCACTGTGCGCCGAAAAGACCCGATGCAACCGCGAGATAGAGGCGGAAACAACGGCGCAGCACCTTCATGAATACTGCGCCAACAGCTACACGATCGATGCGCTGCGGACGAAGCCAAAGCCAGATGCGATGGATCTCGTTCGTGGTCCGAGCTGCTGCTGACAAGCTACAAATGGTCTAAGGGCCTCTCGGTCTTTAAACCGCGCGACTGTGCACGCCTGTTGACCGCGAAAGGTGAGCATCAAACGCTGAGGCGACGCTACGCACCAGGAATTCCGATCGTTCGCTGACGGTTAGCCGACCTTGAGACATTGTCGCGACTCCGTCGGCTAAAAGCCGGTCGATTCGGGCGCGATCGACGACTGCTGTCCGTGGATCCCGACGATGGATGCGGGATATCTGCTCCAGGTCAACGGTCAAATCGCACATGATCCGCTCGATGATATCAGCGCGGAAAAGGTCATCCTCGGTGAAAGCATAACCCTTCACCGTGGCTAGCCGGCCCTCCGCGATGCGGTTCAGGTAGTCGCGGATGGCCACCACGTTCTGGACAAAGCCGTGTGGCATCCGACCGATCGCGCTCGCCCCGAGGCCGATGAGTGTGTCAGCGCCGTCATCGGTGTAGCCCTGGAAATTGCGCCGCAATCGGCCATCGCTGCGCCGTCGCGAGCGCATCGTCTGGGAGCGCGAAGTGATCCAACCCGATGCGCACATACCCCGCGTCCTGAGGGGCCTCTGCGATGGTCTCGGACTGA
Source organism: Bradyrhizobium algeriense (assembly GCF_003062295.1). Taxonomy (GTDB): domain Bacteria; phylum Pseudomonadota; class Alphaproteobacteria; order Rhizobiales; family Xanthobacteraceae; genus Bradyrhizobium; species Bradyrhizobium algeriense. Next base: position 69,805 of record NZ_PYCN01000026.1, on the reverse strand, counting down.
ACGTGTCGCTCGACACTGTCAGGTAAGCTCTCCTCCGCGATCTTGCGCTGATGCTTCTTGAATGAGGGGACGTGCGCGTAGCCGAACACCGAAAGCCGGTCGGGGCGCAATTCGACGCACTTGGCAATGCTGTCTAGACAAGAGCTTACCGTCTGAAAAGGAAGACCATAGAGAAGGTCGAAGTTGATCCCCCGCACACCTGCCCGGCGAAGCCTTTCGACTGCAGCTGCCGTCTGCTCGAAGCTTTGCAATCTATTTATTGTGCGCTGCACTCTTGGGTCGAAGCTCTGGACTCCGAGGCTCGCGCGGGTGACCCCGCAGTATTCTAAAGTTTGCGTCAGGTCGTTGGTCAGAGTTCGCGGATCGACCTCAACGGCAATCTCGGCATCCGGAACCACGAAAAAGATACAGCGCAAGGCGTAAGCGAGATCGACGAGCAGTTGCGGAGCCATGATGGTCGGAGTGCCCCGCCGAAGTGCAGATGCGCGACCGGCAGGCTTTTCTCTATCGTGTCCGCGACTAGTTGCGCCTCCCGACGCAAAGCTGCGACGAACGCGGCGATCGGCTCCTCGTGCTCGGCCACCGATGTATGGCATCCGCAGTACCAGCACATTGAGCGACAGAAAGGTATGTGAAAATAGAGCGAGACGGGTCGGTGGGCCGAAACCGATCTGAGCCAATGCCGATACACCTTCTCGCCGATTGCAGAAGAGAAGTGCGGGGCTGTTGGATAGCTGGTGTACCGTGGGAGCTTGTCTTGCCCGTAGATGTCAGCCAAATCCGATCGCATATTCGAGTTCCCCCCATTCCTAGCCACATAAGAGCCTAGCGCCAACTGGACTTTGCGCTGGGTCAGGGAGTATGACCGGCGAGATCAGCGATTCAAAGCCAATGGGCTTGATCGTCAAGGTTGTCGTTGGTAGTGTTCTAAATCACCGGGAAACTATCAATTTGGGAATGTTTTTCGATGGCTCCCCGACAGTCTGCTGCATTGTCGCATCCCGGATACAAAAATCCGGATACGGAGCAGCGTGCACTTCTAATCGGATTGGACGCTACCGAAAGAACTATTGAAGGTGATCACTCCTTTCAGCGAGTAGGGAACTGCACTTTTCAGCGTCGCTACGCTCTGGCGCAAGCCCTGCTTCCTGCTCACCGTGAACGTTACCGCTGCGTCTGGCGCAGGAGGAAGTGGACTAAATCTCAGCGACCGCAATGCCGCTGGTCGCCGAGAACATCGCCATGCATCCGATGATTGGCGCCGACATGGCGTTCGGCGTCTCCGAAAATGCGCGCGTATAGTTCATAGGCGTTCCAATTTGCATTCACGCGGAGGATAGGCAGATGCGTGGAAACTTGACGACCGAAAAAGCCCGACGCACTTTGCAAGGGGGAAGCAAGAGGTGCGTCGGGCTGCAACCTGGAGGTTGCGGGCATCGGCACGGGTGAACGTCCGTGTCCACGCCCAACATCATCTTTGCAAATGACGTGCCGCTCGAAGGCTGTCGATGATGTGCGTCTAGTCGGCCCGGGGCACGGCCGCGCGATATTCTTGGATTGAGAATAGTGTCGCAATTACCACGTTGCCGAGTGAGACTTTGTCGGGCATCAAACAATCATGGGCCATGATGAGCCGGGTGCCTCGCCGTTTGCGAGCCGTGTCCGTGCAAGCCTCGATGATTACCTTCGCACCAGCCGTCGGCCAACGCGCCCCCTCAGCGGTCTTTCGCGATTGAAGCCCTAAACGCGCAATTGTGAGATTTCCGCGGCGTGCCCTGGCTGATCCGTAAAAGCAGCGCAAGCCCGCAGCGGGCCTTGCAGGTGGGAAAAGGGCCGAGGCCGCGCAAAAAAGTCGGCCACCGCGAGGTCTTGATAGAATAGATTGCTATGAGGCCAGAGCTTACGCTGGGTCATCACAGCGTCCGGCGCGAACGACGCGATTTAGATCAAGGCCGCTGAACGCATGTCTTTATGTATCAACAGTATAGATGCATCCCATCAAAACAATCGATTTCACCAATTTTACGGAATGCTGCATAGAAAAAGCGCATAGTCTGGTGCAAATGGCCGCACACACTCGGCGTCATTTCCGTCGTGGATGACGATCAGTCGGCGGGTGTAGCATTGACGGACAGCCTCTTTTCCGTGGGTCCATCTCAGAAGCATGATCTTGGTGACCGTCCTAAGATTACGTGAGGGAAGAACTGACGCCGTTGTCGACCTTCCCGCGCAGCGTTGGGCCGAATTCCCTGAATAGAGCAGAAGGAAGCGAAGCCAGATTTCATTTGGAACGGATATCGGCCTTCCCGTGGCTAAAGTTAACGGCGAATGCCCTCGCCGTAAATGAACCGTCGGCACCCTCCCTCTGCCGACGGAAGCTGGTGCGATGTGTAACAGCGTCGCTCCTCCCAGACTGACTTCCGCCCGGCCGCCGAAAGGGGGCCGGGCATTTTTTACTATGGCGAGTATGAGCGCCAGCTTGCAGATCTTGCATTTGATCTCACTCACGCCCATGAATTCAGGGGTTGGCCGCGTCCTCGCACCAATCCATCGCTAAATCAGAACGGCCCATCGGATTAGTTGATGTCTGTCACCGGCCTATTACTTCGCAACGATACTGGGACGGCAGAAAAGCGTTTTGTCAAGGACAGGCATGGCATTACCACTAAGTGCGTTGATTCAAATAGTTGTGGCCTCGTACAGCTGAAGTGGCGACCGGGTATTATTCTTTCCCGTCGAATTGCGAGCACACTGATCGATCATCGTGCGAGCGTACTCTGGTAGATGGCTGCGGGTGGCTTCTCACGCGCTCTACCCATCATTGCTGGGCGATCGATGTCGGTTAGCGCCTAGCTTTAAGCGCGAGGCCCACCGGTTTCGACGGCAGCCAGCAACAGGCGCCGCATCGGTCGCGCCGATCCGGGGCCTCAACCCGAACGAGTTTCTCGCTTCTTAGCTGCGCACGGGGTATTGCGAGCGAACACAGCCGTCCGGAACTGGAAATTCTCTCTCTCTCTCTCTCTCTCTCTCTCTCTCTCTCGAAAAACATCGCGGCCCGGGTCTGCAGTGCCAGACAAACCAGTGTGGGGCCAATATCTAGCCGAGAGGAATCTAACGTTGCCCTTCGGCCAATCGCCAGGTCGTTAGTCCTGGTTGGTTGACCGACACGACGTTAACACGCGACGAAGGCTCCGGGTGGAAACTTGAAATTCTGGGCGCTAGCGTCGAGTGGTAAATTCCTTCGCCGATCGCCGATATTCCCAGTTGGCGCGCTCAAGTTCGGGTCGATCAAACTCTTTCTGGGGATAGCCGACGCAGAGATAGCCGATGAACTTCCAGGACTCCGGCACTTCAAGAACCTCGTGGATGCGAGCCGGGTTAAGGATCGACACCCAGCCAAGTCCGATGCCGTCTGCACGTGCGGCGAGCCACATGCAGCAGATGGCGGCGGCGACGGAGTATTCGACCGCATCCGGCATGGTTGCACGCCCGAGGCGATGCCCCATATCGTTCGTCTTGTCCGCGAACACGGCCAGGTGACCCGGGGCCTCTTCGAGACCGGCGAGCTTGAGGCTCGCATACCGCGCCGCGCGTTCGCCTGAATAAGAATGCAACGCATCGGCGTTGCAGGCCCTGAAATCCTCGACCACGGCACTGCGCCTTGCGTTGTCTTCGACGATCACAAACCGCCAAGGCTGGCTCAGGCCGACCGACGGGGAAAGGCAGGCGATCTCAATCAGCCGCTCCATGGCGCCGCTCGGCAGCGGATCGGGACGAAAGCGCCGCACGTCGCGGCGCCACACGAAGAGCTCGCGCAGTTGCCGGCGAAAGGCTTCATCGAAAGCGACCATCAGGGTCCTGGTTCCGTGTGAAGGAGGGCAGCTGTCATCAGCAAAACCACGATCTCGCCAATCTGTTCGAACGCACCCAATATATCACCTGTCTGTCCGCCGACCTGCCTCGTGGCAAGCCACGCCAGTATCAACCCGGCCAGTGAGAGCAAAATCACTCCGATCAACGCCTTGCTCGGCCCGGAACCGAAAACGAGGCAAAGAGCCCCGAGAGCAAATGCAATGGCGGCGCTTCGCCCCGGCGGCCGTCCGGCTCGGGCCGAAAGCCCATCCGATCGCGCCGGCGGAATCAGCCACATGAAGGCGGGCATGCCGGCGCGCGCCGCCGCATGTGCAACCGAAAGCGCGGCCGCGATCGACATTGGCTCGGCGATCGTTTCGAGCGCGCTCCATCGCAAGATGAGCGATGCGATAAGCGCGCACGCGCCGTAAGTACCGATCCGGCTGTCGCGCATGATCTCGAGCTTCCGCTCGCGCGTCCGGCCGCCGCCGAGCCCGTCGGCGGTATCGGCAAGGCCGTCCTCGTGCATCGCGCCGGTGACGAGAACCGTGGCCGCTAGCGCCAACATGGCTGCAGGGCTTGGCGTCAAGCCCACCTCGCGTGCGATCCAGTAGACCGCCGCACCGGCAAAGCCAACCAGCAATCCTGCCACTGGCAACGCCCAGCTCGCGCGGGCAACATCGCCATCGCTGACCGGCGTCGCCGGCCCGAGAGGCAGAAGCGTGGAGAGCGAAATGGCGATTCTCAGGTCAGTGACGATGCCCCTGAGATGCTCGAAATGATGCATGTTTCTTCATCCCTCGAACCGTCAACTCGCTCGCGCTCACCCGACGACGCGTCGCAATTCCGCCAAGCGCGGCATTACTTCAGCTTCATCGGCAATCCTGCCACGACGAATTCGACCTCGTCCGCAACGGAGGCAATCGTCTGGTTCAGGATACCCGCCGCGTCCCGAAATGCGCGCGCCAGCGCATTATCCGGCACGATACCGAGCCCGACCTCGTTCGTGACCATGATGACCGGGCTGCGCTGGCGGGCAAGCGCGTCAGCGAGCAGCGAAGCCTCATGCGACCAGTTGCGTTCCGCGTGGAGCAGGTTCGACAGCCACAGCGTGAGGCAATCGACCAGCCTTGCGCCACCGCCATCGGTTTCGATCAAGGCCTGCACGAGATCGAGCGGAACCTCGCGCTCGATCCAGTCCTTTCCTCGCCGCGCGCGATGCTTCGCTATTCGCTCGCCCATTTCCTCATCGAGCGCCTCTGCCGTGGCGATATAGACGGGCTGTTCCGGAAAAGCGCGGGTGCGGACTTCTGCGCGTAGGCTTTTGCCGGATCGGGTGCCGCCCGTGATGAGTATGATGGCCATGACGTCCTCCGCTTAAGGCCAGCACTAATCACCAATCTTCGACAAAGACAAAGGTGAAATCAGGCGATATGGGGCTTGCCTTGATACCGAATTCTTGTGACATCAGGGCCAGGCACGACGGGAGATGATGCGTGGGCTTTGCGGGAGCGATGGCGGTGGCGATGACCGTGGACGCCCTGTTGGGCTGGCCCAACGCGCTGTTCGCCCGCATTGGTCATCCCGTCACCTGGCTCGGGAGGCTGGTCAACATTCTCGACATCAGCTTCAACCGGCCCATCGATCCGCCTGGAGTCAGGCGGATCGCTGGCGCAGCCGTGGCGCTTTTCGTGATTGGAGTTTCGGCCGGAATTGGATGGGCGGTTCAGGCCGCGCTCGCCTTTGAATGGAGCCGCATCGTCCTCCTGGGAATTCTCGCATGGCCCCTGGTCGCGCTGCGTTCGCTCTATGATCATGTGGCCGCCGTTGCGAATCCCTTGCAATCCGGTGATATCGCAGCCGCGCGTGCAGCGGTCGCGCACATCGTGGGACGCGATCCCGCAGCTCTTGATGAGGCGGGCATTGCGCGCGCAGCCATCGAGAGCCTAGCCGAGAACGCTTCCGACGGCATTGTGGCGCCCGTGTTCTGGGGAGCGTTGTTCGGGCTGCCGGGCATTGTCGGCTACAAGGCGATCAATACGCTCGACTCCATGATCGGCCATCGCACGATGCGCCACGAATCCTTCGGTTGGGCCGCCGCGCGCATCGACGATCTCGCCAATTTCATACCGGCGCGTCTCACGGGCTTTTTGTGTGTGGTGCTGGCGACGCGGCCTTCGAATGCGTTATCTTGCATGGCGAGGGATGCGCGCCGCCACCGCTCGATCAATGCCGGCTGGCCGGAAGCAGCCATGGCCGGCGCACTCGGCGTGCGGCTCAGCGGGCCGCGCATCTATCACGGTGGCACCGCCGACGAACCTTGGCTCAACGAGGGGGCGCGCGATCCGTTCGCTGCGGACATCCGGCAAGGGTTGAGGCTCTACGTCCGCGCCATGGTTCTTTTGGCCGGTGCGTTTGCGATTTTGGCCTTCGCGTGACGGAGAGGCAATGCTCGAGCATGGTGGAAATCTCGATCTCGCCGTTCAGCGCTTCGGCGGGCGTGCGCAGGACTGGATCGATCTCTCAACCGGGATCAATCGGCAGCCCTATCCGGTGGGTGAGGTGGAGCCAAGATACTGGAGCGCGCTGCCGTCGCGATCCGATATCGAATCCCTCCATGAGGCTGCACAGCAGGCCTACACCACCAAGGCCCGAATCGTGGCCCTTGGTGGCGCACAAGTAGCCATCCAATTGCTGCCGAGTCTTTCGTCGCGCGGCCGGGCGCGAATTCTTGCGCCGACCTATAACGAGTACGCGGCGGTTCTTTCGGCCGCAGCCTGGGACGACGTGGCCGAGGTTTCTAATCTCGAAGCGCTGGCAGGAGCCGATCTCGCCGTGGTTGTTAATCCCAACAATCCGGATGGCCGACGCCATCATCCGAACGAGTTTCTCTCGCTCTTGCCGCGCGTCGGTCGACTAGTGGTCGACGAGAGCTTTGCTGACGCCGTTTCCGGCTTGTCGCTAGCACCTGGGGCGGGACCGTCGGGGCTGTTGATCCTGCGCTCATTCGGGAAGTTTTACGGGCTTGCAGGACTGCGGCTCGGCTTCGTTCTCGGCAGCGAGGCCGATATCGCGGCGCTGGCGGCGATGGTGGGTCCATGGCCGATTTCGGGCGCAGCGATTGCGATCGGACGGCGCGCCTTGCTTGATCGCGAGTGGGCAAAGGCAACCGCGACGCGTCTGGCGCGCGATTGCCTCCGGCTGGATGCTGAAGTGCGATCGCAGGGCTGGCAACTGGTCGGCGGGACGCTGCTGTTCCGGCTCTATGAGACCGGCGACGCGCGCGCCGCGCAGGCGCGGCTCGCGCGCGGCCAGATATGGTCACGTGTTTTTGAACAAAGGCCGGGATGGCTCCGGCTGGGCTTGCCGGGTAACGGGACGGAATGGTCGCGGCTTGCTGCCGCGCTCTCGCGTTGATCACTAATCCTCAGCGCGCGAGCGCAAGCAGCCCATTTACATCGAGATGGCTGTCGATGTGGTCGGCAAGCGCATCGAGCGCGCTCTCCACCCTGGCGCGGTACTGCTGGTCTGCGGCCGGAATGTCCAGTTGCGCGAGAAATGCGCTGCGGAAATTGTCCGAAGCAAACAGGCCGTGCAGGTAGCTACCGTACACGCGTCCGTCGCTGGAAACTGCGCCTTCCGGCGCGCTGCCAAGCAAAGCAAATGGCCGTGCACGGTCAGGCCCGTCGGTATGCCCGATGTGAATCTCGTAAGCCTCGATCGGTCGGTCCGTCGCGGCATGGACCGCCGCAACGCGCGTGAGAGTCTTTTGTGGCGTCATCACCGTCCTGACGTCGAGGAGTCCGAGGCCGGGCGTTTCTCCCGCCGGTCCCTCGATTCCTGTCGGATCCGCCACACTGCGTCCGAGCATCTGGTAACCGCCGCAGACGCCGAGCACATGGCCGCCGCGACGATGATGCGCGAGAAGATCGATGTCCCAGCCTTGCGCGCGCAGGAAGGCGAGGTCGCCGCGTGTCGACTTCGAGCCGGGAAGGATCACGAGTTTTGCATCGCCCGGGATTGCCTCTCCAGGTCGGATCATCACAAGATCGACATCAGGCTCGAGCTTCAGCGGATCGAGGTCGTCAAAGTTCGCGATCCGCGACAGCGCGAGAAAGGCAATCTTGCACTTGCCTACCTTGCGGGCGTCAGCAAGCCCCATCGCATCTTCAGCCGGAAGCTCGCCAGCGCGGGCGAAATAGGGCAGAACCCCAAATCCCCGCCAGGATGTGCGTGCTTCGATCAGCCGGTAGCCGTTGTCAAACAGCGTCGGATCGCCGCGGAACTTGTTGATGACGAAGCCGCGGATCATGGCCGCATCGTCGGCATCCAGCACGGTCTTGATGCCGACGAGCTGCGCAATCACACCGCCGCGATCGATGTCGCCGACCAGCACGACTGGCACGTCGGCCTTGCGGGCAAAACCCATATTGGCGATATCGGCGCTCCTCAGATTGACCTCGGCTGGGCTGCCGGCGCCCTCGACCAGAACAAGATCGGCACGATCCTTCAGGCGTCCGAAACTTTCGAGGACCGGCTCCATCAGCGATGACTTCATCGCAGCGTACGCGCGGGCTCGCAGCGTCGCCACGCGCCGTCCCTGCACGATGATCTGCGCGCCAACATCTGTCTCCGGCTTGAGCAGGACGGGATTCATGTCGGTGTGCGGCTCGACACCTGCGGCCTGCGCCTGCAACGCCTGCGCGCGTCCGATCTCGCCACCGTCGATTGTCACGGCCGCATTGTTCGACATGTTCTGCGGCTTGAAGGGCAGCACCCGATAGCCGCGGCGGGTCGCGGCGCGCGCAAGGCCGGCGACGACGAGCGACTTGCCCACGTCAGATCCCGCTCCCTGGATCATCAATGCGCGCGCCATCGAGTCGGATTCCGCGGTTGATTCGTCAGTACTCGACGCCGGGCTGCGCCTTGATGCCGGATCGGAAAGGATGCTTCACGAGCGTCATCTCCGTGACGAGGTCGGCGGCATCGATCAATTCCTGCCTGGCATTGCGCCCCGTGAGGACGACATGCGTCATCGGCGGCTTTGAATTGTTCAGGAACTCGACGACTTCTGCGATCTCCAGATATTCGTAGCGAAGCGCAATGTTGATCTCGTCGAGAACGACCATGCGCAAGGCTTCATCGGCGATCAGCTGCTTGGCCTTTTCCCATGCGGCGCGCGCCGCGGTGATATCCCGGGCGCGGTCCTGTGTTTCCCAGGTGAAGCCTTCACCCATCGCATGGAATTGACACAATTTACCAAAATGTCCGGTCAGCAGGCGGCGCTCGCCGGTGTCCCACGCACCTTTGATGAATTGCACGACGGCGCAGGGAAAGCCATGCGCAACGCACCGCATGATCATGCCGAAAGCCGAGGAGGATTTCCCCTTGCCCGCGCCCGTATGGACGATGATGAGTCCCTTCTCGCCGCTCTTGGCGGCCATCATCCGGTCGCGGGCGGCCTTCTTCTTCGCCATTTTAGCCGCATGGCGGGTATCAAGCGAAGCCTCGGCGGCAACAGCTTCCTCCTCAGCGGCATCCGGTTCGGAAATCATCTGCACGTTCCTTTGGCTTGACAAGTTGCACGCTTGAGCAAATGGTGAGGCGGCGTTGGTTCCTGTCCTACGACAGGCGAAGAGGGAATGCGATAGGGCTCTTGCCTCGAAAGCTTGAGCCTTGAAAAGCAGCCGCCCCCGCGACCGTGACCGGAGAGATCTCCAAGAGCCACTGACCCGTTTGGGTTGGGAAGGTGGAGATCGAAGGGAAACCTGCTCCGCAAGCCGGGAGACCTGCCAGCGCACCGATTGACCACCGGCGGACGGGGTGTTCCGCGACGGGGAGCGAACCTTCGCGTCTCTGGGTTCGTGTGCCTCATCGCCTCCGTCAAAAGTTTTTGAAGAAGAGGCGATGACCGTCACGTTGCATGTTTGCATCACCTGCCGTGCCGGCCAACCCTTAAGGGAGGACGAACCCACGCCAGGCGCGCGTCTGCACATCGCCATCCTCGAGGCTGGCGTGCCGGAAGGCGTCAATGTCGTTCCGGTCGAGTGTCTGTCCGCCTGTAGCCAGGGCTGCTCGATCGCGCTCTCTGGACCGCAACGCTGGTCCTATGTGTACGGGCGCCTGTCCGATGCAAGCGCGCCGGACGTTATTGCCGGCGCTGCGGCCTATGCGGCGGCGCCCGACGGCATCGTGCCATGGCGCAGCCGGCCGGAGACCTTTCGCAAGCAATCGCTTGCCCGCATTCCACCCATCGCCGTCGTGCCGGAGGCCGCAGAATGAACACGCTTGCCAAGATCCCGGTGACCGTCATCACCGGCTTTCTCGGATCGGGCAAGACGACGCTGATCCAGCACCTGATTACCAACGCGAACGGCAGGAAGCTTGCGGTGCTCGTCAACGAGTTCGGCAGCGAAGGCGTGGATGGAGAGATCCTGAAATCCTGCGCGGACGCCAACTGTCCTGCCGAGAACATCGTAGAGCTCGCCAATGGCTGCATCTGCTGCACGGTCGCCGACGATTTCATTCCTGCCATCGAGCAGCTGCTCTCGCGCCGCGTGAAGCCCGACCATATCCTGATCGAGACGTCGGGCCTCGCCCTGCCGAAGCCACTGCTCAAGGCGTTCGACTGGCCCGAGATCCGCTCGCGGATCACGGTCGACGGCGTGATCGCGCTCGCGGATGCGGAGGCCGTCGCGGCTGGCCGCTTCGCACCCGATCCTGTCGCGGTCGAAGCCCAGCGTGCGGCCGATGAAAACCTCGACCATGAAACGCCGCTTTCGGAAGTATTCGAGGATCAGATCGCTTGCGCGGATATCGTGCTGCTCACCAAGGCGGACCTTGCCGGCGCGGAAGGACTTGAAGCGGCCAGGGCGGCGATCGCCGCTGAGATGCCGCGTCGTGTGCCGGTGCTGCCGGCCGTCGACGGCGCAGTCGATGCGCGTGTGGTCCTTGGTCTCGAAGCGGCGGCAGAAGACGATCTCGCCGCGCGCCCCTCGCACCACGACGGCGAGGACGGGCACGAACACAACGATTTTGCCTCCGTTGTCATCGAGCTCCCGGAAGTTGCGAGTATCGATGCACTTGTTGCATCGATCCAGCGGCTTGCGCGCGAACAGAACGTGCTGCGCGCCAAGGGATATATCGCGGTCGCGGGCAAGCCGATGCGATTGCTGCTGCAATCGGTCGGGGAGCGAGTACGGCATCAGTTCGATATGCCCTGGGGCACGCGCCCAAGGCGGTCTAAGCTGGTTATGATCGGTGAACACGACGATATCGATGAGGCTGCCATTAGGGCGGGACTTGGTGTCTGATGCACGTCGTCTTTCGCGAGAGCCGCGGTCTTGAGGAGACCGCGATCCCTAAGGATCTCGGCCAGGGTCCGGCCGACCTTGTGGTGCTCTCGTTTTCGGACAGCGATCTCGCCACGTTCGCTTCCGGCTGGCGGCGGGGCCGCGCCAGTCTGCCGTCGCTCAGGCTCGCGAACCTGGCAGAGCTGCGTCATCCGCTATCGGTCGACACCTATATCGAGCGTACGCTGTCGCAGGCGCGGGGCGTGCTGGTGCGCCTGATCGGCGGCGAATCCTACTGGCCATACGGACTGGCCGCCTTGCATCAATTGGCCAAACAGCGCGACATCGCGCTTGCGGTGCTTCCGGCTGATGGTCGCGACGATCCGCGCCTGGATGCACTCTCGACATTGCCCGGCTCGACGCTCGGACGGCTGAAGGCGCTGTGCGACAAGGGCGGAACAATAGCGGCGCAGGCTGCAATCGCCCAACTCGCACTGGCGTCGGGTCTCTATGCGGGGCCGGTCGTCGGTGAAACCGAAATTCCCGAGATCGGATTCTACGGTCCGGGTCGCGGTGCAATCGCGGCGCTGCCAAATCCGGATCAGCGGCCGCGCGCGTTGGTGATCTTCTATCGTTCCTATCTCACCGCGGCAGATACTGCCCCGGTCGACGCGCTGATCACAGCATTGCGGCAAAAAGGTTTTGATGCCTATGGTGTATTCATCACCTCGCTGAAGGCTGCTGGTGTGGCGGATTGGATGAGGGGGCATTTCGAGCAATGCGCTCCGGCGGTGATCGTCAATGCGACCGCCTTCTCTGCGGTCGCCGATGACGGCACGACGCCTTTCGATGCCGCATCCTGTCCGATATTCCAGGTCGCATTGTCGACAGCCCGGCGCGATGATTGGGCGGAATCGCTTCGCGGGCTCTCGCCGAGTGATCTGGCAATGCATGTGGTGTTGCCGGAGGTTGACGGCCGGCTGTTTGCGGGTGTCGTCAGCTTCAAGTCGCCGGGGGAGAGCGATCCCGATCTGCAATTCGCGCACCTGGCGCACAGGCCTGACGACGAACGCGTATGCGCTGTCGTCGAGCGGGTGGCCGCCTGGCACAGGCTTGTCAACCGCCCGGCAGGCGAGAAGCGGCTGGCGATGGTGCTCTCGAACTATCCGGGCCGTCCGCACCAGCTCGGGCATGCGGTCGGGCTCGACGCGCTCGCTTCGGTCGAAACGCTGCTGTCCGATCTCCACGCTGCCGGTTTCGACGTGAAAGCGGCAGAAGCGCTCGGTGAAACTCTCCTACGGGAAGCATTGACCTGGAGCGTTGCCGATTATCGCACGGAGCTGGCCAGGCTTCCGCGCCGGCTGCAGGACGATCTCGCGAGTGCCTGGGGCGCGCCGGAAGACGATCCGGCCTGTCGCGGCGGCGAATTTCGTTTCGCCGCGATCCGGCGCCGCAAGATGACTATCGCCGTCCAGCCGGAACGCGGCGATATCGGCAATCGCGATGCCGAGTATCACGATCTCTCGCGCACGCCGCGCCACGCCTACGTTGCATTTTATCTCTGGCTGAGGCGCGAGGGCATTGATGCCATCATCCATATGGGGGCTCACGGAACGTTGGAATGGCTGCCCGGCAAGTCCGTCGCGCTGTCGGCTGCCTGCTGGCCGGAAGCGCTGATTGGCGACGTGCCGGTGATCTATCCCTTCATCGTCAACGACCCCGGCGAAGCGGCACAGGCCAAGCGCCGTATCGGCGCGGTCACGATCGGCCATTTGCCGCCGCCGCTGGCGCGGGCCGCTTTGCCCGAAGGCCTGCGCCGGCTCGAGCAACTGCTCGATGAATATTCGACCGCCGATGGTCTCGATCCCGCGCGTCGGCAGCGACTGATCGCAGCAATCCGCGATGAAGCGCGTGCCGCGGGCCTGGAAGATGATCTCGGCCTTGGCGCGTCGGCTGCGCCGGCCGAGGCTATTCCTCGGATCGATCGCTTCGTCTGCGATCTGAAGGCAAGCCAGTTCGGCGAGGGCCTGCATGTGTTCGGTCGCGGGGCTTGCGGCAAGGCGGAGAAGGGCGCGCTGCTCGATGCGCTCACGGGCAGGCGCGTGGCGCCGGGACCTGCCGGTTCGCCGTATCGCGGGCGTCGCGATGTGCTGCCGACCGGGCGCAATCTGTTCGCCGTCGATCCCCGCGCGGTGCCGACGCCGTCAGCGCATGCGCAGGGGATCAAGCTTGCCGAGGAATTGCTGCGCCGTCACCTGCAGGATCACGGCGACTGGCCGAAGGGGCTCGTGGTTGATCTCTGGGGATCATCGACCATGCGCACCGCAGGCGAGGATTTTGCGATGGCCCTGCATCTTGCAGGCATCGCGCCGCGCTGGGATCCTGCTTCGGGGCGGGTGACGGGTTATGACATCATCGTGCCGGCGGCGCTCGGCCGCCCGCGCATCGACGTGACGCTTCGCGTGTCGGGGCTGTTTCGCGACGTCTTTTCAGGCCTTGCACAATTGTTTGAGGCGGCAACCGAAGCCCTCTCCGAACGGGACGAGGAGGGCGAGGACAATCCTTACCGTCATCGCGCGGCGCGCGTGTTCGGACCGCAGCCCGGCCAGTATGGCGTCGGTATGGCATCGATGCCGGATGTCTTCACGGAGGAGTCGCGCGAGGCGGCCGGTGAAGCCTGGCTTTCGGCTTCGTCCTGGGCGTTCGCGTCTGACGGCACGATGCGGCCCGACCGCGCAGGTATCGAGGCGAGGCTCGTCGCTGCCGATGCCTTCGTGCACGTGCAGGACCTCCCGGAAACGGACCTGCTGCTCGCTGCCGACTACGCCGTGCATGAGGCGGGCGTCGCAGCCGCAGCCGCGCGGCTCGGCGCGGCCGCCCCATCGCTCTATCATCTCGACGCCACGCATCCGGATCAGCCGCATGCACGCTCGTTGACCGAGGAAATATCGCGCGTCGTGCGTGCGCGCGCCGCCAATCCGATATGGATCGCGGGCATGCTGCGCCACGGCTTTCGGGGCGCCGCCGAGATTGCGGCGACGCTCGAGCATATGGCGGCTTTCGCTCATCTCGCGGATGCCGTGCCGGCGCATCTGTTCGATCTCTATTACGACGCGACGCTCGGCAATGACGACGTTCGCGCGTTCATGGCGTGCGAGAATCCGGCGGCGCTCGCGATGATCGGAACTTGCTTCACCCGTTTGCATGAAGCGTCGCTCTGGAGGACGCGACGCAACTCGATCGCGGCCGCGCTGCGGGAGGCCTCATGAGCGCCGTTGCGATCAAGGGCTGGTGCCCCGGCGCGTTGCGGCCGATGCGCTCAGGCGATGGGCTTGTGGTTCGCATCCGGCCGCATGGTGGCCGGGTCGATGCGAAGCAGGCGACAGGAATTGCGGCATTGGCCGAGCGCTACGGCAACGGCCTGATCGATCTGACCAGCCGGGCCAACCTTCAAATCAGGGGTGTCAGCGATGATGGCCATCGGCCTCTGATCGAGGAACTCTCGCGGCTGCACCCGATCGACAAAGATCCGGAATCGGAAGCGCGACGCAACATCCTGGTTACCCCGTTCTGGAGCTCAAGCGATGATACCTGTTCGCTCGCCGCAGAGCTTGAACGGGGGCTTGCGATGGGACCGCCCGACTTGCCGACCAAATTCGGCTTCGCCGTCGATTGCGGGGCAGAGCGCGTGCTGGCCAGTGCCTCAGCCGACATCCGCATCGAGCGCAGCATCGCGGGAGAGCTGATCGTGCGCGCCGACGGCGCGGAGCATGGTCGTCCCGTAGCACGAAGCGAAGCCGTCAAGGTTGCGCTCGCGCTGGCCGAGTGGTTCGTCGATTTCGGCGGAGCCAGGGATGGGCGAGGACGGATGGCAGCGCATATCGGCGCCGGCGCAAAGCTGCCGGACGCGCTTCGTGGCCGCGCCGAGCCGGTTCGAACGATCGCCGAGCCGCGCCCGGGGCTCTATCCGCAAGGCGCGATGGTCGGCGCGGCATTCGGGCAGGTAACACATGCCGCGCTCACCTACCTCGCCGGATGCGCGCAAGGATTGCGGATGACGCCATGGCGGATGATATTGCTGGAGGGGTTGCACGAGATGCCCCGCTGCGAGGGCCTCATCACGCAGGCCGATGATCCGATCCTGCGCGTCGTCGCCTGCAGCGGTGCACCCGCCTGCCGTGAAGCGCATGCCGAGACACGTGCACTTGCGGCGGCGCTTGCGCCGCATGTTGCCGCGGACAGCAGGCTTCATGTCTCCGGCTGCGCCAAGGGCTGTGCCCATTCGGGGCCTGTCGCTCTCACCCTGGTTGCGACCCGCGAGGGATTTGACCTCGTCCGGGGCGGCTCGACGCGGGATGCGCCCGCCCTGCGTGGACTGAGCGCCGCCCACATGATCGCCGATCCTTCCGTTCTAACGGTAGCGCGCTGATGCCGCACATCTATGAGACCGATGGTGCGGCGATCTACCGTCAATCCTTCGCCACCATCCGTGCCGAGGCGGACCTTGGGCGCTTTTCGGCCGACGAGGAGCCGGTGGTCGTCCGCATGATCCATGCGGCGGGCATGGTGGGCCTCGAATCCTACATCCGCTTTACGCCCGGCATGGCGCGTAGCGCGAAGGCCGCGCTGCAGAATGCCGCACCTATCCTCTGCGACGCGCGCATGGTGTCGGAAGGAATTACGCGTGCGCGCCTGCCGGCCGGCAACGCTATCATCTGCACGCTCGACCATCCCGCGGTTCCCGCGCTCGCTCAATCCATGCGCAACACCCGTTCGGCCGCAGCGTTGGAATTGTGGCGGCCGCATCTGGACGGCGCGATCGTCGCCATCGGCAATGCGCCGACCGCGCTGTTTCACCTGCTCAACATGCTGGAGGATCGCCACTGTCCAAGACCCGCGGCGATCATCGGTTGTCCGGTCGGCTTCGTCGGCGCGGCTGAAGCCAAGGCCGCATTGATGATGGATCCGCCGGCGCCGGCGCTGACGGTCGAGGGACGCCTTGGCGGCTCGGCGATTACGGTCGCCGCCGTGAATGCGCTGGCAAGCCGGAGCGTATAGCCATGGGGCGTATCATCTGTTGCGGCCTCGGGCCAGGAAATCCGGACCTGATGAGCGTGCGCGCCGATCGCGAGATCCGTGCGGCCAAGCATGTTGCCTATTTCCGGAAGAAGGGACGCCCTGGCCAGGCCCGGCGTATCGTCGAGGGCATGCTGGCAAAGGATGTCTGCGAATATCCAATGGAATATCCGGTCACCACGGAGATCGCCTTCGACAATCCGGAATATGTTCGCCTCCTTGCCGGCTTTTACGACGAGTGGGCGGAGCGTCTTGCGCGGCTCGCCCGCGCAGTGGACATCGTCGTGCTCTGCGAGGGCGATCCCTATTTCTATGGTTCCTTCATGCACCTGCACGCGCGTCTGCAGGGACGAGTTGAGATCGAGGTGATCGCAGGCATTCCCGGCATGGCCGGCTGCTGGAATTCGGTCGGTCTGCCGATCGCGCTTGGCGACGATGTGATGACGGTGCTGATGGGCACGCTGCCGGAAGACGAGCTCGAACGGCGCGTGCGCAATTCCGACGCGCTCGTCATCATGAAGACCGGGCGCAATCTGACAAAGGTGCGCCACGCGCTAGCGGCCGCCGGCCGCCTTGGCGAGGCATGGCTGATCGAACGCGGCACCATGCCGGGCGAGCGCGTCGCGCGGCTGAAGGAAGTGGACGAGACCGAGTGTCCTTATTTCGCGATCGTGCTCGTGCATGGGCAGGGGCGACGGATGGAGGCAGCGGAATGACCGGCACATTGACCATCGCGGGACTTGGGCCGGGCGACGAGGCGCTGGTCACGCCGGAAGTCTCCGCTGCGCTCGCTGTGGCGACCGACATACTCGGCTATGCGCCCTATGTTGCGCGTGTAGCCCCTCGCGAGGGGCTTACGCTGCATCCGTCGGACAATCGCATGGAGTTGCAGCGCGCGAGCGATGCCTTGCTTCTGGCATCGGAAGGACGCCACGTCGTCATGGTTTCCTCCGGCGATCCCGGCGTGTTCGCGATGGCCTCCGCCGTGTTCGAAGCACTCGAAGCCTCGCCGCATTGGCAGGGGCTTCCAATCCGCGTTCTGCCCGGCGTGACCGCGATGCTGGCAGCGGCCGCGCGCGCCGGCGCGCCGCTTGGCCACGATTTTTGCGCGATCAATCTCTCGGACAATCTGAAGCCGTGGCCGATGATCGAGAAACGCCTGCGGCTCGCTGCTGAAGCCGACTTTGCCATCGCAATGTACAATCCGCGCTCAGTGAGCCGACCCGAGGGTTTTGGGCGCGCGCTCGCGGTTCTGAAAGAGGCGGGTTGCGGCGAACGCCTCGTGATCTTCGCGCACGCTGTCAGCACGCCAGAGGAGCGAATTGAAACGGTGATGCTGCGCGAGGCGCGGCCGGAGATGGCCGACATGCGAACCCTTGTTATCGTCGGCAATTCGGCAACGCGCCGCGTCGGCCGCTGGGTCTATGCACCGAGGCATGCCCGATGACCGAGCCATTGCATGACCTCCGCCACGCTTTCGACCCGCGGCCTGTCAGGCAATTCGGGCCGCTTGAGCATCACGACGGAAAGGCCGAGCTCGCGCGCGGCGTCGATCTTGGCGCGCGCGCCCGCTCCACCGGAGTTGCGGGCAACGACCCATTCGATGCCGCGCGCGCGCATCATCTCCAATTCGCCGGCGAGGGTGAATGGTCCGCGCGACACGATGACATCGACGTCCGGAAACGGCAGTGGTCCATCGGGAGGATCGACAAACCGCAAAGTGTAGGCGTGCTGCGGCCTGGCGCTGAAAGCTGCGATGTGCTGCCGCCCGATCGCAAGAAATACCAGCGCGCGATTGTTCGGCAACGCTGCGGCAGCGGAGGTGATATCCGCGGCCTCGATCCAAGTGTCGGCGGCCCCTTTTGCCCAGGGCGCGCGCTCGAGCGCGATCAGCGGTATTCCGGTCGTCTCGCACGCTGCAACCGCATTGCGGCTCATCTCGGCCGCGAAGGGATGGGTTGCATCGACAAGGTGCGTTATTCCCTCGCGCCGAATGAACTCGGCAAGGCCGTTCACGCCGCCGAAGCCGCCGATGCGGGTCGGCAGCGGCTGGTTCGCGGGGGCGCGGGTGCGACCTCCATAGGAATAGATCGCATCACATCCCGCGCGCGCAACGGCGTCCGCGAGCAGATTGGCATCGCTTGTTCCGCCCAGAATGAGGGCGCGCATCATGCATGATCCCTGGCTGACCATTATCGGCATCGGCGAAGATGGCCTTGCGGGCCTCTCGGATGCAAGCAGAAAGGCGCTAGCGGAAGCCGAGACGGTGTTTGGCGGCGA
This sequence comes from Bradyrhizobium algeriense, assembly GCF_003062295.1. Lineage (GTDB taxonomy): Bacteria > Pseudomonadota > Alphaproteobacteria > Rhizobiales > Xanthobacteraceae > Bradyrhizobium > Bradyrhizobium algeriense. Next base: position 51,305 of record NZ_PYCN01000026.1, on the reverse strand, counting down.
ACGGCATCTTGCGCTGGCAGGGATTGCCGACCGCGGCCGTCGCTGGCCGGCGCCGTTCGAGACAGATTGCGTGCTGGCCAGCCGCGGTCGTCCGACGGTGGTGCTCGCCTCGGGCGATCCGTTCTGGTACGGCGTAGGAGCCAGTCTCGCGGAACGGCTCAGCAAGAGCGAATGGATTGCGCATCCCGCGCCTTCGACATTCTCGTTTGCCGCGGCGCGCCTCGGATGGCGGCTCGAATCTGTCGTCTGTCTTGGACTCCACGCGGCGCCATTCGAACGCCTGGTGCCGCATCTGACACGTGGAGCGCGCATCATTTGTCTCGTGCGCGACGACAAGGCGCCCGGCGATCTGGCCAAATGGTTGACGGCGCGCGGCTGGGGCGAGTCACGGCTGTGGACGCTCACCGCGCTCGGTGGTGCCCGCGAATCCGTGGCGCAACAGCGCGCCGAGAGCTACGCGGCCGATGCGATCGCGGCTCCCGTGGCAGTTGCACTCGAAGCCACTGGACCGGACGGCGTTCCGCGCAGCTCCGGCTTTTCGGACGCGCTCTTCGTGCATGATGGCCAGATAACCAAGCGGCCAATGCGCGCGCTCGCGCTTTCGGCGCTGGCGCCGAGGCTCGGGGCAATATTGTGGGACATTGGCGCCGGTTCAGGTTCAATCTCGGTGGAATGGGCTCTCTGCGGTGGCACGGCGATCGCCATCGAAGCGCGGGCTGACCGTCTGGCGAATATCCACAGCAACGCCGCGACCTTCGGTCTGACGCATCGGATCGTCATCGTTGAGGGAACAGCGCCTGATATCCTCTCAAGCCTTCAGACACCGCAAGCCGTCTTCATCGGCGGAGGTCTCGACGCCAGGATGTTCGATGCGGTCTGGTCGCGCATTGAGCCGAGAGCCCGGGTGGTTGCGCATGCCGTCACGCTGGAGACCGAGGCGCTACTATCGGACCTTCATCAACGCCACGGTGGCGAGTTGATGCGAATCGAGATTGCGCATGCAGGTCACCTCGGCCGCTACCGGTCCTGGGAAGCGGCGCGGCCGGTCGTTCAATGGAGTGCAGTCAAGTGAAGGTCGCGGGCTTTGGATTCAAGCGGGACGTCACACTGGCTGCGCTGCGCGAAGCTCTCGTTGACGCGGGCGGCCCTGAAGATCTCGCGGCAGTTGCAACGGTCAGCGACAAGGCCGAAACCGCCGCGCTCAAATTGCTGGCGCGCGAACTCAACGTGCCCATCAGGCTTGTTTCGGCCGATGTCCTGGCCAGCATTGCCACGCCCACACAGTCCGAACTGATCAAGGCGAAGTTCGGTACGGGCTCCATCGCCGAAGCCGCGGCGCTTGCGGTCGCCGGTCGTGGTGCGCGCCTCGTTTCGAGGCGGGCCGTCTCGCAGGATCGGACGGCGACCGCAGCGATCGCGGAAGGAGACGGCGAATGACGGTGCATTTCATCGGCGCCGGACCAGGCGCAGCCGACCTGCTCACCTTGCGCGGACGCGATCTCATCGCTGCCTGTCCGGTCTGCCTCTATGCCGGCTCTCTCGTGCCCGAGGGCGTTCTTGCGCATTGCCCAAAGGATGCACGGATCGTGAACACCGCGCCGCTGTCGCTCGACGACATCATGTCGGAGATCGTCGCCGCGCATCGTGAGGGCAAGGACGTCGCACGACTGCATTCCGGAGATCTCTCGATCTGGTCGGCGATGGGCGAGCAATTGCGCCGCCTGCGCGCGCTTCAAATCTCCTATTCAATCACGCCCGGCGTGCCGGCCTTTTCCGCCGCCGCGGCAGCGCTGGAGGCCGAGCTCACGCTGCCGGGTCTTGTGCAATCGGTCGTGCTGACGCGGATGCCGGGCAGGGCGAGCGCGATGCCCGAAGGCGAGAAGCTCGCCACTTTCGCCGCGACCGGTGCGGTGCTCGCCATCCATCTCTCGATCCATCTGCTTTCCAGGGTGATTGATGAGTTGACGCCGCACTACGGAGGAGACTGCCCGGTCGCAATAGTCTGGCGCGCAAGCTGGCCGGATCAGCGCATCATCCGCGCCACGCTCGGTACCCTGGACTCTGCTGTAAGCACCGAGCTCGAGCGCACGGCCGTTATTCTGGTTGGCCGCACACTGGGTTCGGAAGATTTCGGAGAGAGCCGCCTGTATGCCGTCGACTATGACCGCCGCTATCGGCCGCTCGGGCCGACGCCGCGCTTTCCGGAAGGCTCGTGATGACGGCGAGCCTCGTCATCTCCGCGCCGGCGTCCGGTGTCGGCAAGACGACGCTGACGCTGGCGTTGGCGCGCGCCTATCGCGATCGCGGGCTGAAGGTCCAGTGCTTCAAGAGCGGGCCGGATTATATCGATCCCGCCTTTCATGCGGCCGCCACGGGGCGCACCTCCGTCAACATCGATAGCTGGGCCATGCACCGCGAGGCGATCGAAGCGCTCGCCTCGCGCGGTGCGAATGCGGATCTCGTTCTGACCGAAGGCTCGATGGGCCTGTTCGACGGCGTTGCCGCACGGGGCGTCTCGGGGACCGGCGCTACCTCCGATATCGCCGAGATGATGGGCTGGCCGGTCCTGCTTGTGATCGATCCCTCCGGACAGGCGCAAACCGCCGCGGCGGTGGCTGCGGGACTGCGCGATTTCCGCGCGGGCGTGCGTCTTGCCGGCGTCGTTCTCAACCGCGTCGCCAGCACGCGGCACGAGGACCTGGTGCGCCGTGCCATGGCAGGCGCCGGCATTCTGGTGTTCGGGACGTTGCCCCGCCACGCCGCGATCACCTTGCCGAAGCGGCATCTCGGCCTGGTACAGGCTGAGGAGCAGGGCGAGGTCGACGGCCTGATCGCTGAAGCCGCCCGCTTCGTCGCTGAGCATGTCGATCTCGATGCAGTGCTGCAATCGGCGGCATGCGCCTGGACGGCGCCATGCGCCGCGCACGGCCCAAGCGTAAAGCCACCCGGGCAACGCATCGCTCTGGCGCGCGACGGCGCATTCTCGTTCGTCTATCCGCACATGCTAGAGGCCTGGCGTGCCGCCGGAGCCGAGATCACGACCTTCTCGCCGCTCGCCGACGAGGGTCCTGATGACAGTGCCGACGTCTGCTGGCTGCCCGGCGGCTATCCGGAATTGCACGCCGGGCAACTCGCGGCAAATCGCCGATTTCGCCTTGCGCTAAAATCCTTTGCCGAGACACGGCCGGTGCATGGCGAGTGTGGCGGCTACATGCTGCTTGGCACCGCTTTAACTGACGCCAACGGCACACACCATGAGATGACGGGACTGCTCGGCCTGCATACGAGTTTTGCCCAACGTCGCATGCAGCTGGGCTATCGGCTTGCGGAACTTGCTCTGCCGATGCCCGGATATCAGGCCGGCGCGCTACTGCGCGGCCATGAATTCCATTACTCCACGATCGTCTCGCAGCCCGATACACCTTTGGCTATCGTGCGCGACGCGACTGGCGCGGTCGTTGCGGAGACGGGCTCGCGGCGCGGCTACGCCACCGGCACGTTCTTCCACCTCATTGCGGAGAACAGGTGAGCGGCTTTGTTTCCTTTGTCTCGGCCGGCCCAGGCGATCCCGAGCTCCTGACGCTCAAGGCGGCCACGCGTCTGCGCGCCGCTGATGTCGTGCTGTATGACGACCTTGCCTCGGGCGCGATCCTCGATTACGCCCGAGCCGGGGCCAATCTGGTAGCGGTTGGCAAGCGTGTGGGCCGGCCCTCAGCCAAACAGGAGCACGTCAACCGGCTGCTCATCGACTACGCCGCCGCAGGCGCCCGCGTTGTTCGTTTGAAATCGGGAGACGCCGGCATCTTTGGCCGGCTTGAAGAAGAAATTGAGGCGCTGCAAACTGCGGGCATTGACTACGAGATCATTCCAGGCGTCACGTCGGCCTGCGTTGCGGCAGCACGCGCCGGCATTCCACTCACCCGCCGGCACACCTCGCGCCGCGTCCAGTTCGTGACCGGCGCAGATGTCACCGGGCGGTTGCCCGCGAATCTCAATTGGGCGGCACTGGCCGATCCGGAATCGACGACCGTGGTCTATATGGGCAAGCGCACATTCCCGGCGCTCGCGGCAAAGCTTCGAGCACGGCATGGCTCCCGACACGCGGGCGCTATTTGCGGAGTCTCTGGGCCGCGCCGAGGAGCGGATTGTCCGCACCGCGATTGCAAAGCTTGCAGAGCAGCTCGCGCAAGCCAGCGCCGCAACGACGACGGCGGTCATTCTTTTCGGCGCGCTGGCGGGAGAGACTCTATGATGATGCCGTCGCCCGATCTCGCGAGCCCCTTGACGTCTCCTCGTCGGAAGGAGCACACAGAGCAGGCATGGTGCTCGAAGCGGCGCAAAGCGCCGGAGCATAATCGGGAACCGGGGAAGGGCGGACCTGAATGCGGCGCCCAAAGCCCCGGCCGCCCCCGCGCCTGTAAGCGGTGAGGGGCTCCAATCCGCCACTGGGCCGTCAGCTTGGGAAGGCCGGGACCCGTTTCGAACCGCGAGCCAGGAGACCGGCTCTGCAGTTTTTAACACCAGCGCCGTCGTGTGACGGCAAAAGGGACGTAAGTCATGCATATCGAACCAGGTACCGTTACGGGCGCCAAGCTCGTGCTGAGTTACGCGACCGGTGCCGTTGCCGCCGGCTGCGCTCTCAAGCTCACGGTCGAAACCGTGCGCGAGCAGGGGTTTGTTTCATTCGCGGTGCGCACCGTCGCAACAACGGTCCTGGTCTTCTCTTTCTTCGAACTGCTGCCGCATTTCCGGATCGGGGTCTCGGAGGTGCATTTCATTCTCGGCTCGACGCTGTTTCTCCTGTTCGGCGCAGCGCCAGCCGCATTCGGGCTGGCGCTTGGTCTTCTGCTGCAGGGGCTGTTCTTCGTACCGACCGACCTGCCGCAATATGGTATGAACGTGACCACGCTGCTGGTGCCTTTGTTTGCGATCCAGGCGCTGGCCGGGTGGATCATTCCTCGCAGCACCGCCTATGTTGACCTGCAGTATCGCCAGGCGCTTGCGCTTTCGACCGCCTATCAATCCGGCATCGTGGCGTGGGTCGCCTTCTGGGCGCTGTATGGTGCGGGCTTTGCGGCCGAGAACCTCGCCTCCATCGCATCTTTCGCCGCTTCCTACGCGCTCGTCGTAGTATTTGAGCCGCTGGCCGATCTGGCCGTGCTGGCACTGGCGAAATCACTGCGAGATGTGATGGCCGACGGTCTTGTTACCTATCGCCTTCACAACGCCGCCTGAAGATGGCGTAAGGGCGGTCGCAAGTCGCGGCCGCCCCCACTCATAACGTGATGCTGACACTCTCCCTGATAGGCATTGGCTGCGGCGATCCCGAGCAGCTCACGCTTGCTGCGATCCGCGCGATCAATGCGGCTGACCTGGTGCTGATTCCGCGCAAAGGTGCCGCGAAGTCCGATCTCGCCGACCTGCGCCGGCTGATTTGTGCGCAAGCCTTGACGAACAGTCGCACGCGCGTTGCTGAGTTCGACCTGCCCGTTCGCGGCACCGCGCAGGAGCACTACCGCAACGGAGTGGAGGAATGGCACGACGCCGTCGCCGTGACCTGGTCCCGGGCAATTGCGGCTCATCTCGGTCATGACGGGCGCGTTGCCCTGCTGATCTGGGGCGATCCTTCGCTATACGACTCGAGCCTGCGGATCGCACGAAGGCTTGATCCGTTGCCAATGATCGAGGTCGTGCCAGGCGTCACGTCGATCCAGGCGCTTTGCGCCGCGCATGCACTGCCGCTGAACGATATCGGGGAACCCTTTCTCGTCACCACCGGACGGCGGCTGCGCGAGGTCGGTTGGCCGTCAGGCACCGACACCTTGGTCGTCATGCTCGATGGCGGTGCCGCGTTCCAGTCGCTCGACCCGAACGGACTACATATCTGGTGGGGCGCCTATCTCGGGATGCCCGAGCAGATCACCATGTCAGGTGCGCTTGCAGAAGTGGGGCCAGGCATCGTCGCCGCACGACAGGAAGCACGCGCCAGGCACGGCTGGATCATGGATAGCTACATCCTCAAGCGCGTGTCCTAGCACTCGTGCGAAGGCCGCTGGCATCTTGAACAATCACCAAGGGCAGGACGACATGCTACCCGAGTGGGTCTACCAGGAGTGCCCGGGCGTTTCGACCGTCCATCGCGATGCCGCCCTGGCCCGTCAGGCCGAGCTCACCAAGCCGACCGGTGCGCTGGGTCGCCTCGAGCACCTCGCGATCGAGCTCGCCGGTCTGCAACAAACCGACCGGCCTCAAGCCGAGCGCGTGCCGATCATCGTCTTTGCAGGGGATCACGGCATCGTCGCGCAGGGAGTATCGGCCTATCCTCAGGAAGTTACGAGCGCGATGATGTCGAATTTCGCGTCAGGCGGTGCAGCAATTTCGGTTCTTGCGCGCGAGCTGGGCTTAAGTCTAGAGATCGTCGATGCCGGGACGCTCGCCGAACAGCCCATCCCGGGAGTCGCGACAGACAAGCCGCGCCGGGGCAGCCGGGATTTCAGCAAAGAAGCGGCGCTCGAGTTGGGGGAGGTCGCCTTTGCCTTCGACTGCGGCAAGCGTGCCGTCGCGCGGGCGGCCTCAGCAGAACCAGATCTTCTGATCCTTGGTGACATGGGGATCGGCAACACCACGACTTCTGCGGCAGTCGCCGCCGCGCTGCTTGGCATGGGCGCCGAGCAGGTGGCCGGCAATGGCACCGGGCTCAATGCAGACACCCGTGCACGCAAGGCGCACCTGATTGATGCAGCGCTGGCTCGTCATGACCTTACAAGACCAGGAACTTCTGCCGAGCGGATCCTGTGCGCGGTAGGCGGTCTCGAAACTGCTGCGATTACGGGCGCGATCATCGCCGCCGCACAGCGTCGCCTCCCTATCCTGATCGACGGTTTCATCGTGTCCGTCGCGGCATTGACGGCGGTGCATCTTAATCCGTCGTGTCGGCCCTTTCTCTTATCCTCGCATCAATCGGCCGAGCAGGGGCACCGCCTGGTTCTTGAGGCCCTGAATGTGCAGCCGTTGTTCAATCTGGACCTCAGGTTAGGGGAGGGATCGGGCGCCGCGCTTGCATTGCCGATCCTGCGGCTTGCATGCGCTCTGCACAATGGCATGGCGACCTTCGCGCAAGCCAGCGTTCCGAATCGCTCATAACGCGACATTCTGATTGACCGACACAATCCGCCAATTGTTCCGTAGCCGATCAATTCGGGTGATCGACAGCGGATCGATAACAAAGCGCAACGCTGCTTGCGGTGCGATGTCGAGGGCTACGCAGAGCGCGGCGCGAATAGTGCCGGAATGCACGACGAGCGTTGCTGGACCAGCAGCTATTTTACGAAGTCCATCCCGAACCCTCGCAATTTGATCTTCGAAGCTCTCGCCGCCGGGTGGGCTTGAACGAGCGGGATCCTTCCAGAACTCGGCGTACCCTTCTTCTCCGAGAGCGGCGAGATCGTCGTGACGTCGGCCGGTCCAATCCCCGAAGTCCTGCTCCCGAAACTCAGGCACCAGGATTGGATCAAGCTCGAATGCGCGCGCGGTATCGAGAGTTCGTTGAGACGGACTCGCATAGCTTGCGGCGACCCGCGGCAAGCGCCTTCGCACGGCTTCCAAATGCGCCCGATCGCTGAGATCGGCCGGAGCGCCCGAAGGGGAGATCGTTCCTTCGATAGAATCGACGACCGCATGCCGGACCAACCAAAGAAAGGCTTCCCCTTCCATTCCCATATCTCCGAGATGCTTATCAATGCGAGAAACATCTTGAACATTCGCCCGCGGACGGTTTACCGCGACCAAGGACTGATATCACAGCCGGAGCAAAATGCGTATCTCAACTCCTCCCGGCGCCGCCGCCGTGCAAGGAAGGCGCGTTGTTGCCTGGCGTCAGGGCCGGTTTTTCATGACCGCGCTCGTGCCTTGTTAATGCGACGGCGATGGGCGCCCGCGCTGATTGCCATCGGCCCCTGTTCTGGAATCGACATCAGCCGGCCTGCGGATGCGTCGGGCGTCGAGCTAACTGAGCTCCCGAACGTCTCGAACGGTCGCCGGGGGATCTCCTGCGCGTCGTCGCGGGCGCGGCAAGCTGTCCCGCGTAGAGACATGCTTTGCAGGCTTAACGGCTAAATCGCCGGCAACCTATACCACTGGCTGATATGATCAGGCCAACAGCGAGAATAACCATAAGCTGGTGCGATGTGAAGCAGCATCGCTCCCCCAGTGCTGACTTCCCGGTCGGCCGCCGAAAGGGGCAACTGAGCTCGTCGAGAGACGACCATCGTCATTCGATGCTCCGTGGTGTCGTGTTCGGCGTGTCCGGTTGAAGACGCGTATGTCCGGAAACCGACGCCGAGGCGCAAGTATTCCGTCGCCGCGGCGCGAAGCACATGATTTTGACTCTTCAAGCAAGGCTCGCACAACGTGCTTGGTGGCACGTCGATTGCTGGGACAAGGTAAATGATCCGCACGACCATGCCGCTCTCCCAGTCGTTGGCGCAGGAGCTAAATGAACTTTACTCGATTGATCCAAATCAACACCCGAGACGCCGCACTGAGTGCCGTCAGGTTTCGCAACGCACGAAGAATATTCGCGTTGGCCGCGACACCTGCCTGTCCTCGACAATCTCTAGTCATCCCGCGCGTCTCGCTGAGCGCATCGCGACGTGCGATCTGATCGGGGTCCAGTGGGAGGCGAATGCAGGTGGCTGATCGAAATGTGCTGCTTCAGTAACGAGCCAAAGAAGAAACTGATGGACGCCGCCGCAGCTGCTATCGCGGCTTTCCTGCACACGAAAACTAAAGGAGTCCCAAAGCATGAACGCGCCAAGCTATTCCGAGGCCCTGGAATTCGCGATCGACCGTTCGTACGAGATCAACCTAGACATGTTGAGATCGCGAAACTTGCACCTTGATACGCACAACGATTATCTCGTCGGCACCTATCCGCCTCTCAAGGCAATGGGGGACCTGAATGCCGAAAGGTTGTTGACTCAGGTCGCGTCGTCAATTGATCTCTATTTCCACATCCCCTTCTGTAATCAGTATTGCACCTTTTGCCACTTCGCCAAGGAAATCAATCCATCTTCCGAGCGAGTGGAACGTTATTTGGTGGCTTTGAATAAGGAGATGAGTTGGTCAGATGCGGCGCTTGCTGGCAGAGATGTTGAGACTGCTTTTTTTGGAGGTGGCACTCCCTCGTTTTTGACCAACCATCAACTCAAAACGCTATTTGATATGACTAATCAGCGCTTTGATTTATCGAGGGCCGAAGTAAGTTTCGAATTGCATCCCTCTCTTGTGAAGCATGCGGACGCTGCGGATCGCATATCCACTCTACTTAGAGGTGGGGTAAACCGCTTCGTACTGGGCGTTCAAAGTCTAGACTGGAATATTTTGCGCATACTGAACCGCGGGCACGGTGTGGAGGAGGTGATACAAACCGTAAAATTGCTGAATGAAATGGGCGTTGAGAACCTGTCGCTTGACCTCATGTATGGGCTGCCGCAGCAAACGCTCCGAAGCTGGTACGACTCAATTATCGGCCTATTGGACATGGGAATAGAGAAGTTCAATGTATTCCCATTGATGTTTAAATCGACTGACCCCGTGGCCCGCCATTTGGCTAGAGGACGATATCAATTCGCCGGGGCTAAAGAGCGCATCATAATGCACTTTATGGCAGAGCACATCCTCACTAAACTCGGCTATCGCCACGGGCCGATTTTCTATTGGACTAAGAGGTCGCAGCCGCACTCCGTTCAACAGCGCCGTAAGTACGATTCCTGGAACGACAATAATCTTGTCCCGTTTGGGGTTGGCGGATTTGGTTACATGAGCCAGTGCCAGTTCTATAACGAGGCAGACTTAGATCGCTACCTCTCTAGGGTTGAGGCAGGCGAGAAGCCAGTGTGGAGGGGTGTTGTACTGTCGCAGGACGACCTTATGCGCCGAACGTTAATGTTTGCTTTGCGAAGCAGCGGAGTGTTGCTCTCCCGATTCGAGCGGGAATTTGGAGTATCGGTTGAAGAATACTTTTGCCGCGAGCTTGAAATCTTAAGGGAGGCGGGTCTCGTCTGCATCTCAAACGATGGCGTGCTGTCGTTAACTGCCGCCGGCAATATCAACTCGGGCGCTGTTTCGCTGCTATTTTTCTCCGACAATGTGCTTGAGCGGGTCGCGTACAACGATGGCAGGATAACAGACAAGCGAACCGATCTGCTCGAAAAACACGACTACTCGCCGGCCGCAAGATACGGGTCAAGTGCAGAAATGCAAGCTGTCTTTCGATGAAATCGGGGCGCTCGTCTATGATCCATAGTTTATCCCTTTCCACTCCGGAGCCGCCGCCCTATCGGGAGCAGCAGATATTTTCTCATCTTGCCGATAGCATTGATCGCGGGCAGCGAAAACGCCCGCTTGGGCTTGTCAGCAATTTTGTCGCCGATCAGCTTCCGCACTGCATTGCCGAGATCAAAGGCAGTAAACGGCCAGATGAAGGGGTCAAGGCTCTTGGACGCAGCGTCAACGCGATGATTGCATCGACTGACTATGAGGTACAGCTGCTGAATCTGCCGCAGCCCGACTTCGCGATCGCTAAGACAGACATCCAGTATCTCGTCAACTGTGCTTATCAGATGTCAGCGTTTGCCGGTCTTGATCCCGTGGACGCGGAGTTGACGGTGGGAGAGGAGCTGAGCCGTCTTGCCTGCTTAAGTTGTCATCGGCAGCCTAGCATTGAGGTCCTCTCGTATGAAGATATGATCCTTGCGAACCCGGTGCAGAGCGATCCACGCGTGTATTGCCTCGGCGCGGCCGGGGTCGAGGAGCGAGATTTTTGCTTAGGTCACCAACTCATCGAGAGCGAGCTACAGCTAGCAATCGACGCTCTACTTGAATTGCGTGACGCGGCTGGCGCGGACGCTCGTCAATGTCTTGCGGTATGCTTGGAGCGCCTTGAGTCAGCAAATAATGTTCTGACCCGCTTTTACGAACATATGTCGCCTGACCTATTTGGCCAATTCCGTGTGTTTTACGGAAAGAACCCTTACAAGAACAGGCTTGGCCCGAGCGGCCGGTTCTCTGCCCGCATAGTGGCGGTCTCGGTGCTACTGGTCGGTGAAGAACTCTTCCAACAGAGGCCGCAGTTTTATAGGGATGTATATCGGCTGTCCGAATACTATCCGCAGGGATGCATTCACGAGGTGTTCCGCTGGTTGTCACCGGACAATAGAAGCGCGGAGCTCACGCCAACTTGGCTAGAAGGGAAAGCGGACTTTCCTAAGTCTGCAACCATTTCGTCCGTCATGGAACGCCACGGCAATGAAATCGGAAACCTGCGCGCGTCTTGTGTTTATGCGCTGGATCAGTTCACCCGGATGCACCGTATTACTGCCTTAAAGTATACGGTTGAACCGGGTCGTCCAACTGTCGGAGTTGAGGCGTCGGAAAGTGTTGAGGTTGTCCTTTCACAGCGGCTATTAACGGCGGCGCGTCCGTAAGCTGACGGTATGCGCCAGACGTGCGGCGCCCGACACCGGTCGAAAGGTGATGTTCGATGTCTCAAGACGAGGTGATCTTTCGTCGGTTTGAGTCAGGGGATACTGATGATGTATGGCATATGCATAGAAGCGCATCGGAGGATGTTGGTGTGCGTGGCCCGGAAGGAGCGTGGGAGGATGATCTACGCAACATTGGAGAAGTATACATCGCGTCAGGCGGAGACTTCGTGGTTGCGCATATTGGTTCCCGACTCGTTGCCATGGGTGGATTGAAACCTGTTGACGGTGATGTCGCAGAGCTGAAGCGGATGCGGGTCGATCCTGCCTTTCACCGACGAGGGCTTGGGAGGAGGATTCTTAGTGAATTGGAATCGCTAGCCGGTGCTCTAGGATTCAAGTGGATAATTCTCGACACGACAAATATCCAAGTAGGGGCTCAAAGGCTTTATGAGACGGCTGGCTACGTTCGCCGCAAGGAAGGGATGTTGCACGGATATGCAGTGATTTTCTACGATAAGCGGCTCACCGGCCGGGATGACCCACCTCACATGATAGACGACATTGTGAACCTGGATAATCCAGTCTAATCCTGAGGGACCAGCTTCGTGAAAAGCTGAAGAAGGTGGAGGCGCTAGGATTTCGGCGCGCGACGACCAAGAGAAGCGCGGCGTCGCGGAAGCGCGGAAGGTGAGCTCGACGAGTAAAGACGTGGCGATGCCCCCATTGAGGTGATGGTTACCTATCAGACAGTGTCGAACAGCGACTTGGTCATGCAGACGCTGCGACCAGAATATCGTGCGTTCGTTCGGCCCTGCGTGATGTGTACGGAGGACTGATCGCAAAGCCACCGAGCTAAAGCCGGCAGCTTACTTGCCGCTTTCTGATTGAATGCGTTCCGTTTCCCCGGCTCTCATCGCCCTTGCGTGACTAATTTGAGCGCTTCTTCTGGAAACGGCTTGGTATCTCTCAAGTGTTTTACGTGTGGTGTTGGCCTGCTTCTTGCTACCCTAGCGTCAGCAAGTCGTCGCTAACAGATCTCGGGGAAGAATTTATGGGCGGGGCAGCGGAAACGTTTTACGGCGTCATCAGACGTCAGGGTATCACGCGTCGCAGTTTCCACAAATTCTGCAGTTTGACGGCAACGAGCCTCGGGCTCGGTCCGCTCGCGGCAAGCCAGATTGCCAACGCGCTGGAGACAAAGCCGCGTGTGCCCGTGATCTGGATGCACGGGCTCGAATGCACCTGCTGTTCGGAAAGCTTTATCCGCTCGGCCCATCCGCTCGTCAAAGACGTGGTGCTGTCGATGATCTCGCTGGATTATGACGCCCTGATCATGGCGGCGGCAGGACACCAGGCCGAAGCCATCCTCGAGGAGACCCGCGCCAAGTACAAGGGCGAGTATGTGCTTGCCGTTGAAGGCAATCCGCCGCTGAACGAAGGCGGCATGTTCTGCATTGATGGCGGCAAGCCGTTCGTCGAAAAGCTCAGGGCGATGGCGGAAGATTGCATGGCGATCATCGCTTGGGGGACTTGTGCGTCCTGGGGTTGCGTGCAGGCGGCCAAGCCCAACCCGACTGGGGCGACGCCGATCGATAAAGTGATCACGAACAAACCGATCATCAAGGTGCCCGGCTGCCCGCCCATCGCAGAGGTCATGACCGCCTTGGTGACATTCATCACCACGTTCGGAAAGCTTCCCGAGCTCGACCGCCAAGGGCGTCCAAAGATGTTCTATTCCCAGCGCATCCACGACAAGTGCTATCGGCGTCCCCATTTCGACGCCGGCCAGTTTGTCGAGGTGTGGGACGACGAGTCAGCGCGCAAGGGCTATTGCCTCTACAAGATGGGCTGCAAGGGGCCGACCACCTACAACGCCTGCTCGGCCGTTCGGTGGAACGGCGGCGTTTCCTTCCCGATCCAATCCGGCCACGGCTGCTTCGGCTGCTCCGAAGATGGCTTTTGGGACAAGGGCTCGTTTTACGATCGACTGACGACCATCAAGCAATTCGGCATCGAGGCCAACGCCGATCAAATCGGCATGGCCGCTGCTGGCGCGGTCGGCCTAGCCGTTGCCGCGCACGCGGCGGTCACGGCCGTGAAGCGGCTGACCCGTAAACCGGGCCGAGTAGCTCAGGAAAAATAATCGAATTCAGAAGGACAACGATGGGCACCCAGACACCCAATGGGTTCAAACTCGACCATTCCGGCAAACGCATTGTCATCGATCCGCTGACCCGGGTCGAAGGCCACCTCCGCGTGGAGGTCAATCTCGATTCCGACAATGTGATCCGCAACGCGGTCTCATCCGGAACTATGTGGCGCGGCATCGAGACGATCCTGCGTGGACGCGATCCTCGCGATGCCTGGGCGTTCACCGAGCGGATTTGCGGCGTCTGCACCGGCACACATGCGCTCACCTCGGTACGCGCGGTGGAGAACGCGCTGGGCATCACCATTCCAGAGAATGCTAATTCGATCCGCAATATCATGCAGCTCTGCCTGCAGGTGCACGATCATCTTGTGCACTTCTATCACCTGCACGCGCTGGATTGGGTCGACGTGATTTCCGCCCTCAAGGCCGATCCCAAGGCGACCTCTGCGTTGGCGCAATCGGTCTCGTCCTGGCCGCTCTCATCGCCAGGCTATTTCAAACATCTGCAGATCAGGCTCACCAAGTTCGTTGAATCAGGGCAGCTCGGCCCGTTTAAGAATGCCTATTGGGGGCATCCGGCCTACAAGCTTCCGCCGGAAGCGAACCTGATGGCCTTGGCGCATTATCTGGAAGCGCTCGACTTCCAGAAGGACGTCGTCAAGATTCACGCCATCTATGGCGGCAAGAACCCGCATCCGAATTGGCTGGTCGGTGGCGTGGCCTGTGCCATCAATGTCGATGGTACCGGTGCAGTGAGCGCCATCAATATGGAGCGGCTGAACCTGGTATCCTCGATCATTTGCCGTTCGATCGAATTCGTCGAGCAGGTTTATCTGCCCGACGTTGCCGTGATTGGCTCCTTCTACAAAGACTGGCTCTATGGCGGTGGTCTCTCGGGTAAGAGCATAATGTCCTATGGCGACATTCCCGAGAACGCCAATGATTATTCCGCAAAAAACCTCAAGCTGCCGCGCGGCGTGATCCTCAATGGCAATTTCAGCGAAGTCCTGCCGATCGATCACGGCGATCCCGAGCAGATCCAGGAGTTCGTCGCCCATTCCTGGTACAAATATCCCGATGAAACCAGGGGGCTGCATCCCTGGGGTGGTATCACCGAGCCGAATTTCCAGCTCGGGCCCAACGTCAAGGGCACCAGGACCCACATCAAGGAGCTCGACGAAGGCGGCAAGTATTCCTGGATCAAGGCGCCGCGCTGGCGCGGCAACGCCGTCGAGGTGGGACCGCTGGCGCGATACATCATAGGTCACGCGCAAGGCAAAGCGGAATTCAAGGAGCCGACCGAGAAGCTGCTGAAGACGCTCGATCTACCCTTCGCTGCACTCTTCTCGACGCTCGGCCGCACTGCGGCGCGTGCGCTCGAATGCCAATGGGCCGCGCACCAGATGCGCTATTTCCAGGACAAGCTTATGGCGCATATCAAAACGGGTGACACCGCTACCGCCAACGTCGATAAATGGAAGCCGGAGAGCTGGCCGAAGGAAGCCAAGGGCTACGGTTTCACCGAGGCGCCGCGTGGTGCGCTGGGGCACTGGATCAAGATCAAGGAGACCAAGATCGACAACTACCAGTGCGTCGTGCCGACGACATGGAACGGCTCGCCGCGTGATCCAAACGGCAATATCGGTGCATTTGAGGCCTCGTTGATGGATACGCCGATCGCTGATCCGGAGAAGCCGCTGGAAATCTTGCGCACGATCCATTCCTTTGATCCATGCCTGGCCTGCTCGACCCATGTGATGGGGCCGGATGGCCAGGAAATGGCAACGGTCAAGGTCCGCTAGGGGAGGCGGCATTGCTGGACAAATCTCCGCACGCGCTAACCGCCGCTGTCGCGGCCGACGCGGTACGCTCCGGCCGCAGCGCCGAGCGTGGCGTCGTCTACGTCTACGAGGCGCCGGTGCGGCTGTGGCATTGGATCAACGCCGCGGCAATCCTGGTGTTGGGCCTCACCGGTTATTTCATCGGCAGTGGGATACCGACCATGCCGGGAGAGACAAGCGACAATTTCCTGTTCGGCCATATCCGTTTTGCGCATTTTTTCGCAGGCTATGTGCTCACGCTCGGCTTCCTCTTCCGCATTTACTGGGCGTTCATGGGCAACCCCCATGCTAAGCAGATTTTCTATGTGCCGCTCTGGCGCAAGAGCTATTGGCGCGAGGTGTGGCACGAGATTCGCTGGTACGCTTTCGTTGCGGCCGAGCCAAAGAAATACGTCGCGCACAATCCGCTGGCCCAGCTTGCGATGTTCTTCATGTTTACGCTGGCGATCGCGTCCATGATCGTCACCGGCTTTGCACTGTACGCACAGGGCACCGGCAACGACAGCTGGCAGTACATGCTGTTCGGCTGGGTGTTTTCGATTTGGCCGAACAGCCAGGACGTCCACACCTGGCATCATCTCGGCCTGTGGATGATCGTGACGTTTGCGCTCATCCACATCTATACAGCGGTTCGCGAAGACATCGTGTCGCGCCAGAGCATCGTCTCCTCGATCATTTCTGGCGAGCGCGAGTTCCGCGATTGATTGACGATGCAGATGCCAACTCCGGAGAACACGAAACGGATCCTGGTGCTCGGCATCGGCAATATCTTGTGGGCCGATGAGGGGTTCGGCGTGCGGGTGGTGGAGCAGTTCCACTGCCGCTACGCCGTCCCTGGCAATGTCACCATGCTCGATGGCGGCACGCAGGGGCTCTACCTCGTCAATTTTCTCGAGGAGGCCGATTGCCTGATAGCGTTCGATGCCATCGATTATGGACTCGCGCCCGGGCACTTGAAGCTCGTGCGAGACGAGGAGGTGCCGAAATTCACCGGCGCCAAGAAGGTGAGCCTGCATCAGACCGGTTTCCAGGAGGTCTTAAGTGCGGCCGACCTGCTTGGCCGCTGCCCGCGAGAGCTCGCTCTAATCGGCTGTCAGCCACTTGATCTGGAGGATTGGGGCGGGCCGCTGACCGCTCCGGTGCGCACTCAGATTGCGCCTGCGATCGAACTGGCTTGCGAACTGCTGGCGCAGTGGGGTTCTCCGGCAAAACTGCGGACCGCGCCGCTACCGGAGTCGGAGCGTCTGCTCGCGAACGACATCGACCATGCAAAGTATGAGAGGAGGGCGCGGCCGATCTAGCGGCTCGCCGATTACCATGTGCCTTGGCTTGCCAATGACGATTATTGAGACCGACGGCATGTCGGCGCTTTGCGAATATGCCAATGAACAGCGGCGCGTCTCAGTCATGCTGCTCTCCGAGCCGCCGGTCGGTGCCAAGGTGCTTGTCCATATCGATACCGCGGTGCGGCTCTTGGATGACGACGAAGCGCGGCTGATCGCGGACGCGCTTGAGGGCTGTGATGCGGCTCTCAATGACCACGATTGCGATCGTTTCTTTGCGGACTTGATCGGTCAAGAGCCGCAACTGCCCGAGCACCTGCGCTAGCCTGGTGCCGCCTCCCGGACACGGCCTGCCCATCTTTGCCTATATCAGCGGAAACCAAATTTGCAGCCGAAACAAGGTTCACGCGGAATATGTCGAGCGGGTGCTGATCCGAGCGGGAACGCAATCGCGAAAGAGCAATGATTGGCACGTGCCTTGCTACACCTCATCCAGCAGAACCATGGATTATCAGGGAGGCGGCTGATGGACTTTCAGCCCGGGAAACATGATCTGACGCGGCTCCGTCTGTCCGAGGTGGGGACCGAAAGCGTCGCACAAGCGCGAGACACTCGGCATAATCGCCAAGATCCGGGAGATCTCTATCGACCGCATTGCGAAGCTCATGATCGCCCGCGCGCCAATGGCGCGTCTGTGGACATAAGCATCATCCCTCAGCACACCAACGGAACGTCGTATCATGAAACAGGTTTCCGGGTCGCGCCCGATAGCGCCGAGAAAATGCGAGCAGCCGATGAGCGTGTTTCCTATCGCCGCGGAAAGTCTCGACGCAGCCCATAGCGGGCTGACGGCTGCGGGTGCGCTCGCGAGGCCCGCTTCGCTCAATTGCATCGAGCTGGCAAGGAGCTGTCAGAGTGCCATCGCGCTGTTGTCTTCCGTCGCGGCTGCCGTTGCCGGCCAGAAGAGCGACGTGCCGACGCAGCTGTTCAGGCTCGGGAATCTCAGCGATCTCGAGCGCAAGCTGATTGCGGACGTGCTTGGAGAGGGCGAGCTCGCCGGCGTCGTGGCGCTGCCGGGTGGCCGCGTGGCGCAAATCCAGGAATCGGTACTTGCGGGAATCTGGCGCGTGCGCATCGAGACCGACGCCGCACACGAATATGTCGAGGTCGGTGCGATTCCGGAGATCTTGCGACGCGCCGCAACCGATCTGACGTCGAGCGATCTCATGATCGGCACGGCACCGGACGGCGCGATGAACGTGCTGCCGGTGCTCGCGGAAATCCGCGAGCGGGCACTGGCCTGGCGGCCGGGCATGCGCTCGCAGATCATCAACTTCACCCTGCTGCCGATGAGCCCGGTCGACCTGGCGTTTCTGCAGCAAAGCGTCGGCAACGGGCCGATCCAGCTCATCTCGCGCGGCTACGGGACTTGCCGAGTGCTTGCGACGGGCATCCGGAACGTCTGGTCGGTGCAGTTCTTCAATGCCATGGACACCATCATTCTGGATACGCTGGAGGTCGGCGGCGTGCCAACGGCTGCGTTGGCCGCCGAGGAAGATTTCTGGGATTCCGCCGAACGCCTGCAAGAAATCATCAAAGCTTACTTCGAATGACGAGATTCGAGAATTGTGGCGTCCGGAAGGATATCGCAGACGGCTCGCGCATGGAGTGCGGCATCTGTTGGATCGTCTACGACCCAGCTGAGGGGGATGAGGCGACGCAGATTGCAGCGGGAACGCCTTTCGCCGGGTTGCCCGAAAATTGGCGTTGTCCAAATTGCGATGCGCCCAAATCGAAGTTCATGGCGATTGAAGATGACGTCTGACCGCGAACAGCATTCCCGCACGAGCATGCACGCCGATGCGTCGGCGTGGGGCGAGATGCTGGCGGCAGCCTATCGGGACATCGCGGATCGCACCATGCGCGACCTGCCGATCTTCAACGAGGCCTTGAGCGTCGAAGCCATCGCCTTTCGCGCGCGCGAGGGCAGGGTCGTCGGCATGATGGTCACGCCCTGGTTCATGAACGTGGTCACACCCATGCGTTACGGCACTTCGCAATCGTCTCCGGGCCCGGGATCGAACCTGCGCTTGCGATTTCCGGCCGGCGAGATCGAATTCACCGTCAGTGATCTGGTGCCCGTGGGCTCGATCGCGAGCTACTCACTGTTCTCGCCGATGTTTGAGTTCGAGGATATGGCGTCCGCGCGCGCCACCGCCGAAGCAGCGCTCGCGGCGCTGATGTCGCCGGCCAATCGCGCGGCGTCACATGGGACAGATGCGCCACATATCAGTTCGTTCGACCGCCGGCATTTCTTGCACGGTGTACTGACGGAGCGGCGCGCATGAGCCTCGCCGTCCGCAACCAGATCGATGTTACCGTATCGCTTGCTGGCGACGCAATTGCCGCGGTCGAGATTCTGCCGCGCGCCCGGCCGCCACTGGCGCGGCTATTCGCCGGCAAGCCGGCCGCTTCGTTGCTCAACGTGCTGCCGCGAATCTTCTCGTTGTGTGCCGCCGCGCACCAGGTGGCATTCCTGTCCGCGATCGAGGCGGCGCGCGGCGAAAACATCAGCCTTGCGACGCGGCAGCATCGTATCGCCATGGTCGTTGCCGAGCGGCTGGCGGAATTGCTGCGGGGCCTGTTTGTCGGGCATTTCGCGCTGGATACCACCAGCGCCGCAGCGATCCGCGCCCTGATGGAGGGGGTATCGGCACTTCTCAGCAGCTCAGAGCCCGGCTGCGGCCAGGTTCGACGCGAGGCAACAGCGCGGGTTCCGATTGCGCTGGCAGCGCTTGGCATAACGAACGAAGACGGCGCGCCGACACTCGGTAACCCACTCGCGCTTCGCATCGCGGCTCTCGAGGAAGACGCGTTGAACCCAATGCCGACGCAGCACTCGTTTTTGTCCGTTGCCGACGACCGCGGCGTCATTGAACGGCTGCTCGCGGATGATGCAGGATTTTGCCGTTGCCCCGACCTGGAGGGCCGCATTCCCGAGACAGGTGCGTGGGCGCGCCAAATGATGCGTGATCAGCTCACGCTAGGCCGGTCGGGGCCGGCCGAGCGGCTGAAGGCGAGGATCGCGGAAATCGTGCGACTGCACGCTTGGCTCCGCTCCAGTGCTTATGTTGAAACAGCGGAGGATGGGATCGTCGAAAGCTACAGGCTGGGGCCGGGCCGTGGTGCGGCCGCGGTCGAATGCGCAAGGGGACGTCTCTATCACGCGGTTGAGCTTGATCGTCAGGGGCAGATGTTGCGCTTGGAATTTCTTGCCCCAACCGAGTGGAATTTCCACGCGCGCGGACCGCTTGTCCGCAGCCTGCAAGGCGCGGTGCTGGCCGCGAAACCGCGGGGACTGGGTGCGGTTCGCGCGATGGTCGCATCCTTCGACCCTTGCGTCGGGTTCACTCTCAATTTTCGCGAAATTGGCGATGCATGAAATGGCGCTTTGTGAGGGCATCGTCGAGATCATCGAGGAGGAGGCGCGCCGGCGATCGTTTTCCAGGGTGAAGACCGTGTGTCTGGAGATCGGGGCGCTCAGCCATGTCGCTCCCGAAGCGATGAAGTTCTGCTTTGCGGCCGTTGCCGCGCGGACCATCGCCGATGGCGCAGTTATTGAGGTCATCGAATTGCCTAGCGTCGCCTGGTGCATGGCCTGTTCGAGGAGTGTTGAGATTGCGCAGCGCGATGAGCCGTGTCCCTGCTGCGGCAGCTATCAGCTGCAGGTGACCGGGGGCGAAGAGATGCTGGTGAAAGAGCTGGAGGTCGATTGATGTGTACCGTATGTGGCTGTAGCGAAAGAACGCCCTCCATCGAACGCGCCGACGCGCAAAGTGCGCAAACCCAGGGCCATCACCATGATCATGCGCATGATCACTACGGTCACCACCGTGATCATGTGCATAGCGGTCAAAACGTGCATGATTCTCACCACCATCACCACGGCCATTATCACCATCATGGTCATAGCCATCAACATGCTCAGGGCGGAGGGGCGCTTGTGGATTGCGGTGCCGATCCGGCCGGCTTGAAGATCGCAGGTATGAGCAGCGAGCGAACCATTCGGATCGAGCGCGACATCCTTGGCAAGAACAATAGGATCGCCGCCGACAACCGCGCGCGCTTCCTGACCGATGACCTGCTCGTGTTCAATCTTGTTTCCAGTCCGGGCGCCGGCAAAACCTCGCTGCTCGTCCGCGCCGTCTCCGAACTGAAGGATAGCCGCCCGGTTGGTGTCATCGAGGGAGACCAGCAGACCTCGAACGATGCCGATCGCATTCGCGCCACCGGCGTGCCCGCAATTCAGATCAATACGGGCAAGGGCTGCCATCTCGATGCTGCGATGGTCGGTGAGGCTTATCGCCGCTTGCCGCCGCTCAAGGGCGGTATTCTCTTCATCGAGAATGTCGGGAATCTAGTTTGTCCCGCGGCGTTCGATCTCGGCGAGGCCTGCAAGATCGTGGTGTTCTCGACCGCCGATGGTGAAGACAAGCCGCTCAAATATCCGTATATGTTCGCCGCATCGTCGCTGATGCTGATCAACAAGATTGATCTGGCGCCGGTGGTCGACTTCGATTCAGCCAAGACCATCGAATATGCGAGACGCGTCAATCCGAACATTGAGGTGCTGACGGTTTCGGCGCGTACGGGCGAGGGCTTTGCCGCGCTCTACGCCTGGATCTGGAAGCAGGCTGCGAATCAGAGGCGTCCCGTCGGTGACGCATTGCCATGAGCGCGAGCGGCGACGCCATCATCCGCGGCGGAACGCGGCTGCGGGTGCGCGTCAGTGGCGCCGTGCAGGGTGTCGGCTTTCGTCCGTATATTTATGGTCTCGCTACCCGTTATAGGTTGGCCGGGTTCGTCGCCAACGATCCTGATGGCGTGATCATCGAGGTTGAGGGCGACCTTACGTGCGAGTTTGTGGCCGCTTTGCCACTCGAAAGCCCTCCATTGGCGCGGATCGACCACATCTCCGTTCAGGAGATTGATGCGCTTGCGGCGAAAGACTTCTCGATCCGCGCCAGCGAACACGGGAGGGGCTCGACGCGGATCGTCGCCGATGCCGCGACATGCCAGCAATGTCTCGATGAGTTGTTCGACCCGAACAGGCGCCATTACCTCTATCCCTTCATCAACTGCTCTCATTGCGGCCCGCGCTATACCATCGCCGAACGGCTTCCCTACGATCGCCGCAACACGGCGATGGGGGAGTTTGCGATGTGTGCCGCCTGCGCGGGCGAATATGCCGATCCGGCGAGCCGCAGGTTTCATGCGGAAGCGATTGCATGTCCGACATGCGGTCCTCGGCTCAGTCATGGGATCAACGACATTGCCGCGGAGATCGATGGCGGCCAAATCGTCGCAATAAAGGGGGTTGGCGGGTACCAGCTCCTTTGCGACGCTCGCAACCATGACGCCGTGCAGCGTTTGCGCAGGAGGAAGCAGCGCGACCAGAAGCCGTTCGCGGTCATGGTTGGTTCCGTAGAGCAGGTCAGCGAGATTGCGCAGGCTAATGCCGCCGAGCTCCCACTGCTCGAATCCGTCGCCCGTCCGATCGTCCTCCTGCCGTCGCGCAACAATCTAGCGCCGGCGATAGCCCCTGGTCTGTCGCGCGTCGGCGTGATGCTGCCGGCGGCCCCGTTGCATCACCTCATCTTCCATGCGCTTCGTTCGACAGGTGCATGGCATGGGGCTGAAGGTCCGGTCATTGTCAGCACCAGTGCTAATCCCGGCGGCGAACCGCTCCCGATCGACAACGCGGAGGCGCTGCGCCGGCTCGCGGGCATCGCCGACCTTATTGTGACCCATGATCGCGATATTCTGACGCGCGCCGATGATTCGGTAGTGGCGGTGGTGGCGGGGCGGCGCCAATTCATTCGTCGCGCCCGCGGCTATGTTCCCGAACCGATCCGGCTTGCGAGGTCTGTGCCGCCCGTGCTCGCCGTCGGCGGCGGGTTGAAATCGACCATCACGGTCACACGGGGCAGTGAGGCCTTCGTCTCCCAGCACATCGGCGATCTCGATACGGCTGAAGGCTTCCGCTTCTTCGAGGAGACGATCCGGCACCTCACATCGACCCTCGACATCGATCCTGTCGTCATTGCCCATGATCTGCATCCCAACATGGCGGCCACCCGCTTTGCGGAAGCAAGCGGCCGCGCGCTGGTCGCTGTCCAGCATCACCACGCGCACGCTGCGGCCGTCATCGCGGAGCATGGCCTTGCCGGGCCTACGCTCGCCCTTCTCCTCGACGGCCATGGTTATGGCTCCGACGGCGGCAACTGGGGTGGCGAACTCTTGTTGTGCGAAGGCGCCGGGTTTCGACGGATCGGGCATTTCGCGCCGTTGCAAATGCCTGGCGGAGATCGCGCAGCCCGCGAGCCTTGGCGCATGGCGAGCGCAATACTTCACTTGTTGGGACGGGAAAACGAAATCACGCTGCGCTTTGCAGCACAGCCTCAGGCCGAGCGTCTGCCGTCATTGCTCGATCAGCCCGGCGTGGCGACCACGACCAGTGCGGGCCGACTGTTCGACGCAGCGGCGGCGCTGCTGGGGATCGCGACTTTGCAGAGCTATGAGGGCGAAGCCGCGATGAAGCTCGAGGCGCATGTGCGGCGGACTGCGGTGCTTGAAGCGGGCTGGATTATCGATGGCGACGTGCTGTCCTTTCGCCCGCTGTTTGCGCGTTTGATTGCAGACAACGTCGGCGCCACGGAGGGAGCCGGGCTGTTTCATGGCACGTTTGCCGCTGCCTGCGTTGACTGGGTCGCGCGCGCGGCGCGGACAACTGGCGTTACCGCCGTCGTTCTGAGCGGCGGCTGCTTCCTGAACGCGGTACTCGCGGATGAAATCGAGCGCGGCTGCATTGCGGCCGGCCTCACTCCGCTGCTGCCACGGCAGGTTCCGCCCAATGACGGTGGCTTGAGCCTCGGACAAGCCTGGATAGCCGCTCTGCAGATTGCAGAACGGCCGTCAGCCCTGGAAGGAACAGCCTAATATGTGTCTCTCGGTACCAGCTGAGGTCGCGAAAATTCTTTCTGATGACATGGCCATCGTGTCCATCGACGGCATCAGCAAGGAGATATCGATAGCGTTCATCGACGATCTCGCGGTGGGGGACTACGTCCTTGTCCATGTCGGCTATGCCCTGGCTAGAATTGACCCGGCGGAAGCCAAGCGCACGCTGCAGCTCCTACAGGAGCTGGGCAGCGTGGGGCAGGACCTCCAGTCATGAAATATGCCGACGAATTTCGCGACAAGACCATCGCGCGGGGGCTAGCGCGTGTGATTGGCGCCGAAGCCGATTCGCAAAGGGAATATCGGTTCATGGAATTCTGCGGCGGGCACACGCATGCGATTTCCCGCTATGGCCTGGAGGATAAGCTGCCTGCGAATGTTCGCATGATCCACGGGCCGGGTTGTCCCGTCTGTGTTCTCCCCGCCAGCCGGATCGACATGGCGATCAGGCTCGCCGAGCAGCCGGAGGTCACTCTCTGTGTCTATGGCGACCTAATGCGCGTGCCCGGCTCGCAGGGAAAATCCCTGCTGAGCGCCAAGGCGTTCGGCGCCGACATTCGGATGGTCTACTCGACGCTCGATGCGATCCGGATCGCCGAACAGGCGCCGAATCGAGAGGTGGTCTTTTTTGCCATTGGATTTGAGACCACGACGCCGCCGACAGCGGTGATGATACGGCTTGCCGAGAAGAAATGGCTGAAGAGTTTCAGCGTGTTCTGCAACCACATGCTGACTCCATCGGCGATGCACAGCATTCTCGAGAGTCCCGATATCCGCAATATCGGGCGGGTCGAAATTGATGGCTTCCTCGGGCCTGCGCATGTCAGCACCATCATCGGCACGGAACCTTACGAGGTCCTCGCAGAACAATTCGGCAAGCCGATCGTGATCGCGGGATTTGAACCGCTCGACATGATGCAGGCGATCCTGATGCTGGTGCGGCAGGTGAACGAAGGCCGACATGAGGTGGAGAACCAATACAGCCGTGCGGTGACTCGGAAAGGCAATCGGCGCGCCCAGGAAGAGGTGTCGGATATCTTCGAATTGCGTGACCAGTTCGAATGGCGCGGGCTCGGGCTCGTACCCCATAGCGGACTAAAGCTAAAGCAGGCTTACGCTCAATTCGACGCCGAGATGCGTTTCACGATGCACGAAGTGCGCGTCGCCGATAATCCGGCGTGCGAGTGCGGGGCCATCCTGCGCGGCGTGAAGAGGCCGGTTGACTGCAAGCTGTTCGGAACCGTCTGCACGCCGGAAATCCCGATGGGATCCTGCATGGTCTCATCGGAAGGCGCCTGTGCCGCGCAATGGACGTATGGACGGTTTCGCGATTATCGGTTGAGGCGGGCGTGATGAGAGCCTATCAACGCAAGCTCGACATCAAGAACGGACGGGTCGACCTGTCCCATGGCGCCGGGGGACGCGCCATGGCGCAGCTGATCTCCGGCCTGTTTCACGAAGCCTTCGGCAATGAATGGCTCGCCCGCGGCAACGATCAGGCGGCCTTCGATGTTGGCGCCGGCAGGATGGTGATGACGACCGATGGCTATGTGATTTCGCCGCTGTTCTTTCCCGGCGGCAATATCGGATCGCTCGCGGTGCACGGCACGATCAATGATGTCGCGATGGGCGGCGCGCGTCCGCTCTATCTGTCGGCAAGTTTCATCATCGAGGAGGGCTTCCGCTTTTCGGATTTGAAGACGATTGCGGATTCGATGGGCGAGGCCGCGCGCGCCGCCGGCGTTTACATCATCACGGGCGACACCAAGGTCGTCGAGCGCGGGAAGGCGGACGGCCTGTTCATCTCGACGACGGGGGTCGGGGTTTTAGCCGATGGGCTCGATCTCTCCGCCGAGAAGGCAAGGGTCGGCGACCGCGTGCTGGTCTCCGGCAGTCTCGGCGACCATGGTACGGCGATCATGTCGAGGCGCCAGAATCTCGCTTTCGAGACCGAGATCGTCTCGGATTCCGCAGCGCTGCATGATCTCGTAGCCCTAATGGTTGCGGCCGGTGGCAGCAGCATCCGGGTGATGCGCGACCCCACGCGCGGCGGTCTTGCGGCGATGCTCAACGAGATTGCGCATCAGTCGGGCCTCGGGTTCCACCTGCAGGAAGAGGCCATTCCGGTGAAGCCGGCGGTTGCCGCCGCCTGCGAACTCCTTGGGCTTGATCCGCTACATGTCGCCAACGAGGGCAAGCTCGTTGCCATCGTGGCGCCTGACATGGCCGATGCCGTGCTTGCAGCCATGAAGGCGCATCCGCTCGGGTGCGATGCGGCTGATATCGGCGAGGCCGTAGCCGACAATCATCAGTTTGTGCAGATGTCAACCAGCTTTGGTGGCGGGCGAATTGTCGATTGGCTGTCGGGCGAACAATTGCCCCGGATCTGTTGAGCGCAATCGCACTTCTGCCATTTCGTTGTTGCTTTGAGGAGATCGCCCTGCGCTTCTCATGAAGCGCTCGTTCGCCTCGAGCGCATCAATCAGACCGAACATGCGGGATGGGACTCGAAGCGGAACGGCGCGCACGTCGATCCTCGACATCAAGCCCTGCTCTCAACATCAGTTGTGTGATAAATTCCTTCTTCTCACAATCATTAAATGAGTGTCAGGGAGTGGCTATCGCTCCCGCTATCATGCTAACTGGTCTCCTTAGCATGGACATCGACGGAACGCAGATTTCGCGGCTAAAGCGGACCGATTGATATGGCGCAAAGACACAGGGGAGCGCAGCGGTTAGGGTGATGCTGATATAAGCGTGGGATAGTAACCGTTGCAGGCCTCAATCCTGAAAAAGTATTGCGATGCCCGCCTGCCTTGGTACACCATCTATCCAACTGTACCGGAGTTCTCCCCGGCTGTCGGTGCACAGGATTGTGAGAAATGGCTGAGGCGCCTGCCGGCTGACGACTCCGTGTCGCTCTATCTCCACATTCCGTTCTGCCGGTCGATCTGTTGGTATTGCGGCTTCCCTACGGCCATCACTCGCCGGGTTGCGCCGATCCTCAATTATTTGTCGGTGCTGCGCGAGGAGATCCGGTTGGTCGCGGAGCAAGCGCCGCAAGCGCTGCCCGTGAGCGACGTGCACTTCGGCGGCGGAACGCCGACCGTCATCGAGCCAGCGGAGTTCCTGGCCCTGATGGAACTCCTGCGCCGCCGCTTCGCGTTCAGGAAAACGGCTGCGATCGCCGTCGAGATCGACCCGCGCACGTTCACGGTCGAGATGGCCGAAGCCTTAGGAGCAGCCGGCGTGAACCGCGCGAGCCTCGGCGTGCAGAGCTTCGATCCCATTGTTCAAAAAGCGATCAACCGGGTCCAGAGTAAGGCGCAGACGGCCGCTGCCGTCGAAAATCTGCGCCAGCACGGAATAAGCCGCATCAACTTCGACCTCATTTTCGGTCTCCCAAATCAGACGGTGCAGTCCTGCGTCGAGAGCGCGACGACGGCGGTGGCCATGCGCCCGGACCGGCTTGCGGTTTTCGGCTACGCGCACGTTCCTTCGTATATGAAACGTCAGCGCCTGATCGATGAGGCAGCGCTGCCGGGGACAACGCTGCCCGCGCCGAACAGGCCGCGGCCGTGGCCGATACGCTTGTCGCCGCCGGCTATCACCAAATCGGGCTCGACCATTTCGCCTTGCCGGACGATGAGCTCGCGCTGGCGCAGAAAGCCGGTCGCCTGCGGCGTAACTCCTTGGGTTACTCGGCCGACACCTGCAAAACCCTGATCGGCTTCGGCAGGTCGGCCATCGGCCGTCTCGGCGACGGTTACGTCCAGAACGATGTTGCAACAGGCTCCTACAGCCGGCACATCAGAGCTGGCCGTCTGGCGACGTCAAATGGCTACCGTCTCACCGATGAAGACCGCGTCCGAGCCGCGATCATCGAGCGGCTGATGTGCGATCTGGAGGCCGACGTGCCGGCAATCTGTGCCGCCCACGGAGTTTATGCGATCCCTTTTCTCGAATCAGCTGAACGCTTGTCGATGCTCGCCGAGGACGGGGTAGTCGACATCGAAAAGGGTTTCATCCGCGTGAGGCAGGAGCACCGCTTTGTGATTCGCGCTGTTGCTGCCGCATTCGACGCTTATCTCAACCGTTCACCCTATTAGCACAACAAGCAGCGTGAGCGGATCCAAAAGCATCACCGCTCGTCGCTAACAGGACGGCGCCTCGACCATGTAGTGAAATGGTTCTGTGGAATCTGATCCAGACTGCCGTCGGCTGCGGCAACGATGGCGACGCCGCTCGGCGAGCGTCACGTTGGAGACCCCGGCACTGCCGTAAGCTTTGGGCACCGTAATCGCCCGGCAGGCCCAGCTTTGCAAGAAACGATCAACCGCGTCGAGCAGGTGGCGGGCTGGACTAGCCTGTAGCACTCTGGGATGTCATCAAGGCTCGTCAGGCTTCGGTCCTGAGACCAGTGGCGCGCCCCCGACGGAAACCGGCCCTTGTGGTTTCGACGAGCGCACGAGTGTCTTGGCCGGCTCCGACACGGCATGGCCAGGCGTCGGACGAGGAACATGAGGAGGAGAAGCCGTGGGTGCGGGATTCTGCAATGAGTCGATTCGTAAAGTCAGCGCTGCGATTTGATCTGAGATTCGTGTTAAATCGGCCAGCTGGGCACTGATGCTGCGGTTGAGTTCGGCGAGCTCGTCGCTAGCCTTCTGTTGTCCCGACTGAATCTCCGACAGGGCCGCCCGGTCCTCCGGTGACAAGCTTGGCATTGTGGCGACTTCACGGGCGGCCGCCACCGTCTCGACAAATTGTCCGACGTTGGTCCAAAAATAGGCTCCTGCAGCGCACAGGCCAACGAGGACAACCACGAGTAGTAAAAGCCACGAAACGCGTCTCGACGACGTGTGCAATACCGGCGGCAAGTCCGAACCGGCCGTTTGATCCATCATCTCCATCGTCCCTCGCTCGATGTCCGGGTCTGTGTTGGCTTTTCTCGTTGACGCGCTATCACACGATGGTCAAGAGCTGCAGCGAGCCGCGACCATCGACAAATCGTTATCCGCAACGTTGACCTCATCGCTTGGTCATCCAGTCCTATGATCGGTTCGATGTGACACTTTTTGCGCATGGCCGGCTCCTACATCATAGCGCCACCGCAAAGCAATAGTTCTCGTCTTCATCGGCCATGGCGCAGCATTTCCTCGCATTCAGAAAAAGCCTGCGAACAATCTTCCATTTGCCGGCACCGAATGCGAGCCAGTCGTTATTTCCTGAATTATCTTTCAGGCTCGTATCGAGCTAGTCATCGCCACTTGCCGTGGCCCGCAAGTCCATCCCTTGACGAGACGCGCCACTTAGAGCTCTACGAGCTGCCCGTGGGTCCACTCTTCACGCGCCGGAATAGTCGGCTCATGCCCAATTACTCTTCAAGCTATCCTGGCCTGCGCAGTCGAATACGGAGCACAACGCCAACTATGTCGAGCCCAATTGCACAGAAAAATCTTGGGGAAAACAAACCGTTCGGCGAGTCCGGCGGTCGGCATAAATCTGCAAGATCAATGACGTCGGTCCTCTCGCCTACGTCACCGACATCCTGAGGATGATGGTCAATGGTCACCCGAACGATGAACTCGGCCAACTTCTTCCCTGGGCCGATCCGGGCAACCCCTAAAAGCCGTCGCTTGAGAACGACGCTAATGATGCAGATCAACAAATCGCGGTTTAACTGCGTTTCCGCCGAGAGATGGGCGCGTAAAGAGCTGAGCGGCTGCAGCGCTCACGAGTGACCGACGCCCGATTTCCACTGGACCGATGCCAGCGTCGCCAGAGTTCGTCTAGTCGCCGAGGGGCCTCACCCCGAGCAGCGAAACAGCCACGATCCGTGCATCGACAGGCAACGCCTTGCGACCCAGTCAACTACCAACGTTAGCAGTTGGAGGAGATGACGGACACATGGCAATCGGCGGTTAATAAAGGTCGCGCGGGTCACACGTCAAGGAACTGGGATGCAATATAGAACTGGCCGCTCCAACGGCCCTGATGGATGTGCCAACGCATCTGCGGCTATCAAATCGGCTCCAACCGCGATCTCTCCTTTCTTATGCGAGCCCATGATGGACCTTCTGGCGCGATCGCCGAGCGCACAGGTTTCAACGGTCTCTCGGCTTCGGGCCTGTCAGTTGCCTCGTCTGTCGGCTACCGCGATGCCAGTGAAGCATCATGGAGCCAACGCGTCGTCGCTGGCGCGCGAGCCCTGCTTTCTGATGACTGCTATCTTCTCGAAGGAGACGTCTTCTTCGATCAGAATGCTGCACGGCCGAAATCCTCATGCTTGTGGTGGAAGAGGCGGGTCGTTCGCAGTGTATTGGTGGCGGCGCCGTCCGCCCGTCGCCACTATCTCGCCGAGCGAAGGCACCGAATAGAGCCGGCCGCTGTCGACACCGAGGCAGCGCAACAGAACTGCGTTGGAACAGTCGATTGGCTTGGCCGCGGTATGGCGTGCTCGACACGTGCGTCGCCGAAAGCCAATCGCGTGGCGGCCGGTGACGAGGTCGGGAAGGCTCAGCGGGTATCGCTGAGATAGACGGGCCGATTGCTGCCAAGCATCAGCCCCGGAGCCTTCAGACATTAGAAGGTTGGGGGTCAGCTCCGGGCCAATCAGGCCGGAGCGTAATCCATTCAAGACTAGCAATGCGGACGCGGAGTTCACTATGCATGGTTACTTTGTCGTGGCGACGGCTGCGGCACACGTTGTCAGCTTTCGATCAACTACGAAGCACAGAGGGCTGGCTATCGCACTCTCCCTGGCAGCGAGCCTCGTCGGCAGTTCGGCGCTGGCACAGACTGCCAATGGGCCTAAGCCAAAACGCGACATTCCAGATGAGGTTGCTAAAAGAAGAATTGAGATGGAGTCCGATTCGGTCACAAAATTCCGAAGCCGCCAGCTCAAACGAGCAACGCTTCTCGTCGGTAATTCGGCGCTAGCACAAACTGCCAGTTTGCCTTCCGCAAAGCGAGACAGTGCGGATGAAATTGCTAAAAACAGAACTCAAAAGGAGATCGACCCATTCGCAAAGTTCGAGAACCTCCGCGAAAAAGGTATGTGGCTCAATATCCCTGGTCCTGCCGATACGATAGATCACGATAAAGGCGGCGTTAGATCCGCGCTGGCAGAGGTCGGGATCGGCTACGTTGGCGGGACAGTAATCAGCCTCGTAGACAATCAACTGCCAAATGCAGCCAGTGCCACCACCGCCAATCAGCTATATATGGGCCAGAATCCGACATTTAGTACCGTAAATTTCATGATTGTGACCTACGATCTCAGCCGCTTTGGAATTCCCGATGGTCAGATCGTCGTGGGAGCCGAGCAGCAGTACTGGACATGGAAACCCGGAGGGCCAGATAGAGTGGGTCTCAATACATTGGCCTATTACCAGACGTTTTTCGACAGGAAACTCGAACTCAAAATGGGTTACCTCAGAAATGTAAATGAGTTCGCAGGCACATTGGTCGGAGGGAACGCAGGAGCAAGCGTTTTGGCCCCCTCGTCGAATATTTTGTATCAAGCTGGCATGAGCAACAATGCCGCGCCTACGCCAGCTCTCAACGTGAAGTACAATTTTGATGATCACCTATATGACAAGGTCTCAATCCAGCGCTCAATCAGTCCAGACGGTCAGTATGCGCAGATCACCGAAAATCCCACCGGCTTAAGCTGGAGCACGGCCAACGCGGGCATTCTTTTGCTTGATGAAATTGGCTACAAGAACAAAGCTGCTCCGGGCTTACCCGAGACCTGGTTGCGGGCGGGCGCCGGTTTCAATAACAGCACCTACAAGAACTTGCAGTATCAGCAGCAATCGAGAGCCGACGCGAACAGCGTCTACTACGTCGCAGCGGACAGGCAACTCTGGCAGTCTGATGTCCAGGGCTCGGCATATCGTGGTATCTATGGTGGTTTCTCTGTAATGTACGCTCCACCTGACCTAAATAAAGTCAGTCAATATTACGAGCTTCGTCTCTATGCGAAGGGACTGTTTGACAGCCGGCCCAGTGATCAGATTGCTATTGTTGCCACTAACACCGTCTGGAGCAACTTTGCAGTGGACGCTGCCTTGGCTAAAGGGAATCTCGTGCATCGCGACAGCACAGCGATCTTGGGCACCTATACCGCGCATCTGGCACCCCGGGATATATGCAAGTGTAGGACTGGCATACATCAACAACCCGACGAGCATTACACGCACGCGCCAAACGGGACATGCTCTGAATTTGTTGGTGTCTACCTCGATATTCTTCTAAGTCCTCAAGGCTAGTCACGTGACTCTAAAGTTCGGCACATAAAGTCTCCTGGGCTTTGTGGCAGAAGCGTTTGACGGAAGCCAAAATCTGGTACGCCGACTTGGTCCATTTGAAGG
Organism: Bradyrhizobium algeriense; assembly: GCF_003062295.1. Lineage (GTDB taxonomy): Bacteria > Pseudomonadota > Alphaproteobacteria > Rhizobiales > Xanthobacteraceae > Bradyrhizobium > Bradyrhizobium algeriense. The sequence goes on along the minus strand of NZ_PYCN01000026.1, from coordinate 19,148 downwards.
GCTTCTGATATTTGTTGTGCTGGTCGATGAAGGTACGGCTGTCGGCCTCGAGCTGCCTGACGGAGGTGTGGACACCTCGCTGGATCTGCTTTCTGGTGAGTTCAGCGAACCAGCGCTCGACCTGATTGATCCATACAGGGCTTCGACGTCTTGTCGGTCGGAGCACAGTTCGGATGGCGAGCGATCCTTGAAGCAAATCGCCGTAGAGGGGCTGCCGGGCGGCGAACGTTGAAAAAAGCCCTCGCGACCACGCGTGCGGTTCTCAAAGATCAATGCGAGGAGGAAGCCGAAGATCTTGGCTTGCCGGTCCGCGGTGCGATTCAGGCAATGCGTGCCACTCACGAAGCACGAGCCGCGCAGCGCAATGTTGAAGCAGATGAAGCCGAACGGCTGAAGCGTTTGGAGCGGTTGAACACGATCACGCCCCTGTCAAACGCACCGATCGGCGAGCACATTCGAATTGGATAGAGACGCCGCACTCAAGCCTCAACGGGATGGCACCGCGCGAAGCCGCAGCACAATCCGCCGGACTTCTCGAAAACGCGACACGCCTGCTGCACAATTTCGCGGCGGAGTTTGCGAAGACGGCGAAATGGGTCGATGAGTTGGAGCGGGAAGCGTCCAAGCTGTTTCCACGCCCCGACAAGCTTTGTCTCTATATGACAGTCAGCGATCCGGACCTGCCGGGACTGGCCTCGCCAAGCGTCTACATCAAGGAGGAGCAAACGATGCAGCAATGTCTCGTACTTTTGAGGCGTCGTTTTGGAAAGCGGTAGTGTCGCCTATCGCACGGCGCCAACGGATACGAGGGTCGAGAGCCTGTGAAATTCTTTTCGACTATCATCGAACAGTTGGACATGGCGGTTGCGGAGATTGCCGTCGATCAGCCGATCCACAGCCGCTTCGCGCTGATCCTGATCGATAACGCCACGGAATTGCTCATTCACCGATCGTGCAATACGCTGCCCACGGCGCCGAAAAGATAAGACTCCGCTTAGTCCCAAGATGCGTCGCGAGGCGACGGGTGATTACTTCGAGCCGAAGCTGGCCGTAATGAGGCATGTGGATGCAATCACGGAGGATGAAAGACGCTTCATTGCGATAGCGCATGCCTATCGTAATGAACTGTATCACGTCGGATTGCGCCACGTTGGGAATGTCGCTCAAGACCGAACTGATGCAGCGGATCGGACGCATCGAAAAGCACTTCAATTACATCAGTCGTGATCTTGATGGGAGACACCGCCGGCTGCGACGCTGGAAAATCTCCAATTTGCATACGATCATAATTCCGCGCTTCGGAAGAAGAGTGGCGAGAACATTTGGATTCCATGGGACGCGCCGTTCATGCAGGGCCATAAAACGCGTCTCATGGCGACGTGGAAGCGACGGTACTCGACTGTGCCCATTGTTAAGTGGCGGCAGAAGGCGAATCTCATCGGAAAGGAGACGAATTGGCTGCGCGCAGCCGCGGCGCATGATGATCTCAACCGGCAGATGGATTATTTGGATGACGCTATCACCGAAGCGCTTTCTGAATTTGATGGCTGGGTGCAACAGCAGATCGACCGGGCGCGGGGCAAGTGAGCTGTGCGATGAGCCGAAGTGGTAGTGGCACCTCAGGTCCTTCCCGCGGAGGCCCGGGTCAAGCGACGACAGCGCCACCTCAGGGCACCGGAATTCCATGACCGCACGACGGTGTTCCCTGAGGGGCGCTAGTCCTGCAGGGCCGGATCATCAGCGGCAGCAGCATGCGGCGAGTATGGCAGATCGGGCCATTGACCGAGGCCGGCTCGTTTCACCCGCCTTCCGAGCGCCAGCACCTGTGCGACTGACCGTCCCAAGCCAAACTGTTCGATAGATACGTTTACGGATCATTTCCTATCCGAAAGATTCGTTTACGTTTCATCTTGACCGATCGAAATGATCTGTCTACGTATCACCCACTGGCAAAATGATCCGGGAACATATCATGACGTCCGCCCCAGACCCCTTGCTCAAGGATCTTGGCATGCACTTTAGAAAGGCGCGCATGGCCGCTGGCTTGTCCCAGGAGCAAATCGCTCTTCGGGCGAACATCAGCAGACCCCGCTATCGGGACATTGAAACCGGTGCCGCTGCCGCCCGTGCAACCACGCTCGTCAACGTCGCCCGCGCCCTTGGCATGGAAATGATGTTGATCCCGCAGGCGATGGTGCCCGCTATTCAGTCGATGCTGCAGCCCGCCGCCGACGATGATGATCGCCCCGCATTCACGTCAGACGTTGAAGAGGAGGAAGGCGCATGAGTCCGACCGTTCTCGCGGCAGAGCGCATCCAGTCGCTCGATATCTCGTTGAACGATCTTCCAGTCGGCACGCTCGTGCGGACGCCGGGCGACTACAATGCGTTCAACCTTTTGCCCGCTTACCGGAACTTAAACAACCCGCCAATCTTCAGCCTGTCGCTTCGCTCAGCGGACGGCAGCCTCCGCCGGGATCCAAAACCCATACGCGGCGCGCTGCCACCGTTCTTTGCGAACCTGCTGCCCGAAGAGAAACTGCGCGAGGCGATGGAAAAGCACCACGCGGCGTCAGTAAGACCAGGAAACGACTTCGATCTCTTGGCTGCGCTGGGGATCAACCTGCCAGGAGCGGTATGCGCTTTGCCGAGTGATGGTATCCCCATTCCAACTGGTCCAGAAGCGGAGGGCAATAAAAAGGCGCGATTTTCGCTTGCCGGTGTGCAGATGAAGCTTTCCGTCATGAAGAACATAGGAAAGGAAGGTGGGATCACACTCGCCGTAGACGGCGAGCAAGGGCAATATATCGCGAAATTTCCCTCGCTCACTCACATCGGGCTTTCGGAAAACGAATTCGCAGTTCTCGCCTTGGCGGAAGCGCTGGGGATGGAAGTGCCGGCACGCGAACTCGTCGACAAGAAGGAGTTCGCCGGCATTCCGGAAGAGTTCAACACCATGTCCACGGGCAAGGTGCTGCTTGTCCGCCGCTTCGACCGCGGCGCGGACGGAGCGCGCGTCCATATGGAAGACTTCGCACAGGTCTTTGGCCGCTATCCGTCGGAGAAATACATTGGCGCAGCCTATCATAATATCGCAGCAGCGCTGAACAGCGGCGTCTCCTTTGATTCAGCCATCGAATTTGTTCGGCGCCTTGCACTCACCGCGGTCACCGGGAACGGTGATATGCATCTCAAGAATTGGTCGCTGCTGTATCCCGGAGACGGACGGACACCAACGCTGTCGCCTGTCTACGACGTGCTTTCAACAGTTCCTTACATCCCAAAGGACGGTATGGCGCTGAGCCTTGCCGGCGAAAAGTCGTTCAAGGCGCTTACTCCAGAGCGCTGGCGCAACTTCGCAAATCGAAGTCGTCTTCCGGAAGGGGCAGTGGTGACAGCCGTAGCCGAGACGGCGGCGACCGTGCGCGACAAGTGGTCGGTTCTTCCAGAACGCGATGTTGTGCCTGCCCAGGTCCTCAGCCGGATCGATGCCCATATCGAAGAAATGGCAAACGTTCTCGATCCGTAGATCCCAACGACCAAGCAGGATCAGGGACGTGAACCTATAAATCCGGAATGGTCCGCAGACTTCCGCTTTGATACGGATTGTGTTGAAAAACTCGAAAATCGCGGGGCTCCGAAAATCTCGCAAGTGTCGCGCATTGGCAATTTCAGCCGCTGCAAAGCTTTGCAGAATCAATACGAGCGCCAGCGATCGTTTTTGGGTAATTGATGTGGTCCCTCATCTCACAGCGAGATAGACGCACCAGCGGTCCTGAGAATTTTCAGTCATCAGCGAACAAGGACTTTTTCAACACAATCATACGTATTCCGGGCTCCAGCCCGGACATCGCGTGAGGTCTGGAAAAGGGCCAGGCTGACCGCCCGACGACCACAGTATCGAGCATGAGATGATGAACAGATGCGGGCTCCCCCAAATGCGCGTTTGCAAGCATTTCCGCAAACCTGCTGTATCAGTCCGTCCCGATCAATTGGCATCGCTCGGGCTACGGCTAATTGATCCTGCGCAATAGGGGCGGAAATCGCTGAATTTCTGCACCATTGGCCGCCAGAGGACGGCCGAAGACCTTGCTCCCGCGCGAACCGAGATATTTTTTGTTCGATGCCGTCTATTCATAATATTTCGGAACGCGATGTCTCTATTATTCGCGAGGCGACTGAGCACAACAGGACGCGCGTGTTGTGGATGTCGGCGGGGGCGTTAGAAGAATATTTCAACAAACGGACGAAGTCGCAAACGCAAGTGATTCAAGTGGACGATAGATGATGCCGCGAAGCGCGGACTGGCGACGATTTGAGAGGGCTTTCAGCGACCATGCGATAGGTGGCCGCAAATCGCTTCGACAGAATGGAGACAATTGTCGTTGGAGGAACAGGAGAGCCGCTCGCTTGCAATCGCGCACGCAGGGAGCAGAATTGTACGAATTCGTTAGGTAACGAGTTCGTGCACGCTGTTCGTCACCGCACGGCAACAAACAATGCGTCTGCTGCGAAATTAAGAAAAATTGAGTATCTCCTCTCAACGAAAAATGGTTCATCTTAGACTCGCGCATTCGAAAATTCTTTGAGAGGATTGATTATCAAGCAATGATGCCGGTCAGGGAGCTCATGATGCGCAACAACATCTTCGACATCGTGATTCCGTTACGCGCAGAGCTTGTTAATGACTTGTGTGCGTCCTTTTGTTGACGCTGCCCAGATGCCGCTGGTCGGCCAGCCGCTCGAGCTGTTCACGAAGGGGGAGAATAGATCGACATGCGCGGGGCTGCTCGCAAACGGTCAGCCGCGCTCCTGCGACGTCCCAGCACGAACACGAGGGCCCCGATGTGGGGGGCGGCACGCAGGTCCAAAGAAGAGAGCGCTCCAGACGACCATGACGATGTGGTCGACAGGTTATCTTTCGATTTTCTGTGATATTTTTGGCCAGGAGCGACACGAACATCTTATCACCTCATTGTGAACTAAGGCGTCATATTAATTTCAACCAGAGGGTGTATCAGCCTCAGGCTGGGTGCTGCAGCAGCTTCCGGCGCCGCTACTGAACTAGCTGGCATGTTGCTTGAGCTTGGACGAGGATGTGACATGGTGACCACGCGCGAAGTGTCTGTCGATGACGTCACAACGGTAACCCACATGGTTGCTGCCCTACTTGCCGAACTTGAGGGCGGCCAAGTGCAGGCCGGACTAGATACCCAGCTTGCTGTCGACCTCCTCATAAAAGAGCGCGTCTATGGGTTTCTGGCTTTCGCGGAGGCTCGTCCTGTGGGCATCATCATGTTGTCGGAAAGCGCGGCCCTTTTTGCGCGCGGAACCTACGGCATCATTACCGAACTCTACGTGGTGCCGGACCAGCGATCGTCTGGGATCGCGATGCGCCTCATTGAGGCTGCCGTGAGCCTGGGGACGGTAAAAGGCTGGGGTCAGCTTGAACTGGGGGCGCCGAGGCAGCCGACGTGGAGCCGCAACCGCAGCTTGGCCTTCTATTTGAAGGCCGGTTTTGCAGAGATCGGCCCACGCCTCAAGTTGCCGTTGCACGGCCTTGGCCAGAGCATTTTCGCCGAACGCTGGCCAGTCTCCCAGGGCGTCCGGACGGGAAGGCTTGCGAGCGGGCCGTTTCTCGAACGTCGCGATAGCTCTAACAGGTTGTTGAAGAAGTCACTAGCGGGCAGGCGTTTGGCATAATTCTCTGGAGTGATTGAATCGGGAAATGGAGATGCGCCGCTCTGACGAGCAGTATGGATCGCTATTCAGCTATGTGGATTTGGAAGCCCGCCTCCGCGGTGATCATCCGCTGCGAACGATCCGGGTAATAGCAAACGCGGCGTTGAGTGTCGAAGGCTTTCACGGCGCTTTACGTGGACTTCGGGCGGCCATCGATCGCACCAGAGAAGCTGCTTCGAGCGGTGGTACTGCAACCCTTCTAGTCATCTGGAACGCAAGTTCGTCACATTATAATGATAGCTCGAATCTCTCTGTAGAGGAGAGCGCTTGTGGCGAATGCAGCTGTGAGAGGCCGGCCGATCGAGCCGTTGGTGCTGAGTGCGCAGGAGCGGACGTACTTGGAGAGACAAGTCCGTCGTCATCGTGTTGCGCGGTCGCTATCTGAGCGGTGCCGCGCGATCCTGCGATGTGCGGACGGCTTGCCAATGCCCCATGAAGGAGAGCTTGGCGCCTTGGCCATCACCTTTGCGATAGAGCCTGGCGTCCGGATCGGTGGTTGATCCATGCGTCTCGTTGGAGCGCTTCTCCTTGTGGAAGCCGCGCTCGCCATTGCGGCCTGGATCCGGCGGCTTGTCCTTGCCGTCCTTGCGTCGGAAGCTCTTCATTGATGCCCACGCCTCGATAAGCGTGCCATCGACCGAGAAGTGATCGTTCGACAGGAGCTGCTTCACCTCAGCCTGGTCCAACACCGCGCCGAAGAATTTCGCCGCCACATCCCCTTCCAGAAGCCGCTTCCGGTTCTTGGTGAATACCGTCACGTCCCAGATCGGCGCGTCCATCGACAGCCCGACGAACCAGCGAAACAACAGATTGTAATCGAGTTGCTCCATCAACTGGCGCTCTGAGCGCACCGAGTAGAACGCTTGTAAAAGCAGCGCCCGCAACAGCTTCTCTGGCGGAATCGAAGGCTGGCCAAGCTTCGCGAAATCGCCTGAGAGCGCCTCACGTGCCCCATCGACAAGCCGCCTAATGGCCCGCAGCGGGTGATCTTTGGGAACCCGCGCCGAGCAGCTCACGTACGAAAAAAGGCCCTCTGACGCCTCATCTTCTCCGCGCATCGGCTGTCCTCTGCCCCGATTCAACAGGACAAAGGAATCACAATCGCAGCCGATCCGCGATACTTTTTCCGCAGCCTGCTAGTCTTAGTCTAGTAGGCAAACCTCTGCACTGACGAGTGGGGGAGAGCGATGTCGTACTGCGCAACCGCTAACCCTCCAGCTAAGGAGCAGTCCCAAACGCTGCATGATGCCGAACACTTCATCGCCAAGCTGCCAAACGCGAGCACGACGCGGCGGAACCTTGGTGGATAAGATTACTGTAGTCCATCCGATCGGCGCTGCCGAAATTGCCGACGTTGCAGTAGCCGGCAATGACCTCTCTGCGATGGAGCGGTCGAAAGTTTGGACAGAGCCTCCATTTGTCAATTCTGGCATTTTGGGCGCCCCCTTCGTTGCGTCGAAGCAATGCAGCGTCTCGCCTCCGTTCCGCTTGTTATCAGCCTGGTACAGGCTGGGAATACTCGCTTACGACGGACGTGCTGAGGGCCGTGATCGAGAAAGTGACGGGAAACAGCCTGGAATCGTTTGTCACCGAGCGGTTCATGACCAAGACGGCGATTATTGGCTCCGGCGCGATCTCGAATCCCATTCGGGAAGCGTTCTATGCGGCTGATTGAGGTTCGACCCCAGCGCTCTTCTGATCACAATCGTCGGATCCGCCCCGCGAGGCTGACACGTTCGAGTTGGGCCCACAAACATCGGTCGAAGGCCAGCGCCAACCCTGTCCGATTCACCCCAGATAGTGTTGCAAAAGTCGAAAGTTGCAGGGCTCAAGATTTTTCGCGAAAGCACTAAGCAGCGAGCGATCGCTGATTCGTATGACCTCAATCGTGGTATCGAAGTTGCCTGTGAATTTTGCGTGAGGCCGTGAGGTCCCTCACATTTTGTATACGAAAGTCGCGCCCACGGCCCGCAGAATTTTGGTCATCGGCGAAAATCGACTTTTGCAACACAATCCCCCAGAAAGTGGACCGCGCGTCCTTAGTGATGGTCTTCGGCTTGGGGCCAATAGCCGGCGTTCAGCTCGCTCCCAGCCCTAATCGCGGGGGCCCTGCCGCGGCTGAGGATTGTTGGCGGGGTTGGTATCGTACTTCGATATTCGCGTGATGAGCCCGCTAGTGGTGAGCGGTTGCAAGTCCGCCTCCAGCGCGTCGGCAATCTCCTTGGCATAGATCTCCCGGTCGTCTACGTAGAGTGCAAAGGATTTCAAATACTTTTCCTTCTTCGCTGGATTCTCAATCGTCGCCTTTGTCCACTGGTAGAGCGGATAGTTTTCGACGCCGTGCTCTTCTGCTGCGGCGACATACTCCGCAAAGGCATCGAACTGGCATTTCGGCGCAGCGCGATGCTTGGCGAGGATATCGAACAGCGGTGCCAGTGCCGGAACACGAAGTTTTCGGCCTACCGATTCCGCCGTGGCGGAATCATTCACATCGAACCTAACCTGATACTGCCAGTGAGAAGCCACGCTATGCTCGCCTTCTGGTCGCACCCGATTATTCTCCTTTTCCCATCGCAAGGCGCTACTGCTTCCTCACGAGCAGATCCGGCATGCATTGTATCACAAGCTGGCCGCAATGTCAGGCCGACCGTTGCGTTAGGAGCTCCTCATTTTTAAGGCACTCGTTGGACGAACGAAGATCGATCACCACCCGTTGATAGGTGCCGCTGCCGATCTCCTCTATCCCGTCGCTTGCCGGCACCTTGAAGTCAACTCGTTTTCCCTCGACGTTGATTACCTCGGCCGTCGCGCACACCTCGTGGCCTACAGGCCGTGGCGGCGAAGGGCTGTACGTCTACTGCAGCGCCGACCCCGCTTTCGATGAGGCTCGCGAAAACCAGATCTTCGTCAGACCCGCGCTGGCCGTTTGACCTCAACTAGCACAAGCAACGAACGCGGGAGCATAGTCTATAGTGAATTTGCGAACGCGTTAGGCGGTCTTCATTGGGCCGCTGCTTGGTGACCTTACGCGCGTTACACTGCACCGGCCATCAATGCTGACGGGCACGTCACCCTCGATGGTGGCGCGACGAACGACGCGATGCTGGTCGCCGTAATCATTGACCGCATAATGGTGTGTGGCGCGGTTATCCCAGATCGCGACATCGCCCTCCCTCCAGTTCCAGCGCACGGTGTTTTCAGGCGCGGTGATATGAGACTGGAATATATCCAACAGCTTTTGGCCGTCATATTTGGGGATGCCAAGAAAACGCTGTACCAAAGCGCCGAGCACTAGCGTCCGCTCTCCGGTCTCGGGGTGGACACGCACCACGGGATGCTCAGTCTCGAAGTTGGTTCTGGTGAAGACCTCGTCAAAATGCTTCTTATCGACCTCGCGGACTCGGGCCATTCCGGCATAGTCGAAGACGTTGCTGTGAACGGCCCAGAGCTCGTCTGCAAGCCGTTGCAGCGGTGGCGGCAGGTCGAGATAGGCGGCCGCGGCGTTCGACCAGACCGTATCGCCGCCGAATAGTGGGATCACAACGGCCCGCAGCACCAAAATCTTGGGATAGGAATCGGCGAAGGTCCCATCGGCGTGCCACACATCGGCCCGGCCACCGCCGCGCGCGGAGTCAAGCTCGAGGAGCGATGCCGTTCCCTTGGCAACGCCGAGCATCGGATGCGGCACCAGCTTCCCGAAACGGGCAGCAAATCGCTCCTGCTCGGCGTCATCGAGATGACCTTGGTCGCGGAAGAAGATCACCTTGTGGTCGAGCAGCAAGCTGTTGAGTGCAGCGATCGTCTGGTCCGGCAAATCGCTCGAGAGCTTGATATTTCTGATTTCGGCGCCGATGCGCGCTGCGCGTTTGACGATATCGGTACGCGGAATGACATTATCGATCAAGGTCGTTTCGCTCATGGATGTTCCAGCCTTTGCGGTTTCTTCACCAAACAAACGCATTCAGCTGCGACCCGGAATGGGTGAACGCTAGATTGCTAATCATCAAAATCCGCGGCAATCGGCCCGTTGGTGCGCTGTTCGTGCGAGGCAAAAGCGGCCACGCATGGATCGCGGCTGATCCGTACCATTTTCGATGGGATACGCCTGAAACTCGCCGGTGCCCCTTGCCTCGGTGCAGCATTAGCTTGATTGAGGATCGACGATCCGGCAGGTTCAACTTCGAAGAGTCTCATCGAGACTGCCTTCGATCATTGGTTTGGTGAAACTTCTCTACGATCGCGGATACGATCTCGTCCTTCCAAGAAGATACGAAGCGCTTGGGTGCGCAGGTGACGTCACCGGGTTTCATAGGCAAACCTCGCATTTAGCAAGTGATCTCCAGCAAGCACCGTGCCAGCCGCGAAAACGAGCCGCGAACGACTACCTGGCGGCAAGAGCGCCAAAGGGATCGGGAAAACCCGGCGCGACGGTCACCAAATTGGGCCGATAATTCGACCAGATAGCCGGCTAGCCCCGATGGCCAGCGCGTGCGAAGAAGCAGCGCCTAACGATACGTGAGGTCGAGCGCCTAGGTCGGGGCCAACGGCACAGCGGCGTATGATCGTCAGGCGTCCGTTCGGATCAGCACGAGAGGCGATAGTCATCAGATGACCTTCCATCTTTCAACATCAGACACGTCGGGTTCAAGACGGAGATGTCGGAGATCTGACAACCTGCAGCGTCGATCCAAAGGCATGCTGGCGGCTACGCGTGTGTTTTCTCTCGTGAAGCAAGGCACACTCCAAATCCGGCACCATCGCGGCACCCCCGATCTCGATGTGGTGGCACCTTTCATTCCCGAGCTGCTCCGGCGATAGCCGACCGCCCGATGCACGTAGATTCAGATCGAGTTACGGGGGGCTGGTCGACAATACCGCCGGCGCATCGTTAGCAGCTCTCCGCGAGTGATCGAAGTTCCCGTCACGAGAGCATCGCGGTTGATGTTTGCCCAGGTCATTCCCCGGCCAATGGATGAAGAGAACCGTGACCCGCCTCGCTGCTAGCGTTCTGTCCCGCAAGTTCGTAGCATGGTTATTGCATGGGTTCCGCGTATCCGATGAAGGAGATATCGATGCGCACCGGACAGGCGAAGGCGATGCTGACGATTTCCAGCGACGAAGACACGCAGCTCACGGCCATAACACGGTCGCGCTCGCTGCCGCGGCGCTGACGCTGCGAACAGAGATCGTGCTGGCCTGCCAACGCGAGCCGAGCAACGTCGTCTTGGCGACGCGGCTGGTGGTCGGCCCCATACGATCGGCAAACGGCCCAATCGCTTTATCGCAAATCGCATCGAGGATCATCTACGATGAGACGCGTACCGGCGGACCCCCGCACGGTTGAGGATGAGGCTGTGGCCGAGCTGATCAGCAAGACACTTGCTCGCAAGCCCAAAGCCGCAATCCATTGGAGCGTGCGCCCATCTAAAGAGACGGAAATTGCCAAAAGCACCGTTCATCGCCTGTTCCAACTCTTCGGTCTGCGGCCTCACTGTACCGGCAGCTTTAAACCCTCGACCGATGCTTTTTTGTCGAGAAGTCCCGCTTCCAGAAGATTGGAAGGCGATGGAGGAGACTGCTCGCATGAGTGACGGGCTTCAAAAGGGCGATGACGCGGCCACCATTGAGGAACTGCTCCAACTGCTAATCAGCATCCTATCGTCAGCAAGGCGGCTTCCGTGCGGCCCAGAAAGCGATGCAGCGTTACGGCAGATAGGGGAACTTCAAAAAGGTGTAGGCGTGGTCCTGCTGAAGCGGTTTTACGATAAAGCATAGCAAGCTCCTTTGCCGTGGGGCAGGGGCTACCTGCGGACAATCTGCCTCAACTCACGACGGAGCCGCGTAAGGCCCGCAACGAGATGTCGGATCTCGCTTGGCGGCTGATGATTCCGGGCGAATCTACACCCCCTGTCGGCCGCCCGGTTGAATCGCTACAGTCAGCAATCTCGGCGAAGCACAGTGGAGCGCGCGGCTTCGGCACATCAGAGTCAAGCTCTTGGGCTGCCGCGAGACTTGGCATCGCTGCACTTCACCTGCCAGGGTGGTGAAGCGGCGAAGAAAATGCAAGGGGCTATCCGCCGAAAGGCGAGAATGCGTAACAGCTCCCATACTTTCCTGCGCGGTCCAGTAAGATGCCGCGGCGATATGCGGCAGAAAGTTCGCTGGTTGCGAGCGGCTTGATAGATGGCGGCCATAACCAGACAGACCTTGAAGGGAGCACATTGAATATCACGCACAACGTTCTCTTCGGATTTCATCTTTTAGACAGCTCGTGCTGAAAAACCATCGGCTATTTTGTTTCAGGGGAGGGTGAGAGATAGACAATGCAAGCGCTAAGCGTCTGCGGACTACCGGGCGGCCGTAAAGTGTCTGAACGCCGCCGAGCGGCGGCGGTTTGCTAGAGCCGGCCACTCGGGTCGCTTCCGAAATCGATCGGTTGTGCCGCCCTTTTCACTCAGCGGCAACAGGAGCTCCAAAATCGTTCTATCGGCACCGGCCGCCATTGAACTCGATAGCTGCATCGTAACTGTCCCGACGCTCAAACGCCTCAAGCCCGGTATGCGAAAAAGCCTGGTACTTTCTACGATGTGTGCTGTGATGATGCCGATCGATTACGCGTGCTCAAAAAGGGGGCCCACCGCCCGCATCGAGTAGTACATCGAGAAGCTTACTGAGGCTGTCGAACCCGTGATCTTGCGGGGCTATCACGGCGCAGCACGACCGACGCCGGCATTTATCACCGTGAGGAACCTCGCACGCATGACCGCGGGGTGATGACCGAAAGATTGCGGGTCATCACCGATGGCGGGCATTCCTATTCCAAAGAACTCGTCGATTTCTTGCAGCATATATTACGTACCGGGTGCCAAAATCCGAACGTGCGCACTGTCGTGCTCGACGGGTCCTACCATGACGATGGAATCGGCCAAGGGCATCTTGAAACGGCTGGCGCTGAAAGGCTTGCGGCAGGAGCTGGAAACGATGATGCCGCTCGTGCGACAGGTGATGCGGCAGACCCGGGAACGCATCTTCCGCGGCAACACACGGGCAGAGGACAAGCTCTTCAGCGTGTTCGAGCCCTCGACGGAGATCATTCGAAAGGGTAAGGCCGGCAAGCCCAACGAGTTCGGCAAGATGGTCAAGCTGCAGGAGGCCGAAAACCAAATCGTGATCGACTACGAAGTCTACGATCGGCGGCCGAGTGATTCGGACCTGTTGGTTCCGGCCATCGAAATCCACCAAGCCAAGCTCGGCCGCACGCCGCGCCTGGTCGCAGCAGACGCCGGGTTCTATTCCGCCAAGAATGAAGGCAGAATCGTCGCCATTGTGGATGTAGAAGTGGCCGAGGAGCCTGTCTGCAGTGGCGATCATAGCCATCCGCGACCGCAGGACGGATCATTCTCGTCGTGCCCTTCCCATGAGAACTCCGCGCACGCCGATCCGTCGCGGGTGCCGTAGCGTACGTCCAAGAAGCTCTTGAGAGCCCCAAACGCGATTTCGCCATTGGACTTGCCCTGGAAGGTGAGATGCGCTTCCTCGAGAAGACCGAGGTACTCGTTGTCCAGACGTCCATCTCGACGATGCGCCAGCGGCCTGCAAAGGCCTTGGCGAAGCCGGGCACCTTGGCCATCAGCCGGTCTCCGCGATCCGCTTGGGCAACCGCACCAGATTGTAGTCGGTGGCAGCGAAGGTAAAGGCCCATGCGACGCGGTCACGGCCACGGAACCGGGTCTTCTGTTGCCCCGGGATCGTCTTGATCCAGCCGAATGCCTCCTCGATCCGCTTCGGATGCGCTGGCTGACAGCATAGCCGCCGTGCCGGGTCGTTCGCCCGTCAATCGTAGAGCGGCGGCCGCTGGTGTTCTGTGCCACATGCGGCGTCACGTTCATCGAGCGCAGCTCGTTGACGAAGTCTTCCACGTCGTAGGCTTTGTCGGCGCCAAGCGTGATCGCTGTCGGTCGGTCAGCACGAGGCTCGATCATGTGCAGCGCGGCCACCCGCTCGGCATGCCCGTCGGCCTGCGTCAGGCAGGCGTCGACCAGCAGACCGTGGCGGTTCTCCATCGCCCGTGCCCAATGAAGCACAGCTTCGTCGCCTTGCCTTTGCCCTTGCGATACAGCCTGGCGTCTGGATCGGTAGTCGAAGCATGGGTGTCGTTCGAGCGTTTCTGGCCGTGGAAAGTCCGCATCGGCATTGCGGCCGCCGCCTTGCGCCGGCGGTTCGCCGGAGCCGTCCTTCGGCTTGATACTCTTCATCGAGGCCCAGGCCTCGATCAGCGTACCATCGACCGAGAAGTCATCACTCGATAGAACCTCTTCACCATAGGCTGCGCCAGCACCGCCGCCAAGAACTTCGCCGCGATGTCGCCTTCCAGCAGCCGGTCGCGGTTCTTCGAGAACACCGAATGGTCCCAGGCTGCGTCGTCGACGCCGATGCCGACGAACCAGCGGAACAGCAGGTCGTATTCCAGCCGCTCCATCAGGAGCCGCTCCGAGCGGATCGAATAAAACGCCTGCAACAGCATCGCCCGCAGCAGCTTCTTCGGCGGGATCGACGGCCGCCCAATCGGCGAATAGAGCGCGGCAAACTCGCGCTCCAGCTCTGACAGCGGCTCGTTCACCATCCTCCGGATCGCTCGCAGCGGATGATCGCGCCGCACCCGCGACTCCAGGTCGACGTAGCTGAACAACTCGCCCGTTCGATTGTCGAGGCAACGCGCACGCACCGTCTCCGAATCTCGTCGGAGCCAATGAATCACGCTCGCCGGCCAAAAACCATCGCGACTGCCTTCAAAGGCGACCGCTATGCGTGTAATCGCGTGCCAAAAGTTTGCCGCCTCCTCGCGCCAGCGGTGTAGCAACCGGAGCAGCGCGTCTTCTTCGTCGGCGCCAAGCTTCTTCAACAGATGACGATCCAGCCCGAGGACGATTTCAGCGACCAGCCAGCTTGAGAGGCTCATGACCGCGATCAGCGTACTATTCTGTTCAAGGACCGTGGAAGACCGGCCGAGATCATTTGCCTTTTGCATGGGGTGCTCCATTGCTCATGACCAGCATCAATACTCTCACGCCTCTGCCGGTCACCCCATAGTATATTCCGTCGCATCCTCGCCTGGCTCAGTAAGCTCTTGCACTTCATCCTGATCGTCCTTTTGCGCGCCTTCGCAATCTCGGTTCGCTCTCAACCCCGCTTGTTAACGGACGACTAAATCTTCAGTTTGGCGCCCGCTGCAATCATCGTGATGCCCGCACCGCGGCGGATCACTCGAGATAGCTGTTCCCCATCCGTACGACGACGTCGCCGATCGCAATCTCGACCTTGATCGCCGGATCGTGACGCTCCTCCGACGGCCCTTCCACAACCAGCGGCAAGGATGTCGACTGCGAGGCTTCGCACGGCAGCAATGCGCCTCTCTGTCCCAAGCGTCATCGCCAATCGGAAACCCGCCAGCGCGCCGCACCGGTCCGACGCACCACCTCGATCGCGATCGGAGACAGAGGGCTTCTTTTTTGCCTGCAGCCTTGCTGCCGCTCATTCTCTTCAAATCGACGATTGATTCGGCGATAGCGTTTGTCGTGGAGTCTCACGGCAAGTCGCAAAGGCTGGCTCGCGCGAAGCTCGACGGAAGTCGACAGTGACGGATCCGGGATAGGGGATGTGGGAAAGTTCGCGACCCGATCGTGAACTGACGGAACCGTTGAGGCTGACGGGACGATTTGAACGCGTCATGATCCGATCGCGTCGCCAGGCCGGCTGATGAGAATTCTCGGACCCGATTGTTGAGAGATTTGTGCTGCGGACGTGAAAGGTCATCTTCGCCCCTGCAGCACCGAACCGAGCTTGTCGCTGATCATCATCACGCGCGGCGACGTGTCGGTGGATTTCAAGAGCTTCTTCATGAGCCGCTGCGCAGCGCGCGAATCTCGTCGGCGCTTGATCAAGACGTCGAGAACGAGGCCATTCTGGTCGACAGCGCGCCAGAACCAATGTTGTTCGCCGGGAATCGAGATAACGACTTCGTCCAGATGCCATTTGTGGCTGCGAGCGGAGCTGGCGAATCCGATCGGAGTGGATAACGCAAGTACGTTAGATGTCCGACAATGTCGGATGAGTGACATAGCAGTGTTAGGGTTAGCATACTGACAGAGAACGATTTCTCCTTTGGCACGATACATGCGTAGTCTCCTCTATAAAGGCGCATTGACTGAGGAGAAGTCGTCCGATGATCACGCTCACCGGAAACTCAGATCAGGCTAAGGTGGCAGCTGCGATTCTGCCGGAGACGATATCTGGAGGCGTGGGGGCCTGCCGGCGACATTGGGAAGATCTGGGCTGCGCGCAAGAGTTTCGGCACCGTCAATACACCCATATTGCGCAAGCGACTGTGGGCGCGGTTATCCCGAGCAAATTCGAACCAGTGTGGCTGATTTGAGTCGCTACGTGGCGCGACGCACGTGGTGGGAACTGCCCAGCTTGATGGATGGACTGCAGGAGCGGTGAAGATGACGTATCGGGCATCTCCGGCGCGCGGGAGCGCCTGCCAACCACGCGATCAGGACAGGCTACCTGAAGCGCGATCGATCTCCTCTACCGTCGTTGTCGGCAGTGGTACGCTCGCTATCAGATGCGCGCAGCTGGCAATTGAGATGGGCCACGTCATTGGTGCAGCGTTGTGTGCCGACGGCGTATTCCGCGATTGGGCTGTTCGCTCGAACATCCCGTCTGTAGCAAGCGTTGAAGAGCTCTCTTCTTTTTTGAAGGCCGCACCGGTAGATTTGGTTTTCTCCGTTGCCAATCCGTTCATATTGCCCGCGGATGTATTGGGGCGGGTTCGTCGAGGTGCTTTTAATTACCACGACGGTCCATTGCCACGATATGCGGGAACGCGCGCGACGTCCTGGGCGCTGCTGGCGCAGGAGACCGAATACGCCATCACATGGCATCGGATCGATGATGGCGTTGATACAGGAGACGTCGTGGTTCAGCGCCAAGTGCTGATTGCGCCCACCGATACGGCACTGACCCTGAACCTCAAATGCTATGAAGTCGCGATAGAGGGCTTCCGTGAGCTTTTAACTGGCTTAGCGAAGGGAGAGCTTACTGCCTATCCGCAGGCACTGGTGAGCCGGAGCTACTTTCCGAGACGTCGACGCCCAGATGCGGCAGGCTGTCTGCGATGGGATCGGCCCGCGCAAGATCTGTCAGCGATGACGCGTGCCTTAAACTTTGGGCCATATCATCCCAATCCATTGGGGCTGTCCAAGGCTTTCGTAGGCGATGAAGTTGTCACAGTCAGCCGCTTGGAGGTGCTGCCTCAACGCTCGGGCCTCCCGGCAGGTTCCCTGCTTGAGGTCCACTCCAGCCACTGGCGGGTGGCGACGGGTACAGAGGATGTCGATGTTTGCTTTGGCAGCTCCGATGGTCAGGTGCTGGACGCGCAAGCCCTCGCCAGGCACTCCAATCTGGATGAAGGTGGTCGCCTTCCTATTTTGAGCGAAGATGAGGCGCGGAGCATAACTGCGAGCCATGAATTGCTGGCGCCTTCAGAGGAGTTTTGGGTACAGCGGCTAGAGCAGCTTAGAATATTGCAGCTTCCTTTGTCGTTGTCCGTGGCTGAGGCGCCGCCCAGATGGCAGTCGAGTTCGTGGTTCATTGCAAGAGCTTTGGCTAAGTTGTCGCCACATGATCGCACGGAATATTTGGTAACGGCATGTCTGATCTATCTCGCCCGCATCACAGGAGAAACAGAGCTTCAATTGGGCTGGACGCCTGTATCGGATGGACCGCTAGCTGGCTCTAAAGCGGTGGAGGTGCTTATTACCTCTGTCGTGCCGATGGAAATTACCGTCGACCTTGCACATGATTTTGAAGAAGTGCGCAAAGCGGTCGCGGCCGAATGCGCTCAGCTGAGGGAACACGGTAGCTTTGCCCGGGATCTTATCGCGCGCTGCCCGGCATTGCGGGGTGTGGAGGCGCTACAGTCGCACCAGCCCTGGCCGATTGGCATCACAATCACCACAGACAGCGGCGCTGGCGATCTGACGACGAGCCAAAGTGCTGGGGCAGCCCTATGCGGCGATTTGCTGACGTTTGAGGTTTCCGCTCTGGATGGGAGCCTTCGATGGCATTTTGATGCAAGTCGGCTAGAGCCGAAGCAGATCGACCGTATGACGCAGCATTTACAAACTTTGTTGTATGGTGTGATGGCCGATGCCGGGCAGCCGGTCGGCCGCATCAACATCCTGCCGGCCGACGAACGCAGCTATCTGCTGGAGGAGTTGAACCGGACGGCGGCGGCCTATCCGTCGGAGCGGTGCATCCATGAACTGTTCGAGCAACAGGTCCGGCGCGCACCCGAAGCGGTCGCCCTCGTCCATGAGGACGAGCGCCTGAGCTATGGCGAGCTCAATGCGCGGGCCAACCGGCTGGCGCATCATCTGATCGCGCTCGGGGTCAGGCCGGATCAGCCGGTGGCGATCTGCCTTCAGCGTAGCCCGGCGATGGTGGTGGGGCTCTTGGCGATCCTGAAGGCGGGCGGCGCCTATCTGCCGCTGGATCCGGCCTATCCGTCTCAGCGGCTGCGCCAGGTGCTGGGCGATGCCGCGCCGCAGCTGCTGCTTTGCGATGCGGCCGGTCGCGCCGCGCTCGGCGCCGAGGCGCTGGCCGATGTGAGCGTGGTCGATCTTACGACAGCCACCCCGGCCTGGGCCGAGCTGCCCGCCTCTGATCCCGAGCCGCGCGCCCTCGGCCTCACCTCGCGTCATCTCGCCTACATCATCTACACCTCAGGCTCAACCGGAACCCCCAAAGGGGCAAAGAATGAGCATCGGGGTATTATCAATCGCCTG
Source organism: Bradyrhizobium algeriense (assembly GCF_003062295.1). Taxonomy (GTDB): domain Bacteria; phylum Pseudomonadota; class Alphaproteobacteria; order Rhizobiales; family Xanthobacteraceae; genus Bradyrhizobium; species Bradyrhizobium algeriense. The sequence goes on along the minus strand of NZ_PYCN01000026.1, from coordinate 559 downwards.
GTCTGGATGCAGAAAGCCTACGCTCTCAATGCGACTGATGTCGTCTTGCAGAAGACGCCATTTGGCTTCGATGTCTCGGCTTGGGAATTCTTCTGGACGTTGCTTGAAGGGGCGACCCTGGTGCTGGCACCTCCGTCTGCACACAAAGACCCCGATGCGCTTGTAAACCTTATAATCAGCCAGCGCATTACCACTGCACACTTTGTACCATCCATGCTGGTAAGCTTTATGGACACGAGGGGTGTTGATCGCTGCAGCTCGCTGCAGCGTCTCCTGTGCAGTGGCGAGGCGCTTCCTGCCTCCCTTGTGCACAAGGTTCGGCGCGTATTGCCTTGGACTGGTCTGCACAATCTATATGGCCCCACGGAAGCTGCTATCGACGTTACAGCCTGGAGTTGCCCGGCTGATTTTGATGGGGCTACTATCCCCATTGGCCGTCCGATTGCCAACACGCGTGTGTATCTGCTGGACGGCCATGGCGCGCCTGTGCCGTTGGGGGCGGTGGGTGAGCTTTACATAGGCGGGGCGGGGGTTGCGCGTGGCTATCTGAACCGTGCCG
>NZ_PYCN01000267.1 GCF_003062295.1 Bradyrhizobium algeriense | reverse complement strand
AAGATCAGATTGCATCGGGTTGATGAACTCGACGGAGTTTCGAAAGTGCTTCTCGTTATCCGTCACCAGGATGCAGGTATTGGCTTCTGCAATGGCCGCAACGATCATATCCAGCGCACTGCGCGGTCGACCAGTGGCTGTTCCTTCGGCCATCAGCCGAGCCCAGACCAGAGCTGCAGATTCATCGAAGGACAGCACTCGGCTGTTGAAGAGTGCTTGAGGTCCCGTCGGACCGGAGAACCAGTCCTCAAGCTCTCGTTTCTTGCGGTCTTCGGGCATCCGAAGAATGCCGCGTCGAATCTCAGCGAGAGAAAGCGTCGAGATAAACAGATCCTCGTCAGCCTGCTCTGAGAGCCATTGCACAAGCGATGCGGATGGCGAGGGCTTCGTTGCGGTGCTGATGATGTTTGTGTCGAGGAGGTAGTGGGTCATAGGTCGATGTCACGAC
>NZ_PYCN01000266.1 GCF_003062295.1 Bradyrhizobium algeriense | reverse complement strand
ATGGAAAGCTTCATCAAGGCCGAAGGCGGCGGCAAGAACATCTGCGCCGTCTACGCGCATAACGACGACATGGCGATCGGTGCGATCCAGGCCATCAAGGAAGCGGGTCTCAAGCCCGGCAAGGACATCAAGATCGTCTCCATCGACGGCGTTCCTGACATCTTCAAGGCCATGTCCGATGGAGAGGCCAATGTCACGGTCGAGCTGACACCGAACATGGCAGGCCCGGCCCTCGATGCGCTCGCGGCCTTCAAGAAGGACGGCACGGCGCCGAAGAAGTGGATCCAGACGGAATCCAAGGTCTTCACGCCCGAGACGGCGAAGGCCGAATACGACAAGCGCAAGGATCTCTACTGAGATCTTCTTTGTAGGCAGCAGGCGGGCAATCGCCTGCTGCCTTGCGTGTGAGGCGTCGAGGACATGATGCAGCCATTGAGTGAACAGCCTCAG
>NZ_PYCN01000265.1 GCF_003062295.1 Bradyrhizobium algeriense | reverse complement strand
TCAGTTTCGCTCAGATGCTGCGACTTCGCCTCCCGGTCGTCACGACGGCCGGGCCTTTCGTCGTTTTCGCGAAGTAAACTGGGCGACGCTCCTCTCGCGCGTTCGCCCGAACGCAGAGAGTTGAGCCATGAAAGCCGACTTCTACTGTGCCGTGATGTTCCCGTACCCGTCCGCGGCGGGGCTGCATCTGGGCCACTACTACAACTACGCCATCATCGATTCCTACTGCCGCTGGCTGAGGCACCGCGGCACGACCGTCTTCCAGCCCTTCGGCTACGACGCCTTCGGGCTGCCGGCCGAGAACTACGCCCGCAAGGTCGGACGCGACCCGGCTGATGTGACCTACGAGAACATCGAGCAGTTCAGGCGACAGACGGATCGCATGAACACCTGCTTCGAGGAGCGCCTGATCACCTGTGGCCCTTCCTACGTGAAGTGGACGCAATGGTTG
>NZ_PYCN01000264.1 GCF_003062295.1 Bradyrhizobium algeriense | reverse complement strand
AACATCTGATGAGCTTCCAGCAGTTCCCGCCGCGCCAGCGACCCGGCTCCTTCTCCGTCGAACAGGCAATGGAGAAGCTCAGGAGCCCGCCGTCGAGCAACTAGCTCCGATGAACAGCCCTTTCGGGCCTAGAGGAGGAAACTGTGATGAGAAGAGTACTGGCATTCCTTGCTCTCGCCCTGACTGCAACAGCAGCAACGGCACAGGTCGGGCCGCCGACATCCCAGCGGACATGCGGCGCCAACCGCCAGCTCGTCATGAGGGACGGCGCCGTCGTCCTCGACACCGGCCCGCAGACCTATGCCCGCTTCGTCAGGAGCGGCGCGGAATGCCTGGTCGACCAGTTCCCCGAGCCGGCATGGGTGCCGAGTTCGAACAATCCGCAATGCTTCATCGGCTATCGATGCAAGGACGGGTCCGACGACTTCTGACGCTGGGTTCGCGGGGCCCG
>NZ_PYCN01000263.1 GCF_003062295.1 Bradyrhizobium algeriense | reverse complement strand
CACGTGAAGCAACACCAGAAGCCGGACGCGGCGGGTTCTCCGTGGCTGAACGGCTGCAAGAGACCTATGGTACCCGTATCCAAAAATGCCCTGAAGGCCACGTCCTACCGGGTATAGAGGCCCGGCGGTTACCGGGCCATACTCCCGGTCACACGGGATATCTTTTGCATGGTAATGATGACACGCTTTTTATCTGGGGGGATGTGCTGCATTTGGGGGCACTCCAGTCCCGCGATCCAAATATTGGGATGATCTACGACCTTTCTCCTGTGGTTGCTGCGACAACACGCCAAACCGCATTGGAGCATGCCGCCCGCGGCGGATGGGCCGTCGCAGGCGGCCATATTGGCTTCGGCCGAGTGCATTGTATGGAGGATGGCTATCGAATCTCGGAGTTATGAGCAAAGCAGTCTGTCGCAAATTTCCTGACATCTGTGGGGTATCATCCTGAGTTG
>NZ_PYCN01000262.1 GCF_003062295.1 Bradyrhizobium algeriense | reverse complement strand
CCGATCACCTCCCCGGCCCGCTCCGCGATCCAGCATCGCTCCCATTGCGGATCGAAGTTCCTGACGAACGCCGCAGCGATCTCCGCCACAAGCGCTTCGAAGGTCTGGTCCCAGCCGTATTCCTCGGCATAGAGCAGGCCCTGCCGATGAGCGATCCAGCCGATGTCTCCGGACTGGTGAGAGCGCAGGATGTAAGGAAGATTGGGCTCTAGGCCACCGCCGACCAGACGCTCGACTGTAGTCATGGCCTGAACGAGCCGCTCCCGCTCACTGACAGACAGGCCTGACAGCATGGCTGCAACCTGGATTGCAGAGGCTTGGTTCAGCGGTGCGAAGGCCGCAAGGCCTTTGTCGGTCAGGGACAGGAGAAACTGACGCCTGTCACCCTTTGACGGCGAGCGTTGGATCAAACCTTGGGCATCGAACCTTTTCACGAGACGGCTGAGATAGCCCGC
>NZ_PYCN01000261.1 GCF_003062295.1 Bradyrhizobium algeriense | reverse complement strand
GCCAGACGCTGATCGCGCACCCGCCGTTCCACCTTCCCCTTGCATTGGGGCTGGCGCGGCGGGCAGGCGTCGATGTGGAACGTCATGGTCGCCGCATAGCGGCGATAGGTGGGATTGATCACCCCCCAGGCGCCGGCCCCGCGGGCGATGGCGGTCTTCTCGTTGTCGATGCGCACGGTCGCCGGCACGCCGCCCAGGCGGGTAAAGCAGGCCGAATGGCAGCCCAGCCAGGCCAGCATGTCCTTGGTCGGCGACCAGACGATCGCCTACTTGCGGCTAAACGACAGCACCATGTGCAGGGCCAGAAGATCGGTCGGGACGCCGGCCAGGATCACGCCCGGAAAGTGCGCCCAGTCCACCTGCGCCTGGGCCCCGGAAGGGGTCTCAACCCGCCGGCGGGCGCGGATGGCCGGAGCCGGATAGGCGTGGTGCCAAAACCGCTGAACGGATCTCAGG
>NZ_PYCN01000260.1 GCF_003062295.1 Bradyrhizobium algeriense | reverse complement strand
ACCATGGTGGATGCGGAGGCTTTCGCTCCCGGGCGCAACCTTGCCCTCACGCCCGGGAAGGTGGTCTACCGCAATCGCCTGATCGAGCTGATCCAGTACGCGCCCACAACGGAGGAGGTTCACAAGACCCCGCTGCTGATCCTGGGGCCCTGGATCAACAAGTACTACATTCTCGACATGCAACCCAAAAACAGCATGATGCGGTACTTGGTTGAGCAAGGATTCACCGTGTTCGTGGTGTCCTGGAAGAACCCGGATGCGTCGATGGATGACATTGGTATTGAGGATTACATGGACCTCGGCCCCCTCGCGGCCAGCGATGTCATTCGCGAGATCACCGGAAGCCCCACTGTCAACGTGATGGGGTATTGCATCGGCGGGACGCTGCTGACAATGACGTTGGCTGTCCTTGCGGCCAAGGGCGACAAGCGGTTCAATGCCGCCAGCTTCATGGTCTC
>NZ_PYCN01000259.1 GCF_003062295.1 Bradyrhizobium algeriense | reverse complement strand
GTTGCCTGCCGCCACCCAGCGCGACGCCATGAAGAGGCTGTCGTCGAGGAGCATGTCCTTGGTCCCGACGGAGAACAAAGCCGGCGGCAGTCCTTTCAGGTCGGCATTAAGGGGCGAGATATCGGGATCGCGCCGGTCGGGGGCCTGACCGCAGAAATTGTCGGCGAAGACCCGCACGTCGTTCGTGTTGAGGATCAGCCGCTCGTTGCCCCAATGCCGGACGCTCGGCGTGAGAGAAAGATCGTAGCACCCGGCGAAGAGATTGGCGCCCCGGAAGGGGGTCAGCCCGTGCCTGTCGCGCAGGCGCAAGATCGTCACTGCCGAGAGATGGGCACCGGCCGACTCGCCGCCGATGAACAGGCGCGAGGTGCCGAACCGGCTCTCCATCTCCCGGATGACCCAGAGAGCCGCCGCCTCGCAATCGTCGGGCGCGGCCGGATAGGCATGTTCGGGAGCGAG
>NZ_PYCN01000258.1 GCF_003062295.1 Bradyrhizobium algeriense | reverse complement strand
TGATGCCCCGACGGGTGGTTGAGATCGCTCTCGCGCATTTTGATCCCTTAGGGCTGGAAAGTGCGCGTGCCTTCGGTCGTAAACTGGCGAGCGCCGCGCTCGGCATGTTCTTCGAGAACGAAAGGAACGGCATCCGTCAGCACCGCTGATCGGCGCGTGGCTAGCGGTAGTTGGGGTGCTTCTCTGTTGAGGCGTGAACGTCACGATAGGATCACCGGTGCCCCGAATGCTCTGGATAGCGCGGTCGGGATGATTGACGCCGCCGGCGTGCGATGATGGGGTGATCCCGGTTCGGAGCGGGCAACGGGGATCAGAGTGACCAGCGAGTCGCAACTGCGCGAGAAGCTTCGGAAGATCGAGGCGTTGTTCGTGGGTGCCGCCACTGCTGGTGAGCGCCTTGCGGCGGAAGCCGCGCTGCAGCGGGTGCGGGCCCGGGTCGAGGAACTCGCTCGCCACGATC
>NZ_PYCN01000025.1 GCF_003062295.1 Bradyrhizobium algeriense | reverse complement strand
ATGAAATCGCGACGAAACTCGCGTCAAAACACATGGCGAATGCTAGCATCTACTGCTAATTCGCCCCGGTTTTATTGAGGAAATGGCGCCCTCAACACAAATGCAGGTGTTTCGCGACAGAAACTAGTTAAGCGTGACGGCCGTTGCTGGTTTAGTGCCAAATGTTGTGCTGAGATTAAGAGGCAGCCCCGAAAGTAAGGGATTTCGCGTCTTTGTCCGGTTGCTGCGGCGCAGCGCGATTAATCATACTGGCTCAACGTCTTAGTTTTAGCGGCACCTGTCGGCCTCAAATTTGACGAAGGTCAGCTGGTGGCTTACACCTCTGTCCGGCCGACGGTGGGAGGGAATCGTCGTGTTTTTGATCAAGGGATTTCTAATGGCGCTTCTTACGATGCATATGCGCGTCGCTTCCAATCACGCCCGCCTCTAATGTACAAGTGGATTTCTTTGGCGACGAGCGCCGAACTCGCGCAGCTGTCCATGCACATCACCTCCGAGTACAACCCGGCTCTGGTCGCAAAGCTTCTGAGCCAAGGGATCTCGGATGCAGTGAAGGGCGTCCTCATCGAATACAATTACATCGATAAGGATTACCGCAGCACTTACTATAGCTTCTATTCGAAGAAGGGGCAGTACTATCGCAGCGACTGTGTGCGGCTGCACTTTTTTGACCAGACCGTGAAGTTCGATGACGCCAATGCTGCGCTAGTTTGTCCCGATCGCGAACTGAACGATCATTACTTCGGCTACATGGTATTGCGGCCGACTGGCATTGCTACCATCGGCAGGACCGTGCTCTCTCCGGACATCCGCAAAGGCGCGGGTCGTTTCATCATCACTGCCGATCATAAGGTGCATCTGCTCGGCTACAAGCTTGTAATACGTGGCTTTCCGTCGATGGATCAGCATGTCGACATTTCTGTGTGCGCGCATGCTGCTTGCTGGTCCATCTTGCGTCACTACAGCGAGCGCTACAACGTTCATAGAGAATATTTGGTCCATGAAATCACAATGATGGCGCACGAGTTCAATCCGGGCGGTTTAGTGCCGTCTAAAGGATTGCAGATCGCTCATGCCGAACGCGTGTTTCAAGAAGCGGGCACGTTCCCTATCCACATCGCGCGCAATGCCACGACAGGTACTAAGGACCATCCGTTCTATCGGCAACTGATTGCCTATGTAGAATCGGGCTTCCCTCTGTTCGCCGCGATGCATTCGCGTCGCCATGCGGTTGCGCTCGTGGGCTATGAATGGCGTCAACCGGTGAAAGGTCACTCCGGTCTCCGGTATGCTTGGGATGAAGTCGAAACGCTTGCTGTTGTCGACGACAACCATCTTCCGTACGTCTCCATTCCGAAGTCGAGCGGGACCCCCTACGCGGCGGAGGCGGCTGACGCCTTTATCGTGGCGCTTCCTGAGAAGGTCTATTATCCGGCTGATGCCGTTGATCGGTTGGCTCCTGCCTTGTTCACGCTTGGTCGCGCCATCGGTCTCCCGCCCAAGGACGACACCATCGTCCGCTACTTCATCACCACCGGCTCGTCTTATCGCCATTTCGCGCGAGAGCATGCATCGGAATTTGATCCAAAACTTTTGCAGTACATCATGACGCTGCCGTACGCCCAGTTTATCTGGGTGGTGGAGTTTTCGACGGAGGAACAGTGGGCTAATGGAAGGGTTGAGGCGCGGGCGGTGATCGACGCCACGGCCAGCTTACGCGAGCAGATGCCGCTCTGGTTGTTCCACAGCCGCACCGATGCCTTGATTTTCGATCGTAAGCAGGTTGGCCAAATCGCTTCCGGCATGGGTGGCCTGAAACTTGCCAATATCGGTCATGCAGGGTTCTCGCGGATGGACCGCAACTTGCGACCAACTCAGACGAAATAGCGTTATCGACGGGCGGCGAAGCCTATTCTGGACCTCAGGGAGATCACGATGACTGACGGTGCGCACGACAAGACAAATGAAAGACCTGAGATGCTTCAGGGGCTTGCGCCTGTCGATGCCAAGTTGGTGCAAGAGTTCCTCAAAGAGATGGACGAGCACGTGATCCCCGACATCGTCAAAGTCGTGGAGGAAAGGCGTTTGCAAGCGGCTGAAAGCCGTCAATGGCAGCTAAAATGCTAAGGGCGTAACCGGCTACTTGAGGGGCTTCTTCAGGCGCTCGTAAGCCGCGCGTACGATTGCTTCCACTGCTTCTGCGGCCTCGGTGTCCAGGGCCGGATCCGCCCGCAAAAGGCTAGAAATTTGCATCATGGGCTCTGGTTGGCTGGCGCGATAGGGCGCGTTGACAAAATCGGACGGATTAAGTCCAGCCCAGGCAGAAAGCGCGGCCAAACTGGCCGCGTCAGGACGCCGGCCCTGCGCCATGCGCGTCAGGGTCGAAGCGCTAACGCCCGTTGCTTCTGACACCTCTTTCCAATTGACGTAGCGGGCTTGAACCGTCGTCTCCAGCGCTCGGTAGAAGGCATCTCCGTCAAAGCCCTTGGTATCATTAGCATTTCTTGCGCTCTCAGGAATTGCCATTTAGCAATTGACTTTCTATTTAGGTTCCGCTATCTATTGCTTAATAGCAATTCGACTTCGAAATCGCAAGGAGAAAGCGTATGGCTACCGAACGCACGGATATCCTTGAGACGGAACGCCTCCGACACAACCACTTGGTCACGGTGAAAGTGAACGAGCGCCCGGTAAAGCTGCTGGGCCCGCGTGAAACTGGCGAGCAGATCAAGATCGCTGCGATCGAGCAGGGCGTTGAGATCGGCAAGGACTATCTGCTGGAACTAGTCCTACACGATGGTACCCATCGCCGCGTTGAAGACCATGAGCAGATAGAACTCCACGATCAAATGGTGTTTGTGGCGCGCAAGCCTGAACACATCGTCGTCATCACCGTCAACGAACAGCCGGTGAACCTCAAAGGCCACTCCGCCACCGGCGCAGAGATCAAGGCGGCCGCCATTACTCAAGGTGTGGCGATCCAGCCCAACTTTGTGCTGCAGGAGGAACTGCCTAATGGCACCAGCCGTATCGTGGGCGACAATGATGTCGTCCATCTGCGGGAGCATCTTCGGTTCACGGCGATTGCGCCGGACGACAACTCCTAGGCAGAAATTGCCATGAAAGTGGAAGTTTCTGCCGCCATCGAAGATCTGAAGAAGCAGTTTCCCTCTGCCTCCCTCAACATGCGGGACGATGGGCAGGGCGGCGTCTATCTTGTGGTCGAACCGGTCGCCCTTAGCGACCGGTTTGTCCCTAGCAAGACGTGGGTGGGCTTTCACGTCCCCGCGCAATATCCTTATGCCGACATCTATCCCATTTTCATCGGTGGAGAGGTCCGGCGCGCTGACGGTCAGGGCTTTGCGTCTCCGGTCACCGCGGGACATGCGTTCGAAGGAAGGTCGGCTCTGCAGATCTCCCGCCGCAACAGCACGGCCCAGAACGGCAAGCAAAAAGCTTGTGCCAAGGTTCTCAAGGTTCTGGATTTCTTAGAAAGATCGTCGTGATGTCCAAATGCAGGCTCCACATCACCCGTCCGGACTACGAGTTACTTTGGCATCATCTCTATCACGAGGATGGTGATGAGCACGGAGCCATCTTACTCGCGGGTCTGTCCGAACTAGACACGATTCCACTCCTCACCGTTCGGGAAGTGCATCTGGCTAAGGACGGAATCGACTATGTCGCGGGCAAAATCGGTCACCGAGCCTTAACGCCACAATTCATTCATCGGCTGATTACCCGCGCCCGTGACGAGCGTTTAGTCTATCTGGCCGTTCATAATCACGGCAGCGATCGGCAAGTCGGATTCAGCGATATCGATATCCGATCACATGAGCGCGGCTATCCGGCTCTATTGCAAATCGCCAAAGGCATGCCGGTTGGCGCTCTGGTGTTGGGGCGGCGGGCCGTGCAGGCAGATCTCTGGATGCCCAATGGCAGCCGTTGCGAACTCGATCAGGCGAGCGTAATTGGCATGAAGATTGATCGTCTCGCACCCCATCTATCGAGAAATTTGAGCTCGGTGGACGACCAATATGACCGCCAAATTCGTATGTTTGGTCGAGCGGGCCAGCAGACCTTATCGCGCGCTCACGTTGCGGTGATCGGGCTAGGCGGGATCGGTAGCCTTGTTGTGGAGTATCTGGCCCGCTTGGGCGTCGGCCACTTCACGCTTGTTGATGACGATGCGGTTGAAGCATCCAACCTTGCACGACTTATCGGAGCATCGCAGTCCGATGCTGCAAATCGGACGCCCAAAGTTCAGTTGGCACAGCGCCTCATCCAGCAGGCCAACCCATCCGCGCACATCGAGTACTTCAACGCGGACGTGGCTAAAGCTTCAGTGGCGGATCGGCTCAAAGGTTGCGATTACATCTTTCTTGCGGCGGACTCAATGCGGGCGCGCCTAGTAGTGAACGCACTGGTTCATCAATATCTTATTCCAGCCGTTCAGCTGGGCTCGAAAATCCGCGCCGATGAGCAGGGGCGGGTGATCGATGCGTTCAGTGCCATTCGCCCTCTTCGTCCAGGTGCGGGTTGCCTTTGGTGCAATCAGCTGATTGATCCTAATCTCTTGGCCAAAGAGGCCAAGACAGATGCGGAACGAAAGGCGCAGGCTTATGGCGTTGATGAGCCGAACCCCAGCGTTATCAGTCTTAATGCGGTCTCCGCGGGGCACGCCGTGAATGATTTTCTAATGGATTATCTGAGTCTGCGCGCTGATCGTCCCTTGCACTACCAGCACATCAATGCCCTGACCGGGAGGCTGCAGTTGGTCGAACCGCGTAAAGATGCGGATTGTCCGGAATGTTCGAAAGGCGGGATGCGGTTCGCTCGAGGTGATGGCGTTGATTTGCCATGTACAGAAGGCTAGCACGAGCCCCGTTAACAGCCAATTGACGTTCTCCCGAATTGTAACGCGCGGTCGGGCTCGCATGCTTGAGTGACGTGGTGATCATCAACGATTCTGTGCATCCCGCGCTTGAGGCAGTCGCCCGTGAAGAACCTGTAAGGGCTTGATCGGGGGTTCGAGTTTTCTGGCGAAGGTATTTTCAGATTGCAAGCTTTCGGGGTGCAGAGCCTCGAAAGTCTTCTGTGAACAATACGTTTTCAGGCCGGCGATAGTTTTGACTTCGGGAAGAGCGCCATCAGGATGAGGTACAACAAGATCCTCAGCCACTTGATGAGGCGGCGGAAGTTGTAGCCGGCGGCGGCGAGAATGGCGTTGTTGAGGTCGCCGTTGCGGTGGGCGAGATAGTTGCGGCCCATTCGGTGCTCGTCCTTGAGATGGCCGATGACGGGCTCGACGGCAGAGCGGCGGCGCATCTCTCGTTTGATTGCCGGGGTCACGCGGCGTTCTTGTTTTGAGGTGTAGATTTTGAACTTGTAGTCGGCCGGCGCATTGTGGCCGCGATAGCCGGCATCGGCGTGGAGCCGATCGATCGTGGTGCCGATGAGTTTCTCGATCCCGGGGATCACCTCAGCCAGCGTGTGGCCGTCATAGGGATTGCCCGGCAGCGCCTGTACATGGGCGACGAACTGGCCGCCCTTGCTGTGCTTGAGAGGGGTAGCAACGCTGACCTTGACGCCGATCTATGGACCACGCCCGCGTTGCAAGAGGGATCGACAAAGGGATGAAGCGGTTTGCGCCAATCTATCCGGCTTCGATTTGAGGCTGTCGCCCCGAGCCATTATGGATATCCGCGCCACTTCTGTCCTCAATAACTCGCCGGCCTCAAGGAGGGCCATGGAGTCGAACCAGGCTTCAGAAGTGTCGGTGGAACCGTTTCTCCATTCGTTCTTTCCGTCTCGCAAACCTCGGCGGGATAGTGTGCTATTCCGATCGGATCTTGGATCTTCCTTCCTTCCCGGGTCGGGCGTGCTATGCAGCGTGCCCCAGGAAACTCGCTTCGTAGTCACGGCCTTTTGCGAGCATGCTCCAGGCCATCCGCGCGAGTTTTGCGGCCAGGGCAACAACCAGTACATTCGAGTGGAGCCGCTTCGATGCTGCCTCCAGCCAGGCTCCGAAGCCGTGCCTGGCCCAGGTTTGGCGCCTCAGTAATACGGCTCGGGCTCCCTGAATGAACAGTGTTCGTAGATAACGGTTGCCGCGTCTTGATATGCGACCGAGAATGGTTCGATCACCGGTCGAGATTTGTTTTGGTACGAGGCCAAGCCATGCCGCAAAGTCGCGGCCCTTCTGGAACGCATCACCAGTTCCGATCGCGGCGATCATCGCGCTTGAGATGATTGGCCCGACGCCCGGCGCACTCATCAGGCGGCGACAATGCTCATCTTGCTCCGCGATCTCATTGATCTCCTTGGTGACTAACGCGACGCGACGGTCGAGATAGCGCCAGTCCTCGGCCAAGTCCTGGATGAGCCGAACCACCTGAGGTGACAGGCTTTCCGAAGGTATCGAGAGGATTTGGGGGAGTGCCAATCGGAGTGCTGCCGCTCCTTGCCGCACTGGTAGGCCTCGCTCAAGCAAAAAGCCCCGAATTTGATTGATGACCGCTGTTCTCTGTGTCACCAATCGACTGCGAACTCTGTGGAGTGCCTGTAAATCAAGTTGTTCGGCCGACTTCACTGGGACGAACCGCATTGTCGGCCGCTGAGCAGCCTCGGCGATCGCTTCAGCATCCCGAAAGTCATTCTTGTGACCCTTGAGGTATGGTTTGACGTACTGTGCCGGCAAGAGCCGTACTTGATGGCCTAATTTCTCGAGCTTGATGATGTGCTCCTGCACACGCCTCCATTCCGATTAGGCAACGCGGAACATTGCTCAGCGACTGGTCAAGCTGATTTCTAGATCGCTTCTTGCGTAACGTGATTGCGCCGGTGGCATCGAGACCAACGACATGGAATGTGTTCTTCCCGAGATCGATACCGATTGTGATAATGTTCGTATTCGATATGGCTTGCGCTCCTGCTGCTGCCCCGCGGGGTAGCACGTTGCCTCTGAGAGCGGGCGTGGTCCATGCCATTAACTCGTAAGGCTTGTGGGCCTTGCCCTTGCCGATGCATTCCACTTCGGGGGCATGCAGGCTGTAGACCTTGGCGCCGCGCTGCCCGCGCTCCTGCTGGCGCACCTGCCGGCTAAGGCTGAGCAGGTGAGCGAAGCTGCCCTCGAGCCCATGGTCGCCGTCGATCTTGCGGGCAATGTCGCGGATGACACGGCCGAGATAGGTCTTGAGCGTGCGCAAAGCCCGGTTGGCGCGCTTGAACTGCTTAGCATGGGCGTATCGCTGATGCTGGATCAGGGCGAACTTGCCGACCCGCGTATAGGACTGCCGTAGCTCCACGCCCAGCTTTTTGGCCAGCTGCACCAGCTTCTCACGGGCCCGGTTCATCAGCTTGGCGTCGGTCGGGAAGGTAATGTGCTTCGGCTGTACCGTGGTGTCGACAATGACGCGCGAGAGCTCCGAAGGCTTCATCGCGCCGGTTCGCGTCGCCACCGCCAGGCTCTCCTGCAACAGCGCTTGCAGCCGCTCCTCTCCCATGCGGTTGCGGCAGTTCGTCATCGAGGAGCGATCGAGCGGCAGCCGGTGCTGGAAAAACTCCTCGCCGCAGAAGTACTGGTAATACGGGTTCTCGATCCACTGCTCACACACCACTTCATCGCTGAGATTGTAGGTATGCTTGAGAATCGCGAGCCCCGCCATCAGCCGCGTCCGCAGCGGTGGCCGCCCGGAGCCGTCGGCATACACCGCACCGAACTTCTCTTCCAGACACCCCCAGTCGATCGTCCGCGCCAGCTTCACCAGCGTGTGATCCATGTTGATGACTTGGTCGAGCCGCGAGCGAAACAGATCCTGCTCGCCGCTTTCCCGCCGCTCCCGTGCCGCATCGAACCCTCCGCCAATCACGTTGGAGGGTAGAGAATCACGGCTGGAGATTCGAGGGAATCTGGAGGGTTCTGTGAGATCGCGCTCACGCGAGGGCGCGGCAAGCGCTTATAACGCGACCTCATTGAAGCCGGATTGAGCGAAGGCGCGGGAGAAGATGCACGGTGGCGCGGCTATGGGGATAGTTTGAGATCGCGGGTTGCTATCGGCAGACTGCGGAGCTGACGCGGCGACGTTTTGGTTGCGCAATGGCGGCAACTTGAGACAGAGAGCATTTTACCGGCTGTAGCGATCGATGGCCCGCTGCATCGAATAGTTTCCGGCGCGCTGTTTGGCCGCACGGATTCGGCAGCGTCTGCGATGACGCTGCCAACTGCTCCCGCTGTGCGGGAATTGGCTAGGTCTCTTTGACCGCAATGTAGCGCAGCGGCAAACCACGCGCGTCAACGAACACCGGATCAGCCTCGGAACGGGGCCGGCGACGCGCCAGATAGCGCCTCAAGCCCGCTACTGCCGTGTCGTGCAGCGGCACCAAGCGGGTTTTCCGGAGCTTGGTCTCACGACTGCGGCATGACACGCATCGCTTATAATCGACGTGCTCCTCCCTGAGTTCGGCAGTGAGGTGGTGGCCAGCTACCCATTTCGGCAGTCGGTGACGCCACGACTGATACCGGTTTTGTTTCGGCTGTCTTTTTCCATGAATTCAGGCTGCCCCGGTTTGCCTCGGTCGAGCAAACCGATCTCTTGCTTCACCGAGAGGATATTCTCCCCGCCCCCTTGCGAGAGAGCCAGCATCGAGCGTGATGCCTATCGCACGATGTTCTCGCTCGATGATGAGACCCTCAAAAATGGCGGCGAGAGCATTCTGACCAGCAAGGGTGATCTCGGGCAATTGCTCTTTTGGCGATCGTCGCCATTGACCGTCCGTGTTGTTGTGTTGAGCTGTGTCTGGTTCAAGACGTCGATGTCCCAAGCCCGACAGTAAGACGGCAGCATTCCGCCAGCGCAGCGAGAGGCGCGTTGTTTCTTCAGGAAACGCTCGCAGAACGTCATTGGCACGTCGGTTGCTTGAGATGCGGGGGTGATCCGTTACGACCACGATCGCAGCCCTTGTCTAAGAGAGTTCAGATGAAACTTGCTCGATTGATCCAAATCAGTGCCATGCTGATGCTGATGCTGATGCTGATGCTGATGCTGATGCTGCTGCGCCCATCACGTGCGTGGCCGTCGCGGGGCCTCTCATCTCCTGATGGCGCTTCGGTCTCCCGGCGAGGACAGGATTGCTCTGCACCCGGAACTGGACGGAACGACGCCAGTCAAGAGATGCTGCGCACCATGTTCGAGGTGATGTGCCGCGAGCCGTTCCAACAGATTGGTCTGGCGGACGTCCGCCTCCAGCTGAAGCGCGGCGATCTGACACCAGCAGCAGCGGAAGCGCAGGCAATGTTTTCGGAGCTGACAGGCGGCGTTCGCTCGTAGATAGGTAATTAGCCGATGCAGGACGGTTGGGAACTTCGAGAAGCAATGAGGCAACGAGAAGAGCTCAAAGCCAAGCTCTTCCGCGCTCAATCGGATGTGGCCAGGCGTAAGGCTGAGTTGGCGGACCTCGAGCAGAGGATTCTGAAGAACCTTGACGCTAGTACAGGGCTGATCTGCTGGTAGCAGGGTTGCCTGTCGCTCGCGCGATGAGGTCGCTTTGGCCTGATTGTCGGATTGTGTGATCGAAAGTGGGTGCTATGCAGAAAACGATCGATAGCAAGCTCGGAGTGGGTGCGACTTCCGATGACATCCGGACAACCGCGAGTCCGGTGTCGCAATTTCGCGGGATCGATCATATTGCGATTGCTGTGCTCGATCTTGAGGCCTCAATTCAATTCTTTCGGGACGTGCTAGGTTTTGAGTTGAAGCGCCGTTTTCACATCAAGGGTCGAGCGACGGGCATGCTATCTGCTGAGTTCGAGAGCAGGGGCATCAGGTTTGTTTTGTGTCAGGGTACTGAGCCGGCTTCTCAGGTCTCAGAGCTCGTGCGGCGTCACGGCGTTGGAGTTGCTCATATCGCTCTTGAGGTCGACGACGTGGATGCTGCTGTAGAGACCCTAAAGTCTCGTGGTCTGGGATTTGACACGAATGTGATACGTGGCCCTGGACTGACACAGGCCTTCTCGAGCCGCTCCATTGAGACGGGGCTTAGCTTCGAAATCATTCGCCGAGATGGAGAGAGTGGTTTCCTCGAATCGAACGTCCAGCAGCTTTTTGACCAGCTTGAACAGTCCGGCAAGTATTGAGCGAAGAGGCGTACGCCCTTAGACCTCCAGTCGTGCTCGTGTTCCGACGTAGGCGTGATCTCCATAGCTCCGTCCTCCTCCAAGGCTCCATGATGGATTTCCGGTTGCAAAGTTCGGCAATGAATTTCCTGAACGAGGTCTCGAGTCGGTTTCCCTCAGCTGTCTCGCTTGCGTCTGGTAGGCCGAGTGACCGGTTTTTCGATAGACTCAACCCCCAGGCGCTGTTGAATGCATTCGGTGTGTATCAAAGGTATTGGGCTGGCGATCGTGGCCAAGTATGGTCTCAGTTGTTGCAGTATGGTCGAACAGCGGGAATCATCAACGAGCTTGTTGCGCAACAGGTGCGATCCGATGAGGGGCTCCCCGCTAAGGCGGATCGCGTCCTGATCACCTCAGGATGCCAGGAAGCGCTCGCTCTCTGCCTGCCGGCGCTGTGTCCCGAATCTTCGGATGTGCTCCTGGTCTGCAATCCCACCTATATTGGAGCAATTGGTGCAGCTAATGCTGCGAGGGTGCCTATTGCAGCGTTGTCCAATTCAGCGTCTTGCGTTGCAGACGCGATCGAGTCCGCCGTTGTGCAATTAGGCCGAAATGGTCGAAGAGCTCGGGCAACATATCTTATTCCCGATTTTGATAATCCGACAGGACGCGTCCTCGATGTGGTCGCACGACGGGAGATCCTCGAAGTGTGCGCCAAACATCGGATCGTCGTTTTGGAGGACAATCCATATGGGCCATTTCGGTATGAAGGAGATGCGGTGCCTCCGATGGCCGTTTTGGATGAGGTCGGAAGTGTTATCTACCTGTCAACATTCTCCAAGACGCTAAGCCCAGCTCTTCGCGTCGGAGCAGCAATACTGCCCGATACCATCTTTGGAGACGCAGGTGCTTGCCGGACACTTTGGGAAGATCTGGTTCAGCGCAAGAGTTTCGGTACCGTGAATACGAGCCAAATTAGCCAAGCGATTGTGGCGGGGCTCTTGATCGAACAGCGGACAAGCTTACGTGGCTGGATCCGGCCGGCGCTGGATTGGTATCGTGCAAATCGCGACCTTATGTTGTGTCAGCTGGACGATGTGTTTTCGCCTTTGTCGGACCAGGTTCGATGGAATCGTCCTGCCGGCGGCTTCTTTCTGACTCTCGATCTTCCTTTCAGATTTGACGCGAACACCGCGGACGAGTGCGCAACGCATTACAATGTCATTGTTATGCCGATGAGCTTCTTCGCACTGGATAACTCTCAAGACTGCCGGATCCGATTGGCGTTCAGCTCGGTTACTCCCGAGCAAATCTCAACTGCTGTGAGAGGTTTAGGTCATTATGTGGCGCGGCGCGTCGGGCGGGAATTGCCTAGGCTACGCGACGGCTTGGCTGGAGCGTGAAGATGGCCCATCGGTCTCCTCCGGTGCACGCCGGCGCGCGTCTCTCGGTGGCCACACGCTCGGCGCGTCACACACGTGGAGGTTTTGTCATGGACGTGGGGTACGAACATCACGACATATGTGTGTTGGCCTCATCGAGTTGCGAACTCGGCGATTGGGGTGGGCAACGACCTGCAGCCTCACCAATTGGTTCTACCGTCTTTGTTGGTGGTGGTACGCTAGCTATTAGGTGTGCAGAGTTAGCAATGGAGATGGGCTACGTCATCGGCGCGGCCCTGTGTGCCGACGCCATCTTCCGCGATTGGGCCGCTCGCGCCAATGTCTTGTGCCTAGCGAGCGTTGAAGAGCTTGCCACATTGCTCAGTACCGAACCGGTGGAGTGGATATTTTCTGTTGCCAATCCGTTCATATTGCCGGCGGATGTGTTTGGGCGAGTGCGTCGAGGTGCTTTCAATTACCACGACGGTCCCTTACCACGGTATGCGGGAACTCATGCGACGTCTTGGGCGCTGCTGGCCCAAGAGTCCGAATATGCCATCACGTGGCATCGCATAGATGATGGTGTTCATACGGGTGACCTGGTGGTTCAACGCCAAGTCCTGATTGGACCTACCGACACCGCGTTAAGCCTGAACCTCAAATGTTATGAAGCCGCAGTCGAGGGATTCCGCGAGCTTTTAACTGGGTTAACGAACGAAAGGCTTGTCGCCCGTCCGCAGGCGCTAGCGGACAGAAGCTATTTTCCGAGGCGCCGACGCCCAGATGCTGCGGGCTGTCTGCGATGGGATAGATCCGCGCAAGATCTCTCAGCGATGACGCGCGCCTTAGACTTTGGGCCGCATCATTCCAATCCTTTATGTCTGTCCAAGGCTCTTGTGGGCGATGACGTTGTCGCAGTCAGGTGCTTGGAGGCGTCGTCTGGCTGCTCGGGCTTTTCGCCGGGTTCCCTGGTTGAAATCCACCCCAGCCACTGGCGTGTGGCGACGGGAACAGAGGATGTTGATGTTTGGTTTGACAGCCCGGATGGTGAGGCTCTGGATGCGCGGGCACTCGCGAGGCAGTCCGATCTGGATCTAGGGCATCGCCTCCCGATTTTAAGCGATGACGAGGCTCGGGACATAACTGTTGCCCATGAAATGCTGGCGCCTCGGGAGAGTTTTTGGCGGCAGCGGCTTGAGCAGTTCAAAATATTGCAGCTTCCGTTTCTGTCGGCTTCAGAAGCTGCGACTCCACCCATATGGCAGTCGAGTTCGTGGCTCATTCCAAGTGCTTTGGCTAGGCTGTCGCCATTTGATCGCACGGAACACCTAATAACTGCTTGGCTGACCTATCTCGCTCGCGTCACTGGCGAATCACAGCTCCAATTGGGATGGACGCCCGCACAGAATGGATCGCGGGCCCGGTTGAAGGCGGCGGAGGTGATTGTCGCTTCTGTCGTGCCGATGGAAATTACCATTGATCTTGGTCATGATTTTGCAGAGGTGCGCAGGGTGGTCGCCGCCGAATGCGCCGAACTGAGCGAGCACGATAGCTTTGCGCGGGATGTGATCGCGCGCGCTCCGAGCTTGCGGGGTAGGGAGGCGCTACGATCGCGGCGACCCTGGCCGATTGGCGTTACGGTTACGACAAATAGCTCTTCTGCCGCTGGTGATCTGGCTTCGAGCCCGCGTTCTGAGACAACCCTATCCGGCGATTTGCTAACGTTTGAGGTTTGCGCTCTGGATGGGAGCTTCCGATGGCACTTTGATGCTAGTCGCTTGGCGCCCAAGCAGATCGACCGCATGACGCAGCATTTGCAAAATTTGTTGTGTGCTGTGATGGCCGATGCGCGGCAAGCGGTCGCGCGGATTGAGCTGCTGTCGTCCGCTGAGCGTACGTATCTCCTGGAGGAGTTGAACCGGACGGCGGCCCCCTATCCGGCGGAGCAGTGCATCCATCAGCTGTTCGAGGCGCAGGTGCGTCAAGCGCCGGACGCGGTGGCGGTGGTCGATGCGGACGCGCGCTTAAGCTATGGCGAGCTCAATGCACGGGCGAACCGGCTCGCGCATCATCTGATCGGGCTCGGGGTGAGGCCCGGGGATAGTGTTGCGACAATGCTGGACCGCTCCGTTGCGCTTGTGGTGGCGCAGTTGGCGACCCTGAAGGCGGGGGGAGTTTATGTGCCGATCGATCGCGCTCTTCCATCTGCACGACAAAGCTGGATACTGGCCGACTGTGATGCGCGCCTCGTGCTTAGCGAGAGTGACGATGACGATCTGGTTGAGGTGACAATCCCTGTTCTGCCCATTGAGCCGCTCATGGCCGGAACAGGATGTAGTACCGATCCAGGCCTGGCATTGAGCGCCGAGGCCGCCGCTTATGTAATGTACACCTCCGGCTCGACCGGCGTTCCCAAGGGAGTTGTTGTTCCTCATCGTGCTGTCAACCGGCTCGTCATCAACAACGGCTATGCGGAGTTCAGCTCGAGGGATCGTGTGGGATGGCTGGGCAATCCCGCGTTTGATATCAGTACGCTGGAAGTCTGGGCACCGCTGCTACACGGTTCGAGCCTGATTGCGATTCCATACACTAATGTGCTGGAGCCAGAAGTGCTGCGCAGTCTGGTTCAGCAGCACCGCATTACCGTCCTGCATTTGACAGCGGGGTTGTTCAGGCAGAGCGCTAATGATCTAGGCCCGGTGCTGGCAAGTTTGCGGTTGCTATTAGTTGGTGGTGATACGGTTGATGTGGCGGCAGTAGCACGGGTGTTGAGGCAGAACCGACCGCAACATCTCTTGCACTGCTACGGTCCGACCGAGACGACGACCTTTGCGACAGTCTGCGAGATCAACGCGATTGATGAGCCATTCCAGCGGCTCCCGATTGGCCGACCGATCGCGAACACGCAGGTTTACCTGCTGGACGGTCATGGCGCGCCCGTTCCGTTCGGGGCGGTCGGGGAGCTTTACATCGGCGGGGCGGGGGTCGCGCGTGGCTATCTGAACCGGCCCGAGCTGACGGCGGAGCGGTTTGTGGCCGATCCGTTCAGCGCTGAGGCGGGGGCGCGGATGTACCGGACCGGGGATGTTGCGCGGTACTTGCCGGACGGCAATCTGGAGTTTTTGGGCCGCAACGACGACCAGGTGAAGATCCGGGGCTTCCGGATCGAGCCCGGCGAGATCGCGGCACGGCTCGTCGAACACGCATTCGTGCGCGATGCGGTCGTCGTGGCGCAACAGGATCGCACCGGCGAGAAGCGTCTTGTCGCCTATGTGGTTGCGGCTGCGGAGCACGCCGGCGAAGCTGAGGGATCTGACCTTGCCGGCACCTTGCGCGCGCATGTGAGTGCGCGGCTGCCCGACTACATGGTGCCGGCTGCGTTTGTGCGCCTGGCGGCGCTGCCGCTGACGGCAAACGGCAAGCTCGACCGCAAGGCGCTGCCGATGCCTGAGGATGCGGCCTATGCGCGCGCGGCCTATGAGCCGCCGCGGGGCGAGACCGAGACCGCGCTGGCGACGATCTGGGCGGAGCTTCTCGGTGTGGCGCGGGTCGGGCGGCACGACAACTTCTTTGACCTCGGTGGACATTCGCTGCTGGCGGTGCAGCTGATGGCGCGTCTGCGGCGGCTGTCGCTGGGGATCGAGGTGCAGACCTTGTTCGCCAAGCCGGTGCTGGCGGATCAGGCCGCAAGCCTGGGCAGTCATCAGGAGGCGGCGGTCCCGGCCAACCTGATCACCGCGAGCAGCACGGCGATTACGCCGCAGATGCTGCCGCTGATCGAGCTGACGCAGGGCGAGATCGATCGGATCGTCGCCATGGTGCCTGGTGGCGTCGGCAACATCCAGGACATTTATGGCTTGTCGGCGCTGCAGGACGGCATCCTGTTCCATCATCTGCTCGCCAGCCATGGCGATCCGTACCTGCTGGTGTCGCAGACGGCGTTTGCCGACCGTGGCCTGTTGGATCGCTATCTTGCCGCGGTTCAGCGGGTGGTGGATCGGCACGACATTCTGCGCACGGCCTTTGTCTGGGAGGGGCTGTCGAGCTCGGCCCAGGTGGTGTGGCGTCGTGCGCCGCTGGAGGTGAGCGAGGTCGAGCTGGATGGCTATGATTGTCCCGGCGCCGATGAGCTCCGGCGCCGGTTTGATCCGCGCCAGCACCGCATCGATCTTGGTCGGGCGCCGCTGTTGCGGTTTGTGACCGCGCGCGAGCCCGGCAGCGCGCGCTGGCTGCTGCTGGAGCTGCAGCACCATTTGATCGGGGATCAAACCACGCTGGAAGTGATGCATGCCGAGGTCCGGGCCGTGCTGAAGGGGCGCGAGCATGAGCTGATAGCCCCGCAGCCGTTCCGCAATCTGGTGGCGCAGGCGCGTCTTGGTGTTGATGCCAAGGCGCATGAAGAGTTCTTCCGAGGGCTGCTGGCAGACATCGACGAGCCGACCATGCCGTTCGGGTTGAGCGAGATCCGCGGCGACGGCCATGGGGTCCATGAGGCGCGGCGGATGCTGCCGCAGGCGCTCAACGCGCGGCTGCGGGAACAGGCGCGGCGGCTGGGGGTGAGCCTGGCGAGCCTGTGCCATCTGGCCTGGGGGCAGGTGGTGGCGCGCAGCAGCGGCCGCGAGCAGGTGGTGTTCGGCACGGTGCTGTTCGGCCGCATGCATGGCGGCGCCGGTGTCGACCGCGCCATGGGCCTGTTCATCAACACCCTGCCGCTGCGGCTTGATCTGGACGGCACCGGGGTCGAGGCGAGCGTGCGGACCACCCACGCCCGGCTGGCCGAGCTGCTGGCGCACGAGCATGCCTCGCTGGCCTTGGCGCAACGCTGCAGCGGGGTTGCGGCACCGGCGCCGCTGTTCAGCGCGCTGTTGAACTATCGTCACACCACGCCAGCGGCCATGTCCGGTTCTGCACCGAATGATGGGCTAGAGGGGGCCGAATGGCTGGGCGGGGAGGAGCGCACCAACTATCCCCTGTCCTTGTCGGTGGAGGATTTTGGCGAGGCGCTCGGTCTGACGGCGCAGGTGGCGGAGGGCGTCGCTGCGGACCGGGTCTGCGGTTACATGCAGCGCGCGCTCGAGCAAGTGGCTGAGGCGCTGGAGCACGCCCCCAATACGCCGGTGCGAGACCTGGACATCCTGCCAGCCGCTGAGCGCGCCTACCTCCTGGAGGAGTTGAACCGGACGGCGGCCCCCTATCCGGCGGAGCAGTGCATCCATCAGCTGTTCGAGGCGCAGGTGCGTCAAGCGCCGGACGCGGTGGCGGTGGTCGATGCGGACGCGCGCTTAAGCTATGGCGAGCTCAATGCACGGGCGAACCGGCTCGCGCATCATCTGATCGGGCTCGGGGTGAGGCCCGGGGATAGTGTTGCGACAATGCTGGACCGCTCCGTTGCGCTTGTGGTGGCGCAGTTGGCGACCCTGAAGGCGGGGGGAGTTTATGTGCCGATCGATCGCGCTCTTCCATCTGCACGACAAAGCTGGATACTGGCCGACTGTGATGCGCGCCTCGTGCTTAGCGAGAGTGACGATGACGATCTGGTTGAGGTGACAATCCCTGTTCTGCCCATTGAGCCGCTCATGGCCGGAACAGGATGTAGTACCGATCCAGGCCTGGCATTGAGCGCCGAGGCCGCCGCTTATGTAATGTACACCTCCGGCTCGACCGGCGTTCCCAAGGGAGTTGTTGTTCCTCATCGTGCTGTCAACCGGCTCGTCATCAACAACGGCTATGCGGAGTTCAGCTCGAGGGATCGTGTGGGATGGCTGGGCAATCCCGCGTTTGATATCAGTACGCTGGAAGTCTGGGCACCGCTGCTACACGGTTCGAGCCTGATTGCGATTCCATACACTAATGTGCTGGAGCCAGAAGTGCTGCGCAGTCTGGTTCAGCAGCACCGCATTACCGTCCTGCATTTGACAGCGGGGTTGTTCAGGCAGAGCGCTAATGATCTAGGCCCGGTGCTGGCAAGTTTGCGGTTGCTATTAGTTGGTGGTGATACGGTTGATGTGGCGGCAGTAGCACGGGTGTTGAGGCAGAACCGACCGCAACATCTCTTGCACTGCTACGGTCCGACCGAGACGACGACCTTTGCGACAGTCTGCGAGATCAACGCGATTGATGAGCCATTCCAGCGGCTCCCGATTGGCCGACCGATCGCGAACACGCAGGTTTACCTGCTGGACGGTCATGGCGCGCCCGTTCCGTTCGGGGCGGTCGGGGAGCTTTACATCGGCGGGGCGGGGGTCGCGCGTGGCTATCTGAACCGGCCCGAGCTGACGGCGGAGCGGTTTGTGGCCGATCCGTTCAGCGCTGAGGCGGGGGCGCGGATGTACCGGACCGGGGATGTTGCGCGGTACTTGCCGGACGGCAATCTGGAGTTTTTGGGCCGCAACGACGACCAGGTGAAGATCCGGGGCTTCCGGATCGAGCCCGGCGAGATCGCGGCACGGCTCGTCGAACACGCATTCGTGCGCGATGCGGTCGTCGTGGCGCAACAGGATCGCACCGGCGAGAAGCGTCTTGTCGCCTATGTGGTTGCGGCTGCGGAGCACGCCGGCGAAGCTGAGGGATCTGACCTTGCCGGCACCTTGCGCGCGCATGTGAGTGCGCGGCTGCCCGACTACATGGTGCCGGCTGCGTTTGTGCGCCTGGCGGCGCTGCCGCTGACGGCAAACGGCAAGCTCGACCGCAAGGCGCTGCCGATGCCTGAGGATGCGGCCTATGCGCGCGCGGCCTATGAGCCGCCGCGGGGCGAGACCGAGACCGCGCTGGCGACGATCTGGGCGGAGCTTCTCGGTGTGGCGCGGGTCGGGCGGCACGACAACTTCTTTGACCTCGGTGGACATTCGCTGCTAGCGCTGCAAGTGCTTGAGCAACTCCGGCGGCGGGGTTTGATCCTCGATCTTTCCGTGCATTTCACGAATCCTCGTCTCGATCAGTGCGCCGAGAAGGTGCGCCCCGCATCGAAGAACCATCGAAAATCTGCGAGCCAACTTATTCCGCTTCGACTCGCGAACAGTCAGCCACTTATCCTCTGTCACGCTTGTGGCGGAGGGCTGAGCGTCTATGATGACCTCGTGCGGGCGCTGCCAGCTACACAGACCATCTACGGTATACATGCCCTAGAGTTCGGTCACGAACTCCTGAAGGTGGGTTCGATTGATGAGATCGCCCAAGTCTATGCTCGGGCTATTGTTCCTGTGCTGCCGGACATGGCTTGTACGCTCGCGGGATGGTCTTTTGGCGGTGTGCTCGCCCACGCCGTTGCTGGGATGCTAATCTCTGCAAACGTGAGGGTCGATTTAGTGGCATTGATCGATAGTGCCCATCCGTCGGCGCCAGAGACGCCTTCCACTCTCACCTTGGACCAGGAATGGTCTGAATTCCTTGCATTCCTTGTCGACGAGGGAGGATTGTCGCCTGAGCACGATGCAACCATGAAAATTCGACCGGGTGACTTCGCTACGCTCGCGAGCGCTGCTTTTGGTACATGGAAAATCGGTGTACCGGCGCTTGAGGAAATCTTCCAAATGTTCATTCGCCATATTCGCGCGGGCAAACTATACGTACCTAAGAAGGTTTCGGCGCTCTGCGTCTATTACACTCGGGAGTCCACTAGCGCAGCAACTCCATGGCACGCTGCTTTCGAGAGCCTCGTTGAAGGGCCCCCTCTTCCTGGCGACCATGGTTCCCTTCTGAAGCATCCAAATGTGACCGTTCTTGCGGAGGACCTCTCACATCGCCTTCCCGGCGAGGCATTCGTTCGCCGTCCAACAAAAGCTTCAAAAGACGCACCTTTTCCAATAGATCAGGACCTGTAGCAGTGAAGTGGACCCCATCCGGTGGGGCCACGGCGACCAATCTCTTAGTTGGATTCTCGGCCGCTCCGATCTCCTGATATCACGCTGCGAACAGCTCTGTCTGCTGCTGTTGTTGCGCCTGTGATTGCTCACAATACACTCTCGACGATGGTGGCGTGGTGAACGAGGCGATCGATGGCGGCGAGGGTCTCCATCAGCCCATGCCCGATGAAGCACAGCTTCGTCTCCTTGCCTTTACCCTTGCGATAGAGCCTGGCATCGGGATCGGTGGTCGAAGCATGGGTGTCGTTCGAGCGTCTCTGGCCATGGAAGTCCGCTTCGGCATTGCGCCCGCCTTTGCGCCGGCGGCTCGCCCGAGCCGTCCTTCGGCTTGACGCTCTTCATCGAGGCCCAGGCCTCGATCAGCGTGCCATAGACCGAGAAGTGATCGCTCGACAGAAGCTTCTTCACCTTGGGCTGCGCGCCAGCAACGCCACGAGGAACTTGGCCGAGATGTCGCCTTCCAGTCGCCGGTCGCGGTTCTTCGAGAACACCGAATGGTCCCAGGCTGCGTCGTCAACGCCGACTCCGACGAACCAGCGGAACAGCAGGTCGTATTCCAGCCGCTCCATCAGAAGCCGCTCCGAGCGGATTGAATAAAACGTCTGCAATAGCATCGCCCGCAGCAGCTTCTCCGGCGGGATCGACGGCCGCCCAATCGGCGAATAGAGCGCTGCAAACTCGCGCTCCAGCGCCGAAAGCGCCTCGTTCACAATCGTCCGGATCGCTCGCGGCGGATGATCTCGCCGCACCCGCGCCTCCAGGTCAACGTAGCTGAACAGCTCGCCCGTTCGATTGTCGCCGCCACGCACGCACACCATCTCCGAATCTCATCGGAGCGAATGAATCACGGTCGTCGGTCGGCGGCGAGCGCCTTTTTCAACAGCCTGCTCTCATGTTCGCTGTCAAGATTTTGAACGAGCACGACTCTCCTGGTTGCGCCCAGGCGCTGAGTTTCGGCGGTGCCCAAGGCGGGAGGCGGAGCCAGAGACGACGGTTGAGCAAGCTCTCATGCGCGGGTTGGCTACCGCATGACCGTGGTTTCGTCTTGGGGCTGCCTCGGTCTAGAGGACGAGCGTCGGCAAAGCCGGCTCAAAGCAGGCCACGAGGATTCCCCACCGCGCCCCGCCTCCTGCCCTGGGCACCGATATGGTCGAGCATCGTTCTTTCAGGCAGCCGGCCCGAGTTGGACTTGACGAGCGATCGCCCACAGGAAGCCAACCATTTCGCGTGCAATGGCGGTGGTGACAATTACCTTGGGTTTGCCGGCTACCGACAAGCGGCGATAGCGAGCGCAGAGCCTGACCTGGGCCTTCCAGGCGATGTCGCGAATGACCTGAGGCAAGCGCTCGTTACGGTCATGGAGCTTGCGACTGACGCGGGCTTGCATGCGATAGGTCCACGCCCCCTCGATCAGAGCCCGCCTGGCCAAGGCGTTGCCGGCTTTGGTGATGCCGCCGCGCCTGGTCGAAGTACCACTCGAATGCTCCGATGGAACGAGGCCGAGATAGGCCATCAGTTGGCGGGGATTGTCGAAGCGGGAGAAGTCGCCGACCTCGGCAATCACCGTCACCGCGACAATGAAGGCGACGCCGCGCATGGCCTGCACCGCCTCGACGAATGGCTTCATCGACCATTGCGGCGCCAACTCTTCGATTTGCCGAGTCAGACGTTCTACTCGGGCTTCGGCGTCAGTGACGGCGTGGATGTAGTCCTGCAGAACGATTTGGCTCGCGGGGTGATCGAAGCGCACCGTCGTGAGCCAGCGACGGTAAGCCAAGGTCCAGCCCTTCTTGCCGGGATAGATGCGCCCATGCCGTAGCAGAAAACCCTGCAGGTGCTGGCGCGCCTTGCCGAGCACACGCATCGCGGTGGCACGGGCTCTCACCAGGTCGCGCATGGCCTCATGCGCCGCATCCGGAACCCATACCGCGGTCAGCTCGCCGGCTCGATGCAGCTTGGCCAGCATCGCCGCGTCGCGTCGATCGGTCTTGACCCGATCCCCCGCCTTCATCGGGATCAACGAGGGGGCCACCACGATGCAATCCTGCCCCAGTTCCGTCAGTTGCCGATGCAGGCCATAACCGCAGGGACCGGCTTCGTAGCAAAAGCTTACCTGCCGCCCACCTTTGCCAAGCTTTTCCACCAGCTTGGTGATCTGATCGGCACGGTTGGCGATGATCCCCAGGTTACGAACCTCACCGCCGCGCAGCCCTTCGGCCAGCGCAACCGAAATCGTCGCCTTATGGACATCCAGCCCCACGAAAATGCTATCCTTCATTAGGCCCGCTCCCCATGCTTGAGGCTCGGCGCCGGCCCATCCGGCGCAACCCTCGATAGGAGCTTGCCGTGGGGCGGGCCGCCCGTCACCTCACGGCGCGAACATAGGGTCTAGTCCTACTGCGTCATAATTTTCACCGACTTCGACGTGAGATTGGCCTGATGCAACAAGGGCATCGAGATAGTGTGGACACGAGAGCCGCGTTCAATCTTCTCCGAACGGTGGCGATCGAATTTGGGACGTGTCGTTCAGGCCGCAATGGCGGATCCCCTCGGTCGATAAGTTTCGGGAATTGCAGCTTCCTTGAACAGCTTGGTGGAGGCTGTTTCTGAGGGGGGAATCGTTTCTCGCTCGGAGACCAGAAATCCGTAGGCGGCAATGCACAGTGTTGCGTGATGGTGGAACCCACGCCAGCTTCGCCCCTCGAAGTGGCCAAGGCCGACTTCCTGTTTGAGTTCGTGGTAGTTGCGCTCAATGCGCCAGCGCAGCTTGACGATATCGACGAACTGACGGAAGCCAATGTTCGCCGGAAGCGTTGACAACCAATATTTGGTCGGCGCCTCCTCGCCTGCCGGCCACTCGATCAGCAGCTATTCCTCCGGCCGGCTTTCGGCGCGCCAGTAATCTCGAGGTGCCGGACGGACGCGCACACGGGCAAAGCGCGAGGACAACCGCTCTGCCGTACCCTCACGCCACGTGATCTTGTGCCAAGCACGTGATGGCAGGCCGATCGCAAGCTTCTTGGCCGAAATCGGTCGGTGCTTGCTGTCACGCCGCAGCAACTTTGGAGGTCGCCCGTTCCCCGACCACTTCTTCGGCGGCCGCGGCCCAGTTCCAGGCGTCCATACCGATGTTTGTGGCAGGATGCCAGCCACATAGCTCAGGCCAAGTGCGGTGATATTTCCACGCAGAGCGGTGTCGGTGCCATAGCCGGTGTTGGCGAGCTTGATCCAACGGCCGAAGGTGAGATCAATGCTGAGATCGAACGTTTCGAGATACAGGCGGAGGAAAGCTATCATGGCGCCGTTGAGGCCAGCTCCCTCCGGCTGATTGATGCGCTCAAAGCCGGTAAGGCCGAAATCTGGGGTAACGACGACGATGGCGATGCTCGAAGTGCTGGAAGAGCGGGAGTTGGTTTGAGTTTTATATGTCATGCGCGCACCTTGATTCACCCGCCTGATAGCTCGCGAAGATATGCGCGGGATCAAAATTGGGCCCGCGGTCGAGCGACAGCGCATAGAGCTCGAACTTCCGTTGGCTGATCCGTGTGATCAGACGCTGCTCATCGGCGACGGCCATGGTCAATCTCGTCAGTCGGCAGGCGCCGGGCGCGGGGACTCGGCCGCATCGTCATGATGCCTCCGCTGCGGCCTGGGCCAAGAGGTCGTGGGCCTCCCATTCGTCGCCGCGCGGTGTGATGACGAACTCGCGATCCCAGACGCCCCAGTTTGTCGCCAGCGGAACCTGTGCCAAGGGGTTATGGACATAGGTCAACGGGCGGGTCCGGCGCGAGAGGTTGCCGAGACCGACGCGCGACCAGATCACACCTGAGATGTCGGCAAAACGCTCGTCGAGGAATGCCGTGCGCGCGATCGGATTGTGTTCCCGGTTGATGAAGGGGGCAGGGTGAAATCCTTCGTCAACGACATTGCCGGTCTCGCGATCGATCGTGATGTAGGCGTCTCCGATCGGAAACAACGTGGTCATGATCAGCGGCAATGGCTGTTCGGCGACATAGACACCGAAGCGGCTCGCACTGATTGCGATGATCCTCGTGTCCTCCGGCACGATCACTCCCTCTTCGAGATAGCGCGCGATCCTCTGCGCCTTGGTCCAGAACGCCCCGGACGTGCGCAACTGCGCCTGACGGATCGGTGCGACGAAGAGGCCGCCCCCCTCGTTGAGAGGAACCGGACGCACGATTTGGTCAGGACCTGGGGCGCCTTCATCTGGGGTAATGGCCTCGATCCAGATACGGTGGCCATCTTCCAAGACGCAGAGATCCGGCTGGCCACCCTCGCGCTGACGCTCGACCACCGGGAGCAAGGTGCGGCCAGCGTCGATCAATGTGCAGCCCAGATACATCTCCCAGAAGCGGCCATCTACGTCGCGCGCGAAGCCCTGTCGAAAGTCAGGATCGGCATAAGGCTCGTAGCGCGCCCACATCTCCTGCAGCATGGCGCGAAGCTGCTGCTCGATCGGAAATTCGGCGGCCTTGAGGTTCTCGAACGCGCGATCGAGATTGGCACTAT
The DNA here is from genome assembly GCF_003062295.1 of Bradyrhizobium algeriense. Lineage (GTDB taxonomy): Bacteria > Pseudomonadota > Alphaproteobacteria > Rhizobiales > Xanthobacteraceae > Bradyrhizobium > Bradyrhizobium algeriense. The sequence goes on along the minus strand of NZ_PYCN01000025.1, from coordinate 78,554 downwards.
CAACGTCGAATAGATCACTCATCGTCTGCTCGTCTCATGCCCGGCGCATCATCCGCTCGATGCGAACACGGTGGAAGCCGTGCGAATGGATCTGCTGGCGAAGCTGCTTGATGTCGTTGACGCCGAACGCCACCGCCGCTTTCAGCGGGCTGGCGAAGGTTGCGTAGAAGGTCCACCGCGCGCCGCTCGGCAGCGTCGGATTCTGCCGGCGATCGGTGATGACGACGTCGCGCGGATCGCTGCTGTTGCGGAAGGCGTGAAAGGTGAACCAGTCTGGCCGGCGATAGCGCGCCGCCTTGCTGAAGGGCACGGACTGAACCTTCACGTCGGTCTGGTCGAGTGCCCAGTCGCGCTGCTCCAGGATCTGCCGCACCATGTGGCCGACCATCTGCTTGACGCGATCAGCGAGGACGTCCTCACGAAATTCGGCGAGGAGCTGTTCCTCGATGCCTTCGACGGCGGGCTTGCCGAGCTCGGACGCCGTCTCCAGGCGAGCGACGTTTTCGGGCTGTGTGAGGAAGGTCCAAACGCGCTGGCCAAGCTCGGTCGCGTAGAGTGACGCAAATTTCTCGGGGTTGTAGGCAAACATGACTGGGCCTCCTTTACCGGGCAAATATGGCCGGTTATAAGCGTCTGTCAATAGGAGGGCGACGAGCGCCCGCTGATTCTATCGGGAGGCTGGGTTGGACTTCGAAGATCTCGTGACGGCCCTTGAGCCACCGCCCAACCGGGTCGGAAAATCGGACGACCTCCACGAACATCATCTCTATGAGGGCGCTGTCATGCTCGCCTACGCGATGTATTTGCTCCGCACGCAAGGCGCGCGTGACGTCCGCATCCATCCCGATGGCGAGCACGGAAAGCAGTTCGATTTCACGAGCTGGCTGGGCGGCAAGCGTTCACCAAGGTCTCCAGCCTCGGTAGCACCGCCTATTCGTACTGAGTCAGAAGGTCGCACGGTTCGACTTTGAGAATCAACTATTTGAGAAGATTCAGGATTGGCGTGCGAGGTGCTGACATGAATCGGAGAGACGGGGAGAAGGTCGAAGCACGGTTTGCAGCTTATGTCGCGGGTCTTGCGGGGGTGCTCGGTCACGCCGACCGGATTGGCCCGCTGCGCGACTATTGCACCGGGCTAGTCCTGCCGGGCGAACGCAAGAGCGTGGAGCCGATGGCGGCGAAGACGGCCCCGGCGCGGACGGCGGCACAGCATCAGTCGTTGCTGCATTTTGTCGGTGTCGCGTCCTGGTCGGACGAGAAGGTGCTGGCCAAGGTACGCGAGATGGTGCTGCCTGCAATGGAACGGCAGGGGCCGATCGAGGCGTGGATCATAGATGACACGGGTTTCCCCAAGCAGGGGAAGCATTCAGTAGGCGTGCAGCATCAATATTGCGGGCAGCTCGGCAAAGAAGCCAATTGTCAGGTGGCTGTCTCGCTGTCGATCGCAAACCACTCCGCCAGCCTACCGGTGGCCTATCGGCTGTATCTGCCGAAGGAGTGGAATAAGGACAGGGTGCGCCGGAACAAGACAGGCGTGCCGCGGGACATAACCTTCAAGACCAAGCCGGAGATTGCACTCGATCAAATACGGTGGGGATGCGAGGCCGGCCTGCCGCGCGGTGTCGCCTTGATGGACGGTGCTTATGGTACTGACTCTCGGCTGCGCACCGGCATGACGGCGTTGGGTGTGAGCTACGTCGTCGGCATTCAGCCGAAGATTCTGGTATGGCCACCCGGCACTGGACCGAGGCGGAGAGGCCGGCCGCTGAACAATACGGGGCGTCGCGACGAACCCGATCTGATCTCGGCCAAACGCCTGGCGCATGGTCTACCCAAAGATGCCTGGCACACGATCCGGTGGCGAGAAGGTTCATCCGAGTGGCTATCGTCGCGCTTCGCCCGCGTGCGCGTTCGGGTCGGACATACCCAGCTCAAGCCAGAATTGCTGTCGGAGGAATGGTTGCTGATCGAGTGGCCCGTAGGCGAAGTCGAGCCGACCAAGTATTGGCTGTCGACGCTGCCAGCCGATATCGGCTTGCGCGAGCTCGTCGACCTCGCCAAGCTGTGCTGGCGTATCGAGCGCGACTATCTGGAGCTCAAGCAGGAGGTCGGGCTTGGGCACTTTGAAGGGCGCGGCTGGCGCGGCTTCCATCATCACGCCACGATGTGCATCGCAGCCTACGGCTTCCTGATCTCCGAGAGGGAGACGATTCCCCCCTCGAGACCTCGCTCCACCACGATCTTACCGACGTCTGTCCTACCCGACGGCTATCGACCCAGAGGATCTCCCCTTGCGGCCTGAACGTCACATTGCGAACTCGATCGCGACCATGCGTGTGCGCCTGATCAACGCGCTCATCAGAACCTTGCCGCGATGTCCCTGTTGCGGCAGCAACGCCGCAACATACAGACAACAAAAAATTATGACGCAGTACGACTATGGCGGGGTCTATCGCAATCCGGCGGACCAGACGATCACCATCAACCCGAAGTCCGGGTTCGGTGATGTCGTCGCGGCTGTCGGAGACCATGTCATTGCGGCCGAATGCAAGGGTGAAGCTCAGCCGCTACATCGCCGTTGTCCTGTCGAAAAAGTCGATTGGGGCCCCTTGGGTGAAGAAGGAGCTCGACGTGGCGATGAACCGCGAGATCGCCAGCGGCGAGGTGGTCGTGCTGCCGCTGCTCTACGAAGAATGTGAGTTGCCGGAGTTCCTGAAAGGCAAGCTCTACGCCGATTTCTCCACGCCCGAGGAGTACGAGGCGGTTCTCGGCAAGCTTTTGCGGCGGCTCCGGATCTCCTGATGAGCGAGACCGGTCCCAGCATGGCGATGCTTACGGCGATGACGGACCTGTGGCGGCTACGTCCTCCCGGGCCCGACAATATTCTCGCGCACCCCGCCTTCGTGCGGCTGCGCGAAACCTGCCGCGACGGCTATCCGAACGCCGGCAAGAAGGGACCGGCCTTCGCGCTCTCGACCGCATTGCGAGCCTTGGGCTTTCCATGTCACCTGCGGAAGGACACGGCCCATCTTGCGTTGCCTGTGGAGGAAGCGGCGAAGGGGCTGGACGCGGCGCTGCGCGCCACCCGGACTAGGCACATCCACCTTGCGCCGCTCGCATTCGGTCCGGCCAGGGTGTGCCGGTTGACCGCCACAAAGGGATGCGCGCTCCACAAATAGAATGCGGGGACGGGTGGCCGGCCTGCTGGGCGATCGACGCTTCGCTGACCAGTATGAGCAACTCTTCAACGTGCGGAGCGCATTCCTGCATGGGCGCGCCATGACGGCCATTTCGACGAATGAGCGGGTGATGGCGCGGTCATTGGCCCGCCAGGTCGTTGAGGCGCTGATCCTTGCGACCCTCGCGGGACCGATCGGCTCGCGGGAGGACTTCCTCGACGGTCTGCTCGATAAGGGCGCGCCCTTGATCTAGGAGGAACGGACGGGTCCGAGGGGGATACTTGGGCTTGAAAGATGTCAGAAAACTGCGTATATTTCTGACAGGAGATGGCCATGCAACGGTTAACCGAACAGATTCTTGCGCATGCCAAAGGACTGCCGGAAGGCACGCCCTTGGCGGCTAAGAGCTTGCTTCACCTCGGTAATCGCGCCGCGGTGGATCAGGCCTTGTCGCGGCTGACCGAGCGGGGCCACCTGATCCGGGCCGGTCGGGGCGTTTATCTCCGTCCCATCACGAGCCGATTCGGTACGAGGGCTCCATCAGTCCAGCAGGCGGTCGAGGCGCTCGCCAACCAGCGCGGCGAAGTCATCGTCCCGAGCGGGGCGGCGGCGGCCAACACCCTCGGCCTGACGACCCAGGTGCCGGTTCGGTCGGTCTATCTGACCTCCGGCCGCAGCCGAACGATGAATCTCGGCAAGCAGGTCGTTGAACTTCGTCATGCTCCGCGCTGGCAACTCGCCCTGGCCTATAAGCCGGCTGGCGAGGCAGTGCGGGCGCTGGCCTGGCTCGGGCCGGAGAAGGCAGAAGCCGCATTGAAAACACTGAAGCGGAAGCTCCCGCCGTCCACCTTCAGCGAACTGGTCGCGGCAGCGCCGCAGCTTCCGACCTGGCTGGCGCGCAGTGTGGGAAAGGCGGCGCATGGCTGACGCCTTTCTCCACCTCCCGGTGGCCGATCGCCACGAGGCGCTGAGCGTCGCGGCCGACCAGTCGGGACGACCAGCGCACCTTCTCGAGAAGGATGTGTGGGTCGTCTGGGCGCTCGCCACGCTCTACGGATCGGCGCTCGGCGAGCATCTGGTGTTCAAGGGCGGCACATCGCTGTCGAAGGCCTATGGAGTCATCCGGCGTTTTTCCGAGGACGTCGACCTGACCTACGACATCCGGGCAATTGCGCCGGATCTGGTGGGCGACACGGGCGAGGCGTTGCCGAAAACGCGCAGCGAGGAGAAGCGCTGGTCGAGTGAGGTGCGCAAGCGTTTGCCGGAGTGGGTGGCGGGGACCGCACAGCCGGTCATCGCGGACGCGCTGGCCGCGGAGGCGTTGCCTGCCACGATCCGCGTCGAGCGCGAGAAGCTGTTCATCGACTATGAGGCGATTGCCGCAGGCTCCGGCTACGTGGCGCCAAGCGTGATGCTCGAATTCGGCGCGCGATCGACGGGCGAGCCGGCAAGCCTGCGGGACATTACCTGCGACGCATCGGGCCTGGTCGAAGGCGTGGTCTTCCCAATGGCCCGGCCCCGCGTGATGCATGCCGAGCGAACCTTCTGGGAAAAGGCGACGGCGATCCACGTCTTCTGTCTGCAGGAGCGGCTCCGCGGCGATCGCTTCGCACGACACTGGCACGATGTCGTGCGGCTGGATGAGGCCGGTCTTGCGGATGCGGCTTTCGCGGATCGGGAGTTGGCGAACGCTGTCGCGCGCCACAAGGGCATGTTCTTCGCCGAGAAGGCCGCCGACCGCAGTCCGATCGATTACGTGGCGGCCGTAAACGGCGGTTTGCAGATCGTGCCGGGCGGCGATGCCTCCAAGGTGCTGCAGGAAGACTATGGCCGCATGGTCGAGGACGGGTTGCTCTTGGAAGATGCCGAACCCTTCGAGAGTCTGATGGAGCGCTGCGCCGATATCGCCGCGCGGGCCAACCGCGCGGGCGCATAGAGGGGCAGGCGAATGCTCAGTCGGGGATCGGAGTGGCGGCGGTGGGAGCCGCATATTCATGCACCGGGCACGGTGATGAACAACCAGTTCTGCGGTCCCACAGCGTGGAGTGACTATCTCACCGCGCTGGAGCGGGCCATGCCGGTCATCGAGGCGATCGCCCTGACCGACTATTACGTGACTGATACCTACGAAGAGGTGCTGAAGCACAAAGCGGTTGGCCGGCTGCCTGCCACCAAGCTGATCTTCCCGAATGTCGAGCTACGGCTCGACGTGGCCACAGCCAAGGGCGGATTCGTCAATCTTCACCTGTTTGTCAGCCCGGAGGATCCAAAGCACATCGAGGAATTGCAGCGACTGCTGTCGCGTCTGCAGTTTAACGTCATGCAGGACCGCTTCGATTGCACGCGCGCGGACCTCATCAAGCTTGGCAAGAAGGCCGATCCGGACATCACCGACGACCGCGCGGCGCTGGCCTATGGAGCCAACCAGTTCAAGGTCAACTTCCAAAAATTGCGCGAGGTGTTCTCGGAGAGCGGCTGGGCGAAAAAGAACATACTGATTGCGGTCGCGGGTGGCGCGACAGACGGAACGTCGGGCGTGCGGGAGGCTGCGGACCAGACGATCCGACGCGAAATCGAAGGCTTTGCGCATGTGATCTTTGCCAGCAGCCCGGCCCAGCGCGAGTTCTGGCTAGGCCAGAGGGATCTTGGCCCCGATGAAATGCGAGCCCGATGCGGTGGGTTGAAACCCTGTCTGCACGGGAGTGACGCCCACAAGCTCGACGATGTCGCCTTGCCGTCCCCTTGTCGGTGATGGGAAGGTCAAGGTGAGTTGGGCTTCCGGAGAACCGAGCGTCCGCGCGCTCGATGGCTCGGATGCCAACGGGCCGTTTAGTTATGAGCGCGTGCGGTATCTGTCGCAGCAGTTCGTGGAGGAGCTTTGCTCGTCGAGCGGGCTGACCGACGGCCTTTTGCGCGAAATCGAACGGGTGATCTTTGAGGCCCATCCAGACGACGCCCGGGACGGCACGTTGGACTTCGCCGAGCTTCTCGACCACCGCGCATCGCGCCATCGCCTTGCGCGTGAACGCGAGGCCGAGGCCGTGTCGCAGATCTCCGAGCGCATCGGTACCGAGCTGGAGAAGGAAAAGCTGATCGCGACCTATGAGGGGCAGGTCGCGCAAAAGAAGAAGCTGGTCGATGCGTACACGGCCGACCGTGCCAAGCTCGTATCGGCCGGCAGCGAGAAGCGAGCCCAGCGTCACACGGAATTGGCGGGAGCCGCAAACCAGGTTCGGGCGAAGCTGCGGCAGTTCGCCGGCCAGCGGCAAACCTTCCTGGCAATGCAGGACGAGGTGAAGGACCTACGGCGTAACCAGGCTCCAGAAGCGCTGAGACAGGCCCAGTCGCGCCATACCCACAGTGGCATGTCAGCAGAGCAGTGGGCGTCCTTCCTGCTGGACTACAAAGGACCCGTCGACAATGATCTCGCCGGCTACGTGAAATGGGTCGATGGCGAGATCGCCAAGCTCAAGGGAACGACGCCGGCGCCGAGCGATCCGAACACGCCGTACTTTCGAGACGACGTCGATCTGAGCACGCTGTCACAAGCCGTTCTTGAGGCGGAGATGGCGCGGCTGGAGAAGCTGGTCAGCGCCGACAAGGAGACGCAGCGACGATACACAGCGCTTTCTGGCAGCATCGCGACCGAGACCGCAGCGCTGCAAACGCTTACCGATAAGCTGAAGGACGCACAGGGCGCCAGAGATCGGGCGCGCGACCTGCAGACGCAACGCGAGGAGGCTTATGGCAGCGCTTTCGACGCGCTTGTCGCGGAACAATCAGTGCTGGAGAACCTCTACGCGCCGCTCATGGCGCGGCTCGCTGCCTCGTCTGGCACGCTGAAGAAGCTTTCCTTCTCCGTGACGCGTGTCGCCAACGTGGAGCAGTGGGCGTCCGAGGCGGAAGACGGTCTGATCGACCTCAGGAAGGCTGGCGCGTTCCGGGGCAAGGGCACGCTGCTGCAGAAGGCGAATGAGGTGTTGAAGGGGGCATGGGAAGCCGGGGATTCGGCCGTCGTCATCGGCGCGATGGCGGAGTTCCGACGGCTCTATCAAAGGGACCTGCTGGATCATTCTCCGGTCGCGCACACCGACCAGGCGGAATGCCGACCAAAAACGGCTTCATCCAGGGCTACAACGCACAGGCCGCCGTCGATGGCGCCCATCAGATCATCGTGGCGCACACGCTGACCAACTCGCCAAGCGATCAGGCGCAGCTTGCGCCATTGCTCGATGCCATCAAAGCCAATCTCGGGAAGAACCCGGATGAAGCGTCGGCCGATGCAGGCTATTGCTCGCAAGCCAATCTTCGCACGCTCATTCGACGCCGGATCGAGGGCTACGTCGCCACCGGACGGCAAAAGCACGGCACCAAGGCGGCCACGACAAAAAGAAAGCTCAAATCCGGCACGCTCGTCGCCAGAATGAGCACAAAGCTCAAGCGCGCAGGCTATCGAAGCCGATATCGATTGCGAAAACAGATCGTCGAGCCCGTCTTCGGTCAGATCAAGCAGGCAAGAGGCTTCCGCCAGTTCCTCCTGCGCAGCATCGACAAGGTCAAAGCCGAATGGGCCATGATCTGCATCGCCCACAACCTCGCAAAACTCGCCGCCGCACGCTGAGGAGAACCTGTCTCCCCAAAAAGCTTCAGAACCCGCCTCGCTTAATCCTAAGTCCATTATAGGGACAGGCTCCTAGGAACCGATAGAAATGTTCCTTGAGTCCGCTATCCTTCACTTCCTTTTCGTCAGCAGCCAGCTCGCCATGCCGAGAGGTCAGCGGATCGCGGTAGCTCAGCAGTGGACTATCGAGAACCACGATGCCTGGATGCGGGAGCTCCTTCTTCCGGCAGTACAACAGCACACCAATCTTAAACGCAGCATTCATTAAAGCCCGGACGCCCTTTCCATTTGCGCGGCGGCTTTTCCCGTCAATGAGAATATCGTGCGTCTTGTCGTCGAAGGAGACGGTAGGCAGACCCGGAAATTTCCAAGCGTGAAGCACCGTCTGGACGGTGGTCGCAAACTCGTGCCCAGTCACGCCGTCTATCGCGGAAATTTCGTGCGAAGAGTTCTGCAACTGGACTCGGATATGGTTTCGCTACGTAGATCTCAGGGCTAGAGATGTTCGCGCGGGGCGATTGTCTGATGCGAATATCACCTCGCTACGGGGTGATCTCATTGCCCTACTCACTGATTGGATCCAACGTGGCGTCGTTTATCCCAAGTTCTATTTGCTGCGGGCAGATGTCCTTGACCTCGTTCCAATAGGGAAGCGTACGGCCCCGAGGAGGTGCAGGCGCAAAATGACCGACTCCGGTACGAGAGGTTGCTTGATCTCGTCAACGAAGGTCGGCCAAAAGCAAATGACCCGCGTGGGGAAGAAGCTGCGCTTGTTGCTTTGGCGCGTTTCCGCCCAGCCATTCCGGTAATGAACGGATAACTCTCTGAGGAGAAAGGCTATGTTGCGGCCGCTGACACGGGCGAAGTCGGCGGCGGCAACTAGGTGAACGAGGTCGCGCGCGGGCGCGACGCCATCGGCTCGTGGGCGAGGCGGGGCCGAAACTTGTGCATATATTTCGGACAATCTTTTTGTAGTGATGATGATCAGTACCAGGCTGTGGGCGTCGGGCCGAAGCGTACCCCGATCTCCACGAAGAAGGCACAATCAGCCAAGCGCGGCGCTAGCCGGCCTAGGGCCAAGCGAAATCGACCATCTGCTCCAAAGACCTTGCGAATGTCCATCTGCAGGATAGGAAGCAATCGCGTATATTGCGCTAGGTGGTATAATACGCGGACAAAGCGATTAGCCCAGTGATGCGAGCGGATCGCGACTAGTCTCATGACTAGTCCTTCTGAGGAATTTTTATGCTGGACTTGATCGCTTTATGGCGGTTGTGTGGAGAAGCCCACACACAGGGGACGAAATTCGAGCAACGGAGTTGTTGGTAACACCCATGAAGACCCCGCCACTCGATCCTGATGTCGCCGATTCAGCTCCGGATGATCCGGTGCTCACGGGCTACGATGAACAGCATCTCGTGACGTATTGGCGGCTTCTCGATGCCGAGACCGATGGCGCCGACTGGAAAGAGGTGGCTCGGATGGTCTTGTATATTGATCCAGATCGCGAGCCGGCGTGCGCTCGCAATGCGTTTGATAGTCACTTGGCGCGAGCAAAATGGATGGCTGATCACGGTTACCGCGATTTGCTGCGCGCGGCGGCGCGACCAAATAGCAAGAATTTGTCGATTAGAATTCGCAATTGAGAATGGATTTCTCCCACTGACAACGTGATCGCCTGTACGCATCACGCAATGCACAATTGGTGGCTTCCCCAACAACCAAAGGCTTCATAGACATTTCGCAATCGCCTTACGGCAGGGGATCAGAGCAATGTCCGAGTTCGACTGGCTGCCGGGCGCGTATCAGCACGCCATCAAGTCAGGGGAGGTGGCGGATTTCGCCTGGGAGGCGGTCCGCCGAAGGCCCAACTATCGAAATGCCTACCGGGACGCTCGCTCGAAGGGCGGGCAAGTTTCCGAATTCCGAAGGAGATGGGCGTCTGCTTTCGCTAATGAGCGGGCTCGGTAACGTAAATGAAAGAGGCCGCTAACCGAGGAGCCCTTATTGTCGTGAAGTCGCAAGCGCACTTTGCTTGAATTCAGAGTGGCTGGCGACCGTCGCTGATGTTGGCAGGGCAACGACAACTCGATAAGTCGTGAAGTACCTGAACGATGGCAACAACCTACAACAGGCCGAGACGCAACTCTCTCACCTCGGCCGTGGTCCCGCTAGACACGCCGGGATGGTCAATGTGCCCATTCATCGGGTCTCTACAATCCTTTCGGAAACCCTGGTCGATCGCAGCACAGGCGTCGGTGATGATCATCTCGTTCGCGGGTCCCAGCGGTGCTGTGTCGGTCGCGCGCCAGCTCGGCCTCGAGCACTCGTTGAGTTTGCTACAGTACGCCTCCTGCAGCTTGGCAAGCGCAATGCATTTACGGGCATACACTGCTGCCATCTGTCGAAGCTCCGCCTCGATTTGTGAAACCTTGTCCATGATTTGCCTATTGTCGGTTGATGTACGGCTATACCGCGCAACCGTGTCAGCGGCCACCGCGCTTCTCGGCACGTAGCTTGCCCCGGCGAAATGCGAGAGAGCACCCCTCGGGGCTAACGTGACGGATCTCCGCGACCCGCTGAATACTGCTATAGTCCTCATCGAGAGGTGGCGGCGCCTTAATGCCGCTCGCTGCGAGCAGCATTCGAAAGCGAAGCTAGCTCCGCCACCACGATCTCGAGCTTTCGCGCGATGCCCTCGATCTTGGGCGAGTGCTGGTGCTGCGGGGACCGCGTCATGACGTCCCCGCTTGCGGGATGATCCGCATCCTGAACTCCAGCGACAGGTCGCGAATCTCGAGCAGCACGTCCGGATTAGCGTCAATTACCGCGCAAGCGTACGCGAACCGCTCCTCGGCGAGGGCAAGGGCCTCAGCACCTGAAACGTCCGCAGGGATACTCATCGCCGGTGCGCCTCATGCTTCGCGATATAGTCGAGAATTCTCGCTCTCGCCAAAAGAAGATCCTCATCGAGCAATGCGTGCATCGCGCCTCGAACGCAAGGGGAAATCGAATTGTCAGTATCGATCATTTTCCGAAAGTTCTGAAAGACACGATCGATCCTCGCGATCGAATCGCCTGCCGTGATCATTCGCTGCTCAGACACGTTGATCCTCCTTCTCGTCGTCAGTAGTGGTTGGATTGGCATTCCTGCGTTCTTCGGCGAGCCGAACGGGATCGTGTGAATGTTTGTTCAGCGCTCGAACATCATCGCGGCGCGCTTCGACGTAACGCCGGATCCGGTTGCAATTATCGATGGGATCGCAAGATGTCTACTTGAGCACGCCGCAGATCTCCTTGAGGATTGCGCAGTGTTGCTTAATCTAGTGGCTTGTCGGCGCCGACATTAAGCGCTCTTCGGATCGGGCGATGAGCAGATCCTGTGAGGCGGGGCTCGTCTCTTCTTCGCGCTTCTGCGCCTTGACGCGCTTTAACAGGTCGGAAACAGATTCGCCGAGCAGGTAGCGTCCATTCCGCTCGCGTTTGAAGTAGCGGTCGGTGACGAGCTTTATTAAGCTCGGATTTGCTGTCTCTTGCGATGCCCGCAGAGTCTCTCGACGAAACGCCGCTATTTGTAACGTCCATTTAGGTTTCGAGTCCCTGGTTGAGATGCAAATGCAGCCGAAGAGTGTCGCGTCTAAAACATTCAGACGATGCGGTGGCGCGAGGCTCGCGCGCGATTTGATCTTATGCCAAAACGCTGCAATGTATGTAAGAGTTGCCGATACCGAGCGCTGGGTAAAATAAAGGCGCCACTGTCAGTGGTGCAGCCGCGTCCACATGAGCTTGCGAATTTCCCGCTCTGCTCGCGCGAAGTTGCCGATGTTGAAGTGAGTGCGCCGATACGCAGCAGCGCGTTCCGCTCGCGACCCCATGATGCGGGGTCTCTCGCGCTTGTACATCTCGTCGCGTGCTTGGCTGAGTGCGCTGCGCACGGAATGTCGGAGTTCCCCTTTGATTCGAGGGAATGTGGTTGCGGTGGGCCGAAAGCTAGTTAGCAGTTGCAGCGCGCGAGCCTTGATCTCCTCAAAATACGGACTAACGCGCACTTACGGTTCTCCTTTAGCGATGCTGCTGCTGCATCTATGCTCCTGATAGCCCGGTTAATGGCATCGATATGGCAATCAGACCTCTGTGGACGAAAAGAGCAGTCGCGCTGGCAGCTTGCCCATCACGCATTCTGCGCAGCGCAGCTCAGGGTTGCTCGGAGGTCACAAGCACGTCGTCAAAGTGATTACGGGACCGAGGTGTCGAGTTGGCAACAAGCCCCGCGGGACAGCATTTATGGGCGCCTGGCGGGGCGGTCCCAGCAGCCGCACGCCTGCAGCTATGCCTCGGTCAACGCGTGCGCGATATATGCAATTAGGTCCGACGGATGTTCGATGCCGATCGATAGCCGGATGGTGGAGTCGAGGACGCCGATTTTTCCCGGATGTGAGTCGTAACACCTGAGTGCGTCCTGCTTGCGGGTAGGCTGGCAAGCGACTCGGTACCGCCCAGGCTCACTGCCAGCTTGAAGAGTTTCAGCGCGTTCCGAAATTTGTATGCGGCGGCTTTTCCGTCGACAGTATCGAACGAAAATGTGGAACCTGTGCCAGTGCATTGCTTCGCGAATAGCCGGCCCGCGGCCCGTCTGCCTCGTGGTGAGCGAGGCCACTTTTTCGTAGTCGCGCAGGTATTGCGCTACGAGATGCGCATTTCTATCGGCTTTTCCATGCGAAGGCTCAGTGTTTCGAGCGAGCGGCTGATCATCCAGCAGGAATGCGGGTCCAGTTGGGTGCGGGTGGCGCCTCGCGGCGCTTTGACGTCCTTCATGAGGGCTCTTGACCCGAGCGCAGCGCCAGCGATCAGGTCTGAATGACCGCGACATATTGGTCAGTGAATACAAAGTGAAATCCGCACCATGTTCGATCGGGCGCAGGAACACTGGCCCTAGCAATGTGTTATCGCACGCGACGATTGGCGTGTGCCCCTGGGCGCGGCCGGTCATCTCTGCGACGCGGCGGACCATCGCAATATCGACCGGCCCATCGGTTGGGTTTGCCAGAGTTTCGATGAAAATCATTGGAACCCTACCTTTGTGTATCGCGTCCCCCGCCGCCAGCCTGACTCCGGTCTCGTCGAGGCCGTCGGCAAAGCCGACGGCACCGAATCGAAAGGCCCGCAAGCGTCTTCACAAGCAACGCTTCCGGTGCACCGTAGAGTGGGTTGAGAGTGCAGAATCACGTCGCCAGGGCTTGCCGAACGCGAGGATCGTCGTCGCAATCACCGCCATGCCGGATGGTGCGCAATTCTCTATGCGCTCGTAGATGGAAATCCCGTCCTCGACAATTTCGCTGTTGGGGTGATTGAACCGCGAATAAACTAGGCCTGCGTCCCATTCCCTCGGGAGGCTCGCGCCGATCTGAGACGAAATCGAAAGTCCATCCCGTCTTCTCGGCAGTCCGGAAAACGAAGGTCGAGGTCAGAAAGACCGGCGGTTTAGCCGCTCCTTGCGATAATTGCGGGTCGTAGCCGTAGTTCAGCATCTGCGTTTCGGACGCAGCTTGTGATTGCCTATATGGGTCTTCAACGAAAAATGCTTCATCATGGCCTAAGCTTCGTTCTATAGATCCAAATCCTTGCCCTGCAGCTAGTTGCCTTCCACGGCAGTGGGGCGAATTCCGCAACTGGTTGCGCGATATGCTGGAACATCGTCAGCGCAGGCTCTAACAAGTCAACGCTGTTTCACCAGACTCCACTTCTTGATCACCGCCTCGCTCATCTGCTCAGCGTCGGCACAGGCGATTTCATCGACCTTCACCGAGATCCTCTTGCCGACTAGTGGCTTCAGCTGACTGGCGTGCGCTTCGCCAGTTGTGAGCAGCTGAAACATTACCGGTCCGGTCTCTAGCTTGCACAGCGCGTGCGGCTCGGGCAGCCGGCGCGGCGCGGAGATGATATGGTAGGCGACCTTTTTGCCGTGCTTGGCATCGCGTATGCGAATCGCGTAGAGCTCGCCTGACAACACGTCGCCGGTGTTGATCGGCGCGCCCCCGTTCAGGCCCGCGTACGCAGGCTCCTCCGCGCCGGCGGCTCCAGGAAAGCTCGCCATCAGAATCAATGCAAGGGCAAAGCCCATGGCGAATCGGTCTTTCGTCATTAGTCAGTCCTCCGTAGGTGTGATTAGAAAAGCGTGAGCTGCCGGATCGCGGCAACAGCGCACCTCGTCGACCCATGGACGTCGTGGTGAGCAAACAGGAGCTGCTGATCGTGAGCGCATGCTGCCCGCCGACTATACGGGAAGGGTCTAGGAGCGCTGCCACAACGTTTGATGTCTAAAGCCGGACGGGCAAATCATTGTCGGCCAAGTCCCAGCCATGATTTCGGATTGGATTGCGGTTGCGGTGCACAGGGAAGCATCTAATGGCAGATTGCCAAATGCGAGTTGACAAAGAAGGTAATTCGCACCTGACTCTTCCAGCTGATTTAGGAGAACTTGTCGCACAGAAGCTGACGTTCCGACGACGCACAATTCTCTCTCGATTGCCGCATCGAAGGTCAGCGGAAGGTGTGGTGGTGTAGGGATGGCATTGAGCTCGTAAAGGAACTTAAAGCTCTCGAGCCATTGTGCGTAAGCAGATGCCGCGAGCGAATAGGCATCTATCTCCGAACGCGCAATCACGACCATGCGAAGCAATCCAAGAAATGGCATTTGATCGTGAGCCTCGCCGTTGGGCTCTCGATGAGCGCGGAAGGCATCAGTTACTTTGCGTACAGCAGAGGAGGGGCCTACGCACGCGAGATTTGCGCCATTGGCAGCTGCCCAAGCTGCGGACTCGGGTCGATTTGTGGCAATCCATGTCGGCGGCCTTGGACGCTGATAAGTTTTTACCGTCAACGGAACGCTGTTTAGCTCAAAATGTTGGCCTTGATAGGATAGCATGCCGCCTTTCATAGCGCTGATAAGGGCTTCGCTTGCTTCTTCATAACGGCTTGGCGCCGCGTCAGCACTGATGCCGTAGTAGCCCAATTCAAGCGGAAGAGAGCCGCGTCCGATACCCACCTCAAGCCGGCCACCGCTCAAGTGATCGAGCATACAGATCTCTTCAAACGCACGCAGGAGATGATAGAGGTTAAGCAGCATCACCAATGGCCCGATACGAAGTTGCCGTGTGCGCTGTGCGACGCTCGACAAGAACAAATTTGGCGATGGACCTCTCCCATGCGGCGTACAGTGGTGTTCTGCCACGTGATATGCAAAGAAGCCGAGTCTGTCGTACGCCTCTGCCAGGACGAGGCGATCTGCGTATTGTCGGGCGATGTCGCGGCCGTCCTCGTCTAAGTGATCGAAGATGCCGAACGTTAGAACTGGCGATCTTCCTAGCTTTAAGCTGTCAGAAATGTCACTGACGGCTCCCAGAAACGCATCCATTTGCGTTTTTGTCCCGATGCTCACGCGGATGCAATTTTCAAGAGCGTTATTGGAAAGGAAGGCAACAAGTATTCTTTGCCTTTCCAAAGCGGCCTGCCACCATCTACCGTCGTGTCCCGCAGGCACACGCGCTAGCAAGAAGTTTGCGTGGGAGGGCGTTAGAGAAAATCCAAGTTGCGACAATGCGGTCGCAACCCGCTGTCTTTCATGCCTGATGTGCCTATGGTTCTCTTCATAGACGGCGCGATGCGCAAGAATGCTGATGCCGACCGCGTGCCCGATTACATTCATGCTGAAGACGTTCTGGATGTTACGAAGCCGTCCAATAAGCTGCGGGTGGCCGAACCCGAAGCCGACGCGAACGCCAGCGGCGGCATAGCTTTTCGAAAGTGTTCTTAAGAGCAGAAGATCCGGATAACGGCTGAGGGGCCGCAGGCCATTATCAGGCGCAGAATCGACATACGCTTCGTCCAACACGACGAGGCGGTCCGATTGTGCCAGGAGGCGTTCGATATCGGCGATAGGGATGAACGTTCCGGTCGGATTGTTCGGATTCGCCAACAGAATGAACTTGGCATCTTTTGCTGGCCCAAAGAGCAATTGCTCTATCGGCAACGACTGAGGTTCGTTACATCTGATTTCAAGCAGTTGAGCACCCTGCAACATAACAAGTTTGTGATTGAATGAAAAACCTGGCGACAGCATTGCGCCGCTGTCGCCCCGGGGCAAGAAATGCTCTGTAGATGAGCCCGAGAAGCTCAGATGATCCATTGCCGGCAATCACATGATCGATCGCGACGCCGTAGATATTAGCGGCTGTTTCCCTCAGGCTAATGTTGTCATCTTCTGGATACAGATACTGCCGCTCAAGCGCCACAATTGCACTTTGCCATACGATTGCTGGCAACGGAAATGGGTTCTCATTCGTGTTTAGTTTGACGTAATTAGCGGCCGGCGCAGGCCGGTCGGACGGCAGAGCATCTAGCTGTTTCGCTGCCTGCGAAAGAGAAGAGAGCACATTTTGCAATTTGGCATCGGACATAGGTTTCTCCCGTTGAACCACCGAGGGCGCTTGCAGTTGTCAGCATGCCGGTCAGTCAGTCCGGTAGACGGCCTGAGGACAGAGTTCGAGTGTTTGTTGGGACAGCGAGGACGGCCGGCATCCAAAGTGCAGCAATCAGCCGCCTCGGTCACGGATTGGCATTGCCGTCATTTCTGAGTTGGCAGCAATATCACGCTGCGTTGGTCCAGGTACCAAATATTGGTCCGGAACGAGTCGGTCTCAGATCGCACAGTGGAAGTTCGGCAAAGAGCTAAGCAAAAGTAACGCAGCGACATCGGCCGAGCTGTGCCGTTGGGCATAAACTCTTCCGTTGGCGCATCGGCGTCATAGGATAGCTCCACGAGCAGTACTGCGAGCGCGAGAAACGACGCGAGTACCGCGAGCGCGAGAACCGACCCGAGTAGCACGTCATGTCCGGAATTACGTTTCATCATTTCCATTACTTCGCTGAATATCTAGGCTCGTGTGCGGTCACAACGAAGAGTTCTACTCGACGGTCTCGACAATGTTGTTATGCCACCGGTATACGACGAAGCCGGGAGCTGCATTGTCTCCTTTGGTATCGAACCGGACCGGCCCGATTACTGTTTGGGTTGGCTGCGAACGAAGCGCAGCTGCTACTCGCGGACCGTCGAAGGTACCGGCCCGCTTTACCGCGTCCGCCCATGCCTGGACGGCGGCATAGGCGTAGAGCGTGTAGCCTCCCGCTGACATGTTGGAAGACTTGAGCCTAGCTACGGCGTCCGCCGCTTGAGCATTCTTGGTGGAGTCGGGCATGAAGGTGAACAGTGTGCCGTTTGCTGCTTCGCCCGCGATCGCCGAAAAGTCGCTGGTCATCAACGGATCGTTCGCCATGATAGTGAGACCTGCGCCTGCTTCTGCGGCTTGACGCACAATCAAGCCGATCTCGTTGTAATAGCCGCCGATATAGGCGATCTGGATTCCGTCTCTTTTCATTCTTGAGACCAGGGCCGTGTAGTCCTTTTCGCCGGCCACATAGCTTTGCCGAATGACCTTTTCGCCCGCTTCCTGAAGGCGTGACTCAACGAAGTCGGCAATGCCCTTGCCGGCGGTACTCTTGTCGTCAAGGACGGCAATCTTCTTGTTCGGATAATGTCGCAAGATGTATTCGGCCGCCACGAGTCCTTGTTGGTCGTCGCGGCCGCAGATCCGAAACACCGTCTTGAGACCACGCTCTGTTAGCTGAGGATTCGTTGAGCCAGGTGAAATCTGAATAAGTGCCGCTTCGGCGTAAACGTCGGAAGCGGGGATAGAGGAAGACGAACAAAAGTGGCCAACGACCAACTTGACTTGATCCATCGTCAGCCGATTGGCAACTGCGACGGCCTGCTTGGGATCGCACGCGTCATCGGCGACGCTCAATATGACCTTGATACCGGGAAGTAGGCCCGAAGCATTTAACGCATCGACAGCGGCAGTAGCACCGTCGCGCATCTGTACGCCAAGCGCAGCAGTGCTTCCGGTCATCGGGCCGACCACGGCGATATTAACGTCGGCAGCTGGTGCGGTCGAAGCCAAAGCACAAGAGAGGAATGCTGCACTTGCAGCTGCAGTAATTCGAGAAATTGGCACTTAGAGCTCCGGATGTTTGCTTGAGTTTGCTATCAGCTTGCCGTTCCTGCCCATGCGAGGGCATCGCTTGGTTATGAGACAACGCCAGCTTTGGATGCCTCAAGGCAGCGCGTAAGCCGCGGCTGGCCGATGCCTCCGGACCTGCCGTGGCAGAGCGAAACAACCATTGCGGTCCCGCTATAGGAAAGATGTGGCGATAAGCAGTGAGATACACGCCGAACGCTGGCAATCTCGGCATCCCATCACGTCCGAGGCGCTCCTGACGCTGCAATCGATCGAACACAGCAAACGGTTCGCATGTCCATCCCCGCGGCGGCGTTACGTATATGGAGTCTGCGGGTTCGTCGCCTGTATTCCATACTTTGTGAGGACCGGCGCCTGAGACGTCACATACCGAACTCGGACCGAGCTCCCGTTCCTGTCCGGCAACGGCGACGTGAATACATCCCGCCCTGATCTCTAGTTGGTCGTCCTGTTTTAGCTGCAAGTATGCCGGCGGCGGCACCCCATCCGGCGTATAGAGCACTTTGACAATCCGCTCCTTGCGGAAGTGCTCGAGCCTTCTGACCGTCTCGTGGGGCGTGAGCCTAACAGCTTGAGACATTCGTAATCCTTAACTTAACCTTTGGAGCAGCAACCGACGTGCCAACGACATGATGTCGATTCGAATTGGGTTTGCAGCGAGCGAGATCCGCGAAGTTTGCGATCCTTATCCGTGAGTGAGAGATAGATAAATCCGTCTTGTTCGGTTTGTCGGACAAAGCCTCTCCTTGCGAGAAGCTCGACTACGTCGTAACGAACGCTGCGTCAGCATCCAGCACACCCGCGATCACCCCGACCGGCACGGCTCGCTCTGATCAAGCACTTGCAAGGCCACCATGATCATCCACTGCGTCCCGAATGCCGAAGCTCTCGCCCAGAAACTCTGAACGTACTGCAGGCCATGCGATCCTCCCGGCTAGGCGGAGTTGTCCCTAGGTTGCCAGGGAGCGTGGCCACCTACAGTAGATCGTACAATCTGACGCCATGTACGATTCAAGCCCTTCGGGGGGCTCGTCTCATAAATGTGTCCAAAGTCATGTCTCGATGAAGGAGCGACGCTGCAAAAGTTAGAGAAGAGCGCCACGAGTCCTCAACCATCTGACGCAAACCACAACCGGCGCGTTCCTGGGCGCTAAAAAACTCATATCATTCTCATCTAGATGGAGAACACAGCAGGGGTGCACGCATTATACGCGGCAGGTTCAGCGCAGTTCATCCGTTCAAGGCGGCAAGTGCGAGGTCGAGATATTGCATTAGGCAGGGATCCCAGCCAGCCATACTGCGTGGCGCGCTCAATCGCGCAAGAACTTTCAGTATCATTGAAACGGTCGAATCAGCTCCTGCGATCTCTGTGATCAGCAAGCGCGCTTTAAGCGCCACAGCATTTGCCCGTTCGCTGCAGGGATGCTCGCCCCGATCCACACAATCGCGCAGCTCGTCGAGGATCTTCCGCCACCGCTCCTCTCGACCTGAGTCCATGACGCATGTGCATGGGAGCGGCTGAGGGCGTTCTTCCTCAACCCGCGACATTGCATCCAGAGTGGCAGCTAGCTCATCAACACTGACGTGCAATTCACTATCCGTCGTCATGTTGCGCAAACGATTTCGCAACAGGGTTGCACGCGCGACTTGAAGTTCAATTCTCCCCAAATGATTGCGCAATAGGTCAGTAAGCGAGGTTCTGCCCTCTATCGCTCTACGGATCTCGTGAAGCGAGAAGTCAAGCTCACGTAGCGCTCGGATTTGATGTACCCGTTTGAGGCCTTCGTGGTCGTACATGCGGTGACCGCCGTCGGTGCGCTCCGACGCACTTAATAAGCCGGTGTGCTCATAATGATGCAGAGTGCGTACCGTTACCCCGGTCGCCTCTGCAAGCTCGCCAATGCGCCATCGACGCCTTCGTGGTGTAGGTTTTGTCATGGTTCTCTAATTTCAAGCCTACAACCTGACGTCGCGTGAGATTCAAGCTATTTCAACGGTCTACCTGAAAATGGCTTCGTTTCAGGCGCCAGCTAGGCGGCTCTTCTGGCGCCAGCAAGGTTGCTGTCCTCAGAGAGTCGCCTGATCAAGCGGCAGAAGCAATGGCGCCCATCAAGTTCATCAGGGACGCCAAGTGGGCCTCGCCGGCTGCTGCACGTTCCAGAACAAGCGTGGCGATTGCCGTTCGATTTTCAGGAGTTCGCATCGAAGCCGGTAACGCCGCGACTGCTTCATCAAAAAGCCTTCCCAAGACCGAGAGGTCTTCCGGATCGTAGACACCACTGTATTGCTGCAACATTCGGCTCCGTGATTAACGCTAAGGCGGCCGCACGTGGCTAAGACGTTTGGCCAAAAGAAGACAGACCGCCGGCGTACAGCGACGAAGGTGCGGTATACGTTGAAGTGATGCTGTTGCGCAACACAGTCGCGCTTTGCTTCGTCTCAAGGCCGCGCAGGCGATATCGACTAACTTTTCTCGGAACTGCGAGCACCGCAGTGCCTATGTGCAGCCGAACTGGCGGGGCGAAGAAGAGGATTCTCACATTCGGTGCGCCGCTATTCTGAGCCATGGCTGCAAGAAAGCGCCGAGCCGATACGAGCAACGATCGGCAGCCAATGCTGATCCAACAACGATAGTCACAGCATTTTCTCAGCTTAAGTCCCGCTGCCTCAATATCTATCGCAAAGTGGTGGCCGCTCTTTGATCCCGTTCACAACGGATCGGACCACGGTAGATGAGACTTGGCGCGAAGCGGTAAGTGATTGGTCTGTCCGACATGCTCGCTCGCCCGCGCCTGGTATACAAAATGACAGACACGTAGACGGGCAATGCCTTCCAAATTAGTCGATGCCAGTGCGCTGAGCGCATCTGGGCCGATTCGCTAGTCCCGCCCTCCAGGCAAATGTCGAGTTTTGCTGTTATCAGCGCGCTTGCGAGTTCGTTGCGCAATTTGGGTTGCCAGGAGCGCGTGCTTGCCTTCGCAGATCAGTTCTGCAACCACTTCGATTTGCAGATGATGCGCTGCTTGAGGTCGATAGGGGTCGGTCCGAGGGGCCAGGCGCCCTTTGAAAGTCATGAGCTCCGAAGAGACGAAGGTCGAGCGAGAAGAAGATATCGGAGCTGACTTCATGCCAGAACTGCCGCCGACGATGTGTAGGGAAATGTCGTTGATCGCGTAAGTCGTTGCATGTCGCGCTCCGCCTCTGCTGTCGACTGGATTGCTATCCTCTCGAGCGAGCCCAACCGCTGGCTTGAGACCGTTGCTGTGTGGCAGGTTCGATAGCCATTTGCAACGGGCCACTAATTTTCAACGCCGCAAATTGTCGCTAACGAGCTCGAGCGAGAATGGCGTCAAGCCGAGAGGAGCCTAATATTAGACTCGCGAGAGACAGCTGAAATATGGGTGCAGATATAACGGACGTAGGACGCTTTTGCGAATCCGCGCTTACGATGAATGAGGGTCGGTTCTCACGAAGGATTGGGGGTAACCGGATTGATGCGAAGAGGAGGTGAGAAGACGCTTTAAGTGAATTTAGGGGCGCCTGGATCTTTCGTGGTCTCAGGCGGAGGACTCATGCGGGACGCCTCTTCCAACAATATCTGCCGCATCCAGATGCTTGCCGGATCACTATTGTGAAAAGCGGGCCATTGGACGGCCTCGGTAAACGCGGGAAGTGACCGCGTAAGTTCGACGATCTGCAGGGGCATCGTGTTTTCGAAATGCTTAACCAGCCTTGAGGGCATCATACCTATGCGGCTAGTGTCCAATAGTACCGGCGGGATCATGTTAAAGCTCTGCACGACGACCTCGATGCGTCTCTTGAGACCGTGCTTGAGTAAGAACCATTCCTCAATGGAGGGCTTTCGCGTAAGCCCGAACTTGACCGCAACGTGTCCCATGGACATGTATCCCTCGAATGTAAGCTGCGCGGGTAGCTGCTTGTTCGTGCGGCATCCGACGCACACAAGGCTCTCCTCGAACAATGTCGCCTTAGGGTGTGCACTCGACATGAACAATTCCGGCAAGATAAGAAAATCGACTTCACCGCGCCGGAGAAGCTCATCGGTCGCATCGGCGAGTGGCAGCAATTCGAAACTGACGGCGGGAGCTTCCCGTGCGACACGGTCCACGACCTTTCGAAAAAATACGATTGTCATGAAATCGGACAGGAGGATCCGGAAGCGGCGATCCGATTTGGCAGGGTTGAACACATCCTGGGATATAATGGAGAGCTGGATGTGCAGCAGAGCCTTGCGAATAGGGGCGGCGAGCCCTTCGGCACGCGGTGTTGGGACAAGTTCCCGGCCTCTCATCGTAAATAGTTCGTCGCGGAAATAGGCGCGTAGCCGTGCGACGGCGGCGCTCATGGCTGGCTGGCTCAGCTTGATGCTGCGTGCCGCCGCGGTGAGGTTACGCTCGGTCATCAGAGCATCGAGCGCAACAAGAAGATTTAGATCAAGGCCCTTAAAAGGCATATCTTCTCCCGTTGAAAGCCTTTGCGTTGTAAACATTGAGCAACAACGGTTACTTCTATGAAGGTCCCAGTCGCCCCCGCCCGAGCTAGGCTCGTTTTGGGATACCGCGCGATCGCACAGAAGGCTCTCGTACTCGGTCGCAAGCATGTTGGTTGCGCAACGGAGCATGCGAGCGGGCGTGGAAGTCGCCCGCGGTCTTGAAGTAGGGCCTTTGGTGCGCTCAGCAATCGCTCGCAGCACCACATCGATCACTATGAACCGTTGAGAGTAGGGCGCAGTTGCGCACCATTACGCCAATAGCGCCGCAGATGCGCTATCGACGCCCCCGCGTGGCTTAGCGTTGGTCGTCGTTTGTAAGCCTACAACCTGACGCGGTGTGCGATTCAAGCAATTTCATTTGTGTAGCTGAACTCATTTCATCCGACAAAATGCATCTCTCGCATTATCTGAGCCGCGTCGCCGACACCGGTGCCAAATGCAACCCGCCGCAATCGCGGAAAGCCATTCCGCTGCGCTCTCTGCCTAGTTCCAAGAACATCTTGCGGCGGGCCTGCCAGGTGGCGGGCGCGAGAAGCAAGATCAAATCGCTACTTGATCAAGCGGCAAATCAAGTGCGCCATTCGGGCGTGCTGCGGCTGACATCGAGTTGCAGGGGTTCTTCTGCATGTAGAATATGGCGTACGTGCCTCTTGCAGTGCGGGCCTCTGAGACATTGCGGCACAACGACATCGGCCCGAGCGACCACATCCTGAAGCATCTGGATTGATGTCGAGAGCAGGTGTTAAGACGCCTTGAGTAAAAACCTAGCAGCGCCTGCGATTTCTGGGGGTCTCGCGCGGAGAAGCCATGCGGGATGCCTCCTGCAATATTATCCGCCGCATCCAAATGCTTGCCGGATCAGTATTGTGGAGGGCGGGCCATTGGATGGCCTCGGTGAATGCGGGAAGTGGAAGTGGAGTTTCGACGATCAGCAGCGGCATTGTCTTTGCAAAATGCTGGGCCAACCTTGAGGGCATCGTCGCTATACGCTCAGTCTCCGATAGCATCGGCGGGATCATGGTAAAGCCCTGCACAACGACCTCGATGCGCCTCTTAAGACCGTGCTCAAGCAAGAACCATTCCTCAATATTGGGCCTCAGCGCCTGCCCGAACTTCGCTGCAACATGTCCCATTGATATGTATTTGTCGAACGAGAGCTGCCGTGACAGCTGCTTGTTCGTGCGGCAGCCTACGCACACGAGTGTCTCCTCGAACAGTGTCGCTTTAGGATGCGCGCTCGACATGAACAATTCCGGCATGACAAGAAAGTCGACCTCGCCGCGCCGCAGAAGCTCTTCGGGCTCATCGACAAATGGCAGAAATTCGAACCGGATGGCGGGAGCTTCCCGCGCGACACGGTCGACGATCTTTCGAAAAAAAATGACTGTCATGAAATCGGAAAGGAGAATCCTGAAGCGGCGATCCGATTTGGCTGGGTTGAACGTGTCGTGGGAAATAATGGAGAGCTGAATGTGCACCAGAGTCTCGCGAATCGGCGCGGCGAGCCGTTCCGCTCGCGGTGTTGGGACAAGCTCCCGGCCCCTCATCGTAAATAGTTCATCGCGGAAATAGGCGCGTAGCCGGGCGACGGCCGCACTCATGGCCGGCTGGCTCAGGTTGATGCTGCGTGCCGCCGCGGTGAGATTACGCTCGGTCATCAGAGCATCGAGCGCGACGAGAAGATTTAGATCAAGGCCTTTGAAGCGCATAGCGTGGAGTTATCCATCCTTTGGATGAGTTCAATAAAAACAATCGATTTTACCAATTATGCCGAATGGCGGATAGCAAAGCCGTCGGTCGGGACAAACAAAAAATTCAGGCATATCAGGAATGCTTACCAGTCTTTGCCCTGGCTCCGCGAAAAAAGTCTCAGCTGCACCCCGAGCGCCGATCGAAGCGCATGCCCATTGGAGCCAGATTTGTCAACGGGTTGTACAAACTGCATCGCAGTGTCTTGACGCGACAGGCGTGCCGCAGGTCGCGTCGGCGCTCACTACCGGTAAACGTTCGTATAGCTTCTCGAAGCATTTCTATATTGGGCGTTTACCTCTGTAGAATTGATCCAGCCCTCCACTTCGCTCTAACGTCGCAACCAATCAGGAGCTGCCGATTGCAGGCGCCAAATGCCTTTGCGACCCGGCCAAATGTATCCCGTGTCCATAGCAGTCAAATCGTGCGGAAAATGCAGGAGTTAGATCTGGTGCGAATGGCACATGCGCTCGACGTAATCTCCGTCGTGGATAACGATGCATCGGTCCGTGAAGCGCTGACAGGCGTACTCTGTTTGACAGGCGACAATCCCGACCCTTTCCAGTGCGCAGATGAGTTGTTGAAATCCAGCCGTCCTCTCAGCACGTCCTGCTTGATAGCGGATGTTCAGTGGCCCGGAGTGGCCGGGCTCGAGCTATGCCAGACCAGCGTTTCCCATTCCCCGGTGGAGCCATTCATCGATAGTGAACTGCTCGCGTGCACCAAGTCCATCGTCAAATGCCAGACGGTGCATGGGAGACAATCATGAATATTGTCGTATCAAGCTCTACGGCAGATATCTCCATGCGCTCTCCGGTGCGGTGGAGAGTGGCCTGGGAAAATGAAATGCGCCTCGCCGACCATATCGAACTCTCCGACTTCTTCCGAAAGACCTATGGTCCCACCGGGGCATTCAATGCCAAACCATTCGAAGGCCATCGAAGTTGGGCCGGCGCGAGACCTGAGCTCCGTGCAATCGGCTACGACGCACGCGGCGTAGCGGCTCATATCGGCGCGCTACGCCGCTTCATCAAGGTCGGAGACGTCGATCTACTAGTGGCCGAGCTAGGATTGTACGGGGTACGTCCGGATCTTGAAGGACTCGGAATCACCCACTCAATGCGCGTGATGTATCCAGTACTGCAGAAGCTTGGCGTTCCATTCGGTTTCGGTACGGTTCGGCATGCGCTGAAGGAACACCTTACAAGGTTGCTGGCCCGCCGCGGACTGGCGACCATTATCTCTGGGGTTAGCGTGCGGTCCACCCTTCCGGATGTGTATCTGAAGTTATCGCCCACGCGCGTTGAGGACGTGCTTGTCCTGGTTCTGCCGATTGGACGGCCGATCAGCGAGTGGCCGACTGGTACGGTGATTGATCGGAACGGGCCAGAGCTGTGACATACCTCGACCGCTTATGCGAAGCGCGCAGCGAGTACGCTGACCGCACGGAAAGTCGCGGCGTCTATCTGACGTTTGACGACGGTCCCGATCCACTCTGCACGCCGGATGTCCTGGATGTGCTCGCGGAACACCGAGTGCCCGCAACGTTCTTCGTCATCGGCGCGTACGCGGCGGACCAGCCGAAACTAATCCGACGAATGATCGCAGAAGGGCACGAGGTCGCAAACCACACGATGACGCATCCGGACCTGTCCAGATGCAAACTCACGGAAGTGCAGTATGAAATACTAACCGCGAGCAGGGTCATCAAAATGGCCTGCCCCCAGGCCGCTCTGCGGCATATGCGGGCACCTTATGGTATGTGGAGCGAAGAGGTGCTCACTACGTCGGCGAGGGCTGGATTGGCCGCCCTGCACTGGTCGGTAGATCCGCGAGACTGGTCTCGTCCCGGTGTTAACGCGATTGTCGACGCTGTGCTGGCCTCTGTCCGCCCGGGTGCAATCGTGCTCTTACACGATGGATGTCCTCCCGAGGAGTTGGGACGGGCCACTCATGCTCGTGTGCGCGACCAGACCGTCTTGGCACTTTCGCGCCTGATTCCAGCATTGCATGGCCGCGGGTTCTCAATCCGCTCGCTTCCTCAACCTCACTGAACAAATAGACACACCAATGAATCTTCTTGCCACGACCAGCACAGTCGCTATCTCGTTGTATGCGCTGCTCTCGACCTTCTATCGAAGCGCGCAGGTGCTTTATGCTCTGCCGACAAACGTATCATCGGCCTCGGACGACGTGGCCGTCTCCGGCGCTTTGCCGAGCGTGGATGTCATCGTCCCCTGCTTCAACGAGGACCCGCGCACGCTATCGGCGTGTCTGAGATCCATTGCAAGCCAAGACTATGCCGGGAAACTGCAGGTCTATGTAGTTGACGACGGTTCCGGAAATCTCGACGCTGTAGCACCCGTTCACGACGCCTACGCTGACGACCCGAGGTTCAGCTTTATTCTGCTGGGCAAGAACGTCGGAAAACGGAAGGCGCAGATCGCCGCGATACGCGGGTCGGCTGGAGATTTGGTGCTCAACGTCGATTCGGACACGATACTCGCCGCCGATGTAGTCACGAAACTTGCACGAAAGATGCAAGATCCAGCGATCGGGGCGGCCATGGGTCAGTTGACGGCGAGCAACCGAAACGACACCTGGTTAACCCGGCTGATCGACATGGAGTACTGGTTGGCTTGCAACGAGGAGCGCGCGGCACAGGCCCGCTTCGGCGCCGTTATGTGCTGCTGCGGCCCATGTGCCATGTACCGCCGTTCCGCGCTCCTTTTGCTGCTAGATCAGTACGAGACGCAGTTTTTTCGGGGAAAGCCAAGCGACTTCGGTGAGGATCGCCACCTCACGATCCTCATGTTGAAAGCAGGTTTTCAAACGGAGTACGTTCCCGACGCCGTCGCGGCAACAGTGGTTCCGGATAGGCTGGGGCCATATTTGCGCCAACAACTGCGTTGGGCGCGGAGCACTTTCCGTGACACCTTCCTTGCGCTGCGCCTGTTGCCCGAACTCGATCGCTATCTCACGCTAGATGTAGTCGGACAGAATCTCGGCCCGCTACTTCTCGCCCTGTCATCGATAGCGGCGCTCGCGCAGCTCGCACTCACATCCACAGTACCGTGGTGGACAGGACTGATTATCGCATCAATGACCGTGGTTCGCTGCAGCGTCGCAGCATTTCGTGCTCGCGAACTTCGATTTCTCGGCTTTTCTCTGCACACACTCATCAACATCTTTCTCTTACTGCCCGTGAAAGCCTATGCATTGTGTACATTGAGCAACAGCGATTGGCTGTCACGCGAGTCTGCAAAATTACCAAACGAGAGTGAAAGACAGGTCGTCATCCCAAACCCGATCGTTGGACCAAGAGCCGCCGACGCTAAAGGAGGTTCGGTCATTGCTGGGTCAATTCGCCCGACGGATCATTCGCGCCGTTCTTCGAGGTTCGTAACGTCGAACAGTATCTGCAGCGGCGAGTGACTTTGAACGTTACGTGGGTGCACAAATCGTGAGCCGGAAAATGAAATATCAATCGTTAGATCTCGAATTGGCGACCGACGATCCGTGGCGGCTCGACGGCAATCCGTTCGAGCGGGAGCGTCACACGCAAATGCTCCGGCTGTCGCTTTCACAAGGGGTTATTACACATGCTCTCGAAGTCGGGTGCGCAGCCGGCGCATTCACAGAAAAGCTGGCACCCCACTGCAAACGGCTCACAGTGGTCGATGTTATGCCGCGAGCGATCGGTCGAGCGTGCCAACGGACGAAGAGGTGGTCGCACATCACGTGGATAGCTTCCGACATTCAACAGTTCTCGACCCCAGAGCTGTTCGATCTGATCGTCGTGGCGGAAGTTCTCTATTACCTCGAAGACATAACTGAGATCCGCGCGGCCATCCGCAATCTGGTGCAGATGCTTGCGCCAGGTGGGCATCTGGTCTTTGGATCGGCGCGTGATGCCGCCTGCACTCGTTGGGGGCACCCTGCTGGTGCCGAGGCGGTCATTACCATGCTCAATGAAACGTTGATCGAGGTCGAGTGCGTACAGTGCCAGGGTGAGTCGGCTAACGAAGACTGCTTGCTCGTCTACTTTCGGAATCCGGTTCGAGTTTCGATTAAATCCAATTGCCGACCTTGAGATGGAGATACTATGCGCATCTGCGGCATCAAGCTGACGCATGACGGGGCGATCGCTCTTGTGGAGGATGGACGGCTGGTCTTTTGCGTCGAGCAGGAGAAACGGGGCAACAATCCGCGGTATCAAACCATCGACAATCTTGACGCAGTTGTTGTCGCTTTGGCGGAGCATGGTCTGGATCCGCAGGATGTTGATCAGTTCGTCATCGACGGCTGGGACGGGGAGGTCGAGTCGCAATTCCAGGTCCTCAGCGGGGTGACACCTATCACTCTCAAAGGGGCGCCGTATGTTGAACGGAATGTCCGCGGCCTTCTCACTTCGCGCGACGGCTTTAACCTGATGCTCGACGGCAGGGTCTTTCCTTATAAAAGCTATCCGCACGTCACAGGCCATGTGGCCTCCGCCTACTGCACGAGCCCTTTTGCCAAAGCCGGACAACCCGCCTTCTGCCTGGTATGGGACGGCTGCATCTTTCCACGTCTCTACTACGTAGAACCCCGCGGCGCGCGGTTCATCGAATGCCTGTTTCCGATCATAGGCCATGCTTACGCTGTCGCGGGCCATCACTTCGGACCTTATAGGCAGGCGAGCCGTACCAGCTGGGATCTAGGTGTTGCCGGCAAGCTGATGGCCTATATCGCGCTCGGGTCTGTTAATGAAGACATCGTGGCGGTGTTTCAGGAGCTCTACGAGGAGCGCTTTGCGGCCGACATGGAGCATGCTCGTCGTCACCGTGCGGAGGTCAATAGCGAGGAGGCCTCACTTGAGGCTATGCACGACTTCTTCGACGCGAGCGCGCTCCGATTGAAGGACAAGCTGCCCGAAGATGTACTTGCATCGTTTCATTGTTTCCTCGAGCGTCTCCTTATACGCCAAATGGCCATTGCTTTGGAGCGGCATTCGTGTTCTCCGGGACCACGCAATTTGTGCATAGCCGGTGGCTGCGGTCTCAATATCAAATGGAACAGTGCACTACGTGCGACCGGCCTGTTCGATGATGTGTGGGTGCCGCCCTTTCCGAATGACAGCGGCTCGGCAATCGGTGCCGCTTGCTCCGCCATGGCGGCGGACAAGGGCTTCGTGCCGCTGCAATGGTCGGTCTACAGTGGCCCGGCCCTGATACGCAGCGATGTGTCGTCCGAATGGAACGCTGTGCCATGTAGTATGCGTGAACTTGCGACCATCCTCGCGAGCAACAAGCCCGTAATTTTCCTCGCCGGTCGCGCGGAGCTTGGACCACGAGCATTGGGTGGCAGAAGCATTCTGGCAGCCGCGACTTCGCCGGCAATGAAGGATCATCTCAACGACATTAAGCTCCGCGAACTCTTTCGGCCAGTCGCGCCGATTTGCCTGGAGGATCGTGCGCCGGAAATTTTCAGCCCCGGGACGCCGGATCCTTACATGCTTTTC
Source organism: Bradyrhizobium algeriense (assembly GCF_003062295.1). Classification (GTDB taxonomy): domain Bacteria; phylum Pseudomonadota; class Alphaproteobacteria; order Rhizobiales; family Xanthobacteraceae; genus Bradyrhizobium; species Bradyrhizobium algeriense. The sequence goes on along the minus strand of NZ_PYCN01000025.1, from coordinate 48,895 downwards.
GATCACCAGACACGGGCAGAATGGTGGAACAAAGTCCCCGCTATTATACATCTCGACGGATCTGCGCGATTGCAGACCGTTCCCAGAACCTCTCCGCACAAAATCGCGGAGCTCCTCGTCGAATATGAAGAACTCACGGGCATTCCGCTGCTTTGCAATACGAGTGCCAACCACCATGGACGTGGGTTTTTTCCGGATGCCGCAGCAGCCTGCCAGTGGGGACGCGTTGAACACATATGGTGCGATGGCCTGCTGTGGACCAAAACGGTCCTAAGTGAGCGATCGCCGGCCGAACGCCTTCTTTCAGTCTAAGATGAACATATGTCCACCGTAGCAATCGACCTTACCTGCGTAAGGAAGTCGTATGGCGACAAAATCGTCGTCGATGGGCTGTCCTTTGCTGTCGCGTCGGGAGAGTGCTTTGGCCTCCTCGGACCAAACGGGGCGGGAAAAAGCACGATTGCGCGTATGGTTCTCGGCATGGTAGCGCCGGACACCGGCAAGATGACCGTGCTCGGCGAGCCCGTACCGGCGCGTGCCCGCCTGGCACGCGCGCGCATCGGCGTGGTGCCGCAGTTCGACAATCTCGAACTGGAATTCACCGTCCGCGAGAACCTGCTGGTATTTGGGCGCTACTTCAACATGAGCGCACGCGAGGTCGAAGCAGTTGTGCCAGAACTGCTCGAGTTCGCTCGCCTGGAGAGCAAGGCGGATGCTCGCGTCGCCGAACTATCCGGCGGCATGAAGCGGCGGCTGACGCTGGCGCGTGCGCTGATCAACGACCCACATCTGCTGGTGATGGACGAGCCGACCACCGGTCTAGATCCGCACGCGCGCCACCTAATCTGGGAACGCCTGCGATTGCTGCTGGCGCGCGGCAAGACGATTCTCTTGACCACCCACTTCATGGAAGAGGCCGAGCGGTTGTGCGATCGGCTGTGCGTGCTTGAGGCAGGACGCAAGATCGCAGAAGGCGAGCCTCGCGCGTTGATCGATGAGCAGATCGGTTGCCAAGTGATCGAGATCTATGGCGGCAATCCGCACGAGCTATCTTCTCTGATCAGGCCGTATGCGCGGCATATCGAAGTGAGCGGCGAGACGCTTTTTTGCTATGCGCCAGATCCAGAGCAGGTACTCGTGCAGCTGCGCGGGCGCGCAGGTCTACGCCTTCTGCAGCGTCCTGCGAATCTCGAGGATGTCTTTTTGCGGCTGACCGGGCGGGAAATGGAGAGATGAACGATGCGTGAAGGTTACGCTGCCGTCATGCCCGCCAACGCGTACAACTGGGTCGCTGTATGGCGTCGCAACTTTCTGGCGTGGAGGAAAGTCGCGCTTGCATCGGTTCTCGGGAATCTCGCCGATCCCATGACTAATCTGTTTGGCCTCGGCTTTGGCCTTGGAATAATTGTGGGACTCATTGATGGCACTTCATACATCGCGTTTCTGGCTGGTGGGATGGTCGCGACTAGCGCCATGACCGCCGCCACCTTCGAAACAATGTATGCGGCGTTCGCCCGCATGCGTGCTCAGCGCACTTGGGAAGCAATCCTGTGCACACAGCTCACGCTCGGCGACATCGTTCTCGGTGAATTGGCTTGGGCAGCCACCAAAGCCGTTCTGGCCGGAACGGCAATTGCAGTGGTTGCCGCGACCCTGGGCTACGCTGCGTGGGCATCCATCCTCTATTCGATACCAGCAATCGCAATCACTGGCTTCGTCTTCGCGAGCCTAGCGATGGTCGTCGTATCCCTTGCGCCCAGCTACGATTATTTCGTGTTTTACCAGACGCTCGTCGTCACACCCATGGTGTTCCTGTGCGGCGCAGTCTTTCCGGTGAGCCAGATGCCCAGCGCATTTCAGCGCGTGGCAGGCTTATTGCCGCTGGCACATTCGGTCGACCTCATCCGCCCAGTGATGCTTGGGCTCCCGGCCGGCGGCATCGGCCTGCATATCGGTGCACTGTGCATGTACGCGGTGCTGCCGTTCTTCCTCTCGATCGCGCTGTTTCGCCGGCGCCTGATGCGTTAACCCGACATTCCGCAGAAGCGATGGAGAGACACGATGCAGTACCGCGAATTCGGCAGTCAATTGGGCTTCGTGTCACGATAAATGGAGAATGAGATGTTCTGTCTAGGAGTGAGCGGTGGACTAGACAAAGTCTATGAAGATACACGTGAGCTTTCGAACACATTTCTGCACGATGGCGCTGCGGTGCTCGTCCGGGACGGACGCGTGATAGCGGCCGTTGAAGAGGAGCGCCTCAATCGGATTAAGCACTCCAACAAATTCCCAAGCCGTTCGATACAATACTGCCTTGCAGCCGCAGGGATCCAGCTCAGCGATATCGATCGTATCGCGTTCTACGCGACCGAGGCCTATTGCAATGCTATGCTCGAAGGCCTGTTCGGGTCTCAGCCGGACCTCTCCATTCCTTTGGATGCCAAACTGTTGATGCGTGGCTTACTAGCGCAGGAGTTTGGTACCGAGGTCGATCCGTCGCGTGTCTCTTTCGTAAGTCACCATCAGGCGCACGCCGTAAGCGCCTTTGCGATGTCTGGCTTCGAGCAAAGTCTAATCCTCGCGATCGATGGCGGTGGTGATTTTCTCTCCGGCCTCTTAGCTGTGGGGTCTGGAACCGAGGTTACCCAACTCGCGACCTTCCCGGAGAATAATTCCCTAGGGCTATTTTATCTCGAGACGATCCGGTATCTCGGCTACGGCTTATTCGATGAATACAAAGTCATGGGGCTTGCCCCCTACGGGGATCCGGCTCCCCATCGCGAGGTCTTCGAGCAGTTCTACGAACTGTTAGACAACGGTGGCTACCGCGTCTACCTCGACCGAATCGGTCCGACGCTGCGCCGGAGCATCCAGGTCCGAAGAAAGGGAATGCCATTCACGCAGCAGCATCGAGATGTGAGTGCTTCATTGCAGGAAGCCTTGGAGCGGATCGTGTTTCACATTCTCCGGCATCATCGCGAGGCTACCGGTATGAAGCGGTTGTGCCTGGCTGGCGGGATAGCCCACAACTGCACCATGAACGGTAAGCTGCTGTATTCGGGGCTTTTCGAACACATCTTCGTGCAACCCGCGGCGCATGACGCTGGCTGCGCATTAGGCGCTGCATTAATGATGTCTAACGAGCTGGGCCGGCCCGCGCCACGTGAGCGGCTGCAGGAGGTCTATTGGGGTCCTGATCTCGGGAGCGAGAGCGCCGTGCAGCAGGAACTGGATGCATGGGGTGGACACCTTGACGTCGAACGCAGTGACGACGTGGCAGGTAGCGCAGCCGACTGGATGGCTAACGGCGCCGTGATCGGCTGGGTGCAGGGTCGTTCGGAGTTCGGGCCACGTGCGCTTGGCAATCGCAGCATTCTTGCCGATCCTCGGCCTGCCGCAAACAAGGACCGGATCAACGCGATGGTCAAAAAGCGCGAAGGCTATCGACCGTTCGCGCCATCAGTGCTGGACGAGGATGCGAGCGAATTTTTCGACCTCCCCGACGGTACGCACGAATTTCCCTTCATGAATTTTGTAGTTCGCGTGCGCGACTCCAAGCGAAGCGCGCTCGGCGCCATAACGCACGTCGACGGCACTGCGCGACTGCAAACAGTATCGCGCAAGACAAATCCAGCCTACTGGGAGGTTATTAATTCGTTCAAGAAGCGGACTGGCATCCCAGTTCTGCTCAATACGTCCTTTAACAACAATGCCGAGCCGATCGTGGATTCGGTTGCAGACGCGATTACCACATTTCTGACGACAGAGCTGGATGGACTTGTGGTCGGGCCGTTCCTCGTCAAGAAGAGGGCGGCAACGTTGGAGGATTGGACTGCGCTTGCGGTTTCATTGCCGCCTTATGCGCGCCTCTATCGGGTTCGCGCTTACACAGCGCGAGATCGCCAGGAGACGGTGTGCGAAATCCGTACGGCGCACTCCAGCGGTGACAGTGTGCGTATTTCACAGGATGCGTTCGATCTACTGATGCAGATCGAGGGCGAAGCCGTGCTCAGGGATCTCCTGGATACAATTACTTTCGATCGGGCTAGGCGTGAAGCTGTCGTGAAGGAACTGCGGGGCTTATGGGAGCTCCGTCGCCTTCGGCTGCATCCTTCACATGCTGCTCGCGCGCATCAAGACTGCGATCAAATGCTGGAGAAAGCATAACAGCACCACGAATATGGCCGTGTGCATGTCTCCAAATGCGGGGGCAGCTGGGCCCCTGAAGGCGGCATACCCGGTAGCTGGGCTCATGCTTGTAGTCTTGGGCGCTGCGCCATAGCGGCAGCTCAGGACGGCAAGCGCCCCAGCAGCAGAAATTCTATTCGACATGGTACATGCCAGAAAGGGCTTCGAGGAGCTGTTGCAACAAGGCGGATACGACTGAAATCAAGCATGTCGATGGCAACATTTTCGCGCGGCTCCTCCATGGTAGCGGCATATGATTCTACCAGCCAAGTTGGCTAACATCACGATCGCTGACGACAGCATCGGGCGAGGCCATACGTAGAGTTTCCGTAGCGTCCTTATCCAGGCGGTATTCCCTTAACGAGGAAACACAAATGTTTGTTGGCGGCTCGATGAACGGCCGGTTCATTGTTTCTCGACGACGTACTGGTTTCGGTGATTGCCTGTGGTCCCTGGCGTCAGCCTGGCGCTATGCGCAGCGGACGGGGCGGACTCTAGCCATTGATTGGCGTGGCTCCTGTTATCTCAATCAACCCTTCACGAACGCCTTTCCGGTGTTCTTCGAGCCAATTCAAGACATCGCGGGCGTACGGGTCATCTGCGATGACGAGATCAACCAGCTCTCATTCCCGGGTCCTTTCTTCCCGTCATGGTGGAATAAGCCATCGATCGACTGCGTTTATCGCCCAGATGAACAGATTTTCCGAGAACGTGATGAGCTGAGTGAGCTTTTCCAAGCCGAACAAGATAGTGAAGCCAACACCGTGGTGTGTGATGCTTGTTTGATGTGGCGTTGCGATCAGGATGCCGAACGACAAATATTCCGGAGCATCAAACCAAGGCCCGAAATTCAAGCTCGGATTGACGCCCTATATCAAGAGCACTTTGAAGGGCGCAATATAATCGGGGTTCATGTTCGGCACGGCAACGGCGAAGATATAATGGGGCACACGCCCTACTGGGCCGATGCGGAGCTCGCCTTGCGGCAGGTATGCACTGCCATTGATACGGCCAAAGCGTTACCACATCCAGGACCTGTGAGGGTATTGTTGTGTACGGACAGCGCGCAGGTACTTGACAAGCTGTCGGGTGTGTTTCCCGATCTTTTCACGATCCCAAAACGCTTCCAGGCGGATCAGGCCGGGCCATTACATGGTGCAGCACTGGGAGTCGACGGCGGGATCTCCGCCCTCATCGAGATGTATCTCCTCGGGCGATGCGATACTGTGATTCGCTTTCCGCCGACTAGCGCCTTCACCCGCTATGCCCGCCTCTTCGCGCCACGCGTTATTGAGTTCGATTTAAACGATCCGAGTCGTTTGATCTTGATTGATGAATCCTCCGAACATCTCCTGGCTTTATGAAACTTGCAACCCGCACCCTCGTCGATCATATCGGCGCGCGCTTCGCATTGCGCAGCATCGCCGTTCGTCCTGTCGGATGTCGTTTTTCGTAACGTTCAGAAACTGCGACAAAGAACGTCGTCGCACTATCGCGATCGAGCAGCCGATCATGTAGAACACGGTGGCATCCCATACCGAACCATCGATCGACAGTCCGACAAATTAGCTGAACAAAAGATTGTTGTCGAGCTGCTCGATCAACTGCCGCTCAGATCGCACCGTGTAGAACAGAACGCTTCCAGCAGCAGAGCCCGCAAAGAGCCGCTCGGGCGGGATCGACCAGCGGCTTCCCGGCGTAAAGCCTCCGGAAGTCTCGCGACAGGTCCTTCAGCGCTGCCTCAATCAGTTCGCGGATCGCCCGCAAGGGGAACGCGCTGCTCCAAACCGCTCGTAGCTGAATGCCTTCCGCCCGCTGATCTTGCCCTCGGATAAAGCCATACGTTTGCCGCCCGCAACGTCTCGATGGCCGCATCCAGCGGCTCGATCGGCCTCGGACAGCGTGAGCGCCTGTTCGAACTTAGCCGCTATCGAATTCGCCAAGCGCAAATTTTCCTCCATGTTGAGCTCGGCTAGGTGTTGCCGTTCCGAACCATGGAGGGGTCGAAAGCCGAGGAGGAGTTCTCTTCAGCTTGCCAGACAATACTGTTTGGCGCACCGTTTCCGCCAGATGCCGCACGAGGTCCTCGCTGGGCGCGTTGCAAATCCCACCAGGTTTGAAATACCTGACGATATTGTTCGGTTACGGCCCGACCTCTGTCCACGATCCCAGCTTGCTGAACGACCGAAGTTCCTGCTCATAACCGAGCTCAATCAAAAGCTCGGCGCCGATTGCATCCGTTATTGCTTGCATCTCTTGAATGCTCAGTTCGGTTTGCCAAGTGTAGACTGAGCGATCATCGACTGCCTTTCTCTCGAGGATTTTTCGATCCCCGAAGCGACTGGACCGAAGATATTCCGGCTGCTCCATCGTCGCCGATGTAATGCCCGTTGGATCGTAGCCGAGGCCAGCGATCACGCGCCGGATTTCCTCGTCGGGGCCCGCCACCAAAAGTTCGTACCGCACCACTTGCGTCTGCCGCCGACTGCGGTGCGCGGCGAGCGCAGGTAGGCCCAGAACGAGATCGGCGAGAGAAGATGCGATGTCGGGAGGCAGAATGAGCATTAGATTGGAGAGATCAGATAGGCTGGCGGGCGGCCAGCTTTCTGGCACGAGCGGGATGCCCCATGTCGATTTCAGTGAAGCGGCAACAGCGTAGGGATTACGCAATAGAAGGATGTGTGGCGCTTCTGGATAGAGAGAATCCAAAAAATCGAGGACCATCCAATAACGCGGCGTCTTGTCTACGAAAGTACGCTTGCCCGCTGCTGCCAAATATTGGCCGTAAGCCGCATCAGCAAAAGCGCGACTGACGATAGTACGATCGATTCGGCCCGAAAAATCGGATGTTGCGTCCTGAATCAGTGATGCCCCCGCTGGGTGACGGTGATCCACCGTGCCAAATGCCTCAAGTGCCAGCATCAACCAGGGCTCAGGCGGCGCCACAATGTCTGGGTGCTGCTGGAGCAAATGCGACAGCAGCGTCGTCCCCGACCGGGGAAGGCCGAGGAGAAAGCAGACCGCAGGCAAATCGTTGGCATCTGGGCCTGTGGATCGAGCAGACCGAAGGCGCCAAATTCTGGCTCAAGGTCATCAACGACCTGAAGACGCGTGGCGTCAACGATATCCTGATTGCGGTGGTCGATGGGCTCAAGGGCTTTCCCGAGGCGATCGCCTCGGTCTATCCGCAGACGGTGGTGCAGACCTGCATCGTGCACCTGATCCGCAACAGCCTGGCGTTTGTCGCCTGGAAGGATCGCAAGGCGATCCTGCCTGCCATCAAGGCCATCTACCGGGCCGAGAATGCCGACATGGCGCTGGTCCGGCTCGAGGAGTTCGAGGACGAATGGGGCAAGCGCTATCCGGCGATCGGCCAGGCCTGGCGCCGCGCCTGGGAACAGGTCGTGCCGTTCTTCGCGTTTGCTCCTGGCGTCCGCAAGATGATCTACACCACCAACGCGGTCGAGGCGCTGCACCGCAGCTTGCGCAAGATCATCAAGACCCGCGGCAGCTTTCCAAACGACGACGCGGCGTTGAAGCTGCTTTATCTCGCCATCAAGAACGCCGGATTGAGGTAGCGGCGAGGCGTCGAGTGGACTGCCGCCATGGGCCAGTTCGCCATTCAGTTCGGCTCGCGCTTTCCGGGATCAACGCGATGACCAAAATGTCGATCAGCCGTCTTATCCGGCGGCCCGAGTTTGGCCGATCAGCAAGCTCTGTAAAGGCGGGCCTGCGGCCCCCGCCTGCGGCGGCTGCGGCCTTGACAGAGCTTGCTGCCCGACCACTGTTAGCCACCATGGGATCGATGACAATGTCCGGCTGATGCAAGAAACGACTGAAATTTACCCTTCACAGAGGCCTCTTACACAAAATATCTGACATTCCCTTTTGGATGCCTGAATTCAATTCCTCCAGTTGACTTCTTGCTATCCGTTTCTTCCACTTGGTAAAATCGATTGTTTATGGAATGCATCAACGCTGGATAAGTCCGGATCATGCGTTCAGGGCCTCGATCTTCTAGATCTGCTCGTCGCGCTCGATGTATCCCTTCGGTGGCGGCCGCTTTGTGAAGTTCGGTCGTCTTTCTGAGGATGTGAACTTTAAGTCTAGCTTTGAGGTCATATTCGAATGCTGGTGAAGGTATTGGGCGCCGCTCGCGTTTGCCCGTGCAAAAGCCTCGGAAGACGAAGCTCTGATCGCCCAGCAGAAGCTTAGGATCGCCAAGCTCCAGCGCCAGATCTACGGCCATCGATCGGAGCGATCATCGCGGCTGATCGACCCAGTTGGCGCGCTGATCTTCGAAGAGCTGGAAATTGGCGCCACTGAAGACGAGCTGTCTGCGGAGCAGGCTGTAGCCAAGACGACGAGCGTGCGAGGATTTTACGCGAAAGGCGTCCCGAACGCCAGACCGTCGCCAGTTTTTCTTCAGTGGACCCCACTGACGCTGCAGCTTCGAGAGACGTCGATGGGCTTCCATCGACGCATTATGAGTCTTCCGAGACTCGTCAGTTTATGGACAGCTAAGTCTTATAGCATTGAGATACTGTCTATCTGGACTGAGAGGTCCGCTTGATCTGCTGCAGAGGAGAAGGGGATGTATTGCTTTAACGAAACGACCCTAAACCCTTTCGTTAACCGTAGATTCCGTCCGGACGTACTAGTCTTGCTGCAACTGCCCTGTGGGCGAATGGCGCAGCGTGTTAACCGCGCTCCGTGATCGCCTGCTTCGTCGGTCGGTGATCACCATCCATGGTGAGAGCTACCGACTTCGAGAAGCACCGCTCCCGCGCATTTCCTTCACTTGGCTACCGAAGAGATGGCATCGATGAATGCAGAACGGGCCCAGCTTGGCGCTGGCACTCCTTCCGAGACTTCCGAATCCGAAACCTCCGAACCAGGGTCCCCGGCCGCGGCGCAGTGGGTCGAAGCCTTGTGGGAGGCGGAGGCGTCCGCCGCCGACCCCGCCTCGTCGCAGGACCAGGTCCTGGTGGGCCGGGCTGCCGAAGAGGGGCAGGGCGAAGACGAGGATCGGCAAGAGGCAGTAAGTCGAACGAGGGCTTGGCGGGATGCAGGCGATGTCGATGAGCCGCTGGATCTGTCGTCCCTGTCCCTGACCGCCTTGTCCGCTCCCCTCCCGCCCGAGCTCCGGCGCCTGAACGTCGACAACAATCAGCTGACCAGCCTGCCCGACCTTCCAGCCGATCTCCAGCGGCTGTACGCCAGCAACAATCGGCTGACCAGCTTGCCCGACCTTCCAGCCGGGCTCCGGCGGCTCTACGCCAGCAGCAACGGGCTGACCAGCCTGCCCGCAGACCTGCCGCCCGGGCTCCGGCGCCTGAACGTCGACAACAATCAGCTGACCAGTCTGCCCGACCTTCCAGCCGGGCTCCAGCGCCTGAACGTCGACTACAATCAGCTGACCAATCTGCCCGAGCCCCTCCCGGCCGAGCTCGAATGGCTCAGCGTTACCCACAACCAGCTGACGAGCCTGCCCGAGATGGTCCCCGCCGAGCTCCTATGGCTCGGCGCCAGCAACAACCAGCTGACCAGCGTGCCAGAGACCCTGCTGACGCAGCTGGGCCGTGAGTCCAGCGTTGATCTGGATAATAATCCGCTGCCCGAGGGGGTACTGACCAACCTGGCGACAGCCATGCATGCCGGGGACTATGCCGGCCCGCAGATCTTTTTGTCTATGGCCGAGGAAGCGGTGGAAGTCGAGCCGCGGCCTCTGCACGAGGTTGTCGCGCACTGGCTCGAGGGCGATACTGGCACGGTGGCCGCCTGGCAGCGCTTCGCCGAAGAGCCAGGTGCCCAGGACTACGCACGCTTCCTCGACAGGCTCCGTGGCACGGTGAACTATGGCAACGAGGCGTTCCGGCAGGCGGTGGCCGAGGATCTGCGGCAAGCGGCGGCCAGGCCGCGATTGCGCGAGCACTATTTCGAGCAGGCTTTAGGAGCGAGCGACAGCTGCGAGGATCGCATCACTTTGGCCTGGAACGGCATGCAGACCGCACGCCTGAACGCTGATGTCGAGGACGGAGCCTATGACGGGCGGCTCGACGAATTGCTCCAACACGGCCGTGTGATGTTCCGCTTGGAGGCGCTGGACGGGATCGCGCGCGAGACGGTCAACTCGCTCCGCCGTGCCGACCCGGACGCCGACATCGACGACATCGAGGTCTATCTTGCCTACCAGACCCAGCTGCGCGACCCCCTGGAGCTGCGGCACGTCGCCCCAGACATGCGCTTCTTGAACATCTCTCACGTGACAGAAGACGACGTTGCCATGGCCGCGACATCGGTGCGGGACCAGGAGGCGACGGGATTCGGGGACTATCTGGCAAGGCGCTGGCAACCTTGGGAGAGCGTGGTGAGACGCATCGCCCCCGGTGACCATGCAGTGATGCAGGAGCGGCTCATCGATGCGATGGGAGAGGAGTTCGACAGCCGCCTGAATAGACGGCTCGCCGAGAATGGCTTGACAGACGATGCCGATGCCGAGCGGGTGCTCGGAGCCGAGATCCGCAACGAGATCGCCCGCGAGATCAAGAGCGCGGTAATGCACAAGGTGCTCGCGGATCGCGGCCTCGAGCTGTGAAGCGGCCGTTCATGCGAAGGCTGTCAATCGCTGTTTCGGCCGTCGCCGCGGTCGATTGCGCGATCGAGATGAGAAACTGTGCCTGCCTGGCAGCTCCGCCGCCGCAGCAGCAAGCCGAGCTAGCCGACCGTGAGCCATCGCCACGCTCAAGAAGACTGCGATGGCGATAGGCCGCCGAGAAACGCCTGCAGGGGAGAGCTTGCTACCACCTGTCGTGAGACCCAGTTCGATCACGAAATGATGAATTGGAATGACGTGGCCGGTAGAGGAGGGGCGGATTGCTCAACAGCAATACCTCATTCCAGCGCATCGAAGGGTGTGAGAGCGAACTAAGCGAATTCGCCGGCGGTTCTGATATGCGCAGCAATTTAGCTGACGGACCTTGCCCGACCGCATTGAAAATATTTTTCGATAAACCAGCGCGCATTAGGGCCATGGAGCAAGAGCGGAGCCAAATGGGGGTGGCGCGCACGTTATGCGAGACTCGAAAAGCGGCTTGTGCACCAGCGTTTGCTACTGTCCGAAAGCAAACGCGCATGATGTGTGGAACCCGACAAGCTGTTGCGAACGCGACATTGGGCCGCAAAAACGTGCGAGCGTTCCTCTGCATCGCACTGGCCCAAATCCTGCACCGCGTTCACGGTCGAGGGCAAGGGAATGGGAGGCGCGTTTGAGTCTCGATCTGAGAAATGACGAAGCGGTCGCCGGTCCACCGTCCGCGACCGACGTGGGCTGTCCGTTTCACACCGATGGAGGCCGCATCCAGCAGGGAGAACAGAAGACGTTGGTGCTAACCGGCGCGTCGCGCGGCATTGGTCACGCCACCGGAAAGCTGTTTTCGGAAGCGGGCTGGCGCATCATTTCTTGCGCGCGCCGACCGTTCGATGGCGGGCGCTGCCCGTGGGAGTCAGGGGCCGACAACCATGTCCAGGTCGACCTCAGCAATCATCGGATGCTGGCGCGCCATCGCCGAGGTCAAGGAGCGCCTCGCGGGCGCGCCATTGCACGCATTGATCAACAATGCCGGCATTTCACCGAAGATGCCGAATGGCGCACGACTGACGGCGTTGACGACGTCAGTCGAGACCTGGATGAGGGTATTCCACCTCAATCTGGTGGCGCCGATCCTGCTCGCGCAAGGCCTGTTTGACGAGCTGAAAGCAGCGACCGGATCAATTGTCAACGTGACCTCAATCGCAGGCTCGCGGGTGCACCCGTTTGCCAGCTCTGCCTATGCGACATCAAAAGCTGCGCTCGCATGTCTCACGCGCGAGATGGCGCACGACTATGCACCGCATGGCATTCGCGTGAATGCGATCGCCCCCGGCGAGATCAAGACAGACATTTTGTCGCCGAACACGGAAGCGCGCCTTGTACCAAATATTCCGCTGCGCCGAGTTGGCACACCCGAAGAAGTCGCGAAGGTCATCTTCTTCCTTTGCTCGGATGCGGCAAGTTATGTCACAGGCACCGAGGTGCCGATCAATGGTGGCCAACACCTGTGATAGACTGCACCGGCAACAAACAAATCGCAGCTGATTTGATCTACATCAATGGAATTCGTGTTCCCACGGAATGGAAGCGACAAGTGCGGAAGAGCAGAGAATAGTAAGCTAGTCAAAGCACTGTAAGTTTACCGTCATGCCGCGCTCAACGCGCTGTAAGTTGTACCATCGAGCCATAATAAGAAGTTATCTTTTGCGTCATCCTAAAATGGCGGCGAGATCGAGGATGACATGCAACACAATATTCGCAAATCCGAACAGGAGGACAGGGAGGATGGTCATAACAACGGAGACGTCGTCATGCTGCATATCCCTTCCGTACGCGAAAGGCCTAACTCAAACTCCGAGACGGACGACGCGGTCTGTGATGTGCCGTTGTACGAGAGTGCGATTATCGGGATCTTCGAAATATCGAAAGTACTCACCGCCCCCTGCCGGCTGGAAGTCACGCTGGCCAACGTCGTCGATCTTCTGCAATCGTTTGTGCAGATGCGGCACGGCATCGTCTCTCTGTTCCACGATGATGGCGTGCCGGACATTACCGTGGGCGCCGGCTGGAGCGAAGGCAGCGACGAGCGCTACCGGATGCGCCTGCCGCAGAAGGCAATCGACGAGATCGTGGCGTCGGACAAGCCGCTCGTCGCCGAAAACGTAGCAGTGCATCCGGCCTTTAGTGCTGCGGACAAGGAGGTGCTCGGGGCCTCCGACGACATGCGAGTGTCGTTCATCGGTGTTCCCATTCGCATCGATGCGAATGTCGTGGGCACGCTGACGATCGACCGCATCCTGGACAACGCGTCGAGCGCCCAGCTCGATTATGACGTGCGGCTGCTCACAATGATTGCCAACCTAGTGGGGCAGACAGTGAAGCTGCATCGCCTGTTCGCGTGTGACCGCGAGCGATTGATGGCGGAGAAGGACCGGCTGCAAAAGGAATTGTCCGAGCTCAAGCAGCCTGCGCGGGAGCGCAAGAAGGTTCATGTCGAGGGGATTATTGGCGACAGCCCGGCGCTGCGCAAGCTGCTTGAGAAGATCGCGGTCGTAGCCAAATCAAACAGCACGATGCTGTTGCGCGGCGAGTCCGGTACCGGAAAGGAGCTGGTCGCCAAGGCCATTCACGAGCGGTCGGCGCGCGCCAAGCGGCCCTTCATAAAACTCAATTGCGCGGCGCTGACTGAGACGGTACTGGAATCCGAATTGTTCGGTCATGAGAAGGGTGCCTTTACCGGCGCGTTCAGTACGCGCAAGGGTCGCTTCGAGCTCGCCGACAAGGGGACGCTATTTCTGGACGAGATCGGCGAGATCTCGGCCTCGTTCCAGGCAAAGCTACTGCGCGTGCTGCAGGAGCAGGAATTCGAGCGCGTCGGCGGCAACCAGACCATTAAGGTCGATGTTCGCGTGATTGCCGCGACGAATAAGAACCTGGAAGAGGCGGTGGCAAGGAACGAGTTCCGCGCCGACCTCTATTATCGCATCAACGTGGTTCCCTTGCTGCTGCCGCCGTTGCGCGAAAGGCGCGGTGATATCCCGCTCCTCGCCACCAAGTTTCTCAGTAATTTCAACAGCGAGAACGGCCGTACGCTCACCTTCGATACGAGTGCGATTGAAGTACTGATGAACTGCGGTTTTCCCGGAAATGTCCGCGAGCTTGAGAATTGCGTGCAGCGGACCGCAACTCTGGCACCGGGACCATCGATCGTGAGAGACGACTTTGCCTGCTGCCACGGCCAGTGCCTTTCCGCGATGCTGTGGAAGAGCGGATCGGACGAGACGCCCCTGCAGCAGGGGCCGATCGTACCAGTGCCCGCCAAGCCGGCCACATCGCCGGCCGAGGCTACATCGGTCCCGCCTTTCGGCAGCGAGCTGGCTCCGCTAGCGCCAGTCGGCGCAGCCCTCGTAGGTGGTGCGAAGATGACAGATCACGAGCGTGTCATCGCGGCCATGGAAAGATCCGGCTGGGTGCAGGCGAAGGCGGCGCGCCTGCTTGGACTTACGCCGCGCCAGATTGGCTACGCCCTGAGGAAATATGGCATCGAGATCAAGCGCTTCTGAAAGGAGTGTCGGGATATGTCGGGGCCGTGACCATCGCTGTTGGGGCGAATAGCTGGAAACAGACATAGAGGCTTGGTTGGTTTGGCGCGGACTTGGACCCGATCACGATCGGATGCGACCCCCGCGTCGGCCCGATTTTGTCATCCTCGAGATCAGCCCGCGCGACCACCGGCGGTCCCATGCCCGCAACGGTCGTGCGGACGCGGCGCTGTCATCGCGAATTCGTTGGCCGTGTCGCCATCGACCATTAGCTCACGCCGGATATAGTCAGCGAGACCATCGGGTGTTCGACCTCGTTCAATTTGCCCGGCGTCATATGCAGCGACCGCTGCGCGATGCGGGCCTGCGCGCGAAGGGACCGCCGTGTGCCAAGCGGTCGCAGGCGCCGCAAGCTTATTGCGGCGCTGGTCTTGCTCCTAGCGATGCGAAGCATCGTACAGTGCAAGTCGGCTCAGGGCTTACGCTCTCTCGTGAGCGCAGCGGCCGCTGCGGAGACTCGGGATCCCGTATGGATCGACTCGAGCAAAGCGCATCCCGTTTTGAGCCGCTCTCCTTGATCCAGATCAACGACAAATCACGCCGCGCGAACCGAGCTGTCGTAGTCAGGACGAATGTCGCAATTCCGCCGGCGAACGTCAGGCTACAGTGACATGACGCTTCCCAAAGGCCATTGTATTGCTGCCTGATTTTGAAATTCGCGCAATGGTACGACACTTGCTGTTCTCTTCGCCAGCCGTTGCAACGTCTGGAGAAGCACATGCACAACGTCGTCTGCATCAAGCAGGTTCCCGACTCCGCGCAGATCCGCGTGCACCCCGTGACCAACACGATCATGCGTCAGGGCGTGCCGACCATCATTAATCCATACGACCTCTTCGCGCTCGAGGCCGCGTTGGAGCTGCGCGATAAGTTCGGCGGCGAGATCACCGTCCTTACAATGGGGCCGTCATCAGCCGAGGACTCATTACGCAGAGCGCTGACCTTTGGCGCCGATCGCGCCGTACTGCTCACCGACCGCTGCTTTGCGGGCGCCGATACGTTGGCAACGACTTACGCGCTGGCGACCGCCATCCGCAAAATCGGCAAGGAATATGGCCCGCCGGACCTCATCTTCACCGGTAAGCAGACCATCGACGGCGACACCGCGCAGGTTGGGCCCGGCGTCGCGAAGCGGCTCGGTGTGCTGCAGCTTACCTACGTCGCAAAGATCAGGGCCCTGGATCTCACCGCACGCACAATTGAAACGGAACGGCGCTCCGAAGGTGGCGTCCAGGTCCTTCGCACCAGGCTGCCGTGTCTCATCACCATGCTGGAGGCAACCAATCAGATTCGCCGCGGCGCCATGGCCGATGCATTGCGTGCCGCCCGGGCGCCGATCGTGAAATGGAGTGCGCAGGAGGCCGGTGTCGAGGACATCTCCAAATGCGGTCTCAAGGGCTCGCCGACCGTCGTCAAGCGTGTCTTCGCGCCGTCCGCGCGCGCTGAGAAGGCGGTGCTGGTAGAGGCCGCCGAGCAGCCGGCGCAAGCATTGATCGACGCCATCTTCAACCACCAGCCCAAGCTTGAAACCGACCTTGCGGCGCTAGCCCGCGATGCCTGATCTGAAGGGTCTTGGCGATGAGCGATGTGATAAGAGCTCCCGCGTTGCCTGCGCAACGGCGCGCCGCCAAGAAGGCGCTGCCTGGGCATTCGCTGACAAGCATGTCTGGGTAGTCATCGAACAGGAGCGCGGGCAGGTGCATCCAATCTCCTGGAAGCTGATGGGCGCGGGCCGCAAGCTCGCCGAGAAGCGGAAGGCTGATCTCGCGCCGGTCGTGATCGGTCCGGAGGGCGAGGCGGCACGCAGCGCCAGACCATCGCCTCTAACCGTACCGGGCCGCGCTGATGCTCCAGCGCGGCTTCGGTGCATCCATGTTTCCAACCCACTCAAACGGTACGCCAGGCACACCCCAGCACCCCAGCAAGGAGATTTTGAAATGTTTATCGCAATGAACCGGTTCCAGGTGAAGATTGACTCTGAAGCGGCCTTCGAGACGGTCTGGCGCACGCGCGAATCCTATCTCAGCAGCATGGCCGGCTTCGTCGAGTTTCACCTGCTCAAGGGCCCCGTCGCCGAGGACCACACGCTGTATTCCTCGCATACGGCCTGGGTCGACAAGGCCGCCTTCGAAGCCTGGACCAAATCAGACGAGTTCCGCCGGGCGCACGCCCGCGCCGACAACAAGACCGGCGAAAGCCTCTATCTCGGCCATCCCAAATTTGAAGGATTCGACGTGATCCTGAGCGAGCGCAAATCCAGCGCCGCCGCGTGACGGGGAGGGTGCGATGTTGAGCGCGCAGCTTGCCGAACTCAAGGCGCATATGGCGGATAATCCGGGCGCGGTGATCGAGGACGTGGCGCGGGAGCGCAAGGTCACGCCGCGCGCCGTGCTTGAGGCGCTGCCCGACACGATGGTGCGTTTCGGTCCCGGCGCTGAATTCGCTGCAGCGATGAACGATGTCGCGCAATGGGGCGAGGTGACGCTGATCGTGCATACCGACGATGCGATCTTCGAATTCACCGGCGGCGTGCCGGCGGGCGAGGTCGGCCGCGGCTATTTCAACCTGATGCAGCCCCCGAAGGGGCTGCACGGCCATCTTCGGCACGAGCGCTGCGCGGCGATTGCCTTTATCGAGCGGCCCTTCATGGGCAAATCGTCGGCCTTCATCGCCTTCATCAATGTCGACGGCGGCATCATGTTCAAGGTGTTCGTCGGCCGTGATGAGACGCGCGCGCTGCGGGCCGACCAGTTGCAACGCTTTCACACGTTGGCCGAAAGGATCGCGCCCGCCTGCGCGGCGTAGCCGATCCGTATGTCAGCCCGGGAGACGATCATGCAGCGAAAAATGCTGGACGTTATGATCCGTTGCAGTGGCGCGGCCGCCATGGCCGCCTTGCCGGGTACGGCGCTGGCCGCTACCGACGTTGCGCTGCTGCCGCGCAACCTGTCGCCCTGGAACATGTTCGTGAATGCCGACATCGTGGTGCAGGCGGTCATGGTGGGCTTAGCCTTCGCCTCGCTGGTGACGTGGACGATCTGGCTTGCCAAGACCGTTGAAGTCCGCCGCAAGACGGCGACTGCCAGGCGGCGGCTGAGCATGCTGGAAACCGACACCGTGCTGGCCAAGGCCGAGCAGGAAAGCCGCGGCGGCAATGATGCAGTGGCGCAGATCATCCAGTCCGCCGCGCGCGAGGCCTCTCTCTCCGGCGGCCATTTTGACGACGGCCTCAAGGAGCGGGCGGCGCTGCGGCTGGAGCGGGTCGAAGCGGCGATGTCGCGGCAGATCGCGCGCGGCACCGGCGTGCTCGCGACCATCGGCGCCACCGCGCCGTTCGTCGGCCTGTTCGGAACGGTCTGGGGCATCATGAATTCGTTCATCGGCATTTCCGAGGCCCACACCACCAATCTCGCGGTCGTCGCGCCCGGTATCGCCGAGGCGTTGCTCGCGACGGCGCTCGGTCTCGTCGCGGCGATCCCGGCGGTCGTGATCTACAACCATCTCACCCGCACCATCGCGGCCCATCGCGCGCTGCTCGGCGACGCCTCGGCGATGGTGCTGCTCCTGATCAGCTGCGAAGGCGACCGCGGCTCGTTCCGCCTCGCGCGCGCCGCCGAGTAACGACGGAGTGTGAGCGATGGGCGCGAAGCTCGGTCAGGCAATCGGCGGACGGACGCGCGGCGGCAGCGACGATCTTGTCGAGGCCCACGAGATCAACGTCACGCCGTTCATCGACGTGATGCTGGTGCTCCTGATCATCTTCATGGTCGCCGCCCCGCTCGCTACCGTCGATCTCGGTGTCAATCTTCCAGCCAGTGCCGTTGAGCCATCGCCGCGGCCGGACAAGCCGGTATTCGTCACCGTGAAGCCGGATCTGTCGGTTGCGGTCGGCGAGGATGTCATCGCGCGCGATACGCTGACCGCCACTATCGACGCCGCCACCAAGGGCGACAAGAACGAACGCATCTATCTGCGCGCCGACAAGGCCGTCAGCTATGGCGACCTGATGGAGGTGATGAACCTGTTGCGCAACGCCGGCTATCTCAAGATCGCGCTGGTCGGCCTCGACGGCCGGAGCTAGCGCCGTGAACGCGTTCGCGCTCCACGATGTTTCCGACCAAGCGGGTGTCCGGCGATGGGGAGCATCGGCGTTTGCGATTGCTGCCGCGCACGCGGCTCTGATTAGTTTGGCGTTGAACTGGTACACCCAGCGGCCGGTGCCCGGCGTCTCGCTGCCGGCGATCATGGTCGACATGGCGCCGGCTTCCTCCGCGCCGCAACCGACGCAAATGGATCTCGCGCCGGGCCCCGTAATGCAGCAGGCCGATGCCTCGCCGCCGGAGCCCGCGGCTGCGGAAGCCGTGCAGGAACAGATCCCGCCGACGCCGCCGCAGGAGACGCCCGAAGTCGTAGCCCCGCCGGAGCAGAAGACCGAGCCGACCCTGCCGAAGCCGGAGCCGGTCAAGGCCGAGCCTGAGAAAAAACCGTCGCCAGTAAAACCGAAAGTGGTTCGCCCGGATGCGAAGAAGCCAACCGATGCGCCGCCTGCGCCGCGCACCACGGCCTCGCCCAAGGCCGAGCGCCAGGCGCCGGCGGCGTCCGCCGCCAACGCCGGCGCGTCCGCAGCGGCGCTTGCCTCCTACCGGCAGATGGTCGCCGCCCATCTGCAGCGCTTCAAGCAATACCCGCCCGCCGCCAAGACCGCGGGCCAGCAGGGCACCGCGCGGATCAGCTTCACGCTCAGCCGAAGCGGTGGGGTGCTTTCCGTCGGCCTCGGCGGCTCGTCGGGCCATTCGGCGCTGGATGCCGAGACGCTGGCGATGGTGTGCCGCGCCCAGCCGTTTCCCGCATTCCCCGCGGACGTGAAGCAATCCTCGATGCCGTTCAGCGCGCCGGTGGCGTTCTATATCCGCTAGAGCCTTATTCCTTCACCGCGCCCGTCAGCGACGACACGTAGTAATCGACGAACAGCGAGTAAAACAGCGCGACCGGCAGCGAGCCGAGCAGCGAGCCCGCCATCAGCGCGCCCCACTGGTAGACGTCGCCGGTGACGAGCTCGGTCAGGATCGCGACCGGCACCGTCTTGTTGGCGCCGCTCTGGATGAAGGCGAGCGCGTAGATGAACTCGTTCCATGACAGCGTGAAGGAGAAGATGCCGGCCGAGATCAGGCCGGGCACCGCAAGCGGCAGCGTGATCCGCCGCAGGATCTGCAGCCGTGTGGCGCCGTCGAACAGCGCGCATTCCTCGAGCTCATACGGGATCGACTTGAAATAGCCGATCAGGAGCCAGGTGCAGAATGGCACCAGGAAGGTCGGATACACCAGGATCAGCGCCATCGGCGAGTCGAACAGGCCGAACTGCACGATCACGGTGGCCAGCGGAATGAACAGGATCGAGGGCGGCACCAGATAAGCGAGGTAGATACCGAGGCCCACATAGGGGCTGCCGCGGAAGCGCAGGCGCTCGATCGCGTAAGCCGCGAGCGTCGAGGCAAACAGCGACAGGAAAGTTGAACCGATCGCCACGAACATCGTGGTCTTCAGCCAGGTCGGATAGGCGGTATTGAACAGCAGATGCTTGATATGGGCGAGCGTCGGCGAGGAGATCCAGAACGGATTGTGCTCCTTGTAGTTCAATAGCTCCGCGTTCGGTTTGAACGAGGTGATCGCCATCCAATAGAACGGGAACAGCAGGATCAGCACGAAACACGACAGCGGCAAATAGATCATCATCACCCGCCGCGCGCGGGAATCCCACGCCATCGTGTCGGGTGTGGCGCTGGCGACGTTGGTGGATTGGGCCAATACTTGAACGTTTTGGGCGTCAGTCATTGGCTTCTCCCTGCTGCCATTTGCGGCGCGCGAGGCCGAAGTAGCTGAACAATGTCGCGAACACGAGGAACGGGATCATCGACACCGCGATCGCTGCGCCCTCGCCGAGCTCGCCGCCGGCGATGCCGCGCTGAAAGGCGAGCGTCGCGAGCAGATGCGTGGAGTTGACCGGCCCGCCGCGCGTGATGGCGTAGACGAGCTGGAAGTCGGTGAAGGTGAAGATGATCGAGAACGTCATCACGATGGCGAGGATCGGCATCATCATCGGGAAGGTGATGTAGCGGAAGCGCTGCCAGGCGCTGGCGCCGTCCAGCATCGCCGCCTCATAGAGCGAGGGCGAAATGGTCTGCAGGCCCGCCAGCAGTGAGATCGCCACGAACGGGATGCCGCGCCAGATGTTGGCCGCGATCAGCGAGAACCGCGCGTTCCAGGGATTGCCGAGGAAATCGATGTTGGTGGAGCGGATATGCAGCACGTCGACCAGCAGATAGGAAATGATCGAGAACTGCGGATCGTAGATCCACCAGAAAGCCAGCGCCGACAGCACCGTCGGCACGATCCACGGCAACAGCACGATGGCGCGGAGCAGGCTCTTGAGCGGGAAGTGGTTGTTGAGCAGCAGCGCCAGCCAGAAGCCGAGCGCGAATTTCCCGAAAGTCGCGATCGCGGTGTAGAACACGCTGTAGAACACCGCGCCCCACCACAGGGGATCGGTCCACAGATACTGGAAATTCTCCAAGCCGATATAGATACCGCGCTGGCCGATCGTGGTGTCGGTGAAGGCGAGCCAGACGCCGAGGCCCAGCGGATAGGTGAGGAATACCGCGAGCAGCCCGATCGCGGGCGCCAGGCACATCACGATCAGTGAATTCCTTTCCTACGCCGACGAAAGCGGCGCATTCTGGGGCATCCAGTTCCAACGATCGGAGGCCGGCTTGCCCTAACGCCCGCTCCAAAGAAGCAGCGGACCAATACGATGCGAAGACGCTGCCCTGCTTTCCGTTTTTGCAGAGTCGTATCCTTACACCTCCACCATCGACATATGGTTTCTGAAGATCATCGGCGCTGAGCCTGAGGCCATAGCGTTCGTAATAGTTCCGACGTGGATCGTAAGATGGGTGAATCGCCAGTGTCAGCAAGCGCCAGCCAGGACGTAACAGACCGACCATGTTGGCGCACATATCTTGCAGCTCAGGTCCGCTGCTAGCGTATTGCAGCACATGCACGGCAAGAACCAGGTCGAATTGACCTATCAAATCGGGGCTGAGACGAGTGACGAAGGAGATGCCCGGAAACTCCTTCTCCGCCCGACGCCGCGCGTAGTTGAGCATGCCTTTCGTCGGATCGTACCCTACAACCCGGCCCGCGCCGCGTTGCTTTAGCCAGCGGGAATACATCCCCGTGCCGCACCCGAAGTCGAGGACTGAGAGACCCTCAACATCACCAATAGCCAGTAATACGCTTGGAATTTCGATCTCTTTTCGAAAGGGCCAGTGAACGGTGTCTTCATATAGAGTGGCAAGTTCATTGAATTGGCCCGCATTGTTTTTGGACATGAGGACACCTCTCTTTTCCTTACTTATACGGTATATTGGCGCGAACCTTGCGCATGAGCGTGGTCTCGGGATTTGGGAGTTCACAAGGAAGTGGGCGCTTGCAGGGCGTGAACGCCAAAAGCGCAATCCAGGAGCGCTCGTTGCAACGCGCGAGAAAGGTCCGCACGATGATCAACATGTAGCGCTCGCATTTCAGCTGCTCCTGTACGTGCCAAGAGTATTGAGCAAATCAACTCGACGAGGGTGGCCATCCCAGGTCGACTGCAGCGCAACCTTGTCGAGCTCCGTCAGCGCAAACCCATCTTGATGTCGCGGCGTCTCTGCCGCCCTCCGACAAGAACCAAAGCCGCTCCTGGGCAAACGCCACGCGGGCACCCAGCGACGGACGGGCGAAGCCTGAATTGGCGGACGATCACTCAAGCGTGCGGCGTCTATGGCATCGATTCGAATCAATCGAGCAAGTTTCATCTGAACTCCGGGCTCGGTGCCTCCGAGACTGCGATGGACGTAATCGATCCTGCCCGTCTCCCAGCAATCGGCGTGCCGCAAAAGACATTGTGCGAGCCTTGCTTGAAAAAGGGCATAACCAGGTGCTTCGCGGCGCGCTGGAGGAAGAGTTGCATTCTACTGTCGGGTTCCGCTCATCATCGTCTCCAACCGGACGCGGCTGAATACGACAAGGCCAGCCTCAACTGACTACGGTCCGCTCACGCGCCGAATTCAGATCGTTCCTTGAGGATAAATGTGCCCTATGGCCACCTACCTAAGCGCACAGTATCGGAGCATCACCTGGTGTGATGCGGCTCGCGGCACGCGATCCAATGATGCTGTCGTTGGCCGCCGACGCTGCCGTGCTCCAGCGGCCGTCTCGAGGCCATGTGCCAATAGATGCCGATCCGGTACGAACGCGTCTGCTGATCACTGCAGCTCATGGCGAGACATGTCGTTCCTACGCCAAAACAGGGAAAGCGGAGTTGCAACGAGTCAATAGGATCGGGGGTCGTGACGCCTGCGAATTCGCCAGGCCAAACTTTCTGTTGAACACAACTACAGATAGCAGCGAGATTATTAGTCCAACTTTGACTGCCATGGCTCAGGCTCCGGTGCGCAGACTATGTCCGATCCGCGCAACAGCTGCGGCTTCCTTGCATGTCATCACAGCAATCGGGGTGCCGGTCGCGAGAATTGGTGCGAGCCTTGCTTGACGTGAGCAAAAGGACCTGCGTCCGGACGACGGGGCGCTGGAATGAGAGTGCCACTTTGTCAGGTTTCCGACTTGGCGTCTCCAACCGGACACGGACCGAACGACAACATGGAGAGAGAAATGAAGGTGACCCCACCGACCTACCTCGCACGGCTGTTGGCGCTGGCAGGAGGCTGAAATGGAAATCCCTGCCTTGCTCCGGGGTGATCGCAGGCAAGCGCGGCTTTTTGCACGGGAAGGGCCGGTGTGCAAGCAAGCCCCCGCGTGTCGTACCACCGCCGCATTGGACAAATGCCGATCACTCGCTCAGATCGCGCCTGACAGCAATGCCCGACGAGAGCACCTGAAGCTGGCTCAGATATACAAGGCTATCGGGTGGGCCGCTCAGCGCTTGCAGGGGCTGCGCTACACGCAGGAGCGGCGGGCTTGTAACAGCTGGCTGACGCTCTCTCCTACATTAGCGCCCCGTCGAGGCTCCTGGGCGGAGAAGGAAGTGACCGCTAGAGCCGGAAAAGGACACAAGTCAACGCTTCAGAATTGTGAGGCGATGTCATTTTTCTTTCTGCCCCAGCAGTTTTCCAGTCTTGCGACTTATGAAGTGCAACTGCGAACAAGCAGGGCAGACAAGGCCTTGAAATTCTCGTTCCGTCGCCTCGGCATCAGCATCGAGCCACTTCTGAACCGTCATGTTGGTGATCGGGCAGGCGAAAGTGAAGGCGCGCATATCTTCCCTTTGGTATTGAGTGCTGGTCAGGCGCAAAAAGCGAAAGCCCGTGTGCTTGACCTCGCAACCACAATAGCGCAGGTGCGGGCCCAGGCACTCGCTCCAACCCACACTACGAAATCATCGTGGAATTGGCTTTGATCTCGCGCAAGCGAACCGACCCCGGTAGGAACTACAGCTCACAATCGAGAAACCAATGAGCACGCCTGCGAGACGACGGAATCATTTGGAGCAAGAAAATCCACACATCCGTGAACAAATAAGTTGAGCAAAGCACTATCGCACCAAGGTCTACCCGAAGCCGGAGGATACTAGATGGATCGACCAGATCGAGAGCCTTCAAGACGAAGTGATGCCTCTTTGCAGGAAAATGAACTCGTCTCTCGATCCGGGGGAATTGGTATCGGTTGGCGGTCCTAGGTCTAGGCCAAGAAAATCTCTCTCTCTCTCTCTCTCTCTCTCTCTCTCTCTCTCTCTCTCTGCATACCCGGGTTCGAATGACGTTATCCCAAGCTTCTTCCTCTAAACTGCATCAACCTTCAGAGATACCAGTTGGCGAGCACTTGGCTCGGCGAGCCCGGGCTCTGCTTGTCCCCCATCCGTTCGCTGCGGAGATGTCCAAAGATCAGGTTGCCAGTCTACTACCTGAATACTTAGCGATGTCACAAGCGTTCCCGCACCTGCAGGCGGGATCGCAAAAGGATCTCATATTCGACGCAATACGTCGCAATCGAGACCTCCCGAGGGACGTTGAGTTGACCAGTGTGGTCGCAAATTTTATCTGCTGGGATGAAACGGGAGGTCACAGTCGGGTTCTCCAAGGCGGCAACGCTGCGCTACCCAGTATTCTGGAAACAGAAAACTTCCACTCAAAGCTCTTTAGAACAGATGCGTCGCGCCTACTTGGCCGAGCAATACAGCCTAACTACAGTACCACAACGAGCCGGTACCTGCGTGCGCTATATCATGGCTTGTCGTCGAGAGACCCCATAGTGCGCTGCGCCTACATGGTTGCCTTTGAGCTACATGCTGCGGAAATGATCCAGGCGCTTTGGACCACTTTAGTCAGAACCTTTGATGCTCGGACTGATGATCTTGAGTATTTCCAGGTCCATGTCGGCGGCGAGGATCCGGCGGAGAAATATCACGGAGAGATGACAATCAGGCTCATTAGCGAGCTGGTCCCTGCCGACTGCAGTAGCCGTTTCTTGGATGAATTCGACCACGCGTATGGTCTCAGCTTAGAGTGGTGCCGCAATCTAGTCGGAATTGATTCGCGTGACGGAGATGGTCGGCCGGAGGTTGAACACAGTGGCCGCTGTCACTGTGGGGCTGTCAAGTTCTACGTACGAGCGCCAGCAGAGATTTCTGCAGTGAAGTGCAATTGCTCAATCTGCCAAATGTCCGGAGTTTTGCACATGCTCGTTGCTGACGACAAGCTCAGGATTGAGTGCGGCGAAGAACTCCTCACTACATATCAGTTCAATAAGAACATCGCTCGGCATACGTTTTGTCGGGTTTGCGGCGTAAAGCCATTTTATCGGCCGCGATCGAATCCTTCAGGATTCAGCGTAAATGTTCGATGCCTAGATAAAACGACGATCGAAAGCATAAGAATAGATGATTTCGACGGCGAGAATTGGGATCTGGCGATCCGCTCGTTGCAGGCGGATTAGAAGAGTCGAATTTGAGTGAATCCGAAAGGCGCGAACAATGAGTGATAAACTTGGTCTGCTTTCAGAAGATGCCCTCGCGAAGTACCGCTCAGAGCTGGCAGATAAAGGTACGGTCCTGATTGCCCCCGAGACGCTGTTCACCAAAGATGAGTTGACGAGGATCGATCAGTTGCAGTCCGATATTCCCGAAGAAGGGGTTCGGAAGGGAGATGCCGGCGATTCTCACAATGTTTTTGTAAGACGAGTGCGGCTGGATCACGCCGGCCGTAATCCTAGCAACGTGAATGGTACAGCTTCAGCGCAGATCATCGAACTACTTGAAAGGACAGAGCGGGTCTCCGCGCTCAGGAAGATCTTCGGAGCGTCATCAGAATACGTCATTCGCCGATGCCAAATGCATCGCATGCCGCCTGGGTCCTTCATTGGCATCCATTTGGATGCAGAGAGCGATCCCGACTTCGAGTATTCTGTGATTGTTCAGCTAGCGACAGATTTCGAGGGCGGTGAGTTCGTCGTATATCCAACCGACCGTAAACTCCAAATGTTTCGCCCACCTTTAGGAACCGTACTGATCACCACATGTAGGTTCCGGCATGAAGTAAGGCAGGTGTACGCCGGGGAGCGTCGGTCACTCGTCTACTTTTGTTCAAAATACGGCGGTGCGAACCGCAGGATAATCGAAAACCCTGCTGCTCGCGCATGAGGTCGGCTAGCTACTTTCCGGCGCAAAAATCGCGGCTCTGAAGGGCAGGGTCAACCACGCAGACAACGAGAAGCCCCGCGGGGCGATGAGAGGCCAAGATTGGCGCTGGAAGTGGACTACCTTTGGAGTGACTGCTCTTCCATCACGCGACCGATGCTCATGAGGTTATCGGCGACAACGCCGAGCCCGACCGACCGCTTCATTCCAGTGCGGCCTTTGTAGCGGCAGCGATCGAGCCCGTGCCGCCGTTTGGCCACGCTGATGCGCCCCTCGCATCCGGTCCGCCATTTCTGGCCGTTGCGGAACCAACGCTTCTTCTGCTCGCGCTTGCGCGCGACGCTTTTGATGGAGCGATTGGGGATGCAGACGCGTTTGACGCCGCTCGCCTTCGCCGCGGCTTCATTCCTGGCGGAATAGAACCCGGCGTCTGCTGCGACCAGACGTGGCGTGCGACCGAGCTTGGCTTGGTGGATTTCGATGGCCGGGATCAACAGGTCCGAATCACTCGGCCGCCGGTCGTAGACTTCGTAGTCGATCACGATCTGGTTTTCGGCTTCCTGCAGCTTGACCACCTTGCCGAACTCGTTGGGCTTGCCGGCCTTGCCCTTGCGAATGATCTCCGTCGAGGGCTCGAACACGCTGAAGAGCTTGTCCTCCGCCCGCGTGTTGCCGCGGAAGATGCGTTCCCGGGTCTGCTGCATCACCTGCCGTACGAGCGACATCATCGTTTCCAGCTCCTGCCGCAAGCCTTGCAGCTCCAGCCGGTTCAAGATGCCCCTGGCCCGTTTCACGCCGGTGGCGATCTCATGGGAGAAGTGCTTCGCTTGCCCCACCACACGGCTCGTCGAGTTCAACAGCCGCCGGTAGCCTTGCTTGAGCTTCTCGTGATTGAGCGGTCCTTTGGCACGTGCGGTTCGCGAGATATCGAGCAGGCGCAGTTTTACGCTTCGCGTTCGGTCGCGCAGTTTGGTTCCGGCCGTGCCGACGATCTTGGTGACCTTCTTCATGATGCGGATCAACACCCTTACCCCGTCGCCCAGCAACGTGCTGTCGGTCGGGTAATGGATGTTGGTCTCCACCACGTATCCACGCGCTTTCTGCGTCCCTGCGTCACCCCTTGTTGCTGCGCGATTTGCACGATCCGGTCGTGGATCTGCCTGATTGTTTCCGGATCCACAGCCAGGCCCCAGCGCCCCATCGTCTTGGCGTCCGGCGTCTTGCCGCCGCCCACCCGGGTGAAGTCGCGGTAAACCAGGTTGGCGCGCACTTCGCGTTCCAGTACGTGATAGCTCCAGTTGCGAACGTGCTTGAGGATCAACAATCGCAACACCACCTCGGCCGGCGCGCCCAGCCGACCACGACCACGACTCTTGGGATGTCGTCTCGCCAGCGCCTCGTACACCGCACCGACGATCTGTTCATCCGCCAGAACCCGGTCAGCATGGGTCATCCAGCCTTCGCGAAGATCGCTCACTTCCCCGGCGATCAAGCCGTCGCCGAAGCTCAGTTGCGCTCTGCGCATCTCAATCACGTTTCTTCCTCCCCCGCGGCACCGCCGCATCAGGGCGCAGCAGGTGGTGATTGAGCTCGCAGATCGCCTCGATCGCGTCTTTCAGCTTCTGGTAGTTGTCCAGCCAACGGCGCACCTCGGCAACGCGCTCGCGCCGCACGCTGAACTGACGCACGCGTCCGCCCGCATAGCTTACCGTCAGGACATGCACCTGGTGCCCTTCGCCGCGCGCGCATTTCGGGCAGCCGCTCTTATGACGAACCGTGCGCTCCAGCAGCGAGCCGCGCAGCAGTTCGCCGGTGACCGGTAGCTTGTCGACAAGCTTCTCACGCGTTTGAAGGGCTCGATCACGAATCATTCATAAGAATGAATCAACGCTGCCGCTTCAAGTCAACGCCAATCCGTCCGACCTTGCAGTTTTCGCCACAGCGAGCGATTCTGGCAGCCGCACAAGGCCGCCGATTTTTGCGCCGGAAAAGTAGCTAGATGGATGGAATGGATTATAATGGCGTGCGAATGAGATCTATGGATGCAGGCCGGCATTCTCTAACTAGACGAATGCCGGGCTCGACGCTCGAAGATACTTTGCTGTCTTCCTCGCCCGTCGCTATCGTCTGTACAGTGATGCTGGATGGTAAGTTATCAGACAAGAGCGAGTTCTGCTGCCTGAAGAGGAGAGGGGAACGCTAACCACTGGCGCAATGATGGTCAAACTGCGAGGCTCATATCCCGGACAAGGTATTGTACGTCCAGCCGTTCTGCCTAACTACTTTAATCAGCTAAAGAATGGAGCAATGACTGCAGATTTGGGTGCCGATCTGCATCGCTCCGGCATTCTCGTGCTCCGCGCGTCGTCCAGAACTAAACCGTTTGCACGGTTGTGGCATAGCAAACCTGACAAGGTTGGTGCGCCGAACAACTTGGGTTTGGAACGGAAGAATCGACAGTGGTGCGCCAGTCAACCTGGAAGAGAGCGCTTCGCCATCTCCTTAGGGCGCGTTTTGGCTTCAGCACATGGTTGGGAATAGGGATGTTGTTCAAGTTGGAACAAATGGACCGAAGAAGGCATCCTGAAGAGTGGAACATGGGGCAGTGATCCAAATCAGAGCATCGTCGATAATCGATGCTCGAAATTCCGGCCCACCAGCCTGTCGCGCGCGATCACGAGACACTCCACCGTGCCTGCCTCTTGGTCGGCGGCTAGCGGAATAACGCCTTCCTTGTGTATGCGATCAAATAGCAATCCTTCATCGACAAAACAATCAAGTGCCGTTTGGAGGGAGTTTAGTCGGACGTTTCGCACAGATGAAATCACGTAGGAATGGGAATAGTCGGCTCCTAGCAATCGGTCAGCAATGCTGTGCAGTACCGAGCCCCCGCCCCACCGACCGTTCGCTTCATTAAACAGCAGCCGCCCGTCGGTCGAGAAAATGGCATCTATGTTGATCATTCCGCGGTAACCCAAGGTCCGCGCAAGCTCCACAAATCGATAGGCGTGCGCGTAAGCGGTCGAGTACTGCTCATTGCTCAGGTCGCTTGGAAGCTCTAGACCGGTCCAGACGAGAGCTCGTTCGGCCCGATCTTCGCTTCGATGCAGACGTATGTTTCCACTGTTGACGTATGCAATTGAACCATTTTCCTCGATTTCAAACTCAAGGTAGAACAGAGAACGGGCCAAGTGGTATGATTCTACGACCACTGTTTTACACGATCGGGTTGTCATCTCAGACCAAAGTGCATCAGGATCAAACGACGGCCAAAGAACCCGCCGGGTCTCCCTTGCCCCAGGTAGTGGAGCGCTCTCCTTGCCGGTTAATATGATATTTCCAACCCCGCCGGCTCCATTGTCTAATTTTACAATGACGCTGCCGGTTTCAAGCCTTAGGGAGTTGACCGCTCTGAACAATTCTTCTGAGCTTGTTGCTATGCATCCACTGGGCAACGGAAGCGTGACACTTGTTGCCAATTGACGGAAGTGGCTCTTGCGGTTCAATAGATCAGGTCCTCGCTGCAGAGCGAAGTCGTTCCCATTCTGCTGTATGCCGAGCATCGCCGCTAAGCGCGCAACGCCTTCAGTAGAGTAGCAAGCACAGAGTTTCCAATGTGTTTTCTCACAAATGTGGCGTTGGATTTGTTCAACAATTGTATTGGACTGCAGAGTGAAATCACTAAGGACCCGGGTCTCGTGCGCGTTTTCTGGCACGAGCACCAAGACGGTCGATGGGTCGAACCTTAGCGTCGCGCCAACGTAGTGTAGCAGATCAGTTGGGATCGCTACCGGAGAGACAATTAGGTCGCCCGCTTGTGCAAACCATACGGAGCGCCAGGCTGACTTGGCGGCAAGCGAAAGTTGGATTGCCGTCAGATCGGCACCCGACATTTGGGCGGTACCGGCGTTCATAATTAGGATCCGCGGCATCAACGAGCTCCGTAGTACTTGGCATATATCGGGACGGAAGCGCAGTCCGGCACTACGATGAACGTGCGGCAGCGTATTCGTGTAGTACAGTTGTTCGAAACGACTTCAGTGAGCTAGAGACATAAGATCGCGTGCAGGCGGCAAGGGAAATATTGCCAGCGCCCAATCCGCGATATTCATTTGGTGCCTCCTTACCGACTTGATCGCGCATCGAGCTCTTTCAGCATAAAATGCTGGATCTTGCCCAACCCCGTTCGCGGCAATTCTTCCGTGAAAATGATTTCGCGCGGCACTTTGAAACGGGCGAGCTGCGACTGCATATGCGCGGTTAGTGCTTCCGCTTCAATCCGCACGCCCGACTGCCTGATCACATAGGCGACTGGTACTTCATCCCAGCGCGAATCGGGCCGACCGACGACAGCGCATTCTGCGACATCGGGATGCTCCATAAGCACACGCTCGACTTCTGCCGGATAAACGGTTTTCCCCGCCGGAAATGATCAGATTCTTCTTGCGATCATGGACCCAAAAATACCCATCAACATCGCGGCGGCCAATGTCGCCAGTGTGATACCAGCCGTGATGCAGCGCCTCGCGCGTTGCTTCTTGATTGCCCCAATATTCGCAGAAAACATTAGGCCCGCGCACTGCGATCTCGCCCAGGGTGCCTGGCGGCAGCTTGTTGCCCCCATCATCGATGATTGCCGCTTCGCAGAAAAGGCCGGGCAGGCCAGTCGTACCCTCACGCGAGAGATCACCGCCGAGTCTCGTATAGACAGCAATTGGGCAGGTCTCCGTGGAGCCATACACCTGCAGTACTGGTACGCTGCGGGCGACAAAGCGTTCGATCAGGTGCTGCGGCACCATGGTTGAGCCGGTGGAAATTGCTCTGAGTGAGCTTAGGTCGGTGGTCGACCACTTGGGATGCTCGGTCAGGCCTTGAATCGTGGCAGGCACCAGCACGGCCAGAGTTGGCCGTTCGCGTTCGAACGCAGCGAGCGTGGCCTCTGGCGTAAACCGCGTGTGGATCGTAACCGTCGCGCCGTGATGCAACGCTGGCGTCGTCTGGATATTGAGGCCACCCACGTGGAACAGCGGCAACACTGTCAAGACATGGTCAGCCGAGGTGAGGCCATGCATGTGCTGACTCATAACCCCATTCCAAAGCAAGGCCTCTTGGCGCAGCACAGCCCCTTTCGGCCGCCCTGTCGTGCCCGAGGTATAGACGATCAGAAGCGGGCAGGACAGGTCCGTGTACGGATTGCGACCACCGCCGCGCCCTCGGTCTAGAAGGCCATCCCATTTGCTTCCGCCGAGGGGCGCAAAATCCAAGCCGACGACAAAGATATCCGGCAGTTGCTCCGCCAGCGCCGGCAGGAGTGCCTCGAAGGCGTGTTCGATCACCAGCACCTTGGCGGCGGCGTCGGACAGGATGAAGAGCTGCTCGGCGACCGCAAGCCTCCAGTTCAATGGCACGAGCATTGCGCCGAGCCGCGCGCAGGCATAGAGCAGCACCAGATGGTCAGGCCGGTTAAGGCTGAGGATCGCGACGCGATCGCCTCTCTCGACACCGAGCTGGCTTTTTAGGGCGCGCGCGACCTGCTCGATCCGTTGATTGAAGATCGCGTAGCTTAAGGTCTCGCCCTCGAAATTGATCGCGGGCTTGTCGGGAGTGAACGCCGCGTTGCGCTCAATCAGCGTGCAGAGATCAACCATCAGTCTTCCGTTTTCCCTGGCTTGCACAGTACTTGCCTCCCGAAGCGGCCAATGAGAGCTCCTCTACGTCGCTCGGAAGGTGTCGATTACGGCTTTATTGTCTTAGATGAGGGGCCTTCCGTCAGGTATCCGCAAAAGAGTTCAGCTTGTGACGATCTCGTGAGGCTCAGGTAGGGTGGATGTAATCCGGAGACTCAAAGTGTAGGCTCTTGCTCACGTACTTCAGTTTTGATCGACAGGGGCTGCGTGCATCAGACAATGGTGATAAGCGCACCATGACGAGAGTTTCCTGCGCGATCTTCTCAATACAGGCTCGCCACACATATAGGCGGCTCCCGCATCTCCACCTTTGAGGCCGACAATGGCCCGGCATTGGCCTTGAGTGTGATTGACTAGCAATATCTTCCTGGAGCCGTCAGGTCTTTTCACATGCCGCTCCGAGATACCGGGCAATCTCTTGCGATGTCGCGCCGATCGTGGCGAGCGAAATTTGCCGCCACAGCTCCTTGGGAGCTTCTGCAGCCCAATCGACCTTTATGCGTTTGCGCGATCTTGTCGCCATACCAGCGCCCAGGGATCTGTGCGGACAGAACAAAACACGCTTCTCGGATTGAGCGCGGCGCGGCCGGAAGCCGGCGCCACCTACTTTGAGATCGTACAATTTGACGCCACGTGCGATTCAAGTCCTTTTGGGCGGCCGTCGTGTGAATATGCTCAAATTCCTAAGCCTCCGGGAGCAGCGATGATACGAAAACTGAAAAAGCACCGCCATTTCCTCATAGGGGCCGAGCCGGGCTAGCGTTGCCAGCGCCAAGGCCTTAAGGCGCCGTCTTAGTGAGCGGCGCAGCTGATGCGTGTCGGGTTCCCATTCAGGGCTGATCTTCTCGCCGCCATCATGCTGTTCGCCTCTGGGTAAGAAGCCGAGCTGCCAAAGGAGTCGCTATCGAGACAGATTAGGAACGAGTGTCACTTGCATGCAGGGCACTAACTCAGGATGCGAGCTGCCTCGGATCTTTCTGATCAGAACCTTCTTTCGATGTGTGCGCGAATTGCATTTACTTTAGCGTCAATCCAGCCGCGCTCGCGCGCGCTTGCGACCATCTTGGCGTAGGCTGCTTCCCAGGTTTTGTTGTCCTTGGGGCAGCCAGGCAGGAAGGCACTAAATAGGCATCAGCGCATTGTCGTGGTCAACGAGCGTGATCCCTTTCAAGTCTGAAGGCTTAGCGGCATACGGGCCCTTCAAGACGAGCTTAAACCCGCAAAAATCGAAGGGCTCCGCCATTTGCACTCCCCTCTCGGGCAAGTATTCTATCATCATAACTCGGCTCCTTCATTGTGGCTCTCAACATAGCCTTAGCCGTAGGGTGTCGTTACGAATAGCGACATTGCGGTGAAAACCTGCACTCAGCCGTACAGTAACGTTCGAAGTTCGCCACGGAAGTTGACGAGTGGATTGCCTTGAGCTGATCGCGTCGCGACAATCCGGCCGATAAAGATCCCCATGGGTGCCGACGAGTTGGTGGTGATGCAAGACGCATTCGAGCACACAAACTGCGCTTTGCAGAACCGGTACGTCAAGAACGCCCTGATCCCATGGCGCTGTATCGAAACGGTGGACAGATGCCGGCCGGCGAAACGCAGTGCGAGGTCCTGCTGATTGCCGCCGAGAAGACTCACGCCAAAAGTGCCGTTGGCGAGTATCGCGTCGTGAGTTTCGGAACTGGCATTAATGCAGACCAGCAGGCAGGGCGGCTCCATGCAGATCGAAGTAATAGAACTGACCGTTAACCCTCGCCGTCGGACGGCTGTTCCGGTCGCTACAATGGAGACGCCGCTCGCCAGATTTCGCATGGCTTGGCGAAACTCGATCGCCTCGATGGACTGAATATCGCTGATCCGGGGAGGCGATTGGCAGCTCATGGCCCAGCTCCGGAGTGGCGTTTGACCTCGAACTTTTGAACTATGCGGAGATTGCGTTGGTCGCGACTCTCGAACTTGCTTCCGCGCAGTGCGGGTTTGATCGCACCGATAATCTGACTGCTCCACAGCATGATCTGGCGATGCGGCTGAACACAATCGGTGGCTCCGCTTGGATGATAGCGTTCAGCGTGCCTTTGCGTCAGATCGAATACGTTCCGCGTCCTCGTCGCGTAGCGACAGCGAAGGCGGCCCGTACGTCCGAAGGGCTGGCGGTCCGTGATCTGTCTGCGCGTGGCGTCATTCACTGCGAATCGTTCCTCGGTGGTGATATGGGCATGGCCGCCGCGCCGCTTTGTTTTCCGATACTGTTGAAAAGGCGCTCTTTCCCGAAGAGAAGACGCTCATCCAGCGTCGCGTGCAACGAAAGCCGCAGCTCGGGCGAGATCGAGTCGTCTGTATCGATTACCTCACGAAACTTACGAAACATGAGTTCGATCGTTGCGATCGACCCGAGTACCGTGATCGTCCGCCAAGACATCATTGTTTGTCTCCTTCGCGGTACCGCGAAGCGCGAGTCCCCGAGTCGCCTGTCTTTTCGACGATCTCCGTGGTGCGCTTCGCACCGGCTCTGGCAATCTGAGTGACCGTCGATCTTTCAGGCGCCGCCCTAGCCTCGATTAGCTCAGCAAGATTGATACGGTACGCATCCTGCAGCCTGATAAGCGCTTTGCTCCGAGCATAGACTGCCCTCATCCGCCTCGAGTTGTGAAAACTTTCCATGATTTTGCTCTTACCGTCTCAGGCTAATGCACCGCTATTTCGTGCAAACGGTGCATTTCGCCTCACCATCACCGGCCGCACTTCTCGGCCGTCGTCAAATGCAGGGGAGACCCACCGGCTCGGTGCTGATTGAGTTGCGCGGACCTTCTGGATGCTGACTAACCGTCGCCAACAGCGGCGACACCTCACTATCGTTTGCGGCGAGCCGTATTCTGAGCGAAGCGAGCTCGGCTTGGAGGCTTTGCGCGCCATCACTGCACTCCGGTCGAAACCGCCGCCTCGCGCGAGAGCAGCGCGCGGGTCGCCGCCGTCACGTCAGCCTGCCGCATCAGACTTTCTCCGACCAGGAAGGTCGAAATGCAAAGCCGCGAAAGACGCAGAACATCGCCCGGGCCGCAGATACCGCTTTCGCCGACGATCAGGCGATTCTTCGGTATGAGCGGCGCCAGCGCCTC
This sequence comes from Bradyrhizobium algeriense, assembly GCF_003062295.1. Classification (GTDB taxonomy): domain Bacteria; phylum Pseudomonadota; class Alphaproteobacteria; order Rhizobiales; family Xanthobacteraceae; genus Bradyrhizobium; species Bradyrhizobium algeriense. The sequence continues at coordinate 14,018 of NZ_PYCN01000025.1, read as the reverse complement.
GCTGGTCGTAAGCGTGGTCTCGAAGGTGCGCAGGTTGCGGTTGTTGATGCCGATCATCGGCGAGCGAAGTTTTAGCGCCCGATCGAGCTCGTCGCGGTCATGGATCTCGATCAGCACATCCATGCCATGGGCCAGGGCCGCAGCCTCGATCTCGCGAGCGGTTTCGTCGTCGAGCGCCGCCATGATGATCAGGATGCAGTCGGCCCCCTGAGCGCGCGCTTGTACCACCTGATAGGTGTCGAACATGAAGTCCTTGCGCAGCACCGGCAGATATGTTGCAGCTCGCGCTGCCATCATGAAATCAGGGTGCCCCTGAAAGAAGGGCGTATCCGTCAGCACCGACAGGCAGGCCGCGCCGCCCGCTTCATAGGCCCTGGCAAGCGAGGGCGGATCGAAGTCGCCCCGGATAAGGCCTTTGGAGGAAGAGGCCTTCTTGATCTCGGCGATCAGCGCATACTCATCTGCTGCGTGCTTGTTGCAGATGGCGGCGAGAAAACCCCGCGGGGGCGGGGCCCGCCGCGCGAGCGCTTCGACCTCTGAAAACGGCAAGGCGCGCTTGGCGGCTGCGATCTCTTCGCGCTTGTAGGCCTCGATCTTGGTCAAAATGTCGGACATCGGTCAGCTCGGCTGTCAGGCGTTAGAGATTGCGACTAGATGTTTCAATCGCGCCGCCGCGGCACCGCTATCAAGCGACTTCTGCCCAAGGGCGACGCCTTCCTTCAAGGGTTTGGCACGGCCGGCCACGATCAATGCCGCGGCCGCATTGAGAAGCGCGATATCGCGATACGGGCTTGGGGCGCCGTCGAGCACGCTTTGCAGCGCGACTGCATTGGCGTCGGCATCGCCGCCCTTCAGCCCCACGCTGCCGCAGCGGCGGAGGCCGGCCTGTTCAGGGGGCACTTCGAAGGTGCGGATCTCGCTGGTCTCAATCGAGGCAACAAAGGTCGGGCCGGTCAGGGTGATCTCATCGAGTCCGTCCGAGCCGTGCACCACCCACACTGACTCAGCGCCAAGATTCTTCAACACCTGCGCCAAGGGCAGCACCCACTGCCGCGAAAACACTCCGACTATCTGTCGCTTGACGCCGGCCGGATTGCACAGCGGTCCGAGTAGATTGAAGATGGTGCGGGTAGCGAGCTCAATCCCGGTCGGGTGAACGTGCTTCATGGCGGGATGATGGACCGGCGCAAACATGAAGCCGATGCCGGCTTCGTGCACGCAGCGAGTGACGTCTTCAGGGGTGATGTCGATCCTCACGCCGAGCGACGCCAAGACGTCGGCAGCGCCCGAGCGCGAGGACAGTGCGCGATTGCCATGTTTGGCAACCCTCACGCCAGCATCAGCGACGATGAAAGCGGCGCAGGTCGACACGTTGACCGAGCCCGAAGCGTCGCCGCCAGTGCCGGCAATGTCGACGGGATCGTGCGGCGCACTGACTCGCAGCATCTTACTCCGCATCGCGGAAGCGGCGCCGGTAATCTCTTCCACCGTCTCGCCGCGCACCCGCAGCGCCATGAGAAGTCCACCCATCTGCGCGGGTGTGGCTTCGCCTGACATCATGCTGTCGAAAGCGGATGCCGCTTCCTCGAGGGTCAGCGTGGCGCCGCCGGCGACTTTGCCAATATTCGAGTTGAAGGCGTTCATCGTGCTTTCGAACGTGCTAGCTGTTGCTAGTGGCAGCGGTTGCGTGGGCGAAGGCGACCTCGTTGATCGATGAGCCGATCCCGATGGTCCAGCTTGGTGACGAGGGCGGGGGGCCGCTTGTCGCACAACATGCTTGAAGACTCTCTTTTGGCTCTTCTCTCGTCCGATGCGAACTCGACAAACGGCACGATCTCGCAGCTTTCCGGCTTCATCAGTGGGAAGTCGATTCGAATAGGCGTCAGTTCCAAGCCTGAAATCATGTGCACGGTAACCCCGCTGCCGCGTTAGCCGATAACCATTGCTTGCGTGGTGTAGGTTTGGTCATAATTGGTTTCCAAGCCTACAGCCTGACGCAGCGTAAGGTTCAACCCCCTTCAGTGGCTTGGCTGAACATTATTCCAGTATTCCATTGTGCCGCTTCCTGAGGTACGAGGAAACAAGCGGCCAAATGCAGGCCGCCGCCATCGTGGAAAACCCGTCCCAGCGCCGTCTGACTGATATGAGAACACTCACCGCGGGCGTTCCAGACAGACGTGCTCAAGATCCCCTATGGGCGCAAAGAAGAAGAATTGAAAAACGGCAGCCCGATACGTGCCCCAGCCGACTTGTTCTGCAATGCCGACGTTTATTGCACCCAAGCGACGCGCGCGGTGAGGTGAGCGGAGCCGACATCGCGACATTGCAGATCCCGCCGCAACTCCTAGCCGCGTCCACGTGATTGCACGAAGCGGCGGATAGAGCATGTCGTCCAATGTGGAATAGATGCGGTTCAGAGTCCCGAGCTTATGCACTATTTTTGATTGTGGCCTCCTCGAGTGCTCGCCGTACTGCGGCGCAAGAGGTTGCGGTACGGAAATAGTTAGCTAAACGCACATCGTGCCGGCTCGATGCCACTCGCTCGACCTGCCGCTTCAGATCGGCCATAACGGCGTGAAGCCCGCATGACGATCAGGCACCGCCTCACAGTCCCGCGTTTTCCGGAGCCGGCGATACAGGGTGGGCGGGGCAAGGAATGGCAGGGCCCATGCGCAGGTCTCCCATTCTTTTTAAGGTGCGGACGATCGTTAGACCAGCATTCTCAAGGGCATCCAGGATAAGCCGGCGGGTCGGTTGGTGTTCGCCGGTCAGGGCGCCGTACGCCTCCTCGCGCTCAGCGAGCTTGTGCTCAGTATATTCGCCGCAGACATTGCAGGATCATCGGTCGACCGCTCCAGGGATCATGCGACGCGATTTCGCACCAGTTATCGGAGTTGCATTTCGGACACTGCATGGGCGGGGCTCCTGGCGGGTTCTCAGCTCGCGGGCTCGAGTCTTGCCAACTCGAACGGGCACTTGGGCAGCTTACCTCTGCAGAAGCATCGGGGGTGTGGAGCTCGTCTCGGACATTCCAAAAGCGAATAAAGCTAGCGAGGCCAGCGCGGAAGAACAGACGTGGCAAACGCGCGCGGTCTTTGCAGCGCGCAAGCGGCGTGCCTTTTGGATCCTTGGTGGCTCACAAGTACTGAGCCTCGAAACCGCCCTTTCAGCTGCGGCGCAGGCGAACATTGCGAGCAAAGCGAGCGCGGCCCCCAACGCAAAGGACAGCGTTGCTGAGGCGAGGGCGCCGATAAGGCTCAGATCGATTGTGGCTCTGGTTGATATACGTTCGAGGAACGCCAAGACTGCAAGCGCAGCTCCACAGTTGATCAATATCAGAGCGCAAAGCGCAAACGGGACCGAATCGAGGGCTGCCCTTTTGACAAAGCTGCGAAGTCCGCCGTTGTGAAGGGCGCGCTGAGTATCTTCGCGGTTCGGGCCGTGATGCCATTTTCCATCTTTTACCACCTGCTCGCGACCCGAGTGTTCTTCAAGCGCTATTTGTTTGTTGGCATTGTCCACTAAGTGTACTCCTGGACCCGCTCGGGGGCGACGAAAACATCGATTCGGGCGCGCGCGAAGAGCGAATCCGGCCTAAGGCGATAGCCCGGTTGCGTGTTTGCGACAGCACATCGCGTTCGTTCAACGACATATCGGCATCCGATACTCATAGATCATCATTTGCGTGATGACGTCGTACTGGCACAGACCATTTCTGAAACCGTTCGCAGTGCTGCGTGAGGTTGCCAGACTTCAGCGGCTCACTGGCCCCACCGAAACTGGTTTGAAGCCCATCTCTTCTAGCTGCTTCGAGAGTGTCGACGATGGGGCACATTGAAACCGGATCCGCCTGTCCTCAGATGAACTGACAACAACGCCGCCACGATTGCGATTAAAACCGTGGAGAGCGCCATCGATACCTCGCCGGTATTCGCCAGCAGCAAGCCAGCGATCCCTCACCAATGCTAGCGTTCGAGCTGCGTCATCCAAGGCGATGATTGTCATCAATGAACCGGCGGCTTCTGGGTGGCATTCAATCCCTCGCTTCAACGGGACGGTGTTTGTTCTGCAGTACGGGACGACGGACCGGAATCGTGGTGGTGCGGTCAGGAATCCATCAGGGGGCACACGGACATTCCTATGATGCCCAGCGATCTGTTACGGCGCCGATCATCGGGGATGCGCGGATTACTCTGCTCTGCTTCTGACTGTCCTCTGTATCTTGCTCTGGTCGTTTCGGTGAAACGCTTTCGCGCTCGCCCTGGTCTTCGTCGCCGCAATCCTGCTCGCGATGATCTCTCCGGTCTTGTGCGACCCGTTAAGGGGACGCACGCACCGCTCCGACCGCACCGCAGTCGTTGTGATCGGCGTCGATGTGCGACGGCGCGCCGAGGCTGGACATTTCTTTCGGCTTGCGGCGCCTAATCTGTGCGGGCGGACGCGATGCATGGTGACGTTGATCGAGCGGATGCCGGCAAGGAAGCCGGCGCTGGCTTCGAGCTCGGGGCCAGCGTGCGCCGCGCTCGTCAGCGCGAGCGGCGCCGCGGCGAAGGTGATGCGTTTCACTTGTCTTCCTTTCCGTGGGTGTGGAGGTAGACCCGGCCGCCGATTTGAAACCCAGCCAGATCGAATGACGGGCATAATCGGCGCCTTGCGCTTTGCGATTATCGCGCCGACTTCCATTTCATGTGCGGCTGGATCGCACTGCGCTACCTCGATGATCCCGCCAAGGCGGCCCTGATCCGATCGCTACATTCTGAACACGCCGTAATGTGGCGCCTCAATGGGTGTATTGAGCGAAGCGCTCAGGACCACTGCGAGCGCGTTTCTGGTGTCGACAGGATCAAGAATGCCGTGGTCCCAGATTTCGGAGGTTGCATAACAGGCGCTCGATCGTTCCCGATACCCTTCCAGAATCGGCTCTCGAATAGCTGCCAACTCCTGCTCAGACAGGCGTCCACCCTCGCGGGTTAATTGTCTTGCCTTGACATGGGTGAGCACGCCTGCTGCTTGCTCTGCACCCATCGCAGAAATCTGAGACTGCGGCCAGGTGAATATAAAGCGTGGATCGAAAGCCCGCCCGGCCATAGCGAACGTCCCCGCTCCGTAGGAGCCGTTGCAAACGACCGTGAACTTGGGCACCGACGCCCCAGAGACGGCCATGATCAGCTTGGCGCCATCCTTGGTGATGCCGCGCCGTTCGTATTCGCGGCCGACCATGAAACCCGTGATATTCTGCAGAAAGAGCAGGGGCGTTCGGTTCTTGTCGCACAATTGGATGAAGTGAGCGCCCTTCAGCGCACTGTCGCTGAACAGCACACATTGTTTGCAATAACCCCGATCTGATATCCATAAAGCCGCGCGAAGCCGCACACCAGAGACTCGCCATAGAGAGACTGGTATTCGTGGACCGGGTGCCATCCACCAGACGGGTGATGATCTCCCGCATGTCGAACTGCACTCGAGGATCCCTGGGAATGATGCCGTAGAGTTCGGACGCGTCGTACGCCGGCGGTTCAGGAGAGACTCGATCCATCGAGGCTTTCGTGGCACGATTGAAGCGAGCGACATGTCCCGTGCGATGGCAATCGCGTGGATCTCGGAGCTTGCGAAATAGTCACTCGTCCCAGACACGCTGGTATGCATATGAGCGCCACCAAGCTCTTCGGCGGATACCGTCTCGCCCGTGGCGGTTTCATGACCGGGGGGCCTCCTAGAAAAATCGCGCCCGTTCCCTCCACGATGATGTTGTAGTCGCTAAGCGCCGGAACGTACGCCCCTCCCGCGGTGCAATGACCCATTGCGATGGCGACTTTGAGAGAATGGACTGATTGCGGAAGAGTCGACCCGCGTAGTATCGATCCGCGAAGAACTCCGCCTGCAAAGGCAGGAAACCACCAGCACAGTCGCACAGATGAACCACTGGCAGACAGTTCTCGATCGCTATGTCCAAGGCCCGCACGATCTTCGTGACAGACAACGGATACCATGCGCCGCCCTTCACGCTGGCGTCATCCGCGTGAACAATGACCTCGCGACCCGCTACGATGCCGATGCCGACGACCTGCGCAGCGCCAGGCACCTCGCCGTCGTAAGCCTTGTTAGCGGCTAGCGTCGAAAGCTCGAGGAACGGAGTTTCTGGATCGGGCAAAGCCTCGATCCGATCACGTACAAACAACTTGTTTTGCCGATGCAGGCGCTCAAGGTCTCGTTCAGGACGGTTGAAGCGGACGACACGTTGTCGTTCCTTCAATTCGGCCGCAAGTCGTCTATTGTGGAGTTCGTTGAGGCGGAATTCGTGAGATTTGACATCCGCTGCAGAAGCGATCCGCTGCATCTCAACGCCCTTCCTCTGAGAGCGTAACCAGCACTGCGCCTCGCTCGAAGCTCTCGCCTCCGTTGAAGTGAATTCGGTCGATCACGCCGTCCCGTGGAGAGCGTCTGATGGTTTCCAACTTCATGCTCTCGATTTTCATCAGCGCCGTGCCTGCGGAAACGGGTTGACCAGGCGAAACGCTGGTCGTAACGACGAGACCCGGCATTGGCGCGCGGGCCAGGAGATGATCTGCCTCATTATTCGCGCAAGCGAGCGTTCTCAACGGGTCGCGGTAGTGCAAAATGCGCGTCCTGCCGCGGATGTGCACGTGAATAACCTCGCCGTCGATGGCGAACCTGACCGGTTCGCTTTCGCCAGCGATAGTAAGGACGCCGCAAACGTCGCCTTACTGGGAGAACACGACTGGGCCAATCACTTTGTTACTCAAGAGAAGGCGATAGCCCTGTTGGCAACGTGAAAGCGATAACTGATAATCCACGACATCAACTTCAAAAGAGTGTTTCACGTCAGTTTCTCCAGCTGCCCAGCGCTGCGTGAAGCTCGGGCACGGCATCTGTCCATTCGCGGATAGGTCTCGTCAGGAGGGCGGCTGTGGCGAGGAAGGCAGATAAGTCGGACGCAGGCTCGCCCGATGCGATGTGCGGATTTTCCTCAAGATATCCCGTATGGACGTGTCCGCTCAGAAATGCCTCGTCGCGGAGGATACGTGTGAGAAAGTTTGCATTTGTCTCGCAGCCGAGAAGCACCAGCTCCCGCATCGCGCGATGGGCCTTCAGCGCAGCCTCAATGCGCGTCGGCGAATGCGCGATGATCTTTGCGAGCATGGGATCGAACGCTGTCGTGATCTGCTGGCCTTGCAAGATGCCGCTGTCGATCCGTACGCCGTCGCCGTCCGGGTACTCAAGAACAAGTACCTTACCAGTCGTCGGAACATATCCACGTTCCGGGGCTTCCGCATACAGTCTAGCCTCGATCGCGTGTCCTCTCGAGACGATATCGGACTGCGAAAATCCAAGTTCGCGGCCCGCGGCGACATAGATCTGTTGAGCAACAAGATCGATGCCGGTGATCATCTCGGTCACAGTATGCTCGACTTGCAGACGCGTATTCATCTCAAGAAAATAGAACTCTCCACCGTCAAAGATGAATTCGACAGTGCCTGCGTTTCGATAGTTGGCGGCGCGCGCGATGCAGGCGGCGGTTTCGCAGACCCGCTTGCGCAACTCTGGCGACAGTACGGGCGACGGCGCCTCCTCGATGATCTTCTGGAACCGGCGCTGCACCGAGCACTCTCGCTCAAAGAGATGGACCACGTTTCCGAAGGAGTCGCCGAGCACCTGTACTTCGATGTGCCGCGGGTTTTCGACATATCGTTCGACGTAAAGCCGGCCATCGCCGAAGTACCTCTGCCCCTCACTGCGCGCCTGCGCAATCGCGTCCTCCAGGGTAGCGAGGTCGCGTACGATCCGCATGCCCTTGCCGCCACCGCCCGCCGATGGTTTCACCAGCAAAGGAACTCCAACAGCTCGCGCCCTGAATGTGAATGTCGCTGGATCATCTTCTTCGATCGCCGAAGGTGCGACCGGAAAACCGTTCCGCTGAACGAAGTTGTGGGCCCGGATTTTATCGCCCATCAGTTCTATGCTTTCGGGGGCGGGCCCGATGAACGCAATGCCCGCCTTTATCACGGCCCTGGCGAACTCAGCATTCTCGGAGAGAAATCCATAACCCGGATGAAGGGCGTCGGCGCTCGCCTTGTGGGCAGCAGCGATGAATTGCGCGATATCGAGATGGGCCGCTATTGGCGTGCGACCGCTGATGGCAATCGCCGTGTCAGCCATGGAGACAGCCGGCGTCCCCGCATCGGCATCGTGGTAGACAATTGCAGAGCGAAGCCCCAGCCTTCGCAAAGTCTTGATGATTCGTACGGCAATCTCGCCTCTGTTGGCGATCAGAATGGTGTGGAAGGGTAACTTACGCATTTCGCCTATTCGTCCAAGCAAGTGCCCGATGCCGGGAGTTCCGTCAGTCGCAAGCGGTTGGTGCGGCCTCAATTGCCCGCGCCCTTTCATCTGTCCCCATCCAGCGTTGCCGTCCTGGAATTCAGCCGGGGACTAGTACCTCGTCACAATGGTTCTGACTGGTTGATTCCGAGCCAATCTAAGATGGGCAGGTCTTCCGGAGGCATGAGGATTTGGATGCTTCGGGCGATGCCGGGTTGACGGCTGATGAGACCATTTCGTTCGAGCGTCACGATCATCTGGTGTACCGAGGGCGGACTGACTTGAAAGTGGCGCTGCATGTCGGCCTCGGCGGGCGGGCGCCGGAACATGTGGGCGTAGGTGTAGATGAAAGCCAGGTACTGGCGGGTCGAACTGAGCCAAGCCGAACGCAGTGAACTCACCGCGATGTTGAGCAAGGGCAAACGGGCCGCCCGCAAACTCAAGCGCGCCCAGATATTGCTGGCAGCCAATGCCGGCTGCAGCAATGAAGAAATTGCGCGCACGGTAGCGGTGAGCGGTTCCACCGTGTACCGGACCAAGCGGCGTTTCGTGGAAGGCCAATCTGGAGCGCGCGCTGGGCGCGGAGCCGCGTCCTGGGGCGAAGCGCAAGCTCACCGGCAAGGAGGAAGCCCTGTTGGTGGCAACCGCCTGCGCGAGTCCCCCGGAGGGCCGCGCTCGCTGGACGCTGGAGCTTTTGGCCGGGGCGATAGTCAATCTCACCGATCACGAGAGCCTGTCAGGCGAGACGGTGCGCCGGCGGCTGGCCGCAAACGGTCTTAAGCCCTGGCGCAAGGATATGTGGTGCATTCCAAAGGTCGACGGCGAATACGTCGCCCGTATGGAAGACGTGCTCGACCTCTATGCCGAGGCGCCCGATCCCGACCGACCGGTGGTCTGCTTCGACGAGAGCCCGGTCCAGCTCATCGGCGAGGTTCGCCAGCCGATCCCACCCGAACCGGGCCAGCTCGAACGCTACGATTGCGAGTACCGCCGCAACGGCACCGTCAATCTCTTCGTCTGCATCGACGTCCATTGCCCTTGGCGCAAGGTCAAGGTCGCCGAGCGGCGGACGGCAGTAGACTACGCCCACTGCATGCGCGAACTCGTCGATGTCCATTATCCCGACGCCGCGTGCATCCGGGTGGTGCAGGATAATCTGTCGATCCACTCCGTAGGCGCCCTCTATGAGGCATTCGCACCCGCCGAAGCCCGACGGATTCTGCGCCGCCTGGAGTTCCACTACACCCCCAAGCATGCCAGTTGGCTCAACATGGTCGAGATCGAGATCGGCGTGCTCCGCGGGCCAGTGCCTGGACCGCAGAAACGACGACCCACACTGGCTCCGCCGCGAAATCGACGCCTGGGAACGACAACGAAACGCCGCCGGCGCTCGCATCAATTGGATGTTCACAACCGACAAAGCTCGCGCCAAAATGGGCCGCGCCTATCCCGTCGCTGCCAAAGAGTCATAATCACTGTGACGAGGTACTAGTCTCGAACGCGGGCGATCGAAGGCGCCGGCCTATTGGCGCTGGCTCATTTCGAGCCTTCCTTTCCTTTGGCAGAGTCTCGAACTGATATCACGTAGCGACATTGGTCACTCAGGTTTGTGAACTTGGCTCTGAGACAGGCAGTAATGGCGCCTGCATCAGGTATGTGGCTGCCACAAAAGCGAAACACGTCCGGAGTGCAAGCCTCTCGCTCCTCCGGTGTCGCTGGCCGATCTCGCGCACCCGCCTGTTCGGTGCATAGAGCTGTTGTCGTCACAACAGCAACAGCAAGTGCTGTTGCACAGCGGTGTGCTTTGAAGAACCAAGACCCATGCGTTCGCTGCTTTTGATTCACGATATCCTCTTCAAGTCGATACATCCTGCGGTATTGTTCGTCCTGCGCGAAGCGCAGTATGACCTGTCTACCGGGAAACAGGCCGGAACCATTCAAAGCATTGACGGCCGCGGAAGCGCACATTGCGTATCTGTACACCCATCGCAGCGGTGCCTCGGTCGCTTAGTCGTGAGATACCGTAATTTTCCGAGCGCGAGGAGGCGGCTAACAACCCGCCAGTCGGCCGATACTCAGAGCCGCCAAGCAGGGCGAAACAACGATTGCGGCCCGGCTAGACGAAAGAAGTTACGATAGCGGTAAGGTATACCCCGCCAGCAATTTCGGCATTCAGCTACGTCCAACACGCCCCCGAAGCTGCACCTGGTTGGGGAGTGCGAACCATTATCGGCCTGTAACAGCTGGGGCCATCACCCACATGGTCCGCTCTCGCGACCTGCATTCCACCTCTTGCGAGGAGCGGCACGCGTGACATCGGAGATCGAGATTGTGCCAAATGCTTCGTCCTGTTCCGGCTGCAACTTGGCCAGTTCGCCGTGCGCTCCATAGATCACTTCGCTTTCGGGGGAGTGCTCGAGGATCGTGACGGGCCCTTGCGGCGTGAGCTTAAGAGTTTGGGACATTCGCAATTCTCATCACCTGGCGGGAGGCTTTTAGATGGCCTTAGGGGCGCCACCTGCTTTTAAGATCGTACAATCTAACGCTGCGTACGATTCAAGCCCCTTCGAGGACTGCTCGTGTGGATATGTCCAAACTCGTGCGCCCCCAGAGCCATCTCGCGCGAATCAGAGTGAGAGGCCTTCACTGGCGCGGAAAATCTCAGTTTCATTCCCATCTAGAGGCCGAGGGCAGCCGTGCACGTGTTAGAAGTGACAGCTCCAGCACGGCTGATCCCTCCAAGCCGGCAAGTCGGAGAGATCGAAACATTAGATTGGTTTGCGATCCCAGTCAGCGCAAATCGCGCGACGTGGTAGCAGTTCGAAGAGGGAAGAGCTTTCAAGCCCGAGATGGCGGGCGCTTTAGATGCTGCGCGTCTAAACCTTCGTCCTGGCAGAAACTTGACCGAGTGCGCTTTCGAAGGAGGTCGTGGCGGCTGGGGGTGGTATCGTGCTGGTCCGGCTGCCACCAGGTGTGTACGAGGCATGAGCAAAGCAACTCTATCAACCGCTCAATGCGTGTGCCCCGCTTCGGCTTTCTCAAGCGAATCGCGCCCCGCGGCTTCGCTCCTTCCGAGATATAGGCAATTGGGCCGAATTTGTGAATTTTGCGGGGAGGGCGGCCTACGTAATGTTGGAGGGGCTGATGTCGCATTTTCTTAATGTACGAACTGCATGCTCATTTGCATGAAACCGATAGATCCGTTCTACGATCCCAAATTCTGGCGAGGCCGTGCGGAAGCGACGCGGACCAAAGCGGTGTCGCTCGCTGAAGGCAAGTCCAGAGATAGGCTCCTTAAGATCGCCGAGGAATATGAGAAGCTAGCCCGACGCGCAGAGGAGTGGCCGACGCTTAAAGAGGATGGCGACGCAGAGCCTAATCACAGTTCCTGATGCTTCGCCGGTTCTCGACAAAATCCGTACGCATCCGGCGTAGGCCGCAGGCTGATTGTATTAGTCGGGCGGCCAGCGCTTGAGCCAAGTCGGATTTTCTTTGTGCATCCGGACGAGCTCGATCAGATTTCCGAAGTCGGTGAAGGCCATGACGCCGTGTTCGCCGGCGCCATAGACCCAGATGACGTCGACCTCGGGATTTGGTCGCTCCGGCCCCTGAAACCGGGAGGCCTATTTAGGAAATAGTCTCGCTTGCCAAACGCTTTCTCGGCATATTGATCGATCGAAACGATGATCGCTTGGCCGTGCTGGTGGCAGGCGTCGAAGCGGCCGGGTACTCCTGGTGCGGCCGCGCCGCGACAAGCTTTGGATGTTTCCTGGCGGGCGCCAGCGCGGCCACGAAACGGCGGAGCAGTGCCTCTGGCGCGAGATCAAGGCGCCAGTATGCGGCGTCGCAGGATTTAGGCAAGCGCGAGGCGGCGAGTTGTCGTGCGTTTTCGTGTGCAATGTCGTGTTCGCAACATGTTGGCAGATACCAAACAAGTGCGGCTTTGGCTTTCGGAAGAGAAAGAACGCGCGGCGCTTCGTTGTGCGTCCAGCTGCCCGCGCAGCGGTGCGCGGAAGCATTAGGCGATTGGCACGGCTTTTGCTCCATTGTTTGCCAACGGCGTGCGGCTCTCTGCTTTGTCGGGATCGTCCGTTGCAGAATGTGAATCTCGATGTGACCAAAAGGCGATGGCATGAAGAATTGTAGTTCCGTGACAACCAAGGTGCTAGGCACGGCCATTGTTGCAATGGCCTTGACGGCACCCACCGCGCTGGCGGTCGAATACAGAGCCGAATACAAAAGGGATAATAGCAGCAATCCTAGCCTCCGGGACGTTGCTGAAAACAGGAGCGTGCTTACCCAGATCACAGTCACCTCGGAACGACCAGCAAGCTTCACGCTTGCGAACGGCTTGCAGGTGGTGGTGATCCCCGATCATCGTACCCCGGTCGTGACCCAGATGATTGGGTATAAGGTCGGCTCCGCCGATGAGACGCCGGGCAAATCGGGGCTTGCGCATTTCTTCGAACACTTGATGTTCAAGGGCACAGCGAAGCATCCGCCCGGCGAATTCTCCCAGACCGTGCTGCGCGTCGGCGGCGACGAGAATGCCTTCACCTCGCCCGACTACACCGGCTATTACCAACGCGTGCCGCGCGAGCAGCTGACGAAGATGATGGAATTTGAGGCCGACCGCATGGCCGGTCTCGTTCTCCAAGATGAGAACGTGCTGTCCGAACGCGATGTTGTGCTCGAAGAATTCAACATGCGCGTTGCCAACAATCCCGATGCGCGGCTCACCGAGCAGATGATGGCGGCGCTTTACCTCAACCACCCCTACGGCCGCCCCATTATCGGCTTTCGCCAGGAGATCGAGAAGCTCGACCGCGAGGACGCGCTCGCGTTCTACAAGCGCTTCTACGCGCCGAATAACGCGATCCTGATCATCGCCGGCGACGTCGATCCCAACGAAATCCGCCCGATGGTGGAAAAGAATTTTGGCGACATTCCTGCGCAGCCCGCGATCCCCGCGAAGCGCGTGCGGCCACAGGAGCCGACGCCCGCGGCACCCCGCACCGTGACGCTCTCCGATCCCCGCGTCGAGCAGCCCACCTGGCGCCGCTCCTATCTCGTGCCGTCGGCTACCACCGCGGCCGCAGGCGAGAGCCCTGCGCTCGACGTGCTCGCGCAGTTGATGGGCGGCGGGATCAACTCCTATCTCTACCGCGTGCTGGTGATCGACAAGCAGCTCGCGAGCAGCACGGGCGCGAGCTACGAGGGCACCTCGCTTGATGCCTCGCAATTCATGATCTCTGTCATGCCGAAACCTGGCATCGAATTCGCCCAGATCGAGGACGCGATCGACAAGGTGATCGCCGACCTTGCGCAAAATCCCGCGCGCGCCGAGGATCTCGAGCGCGTCAAGACCCAATTGATTGCGCAAGCGATCTACGCCCAGGATGACCAGGCGACGCTTGCGGGCTGGTATGGCACCGCGCTCACCACCGGGCTCAGCATCGACGATATCCGAAGCTGGCCGGACCGCATCCGCGCCGTCACCGCCGAGCAGGTGCGCGAGGCCGCGCAGAACTGGCTCGACAACAAGCGCTCGGTGACCGGCTATCTGATCAAGGAATCTGCGCCCAAACGTAAGGAGAAGCGCTCGTGACCCATTCTCTCACTCGGCGTGCCGTCCTCGGTGGGGCCTCGCTCGCGATCGCGACGCTCGGCTCTGCACC
>NZ_PYCN01000257.1 GCF_003062295.1 Bradyrhizobium algeriense | reverse complement strand
ATGAGCACGCCATCCAATCCCTACCGCGGCTTCCGCTATCCACCCGAAATCATCAACCAGGCGGTTTGGTTGTATCACTGCTTCAGCCTGAGCTTACGCGAAGTCGAACTCATCCTGGCGGCGCGAGGCATCGTGGTCAGCTACGAGACGATCCGCGAGTGGGGTCAGCGCTTCAGATCCGGCGAGAAGCGGCTTGGGATCCGGGCCGACATGGATGCCCTGCCAATCCAAGAGGCCACAGGGTTGTCTTACGCCAGCACTCATGAGGAAATCATGCATGCCTGCGGGCACGATGGCCATACCGCCATCCTGCTCGCGGCCGCGAAGGCCCTGGCAGACGATGTCGATTTCTCGGGCGAGCTCCATCTGATTTTCCAGCCTGCCGAGGAGATTGGTGCCGGTGCGCGGCGCATGATCACCGAGGGTCTGTTCGAGCGGTTCCCCTGCGATGCCGTGTTCG
>NZ_PYCN01000256.1 GCF_003062295.1 Bradyrhizobium algeriense | reverse complement strand
TGGGAGAACTGATCCGGGAAGGTCCGGAGCGGGTCAACCCAGGGAATTCCCGGCTCCTCAGGAGCGTCCGGGGGTTCCTCCGTGAGCAGACATTCGGTCTGCTTCCAGGCCGGGGCCAGATGTTGCTATTCACCTTAGGATCAGGGCTCGAGGGGCACATCGCGGTCCGCCTGCTCACTTCGCACCGGATCATCAGATCGCGCCAATCAGCGCGTCTCCTCACAGCCTCCACCTCAGAGCGAACCTTCGGCATACCGCCGCTGCGTGCTAACTTTGGAGCGGACTTCACGATGAACAGCGATCGGTACGTCGCAGGACGTCTTCGAGTGACGTGCGCCGCAATCAAGGCAGGTGGTGATGACCGTATCGGGGATGTTTGCGCGCGGCGTGGCCATGATC
>NZ_PYCN01000255.1 GCF_003062295.1 Bradyrhizobium algeriense | reverse complement strand
CGTGGCTGTCCAGGTTCACGCGCACGCAGGGCCAGTTGAGGCGAGCGGCGACCTGCTCGATATGGGTCGACTTGCCGGTGCCGTGATAGCCGGTGATCATGACGCGGCGGTTGCGCGCGAAGCCCGCAAGGATCGCAAGGGTCGTATCGCGGTCGAAGAGATAGTCGGGATCAAAATCGGGCACATGCTGCTCGGCTTGCGAAAAGGCCGGGACCTCAAGATCCGAGTCGATGCCGAAGACCTGTCGCACGGACACCTTCATGTCCGGCGTAAGGGTCGCTGTCTCGGTATGTGCCGTCATAGGGGCCTCTTGGTCTTTGGAGTGTGTCTCGAAAATGTCATGGGCTTCTTAACCCCCACGACGGAATGGTGCAATTTCCTAATCCGCCTAGCTGCCTTGCCTAAAAGCATATCGTTTCAGCACAGGCCGGCGCTTTTGAGGGCATCGTGCGCCTTGATGAT
>NZ_PYCN01000254.1 GCF_003062295.1 Bradyrhizobium algeriense | reverse complement strand
CTCTGGGAGACGATGACAAGCCTTTCGAAATAGCCTCCAGGTCCGGTCATGAGATTAGGGGTGCTCACTGCGCCTAACGCAAGAGCTTCTCGAGCGAAACTTAAAGGATTGATCCCATGCCACCCCGAGTTCTCCGTTGAACCATCCTCGACTGCTATATCCTCATCCTCCCGACGAACCTTGGCTTTCAGATCTGATTAGTCGTCGGCTGGACATGTTACTCAGCCCACATCAGAATCCGATCTGGAACGGCACCGAGGGTCTAAATGGGTCCGCAGGAGCAGAAGGTCGAGCGACGACTGGCAGCCATTTTCGCGGCTGACGTGGCGGGCTTCTCGCGCCTGATGGAGCAGGACGAGGTTGGGACACTCCGCACCCTGACCACGCATCGCGAGATCATGGACCGGTTGATCACCGAGCACGGTGGGCGGATCGCCAATACGGCTGGCGATAGTGTCCTAG
>NZ_PYCN01000253.1 GCF_003062295.1 Bradyrhizobium algeriense | reverse complement strand
AACCCCAATGGCAGATGTCCCAGATAACCTGGGTACCAGTATCGCGAGCCGCCCGAAGCTGAGGCAGAAAGCTCGACCAGTCGTAGTGACCGGGCGTGCTCTCGATCAGATGCCAGCGGAGACCGTCGCGCACGGTGCGGATTCCATGCTCCGCCAGCATCCTGTAATCGGCCTGCGCATGTTTATCGTGGCCCGTGGCTGCGATCAGGTCGAGCCGCCGTCCATGCTGGTGTCGGTGGGTTGAGCACTCAAATCCGCCGATCAGAAAGCTGGCGAACAGGTCGGAGCGGATGTTGCAGAGAGCCTGCGGCGGGAGGCGGGCCGCGTAGCTTCTGAGGGCTTGGTGGAGCTTCCGTTCATTGTCTGCGGCACGGTCTCCACCAACGATCGCGCTGGCTTCAACGGCCCTGTCATTCTCCAGGTCCTGCATTACCTGCTCCCGGGTTTGGCACTCGGATCCTC
>NZ_PYCN01000252.1 GCF_003062295.1 Bradyrhizobium algeriense | reverse complement strand
CCTCGCGTGGTGCCGTCTTCTACCACTATGCCCAGTGGCGCGAGGATGGCACCTGGGAACACGTGACCCAGGTTCTGCGCGAGAGCTATCGCTGTCAGACCGGCCGCAATCCGCAGCCGAGTGCGGCGATCATCGACAGCCAATCAGTGAAAACCTCTGAGATGGGCGGACCGCGTGGATACGATGGCGGCAAGAAGATCAACGGCCGCAAGCGCCATCTTCTGGTTGATACACAAGGCAATCTGCTGAAGAACAAGGTGCATCCCGCCGACCTCCATGACCGCGCCGGAGCCGAACTCCTGCTGGAGGGTCTGCAGAATCTGTTTCCGGCCATTGAGTTGATGTGGGCCGACACGGCTTATCGTGGGCTGAAGGACTGGCTCCAGAAGGCCCTGAGCTGGAGATTATCCATCCCGCAGCATTGGTGGAGCGGCGGAACCTGGATGCGGGCTGACGCGGAGCCGC
>NZ_PYCN01000251.1 GCF_003062295.1 Bradyrhizobium algeriense | reverse complement strand
CTACCAGCCTGTGCGTTCCGTTCACGACATGCCGAAGTGTTTCTCTCGTCCGATTTGCGCCTTGGCGATGCAGCTGAACGATGAGGCCAGCGACGAGGAGCGGCAGCAGCTGCTGCCCTTTGTCATCCGACTGGCCTGTGCTGATACGGCAGAGGTTGAGCAGCAGCGGAACGTCTATATCGCCTCGCGTCTGAGATACTGTCGCTCGGTCCGGGAGGGGATTGATATCCTCGAAGGTGCGCTGGCCATGGGCCGCCAGGCGGACGAGCTTGCGCCGGAGCAGGTCGGAATCAGGCTGGATGCTGTGCAACGGGGCGCAGCCACGGCCGCGTCGGTGTCCACCCTTCCCGCGCTCTTTCACATCGGGATTGGGTTTGCCCCTGTTCTTTAAGAGCAACACCGGGCTTGGTTCGACCAGCAAGACAGAGCTAAGGCGCATTGGGCGGGAGATGGACCCTGCCTGAG
>NZ_PYCN01000250.1 GCF_003062295.1 Bradyrhizobium algeriense | reverse complement strand
AGGCAACTGTTCAAACAACTATTGATAGTATGCCAACTTCAACTCGCCCTGCTGCAATAGTAAAAGGTACAACACCAACAACTACTTACAATGTTTTATCACCTAAAGCAGGCATTGTTTATCAACCATCACAAAACACATCTTTATTTGTAAGCTATGCCAACAACTTTACAACAAACAGCGGCACAGATGTATATGGAAATTTATTGCCTGCATCAATCATTAATCAATATGAAGCAGGAGTGAAGAATAGTTTTTTAAACGGAAGAATAAACACAACGGTTAGTATTTACAGAATACTCAACAGTAACCTGGCACAGCAGGCTCAATACAAAGCAGATGGAGTAACGCTTAATACCGATGCTACTGTAAAAACACTAAGCGGAGAAACCACCAGCGATGGTATTGAACTTGGCATCAATGCAATGCTCTCACAAAACTTATATTTCATAACAGGCTATAGTT
>NZ_PYCN01000249.1 GCF_003062295.1 Bradyrhizobium algeriense | reverse complement strand
AGGCGGAAGCCCGTGGGTTGGCTGCGCGGCGCTGCGCGTCCTTGGTGTATTCCGGAATGACGAGATCGGCGCTCATTCGGATCCCTCTCGGCCGCCCGCACTTGCCAACGACCATTCCTTCACGCGCGCCAGATGATCGTATTCCGAAAAGCGGCGCGCATATTTCGGGAAGGGCCGCGAGAGGTAAGCCGCTTCGCCCTTGGCGTAGCGCACGATCATGCCCTCGAACCGGCGGCGGTGCTCTTCGACGATGTCCGCAACACTCCGTGTTTCCTTGCCCGTTGGCTTAATCTCTCGTGGGTCGATAGGTGTGCGTCCGCCAGTCGTATGCACGTAGATCAGGTCCGGCGTTTCCTTCGCCATGGGCAGGCCCTTGAAGGCGCCTTTCATCAGCATCATGGCCTCTAACGTGAGCTGCGGCGAAAAGCCGGCATAGACCTCGCGCACGCCGGGCGGTTGGCCGGTC
>NZ_PYCN01000248.1 GCF_003062295.1 Bradyrhizobium algeriense | reverse complement strand
AGATTGCCGAGCGCATCGGTGAGCGCCAGGATTTTGGTGGTCATGCCGCCTTTCGAACGGCCGATGGCCTGGCTCTGAGTCCCCCTTTTGCGCCCTGTCCGTGGCGGTGGACCTTGACGATGGTGGCGTCGACCATGGCGTATTCCATGTCCGGCTCGTCCGAGACCGCGTCGAACAGGCGCTTCCACACGTCTGCCTTCACCCAATCGCGGAAACGCGTGTACACGCTGTTCCAGTGGCCGAAAGCGCGCGGCAGATCGCGCCATGGACTGCCCGTGCGGACGATCCATAACACCGCTTCGACAAACAGCCGGTTGTCCTTGCCGCTGCGTCCGGGATCGCTCGGCTTGCCGAGACAAAGCGGTTCCATCTTCGCCCATTGGGCGTCAGTCAAAACGAATCGGTCCATCCGCAGCTTGAATCACAACCAAGCCCGGATGAGAATCCTGAATCCCAACAGACCCTAG
>NZ_PYCN01000024.1 GCF_003062295.1 Bradyrhizobium algeriense | reverse complement strand
GGATCGATGGCGGCAGCAGCCAAACCTGATCAACGTCCCAAGGACGAAATGTCTTGCTCATCCACCGTTTGAATCACGACGCTTGTTCTTCGTCGAGAAAAATCCGATTACTCGGACAGGCTCCTAGGTCGTCATTCCGGGGCGCGCGAAGCGCGAACCCGGAATCTCGAGATCGTTTCACTCGATCGAGATTCCGGGTTCGATGCTGCGCATCGCCCCGGAATGACGTCGCGAACAACGACTGCTCCCGGCAAATTCTGGAACTGCCCGACACGTTGTGGCATAGAACGGTGAGCGCCGCGGGCACGGCGTTGTTTTTGATTCTTTGCTCGCATCACCGTTTTTCAGCCGGAGATTTCTTCATGCGTCGTTCTCTCATCCTCGCCGCCGCCGCTCTCGCCATGCTGGCTTCGTCGCTCGGCGGCGCCCATGCGCAGCGCGTGCAGGTCGGTGTGCTGGAGTGCCGCGGCGGCGCCAGCGTCGGTTTCATCGTCGGCTCCGTCACCAATCTCGGCTGCGTGCTGCGCGCCGACGGCATGCCGGAAGACCGCTACATCGCCACCATTCGCAAGGTGGGGCTCGATCTCGGCATCACCCAGGAATCGGCACTGGCCTGGGGCGTGTTCGCGCCTGTCGCGCGCCTCGGGCCGGGCGGCCTGTCCGGCGACTATGTCGGCGCGCAGGGCAGCGCGACCCTCGGCGTCGGCGTTGGCGGCAACGTGCTGGTCGGCGGCTCCGCCAATTCGATCGCGCTGCAGCCCTTGAGCGTACAGGGCCAGGTCGGCGTCAGCATCGCTGCCGGATTGGAAAGCCTGGAGCTCCGGCCGGGGCGTTAATTAACGCTGTCTCCCCGTCATTGCGAGCGAAGCGAAGCAATCCATTTCTCCGCGCGGGGATAGATGGACAATGACGGGTTAGGGGGACAGCGGGGGCTTCCGGCTTGTCCTTTTCCGCGCATATCGTTGCGCCTGCGCGGGTTACTTGCTGGCCGCTCCCTTCGGCACCGGCTAGCATGAATCATGAATTCAATCATCAGATTGCGTCCGGCCAAGCCAGGCTGGCTGTGAAAGCCGTCGGCGACGGCGACCCCGTTGTCTTTCTGCACGCCGCGGTCTGCGACAGCCGCATATGGCGCGCGCAACTCGATGCCGTCGGCGCAAGCAACAAGGCGATCGCGTATGATCGGCGCGGCTTTGGCGAGACGCGCTCACAAAAGGAAGACTTTTCCGCCGCCGCGGATTTGCTGGCGGTGATTGACGCCGTCGGGAACGGCGCGCCGGCGATCCTTGTTGGATGCTCCCAGGGTGGACGGGTCGCGCTCGACACCGCGCTTTTGCGTCCATCCCATGTTCGCGCCCTCGTTCTCATAGCGCCCGCCGTGAGCGGCGCGCCTGAGCCGATCCATCCGCCTGACATCGAGGGCCTGATGGCCAGGCTCAAGGACGCCGAACAAGCCGGCGATCTGGATCGCGTGAACGCCATCAAGGCGCATCTTTGGCTGGACGGTCCACTGCAGCCCGAAGGTCGTGTCTCGGGAGAGGCGCGCCGGCTGTTCCTCGACATGAACGCCATTGCGCTACGGTCGTCGCCGGTTGGCTCGAACCTCGATGTCGCGCCCGCCTTCCATCGTCTCGGCGAGATGTCGGCGCCATCGCTTGTGATCTGGGGCGACCTCGATTTCCCGCACATTCAGGAACGATGCCGTCATATCGCAACGACGATGCCGAACGGGTCGGGCCATATGTTGACCGGCATGGCCCATCTGCCGAGCCTGGAGCGACCAACCGAGATCACGGGCCTCCTCGCCGAGTTCATCGATGGCTGTTCCGACCGCCGGGCATAGCAAACGGCGCGCAGGGCAGCGCGACGCTCGGCGTCAGCGGCAACGTGCTGGCCGGCGGCTCCGCCAATTCGATTGCGTTGCAGCCGCTGAGCGTGCAGGGCCAGGTCGGCGTCAGCATTGCTGCCGGATTGGAAAGCCTGGAACTGCGGCCGGGACGTTAACTTTCGTCGTCCTTCGTCGTCATCGCTGTGCATGTTCACTAATTCGCTGATTGGATCGCTCCTCTGGAGGACCATCCGATGCGCGATGACGGGTTAGGTCCCAGCCCGCCTCACGCCGCAGCGCAGCGAATTTTTCCCGCTTGCCAAAATCACGAGACAGGCGGAGCATCCAATCCGCCGACCCAATCATGGGCCGAGCTCCAAACAAGGAGGCGGCAATGGGACAAGACGTCAGAAGTCCCCGAGGTCCACGGTGCATAGCGCTGGTGGGCCCTTTCCAGAGCGGTAAAACCACACTTTTGGAGGCGATATTGGCGCGAACAGGCGCCATTAAAAATGCCGGCAGCGTCGATGCCGGAACCTCGGTCGGCGATTCCAGCCCCGAGGCACGGAACCACAAGATGGGCGTAGGCCTCTCCGCCGCCACGACCAGCTTCATGGGCGATAGTTACACCCTTATCGATTGTCCCGGCTCGATCGAGTTCGCGCATGACATGCGCGCCGCGTTGCCCGCGGTCGATGCCGCGGTCGTGGTCTGCGAGGCGGATGAGAAGAAGCTGCCGCAACTGCAGATCATTCTGCGTGAGCTGGAAGATTTGGGCATTCCCCGTTTTCTGTTTTTGAACAAGATCGACCGCGCCAACAAGCGCATCCGCGAGACGCTGGCGACCCTGCAGCCGGCTTCGCGCGTGCCGCTGGTGCTGCGGCAGATTCCGATCTGGAACGGCGACCTGATCGAAGGTTTTGTCGATCTCGCGCTGGAGCGCGCCTTTGTTTATCGCGAACACAAGCCTTCCGAAGTCGTCGCGCTGGAAGGCGGCAATCTCGACCGCGAGAAGGAAGCGCGGTTCTCGATGCTGGAAAAACTCGCCGACCACGATGATGCGTTGATGGAGCAACTGCTGGAAGACATCCAGCCGCCGCGCGACGCGGTGTTCGACGATCTCGCTCGCGAATTGCGCGAAGGCCTGATCTGCCCGGTGCTGCTCGGCGCCGCGGCGCGCGAAAACGGCGTGCTGCGGCTGATGAAGGCGCTGCGGCACGAAGCGCCCGGCGTTGCGGAGACGGCGAAGCGGCTCGGCGTATCCGCGCAAAAGGAAGCGCTGGCCTATGTGTTCAAGACGCTTCATTTGCAGCACGGCGGCAAGCTGTCGCTGACGCGGCTGCTCGCCGGTCATCTCGATGACGGCGCGACGCTGCAATCTTCCTCCGGAGAGGCCGGGCGGGTTTCCGGTATTCAGGCGGTGAACGGCGGACACGACACCAAGCGGGCCGCGGCCGAGGTTGGAGACACGATCGCGCTCGGCAAGCTCGACGCGATCAAGACCGGCGATACGCTATCGAGCGGCAAGACCGCGCCGTCGGCGCTGGTGCAGATCGCGCCGACGCCACCGGTGCTGGCGATGTCGCTTGCGGCGAACGACCGCAAGGACGACGTCAAGCTCGGCCAGGCGCTGCTGCGGCTGAACGAGGAGGACCCGTCGCTGACGATGATCCAGAACCAGCAGACCCACGACATCGTGCTGTGGGGGCAGGGCGAGATGCATCTGCGGGTCGCGCTCGAGCGGCTCAAGGACCGTTTTGGCGTCAACGTCAAATCGCAACCACCGGCGATCGGCTATCAGGAGACCATCCGCAAATCGGTCACCCAGCGCGGCCGTCACAAGAAGCAGTCCGGCGGCCATGGCCAGTTCGGCGATGTGGTGCTGGAGATCAAGCCGATGCCGCGCGGCTCGGGCTTCGCATTCGACGAAAAGGTCGTCGGCGGCGCGGTGCCGCGCAACTATATCGGCGCGGTGGAGGAGGGCGTGGTCGATGGCCTCGCGAAGGGCCCGCTCGGCTTCCCCGTCATCGACGTGCAGGTAACGCTGACGGACGGCTCCTATCACAGCGTCGATTCCTCCGATCTCGCCTTCCGCACGGCGGCGCGGATCGGCATGAGCGAAGCGCTGCCGCAGTGCCAGCCGGTGCTGCTGGAGCCGATTCACATGGTGGAGATCGTCTGCCCGACGGAGGCGACGGCGAAGATCAACGCCATCCTGTCGGCGCGGCGCGGCCAGATCCTGGGCTTCGACACCCGTGACAATTGGCCGGGCTGGGATTGCGTCCGCGCCACCATGCCGGAAGCGGAGATCGGCGACCTGATCGTGGAATTGCGCTCGGCCACCGCCGGCGCCGGCAGCTTTACGCGGGCCTTCGACCGCATGGCCGAAGTCACCGGCCGCGCCGCCGACCAGATCATCGCCGCGCACCGCGTGGCGGCGTAGTTGACGGAGGGTCGCCGCTGCCTTGGCCGGCCGCGGTGGTCTGCGTTTAGCTTGACACACCTCCAGGGAAGATAAATTGATCGTCGTGGCCGGGCTCATCCCCGGCCATCGACGTCTTTGAGGAGGTTGTTGCCGTGACCAAACCCCCCGCCGCGTGCCTGATCGGATGGCCGGCCGCGCATTCGCGCTCGCCGCTGATCCATCATTACTGGCTGCGGACGCTCGGCATCGCGGGCGGCTATGTCATCGAGGCGGTGCCGCCCGACGAGTTCAAGGATTTCTTGTTTCGGCTGTCGCTGCGCGGCTTCGTCGGCGCCAACGTCACCATTCCGCACAAGGAGCGGGCGCTTTCGCTGTCGAAGCCGGACGAGCGGGCGCGCGCGGTCGGCGCGGCCAATACGCTGTGGTTCGCCGATGGCGAGTTGTGCTCGACCAATACCGACGTCGAAGGCTTTATCAACAATCTCGATGCTTGTACTGATGGATGGGACACATGCGAGGAAGCGCTGGTGCTCGGCGCCGGCGGCTCGTCGCGCGCCGTTCTGTTTGGCCTGCTCGACCGCGGCATCAAGCGCGTGCATCTTGCCAACCGCACCATCGAGCGCGCCCGCGCGCTGGCGGATCAATTCGGCCCGAGCGTGTTGCCCGTGGCATGGGATGCGCTCGGCGATCTGCTGCCGCGCGCCGGGCTGCTGGTGAATACGACCGCGCTCGGCATGAAGGGCCAGCCGCCGCTCGAAATCGATGTCGCGCGGTTGCCGTCACACGCCGTCGTCGCCGATCTGGTTTATTTGCCGCTCGATACGCCACTGCTGACGGCTTCGCGCGCGCGCGGCCTCAAGACCGCCGACGGGCTCGGCATGCTGCTGCACCAGGCGGTGCGCGGCTTCGAATTGTGGTTCGGCCGGCGCCCCGAGGTGACGCCGGAACTTCGCGCGCTCGTCCAGGCCGATCTCACGAATACATGATCGGCTGATCGCGGAGACTTGAGCCGGAATTTTTTTGAATGGCCGGGGTCAATGGTTACGTCAGGTCTGCCACCGGAGATTCCTGCCATGCCCGTCCGTCGCTTTCAGTTCGTCCGCCCGCTTGTCGCCGTTGCGATGGTCGCCGGCTCCACGCTTTACGCCATCGCCCAGCAGCCGCCGGCGCCGACGCGTGTTCGCGGCACCATCGAGGCCGTCGATGGCGATGTGCTCGCCGTGAAGTCGCGAGGCGGTGAAGACGTCAGGCTGCATATGGCCGGCGACATCAACATCGTCGGGATCACCAAAATCGCGCTGTCCGACATCAAGGTCGGTTCCTTCATCGGCACCACCACGGTGCCGGGGCCGGACGGCAGCCAGAACGCGGTTGAAGTGCACGTGTTTCCGGAAGCCATGCGCGGCACCGGCGAGGGCTCGCGGCCCTATGATCTGCGTCCCAACTCCACCATGACCAACGCCACGGTGGCGGACTCCGTGGTCGGCAATGACGGTCACACCCTGATGATCAAATACCGGGGTGGCGAGAAGAAAGTCGTGGTCTCCCCGGAGACGCCGGTCGTGACCTACGTTCCCGCCGACAAGTCCGACCTCAAACCGGGCGCCAAGGTGATCGCCTTCATGAAGAAGCTGCCGGACGGCTCGCTCGAGACCAGCCGGGTCAGCGTCGGCCGCGACGGGTTGACCCCGCCGATGTGATTTTCTTCCCTTCTCCCCTTGTCGGAGAAGGTGCCTTCGCGAAGCGAAGGCGGATGAGGGGTTCTCTCCGCGGAGACAGACCCCTCACCCGTCTCGAATGAGCTGACGCTCATTCGATCCACCTTCTTCCACAAGGGGAGAAGGGAAGCGAAGAACAGGCGCCCTGGAATAGCACCTCCCGTGCGGTGTTTGCGTTGAGTTGGGCGCTAACATCTTGGGAGGGATGCCATGCCAAAATCTTCTTCCTGGCCGCGAATGCTCGTGGCCTTGCTGACCTTTGTCACCCTGCTTGGATCGACGGCGTGGGCGCAGCAGCCGCCGACGGTCCGCATTCGCGGCACCATCGAGGCCGTAGACCTGCCCATGCTGTCGATCAAATCGCGCGAGGGCACCGACATGAAGGTCCGCGTCACCGATAACGTCGCGGTGTTCGGCGTGGCCAAGACCGAACTGTCTGAGATCAAGGAAGGCTCCTATATCGGCGTCACCGGAATGCCGGAGCCGGACGGCACCCAGAAGGCGGTCGCGGTGCATATCTTTCCGGAGAACCAGCGCGGCGCGGCCGAAGGTTTCCGGCCCTGGGACCAGCGTCCGAACTCGACCATGACGAATGCCACCGTCGCCCAGACGGTGAAGGGCACCGATGGCCAGAACATCTTGGTGAAATACAAGGACGGTGAAAAGAAAGTCGTGGTGCCGGAGGGCACGCCAATCGTTACCTTCGTCGCCGGCGACAAGTCCGAACTGAAACCGGGCGCCAAGGTGATCATCTTCAGCGCGGTGAAGAAGGACGACGGCACGCTGGAGGCGGCCCGCGTCAATGTCGGCCGCAACGGGATCACGCCGCCGATGTGAGGACTGTCCCGTGGCTAAAGCCCAATAGCGAACTCTCTCAACGGGTCGTCCCCGCCTAGTGCGCAATTGCGCACTAGGCGGGGACGACGGTAGAGTTTGCTTCGCCGCCATCACATTCCGGCCAAGGCGGAACTTCGTCATCCCGCCAGAGCCTTGATCTAGGTCAAGCGCGAGTTCAGTCAGAGTCGAACCCTGCCAGGGGGTGGATGCGAATTGGGTTGATTGCTGTCCGAACGCTCGGGCCCAATCGACAGGAAGGAACCACCATGTTTCGCTATGTTCTACCGGTTCTTGCAGCACTCGTTCTGGTTACGGCCAGCCTTATCCCGGATGACGCGTTCGCGCGCCGTGGGGGTGGTGGTGGCGGGTACCGAGGCGGTGGAGGGTTCCACGGCGGCGCCGTCCGAGCCGGAGGCGTTTACCGAGGTGGAGCCGTTCATGCCGGTCGCGTAGCGCGGCCCGGATATGGTTACCGGGGAGGGTATTATCCACGTCGCGGATACGGCGCGGCGGCGGTGGGGGCCGCAGCGGTTGGTGCCGCGGCCTACGGCGCCTACGGCGCTTACAACAACTGCTACGACGCGTACGGCAACTATATCTGCGGCCAGTATCGATACTGACACACGCCGGGAGCCTGACGCGGTCAATGCGCTACGTACTTTCCTTCTCCCACAAGGGGAGAAGGAAGGTTGCGCTCCATTCGCGAGTCGTCCCGCGAAAGCAGGGACCCACAAGCATAATTGCTTACTGTGGATGGAAGGCGTCTACCGCATCGCTTAACCGAAGGGCCGCGGCATATGGGTCCCCGCGCCCGAGCGCAATTGCGCACTGGGCGGGGACGACCCGTTGCGGGATCGTGCTAATCCGCCTTACACCGCCAGCACGTTGTCGTCGATCTCGGCAATCGTGTTGACGCCGCACAATCCCATTGTCGTGAGCATTTCCTTGGCGAGGATGTCGAGCGCCTTGGTGACGCCGGCTTCGCCGCCGGCGCCGAGGCCATAGGCATAGGCGCGGCCGATCATGCAGGATTTGGCGCCGAGCGCGAGCGCGCGGACCACGTCCATGCCGGTGCGGATGCCGCCGTCGAACATGATTTCAATCTTCGAACCGACCGTGTCGACGATCTCGGGCAGCACCTCGATCGACGACGGCGCGCCGTCGAGCTGACGGCCGCCATGGTTGGACACCACCAGCGCCTGCGCGCCGGTTTTCGCAGCGAGCTCGGCGTCCTCGACGTCCAAAATGCCTTTGAGGATCAGCTTGCCGGGCCAGATCGAGCGGATCCAGTCGATGTCCTTCCAGTTCAGCGAGGTGTCGAACTGCGACGCCGTCCATTCAGAAAGCTTGGTGAGATCCTCGGTGCCTTTGACGTGGCCGACGATGTTGCCGAAGCTGCGGCGCTTGCCGCGCATCACGCCGGCGACCCATGACGGCTTGCTGGCGAAGTCGAGCAGTTTCGACAGCGACCATTCCGGCGGCACCGACATGCCGTTCTTGATGTCCTGGTGGCGCTGCCCGATCACCTGCAGATCGACGGTCAACACCAGCGCCGAGCATTTCGCCGCGATCGCGCGCTCGATCAGCGATTTGATGAATCCGCGGTCCTTCATCACGTAGAGCTGGAACCAGAACGGCTTGTCGACGCTGGCTGCGATATCCTCGATCGAACAGATCGACATCGTGCTCTGGGTGAAGGGAATGCCGGCGGCCTGGGCGGCGCGGCAGGCATGAATCTCGCCATCGCCATGCTGCATGCCGAGCAGGCCGACGGGAGCCAGGATCAGCGGCATCGCGGCGGGCTCGCCGAGGATCGTGGTGGAGAGGTCGCGCTTCGATACGTCGACCAGGATACGCTGGCGGAACTTGATCTGCGCAAGATCCTCGGAATTGGCGCGCAGCGTATCCTCGGTATAGGAGCCGCGGTCGCAATAGTCGAAGAAGGCCTTCGGAACGCGGCGCTTGTGCAGCTGGCGCAGATCTTCGATGCAGGTGATGTGTTTCATGGACGTGTCCCGGCCCTTCTTGAATTCCTTCGTTGTGTTGTCATCTATCATGGTTGGTTGGCGAGCCAAATTGCATCTCGCGGCGCCATTGCCCAGGCAAGGACATGCCATGACCGGACCGCGCAAAGTTTCCAGTACCGACGCCGGCTCACAGGATCGCGCAGAAAAGCGCCGGTTGGACGAAGCCTTGGAGGAGGGGCTGGAGGAGACCTTTCCGGCCTCCGACCCGGTCAGTGTCACCCAGCCGCCGCCCTCGAAGGGCGACCATCACGTCAAGCGGCGGGACTAGCGCTTCGGCCCGGCGCAGCCTGTTTTTAAAAATATCAAGTTATAACAATTGGTTATACATGAAAACGGTCGCGATGGCCGTAATGATTCATCATATTTTTTGAAGCCATTTTGGCGGCTGAGGGATTATAACGGCTGCACGCTACCATGGAGCGCGTTCGGGGATTCCTGGCTATTATGGCCTGAAGAAGCCCCGAAATGCTGGGGGTCACATGAGCCGCAAATATTTCGGTACCGACGGAATTCGGGGCCGCGCCAACGGGTTGATCACGCCGGAGCTCGCGCTCAAGGTGGGGCAGGCGGCCGGCCTGGTGTTCCAGCGCGGCGAGCATCGCCACCGCGTCGTCATCGGCAAGGACACGCGTCTCTCCGGCTACATGATCGAATACGCCATGGTGGCCGGCTTCACCTCGGTCGGCATGGATGTGCTGCTGCTCGGCCCGATGCCGACGCCGGCGGTCGCGATGCTGACCAAGTCGATGCGCGCCGATCTCGGCGTGATGATTTCAGCTTCCCACAATCTGTTCGAGGACAACGGTATCAAGTTGTTCGGTCCGCAGGGCTTCAAGCTTTCCGACGACGTCGAAAAGCAGATCGAGCAGTTGCTCGACGAGCCGATCGACCGTCGCCTCGCGCAGAGCGCCAGCCTCGGGCGCGCCCGCCGCATCGACGGCGTCCATGACCGCTACATCGAATTCGCCAAGCGCACGCTGCCACGCGAGCTCTCGCTCGACGGCCTGCGCGTGGTGATCGATTGCGCGCACGGTGCGGCCTACAAGGTGGTGCCGGAAGCGCTGTGGGAACTGGGCGCCGACGTCATCGCGATCGGCGTCGAACCCGACGGATTCAACATCAACAAGGAATGCGGCTCGACCTCGCCGGAGGCGCTGGCGAAAAAGGTGCGCGAGATGCGCGCCGATATCGGCATCGCGCTCGACGGCGACGCCGATCGCGTCATCCTGGTCGACGAGCGTGGCCACGTCGTCGATGGCGACCAGTTGCTCGCGGTGATCGCGCAAAGCTGGAAGGAAGACGGCCGGCTCTCGAAGCCCGGCATCGTCGCCACCGTGATGTCGAATCTCGGGCTCGAACGTTTCCTCGAAGGGCAGGGCATCGGCATGGTGCGCACGCCGGTCGGCGACCGCTACGTGCTCGAGCAGATGCTCAAGCAGGGTTACAATCTCGGCGGCGAGCCTTCGGGCCATATCATTCTCTCCGACTACGCCACCACAGGCGACGGCTTCGTTGCTGCGCTGCAGGTGCTGGCCGTGGTGCAAAAACTTCGCCGGCCGGTGTCGGAGGTCTGCCGCCGTTTCGATCCGCTGCCGCAGATCCTGAAGAACGTACGCTACCGCAGCGGCAAGCCGCTCGACCATGCCGAGGTGAAATCGGCGATCATGGACGGCGAGAATCGCCTCAACGGCCACGGCCGGTTGCTGGTCCGTTCGTCCGGCACCGAGCCCGTGATCCGCGTGATGGGCGAGGGCGACGACCGCATCCTGGTCGAGGATGTCGTCGATCAGATCGTCACCGCGCTCGGTCACGCTGCGGCGGCATAAGCCAGCTTTATTTTGATGGTGCGCGATTGCTGATCGGTGGTGCGGCAACGCATCGCAGCCATAAGCTATTGATGCTGGTCGCGACGATGGCCCGGCCGTAGAACACGAGACATTGCCTGTCTCGCGATTCTTTTCGGGAATACGCCCTTGAACAAGCCCGTCATCGTCTCAGAGGAAACGCCAACCGCGCCGGTGGTCGTGCCTGACGCGGCGCCGGGCCTCGCTGTCAAGGCGGCTGTCGCGGGGCCGGCCTATGTCGTGCTGACCGGCATCAGCTTCTCGCATTTCCTCAACGACACCATGCAGTCGCTGATTGCCTCGGTCTATCCGATTCTGAAGGACGCTTACGCGCTGGACTACGGACAGATCGGCATGATCACGCTGGCGTTCCAGTTTACCGCATCGCTGCTGCAGCCGCTGGTCGGGCATTTTACCGACAAGAAGGCGCAGCCGTTCTCGCTCGCGATCGGCATGGGTTTTACGTTTTTCGGATTGCTGCTGCTCAGCGTCGCGCATCTCTATCCCATCATCCTGATCGCAGCCGCCCTGGTAGGCCTCGGCTCGGCGGTGTTTCATCCGGAGTCGGCGCGGATCGCGCGTCTCGCTTCGGGCGGGCGTTACGGATTCGCGCAATCGGTGTTTCAACTCGGCGGCAGTTTTGGTACGTCGATGGGGCCGGTGCTGGCGGCGCTGATCGTGGTGCCGTTCGGTCAGCCCTCGATCGCCTGGTTTTCATCGATCGCGTTTCTGGCGATCGTGATCCTGTGGCGGATCGGCGTCTGGTACAAGCCGCAGATCGTGACGAAGAAATCGGCCGTGGTGGAACGCCATCCGGACCTGCCGGATTCGCGGCGCGTGAAAATAGCGCTCGCGGTGCTGGTCGCGCTGCTGTTCTCAAAACAGCTCTACGTGTCGAGCCTGTCGAGCTATTACATCTTCTATCTGATCGACAAGTTTCAAGTCTCGACCCAGGCGGCGCAGCTTTATCTGTTCATCTTCCTTGCCGCCAACGCGGCGGGTGCGTTCTTCGGCGGGCCGCTCGGCGATCGCTTCGGCCGCAAATACATCATCTGGTTCTCCATCCTCGGTGCGCTGCCGTTCACGCTGGCGCTGCCATATGCGGGTCTCGTCGGCAGCGCTGTGCTGACAGTCTTCATCGGCCTCATCCTCTCGTCGGCAACGTCTTCGATCATCGTGTTTGCGCAGGAACTGATGCCGCACCGCTTCGGGATGATCTCGGGCGTATTCTTCGGCGTCGCCTTCGGCATCGGCGGACTTGGCGCAGCCGTGCTCGGCAAGCTCGCCGATCACACCGGGATCGCCTTTGTCTATCACCTCTGCGCGTTCCTGCCCGCGCTCGGCCTGCTCGCGGTGTTCCTGCCGAAGATGCCGAGACATGTACGTTGAAGCACACGCGCCGACGCATTTCCGCGAGGCGAGGGCGCGGCTCACGACATCAACAAAGTCTTAATGGCGCAGCAACACATCGTTAGGATGTTGTGTCGGTTTCGTCGCATTTGTCGTGTTGCAAATGCATCGTCACTCGACTCGCAAACGGCGCCGCGAAAAAAGTCATAGATTGTCAACCTTAAAAATTAGGGTTAAGCGCCGCTTAAGCATTTAATGCCATCGTCCGTCCGTGAGTTTTTGAAGTGGGGCTCATCGCAGTCAGCCTCACCGGACAAAGGACGAAGCCCATGCGTAGCGTTAAGTCTTTCATTGCCGCCGGTGCGGCCACATTATTGTCCCAGGCGGCGTTTGCTGCCGATATGGCCATTGCGCCTCCTCCGGCATATGCGCCGGCGGTAGTCGAGGATTTTGGCGGCTGGTATCTGCGCGGCGACATCGGCTTCAGTAACCAGCGCGTCGATCGGCTGAACAACGCGCTTGACTCCACGCTTACCTCGTCGGTGCAGAGGAACAACTTCAACAGCGCGGGCATCTTTGGCCTCGGCGTCGGTTACAAGGTCAACAACTGGTTCCGCGCTGATGTCACCGGTGAATACCGCGGCAACTCGCAATTCCACGGCACCGACCGCATCACCTATGTGGGTGGCGTCGGCACCGACACCTATCACGCCACCAAGAACGAGTGGGTCGTTCTCGCCAACGCCTATGTCGATCTTGGCACCTGGTGGTGCATCACCCCGTTCATCGGCGCCGGCGTCGGCGGCGCGCGGGTTGCGATCAACGGTTTCACCGACGAGGGCATCGCGCTGAATGGCGGCGTTGGCCCCGCATTGCCAGGTCTCGCCTTCGGCGACAACGTGTCGAAGTGGAATTTCGCATGGGCCGCGCATGCCGGTCTCGCCTACAAGGTCACGCCGAACTTTACCGTCGAACTCGCCTATCGCTATCTCGATATGGGCGACGGCCTGACGGGCGACCTTCGTGCGTTCGACGGCACCAACGGCATCAACAATCCGATGACCTTCAAGAACATCACGTCGCATGACCTGAAACTCGGTGTGCGCTGGGATCTGACCAGCCCGCAGGTCTACGCACCGCCGCCGCTGATCCGCAAAGGTTAATCGCGACTTCCATTCGTTAACGGTTGCCGAACGGCGCGGGAGTTTCCCGCGCCGTTTTGCTTTTGGCGCATGCTGATGCGGATGCAGCGGCTGACGAAAAATGTTGCCGGCTTTCCGACAAGATTTCGCCAATTGGATGCCGCGACAACGATTGGTTAAGGTTAACAGGCGATGATCAACGCAAGTTCAGAGTGTCCGATGGAGTGTTGCGATGCGTCGATTGTTGCTGGTGGCTGTGATGTGCGGAGCGGCGAGTGTCGCCTCGGCGGCCGATATGCCGGACCTGCCGTTTCTCCGCGGCAGCTTCACCGAGGGGCTGAGCACCAGCACGGTGAACTGGCAAGGTTTTTATGTCGGCGGACATGGCGCCTATGGCACCTCCAACATGAATTTTACGGGTGCGACGAGGACTGTCGCGGCGCGCCTCATGGACGGCCTGGAGATGGAGCAGGTCCAGCGAATATCGGAATGGCCGGTTATGGGAAAAGTGTCGGTCCACGGACACGGCTTCGGCGGATTCGTCGGCTTCAACTCGCAGTGGACCGACGTCGTCGTGGGCCTTGAACTGAACTACACGCACGGCAAGTTCGGCGGTTCGCAGACCGGCAGCATATCGCGGTTTTTCACGCTCCCTTCGGGATATACCGATAGCGTCACCTATGAAGGGACTGCGCGGATAAATATCACCGACATGGGCACGCTTCGGGTGCGCGGCGGCTACACGTATGGCTCGTTCCTTCCTTATATGTTCGCCGGCTTAGCGCTGGGGCAGGCCGATATCATTCGTACCGCCCGGGTTTTCGGAGTTCAGGTCAATCCGGCGGCTGCGCCGGGATTCCAGAATGTGCCATTCGATATCAGCGCAACCGACGCCCAGTATAGCCATTTGATCTACGGCTATTCGTTCGGCCTCGGCACCGAAGTGATGCTGGTATCGAACCTGTTCCTGCGCGCGGAATGGGAATATGTTCGCTTTGCCTCTTCGATCGACACCAGCATCAATACGGTGCGCGCCGGCCTCGGCTACAAGTTCTGATCTCGCCGACAGCGGCATCCAGCGCCGTTGACAGATTTGCCGCCGCCTGTTGCAGTGCCGCCGTAAACGAGGGCGGCGCATGAAGGTCTACGGCGATACCAATTCCGGCAATTGCCTCAAGGTGAAGTGGGTGTGCGACCATCTCGCGCTGCCCTACACCTGGATAGCGGTCGATACGCTGAAGGGCGAGACGCGCACCGCGGAGTTCCTCAAGCTCAACGGCGCCGGCCAGGTGCCGGCGATCGAACTCGACGACGGCCGCACGCTGGCGCAATCCAACGCCATCATCCGTTATCTCGCACGCGGTTCTCGTCTCATTCCGCAGGATGCGTTCGCGGCAGGGAAGATGGACGAGTGGCTGTTCTGGGAACAGTACAGCCATGAGCCGTATATCGCCGTCTGCCGCTTCCAGATGTTCTATTTGAAGAAGCCGGTTTCCGATCTCGACCCCGACAAGGTCAAGCGCGGCTATGCGGCGCTGGCGCGGATGGAGCACCAGCTCGCCATCACGCCCTTCCTGGCCGGCGACGCCGTCACGCTCGCCGACATATCGCTGCTGGCCTATACCCGCGTCGCGCATGAAGGCGGCTTTCACCTCGACGGCTATGCCGCGGTGCGCCGCTGGATCGGCGAGACCGAAAAATTCCTCGGCCTGCCGCCGGCGCGCTGACCACACCGGAAATTGTCATGTCTGCCATCTCAGAGGTCACCATCCGTCGTACCCGCCGCGAGGATGTCGGCGTCATCGTCGCCATGCTGGCGGACGATCCGCTCGGCGGTGTCCGTGAGCGGATCGAAGACCCGCTGCCGCAATCCTACTTCACGGCGTTCGAGCAGCTCACGCGCGATCCGAATATCCTGCTCGTCGTCGCCGAGGACGGCGAGGGCGCCGTGGTCGGCTGCCTGCAGCTCTGCATCCTGCCGGGGCTGAGTTCGCAGGGCGCCTCGCGCGGCCTGATCGAGGATGTCCGCGTCGCCAAACACTGCCGTAGCCGCGGCATCGGCGAGCAGATGGTGCAGTGGGCGGTTGTGGAAGCACGCGCGCGGGGATGCAAAGTGGTCGAACTGCTGACGCATCACACCCGCGTCGACGCGCAGCGATTCTACGAGCGGCTGGGTTTTGCGCGCAGCCATGTCGGCATGACCGTGCGATTTTGATACCCGTAGCGTTTTCGAGCGAAAGCCTGCTCCGGACTTGATCCGGGTGGAATCCGGTTCGCGTAAAGAAAACGCGTCAGAATAAAGGTCAATTGCGGTTGAAGCTTATTTGCGACGAATGCCTGAGGTAGTCGTCGACTCTACGATCCGGTTAACAACCGATAAACTACGCGTGCGTCCGTGATTTTACGGACCGGAACGTCTCCGCTATGCCGACGTCTCCCATGGGGCTTTGGGCAGCTTGGGGATTTCCAAATGAAAAGATATTCGATTGTCCGGATCGGAAGCGAATATGTCGTGCAGGCTGGAAAGACCAGCATTCTGAAGGTCTCGAGCCGGCGGGAGGCCGACAAGCTGATCACCGATGCCGCAGAACTCCTGCAGCAGGAGCCGGATCCAGTCTCGGACGAGCATCCATCAATCGGGCATGAAGCTCCCGAACTTCCTTGACGATCGGGCGCGATTCCCTTAATGACCGCGGCGGGACACCTCCCCCCAACGGGAGGCTTACTATCTGGAAGGATAGATGATGACCGTAGCGAAGCCCGCTTCGCGGCCCAACGTGCCGCATTTTTCCTCCGGCCCCTGCGCCAAGCGCCCCGGCTGGAACCCCCAAAATCTCAAGGACGCAGCCCTCGGCCGCTCGCATCGCGCGAAGGTCGGCAAGGCAAAACTCAAGCTCGCGATCGAACTGACACGCGAAGTGCTTGAAGTGCCGGCCGATTACAAGATCGGCATCGTGCCGGCGTCCGATACCGGCGCGGTCGAAATGGCGCTGTGGTCGCTGCTCGGCGCGCGGCCCGTCACCACCATCGCCTGGGAATCCTTCGGCGAGGGCTGGGTCAGCGACATCATCAAGGAATTGAAGCTGAAGGACGTCACCAAGCTGCATGCCGGCTATGGCGATCTTCCCGATCTTTCCAAGGCCGATCCGGCGTCCGACATCGTCTTCACCTGGAACGGCACGACGTCCGGCGTGCGCGTGCCCAACGCCGACTGGATCAGCGCGACCCGCGAAGGCCTCACGATCTGCGACGCGACGTCGGCCGCTTTCGCGCAGCCGCTCGATTTCGCAAAGCTCGATGTGGTGACGTTCTCCTGGCAGAAGGCGCTGGGCGGCGAGGCCGCGCACGGCATGCTGATCCTTTCGCCACGCGCGGTGGAGCGGCTCGAGACCTACAAGCCGGCCTGGCCGCTGCCGAAGATTTTCCGCCTGACCAAAGGCGGCAAGCTCAACCAGGGCATCTTCGAAGGCGAGACCATCAACACGCCGTCGATGCTTTGCGTCGAGGATTATCTCGATGCGCTGAACTGGGCGAAATCGATCGGCGGCCTCAAGGCGCTGATCGCGCGCGCCGACGCCAACACCAAGGCGCTGGCCGACTGGAAGGCGAAGACGCCGTGGATCGATTTCCTGGCGAAGGAGCCGTCGATCCGCTCCAACACTTCGGTGTGCCTGAAGATCGTCGATCCCGCGATCACCTCGCTGACGCCGGACGCGCAGGCTGACTTCTCGAAAAAGCTGGTGGCGCTGGTCGAGAAGGAAGGCGCCGGTTACGATTTTGCGTATTACCGCGATGCGCCCGCGGGCCTGCGAATCTGGTGCGGCGCCACCGTGGAAGCTTCCGACGTCGCGCTGCTGACGCAGTGGATCGATTGGGCATTCGCCGAGACCAAGGCTGCGCTGCCGAAGGCGGCTTGACTTTCTTTTTGCCTCTCCCCGTTCTTGCGGGGAGAGGTCGGCGCATCGCGCCGGGTGAGGGGCTCTTTCCGCGCGCACCTCGCCTGTGGCTGCCCCTCACCCCGACCCTCTCCCCGTAAGGGGGAGAGGGAGAAGAGCTCGCAAAACATAGCCATTCTGGCCTCGCAGGCCGATCCTCCCTTTGGGAGGTGAAGGAACATCAAATGTCCAAACCCAAAGTTCTCATTTCCGACGCGCTGTCTCCCGCTGCCGTGCAGATCTTCAAAGACCGCGGCATCGAGGTCGACTTCCAGCCCAATCTCGGCAAGGACAAGGACAAGCTCGCCGAGATCATCGGCAATTACGACGGGCTTGCGATCCGCTCCGCGACGAAAGCGACCGCCAAGATCATCGAGAAAGCAAAGAAGCTGAAGGTGATCGGCCGCGCCGGCATCGGCGTCGACAATGTCGAGATACCGGCGGCGACCGCCAAGGGCATCATCGTGATGAACACGCCGTTCGGCAATTCGATCACGACCGCCGAGCACGCCATTACCTTGATGCTGGCGCTGGCGCGTGAAATTCCGCAGGCCGACGCCTCCACCCAGGCCGGCAAGTGGGAGAAGAACCGCTTCATGGGCGTCGAGATCACCGGCAAGACGCTGGGCGTGATCGGCTGCGGCAATATCGGCACGATCGCCGCCGACCGCGCGCTCGGTCTGCGCATGAAAGTGGTCGCGTTCGATCCGTTCCTGTCGCCGGAGCGCGCCAAGGACATCGGCGTCGAGAAGGTCGAACTTGACGAATTGTTCAAGCGCGCCGATTTCATCACGCTGCACACGCCGCTGACCGAGAAGACCAAAAACATCATCGACGCGGCGGCGATTGCGAAAATGAAAAAGGGCGTGCGCATCGTCAATTGCGCGCGCGGCGGCCTGGTCGACGAGCAGGCGCTGGTCGATGCGCTGAATTCCAAGCACGTCGCGGGCGCCGCCTTCGACGTGTTCGTCGAGGAGCCCGCCACCAAGAACGTGCTGTTCGGCCATCCCAACGTGATCTGCACGCCGCATCTCGGCGCTTCCACCACGGAAGCGCAGGAGAACGTCGCGCTGCAGGTCGCCGAGCAAATGTCCGACTATCTGCTGACGGGTGCGATCTCGAATGCGGTGAACTTCCCGTCGATCACGGCCGAGGAAGCGCCGAAGCTGAAACCGTTCATCGAGCTCGCCGAAAAGCTCGGCTCGTTCGCGGGCCAGCTCACCGAGAGCGGAATTTTGAAAGTCCAGATCACCTATGAGGGACATGTCGCCGAGATGAAGATCAAGGCGATCACCTCGGCGGTGCTGTCGGGCCTGCTGCGGCCGATGCTGGGCGAGGTCAACGTGGTCTCCGCGCCGGTCGTTGCCAAAGAGCGCGGCATGGTGGTCGACGAGATCGTGCGCGCGGCGCAGAGCGACTATGAAAGCCTGATCACGGTCACCGTCACCACCGAGCGGCAGGAACGCTCGGTGTCCGGCACCGTCTATCACGACGGCAAGCCGCGGCTGGTCGACATCAAGGGCATCCGGGTCGATGCCGAGTTCGGCAAGTCGATGATCTATGTCACCAACGAGGATAAGCCCGGCTTCATCGGCAGCTTCGCCGGCCTGCTCGGCGCGGCCCAGATCAACATCGCCACCTTCCATCTCGGCCGCACCAAGCAGGGCGGCGACGCCATCGCACTGGTCGAGATCGACGGGCCGGTCCCGGCGGACGTGCTGACGAAGGTGCAAGCCTTGCCCCAGGTGAAGCAGGCCAAGGCGCTGGCGTTCTAACCGCGCATCGTTCTTTTCCCTTTGGAGAGGGGATTGCTTATGCTTCGCCGCGGTGCCGCCGCGGCGAAGCCACATGGAAACCTCAATCGAACCGGTTCCTCCCTCGCAACGTCTCACCACCGGGGGTGGTGGGCGTTTTCGCGCATCGCCATCCGGCGAACGGTTCAGGAGAGAATCCATGCGATTGATTGCGAACAGTTTTTTAACAACGAGCCTCGTCGTGTTGACCGCGCTTGCGGCGGGCCAGGTGCGGGCGGCTGACGTCGATGCCAGCTCGACGGTCGATGCCGTTACCGTCTATCCCGACGGCGCCAGCGTCACACGCGTCGTCACGCTCGACCTTCCTGCCGGCGACAATTCGGCCGTGCTGAAGGATTTTCCCCTGACGCTCGATCCATCCTCGCTGCGGGTCGAGGGTGAGGCCGCCGCCAAGCTCACGATCGGCGCGATCGATGCCCGGCCACCGCACGCAGCGCCGCAAGTCGATCTGCCCGAACTCGACAAGCGCCTTCAAGCGCTGCAGGACCAGCGCGACGATCTGCAAGATGCATACGACCCCGCCGTCGAGCGGCGCAAATTCGTCCTACGCTTTGCGGAAGCTTCGCCGGTCGGAATTGGCGATAAGGGCGAAGCTCGTCCGATCGCCGAATGGCGTGCAGCCTTCGCCGCAGTCGCAGAGGAGGTTGCGATCACCGACGCCACGATCCGTGGCGTCCAGCGCAAGCAGCGCGAGCTCGATCGTGAAATCGCGCGGCTCCAGCAGGATCGAGTGCAGAAGCCGCCGAGCAAGATGGAAGTGCGGATCGAACTCGCATCCGCCGCCGCGACCAAGGCGACGCTGCGGGTCACCTATACGGTGCGCAACGCGCGCTGGACGCCGCTCTACGATGCTCGGCTCGATACCGGCGCCAAGGACCGCAAGCCGGCGCTGGAACTGGTGCGCCGCGCCGAAATCACCCAGGAAACCGGCGAGGACTGGTCGAATGTCGCGCTCGCCGTCTCCACCGTGCGCACCGCGCGCGGCGGCAAGGCGCCGGATTTGAATTCGTTGATCGTGCAGTACCCGCAACCGCCGCGTCCCGTCGCGTCCGTCAGTGCACCCGCGAGTGCGCCCTTCGACAGAGTGCTGCAGTTTCGCTTTGGAGGAGGGACCAGCGGTGCGCTTGAAAAGGCGGACGAGAAACAGGCCGCGGCCGAAGTCGGCAGCTTCCAGGTGGTGTTCAAGATTCCCGGCCGCGTCAGCCTCGGCGCCAGCGAAGGGGCCAAGAGCCTGCGCGTCTCCAGTGCGAGCATCGCGCCCGATCTGGCGGTGCGCGCCGTGCCGGTGATGAATCCGACCGCGTTCCTCGAGGCGAGCTTCAAGCAGACCGAGGATGCCCCTTTGCTGCCCGGCGGGGTCGCGGTCTACCGCGATGGCGCCTTCGTCGGCCGCGGGCTGATGGCCGCCGCCAGCAAGGATGAAACCGTTCGGCTCGGGTTTGGCGCCGACGACAAGATCAAGATCGAGCGCACCGTCGTCAAACGCAACGAGGGTTCGGCCGGCCTGATCGTGACGACGTCGAAGACCGATGAACGCGCGTTCAAGACCAATGTGCGCAACGGCCATGATTTCCCGATCCGGATCGCGATCGAGGATCAGTTACCGGTCAGCGAGAACGAGGACATCGTGGTCGAGATGCTGTCGTCCGCGACCCCGCCGACCGCGAGCAACATCCGCGACAGACGCGGCGTGCTGGAATGGGCTTTTGACGCCAAGGCAGGCGAGGTCAGGGACATCAACTTCGCCTGGCGGATACGCTGGCCGAAGGACAAGGGCGTGGTGATGGTGCCGGCGGGGTAGGGCGCTCGGTGCTTATACGGCAGTGCTCGCCACGGACTTCTCCCTCTCCCCGCAAGAGGCGGGGAGAGGGAGGAGCGACACCGTCACTTCGCCTTCAAAAACTCTCCGACCTCCAGCAGCACGAACTCATTGTCATCCGCCTTGTTGGGATCGCGGCTCGACGAGAACGGTAAATTATTGTCGTTGCCGACGATGATATGGGTGTCGTCGACGCGGTCGACGTTCTCGATGGTGAAGAACGGGAACGTCAAGACGCCGTCGTTGAGCGGCTTGCGCGCCTTCTTGTCGGGATCCTTGATCTTCATCAGGTCGATATAGGCGATCTTGCGCACCGGCTTGCCGACATTGGCGTCTGACAGTTCGATCTTGTAGACGCGCTTGAATTTGGCGAGGTCCGGAAAGCAGTTCTCGCCGCGTTGACCCTGCGGGCAGGCCTTGTCCGCGGTGCCTTCGCCATTGTCGCGCTCGATGATCAGGCCGCTTGACGCGTCGATCATGTTGAAGTCGCCGATGGCGTTGCCGTTCTGCTCGAACGCGTAAGTCCAGTAGCGGCCGGTAAATTTTCCGGCGGCAACGTCGAATTCGATGATACGCGAGGCTTCCTTGCCGTCGACCTTTTCAAAATCCTTCTTCTCGGTATCCCACAGCGGGCCTTCCAGCAGGCCGTAGAGGAACTTGCCGTCCTTCGAGGCGGCAAAACCTTCATAGCCCTTGGAGCGGCGCAGGTTGACCGTGGTGTAGCTCGCGCCGGGTGCGCCCGGCGACTGCACCGACCAATGGTCGGGCGAGCGCACCGGCTTGCCGTCGGCCATGGTGTCGAACACGGCCAGGATCTTGCCCATCCTGTCGGCCTTCAGCACATAGGGCCCGAACTCGTCGCCGATCCAGAAGGTGTCGCCGATGATCTGAAAACCTTCGGTGTCGAAGTCGGCGCCGGTGAGATAACGTTTTGCGGTGTCCTCATGCAGGATGCGGAACGGCACCTTCCTGTCGGGATCGTGCAGGAAGATGGTTTCCTGCCGCTCGATCTTGCCGGTCGCCCAGTCGATCTTGTGGCGGTTGAGATAGAGCATCGAGTCGGCCGAGTTGTAGCGCGAGCCCATGCCGTTGTCGGTGAGCACCCAGAATGAACCGTCCGGCATCACCTTGATGCCGGAATGGCCCTGCAGCGGCTGGCCCTTGAACGGCAGCGATACGCTGGTCGGCCGCTCGTAGGATTTGCCCATCACGCTGCCGACGGCGTCGACGCGCTTGCCGGTGGTGTATTTGCCCGCAGTCTTGAGATCGTCAGGCGCGTCCGTGGGCGCATCGATGAAGCTCTGCGCCGGCAGCACGGCGTGGCCCTTCAGCGTGGCGGGAAACTCGCCTTCGCCTTGGGCGAAGGCGGCGCTGGCCAGAAATATCGACGCGACGGAGCAGAGCAATGACACGCGCATGGCGGACCTCCTGTGAATGATGATGCGGTGTGTCTTGCGGAGCGGCTGTTACAGTTGGCTGACAGTTCTGTGAAGAACCTGTAACGCCGTTGGATAAGCCTTGCGGCGTTATGCCGTGGGCGGGCCTGCAGGCCGCATGGTTTGCGGCAGCAGGAACGGGACGCCCTGATCGGTGTAGTCGATCGTGACGTCGACCTCAAAAATCCGGCGGATGGTCTCGGCCGTGATCGCATCAGTGCGGCCGCCGTCGACGGCGAGCTTGCCGCGATGCAGCAGCACGATCCGGTCGGCGAAACGCATCGCCAGATTGAGGTCGTGCAGCACGGCGATGACGGCCGTGCCATTCTGAGCGCGCCCTCTTGCCGTCTCCACCAGATCGATCTGGTGGCGCATGTCGAGGCTGGAGGTCGGCTCGTCCAGCAGCAGCAGGCCGGGGCCGTGCTGTTGTTCGCCGCAGGCGAGCTGCACCAGCACGCGGGCAAAATGCGCGCGTTGCTGCTCGCCGCCGGAGAGCGTCGGCAATTGCCGGTGACTGAAATGCGTGAGTCCGACCTCGTCGAGAGCGGCATCGACCAGCCGTTGCGCGGCGGCGCGGCCGGTGTCGCCTGCGCCCATATGGACGATCTCCTCGACCGTGAACGGGAAGGTGACGTTGACATGCTGCGACAACATCGTGCGGTGATAAGCGAGCTGTCGCGGCAGATAGAGATGGATGTCGCGCTGCTTCAATTTGATCTGCCCGCGCGTCGGGCGGAGATCGCCGGACAGCATCCGCAGCAGCGTCGATTTGCCGGCGCCGTTGGGGCCGACGATCGCGACCATCTCGCCGGCCGCAATTTTCAGATCGATGCCGTCGACCAGTGTGGCGCCCCCGACCGCCATCGAGATCGATTGCGCTTCGAGAATCGCGGTCATAGCGAAACCAGCCCGCGCTGGCGCAACAGCATCCCTAAGAAGAACGGCGCACCGATCGCCGCTGTCAGGATGCCGATCGGCATTTCCGCGGGCGCCACGATGGTGCGGGCCAGCGTATCGGCGCCCACCAGCAGCACCGCCCCCAACAGCATCGAGGCCGGCAGCAGCAGCCGGTGCGCCGGCCCGATCACCAACCGCAACAGATGCGGCACCACGATGCCGACAAAGCCGACGACGCCGCAGACCGAAACCGCAACGCCCGTCATCGCCGACACCAGCACGATCGAAATCCGCTTCAGCCGCTCGACATCGACGCCGCTGTGAAACGCCTCGGCCTCGCCCAATACCAGCACATCGAGCCCGCGCGCGATCGAGACGCAGGCGATCAAGGCGAGCCCCAGCACCGGCGCCAGCGTGGCGAGCTTGGGCCAGGTTGCGCCGCTCAGCGAGCCTAATAGCCAGAACGTGATGTCGCGCAACTGGCGATCGTCGGCGATGAACACGAGTAACCCGACGCCGGCATTGGCGATGGCGGCAATCGCAATTCCCGCCAGCAGAAAGATCGCAATCGACGTCCGTCCCGAGCGGCTGGCGATGGAGTAGAGGATGATCGTCGTTGCCAGCGAACCGATAAAGGCGGCGAGCGGCAACAATTGATTCTGCATAAAGTGGAGGCTCTGGCCGAACCGGCTGTCGGTGAACACGATCGCCGCGGCGGCTGCGAACGCGCCGCCGGAGGAAACGCCGACGAGGGCAGGATCGGCCAGAGGATTGCGAAACAGCCCCTGCATGATCGCGCCGGATGCCGCGAGCAGAGCGCCCACCATCGCCGCCGCAGCAATCCTCGGAATCCGGATCGACCACAGCACGAGTTGGTCGCGCGCGAGCGTTGGACCGGGTGCGGCGTCAGCCCACAGCCCGAGCGCGGCCGGCAGCCGCGCCAGCGGAATGCCGGCGGCGCCCATGGTGAGTGCGACCAGCGCCGCACCGGCAAGTGCTGCCAACAGACAGAGGAGGGTCAGCGAAGCAGGAGGGCGCAACGCGTATCCGCTGCGGCGCTTCGCCCGTTCCGTGCTGTCGGATAGCGCCGTCACTGCCGGCAGTTTGCGGAGAGTGCCGCCGGCTTGAATATCTCGGCCTGCGGCGCCAGCGCCGGATACAGCTTGATCGAGAGATCGCGTGCGGCTGCCGCCGTGCGCGGCCCGAAGCCGAGCAGGTAGAGGCCTTCCATGGAGATGAAGGTCTTGTTGGCCGCGACGGGGGTCAGCGCAAAGCCGGGATGGACGTATACGGCTTCGGCGTCCACCGAGTCCTTGCCGCGCTGGATCGACAGTACCACGTCGGGCTTTGCAGCCACGATCGCCTCGTCATTGATGATCTTGTAGCCGTCATAGCCATCGATCGCGTTGACGGCACCGGCCATCGCGATGATTTCGTTGGCGGCGGTCTTCTGGCCCGCGGCCATCGCCCGGCCGTTCAGCAGTGACATCACGAACATCACGCGCACCGGCTTGGTCACCTTGGCGCGCAGCTCGCGCAATTGCGCCAGATCGCCGGTGACGACATCGGTCAGGCATTCGGCCCGCTTGTCCGCACCCATCGCGTGGCCGACCAGCTTGATCTTGTCGATCAGGCCCTGTTCGGAAAAGGTTTCGGGCACCAGCA
The DNA here is from genome assembly GCF_003062295.1 of Bradyrhizobium algeriense. Taxonomy (GTDB): domain Bacteria; phylum Pseudomonadota; class Alphaproteobacteria; order Rhizobiales; family Xanthobacteraceae; genus Bradyrhizobium; species Bradyrhizobium algeriense. The sequence continues at coordinate 80,711 of NZ_PYCN01000024.1, read as the reverse complement.
CCAGCGGCACGTTGGCCGCCTCCAGCACGTCCATGGTTTCCTTCGGCCCGGACCCCTGTACCGCGAGCACCAGCGAGGGATTGAGCCCGAGCACGCCCTCGGCCGAAAGCTGCCGCATGTAGCCGACATTCGGTTTGTCGCGCAGCGCCGCGGGCGGATAGAAGCTGGTGGAGTCCACGCCGGCGAGGCGGTCCTCGAAGCCCAGCGCGTAGAGGATTTCGGTGATCGCGCCGCCGATCGAGACGATCCGCGCGGGATCTGAGATCGTGACGTCGCGGTTACGGGCATCATGTACCGTAATGCCTGCGGCGAGCGCGACGTTGCCGAGCAGGAAGCAGCCCGCAGCGGCCGACAATGCGAGTATGCGACAAAATGTCATTGCCGGTTCACCTGGTTCACTTGGTCAGGATCAGCTTGTTCTGCGACGTCAGCCGCAGGCGATAATTGTCCTCGCCATGCGCGATGATGATTTCGCGCTCGGTCGCGAACAGCTCGCGGCTGTCGATCCGGCTGCCGTTCATGGTGAGAAGGCGTCTCGCAGACGGCGGATTTTCGGCATGTTTTCCGGCGCCTCCGACATTGTCTCCTGAAGGTGCCGCCATAATTGCTGTGGTGTCCCGATGTTCCCGACTAGCTGCTTGTATAATTTGATCGGCGCGCAATCCAACTGCTGCACTTTACAATCGATATAAAGTGCGCCGTGCCGTCATTGACCGGTTCCGCAACGCGGCGTAACCAAGATGAACGCGATACGAGCGGGGGTGCCCGGTCGCGAAAATCGTTAGCCAGCAAGCAGCCGCGCATCACCGCGGCGCCCGCCAGCCAAACCCAAGAGACAGAACAACAGGTTGGGGCAGTATGGCTTTCGGGGTCAAGCATTCGCGCGCCTTGGTTTTGGGCGCATCGGCATTTTCGTTCGCATTGATGTCGTCGAGCGCGGCGTTCACGCAGGCGCTCGAAGCGGAGGCCGTCACGCGCTCTCCCGAGCAGAAGAAACAGAAGCAGGCCAAGCGCCAGCAAGCCAAGCCGCAGCAGGATGCGCAGACGCCGGCGATGAATGCGCGGGCGCAGATTGGAGCTGCGCCGGTGCAATCGCTCGATACGATTACGGCAGTCGCGACCAAGACCGAGGAGCGCGCCATCGACGCGCTGGCTCCCGTCAGCGTGGTGACGCTCGAGCAGATCCAGGGTCTGCAGCCGAACCGGCTGTCCGGCATCCTCTACCAAATACCTGGCGTGTCGGTCCAGGAGCGCGGCGACGATCCCTCGACCGTCATCAACATCCGCGGCCTGCAGGATTTCGGCCGCGTCGCGGTCGTCGTCGACGGTGCGCGGCAGAACTACCAGCGCACCGGCCACAACGCCAACGGCTCGTTTTTCCTTGATCCCGAGTTGGTCGGCAGCGTCGACGTGGTGCGCGGCCCGACCGCGAACGTCTACGGCTCCGGCGCAATCGGCGGCGTGGTGTCGTTCCGCACCAAGGACATCGACGATGTCGTGCGCCCGGGCGAGCGCTGGGGCGTCGACATGACCGGCTCCGGCGGCACCAACAGTGCGCGCGGCCTCGGCTCGATCTTCGGCGGCGTGCGCGCCGATCCCAATGTCGATGTATTCGGCGGCGCGGTCTACCGTACGCAGGGCAATTACAAGGACGGCAACGGCACCGAGATCGGCAATACCGGCAACGAGATCGCGGCCGGCCTGATGAAGCTGACGGTGCGCCCCGCCGACGGCCATGAGATCAAGTTCGGCGCCATATTCCAAGATTATCAGTACAGCATCGGCCAGTTCAATCGCGGGCCGACGACGACCGCCGCACTGCGCGCGCTGAACCAGGGATCGTCGGTCTATGCGTCCGATGCCAAGAACTACACGGGGACATTCACCTGGAAATACAGCAAGCCGGATGACAATCTCTGGGACTGGAATATGTCGCTCTACGGTAACCGCACCGACAATGACCAGATCAAGACCGCCCACCTCAGCACGACGCCCTCGACCTATTGCGGCGGCGGCTTCGGCAACAACGTTTCCGGCTGCGTGGGTGACAAGCGAGGCTACGTGCTCGATACGCTCGGGATCGACGTCTACAATACGACGCGGTTCAATGTCGGCGACTGGCGCAACGCGGTCACGCTCGGGGTCGATGCGTTTCAGGATGACGTGAGAACCTTCGACAGCCGCGGCAATTCCAACATCACCACACCCGGCGGCCTGCGCACCGTGTCTGGCGGATTCGCGCAGTTGAAGCAGAACTATTCGACCTGGTTCGAGGCCGTCAGCGCCATCCGCTACGACCGCTACGACCTTCATTCGCCGACGGTGGCGACCGGTGGCGGCGGCGACCGCTTCTCACCGAAGATCACCATCGGTGTGACGCCGGTGGCGGGCTTCACGCCCTATGTCAGCTATGCCGAAGGCTATCGTGCGCCCTCGATCACGGAAACGCTGATTGCCGGCGAACACGCGACCGGCGGCGGCCCTCCGTTCTTCCCCTGCCCGGGTGGTACGGTCGGATTGTTCTGCTTCCTGCCGAATCCGAACCTGCGGCCGGAGGTCGGCAAGAACAAGGAAGTCGGCATCAACCTGAAGTATGACAACATCTTCAACGCCGGCGATAGCTTCCGTGGCAAGATCAACGTGTTCCGCAACGATGTCTCTGATTACATCGATCTTGTTGGATCGACACCGCGGCCGCCCATCCTCTTCCCTACCCCGGGACTTTTCAGCCAGTTCTATCAGTACCAGAACATCACGCAGGCCCGGATCGAAGGCTTAGAGGTGGAGACGCTGTATGATGCCGGCCTGTGGTATGTCGGCGTCGCCGGCCACTTGATGCGCGGCAAAAACGTCGCGACCAATATCGGCCTTGCAACCATCACGCCGCGCAAAATCACCACGACCGGCGGCGTGCGGCTGCTCGACCGCAGGCTGATCCTGGCGGCGCAGTGGTCCTCGTTCGGCCCCAACAACGACGTGCCGGCCGGCTATCTGCCCGCGACCGGCTATGAACTGGTCAATCTGTATCTGACCTGGAACGCGACCAAGGACATTGTCTTCTCGGCATCGATCGACAATTTGTTGAACCAGTACTACCGGCCCTATGCGATCCCCGGCAGTTCCACCGACGGTACCTCGCAGAACGACGTGTTGTGGTCGAGCCCCGGACCGGGCAGGGTCTATAAGGCCGGATTGAAGATCCATTTTGGCGGAGCGTAGTTCGACGAGCTGACAAGCCAATAAAGTTGCACCGGGCCGCGCTGATGCTCCAGCGCGGCTGTGGTGCGTTCATGTTTCCAACCAACTCAAACCGTCCGCCAGGCGCAACCCAGCAAGGAGATTTTGAAATGTTTATCGCAATGAACCGGTTCCAGGTGAAGATTGGCTCTGAAGCGGCCTTCGAGACCGTCTGGCGCACCCGCGAATCCTACCTCAGCAGCATGGCCGGCTTCGTCGAGTTTCATCTGCTGAAGGGACCCGTCGCCGAGGATCACACGCTGTATTCCTCGCATACGGTCTGGGCCGACAAGGCTGCCTTCGAAGCCTGGACCAAATCAGACGAGTTCCGCCGGGCCCATGCCCGCGCCGACAACAAGACCGGCGAAAGCCTCTATCTCGGCCATCCCAAGTTCGAAGGATTCGACGTGATCCTGAGCGAGCGTAAGTCCAGCGCCGCCGCGTAAGGGGAGGGTGCGATGTTGAACACGGACTTTGCCGGCCTCAAGGCCCATATGGCTGAGAACCCAGGCGCTGTCATCGAGGACGTGGCGCGGGAGCGGAAAGTGAGCCCGCGCGCCGTCCTGGAGGCGATGCCTGAATCGATGGTGCGCATCGGCGCCGGCGGCGAGTTTGGCGCTGCCATGAACGATGTCGCGCAATGGGGCGAGGTAACGCTGATCGTCCATACCGACGATGCGATCTTCGAGTTCACGGGCTCGATCCCGGCGGGCGAGGTCGGGCGTGGCTATTTCAACCTGATGCAGCCGAAGGGATTGCACGGCCATCTCCGCCACGAGCGCTGTGCGGCTATCGCTTTCGTCGAGCGCCCCTTCATGGGCAAGTCGTCGGCCTTCATCGCCTTCATCAATGTCGACGGCGGCATCATGTTCAAGGTGTTCGTCGGCCGCGACGAGACCCGCGCGTTGCGCGGCGACCAGTTACAGCGCTTTCACGCGCTTGCCGAGAGGATCGCGCCCGCCCGCGCGGTGTAGCCGATCCCTTGTTGTCAGCCCGGGAGACGATCATGCAGCATAGAGTGCTGGGAATTATGATCAGTTGGTGTGGCGCGGCCGGCATGGCCGCCTTCCCGAGTGCGGCGCTCGCCGCCACCGATGTCGCGCTGCTGCCGCGCAACCTGTCGCCCTGGAACATGTTTGTGAATGCGGACGTCGTGGTGCAGGCGGTGATGATCGGGCTTGCCTTCGCCTCGCTGGTGACGTGGACGATCTGGCTGGCGAAAACCATCGAGCTCCGCCGCAAGACGGCGATCGCCAGGCGGCGCCTGAGCCTGCTGGAAACCGATACGGTGCTGGCCAAGGCAGAGCAGGAAAGCCACGGCGGCAATGACGCCGTGGCGCAGATCATCCAGTCTGCCGCGCGCGAGGCCAGCCTCTCCGGCGGTCATTTCGACGATGGGCTCAAGGAACGGGTGGCGCTGCGGCTGGAGCGGGTCGAGGCCGCAATGTCGCGGCAGATCGCCCGCGGCACCGGCATGCTCGCCACCATTGGCGCCACCGCGCCGTTCGTCGGGCTGTTCGGAACGGTCTGGGGCATCATGAATTCGTTCATTGGCATTTCCGAAGCCAAGACCACCAACCTCGCCGTGGTCGCGCCGGGCATCGCGGAGGCGCTGCTCGCGACCGCGCTCGGTCTCGTCGCGGCAATCCCGGCAGTCGTGATCTACAACCATCTCACCCGCACAATCGCGGCCCATCGGGCGTTGCTTGGCGACGCCTCGGCGCTCGTGCTGCTGCTGATCAGCCGCGAGGGCGACCGCGGCTCGTTCCGGCTCGCCCGCGCCGCGGAGTGAAGCGATGGGCGTGAAGCTCGGTCAAGCAGTCGGCGGACGAGCGCGCGGCGGCAGCGACGATCTTGTCGCGTCTCATGAGATCAACGTCACGCCGTTCATCGACGTGATGCTGGTGCTCCTGATCATCTTCATGGTCGCTGCCCCGCTCGCAACCGTCGATCTCGGCGTCGATCTTCCCGCCAGCGCCGTCGAGCCGTCGCCGCGGCCGGACAAGCCGGTTTTCGTCACCGTGAAGCCGGATCTTTCGGTAGCGGTCGGCGAGGAGATCATCGCGCGCGATACGCTGACGGCCATTATCGACGCCGCCACCAAGGGCGACAAGAGCGAGCGCATCTTTCTGCGCGCCGACAAGGCCGTCAGTTATGGCGATCTGATGGAGGTGATGAACCTCCTGCGCAACGCCGGCTATCTCAAGATCGCATTGGTCGGCCTCGATGGCCGAAGCTGAGCGCCATGAACGCGTTCGCCCTGCATGATGTCTCCGACCAGGCCGTCGTCCGGCGCTGGGGAGTTTCGGCGATGGCGATCGTTGCCGCGCATGCCGCGCTAATCGCATTGGCCATGAACTGGTACACCCAGCGGCCGGACCCCGGCGTGGCGATGCCCGCCATCATGGTCGATCTGGCGCCCATCACGTCGTCGCCAGAGGCGGCGCCGATGGACATGATGCCGGGACCTGAGATGCAGCAGGCGGACGCGTCGCCGCCCGAGCCCGCGGCCGCAGAGGCCGTGCCGGAGCAGATCGCGCCGACCCCGCCGCAGGAGAAGCCGGAGGTCGTTGCGCCGCCGGAGCAGAAGCAGCAGCCGGTACCGGAAAAGCCCGAGCCCACGAAGGTCGTTCCGGAACAGAAGCCGCTGCCTGTGAAGCCGAAAATCGTCAGGCCAGACGCCAAGAAGCCTACGGAGGCGACACCCGCGCCGCGCACCAGCGCGCCGCCGCGCGCCGAACGTCAGGCCCCTGCCGCATCGGCGATGAGCGCGGGTGCCGCGGCCTCCGCGATGGCCGCTTACAGTCAGCGCGTCCGAGCCCATCTGATGAGCTTTCATAAATATCCATCCGGCCACACCGAGCAAGGCGTCGTAAAGTTGTCTTTCACGCTGGGCCGCAACGGTCAGGTCGTGGCGGGCCGCGTTGGCGGCTCGTCGGGAGTTGCGGCGTTCGATGCTCAGGCCATGGCATTACTTCGCCAGGCCCAGCCGTTCCCCGCATTTCCACCCGAAATCACTTACTCGACGATGCCTATGACCGTTCCGGTAGCGTTCAGGCCCCGCTAGAACCGATCGTTTCGGTGAAAGTCACATATCAACGCACTTGCCGTTACGCCGGCCGGTGTGCCCACGCGCTTCAGCTAGCGGGATGAAGTCTGGCTGGTCGCTGCCTTACTCCTTCACCGCGCCCGTCAGCGACGACACGTAGTAATCCACGAACAGCGAGTAAAACAGCGCGACCGGCAGCGAGCCGAGCAGCGAACCCGCCATCAGCGCACCCCACTGGTAGACGTCGCCGGTGACGAGCTCGGTCAGGATCGCGACCGGCACCGTCTTGTTGGCGCCGCTCTGGATGAAGGCGAGCGCGTAGATGAACTCGTTCCACGACAGCGTGAAGGAGAAGATGCCGGCCGAAATCAGGCCGGGCACGGCGAGCGGCAGCGTGATCCGCCGCAGGATCTGCAGGCGCGTCGCGCCGTCGACCAGCGCGCATTCCTCCAGTTCATACGGGATCGACTTGAAATAGCCGATCAGGAGCCAGGTGCAGAACGGCACCAGGAAGGTCGGATACACCAGGATCAGCGCCATCGGCGAGTCGAACAGGCCGAACTGCACGATCACGGTGGCCAGCGGAATGAACAGGATCGAGGGCGGCACCAGATAGGCGAGATAGATGCCGAGCCCCACGTAGGGGCTGCCGCGGAAGCGCAGGCGCTCGATCGCGTAGGCAGCGAGCGTCGAGGCGAACAGTGACAGGAACGTGGAGCCGATCGCCACCAACATCGTGGTTTTCAGCCAGGTCGGATAGGCGGTGTTGAACAGCAGGTGCTTGATATGGGCGAGCGTCGGCGAGGAGATCCAGAACGGATTGTGCTCCTTGTAGTTCAGAAGCTCGGCGTTCGGCTTGAACGACGTAATCGCCATCCAGTAGAACGGGAACAGCAGGATCAGCACAAAGCACGACAGCGGCAGGTAGATCATCATCACCCGCCGCGCGCGGGAATCCCACGCCATGGTGTCGGGCGTGGCGCTGGCGACGTTGGTGGATTGGCCGGCTACGTCAGTCATTGGCTTCTCCCTGCTGCCATTTGCGGCGCGCGAGGCCGAAGTAGCTGAACAATGTCGCGAACACCAGGAACGGGATCATCGACACCGCGATCGCCGCACCCTCGCCGAGCTCGCCGCCGGCGATGCCGCGCTGGAACGCGAGTGTCGCGAGCAGATGCGTGGAGTTGACCGGCCCGCCGCGGGTGATGGCGTAGACGAGCTGGAAATCCGTGAAGGTGAAGATGATCGAGAACGTCATCACGATCGCGAGGATCGGCATCATCATCGGGAAGGTGATGTAGCGGAAGCGCTGCCAGGCGCTGGCGCCGTCCAGCATCGCGGCTTCATAAAGCGATGGCGAAATCGTCTGCAGTCCCGCCAGCAGCGAGATCGCCACGAACGGAATGCCGCGCCAGATATTGGCCGCGATCAGCGAGAAGCGCGCCGGCCAGGCCGTGCCGAGGAAATCGATATAGGTGGTGCGGATGTGCAGCACGTCGACCAGGAGATAGGAGATGATCGAGAACTGCGGATCGTAGATCCACCAGAACGCCAGCGCCGACAGCACCGTCGGCACGATCCACGGCAGCAGCACGATGGCGCGCAACAGGCTCTTGAGCGGAAAGTGGTTGTTGAGCAGCAGCGCCAGCCAGAAGCCGAGCGCGAATTTCCCGAAGGTCGCGATCGCCGTGTAGAACACGCTGTAGAACACCGCGCCCCACCACAACGGATCGGTCCACAGATACTGGAAATTCTCGAGGCCGATAAAGATGCCGCGCTGGCCGATCGTGGTGTCGGTGAAGGCGAGCCAGACGCCGAGGCCCAGCGGGTAGGTGAGGAATACCGCGAGCAGCCCGATCGCGGGCGTCAGGCACATCACGATCAGGAACGGCTTGTAGTCGAACAGGCGTGCGATCCAGCCCGGTTGCCGGAGCGCCACGCCGCGCGATGGTAGTGTGGTTACGGACATCAACATTTACCCCGATGCGAGCTATGCCAGGTCGTCGTCATTGCGAGCGAAGCGACTTGTCCGCCGGAGCTTAGCGAAGGCGGAAGCAATCCATGTCTGCATGGAAAGAAAGAATGGATTGCTTCGTCGCTCCGCTCCTCGCAATGACGGTCGCTCTGTTCGGCTATCGGCCCTGTCGCCGGAAATACCGCTTCGCACGCTGCTCGGCTTCCGCCGCGGCGGCTTCCGGGGTCGAGGCGCCGGTGGCGACCGCTGCACACATCTGGATCAGCACGTAATCGGCACTGACCGCACCTGTGGCAGTCGAGATCGGTCCCTTGTAGCCATCGTAGTAGGTGCTCTTCATCGTGTTCTTGAAGATCGACACCTTGGGATCGCCGGACCAGACCGCGGCGTCGGCATAGGCGGTGAGCGGCTGGGACCAGTAGCCGGAGTTGGCGTTGAGCCACGGCTCGTATTGCTCCTTTTCAAGCATGAATTGCAGGAACGCCTTCGCGGCATTGGGATACTGGCTGTGCTTGAACAGCATGGCGTTCAGCGTCAGGCCCGCCATCGGCGAGACCTTGGCGAGGCCCTTCGGCAACAGCTGATGCTCGCTGTCCTCGGCGATCGCCTTGGTGGCCGGATCGTTCTTCAGCGAGAAATACAGCGAGACGCCGTTGGCGGTCAGCGAGATTTCCTGCGAGGAGTAGGCGCGGTTGTTGCTGACATCGTTCCACGACGGCGTGCCGGCAATAAAGGTCGGGTAAAGTTCCTTGACCCAGTTCAGCGCGGCGATGGTCTCCTTGCTGTTGATGACGATGTTACCCTCTTCATCCAGCAGGGAAGCGTTGTGCGACCACAGCACCCAGTTGGCGAAGCCGTTGCCGTCGCCCTTGGCATTGCCCAGTGCGAAGCCGGCCGGCTTGCCGGCCTTCTGCAGCTTGCGGCACAGCTCCAGGATTCCGGCATGGTCTTCCGGAACCTTGTCGTAGCCGATCGATTGCAGCACCGATTTGCGGTAGATCAGGGGGCCGGCGGTGGCGCCGAACGGCAATCCGATCCAAGCGTTGCTCTTGCTGCGCTTGCCGTATGTCTGCGCCAGCGGAAGCCACTCGCCATAGCGCTTGCCGAGATAGTCGGCGACGTCGGTCAGTTCGACCAGCTTGTCGACATAGATGTGCGGCGCATCGGAGAAGCCGATGATGATGTCGGGGCCGGCGCCGGAATTCGAGGTCACCGCGGTCTGCTGGTTGATGTCTTCCCAGCCGACGAAATCGACCTTGACCTCGATGCCGGTCTTGTCGCTGAAGGCCTTCGCGTTGGCGCGGAACACGTCCTCGTCGGCCTGCACGAAACGGACCGGGCGCAGCATGCGCAAGGACGCGCCTTTCTCGATCGCAAACTTGGGGGCCGGGACGTCGACGGCCTTGATGGCGGATGCGGTTTGGGCAGACGCGCCGGTCGCGGCCAGCGCGGCGGCGGAAACGCCCAAAGCCAACGCGTCACGACGGGTGATGTCGTTCTTCATGCTTCTCTCCCTGTTCTGGTTCCCGGCGTTGCATCGCTGGTGAACCTGTCGTTCAAAACGCCTTTTGCCGCTCTAGCTGTTCGGGCCGCGATCCATGCTGACAGGTTGCCAGCGTCGAAGCGAGGTGTTTTGCAGCACCGACGGATTGACGCAGCTTACCGGCCACATCCCCTGCAGGACCAGTGACAATTCGTAGCCTACGCGGCGCTTGCGCGCCTCGTCAAAACGTGCCGATGCCGACGCCACATGCGCGGTCAGGGTGACGTTTTCCATCGAAAGCATCGGGTTGTTGTGGGACGGCGGCTCCTTTTCCAGCACGTCCAGCGCCGCATGCGCGATCCAGCCCTCCTGCAGCGCCTTGATCAGCGCTTCCTCGTCCACGGTGGCGCCGCGGCCGGTATTGATGAAGACGGCGGATTTTTTCATCTGGCGGAAATGCTTTTCGGTGAGCATGTGATGCACCTCCGGCCGCGCCGGCGCGTGCATCGAGACGAAGTCCGACTGCGACAGCACCTCGTTCAGCGTCGCCGGGATCACGCCGTGGTCGTACATCAGCGTTTCCTGGATGAAGGGGTCGTAGGCCATCATGCGCAAGCCAAAGGGCGCCGCGCGCTTGGCGACCGCACGGGCCACCCGGCCGAACGAGATGAAGCCGAGCGTCTGGCCCATCAGCCGGGGGATCTTCAAAAGCGCCGGCCGGCCCTCGGACCAGCGGCCGGTGCGCACCATCTTGTCCTGCTCGACCAGCCGGCGGAACCCGGCGAGAAGCAGCATCATGGCGTGGTCGGCGACCTCCTCGATGAAGGTGTCGGGGATGTTGGTGACGGGAATGCCGCGGGCGGTGGCGGCCTTGACGTCGACCGAGTCGACGCCGACGCTGCCGAGCGTGATCACCTTGCAGTTTTCGAGCGCGTCGATGACCGCCTTCGTGATCGGCATGCCCTTGGCGTAGATCGCGTCCGCGGTCTTTGCGGCGGCGATAAATTCCGCCTCGTTGGCCGGCGCCTCGATGATTTCGGCCCCGATCGGGTCGAGCGCTTCCTTCTCATAATCGTAGCCGCCGCCGGCCACCGTGAAGCTCGCCCCCTTCGGCGTCACCACCCTGAAATTCGGCATTTCCTGCTCCCGATTTTATTCTTCGGTGTTGGTTCAGGGCGGCGGGCGCCGCCCGTTTCTTTTACGCGACTTCATCTTTTACGCGACCTGACCGCTCCCCGCTACAATCGCCGGTTGCTGCTTCGATTGGAAGCGACGTTTTGAGCCGGGTTTCCGCTCGCCATCGTAACAAAGCGCTAAAGGGTCTCACGATATTGTGCGCCAAATCAATCGGCCAATCGCGTGCCACGCGCCTATTTCCGGAGATCCCCGTGAAGCTCACCAATCTCAAGATCACCCCCAAGCTCGGCATTTTGGTGGGTGTGACCCTGCTCGGCCTCTGCGTCGCCGGCTTGCTCGCGGGCTATCTGATGCAGCGTGAGATGCTGAATGCGCGGGTCGAGCAGACAAAAGCGATCGTCGACATGGCGCGCAACATGGCGCTCGGCTTGCAGAAGCAGGTTGCCGCGGGCCAGATGACCAAGGAGGCGGCGATTGCCGAGTTCAGCAAGCGCGGCAATACGCTGACCTTCGACAACGGCAACGGCTACGTATTCGCCTACACGATGGATGGCGTCGCTGTGCTGGCGCCGGTTCCCTCGCAGATCGGCCAGAACCGCATGGACATCGACACGGGCGGCAGAAAACTCGTGCGCGAACTGCGCGACGGCGTCGCGGCCAATGGCGAAATCATGCTGCGCTACGAATTCCGCAAACCCGGCGAGGAAGCGCTGATCCGCAAATTCTCCTACGCGGTCCCGATCCCCGGCTGGAACATGTTCGTCGGCACCGGCGCCTATCTCGACGATCTCGACACCAAGATGAAGCCGATCGCGGCCGTGCTCGGGCTCGCCATTCTCGGCATCGCGCTGGTTTCAGGCAGCATCGCCTGGATGATCGGCCGCAGCATATCGAAGCCGCTCAGTCAGCTCGGTACCCGCATGCAGGACCTGGCCGAAGGCCGGCTGAACGGTGAAATTCCCGGCATCGGCCGCGGCGACGAGATCGGCGCGATGGCCGCGGCCGTCCAGATCTTCCAGGACAATGCGGTGCGCATCCGCGGGCTTGAACAGAAGGAAGCCGAGGTGCAGGCGCGCGCCGAGGCCGAGCGGCGGGCGGCGATGGAAAGCATCGCCAGCGACTTCGAACGCAGCGTGACCGGCATCGTGCGCTCGGTGTCGACGGCGGCCGCCGGCATGCAGACCACCGCGCAGTCCATGACGGCTACCGCCAGCGACGCCAGCGCGCGGGCTGCGACCGTCGGCGCGGCTTCGCAGCGTTCGTCCGACAATGTCGGCACGGTTGCATCCGCCGCGGAAGAGCTCTCCAGCTCGGTGACCGAGATTTCCCGTCAGGTGGCGCGCTCCAGCGAGATCGCCAGCAAGGCGGTCAGCGACGCCGAACGCACCAACGCCACCGTCGGCGCGCTCTCGACCGGCGCCGAGAAGATCGGCGAAGTGGTCAAGCTGATCCACTCGATCGCAGCGCAAACCAATTTGCTCGCGCTCAACGCCACCATCGAGGCGGCGCGCGCCGGCGATTCCGGCCGCGGTTTTGCAGTGGTGGCGTCGGAAGTGAAGGCGCTCGCCAACCAGACCGCGAAGGCGACCGAGGAAATCTCGTCGCAGGTCGCGGCCATGCAGGCCTCCACCAGCGAAGCCGTGGCCTCGATCGGCGGCATCACCGAAACCATCGGGCAGATGAGCGAGATCACGGTTTCGATCTCGACCGCCGTCGAGCAGCAAGGCGGCGCCACCCGCGAGATTGCTCGCAACATTCAGTCGGTGGCGGCCGGATCGAACGAGATCTCCACCCATATCGGCGGCGTCACCACCGCGGCGGCAGCGACCGGCAAGGCAGCCTCCGAGGTGCTGGCGAACGCCCGCGAGCTCGACAACCAGTCCGGCGCGCTGCGCAGCGCGGTCGACGAATTCTTGGGCAAGGTGCGGGCGGCGTAGGGCGTGTGCACTCATCCCTCCGGCCTTTCGCGCATCGGCGGTCTGCTGGGTGATCAATATGATTTCGACGCGCGCTGCAAGATCGTGGCCACCGACGAAGGCTTTGCCGGCTCGAGAGCGTTGATGACGTCCTTTGCGCCCGCGACCGGCCGGCTGATAGAAGGCGGCCCGCCATCCAGCGCTGGCAAGCTAATGGCCGCGTGTAGTCCCTGTTCCTTGTTGATCAGGGCGATATCTCCGCCGTGGTGGCGGACAATAGACCGGGCAATGGAAAGGCCGAGGCCTACGCCTCCAGTTTCGCGGTTCCGCGAACTCTCCATCCGGAAAAACGGCGTAAAAACCTGCTCCTTGGCGGTATCGGGAATCCCAGGCCCATCGTCCGAAACGATGATTTCGATACTGTCTGCTCGTCGCTCCACGCTGACGCGCGCCCGCTCGCCATAACGAACGGCATTTTCGACGAGGTTACGGCATGCGCGGCGCAGCGCGTCCGGTCGGCAGCTGTAGCTGATCTTCTGTCCCTCGGAGAAAGAGACGTCATAACCGAGTTCGGCGAGATCGTCGCAGAGACTTTCCACGAGAGCTGAGAGGTCCACGGTCCGCGTGTTTTCTGCGGTTGCATCTTCGCGAGCGAATGCGAGGGTTGCCTCCGTCATCGTCTGGATCTCCGAAATTGTGGAGAGCATTTTCTCGCGGACGTCGTCGTCGGGCACGAATTCCGCACGCAAGCGGAGCGAGGTCAGGGGTGTACGCAGATCATGGCCGATGGCGGCCAGCATTTTGGTGCGGTCGTCGACGAAACGGTGCAGACGCGCTTGCATGCGATTGAATGCCTCGGCGGTGCGTCGGATATCGTCGGGGCCGGTTTCCGGCAGCGGTACGACCTCCTGACCACGGCCGAGGGCTTCGGCCGCTACGGCGAGCCGGCGCAATGGTTGCGCGATGCCGCGTGCGGCGAATACGGCAATGATCGACAACGACAACGCGGAGAGGCCGAGAGCCAAGGTGGATTTGGAGGTCCAGAAGCCGTCTTGCGCGGGTTTTGCAAATGCAGTGTTCAGCCATGCACCGTTCGCCAACCGGACGGCCAATCCCATGCCGGTGGCGTCATCGAGATAAAGAAATTTCGCTGGTCGAGACAGCGGCCAGGCTTCCGGCCTTAAATCGATCCATTGCGAGGAGGAGGCGCTGCCACTGCTGGCATTATTCCGGGCGAAATCCGGCCTCGCTTCGGCCGGCACGGTATGGCCGGGAAAGGACACGCGCGGCAATGGCTGGGCCAAACGCTCCCATGCCTCCTCTCGCCACGCGGAGGCATCCTTCAGACCGTTGGTCGATATCCAATATCTCGCTGTACTGGTGTTACTGGCGTTAAGGATATCGGTTTGAAGCGCCGGAGGCGTCGCCTCCAACACCCGGGCGAGCGAAGCGCACCGGCTGAGTATCTCGCCCTTGGCGGCCTTCCGAATCGTCTGCCCGTGCTCATCCCACGAAATGAAGAACACGATTGCTTGCGACAGCACTAACGACAGCAGCGTGAAACAGATGAAACGGGCCGCAAGACTGCGCTTCCACAAGTTCATCATGGTTGCTCGACCTGTGCGGCGAGGCTGTATCCACCGCCCCAGTGAGTCTTGATCAATGCTGGTACTTTCGGGTCAGCCTCGATCTTCTTCCGCAAGCGGCTGACTTGATTGTCAATGCTCCTGTCGAATGGATCGGCATCTCGGCCGACCGTCAGGTCAAGGAGTTGATTACGGCTGAGTACCAGGCCCGGATGATCGAGAAATGCGCACAACAGGCGGAACTCCGCCGTGCTGAGCGGCACTGCGACGCCGTCGTGTCCAACCAGCTCGCGCCGGTTGACCTCGAAGGTCCACCGATCGAAGCGCACGACCTTGGTCGCGAGTCGCCCCCTTTGCGGCGGCAGGCTTTGGACTCGTCGAAGCACCGCTTTGATACGGGCGAGAAGTTCGCGGGGATTGAACGGCTTGCTCACGTAGTCATCGGCACCTACTTCCAGGCCGACGATGCGATCGGTTTCCTCTGCCATCGCAGTCAACAGGATAACGGGAAGGTCCGTGGTGCTGCGCAGATGGCGGCAGAGGGACAGCCCGTCCTCGCCCGGCATCATAACGTCAAGAACCACCAGGTCCAGAGCACTTCGTTCGAGCAAACGGCGGAGTGCAACAGCGCTCTCCGCAAGGCTGATGCGGTAGCCATGCTGCATCAGATATTTGCCGACCAGATCGCGAATATCGCGATGATCGTCCACGACGGCGATGTGAGGTGCCGAGTCCATCTAGTTTGCTCCGTCCCGGATCATACTGAAGTCCTGCACCCAACCCATCGGAAAAGTGTATCAGAATGTATCGGCCGCATATGATCGACCGAAATCAAATGCTTGTGGCTGGCTTCACTGATAGCGCCGCGGCATCGGATCGGGATCGCAGGATCCCGATGCCGAGCCGGCCGATCCGAGCGGGAACCGGCCTCATGTGCATGATTCCCCGATCTGGCTGAAACAATTTAGGCACAAGCTGTCGCAGAACATTGTCCCGGTGAGCCATCTTTGTCGCAAATTGTCGCAGACCCGTATGCCTGCCAAGACTTGATGCAACTTAAGAAGCCGCATTCAGAGCAAGGTCATTGAAAAGTAGCAGGAGTGGCCATCACCGAGGCCGCAACTGTCGCGGACTATGCGATGCAGCATTCCTGAGACAGATCGCGACAATTCCCGGCACCGGCCGGCAAAGTTCTGCGACATCCGGACTTCATCGTGCGCACGCTCAACGAAGCAGGAGCGTTACATGTACGATGCGAGGCACGCCGTTTCCCACGGGGTCGTTCCGGAAATCTTGAAAGGCTCATCGGCCGAGGGCGATGAAGACTACGCTACACCGAAGGGACAGTTTCTTCGCAGAGCCGCAGTGCGAATAAGCTGGCTGCTCGTTTTCGTGTTGCGGAATACCTCGACCTCGACCGCGCCCCTTGATTTGCTGCACAGTGGAGATCGTAAGGCTGTTTCTCGCCTCGTGACGGAGGACGACGGTTTGACGCCCGAGCAGAATCCCAAGTTCGTGTGCAGAGTGCCCGCCTTTACTTCTCGCGGGTCATGCCTTCGTGTCAGTCACGAAAGCTCATCCTCTGGGCCGATCAGCCTGACTACCGTCGCGTACAAACGCTCTTCTCCAAGAGCCGACTTGAGGAGAAATCGTCAAGCGCCGAAGGCGGGCGGCCGTAATTGCGTGGCTCAACGGATCAATTGCGAAGCCGGCAACGCTCAACGTTGGCGCGCAGATTTGTCTCAAGTGACAGCGCAAAAATAATCTTTGAAGGTGAACCAGCTCACACCAGAGCCTCCAGCGGCAGGTTCAGTTTGCCGGCTTGGGATAACCCAGATGCACGATCGAGTCACCATCCCCAAGCTAATCGTCGGCGAGCTTCCGGAGTTGAAAGGCCACGCCCGCGACCTACGAATAGATGCCTGCCGAGGCATCGCGCTGTGGTGGATATTTCTCGACCATGTCCCCAACAACATCGGAAGTTGGCTGACGCTGCGGAACTACGGCTTCGGCGATGCCGCGGAAATATTCATGTTCGTATCGGGCGTAACCTGCGCGCTGGCCTACGGCAAGGCATGGCGCTGCGAGGGATGGACTGCAGTGATCCGCCGGACGCTGCGGCGAAGCTTTGACATTTATGTCGCATTTCTGCTGCTCACGCTCGCCTGCGCCATCCTGGTTCACCTCACAGGCGGCGGGCGTCTCGCTGACGAAAGCAATACGCGCATTCTATTGGACCATCCGGGCGCGACGCTCGCGCACGCGGCGATACTGCAATACCGTCCGGTCAACACCGACGTGTTGTCGATCTTCGTGCTTCTTCATCTCTTGTTCGCGCCGTTGCTGTGGCTGCTGCTGCGACTGCCGAACGTGACGCTTGGCGCGTCGCTGGCGCTTTATGTGCTGGTGCATGTCTTCGGCTGGACCGTCCCGGCGTGGCCCAGCGGCCATTGGGCCTTCAATCCGCTGGCCTGGCAGCTGCTCGTTGTGCTTGGCGCGTGGTGGATGCTCGAGGAAAAGAGAGTCCGGCCGTGGCTCACCTCACGCACGGTGCTTGGACTTGCGGTCCTGTATCTGCTCTTCAGCCTGGTCATCGCCTTGAGCTGGCGCATCAAGCCGCTGGAAGCACTGATCCCGCAGGCGCTGGCGGAGCTGCACCCGTTGGATAAATCGAATCTCGATCCATTGCGATTGCTGCATTTTTTGGCCGTAGCGGTTTTGGCAGCATGGTTCGTGCCTCGCAATTGGCGAGGGCTGTCGACGCCGGTGATGCGCGGCGCGATCTGCTGTGGCCAGAACTCGCTGCCAATCTATTGCCTCGGCGTTCTGCTGGCGTTCGCCGGCCACATGGCGCTGTTCGACATCTCGGACGGGCTTGCGATGCAGATAGCGGTGAGTCTCGTTGGCATTGCGGCGATGATCGCGACCGCAACGCTGCTGAACCTGGTTAGCATCAAGCCCAGGCAGCGCTAGTTTAGCGAACACTGCGATCAGCGAGAATATCAATGAAAGACGAAGAATGCCGTCATCGCCGATGATCGCCGCCAGGCTGCGGCGCTGATGGCATTTAGTTTGTGCGCTCGCGCCATTGCAGCAGCTTACCTTGTCCTATGCTGCCGTGACCGTGGGGACGTAGCAGTCCTCTGGATCGGGCTGCGGTTCAGCGATGGCAACCGATCGGGAAATTACGCCGTTCGTTTTTGTCCGATCGCCTCGAACTGCGCCTTCTGCTCGTCGCTTAACGTAGCATAGAAGCCCTCGAGCGCGGCGCTCACCAGATAGACCGCTTGCTGCATGTCAGCGAGCCGCACGTCCACTGCGTCAAGGCGAGCGGATGGTGTGATCGCGTCTTTCGGCTGGCATCCGGCGGTCAGGATGTCGACAGCCCTGGCATTGGCGTCCTGCAGCACTTTAAGAGCCGCGCGTTGAGTGTCGTTCGGGTGTAGCCTGGCCTCGATCTCGTCCGCCGGCCATTGCAACACGGCCGGTTGTTGCGCCGCGCCGCAACCTTGGGCAGGCGCTTCCGTGGCCCTGCTTGCGGCGGACGTCCTGCGTCGATCCTCGGCGAGTGCATTGAGCCGTGCTTCCTGTTCGTCGTCCAGCAGGTCGTGGAATTTCCCCAGCGGCTCCCGCACGGCTAACACTGCCCCGATCATCGCCCCGATGCGCTGGTGCATGACGGCCAACCGGGCCGGTGCTGTGAACGCCGTCTGCGTCAGACACGACGCCCGAATCATCTGAGCGGAGAAGATCCATGCGTTGGCAAGATCGTCCAAAGCGGCGCGCTGCGCCTCATTCGGCTGTATCGCCTGCTGAATCTGATTGATGGGGAGGCCGGCAATTTCGCGGCCGTCATCGCCGCAGAGCCGCTGTAGCGGAGGGACCCTGCGATGTCTTGGGCCGTGTGGGCGCGGTCCCGTATAGGCGGCGAGATCATCACGGCCGTAAGGCGCAAAGATCGCGGCATAGATGTCAGGATAACCGTAGTCCCAGAAGCCGATGCCGTCCTCCCAGATGGTGTAGTCGTAGATATCGTAAATGGCGAATGGCCAGAACAGCGGCCCGACCCATCCGTATCCGCCGTCGCCGTGTCGCCACCACCCCTTCGCGGTGCGACCGCCATGCCAACCCGCCAACGCTGCAGCAGCGACGATTTGCCTGCGCACCGCCGGGTTGCCAAGCCCGGAATCCATAGCGTTGCGCACGTTTTGCGATTTGAGGGAAGCCGTTCGGATTTGGCTGTGACGAGCAAGGGCACGACCGTGATGTAATCCCCCTAGTGACAATACGCGGGCTGCTGCGAATTTCGCGACCCCGAGGGGACCGATGCCAAGACGTACCCTGGCCAGGGCCGGACTCGACAGCAGGGTTGCCAGAACGACAACGGCGATTCCAATGCGGGTCTTCGACATGGCACCCTCCCGCGCCAAGCCTTATCGCGTCACTTTGGATGACGCGGAGAGGAACCGAAAGTTCCCTGCATTTGCCATACAGACCAAGGCATCGCGCTGAAAGCCAGCGGTAACGAGATCACCTCCGGTCCTCCCCGATGGGCGGACATTCTCAGAGTCCGTCGGCATGTCTCAAAGGTGCCCGGAAGCGGATACTGGCTGGCGATGGAAGCCGCCTTCTTGAAATCGTCGTGCTTCTGAACAGCTTCGGTATGCTAATAACCATTGTGTTGAGAAAACTCTTCACGCCGGCGGTCCGTTACCGGACGTGCCGCCCAAAACGCCGACCCGCTCGGCGAGGGAAACCAGCTGGGCCAGGGATTGAACTTGCATTTTCTCCATCACCTGTTGGCGGTGGGCTTTGATTGTGCGTTCGGTCGTGCCCAACGCGTTCGCGACCTGCTTGTTGGTGTGGCCGCGAATGATACGCTCAAAGACTTGCCGTTCGCGCGGCGTCAGTTTCCCGATATGAGCGCGAACCATGTCCAGCGTGCCCTTCAGGCGACGCGTCGCTTCATGGCGCGCTATTGCCTGCTCAATTGCCCGAAGAAGGTGGTCCGATGATACGGGCTTGGTGAGAAAATCGTCGGCGCCCGCCTTGATGGTCCGTACCGTCGTCCGAACATCGGGATAACCAGTTAGAAAGACGATAGGCAGGGTCGAGCCGAGCTCGCTCAAACGACGCTGGAGCTCCGGACCGCTCAGTCCCGGTATCCGTACGTCGAGAAGAATACAGCCCATCTCACTCTCGCTGGGCATACGATCCAGCAAATGCTGAGCCGACGGATAGGTCACGACCTCGTAGCCAGCCTTCCTCAAACGACGTTCTATTGCTGTTCGGAAAGAAGCATCGTCGTCAACAACATGCACGCATCCCGGCAACAGTCGCTCCTAAGACTAGGCTAGTGGTCTGGCAAGCGGCCTCCATCGATGCGCGCACTGTCGTTAGTAATCGCGCCACGCCGCCCCCGCACAGGCGAGCCGCTAGAGATTCTCTAGCGCTTTCCCAGCGAGCGGGAACAACAATCCTGAGAAGTCGGTGATCGGCAATAGGACGAGCACCGGTCGGGTCTCTTTGGCGCAAGAAAAGCTATTCAGCGCAATTTGTGAGACTGTAATGTTGCATTTCAAGCGCTCCCCAAGGTAACTTTAACAACTCGGGAAATTTCGATATCTCGAAGGGAACTATCGGTAGTCCATTTGAGCACGACCGACCGGACCCGCGACTGAGACCGGTTCGCGGAGGTTTAACGGGACATCAGTTGAGCCGCATCAAAGAGTTTGTTGATGCTCACGTTTCGAAAGAAATCGGGATATCCGAGTTAGCGGGCTTGATCGGATTGAGCCAGTTCCACTTTGTTCGGGCGTTTAAACATTCAGTGGGACTTTCGCCTTATCAATACGTCCTGTCCGAACGGATCAGTGTTGCGAAGGAGATGTTGTCGGTAAGCAATCTGTCGATTGCCGACGTGGCGCTCGCGGTCGGATTTAGCGGTGCGCCTCAACTGAACCGCGTGTTTCGAAAGTTGATTGGAGTTACGCCAACGGCCTTTCGACGCGAGAATGATTTGTGTTGAATCGTTGGATGCGCCGGCCTTCGAGAGAGTTAGTTTGGCCGCGCTGCGAAACGCCCGAACTATAGCACAACGAGATAGATCGCCGTAACGGGCCGCGCTACGCGCGAACCCGTTGGCACCTCCTCACCCTGAGGGCTCAATGGTTGCTCCGCAGTGCGGTCTCGTCCTACTGCTTCTCAATCCCCGCTTCCGTGATCAGCTTCTCCCACACCTTGAGCTGGTCCTTCACAAAGGCGTCGAACTCTTCCGGCGTACCGGAAAACGCCTCCATGCCGCGCTCGGCGAGCTGGCTCTTGATGTCGGGCCGTTCGATTACCTTGCGGATTTCCGCGTTCAACCTGGTGACCACGTCCTTCGGCATGTTGGCCGGGCCGAAATAACCCTGCCATGAGGTGATGTCGAAACCCTTCACCGTGGCGTCCATGGTAGGCAGATGCGGCAGCAGCGCCGAGGGCTTTTTGGTCGTGACCGCAAGCGCCTTCAGCGCCTTGGCGTTGACGTGGGGCAGGCCGGTCGGGACATCGATGAACATCATCGAGACGCGGCCGGCGATCAAATCGGTCAGCGCAGGTGGCGAGCTCTTGTAGGGGACGTGAAGCAGATCGATCCTGGCGAGACGGGCGAACGTGGCGCCCGACACGATCGCCGACGAGCTGCCGCTGGCGTAGGAGTATTTGCCCGGCTCCTTCTTGGCCAGTGCGATCAGCTCGGCCACCGAATTTGCCGGAACGTCCGGATGGATCACGAGCATGAACGGCAGGTCGCCGGTCCGCGCGATCGGCGTGAAATCCTTGATCGGATCGTAGGTCATGTTCTTCAGCAGATACGGATTGGCCGAATGCGACGTATTCGTCGTCACGAACAGCGTGTAGCCGTCGGGCGCGGAGCGGGCGACATGGCTCGCCGCGATCGAGCCGTTGGCGCCCGCCTTGTTCTCGATCACCATGCTGACGCCGAGGGCTGTACCGAGTTCTTTCCCGATCAGGCGCGTCGTGGTGTCGGTGCCGCTGCCGGCGGCGAACGGCAGCACCAGCGTGATGTTGCGGTTCGGGTAAGGCGCCTGCGCGGTAGCCGTGGCGATCGTCGCCAGCATCAGGGGAGCCACTGCGGCGACGTGCCGGTACCGTTTCCATAACGCGAACATATCGTTGTTTCCTCAAGTTATTTTTATGTTGAATTGGCCGGCAAGCTAGCCTGCCCGGATCGAAAGGGGAAGCCGGTACGACGCCACGCGGCGGGCCGGCTCAAGCCTTCTTCGCCGAGGCCCGCCTGGAAGCGATCACGACACCGGCCAGCACCAGCGCATAGCCCACCAGATGGAATATCCGCAATTGTTCGCCGAGCAGCAGGATCGCCATCGCCGAGCCGAACACCGGCACCAGATGAAAGAACGGCGCGGCACGGTTCGGCCCGATCAGCGCCAGCCCGCGGTTGAAGAACAGATAGGCCAGCGTCGAGGGAAAGATCACGGCATAGCCCAGCGTCGCCATCGAAATGATGTCGAACTTCAGCGTGGCGCCGGTCGAGAATTCCCAGATCGAGAACGGCACCAGCATCAGTGCGCCGCAGCAGGTGGTGAACGAAATCAGCGACAGCGCGTGCGTCACCGGCCGGCGCGGGATCAGCGCCGAATACAGCCCGAACGACACCAGTGAACTGGCAAACATCAGGTCGCCGCGGTTGAAGCTGATGCTGGCGAGTGCGCCAAAATCGCCGCGCAGGATGATGGTCAGGACGCCGGCGAGCGAGATGGTGATGCCGGCGAGCTGCGCACCGGTCAGGCGGATGCCGAACAGCGCCAGCGACCACAGCGCGACAAACAGCGGTCCGGCCGACTGGATCAACAGCGCGTTCAGCGCCTCGGTATATTGCAGGGCCCAGTAGGAGATCGCATTGTTGTAGGCGAATCCGACCAATGACAGAAACAACATCATCGGCAAATGCGCGCGCAGCACCGGCCAGTCCTGCTTCAGGTGCGGCCAGGCAAAGGGCAGCAGGATCAGAAAGGTGCCGATCCAGCGGACGCAGGACAGCGTCAAGGGCGGCACGTGGCCGGCAACATGGCGCGCCAGCACGATGTTGCCCGCCCAGAACAGCGAGGTCAGGCTCAGCAACAAATAAGGCTGGTTGTTCAGCCACCGGACCGGATCGAGGGCAGGCGGCGCTGGTGCGGGCTGGGTCATGGTCGCGAGGCCAGATAGGCCGGATTTTCCGCCGCGCGACAAGTCCCATGCATGCAATGCTACAATGTCTTGAATTGTCGCGATCCCGTAGCCCGGATGGAGCGCAGCGCATCCGGGACAGCCCACCAATCATTTGCGCGAAAGTCCCCGGATTGCGCTGCGCTCCATCCGGGCTACGCCAACCACTCAAAACTTCCGTACCAAATCCGGCGTGATCTCGCTGATCGAGCGAATACCAAGCAGCGCCAGGTCGCGGTCGATCTCGGCTTTCAGCAGCGTGATCGCGCGCTGCACGCCGGCTTCGCCGCCGGCGATCGCGGCATAGAGGAAGGGACGGCCGACCCAGACGAAATGCGCGCCGAGCGCGAGCGCCTTGATGACGTCGGTGCCGCGGCGGATGCCGCCGTCGACCATGATCGTCATGCCCTTTGCCTCAGTCGCGATCTCCGGCAGCGTGCGCAGGCCCGACATCGTGTAGTCGAGCTGGCGGCCGCCATGGTTGGACAGCATGACGCCGTCGACGCCGCTCTCGCGCGCGATGCGCGCGTCGGCCGGTGAGACTAGGCCCTTGATCACGAGCTTACCCTTCCAGCGTTTGCGGATCAGTTCGACATGTTTCCAGGCGAGCTGGTCGCGGGCGCCGATGTTGCGCATCAGGTTTTTCGCCAGCACCGGCGGGCCGCGCTTGGCATCCATGTTCTCGAAATGCGGCATGCCGAAATTCATCACGGTGCGCGCCCAGGTGCCGAACAGCCAGTGCGGATGCGTGACCGTGTCCCAGAACACGCGCGGCGTGATCGCGAGCGGCACCTGAAAGCCATTGCGGATGTTGTTCTCGCGGTTCGGCGGCACCGGCACATCGGCGGTGACGACGAAGGTGTCGTAGCCGGCCGCCGCTACGCGATCGATCAGCGGCTCGATCCGCTCCGGCAGGCCGGCGAGATAGGCCTGATACCACGCGGCCTGATTGGCGGCGCGCACATCCTCCAGCGTGATCAGCGACGAGGCGCTGAGAATCATCGGCACATTCTCGGCCTTCGCCGCCTGCGCCAGCACGATGTCGCCGCGATAAGCGCACAGCGCCGAGGAGCCCATCGGCGGAATGCCGAACGGCGAGGCGTAGGTCTTGCCGAACAGCGTGGTGGTCTGGTCGCGGCCGGAGACGTCGTTTAGCACGCGCGGCACGAAACCGTATTCGTCGAGGGCCTTGCGGTTGTCGCGCATGGCCGCGTCGGTCTCTGCACCGCCGGAGATGTAGCCGTAGAGGAATTTTGGAATCCGGCGCCGTGCGACAGGCTCGAAATCGTCGAGCGCGAGATACTTTTGCAAAGCGCGCGGCACCGCGCTCTCGGTGCGGGTCACGGTCGCGGGCGGCGCGGTCACAGCGGTGGATTTGTCGAGCACGTCGGGCGTTCCGTTATTTTTGGTTTTGATTTCAAGCTATCGTCTGGCGGGCGAGGCGGGGGGCCTGCTGCCGTACTTGCTATTGTTGATGGATTGGCTGATTTCGCCAAACATTTTTCGCGTGTCCGCCATCAGCATCCCGGATTTCTTGTCAAAACTTTCGATCAGCTCGCGCATCGAGATCACGGTCGGCAGCAATTCGCCGCCATATTTGTCGCTGGCGAGGCTGCCGAAGAAATCCTTGGTCTTGGTCAGCGCGCCGTCGACGGCGTTGACGCCGTTTTCGGCGGTCGCGATGATGCTGGTGATCTTCTCGCCGTCACCGGACAGCGAGGCCGTGAAGGTCTCGAAATTCCGCAGCGTATCCTTGATCGCTACCTCATTGTCGGCGATCACCCGGTCGACGTTGCGCAGCGCCACCCGGATTTTTTCCTGGGTGTTGAGCGTCCCGTCCCGATCGGCGGTCAGCTCGGGAATGCCGTCCGGGCCCTTTGGCGGCGGCAGCGCTTCGTCGGAGCCGCCGGTGAAGGAGATCGCGGCGATGCCCGTCAGCCCCTGAAATTCGAGGCCGACTTGCGTGTCGCTTTTCACCGGCGTGTTGCCGTCGATCATGGCCAGCGCCACGACGCGGCGCGGATGGTCGAGCTTGAGCGACACCACCTCGCCGACCCGGATGCCGGCGAAGTTCACGCTGCCGCCCTTGCGCAGACCGGACGCCGAGCCTTCGAAGATCACCCGGAACGGCACCTTCTGCTTGGCGCTGACGAACTTCTGGTAGCCGAGAAACCCGCCCAGCGATCCCCCGATCAGGGCCAGGACGAGCGTGCCGATCAACAGATTGCTGGCGCGAACCTTCATCGAATGCCTTAAGCGAAACACGCTTCAGGAGTAACGGATCTGGCAGATAAAGTCACCGCGGATGCATGCGCTGCCAGCTTTCCGTGGCGGGCGTGATCGCCGTTCACGTCATCAGCCCCGGCAAGGCCGCCGCCAGCGCGTCGACCGCAAGACGAACCTTCAGAGGCAAATAAGGCGCCTGCAGCCAAAGCGCATAGCCGTCGTACAGGAAACCGGTTTGATTGGGCAGTAACGGGACAAGGGCGCCTGCCTGAATCCGTTCGCGAACCAGCCAATAGGGCAGCCACGCAACTCCCATCCCCGCAGCCGCAGCATCGGCGATGGCGTCGAGATCGTCGAGCCGGAACCGGCTGACCGGCATGAGCTGCATCGGAGGCTGATCGTCGCGCGGAAACAGCCAGGGGCTCGCATGACCGGAACGGCCATAGAGGATGGCTTGATGTTTGCCGATATCCTCGATCTCTCGCGGGGTTCCGTGAGTCGCCAGATAGGATGGCGAGGCGCAGACAATCATGCGCTGGCGCGCGATGCGACGGGCGATCAATCCAGCCTTGTCCTCCAGCGTGCCAGTGCGGATTGCGAGGTCGAAGCCGCCGTCAGAAAGATCGGTGAGAGAATCGCTGAAAGAAAGATCGAGCTCGAGTTTGGGATGCCGCCCCGCCAACTCCAGCAACACCGGAGCAACGCAGCGGCGGCCGAACAGCACGGGCATAGTAACCCGCAGCTTGCCGCGCGGCTCGGAAAGTTGTTCGGCCGCGAGTGCGTCCGCGGCCTCGGCTTCAGCAAGCACTGATCGGCACCGATCATAGTAGGCGCGGCCGAACTCGGTCAGGCTCTGACGGCGCGTGGTGCGGTTGATAAGGCGAACCCCCAGACGTTGTTCGAGAAACCGGACGTGCTTGCCGACCATGGGCCCAGACAGATCGAGCGCATCCGCCGCGGCCGCGAACGAGCCGAGGTCGGCGGCTTTGACGAATACGGCCATGCTGGAAAGACGATCCATAATTCAAAACTATTAGTTTCGACTGTCCTGCTTGGGAAGGGATTTATTGCTCCAGTGAAGCTCGGCATTACCTATTCAGCTCAATTGCTTTGGAGTTTGTCGAATGGTTCGCGTCGTCCGTTTTCATCAGCATAGGGGTCCCGAGGTGCTGCGCATCGAGAATATCGATGTGCCACCGCCCGCTCCGGGCGAGGTGCAAATCCGCGTTCGGGCGTTGGGCCTCAACCGTGCCGAAGTGCTGCTCCGTTACGGCTCTTATATCGAGACGCCGACATTACCTTCCGGGCTTGGCCTGGAAGCAGCCGGCATCGTCGAAGCGGTCGGTGCAGGCGTCGACAGCTTCGCGCTGGGCGATGCCGTCAGCGTGGTGCCTCCGCTATCGATGGTCCGCTGGCCCGCCTATGGCGAGCTGGCGAGCTTCCCTGCCGAACTCGTCGTCCAGCACCCGCGTTCGCTCAGCTTTGAGGCGGCGGCAGCGATCTGGATGCCAACCGTTACCGCCTATGGCGCACTGATCGAGATCGCCACGCTGCGGCGGGAGGATTTCGTGGTCATTACGGCGGCATCCAGCAGTGTCGGACTTGCCGCCATTCAGATTGCCAACCAGACCGGCGCGACTGCGATCGCGGTCACGCGGACGTCCCGTAAAAAGCGGGCCTTGCTAGGGTTCGGTGCCGCGCATGTAATCGCTTCGGCGGAGGAGAATCTGGAAGCGCGGCTGAAGGAAATCGCCGGCCCCACGGGCGTTCGGGTCGTGTTCGATGCGGTTGGAGGCCCGATCTTTGAGCCTCTGACGGCGGCGATGTCGACAGGCGGCATCCTCATCGAGTATGGCGGCCTGAGTTCGGAGCCGACACCTTTTCCGCTGTTCAATGTGCTGAGCAAGCGCCTGACGCTGCGCGGCTACCTCATGCACGAGATCGTCGGCGACCCGGCGCGGCTTGAAGCCGCCAAGGCGTTCGTGCT
Source organism: Bradyrhizobium algeriense (assembly GCF_003062295.1). Lineage (GTDB taxonomy): Bacteria > Pseudomonadota > Alphaproteobacteria > Rhizobiales > Xanthobacteraceae > Bradyrhizobium > Bradyrhizobium algeriense. The sequence continues at coordinate 53,886 of NZ_PYCN01000024.1, read as the reverse complement.
CGCGGGGCTGAAGTCGGGTTCGCTACAGCCGGTAATCGCAAAGACCTTTTCGTTTGATCAGATCGTGGAGGCGCATCGATTTCTCGAGTCGAACGAACAGTTCGGCAAGATTGTCGTGACGCTCTGAGCTCAGCCCGTCTTCGGTTTTCGCGACGCCACGAATACCCCGGCCAGCACCAGCGCGAAGCCGATGAAGTGAAACGCCTGCGGGTGCTCGCCGAGGAAGACGATCGACATGATGGTTCCGAACACCGGCACCACGTGGAAGAACGGTGCGGCGCGGTTGGCGCCGATCAGCTGCACGCCGCGATTGTAGCAGAGATAGGCGATCGTCGAGGGAAACAGCGCTACGTAGGCGAGCGTCAGCAAATTCGCGGTGTCAATCCGCATCAACGGCTGTGCGAACAGTTCCCAGATGAACAGCGGGATCAGGCAGGCCGCGCCGGCGCCGAAGGTGAAGGCGACGAACGACAGGCCGTGGATATCGGGGCGTTTCAGCGACAGCACCGAATAGATTCCGAAGATCGCCAGCGCCACGATGAAGATCAGGTCGCCGATGTTGAAGTCGATGCCGGACAGCTTGGTGAGGTCGCCATGCATCAGGATGATCAGCACGCCGGCCATCGACAGCATGACGCCCGCGGCCTGCGCCAGCGTCAGCCGTACGCCCAGCAGCAGCAGCGACCACACCGCGACCACCAGCGGGCCCGCTGACTGCAGCAGCAACGTGTTCAGCGCCTGGGTGTGCTCGAGCGCCCAGTATTGCAGGGTATTGAACGCGCCGATGCCGGTGATCGAGAGCAGGATCATGATGCCGAGGCGGCTGCGGATCGCGGCCCAGTCGCGGACCAGATGCCTCCAGGCGAACGGCAGGATGATCAGGAACGCGAACGACCAGCGCAGGAACGAAAGCGTCACCGGCGCGATGTGGCCGGCGGCCATCCGTCCGACGATGGCGTTGCCGGCCCAGCACAGCGCGGTGATGCAGAGCAGCAGGTAAGGCTGGTTGGCGAGCCAGTTCCCGGATCGGGCGGATGAAGTCTGTTCGGTAGCCGACATTTCAGGATAAGGCCCGGTTCATGGCGCCGCGGCCCGCCCGGCCGATGTCGCCAGGCCGGAAATGTAGCCCGGCTCTGCCACAGACACGGATTTGCGGTGCTCATCAATGGTGCAGGACGCATCGCGACCATGCAGCCGGCCTTAATTTGTTCCTTGTCTGTTGTTTGGGGTTGCCAGCGGGTGGGCGAGTATGCAATCAAGGGACGATAGACTAATGCGACCCAACCTTGGTTTGTTTTCCGGGCGCATGCGGTGGGTTATTCCGGGTTAATTTCAGTACAGGGCGTTCGTTCGATCGCTGGGACCACGGTTTTGCAGGCGGCGGCTGCGCAGCAGCTTCGTCTGTCCGTGAGGCGAATTTCTAGAGATGATGGGTTATTCCTTTGAACAAGCCAATGTCGGCCGAAGAAGCCGAAGCCGAAACACGTCACCAGTTTGCCGTTCGCGCCAATTCGATACTGGCGTTCATCGAATGCGATGAGGAGCAGCGCCCGAAACTGCGCAGGGCCATCATCGAGGCGATGCTATGGGCGCAGACGCAGCCACAGCTCTCCCCGTAGGGCCCCGCCGGAGCCGGGGCCGCTCACGCCACCAGTGCGCGCGCGATCGCGCCCGCAGCTTTCACGGCGTCCTGGGGAGCGAGTTCGACCTGCAAGCCGCGCTGGCCGCCATTGAGGAACACGCTGGCATGGCCGAGCGCCGCTGCCTCGATCGCGACCGGCACGCGCTTCTTCTGCCCGAACGGCGAGATGCCGCCGACATGGTAGCCGGTCAGCCGTTCGGCATCCGCCGGCCGCATCATCTTGGCCGCCTTGGCAGCGAAGGCGCCTGCGAGCTTTTTCATGCTGACTTCGCAGTCCGACGGCACCACGGCGCACACCGGCTTGCCGTCGACCTCGGCCATCAGCGTCTTGAGCACGCGCGCAGGCGGCACGCCGAGCGCTTCCGCCGCCTGCAGCCCGATGCTCGCCGCATCCGGGTCGTAGTCGTAGGCATGCAGGGTGAATTTCACGCCCAGCTTTTCCAGCGCCTGCGTTGCGCGGGTGGTTTTCGACATGGCCTTTCCGTCATTGCCGGATGTTAATGGGTCTCTCGCCCGGTGGTCAGGAATTTTACGGGGATATCAATGGGTTGGAGCCTTTCTAAGGCCCCCTTAAAGATGCCTTCTCACTTGCCTAGAGCAGCCGCTTCCTTTATCCGGTGGGGCTGCCTTGCATGCGAACGGCCCCGGCCGTGATTTTGGCTGGGCAAGCTAGCGCATGATCCGGAAAAGTGGCTACCGGTTTTCCGGAAAGGTCATGCTGGGACCATCAGATTTGCAGGGAACACTTTAGAAATGGCCAACGTTGTCGTCGTCGGCGCCCAGTGGGGCGACGAAGGGAAGGGCAAGATCGTCGACTGGTTGTCGGAGCAGGCCGATATCGTCGTGCGCTTCCAGGGCGGCCACAATGCCGGCCATACGCTTGTCATCAATGGCCAGACCTACAAGCTGGCGCTGCTGCCGTCCGGCGTGCTGCGCCCCTCGAAGCTTGCGGTGATCGGCAACGGCGTGGTGTTCGATCCGCAGGCCTTTCTGGACGAAGTTACGAAACTGAAGGGCCAGGGCGTCGCCATCAGCCCGGAAAACCTGCGCGTCGCCGAGAACGTCACGCTGATCCTGCCGCTGCACCGTGATCTCGACGCCTTGCGGGAATCTTCCAATGCGGTCACCGCGATCGGCACCACGCGTCGCGGCATCGGCCCCGCCTATGAAGACAAGGTGGGCCGCCGCGCCATCCGCCTGATGGACCTCGCCGACCTCGACACGTTGCCGCACAAGATCGACCGTCTGCTGGCGCATCACAACGCGCTGCGCCGCGGGCTCAATCTGGAGGAGATCGACGGCGGCGGCATCCTGAAGGAGCTCACTGCACTCGCGCCAAAACTGTTGCCCTACGCCGAGACGGTGTGGCGGCTGCTCGACATCAAGCGCCGCGAGGGCAAGCGCATCCTGTTCGAGGGCGCGCAAGGCGCGCTGCTCGACGTCGACCATGGCACGTACCCTTACGTCACCTCGTCCAACACGGTGGCGGCGCAGGCGGCGACCGGCACCGGCATGGGGCCGGCCTCGGTCGGTTACGTGCTTGGCATCTGCAAGGCCTACACGACCCGCGTGGGGCTGGGACCGTTCCCGACCGAGCAGGATAACGACATCGGCCGCAAGATCGGCGAGCGCGGCCGCGAGTTCGGCACTAATACCGGCCGTCCACGCCGCTGCGGCTGGTTCGATGCCATGTTGGTGCGCCAGACCGTCCGCACCTGCGGCATCACCGGACTCGCACTTACAAAACTCGACATTCTCGACGGCTTCGACACCATCGAGGTCTGCACCGGCTACATGCTGGACGGCAAGGAGATCGACCATCTGCCGGCGGGCGAGGGCGCCCAGGCCCGGGTGGTTCCGATCTACGAGACCATCGAGGGCTGGAAGGAGCCCACCGCCAACGCCCGCTCTTGGGCAGATCTCCCGGCCCAGGCCATTAAATATGTCCGCCGGGTCGAGGAACTCGTGGGTTGTCCCATCGCATTGCTTTCCACCAGCCCCGAACGCGAGGATACTATTCTGGTACAGAACCCGTTCGAGGCTTAACGGGATGTTACCGCCAAGGCTCCAATATCGACCTGCAGTATTGAAGAGAAATGGCTGATTATTACCCGCTGATCGCACGCGCTATCGCCGGCCTGGACCCCAATGCTCCAGGCGAGAGCCGCCGTGCGCTTTATGAGCGGGCCCGCACCGCGCTGATCGCGCAGTTGCGCAGCGTTCAGCCGCCGCTTTCCGAATCCGAAATCACCCGCGAACGGCTGTCGCTGGAAGAGGCTGTGCGCAAGGTCGAATCGGAAGCCGCCCAGCGCGCCCGCGAGGCAAGCCGGCCCGGTGGCGGCGGTGGCGCCGCGCGCGGCGGCGATGCTTTCCGCCGCGCCAATGCCCGGCCGCCGGAATCCGCAGGCCCTCCGGGCGCGCCGCCCGGTGCGATGCGCCAGCGTCCGCCTTCTCCTCCTTCGCGCGAGGCCCGTCCGCCGCTTGGCCAGGATGAGCAACGCCCGCCGCGCAATCTGCGCGCCGATGCGCCGCCGCCCGGCGCGCCGCGTCCGCAGCCGCCGCAGATTCCGATGCAGGATGCCGGGCTCCCGCCGCCGCCCCCTCGCGGAGGTGGCCCCCGCCGCGGTCCCGACAACGGCGCACCGCCGCAGCCGCCCGGCATGCGCGGCTTCCGCGACATCGCCGCCGACGCCGACGATCTCGGCCGCGCCGCGGCCCAGGCCAACCGCGCCGCGCGAAAGACCTATGCCAACGTGCCGTCGCCCTCGCCGGAATTCGACCGGCTCGAGCCGAGCATGGAAAACCGCGGCGCCGATCCCGACGCGCCCTATTCGTATGACGAATCGCTGGAGGAGGCCGACCGTTACGCGCCGCAGCCGCCGCAAATGCCGCCGCCGCGTGAGCGTTCGCGGCTGTCGCAGGATCGCGACCGCGAGCCGAAGAAACAGCGCGCCCGGTCGGCGGCGGTGTTTCCGTTCAAGAGCGCGATTGCGGTCGGTATCGTGCTCATTCTGGTCGGCGCCGGCATCCTGTGGGGCAAGTCGGCCGTCACGGCCGTGGGCGGCCTGTTCAAATCCTCCACTGTGGTGGAAGCACCGAAGGATCCGGCCGCACCCCAGTCGCGCCCAAAAATCCCCGATCGCGTCGGCCAGCCGTCGCCAGGCGAGAACGTCGCGCCGGTGGCGCAGCGCGTCGTGCTGTATGACGAGGACCCGTCCGATCCCAAGGGCAAGCAATATGTCGGCTCGGTGATCTGGCGCACCGAACCGATCAAGGCGAGCGGCAACCAGAAGCCGGATGTCGCCGTGCGCGCCGACATCGAGATTCCCGATCGCAAGTTCAAGATGACGATGTCGTTCCGCCGCAATACCGACAGTTCGCTGCCGGCGAGCCACACCGCGGAATTGACCTTCATCCTGCCGCAGGATTTCTCCGGCGGCGGCGTCGGCAACGTGCCGGGCATTTTGATGAAGTCCAACGAGCAGGCGCGCGGCACGCCGCTGGCAGGCCTCGCCGTCAAAGTCACCGACGGCTTCTTCCTGGTCGGCCTCTCCAACGTCGATTCCGACCGCGCCCGCAATTTGCAGCTCCTGAAGGAGCGCTCCTGGTTCGACGTGCCGCTGGTCTATGTCAACCAGCGCCGCGCCATCATCGCGATTGAAAAGGGCTCCCCCGGCGAACGCGCGTTCAACGACGCGTTCGCGATGTGGGGGGAGTAGCTCTGGGGGAGTGGCTGGAGCGCAGCGGATGCGCTCTCAGCCTGAGCTGATCTCCGTTGAGCCAGGAGATCGATCGTTAAATCGATCTCCTGCGCGGGTAAAGAATCCAGCAGGAAGACAGCCTCAGCATTGCACATCATCCGGCTGAGGCCGTTCGCGTTCGTCTTCGAGCGCAGCGGCCGATCACTCGGCGGTGGCGGCTCGCCTCCGTGCGGCGTGCTCGCGGTCCATCACGGCGCGGCAGCCCGGACTGAGATTCGCGCGTTGCTTGACCATGCAGGCGGTGATTCGCTGGACGTTGGGGACTTCATGGCCGCATAGCCGCATGGCGTCGCCGGTGCACATTTGCTGCGCCTCCGACGAGAAGGCGAGGTTCGGGCGGGCGAAAAGCGCCGTCGCCGCGCAGGCGATGGCGACGAGAAGTGCGATCCTGCTTGTACGGTGGAAAGTCATCGATGCGATCCCCAAGGTTGCGCGCGCGGTGCTGGCCGCTGTTCATTGGGGGCGCTGCACGCGGCTTGCGCTGCCGCACACGTCATCCATCACCCGGGAATCACCCGGTGTGTGGTTGCTCGAATTCTGCCGATGTTCGAATCAAAAGTGCTGCGCCGCCCCGCAACGAATTATGCGCCAATGCTGTGAAGCTGCAATGGCTCGCGTCAACACTTTCCTAACTGTTGCGTGCGCGACACGTCGACCGAAGCGCAGATGCGCGACAACGCGGTTTTCGAAGAAGGAACAGATGCGGGCCCGCTACCCAACCCTTCCATGGCGCGCCTTCCCTGACCCTGCGATCCCTGGGGCCGAAGGCGGATATTGCCCGGCCCGGCGGGCCCCAGCCGGCCGGGCTCGCCTTCCACGCCACAAAACTTAGTACAAATGCGGATAATCCCGGGTTCGAAACAACCACCCGTTAGGGAAGCCCGGGTACGATCGGTGGCTATTGCTCGCACCCGGCTCGTTGCTTTCGTTGGAGTGAAAAGGCTGCCGACACCGGCCTTTCGAATGGCGCCCAAATGCTTGTTCATTCCGCTACAGATGGATCCACGACGACCCCGGCCATCCCTGCGATGGCGCGGCCACTGGAAGCGTTCCGAACCGTGGGCCTGAAGGCATGACGCGAGCCGGCGGAAACGGGGTCATGCGGCGAGCCGGCACGACCGATGCGGAGGTGGGATAGCCATGCCCGCCGCTTCGTCGGATCTGCGTAAAGAATTGAACGGCGCCGAAGAGAGTGGACCCGAGCACGACGCCCGGATTTTTGGCGAGGTGACGGACCTGTTCCTGTCCAATGTCGGCCGTCTCGGCGACTCCCAGATCGCAGCCGTTGATGGCGTCCTCGCCCACCTGGTCGCGCGGGTGGAAGCCGCAACCGTGATCCAGCTCAGCGAGGCGCTCTCCACCATCGAGCGGGCCCCGCGCCAGACCATCCGCCAGCTTGCGTTCCACGAACAGCCCCAGGTGGCCGCGCCGGTGCTGAGAAGCTCCAGCTGCGTTTCGGAAGCAGACCTTCTTGAAATCGTCAAAAGCCGTAGCCAGCAGCACCTGCTGGCGATCTGCGACCGGAAGACGCTCAACGAAGCGCTGACGGACGCGCTGATGAGATTTGGCGACGTCAACGTCTCCAACGCGCTTGCCCGGAATTCGGGCGCGCGTTTCTCCGAATGCGGTTACGCGACGCTGGTGGGCCGGGCGGAGCGTGACGAAGGGCTGGCGGAAAAGCTCGGCGTTCGCATGGATATTCCCGGCAGCTTGCTGCGGGAACTCATTGGCAAGGTTGCCGACGTCGTTCGCGCGCGCTTCCTGACGGCACCGCGGCCTGTCGCGCGCCAGAAAGCCCAAAATTCCGCCGCGGCGGTCGCCGCACAGGGCGGCGTAGCCCGGAAGGCGATTGACTACACCCAGGCGCAAAGCGAGGTCGTTGCGCTCAATCGCACCGGCAAGCTGAGTGATTCAATCGTCAACCGGTTTGCGGTGCGGGGCGAATACACGCACGTGGTTGCGGCCCTTGCCTTGAAGGCCGACGTCAAGGTCGAGGCGATCGAACCCCTGCTCGAAGCCGACCGGGTGTACGGACTGATCGTTGCCTGCAAGGCCGCGCGGCTGACCTGGTCGACCACGACGATGATTGTCCGCAACCGCCCCAATTGCCCGCCATCCACCGACCGGGAACTCGAACAATGCGTGGCGGTGTTTGAGTCGTTGTTGCTGTCGGTGGCGCAATGGACCATTCGATGGGGGTCGGATCGGATTCTGGCCAGGAAGAATGAGCCTGCCGCGGCGCCGACGGCGGGCAAGAAGGTGAGCCAGCCTGCTTGACGTCGCCTTCGCAGACGCGCGAAGGTTGCATGGAAGGCTGCTTGCCCCTTGACTCCATCCTGACTGGATTTGAAATTGCCTGCGACCAGGGCGTTGATGAGAAGCCGGATCATGTCCGGTTACGGAAGCGCGCGGTTGGTCCGATGGTGAGTCTTCTCGATCCATAGACTCAACGCAGAGGTCGCCATGAAACGCTATCTGATCTTCGGAACGATCGGCCCTCCCATCGGCGGGCTCCTGATGCTGTTCGCGACCTCGATGGCATCGGGTTACTGGGCCGAAACCAGCTGGTCGGAGATCAGCAAGTTCCTTGGTGCCTTCGTTACGACGCTGCCATACAGCTATCTGTTTGGCATTGTGCCGGCGCTGATGATCGGCGCCATCGACGACATTCTCTATCACGTCAAGCGCATTGCTCCGGTGGCGCGGATACTTATCGTGGGCGCAATCGGCTTTGCCGCCGCCTCGCTGCTCTATGGCTCGCGCGGGCAGGATACCGGCGTGATGCAGTTTGTGCTCTATGGCGTCGGCGGCCTGGTGCCCGCGATGCTGTCGTCCTGGCTGACGCACAAATACGCCGACACGCCGCAGGCGGCGCATTCGACCTGAACGATAGAGCGCAGGATGGGTGGAGCCAACGGGCTCTCTTCCGTCGTCCCATGCGAACGCATGCGAACGCAGGGACGACGACCCAGGACCAGCCGACCACGCAAAAACGGCGGACCTTTCGGCCCGCCGCTCATGCGCAATGTGATTGTAATACGCTTACGTGAAAAAAGCCCCGAGCCGCTTCAACCGTGGTTGAGGCTTGAACTATAGATTTTTTTCGTGGCCGATCTATCCGGTAAATGCCGGGGTCGGGGCGTTGCGCAAGGCGGCGGACTTGCTGGCGCATGCCGCTTCAACGACCTGTCCTATTTCAACCGCTGCTTCCGCCGCCGCTTCGGCCTGACGCCGACGGCGGCGATAATACGCAGTGATAATTTGACGCAACTTGCACCCCGCATTCACATTACCATCTGATGGCCATGTCAAACGACGATATCTATACGCCGCACCGTTCACGCTCCGGGCAGTCTTCCCGGACGCGCGCGCCCGGGCGCGGCCCGGTCATCGACCAGGAGGGGCGCGAGCTCCCCGAGGCGAACCTGCACACGCAGTTCGAGGGCTTGCGGTTCGATTTCGGCCATTCCGCCGCCAATCCGTTCGGCGATCTGACGCGGGAGCAGCGGCTGGCGCGGCTCGATGCCATCGCCAAACTGCTGGACGTGGCCTTCATCGTGCCCGGCACCAAATTCCGCTACGGCATCGATGGGCTGATCGGCCTGATCCCCGTGGTCGGCGACATCATCACGACGGCGATTGCGCTGTGGGTGGTGCGCGAGGCGCGTGCGCTCGGCGCGCCCTGGCACATCACGGCGCGGATGCTGGGCAATGTCGCGGTTGACGGCGTGGTCGGCCTGGTGCCGGTCGCTGGCGACGCCTTCGACGTCATGTTCCGCGCCAACGTCCGCAACGTGCGCATGCTCAAGCGCTGGCTCGACAAGCAGCCGCGCTGACGCATGACGCTGGAAAAGATGTCGCCAAAAAACATGCCCTCGGAGATGCTCCGAGGGCAGTCGATTTATCGATGGCGGAATGTCAGGCCGCGTCGGCCTTGTCTTCGGCGCTGGCGGGCGCACGCGGACGGCGCGGCAGCGGGAAGGCTTCGCTTTCATAGAGCGTGCGGATGCCGCTCTGGTCGAAGCGGGCTTCCTCGACCTGCAGGTAGGCGCCATTCAGCGAGTCCGCCGGCAGCTCCTCGATCGCGAAGCGAACTGCTTCCGCCGCGGTGCCAAAACGCCGATAGGCGAAACCAGCCCGCTTCTTCTTGCGGATCGCGGCGGGAAACAGTTCGGCGGCGGTGTTGTAGCTGAAGGGACGCATGGACGGTGACCTCAATCTTTTTCGGCTCTTGCGTGTGAGCAATGGGGATTGGATGACGGTGGGCCACTATGGCGGGGCCGCGCCGTGCACGTCATTTCAGGTCCTAATATAAGCTTCTTTGACGGAAATGCGACCCCTGAAGCCTGACATCGGGGGTGATGATGAATCCACGCATGACTGCGTGGAACACAAATTAATTCAAGTTATTTCAATGGCTTATGAGGCTCATAGCTTGCCGAGCAGGAGCAGGATGAGAAGCACGATTAAAATCACGCCACCGAGGCCCATCGTGGAATGGCCGCGGCCGTAGCCATAGCCGCCGAACCGGCCGGAGAAGCCGCCGAGGAGGAATATGATCAGGATAATGACGAGTATCGTTCCAAGCGACATGGCGCGCTCCGCGAAGGCCCGCGGGCGTCCCCCAAAACGCCCCCGCGGAACGGATCAAAGCATATTCCAGGCCGCAAGTCCTTGGTCGATCCGCCGGATGGGGGAGCACACTTCCCTTCTCCCCTTGTGGGAGAAGGTGGCGCGCAGCGCCGGATGAGGGGTTCTCTCCGCGGAGACAGACCCCTCATCCGTCTCGCTGCCGCTTCGCGTCAGCGATCCACCTTCTCCCACAAGGGGAGAAGGGAAGAAGTCATTTCTTCGTCTCGTCGATCGGCAGCACCTTCAACGGCGTCGCATAGGGCTCGACGCGAAGGCTATCGCTGGCGATCAGGCCGATCTTGTGCAGCGGCGCCTGCTCGAGATCGCCGCCGGCGGATTTGCGCACCGCATATTGCCACGCGCTCATCGAACCCTTGGCGACCAGCATTTTGGCGACGCCGCCGGCGTTCTGGCCTTCGATCTGGGCAAGATCGCCCTCGCTGATCCCGATCACGATTTCGTCCTTGGCGGTGATGATTTTGAACAGGGAGACCTTGTCGGCGGCAAGGGCAGGCTGGATCACGACGCTCTCCATGATGAGGGCGGCAAGCCCCAGACCGCACAGCAGACGTTTGGAAATGTGCATTTCGAAATTTTCCTTGAAGTTTGCGCGCCGGGCAAACCGGGAAAAGTGTCCCACCAAACAAAATCCCCGCGCGACCAGCCCTTGGTCGCGCGGGGATTGGAACAAGTTCGACCTCTGCCGAAACTATTTCGGCTGCAGCTTCAAGGCCGCCGAGTTGATGCAGTAGCGCAGGCCGGTCGGGCCGGGGCCATCGGGGAAGACGTGGCCGAGATGGCCGTTGCATTTCGAGCACAAAACTTCAGTGCGGACCATGCCGTGGCTGACATCGCGCTCCTCGTCGACATGGCTGTCCACGGCGGGCGCTGTGAAGCTCGGCCAGCCGCAGCCGGAGTCGAACTTGGCGTCGGATTCGAACAGCGTCTGGCCGCAGCCGGCGCAGGTATAGGTGCCCTTGCGATGCTCGTGCTCATATTCGCCGGAGAACGGCCGCTCGGTCGCCTTCTCGCGCAGCACGGCGTACTGCATCGGTGACAATTCCTTGCGCCACTCGGCCTCGCTCTTGACGACCTTGCCGGATGTTTTGGTGTCGGACATGCAATCTCCCTCGTTGTCATTCCGGGGCGCGAAGCGAACCCGGAATCTCGAGATTCCGGATATGGTCCTTCGGACCATTCCGGAATGACGAGCGTACTAATTGGTAGCCTTGGCGTTGCTCACCAGCGTCGGCTTCTCGATGTAGTTCTCCGCAAAGATCTTCTTCAGGTTCTCGATCTTCGGCATGTCATTGAAGACAATATAAGGCTGGTTCGGGTGCAGCGTCAGGTAGTCCTGGTGATAGTCCTCCGCCGCATAGAACGCCTGCAGCGGGCCGACCTTGGTCACGATCGGCTTCTTGTACACCTTGGCGGCGTTGAGCTGGGCGATATAGGCCTCCGCCACCTTCTTCTGTTCGTCATTGGCGGTGAAGATCGCCGAACGATATTGCGTGCCGGTGTCCGGGCCCTGGCGGTTCAATTGCGTCGGGTCATGCACGACGGAGAAGAAAATCTGCAGGATCTTGCCGTAGCTGATCTTTTTCGGATCGTATTTGATCTCGACCGCCTCGGCGTGTCCGGTCGTGCCGGTGCCGATCATGGTGTAGTTCGCGGTCATCTTGCTGCCGCCGGAATAGCCGGACACCGCGTTGAGCACGCCGGCGGTGTGCTGGTACACGCCCTGCACGCCCCAGAAACAGCCGCCGGCGATCACGGCGGTCTGGATGCCGTCGGCCGCCTGCACGTCGAGCGCGGGCGGGGGAATGATGACGGCTTCCTCCGAGGCGCGCGAGGGGCTGATGGCGACCGCGGCGATGGCCAGCGCGCCGATGGCGGCAGCGCACAGCGACAGGCTGAGATGGCGAGGGGACATGGTTTCCTCTTTCGGCAATGGTTGGGGGCAGTCTAGAGCGGGATCGGCGTTTCGCAATCGGCTCAATTCTCTCCGATGCCCAAGATACGGCGCTGCTTGCGGATTGTTACGGCGTGCGCCACACGAGTTCGTGAATAAGGCCATCTGCCCAAGCATTTAGAGGGGACGCTTGACCGGTGCGGGCTTCCCTTTCCACAATGAACCGCAGGTCGCGCCCCGCGACCAAAATCCATGCGCCGGAGCGTTTTGCTGATGTTGCGGGCCTTATGGCTGGGTCTCGTCATGCTTGCCGCCACCGGCCCCGCGCGGGCGGCCGGCGATATCGACACCTGCCGGAATTCCACGGCGGAACCCACGGCACGCCTGGCGGCCTGCGAGAGCGTGATCGCCGACGAGAAGATCACCGGCCCTTCCCGGGCCGCCGCCTTCTGGTTTCGTGGCGACAGCCTGGTGAAGAAGCGCGATTACGACGGCGCGATCGCGGCGTTCACCGCTTCCCACGAGATCGCGCCCCAGAATATCAACGTCATCAACGCGCGCGGCATTGCCTACAGCTACAAGGGCGACGACGAGCGTGCGCTCGCCGACTACGATTTGTGCCTGCAGTTGCGTCCGACTTACGGCAGTGCCTACAACAACCGCGGCCTGATCTTCATGCGCAGGGGCGAGCTGCAGCGCGCCCTCGACGAGTTCGACCTGGCGGTCAAGCATATCTCCAATGATCAGAGCCGCTACCTGCACCATTACAACCGGGGCCGCCTGCAAGGGTTGATGAAACGGTACGACGCTTCGCTTGCCGACTTCGCCGAGGCGCAGAAGATCAATCCCGACGGTCCGCAAGTTCCGGCCTACCGGTGCGTTACCTACACCGGCATGGGCAGGTTCGATGATGCGATAGCCGACTGCAATGCGGCGCTGGCGAAGTCACCGAACAATGTTTACGGGCTGACCAGCCGCGGCAATGCCTATCTCGGCAAGGGCAATCTCGACGCCGCCCTCGGCGATTACGACCAGGTGCTCAAGATCAATCCGAACTACGTTCGCGCCTATGTCGGCCGCGGGCAGCTATTCGAAAAACGCCGCAACCTCACCGCCGCACGCGCCGACTATCGCTCGGCCGCCAACGCCGTGGCGGTGCGGCGCGAGGACATCGACACCACGCTGGCGCGCGCCGTCGCCAAGGAACGGCTGGAAGCCTTGCTGGGTACGGCCGCGCCCGCGGGCAAGGCTTCGCCGCCGACGCCACAACCAGCCGGGCCGCGCAAGGTCGCGCTGATCATCGGCAACGGCGCCTACAGGAATGTTGCCCCGCTGGACAATCCACCGCGTGACGCCAAACTGCTCGCGTCGACCTTTCGCGAACTCGGCTTTGTCACGGTGACGCTGGCGCCGGATCTCACCCGGGATAAATTCTTCGCCACCCTGCATGAGTTCGGCATGGAGGCGGAAAAGGCGGATTGGGCTGTCGTCTATTATGCCGGTCACGGCATGGAGATCGGCGGCGTGAATTATCTGATCCCGGTCGATGCCAGGCTGAAGGCCGATAACGATGCGGAGACGCAAGCGGTTGCGCTGGAGCAGGTGATCGCATCCGTGGCCGGCGCGCGGAAACTGCGGCTGGTGATGCTCGACGCCTGCCGCGACAATCCCTTTGAAAAGACCATGCAGCGCACGATTTCGCTAAAACTGGTCAACCGCGGCTTTTCCAATATCGAGCCGGAAGCCGGCTTCATGGTGGTCTATGCCGCCAAGCACGGCGAGACCGCGCTCGACGGCGATTCCCTCAACAGCCCGTTCGCCACGGTGCTGGCGCGCGTCATCAAGGAACCGAGGATCGAGGTGCGGAAGCTGTTCGACATTGTCCGTGATGACGTCTGGAAGGCCACCAATCGCACGCAGCAGCCGTTCACCTACGGATCGTTGCCAGGCCGCGAGGATTTTTACTTCGTGGCGGGGAAGTGATTGCTGCCGTCATTGCGAGGAGCGAAGCGACGAAGCAATCCAGACTGACTCCGCGGTGAGATTCTGGATTGCTTCGCTTCGCTCGCAATGACGGTAGAGACCGTTACACCACCACGCTCAGCCGCTTCGCCGCGCGGGTGATGCCGGTGTAGAGCCATCTTGCCCGGCTGTCCTGGAACGCAAAGCTCTCGTCGAACAGCACCACGTCGTCCCATTGCGAGCCCTGCGACTTGTGCACCGTGAGCACATAGCCGTAGTCGAACTCGTCATAGGGCTTGCGCTGCTCCCACGGGATCGCCTCGATGCCGCCCTCGAAGCAATCATGACGCACCGAGACCTTGGTCACCTTGTGGCCGAACTCCTCGTCGGGCGAGAGCCGCATGGTCAGGATTTTTGATTTCGCCCGCGGCTGGGTGCGCGACTTCACCCGCCACAGTCCGCCGTTGAACAGGCCTTTCTTGCGGTTGTTGCGCAGGCAGACCAGCTTGTCGCCGGCCACCGGAAAGGGGTCCTCGATGTTCTGTTTCTGGCGAACGCGCATGTTGTAGGCGCGGCGGGTGTTGTTGCGGCCGACCAGCACCTGGTCGGCGCCCATCACGCGATCCGGATCGAGTTCGCTGCGCGGCACCACCTCGCTCTCGCCATGGCGGCCGATTTCGAGTTCGCGCCCCTCGCGGATATCCATCGACATTCGTACGATCGGATCGTCCTGCGCCTGGCGATGCACCTCGGTCAGCATCGCGTCGGGCTCGCAGTCGGTGAAGAAGCCGCCGCCCTGGATCGGCGGCAATTGCGCGGGATCGCCGAGCACCAGCAGGGGGCAGTCGAACGACATCAGGTCGCGGCCGAGTTCGGCGTCGACCATCGAGCATTCGTCGATCACGATGAGCTTGGCCTTGGAAGCCGGTGCGTCGTCCCACAGCTCAAAGCTCGGCTGCTCGACGCCGGATTCCTTGGCGCGATAGATCAGCGAGTGAATGGTGGAGGCGTTGTCGCAACCCTTGTTGCGCATCACCAGCGCCGCCTTGCCGGTGAAGGCGGCGTATTTCACCTCGCCATCGACGCCTTCGGCGATGTGCCGCGCCAGCGTGGTCTTGCCGGTACCGGCATAGCCGAACAGGCGAAACACCGGCGGCGTGCCGCCCCTGCCGGGCTTGGCCTTCAGCCAGTCGGCAACGGCCTTCAGCGCGGAATCCTGATGCGGCGTGAACGTGGTCATGTGGCCCAGATGGAGAGCAGAGCGGGCGGTGAGGCCGCGACTCAACGGAAGCGTAAAGCTAACCATTCGCGCGCTCCATGCAAGGCTGCTTCCGCGCCACGGAATTGCTGTTTCGCGGTCGAGGCTGGACTTGGGATGCATGGCGAATACACTGCCTGAAAACAACAAGCGGGCTTAACAAGCGGTCCTGGGGAGGCGTCATGAAATTCGGCATCTTTTACGAGCTGCAGCTGCCGCGCCCATGGCAAGAGGGCGACGAGCTCCGGCTCTACCAGAACGCGCTGACGCAACTCGAGACCGCAGACCGGCTCGGCTATGACCACGCCTGGGTGGTGGAACATCATTTCCTCGAAGAATATTCGCACTCGCCCGCGCCGGAATCCTTTCTGGCTGCGGCCAGCCAGCGGACCAAAAATATCCGGCTCGGACACGGCATTTTTCAGCTCACGACAAATCATCCCGCGCGCGTCGCCGAGCGGGTCGCGGTGCTCGATCTCCTGTCAAACGGCCGCTGCGAATTCGGCATGGGCGAGAGCGCGTCGATCACTGAGCTGACGCCGTTCGGCCGCGACATGGAAACCAAGCGCGAGGTGTTCGAGGAAGCGGTACAGGCGATCTTTCCGATGTTCACGAAAGTGGGCACCGAGCATCACGGCAAGTATTTCGACATTCCCCTGCGCAACGTGGTTCCCAAGCCTGTCCAGAAGCCGCATCCGCCGCTGTGGATGGCGTGCTCGCAGCTGCCGACCATCGAGCGCGCCGGCGAGAACGGCTTTGGCGCGCTCGGCTTCCAGTTTGTCAGCGCGGAAGCGGCGCATGCCTGGGTGCATGCTTATTACAACGCGATCACCAAGCGCTTAAAGAAGCTCGCCGATTACGAGATCAATCCGAACATGGCGCTGGTCTCGTTTTTCATGTGCGCCAAGACCGACGAGGAGGCGCGCGCCCGCGCCGACGGCGCCACCTTCTTCCAGTTCGCACTGCGTTATTACGGCGCGGCGCAGAATCGGCAGCGTCCGGATCCCGGCACGGTCAACATGTGGGACGAGTACAACAAGTGGAAGCGCGACAATCCGGAGGCGCAGGAGGCGGCGCTGCGCGGCGGCCTGATCGGTTCACCGGAAACCATCCGAAAGAAGCTGCGGCGTTTCCGCGCTTCCCATATCGACCAGGTGATCCTGCTCAACCAGGCGGGCAAGAACACCCATGCGCATATCTGCGAGTCGCTCGAGCTGTTCGGCAAGGAAGTGATGCCGGAATTCCAGAACGACCCCGAGCATGACGCGTGGAAGAAGGGCGTAATGAGCGGGGCGATCCAGCTTGAGGAGATCGACACCGAGGCCTTCAAGGACCGTTACGGCAAGCTGGCGGTGAGTGTCTCACCGGCGCCGAAGGTGGCGGCGGGATAGCGTTTCGGCGGATGTCGAACCGGGCGCGGTGCGATGGGAGAAATCGCACCGCGCCCGTGGCGTCAGTTCGAATTTGCCGCCGCCGTAAAGCTGCGATCGACCGCCTTGCTGACATCGAGCTTCTTCGGAAGGATGCCGTAGCGGGTGGCGCGGTCGGATGCTTCCTGGACTTCCCTGACGATGCTTTCATCGATCGCGATCGGGCTGGTACGTTGCGCCTTGTAGGCGCTCAACAGCACGTCTTCGGGAAGCTTTGTGAGTTCCGCGGTGTTCTTGGCGTATTCAGGCAGATGATCCAACGACCATAGTCGCGCTTTGTTGAGACGCTGCACGAGATCCTGCACGGCCGCGCGCTTGGTGGCGATGGCTCCATCGGATGCGACGATGAAGGTGACGGTCGGCGTCAGGCCTTCACCGTTGGCAACGACCCGCGCATTGTCCTTCAGCGTGGCGTAGGACACGTAGGGCTCCCAGACCGCCCATGCGTCGATCGAGCCGGCCACCAGCGCGATCTTGGCGTCCACCGGCCCGAGCGGCGCGAAGGTCGCATCATCGATCCTGTATCCGGCCTTCTCCAGCGTTGCATCGATCAGGAACTGGCCCCAGCCGCCGCGCGTTCCGGCGAGGCGCTTGCCCTTGAGGTCGGCGGTTGACTTGATCGGCGAGTCCTGGCGGACGAGGATTGCTTGCGTCCTGGCATCGGAGCGGGTGCCGCCGATAGCCTTGATCGGTGCACCGGCCGCATACACGGTCAGGAACGAGAGATCGCCGGTGTAGCCGACATCCAGCGCGCCTGCGTTCAGCGCTTCGAGGATCGGCGCGGCAGCAGGAAATTCCGACCATTCGATCTTGTAGGGCAAATCCTTCGCGTAGCCGGAGATTTCGAGCAAAGAACGGTTGCCGCCCTTCTGGTCGCCGACACGGAGCGTCACCGTATCCGCGGCCAGCGCGGACGCGGCGATCGCCACACCGACCGCCGCGCTGAACAACGTTGCACTGACGCGATGCAGACGCGCACGGGCGCGCGATTCAAGTTTGGTTGCATTCATGTTTTTTGATCTTTCTCGTTTCATGCACTGCATTGCGTGGGCGCAATCAGCGATGCGCGAAGCCTACGAGTGACCGAAGCGCAGTCAATGAAATGACTGTCTGAATTGGGTTGCGAGGTCGCAATGAATCGTTCGTTCGAATTCATCGTCGTGAACGAAATCGTATGCAGTGCCGCTATCGCTTAAATACTGTGCAGCAAGGAGCTTGTGACAGGTGCTTTGAGTCATGCCCTCGAATTTCGCGGCGCGAAGCAATCGGCAGACAAAGTCACAGCGCTGTGAAGCGTTGGATGTGGTTCCGGTCGCGCGTGCCGCGGGAAAAAATATCGTCGAAATCATCCATCCAACAATAAATGCGTCGTGGCGTTGTCGAATGGCAGAACGCGCATTGCTATTTTTTGCAGGTGCTCGACAGTTCCAACCGATGATCCCATCATCTGACATCGCATGATCGCGAAACGTCGCGCGCATGGTCGTTGGGAGATCTGGAATGAGACGTCGGGAGTTTCTCGGATTGTCGTTTGGCGGCGCAATTGCTGCGCTGTCGCCGCGCGCACAGGCGCAAGCCTCGATCAAGGAAATCCGTATCGGTTACCAGAAGACCGGCGTGCTGGTGATTGCGCGGCAGCAGGCGGTGCTCGAAAAAAGGTTCGCCGACAAGCAAATCGGCATCAAGTGGATCGAGTTCACGTCGGGCCCGCCTTTGCTGGAAGCCATGAGCACCGGCAGTGTCGATTTCGGCGCGGCCGGCGATTCTCCTCCGATCTTTGCTCAGGCTGCGAACGCCAATATCGTCTATGTGGCGGGTTCGCGGATCGCCAGCGGGCAGGGTATCCTGGTTCCCGCCAACTCCAGCATCCGCACCATTGCGGACCTCAAGGGTAAGCGCGTTGGATTTGCAAAAGGCACCAGCGCGCACAACGTGGTGATCGCGACGCTGGAGAAGGCCGGACTGGCCTACGAGGATATCACGCCGGTCTATCTGTCGCCGCCGGATGCAGGGCCCGCATTCGCCAACGGCAGCATCGAGGCGTGGGCAATCTGGGATCCTTATTTTGCGATCGGCGAGAAGCGGCAGAACGGTCGGATCCTCGTCAATGCCGTCGAAGTCGCCAAGACCAATACGTTCTATTTGGCGAACCGTAATTTCGCGAACACCTATGTGCAGGAAACCCGTGAAGTGATCGACGGCCTGGCGGAGGCTGCGCGTTGGGCCGAGGCCAATCGCGGCGAGGTCGCGAGCGCGCTTGCCGCTGTGACCGGCGTGCCGCTCGAGGTGCAGACCGTCGCGGCCAACCGCGCATCATTTCTGATTGGTCCCGTGACCGACGAGATCATTACGACGCAGCAGGGGGTCGCCGACCGCTTCCACAAGCTCGGCCTGATCCCGAAGCCGATCGTCGTGCGCGACATCGTCTGGCGCCATACCCAAAGCTGAATTCCAACAAGGGACGTAACTCATGACGCGCTTGATACAACGCTGGATCGCCGGCGCGGTGCTGTCGATCAGCGTGGTCGCGGCCACCGTCGGCGCCGCCTACGGGCAGGACAAGGTGGTCCGCATCGGCTTCCAGAAATACGGCAAGCTGGTGCTGCTCAAGAGCAAGGGCACGCTGGAGGAGAAGTTGAAGGCCTCTGGCTACAAGGTCGTGTGGACCGAGTTTCCATCCGGCCCGCCGCTGCTCGAAGCGCTCAATGTCGGCGCGATCGATTTCGGCAACACCGGCGAAGCGCCGCCGATCTTTGCCCAAGCCGCGGGCGCACCGATCCAGTACGTCGCCTATGAGCCGCCGGCCCCGAAGGGCGAGGCGATCCTGGTACCGAAGGACAGCAAGCTTAATTCGGTCGCCGACCTCAAAGGCAAGAAAGTCGCGCTGAACAAGGGCTCCAACGTTCACTATCTGCTGGTGAAAGCGCTGGAGAAGGCCGGCGTCAAGTATTCCGAGATCGAGCCGGTGTTTCTCGCGCCGGCCGACGCCCGCGCGGCGTTCGAGCGCGGCGCGGTCGATGCCTGGGTGATCTGGGACCCGTTCCAGGCCGCCGCCGAAGCCGCCACCGGCGCGCGCACGCTCACCGACGGCACCGGCATCGTCTCGAACTATCAGTTCTATTTCTCGTCAAAGAAGTTCGTGGAGAGCGATCCGAAGATCGTCGATCTGGTGCTGACACAGCTCAGCGAAGTCGATGATTGGGCCAAGGGCGACATCCATGCCGTCGCCGAGCAACTTGCGCCGGCGATCGGGCTTTCCGTTCCCGTCGTCGAAGTTGCCCTCAAGCGGCAGTCCTATGGCATCAAGCCGATCACGGACAGCGTGATCGCCGACCAGCAACAGGTCGCGGATACGTTCTTCGCGCTCGGACTAATCCCGAAGCAAATCAGGATTTCTGACGTGGCCCGGAGGTCCGGATCGTGAGCACGCAATCCAACGCCAACATTCTCTGGTTCCTGCCCACCCATGGCGACGGCCGTTATCTCGGCACCACCACCGGCGGACGCGAGGTGAACTTCAACTATTTGCGCCAGATCGCGCAGGCCGCAGATCAACTTGGCTATTTCGGCGTTCTGCTGCCGACCGGGCGAAGCTGCGAGGATTCCTGGGTGGTGGCCTCGGCCGTGGCGCCATGGACCGAACGGCTGCGCTATCTCGTGGCGGTGCGGCCCGGGCTGCAGTCGCCAAGCGTCGCCGCGCGCATGACCGCGACACTCGACCGGGTGTCGAACGGACGTTTGCTGATCAATGTCGTCACCGGCGGTGATCCGATCGAGAACAAGGGCGACGGCATCTTCCTGTCCCATGACGAGCGTTACGAGGTGACGCGCGAGTTCCTCAACGTCTACAGCGATCTGCTTGCGGGCAAGACCGTCAATGTCGAGGGCAAGCATATCCGCATCGAGGACGGCCGGCTGCTGTTCCAGCCGGTGCAGTCTCCGCGGCCGCCGCTCTATTTCGGTGGATCGTCGGATGCCGGCATCGGCGTCGCCGTCGACACCGTCGACAAATATTTAACCTGGGGCGAACCACCGGCGCAGGTCGCCGAGAAGGTCAACCGGGTGAAAGCCGCTGCCGCGGCACGCGGGCGAAAGCTCTCGTTCGGCATTCGCCTGCATGTGATCGTGCGCGAGACCAATGCGGAAGCCTGGAAGGCGGCGGACGAACTGATCCAGCATGTCACCGATGAGACCGTCGCTTCGGCGCAGAAGATCTTCTCGCGAATGGATTCAGTCGGCCAGCAGCGCATGGCGCAGTTGCACGGCGGCCGTCGTGACAAGCTTGAGATCAGCCCCAATCTCTGGGCCGGCGTCGGCCTGGTGCGCGGCGGCGCCGGCACTGCACTCGTTGGTGATCCCGACACCGTCGCGGCGCGGATCAGGGAATATCAGGATATCGGCATCGATACTTTCATCATGTCCGGCTACCCGCATCTGGAGGAGGCCTATCGCTTCGCCGAGCTGGTGTTCCCGCTGCTGTCGCTGGCGCAGCCAAACAACGTGACGCCGATCCGCCTCAACACCGGGCCGTTCGGCGAAACCATCGGCAATGAATACCGCCCGCAAAAACAGGCATCGCAATCATGAGTCTTATCGACAGTTTTTCGCGCGTCAGTGCACCGAAACTGCCGCGGATCGACGGCCTGATCCCGTGGATCGTGCCGCTCGCAATCATCCTGATATGGCAGCTTGCCTGCGTCACCGGCTTCGTGTCCGCACGCGTGCTGCCGGCGCCAAGCGACGTCGCGCTGGCAGGATGGAAGCTGCTGCTCTCAGGTGAACTCGCCCGCAACATCTGGGTCAGCTTCTGGCGCGCCAGTATCGGATTTTTGATCGGAGGCAGCATCGGCTTCTCCTTTGGCCTTGCCAACGGTCTGTCGCCGATCTCCAGCAAGTTGACCGATACGACGCTGCAGATGGTGCGCAACATCCCGCATCTTGCCTTGATCCCGCTCGTCATCCTGTGGTTCGGGATCGATGAATCGGCAAAACTGTTCCTGGTCGCGCTTGGCGTGTTCTTCCCGATCTATCTGAACACGCTGCACGGCATCCGCACCGTCGATCCGCAACTGATCGAGATGGGTCGTATCTATGGCATGACCGACGGCGAATTATTCCGCCGGGTGATCTTCCCGGGCGCCCTGCCGTCGATCTTCGTCGGCCTGCGTTTCGCGCTCGGCATCATGTGGCTGACCTTGATCGTGGCCGAAACCATCGCCGCGTCCTCCGGCCTCGGCTACATGGCGATGCAGGCGCGCGAGTTCATGCTGATCGACGTCGTGGTGCTGTCGATTCTTATCTACGCCTTGCTTGGCAAGGTCGCCGACAGCGCCTCGCGGGGGCTGGAGCGGCTGACGTTGTCCTGGCACCCCGCCTTCCAGAAACATTGAGGATGATATGCAAGAAGCCCTTCGTTTCCGCCTGTCGGACGCCGAGCCTCTCGGGCGCGCCGAGGTCATCGAGCAGGCGCGCTTTGCGCGCCGCGGCGGGAGAACTGCGTCTCGCGGCCTTTCACTGACCATCCGTGATTTGCGCAAATCCTTCGGCGACAATGAGGTGTTGCGCGGCATCGACCTGCATATCCCCGCTGGCCAGTCGGTTGCGATCGTCGGCCGCAGCGGCTGCGGCAAGAGCACATTGCTGCGGTTGATCGCAGGTCTCGAGACGGCGACCGCGGGCAGCATCGATTTCGGCGAGGAGGTGCGTGCCGAAGACATTCGCGTGATGTTTCAGGAACCGCGGCTGTTGCCCTGGGCTCGGGTGCTTTCGAACGTCGAAGTCGGACTGGGGCGGGAACGGACCTCGGCAGACGCGCAGGCCCGCGCCGAGAGCGCACTGGTCGAAGTCGGTCTCGCCGACAAGCGCTCCCAGTGGCCGGCGGTCCTGTCAGGTGGACAGAAGCAGCGCGTGGCGCTGGCACGGGCGCTGGTCAGCCAACCGCGTGTGCTGGCTTTCGACGAGCCGCTCGGCGCGCTCGATGCGCTGACGCGGATATCGATGCAGCGGCTGCTCGAACGGGTCTGGCACGACCAGGGCTTTACCGCGATCCTGGTGACGCACGACGTGTCCGAGGCCGTGGCGCTGGCCGACCGCGTGCTCGTCATCGAGGACGGGATCATCGCGCACGATATCGATGTCGATATTCCGCGCCCGAGGCGGCGCGGTTCGGCGCAACTTGCCGCGCTGGAAGGTTCGATCCTGAAAAACCTGCTGCAAGGGACTGAAGACACGTCCGACCTGTGAGGTGGCCATGAACTCTATCGTCCGCGACGTTTCGATCGACCGCGAGGCTTCCTCCGGCGATTTCCGCAATGCCATGCGCCAATTGACGGGCGGCGTCAGCGTCATCACCGCGGGTATAGGCTGGGACATCTCGGGCATGACGGTTACTTCGGTATCGTCGCTGTCCATCGACCCGCCCGCCTTGATCGTCAGTATCAATCGGGAAGCGTCGTCCTGGCCGCTCGTGAAGCGGTACGGCTTCTTCGGTGTCAACATCTTGACCTCGGACCAGATCGACATCGCCGAGCGATTTACCGGAAAGAGCGGACTGAAGGGTGCCGAACGCTTCGCCGGCGCACATTGGACGACGCGCGTATCAGGGGTGCCGCTACTGACAGACGCCCTGGCCGTGATTGATTGCGGAGTCGAGGATATGGTCGAACGGCATTCCCACGCGATCGTCATCGGCCGCGTACTCGATGTTGCGGTGTCAGCACGCATTGCGGCGCTGGCCTACTGGCAGGGGAGCTATGTCGCCATCGATCAGGACGAGGATGCGGCGAGGCTTGCGGACGTCAGCGTGCCGGCGCGGCACGTCGCGCGGAAGTTCTGACGGAGGTCCTCAGGGGATACGCTGTCGTGCCGGGCTGGCTTTTTTGCCGCGTCCGATCTAAAACCCGGCGAATGAAACGTCTCGCAACCTGGGTGTTTTACGGCGTCGGCGCGCTCGCGATCGCCTATCTCGCTCTGTACGCCTATGCGGTTTTGACCGGGCGCGACCTGCAGCCCGGCGATCCTATTCACATCTTCCGCAAGCCGGATGCGCCTAGTTATTCCGGTATTTCAACGTCATTGCGAGCGTAGCGACGCAATCCACCTCTCCGCTTGTGGCGCTATGGATTGCTTCGCTCCGCTCGCAATGACGGCGAGGGGTCTTGCTTAACCCGCCGCGACAAAACGCTGATGCTCACCTGCGCCCGCCGGGGTGATCGGAATGCCGCCGTCGGCATATTCGTTCAGCTTGTTGCGCAGCGTGCGGATCGAGATGCCGAGAATGTTGGCGGCATGGGTGCGGTTGCCGAGGCAATGCTTGAGCGTCTCCAGGATCAGGTCGCGCTCGACGTCGGCCACGGTGCGGCCGACCAAAGCGCGGGTGACCTGCTCGGCGGCAAAGGTCGCGTGCGCCACCGCGGGCGCGGTCTTGGCGAGGTCGAGGCGGTCGCCGTCGGGCGTTAGGATCGCGTCGGCGCCGATCTCGTCGCCCTGCGCCATCAGCACCGAACGATGGATGGTGTTTTCCAATTCGCGAACGTTGCCCTGCCAGCGGTTCGACGTCAGCACGCGCCTTGCGTCGGCCGAGATCGGGCGCAGCGGCACGCCGTTGGCGTCGGCATATTTCTTCGCAAAATGCTGCGCCAGTTCGAGGATGTCGGCCGGACGGTCGCGCAGCGGCGGGATCTTCAGGTTGACGACGTTAAGACGGAACAGCAGGTCCTCGCGGAACGTGCCTTCGCGCACGGCCTCGGAGAGATTGCGGTTCGAGGTGGCGATGATGCGGATATCGACCGGCACCGGCTTGGTGCCGCCGACGCGATCGATGACGCGTTCCTGGATCGCGCGCAGCAGTTTGGATTGCAGCCGGACGTCCATCTCCGAGATTTCGTCGAGCAGCAGCGTGCCGCCGGTCGCCTCCTCGAACTTGCCGATGCGGCGGGCGACGGCGCCCGTGAAGGCGCCCTTCTCGTGGCCGAACAATTCGGACTCCAGCAGATGCTCGGGGATCGCCGCGCAATTGATCGAGATGAACGGCCGCTTGGCGCGGGTCGAGCGCGAGTGGACATAGCGCGCCAGCACTTCCTTGCCGGTACCGGATTCGCCGGTGATCATCACGGAGGCATCCGAGCCCGCGATCTGCTGCGCCAGCTTGACGACCTTGCCCATCGCTTCGTCGCGATAGATCAGATCACGTGAATCATTGGCGACGGCGGCGAGCACCGCGGCGATCAGTTCCGGATCGGGCGGCAGCGGGATGTATTCCTTGGCGCCGGCGTGGATCGCAGCGACCGCGGCGCGGGCGTCGTTGGAGATGCCGCAGGCCACGATCGGCACATGGATGTGCTCGGCCTCCAGCCGCATCACCAGGTCGCGGATGTCGAGGGCGACGTCGACCAGCAGAAGGTCGGCGCCCTTGCCGCCGCGCAGCACGGCCATCGCCTGTTCGATCGCCTCGGCATGAGTCACCGATGCGCCGTTTTCCATCGCGATCTTGGTGGCGGTCGTGAGTTGGCCCTTCAAGGTGCCAACGATGAGAAGCCGCATTTTTTATCTCCTGTTCGTCTGTTCGCGCCGTTCGCGGCGCGTGTCGCCAAAATTGTTAGCTGCGTTCCGCCTTGATGATTTCCGTCATGGTGACGCCGAGCTTGTCTTCCACCAGCACGACCTCGCCACGCGCCACCAGGCGGTTGTTGACGTAGATGTCGATGGCTTCGCCGACGCGACGGTCCAGTTCGAGCACGGTACCAGGTCCGAGCTTCAACAGCTCGCCGACGTCCATCTTGGAGCGGCCGAGCACGGCCGAGACCTGCACCGGCACGTCGAACACGGCCTCGAGGTCGGCCGCGATGCGTGAGGCCTGTTCGTCCTCGTTGTAGGCGAGATCGTCGATCGGCGGGGCGTCCGCGGCGTTGAGATCCGGCAACGGTACCTGTGCGTCGGTATCACTCATGGTTCAGTCCTCATGGCCTCTACGTTCCGGCCTGATCGCGGGACGCCAGATAGCGCCCGACGAGTTCGCTGATCTTCGCTTCGATGACCGCGCGTTCCAGCACCACGCCGCCATCCGCCCATTCGATCCGGCAGTCGCCGGTGGCAATTCCGGGCTCGGCCAGGATCACCAGCCGGCCTTCGAAGCCGCTCTGGGCTGCCTGCCGTTCGATCTTCTCGCGGGCGGCCTCGTAGAGCTGGTCGTTGATGCGGACGACGAGATGCGGGGTTGCGACCAGATGCGAGAAGCAGTCGCTGACGAGGGCGGTGATCTCGCCGAGCGGCTCGCGGGCGATGAGTTCGCTGCACAGCTTGCGCGCCACCGCGACCGCGACATCGACGGCCTCGGTCTCCATCCTGGCCTCGATGCCGGAGAAACGCGTGGCGATGCCGCGGATGGTGATGCCGATCTCTTCCAGCGCCAGCG
The DNA here is from genome assembly GCF_003062295.1 of Bradyrhizobium algeriense. Lineage (GTDB taxonomy): Bacteria > Pseudomonadota > Alphaproteobacteria > Rhizobiales > Xanthobacteraceae > Bradyrhizobium > Bradyrhizobium algeriense. Next base: position 27,877 of record NZ_PYCN01000024.1, on the reverse strand, counting down.
CGGCGCGGCGGTCGCTCTCCACCCTGGCCTCGTGCTGGGCCGCCTCGTAGCCGGCGCGGTAGGCGCGTGCCTCGGCCTCCGCGATCTTTTGCGCGATCTCGGCGGCCGTGGCGGCACGCTCGCGCGTCCTGTCGGGCGCCGCGAAGTCCGTGTCGAACAGGAATTTTGCGGGTGCGGCCATCAGTACACCAGCTCGTCGTCGGCGCGGTTCTTGGTCAGCGTGATTTCGCCCTTGGCGGCCATGTCCTTGGCGAGGTTGACGAGCAGCGCCTGCGCCTCGTCGACGTCGCGCAGCCGAACCGGTCCCATCGCCGCCATGTCGTCCATCAGCATCTTGCCGGCGCGCGACGACATGTTGCCGAGGAAGAAGGCACGTACCTCCTCATTGGCGCTCTTCAGCGCGATGCCGAGCTTGGCCTTGTCGATATTACGCATCAGCGTCTGGGCCGAGGCGGAGTCGAGCTTGATGAGGTCGTCGAAGGTGAACATCAGCGCCTTGATGCGCTCGGCGGATTCGCGGTTTTCCTCTTCCAGCGAGGTGATGAAGCGGGTCTCGGTCTGGCGGTCGAAATTGTTGAAGATCTCGGCCATCACCTCGTGGGCGTCGCGGCGGCGGGTCTGCGACAAATTGGACATGAATTCGGTGCGCAGCGTCTGCTCGACGCGCTCGATGACTTCCTTTTGCACCGCTTCCATCTTCAGCATGCGGCCGACCACGTCGAGCGCGAGGTCCTCGGGCAGGATCGCCAGCACCCGGGCGGCGTGCTCCGGCTTCAGTTTCGACAGCACCACCGCAATGGTCTGCGGGTATTCGTTCTTGAGGTAGTTGGCGAGCACCTCCTCCTGGACGTTGGAGAGCTTCTCCCACATGTTGCGGCCGGCGGGGCCGCGAATTTCGTCCATGATGCCGGTGACGCGCTCGGACGGCAGATATTGCTGCAACAGCCGTTCGGTGGCGTCGAAGGTGCCCATCAGGGCGCCGGATGCCGACATCCGCGAAACGAATTCGAGCAGCAGGTCTTCCACGACATCGGCCTCGACGGTGCCGAGCGTCGACATATGGATCGACAGTTCGCGCACCTCGTCGTCAGCAAGGAGTCCCCAGACCTTGCCGCCATATTGCTCGCCCAGCGCCAGCATCAGGATGGCGGCGCGCTTCGGGCCGCTCAACGGCTTGCCCTTGGGCCGGGCGTTCTGACGGCTCGCCAGCGCCGAGATGACGGTGGTGATGTCGTTGGCATTGTTGGTTTGCGGTACGGCCATGTCAGGTCACTCGGCGGGTTCGCTGAGCCATTGGCGAACAATGGAAGCGGTCTCGTTCGGATTTCGTTCGGCCAGTTCGCCGACCCGGTGCACGGCCTGCGCGTGGACCTGGCCCTGGACCTGGGCGACGTCGATCAATTGGGCGGTGCCGCTGTTGCCGGCGATCAGCGCCTGCCCGGGCCCGAGTTCGGCTGTGCCGTCGGTCAAAGCCGGCGCCGGTTCGGCCAGCGCGGGAATGACTTCGGCAGCCAGGATGCGCTTGACCAGCGGGCGGATCACCATGAACAGCACGACAAGGCCGAGCAGCATCATGACGCCGAGTTCGATGACATACATGACGTCATCCTTGGTGAACTGCAGCATGCCGAGAAGGCCGGTCGGCTCCACGACCGCAGGCACGGTCGGCGCTTCGGCAAAGCGAAGATTGACGACCTCGACCTGGTCGCCGCGCTTCTGGTCGAAGCCGATCGCCGATCGGACCAGGGTGGCGATGCGGTCGAGCTGTTCCTTGCTGCGGTCCTGATAGACCATTTCGCCTTTTTCGTTCTTGGAATAGGCGCCGTCGACCAGCACCGCGACCGAGATCCGGTTGACCCGTCCGGCCTCGGTGACCTCGGTCTTGGTGGTGCGGGAAATCTCGTAATTGTTGGTCTCTTCGCTCTTCTTGCTCTGGTCGCGGGCCGCAGGCCCGGTGGTGTTGGTCTGGTTGCCGGGCAGTTCGTTGTTGACCGTGACCTGGCCGTTGTTCTCGGCGGTCAGCGAGGATTCCTCGCGGGTCTGGGTGGAGCGCAGCACGCGGCCCTCGGGATCGAACTTGTCCGAGGTCTGGGTGACCTTGTTGTAGTCGAAATCGGCGGTGAGCTGGACGCGGGCGCGGCCCTGGCCGACCACCGAGGAGACGATCGCCTCGACCTCGTTGCGCATGCGTTTCTCGAACGCCGTGCGGCGCTCTTCACCGACGGCGATATCGGCTTCCTTGCCGGCGCCGTCAGCCAGCAGCCGGCCGGCTTCGTCGACGATCGACACCCGCTGCGGCTTCAGCCCGTTGACGGCGGAGGCGACGACATGGCGAATAGCGCGGATCTGCTGGGGTTCGAGGCTGCCGCGCACCCGCAGCACGATCGAGGCCGACGGCTCCGGCGTTTCGCGCGAGAACAGCGGCCGCTCCGGCAGCACCAGATGCACGCGGGCCGCCTGGATGCGGTCGATGGCGCGGATGGTGCGGGCGAGTTCGCCCTCCAGTGCGCGCAAATGATTGATGTTCTGGACGAAGCTCGTGGTGCCGAGGGCGTCCGATTTGTCGAAAATCTCATAACCGACGCCGCCGCCCTTGGGCAGATTGCTTTCGGCCAGCTTCATCCGCAGCCGCGTGACCTTGTCCTTCGGCACCATGATGACGGCGCCTTCGTTGCGCAGCTCGAAGGGAATCGCCTGGCGTTCCAGGTCCTTGATGATGCCGGAGGAATCTTCGGCGGAGAGGTCGGTGAACAGGGTGGTCATCTGCGGCGTCGTGACGCGCATGATGACAAAGGCGAAGAAGCCGAGCAGCGCGGTCGTCACCGCGACCATGGCCATCAACCGCGACGCGCCCAGGCCTCTCAGGAAAGCAACGAGACTTTGCACCAACCGCCCCCAGGGGATTCGGTCCCTGGGACCGACTGGGCAATTATTGCCTAGGGGATGGTTTCCATATGGTTAACAGCCGTTAAAGCCGCCACGAATAGTTCCGACATGAAAAAAACCGGCTTCGCAAAACGGAGCCGGTTTTCATCAAATCTTTCGGTTCGGGAGAGTTTACTGCCGATATTGCTGGATCCGGGTGGTCCGGAGACCTGCCAGACCATGCTGATCGATGGAAAACTGCCAGGACAGGAATTCGTCGACCGTCAGGGTATAACGGCTGCAGGCTTCCTCGAGGGAGAGCAGGCCGCCGCGGACCGCTGCAACGACCTCGGCCTTGCGGCGGATAACCCACCGTTTGGTGCCGGGCGCGGGCAGGTCAGCAATTGTCAACGGGCTGCCGTCAGGCCCGATGACGTATTTTACCCTCGGGCGATGGGGTTCTGTCATGGCGTACTCACAAACTCTCAACCACTGAACTCACCATGACAACCTACGCCTGCCGGCTTAAAAATTGCCTAAGCCCACGGCTTCAATACGAATCTCCTTGAAAATGACGGAAAATACGTCCGCCCGGGTTCCCTGTGACGCTTTTGCGTACAATCAGGGGTTGCCGGGTCGGAAGTGACGGATCTAACGATGCGAGCTGTGGGTGCGCTAGCTGGAGGTGGTGGTCGGACGGACCACCCGCTTGATCTTGTCGGTGGTATAGTTTTGGCCGCCGATCGAGAGCAGCGGCGGGGAGGCGCTGAGATCGACTGAATCGACGATGCCCTGGACCTCGGTGGAGATTGCGACGCTGTTGCCCGAACTGTCCTTGCCGGTGGCGGTCATTGTGTAGGTGCCGGCCGGCCACTGGACGCCGTCATTGCCCTTGCCATCCCAGACGAAACTGGAATTGCCCTGTTTGAGCGAATACGACCCGGTAAAGGCGGTCTGGCCCGTCGAATTGGTGATCGTGATCGTCGCGCTGGTGTCTTTCTCGGCCTGAAAATTCCAGGTCGCCGATTTGTCGAACTGCGCCGTGCTGCCGTCGACGGCGACCGTGTTGCCGACATAGACCAGCGCCTGGGTTGCCTGGGCGCTCTTTTCGATTTCGATCAGCGACTTCAACTGTTCGTTCGATTTGAGCTGCTGCTCGACGCCGGCAAATTGCACGAGCTGCTGGGTAAACTGGTTGGTGTCCAGCGGATCGAGCGGATTCTGGTTCTGCAGCTGCGTAGTCAGCAGCGTCAGGAAGGTCTGGAAATTATCCGCAATTCCCGTCGTCTTCTCCGAAGCGGTCTTGTTGCTGGTGCCGGTGCCGGGCGCCGAGACGACCGTCGTCGGCATGTTTACATCAACTGCCATGGCGCTCTCCGTTAAACTCTGATATCGACGCCGCCGCTCGAACCGAGCATGCGGCCATAGCTGCGGCCGGCGACGGCAGCAGGAACGCTGTCCTCTTCGCTGACAACAAGGCGATGGGCGTTGGGGTTGGACTGGTTGCCGTCGTTCTGCCCCTGCGAGGATTGGTCGCGCAGGCTGAACTGCAATCCGCTATTGCCGGTCGAGAGCCCGGCATTGTCGAGCGCGCGCTGCAACTGGTTGGCGTCCTGACGCAGCATCGACAGCGTTTCCGGCCGTTCGACGGTCAGATGCGACGTTATCTGGCCGTGGCGATCGATATCGATGCGGACATCGATGCGGCCGAGTTCTGCCGGATCAAGCCGGATTTCGAAGCGGGTCTTGCCGCTGTTGGCGGAAGCGGCGATTTCCATCGCAAGCCCGCTCAGGGGCACCGCGGCGCTTGTAGCTGCGGTTGCGGTGAGTTGAGCCGCGGCGGCGGGGGCGGTCGAAGCAGATGGTTGCTGCGTCTGGATCGCGCCGGCCGCCTGCAGGCCGTTGCCGGAGGAGTTGACTGGCGTCTGCCCGATATCGGAGGCGGCAAGATGCGCGTTGGCTTGGGCGTTAGCGGCCGGCGGCGCGATGGAATTGCCGGACGCGTCGGCCTTCACGGCGTCGACGATGCCATTTTCTGACCTCGGCTTGCCCGCGGCTTCGGTCGGCGCCGCCACGGCGGGCACGATGGTGTCCGCGGCAGGTGTTGCGGGCGCGGCGGTATCGGTGGTGCCGGCCTGCTCGACTGCCGTCGTGGCCCCTTTCCTGGCGAGATCGGGGTTCTTGAGTTGCGCGGCGGCTTTGGTGGCGGCGGGCGTCGCCGCGACCACCGCTGCGGCCTGAGCGATGCCGGTTGTGATGGACGGGTCGGCGGATGTGGCTTGGGCGCTGACGGCCTGGCCGATGCCGCCCTGCGCGCCGGTCTTGGCGCCGCCGTCGGCCTGCGCGGCGTTCACGGTGGGAGCGACTGGCGCCGTCTCGGCGGCGAGCGAGGCGATCGCTGCCGCAGCGATGGCAAGCGGCGCAGTCGCCTTGTCGGTTGCTTGTGTCGCGGAAGCTGTCGCCGCCGGCGCTGCGGCGGCAGGGATGGCAACGGCAATGGCGTCAGCCGTCGCCACGGCCGTTCCATCCTGCGCTGTCCCGGTCTGATCGGTGACGGGGGATGCGTCGGTGGAAGATGCCTGCGTCGTCTCGTCGGACTTCGCGCCATCGGCCTTCGCCGCGTCGGCCTTTGATTTGGCGCGGCGGGTCGTCGCAGCATTGGTGTCGGTATCGGTATCAGCCTTGGCGTCGACCTTGTTGTCGTTGCGCGTTTTGTCGTTGCGTGCCTTGTCGCTGCGGGCGTTGGCCGCGGCGTTGCGATCATTGGAATCGTTGCGCGTGGTCTTGTCCGCCTTGTCAGATGCGGCAGCATTGTCGCGCGAGCGGTTGTCGGACGCGGCTTGCGCATCGTCGGAGCGGCGCGCGGCGGGCGCGTTGTCCTGGGTGCGATGGTCGTTGTTGCCGGCGGTCTTATTGCTGTCGACCAGCGCCGCGAAGCTGCCGTTTCCGGCTGACGGCTCGGAATCCGGCCGGGCTGACCTTGCGGCCGCGTTCTGAAAAGATGCGTTTGCCGATACTTCTGACGTGACACTAACCACGGGCGACCCTCGCGCTGAGCTCTCGGCTACCATTCAGCAAGGACCGGGCCATCCACCGCTGTAAAAAATATCGAGTTATTTCAATTGTTTATGGAGGGGGCGGATAAATTGCGGGGCATCATCGCACCCCCCCTTTTCTGCCCGGCGGCAAGATTTGCCGTCCTGGACCCTCTCCAAAAATGGGTATCGGCTGATTGCCTCGCGCCAATACGGCCTATATTAAAGAGCGGCATCCGATCCGGCCCGGTATGGCCGGACGAGACCTTAAGGCCTTATAATAAAAAGGCTTTTTAACCCTGGCCGCGAGTCGCGTTAGCGCGCTTGCGATTGAAGTCGATGACCTCTGGCATGCGAAACAGTTTGGATCTCGAAGGCCGCCCGCAGGACACGCGGATCGTGGTCGCCATGTCCGGCGGCGTCGACTCGTCGGTGACGGCTGCCTTGCTGAAGTCCGAGGGCTATGACGTGGTCGGGATCACGCTGCAGCTTTACGACCATGGCGCGGCCACCCACCGCAAGGGCGCCTGCTGCGCCGGCCGCGACATCCACGACGCCCGCAATGTCGCCGAGCGGATCGGCATTCCGCATTACGTGCTCGACTATGAAAGCCGCTTCCGCGAATCCGTGATCGACAATTTTGCCGACAGCTACGCGCTCGGCGAAACGCCAGTGCCCTGCATCGAGTGCAACCGCTCGGTCAAGTTTCGCGATCTCTTGGCGACCGCGCGCGAACTCGGCGCGAGTGCGCTCGCGACCGGGCACTATGTCGCCTCGCGCCGCCTCGCCGACGGATCGCGCGCGCTGGTGTGCGCTGCGGACGCCGATCGCGACCAGAGCTATTTCCTGTTCGCGACCACGCGCGAGCAGCTCGATTTCCTTCGCTTTCCGCTCGGCGACATGACCAAGCCGCAGGCGCGCGAACTGGCGCGACGCTTCGGCCTCGAAGTCGCAGACAAGCAGGACAGCCAGGACATCTGCTTCGTGCCGACCGGGCGCTACACCGATATCATCGGCCGCCTGAAGCCGGGCGCGATCGAACCCGGCGACATCGTCGATCTCGACGGCCGTACCATCGGCCGGCACCAGGGCATCGTTCATTTCACCGTCGGCCAGCGCAAGGGACTGGGCATCGCCGCCGGCGCGCCGCTCTACGTCGTCAAGCTCGATGCGGCCAGCCGCCGCGTCGTGGTGGGGCCGCGCGAGGCATTGCGGATGGATCGCATCCGCCTTCGCGACATCAACTGGATCGGCGACGGGCTGCTGGATCGCGTCATCGGCGACGGCATCGAGATGTTCGTGCGCGTGCGGTCGACGCGCGCGCCGCAGCCGGCCTGGTTGCGCGCGGTCGATGGCGGCTATGAAGTCGAACTCGTCGCCGGCGAAGAGGGCGTCTCGCCCGGCCAGGCTTGCGTGTTCTACGATGCGCCGGCGGGACAGGCGCGCGTGCTCGGCGGTGGATTCATCAAGAGCGCGACCGCAACGAATACGGTGGCAAGGGCAGGGGCGCAGCAAACGATGACGCCGCTCCCCGAGGTGATGCGCACTTAAGAAAAAATCGGGGCAGAGGGAATGGCTGGGGACATCGACCGCGAGGGGGTCGAAAAGGCTTATGGGCGCTGGGCGCCGGTCTACGATCTCGTGTTCGGCAAGGTGTTCGACGAGGGCCGCCGGTCGACCATCGCGGAAGCCGACAAGATCGGTGGGCGCGTTCTCGACGTCGGCGTCGGCACCGGGCTGTCGCTGTCCGAATATTCGCGCAACACGAAATTATGCGGCGTCGACATTTCCGAACCGATGCTGCGGCGGGCGCGGAAGCGCGTGCGCGAGTTCGGCCTGACCAATGTCGAAACGCTTGCGGTGATGGATGCCAAGAATCTCGCGTTTCCGGATTCGTTTTTCGATGCGGTGGTGGCGCAATATGTCATCACGGCGGTGCCGGATCCGGAACGTACGCTGGATGATTTCATCCGCGTCTTAAAACCCGGCGGCGAACTCATTCTGGTCAATCACATCGGCGCCGAAAGCGGTCCGCGCCGGATGTTCGAACTGGCATTCGCGCCATTGGCGCGGCGGCTCGGCTGGCGACCGGAATTCCCATGGGAGCGCCTGACCAACTGGGCTGACAAACATGGCGGCGTCACCCTGACCGAACGGCGGCCGATGCCGCCGATGGGGCATTTTTCGCTGATCCGTTTCCGGAAGTCGTGAAGCGCGCGACAGTTTGACTGCGGAACCTCCCTAAGTGCAGGCCGTTTCCCCTGCATGGCAATGAAACGCGCCCTTCTGATCTCATGTGCTCTGATGGTGGCTGCTGATGTGGCGGGCGCACAGGCGCCGCCAAGTCCGACCACGCCGCCGGCCCAGACCGCGCCGCCCTCGCCGCAGCGTGCCGCTGATTGCGCGCCTATGCAGCCGTTGCCGAAGCCCGGCGAGAAGGCTCCCGAGGGAACGACCACCGGCCAACGGGCCGAGCCGCTTGGCGACAAGCTGGCGCGCTCGGACGGCGTATTGTGTCCGCCCCCAGGCGTCGATCCCGAAATGCACGCGCCTGCGCCGCCGAACGGCGGCAAGACGCCGGTGATTCCGCCGCCCGGCAGCCCCGGCGGCGACCCGACAATCCGGCCGAAATAGCGCTATTTCGCAGGCGGTTGGCTGGACCGCCGGCTTTGCTTGACAGGCCCTTAAGCCACTCCTTATATGCCGCGCGTTCGCGAATGCGGTATGGTGTGCCGCGAAGGTGAACCGTGGCGAGGTAGCTCAGCTGGTTAGAGCACGGGAATCATAATCCTGGGGTCGGGGGTTCGAGTCCCTCTCTCGCTACCACCTTTCCCCACACTCCTCGAACGTTGGTGGGGAACACAGGTTCATTCAGTAAAGCAGTTAGGCGCCCGGCGATTTCGACCGTGACGCCGCCTGACCGCGAAGGGTCTCTAAATACCGTCACTGTCTCAACGAGATCTCGAATTGCTTCCGTCGCCTCAGAATCTCCTGCGTTGATACCTTTCGACAGCGCGTCTTGAAGTTGGACGAGCTGTTGCTCATAGCGGGCCAGGACGGCCGGATGGAGCGAGATAACGTCTGAAGCTGTGGGCTCGACGCTCAAATCCCCCGTGATTTTCTTGCGCTCCTCGTCCAAAAGGCTCGAGCGAGGGCCCAAGATCGCCGGGTCGCCATGCCCCTTTGCGATCGCATCGACTAGCCGATCAATCTCGCGATTGATTTCGCCGAGTCTCAGCTCAAGGTGAGCTCGCTTGGCATTCGATTTGGCTGCGAGGCGCTTACGCTCTTCGTGATAGGTACGCACATACTCGGCGATCACGCTCGGATGCCGCATCTCAGACTCTAAGCCAGAAAGAACTGCGCTTTCCACGGTGGCGAGATAGAATGTCTTTCCGTCGCGACATGTGCCGCTTTCTGTCGCTGCTGAACAACGGATGCGGATGCGGAGCGACTTATCTTTGCCGCTTGTTGACATACCTGCACCACAGGATCCGCACCGGAGGAGCCCCGACAACATGTGGCGCGGTCGCCGCTGCCGGTTTGGGAGGGTTTGGCCGCGCGCTTTTTTCCGGTTCTGTGCGGCGTCGAAAAGCGTCTGGGGGATTATGCGGAGCTCCGGCACGTCCGTGATCTGCCATTCGCCTTTGGCATTTGGGCGCGAGAGTCGCTTGCCCGTGTCAGGGTCTTTGATCATCCTCACTTTATTCCAGACGAGGCGCCCCGCGTAGAGTTCATTCTGGATTATACCGGTGCCGCGCTGCAGGTTGCCGTTAATCGTCGAAGCATTCCATGAGCGCCCGCGTGGCGGGGATACCCTTTCGTTGTTAAGGTCGTATGCGATTTCACGAGGCGTCCTTCCTTCAACGTATTCCTCGAAAATGCGCCGGACGATTCTCGCTTCAGCTTCGACAATTACCCGCTTGCCCTTTTCGCCTGCGGCTGGGGTGTAGCCATAAGCCTTTCCGCCCGCGTTGAGGCCCTGGCCGACACGGCCAGCCAGACCCCTCCGCACCTTATGAGCATTATCCTCGCGAAAGAGTTGGCCCACTAGTCCGCGAAGCCCCACCAAGACTGTATTCACCACGCCTTCGTGGACGGCGCGTATTTCAATACCAAGAAAAGAAAGCCGCTTATGAATACCGGCAAGGTCCTCCATGTCACGCGAGAGACGGTCAAGAGCCTCGACGACTACGACATCGAATGACCGATCTTTTGCTTGATCCAATAACCGGAGCAAGCCATCCCGTCCCATAATGGAGCCGCCAGAACGGGCTTTATCTTCGTACACTCCAATTATGTTTATGCCTTGTCGTGAGGCGTACTCCCGGCAGAGGGTGACCTGGTCTTCGATCGATCGCTCATTTTGAAGGTCGGTCGAGAATCGGGCGTAGATCACCGCCACCTTCTTGATTGAAGGTTCGAGTGCTGAGTTGATCTCGTTCATGGTCTTCCCTTGCCGCTTGGCGTGCCAATGCGCGTGCTAGGCGTAGAATCGCCTCATCCGGAATCAACTGCAAGGGCAATTTCTGAAGTCTGTGACGCATGACTAAGCGGCTCGCTCGCAGACGAGGCTCTGCTTAATGCGTCGATCAGAAGCTCGGGAGAGCTTGGAGACCCGACGGCGAAAACGATTTCCGACCTTCGTATCAACTCGGTCCATACATGGAGCGTGCCGCCGCACGCATGCCATGGAAAGTTCAAAATCCCCTTGTCGTAAAATCAGAAAACTTAGCGCACAGATCGGCCGATGCTGATCTCGCGAGAGGGGAGCAGTCGTGCGAGGTTAGAAGCCGCGATCTGCGCAGATTGACGTGTGATAAATTCGGAGCGTTAACAAAGTTGTTGTGAAAGGCCCCGCCGCAACCGGAACCTGCACCAGACCTTTATGAGCGACGGGATACCGATCGACTTCGTTAGGCCAAGTCAATCCGCTTCATGATCATCTTGAAGAGAGTTCGGTGATGGAGATCTATCGATGTCAATCTCGGCTCGTCTGCAGACCCTCTCAAGGCTGAAACAGGGGTTCGATTCCCCTAGGGAGCGCCAGCAAACTCAGGCACTTAGGTAGCCATCAGCCGCGTTCGTTGAATATTGGTTGAATAAGACGCTGGTGAACAGCGGCGGACGCTTGGGGAATTTGCTGCCGACATTAGCAGACTAGCCTCGGCGCGATGCCTCACCGTGGCTGGCGCATTCGCGAAAAATTTCCTCGTCGCCCTTGGTGTCCGGAAATATTCAAACCGCCGCTGACGTGCGCTGTCGTACGCGAGCGCCCTCGGATGTTCGCATTGACGTTGCTCGTCGCACAATCAACTCTTGTCCTGTCGAGCTTTGTGCGAATAGGAGGGCCACGTGAGATACAATCGACGAGAGAAAAGTGGCGGACAACAGTCACAAGTCAGTCTATCCGCTCCGAAAGCCGCAGAACCGAGCTCGATGCCATTCGCCCAGCGGCTCACCTGCACGATTGACGATGCATGCGAAGTGACCGGCTTGGGACGCACGAAGCTTTACGAGTTGATAGGAGCTGGGCGTATCGTCACGACAACGATCGGACGTAGGCGACTAGTAGTGGTGCGCTCACTTCTGGCGCTCCTTGACACCAACATGTCGAACTAATGGACGTGCAGCCATGATGGCCCGTCAGGATCGCGCGAACTTTATGAGCGGTTCGAGATCGTGATTGTCCGCAGCCTTGAGCGCTGCGATGTAGGTGTCGCGGGCCGTGCCTGCGGCTCGGAGATCCGCGCCACCCCAGGTGAAACGCTTGCCGCCGAGCTGAGTGATCAAAACGTCGGCGGCGAGACGAGACCAACGGCCGTTTCCGTTTGGAAAGGGGTGTACGGAGACGAGCCTGTGATGGAAACGCACCGCGATCTCATCTGGAGGATAAGATTTGTGCTCAATCCAATATCGCGCGTCGTCAATCGCCTGGCGAAGCGAGACCTCGATCAAATGAGGAGCGACACCGAGATTGCGTTCTGTTGTCCGGTATTTTCCCGCCCAGCGCCAGACGCGCTCGAACATGCGGCGATGCAGGCTCTTGAGGAAACTTTCGCGGGTCACGACGTGACGGCGGCCGAATGCCCATCGATTGCCTGTTGCGATATTCTGCTGTTCGAGTTCGTTCAGCTCGCTGCGCAAGGTGATATGGGTCGGGATGAGGTCTTCCCTTTCCGCCGGCGTTAGTGGGGTCGCATGATCGTCGGCGGCATGTAGATCAGTCATTCTTCATCCCAGAGGCGCGCGGGGCGCTTCAGCAAATCTTCGATCGCCTGCTCGCGGAGCGCGCGGGCGGCCCTCTTGTCCTTCACGGCTTGGTCTTCCAGCCGCATCGTATGCTCAATGGCCTTCGACTGACGTTCGGCGACGAGTTCGGCCCGCTCGGTTACCACTTCTGCCAATGGCCGCTCCGGCACAAGCACGTAGACAAGACGGCAGCCAAGAGCTTCGGCCGCCCGTTGCAGCGTGTTGAGAGTGACACTGCCTTCCCGTTCGGACTTTTCAAGTTCCACGATGCGAGGCTGGGATACGCCCAGACGTTTCCCATATTGTGCTGTGGTCATGCCGAGGGAGTCACGGATCGCCCGAAGCCAACCCCTTGGCGGACGTTGGAGCTTGGTGAGCGGGCGCAAGCTCGAGAATCGCTTGTCTAGATGGCGGATCGCATCTTTCATCTGATAAGGTATAGCATATTATTAGTGAATAGATCAATAATGTATAGGTTATTATTATGGCAAAAATTATAAGGTATACGTTATTGAAAAGATGTGGACTGCATACCGTTCAATCGATAATTTGAGAGCTTGCTCATCCCTCAGCCCATTGCAGATGTTCTTGGAATGTTCTGGACGCTAGCCCCACGGATCTGACGATGAAGAAGGCCGCCCCGAAGAAAAAAGCGCCCGTTCAGCTCACTGCCGGAACCGGCTTCCGCAATGAGAACTGCATCGGCGCGCGCTTTCTTCTCGATCTCTTGGCGGGGACCAACACGCTCGGCGTGGATTTCGGCAAAATCGATCGCTTGCAATGGCAGGGACGCGACCTGGGCTGGCTTGCAGACGATCTTGTCGTTGAGTGCACAGCTTCCACAGGCAAGCGCTCCGCCGGCATTTCGATAAAAAGCGACCGGCAAGTTACGAGCTCGGGCTTCCCTCCTGATTTCGTTGGCATCGCATGGGCGCAATGGTTCGGCGTCAAGACGGAGCGTGTCCTTCGCGGCACCGACGACGCTGTCGCCCTTATGGTCGGAAGTCTTGCGCATGACGTTGAAGACGCCTGGTCGAATCTGCTCAGCGACGCCTTGCGCACAACGCCCGAGCGCATGACGGCCCGACTTGCCGAACCCGTAGCTGATGAGGGATCGCAGTCTTCCGCCCTTCAGCGCGCACTGTTCGCGAGCCTGGATTGCCCGGACGAGCTTCGAAACGAAGGAGACACCAGTGACAGCGCCACGATGCAGCTTCTTCGCCGCATACGGTTGATGCGCTTCGACTTCGAGGCAACGCCATCCCGCGATCATGATCACGCGCTCCGCGACTGCCAGAACATTCTGCGGTCCGGCGACACTGACGAGGCGACGAGTCTGTGGTCCCGCCTTGTTGCCATTGCCGATGCCAACAGGGCGGGCGGGTCGATCGATCTGGCCAGCTTGCTTGTTGAGCTGCGCGACCAATTCGATCTGCGTGATCATCCCGACTATCGGTACGATTGGGAAGTCCTGGACCGGTCAAGCCGCGAACTCATGGCTGACATCCGCGGCGAGATTTCTGGCCTGGCGCCGTTACCACGCAGCGAGGCCCGTGCCAAAGTGCTCGATTGTCTTAATCGGGACCGGGCATGCTTTCTCGTCGGAGAATCCGGAAGCGGGAAGTCTGCTTTGGCCAAGCAGATCGGCGAGGCGGATTATGATCGGTGCCTCTGGTTCGCCGAGTCTGCGGTAGACCATGATACGGAATCGGCGTTCGAGCGCGAAATCGGCCTCACTCATCCGCTTGGTGAAATTCTGGCCGCTTCGCCGGCGCCGTGCCTGATTGTCTTCGATAGCATCGAACGCTACTCACCGCGTGCGCGACGCCTCGTGCATCGCTGGATGGCGGCGCTCCTTGCCGAAGATGGTCTGAAGCATGTCCATCTTCTGGTGACGGGCCAGATCGAGCCGGCACCAAAACTCATCCGAAGCTTCATCGAGGCCGGCCTGCCGGCAGCACTGCATAGCGCGACGTCTCTTGATCCGCCGTCGGAGGACGAAGTTCAGGGACTCGTCGCGCCGATCGCGGAACTGCAATGGGCGTCATTGCGTCCCGAGCTTCGTCCCTTGTTGACGAACCTGAAGATCCTCGACTGGCTGGTCGCGGCGGCGCGCAGCGGGAAGGCAATAAATCCGGCCTCGATCATCGGCGTCAGCTATCTCGTGGATACGCTGTGGGAGCGCTGGATCGAGGGCGATACGGATCAGCTCAGCCGCTCGCATCTCCTGATGCGGCTCGGGACCCTCGAAGGCGACTCGCTTCTCGTCAGTGTGCCGCGCATGCAGCTGAGCCAAAGCGAGCAAGCTGCGCTCGGGAGCCTGACTGCGTCCGATCTTGTCCGTATCCGCGACCAGCGCGTGCGCTTCACGCACGACATGCTCGGCGATTGGGCGCGGCTGAATGTACTGATCGGCGAACCGGGCCTTTCTGCGCCATCCGTTCGCGCGCGCGCCAAGCTTCCGCGCTGGCACCGCCCCATACGCCTCTTTGGGCAGAGGCTTCTCGAACAGGCCGAAGACGGCCCGGAACGCTGGCGACAAGCGGTCGAGGGTCTGGAAGATGGCACCGAGGAAGGCGCAATCATCCGCGATCAGCTCATTGAAGCGCTGTTCCTTGCCACGAACGCGGTTCCGCTGCTGCAACGCAGTTGGGATGCCTTGGCGGCAAATGGCGGTCGCCTTCTTAGACTGATGCTTGAGCGTTTCATGTTTGCCGCCACGTTGCCCGATCCGAGGATCGGCGCGCTGCTGTCCTCGACGGAGGAGAAGGGCGAGTGGGAACATCTCTTCCGACTGCCGTATTGGCCCTATTGGGGTCCGATGCTGACCGTGCTCCACGCTCATCGCGAAGAAGTCGCGCGGCTTGTTCCGCATGCTGCCGCCAAGCTTTGTGCACTTTGGCTGAAGTCGGTCCCGGTGGAATTCGGCGACGGACAGCCGATGCCTTGGCGGAAGGACGCGGCCGAGCTCGCTCTTGCCATCGGTCGGGAAGTCCAGGCGCTTAATGCCGAGGGGAACTATTATTCTGATGGCCATGACAAGACGGTGTACGAGGCCGTCTTGTCCGCCGCGCCCGAAATGCCGGACGAGGTTGCGCAGCTTTGCCTTTAGCTTGCGCAAAGGCGCGATCTCGACCCCGCTATCGTCGCACGGGTCGAACAGGCGCATGAACGGCAGCGGGAACAACGGCGCCAATTTCTCGAGGCGAATCCGGAAAGACGGCAGAGGTCGTCGTTTCCTCCGGCTTGGCCGCACGGCGAACTGCGTGATCCTTGGCCCGACGGCCCGCGCGATGGCGTGCAGAATGCATTTCAGGAGGCATGTCTCGACACCGGGGCCTTTCCGGCGCTCGTGCGCGCAAGACCGGACGCCGCGCTTGAGGTCTTGTTGGCTGTCTGCATCGAGCCGCCGAAACATGAGGATCTTGGCCGCAGCTCGATGCCCGAGACCGGCCTCGATCACTGGAATGGCGGCGATCCTCCCTTGTATTGTCGCGGTCCCTTCCTTCAGTTTCTCAAGGATGCCCCCGATCAGGGACTGTCTTTTGCGCTGCTGCTTGTCAATTTCGCGACCCGGCGATTTTGTGAAGGCCACGGGCTCACGGTTCACATCGGAAACGAAGCCCGCCTCTGGTACGGCAATTGGTACGTCTTTCGCTGGCATCATGATTGGCCGGTCACATTTGGCTCGACAATTCATTGCGTGCTGATGGCGGTGGAGCGATGGTTCTACGAGAAGATCGAGCGCGGCGAGGATATCGCCCCATGGATCAACCGCATCCTGAAGGAGAGCGAGTCGCTTGCCTTCGCCGGCCTTCTCTTGGATGTCGGGAAATACCGCCCGGCGCTGTTCGCCGGGGTCCTAAAGCCGCTTCTCCAGAACTGGCTATTTCTCAATTGGGACAGCGAAATTTCCAACCTGCGCAGATCAGGAAGTTCCGGTGCCATGGGTCTCTGGGCATACCAGCCCGGGGTCATGATTGAGCTTGGACGCGCGTGGTATCGGATGCCCCATCGCAAAGACCTGTTGCTCTACATCGGCGGTGGCATCGTCGAAACGTTGGTCGCTGACGAAGCAGAACGGCCCTTTCTCGCCCAATTGCGATCGGGATGGGTTACCGACCTCAACGGCGAGGAGATGCCGGAAGCCCTCCGTCTGCTGAGCGAACGCCTAAATCCCGACAACTACACCTTCGAGACGCGCGACGGAAAACGGGTATCCGTCAGCTTCGACTGGTCGGAAGCGGTCAAGCAAAAGAACCAAGAAGACCTTCAGCGCATCGCCACGGACCAGACAGTCACAAGCTTTCCCTTCCAATGCCGGCAAGTGCTCGATTCCGATGAGCGCTTTTCTCAGGATCAGCTTCCTCAGTTCTGGGAGTTCGTGCAGGGTATTGAAGACCTCTCGCCGCGGCTTGCCCGCGACGGCGATCCGCTGCGTCAGATCGAGGATTTGCTCTGCGGCGCCATCGCCGTGCTCGTCGTCAAACATGATGACTGGCTCGCGGCCGATCCGGAACGCATGGCTTGGTGTCGCCGCAAACTAGAATCCGTGGTCAGCCATCCGCCTGCGCCGCTTCGGTTCGATTCTGCTGGCGCCAACGGTGACGAGAAATGGGATTCTTTCGCGGGCGAGGCCGGAGTTGCTCTTCTCGCGCGTGAGCGCAACGACCCCTTGGCCCGCCGCCTCGTTGCGGCCGGCGTTCTCTCTTTCCATTACAACACGACGAGCCGGACTCTGATCCGCGCTGCTCAACGCCGGGAACAGTTCGGCGAAGACTTCGACCGCATGCTTGGCATGGCGATGCGGTGGGCTGCCCAGCGCCCTGCTCACAACATTGCGCAGAGGGTCAGGACCGACACCGACGTCGAGGAGGATCACACCGGCAAAGAGCCGCTGATCGAGCAATTTGTCGATCGGCGGTTGCCGACAGAGCTTCCAGATATTCTCGCATTGAGCGCGCAGGCCGAGGAAGAAATCGAAGCCATGCGCGCGCGCCAATTCCCCGAATTGGAGCGCATGCGTCGCCGCGAGAGGGGCACGCGCCGCCCCGGCAGTGAAGTCGAAACCCTTCATCGCGGGCGGTTGAGCCTCGACACCCGTCTTCTTTCGGCAGCGTTCGCCTGGCTGGACCTCGCGTTGGCGCGGCCAGACGAGAGGGCCAAGTGGCTCGGGCTCGTTCGGACCTTTCTCGATATCACGCTCGGTCTGATTCCCGTGATCACCGACCCGCGGCGGCAGCAGACCGAGGATCATCCAGACGAGTTTGATGCCTGGGTCTATGGCCTCGTGGCCGGCACAATTCCATGTATGACAACCGCCGAAGATCACCGGACGCTATGGCAACCGATTCTCGATCGCGGCCCGCCAGCGCATCAATGGATCGAACGGTTCTTCTGGGAGTGGTTCACCGTCGGTGTGCGAGCTGCACAAACGCCCGAGCGCTTCACCGCAATCTGGAGCGCGATGATCGAGCATGCGCTGCAAAGCCCGGCATTGGATCCTGCGACAGGTCGATCCTATGATCTCGATGACGCCGTTTTCTGGCTCATGGGCCTGGGCACGAAGATCAACAAGATCGGCGAGAAGCCGGAATTCGCGGCCGCCATTTCCGGAATGGAAGGTCTTTTCGCGAGGGTTGCCGAGCGCTGGTTCAAGAAGTCGAAACTGGTTTCCGGCTTTCTCTATTGGGTCACGCAGCCCGCGGCCGCCGGTCTCCTTGTCCCCGCAATCAGGTGGCTCGCGCCGGTCTTCCCGAGCTTCGATTCTTATGATTGGCGGGATGGCCTCGAAGGCAACCTGATTTCATTCCTTTGGGCATGCTGGGAGCACAAGCGCGAGCAGATTTCGGTCGATCCCGATCTGGAGCGGGATTTTCGCGCATTGCTGGCAACTGTCGTTTCCCGGGGGAGCCACGCCGCTATCGCTCTTCGGGATCATGTCGTCGGTTCCGCGGCCGCTTGAGCATCGCAATGCAGGCCGCCGATCATGGACAAAAAGTGCGCATGGACATCCTCCGCAGAGACGCCGAACGGAAAATTTTTGAAAAACTCCGTACCCATAATTGGTCGGAGAAGATCGAACGCGAATTCCCGGACGGCCTCATCATTTCAGCCGAACGCGGCGGCCATCGTCACACCATCGCGTTGATTTACAGCTCCGCCACCGACAACAATATTTACAAGTCTCTCGCTGCCGAGGTTGAGCACATCTTCTTTAATGGCCAACCTTACCTTGTCGAACAGTTCACGCAAGGCGTTATCAAGCCCGTCGGTTCGGTCGATGATTTCCATGAAGTGCTGTTGGAATGGAATAGAGTGAGTGCCGATGGAAAGTTTGTGCCCGACGGCCAGGAGATGCCGCCCGTAGCCGACCCGACGATCCTCAGGTCGCGGTTGCTACTTTCCGACGAGCCGATCGCGGCAATCTGGTTGCGGCTGCGCCAGCTTCAAAGCGTCACGCTCGCGCGTAAGATGATCGAGGCTCGCGCGGCAGCCGAACATGTAGCGCTGGACGCCGATAACATACAGTCGAAGGCTCAGGGCGTGGCCTACGCGTTGCGCAACGCATCTGACTACTTTCAAGCCAGGGATGGGCAACCCTTCAGCCAGCGGGTGCTCAATCTCTACTATGGCAGTCTCTCTTTTGCTTTTGCGGAAATGCTCGCCGCGCCACGTGGCGCGAAGGCGCTTTCGGACATCGAGCACAGCACTAAGGCCGGTCACGGACTCTATACCGTCGATGGAGTATCCGACGGATTGGAGCAAATCGTTGTCGGTGTCTTGCCTGCCGGATTTTTCCCGGCTTGGGCGAAAACGATGGGCACGCAGATCACGCAATTCCCCGACAGCAAGCCGCGCCGCTATAGTCAGCTCGCCTCGGCGCCAGAGCATAGTTGGCTCACGATCGAATCTCTGTTTGCTTCGATCCCGGAGCTGTCCGACCTGTTTTCCAATATATTTACGGCCAAGCCACGCTGGATCATGCCGGTCTACGATCAAACGGCAAATCAAGGCATGTCTTTGTTCGGCGATCAGAAACCTGTGACCCGCAGTTATGTCCTTCTGGTCGATGACATGGGGCGCGTGACCAAAGAGGACATTGCGTTGTTTCCTGGGCCGATCAGCGAAATCGGCGAGGTGCCTTCTGAAGGCGCCGGCCGTCATTTTCGGGTTGCCGTTGAACATCCGCCCGGACAATTCTGGTGGGAGAGCCTTCGCATCCACCATAGTCCGTTTCAGCGAGACGCCCTAATTCTTCCCATCTTCGGCGTGGTCAACGAGTACCGGGCGATGTCGGTTGTCCTGCTCTATGCGCTCTCGATCATCGTGCGTTATCGCCCAAGTATCTGGCGTCGTGTGCAGGAGGGAGACCTCGACCATATGCGCGTGATCATCGAGGCCTTTCTCGCGGTAGCCGAACGCGTATTGCCGGAACAGTTCTTGGCGACCGTCACTGGCCAACGGATCGTGGCCAAACATCCGGGCTCGTTCTTTTGAGACGAACAAGGACTTCTAACCAAGAAAACGAACTGATACAAACAGAAATGATCGTTCCCTCACTGGTTGTGTTGACTTACCTGTCTTGAGAGGTCCGTTTAACTCAGATAGACCCTCACGGGTGAGCCCGCGATGCGGATCAGAATGAATTCATGGACGCAGCGACCGTAGCTCACCTAGCCGCTCTTAAAGAGAGCCTGCAAACTCTCGACGATTCTGGAGCCGACGGCTTCGAGGGTTTGCTTGCCGCCGTGCTGTCGGAAGTTTGCGGGCAGCCATTTCGGCTGGCTTCCAGTGGCTCTCAACGCGGGCGCGATGGGGATTCTGCGTTTGATGAGGGAGCGACATACTTCGAGGCTAAATTGTATGACGGCCCTGTCCCGCGCAACACCGTCTCAAACAAGATCCTGGAGCTATCCGTGGATGACAAGGGACAGGTCGATACCTGGATTCTTTGCGCCACCGCTCCAGTAAGCACACAGCACGTCGAAATGTATCGGCAAGCCTTGGCTAAAGTCGGGATCGGTTGCCTGATCCTGGATTGGCAGGATCAGACTCTGCCTCAACTCGCCGCACTGCTTGCAATGGCTCCGGCAAGAACGGAGCGATTCCTTAAAGACAACAGCAAAGATAAACCCAAGGTGGCAGCTGTGCGGCTGGATCTCGATGCCATTGCTGCCGACACCGAATTTACCGGTCAATCCTCTAAACTAGCTCAGATGGTTCGGGAACCTGCGCTGGGCCTGGGACTGGTTAAGGATGCGAATAGGCGGTCCTTGACCCAATCATTCTCTGATAGGAAACGAGCGCGTCTATTCTTTGGACAGCCGCTTGCTCCTCTCGATCCTACAGGTCTGCCGTGGTTCGAACGTGCGGCACTCGTAGGCAGCCTTACGGGAGCATTCGCGGGAACGCCTGATGAAGCGATTTTCGTTGTGTTGGGCGAAGAGGGCACAGGAAAATCATGGCTGGTAGCAAAAGCCTGGCTTGCCAGCACCCCGACGCCTCTCCTTGCCGTGTTTACGGCAGACGAACTTGAGATGCCCTTGGCGATGCACGATGCCGAAGGGGTCCTTATTGCCAAGCTCGCTGAGCAATCCGAGGGGACGCTAACCGAAGCTGCGAAAACGCGCTGGCAAAGGCGGTTCAAGGGCTGGCGGGCCAATCCGGGCCCGGACAATGTCCGGCTTGTTGTGTGGGTAGATGGACTCAATCAAGCCCAGGAGTTTCCATGGCCGCGATGGATGGATGGCATTGCGCAGCTACTGTCCGCAATCGGTGGACGCCTGATTGTTACAACGAACGAGAGACACTTCGCACAAAGGCTCCGGTCGGTAGCGATGTCCGACCTTCGCAGAATTATTGTCAAAGAGTGGACCGAGGACGAGCTCAAATCAATTCTCGCCGGCAGAGGAATTGTTTCAGATAGGCTCAGCGCTGACGTTTTTAATTCACTGCGAAATCCCCGAATTCTCGGCATTGCCATGGAGCTTCTGGATGGCAAGGAAATTGAGGGATTTGAAGAACTGACTGTCGGACGACTGCTGTTTGAGCACGTGCGGCGTTGTGAGCGTGATGGAACCACCGACGTTCCTGCAGACGCTTTTCGAAAGGCCCTCCAAACTCACGCCGACACGATAATCGGGAGACTGTCGAGCCAACAGCATGACGATCTCATGATTTTCGACGCTGATCTCGATCGCCGGCTCAAAGCTGTCTCCAACAGCCGATTCTTCGAAGGCGTTGCTGGAGATCCGGATCGTTATACAATTAAGGACGACGGTCTCCCCTTGGCGCTCGGGCTATGGCTCGTAGACGCACTTCGGAAGGAGGAACGAAATCAACGCGATCCCGCGGCTAGGCTTGCGGATATCATCGAGCCCATCCTAGCCCTCGCCAAAACTTCGGAAGTGATTCTTTCTGCGCTGCAAGTCGCCTGCCTTGCAAGCGATTGCCCTGTTTCCGTCGGGGCCGCGCTTGCCCAGTATTATATCGGCCTGCAGAATATTCCTGAAAGCGAGTGGCCCGCGTTTGAGGCTCTCGTGAAAGCTTCACCCAAACTGTTCTTGGAGGCAGCCAAGAACTCCGCATTATCGGGCGCCCATCTGACGCACATGCGCTGGCTTACCGTTGCTTTACTCGCAGCGCGCAGTAATCCGAACGGTCTAGCTGCTACGTCAAAGGAAGCTATTGCATGGTTGAGCTGCTATTCGCTCGCGCCAGAGCGCCGCATGTTCACCCATCCAGGTCATGATCCAGTCGAAAAGATCGAGGCCGAACGTTTAAAACGAAAAAATGAAATAAACAGCAAGGTCGCGGCTCTTTCCCCCGACGAACGCAAGTTCATGGAAACCCGTCTTAAGAAAACCGATGGAAAGGGTCTTTCCCGGCTGCATTTACTCGCTTTGGAACTTCTTTCAGGAACAGCATTGGCTGGAGCAAGCGACGCTCTGGTCGATTGGGCATTTGGAAATGCCCTGAATTCCGGCACCGATTCCCCAGATAAGCAATTCGAGCACCTTGTGCATCTTAACGCGGTGGACTGGCTCGATACTAGGGCAGCTCTTCTTCACGCGAGCGCTACTCTTGCGGCCGCGAACGCGTCACCGACCGGCGAGTGGGCTTTGGTCAGAGTGTTAAGGGCCACAGGGCATTCAGACGACGCAGCCAGAGCAAACGAGATAGCCGAACGTCTAACTAAGGATCGCCCAAAGTTCGGCGGAATGAGTCGTACGGAATCATACAGTGACACTGATCCGTGTGATCCGGAATCAGGTGTCCCATCCAATATAGAAGCTACGGCAAACGCTTATCAGAAACTTGATGTGACCACCCTTCGTCAAGGCAGAGGCGCTACACCACAGGACATGCTATTTGCGGATGCGCAGCCCGCTCTAGCTCGATTTAAACCCGATGCGGCAATTGCGGTTCAACGCGCGTTCGCTCGTGATGTGATCACCCGGGACGGATTGCCCAAACGTCAGGGTATATTGGCCCTTGCTCCAGATAGCGCAATTCTTGATTCAGAATTAGTTGATCGGCTTATTGAATTTGCAACGCGCGCACCAGCTTCCGAGCTAGACCCGGAATCTGATAAACAGGATGCTTGGTTGTCTACTCAGTACGCTCTTTTTACAGGCATGCCTCATAAGAGTGGGAATGAACAGCTGGCGATCCTGGCCGATCTTCAGGGCCGTACCCTCCTGGTATCGACACTCGAAAAAGTAAGCCCTGCCGATGAGAGTGCTGTTGAAGCGCAGCTGAACCGGGCAATGCAGTCGGGCGACGCCGACATGCAGATGCGGGTTCTGAGCTTTATTCTCTACAGCAAGTCGCCGCTGTCGAAGCGCTCACGCGAGCATGTATCGCAGCTTCTTGCATCGCCGGACAAAGTGGTCCGGTCGCAGGCCGTAGGGATCGCGGCTTATGTTCGCGATCCCGACATTCTTCGAAAATTCGTCGAGACTGGTTGGGACGCGAGAAATTTTGACCTTAAGGCTGATCACTATTTGATCTGGTATGGGTCGTCTGCGCTGTTGCGTGCGGCAGCAATGGGCATCCTCGATCCGGCGGAAGCCGTTGATCGGATCGCCGTGGGTTTCTACGGTTTTGCGTTATCCGAATTGCCCGGCGCTGGCGCTACGGCAGCGGCAACTCGGATCGATGCGGCCCTAAAGAGGGCGGCAAACATCACTGAAATCCCTGAATTTCCTCTGATAGAGCAGCCGGTTGTGGCTCATTCCGATCAAAGCCCCCCATTGCTCTCCCTGGTAGATGAACCGCAGCCTCGGGACATCAGTAAGATGTTTGATCGGTTGAACGAAACGGAAGAGGGTTATCTTGCTCGGCAAAGGCGGGCGTGGCAGGCGTACGACCGATTTAGTTCGGAGCTAACGGCTGCCGACGCCCGCATTGTTCTAGACGATTTCTCATGGGGAGGCTTCGATGCACTTGTCGCTCAGGATATCGATCTTGCAAGATCCTGGGCAACCTTGCTGGAAGGATTGCCGAGCAGGACCTTTCGGTCGCTTCATTTTTTTGCTTTAGGAATGGCTAAAGCCCTGGCTAAAAGTGATGTCGCGATTGCGGTCGCATTGTTCAAACGGATCGCCGAAGAACCAGCTTTTGTAAATCGCGTCGTAGGGGTTTCAAGAATCCCCGCCGAGTCAGTTGCAGTCTGGTCAAACGCCGACGTGCCTGAGATCAAACTGATATGTTTTGAGCGCCTTGACCATGCGGCGAACGATAGCGACCTAGCTGTCGAAGTATTGGCAGCCTTCTCTGCAGGGATGTCGAACACAATCGCCGAATATGTAGATAAAAAACTGGCAATCGGCGAGCCGTCTGAGATCGCGCGCGCGATCATGGTGTCTGGATATTCGGACTCTAACGCGCATGCCACGGGTGTCTTGGAGCAGTTCGCGAACACTAGCGGGTTCGTTAGGCACGCCTATGAAGCTGCGCACTATGCATACGAACGAAATGTTTGGGCCAAACAATGGTTTGAAAAGATGAAAACGGCACAAAGCGCCGAAGAGTTTTGGCGTTACGGAGTGCTGTTCACTAAAGTGGTTGATGGCCGCTACGCCATCTGGGAATCGAATTTGTCCGTGTCTAGCGGCGCCTTTGATAGATTTTTTGTTACTATCGAGAACCGCATGAATAACCGGATCAAGAAGTGGAACAACAACCGGCAGAAGAAGTTTTTTGGCCAGGCGGTGCCTGATCCAGTATTTCTTCTACCACCTGTTACAAGAGTGGTGAACTGACACCAAGCGCCATGGTACTTTGCTGCAGACTTCATTTTGAATCGGCCGCCCAGCGGTGCGGATCTTTCAGAAGCGGCATTCTTGATTGACGCCTTCGGCATTCCGTTTTGGGAGACCGATGATGCGATACGGATTGAAACGGAGTTCCTGGAATGGAGGAAGGATATGCTTGGCCGGCTCTGATAGCCGCTTGATCGCTGCAGAGCCAGGGGCTTGCCGGAGATCTCAATAACACTGGCCTGACGGTTCTCGTTACGCTCGCCAGCGGGCGATCAGCTTTGCTGACGGGCGATGTGGACTACGCACACCTAACGCACGCAAAGGCGAAAAGGTGGATCACCTCGTCGGCACCCATCACCGCGCGCGCTTTGAGGCGCGCGCAGCGTCGGTGCCGGCGCCGACAAGCGGGCATGGAAAGCTTGTGCTCTCCTACGGATACCGCAATGTCTATCGTCATCCCCACGTCGAAGCCTTGCGCAAGCATGCGACTGCCGGCTGGAAGACGTGGATAACCACTGCCGGAAGAAAGGGTGTTGCAGGGCGAGGCGATCGGATTATGAAATGAGCTGAGAAGCCAAAGCCCTCGTCCGCCGCGATATTCAGTATTTGTCGTCGTTCATCAGCGCCGTAAGATGTCGCAATTCGCTGGCTAGGTTCTGCGCGCGGGACGCATTGGTCTTTAGGGCAGCGACACCCGCGATTTTCGCAGGGTCGGCGCAAGCCGCTTTTGCAGAGACGGCCACCTGGCAAAGCGTCCATGCGCTGTCGATGGCCATATCGAGCAGGTTTCTGTCGACGTGGGCATCGTGGCTTGGTCGTTTTCGAACTTCGCCATGCCAACCCGGGTTTCGAATGAAGGTCGGCATGTTGGACGAGGGGAGCATCGTGCCGTGCACGACCGCATGCCGGTAGTCCATCAAATCGAGCGCGGCGAGGGAGGCTATCTGAAGGGTTTGTTGCGCGGGTACTGAGAACTGCGACCAGGGTTTGCCCAGCTCCTTGATCCAGTCACTGACCGACGTCTTGTCGGTCCACGGACGCGTGCCTGCGACATTATCGCCGCGTAACGCCCAAATCGCGGTTTCGAGATTGGATTCGAATTGGCCCCACACCAAAGCTAGAACGCCGATCCGTTGCAACACGTCGTCGGGAAAGCCCCAGTTGGCAACGCGCTTAAGAATCGCTTGCGACCGCTCGGTGTGCTTTGGTAATTTCATAGGAAATGCGTCTAGCCTTATCCAGTGGGTTCGTTACGTGTCGAACAGCCGCATGCCCGCGACTTGAAGTTTTGCGAATTCACGCTCCACCAGTTCGGGTGTGAGCCACGTAATAGGTTCGAACCAGCCGGCATTGGCGAATAGGTCGAAAACCGGTAGCGCGACCCGGCGAAACGCCATGAAATAATCGTCGCGTAAATCAGGCCAAGACAACGTCATCGTCTTCGCAAAACGGTCGTCGGTGAGTTTCACAGGACTCACGAAATTCGTCTCATCCCACATCAGTGTGCGCCCGGCGAGACCTCGCCAGTCCATGCGCACCACGATCTGATGAACACCCGGAATCTCCTGGCCGAGCAGCCGCGCGTGAGCCAGCAGCGAATGTAGCTTCACGAAGATCTGCAACGGCGTGAGGTGAGGCAGAACGCCGTGACGCACAGTCACATAATCTTCGTGATATGACTCGATCGTTACGGCCAGCCCGCATCCGTAAATCCGCCAGTAGTCGAAGGCGCCTGTCAAAAGGCCGGTGTTCTCTAGGCGCATGCCCTCAAGATAACTGTATTCTTTGCCGAGCAGGGTTCCGATCCGGGTCTGTGGCGCACGTTCTGGAACGGTCAGCGGGAGGAAGGATGCCCATCCGGTGTAGGCGTATTGATGCATCGCGACCGATACGCGTTCATTGACATTGCGAACGTTCTCGATCTCGATAGGCTCGCCGCCCGCGTCCAAGAGGATGTAGCCGAGCGTGGCGAACTGCCGTCCTGCTGCGCGAATACGGGTTTCCTCCGCCGGCGCGAGCGCGGCGAGAGCTTCCGTCTGCGTTGTGAAGTCCTGCGCGATTGCATCGACTGCGTCACGAAGCATATCGCGACTCTGAGTGCTCGGCTGGGACGGTTTGGCGATCGACTGGCGCAGGATCTTACCAAGGAGATCGGATCGGTGCGACAGGCAGCGTTCGAGCAGTGTGTTCCAGTCATCCGCATGCTTGATTTGTACGCTTTCCGGGCCGGCCGCCCGGATGTAAATCTCGCCTTGCCGGATTCCGATAGGACGACCCTTATCGTCCTGTGGTCCGTCGGCTGCGGCGATCACCGGTCGCGCGCCGTGAGACGGTACGATGACCACGGGGTAGGGTACGCCTCCATGCTCAGCGTGATCGACTCGGATCTGAATACGCGGTTCGAGGTAGCGCTTTACAATTGCCGATATCGCGTCTTGGTTGAACAGCTCGGCGTCGAGTTCCGTCGCTCCCTGAGGTTGGCGGGTTTTGTCGTCCACCCCGAAAATGAGGTATCCGCCGCCATGATTGGCCAGAGCTGCGATGTGGCGCGCCAGCTTGGCCCTTACCTCGGCCTGCGAGGTGTCCATCCAAGCTTTATACTCAACGCCAAGGTCCTCGCTTCGTCCGGCAACAAGCTCTGACAGATCTGATTCGGGCATGCGCCGGCCTTCTTTAAGAACGCGGAGCCGGCGGGTCCGGCAGACTGGCCCAGATTATCACCTTCCAAACGCGTGCGGACGCGAATGTTCGAGATTGAGACTGGCCTCCGCGAGAGCCGTGGTGAAGCGGCCGCCAGCAGGGGCGACCTAGTTGGGCCGCTGGTTGATCAACAGATTGCCGACCGTCTCTTTGACAAAGGCGCGGACTTTCTCTTCTCGAGCGGCGGCCATAGGGGACAAGGGCATGGTGTCCGCCAGCTCAAGCAACTTACTCCTCATAGCCGAGCGATATTCGTCCGGATCGTCCGCCATCGTCGCGATAATCTCAAACATCGTTTTCAGCATCAATTGCGTGGATACGTTGCTGGCAATGTAGCGCGCTGTTGCTATTTCTTCGTCTTCCGCCATCGTCTGCTCTCTTTACAACGTGCTGAGATTGTCAGGCACTTCACCGAACTTCTTGATGATCTTTGCATCGCCGGTCGCGGGATCTCCAGTTCGGCTGAAGGCCACAGCTCCCACCTGGCCCGGCTTGCGCGACAAAGCTTCCGCGTGCATGACCACTGCCACCGGATTTAAGCACTCGGTTGGTTCGCCAGCCGCAATGCCATCGTCGGCAACGACGAAGGGCAGCGCCACGAAGTAGGTTACTTCCGCCATGGTTCGCTCCTAGGAGCCTGTCCGAGTAATCGGATTTTTCTCGACGAAGAACAAGCGTCGTGATTCAAACGGTGGATGAGCAAGACATTTCGTCCTTGGGACGTTGATCAGGTTTGGCTGCTGCCGCCATCGATCC
>NZ_PYCN01000247.1 GCF_003062295.1 Bradyrhizobium algeriense | reverse complement strand
CCGCCACAATATCGGTTTCATGGCCGTGGACGAGATTGCGCGCGTGCACAACGCAGGCCCCTGGCGCAAACGCTTCCATGCGGAAACGGCGGACGCGCTGATCGGGGGCGAGAAGGTCCTGCTGATCAAGCCGCAGACCTATATGAACCTGTCCGGCCAGGCGGTGGGAGAAGCGCAGAACTTCTTCAAGATTCCGCTGCATGACGTGACGGTCTTCTACGACGAGCTCGATCTTTCGCCCGCCAAGCTGCGCGTGAAGATCGGCGGCGGCAATGCCGGCCATAACGGGCTTCGCTCCATCTCGGCCCATTGCGGCAACGAGTATCGCCGCGTACGCCTCGGCATCGGCCATCCCGGCCACAAGGCTCTGGTGCAGAACCATGTGCTGGGTGATTTCGGAAAAAGCGAAGGGGCCTGGGTCGACGACCTGTGCCGGATCATCGCAGACAACGCTGCCCTTCTCGCCAAGGCT
>NZ_PYCN01000246.1 GCF_003062295.1 Bradyrhizobium algeriense | reverse complement strand
CTTTACCATCATGGGAGGTCTGTTCGTCGCCACCTTCCTGACCCTGCTGTTCCTGCCGGCGCTCTACGCGCTGTGGTTCCGCAAGCACCTCGACGAGCGCGGCTCCGAAGCCGTGGTGGCAGAGGGGCCAAGTCCAGGCCAGGCAGGAGAGATGGAGCGGCAGCCTGCGCTGTCGGTGGCGGCAGAGTAAGCCGCTGCCGGGGCGCTATCCTCGTGCGCGCTCAGCTGAGCCGACGCCACCCATTCGTTGACGAATGATGAATTTTATCATACGTTTAGCTCATGGATGCTGACGCTGCCCTCGCCTCGGCTGAGCCGGACACCCGCGGCCGTATCGTCGCAACGGCCGAGCGGCTGTTCCGGCAGATCGGCTATCAGAAAACCACCGTGGCCGATATCGCCAAGGCGCTCCGGATGAGCCCGGCCAACGTGTACCGCTTTTTCGACTCCAAGAAGGCGATCAACGAGGTGGTCGCCG
>NZ_PYCN01000245.1 GCF_003062295.1 Bradyrhizobium algeriense | reverse complement strand
CATTTTTCGCAACCATGCCGACCGACCCGCCCGCTATGTCGTGGCTCTTGCCACCGACGCGCGTGCCGGGTCCGGCACCCAGCGCTGAGAACCTCCCATGACCGAGTCGATCACCATCCGCCATCTCTCCGCACCGGAAGCCAGCGAGCAGGTCGGCGCTTTGTCCGCCGTTCTGATCGATTGCGTCGAGGGCGGCGCCTCGGTCAGCTTCATGTCGCCGCTGACCCGCGAGAGAGCCGATGCCTTCTGGCAGGGCGTCGCCGAGGGTGTCGCCGACGGAGAACGCATCCTGCTCGTCGCCCAGGAGGACACGAGCGGACGGATCGTGGGCACCGTGCAGATCGTGCTCAAGCAGCCGGAGAACCAGCCGCATCGGGCCGACATCGCCAAGATGCTCGTTCACGGCCAGGCCCGAAAGCGCGGCATCGGCGCGGCTCTGATGCGGGCCGCCGAAGACGCGGCTCGCAGGGCCGGAAAG
>NZ_PYCN01000244.1 GCF_003062295.1 Bradyrhizobium algeriense | reverse complement strand
AAGCTTATCGATGATAAGCTGTCAAACATGAGAATTAAATCAATCTAAAGTATATATGAGTAAACTTGGTCTGACAGTTACCAATGCTTAATCAGTGAGGCACCTATCTCAGCGATCTGTCTATTTCGTTCATCCATAGTTGCCTGACTCCCCGTCGTGTAGATAACTACGATACGGGAGGGCTTACCATCTGGCCCCAGTGCTGCAATGATACCGCGAGACCCACGCTCACCGGCTCCAGATTTATCAGCAATAAACCAGCCAGCCGGAAGGGCCGAGCGCAGAAGTGGTCCTGCAACTTTATCCGCCTCCATCCAGTCTATTAATTGTTGCCGGGAAGCTAGAGTAAGTAGTTCGCCAGTTAATAGTTTGCGCAACGTTGTTGCCATTGCTACAGGCATCGTGGTGTCACGCTCGTCGTTTGGTATGGCTTCATTCAGCTCCGGTTCCCAACGATCAAGGCGAGTTACATGATCCC
>NZ_PYCN01000243.1 GCF_003062295.1 Bradyrhizobium algeriense | reverse complement strand
ATCGTTTGGCGGAATGGCAGAAGAGATTTGGTGTTCCCGCCAGCGCTCGAAATCCTCTTTGCTCTCCGCAATCACGAGCAAACCCATATGGGCATGCTGAAGACCGCAATATTCCGCACATTGTCCGCGATACACGCCAGGACGATCCGCCTGAATCTGAATTAGGTTTTGACGCCCGGTGATCGCGTCCATCTTTCCGGTGAGGCTCGGGACCCAGAAAGAGTGGATCACATCGGATGATTCAAGCTTGATCAGCACCGGCTCGCCGACCGGAATGTGGATTTCGTTGGCCGTGGTGAAGACGCGGTTCGGCTGGGGGTCTTCGTAGGTGACCTCCCACCACCATTGCTGCCCGGTGACCAGCAGCGTCAACGCTCCGTCCTTGTGGGCGAACAGCACCTTCTGAGCCGCATAGCTTAGGCCCGTCAGGGAAACGACCGTCACAAGCGTCAGACCGATGGCAACGGAGATCGTGATGG
>NZ_PYCN01000242.1 GCF_003062295.1 Bradyrhizobium algeriense | reverse complement strand
GCAGTATTCACCGCCCTATGACAGCTGGTCGCGGAGGGCTTCACGGTCGGACGCCTGCATGTTGCCACCCTGATGAAGCGGATGGGCATCGAGGCGCTCTATCGCAAACCCAACACCTCCAAACCGGCGCCAGGACATCAGATCTATCCTTATCTGCTGCGCAAGCTGTCGGTGACGCGCCCTAATCAGGTGTGGGCCATGGACATCACCTACATCCCCATGGCGCGGGGCTTCGTCTATCTGGCGGCGGTGGTCGACTGGTTCAGCCGGCGGGTGCTGGCTTGGCGGCTGTCCATCACTCTGGAGGCAGCCTTCTGCATCGAGGCGGTGGAAGAAGCCCTGAGCCACTACGGCAGTCCTGAGATCTTCAACACGGATCAAGGCAGTCAGTTCACCAGCCACGACTTCACCAGCGTGCTACTCAAGAACAAGATCGCGATCAGCATGGACGGCAAGGGCGCCTGGCGTGACAACGTGTTT
>NZ_PYCN01000241.1 GCF_003062295.1 Bradyrhizobium algeriense | reverse complement strand
CTGCTTGGGCGAGGCCGGCATCAGCTTCTGCAGGTGTCGCTCGGCATGGATCCAGCACAGAGCGTGCGTGGCCACCCGGAACTGACCGGCATCATCAGAGACCACGACCGTGTTGTCCATCAGCCCGTGATGCCGGAGCGCACCCCAGGTGGCCGCTTCGTTGAGCGTCTGCAGTAGGGGCCGGTCGAAGATGTTGATCGAACACTGCAACAGATGCTGCCACCACTCCATCTGCGAGCGGAACACCTGCCCCTGGAGCTGGCTCAACCGGGCGATCACGGCAGCCTCGACAGGCTGCCGGCGCAGATAGTCCAGTGTGGCTTCGTTGACGACATAGTCCTCGCAACCACCCCGCAGCAGCGACAGGAAGTTCAGGCGCGATTTTGATCGGCTGGTGCGGAAGACGCAAAAGCGTTCACCGCCGATCTGGGTGGTCACAGCGGGACGGCGGGCATGCCGCGCACCCGTATCATCGACGGTGATG
>NZ_PYCN01000240.1 GCF_003062295.1 Bradyrhizobium algeriense | reverse complement strand
TATGTCTTGTGACATCCGTCGCGCTTGTCCCATTCCTCGTTCTCACCGTCCACGCAACCGAAACTCCTCCCGACACGCCGGGACCGGCACAATCCACCACGCTGGAAAACTTCGTGCCCGCCGCGCCGGTGCCGGGAGACCTGGATCACTTGGCCGGGATCTTCAAGGCCTATCGGGACAACGATCTGACCGAGGCTCAGATCCTCAGGACCAAGCTCACCCAGCCCGCTGCCCACGCCACCGTCGAATGGTTTGCGATCCGCAGCGGCCTCACCATGGGCCTCGATCGCATCCTCGCCTTTCAGAAGGATTACCCGGACTGGCCGGTCACGAGCCAGCTTCGGAGACGGAGTGAGGATGCGCTGCTGGCCGAGCGCAGGCCTCCTTCCCAGATTCGTGCCTTTTTCGCAAAGCAACCTCCTGGAACCCCCGCCGGGCGGATCGCCCTCGCCTTCGCTCTTCAGGCGGAAGGCCTCGGGCAGGAT
>NZ_PYCN01000239.1 GCF_003062295.1 Bradyrhizobium algeriense | reverse complement strand
CTTTTTGAAGCCAATTTGCCGCAGTTCGAAATGCCAGCTGTCACGCCCCTAAAAGGCGTCGGAGGTCACTGGAAGCCTGAGCAGGCTGGGAAGAGGCTGGCGGGATTTGAATGCTGGGAAGCCGTCCCGCGATCGGGCGCCATTCATCCTCACTCCCGTCCGGCGATATGCATGCTGAGTAGGAGAGATGGACCCTGGTCCCAGCGGCTTCGAGGGCCTGTCCGAGAGCTGTGATACATCCTCCGTCTGCAGCGGACCAGGCGCCAGAGAGGAGAACGGCGGGGCGTTTAGCGGCAGTCATCCGCTCGCAAAGGAATTTGGCCGCCGCGTCGAGATCGTCGCCATAGAGGCTGGCGCCGTCTTCGTGGATTGTGTCGATAGCGCTGACGAGCTCTTCGGCCGAGTTGGACACTCCAAATGCGTATGTGCTGGAGAATCGATGGAGGACGGCCAAGTCCCATCCCGCCTTAAGAAGCTTGTCGACCT
>NZ_PYCN01000238.1 GCF_003062295.1 Bradyrhizobium algeriense | reverse complement strand
CAGCCACGGCCATGACGGCGTGATGGACGGCGAACGCATCCTCAACGACGAGACGGTGGCGCTGCTTGTGCGCCAGGCCGTGCTCCAGGCGGAAGCCGGCGCCGACGTCATCGCCCCGTCCGACATGATGGACGGCCGCGTGGCCGCCATCCGGGAGGGTCTCGACGAGGCCGGGTTCCTGGACGTGCAGATCATGGCCTATGCGGCGAAATACGCTTCCGCCTTCTACGGCCCGTTCCGGGACGCCATCGGCACCAGCACGTGCCTCGTCGGCGACAAGCGCACCTACCAGATGGATCCGGCGAATTCCGACGAGGCCATGCGCGAGGTCGCCCTCGACCTCGAGGAAGGCGCCGACATGATCATGATCAAGCCCGGCATGCCCTATCTCGACATCGTGCGCCGGGTGAAGGACAGCTTCGCCGTTCCGACCTTCGCCTACCAAGTCTCCGGTGAGTATGCCATGATCCAGGCCGCGGCCGGGAACG
>NZ_PYCN01000023.1 GCF_003062295.1 Bradyrhizobium algeriense | reverse complement strand
ACCATCCATCACCTCAAGCGTCGTGCCGGCGTAATCAACGAACATGCGCTCGCCAGCGACGTGGCTCTGTCGCATAGTCGGCGACAGCCGCGCCGCCCAGGCGCCATAGAGCTCACAGTAGCGGCTGTACCCGTAACCATCCGGGTAGGCCGCGCGATGCTCCTCCCACAATAGCTGCAGCGTCACCCCTGGCCGGCGAAGCTCACGGTGGACCGCCGCCCAGTCTGGCTGCGGTCGACGCTTTGCGCCGACCGTTGGAGGTCGGTAGAGTCGGGCCTCCAGCGCCTCGTCCGTCAGGCCTTCCGGTACCGGCCAGGTGAGGCCGGCGCGGCGTGCCCGCTGGATGCACTCCCCGGCGGCCGTTGCACTCATCCCCAGGCTGGCAGCGATCTTGCGTTTGGACATGCCGGCGGCGGACAGCCGCAGCACGTCGCGAATTTTGCGCATAGGTAATCTCGGTCCTGGCATTTGCCCCCGCTCCTCGTGGAAAGGAGCGAAACCATGCCGATTCGCAGATCACCCAACGGCGCCCGTCACACCCGTCCACAGGCTGGTCGCGATCGCCCGGAATGGGTGGTCGCGATCAATCGGAACGCCTGGTCGCAATCAATCGGTACAGCCGGTCGTGATCAATCGGAACGCCCGGTCGCGATCGCTCGGTACGCGCAATGGGAAGTCGCCTTGCAGTAGAAAGGTGCCGATCAGGACCATTGGAAATGTGTAGATGGCAATCCAAATATTGGCGAGGCCATCGGGGTTCGATCTCGAAAAAGCCAGCCAGATAACCATTGCTCCCGCGATGTAGAGGGCGGGCACGACAAATTTCATCACTCTGAACAGTCTGGACAAGGCGTTTCTCATGTTGTTGCCCAACTTAAACTCATTCGCCTACAATCAAAAGCAAGTGTAGCCCGGATGAGCGAAGCGAAATCCGGGGCGGTGTTAGTGTGGTCCCGGATGTCGCTTCGCTCATCCGGCTACGCTTGCTACGGGCTATTCACCGTAAATCATGACTCGTTCAAAAACTGCTTTGCAATGCGGGCAAACGTCTTTGCTCATTAGGCGGGTCAAGTGGTAGAATTGTCCATGTTGCTGCTCGCACACCGGACAAAATGCTGCGCCCTTTGGTTTGCCGTCCTCACCCTTCTTGTATTTGAATCCCTTTACTTCGATCGTCTCAGCTGAACGCTGAAATTGCTTCTTGAGAGCTGTAATTTCAGCGTCCTTACCCGTCAGTTCTTCCTTCGCTTCCGCGAGAGCTAGCTTTATCTCGGAAAGCGCTACGGTCAGATTGGCG
The DNA here is from genome assembly GCF_003062295.1 of Bradyrhizobium algeriense. Taxonomy (GTDB): domain Bacteria; phylum Pseudomonadota; class Alphaproteobacteria; order Rhizobiales; family Xanthobacteraceae; genus Bradyrhizobium; species Bradyrhizobium algeriense. The sequence goes on along the minus strand of NZ_PYCN01000023.1, from coordinate 108,776 downwards.
ATCTTCAGCTTGAACTCGGCCGCATCGATAGCTTTGTCGATGCCGCGCAACTCTTGCGCTAGCTTAATAGCTTGGCCAGCGGTCGCGAGCGCTGTCATTATGTCGACCATATCTAATCCTTCAAAACAATGTAGCGAGCGTAGCCCAGATGAGCGCAGCGAGTAGGGTGGGTTAGCGCAGCGTAACCCACCGACCTGATCGCGAGAGAGCGGCGGATTACGCTGCGCTAATCCGCCCTACGAATTTATCCGGGCTACGCTTGCTCAACCAAGTTTAGCGCGTGGGGCGCGCAATAGCGGAGCGCATTGCGCCGATCTGCCCACGGAGTTGCGAGAGTCCGCCCTGCGAGCTGAATTGCGATCCCTAACGAGGGCGGTCCCGGTTTTCCCTACGCTTCACCCGGTTACGCTTGCTTCTTGTCGTCTCTCACTCGCTCGCTCTCTTCTAAGATTTTTATAAATTCTGCTTCGGAATATTCGCGCAGCCGCTTAACCATCGGTACGCCCGACAATTTCAAGATTAGTTCGATGGCGGGTTCCGCATCACTTTTATGGCCAAAGACTGAAGAGTAAATCGATCGAAAAAAGCGCCGCCAAACTTCGACCTCTTCTTCAAGTCGAATGATCCGTCTTTGCATGTAGACCCGGGTTCTCATCATTCGCCAATTGAGATTTTCTATTCCTTTGTCCGCGGTTTCTTTAATTCGGTTTGCTTCGTTGTGAAGCGTTTCTAATTCGGACCGCAGTTGCTTTCGTTGGGCAGTCATAGTCAGCGCAAAAGTCAAATATAACAATGCAGTGAAGGCGGAGTTGAAAAATGTGGATGGACTCCAGAGTTGCCGTGCGACAATTTTTGTATCTTCCAAGAGTGTTATCGTCGAACTGGAGCTGGCACGAACTCGGTTGCTTTCGAATGGGGCATCTGTGGTCACGAAAAGCGTAGCTTCACTATGAGGAGCGATGGTCTTTAATTTGACCATGCTTGGATGGGTGGAGGTCGACGTTTCAATCGAAATCGCGCCGTCGTATAGTACCGACCCGAGCCCCTTAGGCGCATCGATATAGATCGAGAGCTCATCTATCGGACGTCGTGAATAGTTCTGAATCGAAAACAGGTAGCCCGAGTTGTTACCTAACGTTACGTGCCGGTAGCGAATTTCGGCTGGTGAATAGAATTGTTCAGCCAGAACCGGCAGCCAGTAAACAAGGAATGCGATTAGTAGTGCGGCGCCGACATTCTTGAAAATATCAAGACCCGTAATCTTGGGTCCGCCCTGTTTATCGTCCTTGTCGGCCGCCATTTTCCCTCTCAAAGGCAGGTCGCATATGACATCGCTGCGGGCATTACTGTCTTACCGACCAAGCGCGCTATCCTCACGGCCGGTCTTCCTGGCTTCGCTGAACGGCGGCGCTTCATAGCGCCTCCGTTAGCGGCCTTCTGCTGCCGATGAGAGCTGAGGTGCGGCTCAGCTACACCCCGTCGTAGACCCACACGTATCGCACTTCATGCAGGTCCCGTTCCGCACCAGCGTGAAGTTGCCGCACTCCGAGCACATCTCGCCTTCGTAGCCCTTGGCCTTCGCCTCCGCCCGGCGTTCGGCCTTGGACGGGGCGACGGCCACTGCCGTGCTGCCGGACTTGCTCCATTGCAGGGCTTCCAGCTTTTCCGTCGGCGACAGGTCGTGCTGGGTTTCCTGCTTTAGCGCGACCGCGCCTTCATGGGCGTCGGAGGCGCGCCCGCTGGGGCCGTGCGAGGCGATGGCGGTGACGTTGTGGGAGCCGCGGGCATCGGCATCGACGCCGCGCATGACGACCAGATTATCCGTGCGCGAGCGGGTCAGGCCCTTGGACAGATATTTGGTGGCCTGGTGGCTGTCGGACGGCTCCTTGCCTTCCTCGACGCCTTTGCCCATCGCGTCGAAGTTGGACTCAGAGGGATCGACGTGCGCGAGATCGAAGCGCGACATGTAGCTGACCGCGAGTTCGCGGAACACATAGTCGAGGATCGAGGTCGCGTACTTGATCGAATCGTTGCCCTGTACGGGGCCCGCCGGCTCGAAGCGGGTGAAGGTGAAGGCATCGACATACTCTTCCAGCGGCACGCCGTATTGCAGGCCGAGCGAAACCGCGATGGCAAAGTTGTTGATGAAGGAGCGGAGCGCCGCGCCTTCCTTGTGCATGTCGATGAAGATCTCGCCGAGACGGCCGTCATCATACTCGCCGGTTCGCAAGTACACCTTGTGGCCGCCAACCACCGCCTTCTGGGTGTAACCCTTGCGGCGATCCGGCATCTTCTCGCGCTCGCGCATCACCACGATGCGCTCGACGAGTTTCTCGACGATCTTTTCCGACACTTGCGCGGCACGCGCGGCCATCGGCTTGTCGTAATACGCCTCGGCCGCATCGTCCTCGTCGTCATCATCGCTGATGAGCTGCGAGTTCAAGGGCTGGCTCAGCTTCGAGCCGTCGCGGTAGAGCGCGTTGGCCTTCAGCGCGAGCTTCCAGGACAGCAGATACGCCGACTTGCAATCCTCCACCGTGGCGTCGTTCGGCATGTTGATGGTCTTCGAGATCGCACCCGAGATGAACGGCTGCGACGCCGCCATCATGCGGATGTGGCTCTCGACCGACAGATAACGCTTGCCGATCTTGCCGCAGGGGTTGGCGCAGTCGAACACCGCATAATGTTCCGCCTTGAGGTGGGGAGCTCCCTCCACCGTCATCGCGCCGCAGATGTGCACGTTGGCGGCCTCGATCTCGCGCTTGCTGAAGCCGATCGCGGAGAGCAGGTCGAAGCCGGGGGCTGCGATCGCTTCCGGTGCGATGTTCAGCGTCTCGCGCAAAAAGTCCTCGCCAAAGGTCCACTTGTTGAAGGCGAACTTGATGTCGAACGCGGTCGGCAGGGCCTTTTCCACTTTCGCCAGGGCTTCGTCGGTGAAGCCTTTGGCCTTCAGTGTGGAAACATTGATGCCGGGCGAATTGGAGAGCGAGCCGTGGCCGACGGCGTAGGCCTCGATCTCCGCGATATCGGCCTCGCTGTAGCCGAGCGTCCGCAGCGCCACCGGCACCGCCTGGTTGATGATCTTCCAGTAGCCGCCGCCGGCGAGCTTCTTGAACTTCACCAGCGCAAAGTCAGGCTCGATGCCGGTGGTGTCGCAATCCATCACGAGGCCGATGGTGCCGGTCGGCGCCACCACCGTGGTCTGCGCGTTGCGGTAGCCGTTGAGCTCGCCGAGCTCGAGCGCCTTGTCCCAGGCCGCCTTGGCGTGGGTGATCACATCAGCCTGCGGGCAGGAGGCGTGATCGAGCGGCACAGGGTTGACCGCCAGCGCCTCATAGCCGCGGCTCTCGCCATGCGCCGCGCGGCGATGGTTGCGGATCACGCGCAGCATGTGCTGGGTGTTCTTCTTGTAGCCGGGGAAGGGGCCCAATTCCTTGGCCATCTCGGCCGAGGTCGCATACGCGACACCGGTCATGATCGCGGTCAGCGCGCCGCACAGCGAACGGCCTTCCTTCGAGTCGTAAGGCAGCCCCATGGTCATCAGCAGGCCGCCGATGTTGGCAAAGCCGAGGCCCAGCGTGCGGAACTCGTAGGAGAGTTCGGCGATCGCCTTCGAGGGGAACTGCGCCATCATCACGGAGATTTCGAGCACGATGGTCCAGAGCCGGCAGAGGTGCTCGTAGGATTCGACGTCGAACCGTTTTGTGGTGGTCGAATAGAAGGTGATGAGGTTGGCGGAGGCGAGGTTACACGCCGTGTCGTCCAGGAACATGTATTCCGAACACGGATTCGACGCGCGGATGTCGCCGGACGACTTGCAGGTGTGCCAGTCGTTCATGGTGGTGTTGAAGTGCAGGCCGGGATCGGCCGAGGCCCAGGCGGCGTGACCGATTTTCTCCCAGAGCTCGCGGGCCTTGAGAGTTTTTGTAATTTTCTTGTTGGTGCGGCCGATCAGGTTCCAGTCACCATCGGTCTCGACGGCGCGGAGGAAATCGTCCTTCAGCGAGACCGAGTTGTTGGAGTTCTGGCCGGAGACCGTGAGGTAGGCTTCCGAATCCCAGTCGGTGTCGTAGGTCGGGAAGTCGATCTCCTTGTAGCCTTGTTTTGCAAATTGGATGACGCGCTTGATGACGTTGTCGGACACCAGCGCGCGGCGCGCGAGCTTGATCTCGCGGCGCAGGGCAGGGTTCTTTTCGGGATCGAAGCAGTCGTCGCCGCTTCCTTCGCAGTTCACGCAGGCCTTCAGCACGGCTTTCAGGTGCTTCTGGTTGATCTTGGAGCCGGTGACCAGCGCCGCGACCTTCTGCTCCTCCTTCACCTTCCAGTCGATATAGGTCTCGATATCGGGGTGATCGGCGTCGACCACGACCATCTTGGCCGCGCGACGCGTGGTGCCGCCGCTCTTGATCGCGCCGGCGGCGCGGTCGCCGATCTTCAGAAAACTCATCAGGCCGGACGAGCGGCCGCCGCCGGAAAGCTTTTCTCCTTCGCCGCGCAGGCGCGAGAAATTGGAGCCGGTGCCGGAGCCGTATTTGAACAGGCGCGCCTCACGCACCCAGAGGTCCATGATGCCGCCCTCGTTGACGAGGTCGTCACCCACGCCCTGGATGAAGCAGGCGTGCGGCTGCGGATGTTCGTAAGCCGACTTCGATTTTGTGAGTTTCCCCGTGAACGGATCGACATAGTAGTGGCCCTGGCCGGGGCCATCGACGCCGTAGGCCCAGTGCAAGCCGGTGTTGAACCACTGCGGCGAGTTCGGCGCGACCATCTGCTTGGCCAGCATGAAACGCAGCTCGTCGAAGAACGCTTGCGCGTCTTCTTCCGTGGAGAAATACTTGCCCTTCCAGCCCCAATAGGTCCAGCAGCCGGCGAGGCGGTCGAACACCTGCTTTGCGCTGAGCTCGCTGACAAATCGCTCGGATTCGGGGAGGAGGGCGAGCGCCTCGGTGTCGGGCACCGAGCGCCACAGCCAGGACGGCACGGTCTCTTCCTCGACCTTCTTCAGGCGCGCGGCGACGCCGGCCTTGCGAAAGTACTTCTGGGCGAGGACGTCGGAGGCGACCTGCGACCAGAACTGGGGCACTTCGACATTTTCCAGCCGGAACACGATCGAACCGTCGGGGTTGCGGATCTCCGATGTCGTCAGCCTGAAATCAATCCCTGCATAGGGTGACTGGCCGGAAGTGGTGTTGCGTCGTTCGATTCGCATAGGTCGTGCCCCGTCTTGCCCGGTCCGCTTTTTGCGGTTGCCGGATGTTGTCAGTGAGCGAACCTCCCGCTCCAAGGTTGAAGACAACCTTGGGCCTGAGATCCGCCAGTTCGACCGGTGGACCCGGCCCTGTTTCTGTCTTCGCCACCCCAAGGGTTCGTCCCGCCTGCCGGCGAGGCCAACCCCTTCCAACTCAACTCCGCAACGCGTCACCTGAGCCATTCAGCTCGTTATTCGGTGCGCCGATCGCCCCGTTTCAAGGCAGACAAGCCCTCTGCCCGTGCCTCGACCGGCCGACGGAGTGCTCGTTTCGGAACCCATTTGGGAGCGACCGGCGGGACCAAAACTTAACTCGCGCCGTCCAGGAAGAAGGCTAGGCCAAACCCGTCGCGCCCGTCAAGGACTAGTACGAGTTCCTGAATCAAATACTAAATATGGTGGAAAGTGAGGGATAACAGGGGGTGCTCCCGCGCCTGTGATGGTGCCAAGTATCAGTGAGTCCTGAAGGATTCCCAAGACAAAAAATTTGTTGCGACGTGTGGAAATCCGCTTCGCCCCGCTGTTCACAGGGCAGGTATTTTTTCGCCGTTCGGGATTGCGTTGATGAGACTCACGTAGGGCTACGGACAGGGAGGTCTGACATGTCCGCGCACCCGTGGTCGCGGCCGCCGATAAGCGGCAAGGTGAGGGCCGATTCCACCCTTTGCCGGGCTCCATGACAGAATCAAAACCCACCGCGCCGGCGCGGATCGCGCCCGCAGGGCTGATGTTCCTCGCCATCACCTCGGTGGGCTGGGGTTTTAATTGGCCCGTCACGAAGTATCTCCTGAGCGAGTTGCCGCCGCTGACGTTGCGCGGCTCGACCGGCGTGATCGGCGCGGCACTGCTGGCCGTGCTGGCGCTGGCGCGCTCCCAGAGCCTGAAGGTCGAGCGGCATCTATGGCCGCGGCTGATGCTGGCGGCGCTGCTCAACGTCACCGGCTGGATGGTGCTGATGGGGTTGGCGCTGTTGTGGCTGCCGGCCAGCGAAACCGCGCTGATCGCCTACACCATGCCGGTATGGGCCTCGCTGCTGGCCTGGCCGGTGCTCGGCGAGCGGCCGACCGTCCTGCGCACGGTGGCGCTGGTGATGGCGTTCGCGGGGCTCGCTGCAATCATGGGCGGCAACGGCATTGCTGCCACGGCCGAAAAACTGCCGGGCATGGTGATGGCGCTCGGCGGCGCGTTCGGGTTCGCGCTCGGCACGGTGCTGGCGAAAAAACTGCCGGTGCCGCTGCCGCCGATCCCGGCCGCCGCCTGGCAGATCGGGCTGGGATGTTTGCCGATCGTCATCATCGGTCTCGCCGTCGAGACCACGCATATCGATGATGTGACACAGCTCGGCTGGTGGCTTTTGGTCTATTCGACCGTGATCCAGTTCTGCATCGCCTATGTGAGCTGGTTTGCCGCGCTGGCGCGATTGAAGGCGTCGGTCGCGGCGATCGGCACCATGGCGGTGCCCGTGATCGGCGTCGTCGCATCCGCGGTCGCGCTCGGCGAGCCGTTAGGGCTGACGCAGATCGTGGCGCTGGTGTTCACGCTGGCCGGTGTAGTACTGGCGACAAGGTCGTAGCCGGCAGGCAATCCCGGCGTGTGAGTCCTGGAATGGAAGCAACAGGCATGCAGCAGGACCCGGGGCGCGAGGGATGGCGATCGCTGCTCAGATGGGAGTGGATACCGACGCTCGGGATCCTGCTGGGCGGCGTGCTGCTTCAATCGATGAATGTTCTGATGCTGACGACCGTGCTGCCGTCCATCGTCGGTGAACTGGGCGGCGTCACCATGTTGAGTTGGCCGACAACCGCATTTCTTGCGTCATCCATTGTCGCGGCAAGCTGTGCCGGCATGCTCGCGGCTGCGGTCGGTCCCCGCGCAGCCTACTGCGCCGGGGTAGCGACATTCGGTCTCGGAGCGCTGCTTTGCTCGCTCGCGCCAACAATGGGCTGGATCGTCGTCGGCCGCTTGGTACAGGGATTCGGCGGTGGCCTGGAGGCGGCCGCAGCCTATGTCGCGGTGCGAGCGACTTTCCCGGAAGCCGTCTGGTCACGGACGATTGCATTGATGTCGACCAGCTGGAGCATGTCCGTCTTGCTGGGGCCGCTGGTCGGGGGAATGTTCGCCCGCTTCGGCAATTGGCGCGGCGCGTTCGTCGCGACCGCGATCGTCGCCGGCATATTGGCGGTCAGCGCCTATGTCATCCTGCCGCCGGGCACGTCGGAACGCCGGACGCCCGCAGCAAGCCTGCCGGCCGGACGCGTCGCATTGATCTGGCTCGCAATCGCCGCGATGTCTTCAGCCTCGATCGTCGAATGGCCGTTGGCCAAAGCCGGTCTGATCGTCCTTGCGATTGGCGCGCTGGCGGCGACGCTGCGGCTTGATCGTGTCGCTGCGGCGCCGCTGCTGCCGAGCGATGCGTTTTCATTGTATACGCCAACCGGCGTGGGGTTGTGGCTGGCGCTGCTGCTTTGCATCACCTTCAGCCCGTTGCAGATATACGTGCCGATCTTCCTGCAGCACTTGCGCGGACTGGATCCGCTGGCGGCCGGTTTCATGGTTGCAAGCGGCTCGCTGGGATGGACGATCGCTTCCCTCGTCACGGCCGGCGCATCCGGGTCATGGCCGGACCGGCTCATGCTGGCCGGACCGGTGGTGATGGGCATCGGCCTGATGGCTATCGCGTCGCTGCTGCCAGGCTCTGCGGCGACGCTGGTCTTGATCCCGGCCATCGTCGCACTGGGAATGGGCATCGGCCAATGCTGGCCCTTTGTCGCCCACCGGATCATGAGCGGCGCCAAAACGGGTGATGAGGTCGTCGCGGCCTCCGCGGTCCCCACCGTCCAGCAGACCGGGTTTGCCCTGGGCGCGGCGCTCGCGGGCCTGGTTGCAAATGCCAGTGGATTCTCAGCCGGGGCAACGGATGAAAGCATGATGCAAGTGGCGTTCTGGGTGCCGGCAAGTTTTGTCGTACCGGCGATCATCGCCTGCCTGGCGAGCTGGCGCCTGCGGCATCTGCGCAAGCCCTGAAGTTGTTTCGCCGGGCGGCGTCGTGCAGGAGGCGCGGGCCTAGGAATACCTCCCGTTTTATTTCCGTCTTGGCAGGCCGCTATGTGATTGTAGCGCCTATAAATTCGTTGTATGCCACGGACGAAATTTCAGCCCCGCCTGGGGCGTGGGCATCAGAGACAATCCCGGCATCACCCGTGAAAGAGAGAGTATGGCGCGCAACATTTTGATCCTTGGAGCCTCCTATGGCTCCTTGCTGGCGACAAAGCTTTTGATGGCGGGGCACAACGTGACCCTGGTTTGCCGGAAGAAGACGGCCGACCTCATCAACCGCGACGGCACCGAAGTTCGCATCAAGCTGCGCGACGAGGCGGTGCATCGTGCGATCTTCTCGCGCGATCTGCCGGGCAAGCTGGACGCGACCACGCCCGCCGAGGTCGACCTTTCGCGCTACGATCTGGTCGGCCTTGCGATGCAGGAGCCGCAATACACCAACCATACGATCCGCGTTCTGATGATCAAGATCGCCGAGGCGAAACTGCCTTGTCTTTCGATCATGAACATGCCGCCGTTGCCCTATCTCAAGCGCATCCCAGCGCTGGCGGATATGGACCTGGAGGAGGCCTATACCAATGCGCTGGTATGGGAGCGGTTTAAGCCGGGGCTGGTGTCGCTGTGTTCGCCCGATCCGCAGGCCTTCCGTCCGCCGGAAGAGGCGGCGAACGTCCTTCATGTCGGCCTGCCGACAAATTTCAAGGCCGCCGCCTTTGAAGACGCGCAGCACAACAAGATGCTGCGGGAGCTCGAAGCGGATATCGACGCGGTGACGCTGGACGGCAGGGACGTTCCGGTGAAGCTCAAAGTGTTCGACTCGCTGTTCGTACCCTTGGCCAAATGGTCGATGCTGCTGACCGGCAATTACCGCTGCATCACGCCGCACGAGCCGCAGTCGATCCGCGACGCCGTGCACGGCGACCTGAAACTCTCGCAGTCGATCTATGACCACGTCGACGGCGTCGCGCGACGTCTGGGCGCCGACCCGGCGGATCAGGTGCCGTTCGAGAAATATGCCAAGGCAGCCGAAAGCCTGCTCAAGCCGTCATCGGCGGCCCGTGCGGTCGCCGCCGGAGCGCCCTTCATCGAGCGGGTCGACCTCCTGGTAAAGCTGATTTCGCATGAGCTTGGCGCGCCCAATGCCGAGATCGACCGCACGGTGCAGACCGTCGATCAAAAACTGAACGAGAAGATCGTGTCGGGCGGCTCCGGCTCGTAGCGACGAGTGCGCGATCGCGCTTCGAGAACGCCGCGCCAGCATAGGCTGGCGCGCAAGAACATGCATGTTAAGAATTGAAGGCTGTGCAAGTTCTCGAAAATATCCCAATGCCCGGCGTCATCGCCGCCCTTCAATATGCGACCGCGGTCACGTTCCTGGTCATCGGTCTGGCAGCCTATCGGTACGGCGCCGCTGGCCAGCGTGCTGCCGAGACCGCCGTGACCAGACAGGGCTTCTCGGTTGAGATTCTTTCGCGGCACCGGGTGCGGATCGAAGAGAGCCTTGCAGAGCTGATGCTCCCCTTGGGGATAAGCGTAGTCCTCGCGACGCTCGCCACGCTCAACCTGACCGCGCCCTATATCGGCCGTATAGCGACTTGGATCATCCATCCGATCCTTCTCATCGCCGGGGGATTCATCACCGCCGGCCAGGTGTTCACGGTCCGGTTCGTGGAGGCCGAGTTTCGGAAGTCTCAAGACCCCGACGCCCGGGCGGTCGACGTCAGGGACGTCATCAACGCCGCATCCGCCGTCTTCCCGGTCTGGCTGCGTCCCATGATCGTGACCCGCTTTGTCCTCGTGACGCTCGGCTCGGCCCTGATTCTGTTGCTGACGGCCGGTTAGAGATGTGGAGCCGCGACATCTACGGATCATGCCCTAGACGTAAACCTGTTTCACCAGTTCGGGCAGGAGCCGTTTGAGCTGCCCGTGACTGAGAGGGCGCGTCGCGGCGATCTCGGCAAGCCTCCGTTGGACGTGCGGCCATTGATTCGTCTCGCGCGGGTCGGTGTCGCCTTTGGCGAGATTGCAGGGGTAGCAGGATAGCACACGGTTGCTCCGGCTGTTCTGACCTCCCTTTGAAAGCGGGATGAAGTGGTCGATGCCGGCCTTGACCTTGCCGTCCCACTTTATGCGCGGGAGTCCAATGTCACAGTAGGCGCAGCGTCCGCCCCAGTCGAAATAGCAGCGCTTGTAGGTTACGTCGGCCATTAGCCTTGGCTCTTCCCCCGAATCCCTTCGTCCAACGTATCATCCATTCATACATCAAGTCGGCATAAGACGACGCCGCAAGAGAAGAGGCTTGCGCTTTGGTCACCCCGACAGCGCGCGGCAGACCATGTTGGCCGCCTTGTCAGGGCGAGGGGGATAACGGTGAGCGCACAAGCGGGCCGGCAGAAAGAAGCCCCTTTTCAGTTTGCGGGATTGTGCAAACCTTCAGGAATGATCCGGATCATTGGCATCGCTGGTCTTATCGTTTCCGTTTTCAGCTTGGTGATGGCGTTGGCGCGGACGTCACCCGAGGAAGCGCGCACGACGCTCGGAAAGTGGCAGAGCGAGTTTAGTGGATACGCAAAAAAACCGTGGGTATCGGCAATTCTGTTGGTTGTTGTCGCCTTAAGCCTGCTCGCTTCGTAAATCAGAATTGCACCTTCTATGACCTTGGCGGGCTGGACATTGCCGATGATGTGATGATCGGACCGAACGTGAGCATCATCACGTCTGGCCATCCCATTGAACCTTCTCAGCGGCGCGCCGGCGTAACCGCGAAGCCCATCGCTATTGAGAGAAATGTCTGGATCGCAGCCGGCGCAACGATCATCGGCGGTGCGACTGTGGGCGAAAACTCTGTTGTTGCAGCGGGTTCCGTCGTCACCAAGGACGTTCCCCCAAATACTCTTGTCGGTGGGAATCCGGCGAGGATCATTCGCTCAATTGCCGAGTGAGGAAACGCCCGAAAGGGTCGAATGCAGCGGGAGCTGCTGGGCCAGCGTTAACGGTGGTAAGGTATGCTGCAAATCGGCCGAAGAAGTCGCTCTTTGCGCCACAACCGCATCTCGGAAACGAGAAAAATTGAGAGAGAATTCGTCTGAATGAAATGCGCGAGACGTGCGATTCACGTCCGTAGGAGCCTGCCCATGAAGATCGCCGCATTCGGGAGCTGGATAGTCGATTCAAAAGAAAACTGGAAATCGACAGGCAAGCAGGAGCAGTTCAAGGAAGCCTGCAACGCGATCGGTAAGGCCATCATTGCCGCAGGGCACGAGGTCATCGTCGGCAGCTCTCGAGAAAGTACGGCTGACAAACATGTTGTCGACGGAGTGTTGGCTGCACTGCCTCGCACGGAGCGCGAGGTGCGGAGTATCACGGTCATTCGACCCTACGAAGAAGTGGCCGCCTATGCTGAGCTCAGCGAAAAGTACCTGAATCGCTTTCTCTTTATCGATCGACCTGGGCTGCCGGCGGCAGCCGTCAAGGTACTCGCCGTCGCAGACGCTGACGCCGTCATCACGATCGGCGGTGGAGCAGGTACATACATGGCCGGCCTAGCCGCGATGATGGCCAAGAAGCCGCTAATTCCGATCGGGTCCTTTGGTGGAGCCTCCCGACAGTTGATCGCAGCCGCCAGGGCGTTCGACCAAGATGCCAAACCGTTGGACGCTCTGAACGCGCCCTGGGGACCGGGCGTGCTGCAGTGGGCCGAGACGATAGCCGGGCTGAGGCGGCCCGCGACAATTCTTCTGATCCACGGCCGCAGCAACGATTGGGAAAAACTGAGGTCATGGCTTTCCGACGAGCTCAAGGTCAACGTAATCGTGATGAAAGAGCAATTCGGCGATGGCAAGACATTGCCCGAGAAATTTGAGCAACTTGCCTGGGAGGCCGACGGCGCGATCGCTCTCGCAACGCCGGATGATTTCGGCGGCCTGGCGAGCCGGTCCGCGAAAGGAAAAGCCCTTAGAGCCCGCGAGAACGTTTGGATCGAATACGGTTGGTTCTGGGGACGCCTGGGAAGGAGCCGGATTCTCCTCCTTCACAAAGGTGACGTTCGGGTTCCGTCCGATCTGAACGGGCTTGAATACAATTCATATAGCAAAAAACCGACCGAACACTCTGAAACGATCCGCGTCTTCATCGAGCGGCTTGGCTGTGGAGGGCGCGCAAACTCTGAGAGCCGGGGCCGGATATGAAGGAGCGCCTGGAGCCGCTTCACATCGAGCATCGGCTCGCTCAAAACATTCGCCTGTTTACCCCGTCAGCGCGCGGCGGACCATATTCGCCAGCTGGGACTTCCGATACGGCTTGGTCAGCAGCAGCACGCCGGGGTCGAGGCGGCCCTGATGCACGATGGCGTTGTCGGTATAGCCTGATGTGTAGAGCACCTTGATGCCGGGCCGGAGCTTCAACACCTTCTCGGCCAGTTCGCGGCCGGACATGCCGCCGGGCATGATCACATCGGTGAACAGCAGATCGAACGCCTGGCCGTCTTCGATCAGGTTCAGCGCCGCCGGTCCGTTGGCGGCGCCCACCGTGCGGTAGCCGAGGCTCTGCAATTGCGTGGTGACGAAATTGCGCACCAGCGCATCGTCTTCCACCACCATGATGGTTTCGTTGCCATGCGGCAGCGGTGGCGCCGCGCTGGGGGCCGCCTCGACCTGGCCGCGGGCCGGCGGCAGATAGAGTTTGATCGTGGTGCCGTGGCCGACCTCGCTGTAGATCCGGATGTGCCCGCCGGACTGCTTGACGAAGCCGTAGACCATGCTCAGGCCAAGGCCCGAGCCCTTGCCGACCTCCTTGGTGGTGAAGAACGGCTCGAACACCTTGTCCAGCACTTCCTGCGACATGCCGGCGCCGTTGTCGCTGACCGCGAGCATCACATAGGGGCCGGGTTTCACGCCCGGATTGGCCTGCGCATAGGCTTCGTCGAGCACGACGTTGCGCGTCTCCAGCAAGAGCTTGCCGCCGTTCGGCATCGCGTCGCGGGCGTTGATCGCCATGTTGAGCAGGGAATTGGCGAGCTGCGAGGCGTCGATATGGGCGATCGCCGTTTCCTGTTCGAGGATCGAGTCCACCTCGATCTGCTCGCCGAGCGTCGGCCGAAGCAGTTTGGCGATATCGAGCACGGTGGCGTTGATGTCGACATTGCGCGGCTGCAGCGGTTGGCGGCGGGCGAAGGCGAGCAGATGCTGGATCAGTTCGCTGCAGCGTTCCGCCGCCTGGTCGATCAGTTCGGCCGTCTTCTGCAGCTCCGGCTCACGCGCAAGCCGCGCGACCAGCGTTTCGGTGGTGCCGGTGATCACCGTCAGCATGTTGTTGAAATCGTGCGCGACGCCGCCGGTGAGCTTGCCGATGGCGTCGAGCTTCTGCGCTTGCTGCAGCTTGTGTTCGGTTTCGCGCGAGGCGGTGGCGTCGTGATAGACCAGCGCGGCGCCGCTGATGGCGCCCGCGGCATCGCGCAGCGGCCGCCCGCTGATCAGGAGATGAACCGGCGGATTGCCGCTGACGGGGCGTACCACGATCTCGATGGCGTCAAAGCTTTCGCCGCGCAGCGCACGCGAGGCGGGCATGTCGTGGACCAGCAGCGGCGTGACGCCGTCGGCATGAAACACCGTGCTGAGCGAGCGCAGCAGTTCCACCGTCATTCCCGGCCGGTAGCGCAGCATCTTCTCGGCGGCCGGATTGGAGAGCAAAACCTCGCCTTTGGTGTCGATGACCAGCACCGCCTCCGCCATGCTGTGAAAGGTGCTGCGCAGCACGGCTGCCGAAAGCCTGAGTTCGTCATGCGCGGCAACCAGATGCTCGGTGCGCTCGGCGACCGCGGCCTCCAGCGCCTCGTTGGTGGCCTGGGTGGCACTCAGCGAATCCTGCAGTGCCCGGCGCGAGCGGCGGGCCGACACCGTCAGAACGGTGGCGAGGATCAGAATCAGCGCGACGCCGGCGAGATCGATCGCCAGCAGGAACCTGCCGATGGTTTCGGATTCGGCGCGTCTGGCGAACAGCAGCCGGCGCTCTTCCGCCACCGTCCTTTCGAGGTTCCCGGCGATCACGGCCGTCGCCGCACGGTCTTCCTGGCCGACAAGCGCCGCGACCGCGGCGGTGTCTCCCATGATTCGGCGCCTGATCAGCTCGCCATTGACCGTAACCTGGCGCTCCACCAGCGCGTTGGTCTCTTCGATGAGCTGCTTTTCGACTGGATTGTCCTTGGCGGCCTCGATCAGCGCCGCCAGCGCCGGCAGGATCGCGTCGCTGGCCTCGCGATATTCCCTGGCGAATTCCTGATCGCCGTTGATTGCGAAGGCGCGCGCCGCGCTTTCGGCCCGGCGCAGCAGCGGGCGCATGTCCGAGATTTTGCCGAGTATGCCGAGCGCACGGTCGACGGAAGCGGTATCGGACCGCGACTTGAGGTCCAAACCGATCGAGGCAGCGCCGATAACGAGGAGGATGGCGAGGCCAATCCCAAGAATGATACGCTGCGAGGGCATTGCCAGTTGCTTACTTCACTATCTCGAGTGGCGCGCAGAAACTTTCGGTGTGGCGATGCACTGTTTGAGCGAGGTCAACAGCGCATCCGGCGTGAAGGGCTTGCGCAGGCAGCATGCCGCGCCGAGCTCGATGGTCATCCGCAGGAAATCCGGCGCGCGCTCGGTGTTGGCGAAGGCGTAGCCCGACATCGCGACGATCGGCAGGTCCGGCCTGCGCTCGTGAAACATCCGGATCGATTCGAAGCCGCGCATATGCGGCATGAACACGTCGATCAGCATGACGTCGAAATCGGAGGATTCGAGTGCGCGCATTCCCGCTTCACCACCGTCGGCAACGGTGACCTCGAAACCCTTGCGGGTCAGACAAACCTCGATGGCAACGTAGACCATCGGGTCGTCATCGACCACGAGAACGCGCGGCACGATGATTCCTTCTTCCTCGGGCGGCGGCCAGGTGACCAGCACATCCCATGTGACGATTAAGTCGAAACGCCGACAGGTCGTCTGTATGATAGAGTGCACATAAAAGTTGTTGAGGGCAATTACGTTTAGCTGTGTCAGAACGAGAACAATCCACCGGTTCCGGAGCTGCGCCTGCCATGCCCCCGATCGATCGCGCGGGGCGGCTGTCGCCGCTCGGGTTCGTCCTGCTCGCCATTACGTCGGTCGGGTGGGGCCTCAACTTCCCGATCATGAAACATTTACTGACGGAATGGCCGCCATTGTCCTCGCGCGGCTTGTGCGGCATCGCCGGCGCTGCGGCATTGGCGCTGATTGCGCTCGCGCGGCGGCAAAAATTGAGCGTGCCGCGGCCGATGTGGCTAAGATTGCTAATTGTTTCCATGCTGACGATCGGCGGCTGGGTCGCGTTCATGGGACTGGCGCTGTTGTGGCTCAGTGCCAGCGAGGCCGCGGTGCTCGGCATATCGATCCCGGTCTGGGTGGCACTTCTGGCATGGCCGATCCTGGGGGAGCGGCTGTCGCCGCTGCGCGCCGTCGCGCTGACGGTCGCGCTCGCCGGCATCGCCGTGCTGATCGGCGGCAACGGCATTGAGGCCAGCGTCGATAAATTGCCGGGCGTCGCGTGCGCGCTGGCTGGTGCGGTGTGCGTCGGCCTCGGCACCGTGCTGACCAAGCATTTTCCGCTGGCGATGCCGCCGCTGTCGCTGGCCGCTTGGCAGATCGGGCTCGGCTGCCTGCCGATCGCGATCGTTGGGCTTGCGGTCGAGCAGCCGCAACTGGCAGCGCTATCATATGTCGGCTGGCTGTCGCTGCTCTACATGACGCTGGTCCAGTTCTGCCTTTGCCATGTGTGCTGGTTTGCCGCGCTGGAGCGGCTGTCGGCGGCGACGGCTTCGATTGGAACCCTGCTGGTCCCGGTCATCGGGGTGCTTGCGGCGGCGGCGATGCTGCGCGAACCGCTCGGCCTGCGCGAAATCTCGGCGCTGGCGTTCACGCTCGGTGGGGTCGCGGTGGCGCTGCGCGCGTAATTTCGCACACGAAAAGGGCGGCGCAGTAAGAATGCGCCGCCCTTCGAACTAACGATATCCTGCTATTGCGCGGTCCTTCTATTGCGCGGGGCAGGGATGCCGTAGTCCGTCATTGCCGAGATAGGTTCCCGACGCCGGATCGTAGGACCGGTATCTCCGCGTGCAATACGCCACAGCATCATCGTCGGCCGGGGGCGCTTCGGCTACTACGCTGTCGTCGTAATATCCATACGAGTCATCGTAGTAGGCGGGGCTGTCGTAATAGCCATAACTCGACCCGATGCCGGCGCCGATCGCGAAGCCGGGCCAGAAGCCACGGTGATGACGATGGTAACGGCCGCCGTAGTAGCCGCTACCCGCGACGGCACCTGCACCGACGCCGGGCGCGGGCCGGACGAAGCCGGGGCGGCCTTCCGTGCCGGCAACCGCGCCAGCCCGGAAGCCG
This sequence comes from Bradyrhizobium algeriense, assembly GCF_003062295.1. Classification (GTDB taxonomy): domain Bacteria; phylum Pseudomonadota; class Alphaproteobacteria; order Rhizobiales; family Xanthobacteraceae; genus Bradyrhizobium; species Bradyrhizobium algeriense. Next base: position 92,057 of record NZ_PYCN01000023.1, on the reverse strand, counting down.
GGACTTCCGCTGGGCGCAACGGCCACGCCACCACCTCTGAAGCCACCGCCACCGCTGGGTGCAACGGCCACGCCGCCACCTCTGAAGCCACCACCACCGCTGGGTGCAGCGGCCATGCCGCCACCCCTAAAGCCGCCACCACCGCCGGGTGCGGCGACGGAGCCGCCGCCACCGCCTCTAAAGCCACCGCCACCGCCAATGGCTGCGCCGCCGCCACCACCGCCGCCGGCCCTGGCACCGCCGCCACCGGCCGCCATGCCGCCTCTGCCTTCCTGGGCCTGGGCGGCGCTGATACTCGACGCGACTATCGGCAACACAAGCGCGATCGCCGCTGCTGTACTCAAAACTTTCAGATTAATCATCGTAGGCTCCATTTCCGGGATAGGGGTTCCAACCATCTTCGGAGGTGGACGTTCCCAAACCCACGCACTGATCGTGCGCATACCGAGCCTGTCCCGCCGGAGCTGTATGCGAAATGAACGAATTGCGCCGGTTCCGCGGCAACTGCCGCCGAAATGTGCCGTGTGGACCAAGGCGACGGGCAGGACGGGAAACAGCCTTTGGCTGGACAATTCGCCCCGCCGATGGCATCAGAGCGACACGTCACCTCGAACCGGCCGAGCCCTCATGAAGCAGTTTCTGCTCAAATTTTTCACTTGGTGGAACGGCCAGACGTTCGGCACGCAATTGTGGACGTGGCGATTCGGCGAGCTGGTCGGCCAGGACGAGCAGGGCAACCGTTACTATCGCACCAAGGGCCGCAAGATCGATCCGACGCTCGGCTTCGAGCGGCGCTGGGTGGTCTATAACGGTTATGCCGAGGCGAGCCGGGTGCCGCCATCGTGGCATGGCTGGCTGCATCACACCGTCGACGTTGCCCCGACCGAGGAGAGCTACACGCCGCGGGAATGGGAAAAGCCGCACGTTCCCAACCTGACCGGCACGCCCGCAGCCTACCGTCCGTCCGGCTCGACGCTGGCCAGCGGCCGCCGCCCCAAGGCGACCGGCGATTATCAGGCCTGGACGCCCGGAAGCTGAACTCCGGAAGCTGAACTCTCGGCAAGTTTACCCGCCGCTACCACCAGGTGTCTTGCTGGGCATTATAGGTGTATATACACTTATGGGATGAAACAACCGTCCGATCACAACACCGACTACATGGCCGCAGCCGGCTGCTTCTGCCTCGCGTCGCGACAGGCCGCGCGGAAGATCACCCGGCTGTACGATTCCCATATGCAGGGTTCTGGCGTCCGCATCACGCAGTTCACCATCCTGTCGCAATTGATGCTCCGCGGCGAAATGCCGATTGGCAAGCTGGCGGGTCTGCTTGGGATGGAGCGCACCACGCTGAGCCGCAACCTGACCCTGCTGGAGGGCAAGGGTTGGATTTCGATCAGCGCCGGCGAGGATCCGCGCGCGCGCATGATTGCCATTACCGCGCAGGGACGCGGCCTCGTTCGTCGCGGATTTCCCCACTGGTCGAAAGCGCAGGCGCATATCGGCAAGCTGCTCGGCGCCGACGGCCAGGCGGCGCTGAAGCTTTTGGGTTCCCGGAATTTGGGGTGAGACGAACCAGACACCTGGTCGGCATTTCATTCGTCTCAATAGGTGTAAGTACACATAAGGAGATGTATCATGCTGGACTTCATTGGAACCATCGTTCTCGTTGCCGCGATCATCGTCAGCGTCAATGCGCTCACCGGCGCGATGCCGATCAGCGCATCGCAGCTCATTGCCCTTTCGGTCGGCGCCGGTCTGTGGACGGGCCTGGCTGCCGCACTGGCCGCCGCGAACCTGTTCCTTGGCACAAATCCGATAGGGCCGCCGGTGATCGGTACGATGATCGCGCTTCCGCTGGTCGCGACGGCCGTTGCGGCGTCGATCTCGCCGTCGGTGCGCGCTTCGCTGCTCGGAATGCCGATGCCCTTCCTGATCGCTCTGAACCTCTGGCGGCTGGCGGGAGGATTTTTCCTCCTCCTCGCGGCCGAAGGCCGGCTTGGCGGACCGTTTCCAACGTCGGCGGGCTGGGGCGATGTCATCACCGGCGTATTGGCTTTGCCGGTGGCCTGGCTCGCGCTGCGCGGACAAGCTAGTCCGCTGGTCTGGGCATGGAATACATTCGGCATGCTCGATCTCGTGGCCGCGCTTGCACTCGGAATTATCTCCGCGAATGGCTCGCCGCTGCAGATCATTCACGCCGGGCAAGGCTCGGAAGCGGTGCAAGTGCTACCATGGTCGCTGATTCCGACCGTGCTGGTGCCAATGTATCTGATTGTGCACGGCATCATCTTTGCGAAGCTGGCGCAGGGCAGCCAGCGCGCGCCGGGCTGAAGCTCTGCGCCGCACTGCACGCGTTCCTATTTTGCACAAGCCTCGCCTGTGGATAACGGGATCAGCGGGTACAACCAACGCGACCGTCTTGCCCTCTCCGCGAGCTTGCTGCTCAATAGGGACATCTTACGGAGATGGGAAACCATCGCGTCGGTGTCGGGCTCCAGTTCGCGACTGTCCCGGCTAGCAGCGGCCACCGAGTAGGACACGGCCGGGAGATAGGCCCCTGGTGCAGAGGTTCTGAAATCGCCCGCTAATGTGTGGCTGCCGTAGGACAGGAAAGGTCGTCTGGGAAACCAGGCGGCCTTTTTCTGTGTTCGCGCGATATCGTGTGTTGTTTTTCATCGTCCGCCTTGTGCGCGATTGCGCACTGGGGCGGACGATCCAGTACGCCGTGATCTCTCGGCTCCAGCCGCCTTCACGGGCATGACGGCAGAGCTACGCCAGCCGCGCGGCGGCGCGGTCGATCATTTCACCACGGCGGATCTGCGCCGGTGCAATCCTGTCTTTCATGAAGGCGAGGACTTCCGGCGGCGCGGTGTCGGGCGAGCCGGAATTGAACGGCGGCGCAGGATTGTATTCGAGCCGGAGCTGGATCGTCTCCGCGGTCCGCCTGTCGTGCAGCAGCGAGACCAGCGTCAGCGCGAAGTCGATGCCTGCGGTAACGCCGCCGCCGGTGACGCGATTGCGATCGACGCAGACCCGCGTCTTGGTCGGGATCGCGCCGAACGCCGACAGGAAATCCATCGCCGTCCAGTGCGTCGCCGCGCGATAACCCTTGAGAAGGCCGGCGGCGCCGAGCACCAGTGAACCCGTGCAGACCGAGGTGATGTATTTGGCGCCGGGCGCCTGCTTGCGCAGGAAGGCCAGCATCTCGTCGTCGTTGATCATGTCGTCGGTGCCGAACCCGCCGGGCACGCAGATGACGTCGAGTTGCGGGCAGTCCGCAAAGGTCGTGGTCGGCGTCAGCATCAGCACGGAATCGCTGGTGACCGGCTCGATCCGCTTCCAGACCAGATGAACTTGTGCGCCGGGCAGGCTGGAGAACACCTGCAACGGCCCGGTGAAGTCGAGCTGGGTGACCTTGGGGAACAGCACGAGACCGATCTGAAGCGGCGTGGGCGTGGGAGACGGCGCGGACATCGTGACCTCCGGAAAGTTTGGCTTGACGCAAAATTGGCTTGACGGAAGGCATCCTGACATGGTCGCTTCGTGTCCGAAATGGCATTTTTCCCTCATTTCAGGACATTAGCCAAAAAGCGGGCTGCAGGATGATCGGCGTTCTCGTATTTCCGGATTTCCAGTTGCTCGACGCCGCCGGTCCGATTTCGGTGTTCGAGATCGGAGCGCGCTACGCCGAAAACGCCGCTTCGATCAGGGTTGTGGCCGTGACGCCGGGACCGGTGCGCTCGTCCTCCGGCGTCGAGATGCTCGCGCGCGGGCTAAGGCCGTCGGGCGCGATCACCACCCTGATCATCGCGGGGGGCGAGGGCGTGCGGCAGGCGGCGACCTGCGAGAAGACGCTCGGCTTCGTGCGCGCGATTGCCAAACGTGGCGTCCGCATCGCCAGCGTCTGCTCCGGCGCCTATATCCTCGCCGAGGCCGGCCTGCTCGATGGCCGCCGCGCCACCACGCATTGGCAGCGCACGCCGCATTTTCTCAAAACCTATCCGCAGGTGAAGCTCGAGCCGGACCGCATCTTCGTCCGCGACGGCGACATCTGGACGTCGGCCGGGATATCGGCCGGCATCGATCTGTCGCTGGCGATGATCGCGGAAGATTACGGCGACGAGATCGCGCAGAAGACCGCGAAGCAACTGGTGCTCTATCACCGTCGTAGCGGCGGCCAGTCGCAATTCTCCTCGCTGCTGGAATTGAAGGCACCGAACGGCCGGTTCGGACCGCTATTGGCCTGGGCGCGCGAGCATCTCGATGCGCCGCTCACGGTCGAGGATCTTGCCGAACAGGCCGGCATGAGTTCGCGGCATTTCACCCGCGCTTTCATGGCGGAGACCGGCACCACGCCGTCAAAGGCGGTGGAGCGGCTGCGCATCGAGGTGGCACGGCAACGCGTGCAATCGTCCAGCGAGGCGATCGAGCGGGTTGCCGAAGTCACGGGCTTTCGCGATCCCGAGCGGATGCGCCGCGCCTTCATCCGCGCCTTCGGCCAGCCCCCGCAATCGCTGCGCCGCGCGGCCCGGGCGGGATAGGGGCATTGGAGAAACGCTATCTCCGGAAATCCACCCGGCCTTGCGTAAAGTAACCGTCTATTCTCTGATCGCTCACCATCAGGCCGACCCAGGGGACCGTGATCTCCGGGTTGTTCAGGTTGATATATTTCCCGACCAGCCGGCGCGGACCTTCGCGCCTGGCCTCGATCAGGCCCCTGCGCTTACCGGAATCCCAATCGAATAGCAGGTACACGCGGTCCCCGACGATTCTTGCTTCGCCCTGGCCCGGCTTCCATTTATCGGGGGCATCGCCCGGTATGGTGGGGTCCGCTGCACCCTTCCAGCGGCTCGACCACTCGCCTTCGATCGTGCCGCGCGGGTCGCTCGTATTTCCAGCGCTCCATGGCTTTGCATTTTCGTCGGCGGCGGATTCTTCCGGTACCGTGTTGCGGGCAAACTGCGTCACGTCATCGTCGTTGGGGTTTGGAACGTCCATGACGCCGAATGGATTTCGGATTGCCGGATCGTTTTCGGATACGACGTTTCGGTTTGCGCTTTCGGATTTCATCGGTGCCTCCAACTGCCATGGCCGTGCTTCGCTCCGAGCGGCACGGCCTGCTTCAGGGGCGTTGGATCGCAGGATGGAGGCGCGGCGGCCACCCGATTTCCGGGGGAACCTTGTTGGCTATGTCTGATGTCTCCGGCGCGCGATGATCCGGCGCCGTTCGCCTGGCTCACGCAACATCGGCTTGCGCGCTCGGCGTCTCCTCCGCGAGCAAGGCATCGAGATCGACGAGCTGCGGATCGTCATTCTCGGGTTCGCCGTTGAGTCCCGCGCTGCCATGAAGATGCATCAGGGTCTGCACGCGGCGGGCGTTGAGATGGTCCACATGCTGATGCTGCAGGGCTACCGGCAGCAGCGCCTTGGGCAGCCCGACCAGCGCAAAGGCCGGAACCTTGCGCACCTCGTCGCCCTCGCGCCAAAGCAGGGGATGGAGGGTGTAAATCAGTTGCCGATCGATCTCCGCCGATGGCGGTTGCTCCGCCTCTGATAGCGTGATGCTGGCGAGGTTGGCGTTACCCGCGCGTGTGCGTACGGCTGCGGATCGCAGCTCCCAACATATCAAGTCTGCCGCCGCAAGAACCTCGCGGCGAACGGCATCCACGTTGCTCGAGAACCTGGTCGCTTCCGGTATCGACATCGCGCTTTTCGTGACGGCCTCGACCAGCGCGGTGGCGCCGCCGTCAAATCCCGGCGCGGCCCGCTCTATCGCCGCAGCCATCGCCTCGATCTGATCCGCCAGCCCATCGCGGTCGCGCTGGGCCTTGGCGTCCGCCAGTGCGCGTTCGGCTGAAGCGACCTGGTCGTCGAATTCCAGCAGTTCGGCACGCATCGTCTTGGTGCGGTCCTCGACCGCGCGCATGGCAGCTTCGGCGCGATCGAGCCGGGCATTGGCAGCACCGGCTACCGCCAGCCGTTCGGCGGCGGTGCGTTTTTCTGCAAGTTCCGACTCGGCGACGCTCAGCCGCTCGGCCAGCTTCTGCCGCGCCGCCAACTTTTCCTTCAGCGCGTTCTCAAAGCGCTCGATCGGGCCGAGCTCGCGCATAAAAAGCTCGCGCTTAAAAAATGCCATGGCAATACCCCCGCGCATCACGATCGTCCGCCGAATCAGCGGGCCGATTCGCTACATGTAAAAACTAGCCTGAAACTTGGATGACATTGCGGCTTTAATCTGTTTGGCGAAACCGGGCAGTGGATGATGGCCGGCGAGGGGCCGGTCATCAACGTCGCTGTGCATGGAACGCGGCTAAAGCGGCTTGTCAGGGTGCCAGCCGAGTACCGCCAGCATCACGAAAAATCCGACGACATAGGCCAAGGCCACCGGCCAGCCCTGGCTGATCCAGCGGCCGACGGATTTGGCTTCCGGATACATGTTCGACAAAGCGACGCCCGCCGACGAGCCGAACCAGATCATCGATCCGCCGAAGCCGACGGCATAGGCCAGATAGCCCCAGTCGTAGCCGCCTTGTTTCAGCGCAAGCGCGGTGAGGGGAATGTTGTCGAACACGGCGGAGACGAAGCCTAAGCCCAGCGCCGTCGGCCATGACGCGGCCGGCAGTTTCTCGACCGGCATCAACGAGGCCGCGGTGACCAATGCCAGAAGAAAGATCGTGCCCTTGAAGGTTTCGGGCATCACCTTCCAGTCCGGCGTGCGCAATCCGGCCGTCAGCAGAATGACGACCCAGACGGCGATGCCGAGAACCGGGACAGCATCGAGCAGGGCAGGGAACTTCAAATTGGCGGTGATGTTCGCGGCCAGTGCGGCGATCAGAATGGCGGCGACGATGAAGACCCGCGTCGGGTCGATCTTCAGCCCCTTCGACGCATCCTTCTGGATCGGCGAGTAGCGCTGTTGCTGAATGGAAGCGGGCACCGCGAAGATCAGCATCGCAACGATGGCCGCGACATAGGCCTCCACCACGGCGAGCGGACTGACGCCCGCGATCCACATCATGGTGGTGGTGGTGTCGCCGACGACGCTGCCGGCGCCGCCGGCATTCGAGGCCGCGACGATCGCCGCGAGATAGCCGATGTGAACCTTGCCCTGGAACACGTGCCGCGCAACGGTGCCGCCGATCAAGGCGGCGGCGATATTGTCGAGGAAGCTCGACAGCACGAACACCAGGACGAGCAGCACGACGCCGCCCTTCCAGTCGTCCGGCAGCAGCGCCGGCATCTCATCCGGAATGCGGCTTTCCTCGAAATGCCGGGACAGCAGCGCAAACCCCATCAGCAGCAGGAACAGATTGCCGAGCGTGACCCATTCATGCGCCATGTGGTGGCCGAGGCCGCCGATGCCAGTGCCGTATTTGAACCCGGTGAAGATCAGCTTGTAGACCACGATTGCGCTGAGCCCGGTCAGCGCGACGGGGAGGGTGTGATGATGAAACAGCGCGACCCCGAGCAGCGTCAGCGCGAACAGGATGAAGTCGACGGGTATCCCGAATACAAGGATGGGTTCGATCACAACGGCCTCGGATGAGGGCAAAGGAAATTCACGGGGTTCAGCGCGCAATCTGTAATGTGCATTATTTCAGCGTCTTGAGCCAATCGGCGATTTCGCTGACCGCGACGTTGGCCTGCTGCAAGAGCTTGCCCATGGTGAAGAAGCCGTGGAACTGGCCGGGGAAGTGCCGGTAGGTCATGGGCACGCCGGCTTCCTTGAGCCGCGCGGCATATTCGGCGCCCTCATCACGCAGCGGATCGGCGCCGGCGGTCAGCACATAGGCCGGCGGCAAGCCTGCGAGCGTTTTCGCGCGCGCGGGCGAGGCCTTCCAATGATCGATGTCGGCGGCGCCGTTCAGATAATGGTTGCAGAACCATTTGATCACGGAGTGCGTCAGCAAAATGCTGGTCTCGGGTTCGCTGTGCGAGGGATGGCTCATCGCAAAATCGGTGGCGGGATAGATCAGCACCTGCCCGGCGAGTTTTGGGCCGTCGCCGTCGCGCGCGGCCAAGGCCACGACGGCTGCAAGATTGCCGCCGGCACTGTCGCCGCCGACCAGCAATTGCGCGGCGTCGATGCCGAGCTGTCTGGCGTTGTCCGCAACCCATTTCGTTGCCGTGATCGCGTCATCGGCGGCGGCCGGGAATTTGTGTTCGGGCGCGAGGCGGTAATCGACGGAGATGACGATCAACTCGCCTTCATGGGCGAGCATGCGGCACACCACGTCATGAGAGTCGAGATTGCCGATCACCCAGCCGCCGCCATGGAAGAAGACGAGGCATGGCGCGAGACCGTTGGTCTTGCGCAGCGTCTTCGGTGTGTAGATGCGGGCCGGGAGCGCGCCATGCGGTGCCGGGATCGACAGCGGTTTGTCCGATTCCAGTTCAGGCGGTTCGGGATTACTGACGAAGCGGGCGTTCAGATAGTACTCGCGCGCTTCCGGTGCGGTCAGCGTTTCATAGGCGGGACGGCCAGCTTCCTGAAAAGCCTTGTAGACGGCGGCGGCATCGGGATCGAGCGTGACGGGCATGGTGGCGACCTTTGGTTCTCTGTTTCGTCATTCCGGGGCGGTCCGAAAGGACCGAACCCGGAATCTCGAGATTCCGGGTTCGATGCTTCGCATCGCCCCGGAATGACAGTTGCGCTACGCGGCGGTACGGCCGCCGTCGACGGTATAGGCGGAGCCGGAAACGTAGCTCGCCTCGTCGGAGGCCAGGAACGCCACGACGGAGGCGACTTCGGATGCCTGTCCGAGCCGCCGCGCCGGAATCCGGTCGACGATCTTCTCGGTCGGCGGCGGTTCATTGCCGGGATTGCGGCCCTGCAGGATGGTGCTCAGCATCCGGCTGTCGATCAGGCCGGGGCAGACACAATTGACCCGCACGCCGGTACCGGTGCATTCCCAGGCGGCGCTCTTGGTCAGCCCGATCACCGCATGCTTGCTGGCGCTGTAGACGGCGATCATTGGCGATCCGATCAGGCCGGCGATCGAGGCGGTGTTGATGATGCTGCCCTTGTTCTGTTTCAGCATCACCGGCAACACATGCTTCATGCCGAGAAAGACGCCGACGACGTTGACGTCGAGCACGCGCCGAAAACTCTCCAGCGAATATTCCGGGATCGGCTTGACGTCGCCCTCGACGCCGGCGTTGTTGTAGAACGCGTCGATCGCGCCGAACCTGTCGACGGTGGCGCGGACATAGTCCGCGACCTCGTCCTCCCTTGTGACATCAGCCGTCACCGCGAGCGCTTCGGCGGAGGCGGGCAGATCCTTGATGGCGGCCGCAAGATCCTGCTCCTTGCGGTCGACGGCGACGATGCGGGCACCGCGATCGGCCAGGAGGCGGATGGTTGCGGTTCCAATGACGCCGGCGGCGCCGGTCACGACGGCCACCCGGCCATCGAGACGAATTCGATCGGGCATATCCTGGGGTTTCCTCTCGCTCCTCCGGTTATCCCGGATTTTGGTGGTTATCGCGCCGGGAGTGGGCACCCTCGCGCGAACGGAAGTGACTATTTCATCTGAAACGGGGCGTGACTAGATCGTGGGGCCACGATCGAGATCATGGCGCGACCATCGAAAGCCGGGTTGTGGGCCAGGATCGAGTGCGGCGGGAAGGGGGCAAGCCGCCCTTTCCGCGCCGTATTCGCCGTGTTAACCGGGTGGGACGCGAGCGGCGGATAAGTCTGTACTATGTCGCGAGCCCGATTCGCCTGTAAAAGCCGCGAGATGCTTCGAACCATTGCCCTGACCGGTCTTGCGGCGCTGATCGCCGCCACCATGACTTCGCTTGTGCCGCCGGCGCAGGCGCAGATCGGCAATATCTTTTCCGATCCGCCGCTGCGGCCGCCGGGCGCCATTCCCCGCGGCAATCAGCAGCAGCAACAATTTCCCGACGACGACGAGGAAGTGCCGGAACTGCCGCGCGGCCGGCTGCTGCCGACCCCGAACCGTCCGCCGCCGGGGCAGGGCGCTCCGCCGCCGGGAAGCTTCCAGTCGCAGCCGCTGGCGCCGCCGCCGGGAACGACCGTCGCTCCCCAGGGCACGCAACCGGGTGTTGCGGTTCAGCCCCCGCAGCCGGGCCAGCCGGGCGTCGCCACCGCGCCGCCAGGCCAGCGCCAGCCGCCAGCCAAAGGCGTGCCGCAATCGCCGGCGACGCTACAGCCGGGAGATGAGGTCGTGTCCGAGCCGCCGGCCACCAAGATCACCAACAAGAAGGCGAGCTTCTCCGGCCTCGACAAGATCACCGGCCGCATCATCAATTTCGAGGAGGATATCGGCGAGACCGTGCAGTTCGGCGCGCTGCGCGTGAAGACCAGTGCCTGCTACACGCGGCCGTCGACGGAAGCTGCCAACACCGACGCCTTTGTCGAGGTCGACGAGATCACGCTGCAGGGCGAGGTGAAGCGGATCTTCTCGGGCTGGATGTACGCTGCAAGCCCCGGCCTGCATGGCGTCGAGCACCCGGTCTACGACATCTGGCTGACCGACTGCAAAGGTCCCGACCAGACCATCGTCAGCGCACAGCCCGATCCGGCGAAGACAGTCGCGCCGCCGGCCGGGCAGAAGCGTCCGCCGCAGCCGAAGCAGGCGGCGCCGCGTCCACCGGGACTACCGCCGCAGCCGCAATTCCAGCAGCAGCCGCAGCAGGCTCCGCCGCCGCCACCCCCGCCGCAGCAGCGGCCGGGTGGACTGTTTGGCGGATTGTTCGGGAATTAGGACGTCCGCGCCTCGGCGTCGGCATGTTGTATGCCCCAAATACTCAGCATTCACCGTGTAGCCGCCACTTGCCGTCGGCGGTGCGCCTTACAGTAAGATCGCCCATGCGGATGTGCGTCGCGAGGAAATCGATGAAGCTGCGCACGCGCGTCGGCAGCGGCCCGGCGTGGCCGACGTAGATCGCATGGATGTCTTCGCGGTCCCCCGGATTGTAGTTCTGCAGCACCGGAACCAGGCGCCCGGCCTCGATGTCCGGACCGACGTGGAATAGAGCCAGGCGCGCGCAGCCGACTCCGCCGAGCGCGAGCCGGCGGACCGCTTCGCCGTCGCTGGCGCGTGCTGCTGGCGGCGGCAGCACCTCCTCGATCCGCTCGCCGCGACGGAACGGCCAACCGCGAATGCTGCGCGGAAAAGTCCAGCCGATGCCGCGATGGCTGGCGAGTTCAGCCGGGGTCTTCGGCTCGCCGAAACGGGCAAGATAAGTCGGCGCGGCCACCACCGCCATGCGGCTGGTCCCGAGCTTGCGCGCGACGAGGCGCGAAGCCCCCAGCGGCCCGACGCGAATCGCCACGTCGGCACGCTCCTGCATCAGGTCGATGACCGTATCAGTGAGAACGACGTCGAGCGTGATATCAGGATGCTCGGCGAGGAAGCGCGGCAGCAGCGGCATCACGTGCTGCATGCCGAAGGGTATGTTGCTATTCACCATCAGATGCCCGCGCGGCGCTGCACCGGAGCCGGCCTCGCGCTCCGCCTCCTCGATTTCGCCGAGGATGCGCAACGAGCGCTGATAGAAGGCTTGGCCTTCCTCGGTCAGTTGAAGCTTGCGCGTGGTCCGGTTCACAAGTCGCGTGCCGAGCCGGGCCTCCAGGCGGGATACCAGCTTGCTCACGCCGGATGGGGTCATGCGAAGGCTTTTTGCCGCCGCGGTGAACCCGCCGAGGTCGACGACCCGGACGAAGACCTCCATCTCGGCGGAACGATTGGTATCGAGCCGGCTCATGTTGAATTCGTGTCACAAATGATTGGACTGCCGGCATCCTAATTCTTCCGCCGCGCTTCCGCTATTTGCGTTGCAGCAACCCTGTCCTGATCCGGAGCAACGCATGCCTGCCGCCGTCCTTGCGCTGACCGCCGGTGCCTTTGGCATCGGCACCACTGAATTCCTCATCATGGGCCTCTTGCTGCAGGTCGCCGCCGATATGCAGGTCTCGGTCTCCGCGACGGGCCTGCTGATCTCCGGCTATGCGCTCGGGGTGTTCGTCGGCGCGCCGATCCTGACGCTGGCGACGCGGCGGATGCCGCGCAAGGCGGTGCTGCTTGCTCTGATGGCGATCTTTACCTTCGGCAACGCCGCCTGCGCGCTGGCGCCGGACTACGGGCTGTTGATGGCGGCGCGGATCCTCACTTCTCTCGCCCATGGGACGTTCTTCGGCGTCGGTTCGGTGGTGGCTACGAGCCTCGTCGCCGAGGACAAGCGTGCTTCCGCGATTTCCACCATGTTCATCGGGCTGACGGTGGCTACTCTGCTCGGCGTTCCCTTCGGCGCGTGGTTCGGCCTGATGCTGGGATGGCGCGCCGCGTTCTGGGCGGTGACCGCGATCGGTGTGGTCGCCTTCGCCGTGCTGGTCATTCTCGTTCCCGGCAATGTGGGCGGCAATCAGAAAGTAACTTCGCTCCGCGAGGAACTGGCGGTGGTCGGCCGTCCGCAAGTCCTGCTCGGCCTCGCCATGACCGTGTTCGGCTTTGCCGGCCTGTTCGTGGTCTTTACCTATGTCCAGCCTATCCTGACGCGGCTGACCGGCTTCTCTGAAGCGGCGGTCTCGCCGATCCTTCTCGTGTTCGGGGTCGGCCTGTCGATCGGCAATGTTGCGGGTGGGCGGCTCGCGGACCGCGGTCTCGGACGCGCCCTGATCGGCACACTTGCGGCGCTTGCGCTCGTGCTCGTCGCGCTTGCGGCGGTGCTGTCGATCAAAGGCCTCGCCGTTGCGTTTATCTTCCTGCTCGGCGCCGCCGCTTTCGCCACTGTGGCGCCGCTGCAGCTTCGCGTGCTCGAAGCGGCCGGCACGGAGGGGCGCACGCTCGCGTCCAGCCTCAACATCGCGGCCTTCAATCTCGGCAATGCGCTCGGCGCCTGGGCCGGCGGGCTAACGATCGATCACGGCCTGGGTCTGGCCGCGCTTCCACTCGTCGCGGCGGCGATCACCGCGGCGGGGCTCCTGCTGGCGCTATGGAGTGTGCGTCTCGACCGGCCGGTATCTTCCGCTGCGGCGTGCCCGGCGGAATGAAGCAAAAGCATCAAAAGGGAGCACGACAATGCAATATCGCAACCTGGGTGCCTCAGGCCTGAAGGTTCCCGTTCTCAGTTTCGGTACTGGCACGTTCGGCGGAGAGGGGCCGCTGTTCTCGGCTTGGGGCCGGAGCGGCGCCGAGGAAGCGAGGCGGCTGGTCGACATCTGCCTCGAAGCCGGCGTCAATCTGTTCGACACCGCCGATGTCTATTCGAACGGCGCGTCGGAAGCGATTCTCGGCGCCGCGATCAAAGGCCGCCGCGACAGGGTGCTGATCTCTACCAAGACCAGCCTGCCGATGGGTGACGGTCCATTCGACGCGGGCTCATCGCGGCATCGCCTCGTTTTGGCGGTGGACGCCGCCTTGCGGCGGCTCGGGACCGACTACATTGACTTGCTGCAGCTCCACGCCTTCGATGCCTTCACGCCGATCGAGGAAGTGCTGTCGACGCTCGATGGGCTCGTCCGTGACGGCAAGCTGCGCTATGTCGGCGCCTCCAATTTCTCGGGCTGGCAATTGATGAAGTCGCTCGCCATTGCCGAGCGTCACGGTTGGCCGCGCCATGTGGCGCACCAGGTCTATTATTCGCTCGTCGGCCGCGACTACGAGTGGGAGCAAATGCCGCTCGGCCTCGATCAGGGCGTTGGTGCGCTGGTCTGGAGCCCGCTGGGTTGGGGACGTCTCACCGGCAGGATAAGACGCGGCCAGCCGCTGCCGGCGGGCAGTCGCCTGCGCGAGACGGCGCAGTTCGGTCCGCCCGTCGACGAGGAGCGGCTCTATCGCATCGTCGACGTCCTGGATGCGGTCGCGACCGAGACCGGTCGCACCGTGCCGCAGGTCGCCATCGCATGGCTGCTCACCCGCCCAAGCGTGGCGTCCGTGATCATCGGCGCGCGTGACGAAGCGCAGCTCCGCGACAATCTCGGCGCCATTGGCTGGTCGCTGACCGCCGAGCAGATCGCGCTCCTCGACAAGGCGAGCGCGGTGATGCCCTGCTATCCCTATTATCCTTATCGTGTCCAGGAAGGCTTTGCGCGATTGAACCCGCCGCCGGTTTGAGCCGATCGGAAGCGGACGCCACCGCGCCTCGGTGTTTTGCAAGACATCAATTGCGTTCGGCAATGATCGCGAGCGCTTCCGCGCCGCTGACCGGCTGGCCGGCGGCCAAATTCAGGAAATCCGCAGGCTCGCCCGCAATCGCCTTGTCGAGCAACATGCGATAGCGGCGCCTTGGAATTTCGACCGCGCCGAAGCTGCGCAGGTGTTCGGTCACATATTGCGTGTCGAGCAGCTCGAATCCGCCAGCGATCAACCGCGCCACCAGATGCACCAGCGCCACTTTCGATGCGTCGCGGGTGCGATGGAACATGCTCTCCCCAAAGAACGCCCGCCCGAGGCTGACACCGTAGAGGCCGCCGACGAGGTCGCCGTTCTGCCAGACCTCGACGCTGTGGCAGTGCCCGAGCTCGTGGAGCCCGACATAGAGATCGCGGATGCGCTTGTTGATCCAGGTGTCGTCGCGGCCCGGCTGCGGCGCCGCGCAGCCCGCAATGACCGCCTTGAAGGCGGTATCGACGGTAACGCTGAAGGCGTCCGAGCGCACGGTGCGGGCAAGCCGCGAGGCGATGCGGAAGCCCTCGAGCGGGATCACGCCGCGCATTTCCGGCTCGACCCAGAACAGCGTCGGATCACCGGCGCTCTCGGCCATCGGAAAGATGCCGCAGGCATAGGCCCGCAGCAGCACTTCGGGCGTGATTTCGGAAACGGCTGACTCGCGCGATGTCATGGGCTGATGATAGCAGGACGGAGGGGGCCTATGCTACGTTCCGCAAACAATCAGTGCGCAGCCGTAGCCGCACAATGCGAGACGGATGACGGTAAGGCAATCCGCCCGGCCGAATTTCCGCAGATGAGTGCAGCATGAGCGCAGTGTTGATCGTCGTTCCGGTGTTCGCGTTGATCGCGGCCGGCTATGCGGCGGTAGCGCTGCGCTTCATCTCGCCTACGGCGCACAAGGGCATTTCCGAGTTCGCCTTCAGCATCGCCATTCCCGCGCTCTTGTTCCGGATCGTGGTCGTCGCGGAATTTCCCGCCGTCAACGCCTTCGCGGTGTGGGGCGCCTATTATGGCGCAACCGCGGCTATATGGATCGTCGCGCTGCTGGCGTCATCCGTTCTTCGGCAATCCCGGGCCGACGGCGTGGTGCTTGCGATCGGCGCGGTCTACGGCAACGTCGTGATGCTCGGCCTTCCCCTGACGCTGTCGGCGCTGGGAAGTCAGGCGGCCGGCTCGATGGCGTTGATCCTGTCGGTCAACACGCCGCTGCTTTGGCTTTGCGGCACGCTGCAGATGGCATGGGCCGAGCGGAAGTCTTCCGAGTCAGCGCCGCTGCTGGTGCTGCGGGCCGTGCGCGAGATCGCGCGCAATCCGATCATGCTCGCGCTCGGCTTCGGCTTTCTCTGGCGCCTGACCGGATTGGGGCTGCATCCCGTTGCGGACAGGACGTTGGAACTGCTGGCGCAGGCGGGTTCGCCCACGGCCCTGATCGCGCTCGGCATCAATCTGTTCGGATTCAGGATCAAGGGCCAGGCGGTCGCGATGGCCGTGATGTGCGCGCTCAAACTGCTGGCGATGCCGGCCATTGCCGCGATCCTCGCGTTCTACGTCCTCGCACTGCCGCCGATTTCTGCGGCTGTGGTTGTCCTGTTTGCCGCGATGCCGACCGGCGCCAATGCCTACCTCTTCTCGGCCCAGTACGGACGGCTGAGCGAGGCCGTCTCGGGCGCGGTGGCGCTCGGCACGGTCCTGGCCGCCGTGACGTTGCCCGTCATCGTGGCGTTCGTGACGGTCGCGCTGCGCTAGGCGCTCGACAACGGTCGCATCCTAGTCCTCGAAGCCGAACAGCTTTGCCGGATTGGTCACCAGGATCTTCCGTAGCTCGGCCTCGTCGGGCGCGTAGCGATAGAGCAGCTCGAGCAGGTCGGCGTCGTTGGGCGGCTGCACCACCGAAACCGGATGCGGCCAGTCGCTGGCCCATACGCAGCGGTCGGGGGCGGCTTCGATATAGGCGCGCGCGATCGGAATGACGTCGTCCCAGGGCGGGCCGTTTTTCGACGTCTTCTCCCCGAGCGACAGCATCACCCAGAAATTGCCCTTCGACAGCAGCTCCAGCATCTTTTGCAAATTCGGATCTTCCTTGCCGCGCACAGGGTCAGGGCGGGCCATGTGGTCGATCAGCACTGGTACGTCGAGGTTTTCGTATTTGGCGGCGCTGGAAATGATGCCGTCCTTTTCAGGCTGGATTTTTGCGTACCAGCCGAGCTCGCGAATTTTCGCGATCGCGCGGGCAAAATCCTTGTCCGAGAGC
The DNA here is from genome assembly GCF_003062295.1 of Bradyrhizobium algeriense. GTDB lineage: Bacteria > Pseudomonadota > Alphaproteobacteria > Rhizobiales > Xanthobacteraceae > Bradyrhizobium > Bradyrhizobium algeriense. The sequence continues at coordinate 75,668 of NZ_PYCN01000023.1, read as the reverse complement.
ACCGCACCCAGTTCCTGTCGGAAACTGAAGCGGGCGCCGCGCACGCCGGCATCATGCAGTTTGGCGAGATAGGCATCGTCGGCTTCGGCAAACACCAACGCGTTGGCGCAAGCGCGATAGTTCGGTCCCATCGCCGCGAGGGCGTCGAGCACCACGGAATGATCGGCGCCATAGGTCGTGGTCTGCACGATGATGCCGCGCTCGATGCCGAGCGCCTTGTGGACGCGAAGCGCGGCTTCCCAGGTCGCGGTCGGCATCTGGTAGGCGGCGCCCGGCCGCACCGGATATTTGTCCAGCGGACCCAGCACGTGAAACTGGCTGTCGATGCTCTTCGACGGCGGCAGTTTTGAGGGACGGCGCGGGTTCGGATCGAAGGGGAGATAGGTCGGCATGTCAGGTTCCTTGACTGGTCGCGGTCAGCCGATCACGGCGGTGAAATCGCATTGCACGAGCGCGCCGTTCTCCATGTCCATCTGCAGCGCATGGCGGGCGGGGCGCGAATGCTCGTCGGGAAACATTTTCAGCCATTCGGTATTTACGGGCGCGCGCTGCGTGCGGTCTTGCAGCCATACGGTCATTTTGATGATGTCGTCCGTGGTCCCGCCGCCGGCTTCCACGATGGCCTTCATGTGGCCGAACATGTTGGCGCACTGGTCTTCGATCTTGTCCGGCATCTTGCCGGCGGCGTCGCGGCCGAGAATGACGCCGGACATCAGGAGATTGCCGATGCGGCAGGCGTTTGGAATTGGATTGGCGTGCTTGAATTCGCCGATATGAATGCTCTTGCGCCGTGTCATCGGTTCTCTCCCTGGGACGCTTTCTTGTTCAGACGAACTGGCAGGACACCGATCCGAACTGGCCGTAATCGGCATGAAACGTGTCGCCCCTGATAATTTCGACCGGGCGCGTAAACGATCCCGCCAGCACCACTTCGCCGGCTTCGAGATACTCGCCCTGAGCCGCCAGCCGGTCGGCAAGCCAGGCCACGCCGTTGGCGGGATGATTGAGAACGCCGGCGGCGATGCCGGTCTCCTCGATCTGGCCGTTGCGAAACAACAGCGCGCCGATCCAGCGCAGGTCGAAATCGAGCGGCCGAATGGGCCGGCCGCCGACGACCAGCGCTGCATTCGCGGCATTGTCGGAAATCGTGTCCATCACCTTGCGCGGCGCTTTCGTCTCGGGATCGACGCGATGCATCCGGGTTTCCAGGATTTCGAGGGCCGGCGTGACGTAGTCGGTGGCGTTGAGCACGTCGAACAGCGTGCAGTCCGGGCCCTTCAACGGCGTCTTCAGTACGAACGCCAGTTCGACCTCGATGCGCGGCGCGCGAAAGCGGTCGAACGGGATCGGCGATGCATCCGGATAAAACATGTCGGCGAACAGAACGCCGTAGTCCGGCTCGGAAATGCCGACGGCGTTCTGCATCGCTTTCGATGTCAGGCCGATCTTGTGCCCCCTGACGACGCGACCGCGGGAGAGCTGCAGTTTCGTCCATGCGCGCTGGATGGCGTAAGCATCCTCGATCGTGAGATCAGGATATTCGCGCGTGAACGCAGGTATCAGCGACTTGCTGCGTTCGGCCTCGTCCAGGCGCTGCGCCAGCCGTTCGACGGTTTGTTGATCGAGCATCGGTTACTGCTCCTCCGCCACGGTGTTGCGAAGGACGCCGATCCGAGCGGATTCCACCTCGACGACGTCGCCTGGCTTGAGCCAGCGCGGCGGCGTGAACCGGGCGCCGGCCCCGGTCGGGGTGCCGGTCGCGATCATGTCGCCGGGTTTCAGGGTGGCAAAGGTGGAGAGGTAGGCGATCAGGAAATCGAACGGAAACATCAGCCGCTCGGTGGAATCGCTCTGGCGCACCTCGCCATTGACGCGGGTAATGATGTCATGATGCCCACGCGGATCGCATTCGTCCGAGGTGACGATCCACGGCCCGATGCTGCCCGATCGATCGAAATTCTTGCCCTGGGTGACGTTGAACTTGCCGTGGTGCAGCCAGTCGCGAACGCTGCCCTCGTTGCACAGCGTCATGCCGAAGATGTGCTCAAAGGCGCGCTCGCGGGGGATGTGCCGGCCTTCCTTGCCGATCACGATGACGAGCTCGCCCTCATAGTCGAGCTGTTCGGAGATCTTCGGCTTCTCGATCGGTTGACCGGAGCCGACGACGGAGGAGGGGTTGCGGACGAAAAGGCTCGGATATTTCGGCAGGTCCGAATTGTCCTTGTACTCGGCGTTGCGGTCTTTGTAGTTGACGCCGATGCACCAGAGTTTTTCCGGATTGGGAATCGGCGGCAGCAGCACGAGATCGTCGAGCGCATGGCTCGGCTTGAGGCCGGCGACCATCTGGCGCGCGACGTCCAGACCGTCCTTGGCGATCAGGGTCCGAAGGTCAGGACATTTCAGTCCGAGCCGTTGGGTGAGGTCGACCACGCCGCCGGCAACGGCCGCGCCGAAGCGCGGCTCGCCGTTTGCGAGATAACTTAAGAGATGCATGCGGTGGATCTCCGGATCAGCGCCGCGTTCACGCGGGCGACGGCGCGCCTTTCGACGCTTCAGGATTCAGTTTTCGAGGTCTGGAACACGGGCTTCAGGGTGACGATCTCGCCGAGCTTGGCGTAACGCGGACCGGCAATGCGGCAGATCGGATCGAGCGCCTCGGTTTCGATCTTGCCGTTGTTCAGCAGCCCGTCCCTGATATGGAAGACCAGCACCTCGCCGACGATGAGCCGGCTGCGGGTTTCGCCGAATTCGAGGCATTGCCGGAAGCGGCATTCCATCGCGATCGGCGCGGCGGCCAGACGGGGCACCTTGATGCGTTCGCCCGGTAGCGTCGAGAGCCGCAATTCCTCGACCTCGCTGACATCGGGCGGATGCTCGGTGGAACTCTCGTGCACCGCCTTCATCAGGCTCGAATCCGCGATGTGAACGACATACTCCTCGTTGTTGAGGATGTTCTGCGCGGTATCCTTGTAGATTGTGCCCTTGCGGCCGACGCTGATGGCCAGCATCGGCGGCTTCGGCGAGACGAACATAAAGGCGCTGAAGGGGGCGAGGTTGAGCACCCCGCTACCCGACAGGCTGGTCACCCAGGCGATCGGGCGGGGCACTACGACGCCGGTGATCAGCCGGTAGGCCGTTTCGGGGTCGAGATATGCAGGATCGATCCGCATCGGGATGCGCCTCAGTCAGCCTTGATGTTCGCCTTGCGGACCACGGGAATCCACTTGGCGTCCTCGCGTTCGAGGTAGCTCGTAAACTCCGCCGGCGTCATCGATACAGCCTCGGCGCCGAGCGCGTTGAACTTCTCGACGATGGCGGGATCTTTCAGGATCTCCGCGAGGGTATCGTGGAGCTTGGTCACGATCTCGGCCGGCGTGCCTGATGGCGCGAACAGGCCGGTGAAGGTCTGGCCGTCGAGTTCCTTGTAGCCGAGTTCGGTGAAGGTCGGGACATCCGGAAGCCATGAGGCGCGGTGGCTGCCGGTGACGGCGAGCGCGCGCAGCATGCCGCTCTTGATAGAAGGCAGTCCGACCGAGATCTGGTCCAGCGCAAATTGCACCTGTCCGCCGATCAGGTCGTTGAGAGCCGGTGCGTTGCCGCGGTAGTGCACCGTCAGCCATTGCAGGCCGAGCGACGACTGCATCAACTCGCTGAGCAGATGGTTGGTGGTGCCCTGACCGGGAGAAGCCATCGTCAGCTTGCCGGGATCGCGGCGGGCAAGCTCGATGAATTCCTTCAGATTCTGGGCCGGCACCGTCGGATGCACTTCGAGCACCAGCGGCGTCATCGTGATCGAGGTGATCGGAAGGAAATCCCGCTTCCAGTTATAGGCCTCGCGCTTGGCGATCTCGGGTGCGAACAGCACGGGGCCGTTGGCGCCGACGAACAGGGCGTAGCCGTCGGGTTTGGCTTTCGCGAACGCCTCGCCGGCGATCAGGCCGCCGGCGCCGGCCTTGTTTTCCACGATGAACGGCTGGCCCAGCTTCGCCTGCAGCCTGTCGGCGATGACCCGCGCCGCGCTGTCGACATTGCCGCCTGCCGGATAGGGCACGATCAGGCGTACCTGCCGCGCCGGCCATTGCTGGGCGTCGGCCGGCGTGCTCAACGCTGCCAGGAATAGTGCCGATACAGCGACGCCTGCGATCGCGAAAATTTTCATCGCATTCTCCCGAAAAGCGGCATATTCGCCGCTACATTTTGTTGTTTTGCGCGAGCCCCGTCCCAGCAGCATGCGCATGTATTGTTCCGCGTCGCGATCTTGCGCGCGGCCCTTCCGCTGTCGACCAAATTGTGGTGTTTTTGTCCACATTGTGGACAGGACAGCGCGTATGACAAACGGTCTGTTAAAGGCGCGCGGGCGAGGGCCGCGGCAAGGCGGGCAGGCGATCCGCCGCGCCTTGGCCGTGCTGCGAACGCTCGCGGTTGGCGGGGAAAAAGGCGTGCCTCTGGCTGAAGTCGTGCAAGCGACCTCGCTCGCGCGTCCGACGGTACATCGCATCGTGCATGTGCTGATCGAGGAGGGGATTGTCGAGCGCAGCGAGCGGACAGGAAATTACGTCGTCGGCCGCCAGGTGCCCGAACTGGCGCTGGCGCGTCCATCGCGTTCACCCCTGATGGTTGCAGCCGAGCCGCATCTCGCGGAGGCGTCGGCGGAACTCGGCGATACCTTGTTCCTGACGGTGCGCACCGGGCTCGACACGCTATGCGTGGCGCGCCGCATCGGCAGCTATCCGATCCAGGTGTTGTCGATTGAGGTCGGTGTGCGGCGTCCGCTGGGCGTCAGCAGCGCGGGGGTGGCGATACTGGCCGCCATGCCTGCCCCTGAAGCGCGCAAGATTGTGCTCGCCAACGAAACCAGATTTGGCGCCTACCGAACCGACACGGCGACGGTGCTCGGCCAGGTCCAGCTCGCGCGCCGCCGGGGCTACAATCTGCGCGATGTCGGCCTGGTGCAGGGAACGAAGTCGCTTTCAGCCTGGATCCGGACGCCGGACGGCCAGCCAGCCGCCGCGATTACGCTCTCCGCCATCCGAAACAGGTTGAGCCCGCGTCGCGCAATCGAGGTGGCGGACGTTCTCCTCGCTACCGCGCGCGCGATCGAGGCGGCGACGCCGAGGGATTAGCGGCTTTAACTCGCCGCGGCGTTGGTCGATTTCGGCGCCGCCGCCGGGATGCGGCGGAAGCGCAGCACGATCCTGGTGCCGTGATGGTCCGGATCGCGCTCGGCGCTGGCGTCGAGCTTCGCGGCCATCGCGCTCACGATGCGTTGCCCCATGCCGGTGGAGCGCGGATCGGCCTTGGCGTTGAGACCGACGCCGTCGTCCGCAATCGCGACCACGAGGTCGTCGCCCTCGGGCTTGAGCTCGACGTGAATCGGACCGGCGCCGTCGGGATAGGCGTATTTGACGGCGTTCATCACCAGCTCGTTGACGATGATGCCGATCGCCACCGCGCGGTCCGGGTCGATCTCGATCGGTTCGGCCTTGAGCGTCAGCCGCGACATCCTGTTGCCCTCGGCCGAACGCCGGAGGTCTTCCAGCAGGGCTTCGAGATACTGGTTCAACAGTACGCTCTTGAGGTCGTGCGAGGTGTAGAGGCGGCGATGCACCTGGGCGACCGCGGCGACGCGGCCCATCGCATTGGTCAGCGCCGCCTTGACGTCGTCCTGGGTCGTCGAATTGGCCTGCAAATGCAGCAGCGAGGCGATGATCTGCAGGGAATTGCCGACGCGGTGGTTGACTTCGCGCAGCAGCACCTCGCGTTCGGCGGCAAGCGCCGCATAGCGGTCGCGCGAGGCGTGGACCTCGGCTTCGGCCTCGTCGCGGGCGCGCTGAAGCTCGGCCTGCCGCAGGGCGCCGTTGACGGCGACCTGGAGCAGGGGGATGAAATCGCCGTGCGTGTCCTTGACCAGATAGTCGGCGGCGCCGGCCTTCAGCGCCGTAACGGCGATCGCCGAATCCTGGGCGGCCGTGACGAACACTACGGGAGGGGCGTCCGCTATCGCCATGATCTGTTCCAGCGTTTCGAGGCCGTCGAGACCCGGCATGAACTGGTCGAGCGCAACCACATCGATGCCGCCTTGCGCCAGCCGCGCCAGCCCTTGCTCACCGCTCGCCGCGTGGACGACCTTGAAGCCTGCCCGCGTCAGGCCGCGGTCGACTAGCCGGGCCAGCCCGGCGTCGTCGTCGATATACAGCAGTGTCGGCGTCGCTGGTTTCATGTGGCGGCCGGAGGAACCTGAATGACGGAGAAGAACAAACCGAGCTGGCGAATGGCGTTGGCGAAGCTTTCGTAGTTCACGGGCTTGGTGATGTAGACATTGCACCCGAGGTCGTAACAGCGCTTGATTTCCTGGGAATCGTCGGTCGTGGTCAGCACCACCACCGGCGTGGTCTTGAGATATTTGTTTTCCTTGACCCGCTTCAAAATGTCGATGCCGGTCATATCGGGCAAATTGAGGTCGAGCAGGATCAGGAGCGCGCAGCCCTTGTGGTCGAGGCCCGTTCCATCCTGGCCAAAGAGATAGTTCAACGCGGCTGTACCGCTGGTGAACGGGATTATCTCATTATTGACACCGGACCGGCGGATATTTCGCTCGATCAGGCGCGCATGGCCCTCATCGTCCTCGATCATGATGATGGTGACGGGAATATTCATGTCCGTGTGTTCCGGTTACCGACTGGCCAATTGATAGGCAGTGTAATCGTGAATGTGCTGCCTTGGTGAAGTTCCGACGCGACTGACATGGTACCTCCCAGGCGGCGCACCAAGGCGCGGACATGGGCAAGGCCGATGCCCTGTCCGGGCCTGTCCTGGGTTCCCGCGCGGCGGAACAATTCGAAAATGCGTTGATGGTCCTTGGGATCGATGCCGCGCCCATTATCCGAGATCTCGAAAATCGCAAAGCCGAGCTTGGTGCGGCCACGTACCCTGATTTCGCCGGGGACTCCGGTCTTGAGGTATTTGAGTGCATTGTCGATCAGATTGGAGAAGATCTGCTCCAGCGCAAGGCGATCGCTGACGATATTCGGCAGCGCGTCGATCCGGATCTCGGCCTGGGCTTCCGCCGCCTGATGCGCCACAGTCGCCACGATGCCGTCTATCAGCTCCCTGGTATCGATCCAGACCGGCTCGAACTCGCGCCGCCCCTCGCGGGTGAGGCTCAGGATCGCCGATATCAGCCGGTCCATCTTGCCGATCGACGACTTGATGAAGGCGAGCGCCTCGGAGAAATCCTCCGAGAGCTGCTTGTCGGAGCCCTCGAGCACGGGTTCGGCGGTATCGGTGGCGTTTTCCGGGGCAGGCTGCGCGGCGGACTGCTCGCGGGAAAGCGCTGCGATCCGTTTGAAGATGTCGCCGCGCAATTCCTCCAGCTCGCTGGTGAAGCCCATGATGTTCACCAGCGGCGAGCGCAGATCGTGGCTGACGATGTAGGCGAAGCGCTGGATCTCGTCATTGGCTTCGCGCAGGTCCGCGGTACGCTCGTCGATCGCGGCCTCGAGGTTGAGATGACTGTCGCGCAGTCTGGCGTCGGCCTGGTCGCGCGCATGCGATGAACGTCGGACCAGGAAGATAGCGATGCCGGCCAGCACGACGACTAGGCCCGAGCCGATGCCGGTGATCGAGGCTGCCAGCGTCTGGCTGCGGTCGGCGTTGGTCGTGCGCTCCACAAACAGACGGTCCTCCTCGGCCCGCATCCGGCCCGCGAGATCTTCGATATGTTTCATGGTGTCGCGCCCGATGCCCTCGCGGACGATCTTGGCAGCGTCGTTCATGCGTTGCGACCGGGCCAGTTCGATAGTCGTACGGAATTCCTCGATCCGCTGATCGTAGAGCGGCATCATCTCGCTGATGAGCCGCCTTTGAACCGGATTGTCGCTGAGGAGCTGGCTCAACCGCGTCAGCGCCGGCGTCAGTTCGGATAGAGCTTGCTCAAAATCGGTCCGAAAATCCGGCCGCAATGTCGCGAGGTAGCCGCGCTGTGCGCTTTCGGCCCGCCGCAACTGCAGTTGGACGAGCGATATCTGGTTTTCAACCTCAAGGGTGCGCAGAACCTTGCGCGCGTCCTCGCGCGCCTTGTTCACCAGATGGACCGAACCGGCGCTGATCGCGGTCAACACCAAGAGCCCCGCCGCAAGCAGCAGGATGTGCCCCATGGCGCGCTTGCGCTGGGCATTAGCGGTCACGGTGATCTCTCGTCATGAACAAACGGAACAAGCGCCCCTGACACCCCCTTTTGCACTCCAACGTGCGATGGAACCCGACGGTTCCATGCGCCGTCGAATATTTCAGGTGGTTTTTCGCTCAGGTCTTGCCGTCCAGCGGCTGGCCGGCAAGGTACTGCTCGAGCCAGTGGATGTGGTAGTCGCCGTTGATGATGTCGGCCTCCCGGACCAGAGCCCGGAACAGCGGCAGGGTGGTTTCGATGCCGTCGACCACCATCTCGTCGAGCGCCCGGCGCAGCCGCATCAGGCATTCGGCGCGGGTCTTGCCGTGCACGATCAGCTTGCCGACCAGCGAGTCATAATAAGGCGGAATGACGTAGCCCTGATAAACGGCGGAATCGATCCGCACGCCGAGCCCGCCGGGCGGGTGGAATTGCGTGATCCTGCCAGGCGACGGGCGGAAGGTCTGCGGATTTTCCGCATTGACGCGGCATTCGATGGCATGCCCGATGATGGCGATCTCTTCCTGCTTCGCGGGCAGGTCGCCGCCGGCGGCGATGCGGATCTGCTCCAGCACGAGGTCGATGTCGGTGATGCTCTCGGTGACGGGATGTTCGACCTGGATGCGGGTGTTCATCTCGATGAAGTAGAACTCGCCATCCTCATAGAGAAATTCGATGGTGCCGACGCCGAGATACTTCATGTCCCGCATCGCCTTGGCGCAGGTCTCGCCGATCCTGGCGCGGGCGGCGGCGGCGAGAACCGGCGAGGGGCCTTCTTCCCAGACCTTCTGGTGGCGGCGCTGCAGCGAGCAGTCGCGCTCGCCGAGATGGATCGCACCGCCGCGGCCGTCGCCGAGAATCTGGATCTCGATGTGGCGCGGCTTCTGCAGGTATTTTTCGAGATAGACTGAGGCGTCGCCGAAGGCCGATTTGGCCTCGTTGGATGCGGTCGACAGCGCCATCATCAAATCGTCGGCGGAGTGCGCCACCTTCATGCCGCGTCCGCCGCCGCCGGCGGCGGCCTTCACCAGCACGGGGAAGCCGATCGCCTTGCCGATCGCGAGCGCATCATCGTCGGGCGAGACCGCGCCATCGGAACCCGGAACGACGGGGATGCCGAGCCGCTTGGCGGTCTTCTTGGCTTCGATCTTGTCGCCCATCAGGCGGATGTGCTCGGCCTTCGGGCCGATGAAATGCAGATTGTGCTCGGCGAGGATTTCGGCGAAGCGGGCGTTCTCCGACAGGAAGCCGTAACCGGGATGCACCGCGTCCGCGCCGGTGATCTCACAGGCCGCGAGCAGTGCGGGGACGTTGAGATAGGAATCTTTCGACGGCGGCGGGCCGATGCAGACGCTCTCGTCGGCGAGCCGCACATGCATGGCGTCGGCGTCGGCGGTCGAATGCACCGCAACGGTGTTGATGCCGAGCTCCTTGCACGCGCGCAGCACGCGGAGCGCGATCTCGCCGCGATTGGCTATGAGAATCTTATCGAACATCGCAGCGCCTGACGTTGACGAACTTATTCAATGATCACGAGCGGCTCGCCGAATTCGACCGGCTGGCCGTCCTCGACGAGAATCTGCGTCACCGTGCCCGCGCGCGGCGACGGGATCTGGTTCATCGTCTTCATCGCTTCGATGATCAGCAGCGTTTGCCCGGCCGATACCTTGCTGCCGACGTCGATGAACGGCTTGGCGCCGGGCTCGGGCGCCCAATAGGCGGTACCGACCATCGGCGAGGGGACCACGCCCGGATGCTTGGCCAGATCGGCACCCGCCGCGGGGACGGCTACCGCCGCGGCCGCCGGCTGGAAGCCCGCCGGCATCGCCGCCGATACCGTGATGTTGCGCGCGACCCGCACCCGCAAGCCGGAGCGCTCGATCTCGATCTCGGTCAGGCTGGTCTCATCCAGCAACAGCGCGAGTTCGCGAATGAGCGCGCTGTCGTCGCTCTTCAGATTTGCGGCTGAATTGTCCGCTGACTTGTTGTCGGGCTGGCGGGCCATGCTCTTGATCCGGAATTCTCGATGTGGGTGACGGCGTAAGCGTCAGGCTTGGTTTCGTTCGACGTCAGGATTTGAAGTCAGGTTGTGGCCTTGGCGCCGAGTTTGGCGGCAAGGCCTGATATTGCGAGCCGGTAGCCATCGATGCCGAAGCCGCAGAGCGATGCAAAGGCGGCCATGGCCGTGTAGGAGTGATGACGGAAGCTCTCGCGGGCGTGGATGTTGCTGATATGCACTTCCACTGTCGGGATTTTCACCGCGACCAGCGCGTCGTGCAACGCGATCGAGGTGTGCGAATAGCCGCCGGCGTTGATGATGATGCCGGCTACTTTCTTGGCATGCGCCTCGTGGATGAAGTCGATCAATTCGCCTTCGCGGTTGGACTGGCGGCAATCGGCCTTCAGGCCGAATTGCGCTGCGGTTTCCACGCAAAGCTTTTCGACATCGGCGAGCGACGCATGGCCATACTTTTCCGGCTCCCGTATCCCCAACATGTTGAGGTTCGGGCCGTTGAGCACATAGATCGTCGCGGCAGAGGCTTGGGGAGTTCCTTGGGCCATCCAAATTCCAGTAAACGGGGCGGGACAGGTCGCGGGGTTATAGGTAACAACGCGGCCAAGGGGAAGCCTCTAGGGCGCTTTTGAACCTTTGAAAGGCCTCATCCTGTTCATAAAAAGGCGTGCAGAACCTCCTGAAACTGCTTCGTTAACCAATGCCTGGTAATCGGCCTGGATCTGCCGCGCGCCATTGTCACGCGGCCTGGACCCGAACGTCCGGGGCTCAGGCTAAAGTCACCACGGAAATTTCGACCATAAAAAAGGGGCGGGCATTTCTGCCCGCCCTCAATCGTTGCGAAAGCCCGCTGTCAGGCTTCCAGAACAGCCACGATCTCGTAGGTGTTCGGATCCACGATCACGATCTGCTCCTTGACGAGGATAAACTTATATCTGCGCCATTCCGGGTAGATCGTCACCACGCGCTCCGGCAGGGTGTGGAAGGTCACGTCGCGCGGGACGCGAGTGCCGACCGAGATCGAGAAGTTGACGTTCGTCACCGGCGACACGCGCTGTTCCTTGATCACGCTGGTGATCTGGGTGCGCTGCTCGGTCGAGAGCTTCGCTGCCGCGCCAGCCTGGCCCGTCGTGGTCGTGCTTTGGCCCGCAGCTCCGCCCTGAGTCTGGGTCTGCATGCGGTCCTCCTTGCCCTGAGCCTTCTGGTCACGGCTCGGCTGATCGCGACCCTGGGTCGTGGTCTGGTCACGCTGCGTCTGGTCACGCTGCGTCGTGCCCTGATCACGTTGCATGCCCTGGCCGGTGGTCTGGCCCTTTTCGGATTTCTGTTCGGACTTCATGCCGCCGCGGTCTTCCTTACCCTCGGCCTTCATGTCCTTGCCGCCCTTCGCGCGGTCCTCGGACCGCTGGCTCTTTTCAGCGCCCGTCGACTTCTCGGATTCCGCACCCTTCATACCCGTCGTGCCGCCGCTATCGCGCTGCATCGTGCCGCCCGACGCACCACCACCGCGTTCGGAGGGCGCGCTCTGCTGCGTTGTGGAACCTGGTGACCCTGCGTCACGCCCCATTCCGGTACCCTGCGCATTCGCAAAGCCGGTTCCGGCGATCAGGGCCGCTGTCGCGACCGTAATCAAGAAGCGATTAGTCATCGAATGTCTCCTCACGTTTCTGCATTGCCCGCGCCATCAACGAAAGGAATTGCCTGATGTTCCTGCTATTTGATCGGTTCCGACGGCTTAGTTTTGTGAATGCGAGATGAACTGATGCGCACGAGAATGCCGCAAACAAAAAGGCCGGCTGTTGAGCCGGCCTTTCATTGCAATTTGTTACTCATTGCAAATTTGCGAAGCGTCGCCTCAGCACGTCGCCTTGCCGCAGCGTGCGTTGCTGATCTTTTCCCGCAGGCTTTCGACGCCGACCGCGCCGATCACGACCTGCTTGCCGATCACGTAGCTCGGCGTGCCGTTCATGCCCATCGCTTCGGCGAGCTTGAAATTTTCCTCGAGCGTGTTGCGCACTTCGGCGCTCGAAAGGTCCTTTTCCAGCTTCGCCATGTCGACGCCGGCTTCCTTGGCAACGGCCATCGCGCGCGCCTTGTCGGCGGCGCCGCGGCCGGTGAGCAGCTTCTGGTGGAAGTCGAGATATTTCTTGCCGGTCGGATCCTGCATGCGCACCGCGACGCCGACCTGGGCGGCTTCGACCGAGCCCGCGCTCAGCACCGGAAATTCCTTGAGCACGACCTTCAGCTTCGGGTCGCTCTTCATCAGCTCCATCATGTCCAGCATCGCGCGCTTGCAGTAGCCGCAATTGTAATCGAAGAATTCGACGAAGGTGACGTCGCCGTCCTTGTTGCCGATCGTGACGTTGCGCGGCGAGTTGAAGATCGCGTCCGCGTTCTTGGCCACGCCGGCTTCGTGCTTGGCGGATTCCGCCGCGGCCTGACGCTTGCTGAGTTCGGTCATCGCCTCTTCGAGCACTTCGGGATGCGCGATCAGGTAATTCCGGATGATGGTCTCGATGTCGCCGCGCTGGGTGTCGCTGAAGCTCTGCGCGGAAGCGGACATCGGCGCGCCGCAGAGCGCGAGAGCGAACAATGCGGGGATGAGAAGACGGAACGAGGGCATCGGTAAATCCTTATGCGGCGGGTTCCCGGGCAATTCTGCTGAAGGCCGGCTCCTGGAGAATGTCCTGGTCGCGGGTGACCAAGTCCTCGGTGATCAAGTCCGATTATAGCCGAACGCGGCTTAATTCTAGTTGCTCTTCTGGCCCGGCAGCGGCTTGGCGCTCACAATGTCGTCAGCCTTGACCCATCCCGGCGTCCCGATCGCGAAGCGCGTTTTCGCGCGCGATGCAAGATCGCGCGCCGTCTTGTTGTCGCCGCGGAGGTAGGCGGCCTGGGCCGACGCCAGATCGGCCTGCGCGTAGTCGCCCTTGCGGCCATAGGCCATCGCGAGCTGCATGTAGCCGATCGGCGCTTCACTCTCGCGTGCCACCGCCGCGCGCAGGATGGCGATCGCCTCGTCGGTGTAGGCATTGTTGCCGGTTGCGACGAGGGCCTGCCCAAGCAGCATCTCGATGAGCGGGGAGTTGTTGGAGAGCGCGACCGCCCTGCGCAGCGGCGCGATCGCCTCCTGCGGCTTGCCGCCCTCCAGCAATGCCTGGCCACGCACTTCGTGGAAATAGGGATTGTTGGGCTGCTGCTGGATCAGGGCATCAATCTGGGTGAGCGCGCTGCGCAGGTCGCCGTGCAGATAGGTCGAGATAGCGTGGGCATAGCGGGAGGGCAGGCTGTTGTTGGACAGCGGATAGCGCCGGTACACGGTCTCCTGCCGCTCCATGAAGGCCGAGATCTTGGCGCGCACCATGTCGTGGCGCAGCTGCAGGGCAGGGTCGTCCTTCTTGTCCCAATAAGGGCTCGACCTTGCCAGTTCTTCCAGCGCGGCGACGCGCTGGGCCGGCATCGGATGCGACTGAACGTAGGGGTCCGAGCCGCGTGCCGCGAACAGGCTTTCGTCGGTGAAGCGCTTGAAGGTCTCGTACATGCCCCGGGCGGACTGGCCGGTGGCGGCCAGAAACTTCACGCCGGCCTTGTCGGCGTTTTCCTCCTGCTGACGCACGTAGGACAGCAGGTTGCGGCGGATCATTTCTCCCGGCGCGGAGAACATTGCCGCGCCGGCATTCGCCAGGCCACTGTTGCCGCCGCCGCCTTGCGCGCCCGCCACCATCGCGCCGGCGCCGAGCAGCATGGCGATGATCATCTGGGTCTGGGCCTGCGCCATCTGCTCGCGCATCTTGGCGAGATGGCCGCCGGCGAGGTGGCCGGTTTCGTGCGCCATCACGCCGATGATCTGGTTCGGCGTCTCCGACTGCATGATCGCGCCATAGTTCACGAAGATGCGGCGGCCGTCGGCAACGAAGGCGTTGAAGACGCCCTGGTTGATGATCACCATCTGGATGTTTTGTTTTTCCAGGCCGGAGGCGCGCAGGATCGGCCGCGTGTATTCGCGCAGCAGCTGCTCCGTCTCGGTGTCACGGAGCACCGGCGGACCCTTGTTCTCCTGCGCCACAGCCGCCATTGGTGCGGCGGCGAGCGCTGCGGCCGTCATCAGCGCGGTCAGTTTCAGTGGCTTCTTGCGTAAGGCGATGCGGAGCAGCATGAGCGATCTTTGGCGATTTGCGAGGCCCGGTTGTGGTCCGAGGGCAGTTCGGTTCTGATTAGATCAGAAACAGGTCCCAGTCTGTTGTTTCAACGTGTTTGTTGATGTGAACCGGTATCACTTCGCGTCAAAACGCTATAACAAGCCACCGAATACGGCCAGTCTGGGGCGGTAACCGGTTCGGGAACCCGAATTCGGAGCCGCCCGTGCAAATAGCAGATATCGATGCTGGAATCGACACTTAGAGACCGCGTGAAAACCCTGTTGACTCCGTCGGCGCGGAGCGATGTTCCGCCCTTCATGGTGATGGACGTGATGGCGGCCGCGGCCCGCATCGAGGCGACCGGCGGCCACGTTATTCACATGGAAGTGGGACAGCCGGCGGCGTCAGCCCCCAAGGTCGCGATTGCGTCCGCGCATGCCGCGCTCGATGCGGCGCGGATCGATTACACCTCCGCGCTCGGCATTCCCACGCTGCGCACGCGGATCGCAAAACACTACCGCGATACTTACGGCTGCGCGGTCGATCCCGAACGCATTGTGATCACGACCGGCTCGTCCGGCGGTTTCATTCTGGCGTTCCTGTCGATGTTCGAGCCGGGTGATCGCGTGGCGGTCACGGTGCCGGGCTATCCGCCGTACCGGCACATCCTGACGGCGCTCGGCTGCGAGCCGGTGCTGATCGAGACATCGAGCGCGACGCGTCATGCGTTGACGGGCGAGGCCTTGCTGGCCGCGCATCGCAAGGCGCCGTTGAAGGGCGTGCTGGTCGGCAGCCCCGCCAATCCGACGGGAACGATGATATCGCGCGAGGCGCTCACCGGCCTGATCCATGCGGCGGAAGGCGCCGGCATCCGCTTCATCTCCGACGAGATCTATCATGGCCTCGACTATGCGTTTCCGGCGGTGACGGCGGCGGAGCTTTCGCCGGATGCGCTCGTGATCAATTCGTTCTCGAAATATTTCTGCATGACCGGCTGGCGGGTCGGCTGGATGGTGGTGCCGGAGCCTCTGGTGCGGCCGATCGAACGGCTGCAGCAGAACCTGTCGATCTCGGTGCCGACGCTGTCGCAGATCGCGGCCGAAGCGGCATTCGAAGGCGCTGCGGAGATGGAGGCGATCAAGCGCGGCTATCAGGAAAACCGCCGCATCCTGATCGAGGGACTGCCGAAGGCCGGCCTCACCAGGTTCCTGCCTGCCGATGGCGCGTTCTACCTCTACGCTGATGTATCGGATTTCACCTCCGACAGTTTCGAATTTGCCGGCCGCATGCTGGAGAAGGCGCATGTGGCGGCGACGCCGGGCGTCGACTTCGATCCGATCCACGGCCGCAGCTTCATTCGCTTCTCCTACGCGCGCTCGGCCGACGAGATGCGTGAAGCGGTGACGCGCATCGCGCAGTGGCTCGGTTAGCACCGACCGGTCACCATCATCCAAATCATACGTACCTAAAATCAATCGGGGAGCCATCCGTGTCCGCCAGAACCATGCCTGAAACCGCCGCGCCATCGCATTTCCCGCTTGCCGCCCTGCTGTGGCCGCATCGTGCCGATGGATCGTCGGGTCTGTTGCGCAGCGTGATCCTGGTCGCGCTGGGGACGGCGCTGCTGACCTTGTCGGCCAAGGTCAATCTGCCGTTGCCCTATGTGCCGATGACGTTGCAGACGCTGGTTGTGCTGGTGATCGGCGCGGCCTATGGCTGGCGGCTCGGCAGCGTTACGCTCATGGCCTATCTGGCCGAGGGGGCTATTGGATTTCCGGTATTCGCAGGCCCGGTCGGCGGCCTTGCACCGTTGATCGGTCCGACGGCCGGATATCTCTTCGGCTTCGTGGCGGCGGCCTTCGTGACGGGATGGCTGAGCGAGCGCGGCTGGGACCGATCAGTGCTCCGGCTGTTCGTTGCGATGGCGCTGGGACACATTCTCATTCTCGCCGCCGGATTTGGTTGGCTTGCGTTCGGCATGAAGCTCGGCGTTGAAAAGGCGTGGCTGGTCGGCATTGCGCCATTCATCGCGGCGTCCTTGATCAAGAATGCGCTCGGCGCTGCCCTCGTGCCGGCGATCCGGAGGATTTTCGACCCGCGCGGCTAAGCAGTCGCGTCTGCCAACACCATTGACTCCGCTCGCCCAAAGGATTTTGGCTGTGTGCGACGGATTGGCGCAGGTGCGACCAGTCCGCGACCGCTGAGGGAGGAGTAAGCGTCATGGCGGCAACAATTGCGACCGAAGCGCCGGCAAGTGCGGCAAAGCCCTGGTACCGCGTTCTTTACGTTCAAGTCTTGATAGCGATCGTGCTCGGCGCGCTGTTCGGCTGGCTGTGGCCCGCGCTGGCGACCAACGACTGGATCAAGGCGCTCGGCGACGGCTTCATCAAGCTGATCAAGATGGTGATCGCGCCGATCATCTTCTGCACCGTGGTATCCGGCATAGCGCATATACAAGATGCCAAGAAGGTTGGCCGGATCGGCGTCAAGGCGCTGGTCTATTTCGAGGTCATCTCGACCTTTGCGCTGGTGATCGGTCTGCTCGTCGGCAATCTGGTCAAGCCGGGCGCGGGTTTCGGCGGCGGCATGGCGAATGCGCAAGCCGTCGCCGGCTTTGCCAAGCAGGCCGAGGCGCAAAAGAGCGTCGATTTCTTCCTGCACATCATTCCCGATACGGTCGTCGGCGCCTTCGCGCAGGGCGAAATCCTCCAGGTGCTGCTGTTCTCGATCCTGTTCGGGTTTGCGTTGATGGGCCTCGGCGAGCGCGGCCACACGATCCGCGCCTTTATCGACGATGCGGCGCACGCGGTGTTCGGCGTCATCGCCATCGTGATGAAGGCCGCCCCGATCGGCGCGTTCGGCGCAATGGCGTTCACGATCGGCAAGTTCGGGACCGGCGCGATCCTGAACCTGATCGGGCTGATCGCGACCTTCTATGTCACTGCCGCGCTGTTCGTGTTCGTGGTGCTCGGCATCGTCGCGCGGATCGTCGGTTTTTCGATCTTCAAGTTCCTGGCCTACATCAAGGACGAGCTCCTCATCGTGCTCGGCACGTCGTCCTCGGAAAGCGCGCTGCCGTCCTTGATGGAAAAGCTCGAACGGCTCGGCTGCTCCAAGTCGGTCGTGGGCCTCGTGGTGCCGACCGGCTACTCGTTCAACCTCGACGGCACCAACATCTACATGACGCTGGCGACCCTGTTCATCGCGCAGGCGCTTGGCTTCGATCTGACGTTCGGCCAGCAACTGACCATCCTCCTGGTCGCGATGCTGACCTCGAAGGGCGCCACCGGCATCACCGGTGCCGGCTTCATCACGCTGGCGGCGACGCTGGCCGTGGTCGATCCGCGGCTGGTGCCAGGCATGGCCATCCTGCTCGGCATCGACAAGTTCATGAGCGAGTGCCGTGCACTGACCAATCTGTGCGGCAACGGCGTGGCCTGCGTGGTGGTGTCGTGGTGGGAGGGCGAGCTCGACAAGGACAAGCTGCACGCCAATCTGAACAAGCAGGTTGATCCGTCCGACGTGGAGACGGCGCTCACGACGGGATAGGACGTTTCCAGCGACGTGGGGACCGGTTCGCGTCAAGAAAACGCGTCAAATCAAAATCTAGAGCGGCGTTCCGAATCCATCGGAACGGCGCTCTAGCGATCAGCTCGATGCAAATAAAAACCGCCCGGTTTTGGCCGGGCGGTTTTCTTTTTTGGTTTGAGCCTTACTCGCCGCTGCCGAAGCGCCGTGACCACCAGCCCGCCTTGCGTGGCGCGCCCTCGTCCGATGTGGCCGGCGCCGGCTCGGTGGTCGGAGCAGGCGCGGGAGACTCGAACGGCTCCGGCGCGCTCTGGCTGACGGAGGAGGGCGCCGGTTCGACCGGAGCGCTGCTCACGAAGCTGACTTTCTCGCGCACCGTCGAACGCCGCCGCGCCGCGGCCCGCTCGGCCTCTTGCGTGGTTTCTTCAGCTGATGGTGCAGGTGCGCTCTCGACCGGCTCGGGCTGGGCGTAGGCCGCGGGCTGCATCTCCGCCGGCTGCGAGACTGGTTCGGGCTGAAAGTCAGCCTGCGCCAGCGATGGCGCGGGCTCGGACGCGCCGCCGTCGAAATCGGCAACCGCGCTGGTCACTTCGGGAGCCGAGGTCGGCGCGAGTTCGTCCGCGATCGATCCGGCCAAGCCATCTTCCAGCTCGGCACCACGCCGGCGGCGTCCGCCGCGACGGCCGCGACGGCGCGGGCGCCGCTCGCCACCGGCAGGCTGATCGCCGCGGGCCATGCCGGGCTGTTCATCACCTTCGTCCTCGTCGGCTTCGCCGTCCTCGGCGGTCACGCCTTCGACGGCCTCGCCCGCGACGCGCACCGCGTCACTGTCCTCGCGCGGGGCGCCGCCTTCACGGGGCTCGCCACGGCCGCGTCGGCGCCGGCGCCGCTTGCGGCGGTGACCGTCTCCTTCGCCTTCGCCCACTGCGGCTTCGGCGGCATCCTCGGTCAGCCCCTCGGTCTCGTCGGTTTCGATCTCGGATTCGGCTTCGATGTCGAACGCCTCGTCGTCGTCATAGGCTTCCTCGACCTGCGGCGGGAAGGCGGTGGCCTGCGCCGCCAGCAACGCCTTGGCGGCTTCCAGCGTATGCACCTGCTCGCCGCGGTCGATGACGTACGACTGCTGGCCGGCAACGGTTGGATCGGCGCTCACCGCGAGCGACACCTTGAAGGCATTTTCGAGGTCGCGCAGATGGCCGCGCTTGTGATTGAGCACATAGAGCGCGACGTCGGTGCGGGTGCGCACCACCAGATTGTGGGTCGCGCCTTTCATCAGGATTTCCTCGATGCCGCGCAGCAATTGCAGCGCGACCGACGAGACCGAGCGCACATGACCGCTGCCGCCGCAAACCGCGCAGGGCTCGGTCGAACTCTCCAGCACGCTGGCGCGGATGCGCTGGCGCGACATTTCCAGCAGGCCGAAATGCGAGATGCGTCCGACCTGGATGCGCGCGCGATCCTGCCGCAGGCAGTCGGACAGCTTGCGCTCGACGGCGCGGTTGTTGCGCTTCTCGTCCATGTCGATGAAGTCGATGACGATGAGGCCTGCGAGATCGCGCAGGCGTAATTGTCGCGCGACTTCCTCGGCCGCCTCCAGATTGGTCTTGAGCGCGGTGTCCTCGATGTGGTGTTCGCGGGTCGAGCGGCCGGAGTTGACGTCGATCGAGACCAGCGCTTCGGTCTGGTTGATGACGATGTAGCCGCCGGAACGGAGCTGCACGGTCGGCGAGAACATCGCATCTAACTGGCTCTCGACGCCCATCCGCGAGAACAGCGGCTGGCCATCGCGATATTGCCGCACTGCCCGCACGTTCGAGGGCATCAGCATCTTCATGAAGTCGCGCGCTTCCTGGTAGCCGGATTCGCCCGCGACCTGGATTTCGTCGATTTCCTTGTTGTAGAGGTCGCGCAGCGAGCGCTTGATCAGCGAGCCTTCTTCATAGACGAGGGTGGGGGCCTGCGACTTCAGCGTCATGTCGCGCACGGTTTCCCACATCCGGATCAGATATTCGAAGTCGCGCTTGATCTCGGGCTTGGTCCGCGAGGCGCCGGCAGTGCGCAGGATGATCCCCATGCCCTCGGGCACGTCGAGGTCCTGCACCACTTCCTTCAGCCGCGAACGGTCCTGGGCCGAGGTGATCTTGCGGCTGATGCCGCCGCCGCGGGCGGTGTTGGGCATCAGCACGGCATAGCGGCCGGCCAGCGACAGGTAGGTCGTCAGCGCGGCGCCCTTGTTGCCGCGCTCTTCCTTGACGACCTGAACCAGCATCACCTGGCGGCGCTTGATGACTTCCTGGATCTTGTACTGGCGGCGCGGGCGGAACGGGCGTTCCGGAACTTCCTCCAGCACGTCGTCGCCACCGACGGATTCGACGACTTCCTCTTCGGCGTCCTCGGCGTCGTCCTCATCGTCATGGCCGTCGTCGCGTTCGGAGGCCGGGGCGAGTTCGTCGGGAGAAGCAACGGCGTAGCCTTCACCGGCGTGCTCGATATGCGGCGCGTCGTCGGCATGGGCCGCGTTTTCGCGCGCCCGTTCCTCGTCATGATGCTCATCATGCGCGTGTTCGTCGTGAGCGGGTTCGGCCGTCGCCTCAGGGGCGGCCGCCTCGACCGGCGCCACGGCGGGCACGCCGGATTCCAATTCCGCGACCGGTGCTTCGCTTGCGGCATCTGTCCGAGTGTCAGGACCTTGCGCATCGTGATCGTGGTGACGTTCGTGGTCGTGCTGAGGATCGTGATCGTGCGAATGGTCTTGATCGTGACCATGCGTCTCATGCGCATCATGGTCGTGATGCGCCGTGTCCTCATGATGCTCATCGTGATGTTCAGCGTCGTGCGGATGCACTTCGCCGGCATACGCGCCTTCGTGCTGATGCGCCTCGCCTTCATAGGGCTGGGCCGCCTGCGAGGGATCCTGGCCGGCGTTCTCGACGACGCCGCTCTGGACACGGTCGCCATGGCCGCGTCGGCGCGCATTGCGGTGGCGCGAGCGGCCACGGTGGCGGCTAGAGGAGCGGTTCTCGCTCTCTTCCTCGGCCTCGCGATGGGCGCGCTCGTCGGCCTCGATCAGCGCCTGACGATCGGCGACCGGGATCTGGTAGTAGTCCGGATGGATTTCGCTGAAGGCGAGGAAGCCGTGGCGGTTGCCGCCATATTCGATGAACGCCGCCTGCAGCGACGGTTCTACGCGCGTGACCTTGGCGAGGTAGATATTGCCGCGCAGTTGCTTGCGCTGGGCGGTCTCGAAATCAAACTCTTCGACGCGGTTGCCGCGGACCACAACGACCCGGGTCTCTTCCGGGTGGGTGGCGTCGATCAACATCTTGTTGGGCATTTTTGAACTCTTGACGGCGGCGGGCGCGGTGCATGGCGCGCGCAAATTGCGCGGCCCGGTGACGCGACGGTCCACCTGATTCGGGGGTGAGGGGAAGGCCAAAACGCACTTCTTGGCGCCGCGCCGAACGGGGAGCCACCGGAGCGAGGCGACGTGCGAAGCTTTCGCCTCGCGTCGGCGCGATCGTTCCGTGGATCCTGGTCGGCAACACAGTCTGGCGCATCAAGCGTCGGCCCGTCTAAACATGTTGGCGGAAAAGGATACCGCCGCATTTATCGCTGAAGGCCCGGTTCGGCGCCTAAACGCCCGCCGGCCATCGCATATCGGACCGTTTGGGGTCCGGATAATCAGTTTTGCCGTGTCTCAAACCGTCCCTGGAAAAGGTACCTGGGACCGGACGCCGCTCGGGCTCGAAACCGCCACTCCGTGTCAGCCGCGCGCGGCGCTGGCTGTGGAGGGATCGGGAAAGACGCAGGTTCCTTCGACTTGGAAGGCTCCAGCGCTGCACCGGGAGGCTGAACGCGACACAACCGGGAGTATTAGCCGTCAGCACCTCGTACATACGTGGATTGGCGGCTGCGTGCAAGGGAAGCGCAACGAAGGCACAAAAAGGAACCAGCCGCCGGGCGTCGCAGCGCGGCAACACTCGCTCCTTTTCACAGATTCGACCTTAAGGTCTGATTAACCCTGCGGTTCTAATGCGGTAAGGGAGGGCTCCTCCGGAGGCACCGAATCGTTGGCGAGCCGCGCAAATCACCTTGTTTTGCTGGGATGTGGTCTATTGTGCGCCGCAGCATTGCTGCGCACCCAAATGGCCGGCCCCAGCGCGGCCCAGGCACAGGTTTATCAAGCACCCGCCTATCAAACGCCGCTTTATCAAGGACCGGCCGCCATTCCGAGCCCGGCGGCGGCATCGAATTTCCCGATCGCGTCGGACGCTCGCCTGGCCGGCGATACCAAACAGACCCGCTTCATCCTCGATCTCGACAAGCCGGTCCAGTTTCGGGCCTTTGCCCTGGCGGACCCCTATCGCGTGATCGTCGATCTTCCCCAAGTCAGTTTCCAGCTTCCGGCCGGAGTCGGTGTCGCGGGACGGGGATTGGTCAAGGCGTTCCGCTACGGTCTCGTCATGCCGGGCGGATCGCGGATTGTGTTCGACCTGACGGGACCTGCCAAGATCGCCAAATCCTATGTGCTGGAGGCGGCCAACGGCCAGCCGCCGCGGCTGGTGCTCGAATTCGAAGAGGTCGACCGCACCGCCTTTGTACAGTCGCTGGCGCCCGAAAGCCGCCCCGAACTGCGGCCTGCGATCGCCGAGGCCAACGCCGCCGCTGCGCGGGCGGAAGCGCCAGCCGCGCCTCCGTCGCCGCCGGACAAAAGGCCGGTGGTCGTGATCGATCCCGGCCATGGCGGCGTCGATAACGGCACCGAGGCCGGCGGCGGCGACATCATGGAAAAGAATCTGGTGCTCGGCTTTGGCCTCGCGCTGCGCGATCGGATCGAGAAGTCGGGCAAGTATCGCGTCGTCATGACCCGGACGGACGACACCTTCATTCCGCTCGGCGACCGCGTGAAGATCGCGCGCAACGAGTCGGCGGCGCTGTTCGTTTCGATCCACGCCGACGCCCTGCGTCGTGGCGAGGGCGACGCCCAGGGCGCCACGATCTATACGCTCTCCGATAAGGCCACCGACTCCGAAGCCGAGCGGCTCGCGGACACTGAAAACAAGTCGGACGCGATCGGCGGGGTCAGTCTCGCCGACGAGCCGACCGAAGTCGCCGACATCCTGATCGACTTGGTGCAACGGGAGACCAAAACCTTTTCAAACCGGTTCGCGCGGATCCTGATGGGCGAAATGAAGACCACGGTGCGGATGCACAAGCATCCGCTGAAATCGGCCGGCTTCCGGGTCCTGAAGGCCCCCGACGTGCCCTCTGTCCTGGTCGAGCTCGGCTACGTCTCGAACAAGGGCGACCTTGAGCGTCTGGTGTCCGAAAACTGGCGGAACCGGACGGTCGGGGCGATGGCGCAGGCAATTGATGCGTTTTTAGCCAAACGGCTGGCAACTGCCGGACCGGGCAAGTGAAAAGTTCAGTGCGCATTGCGTAGGCGCAGGCTGAAAAGCGTGCCGTCCGGTGGCCCAAGCCCTAGTTTGGCCACAGCGGCAACGGTATAGAAAATCGACTGCTGGTCTTCGGAATCGGTCAATATTGTCCGCCGGACCCTCTATTGTTCGACCGCGTGGCGGCAACTCGTTCGGTGGGATTGCCGTATTGGGATAGACGCCGCAGATTTCGGCGCACAGGTTGGAACGGAACTTCGACAATGCGCTTTCTGGTCCGGTTTTTGGGTTTCCTGTTCGCCGCCGGGACTGTCGTGTTCCTGGTCGGCGTGGCCGGCGTCGCGGGCGCGATCTGGCATTTCTCCAAGGACCTGCCTGACTACTCACAGCTTCAGGATTACGAGCCTCCGGTGATGACGCGCGTGCACGCGTCCGACGGTGCGCTGCTCGGCGAATATTCCAAGGAGCGCCGCCTCTATCTGCCGATTCAGGCGGTGCCGAAGCTCGTCATCAACGCCTTCCTCGCGGCCGAGGACAAGAACTTCTACGAGCACGGCGGCATCGACTTCACCGGCATGGCGCGCGCGGCCGTCCTGTATGCGCAGAACTTTGGCTCCAACAAGCGTCCGCAGGGTGCCTCGACGATTACCCAGCAGGTTGCCAAGAACTTCCTTCTGACCAATGAAGTGTCGTTCACGCGCAAGATCAAGGAAGCCTTGCTGGCGATGCGCATCGAGCGCGCCTATTCGAAGGACCGCATCCTCGAGCTCTATCTCAATGAAATCTATCTCGGTCTTGGTGCCTACGGCATCGCGGCCGCATCGCTGGTCTATTTCGACAAATCCGTGAACGAACTCACGATCGCGGAAGCCTCCTATCTGGCGGCGCTGCCCAAGGCTCCCGCGGTACTGCACCCGGTTCGCAATCGCGATCGCGCGGTCGAGCGGCGCAATTACGTGGTCGATCGCCTGCTGGAAAACGGCTGGATCAAGCAGGCCGACGCCGACAAGGCCCGCAAGGAAGCGCTCAACGTCACCAGCCGCGGCAACGGCGCGCATATCTTCGCCGGCGAGTATTTCGCCGAGGAAGTCCGACGCGACATTTTCGAGCGCTACGGCGAAAAGAAGCTGTACGAAGGCGGATTGTCCGTCCGTGCTACGCTCGATCCGAAGATGCAGGTGATGGCGCGCAAGGCCATGGTCGCCGGTCTCGTCAAATATGACGAGGCGAGCGGCTGGCGCGGCGCACCGTCCAAGCTGGATATTTCCGGCGACTGGGGCGTGAAGCTCGCCGACATCAAATCGCTGGGCGACATTGCGCCGTGGCGGATGGCCGTGGTGCTAGAGACGTCCGACCAGTCGGCGCGGATCGGTTTCCAGCCGGGCCGCGAGCTCGGCGGCGCCATTAGCAAGGTCAGGCAGACCGGCATCGTCA
Source organism: Bradyrhizobium algeriense (assembly GCF_003062295.1). GTDB lineage: Bacteria > Pseudomonadota > Alphaproteobacteria > Rhizobiales > Xanthobacteraceae > Bradyrhizobium > Bradyrhizobium algeriense. The sequence goes on along the minus strand of NZ_PYCN01000023.1, from coordinate 50,990 downwards.
CGCTCGATGGCGTGCGGTGGGCGAAGGCCGCATCAGGTCCCGCAAAGGGCAGGACACCGACCTCGGTGGCGCAAGTTCTGGCGGCCGGCGACGTGATCTATGCTGATCCGCTGTTCGACAAAGAGGGCAAGCCGGTCGAAGGCCAGTTTCGGCTGCGCCAGTTGCCGGAAGTTTCGGGCGCGATGGTTGCCATGGATCCGTGGACCGGCCGCGTGCTGGCGATGGTCGGCGGCTTCTCGTTCGATCAGAGCCAGTTCAACCGCGCGACCCAGGCCTATCGGCAGCCGGGTTCGTCCTTCAAGCCGCTGGTGTATTCGGCGGCAATGGACAACGGCTACACCCCGTCGACGGTCGTCGTCGACGCGCCCATTGAAATCGATCAGGGACAGGGCGTCGGTGTCTGGCGCCCGGAAAACTATTCGTCGGGAAAATACCAGGGACCGGTCACGCTGCGCAACGCGCTGCGGAATTCGCTGAATACGGTGACGGTGCGGCTGGCCCAGGACATCGGCATGCCCTTGATCGGCGAGTATTCCAAGCGTTTCGGCGTCTACGACGAACTGCCGAACTATCTGTCCTATGCACTCGGCGCCGGCGAAACCACGGTCATGCGGATGGTTACGGCCTATTCGATGTTCGCCAATGGCGGCCGCCGCGTGAAGCCGACGCTGATCGATCGCATTCAGGACCGCTACGGCCACACCATCTTCAAGCATGACGCCCGCGAATGCCGCGGTTGCGACGCGCCCGGTGGCTGGAAGAATCAGGCCGAGCCGCAGCTCGTGGACCGCCGCGAGCAGGTGCTCGATCCGATGACCGCATATCAGATCACCTCGATGATGGAATATGTGGTGCAGGCCGGCACCGCGACGGTGGTCAAGGAAGTCGGCAAGCCGATCGCCGGCAAGACCGGCACCACCAACGATGAAAAGGACGCCTGGTTCATCGGCTTCTCGCCGGACCTCGTGGTCGGCATCTATGTCGGTTTCGACAAGCCGCGCAATCTCGGCCGCGGCATGACCGGCGGTCATCTGGCCGCACCGATCGCCAAGGACTTCCTGAAGCTCGCGCTCGCCGACAAGCCCGCTATACCCTTCAAGGTGCCCGCCGGCATCAAGCTCGTCCGCGTCGACCCCAAGAGCGGCATGCGCGCCGGTCCGGGCAGTGGCGGCCTTCTCGAAGCCTTCAAGCCGGGCACCGCGCCGCCGGATAACTACTCGGTCATCGGCGTGGCCGATGCGGACGGTCGGATGCCGCAGCAAGGATACCCGCAAGGGTATCAGCAAGGGTACCAGCCCGACTCCGGCAATATCATGCGTCCGGGAACCGGCGGGCTTTACTGATCCGCACGACGTGTTCACAACCTCAAGGCGCATCTTCGGACATCGCGTTATAAACATGCTTGGATCCCGCGGATCTCTGCGATCCGGGTCGCGGGAGAGGAAATGTCCGATGGACATGAGGACAAGCGCTGACTGCTACGGCGCCAAGGTTGGAATGGAACTTCGGTAATGCGTTTTCTGGTCCGGTTTTTGGGTTTTCTGTTTACCGCCGGGACTGTCGTGTTCCTGGTCGGCGTGGCCGGTGTCGCGGGCGCGATCTGGCATTTCTCCAGGGACTTGCCGGACTATTCGCAGCTTCAGGATTACGAGCCGCCGGTGATGACGCGCGTGCATGCCTCGGACGGCGCGCTGCTCGGCGAGTATTCCAAGGAGCGGCGTCTCTATCTGCCGATCCAGGCGATGCCAAAACTCGTCACCAACGCGTTCCTCGCGGCCGAGGACAAGAATTTTTACGAGCACGGCGGCATCGACTTCACGGGCATGGCGCGCGCCGCCGTGGTGTATGCGCAGAACCTTGGCTCCAACCGCCGGCCGCAGGGCGCCTCCACGATCACCCAGCAGGTCGCGAAGAACTTCCTTTTGACCAACGAGGTCTCCTTCACACGCAAGATCAAGGAAGCCCTGCTGGCGATGCGCATCGAGCGCGCCTATTCCAAGGACCGCATCCTCGAACTCTATCTCAATGAAATCTATCTCGGCCTCGGCGCCTACGGCATCGCCGCCGCATCGCTGGTCTATTTCGACAAATCCGTGAACGAACTCACGGTTGCGGAGGCCGCCTATCTCGCGGCGCTTCCGAAAGCGCCGGCCCAGCTGCATCCGGTGCGCAACCGCGACCGCGCGGTCGAGCGGCGCAATTACGTGATCGACCGCCTGGTGGAAAACGGCTGGATCAAGCAGGCCGACGCCGACAAGGCGCGCAAGGAACCGCTGGCCGTGACCAGCCGGTCCAACGCCGCGCATACCTTTGCCGGCGAGTATTTTGCCGAGGAGGTCCGGCGCGACATCTTCGAGCGTTACGGCGAAAAGAAGCTCTATGAAGGCGGCCTGTCGGTCCGCACCACGCTCGATCCGAAGCTGCAGGTGATGGCGCGCAAGGCCGTGGCCGCCGGTCTCGTGAATTTCGACGAGGCGCAGGGTTGGCGCGGAGCTATCAGCAAGCTCGACATATCAGGCGATTGGGGCGTGAAGCTCGCCGATGTCAAATCGCTGAGCGACATCTCGCCGTGGCGGATGGCCGTGGTGCTGGAGACTTCCGACCAGTCGGCCCGTATCGGTTTCCAGCCCGGCCGCGAACTGGGCGGCGCGATCTCCAAGGACCGGCAGACCGGTCTCATCACGCTGGACGGTGTCCGATGGGCGAAGCCGGCCGCGGCGCGCGGCAAACCGGCGACGGCTTCGGTCTCGCAGATTCTGTCGCCGGGTGACGTGATCTACGCCGATCCGCTGTTCGACAAGGAAGGCAAGGTGGTCGAGGGCCAGTATCGCCTGCGGCAATTGCCCGAAGTGTCCGGTGCCATGGTCGCGATGGACCCGTTGACCGGCCGCGTGGTCGCGATGGTCGGCGGCTTCTCGTTCGATCAGAGCCAGTTCAATCGCGCGACACAGGCCTATCGGCAGCCGGGATCGACGTTCAAGCCGCTGGTCTATTCGGCGGCGATTGACAATGGCTACACGCCGGCGTCGATCATGATCGACGGGCCGATCGAGATCGACCAGGGGCAGGGCAACGGCGTCTGGCGGCCGGACAATTTTTCGGTGGGCAGCTATAAGGGTCCGATCACGCTGCGCGATGCCTTGAAACAGTCGCTCAACACCGTCACGGTGCGGCTGGCGCAGGATGTCGGTATGCCCCTGATCGGCGAATATGCCAAGCGCTTCGGTGTCTACGAAGAATTGCCGAACTATCTTTCCTATTCGCTGGGTGCCGGCGAGACCACGGTCATGCGGATGGTCACGGCGTATTCGATGTTCGCCAATGGCGGCCGGCGGGTGAAGCCGACGCTGATCGACCGCATCCAGGACCGCTACGGACGGACGATTTTCAAACATGACGCGCGCGAGTGTCGCGGTTGCGACGCGCCGGAAGGCTGGAAGAACCAGCCCGAGCCCCAGCTCGTCGACCGCCGGGAGCAGGTGCTCGATTCGTTGACCGCCTACCAGATCACTTCGATGCTCGAGGGGGTGGTGCAGGGTGGAACGGCGACAATCCTGCGCGAGGTCGGCAAGCCGATCGCCGGCAAGACCGGCACTACCAGCGACGGCAAAGACGTCTGGTTCGTCGGCTTTTCGCCCGATCTCGTCGTCGGTCTCTATCTTGGTTATGACAAGCCGCGCAGCCTCGGCAGGTCCGCGCAGGGCGGCCGTATCGCCGCGCCGATCGCCAAGGATTTCATGAAGCTCGCGCTCGCCGACAAGCCAGCGACCCCGTTCAAGATTCCCGCCGGCATCAGGCTGGTTCGTATCGATGCCAAGAGCGGCATGCGCCCCGGTCAAGGCGAGGGCGGCCGCATCATCCTGGAAGCGTTCAAGCCGGGCACCGCGCCGCCGGATAATTACGCCGTCGTCGGCATCGCCGACGACGGGCGAGTGCCGATGCAGCCGGGAATCCCGCCTGACACGACCAATATCATGCGCCCCGGCGGGCTCTGGTAGCCCGCTGGTATCAACAAAACCCGAATTCATCGGTCTGAGCCGATTGCGCTTTGCGGCATACGCCGCTACATCCGGCCCGTTGAACATCTATCCAGTAGCGGTTCCAGCCGCAGACAGAAGAGACCATGCGCGCCGAAATCGAACGCCTCGTTGAAGAGATCAAGCAGTCAGTCGGGCTGCTGAGGAGGCATCTTTGACGTCGAGAAATCCACGGCTCGCCTCGCGGAGCTGAACAAGCTCGCCGAAGATCCCAATCTCTGGAACGATCCCCAGAAGGCCCAGAAGCTGATGCAGGAGCGCACCTCGCTGGTGGACGCGCTCGAGGGCATCGGCAAGGTCGAGCGCGAGCTTGACGACAATGTCGAGATGATCGCGCTCGGCGAGGCCGAGAACGATGAAGGCGTGGTGGTCGAGGCGGAGGGCGCGCTAAAAGCCCTGAAGAAGGAAGTCGCCCGCCGCGAGCTGGAAGCGCTGCTATCGGGCGAGGCCGACCGGTTCGATTCCTATCTCGAAGTGCATGCCGGCGCCGGCGGCACCGAAAGCCAGGACTGGGCGTCGATGCTGCTGCGCATGTATACGCGCTGGGCCGAGGAGCACGGCTTCAAGATCGAGTATCTCGAAGAGACTCCCGGCGAAGAAGCCGGCATCAAATCTGCGACCATCCAGATCAGCGGGCACAATGCCTATGGCTGGCTGAAGACCGAAGCGGGCGTGCATCGCCTGGTGCGGATCTCGCCGTTCGATTCCAACGCGCGGCGGCACACCTCGTTTTCTTCCGTGGCGATCTTTCCGGTCGTCGATGACTCGATCAAGATCGACATCAAGGAATCGGACGTGCGCACCGACACCATGCGCTCGGGCGGCGCCGGCGGCCAGCACGTCAACAAGACCGAATCCGCGGTACGCCTGACCCATATTCCGACCGGCGTCGCGGTGGTCTGTCAGGCCGGCCGTTCGCAGCACAAGAACCGCGCCCAGGCCTGGGACATGCTGCGCGCGCGGCTCTATGAAATCGAACTGAAGCGGCGCGAGGAACAGGCCGCCGCCGATCAGGCCGCCAAGACCGATATCGGCTGGGGCCACCAGATCCGCTCCTACGTGCTGCAGCCCTACCAGATGGTGAAAGACCTGCGCACCGGCGTGCAGACCTCCGATACATCAGGCGTTCTCGACGGCGACCTGGACGAGTTCATGGCGGCGACGCTGGCGCAGCGCGCCTTCGGCACCACGCCCGGCGCGGTCGAGGATGTGGATTAATCCATGACCAAAGTGGCCTTCATCGGGCTCGGCCGCATGGGCCATGGCATGGTCGGCCGCTACCTCGATGCAGGCTTTTCGGTTGCAGTCTGGAATCGCAGCAAGGCCAAGGCGGAAGACCTGATCGCGCGCGGCGCACGCTGGGCTTCATCTCCGGCGGACGCTGCCGATGGCGCTGATGCCGTCGTGACCATGGTCGCCGACGACGCGGCGTCGCGTGCCGTCTGGCTCGGCAAGGACGGCGCGGCTGCAACGATGAAGGCGGGCAGCCTCGCGATCGAATGCTCGACCGTCTCGCACCAGCACGCGCTCGACATGGCGCGCGAACTGCGCGGCCGCGGCCTGATCTATATCGATTGTCCCGTCACTGGCCTGCCGCAAGCGGCGGCTGCCGGAAAGCTGACTTTGCTGGTCGGCGCTGACGCGGCCGATCTCGATTCCGCAAAACCGTATCTCGCGCCGATCGGCGATGTGGTCAGGCACTTCGGCGCGGTCGGCACCGGCACTGTCTTCAAGCTGATCAACAACCTGATGGGCGCGGTGCAGATCGCGAGCCTCGCCGAAGGCGTCGCCATGGCCGAGCAGGCCGGGCTCGACATGAATCTCGTGGCGGAAGCCTTGGCGACCAGTGCGGTGGCGAGCCCGCAGGTGATCCGGCATTCAAAGCGCATGGTGGCGCGCGATTTCGCCGGCGCGTCGTTCACATCGGCGCTCCGCTACAAGGATGCGGTCTACGCGGTGAAATTGGCCGAGAGCCTGCTTGCAGAAGCACCGCTGTTGGGGCAGGCCGCGGTCGAGGCCTACGCCCGGGCAAAGACCGAGATGCCCGATGACGACGAGGGCAGGATGATCGAGATCGTGTCGCGGCCGAAATAGCCGCCGCGAACCTGCATTCGGGACGAACCTGCATCCGGGAATCGGGTGGCAAAGTCCGGCGCGGCTGAATAGAGCTGTCTGTCCCGGATTTGAGTCGCCATGACCGCCAATGACACTTCGATTGACGCCCGCGACTGGTCGCTGCTTGGCCTGCTCTCGATCCTGTGGGGCGGGTCGTTCTTCTTCAACGGCGTGGTGCTGAAGGAATTGCCGCCGTTTACGGTGGTGTTCCTGCGCGTGGCGCTTGCGGCCCTCATGCTGCTGCCGCTGTTATCGCTCTACCGCATCCGCTTTCCGGCCGGCCTGTCAGGCTGGCGGCCGTTTATCGCCATCGGCCTTTTCAATAACGTGCTGCCGTTCTCGCTGATCGTGGTCGGGCAGACCTTTATCCCGGGCGGGCTGGCCTCGATCCTGAACGCCACGACGCCGCTGTTCACGGTGGTCGTGATGGCGATGGCGGGTGAGGAAAAGCTGTCCGCGCGGCGGATCGCGGGCGTCATCGCGGGCCTGATCGGCGTGGTCATTCTCCGCGGCGACGGTTTTGGGTTGGAGGGCCGGCAGGGCGTCGGCATTCTGCTCTGCCTTGCGGCCGCCTTCTCTTACGGACTGTCGGCGCTGCTGGCGCGACGGCTGCTGTCGAATTCCCCACCGCTCGGCACGGCGACGTTCCAGATGCTGGCCTCGGCCGCGATGATGACCATGGTCGCAGGATTCGTCGAACGCCCCTGGCTATTGCCGATGCCGGGGCCATCTACATGGCTCGCCGTGATCGGGCTTGCCGGGCTGTCGACCGCGCTCGCCTATATCGTGTTCTTTCAGATCCTGCGGCGTTCCGGCGCCACCAATGTCATGCTGGTGACGTTGCTGATCCCGGTTACCGCGATCCTGCTCGGCTACCTGGTCCTAGGCGAAACGATCTCGCTGCGCGAGATTACGGGCGCGCTCGTGATCGGCAGTGCGCTGCTCGTGATCGACGGACGCGTGCTGAAGTTCTTGCAGCGGCAAGTTACGCGCGACCGGCCTTCCAATCCGCGCACCAGCCGGTGAACCTTCCGCTGTCGCGCTCGCCGCCATGCCAGGCCGCATAGACTTCGCCGCCGCCTGCCACCAGCACGACGACATCGAGCCCCTTGGAGCGGCGCAGCGTGTCGATCGCCTGTTGCGGGGTCTGGGCTATCGGTCCCGCAACATTGAAGGACGTGTTGATGGACAGCTCGACGCCGATATGGCGGCCGAGCGCCTTGAGATAGGCATAGGTGAGGGGATCGTCTTCAGCGCGCACGATCTGGATACGGCCGGTGCCGTCGGCGTGAATGACGGCCGGGATTTTCTCGCGCGCGTGCGGCTTCGAATGCGCCGTCAGCACCATGTAATTATAGGCGTTGTAATCGGCATCCGAGGCGCCGGGCAGCAGTTCGAAATATTCTCGCGCGGCTTCCAGCGTCGCCATCGGCGCCAATGGGCGAATGGCCTCGCGGTATTTGACGCGCTCGTTCAGCCGTTCGCGCGCTTCCGCGTCGCAGGGGTTGGCGAGGATCGAGCGATGGCCGAGCGCGCGGGGACCGGTTTCGGCCGCGCCCTGATAGAGCGCAATCACGCCGCTCTGCGCGACCATGAATGCCATCAGGTCGGCGATCGCGTCGCGGCCTTCAGGCGTCGAGATATCGCCGATGCGTTGCGAGGCGATGTCATTGGCCTCGACCGCGCTGACGATATCCTCTTGCGATGGCGGCGTGCCGCAATAGAAAGCATGCGTCATCGGCGCGCCGCGCGGGGCGCTGGCGAGATGCGCGAATAGCCAGGCGGCGCCGATGGTGACGCCGGGATCGCCGGGAACCGGCGGCACCCAAAGACCCAGCCGCGTGTTGCGCTGCTGGGCTTTGGCGAACCAGGCCTCATCGAAATATTCGAGCAGCCGCATATTGCCGACCGCGTTCAGCGCCACGCCGCCGGTCAGCACCAGCCGGTTGGCGCCCGTGGTGCGCAACAGATGATCGACGACATGGATCATCGCGTCCTCGAACACCAATTGGGTCGCGGCGGCCTTGTCGAGGCGGTCCCTGGTATCGGGGCGGTGATGGATGTCCTCGACGCGCAGCACCGCATCCGGATTCCAGAGCTGGTCCGGCTTGAGCGGTTCGCCGAGTATCTCCGTCAGCGTCTGCTTGTAGGGATGATCGAAGGGGTCGCAATACCAGTTAGCCATCGCGCGGTTGAGCCGGACTTCGCCATCGCGGCCGAAATGCAGCACGTCGCGCAACCGCGCATAATAGGGATTGCTGGCGCGGTCCATGTCGCCCCACGCGGCGGCGCCCATGTAGCGGCCCTCGCTGGACAGCCAGGTCCAGCCGCCCTGTGTCGAGGAAATCACGCTGTAGAACGCGCCGAGTGAATCGAACATGCTGTCGTTGCAGTAGAGCCGGCGCATCGCGCCATGCTCGACGACATAAAGTGAGATCGATCCCTGGTCGCCGGTGCCGTCAAGTACCGCAATCGCCGTCGGCTCGCCATCGTCGGCGAACGGCGAGGCGGCGTAGGAAAACCAGGCGTGGTTGTCGTGATGCGGCAGGCAGATCAGCGGCACGCGCTCGGCAAGCCCGAGTTGGCGGGCAAGGATTTTTGGCGTCCGCGTCATCTGGTCGAGGCGGCGGCCATCGAAGCCAGCGGCCTCGGTGGTGCGCACGAGTTTTATACTCTGCGGCATTTCCTCGATCACCGAGCGCGCCAGCGTGCCGGCGAGCGTCGGATAATCCCAGCTCGTGAGCCAGGCATCGATGTCGCCGATGTCGCGGCCGATCTCCCGTAGCGTCGCCACCGCGGCGTCGACCGACAGTTTTGGATACTCTGTCGTGTGCTTGTTGCCGGAAAAGCGCTCTTCCTCGTTGTTGACGATCAGCCGCGGCCCGTGAGCCTGCGTCACCTCGACCAGCGCCAGACCTGAATTATGCGTGCCGGGTGCGCCGAGGCCAGCGAGATAGACCGTTTCGCCGCGCGCAAGTTTGTTGCGGACATGCGCGATTCGCGCATCGGCGAATTCCGAGCCGAGCTGGTGAAATCCCGCAGCCCCCATGGTTGTCGCCGCCAGCCAGCGTGCGAAACGGAAACCGAGGCCAGCGAGCCTGGGATGCCGCGGACCAATTCGTATGTCTGGTTTCAATCTGTCCAACCTCCGGGACTTGAACGTATGGCCTTGCACGCATGGTAATGACGCGAACCTGCATCAATCACAATTGCCGCCGGGCAACAATGCTGTTTCGTCATACGGAATAAGCACATGCTTGCAAGTGTTGATGTGACTTGCGACACTTGCCCGCAACAAGACAGAAAAAAATAGGGGGAGAAAACGATGCCGGTTCGCATGCAGAACCTTGTTGCCCTGACCGTGTTCGCCGTCGCCGCAACGGTCGCCACCACAGCCCACGCGCAGAAGAAATACGATCCCGGCGCCAGCGATACCGAAATCAAGATCGGCAACATCATGCCCTACAGCGGCCCGGCGTCGGCCTATGGCACGATCGGCAAGGCGCAGGCGGCCTATTTCAACAAGGTCAACGCCGAGGGCGGCATCAACGGCCGCAAGATCAATTTCGTCAGCTATGACGACGCCTTCAGCCCGCCGAAGGCGGTCGAGCAGGCGCGCAAGCTGGTGGAAAGCGACGAGGTGCTGCTGATCTTCCAGCCGCTCGGCACGCAGTCCAATTCGGCAATCCAGAAATACATGAACGCCAAGAAGGTCCCGCAGCTCTTCGTCGCGACCGGTGCGACCAAATGGGGCGATCCGCAGAACTTTCCGTGGACCATGGGCTGGCAGCCGAATTACCAGAGCGAAGGCCGGATCTACGCCGCCTATATCCTGAAGAACTTTCCGAACGGCAAGATCGCGGCGCTCTGGCAGAATGACGATGCCGGCAAGGACCAGATGAAGGGCTTGCGCGATGGCCTTGGCGCCAAGGTCGGCATGATCATCGCCGACAAGTCCTATGAGGTCTCCGATCCCACCATCGATTCGCAGATCGTCGCGCTGAAGGATTCCGGCGCCGACATCATGATGACCTGGGCGGCGCCGAAGGGCGCGGCGCAGGCGATTCGGAAGGTGGCCGAGCTCGGCTGGAAGCCGGTCTATTTCATCGGCAATGTCTCGACCTCGGTGGCGGCGGTCCTCAAGCCGGCCGGCCTCGATAATTCGAAAGGCATCATTTCAACGGCCTATCTGAAGGATCCGACCGATCCATTGTGGAAGGACGATGCGGGGATCAAGACCTGGCTTGCGTTCATGGACAAATATTTCCCTGACGGAGACAAGACCAACGCCAACAATATCTACGGCTATGCGACGGCGCAGACCATGGTGCAGGTGCTGAAGCAGTGCGGCGACAATCTCACGCGCGAGAACGTGATGAAGCAAGCCGCGAGCCTGAAGGACTTCACCAGCGAGGTGCTGCTGCCCGGGATCAAGATCAACACGGCCGCCAACGACTTCTTCCCGATCGAACAGATGCAGTTGATGAAGTTCAACGGCGAAGCCTGGGAAGTGTTCGGCGACATCATCGCCGGGGAGGTCGGGCATTAGACTCCGGTTCTGAGTTAATCAGAACCGGACTCTAGAATCTTCTTTTGACGCCTTTTCTTAACGCGAACCGGTGTCCGCTCTGGAGGGATAAGGCACCGCAGCGTGGTGCCTCTCCTCGACCCTCACTATCCCGGAATATCCGGCTCCACGAGCAACGCGAGCTGGGCGAGCGACTGTTGCCAGCCGAGATAGCAGGCTTCGACCGGAATCACCGTCGGCACGTTCGTCTGTTCGATGTTGATTTCGGTTCCGACCGAAACCGCTTTCAAGGTCACGGTGACCTCGATGACGCCAGGCAAATTGGGATCGTCGAAACGATCGGTGTAGCGGATACGCTCATTGGGCACGATCTCCAGATATTCTCCGCCGAACGAATGGCCCGAGTTCGTGGTGAAATTCGTGAACGACATCCTGAATGTGCCGCCAACCTTCGGCTCGAAATGGTGGACCTTGCAGGTGAAGCCGTAGGGCGGCAGCCACTTGGCCATGGCCTCCGCATCGAGGAAGGCGCGAAAAACCTTCTCCGGCTTGGTGGCGAGGACACGGTGCAAACGAACGGTATTGCCTTGGGAATTGCCTTGGGACATGACGTTATTTTCTCCATCACTGAGCGGAGTATATCGCAGGATTTAGTTGGGTTAGCTCCGTCTCTGCCACAAGGACGCCTGGCCGCCCTGCGAGCCGACATGGCGGCAAAAAAATTCACCGACGCGGGGCGCGCGCCGGTTCCATGTTAGGTGACTGTGGAACGGCGAGGGTAGGAGCGCGACGCCGGCCAGTCCCATTGCACCGAGTGCGTCCTGCCAAACAGGTCGGGATAGTGGACCTTGAAGATATGAAGCACCGACAGGCGCCGGGCGGTGTGGTGTACTGGGATCAGACGGCTCATTGATCTTGGGTTTGCTCTTCGCGGAGGCGTTCGATCCGCCTGTTCAGGAATTTCTGAATCTCGGAGATGTCGAACTCGATCTTCTCGGATCGCGCTGGCGCCTGTGATTCGAGCTCGACCACCACACGCTTGCCGCCGTGTGACGTGGCGACGATAGCGACGGATGTCGTGTCCGCGTTGGCTCTCAGCGCGTCATGCACGCGACTTGCATATTCGCCAGCCCGCAGGACGTTGAGACCGAAGGCAAGCAACCGGCCATAGACGTAGAGTGCGAGCAGATCGGTTTCGTCGAAGGTGCGGCGAGAGCCGGGAGCGCTACCCGGCAGGCAGGGGTAACCACCGATAGCGATCGTCAAGATGAAGTCGTCATAGGAGACGTCCGCCGTCCTGCACGCATCCGCCAGCCACAAGTCAAAGCACATAGACCTATCACCGTTGGTTAACCCGCCGTCGCGCCTGTCGCGCTCGGTCAGGACATCGCCGGTGGTGGAGGCGGAAACTCGAACCGAACGGCCAGACATGCGTCGATCCCCATGGTTGACGGTTTTTAATATGTGGGAAGATTTCACACGTCAATCAAAAAGTGGGATTGTGTCCCACGCGGCGTGCCGGTACAATTTTGCCATGAATGCCAAATCCCTGATCTCGAAGCCGGCTTCGCACCAGCCGAACGCCGCGGCGAAGCTGCATGCGCCGCTGGCGCGGCTGTTGCGGCCGCTGGTCCGGCTGTGCATCCGCAGCGGCATGACATTTCCGGCACTGGCGCAATTGTTGCGCGAGCTCTTTGTCAACGTCGCCGAGCACGACTTCGCGCTGGAGGGAAAAGAGCAGACCGACAGCCGCGTCAGCCTGCTCACCGGCATCCACCGCAAGGAGGTGGCACGGCTGCGCGGCGCCGGCGCGCCGGTCCACGAAGCGCCGGCCACGCTGTCGCGCACCAGCGCGATCATCGCGCGCTGGCTCGCCGCGCCAGAATTCACCGATGCGAAAGGCGAGCCGCTGCCGCTGCCACGCACGGCAGAAGACCATGCGCCGTCGTTCGAGCAACTGGTCGAGTCGATCACAAAGGACGTGCGCCCGCGCGCGGTGCTCGACGAATGGCTGGACCGCAAGCTCGTCACCATCAATGGCGACGACGAGATCGTGCTGATCGAGACCGGCTTCGTCCCGCGCGGCGACGACGATCGCAAATGGCACTATCTCGGCCGTAACCTGCATGATCACGTCGCGGCGGCAGCGGAGAACGTTTCCGGGCCGGCGCCGCGCTTCCTCGAGCGCGCAGTGCATTACGACGGTCTCTCGCCGAAATTGGCGAAACGGCTGGAGGCGCGCTCGCGCGAACTTGCGATGGAGGCGTTGAAGGTCGCAAACCGCGAAGCCAACCGCGCGCTCGCCAAGGACAAGGGCGGCAACAGCCGGTGGAATTTCGGCGTCTACATCTATTCCGAAGATCCGGACGGTGCGGCTGATGATGCAGGTGAAGGCGGTCAGTGTTGACGAAGCCCCCAATCATCACGCGTCGCTTGCTCCTGGCGGGATTTTGGCTCGCCGGAACGTCCCCACTATGGGCACAGGCCAAGCGCGGCAACGACCAGGGCATCGGTGGCACCGGGATTTCGCGCGGCGATGATCACGGGATCGGCGGCACCGGCATTGTCGGCGTCATCCAGCGGTTCGGCAGCATCTTCGTCAACGGTGAGCGCATCGGCTACGCACCGGACGTGCCGGTGCGGATCGACGGCGAGGCTGCGTCAGTGAAGGCGTTGCGGATCGGGCATATCGCGCGCGTGGTGGCGCAGCGCCAGTCGAACGGCACGCTGACCACCAGGCGCATCGACGCGGTCAGCGAAGTCATAGGGCCGATTGAAAGTATCAAGGGCGGCGAGATGACCGTCCTCGGCCAGAAGGTCGTGTCGACGGGTCGTGAAAGCTGGCGCGTCGGCACGCAGGTGGCGGTCTCGGGACTGCGGCGCACCGACGGCGTGATCGTCGCAAGCTTGGTCGAGCAGCGTTGCAACGCCACCACGCGGGTGACAGGACCGTTGGAACGCGATCGTGACGGCTTGCGGATCGGTGGCTTGCGGCTCGGCGGCGTCAATGCCGCGCTTGTTGGTCAACGCGTTCAGGTCGAAGGAAGCATTCTGCAAGGCGCGATGCAGGTCGCACGCGCAAGAGTCGATGATCTCTCTGAATTGTCTGGCGCCACGCGCTTGTCGATTGAAGCCTATGTGCGGCGCGTCGGCCCGAATCTGCAGCTCGGTTCAGGATATGTGGCGCGCGACACCTCGCGCTTCGAGCCGGGCCAGGATATGCGCGTGGTGGTAAATGCCGTTCGCGATGGCGCGCAGGGCCTGCGCGTTGAATCGGTCCAGTCGGTAAGTCATTTCCCGGGATCTTCGATGCAGGGTCCGCCCGGGCCCGATCGGGCCCCCGGCGGAGCGCCAGGGCACGGTGGTGGCGGTGGATCCAATGTCCCCGGTGGCAGCCGCCCTGATGCGCCCAGCGGGCGCGGCGGCCACGGCGGCTTCGGTCCAGGCGAGCCCCCAGGCGGCGGTCCCCCGGGACCGGGCGGCTTTGGTCCTCCGGGAGGTGGTCCTGGTGGCTTCGGCGGCGGTCCCGGCGGCGGCGGTCACGGTGGCGGCGGCTTCGGCAGAGGTGGGCGACACTGACGGCTGGTCTCAGCGTGGCGCGGCTTCTTTCGGAGATGAGCTCTCAGCCCGCGCTGAGCCTCACGCCCGCGCGCAGAAATTTCTGCGGGTCGACCGCGTCGCCATCGATCCGTGTTTCGTAGTGCAAATGCGGGCCGGTGGAGCGGCCGGTGGAGCCGACGGCGCCGATCACCTGTCCGATCCTGACGACGTCGCCGACCTTGACGTGAATTTCCGACAGGTGGCCATAACGAGTCGACAACCCGTTGCCGTGGTCGATCTCCACCATGCGGCCATAGCCGCCCATCCATCCCGATGACAGCACCTTGCCGTTCGCGGTGGCGCGGACGGGATCGCCGGTGGCGGCGCGGAAGTCGAGGCCGGTGTGCATGGCGGGGCGGCCGAGGAAGGGATCGCTTCGGACACCGAAGCCCGAGGTGAATTCGACCTCGCCAACAACAGGCTTGCGGTAGGGCACCAGCGCCAGGGTCGCGTTGAGACGCTGCATCTGCGAGCGGGTGATGTTGATCCGGTTGAGCTGGCGCTCGAATGCGCCGGCATCGGCCGAAAGCTTTACCGGTACGAACGGGCCGCCAATGGCCGAGCGCGGCGTCGCCGCTTCGAGCTGCGCCATGTCGAGGCCGAGATCGTTGAACACGCCGCGCATCCGGCGGACACGCGATTCCATGCTGTCCTCGACCGCGGTCAGCGCCGCCATCTGGCGCCGCTCGACGGAATCGAGCGAGGTCTGCAGGCGGACCAGCACGTTGTCGAAGCCCTGAACCTTGGCAAACTGATTTGGTTGCGGCTTGACGGCGATGGGCGCGCGCGATTCCAGCCGCGCTTCGCGATCCGGTGGCGCCACGAAGATCACGGTGTCGCTGATCGGGGAGGGTTTCAGGGTGCCGGAAGCCGGCGTCTCCATAGCCGCGCCGCGCGCCGGAGGCCTGATCGAACCGGTGGCCGCGGCATCCGGGATCGCGCCGAGGGCGGTGGCGCGCGATTCCAGCGCGGTCTGGCGGCGCATGATCTGGTCGAGCTTCTGGTCGAACTGCTCCTGATCGAGCAACTGGCGGCTGGTGGTGCGGTCGACCTTGGCGCGCAGCTCCGCGATGCGGTCTTCATAGGCGTATTGCATCTCGGCCTGACGGGCGATCAGCCGGGTCAGGACGTCGTCGCGAAACGCGAAATAGGTGGCGGTCGCCGCCGACCACATGCCGAGCAACACGATCGTGCCGACAACGATCCAGAACACGACAGGGCCGAGCCGGACCTGCTTGCCGGCATGCACGATGGTGTAGCCGTCACCGTCGATCGCGGCCGCCTTTGCCGCATAGTTGGCGGGACGGCGGGGCGGCGTCCGGCCGTGATCGTGGGGATGGTGGTGATCGGAATAATGATGACCGGAACGGTACGACATCGGCACTCCCGCGCCGGTCGGAGATGAGTTCCGTACGGCTCAATTTGCGTGCCGATTTGACCCTTTCATGGTTAATTTTTGGGAAATGGAACCTGTCAAATCAGATGGCGCGGACGGCGGCCAGCACGTCGTCGGCATGGCCGTCGACCCGCACATGGCGCCAGATTTTGGCGACCCGACCATCGGCCCCGATCAGAACCGTCGTTCGAATGATTCCCATGAAGCTCCTGCCGTACATCGATTTTTCGCCCCAGGCGCCATAGGCCTCCAGCATCTCATGCTGCTCATCCGAGATCAGAGGAACCGAAAGCTGGTGCTTGCTGCGGAAGGATTCCTGGGCCTTTACGGTGTCGGCCGAGATGCCGAGTACCGCGGCTCCCTCGTCGGCAAACGCGCTCTCGAGCCGGGTGAAGTCGATCGCTTCACGGGTGCAGCCGGGGGTGTCGGCGCGGGGATAGAAGAACAGCACCAGTTTCTTGCCTGCATAGTCGGCCAGCGAGACGCTACTGCCGCCATCGCGGGGCAGGCTGAAGGAGGGAGCCATCGCGCCCTCGACCAGTTCGGTTCCCAGATCCGGTTTGGGCGGAGCCGATAGATTGGATTTTAACGGTTTCGATGGCGGCTTGTGCGACGCTTCGGCAGGAGCGGCTTTGGCGGTTTTGGCCATCTTGTCCGGCTTTCTGACGGTTGCCTTGGCGGCGGATTTGGCTGCCTTGCTGGCGACCTTGGCGGCAGGCTTTTTGGCCGATGTCGTGTCGCTGCGGCTAGCGGCTTTGCGAGCGGGTTTGGCCGCGACTGGTTTTGGGGCGGGCGTCTTGCGGCTTTTGGGGGCTGGCTTGGAGGATTTCTTGCGCGTTTTCTTGGACATACGCCTTCCTTTCGTCGCTTTCCGCAGATCAACCATTAGGGTATTGCGGGTCTTGCCTCTGACCGTCGGATTCGCTCCGGCCGCTGGGCAAGTTTGATGACCCGGGAGTATGGTTACAAGGAATTCGACGCTACCCCCGTCCGCTCGTCGATGGGACCGCCCAATCAATCCTTGGGCCCGACCACGAGTAACAGTATTAATCGAGGATTGGCAGCGATGCCGGCACAGGAGCGCTCGATAACGATCGAAGAGCGCGCCGTTGGCGGCGATCAACCTCAGCGCCGACACCGAGAGGCAATGGCTAGGAACACTTCGCCCAAGGGGTCGAATCCGCGTGCCGAGGCCCACAACTCTCAGTGGGATGATGCGGGCGGCTGGGATCAAGAGCCTGACGAGGCGGCGCGCCATCGGGCAAAGCGGCTGCTCGCCCGCCCCAGTTCCGGCCGGCTGGGCGACAAATTTGCAGCGCTGCAGCTCCGGCTGACCGGCGAACGCTGGGTCAAGCGCCTGGCGATCGTGGTTGCCGTGCTGGCGGTAATCTTCACCAGTTGCTTCGGCGGTCTGTGGTGGCGGCTCGGCGCCGGGCCCATCAATCTCGATATGGCAACGCCTTGGCTGGCGGCCGCGATCGAGGAAAATATCGGCCATGGCAATACGGTCGAAGTCGGCGGTACGCAGATCGAGCGGGCCGGACGGATTCGAATCGCGGTGCGAATCCGCGACATCGTGGTTCGCGACCGTGACCAGGTCGTCGTCGCCACCGCGCCGAAGGCCGAGGTGAAACTGTCAGGCACGGCGCTTCTGATGGGGCGGCTGCGTGCCGAAAGCCTCAATCTGGTCGATGCCGAACTTGCGGTGCGAATCACGCCGGACGGCCAGGTGACGGTGTCTGCCGGCGACACCGCCAAACCGCTGGCGACCGGCGTTGCCTCCAAGCGCGATGCGGGCATGGCGCCGACATTCCCCCGTCCAGCGCCTGCGCCCGCCCAGGGCGTGACGGCGACGGTGCCCGACACGACGCAGAACGGATTGCTGGCCAGCCTCGATTGGCTCGACAGCCTCAGCCTTAGCGGCCTCGACGGTCAGAACCTGAACGAGATCGGCCTCAAGAACGGCAATCTCGTCGTCGACGACCAGCAGCGCGGCAACAAATGGACGTTCGACAATATCAGCCTCAGCATGCGCCGGCCGAGCGGCGGCGGGGTCGCGGTGAGCCTTGGCGAGGAGGGCGCACGCCCGTGGTCGCTCAAGGTCGTGGTCGGGCCGCCGCAGAACGGCGTGCGGTCGGTCGATCTTCGCGCCGACAAGGTGCCGGCCGCCAACATCCTGCTGGCGATGCGGGTCAAGGATCTCACCTACAGCGCGGAATTGCCGCTGTCTGGTGAGCTGAAGGGTGAACTGGGGCGCGATGGCGTGCCGACCTATTTGCGCGGCAAGGTCATCGCCGGGGCCGGGAACCTGATCGACAGCGATACGCCCGATTATCCGATGCCGATCGATTCGGCGGAGATGAGCGTCGAATGGGATTCCGGACGGCGGGTGCTGGTCGCGCCCTTCAAGGTCGTTTCCGGCGCGAACCGGATTACGTTGCTGGGCCATCTCGAACCGCCGAACGGCGCCACCACCGAATGGCAGGCGGGTCTCAGCGGTGGCACGATCCTGCTCGCCGGCACCGACAATGAACCGCCGCTGATCTTCAACCGCATCGCGATCGGGCTGAAGTTCGACACCGACCGCAAGCGCGTGCTGCTCACGCAGGCCGATATCAGCAATGGCGAGATCGGCATCGCTGGCACCGGCAGCATCGACTATGCGAACGAGGCGCGTCTGCAGCTTGGTTTTGCGGGCACGCCGATGTCGGCATCGGCGCTGAAACGGATGTGGCCGATCCTGATCGTGCCTGAGGTGCGCGAATGGGTGATCGAGCGGATCGAGAAGGGTACGCTTCAGCGTATCGAGGTCGGCGTCAATTCGCCGGTGCGTAACTTGTCGCGCAGGGGGCCGCCGATTCCGGATGATGGCCTCGCCGTCAACATCGTGGCCTCCGGCGTCACGGTGCGCCCGGTGGATGAAATGCCCTCGGTTCGCGATGCCGATTTGAAGGCGCGGGTCACCGGCCGCACCGCGACGGTGACGATCGGGCAGGGCGTCGCCGACACGCCGGCCGGACGCAAGATCAACATTTCGGATTTCATCTTCGAGGTGCCGGACATGGCGCCGAAGCCGTCACCCTCGCGGGTGAAGTTCAGGGTCGATGCTCCGGTGCCGGCCGCCGCAGAGATTCTCGCCTCAGACCGTCTCAGCGACGTCTCCGGCACCTTGATCGATCCTAACTCCAGCAAGGGCAACATTACCGCCTCCATCACGATGGGCATGCCGGTCAAGGGCTCGCTGACCAAGGCCGACACCACCTACGCCGTCACGGCCGATCTCTCCGGGTTTGCCGCCGACAAGCTCGTGATGAACCAGAAACTGGAATCCAATACGCTGAAGCTGGTCGCCAACAACGCCGGCTACCAGGTCAAGGGCGACGTCAAGATCAACGGTCAGCCAGCCTCGCTTGACTATCGCAAGCAGAACGAGGGCGACGCCGACATCAGGCTGCAGGCGACGCTCGATGACGCCAGCCGCCAACGCCTCGGGATCGATCTCGGGTCCGCCGTCAGCGGCTCCATTCCGATCAAGGTGATCGGCAAGATCGGCGAGAACGACAGCCGCGTCGGCATCGAGGCCGATCTGACCTCGCTACGTCTCGACAACATCCTGCCGGGCTGGGTCAAGGTGCCCGGCAAGTCGGGCAAGGCGACGTTCATCGTGGTGAAGAAGGAACAATCGACACTGTTCCAGGACATCGTGGTCGAAGGCGGCGGCGTTTCGATCAAGGGATCGCTGGAAGTCGACCAGAATGGCGACCTGTTGAATGCGAACTTCCCGACCTACGCGCCGTCGGACGGCGACAAGACCTCGCTGAAAGCCGAACGCGGTGCCGACGGTATCGTGAAGGTCATGATGCGCGGCGACGTGTTCGACGGCCGCGGCTTCCTCAAGTCGGCGATAACAGGCAAGGAGACCGATCCCAAGAACAAGTCCAGGAATATCGACCTCGACATCGACCTCAAGCTCGGCGCGGTGGCGGGATTCAACGGCGAGGCGTTGCGCAGCGTCGATAGTAAGTTCTCCCGCCGCAACGGCATCGTGAAAAACTTCACGCTGTCCGGCAAGGTCGGGCGCGATACGCCGGTGACCGCGGATTTGCGCGGCCGCGCGCAGGGGCAGGGCCGGGACATCATCATCCTGCAGACCGGTGATGCGGGTGCCTTCTTCCGGTTCACCGACATGTACTCCAAGATTATTGGCGGCCAGCTCGAACTCGCGTTGGAGCCTCCGACCGTCGAACCCAGCGCCAAGGAAGGCCTGATCAACGTCCGCAACTTCTCCATCAAGGGCGAGGCTTCGCTCGACCGTGTGGCTGCTGGCGGCTCAACCGGCACGCAGAGCGGCGTGTCCTTTACGGCGTTGCGAGCCGAGTTCACCCGGCAGAATGGACAGCTCGCGATCCGCGATGGTGTCGTGAAAGGACCGATGGTCGGGGCGACCATCGAAGGCAGCATCGATACCGTCGTCAACCAGGTTCGGATGAGCGGCACCTTCGTTCCGATGTACGGGCTGAACAACATGTTCGGCCAGATTCCGGTGCTCGGCCTGTTCCTCGGCAACGGCAACAATGAAGGCCTGATCGGCGTGACCTATGAGGTCGTCGGTACGCCGGGCCAGCCCGTCCTGCGCGTCAATCCGATTTCGGCGATCTTTCCGGGCGTGACGCGAAAGATCATGGAGTTCAACACCGGCAAGCAGAACAACCCGATCGAATTGCCGCCGAATAATTAAGGCGGATCGGGTTGGAGTCGAATCGGTACGCCGTCAGCGCGAAGCATTAACGATTTCGTGTCCCGGCCGCAGTGCAGATGCTCTTAGGCGGCACACCGCGGGGCCCAGACACAAAATCGCGAAAACAACCCCATGCAAAGTAGAATAAGCCCCGGCTCGCAGCACTTTGGCCGCTTTCGTCCAGGGCAGGAGATGGTCCGTCACGGCCCACCCCAATCTCATTCTGCTCCAGATATGGACGCTTAACGCACCATCCTCGCTTGCCCGATAAGCGCACAAAGCACGATACCGGCAGCAATGCTGGTGTGACCGCTGAATATCACGAGGCCGATGCTCCAGCCCTTCTCGGCGACAAGAATGCCGAGCGCAAACAGTAGAGCGCAAGTGCCGGCAACGCGAAGGACGTAGGTCGTGGTCGGCCGCAGCGGTCTGCCGATGATATCGCGCTGTTGGCGGCGCACGGCAAATGCCAACGCAGTAAAGCCTGCCAGGCTGAGCGCGAAGGGCAGCAGGTGATTCATCCTGCTGCCTCGCGGGAGGTGGCGACCGGAGCCTGCCGTTTTGGCTTGAGCCTGGACTGGGAAATCGCCCCCTGCCGGGCTGTGCGTATTGCCAAAACGGCATGAAGCAAAGCCAGCGCCCAGCACATCATATCGATACCGGCGAAGACCCGGTCGCCTTCGACCAGGCTATGCCACAGCGGACGTTGCGTCGTGAATGCGTTGAGAAGCGGCAACAGAAACAGCAGCGCTGATGCCGCCCATAATTGCTCGACCCAGGCTGACCTGGCTGGACGTACCAGGGCATGCAGCAGCGTCAGGCCCCAGACGATAAAGAACGCGTGAACCTCCCAGTCAGCGCGGCTCTCCAACGGGTGCGGCAACAGGCGGTTGGCCCACAAGAATGCAGTCATTGCGATCGACAGGCCGGCGATGCTGGCGATGTTCAGTCGCTCTACAAGGCGGAAGCCGAAATAGGGACAACCCGGGTCAGGCAGCTTCTGTCGCCGCTTTACGGTCCACATAACCAGGCCCGTACCCACCATGGCCGTACCCATGAAGCTGACGAGAAAGTACAGCCATCGCATTTCGGTGTCGCTGAAGCGCCCGAGGTGGAGTGCGTAAAGTACGCCCCGGGTTTCGGCCGCAGCCCCCACCGACTCACGGACCGTCAGCAGTTTGCCGGTGGCCCCTTCGAACTCCATGTATTGCGGACTCATGGAGACGCGGCCCGCTTCTCCTCGCGCCACCGACACACGCGCTGCCGCATCTCCGGGATGAACGGCCGTTACGCGCCCTATACTGTCGCGGCCCCAACGTTCCTGGGCCTGCCGCACCATGTCCGCCACCGATGCCAGCGCCGTTTTCTGCCCGCTGGGTTTGCCCGGCTGGATGAAGGCGCTGAGCTCGGCCGAAAGTTGCTGGCGCTCTGCCGGCGTCTTGAAAGCTGCTTGTTCGCCCCATGGCATGTACAGCGCCATCAGCGTCACCAGTCCGGTGTAGGTGATCATGAAATGAAACGGTAGACCAAACACCGACAGGGAGTTGTGCGCGTCCAGCCACGAGCGCTGTCGCTTCCCCCAGCGGAAGGTGAAGAAATCGACGAAGATCTTCTTGTGGGTGATGACGCCGCTGACAATGGCCACGAGCATGAACATCGCGGCTGCGCCCGCCAGCCATCTGCCCCAGACCACCGGCATGTAATGGAACTGGAAGTGGAAACGGTAGAAGAACTCGCCGCCCAGCGTGTCGCGCGAGGTGACGCGCTGGCCGGTCGCGGGATCGAAGTTGCCTTCACCGAAGCCGCGCTGGCCCGGGTTGCGAGGAGTTGTGCGCCAGAACGCATAGACACTGTTGTTGCGCGCGTCGGGCAGGCGGATGCTCCACTGCGATGTTCCGGGCTCTATGTTGCCAATCTCATCCGCGAGCCGTTGTGCCACCACGGCCTGATCGGGAATTTGAGACAGGCGCGGCAACTCCGGCCGCATCCATTGCGAGAGTTCATCCTTGAAATACGACACGGTGCCGGTGAGGAACATGGCATAGAGCACCCAGCCGAGCAGAAGGCCGGCCCATGTGTGCAGGCTGGACATGCTTTGCCGGATGCCGGGGCCCGCAACTCGCGCATCGTTGTCCGTATTCACGCGCAGGCCCTTCGTCAGGAAACGGACCAGGCCAGCGGCAACAGCGGCACGGCCACGATGAGCAATCCCGCCCAGGCCTTCAGCGCGCTGCGCACGGCAAAGACCCAGATCACGGCACCGGCGTAGATGGCGAAGCTCGCCAGCATGCCGGTGAGCACGGCCTGCGGCTTGCTCAAGGGTAGGGCGAGCACGGCAACGCTGAAAAGTGCGGCCAAGGCATAGCCGCCGAACAGCGCAGCCACGATGCGCGAGATCAGCGGGCCCGTGGAGCGGACCCGATGTATCATAAAACTCATTTGCCCGGCGTTGCGGGCGGGCCCGCAGGAATGGCTGTCAGGCCCTTGGCGTTCACGAAGGTCACCGTGGTGGCATAGCTCACGGCATCATATTTCTCGGCGCCGCCGGCCCCTGCGCGCTCACCCGCGCTGCGGTCGTTGAAGCTGACTTCAACCACGTAGGTGCCCTTCCAGGGCATATCGAACTTCACAAGGCCCTGCTCATCGGTGTGAGCATCCTTGGACCAACCCGACTCGGTCACCAGCGTCACTTTGGTCTTGGCTTTGGGCTGATCCTTGAAGAAGAGCTTGAATTGGCCGTCCTCGCCGGTCGGGACGAGATCGAGCACGAGCTTGGGCTGCTGCGCGGTAAAGCTCGTGATGTAACGGGCCGCGGGATAGAACCAGTTGGTGACGTCCTTGCCTTGCTGCTTCCAGACATAGAGCGGGTAGTTCGCATCCTCCGCCAAGATGCCGTCGCCGGAGGCCGCGGAGAACGGCAGCGTAAAGCCGTTGGCGGTCTTGGTGGCGTCAGACTTTTGCTCGCCCTTGGCGGAGACGAGCGTACCGGTGACCTTTGCGAACTTGTCGAGCAAGCCCGGCGACGCTTCACGAAGATTCTCGCCGAATTCGCCAAAGCGAACGACAGCATTCTGCCCTTCGGATTGCTCAATCCAGATCTGGTGCGCCTGCACAGGCGTTACTGCCCCAAGCAAGGCAATCAGGGCGATGAAGCGTTTTGTCATTAGTGGCACCTTGGCAGTGTTACGAGCGGGTAGTTGGGTATGATCATGTTCAGCAGACGCAGAAAGCGCCGGAGCGTACGCGCCCCGGCGGTTCTGCAATGCTCCAACGCTTCTAGGCGTTGGAAAGTCAATCGCGTTTGCGTGACAACCCTCCTGTCTAGAGATCGAATGCCGCAGAGATGATGTAAGTCCGAGGCGATCCAACGGTCACGAATGAACCGGTCGTGAGCCAGTATCGATTGTCGAAAACATTCTCGATATTGGCGCGTATCGTGACGGGACGCCCGTTGAAAATAGTCGCGTAACGCGCGCCGATGTCGAACCGGGTCCAGTCAGAGAATTTCTGCCAGGGATTGTTGGCGTTCGTGAGATACGAGCCCGATGTATAGATCACGCGGCCATTGAGAGAGAGGCCCGATACCCACGGCGTGTCCCAGTCGAGACTGGCGGAGAACGTCTTGTCCGGCACGCCGGCGGCGTCCTTGCCGATTTCAGCGAGAGTGGATGTTTTGGTTATCTCCGGACGCAGGAAGGTGGCGCTGACCATGCCGCGCAGACCCGGAAGCAGCAGGCCATAGGCGTTCAGTTCCAGGCCGCGGTTCTGCTGTTCGCCGTCATAGCCCCGGATGTTGGCCGGCGACGTGACCAGGAGAGGACGCGCGATCTGGAACACAGCGGCGGTCGTCGTGATCGTGCCCCAATCCACCTTGATGCCGGCTTCCTGCTGCTTCGACTTGAAGGGGGCGAGTATTTCGCCCCGGTTCGCAAAGGTGTTTGGGACGATGATGCCCTGGCTCAGTCCCTCGGCATAGTTTGCGTACAGCGAGACGTTCTGCAACGGCTTGACGACTATGCCCGCAAGCGGCGACACAGCCTCAGCACCGTAGCTGCTCGACTGCACACCCGTGGTCGTGTTGAAAACATCCTGCTCCACCCTCTGATGACGAGCACCGACCGTGAAGAGGACAGTCTCGTTCAGGAACGACATCGTGTCGGCGATCGCGATGCTCCGGAACATCACCTCGTTAGCCTTTCGCGGCGGCAGGCGCGCGCCGGTAACGACCGGAAGCGGAGACGGGTTGTAGATATTCGATGGCACCGACTGGGCCGCCGTGTTGGCAACGTATGCGCTGCCGTTCTCCTGGAAATAGCCGCTGAACGCGAAATTGACCGCATGTCCGACGGGTCCGACCTGGAAGCGCGACCGGATGCCCGCGTTGCCGCTCGTCGTCTTGGTGTAGGAGTCGTAGTAGGCGTTGATGAGCCTGAAATTGCCGAGAGCGTCCATACCACCGGGCGGAAATTGCGGAAGGACACGGGAATCCGGGAACGTCTGGTAGTTCTCGCCCTCGCGATAGCCGATCCCGGCATAGGCCGTCAGCGCTTCGGAAATGTCGTATTCGGCTGCCGTCGCGATGGTGTTGTCCCGCTGCTTCAGCAGTGTTCCGGGGTACCAGTTGCTCCGCGCGTCGGGTACAACAGGAATGAAGGGCACGGTGGTCTGGATGCCCATCTGCGGACGAAAGTTTTTGGTGTCCTCGTTCTGTGAGATGGCATCGAGCGTCCAGCGGAATCGCTCGCCGCGATAGTCAACCCCGAGCGCGCCGAGACCGATCCGCGAGTTGCCGTCGTCGATCGAAGCTTCGCCGTTGCGCCCCACGCCGTTGAAGCGAATTCCCCACTCCTTGTTTTCGCCATAGCGGCCGCTGTTTTCCAGATGAAGGCCATAGCTCCCGGCGCTCATGAAGAACGGAGTTACACGCGTGAAGGGTATCTCGCCGGCTCGTTTGGTGACGATGTTGACGCCGCCGCCGACGCTGCCGCCGGGGGCGATGCCGTTGATCAGCGCGCCCGGGCCCAGCAGCAGTTCGATCCGCTCGACGAAATAGGTGGGAACACGGTTGGACGAAACAAGCCCGTAGAGGCCGTTCAGGCCGATGTCGCTTGCGGGCACAGGGAAGCCGCGGATCTGGAGCGTGTCGTCGAATCCGTTCTGTCCGGTGCTGGGCCGGACCGAAGCATTGTTGATCAGCGTATCCGCTGCCGTTCGCGCCTGCTGATCCTGCATCAGTTGCGACGTATAGTTCGTCGTGCTGAACGGGACATTCATCACGCTCCGGTTTCCAAGCAGGCCGAGCGTTCCGCCCTGCGCCAGCTGACCGCCGGCATAAGACGGCGCGGGAGTTCCGATCGTATGGGTTGTCCCCATCGTCGTGGCTGTCACGCTTGCCGACACGGGACGCTCGCTCGGCTGCCGCGGCGCAACGCGCGCAGAACGCTGAGCCGCGCCACGAGGCCGCGTAGCGCTCGTCACACGCGCTCTCTGTCCAGGTGCATCGACGGACACCGGAGGCAACACCTGCGGCGCTGTGCTCTGCGCTCTGCTTTGAGTAGCTCCCATACCGGTCACGCATAACGCAACAGCGCTCATGGCCGCGCCAACAAGCACGCGGCTCTTATTGTTCTTGAAGCTCACCAACGCCCCCAAATCACCCAGTTGATGTCTGACTAGGAAATCGAAGGTTCGGAAGCAACGGCACTGATTTAGAATTGCTGTACGCTTGTTCGTTGTATTTCGAACAGGCGCGTCCTAGCGTCGCAGTGCGGGCACGACCAAAAACGGAATCATTCCCAGCACCACCGCGACCAGCGCAAACGCGATCACGGGATCGTAGCTGTGGGTCCAGTCGTGGATCAGGCCGCCGGCCCAGGCGCCGAGCCCTGAGCCAAGGCCGCTGCCGATGGCGACCGTGCCGAAGATGGTGCCGACGCGCTCGCCGCGAAAGATCTTCATCGCGGTCGCCGTGATCAGCGGGCCGCGCGAACCGATCATGCTGCCGAAGGTCACGACGAAGGCGCCCAGCAGCCAGACGTTCGGATAGAACTGCAGCAGCCACAGCAGGATGATGCCGACGATCGAGATGGCGTAGCTCAGCAGCACCGACGGCCTTCGTCCGATCATCGCATCGAGTTGCGTCACGCCCAGCATGCCGAACAGCAGCACGATTCCGGAAAAGCCCCAGGCGGTCGCCGCCTGCAGCGGCGGGAAGCCGGCGTCGATCAGATAAGCGACGATCTGCGCCGAGATCGCGTACATGCCGACTGCCGTGAAGAAGAACGTCGAAAACAGCGCCCAGAACGCGTGGTGGCGCATCGCGCTCGCAAGCGTCCAGCCGCCGTCGATGAAATCGGGATCGGCCTTCCCCGCGATGTGCGGCGAGCCCGTCGAAAACAGGCGCCACGGCAGCAGCAGCAACGGCAACAACAGGCACAGCGCAACGATGCCGAAGATCTGGTAGGCGCCGCGCCAGCCGAAATGATCGATCAGAAGCTGCGACGCCGGCAATAGCACGAGCACACCGGCGCCGGTCGCGGAATAGACGATCGCCATCGCCGTCGGCAGGCGCGGGCCGAACCAGCGGCCGAGCAGGATCGAATTCGGCACGTTGCCGATGAAGGCGATGCCGATCCCGACGGCGAGCCCAACGCTGAACTGGAATTGCCACAGCGCTTGCGCCTGCGAGGCTACCAGGAACGCGCCGCCGAGCAGCAGCAATCCCACCGAATAGACGGTGCGGGGGCCGTAGCGGTCGAACAGCCGGCCGACCACCGGCGCCATCAGTCCGCCCGCCAGCCAGGTCAGCGAATAGACCGAGACCACCTCCGCGCGGTCCCAACCGAAATTCTCCGAGATCGGTTTCAGGAAAACCGTAAAGCTCTCGCCGAGGCCGCGGCCGATAAGCGCTAGCGTAAAGCAGAGCGCCAGCACGTTGAGCGCAACCCGCTCCGGCTTGAGCGACCTGGCTAACGCATCTCCCTCTGGCGTCTTGTTATCCATCGGACGCAGGGAGCGCGTTTCCGTCCACCCCCGCAAGCCTCAAAAACGAATACGGCTATGCAGGCAGGCTCAAGCCGGCCTGAGCAGGACGTGCTTTTTCTTCCCCATGGAAAGTTTGATGACGCCTTCCGGCGTGAGGTTGGACGGCGTCAGAACCATCTTCTCATCGGTGACGGCGGAATCGTTGACGCGCAAGCCGCCGCCCTTGATCTGGCGCCGTGCCTCGCCGTTCGATGCGACGAGACCCGCTTTCACGAACAGTCCCAGCACGCCGGCGCCGGCTTCGAGCTCGCCGGAGGAAATTTCCACCGTCGGCAGGCTTTCAGCGATCTCGCCTTGCTCAAAAGTCTGCCGGGCGGTTTCGGCGGCCGTGTTGGCGGCGTCGCGACCGTGCAACAGCGCGGTCGCTTCCGTCGCCAGCACCTTCTTGGCTTCGTTGATCTCGCCGCCCTGCAATGCCGCCAGCTTTGCGATCTCGCTCATCGGCAGGATCGTGAACAGCTTTAGAAACTTGACGACGTCGGCGTCCTCGACGTTGCGCCAGTATTGCCAGAAATCGTAAGGCGAGAACTGGTCGGCATTGAGCCACACCGCGCCCTGCGCGGTCTTGCCCATCTTGGCGCCCGACGCGGTCGTCAGGAGCGGCGTCGTCAGCGCGAACAATTGCGCCGTGCCCATGCGGCGGCCGAGATCGACCCCGTTGACGATGTTGCCCCACTGATCGGAGCCGCCCATCTGCAACCGGCAGCCGGTGCGCCGTGCCAGCTCGACGAAGTCGTAGGCCTGGCAGACCATGTAGTTGAATTCGATGAAGCTCATCTCCTGCTCGCGCTCGAGACGGAGCCGCACCGAGTCCATCGTCAGCATGCGGTTGACGGAGAAATGCCGGCCGACGTCGCGCAGCATTTCGATGTAGTTCAGTTTCGTCAGCCACTCGGCATTGTCGAGCATGATGGCATCGCTCGGGCCCGAACCGTAGCGCAGTACCTTCGCGAACACGCCGCGGATCGAGGCCTTGTTGGCCTCGATTTCCTCGATCGAGCGGATTGCACGCGATTCATCCTTGCCGGAGGGGTCGCCGACCATGGTGGTGCCGCCGCCCATCAGGGTGATCGGCTTGTTGCCGCTCTGCTGCAGCCAGTGCAGCATCATCATGGTGAGGTAATTGCCGATATGCAGCGACGGCGCCGTGCAGTCGTAGCCGACATAGGCGGTCGCCTGGCCCTTCGCGGCAAGCGCGTCGAGGCCCTCGAAATCGGAGCATTGGTGGATGAAGCCGCGCTCCTGTAAAATGTTCAGGAAATCTGATTTAAATGCGGTCATGGCGGGCTGCTTTGATCATTCTATTTTCACTGTAATTGTAACTGTTTGCGGAACCGTGGCGGAACGGGCTGCCGCAAATCCGGCCGCTGTGGCATTATAAGATGTCCGTGTTTGGCACAAGCTGATCGTCGTCGGCGGGACGGATCGAGCAGGGCGTTGCAAAGGCACGATTTGCGATGATGTTGACGGCACTTGGTCTGATGAGTGGCACCTCGCTCGACGGGGTCGATGTCGCTTTGATCGAGACCGACGGCCGCCGGGTGAACGCCCTGGGACCGTCCGGATACCGGCCCTATACCGACGTGGAGCGCGGCCTGCTGCGACAGGCGTTGTACGAGGCCGCCGACCTGTCGGATCGCGCGGCGCGGCCCGGTTGCCTGCGCGAGGCCGAGCGGGTCGTCACATCTGCTCATGCCGAGGCGGTGGCCGCCTTTACCGCACAGCACCGGATGCGCTTCGACGACATCGACATCGTCGGCTTTCACGGCCAGACCGTGCTGCACCGGCCTGAGAAAAAGTTGACGGTCCAGATTGGCGACGCAGCGGCGCTAGCCAGGCTCATCCACGTTCCGGTCATGTACGATTTCCGCGCTGCCGACGTCGACGCCGGCGGGCAGGGCGCGCCCTTTGTGCCGGTCTATCACCGCGCGCTCGCCCAATCGCTGGAGTGGGAGGGGCCGACCGTCGTGGTCAATATCGGCGGCGTCGCCAACATCACCTATATCGACGGCGACACGCTGATCGCGTGCGACACCGGCCCGGGCAACGCGCTGCTCGACGACTACATGTTCCGCTGGCTGAACCAGCGTTTCGATAACGAGGGCCGCACCGCCGCGCTGGGCAAGGTTGATGCGGCCTGGATCAATCGCGCGCTGCAAATGCCGTTCTTCTCACTGCCGCCGCCGAAATCGCTCGATCGCAACGATTTTGAGAGGTTGAAGCTCGGCGACATACCCCCCGAGGATGGCGCGGCGACGCTGACCGCCTTTACCGTTGCCGCGATCGCCAGGGTGATGCCGCTGCTGCCGAAGGAGCCCAAGAACTGGATCGTGGCCGGTGGCGGCGCCCGCAACCTGACCATGCTGCGGATGCTGCGCGAGTGCCTGGCGCCGGCGACCGTCCGGGCAGCGGACACGCTGGGCTGGGCGTCCGACGCGATCGAGGCGCAGGCCTTCGGATTCCTGGCCGCGCGCGGCCTGAAAGGCCTGCCGCTGAGCTACCCCGCCACCACGGGGGTACCATTCCCGATGACCGGCGGCATCATCGCGCGGCCCTGATCTGGGTTCAAGATATGTTGATGCAATTGCATTGACCTTGACGGCTACATGCATACGCATCTAATTTGGATGCAGATGCATGTAGCGAGGCCTGCTGGCCTCACCTGGAGGTCCGTCATGGCGCCAAAACTCACGCTGATCAGCCACAAGCTTTGTCCGTATGTGCAGCGTGCCGTGATCGCGCTCAGCGAGAAGGGCATTCCGTTCGAGCGGGTCGACATTGATCTCGCCAACAAGCCGGACTGGTTCGTGAAAATTTCGCCGCTCGGCAAAGTGCCGGTGCTGCTTGTCGAAACAGAGGACGGCGAAGCCGCACTGTTCGAGAGCAATGTCATCTGCGAATATATCGAGGAGACGCAAGGAGGCGCGAAACTGCATCCGCAGGACGCGCTCAAGCGGGCGCAGCACCGCGCGTGGATGGAATTCGGCTCGACGATTCTGAGCGAGCTATGGGGACTGGAGACGACAGGCGATTCCGCGATCTTCGAAAGCAAGCGGCAAGCGGTTGCCGCGAAGTTCGCGCGTGTCGAGGAAGCGCTGGGACCGGGCCCGTTCTTTGCGGGCAAAGATTTCAGCCTGGTGGACGCTGTGTTCGCACCGATCTTCCGCTATTTCGATGTGTTCGATCAACTGACCGATCTTTCGGTCTTTGCCGATACGCCCAAGGTCCGCGCGTGGCGCGAGGCGCTGGCGCAGCGGCCGAGCGTGCGCACGGCAGTCGGGCCTGACTATCCGCAACTGTTGCACGCGTTCCTGGTGCGCCATAACGCGCACATGCTGAAACTGGCGGCGTGAGACGCAGATGTCGCCGTAGACCGGATTTCGCTGCGCTCCATCGGGGCTACGAAACAACACGGTCACGTCAGCGGACGTTGGCGAGCCGCATGTCGAGATAGCCGGTCACCGTCTCCATCAGCGGCTCCAGCTTGCCGTCGAAGAAATGGTTGGCGCCCGGGATGATCTGCTGGTCGATCACGATGCCTTTTTGCGTCTTCAGCTTCTCGACCAGCGTGTTGACGTCCTTCGGCGGCACCACCGCGTCCTTTTCGCCATGCACGATCAGGCCCGAGGACGGGCAGGGCGCGAGGAAGGAGAAGTCATAGAGATTGGCGGGCGGCGCGATCGAGATGAAGCCCTCGACCTCGGGCCGGCGCATCAAGAGCTGCATGCCGATCCAGGCGCCGAACGAGAAGCCGGCGACCCAGCAGGCGCGCGCTTCGGGATTGATGGTCTGCGCCCAGTCCAGCGCGGAAGCCGCATCCGACAATTCGCCGGTGCCGTGATCGAATGAGCCTTGGCTGCGGCCGACGCCGCGAAAATTGAAGCGCAGCACCGAGAAGCCGCGATGCGCAAATGCGTAGTAGCACTGGTAGACGATCTGGTGGTTCATCGTGCCGTGAAACTGCGGATGCGGATGCAGGATCATCGCGATCGGCGCGTTCTTCTGCTTGGCCGGATGGTAACGGCCTTCGAGGCGGCCCGCGGGGCCGGTGAAAATAACTTCAGGCATTCATGATCCTTGGAAGTGGTCCTTGGCAACGGCCGTGATCCGGCAGAGAAGAAATGCGATCAGGCGTCGTTGGGTGGTGCGCAAACGGCGCTCCCGTGAAACTGGTGGCGGCGTTCTAGCATGAGGCGAGGGGCAAAAAGCAAGCATCTTGAACATCTGGAAGGCTGTTCAAAGCGTTAGGCTGCGATTGCAAGAGACGCCGCGATCCCCAGTTGCCATAAGGCAACTCGCGCCGGCGGCGAGGCCGAGCCTTGCGGGAGCTGCTGGCCGATATAGGTAATATTGTACGGACATGCCCGACCGGGTCTATCTCGACTGGAATGCGACGACGCCGCTTCGCCCCGAGGCCAGGCAGGCGATGGCGGCTGCTTGGGAAGTGGCCGGCAATCCGTCCTCGGTCCATGCCGAAGGCCGTCAGGCACGCCGGCTGATCGAGGACGCCCGTGCCGCCATCTCGGCGGCTGTCGGCGCGCGTCCGCAGGACGTGGTGTTTACGTCGAGCGGCACGGAAGCGAATGCGCTGGCGCTGACGCCGGGGCTACGCAAGGGCGCGGGCGAACCGGTCCGTCGGCTGTTGGTCTCGGCCATCGAGCATACGTCGGTGTTATCGGGGGGACGTTTCACGCCGGAGGCGATCGAGACTATCCAGGTCACCCGATCCGGCCTGATCGACATCGACCAT
Source organism: Bradyrhizobium algeriense (assembly GCF_003062295.1). Classification (GTDB taxonomy): domain Bacteria; phylum Pseudomonadota; class Alphaproteobacteria; order Rhizobiales; family Xanthobacteraceae; genus Bradyrhizobium; species Bradyrhizobium algeriense. The sequence continues at coordinate 18,782 of NZ_PYCN01000023.1, read as the reverse complement.
CTGCGGGGGCTTCTCGCCGTTGGGCCGCGGGCGCTTGTTTCGGTCATGCTGGCCAATAACGAGACCGGCGCGCTTCAACCGGTGGGCGAAGTCGCTGACATCGTGCATGAAGCAGGCGGGCTGCTTCATGTCGATGCAATCCAGGCGTTGGCAAAAATACCGTTTGATATCAAATCGATGAAGGCCGATCTGGTCACGCTTTCTGCGCACAAGATCGGCGGCCCGAAGGGCGTCGGTGCGCTGGTTCTGGCCGAGGACGTGCAAGGGCTGGAGCCGCTGCTGCGTGGCGGCGGTCAGGAGCTTGGCCGCCGGGCCGGCACCGAGAATGTCGCGGGTATTGCGGCCTTTGGCGCTGCCGTGCGGGCCGCCATGGGGGCTTTAGACGGCGATACAGCCCGGCTACGGAGCTTGAGGGACCGCCTTGAAGCCGGCCTGAAGCAAACTCCTGACGTGATTGTGTTCTCCGAGGACGTCCCGCGGCTGCCTAATACCACCCTGTTCACCGTTCCCGGGCTGAGGGCCGAAACGGCCGTGATTGGCTTCGATCTCGGCGGTATTGCGGTATCCTCGGGTTCCGCCTGCTCGTCCGGCAAGGTCCAACCCTCCCACGTCCTCGAGGCCATGGGCTATGGCAAGGAACTGGCCCAGGGAGCGGTGCGGCTCAGTCTGGGCTGGTCTACCTCGGAGGCAGACATTGATTTGGCGCTTCAGGCTTGGCGAAAGCTCGCCGATGCCTTACTTAGAGTGCGACGAAACACAGCTTGAAACGTTCTAAGTGGGTTTCGCTGAAATGGTTCGTCACTGATTTGGAATTGTTCCACCGCGGTCCTTGAAACCGCGAGCGGAGGATGGAATGCCAGCCGTACAAGAGACGGTCGAGCGCGTGAAGCGCATCGACGTCGACCAGTATCGATATGGGTTTGAGACGCTGATCGAATCCGACAAGGCCCCCAGGGGGCTGTCGGAAGACACCGTCCGCTTCATTTCAGCGAAAAAGAACGAGCCGGCCTGGATGCTGGAATGGCGTCTGGAGGCGTATCGCCGCTGGCTGACCATGACCGAGCCGACCTGGGCCCGCGTCAATTATCCCAGGATCGACTACCAGGATCTCTATTACTACTCGGCGCCGAAGCCGAAGAAGCAGATCGGCTCGCTGGATGAGATCGATCCGGAAATCCTCAAGACCTACGAGAAGCTCGGCATCCCCCTGCGCGAGGTCGAAGTGCTGGAAGGCGTCGTCAGGCCGGAAGGCGAGCGCAGAATCGCGGTCGATGCCGTGTTCGACTCGGTTTCCGTCGCCACCACGTTCCAGAAGGAATTGAAGGCGGCCGGCGTGATCTTCATGCCGATCTCGGAGGCGATCCGCGAACATCCCGAGCTGGTGAAGAAGTATCTCGGCTCGGTCGTGCCGACCTCGGACAATTACTTCGCGACGCTGAACTCGGCGGTGTTTTCGGACGGCTCGTTCGTCTACGTGCCGCCGGGCGTGCGCTGCCCGATGGAGCTGTCGACCTATTTCCGCATCAACGAGCGCAACACCGGTCAGTTCGAGCGCACGCTGATCATCGCCGACAAGGGCGCTTATGTCAGCTATCTCGAAGGCTGCACCGCACCGCAGCGCGACGAGAACCAGCTGCATGCCGCCGTCGTCGAACTGGTCACGCTCGACGACGCCGAGATCAAATATTCGACGGTGCAGAACTGGTATCCCGGCAATTCCGAGGGCCTCGGCGGCATCTACAATTTCGTCACCAAGCGCGGCGACTGCCGCGGCAACAATTCAAAAATCTCCTGGACCCAGGTCGAGACGGGATCGGCGATCACCTGGAAGTATCCGAGCTGCATCCTGCGCGGCGACAATTCACGCGGCGAGTTTTATTCGATCGCGATCTCGAACGGTCATCAGCAGGTCGATAGCGGCACCAAGATGATCCATCTCGGCAAGAACACGACCTCCAGGATCATCTCCAAGGGTATCGCGGCCGGCGTGTCTCAAAACACCTATCGCGGCCTCGTCACCGCGCATCGGAAAGCGACCGGCGCGCGCAACTTCACCGCCTGCGACTCGCTCCTGATCGGCGACAAATGCGGCGCGCACACCGTGCCCTATGTCGAGGCGAAAAACTCGTCGGCGACCTTCGAGCACGAAGCGACGACGTCGAAGATCTCCGAGGACGTGCTGTTCTATTGCATCCAGCGCGGCCTCAGCCAGGAAGAAGCCGTCGGCCTCGTGGTCAACGGCTTTGTGAAGGACGTGCTGCAGCAACTGCCGATGGAATTCGCGGTTGAGGCACAGAAGCTGATCTCGATCTCGCTCGAAGGTTCGGTTGGGTAGGGCCTCATCCTGAGGAGGCCGCACAGCGGCCATCTCGAAGGATGGGAGGAAAGATTGTGGGCCACGTCCTTCGAGACGCGCCTATCGGCGCTCCTCAGGACGAGGGTAAAAAATGGAAAGACAAGATGTCATTGCTTGAAGTCAAAGATCTAAAGGTCCGTGTCGAGGATAACGAAATCCTCCATGGGCTGACGCTCACGGTGAACCCGGGCGAGGTGCATGCGATCATGGGGCCGAACGGCTCCGGCAAATCGACGCTGTCGCATGTGATCGCGGGCAAGCCGGGTTATGAAGTCACCGACGGCGAAATCCTGTTCAGGGGCGAAGACCTGCTGGAGATGTCGCCGGACGCGCGAGCCGCCAAGGGCGTGTTCCTGGCGTTCCAGTATCCGGTGGAGATTCCGGGCGTCGCGACCATGACGTTCCTGCGCACCGCGCTGAATGCCCAGCGTAAGGCGCGCGGCGAGAGCGAATATTCAACGCCGGACTTCCTGAAGAAGGTGCGCGAGGTCGCAAAGTCGCTGAACGTTCCGCAGGACATGCTTCGCCGCGGCGTCAATGTCGGTTTTTCCGGCGGCGAGAAGAAGCGCAACGAGATTTTGCAGATGGCGCTGTTCGAGCCGGCCGTTTGCATTCTCGATGAAATGGATTCCGGCCTCGATATCGATGCGCTCCGTGTCGCCGCCGACGGCGTCAACGCACTGCGTTCGCCCGACCGCGCCATGGTCGTCATCACCCACTACCAGCGGCTGCTGAACTACATCGTGCCTGACTTCGTGCACGTAATGTCGAAGGGCCGGGTCGTCAAAAGCGGCGGCAAGGATCTGGCGCTGGAGCTCGAGGCTTCCGGTTACGCGCAGTTCGAAGACGCAGCCTGACCGCGGATGGATTTGTGATGAATTTAGCGTTGGCAAAGAACGAGACCGGACGCGCGCTGAGCGACAGCTTCGCCATCGCGCGCGACCGGTTGCCGGGCACAGGCAGCGTGGCCGAAGCGAGAAGTGCTGCCTTCGAGGCCTATGACCGTGTGGGCCTGCCGCACCGGCGAATCGAGGACTGGAAGTACACCGATCTGCGCGCGCTGATGCGCGAAGTGCTGCCGTTGGCGCCTGCGCCGGATGCTGCCGCTCTGGCGCGGGCCGCTGCGGCAGTAAAGGTAAAGCCGCAGACGATCAAGGGCGTGCGCCGGCTGGTGCTGGTGGACGGCGTGTTCGCGCCAAAACTCTCCGAACTGGCCGGGCTCGAAAAGGGGCTCGCCGTCCGCACCCTGCGCGACGTGCTGGAGGCCGGCGAGGCTGCACTGCAGGCGCAGCTGTTCACGCCCGACAACGCTAATCCGATGGTGGCGCTCAACAGTGCGATGATGACCGACGGCGTGGTGATCGAGATCGGCAATGGCGTCGTGCTGACGCAGCCGCTGCATGTCATTCATATCGCCAGCGGCTCCGCGCCCGCGGCGATGTTCACCCGCTCGCTGTTGCGCCTTGGCAAGGACGCCGGCGCGACGCTGGTCGAGAGCTACATCGCGGCCGATGGCGCGACGGCCTATCAGGTCCACGACTCGCTGATCGTTACGATTGGCGACAATTCGCGGCTCGACCAGATTCGCCTGATCGAGGATGGCCGCGAGGCCGTTAATATTTCCTCCGCCGTGATTACGCTGGGCGCGCATGCGCACTTCAACACGTTTGGCATGACCTCCGGCGCCGCCGTCAGCCGCTATCAGGCGACCATTACGTTCGCCGGCGAACATTCCCGCGTGGAAACCAATGGCGTCAATCTGCTCAATGGCCGCCAGCACGCCGACACCACGCTGTTCATGGACCACGCGGTGCCGCATTGCGCCAGCCGCGAAGTGTTCCGCGCCGTCGCCGACGACCGCGGCCATTCGGTGTTCCAGGGCCGCATCATCGTGCGCCCGGATGCGCAGAAGACCGACGCCAAGATGATGACGCGGGCGCTGCTGCTGTCCGACGAGGCCGAGGCCGACAACAAGCCGGAGCTCGAAATCTTCGCCGACGACGTCACCTGCGGCCATGGCGCCACCACCGGCGCGCTCGACGAGAGCCTGCTGTTCTACCTGCGCGCCCGCGGCCTTTCCGAGAAGGAAGCCCAGGCGCTGCTGATCCAGGCGTTCGTGGGCGAAGCCATTGAATCGATCGTCAACGACGATCTGCGCGAACTCGCAATTGCAGCCGCGCAACGCTGGCTGGAGGCAAGGGGATGACAATGCATCCGGCGGTTTCCAACGGTGCATATGACGTCGCCCGCGTGCGGGAGGATTTCCCCGCGCTGGCGATGAAGGTCTATGGCAAGCCGCTGGTCTATCTCGACAACGCCGCCTCCGCGCAGAAGCCGACCGCTGTGCTCGATCGCATGACGGAAGCCTACAAGAGCGAATACGCCAACGTTCATCGCGGCCTGCATTACCTCGCCAATGCCGCGACCGAGGCCTACGAGGGCGCGCGCGGCAAGGTAGCAAAATTCATCAATGCGGCGCGTAGTGAAGAAATCATCTTCACCCGCAATGTCACCGAGGCCATCAACCTCGTGGCATCGTCCTGGGGCGAGCCCAACATCAAACCGGGCGACGAGATCGTGCTCTCGATCATGGAGCACCACTCCAACATCGTGCCCTGGCACTTCCTGCGCGAGCGCCATGGCGCCGTGATCAAATGGGCGCCGGTCGACGACGACGGCAATTTCCTGATCGAGGAATTTGAGAAGCTGCTGACGCCGCGCACCAAGCTCGTCGCCATCACCCAGATGTCGAACGCGCTCGGCACTTTCGTCCCGGTCAAGGAGGTCGTGAAGCTCGCCCATGACCGCGGCATTCCGGTGCTGGTCGACGGCGCGCAAGGCGCGGTGCATCTGCCGATCGACGTGCAGGACCTCGATTGCGATTTCTATGCCTTCACCGGCCACAAGATCTATGGTCCGACCGGGATTGGCGCGCTCTATGCCAAGCATGAGCACCTGGTGGCGATGCGGCCCTATAACGGCGGCGGCGAGATGATCCGCGAGGTGGCAAGGGATTGGGTCACCTATGGCGACCCACCGCACAAGTTCGAGGCCGGGACGCCGCCAATCGTCGAGGCGATCGGGCTGGGCGCTGCGATCGACTACGTCAATTCGATCGGCAAGGAGCGCATCGCCGCCCACGAGCACGATCTCTTGAACTACGCCCAGGATCGCCTGCGCGAAATCAATTCGCTGCGCCTGATCGGAACCGCGCGCGGCAAGGGACCGGTGATTTCCTTCGAGATGAAGGGGGCTCATGCCCATGACGTCGCGACCGTGATCGACCGGCAGGGCATTGCGGTGCGCGCCGGCACCCATTGCGTGATGCCGCTTTTAGAGCGGTTCAACGTCACAGCCACCTGTCGCGCGTCGTTTGGGATGTATAATACCCGGGAAGAAGTCGACCATCTGGCACAGGCGCTGATCAAGGCGCGGGAATTGTTCTCATGAGTGACACAGCCGAAGTCAAAACCGCCAACATGGAAACCATCTCGGCGCTGCCGCCCGAGGAGACCGAGCGGCTGGGAAGTGAAATCGTCGCCGCGCTGAAGACGGTTTTCGATCCGGAAATCCCGGCCGACATCTACGAGCTCGGCCTGATCTACAAGGTCGACCTCAAGGACGACCGCGGCGTCGACGTGATGATGACGCTGACCACGCCGAACTGTCCGGCGGCCGGCGAATTGCCGACCATGGTGGAGAACGCGATCGCCAGCGTTCCCGGCGTCGGCGTCGTCAATGTGAACCTGGTCTGGGATCCGGCCTGGACGCCGGATCGTATGTCCGACGAGGCGCGCCTCGTCCTCAATATGTGGTGAAGGGATCCGTTGCCTAAACTATCCGGTGTCATCGAGACTGCGCTTTACGTTGATGATCTCGATCGCGCTCGCGCATTTTATGAGAAGGTGCTCGGGCTTGTGCCGCTGACGGCCGACTCGCGATTTCTTGCCTATGATGTTGGCGGCCGCAGCGTGTTGCTGCTCTTTCTCCGCGGTTCGGCGCCCGAGCCGATCCAACTACCCGGCGGGACCATTCCGCCGCATGACGGCAGTGGCCCTGTTCACATGGCCTTTGCCATTGCGGCGACTGAGCTGCCAATATGGGAAAAGTCGCTTGGTGAGCACAATGTCGCAATCGAAGGCAGGACGGACTGGCCGCGCGGCGGAAAAAGCATCTATTTTCGCGACCCGGACAATCACCTGCTGGAATTGGCGACACCGGGAATTTGGGCGATTTACTAGGATGCTTGCAGCTGGTTTCGACGGGTTCTGATCGAGTTCATGACGAGAGACCTTCACAGCGGGAATTTCGTTGTTATTTTAATGGCAAGATAGTTCGTCGCCATGATGCGACGCGGGAGATCGACTGCAATGGATACCACCGTCCAGTCTTCCAAGCCGAAGCCGCGGCCGCGCCCGCAGGTCATGAAACTGACCGAGGCAGCCGCGCAGCGGATTACGGAACTGACCAAGCGCGCCGATTCCGAGATCGTCGGGCTTCGCGTCGGGATCAAGAACGGCGGCTGCGCCGGCCAGTCCTACACGGTGGAATATGCCCATGAGGTCCGCCCGACCGACGAGGTGGTCGAGGACCGCGGCGTGAAGATCCTGGTCGATCCCAAGGCGGTGTTGTTCCTGCTCGGCACCGAGATGGACTACAAGGCCGACAAGATGCAGGCCCAGTTCATCTTCAACAATCCGAACCAGGTCTCCGCCTGCGGTTGCGGCGAGTCGGTGCAACTGACGGCCGCGAAGGTCTAACGACCGCATCGCCGGGGCGGTGAGCGATGGACCGTGATTTCCTGATCGACCTGTTTGCCGATTTCGGCCCGGTCACCATCCGCAAGATGTTCTCCGGATTCGGCATCTCCGCCGACGGCACCAATTTTGCGCTCGCGCTGCGGGCCGGGCTTTATTTCCGTGCCGATGACCAGACCATTCCGCAATTCGAGGCGGAGGGCTCGCAGCCGTTTCAGTATCAAACGCGCGCCAAGACCGTCACTGTGAACTCATACTGGCAGTTGCCGGCGCGGCTGTTCGACGATTCCGAGGAATTGGCCGATTGGGCGAGGGCGGCGCTGGCCGCTGCGCAACGCGCGGCGTTACGCAAGCGGCCGAAGGCGCGCAAGGTGGCGAAGCCGAAGGTTTCGAGCAAGGCTGCGAGCAAGCCGGCTGTTGGCCGTAAGCCGGCGGCGAAGCGGCCGGCAGCGAAGAAGAAGGCGACGCGCCGGTAGTTGGCGCTCAGGCTACCTGGCTGCGGGTCTCGGCGGCGTACTCGGGATCGACTTCGCAGATCACGCGGTTGCGGCCGTTACGCTTGGCGGCGTAGAGGCAGGCGTCGGCGCGCTCGATCAATGAATCCGTATCATCGTCCGGTTTCAGCATGGAGACGCCGACGGAGATGGTGACGCGGCCGAGAATTTCGCCAGTGGATTTCTTCTTCAATTCCTTCGCCATCACGGCGCGGCGAATGTGGTCGGCGACTGTCAGCGCCTGGCGCAGCGCCGTGTTGGGCAGCACCACCGCAAATTCCTCGCCGCCATAGCGGGCGGTGATGTCTTGGCCCTTGATGGTCTGTTTCAGCGACATTGCAACCAGCCGCAGCACCTGATCGCCGGTGAGATGGCCGTAGGAATCGTTGAACGATTTGAAGTGGTCGATGTCGAACATCATCAGCGACAGCGGCTCGCCGCTTGCCAGCGCCGCCCGCACCGCCATCTCGATCGAGCGGTCGAAATATTTGCGGTTGCCTAATCCGGTCAGCGGATCGGTCAGGCTCTCGGCGCGGATCGCCTCGAGGCTGTGCTGAAGATTGCTGATCTCGGCTTTCGACAGCGCCAGCCGGCTTTCCAGCGCCTTGTTGGTCTCGCGCATCTCGCGGGTCGATTTCACGAGGCCGTCGACGACCGCCTTGATCTGTTCGCGGGTCTTTGCAGTCCTGAGTTTCTCGTTCGCGCCGTTCAGCTTGGCGTCGTAGCTCTCGGACATCCCGAGCGCCTCGGTGATCAGGTTCATCACGTCGTCGATTTCGCCGATCACGCGCGCGCCGACCTTGTCGATGCGGTCGGAGGCCTTGATGTGGGAGAGGTAGGTTTCGTAGATCTGTTCGAGATCGGACTCGCTCAGTCGGCCGTTGCGCGCCAGCGTCTCGTTGATGATCTTGTTGAGGGGGGCATTGTATCCGGTCGCGTAGACATACCAGATTTCGTAATTGCGCGGGACCGCGGTTTGCCGGAGGGATTTGATCTGGCCCAACGCGACTTCGGCAAACGCCAAAGTGCGTTCGTGTTCGTCCAGCAGCTTGACCACTGATCCGTCCCCAATATCGAGCAAGCGCTCGTTGCCGTGCCGCAATGATTAAATTATCGGCGGCAGGTTAATGGAGGAGAATGAACGGCCGGTAAACGGTTCCGGCCGTTGGGTCGTGCCGAGTTCGTTCAGACGCGGGCGCGAACCGGCCGCAGCAGGAACGCCGGAAGATGCGAGTGATCGGCGGGCTCCGATTCAACATCGCGCTGGGCGCGCCGCGGTTCCGGACGACCGATCGAGGGCACGCGCGAAGGCTGCGCAGGGGCGGGCGGCGTGAAGGAAGCGGCCGCTGCCTGCGGCTGCGGGCCGGCACTGCGGCCTGCGCCCTTGGCATGCCGCGGTTCGCGCTCGCCGCTCCTGTCGGAATCCCTGGCGGGACGCGGCTCGCGTTCGCTGCCATCGCTACCCTTGGCAGCACGTGGCTCGCGTTCACGTCGCGGCTTGCGGCCGCCGCGTGAACCTTCCCGAGATCCCTCGCGTGAACGGTGGGGCTGGTCGGTCTCGTCGGAGGCAGCCGACTGCACGGCATAATCGCCTTCGGCGGCAGGAATGGTCTGGCCGATCAGCCGTTCGATCGCAGAAATCGATTTGCTGTCGAGCGGGCTGACGATCGAGATCGCGGTGCCGGCGCGACCGGCGCGTCCGGTACGGCCGATGCGATGCACGTAATCGTCGGCATGATGCGGCACGTCGAAATTGAAGACGTGGCTGACAGCGGGAATATCGAGGCCGCGGGCCGCGACGTCGGAGGCCACGAGCAACGGTATCTCACCCTTGCGGAACTGATCGAGCGCTGCGGTGCGCGCCGACTGGTCCATGTCGCCATGCAGGGCACCGACGCTGAAGCCGTGCTTCTGCAGCGATTTGTAGACGACGGCGACTTCGCGCTTGCGGTTGCAGAAGATGATCGCGTTGTTGAGATCCTTGGCGTCACGCAAGAGGCGGCGAAGAATTTCGCGTTTCTCATGCGGCTCGCGGCCGCCGCGAACCTGGAACTGCGACACGCCTGTCGCGGTTGTGGCGGGTTTCGAGACTTCGATCCGCTCGGGATTATGCAGGAAGTCTTGGCTGATGCGGCTGATTTCCGGCGGCATCGTCGCGGTGAAGAACAGGGTTTGCCGCGTGAACGGCACCAGCTTGCAGACGCGTTCGATGTCGGGGATGAAGCCCATGTCCAGCATGCGGTCGGCTTCGTCGATGACCAAGAGTTCGACACCGGTGAGCAAGAGACCGCCGCGTTCGGTGTGGTCGAGCAGGCGGCCGGGGGTCGCGATCAGGACGTCGACGCCGCGGGTCAGTTTACTGTCCTGGTCGCCGAACGAGACGCCGCCGATCAGGAGCGCAACGTTGAGTTTCTGGCCGATGCCGTATTTGTCGAAATTCTCTTTGACCTGGGCGGCGAGTTCGCGGGTCGGTTCGAGGATCAGGGTGCGGGGCATTCGCGCCCGGGCGCGGCCCTTTTCCAGCATGGTGAGCATGGGCAGGACGAAGGCGGCGGTCTTGCCGGTGCCGGTCTGGGCGATGCCGAGAACATCGCGGCGCGCCAGAACGTGCGGAATTGCCTGTTCCTGGATGGGGGTAGGGGTGGTGTAACCGGTGGCCGCAACCGCGGCGAGGACCTTATCGGAAAGTCCGAGATGGGAAAAAGACATTGAGCCTCTAGTCGACACCGCCGTTCGGAATCGAGGGTAAAAAGGCTGTCGCGTTTTGCCCCGAAACGGCGCGCTTTTGAAAAGCTGGGGGCTCTGACTTACGCAGACGAGCGGCTAACCTAGAGAATCGCGTTTCGATCCAAGGCCGCGTTGAGCCGGAACATAGGGGCGAAATGGCCAAAGTCAATCTGGGAACGGCCATATCGCCGAAAAAGCTTAATGTTTTCGCACGAATAACGGCCAAAACCGTCATTTGGGCGTCAAATAGGGCCGCTGTATTCCTGACAACGGTGGCCGTTGAACCGTGGGCATTGGGATGCCGACTATGGCATGAAGTGGCTTCGCACGGCCCAAACCAGGACCATTCGTGCGCTGGGGGAATTCGATGAAGGCTTGGCTTTCCAGATTGATCGCGGTGACGAGCCTTGCAGGTTGCATCGCGGCGTTTGCCGCGCCCGCGCATGCGGAAAAGCGCGTCGCGCTCGTGGTCGGCAACAACGACTACCGGAACGTGCCCAAGCTGCAGAAGGCGGTCAACGACGCCCGCACCATGGGCGATACGCTGAAGCAGCTCGGCTTCACGGTGATGGTGGCGGAAAACCAGAACCGGCAGGCGTTCAGCCAGACCCTGCTCGCGTTCGACAAGGCGGTCGATGCTGGCGACACCGCGTTCTTCTTTTTTGCCGGCCACGGCTTCGAAATCGCCGGCCAGAATTTCCTGCTGCCGACCGACGTGCCGGCGGCGACCGAAGGCCAGGAAGAGCTGGTACGCGACGCCTCGGTCCTCGCCGACCGCATCATCGAGCGGCTGCAGAACCGCAACGTGCGCACCGCCATCCTGGTGTTCGACGCCTGCCGCAACAATCCGTTCGAGCGTGCCGGCACGCGCGCGATTGCCGGCCGCGGCGGCCTTGCGCCGATGACGCAATTGCCGGAAGGCGTGTTCTCGATCTTCTCGGCCGGGCCGCGGCAGACCGCGCTCGACCGGCTCTCCAATGACGATGCCAATCCCAATTCGGTGTTCACGCGTACCTTTGCCAAGGAGCTGACGCAGCCCGGCGCGAACCTCGTCCAGGTCGCGCAGCGGACGCGGCGGGCGGTCAGCGAACTGGCGGAGACGGTTCGCCACAAGCAGATCCCGGTCTATTTCGACCAGATGGTCGACGACGTGTTCCTGAACGGTCTGGCGAGCAAGGCGCAGCCGGAAGCGGCGGCGAAGCCTGCCGAACAGCTGCCAAAGCTGGCGGCGTTGCCGCCGGTGCAGCAACTCAAGCCGCAGAACGATTCCGTCAACGCGCCGATCGCGATGTTCTCGCGCCACAATGGCGGCTGGACCGTGGTGTTCTCGATCGCCGACCCGACGCTCGGCATTTCCTGGCGGCTGGGGGACAGCGGCAATTTCCGCGAAACCGGCTTCATGGATACGCTCGACCCGCGGACCCGCAAGCGGATGCCCAATCCGTCGGTCGAATTGCCGGCCGATGCGCCGGCGGCCATCATCCAGGTGCGCTATGTCGACACCAATGGCGAGTTGCAGGGCCCGTTCCCGATCCGCTTCGACCCCGAGGCCGCCCTGATCCGCGACCAGCGCAAGATCCTCGACATGACCGCGACGAGCTGGCTGTCGTTCCGCGAATTCAACGGCCTCTTGGTCTACTACACGCATCTGATGTCGTATCGCTGCGCGATCCGCGAAGTGCGCATCGGCATCGACTCTACGGTACCCGACAAGGTTCTGAAGATGCCGCCATGCGATCCCCGGGATCCCAGCGTCATTCCGCACGAAGCGACGCCGTACCTGAAGCTCGCGCCGCAGACGAAGTCGGTTTCGGTGGAGCTGACTTATCGCGACGGCAGCGTCTCGGAGATCAAGAGTTTTAGGCGGTAGGACATTGGGGCCCTTCGAGACGACCGCTTCGCAGCCTCCTCAGGGTGAGGGGACAGAGCGTAGCGTGGCTGCTTCCACGTCATTGCGAGCGAAGCGAAGCAATCCATTCTTTCTTTTCGCGGCGCCATGGATTGCTTCGCTTCGCTCGCAATGACGTTGATGCAGTTTCGCATTCTCGCGACGCATTGCGCCCGAGGCTTGCATGAACCTTCTCTCCAACGAGAGGGAGCGGGGAATGCCGGTGCTTGCTGCACCATGGCTCAATCGATCCGGTCGGACCGAAGTCGCCACCGACAGCTTGGCACCAGCCACGGGTGTCGGGACCACACGGTTTTGCCGTACGCGTATAGCGCCGTTCGTTTTGCGCGCCGTGAACCGCTCATGAGGCTCAACTCGCCCTGCGATCACATCTGCGCGCCGGCGCTCTCGCGTCCACCGCATCCCGTCCCGCGTTCGTGACGACGCGCGATCCGCCCCTCTTGTCGAGACGGGACAGCGCGGAAATAGCCGCTGATTTGGGTCGGATGGAAAGCGGAATATTTTTGCTCAGGAGGCTGGATGACCCAAATCAGCCTGAAATTATCCAATAAAACGCCGTTTGCGCGCAGCGATAGTAGGAGCCTTTCGAGGGCGGGGCGTGCCGCAAGGCGATGTCGCGCGGATAGGTAGTATTTGTTGAGTATGCGTATGTATACGGGTATTTCAGATGACCTTTCGAAAGCCGAGCCGATCGCGCTGGGACCGCGTCCGCCAGCATCGCTGCCGTTTCTTCCTTGCAGATCATGATCGAGTGGCAGGTGTGCGATGTCAGAGCTGACCGCTCCCGTCGTACGGCCGGGATTTTCTGAACTCATCGGCGCGTGGCCGGAATCCCGGCTCTGGCTTCTCAGCGTCGATCTTTACCCGGCACTGGCCGGCGCTTCGCTTCCGTGGTCGACGACGGCGGTTTCCATTTTCATGGTGCTGTGGATGCTCGCGGTTCTTCCCACGATCCATTGGCCGGCACTTTTCGAGTCGTTGCGTGCACCAGCCAGCTTCCTGCCGCTGGCCTTCTTCGCACTGGCGACCGCGGGCCTGTTCTGGACCGAGGACACCTGGCCGGTCGGAATTCAAGGCGTCGTGCCCGTCGCAAAGCTGCTGGCGGTGCCGCTTCTCCTCTACCACTACGAACGCTCCCAGCGCGGGCATTGGGTGCTGTTCGCGTTCCTGGCTTCCTGTGTCCTGCTGATGGGATTGTCATGGGTGACATACTTCGCCGACTGGAAAGCCTCCTCGCCGGGTGCGCTGGCTGGAGTCCCCGTCAGAAACTACATCGATCAAAGCCACGAATTCGCGCTGTGCCTGTTTGTCATGGCGCCGCTGATCTTGTGGTTCGCGGCGAACGGTCATCGCGCGTGGACCTTGGCTTTCGCAGCCGTCATGTTGGGCTTCTACCTCGACATGCGGTTTGTCGCGACATCGCGAACGGCATACGCCTACTTCCCTGTCCTGTTGATCCTCTTTGCCGTCAAATATCTGAATCGCAGACACGCGATTTGTTTTCTGATGCTTGCGGCAGTTGTCGAGTTCGGCGTTCTGCTCTCATCACCCTATTTGCGTGACCGGATCGGGCGCACGGTGCAGGACTACAAGGTGGATCGCGACACCAGTGCCGCGACGTCGAATGGCCTGCGACTGGCGTATTGGCGCGTTTCCATCAGGTCGATTTCCGAGGCGCCGGTTTTCGGGCACGGCACTGGATCAACCCAGCAGCTTTTCAGCCGCGAAGCTGAAGGCAAGAGCGGCGAATGGGGCAACATCATCCGCAACCCTCATAACCAGACACTTTACGTCGCAATCCAGTGGGGCGTGCTCGGTTGCCTCGTGCTCTATGCGATGTGGTACTTCCATCTGCAGCTGTTTCGGGAATCCCTTTTTGCATCGTGGATCGGCCTGGTGATCGTGGTTCAGAACTTCATCAGTTCGCTGCTCAATTCCCACCTGTTCGACTTCCACGAAGGGTGGATATACGTGCTGGGCGTTGGTGTCGCGGGCGGTATCGTCGCTCGCGCGCAACGCCCGGGTACAGGTTGAAGCCGTCGTGGAGATGCTGGACCCGTTCTCGACAGCCTCCGCTCGACGTCGATGTTGCCATGAGCCGTTCAATCTCGCCGCAATCGCGGATCAGCCGCAGACGCGCACCCGGCGGACCCGCCAGCCATGGCCGTCCCAGAAACGCTGAGTCACCCATTCGCAACTGCCAAAATCGTCGTATGGCCCGCGACCTGCTCCGTAAGGGGCGGGCTCAATATAGCGGCCCGGAGCGGAGACGCCCCGCTGTGCGCTTGCGGGCGTCGCGGCGAGCGAACCGGCAATCGTTGCGACCGCGACAAAGGCAGCAAATGTCTTCTTCATTCCAGGCCCTCTTGTGCGTGCATGCATGCGGCCACGCGACAGCCGCACCACCAAAGAAGCTAAGAAATTCCAGCCGTTACCTGTCAACCCTCAGCGGGCCAATGTATCAGGTCAACTGAGTGCATTGATAGGGGCCGGCTTCGAGTTGCTTGTTGCAAAGCCTGATGTCCATTGTGCGTCAATCGCGCCATTTTGACCGTCGGCCGACATTACGCATCAGATTCCATATTCACCAAGATTTCCCCGGCGATGATTTCCGGGTCTCCAAGATCAAGGTCATGCAGGCTTGCTTGAACAAACTCCCGGACTTTATCGTTCGCCGCATTGGCGCTTTCGCGGTCCTCGAATATCATCACAGCGACACCGACGCCCGCGCCCCCATCCATTACATAATACGATCTGAATCCGCGCGATTCCCTCAGGATCTGACCAATGCCGCTTTTGGCGCGGCGGGCAGCATCCGCAACCGAATGAACCTTGGTGTACTTTCGAATGAACATGTACATGAGGCCACCCATGCGTCTCAGTTCCAGCCCCAAGGCATCAAACCATATCGGGCCGTTGCTGGACTAGGGCCAATTTCCGTGATGGGCCATTCGCGTCGGTTTGGCCGCGTACCGATGACTTCCGGTCTACCCCCATAAACAGACATCGTTACCGTGCGTCGGGATGTCTCAAATGTGCTAGAAGCGGACGCTGGACCGCTTCTTTACCCGTTGGAATGTGCTCCGAACGGCGTGCGCGACGAGACTATTTAGAGCGACCTGACCGACGCGGTTGAATGCGTTCGGAAGAAGACAGACTCTGAACCAACAATTGCGCCGGTAGGCTCAGGCCTTTCTCACGCACTAAAACGACGAACTGGCGCTTGGCCCATTTATCGCTGAGGGGGATCACCTTGAGCCCTAGCGCCTGCTGAATCGCGCTCGCCTCCTCAGCGGGTACAATCGCCACTGCCAATTGGGCCGCCACGATCCGGTAAGCGGCGTCAACGGTCGAGACCTGGATGCGGTAGCGCATCTGCTTGCCGGCGGCGGCCGCAGCACTGCGCTGGGTCGTCTGCATGATGCTGCGAGCGACGATGTCGACATGCTCGTAGTCAATCGTGTCGACGAAGGAGACAGAACGTTTTCTCGCCAATGGATGGGCGGGATGGACGACTACCGCAAGATGGTCGCGGTGATATGGCAAGGTCCGCAGGCCGCGCATGTCGACGGCGTCCCAACACACTCCGATATCGGCGCGCCCTTCCTCAACGCCGCGCACCACTTCCCAGATTTCGCGCTCCTCCAGGCTGACGCGTACGTCGAGATAGCGTTGCGCGAACAGGCTGATATCTTCCGGCAGGAATTGCGCCACCGCCGATTTACTGCCGAAGACACGCACGTGCCCTTGCACTCCCTCGGCAAACGCACCCATTTCTGCCTGCATCCGGTCGAGCAATTGCAGCGATTCCCGCGCATAGCGGCACAGCACCTCCCCCGCCGCCGTCACCGCAACGCCGCGCCTGCCGCGTTCGAGCAAGGTGACGCCTGCGGCTTCCTCCATCTGGCTGATGCGCTTGCTCACCGCGGACGGCACGATCGCCTCGCGCCGGGCGGCTGTGGCGATGTTGCGTTCCTCGCAGACCGCGATGAACAGCCGCAACGAAACGGGATCGAAATTTCGCATGATCTGTCCTGCCGTCAGATTTAGACATCTTATATGAGAATAGCTGAGGTGAAAATTTACCATTTCTGAGATGGCTGACAAGTCGGCAGTTTCACCTACATTGGGTGGATCAAAAAATGATCCTGGGAGATATTCATGCGTGCGGTTGTGTGTGCTTCTTTGCTGTTCTTGACGGCGTCTGCGGCGATCGCCCAGGATTTCCCCAAGCGGCCCATCACCATGATCGTGCCTTTTGCCGCCGGAGGCCCTACCGACACCGTGGCGCGCGTGACGGCCGAGAACATGGGCCGTCTGCTCGGACAGCAGGTGATTGTCGAGAACGTCGCCGGCGCGGGCGGCACTCTGGGCAGCAATCGGGTCGTCCGTGCTGAGCCCGACGGCTATACGCTTCTACTTCATCATCTCGGACTGGCCACAGCCGTCACGCTGTATCGGAAGCTTCCGTTCGATCCGACCACCGACCTGAAGCCTGTCGGCGTCGTGTCCGATGCCAACATGGCAATCATTGCGCGCCCGGACTACGCCCCGAATACGCTGGCCGAAGTCATTGCAGACATCAAGGCCCGAGGCGATCACGTCACCTTCGCGCATTCGGGCCTGGGTGCGGCGTCGCAGCTTTGCGGTATGCTATTCATGGCGGCTGTTCAGAAGCAGATGAACGTCGTTCCATTCCGCGGAGGCGGCCCGGTTCTTCAGGCGCTGATGGGGAAGCAGATAGATCTTGGGTGCGAACAAGCCACGACCGCCGCGCCGCTGGTCCAGGCCAACAGCGTGAAGTCTTACGCCGTCACCAGCGCCAAGCGGCTGCCATCGATGCCTAACGTGCCCACCTCGGCCGAGGCCGGCCTGCCTGGCATGGAGATTAGCGTTTGGCATGGTATCTATGTGCCAGCGAAAACGCCCGATCCTATCGTGCAGGTGCTAACCAAAGCCTTGGCCGAGGCGCTCAAAAATCCGGCGCTGGCCAGCAGGTTCGCGGATATCGCGACCGATCCGACGCCGGACAAGGCAACGCCGCAAATCCTTCGTGAAACGCTGAAGAGCGAGATTGAGCGCTGGCGTCCGATGATCAACGCAGTCGGCCAATACGCCGATTAAGCTTCCGCCCCCTCCGATAAGGACACATCCTTTCATGCGCATTGTCGACATCCGGGAGCGTACCGCTCCGATATCTTCTCCCATCGCCAACGCCTTCATCGACTTTTCGAAGATGACGCTGAGTCTGGTTGCCGTGGTCACCGACGTCATCCGCGATGGCCGGCCAGTCATCGGCTACGGTTTCAACTCGAACGGTCGCTACGGGCAGGGAGGGTTGATCCGCGAGCGTTTCGCGCCGCGCGTGCTGACGGCTGCGCCGGACAGCCTGCTTGACGAAGGTGGCCTTCTGGATCCCGGCAAAATCTGGGCGGCCATGTTCACTAACGAGAAGCCGGGCGGACATGGCGAGCGTTCGGTCGCCATCGGCACGATCGATATGGCGGTGTGGGACGCCGTCGCCAAGATTGCGAGCAAGCCCCTATTTCGACTCTTGGCGGAACGCGCCAAAGTGCAGGCCAACCCGCGTGTCTTCGTCTATGCGGCCGGCGGTTACTACTATCCAGGCAAGGGCCTCGAAGGCCTGGCAGCGGAGATGCAAGGGTATCTCGACCGCGGCTACACGGTCGTGAAGATGAAGATCGGCGGCGCGCCGCTCTCGGACGACTGCAGGCGCATCGAAACCGTCTTGAGAATGTTACCTGCGGGCTGCAAGCTCGCCGTCGACGCCAACGGCCGCTTCGATCTCGATACTGCGGTGGCTTATGCGAAGGCGCTGCGCCAATACGATCTGTTTTGGTACGAGGAAGCTGGCGATCCGCTGGATTATG
Organism: Bradyrhizobium algeriense; assembly: GCF_003062295.1. Classification (GTDB taxonomy): domain Bacteria; phylum Pseudomonadota; class Alphaproteobacteria; order Rhizobiales; family Xanthobacteraceae; genus Bradyrhizobium; species Bradyrhizobium algeriense. The sequence goes on along the minus strand of NZ_PYCN01000023.1, from coordinate 648 downwards.
AGTTGCAAGCGAAGCTGGCCGAGCACTATCCCGGCCCGATGGCCACCGGCGAAAACTTGTTCTCGATGCAGGATGCCCGCAACCTGATCCGCTACGGCGGCATGCGGCCTGATCGGGACTGGCTGCAGTTCGACTGCGCGCTGAGCTACGGGCTGGTCGAGTACTTGCGCACGCTGGAAATGTTGAAGAGCTACGGCTGGTCGTGGAGCCGCTGCATTCCACACGGCGGACACCAAATGTCGCTCAACATCGCAGCGGGGCTCGGGCTCGGCGGTAATGAATCATATCCCGATCTGTTCCAACCGTATGGGGGATTCCCCGATGGGGTGCGGGTGGAAGCCGGGCATGTCACCATGCCGGAGCTTCCGGGCATCGGCTTCGAAGGCAAGTCCGACCTGATTACCGAAATGCGAAGCCTAGCGTCGTAAGCGAAATATGTAGCCCGCGCCCTTGGTCCGCTAATGGAATGGTCCGGCCGTGCTCCGGCCCTGCCAGTACGAGAAACTGGCAAGGGGCGCTCAGAGGAGCACGCCATGTCTCAGAAACTCAACGCAGCGATCGCCGTGATCGGCATCGATATCGGCAAGAACTCGTTCCACCTCGTGGGTCATGATGACCGCGGCGCCATCGTGCTGCGGCAGAGGTGGT
>NZ_PYCN01000237.1 GCF_003062295.1 Bradyrhizobium algeriense | reverse complement strand
AACGGCCAGGATTGCCGCGACCTTCATGCCGGAAAAGATGTAGGGCAGGGCGCCCGGAAGCTGGATGTAGCGGAAGGCCTGCCAGCGCGAGCCCTTGAGGGAGCGCACAAGGTCGAGAATGTCCGGCTCCACTTCGTTCAGGCCGCGCACCGTCGTGAGAAGGATCGGGAAGAAGCAGAGCGTGAACGTGATCAGGATGTTCGTGCTGATGCCGTAGCTGAACCAGACGATCACGAGGGGGCCAAGGGCAACCTTCGGGATCATGTTGAGCGTCACCAGCAGGGGGAATACCAGCAGCGTTAGGATCCGAGACCAGGAGAACAGGAGCGCGAGAACGACGCCGAGCACCACGGACAGGGCGTACCCGCCGAATATCTCGGCTGCGGTCACCAGCGTGTTCTCGACCCAGCTGTAATTGGGCTTTGCCAAGGAGGCGAGGATCGCCGTCGGGGCAGGCAGGATGAAGGAGGGGACCGGGAAAATGGTGAC
>NZ_PYCN01000236.1 GCF_003062295.1 Bradyrhizobium algeriense | reverse complement strand
CACGCCGCGCAAGACGCAGATCGTGGATTGGGACTCGGATCTGGATGATGAGGACCTGATTGCCCGCGAGGACATGGTCGTCACCGTGTCCCATGCCGGCTACATCAAGCGCGTGCCGCTCTCGACCTACCGGGCGCAGCGCCGCGGCGGCAAGGGCCGTTCCGCAATGACGACGAGGGACGAGGATTTCGTCACCCGTCTCTTCGTGGCGAACACCCACACGCCCGTCATATTCTTCTCCTCCGAAGGCCAGGCCTACAAGGAGAAGGTGTGGCGCCTGCCGCTGGCGGCCCCCAACGCCAAGGGCAAGGCCCTGGTGAACATGCTGCCCATCAAGCAGGGCGAGCGCATCACCACCATCATGCCGCTGCCTGAGGACGAGGCATCCTGGGACAAGCTGGACGTGATGTTCGCCACCTCCCGGGGCACGGTCCGCCGCAACAAGCTGTCGGACTTCGTCCAGGTCAATCGCGGCGGCAAGATCGCCATG
>NZ_PYCN01000235.1 GCF_003062295.1 Bradyrhizobium algeriense | reverse complement strand
AGAGCGCAGGGTGGCGCTCTCGCCGTGCGGCTGGAAGCTCGCCCGCAGAAGCCCGTACTCGTGCAGGCGCTGCCGCCACTGGGCGTCGCAGACATCCGTCTTGCGGCCCGGCACCGGCTTGACCTCGCGGGCCTTGACCACCACCACCGCGTGTCAATGGGCGTTGAATCTCCCGTAATTATGGGCCTTCAATTTTCCCTACCTGACGGACGAGAATGGGTCCGGTGATCAGCCGGTCGGATGATCATTTGCTTTGCCTCCTGGTGGTCGGCCCCGGCGCCTCGGTGCCGGGGGCGGCGTGATCAGGGCTTTCGAGCGCACGTGCTCGGGAACCAGTTCGGCATGCTGACGCAGCCGGTAGCTCGAGCCCTCGATCTGGATCACCGCCGCATGATGAAGAAGGCGATCCAACAGCGCCGTGGCCACAACAGGATCGCCAAAAACCTCGCCCCATTCCGCAAAACCGCGGTTGGAGGTCAGGATCATGGCGCCT
>NZ_PYCN01000234.1 GCF_003062295.1 Bradyrhizobium algeriense | reverse complement strand
GCGGCGGCGGCTGCACGAGGCCGGCTATCGCTGGAAGCGGCCGCGCTATGTCTATGTCGAGCGCGCTTCCACCAGCGGCCTCAAAAAAGATCTCATGGGCCAGTGAGCGCCGGATTGGTGAGGTAAGGCGGTCACCTCACCCCGGAGGCCGCTCATGCTCTACTCGCCCTCAGCAGACGCTTCATTCTCGCACAGCACCCACACGATCTATCTCGCTCTCGAACTCAGCCGCCGCTCCTGGCTGGTGGCGCTGCATGCCCCTGATGCCGCCAAGATCGAGCTGCATCGGCTCCCCGCCGGGGACGGACAGGCAGTGCTCGACCTGCTCGCCCGCATCCGAACCCGCGTGGAACGCCGCACCGGCGTGCGCCCGCAGGTGTCGTGCTGCTACGAGGCCGGACGCGACGGGTTCTGGCTGCACCGCCTTCTCGAGGCGCACGGCGTCAGCAGCCATGTCATGGATCCGAGTTCGCTGCAGGTCGACCGCCGGGCCC
>NZ_PYCN01000233.1 GCF_003062295.1 Bradyrhizobium algeriense | reverse complement strand
CAAGGTTGAGGCAAGGCTTTCCGAAGCTGGCCTATCGATAGATCAGCTAAACCTGACGACGGACGCGGAGCTCTTCATCCGCAGTGCGGAGCACGTTCAAGGTGACGAACGCGACATTGTCCTGCTGTCCCTCACATACGGGAGAGATGCCAACGGGAAACTCTCGGCAAACTTTGGTTCGCTTAACCAACCGGGGGGCGATAAGAGATTCAATGTCGTCATCACTCGGGCCAAGTACCGAACTGATGTTTTCGCGTCGTTCCGCGCAGCGCAAATGAGCCCGGCCAAAACCCCCGGCGTAGAGGTGCTGAAGTATTACCTTCGACTGGCGGAGTTGGGCTTCCCTGCGCTCGAGCCCAAGTTCCCACTTTCTGAGCTAACTCGTGCGCTAAGGCTCAATAGTTTCGAAGCCGAACTTTACAATGATGTAATGTGCATCAGGGACGAGCGTGGCATTCACATTGGAGCGATCTACACGACAGGCGCGAAGCATC
>NZ_PYCN01000232.1 GCF_003062295.1 Bradyrhizobium algeriense | reverse complement strand
GATCTCGCCGGCCAAGAGCTCCAGCGTCCAGCGGGCGCGGCCCGCAGGCGGCTTTGCGCAGGCGGTTGCCACCAGCAGCGCCTCCTCCGGGCCTGAGAGCTTGCGGGCGGCGCCGGGACGGGGGTCCTCGCTGAGGGCCCGCTCCAGGTTGCCCTCCACGAAGCGGCGCTTGGTCCGATACACGGTCGAGCCGCCCACCGCGATACTCTCGGCAATCGTCTCGTCCGGCACGCCGGCATCGGCCGCCAGCAGGATCTGCGCGCGCTTGAGCGTGCGAGCGGCCTGCTTGCCGCCGCTGAGCATCGCCTGGAGTTCGGTGCGCTCGGCCTCGCTCAGCTCAACCCGGTAGCATATGTTCATCTCGGCCTCCCGTGTGAGAGGCCAAGATGAATCAGCCGATGAATCGAGCGTGTGGCGGATGTCTGAGAAAAGCTTCACCGACCGGCAGGGCCAGTACTTGGCCTTCATTGATGCCTACACCCGCGTCCATGGCCGTC
>NZ_PYCN01000231.1 GCF_003062295.1 Bradyrhizobium algeriense | reverse complement strand
CATGACAAAGCGGGCGAAGATGTAGCGCGAGTGGCCGAGCACCAGGGAGAACAGCCAGACGATGCGGGTCATCCCCGGCTCGTCGCTGAAGGTGGTGACGAAGCGGGCGAAGTCGACCTGGGCCTGCTGGCCGGGCGGCGTCTCGAAGCGGATCTCAAAGGGCCTGTGATCGGCGGGACGGGTTGTGGCGAGGAAGCGCTTCACGGCCGTGTAGGCGCCCTGGTACCCGCACTCGCGGATCTCGCGGGTGAGCCGGACTGCACTCAGGTCTGGGAAAGCGGCGATGCGCTCGCGCAGGTAGTCGCGGTAGGGCGCCAGCTTGCCGGGGCGTTCGACCTGGCGTGGGCCATAGGCCGGCGGCTCGAGACCATGGGCGATGTACTTGCGGATGGTCTTGGGATCGCGCCCGGTGCGGCGGGCGATGGCTGAGATGGACAATCCCTGACGGTGAAGGTCGAGGATCATAAGCATTTCTCCAAGCTGGATCACCGTCGCCG
>NZ_PYCN01000230.1 GCF_003062295.1 Bradyrhizobium algeriense | reverse complement strand
ACCGTGTGCATCCTGTAGCGACCTTCCTTGTCACGGCCGCTGTTGACTCGGCAGGTCGAGCCAATCCGCCGGGGCTGCGCGCGCTCGTAGGACAGTTCCGTTGTGTCCTGAATGACCAGGATGGGTCCGTCGACTGCGGCAAAGCGGGTGCGGGTAGCCTGGAAATGGCCCTGAAGGATCGCGTATTCGTTCACTTTGGGATTGGACAGGAAGCGATAGGCGGCCTTGGTGTTGGCCCAGTCCTGGCAGGCGAGCGGAAGGCTGCCGCCGATGGCTCTGGCCATATGGGTCAGGAGCTTGCGCAGGCGCTGGCCAAGACGCCGGTCCCGAAAGCGGCAGCCGGCGAGTTCCCGCTCGATCCAGGAGGTCGCGTCAGCCGCCTCTCCGGGATGGGCGGCAGGAAGGCGCGCCTTCATGATGGCCCAGCTCCCGTGCAGCCTTGCCCTGGCGGATGGGAGATGGCCCGGCGCAGGCCCGACCCGCAGGCATCGGCAAGAT
>NZ_PYCN01000229.1 GCF_003062295.1 Bradyrhizobium algeriense | reverse complement strand
GGAGCGCAGGGCGGTTTGAACTACGACCGGGGTGACCAGACAAAATATTGTATAGCCGTCGGGTCGAGAGGAAGCGACGGCAGTTGCCGCAAGTGTCATTGAACCACCGGGACGATTCTCGATGACAACCGGTTGCCCGAGTCCTCCGGTCATGGTCTCGGCCAGCCACCGGCTTAAGGTGTCATCGTCACCACCGGGTGCATTGCCGATATTGATAGCAATCGGACGTGCAGGCCACTTGCTTTGACTATGTGAAATACTGGGCAACAGTCCCAAAGACGCTACAGTGCTCGCGCCAAGCAGAACATTCCTTCTGGAGATCATTTTTGCTCCTCCCGTTTGTAACACGTGGCCCAGCTTTATCTCGTCGCTCCCACTCACCTGCCGTGACTTTCCAGACATCGAGCGAGCTAAGGAGAGTTGGGGTTGGCTATCTGGGTATTTTCGCCTGACATCCTTCGTTTCTGCACATTTCTCCCTTGTGCGTATGCACGCACCCG
>NZ_PYCN01000228.1 GCF_003062295.1 Bradyrhizobium algeriense | reverse complement strand
CTGCATGAGCAGGCATGCAGGCGGAACTCTGGGCAGATGCTCCGACAGCGAATGTTCTTCAGGATGTGAGGGTAGTGGACAACGGAAAGGTTGTCCTCTCCGCTGGCATTCCGCCGGGATCGACGCGGCACTCTACCTCGTCGCCGAGTTGCATGGGCTTGAACAGGCAATCGAGACAGCAACGTACATGGAGTATGATTGGCGGCATCATCCGAACGCAGCCAACTCGGCTATTCGCATTGCGAAGGCATCTTCGGAGAGGACAGCCGCACCCTCAATGGAAGCTCCCGGCCTGAATGTCACGCCTCAATAGGTTCAGGCGAAGGTCTGCACTGGGTCAGGAACCGATTCTGTGCGTTTTCGGAACGTCCGGTTCGATGAGGGTTGCTGCCTTTGAGCTTAGGTCTCAGGCGTGCCACGAGCTGCCCTTCCGATTTGCGCTCACAGCCATAGGCAGCCATGGACGGCGGCCAGCAGTCCGACAGGGTCTCAGCATGAAGAGCG
>NZ_PYCN01000022.1 GCF_003062295.1 Bradyrhizobium algeriense | reverse complement strand
TGCTTCTCAAAACTCAAGCAGTTCCGCCGCGTCGCAACCCGCTTCGAAAAGACCGCCCGAAACTATCGGGCCGTCGTTACTCTCGCCGCCATCGTCCTATGGCTCCGCTAAATGTCCACACCACCTAATGCATATCCCGCCCCCTGAGGGATTGCAGTACTATCATGAGCAAATCGGGCTTCCGCCAGATTGCGCATATTTTATAAACATTGGAATCGTTTGAGCGACCGCGTAGTGGTTATCCAGCGCATTCCGGCGCCGTTGGGGATATACTGGGGACATGGAGAGACGCCTGGCAGCCATCGTCTGCGCTGACGTCGCCGGCTATTCCCGCATGATGGGGGCCGACGAGGCGGGGACGCACGCCACGTTCAAGGCGCACAGGTCTGCGATCTATCCGATCATTCTCAATCACGGCGGCCGCCTGGTGAAGAACACCGGCGATGGCTTCCTGCTGGAATTTCCCTCTATCGTCGGCGCCATCGAGGCGGCAGTCGCGATGCAGATGGTGATGGCGGAGCGCAACGAGCACCTCCCCGCCGACCGCCTCATGCAGTTCCGCATGGGCATCCACATGGGCGACGTGATGGCCGACGAGGACGAGGTGTTCGGCGACGACGTCAACATCGCCGTCCGCCTCGAATCGGTTGCCGCTCCCGGCGGCGTGGCGGTTTCGGGCAAGGCTTGTCATGAAGCGGGCAAACGCCTCAGTGTCGCGCTGGCCGATGCCGGCCCTCACCGGTTCAAGAACATCGACGAGCCGATCCAGGTCTGGACCTGGCAACCCGCAGGCACCGACGCCAGCGGCCCTGCGCACAAAGCCTCGACCGAAACATCGGTCACCAATCTTCCGGCCCAGTATCGGACGGCGATCGTGGGCGTGCTGCCGTTCGCGAATCTGAGCGAGAGCGCCGACGAGTATTTTTCCGACGGACTGACCGAGGACCTGATCCACGCGCTTTCGCTGCAATCGTTCTACCGGGTGCTGAGCCGCAACTCGACGTTCTCGTTCAAGGGCAAGAGCGTGAGCACGCGCCTGATCGCGCGCGAGATCGATGCGAGCTATCTGATCCAGGGCTCCGTACGCCGCGCCGCCAACAAGATTCGCGTCACCGCCGAGCTGATCGCGCCCGAGACCGGCGAGCAATTATGGACCGGCCGGTTCGACCGGGACATCGGCGACCTGTTCGCGATGCAGGACGAACTCACCACCAGCCTGTCGGCGGCGATTGCGGCTGAAATCTACCGCGCTGAAGCCTCCGCCCCGCCGCGCTCGAACTCGAACGACCTCACCGCTTGGGATCGCTTCCTTAAGGGACTGTCCTACTATTATCTGCAGACGCAGGCCGATCTCGAAACCTCGATCGGCTTGTTCAAGGAAGCCATCGCGCTCGATCCGACGTTATCGATCGCCCGTGCCTATCTCGCCACGATCCAGATCCAGGGCATCCAGTTCGGATGGATCCGGAGCACGCGCGAAATGTTTGACTACGCAATGAGTCTTGCGGAAAGCAGTGTCCGGCTCGATCCCCGTTCGTCCTTTGCGTTCCAGACTCTCGCCTATCTGAACGCGGCGGAAGGGCACCACGAGACGGCGATGGATGCCGCCAAGCGGGCGGTCGGGCTCAATCCGTACGATATGGGCGCCCGCGGCGTGCTTGGGATTTGTCATCTCGTGTCCGGCCAACACCGGCCCGCAATCGAACTGTTTACGATGGCGGCGCAGAGCGGCAACAACGATCCCCGGTATCAATGGGCGGCCGTGAACGCGTTCAGCCACTACCTGCTCGGACAATATGACGCGTCGCTGTCCTGGGCTCGGGAGCAACTCTATACCAATCCGAATATGCTTCAGGCACTCGCGATCCGCGCAGCAGCGCTCGCCCAATTGGGACGAACTTCGGAGGCGGCAAGGGCGGCCGAGGCTCTGCTCAGCAACTATCCCAGCCTTACTGTCGAGCGGCATTTGCGGAACTTCCACTGGAAGATGCCTGAGGACATCGCCCATTACCGGGACGGCCTTGTGAAGGCCGGCATCCCCTTCAGTAGATTGACCCTCGTCGAATCCTCCCCAAAGCTCGCCGCAGATTCCTGAGAGCGAGTGAGGCTGTCGGTTGACACCGCGTCGGATTCCGCCAAAACTTCCCTACACGCTGAAGTAGTTCGCCACTGAATTGCCTTTTCAGACCGTCGCTCCTGATCGGAGCAGGATGCTTTTTTCATATTCGATGCCTTTGAGGATTTAACCCATGCCTGACCATAGCATCGGCACCGCCCCGGGCGGACAGATCCCCGTTTCACCCAACAATCCCTGCCCGTTTTTGCGCGCGCTGGTCGCGAATGGCTACGTCGGCGGCCACGACGTGCCGCTAGCGCAGCTCACCGAATTAATCGGCCTCGCAAGCGGCGAAACCGGCTCGGCCCAAAAAAATGTGCGGATGAAAACCTGGATGGTCGCCGTCATTGCGAACGGTCTCGGGCCGCTGCGCGTGTTGAAGAGCGCAACCTCCGGCGCGGTTCTCGACGAACTGCGCGATGGACCGCTCGACAAGCATGGCGGCGGCTCGCGCATTCTCGACGCCGATGCGAAGGTCCATGAAGACGAAATCGCCCGGCTCGCCGGCTTCGGCAAGGACCGCAAGGATCCCGCCGGCGGCATCGAGCGCGGCCTGACGGCGAAAGAGATCGACACCTTCATGAAGGCCAATATCAAGCGCGACGGCGATGCAGCGCACTGGTACTACCCCATGCTCATGAAGGGCGAATGGCCTGTGCTGCTGAAGATCTTCGGCAAGGGCGAAGGCGAGGAGCGTTACCTCAGCGTCGCCGAAGTCAGGACCCTGTTCGTCGAGAAGCGGCTGCCCGAGCGGATCACGGCACGGTTGCCGAAGCCGCAGGCCGGAAGATAACTACCGACGGCCGATGCGACCGGCCACGTATGCGCTACGGCTTCGGCCCATAGCCCGGAACCCATTTTTCATGCTGGGGCAAGTCGTCCTGAATCGTCCACCAGGGCGCGCGCGACGACGTAAATACGTGCAGGCGCGGCCGAACCTTTGGATCATCGTCGAACAGACCGGCGGGGATGCTGACCGTCTCCAGATAACTTGCCCTGCCTGGCGTCAGGCAGCCGCAGATCTTGCAACGATAGCGGAAACTGCCGGGCGCGGATTCATAGCGCACGGTCATGTCCTCGCCTGCCGAAAATCGGAACTTGTCAACTTCGACGTGAGCGTACGTTGCGAATGCCGCGCCGGTAAGCTTGCGGCAATTGGCACAATGGCAGTGTGTGATCGATCGTACCTCATCGACTTCAAACCTGACGGCACCGCACAGGCAGCTTCCACGAATCATAATTGCACTCCCTAGGCCCGAGGTATCGCCGGGCGCGGCCCGCGTCCGATTCAACCTGCTCAAACCCGGCAAGCAACTACTTGAACAGCGGCGTGCCCGGCACGAAGGCGTCGAACGCCGCCCAGAACTGCCCGCGGTAGCGGTCCTGCTCCTGCAGGATCTCGTGCCTGGAGCCCGCGATCACCAGATGCGAGCCGGCGCGCAGATGGTAGGCGAACTCCTCGATCGCGGCCGTGGAAACAATGGTGTCGTTGCTGGCGGCCAGCATCAGGATCGGCTGGCGGATTTCGGACGGGTAGTTCATGCCACGAAAGGTATTCATCGCCCTGAACGCGGTATCGGCCCAGGCCACTGTCGGCGAGCCGATACCCAGCGTCGGGTCTTCTTCCAGGATCGCGGCGTTGCGGGCGTAACGCACGGGATCGCTGGTGAAGGGGTTGTTGATGAAGGATTCCGTCCCGGTCAGCGCGTCGCTGCCGCCGGGCACGTAGCGGCCGCCCTGCCCCATCAGCCGCATGACCCGCAGCAACGCCCGCGACGGAAGCGCCGTCCTGCGCCCCGGCAGGTCGATCATCGGCGCCGTCAGCACCATGCGGTCGAACCAGCGTTTTCCCGCACGCGCCACTCGCAGCATGACCGCCCCGCCCATCGAATGCGCCAGCGCGAAATAGGGCGGCGGACAATCCGGCAGCACCACCTGCTGCACGAAGGTTTCGACGTCGACTTCGAAATCGGAGAAGTCGCGGACATAGCCCTTGCGCGGATCTCGCAGCCGGCGCGAGGAATGCCCTTGGCCGCGCCAGTCGATCATCGCCACCGCAAAACCGCGATCGCGCAAGTCCCGCACCGTCTCGAAATATTTCTCGATCGGCTCGCTGCGCCCGGTGAAGACGCAGACCGTGCCCTTGCGCCCGGCCGGCGGCGCCCAGCGCGCGAACCGCAATTCCGCGCCGTCGGGCGTCTTGATGGTGCCTGAGACGACGTCCTCCGGAACCGGATTGGCGGGGATAGAGACGAGCGTCATGAGGAGGAACCGGCCAGGTGAAAAGGGCTGGAATTCAAGGGTGGGAGCGTCGAAAACGGGCCCGTTTGGCCCCTCTTGAACGCCGTTTCACCCCTCCCATATCATTTCTGTGCAGGCCGCTACCAGTGTTTCGGAACCGAAATACGAAGGCTGCACAAGTGCGAAAGCCCGGCCCGATGGCGGGCGGGTAACTGAAACAGTCGCTCAATGGAGGACTACCATGCGTACCTACGATCTCACCCCGTTTTATCGTTCCACCGTCGGCTTCGACCGCTTCTTCAACCTGCTCGACCAGGCGACCTCAGACGGCAGCCCCGGTTATCCCCCCTACAATATCGAGCGCACCGGTGAGAACGCCTACCGCATCAGCGTTGCGGTCTCCGGCTTCTCGCAAGGCGAGCTTTCGATCGTCGCGAAGGAAAACACGCTGACGATCAAGGGCGAGAAGTCAGCCAACGAGAACGGCAAGGACAATTCCGAGGTGCTCTACCGCGGCATTGCGGCGCGCGCCTTCGAGCGCATCTTCCAGCTTGCCGATTTCGTGCAGGTGAAGGACGCCTCGCTCGAGAACGGCCTGCTCCACGTCGATCTCGTGCGCGAGATCCCCGAGGCCAAGAAGCCGCGCAGCATTCCGATTAATTCCGGTGCGAAGGCCCCGCAGGTGGTCGACGCTTCGGTCGCTGCGTAACGCAGGTCAAGTCTTCGGCCGATATTGGCTGAATGCAAAAACGCCCCGGGAAACCGGGGCGTTTTTGTGCGCAATCCTGATCTGCAATTTTGCAGCATCGTGCTCAGTCACGTCGCCGTGAGGTTGTGTAACGACGCCGCCGCTCTCCCCGAACTTCGGACTGGAGCGGGCGAGCCGCTTATCAAGCCGATCATGGAGCAGACCGATGAGCATCTTACGAACACTGACAATCGTGGCCGGCGTCCTTGCGGGATCGCTCGGCGTGCAAGCCGCGCCGGCGCTGGCCGCAGGCCCGCTCAAGGCGAAGAATGTCGTGCTGGTGCACGGCGCGTGGGCCGACGGATCAAGCTGGGCGCAGGTCATTCCAAAGCTTCAGGCGGCGGGCCTTCACGTAACCGCCGTACAGAATCCACTGACTTCGCTGGCAGATTCCGTTGCCGAGACACGCCGCGTTTTGGCGCAGCAGGACGGCCCGACAGTGTTGGTGGCGCATTCCTGGGGTGGCACCGTGATCAGTGAAGTAGGCACCGACCCGAAGGTCACCGGGCTGGTCTACGTCGCGGCGCGCGCGCCCGATGCCGGCGAGGATTTCGTCGCGCTTTCGCAGAAATTTCCGGCAGGCCCTGCGCGAGCCGGCGTGCAGGAGCGTGACGGCTTCACCAAATTATCCGAGGACGCCTTCCTGAAATATTTCGCCAATGGGGTCGACCCCACGACTGCGAAAGTCCTCTACGCCGTGCAGTGGCCGACCGCGGCTTCGATCTTCGCCGGCCGCACCACCGCGGCCGCCTGGCACAGCAAGCCGAGCTGGTATGCAGTGTCGAAGCAGGACTACACCATCAATCCCGACCTCGAGCGCTTTCTGGCCAAGCGGATGAATGCCACGACAGTCGAACTGGACGCCGGCCACCTGTCGCTGGTCTCGCAGCCGGACAAGGTCGCCGACCTGATCCTGGCCGCCGCAGGCCAGCGCGAATAACCCCGCACAATGAAAACGCCCCGGAGAAACCGGGGCGTTTTTGTTGCCGCTTCGTAGCCCGGATGGAGCGCAGCGCAATCCGGGGTCCTTGTTCGCAGATAAAGTCACCCCGGATTTCGCGGAGCCTGTCATCGGGCGCGCATTCGCGCGACCCGTTGGCTCCATCCGGGCTACGATTCTACTCCAGCCCCTGCACGTTCGGCATGTCCTGGGTCGGTGCGATCTGCGGGACGGGCTTGGCTGGAGCCGAACCGGTTGTCACCGGGGCGGTCGCCCGTACCTCGGCCGACTTCGGGGCAGGCGCGGCCGCCTGCTGAACCCGCGCTGGCGCAGGCTTGGCGGCGATCGGGCTGGCCTTCGGCATCGGCACCGCGCGGCTCGCAACATGGGCCGGCCGTGACGGGCGCGGCGCGGCCTGGATATTGTCCGGCGCCTGGGCCTGCGGCGCCGCCTGGGCCTGCGGCGCTTGGGCGTGCGGCGGCTGAGCCATGAAGGGCCCGCGGAGAGCGCTCTGCTCCTGGTCGAAATTGTCGTCCGTCCGGTAGGACGGCAGGAAGCGGATGATCCGGCCGTTGCGTGCATCGATAATCAGCCGCCCGCTCTCACCGCCGCGGTCGATCGCCGCGATCGTGTAGACGAAGCCGCGGAGCCTGGGGATGCCGAGCGGCAAGAATTCGTTGTCGCGCAGCACGGAATAGACTTCCGTCGACGGCAGCAGGCCTGGGCTTCCGTAGCGCGGCTCGGGTCCGTACTGCGGTGGGGGAACCGGCTGCGGTGCCACCGCGTAGGGGGCGTCGAAATCCGATGCCGCCGTGTATGGCGAGCGTCTGTTCTCGTGAGGTCCGGGCACCTGCGCCTGCGCGCTGCCCGCCAGAAGGACCAGTCCCGCCGCCAAAGATCCCGTGAACAACTTCATCACCGAAAGCTCCTGTAAGCCCCGCAGCCGCCGGGCCCGAGCGGGAGCATTTCGCTCTCTCGCCTGCCGGGCGCGCGGCCGAATTTCATTGCGAAATCCGGCGGTCCTTGGGCCGGATCGGGGCGCCGCTGCCGCAAACGCCGGCTCGCTGGTTTTTTCCCCGGCCGCCAAGCGCCGATTCGCACGCGGGCGAGGACTTTCACGTGCTTGTGTGATAGACAAAAATTTGGCATGGTCAGAGTTAGGACAGCATCACTGTCTCAATTGCGGAGCTGTCCCGGCACAGGGATTGCAACGAAACCGTGGCGCCACGAGCTCCAGGGCAGTGCAGGCAAGGCCGTTCCTCAGGGACGTTGAACGCCAAGCCTGAATTTAAGAAATTGCGGCTCGCGGCGGACGAGCGGTGGCCCGGTGGGTGCCGCAAGCGTCCAAGGTGCGCCGACGATGCGGTGAGGCCCTTAGCCTTTTTGAGAGGAATAAGATGAGCGGGTCGGAATTCGAGCGCGAAAACATCGTGGCAGAAGCACTGTCGGCGACCGCGGCTTCGAAACCGGCCGACATTTTTGAAGATGTTCAGCGCGAACATGACTGGCGTCCGCCGGCCGAGGGTTTGTACGACCTCAGCATGGAGAAGGATTCCTGCGGCGTCGGCTTCATCGCCAACATCAAGGGCAAGAAGTCACACCAGATCGTCTCCGACGCGATCAGCATTCTCTGCAACCTCGAGCATCGCGGCGCAGTCGGCGCCGATCCGCGCGCCGGCGACGGCGCCGGCATTCTCGTGCAGATCCCGCATGCCTTCTTCGCCCGCAAGGCCGCAGCGCTCGGCTTCAAGCTGCCCGAGCCCGGCCAATACGCCATTGGCGCGCTGTTCATGCCAAAGGAGACGGCATGGCGAAAGGTGATCCAGAGCATCATCGCCGAACAGATCAAGGAAGAAGGCCTGGTGCTGCTCGGCTGGCGCGACGTGCCCTCCGACAACGCCTCGCTCGGCGTAACCGTCAAGCCGACCGAGCCCTATCATATGCAGGTGTTCATCGGCCGCAACGGCACGGCGAAGACCGAGGAAGAGTTCGAGCGCAGGCTCTACATTCTGCGCAAGTCGATCTCGCAGGCGATCTATCAGCGCCGCGACCGCGGCATGGCCGGCTACTACCCGGTCTCGCTGTCGTGCCGCACCGTGATCTACAAGGGCATGTTCCTCGCCGACCAGCTCGGCAAGTACTATCCCGACCTGCATGAAGAAGATTTCGAGAGCGCGCTGGCGCTGGTGCATCAGCGCTTCTCGACCAACACTTTCCCGACCTGGTCGCTGGCGCATCCCTACCGGATGATCGCCCATAACGGCGAAATCAACACGCTGCGCGGCAACGTCAACTGGATGGCGGCGCGCCAGGCTTCCGTGCATTCGGAGCTCTACGGCAAGGACATCAGCCGGCTCTGGCCGATCTCCTATGAAGGCCAGAGCGACACCGCCTGCTTCGACAACGCGCTCGAATTCCTCGTGCAGGGCGGCTACTCGCTGCCGCACGCGGTGATGATGATGATTCCGGAAGCGTGGGCCGGCAATCCCCTGATGGATGAGCAGCGCCGCGCCTTCTACGAATATCACGCCGCCCTGATGGAGCCGTGGGACGGCCCTGCCGCGATCGCCTTCACTGACGGCCGCCAGATCGGCGCCACCCTCGACCGCAACGGGCTTCGTCCGGCGCGCTATCTCGTCACCAAGGACGACCGCATCGTGATGGCGTCCGAAATGGGCGTGCTGAAGATCCCCGAGGACCAGATCGTCACCAAGTGGCGGCTGCAGCCCGGCAAGATGCTGCTGGTCGACCTCGAACAGGGACGTCTCATTCCCGACGACGAGATCAAGGCGACGCTGGCCAAGAGCCATCCCTACAGCGACTGGCTGCATCGCACCCAGCTCGTGCTGGAGGAATTGCCCGACGCGCCCACCAAGGGCATCCGCTCGAACCTGCCGCTGCTCGACCGGCAGCAGGCGTTCGGCTATTCGCAGGAAGACGTCACCATCCTGATGACGCCGATGGCGGCCACCGGCGAAGAGGCAGCCGGCTCGATGGGCAACGACACGCCGATTTCGGCGCTGTCGGACCGGCCGAAGCCGCTCTTTACCTACTTCAAGCAGAACTTCGCGCAGGTCACCAACCCGCCGATCGATCCGATCCGCGAGGAGCTCGTGATGAGCCTCGTCTCGATCATCGGGCCGCGGCCGAACCTGTTCGACCTGCAGGGCATGGCCTCGACCAAGCGGCTCGAAGTACGCCAGCCGATTCTCACCGATGCGGACCTGGAAAAGATCCGCTCGATCTCAGATGTCGCGGACACCCATTTCAAGTCGCGCACGCTCGACACCACCTTCCATGCCGGCTTCGGCGCGGCGGGGATGGAGCAGGTGCTCGACGAATTGTGCGCGCGCGCCGAGGGCGCGGTGCGCGAGGGCGTCAACATCATCATCCTGTCGGACCGCATGGCGGGCTCGGACCGGATTCCGATTCCCTCGCTGCTGGCCTGCGCCGCCGTGCATCATCATCTGATCCGCACGGGATTGCGCACTTCGGTCGGCATCGTCGTCGAGTCCGGCGAACCGCGCGAAGTGCATCATTTTGCTTGCCTGGCCGGTTACGGCGCCGAGGCGATCAACCCGTATCTGGCGTTCGAGACCATCATCGCGATGAAGGACCGCCTGCCGGGCGCGCTCGACGACTATGAGATCGTCAAGCGCTACATCAAGTCGATCGGCAAGGGCCTCTTGAAGGTGATGTCCAAGATGGGCATCTCGACCTACCAGTCCTATTGCGGCGCGCAGATTTTTGACGCCGTCGGGCTGAAGGCTGACTTTGTCGCCAAGTATTTCGCCGGCACCCACACCCGCATCGAGGGCGTGGGCCTGGCCGAAATCGCCGAGGAAACCGCGCGCCGCCATACGGACGCGTTCGGCGACGCGCAGGTCTACAAGACCGCGCTCGATGTCGGCGGCGAATACGCCTACCGCACCCGCGGCGAGGACCACGCCTGGACGGCCGAATCCGTCTCGGCGCTGCAGCACGCCGTGCGCGGCAACTCGCAGGAGCGCTACCGGGCCTTCGCCAAGATCCTCAACGAGCAGTCCGAGCGGCTGTTGACGCTGCGCGGCCTGTTCCGGATCAAGACCGCCGACGACGAGAAGCGCAAGCCGGTGAAGCTCGACCAGGTCGAGCCCGCCAAGGACATCGTCAAGCGGTTTGCCACCGGTGCGATGAGCTTCGGCTCGATCTCGCGCGAGGCGCACACCACGCTGGCGATCGCCATGAACCGGATCGGCGGCAAGTCGAACACCGGCGAAGGCGGCGAAGAGGCCGATCGCTTCAAGCCGCTGCCGAACGGCGACAGCATGCGTTCGGCGATCAAGCAGGTCGCCTCGGGCCGTTTCGGCGTGACGACGGAATATCTCGTCAACTCCGACATGATGCAGATCAAGATGGCGCAGGGCGCCAAGCCCGGCGAAGGCGGCCAGTTGCCCGGCCACAAGGTCGACGCGACCATTGCGCGCGTGCGGCATTCGACGCCCGGCGTCGGTCTCATTTCGCCGCCGCCGCATCACGACATCTATTCGATCGAGGATCTGGCGCAGCTGATCTACGACCTCAAGAACGTCAATCCGGACGGCCAGGTCTCGGTCAAGCTGGTTTCCGAAATCGGCGTCGGCACGGTGGCCGCCGGCGTTGCCAAGGCGCGCGCCGACCATGTCACCATCGCGGGCTTCGAGGGCGGCACCGGCGCCTCCCCCCTCACCTCGATCAAGCACGCAGGTAGCCCGTGGGAAATCGGCCTTGCCGAAACCCACCAGACGCTGGTGCGCGAGCGGCTGCGCAGCCGCATCGTGGTGCAGGTCGACGGCGGCTTCCGCACCGGGCGCGACGTCGTGATCGGTGCGCTGCTGGGCGCCGACGAATTCGGCTTCGCCACCGCGCCTTTGATCGCGGCCGGCTGCATCATGATGCGCAAGTGCCATCTCAACACCTGCCCGGTCGGCGTCGCGACGCAGGATCCGGTGCTGCGCAAGCGCTTCACCGGCCAGCCCGAGCACGTCATCAACTACTTCTTCTTCGTTGCGGAGGAAGTGCGCGAGATCATGGCGCAACTCGGCTACAAGAAGTTCGACGAGATGATCGGCCAGACCCAGATGCTCGACCAGTCCACGCTGGTGGCGCACTGGAAAGCCAAGGGCCTCGATTTCTCAAAGCTCTTCGTCCGCCAGAAGGAAGAAAAGGGCCAGAAGATCTATCACGCCGAGGCCCAGAACCATCATCTGGAGAAGGTGCTCGACCGCCGCCTGATCGAGAAGGCGCAGGCCGCGCTCGACCGCGGCGCGCCGGTGAAAATCGAGGAAGAGATCAACAACACCGACCGCTCGGCGGGTGCGATGCTGTCGGGTCAGGTCGCAAAGATCTACGGCCATGCCGGGCTGCCGCATGACAGCATCCATGTCAGCCTGAAGGGCACCGCGGGGCAGGCGTTCGGCGCGTGGCTGGCCCGCGGCGTCACCTTCGATCTCGAAGGCGAAGGCAACGACTATGTCGGCAAGGGCCTGTCCGGCGGCCGCATCATCGTCAAGCCGCCGAGGAATTCCGGGATCGTGCCGGAAGAGTCCATCATCGTCGGCAACACGGTGATGTACGGCGCGATCGAGGGCGAATGCTATTTCCGCGGCATCGCCGGCGAGCGCTTCGCGGTGCGTAACTCCGGCGCGGTCGCGGTCGTCGAAGGCGCCGGTGATCATTGCTGCGAGTACATGACCGGCGGCATCGTCGTGGTGCTCGGCAAGACCGGGCGCAACTTCGCGGCCGGCATGTCGGGCGGCGTCGCCTATGTGCTGGATGAAGCCGGCGACTTCGAGAGGCTGTGCAATCTCGCGATGGTCGAGCTCGAGCCGGTGCTTTCGGAAGAGATGATCAATGCCGGCACCTACAATCACTCCGGCGATCTCGAGGCGCATGGCCGGGTCGATGTGTTCGCCAATCTGCTGGAGTCCGATATCGAGCGGCTGCACATCCTGATCACGCGCCACGCCAAACTGACTGGCTCGAAGAAAGCCGCCGAGATCCTTGCCAACTGGAAGGCCTGGCTGCCGAAATTCCGCAAGGTGATGCCGGTGGAGTACCGCCGCGCACTGAAGGAATTGAAGGCGAACGCCGACGCCGAGCCAAAAATCGCGATCGGGGCTTAAGCCATAGAGCCGTCATTGCGAGCGAAGCGAAGGCAATCAATCTCTCCATATAGCAAGTATGGATTGCTTCGTCGCTTCGCTCCTCGCAATGACGAGGACATGACGGGAAGAAACACAGACGACGAGAAATGCAGGGACGTCAGGGTTTAATGGGCAAGATCACAGGTTTTCTCGAGATCGACCGGAATGAGCGCAAGTACTCGCCGGTCGCCGAGCGTTTGAAGCATTATCGCGAATTCGTCATTCCCCTGAGCGAGAAGGACACCCGCGATCAGGCCGCGCGCTGCATGAATTGCGGCATCCCCTATTGCCACGGCACCGGTTCGGTGGCGCCGGGCACGCCGGGCTGCCCGGTCAACAACCAGATCCCGGACTTCAACGACCTCGTCTATCAGGGCAACTGGGAAGAAGCCTCGCGCAACCTGCACTCGACCAACAATTTCCCCGAGTTCACCGGCCGCATCTGCCCCGCGCCATGCGAGGCGTCCTGCACGCTCAACATCGACGACAACCCGGTCACCATCAAGACCATCGAATGCGCCATTGTGGATCGTGCCTGGGACAATGGCTGGCTGAAGCCGGAGATCGCCCCGGTCAAGACCGGCAAGAAGGTCGCGGTCGTCGGCTCCGGACCCGCGGGCCTCGCGGCCGCGCAGCAACTCGCACGCGCCGGCCACGACGTCCATGTCTACGAAAAATTCGCCAAGGCCGGCGGTTTGCTTCGTTATGGCATCCCCGACTTCAAGATGGAAAAGCACGTCATCGACCGCCGCGTGGCGCAGATGGAAGCCGAGGGCGTGACGTTCCATTACGGCGTCCATGTCGGCGGCACTTCCGAGGGCGCGATCGATCCGCGCGAACTGCTCAACCAGTATGACGCTGTGGCATTGACCGGCGGCGCCGAAGCCGGCCGCGATCTGCCGATCCCCGGCCGCGACCTCGACGGCATCCACTTTGCGATGGATTTCCTGCCGCAACAAAATCGCCGCGTCTCCTCCGAGCCGCTCGGCGACACCAAGGACATTCTCGCCGAAGGCAAGCATGTCGTCGTGATCGGCGGCGGCGACACCGGTTCGGACTGCATCGGAACTTCATTCCGGCAGGGCGCAAAATCCGTCACGCAACTTGAAATCATGCCGGCGCCGCCCGAGCACGAGAACAAGGGCGTGACCTGGCCGAACTGGCCCTTGAAGATGCGGACCTCGTCGAGCCAGGCTGAAGGCGCCAAGCGCGAATTCGCGGTGCTGACGCAGAAGTTCTCCGGCGTCGACGGCAAGGTGCAAAAGCTGCACTGCGTCCAGGTCGACGACAAGTTCAAGCCGATCGCAGGTACCGAATTCGAAATCGAGGCGCAGCTCGTGCTGCTCGCCATGGGCTTCGTGCATCCCGTGCACGAGGGCATGCTGAAGAACCTCGGCGTCGATCTCGACCAGCGCGGCAACGTCCGCGCCAACGCCCATGACTACCGGACCTCGCTTCCCAACGTCTTCTCCGCCGGCGACATGCGCCGCGGCCAGTCGCTGGTGGTCTGGGCGATCCGCGAAGGTCGGCTGTGCGCGCGGGCGATCGATCAGTATCTGATGGGGACGACGACGCTGCCGCGGTAACGGCCGCCATCGCCGGGCCCAGTGTTCAGCCCGGCGGCCTTCTTCGCTCGAACCTCGAACGGGCATCTCACGAAGATTGATGGATGCGTGGGTCAGCCCACGTATGCCGCGATGTGTATGGACACCTCATCGCATTGCCCGCAACCTCGCTGGATCCGGATCAACGCCCACCTCCCCTCAGGTGGGCATCATTATCTGGAATCATAGGGAAAGGCGGCAATATGAGAACTCAGGGAACGGGCAATTCCGTTCGCCAGCGCATCACACGCGTATTGGCGGCCGGCGCTCTGCTATTCATGTACGCATTCGGCATGGTTGCCACGACCGGCGCCTTTGTTGCAGCGGGCGTATCTCCGGCCTTCGCACAGCGCGGCCGCGGGCGAGGCCGGGGCGGCGGCTGGGGCCGAGGTCGAGGTGACGGTGTCGGCGCGGCAATCGGGATCGGGGTCGGCGCGGCCATCATCGGCGGCGCGATTGCGGCGAGCGCCGCCGAGCAGCAGCGGCGCGATGCCGTCAGCTATTGCATGCAGCGCTATCGTTCGTTCGATCCCGAGAGCATGACCTATCTCGGCCGCGACGGCCTCCGCCGTTCCTGCCCGTAGAAGACGACTGTCTGCCACGATTTATCAGGACCCCCGGCCGGCGTGCCGGGGTTTTTGTTTGGGGGCGCCGTGGGCCAAGAATTGCCTTTCCCGCAATCGGAAAAGATCATCCGCCCCTTAATGCTGCAGCCTTACCCCCAGCATCATCACCGTCGACACCGTGCTGTTGCCCGGCAAATTCGAATCCAGCCAGTCGCGGCGCAGCGTGCCCCTGAGCCAGACGTTGCGGTTCATCTTGTAGATCGCCTCGCCCGACACCGCGTAGATCTTGTCGCGCCTCGGATTGCCCTGATAGTCGAGGTCCCCCCAGGTGAACTTGCCGATCGCGGTCAGCCAGCGGCGGAAGTCGTGGTCGACTTCGACGGTGTAGATGTGCGTCAGCACGCCCGACGTGCCGGGCAGCGTGGTTTCCGTGATCGTGGTGTCCGAATAGAACTTTGCCGTCGTGAGCGGCGTCGCGGTCCAGACCAGCGAGGACGACACGAGCAGGCCTTCCAGGCGGTCCAGCCTCGGATCGACATAATCGCGCGCGGCGTAGCCGACGCCGATCTCACCGGTCAACAGCCGCGAGAATTCGAAGCTGGTGCCGCCCTTGACGTAGCCGCCCGCGGAATCGCGCGCAAAGCCGGCGCGGTCGAGCCTGACGTCATGCACGCGGCTGTCGCCCTGCACTTCCACGAACGGCTTCAGGCCAGGCCTCAAATCATAGCTGACGCGGCCGACGCCGCCGTATTGGCTGAAGTTGCGGTCGTCGTTGGTGGTCGACGTGCCGTCGGTGAGTTTTGAGTTGGTGTAGTCGGTGCGGTCGACGGTGGCGCCGGCGGAAACCTGCAGCCGGTTGAAGCTCTGGTCGACGCCGACGGTGCCGCCGACCGTGGTGTAGATCGGATATCTGGCGAGGCCCGCCTGCACGTTCGGGCTGCCGGGATTGTCGGTCGAGACAAACAACCGACCTTGCGCCAACAGCCTGGTGTCGCGGCTGACATCGAGCCGGCCGTCGACATGGCCGATGAAGCTGGGCCGATCGATATCGAGCGGCGCCGACAGCGGCGTACCGTCGGCGTTCGGCGTGAGGTTGCTGGTATAGCCGGTGAAGGAGCCGCGCAGATCGGCCACCAGCGCGTGACGCTCCCAGTCGGAGAACGCAACGAATTCCGGCGCGATCACATAGAACGGCTTGCCTTGCGCCGGGACGAGCCGGCCGGGATTGGTATCGTAGCCGCCGGAGAATTCGACCGCGGATTTGATCAGGAAACTGCCGGCGTAATCGCCGACCGCGCCGAACGGATCGTCGTCGATCCGCAGGCGCTTGCGTGGCGGCTGTCCCACCACCGTGCCCGCCATTGCGGGCGGGATAGGCGTTTTGTGCGCCGACTCCGACGGGGGAATCGAAAGCCGCAGCCGCGTGTTCGACGCAATAGGCGGCGGCGGGCTGCCGGGACCGACCGGCGGCTTCGGCTTTGCCTGCCCGGGATAGTATTTCGGTTTCTTGCGCTTGCGATTGAGCGAGTCGTATCCGGAATCGGCGGCGCCGCTGGCGGCCGGCAGGCCGTATTTCGGGATCTGTCCGATCCGCGACGGCGCGGGCTTGTCACGTTCCTGCAGCTTCGGATTATTGAGCGGATCGTTCGCCTCCGCCGCGGTCCGGCGCAGCGGCGAATCCGGCGACGTCACCTGGCTGGTGCGCCTTGAGCTGAACAGGTCCGGCGTGACGACCTGCGCTTGCGCGGCGGTTCCCGCGAGAGCGATCAGCGCAAGGCACGGCAAGGCTGCGCGAAAGACGCGCGCGCGGCTGTTCCGGCCGGCTGCTGGCCCTGCCCCCACGATAAAAAATACCCCAACAAAAACAAATACTTCAAGGACGCGCGCCGAGCCCTCGCGGAACACGTCGTTAATGGAGTTAAAACAATTATGGTTAATGAGCCGTTGAGAGCGCCCCCATGCGCGTCGCATCGCGGGACGGGTCATGCTAAGGAAAGGCCCGGGGCCAACGCCCCTCTTCCCTGGAAACAGATATGGCTAATCCGAACCCGCTGATGGCAAAATCATCCGGCACCGATCCCGCTGATGCTGCCGTCCAATCGGCCCTGCGCACGCTCGACGCCGAGGCAGGCGGGATCGCCGCGCTGTCGGCGGCGCTGCAGTCCGATCTCCGCGCACCCTTCACTGCCGCCGCCGAGCTGATCCGGAACGCCAAGGGACGGCTGATCGTTACCGGCCTGGGCAAGTCCGGCCATATCGGCCGCAAGATCGCCGCGACCTTCGCCTCCACCGGCACGCCGGCGTTCTTCGTTCATGCGGCCGAAGCGAGCCATGGCGACCTCGGCATGATCACGGCCGAGGACGTCATCCTGGCGCTGTCCTGGTCCGGCGAGCAGCCGGAGATGAAAAACCTGATCAGCTACGCCGCGCGGTTCCGGATTTCCGTGATCGCGATGACGGCGGAGCGGGAATCCTCGCTCAGCAAGGCGGCCGACGTCGCGCTGACGCTGCCGAAGGCGCGCGAGGCCTGCCCGCACAATCTCGCGCCGACCACCTCCTCGCTGATGATGCTGGCGCTCGGCGATACGCTGGCGATCGCGCTGCTGGAAGGCCGCGGCTTTACGTCGGTCGATTTCAGCGTGCTGCATCCGGGCGGCAAGCTGGGTGCAATGCTGAAATATACCCGCGATCTCATGCACGCGGGCGACG
Source organism: Bradyrhizobium algeriense (assembly GCF_003062295.1). Taxonomy (GTDB): domain Bacteria; phylum Pseudomonadota; class Alphaproteobacteria; order Rhizobiales; family Xanthobacteraceae; genus Bradyrhizobium; species Bradyrhizobium algeriense. The sequence goes on along the minus strand of NZ_PYCN01000022.1, from coordinate 111,567 downwards.
CCGTGCCGCTGAAGCCGCTGGGCACCAAAATGTCCGACGCGCTGGTCGAGATGACCTCAAAGGGCTTTGGCTGCGTCGGCATCGTCGACGCACGCGGGCATATTGTCGGCATCGTCACCGACGGCGATTTGCGCCGCCACATGGGGCCCGATCTGATGGCGGCCACCGTCGATGAAGTGATGACGAAAAATCCGAAGACGATCGACGGCGATGTCCTGGCCGGCGAGGCGCTGGAGATCCTCAACTCCTCGAAGATCACGACGCTGATCGTCACCGACGCCGGCAAGCCGGTCGGCATCGTGCATCTGCACGATTTTTTGCGCGCGGGCGTGGCGTAGATTGGACGGTCTCGTAGGGTGGGTTAGCCGAAGGCGTAACCCACCGATTTCCGAGCCGCAGAATGGTGGGTTACGCTTCGCTAACCCACCCTACGATTCTCACTTCGGAAACCTTGCCGCCTTCGCCTCCAGCGGCAGCGCCAGTCCGTTCGCGAGATACGATACGGTGTGATAGAATCCGCACAGCAGGATGATCTCGAATATCTGCGCCTCGTCGTAATACGCCGACAGCGCCGCGAATTCGGCATCGCTCAGCGTTGCGCGGTCGTGCAGCGCATCGACGACGGCGATCAGCGCCTGCTCGGCCTCCGACCAACAGGCCTCGGTAGCCGCGCCGCGCACGGTGGCGCGGACCTGTTCATCGGTCAGTTTTGCAGCAGCCGCAAACGCCGCGATGTGCACGCCCCATTCGTACTCGCATCCGGTTCGCCCGCAGGTGCGATCGATGACGATCTCGCGCTCCCGCAACGACAGCGGCCCGCGATCCAGCAGACTGCCGGCGCGGAATTTCTCCCAGGCGCGGGCGTTGCCGGCCATGACGCGAAACAGCACCAGCGGCGGCGCGCCACGCATGATGCGGTCGAACTGCTCGGCAATGTCAGGTGCATAAGGCGGCTCAAGCGGCGCGATGCGCGGCGCGGTCTGGGACATGGCCAACTCCTGTGCTACAAATAACGTAGCGATATGCTACATTATCTGTAGCGCCACGCAAGAGGGCTTTCGATGCCGAAACCGGCCGCCATCCCAAGGAAAACTGCCGTTCGCGGCTCTAGAACCGGCCGGCCGGTCATGGCGCTGCTCGATCTGCTCGGCCGCCGCTGGACCTTGCGGATCGTCTGGGAGCTGCGCGACGGCGCGCTGACCTCGCGCGCGCTGCGCACCGCCTGCGACGACGCCTCGCCGACGGTGATGCAGGCCCGGCTGTCGGAGCTGCGCGAGGCCGGCCTCGTCGAACTCCTGGCCGGCGACGGCTATCGCCTGACACCGCTGGGCAGGGAGCTGATGGAAAGCTTCCTGCCGCTGCATCGCTTTGCCGAGCGATGGAGCAAGCGGAATTGAGCGGGCTTTCTACCTCGCCCCGCTTGCGGGGGTCGAGACGAGCGAAGCTCGCTCTTAGGTCGCCGCGCCCTTCGCGCGGCGGGTGAGGGGTACAGGTCTATCGATAGAGCTCACTCGCGGAGAGAGCACCTCACCCCTACCCTCTAAGAGCGAGCTTCGCTCGTCTCGACCCCGTGAAGGACGGGGCGAGGGAGTCTACTAAGCCGCCGCCACCGTCAGGCTCGCGCCATCTGCCTGCACCACCTTGACGCGGCTGCCGGCCGGCGCGTCGGGGCCGGCGACACGCCAGATCGTATCGTCGATCCGCACCGTGCCCGTGCCGTCGACGATCGGCTTTTCCAGCGTGAATTCCCGGCCGATCAGCGCTTCGGTCCGCCGGTTGAGAAACGGGTTGCTCTGGCTGCGGCTTCCAGCGCTGCGCGCGAAGTGTCGCCACGCCGGCACGGCGGCGACTGTGAAGATGGCGAACAACAGGATTTGCGTCTGCCAGGACGGGTTGATCACAAACGAGAGCAATCCGACCAACAGCGCCGCAAGCCCGAGCCAGAACAGAAAAATGCCCGGCGCGAGCAGCTCCAGCGCCATCAGGCCAAAGCCGAAGATCAGCCAATTCCAGGTACCTAACGTAGAGAAAATTTCGGCCATGACACGAACCTCTTATCAAACAGTATGACCTTCCGGACCCGCCCCTACCGCTGCGGCGCGACCGGCGGCGGCGTCGGACCGGCGTTCGGCACCGAGGACGTCCGCCGCGCAGCGGCCGCCGCAGAGGCCGCGCTCTCGCCGAAGGTCGCCTTGGCGATCTCGCCAATGCCGGCAAGCGATCCCAAAATGCTCATCGCTTCGATCGGCAGCATGACGATCTTCTGGTTCGGCGAATCCGCAAGCTGCCCGAACGCCTTAATGTATTTGTCGGCGATAAAATAGTTCAGCGCGGCGACGTCGCCCTTGGCGATGGCCTCGGAGACCATCTGCGTCGCCTTGGCCTCGGCTTCGGCCGAGCGTTCGCGCGCTTCGGCGTCACGGAACGCGGCTTCCTTGCGGCCTTCAGCCTGCAAAATCTGACCCTGCTTGGCGCCTTCCGCACGAAGAATTTCGGACTGCCGCTGGCCCTCGGCCTGCAGGATGTCGGCACGCTTGACGCGCTCGGCCTTCATCTGCCGGCCCATCGCCTCGACCAGATCGGCCGGCGGCACGATGTCCTTGATCTCGATGCGGTTGACCTTCAGCCCCCACGGCGACACCGCGGCATCGACCACGCGCAACAGGCGCTCGTTGATCTCGTCGCGATGCGACAGCACCTGGTCGAGGTCCATCGATCCCATCACGGAGCGGATATTGGTCATGGTCAGCACGATGATCGCTTGATCGAGATTGGATACTTCGTAACTCGCCTTGGCGGCATCGAACACCTGATAGAAGGCGACGCCGTCCACCGTCACGGTGGCGTTGTCCTTGGTGATCACCTCCTGCTCGGGAATGCTGATCACCTGCTCCATCATGTTCATCTTGCGGCCGACGCGGTCGAAATAGGGAATGATGAGGTTGAGCCCCGGCGCCAACGTGCGGGTGTATTTGCCGAACCGCTCGATGGTCCAGTCATAGCCCTGCGGCACCGTCTTGACGCCCGCGAACAGCGTAACAATGACGAGCAGAACAAACGCGATCGCGAAGATGTCAAAACCGCTCATAAAATCCCTCCAAAGCCGGCAGGAAGCGCTGCCGGACGCGCTATCCATTTGTCAGCAAAGCCGCGGCGCCGGTTCAGCCGACGCTCTCAAGTTGTGGACTATATAGCTAGGGAACGGTTTGACGGCCACCAGATGTTCTTGCGTCCGAACGGCGGCAAGCTATCGGCAAATTTTCAATTTTCGAAGGGCTATATCCAGCCTTGAAGCTCACGCAAAACGAGCTGGCGGATGACGTCCATGCCGGGATCGCTGTCGTTGAGGCAGGGGATGGCAAAAAATTGCTCGCCGCCATTGTGCTTGAAGATTTCGGCGTTTTCCTGCGCGATCTCCTCCAGCGTCTCCAGGCAATCGGCGGAGAAGCCGGGGGTCACGACGGCAATGCGCTTGACCCCATCTTTCGCCAGCTTTTCGATGGTCCTGTCCGTATAGGGCTGCAGCCACGCGTCGAAGCCGAAGCGCGACTGAAACGTAAGGATCAGTTTTGCGGCATCAAGCCCCAGGCGCTTGCGCAAGCTTTCCGTCGTTGCAACGCACTGGGCGTAATAGGGATCGCCCTTGTCGACATATTTCTGCGGCATGCCGTGAAACGACGCCACGATCAGTTCGGGCTGAAACGGCAAGGTCGCCAGATGCGCTGACATGGAAACGGCGACCGCGTCGATGTAATCGGGATCGTCGTAATAAGGCGGGCTCACCCGCAGCGTCGGCTGCGCGCGCATGTCGGCGAACGCGCGAAACACTTCGTCGCAGACGGTCGCCGAGGTCGCGGCGGAATATTGGGGATAGAGCGGCACGACCAGCAACCGGTCGCAGCCCTGCGCGGTCAGCGCATCGATGCGCGAGCGGATCGACGGGTTGCCGTAGCGCATCGCCCAATCGACCACGACGTGGTCGTGATCGGCGATGGCGTCTGCAAGCTTTTCGGCCTGGGCGCGCGTAATCGTCTTGAGCGGGGATTCGTCTCTTTCGGTATTCCAGATCTTCCGGTAGTCGCGCGCCTTGCGACCGGGACGCAGGCGCAGGATGATGCCGTTGAGGATCAGCTTCCAGCGCAGGCCCTGATCCTCGATCACGCGCGGATCGGACAGAAACTCCTTGAGATAAACCCGCACACCCCGGGCGTCGGCGGTGTCAGGCGTGCCGAGATTGACCAGCAGCACGCCGACGCGTTGCGGCTGGGCTGCCGATGCCGGCCTGGGATGTCCGATGGGGGCGACCGCGGTCATGATTTCGATGGCTTCGCGCGTTGCACTATCCTTGTCAAGATAATGGCCGGTTCGATACGCTTTGCCCATATCCTGCGGGCGGGAGGAACCATGACGGTCGCCGAATGGTGCGTTTTCGGAACGCTGATGCTCTATTTGCTGACGATCGCCTCGGTCAAATGGGCCGGGCATCGCCATTTCGACAATGCCAGACCGCGCGATCCCGCCTTCTACGAGGACGCGATCCGCGCCCGCGCGCTCGGCGCCCATCAGAACGGCATCGAGGCGTTTCCGTTCTTTGCGGTTGCCGTCCTGCTGGCGGAATTCCGTCTCGGGCCGCAGCACCTGATCGACGAGCTCGCGGTGCTCTTCCTGATCGTGCGGGTCGCCTATGTCTTCACCTATCTCGGCAATCGCCCGACGCTGCGCTCGATCCTCTGGAGCCTCGGCTTCGCGATCAACATCGCGATTTTCTTCCTGCCGGCGATCAGGGGTTATCTGCCAGTGTAAGGTCGTCATATGAAGCATTCAAGACATACTGAGAGGGCATGCGTTCGCGATCTCGTAGCGCGGATTGCGCCCGAGGTTTGCGTCTTGCTCGCCCATCAAAGAAGAGCAACTGAGCCGAAGTAGCCCGGTGATCGGTCGGCCTCAAGGCTGGCGCTGGCGCGCCCCCGCCTACGGCGGCTACGGCCTTGACCCCGCCCGTTCACCGGTCTGTTGGCTTTGCAAGCGCTCGGTCGAGGACCGAGCGCGGAGAGGTGCGCTCGCTCAGCTCAGCGCGTAACGGCTAGAATCCCATTTCTGCCGTCGCGCGATCATGGTCTTGAGGATGACGATCAGCTTTCGCATGCAGGCAATGAGCGCGACCTTCGGCTCCCTCACGCTCTCATTTGGCAGCAGTTCTCCGCGCATTGATATCCGTTTCACGGTCGACGCCGCCTGCCCGCCAGCCGGGAAGCGGCGCCGATCGTTTCGCTTACTTGCCCTTCTGAATCTTGGTGATGGTGATGCCTGCCGGGGCTCTTTCCGCGTCGAAGTTCACCTTGTCGCCGACTTTCACCTGCTTGAGCATCGCAGGATCCTGCACCCGAAACACCATCGTCATTTCGTCCTCCATATCGAGACTCTTGATGGGACCGTGTTTCAGCGTGATTTTTCCCGCAGCTTCGTCGATCTTCCTGACCTCGCCGCTGGCCATCGCCGCTTGCGCGAATGCGCTGGCGCTTGACAAAGCGAGCGACAGCGCGAGAGCTGCGGCTGCGACTTTACTAGCATTCATGTTTAACTCCCTTCCTTCGATTGATCCTGACTCACGTCACTTGACCGTAACCGTGCCGACCATCCCGGCTTCGCGATGTCCGGGGATCAGGCACGAATATTCGAACTCGCCGGCCTTGGTGAATTTCCAGACCATCTCATCCGTCTTCTTCGGGGCAAGCCGCTTGCCGTTCGGATCGTCATGCTCCATGTCGGGATTCTTCTTCATCGCCTCGCCGTGCTTGAGGTTCTCCGCCGTTGTCGCGAGGATGAACTCGTGCTCCAGTTCGCCATTGTTGCGGAGCATGAACTTCACCTGTTCGCCCTTCTTCACGTGGATTTTCTCCGGCATAAAGATCATCTTGCCGTCCGTCTCGCTCATCGTTACCTGCACGATCCTGGCCGGCTTCTTTGGATCGCCCGGCACGCCGGCGGAAAACGCCTCGTCATGGCTGTGACTGTGTCCTGAAGGGCCCGCTCCGGCCCAGGCCGAGGCGGAGAGAAGCAATGCTGCGACGAGCGCGATGCCGGTTCGATTGAGAGTCTTCATAGTCGGTTCCTTGCTGTTGGGTTTGGATTGATGGTTTCGTTAGTGTGACATGCCCTTCATGCCTTTCGTCCCCTTCACCGCCTTCATCTCGGTCGGCTTGGCTGACTCCTTCGGCTTGTTCTCCCGTGGTGCTTCCGTGTTAGGTGCATCGACCTCCCAGGCGACCGTGCCCTTCGGAAACTTGTACGGACCCGGATCCTTGTAATCGTCACGCGCAAGCCCTTCGCGGATCTTCATGACCGTAAACATGCCGCCCATTTCGATCGGGCCGAACTGGCCGGTCCCGGTCATCATCGGCAGCGTGTTGTCGGGGCCCGGCATTTCCATGTCGCCCATCGCCATGCCGCGCTCGCCCATGACCATGGTGTCGGGCGCCAGCTTGCCGACCGCTTTGGCCAAATCCTTTCTCGATACGCCGATCAGGTTTCTGACATCGTGTCCCATCGCGTTCATGGTGTGATGCGACTTGTGGCAGTGGAACGCCCAGTCGCCCGGATTGTCCGCGAGAACATCGAAGGCACGTATCGCGCCGACGGGAACATCGATCGTGGTTTCCGGCCATTGCGCGGTTTCGGGAACCCATCCGCCATCGGTGCAGCTCACGGCGAAATTATGCCCGTGCAGATGGATCGGGTGATTGGTCATGGTGAGATTGCCGATACGTACACGCACGCGATCGCCAAGCCGAACCGGCAGCGGATCGATGCCGGGAAACACGCGGCTGTTCCAGGTCCACATGTTGAAATCGGTCATCTCGTTCACCTTCGGCAGATAGGTGCCGGGATCAATCAGGTACGAGCTCATGATAAAGACGAAGTCGCGATCGACCGGGCGAAACTTGGGATCGCGCGGGTGCACGACGATCATTCCCATCATGCCCATCGCCATCTGGACCATTTCATCCGAGTGCGGGTGGTACATGAAGGTGCCGCTATGCTTCATCTCGAATTCATAGACGAACGTCTTGCCCGGCTGAATATGCGGCTGGGTCAGTCCACCGACGCCGTCCATGCCGCTCGGCAAGAGCACCCCGTGCCAATGCACGGTGGTATACTCGGGCAACTTGTTAGTGACGAAGATGCGGAGCTTGTCACCCTCGACCGCCTCAATGGTGGGACCCGGCGACTGGCCGTTGTAGCCCCACAGATGGACCTTCATGCCTTCAGCGAATTCGCGTTCGACCGGCTCGGCGACGAGATGGAATTCCTTCCAGTCACCGTTCATGCGCCAGGGCAGCGTCCAGCCATTGAGCGTCACGACCGGCCGATAGTCCGGCCCGCTCGAGGGATAGAGCGGCGGCTGCATGGTCGCCTTCTCCATGATCGGCGCTTCCGGGATATTTGCGGCCTGCACGCGGCCGCTGATCGCCGTTGCGCTTGCAAGCGCCGTTGCCGTGCCAAGAAAACTTCGTCGGGATAACATGGTCTTCTCCATTCAATGTCCGCCCCCGCCCGCCTGGGCGGTGGCCGATGCACGGGGTTGTCGTGGACTTTCGCTGCTACTGCCCCCGCCGTTGACGGCTGTCTTCAATTCGGACTGTGCAAGCCAGAAGTCCCGCTTGGCTTCGATAGCGGCACGCAACGCCGCGATCCGCTGCCGTGCTTCCGTCAGCAACGCAAAGACGTCGACCTGCATGCTGCTGAAACGCAGTTTCATCTCGTCCGAGATGATCTCGCGGAGCGGCAACACCTCGCGCTGGTAGTGTCCGGCGATGTCGTAGGTCGAACGGTAGACACGGAACGCATCGCGTGCTTCCGAACGCACGTCCACTGCTTTTTCGGTCAGACGATTGAATGCCTGATTGTAAGTCTCCGCGGCTTGCCGGACGCGGACCTCGCCGCCGTCGAAGATCGGAATCTGGAATGCGATGTCGAAACCCCGTTCCCGGAATGGAGCGCCTTCCGGCTCGCGAGTCTTCTTGTCGATCCCCGCAAGATCGAGAAGCGTGACGAATCGTGTTGCCTCTGTGAGCTTGAGCGACTTCGCAAGAAGGCCCAACTCAATGCGGGCCATCTGGAGATCGATACGATGTGCGACGGCATCCACCTCGATCCGCGGCAGCGACAGTGGCTGGCGCGGCAAGGCCGGCAATTTCTGTGGCAGCCGGAAGCCGAGGTCACCGTCCCACAATCCAAGCAAGCGGATCAGGCGCTCGCGGGAGCTTGTGGCATCCTGACGAAGCGTCGCAAGGTCGGCCGTGATCTCCGCGTAGAAGACCTGCTCACGGGCCTGGTCGAGCTTGTTCAGCGATCCGGTCTCTCCCAGCTTCAGGGCAAGCTGGGCCGTGGATTCCGCTGTGGACTTTGCATCGGTAAGCAGGACGACGAGTTCGTTGGCCCCGACCGCACGATAATACGCGCGCCTGACCTCGGCTGCGAGCCGCAGCGTCTCCTCTGCCGCGCGCAACTGAGCCTTTTGGAAGCGCTGCCGGGCGATCTCCGACCGGAACGGCAGGGTGGCCAGCGCCAGAATGTCGCCGACAACCTGACGCTCGATCTCGTACCCGCCATTGCCTGCGATGCGAGAAATCGCGAAAGTCGGATTGGGCGGCAGGCTTTCCTCGACAAACTCGGCTTCGGCCAAGGCCAATTCGTTGTACGCCGCCTGCAGGCCCCGATTGTTGAGGAGCGCGATCTGGACGGCGGTGTCCACCGTCAGGGCTCGACGAAGAAGACCTTGGACGGCGGCTTTCGCCCGTTCTGCGTCGTCGGTCGTGCGAATGGACACCACGTCTTTATTAATGGTCTCGCTGGCGACGGTGGCGACGACGTTCATTCCGCCATCTGGCGAGAAGGACGCGCATCCCGTCAAAGCAACAGTTGAAAGAAGCGCAGCCATGTACGCAGGCTTCAATCGAAGCCGATCTGCTGGGAACAGAGCGATCCGAAAATTTCGACTCATTGTTCGCGCTCCTATCGGCCAGACTTGGGCGCCGGAGCGACGCGTTCGTTCTGCTGGCGCCACGGGGCTGGAGCGGTTGGGCGAAGGCTGGTGTAAGGAGCAATTGTCGAACGATAGCCCGCTCCGGCTACCTTGGCGCCGGGGTCCGCGGGATCGGCGCCAATTAGCGCAACAGTCGCCGGCATGCATCCTCCCAGGGTGACGGCCGCGACGGCCACTCCCGCGAGGAGGATTCCGGATCTACGTCTATTGAATTGTCCCACCACCGAATGAACGGCGGCGAAGTTCGCCCCAAACTGCGCAAGCATGGCTTTTCCCTGAACTGCCGATGGATCACAGGCGCGCGTGCCCTTAACGGGCGCGGCACCACGTCATTCCGTCAGGTCAGGAAATGGGAGGGCGGTAATGTCGTGGGGGAGCGTTATCGACGGCGCTTCGATAATTCTCGGAAGCACAGATAGAGGTCGGCGCCGAAGGCTTGACGATGTCAACAATAGTGGCGGGCAACCCACTCAAGCATACCACGCCGCAGCATTGCGCTCCCGAGGTCTGATGCGGTCCGCTGGAAGGAGCCGGCGCTTCGTCGGCGACATACGCTACATCTTTGTGGCCGTCATGCGCATGACTGGCGGAATGTTCGTGCACATGCCCGCCTTGGTGGGCGTGTTGCGCCGAAGCTTCGCTAAGCTCATGAACATGCACGACGCCCAGACCGTGGGCCGTCGCCCGCAACCCATCCGAAAACGCGAAGGAGATGCCCGGCGCAAGCACGCAAAGCATATAGACCAGGGCGAGCAGCCACCCTGCCTTCAATCGCTTCGCTCTGGTCAAACGCACGAACATTCAGTTCTAAATCTCGCAATCAGAACACACGGCGCAGGCAGCCTACGCGGAAACGCTTTCACCGCCAAGTGCGAACATTCCCCTCTGGAAAAGTTCCGGGGCGCAGTTCAGCGGTCTGCGCGGCCGACGGCCGCCATCAGTCCTGCAATCTTTTTCCTTGGTCCGATTTGTCGCCGCTTGCTGCCGGTCCTCATAGGCATGCTGCATATCCTTGCAAGGAAGGCAAAAAGCTTGCGGTGCGCGGAAGAATTCTTACGGCGGCGAGATCCTCTGCACTGCCCGCCGGATTAATGAACAAACGATGAATTGATCCGCCATGCCTTGTTCAGAGTCGCGCTGCGACAATCAGACATAATGCAAAGCGCGGCCGAAACATAAGTTGGACCTGCCGTTCTGGCGTGGTTGCGCTGAAGCGCCAAACGGCTCGAAGTAACGGGCTCCAGGAGAGTCTTCGGCCCAAGAGGAAGAAAAATGCGTCGTTTGATTTTGGCAGCTACAGCTGTGGCGGCCCTCGCCGGCGCAGGATCGCTCGTCAGCACGCGGGCAGACGCGATGCCGGCAAATGGTGGATTGGGCGCATCTGTTGCGCGTGAGCTGACCGAACAGGTGCATCTGGTATGTGAACGAAGATGGAACGGTTATCGCTGGGGCCGGACCTGCTATGAAACGGGCCCGCGCTACTATGACAGCGGACCAGGCTACTATTACGGCGGCGGACCGAGCATTCATTTTGGTTTTGGTGGCGGAGGATTTCACCATCACCATCACCATCACGGTCATCATGGCGGCCACCACGGAGGCCATCATGGCGGCCATCACGGCCACCACTAACGCTTTCGACGAATGATTCCACGGCGCGAAGCTGCGTGCGGCGAGAAGGCGCGTGGGCACAACAATTTGAGTGGACGTTATTCAGCGTGAGTTTTGAAGCCAATCCCGATCGCTGATCCGCCTTACGGCCGCCGCCGGCAAGATTATCGCCTGAGGGTTGCTCAACGTCTGGTGAGAAAGTACATATGAACCTTGAAGTTCCGGTTTCCAAGGACATGTGATTTTGGGCGGTTGTGTTAGAATAGAGCCATGATGCTTAAACAGCGGATTATGCGAATTCTGGGAGCGGCGATCGTTTTGATCGTGCTTTCGTTCGCGCCGTCAGCTGTCCAGGCCCATACCGGCCATCCGCATCTTGCTGGAGCGTCCGCGGCAGTTCATGGCGGCCACGGCCAAGCCGCGTCTCATGAGTCCCAACAGGCGGCGACGTCTGCGTTGCTGCAGGCGCAGTTGGGGCAGACTGAGATACCCGCACCTTCGAGCCGGGACTGCGGCGGCGGCTGCTGTTCATGTGCCTGCGTCACCGCCGGTTTGCCCAGTTCCGTGGAGCATCTCGCTTTTCCCCGGACGATAATGCGTGTCGCGTTTCATCCATCACAGACATGGGCAAGCCGCGAGCCTGGGTCGCTCAAGCGGCCTCCCAAATACTTCATCTGAAGCTAAACGATCACTGAGTTTGCGAGGCATGTCGTATGCTGCCCGCAAGCGACGGCATTTCAGATTGAAGGACTATAGGTATGTTTTCCTATTTCGGGCGTGCCCTGCGTGCTCTCGCGGTGACCGCAGTTCTATGCGCTGCGATTGCCCCCGCTTCCGCCCACGAGGGCCATGACCATGGGGAACAGCCGCCCGTCTCGGCAGGCGCGCTGCCACGCGGCGAGGCCGATTCCGACGCGTTCGAGATCGTTGCGATTGTCCGCGGCGAAAATCTCGAGATCTATCTCGACCGGTTCGCCACCAATGAGCCGGTAACCGGCGCAACGATTGAAGTCGAATCCCCTGGTGGTCCCGTAAAAGCCGCGGCGGGTGCCGACGGCACATACCGGGTGGCAGCGCCGTGGCTCGCAAAGAGCGGACGTACGGACCTGATTTTCACAGTCACGGCGGGAGACACCACCGACATTCTGCCGCTGACGATCCAGACGGCGCCAGGCACCGCGCAAAGCGCGACACAACAGGATACGGCTCCCGGCGGGCATATCAGCAAGGTTTCGGTTCTTCTCGTCCTGGGCGGCGCTCTCATCGGGGCGCTGCTCGCTGCCATTGCCCTGCGCGGTGGGCGCAAGGCGGCAGCCCTTGTTGTGATCTTTTCCGTGCTCATGGGCGCGCGCGCGCCGGAAGCGCATGAAGGCCACGGCCATGAGGAAGAAAAGGCGCAAGTCGCCATCAACACCGTCTCCGGCGAGCGCGCCCAGCGCCTTCCGGATGGGGCGGTTTTTGTGCCCAAGACGGTGCAGCGGATATTTGCGGTGCGGACGCTGGTCGCCGAAAACGCGGAGCACAAGAAAATCACTGAACTTCCGGGTAGGATAATTCCCGACCCCAATGCCAGCGGATATGTGCAATCCGCTGTCGGCGGACGCCTTTCCGCAGCCCCGGGCGGCTTTCCCCGGTTGGGCACGCGGGTGAAGCAAGGCGATATCCTCGGCTATGTCACGCCGCCCATTGCGGCGATCGATGTTTCCGACATGCGGCAGCGCCAGGGCGAACTCGATCAGCAAATCTCGATCGTCGAACGCAGGTTTGCGCGTTACGAGCAGCTCGCGCCGTCGGGCGCGATATCGCGGACCCAACTCGAGGACACACGGCTCGAGCTGGAAGGGCTTCGCGAACGGCGCGCATCGATTGAAAAATCGCGCCGCGATCCCGAAGCGCTGATCGCGCCGGTGGCAGGCGTGATCGCCGAAGGCAGCGCCGTGGCTGGCCAGATCGTTCAGCCGAGCTCCATCGTCTTCAACATCATCGATCCCTCGCGGCTGTGGGTCGAGGCGCTGAGTTTCGAGAGCCTCGAACCGTCCCGCGGCGCGCGGGCGTCGACCTATACGGGCAGGAATTACGACCTTGTCTATCAGGGTACCGGCTTCGCCGATCGCAGCCAATCGGTGCCGGTGCATTTTGCCGTGACGGGCGACACGGCGGGGCTTAGGGCCGGCCAGTTCCTGACCGTGCTGGTCACGACCGACGATACCAAGGAAGGCCTCGCGGTGCCGCGCAGCAGCGTCGTTCGCGGCTCAAACGGCCAGGATTTCGTCTACGAGCACATAGCCCCCGAGCGGTTCATGGCAAGGAGCGTACGCACGGAGCCGCTCGACGGCGATCGTGTCCTGATCGTGTCCGGCTTCACGCCCGGCAAGCGGATCGTGTCGCAAGGCGCGGACCTTCTCGATCACGTACGCTGAGGAGGCACACTCATGTTCACATTCCTGGTCAGCGCCTCGCTCCGCAATCGCCTCCTTGTTCTTGCGATGGCGAGTATCCTCGTTCTTCTGGGCGCCTATACCGCGCGCCAGTTGCCCGTCGATGTGTTCCCGGACCTCAACCGTCCGACCGTTACCATCATGACGGAATCCGAAGGTTACGCCCCGCCGGAAGTCGAGCAGCTCGTCAGCTTCCCGATCGAAACCCAGATGAACGGCGTGCCGGGCGTCAGCCGGGTTCGATCGGTCTCGGGCATCGGACTTTCGATCGTCTACGTCGAGTTCGATTGGGGAACCGATATCTTCCGCAACCGCCAGCTGGTCGCGGAACGCCTCGCCCAAGTGCAGAGCCAGCTGCCTCTCAACGTCACCCCGCAGATCGGCCCGATCAGTTCGATCATGGGCCAGATTCTCCTGATCGCGGTGACGTCGAAGACGGCATCGCCGATGGAGGTGCGCGAGATCGCCGACTTCACGATCAGGCCCCGGCTGCTCGCGATACCGGGTGTCGCGCAGGTGATCCCGATTGGCGGCGAGGTTCGTCAGTACCGGATCGCGCCGCTGCCTTCGGCGCTACGCGCGCTCGGCGTGGGCTATGAGCAAATAGAGCTGGCGCTAAGGCAGTTCGGCACCAACACCGGCGGCGGGTTCACCGATCAGAATGCCCGCGAATTTCTCATCCGCAATATCGGACGCACGACGAGCCTGGAAGACCTGCGCAACATCGTCGTTACCACCATCGAAGGACGTCCTATCCTGCTTCGGCAGGTAGCGAATGTTGAATTTTCGCCCAAGGTCAAGCGCGGTGACGCGGGCTATATGAGCAAGCCCGCCGTGATCGTCTCGGTCGAGAAGCAGCCCAATGTCGACACGGTGCAACTGACGCGACAGATCACACAGGTGCTCGCGGAGCTGGAGCCCAGCCTGCCGTCCGGCGTGAAAGCCAGCGAGATCATATTCAGGCAGGCGAGTTTCATCGAAAACTCGATCCAGAACGTGGAGCGGGTGCTGTTCGAAGCCGCCCTTGTCGTGGCCGTCATCCTGTTCGCGTTTCTTCTCAACTGGCGCACGACGGCCATTTCGCTGACGGCGATCCCGGTCTCGATCCTGACCACGGCCATCATCTTCAAGCTGCTTGGCCTGTCGATCAACACGATGACCCTGGGCGGCCTTGCGATCGCCATCGGCGAGTTGGTCGATGACGCGGTGGTCGATGTCGAGAACATCTTCCGCCGGCTGCGCGAAAACAGGGAGCAAGGCAGCCCCCGCTCCGTGTTCGACGTGGTGGTTTCGGCATCCAACGAAGTGCGGTCGGGCATCGTCTACGCCACAATGATCATCGTCCTCGTGTTCGTGCCGCTGTTTGCGCTTTCGGGCATCGAGGGACGGCTGTTCGCACCACTCGGTCACGCCTACATCATCTCGATCCTCGCAAGCCTGCTGGTTTCGATCACCCTCACCCCTGTCATGGCCTACTACCTGCTGCCGGGGATGAAACGCCTCGCAGAACGAGAGAGCTGGCTGGTCCGCAAGCTCAAGTCTGCGAACCATGCGGCGCTCGGGTTTGCCTTCGTTCACAAGGGATTGCTGCTCGGCGTCACGGCGCTGGCGGTGCTGGGTGCCGGTGCGGGTGTATTCGGCCTGAACCGCGCGTTCCTTCCGGCCTTCAACGAAGGCACTTTCACCATCAATCTTGCGTTCAATCCCGGCGTTTCGCTTTCCGAATCGACCCGGGTGGGGTCGATCGCCGAACGACTCCTGCTTGATGTTCCGGAAGTGATCAGCGTCGGGCGGCGTACGGGACGCGCGGAACTGGACGAGCACGCGGAAGGCGTCCATTCGTCTGAAATCGACGTCGACCTCAAAGCCTCGCAGCGGCCGAAATCCGAGATCGTCGCGGATATACGCTCCCGGCTTTCGGTGCTGCCGCTCTCGGTCAATGTCGGGCAGCCGATATCGCACCGGCTCGATCATCTGCTCTCGGGCGTCCGTGCCGAGCTCGCCCTGAAACTGTTCGGCGACGACCTCGATACGCTGCGAAACAGCGCGGAAGAACTCCGACTGCGACTCTCGAAAATCGAAGGCATCCAGGACCTGCAGGTCGAAAAGCAGGTTCGGATTCCGCAACTCGAGATCCGCGTCGATTATACGCGGGCCGCTTTGTACGGCGTGCAGCCGGGCGCCGTGACCGATCAGTTGTCGCGCCTGTCGAGCGGGCGCGTCATCTCGCGCGTGGTCGACGGCTACAAGCGCTACGACGTCGTCATGAGGCTTCCGGACCGCCTTCGCACGACCGAGAAGCTCGGCGACCTCCTGATCAAGACCCCATCGGGGTGGATACCGGCGCGTCAGATCGCAGACGTGAAGGAGACCGATGGGCCGAATCAAATCCTGAGGGAGAACGGCCGCAGGCGCATCGTCATACTCGCGAACTCGGACGGCAAGACCGACATGGCCGAGATCGTGCGGCGCATTCGCGTCGAATTACAGGCGGCGAGCCTGCCGCAGGGCGTCACCGCGAGTCTTGAAGGCACATTCCAGGCCCAGGAGGAAGCCAGCCTCAGGATAGGTATCCTTTCAGTCGTGTCTCTGGCGCTGATCTTTGCAATTCTCTACAGCCGCTACCGCTCCGCGGTGCTGGCCGCGATCATCATGGGTGGGGTGCCGCTGGCCTTGATCGGCTCGGTCGCGGCACTGGCGCTGACCGGTCAGCCGTTGTCTGTCGCCAGTATGATTGGCTTCATAACCCTCACGGGGATCGCGACGCGCAATGGTATTCTCAAGATAAGCCACTACATCAATCTCGCCTTGCACGAGCGCATGGAATTCGGGCCGGAGCTTGTCATCCGCGGAAGCCTCGAGCGCATGACACCCGTCCTGATGACCGCGCTGTCCGCGGGGCTGGCGCTGCTGCCGCTGCTGATCGCGGCTGACGATCCGGGCAAGGAGATATTGCACCCGGTCGCCGTGACGATTTTCGGCGGACTTGTCAGCGCGACATTGCTCGATGCCCTGATCACGCCTGTGCTGTTCCTCACGTTCGGCAGGAAGCCGCTCATGCGACTGATGCAACGCCAATCCGAGGAGCAACTCGCAGATCATGCTGCTTCGCATTCTTATTGATCGTTCCTATCTTCCCAAAGGAGACTACGCATGAAGTTCAGATATCTCACCCTCGGTGTTGCCCTGCTGGCCGCCCTGCCCGCCTATGCACACGAGCCGAAAGCTTCTCATGGCGGGCGTGTCGCCGACGCCGGTCCATACCACGTGGAACTCGTCGCGAAAGACACGGCGATTGAAGTCTTCCTGATCGGCGAGAACGACAAGCCGATCGATCCGAAGGGTTTCAAGGGCGTCGCCATTTTCAATCTGGGAGGCAAAGCCGAACGCATTACGCTCGTTCCCTCGGAAAAGAACGTGCTGAGCGGAACAGCGGCCACGGCCCTGCCGGCCAAGTTCAAAGGGGCGGTTCAGCTCACCTTGCCGGATGGCAAGACTGCAACGGCGCGCTTCGACTAGCACCGCCTGAGGCGGCGCTGATCCTTTGGGGCCCAGGCGCCGCGACTTTGTAACTCCCCGTCATTGCGAGCGAAGCGAAGCAATCCATGCCTCGCCAAGAACCAAGCTGGATTGCTTCGTCGCTTCGCTTCCTTGCGCAAACGCTTCGCGTTTGTCGCAGGCAATGACGTGGATGGTTCCGAGTACGACAACGGCAGAAATCTCATGCCAGATGCCGCTCCCGCGCCGCGATCCGTTCCCGGATCGCCTTCGATATCGGGACCGGGCGATGGGTTTGCTGGTTGGTGTTGACCCAGACGATTTCACCGGTCACGAGCGCCTCATCGCCGCCCTTCAGGAAGATCGCGAGTTCGAAGGTGAGGCTCGAGTTGCCGATCCGCGCCACGCGCGCGCCGACGTCCAGTTCCCAGTCGAACCGGACCGGCGCCTTGAATTCAATGACCGATTTGACGACGTGGAAATCCTCGCCCGTCTGCTTGGCGTCGGCATACTGATCGTAGCCGAGCGCCCGAAAATACTCGGTGATGGTGGTGTCGAAGTAGGTCAAATAGTGCGCGTTGAAGACGACGCCCTGGCCGTCGATCTCGGAATAGCGCACGCGGAAGGGATGGAAGAACCAGAATTGCTCGCGTGACATCGGGGGCTCCGGCTGTACATGATCGATCGCCTGCATAGCCCACCGTATCCGTTTCATAAAGCCGCCCGCTTGTAGCCCGGATGGAGCGCAGCGTAATCCGGGACTGGTGGGGCCCGCGGGCTCTACGGCCCCGGGTTGCGCTGCGCTTCACCCGGGCTACGGACCGCACTACCCACCTAAAAAAGCCCGGCGCGAGGCCGGGCTTCTCGTTGTTGATGTCGCAGATGCGCGTTCTACCTCCCGCCCATTGCACCGAACTTGTAGTTCAGGCCGGCGCGCACGATGTGGCCATCGTTTTCGAAACGGCTGTTGTAGCCGGTGCCACCGCCGCCGCCGCCGGGAACGACGGCAACGTTCACCGTCTCATCCCTGAAATCGTAGTACAGATATTCCGCCTTCACGGTCCAGTTTGAAGCGAATGCGTGCTCGATGCCGGCGCCGACGGTGTAACCGGCCTCGGTACGGCGATTGTTGCCTGCGAACTGGAGCTGTCCGGCGGGACCGAAGAACGCGACGCTGTTCTCGATATCCGCATAGGCGAGACCACCCGTCGCATAGAGCAGGGTGCGGTCCCAGGCGTAACCGATGCGGCCGCGCACGGTGCCGAAATATTCCATGCGCGTGCGGAAGTTATTGTTGAGCGTGCCGATCCCGTTCAGCGGGATCGTCACGACATTCGTATCATTGCGAATGTCGACATAGGAGATGTCGGTTTCCAGACCGACCACCCAGTTCGGGGTGAGTTGCCAGTTGTAACCGGCCTGGCCACCGCCGATGAAGCCGTCGCGATCGAGACGAACCTGTCCCGGGCGTGCACCACCCGCGACATTGGCGATGTTTGCCGCGGCCTGTCCGGTCGTGGAGATGTTGTCGTCTTCACCGAACGTATAGCCGGCGTGAACGCCGAGATAGAAACCGGACCAGTCGTAGGCCGCCGCGATCAAGGCGGGTGCCTTGGTCACGCGGGCGGGAAGATCGGCGGCAAGCGCCGGAAGCGACAGACACAGCGTCGCCAGTGCTGCCGTTCCAAGTAGAAAGCTCTTCATGGTAGTTCCTCTGAGATACTGAAACGGTCCCGGAGAAACGATCTACACATTCCAAGGTAGAATGCTGTTGCGCGGACATCACACACCGCCGGCTCCACGATTCCAGCCAGACCGAACCGTTCATCCGGACCCGGGATCCGAAGCCGCGAACCTATCGAAAGTGCCTGCGCTGCAATGACTTCTTACATTCGTCACACGCCGCAAAGAGCGTGACCAGTGCATCGATAGACGCGATACGCGGCATGCGGCATCTGGGCGCGTCTTATGATTGAAACCGATCTCGGGTTCGTTCGTAAGCGGCCGTTCGCGCCGGAATCGTCGACGCAAACCAAGTGTCACGCCGCTTGTAGCTTGTAGCCCGGATGGAGCGCAGCGCAATCCGGGACTGGTGCGTTCGCGGGCTCTCCGGCCCCTGATTGCGCGGAGCCTGTCATCGGGCGCGCATTCGCGCGACCCGTTGGCTCCCTCCGGGCTACGACCACACAGTCACAAACACGTCGCGCGTTCGGCGGCGAGATAGCCGAACAACAGGCCGAGGCCGAACAGCAGCACCAGGCCAGCCGCGCCGAACTCGATGCCGCGCATAATCAGCGCACCGCCGCCTTCGCGTCCGGCGCTGAGCCGGCGGGCAAGACCCTTGGCGGACACGGCAATCACGGCGATGGTTGCGACCGTAATCGCGGTGCCGAGCCCCATCACGAAGGTCGCGGCGATGCCGGCCAGGAAAAGGCCCTGCGCCAGCGAAAACACCAGCACCAGGATCGCGCCCGAACAGGGCCGCATGCCGACGGCGAAGATCGCGCCCAGGCCGCGCCGCCAGCCGCCGGGGCCGGCGAGTTGATCCGGCGTCGGCCCGTGCGAATGGCCGCAATGCTCGTCGTGAACGTGACCATGACCGTGAGAGTGGTCGTGGCTGTGAGCGTGGTCAGGGCCGTGGTGGTGATCATGGTGATGATGGCCGTGATCGTGGCTGTGATCATGATGATCGTGATCATGATGATGCGCAGCCGCCATCGCCGGCGCCGGCTTTGCCTGCAACGCCCGCATAAAACCGCCGCCCTTGGTCCAGACCAGCCGGGCGCCGAACGCCGCGATCAAGGCGTAGCTTGCGATCTCGATCGCCTTCTCCGCGGAGCACATCGTCTTGGCGGTAGAACTAAGCAGCCAGGCGAGAACCGCAACCAGCGCCACCGCCACCAGCGCCTGCAGCAACGCCGAGGCGAACGACAGCACGATGCCGCGGCGCGCGGTTTCCTCGTTGGCGACGAGATAGGACGAGATCACCGCCTTGCCGTGGCCGGGTCCGGCGGCGTGAAAGACGCCGTAGGCAAAGGAAATCCCAAGCAGCGTCCAGACCGCGCTGCCATCCGACTTCGCCGCGCGGATGGTCGCCGACATCTCGCGATAGAATTCGGATTGCTTGGCGAGGATCCATCCGATGACGCCGCCGACCTGCGGCTCGGCAGAAGGTCGCGGGCCGCCGAACGGATTCTGCGCCATCAAGGCGTGCACGGCCGCGTCGAACACCATGACGGCCGCAAGCGCGGCAAGTGTGACCGTTATGCCTCGCGCAAGGCCGGCGGGCATCCGCCTCACGGGCAATCAACCATGATCTTGTTGGCGAACATCGCGCCATAGTTGGAATTGTCGCCATTCATGAAATTGTTTTCGTTGAGGCGTTGCGCATTGGCGGTGCCGTCATTCGGCCGCTGGAACTGCATCTTGCAGGCGGCGGGCGCACCGTTGAGCTTGATCGGGTCCTTGTCGTCGAACTTGAAGTCGATGAAGTAGGACGGGTCGAAGACTTCAAGCGCCGTCTGCTTCGCCTTGAACGGCGTCTTGACCGGCAGCATGAAATGCAGCGTCAATTCGCTGTCCTTGTATTCGAGGAAATAATCCACCGGCTCGACAAACTTCTCCTTCTTGCCGTCGGCCTTGGCGAAGGTGAAGAAGTTGAACTCCTTCAGCGATTCGACATTGGTCTGCGCCAGCGGCGCCAGTTCTTCGCGGGTGTAGACGCCCTTGGTCTTGGTCGCGAGCCCCTGCAGCGCGTAGGTGGTGAACATTTCGTCAAAGGTCCAGGCGTGGCGGACGCCCGTGATCGAGCCGTCGGGCGCATAGACCACTTCGCTCTTCGCAGTGATCCAGACGTGCGGATGCGCCTCGGCGGTGGCCGTGCCAAGCGCGATGCCAGCAGCGAGGAGGAGCAAACCGAATAACCTGTGCATCGTTGATGTCACCTCAGGCCGCCGGTGTTGCTTCGAGCAGGCCTCGCCGCCGCAACAGCGCGTCCGCCTCCGGCTCGCGACCACGGAACGCGACATAGGCTTCCTCGGGCTCGCGCGAGCCGCCTGACGAATAGATGTCGTCATGCAGGCGTTTGGCGGTGGCGGGATCGAAGATGTCGCCAGCCTCCTCGAAGGCGCCGAAGGCGTCGGCGTCCATCACTTCCGACCACATGTAGCTGTAATAGCCGGACGCATAGTGATCGCCGGAGAAGATATGGCCGAACTGCGTGGGCCGGTGCCGCAGCGCGATTTCCGCGGGCATGCCGATTTTTTCCAGCTCCGCCTTCTCGAACGCGCCGACGTCGCGGCTAGCGGCGGCCGGCTGGGTGTGGAATTCGAGGTCGATCAGTGCCGAGGAGACGAACTCCACGGTAGCAAAGCCCTGGTTGAATTTTCGCGCGGCGAGGAAGCGCTGCAGCAGGTCGTCCGGCAGCGGCTCGCCGGTCTGGTAGTGCTTTGCGAACTGCCGCAGCACCTGCGGCTGCTCCTGCCAGTGCTCGTAGAGCTGCGAGGGCAATTCGACGAAGTCGGTGAACACGGACGTGCCGGACAGCGAGGGATAGGTCACGTTGGACAGCATGCCGTGCAGGCCATGGCCGAATTCGTGGAATAGCGTCCGCGCATCGTCCGGCGACAGCAGCGACGGCTCGCCATTGGCGCCCCGGGCGAAATTGCAGACATTGATGATCAGCGGGGCGGTCTCGCCGTCGAGCTTCTGCTGGTCGCGCAGCGAGGTCATCCAGGCGCCGGAGCGTTTTGAGGACCTCGCAAAGTAATCGCCGTAGAACAGCGCCTTGTGCTGGCCGGCGGCGTCCTTGACCTCCCAGACCCGGACGTCCGGATGCCAGACCGGAACGTCCTTGCGCTCGGCGAAGGTGATCCCGAACAGGCGGGTGGCGCAGTCGAAGGCCGCCTCGATCATGTGGTCGAGGACCAGATAGGGTTTTATAGCCGCATCGTCGAAATCGGCGCGGCGCTGGCGAAGCTTTTCGGCGTAGTAGCGCCAGTCCCAGGGAGCGAGACTGAAATTGCCGCCCTCCTCTGTGATCAGTTCCTGCAGGGCGTCGCGGTCGGCAAGCGCCCGCGCCCGGGCCGGCTTCCAGACCCGCTCCAGCAGGCCGCGCACCGCTTCCGGCGTCTTGGCCATGGAATCCTCCAGCCGGTAGGCGGCGTAGGTCGCAAAGCCCATGATCTTGGCGGCCTCCTCGCGGAGCTCGAGGATCTCCACGATCGTGGCGTTGTTGTCGTTGGCGTTGCCATTGTCGCCGCGCGCGGTGAAGGCCTTGAAGACCTTCTCGCGCAGGTCGCGGCGCGACGAACTCTTCAGGAACGGCTCGACTGAAGAGCGCGACAGCGTCACGATCGCCTTGCCTGCCATGCCCCGCTCTTCGGCGGTCGCCTTCGCCGCGGCGACGAAGGCTTCGGGGAGACCGGCGCGGTCGTCCTCGCCGAGCTCCATGAACCAGTCCTGCTCGTCGCCGAGCAGATGGTGGCTGAACGAGGTGCCGAGCTGGGCCAGCCGCTCGTTGATCTCGGCCCGCCGCTTCTTGGCGGCCTCGTCGAGGCCGGCGCCGGCGCGGTAGAAATTGGTGTAGGTACGCTCCAGCAGCCGCATCTGTTCAGCCGTCAGGCCGAGCTTGGCGCGCTTCTCGTGCAGCATCGCGATGCGGCCGAACAGCACCGCGTTCATCATGATCGGGTTCCAGTGCCGCGCCATCCGCAAGGAGACTTCCTTGTCGATCTCCAGGATCGCCGGATTGGAGTGCGCCGAGACCAGGTCGTAGAACACGGCCGCGACCTTGGAGAGCAGCTTGCCGGAGCGCTCCAGCGCCGTGATGGTGTTGGCGAAGTCCGGCAGGGTGGGATCATGGGTGATCGCCGCGATCTCGGCGGCATGGTCGGCAAAGGCCCGCTCGAAGGCGGGCAGGAAGTGCTCCGGCTCGATCTCGGCGAAAGGCGGCGTCTCGAACGGCGTCTGCCACGGTTGGAGCAGCGGATTTGCTCCGGCTTCCGGAGCGGCTGCCGTCTGCAGGGTTTCTGACATCACAAATCCCGTCTTTTCCTCTGGAGCCCTCTCGGCCCTGATTGATCAGGGCCGGGCTCCAACTTTGGTTTGACGCGTTTTCTTTAGCGCGAACCGGTCACCACTTCGCCCGAAAAAACGCTCTGGAACATGCGGCAATCTATATCACGCGATGCGGCATTTTTGGGCCTTTTGTGCTTGATAGATCGGCCCTTTTCGGAGAGATTGCGCCCCTTGAACAGGACCTTTTCCATGAGCCCACAGCCCGCTTCCACCTCCTCTCGCGCGATCGTCTGGCCGAGCGTCATCACCGTCATCTCGGCGGCGATCCTGATCGGCGCCGAAGTGTTCGGCGCGGCGTTTGCCGGCGGCTGGGCGCTCGCGATCCTGTTCGGCCTCGACGACACCGCCGCGCATATTCTCCAGGCGGTGCTGTTCGGGATCGGCGTGCTGATCATGGTGGCGTTCATCCGCGCCGCGCAACGCATCGAGCCGTTCTTCAAGCGCGCCTGACGCGCATTCAAGAAAGCGCTGCGGCACAGGCGCTGAAGCGCTCGCGCATCTTTCCAGAAATCTTAACGTCCATTCATGTTTGTTCACCGGCCGCGCGCGCCGAGAACCAATTTGTAAGCACGCATGGGGAAATCTGTCCCCAGCCTAAAAAAATTGTTGCGAAGCAGAATCAAAAGTCTTATTTCCAGCCTTGCCCAATTTCGCACGTGCCTGTGGTCGTGTGTCAGTCGGTAGGTATCCGGACAAGAGGCCGGACAGCCGCCAAGGGGTGGAAGAACCGAGGGTCGCTCCATAAGCGGCCAGCATCTCTCTCAAGAGATGCCGTCGAAGGTCTCGCCATCCTTTGCAACCGTGACTGGCAGCCGGAGGCGAACCGGCGCACCCCGCTCTCAACGGGGGACGCGACTTAAAGCAACGACGGATCGGGCTTTTTTGGTCTCTACCGGCATTCCAACGCCGGCGCGGGCTACTGAAAAGGCTTGTCCTTCATTGCCAGGTGTGCGGGCGGGAAAATTCCCGACCAATCCACGGCAGCACAATTCGGTCTGAGTTCAAGGCCTTGTCGCGTCTCCATCGTGCGGCAACGCCAGCAAACTCATGTCCGAGATCACATTTGAACGGGTCCCGTCGCTGGGCCGTTTGGAGGGTGCTATGACCGAACGTATTCAGGAATTCCTGCGCAACCGCCGCAGCGAGGGCCAGGACACCGAGCCGTGCCTCGTGGTCGACCTCGAAGTCGTGCGCGACAACTACCAGACCTTCGCGAAGGCCTTGCCGGACAGCCGCGTGTTCTACGCGGTGAAGGCAAACCCGGCGCCGGAAGTGCTGTCGCTTTTGGCCTCGATGGGCTCGTGCTTCGACACGGCCACCGTCGCCGAGATCGAAATGGCGCTGACTGCCGGTGCGACGGCTGACCGCATCTCCTATGGCAATACGATCAAGAAGGAGCGTGACATCGCGCGCGCCTTCGCGCTCGGCATTCGCCTGTTCGCGGTCGACTGCGCCGCCGAGGTCGAAAAGGTCGCTCGTGCCGCCCCCGGCGCCAAGGTGTTCTGCCGCATTCTTTATGACTGCGCAGGCGCCGAGTGGCCGCTGTCGCGCAAGTTCGGTTGCGACCCGGAGATGGCGGTCGAGGTGCTCGACCTCGCCAAGCGTCTGGGCCTGGAGCCGGTCGGCATCTCGTTCCATGTCGGCTCGCAGCAGCGCAAGGTGAAGGCGTGGGACCGCGCGCTGGCGATGGCCTCGACGGTGTTCCGGGACTGCGCGGAGCGCGGGATCAGCCTGTCCATGGTCAACATGGGCGGCGGCTTCCCGACCAGGTACCTCAAGGACGTTCCTCCGGTCGTGCAATACGGCCGGTCGATCTTCCGTGCGCTGCGCAAGCACTTTGGCAACCAGATCCCGGAGACCATCATCGAGCCGGGCCGCGGCATGGTCGGCAACGCCGGCGTGATCGAGACCGAAGTCGTTCTGATCTCCAGGAAAAGCGACGAGGACGAGGTGCGCTGGGTGTATCTCGACATCGGCAAGTTCGGCGGTCTCGCCGAGACGATGGACGAGTCGATCCGCTACGCCATCCGCACGCCGCATGACGGCGCGGACATGACGCCGTGCGTGCTCGCGGGGCCGACCTGCGATTCCGCCGACGTGCTGTACGAGAAGATGCCGTATCCGCTTCCGGTGACGCTCGAGATCGGCGACAAGCTGCTGATCGAAGGCACCGGGGCCTATACGTCGACCTACTCGTCGGTGGCGTTCAACGGCATCCCGCCGCTCAGAACCTACCACATCTGACGCCTCGTTTGAGGCTCGAATAACGGGAGCCGGTGCGCCGGCTCCCTCCCCGTCATTTGCCGATTTTCTGACAACGCTTGGCGCGGCGTACAGCCGTTGCGAGCGGGGACTGACGTGCCATGACTGCTTTGCGGAAGACCATTGCTGTCCTCATCTCCGATGCCGCTCCGTTCGCGATCCGTACGGAGCAGGCCTCGGACGTCGCCGCGCGTGAAGCGCTGCTGGATGCCTGCTTTGGCGACAACCGCCATACGCGCACCTGCCAGCGCCTGCGTGACGGACGCGCGCCCGCCGAAGGCCTTGCCTTGTCGGCCGTGCGCCAGGGCCGGGTGGTCGGGTCTGTGCGGTTGTGGCACGTCAGCGCCGGGGGCATCCCGGCGCTCATGCTCGGCCCGCTGGCGGTGGAGGCTTCCTCCCGTCAGCTTGGCGTCGGGGCTGCGCTGATGGACCACGCGCTCGCGGCGGCGAAGGCGCGTGGCCATCGCGCGGTAATCCTGCTGGGCGATGAGCCCTATTACGCCCGCTTCGGCTTCTCGAGCGCCAAGACGGGGGAGCTGCGGCTACCGGGCGCGTTCGAGCGCAATCGGCTGCTCGGCCTGGAGCTGTGCGAGGGCGCGCTCGATAGTGCCTGGGGCATGATCGCCGCAACTGGCGCGCCGCTGCCTAAACCCAAGGCAGGCCCCAAGGCAGGCCTCAAGGCAGGCCGCGCCAGGAAGTCGCTGCTCGTGCCGCGCGTGGCTTGATGCCATGCCGGAGAACCCTCTTCCCAAGCCGAGCGCCAGCGCCCGCCCACGCTTCCGCAGCGTCATCACCACGGTGCTCCTGATCGTGATCTCGGTCCTGATCGTGCGCGACCTCCTGGTGCGCCGTTGGGGCGGCTCCGCGCCTCCGGCCTCCGACGTTGTCAGGCCATCCCGCTAGGCCCGCGAGGGGTTGCGCGCACGGGCGAAAAGCCCTTAAACCGCGCCAAACCCGCCCGGATCATCCCCAGTCCTTCCCACGATCGAGGTTCCGATGCCCCGTCGCCTGATCTCCACCGGCTCGCCCCTTGAGAAGACCGTCGGCTACAGCCGCGCCGTCATCGACGGCGACTTCGCCTTCGTCGCCGGCACCACCGGCTACGATTACGCCACCATGACGATGCCGGCGGATGTCACGAGCCAGTCACGGAACTGCTTCAGGACAATCGAGGCCGCCCTGAAAGAGGGCGGCTTCGCGATGGCCGATATCGTCCGCGCGACCTACTACGTCACTGACGCCAAGGACGTGGATGCCCACTTCGCCGTCTGTGGCGAAGTCCTCGGCGACATTCGCCCCGCGGCGACGTTGCTGATCGTCGTTGGCCTCGCAAGACCCGAGATGAAGGTCGAGATTGAAGTCACCGCGAAGCGCCGCACTGCCTGATCCCACCTTCACGACAGATCGTATTTTTCCGGAGACCCACTTATGAGCCCGTCCGCGCAAATCCATGCGAAAATTTCCGGCCCCATTGTCATGATCGGCTTCGGCTCGATCGGCAAAGGCACGCTGCCCCTGATCGAACGCCACTTTGACTATGACAAGTCGCGCTTTGTGATCATCGACCCGCATGAGGATGGCGAGCTCGCCAAGCAGCACGGCGTGCGCTTCATCAAGGAGGGCATCACCCGCGAGAACTACCGCGAGGTGCTGGTGCCGCTATTGACCTCAGGCGGCGGCCAGGGCTTTTGCGTCAACCTTTCGGTCGATACTTCGTCGGTCGACATCATGACGCTGTGCCGCGAGATCGGCGCGCTCTACATCGACACCGTCGTGGAGCCGTGGCTCGGCTTCTATTTCGACAAGAACATCGGTCCCGAGAAGCGCTCCAACTACGCGCTGCGCGAGACGCTGCTGGCGGCCAAGCACAAGAGCCCCGGCGGCACCACGGCGGTTTCCACCTGCGGCGCCAATCCCGGCATGGTGTCGTGGTTCGTCAAGCAGGCGCTGCTCGACATCGCCCGCGACACGGGCGTCGAGGTCAACGAGCCGAAGAGCCGCGAAGGCTGGGGCCAGCTCGCGCACAAGCTCGGCGTCAAGGGCATCCACATCGCCGAGCGCGATACCCAGCGCTCGAAGAAGCCGAAGCCGATCAACGTGTTCGTCAACACCTGGTCGGTTGAAGGCTTTGTTTCCGAGGGCATGCAGCCGGCCGAACTCGGCTGGGGCACGCACGAGACGTGGATGCCGGAGAACGGCCGGGCGCACACCGAGGGCTGTGGGGCAGCTATCTATCTGCTGCAGCCCGGCGCCAACACGCGCGTGCGGTCCTGGTGTCCGACGCCGGGCGCGCAATATGGCTTCCTCGTCACCCATAACGAGTCGATCTCGATCGCGGACTATTTCACCGTGCGCGACGGGTCGAAGGTGGTCTACCGCCCGACCTGCCACTACGCTTATCACCCGGCCAACGACGCCGTGCTGTCGCTGCACGAGATCTTTGGCGCGACCGGCAAGATGCAGCCGAAGTGGCACATCCTGGATGAGAACGAGATCGAGGACGGCATCGACGAGCTTGGCGTGCTGCTCTACGGCCACGGCAAGAACGCCTATTGGTACGGCTCGCAGCTCTCGATCGAGGAAACGCGGCGCATCTGCCCCTACCAGAACGCTACCGGCATGCAGGTGTCATCAGCGGTGCTGGCCGGCATGGTGTGGGCGCTGGAGAATCCCGAAGCCGGAATCGTCGAGGCCGACGAGATGGATTTCCGCCGCTGCCTCGAAATCCAGATGCCGTACCTTGGCCCGGTGAAGGGTTTTTACACCGACTGGACGCCGCTGTCGGACCGGCCAGGACTATTCCCGGAAGACATCGACACGTCGGATCCCTGGCAATTCCGCAACGTGCTGGTGCGCTGACAGCGCCGGCACGGCATAGCCAGAGAGGGCACGCGGTCCCGGAGGCTCCCGCTGCAGTGCACAGCTGCAGGCTCGAATCCGGGCGTAGAACTACGCAAGGGAACCTCGAGACCGCGTAACACTCGATTAATTCAATCGCGCCATCCTGAAGGGTAATTTTCTGCGAGGGCCCAAGGCCGTCGCCCGCAGCTTTATGAGCGAGGGCTCCCGGTTGGAGCGACCAAACATGCGCGTCATTCTTGCCATCATCCTGGCGGCCGCGGCCCTGGCTGCGTGCACGCCCGAGAGCAGCAACGACGTCACGGGCTCGATCGACAACTGCGTCCGCAAGCTCTACAGCCAGTACAATCCCAAGGACAAGAAGCAGTGCGTCGCGGTGTGCATCGCCTGCGAGCGCGGCGTGACCACGACCTGCTCGACCGCCTGCACGCTGAGGGGCGCGCAGTAAGCGTGGGCAAAAAGTGATTCTTGTTTTTGACGCATTTTCTTCACGCGAACCGGTATCCACTTCGCTCGAAAACGCTATGGGCGCGCGTCACTTCGTCATGTAGTCGAACGCCACCGTGCCCAGCCCCAGCGTCAGGTCCGCCTTGAAATGCAGCGCGGAGACCACTTCGCGCACCGGCAGCCGTGCCACGTCGGCGAGCGCGTGCGGAAACAGGCCGAGCGCGGCGGGGCCGGTCCATGCTTCCTTCAGCGTGATATCTTCCAGATAATAGCGCACTAGTTCGCAGATCCGCGGGCTGCCGTCGACATGCGGGATGATCTTGAGCATGAAGTTCGGCGCCTTCATCGCCTCTAGCACCGCGTCGTGATCGACCGGGCGGTGCTTGTAGCCCATGGTAGCGGAGGCGCACAGCACCGAGCCGTAGTGCAAGGTGCCGACTAGCACGTCGCTCTCGACGGCGATCTTCGGCGAAGCCAGTTTCTTCGGAAAGCCCCAGAGCTCGCGGCCGCCGGCGATCGGTCCCTCGTCGTCCAGATACATCGAATGAACGTAGACGCCCTCCTCGCCCTTGAAGCGGACCGGGATCACCTGGCCGGTTTCGGTGTAATCGCCGAAGCCGGTTGAATCAGGCATGCGGATGAATTCGTATTTGACGACCGCCTCAGTGACTTCGAGCGGCTCGGGCACCACGGCGGCGAGCGCATCGGGGTCGGTGCGATAGGTGATGATGAAATATTCGCGGTTGAAGAAACGATACGGCCCCGGCGGGAACGACGGGTTGGTCAGCGGCATCGAATAGGCGGTTCGCCTGACGTCATCGATCTTCATCGCTTGCCTCATCTGTCATCTGCACGGACACGATGACAGATTATGGGGCAGCCGACGGCAACAGGCGAGGCCGTAAAACCGGCAGAACGGTGCAGACACCGTCACGATGCCGTCATTTCCCTCAGACGACGCCGCCGAGATAGAGCCGCTTGACGATGTCGTTGGCCTTCAACTCGTCGACCGACTGCGCCGCCACCGCAATCTCGCCATGGACGATGATGTAACCGCGGTCGGCGATCCGAATCGCCTGGTTGAAATTCTGCTCCGCCATCAGCACCGTAAGTCCGACGCGCTGCTTGAGCTCGCCGATCTTGGTAATCGTCTGCGACACCAATAGCGGCGACAGCCCGACCGAGGGCTCGTCGATCAGCAGCAGGCGCGGCGAGGACATCAGCGCGCGCGCAATCGCGAGCATCTGCTGCTGTCCGCCGGACATGGTGCCGGCGAGCTGGTTGCGGCGCTCCTTCAGGGCCGGAAAAGTCTCGAACGCCAGCGCGAGATTTTGCCGGATGGCGCCGCGGGCTACTTTCCGGAAAGCGCCCAGCATCAGGTTTTCCGTAACCGTCAGCTTGGGAAACAGCCGCCGTCCCTCCGGCACCAGCGCCACGCCGAGATCGACGATCGCCTCGGGCGAGAGTTTGGTCAGATCGTGCACCTGCCCGTCGATCGAAAGCGACAGCCGGCCGTGATCCGGGCGGACCAGGCCCATGATGCACTTCATCAGCGTGCTCTTGCCGTTGCCGTTGGTGCCGAGCAAGGCGACGGTCTCGCCAGCCTCGACATGAAGCGTGACGCCGCGCAGCGCCTTGACGGCGCCGTAGCCGGCATCGAGGCCCTCGATGGCAAGGCTAAGTGCCAAGATAGGCCTCCTGCACTCGCTTGTTGGCCATCACTTCGGCCGGCGCGCCGATCGCGATGATCTTTCCGGCGTCGAGGCACATCACCCGCTCCGAGAAGCGCATCACCGCCTGCATGATGTGCTCGATCATGATGATGGTGATGTCCTCCTCGCCGAGGCTGATCAGCAGGTCGAGCACCTCGTCGACCTCGGAAGAGGACAGCCCCGCCATGGTCTCGTCCGAAATCAAAAGCTTCGGCCGCACCGCCATCGCGCGCGCGAGCTCCATCTTGCGTAATTCCACCTGGCTCAGCGTATCGGTCGGCGCGCCGGCCTTGGCGGCAAGGCCCATCCGCGTCAGGATCGACATCGCGACGTCTTCCTCCGGCAGGCTCGAACCGACGGTGGCAAAGTCGAGCCCGACCATGAGATTTTCCAGCACCGTCATGCTCTTGAACGGCCGCGGAATCTGGAAGCTGCGGGCGATGCCGCGGCGCGCGCGTAAGTGCGGCGGCAATTGGGTGATGTCCTCGCCGCAGAACACCACGCTGCCGGTCTGCGGACGCAGCGCGCCGGAAATGCAGTTGATCAGCGTGGTCTTGCCGGAGCCGTTCGGCCCGATCAGGCCGAAGCGTTCGCCTTTCCTGATATCGACGCTGATATTGTCGAGCGCGGTGAAGCCGCCGAAGGTCTTGGTAAGGCTTCCGACTTGCAGCAGGGGCGCGTCCGGCGCGGCGGTTACCGTCATGGCTTGCCTCCCGCGCGCAGACGATAGCGCGGCCGCAGCAGCCCGATGATGCCCTTGGGCGCGCCGACCACAAACAGCACCAGCATGATGCCGAGCACCAGCACGTTGACTTCCGAGGAGATGGTCACGGCGAGAAGCTGCTGCGTCGATCCGAGCAGGATGGCGCCGAGCACCGGGCCGATCCAGTGGGCGGTCCCGCCGATCAGCGCCATCGCCAAGGCCGAGACCGAGTAGCTCAAATTGAATGCCGATGAGGGATCGGCATATTGCAGGTACATCGCGGCAGGCGCCCCGGCCGCGGAAATCAGCGCGCCCGATATCATGCAGGCGACCAGTTTCAGCTTCAGGGTCGGCACACCCGTGCATTCGGCCGCGAGTTCGTCATCCCTCAGCGCCTGCAGGCCGCGGCCGATCCGGGAATTCTGGATGTAGCGCGCGATCGAAACGGCAATGACCACCAGCAGCGCCTGCACGAAAAACAGCATCTTCACATAACTGTCGAACGGCGCCATCACCGGCGGCCGCTGCAACTGGATGCCGGCCGCACCGCCGACGAACCGCCAGTTCATCACGAAGGTTTCGATGATGATCGCCAGCGCAATGGTCGCGATCGAGAAAAAGATTCCCCGCATCCGCAGGGTCAGGAGACCGACCCCAAAGCCAAGCAGCATGCCGATAACAGCGGCAGCGCCGATCTGCACCACCAGCGGCGCGCCCGTCGCCTTGAACAAGGCGACCGCCGTGTAGACGCCGACGCCGAAAAAGGCGTTGGTGCCGAAATTGACGTAGCCGGCATAG
The DNA here is from genome assembly GCF_003062295.1 of Bradyrhizobium algeriense. Classification (GTDB taxonomy): domain Bacteria; phylum Pseudomonadota; class Alphaproteobacteria; order Rhizobiales; family Xanthobacteraceae; genus Bradyrhizobium; species Bradyrhizobium algeriense. The sequence goes on along the minus strand of NZ_PYCN01000022.1, from coordinate 80,115 downwards.
CCGCCGAGGATGCTCCAGGCGACCGCGAGCGCGATGAACTGCAGGATGACGTAGCCGGCGAAAAACGGATATTCGTTGCGGACGATTTGCGTCATCGACAGCACGGCGGCGAGGAAGATGGCTACGCCGGCCCAGAATGCGATGGTGTTGCGATGCTTCATCATCGGCCGAACAGACCTTGCGGCCGGACGGCGAGCACGCCAAGCAGCATCGCGAACGAGATCGCCGGCGCCCAGGAAGCGCCGAACATCGTCAGCACGATGGATTCGGCGACGCCGAGGATAATGGCGGCGATCAGCGTGCCGCTGATGCTACCGAGTCCGGCCATGACGACGACGCAGAAGGTCCGCCCGATATAGGCGCGGTCGAGCGTCGGCTCGACCGGCGCCACGATGATCAGGAGCGCACCGGCGATCCCGAGCACGGCGGTGGCGATGCCGAAGGCAAACTGCTTGATACGGACCGGATTGGCGCCCATCAGCCGCAGCGCCTCCTCGTCCTGCGCTACGGCACGGATCGCGCGGCCCATGAAGGTTTTCGACAGATACACGGCGAGCAGCACCGTCAACCCCAGCGCGACCGCGAACGCGACGAGCTGCCGGATCGGGATCCGAAACTCGCCGAACCGCCAGGACTTGCCGATATAGGTCGCCGAGACCGAGCGCTGGTCGACGCCGAACTGAAGGATGATCAGCACCTCGATGATGAAGGCGATGCCGAAGAAAAATGCGATGCCGCGCACGCCTGCGTCGGTGCCGCGCCGCTCGAAGGTCTCGTAATAAACGCGGTAGGCGAGCAGGCCGAACAGGAAAAACAGCGGCGTGATGGCGAGCCCCGCCAGCAACGGATCGATGTCGTAGCTTTCGTTGAGCTGGTACACGCCGTAGGAGGCGAGCACCAGGAATGCCGGATGCGCAACATGGGGAACGTCGAGCAGTCCGAACGAGACGGACAGCCCGACGCTGACGGCTGCATAGAAGCAGCCGAGCAGCACCCCAAGCACGACAGCACCTAGCAGCAGGTCCATCGAAAACAATTCAGATCCCCCTTGGCCCGTCTGGACCGGAAAAAAAGGCCGCTAGCCTATTTGCGGGCCGCCTCGAAGGGACTGATGAGATTTCCAGTCTTCAGTTTGTCCGGGAACAGGATCACCTGCTTGCCGGAGGACCGGAACTGTTCGATATCCTTGTCCTTCACGCCGCGGAACTGCGCCTGCAGCGTCGCGGTTTCCTTGCGCTCGCCATCGGCAGAAAACGCGATCGGCCCGACGATGGTCTTGTGCTCGTTCTCGCGCAGATATTTAGCGATGCCCTTCTGGTCGAGCGACTTCGTTGAATTGACCGCCGCGTCGATCATCTGGCCCATCGCATAGCCGAACGGGGCCAGGTAATAGCCGAGCGGATCGACCTTGGCCTCCACCGCGCGCTTGGTGTATTTCTCGAAAAAGTCCTTGGTGCCGTCGAAATACATGCTCGGTTCCGGCAGCCAGGTATTGTAGTTCACGACACCATTGAGCAGCGAGCCGAGATTGGACATCACGGCCGCGAACTGCAGGCCGACCATGCCGCCGCCGAAAATCTTGACGTCGTCGCCGATCCCGATCTCGTTCACGGCGCGCAGGATGCCGGCCGAGTCGGGCGGATAGGACGCGACATAGACGATATCGGGCTTGGCGGCCTTGAGCGCGCGGATGATGGAGGCGAATTCCACCGTGTTCGGCGGATAGCTCTGGTCGAACACAACCGGGATGTTGCGCTTCTTGGCGACGTCGCGTGCGGTCAGCGCGAGGTTCTGTGCGAACTCCTGGTCCGCCGTGAGCAGCGCCATGCTCTTGCCGCCGGCCTTCTGCGCCAGATCGAGGAACGAGGCCGCCCAGCTATCGGCCGGCCCCCAGGGGGCATTGTTGAACCACATGTCGTGGCCGACCTTGCTGTTCACCTGGAACGAGAAATTACCCATCAGCAGCAGGCCGCGCTGCTTGACGAACGGCATGATTGGCGCAGTAGGCACCGTTGCATAGGGCGCGAACAGCAGGTCGACCTTGTCGACATCGACCAGCTTGGCGTAGATCGCCGGCGTCTCTGATGCGCTCGACTTGTCGTCATAGACGACCAGCTCGACCTTGCGGCCGAGCAGCCCGCCCTTGGCGTTGATATCGTCGCGCCAGATTTCGATACCGAGCAGCGAAGCCTTGCCGCCGCCGGCGAGACCGCCGGTTTGCGGCATCGACATGCCGATCTTGATGGGCGGCTGCTGCGCCAGCGCGCGCGAGCCCTGCCCAACCACCGCGACGGCCATCGCGCCGCCAAGGAACGTCCTGCGCTTCATTGAATCCCCCTCATTTGTCGTTGTTGTCAGTCATTACGGCTCCGCCGGATCTCCGTCCGGTCGCTGCGAATGGTTAGGTCAGACCGAGGCTATTTGGCTCCCACCGGCGCGGGTTCATTTTTGGTGGATTTTTTCATGATCGCCGACGGATCGGCGCCGACGCGCCCGCTGGTCTTGTCGGCCTCGCTTTCGCGCGAAAGGCGCATGTCGAAGCGGATGCTCGGCATCCCCTTGATCGGGCAGTCCGGATCGTTTGCCGCCACGTCGACGGCGAGATCGCCCGACGAGCCGAATACGACATCGTCAGCCAAATGCGGATCGTCGCGCAGATAGAGCGCAGTGACGAGTTCACGATACCCGGGCGCGCCGACCAGGAAGTGAATATGCGCCGGCCGCATGCCATGCCGTGCCTGCGCCTTCACCATGGTGCCGACCGGCCCATCCATCGGGATCGAGTATCCGAGTGGTTTCACGGTGCGCAGCACATAGAGCCCATCCGCGTCGGTTGCGAACACGCCGCGATAATCGACCGATGTCGCGCTGGCCTGAATGTCGTAGAGCCCGTCGGCGCCGGTCTGCCAGATCGAGACAGTGGCGCCAGCGACCGGCTTGCCGGTGGCATCGGTGACGCGGCCGTAAAGCACGCATTCGCTGCCCGGCTTCGGATTTTTGGCGATCGAGCTGCCGGCGGCGAGCGTCGGCGTGGCCTCGCGGTAAAATGGGCCGAGCAGGCTGGTATGGGTGGCTTCCTCCAGCGCGGTGGCGTCGTGCAGGCCGTTGACGAGCGCCGAGAGGCCGAGCGTGTCGGACAGCAGGATGAATTCCTGCCGTTCCGGCGAGCACATCTTGCCGGCGGCGGTCATGAATTCGATGCCCTTGATCCATTCCGCCGGCGTCAGGTTGACCTCTCGGGCGAAGGCATGGAGGTGCTTGACCGCCGACGCCATGATCGTTTTAAGGCGCGGGTCCGGCGTTGTCGCCATCTGGTCGAGCACGGCGTCCGTGATCGTTTCAGGCGTTAACTCACGCATGCGTCACTCCCAGAGCTGCCGGCGGTTATTCGACCCGCCGGCTGTTATTGCAGCAAGCCTAACCGCTTGTTGGGGATCAACACAAGGCGTTCGAAGGCGGCGCCTGCGCCCCCTCCTACGAATTGATACGAGGCGATGGGGGCACTTAGCTGCACAATGACGCGTCAGAGCGCACCGCAGATTTCGGCGGCCCACGATTTTGCGATTGCACAATCAGGGCGGCGAAAGTGGGATCATTTCTCGCGGATCGGCGGCGCAGCCTTCTCTGCCGGCGCCGGCGGCAGCGCGGGCTGAGCGCCCCGCTTCTGCGCGTCCGGGTCGGGCCGGGCCGGTTGCGGCGGAACGTCTGAGGGTCTCTGGCCGGTCGTGCCCGGCTCGGGTGGCGCGGGCGGTTTCGTCTCCGCGCCCGGCGTCGATTGCGTAGGCGGCGTCGCCTGCGCGATTTTCTGGGCATCGCGCGAGGTGAGCGCGGTCAGTGCAAGCGCTGAGGCGGCCAGCCCCGCCGCGATCAGCAGGGACGCGAGCAACATTTCCCGTCGGTATTCGCGTTGGCGGTCATCGGCAGGCATCGTTCAACCCCACGAATTTGTTCGTAAGCTTCAACGGCCGGCGGGGCGCATGGTTCCTCGGGGAACCAGCGCCCGCTCGAAACACCTAAAATTCGAGGATTTCGGCATCGCCATCCTCGGTGCCGAAAGCCAGCAGCGTGCCCTTGGCGTTCCAGGCTGCCATTGCAGCGCACCAGGATTTCCACGCCGTCCTCGAGCCGCACGTTCAGCACGGTGCCGGCTCATGCATGGCGGAACTAATCCGTCGTGCTCACTTCCCAGGTGGCATGTCTTACGCCGGCTTGGTGCTGCAGGTCGACCACAACGGGATTGAGTTCGTTGGGATTGACCGCGGTGCTGACCAGCGTCGCCACGATCTCCAGGAGATTGTCGCCGAGTTCGACCACATTGACATCGGCCACCGGATAGTTGGCGGCTTCCAGCCTCTCCACCAGGCGGTCGCGCATATCGGGCAGCGCTTCAGGGGTGACCGCGAGCTTGAAATAATAGGTTGCTTCCAACGACTGCTCGTTGAGCGGAATCCGATTGATCGCGTTCACGAGGGGACGCAGCAACGTATTGCCGGCGATCACGAAGACCGTCAGCGCCACCGCCTGGGCGACCATGTCGGCGCCGGCGCAGGATCCGACCGCGGCCGATGCCCACAGCGTCGCCGCGGTGTTGAGGCCGCGCACGTCCATGCCCTGTTTCATGATGACGCCGGCTCCGAGGAAGCCGATCCCCGACACGACGTAGGCAATCACGCGCACCGCACCCTCGGCAGCGGTCAGGTTCATGGCAAGGTCGACGAAGGCCGCTGCGCCAACGGCGACCAGCACATTGGTGCGCAAGCCCGCGGTGCGCTGCCGATATTGCCGCTCCGCACCGATCAAGGTGCCGAGCACGAACGCGGCGGTCAGACTGACCAGCGTGTCGAGAAAATCGTGAATCTGGAAGGTCGTTAGAAACCGCATGGCCCCACATAACGGCTGAATACGACGGATCGATTAAAACTCCAGCATCCCGGCGTCGCCGTCCTCGGTGCCGAAGGCCAGCAGCGTACCCTTGGCGTTCCAGGCCAGCGCAGAGACCGGCTCGCTGCCATTGCGGCGCACCAGGATTTCCGCGCCGTCCTCGAGCCGCACGATCAGCACGGTGCCGTCGCCATAGCCTGCGGCCATGATGTCCTGCTTCGGATGACAGGCGACCATGGAGACGCGCGCCTGCAGCGGCGCCAGCATCGCGGGCTCCTTGCCCATCGGACCGTCCTTGCTGGCGAACGGCCAGATGATCACGGTATCGGCGCCCGAGGTGGCGAGCCCCTTGCCGCCCGTGCTCCACGACATCGAGCGGACGCGGCCGGGATAGCCGCTCATCCGCATGTGCCTGTTATCGGCAAGCCGCCAGCCGTGCAGCGCCGGCTCGTGCATCGCGGTGACGAGGAATTTGTTGTCCGGGCTGAAGGTGACGGCGAGATGCGAGCCGGCCCATTCCAGAAATTCCGGCTTCGCCGCCATGTTGGGAAACCACAGCGTCACGCCGTTGTAGTGGGCGACCGCCACGCGCAATCCCTTGGGCGCGAAAGCAAGCCCGCCGACGGTCGAGGGCGCATCAAAACTCTTTTCCTCGCCCTTGCCGCTGCGGACGAACGCGGTCTTGCCGGCCGACCACGCCACGGCGCCATCGGGATGCAGCGCGACGTTATCGATCCAGCGCCGCTTTGCGTCGGTCGCCAGCACCGTGACCTCGCCCTTGGCGTCGAGCGCAACGACCTTGCCATCATCGCCGCCGGTGACGATTCGCTTGCCGTCGGACGCCGCACATAGGACGGCGCCGCCGTGGATGGTGACTTTCGAGACTTCGCCCGCCTGGTCCACCATCGCCGCGTGCTCCTCGGCACCGACAAACACCGCGGTATCGCCGAGGAAATGGATCGAGCTGACGGGCATGCCGACAGGCAACGCCCGCACCTGGTCGGTGATGGAAGCGATGGAGGGCGCTTCGCCCGGATCGAACTCTTTCATCACGTGACGATACAGCTTTCAAAGCCGTCGCGGATCATCTGCTCCGGCAATTCGCGGCCGATGAAGACGACGCGGCTTTCGCGCGCCTCGCCGTCCTTCCACTTCCGCTGGTGATCGCCCTCCAGCATCATGTGCACGCCCTGGAAGACGTAGCGGTCATCGTCGTCGGTGAAGGCGAGGATGCCTTTCGAGCGCAGGATCTTCTGCCCCTCGGTGGCGACGAGGTTTTGCAGCCAGGGCATGAATAGAGTCGGGTCGAGCGGCTTGTCCGACCGCAGCGACAACGATTGCATGTCCTCGTCATGGTAATGCTTCAACCCGCCATGGCTGTGGCCGTGATCGTGGTGGTCGTGCCCATGATGATGATCGTGGTCGTGGTGATGATCATGGCCATCGCCGGCATCGAGGAATTCCGGCTCGATCTCCAGGATGCGATCCAGGTCGAACGCGCCGCGTTCCAGCACATCCGACAGCGCCACCTTGCAGCGCTCGGTGCGGTGCAGCTTTGCGTAAGGGTTGATGCCGCGGATGCGGGCCTCGACTTCGGCCAGCTCTGGCTTGGAGACGAGGTCCGTCTTGTTCAGCACGATCACGTCGGCGAATGCGATCTGATTCTTGGCTTCCGGCGCATCCTTCAGACGATCGCTCAGCCATTTGGCGTCGGCGACGGTGACGACCGCATCGAGCCGGGCGTTCTTCTGTACGTCTTCGTCGACGAAAAAAGTCTGCGCCACCGGGGCCGGATCGGCCAATCCCGTGGTCTCGACGATGATGGCGTCGAACTTGCCCTTGCGCTTCATCAACCCGTCCATGATGCGCACGAGGTCGCCGCGCACGGTACAGCAGACGCAGCCATTGTTCATCTCGAACACTTCTTCGTCGGCGCCGATGATGAGGTCGTTGTCGATGCCGATCTCGCCGAATTCGTTGACGATGACGGCGTATTTCTTGCCGTGGTTTTCCGACAGGATGCGGTTCAAAAGCGTGGTCTTGCCGGCGCCGAGATAGCCCGTCAGCACGGTCACTGGAATTTTTTGGGACGTCAAATCTGGCATAGTCGCTCCGGAGCGGAATTGTATTGGGCGCGCCGGCAGGCAAGGAGGGCCCCTGCCCTATGGGCTCAGCGCGCTGGTCAGGGCCTTTATATTGTGCCTGACCATCGCAATGTAAGTGGGAGAATCGCCCTTTTCGCCGGTCAAGCTATCCGAATACAGCGTTCCGCCGACCCTGGCGCCGGTCTCGGCCGAGATCCGGCCCATCAGGCGAGGGTCGGTGATATCTTCCAGAAACACGGCCGGTATTTTGGTGGCCCTGATCTGGGTGATGATCTTGGCGATGTCGCGGGCGCTGGCCTCGGATTCGGTCGAGACGCCGAGCGGCGCGATGAATTCAACACCATAGGCGGCGGCGAAATAGCCGAAGGCATTGTGGGTCGAGATCACCTTGCGCCGGCTTTCCGGAATTTTCGCGATCGCCTCGCGCAGTTCGCGGTCCAGCGCGTCGAGATCGGCCAGATAGGCAGCCGCATTAGCTTTGAAGGCACCGGCATCAGCGGGAGCCGCCGCCACCAGCGCATCGCGGATATTGGCGACATAGACCTTCGCGTTGGCGACCGATTGCCAGGCATGCGGATCGGCTATCGAGCCGAGCTTGAGCGGCGCGATGCCTGATGTCGTAGTCACGATGGAAGCCTTGCCGCCGGCGGCCTTCAACAGCCGCGACAGCCAGCCCTCGAACCCGAGACCGTTGACGAAGACGAGCTTCGCGTCCGCCACCCTCTTTGCATCCGCCGGCGTCGGCACATAGACATGTGCATCGCTGTTGGGGCCGACCAGCGTGGTGACGTTGACCCGGTCGCCGCCGACATTGCGAACGAAATCGCCAAGGATCGAGAAGCTGGCGACGACGTTGAGCCGGTCCTGCGCCCGCACTGGGCTGCTGACCGCGATCAATCCCAAACAGATAAGCAAACACAGTCGCTGCATCTTCACGCCTCGAGGTGACGGCCGGGAAACAACTGCCGCACCAGGCCGCTGACATTGCCGAACAACAGCGACGCCAGATAGAGCCCTGCCGCCACGAGTATGATCGCCGGCCCCGAGGGAATCCGGGTCTGGAACGACAGCACCAGCCCGGCATAGCCGGAGACAATGGCGCTGGCGACCGCGATGCAGATCATGCCGGTAATGTCGCGCGACCAGAACCGCGCGATGCCGGCGGGCAGGATCATCAACCCGACGCCGAGCAGCGTGCCGAGGGCGTGAAAGCCGTTGACGAGGTTGATCACGACCAGCGCCAGAAACGCCAGATGCGCGGGCGCCCCGGCGCGAGAGACCGTGCGCAGGAACAGCGGATCGACGCATTCGATCACCAGCGGCCGGTAGATCACCGCCATCACCAGCAGCGTGAGGGTGGCGTTGAAGGCGATGACGAGCAGCGTCTGGTCGTCCATTGCGAGAATGTTGCCGAACAGCACGTGCAGCAGATCGATATTGGTGCCCTTGACGGAAACGATGGTGACGCCGAGCGCGAGCGACACCAGATAGAAGGTCGCAAGCGAAGCGTCCTCCTTCAGCTCCGTGTTGCGCGCGACGAGACCCGCGAGCAGCGCGACCGTAAAGCCCGCGATCAGCCCGCCGGTCGTCATCGCAAACAAATTGAGGCCCGATACGAGGAAGCCGATCGCAGCCCCCGGCAGGATCGCATGCGCCATGGCGTCGCCGACGAGACTCATCCGCCGCAGCATCAGGAACACGCCGATTGGTGCTGCGCCCAGCGCCAGCGCGATCACGGCGGCGAGCGCGCGGCGCATGAACTCGAATTCGGTGAAGGGCGCGATCAGCGCGTCGTACAGCATCAGGCGGCCCGCGATGGCATGTCGTCCGCGCAGGCGGCGGCGGTATCGTCGAACGCCTCGCACATCCGCAAGGCCACCATCAGGTTTTCGGTGGTCAGCACTTCCGCGGTCGGGCCCCAGGCCACCGGTCCGCGCGCGAGCAGCAAGGTTTCGGGGAAATGGTCGCGCACCAGCTCCATGTCGTGCAGGGCGGCCAGCACCGTGCGGCCCTCGCCGTGCCAGCGCTTCACCAGCGCGAGCAGGTCGGCCGAGGTTTTCGCGTCGATGGCGTTGAACGGCTCGTCGAGCACGATCAGGCGCGCGTCCTGCAGCAGCACGCGCGCGAACAGCATGCGCTGCATCTGCCCGCCGGACAGCGTGCCGATCGAGCGGTTTTCAAAACCGTTGAGGCCGACGGCGGCGAGCGCCTTGGTGATCTTGTCCCGCGCTGATTTGCCCATGCCGCCGAAAAACCCGGTCGAGCGCCACAGGCCGGTGCCGACCAGATCGAACACTGAAATCGGGAAAGTCCGGTCGATGTCGACGCTCTGCGGCAGATAGGCGATGTCGCGGATATCGAGGCCGCCGAGATCGATCGATCCCGAGAGCGGTTTCAAAATGCCGGCGAGCCCGCGAAACAGCGTCGACTTGCCGGCGCCGTTCGGTCCGATCACCGCCAGCAGCGCACCGGAAGCGACCTCGCCCTTGAGGTGATGCACGGCCGGGTGCCGGTCGTAGCCGAGCGTAACGTTGTGGAATTTGAGCTGCGCCGCCATGCTCACCTCATCGCCACCAGCACGACGACCCATAGCCCAGCGCTGACGGCCAGCGCCGCGGCAAGGCGCGCGGTCACGGTCATGCGCAGGATCGACCAGGGGGCCGGCTGCGCCGGATGCGGCGTCGCCGGGCCATGGGAATGGGCGTGGCCGTGGTGATGGTGCGCGTGATCGTGGGAATGGTCGTGAGGCATGGGAAAGACGTTATAATATAACATTACGGGAGTCCACGTGGTGGCTACCTGTAGGATGGGTAGAGCGAAGCGAAACCCATCAAGCCGGCGCGCGTGACGATGGGTTTCGCTTCGCTCTACCCATCCTACGACACACCTTCGCGTTCTCGCGGCGCATTCCGCCCGAGGCTTGCTTCGATTTCCCCCTCTTAAAAGGAGAGTGGGCGCAGGGAAGACCGGGTGCACGCTGCGCCCGCGGTCTCGTGTGCAATTGCGCACAGATTTGTGTAAGAACAAAAGGGGAATATTTTTACACCGGATACTGGACCAAGCGCTGGCGTGATTTGCCCGGCAGGCAGCACAGGCCTTGGTAGGTCGGCGGAGGGCTGAAGCCGGACCCGCCGCTTCAACACGGCCGCCGGCCGGGGAGCCTCAAATTCGAATACCCATCGATGAGGCCGCCAGCCGGATCATCTGCACGGCAGCGCCGGTGTAACGGCCACCGTTGAAATTGACATCAACAACCCACAAAACGAACACAGCAACAAATGCGGCGGTGACTGCTTTCATAAATTATTAACGATGAGGATACGGAACATGTTCCGGGCCTGCGTCGCGATAACGTGGTTGCCAGCGAGAGACGAGGCGGTGAGACGGATCAGTCGTGCGGGTTACCCTCGCAGCAGACATAACCGCGTTCACCAGTGCTTTGCTGGCTGAACAACACAGGTGTTGGGCCAGGTCGCCATCATCGCAACCTGGCCCCACGTATAAAATAAACTCTACTGACAGACGTACATGATGCTGTCGCCGCCCTTGATCGCAGTACCGGGCGTGCAGCCAATGCCATTGCGCGCTGCGTAGTCAGGCCAGCCTGTGTAGCTGTACCCACGCCCACTCCAGGGGCCATTGAAGTAGTAGGCCCTCACGGCGTACCAGGAGCCCGGCTCGACATAGACAGCCCTCGCGGCGTAACCACGCGTGATATAGACCCGCTTCTGCGCCTCGGCTTTATTGATCGACAGCGATATCCCGCCTTGATCGGACCAGCCAGGCGAAAACAACGCCGCGCATGCGAACGTCGACGCAGCAACGGCCACCGTTCTCAAAGTCATTTTCATGATCTACTCCATTGCTAATCCCCGCGGCTTAAACCGTGCTTTTGCCGGTGGAGCGCCCTTTGACATAGATCAAGCGCCCAGGTCGTTCGGTTGGGGCTATGGCCGCGGGTGCTGGGAGGTAGCGTTGTGCAATTCGCGGGCCCGGGGTGAGGCCGCGGCTTAAGCCGTCGCTGCGGCGGGCGGCTTCAATTCGGCCAGAGCGTGCCGCACGACCGTCACTGCGCCTTGCAGCGCAAGCATGGCCATGATCGCGGCGACGATAATGTCGGGCCAGCCGGTGCCGGTGCCGAACACGCCAAGCGCAGCCAGCAGCACAGCCAGATTGCCCAACACGTCATTGCGCGTGCAAATCCAGGCCGACCGCATGTTGGCGTCACCCGTGCGGTGCCGCCACAACAGGTAAAAGGACAGCGCGTTGGCGACCAGCGCGGCAAAGCCGACGCTGCCCATGGTGATGGCCTGAGGCAGCGTGCCGTGCAGGGCATGCCAGCCGGTGACGCCGATAACCCACAGCCCGAAGACGCCCATCGTGGCGCCCTTGGCAAGCGCGGCGCTGGCCCGATAACGCAAGGCCATGCCGACCACCAACAGGCTGATCGCGTAGTTCGCCGCATCGCCCAGAAAGTCGAGCGCGTCGGCTTGAAGGGCGGCAGAGCCCGCAGCCAGGCCCGCGCCGATCTCGACCATGAACATCGCAGCATTGATGCCGAGCACGGCCCACAAGACGCGCCGGAACGCGCTCACGTCCTGGCGCGGGCCGAGATTCAACGGTGGTGGAGCGCAGCAGTGGTCCGCCATGACCGGAAGATAGTCGCAGGCAGCAACGTTACACAATCACGCTGCAACACGTTCCCTTGCCGTCTATCTGGACCGGCGGGCACGGCATGGTTCCGTAAGAGCAGTAAACACAGCAATCGCCCGGCTTGGGCTTGAGCCGGGTGCCGCAGTTCCGACAGTCGTAGAAGAACTGGCAGGCGTCTGTCGGCATGGTCTCGGTGGCCTGGTGCCCACACGCGGGACAGGTCAGTGTCGATTCAAGCTGCATGGCCTCAGACTGAACTAGGACACCCCAAATTCACAACCCATGCTTTGCCCAGACCGCGCGGACCTCTTCATCCGTCGCGAACTCACCCTTCGCGGCTTCGGCGAGCGAAGCATCGAGGTCGGCGGCTTCCTCAGGCGTGAGCTCATAGGGCGGCTGGTCCACGCCTGCGAGTTGCAGGAGAATTCGCGCGAGATCGTCCTGCGCCTCGTCGGGCAATGCTGATACGGCTTCGACAGCCTGTTCAAGCAAGCGGGTCATCAGCTTCGCATTGGAAGCCTTGCGATCAGCCTCGCCCGCCTCACGGCTCTCCGATCACCATCGCGACCCGGGATTCCCAGAGAATCATCCGCTGGAAGGCGAACGGCGCCCAGGCGACGACATAAGCAATCACAAGCGGCGGCTTGCCGACCTTCAACGCCACCCTGCCACACGAAAAACCCCGAGCTTGCGCCCGGGGCTTCTCGATTCAAGCTCGACGCATCGCGCCGTGGCGCGCAGCTACGGAAACTCAGAACTTGTAGGCCAATCCGACGCGCGCAGTGTGCAGATGGTCGTGGAAGGTATACGGGCTCGGCTGCGTCGCCGGCGGAACGCCGCCGCTGCCATCGCCGAGATCGAAGACCGTCTTGTTCTCGAACTGCATGTAGAGATATTCGCCTCGGATGATCCAGTTGTTGGTGAGCGCATATTCCATGCCGCCGCCGACGGCCCAGCCGAGCCGCGTGGAGTCGCTACGGCCGATATGCTCCGGATCGGGAGAAGGAACAAAGGCTCCGACGTCATCCAGCGCTTCGTTCTTGATGCGGGCCACGGCGAGGCCGCCCTTGGCGTACAACAGCGCGCGGTCGACGGCGACGCCGAGCCGGCCGGTGAAGGCGCCATAGGCGCCGTAGCTGGTCTCGAAGCGGTGGTCCGGCGCGATCACCGAGAAAACCGTGTTCTTGGCGCCGATATAGCCGCCTTCGGCTTCGAGGCCAAAGACGAACGAATTGACCTGCCAGTTGTAGCCGATATAGCCGCCGCCGAAGGCGCCGTTCACATCGTGTGAGATGCTTTCGCAGCTCAGGCCGCCGCCGCAATCCAGCGCGTCGGGCAAGCCGACGTCCGTCCTCGAGCGGCCCCATGCGTAGCCGGCGTGTCCGCCGATGTAGAACCCGCTCCAGCTGAAGATGGTGGCCGCAACCGGCGGCGCCTTGACGGGCATCCGTGCCGCCAAATCGGCCGCCATAGCCGAAGCCGGCAGGAAGATGCTTAGTGCAATACAGCTTAGGAATTTTTTCATGAACGCCCCCTGATCGTGAATCCAACTCAAGCAATGCTCAATCTATAAGGCGTTCATGCCGGAAAGGCTGTTGTAGCCGTACAACTACCGATAGGATTCGGACGAAGCGGCCAGTGCCGAATGGGTCCAATTCGGTTCAGACGTCACGGCTTCCCGATCACCATCGCGATCGCCGCGGCCAGAAACGGAAACGGCAGCGACACCGCCGCGCGAAACCAGACGAAGCGGGCCGGCATGAACGGGATTTCCCAGAGGATCATGCGCTGGAAGGCGAACAGCGCCCAGGCGACGACATAGGCGATCACCTGCGGCGGGCCGCCGCCGACCTTCAGCGCCACCGCGCCGATCGAGAAACCGACCACCGGGCCGCCGGGGGTGGCTGCGCCGGCGATGACAGCGGTCAACACGCCGAACCAGCCGCTATCAGGGCCGAGCCAGCCGGTGATGACTTCCGGCGGGATGACGGCGGCGATGTAGCCGGAGCCGATCACGCCGAGCGCAATGCGCGGCACGATGTTGATGAAATCCATACTGCCTTCGCGCACCGACGACACCAGCACGACGCGGCCGCGCTGCCAGGCCATGAAGCCGAGGATGGCGACCGAGCCCCACAGGGTGATGTCGATGATCAGCGCGGAGAGGGTCATGCCGGCGGCTCCGGCTCGCCCTTCGGGTACATCCGCACGAAGACGAAGCGGCCGAGCGCGCCGGCCAGCACCGGGATCGGCAGCGAGATCACGATCCGCCACAGCGTGAACTCCGTGCCGAGGATCGGCAGCTCCCAGGCGACCGCGCGGCCGTAGCCGATCAGCGTCCAGCTCACGACCATGGCGATGGTGGCGCCGAAATCGGCGCCGACCGTGAGCAGCGCCGCCGCCACTGGATAGGCGGTGAAGGGACCGCCGGGCAGGATCGCGCCGAACGCCGTTCCGATCAAAAGGCCTTTCAGGCCCGAGTTCGGCCCGAGCGCTCGCGAGACTTTGTCGTGCGGCAGAATTTCCGCAATGAAGCCGCCGAGCAGGCAGCCGGCCAGCACGCGCGGGATGATCTCGCCGAACAGCCAGAGATCATGGGTGAGGATCCTGAGCACGCCATCGATGCCGTCGCGCCGCCAGACCAGGCCTGCGCACACCGCGACCAGCGCGCCGATCACGATCATCGACCAGCCGACCGGCTTGCGCGCGCGCCGGGGCTTCGGCTCGGCGTCATCGGCAGGCGCCGGGTCTTTTATCTGATCTTCTGACAAGGGCGATGGATTCAGGGGGTGATGCTATTCCATCCCTGCTTAGTCCCGCCATGGTGGCGACGCAACGATAGCCATGCGCATCTCAGGCATGCCCATGCGAGGACGTCACGCGGCCCTGCCTGCCCGGCGGGCCATTCGTTCACGTAAACTGGCGGACCAGCGCAAGGCCGGCAAACAGCCCGGCAATCGAGAGCACCACCGAGCCAACGACGTAGAGCGCCGCGGATGTTAGTTCGCCGCGTTCGTAGAGCAGCGCCGCATCGAGCGAGTAGGCCGAAAACGTCGTGTAACCGCCGAGGATGCCGGTCATCAAAAACAGCCGCCAGGGCTGCGACGCCTCGCCCTTGAAGGCGAGATAGCCCGCGATCAGCCCCATCGCGGTCGATCCCGTGATGTTGATGATGAAGGTGCCCCAGGGAAATCCGGTGCCGAGGCAGCGGGCGCAGGTGAGGTTGATGAGATGGCGCAGCGTCGCGCCAAGGCCGCCACCGACAAAGACCAGCAAATAGCTCATCGCAGCATTTTCCACGTCAGCAAAGGCACCCGGCATGCCGCTTGTGCCGCACCGGGGCGATCCCCGCAAGGATCGGGACGGCGCTACGCCAATGAAAAAGGGCGGCAGCCGCTGGCCACCGCCCTTCGAAATTTACTCCGCTGTCATTCCGGGGCGATGCGAAAGCATCGAACCTCAGATGCGCAATTGCGCATCGGGGAATCTCGAGATTCCGGGTCTGGTCCTTCGGACCATCCCGGAATGACGGAGTGTAACGTCACACCTTGCCGAACAGCTCGTCGACATAGTCCCAGTTGATCAGGTTATCGCAGAACGCCTTCAGATAGTCGGGACGGCGGTTGCGATAGTCGATGTAGTAGGAGTGCTCCCAGACGTCGCAGCCAAGGATCGGCGTGGCGCCATGGACCAGCGGGCTTTCGCCGTTCGCGGTCTTGGAGATTTCGAGCTTGCCGTTCTTGACCGACAGCCAGCACCAGCCGGAGCCGAACTGACCGACGCCGGCGGCGGCGAAATCGGCCTTGAACTTGTCGAGGCCGCCGAGGTCCTCGGTGATCTTCTTTTCCAGACGGCCAGGCAGCTTGCTGCCGCCGCCGTTCGGCTTCATCCAGTTCCAGAAATGCAGGTGGTTGTAGTGCTGGCCGGCATTGTTGAACACGGCCGGATTCTTGCCGAACGAACCCTTGACGATCTCCTCCAGGGACTTGCCTTCGAATTCGGTCCCCTTGATCGCGTTGTTTCCGTTAGTCACGTAAGCTTGGTGATGCTTGTCGTGGTGGTATTCCAGCGTTTCCTTGGACATGTGGGGCGCAAGGGCGTCGTGGGAATAGGGCAGATTGGGCAGCGTGAAGGTCATGGGGTGATGTCCGAACTGATGGGAGACTTGGTCTGGTCTAACGGGAACTCTTATAGAAGGTTCCAATGCGCATAAACATCGCAATTTGGCAAGAACGCCAAGGTTCTGGGTAACGCCCCTCCGCGTCCAGCGTATGACGGATATGGCGCCGACGCGGATTTGGCGCGATGAGGAATGAAATGAGCATCGAGATCGACGTTCTGAACGGGGACGCATCATGGCCACGGGCCGAACCGCTGATGCAGGCGGTGTGGCCGGCGGATGTAGTCGAAAAGCTGTCGTGGGGTCACGTCAAATGGGCCCATGCCGATCTGCGCGTGCTGATCGACGCGCCTGAGGACGCAGCTCAGCCGGGGCTTGCCTGCCAAGGTCTTGCCTGCCACGTCGGCATCTTCTTCCGCGACGCGACCTGGGACGGGCGCAAGGTCCATATCGGCGGCGTTGGCGGCGTCTCGACGCGCCCGGACTGCCGGGGACGCGGCTATGCCTCGCTGGCGCTGAACGCCGCCATCAGGACCATGCGCGACCACGAAGCGGTGCGGTTTGCGATGCTGTTCTGCGAGCCGCACAATGAAGCATTCTATGAAGCGCGCGGCTGGCATCCCTTCAAGGGCGAGGTCTATGCCGAGCAGCCGGAGGGGCGGGTTCGTTTCGAGGCGATGGCGCCGTTCGTGTTCGATTTTACCCGAAAGCCGCGCGACGGAATTATCGACCTATGCGGCCTGCCGTGGTGACCCCTGCACCGGGCGCGGGTGGCTTGCGCTGGTCTAGCCGGATAATATGTCATCCATAATTTATTCGATTGGATGATCTGACGCATGACCATTGACGCCCCGCTCGACATGCGTCCTACCACCGCAGTTCCGCCCGCGCCGATCAACGGCCTGCTCACCTCGCCGATCCTGCCGACGCTGCTGAACCTGGCGCTACCCAATGCGATCGCCATGGTGGGCACGACGCTGGTTGCCGTCGCCGAAACTTCCTATATCGGCCGGCTCGGCACCGAGCCGCTCGCCGGCATCGCGCTGGTGTTTCCCTTCGTCATGCTGACGCAAATGATGTCGGCGGGTGCGATGGGCGGCGGCGTGTCGTCTGCGATCAGCCGGGCGATCGGCGCGGGGAATCGCGACCGCGCCGCTGATCTGGCGCTGCATGCGGCAATGATCGGCGCCTGCGCCGGAATCTTTTTCACGGTTACGATGCTGATTTTCGGCCGCGCGTTCTACACGCTGCTCGGCGGGCGCGGCGGCGTGCTCGAACAGGCCATGCAATATTCGCACGTGCTGTTCTCCGGCGCGATGGCGATCTGGCTAGTCAATACGCTGGCCTCGGTGGTGCGCGGCACCGGCGACATGCGGATTCCGTCGGTGACGCTGATCGGCACCGCGCTGGTGCAGATCGCGGTCGGCGGCGCGCTGGGCCTTGGGCTGTTCGGCCTGCCCAGGCTCGGCATGGCTGGCGTTGCCGCAGGTCAGCTCACCGCCTTCACGCTCGGGGCGGTCTTTCTGATCTGGCATCTCGTCAGCGGCCGCAGCCGGCTGGCGCTGAACTTCAAGGGCTTCAAATTCCAGCGCGACATGTTCTTCGACATTCTTAAGGTAGGTGCGGTGGCCTGCCTGTCGCCGCTGCAGACCGTGCTGACGGTGCTGATCTTCACCAAAATCCTGGCCGACTACGGCACAGCGACATTGGCCGGCTATGGCATGGGCTCGCGGCTGGAATTTCTGCTGACGCCGATCGCGTTCGCCTTCGGCGTCGCCTCGGTGCCGATGGTCGGCATGGCTGTTGGCGCAGGGCTGGTGACGCGCGCGCGGCAGGTGGCGTGGACCGCGGGCATAGCTGCCGGCATCGCCGTGGGCGCCATCGGATTGATCGTCGCAGCGATGCCGTCGCTCTGGGTTTCGCTGTTCACCAGCGATCCCGGCGTCACCGCCGCGGCTTCTTCCTATCTGGTCTGGGCAGGCCCGGCGTTCGCCTTTTTCGGGATGGGCGCCTGCCTCTATTTCTCGTCGCAGGGGGCTGCGAAGGTCGGCGGCCCCGTGATGGCCGGCACCGCGAGATTGCTGATCGTCGGCGGCGGCGGCGCGTGGCTGGCCTCCGCGGGCGCGCCGGCATGGACATTGTTCGCGCTGGTGGGCGCGGCGATGGTCGTTTACGGCCTCGGTACGGCGTTGTCGATCCGCCTCACCCGCTGGAGCAAATGATCGTGTTCGCGCAATCCGACATTGCACAAATCTGATTTGTTGTTATGCAGGCCTGCTTTTTTGGGGAAATGATTCATGGCTTGCAGAACGGCTTTCATCATCGCGATCTCGACGGCATTGCTGGCCGCCCCATCGGCTCGCGCACAAGGCGCCGGCGAGCCGACCGGCGTCTGGCAGACCCAGGCCGGCGACGCGCGGGTGAAAGTCAGCAAATGCGGGGGCGGCATCTGCGGCGTGATCGTCGGGTTGAAAGACCCGATCGATCCATCAACCGGCAAGCCCCAGGTCGATGACAAGAATCCCAATCCGGCGCTGAAGAAGCGTCCGATGATCGGCCTGCCGCTGTTCAGCGGCATGCAGCCGGTAGCGCCCAACAAATGGTCGGGCCAGATCTACAACGCCGATGACGGTGGCACCTACGCGAGCAGCGTCTCGGTGACGGGGACGGATACGCTGAAAGTCGAAGGCTGCGTCGGCGCGCTCTGCGGCGGCGAAAACTGGACGCGCGTGGGGCGGTAGGGACTTCGCGCTACCGTCGATACTGCCGATGCGGCGCGAGCCCCCACCCTAACCCTCCCCCGCAAGTGCGGGAGAGGGAATGCACTTTCTCTGCGGCCAACGCTCTTTCCAAGCAACGGCAAGAACTCCCTCTCCCGCTTGCGGGGGAGGGCTGGGGTGGGGGTGCCGCCGCATATTCGAACGGCAGACAGAGTACCGATAACCGAGCCGCAAATTCCGCCTACGCCGCCATCGCCTTGAGCGCCGTCGCCGCCGAGGCGTAGCCGCCGCGGGCGCCGTCGATGAAGTGGACATGATCGCTGCGCATCACCGAGGGCGTGAAGCAGGTCATCATCGCCGCGTCCTGCCGGTGCAGGCCGTAGCGCACGATCCGCTCTGAAGCTGCATTGGCCAGAAGCTCCGCCAGCGCGCGCTCCAGCTCCTCCGTGCAATCGAGGATCATCCGCAGGCCGTCGTCATATTTGCGGAAGTCGGAATTCTCCACCACCTGCTGCACATAATTCTTCGGCACGAAATTGCCGACCTTGATGCCGAAGCGCATCACGACATAGGCCCAGAGCGTCACCGCGAGCACGACGGTGCGCCGCTTCAACAGCGGCCCGCCGCGCGCCGCGCGCGCTTCATACTCGACGCCGGCCGGCGGCCAGCGCAGCGGCGGCCCGCCCGGCGGCACCGGCCGCCCGGCATCCGGCGACTGTTCGACCCGCCTGATGATGTCCTCGATCACCTTGCGGAAACGATGCGGATCGGCGCCCCTGGCCGGCACCACCAGCACGGACAGAATGAGCCCGCGCGCGGAGGGAATTTCCTCGAACCGGCAAGAAAGCCCGGACAGATCGGGCTGCGTGCCCGGCGCTGCCGCCGGCACCGCAAACTCGCCGCGCTTCATCGCGGCATCCGCCCAGCCAAGCCCGCCGCCGGAAAACATCGCATAGGACAGATTGGCCGACGGGCCGAAGCGGGCGACCTTGACGTCGAGGCCCTGCGCGCGGATGTCCTTGACCGGCACCAGCGCCACCCGCATCACCAGATCGAGATCGTGGCTGACCCATGCCGCCGTCGCCGCCAGCGCGTCGCGGGCGCGCGCGAGGTCTGAGGGCGACACCGCAAAGCTGGCGCCATCGCCGCCGAACACGAACGGAAATTCACGCCCGTCAAGCGCGTTGGTGACGGCCGCGATGACGGCGGCGCCGGCCATGTTGACCGCCTTGTAGCGCTGGTTCGCAATCGCCTTGGTCGATTCCACGATGTCGGCAACGCCGACGGTCCAGTCATCAGGCAACGGCGAGTACATCGCCGGGTCCATCAGGCTGCCAAAGCCGCGAAAGACCGGGATCGCGCCGTAGAAAATGTCGGTGCCGTCAGGCGTCGTCATGGCAGTGAGACCCCCCGGGGTTCCAGCTTTCCAGCAGATACGGTCGATTTTGAAATCCGGTTCGCGACAGATCGTCCTACCCCTTCGCCAGCCCCCGCAGCACCAGCTGATTGAGCCGGCTGGCAAACGCCGCCGGGTCTTCCGGCAACTCGCCGTCGAGGATCTGCGCCTGCTCCAGCAGCAGAAACGACAGATCTCTGGCCGCCTCCTTGTCGCCGGCGATCGCCGCGACCAGAGGATGGCGCATGTTGATCTCCAGGATCGGCCTAGTGGTGGGCGCCTTGTTCTGCATCGCCAGCAGCCGCTCGAGCATGCGGTCATGCGCGTCGCCGCCGGCAACCAAACACGACGCGCTCGCCGTCAGCCGCTGCGAGGCGCGCACGTCGGAGACGCGCTCGCCGAGCGCGTCCTTGATCAGCGCAATCGTCGTGGCTTCATCTGCGCCGGACTCTTCCTTCTTGTCCTCGGCCTTTTCATCCAATAGCGGGATCAGGGCGAAATCGATATCGCCCTGGCTCAGCGACTTCAGCGGCTTGCCGCCGAAATCGAGCTGGCCTGAGGTCCAGAACGCATCGACCGGATCGGTCAGCAGCAGCACCTCGATGCCGCGGGCGGTTGCCGACTCCAGTTTCGGGTTCGCCTTCAGCCGTTCGACGCTTTCGCCGGTCAGGTAATAGATGTCGGTCTGGTTCGGCTTGAGATCTTCGACATATTGCTTGAGCGCGCGCTTCTCGCCCTTGGTCGTGGTGAAGCGCGACAAGCCCAACAACTTCTCGCGGCGCTCAAAATCCTCCCAGATGCCTTCCTTGATCACGGGGCCGAACGCGTCCCAGATTTTGACGAATGCTTCCGGCTCCTTTTCGCCGAGGCTTTCCAGCTCCGATATCACGCGGCCGGTGACGGCTTTGCGGATCTGGGTGAGTTGCGGATTGTTCTGCAGCATCTCTCTGGAGATGTTGAGCGGCAGATCCTCGCTGTCGATCACGCCGCGGATGAAGCGCAAATAAGCCGGCAAGACATCGGCGTCGTCGGCGATGAAGACACGGCGGACATAGAGCTTGACCTTGCCCTTGCGCGCCTGATCGAACAGATCGAACGGCTTGGTCGACGGCGCGAACAGCAGCACCGCATAGGACTGCCGGCCCTCGGCGCGATAGTGCAGCGTCATCGCCGGCTCGTCGAAGGCGCCAGCGATCTGTTGATAGGCCTGCTTGTAGTCCTCCGGCGAGAGCTCCGATTTCGGCCGCTGCCATAGCGCGCTGGCCGAGTTGATCTGGCGCGGCTCGCCCTCCTCCGGCACCAGTTCGATCGGGAACTGGATGTTGTCGGACCAGGCGCGGACGATGCGCTCGATCTCGTGGGTCTCGAGATATTTCGCCGCATCCTTCTTCAGATGCAGGACGATCTCGGTGCCGCGCGTGACGCGGGCGGCTTCCTCGTCGCTGGCCGGCGCGATTTCAAACCCGCTACCGCCCGAGGACGACCAGACAAAAACTTGATCGGAACCGGCGCGGCGGCTGGTGACGACGATGCGCTCGGCCACCATGAACGCCGCATAGAAGCCGACGCCGAACTGGCCGATCAGATTGGTGCCGTCCTTGGCCTCGGTCAGGCGGGAGAGAAAGGATTTTGTGCCGGAGCGTGCGATGGTGCCGAGATTGTCGATCAGTTCCTGCCGGTCCATGCCGATGCCGCTGTCGACGACGGAAAGCGTATTGGCCTTCTTGTCCGGCGCGATGCGGATTTTGGGCGGCGCGCCGTCCGTGATCAGCTCAGGCGCCGATATCGCCTCATAGCGCAGCTTGTCGCAGGCATCCGATGCGTTTGAAATCAGCTCACGCAGGAAGATGTCGGTCTCCGAATAGACCGAGTGCACCATCAGATTCAGAAGCTCGGCGACCTCGGCCTGGAACGGCTGGGATTCGGGGGCAGTGGTGGTGGTCATACGGGGCTCGCAGGGAACAGGGCCAAAGGAAAGCCCTGATATAACGATGCCATCCGGGGTGGCAAGCTTTGCCGGGCCCCGCCAGACGCCTGTGCCCGCCCCCTTACCGCTCGATAAAAGCGCGTTGGAATTGATCCAGAATCGGCTTGAACAGGTAGCTCAGCATGGTCCGGCTGCCGGTCTGCATGAACACTTCCGCGGGCATGCCCGAAGAGAGCTGCAGCCCGGCCAGCCGCCGGCGCTCTTCTTCCGGCAGCATGATCCGGACCGTGAAATAGGACATGCTGGTCTGCTGGTCGCGGGTGGTGTCGGGCGAGACGTACGACACCTGACCGATCAGCTGCGGCGTTACCCGCTGGTTGAAGGCCGAGAAGCGGACGAATGCCTGCTGGCCTTTCCGCACCTGGTCGATGTCGTTCGGCTGCAACCGCGCCTCGATCTGCAGATCATCGGAATCCGGCACCACCTCCATGACGGTGTCACCGGCGCGAATGACGCCGCCGATGGTGTGCGCGTTCAGCTGATGGATCACACCCGACGTCGGCGCGCGCATCTCGATGCGCTCAAGGACGTCGCGCGCTGCGACGCTTCGTTCGCTGAGTTCGGCTTCCTTGCCCTGCGCCTCGCCGAGCTCCTTGACGACTTCCGTCCGCACATCCTGGTCGAGCCTGACCATCTGAAGCTTCGCCTCGTCGACCTTTGTTTTGGTCTCGGCGATGGTTGAGGTCAATTGGCCACGTTCACCTTCTATCCTGGCGCTCTCGCGCTGCAAGGCGGTGAGCCGCGCGATCGGCACGAGACGCTTGTCGAAGAGCTCCTGCACGCCCGTGAGTTCGCCGGTGATCAGTTCCAGTTGCTTGGCCTTGGATGCGACCTGCGCCTCCAGGCCCACGATCTCCTCGCCAAGCTGCGATACCTTGCTCTTGAGCAGCTCCTTCTGACTCTCGCGTGCCGTCACCCGCGCCCTGAACAGCGACGCCTCCGAAGCAAGCAGCGTCTTGACATTGGGGTCGTCCAGCCGCGCCGACATTTCCGGCGGAATCGCCGGCCGGGGCTGACCGTCGCGCTCGGCTACCAGCCGCGCGATCTTCGCCCGCATATCGTCGAGCTGCTTGCTGACCACCTGAAGGCTGGCCTGCGCCTGCGTCGCGTCCAGCCGCAGCAGCAGATCGCCGGCGGTGACCCGCATGCCGTTATGGACCGGGATCTGCGCGACCACGCCGCCGGTCGGATGCTGGATGGCCTTGACGTTGGACTGCACCACCAGATTGCCCGGCACCACGACGGCGCCCGACAACGGCACCAGCGCCATCCAGCCGCCTGCCAACCCGCCGACAACGATCAGCGCCCGCAAGCCCGTGCGCAATTCGCCCTCATAGGCGCGCGCCGCCCGGACTACGATGCTTTCGCCGGGCGCGCCCGCCACATCCGCCGATCCATCGCGATTGGCAAGGAATGCGACGCCGGCGGTCAGGCCATTGCGGACGACCCCCGTCACGGAACGTTCGCGCGGCACCAGGCCCGCCGGGCTCGGCGGCGCCAATTGGGGAGCCTCGATGCGCGGCGGCAGCCGTGTGTCGTCGATCGACAAAACCTCCGGCCGCGACCTCGGCATGTTCATGAGCGACGGATCATCGGGCGCGATGATCGGACCGCGCGCCTGCCGTTCATTCCGCCATGAATTGCTTGAGGGAGCATTGCCCGCCAGGCCGCGCATGCCGCTCGCCGGTGGCGGGGCCATGAACTGCGGCTCGCGCGCGCTGCGTCTGCCCCGCGGCGCCGGAGGCTCGGGATCGAGAACCTCGGACTGGGATCCGAAGGGGCCGAGCCAATCCAGCACCCGTCCCATCTTGCCCTTTTTCTTCGACCGCTTCGGCCGGGCCTGGCGCGAACGCCGCGCGCCCGGACCCGGTTCGTCATTCGCCGGGCGGCGAAGCGGCGGCCGCTGGTCTTGCTCGAAAGCCTGTCGCAATCGTTGCAGTTCGAGGATCAGCGCCTGGCCTTGCGGCGCCGCGACGTCGTCATCCGTTCCGCCGAACCGCTGGCGCGCAACTCTTTCATCGGCATGCACGTGGTCAAAACCCTTCATGATGAAACACTCTCGGCAAGCGATGCGCGCTGTTCTGCCTTGGCCTGCGGCGGAGACTGCGGCGATCCCGGCGGCCCCTTGCCGCCAGCGTTGCGGACGCGAGCGAACACTTCTGCGCTCGGGCCGAACGCGATCGCCTTGCCTTCGTAGAGCACCATCGTCATATCAAGCGCGGAGAGCGCGCTCGGGCGATGCGAGATGACGACGACGATGGATTTGTTCTGACGCATGATCCCGATAGCGCGCGTCAAGGCATTCTCGCCGTCGGCATCCAGATTGGCGTTGGGTTCGTCGAGCACGAGCAGGAAGGGATCGCCGAACACCGCCCGCGCCAGCCCTACCCGCTGCTTCTGGCCGGCCGACAGCGACATGCCGCCCTGCCCTATTCGCGTCGCATAGCCCTCCGGCAGGCGCAGGATGATGTCATGGACACCTGCGATCTGCGCGGCCTTCAGGATGGCATCCGAACTCGCGTGTTCGTCGAAGCGGCAGATGTTCTCCGCCACGGTACCGTCGAACAGGCCGACATCCTGCGGGAGATAGCCGATGTGCCGGCCGAGATCTTCGTTGCGCCATTGATCGAGCGACGCGCCGTCGAGCCGCACGGCGCCCCGATGCGCCGGCCAGATTCCGACCAGCGCCTTCGAGAGCGAGGTCTTGCCCGACGCGCTCGCGCCCAACAGCGCCAGCCCGGAGCCGGCCTTGAGCGAAAACGTGACACCCGACACGATCGGCATGTCGAAGCCCGGTGCTGCCACCGCGAGATTCTGCACGGACAATTCGCGGACGGGACGCGGCAGCATGACCGGCGGCGCCGGAGGCTGTGCGGTCGCCTTTAAGATGTCGCGCAGACGCGTGAGGCCCTGGCGGGCGGCGGCCAGTTGCTTCCAGGTGCCGAGCGCGATTTCGACAGGCGCAAGCGCGCGCCCCATCAGGATCGAGGACGCGATCATGATGCCGCCCGACGCCTTGTCGGCGATGACGAGATAGGCGCCGATGCCCAGCATTCCCGATTGCAGGATGTAGCGCAGCACCTTCGCGGCCGAACCGAGATTGGCATAGACGTCGGTCGCGCGGATGTTTTCCTGCAGGTAGCGCTCGTTGGCCTGCGACCAGCGCGCCGTCAATCGATCCGTCATGCCGAGGGCGCGCACGATTTCCGCGTTGCGCTGCGTCGCATCCGCCAGCACCTGCCGCTGCGCGTTCAAGTCCATGGCAGCCTTGGTCGCGCCACGCGAGATCCGCTCGGTCACCAGTGTCATGGCAACGATCGCCGCGGTGCCAAGCAGCGCCGTGAAGCCGATCAGCGGGTGAAACAGAAACAGCCCGATCAGAAAGACGGGGATCCACGGCATGTCCAGAAACGCCGTCGGCCCCATGCCCGACATGAAGGTGCGCACCTGATCGAGATCGCGCAGCGGCTGCTGCATCAGAACCGGCTTCACCCCGCGCAGCGGCAAGGTGGCGAGCGCCGAATGGATCGACCCCTGCAGCGCGCCATCGAACAACGTTGCGATCCGGCAAAGCATCCGCGACCGCATCGCATCGAAATATCCCTGCACCAGGTAGGCGATCAGCACCATCAAGGACAGGCCGAACAGGGTCGCGAGGTTACGGCTCGGAATCACCCGATCGTACACCTGCAACATATAAAGCGAGCCTGACAGCATCAGAATGTTGATGACGCCGCTGAAGACGGCGACGCCGATCATGCGGCGCGCGCTCGCGCGCATCGCGGTCGCGACGGGATCGTCGGCAGCCAGCGTCGACAACAGGCCGGAAATTGCGCGGGGCGGCGGCGCTGCGCGCGCTCGGCTCTGTGCCTGACCCTGAGCGATACTCATTGAACTGCCCTTCGACCCGCTCAAGCGGGTCTCCCTGCAAGTCTCCTTGACGCGCGATGCAGACCATTTTTCGGCGAGAATGCGACGAATGCCGATTGTTCAAGTTCGCTCGTGGGTAGAACGGTGGCAAAGGCCTCGTTGTCGCCTGTCCGGTGTGTGCGCGGCCGAGCAATATTCCGGCACGGGAGGGACAGCGTCTCGGATTTGCGCGATGGACGCCGACATGGGCTGCGATATCCCTCTTTCGAGCGCGTCTAATTCGCCGTTTTTCGGCGCGGCGGGCGTCATGGATTCGTCCGTCTATAACCTTGCTTCGGCGCTCATTGGTCGCTGTGTCGGCCGAATGACGCCACGAAGCTCCGTGATCCTTCATCGTGCGCACATCCTGCTTTCTGGCGGAGGATTGCGCCCATATGTCATGAAACTGAGTGAATAGCAGGGGACGAATGATGGCGGGCTTCGCTGACAAGGAGTATCTTCGCGACGCCGATTTGCCGATCGATGAGGTCGTGAGTCAGCAAGCCGCTCCGGAATCGCCGTCCGCCGTGCCCCCTCCCGACGAAACGCTGCCTGCCAGGCATGCGCCCGGCTCCTCAACCCCTCCAAATCTTCTCGACCTCGGCACGACCTTCAACGGTACGACGCGGTCGCTGGTCGGCGACGTTTGGCAGAACGGCCCCGAGGAGGGCGGCAAGGTATCCGGAAGCGTGACGCCCCATACGAACGATCTCGCGGCGGCACACAGCGGATTGCTGGCCGGGATCAATGCGGGGCAGTTTTCCGGCGCCGCGCTCGGCCATGTTCAGGCGATCTTGTCCGACATCACCACCGCCATCTCGGCAGCCAACGCCTCGGTGAGTGGAGGAGGCGCGCCCGGCGCAGAACAAGCGCTCCGCGCCAGCCATCTCAGTATTCTCAACACCGTCAATACCGATCCCGTGCTGGCGAATCCGGGGACGCAGAACGGGGTAACCGAACCAATCCCGGCGCGCGAGGATGTCCCCGCTGACAAGACGGAGGCCACCGCGCCGGACGCCAATTCGGCGGAGACCACCCATCTGGCGGAGGCCGGCGACGCCGAAAACACGGCGCAGATCGACGAGAACCTCGATGCTGCGATAGCGGAGATGGAAGCGTTGATAGCTGCAAACCCTGACCTGTTCGTTGGGTTGACCGTCGACGATGCCGACGAGATCGTGCAGCAGATCCAGCTCGAACTCAGCCATATCAACAAGGGGGAGGCCCCTCTTGGTGCGGCACAGCACATCAGTGGCGATATCACCGATATCGTTACGGGCGATATCGATCTGGCAAGCATGACTGCGCAGGGCCCGCCGAACCCGCCAGGACAGCAGGCCGTCAACATCGTCAGCGCCAGCGAAACCCAGGCCTCGCCGCCAGTTTCTACCATCGCGACCGGCGATGTGCCGGTCACCATTGTTACGACGGAAGCCCCCACGATCGTCGATCACAGCCAATCGGGCATGCCCGAATTGACACATCATTTACATCACACTTGGGAATAGCGGCGCGCGGCGCGGCCTCCAGCCGTCCCCAAGTCCCGGGGATGCTGGAGGCCGATACATCGAGCAAAGAACGCGTTCGCCGATCCGGCGCACGCAGCGGGCGCAGAGAACAGGTTTTAGCCGGCCTGCGCCGCAAATCTTTAGACGATGGCCTCAATGACGGCTCTGGGGACCATCATTAGTACGGCGGCGACATCGGCGGTTGGAGGAAATCGGCGCGGTTGCTGCCTCGGAAGTGAAGTAGCGGGGCGTATGCGTGAGGCAGCGTAAGACGGACTATGGGACCATCATTCTACACTGGACGTTCGTGGCAGCCTTCGCCGTTGCGCTCGTTACCGGCTTGCGTATCGCGACCGAAACACCCGACCGTACCTGGATCAACTGGTTCGATGCCGTTCTGCCGCGTGACAGCGTATGGATCGCCCATATGCAGGCCGCCATCGTCCTGGTCGCGGTGGCGATCGGCTACATCGTTTATATGCTCCGCTCCGGACTCGGCCGCCGCGTCCAGCTCGACAAAGTTCGCCTGCGCGGGCTGTTTGTCGGCCGCGGGCAGGCGAGGTTGAGCGCCGTGATCGCCCTGATGTACTGGATTTTCTTTGTCACGATGGCCGGGCTATTGGTCAGCGGCGGCGCGCTCTATTTCGGTTTCTACTCCGGCTATGACGTTGCGATGCTGCACTGGGTCGGGACCTGGGTGATCCTCGCCTTTGTCGTCCTGCATGTCTTGACCCAGTTCAAAAGCGGCGGGGCTTCGCAACTGCTGCGCATTTTTCGTCCCGCCCCGCTGCCTGCGCCGCCGCCGCGGCTCGATGCCGTCGAACTGCTGGGCATGCTGGCCGAGCAGTCGGCGCGTTCGCAAGGACCTGAAAACCCGGACGCGCCGCCCGATGCCTCGTCCCACCCGCTGCAGCCGCGCGCAGAGATGCGCCGCGATCGAACGGCTGAGCCGGATCCGGCGCCCCGCCCCCCGGCCGGGCCTGCGCGATCGCGAAACCCGACCCTGCAGGCCAATGCGTTCGTGGTCGCGGCCGCCGCCGCGATCACTGGCGCCTCGCTCATCGTAGCCACCGACCGGCTGGCGGTGGACAGTGTGCAGATTCGCCGCATCGGCGCCGCCGACGCACCGGTCCTCGACGGCGACACGTCCGATCGGGCCTGGCGTGGCGTCAAGCCGTTTTCGTTGCTGACCGGAGAAGGCGGAAACTTCGACGGCAAAGGCGAAGCCAGAATCGAGGTCCGCGCGGTGCATGACGGCACCTATGCGTACTTCCTCTTCACTTGGCAGGATTCGACGCGTTCGCTGAAGCACCTGCCGCTCGTCAAGGAAGCCGATGGATGGCATCTGCTTCATTCCGGCTTTCAGCTCGGCGACGAGCATCAATACAACGAAGACAAGTTTTCGGTGCTGCTGACCACATCGGATGTCACGCTGGCCGGCGGCCGAACCTTTCATCCTGGGCCGCAGCCGGTTGCCGGCGCGCCGGCCACCATGAGCGGCCGTGGACTGCATTACACGGCGTCCGGCTACGCCGACGTCTGGCAGTGGAAGGCCACAAGCGGCGCGACCGGATGGATGGACGACGCCCATTTCGGGCCTCCGTTGAATCCGACCCCGATGCAGGCGGCCAACGTCGTTCCCTACAAGGGCGGCTTCGCAGCCGACCCTGGAACGGCAAACTACCGGGACAACTTCACCATCGAGGCCGACATGTCAGGCGGCCCGCGCCGCAGCCGCTTGATCGCCCCGCTGCGCCTGCCCAAAGTCGTCGCCGCCACGACGGACGCGATGGGCGATATCGACCTCGATCCCAATCATGGCGAGAGCGACGGCGCGCGCTGGTTCATGCCCGAGAAGGATTCAGTTGCCTATTCGACCGAT
The DNA here is from genome assembly GCF_003062295.1 of Bradyrhizobium algeriense. Taxonomy (GTDB): domain Bacteria; phylum Pseudomonadota; class Alphaproteobacteria; order Rhizobiales; family Xanthobacteraceae; genus Bradyrhizobium; species Bradyrhizobium algeriense. The sequence continues at coordinate 50,954 of NZ_PYCN01000022.1, read as the reverse complement.
GTCGACGCCCGCATCCCGACCGGAACCGTGATCCCGGGCGTCATCGTGGGCGGCGAATTTTCCGGCGATCGCGCCGATGTTCGATGCGCAGCCCGCTGGGCCTCCGGCCTCTGGGCGCTCGAGGTGCGACGCCGGCTCGACACCACAAGCCAGTTTGACGTGCCGATCAAGACCGGCGTCTTCATGCGGGTCGCCGCTTTCGACCACAGCCAGATCAGACATACACGGCACGTTCGGCCGATTCGTATCGAGGTGGAATAAATGTCAAAGATTTGCAAAGTCACGATCAACGACGAGCCGTTTCTGGCGAATCGCGGCGAGCTTCTGCTCGATTGGGCATTGATGAACGGCGTCGATCTTCCGCACGATTGCCGCGCCGGAATCTGCGGCGCCTGCCGCGTGCGCCTGGTCGACGGCCAGGTGTTCGGCGGCCACAGCCGCGGCGACGACATGATCCATGCCTGCCAGGCCCGGATCGTTTCCGATCTCGAGATTGCGATCGAGGCCGCTCCCGAACCGGTGGCGCTGTCGGCGGAAGTGGCGCAGACCGTCCAGCTCGCGCCCGACGTGGTGGGCGTCGACATCGAACTGCCGAAGCCGCTCGATTATCTTCCCGGCCAATATTGCAAGCTGCAGTTTCAGGGCTTTCCGGCGAGGTCCTACAGCCCGACTTTTCCGCTGGAAGGCGCCCCCCACGATCACATGCTGCACTTTCACATCCGAAAGGTTACGGACGGGCTGGTATCCTCGGCGCTCGGCCAGGAAATCCGCCCCGGGCACCGCGTCAAGCTGACGGGACCGTATGGCCGCGCCTTTTTCAGGCAAGGCCATGCAGGCCGCATCGTTCTCGTCGCCAGCGGTACCGGCTTCGCCCCGATGTGGTCGGTCGCGGTCGCCGCGATCATGGAGCAGCCGCAGCGCGAAATGGTCTTCATCGTGCAAGCCCGCAGCATCCGTTCGCTCTACATGCATGCCGCGCTGTGCCGCCTGGCGCTGTTTCCCAATGTCAGGCTGATCCCGATGGTGTCGGAGCCGCAGCAAATCTCGCACGCGATTCAGAGCGGCCGGCCGACCGATCATTTGCCAAAGCTGTCGCCGGACGACGTGGTCTATACCGCGGGCGCGCCGGCGATGACCGACGCAGTGGCGCGGATTGCCAAGGCTGCGGGCGCAAGGTGCTACACCGACCCCTTCGTGCAGGAACCGCGGACGGTCGAACAATCAGGGTTGATGTCGCGCCTCAGCGGCTGGCTCAACGAGCCCAAAAGCGGGACTATTCCGCCGCAGCCGGCGCGAAAGGCGGCGCCGATGACGCGAGGCGTAGCCGCGGTCGGCGCCGGCAACCGCTAGCTGGTTCATGGTCCATGCTGCGGCTGCGGGAGCCAGCAGGCTCTCGCATCCGGTGTCTGCGATGATCGACGACACCGCTTGCCGCGCGGCGCAGTCGAGCTTGCCCTATTCCTCAGCCGGAGATCGCCGCGATATAGCGCTGGACGGACATCTCGAACGCCGCCTTTGCATTGTCGGCGATGTTGCGGCCCCACCATGCGCCATAGATGCGGTCGAACGCCAGCGGCTCGACCGCAGCCCAGATCCGCCGCACGGCCGACGCATTGAGCGGAATGTAGTTCGGAAAGCTGTACATGAAGCTGAGCGAGCGGCGGTCCATCGCCACCATCGCGACATCGCCAGTAAGTAATGCACCCCTGCCCTCCGCGCCCGCGCGCCAGTGCAGGATCGTGCCGCCGGCGAAATGTCCGCCGGTTCGCACCAGAACAATGTCGTCGGAGAGCCTGTGGTTGTCGCCGGTCCATGGCACGATGGCCGGGTGCGGCCGTGTGACGAAAGCGCGATCGTCGCCATGCAGATAGACCGGCGCGCCGCCGAACGCTTCGCTCCAATCGGCGACCGCGCCATAGTAATGCGGGTGCGAGACGGCAATCGCCTTCAGGCCGCCGAGCGCGCGGACATAGTCGATGGCTTCGCGGGTGGCCAGCGGCACACAATCCCACATTACGCATCCATCGGCCTCGGGCACCAGCAGCGCGCGCTGCCCGATCGCAAAACCCGGCTGCATGCTGATGCCGGGAATGTCGAGGTCGTCACGCCAGACGAGCTTGTAACGTTTCGCCAATTCCTCGCGCGTGAGCCACGCCTGGCCCTTCCAGTTCACAAATTGCCGCTCGTCCTCGCAAACCGGGCAGGCCCGCGGCGGCGCAGCGCTTTCGGGAAACTGGGCACCACATTGTTCGCACGTCCACAGCGGCATGGCGTTGCTCCTATTCGAGGCGCGTTCGGGCTGCGACAGAACCCGCGACCGCACGACCAATCGGTTCAAATGTCAAGGATTCTGGCACGTTACGGGAAGTTTGGGTATTGCGGCCTGAATGGCCGGCGGATAGGCTTCGCTTGACGCCGACCGGATTTTAATCGTCCTGGTTGTCCTAACCTGGGAGCATTTTGCTGCGACCGATTTATGCGGGATGCCATCTTCATGAGGCGCAAGATCGCCGCAATTCTGGTAGCCCACATCGCCGACTACGGCAGGTTGGTCGCCGATGACGAAGAAGAGACGCTGCGGCGAATGGCGTCCTGTCGAACCACCATTGACGACTTCATTGCGATAGCGGGCGGCCGCATTTTCAATACCGCGGGCGATGCCGTTCTTGCAGAATTCCCCAGCGCGGTCGAAGCGGTACGCTGCGCCATCGATATCCAGGAAAGCCTGCGCACGCGGAACCTCGCTTATCCGGCCAGCCGGCAGATGAGCTATCGCATCGGCATTGGTATCGGCGACGTGGTGGAGCGCGAGGGCGATCTGCTCGGCGATGGCGTCAATATTGCCGCACGCCTCGAAGGCCTGGCCGAAGTTGGCGGTATCTGTATTTCACGCGCCGTGCATGAGCAAGTGACCGGCAAGCTGTCCGCGCGATTTATCGACATCGGCGCGCGGAAGGTGAAGAATATTCCGGCGCCGGTTCATGCCTTTGTCGTGGTGACGTGGGACGATGGCCGATCTTCTGGGGCGTCGCAGGCGACTGCCGCTCCGGCAAGCGCAAAATCGGCCAAGTGGCTTTCGGTCGCACTCATCGGCGCCGTCGCGCTATGCACTGCGGCTTTTGCTTTCTTGTCTGTAACCCAGAAGCCCGACGGCAAGGCTTCGTCGAGCCCAACGACTGCCGCAGCATTGCCGCCGGTGTCGACGACCCCACCTCCGGCATCATCATCATCACCTCCGGCATCGTCAGCGCCCGTCCCAGCCGTCCGCCGCACCAGTTCGACTAAAAACGAAGCGGAGGTTACAAAGCGTTCCTTTCAATCCTGCAAGGATCTTGCGGCTCAACGCGGGTGGGGCAGCAATGAATCGCGCGGAAGGACAGACTTTATCACCGCATGCATGAAAGGCGATCTTGATTGAGATCGACGCCTGCCTTCGCGTTCCGTCCAATGGCCTGCCCGACTGAGCGGGCCGTTGATCCATTGACCTGATACCCGATGACCTAATACCCGATCGCCGCCCCATCGCTGCGCGGATCCGAGCCGCCGCTCAATGTGCCGTTCCGCCGGTCGATGGTGATGCCGTGCGCGTGACCGGCCATTTCGTTCCAGGCGTCCCAGCGGTTGATCGCGTGGCCGCGTTGCGCGAGCGCGTCGATCGTAGCTTCGGGGAAGCGGCTCTCGATATGCAGCGTGTCGCGCGCTTCGCCGAGGGCAAAGCGGCCGGAAAGAAACCGCGGCATCTCGATGGCCTCCTGAATGTCGAGGCCGAAATCGATCATCGCCGAATAGAGCTGCATCTGGATTTGCGGCTGGCCATCCGCCCCCATGCAGCCGAGCACGCTCCAGAGCTTGCCGTCGCGCTTGGCCATCGAGGCGATCAGCGTATGCAGCGGGATCTTGCCGGGTTCGAGGCGATTGGGGTGATTGCGGTCGAGCGAGAAATAGGCGCCGCGGTTTTGCAGGATGACGCCGGTGTCTCCCGCAACCACGCAGGAGCCGAAGGCGCCATACAGGCTTTGAATCAGCGACGCCGCATTGCCGTCGCGATCGACGGCGGCGACATAGACCGTATCGCCGGACAGGCTGCCGAACGACGGCACCATGTCCCATTTCAATGCCGACCTCGCGTCGATCAGCCGGCCGCGCTCGGCCGCGTATTCTTTCGATATCAGCCGCTCGACCGGCACATCGGCAAACGCGGGATCGGCGAGCACCTGGTCGCGGTCGTGGTAGGCGATCTGCTTGGCCTGTACCAGCAAATGGACCTGGTCGGGCCCGAGGAAATCCTTTCGGTGCAGTTGGTGGGGCTCGACGAGATTGAACATTTCGAGCACGGTAAAACCCTGCGTCGGCGGCGGCGTGTTGAAGACCGTAACGTCGCGGTAGCGGCCAACAAGGGGAGCGGCCCAGACGGCCCTTTGCCGGCCGAAATCGGCAAGGCGAAACAGGCCGCCGTTTTCCTTGGAGAACCGCGCCATCTCGGCGGCGACCGGCCCTTCATAAAAGCCGGACCACCCGTCATCCGCGATCGATTGCAACGTGCGCGCCAGGTTTGCGTTGGCAAGCTTCGCGCCCGACCGCACTGCCGCCCCATCGGCAAAGAAAAGCGCTGCGGCCGCTTGATGCCGCACCAGATCATCGCGCATCATCTCGATGAAGCTTGCAAGGCGGCCGGTGACCGGAAAGCCGTCGCTTGCATACCGGATGGCGCTTTCCAGCACGCGCCGCAGCGGAAGCCTTCCATAGGCATCGTGCGCCTCGATCCAGCTCGCAACTCCACCCGGCACCGTCAAGGTCGCCGGCACGATGCCCCGCAGCGGGATTTCATTCAGCCCGCACGCTTCAAAGGACGACAGCGTGGCGCCCTTCGCCGCCTTGCCGCCGCCGTTGAGGGAGCGAATCTCGCCGCTCGCGCCGTCATGAACGAGCCAGAACGCATCGCCACCGAGACCGGTCATGTGCGGATAGACAACCGACAGCACCGCGCTGGCCGCGATCGCTGCGTCGATGGCGGAGCCGCCGGCGCGCAGCACGTCAAGGCCGGCCGCGGAGGCGAGCGAATGCGGCGACGTCACCATGCCATTCGAGGAAAGCGCGACGGGCCGGCCGGTACGAATGTCCAATTCAAGCCCCCGAATCTGCTCAGACGCCGATCAGGCGCGGATCCGCCTGATCATGTAATTGTCGTAGCGTATCGAGCCTCTTGGGGAAGGACGTCGTGAGACGCCAGCGCACGGCGGGGGCCGATTGGGCGATGGCGGGCGCGCTGATTGCGGTAGAGGCAACGGCCGCACCTGCGACCTTGAGGAGCTTCCTGCGATTCATGGTCAGTCTCCTTGTTCGATGAAACGAAAAGCTGATGGCGGGCCTTCATCCGCAGCACGAATCCTTGTCCCTGTTATCGCGGCTCGCGCTGTTTCGGTCGGGCGGCAGATCCATCGCCGGATTCTCGGCAAAGAAGCCGTTCGGCTTCAGCGTGAAGCCGACATACTCGACCGGCATCACCGGAAAATCTTCGGGACGGCAGACATGCGTGGCCCCGAAACTGTGCCAGACGACGATATCCTGGTTTTCGATCGAACGGTTTTTCGCAACATATTTCGGCAGACCGTCACCCCCGGCATGCTGGTTCGGGAATTCGCCGCTCGCATAACGCTCGTCGGGCGCGTAGCGCGTCACCCAGATGTGCTTGGTCGCAAAGCCGCCGCGCGAGGTCATGTAGCAGCCCTCCTGCGCGAGCATCACGGGCGCGCTGTGCGCCAGGAGCTTGTAGGCCGTCGGGCCGCCGACGCTGTTCTTATGATTGGGATTGGTGATCTTCCAGTAGCGTCCCGTCCGGCCGTCGGCCTCGCGGACCGCGTCGCGTTCGCGCGCGAGAAGGCGCGACGTCGTATCGAAGACGTTGCCGTAGGGATTGTCCGTCCCCCATGGCCGCGGGTGGAACTCGTGCTCGGTGACGCTATTGCCCTCACCATCCAGCATCATGTGGAGGCGGGCATTGAAGAAATGCTGGTGGGTCGGACCGCCGAGATCTTCAGCGACCATGCCGCCCCACGGATAGGGATTACCCGGCGCGATCGCCGCCGTCTGGATGATGCCGGTGAGCTTGACCTCGAGCTGAATGGTACCGTCCTGGTAGAAATACCAGAAGAATCCGTAATCGTAGTTTCCGACGGTGGTGAAGAACGAGATGACGAGCCGACGTGACCGCCGCACCTCGAAGGTCTCATTGCGGAATTCGTAGTGCTTCCAGAGGATCCCGTAATCCTCTTCGTGCAAGCAGATCGCGTTCTTCATCACGGATGGCTTGCCGTAATCGTCGGCGACCGGCACATCGAAATAATGGATATGGCCGAGGCAGTCGCAGCCGAGTTCGAGTGCGTTGGCGAGCTTGCCCAGTCCATACTCCCCGGCGTCGAACGCGCATTTCCAGAAATGATTGGCGGTCGGATCGGCATAGGGAACGATCATGTCGGTGACGCTGGCCCGGTAGATGATCGGCCGTTCGCGCTCACGATCGCGAAACGAGATCTGGTGCAGCACGAGACCCTCGCGCGCGGTCCAGCCGACACGGAACGACCAGTTCTGCCAACAGACCTTCCAACCCTCGACCGAAAAGCTCGGGCCGTCCTTTTGCACCACATCCAGCGGCTTCACGTCCTTGCGCGTCTGCGGGATCGATGCCCGGTCATAGTTGCGCGATTTCTTCGGGATCGGAATCACGTCGGGCTCATCGACCAGATGGACGATCCTGTTCTCGATCAGGTCGACGAGCGCGACCACGCCTTCGATCGGGTGCGCATAGCCGTTGTCCTTGAGGTCCTTCCGCCAATAGGAAACGGCGCTGACCAGCCTGCGACCCTTCTCCACCTCGCGGTCGAAATAGCCGGCCGAAAACGGGTCGACCTGAACCAGCTCGATGTCCTCATCCTTCAGGCCCCGCCGCTTCATCGCACGCCGCCAGTCCGCGTCGGCCTTGACGATGTCGCCGACCTTGAACACTTCCTCGATCGTGATCGGGGGCTGGCCGTAGGGATGGAGCTTGGTCGGATACTCGCGCCACGCCGTCACGCGCTTGGAATCGAGATCTAACGTCGCGACATGCGTCGCGCCGGTCTTGCTGTCGAACAGGGTGACAGCGGCCCGCCGCCGCAGCCCGGCAGATGGCTTCCATTCGAGGACGTCGGACTTGGCCGGCTCTTCGAGCTGCACGTGCGTAAATCGCGCGTGCGGGCCGAGCCGCTTTTCCGTCCTCAATACTTCGGACGCCAGCGCGACTTCGGTCTCGCTGAGCGGATCGAGCGGATGGCCGGCATCTGTGCCGGCGGATGGCTTTGTGCGTACCATATCGGACCGAATTCTCCAGAATTTGGCCGCAGGCTACGGCGGCCCGAGCCGCTGCGTCTTGAATGAACCTGCCACGTCCGGCGGTTTGGCCCTTGCCAGAGCGACCGGTCCTGGGCGACGCTGGGGGACCACAAACCGGATCTTGTTCGCACGATGCCGATCAGCGTCTCCACCGACCCGATCCGCCCGGCCGAGCGAACAGCCTATTGGACCGAGGCGATCTGCCGGTCATTCGCCAGTGTCGAAACCAAGCCGCTCGGCTCTGCAGTCGTCAGCGGTCATTTCGAATTCGTCGAAATCGGCGGCGCTAAGCTGGTCCGCTTCGACAGTAGTCCACAATGCTACACCCGCGATGCCCGGCTCGTGAACATGGCCGGTTCGGACGAATTCATGTTCGATTTCCAACGGCGCGGCCGAAGCTCGATCGTGCAAGCCGGAAACGAAAGCACGATCGAACCGGGATACGGCGTGCTCTACGATGCGCGGCGTCCGTTCGAGGATCGGCTGTTCGGTCCCGAGCAGCGCGTGGAACTGCTGATCGCCACCGTCCCCGCCTCGTCGCTGTTGCGATCCGTCCCCGAAGCGGAGCGACTATGCGCGAAGCCTATCCCCTTGTCCGGGACGATTGCGCGCGCGATTGCCGCGCTGGTACGCGACGCGATCTCCGTGCCGGACGCAGCGGCAAGACAAAACGAGCCTGACATCGTCGCTTATCTATCGGCGATACTGCGCCTTGCCGCCGGCGCAAGCCATGAGCTCAGCCGCCCCGGCCTGTTCAGGCTGATCGACACTTACCTGAGGGCAAACATCGCCACGATCCGGCCGGCGCCGGCGCTTGCCGCCGAGTTCGGCATTTCGGAGCGAACCTTTCATCGCATCTTCGCTGACCGCGCGACCACGTTCGAACGCCATGTCCTTCATCTGCGTGTCGAATTGTTCAAAGACCTGCTGCGGCAGGCTTCGTTGGCAAGCGTTCCGATCGCAAGGCTTGCGCATCAATGCGGCTTCGCCGATGCCGCCCACGCCACGCGCACGTTCAAGGACAGATTTGGCGCCACGCCACGGGATTTTCGCGCTAGCCCACCAACCGGCTAAGCCTCGCAATAGCTGCGATACCAGCTGGCGAACCTGTGGATGCCGTCCTCGATCGGAGTTGCCGGGCGGAAGCCTACGTCACGCACGAGATCATCAACATCGGCATAGGTCGTCGGCACGTCGCCCGGCTGCATCGGCAGCAGTTCCTTGTTGGCCTTGCGCCCCAGCTCCTGCTCGAGGAGACCGAGCACGAGCATCAATTCCTGCGGCTTGTTGTTGCCGACATTATAGATGCGCCAGGGGGCAATGCTCGATCCCGGGTCCTGAATTCCGTTCAACCCGACTTGCCCAACCTGCGGCGGGAGCTCGATCAGGCGGACCAGCGCTTCCGTCACATCGTCGACATAGGTGAAGTCGCGAAGCATCCGCCCCCCGTTGAACAGCTTGACCGGATCGCCGCGGACGATCGCGTCCGCAAACACGAACAGCGCCATGTCGGGGCGATACCAGGGGCCGTACACCGTGAAGAAACGCAAGCCGGTGCACGGTATCCCGTAAAGATGGCTGTACGAATGCGCCATCAACTCGTTGGCCTTCTTGCTCGCGGCATAAAGGCTGATCGGGTGATCGACGTTGTCGTGCACCGAAAACGGCAGCTTCCTGTTGGCCCCGTAGACGGAGGATGAGGATGCGAACAGCAGATGACGGCAGCCATTGTGCCGGCATCCCTCCAGAATATTGGTGAAGCCGACCAGATTGGCGTCGACATAGGCGTGCGGATCCCTGAGCGAGTATCGTACGCCGGCTTGCGCGGCCAGGTGGATGACGACGGGAAACCGATACCGCGCAAACAGCGCCGGTATCGCCACGCGATCCGCCACGTCAAGCCTTTCGAACTGAAAGCGCGGGTCGTTGCGGAGGATATCGAGCCGGGCCGCCTTCAGCCGCGGATCGTAGTATGTGTTGAGATTGTCGACCCCGACGACGCGGTGGCCGGACTGCAGCAACCGCTGCGCCACGTGGAATCCGATGAACCCCGCCGCCCCCGTTACCAGAATTGCCTGATCCGACATCATGCGCGCACCCTATCCGATGTGATGACGGCCTCTACGCATCAGTATCAGTACGCCACCGATTTCGGCCGACCGACGCCGCAGTACAGAAAGCCGTTCCGCTCCACTTCTTCCGGAGAGTAGATGTTGCGCAGATCGACGATGACCGGGCAGGCCATGATGGTGGACAATTCCTTCAGATCCAGCGCGCGAAACTGCTCCCATTCCGTGACGATGACGAGCGCGTGACATCCTTTGGCGCAACGATAGGCGTTTTCGCTAAAGGTGACGTTCTCGAACACCTTCTTCGCCTGCTCCATGCCGACGGGATCGAAAACGCGAACCTCGGCGCCCATGTCCTGCAGCGCGGTGATCAGCGGAATCGACGGCGCGTCGCGCATGTCGTCGGTATCGGGCTTGAAGGTTACGCCAAGTACCGCGATCGATTTTCCGCGCAGATTGCCGCCGAACGCGTTGGCGACCTTGCGCGCCATCGCCCGTTTGCGCTGATCGTTGACGGCGACCACCGTTTCCACGATTCGCACCGGCGATTCATTGTCCTGGCCGGTCTTGATCAGCGCCATCGCATCCTTCGGAAAGCAGGATCCGCCAAAACCCGGGCCCGCATGCAGGAATTTCTGGCCGATCCGGTTGTCGAGGCCGATGCCGCGCGCGACTTCCTGCACATTGGCGCCGACCTTTTCTGCAAGGTCCGCGATCTCGTTGATGAAGGCGATCTTGGTGGCGAGAAAGGAATTCGCGGCATATTTCGTCAGCTCGGCGGTGCGGCGATCGGTATAGAGGATCGGCGAAGCGTTGAGGTGAAGCGGCCGGTAGACCTCGGCCATCACGCCGCGGGCGCGTACGTCATCCGTTCCGATCACGATCCGGTCCGGATGCTTGAAGTCGCGGATCGCGGCGCCTTCGCGCAGGAACTCGGGATTCGAGACGACGGTGACCGTGGCGGCGGGATTCTCTTCGCGGATGATGCGCTCGACCTCGTCGCCGGTGCCGACCGGAACCGTCGACTTGGTGACCACCACCGCCCGCTCCGGAAGCACGGCCGCGATCTCGCGCGCCGCCGCATAGACATAGGACAGATCGGCATGGCCGTCGCCGCGGCGCGACGGAGTGCCGACCGCGATGAACACCACTTCCGCTTCGCTGACGGCCGACTTCAGATCGCTCGCGAATGAAAGGCGACCTTGTTCAACATTTCGCGCCACCAGTTCGGCCAGCCCCGGCTCGTGAATCGGCATCTCTCCGTTGTTGAGGCGGTCAACCTTTTCCGCGTTGCTGTCGATACAGACGACCTGATGCCCGAAATCGGAAAAGCACGCCCCTGACACCAGCCCGACATAGCCGGCGCCAATCATCGCTATATGCATTACGGTTCCTGTCTGAAAAGCCGCGCGCAGCGTTGGCTGCGCCGACAAAAGATGGCGGTGAGACGATGAGCTAACTGCTCAATATCGATTCGCCATCGAGATGACGGGGAAAGAAAAAGAAGTTGTTGACGTAGAACCGTCCGTCCTTGCGGCCGCCATCCGGCCGCAGCGCGCCGGCATCCTGGAGCCTGCGGGAATCGAACTGCTCTACGCCGATCACCTCACTGTCTTTCAGGAAGAAGCCCCGATAGGATTTATCCCGGAAGAATTCGAACACCAGGCGCGTCGCCTCGGCGCGATGGCGGTCTTCCGCCTCCACCAAAAATACCGGCTGACACCGCTCCAGAAGTTCGACGGCGCCGTTCAGGACATTCAACTCGTGACCTTCGACGTCGATCTTCACGAACGCCACATCCTGGTCGATGACAGCATCAAGCCGCGCGATCGGCACGTGGGCAGAGACCAGGCTGGCCGAAGAGCCGTTTCGCGCCTCCAGCGAGGCCAGACCATGGACCAGGCCGTCTTCGCCCTGCGGGACGAACAACTCGGCATCGCCGTCATGATCCGACAAAGCGATCTCGTGGACGCTTACATTCCGCGCCGAGGTTCGGCGCAGCAGCCGTGCCATCTGCTGCGAAGGCTCGAAGGCATGAACCTGCCGGGAGAGGCGCGCCAGCCGCCGCGTGTACAGGCCGCAGTTGGCGCCGACATCGACCGTCACCGCGTCATCGGGAATCACCTTGTCGAGATAGGACAGTTCCCGCTCGGCCGATTTGGGCCGCTTCATGAAATGCCATTGCAGCCATATCGAGGGAAACGCGTCCTTCACCAGTTCCTTGACCTGTTGCTTTGCGTTCATCGCCGCCTCCCTTGGTGTCGCACGCACAGAATTCGCCGCGGCATGCGTCGTCCTCGATGCGGATGCTGCCTCCCACCCAGCCGCACCTCAGACACGGTCATAGATATCCTGCACGCGAACGATATCGTCCTCGCCGAGATAGGCGCCCGACTGGACTTCGATCAGATTCAGCGGAACCTTGCCGGGATTTTCCAGACGATGCATGCATCCCAGGGGCACGAAGATCGACTCGTTCTCGCGCAAGAGGATTTCCTCGTCGTCGCGCGTGACGATCGCGGTGCCGTTCACCACGACCCAATGCTCGGCGCGGTGATAATGTTTCTGCAGCGACAGCTTGGCGCCGGGATTGACCGTGATCCGCTTGACCTGAAACCGGTCGCCTGAATGGATCGACTGATAGTAGCCCCAGGGACGATGGACGCTGTGAGTCTGGGTCGCCGACCGGTGGCCGTTTGCCTTCAGGCGCTCGACCAGCTTTCCGACATCCTGGTCGCGCTTGCGGCTGGTCACGAGCACCACATCGGGCGAGGTCGCGATGACGAGATCCTCGACCCCGAGCGCCGCGACCAGCTGCCCATCGCCGCGGACATAGCAGCCCGAGGTGTCTTCCATCACCGCATCGCCAATCACCACATTGCCCGACGGATCCTTTTCCGCCATCGACCACAAGGCCGACCAGCTTCCGACGTCGCTCCAGTCGAACGTCGCGGGCACGACCACGGCATTGTCGGTCTTTTCCATGATCGCGTAGTCCATCGAGATGGCAGGGCAGGCCTCGAAGGCCCGTTCATCGAGCCGAAGAAAATCGAGATCGCGGGTCGCGCCGGTCAGCGCCTTGCGGCAGGCGGCGAGCACGTCCGGAGCCCGTTGCGCCAACTCGTCGATGAACTGGCGGGCCGGCAGCAGAAATATGCCGCTGTTCCAGACATGCTGGTCGCAGGCCAGCAGGCGCTCCACCGTCACCAGATCCGGCTTCTCGACGAAGCTGGCCACACTGCGAATCGACGAAGCGGCCTCCCACTCGTCGCCCATCCGGATATAGCCGAAGCCCGTCGCCGCCGATGAGGGCCGGACGCCGAACAGGACGAATCGGCCGTATCGCGCGGCCGTGACGCCCGCCGATATGGCGGCGCGAAACGCGGCGTGATCGCGCACCCAGTGATCCACCGGCATCGCCAGTATCACGGCGTCAGGATCGCTTTCACTGGCGAGCAGCGCTGCAATCGCGACCGCAGGCGCGGTGTTTCTTCCGAACGGTTCGAGCACGATGGTCGGACGATCGACGCCGACCGCGCGCAACTGCTCGCCGATCGCGAAACGGTGCTCGGCATTTGCGATCACCATCGGCTCGGCAAAAAGCGCGCGATCGTCGACCCGGAGCGCCGTTTGCTGCAGCAGAGTGTTCTCGCCGAGCAGCGAGAGCAATTGCTTGGGGTAGGTTTCGCGCGACAGCGGCCACAGCCGCGAGCCGGCGCCACCTGACAGGAGAACGGGTACGATACGGCCGCGCGGCTCGATCATCGCCATGGCATGGTCCTTCGATGTCTTGACGTTGGTCAGAATCCGCTTCCCGACAGGAATTCCTTGCGGATGGTGCGGATGATGATCATGACGTCCATGCGCAGTGACCACTGCTCGATGTAATGCAGGTCGTAATCGATCCGCGAGACCGCAGGCCCAAACTCGGCCGTGCTGCCCCTGCAGCCGCTGACCTGCGCGAGCCCGGTAATACCGGGCCGCGCCGTATGGCGCTGAAAATAATATGGCACGAGATCTTCGTAGGGCAGATCCGCGGCCAGCATTCCCGGAACGTGCGGCCGCGGCCCGACCAGCGACATGTCGCCCTTGATCACGTTGATCAGTTGCGGAATCTCGTCGAGGCTGGTCTTGCGCAGAATTCGCCCCACCGGCGTCACGCGCGCATCGCCCTGGACCGTCTGCCTTACACCGCGCACATCACCGACATCGTTACGCATGGTGCGGAACTTGTAGATCTTGAAGCGGCGGTTTCGATAGCCGTAGCGGTATTGAAAGAACAGCACCGGGCCCGGCGACGTCGCCTTGATCGCCACGGCAATCGCAATCAGGAGAGGCGCGAAAAACAGCAATGCGCCGCCTGCCGCGGCGATGTCGAAGACGCGCTTTGCGATCGACGACGACGGCTCAGTCCGCGCGACACGGCGCGAACGCCGGCGGCCTCGATACGCACGATGCGTACCGCCGCCGGCAAACTCGACAGGACGGACCGAAATCTGAGTCCGCTCTCTCCGAATCGGCGTGACGTTGTTCCGATCGAAGTTGGCTGTCACGATCGAGCTCATGACTCTCCTCTCTTGCTGAAACCGGACTGTGATCGAGCGATTCGAGTCGCTCGGCACCGCGCGTGACGACTTCGCGGCAGCGAACGTCAGCACTTTCCGCGAGCGCGAACGCCCGCCGATCGGTAAGACTTTCCACAATCTTGAGCGAAATTTGGCGCGAAAGCGAAAATGTCGTGTGGAACAACGCAACGGAATCTTTACCGTGATTTGTGCGACGCGATATTCCGGTTTGTTCGGAAGCGCTTAGTTTCGATTTGCCCGGTTAACGGGCTGCGTGTGACTCGATGCAGCTATGCATATTCGAAAATCTCGGAACAAAATCGCCTCTTCGATTCTCGACATAAAATTGAACAATGCAGCGTCGCTATAAGGGCAACAAATGGCCGTCACGCCGTTGTCTTGAGCGAGATCGTTCATCGAAAGCTAGCGATCCACCACAGCCTGACGACAGACGGTGATTGAAGCGCACAAGCTGGCGCGATGATCGCCAGGCTTCGAAGAAAAAACAGAGACGGCAGCGATTCGCGAGCCGTCCACTTCGCGGAGCAAATTCCGGGGAGGCGCCCATGATGGCCGAACGTCTGCACAGCCGCGCGCTGGTTCCGCACGACAGAGCGCTGCCTGACCGCAAGCTCAGGAACCGAATCATCATCGGGAATGTGATAGCGTGGGTGGCGATCGTTATCCTGATCGCTCTGCTCTTTTTCTAGACACCTCGTCTCGGCGTGCTGCGTGATGGATTGACCGCCACCCGGTTCCATGATCGACATCGCACACCATGCACCAGATGTCCGCGGCACCCTCGCGCTCCGTTAACGCTTCGGCGCCCGCCGCTACACGCATCTATGCGGTCGGTGACATCCACGGCCGGGCCGACCTGCTGAGCGAAATCACGGCGCGCATCGATGACGACATCCGGCGCCGACCGGTCGCGCATACGGTAGAGGTCTATCTCGGCGACTACATCGACCGCGGACCGCACTCCAGGACGGTGATGGATTTGCTCGCTGTTCGACTCGTCGCCAATCGCGCGGTGTGCCTGCGCGGCAACCACGAGGCTGTGATGGAAGGATTCCTTCAGGATCCGGCTATCCTGCAATATTGGCAGCAACTGGGCGGCATGCAGACGCTTGCGTCCTATGGTGTCGAGCTGCGCAACGGAACCGAGACGGCGAACGATCTGCATCGCCGCTTTCTCGATGCGTTCCCGCGTGAACACGAATTGGTCATGCAGTGCCTGCGTAACCAGTTCAGCTGCGGAGATTTTCTGTTCGTTCACGCCGGCATTCGTCCGGACGTTCCACTCGATGATCAGGATCCCAACGATCTGATCTGGATTCGAGATGAGTTTCTCGACTGCACGCGGAACCACGAACGATTCGTTGTGCACGGCCATACGCCGGTGCCGCATCCCGACATCCGTTCCAACCGGATCAATATCGACACCGCTGCATGGCGAACGGGAACCCTGACCTGCATTGCGATCGAAGGATCGACGATCCTGTTCTTGTGACACGGATGCAACGACTTGTGATTGCAGTGCGCGCATCTTTCAGCAGATGGAACTCCCGCTTCACATTTTTTTGCCGTGTTTTCTTCTCAATGATCGACGGCTGTACGTGCATTCACGGAGATGCAGCCATGCAGCAACGGTCGCCCAGCGCTGGCCTGACGCTTCACTTACTTCTTTTCGTCTTTGCGATCGCCGGCATCAGTGCCGGCCTTTCGGTTCATGCTTCAGCACAGACGCCACCATCCGCAGCGTCTGCGGAAAGTTACATCCTTGGCCCGAACGACCGAATCAGGCTGAAGGTCTACGGCGAGAGCGACATCACCGGCGAGTATGAGATCGACAACACCGGTCAGGTCTCGATTCCACTCGCGGGCCATATAAAGGCTGCGGGCGCCACGACGCGGCAACTCGAGAAATCGATCGCATCCGCGCTTGCAAAGGGAATCGTGCGCGATCCGCGCGTGAACGTCGAGATCGCGCAGTATCGCCCGTACTACATCCTCGGCGAAGTGAAGAAGAGCGGCGAATACCCGTATCGTCATGGGTTGACGGTGATGGACGCGGTCGCAAGCGCCGGCGGGTTCACGTACCGGGCCAATGAGAACAAGGTCTTTCTGCGCCGCTCAGGCGCCGGTACGGAAGAGATCTTGCCTCTCAATGCTCCTGTTCCGGTTTTCCCGGGCGACAACATTCGGATTCCGGAACGCTACTTCTAGCGTCGCGGAACCGTAGATGAGATGCATGCCGCTTGCGTGCCGATGACGACGTGTGTGTTGCGTTGTCGTCACAAGCGTTTTGCATTGCGAAATATTTTTGCGGCGCGAGGAAAACTTTTTCCGGCAAGGCGCGTTGCAAGCGAGCGCATCACTTCAATCTCACAATTCAAAACCTTGCGCCCGCGTACCGAGTATGAGGCATGCCTTTCTTATGCGCAGTCGACGATCATTTTCTGAGCGATGGGCTTCGCCCGTTAAGTGTTCGCCGCCTTCGTGTTCCCGCAAGGGATCGGTGATGGGACTCGAGTTAACACTTGCATCGCTGGATGCATCCGAAGGAAGCGGAGAACGGCTCCGCTCCATACGCGTGCCCGGCCGATGCCGCTTCAGCCTGTTGCCCGCCCCGGCGGCTGTCATCCTGCTCGGTCTTGGATCGTCGGCGAATGCCCAGGCCATTCCATGGACCAGCGGAGAATTCGCCTCCCCCTGGAACGCACAGAAGATCTTTGAACCGTCATCGTTGCCGGACCGGACCGATCCGAACAATCGCGAAGAGATCCCGCCCGAAGACATGCCGGTGAAGAAGCGACAACAGCCTGGCTATGAACCCGTCGGCATTCGCTCCGGTTCCTGGATGTTCAACCCGTCGCTGACCGCCGGAACTTTTTACGACAGCAACGTCTTTGCGTCGAACACCGCGCCGCGCTCCGATATCGCGGCGGTGATCGAGCCGACGCTGCGTGCGCACTCATTATGGGGACGGCATGGCCTGGACCTGAAACTGGACGCGCAGTCGACGACCTATAACCAGTTTTCGAGCCTGAACCAGACCAACGCCAGCCTGAAGGGCAATGGCTGGCTGGACATCACGAACGACACGATGCTGCTCGGCAGCTTTCAGATCGCGCATCTGAACGAAGGCGTCGGCACGCTCACTTCCCCCGCCAACGCCATATCACCGACGCCATACAATTTGATGTCCGGCGATGTCACGCTGCGCAAGGAGTTCAACCGCCTGACAACATCGGTAGGCTTCCGCACCGATTCCTACGACTACGGATCGACGCGCGCGCAGGACGGCACCGTCATCAACCAGGACGCCCGCGATGGGCAGGTCTACGCGCTGCACAGCCGGATCGACTATGCGATCTCTTCCACCCTCGGCTGGTTCGGTGGCGTGGAAGGCAATCAGCGCGACCTCAGGGGAACGCCGGGCCATACGCTGGACTCGCAAGGCTATCGCGCGCTGACCGGCATCACGGTCGGCTTAAGCAATCTGGTGACCGGCGAATTCGGCGCCGGCTATGTTCAGCAGCGCTTCGACGATCCGTCGATCGGCAACATCGAAGGCCCTTCCTACCGCGCACGGCTGACATGGCGGCCGACGCGCCTGCTCGACGTGCACTTCAATGCCGAACAGCTTGTCACGCAGACCACCGACACCAGCGTCACCGGCGTGCTCGCCAATGCGGTGCAGCTCGGCCTCGATTACGAGCTGCGGCGCAACATCATCGTCTCGCTCGCCGGCGGTTACGAGAACGACAAGTTCTTCGGTCAGCTCCGCAAGGACAACGTGCTGACATCAGACACCCGCGTCAAATACCTCGTCAATCGTTTCGCGGCCGTTTCCGCCTACTACCGCTACACCAAGCGCGACAGCGACATTCCCGTCTTCACCTTCGATAAACACCTGGTAGGAATGAATGTTACAGCGCAATTCTGACCTGCCCTATGTAATCCCCGACGAGCCTGTCACCCGCCCCCCCGCGGAAAGCTGGCAGTATCCGACCGTCGATTTGCGCGAGATGGGCCGCATCCTGCGCCGCCGCTACCGGCTGCTGGCGCTGCCGGCCTTGGCGCTGCTCGGGCTGGCGCTGACCTATTTGATGTTCACCACCACTCTCTATACAGCGACATCGACCGTGCTGGTCGATCCGCGCCGTGCCAATGTCGTCGAGACCAACCAGTCCGTGCTGTCAAATTTCGGCACGGATGATGCGACCATCGAAAGCCAGACGCTGCTGATCCAGTCGGTCGCGATTCTGACGCGCGTCGTTGACAAGCTGAAGCTAACCGAAGACGAGGAATTCACGCCGAAGCCCGGCCTGCTCGATCCCATCAAGGGGCTATTCCGCAGCAGCGGGCCGAGCGACGGAGCCAGCCCGGAGGACGCCGCCAGGTCGCGATCGGTCGATATCCTTCAGAAGCGGATGAAAGTGACGCGGCAGGGCACCACTTTCCTCGTCGACGTCGCCGTCAGTTCGCAATCGCCGCAGAAGGCCGCGACCATCGCCAACGCGATTGCGGATGCGTACTTCAACGAGCAGGTACGCGCCAAATACGATGCGACGCGCATTGCCGCCACCTGGCTCAACAGCCAGATCGACGAGTTGAAGTTGAGGGTTGTCGCCTCCGAAAAGGCGGTCGAGGATTATCGTTCCGCCAATAATTTGATGGTGTCGCAGGGCGTCACGCTCAACGACCAGCAGATCACTGACCTCAACGGCAAGCTGATCGCCGCCCGCGCGCAAACCGCGGAGGCGCGGGCCAAGTATGAGCAGATCCAGGACATCGCGAAATCCGGCGGCGATCCCGGCGGCATCAACGCGGCCATTTCCTCGGAAATGATCACCAAACTGCGCACGCAATATGCCGACATCGCCAAGAACGAAGCTGATTTGTCGAGCAAATACGGCGCGCGTCACCCCCTCGTCGCCAATGTGCGGGCGCAGCGGCGCGATACCCAGAGACTGATCAACGAGGAAATCCGGCGGATACTGGAGAGCACCAAACACGACTACGACGTGGCGCGTTCCCGCGAGACATCGCTGCAGCAAAGCCTCGACAAGCTTCAGGGCGTGTCCACTTCCTCGGGGCAGGCGCAGGTGCGCTTGCGCGAACTGCAGCGCGAGGCCGAGGCCAACCGCACGCTGTATGAATCCTACCTAGCGCGCTCCAAGGAAACGACGGCGCAAGAGAGCCTGGAGATGCCGGATTCCCGGATCGTGACCAAGGCCAGCATTCCGATCAGGCCGTCGTCTCCCAAGACGATGCTGATCCTGGGTCTCGCCGTGATGCTCGGGCTCGGCGCCGGCAGCGTGCTGGCGTTCCTCACCGACTATCTCGACGGCCGCGTCAAGACGCTCGAACAGGCCGAAGCCATATCGGGCGTGCCCGTGCTTGCGGCGGTTCCATTAATCGGCGCGCGCGAGCTCGCCCGCCTCGCCCGGCGCGGACGCAACGAACTCGGCCGCTACGATCCGAAGAGCACGAAGTTGCTGCCGGCGCCGCTACAGCCACCCTTGACGCGCTACGCAATCGACGAGCCCGGCACCTTCTTCGCGGAAGCGATCCGTGCCGTTCGCCTCGCGCTGCAACGGACGATGCGATCACAGCCGGTAAAGGTCGTACAGGTCACCTCCGCGCTCGACAGCGAAGGCAAGACCACGCTGGCCATCAACCTGGCGCAGTCGCTGGCCATGCTCGGCATCCGAACGCTCCTGATTGATGGCGACCTCCGCAACCCGCAAGTGACCCGCGCACTCTGTCCGCGCGCTGACGCGGGACTGCTCGAAGTCGCGATCGGCCAGACCGCGCCTGAACAGGCCATTCTGGTGGATCACAGCACCGGGCTTTCGATTCTGCCGTCGACCAGGATCAAGGAGGTCGAATACATCACGGAGTTGATGTTCTCCGACCGGATCGTCGACGTTCTCGATCACTTCCGTCACCGCTACGAATTGATCGTGGTCGACTCGCCTCCGCTGGTGCCTTTGGTCGATGGCCGTGCGCTCGCCGAACTCGCAGATCGCATCATCCTGGCGCTGGCATGGGACCAGACCCCCGGCGAAGTGCTGTCCCACGCCATGGACCTGCTGTCCCCGGTCAGCGACCGGATCATGGGGACGGTGCTCACACGAGTGGATCTCAGCCGCCTGCAGTTCTACGACTACTACCGCAGCTCGGCCTATCTCAAGCCATACGGCGCCGCCAGCCTCCATGCCGGAGCGGCGCGGTGAGAATGCGCGGACCGTTGCACAGACCGGCCGGCGTCGCACAGGTGCATCGCCGCCCCCTTGCGTCACCGGCAATGCGGCCGGCTTCCTATACGCATGGGCGCATGGCGAATGCCGACGCATTCATCGAACGGATCGCAGCCGGTCTGTTGCTGCTGGCCGTGATTGCAACGTTCACGCTCTCCTCCTCCGTTCTGACCAAATGGAAAATCCACTATCTGACGGCAGGCGGCAATTTTTACGAAAAACTGCACCCGGCAACCTATTTCAGCTTGCTCGCATTCTCTCTGCTGTTGCTGCGCAGCCGCGGCCCGGTCGGCGAGATCAACCGGATGTTTTCCGAATCGAAGCTGCTGCTGGCCTATCTGCTCTGCTGGCTGTTCCTGCTGATCCAGGTAATCGTGCTGGAACGCCCGTTCACGGTCATCATCGACACGTTTCTGCTGCCGATCCTGATCGCGATGGTGATGTGGCAACTGTCAGCGTCGCGAAAACATCCGCTGGCCTGGGCCATTCATTTCACCATCCTGCTGAACGTCGTGATCGGCTACTATGAGTATTTCTCCGGCCATCGGCTGATCCCGTTGACGCTCGGCGACGTCGTGGTGGCGGGCGAATGGCGCTCCGCGGCGCTGCTGGGCCACCCGCTCACGGCATCCGGCATTGTCGGCGCCTATGTTCTGGCGCTGGTGCTCCGTCCGGCGATTTGTCCGCCGATCCTGCTGCGGCTGCCGCTGATCGCATTCAACCTCGGATCGCTGATGGCCTTTGGTGGCAGGACGTCGCTGGTCACCGTGCTGGCGATGATCGGGCTGCTCGGGGTCTTTGAGGCGTTCCGCCTGATGCGGGGAAGGCGAATGCCGCTTCCCGCGGCAATACTGGCAATCTGCGTGCTGTTTGCCGCAGGCGCCATCGTCTTCGCCGCGCTCGACCTCGGCATTTTCGACAAGATGCTGCTGCGCTTCTCGTCCGACAAGGGCAGCACGCTGGCGCGCTATGCCACCTTCAGCCTGCTCTCGCATTTCGACTGGCATGAACTGATCCTCGGCCCCAACCCGGTTCGGGTGAATGCGCTCCAGTCGCAGCTCGGCCTCAACTACGGCATCGAAAACTTCTGGATTGCCTCCGTCGTCCAGTTCGGTCTCGTCCACACCATCCTGATGACGGTCGGACTGGTCTGTTTCTTCGTCGAGTTGCTGCGCCGCTCGAACCCCGCGGCATGGGCGATCGTGCTGCTGATCGTCATCATCGCCGCCAGTTCGGTGAGCTTCTCGTCGAAGAACATTCAGCTCGCGCAGTTCGTGATCCTCATTTCGGTCTTGCTGCCACGCGAGCCGCGGCGCGGCGCCGCGCCCGCGCAAGTCCGCCCATCCATCAGCTACCGGTCCGTTCCGGCATAACACGGGATCTCCTTTCGCATGACTATCTATGTCGACAACACCCATCTCGGACGTCACGTCACTGGCCTCGAACGCATCACGCTCGAGCTGTTCTCCGAGGCCGCGCTGGCGCCGCTCGATGTCGTGCCGGTGAAGGCGCAGGGTCTTCGCCAGATGGTGACGACGCAGACCCTGGGATTGCCGATGCGGCTCGCCGCTTCGTCCTCCATCCTGCTATGCCCCGGCTTTCCGCCCAGTCCGCTGCTGCGGCCGTTCGCATCGCGGGTGCTGCCCTATATCCACGATGACTTTCTGATCACGCGGCGCGCCGAGCTCAATATGCGGGCGCGGCTCTATATGGCCGGGCCCTTCAAGCTCGCGCTGCGCCACTACCCGCGCTTTCTGGCAAATTCCGGCGATACAAGGCGCAAACTTGCCGCGCATTGCCGGCCCGATGCCGAGGTGACGCTCTATCGGCCTTCGGTCCGCAACGTGTTCGGCCTCGACCCCGGGCAACGCGGCGAACGCAGCGCACAGCCGCAGCCGCTTCGGATGATCGCGCTGGGCACGGTGGAGCCGCGCAAGAATTTCAGAGCCGCGGCGAAAATCCTCGATGCGTTGCGCATGCAGGGATTTCCGGAAGCAACGCTGGACATCGTCGGTAGACCGGGATGGGGCGACGACTGGCTAGCGCTTGAGAGCCAACCGGGCGTCACGCTGCACGGATATCAGTCCGCTGAACGGGTCAATCAGTTGCTTGACGCCGCCGACCTGTTCATCTGCACCTCGCATGACGAAGGGCTGGGATTGCCGCTGCTGGAGGCGCAATACGCCGGCCTGCCGATCATCGCCCCCGATGCCGCCATTTTCCGCGAGGTGCTCGGCGAGTCCGGCATCCATGTCGATCCCGCCGATCCTTCTGGCGCGGCGGCGCGGATCGCGGCTGCTCTGTCGAACGAAGACTGGCGCGCCCGATACGTGGCGCTGGCGGTACGGAATCTGGCGCGCTGGAACGATCTGGCGCGCGGCGACCGCGACACGGTCATCAGCCTGATCGCCAGCCTTGCCGCCTGACACTCGCGTTCCAGGAAATTCAGGTCCGGAGTACCGCCGCCTTGCATGACACCAGCGCCACAAGGCATCAGGACGGGTTGCGCATCATTGCGGCCGGCGCCGTGGTGATCCTTCACTATTCCGATTACTTCAAGGACGCGGGCGTCGGCCAATTCATGGTCGCGCACACCTTGCATTTCAACCTGTTCGTGGACCTGTTCTTTGTCGTCTCCGGCTTTGTCATCACCCGGCAGTATTTCGGCCGCGTCAACGACGCCGCATCGATCGGCCGCTTCCTCTGGCGTCGCCTCGCCCGCATCTATCCACTGCATCTCGCCACGCTTGCTTTCTATATAGCGCTTGCCGGCGCGCTTCATTTCGGCGCCGCCCGGACCGACAACCCCGCCCGCTACCCCCTTTCCGACCTGCCCGCACAGTTCCTGCTGCTTCACGCCTTCATCGGCGAGCGCCTGACGTTCAACTTCCCGAGCTGGTCGCTCTCTGCCGAGATGTTCTGCTATCTGCTTTTCCCGGCCGTCGCGTTGATCGCGCAGCGCCGCAAGGAGGCGGTCATTGCGCTCGTGGTCATCACCGCGCTCGCCAACTCCCTTTGGGCATGGGCAGCAGGAACGACGCCGTGGGTCGACTGGATCAACCAGGGAGGCGCCTTCAGGGCGCTGCCTGCCTTCAACCTCGGCATAGCCTGCTATCTGTTCCGCGACCGGATCGCCCGCTGGCCCGCAACTCCCGGCGTGCTGGCCGCATCGCTGGCGGCGTTTATCGTGCTCGGCTCCCTGCTACCGACGATGACTGCCCTGCTGGCGATCTATGCCATCGCAATGCTCGCCATCCAGGCCGATTGCGCGGGACGCGAGACACTGCTGTCGCGGCTCCGCTTCGATCGCTGGTCGCCGCTGACCTATTCCTGCTACATGCTGCATATTCCGGTTGCGACCGTCATCATTACCTTCGGATCGCGGCTGCTTTCGCTGTCGCCGCATGAACGCTTGATACTTGCGCCGGTGGCGATCGTCGTTCTTGCATTAGCGAGCATCGTCTCACTGCGCGCGTTTGAAACGCCGCTGCGGCGATATCTGACCGACGCCTACGACCGCCGCGCCATCAGGCCCGAACCGTCTCCCGCGATCTCGCGGCGGGAGGGCGCATGATGACGGTCGTGGAGCGCATACCGGCAAACGCGGGATCCCTGAGCGTCGCACAGGCGCCGGCCCGAAGCCGAGACGGCGTCATCGATGCCATGCGCGGCATTGCGATCCTGATGGTGATCGGAATTCATTCGCTGCCGCAGCCGCTCGATGCTATCTGGGCAAAATCGCTCGACGCGGCGCTGCGGCCCTGCGTGCCGGTCTTCCTGTTCGCCTCCGGATATCTGACGGCGCTCTCCGGCCGCGTGCCGTTCGCGAAGCGGTTAAAGGCGGCCTTGATTCCCTACGCGATCGCGTTCGTCGCCGCCTATGCCTACATGGCGCTGCATAATCCGGCGATGGACCATCGCATCGGCACGACGCTGGCGCGGTTCGGGTTGGGGTACGTCTTCGTCTACTATTACGTCTTCGTCTATGTCTGCTGCACGTTCGGCCTGTGGCTCGTCTTCGCGGTTGGCGGCACCGGACAACCTGCTTCAAGAAAACGGATTGCGGCGCTGCTGATCCTCTCGATCGGCTGCGGTCTGCTCGCAGGCAGCTATCTTGATCCTGCTATGTCCAGGTTCGGCGCCTCGGACGCACTGCTCGACGAAGTCCGCATGCGCGACATTCCGTTCTGGTTCTCGTTTGCCGCGCTCGGCGCGCTGACCGCGATGTTCGCAGACCTGAGCGACCACAACATGCGCCGCGCGCTGCCTGGCGCCATGCTGGCGGCCTACATGGTCTATGCCGCCGTGCGCATTCTCGGCCTCGGCGACGCCGCCACCTACGATTCGACCGCCTTCTTCCTCTATGCAGCGCTGTTCTGCGTTGCACTGTTCGCCGTCCAGCCAAGCTCGCCGCTGCTTGGATGGTTCGGCTCGGGCAGCTATTTCATCTATCTCTGGCACATCTTCGTCGTCATGCTGCTGCGCGATCACACCACGCTGCATCAGCTCGGCGGCATCGCCAGCTTCGCCGTTTGCGGCGGCTTGGCCATCCTCCTCAGCGCCGCCGCGCTACTGGCCGTCCGGCAGTTCGCCTCCGCCCGACTCTGCCGCTGGCTGGGGGCCTGAGATGCTCTTAAAACACACCCTGCTCTATCTGCCTGCGCAATTCGTCGGGCCGCTGTGCCAGCTTGTGGCGATGATCGTGTGGACGCATGTCGTCGATGAGCACACGCTCGGCGTCATCACGCTGATCACAGCCACGCACGAATTGCTGCAGATCGGCTTCCTCGCCTGGTGGTCGCAATATGCGCTGCGTTTCCTCGGACGCTATCAGGACGCCAATGACGCGCCACGCTTTTACCGTACCGAAAACGCGGTCCTGCTCGCATCCGTTACGTTGCAAAGTGCGGCCGTCATTGGAATTCTGCTTCTGGTGATTGCGCCCGGCGCCAGAACGGACCTCCTCCTTGCCGCCGTCGCCTATGTGATTACCCGATCCCTCAACCTCTATATCGGCGAGCGCGCCCGCGCGCAGCAGCAGATCCGGGTCTACACGATCCAGCAGGTATTCGGGCCGTCGGTCGGATTTGTCCTCGGCCTGGTGCTGATCAAATTGTTCGGCCAATCGGCGGAGTGGCCGCTTGCGGGATACGCCGCGGCGCAACTGACCGCGGCGCTGATCGTGATGCCGACGCTGCGCTGCGGCTACCGCCTTTGGCCGATCGACCGTGAGATCGTCACGCACGCGCTGCGCTACGGCATTCCACTGATCGTCGGCGGCACGCTCGGCTGGGTCGGCCTCAACGCGTCGCGCTTCATCGTCAACCAGATGTCGGGCGTGGCCGCGGCCGGGCTGTTCGCGGTCGGTTACGGCCTCGGCCAGCGCGCCGCGGCGGTCGCGGCCATGCTGGTGACGGCCGCCGCGTTCCCGCTGGCGGTCAAGAGCATGGAACAGGAGGGCAGCCAGGCCGGCATGCGCCAGCTTGCCGCCAACAGCGCGCTCCTGGTCGCTATCCTGGCGCCGAGCCTCGCCGGCATCTTCATGCTGAGAGCGGAGATCGTGCATCTGTTGATCGCAGTTCCGTTCCAGGCGGTGACGCTCGCCGTGCTGCCGCTCTCCACGCTTGCCGGCGCGATCCGCAACCTGCGCGCCCATTTCGGCGATCAGGTGTTTCTCCTGCAAAACCGCACGCGCTGGATGATGGGAATTGCGGCGATCGACGCGTCGACAACCGTAGTGCTGAGCGCTCTGTTCCTGCCGCGCTGGGGACTCACAGGAGTAGCCGGCGCCACCGTGCTGGCGGCGCTGGCCGCGGCAAGTGTCAGCTTCTCGATCGGGTTTACCCGGTTTGGCCTGCGGCTTCCGGTCGGCCATCTCGTGCGCATCGCATTGGCCACGATTGCGATGGCGGCGTTGCTGCGGATCTTCCCGGAGGCGCGAACCATTGCCGTGCTGGCGGCACATGTCGCGGCAGGCGCCGCCGTCTATTTCGGCGCGCTCGCCCTGCTCTACGCACCGACGCTGGTGCGGATACTCCGCCCACGCCCCCAACATTCGGGGGCGTGAGTGATCTCGACCTACGATTTCCTTGTATTCTCGAACGCGCGCGCCATCGCGAACCAGAGCGGCTTCTTCTGCATCGATGAATCGAACGGCAGCGGCCGAGGCAGCCGTTGCGCGAGGGGGTCCTTTTTCTTCGCCGCATCGGTATAGAACGAGTAGTTGTCGGCAAGTTCCCACGCGATCACCACCTTGACGGCCGGAACGCGCAGCACGTTATTCAGGTACTTCTCGGCCGTATCGGCGATCATGGCATCGCGCGTCGCGATGTCATCTGGAAACGTGTCGTCGCGCACGTCGAATTCAGTCAGGTAGATCTCGACGCCACGTTCGGCCAAGGCATGAAGAAATTCGGCGAAGCGTCCGGGGTCGTGCGGGTAGCGGGGCTGCAGGTGGCTTTGCAGACCGACGGCATGCAGCGGCACGCCGGCATGCTTCAATTCATCCACCAGCTGCAGCAATCCCTTGCGTACCGTTCGGCCGACCTCATCGTCGCGCTCGCTCTGTGCTTCGTTCAGAACCAGTTTGGTCTTCCGGTCGACCATCGCCACGCGCTCGAAGGCGCGGCGCACGTATCCTGTGCCGAACGTATCGTACCATGGACCGAGCCTGTAACCGCCGGGTGCCTTGTGCCCGGGCCAGAACGGTTCGTTGACGACATCCCATGAATGCAGCCTGCCGACATAACGGGCAGCCACTTCCTCGATATAGGAATCGAAGAACTTCTCGCGCTCGGCGCCGCTCATGTTCCTGATCCATTGCGGAACCCATTCGTTCCAGATCAGGCAATGGCCCCGCATCGGAATGTTGTTGCTTGCACAGAATTGCAGCAGCCGGTCCGCGCTCTCGAACCGCTTCGGCCCCGGCTGCGGCGCGATGGTTCCCATCTTCATCGCAATGTCAGTCGTAACGATCCGCGTCTGCGTCTGATACAGCTCGCGATAAGCATGATCCTTGTCGATGACAGGGCCTGCAGCTGCGCCGAACACGATCCCGTTACGGGCGGCGATGGCGCCGAGACTCTGCGTGGGCTGCGCCGCGGATGCTCCCTTCTCGTACGACGCAACGCTTGCTCCTGCGATAAGAGCGAGCGCATCTCGCCTCGACCACTGCTGCATAGCTGATCTCCATCACGTGAATGATTCGCCGCCATGTCTCGCCCTTCGCATCGCGACATCGCCATCGTTGCGTCGCATTAGTTCGATTTCGTGACGATGCTGGTTGAGAAATTTTTCGACACACAGTTCCCGTCACGAGCGGGCATGTCGATAGTTCAGCGTGAATGCGTCTCTCGATCAAATCATCATCAGGGGATCGACATGTCGGAACCGCCAATATCGTTGCAGCCGAGTCTCACCGTCGATGGCGTCACCATCAATGTTCCATCGCTCCCCGCGGCAGTTTCGTCGAT
Organism: Bradyrhizobium algeriense; assembly: GCF_003062295.1. Classification (GTDB taxonomy): domain Bacteria; phylum Pseudomonadota; class Alphaproteobacteria; order Rhizobiales; family Xanthobacteraceae; genus Bradyrhizobium; species Bradyrhizobium algeriense. The sequence continues at coordinate 23,208 of NZ_PYCN01000022.1, read as the reverse complement.
CGTGTCGGCTGCGCAACATGGCGACACCTTCAGCGTTTGTACGCTCAATCTCGATCACGTTGTTCAATTGCAGCAACACGCGAACTTTCGCGCCGCCTATCGCCGTGCCCGATTTGTCACAGCCGATGGGTTCCCGATCGTCGTGCTGGGCCGTCTCATGGGAACGCGCATCGAGCGGACGACCGGCGCCGATCTCGTCGAGCCGGTCTGCGCGGAAGCGCGAAAGAAAGGCCTCCCGGTCTTTCTGCTGGGCGCGAACGATCTCACGCTGAACGCGACGGCGCGACGTCTCACGGAACGATTCAGGGGATTGCAGATTGCAGGCTGCCTTGCGCCGGGACCGGGGTTCGATCCCTATTCCAGCGAGGCCGATGCGGCGATCGAACGTATTCGCGACTCCGGCGCCAGGCTCTGCTTCGTGGCGCTGGGTGCGCCGCGGCAGGAGCTGTTCGCCGCGCGATGCCTCGACGAGTTGAACGGAACCGGCGTGTTGTGCATCGGCGCGGCGCTCGATTTCATCGCCGGCACACAGAGCCGCGCGCCATCCATCGCGCGCAGGACGGGGCTTGAATGGGCGTGGCGCATGCTGCGCGAGCCGCGGCGGCTCGGCCCCCGCTATGTCAGATGCATGAGCGTTGTTCCGCGCCTCGTTGCGCGAACAATTCCGCAAATCGTCCAGGCACGCATGAGGAAAGCGGCATGACTTCAACATTGACCCTGGCGCTACGCGCGCGAAATGCCAACCCGATCAAGCCGCGTTACCAGATCTGCCTGATCCATCCGTTCGACCCGCGCGGCCAAAAGGTCGGCGGCCTCGAAACCTACATCCGCGACTTCATCACGTTTCATCCCGTTGACACCGACATCCTCTTCATCGGCGTCGACTCGACGGGCGACCTGGAGCTGGGAAAGCTTCACCGGCTGACCTTCCGCGGCCGCGGCTTCGACTTCCTGCCCATCCTGCATTATTCGGACCAGCAGGCGCGCGAAGCGGCCCGCAGCATCCGTACCTCGCTGACCGGTCAGTTCTTCATGGCGCTGCTCCGCCACTTCGGCCCGATCGCACGGTTGATCCGCGCCAGGCGATGCTCGGTCGATCTGCGGCGCGTTGAATTTTCGTGGCTGCCGGCGATCCTGCGGCTTCCCTTCGTTCAGATGCTTCACGGCGAAGGCGCGCCGAAATTGCAGATGGATTCGCTGCTGCGGAAATACGCCTTTGTCCACAATACCGGCGAGCGGTTCGCCGTCGCCATGAGCGAGAAGTTCCTGTGCGTCAATCCGTTCATCACCGAGCGGCTGCAGCAGACCTATCCGCGCCGCAAGGACAAGATCGACACGCTCTGGACATGGGTCAATACGGATATCTTCAAGCCGCAACTTTGGCCGCTGGACTCTTCACCGTTCCAGATCGTGTTCGCCGGCCGGCTCGATGAGTTCAAGGATCCGCCGCTGATGTTTCGCACCATCGATCGCCTGCGGCAGCGATTGAACGGCGATGTCAGGTTTCACTACATCGGCACCAGCGACCCGCACCGGTTCGAGGAATTCGCAGCCATCGAGGACATCACCGTGCGCCACGGCTTCAAGGATGCCGCGGGCATGGCGGAGACGCTGGCGAGCGCCCATGCCGGCATCCTGACGTCCGAGTTCGAAGGCATGCCGCGTTGCGTGCTGGAAACCCTGGCGGTCGGCCGGCCCGTCGTCGCCATGCACCTGCCGCAGCTCGAATCCGTGATCCGCCCTGGCGTCAGCGGCTATCTGGTGGCGCGGGACGGCAGTCGAGACGACATGGTGAATGCGCTCGCACAGCGGTTTGTCGATGTCAGGACTGGCATCGAGGCGGGCGTGATGAATCCGGTACACATCGCCGATTCCATCAGGGCGTTCACCCCTGGCACCCAACTCGCGCGGGTGTACCGCTATCATCAGGAAATTCAGGATGCGCGCGGCCTTGCCGCCGCGGCGCCGACCTATTGAGGGCGCCGGGTTGAACATCCTTCTGTTGACCAGCGAGTTCGCTCCCGCGATGGGAGGCATCGGGACCTACGCCCGCGAAATCGCCGCGGCCGCCAGCCGGCTCGGCGCCAAGGTCACTGTCGTGGCGCCCGACTACGCGCGGCAGACATGCGACGACGACCGGGCCCTGCCCTTCGAAGTCGCTCGGTTTCGCGGCGGGCTCCACTCCATGCGCGACCTGCCGCGCAAGATCATGCTGGCGCGACGCGGCGTTCGCGGCGATCGATACGACGTGGTCCACGCGGCCGATTGGCCGTTCTTCATTCCGGTCGCGCTTTCGCGATGGCGAACCTCGGCGCGGGTATTGATGACGGTGCATGGCACCGAGATCAATGAAGCGCAGACGCCGCTGAAGCGCATCGCCATTCGCAGCGCCGGCGTGTTCGGGCCGCGCACGGAGGTGGTCGCCAACAGCCGCTTCACCGAGACGCTGTTCCGCGAGCGGTTCACCGTCGATCCCGCCAGGATCAGCGCGATCAATCTCGGCGTATCGGAATTCTGGTTCGGCGCGCCAAGGAAACGCCGCGAGATTCGCCTTGCCTATCGGCTGCCGGAGGACCGGCTGGTGATGATTACAGTGGCGCGGATCACACGCCGCAAGGGACATCATCTGACGCTCGCCGCATTGTCGCAGCTTCCGGACAATCTGCGCCAGCGCATCACGTGGCTCGTGATCGGACCGGACGGCGAAGCCGATTATGTCGATGAACTGCGACGGACTGCCGGGCAGGCGGCCTGCGACATTCGTTTCCTTGGCCCGCAGCCGAACGAAGCGATCCGCGATCTCTACGCGGCTTCGGATTTCTTCTGCCTGACAGGACTGCCCGACACGACCGGCCGGGTGGAGGGATTTGGACTGGTCTATCTCGAGGCTGGAGCCGCCGGCCTGCCGAGCGTCGCGACCGAGGTCGGCGGGGTGCCCGATGCCGTGCTCGCCGACGAGACCGGAATTCTCGTGCCGCCATCGGTGGAGAGCATCTCGCAGGCGATTGCGGAGCTGGCAGCCGACCGGGGCCTGCGCGCCATTCTCGCGGCGGGCGCCTCCGCCCATGCCCGCGCCCTTTCATGGGAACGCTGCGCGGCGACAACCTATGGCCTGGCCTATGCCGGCAAGCGGGCAACCGCGGACCGCGCCATCGGAACAGTGGCATGAAGCTGTCGGTCGCGACCGCGATGCTGCTCGCGCTCGCGACCGGTACGGCGCGGGCGGATAGCGAGAACTGCCGCAAGAGCCGCGAGTATCTCCTGGGCACTCCCGGCGGTGACCTGTCACTGACGCCGCAGGCCTATAACGACCTGTTCAAGACCTGCATCGCGACATCAGCCATGCCCAACGTGAAGGACGCGTATATCCTGAGGGATGGCGGCATAGCCGTGGTCCCCAAGCAGGACAGCGTTGCGGCGACGGCCGCCACGCTTGCGCAGTTCTGCGACGCCCATCCGCGCGGCGTGCTGCGCTTCATCACGGCTAAGGAAAGGCTTGCCATCCGTTCCGTGACCGACGTCGCGCGGATGTCGTCGACCGCATCGACGCCGTGCAAGAAAATCAAGGGTCTTTCGTAAGGCCCGCGCCCGACTGTCGAAACTCACTTTTGCCGGTTGTAGTATTCCGGCATGGCGTGCGGATCCATCGCCTGCTCGGCCCTGCGCCCGAGAAAGAAGAAGCCGCTGGCAGCGTCGGCTGCGGCCCGGCCGCGGCCGAACGCATCGAGATACCTGATCCAGAAGAAGGGCAGCACGATCAGGCGTGACAGCTTGTTACCCGCGCCGAGCGCGCGCGAGAAATAACGGATCGACCATGCCAGCGCCACGCCGGCGCCGCCGACCGGTCCGGCGCTGATTTCGGAAAATCGCCTGAACAGCCAGCGGTGACCGCTCTGCGTGAAACGCGAAAAGTCATAGGCCTGCTCATGCACCTGCTGCATGAACGGTGTCTCCGCATAGACCAGGCCGTCCAGCCGGAGCACGCGATGCAGCTCGGCAACGACGGTGGCGGGTTCGAGCACATGTTCCAGCACCGCCTGCACCCAGACGCCATCGAACAAGCCGTCCTCGAACGGCAATTTGTGAGCGTCCGCCACCAGCACGGTATGCGGCGAGGCGTAGACGTCGGTGCCGACGAGTTCGATGGAATCGTCCCGGTAGAGTTCGTCCGCGCCCAAACCAATCGTCCCGCCGCCGATCACGAGCACGACCGGCCGCCTCGACTCCCGCTTCAACAGATCGATGAATTTCGTGCTGTTGGAGACCGCGACCGGATTGCCCCCGAAGGTAAGGCGATGCAGCCGCGACCCCATGGAACGGCGGCTGACATCCCGCTGCAGCGCCGAGCCGTTCTCGGCGTCGTACATTCGGCGCTCAAAAATGCTGGCTGCAAAATCGATCAGCACCGGCTGGGTGCCGATCATGGGAAACCCTGCCCTGCTATAATCGCAGGCACGGTTGGAACATGACGGCTGTGACCACGCGTTCCGCAGCGCCGACGAACAGCGAGGGCAGCGAAGACGCATTTTCCAGTGCGCAGGTTCCGTATTCGCTACCGAGTGATCGACGGCAGAAGACTGCAAAGAAGGCCTCGTATGTCATTTCTACTGCCCTGCCCACGCCTGTTCGCGATCGATGCTATTTCGAATGCACCGACAGCGCAACAATGCCGGGACGGGAACAATACGGATGGTGGCAATCTGGATGTCGCAGGAAGGTCCCGCTCGACGCTGCCAAGAGGGCTTGCGCGAACCCAACGCCCGAACCCGCCCCATTGTTTCGAACAAAATTTTCGGATTTCTCGAAACGCCTTCCAGCGGGCCGATCTGGCCACGTTCACATCGGACGGCGTCCCGGTCTGCGCCCCAAGTTCAACGCTTTCCCTCCGGGCAGTAGTGCCAGAGGAGATCGCAGCGTTCCGGCATGCGGTCGAACGGGCTCCGGCATCCAGCCAGCCCACCATGACGTTCCTGATCAAGATCGACGGCGTCATGGTCGTCACCGTCGGTCCCGAGCAGGACTGAGCCGGCGCACCCACGCCATCAGATGAAGAGCAGATTATCCGCCGTCAGCGACGTAACGCCGGTGAGCGTGATGGATGCACCATGACCGAGATCGCTGACGGTGTCATGCCCGACGACGTGGATCGCAAGATGCGCGATGTCGGATGCGATCGCCGAATCGATCTGGAGCCCCACGCGTTGGCGCGCAGTGCATGCACAGATGGTACAATCTGTGGCCGAGCGAACGTATCGGCTTCCGGCCGTCAATTCAACGGTACGGGGAGCGCGCGATGCGACGATGACCCCGACGTTGTGTCCTATTGCCATTTCTATTGAGGCGAGTATCGTACAGGCGTTTCAGAATTTCGATTTCAGGCGTTTCGCTCACGACCGTCGACAAGCTCGAAGGCATTGAGCCGGGTGACACCGGATGAGCCTTGTCGTGCGCGTTCAAGCGCGGATTGATCGCCCGCGGCGGTCGATCCCGGCGGATTGCAATAGCGGGGGTGTAACATGGCCGCTCCGATCACGTTCGTCGTCCCTGGCGTCCGCGCAGACCGCGGCGCCACGCGCGGCGCCGGCGGCGCAGCATTGCCCATCGGGCGCGTGAAGGACTCCATCACCGTCACGGCCCAGCGCGCCGCCGGGGAATCGGAAGTCCGAACGACCGCGATTCCCGGAGAAGACGTCGTTCTGATCGAAGTCGCCGGAGGACCCGAGCTGTGGTTGCATCCCGACACCGCGCGGGAGCTGCTGCAATCCCAACAGGACGACCCGCTTCTCTCGCGCGGCGGGACGACGCTCGCGCCGGGCGAGGTACGTATTCCCGCCCGCTTGCAGTGGCGTCTCGAAGAAGGCGCAGCCGTGCCTGGCGCCACGCGCGGCTTCCTCAGCGACGTGCTGGTTCGGGGGATTCAGGTCCTCACCGGTTTTGCCGAGGACAAGGCGGCGGATTTCGCGGCCTCGAAGGTCGTTCAGGCGTTCGACTCCAAGGTCAAGGCGGGCATGTACCGGCTCGATCGTCAGCCGCCCGGATCGCTCAAGGACCGGACGCCGTCCACGATCGCATCTGGCGAGACACCATCGCTGGTGCTGATTCACGGGACCTTCAGCGAAACCTCCGGCACGTTCGGAAAGCTGTGGAACGAGCACCCGGAGCTCGTCGATCTGCTCTTCAAGAGGTTTCAGGACAGGGTCTATGCGCTCGACCACCCGACGCTTGGCGCAAGCCCGATCGCCAACGCCATCACGCTGGCCGAAGCCGCGCCAGAAGGCGCGCGGCTTCATCTGCTCACGCATTCGCGCGGCGGATTGGTCGCAGAAGTGCTGGCGCGGGTGTGCAGCGAACCGGTGGCGTCCGTCGAGCTGTTCGCAAATGACGGTTCGAGCGCGCAGGAGCTGAAGAAGCTCGCCGAGCTCGTCGCCCGGAAGCGCATTTCGATCGATCGGGTCGTCCGCGTCGCCTGCCCGGCGCGAGGCACCCTGCTCGCCTCCAAGCGTCTCGACGCTTATGTGTCGGTGGTGAAGTGGGCGCTCGAGCTCGCTCAGATTCCCGTCGCGGATGAGCTGGTCAAATTTCTGGGTGAAGTCGCCCGTCGACGCGCGGACCCAGACATGGTTCCGGGTCTCGCCGCGCAGATCCCGGATTCGCCGCTCGTCAAATGGCTGCATGCGACCGACAAGCCAATCAAAGGTGATCTGCGCGTCGTGGCCGGCGATCTCGAGGGCGATTCGGTCGGCACCTGGGTCAAGACCCTCTTGTCCGATGCCTTCTTCTGGACCGACAACGATCTGGTGGTGCAAACGCGATCGATGTATGGCGGGTCGCCGCGGGAGAAGGACTCGACGTTCGTCCTCGACCAGGGCGGCAAGGTCTCGCACTTCAACTATTTCAGCAACCCGCGGACTGCGAATGCGATCGTGAACGCGCTGGCGCTCAGCGCCGATCCGCCGGACGAATTTCGCGTCATCGGCCCGCTCTCGTGGAGCGGGGAATCGTCGACGGGGGTTCGGGCGGCATTGCAATCGCGCGGTGCGGCCGCGGCCGCCGAGTTGCCTGCGCTCTTCATCCTGCCCGGCATACTCGGCAGCAATTTGAAGATCGACAACGATCGCATCTGGCTCGGATGGCGCCTCGTCAACGGCTTGAAGCAGCTCGCTTACGATCCCAAGGGCACCAATGTCCTGCCGGATGGGCCGATTGGCATCTACTACGACGACCTCACGACGTTCTTCTTCGACGACCACGACGTGAAGCCGTTCGCCTTCGACTGGCGGCGCCCGATGGCCGCCGAGGCCAAACGTCTCGCCGACGAAGTCGCCGCCGCCCTCGACGCGCGCAAAACATCGAAACAGCCGGTGCGGATCATCGCGCATTCGATGGGCGGCCTGGTTGCGCGGATGATGCAGATCGTCAGCCGCAGCACGTGGGACCGGATGATGGCGGCCGACGGCGCGCGCCTGTTGATGCTGGGGACGCCGAACGGCGGCTCCTGGGCGCCGATGCAGGTCCTGTCGGGCGACGATACGTTCGGCAATCTCCTGACCAGCGTGGGCGCACCGTTCGGCGGCAACGGGGCGCGCAAGCTCATCGCCAACTTCCCCGGGATCCTGCAACTCCAGGCCGGCCTGCTGAACGGTCTCGGCACCGACGCAACCTGGAAAGATCTTGCAGCCGCCGATCTTGCGGCGGCGCGCAGGAACAACCCCTGGCACAATCTGCCGCTGCAATTTGCGCAGTTGGAGTGGGGAATTCCCACCCAGGACGTGCTCAACGAAGCGGTCGAACTGCGGCGCGCGCTCGATCGGCAGCGCGACACCGACCTCGCCTCGTTCGCACACAAGCTCCTGCTCGTCGTCGGCAAGGCGGAGTTCACGCCAGCGGGCTACCAGAAGTCGGACGACGGCGTGATGTATCTGGACGCGCCGGACCAGGGCGACGGCCGGGTGCTGCTCGACAGCGCCGTGCTGCCGGGGGTGACCACCTGGGTCGTGGACGCCGATCATGGATCTCTGCCCCGGCACAAGGAAGCCTTCGGCGGATACCGCGACTTGCTCAGGATGGGCCGTACGGATCGCCTCTCCACGCTGACCGCCGCCCAGACCGCGCGGGGACAGGCGGGACCAACTGCCAAACCGCTGGTGCGAAGCCGTCCGTCGCGACTGCCGGGCGGTGAAACACCGCCACAGCGCGAAATCGACGTGCTGGCGCCCGCGGCCACGGCGTCCGCGCCGCAGGCAAAATCGCGGGCTGCGGGCCTGCACATCACCGTCATGAACGGCGATCTCACCTACGTCTCCGAGCCATTGCTGATCGGCCACTACCGCGCGCTGCGCCTCACCGGCACGGAAGCGGTGATGGACCGCGCGATCGGTGGCGCGATGATCGCGTCACTCCAGCGGGGCCTCTATCCGGACGCGCCCGGCAGCCACCAGGTCTTCGTCAACGTCACGGCCAATGCCGACAATCCCTGGCAATTGCCGCGGCCGGAGGCCGTCATCGTGGCCGGTCTCGGCGCCGAGGGCGAGCTGCGCGGATCGCATCTCGTGAATACCGTCCGGCAGGCGGTCATCGGATGGGCGCAGCGTCTGACGGAGCGGCGTCCCGTGCCGCCCGAATTCACGCTCGCGACGACACTGCTTGGCAGCGGCGGCAGCGGCATCACGGCGGGACAGGCGGCACAACTCATCGCGCAGGGCGTGCGCGAGGCCAACGAACAGCTCGCCCGGGACGGCACCGCGCCGCCGCGCTGGCCGCGCGTGAGCCAGCTCAAGATCATCGAGCTGTTTCTCGACCGCGCCAACGAAGCGTGGAACGCCCTCCGGGCGCTCGCGGCGGCGGACAGCGCCCGCTTCTCCGTCGAACCGACCATCGCCGAAGGCATCGGCGCAATGCGCCGGCCCACGGATGCCGGATACCGCGGCGCCGACTACGATTTCATCAGCGCCATCATCCAGAAAACCGAGAACGAGCCGGAATCGATCGTCTACACGGTGAATTCCAAGCGCGCACGCAGCGACGTGCGTCCGCAGTCCATGCAGGTGGGGCTCGTTCGAAACCTCGTGCTGACGGCCTCCAACAACGCCAACACCGACGCGCAGATCGGACGCACGCTCTTCAGGCTGCTCGTCCCGGTCGATCTCGAGCCGTTCCTGGGCAGCAGCACGGAGACGGTGCTTGAGCTCGACACGAGCACCGCCGCCATCCCCTGGGAGGCGCTCGAGCCCTCCAAATCGGACGGAAAGTCGAGCGGACTGCCGTGGTCCATCCGCACCAAGCTGTTGCGCAAGTTGCGGACGCCGTCGCCACCCACGCGCGCGGTCACCGACGCTTCGGCCGACGACGACATTCTCGTGATCGGAGATCCCGCATGCGACCGATTGGTCTATCCGCTGCTGATGGGCGCGCGGCGGGAGGCGACGAAGGTCGCGGACTGCCTGACGGAATTGGTCAACCCTCGCCACGTCCATCGGGTCATCAGCGGGCCCAAGCCCGGAGACGAAGAACCCGATCTGGGGACCGTGATCAACGCCTTGATCGACGGGGACTGGCGCATCATCCATATTGCCGGCCACGGCGAGCCGCCGACCGACGGCGTCACTCGCGGCGTCGTGCTGTCCGACGGCGCGTTCTTCGGGCCGCAGGAGATCAAAGCGCTGCGCGTCATCCCCGAGTTGGTGTTCGTCAATTGCTGTCATCTGGCGGCCGACGCCCCGAAAACGCTCTTCGAGCCGGTCAATTACAATCGCGCGGAATTCGCCTCGGGCGTGGCCCATGCGCTGATTGAGGGCGGCGTGCGCTGCGTGATCGCGGCCGGCTGGGCGGTGGACGACGAAGCGGCGAGCATATTTGCCACGAGCTTCTACAAGGCCCTGCTCGGCGGGGACCGCTTCATCGACGCCGTCGCAACGGCACGGGAGAGCGCGCGCAGCAGCCGTAACAACACCTGGGCGGCCTATCAGTGCTACGGCGATCCGGACTGGCGCTTTCGGACACAGACCGGCGATGCCCAGAAGCCCACGTCGCGACCCGCGGGGCAGGAATTTTCCGGCATCGCGTCGGCTCCGGCCTTAATCGTCGCGCTCGAGCGGATCGCCGTCGAAACCGAATATCAGGGCAAGAAGCCCGAGGATCAGGCCGTCCGCCTGCACTACCTGGAACAGAAGTTCGCACAGTACTGGGAGGGACGCGGCAACGTTGCCGAAGCGTTCGGCACCGCATGGCTGAGAGCCAAGCGCTTCGACGAGGCGATCAAATGGTATCAGCGCGCGCGCGAGGCGCAGGACGGGACGGCATCCTTCGTCTCGATCGAACAATTGGCGAATGCCAGGATCCGCCTTGCGTGGGAGCGCGCCGAACGCGACGGCAAGACGATCGACCAGGCGCGCAAGGAGATCGAGGACGCGATGACGCTGCTCGACAGGCTGATTGCGTTCGCGCCGACCGTCGAGCGGGAAAGCCTCTATGGCTCCGGCTACAAGCGACTGGCCCTGCTCGAAGCGGCAGCGGCCGCCGCCGCGGCGAAGGCCGATGACCAGACCGCGACGGCAGCGGCAGAGGCCGCTGAAGCGGCCGCCATCGGACAGATGCTGACGCACTACGAGGCCGCGGAGACCATCGCCCGCAAATCGCCTTCCGCTTCCACCCAAGCGCTCTTCTACCCCGCGATGAACCGCATTGCCGCGCAGCTCGCGAGCAATGCAGGTACGCAAGCGATGGACAACGAAACCATCACCTTGGTGCGCAGCTCGATGGGCACTGTCGCGCCGAATTTCTGGTCCGTCGTCGGGCAAACTGAACTCGACATGTATGTGGCGATCGCGGCGAACTCGCTCGCGGAAAAAGCGGGTCCCCTGATCGAGAAGTTCCGTGAGCACCATACACGGGTCGACAACACGCGGCTGTGGGGTTCCGTGTTCGACAATGCGACCTTCGTGCTGTCCAAATACCGCGCGCGTGCCAGTCAATCCGAAGCTGCGGCCGCGAAGCAGCTTCTCGATGCACTGGGCTCGCTGGCGGGTCGCGCCGCAGCGTCCGCATCCACGGGAGGCGGTGCGACGAAAGGCACTCCGAAAGCCGCGCCGGCGAGCAACACCAAGGCCGCGAAGAAGGCCAGCAAGATAAAGGTCAAGGCGAGGCCGGCCGGCGGCGCGCGGACGCAGCAAGGCAGCACGCCAAAACGCAAACCGTGACCGCTCGGTCCAGCATCGTCGACCCGGCGGCTTCATAATGTCTGGAAGGAGGATCCAAATGGCGAAGACGGCAGAGCACAAGGCGAAGGCGGTATCGATCCATATCGGATTGAACTCCGTTGACCCGAAGCACTACGCGGGCTGGAGCGGCGACCTCCTCGCCTGCGAGTTCGACGCCAACGACATGGCGGCTATCGCGCACGACGCCGGCATGAAATCGACGCTGCTGCTCACCACCAAGGCGACGCGGGCGAACGTGCTCGCAGCCGTGAGAGCCGCAGCCAAGAAGCTGAAATCGGGCGATTTGCTGTTCGTGACCTATTCCGGACATGGCGGCCAGATCGACGACGTGAGCGACGAAGAAGAGGACAAGAAGGACGAAACCTGGTGCCTCTATGATGGCGAGCTCATCGACGACGAGGTGTTTTTGGAGTTGAGCCGCATTGCCGCGGGCGTGCGGGTGCTGGTCCTCTCCGACAGTTGCCACAGCGGCACGGTGACGCGCGCGAGGCTTCCGGAAGCCAGCCCGGCCGGGCGATCAAAGATGATGCCGCCATCCGTCGCGATGCGGACCTATCGCGAGCATCAGGCATTCTACGACAAGCTTCAGCGCGACGTGGCCGAGGCCGCGGGAAAGGCGTCCGTGCCGACGCCCGACAGCGCATTGGCGCGCGTTGCCGTCAGCAAGCGGCTGACTGCCATCGCCAACGAGTGCAAGGCCTCCGTGATCCTGATATCGGGCTGCCAGGACAGCCAGACGTCCCTGGACGGCGACCACAACGGCGCGTTCACGGAGCAACTGCTTCGGATATGGAATCAGGGCGCGTTCAAGGGCAACCACGCCAAATTCCACGCCGCCATCAAGGCACGCATGCCCCGCACCCAGGTGCCCAATCTCTTCACCCTCGGTCCGGTCGGGAAGTTCCTGACCGAGCGGCCGTTCACTCCGTGAGAAGAGCCGCCTCAAACGGGCGGCTTTTTCATCTGTAAGCCTCGCGCGGGCTTTTTGCCCTCGTTCTCCGCGTTGATCTCGCACAATGGCGAGCCTTTCATCGATTCCCAAGCTGGCGAGCGCTCATGGTTCGCGGGAACCGATCGAGCGTCTTCGTGCAGGGAGCCTCAAGCCGACATTGCACGTTCGTTCAACGCTAATCGCACGACCATTTCGCGCTTGCGTGCTCAGTTAGTCGCAAACGTGAAGGCGTAGATTTGGTTCGAATTGAATCAGCGTTGCGCCGCGGTCACACGCTACGAGTTCCATTACGACTTCAGGGTTTATTTGTTGCTGATTGCAACTGACCGACCTACGCTGGTTGCATCATTCGCATGACACATCCCCGACGTTGGCCTTCGCGGCCATATTCGGCGAAGGGGCTGAGCGAATTGGAATGCCGCACGCGCGTCGCTAAGGCGCAGCAGGAAAGAACCGGTCGCGCTCAGCGACGCGGCGGTCGAACGAACAGGCACGCGGGAAGGAACTGAGGACCCTACGAGGGGAATTCATGATCACTCGTCGCTGCGCTCGCTTCGCGATGAACTGGCTCGCGAGTGCGGAGGAAAGCGGCCGATCGCTGCGACGCCGACTCATGATGGTGTTGCGGCGGGCGCACCAGGCCCTCGGCCTGCGGCGTGATCGGCTCGGCCTCGGTGCGCTCGGCATTGGCGGTGTCGCGCTGGCACGTCGCAGCCGGTTCGCCGCGCCGCGCCCAGCGCGCATTGCGCTTACCTTGTCGGCGCGCGGCGGAATATTGGTGGCGCTGCTTAGCCTCGCCGCCACACCGGTGCGCGCGATCGATTACTTCTGGGACATCAACGGTGCCACGGCGGGCGCCGGCGGGCCGGCGCCCAGCGGAACCTGGAGCGCCGGCGGCACGACGCTGTCCACCAGCTCCGCCGGTACCATAGCCACGGGCGCCGTCACCACCACCACAGCGGACCGGCTGTTCTTCTCGGCCGGAACGGACGCCACGGGCGCCTATGCGGTGACGGTGAACGGAACGCAGAACATCAACAGCCTGATCTTCCAGGAAGGCACGGCAAGCCTGACCGGCGGCACGATCAATTTCGGCGCTGCGGCGGCCACTATCGACAGCGGCGCCACGTCCGCCACGATCTCGTCCATCCTGACCGGCACGGCGGGCCTGACCAAGGCCGGCACGGGCACCTTGACGCTGACCGGCGCCAACACGTTCAGCGGCGGCATCAACGTCAACGCCGGTGTCCTCAACGTCAACAGCAACGCCGCGCTCGGCGCCGCTACCAACGGCATCACGATGGCCAACGGCACCCAACTGACGAGCACCGGCGCGCTGGCCTCCAGCCGCGTGGTCACGCTCAGTGGCGGTACTGTTACGCTGAGCGGCACAGGCGTAGGCTCTGCCCGCTTCACCGGTGCCGGGGGACTCCTGGTGCAGCCGGGGGTTGCCTTGAGCAATAACGCCAGCGACTACACCGGCCAAACCCAGTTCACGGGCAACCTGGCGAACGCCACTTATTCGTTCAACTCGATCGCCGACCTGGGCGTGGCCAGCGCGCTGGGCGCGCCGACCACGGCGGCCAACGGCACTATCGTGGTGGCCAACGGCCAAGGCAACCCGACCCTGAGCTACACTGGCAGCGTCGCCCGCAGCTCCAACCGCAACTGGGACCTCCGGGGCGCCCCCTCGGGGGGGACCGTTACCCTGCGCAATTTGGGCAGCGGCGCGCTGACGCTGACCGGCGATATCCTGATAAACAGCAACGCGTTCAGCGCCACCTTCAACGCTACGGGCGCCAACCTGTCCTTGCTCGGCGTGATCAGCAGCAGCGGCACGAGGCAAGCTGTGTACAGCGGCCTCGGCACGCGGACCATCACCCTCGGTGGCGCCAACACCTATACCGGCAACAGCACGATCGCCGCCGTGACAGTGCAGGCACCGGTGCTTGCGGATTTGGGGACCATCAGCTCCCTCGGCACCGCCTCAGGCGCCTCGGGCGTCACCACCATCAGCAGCAACGGCAGACTGAGCTATACCGGCACGGGCGCCAGCAGCAACCGCGGCTGGCTATTCGGCTTCGTCGGCGGCGGCACGATCAGCAACGACGGCACAGGGGCGTTGGCGCTCAGCGGCGCCATGACGATCTCGAGCACCGCGACACTGGGCGGCAGTTTCAACGGCGCGGCCAACACCATGTCCGGCGTCGTCTCCGGCGCCGGCGCGCTCGCGGTCAATACCGCGGGCACCTGGGCTCTCACCAATACGAACACCTACACGGGCGGCACGACCATCACAGCGGGCACGCTGCAGCTGGGCAATGGCGGCACGACCGGCAGCATCGTCGGCAACGTGGTCGACAACGGCACGCTGGCGTTCAACCGCTCGGACGCGGTCACCTTCGGCGGCACGATCTCCGGTACCGGCGCGGTGAACCAGACCGGCCCCGGCACGACAGTGCTCACCGGCGACAATACGTACGGCGGCGGCACGACGATCAGCGCCGGGACGCTGCAGCTCGGCAACGGCGGCACCACCGGCTCGATCCTCGGCGACATCACCAACAACGGGGTGCTGGCGTTCAATCGCTCGGATGCGGTCACCTTCGGCGGCACGATCTCCGGCACCGGCGCGGTGAGCCAGATCGGCACCGGCACGACGATGTTCACCGGCAACAATGCGTACGGTGGCGGCACGACGATCTCGGCTGGCACCCTGCAGCTCGGCAACGGGGGGACCACCGGCTCGATCCTCGGCAACATCACGAACGACGGCACGCTGGCGTTCAACCGCGCCAACACGCTGGACTTCGGCGGCGTCATCTCCGGCTCAGGCGCCATCCGCCAGATCGGCCCGGGCACCACCGTGCTCACCGGCGACAGCTCTGCCTTCATGGGCACGACCTCGGTCGAGGCCGGCATCTTGGCCGTCAACGGCAGCCTGTGCGGCGACATGAACGTGCTGGCGGGGGGCCGGCTGCACGGCAACGGCACGGTGTGCGATACGACCAACTTTGCCGGGGGCACGGTCGCTCCTGGCAATTCCATCGGGACGCTCACCGTCGCCGGCAACTACGTCGGCAACGGCGGCTTGCTGGAGATTGCGAGCGTTCTCGGCGGCGATGCATCGCCAACCGATCGGCTGGTCGTGACTGGTAATACGTCCGGCACCACCAACGTGCGGGTCACCAATGTCGGCGGCACTGGAGCGCCGACCGTCGAAGGCATCAAGGTCGTCGATGTCGGCGGCGCCTCGAATGGCACATTCACGCTGCAGGGGGACTACGTCATTCAGGGCCAGCAGGCGGTGGTCGGCGGCGCCTACGCCTATACGCTGCAGAAGAATGGTATCAGCACTCCTGCGGACGGCGACTGGTACCTGCGCTCCAGCCTCATCAATCCGCCGCCCGCAGCACCTCCCGGCCCGCTCTTTCAGCCCGGTGTGCCGCTTTACGAAAACTATACCCAGGTCTTGCTCGGCCTGAACGAACTGCCAACATTGCAGCAGCGTGTCGGCAACCGCTATTGGGGCGGCAGCGATGCCATGGCGCGCGCAGGTATCGCGCCGGTGCCGGGTGACGGTTCGCCGACGCCATCGGCATTCTGGGGCCGCATCGAAGGTGGGCGTGCCGACCTGCAGCCCTCCAACACCACCGGCTCGACCTACACCGCCGATCAGATGAGGCTGCAGGCGGGCCTCGACGGTCTTGCGCTGGAGAATGAGCGGGGCAGGCTGATCGTCGGCCTCACGGCGCAATATGGTCTGACCACGGCCAATGTCACCTCGTTCTTCGGCAACGGCCGGATCCGCGTCGAAGGCGCTGGCGTCGGCAGCACCCTGACCTGGTATGGCGACAACGGTTTCTATGTCGACGGCCAGGCGCAGTCGATGTTCTACCACAGCGATCTTTCTTCAATGCTGGTTGGCAGCCTGACGCACGGCAATGATGGGCTGGGCTATGCCTTCAGCGTCGAAACCGGCAGGCGGATCGCAGTCAGCAACGGCTGGTCACTGACGCCGCAGGCGCAGCTCGCTTATTCGAAGGTCGATTTCGCCAGCTTCGCCGATCGGTTCGGCGCGCGGGTGTCGCTGCGCGATAACGACAGCCTGGTCGGCCGCACCGGACTTGCGCTCAGCCATCAGAAGACCTGGAATGACGGCTCGGGCATCGTGCGCTCCGACATCTACGGCATCGCCAATGTCCAGTACGAGTTCCTCAACGGCACGAGCATCGATGTGGCCGGCACCAGCTTCGCCAGCGCGCAAGACCGGCTGTGGGGCAGCATCGGCGGCGGCGGCACCTACAGCTGGGCCAATGGCCGCTATGCCATCTTCGGCGAAGTCTCCTACAATGCGAGCCTCGCTGGCAGCTCCGATAATCACAGCTACAAGGGCACAGGCGGCTTCCGCATCGTCTGGTAAGCGACCACGCTGGTCGCGGGCGCAATCGACTCGCAGTGGCCTACGCAAACCAGGTCATTGATTTTGTCGGGAGCGACGGTTCGGTCCTAAAAACAAAAACCCGGCAATCCATTCAGATTGCCGGGCTTTTGGTATCGATCTTGGTTGCGGGGATAGGATTTGAACCTATGACCTTCAGGTTATGAGCCTGACGAGCTACCGGGCTGCTCCACCCCGCGTTAAACCGTTGCGTTGCCTTAGAAAGCCGGTGCCGAAACGATCACGGCGAACGTCAGATGACGCCGATCGATCCCGTTCGGAGACTTCCTGAGAAGGCGACCCGGGCCGAAGCCGTCGGGCGCGAGGGGTATGTATCAACGTCGCCCTGCTTTGGAAAGGGGAAAGGCTCCGCTTTTGAGGATTTTATGACAGCAAAAACGAGGGTTTGAGGGGGTAAAACCGCCTCCTGGAACCGCTCTTGCCATAAACGCCGCAAAAGCCGAGTTTTAGCTCCCAAAGTGTGGCCAGACAGGTCGCCAGAACAAAAAATCCGGGGGGATGCGCGTGACGGATACGTTCGACTTCGTGGTGGTGGGCGGCGGCTCGGGCGGCTGCACGGTGGCCGGGCGGCTGTCGGAGGACCCGAACATTTCGGTGGCGGTGCTGGACGCCGGCGGCAAGAACGAAAATTGGGTGGTGACGACACCGTTCGCACTCGTGCTGATGGTCGCAGGCAACGTCAACAACTGGGCCTTCAACACCGTGCCGCAGAAGGGCCTCAACGGCCGCATCGGCTATCAGCCGCGCGGCAAGGGGCTCGGCGGCTCTTCCGCGATCAACGCGATGGTCTATATCCGCGGCCACCGCGCCGACTACGATCAATGGGCTTCCCTCGGCAATGCCGACTGGTCGTTCGCCGACGTGCTGCCTTACTTCAAGCGCGCGGAAAACAACGCCGATTTCGACGGCGAATATCACGGCAAGGGCGGGCCGCTCGCCGTCAACAAGTCGCGCACCGGCAATCCGGTGCAGCAGATCTTCCTGCAGGCCGCGCAGGAAGCGCAGTTCCGGCTGCGCGAGGATTTCAACGCCGCCGAGCACGAGGGCCTCGGCATCTATCAACTGACGCAGAAGAACGGCGAACGTTGCAGCGCCGCGCGCGCCTATATCCACCCGCATATGGGAAACCGCACCAATCTGCGCGTCGAGACGCATGCCCATGCCACCCGCATCCTGTTCGAAGGCAAGCGCGCGGTCGGCGTCGAATATCGCCAGGGCAAGGAGTTGAAGCAGATCCGCGCCCGGCGCGAGGTGATCGTGTCCTCCGGCGCATTCCAGACCCCGCAGCTGCTGATGCTCTCGGGCATCGGCGACGGCGCGGCGCTTGGCAAGCACGGCATCGCCACCGTGCGTCATTTGCCCGGCGTCGGACAGAACCTGCAGGATCATCCGGATTTCGTGTTCGGCTACATGTCCGACAATCCCAACTTTAACGGCATCTCGCTCAAGGCCCTGCCGCGGCTGCTGCGGGCCATCGGCCAGTACCGGCGCGAACGAAGGGGGCCGATGACGTCGAACTTCGCCGAATGCGGCGGCTTCCTGAAAACCCGGCCTGATCTCGACATCCCCGACATCCAGCTTCATTTCGGCATGGCGCTGGCCGACGATCATGGCCGCAAGCGCCATCGCGGCACCGGCTTTACCTGCCACGTCTGCCTGCTGCGGCCAAAGAGCCGCGGCAGCGTTTCGCTCAGCAGTGCCGATCCGTTCGCAGCGCCCGCGATCGATCCGAACTTCTTCGGCGAGGCGGATGATCTGGAAACCATGGTTGCGGGCTTCAAGACCACGCAGCGGCTGATGGAGACGCCGGCACTGCGCGCGTTGCAGAAGAAGGAGATGTTCACGGCAGGCGTGCATAGCGATGACGACATCCGCAACCTCTTGCGCGAGCGCGTCGACACCGTCTATCACCCGGTCGGGTCAGCCAAGATGGGCGTCAACGATCCGATGGCCGTGGTTGATCCGAAGCTGAAAGTGTACGGCGTCGAGGGATTGCGGGTGGTCGATGCCTCGGTCATGCCGACGCTGATCGGCGGCAACACCAATGCGCCGACCATCATGATCGGAGAGAAGGCCGCCGACATGATCAAGGCGGAGATGCGGGCGAATTGATCGGGCTCCCGTCATTGCGAGGAGTAGCGACGACTTGTCCGCCGAAGCTCAAAGAGCGTAGGCGGAAGCTATCCAGCCATCCGTTGTGCCGCGGCATGGATTGCTTCGCTTCGCTAGCAATGACGTGGAGGGAGCTGAACTCGTTCGCGCCCCCGTGCGTGTCCGGTTTCTGGGATCGTATCATGCGTTATCGGCGGCTTATCAGCGGCACGCAACTTGGCTAGAGTGGCCGCATCGGACTACAACAACATCACCTGACATAACGGGAGAGAAACAGTGGATCTTGGGATCAAAGGCCGCAGTGCCATCGTATGCGCATCGAGCAAGGGCCTGGGCCGCGCCTGCGCCATGGCGCTCGCCAATGAAGGCGTGCATGTCACGCTGACGGCGCGTGGCGCGGAGGCGCTGAAAAAGACCGCCGATGAAATCCGCAAAGCCAATCCCGGCGTCACCGTCACGGAAGTCGCCGGCGACATCACGACGCCAGCCGGGCGCGAGGCGGCGCTGAAAGCCTGCCCCGAGCCGGATATCCTGATCAACAATGCCGGCGGCCCGCCGCCCGGCGATTTCCGCAACTGGACCCGCGACGACTGGATCAAGGCGATCGACGCCAACATGCTGACGCCGATCGAACTGATCAAGGCGACGGTGGACGGCATGATGGCGCGGAAGTTCGGCCGCATCGTCAACATCACCTCGGCTGCGGTGAAGGCGCCGATCGATATCCTCGGCCTTTCCAACGGCGCGCGCGCCGGCCTCACCGGCTTTGTCGCCGGGCTGTCGCGCAAGACCGTGATCAGCAACGTCACCATCAACGCGCTGCTGCCGGGACCGTTCGACACCGACCGCCTGCGCGGCGTGGGGAAAGCGGAAGCCGAGAAGCGCGGCATCACGCCGGATCAAGTGTTTGCCGAGCGCGCCAAGCAAAATCCGGCCGGACGGTTCGGCGAGCCCGATGAGTTCGGCTATGCCTGCGCGTTCCTGTGCGGCGCCAAGGCCGGCTACATCACCGGCCAGAACATCCTGCTCGACGGCGGCGCGTTTCCGGGCACGCTATGAAGGCAGTCTGGTACGAGCGAGCGGGCCCCGCGCCCGACGTGCTGACCTATGGCGAGATGCCGACGCCGGTGGCCGGCCCGGGCGAAGTCCGGGTGCGGCTGGAGGCGTCCGGCGTTAATCCCGCCGATGTCGGCCGTCGCGGCGGCGGCTACCGGCCGATGGAATATCCGCGCGTCATTCCGAACAGCGACGGCGCTGGGATCATCGATCAGGTCGGCGACGGCGTCACGCGACTCAAGGCCGGTCAGCGTGTCTGGCTGTTCAACGGCCAGCGCAACGGCCGCGCGTTCGGCACGGCGGCGGAGTATATTTCACTCGCCGAACATCTGGTGACGCCGCTGCCCGACAATTTGTCGTTCGCGGAAGGCGCCACACTCGGTATCCCCGGCATGACCGCGTGGACCTGCCTCTACTGCGACGGCCCGATCGTGGGGCAGACGGTGCTCGTCACCGGCGGCGCGGGCGCCGTAGGTCACTATGCCGTGCAACTCGCCAAATGGGGCGGTGCCAAGGTGATCGCGACCGTCAGTTCGGCGGCCAAGGCCGAGCAGGCGCGACTTGCCGGCGCCGACCTCGTCGTGAACTACAGAAGCGAAGATGTCGTCGCCAAAGCGATGGCCTTCACCGGGCAGCGCGGCGTCGACCGCGTCGTCGATGTCGATTTCGGCGGCAATATCGATACCACGCTGAAACTGATGGGCATCAATTCGACGATCGCGGTGTACGCCAGCAACGGCAACCGCACGCCTGTGGTGCCGATGCGCGAGTTGATGGAAAAATGCATCGCGCTGCGCGCGCTGGTGCTGTTCGCGCTGCCACAGCCATTATTGGCGGCGGCGCAAGCGGACATTTCAAAGTGGCTGGGGGCGGGGCCGCGCATTCACAACGTAGCAGCCCAGTTTGCGCTCTCGGACACCGCGCAGGCACATCTTGCGGTGGAGAAAGGCGACAAGCTCGGCACGGTGGTCGTGGACTGCGCCAGGTAGCTACAGCTACTGGATCGGCGTGGTCCGTCCCTCCGTCCAGGACAGGCCGAACTCATCGAGACCTTCGGCGAGAAGGTCGCCGAGCATCGGCTCGCCCAGCAGATAGCGCGCGGTGGGACCGCTTCGTCCTTCCGCGGCCTGCCGCCGCAAATCTTTCCATTCCTCGATTGTCCCGTCGCCGCGGCCGAGCCGCATCAGCGCGACGAGGTCGACCTGTTCGTCCTCGCTCAGCGCATCGATGAAACCGGCGATCTCGCGCGCGACCGGATCGCGTCCGTTGTCCTCGAGCACATCGATCATTTCGTCGTCGGCGGGATTGGATCCGGAGTCCGGATCGGATGCCGCTTCCTTGACGTCGAACTGGCGGGCTTTCTCGATCAGGAAGCCGACTTTTTCAGGCGAAATCGTGAGTTCTGGCATCGCATGTTCCTCATACGGGCTATGCGATAACGCCGAACGCCGTCAGACGATCCATTGCACCGGAACATGGAAACCCGCATCCTTGCCCGAACAATCAGAAACGATGAGGAAGCGCCGGATGCAGTGGAACGTGGGCAGGGTCAGGATCACCAGGGCCGTCGAAATGGAGGCGGTCGGCAGCACCCGTTTCATCCTGCCGCTCGCGACCAACGAGGAAATCCAGAAACTGCCGTGGCTCATACCGCCTTTCGCGACCGGGGAGGGCCGGCTGAAAATGTCGATCCATTCGTTCCTGGTCGAGACGCCCACGCGCCGGATCATTGTCGACACCGGGCTCGGCAACGACAAGCAGGGCCGCAACGTGCCGACCTGGAACAACCGGCAGGACCCGTTCCTCGACAGGCTGACGGCGGCGGGCTTCCCGCCCGACAGCATCGACACCGTGCTGTGCACGCATCTGCATGTCGACCATGTCGGATGGAATACGAAACTTGTCGACGGCAAATGGGTGCCCACTTTTGTCAACGCGCGATACGTGTTCGGCAAGACCGAATACGAGTACTGGCGCGACCACAGCGACGCGTCGGACAGGGCCGCCGTGTTCGCCGATTCCGTGAAACCGATCGCAGAGGCCGGCAAGGCCGATCTCGTCGCCAGCGATGCCAGGCTGACGGATGAAATCACCCTGATCCCGACACCCGGCCACAGCCCCGGCCATATGAGCGTCCACATCAGGTCGGACGGTGAGGAAGCTCTGCTGACGGGCGACGTCGCCCACCATCCCTGCCAGATGGCCCATCTCGATTGGTCGTCCACGGCCGATTCCAATCCCCGGCAGTCGGTCGAAACTCGGCGCGAGCTGTTCTCGCGCTTTGCCGACACGCCGGCGCTGGTTATTGGCGGACACTTCAGTGCCGGCCATATCAAGCGCGACGGCGACGCCTTCCGGTTCGTGGCGCTGTAGCGCGCGACACGCTGGGTGGTGGGCACGGCGCAAGGGCGCCTTTGCCCACCCTACCCTGCGCTTTCGGCAGTTGAATTTCCTGCCCCGCTGTTCCATGAAGCGTGTCGAGGTATACCACCGATAAGCCTGATAAACCCCGCAGGGAGTGACAAAATGAAGCTCGTTCGTTACGGCGCCAAGGGCGCGGAAAAGCCCGGCCTGATCGATAAATCCGGCCAGTTGCGCGATCTTTCGGCGCAGGTCAGGGATCTCGACGGTGAGGCCTATGCGCCGGCCGGGCTCGCCAAACTCGCGGCGCTGGATACCTCCAAACTTCCCGCCGTCGACGGCAAACAGCGCTTCGGCGCGCCGGTTACCGGCATCTCGAAATTCGTCGCGATCGGCCTGAACTACAGCGACCATGCCAAGGAGACGGGCTCGCCGATCCCGACCGAGCCGATCTTCTTCATCAAAGCCAACACCTCGCTGTCGGGTCCGAACGACGCGGTCGAAAAGCCGCGCGGCTCCACCAAGCTTGACTGGGAAGTCGAGATCGCCGCCATCATCGGCACCCGCGCCAAGTATGTCTCGGAAGCCGACGCACTCAATCATGTCGCCGGCTATTGCGTCTGCAACGACGTCTCCGAGCGCAATTTCCAGCAGGAGCGCGGCGGCCAGTGGACCAAGGGCAAGTCGCACGACACCTTCGGCCCGCTTGGCCCGTGGCTAGGAGCCTGTCCGAGTAATCGGATTTTTCTCGACGAAGAACAAGCGTCGTGATTCAAACGGTGGATGAGCAAGACATTTCGTCCTTGGGACGTTGATCAGGTTTGGCTGCTGCCGCCATCGATCCAGGATTTGGTGCCTTCCGGGCACACGGCCCACTTTGTGCGCGACACGGTTCGCACCGGCTTGGACCTGTCGCGGATCATGGATGTCTACGACGAGGAGCGCGGCTTTCCGCCCTATCATCCTGGCATGATGGTAGCGCTGCTGCTTTATGCGTACAGCCAGGGGATCTACTCGTCGCGCAAGATCGCACGGGGCTGCGAGGAGCG
>NZ_PYCN01000227.1 GCF_003062295.1 Bradyrhizobium algeriense | reverse complement strand
GGAGATAAGGCGCAGATAGTTCTCCAGGGACCAGCTAACCGGGCTGATGGCGACGCCCACGGCGGCAAGCCTCTCCTGTGGCGTAAAGGACGTCATCAGCATCCATAGGAACGGTCCGAGGGCCAAAAGAACGATGCCGAGCGCCGGAAGGTCGGTCGTCAGGATGCGCCGGGTTAAGGTTGGCTTGCCTATCATCGCTCGACCTCCCGCGACGTGCGTGCAATGTAGATGGCAACGACAACGCCCAGCAGCAGCGTGAACATCACAGCGATGGTGGTGCCGTAGCCAAAATCTAGGTTCTGTCGTGCCTTGACAAAGGCATAGAGAGGTAGCGTCTGGGTTGCATAGCCAGGCCCGCCGCCGGTCATCACGAAAATCACATCGATGGAGTTGGCAACCCAGATGATGCGCAGGAGGCCTGCGGTCGCGAGCACGCCCGCGATACCGGGCAAGGTCACGTGACGGAACTGCCGCCATGCGCTTGCGCCGTCAATGGATGCGGCCT
>NZ_PYCN01000226.1 GCF_003062295.1 Bradyrhizobium algeriense | reverse complement strand
GGCCTCTCTTATTGCGACTGCCGAAGCCAAGAATATTTCTGAGAAGCTGGAAATCTATCTCTCGGTCTTTCTCACGGATAGCGGCACGCCGCGCAAGGGCTCGGCCTTCCTAACAAAAGACGTCAGCGAGAGCCTGAAAGACGCGTTGCTGCGCGAGCAGGAGCGGGTATGCTCGCTGATCGACAGGCGCAAGGCCGTGCGCGCCGCCGAGCGCACCGATGCGCTGTTTACGCTTGCGGCCGAAATCCACGCTCGCGTCGAGCAGGCGAAGATGCGCCTCGGCGCGCTCGACTTCCAGGATCTCATCGACAAGACCCTGGCGCTGCTCTCGCGCGGAGACACCGCCTGGGTGCTCTACAAGCTCGATCGCGGCATCGATCATGTGCTCATCGACGAGGCGCAGGACACGAACCCCGAGCAATGGGAGATCCTGCGCAAGATCACCGAGGATTTCACCGCGGGCGCGGGCGCGGCGGGCGGGCGCGTGCGCACGCTCTTTGCGGTCGGT
>NZ_PYCN01000225.1 GCF_003062295.1 Bradyrhizobium algeriense | reverse complement strand
AGCCCCTGTGAGCGCAGTGCCTGCTCGGCCGCCCGGCCGTAGGGAGCGTGCTCGGGATTGGCGATGGCGAACCGCCGCACCCGTCCGTCGGTCAGCGCCGCCCTCAGGTCGGCGAACGCCGCGTCGAGCTTCAGCTCTGAGCCGTGCGGTGCAAACAGGACCAGCCTGCCCACGGCGTAGAGCGTGCCGCGGTCCACGGTCCTGCCCGCGTCGGCAAGCCGGAACACGAGGTCCTCGTCGGCCGACAGGAACATCTCGAACGGGGCCGACTGCTCGATCTGGCGGGCGAAGTTGCCGGAGGAGCCGTAGACGAGCGTCAGGTCCCGCCCCGTGTCGGCCTTGAACCGGGCGGCGACCGAGTCGAGCGCGAACTTGAGGTCGGAGGCCGCTGCAATGGCGGGACCGGGCTGGGCCGCCGCTGGAGCGGCCATGCCCCAGGCCAGCCCGCAGACGACGAGAAGCGACAGCAGGATGCGAATGCCACTCATGGGAACCTCCGATATAGCCGG
>NZ_PYCN01000224.1 GCF_003062295.1 Bradyrhizobium algeriense | reverse complement strand
CCGGATTCTTGATCCGGCTCTCGCCACCGTTTCTGGCCACGTCGTCCTCGTAGAGCTGCAGGACGTAGATCACAGCGATCGCCGCCCTGACGGTGCCGATGTCCTCCACGGCCTCGGCCCAGGCGCTCTCATGTGCTCCAAGCGACGCCCGCAGGTAGCGGCCGGCCGTAGTCGCTGAGGGCGGGGCAGGCCTCCAGGATCAATTCTGGTGATAGGTGCTCCGAGCTTTGTTCGGTTGAACGAACCGCCTCAGCTTTCTTCGGAAAGCCTTTGTTACAAGGCTCACTAGGAGATTTGTTGTTGTTATTAGTGTGGCGGCACTGAGTTCCGGCATAGCCTGCCTTATAATAAGTTTCCTCGCACGCACTCCTCAAGGATTTCCACTCATCCAGAATATCGATCGGCATGGCCTTTGTGCTGCGCAGAGGGGTTCGGGCCAGCAGCCCTCTAAGCCGATCCTCAAGGTCGGAGCGATCCAGATCAGGGTACTCCCGCGACAGGCTCCCGAGCGCT
>NZ_PYCN01000223.1 GCF_003062295.1 Bradyrhizobium algeriense | reverse complement strand
GCGCCATCCGCTCCCACGCCGCGTCGCTCAAAACCAACCGATCCATCACACCCAAGACTGCCTCCCCAAAAGCAGTCTTGAATCTGATTTGCCCCTAAATGGGAATCCTTAGAGTCCACACCACCTAGCGCATGCCGCAGTCGACCATGCTCTATGCCTACACCCGTGGCTCGTGCTGATAGCGGGCCGATATGGGGCTGATCGACCGGGATCTGCTGACTGTAGACGAACAGGCGATCAAAGAGACCCGGGTCGTTCGGACGATCTTTCGTGGGCGGACTTGCCGATGGCAACCCAGATCACGATAGAAGCTGCTGAACTTTTTGCGTCAAAAGCGGATCATGCAGACATACCGCCCATTCCAGCAGCATCTGGCGCACCGTGGTTGCCAAGATGCCATGAAGCGCCATCCGATCCAGAGCAAGTGAACGATCCGCATCGACACGCGTCGCGATCAGGTCCGAGAGGAGGCGTACGTCATATCCACGCTCGGCGGCCTGCAGAGCGGCAATGA
>NZ_PYCN01000222.1 GCF_003062295.1 Bradyrhizobium algeriense | reverse complement strand
CAAACGGCGCAAGCCAGCGATCGAGATCGGCTTGCCAGTCCACGTCCATAGATCGGCCCTCCATAAGCCGACCTCTCATGAATCATTGAAAACCTGATTCGGGAATCCTGTTGCGACGATCAATCCATAAATCTGCCAAATTAGTGCTAGTGGTCATCTCGAGCGCGCCGATGTCGCGCTCGGTCCTCGACCGAGCGCTTGCAAAGCCAACAGACCGGAGCTGCGCGAATGGTTCGAGGCCGAGCCGTGGCGAACCGGCAGCGAACTCCTTTGCAAGCTTCAGGCAGAATGCCCTGGGCTTTACCCGAGCAAGGTACTCCGAACTCTTCAACGTCATCTCAAATCGTGGCGCAGCGAGCAAGCAAGCGCACTGTTGTTTAGCTCGCGGGAATCCGCCCTTGGGAGTCAGCCGCGAAGCGGCAGCAATAAGGTCGCAGACCTCCTGCTCTGAATAGATGTGCGGCGCGAGGCGGCGGTGTGAACGACCAAAGATCGCGGTCTGGGGAAACTCGGTGT
>NZ_PYCN01000221.1 GCF_003062295.1 Bradyrhizobium algeriense | reverse complement strand
TCGTCATCGCTCGAGAGTAGAGCGTCATCACCGGCCATGTGCCGGTGATCCCGATGGGAAGAGCGCAGCGCGTTTCTGAGTCGAGATGGCCGGGACAAGCCCGGCCATGACGAGAGTTACCCTGAAAGCGACCCCGAGTTCTGCTGTGCAGCCCCGGGATGATCGCAAAGATTTAACCCAGCCGCTTGATCGAACTGATCGGACCGTAGCTCGTCCGGCGGATGCGGTCCTCGGCGACCGTCAGCGGTTCGATCATCACGGTCATGCTGTGGCCGGTGGCGTGGATGAAATTCGTCCCGTCCACCATCAGACCCACATGGCCCTTCCAGAACACGAGATCGCCACGTCGAAGGCCGCTCAGATCCGCCTTCACCTCGCCAGCCGTGCCAAGCTCACGCTCCTGCATGTCGCTGTCACGCGGCGCCTTGATACCGGCAGCCGTCAGCACGGTCTGTGCCAGTCCCGAGCAGTCGATGCCGAGGCTCGTCTTGCCACCCCAGAGATAGGGCGTGTGCA
>NZ_PYCN01000220.1 GCF_003062295.1 Bradyrhizobium algeriense | reverse complement strand
GTGAAATTTTGGTAGAGTCGAGGTGTGGCGCGGTGGCTGTAGGGTCGGCCTATCTGTTTCCGCCGCTTTCGTCTGGCGGTGCCTCACTAGCCGAGCCGTGGCTCCGTTTCCACACCCCGCTCATCGAACCGGACATGCAGATCTCCCGCATCCGGCTCTCGGACAAGACCTCACGCCTTCATCCATGGCACGTCGTGCCCAAGCCGGCTCAGGCGTACGAGCCCAAAATGCCCGTAGAGGTGCGAGAGGGGATAAGCTCCGCGCCTGCGTCGCCTGACCTTGTGCTTGGAACGCAACCACCGGCGCAACCGCACCGCTGTGTCGGTGTCGAGCGCTCGATACGCCGGATTGACGGTGCCTACTGAGAAGGAGTTCGCCCAGCCGCGTAACGTGCGGTTCAACTTGCCCACCAGCCCTGTGGTCTCTTGCCATGTCCCTGCTCGGGCGGTCAGCGCATGGATCTTCTCGACCACGCGCCGGATGCTCTTCTTCGAGGGCCGTTGCGCCAGGCGGGCCT
>NZ_PYCN01000219.1 GCF_003062295.1 Bradyrhizobium algeriense | reverse complement strand
TCAGTCGCTAGTCTCGCTAACGTTGGCGTCGCGGGAAGTGCCGGTGACGGTGGGCCTGCGGCTGTTCCTGCCCGAGAACTGGACAAATGATCCTGAGCGCATGGCGCGGGCCGGTGTGCCGAAGGATGGACAGACTGCTCTGACAAAGCCGGAGATTGCGATCGAGGAGATCGACCGCGTCATCGCCTCCGGTGTGCGTTTCGGCTGTGTGCTTGCCGATTCTGGGTACGGCTCCAGCGGGCCTTTCCGTCAGGCTTTGAGCGAGCGCGGTCTGCTGTGGGCGGTGGGTCTGTCGCGGCGCCAGAACGTCTATCCCGCCGACATTGCCCTGATCTTCCCCATCGCGAAGACCGGAAAGCCCCGCAAATACCACATCCCTGATCAGCCACCAGTCTCTGCTGAAGCGTTATTGGCCGAAGGCAAATGGCAAAGGGTCAGCTGGCGGCGGGGCACCAAAGGTCGGCTGACATGTCTCTTCACGGCCCGCCGTGTCCGCGTTGCGGATGGCCATAAGCACC
>NZ_PYCN01000218.1 GCF_003062295.1 Bradyrhizobium algeriense | reverse complement strand
CGCTGCCGTTGCCAACCCGGATCGGCTGAAGGGTCATGCTGCTGCCTCCTGCCGCTCCAGATGCAGGTAGGCCGGGTCGAACTCGCCGGCTGCCTTCAGCTTGTCCCAATCGAGCACTTTCAGGCGGTCGCCTTTCAGCTCGATCAGGCCGTTGGCTCGCAGTTGCTGCAGCATCCGGTTGACGTGAACCGTCGTCAGGCCAATCGCATCGGCAAACTCGCCCTGGGTGATCGGCAGATCACAGGCATGATCCTCCACAAGGCCAACTGCCCGCAGGCGCGTCAGCAACTCGCACAAGACGTGAGCCATGCGCGTGTAGGCCTCGCGGCGTCCGACATTGAGCACCCACTCCCGGAAGATCGCGGCATCGATGAGGGTCTCGCGCCAGAAGGCGGCGGCGAGGCGAGGGTAGCGTTCGCAGATGTCGCGCAGGACTTCATGCGGGATGAACCCCACCCGGCACGGGCTGATGGTGCCGATGCTGGTGTCCAGCACCTGGAGATGCAGGCTCTGCAGGTCAGG
>NZ_PYCN01000021.1 GCF_003062295.1 Bradyrhizobium algeriense | reverse complement strand
CGGACGTATCAGCTTCTTGATCTCTCGAAGCGACGCCGCCCACAACGCAAGCGTCTCCTCAATCGACGCTGCCCGCGTCCACGATCTCCGAATCATGGTTGCCCATGGATTCAGAAACCTTCCAAGAACGCAACTGTAATGCTAGGCCCGCCGTCGCCCTTCGGGCTATGGCGAGGCAGCCTTCGCTACGAGAGGGCTTGCCTAGCCGAAGCAGGCGCAGCCTGCGAAGGCTGGTGGAGCCAGGCGGGATCGAACCGCCGACCTCGTCATTGCGAACGACGCGCTCTCCCAGCTGAGCTATGGCCCCGTCGCGACCGCCTCGAAGTGACCCGAAGCGATCGACAATCGGCGCCATTTACAATCCGGCCCAAGGCCAAGTCAAGAACGGTGCAAGAAATCTGAAACGGTCGATTTTGGCGTGATTTTGCCGGGAACTTCCCTTGTTTGCGGGGGGATGAACCGATATCTAGCTGATACCCCTCCTCACGAGCCCCCTCCACATGCGCGCTCTCCTCGATATCGTCATCATCGTCCTTGACCTCTATGTCTGGCTTTTGATCGCTTCGGCCATCCTGTCCTGGCTGATCGCCTTCAATGTCGTAAACACGCGCAACGGCTTCGTCGCAGCGGTGGCCGAGTTCCTGTACCGGATTACCGAGCCGGCGCTGGCACCGATCCGCAGGTTCATGCCCAACCTGGGCGGCCTCGACATCTCGCCGATCATCCTGATCCTGATCATCTTGTTCATTCAGCGGGTGATCGCCTACTACATCTACCCCAACGTCGTCTGATCGCGGACGCCGATAGCTGATGGATGCTCGATGGATCCTTGGCGCTATTCCACCGAGGGCATCAGCGTCGCGCTGCGGGTGACGCCGCGAGGCGGTCGTGACGACATCGATGGGATCGAGACGCTCGCCAACGGCCGTTCGGTGGTGAAGGTTCGTGTCCGCGCCATCGCCGATGGTGGCGAGGCCAACCGTGCGGTGACCGAGCTGCTGGCAAAAGTGCTCGGCGTGCCGAAGGCGAGGGTGAAGATCCTTTCGGGCACGACCTCGCGCCTCAAGCAGGTCGCCGTCGACGGCGATCCCAGGGTTCTCGGCGAAACGCTTCGGAAGGCGGCAGCTGCAAAGGTTGAAAAGACGAAGGATTGAGATGACGGCACGCATTATCGACGGAAAGATCATTGCGGCAGAGCTTCGCGCCCGTGTCGCCGACGAGGTCGCCTGGGTCAAACGCGAGCATCAGCTCACGCCGGGCCTTGCCGTGGTGCTGGTCGGCAACGATCCCGCCAGCGAGGTCTATGTCCGCAGCAAGCACACGCAGACCCAGGCCGCCGGCATGGCCTCGTTCGAACACAAACTGCCCGCCGATGTGGCGCAGGCCGATCTGCTGGCGCTGATCGCAAAGCTCAACGGCGATCCGGCCGTGCACGGCATTCTCGTGCAATTGCCGCTGCCGAAGTCGATCCATACCGAAACGGTCATCAACGCGATCGATCCCGCCAAGGATGTCGACGGCTTGCATCCCAACAATGCCGGCTGGCTGGCGGGCGGCTTTGCCGCGCTGTCGCCATGCACGCCGCTCGGCTGCATCATCCTGACCAAGAGCGTGCATGCCTCGCTGGAAGGCATGAATGCCGTCGTGATCGGCCGCTCCAACCTGGTCGGCCGCCCCCTGGTGCAATTGCTGCTCAATGAAAATGCCACGGTGACGATTGCGCATTCGCGCTCAAAGGATCTGCCGCAACTCTGCGCCCGTGCCGACCTGGTCTACGCTGCCGTAGGCCGACCAGAGATGGTGCGCGCCGGCTGGATCAAGCCCGGTGCCACCGTGATCGATGTCGGTATCAACCGCACGCCATTGCCCGACGGCAAGACCCGCCTCGTCGGCGACGTCGCGTTCAAGGAAGTCGCCGAGGTCGCAGGCGCCATCACGCCGGTGCCCGGCGGTGTCGGGCAGATGACGGTGGCGTGCCTGCTGGTGAATACGCTGCGCGCGGCGTGTGGGATTCACGGGCTGCCGAAGCCGGGTGTGTGAGTTGGGGGTCATTCCGGGGCGATGCGTCAGCATCGAACCCGGAATCTCGAGATTCCGGGTCTGGTGCTAGCGCACCATCCCGGAATGACGACTACGTCGTCACCCCGCCGCATTCTCGATCAGCCGCCGATAAAACCGGATCATGTCGGCATAGCCCTCGACGGGAAGGCGCTCGTTGGTGCCGTGGAAGCGCTTCAGGTCTTCCGAATTGGCACGCACCGGCGAGAAGCGGAAAATCTTGTCCGTAATGCCGGTGTAGTGGCGCGAGTCGGTGGCGGCGACCATCAGGCCGGGCGCGACGATCACGTCCGGATAGATTTCCCGGATGGTCCGGTTGAGCATCTGGAACGACGGGCTTGAGGTTGCCGTCACCGGCGGCGGGTCGGTGTTGCCGGCAAACGGTTTGATGGAAATACGGTCATTGGCGATCGTGCTGCGCACGTGCTCGATCACGCTTCCCTGCGTGTCGCCAGGGATCAGGCGGAAGTTGACGGTGGCTTCTGCATTGCCGGGCAAAACGTTATCCTTGTCGCCGGCGTTGAAGATCGTCAGCGCGGTGGTGGTACGCACCGTCGCTTCCGTCGGCCCGCTCTTTTCGAACTCGCGCAGCAACAATGGCCTGAACAGCCAGAGGTTCGACAGCACCACGCGGTTGAAGCCGGACATTTCGGGCGCGAGCGTGTCGAACATCTCCGCGACCGTGCTGCGGATCTGCATCGGCAGGCGGTGATCTTCCAGCCGCGCTAGCGCCGCACTCATCATGCCGATCGCTGTATCGCGCGGTGGCATCGACGAATGGCCGGGCGTCGCCTGCGCGTTCAGCACCAGCGTGGCATAGCCCTTTTCGGCGACGCCGATCAGCGCGGCCGGCTTGTCGAGGCCCTTCACGATGCCTTCGGTGATTAGCAGGCCCTCGTCGAGCACGAAGTCGAGGCGGATGCCGCGCGAGGCGAGTAGCGCCGCGATCGATTTGGCGCCGGCGATACCCGCGGTCTCTTCGTCATGGCCGAACGCAAAATAGATCGTGCGTTTGGGGCGGAAACCGGCCTTGACCATGGCTTCGGCAGCCTCAAGCATCGAATAGAGGTTGCCCTTGTCGTCCCAGGAGCCGCGGCCCCAGATGAAGCCGTCGGCGATCACGCCGTCAAAGGGCGGCTGTTGCCAATCCTTCTCGGTGCCCGGCGCCACCGGCACGACATCCTGATGCGCGAGGAATGCGATCGGCTGCGCCCTCGGATCGGAGCCCGCCCATGTGTAGAGCAGGCTGTAGCGACCGACGATTTCGCGTTTGGCTGCGGCATGAAATGCCGGGAAGCTCTTTTCGATATGCGCGCGCATGCCGCGGAGTGCTTCGGCGTGCTGGTCGGGCTTTTCGTAGCTGGAGATGGTCCGGAATCGGATCGCTTCGGACAGGCGCCTGGCCGCCGCCTGTGCGTCGACCTCGGCGCGCGGCACGGCCGCCACCTGAAGCTGCCGCGACCCGTGGGTGAGGGTGTTGAATGCGAGTACGCCGGCGAGGATGATGATGACAGTGATCGCGAACAGCAGGATGTTGCGGACGATCCTTATGACCCGGCGCATGATCAGCCCCACCATTTCGTCATGCCCGGCCTTGTGCCGGGCATCCACGTCTTAGCAGTATAGCGGCGCCGAAGACGTGGATGGCCGGGACATCTAGCGCGAAGACGCGCTTCGCGCTTTTGCCCCGGCCACGACTGCAAAAATGGCTATTCGTTCTACTTCTTGCTCGCCCGTTCGATGCCTTCCAGGATCAGCCGGTGGGCGTCCTCGGCGCCGCCCCAGCGCAGCACCTTCACCCATTTGCCCTTCTCGAGATCCTTGTAGTGCTCGAAGAAGTGCTGGATCTGCTGCAGCGTGATGTCGGGAAGGTCGCTGTAAGTCCTGACCTTGTCGTAGCGCTGGGTCAGCTTGGAAGACGGCACTGCGATGATCTTCTCGTCGCCGCCGGCCTCGTCTTCCATCAGCAACACGCCCACGGGGCGCACGCTCATCACGGCGCCCGGCACGATCGCGCGGGTATTGGCGACCAGCACGTCGCAGGGGTCGCCGTCGCCCGACAGCGTGTGCGGGATGAAGCCGTAATTGCCGGGGTAGCGCATCGCCGTATAGAGGAAGCGGTCGACCACCAGGGTGCCGGCTTCCTTGTCCATTTCATATTTGATCGGCTCGCCGCCAACCGGCACCTCGACGATGACGTTGACGTCGTGTGGCGGATTTACTCCGATCGGAATGGCGTCAATGCGCATAAAGGGCTCCGCTTGGCGTTGAGGGAAGCGCCCGGAACGGGCGCGTGTTGGCGTCGGTTTAGCCCTGCAGTGCAGCAGGGGGAAGCCTCAAATACAGCCTGATCGGGAAAAGTCGGCACGCCTTTCGTCGCGATAAACACAAGCGTTTGCGCGGAGGCGATGCTCAAATTCAAAGAAATAGAACAGACTCAGTTGGTCCAGGCGAAAGCGACCTTATCGAGCGACTTCGGCCCGAACTTCTCCGAGGAGCGGGCCACCATCCGGCCGCCGAGCGCACGGTAGAATTCCGTCGCCGGGTCGTTGTCAGACAGCGCCCAGATCACCATGCTCTTCAGCCCGCTCTGCATCAGATCGCGCCGGGCAGCGGTGAAGAGACGGCGGCCGAAGCCGAGGCCCTGGAATTCCGGCCGCAGATAGAGCTCGTAGATCTCGCCTTCGAAATGCAGGCTGCGGGCGCGGTTGCGGCCGTAATTGGCGTAGCCCGCGACCTTGTCGCCGAATACCAGCACGCTGACGCGGCTGCCTTTGCGGATCGCGCTGTCCCACCATTGCGGGCCGCGACGGTTGATGAGTTTTTCGAGCTCGGCGCCGGGAATGATGCCCTGATAGGCGGAACGCCAGGCTTCATCATGGGTAGACGCCACCGCGGCTGCGTCTGCAGCCTTGGCCGGTCGGACCTCGATCAGGGTTGTGCTCATGACCTGATCAAAGCAAGTCGGCGGGCCGTCTTCAAGGTCCATCGTTAATTATCGGTTAACCTGTGGATTTTCTGCATCAGTTTTATCTTCTTGTGTATCGAAAGAGGACAACGGCCCTGTCCTTAACGGTATTTGCCGATAAATGCCGGGCGAAATGGTTGTCAGAACTACCTGCGGAAACGTCTCCGCGAATACCGTTCACGGAAAAATGGGCTGGATTTGATTCGCCGGCGGTATTCTGTTGGTGACTTCGCAAATTCGCCCGCCCTCGGCTGTGTCAGGCCCGTTCATGCATCCGCCAAACCTGCTTTTTGCGCTGGTTCTCGTGGCCGCGCTCGGTGTGAAGGCCGCATCCGCGCAGCCTGCCCTTGGCGCACAGGGCGCGGAGGGCGAACCGCACCGGCTGCAGCAATGGCTGGTACCTTCTCCCGATCCCGCAACCGCAGCGCATGCGGTGCTG
The DNA here is from genome assembly GCF_003062295.1 of Bradyrhizobium algeriense. GTDB lineage: Bacteria > Pseudomonadota > Alphaproteobacteria > Rhizobiales > Xanthobacteraceae > Bradyrhizobium > Bradyrhizobium algeriense. Next base: position 137,320 of record NZ_PYCN01000021.1, on the reverse strand, counting down.
TTCAGGCCGCCCGGCGAGGGACCATTTCCGCTCGCCGTGATCGCGCACGCCTCCACCCAAAACGTGTTGCGGCGGGCGCAGATGCCGCAGCCCGAATACCGCGCGCTCGCCGCCTGGCTGGTCGCGCGCGGCTTTGCCGTGCTGGTGCCCGAGCGTCCGGGCCATGGCGCGACGGGCGGAAAATATCTCGAAGATCAGGGCGGCTGCGACGAGGCTGATTACGCCAAATCCGGCCGCGTCACGGCCGATGAGATCGCCGCCGCGGTTGGCCTTCTGCAGAAGCAATCCTTCATCCGCCCCGAGGGCATGGTCGTGATCGGCCATTCGGCCGGCGCCTGGGGCGCGCTGGCGTTGGCCAGCGAAGATCCGAAGAACATTGCCGCCATCATCGCGTTCGCGCCGGGCCGCGGCGGGCATGCTAATGATTTTCCGGGCCGGGTCTGCGCGCCGCATACACTGACGGCCGCGGCGGGCGAGTTCGGCCGGGCCGCGCGCGTCAAGGTGACCTGGCTGGTGGCTGCCAATGACAGCTACTTCTCGCCGGCGCTGTCGCGCCAACTGATCGACGCGTTTCGTGGCGCCGGCGGCAAGGCCGATTTTCACGTGCTGTCGGCCCATGGCAGCGAGGGGCACTGGCTGGTGGAAACCGAGGGCGGGGTAAAACTCGCCGGAAGCGAACTCGATCGTGCCTTGAAGGCGCGACCGGCAACCACGGCGAAGAAGCGATGACGCTGTATTTCCTCGTCAAATATCTGCATGTGGTGGGCGCGATCGTCATTCTCGGCACCGGTGCCGGCATCGCGTTCTTCATGCTGATGGCCCATCGCAGCCGGGACGCGGCCTTCATCGCGCGCACGGCTGAAACCGTCGTGATCGCCGACATGCTGTTCACACTGACGGCGGTGCTGCTGCAGCCGGTGAGTGGCGGCGTGCTGATGTGGCTGTCCTCCACCATGTGGAGCGAGCGCTGGCTGATGACCTCGCTTGGGCTCTATGCGGTCGCCGGGCTGTTCTGGGTGCCGGTGATCGTCATGCAGATCGAAATGCGAGATCTCGCACGCAAGGCGGCTGAACATAACCTGGAGTTGCCGCCACGCTATTTCGCACTTTTCCACCGCTGGTTTCTGTTTGGGATTCCCGGTTTTGGCTCTGTCATGGCTATTCTCTGGCTGATGATCGCCAAACCGCTTTAGGCAAGCATGAACGCCGGCATCCGAAAAATCCTCGTGCTCGGCGCCTCCGGCCTGATCGGCCGGTTCGTCACCGATGATCTGCGCGGGCGGGGATTTCCCGTAGTGGGTGTCGCCCGCAAACTGTCCGCCTCGCAGAAAGGCGGCGCGCTCGATCTTGAACTGCCTGTCATGTCGATGGAAGCGGCCACGCTGGCGCGGCTGCTGCGCGATCACCGCATCGATGTCGTCGTCAATTGCCTTGGCGTGCTGCAGGACGGTCCCGGCAGCGACACTGCCGCCGTGCATTGCGATTTCGTCGCGCGGCTGTTGCAGGCGATCCGCGACAGCGACCGTGCGATCCGGCTGGTGCATATCTCGATTCCCGGCACGACCGAGACCGACCGAACTGCTTTCAGCACCACCAAGCGCGAGGCCGAGCGGCTGATTGCGGAATCCGGCGTCGCGTTCACGATCCTGCGGCCGGGCTTCGTGGTGGCGCTTGCGGCCTATGGCGGCAGCGCTATGGTGCGCTCGCTCGCGGCGTATCCGTTCGATCTTCCCGCCGCCGAGCGGGCCGCGCCATTCCAGCCGATCGCCATGGAGGACATTGCCGCGACCATCGCCTGGCTTGCCGCGCGCGCTCCGAGCGAGGCGAACGCCGTAACATGGGACCTGATGCAGGAGCAGCCGGTCACGCTCGGTGACGTGATCGATCAATTCCGCGAGGTGTTCGGCACCGGCAGATGGTGGCGCATCGTGATGCCGGCGTTCCTGCTCGATCTCGGCGCCAGGCTCGGCGATCTCGCAAACCAGTTCGGCTGGATGCCGCCGATGCGGACCACCGCGATCGCGGAACTGCGCCGCGGCGTCAGCGGCGACCCCGCCGACTGGATCGCCGCCACCGGCATCGTGCCGAAGCGCATCGAACAGACCGCTGGAAAACGCCCGGTGACCATTCAGGACAAATGGTTTGCCCGGCTGTTCCCGATCAAGGCCCTGATGATCGCAAGCCTCGTGCTGTTCTGGGTGGTCTCGGGCTTCATTGCGCTGGTGATTTCCTATGACGCTGCGGCGGGAATCCTGAGCAGCCACGGCTTTCCGCCGGCGCTGGTTGCCCCCATCACCATCGGCACCAGCCTGATGGATATGGGCATCGGCATGCTGATTGCGTTCCGCCGCACCGCGGCATTCGGTCTGATCGCGGGCATTGTCGCCTCGCTCGGCTATATGATCGGCGCGGCGATCCTGACGCCGGACCTCTGGATCGAGCCGTTAGGCGCGCTGGTGAAGACCGGCCCCGCCGTCGTCCTGATGCTGGTGGCGCTGCTGACCCTGGACAACCGATGACACCGAACCGATGACCCCAAGCCTATGACCCCAAAACCCGTGACTCAATGGCCCGACGATGACGTGATCCTCTATGACGGCGTCTGCGTCTTCTGCTCGCGCTGGGTCCGCTTCGTCGCTACCCGCGACGTGGAGCGAAGATTCCGCTTCACCGCGATCCAGTCACCCTATGGCACGCGGCTGGCGCAGGCTTTTGGTATCGATCCCAACGATCCCGACACCAACGCCGTTGTGCATGGCGACGTGGCCTGGTTCAAATCCGATGCTGCCCTGACGGTGCTGAGCTCGCTGCCCGGCTGGCGATGGACACGCGCGTTGTTCGCCGTGCCGAAGCCAATGCGCGATGGCGTCTATATGCTGGTCGCGCGAAACCGGTACCGGATTTTCGGGAAGTATGAGGAGTGTTTCGCGCCGGATGCGAGCATGAGAGCGCGGGTGATGGAGTAGGATTACGGCTTCACTTGAAAGATGCTTCAAATGACAGGGGCTCAAGATGAATGAATTTGTCCAGCGGAGGCGCAAGCTCGAACATTCGGGGAATCTTTGAAAAATCGTACAGTCGGCAAATCCGAAATTCCGTCGGCCTTTCCTTTGAAAACGATAGCTCGTTCCTCGTCAGATAGAATGGAGCAGTCTGCGAGCCGACGGTTGTCTTTACCTCAAGAAACCGTTCACGGCCTTTTTGATCGAAAGACAAAATATCGTAGCCGGCACCATCACCTTCCTCTTTAGATATCCAGCGGACCTTTCTTGCAAGGTCAGGTCTGTCCGCCTGCCGCAGACGCTGCTGCTCAAAATTGAAGATCATTTCTTCGCCGTCATACCCGAGCCTGCGATTGATGAAATCGCGTTCGGCAGGATTGAACTTCCGCACGAGTCGTTGAACGATCTCCGGCCGTTCCTTCTTTTGCTCAAGCAGAGGAGGAGGTTCTATGAAAAGCGGAGGTCGTTCAGTGAAAGCCCTAGTCAAGGCTTCCGGATGCTGGGCAGTCGGGTGTTTCAGGATATATCGCTCTATCGCGTTCACGATCGACTTCTGAAAATGTACCCTCGGCTTGTATCCGTTGATCCAGGGCAAATCGAGCTGCTGTAACACCGCTGAAATGTTATGATGCTTGAATTCGATCGAGCTGTTGCTGCGATCGATCTGAGCCATGAGAGCCTTCCGATGCTGGGTCTTATCGTAGGATAGCCGCCGTATTTCGGCGCTCAGCATCGAGTAATAGTCAGCAACGATCAGATCGAGTTCCTCGACCGTCCAATCCTTGTTGCGTTCGCCGTCAGCCATTTCGTCAGTACTGATGCGGGGCCACCACTTGATCTGGATACAGCCAAACTGGCTTTCTTGGCTCCAGATCGTGCTTTTCGCCAAACCATCGTACAAACTCAAATGGTGGCTCTTTTTCCTTCCAATGGGATTTCAAGAACTCGTCGTCTACCCCGGCATCTTCGATGGTTATCGCATAGACCTCTTCAAGCCGCAGATCGACGACGCGTCGCCAGTCTGTGAAGCCGATCTCTGACAACGACCAGCCATCTTTGTGAGGGTTCATTGGGAGCCTGCACCTATCTCAACAGGATCTGCTGAGACAGCAGGATAGTTTGTCCGCTAGAGCTGAGCAACGTTCAATTGGAACGTTGTTCACCGGTGAGGCGTAACTTGAGCAGGATGAAATTGGCCTTGGCAGTGGCGAAGACCATCTACGTGCTCCGAACGCCAGCCGGTCTGAGAACCACGAGCCTGCCCTATTTCTACTTTGCATGGGGTTGTTTTCGAGGTTTTGTGTCTAGGTGCCCCTTGGCGACCCGACCAGTCCGATTTATTGGCCCGCGAGCGTCGCCATCACTTCCTCCGCCGCCCTCTCCCCACTGTCCCGTGCCCCATGCGCGGTCGAGAAAAACTCCGGCGAGGTCGCCTCTCCCGCGAAGAACAATCGTGCGTCGACGGGAACTGCCAGCACCGCCCGATCCCCCGCATGGCCCGGCAGCGCGTGCGAATACGAACCGCGCGCGAAGGGGTCATGGGCCCAGCGCGATTCCGCAAGCGGCTTCAGCTTGCGGCGAAAATCGTTGCCGAGGATCGAGACGATCTCGTTGATGCTCTCCGCCGCGAGCGCGCCGGGGCCGGCGTCTTCCAGCGATTGCGCAAAACGACCGCCGAAAAAACCTTCGATGCAGGGTTGGCCGAACGGGCGCAGATGATAGGTGCCCATTGCGGTGCGCATGGTGGCGGCGCGCAGATTGCCCTCTTTCGGCAGCGCCTCCGGCTCGTCCAGCGCGAGCGTCACCTTGTCGGCGAGGCCGAGCGGCAGGCCGCGCGCGGCGTCGACCTTTGCCGGCAAGGGCGGGTGAAAGCGGATGGATTCGTCGGCGATCAAATTGGTCGGCACGGTGACGACGACCTTGTCGGCCATCAGCGTGCCCTGAGAGGTCTCGATGCGGACGCGCTTTGCCGAATGATCGATCAGCGTCACCACGCAATTGAGCGCGAGCGGGCATGTCGCGCCATAGGCGGCAATCAGCGCGCCATAGCCGCGGCGGATACGCCAGTTGATGTCGGTATCCTCGTAGGCGTCCATGTCGAGAATCGAAACCTGGTCGAGTTCGCAGCCGTTGACGTAGGTCGAGATCGCATCGATCATTGGGTTCCAGCGGTTGCCGGGTTCGAGGAACAGGCTGGCGGGAACGTCGCGGCCGCTCTGCTCGGCTTCGATCGCAGCCTTCTCGGCGCGATCATAGAACGCATCGAGAGCGCGCATGTAGTCATCGCGGTCGTCTTGCGGAAACGCCTTGCCATAGGCGCGCTCGCGCCAGGGCGGCAGCGACTTGTTGATTTCGAAATTTAGTTGCTCGGCAATTTTGACGAAGGAGTTCTGGTCCGCGGAATGCAGCCAGCCGCAGCCGACGTCGAAGGTGACGTCGGGCGAGGCCATGATGGTGTGCGCCCGGCCGCCGACGCGGTCGCGCGCTTCCAGCACGAGGACGGAAAGACCGGAATTCTTCAGCGCATTCGCGGCGCCGAGGCCGGCTGCACCGGCACCGATGATGGCGACATCGACTGAGGAGGGGAGGGACGACATGCCCTTGCCTCTAGCATGTTCGTGGTCGCGTCTAAAGCCGCGGCATGCATAGCTGTCATCATCCGCGAAAGCGGATGATCCAGTACGCCGCGGCCCCTCGGTTCTATCTCAGGCGCTAGTGATTACTGGATGCCCCGCCTTCGCGGGGCATGACGGGAGGGTGCTTACGCCACCGCTTCCTTGGCCTTTTCCGCGCGCTTGCGGTCGTTGGCGTCCAAAAACTTCTTGCGCAGGCGGATCGACTTCGGGGTCACTTCGACCAGTTCGTCGTCCTCGATATAGGCCAGCGCCTTCTCCAGGGTCATCCGGATCGGCGGCGTCAGGCGCACCGCTTCGTCCTTCGACGTGGTGCGGATGTTGGTGAGCTGCTTGCCCTTGAGCACGTTGATCTCGAGGTCGTTGTCGCGGGTGTGCTCGCCGACGATCATGCCCTTGTAGACCTTCCAGCCCGGCTCGATCATCATCGGGCCGCGGTCTTCCAGCTTGAACATCGCGTAAGCCACTGCTTCGCCCTGGTCGTTGGAGATCAGCACACCGTTGCGGCGGCCCTGGATGTCACCCTTGTAGTTCGCGTAGCCGTGGAACAGGCGGTTCATGATCGCAGTGCCGCGGGTGTCGGTCAGCAATTCACCCTGATAGCCAATCAGGCCGCGGGTCGGCGCGTAGAACACCAGGCGGAGCCGGTTGCCGCCGGAGGGACGCATCTCGATCATCTCGGCCTTGCGCTCGCTCATCTTCTGCACGACGACGCCGGAGTGCTCCTCGTCGACGTCGATCACGACTTCTTCGATCGGTTCCTGCCACTGGCCGGTCGCCTCGTCCTTCTGCAGCACGACGCGCGGACGCGACACCGAAAGCTCAAAGCCTTCGCGGCGCATGGTCTCGATCAGGATCGCGAGCTGCAATTCGCCGCGGCCCGATACTTCCATGGCATCCTTGTCCGTCGCCTCGACCACGCGCAGCGCGACATTGCCTTCGGCCTCGCGCAGCAGGCGGTCGCGGATCATGCGAGAGGTCACCTTGTCGCCCTCGGTGCCGGCGAGCGGCGAGTTGTTGACGATGAACGACATCGATACCGTCGGCGGATCGATCGGCTGCGCCACCAGCGGCGTTTCAACCGACGGATCGCAGAAGGTATCGGCGACGGTGCCCTTGGTGAGGCCCGCAATCGCAACGATGTCGCCGGCGTCGGCTTCCTCGAGCGGGGTGCGCTCGATGCCGCGGAAGGCGAGGATTTTTGTGATACGTCCCTGCTCGATGGTCTTGCCGTCGGCGCCGAGCACCTTCACGGCCTGGTTCGGCTTGATCGAGCCCGAACTGATGCGGCCGGTGATGATGCGGCCGAGATAGGGGTTGGCTTCGAGGATGGTGCCGATCATCCGGAACGGGCCTTCCTCGACGGTCGGCGGCGCGACGTGGCGCACGATCAGGTCGAACAGCGGCTGCATGCCGGCATCCTGGGAGCCGTCCGGGCTGTCGGCCATCCAGCCCTGCTTCGCCGATCCGTACAGAATTGGGAAATCGAGCTGCTCCTCGCTGGCATCGAGTGCTGCGAACAGGTCGAACACTTCGTTGATGACTTCGGTCGGGCGCGCGTCGGGGCGGTCGACCTTGTTGATGACGACGATCGGCTTCAGTCCGACCTTGAGCGCCTTGGAGACCACGAACTTGGTCTGCGGCAGCGGACCTTCGGCCGCGTCGACCAGCACCAGCGCGCCATCCACCATGTTCAGGATGCGCTCGACCTCGCCGCCGAAATCGGCGTGGCCGGGGGTGTCGACGATGTTGATGCGGGTGTCCTTCCACTGCACCGAGGCCGCCTTGGCCAGAATGGTGATGCCGCGCTCGCGCTCCAGGTCGTTGGAGTCCATCGCGCGCTCGGTCACCTTCTGGTTTTCGCGATAGGTGCCGGATTGCTGCAGCAGGCGGTCGACGAGGGTGGTCTTGCCGTGGTCGACGTGGGCGATGATGGCGACGTTACGAAGGTTCATGGCTCTTCTTCTGGTCGTGCATGGTGGATGCGCGATCTCACCGGAAAACCGGGACCCACTTTTCCGGATCGCGCTTCTAAAACCTGGAATACCGGCGCGTGATGACGCTTCTTCGAATTGTCATCCCGCTCCATCTATTTTGTTTGAGCATGATCTCCGGGCAAACGCGCACCGCGTTTATCCCGAGGGAAAACCGGTACCCGCTTTTCCGGATCATGCTCCGGGGGCGCTTTCCCCCCAAAAAGGAAGCCCGGCCAAAAAGACCGGGCAATACCTTACGCGTTGCGGCGCAATATATTCAGAAAACGCCAAAAAACAATGGTTTGTTTGGCATTTGGTTAGCTGATTTTGGGTATGGAGCCGCTCAATTGCCCTTGTCGGGGTCGGGGCAAATCCTCGCAAAACCTCGTCAAATGGGCTTTGACGGCCTCATTGCACTGGCCCGGTCCCCCAACTCGGGTACAATAATCAATCTGAGGCCGTCGATATGTTCACAAGTGGACAGACGACGGAACGGCGATATGGTGGTTTCAGTTCCGGGGTCGGCGGATGCGCTTTCAGGCGTCAGCCGGGTGCACAATTGCCGGGGCTTCGGCCCGGTCTCCGATCAAAATTTCAAACCTGAACTGGCGAGAGCATGGAACCCGGCCGCAGCGACGGCTCGCCTAATGACGGCTTGCCCAACGATGTCTTGATCGTCGAGGACGATCCAATCATCGCGCTCGATTTCGAAGACACGATCTTGGGGTTTGGCGTGAAGACGGTGCGGGCCGCTGCGAACGTGGCCAAAGCGCTCGATATGATCGCCGACCGGCCGCCGGAATTCGCGCTGCTCGATGTCAGCCTCATCCGCGAGAAGAGTTTTGCCGTGGCCGAACGGCTGGAGGCACTCAAGATTCCATTTGCCTTTGTCACCGGCTATGGCGCCGACGCCCGGCTCCCGGTCGCATTCGCGGCGAAGCCGCGGCTACCCAAGCCCTATTCGACCGATGCACTGCAGGCGCTCTTGAAGAATTGCGGCATCAGGCCTTGAGCGGTCGCGGCCTGCGCAGCGACTATACGGGTTTGGGATCGAGCGTCGTCGACCATAGCGCGACATCGGCGCGATCGCGCAGGGTCACGGTCAGCTGGCCGGTCTTGCCGTCGATCCTGACGTGGCCGAAGAACTGCATTCCGGCCGATGGCGGCAGGTTTTGATTGCCGGGCCCCGGCGCCTTGATGAACTTCACTTCCGGTCCGAAGGTGTTGTCGAGGTCGTTCGGTCCGAACGTGCCGGCGTGCAGCGGCCCGGCGACGAACTCCCAGAACGGGTCGAACTCCCCAAACTGCGCCTTGTCGGGGTTGTAGTAGTGCGCGGCGGCGTAGTGCACGTCCGCCGTCAGCCACACGGTGTTGACGACGCCTGACGTCTTGATGAAGCGCAGGAGGTCGGCGATCTCCAGTTCGCGGCCGCGCGGCGGCCCGTCGTTCTGCGCAACGGCCTCCGAGCCCTTCTTGTTGCGAGCATCGTCATAGACGATGATGCTGAGCGGCATGTCGGATGCGATCACTTTCCAGGTGGCGCGCGAATTCAATAGCCCCCGTTTCAGCCAGGCGAGTTGCGCAGGTCCGAGAAAATAGCTTTCCGGCCCGTAGGCCGTCTCCTGGTTCGGGCCGTTGGCGCCGCGATAGCTGCGTTCATCCAGCATGAACACGTCGAGATGCGGACCGTAATTCAGCGCGCGATAGACCCGCCCCGGCTCCGTGATGCTCTCGCGCATCGGATACATTTCGTGGAACGCGCGTGCCGAACGGGCCGCGAGCGCGGTGATGTTGCGTTCCTTGTAGGCCGCAGGCAATTCCTTCGACAGCGACCAGTTGTTGACGACCTCGTGGTCGTCCCATTGCACGAAGACCGGCACTTCGGCGTTGAACGCGCGCAGATGCTCGTCCATGAAATTGTACTTGTGCGCGGCGCGGAATTCGTCGAGCGTTTCGGCGACCTTTGACTTTTCCGGGGTGGTCACATTCTTCCAGACCTTGCCGTCGGGCAGCGTCACCTCGCTCTTGATCGGTCCGTCGGCATAGACGGTGTCGCCGGAGTGCAGCAGGAAATCCGGGCGATGCTTGCGCATGGTGGCGAAGGCGAACATGCCGCCATCGTCAGGGTTGATGCCCCAGCCCTGTCCGGCAACGTCGCCGCCCCAGACGAAATTGACGTCGCGGCGATCGCCAGGGGCGGTGCGGAACCGCCCGACCACCGGCTCGCTTTCGATGCCGATGTGCGCGAGGTCGCGAAACCGGACACGGTAGAGGATCTCCTGCCCGGCAGGCAGGTTTTCCAGCAGCATTTTCGCGGTGAAGTCGCTTTCGGGCAGCGCCGCGATCGGCGGCAGCGTCCGCGCGTTGGCAAAGGACTCCGTCGTGGCGACTTCGACCAGCATTTGCGACGGACGGTCGGCGCGCGCCCACACCACGCCGCCGTCAGTGCCGACGTCGCCGGATTGCACGCCGCATGTCACGACCGGCCGGTCGGCGGCGCGGCTGAGATAAGGCATTGCGAGCGCGCTGATGGCGCCTGCGCCAGCGGTGGAGAGAAAACGACGCCGGGAAAATCCGCGAGAAACCCTGAACGTCATGCAAGCCTCCTTGGGTCCGGCGCCAGAATGCAATAATAGCGGCGACAGACGTAGAAAGAATTGATGACGGTTCGATTACCGGAATTGCAGATCAGGCGTTGCTGGCCGCGCGGAATTGCGCGCTCGCCCGCTGCAGGTTTTGCGGCATGCTCATCAACAGCGCCTTGCGGTCGGCCACCGCGTTGTGGAACTGCTCGATCGCGATGTTGAACGCAGTCAACGTGCCTTCCTCGATCGTCCCGTGCTCGTAGCATAGCAGCGTGTGGCGCAGAATAGCGTCCGCTTCCGACTGCATCTGGTCGAGCTCTTCCATCGAATCGCATTGACGCGCGGTGGCGAGCATGTCGAGCAGCCGGTCGCGCTGCGAGGTGTTGACGTTGCGCTCATCCTTCTTGAGATAGCCGGCGAACCAGGCGCCGGCGGAGCCCATCGCCGACAGCGCCATTAATGCCCACCAGATGTAATCGCTGTAGCGGTCGAGGAAGGTTTTTTCCTCGCCGTCGACAAAGGCGGCGGCGCCGGGATGAACGGGGATCGTGGCGTCTTTGTCGGTATCGGGCGTCTCGATCTTGGCGGCCAGCGGAAATTCGTTCTTCAGCGTCTGGCGGATTGCAAACAACTGCCGTGTAAAGATGGCGACGGTCGATTCCGCAACGCCCCTGCGCGCCACGATGTGGTGCGAGAAGCTGATGGTCTTGACCTCTTCCTCGGGCCGGCTTGGCGCGCTGCCAAACGTCCCGGCCGGGATCTCGGAGGCCTCATAGGCGGGATGGTTCTGCGCAATAGCCTCGGCCGAATCGATCGCGAGGAATTTCGGCGTGCCGCCGTCGCGCGCGGAGGCCGCGATTGCATCCGCCGTGATCTTGCTGTTGACCGGGCCGGCGGCAAGATAGGCGTCGGCCTTCTGGTTGCGAATGGCCTCGGCAGCCTCGTTGGCGGGGAACTGGACGATCTCGACCTTCGCCGGATCGACGCCGTATTGCCGCAGGATCACCTTGAGCAGATTGACGTTGGCTTGGGTGCGACCGACGACGCCGATGCGGCGCCCGGCGAGCTGGCCGATTTTCGTGACGGCGGGCGCGGCCTTCCTGCCCTTGGTCTTGGCCGCAGGCGGCACCCACAGCACCACGACGTTCTTGCGCAGCGTTGCCACGGCCTGCGCATTCTTCGGCACATCGAGGTCGCCCCTGATGATGGCGAGATCGGCCTTGCCTTCGCCGAGCAGATTGGCGCTCGCCACCGCGCCATCGGTCTGCACCGGGCGCAACCGGACCACGCTGTTTCGCTGGTTGTTGAAGGCCTGCGTCAGGTTCTGAACGACCTTGAGGTCGTCGCTGTTGGCTGGGCCGACGGCGATCCGCAGGGTCACGGGCCGCATGGCAAAGTAATAGCCGGCCACCAGCGCACCGACGATGGCCAGCACGCCAGCCAGCGTAACGAAGGTCAGCCGTCGTTTCGCTGAGCGGGGCGAAGGTGGGGCCGGCTGTTCCGAAAGAAGGGGGCCGTCGGTCATCAATCCCTGGATGATCGTTGGAGGTGCAACTTCATGCCGCCGGGCACACTTACACGAGCACCCTAGCAAATTTCCCGCCTAACCATTGTTACATCTGCGTCATGGTTACCGGCGCCGCAAACCGCCATTGGCACCCGTTGCGGCCCATTTTGGGCGAGGGATCTCCGATGCGGCCTTCGGTGTTAGGGTAGAAGCGATCTGAAACGGGAGGCGATCATGGCGGAACGGCTGTCGGCGGAGGCACGGAAATCGGCGCTGGCGGAACTTCCCGGCTGGTCCGAGACGCCCGGACGCGAGGCGATCGGGCGGACCTTCACCTTCAGGGATTTCAACGAAGCCTTCGGATTCATGTCCCGCGCCGCGCTGGTGGCGGAAAAGAACGACCATCATCCGGAATGGAAGAACGTCTACAAGACGGTGGAAGTGGTGCTGGCGACCCACGACGCCGGCGGCGTCACCCGGCTCGACATCGATCTGGCCAAGGCGATGAATGCGATCGCGAGGCAATTGGGCGTCACCTGAGTTCGCGCGCCCGCGATCTTGCGGGGCGGGGCGGACATCCCCAATTCTTGAATCATACGATCGGCCGCGGCGATCTGCCGCGCCGGATCAGAGGGAGCGCCGCGATGGCATCGTCCGACCACACCGCAGGTTTCGATCCGGCCGACCGGCTGGCGCAGGACCGTGAAAGCGTGCGTCGGCGCTTCTGGATCAAGTTCAAGCAGGTGGTGGCGCAGCTTCCCTTCGCCGAAGACCTGCTCGCAGCCTATTATTGTGCGTTCGACAGGGAGACGCCGCGTCACGTGCAGGCGGCGCTGCTTGGCGCCGTCGCCTATTTCATTCTGCCGCTCGATTTCATGCCGGACATGCTGCCGTTGCTCGGGTTTACCGACGATGCCGCCGTCCTGGCCACCGCCATCCGCATGGTCGCGGGCCACATCACGCAGGAGCATCGCGATGCCGCCCGCGCGGCGCTGAAGCGCGGGATCGACACCGCTGGAGTGACGGAATAGCCGGCGCTCTAGCGCTGCGCCGGCTGGGGAGCCTGCGCCCTCGTGCCTCGCTCGGCCTCCCAGGCCTGGAATTGCCTGAACAGGGTTTCCTTGTCCGCGTCCGACTTGACGTTTGCCGCGGTCGCAGGGCTCTGTTTCAGGAATTCATCGAACCTGGCGCGCGACACGGCCTCGACGTTATGGCTCTTGAGCCATTGATCGGCGACCGGCAGACGCTGCCAGTCGGGCAACGGCGCCGACAGCGAGACCTCCTTCCACTTCGGGTGGAACGGCGGGTTCTGGAACGTCGGGAACTTCGTGAAAAACGCGTCCACGAACAGAGCCAGCTTGCGATAGCGGTCGGTGTTGGGGGCCCAGTTGTAGGCGGCGAGCACCGCAGGCACGGCGATGGTATCGACCTTCCCCCCTTCCGCAATCAGGTTGGGATAGTCCTTCGACGTAAGGGTCGCGGGCAGATAGTCGGTCTGCAGCGGCCGCGAATAGTCGACCGGAACGAGGTGGAAACGATCGTCCTTGAAGCCTGCGACCGACTTGTAGGGTTTGCCGCCGACCGCAATCACCGCGTCGATCTCGCCGGCCCTCATCTTCTCCATCGCGATGCGCTGTTCGAGATAGAGGAAGTTAGGCTTGATGCCGAGCCGCTCGAACACGATCGCCGCGGTGACGAAGGTGCCGCCGTTGGGAAGATCGACACTGACCTTCTTGCCGTTGAGCTGGTTGATGTTGGTGACCGATTTCGAGGCGAGGACGTACATCTCTTCATTGTAAAGCTTGGTCACATAGGTGAACTGCTTCTTGATGTCCTTTGCGAAGCCTTTTTTCTCCAGATAGTCGAGCGTGTCGGCTCGCACGATGCCGAGGTCGACGCCCTGCAGGAACAGGATGTCGGCGACGCTCTGCACAGAGCCGCGCCCGACGATCGGAAGTACGCGTAACTTGTTTCCGTCGTCGAGCACGGAAGCGAGGTCGGCACCGAATTGCACATAGGTGCCGCCGATCGTCCCCGAGATCAGTGTGACCGTATTGGCGTTCAGCGCCTGCTTGGTGGCGACCGAACCGAACTGAAAAATGGCCTTCAGGCTTTCGCTGACCTTGGCCGGATCGTACTCCGTCTCTGCCGCCCGGGCCGCCGTGTTGCTGCATGCCATCGTCATGGCGAGCAATGCCATTCCGAACAAATGTCGCATAAATACCTCTCGCGCTGGTCTTGAGTATTTCTCTAATTCAGTAGTTGATTGCCTAGTTCTGCAGCTGACCGAGCCGCCGCTTCGCGTCTGCTGAACCGAGTTGGGCGGCCTTCTGATACCAAACCCGCGCCGCTGCCGGATCGGGCGTGATGCTTCGCAAGTCCTGGCTGCCCAGCACCAGCGGATCATACGTTCCCGCCAGCATCAGGGCGGCTTCCGCCTCCTGGGCGTCCGCGGCCCGTTCGAGCAGCAGTCGGGCGGAAGTGATGTCGCCGATCGCAAGCAGGCTCTTCGCCCGCTTTAGCAGCGCCGCAAGCTCGTCCGGATCGATACGTCGAACCGGAGCCGCTTCACGCGTCACCGGAACGGGCTCACGAACGACCGGAGCGACCGCGACCACCGGGGTCGTCGGTGTTACCGCAGCGACCTCACGGGCGGCTTCGCGCGCCACCGGCTCGGGTACCGCGACTTTGCCCTTGAGCGCACTCTGATAGGCGGCGGCGATTTCGTCGCGCGTCGGCGATGCCGATGCCAGCGCATTGGGCGGCGTGCGGCGCGCAGCCGCAACTTCTGCTCCGGACGGTTCGGCGGCGAGCGGCGGCGCGGCAATGCGCTGCGGCTGCGCAGGCTCCGGCATCGCCGCGGCGAGCTGAGCGGGCGGCGGCGCGCTGCCGCCACCACCACCGCCGAGCGAGGCGTTGAAGATGACAGCACGGGTCGAGTCGATGGAAAACAGTGCGAGAACGGCCGCTATTGCCGACACCACCACGACGCCGGTTACGATGCGCCCCGCGCGCGCCTTCTTCAGCCCACCGCTGCCGAACCGCCGGTCGCCGCCCGCGAAAGCATATTCGGAAAGCTGCTGGTGAGACTCTTCTTCGTAGTTGGAGAGGAAAAGCGGTACCGGCTCGTGCGGCGGAAGCTCCTCCGGCAGCACATCCGTCCGCTCAAACGACAGCGCAAAGGGCTGCTCGTATTGAGGCTGCTTATACTGAGGCTGCTCATACTGAGGTTCCGGTTCATATTGAGGTTCCGGCTCATACCGTAGCTGCTCTCGTAGCTGCGCGTATCGAGACTGATCCGCTTCGTACAACCGAGGATCGCTGATAGCTTCGTCGAACCGGTCAAACGGATCTCTTGGCTGTGTTGGCAGCCTGGTATTCTCCGCCATTGGATGATGCTCCCCACTACTGAACGCAACTACGGGCGTCCCCTGCACCTTGCTTCTTGCTCTTGTCGACGTACAGGAGCCCCTTTACTGATGGTTAAAGTCGCACACGGAATGGGCTCAAAAAACGGCGCCGGGCGGTGCGAATGAGGAGATATTTTGGTTTGATTGAGGCAAAGAAGCGGCATAAGGGGGTTTAGGAACACGCATTGTTACCGGGAAATGATCTCGGTGATATGACATTGGAGACATGCGTCACACAGCGGCACAGGTCTTCGGCCCACGCATCGCACGGGCCGCTTGCGCTTCTTCAAGCGGACGACCATTCAACGGATGACCCGGGCATCGCCTCTCAGGGATGCAGGATCACCTTGCCCATCGCCTGGCGGCCGGCGAGCACCTTCAGCGCTTCGGCGGTTTGCGCCAGCGGGAACGTGCGATCGACATGCGAGGAGATCTTGCCTTCCGCGGTCCACTTCACGAGCTTTTCCAGGTTGGCGCGGTTCTTCTCCGGATTGACCCTGGTCCACGCGCCCCAGAACACGCCGCGGATATCGCAACCCTTGAGCAGCGCGAGGTTGAGCGGCATCTTCGGAATGTCGCCCGCGGCGAAGCCGATCACCAGGAAACGACCTTCCCAGGCGATCGAGCGCAATGCGGCTTCGGCGTAAGTGCCGCCGACCGGATCGAAGATGATGTCGACGCCCTTGCCGCCGGTGAGCCGGCGCAAGCCCTCCTTCAGGTCTTCCTTGCTGTAGTTCAGCGTGAGCTCGGCGCCATGCGCTTTGGCAAATTCGAGTTTCTCGTCCGACGACGCGCAGGCGATCACCTTCAGGCCCATCAGCTTGCCGAGTTCGCAGGCCGCAAGTCCGGTTCCGCCGGCAGCGCCCAGCACGGCCAGCGTCTCGCCGGGCTTCGGGCTGGCGCGGTCTTCCAGCGCGTGAAGCGCTGTGCCGTAGATGATGATGATGCCGGCGGCGCGATCGAAATCCAGATTGTCGGGAATTTTCACAATAGAGCTCGCGGGCAGCGCGATCTTTTCGCGCGCGCCGTTATGGCCGCAGGACGCCACCACGCGGTCGCCGACCTTCAGGTCGGTGACCCCTGCACCGACGCTTTCGATCACGCCGGCAACCTCGGCGGCCGGCGAAAACGGGAATGGCGGCTTGATCTGGTACTTGCCCTGGATCATCAGGATGTCGAAGAAATTCAGCGCCGCGGCCTTGATGGCAATCACGGCCTGTCCCGGTTCGGCCACCGGATCGGGGACGTCGGCCAGCACGAGGTCGTCGGGTTGGCAATATTGCGAGCAGAGAATGGCTTTCATGGGCGCACCTGATTTTTCGGGCCGAGAATATAAGAGGCTGGCAGCTTCTTGCCGGATTTGAAGCCGGGCTACAATCCGATTCAGGCGCATGGGCCTTATGGTGATCGAAGGGGATTCAAACGATGTTTGAAAAGGGCTTGCTGGCGGGAAAGCGGATATTGGTCACCGGCGGCGGTTCGGGGCTCGGGGCTGCGATGGGGCACCGCTTCGTCGAGCTTGGCGCGGAGCTGATCATTTGCGGCCGCCGGCTCGAATTGCTGGAGGCGACGGCAGCAAAGATGCGCAGCGAACTCGGCGGCAAGGTGGGCGTGATCGGCTGCGATATCCGCGACGGTGCCGCGGTCGATGCCATGATGGAAGAGATATGGCGCGAGGCGCCGATCGACGTGCTGGTCAATAATGCCGCCGCGACCTTCATCGCGCAGACCGAACATCTGTCGTCGCGGGCGGCGGATGCGATCCTGGCGCCGACATTGCACGGTACAATGTATTGCACGCTCGCCGCGGGCAGGCGCTGGATCGACGGCAAGCACAAAGGCGTGGTGCTGAGCATCCTCTCGACCTCGACGATCACCGGTCGCGCCTTCACGGTGCCGTCGGCGATGGCGAAATCCGCCGTGCTCGCGATGACCCGAAGCCTTGCGGTGGAGTGGGGACCCAAGGGTGTGCGCACGGTCGCGATCGCGCCCGGCGCGTTCCCGACGCCGGGCGCTTCGGGTCAACTCCGTCCCGAGGGCCGCGATGAAAGCTGGGCGCAACGCAATCCGCTCGGGCGCGCCGGCGAGCATGGCGAACTTGCCGATCTGGCGAGCTTTCTGATTTCCGACCAGGCCGGCTATATCAATGGCGAGATGGTGGTGCAGGATGGCGGCGCGCATTTGCGCAGTTCCGGCGCCGAGGATCTGCTGCAATGGACCGATGCACAGTGGCAGAAACAGCGCGCGCGCCGGCCGAAAGGTTGAACCCGAATCCCGCGCCTTGATTCCTCAAACGGACCTGTTACGAAGGCGCGGCTGCGACGGTGAGCAACACCGTAACTGCCTTCCCAAAAAAGCATTTCCCGGCTATCCATCCCCGGCGACGCGATGCGCCCTTGGGCCATCTTCCAGTCACAATGATGAGGGAACCAGTTGTCCGTGTTGCGAATACTGACATTTCTGGTTGCGATTGCAGTGTTGTGTGGGGCGACATCCCTCGCGCAAGCACAGGGTGCTGCTTCGAAGGGCGCCAAGGAACCTGCAAAGGAAGCGGCCAAGCCTGCGCCAGCACCGGCGGCAAAACCGACGACGGCCAAGCCTGCGAAGCCGGAACCGGCGGCGACCGCCGCTGTCGGCAGTGCGGAGCCGACCTTGATCGGTCAGTACGGTACCTGGGGCGCCTACACGGCGACACCGAACGGCAGGAAAGTTTGCTTTGCGTTGGCGAAGCCATCGTCATCGAAAACCAATCCGCCGAATCGCCCGCGCGATCCCGCCTACGCTTTCGTCTCGACGCGTCCGGCCGAAAAAGTCGTCAACGAAGTTTCGATCATGATCGGATACGCGCTGAAGCCGGGCTCGGAATCCTCTCTCGAGGTCGGCGGCTCGGCCTATGCGATGTATACCCAGGGCGACGGGCTCTGGATCAAGAACGCCGCGGAGGAAGAGCAGATGGTCAACGCCATGCGCAAATCCGCCGAAGTCACCGTCAAGGGCGTTTCGGCCAAGGGCACCGAGACCACGGACGTGTTCTCGCTGAAGGGCCTGGCCCAGGCGCTCGACCGGCTGGCGCAGGACTGCAAGCGCTAGGCGGCTCTTGAGTTGAGCCCAGAATGACGTTGTTTAGGGGCCCTGGAAGGCCTATTTGATTGACTTCGTAGGGTGGGCAAAGGCGCGTAAGCGCCGTGCCCTCCATTAACGTTTTGGCGGGCATGGCAGAGTTTATCATCGGGCGCGCATTCGCGCGTCCCGGTGGCTTTGCCCACCCATCCACTTCAACCGTCTCGTGTGAATTTAATGTCGCTTTCATCTTCCGTGGCGCCGCTGGAGAAGGTTCCGCTCGAAACCTATGTGCCACCGGCAAAACCTTCGCTGATCGGCCTGTCGCGCACCGAGATCGCCGACCGACTGGGCGAGATCGGCGTTGCGCCCCCGCAGCGCAAGATGCGCACCCAGCAGCTCTGGCACTGGATGTATGTCCGCGGCGCCAAAGCTTTCGACGAGATGACCAGCATTTCGAAGGAAATGCGTGCGCAGCTGGAGCAGCACTTTACCGTCGACCGCCCCGAAGTGGTGGCCGAGCAGGTTTCCAACGACGGCACCCGCAAATGGCTGTTGCGGCTGCCGAGCGGTGACGCGTTCCAGAAGGCGCATGAAGTCGAGTGCGTCTACATTCCCGAAACCGATCGCGGCACGCTCTGCGTTTCATCGCAGGTCGGCTGCACGCTGAATTGCTCGTTCTGCCACACCGGCACGCAGCGGCTGGTGCGCAATCTCACGGCCGGCGAGATCGTCGGCCAGATCATGGTGGCGCGCGACCGCCTCAACGACTGGGCCGATCGCGAGACCCCGACCGGCAGCCGCCTCGTCACCAACGTCGTCATGATGGGGATGGGCGAACCGCTCTACAATTTCGACGCGGTGCGCGATGCGCTCTTGATCGTTGCCGACAATGAAGGCATCGGCATTTCCCGTCGCCGCATCACGCTGTCGACCTCGGGCGTGGTGCCGAACATCGTCCGCACCGGCGACGAGATCGGCGTCATGCTGGCGATTTCGCTCCACGCGGTGCGTGACGAGTTGCGCAACGAGCTGGTGCCGCTGAACCGCAAATATCCGATTGCCGAATTGTTGCAGGCCTGCCGCGACTATCCGGGCTCGTCGAATGCGCGGCGCATCACCTTCGAATATGTGATGCTCAAGGGCGTCAACGATTCCATGGATGACGCCAAGCTGCTGGTGAAATTGCTCAAGGGCATTCCGGCGAAAATCAACCTGATTCCGTTCAACCCGTGGCCGGGCACGAAGTATGAGTGCTCGGACTGGGAGCAGATCGAAAAATTCTCCGAATATATCTTTAACGCCGGCTACTCCTCGCCGGTGCGCACGCCGCGCGGCCGCGACATTCTCGCCGCCTGCGGCCAGTTGAAGTCGGAGACCGAAAAACTGTCCGCGCGCGAGCGCCAGGCGCTGCGCGCCATGGCGATGACGGATTGAAAGGATGAGAGCGCCAAGGTTCGTCATGGCCGGGCTTGACCCGGCCATCCACGTCTTTGCTTGGTCTCGATAAAGTGAGACGTGGATGCCCGGGACAAGCCCGGGCATGACGGTGGAGAAGGCGGCCCGCTTATGTTCGACGACGGAACTGCCCAATGGCGCTGATCGGCCGCCTCTTCGTCATCCTGTTCGCTTTCCTCGCCGCCTGCTTCGTGGCGGGGATGATCGTGGTCGGTGCGGTGCTGTACCCTGAATTCAGCGATCTCGGCGGCGCGCCGATCGACCAGGGCGCGATCAATGTCTTGCTCGGCTTCGGCTTCATCTTCCTGTCCGGCTTTGCGCTGCTGCCGGCGCTGATCGTGGTTTTGATCACCGAAGCCTTCTATGTCCGCAGCGTGCTCGCTTACGCAGTCGGCGGCGCGATCGTCGGCGTCGCCTGCTATCTCGGCCTCATTCCGTTCGATCCGGAGACGCTGCGTTTCGACGGCATCGTGCGTCGCCACCTCGAAATCATGACCGGCGCGGGCATCGTCGCCGGCCTGATCTATTGGATGATCGCGGGCCGATCCGCCGGCGCCTGGCGAGAACCGAGGCCTCCCTTGCGGCCACCGCCGCCGTTGCCCTCGCAGTCCCGGCCGCAGGCGTGATCTCTGGTCTCTTCTTCCCTCTCCCCTTGTGGGAGCGAGACGAGCGAAGCTCGCTCTTGGGGTGGATCAATCGCGCGGAAGCGCGATTGAGACGGGTGAGGGGTTTGTCTCCGCGGACAGAGACCCCTCATCCGACGCGGACTATGTCCGCGCCACCTTCTCCCACAAGGGGAGAAGGGAAGATGAGCTTCTGCCTTTTCATCGCCAACCGCCTCGGCTAAACCCCGCGCCATGAACCGGACCGGACTTGTAATCGCGTTGGGCCTATCGCTCGTCATCGGACTGCTGTTCGGGATCTTCCCCGAACTCGACCTGAAGCTGGCGGCATTGTTCTTCGATCCCGCAAGCACATCATTTCCACTGAAACAGAACGGTCTTGCCGCGTTCGCGCGCGACGGCGCGATGTGGATTGCCTGGGCGCTGGCGCTGCCAGCGCTGTTTGCCATCGTGGGAAAGCTGCTGCGGCCGGACCGGCCGATGCTGGTTCCGGGACGCGCGGCGGTGTTTCTGCTGGTCACCATCCTGCTCTCCGCCGTGGTGCTGACCAATCTCACCTTCAAGAGCTATTGGGGACGGCCGCGGCCGGTGATGGTGACGGAGTTCAACGGCCCTTGGCAATTCGTGCCATGGTGGGATCCGCGCGGGGAGTGCGGGCGTAACTGCTCGTTCTTCTCCGGCGAGGGCGCTACCGCGTTCTGGGCCTACGCGCCCGCGGCGCTGACCCCGCCGCAGTGGCGGCCTCTGGCCTATGTAGCGGCGACCGTGTTCGGGGTCGTAACCTCTGTGCTGCGAATGGCGTTCGGCGGGCATTTCTTTACCGACGTCGCTGCCGCCGGCCTTGTCAGCTTCTTCGTGATCTGGCTGGCCTATGCCTGGATTTACCGCTGGCCATCGACGAGGTTTTCGGACGCGCAGGTCGAAGCGGCACTGGCGCGCTTGGGCTGGCCCGGATACCGGCTGCTGCAGCGCTGGCGTGGGCGCGCCCAGTAAGTCTGAGTTGATCCCGCCAGGCGCTATTAAACGCGTGCCCCCCAGCGCGAAATTTGTTATTCGCGCCCCAAGCCGCAAACGGCATCCGCCATTTCGACCGATTGGAAGCTCCATGAGTACGATTCTGAAAAGCCTGCCCAAGGGGGAAAAAGTCGGCATCGCTTTCTCGGGCGGTCTCGACACCAGCGCGGCGCTGCTCTGGATGAAGCAAAAGGGCGCGCGCGTCTTTGCCTATACCGCCAATCTCGGCCAGCCCGACGAGGCCGATTACGACGAGATTCCGCGCAAGGCGCTGGAGTTCGGCGGCGAAAAAGCCCGCCTGGTGGATTGCCGCACCCAACTGGTCCACGAAGGTATCGCCGCCATCCAGTCCGGCGCCTTCCACGTCTCGACCGGCGGCATCGCCTACTTCAACACCACGCCGCTCGGCCGCGCCGTGACCGGCACGATGCTGGTTGCGGCCATGAAGGAGGACGGCGTCAACATCTGGGGCGATGGCTCCACCTACAAGGGCAACGATATCGAGCGGTTCTACCGCTACGGCCTGCTGACCAATCCGAGCTTGCGGATCTACAAGCCCTGGCTCGACCAGCTGTTTATCGACGAACTGGGCGGCCGCGCGGAAATGTCGGCGTTCATGACCGCCAACGGATTCGCCTACAAGATGAGCGCCGAAAAGGCGTATTCGACCGACAGCAATCTCCTCGGCGCCACCCACGAGGCCAAGGATCTCGAGCACCTCGACAGCGGCATCAAGATCGTCAATCCGATCATGGGCGTGCCGTTCTGGCGCGACGACTGTGCCGTCAAGGCCGAAAAGGTTGCCGTGCGTTTCGAGGAGGGCCAGCCGGTCGCGCTGAACGGCCAGACGTTCGCTGATCCCGTCGCGCTGTTCCTCCAGGCCAACGTCATCGGCGGCCGGCATGGCCTTGGCATGAGCGACCAGATCGAGAACCGCATCATCGAGGCCAAGAGCCGCGGCATCTACGAAGCCCCCGGCATGGCGCTGCTTCACATCGCCTATGAACGCCTGGTCACGGGCATCCACAACGAAGACACCATCGAGCAATACCGGATCAGCGGCATGCGCCTTGGCCGGCTGCTCTATCAGGGACGGTGGTTCGATTCCCAGGCCCTGATGCTGCGCGAAACCGCCCAGCGCTGGGTGGCGCGCGCCGTCACCGGCGAGGTGACGCTCGAGCTGCGCCGTGGCAACGACTACTCGATCCTCAACACCGAGAGTCCCAACCTGACCTATCAGCCGGAGCGGCTGAGCATGGAGAAGGTGGAGGATGCCGCGTTCACGCCGGCGGACCGCATCGGCCAGCTGACCATGCGCAACCTCGACATATCAGATACTCGCGCCAAGCTGGATCTCTACGGCAAGACAGGCTTGCTATCGAGCCCGGAAGGCTCCGACATCTTCAAGCTTGAGAGCGACAAGGGCTGAAACGCGCGGGAGTACCTCAACTCTCGACCGCCGTACTTTGTAACGGGGACGTCATTCGGGAGCAGTAGGATATAGAGTGAGCGCATGCCTTGCCCGGGGTCGGTGACTGCCGCCGGGCGCGTCTTACTCCGACCCGGTGCTGCTTCATGATCAAACCCTTCGTTGCCGCTGCCCTCATTGTTCTGCTGTCGGGATACCAAGCCGCTGCTCAGACCATCTACCCGATCGACCGCGCGGCGATTCTCGCTGGTGCGCGCTTCGACTTCAAAGTCGAATTTCCGGATCGCATCGATCCTGCAAAATTGAAAATCACCGTGAATGGTGAGGACCATGCCGCTGCCTTCGGCCAGCCCGGAACGTTCGTGGAGCGCGAAGACGGCAAGGATCAGTCGGCGCTGATGCTTCGCGGCGTCACCCTGACCAAGCCGGGCAACGTCACCGTGGAAGTCAGCGATGGCGCGCGTAGCCGCACCATCGGGTGGACGGTCTACGATACCGGACCGCGCAAGGCGAAGAACGTGATCCTGTTCATCGGCGATGGGATGTCACCATCCCATCGTGTTGCGGCGCGGCTGCTTTCCAAGGGCATTGCGGAGGGCAAGAGCCTCGGCAGGCTCGCAATGGACGACATGCCGCACATGGCGCTGGTCGCCACCGCTGGCTCCGACTCCATCATCACCGATTCGGCGAACGCCGCCAGCGCCTATGCCACCGGCCACAAGACCGCGGTCAATGCCATGGGCGTCTATGCCGACCGCACCGCAAGCCCGTTCGACGATCCCAGGGTCGAAACCATAACAAGCGTGGCGAAGCGGCGGCTTGGCCTGGCGATCGGCATCGTCACCAACACCGAGATCGAAGACGCTACGCCTGCGGCGATGGTGGCGCATACCCGACGCCGTGCCGCTTATGACGAGATCGTCGAGCAATATTTCGCCGCCAAGCCGGATGTCCTGATGGGCGGCGGCAGCGCGAACTTCATGCCGAAGGCTACGGCCGGTTCCAGGCGCAAGGACGACGTCGACTACATCGCCCGCTTTCGCGACGCCGGTTATCAGGTGGCGATGACGAAGTCCGAGATGGATGCGTCGGCGGCGAAATCGGACACGCGCCAATTGCTTGGGTTGTTTGCGACCGGCAATATGGATGGCGCACTGGACCGCAAGTTTCTCAACGGCGGCGGGGTCAAGAAGTTTCCCGATCAGCCCGACCTGACCGAACAGGTGCAGGCGGCGCTGAACGTACTTTCAAGGAACGAGGCCGGCTTCTTCCTGATGGTGGAGTCCGGGATGATCGACAAATACGCGCATCTCCTCGACATGGAGCGCGCCGTCTACGACACGATCATGCTCGACAACGCCGTTCGCCTGACGCGCGACTGGGCGCGCGCTCGCGGCGATGACACCCTGATCCTGGTGCTGGCAGACCACAATCATCCGAACAGCCTGGTCGGAACCATCAATGACGACATGAGCACCACGCCGAACGTGCCGTTGCGCGAGCGCGTGGGTGTGTATGAGAAGGCTGGATTTCCCAACTATCCGGCGCCCGACGCCGACGGTTATCCGTCGCGCGTGGACGTAAGCCGGCGCCTCGCCATCTTCTCCGCCAGCCTGCCGGACCACTACGAAACTTTCCGCCCCAAGCTCGACAATCCGAATGAGCTGACCGTGAAGGGCGAGCAGCCCGACACCTTCAAGGCCAACGACAAATACAAGGATGTTCCCGGTGTCGTGCTGCGCTTCGGCAATCTGCCTGCGATGATTGGCGCCAGCGTGCATTCGGGCGAGGACGTCATCCTGACCGCAGCCGGGCCGGGCAGCGAGCGGGTGCACGGCTCGATGGACAATACGGAAGTCTTCCGTGTGATGGCCGAGGCGCTCGGCCTCGCAACCGCGAGCCGGTAATTTCGGACAAGGCTCCTGGCGTCACGGCATCGGCGGCGCGGCAAACATCAGTTTGACGCAGCTTCGAAAGATCAGGATCTGCCGTTCGAGACGGCTCGGATCGTTCAACGTCTTGGACATGATGATGGCGCCGTCGACGATGCAGGACAGCATGTCGGCGACATCGTCGAGATCGATCGGCTCCCTGGGCGGATAGACCGCGGCGATGCCGTCGAGGATTTTGCGGAAACGCGCGTTCCAGTCCCGCACCGATTGCGCGGTGAGTTCGCGCACTTCACGATCGAACAGCCGTTCCTGATAGCAGATGCTGGCGATCAGGCAGCCGGGATGGCCGTTTGGCAGGTCGGACATCGTCTCGGCGAGCAGCTTCAGTGAAATAAGGAACGCCTGCAGCGGGTCGTCGGATAGCTGGTGGCCGCGTGCAAAGATTTCGTCGAACAGCTGATCGTTGGTCGCGACATATCTGCGGAGCATTTCGCGGGCGAGCGCGTTCTTGTCCTTGAAGTGGTAGAAGAAGCCGCTTTTGGTGAGCCCGGCCTCGGCGATCACTTCGTCGATCGAAGTCGCGCCAAATCCCTTGGCGAGTACGGCGGCTTCCGCGATCTCCAAAATTCGCTCGCGCGTCGCTTCGCCTTTGCCCATCCGCTTCTCCAAAACTGCACTCACGGTACGGTTTCTCCACGGCCGTCGGCGCTACGTGTTTTGCGTCTCTCTTACAACCATTTGAATTCGTATCATTTTACGGCCCGAGGTTCATCCGTACCACGGGCAGCCTAGGAAGCCGCGACACTATGCTGCACCAACATCGCCGGACCTAGCCGAGGCAGGGGAGACCTACCGACGGCATCTAAATTTCCGGAGATGTAGAAATGGCCAAATACCGAGACGACCTTCCGCAACGGCGCGGCGGCATTTTCCTTGCCGATGGCGGCATGGAAACGACGCTGATCTTCCACCAGGGAATCGAACTGCCGCACTTCGCCGCCTTCGTGCTGCTCGACAGCGCCGAAGGTCGGCAGCAATTGAAGCAGTATTACGCCAGCTATCTCGCGGTGGCGCGCGAGCATGGCACAGGCTTCGTGCTCGACAGCCCGACGTGGCGCGCCAATCCGGATTGGGGCGTGAAGCTTGGCTACGATGCGGCAGCTCTCAAGGCGATCAATGTCCGTTCGATCGCATTCCTCGAGGAGTTGCGCGCCGGTTGGGAGCGGCTGGACGCACCCTGTGTCATCAGCGGCGCGATCGGCCCACGCGGCGACGGCTACAAGGCAGGCAACATGGAGGCTGCGGAAGCCGAGGCCTACCATCGGGCGCAGATCGCGGCCTTCGTCGAGGGCGGCGCCGACATGGTCACGGCCTATACGCTCACCAGCATCAATGAAGCAATCGGCGTCGCACGCGCAGCCAAGTCGCTGGGAATACAAGCAGCCATCTCGTTTACCGTGGAGACCAATGGCCGCCTGGTGAAGGGAGAGACGTTGCGCGAGGCGATCGAGACCGTCGATCGCGAGACGGACGGTTCGCCCGAATACTTCCTGATCAACTGCGCCCATCCAACGCATTTCGAAGATGCCTTGAAGGCGGGCGAGGCCTGGACGGAGCGTATCCATGGCGTCAGGGCCAACGCCTCGACGAAGAGCCATGCCGAGCTCGACGAATCCGAAACGCTCGATTCAGGTGACCCTGCCGATCTTGGGTGGCGTTACCTGAAGCTCAGGGGCGCGTTTCCGAAGATGCGCATTCTCGGCGGCTGCTGCGGCACCGATCACCGGCACGCTGCGGCCATTTGCGACGCCTGCGTGCCGCCGCGGGCGCTTAGTGCCTGATAGCGTTTTCGAGCGAAGCGGATACCGGTTCGCGTAGCAATCAAGCTTGCGCAGATTGCGTAGACTTATCTGCGGTAGAAAACGCGTCAAAACAAGAAGCAAAAAATGGCCGGGATCGCTCCCGGCCATTTTGATTCGGTGACGACCCGCCTCAGCGCGGCGGCGCGGTGCCGGGTGGGGGCGGCGGCAGCGACGCCTGACCGCCAGTGAGCAGCGGCGTAATGTTGCGGATGGTGACGCGCCGGTTGATCGGGCTCGGCCCGTCGATCTGTTCCTTCAGATACTGCTCACCATAGCCTTGCGAGGTCAGGTTTTCCGCAGGCACGTTGAACTGCTGCGTCAGCAAGGTGGCCGCGGACTCGGCGCGCCGATCCGACAGCGACAGATTGTCGACGTCGTTTCCGACCGCGTCGGTATGGCCCTCGATCAGGAACACCGCCCGCGGATTTTGCTGCATCGCGCGGTTTAGGCCGTCGGCAATCGCCTGCAGCTTCGCCGCCTGATCGGGCGGGATTTCCCACGATCCGGTTTCGAAGTTGATGGTGTTGACGTCGATGCTCGGCATGCGCTGGCGCACGGTCGGGCTGTAGCGGATTTCGTCCAGCGAATAACGCCGTTCGATCCGTTCCACCGGCGGGGCCATCATGGTCTCGTAGAGTACCTCCGGCGACGCCTCCTCGGCGTCGACGATGTAGCGGTTATAGGGAATGCGGACCACCGGCGGCGCCAGGTTGACATAGAACCCGCCGCCCCCGCGCGGATCGCGGTAGCTGTTGTCGATGATGATGATCTCGCGGCCGCGCTCGTCGCGGCGGATACGGCGCATCAATTGACCGTCGCGGCCAGTCACGGTGATCACCTGCGTGCCGTCGGGCCTGATCACGACGGTGCGGGTCTCGCCGCCGACGGTCTGGGTCTGGATGTCACGCGCACCATAGCGGAAGCGGTCGACCTCGCTGCTGCGGACATATTGCTGTCCGCCGGGATCGCGAATGATGATCCGGCCGGGCTCGGTGATGATGGTTCGGCCGCCCTCCTGGCTCTCGCGGCGCTGGCCGCGGAAATCGTCCAGCCGCCGTGGGCCTACAGGCGCAGCGCCCGGGGCAATGGCCGTGATTCCGGCTGCCGGCGGTGGGGCTGCCGGCAGCGGTGCGGTGACCTGAGGTGCCTGCCGGAAGGCCGGCGCGACGGTCGGTGGAGCATTCTGTGCCCGGCCAGCCGGTGGCGTGGCGGCGGGCGTGCCTGGCACGGCGGCTGGCGCCGCGGGGGCCGTGGCTCCCGGTGCCGTCGGAACGCCGCCGGCGCCCGGCGCGGGGCTCGTCGTCGGTGCAGGGGTTGCCGTCGGTGCGGTTGCGCCCGGCGTAGCCGGAGGCGGCGCGCCGGGTCGTCCCGGCGGTGTGGTCGGCGCAGTTGCGCCCGGTGTAGTCGGAGCTGGCGCGCCGGGTCGTCCCGGCGCTCCGGGTGTCGGCGCGGTTGTCGGGGCACCCGCGCTCGGAGGCGTCGCCGGTGCGCCGGGACGCGGCGGCGCCGTTGTGGTTCCGCCAGGCGGAGGGGCGGTGGTCGGTGGCGCGGTTTGGGTTTGCGGAGCCGGCGTGGTGGCAGGCGCCGGCGGCTGCTTGGCGCCAGCCGGCGGGGGCGGCGTCGGCGATGGCGTCGCCTTCTGAGATGAAGGCGGCGGCGGGGTCGGAGCCGGTGCCGGTGCGGCCGGTTGCTTCGGCGCCGCAGGCGCTGCTGCTGGCGGCGGAGGTGGCGTCGGCGTCGGGCGCGCGGGTGCAGCCGCAGGGGGCGGCGGAGGCGGGGTCGGCGCCTTCGGCGCGGCAGCCGGGGGAGGAGGCGGAGGTGGTGTCGGCCGCGGAGGCGCAGCCGCCGGTGGCGGCGGAGGTGGCGTCGGGCGCGGGGGCGGCGCTGCTGCCGGAGGCGGCGGGGGTGGCGTCGGACGCGGCGGCGGAGCCGCAGCAGGCGGTGGCGGCGGCGGCGCTGCTGGACGCGGAGGTGCTGCAGCCGGGGGTGGCGGAGCGGCCGGCGCGGGCGCCTTCGGCGCGGCAGCCGGCGGTGGGGCCCCCTTCGGCGCCTCCTTGGGCCTGCCGCCCGGGGCTCCTTCGTCCTTTTCCTTGGCTTGCGCCACGACAAGCGGTGCGGTCTGCGCATGCGATGCGGAGGTCGCGAGCTGCGTCGCCGTCAAGGCAGTCGTGGCGAGCAGCAGGATGCGAAGGTTTGTCATGATGTCCTTTGTCCCCGAAGAAAGGCCTGACAGCAACGGAACGGCCTTCATTGACATGTCAGTTGGTCGATTGAGCGGCTAATCATTAGGCCGGATTGTGGCGGCCTACAAATGGTCGGATGGTTTTTATTTCATAAGCACAATGGGTTGCATGCAGCATTATTCATTGCGCGTTCAGGCGAAGTATTCATCCGGCACCCGGATCGGTGGCAGGATTGGGGGTGCGAGGGCCGTTCGGCCCGCGTATCGGTAACTCATCCGGCATCTTGCCCGGCAACTCCTGCGGTTGCGGTGGTTGACCGGGTTCACGGAGTGGTGGTGGCACCTCCGGGCGAGGATTACCCGGAGGGTTCTCCGGCGGCGGCTCGGTTGGTTGTCCTGGTGTCGCCGGCGGTATCTCCGGCGGTTCGATCGGCATCACGTCTCCCGAAGCTTCAACTCCAGGAATGACAACGGCGAGGTCGGCACGAAGTTCCCGCGCGCCTCGCCAATGGAACCGGCCGGAACCGACTATGTCGGCGTATGGCAGACGGCCTCGATGTTGTGGCCGTCGGGGTCGAGCACGAACGCGCCGTAATAGTTCGGGTGGTAGTGCGCGCGGATTCCCGGCGCGCCGTTGTCGCGCCCGCCGGCGGCCATGGCGGCCTTGTAGAACGCGTCCACCGTGGCGCGGTCCTTGGCTACGATCGCGACATGCAACGGCTTGTCCAACCCGCCTTCGCCGCCGATCCAGAAATCGGGCTTTCCATTGGCGCCGAAGCCTGCCGCGGGATCGTGGCTGTGTTGCTCCTGCGTGACTTCCATCACGAGGGTGTAGTCGAGCGGCGCCAGGGCTTTCAGGTAGAACGCCTTGGAGCGTTCGTAATCCGAAACCGGAAATCCGATGTGGTCGATCATCAAGCTCTCCTGCGGTTGAGGAATGGTCGGGTAAACGAAACTCAGCCTCGCGCCAGCAGCGTGTTGCTGCGGGTCTTGCCGGTCTCGATATAGCCTCGCGCGCGCATGTCGGCGATGCAGTCGTTCAGCCACTCGTCCTTTGACAGATGCTCGATCACGACCGCGCGGGGCCACAATGCCTGCGGTGCGTCGGCGAAGAAGCCGGTCAGCACGCGATCCTCAAAACCTTCGACATCGATCTTGAGCGCGTCGACACGGGCGATACCCGCCTCCTCGAGGATGCGCTGCAGTCGCAGCGAGGGCACCTTGATCGCCTTGGCGGAGGCCTCGCCCGATACGATATGGCTGGCGCCGAGATTGTCGCCGTCGGTTTCGATCAACAGCTCGCCATCGGCGGGGCCGGCGGCGGCCGCGACCAGTCGCACCTGGGTGAGGCCGGAGGCTGTGTTGTTGAAGGCGAGGCGCGCATGGGTGACCGGATGCGGCTCGATCGCGATCACCTTGCCGCCGGCGCCGACATGGCGCGCAAGCGCAAGCGCATAGGTGCCGACATTGGCGCCGACATCGACGAACACCCCGCCCGCGGGCACATGCGCGCGCAAGAAATCCAGCTCCTCGATGTTGTAGGCGGGATTGAACAGCGCGCCGCGCTCGGTGGCGCTGGCCTGATGGTAGAAGCGGAACGAGGCGCCTTGATATGGCACGTCGACGGGACCCGCGCGCAGCAGATTCACCAGCCGCGACAGCCAGGGCCGGAACGCGCCACGCTTCAGCCGCGTGCGGTGGGCAAGCCGAATGATCGCGGCCTGTGCGGCATTCGGAGCGAATGCGCCGAACGGCGCAGGAGACGGATCGTTGTCGGGCGTCAAGCAAAAGTCCTCGGGTAGAAGCGGCGCATGCATAGCCGGTTTTGTGGCCGTGAAACAGTCTGTAGCCCGGGTGAAGCGAAGCGCAACCCGGGATGTCTCTCGGCTGAGAAGAATCCCGGATTGCGCTTCGCTCCATCCGGGCTACGCAGCTTCGGCGCGCCGCTTCAGGAAGAACGAAGAAAATACTACGCCGCCTTCTTGGCGGCTTTCCGATGGCGCAGGAAGCGGCCGAGCAGGCGTCGCCTGCCCATGCGCGGGATCAGGTTGACGTCGCTGACGAGCTTGGCGCCGCCCTTGCGCCGTTCCAGCACGATCTTGCGGCTGTGAAACGCCTCCAGCTCGACGCGATGGGCGACGCTGACGATGGTGGCCTTCGGCAGCTCCTTGATGACGATCTCCATCATCTTGTCCTGGCTCTTTTCGTCGAGCGCCGACGTTGCCTCATCCAGCACCACGATGTCGGGGTTGTGCAGCAGGAGGCGCGCAAACGCCAGCCGCTGCTTCTCGCCGCCTGATAGCGTCTGGTCCCATGGTCCCTCTTCCTCGATCTTCTCCTTGAGATGGTCGAGGCCGACCTTGTGCAGCGCGTCGCAGATCTGCTCAGTGAGCCAGTCATCGGCCGCACCGGGATACGCGATCGCGCGACGCAGCGTGCCGGACGGAATGTAGGGTTTTTGCGGCAGCATGAAGAGCCGGCGGTCGGGGTGGAAGTTGACGCTGCCGCCGCCCCATGGCCACAGCCCCGCCAGCGCGCGGACCAGCGTGCTCTTGCCGGTCCCGGACTCGCCGGCCACCAGCAGCCGCTCGCCGGGCTCGATGACGACCTCCGTTTCACCGACGACGGCGGTGCCGTCATCGAGCGTGACCGAGAGATCGTTGAGGCTCAGCATGGCGTCGCCCTCGGTCTCGCCGCGCTTGATGCGGCCGATGCCGTCGCCCTGCTCGGCGCGCTCGAGGCCATCGAGCGACATCATCAGCGAAGCGATGCGGCGCGCGCAGGCGTTCCAGTCGGCGAGCCGCGGATAATTGTCGACCAGCCAGCCGAACGCGGTCTGCACGATGGTGAAGGCGGAAGCCGCCTGCATCACCTGTCCGAGGCTCATGCTGCCGTCGAGGAATTTCGGCGCGCACAGCAATAGCGGCACCACGGGTGCAATGAGATGCGATCCTTGCGATACCAGCGTGGTGCGCATGTGCTGGCCCGCGAGCCGCGCCCATTGCCGCAGAGCTTTTGTAAAGGTCTTGTCGATGCCGTCGCGCTCTTCCTCCTCGCCGCCGAGCAGCGCGATGCTTTCGCCGTTCTCGCGCACGCGCGTCAGCGCATAGCGATATTCGGCCTCGGCCTGGTTCTTGTCCTCGGACACCTGCACGAAGCTTCGTCCGATCGTCATGATCGAGCCCGAGGCGATCGCGGCGTAAAGCACGGCGGCAATGACGAGAAAGCCGGGAATGGTGATCGTCGATCCCGCGAGCGTCACCGTCAGTGCGCCGCCGATGGTCCAGAGCACCACGATGAAGGTCGCAGCCGACAGGAATGCCGACGTGACACCAGCGACGAAGTCCACCGGAGAGTCGGTGGCGATCCGCAAATCCTCGGCGATGCGATACTCCGGATTCTGGTGATCGCCGCCAACGAGATTGAGTTGATAGTAGCGGCCGCTGGCCAGCCAGCGCGATATCACCGCGTTGGTCAGCCAGGCGCGCCAGCGGCGCTGGATACCCATGCGGGTGAATACCTGGGCGACGCCGAGCAGCACGCTGCCGATCGCGAGCGGAAAGAACACCGCGGCGAGATAATACACGGTGGCGGAATCGCGCTTCTCGATGGCGTCGAAGATCGCGCGGTTCCAGACATTGATGCCGTATTGAAAGCCGACGTGGCCGACAATCAGCAGCAGCAGCCCGCTCGAGAACAGCCATGCCAGCCGGTCGCCGTTCCTGCCCCAATAGCCGCGCGCGCTGATCCAGAACCGCGCCAGCAGATAATCCTTACGCGCCTCCTCGGCCTCCTCAGGCGACAATTCCGGATCCGGCTCGACGACCTCCGGCGGCGGTGGCTCGACGTGATCGCCGGCTTCCGCGATAACCTCGGCAAATTCCGCCTTTTCCGCGGCATCCGATTTGGCTGCGCGCGGATCGGGCTTGCTGGATGCCTTGGCCATGGCGTCACAACGGCAGGTAAATCAAAAGGTTCCCTGCCGGTTTCCGAGGCCCTATACGGCAAGCACCAGAAACCCGCGCGCGGAAAATGCACGACCACCTCGCCGGCGATGGGGTGCCTTCGAATCGCGATGTGCTGGGACGAGAGCGCGACGATTTCACCGCGCACACCGATCTTGCCGTAGTCGTCCGGCATGACCTGAACCTGATCGCCCGGCTTGCGGCCGTTCGGATCATGGGGATCGGCCACCGCATCAGAATGACGCGGCTGTCGACGCCTGTTTGAATTTCCGGCGGCCGACCCGGTGCAGCACGCGCGAGAGCTGCTCGACGGAATAGGGCTTTTGCAGCAACTCGAAACCGTGGCTGCCATGTTCCGACAGCACGTGACTGTAACCGCTGGTCAGCACGACCGGCAGGTCGGCGTGCCGGCGGCGGATTTCCTGGGCGAGTTCGAGGCCGGTCATGCCCGGCATGACCACGTCGGTGAACACCACATCGAAACGATCGGCGTCGACGGCCAGCTCTTCGAGCGCATGCGCGGCGCTGCCGACCAGGCGGGTGGTGTAGCCGAGATCGGCCAGTGCGTCGGTGGCGAATTGCCCGACCTCGGAATTGTCTTCGACCACCAGCACCGACATCCCGCTCCCGGCGATCGCCGAGGCATCCGCCGCCGGCGTCTGTCGCGATTTCCCGCTGCCGGCGGTGCGCGGCAGGTACAGCGTGAAAATACTGCCCTTGCCGACTTCGCTGGCGACGGCCACTTCGCCGCCGGATTGCCTGGCGAAGCCGAACACCTGCGACAGGCCGAGTCCGGTGCCATGGCCGGCCTGCTTGGTCGTAAAGAAGGGTTCGAAGATACGTTCGAACTGATCCGGCGGGATGCCGCTGCCGGTGTCGGCGACGGATATCGCAACATAGCCATAGGGATTTTGCGACAGGGGCGCGGCGTTGGGCAGACTGGCCGCCATGCCCACCGCAATCGTCAGCCGTCCGCGGCCCTCCATGGCATCCCGCGCGTTCACGGCCATGTTGATGATGGCGGTTTCGAACTGGCCGGCGTCGGCGTTGACCAGGCACGGTTCTTCCGGGCCAAGGATGACGATCTCGATGCGCGAACCGATCAGGGTGCCGATCATTTCGGCCAGTGTCTGCACGCTTCGCCCGACCTCGAACACCTCCGGCTTCAATGTCTGCCGCCGCGCGAAAGCCAGCAACTGCCCGGTCAGCTTGGCGGCGCGGGTCACGGTATCGGAGATCGCATCGATATAGCGCAACCGGCGCGGCTCCGGCAGGTCGGGCCGCCGCAACAGGTCCACCGAAGCGCGGATTACCGTGAGCAGATTGTTGAAGTCATGCGCGACGCCGCCGGTGAGCTGGCCCAGCGCCTCCAGCCGCTGGCCGTGCTTGAGCGCTTCTTCGGCCACCTGCCGCTTCTCGGCCTCGAAATAGAGATGGCGCGTCCGGCGCAAGGCCAGCCCCAACAGGGCAAACAGCAGCGCGGTGGCCGGCGCGCCGAAGATCAGATGCTGGCTCATGGTGGACAGCCAGCGCGCGCGGATCGCCGAGGTCTCTAGACCGGCGCCGACATAGACCGGGTATTCGGCGAGCCGCCGGTAGCCCAGGCGGCGTTCGATGCCGTCGGTCGGCGATGTCACCGTGATGAGGCCGGCCGTTGGACTGGCGGCGATTGTTTTCCCGATCGGGCCCTTGGGGTCGAGACGGATGTCGCGGTCGCCGGTGGGGAAACGCGCCAGCACGGTGCCGTCCGTCCGGCCGAGCACGAAGTAGCTGCCGGGCTCGCGGCCGATCCGGGCGTAGTAATTCTCGAAGTACTCCGGGAACACGGAAGCCTGCAGCACGCCGGCGAAGCCGCCATCCTCGCTCGGCCGTCGTCGGCTGACGCCGAAGAACGCAGCGCCCTGATAGGGCGGCCGCGGCTTCAGCGCTTCACCGATATAGGTTCCGATATCGCCGGCGGCTGCGTGGGCCCTGAAATAATCCCGGTCGGAAAAATCGATCCCGGGTGCCGGCATCACCAGGCTGTTGACGAGGGCGTGGCCCTTGGCGTCGAAAATCCAGGCCGATTTCACCTGCGGCAGCGAAGCGACCAGTTGTTTCAGCCGCAGATGCAGCAATTGCTCGCGCGCAACGATCTCGGCGTCGGGAACGTCGCGGATGATCTCGGCCATCTCCGACAGGCTGCGGTCGATGGTCTCGAACACTTTCAGCGCATGCTCGTGCGCGACATCCAGCGCGCGCTCGATTTCACGGTCGGCGGTTTCGCGGATCGAGACCCAGGAGACGGCGGATGCAAATACAAACAGGGCCAACGGGAGGGCCAGCGAAGCGACCATCATCCATTGCAGCAGTCTCAGCGAATTACGTTGCTCGATCCGCACGGGCGCTCCGGCTCCGTGCCGAGCTTAACGCAATCTTTCGTTGAGAACAAAGTTGGACGGCGAAGGGAACTTCCGTCCCGGGGCGGATCGATCATAATCGATTCAAATATCGCCGTTCCCGGTCCGATAGCTCTTCGTGGCCCGGATGGAGCCAACGGGTCGCGCGAATGCGCGCCCGATGACGGGCTCCGCGTAATCCGGGATTCTCGCGGCCGGGCAAAACCTGTTCCGGATTGCGCTTCGCTCCATCCGGGCTACGGGACAGCGCCAGCCGCCTAGATCTGGCGCTCGACCATCTTCAGCTTGAGCTCGGCGATGGCTTGCGACGGGTTCAGGCCCTTCGGGCAGGCCTTGGCGCAGTTCATGATGGTGTGGCAGCGGTAGAGCCGGAACGGGTCTTCGAGATTGTCGAGCCGTTCGCCGGTGGCCTCATCGCGGGAGTCCGTCACCCAGCGATTCGCCTGCAACAGCGCCGCCGGCCCCAGGAAGCGGTCGCTGTTCCACCAATAGCTCGGGCAGGAGGTCGAGCAGCAGGCGCACAGGATGCACTCGTAGAGGCCGTCGAGCTTTTCGCGGTCCTCGTGGCTCTGCTTCCATTCCTTCTGCGGCGTCGGCGTGGTCGTTTTCAGCCACGGTTCGATCGAGGCATATTGCGCGTAGAAATTGGTGAGGTCGGGGACCAGGTCCTTCACGACCGGCTGGTGCGGCAGGGGGTTGACCTTGACGGCGCCGCCCGCGGCCACGTCGTGCATCGACTTGGTGCAGGCCAGCGTGTTCTGGCCGTCGATATTCATGGCGCAGGAGCCGCAGACGCCTTCGCGGCAGGAGCGGCGGAAGGTCAGCGTCGGATCGATATGGTTCTTGATCCAGATCAGGCCGTCCAGCACCATCGGCCCGCAGTCGTTGATGTCGACGTGATAGGTGTCGACGCTCGGGTTCTTGCCGTCGTCAGGATTCCAGCGATAGACCCTGAACTCGCGCGTCTCGGTCGCGCCCGCCGGCATCGGCCAGGTCTTGCCGCCGGTGATCCTCGAGTTCTTGGGAAGTGCGAATTCAGCCATATGTCCTGCCTCTGCCGTTCTTCTCGTCATTGTCGGGCTTGACCCGGTAATCCATCCTCTTTTGAAGCTGGATGCGCGGAGCAAGTCCGCACATGACAAGTGTGTTCAATACACGCGCGCCTTCGGCGGGATGTACTGAACGTCGTTCGTCATCGTGTAGTCGTGCACCGGGCGATAATCGACCGTGGTGTTGCCGCCATTGTCGATCCACGCCAGCGTGTGCTTCATCCAGTTCTTGTCGTCGCGGTCGGGGAAATCCTCGCGCGCGTGTGCGCCGCGGCTCTCGGTGCGGTTCGCCGCCGAATCCATCGTGACGACGGCCTGCACGATCAGATTGTCGAATTCGAGCGTCTCGATCAGGTCGGAGTTCCAGATCAGCGAGCGGTCGGAGGTGGCGACGTCACCGATGCCACCATGCACCTTGTGGATCAGGTTATGGCCTTCCTGCAACACCTCTCCGGTGCGGAACACCGCGCAATTGTTCTGCATCACATGCTGCATGCCCTCGCGCAGCTTCGCGGTCGGCGTGCCGCCGGAGGCGTAGCGGTAATGATCCAGCCGTCCGAGCGCCAGGTCGGCGGAATCCTTCGGCAGGTCCGGCTGCTTGCCGTTCGGCGTCAGCTTTTCCGCAAGCCGTAGCGCGGCGGCGCGGCCGAACACGACGAGGTCGATCAGCGAGTTGGAGCCGAGCCGGTTGGCGCCATGCACGGAGACGCAGGCCGCTTCGCCGAGCGCCATCAGGCCGGGCACCACGGAATTTTCGTCGCCATTCTTCTTGGTCAGTACTTCGCCGTGATAATTGGTCGGGATACCGCCCATATTATAGTGCGCGGTCGGCACGATCGGGATCGGCTCGCGGGTGACGTCGACATTGGCGAAGATTTTTGCCGATTCGGAAATGCCCGGCAGCCGTTCATTCAGCACCTTGGGATCGAGGTGATCGAGGTGCAGGTAGATGTGGTCCTTCTTCTTGCCGACGCCGCGGCCCTCGCGGATCTCGATCGTCATCGAGCGCGAGACGACGTCGCGGGAGGCGAGGTCCTTGGCGGAGGGCGCGTAACGCTCCATGAAGCGTTCGCCCTCGGAATTGACGAGATAGCCGCCTTCGCCGCGGGCGCCCTCGGTGACGAGGCAGCCCGAGCCGTAGATGCCGGTCGGGTGAAACTGGACGAATTCCATGTCCTGCATTGGGAGACCTGCGCGCAACACCATGCCGCCGCCGTCGCCGGTGCAGGTATGCGCCGAAGTGCAGGAAGCGTAGGCGCGGCCGTAGCCGCCGGTCGCCAGGATCGTGGTTTGCGCCCGGAAGCGATGCAGTGTGCCGTCGTCGAGCTTGAGCGCGATGACGCCGCGGCAGACGCCCTGGTCGTCCATGATCAGGTCGATGGCGAAGAACTCGATGTAGAATTCGGCCGAATGGCGCAGCGCCTGACCGTACATCGTGTGCAGCATGGCGTGGCCGGTGCGGTCGGCCGCGGCGCAGGTGCGCTGCGCCTGGCCCTTGCCGTAGTCCATGGTCATGCCGCCGAACGGGCGCTGATAGATCTTGCCGTCCTCGGTGCGCGAGAACGGCACGCCCCAATGCTCGAGCTCGTAGACGGCTTCCGGCGCGTTACGCACCATGTATTCGATCGCGTCCTG
Source organism: Bradyrhizobium algeriense (assembly GCF_003062295.1). Taxonomy (GTDB): domain Bacteria; phylum Pseudomonadota; class Alphaproteobacteria; order Rhizobiales; family Xanthobacteraceae; genus Bradyrhizobium; species Bradyrhizobium algeriense. The sequence continues at coordinate 99,639 of NZ_PYCN01000021.1, read as the reverse complement.
GTCGCCGAGCCAGTCCGACCCCTTGACGGTGTCGTACATGTGCCAGCGCCAGTCGTCCGGATGCATGTTGCCGAGCGAAGCCGAAATGCCGCCTTGCGCTGCAACCGTATGCGAGCGGGTCGGAAACACTTTGGTGATGCAGGCGGTGCGCAGGCCCGCTTCCGAGCAGCCGACTACGGCGCGCAGGCCGGCACCGCCGGCGCCGACCACCACGACGTCGTAGGTGTGGTCCTCGATCGGATAGGATTTACCGTTGGTGGCGGGACTACTTCCGATTCCGCCACTGCCGTTGGTGGCCTTGCCGTTGCCTTGAGCAGCCGTCCTTTGAGCAGCCATGGGTTACACTCCCGATGACAATTTAAGGATCGCGTAGATCGAGGCCAAGGCCACCGCGAAACAAAAGAAATTATTCGCCATCACGCTGGCGAGTTTGATCTTCTCGTTATGCACATAGTCCTCGATCACGATCTGCATGCCGATGCGCATGTGCCAGGTGCTGGCGATGATGAAGAGCACCAGGATGATCGCGATCGGGATCGAGCTGAGGATTTGCGTGGCGCCGGCGTGATTGCTCCTGATCAGCATCAGGATGACCACGATGACGGGCACGATCAACAGCGCCATCGCCACCGCCGTGAGACGCTGGCGCCAGAAATCGGTGGTGCCGGAATGCGAGGAACCGAGATTGCGGACGCGGCCGAGCGGCGTGCGCATCGAAGAGGGGCCGCTCATCGTCCGACTCCGGCCGTGTAGGCGATGATCCAGACCAGGACGGTCAGCGAAATTCCCGCGATCAGCGCGCCCCAGGTCAGTGCCTCGCGCTCATTGGCCTTGAACCCATAGCCGAGGTCCCAGAAGAAGTAGCGGATACCGCTGCACAGATGATGCAGCAGCGCCCACGTGTAGCCGAACAGGATCAGCTTGCCGATGATGCTGCCGGCGAAGGCCTGAACGTTGGCGTAGGCCCCGGGGCCGGACGCTGCGGCAATCAGCCACCAGGCGAGCAGCAGCGTGCCGAAATAGAGCGCGATTCCCGTGGCGCGGTGGACGATGGAAAGCGCCATTGTCAGGGTGACGCGATAGGTCTGGAGATGCGGCGATAGCGGTCGTTCGATCCTGGCGGTCATTCGGCGGCTTCATGTTGTGTGGAACCGCGGCCGGTCCATGGGGATGCGCGGTAGATGAATTCTATTTACGTAGTCGCACCAGTCCGCGCAACGATCAAATCGCCTGAAATGGAACTGGCGTTCATTACTAGGAGGCTATGAAACGCGATTAATCAGCGGCTTGGTATACCACGGGCATCTGGCACGGTTTAAGAATTGAATTATGATTCTGTTTATCGATCAGCGCGGCCTGCGCACTCTGGCGGATCGACGCCGCGCCAGTGCTCGACGACGTAGTCGGCGAAGGCCCAGATCGTCAGCGAAGCCGGCCGCGACGGCTGAAACATCAGGTGCAACGGCACTGGCGCCGGCGGGTAATCGGCGGGCAGCCGCACCAGGGCAGCCGCACCAGGGCGGCCGGCGGCCAGATCGGCCTCGACCTGCCACGACGGCACCCGCACGACGCCGGCGCCTTCCCTCGCAGCAGTGGCGAGCGCCTCGAGGCTATTCATCCAGAGCCGACCCGATATGCGGATTTTGCGGCCTGCTTTGAAGCAGCTAAGTCTCGCGGGGCAGCCGGCCATGCAGATGCGCGGCCGGCTGGTTCTGAACGTGGGATGCTCGCAGACATGGTGGCCGGCCTCGATCCCAAAGAGCTCATCGAACTCGCCTTGCTGCTGACCGCGGTCGGGGCGCTGTCGGGATTTCTGGCCGGCGTGTTTGGCATCGGCGGCGGCGCCATCCTGGTGCCGGTGTTCTACGAATGCTTCCGGCTGGCCGGCGTGCCGCTGGAGGTGCGGATGCCGCTCGGGGTGCGCGCCGCGCATGCGATGTCCAAGCGCGCGCTGGAGATGGCGTTCGGCGCGTACATGTTCATCGTCGGCGGAAGGTTCGTGATCAGCCTGTTGTAGACGCGTAGCCCGAACGGAGCGAAGCGAAATCCGGGAACGGCCTTTCCGCCTGCGAGAACCCCGGATTGCGCTTCGCTCCATCCGGGCCACGGCACCGGCCTACTTCGCGTAAATCTTCGCGTACGTATCCCGCAAAATATTCTTCTGCACCTTGCCCATTGCATTGCGAGGCAGTTCGTCGACGACGAACACGCGCTTCGGCATCTTGAATTTGGCGAGCCTTCCATCGAGCGCCTTCAGCACGCCCGCTTCGGTGACATCGGCGCCCTTGTTGCAGACCACGACCGCGGTAACGCCTTCGCCGAAGTCGGCATGCGGCACGCCGATCACGGCGGATTCGATCACGCCCGGCATGGCGTCGATCTCGCTCTCGATTTCCTTGGGGTAAACGTTGAAGCCGCCGGAGATCACGAGATCCTTGCCGCGGCCGAGGATGTGTACGTAGCCCTTGGGATCGATCTTGCCGAGGTCGCCGGTGATGAAGAAGCCGTCGTCGCGGAATTCGGATTTGGTCTTTTCCGGCATCCGCCAATAGCCCTTGAACACGTTCGGGCCCTTGACCTCGATCATGCCGATCTCGTCGCGCGCAATCTCCTTGCCGGTCTCGGGATCGGTGACGCGGACGGAAACGCCGGGCAGGGGATGGCCGACGGCGCCGGGTACGCGCTCGCCGTCATACGGGTTCGACGTGTTCATGTTGGTTTCGGTCATGCCGTAGCGTTCGAGCACGGCGTGGCCGGTGCGCGCGGACCATTCGCGGTGGGTATCGGCGAGCAGCGGCGCGGAGCCGGAAATGAACAACCGCATGTGCTTGGTCGAATCCTTCGACAGCGCCGGGCTTTGCAGAAGCCGCGTGTAGAAGGTCGGCACACCCATCAGCACGGTGGCGCGCGCCATCATCTTGATGATCATTTCGGGATCGAACTTCGGCAGGAAGATCATCGAGGCGCGGGCGAACAGGGTGACGTTGCTCGCCACGAACAGGCCGTGGGTGTGGTAGATCGGCAGCGCGTGGATCAGCACGTCCTTGTCGGTGAAGCGCCAGTAGTCGACCAGGCTGTAGGAGTTCGACGCCAGATTGTCGTGCGTCAGCATCGCGCCCTTGGAACGGCCTGTCGTGCCCGAGGTGTAGAGGATCGCCGCAAGGTCGTCATTGGCGCGCGCGACGGTCGTAAACGCAGCTTCCGCTTTGGCGGCAGCATCCGTGAGCGATCCCGTGCCGTCGGGCCCGAGCGTTTCGACTTTTGCCTTCACCTTCGCCGCGATCGCGCCGATGCCTTCCGCCTTCGAGGGGTCGCACACGACCAGCGACGGTTCGGCGTCGGAGATGAAGTAGTCGAGTTCGTTGAGCGTATAGGCGGTGTTAAGCGGCAGGTAGACCGCGCCCGCACGCACGGTCGCAAGATACAGCACCAGCGCCGGCACTGATTTCTCGGTCTGGGCTGCGACGCGGTCACCGGGCTTGACGCCGCGCGCAACCAGAACATTCGCCATTTGCCCGGCGCGGGCGATCAGATCGCCATAGCTGATATGCGTGCCATCGAGCATTTCGATCGCAAGCCGGTTCGGATCGTCGAGCGTGTCGAACAGGCGGGAAAACAGGTTGGCGTTGGCGGTCGTGTTCATGCATCATTCCCTGAGAGGGCGCTGGCCTGCGGAATTTCGCCGGCTGGAATAGCAAGAACGCCCTTCATAAAGCAACGGAGACAGTTTGCATGACAAATAGCGGGAAACGCGTGGCCTGGGTGACGGGCGGTGGCAGCGGAATCGGCGCGTCAGGGGCGGAATTCCTGGCGGCGGATGGCTGGATCGTGGTGGTTTCGGGACGGCGGAAAGACGCCCTCGACAAGGTCGTGGCCGATATCACCAAAATGGGCGGCAAGGCCGAGGCGATCGCGCTCGATGTCAGCAACAAGGCCGACGTGGACAAGGCGGCGGAACAGATTCTCGCCAATCACGGCCGGATCGATCTCTTGGTCAACAGCGCCGGCATCAACGTGCCGAAGCGAAGCTGGGCCGACATGGAAGTGGACGGCTGGGACAAGGTCGTCGATATCAACCTGAACGGCGTGCTCTACTGCATGCGCGCGGTGCTGCCGGCGATGCGGAAGCAGCAGGACGGTTGCATCATCAACGTCGCGTCCTGGGCCGGCCGTCACGTCTCGAAAATGCCGGGTCCGGCCTACACCACCACAAAACATGCGGTGCTGGCGCTGACCCATTCCTTCAACATGGATGAATGCGTCAATGGCCTGCGCGCCTGCTGCCTGTCGCCCGGCGAGGTCGCGACCCCGATTCTCAAATCGCGCCCCGTCGTGCCGTCGGAGGAGGAGCAGGCGAAAATGCTGCAGCCGGAAGATTGCGGCCGCACCATCGCCTTCGTCGCCAGCATGCCGCCGCGCGTGTGCATGAACGAGATCCTGATCAGCCCGACGCATAATCGCGGCTTCATCCAGACGCCGCATAATCGGGATTAGGACGAACTCTCTCCATCGTCGTCCCTGCGAACGCAGGGACCCATAGCCACCGGCCTTAGTTTGGCGATAGGCATCAGCCACAGGGCCTTATTGAGGGATCACGCGGTATGGGTCCCTGCGTGCGCAGGGACGACGAGAGAGATGGGTCGTCGCGGCACGGCTCGGGCTCTCAAAAGTTTCACAAATCACGATAATTCATTCGCCGGCATCGGCCTCCAGGGGGCGGACCGGCGTCCGGTGCCAGCCCTCCTCGTGCTTGCGCCAGTAGGTATCCTTGAGCAGCATTGAGATCGGCCCGGGCCGATCGTTGCCGAGGATGCGCGCGCCGATGCGCGACGCGGGCATGACACCGCCGGCCGTCGTCGCCAGGAAGACCTCGTCCGCGTGGTCGAGCGCCGATCGGGGAATCGGTTCAACCGCAGCCTCGATGCCGAGTTCGGCACAGAGCTCCAGCACCGATCGGCGCGTGATGCCGTGCAGGCTGCCGCGATCGGGCGTCGTCACCCTTCCGTCCTTCACGACGAAGACGTTGAAGCCCGGCCCTTCGGTCAGGAAACCCTGTGTGTCGCAAAGCACTGCTGTGTCGAAATTGGCGTCGTGCGCCTCCAGCAGGCCGGAGGTCAAATCGTTCCACTGATAGTTCTTGACCGTGGGATCGACCGAGGCGTCGGGCACGCGCGGCGTCGAGGCGATGAAGACATGGGCTCCGCGCGCCTGCACGTCCTTGGGAACGACATCGATCCAGGGCAGCGCATAGGCGATCAGGTGGTTTTCGCAATCGGCCGGCCGGCGCGATCCCGCAACGCGCGGCCGTCCGCGCGAGGCCACCATCGCGACATAGGCGTCCGAAAGCCCGGTCAGTGCCACGCAGCGATGCAGGATCGCTTCGATCGCGGCGCGGTCTTCCGGCGGCCGGATCCGGCGCTGCGCCATCGAGCGCTCGAAACGATCGAGATGGTCGACCAGCCGGAAGAAGCCGCCCTTGAACACATGCACGACGTCGTAGACGACATCGGACCGCGTAAAACCCCAATCCGTGACGGGCAGCGTCGCCTCTGCGATCGGAACGAAGCGCCCCCTGACATAGCCGGCGCCCTCGGCGAAGATCGAGTCCTTCATGCGTCATCTCCCAAGCGTCACACAGGTATCGCGAGGGCTCCAGCCATCCCAAGCCGTTGCGAACCGCCACAGTAATGCCAGTTATTGGTAACCGTACAATTCCACATTCATTGCAGCGCTCCGAAGCCAGCTCGGAAATGTCAGGCTCACCCTTGAGCCGCGTCGATTGTGCCTCTATACAAGCAATCTCGCGCGACTGGCGATCGCAGATGGAGCACCATCGGGAAGCGCGAGGAATTGAGCCGCGCGCCTGGGCAATCGGATAATCCGATCCACCTTCTCATGAAGGAGCGGCCCAATGTTGACGACCATCCAGATCGCCGGATTGCAGACCTTCGGATACCATGGCTTGTTCGAGGAAGAACGCAGCCTCGGCCAGAAATTCACCTTCGACATCGACGCGACGTTGAATCCGGCTCCGACGCACCGGGACGACAGATTGGATGCATCGATCCGCTACGATGCCGTGGTGGACGCTGCGGTGAGCCTCGCCGGCGCGATGAAATATCAAACGCTGGAAGCGCTTGGGGAGGCCGTTGCGATCGGCCTGCTGCGACGCTTCGCATTGATCGACACCATCACCGTTGGCGTGTCCAAGTTCAGCCCCCCAATCCCGCATACGCTCCGCAAGGTCGGAATCGCGGTGCGCCTGGCTCGATCCGATTTGGTGAATTCGCCGACGGCGGAGGCGCTGGAAGCAACTGCGCTGGTCTCGTAGCCCGGGTGGAGCGAAGCGTAACCCGGGACAGCTCCATCGTCGGAGACGACCCCGGATTGCGCTCCGCTCCATCCGGGCTACGGCCCCGAGCCCCGCACGGCCCGCCCCCGCAAAAGTTTCAGCCATCACGATAATTTATTCGCCGAAACCGGCCGAAAAACCTCCCGTAGCTCGGCCCAACGACGACGAAATCAACCCGGTCAATCGGCCTGGCGTCGTTGTTTTCAGTACCGGCGGATGCCCCGCCGGCCATCGCAATCCTCGGGAGAAGATTCCATGTCCAAACGTATTGCACTTCTGTCCGCCGCCGTGTTCAGCGCACTGGCTTTCACCGCCACCATCACCGCGCCCGCCAGCGCGGAAGAAAAGACCGTGATGGTCGGCGGCGCGGCGATGTTCCCCTCCAAGAATATCGTCCAGAACGCCGTCAACTCGAAGGATCACACCACGCTGGTTGCCGCGGTGAAGGCCGCCGGCCTGGTCGAAACGCTGGAAAGCAAGGGCCCGTTCACGGTGTTCGCGCCGACCAACACCGCCTTCGGCAAGCTGCCGGCCGGCACCGTCGAGACGCTGGTGAAGCCTGAGAACAAGGCGACCCTGACCAAGATCCTCACCTACCATGTCGTGCCCGGCAAGCTCGCCGCGTCCGACCTGAAGGACGGCATGAAGCTCAAGACCGCTGAAGGCGAGCAACTCTCGGTCAAGCTCCAGGACGGCAAGGTCTGGATCATCGACGCCAAGGGTGGAACCTCGATGGTCACGATCTCGAACGTCAATCAGTCGAACGGCGTGATCCATGTGGTCGACACCGTGCTGATGCCGGCGTCCTGAGCTCCCGCGCGCCCTGACTGGTCCCAACAGGGCGTGTGGATTGGCGAGCCGGGGCAACCCGGCTCGCTTTTTTGTGAACCCGATACGCGCCGTGCATCGATCTGATAGCGTCATGGCAGTAACGGAAAGCCGGTTCCCGGCGTATAATTGATAGCGAATTGCAAGCGGGGAAGAGCCATGTCGGCCGTCACAGTCAGCGACGAACAAGCTACCTCAACCAAGGCGAAGGTCATCCAGCCCGCCTGGGTCCGGGCCCTGCACTGGACCAACGCCTTCGCCATGGTTTTGATGATCATGTCGGGATGGCAGATCTATAACGCCTCGCCGCTGTTCGGCTTTACATTCCCCCGTTCGATCACGCTGGGCGGCTGGCTCGCGGGCGCGCTACTTTGGCATTTCGCCGCGATGTGGCTGTTGATGGTCAACGGCCTGATTTATCTGGTGCTGGGTTTTGTCACAGGCCGCTTCCGCAAGAAGCTGCTGCCGATCACGCCGGAGGGCGTGATTTCAGATACGAAAGCTGCGCTGACCGGCAAGCTGTCGCACGACGACCTCACCAGATACAACTACGTGCAGAAGCTGCTCTACGCCGGCATTATCGTCGTCGGCATCCTCATCGTGCTGTCAGGTCTGGCGCTCTGGAAGCCTGTGCAACTGCAATACCTGGCGGCGTTGTTCGGCGGCTACGAGGGCGCCCGTTATGTCCATTTCTTCTGCATGGCGGCGATTGTCGCCTTCATGGTGGTCCACGTCGCGCTCGCGCTTCTGGTGCCGAAGAGCCTGCGCGCCATGATCATCGGCCGCTAATTTAGGGGAGAACAACTATGGGCCGCATGCGCAAGCTTCTGATCCCCGGCGTCGACAAGACGCTTCTGATCAGAGACGCCGTCAAGACCATGCCGGATCTGACGCGCCGGCGCTTCATCTCCGGCGGCGCCAGCCTCGGCGCGCTGACGCTGCTGACCGGCTGCGACGTCACGGACAGTTTCTCGGCCGAGGAGATGCTGAAGCAGGTCTCGAAATTCAATGACGGCGTGCAGGCGTTGATCTTCAACCCCAACGCCATGGCGCCGACCTTCCCGGAAAGCGCCATCACAAAACCGTTCCCGTTCAATGCCTATTACGACCTCGACGAGGCGCCTGAAGTCGACGGCAAGACCTGGAAGCTCGAGGTGCGTGGCCTCGTCGAGAACAAGAAGTCCTGGACGCTGGACGAGCTCTATCAACTGCCGCAGGTCAAGCAGGTGACGCGCCATATCTGCGTCGAGGGCTGGAGCGCGATCGGAAGCTGGACCGGCACGCCGCTGCGCGATTTCCTGAAAGTGATCGGCGCGGATACGCGCGCCAAATATGTCTGGTTCCAGTGCGCCGACAAGGACGGCTACAACTCGCCGCTCGATATGGCGACCGCGCTGCATGCGCAGACCCAGATGACGTTCAAGTTCGGCGACGAGATCCTGCCGCGCGCCTACGGTTTTCCGATGAAGATCAGGGTGCCGACCAAGCTCGGCTTCAAGAATCCGAAATACGTGATGTCGATGGAAGTCACCAACGACTACAAGGGCGGCTTCTGGGAAGACCAGGGGTATAATTCGTTCAGCGGGAGTTAATCAGAGCGAACTGCCTCGTCGTCCCTGCGAACGCAGGGACCCATAACCACAGGATTCCGTGGTTATGCGAAGCTGTTGCTCCAGCCTTCTCCAAAATTCAGATCACGCGGTATGGGTCCCTGCGTTCGCAGGGACGACGCGCGGATAGAGAACGCATCATGTCGAAATTTTCCGCCCCACCTTCCTTTGAAACGCCGACAGCACCGCGCCCAGCGCCAGCATCGCCGCGGATACATTCAGCGCAAACGACAGGCTGCCGACCGCGTCCGTGATCGCGCCGACCACGATCGGTCCGAGCGTCTGGCCGATGCCGAATGAAATCGTCAGGGCTGCAATCGCCACAGGCCAGGCCTGCGGCGGATAGTTGAAGCGCACAAAAGCGGTGGTGGAGCCGACCACCGCGAAGAAGGCGACGCCGAACACCAGCGCCGAGATCGCGAGCAGCCATACCGAGTGCCCGAAGATCGGCAGCGCCGCGCCGACGGCGTTGGTGCCGAGGATGATGGTGGTGGCGAGTCCGCCGCGGTCGAGCGCCAGCACGCGCCGCCACACCCATGGGGTCACAAATGCGCTGAAGCCGATCAGGCTCCAGAATGCGCTCTGCGCCAGCGCGCCGCCGCCGGCGTCGCGGACATAGGCGATCATGAAGGTCATGTAGGCGATGTAGCCGGCGCCGAACAGGAAGTAGCCGATCAGATAGACCAGCACCGGCCGGATGGAAAATCTGGCCGGCGCCGCGCTGTCGATCGCAGCACCGCTGCCGAGCGGCGCCAGCAACAGCGGCAGGATCAGGACGGCGCAGAGCAGCGTCATGGCCCACCACACGATCCACCACGATCCGGGCCCAAAGCCCTGCAGCACGAATGGTGCGATCAGCCCCGATGAGATAATGCCGAGCCCCGGCCCGGCATAATACAGGCTGAGCAGGAAGTTGGCGCGTTCGGGGCGCGTTTGCGCGATCGTGGCGGCCAGCGCCGCGCCGCCGACGAACCCGCCCGCGGCGCCGACACCCGCCAGTAATCGCGCAAAGCTCAGCACGAAAAAATTGCCGGAGACGGCGCATAGCGCCAGCGAGGCGATGGCGGCAAGCGTTCCCCAGCGGACGGTTTGCGGCAGCCCGAAGCGCCGAATCATTCGTGAGGCAAGCAACGCGCCCGCCAGGTAACCGACGGCGTTGATCGTGTTCATGAAGCCGGCCGCGGAATAGGACCAACCGAGCGCATCGCGCATGTCGGGCAGCACCAGCGCGTAGGCGAAGCGGCCGATTCCGAGACCGATCGTTGGCGCAAGCGATAGAATGAGGATCAGCCACGCAGGGTGCGCGTAGATGTGTTGGTCGGGGGCTTTCACAAAATTCTCCGGCAGCGGCCATTCTGGCAGGCAAAGCGGCCGTTGCACAGCGCCACGGGGAGCAACGGTGTCTTGCCAATCCGGCAACGGGATCAGCCAATCAGCACCAGGGCTACACCGAGCACCGTCAGTGCAGATCCCGCCACGATCCGCGCGGTGATCTCGATGTGCTTGAGCAGCATCGCGCTGAGCGCCACCGTGACCAGCGGATAGATCGCAGCGAGCGGCGCCACCAGTGTGATCGGACCGTTGCGGACCGCGGCGAACAGCGTCAGCGCGCTGAGGCCGTTGCTGATCCCCGTCATCGCAAACCAAAAGAGACCCTCGCGCGGCGCCTGCACGACAAAGCTGCCCTTGCGGACGCGCTGCACCGTCAGTACCACCAGCGAGGACATGACGTAGCCGATCAGGCAGGCCCAGAGCGGACTTGGCCAGACAGCAAGCCCGAGCTTGACGATCGGCGGCACCACGCCGCGGATCAGCGCGCTGCACAGCGGCAACAGCAGCGCCCAGCTTCGCCAATGGCCGAGGTCGCGCGGGCGGGTCGCGGTGATGATCGCAGCGCCAGCGACCGCCACGACGAGGCCGAGGAGTTGCGGCGGATGCAGCGGCTCGTGCAGCAGGATCACCGCCGTTGCCACCGCAAACAGCGGCGCGAGGTTGCCGAGGGTGGAGGTGATCACGGGCCCGAGCGACCGGTTCGAAGCAAAGGTCAGCAGCGTCAGCGAAGCCGGGAAGAACAGACCGATGGCGATGAAAATGGGCAGGCCGCGCCAGACCACCGGCTCGTCCTGGAGGATCAGCGGCGACAGCAGCAGGAACAGCACCGTGAAGGAGGGTACGCTGATCGCCGCGCCCGACAGTGGCTCGACGGTCCGCAAGCCGAGCTGTGCCAGGACGACCCCGGCGCCCAGGAAGAAGGCCGAAGCGAAGGCGTAAATGATGGCTGATGTCATGAGGTCCGTCTGGGTGCCTTCTTGAGGGGGCGCGGGTTGCTCGTTCCCTGCCTTTTTGGCCTGCCTGCGATGCCTTGCCAATCCGCTTCCGGCGTTTTAGCACTCCGCCCGGAATTCACATTTTCCGTCATGCCCGGCCTTGTGCCGGGCATCCACGTCTTACTGCCAACGCAAACGGGACGTGGATGGCCGGGACATTTGGGCGAAGACGCGCTTCGCGCTTTTGCCCGGCATTGACGAACTGGAGGTAAACGACATGGCGACCCATAAACTGCTGCTTCTCCCCGGCGACGGCATCGGCCCCGAAGTGATGGCCGAGGTGCAGCGCCTGATCGACTGGCTGAACAAGCAGGGCATCGCGTCATTCGAGACCGAGCAGGGTCTGGTCGGCGGCTCGGCCTATGACGCACATAAGGTGTCGATCTCGGAAGGTGACATGGCCAAGGCTGTGGCTGCGGACGCCATCATCTTCGGCGCCGTCGGCGGGCCGAAGTGGGACAGCGTGCCCTATGAGGTGCGGCCCGAGGCGGGTCTCCTGCGGCTGCGCAAGGATCTCGGCCTGTTCGCCAATCTGCGCCCCGCGGTGTGCTATCCGGCGCTGGCGGATGCCTCCAGCCTGAAGCGCGAGGCGGTCGAAGGCCTCGACATCATGATCGTGCGCGAACTCACCGGTGGCGTCTATTTCGGCGAGCCGAAGACGATCACTGATCTGGGCAACGGCCAGAAGCGCGCCATCGATACCCAGGTCTACGACACCTATGAGATCGAGCGCATCGGCCGCGTCGCCTTCGATCTGGCGCGCAAGCGCCGCAACAAGGTGACCTCGATGGAAAAGCGCAACGTCATGAAGTCGGGCGTGCTCTGGAACGAGGTCATGACGGCCGTGCATGGGCGCGAATACAAGGACGTGACGCTGGAACATCAGCTCGCCGATTCCGGCGGCATGATGCTGGTGAAGGCGCCGAAACAGTTCGACGTCATCGTGACCGACAATCTGTTCGGCGACATGCTGTCCGACATCGCGGCGATGCTGACCGGTTCGCTCGGCATGCTGCCCTCGGCCTCGCTCGGCGAAGTCGACGCCAAGACCAAAAAGCGCCGCTCGCTGTTCGAGCCGGTGCACGGCTCGGCGCCCGATATCGCAGGCCAAGGCCTCGCCAATCCGATCGCGATGATCTCCTCGTTCGGCATGACGCTGCGCTATTCCTTCGACATGGGCGCGCTGGCCGACAAGGTCGATGCGGCGATCGCAGCCGTGCTCGCCAGCGGACTGCGTACCGCTGATATCAAGTCTGAGGGCACGACGGCTGCCTCAACCACGCAGATGGGCGAGGCGATTTTGAAGGAATTGCAGAAGCTGCACAGCTAGAGTCGTAGCCCGGATGAAGCGAAGCGCAATCCGGGAATCCAGCCACTTGCGAGACAGACCCCGGATTGCGCTCCGCTCCATCCGGGCTACGGAGCCGTCTGATGGACAATTCGCATCGCCCCAAGCTCGCGGAAACAATCGTCCATGAAACGGTGCGGCTGCGTGAGGCGCAGATCGGCCGGCGTTGCGAAGTCCTGTGCAACACCCGCATCGAATATTCCTCGCTCGGCGACTATTCCTATCTCGGGGAGAATTGCGAGGTCGCCGACGCCGTGATCGGGAAGTTCACGGCGATCGCCAATTCGGTCCGGATCGGCGCACCGAACCATCCGATGGGCCGGCCATCGCAGCATCGCTTCACCTATTGCCCGGAATATTACGAGCCGACGGCCAGCCGCGACCGCGACTTCTTTGCGGAGCGCCGCAGCGACCGGGTGATCGTCGGCAACGATTGCTGGATCGGCCATGCCGCCATCCTGCTGCCGGGCGTGACGGTCGGCGACGGTGCGGTGATTGCCGCGGGCGCCGTCGTCAGCCGCAGCGTGCCGCCCTATACGATTGTCGGCGGCGTTCCCGCGCGCCCGATCCGTCAGCGCTTTCCGGATGCGGTTGCCGAAAGCCTGCGCCGCATCGCCTGGTGGGACTGGCCGGATGAGATCATCTTCGAGCGCCTGAGCGATTTTCGCTCCGAGGCGATCGATCAGTTTTGTGAGCGCTACGATCCGTCGTTCGCTCGCTGAAGGTCACAAAAATGCCCGGTCTCGACCGGGCATTTTTTCATCTGGCGAATGCAGCTTAATACGGCGGCAGCGGGACGGTCAGCGGATAGCCACCCATATCCGACGGCGGGTTGAGTGGCTGGCGGTCGATCGGCCGGTTGAGGTTTTCGCGCGCGAACGTCGGATATCCAAAATCCGACGGGAAGGCGTAGTCCAGGAACTTGCGGTCGCCGGGCAGCACCTCGGTGCCGGCATCGAGCCATGAGCGCGTGGTGACGAAGACGCGGGTGCGCGGGCCCTGCTGGTAGGAACGGTTGGGACCGTTCGCCCCGTAATAGGGGCGGCCATCCCGGTCGTATCGCTGCTGCTTGGACTGGGCGCTGGCGGAAGTGGAGCCGAGCGCGACGAGGGCAGCCGCGGCAAGCAACATCGCGAGCTTGCTCGCAGCGGGGAATTTTCGGGTCATTGCATCCTCGTCATTGTCCGCCCTTACAGGTTGGCGGATCGTCAGATCTGATTACAGACATTGTAGCCACGGCGAGACCATCGTCGCTAGGTCAATTGCGCCACACCGCGCCGGAATAATGCGGCGCGAAGCGAAAAAGTTTCATGAAAACCAGTGTCTTGGCTGCTTGTTGCCACAATTGTGAGGGGCCGCGGAAAGCAGACCCCGCCAACGCCGGATTACAGGGCGCCGCGCAAATGCGGGTTATCGGTGCCCGTCACCCAATCCGCTGACAAGACCGGCGCGCCCGACGTCGCGCAATCGCTGCGCCGGACTTCGGCGTGGGCGAACAATTCCGTCAGTTTTGTATCGTTTCCGGCCGTCAGCAGGATCAGCCGGTTCAGCATGCAGCCGATCGCGGTGCGGCGGGCCGGCAAATCCTCGCCCAGGCATGACCAGCCGGAGAGACGGAATTTCGGCTCATCGACATGCCTGAAAAACCGGAGGCAGGCGCGGGCGGCCTCGGTGCCGCCGACCCGGCGAAACAGAGTCACGGCGCCGAACTTGCTGTCGACGATTCCGGCCGCCTCCAACTCGCGCGGGCCAGCCGGATCCATCCTTGCGGCAAGGTAGCCGGCCGCCGAGCCGACCTGATCGATTTCTTCACCCGGACGATAGATTTCGAGCTCGGCGACCGGCGTGCCGCCGATGCCGCTCCAGCGGAACACGTCCTTGCGACCGCCCTCGGGATGCCGAAAAACTTCGTAAGTCTCTGTCTTGCTGGGGAAAATAAGATGGCTTACCGCGAACGCAGGCGCTGTGCGTCCGGCCTGGCTCCAGGTTTTCGGCGACGTCTCCATCGCGGTCACCTCGGGCAAATGGTGCCATAGCGCGATACCGCAAATGGCCATCAGCGCCAGGGTCATCAGATAGGCGCAGAGCCGTGCCAGCGTACCGCAGACCTCGTCAACGAAGCTTGCCAGCGCCGGGTGAATTCTCGTCGTATAATGGGAATTGGCCGTTCTGGCCGGAACCGAATTCATCAAACGCCCAAACACAGCCGTCAAACGTTGTCATATCGGCGTTTCTCGCATAGAAGCGCTGCCTTCTCCCTTTCCGCTTGACGCGGCGGGGCGGCATTTTTCCTCGGAGAGTGAACGATGGGTTACAAAGTCGCTGTCGTCGGTGCGACCGGCAATGTCGGGCGCGAAATGCTCAATATTCTCGACGAGCGCAAATTCCCCGCCGACGAGGTCGTGGTGCTGGCCTCGCGCCGCAGCGTCGGCGTCGAGGTGTCCTATGGTGACCGCACCCTGAAGGTCAAAGCGCTCGAGCACTATGATTTTTCCGACGTCGACATCTGCCTGATGTCGGCCGGCGGTTCGGTGTCGAAGGAATGGTCGCCGAAGATCGGCGCCGCCGGTGCGGTGGTGATCGACAACTCGTCGGCCTTTCGGATGGATCCGGACGTGCCGCTGATCGTTCCGGAAGTGAACGCGGATGCGACCGCGGGCTTTGCCAAGAAGAACATCATCGCCAACCCGAACTGCTCGACCGCGCAGCTCGTGGTCGCGCTGAAGCCGCTGCACGACAAGGCCACCATCAAGCGCGTCGTGGTCTCGACCTATCAATCGGTCTCGGGCGCCGGCAAGGACGCGATGGACGAGCTGTTTTCGCAGACCAAGGCCGTCTACACCAACAGCGAACTCATCAACAAGAAGTTCCCCAAGCGCATCGCCTTCAACGTCATCCCGCACATCGACGTCTTCATGGAGGACGGCTACACCAAGGAAGAGTGGAAGATGATGATGGAGACCAAGAAGATTCTTGATCCCAAAATCAGGCTGACCGCCACCTGCGTGCGCGTGCCGGTGTTTGTCGGCCATTCCGAGGCCGTCAACATCGAGTTCGAGAATCCGATCACGGCCGATGAAGCCCGCAACATCCTGCGCAACGCGCCGGGTTGCCTGGTGATCGACAAGCAGGAGCCCGGCGGCTACGTCACGCCGTATGAGGCCGCCGGCGAAGACGCCACCTATATCAGCCGCATCCGCGAGGACGCCACGGTGGAAAACGGCCTGGTGCTGTGGTGCGTCTCCGACAATCTGCGCAAGGGCGCGGCGCTGAACGCCGTGCAGATCGCCGAATGCCTGATCAACCGCAAGCTGATCACCGCGAAGAAGAAGGCGGCGTGAGTTAAGCGCGTCGAGGAGCCGGGATTGCCATGACGGAAGAGCCGGCTCCCTATCGCCCCAATCCGCAGCTCAAGCGCGCCGAGCGCGGCTTCGAGAGCCTGCTCTTCAACAGCCGCTGGCTGATGGCGCCGTTTTATTTCGGCCTCGTCGTCAGCCTCGCGGTGCTGTTGTTCAAATTCTGCGCGGTGCTGTGGGAGTTCATCGTCCACGCGCCGGGCTCCAAGGAATCCGATATCATCCTCGGCGCGCTGGCGCTGATCGATCTCTCGCTAACGGGCAATCTGATCCTGATCGTGGTGTTCTCGGGCTACGAGAATTTCGTCTCCAAGATCGATCCGGGCAGCCATCCGGACTGGCCGGAATGGATGACCAAGGTCAGTTTCGGCGGGCTCAAGCAAAAATTGATGGCCTCGATCGTCGCGATCTCGGCGATCCAGGTGCTGAAGGCCTTCATGAACATCGACGCCGCCTTCGATCCGACAAAGCTCGCCTGGCTGGTCGGCGTCCATCTGGCGTTCGTGGTGTCGGCCTTCATGCTGGCGATATCCGACCGATGGGGCGGCGGCGACCACGGCGGCGAATAGTGATTCGTTGGGTGGGCAAAGCCACCGGGTCGCGCGCCCGCGCGCCCGATGACAGGCTCCGCGTGCCCACCATTCAGCATTGCGATCGAGGACAGGTGATGGACACGGTGCGTTGCGCCTTTGCCCACCCTGCGCGACCGCCTATGCCGCTTCGCTCACGCTGCGGAATTCCTTCGCTTCCGGGTCGAGCACGAACAGCGAGCCTTCGGCGACGCCAAAATAGGCGCCGTGCAATTGCATCTCGCCGCGCTCGACGCGGCTGCGCACGAACGGAAACGTCATCAGGTTTTCGAGTGAGCGGAACACCGCGGCCTTCTCGATCCGCGTGGTGAAATCCTGCCTTGTCTCGTGCTCGCGCTGGCCGACCTTTTCGCCCGGCTTGATGAACATCGCCATCCAGCGGCCGATGAAATCGCCCGGCGACAGCGGGTCGATATCGTCGATGAAGGCGCGGATGCCGCCGCACTGCGCATGGCCGAGCACCACGATGTGTTTGATACGCAGCACCTGTACCGCATATTCCAGCGCAGCCGACACGCCGTGGGCGCCGCCGTCCGGCTGGAAGACCGGCACCAGATTGGCGACGTTGCGCACCACGAAGAGTTCGCCGGGGCCGGCGTCGAAAATCACTTCCGGCGAGACGCGCGAATCGCAGCAGCCGATCACCATCACGGCGGGCGACTGGCCGCGCTCGGAAAGTTCCCGGTAGCGCGTCTGTTCGGTCGGCAGCCGCTGCGAGCTAAAGGCCCGGTAGCCGTCGAGCAGGTGTTGCGGGAATGGAGCCATGGTGTCCTGTCTGTACCCGCGCATGGCTAACCATAAGCCGATGACGGGAACAAGGCTTTCGGACCCCGGTTTGAAATGTTAGGGCGTGGGGCTCGAAGCCTCCAGAGGAACCAGCCCATGATCCGTCCGCGCCGCAGCCTGTTGTTCATGCCGGGGTCGAACGCGCGGGCGCTGGAAAAGGCGCGCAGCCTGCCGGCCGACGGCATCATTCTCGACCTCGAGGATTCGGTGGCGCCGGACGCCAAGGCGATGGCCCGCGACCAGATCGCAAAAGCCATTGCGGCCGGCGGGTTCGGCAAGCGCGAGGTGCTGATCCGCGTCAACAGCCTCGATACGTCGTGGTGGGTCGACGACGTCACCATGGCCGGCAAGGCCCGGCCCGACGGCATCCTGGTTCCGAAGGTTTCCACCGTGGCCGATCTCAACGCCATCGCCAACCGCCTGAGTGACATCAACGCCGATATGTCGATCCGGGTCTGGGCCATGCTCGAAACCGCGCGCGGGGTGCTGGACGCCGACAAGCTCGCGGCGGCATCGAAGGATTCCGAGACCCGGCTTGCGGGCTTCGTGTTCGGGCCCAATGATATCTCGCGGGAGACGCGGATCCGCATGCAGCCCGGCCGTGCGGCGATGATCCCGATGATCACGCACTGCATCCTGGCGACGCGCGCGCACGGGCTCGAAATTCTCGACGGGCCCTACAGCGACATCAGCAATATCGACGGCTTTGCGACCGAATGCGCGCAGGGTCGCGATCTCGGCTTCGACGGCAAGACGCTGATCCATCCGAGCCACATCGAGGCCTGCAACGCCATCTTCACGCCGCCGGCGGAAGAGGTGGCCGAAGCGCGCAAGATCATCGCGGCCTTCGAGAAGCCGGAAAACGCCTCACGGGGCGCCATCCAGCTCGACGGGCGGATGGTAGAGCGGCTGCACGCCGACATGGCGAAGCGGACGATCGCGATTGCGGACGCGATCGCAGCGATGGGGCATTAGATCTTCTTCCCTTCTCCCCTTGTGGGAGAAGGTGGCGCGAAGCGCCGGATGAGGGGTCTCTATCTGCGGAGACAAACCCCTCATCCGTCTCGCTGCCGCTGCGCGTCAGCGATCCACCTTCTCCCACAAGGGGAGAAGGGAAGACGGAGCTCGCCGCCGCTACTTACCGAACTTCTCCGCCGCCCACGCATAAAGGCTGCCCGGGATGGGCTTTTCACCACCGCGGCCCTTTGGCGAGATGTGCAATCCGATGATCTCTGGATGGCTGAGCAGGCCTGAAAAATCCGCCGGCTCGAAGAACAGTTTCGGCTCGGCATGCACAGCGTAGAAGGATTGCTTCGGCAGCGCATGCTGCAATTCACCCGAGCGGCGCGCGAGCGCGGTCAGCGCCGCCGGGCCGTAGATCGCGACGCGGATGTCGGAGAGGCGGCTCGATCGGTGCCGTAACTGTCGCAGCATGAAGGTGAGGCGATGACGCAGCGCCAGCCAGTCCGGCGTCAGATCCTCCTGCTCCATCAGATCCGCGAATGCCAGCACGATTGGGTCATTCGCGGGCAGGTACAAAACCGAGTTTCCGAGCTGGCGTCGGCGCTCCCACGCAAAATAAGGCTTTGCCGGATCGATCTCGACGGGTTTGAGCAACAGCACGTCGGCGTCGAGCCACAATCCGGCGCGCTCGGCCATCAGCCGCATCCGGAAGAAATCGCTGAACTGCAAAATGGTCCAGTCGCGCCAGCTTCCGTCCGGCTGCGGCGGGCGCAGCCGCTCGGAAAAGGAATGCGGCAGGATCGCCTCGGCCTCGGCATTGCCGACGCCGTCGGGCAGGCCCGGCAAGGGATCGAAACTGTAGACCGTGACCTTGTGGCCGGCGGCGACCTGTGACCGCAGGCAGGTCAGCCGCAGCCCGTCGAGCCGGCCGTGCCAGAAAGTGACGACATCAGGCCGCATCCGCGTCGCCTCCGCTTAACGAAAGAGCCCCGATGTGATCGGGGCTCTCGTAACACGATCAGGCGATACGATCACGCCCAGGCGCGCTCTTTCTTCAGCTTCGCCTCGTAATCGTCGATCGACGATTTCTTTTCCATGGTCAGGCCGATGTCGTCGAGGCCGTTCATCAGGCAGTGCTTGCGGAACGGATCGATCTCGAACTTCACCTTGCCGCCGTCAGGACCGCGGATTTCCTGGTTGGCGAGGTCGATGGTCAGGGTGGCGTTGGCGCCGCGCTCGGCGTCGTCGAACAGCTTGTCGAGGTCGTCCTGGGTGACGCGGATCGGCAGAATGCCGTTCTTGAAGCAGTTGTTATAGAAAATGTCGCCGAACGAGGTCGAGATCACGCAGCGGATACCGAAATCGAGCAGCGCCCACGGCGCGTGCTCGCGGCTGGAACCGCAGCCGAAATTATCGCCGGCGACCAGCACCTTGGCGTTGCGATAGGCCGGCTGGTTGAGCACGAAGTCCGGGTTCTCGCTGCCGTCATCCTTGTAGCGCTGCTCGGAAAAGAGCCCCTTGCCGAGGCCGGTGCGCTTGATGGTCTTCAAATACTGCTTCGGGATGATCATGTCGGTGTCGACATTGATGATCTTCAGCGGCGCCGCGACGCCTTCCAGTGTGGTGAACTTTTCCATCGATCGCACTTCCCGGTTGAAGGGTGGGGCAGGCCGCTGATTTATCGCGAATATCGCCCCGGCAAAAGGCCAATTTGCACAATCCTACCCTGCGGAAGCCTCGATCGCCTCCATATCGGCGTCCGACAGCCCGAAATGGTGCCCGATCTCGTGGATCAGGACGTGGCGGACGATATGGCCCAGCGTTTCCTCGTGTTCGGCCCAGTAATCGAGGATCGGCCGGCGGTAGAGCCAGATCATGTTGGGCAGGCGGGCGACATCGTCGTTGCTCTGCTGCGGCAGGCCTAGCCCAACGAACAGGCCGAGCAGGTCGAACTCGCTTTGCGCCTGCATTTCGTCCAAAACCTCGTCGGTCGGAAAATCGTCGACGCGGATGATCACACCCTGGCACAGGGTTCGAAACGTCTTTGGCAGGCGCTCGAACACCTCATGCGCCATGGCTTCCATCTCGGCGAGCGAGGGGGCTTTTGCTTCGGTCCACATCAGGACGTATTTAGCGTGTGTTATGCCCGTGCGCATCCTGGTTTTGCGGAGTTGACCTCGGCGCGCCAATCGGGGACCGTACGGGGGATATCAGGCGTGGGTGGACTGAAGATGAAGCGGATTGTGACGGTCGCAGCATGGGCTGCTTTTGCCGGGCTCCTGCTCCCCGGTACGATGGCGCAGGCGCAGACGGCATTGCCGGAGCTGCGGGTCGGGGTGGCGCCGAAGCCGGTCGTCACGGATGTGTCCGCGCAGCGCCGGCGGCCGCTGCGGCGGGTGCCGATCTATCGGCAGGAGGAATGGGCGCCCGACGTCTACCCGCGCTACAACCCCGGCCCCAACGCCGTGCGCTCTTGCACCGCGCATTACGTGCAGGAGTACCGGCCGAGCGGCACGGTGATCACCCCGCGCATGAACTGCTACTGGCGGCCGGGCTAGATTTTTTCTTCCATTTTTTGACGCGTCCTGACGCGGCGGTGGTTCGGCTTTTGCGCTGAAGTCGCGACGGCGTCCTGCGCCGGTTGGCGTGCGCAAGGATTGCGGCGAGCCGCAGCCGTCATCCGTTCATCTTCGTGGCGCATTCATTCAGAGCCCATTCAAGTCGCTCGCGTCAGATTGCGTGCAGCGTTGCGCCGAGCGATTCGGCGCAGACGTGGACACCGACCCAAGGAGAGCATTCATGCAGTTCACGAAAGTTTTGGGGCTCGCCGCCGTTGGCGCGCTGCTCGCGCTCGCGGCTCCAGCCGAGCGCGCCAATGCGCTGTCGCTCAGCAACCCCGGCGCCGCCGCAGCGGTTCAGGAAGACGCCAGGCTGGCGACCACGGAAGTGCATTGGCGGCATCGTCACCATCATCGGTGGCACCGCTGGCACCATCACCGCGGCCATCATCACCACCACCATCACCGCCACTGGCACCGCTGGTAAGTGCGACAGCTTGGCGCAGATATCGCACAGGCCCGCTTCATTGCGGGCCTGTTTTCGCTTTGGCTGGGCCTTGAAACTGGCGAGATTGCTGCGCGTATTTGATGGTCGTGATCAACGAGAGGAGTCCGTCATGAAGAGCTTGATCGGGGCAGCCTTTGTCGCAAGCGCGCTCGTGGTTGCCGGATCGGCCGCGATCGGTCCGGTCGTCGCGGCGCCGCAGACGAAGGCGCAGAGCGCCGGCACATCCGACGTCACCGATTTCAGCGCGCACCGCTATAACAGGCGCTACCATCGTCATTACGGCTACTATCGTGCGTACGACCGCCCCTATTACTACAGTCGGCCGGTCTACTATCGGCCGTATCCCTATGACTCGCCGGCGCCGTTCACCTTCGGCATCGGGTTCGGGCCGTTCTGGTGGTGAGCGTGCACAACTTCGGTCAGCCGCAAAAAATCTCTTCAGCGCTCCTTTCCTGCGCATTCATCTTTTAGGTCGGCGCATTCATGGCGCGTTCACGTGCCTGTCTTTAACGTCACGTTGGGAGCGACCGCAAAGAAAGAAAAACGTGACGGGGACCAGCCGCGGTGCGGCTGAGGGGCGCGCCGTCGCCGGTTAGGGAGGTTCATCCATGTCGATATCCGATCCCGGACGCGGCCTTGTCCGCCGTCTGGGCGTAACAGCTGCGGCTCTGCTTGCGTTCGCAGCGACATCACAACAGCGCGCCGAGGCGCTCTCGCTTGCAAGTCCCGGCGCGGCGCCTTCAGTAAAATACGCAACCGACGGACTGACGACCCAGGTTCAACACCGCGGTGGGATGGGCGGCGGCGGTTTTCGCGGCGGTGGCGGTGGCGGCTTCCGTGGCGGTGGCGGCGGCTTTCATGGCGGTGGCTTCCGCGGCGGCGGAGCGGCATTTCATGGCGGCGGTTTCCGCGGTGGCGGCGCGGCCATTCACGGCGGTGGCTTCAGAGGTGGTGGGATGGCGATCTACCGTGGCGGTTTTCGTGCGGCGCCGGCCTTCCATGGCGGCGGCCACCGCTTCGCACATCGTCACGCGTTCCACCGGCCTCACGTCTTCCATCGGCCGCACTTCCACCACCGGCG
This sequence comes from Bradyrhizobium algeriense, assembly GCF_003062295.1. Taxonomy (GTDB): domain Bacteria; phylum Pseudomonadota; class Alphaproteobacteria; order Rhizobiales; family Xanthobacteraceae; genus Bradyrhizobium; species Bradyrhizobium algeriense. The sequence goes on along the minus strand of NZ_PYCN01000021.1, from coordinate 77,332 downwards.
TCACTTCCATAGCCGCTTCTACTACGCGCCGGCCTACTACACATACCCGGCCTACTATTACCCGCGCCGATGCCGGATCATCTTGACCTACTACGGACCGCGCAAGATCTGCCGTCCGTGGTGGCGCCACCGCTATTATGCATACCGGTATTGGTAAGATCAGGCTGAAACGAAACAGGCGCCCGGTTCGGCGCCTGTTTCTTCGAGCGTGAAAGAATCCGGCCGGCTCACCAATCCTTGCCTTCCCAAGGCTTGATCTTCCACGGCGTCAGCTTTTCCATTCGCCACTGTGCCCAATGCTCCGGCGGCCAGTGACTGAGGCGTGAGGTATCCTTGGGCGATGTCGGAAGATCGACGACGCGCGGCATGACGCGGCGGCGCGACTGGCGCGTCAGCTCGCTGATCATATCGACGAATTCAGGCTTGTCCGTCACGGCCGGGTCCCTCGCGAAAGCGCTTCGCAAGAGACCAGTCTGCGCCCTTGCCTGTTAACGTGGCGTTGCCTGAACGTCTCGCTATCTAGGCAAACCAGGGTTAACGCCACTCCCTGATGTCGACGAAGTGCCCGGCGATCGCCGCCGCTGCTGCCATGGCCGGCGACACCAGATGGGTGCGGCCCTTGAAGCCCTGACGGCCCTCGAAATTGCGGTTCGAGGTCGAGGCGCAGCGCTCTTCAGGGGACAGCTTGTCGGGGTTCATGGCGAGGCACATCGAGCAGCCCGGCTCGCGCCATTCGAAGCCGGCCTTGATGAAGATCTTGTCGAGGCCCTCGGCTTCGGCCTGTTCCTTCACGATGCCCGAACCCGGCACGATCATCGCATTGACGTGGGCGTTGACCGTCTTGCCCTCGGCGACTTTCGCCGCGGCGCGCAGATCCTCGATCCGTCCGTTGGTGCAGGAGCCGATGAAGACGCGGTCGAGCTTGATGTCGGTGATCTTCGTCCCCGCCGCCAGGCCCATATATTTCAGGGCGCGGTGCTTCGACAGCCGCTTGGCCTCGTCCGCGATCTCATCGGGATCCGGCACGAAGCCTGTGATCGACACCACGTCCTCGGGCGAGGTGCCCCAGGTCACGATCGGCGGCAGCTTTGCCGCGTCCAGCCGGATCTCGTGGTCGAAATGCGCGCCGTCGTCGGAGCGCAGCTTTTCCCAATAGCGCATCGCGGCGTCCCAGTCGGCGCCCTTCGGCGACTTCGGGCGGCCTTTCAGGAATTCGAACGCCTTTTCGTCCGGCGCGATCAGGCCGGCGCGGGCGCCGCCCTCGATCGACATGTTGCAGACCGTCATGCGGCCTTCCATCGAGAGCGCACGGATGGCGTCGCCGGCATATTCCAGCACATAGCCGGTGCCGCCGGCGGTGCCGATCTCGCCGATGATCGCCAGGATGATGTCCTTGCCGGTGACGCCGTCGGGCAATTTGCCGTCGACCACCGCGCGCATGTTTTTTGCTTTTTTCTGGATCAGCGTTTGCGTCGCCAGCACGTGTTCGACTTCCGACGTGCCGATGCCGTGCGCCAGCGCGCCGAACGCGCCGTGGGTGGAGGTGTGGCTGTCACCGCAGACGATGGTGGTGCCAGGCAGCGTAAAACCCTGCTCAGGGCCGATCACGTGCACGATGCCCTGACGCTTGTCGAACTCATTGAAATACTCGACGCCGAACTCCTTGGCGTTGTCCGCCAGTGCCCGGATCTGCTCGATGCTTTCAGGGTCGGGATTGGGTTTTGAACGGTCGGTGGTCGGGACGTTGTGATCCACGACGGCCAGCGTCTTTTCCGGCGCGCGAACCTTGCGGCCCGTGGCGCGCAGGCCCTCGAACGCCTGCGGCGAGGTCACCTCGTGCACCAGATGGCGGTCGATATAGAGCAGGCAAGTGCCGTCATCGGCTTCGTGCACCAGATGGTCGTTCCAGATCTTGTCGTACAGGGTGGTCGGTTTGGACATGAGCGTAAGCTCCAAAATGAAATTCTGTATGAGCGGTCAAGCGCGGATACGCGCAAGCAACGGACGTCGGCGCAGCATCAAGCTGCGCGCGTAAGCTCTGATGTCGCCGAGGTCGCGAACCGTCCGAAGAACCGGCCGGGCAGCCGCGAGCGATCGTCGATGACGACGAGCTGGGCGGTGCCGAACGTGGCGCTGGTGCGATCTAGAACCATTCTGAATTTCTAACACAGGGTCCGCGGCCGCCACAATCAATCGATTGGCAGGGGCATTGCCTAGATAGGCATAGCGCAACAAAAAAGCGCGGGGCAAAACCCCGCGCTTTTCGTCACATCCCTTTCGGGACGAATTACTCGCCGACGGCGGTCGGGCGGTCCTGCTTCTCGACGATGCGGGCCGACTTGCCGCGCAGTTGGCGCAGGTAATACAGCTTGGCGCGACGGACCTTGCCGCGGCGCACCACCTTGATCGAGTCGATCATCGGCGACATTACCGGGAACACGCGCTCCACGCCCTCGCCGTAGGAAATCTTGCGGACGGTGAAGCTCTCGTTGAGCCCGCCGCCGGAACGGCCGATGCAGACGCCTTCATAGGCCTGCACGCGGGTGCGCTCGCCTTCGACTACCTTGACGTTGACGATCACGGTGTCGCCGGGCCCGAATTCCGGAATCGTCTTGGTCGCCGACAGTTTTTCGAATTGCTCTTTTTCGAGCTGTTGAATGAGGTTCATTGAAATCTCCATCGGCGGCGCGCCCGGCAGCGGGCTGCGCGACGTCCATCTATCCTGTAGCGCGTATTCCGCAAAAGTGGACACCGGTTTTGCGAATAGAATACGCGCATTTTTAAAGAGTTAGCGCATTTTCGGACGGCAAACCGGAATCCACTTTGCCTGAAAATGCGCGTGCGCGGATTTGGCGCTCGTATAAGGCATAGGCGGGCGCTTGTCACCCGTCTGTCGTTCTTTTTGTGCCTTTTTGGCCGGGCCTCGCGGCCCATAAATCCGGCCGGCGCGTCCGGGTCAGGGCCTCGGCTTCGGCCCGGCGCCAGGCCGCCACCTTGGCATGGTCGCCTGAGATCAGGATTTCGGGGATGCCGCGGCCCTCGAACTCCTGCGGGCGGGTGAATTGGGGGTATTCCAGTAGTCCTTCGGAAAAGCTTTCGTCCTCGCCCGAAGCCTGTTTGCCCATCACCCCCGGCAAAAGCCGCACGCAGGCGTCGATCAGGGCCATCGCGGCGATCTCGCCACCGGACAGCACATAGTCTCCGATCGAGACTTCCTCGAGGTGCCGGGCTTCGATGACCCGCTGATCGACCCCCTCGAACCGGCCGCAGACGACCAAGGGGCCGGGCCCGGCGGCCAGTTCCGCCACAAGCGACTGGGTCAATGGCCGACCCCGCGGGCTCATCAGGAGGCGCGGACGGCTTTGGTCGATATCCGCGGCATCGATCGCTGCCGCCAGCACATCGGCCCGCAGCACCATGCCCGGACCGCCGCCGGCCGGTGTGTCATCGACGCTGCGGTGGCGATCGGTGGCGGAATCCCTGATGTCGCGCGCCTCCAGCTCCCACAGGCCTGAAGTCAGCGCCTTGCCGGCCAGGCTGACGCCGAGCGGCCCGGGAAACATCTCGGGGAAGAGCGTGAGAACCGTGGCGCGCCAAGGGTTGGTCATGCTCGCTGGTTAGGGCATCGCGCGTGTCAGGTCGAGGGTTCAGCTTGAGGCTTGATGCACGATAAGGCCTCCAGTTCCGCACGAAGAGAGTGCGCAACTCCGAGATTCGCCAACGCAATCCGGGCGAAGGCGCTGGCGTCAACCAGATTGCCAACCGATTGCCGCATGAGGGCCAATGATCGCGCCATTCGAACTTTCGTGGAGCGAAAGCCCGAAAAGCTATAATGCCCGGCCTCGAATTGCGTAGGTGTGACTTTGTGCAACGGAGATTCTGGTCCCGACAGTTCGGAGAAGAGCCTTCGACCAATTGTTGTATAGACCGATGCCGCTGCCCGAACGGCGACGTCCATGCTCTCTTTTGACCCTTCATGTTCCCACCATTGATCACCCTTTGCTTCGGACAGCCTTTGCCGAAACTCGCAGAGCTCTTCTCTGATTTTGGTTGCATCGGGTGAGTTGCCAACGACATCCGGGATACACCGAGGCTGGATGCCGAGGTTTACGGCGAACCTGCCGCCGTGTCGCGATCCTTGTACATTCAGGACGTGAATGAGATCTCCTGAGATCCGACGGAAGGTGCGGCCGGAGCCAAAGAATCCGTCGCTCTTGAGCACGGGACTCAGGTGGTCTTTGATTGAAGATTCCAGGCGAGGCATCCCGCAGCCCTGTATTTTTTGAGGGGATTATTCGCGAGCCATTATCAGGTCGTCATGATGATGACGCCTCGTCATCGCCTTCGATTTCCCGCGGCAGTTCGATCACCACGCGGCCGCTGGCGAGATCGACCGTCGGCACCACCGCATTGGTGAACGGCAGCAGCATGGTCTGCCCCTGCGGCGGCGCGATCTCGATAATGTCGCCGGCGCCGAAATTATGGATCGCGATCACGTGGCCGAGCGGCTCATCCGCGGCGTTGACCGCCGCAAGCCCGATCAGGTCGGCGTGATAATATTCGTCCTCGTCGGTCTCGGGCAGTTTTTCGCGCGCGACATAGAGCTCGATGCCGTTGAGCCGTTCGGCGTCCTCGCGGGTGGCGATGCCTTTCAGCGTCGCCACCAGATGGTCTTTGGCCTCACGGGCATGCGTCACCTCGAACTGGCGCGCGCCGTCCCTGGTCATCAGCGGGCCGTAATGTTTTACGGCCAGCGGATCTTCGGTGAACGTCCACAGTTTCACCGCGCCGCGCACGCCGTGCGCAGCGCCGATACGGGCGACGCAAATCGGTGCTGCCACCGTCGTGCGCCGCTACGCTTTAGGCCTTTGCGGCGGCTTCGGCGCGCGCCTTGCGCTCCTTGCGCGGCACGGCCTTTTCCGGGTTGCTGCGGGCAGGACGCTTGACGATGCCGGCGGCATCCAGGAAGCGCGTCACGCGATCCGACGGCTGCGCGCCCTTGGCGAGCCAGGACTTGACCTTGTCCATATCGAGTTTCAGCCGCGACTCATTGTCCTTCGGCAGCAGCGGGTTGAAATGACCGAGACGCTCGATGAAGCGGCCATCGCGGGGAAAGCGCGAGTCGGCGACGACGACGTGATAGACCGGGCGCTTCTTGGTGCCTGCTCGAGCGAGGCGGATAACGACTGACATTTGGTTCTCCTGAGTGTGGGTTAATTGAAAGTCTGTTGGTTGATACAATTCGTCATTGCGATGCTTTCTTTGCGCGGATCGATGGATTGCTTCGCTGCGCTCGCAATGACGGAAGCGGTCATTTCTTCTTCCCGGGAAAGCCGCCGAGGCCGGGCAAGGTCGGCTTGCCGCTGAGGCCTGTAAGGCCCGGCACGTTCGGCAGTCCCTGGCGCAGGCCGACCGGAAGATCCTTCGGCAAATTCGGCAGGCCGCCTCCGGCGCCGCCCTGCATCTTGTCGGCCAGCGCCTTCATCTCTTCCGGCGAGGGCGGCTTCATGCCGCCGCCAAAGCCCATCGCCTGCGCGATGCCGGCCATCGGGCCGCGCTTGCCCGAGCCCATGGCCTTCATCATGTCGGCCATGTTCCGGTGCATCTTCAAAAGCTTGTTGACCTGCTCGACATTCTGGCCGGCGCCGGCGGCGATGCGCTTCTTGCGGCTGGCTTTCAGGATGTCAGGGTTCTTGCGCTCGGCCCGCGTCATCGAATCGATGATCGCGACCTGGCGCTTCAAAATCTTGTCGTCGATCCCGGCGGCGGCGATCTGGTTCTTCATCTTGGCAACGCCGGGCATCATGCCCATCAACCCGCTGATGCCGCCCATGTTCGCCATCTGCAGCAACTGTTCGCGCATGTCGGTCAGGTCGAACTGGCCCTTGCGCATCCGCTCGGCGGTGCGCGCGGCCTTTTCGGCGTCGATATTCGCCGCCGCCCGCTCCACCAGCGACACCACGTCGCCCATGCCGAGGATACGGCCGGCGATCCGGCTCGGATGAAAATCTTCCAGCGCGTCGGTCTTTTCGCCGGTGCCGATCAGCTTGATCGGCTTGCCGGTCACCGCGCGCATCGACAGCGCCGCGCCGCCGCGGCCATCGCCGTCCACCCGCGTCAGCACGATGCCGGTGAGGCCAACGCGCTGGTCGAAGGCGCGCGCGAGGTTGACCGCGTCCTGGCCGGTCAGGGAATCCGCGACCAGCAGCACTTCATGCGGATTGGCCGTGGTTTTGATCTCGGCCGCTTCGCTCATCATCTCTTCGTCGAGCGTGGTGCGGCCGGCGGTGTCGAGCAGCACCACGTCGTAACCGCCGAGCTTGCCGGCTTCCAGCGCGCGCTTGGCGATCTGCGCGGGCTTCTGGCCGGCCACGATCGGCAGCGTCGGGATGTCGAGGTCGCGGCCGAGCACGGCCAATTGCTCCATCGCCGCCGGGCGGTAGATGTCGAGCGAGGCCATCAGCACCTTGCGCTTGTCGCGCTGGGTCATGCGGCGGGCGAGTTTTGCGGTGGTGGTGGTTTTGCCGGAGCCTTGCAGGCCGACCATCATGATGGCGACCGGCGGCACCGCATTGAGGTCGATGGTCTGGCCGTCGGAACCAAGCGTGGCGATCAGTTCGTCATGGACGATCTTGACCACCATCTGGCCGGGGGTAACCGACTTGACGACGGTAGCGCCGACCGCCTGCTCGCGGACGCGGTCGGTGAAGCTTCTAACCACGTCGAGCGAGACGTCGGCTTCCAGCAGCGCGCGGCGCACCTCGCGCATCGCGGCGTCGACATCGGCCTCAGACAGCGATCCGCGGCCCGTCAGCCGATCGAGTATCCCACCAAGCTTTTCCGACAGATTGTCGAACAATGCCGTTGTCCTGTTGCTGCCCTTGCGGGCGATATATCGATCCATCCACCACTGTCATCACCCGCCTTGTGCGCAATTGCGCACTGGGGCGGGTGATCCAGTATTCCAGAGCAGCTCGTTTGAACCGAGAAGCTGCGGCGTACTGGATACCCCGCCTTCGCGGGGTATGACGGCCAATTGTCTCGGCGGAATACGCCAAAACGATCGTCCAAACACTTTCGCGCCCGAGGGCGCATCGCGCTGTCGGGCGTTGGCCTCCGGTCTCGTGGGCCGGGCGGCGGGTCGAAAAGAACGTCTTTCCGAGAAGTCGGCGGGTTAAACGCCCGGAAGGGGCGAAAGTCAAGGAGAAACTAGGTTGTGATAGCCGTTGGATGTGATCTAAGTTGCTGATCTAATTATCGTTTCAGCAGGCGGTGATGGCCTCCAGGCAAGCTTCCTTTCGCCGCAGGTTCCAAGTTGAGCCAGAGCACGCCATATAGCGCTCCATGTCGTCAGCTCTCGCGCGCCCTTCGTGATCTCCCGTGCCCATCACCCGTCGCCATGTTTTTGGAATACTCGCCGGCGCAGCCGCGGCCGTCGGCGTGCCCTCGATCTGGATCAGCAATATGAAAACCTATGACGGCCCCGTCTCCGATCATTTCGACGGAACCCGCTTCTTCGATCCCGACGGGGTGCCGCCGAGATCATTGGCCGAGGTGCTGCGCTGGCAGTTCGGAACCGACCGGAAGCGCGCGAGCTGGCCGGATTGGGTGCCGAACGCGCACAGCGATACGCCGCCGCCTCGCGTTTCCGGCAACAAGGTGCGGCTGTCCTTCGTCGGCCATGTCTCCTGGCTGATCCAGACCCGGGATCTCAACATCCTCGTCGATCCCGTGTGGTCGCTGCGGGCCTCGCCCGTCTCGTTCGCCGGGCCGCAGCGGCACAACGATCCCGGCATCGCCTTCGAGGCGCTGCCCAAGATCGATGTCGTGCTGGTGTCGCACGGCCATTACGACCATCTCGACATCGCGACGCTGTCGAAGCTTACAGAAAAATTCTCGCCGAGGGTGATCACGCCGCTCGGTAACGACGTCACCATGCGCGACACGGACAGTGCGATCAAAGCCGAGGGGTTCGACTGGCAGGACCGCGTCGAGCTCAGCAATGGCATTGCGGTGACGCTGGTGCCGACGCAGCACTGGTCGGCGCGCGGATTGTTTGATCGCAACAAGGCGCTGTGGGCGAGTTTCGTGCTGGAGACGCCGGCGGGGAAACTCTACATCGTCTGTGACTCTGGTTACGGCGAGGGCAAGCACTTTCGCCGCGTCGCCGAGAAGCACGGCCCGCTGCGGCTGGCGATATTGCCGATCGGCGCCTATGAGCCGCGCTGGTTCATGAAGGACCAGCACATGAATCCGTCCGATGCGGTGAAGGCGCTCGCCGATTGCGGCGCGCAAGAAGCGCTGGCGCATCATCACGGCACATTCCAGCTGACGGATGAAGCGATCGACGAGCCGGTCAATGCGCTGGCCGATGCGCTCAAAGAGGCGAAGGTCGCGCCCGAGCGGTTTGCGGCGCTGAAGCCGGGGCAGGTTTACGAGATCTAACGTCTCGTCGTCTCGGCCCTGCGCAGGGACGACAGGCCACTACTGTTCCTTCGCCTTGATCGCCCAGGACACGCTCACCGTCACCGATAGCGTCTCTTCGCCTTGCGCCACGGGTGCGCCGGCGGCCATGGGCGCGGCCATCTTGCCGCGATGTAGCGGCACGGGCGCGCCTTCCTCGGAAATGCTGATGGGCTCGCCGAGCGTGACGCCGGCAGCCTTGGCATAGATCTCGGCCTTGCGGCGGGCGTCCGCGATCGCCTTCTCGCGGGCCTCGTCGAGATGCTTGGAGGCTTGTGAAACGCTAAAGTTGATGCCGCCGATTTCGTTGGCGCCGGCGCCTGCCAGCACGTCGATCACGTTCGCCACCTTGGTCACATCGCGGATCTTGACTGTGACACGGTTGCTGGCGCGGAAACTAACGATGCCTGCTGCGCGGTCCGAGCTTTTGGACGACGTCGCAAATTGTGGCTGCAGCGACAGCCGCGAGGTCTGGTAGTCCTTTTCCTCGATGCCGGCGCCTTTCAGCGCCAGCAGCACCTTGCCCATCGCCGCGTTGTTGGCATCTGACGCCTCGCGCGCGGTCTTGGCGTCCGATGTCACGCCGCCGTCGATCTGGGCCTGATCCGGCGGCACCGACACATTCGCTTCGCCGGTCACGGAAATCGCAGGCGGCGGCATCGTCTGCGCCAATGCGGGCACGGCGAGCCACGTGGCGGCCACGGCCGCAAGGACGAGCGAATACTTCATCCTTCTTACCTCAGCGGCACGTAGACGTTGATCACCAGCTTGTCCTCCGCCGTCTTCAGGGGATCGGTGATGTATTCCTCGATGAAAGTATCCTTGGCCTCGAGCTTCTTGTCGTCGAGGTGGTTGGTGATCGCCTCGTAGGTGTTGTCCATGTTGTCGTAGGAGCCGCGATGGACGAACTTCAGCGCCTTGCCCTCGGGCGACTTGCCCATGCTCATGTCCTTGGTCAGGTTCTTGACGTCCTGATCGACCGGAATCTGGGCCAGGAACGTAAAACCGGTATCGTCGGTCGAGGTGTAGACGATCATCGAATTGCCCGTGGCCTTGATGCCCTGCTTGTCGAGCACGGCGGTCAGCGCCTTGAACGCATCGATCAGGGTGTCGAAGGCCGCGTCCCAATTCGCGGTGCCCTTGATGATAACCACTTTCTTGGGCTCGAGGGCGAACTCCTCGCCGAAGGGGTCGGCGGCCTGGACGCCGGCGGCGGGAGGAGGGGGCGCGGGCAACGGGGCTTTTTCCGCCGTGGGGGCATCCGCGGGCGACTTGGTTTCGGCCGGCGGCGGGACCGGAACCGCCGATGGTGCGGGGCTGGGCACAGCCGACGGGCTCGCGGCCGGTGAGGCTGCGGGCGCCGGCGATTGCGCCAGGGCTGCCCCGCCAAACGCAACCATGGAGAGTGCGACCAAAGCCGCACGGAAAGTGCTGATACGGTTCATTTCAGGTATTCTCCATCCCACCCCACCCTGGCGGCGGCATGTCCCGGTCCGCGCCCGCCAGAATGGTGCCATTTTCTAACACGCAAGATCCGCTTTCGTCCCATGACAGATGCGTCATACGCCCCTGCGTACTGGTGCTCCAATTCCGAAGCTCGCAAGCATATGCGGCGGGCACTTATGCGAGCTTCGGAATTAAGAGGAGCACCAGCAAGCTTGTCGTTTCCTAGTGAGGTGAATTTGCAGTTCCTATGAAAGGGTTGCAGCGGGACTGATAGGAACTGCAAGTTCACCTCACTAGCCAATTGGCCATCATTCGCCATATAAGGCAGGCAGAATTTGGGAAATTCCATGAGCGCGCTCGCCAACCACGCATTTGCCAAGATGAACGGCATCGGCAACGAAATTGTCGTGGTGGATCTGCGCGATTCCAAGGCCGCCGTGACGGCTGAGGAGGCGCGTGCGGTGGCCTCCCCTGCGGGCGTGCCCTATGACCAATTGATGGTATTGCAGCCGCCGCGGCTGCAGGGCACCGAGGCCTTCATCCGCATCTACAACAATGACGGCTCGGAGGCCGGCGCCTGCGGCAACGGCATGCGCTGCGTGGTGCGCCGCCTGTTCGAGGAGACCGGCCAGACCGCGGTGACCTTCGAGACCCGCGCCGGCCTCCTGAACTGCTGGCAGGGCCCGGCGCCCGATCTCTATACCGTCGACATGGGAGCGCCGAAGTTCGGCTGGCAGGATATCCCGCTGGCGGAAGAATTTCGCGACACCCGCTATATTGAACTGCAGGTCGGGCCGATCGATGCGCCGGTGCTGCATTCGCCGTCGGTGGTTTCGATGGGCAATCCGCACGCGATCTTCTGGGTCGACGACGTCAACGCCTATGACCTCGAACGCTTCGGGCCGCTGTTGGAAAACCACCCGATCTTTCCCGAGCGCGCCAACATCACGCTGGCCCATATCGTCGACCGCGACCACATCACGATCCGCACCTGGGAGCGCGGCGCCGGCCTGACCAGGGCCTGCGGCTCGGCCGCGTGTGCGGCCGCGGTCGCGGCGGCGCGGTTGAAGCGCGCCAATCGGTCGGTCGAGATCACGCTGCCCGGCGGCAAGCTTGCGATCGAATGGCGCGAGCGCGACGACCATGTGCTGATGACCGGCACCGCCGATTTCGAATATGAAGGCCGCTTCGATCCCGCGCTGTTCGCCAGCGTCGCCTAGGAACCATGAGCGTCGACGTCCTCACCTTCGGCTGCCGTCTCAACGCGTTCGAATCCGAGGTGATCGCCCGCGAGGCGGAGCGCGCGGGGCTTTCCGATACTGTCGTCATCAATAGCTGCGCCGTCACCAACGAGGCGGTGGCGCAGGCGCGGCAATCGATCCGGCGGTTGAAGCGTCAGCGGCCGGATGTGCGCATCGTCGTCACCGGCTGCGCGGCGCAGACGCAAGCAGAAATGTTCGCCGAAATGACCGAGGTCGATCGCGTCGTTGGCAATGACGACAAGATGCGAAGCGAAGCTTGGCGCGATGCGCGCACGGCGTTCGACACCGGTTTTGGTATCGCCGCCAGCGAGAAGATCGCAGTTGCCGACATCATGGCGGTCAAGGAGATGGCGCCGCACCTGCTGGACGGATTCAAGGCCGGCCTGCCGCGCGTCTTCGTGCAGGTGCAGAACGGCTGCGACCACCGCTGCACTTTCTGCATCATTCCCTATGGCCGCGGCAATTCGCGCTCGGTACCGATGGGCGCGGTGGTGGATCAGGTTCGCGCGCTGGTCGAGCGCGGCCATGCCGAGGTCGTGCTGACCGGTGTGGACCTCACGAGTTACGGGGCTGATTTGCCGGGTACGCCGAAACTGGGGCAATTGACCCGACAAATCCTGCGGCATGTACCGGAACTGAAGCGCCTGCGGATTTCATCGATCGATTCCATCGAAGCCGATCGCGATCTGCTCGACGTCATCGCCAAAGATGAGCGGCTGATGCCGCATCTGCATCTGTCGCTGCAGTCCGGCGACGACATGATTCTGAAGCGGATGAAGCGCCGGCATTCGCGGCAAGACGCGATCGAATTCTGCGCGCAAGTGCGGCGGCTGCGCCCCGATATCACGCTGGGGGCCGATATCATCGCAGGCTTCCCGACCGAGACAGAAGAGATGTTCGCGCGTTCGCAGGATCTCGTCGATGAGTGCGATCTCACCTTCCTGCATGTGTTTCCCTATTCCAGGCGACCCGGTACGCCCGCCGCACGGATGCCGCAAGTGGCAGGCGAAGCGATCAAGGCACGTGCGAAGCGGCTGCGCGCGGCGGGTGAGGCGGCGTTGCAGCGGCGGTTGGCGGCAGAGGTCGGCACGACGCGTCAGGTTTTGATCGAAAGTGCGACGCAAGGGCGGACGGAGCATTTCCTGCCGGTTGCGGTATCAGGTGAAAGACCGGGCGCAGTGATGGCGCTCGCGATCAAGGGCCATGATGGGACGCGATTGACGGTGTAACTCTTCCTTCTCCCCTCATGTCCGCCGTAGCCTTCGGCGAAGGCGGATGTGGGAGAAGGTGGCGCGAAGCGCCGGATGAGGGGTCTCTATCCGCGAATAGCAATGCGAGAGATTTACCCGCGGAGAGAACCCCTCACCCGTCTCAATCGTGCTTCGCACGATTGATCCACCCTCTCCCACAAGGGGAGAGGGAAGAAGTCACTCTCCGTTCCACCCACACTTCCTCAACTGCTCGCGCATATGCTCCGGCGCCGGCGCCACCACGCGCACCGGCTCCTTGTTCTTCGAAATCGGAATCACGATCTCGCGGGAATGCAGATGCAGGATCGGCTCGCCAAAACGAGGTCCGTTGCCGTAGATATTGTCGCCGACGATCGGCCAGCCCATGGCTGACGTGTGCACGCGCAATTGATGGGTGCGGCCGGTGACGGGTTCCAGTGCGAGCCAGCAAAGGCCGTCGCCGCGGCCGCGCACTTTCCAGTTGGTGACGGCCTTCTGCCCGTCTGGATCCGGCTTCTGCCACCAGCCGCGCTCGACGTTGAGCCGCCCGAGCGGCATGTCGATGGTGCCTTCATCTTCGGCAGGTCCGCCCTCGATCACCGCCCAATAGGTTTTTCCAATCTTGCCGTGCTTGAACAACAGGCCGAGCGAGGCGGTGGCCTTGCGATGGCGTCCCAGCACGAGACAGCCGGAAGTATCCTTGTCGAGCCGGTGGGCCAGCACCGGCGGCCGTGGCAGGCCGAATCGCAAGCCGTCGAAGGACGCCTCCAGATTGGCGCCGCCCTTGGGGCCGCGATGCACCGGCAGGCCGGCAGGCTTGTCGATCACAAGCATCAGCCCGTCGCGATGGAGCACGCGCGCCTGGATTTCATCTGCCGTTAGCCCACGGACATCAAGGGATGTCCGGGGAACATCAAAGGATGCCCCGGGGACATCGAGGGATGCCCCGGGAACATCAATGGATTTGTTGTGACTTCCGCTCATGGCGCGAAACCGCTAACACGTCCCCGACATGAGCGATACCACTCCCGGAACCCCCAAATTGAGCTGGTGGCGGCGGCTTTCGAGCGGCCTGAAGCGGACCTCGAGTTCGCTCGGCTCGGCCGTTGCCGACCTCGTCACCAAGCGCAAGCTCGACCGCGCCATGCTCGACGATATCGAGGATGTGCTGCTGCGCGCCGATCTCGGTACTGCCGTGGCGGTGCGGATAGCCGATGCCGTCGGCGCCGGCCGTTACGACAAGGCGATCTCGGCCGACGAAGTGAAGACGGTGGTTGCGACCGAAGTCGAGAAGGTGCTGGCGCCGGTGGCGAAGCCGCTGGAGATCGACGCGGCGCAAAGGCCGTTCGTCATTCTCGTGGTTGGCGTCAACGGCTCGGGCAAGACCACCACCATCGGCAAGCTTGCCGCGAAACTCAGCGCCGAGGGCCGGAAGATCATGATGGCGGCCGGCGACACGTTCCGCGCCGCGGCGATCGAACAGCTCAAGATCTGGGGCGAGCGCACCAGGGCGCCGGTGATATCAGGCGCGCAGGGCTCGGATTCGGCAAGCCTTGCCTTCAACGCGCTGACCGCGGCGAAGGAACAGAATATCGACGTGCTGCTGGTCGACACCGCCGGGCGTTTGCAGAACAAGGCCGAGCTGATGAACGAACTCGAAAAGGTGGTTCGCGTCATCAAGAAGGTCGATGCATCGGCCCCGCATGCGGTGCTCTTGGTGCTCGATGCCACGGTGGGACAAAATGCGCTGTCGCAGGTCGAGGCATTTCATCGTACCGCTGGCGTCACGGGCCTCGTGATGACGAAGCTCGACGGCACCGCGCGAGGCGGCATCCTGGTGGCGCTGGCGGAGAAATTCAAACTGCCCGTGCACTTCATCGGCGTCGGCGAAGGCATCGACGATCTCGCGCCGTTCACCGCGCGCGACTTTGCCAACGCGATTGCAGGGATTGAAAGCTAAGATGGACAAGAACCAGCCGCATCCGGTGTTCAAGCTCGCGACCGAACTCGGTCCGCTCATCGTGTTCTTCGTCGCCAACGCGAAGTTCAACCTGTTCGTCGCGACCGGCGCCTTCATGGTGGCGATCGTGGCCGCGATGATCGCCTCTTATGTGGTGGTGCGGCATGTGCCCATGATGGCGATCGTCACCGCCGTCATCGTGCTGGTGTTCGGCACGCTGACGCTGGTGCTGCACGACGAAACTTTCATCAAGGTCAAGCCGACCATCATCTACGGCCTGTTCGCCGCGATCCTCGGCGGCGGTCTTTTGTTCGGCCGCTCCTTCATCGCGATCCTGTTCAATCAGATGTTCAACCTGACGCCGAAGGGCTGGCGCATCCTGACCATGCGATGGGCGTTGTTCTTTCTGGCGATGGCGGTCCTGAACGAAATCATCTGGCGCACGCAATCGACCGACTTCTGGGTCACCTTCAAGGCGTTCGGTGCGATCCCGATAACGATGATCTTTGCCATGACCCAGATGCCGGTGATCAAGCGCTACCATCTGGAGCCGGCCACGCTCGAGGCGAGCGAGGCGGAAGCGGGCGATGTGAGCAAGGGCTGATCAAAAAGCAAAACGCACCGGCGCGGGGCGCGCGCCGATGCGTTCTGCGAAGATCAGCTCTTCTGCTTGGCGATGATCTTGTCCTTGATCTTGTCGTAGGTCGCCTGCGGGACAATGCTCTTCTGCACCAGCTCGTCCTTGCCCTTGTACGGGCGGCCCGCGATGATCTTGGCGGAATAGGCCTTGCCGACACCCGGCAGCGCGTCGAGCTGATCGGCGGTCGCCGAGTTGATATCGAGCAGTTCCGCCTTGGGCGCCGGCGCCATCTTCGACTCAGAGGCCTTCGGGGCTGGAGCCATCTTGCTGTCGGATTTGGTTGCGGGCTGCGCGGTCTGGGCCATCGACGGGGTCGCCGTCAGCATGCCCAAAGTCAGCGCGGTGGCGAGAAGAGAAGCGAGCGTGAAATGACGCATAGGGTGTCCCTCCAAGGACGGTTCAAGTAACGCCATAAAGCTAGCTGCGAATTCGTGGCGGCGCCATGGCTGCCAAATGAACGGCAGATAAAACCAGAAAATTATTTGCTCAGCGCCTTCTCGATCTCGACCTTCAGCACACTGTCGAGATTGGCCGGCGTCACCGGCCCGACCAGCTTGTAAAGAATGGTGCCCGCGCGGCCGACGACAAAAGTTTCAGGCACGCCATAGACGCCCCATTCGATCGAGCCGCGGCCATTGGCATCGACGCCGACCATGCTGAACGGATTGCCGTAGCGGCCGAGGAAGCGGCGGGCGTTATCGGGGGAATCCTTGTAGTTGATGCCGACGATCTGCAGCCGCGTGTCCTTTGCCAGCGCGGTCAGCAGCGGCGCCTCGTCGTGGCATGGCACGCACCACGACGCCCAGACATTGACGACGGAGACCTTGCCCTTGAAGGCGGCGGGGTCGAGCCCCGGGACCGGCGCCCCGTTATGGACGAGGCCTTCCAACGCCGGCAGCGCGGTCTGCGGCGCCGGGCGGCCGATCAGGGCGGAGGGGATTTTTGAGGGATCGCCGCCATACAGCCGCAGCAGGAACAGCGCGGCGACCGCCATGAAACCGATCAGCGGCAGCGCCACCAGCCAGCGCCGACGGCGCGGCAGCTCGTCCGATGCTGTGGGCGGCGCGGTCATCGGATGTCCGTCGCCTGGCGGCCGGAGCGCCGGGTCACGCCGCTGGCCTCGAGTTCGCGCAGGCGCTCCTTCTGGAGGCGATAGTCGATGGCGATCCAGATGATGAGAAGTACCACGACAGCCGCCACCAGCGTGTAGGACGTCACGATAAAGGAAGCGTAGGGACCGAGCGATGTCACGTCATGCCGCCTGCTGGCTGGCTTGCAACATCTGCAAGCTGCGCACGCGTCGGCGCAGGATCTCGTTGCGCATCGCCGCCAGATGCAGCGTGACGAACAGCAGCGAGAATCCGACCGCCATCACCAGCAATGGAATCAGGAACGCCTTGTCGAGCGTAGAACCGCCCATTCGTATCACGGCCGCCGGCTGATGCAGCGTGTTCCACCAGTCGACCGAGAATTTGATGATCGGCAGGTTGAGCGCGCCGACCAGGGTCAGGACGGCGGCGGCCCGCGCCGCCCGCGACGGATCGTCCACCGCGCGCCACAGCGCCATCAGGCCGAGATACATCAGGAACAGGATCAGGACCGAGGTTAGCCGCGCATCCCACTCCCAATAGGTGCCCCACATCGGCCGTCCCCACAGCGAACCGGTGACCAGCGCGAGAAACGTGAATGCCGCGCCGATCGGGGCGGCGGCCTTGGCCGCGACATCGGCCAGCGGATGCCGCCATACCAGCGTGCCCAGCGCGGCAATGCTCATGACGCCCCACACGAACATCGCCAGCCACGCATTGGGCACGTGGATGAACATGATCTTGACGGTGGCGCCCTGCTGATAGTCGTCGGGCGCCATCGCTGCCTGGTAGAAGCCGATCAGCAGCAGGATCGCGGTCGCGCCCGCCAGCCACGGCAGCACGCGCGCCGTCAGCGACAGGAATTTGGTGGGATTGGCGAGGTCGATCAGCGTCATGGCATCCTGATAGTCGTCAGTGGCGGGGCAGGCAATCCGGCTTGGTTTGTTTCATATGGCCTCCGCGAGAGTTGATCGGCGTCAAATCGTGCTCAGTCCAGACCGTGCCGCAGGCAGGCGGCGGCGGCAAACGGTCCGATCACGAAACTGACCAGCGAAAGCGCGCACAGGATCGAAAACGGTGTTCCAAATGACAACGGACCCGTGATGGCCGCCTGCGACGCGGCGACGCCGAAGATCAGTACCGGAATCGACAGCGGCAGCACCAGCACCGCCAGCAGCAAGCCGCCGCGGTGCAGTGTCACGGCCAGTGCCGCGCCGATCATACCGGTAAAAGTTAGTGCCGGTGTTCCCACCAGCAGCGTCAGCGCCACCGCCGAGGTCGCCGTGGCGTCGAGATTGAGCATCAGCCCCAGCACAGGGGTTGCCACGATCAGCGGCACGCCGGCGGCTAGCCAGTGGGCCAGCGCTTTCGCGGCACAGGCCAGTTCCAGCGGCGCCCGGCCCATCACGATCAGGTCGAGCGAACCGTCCTCGTGGTCGGCCGTGAACAGGCGGTCCAGCGTGAGCAGGCTCGCCAGCAGTGCGCCGAGCCAGAGGATCGCCGGTCCCAGCCGCGTCAGCAGCGCCAAATCGGGTCCGATCGCGAACGGCATCAGCACCGTGACGGTGAGGAAAAACAGCACGCCGATCAGCGCGCCGCCGCCGACGCGCAGCGCGATTCTGATGTCCCGGCGAATCAGGGCGGCGAGGGCGGTCACTTCGCGTCCCCCATCCGCAGTTCCGTCGCGTCGATCCCGAGCGGGGTATGGGTCGCGGCGATGATGATGCCACCACTGGCGAGATGATCGCGCATGACGCCGACGAAAAGGTTTTGCCCGGCGGCATCGAGCGCCGAGGTCGGCTCGTCCAGCAGCCAGACCGGCCGCCGCACCACCAGCAGGCGGGCGATCGAAAGTCGCCGCCGCTGGCCCGCGGAGAGATAGGCCGCCGGCAAATGCGTGGCATGGCCGAGCCCAACGGCCTTGAGGCATTGGCTGGTATCGCCGGCCGCGCCGCCCAGAAAATCGCGCCAGAACGCGAGGTTCTCCTGCACGCTCAGCGCAGGCTTCAGCGCGTCGCGATGGCCGAGATAGTGGGATTGCTCCTGCAAGGTCAGTTCGGCCTCGCCGCCCTCCAGACCGACCGCTCCGCCCGCCGGCACCAGGAGGCCCGCGATCAGGCGCAACAGCGAGGTCTTGCCGGAGCCGTTCGGGCCGACCACGGCCAGCGCCTCGCCGGAAGAGGCTTCGAAATCGAGGCCCGAGAACACGCTGCGGCCGCCCCTGATACAGTCGATTTGGCGTCCGGAGAGCCGCATTTTGCTTCGTCACAGCCCTCTGAAATTGATGGGTACCGCGTCAGAATTTGTGGGTACCGCATTGCTGCAGCACGCTTGTCAGTGTGGCGGCGCTTCTAGAAAGATTCTATAAGCCCGGAACTTGATGCAGCACACAATCGGCGGCTGCAAGCCGATAGGCCAGCCTAACGCTGATGGTGTTTAAATACCCTTGCCGGGTATAACTAGAATTTGGGATTTCCTGACATGACCTCGCTCGACAGCTTCAAATGCCGCAAGACCCTCAAGGTCGGCAGCAAGACCTACGTGTATTACAGCCTGCCCGCCGCCGAGAAGAACGGTCTGAAGGGAATTTCCAAGCTGCCCTATTCGATGAAGGTGCTGTTGGAAAACCTGTTGCGCAACGAGGACGACCGCACGGTCAAGAAGGCCGACATCGTCGCGGTGTCGAAATGGCTCCGGAAGCGCAAGCTCGAGCACGAAGTCGCGTTCCGCCCGGCGCGCGTCCTGATGCAGGATTTCACCGGCGTGCCGGCGGTGGTCGATCTCGCCGCGATGCGTAACGCGATGCAGGCGCTCGGCGGCGACGCCGAGAAGATCAACCCGCTGGTGCCGGTCGATCTCGTCATCGACCACTCGGTGATCGTCAACTTCTTCGGCGACAACAAGGCGTTCGGCAAGAACGTGGTCGAGGAATACAAGCAGAACCAGGAACGCTACGAGTTCCTGAAATGGGGTCAGAAGGCGTTTTCTAACTTCTCCGTGGTGCCGCCCGGCACCGGCATCTGCCACCAGGTCAATCTCGAATATCTCGCGCAGACGGTGTGGACCAAAAAGCAGAAGATGACGGTCGGCAAGAAGACCGGCACCTTCGAGGTCGCCTATCCGGATTCGCTCGTTGGCACCGACTCGCACACCACCATGGTCAACGGCCTCGCCGTGCTCGGCTGGGGCGTCGGCGGCATCGAGGCGGAGGCCTGCATGCTCGGCCAGCCGCTGTCGATGCTGCTGCCGGAAGTGGTCGGCTTCAAGCTCAAGGGCCAGCTCAAGGAAGGCGTCACCGCGACCGACCTGGTGCTGACGGTCACGCAGATGCTGCGCAAGCAGGGCGTGGTCGGCAAGTTCGTCGAATTCTTCGGCCCCGGCCTCGATTTCCTCTCCGTCGCAGACAAGGCGACCATCGGCAACATGGCGCCGGAATACGGCGCGACCTGCGGCTTCTTCCCGGTCGACGCCGCGACCATCGATTATCTCAAGACCTCCGGTCGCAAGGCGGATCGCGTCGCGCTGGTTTCGGCTTACGCCAAGGCGCAGGGCCTGTTCCGCACCGCGAAATCAGCCGACCCGGTGTTCACGGAAACCCTGACGCTCGATCTCGGGGATGTCGTGCCGTCGATGGCCGGCCCGAAGCGCCCCGAAGGCCGCGTCGCGCTCCCTGCAGTTTCCACCGGCTTCGCGACAGCGCTGGCCGGCGAATACAAGAAGCCCGAAGGCGCCGAGAACCGCTATTCGGTCGAGAACCGCGACTTCGATCTCGGCCACGGCGACGTGGTGATCGCCGCGATCACCTCCTGCACCAACACCTCCAACCCGAGCGTGCTGATCGGCGCGGGCCTCTTGGCGCGCAACGCGGCCGCCAAGGGCTTGAAGGCAAAGCCGTGGGTGAAGACCTCGCTTGCGCCCGGAAGCCAGGTGGTCGCGGAATATCTTTCCAATTCCGGCCTGCAGAAGGAGCTCGACAAGGTCGGCTTCAACCTGATCGGCTTCGGATGCACGACCTGCATCGGCAATTCGGGTCCGCTGCCGGAGGAGATTTCGAAGTCGATCAACGACAACGGCATCGTCGCCGCCGCCGTGCTGTCGGGCAACCGCAATTTTGAAGGCCGCGTCAGCCCCGACGTGCAGGCCAACTACCTGGCCTCGCCGCCGCTGGTCGTGGCTTATGCGTTGGCGGGAACGGTGACAAAGGACCTCGCGGTCGAGCCGATCGGCGAGGGCAAGGACGGCAAGCCGGTGTACCTGAAGGACATCTGGCCGACCACCAAGGAGATCAACGCCTTCATGAAGAAGTTCGTGACGGCCACGATCTTCAAGAAGCGCTACGCCGACGTGTTCAAGGGCGACACCAACTGGCGCAAGATCAAGACCGTCGAGAGCGAGACCTACCGCTGGAACATGAGCTCGACCTACGTGCAGAACCCGCCCTATTTCGAAGGCATGAAGAAGCAGCCCGACCCCATCGTCGACGTGGTCGATGCGCGGATTCTGGCGATGTTCGGCGACAAGATCACCACCGACCACATCTCGCCGGCCGGTTCGATCAAGCTGACTTCGCCTGCTGGAAAATTCCTCAGCGAGCATCAGGTGCGTCCCGCCGACTTCAACCAGTACGGCACGCGGCGCGGCAATCACGAAATCATGATGCGCGGCACCTTCGCCAACATCCGCATCAAGAACTTCATGCTGAAGGGCGCCGACGGCAATATTCCGGAAGGCGGCCTGACCAAGCACTGGCCCGACGGCGAGCAGATGTCGATCTACGACGCGGCGATGCAGTACCAGCAGGAGAGCGTGCCGCTGGTGGTGTTCGCCGGCGCAGAATACGGCAACGGTTCGTCGCGCGACTGGGCCGCCAAGGGCACCCGCCTGCTCGGCGTCCGCGCCGTGATCTGCCAGAGCTTCGAGCGCATCCATCGCTCCAACCTGGTCGGCATGGGCGTGCTGCCGCTCACCTTTGAGGACGGCACGTCGTGGACATCGTTGGGCCTGAAGGGCGACGAAAAGGTGACGATCCGGGGCCTGCAGGGCGACCTGAAGCCGCGTCAGACCCTGACGGCCGAGATCGTCTCCGGCGATGGCGCGCTGCAGCGCGTGCCGCTGCTTTGTCGCATCGATACCCTCGACGAACTCGAGTACTACCGAAACGGCGGCATTCTGCATTATGTGCTGCGCAAACTTGCCGCCTAACGCGGATTTGTGATCAGTGCCTCACTGCGAAGTGAGTAGCGAGCAGGAAGAAGGCGGCCTATGACAAGGCCGCTTTCGCGCGTCTGGGGCACGCATTCAGGATGTCAAATCATGCCCAGTAAAAATACGGACGGACGGTTCGGCCTATGATAGCGATGATGGCCTATAGCGGCATATCGCGATGGTCCGGGGCGCTCAGCGTCTGCGCGATCATTGCCGTGATCCGCCCGGCTCATGCCGATCCGCGCGCCGTGGTCGAACTGTTTACGTCGCAGGGTTGTTCGTCGTGTCCGCCGGCCGATCAGATCGTCGGCGAACTCGCCAAGGACCCCAACGTGATCGCGCTGAGCATGCCGATCGACTACTGGGACTATCTTGGCTGGAAGGACACGCTGGCGGACTCGCGTTTCAGCGCGCGTCAGAAAGCCTACTCGCATGTACGCGGCGACCGCAACCTCTACACGCCGCAGATGATCGTCAACGGCTCGGCGCAGGTGATCGGCAGCGATCGTGCCGCCATCGAAGGCGCCATCAAGAACACGAGCAAGGCCGAGGGCGTGATGTCGGTGCCGGTGACGATGACGTTGTCGGGCAAGCTGATCAACGTGTCGGTCGAGGCGAGCAAGGTGTCGGCGACGGGGCGCGGCGAAGTCTGGCTTTGCTCGGTCTCGCGGGCGGTGCCGATTTCGATCGGGCGCGGCGAGAATCGCGGCCAACAAATCACCTACTACAACGTGGTGCGCAATATCGTGAAGGTCGGCGACTGGAACGGCGGCGCAGGAAGCTGGACCGTTCCGCTGGAAAATATTTCCCGCGACGGCGTCGATGCCGCGGTCGTCTATGTCCAGGACGGCAACCGCGAAAAGCCGGGCCCGATGCTCGGCGCTGCCTATACGGCGCTGCGCTAGCTAGCGCTGGCGCTCGTGTAGTCCTGTAGCCCGGATGGAGCGAAGCGCAATCCGGGACCGCTTTCTCCGCCCGTGTGATTCCCGGATTTCGCTTCGCTCCATCCGAGCTACGCAGCCGGCGAAGCCGCGCGTGGCGTTTGCCAGAGCGTCCCCACAAACGAAAAAGGACCAACTTTCGTTGGCCCAGTATCGGGATTAACTCCCTCTGCGAACAGGCCCGATCCCGACGGCCCCGGGGGGCTGGGGGCTGAGGAATCCGGAACCGAAAGGACCGGGCCAACGCAGGATTTTCTTGTCGCAATCCAGCGGGGCGGGCGGTTGGCGGAAGTGGGGCAGCAATAAGATTCCGCTAACGATACCGTGAATCGATGTTTCCCGCGATGCCGGGCGGTTCCGCACGGTTTCCTTCGTGTTTACACCCCCTTGCGGCGTCCTGCGGTTAGCGCGATCATGTAAATCTCGGCATGCGCCCGAAAAGTGGGGACCGGTTTTCGGAACGAGAGCATGCCTGAGATGACAGGAGGCGCTCCATGAGCTCGATATCGGAGGACACCGATCCAAGCGAGAGCCGCGCAGTGGCGCGCACCGCCACTGCAACTGCCCCGCCGAATCGTGTCACGTTCAATCGTCTCGAACTCAACCGTATCCTCAATCTGTATGGGCGCATGGTCGCCGACGGCGAATGGCGCGACTACGCCATCGACTTTCTGAAAGACCGCGCGGTGTTCTCGGTATTCCGCCGCGCCTCCGAGGTTCCGGTCTACCGCATCGAGAAAGATCCGCGGCTCGCGCGCAAGCAGGGCATGTACAGCGTGATCTCGGCGACCGGCCTGATCCTGCGCCGCGGCCACGAGCTCGAACGCGTGCTGCTGGTGATCGACCGCAAGCTGGCGCTGGTGTAGGCGGGGCCCCGTAGCCCGGATGGAGCGAAGCGAAATCCGGGATTCTCGCAGTTCGATAGACCTATCCCGGATTGCGCGGAGCCTGTCATCGGGCGCGCATTCGCGCGACCCCGTTGGCTCCATCCGGGCTACGAGTTCGAACCTTCAATCCCTCGGTACCGTCGACCCGCCTTCACCGAGCGCGCGCTGCATCATCACGGTGTCGAGCCAGCGGCCGAACTTGAGGCCGACATCGGCGTGCGTCCCGATCATCTGGAACCCGCATTTGGTGTGAAGGCCGATCGAGCCGGCATTGGCGGAATCGCCGATCACGGCGATCATCTGCCGGAAGCCGCGCGCCTCGCATTCGGGGATCAGCCGCTGCAACAATTGCAGGCCGATACCGCGGCGGTGGGTCGAGGGTTGCAGATAGATGGAATTCTCCACCGTAAAACGGTAGGCCGGCCGCGGGCGATAGGGCCCCGCATAGGCGTAGCCGATCACGCGGCCTTCGACGACGGCAACGAAATAGGGAAAGCCGCCATCCATCAGCGCCCTGAATCGCCG
The DNA here is from genome assembly GCF_003062295.1 of Bradyrhizobium algeriense. Lineage (GTDB taxonomy): Bacteria > Pseudomonadota > Alphaproteobacteria > Rhizobiales > Xanthobacteraceae > Bradyrhizobium > Bradyrhizobium algeriense. Next base: position 53,686 of record NZ_PYCN01000021.1, on the reverse strand, counting down.
GGTCATCTCGGCGAGATCGGGAGGGATCAGCTCGAACGTCGCGGTGCCGTAGCGTACCGCGTGCTCGTAGATTTCGGTGATGGCGGGGAGGTCGGCCTCGGTGGCGGAGCGAATTTCGGGAACAGACATGGCGCAAGATTAGATTTTTTCGCGCAGAAGGGAAGCGGGTTCGAGGCTAGAGGGAAGAGGCAAAAGAAAAGCCCCGGCCGCGAGGCCGGGGCTTCAACTCGTACCTGGTCGGTAGCGACTAGTCGCGCTGGCCGAGCAGCTGCAACAGCAGCGTGAACAGGTTGATGAAGTTCAGGTAGAGCGACAATGCACCGGTAATCGCGGCTTTCTCTGCAATCTCGCCGCCTTCAGAGGCGTAGCCGTAGATGTAGTCGTTCTTCAGCCGCTGGGTATCCCAGGCGGTGAGGCCCGCGAACACCAGCACACCGACCACCGAGACGATGAACTGCAGCATCGAGCTCGCCAGGAACAGGTTGACCAGGCTCGCGATGATGACGCCGATCAGGCCCATGAACAGGAACGACCCCATGCCGCTCATGTCACGCTTGGTGGTGTAGCCGTAGAGGCTCAGTGCGCCGAAGGTGGCCGCGGTGATGAAGAACACCCGCACGATCGAGGTGTGCGTATACACCAGGAAGATCGAGGACAGCGAAATGCCCATCAGCGCCGAGAACACCCAGAACAGCATCTGGGCGGTCGCAGGCCGCAGCCGATTGATGCCGGCCGAGATCGCAAACACCATGGCCAGCGGCGCGAGGATGAACAGCCACTTCAGGGGGCTGACATACATCGCGTAGCCGAACTGCGTCAGGTAGGCGTTGCCGAACCGGGCAACGGCGCCGGCCTGATCGGTGGTCACCGCAGCCATGTAGACGCCGAGCGCGGCAAGGCCGGTGATCGCCAGGCCGATGCTCATGTAGTTGTAGATGCGCAGCATGTAGGCGCGCAGACCGGCATCGACGGCCGCAGCGTCAACGCGTCCGGCGGCCCGGCCGAAAGGAGATACGTAGTTACGGTCTAGGTCCGACATGGTCGAATTCCCGTTGGTTGCCCGGCGGAGCGCAAGGGTTTGCGGCGCCGGTTAGATTTCTATCTCAGGTGCCCTGATTTGCTGACATTAACGTCACGTCAACAAGCCGGCCTCTGATCTTGGTTGGTATGTGGGAAACTAACACATTCGACGCAAGCTTCCACGCGCGGCTGAATGTCGCTTCTGCCGTCATTCTCAGCAAAAGCAGCGTTAATTCCGCCTTTCCCCCGCTACAAATTGTCACAAATTCCGTAACACGCTGGCCGGCTTCTGGTTCAGGGCCAACAACGTCCCGGCGAGCCCGAGGCCTACGGTGACGACCAGGGCGGCGACAACCACGCCTGCGGCGCTGCCGGCCTGCCAGATGAAACCGAGCGTCATCAGCCGGGTCACGATCAGCCAGGCCGCGACCGAGCCCGCGATCACGCCGAAAACCGCCGTGGCGAGGCCGATCATCAGGTATTCCAGCGCGTAGGCGCCGAGCAGCCGCGCCCGGGTTGCACCCAGCGTCTTCAAGATGACCGCGTCATAGACCCGGTGGCGGTGGCCGGCCGCCAGCGCGCCGCCCAGCACCAGGATCGCCGAGATCAGCGTCACCGCGCTGGCGCCGCGGATGGCGAGCACGAGGTTGGTGATGACGGTGCCGACGGTTTCCAGCGCCTCACGGACCCGCACGCTGGTGACCATCGGGAAGGCGTCCGCGACCTGTTTGATGATCCGGGCGTCGCCGGCGGCGTCTGGATGGACTTCGGACAGGGTCGCAACATGGCTGTGCGGCGCGCCCTTGAAAGCATTGGGCGAGAACACCAGCACGAAATTGATGCCGAGCCCCTGCCAGTCGACGTTGCGCAGGTTGCTGATCCGGGCCGGAATGTCGCGGCCGAGCACGTTGACCACGATTTCGTCGCCGATCTTGAGTTTCAGCCCGTCGGCGATCTTCTTCTCCAGAGAGACCAGCGGCGGGCCGCTATAGTCGGCGCGCCACCATTCGCCCTCGACAACCTTCGAGCCTTTCGGGACTTCGCCGGTATAGGTCAGGCCGCGGTCGCTCTGCAGCACCCATTCGGAATCCTGCGAGGGCTTGAGCTCGTCGGCCTTGACGCCCCGGGCGGCGACGATGCGTCCGCGCAACATCGGCACGTCTTCAACCGTCGATTGCGGCGCGACCTGTTTGAGGAAGGCACCGAAGCGGTCGGCGTCGGCGGTCGGAATGTCGATGAAATAGAACGAGGGTGCTTTCTCCGGCAACGCCGCCAGGAATTGCCGGCGCAGATTGCCGTCGATCTGGGTGATGGTGACGAGGACCGCGAGCCCGAGGCCGAGCGACATCACGACCGAGGGCGTCAGCGCGCCGGGCCGGTAGATGTTGGCGATCGCCAGCCGCAGCATGGTGATTCGGGATCGTGGCGTGCGGCGTGCCAGCGCCATCAGCCCGGCGGCGACGCCGCGCAGCAGCGCGAACACCGCCACCGAAGAGACGACGAACACGGCCGCGACCCGCTTGTCATAGGCAAGCCCGATGGCGACCGCGACCAGCAGCGCGATCACCACCGCCATCAGCGCGAGGTAGCTCCAGCGCGGACGATGCCATTCGCGCGCGACCTCCTCGCGAAACAACGCCGCGACCGGCACGTCATGCACCCGGCCGAGCGGCCATAATCCGAAGGCGAGCGCGGTGAGCAGGCCATAGACGAATGACAGCGCCAGTTCATCGAAATGCAGGGCAGGGATCACCGGCAATGGCAGCAGCTTGCCGAACACGCCGACGATGAGGAACGGCAACGCCGCGCCGGCGGCGAGCCCGATCACCGAGCCGACCGCGGCGAGCAGGATCACCTGCGTCAGATAAATCGTGAAGACGTCGCGCCCGGTGGCGCCCAGCGCCTTGAACGAGGCGATGACGTCGCGGCGGCGATCGATATGGCTCTTGACCGCGTTGGCAACGCCGACGCCGCCGACCAGAAGTGCGGCGAGGCCGACCAGCGTCAGGAACTGGGTGAAGCGATTGATGGTTCGTTCGAGCTGCGGCGAGGCATTGCTGCTGCTGCGGATCCACCAGCCGGCTTCCGGCAGGGCGCTGCGCGTGCTCTCGATCATTTGGTTGGCGGAGCGATCGTCGGCCGCATTGTCCGGCAGCTTCACGCGGTAGATCCAGCGCACCAGGCTGCCGGGCTGCAGCAAGCCGGAGGCGCGCAGGCTCGCTTCGCTGACGAGAACGCGCGGGCCCAATCCGACATTGCCGGCGAGCTTGTCCGGCTCGGCGACAACGACGCTGCGGATCTGGAGGCTGGCATTGCCGATTGTGATGCGGTCGCCGAGCTTCAGGTCGAGCCGCGCCAGCAGCGTGGAATCGACCGCGGCCCCGAACGCGCCGTCGCGCTCGGCCAGGAGATCCGCCATCGGCATTTTGGGCTCGAGCGTCACCTGCCCGAGCATCGGGTAGTTGCCATCCACCGCCTTGAGTTCGACCAGCGCCAGCTTGCCGTCGTTACTGCGGGCCATCACGCGCAGCGCCGCCGCCACCGAAACCTGGCCGCGCGCGCGCAGGAATGCGATTTCCTCCGGCTTGGCCTCGCGCTGGATCAGCGAGAACGCCACGTCGCCGCCGAGCAGCGTGCGGCCCTCGCGCGTCAAACCTTCGCTGAGGCTGGCTGCGACCGAGCCGACGCCGGCAATCGCCATCACGCCAAGCGCGATGCAGGCGATGAAGACATAAAAGCCGCGCAAGCCGCTGCGCAGTTCGCGAAGCGCGTAGCGCACGGCAAGGGATGACGCGCGGCTCCGATAGGCCGGTTCGGAAATGACGCTCATGAATGGCCGTCGATCCGGCCCGAGCGCAGCCGCACAACGCGGTCGCAGCGCTGCGCCAGCGAACTATCGTGTGTCACCAGCACCAGGGTCATGCCGCGCTCGGCGTGCTTGGTGAACAGGAGATCGACGATCTGCTTGCCGGTGGCTTCATCGAGATTGCCGGTCGGCTCGTCCGCAACGAGAATGGCGGGATCTGGCGCCAGCGCACGGGCCAGCGCCACACGCTGCTGCTCACCACCCGACAATTGCGTCGGATAGTGATGCAGCCGATCGCCGAGCCCGACCGACGCCAGCTCCTGCGCCGCGCGTGCTGCCGCGTCAGGATTGCCGGCGAGCTCCAGCGGCACCGCGACGTTTTCCAGCGCCGTCATGGTCGGGATCAGATGAAACGACTGGAACACGATGCCGACCTGGCGGCCGCGGAAGCGCGCCAGCGCATCCTCGTCGAGGGCATTGAACGGCGTGCCGTTGACCACCACCTCTCCGCTGTCAGGACGCTCCAGCCCCGCCATCACCATCAGCAAGGTCGATTTGCCCGAGCCTGACGGGCCGATCAGGCCGATCGCCTCCCCCGGTGCCACACGAAGGCTGATATCTTTCAGGATATGAACGCGGGCGGCGCCTGAACCGAGCGAGAGGTTGACGTTGGAAATGGAAATGGTGTCCGGCTCGACGCCGGCCAGTGAAGAGGGTTCGATGAGACTGTCCATGGCTCGGTCATATGGCACTTACGCCACTCGGGTCGAGGGCTTGAAACGGATGTTTGCGCACATACGCGTGTTGATTATGGCTTTGATGACGGCCGGACCGGTTTTGGCCCAGTCCCAAGTCCATTCTCCTGCCACCGCACCCGCCAAACCGGTCAAAATGGTCGTCCTCGGCGATTCCTTGAGCGCCGGCCTCGGCCTGCAGGCCACGGCGGCGTTCCCCGCCCGCCTGCAAAAAGCTTTGAGCGACAAAGGGATAAAGGTCGACATGATCAATGCCGGGGTGTCCGGCGATACCTCGTCCGGCGGCCGCGACCGGCTGGACTGGTCGATCCCCGAGGGAACCGAGGCGGTGATTCTCGAACTTGGCGCCAACGACGCGCTGCGCGGCATCGACCCCGCCGTCACCCGAACGGCATTGACTGAAATCCTGACGCGGCTGAAGGCGCGCAAGATCGCCGTTCTGCTATGCGGAATGCTTGCGCCGCCCAATTACGGCAGCGAATACGCCGCGCGCTTCAACGCGATCTATCCGGAGCTTTCCAAATCCTTCGGCGTCCCGCTCTACCCGTTCTTCCTGGAAGGGGTCGCGGCAGACACCAAACTCAACCAGGCGGACGGGCTGCATCCGACCGCCGAGGGCGTCGATGTCATCGTGAAAAATATTCTGCCTATGGTGGAGGCATTTCTCGGCACGATCTCCGGGCAGCGGAGTTGAAAAAAGATGCAAACGAATAACCTTGCTGCTGGTTTTCCCCGTAGCATTCCGGTCTGCTGGCGCCGCGTGCTTCGCAGGGTCATATAAGTCGGGTAGGAATTAGTGATCGGTGATTCGTCACCGGGTTTGCTGTCAGGCGTGAGCCGCCAAAGCTGACGCCTTCGCATCGAGGATTTTTGCGATGCCGCGTTTGTTTGCTGGACTGGAAATTCCGGCCGAGATCGGCCAGAGCCTTTCCAATTTGCGTGGCGGCCTTCCTGGCGCACGCTGGATCGATCCCGAAAATTACCACGTCACCTTGCGCTTCATCGGCGATATCGACGGCATGTCGGCGAATGAAATCGCCTCGATGCTGTTTCGGATCAACCGCAAGCCGTTCGAGGTCAAGGTGCAGGGCCTGCAGAGTTTTGGCGGCAAGAAGCCACGCGCGGTGGTCGCTTCCGTCGAGCCGAGCCGGCCGCTGATCGAGCTGCAGGCCGAACTCGAACGGCTGATGCAGCGGATCGGGCTCGATCCCGAGGGCCGAAAATTCACGCCGCACGTGACGCTGGCGCGGCTGCACGATGCGTCGAGCCAGGACGTGGCCGATTATCTCTCGGTGCGCGGCTACTTTCCGAGCCGGACGTTCATGGCCTCTCGCTTCGTGCTGTTTTCGTCGCGCGCCTCCACCGGCGGCGGCCCCTATGTGGTCGAGGATTCCTACGCGCTGAGTGCGTGAGCCGTAGCCCGGATTGCGCTGCGCTCCATCCGGGCCACGCAGCTTCATTTGCATGGCCCCAGCATCATTCAAGGCTTGCAATTTGTCTTCGCTTGAGGCCGAAAGGGGCCATGCTGTCGACCGACCCCACCTCGTTCCGCGCGCAGTATCAGGCGCTGGTTTCCTCCGGCTCGATCGAGGCCGATCCTGCGCAGGCCGACGCCGCCGAGGCGTTCACGGCGCTTGAGGAACGGCTGTCGAGCTACAAGCCGGCGCGCAAGCTCAGCCTGCTTGGCCGGTTGTTTGGCGACAAGAGCGAGCCGCCGCCGCGGGGGCTTTACGTTCACGGCGAGGTCGGCCGCGGCAAGACCATGCTGATGGACCTGTTCTTTCAGCACTCGCCGGTCGCGCACAAGCGCCGCGCCCATTTCCACGAATTCATGGCCGAGGCGCATGAGAAGATCTACGCCTATCGGCAGAACATCGCGCGCGGTGAAATCGCAGACGGCGACGTGATCGAGCTGACAGCCAACGCCATCTTCGACGAGGCGTGGCTGTTGTGCTTCGACGAATTCCACGTCACCGACATTGCCGACGCCATGATCCTCGGGCGGCTGTTCTCAAAACTGTTCGAGCTCGGCACCGTCGTGGTGGCGACCTCGAACGTCGCGCCCGAAGACCTCTACAAAGGCGGGCTCAACCGCGCGCTGTTCCTGCCGTTCATTTCGCAGATCGCAGATCGCATGGACGTGCTGCGGCTCGATGCGCGCACGGATTTCCGCCTGGAAAAGCTCGCCGGCGTGAAGATGTGGCTGGTGCCGCCGGATGATGAGGCCGGCGCCGCGCTCGATCGCGCCTGGCGCAAGATGACGGGCAATGCGCCCTGCAAGCCGCGGGACATCACGATCAAGGGTCGCGTTCTGCACGTGCCCTGTTCGGCGCATGGCGTCGCGCGATTTTCCTTTGCCGACATCTGTGAAAAGCCGCTGGCGGCGTCGGACTATCTGCGGCTGGCGCATGATTATCACACCATCCTGATCGACCGCATTCCTGTCATGGATTACCCCGAGAAGAACGCCGCCAAGCGTTTTATCTCGCTGATCGATACGCTCTATGACAATGCCGTGAAGCTGATGGCGTCGGCCGAGGCCGATCCGGTGTCGCTGTACCTGGCAACCGATGGCAATGAGGCCAACGAGTTCAGGCGGACCTCGTCACGGCTGATCGAAATGAGCTCCGAATCCTACCTGGCGCTCCCGCACGGCCGGAAGGATTCCGCGGCGAGCGGGTCGAGCACGGGACTGGTGGAAACGTAGTCTTTCGCTGGCATACCTGACCGAAATCGAGGCAGGGTCTAGAATCGGGCACGCCCCGGCTTGAACCGGTCATTCGAAAGGGATAACCAGCCATCCAACTTCCTTATCCACACCCCTCATCTTCGTCTCAGAAGGACAAATTTCCCATGGCGCGCGACAAGATTGCTTTGATTGGCTCCGGTCAGATCGGCGGAACGCTGGCTCACCTCGTCGGCCTGAAGGAGCTCGGCGACGTCGTGATGTTCGACATCGCGGAGGGCGTTCCCCAGGGTAAAGCGCTCGATATCGCGCAGTCTTCGCCGGTCGACGGTTTCGACGCCCATCTCACCGGCGCCAATTCCTACGACGCGCTCGATGGCGCCAAGGTCTGCATCGTCACCGCCGGCGTGCCGCGCAAGCCCGGCATGAGCCGCGACGATCTCCTGAGCATCAATCTCAAGGTCATGGAGCAGGTCGGCGCCGGCATCAAGAAATATGCCCCCGACGCTTTCGTCATCTGCATCACCAACCCGCTGGATGCGATGGTGTGGGCGCTGCAGAAGGCTTCCGGAATGCCGCACAAGAAGGTGGTCGGCATGGCCGGCGTGCTCGACTCCGCGCGGTTCCGCTATTTCCTGGCCGATGAATTCAATGTCTCGGTCGAGGACGTCACCGCCTTCGTGCTCGGCGGTCACGGCGACACCATGGTGCCGCTGACCCGCTATTCCACCGTCGCCGGCATTCCGCTGCCTGATCTGGTCAAGATGGGCTGGACCTCGCAGGCACGCATCGACGAGATCGTCGACCGCACCCGCAACGGCGGCGCCGAGATCGTGAACCTCCTCAAGACCGGTTCGGCCTTCTACGCCCCGGCTGCTTCCGCGATCGCGATGGCCGAGAGCTACCTGAAGGACAAGAAGCGCGTGCTGCCCTGCGCCGCCTATCTCAACGGCGAATATGGCGTGAAGGACATGTATGTCGGCGTCCCCGTTGTCATCGGCTCGAAGGGCGTCGAGCGTATTGTCGAGATCGAGCTGGCCGGTAAGGACCGCGAAGCCTTCGACAAGTCGGTCGGCGCGGTTCAGGGCCTGGTCGACGCCTGCAAGAAGATCGCGCCCGACCTGTTGGGCCGTTGATTTTACTCGGCTTTCGCCCCTTCACGGGGGCGAAAGCGTTTTCAGGGTTGCAGTTCTATTGGTATATGGTATGCCAACTACCAATGCCGGTGAACTGTAGAACTCGCCGCTAAAGGGTTTTGGGGAGCGTCCAGATGAATATCCATGAATACCAGGCCAAGGCTCTGCTGCACGAATTCGGCGTGCCGATTTCGCGCGGTGTGCCGGTTCTGAAGGCCTCGGATTCGGATGCCGCCGCCAAGACGCTTCCCGGCCCGGTCTGGGTGGTGAAGAGCCAGATCCATGCCGGCGGCCGCGGCAAGGGCAAGTTCAAGGAAGCCAGCGCCGGCGACAAGGGCGGCGTCCGCATCGCCAAGTCGGTCGGCGAGGTCAATGAATTCGCCAAGCAGATGCTGGGTGCGACCCTGGTCACGATCCAGACCGGCGCGCACGGCAAGCAGGTCAATCGCCTCTACATCGAGGAAGGCTCCGACATCGACAAGGAGTTCTATCTCTCGATCCTGGTCGACCGCGAAACATCCGAAGTGGCGTTCGTGGTCTCGACCGAAGGCGGCGTCAACATCGAGGAAGTCGCGCACAATAATCCTGAGAAGATCGTGACCTTCTCGGTCGACCCGGCGACCGGCATCATGGCCCATCATGGCCGGACCGTCGCGAAGGCGCTCAATCTTTCCGGCGATCTCGCCAAGCAGGCCGAGAAGCTGGTGGTGCAGCTCTATAACGCCTTTGTCGCCAAGGACATGGCGATGCTGGAAATCAATCCGCTGGTCGTCACCAAGCAGGGCCTGTTGCGCGTGCTCGACGCCAAAGTGTCGTTCGACGACAACGCGATGTACCGCCATCCCGAAGTCGCCGCGCTGCGCGACGAGACCGAAGAGGACGCCAAGGAAATCGAGGCGTCGAAATACGATCTCAACTACGTCACGCTCGACGGCACCATCGGCTGCATGGTCAACGGCGCCGGCCTTGCCATGGCGACCATGGACATCATCAAGCTCTACGGCATGGAGCCGGCCAACTTCCTCGACGTCGGCGGCGGCGCCAGCAAGGAGAAGGTGGCAGCGGCCTTCAAGATCATCACCGCCGATCCGAACGTGAAGGGCATCCTGGTCAACATCTTCGGCGGCATCATGAAGTGTGATATCATCGCCGAAGGCGTGGTCGCCGCCGTCAAGGAAGTCGGCCTGAAAGTGCCGCTGGTGGTGCGGCTCGAAGGCACCAATGTCGACGCCGGCAAGAAGATCATCCGCGAATCCGGCCTCAACGTGGTGCCGGCCGACAATCTCGATGATGCCGCACAGAAAATCGTGAAAGCCGTCAAGGGAGGCTAGCGATGGCTGACCATCTCGCCGCACCGACACCGCTGGAAGAACACCGCAAGCTCGGGGTGTTTGCCGGCGAATGGGCCGGCGAGGAAGTGGTCTATCCGTCGCGCTGGACCGCCGGCGGTCCGGCGACCTCGCATGTGGTGGCGCGGATGGATCTCAACGGCTTCTATTTGATCCAGGACACTCGCCAGATGCGCGACGGCAAGGAGACCTTCGCCACCCACGGCGTGTTCACCTACGACCGCGACGACCGGCACTACAAATTATTCTGGCACGATTCGCTCGGCTACTATTCGCCGGCACCGGCCTCCGGCGGCTGGACCGACAAGACGTTGATTCTGGTGCGCGGCTCGCTCCGCGGCAACGCGCGCCATGTCTATGAAGTCGTCGACAACGACAACTACACCATGAAAATCCAGTTCTCGCCTGATGCCGAAGGGTGGGCCGACGTGCTCACCGGCATCTACCGGCGGATTCACTAAGCCTATCGTTCATCGTTCCCGGTCACCTACGAAAGCGTTCGCAACCATGTCCGTTCTGATCGACAAGAATACCAAAGTCATCTGCCAGGGTTTCACCGGCAAGAACGGCACGTTCCATTCGGAGGCCGCGATCGCTTACGGCACCCAGATGGTCGGCGGCACCTCGCCGGGTAAGGGCGGCTCCAAGCATCTTAACCTGCCGGTGTTCGACACCGTCGCCGAGGCGCGCGAGAAGACTGGTGCGGATGCGTCCGTGATCTACGTCCCGCCGCCGGGTGCGGCGGATGCGATCTGCGAGGCGATCGATGCGGAAATTCCGCTGATCGTCTGCATCACCGAGGGCATTCCGGTGCTCGACATGGTGCGCGTCAAAAGATCGTTGAGTGGATCGAAGTCGCGGCTGATCGGGCCGAACTGCCCGGGCGTGATGACCGCGGGCGAGTGCAAGATCGGCATCATGCCGGCCAACATCTTCAAGCCCGGCAGCGTCGGGATCGTTTCCCGCTCGGGCACGTTGACCTACGAAGCCGTGTTCCAGACCACCCAGGAGGGCCTCGGCCAGACCACGGCGGTCGGCATAGGCGGCGACCCGGTTAAGGGCACCGAATTCATCGATGTGCTGGAAATGTTCCTGGCCGATCCCAAGACCACCTCGATCATCATGATCGGCGAAATCGGCGGCTCGGCCGAGGAAGACGCTGCCCAGTTCATCAAGGACGAGGCCAAGCGCGGCCGCAAGAAGCCGATGGTTGGCTTCATCGCCGGCGTCACGGCCCCTCCCGGCCGCCGCATGGGCCATGCCGGCGCGATCATCTCCGGCGGCAAGGGCGACGCCGGATCCAAGACCGCGGCCATGGAAGCGGCCGGAATTACGGTCTCTCCGTCGCCGGCGCGGCTCGGACACACCCTTGCCGAAAAGTTGAAATCCTAATTCAATTCTTGGTTCTTTTCGGGGCGAAGTTTCGCATTAAATAGGGTAAGGGGTACTTATCCCGCTGATCCGGTTTCCGGATCGGCGATGCGCCGTCTTCCACGCGCAAACCGAAAATTACCAGGACGCCATCATGTCTCGCCAGGACGCGAATGCAGCATTTGCCCTTTCTTCCTTTTTGCAGGGCACCAACGCCACCTACATCGACGACCTCTATGCCCGCTACGAGCAAGACCCCGCATCGGTCGACGCCGAATGGCAGGAATTCTTCAAGAGCCTGAAAGACACCCCGGCCGACGTCCAGAAGAACGCCGAGGGGCCCTCCTGGGGCCGCGACAACTGGCCACTCACCCCAAGCGACGAACTGACCTCGGCGCTGGACGGCAACTGGGTCACCGTCGAGAAGGCGGTCGGCACCAAGCTTGCCGCCAAGGCGCAGGCCAAGGGGGTCGAGCCGTCGGCCGCCGACATCAACCAGGCGACCCGCGACTCGGTCCGCGCCTTGATGCTGATCCGCGCCTACCGCATGCGCGGGCATTTCCACGCTAAACTCGATCCGCTCGGCATCGAGGCGCAGCGCGATCGCGAAGAGCTCGATCCGCGCACCTACGGCTTTACCGAAGCCGATTTCGACCGCAAGATCTTCCTCGACCACGTGCTCGGCCTCGAATACGGCAGCTTGCGCGAGATCGTCGCGATCTGCGAGCGCACCTACTGCCAGACGCTCGGCGTCGAGTTCATGCACATCTCCAACGCTGCGCAGAAGGCCTGGATCCAGGAGCGCATCGAGGGTCCGGACAAGGAAATCAGTTTTACCCGCGAGGGACGCCGCGCGATCCTCAACAAGCTGGTCGAAGCCGAAGGCTTTGAAAAGTTCTGCGATCTCAAGTTCACGGGCACCAAGCGGTTCGGCCTCGACGGCGCAGAATCGCTGATTCCGGCGCTCGAACAGATCATCAAGCGCGGCGGCAATCTCGGCGTGAAGGAGATCGTGCTCGGCATGCCGCATCGCGGCCGCCTCAACGTGCTGACCCAGGTGATGGGCAAGCCGCACCGCGCGCTGTTTCATGAATTCAAGGGCGGCTCCGCCAACCCGGACGCGGTCGAGGGCTCCGGCGACGTCAAATACCATCTCGGCGCATCGAGCGACCGCGAGTTCGACAACAACAAGATCCATCTGTCGCTGACCGCGAACCCGTCGCATCTCGAAATCGTCGATCCCGTCGTGCTCGGCAAGGTTCGCGCCAAGCAGGACCAGCACGGCGATCCGCCGGATATGCGTATTTCGGTGCTGCCGATGCTGATGCACGGCGACGCGGCGTTCGCCGGCCAGGGCGTGGTGGCGGAATGCTTCAGCCTGTCCGACCTGAAGGGCTATCGCACCGGCGGCTCGCTGCATTTCATCGTCAACAACCAGATCGGCTTCACCACCTATCCGCGCTATTCGCGTTCCTCGCCCTATCCGTCCGACGTGGCGAAGATGATCGACGCACCGATCTTCCATGTGAACGGCGACGATCCGGAAGCAGTGGTGTTCGCGGCCAAGGTCGCGATCGAATTCCGGCAGAAATTCCACAAGCCTGTCGTCATCGACATGTTCTGCTACCGCCGCCATGGCCACAACGAGGGCGACGAGCCGGCATTCACCCAGCCGGTGATGTACAAGCGGATCGCCTCGCATCCCTCGACGCTGGAGATTTACGCCAGGCGGCTGATCGCCGACGGCGTGATGACCGAGGGCGAGGTCGAGAAGGCCAAGGCCGACTGGCGCGCGCGGCTCGATGCCGAGCTCGAGGCCGGTTCCGGCTACAAGCCCAACAAGGCCGACTGGCTCGACGGCAAGTGGGCGGGCTTAAAGTCCGCCGACCAGGAAGAGGAAGCCCGCCGCGGCGTCACCGGCGTCGACGTCAACATCCTCAAGGATATCGGGCGCAAGATCACCAAGGTGCCGGACGGCTTCCGGGTTCACCGCACCATCCAGCGCTTCCTGGAAAACCGCGCCAAGGCGATCGACAACGGCGTCGGCATCGACTGGGCGACCGGCGAGGCGCTGGCGTTCTGCACGCTGCTGCAGGAAGGCCGCCACGTCCGGCTGTCGGGACAGGACTCAGAGCGCGGCACGTTTTCGCAGCGCCATTCGGTGCTGATCGACCAGGAAGACGAGAGCCGCTACACACCGTTCAACCACCTCGGCCACGACCAGGGCCATTACGAGGTCATCAACTCGCTATTGTCCGAAGAGGCGGTGCTCGGCTTCGAGTACGGCTATTCGCTGGCCGAGCCGAAGGCGCTGGCGATGTGGGAAGCGCAGTTCGGCGACTTCGCCAACGGCGCCCAGGTGCTGTTCGACCAGTTCATCTCGTCGGGCGAACGCAAATGGCTGCGCATGTCCGGCCTCGTCTGCCTGCTGCCGCATGGCTATGAAGGGCAGGGGCCGGAGCATTCCTCGGCGCGGCTCGAGCGTTTCCTGCAGATGTGCGCCGAAGACAACATGCAGGTGGTGTATCCCACTACGCCTGCGAATTACTTCCACGTGCTGCGGCGCCAGTTGCATCGCGAAATCCGCAAGCCCCTGATCATGATGACGCCGAAGTCGCTGTTGCGGCACAAGCGCGCGGTCTCGCAGCTCGACGAATTGGGGGCGGACACCACCTTCCACCGCATCCTGTATGATGACGCCCAGATGCGGCCCGACGAGAAGACCAGGCTCACGACGGACGACAAGATCCGCCGTGTCGTGCTGTGTTCGGGCAAGGTTTATTACGATCTCTACGAGGAGCGCGAGAAGCGCGGCATCGACGACATCTACATCATGCGCGTCGAGCAGCTCTATCCGGTGCCGCTCAAGGCGCTGGTGCAGGAGCTCGGACGCTTCAAGAACGCCGAAGTGGTCTGGTGCCAGGAAGAGCCGCGCAACATGGGGGCATGGCACTTCATCGAGCCCTATCTCGAATGGGTGTTGAACCAGATCCATGCGCCGAACCGGCGTCCGCGTTACGCGGGCCGCGCGGCGTCGGCCGCAACCGCCACCGGTTTGATGTCGAAGCACCAGGCGCAGCTCAAGGCGATGCTGGATGAGGCGCTGAATTAGGAAATTTCCTTGGTCGTCATGCCCGGGCCAAAGGCGCGAAGCGCCGTCTTCGCCCAACTGTCCTGGGCATCCACGGCCTTTTGTTCGAGATCTTTTTGAGGCGTGGATGGCCTGGACGAGCCCGGCCATGACGCAAAGAGGAAACATACCATGACTGAAATTCGTGTTCCGACGCTCGGCGAGTCCGTGACGGAAGCCACCATCGGCCGCTGGTTCAAGAAGGCCGGCGACGCCGTCGCGGTGGACGAGCCGCTGGTCGAGCTTGAGACCGACAAGGTCACCATCGAAGTGCCGGCGCCGTCTGCCGGTGTGCTCGGCGAGATCGCGGCCAAGGACGGCGAAACCGTTGCCGTCGGCGCGCTGCTCGGGCAGATCAATGTCGGCGCGGCCGGCGCTGCCAAGCCGGCCGCGCCTGCCAAGGCCGCCGCCCCGGCTGCAGCGCCCGCCGCCGCGCCTGCTGCGGCTCCGAAGGCTGTGGCATCGGATTCGCCGCTGGCGCCGTCGGTTCGAAAACTCTCCGCCGAAAGCGGCATCGATGCCGCGACCGTTCCCGGCTCCGGCAAGGACGGCCGCGTCACCAAGGGCGACATGCTGGCCGCGATCGAGAAGGCGGCGTCCGCGCCGACGCCGGTCAATCAGCCGGCCGCTTCCGTGCAGGTGCGCGCGCCGTCACCCGCCGACGACGCCGCGCGCGAAGAGCGCGTGAAGATGACCCGGCTGCGCCAGACCATCGCGCGACGGCTGAAGGACGTGCAGAACACGGCGGCGATGCTGACGACCTTCAACGAGGTCGACATGACCCACATCATGGCGATGCGCACACAATACAAGGACGTGTTCGAGAAGAAGCATGGTTCGAAGCTCGGCTTCATGGGCTTCTTCACCAAGGCCGTCGTGCAGGCGCTGAAGGATATCCCGGCCGTCAACGCCGAGATCGACGGCACTGATTTGATCTACAAGAACTACTACCACATCGGCGTCGCCGTCGGCACCGACAAGGGCCTCGTCGTGCCCGTGGTGCGCGACTGCGACCACAAGTCGATCTCCGACATCGAAAAGGGAATCGCCGATTTCGGCCGCCGCGCCCGCGATGGCCAGCTCAAGATCGACGAGATGCAGGGCGGCACCTTCACCATCACCAATGGCGGCATCTACGGCTCGCTGATGTCGACGCCGATCCTGAACGCGCCGCAGTCCGGTATCCTCGGCATGCACAAGATCCAGGAGCGGCCGATGGTGGTCGGCGGCAAGATCGAGGTCCGCCCGATGATGTATCTGGCGCTGTCCTACGATCACCGCGTGATCGACGGCAAGGAAGCGGTGACGTTCCTGGTCCGCGTCAAGGAAAGCCTGGAAGACCCGGCGCGGCTGGTGCTGGATCTCTAACGCCACCGGCTTTGCCAGCGCCGGTGCGAAAGGCCGGCGCTGCGAGCCATGGATCGATGCGCGCCGACTTGTGGGGGCTGATATGACGGACAAGGTTGTTGTGATCACCGGCGGCAGCCGCGGCATCGGCCGCGCTACCGCACTCGCTGCCGCTGCGCGCGGCTTTCGCGTTGTGGTCGGCTACGCCAGCAATGAGGCGGCGGCAAAGGAAGTCGTCTCCTCGATCGAGCGCAAGAACGGCAAGGCAATTGCCGTGAAATGCGATGTCGGCAGCGAGGCGGACATTCTCGCGCTGTTTGCCGCGGCGGACGAATTCGGAACGTTAGGCGCGCTCGTCAATAATGCCGGCATCGTCGGTCCGTCGGCGCGGGTCGAGGACATGTCGGCCGAGCGCATCCAGCGCATGATGGCGGTCAACGTCACCGGCAGCATCCTCTGTGCGCGTGAAGCCGTGAAGCGGATGTCGACCCGCAAGGGCGGCGAGGGCGGCGTCATCGTCAATCTTTCCTCGGTCGCGGCGAAACTCGGCTCCCCCAATACCTATGTCGATTATGCGGCTTCCAAGGGCGCGGTGGATTCCTTCACTGTCGGCCTCGGTCATGAAGTCGCCGGCGAGGGCATTCGCGTGGCCGCGATCCGGCCCGGACTGATCGATACCGAAATTCACGCGAGCGGCGGCGAGCCCGATCGCGCGCACCGGCTCGCGCACATGGTGCCGATGCAGCGCGTCGGCACCGCGGATGAAATCGCCAACGCCATCGTCTGGCTGATCTCGGACGAGGCGTCCTACGTCACCAGCGCCATCCTTGATGTCTCGGGTGGGCGGTAATACCTGACACGTTTCTCAGCTACAGGACTTCATCATGGCTTCCTACGATCTCGTCGTCATCGGCACTGGCCCGGGCGGATATGTCTGCGCGGTGCGCGCGGCGCAACTCGGCATGAAGGTCGCCGTGGTCGAGAAGAACGCGGCACTCGGCGGCACCTGCCTCAACGTCGGCTGCATGCCGTCGAAGGCGCTGCTGCACGCCTCCGAAATGTTCGAGGAGGCCGGGCACTCCTTTGCCAAGATGGGCGTCAGCGTTTCCACGCCAAAACTCGATTTGCCGTCGATGATGAACTTCAAGCAGCAGGGCATCGACGGTAATGTCAAGGGCGTCGAGTTCCTGATGAAGAAGAACAAGATCGATGTCATCAATGGCAAGGGCAAGATCCTCGGCGCCGGCAAGGTCGAGGTCACGGGCAGTGACGGCAAGGCGCAGACGGTTGAGACCAAAAACATCGTCATTGCCACCGGCTCCGATATCGCGCGGCTGAAGGGCATCGAGATCGACGAAAAGCGCGTGGTGTCGTCGACCGGCGCGCTATCGCTGGCGAAAGTGCCGGAGAAGCTTCTGATCATCGGTGCGGGCGTGATTGGACTCGAGCTCGGCTCGGTCTGGAAACGGCTCGGCGCTGAGGTCATGGTGGTCGAATTCCTCGATCGCATCCTGCCGGGCATGGATGGCGAGGTCGCAAAGCAATTCCAGCGCATGCTCGAAAAGCAGGGCTTTGCGTTCAAGCTCGGCGCCAAGGTCACTGCCGTCGATACGTCAGGCAAGATGTTGAAGGCGACGGTGGAGCCATCGGCGGGTGGAACAGCGGAGACGCTCGAGACCGATGTCGTTCTCGTCTGCATCGGCCGCGTGCCCTACACCGAAGGGCTCGGCTGCAAGGAAGCCGGCATCGCGCTCGACAATCGCGGACGCGTGCAGATCGACGCGCATTTCGCAACCACCGTGAAGGGCGTCTACGCGATCGGCGACGTGGTGGCGGGACCGATGCTCGCGCACAAGGCCGAGGACGAGGGCGTCGCCTGCGCCGAGATCATTGCCGGCCAGGCCGGTCATGTGAACTACGACGTTATTCCAGGCGTGGTGTATACCACGCCGGAAGTGTCGTCGGTCGGCAAGACCGAGGAAGAACTGAAGCAGGCCGGCGTCGCCTACACGTCAGGCAAATTTCCGTTCACCGCCAATGGTCGCTCCAAGGTCAACCAGACCACTGACGGTTTCGTGAAGATTCTCGCAGATGCGAAGACTGACCGCGTGCTCGGCGTGCACATCGTCGGCCGCGAAGCCGGCGAAATGATCCACGAAGCCTGCGTTCTGATGGAGTTTGGCGGCTCCGCCGAAGATCTGGCGCGCACGTGCCATGCCCATCCGACCCGCTCGGAAGCTATCAAGGAAGCCGCGCTTGCGGTCGGCAAACGCGCCATCCATATGTGATCGGAACCCGGTGCAACCGGGTAGAGCATGAATAAGAAGCGGGTATCCGGTCTCTCGAAAAGATCATGCTTTGAACAAAGAAATAGAGTGGAGCGACCAATCAGTGAACGTCATTTCGCTCTAGAGACCACATCGATGATGCGCCGCCTGTTACAGCCGTTCTGGGTCCTGCTTGCGGTCATCTTCCTGATCGAAGCCTGGCTATGGGATCATCTCGAGCCGATCGTCGAGCGCGTCGTTGCGCGGATCCCGCTGCGCGCCTTCAAGCAATGGCTGTCCGGGCGCGTCGATACGCTGTCGCCGGCGATGACGCTGATCGTGTTCGCGGTGCCGGTGATCCCGCTGTTTCCGCTCAAGCTGGTCGGCCTCTGGCTGCTGGCGAATGAATATTGGCTGAGCGCCGTCGTCGTCATCGTGTTCGGAAAACTCGTCGGTGTCGGCGTCACCGCCTTCATCTTCGACGTAACGCGGTCGAAGCTCCTGCAAATGGCGTGGTTCAGGAAGACCTATGAATTCATCATGGCGATGCGCGCCAAGGCGGCGGCCCTGGTCCAGCCGATCAAGCAGCGCATCCGGGAAATGCTGCGTGGCGACGGCGAGGGGTGGTCGTCCCGCACGCTGCGGCTGATCGCGCGTTTCCGTAAGAGCGTGCACGAAGCGCGTTGACGCCTTCGCTCTTGTCGTCACCCGCGAAGGCGGGTGACCCAGTATTCCAGAGGCCGGATTGAGCCGAGAGGCCGCAGCGTACTGGATGCCCCGCCTTCGCGGGGCATGACAGGGGAGCGTGTTGCCAACCGCTCTGCGCAAACTCAATGCAGATGCAGCAGATGCGGCGCGTAGAGGCCGAGCGCCGTGATCGCGATGCCCGCGACTGCCAATATGCCTGACACCCAGGCCAGAGCGATCATGCCGGTGATGATGGTGGCCGAGGCCAGCACGATGCCGATCTGGAAGGCGGCCGAGGCGATTTCATAGTGGTGATACTTTGCCGTTGCGTCGTCGCGCTGGTGCTCGGCATGCTTGGCGCGTGCGGCGAGCTGTTCCGAACCCTCCCCGGTTTCCGGCTCCGAACGGTAACGTGCTGCGGTCTTGTTCCAGTCGTCGATCTGTTTTTGCAAGGCCGCTTTCGCAGCATCGTCGCCGATGGTCCCCAGGCTGAGCTTGGCGTGTTCCGCCGTGGCCTGAACCGTGGTGCGGCGAATGCTCTTGGCCTGGAAGAATGCCCACAGGTTCGAGGCCTCGACATTCTTGCTGATGGCTTCGGTCTGCGCGCCCTTGCCCAGCGTTTCCGACAGCGCCAGAAACAAGGCGATCACGGCGATCAGCAACGCGATCTTCTTGTTCGAGCCCGAAGCGTGCTCGGCATGCTCCGCATGCTCCATGCTTTCATGTGCGCCCATATTGTCCCCTCTCCAGTGAAATCCAGGTTCACGATTGCCGAACGGCCTGTTCAACGCAAGAGTTAAGCGGATTTTGGGCCCGTTCATTGATGGATTGTTCTATCCGTATTTCTAAGCTCTCAATATGACAACCGCCGATTTCGTCGCGGCATGCTTTTGGCCGCTGGTCATTCTCTTCGCCCTGTTGCTGAAGACCGTGCGCGATCCGGTGCTGTTGCGGTCGATCGGCCTTGTCGCAGTGCCGCTCGATTCCTCGCCGACATCGCCGGCCGCACGGTAAAGATGACGACCCCCGTCTATGAGCGGCTCAAATCTCTGCCGGTCGTCCGCATGGAGGTCGGTCGCGGATCGGACTATGTGTACCAGATCGAGTATCTAGCCAATTAGAGCGGGATGAGATCAGGCCGGGCCGTGACGACGGGCCATCTCGTGCTCTGGACGCAAGCGGCTTCAGTGCTGCGAACCGGGGTCCGTCCTACTTTGCATGGGGTTGTTTTCGATATTTTGTGTCTGGCCCGCGTTACCCCCGCGGGTGCGCGCTCTTGTACACTTCCAGCAGCCGCTCGCTGTCGATGCCGGTATAGATCTGCGTGGTCGAGAGCGAGGCGTGGCCGAGCAGTTCCTGGATCGCGCGCAGATCGCCGCCGCGGCTGAGCAAATGGGTTGCGAAGGAATGCCGCAGCGCATGTGGCGTGGCGCTGTCGGGCAGGCCGAGCGCGCCGCGCAGCCGCTCCATGGTGAGCTGGATGATCCGCGGCGAAAGCGGCCCGCCGCGCGCGCCGACGAAAATCGGACCGGCCGGGGGAAGCGAATGCGGGCACATCGCAACGTAGTCGGCGATCACCGCCAGCACGTTTTGCAGCACCGGCACCATCCGGGTCTTGTTGCCCTTGCCGGTGACGATGAGGACGTCGCCTTCGCCCGGCTTGGGCACGTCGCGCCGTTTCAATCCCAGCGCCTCGGAGATGCGCAGGCCCGAACCGTAGAGCAGCGCCATCACGGCGGCATCGCGCGCCCATATCCAGGGATCGCGTTCCTCGCCGGCGCGCTCGTCGGCATCCGCAAAACGCTTGGCGGCGTCCATCTGGATCGGCTTCGGCAGGCTCTTGGCAACCTTGGGCGCGCGGATGGCGGACAGCGCCCCGACCTTGCCCTTACCTTCGCGTTCGAGATAGCGCCCGAATGAACGCAAGCCCGCCAGCGCCCGCATCAGCGAACGCCCGGCAATGTCGTCGGCACGGCGCATCGCCATGAAGGCCCTGACGTCGGTGGCCTCCAGCGCCGCAAACCCTTTCAGCGTGACCTTCCTGCCCCAGTGCTGGCTGAGGAAAGTCAGGCATTGGCGAAGGTCGCGGGCGTAGGCTTCGAGCGTCTTGGGCGAGAGCCGCCGCTCGGCGCGCAGATGCGTCAGCCAGCGCGCCATCTCCAGCGCGAGGCCCTCGTCTGCGCAGTCGAGCTCGATCGGTTGAGGTGCCGGAACTTGCTTGCCCATGACCTCTGCCTTGGAGACGGTGATTCCATCCATTATATCGCACCTCTTTCGTTTACCGTTCGCTAACTTGGCGGCGCGGCGCTAGCCTTGCCCTGGACACCTCGAGCCCGATTCCCCTGATGGACCACGCCACCCGCGAAACCACCTCATCCGCATCGGCGACCCGCGTCGTCGACGTGCTGGTGCCGGTCGCGCTCAATCAGAATTATTCTTACCGCGTGCCGCGCGGCATGGCGCTGAAGCCCGGCGACGTCGTCTGCGTGCCGCTCGGTCCGCGCGAGGTGGTGGCCGTGGTGTGGGCGGAAAACGCCAATCCTGATCCGCGCCTGCACAACCGCCTGAAGGATGTCGGCGAGAAGCTCGATGTGCCGCCGCTGAAAGAGGAACTGCGCAGCCTCGTCGATTGGGTTTCCACCTACACCCTGTCGGCGCGCGGCATGGTGCTGCGCATGGCGTTGCGGATGGGCGAAAATCTCGGGCCTGAGCGGATGCGGCTCGGCGTCCGGCTGGTGGGCGAGCCGCCACGGCGTTTGACGCCGGCGCGGCGGCGCCTGATCGAGGTGTTGTCGGACGGCCTGCTGCACGGCAAGTCCGAAGCCGCGCGGGAAGCCGGCGTCAGTGGCGGCGTGGTCGACGGCCTGGTCGACGAGGGCACGCTTGCCGTCGAGGCGATGCCGCCGCCCTTGGCGCCGCCCGCGCCCGATCCGTCCTTCGCGCAGCCGGAGTTTTCTCCGCAGCAACGCACGGCGGTCGACGCGATGCGCGCACTGGCGGCCAATGGCTCCTTCCATGTCGCGCTGCTCGACGGTGTCACTGGTTCGGGCAAGACCGAAGTCTATTTCGAGGCGATTGCGGAAATCATCCGCCGCGGCAAGCAGACGCTGATCCTGATGCCGGAGATCGCGCTGACAGGACAATTCCTCGACCGCTTTGCCCAGCGCTTCGGCGTGCGTCCGATCGAGTGGCATTCCGAATTGACGCCGCGCACCCGGCAGCGCAATTGGGCGGCGATATCGGCGGGCGAGGCACCGGTCGTGGTCGGGGCGCGATCGGCGCTATTCCTGCCCTATGCGGATCTGGGCCTGATCATCGTCGATGAGGAGCACGACCAGGCCTACAAGCAGGATGATGGCGCGCATTACCACGCCCGCGACATGGCGGTCGTGCGCGCCCATATCGCCAAGATTCCGATCGTGCTGGCGTCCGCGACGCCGTCGGTCGAAACCGAGGTCAATGCGCGCAAGGGCCGCTATCAGCGCGTCGCGCTGCCGTCGCGTTTCGGCGGCCAGCACATGCCGCATATCGAGGCCATCGATCTGCGCCGCGCCCCGCCGCCGCGCGGCCGCTTCATCTCGCCGCCGCTCGCCGAACAGATTCAGTTCGCGATCGAGAAGCGTGAACAGGCGCTGTTGTTCCTCAACCGCCGCGGCTACGCGCCGCTGACACTGTGCCGCGCCTGCGGCCATCGGTTTGCGTGCACAATCTGCGACGCCTGGCTGGTGGATCATCGTTTTCGCCAGCGGCTGGTCTGTCACCATTGCGGCTTCTCGATGCCGCGCCCGAACATCTGCCCGCATTGCCAAGCCGAGGAATCGCTGGTCGCGGTCGGCCCCGGCGTCGAGCGCCTGCAGGAAGAGGCGGCCTCGCTGTTTCCGAATGCGCGCACCATGGTGCTGTCGAGCGATCTCATCACCTCGATCGAGACCATGCGCAGCGAGCTGAACGAAATCGCCGAAGGCCGCGTCGACATCATCGTCGGCACGCAGCTGGTGGCGAAGGGACATAATTTTCCGCGGCTCAATCTGGTCGGCGTCGTCGATGCGGATTTGGGCCTCGGCAATGGCGACCCGCGCGCCGCCGAGCGGACGTTCCAGTTGCTCAACCAGGTGATCGGCCGCGCCGGGCGCGAGCAGGGCCGCGGCGTCGGCTACCTGCAGACCCATCAGCCCGAACATCCCGTGATGAAAGCCCTGGTCGCGAGCGACCGCGAGGCGTTCTATGCCAGCGAGATCGAGGCGCGCGAACGCGCTGGCTATCCGCCGTTCGGCCGGCTCGCCAGCCTGATCATCTCCGCGGGTGACCGCCCGACCGCGGAAGGTTTCGCGCGCAAGCTTGCTGCTATAGCGCCGATCGACGAGCGCATTCAGGTGCTGGGGCCTGCCGAAGCGCCGCTTGCCGTGATCAAGGGCCGCTATCGCTTTCGCCTGCTGGTGAAGTCGCTGCGCAATGTCGATCTGTCGGAATATTTGCGCGAATGGCTTGCCTCCGGGCCGAAGACCAAGGGCAATCTCAAGCTCGAAGTCGACGTCGATCCGCAGAGTTTTCTGTGAGCTTTGTTCACCCTCCGCCTCCAGGGGAGGGTGACAAAAAGGCCTGCCGTCATTTGCGACGGCAGGCCTTTGTTGCCGCGGAAAGTTCCGCGACCATTTACGCAACGCAACGCTTACTCGATCTGATGGACCGGAAACGGCGCGTGTGACGCGCGCTACATAACCTCGGCAGTGACGTGGCCGACGCCGGCGCCGGTCAGGCCGACGGCGCGGGCGGCACCCGTGGACAGGTCGAGCACGCGGCCCTTGATGAAGGGACCACGGTCATTGATCGTGACGACGACGCTCTGGCCACGATAGGTCACCCGGACCTTGGTGCCGAACGGCAGCGAGCGGTGGGCCGCGGTCATGGCGTTCTGGTTGAAGCGCTGTCCGGAGGCGGTCTTGCTGCCGGATTCATTGCCGTAAAAAGAAGCCTTTCCCGAGAAGGAACCAGAAGAGCGGATCGAGGCATTGGCGTCGAGCCAGTTGCTCTTGGCTTGATGCGAGTGGCTCGAGTGATGCCGGTGATGCCGGGATTTTGCAGAAGCTTCGGTGATGCTGCCGCCGACCAGGAGAGTTGCGGCAATCAAGGCGAAGGCCATACGCGGCCGGATTGCACGACCCGGCACTACATTATTGGTGTTCAACATAAACTAGTCCCTCAGACAGTATTGCCACATGTGTGACAAGTGGAACCCCCGTCCCAGTTTCAGTAGTTGCCGTTTGGTGACGCAATAAGGCATGAATTGGGCAGTAAAGACGGTTTTTGGCCGACTGACATATCTTGTTACTGAGATCAACTAATCAAACGATATTCCGTAATCTTGGGCGTTAACAAAATTTTAACTCATTCAATACTGGCTATTACTTATAAATACTGTAATCCCCGTTAGGGCGAAGATTTGTTCAAGTAATGTTCAAATGAAACGAAAAAGCCCGGTTCGTTCCGTCCCGCTCCGCTCATGCCCGCTATGCAAATGCGGGCGGAACGAATCCGACCGCGGCCGAGTGCGATGTTGGGGTGGGTGCGTCGAAGGCGGATCCGGGGCAGTCGATCGACGTCAGGAACGACGTCTGGCCGGGCCTGAAAATTGACGTGCGACAAGGCATCGCCTGAACGCGCGGTCATGTTGCACCTGCGCGCTCGCTATGTTAGCAAAGCCGCGATTTTAACGATCCCGGCACCCCGCGTGCCGGTCGAAAATCGAAGTCCCGCTTGAATTCCAAGGGCTTGGATCGCTAGGCGCCGCTACCCGTGGCGACGGTTTTTCCCTTGCGAGTTTAACAGCTGAAAAGAGCGTCTCTGTGGCTGCTGAAGATCCGTCCGTTTCGGGAGTGTCCGGCCGTTATGCTACGGCCTTGTTCGAGTTGGCGCGCGACGAGAAATCCGTCGACGCAGTAAGGGCCGATCTCGATAAATTCGAAGCCATGCTGGCCGATAGCGCCGATCTGAAGCGCCTCGTCCGCAGCCCGGTTTTCTCGGCAGGTGCGCAGGCAAAGGCGCTCAATGCCGTGCTCGACAAGGCCGGAATTTCCGGCACCTCCGCCAAATTCCTTAAAGTCCTGACCGCCAACCGCCGGCTGTTCGCCGTGGCCGATGTGATCCGCGCCTTCCGCGCGCTGGTGGCGAAGTACAAGGGCGAGGCGACCGCCGACGTCACCGTCGCCGAGCAGCTCAATGAAAAGAATCTCGACGCGCTGAAGACCGCACTGAAATCGGTGACGGGCAAGGACGTCGCGCTCAACGTGAAAGTCGATCCCTCCATCATTGGCGGCCTTGTAGTCAAGCTCGGCAGCCGCATGGTGGATAGTTCGCTTCGCACCAAACTCAATTCGATCAAGCACGCGATGAAAGAGGCAGGCTGATGGACATCCGCGCCGCGGAAATTTCCGCGATCCTCAAGGACCAGATCAAGAATTTCGGCCAGGAGGCTGAGGTTACCGAAGTCGGACAGGTGCTGTCCGTCGGTGACGGTATCGCCCGCGTCTATGGTCTGGATAACGTCCAGGCCGGCGAAATGGTCGAGTTCGAGAACGGCACGCGCGGCATGGCGCTGAACCTCGAAACCGACAACGTCGGTATCGTGATCTTCGGCGCCGACCGCGAGATCAAGGAAGGCCAGACCGTCAAGCGTACCCGCGCCATCGTCGACACGCCGGTCGGCAAGGGTCTGCTCGGACGCGTGGTCGACGCGCTCGGCAATCCCATCGACGGCAAGGGTCCGATCCAGGCCGACAAGCGTATGCGCGTCGACGTCAAGGCGCCCGGCATCATTCCGCGCAAGTCGGTGAACGAGCCGATGGCAACCGGCCTCAAGGCGATCGATGCGCTGATCCCGGTCGGCCGCGGCCAGCGCGAGCTGATCATCGGCGACCGCCAGACCGGCAAGACCGCGATCGCGCTCGATACCATTTTGAACCAGAAGCCGCTCAACGCGCAGCCGGACGAGAACATCAAGCTGTATTGCGTCTACGTCGCGATCGGCCAGAAGCGTTCAACCGTTGCCCAGTTCGTGAAGGTGCTGGAAGAGCAGGGCGCGCTGGAGTACTCGATCGTCGTCGCCGCTACCGCGTCCGATCCGGCGCCGATGCAGTACATCGCGCCGTTCACCGGCTGCACCATGGGCGAGTATTTCCGCGACAACGGCATGCACGCCGTCATCATCTATGACGATCTGTCCAAGCAGGCCGTTGCCTATCGCCAGATGTCGCTGTTGCTGCGCCGTCCGCCGGGCCGTGAAGCCTATCCCGGCGACGTGTTCTATCTGCACTCCCGCCTGCTCGAGCGCGCGGCGAAGCTCAGCAAGGACCATGGTTCGGGCTCGCTGACCGCGCTGCCTGTCATCGAAACCCAGGCCAACGACGTGTCGGCCTACATCCCGACCAACGTGATTTCGATTACCGACGGTCAGATCTTCCTGGAAACCGACCTGTTCTTCCAGGGCATCCGTCCGGCGGTGAACGTCGGTCTGTCGGTGTCGCGCGTCGGATCGTCGGCGCAGACCAAGGCGATGAAGAAGGTGGCCGGCAAGATCAAGGGTGAGCTGGCGCAGTACCGCGAAATGGCGGCGTTCGCGCAGTTCGGCTCCGACCTCGACGCCTCGACGCAGCGCCTCCTGAACCGCGGCTCGCGCCTGACCGAACTCCTGAAGCAGCCGCAGTTCTCGCCGCTGAAGATGGAAGAGCAGGTTTGCGTGATCTGGGCCGGCACCAACGGCTATCTCGACGCGCTTCCGCTCGGCAAGATTCGCGCGTTCGAGGACGGCCTGCTGTCGCTGCTGCGCGGCAAGAACGTCGACATTCTCAACGGCATTCGTGACAGCCGCGATCTCTCCGACGATCTCGCCGGCAAGCTGAAGAGCGCGGTCGAAGGCTTCGCCAAGACGTTTGCTTGATGATTTGCCGTCGAGGCCCGGCGCTTGCCGGGCCTGACGAAAGAGTGGCTTGCGGTCGAGGCTCTTAGAGGCCGGATCGCCGGGGTGAACTGAGAATGGCGTCACTTAAAGACATGCGGGTCCGCATCGCCTCGACCAAGGCGACGCAGAAGATCACCAAGGCGATGCAGATGGTCGCGGCTTCGAAGCTGCGCCGTGCGCAAACCGCTGCCGAAGCGGCGCGGCCCTACGCCGAAAAGATGGACGCGGTGATCTCCAATATCGCATCCGCTGCGGCCGCTTCGCCTGGCGCGCCGCCGCTGCTGGCCGGCACCGGCAGGGACCAGGTGCATCTTCTGCTGGTCTGCACCGGCGAGCGCGGACTTTCCGGCGCCTTCAATTCCTCGATCGTGCGTCTGGCGCGCGAGCGCGCGCTGTCGCTGATCGGCCAAGGCAAAGAGGTCAAGATTTTCTGCGTCGGCCGCAAGGGCTACGAGCAGCTCCGCCGTACCTTCGAGAAGAACATCGTCGACCACGTCGACCTGCGCTCGGTGCGCCAGCTCGGCTTCGTCAATGCCGAAGACATCGCCAAGAAGGTTCTGGCACTTTTCGACGCCGGCGAGTTCGACGTCTGCACGCTGTTCTATTCGCGCTTCAAGTCCGTGATCTCGCAGATCCCGACCGCCCAGCAGATTATTCCGCTGGTGGTGGAAGCGCCGGCCGCGAATGCCGGCCCGGCCACGTCTTACGAATACGAGCCGGAAGAGGACGAGATCCTGACGCGCCTGCTGCCGCGAAACCTCGCGGTGCAGATCTTCCGCGCGCTCCTGGAAAACAACGCCTCGTTCTACGGCGCGCAGATGAGCGCGATGGACAACGCCACCCGCAATGCCGGCGACATGATCCGCAAGCAGACCCTGATTTACAACCGAACCCGTCAGGCCATGATCACCAAGGAGCTGATTGAAATCATCTCCGGCGCCGAGGCGATGTAACGGCGACAGGCACGATCAAACTGACGGTTTCTAGATACGAATTCGAAGGAGAGAGTTTATGGCCACCCCTGCCAACCAGACCGGACGCATCACGCAGGTCATCGGCGCCGTCGTCGACGTGCAGTTCGAGGGACATCTGCCCGCCATTCTGAACGCGATCGAAACCAAGAACGGCGGCAACCGTCTGGTGCTCGAAGTGGCTCAGCATCTCGGCGAGTCCACGGTGCGTACCATCGCGATGGACACCACCGAGGGTCTGGTCCGCGGTCAGGAAGTCACTGACACCGGTTCGCCGATCCGCGTCCCCGTCGGCGCCGGCACGCTCGGCCGCATCATGAACGTGATCGGCGAGCCGATCGACGAAGCAGGCCCTGTCACCGCTGAAGACAGGCGTGCCATCCACCAGGAAGCGCCGACCTATACCGACCAGTCCACCGAAGCCGAAATTCTCGTCACCGGCATCAAGGTCGTCGACCTGCTGGCGCCTTACGCCAAGGGCGGCAAGATCGGCCTGTTCGGCGGCGCCGGCGTCGGCAAGACCGTGCTGATTCAGGAACTGATCAACAACGTCGCCAAGGCCCATGGTGGTTACTCGGTGTTCGCCGGCGTCGGCGAGCGTACCCGCGAAGGCAACGACCTCTATCACGAGTTCATCGAATCCAAGGTCAACGCCGATCCGAAAAATCCCGATCCGAGCGTGAAGTCCAAATGCGCGCTGGTGTTCGGCCAGATGAACGAACCCCCGGGCGCCCGCGCCCGCGTCGGCCTCACCGGCCTGACCGTCGCCGAGCACTTCCGCGACCAGGGCCAGGACGTGCTGTTCTTCGTCGACAACATCTTCCGCTTCACCCAGGCCGGCTCCGAAGTGTCGGCGCTGTTGGGCCGTATTCCTTCGGCCGTGGGCTATCAGCCGACGCTCGCCACCGACATGGGCGCGCTGCAGGAGCGCATCACCACCACCCACAAGGGTTCGATCACTTCGGTGCAGGCGATCTACGTGCCGGCCGACGACTTGACCGACCCGGCGCCCGCGACCTCGTTCGCCCATCTGGACGCCACCACAGTGCTGAACCGCGCAATCTCGGAAAAGGGCATCTATCCGGCGGTGGACCCGCTGGACTCGACCTCGCGCATGCTCTCCCCGCTTGTCGTCGGTGAGTTGCACTACGAGACCGCGCGCATGGTTCAGCAGGTGCTGCAGAAGTACAAGTCGCTGCAGGACATCATCGCCATTCTCGGCATGGACGAACTGTCCGAAGAGGACAAGATCGCCGTGGCCCGCGCCCGGAAGATCGAGCGCTTCCTGTCGCAGCCGTTCCACGTCGCCGAAGTCTTCACCGGGACGAAGGGCGCGTTCGTCGAGCTCGCCGACACCATCAAGGGCTTCCGCGCGATCTGCGAAGGCAAGTACGATCACCTGCCGGAAGCCGCCTTCTACATGGTCGGCACGATTGAAGAAGCCGTCGAGAAGGGCAAGAAGCTCGCGGCTGAAGCAGCCTAAGTTACATCGTCATTGCCGGGCTTGACCCGGCAATCCATCGCCAAGAAAAGTTCTCTTGATGGACCTGCGGGTCAAGCCCGCGGGTGACAGCGGAAAGAATGGAAAGACCATGGCTACCTTCCACTTCGATCTCGTTTCGCCCGAAAAGCTCGCCTTCTCCGGCGAAGTCGATCAGGTTGACGTCCCCGGCGTGGAAGGCGATTTCGGCGTGCTGTCCGGACATGCGCCGGTCGTCGCGGCCATTCGCCCGGGCATCCTGACCATCACCAGCGGCGGCGCCCATCAGAAGGTCATCGTGCTCGGCGGCCTCGCCGAGATGTCGGACAACGGCCTCACCGTGCTCGCCGACGTCGCCACCTCGATACAGGATGTCGATAGGGCGCAGTTCGCCGAGACGATTGCCGAGATGGAAGCCAAGCTCGCCGAAAAGGAAGGCTCCGAACTCGATCACGCCATTGAGCGGCTGGATCACTTCAAGAGCATCCAGCACGAGCTCAGCGCCACGGCTATGCACTAAGCCCCGGGGCACCGCTCCGGGGCGCAATGAAGGCCCGAGCAACAATCGGCGCTCGTCACAATGTGACGGGCGCTTTTTGTTTGACCACTTCCCGACGCCAGCCTGCGCCACCCCAGCGGAAGTCCGAGGCTATGTTTCGATCGAAATGCCGAGGTTGCGCCGGGGAACTTCTGGCGGCATTGTTCCGGATGCTGGTATTGATCCGGGGCTGCTTTTCATGAAGCGCAAGATTGCAGCGATTTTTGCGGCCGATATTGCCGGCTACTCCAGACTGGTTGCCGAGGACGAGGAGGAGACGCTGCGTCGGCTCGCGTCCTACCGTCAGGTGACCGACGATTTCATCGCCAAGGGCGGCGGCCGCATTTTCAATACGGCTGGAGACGCCGTGCTTGCCGAATTCCCGAGCGCGGTCGAAGCGGTGCGCTGCGCGATCGACATCCAGGAAAGCCTGCGTACCCGCAACATGGCCTATCCGGCCAGCCGCCAGATGTCCTTTCGTATCGGCATCACCATCGGCGATGTGGTCGAGCGTGACGGCGACCTGCTGGGCGATGGTGTCAACATCGCCGCGCGCCTGGAGGGCCTCGCCGAAGTCGGCGGCATCTGCATCTCGCGCGCGGTGCACGAGCAGGTCGCCAACAAGCTGTCGGTGCAGTTCGCCGATATGGGCGCGCAGGAGGTGAAGAACATCCCGACGCCGGTGCACGCCTACATGGTGGCGATGCGCCGCGAGGACGGCACCTACGCGACGCCGCAGGTCAAGAAGCCCGCGAAGGCGCAAGGCGCGCCGCAGCCGAACTGGATGTGGCCGGTCGCGGTCACCGTGGTCAGCCTGGCCGCGATCGGTGTCGGCGGCTTTCTCTATTTCACCAAGCTCGAGACGTCGGCGCCGTCAAAGGTCGCCGCCCCAACTAGCGTTCCGAGCAGCGTTTCGAGTCCTGCGCCGTCGGCTGTCGCCGCGGCTCCGCCATCGCCGTCGTCGCCGATGGTCGTATCGTCAGAAAAATTCGCCGCCGCCAGCATTCCCTTCATTAGCGACAAGGTCCGTGCCTCGCTCGCTTCGGACTACGCGCCGGCTGCCGATTTCAAGGCGTTCTCGCTCAATATCGGTGGGTTCAACGCTTTCGTCACCGCCCAGCCGAGCGAGGGGGCGGCGAAGTCGGCCGCGGTGGAGCAATGCCAGAAGCGTGCGGATGCCGCGCAATCGCCGCGCAAATGCGAATTATACGCGGTCGGCGATGCCGTCGTTTACGCGCATGGCCGGCCGCCGATGCCGCCATTGCCCTGGATCCGGCATGACGCGGTGACCGAACAGCCCTTCGCTGCCAAAAACGTCCCGCTCACCCGCGACGGCGGCAAGGCGCGGCTTGAAAACGTGTATACACCGGCGCGAAAGCACAAGGCGGTCGCGCTGGGCCCCGGCGGCGCGCTGTTCTTTCCCTTTGCCCTGGACAGTGTCGAGGAAGCGGTACGGCGTGCCCTGGAGTCATGCGGCGGGATCGCCGGCGTCCCCTGCATGATCGTAGCGCTCAACGATAATTTCGTGGTTCCGATTCCGACCACACTGAAGGTCGCCGGTTTCTTCAAGCCGGCCGGTTATGCGATGATATCGGCCGACGCGCGCGACGACGTTGCGCGTCGGCTCGCGGATGCCTCGAGCGGCTGGAACGCCGTGGCGGTTGGTGCAGCCGGCCGTCCCGGCCTGGGCCTGAAGGCGGCGACCGAGCAGGCTGCGGTCAGCGGCGCGCTCGCGGAATGCGTCAAGCGCGACAACAATTGTCAGGTCATCGCCATCGGCTCGTTTTCGGTCGGACCGAACTAGCTGCACCTCAGCGTTCGCCAGCCTGCTGACGCTGTTGAACCGAGCGCTCGCCGTGATCGTTGTTCGCGTCGGAGGCCTGCCCCACCGCGACGGTGACGTTTTGAGCCGTCCCGGAACGTTCAACCGTCAGGCGGACCTGTTCGCCGATGCGGGCAAGGCCGATCCGGTTTCGCAACTGCGCAGCCGAGTGTATCGGACGATCATCCGCCCTCAGCACGATGTCGCCCTTGCGCAGCCCGGCCGTTTCCGCGGGCGAACCGGGGCTGACTTCAGCAATCCGCGCCCCTTCGCTGCGTCCGCCGTCGGTGGAGGGATTTAGTTCGCGCAAGGAGATGCCGATCCGGCCGCGCTGGATGCGGCCAGTCTCGACGATCTGCTCCATCACGCGCCGCGCCATGCTGACCGGGATCGCAAAGCCGATGCCGACATTGCCGCCCGCCGGGGAAATGATCGCCGAATTGATGCCGATCAATTCTCCCTTGAGGTTGACCAGAGCGCCGCCGGAATTGCCGGGGTTGATCGCCGCGTCGGTCTGGATGAAATCCTCATACCCCTGCTTGCCAAGCCCGGTCCGGCCAAGCGCGCTGACAAGGCCGGAGGTGACGGTCTGGCCGAGACCAAAGGGGTTGCCGATCGCGAGAACGAAGTCGCCGACTTCGAGCGCATCGCTGTCGCCGAACGCGATTGCCTTCAAACCTGCGGGAGATTGAATCCGCAAGACCGCAATGTCGGTGGCGGGATCGCGCCCGACAACCTTGGCCGAAAACGGCCGGCCGTCTTTGGTCTTGATCTGAACGGAAGCGACCTGATCGACAACATGATTGTTAGTCAGAACATAGCCCTTCTGCGCATCAACAATGACGCCGGACCCGGTCGCGTTGATTTCCTTCTCAAGCTGCTTCGGCACGTCGAAGAATTCCCGGAACAGCGGATCGCGATACAGCGGATTGTCCTGACGGATCTTGCCACGGACGGCGATGTTGACCACAGCCGGGGTGACCTCGCGAACCAGCGGGGCCAGCGTCGGCACCGTGCCGCCGGTTCGCAGGTTCGGAATCTGACCCGAAACCGGAGTAGCCGGGATAATGGCGCCGAGCAGGATCGTCAGCGCCATCGCAACGGGCCGCTTCACGTGTTTTCGCTCGATCATGAGATGCGGTCTGCTTGTGGCGCTTGGTTCTGCGGCAGCGCGAGCCACGGAGCTACCCACCATGCGGCCGCCTGGTTGATCCATGCGATGGACAGGATGGCAGGTGTCAACATGAAGTAAGCCTCCGCGCTTCGGCTCCCCAGCGCAGACGGCGCCATCGCGTGCCAATTTCCTCGCGCGGAGCATCGTCAGCGCCGTCCAGCCGGCGCAAGGCGGCGAGAATGTCTACGAAGCGGATGGTGTGATCCATGCCCGGAATTTCGCGCAGGCTCGGGCAGGATTCGACCACGTACATGTCGGATGCCCACGACGACAAGATCACCCGCTTCTCGGCGTCGGAAAGCTGCTGGTCGTTCAATACTTCATTTGGGGAGCCGTAATGTGCGGCGGGATGAAATAACGCAAATTCAGTGGTATTCAGATCGGCCTTGCTCATCGACAGGGTCTCCTTAGCTCTCCTTTCGATCGAGACGTTGGTGGTGGTGGCGACGGCGCACTGCGCCGCCGCCATTCTCGTCACTGATTGACGATGGGGATACGCTTGATGGCCGAACGGGCTTGTTCGGATTTCGGCAGCGTGATGGTCAAGACACCGTCATGGAATTTGGCTTCAGCCTTATCCTCGACGACGCCATCGAGCGGGATCTGCCGCTCGAACGCACCGTAATAGCGCTCGGTGAAGTATTTTCCGCCATTGTCGGTTCGTTCGGATTTCTTCTCGCCGCGCAGCGTCAGAACGCCATTGGCGATCTCGACCTGGACGTCTTTTTCCGTCAGCCCGGGCAGCTCAGCCGAGACCTTCAGCTCCTTGTCGGTTTCGTTGAGCTCGATGCTCGGCCATCCGAAGCGACCTTCCATCAGCGGGCTGCCGAAACGGGCGGGCGGCCCAAAGCCGCGGAAGACATCGTCGAACAACCGGTTCATCTCCCGGTGCAGAGTGAAGAAAGGATCGAAGCTGCCGTGCGTCGGCGTAAGCTCCTGGTTTCTTGACCACGGGATCAGATCACGAATAGCCATAGTGTCCTCCTCATAGAAATTCTGCATGTTGCTTGCTGTACAGGCTCGCGCGCGGTCGGTGATCCGGGCGCCAGCCTTGCTTACCGAAGCGGCTCAGGCCGCCTTGTGTTCGATCTGGCGGGAAGCGCCGGCGTTCCCGATCGGGATACGCCGCGGCTTCATCGCGTCAGGCACTTCGCGAACCAGATCGACAATCAAGAGGCCGTCCTTGAACGAGGCCTGCTTGACCTGCACATAGTCGGCGAGGTTGAACACCCTCCGGAACGGCCGGGCCGCGATGCCGTGATACAGGTATTCGCGCTGCTCGGCGTCGGGCTTCTTGCCCTCGATGATCAGCGTGTCGCGTTCCGCGGTCACGGTGATGTCGTCCATGCCGAAACCGGCAACCGCCAGCGAAATGCGGTAGGCGTCTTCGCCGCACCGTTCGACATTATAGGGCGGATAATTGTCGTCGGCGGATTGCCGCAGATTACTGTCGAGCAGATCGGCCAGATGGTCGAAGCCGATCGTGGAGCGCCACAAAGGTGAGAAATCAAAGGTCCTCATAGCCAAGTCCTCCTAAGAGCAAGATGGATACGAAGGCGCGTCGGACACCGTCCGGCGCCCACTCAACTCGCCGGACCCGATCTGGCATCCGGCACCGCGTCAGCGGCAGAATCGAATTAGAAAACGGCGAAAAAGTTTCAAGAGGGGGAACACAAATTTTTGGACGCTGAAGGTGCGCCAGGTCGTGCGTGGCTTTGCGGCTGATCTGCCGCGGCTCGCGGGTGTGCTTGAGCGGCTGGACCGCGGTCGCGGTCGGCGCGGCTGGCCGGCTGCGGCCGTGATTGAAGCGGGCCGATGAGCGGGCCGTGGCGAACGGCGCTCTCAGGGGTTGCGTCAAGCGCGACAGCAATCGTCAGCTCATCGCCATCAGCGTCCCTTTCCGGTCGGGCCTAACTCGACCACGACCGACTGGCGCCTGAATTCGACTGATCTGTTGTTGGGAAAGTCTCGGAAGTCCTGGGGGCGGTGGTCCTCCGGCCGATGGCCAGCAGCATGAACAGGCCCCGGTAACCCTGGTAGCGGGCGGCCGGACGGGTGCGTTCGCGCCCGTGCATGATCAGCGTGCCATTCTGGTGCACCCGCCACTCCCAACTCCGGCGGCGCTTGGTTACAGTCACATCCATCATGGGAGGCAAAACACCGGTGCGGGTTATTTCAAGCTGAGCCCGTTAGTCTGCCGTCGATACAAAAAGGTTCGCTGACAAGCCGCCGACGGCATCGGGCGCATTTCTGGGAACTCGGCCGGCCGAAAAATATTCAGCGACAAACCGCCGTCAAGTGCCTCGTCCGCGACCGCGGCGAGACCATCCGCTCTAACGGGTGAATTCTGCAAATACCCGCGCCACCATCCGGTACACATCGCGCCGGAACGGCACCACGAGGTCGGCGACACGGTCGAGCCGCTCCCAGCGCCAGGAATCGAACTCGGCCGGCTGGCCGTTGCGCGGCGTCAGCGGGTCGATCTCGTCGTCGCGGCCGGTGAAGCGAAGCGCGAACCATTTCTGCCGCTGGCCTCGGAATTGGGCGAGGCGATGCGTGGACGGTCCGTCATAGGGCGGAAATTCATATTTTATCCAATCGGTCTCGCCGAGATATTCGGCGCTGACCGCCCCGGTCTCCTCCCAGAGCTCGCGGATGACGGCATCGCGCGGGTTCTCGTCGGCGTCGATGCCGCCCTGCGGCATCTGCCATTCCAGCCCGGGAAGAATGATTTCTGGCCCGTCGTCGCGGAAGCGACGGCCGATCAGCACCTGGCCCGAGGTGTTGAACAGCGCGATTCCCACGTTGGGGCGATAGGGTTTGTCTGACATGGCGTGTGAGGAAATACCTGATAGCACCGCGACAGCGCGTCAAATGAAAGCAGCTAGCCGCCCGCGAGGTTGGAGAATTCCTTGACCACGCGTTCATAGACCGGCCGCTTGAACGGCACGATCAGGTTCGGGAGATTTTTCATCGGCTCCCAGCGCCAGTTCACGAATTCGGCCTTGTGTCCGCCGCCGCCGGGGCTTGAAACGTTGATTTCGGCGTCCTTGCCGGTAAAGCGCACGGCGTACCATTTCTGCCGTTGCCCGCGGTAGCGGCCCTTCCAGGCGCGACCGGCCACCGTGCGTGGAATGTCGTAGATCAGCCAATCCGGGACTTCGCCGAGTTTTTCCACCGAGCGGACGCTGGTTTCTTCGTAAAGCTCGCGCTTGGCGGCCTCCCAGGTGTCCTCGCCGGGATCGACGCCGCCCTGCGGCATCTGCCAGACGTGGGTTTGATCGACATGTTCGATGCCGCCGGCGCGGCGGCCAATGAAGACCAGCCCGGCTGCATTGATCAGCATCATGCCGACGCAGGTCCGGTAAGGCAGGTCCTCATAGCGCGCCATGTCCCTCACGTTTCCCTTGCTTGCATCAAGTCCATCCGCAATCGGTCGGTCCAGCACGGTCCGGGAAAGTCCGGATCGCCTCCATCAGCTTGATCTCTATAGCGTTTTCGAGCGAAGTGGATACCGCTTCGCGTGAAGAAAACGCGTCAAAACAAGAATCTAGAGCTTCGGTTCTGATTGAATCAGAACCGAAGCTCTAGCCTGATTTTGATTTCAGCATCGCCGTTGTCAATGGCACAAGCATGATGCCGCGGCTGTCGAGGGTCTTGATCCAGGCGGCAAGCCGCTCGATCGAAATCGGCAGCGCCGAGGCGACGCCGACGGCCAGCCCGCGCTCCTTGGCGAGCGTCTCCAGCTTGACCAGCGTCCGGTCGATCTCGGCCGAGGTCGGCACGGCGTCGATGGTAAAATCGGCCTTGGCGAAGGGCATCGATTGGGACGCCGTCAGGGAAGGCGCGGCGCTGCGCGGCGAGGAGCCGTCATCGAGATACCCAAGGCCGCGCTTGGCCGCCTCGCGGATGATCGGCTGCATCACGGCGTCGGTGGCCGTGAAACGTGCGCCCATGAAATTGGCGATCCCTGCATAGCCCTGGAACCGGCTAAGGTGCCAGTACAGCCGGTCGATGTTCTGCTCGGGCGTCAGCGTCGTGAGCAGGGTCTGCGGGCCGGGGTCGTTGTCGGGATAGTCGAACGGCTCCATCGGAACCTGAAGCAGGATCTCGTGACGCTGCGCACGGGCCCGCTCGGCGAGCTTGGCGGGGTCTGCCCCGTAGGGGGTGAATGCCAGCGTTACGGCCGGGGGCAGCTTCATGATCGCATCGGCCGTCTTGGCGGCGCCGACACCGAGCCCGCCGACGACGATGGCGACGACAGGCATCTTGGCAGCCTTGGTGCGGTCGGCATCGGCGGCATAGACCGTAAAGGGCTTCAGGCCGTCGGCAACCACCGGAATCATGCCGTAACGGGACTTTTCCAGCAGCCGCTGGTCGATACCGGCCATGGCCATCGCCGGCGCAGGCTCTCCGCCGGTCTTGTCCGGGCCATCACTGCCGATCACGACATCCTGGCGCTTGCCGCTGGAGCCGTCGATGATGGTGACGGTCTTGTTGTCGCCGGCCGGCGCCTGCTGGGCAGATTTCGCAGCCTTTTCGGGGTGGCCGGAGGCCGTTCCAGGCTGCTTTTCGTCCGCTCCCGTTGGGCGCAGCGCGATACGGGTGACCGGTTCGCCGCCGAACGGGTTGTCGGTGAAAAGGGCTATAGCGAGGAAGGCGACCAGGAACAGGCCGAGCAGCACCGCCAGCGCCTGCATCGCAGTGAAGGGCAGCCGGAACCGGCGCTTTTGGCGCTCTGTCTTCTGCCCGAGCGGCGTGCTCAGATCGTCGGTCATTTCCGTCATGGACTTCCCCGAATCACCGGGGCCGACGATACCACGGCGGAGCAGGGCCACGGCTATTCCGCCGCCCAGCAAAAAGGGCGACCCAAAGGCCGCCCTTTTTTCGAATGCTGGCCGGTGGAGCCGATCAGTTCGCGGCCTTGGTGGCCGGCTTATCGACCGCCGCCTTGTCACCGGTTGCGGGTGCTGCGGTCGCGGTTGACTTGATGCCATGCAGCAGGTCGGCGGCCGTCTTCAGCGCCTTGTCGTCCTTGGCGTCCGGCGGGACATAGGATTGCGAGCCCGTCTTCTCGTCGCCGTCGTTTGTCTTCAGGTGGCCGCGCAGCGAGGCTTCGCCTTTGGTGTCGGTGCGTGCCTTCAGCTCGTCCGGCACATCCTGCAGCACCTCGATGTCGGGCACGATGCCCTTGGCCTGGATCGACTTGCCTGACGGCGTGTAGTAGCGCGCGGTGGTGAGGCGCAACGCGCCGTTGCCGCTGCCGAGCGGGATGATGGTCTGTACCGAGCCCTTGCCGAACGAACGGGTGCCGACCAGCGTGGCCCGCTTGTGGTCCTGCAACGCGCCGGCGACGATTTCCGACGCCGAGGCCGAGCCGCCGTTGACCAGCACGATGACCGGCTTGCCCTTGGTGATGTCGCCCGTATGGGCGGCGCGGCGCTGGGTTTCCTCGGCATTGCGGCCGCGGGTCGAGACGATCTCGCCGCGCTCCAGGAAGCTGTCGGAAACGGTGACCGCTTCCTCCAGCAAGCCACCCGGATTGTTTCGGAGGTCGATGATGTAGCCCTTCAGCTTGTCGCCGATCTGGTTCGAGAGGTTGCCGATCTC
The DNA here is from genome assembly GCF_003062295.1 of Bradyrhizobium algeriense. Classification (GTDB taxonomy): domain Bacteria; phylum Pseudomonadota; class Alphaproteobacteria; order Rhizobiales; family Xanthobacteraceae; genus Bradyrhizobium; species Bradyrhizobium algeriense. The sequence goes on along the minus strand of NZ_PYCN01000021.1, from coordinate 15,583 downwards.
GCGCTTCAGGCCTTCGGTGGTCTGCTCGTTGAAGGTGGTGACGCGGATATAGGCGATGTCGTCCTGTTCGACGCGGGCGCGCACCGAGCGGACGCGGATGTTGTCGCGCACCAGGGTGACTTCGATCGGATTTTCCTGGCCCTTGCGGATGATCTTGAGGCGGATCTTGGTGTTGACCGGTCCGCGCATCTTCTCGACCGCCTGATTGAGGGTGAGACCCTGCACGGCTTCGTCGTCGAGATTGGTGATGATGTCGTTGGCCATGATGCCGGCCTTCGACGCCGGGGTGTCGTCGATCGGCGAGACCACCTTGATCAGGCCGTCCTCCATCGTGACCTCGATGCCGAGCCCGCCGAATTCACCGCGGGTCTGCACCTGCATGTCGCGGAAGCTCTTCGCATCCATGTAGCTGGAGTGCGGATCGAGGCCGGCCAGCATGCCCGAGATCGCCGATTCGACGAGCTTGCTGTCGTCGGGCTTCTCGACATAGTCGCTGCGCACGCGCTCGAACACGTCGCCGAACAGATTGAGTTGGCGGTAGGTGTCCGAAGTTGCAGCACGTGCACTCGAACCCATCATCAGCACAGAGCGAGGCTGCGTGACGAAGAGCGTCAAAGCCGCACCGGTGGCGGCGCTAAGAAGAATTACAGAAGTCTTGCGCATCATCCGCGAACCTTTTCGCCTTCGTTAGCGGCCCACCATGGGCCTGAATCGATTGGAGTGCCGTCCTTACGGAACTCGACATACAACACCGGCTGGCTCGCGGTCGTCGCGAGAATGGATGCAACCTGGGACGTCGATCCCATGGTCGCGACCGGCTCTCCCGTAAGTACAAACTGGCCGATGTTTACCGAAATGCGCTCCATCCCGGCGATCAGGACATGATACCCGCCCCCGGCATTAAGGATCAAGAGTTGTCCGTAGCTCCGGAAGGGCCCGGCGTAAACAACCCAGCCGTCACACGGTGTTGTGACCTGTGCCCCGGCCTTGGTTGCCAAGGAAATGCCTTTTTCTACGCCACCAGCACCGTCGGAACCGCCAAATTCGCGAATCTTGCGGCCAATGACCGGAAAAGCGAACAGGCCCTTGGCGGAGGCAAAAGCGATCGCCGGGCTTAATCGGGCAGGGTCCTTCAGCGCCCCCAGGTTGGGTTTACCGCTGGGCGCCGGCGGAGCGCCCCGCAGGCTGGCGGTTGCGGCCGCCTTGGCCGCACTCTTCAAATCCTGCTCCATTTTCGTGATCAGACCCTGCAGGCTCTCGACCTGCCTGGACAGGTTGATGGCGCGCGCACCTTCGGCCTCGACGTCCTTTTCGATCGCGCTCTGCTTGCGCTGCCGCTCTTCCACCAGCGCAGCCAGCCTGACCGAATCGTCCTTCAGCCTGTCGCGGTCCCGCGCCAGCACGTCGCGCTTGGTGGCGATGTCCCTGCGCAAATTCACCAGCTCGCCGAGATCGGTGGCAAGTTTCTCCGCGCGTCCGCGCAGTTCGGGGACGACCGATCCGAGCAGCATGGCAGTGCGCAGCGATTGCAGCGCGTCTTCGGGCCGGACCAGCAGCGCCGGCGGCGTGCGCCGGCCAGCGCGTTGCAGCGCCGCCAGCACCTCGACGATTTCGGTGCGGCGTGAATCGAGCGAAGCCCTGACCTGCTGCTCGCGGCTGTCGAGCGGGCGCAGATCGGCCTCGGTCTGGCCGATGCGGATCTCGACGCCGCGCACCTGGGTGGCGATGTCGATCAGTTGCTGGTTGAGCTTGGAGCGGTCCTGACCGATCGCCGCGATATCGGCTTTTAGTTTTTGCTGAAGTTCGGCCGCCTTGCGCTGCTGCTCGCGCGTGGCCTCCAGTTCCTCCTCGCGCTGCTTGAGGGCATCGGGGGAAACGGCTGTCGCCTGCTGCGCGGGGGCTGCGGACTGCGCTACCGCCGGCGAAAGCGATGCCGCGGCGAAGCTTGCGGAAAGCAACAGCAGGGAAAGCGAGACAGCCGAAATCAGCGGCTTGCCGCGGCCGACGGTATCGAATGAATGAAAGCCCTGCGTTGAATGCATCCGGTCTATTCGGCGTTATCTGTATTCACGTCACCGTGCCTTACGCACGATGGTATGGGTGGCCGGCCAAGATGGTCGCGGCCCGGTAAATCTGTTCAAGAAGCATGACGCGGACCATTTGATGCGGCCAGGTCGCCGAGCCGAACGCAATGCGTAATTTAGCCTTGCGCTGCAAATCGGGCGAAAGTCCGTCCGCGCCTCCGATCGCGAAAATTGTGTTGGCGATCCCCTGATCCCGCCAATCGCCGAGCTGCCGGGCGAAGGTCGCGCTATCGATGCTCTTGCCGTGCTCGTCCAGTGCCACCAGCACGGATTTCTCCGGTATCGCCGCCGCAATCGCCGTGGCTTCCTCCAATATCCGGGTCGCGGCGTCGCGCGCGCGGCTTTCCGGAATTTCATGGATCGCAAGGCCGCGAAAGCCGAGCTTGCGGCCGATGTCCTCGAAGCGCTCGCGATAGCCTTCGGCCAGTTCCTGCTCCGGGCCCTGCTTCAGCCGGCCGATTGAAACCACGACAAGGCGCATGAATACTGTTTCTGGCGTGCAGTTTCTTCTGGCGTGCAGTTTCCGGCACGCGCGCTTTTCGCGCGCGCCAGGCAGACTACATGCGCTTCAGCCGATTCGCATCGGCCGAGCGTTCAGATCGCCGCCGCTGCCGGGTTTTGCGTCCACAATCTTTCGAGATTGTAGAATTCGCGCACCTCGGGTCTGAATACGTGCACGACCACATCGCCGGAATCGATCAGCACCCAGTCGCAATTGGGCAAGCCCTCGACATGGATGTTCCTGATGCCGTTTTCCTTCAGGGCTTTCGTGACGTTTTCCGCGATCGCGCCGACGTGCCGGTTGGCCCGGCCAGTGGTGACGATCATGTAGTCGGAAAAGGCGGATTTGCCGCGAAGGTCGATGGTGATCGTTTCTTCCGCCTTCATATCGTCGAGGCGGGAGAGGATCATATTCAGCGTCTTGTCGGCGTCGGGTTGCGCCTTCAAGGCCGCAGCTTCTGTCGATGTTTTACGCGGGGTCTTGGCAGACTTGCCAGCAGTCTTGTTACCAGTCGCCTTGGGTAAAACAGACTTGGACAATACAGATGTGGCCAGGGACCATTCCTTTCACTGTATCGCGAACGCCGAATCCCGGCGTCCGCCGACTATATTAGGCATGTGGGGTTAATGGTTTCAATATTCCAGTGAGCCCCGCTTGCCGGTTCGAGCCAGATTGTCACTTCTTTGCCTTCCAGCTCCCGTCCGGGTTCCGCAAGCCGGTGGACGACATGTCCAGTTTCAGGCCGGTCAGGAAAGCCCAGGCGGGAGCATGCTGATCTGCTAGCCGGGCCGCCTGATTCTCAGGCAGCCGATAGCGCGCCAAAGCCTGCGCGGCTGGTGCGGCAAGCGCCCGAAAACTCTGTGGCGGACGGTCGATCACCGCAATCGGCACCTCTGCGGCGATGCGCCGCCAGTTTTGCCAACGATGAAATTGCGCGAGATTGTCAGCGCCCATGATCCAGACGAAGTGCACACCGGAAACGCGGCGGCGCAAATGGATGATCGTGTCGACAGTGTATCTGGTGCCGATGACAGCTTCGAGACAGCTGACGTCGATGCGCGGATCGTCGGCGACATCAAGCGCGGCGTTGGCGCGCTCGGAAAGGCCATGCAGCCGGCCGTTGTCCTTGAGCGGATTGCCCGGCGTCAGCAGCCACCAGACGCGATCGAGCTTCAGGCGCTTGATCGCAAACAGGCTGATGGCGCGATGCGCCGCGTGCGGCGGATTGAACGAACCGCCGAGCAGGCCTACGCGCATGCCGTTGGTATGGAAGGGGATGGCTTGCGCGGCGGATTGCAATTGCATCAGCCGGGTCACCGCGTGCACTGGCTGGCGTTCACGGCCGCGTCTGCCCGGTGCCGTGAACACGATATTTGAAGCTCGTCAGTTGCTCGGCGCCAACAGGGCCGCGGGCGTGGAATTTGCCGGTGGCAATACCGATCTCGGCGCCGAAGCCGAACTCGCCGCCATCGGCGAACTGCGTCGAGGCGTTGTGCAGCACGATCGCGGAATCGACCTCGCTGAGGAATTTCTCGGCGGCCTTTGTATCCTCGGCCACGATCGCGTCGGTGTGGCGCGAGCCGTGGTTCTGGATATGCGTGATCGCAGCATCGACGCCGTCGACGACGCGCGCGGCGATGATGGCGTCGAGATACTCGGTGTCCCAGTCTTCGTCGGACGCGGGCTTCACGCGCGTATCGATCTTCTGCACGGCCGCGTCGCCGCGCACCTCGCAGCCGGATTCGATCAGCATCTCGACCAGCGGCTTCAGCGTGGTTTCACCAGCCGCGCGATCGACCAGCAGGGTCTCGGCCGCACCGCAGACGCCGGTCCGGCGCATTTTGGCATTCAGCACGATCGACTTCGCCATATCCAGATTGGCGGAGCGATCGACATAGACGTGATTGACGCCTTCGAGATGCGCGAACACCGGCACGCGGGCTTCCGCCTCGACACGCGCGACGAGGCTTTTTCCCCCGCGCGGTACGATGACGTCGATGCCGCCGTTCAAGCCGCTCAGCAACAGGCCCACGGCGGCGCGATCGCGCGTCGGCACCAGCGTGATCGCCGCTTCGGGGAGACCCGCCTCGCGAAGCCCCTGTACCAGGCAATCGTGAATCGCACGGCAGGAGCGGAAACTGTCGGAGCCGCCGCGCAGGATCACCGCGTTGCCCGACTTCAGGCACAGCACGCCCGCATCGGCCGCGACGTTGGGACGGCTTTCGAAGATCACGCCGATCACGCCGAGCGGCACGCGCACGCGCTCGATGGTCATGCCGTTCGGGCGCTGCCAGCTCTCGGTGACGGTGCCGACGGGATCGGCGATCTGACGCACGGTGGCGACGCCGTCGGCCATCGCCTCGATGCGCGCCGGCGTCAGCGACAGGCGATCGATGAAGGCTGATGTCGCACCGCCGGCGCGAACCTCGGCGACATCCTCGGCATTGGCCGCGAGAATGGCCTGCGCATGGCTGCGAATGGCGCGTGCGATGGCGTCAAGCGCGCGGTTCTTCTGCTCGGGCGAGGTAAGCGCCAGCACCCGCGCGGCGGCGCGGGCGCGGGCAGCGAGATCGGTCATCAAAGCGGGCAGATCGGCGGTGCCGTCGATTGCCTTGAGCGGCGCGGTCATCAGAGGTCTCGGGTCTTGAGTTAAGGCCATGTCCTAGCACGGAAATTGAAGGTTTGGCGAGGTGCCGAAGGGGCATGGCTGGCGGTCGATGGACCCGCGGGAGGCAGGCTTGGTCCGTCAGCGTGCCGGGCGAAACATCGGAAACAGCGGTGGCGATGACCCTACCTGGATGGTGCCCCGGAGCTCGAAGCCATGCCGTTGATACAGCGTGATATTGGCTGGATTAGTGGATTCAAGGTAAGCCGCGACATGATCCTGATCGCACCGGCGAAGGGTGTCTTCCAGGAGAGCTGCGCCGTAACCGTTGCGATGGCGGGCCGGATCGACGCCGATCAGCGGCAGGTACCAGTGCGGCTCCTGCGGATGGTAGGCAGCCATCGCTTCGAACACGGCGGCAAACTCGCTTTCCCGTTCCGGCGGCAAACTTGCCCCGATCGCCGCGTCATCGAGCTCTCTACCCGGCGGGAGCCAAAGCGCTGCTCCCGCGAAGTTCTCGACGTGACGCGCAGTTCCTTCGGTGAAAGCGCCGCCGCCAAACGCGCGCACCAGTACCGGGAAGCGAGCCAGATACTGCGCCGGCTCGGGATAGGTCCAGCGGGTTACCGGATCCGCACTGAAGGCGAGCGTAAGGACGGCGACTGCGCGTTCGATATCGGCCGGCGCGACGGCGGCTACGGTCGGAATGGCAAGTGACTTCGAAGGGCTCATGAGGCGCCTCGCGGTGGCAGTTTTACGGAGATGGTGGTTGTTTGATTGCTCCGCCACGCCATTTCGAATTCTTTGCGCTCCGACGCGAACTACGATTTGATTTCCAGCGAAACAATCAGGGTTACTGACGTAACGATGCCGGCACTCGGCAACTCGGCCAATGGCCTACTTTGCCGGAATCGCCCCGCTCGGGCCCACCACCAGATCGTCGCGATGGATCATTTCCGCGCGGCCTGAGATGCCGAGGATCGCCATCACGTCCGGTGAGGAGCGGCCTTTGATCTTTTCGGCATCCTCCGCGTCGTAGGCGACGAGGCCGCGGCCTATTTCGTGGGTGTCGGGGCCGCGCACCACGACCGCATCGCCGCGGGCGAACTGGCCCTCGATCCGGATCACGCCGGCCGGCAGCAGGCTTTTGCCTGCGCGCAATGCGGCAACCGCGCCGGCATCGATGGTCAGCGTGCCCTTCGGCTCCAGCGAGCCCGCGATCCAGCGCTTTCGCGCGGTGACGGGATTGGCTGGTGTCAGGAACCAGGTGCAGCGGCCGCCATCCGCAATGGCCTGCAGCGGATGCTCGATCTTGCCCGACGCAATCAGCATATGCGTGCCGGATGTGGTCGCGATCTTCGCCGCCTCGATCTTGGTGAACATGCCGCCGCGCGACAGTTCGGATTCGGCCGCGCCCGCCATGCCCTCGATCTCCGAGGTGACGGATTCGACGATTGGAATCAGTTTGGCGTTGGGATTGGCGCCGGGCGGCGCGTCATAGAGGCCATCGATATCGGACAACAGGATCAAGAGATCGGCGCTCGCCATGGTGGCGACGCGCGCGGCGAGGCGATCATTGTCGCCATAGCGAATTTCGTTGGTTGCCACCGTGTCGTTCTCGTTGATCACGGGCACCGCGCGCCATTCCAGCAATTTGGCGATGGTCGAGCGGGCGTTGAGATAGCGGCGGCGCTCCTCGGTGTCCTGCAGCGTCACCAAAATCTGGCCGGCGCCGATGCCGTGAGCCCCGAGCACTTCCGACCAGATCCGCGCCAGCGCGATCTGGCCCACCGCGGCGGCGCCCTGGCTTTCCTCGAGCTTCAACGTGCCGCGCGGCAATTTCAAACGGCTGCGGCCGAGCGCAATCGAACCGGACGAGACCACCAGGACGTCGCGGCCTTCGCCGTGCAGCTTGGCGATATCGGCCGCCAGCGCCGCCAGCCACGCCGAGCGAACCTCGCCCGCATGGGAGTCGATCAGGAGCGAGGAGCCGACCTTGACGACGATGCGGCGAAAGTTTTTGAGCGCGGGGCGTTTCATGGGTGCGGTCGAATGAGGCGGATGGTCGGGAAGCAATACGCGCCAGTTCGCTTGTTTGGAAGTGGCGCGAGCCGCGGGAAGGCGAAGTTTGCGTCAGCCCTGCGGCGTTGCCGGCGCCCACGGCTCCGCCTGGCCGCCCTTGGCCTTCAGCGACACCGGCGCTTCGCCGATCACCTCGACCAGCGCCTTGAGTGCTTCCGGCACGCCTTCACCGGTCACGCCCGAAAGCAACAGCGGCGTCTTTTTCGCGGCGCGTTTCAGCCGGTCCTTCTGCTTCTTCAATTCGTCCGGCGCAACCGCGTCGATCTTGTTCAGCGCCACGATCTCGATCTTGTCGGCGAGATGTCCCTCATAGGCCTCGAGCTCGGTCCGCACCGTCTTGTAGGCCTTGCCGGCATGTTCGCAGGTCGCATCGATCAGATGCAGCAGCACGCGGCAGCGCTCGACATGGCCGAGAAAGCGGTCGCCGAGCCCTGCGCCTTCATGCGCTCCCTCGATCAGCCCGGGAATGTCGGCGAGCACGAATTCACGGCCCTGCGCATTCACGACGCCGAGCTGCGGATGCAGCGTCGTGAACGGATAGTCGGCGATCTTCGGCTTGGCCGCGCTGACGACGGAGAGGAAGGTCGACTTGCCGGCATTGGGCAGGCCGACGAGGCCGGCATCCGCAATCAGTTTCAGCCGCAGCCAGATCCAGCGCTCCTCGCCTTCCTGGCCGGGATTGGCGTTGCGCGGCGTGCGGTTGGTGGAGGATTTGAAATGCGCGTTGCCGAAGCCGCCATTGCCGCCTTCGGCGAGCACGAATTTTTCGCCGAGCTCGGTGAAGTCGTGGATCAGCGTTTCGCGATCCTCATCGAAAATCTGGGTGCCGACCGGAACCTTGAGCACGATCGATTTACCGTTGGCGCCATGGCGGTCCTTGCCCATGCCATTGGTGCCCTTCGGCGCCTTGAAGTGCTGCTGGTAGCGATAGTCGATCAGCGTGTTCAGCCCGTCGGCGACCTCGACGATGACGTCGCCGCCACGGCCGCCATTGCCGCCGGAGGGGCCGCCGAACTCGATGAACTTCTCGCGGCGGAACGCCACGCAGCCGTTACCGCCGTCGCCGGAGCGGATATAGACCTTTGCCTCGTCAAGGAATTTCATGATGGCCACTAGGTAAGGCAGGGGGGCCCTAACGGCAACCCTCAATGCCCGCAACATTGGCGAAAAGCCTTAATTTTCGGGCCTTTTGAGGGCTGGTAGATGCTAGCCGGCAGAGACTTCCACGCCCCGTTCCATTACCGGGCTTGTTCCCATTGCGCCATGGCCTCTCGGAAGACCTGCCCGCCGCGATACCCTTTCTCGACGGTGAGGATGCCGCGGCGCTGATTGGCATACACCATCGGAATATCGAACCATGACCGTTCCTTTAAAAGCTGCAGATTGCGCTGGCGATCGACTTCAAGGCTCGACAGGCTGACCAGAAATGAACCCTTGGTGATCCTGGTCGCCAGAGCAGCAAACGGAGTGCCTCTCGCACGCTCCGAGTATTTCAACATCATGCCCGGCACGGTTACGACCTGGCCGCCCGCCACATCCCGCGGCTGCTCAAACATCATTGCCACGAAGTGACTTGCCGATGCCGATCTGTCGGTATTCTGGCTGAAGTCCATTGCCACTTTCATCGCGAGGTCCGGGATATCGATCTCCGCATGCACAACGACCCTATCCGGCTGTCCTGCGGCCTTGATCAGATCGAGGCTCCAGCACACCGAACCGGCATGCCGTTCACCGTATGGATTGGTCTGGACTTCGTTGATCACCGCCGCAGCGCTCAATTGCTGATCTCTGGCGGACGTTGATACGGTTTGATTGTCGCATGCGCCCGCTTTGGCCGTAATCGTTGTCAGCAAGGCCGACAAAGCGCCGATGAAAAGCAGAAGCAGGCACTGCCCGGTGAGGCGCATCACGGTGCGGGATTGCGAATGCGGCGCGTTATAAGGGCTCAAACTGTTCGCAACCACGATATTCCCGCCAAGATTGTTTCGACGAAAAACTACCCGTGTAACTCGATTTTGGCAAGCCGCAGTGCGCGGTGGCCGCTACGGCTGGGCAGGTCGACGGCGGATGAGAAATTTTTGCGTCCCTTCCAGCACGAGCTCCTTGCGTTGGTTGAACACGGTCGAGCGCAGCGTCACCACACCGGTCGAGCGGCCGGGTACAAGCTCGGTCACTTCGAGCGCGGGATAGATGGTGTCGCCGGCATAGACGGGTTTGAGGAACTTGCTCGATTGTTCGAGGAATCCCACCAGCGATTCCTCGACGATATAGGGAAACAGCCCGGCGCCCGGCGCGGTGTGGACCAGGGTCTGAAAACCATGCGCGAGCAGGTCCGGCATGCCGCGGGCGCGGCAATATTCGACGTCGTAGTGGATCGGATGGGTATCGCCGCTCGCCGTCTGGAACGCGGCGAACACCGCCGGGGTCTGGGTCCGGCTCGGGATCACAAAGCGTTCGCCGAGCACGAAATCCTCGAACCACCGCTGTTCGCTCACCATGCGATGCTGTGCGGGGTCGAAGTCGGTCATCTCGGATTTTCCTGCGCTGGTGAGAGATGAATGTACCGGTACCGCAGCGAAGGAACTGCGACAATTGGTTCAATTCGTCATGCCCGGGCTTGTCCCGGGCATCCACGTCTATAAAACGGCAACGCAAGAACCAAGAAACGGCCGCTGATCTCCGATGAGCCTGTTCGCCAAAATCTCCACTTATGACGAACGCTCCGCGCGGCTGGCCGGCATCAGCTTGATGCTGCTGTCGATCTTCATGTTCTCGTTCGGCGATGCGCTCGGCAAATACATGGTTGCGACCTATTCGGTCGGGCAATTGCTGTGGCTGCGCGCCTGTGCGGCGCTATTGGTGCTGTTGCCGGTGATCTGGAAGCAGCGCGCCGAATTCACCCGTCTTGAACGGCCGTGGCTGCAATTGCTTCGCATCACGCTGTCGACGCTCGAAGTCGCGGCCTTCTTCCTCGCCACCGTCTATCTGCCGCTCGCCGACGTCATCACCTACTACCTTGCCTCGCCGATCTTCGTCACCGCGCTGTCTGGCATCGTGCTCGGCGAGCACGTCGGCTGGCGGCGCTGGACCGCGATCCTGATCGGGTTCTGCGGCGTGCTGATTGCACTGCGCCCGTCCACGCAAACCGTGAGCTGGCCTGCGATGATCGCACTCGGCGGCAGCCTGTCGTTTGCGTTCCTGATGCTGATCACGCGCTCGCTGCGGTCGACGCCGGATATCGTGCTGACGACGTCGCAATTCGGCGGCACGTTTCTGCTCGGCGCGCTGATGTCACCGATCGGCTGGGTGACGCCGACGATTGGCAGTCTGGCCCTGTTCGCCGCGGCGGGAGTTACTTCGGTCGTCGCGCTGCTATGCATCAACCGTTCGCTGAAGCTGGCGCCGGCCAGCGTCGTGGTGCCGTATCAATATTCGATGATCGTGTGGGCGGTGATCTTCGGCTTCGTGGTGTGGGGCGACGTGCCGTCGATATCGACGCTGATCGGCGCGGTGATCATCATCGGCGCGGGCATTTATATCTTCCTGCGAGAACAGCAGCTCGGCCGTGAGGAAACGGTGGTCAATCCGCCGGCGTAGATAATTCTTGTGGTCCCTGCGAACGCAGGGACCCATACCGCGTGCTCTCTCTTGTGAACACGAATGATAGACGCCTCGTAACCCATCAGCGCCGCGGAGTATGGGTCCCTGCGTTCGCAGGGACGACGGCTGTGTTGCGGTGGTGGCGGCTAGCTAGTTACCGCTCATCTCCTCGTCGAACTTCCCCAGTTCTTCAGCGACGACCAGACGCCGCGCGTCAGGCGGAAGCGGTCGACCGGGGTCGAGGATCCCAGCGCCTCGAAGCGGTGCAGCTCGACGCCGCTCCACTGGAAGCCGCATTTCTCCAGGATGTTGCGCGAGGCCGGGTTCGCGACGCGGGCACCTGAAATCAGGTGCTCGGCATCGAATTCCTCAAAGAAGAAATCGATCACCGCGCGCGCGGCTTCGGTGCCGAAACCCTGGCCCCAATGCGCGACGCCGAGCCAGTAGCCGAGCTCCGGCGCGTCCGGCGCGCTGCGGTCGATGCCGACCATGCCGACGGGCGAATAGTTCTGTTCGATCAGGAACACGGTCTCGCTGTTATCGGTGGACGTCGCGCGCACGAATTCGACCGCGTGGTCCTGCAGATAGGGATGCGGCAGGCGGCGGGTGTTTTCCGCAATGCGGCGATCGTTGGCGAGATGCGCAATCGCTTTTACGTCCGCGAGCGTCGGCCGGCGCAACGTCAGCCGTTCGGTCTCGAGGACGCAGCTACTTGTCCCGCGCAAGGCCGGGGTTGGGATCGGGATGTCCTGCAACATGTCGGGCTCCTGATTGCGAAAATGCGCAAAATAAAAAGGGGAGGCCGGTTTCCCGCCTCCCCTTGGAGCCCTTTTCGACTCCGCCGGTTCAACAGGACCCGGCGGACTCAGATGTGTCCACCGTCTATTCGGCCGCCTCCGTCATCGGAACTACCGATACGAAAGTGCGACCGTTGGCTTTTGCACGAAATTCGACATGACCTTCGACCTTGGCAAAGAGAGTATGGTCGGTGCCCATGCCGACATTAAGGCCGGGATGCCATGTGGTGCCGCGCTGACGCGCGATAATGTTGCCGGGAATCACGTGCTCGCCGCCATAGGCCTTGATGCCCAGGCGCTTGCCCGCTGAATCGCGTCCGTTTCGCGATGAACCGCCTGCTTTTTTGTGAGCCATGGCCCGTCTCCGACTTCGCTAATATTTAGATCAATTCCTTGACGGAATCATTTCACTTTTTGTCGCGTTTCAATTTTTCGTTGAAGCGCATCACTTCTTGTCGCTCAGGCCTTTTTGGCCGGAGCCTTCTTTGCGGCGGGCTTCGCCGCGGCTTTTTTCGCGGGCGCCTTCTTCTTGGCGGCCTTCGGTGCCTCGTCGTCGCCCTCAGCGGCGGGCGCTACGACCTTTTCCCTCTTCGGCCGCGGGCCGATCGAAGGTTTGGCGTTATCGGTCAGGATCTCGGTGATGCGAAGCACCGTGATCTCGTCGCGATAGCCGCGCTTGCGGCGCGAATTCTTGCGGCGACGCTTCTTGAACGCGATCACCTTGGGGCCGCGCTTGTGATCCAGCACTTCGGCCGCAACGGAAGCGCCTGCCACCGTCGGCGTGCCCAGCACCGGCGTATCAGCGCCGACCACCAGAACTTCACCAAGCTGCACGATCGTACCGACATCGCCGGCGATCTTGCCTATCTCGAGCACATCATCCGGAACGACGCGGTATTGCCGGCCGCCGGTTTTGATGACTGCGAACATCGTTTTTTTCCTTCGTGTTCGATCCCGGCCTCGGACATATTCCCAACAGGGCTGCCCGGGTCGGCTTTTTGGTCAGTCGTTATGGGTACGATTTTCGCGCGGCCAGGGTGCGAACCCCACAGAACAGGGGCGAGCGCCTTCAGAATTCGCGCAAAAACAAGCGGCGCGAGAAATCCCGCGCCGGATGCGGGGACTTATAGCCTGAGAAAGCCGTGAGTCAAGGCAAACAACCCGTAAAACCGGCCAAAAATGCAGGATTTGGCGCATTTCCCGGCGATCCGGCCTGCCGCAGCGGCTCTGCGGCGAGCCTCCCATGAAACCAATGGGTTCCCCGTCCGTTGTCGCCAGCGAAATCCGGCAGGGGCTTGGGCACATGGCAGAGGACACCATAACGACCACGGGCATCGCCCGCCACGGCGCCACCCGGCTGCCGTCGGTCGAGGTCGACAGTTTCAACATCGAACTGAAGGATGACGAGGGCTTTCTCGGCGACCGCGCCAGCAAGGGAGCTTTCCGCAAGATCCTCGACGGCTTGCGCAAGCCGCTGAAGAAAAACGGCGACGATCCCTTGGGGAAAAAGCCGGCCGGCGAGATCGCCAAGCCCGAGCTCGACGAGGCGCTGACTGGCGACGATATCGGCGCCGCAGCCCTGGTGCATGGAGCGATCGAGGAATTCGCCCAGGAGCTGGCCTATGTGACCGGGCGGTTTCTCAAGACCAAGGCGTGGGCCGATACCGAGCGCATCGTGGTCGGCGGCGGTTTCCGGCAGAGCCGTGTCGGCGAGCTCGCCATTGCCCGCACCAACATCATCCTCAAGGCGGAAGATTTCGACGTCGATCTGGTGCCGATCCGCTTTCATCCCGATGACGCCGGCCTGATCGGCACGCTGCATTTGGCGCCGTCGTGGATTTTCGAGGGCCATGACAGCATCCTTGGCGTCGATATCGGCGGCACCAACATACGCTGCGGCGTGGTGGAGACGCGCTGGAAGAAGGCGCCCGACCTTTCCAAGGCCGAGGTCTGGAAGTCCGAGTTGTGGCGGCACGCCGACGACGAGCCAACGCGCGAAGGCGCGGTGAAGCGGCTGGTCAAGATGCTGAAGGATTTGATCACGGCGGCCGAAACCGAAGGCCTGAAGCTCGCGCCCTTTATCGGTATCGCCTGTCCCGGCGTGATCGACGAGGACGGCTCGATCGAAAAGGGTGCGCAGAACCTGCCGGGCAACTGGGAGAGCAGCAGGTTCAACCTGCCCGCAAGCCTGGTGGAAGCGATTCCGCAGATCGGCGATCACGACACCGCCGTGCTGATGCACAATGACGCCGTGGTGCAGGGCCTGTCCGAAGTTCCCTTCATGCAGGACGTCGAGCGCTGGGGCGTGCTGACCATCGGCACCGGCCTCGGCAATGCGCGCTTTACCAATCGGCGCAAGGACAGCGGCAAGGACAATGGCAAGGAGGAGAAGGCGAAGAAGGGGCGGGATTAGAGCGGTTTCCAGCGAAAGCTGGCCCCGCAATTATACGGAGGGTGGAGACCGGTTTCGCGTCAAGAAAACGCGTCAAAGCAAATATTCAGCGCCTCCGCGCGGGCGGTAAGGTTGACTGGTTAGGTTAAAATCGGGTTCGCGTTGCCGTTTCGCTCCGCCTTGCTACCGTCATTTCGTCGCTCCGGCTGGCCGGCGAAGCCGCACTTCCCGGCCAGAATTTCAAAGCAGCGGCACGGGACCGTCAGTTTTTTGTCGCGTCTGGCGGTCCCACCCCATTTTTTCTTCAGCTCCAGCCGATGCGCGTAAAGAACGCCGCAATCTCCGATGCTGCGCGATCGGGATCCTCGCGATGGGGGAAGTGACCGACATCCGGAAACATCGCGAGATCGAGATTTGTAAAGGTCTCGCCAAGCCGGTCGGTCCATTCATAGGGAAACAGCGGATCATGCTCGGCCCAGCGAACGCAGGTCGGCACGCCGATCGGCGGTAGCGCTGGGGCTTCACCCTTCATCATCCTGATCCGGCCGGCATGGGCTGCGCGGTAATGCGCGAAGCCACCGGCAAGGTTTCCGTCCTTGAGGAAATTGTCGGTGAAGGCCTCGAGTTGATCGTCAAAGGCGTGTTTGCGATGCGACCAGGCTTTCAGGAAATGCCCGATATAAAGCCGGCAGCTTTCGCGGCTCGCGCCGACGAGGGCAGCCGCCATCTCCATCTGGTGAAAGGATTGATACCAGATGTTGTTGAGGCGGTCCGGCTCCGCCATCCGCGGTCCTACTCCAGGATAGACGAAATCGAAGAAGAACAGGCCGGTGATACGCCCGGGCGCCAGCCGCGCCAGCGGCTGCATCAATGCACCGCCGACATCGTGACCGACGATGCCGGCCTGCGCGAGGCCAAGCGCATCCATCAGCGCCAGCATGTCGGCGGCCTGCTGGTCGGGTCCGAACGGCCCCTCCGGCTTGTCGCTGTCGCCGAAGCCGCGCAGGTCGGGAGCATATAGCGTGAAGCGATCGGCGAGCCGCGTCATCACCGGCTCCCAGGTGAGCCAGAATTCGGGCCAGCCATGCAGCAACAGCAGCGGTCGTCCGGCGCCCATGCGGGCCACGTGAAGGGCCGCGCCATTGGCCTGAACCGTCAAATGCTCCATTTTGGGCTCCTTTTTTGCTTCCTGGCGCGGCCACGGATTTCTTGGCCCCGCGCCTTGTCTGGCCCGTCATCCTCGCCTAGAACACGCCCCGACCGCGGGTCGAGGAATCACCCGAAAATGGCGCCTGGAGAGGTGGCAGAGTGGTCGAATGCACCGCACTCGAAATGCGGCATAGGTGCAAGCCTATCGGGGGTTCGAATCCCTCCCTCTCCGCCAAAGTTCATTGTGTCCAGCCCGGAGACATAGGTAACGGGTCGTACCTAAGACATGGGTGACAACCTCGTGCCGAACGGGTTGTCGAGGGGTTGCAGGGTTTTCTGCTCCAGGTCGAAGTATCCAAGATCATAGTGCAT
>NZ_PYCN01000217.1 GCF_003062295.1 Bradyrhizobium algeriense | reverse complement strand
AAAAACGGGCCTCCTTCCTCCGAATCAGACAACAGATTGCCCGAGACGGGCTCATACACGAATGGCGGCCGGTGGAGGTGTATGACGATGGGTGACCCTGTAGTTGGCACGATTGGCTATTACGACCAGAACGCAACAAGCTTCGCTTCGCAAACAGCTGATGTGGATCTCACTCTTCTGTACGACAAGTTTCTCCGCCTTGTTGCACCTGGCGGACGTATTCTTGATGCCGGTTGTGGTGTGGGCCGGGACGCTCTCGCCTTCTCGCAGCGTGGTTACGACGTTGTCGCTTTTGATGGGTCTGAGGAGATGGTGCGTCTCACCCAGGAGCGGGTAGGTAGTTATATCCCCGTTCACCTCATGCGCTTTGAGGAGATGGCTTGGCACAGTGAGTTCTGAGGTGGCTCGGTTTGGTTGAACAGCGTTTTCGGTTCGCTAAGTGGAGCGTCTGCCGGGGTTACGCTGCCGCGCGTTGCGGAAGCGGGTTGAAGTAGGCCTGATCGGGCGTGCTCCGGTCAAGGC
>NZ_PYCN01000216.1 GCF_003062295.1 Bradyrhizobium algeriense | reverse complement strand
ATCGCGATCTTCTCTTCGGCGATCCGAAGGCGGGCCTGGGCTTCGTTCCGCTCCTGCTCGCGCAGTTGCGCCCGGTCGCGCCAGAGACGGATCGCAACGCCCTCGGTGTCCTCATTCATGCTCTGCTCCTGATTGTCCCTTAAGATTGAGGGGCAGCGTGGAAGAATTGAGGCATGGTGCCATTCGAGCGCATCGAATGAGCGCCGCCTGTCTCAGGTCATGACGCCATCCAGTCCCGCCGATCCTTAAAAAGCCCTTAAGCATCCAACTCGGGGTAGCGGCGGAAAATACCCTCCTCGTTGAAAGGGATGCGCCGGGGGCTGTCGCAATAGGCCTCGATGCGCGGTCGTCTCGCGACGGCGGCGTGCAGGGAGGCGACGCGCGGAGCGTCCGTCAAGGCGCGCTTCGTGGCCTTGGGAAAGGCATAGGCCAGTCCCTCGACGATCTGGAACAGGGAGAGATCAACATAGGTGAGCGTGCGGCCGACGAGATGCGCATCGCCGGCGGGATTGCGGGCGAGGATCGTCTC
>NZ_PYCN01000215.1 GCF_003062295.1 Bradyrhizobium algeriense | reverse complement strand
GGTGTCGAGGCGCTGTATCCGGGTGTTGCTCTCGAGGATTGGTTCATCGAGCACAGCCCGGATGGCCGGGACACCTTCGCAGTGCCGTTTCCTACCTGATGCGATTTCTCGATCCCCAGGCCGCAAAAGGTTGAAACCGGCTCCCATCTTTGCCAACTAGATCCTCGACACAGTGATTTTGACCGGTTGGCCTGCCGTCTCTTGTGACGGCACTTCGAAGCGGTGCGGGATCTGCAAGTGGATTGATCCCCATTGGACGGGGCCTCGGTACCAGATGCGAAGTCCGCAGCACGAGCTTGGCGGTGTCAAACCGTCAAAATCACTGTGCTAAGGATCTAGCCCGTTGATGGCGACAGCCGCATGGGCTTCCTTGTGGGTGTCAATGCCGATGATGATCTCGGCGGGATTGGTCTCTCGCATTCCTCGTCCTCCGCAAGTAAGAACCTGACGGGTTCCTGCGAGCGGACAGGACTGTGATGGGACGAGTTCCCTCAAGCTCCTATCATGTCACGCTGTAGCAGGCCGCCAGG
>NZ_PYCN01000214.1 GCF_003062295.1 Bradyrhizobium algeriense | reverse complement strand
ACCACGTCGCCGAGCGGATGCCGGACACGCCGATCGCCAGGATCCGCGCCCGCACGGCGCAAATCGGCTTTCCGGGCGCGAAGGCGGACACGCCGGTCTCTGCCCTGTCGGGCGGCGAGAAGGCGCGCCTTTTGATGGGGCTGGCGGCCTTCAGAGGCCCTCACCTCCTCATCCTCGACGAGCCGACGAACCATCTCGACATCGACAGCCGCACGGCCCTGATGGAGGCGATCAACGACTATACGGGCGCGGTCATCCTGGTGAGCCACGACCGCTTCCTGATCGAGGCCTGCGCCGACCGGCTCTGGATCGTCGGCAACGGCAGCGTAAAGCCTTTCGACGGCGACATGGACGATTACCGCCAGCTCGTGCTCTCCGGCGATCTCGATCCGCAGAAGCGCTCCGACAGGCCGCAGGCACCCACCGCCTCCAAGATCGATGAGCGCCGCGCCGCTGCAGAGCGCCGGGTGGCGCTGGCGCCCCTGCGCAAGAAGCTGGAGGCGCTTGAGAGCCGGATGGCAAAACTCACC
>NZ_PYCN01000213.1 GCF_003062295.1 Bradyrhizobium algeriense | reverse complement strand
GATCACGACCCAACACTATTCCGCCGCTCATGACAGCCCGGAGAACAAGGCGTTCGTGGAGGCCTTCAAGAAGGCGAACAACGGGATGCGGCCGAACTTCATGGCGGTCGGCGGCTATGACGACATGCACCTGATCTACGAGGGCCTGAAGAAGACCAACGGCGCCGGAGGTCAGGCCTTGATCGACGCCATGAAGGGAATGAGCTGGACCAGCCCGCGTGGTCCGGTATCCATCGACCCGCAGACCCGCGACATCATCCAGAACATCTATGTACGCAAGGTCGAGCGCAAGGACGGCGAGCTCTACAACGTGGAGTTCGCCACCATCCCGAACGTCAAGGATCCGGTGAAAGCCGCAAAGTCCAACTGAGCCTGTCGACGACCGAGAGCGCCATCACACGATGGCGCTTTCATTTTGTGTATACAGGCTGGGCAATATCGTCTCGAAGAGCCTCTTGAAACACCCGCATTAGCCTCAAGTATAGTTGCTTCCGTCTCTTGTCTGTATACAACCTGTTTTGCGGGAGAAAACAGA
>NZ_PYCN01000212.1 GCF_003062295.1 Bradyrhizobium algeriense | reverse complement strand
CTGATGCCCGGGCGCCGGCTTGGAGGTGCTGGGCTTGCGGTAGAGCGCCTCAATGCCCATCCGCTTCATCAGCGTGGAGACATGCAGGCGTCCGACCGTGAAGCCCTCGGCCCGCAGGAGATCGCGCAGCATCCGGCTGCCCGCGAACGGATACTCCAGATGCAACTCGTCCATCCGCCGCATGAGGGCCAGATCGGCCGCCGAGGCAGGCTGCGGTTGATAATAGAGGCTGCCCCGGCTGATCCCGAGCTCCTCGGCTTGCCGGGTCAGCGGCAGGGCATGCGATCGGTCGATCATCGCTTTGCGCTCGGCCACACTCCGGCTTTGCCGAGCGCGCTTTCCAAAAAATCGTTGGCCAAGGTCAGTTCACCAATCTTGGCATGCAGCGTCTTCACGTCCACCGGCGAGCTCGTCGGTCCGGCTTTCTCAAGCCCGAACACGCCGGCAGCTCCATCGAGGAGCTGGGCCTTCCATTGGGTGATCTGGTTGGGATGCACGTCGAACTGCTGCGCCAACTCGGTCAGGGTCTTCTCACCCTTCACGGCG
>NZ_PYCN01000211.1 GCF_003062295.1 Bradyrhizobium algeriense | reverse complement strand
GATCCCAACGACGCCGATCTTCGACCTGGAAAACCTGCCCGGCGTGGAGGCCTTCGATGCGGCGGACATCGCCCTCGACAGCGAGCGCGACCTCAACCCGGGCATGGAGCCGTTGCAGGAGAAGGCTCGCGCCATCGCCAGGGCCGTCAAGGATCCCGAGCAGCGGGCGCGGGTCGACAAGGCCATCCGCACGGTGGCGTTTGCCGATTTCGCCAAGGCCGGACCGCCCATCGGTCATGGCACGATCCGCAACGGCTGGGCCCGCCCGGCGGTGGTCGGAGCCTACAACATCGACTACCTGGCCCGCACCCTGATCAATTACGGCGGCATCTGGGCCAACATCGCCCCGGAGGTCATGTACTACCGCGCCAGCACCGACGGCACCGGAGCTCCGCTGTCCGGCGACAATGCTTACACCATGACCTTCTCCAAGGATCAGCTCCCGGCCCATTACGCGAACTACTTCTGGTCGGTGATCGCGGTGGACACCAGGCACTTCCGCGTCCTGCCCAATCCGAAGGAGAAGAACCTGATCAACGAGCAGTCGAAG
>NZ_PYCN01000210.1 GCF_003062295.1 Bradyrhizobium algeriense | reverse complement strand
GGCCGAGCCGGGCGCGCAGAAACCGCAGCTCGCGGTTCGCCCGCTTGAACTGATGGGCATGAAGGTAGCGGCCGATCCGGATCAGAGCGTGTTGGGCCACCCGGCGATAGCTCTGGCGCAACCGGACACCGCACTTGTGGGCGAGATCCACGAGCTTGATCAGGGCCCGGTGCATCAGGCGGACATCGGTGGGATAAGCCACCGCCTTGGGCTGAACCGTGGTGTCGACGGCCACCCGCTCGAGATCCTTCGTGGCGAGAGCCCCGGTCTGGTGCGCCACGGAGAGGCTTTCCTGCAGCAAGGCGGTGAGATGCTCCTCGCCCAGCCGCTGGCGCCAGCGCGTCAGGGACGAACGCTCAAACGGCAGATCATGGCGGAAGCTGACCTCGCCGCAGAAGAACTGCACGTAGGGGCTGTCGAGAAAGCGGGCGCACAGCACCTCGTCGGACAGGCTCTCCATGTGCTTGAGGATCATCAGGCCAGCCATCAGCCGCACCGGCAAGGGCGGGTGGCCGGGTCCGGGCTTGTAGACGCCGCCGAGCCGGCGCTCAAG
>NZ_PYCN01000209.1 GCF_003062295.1 Bradyrhizobium algeriense | reverse complement strand
AGACGCAGGATCGAGGCCAGCATGCCTTCGGTCTGGCGCCACGGCCGGCCAAACGCCAGCCGCAGCATCAAGCCCGTCTCAATCGCAATCTCAGAGTACTTCTGCGGGCGGCCGCGTCTCCTGCAGCGCGGTGGTGTCCATGCGGCCATCGCCGCCGGTGTCACCCACACGGTCAAGTCACCGCGCCGACGCAGCGCCGCATCGTAATCCCGCCAGTTCTGCACGCGGTAGCGGGCCTTTGGAATCTTGTGGCGGCGCTCTTCATTAACCTTGTAGGGCATGCGGCTCTCGGTTTCAGAAGACCGCCTCTATACCTTACCCCTGACTTGGCACGACACCCCGGTCCGATTTACGCACCAACGTCGCCATTAACCTGAGATAACTATCCCTAATGGTACGGAACTGGAGAGCAGGCCCCGTCCCATCAGAAAGATGTGGTCTTACATCCCTATGTTGGCAATTTCCTATTTGGCAAAGTGCTTGTCAGGACTCGCCGCTGGCAGCAGAGCTTGCTTCGGCCGCAGCAACCGGCGGGGCATCTCCCACCGTCGCATCC
>NZ_PYCN01000208.1 GCF_003062295.1 Bradyrhizobium algeriense | reverse complement strand
GACCCTGCTCATCACTCTGCTGGCCCTGGCTCTTCCCGTTGCGCTGCTCCAGGTCTACGACCGGATCCTGCCGAATAAGGCCGTCGGCACCCTCGCGGTGCTCGCCACAACGGTGGCCTTCGCCGTTCTGCTGGAGGCGCTGTTGCGCCATGTGCGCGGTCGGGTGCTCGCCCGGGTCGCGGCAACGTCCGAGGCGCAGGCGCATCGTCAGGCCATGCAGTGCCTGCTGAACGCTCCTCTGTCGGCGCTGGAGGCGCATGGCAACGGCTATTACGCCGAGCGCCTCTCCGCCATCGGCACCCTGCGCGAGGCATGGTCTGGCCCGGCGCTTCAGGCGATGCTCGACCTGCCTTTCGCGCTGCTCTACCTCATCGGCATCTGGTACCTGGCCGGTCCGCTCGTCCTGGTGCCTCTGACGCTTCTGGCGGGTGTTGGACTCCTGGCTGCTTTGACAGGGCATCGCGTGCGCCACGCCGCCCATAACCTCGCTATGGCCGAGGAGCGCCGCTTCAACTTTCTCTTCGATACCCTGAGCTGCATCCATTCCATGAAGGTGCTGG
>NZ_PYCN01000020.1 GCF_003062295.1 Bradyrhizobium algeriense | reverse complement strand
CGTGCGCGCTGATATCCATGATGGCCCGGAGCACCACACGCTCCAATCAGAGGCCGGATACATTGATGCAAGACCGCATCTGCCAGGTTGACGAAACCTCTTGCAACGCGCGGCCGGACCATACATTCGGGTCATTTGCAACCCAGATTGGACCTAGCAGCCGATGTCCGGTTTAACCTTGGTAGCGACCGTATAGAGCACATCGAGTATCGGCAGCATCGTTCCAGCAAGCCTGTACCGCCCTATACAATTGCGGCATGACTGCTGTAGCCAGATGAGAATGCCGGCCGGGCCCTTTTGCTTTAAGCTGGTCTGCAAGGCCCTCACATCGGCTCAGGCGAGCTTGATGTCCCAGAGGCCCTCTTCGCGGCAGGCGACAAGTTCGCTGCGGAGCAGCTCGCTCACGAGCGTGATCGCAGTCGAGCCGGGATGATCGATGGGAGACGCAAGGGTCAATTCGCGCATCGGCGACGGTTTTGATATCGCCGCCGTTTCCAGCCGGCCGGAGGCTACTTCGTGGCGCACCGAGGAAGGCGGCAACAACGTGTACCCCAACCCTTCCTCGACCAGGCTGGTCAGCACCCGAAACGAATCCGCTTCCAGCTTGACGTCGAGCTTCAGCTTCTTCTTCGCCGCCGCCTGCTCGATCAGCGCCCGGAGGCCGTGCGAATGACTGGGCAGCACGAGTCTCTGTTTCAGCAGCCAGCCGATATCGACCTGCTTCTTCTGCGACAGCCCGCTGCCGCGCGGCCCCACCGCGACGATGGGATCGCGGCCGAGGCTCTGCACGGTCAGATGCAGGTCGCTGGACGGCCCGTAGATCAGCGCCAGATCCATCTCGCCGCGGTGCAGCCATTCCATCAGATGGCCGCTGTAGCTCTCGACGATGCAGAGCGAAATGCCCGGATATCTGTCGACGGTGCGCCGGGCGAGCCGCGCCGAAATCACGCAGCTCACGGTCGGCACCAGCCCGAGCACCACCCTGCCCGACGGTGGTCCGCCGGCGGACTGGATCTCGTCGCGCACCTGGTCGATCTGCCGGACGATGCCCGCCGTCCGCGCCAGCAGCAGGCGGCCGGCATCGGTCAGCACCATGCCGCGGCCGTTCCGGGTGAACAGGTCGGCGCGCAATTCATGCTCGAGCAGCTTGATCTGGCGGCTCAGCGCCGGCTGCGCCACCCGCAGCGTGTCGGAGGCTTTGCTGAGGCTGCCGAGCTCCGCCACGCAACTGAAGGTCCTGAGTTGGCGGATATCCATCGCTTGCCAATCTTCGAAGGCAGGTTCATACGCTATAACAATTCAGCATAGGAGACCGGCGCTAGTTTCACAACCGCCCGCGATCCGGCAATTGACATCCCCCACCATCCATCGCCAGAAAAACCAATGACCGCACAAGACCAACAAGACGAATTCCACGACATCCGCGACGCCGTCGCCAAACTCTGCGCCCAGTTCCCCGGCGAATACTGGCGCAACCTGGATCGCCAGATGGCGTACCCGAAGGAGTTCGTCGACGCGCTGACGGAGGCCGGCTATCTCTCGGTGCTGGTCCCCGAGGAATATGGCGGCTCCGGGCTGAAGCTTTCGGCGGCGGCGGCGATCCTCGAGGAGATCCAGCGGGCGGGGTGCAACGGCGGCGGCTGCCACGCCCAGATGTACACGATGGGCACCGTGCTGCGGCACGGCAACGACGCCCAGAAAGCAAAATACCTGCCCGGGATCGCCAGCGGCAAATTGCGGCTGCAAGCCTTCGGCGTCACCGAGCCGACCAGCGGCACCGACACCTCCTCGCTGAAGACCGTCGCCAAGCGTGACGGCGACCACTACATCGTCAACGGCCAGAAGATCTGGACCAGCCGCGCCGAGCATTCCGACCTGATGATCCTGCTCGCGCGCACCACGCCGAAAGAACAGGCCAAGAAGCGCACGGACGGGCTTTCGGTTTTCATCGTCGACATGCGCGAGGCCAAGGGCAACGGCCTCGAGATCCGCCCGATCCGCACCATGATGAACCACGCCACCACCGAAGTGTTCTTCACCGACATGCGGGTGCCGGCCGAAAACCTGATCGGCGACGAAGGCAAGGGGTTCCGCTACATCCTGTCAGGCATGAACGCCGAGCGCATCCTCATTGCGGCCGAATGCATCGGCGACGCCAAATGGTTCATCGCGAAAGCCACCGCCTACGCCAAGGAGCGCGCCGTGTTCGGCCGGCCGATCGGCCAGAACCAAGGCATCCAGTTCCCGATCGCGAAGGCCTACGCCGCGATGCGCGCGGCCGAACTGATGGTCAAGGAAGCAACCCGCAAATATGAGGCGGGGCTCGATTGCGGCGCGGAGGCCAACATGGCCAAGATGCTGGCGGCGGATGCCTCCTGGGAAGCGGCCAATGCCTGCGTGCAGACCCATGGCGGGTTTGGCTTCGCGGAGGAATACGATGTCGAGCGCAAGTTCCGCGAAACGCGGCTGTATCAAGTTGCGCCGATCTCGACCAATCTGATCTTGTCCTACGTCGCCGAGCACGTGCTCGGCCTGCCCCGCTCCTACTGAGTGAGATACGATGCTGCCATTGGAAGGATTGATTGTCGTCTCCGTCGAACAGGCGGTCGCAGCACCGTTCTGCAGCTCACGGCTGGCGGACGCCGGCGCGCATGTCGTCAAGGTCGAGCGCCCCGAGGGCGATTTCGCCCGCGGCTATGATGCGGCGGCGAAAGGCCAGAGCAGCTATTTCGTCTGGCTCAACCGCGGCAAGAATTCCGTGGTGATCGATCTCGCCACCAAGGAAGGCCGCGCCGCGCTGGAAGAGCTGATCGCGAGCGCTGATGTCTTGCTGCAAAACCTCAAGCCCGGCTCGATGGACAAGCTCGGCTTCTCGTTGGAGCGGCTTCGAAAGGATTATCCGGCGCTGATCTGCTGCACCATTTCCGGCTACGGCGACGAAGGCCCCTATGCCGACCGCAAGGCCTACGATCTCCTGATCCAGGCCGAGAGCGGCCTGGCCTCGATCACCGGCGGCCCCGAAGGCCCGTCGCGGGTCGGCATATCGGTGGTCGATATCGCGACCGGCGCCACCGCGCATGCATCGATCCTCGAAGCGCTGATCGCGCGCGGACGCACCGGCAAGGGCGCCGACATCCGGATCTCGATGTTCGACGTGATGGCCGACTGGATGGCGGTGCCGCTGATCAATTCGGAAGCCGGCAACCCGCCGAAGCGGATGGCGCTGGCCCATCCCTCGATCGCGCCCTATGGCGTGTTCAATTCCAGGGATGGCAAGGGCATTTTGATCTCGATCCAGAGCGAGCGCGAATGGAAGAAGCTTTGCGCGGAAGTCTTGGATCAACCCGACCTGCCCAACGATCCCAGGTTTGCCAACATGGTCGAGCGCGTGCGCAACCGCTCACTCACCGACAAGACGGTGGCCGACAGTTTTGCGACCATGACGCGCGTCGATCTGTTGAAACGCCTCGCCGACGCCGATATTGCGTTCGCCGAAGTGAACACCATGGCCGACCTCGCCGTGCACCCGCATCTTCGCCGGATCGAGGTCGATACGCCGAACGGCAAGGTGAGCTATGCCGCGCCCGCCGCAATCTTCGTCGGCGAGGAGCGGCACTATGGCGCCGTGCCAGGGATCGGCGACCATGTCGAACTTCCCACAGCTCCGCGTATCAGGAGCCGCCAGTCATGACAGCAGCTCTGAACCTCGACCATCTGCGCCAGTGGATCGGCCGCAGCACGGAAGCGTCAGACATTGTCACCGCACAGCTTGTGAAGGGCCTGCGCGCGACGCTGTTCCAGGACATCGGCGAGCCGAAGACAGGCGACGCCGCGCCGTGGACCACGCATTGGTGCCTGGCGCAACCGGTGTTTCCGATGTCGCAGCTCGGCCCCGACGGCCACCCGACCCGCGGCGGTTTTCTGCCGCCGGTGCCGCTGCCGCGCCGGATGTGGGCCGGCGGCGAAATCGAATTCATCGAGCCCCTGCGCGTCGGCGATGAATCGACGCGAGTCTCCCGCATTTCAGACGTGACGATGAAGACCGGCTCCACCGGCGTGCTCTGCTTCGTCTCCGTCGAACACACCATCACGACGCCGCGCGGGGTTGCGATCCGCGAACGGCAGGACATCGTCTATCGCGACATGGGCGGCGCGGCGCCAGTCGCACCAGCCAAGGCGCCTCCGCCGCCGCCGGTCGCAAAACATCGCGAAAGCCATGTCAGCGATCCCGTGCTGCTGTTTCGCTATTCGGCGCTGACCTTCAACGGCCACCGCATTCATTACGACCGCGACTACGTCACCAGGGTCGAGGGCTATCCCGGCCTGATCTTCCACGGCCCGCTGCAGGCGGCGCTGATCGTCGAATTCGCCGCAAGACTTCACGGCGACAGCGCGCCGAAAAAGTTCAGCTATCGCGGCGTGCAGCCGCTGTTCGAGGGCGGCGAGTTTACGATCAACGCCAACGAAACCAGCGCCGGCATGGAATTGTGGATCGCGAATGCCGAAGGACAGCCCACGATGAAGGGCACCGCGACGTGGTGATTTTTCACCGTCATTGCGAGCGAAGCGAAGCAATCCATACCTCCGTGCTGGAAGTATGGATTGCTTCGTTGCTTCGCTCCTCGCAATGACGGAACGCTAGATCAAGTTGGGAGTCACCTAATGTCGTCCCGCAAGCCAACCAAAACCGCCACCGCCCCGCTCACCGTCAAGGACGCCACCTTCGGCCTGCTCCGCGCGTTCGGCATCAAGCGCGTGTTCGGCAATCCCGGTTCGACCGAACTGCCGTTCCTCAGCGACTGGCCCGACGACATCGATTACGTGCTCGGCCTGCAGGAAGCTTCCGTCGTCGGCATGGCCGATGGTTACGCGCAGGCGACCCGCAACGCCGGCTTCGTCAATTTGCATTCCGGCGCCGGCGTCGGCAACGCGCTCGGCAATATCTACACCGCCCATCGCAACCAGACCCCGCTGGTGATCACGGCCGGCCAGCAGGCCCGCTCGATCCTGCCGCTGCAGGCCTTTCTCTACGCCGAGCGCGCTTCCGAATTTCCGCGGCCTTACGTGAAATACAGCGTCGAGCCGGCGCGCGCCGAAGACGTGCCGGCGGCGATCGCGCGCGCCTATTACGTCGCGATGCAGCCGCCCTGCGGCCCGACCTTCGTCTCGATCCCGATCGACGACTGGACGCGCCCGGCGCAGCCGATAGAAGCCCGCCGCGTCAGCCGCGAGCTCGGCCCCGATCCGGAAGCGATGAAGGCGCTGGTCGCCGCGCTCTCGGTGAGCAAGCGCCCTGCCCTCGTCGTCGGCCCCGGCGTCGATCGCGCGGCGGCCGTCGACCTGATGGTGCAGGTCGCGGAGAAGACGAAGGCGACGGTCTGGGTCAGCCCGTTTTCGGCGCGCTGCTCATTCCCCGAACGGCATCCGCAGTTCGCAGGTTTCCTGCACGCCTCGCCGGGACAGCTATCGGACGCGCTGCGCGATCATGACCTCGTGGTGGTGATCGGCGCGCCGGTGTTCACCTTCCACGTCGAGGGCCACGCCGCGATCTTCGACGGCGCCACCACGATCTTCCAGATCACCGACGATCCGGACGCCGCCGCCGTCACGCCATCCGGCGTCAGCATCATCGCGACCATGAAGCCGGCGCTGGCAACGCTGCTCGACCTGCTTCCGGAATCCACGCGCGCGATGCCGACAAGTCGCGTGCTGCCGCCGGCGCCGGCAGCCGCCGATCCGCTTCCCGTCGAATTCCTGCTGCATTCGCTGTCGCAAGCCATGCCCGCCCATGCGGTGCTGGTGGAGGAAGCGCCCTCGCATCGTCCGGCGATGCAGAAATTCATGCCGATGCGCGGCCAGGACAGTTTTTACACCATGGCGAGCGGCGGTCTCGGCTACAGCCTGCCCGCCGCCGTCGGCATGGCGCTGGGGCGTCCCGGCGTCCGCACCATCTGCCTGATCGGCGACGGCTCGGCGATGTATTCGATCCAGGCGCTGTGGACCGCCGCGCAACGCAAGCTGCCGCTCACGGTCGTCGTCATCAACAATGCCGGCTATGGCGCGATGCGCTCGTTCAGCCAGGTGATGCAGGTGCGCAACGTGCCGGGCCTCGAACTGCCGGGCATCGATTTCGTCAAACTCGCCGAAGGCATGGGCTGCCACGCCGTGCGGGTGACGAAATCATCCGAACTCGCAGGCGCGCTCAAGCATGGTCTCGCGCACGATGGCACCAGCCTGATCGAGGTGATGGTGGATTCCGCCGTGCCCCTGCTCTACGCGCAGAAGGGCTGAGTGACTTCGTAGCCCGGATGGAGCGCAGCGCAATCCGGGGAAGTCCATCCGCTGATAACGCGGCCCCGGATTTCGCGGAGCCTGTCATCACAGTGCGAGCGCAAATGCGCTCGTCGCTGGGCGCGCATTCGCGCGACCCGTTGGCTCCATCCGGGCTACCGTGTTCTTCGCGCCGCTGCGATTTCTTTCGCAAGCCGGCCATAATCCGCCCAGACCAGATACAGGAACAGCGGCGGCTCCTGCTGCGCCTGCAACAGTTGCGCATAGCGCTCTTTGGCGCCCTTCATCTCCCACCATTTCTGAGCCGACATCGCAACCCTTCGAAAGTGGTTGAGCGTTCCGGAAAACTTCCTGCGGTCGGCCCCGGCAAGGCCGGCGCAATGATTGAGCCAGTTGAATCCGGCGATGACGGCGATCGCCAGATCGCTCATCGTGTTGCCGGTGAATTCGATCACCGTTTCATCGTGCGGCAACTGGCGAAGATAGCCGTCCAGTATCGCCGGTTGTGAATCCGGCTCGGCGAGCAGCCTGAATTCGCCCCGCGGCACCGTCAACAGATAGCGCACGGCTTCCAGCCGCGTGTGGTTGCAGATCTGCTCCTTGTCGGCGCCGGCATCCGACGACGCCCGCTTGCAGGCAGGATAGACCCATTTTCCGTTATCGACGTCGTCGAGATATTGTTTGCCCTGCTTCTCGATGTCAGCCAGCAGCGCATGCGGAGCATCCGGCGCCGGTGGAGCTTTTCCGAATGGCCAGGCACGCCAGCTCATGAAACCCCTGCTTGATTCAAAGGCTCGACAATTCGTCTGCAAGTTCCGCACGCGGCACCACTTGACGGCCCTCTACGCTCGCACGAGAATTCAGTATGGGGCAACCCTGGAGTGAACGTCATGAGTAAGACAAGTTTCGGAAAAGCTGCCCTCGCGGTCTCCGTCTTCACATGCGCGACCATGCTCTCGGTTACCTGGAGCGAACAAAAGGGCGTTTCACTGTCGATCGAGCGCGCGCAGGCACAGGTGGGTGATCCAGCGGCCGATCCATCGACCCCGCGCGTTACCCGGCGGCAGGCGCGGCGGGCTGCGGCCAATGCGGCCGGTGCGGCCGCGGTGGGCGCCGGTGCCGTCGCAGCCGGAACGACGGCAGCTTACTATGCCGGCGGCGGTCCCTACGCCTATTACGTCGGTGGCGCCCCCTATGCCGGCGGCGGCGCCCCCCAAGCCTATTATGGCGGCGCCTATTACGGCGGCCCGGGCGTATGGAGCCAGGAATACGCGGCGCGCAACGGCATCATCTGCCAGCCCGGCACAATGGTCCGCCTGGAAGACGGCCAGATGCACAGGTGCCAGTAAGCGAAATTGTCGGGAACGGCGGCCGAAGGGCCGCCCTTCTCAATTGAGAAAACTCGTAGCCCGGATTTCGCTTCGCTGCATCCGGGCTACGTTCTCACCTCCCGTAACTTTCCCGCATCTTCGCCTGGATCTTCGCCATGCCTGCGATCCAGCGGTCGTAATTCTCGGTCTTCTTGCGCATGTAGCCGAGCACCTGGGGGTGCGGCAGGATCACAAAGGTTTCCTCTTCCAGTCCCTTCAGCACGTCCTGCGCCACCTGTTCCGGCGAAAGATCGCCGTCGCCGGATTGCGGGCCCTTCGGGATCGAGCGCAGCATGTTGGTGTCGACGCCCTGCGGGCACAGGATCGACACCTTGATGTTGTCGGCCTTGTGCGAGATCGCGAGATTTTCGGCAAAGCCGACCGCTGCATGCTTGGTGGTCGAATAGGCCGGGCTGCCGACCTGCGACAGCAAGCCCGCCGCCGAAATCGTGTTGAGGAAATAGCCGCCGCCGCGCGCTTTCATGCGCGGGATCAGGTGCCGCGCCGCATAGACATGCGCCATGACATGAACGGCCCAGCTTCGCTGCCACGGTTCGTCGGAGTTTCCGCCGGCGTTGACCGACAATGGATCGAAGCCGCCGCCGATGCCGGCATTGGAGCAGAACAGCGCGATCGGGCCGAATTGATGCTCGGTCTCCTCGATGACGTGATGGACGTCCTTCTCCTTTCCGACATCGCATTTGAAGGCCGCCCCACCGATCGGGGTGGCGACGGCGCGCGCGCCATCGGGATCGATATCGGCGACAACGACCTTGGCCGCGCCTGCGCGATGGAAGGCCTCGCACATCGCCTTCCCGATGCCGTTGCCGCCACCGGTGACAACCACGACTTTGCCCGTCACCTGCATGGCCCGCTCCTCCCGTTTATTATGATTTTACGTCAAGATCATCATATCGAGAATAGCCGTATAATGGCACGCCGCGCCGAGCAAGACGAAGCCATGCCAGATCGCGTTCTGGAAGCGCAGCCGCTGCCAGGCATGGAAGACCACGCCGAGGCTGTAGAGCACGCCGCCCGCCACCACGAAGCCCAGCGCCAGCGGCGGCACCGCCTTCATCACCGAATCGTAAATCATGACGCCGCTCCAGCCCAACGCGAGATAGAGCCCCACGGCCAAACGATCGTAGCGCCCCGGACGCGCCAGCTTCAGCACCACGCCGGCGATCGCGACGCACCACACCCCACCCAGCAGCGCAAGCGCCAGATAGCTCGCCTTCAGCGCCACGATGAACGGAGTATAGGTCGCGGCGATCAACAGATAGATCGCCGAATGATCGAAGCGGCGCAGCACCCATTTGGCGCGCGACACCGGCCAGAGATTATAGATCGCCGACAGCGTCAGCATCGCGAGCAGGCCCGCGACGTAGACCGATACCACCGCAACTTCGAACGCGCTGGCATAGACCGCGGTCAGCACGATCAGGGCGGTAGCGGCGACAAGCCCCAGACAGACGCCGACGATATGCACGACGCCATCGGCGATCAGCTCGGCGCGGTCGTAGTTCCAGTGCATGGCGTCAGCCGCCGCATGGAAGGATGTCGAGGCGAGTTGTTTCAGTCTGAAGATGGTCATGCGGATCCACAGAAGCTGGTGAGGGAGCGATTAAGACATGGGTCTTCCGAGGTCAACGAACCGTTCAAGGCGACTGGCCTGAGGGCCGTCATTGTCAGCGAAGGCGGATCTAGTACTCCACAGCCGTGGCATTTTCGTGCTGCCGGTGACAAGCCGATATCCGCGGAAGCCCGTGGTCAGCCTATCACGGACGCTTGATTTTAGCGCGCCAATCGCCACTTTCCAGACATCGCCCACCAATGCTTGTTTCGAGCCTTCCACGCCCGCATGGCCCCCAGTTTTTCAGATATCGTCGAGGAAGCGCGCCTGTCGGCGCGGGCGCTGCTGGACTACGGCGACAGCTTTTTCAATCCCACCGTGCGGCTCGGCGTCACAGGCCTGTCGCGCGCCGGCAAGACCGTGTTCATCACGGCATTGATCCACGGCCTGACCCGCGGCGGCAGGTTTCCCATCTTCGAGCCCTATGCCACCGGCCGAATCGCCCGCGCCCGGCTGGAGCCGCAGCCGGACGATGCGGTGCCGCGCTTCGATTATGAGAACCATGTCCGCACCCTGATCGAGGAGCGGTGCTGGCCGAGTTCGACCACGGATATCAGCGAACTGCGCCTCGTCATTGACTACCAGCGGCAGAATGGCGCCGACCGCACGCTTACCATCGACATCGTCGATTACCCCGGCGAGTGGCTGCTGGATCTGCCGCTGCTCAGCAAGAGTTTTGAGCAATGGTCGGCCGAGAGCCTCGCCCTGTCGCGCGAGGGTCCGCGCGCAAAGCTCGCCGCGCCGTGGCACGAGCATCTGAAGACGCTTGATGCAGAGGGCCGCGAGAACGAACAGGCGGCACTCGCCGCGGCGAAATTGTTCACCGATTATTTGCGCGCCTGCCGCGACGAACGTTTTGCAATGAGCCTGCTGCCGCCCGGGCGCTTCCTGATGCCGGGCAATCTCGCAGGCTCGCCGGCGCTGACCTTTACGCCGCTCGATGTCGCGGCCGACGGCAGCGCGCCCGACGGCTCGCTGTGGGCGATGATGCGCCGGCGTTACGAGGCCTACAAGGATGTCGTGGTGCGTCCGTTCTTCCGCGACCATTTTTCCCGCCTCGACCGCCAGATCGTGCTGGTCGATGCGCTCGCAGCCTTCAATGCCGGGCCGGAAGCGCTGCACGATCTCGAAGCCGCGCTGTCGGGCATTCTCGATTGCTTCCGCATCGGCCGCAGCACGATCCTGAGCAGCCTTTTTCGTCCCCGGATCGATCGCATTCTGTTTGCAGCCACCAAGGCCGATCACCTGCACCACCAGAGCCATGACCGGCTGGAAGCTGTGCTGCGGCGGGCGGTCGCCAAGGCGACTGAGCGTGCCGAATATGCGGGGGCTGCCATCGACGTGGTCGCGCTATCGGCGGTGCGCGCCACCCGCGAGGCGCAGGTCGCGCGTGGCCGCGAAAAGCTGCCGTCCATCATCGGCACGCCCGCGCCCGGCGA
Source organism: Bradyrhizobium algeriense (assembly GCF_003062295.1). Lineage (GTDB taxonomy): Bacteria > Pseudomonadota > Alphaproteobacteria > Rhizobiales > Xanthobacteraceae > Bradyrhizobium > Bradyrhizobium algeriense. The sequence goes on along the minus strand of NZ_PYCN01000020.1, from coordinate 132,127 downwards.
GAGCGCCAATGGCGAGGCCTTCGATGGCGAGACCGAAGTCGCGACCTTTCCGGGCGACCTGCCTGCGGACCCTGAGGAACTGTTCAACGGCGGCTTTCGCGGCCTTTCCAGCACCGCCTCCGAACACGCCGATTTCCGCTTCCTGCGCTTCCGGCCGCCGCTGCTGGAGCACACGGCCGGCGACGAGCCCGCGCTGCCTCACATCCGCCTTGACCGCGCCCTCCAGTTCCTGATCGGAGACCGACTGCAATGAGCGAGAAGACGCCGCACCGGCGGCCGGCGACGTTCAAGCTCGACGATCCCGGCGTGACCGTGATGGGCCCGGATGAAACCGGACGCCCCGCGCGCGGCACCGTGCACATCACGCCCGAAGCCGATCCTGCCACCCTGCCCGTACCGATCGATGCGCCGCGTGTCCCGGCACGCCGCGGCTTTCGCTGGGGCACGCTGTTCTGGTCTGCCGCCGGCGGGCTGGTGCTGCTCGGTCTCGGACTTGGCATCGTCAACCTGATCGAGGACCTGTTTGCGCGTAGCCAGACATTGGGCTACGTCGCGCTGGCATTCGCGGCCGCCGCGGCGCTGGCGCTGGCGGTTGTGATCGGGCGCGAAGCCTTCGGGCTGGCGCGGCTCGCGGCCATCGAAAAGCTGCACCAGCGCGCCGCTGAGGTGCTGCGCAGCGACGACCGCGCCGAGAGCCGCGCTGTCGTCAACGACCTGCTCAAGCTCGCGCATCAGAACCCGCAACTGGCCCGCGCGCGCGCCACGCTGGTGAGCCATGCCGACGACATCATCGACGGCGCCGACATGATCAAGCTCGCCGAGCGCGAATTGTTGGCGCCGCTGGATGAAGAGGCGCGCCGGCTGGTTTCCACGGCCGCGCAACGCGTCTCGGTGGTGACAGCCGTCAGTCCGCGCGCGCTGATCGACGTGCTGTTTGTGTTCGTCGCCGCGATGCGGCTGATCCGGCAACTGGCGCGGCTTTATGGCGGCCGGCCCGGCACGCTCGGCATGATCAGCCTGCTACGTCATGTCATCGGCCATCTCGCGATCACCGGCGGCATGGCGGTGGGCGACAGCCTGGTGCAGCAGATGCTCGGCCACGGCATCGCCGCAAAACTCTCGCAACGGCTCGGCGAAGGCGTGCTGAACGGCCTGCTCACCGCGCGGCTGGGGTTAGCCGCGATCGACGTGACGCGCCCGCTGCCGTTTACGGCGCTGCCGCGGCCGGCACTCGCCGATCTCGCGAAGGATCTGCTGCGCAAGCGCGACGGGGAGGAGTGAGGTTCGATTCCGCCAGGGACGCCATGTTGCTCGGCAACTGATTGATCGTGCAGGCATCAGCCGCTCGCGGGGTTGACCGGCTTTGCCGCCAACAGCAACGCCGTGTGAGCCCGGTTGAGAGCCGTGGTGTTCAATCAATTTCTCCTGGTTACTGCTTCTGATTGATCAGATGCATATCGCTCAGCGTGTTCGGAAGGCTGCGGATGACGAGATCAACGATCGCTCGACGCAGGTTCTCGTCTCGCTCATCGAAACTCGCGTCGATCACCAGGCTAGGGCCGGGGAGCCGGACGCTCGATGCTTCGTCGAGCGGCCCGGCAGCCAGTTTTTCGATGATGTCGAACGTCTTGCCGTCGACAACTCTGATCTCGTAAAGCGCATGGAGCAGGCGGAATGATTCCAGAACCGTGCTGTAAGTGATCAGGCCCACGCCTTCCACCTTTCGGTTGCCGCCGCCGAAATAGGCTTTGGCCTTGGTGATGACGATGTAGGCGTCGAGCCCTTGCGGGGACACTTCGGTCTGAACGAGCTTCTTGAACCGATCGCCGCGAACGAGATTGACGGCGGTAATCGCCGATTCCTGGGTCGTCGCGAAGCTGGCGCGCGGATAGGTGACCGGCTGCACCTGGAAGCGGATGCTCAGCGCCTCCGCCACCTGCTGCGCGATCAGGTCGTCGAGACCCCAGGAGGCGGTCGGCACGGTTCGAGGGCCGTTGTTGAGACCGGTGAGCCCCGCCTTTGCAAAAGTGAATTGATCGCCGATCGCCGAAACGATGCCGACGGTCTTGACCGGCTTGAGCTTTGCGTCCCGGGTCTCGAACAATGCATGAGCGCCGCTGCTCAGGACAAGAAGGATGGCCATCGGGATACAAAGGAGGATGATGACCATCGCGGTCCAAGCGTATCGACTGGTGGTGCGCATCGCGTTCCCTACCGGATCTTGAAGTCGAAGGAGTAGGACGCGCCGATGCCGACCGTCGTCTGGTTCACCGACCCGCGCGCGGTCACGAGCGGGCTTTTTGCCGCGTCGCCGAGCAGCCGATCGTATTCGACATAGGAATGCACTTCCCATTGCGGATTGATCCGATACTTCACCTGTGCGCCCACGCCGACCGAGTGTGCACCGCCCTTGGCGTCGAACACCGGAAGCCCCGTCGCCATCGCTTGAACGGCGTCGACGCTGAAATAGGGCGCGACGGCCTTCGCGCTTTCCCATGTGAAGCGCGGGCCGGCCGAAATAGTGATCGCCCGCGTCACCGGCACGATGAAATCCGCCGAGAAGTCGGAGACGACGCCCTGATGGCCGCCAAAGCCCTGGCGGGTCTCGTTGCGCACGCGAAACCAGTCGACAGGAAAATATTCGATGAAGCCGCCGAGCTCGAACGCACTCTTGACGTCGCCGAGACCGTAGAGCTCGGAATGGCTGCTTGCCTTTCGCGACGACACGAACTTGCCCGCAGGGCCCGCGCGCAGATCGCCGAAATCGATCAGTGCGATGCTTATGTTGTCGCGCGGGCTGCGAAACTGATCTACCGAACCGGCGCGCCGGATGGAGAAGATCGGGACCGGGCTGAACAAGCTGTGGTTTGCTCCTACAAAGTCCGGCCTGTACCGCCCCTCCGCGCCGATCATGACGGTCCAGTTGCCGGACACCGGCGGCAGTAACGGCAGCTCAAAAGGGGGCGCCGGCAAGGTGAATGCAGTCTGGGCTGATGCGCGGTCGAAGACGGCCACCGTCGCGCTGAGGGCTGCGAGCGTTGTAGTGAAAAAAATTCGGTGCGCGCCGCTTGTGGGAAAGCGGCGGGTGGCTTCGATGGCATGCTTCATTAAAGGGGCCTCTGATCGCGGGCCTCTTTGTCAGGGCCAGCTGGTGTGGATTCGAGCCCGCTCCAAATCGCTGGCCAACATTGCCCCAAGATTGCCGCCCGCGACGTCCAACGATGACGAAATCGAGCAGCAGACAAACATTGCCTGAACATTGCCTAAGCCGAACGTTTTTCTGTATGCAGGACCGGGTGATATGCCCAATCTGCCCGTAGCTTGTCTTCGCCAGTCCGCCTGCCGTAAGAGACAGTGCCCGCCTGGCCCGAAGCGCCACAATCGGGCCAAAGAGGGAGTGTCACGATCCCTGGTTTTATTGGCCGCCTGCTGCAAGGAAGACCATTGTGCGCTCTCTCGTGATCGAAGACGAACCGCAGATCGGCGCCTATCTCAGTCGCTTGCTGACGCAACTACACGGTGTGGTCGATACGGTCGAATCGATTTCGGACGCGTGGCACGCGCTGAAAAACTTCAAATACGATCTGGCGATCGTCGACCGCATGCTGCCCGATGGGGACGCACTTGCGATCGTCACGGCGTTAAGCCAGTTGCCGGAACGGCCGGCTATCATCATGCTGACGGCAAAGGATACCAAGGAAGACATGATCGAAGGCCTCAACGGCGGAGCGGATGATTATCTTAGCAAGCCGTTCGAGCCGGATGAATTCATCGCCCGCGTGCGCGCCGTGCTGCGGCGGCCGCGGCTCCTCGTTCAGCCGGTGTTGTCGTTCGGAAACGTGGAGCTGCACCTCGGCAGCAACGACGCCATCGTGGCCGACAAAAAGGTCTTGTTGCGGCGGCGCGAAGCCCTGATCCTTGGCGCATTGTTGATGCGCCGCGACCGCGTCGTCACCCGCGCTGCCTTGATCGAGGAGATCTATGGCTTCGATGACGAGATCGAATCCAACACGCTGGAGGCGCAGGTCTCGCGGCTTCGCAAGAAGCTGTACGAGCTTGGCGGAAATGTCGAGATCCGCAGCATGCGCGGCATCGGCTATGTGCTCCGAATGGCGCAGAGCCGATGAAGTCGATTGCCCGGACGTTTGCGCTTTCGCTCGGCCTCGCTGCAACGGCCATCTTCCTCGCCATGATCACCATTACTGTCTGGCAGTCCCAGTTACGCGAATACGAGCCGGTCGTGTGCCGCGTTGCTGCAGGCATTCTATACGACGCCGCGGTCGTCGATCCTGGCCGCGCGCTGACCATCCAGTCCACGCGCCGTGTCAAGGAGCTGCAATCCTTCAGCCCAAACCTGTGGTACGTCGTGTCCTACGAGAAGTTGATCACCGAGTTCGGGGGTGAGCACAGGCCGGCCCTGCCGTTCTCGCTTCCCTATAGCGGGCCGATCGGTTTCTCGGTCCTCAATACGCTGGACCAGAACTCTACGTTCTGCCTGGCCGTCATCCCATGGGGCCCGTCCGATCTGGTGATGATGATCGGCGGGGCGCAAGTCCGCTTCGGCCAGGTTCTGAGGTCGCTCGTTGGTCGCAACATCTTCCCCCTTTCTATTTTGGCCTTCGCCTTCGCGTTGATGGTGATGATCGGCGCGTGGTTGTCGGGGCGTTTCGTGGCGCGTGGCATCGATCGCGTGACGCGACGCGCGCTCGCGATCGACCCGGCGGCGCCGCCGGGATCGATTTCGCTTGATGAGGTCCCGATCGAGCTCAAGCCTTTGGTCGAGGCGCTGAACCGCGCCTTCGACGAGATCAACACCTACATCAAGATGCAGCGCCGTTTCCTCGGCAATGCAGCCCATCAGCTGCGGACGCCGCTGACGCTGCTGCGTGCCAGGATCGAGGATGTGGCCGAACCCCAATTGAAGATCGCGCTTGTGCGCGATGTGCGTCGCCTGACGTCGCTGGTCTCGGCCATGCTGGACCTGGCGCGGCTGCAAAATCATGCGATTGAAAAACGGCCGATTGACCTTGCGATCGTGACGCTGGACGTGCTTGCCGATTTCAGCCCGTCGGCGCTGGATGCGGGGATCGAATTATCACTGGAGCAGGCCGAGGAGGATGCCGCGGTCGTGCAGGGTGTGGAGGCTGCCATCCGCAGCGCCTTGGCCAATCTAGTCGGCAATGCGTTGATCCACGCGGAGGGCGCCAAGCGCATCACGGCGATGCTCGGCCGCGGTAGCGTGTCGATCCGCGATGACGGAGCCGGAATCTCTCCGGGGGATGAGCGCAAGTTCATCGAGCCCTTTCAGACCGGCAACGCCGCAGAAGACGGCGCAGGGCTCGGCCTCTCGATCGTCCAGGAGATCATGGCGGCTCATGGCGGGGAGTTCATCATCACCTCCACCCCGGGCGGAGGGACGACCGCTAGCTTGCGCTTTCCGGAAGCGACGGCTGGAACGCCCGAGTGAAACCAGATCCGTCAGTGTAGCGACGGCCTGATTCACCCGAGCTAATGGTTTGGGAGCAGTGGTGGACAGCTACTTGTCCTTAGGTTTGGTTCACGCATTGCTGCCTCCTCTACTCTTTGAGAACAGCCCCATCGTTAGTTAAGCAGTGTAGGACGATCGGCGGATTTGCAAGTGTGAAGGGGTTCACGTTTCCGTACGCCACTCGATGTCAGATTTGCGTCATAAGCCGCAGCGGAGACGCGCCGCTATGGGCTCTCGTAGGATGGGCAAAGGCGCACTTGCGCCGTGCCCACCATCCATCGCCGAGCGCGCGCCTTGATGGTGGGCACGCTATCGCTTTGCCCACCCTACAGACCAAGAACCCTCGTTTGCCAACTTCTTTCATCGCCCCTTCAATGCATCACCAATGCGATGCCGAGGCGCGACGTATCGGCAGCGGAAGCGATGCTTGATCCGCCGGTAAGCACTCTCGCTGACGAGAAGCTGGTATCATATTCCTTGTTCAATCCGTGGTCGGAGCGGCCGGCGACATCGAAATGCCTCTCAGCGTCAATTCATCTTCTCGAAGTTGCCGGGCTTCCAGCTGTAGCTCACAGCAGCCTCTTCCGGGCCGTACAGGCGCAAGATTGCGAAGAACCCTCGTCCCGGTGCGGTCGCAAGCCAGTTCGCTTGCTTGCCGGTGGGAGACTTCGGACCGATGTAGAGGTCCGTCGTGCCGTCGGCGTTCTGCACCGGCTTGTCACGCGATCCCAATGAAGGGAAGCGCCGCGCTTCGGTCGCCAGGCCTGAAGCGTTTTCTGCTTCGTAGAGGGTGAGCGACCAGAACAGCGCGACAGGAACATTGGGCGGCAGCGTCACTTTGTACGAGGAATCGCCCGACAGCGGCTTGTCGTCAGCGTCGTCGAAGGCGATCACGTAGAATGCGCCTTTGCCGGGCGTTAATGACACCATTCCGGGGCTGATCGAATAGTAATCGGTGAACATCCAGACGCGCGGTTCGATCTCGGCAAAGCCTGCCCTCTTGTTGCGCCAGGACAAATCAAGTGTCTTCTCGGAACCGGGCTCGCTGACATTGTTGATCGGATTGACCCACTTGCTGTCCTTCCAGACTTTGAGGTCCCGGCCGCCGATTTCGGTTTTTCTGCCGATCACGCGGCTTGTCTTGTAAGCCGTTTTCGCTGCGGCATTCAGGATCGTCTTCGTGTCGACATCGGGCTCGAACGGGCGGCCCTTGATAATGCCGATATTGGCGAGAAGGCCCAGACCATCTTCACCCGCCAAATTCTCACCCTCGCGATCCAGCAGCCATTTGAGTTGTTCGAAGGCTGCGATATCAGAGCGCGGCAACATGTTTGCCGCCACGCCCGAGGCGTTCGGAAACTTCATCGGCTTGCGTTCGGTCTCGGGAAGATTCAGCGGATAAACCTTCGCCTCCTCCATAAGCTTGACCGCGGGCGAAAGATCCTTCGGATCCTGGTAGAAGGCGCGGAGGAAGATGAAGAGGTTGTTCGTGCCGGAGCGATAGACATAGTACCCCTTCGGCACATCGCCTTTATAGCCCGGCGGCAGAACGAGGAACTTGCCGCCCTTGCCGGCGTCCGGACCCGGCAAGCCGACGTCGCCGAAGAACTTGCCCCCGTCGACCGGGATCGGCCGCTGCCAGAAATCGAGCAGAATGCCCTGGAGATTGGGTGGCGCCTCGAACACGATCGGCCCGGTCTCGCCCATGTCCACATAGCTCATGGCGTAGATCACGTCCGAGTTGGGCGTAGTTACCATTGTTTTGGTGTCCAACCGCTCCTTCCAGATCGGAAGGACGTTGTAACCCGCGCCAAACACCTTCTCGGAGCCGAACTTCATGCCGAGTGTGTTGATGAGCGGCATCGCCCATAGATACGCCTGCGTGGCTTGTTGGAATTCAAGCTCCTGCATCAGCGTCTTCGCCGTCTCCGGCGTTGGACGGTTCTGTTCGAACGGCAGGTTGGCAAGGGCGTCGAAGCGGCTGGATTGGCCGTAAGCCATTCCGCTCACAATGATTGCGCTGACTAGGGCGGAAACGGACAGGAAACGTGCGTGGGATCGCTTCATTTTGCATATCTCCAAGCCATTATACTTGACGTGAAACTTGCGAACCGCTCGAGAATTAGCCAGCAAGGACACGCGCCGCGGCGGATGGCGCGTTGCTTCGTGCGTCACTTCACCTGCTTGCCTGACCGGCCTACCGTGCTTTCCGATCCGATCTTCTGGAAGTCGGATAATGCCCATGACTTGTCGAAGAAGGCTTCGGTCGGGCCGTAGAAGCGGAAGTAGGTGAACCACCCCTTGCCCGGTTCGGTCTGCACCCAGTTCGCCTCCTTGCCTTTCGGGGCCTTGGGGCCGAAGTAGACGTCCACCGAGCCATCCTGGTTCTTCACAAGGTCTTCTTTGCGGGAGGAAAGATCTGGACGTCCTTGTTCGGTAACGACCATCTGCCGCGTACCTTCGTCATAGGCGGTGACGGACCAGAACCCCTTGGCTGGAGGATTGGCCGGAATGTGCAGCTTGTATGTGTTGCCGCCGCTGAGCCAGTTGCTGTCGCGATCCTTGTAGGCCGCGATATAGCGTTGCCCAACGCCGGGCGTCTGGGTCAGCATGGCCTTTGAGATCACGACAGCCTCGTAGAACCAGGCGGCACGCTCATCGAGTTGATCGTAGTTGGGGGCGCGTTGATCGACGGATACGACGAGCGCGTGCTTCCAATTGGTGCCCGGCCAGAAAGCAGGTTCCACGCGCTTGTCGGATGTGTTCGCTTTGGCCATCGCTTCGCCCACGACCACGGCCTCTTCGAGGATTTTTTTCTGGCGTGCACCCGGATTGAACGGTTTGCCCTTTTCGATACCCAGGAAGCGAAGCTGGGCCAGGATCAGGCGGTCCCGCTCCATGACCGGCTCGCTCTGAACGACCTTGTTGAGGCTGTCCCAGTAGGCCATCCCGCGCGGCGGCATCTGACTCCACTTTTTGTCGCCTGCATGGCGAACGGGCATCACCTCGCCGGTGCCGGTCGGAGACCACTTGTATGTCTTGATGCCGGGAATGAGCTCTCGAATCGCCTTTTCCTTGTCAGCATCAAGAAGTCTGACGCCCGCCAGCACCGTCCGGCCCGGCGACTGGACGACGTAGTAGCCTTCAGGCTTCACCATCTCGTGCCCAGGCGGAAGGATCAGATATTTCCCGCCCTTGCCTTGATCAGGACCGACCACGCCAAGGTCCGCCAGGACACGCTGCCACGCATCCAGGATCATGCCGGCCATCAGGCCGGGCGGGAGCTCAACCACCATGGGGCCGCTCTCCTGTAGATCGACGAAGGTTGCAATGTACGGCGTCGTGTAGTTCGGCGTCAGGATGCCCAGCTTCTCAGCGAAGTCGAGATACGACAGCATCTCGCCGCTCTTCGCCTTGAAAACATCGCGATGGGCAAGACGCCATTCAGCAAGCCCGACTGCTGGGATCCCCCAGATGTACGCTTGGGTCGCCCGCTGGAAGTCCATCTCGTCGTAGAGCTTTTGGACCGTTTCCTTTGACGGATAGCCGCTCTCGAACGTGAGCTTGCCGATGCGGGTATCGAGCGTTTCTTGCGCTAATGTGGGCACAACTCCGCAGAAGGATGAGATCAGCAGAGCAGATGTCAGGGCTGAGCTTCGAATTTTCATTTTTCTTTCTCCTTGAACCGAGACACTCACCACACAGCGAATCCGATGTGGCTTGTGGATGTATCGGCTGGCTGCGCATGACGCGCGGCCGGGCAATAGCGACAACAGTAGTTCGGCGCGCACAGATGCGAGCCGTCCTTGATCACCTGCGGGGAATAACAATGTCGGGTTGATATGGTTCAACACCGCCAACCAGGACGATTTTGCGAAAATGCAACAGGCTTTCGTCGCATCGGCCTCGTGCTTTACGACCACCAGTCCGAGGGTCTACTCGGATGGCAACTTCGGGCGAGCCTTCCGTGTCGCGATGACAGGTTTGAGATTGGCTGGCGTCTGTGAGACAACCAATGATGGCGCGCTTGGGACTGACAATGCCCAGCAACAGATGCTGGCAGACTTTCATCCGCTTTTTGCATCCAGATTTTGTTTAACCGGATTTGAGCCAGCCGGGCGCAAAACTCACCCGCGCGCTGTGGCGCAATAGCCGAGCGCGCGTCTTGATGGCGGGCACGCTTCCGCCTTCGCTCGTTGAGCTACGGCGAGACAAGTCGCTTTGCTCACCCTACGGACTGACCAAGTGGCGATCGGGGCAAGCGTTCAAGACCGCCGCGATCACGCATTATTCGTGTCGCGCTGCAGGAACTCCGGCATCTGCTGACGCAGCTCGCGCGGGGGCGGCCGCTCGGACGGGTCGCGGCCTATCTTGGATTTCAACTCCATCAGATCGGTGAAGACGTCGGCCTGGCGGCGCAATTCGTCGGCAATCAACGGCGGCTGGCACGAAATCGTCGAAACGACGGTCACCCGGACCCCGCGACGCTGCAACGCTTCGACCAGGGAGCGGAAATCGCCATCGCCGGAGAACAGCACGATCTGGTCGACGTGTTCTGCGAGCTCCAGGGCATCGACTGCGAGTTCGATATCCATGTTGCCCCTCACCTTGCGGCGGCCGGTAGCGTCGATGTATTCCTTGGTCGCCTTGGTGACCACGGTGTAGCCATTGTAACCGAGCCAGTCGATCAAGGGCCGGATCGACGAATATTCCTGATCCTCAATGATCGCGGTGTAGTAGATCGCACGGAACAACGTGCCTCTGCTCTGGAATTCCTTGAGCAGCCGCTTGTAATCGATATCGAAGCCAAGCGTTTTGGCGGTCGCATAGAGATTGGCGCCATCGATCAGGACCGCAATCTTGCCGAGGGAGGATGACATTCCGCAATGACCCCAAAATTGGATAGCAGGAAAACGACGTCACTTCAGGTTACTGTCTGGATGCGCGGCACACCAAATTCGCCTGCGGGCATCTCTGGCCGCACTCACCGTCAACTCGCAGAAAAGAGCAGGACTCGTCGCCATGGACAGCTCAAATATTGTTGCTGTACTCGATCGCTTTGGTCGTGAAATTTTCCTGCGGCAGCCGAACCCGATGGCTTAGACGATAAGGCGCGCGGCATAGGCGCTCAATTGTCCGTTGGTTAACGGCGCAGATACGAACGGATGCAGCACCTATACGAAGGTTTGTGGTGGTTACGGCGGCCTGCGAACTGATTTGCTTTGCGCGCAAGCACAATTTCATTTGCTGGCCCGCGACAAACTGGCACGACGGGCAAATCACCCAAAACCTGTCCAGCCCTTGGCGCAAAAATATTCCGCTTTCGTTCTCACCCAAATCAACTCCATAACTCCGCCCGTCTCACCCGATTGAGGGGCGTTGGCCATCGTCACGAACGCGCGGTGAGATGCGATGGACGCGAGAGCTGCGACTGACGTGTGTGGCTTGAGCGTACGGCGAAGTCGTGTGGTCCGGACGCCGCGGTGCTGGCGTTAAGTTCGCGAGAGGCACGCCTCTCACGGGCGACGGTGGCAAAAGAGCCGTTCACCGGGGAGAGCACGAAGTAAGCCGTAAAGCCATTGCGCAGGGAAGGCCGGAGTGTTCCCGCTGCCCTGTATGCTCGTGTGCACTTTTGTTTGTGCAAATCGCACGCGAGACCGCGGGTGCAGCAAGCACCCGGTCTTCCCTGCGCCCTCTGACAAGAGGGCGGGAAGTTGATAGCAAACCTCGGACGCAATGCGCCGCGAGACCGCGAAGTCATGTTGTAGGATGGGTGGAGCGAAGCGATACCCATCAAGGACCGGTGCACGTGATGATGGGTATCGCTTCGCTCCACCCATCCTACGAGATCTCATCCGGGCTACGAAGCGGCGTCGAGCCCGACAACTGCCGCCAGCACGCGCCAGCGGAACAGCGGCGAATCCACCGGCGGCGACAGCTCCGGCGTCCAGCCCGTCAATTTTTCCAGGGCGTAGGTATCCATCACCGTCCTGCGCCAGACGCGCTCGACCCGCGCCAGCGGCTGCCGTTGCGCGGTCGTGAAGTCCCACAGCGGCAGGCGGTTGTCCGGCTCGCGCGCGACATAGAGGCCGGGATGATCCTTGATCACCTTCATGCCAGGATCGCCAAAGCCCTGGAACCGGCCGCGCTCGTTGATCTGGATGACGGGCACCTGTCCGTTGAAATGCCAGCGCAGCATCGCGTAGGTGCGATAATCCGACGTTGCGATCCAGGTCGCGCCGGTCGCTCGCAACTGTTCGCGCGCGCGCGCCGCGACCTGTTCATAGCCGGCCTCGCCGCCCACCGGATCGGTCCTGCCGATCAGATTCCACGGCGCTGCAACGTAGTAGAAGAACACGCCGACCACGAAGGCGATGCCGGAGATCACGGCCACCCTCGCCCACCAGAATGTCGATTTCACGATCCGGTCCGAAAAACCCTCGCGCGGCAGCATGACGAGATTGATGGCGGTCGCGGCAAAGCCGGCGGGCCACATGAACATCGGCCAGGTGTCGCCGACGCGGAGCGTCAACGACTTCCAGAGAAAATAGAGGAAGGGCACCAGTACGGCGGTCGACAGCAGGATCGCGACCGGCTCGCGGCTGCGATAGCCGCGCCAGGCGGTCAGCGTCACGCCGGACAGCACCACTGGCAACAGCACGAAGCCGACGAGGCCGAATTGCAGCCCGATGAATTCGCCGACGGTGCGGAGCGACAATGGATGGGTCGCGACCGCGCGGACGAACTGGAAGCGGAACGACGCCCAATCGTGCTCTGCATTCCAGATCAGCACCGGCAGAAACACAATCGCCGCAATCAGCGCCGCCAGCCACGGCCAGGGGCTGAGCAGCCAGCGCCGCCGCCAGTCCGGCACCAGCGCGAACGCGATGACCGCCGGCAGCAGCAGGATCGCGGTGAACTTGGACAGCATCGCGAGGCCAGCAAAAAGTCCCGCGGCCAGCCACCAGCGCGGATTGCCGCTCTCGTGCAGCCGCACCAGCGACCACAGCATCGCGACCGCACAGGGGATCATCGCGGTGTCGGGCGCGACTTTTGCCATCAACAGCCCGTAATACAGCGCCGCTTCCGGCAACAGCACCGCGAAGATCACGGCGCGCACATCATGCGTCACGCGCCGGACGATGTCGGCGAGCAGCAATTGCGTCAGCAGCATCGCGACGATGCCGCCGAACCGCACGCCGAGACGCGTATCGCCGAAGATCGCGGTGCCGAACCGGATCAGCCAGGCGATGCCGGGCGGATGATCGAGGAAGGAAAGCGCGCTCTCCTTCGACCAGGTCCAGTAATAGGCCTCGTCGGTGCGCAGATCGAGCACGCCGGCATAGACCAGCCGCATCGCCGTCAACGCGGCAATCAGCAACGCCACGGCAAGCCAGGGCGCTGCAAACCATGGCGACGCGGCGGGACTGGTTTTGCTTTTATGGGGCTGGGCTATCGTCACGGCGCTTTCTCCTCGACTGAGCCGGGAGTGTCAACGAGCCATGGCGGAAAATCACTTCCGTCGTCCCTGCGAAAGCATGCTTTCGCTGGGACGACGGTAGGTGGTATTCACCGCTGGAATTAGGCATTAGTATCGCCCAATATTGACCCTTTGGATCGCATGGCCGCCCTATCCCGAGAACAGTTGACGACATACGTTCGCGGCATCAGCCTCCGGCAGGTGCGCCTTGTCAGCGGCGTCGTGCTGTTCGCCTATCTGGTCAGCCATTTTCTCAACCATGCGCTGGGCAACATCTCGCTGGAGGCGCTGGCGAGCGGGGTTTATCTGCACACGGCGTTCTGGCAATTCCTCCCGGTCACGATCCTGTTCTACACCGCGTGCCTGGTGCACACCGCGCTCGGCATTTGGGCGCTCTACGAACGCCGCCAATTCCGCTGGAAGGCGATCGAGCCGCTGCAGCTCGCACTCGGCCTCAGCGTGCCGATGCTGATCATCGCCCATATCATCGGCGTCCGGCTCGGCCAGACGCTGTACGAACATGAAAAGCTCTATCCGCAGGTGCTGTTCCTGTACTGGATCTGGGCGCCATACCGGATCTGGATGATGCTGGCGGTCATGATCATCGCCTGGGTCCATGGCTGCATCGGGCTGTATTTCTGGCTGCGGGTGCGGGCGTTCTACAAACGCGCCGCGCCGTTCCTGCTCGCCGCGGCGGTGCTGGTTCCGACGCTCTCCATGCTGGGTTTCTATCAGAGCGGGCGCATGGTGATCGATAATGACAGCGCTGAATGGCGCGCGGAGACCCAGTCGGTGCGCCAGATCGGCACCCGCGCTGAGGCGCAGGCGCTCGATCGCATCACGGACTTTTTCCTGTTCGGCTATTTCGGCCTGATCGGCGTAGCATTGCTGGCCCGCGGCGCCCGCGCCATCAACGAGCGCCGCCGCGGCATGATCAACCTCTCCTACGGCAACGGCCGGACGGTGCGCGTTCCCAGGGGCCTCAGCGTGCTCGAGGCGAGCCTGCGCAACAACGTTCCCCATGCCAGCGTCTGCGGCGGCCGGGCGCGCTGCTCGACCTGCCGTATCCGCATCATCGGCGATTGCGCCGACCTGCCCAAGCCTTCGCAGCGCGAGGCGTTCGTGCTTGGCCGGGTCGGCACGTCGGATCCTTCCATCCGCCTGGCCTGCCAGTTGCGGCCGCCGTCCGATCTGTCGTTCTTCCAGCTCTTCCTGCCGCACACGATGTCCGCCGACGGCCACGAATCGAATCCAACGCGCATCGGTCAGGAGCGCTATCTCGTCAGCCTGTTTGTGGACATGCGCGGCTCGACCAAGCTCGCCGAAAAGCGTCTGCCGTTCGACACGGTGTTCATCGTCAACCGTTTCCTCGGCGCGGTGTCGCAGGCTGTGATTGAGAGCGGCGGCCGGCCGAACCAGTTCGTCGGCGACGGCATGCTGGCGCTGTTCGGACTGTCGACCACCCGGCAACAAGCCTGCCGCCAGGCGTTGCGTGCGGCGGCGATGATCGCCGCCAATGTCGACGAATTGAATAAATTTCTCGAACATGATCTGCGCGAGCCGATCCGCTTCGGCATCGGCATCAATGGCGGCGAAGTGATCGTCGGCGACATCGGCTATCGCGACCACATGGTGTTCACTGCGCTCGGCGATCCTGTCAATGTCGCGGCGCGGTTGCAGGACATGACCAAGATCCTTGCATGCGAGGTCGTCGTCTCAGACGAAGTTCGCGCAACCGCCGGCCTCGCAGAGGATGCATTGCCGCAGCATGACGTCGAGATTCGCGGACGCAACGAGCCGATGATCGTGCGCACTGTGACTGACGCGCGGAAGCTAACGGCGCTGGTTAACGAAGAGCAAAGCGCCGCAGCCTGAAACCGCTTCATTGATAGCGGTTCGAAGCGTCTGTGATGTTTTTCACACCTGAATAATCGTTCAGAAAATTGTCTGCGAACGAGGCGCCGCGTCCTCGAACCCGCATCTTTGGGGATACGACAGATTGGCGATGGGTAAGACTGAAACTTAAACCCGCGCCAAGACGAAACGTCGACCGCGCACAATTCAAGGAGAACGACCGTGTTTCGCAAATTGACTCTCGCTGCTGTCGCCGCCGCTTCCCTCAGCGCCATGGCGCTGGCGCCCACCACCGCTTCGGCGGGCGGGTTCTGGCCGCATCACCATCACCACCACCACTTCGGCCATGGCCATGGCTTCAGGATCGGCTTCGTCGGTGGCGGCTATGACGGCTGCTACGTGACCCGCCGTGTGCTGACACCCTATGGCTTCCGCTGGCGGACGGTGAACGTCTGCTACTGATCTGGCCGCAGACGTTTCGTTCGGAAGCCCCGGTCGCTCGCGCGGCCGGGGTTCTCCGTATGCGATATGCCAGGCCGGAGCCCCGCCGCCACCTCCTCGCAAGCGGGGGAATGACGTCAGCGCGCAGCGGGTCGAACCGATTGCCCAGTTTTCGAATCACCACTCCCGGCCGCGTCAAATGAGCGCGAAACCGGGAAAACGGCGGAAATCGGGTGCGAATGGGCACTTTTTTGCCGAAACGGCCGGTCCGTTTGCGCTACCCAGTCCGCCCCAACCCGCGTATCCTGATGCCTCGGGCATGCCGGTTAGTGCGGGGACCGGCGGCTCGTTTACTTTTTTTGATTCCGCGGAGACGACGTGAATGGCTAAAGGTACGGTGAAGTGGTTCAATCCAACCAAGGGTTATGGGTTCATCCAACCCTCAAGCGGCGGCAAGGACGTGTTCGTTCATATTTCGGCAGTTGAGAAAGCTGGTCTTTCGACACTCAATGAAGGGCAGACCGTCGAATACGAAGAGATCGCCAATCGGGGCAAGACTTCGGCCGAGAACCTCAAGGTTTAGCGCAAACGCGCGATCGGCAACGGCGCGCTCTCGGACGCAAAATCCGGGAGTAGGGCTTAAAAAACCTCTCAAAACTGTGAGCGTTCGGCGGAGCGGGCACCGCTTCTGCACGTGCGATAGCTAAATCGTGCGCGACAACCGGCCGCTCAATCTTCTGTGACCCATTTCTGGACCGTCATCACGTCGGGTGGCTGCAGATAGCCGCGCGGCCAGAGATCGACGACCCACTCGATCTTGGTAGCGCGATCGACCAGCACCGCCGTGTTGTGCGGTGTCTGCAGCACCAGCGTATTGCCGCGATATTTGGGATCGCCAATCGCGTGATGCTTCAAGAGCCCCCACTCCCGCAGCACCAGCAACAGGCTGGTGGTGTTACGTGTCGTGTCCCAGCAATCGTAATTGTGCTTGTCGTCGAAGTAGCGGAAATCCGCTTTCGCCACGCGCTTGTTGGTGCCGAGGATCGGCCCCATGCGGCGATCGAACCACACCACCACCTTCTGCACCGCGGCGCGCTCGGCCGCGGCCGAGGCGCGCCCCGCCGCCATGATTTGTGTGATCGCGCTGCGGTCGGCGGCCGTGAAATCGAGGATCTCGCGGCGCCGGCAGACGAAGCCGTAGCAGACGGTCATGGATGTGGCCGACGGCGGATAGATCGAAACCGAGCTGTAGAGGTTGGCGACCTCAGCACTCATCTCGATGGCCTTCGCCGCGGGGGCGAAAAACGGCGACGCGAGGAGAATGCCAAACACAGCCGCGAATCCCGCGCGCGACTGGCGTCCAAGTATAGGCTGTCCGGCGTCTATCACGATCCCTGCTGTTCCCAAGCGACGGCGTGCCTGACGATTAGCGCGGCTCCTTCACGCTGCCAACAAGCAAGCCGGCAATCTGTAGATCCCGCCGCCGAAATTCCGCCTGCTGTGTTTTCCGTGCGCCAGTTGGATCCGCTCGCACACCATTCCGGCCTTGGCGATCCGGCCATCCCCTTGGAAAATTGGGAGAATTTGCGCCCTGTTCTCTCAATCGCGGCCCCGGTAGACTGGCTGGAGCCAAGAGAATCCTATGCTGATTCCTCAGTCGCCCCCTCCGCCCTTCAGCGCGCCCTACGCGCCTGACGATCGTGCCATGGCCGCCCGCCTGCTCGGGGCCGTGCGGCTGGATGCGGCGCAGGAGAAGCGCATCGATCGCATGGCAAGGCGGCTGATCGAGGCCATCAGGGCCAACGACGATCCGCTCGGCGGCGTCGAGGACATGCTGCGCGAATTCGCGCTGTCGACCAAGGAGGGGCTGGCGCTGATGGTGCTGGCGGAAGCGTTGCTGCGGGTGCCGGACGCCCGCACCGCCGACCAGTTCATCGAGGACAAGCTCGCGCAGGGCGACTTCATCCATCACGAAACCAGGTCGAGCGCGTTCCTGGTCAACGCGTCGGCGTGGGCGCTCGGGATGTCGGCCCGCGTGATCCAGCCCGGCGAGACCCCGCAGGGGACCATCGGCCGGCTCACCAAGCGTCTGGGCGCGCCGGCCGTGCGGGCGGCGACGCGGCAGGCGATGCGGCTGATGGGCAATCATTTCGTGCTCGGCGAAACCATTGAAGCCGCGCTGTCGCGGGCGCAGCCGCACCCGTCGCGCCATCAACGCTACTCCTTCGACATGCTCGGCGAAGGCGCGCGCACGGCCGACGATGCCGCGCGCTATTTCAATTCCTATTCAAGCGCGATCGAGGCGATCGGCCGCACGGCCGGCGAGCGTCCCCTGCCCGACCGGCCCGGTATCTCGGTCAAGCTCTCGGCATTGCATCCGCGCTTCGAGGCCGTGAGCCGCGCACGAGTGATGAGCGAACTGGTCCCGCGCCTGATCGATCTCGCCCGGCAAGCTAAATCCTATGACCTCAATTTCACTGTCGATGCCGAGGAAGCGGACCGGCTGGAATTGTCGCTCGATGTGATAGCGGCAGCGGTCAGTGATTCCTCGCTGACAGGCTGGGACGGCTTTGGCCTGGCGATCCAGGCCTACCAGAAGCGCGCCTCCGACGTAATCGCTTACGTCGATGGTCTCGCACGCAGCCTCGACCGCAAAATGATGGTGCGGCTGGTGAAGGGCGCCTATTGGGACACCGAGATCAAGCGCGCGCAGGAACGCGGGCTCGACGGCTATCCCGTGTTCACCCGCAAGGCGATGACGGATTTGAACTACGTCGCCTGCGCGCAGCAATTGCTGGCGCTGCGCCCCCGAATTTTTCCGCAGTTCGCCACGCATAATGCGCTGACGGTCGCGACCATCCTCGAACTGGCAACGGACCAGAGCGGATTCGAATTCCAGCGCCTGCACGGCATGGGCGAAGCGCTCTACGCAAAGCTCGGCGAGGACCGCCCCGACATCACCCATCGCACCTACGCCCCGGTCGGCAGCCACCGCGATCTGCTGGCCTATCTGGTGCGGCGATTGCTGGAGAATGGCGCCAACTCATCCTTTGTTGCGCTCGCCGCCGACGAGGCGATGCCGGTCTCGCAATTGCTGCGGCGTCCGGCCGATATCATCGGCAGTGCCGACAATGCCAGCCATCCGAACATTCCGTTGCCGCGCGACCTCTATGGGCCGGCGCGGAAAAATTCACGCGGGATCGAATTCGGCGAGCGCGCGGCGCTGGAGCAACTCGTTTCGGCCATCGCCACCGAACCAACACCCGCAGCGGGCAGCATGGCCGACGCAACGGAGGCGGAGGCCAATGCAGCGATCGCGGCCGCGCGCGACGGTTTCAAGCACTGGACACGAACGCCAGCCGAGATGCGCGCGGCGGCGCTGGAGCAGGCCGCCAATCTGCTGGAGCGGCGTGCGGCGCATTTCGTCGCGTTGCTGCAACGCGAGGGCGGCAAGACACTCGATGATTCGATCTCGGAAGTCCGCGAGGCCGTGGATTTCTGTCGTTACTATGCTGCGCAGGGACGCGAGTTGTTCGGCGAAGGCAAGGCGATGCCGGGACCGACCGGCGAGAGCAATGTGCTTCGCCTGCGCGGCCGTGGCGTTTTCGTCGCGATCTCGCCGTGGAATTTTCCGCTGGCGATCTTCCTGGGCCAGGTCGCGGCAGCCCTGGTGGCGGGCAACGCAGTCGTTGCGAAGCCGGCCGAGCAAACGCCGCTGATTGCGGCTGAAGCCGTCAAGCTGTTGCATGAAGCCGGCGTGCCCGCGTCAGCGCTGCATCTGGTGGCAGGCGCCGGCCGGATCGGCGGCGCGCTCGTGGCGCATCCCGATGTCGCCGGTGTCGTCTTCACGGGCTCGACGGAAGTGGCGCGAACGATCAACCGCGCGCTCGCCGCCAAGGACGGGCCGATTGTGCCGCTGATCGCCGAGACCGGCGGCATCAATGCCATGATCGTCGATGCTACCGCGCTGCCCGAACAGGTCGCCGACGACGTCGTGACCTCGGCATTCCGCTCCGCCGGCCAGCGCTGCTCGGCGCTGCGGCTGCTGTTCCTGCAGGACGACGTCGCCGACCGCATGATCGAGATGATCGCGGGCGCGGCGCGCGAGCTTGTCATCGGCGATCCCTCCGATCCCGCTACGCATATCGGCCCGGTGATCGATGCCGAGGCCAAGCAGCGGCTGGACGCGCATATCGAACGCATGAAGAAAGAAGCCCGGGTGCACTTTGCGAGTAACGCACCACAAGGCAAGTATGTCGCGCCGCATATTTTCGAATTGTCAGATGCCGGCCGGCTCACGGAAGAAATATTCGGCCCGGTGCTGCATGTCGTGCGCTACCGCGCCGAACGGTTCGACCTGGTGCTGCAGGCGGTCGAGCGCTCCGGCTACGGGCTGACGCTCGGCATCCATTCACGGATCGACGATACGGTGGAGGACGCGATCGAGCGCCTCCAGGTCGGCAACATCTATGTCAACCGCAACATGATCGGCGCGGTGGTCGGCGTGCAGCCGTTCGGTGGCCACGGGCTATCGGGCACCGGGCCGAAGGCCGGCGGGCCGCATTATCTCGCGCGTTTTGCAACCGAGCAGACGGTGACCGTCAATACGGCCGCAGCCGGCGGAAATGCAGCGCTGATGTCCGGCGGGGAGTAGTTGCATCGCCCCTTCGAGATAGGCCAAATGGCGTTTGAACCGGATCGCTCATCGCGATAATTCAGCAAGAGCAACAAACGTCACGGAGCGGCGCTACGATGGATAAGGGTATTTTCGAAGGCCTCCAGGTTCTGGACTGCGCGAGTTTCATTGCAGCGCCTGCGGCCGCCACCGTGCTGTCGGATTTCGGCGCCGACGTCATCAAGATCGAGCCGCCCGGCGCCGGCGATCCCTATCGCAACCTGCCGAATTTGCCGGGCTACCCGCATAGCGAGCATAATTTCGCGTGGATGCTGGAAGCCCGCAACAAGAAGAGCCTCGCGCTCGATCTCTCGAAGCCCGAGGGGCAGGCGGTGCTGCATCGGCTGGCCGCGCAAGCCGACGTCTTCATCACCAATTATCCGCCGCAGGTGCGCGAGCGGCTCGGCATCACCCACAACCATCTGGCACCCCTCAACGAACGCCTGATCTATGCCTCCTTCACCGGTTACGGCGAAAAGGGCGAGGAAGCCAACAAGCCGGGCTTCGACTCCAACGCCTACTGGGCGCGCTCGGGCCTGATGGACCTGGTGCGAGCGGACGAACACACGACGCCGGCGCGATCGATCGCGGGCATGGGCGACCACCCCTGCGCGATGGCGTTCTACGGCGCGATCGTCACTGCGCTCTACAAGCGCGAGCGCACCGGCAAGGGCTCGCATGTCAGCTCCAATTTGATGGCCAATGGCGTCTGGGCCGCCTCGGTGCTGGCGCAGGCCAAACTGGTCGGCGCGAAGTTCGGCGAACGCCGGCCGCGCGAGCGCGCGCTCAACGCGGTCACCAATCACTACCAGTGCAAGGACGGACGCTGGCTGATCCTGTCGCTGCTCAACGAGGACCGGCAATGGCCGACGCTGGCGCGCTGCCTCGGCCGCGAGGACCTCATCACCGATTCGAGATTCGAAACCAAGAAAGACCGCCATGCGCGATCGCTCGAACTGATCAAGATCTTCGACGAGACCTTTGCGACCAGGGATCTTGCCGAATGGCGCAAGATCCTCGACGGCAACGGGCTGGTGTTCGGCGTGGTCGGCATCCTCGACGACATTCCGAACGACAAGCAGATGATCGAGAACGAGGTGCTGGTGCCGTTCGAGAACGATACCATGCTGACGATCTCCAGCCCGATCTGGGTGGATGGCAGCAAGAAGGTGCAGCCGCGCAAGCCGCCCGCGATCGGCGAGCACAGCGACGAGATCCTGCGCAACGCGGGCTATGACGAAGCCGCGATTGGCAAGCTGCGCGCGGCCGGCGCGGTGGCGTAAGGAAGCAGACCATGCCCAGCTATCGCCTGCATTACTTCCCGGAGTCGGGAAACAGCTACAAGCTCGCGCTGATGCTCACGCTGTGCGGCGAGCACTTCGAGCCGGTATGGACCGATTTCGGCGGCGGCGTCACGCGCACGCCGGAATGGCGGCGCGACGTCAACGAGATGGGCGAAATTCCGGTGCTCGAGGTCGACGGCGAACGCCTGACACAGACCGCGCCGATCCTGCTTAAGCTGGCAAAGCAATTCGGCCGGTTCGGCGGCGAGACCGAGCAGGAGCAGTT
This sequence comes from Bradyrhizobium algeriense, assembly GCF_003062295.1. Lineage (GTDB taxonomy): Bacteria > Pseudomonadota > Alphaproteobacteria > Rhizobiales > Xanthobacteraceae > Bradyrhizobium > Bradyrhizobium algeriense. The sequence continues at coordinate 110,620 of NZ_PYCN01000020.1, read as the reverse complement.
CGAACTGCTGCGCTGGCTGTTCTGGGACAACCACAAGCTCACCGGCTACATGGCAACCTACCGCTATTTTCGGACCTTCACGCCGTCGCCGGACGAGCACGTCCTGAAACATTTCCGCAGGCGGCTTGATGATTTCCTGGCGATCCTCGAACAGCACATGCAGAAGAATGCATTCGCCATCGGCGAACGGCCAACGGTGGCCGACATATCGATGATGGCTTATCTGCATTATCCCGCCGATGAAACCGGGTACGATCTGGCGGCGAGCCATCCCGCGATCAACGCCTGGCTTAAGCGCATGGCGCAATTGCCGGGCTGGAAATCGGCCTATGATCTGCTGCCCGGCAAGCGCCTGACGCACTACGCCAAGTGACAGTTCGCGCTAACGGCTTTTGACGAAGCACATGCCGATGCGCGAGATCTTGCCGGCGGCCTGACAGGTCAGGCCCTCGGCGCAGGTCCAATCCCGAAAACTTCCGTCATTGCTGGCGGCCGGCTTACCCTGCACATAACAATGCGCGCCCCAGCCGTCGTAGTAATTGGTGCCGGCGAGTTCGGTGCTGCCGCGCAACTGCGGACGGCTGGCGAACCCGCGCGAGTAATCCGGCGTCTTGCCGTCGCGCAGGCTTGCGAGAATATCGCGTCGGCGGATCTGGTCGCCGAAGAAATGCGGCGACGCCGGCACGACCGTCGAGTTCGACGGATTTTCCGCCATCCAGTCGACACCGGGGAAGTGAAAGCCGCCGATGCCGCGCGTCTGGTGGCAGCCCGAGCAGGTCACGTCGTTGAGCCGCCGCTCGAACCCGGCAGGCGAGCGGATGTTCTGCAGCTTCACGCCGCCTTCCACGGCCTTCCTCAACGCTGCCACGATGTCGGCCTCGCTGAACACGGCACCCTCGCCTTGCACCAGTCCGAATTCCGGCTCCAGGTCCGACGGATCGAACCCGACCGGCGTCGGCGCAATCGCGCCGCTGGCAAGGAATTTTTCCGGGATCAGCGCGGTGCCACGATCGAACGCGACGAGATTGACGGGATCGAGCAGCCATGCTCTGAACTCGCGCTTGAGGCCATCGTCGGCCAGAAGGCGCGCGCGATCGATCTGGTTTTCCATCGGCGCTTCCGCGAAGACGCGCGCGTTCCGATCGTAGCGAAACACCTTCAACAGATAGTCGGTGCGGAAATCGCGAACCGACGATTTCGGCGCGTGCGCGATCTGCAGATTGGTCTCGATGCGGTCGATATTCTCGTGGCCGATCAGGTCGAGCGGGCCATCCTTTGCCGCCGGTGTCCCACCGAGCGGCGCGGCGAGCCAGCGATTGGCGATTTTGGAACAGGTGATCGTGGATCCCTCGCCTTTCGCCTTCAGCACGAGGTTCAACGTCATCGGCAGCCGCGGCGGCGAAGCGTTGTCGCCGGCCGCTTTGTTCTTCCGCGTCAGCCGATAGATCATGCGGATCTCGCCGCAGCTTGCTTCGGATGCGTAAGCGCGGTCCATCCGGTTAACGATGCCGGCCAGCACGAACCGCGTCTCTGCCGAATAAAGCAGCGCGCGGTCGAACAATTGGAAATCAAAGCCCTCGCCGACGCCGATCGTCTCCTTCGGCAGGTTCGCTCGGTGCCGCGCGACATAGCGATCGAACTCGCCATCGATCGCCTGCCGGACTGGCGCCATCGACGGCACGGCGAACAGCTCGCTATTGGCGAGCGGAATATCAGCCGGCCGCTCCGGCAGCAGCATGCGATCGAGACGAAATTTTCCGCCGTCGAGTTCGCGCAACGTCGCGGGATCGGTGATGGCTGTTCCGCGTTCCAGCGCCGCATCCTGTGCCGCGCGCGCCGGCAAAGCGCCGCACAGCAGAGCAAATACGATGGCGAGAAATCCTGGCGCGCGGCTCATGTCCCAACTAACACCGCGCAATGAGACCTATTCAAGAAAAAAGGCGCTTCACGTCGCCGTGAAGCGCCTTCCTGTTCATGTGTCGTCCCGTCAGCGCGCGACGATCAGGCCCTTGCTGGTCACGACCACCCAGCGGCCGTCCTGCCTGCGAATGGCGTCAACACGGCCGAGGCCGGGAATGGGATCGCCGGCATAGACCTCGTACATGCCGCGGCGGCCCTCGATCAGGGCGCTGCCGTTGGCGACGTCCCGCAATACCCAGCCTTCGACCGTCGGCAGCCGGGCAACCTCGGGCTTGGGCGGAGCTCCAGAGGTAGGAGGAGCCGCAGGCGGCGCGGCGGCTGCGGCTTGCTGCGGTATCGACCCCGTGACTTCCTTCGCAGGAGCCGGCGCAGCGGCAGCCGTCGTGGACGCCTGAGCGGCGCGAAGCTTGTCGACGGTCTCGCTGAGCTTGGCGAGTTTCGCGCCGGGCTCGGCCTGCGCCTTCTCGACCTTGTCGAGGCGGTCGCTGGCCTTGTTGAGCTGGCCCGTCGTCGTCTTGGAATTATGCTCGAGGCTTGATTTCAGCGCGACGATCTCGGCGTCGATCCGTGCCACCGAGGCTTCGAGCACGCTGTCCTTTGCCGACGCCTGGACTGAGGCTTGAGCCGATTCTCCGGCCATCAGCTTTCCAAACCCCGCGGTTGCCAGCGCGCCACCAAGCGCACCCGCCACCGTCGCCAGCGCGACCACGGCGGCCATCGCCCCGAATCGGCGCTTGCCGGACGATCCTTCCGCCGGCGCAGCCTTCGCATCGGCTCCGACGCGGTCGCCGGGCGACATGATCGTCACATTGCCGGGAAAGCGCGGCGCTTCCGGCTTCACGGCGTCGATCTTGGGAGGCTCAGCCTTTGAGGCCTCGACCTTTGGCGCTTCCATCTTGACGGCGTCCACCTTCGGGGCGTCCTTGGCCACATCGGGCTTCGGCGAGGTCTCTTCCTGCTCGGGCGCGAGTTTTGCCGCCTCGACCTCCGCCGCGGCCGTCACCGGCTCGCCTGGCGCAGGCATGTCGGGAGTGGCCGGCCCGGCGCCAAGAGTTCCGGTCTCACCGCTGGCGGGCTGGGGTTGCTGATCGCTCACGTTAGATTCTCCAGAATTGATTGACCATTTGGTAACTTTTATTACTTGCCAAATCCTTACCGGTGGCGGCCTTACCGAAATTTTAGGAACTCTTCCGGCCCGGTTTTGGGCCGCAAATGTCGGCCGGCCCGGTACCGAGCCGCCTAATGCTGCCCCGCGGCATCCTTGCTGGTTCCGTTTGCGCCGGTCTGTTTCCCGACTAACATGGACCAACCAGCCAGAAAGGCAGGTGGCCACCATGACCATCGAGAAATGCATCAATGAGTTTGATGTAGATGACGTCATTTTTGAGGAAGGCTCGACCGGGCGGGAACTGTTCGTGGTGCTCGACGGCCAGGTCGAGATCGCCAAGATGAACGGCCCCAGCAAGACGGTGATCGTCACGCTCGGCAAGGGTGAGTTTTTCGGCGAGATGGCTGTCATCGACGGCTCGTCCCGTTCGGCAACCGCCATTGCGGCCGCCCCAAACACCCGCGTGATGCGGATCAACCATGCCCGCTTCGTTTACCTGGTCAGCCAGCAGCCGGCCTTTGCGCTGATGATCATGGATGCGCTCAGTAAACGGTTGCGCGCGTCGAACGCTGTCACCTTCAGAGCCGCGGCCAATTCATGAGCGAGCGGAAGCCGAGCCCATTCAAGACGCTGTTCGAGACCGAGGTCTGCACGCTGATCCAGGCCGCCGAAGACGTCTATCAGATCCGCTTCAAGAATCGCGCGGCGAACGCTTATCTGGTGCGCGGCAGTTCGCGCACCATCATGATCGATGCCGGGCTGTCGTCGAACTATCCGCATCTCGTGAAATGCCTCGAGCACCTCGACTGCCCGCCCGAGAAGATCGACATGGTGGTGCTGAGCCACGAGCATCTCGACCACATCGGCGCGGCCTATCATTTCCACGGCCGCGCCTTCATCGCCGCACATCGGCTGGCCGCCAACAAGATCATGCTGCGCGACGACTTCTCGATGCTGCGCAAGATGTTCAACGAGCCGAACGTGCCGATCAATATCGATCTCTGGCTGGAAGAAGGCAACTTGATCGACCTCGGCAATTTCCGCCTCAGCGTGATGTACACGCCCGGCCACACCTCGGCCTGCATCACGCTGTTCGAACCGGACAAGGGATTGCTGTTCGCCTCCGATACGCTGATGCCGGGCGGCGTGATGGGCGGCGTGTTCGGCTCCGGCAGCATCGCCGATTACATCCAGTCGCTGGAGCGGCTGAAGGGCCTGAACTCGAAGATCTTGCTGTCGGGCCACGGGCGACTGTCCGACACCCCGCAGGACGACGTGCGGATCGCGATCCAGCGCTCGCACGGATTGCTGTCGGACACTGCGCAATTGTTCGACGCACTGGATGCGCGGGCGAATTTCGAACCGATCATGCAATCGGTTCGCGACCTCAACAAGCTCGACGACAGCTAGGCCCGTAGCCCGGATGGAGCGAAGCGCAATCCGGGAACAGCACGCAACAATTCAGGACAGCCCCGGATTACGCTCCGCTCCATCCGGGCTACGCTCGGTCTCGGCTCTGCGGTGCCAGGCCGCCAATAGCGCGCCATTTGACAAACGCTGCGGCGGAATGTTCAACGGCTCCCACAACCATCACAAGAAAATAAGGGAGAGACAGCATCATGAAGTTCTACGACTCGGTCGGACCGAATCCCCGCATCGTCCGCATGTTCATGGCGGAAAAGGGCATCGAGGTGCCGAAGCAGATCGTCGATCTGCGCAAGGGCGAGAACCGTGAAGCCGAGCATTTGAAGCGCAATCCGCACGGCCAGATGCCGACGCTCGAACTCGACGACGGCAACTATCTGTCCGAGATCACCGCGATCTGCGAATACCTCGAAGAGAAGCACCCGGCCCCCGCGATGATCGGGACGACACCGGAGGAGCGCGCCGAATGCCGGATGTGGACCCGCCGCGTCGACCTCAACATCTGCGAGCATCTGGGCAACGGCTTTCGCTTCGGCGAAGGTCTCAAGTTTTTCGAAAAACGAATTCCCTGCGCGCCTGAGGCCTCGCCCGGGCTGAAGATGATCGCTGCCAACCGCCTGCAATGGCTCAACGGCCAGATGGCCGACGGCCGCGACTATCTCTGCGGCAAGCGCTTCACGCTGGCCGACATCCTGCTCTATGGCTGGCTCGATTTCGCCGGCCAGGTCGGCCAGCCGCTCGATCCCGCCAATGCCAATATCGTCGCATGGATGGCGCGTGTGGGAGAGCGGCCATCGGCGAAGGCGTGAACGGAGCAATCGTCCCTCATCAAAAGAAAAGGCCGGCGGGCGTTACGCCGCCGACCCTGTCTTGCAACTGCCGGCTCGTGGGTCCGGTTCCGTTGCTTTGCATTCCGTTGCTAGAACTATTTTGATCAATAGCACCCGGTGCCGGCTGACGCCATTGCGCGCAGGTATTGCCGAACCGTACCGAGGTAGGCTCACACCATGGAAACGGATGTGCCGACTATCCATTGGTTTAGGGTGGCGGTGAGCTACATCACCACTGGCGTATCCGGCAGTTCATTCGAGCCGCTACCGCTCCTCGGAAAATACGTGGCCAATTCGCGCGACACGGCTTCTATCCCCTTGATCACGCCGCGTTCGAAATTCCCTGCTCTGAAGTCCGTTTCCATCTCCCGGCATATTCTTTCCCAGCCCGCTGTGCCCACCCTCGCGTTGATGCCGCGGTCGGCGACGATTTCGACATCGCGATCGGCGAGCAGAAGATAGATCAGCACGCCGTTATTGTGCGCGGTGTCCCAGATCCGCAACTGCGAAAAAATATCCAGCGCCCGCTCCCGCGCCGGCTGATTGCGAAACAGCGGCGCGCCATCGAGCGCTCCTTCCACCACGAAACGCACCTCGCCGGAATGGGTGGCTTCGCCTGACTTGATCGCCTGCTCGATCCTCGCCAGCGCTTGCGGCGGAAAGATGCGCCGCAGCCGCCAGCGGTGTTCGAGGAGATGCCTGCCGATGCGCCTAATGCTCATGCTACCAGCTCCCCGATGCGCCGCCGCCGCCAAAGCTGCCGCCGCCGCCACTGAAGCCGCCGCTCGAACTGCCACTGCTGCTGCGACTACCGCTCCAATCGCTGCCGCCAGTCGACCAGCCGCCACGTGTGCCGCGGCTACCACCAGAGGGTATCAGATCGATGAACGCAGAAATGAGGAACACGAGTACGCCGATAGCCGCAGCCGCCCCGAGGCTGCCGACGAGGAGCCAGGCCAAAGCTCCGACGAAGCCGCCGGTCGCGGCCGAACCGATCAGCCGGCCAAGTGACGCCCTTAGCGCGCCGCCGACAATGAACACGAAGGCAAGGACGAAAGGATTGAACGGGTCGATGGTGTTGAACAGGCCGGGACTTTGCCAATGCGGCGGCTCCGGCTCGGGTAATTTTTCGCCCTCGGCGACTCGGATTATCCGGTTGATCCCGGCAGAAACTCCGCCGGCGAAATCGCCGGTCTTGAATTTCGGCGTGATGTCCTCGTCGATGATGCGCTTCGTGGTGACATCGGTGAGTGCGCCTTCGAGGCCATAACCGACCTCGATCCGCAAGCGTCGATCGTTCCTGGCGATGACGAGCAGCGCGCCGTCGTCGATCTTCTTGCGGCCGATCTTCCAGGCTTCCGCGACCCGAAGCGAAAATTGCTCGATTGCCTCGCCGTCCGTCGTCGGCACGATCAGCACCGCGATCTGGCTGCCCTTTCGCGTCTCCAGATTCTTCAGTTGCTGCGTCAGCGAGGCGATGTCGCTGGCCGCGAGGGTGCCGGTCTGATCGACCACCCGTCCGCTCAAGGCCGGCACCGCGACGAGCGCCAGCGCCGAACAAGCCCAGCAAAGCAGTAGCGCGAGAATGGAGGCTCTTGCAGCGTTCATCGCAAGTCGCCTGCTCACCCCGTCACTTCGCGGGCGCCGGCGTCGGGTTGAAGTCCACCTTCGGCGCCGTCGAGATCGCCTTCTCGTTATCGACCGTGAAGCCCGGCTTCTCCTTGTAGCCAAAGGCCATCGCCGTCAGATTGTTCGGGAAGGTGCGGATGCCGACATTATAGTCCTGCACCGCCTTGATGTAGCGGTTGCGCGCCACGGTGATGCGGTTTTCGGTGCCTTCGAGCTGCGCCATCAGATCGCGAAACAGGGCGTCCGACTTGAGCTGCGGATAGTTCTCGGTCACCACCAACAGCCGCGACAGCGCGCTCGTGAGTTCGCTCTGGGCGGCCTGGAATTTCTGGAATGCGGCGGGATCGTTCAGCACCTCCGGCGTCGCCTGGACGCTGCCGACCTTGGCGCGCGCATTGGTAACGCCGAGCAGAACGTCCTTTTCCTGCTGCGCAAAGCCCTTCACGGAATTAACGAGGTTGGGCACCAGATCGGCGCGGCGCTGGTATTGGTTGACCACTTCCGACCAACCCGACTTGACCTGCTCGTCGTTGGTCTGGATCGCGTTGTAACCGCAATTGGTCAGGCTCAGCGTCGCCAGCGCCGCCAGCACGGTCCAAAATCTGCGCATTGGGCTCTCCCAAAAGAAATCAAACGCCAACCTACCAGATTGGTTGCGTCAGGTATGCAGGTGTGAGCCTGCCTCAGGTCTGTTTCGCAGCCGAAGGGCCCTTGCGTATCATTTGCCGAAATTACAACATGGCCGCCAACAATAAGGGAAACGCGAGGGCGTCATGAAGTTCGAGACCATCGTCGTGGAACGGCCGGAGTCACGCATCGCGCGGATCGTGATGAACCGGCCCGAGGCGCGCAACGCGCAGAACCTGCAGATGACTTACGACCTCAACGCCGCGTTCGACCAGGCGGTGCAGGACGACGCGGTCAAGGTCATCATCCTCGCCGGCAACGGCCCGCATTTTTCGTCAGGACATGACCTGCGCCCCGGCGGCAAGAACAACGCTGGCATTGATTTTCCGCCGGTCGGAAATTGGGGCGGCTTCGCCGAACCCAACGCCCACGGCCGCTTCGCGCGCGAGCAGGAAATCTATCTGCAGATCACGCGGCGCTGGCGCAATCTGGCGAAACCTACGATCGCCGAGGTGCACGGCAAGTGTATCGCCGGCGGACTGATGCTGGCCTGGGCCTGCGATCTGATTGTCGCAAGCCACGATGCAGAGTTCTGCGATCCCGTGGTGACCATGGGCGTCTGCGGCGTCGAATGGTTCGTGCATCCCTGGGAACTGGGCCCACGCAAGGCCAAGGAATTGCTGTTCACCGCTGACGTCTGGAGCGCGGACGAAGCGCACCGGCTCGGTATGGTCAATCATGTAGTGCCGCGCGACGAACTTTCTTCGTTCGTGATGAAGCTTGCTGAAAGGATCGCAGCCAAACCCTCGTTCGCGCTGAAGCTGACAAAAGAAGCCGTCAATCGCTCGATCGACGTGATGGGCCAGCCGGCGGCGATCGAGCAGGCGTTCGCGCTGCATCAGCTCTGCCACGCGCATAACCTGCAGCAATTCGGAATGATCGTGGATCCCTCAGGCCTGCACCCCTCCGTCAGAAAACCGGCACAAACAAAATAGAACGAGCAAAGTAGATCAGATGGACCTTACCCCAAGTGACGAGCAGCGGTTGCTGCGCGAAAGTGCCGACCGCTTCGTCAGCGAGACCTATACCGCCGATCATCGCCGCAAGGTCGCCAGCGATCCGCTCGGCTTCAGCGCCGACATCTGGAAGCAGTTCGCCGAACTCGGCTGGCTGGCGCTGCCGATTTCGGAGGCCAATGGCGGGCTCGGCGGCGGCGCCATTGAGATCGGTATCCTGATGGAAGCGTTCGGCCGCGGCCTCGTCTCCGAGCCGTATCTCTCGACCGTCGTGATCGGCGCGTCGCTGATCTCGGAATGCGGTACGGAAGCGCAGAAGCAGGCGCTGTTGCCAAAGATCGCCGATGGTTCGCTGTATCTGGCATTCGCACATTCGGAGCGTCAGGCGCGCTTCGATCTGGCTAATGTTCGGGCGATCGCGAAGAAGACGCCTGACGGCTGGCGCCTCGATGGACACAAGATTGCGGTGCTGGACGGCAACGCCGCCGAACAGATCATCGTCTCGGCCCGCGTCGACGATGGCAATGGCAAGCCAGGTAAGCTTTGCCTGTTCCTCGTGCCGCAAGGCACGCGCGGCCTCACCTCACGCGACTTTCCGCGGCTTGGTGGCGGCCGGGCCTGCAATCTCGATCTCCGGGATGTACAGCTTCCTGCAGACGCCCTGCTCGGCGACGGCGGTGACGCGTTGCCCGCGATCGAAGCCGTGATCGACCGCGCCATGGCCGCACTTGGCGCCGAGGCCGTCGGCATCATGCAAACGCTGCTCGACCAGACGCTCGAATACACCAAAATTCGAAAACAGTTCGGGCGGCCGCTGTCCGCCAACCAGGTGATCCGGCATCGCCTCGCTGATATGGCGATGCAATGCGACGAGGCGCGCTCGATGGCCTTGCGCGCCGCGCTGATGGCCGACGCCGAACCAGTCGCGCGCAGCCGGGCGGCCTCGGGTGCGAAAGCCAAGATCGGCAAATGCGCGCGCTTCGTCGCCGAGCAGTCGGTGCAGCTTCACGGCGCCATGGGCGTCACCGAGGAGCTCGATATCGGCGCCTACTTCAAGCGACTGCTCGCCTTTGACACGCTGTTTGGCGGCAGCGCCCATCACTATCGCCGTCACGCCGCGCTCGGCGGCCGTGCCGTTCAGACCTGAAAAGGAGCGCACCATGGATCTTGCTTTCAACGCTGAGGAGCGCGCCTTCGAGAAGGAGGTGCGCGAATTCATCGCGGCCAATCTCACGCCGGAAATGAAACGCGCCACCGCGCTGACGCCGTCGGTATTCTCCGATCCTGATATCGGCATGGCCTGGCAGCGCGCGCTTCACAAGAAGGGCTGGGGCGCGCCGGGTTGGCCGGTTGACCATGGCGGCCCCGACTGGACCCCGTCGCAGCGCTGGATCTTCGAGGCCGAATGCGCCCGCGCCGGCGTGCCCAATGTGAACGTGATGGGCGTCAAGATGGTCGGCCCCGTCATCATCGGCTTCGGTTCGCCCGAGCAGAAGAACTTTTACCTGCCGCAAATTCTCTCCGGCGAGGACTATTGGTGCCAGGGCTATTCTGAGCCGGGCTCCGGCTCCGACCTGTCGTCGCTGAAGACCCGCGCCGTGCGCGATGGCGACGACTACATCGTCAACGGCACCAAGATCTGGACCACGCATGCCCATCACGCTAACCGCATGTTCGCGCTGGTGCGCACCAGCGAGACCGAGCGGCAGCAGGACGGCATCTCCTTCATCCTGATCGACATGAAGACCCCGGGCATCACGACGCGGCCGATTCTTACCATCGGCGGCGACCATGAGGTCAACCAGGTGTTCTTCGACGAGGTGCGCGTGCCTGTCGCGAACCGCGTCGGCGAGGAAGGCAAAGGCTGGACCTATGGCAAATACCTGCTCGAGTTCGAGCGTGGCGCCGGCATCGCCTCGGCGAAATTGCGCGACGCGCTGAAGACGATTTCCGATCTTGCCGAATCCGACGCCACCGGCTGCGCCATCGACGATCCCGATATCGCGGTGCGGATGTCCGAGATCGAGGTCGATATCGATACGCTTGAAATGACCGAACTGCGGGTGCTGTCGGCGTTGCAGACCGGACAAAATCCCGGCGCCGTGTCGTCACTGCTAAAACTGCGCGTCAGCGAAATCCGCCAGGCCGTGACGCGGCTCGGCGTCGACGTGATCGGCAATGACGGCCTCTATGTCGAGCCGGTGCGGCCGCTCTACCGGCTCAACGAGGCGCCGGGAATCCCGGAGGAATTGCTGCCGGTGGTGCCGGAATATCTCAACAGCCGCGCGTATACGATCTTCGGCGGCTCGTCGGAGATCCAGCGGGATATCGTGGCGAAGATGGTGCTGGGATTGTGATTGTTGTCGTTCCGGGGCGATGCAAAGCATCGAACCCGGAACCTCGAGATTCCCGATGTGCACTTGCACATCTGAGGTTCGCGCTAGCGCGCGCCCCGGAATGACGGGTTGAGAGAACGTGCCTATCCGCCCGCAGCCCTCGCATCCCTTATCGCCTGCCACACTTTCGCCGGCGTCAGCGGGGTATTGAGCTGCTTGATGCCGAGTTCGCTCAAGGCATCCATCACACCGTTGGTGACGCAAGGCGGGCCACCGATTGCGCCGGACTCGCCGCAGCCCTTGGCGCCGAGCGGATTGGTGCGGCACGGCGCGGAATCATCCAGCGTCACGATAATCGGCGGGATGTCGTCGGCGCGCGGCACGCAGTAATCCTGGTAGCTCGCGGTCAATAGCTGGCCTTCCTCGCTGTAGGCGACGCCCTCGTACAGCGCCTGCCCAATGCCTTGGGCGACGCCGCCATGCACCTGGCCGGTCACCAGCATCGGGTTGACCGCGATGCCGACGTCGTCGACGGTAGTGTAGCGCACCACCTTGCTGACGCCGGTTTCCGGATCGATCTCGACTTCGCAGATATGCGTGCCGTTAGGCCAGCTTGGCCCGTCGACTTCGCCTTCGGAATCGACGGACAGTCGCGCGCCGTTTTCATTCTTCGCGATTTCGAACAGGCTGATGCGCTTGTCGGTGCCGACCACCGTCAGCCAGCCGTCGCGATACTCAATATCCTCGATGGAGGTTTCGAGCACGTTCGAGGCTTTCTCGCGCGCCTTGTTGATCATGTCGTTACTCGAAACCGCGACCGCCGTGCCGCCGACGAACAGCGAGCGCGAGCCGACGCTGCCGAAGCCGGTCGCCAGATCAGTGTCGCCCTGCACCACGTCGATCTTGTCCATGGGGATGCCGAGCGTGTCGGACACCATCTGGGTGTAGGTGGTCTGAAGGCCCTGCCCCATCGCCATGGTGCCGGAATGCAGGATGATGCGGCCTTCTGCAGTGGCATGCAGGCTGACCTTTTCGGTGTGCGCGCGCCCGCCGGTCCATTCGATGTAGCTGGTGAGGCCGCGGCCGTAGAGCAGGCCCTTCTTCTTCGCCGCCTTCTTGCGCGCGGCAAAGCCGTCCCAGTCCGAAAGCTCCGAGGCGCGCGACAGCATGTGCCCGAAGGCGCCGGAATCGTACACTTGGCCGACCGCATTGGTGTAAGGTAGTTGCGCAGGCTTGATGTAGTTCACCTTGCGGATGGTACGCGGGTCCATGCCGATCTGCCGCGCGGCAGCATCCATCAGGCGCTCGACGATGAACACCGCCTCGGGCCGCCCCGCACCGCGATAGGCGCCGACCGGCGCGGTGTTGGTCATCACCGACTTCACTTCGAAATGCACCAACGGCAGGTCGTAGACGCCGGTCTGCACGAACGGGCCGAGCACCAGCGGAATGATGTTCGCGGTCCCCGACGAGTAGGCTCCGGTGCCGCCGATCGAGCGCACGCGATAGGCGAGCACGCGGCCTTTGGCGTCGAGCGCGAATTCGCCGGTCGAAGTGAGATCGCGGCCATGGGTGCCGCCGACGAACTCGTCGGTGCGGTCGCCGCGCCAGCGGATCTTCCTGTTCAGCCTGGTCGCGGCGTAGGCGACGATGCCATCTTCGGGATAGAGGCTCGTCTTCTGGCCGAAGCCGCCGCCGATATCGCCAACCAGCACGCGAACGCTCTCCTTCGGCCGCTTCAGGATGGATTCGGCGAGCAGGTCACGGGTTGAGCCCGGGGTTTGCGACTGCACATGCAGGATCAACCGGCCGGTTTTCTTCTCGACCTCGGCGATCGTCGAGCGTGGCTCCATCGCCGAGGGCACCAGCCGCTGGCTGACCAGATCGAGCGAAACTTTATGCGCCGCGTTTGCAAACGCTTCTTCGACCTTGGCGGTATCGCCGTAGCTCATGGCGGCCACGATGTTGTCGGGCGCCTCGGGCCACACCGCGGGTGCGCCCGGCTTCACGGCCTCGATGGGATCGACCACGGAGGGCAACACCTCGTAGTCGATTTCGATCGCCTCGGCCGCCGTCTGCGCCAGCACCCGCGATGACGCGACCACTGCCGCCACCGCCTCGCCGGCATAGCGCACGATTTCATGGGCCAGCAGCCGCCGCGGCGGCACCGTCATCGGCTTGCCGTCCGGCCGCTTGAAGATCGCGAGAGTAGGCAGGGTGCCGATATCGTCCTTCACCAAATCCGCACCGGTGTAGACGGCCTCCACCCCGGCCATATCAAGCGCGGCCTTGGTGTCGATCGACTTGATCCTGGCGTGGGCATGGGGCGAGCGCAGCACATAGAGCCACAGCGCGCCCTCCTCCGGCTTGTCGTCGATGAACTGCCCCTTCCCGGTGAGCAGTCTCTGGTCTTCCAAACGCTTGACCGGCTGGCCCGCACCAAAACGCATATTGCCGGGAAGAATGTTCATCTGCTTGTCCTTCGAGCTTCTTGTCGGATCGGGCGGGGTTTTAGCGGTTTTTCCGCTCGAGACAACTCATTCAATTCGCTGCAATAAATGCGCCAACGCGCCGGGCGCGGGGCCGCGAACGGGCAGAATGCCGCTAATGGGGACTACTAGCCGCGGCCGATATCCACGATATCGACATTAACATCGCGCGTATCCGAGCCGCGTTTCAGCGTGATGCGGACGCTCTTGCCCGCGCCGACCTGCTCGATCTGGTCGGTCAGGTCGGAAAGACGGTGAACCGGCTTCCCATCGACTTGAACGATGACGTCGCCCAGCGCGCCCGAGGCAAAATCGACGCCCCGGATGCCGGCACGTTCTGCCGGACTGCCCGGCGCGGTGCGAACGATGATCACCCCTTCGACGCCCATGCGGGTCGTAACCGCTTCACCGGCAGCAACGATGCCGATTCCGGGCGTCGGCACGCGGCCATTCTTGATCAGTTCGGGGACCACGCGATTGACGATATCGACCGGGACCGCGAATCCGATACCAGCGCTGGAGCCCGAAGGCGAGATGATAGCGGTGTTGACGCCGATCAACCGCCCCGCCGAATCCAGCAGCGGGCCGCCCGAATTGCCGGGATTGATCGCCGTATCGGTCTGGATCACGTTGGTGATCTCACGGCCACTGCTGGTCGGCAGCCGGCGTTTGAGCGCGCTGATGATGCCGCTGGTCAGCGACTGGTCGAGACCGAACGGGTTGCCGATCGCAAACGCAATTTGACCGACCTTGAGATCGTTCGAACTGCCGAGCGCTACCGGCGGTGGCAGTTGGCGGGGATTCCTGATCCGCAGCACCGCGAGGTCGTAGTTCGGCGCCACGCCGACGATTGAAGCTTGGGCCACCTCGCCTGAGGCGAAGCGAACGGCAACCTCGCGGCCATTTTGGACGACGTGATTGTTGGTGACGACGTGGCCGTTATTGTCCCAGACAAAACCGGTCCCCGAGGCCGCCGCGCCGGCTTCCGCGCCTTCGTCCTCGGCGAATGGATTGGTGACAGCGGATCGCGCCGCGACCTGCACCACCGACGGCGAGACGCGCTCGAAAAGCTCTATGTTGGCGCGCTCAGCCTCGGACAGCGGTCCCCGCTGATCGACGGTCCGGGCGGTCGAGTTGGTCCATGGGCCGTAGCGAATATTGATATTGGAGACGGTCAGCGCCACCAACACGCCTGCGACAATGGCTGCAAAGAGCACGAAGCGACGGTTCATCGATCACTCACCTGGTCATGCCGCTCGCGTGCGAAGGGCAAATGTGAAAGCAAGTCGGCCATTCGAAGGGCCCAAATAGCCAAACGCCCAGAACAGCCGAAAGTTTCTGGTTATTCAGCGACTTGCCGGTGCACTGAAGTTCGTTTTCCCAGCAGTGATTTAGGTGGCGAAATGTGCCCTGCAAGCCGTCAGCCTGCCATTGAAACCAAACCTTGCTGTTCCCATTGTCATGGAGCCATCCCGGTCTCGCCGTGGGTTCTCTTGACTAGGCAAATGTCCCGGCGCGGTCTTCCTGTGAGGATGTGCGCGGAGTTTGGTCATGAGCAACAATTCGATGATGAACAACAAGACCCGTTTCAACGTCGGATATGCGATCGCTGCAATCTTTGCCATCTTTGTGATCCAATACTTTATCTCCATGGCTAGCCAGATCGCCATCATCCCCTACAGCGAATATCAGCAACTACTGAAGCAGGGGAAGGTTGAGAGCGTCGGCATCTCCGACCGCACCGTGCAGGGCACCTTGAAGGAGCCGCTGTCCGGCGGACAAAAGCAGTTCGTCACCACGCGCGTCGATCAGGAGACCGCGCAGGAGCTCGAGAAATATAGCGTAAAATTCACCGGCCAGATCGAGAGCACGTTCCTGCGAGACCTGCTGTCATGGGTCATGCCGGTGCTGCTGTTCTTCGGCCTGTGGTGGTACATCGCCAGACGCGCCGCAGAAGGTGGCGGCCTTGGCGGCGGCCTGATGGCGATCGGCAAGAGCAAGGCCAAGATCTATGTCGAGGCCGATACCGGCGTGAACTTTTCCGATGTTGCCGGCGTCGACGAAGCCAAGGACGAACTGCGCGAGGTCGTCGACTTCCTGAAAAACCCGACCGACTACGGGCGGCTTGGGGGACGCATGCCCAAGGGCGTGTTGTTGGTCGGCCCACCCGGCACCGGCAAGACCCTGCTGGCCAAGGCCGTCGCCGGCGAAGCCAAGGTGCCGTTCTTCTCGATATCCGGTTCGGAGTTCGTCGAGATGTTCGTCGGCGTCGGCGCGGCGCGGGTACGTGATCTGTTTCAGCAGGCGCACCAGAAAGCTCCGGCGATCATCTTCATCGACGAGCTCGATGCGCTGGGACGCGCCCGCGGCATTGGGCCCTTTGCAGGCGGGCACGATGAAAAAGAGCAGACACTCAATCAATTGCTGGTCGAACTCGACGGCTTCGACTCGCGTTCGGGCCTGGTTATTCTGGCCGCGACCAACCGGCCAGAAATCCTCGATCCAGCGCTGCTGCGCGCGGGCCGCTTCGATCGCCAGGTGCTGGTCGACCGCCCCGACAAGAAGGGACGCATCGAGATCCTCAAGGTGCATATGAAAAAAGTGCAGCTTGATCCAGGTGTCGATGTCGAGGCGGTGGCCGCGCTTACGCCGGGATTTACGGGTGCGGATCTCGCCAACCTGGTCAATGAAGCCGCCCTGCTCGCAACGCGCCGCGGCGCCAGCGCGGTCGCGATGGCCGACTTCAACAACGCGGTCGAGCGCATGGTCGCCGGACTAGAGAAGCGAAACCGGCTGCTCAATCCGAAGGAGCGCGAGATCGTCGCCTATCACGAGATGGGCCACGCTCTGATTGCGCTGTCGCTGCCCGGTGTCGATCCCGTGCACAAGGTGTCGATCATTCCCAGAGGCGTCGGCGCGCTCGGCTATACCATCCAGCGCCCGATCGAAGACCGCTTCCTGATGACCAAGGAGGAGCTGGAGAACAAGATGGCGGTATTGCTCGGCGGGCGGGCGGCGGAATTGATCGTGTTCAATCATCTGTCCACCGGTGCCGCCGACGACCTGCGCCGCATCACCGACATCGCCCGCAGCATGGTGACGCGCTACGGCATGTCGGAAAAGCTCGGTAGCGTCGCCTATGAGCGCGACCCCGGCAATTTCCTCGCGGGCGCCGACCGTCCCTACCCCTTGCGCGAGCGCGAATATGCCGACGAGACCGCCGCTTCCGTCGACGAAGAGGTCCGCGCAATCGTCGATCGGGTGTTCGAGCGCGCGCAGGGCATCCTGAAAGCGCGACGCGCGATCCTTGATCGGGCAGCGAAAAAACTATTGGAGAAGGAGACCCTGGAGCAGAGCGATCTCGAGGCATTGATCCGCGAAACGCCGAAAGAGGCGCTGCGGGCCATTTAGGCCTATGCGAGGTCGCGCAGTGCCGCCTCGACCACCTTGCGCTGGTCAGCCGTCAGCGCCGCCTGCGGCGGAACGGGATCGCCGACCGCGTAGCCCTGAATGTCGAGGCCCGCCTTGATGCAGGCCGCCAAATTGAACCGCGCAAAGGCCTCGTTGATGCGCCACAGCTTGCGCTGCAGCGCCATCGCCTCATCCCAGCGCGCCGCCTTGCAGAGGTTATAGAGTTCGACACTTTGCCGCGGAATAATGCAGGCCGGACCGGCCATCCAGCGCCCAACCCGCCGATCAGCATCACCGCCGCCGGGATGTGGGCGGACGCGGAGAACACTTTGATGCTGTCGCCGCAGCGGTTCATGATCGACAGCAGCCGGCCGGTGTTGGTCGAGGCATCCTTGATGTAGCCAACGCGCGGATGGGTCGCGAGGCGGGCGATGACATCGAGCGTCAGATCGGAGCGCTGGAATTGCGGGTTGGTGTAGATCACGACGGGAATGTCGACGGCGTCGGCAATGGCGCGGAAGTAAGACTCGACCTGCGCGTCGGCGACCGGGAAATATGCCTCCATGATCGCGAGAATGCCGTCGGCGCCAAGCTTTTGATGCGCCCTTGCCTGCGCCACCGCGTCCGCTGTCGACGTCGAGGCGACGCCGGCGATCACGGGCACGCGCCCCTTTGCGGCTTCGATGGTGGCTTGTACAACGGCCGCGCGCTGCGCCTGGTTGAGATAGGCGAACTCGCCGGTCGATCCGAGCGGCGTCAACCCATGCACGCCCGCCTTGATAAGGTCATCGCAGAGCCGGCCCAGCACCTCCGTGCGGATCTCACCCGACGCATCGATCGGCGAGACCAGATAGGGAAAGACGCCGTGGAAATCAGCCATCGAAGAAAAATGCCTCAAGCGGGAAGTCTTGACCACCCATAATCTTGACTAGCCATAATCTTGACTAGCCATGATCTTAACTAGCCATGGCTATCCGGAATGCCGGCGCAAGGCAACGCTTCGCAAGAAACATGCGAAGCGCTCCATCATTTGCGCGCCTTGATCCAGGCATCGACCGCCGGCAGCGCGCGGGCTTTGAGGTCGGCAGAGATCGCGATCACTTCCTGCGCCCGGCCCACCATCGCTCGCCCGCCCGACGTCGCCTGCACCGGCGCAAAGGCGGCGAGTTCGGCGGCATGGCGCTCGTCGCTGAAGTTCGTCATGAAGTTCGCAATGAACTGGTCGCGGAATTGCGGTCCCTGCTTTGCGAACAAGGCATCGTAGTTCTTCTGCAGGAAATCCCAGGCCAGATCAGGCTGCTCCCCGGAGGAAGCGACCGAACCGATCAGGCCGGTGAGAATCGTGCCCGGCACTTCGTCGGTCAGTGTCAGCGCCAGTGTCGCATGTGCCAGCGCCGGATCGCGCGCGGCGGCCGCCGCATAGTAATAGCGCAATCGCTCATTGGTGACGGTGCTCTTGCGCGCCAGCGTCAGCAGCGTGTCGTAGGTCGCGCGATCCGCCGTGATGCCGACGACATGGGTAACGGAATCGCGCAAAGCCCCCGGCAGTGATTGCGGATCGCTGAGGAATCCGGCGAACCGCCGCTTCGCCTCCGCAATGATCGCTTCGTCGCCGAGCTCGCCGAGTGTCCAGATCAGGCTGCCGCGCAGCAGGGTGTTGTCGTCGTCGCCCGAGCCGCTGCCGTCCCAGCCGAGCCGGTCGAAAACGGTGCGCAATTTGGCGCTGATGTAACGCTGCAGCGCCGGACGCTCGGGCCGATCGCGCGACAGACGGTTGAGCGCGGAGAATGCCGTGATGATCTGATCCCACACCGGGCGGCGGTCATCGACGCCGATATTCTCGACCAGGCCGAGATAGGATGACGGCTCGGCGCGGCCGGCCTGCACCATCGCCCAGCCGTCGGCGAGGAAATTGACGCGGTCTGCCGGCGACATCTGCGGCAGCGCCTTTGCCAGCGCGGCCATGCTCGCCGGCCCGTACTCGACCCGGTAGTAACCGATGTCGCCGAGATTGACCTTGGTCGCCTCGCCACAGGATCCGGCCGGGACTTCGGTCGAGCCGTGCAGCAGCACGACATCGGCCGATTGCGCCATGCCCACCGGCCCGACCGCAACCGGTATTTGCCAGTTGCGCGGCGGCAAGGCAGCCGCCCGCGCCGGCGCGATCACGAAACGGCCCTGCCGCAATGTCAGCCGCTGCGCATCGCCGTTGCAGGCGGTTTCGGCTGATATCAGCGGCACACCATCCTGTTCGGTAAAGGACGCAGCGATATCGGTCACCGGCTTGCGGCCCGCGCGTTCCAGCGCCCGCCAGAGATCGGCCGTGGTGGTGTTGCCGTAGGCATGCGCGGACATGTAGGCGCGGATGCCGTCGCGGAACGCCGCTTCGCCGAGGTAATTTTCCAGCATGCGGATCAGCGCCTGCCCCTTGTTGTAGGTAATGGCGTCGAACGCGATCATGGCCTCGCTCTCGTTGGCGATCGGCTGCTGGATCGGGTGCGAGGTGCGCCGGGCGTCGAGCCCCATGGCGAACTGCTTCGCCCCGTAACCGTTCAGCCAGCTTTGCCATTGCGGATAAAACTGCTCCGCAGCCTTCGTCGCCATCCAGGTCGCAAAGCCCTCGTTGAGCCAGAGATTGTCCCACCACGCCATGGTGACGAGATCGCCGAACCATTGATGCGCCATCTCATGCGCGATGATGGAAAAGATGCCGCGCCGCGCGCTGTCCGGATTTGTCGCGGGATCGAACAGCAGCCGGCTCTCGAAGAAGGTGATGCCGCCCCAGTTCTCCATGGCGCCGCCGAAGCCGCCGGGCACCGCGATCAGGTCGAGCTTGGGCAGCGGATATTTGACACCGAAATAGTCGTTGAACCAGGCGAGCAGCTTCACCGCACTGTCGAGCGCGAACTGCCCTTGCGCAGCCTTGCCGGTGGTGGCGACGACGCCGATCGTCACGCCGTCCGCTTCCGCCGTGATACGCTCCAGTTCGCCCACCGTCAGCACGAACAGATAGGTCGACATTTTTGGCGTAGCCGCGAAAGCGACCTGCTTCAGGTTCGGCTCCAGCGGCTCCTCTTTCGTGATCGGCATGTTGCCGACGGCGAGCAAATGGCGCGGGATCACGACCGTCAACTTGAAGCTCGCCTTGAACGCCGGCTCGTCCCAGCACGGAAATATCCGCCGCGCATCCGCCGGCTCGAGCTTGCTCGTCAATAGCCGCTTCACGCCGCTGTCGGTCGGATAATCGACGAAGAAGAAACCGCGATCGAACTTGTTGATCCGCGCCGTAAACTCGATCCGCAGCCGATGCGCGCCCGCTGCGAGCGGCTGCGCGAAAGTGAACGTGACCGTCTCGGCCGCGGCATCGAGCGCGACGTCGGCGCGCTCGATGCTATCGTCGGCGGTAACGGAAGCAAACGTCGTGTTGACGGCGTTGAGCGTCAGCCGTGCTGTCGGTTCGCGCACCTCGATGTCGATCACTTCGACGCCGGGAAGCGCGAGGCTCTCGGCGTCAGGTCTCAGCTCGATTGAATAGTTGATCGGAACGACTGTCTTCGACAGTTTGCCCGGCGTGGCGTCGAATGAGAAAACCGGCTCGGCTCGCACGGCGCCTGAAACGACCAACATCAGTGCGAGCATTGTGCCGACATATCGCGCCAAGGGTGCTGTCAACGATGCTGTCTGGATAAGCTTCACGCCAAGCTCCTATGTCAGCCGGTACAACGGGATGCCGGACCATATAGATGCTTCGCTTGCCGGGAAACAGCGAGGACGCGCCGCGTCGCGCAGCATCCGGCTGAGGCAATCGGTTAAAGATGTCCACAGATGTTCACAGGGTTCTAACGATTTAACTCACGATAATTTCACGACTTTCTTCGCAGTCTCGCCGCCCGACCAAGCGCGAGAGTAGTTTTGATGGCTCTGCAGAAAGTCGCTGACGCATCCTCTTTCCGAACTTCCGAGTTCGACACGCGCGATTCTGCTCGAGCAACAGCAGCTCCCGGTTTTCGTCACTTCCTCGGGACCCCAAACCCATCGCAGCGCTTCCGCGCGTTCGGGATCGACCCGCTCACTTCACCTGAACATCTGCCGAAACTCCGGGCACTGATGCATCGCCTGTCGCGCCGGATGGATGCCGAAATACACTGGCCGCCCCACCGCAGTGGATCGGCAGAGCACTGGGAAAACCCGCTGATCCCCTCAGGTTACACCTATCTGCTGCAATTCGTGGCGCACGATCTGGTTCATTCGGCGATCCCGCTTTCAGTTTCGGGGGGCCTTGGCGCCGGCACCGCCAATGCACGCCGTGCGCCGCTTCGGCTGGAAACCCTGTTCGGAAGCGGTCCTGTCGGATCGCCGCATATTTACGCGCTCGACGCGCCGAGTGACGACCGGCGCACCAAGCTGCGGCTCGGGCGAATGCGCTGGAAAGAGAATGAACCCGTGACCGGCTGCCCGTTTCGCGACATCGCACGGACCCGGGCCGAGAACGTGACGGGGATCGACCGCAGCAT
This sequence comes from Bradyrhizobium algeriense, assembly GCF_003062295.1. GTDB lineage: Bacteria > Pseudomonadota > Alphaproteobacteria > Rhizobiales > Xanthobacteraceae > Bradyrhizobium > Bradyrhizobium algeriense. The sequence continues at coordinate 89,315 of NZ_PYCN01000020.1, read as the reverse complement.
TGCAGGTGTCCGCGTTGCGCTCACGGAGGCGCTGGTCGCCGATCCGCGGAATGACGATCACGCCGTGATGTCGCAGCTGACCGCGCTGTTCGCGCTGCTGCACAACGCCCTGATCGACCTCATACGCCGGCAGGAACGCAATAGCGGGCCGAACGGCCAGTTCGGCGCCGCCTATAAGCGCTTCCTGTGCGCCCGCGAGGCCGTTACGCTGATCTACCACAACATTCTCCGCAACGATCTGATGCGGCGGGTCATTCACCCGGCGATCTATGCGGCCTATAGCGGGCCGGCTCCGCATTTCATCGATCGGCCTGATGAATCCAGCCAGGGTCTTGCGAACGGCGACTGGGAAATTCCGTTCGAGTTCTCGCACGGCGCGTTTCGCTTCGGTCACGCCATGGTGCGACACGAATACTGCATCAATGATCTGTCAATTCAGGACCTCTACAGCACGCTTGAAAAGACTTCTGCAAACGATCCGGTCAACATGCCGCTCGATGAAACCTGGATGGTGCAGTGGTCGCGCTTCTTCGAGATCAATGAAACCAAGCCGAACTTCAGCCGGCGCATCGGACCGTATCTCAGCGACGGGTTGGGCAACGATCAGATCTTTCCGGCGTTCGACGAGACCGAGCGGGTTGGCCTGCTCTACCGTGATCTGCTCGGCGCCGGGATCGCCGGCATGTGGTCGGTGGACGCGCTGATTGCCGAGATCGCGACCCGGAAACCGCAGTTCATCGCCATGTCACGCCTGCTTGCCGACCGCTCCTATCGCGTCAGCCAGCTCCGCGATTGGCTGGTCGCCGCGCCGGCGTATGGCGCGCTGACGGCCGAAGACATCGAAACCCTTTCGAACGATCCCCCGCTGCCCTTCTTCATCCTGTTCGAAGCGATGCAGCAACCGCAGGCGGAGGGCCAGCGTCTGGGACCGCTCGGCTCGACCATCGTATCGGAAGTGATTTTCGGCGCGCTCGCAGGCGATCCGCGCTCATCCGGCGGCGACGCGCTCGCAGGCCAGCTTGCCGATTTGTCTCGCGAATACTATCCGGTGAATATTTTCCAGGAAATTCCCGACATCTCAAGCATGGCGCAGTTGGTGAAGTTCACCACCGAAATCGCCGAACTACAGCAGGCCGTGCCTGCATTCTTGTGAAGCGGAATTGTTCCGTCTCACCCAACCCGGAGGACTAAGACCATGCAGCGCATCGAAAGGCTACAGGTGACCAACCATGAGCGTTGGGGCAAATTGGTGAAGACCTGGGCGACCGGCACGAACTACCTCGACGACGACAACGCCTATCCGCTGCCGGAGACGATCGACGAGTTCAAGGAGCAGCTCGCCAAGGCCCAGGTATTCGCCATCGTGCCGGATCGCTTCAAGCACATCACGTTCGTGAAGCAGGAACAGGACACGATCACGGTAAAGTTGCCGCCGAAGGTGATGATCGAGGATTCCGAGGCGCTGCTCAACCAGCCCGGCGCCACCTATCCGCTTCCGCCGTTCTACAAGCGCCTGTTCAACGGTATGGATCCCGTGATCCCGGAGAGCGAGAAGTTCAGGGTGCATGCCGAACGTATCGGCGACTACACCATAAGCGCCTGCGCCTGAAATCCACGAGCGGCCTTGTCACCAGTACAATGGCGCAATGCCTTCGACCGGGAACCCGGCGCCGCGCAGGCTGCGGCGCAGGGTTTCCCACCGCGCCCTGATGGTGATGGGGTGCGCTTGCAGGAGCCAGCGTGTGATGGCCACGTCGGTCGGCGGGTCTGACCCAACCCAAAACGAGCGAATGCCGTTCAGAAATCGCTGCGCTTCCTCGCGCGCCAACTCGGGTTGCCCCAGCTCGAACAGCGCGGCCGCACGCCATGCGGGCAGCGTCTGAATGACATTATAGGCGCGGTCGCAGGCCTCTATGGCGCCCGCATAGTCGCCGCACAGGTAGTGAATGATGCAGTGATAGCCCCATTCGAGGCGTGAGGGCGCCAGCGAAAGGGCAAGCGATTGGCTGGCGCGTAGCTGAGCTTGTTCGATCGAGCCGCAGAAAGCGCAATAGTGAGCGCTGGACAGCAGCGTCCACGGATCGTTGTCGTTCAGCTCGCAAGCGAGGTCCATGTGCGGCGCCGCCTCGGCCTCGCGCAACGCAAACGTATATGACCAGCCGCAACAGAGATGCGCCCTGGAATCAACCGGATCGAGTTCAACGGCGATTTTCGCCAGTTCAAGGGTCGCCTTTGCCTTGTCGAGATTGCGAAGGACCCCGGGATGCACGAAATGCTCGATGTTGTTCATCTGCACAAGGCTGCTGTAGAACGGCGAGAAAGCAGGATTTTCCCGGATCGAGTCGCGAAAGATCGCGACCGCCCGCTGCCAGCTTTCCTTGTCGAACTTCGTGATGAGATTCTGGCCGCGCAGCCAGCGGTCGTGAAGATCGAGTGAAACGTCGGGCTCGCCTGCCAGCCGCATCAGCCGCTCGGTCGACAACTGCACGTTCAAGGAAGTCGCGATGCGGCGGATGATGCGCTGCTGGGTTTCAAACCAGTTTCCGAGGCCGAGCCGGAAGCTTTCGCTCCAGACGTAAATCCCGGAGGTATCGTCCCGCAACACCATCACGATGTTGATTTCGGCGCCCGCCTGGTAGGCGGTGGTTTCGATGCAGTATTGCGGCGCCGTGCCCGAGGCGGGAAGCACGACGGCCGCGGGCGGACGATCAACCACGCTCCATTCGCGGAAGCGCACGAGACAGGCGGCGAGATGCTGGGAGAACCCCTGCACCAGATGGCTGTGGTCCTCGTCGACGCCATGCATCGCAAAGGGCAGCAGCACCAGGCGCATCCTGGCCGACGCATTGACCGATGGCGACATCGGGGCCACCGGCTGGTGAGCGGTCCCCCTGACCATCCTGACAGCGAATTCGTCATTCGCTGCCGACGCGGCCCGATCGACCGGCGCGCGCTCCAGAATGCCGAGCTTGATGTTCGCGACGAGTTCTTCGGTGGCCGACGACGGCTCCATCGCGTAGTCGCGGTCCAAGAGATCCCACAGCGCCTTGTAGATGCGCAACGCACCGGCCGTGTCGCCCTCTTCCGCATGCGCCCGCATCAGATAGCGGCAGGCATATTCATGGGTCGGGTCGAGATTGACGATCGCGGCTGCAATCCTTTTTTTGGAATCGGCGGGAACGCTTGCGGAGGTCAGACCTTCATCGAGATTTCGCATCAGCCGTTCATGGATGGTCTGCCGCTTGGCCAGTACCCAGACCCGGAACGACGGGTCGAGATCGTCCATTCCTTCGAGCAGCCGCCCGTCGAGCTGTGGCGTATCGAGCAGCAGCGGGTGAACGCGCCCGCTTTCGGCGAGCTGGATCACGCTTTCGATATCGACTTCGATGCGTCCGACGTCGATGCCGATCATCAGCCGCTCCGCGACGAAGCCGTCATATCCGGCCTCCTCCAGCATCGACCGCAGCTCGCGAACGACCTGGCGCAGCGAAGCGCGCGCCTTTTCTTCGTCCGAACGACTCCAGAGCAGGCCGACCAGCCGCTCGCGGCTCTCCTGCTTCATCTCCGACAGCGCGAGGTAACTAAGGACCGCGCCGGCCTTGCGGGTTCGCAGTTCGACCGCCCGGCCGTTGAACCGCACGCCGAGCCGTCCAACCAGCGACACCGAAAGGCGCGGCGCGCTTTCGGGCGCCGCCGTGGCCTTGTCCGCTGTCATGGCGTTTGTTCTGGCCGGCATGCAGGGTTTCCGGAACCGGTTGGTTAATTCCAGCCAGTCTATATCAAAGAAACACCTCCGGTATAGGTTGCGCCGCCTCCGGTTCGCGCAATCGTATCCTGCAGCCTGGCCGTGACGATTTCGGATGGCTCGAGTTGCAGCCCTGGGGCAATCACGCGGACCACCGGAACAGCGAAGCTCGGGCGCTTCAGATCAAGGCAAAATGTCTCGATTCCCAGTTTCTCCAAACGCTGTACGATCAATCCAAATATCGCGCTCGCTTCAGTTGCGTGAAGGGGAAGATGAGCCGCGTACTCCGCGACCGGCTGCAACAGTCTGCACTGATCGGCATTGATCGCCGCGCGCTGCAGGTGGGTGCGATCCTGGGCGTTGAGCGCGTCATCGCCGCGCTCGCTGCGTTTGGTTGCGACGACAGCGTCGGCCAGTTCGAACTGACACATTTCAAGCGTTGCCGAGCGGACCGCGGCCTCGAGCGCCGGCCGCGCGGCGAGGCCGAAAGCAAAACCGGAACCGTCCGCCCGGCACGAGACGGCCGCGACGCAGGGCACGCCGATATCCGTCGTGATATCAAGCAGCCATGTCCGGCGCTGCACCGATGCGCCATGCCGGAGCTGCCGCAACAAACTTTCCGCCACCATGCCGGCTTCATGCTGCGGCGGAATCGATCGGGCCAGTTGACCGCCCCGCCACCATAGGCTGGCCGCATCGCGCTCGATCAATTCCAGCAGGCCGTGCAGTGCTGCGGCATCCCGTGACGGACCGGCGGCCGATCCGATGCTCAAGGGGAATGGCGGCGCGAAGTCGCGCTGCGCCGGCGGACGCCGCAGGCAGATGTCGGCCGGAAGCCACACCTCGCCACCGTCGGTCAGCCGCGTTGCACGACACCAGGAAAGCGCCCGCTCTGGTTGTATGCGGCGTTCCGAAACGGCAGCGACCAGCTCCAGCGCGTTCGGACCGAGTTTTCCGGCCCAGTCGTCGACGCCGGGTTTGAGCAACACGTCGCGCCCGGTCTGCAATTGAGAGAGATATTCGATTCCCTCGCCGACGCAGCCCTGAAATGCATCCCGCAACGTCAGACCGACGCCGGAAACGCCGACCATCGGGCTTCCGTCATGCAAGGGATCAGCAAGCGCTGGATCGAATTGCGCACCAAAGCTGAACAGACCGGGCGCATCGGGTGAGGCCAGTTCGAACACCCGCGCAAATCGGGAAGCAGCGATCAGCAAATGGGCACGATTGGCGGCCTCCGAATCAATCCGGTTGCTGGATTCCGAGGCATATTCCAGCGCCTGCAGGATACGTCCGGCATCGTGATCGCCGGCGGCGTCCACTCCGTTGCCGAGAAGCAACGATGCCGCGCGTGCAAACAATTCCTGTATCGAATTTTCGGTACCGCTCACGGTGACCTCACGACTTGGCGGGCAGACTGCGGACGAGAGGCCAGCCCGCCCTCGCCCTGGAGGAATTTATGCTCGCGAAAGCCTTAGTCATAGCCATGGCAGCAGATATTGCCCGTTCAGACTATGCCAAGCCGACCTTGATTCGTAGCCGTAGCCGCGAGTGGCTGATCGCCTGCCGTTGGGGACCAGAGGGCGAATATCTTTCGATCGCGACGGCCGGCCCGATCACGGAGCCTCTCGCGCTGGTTGCACCGCAGGTAATCGCGCCGATCCACTGCCTGGTCGGCGTACTGGTTTCCGAATCGGAATCGCAATCCACCAGCACATTCCTGTTGGTGCGTCAGTTGCCCGGTGCGATCGAGCTCGCCGGTACATTTTTTCCGGCTGATGGCTACGTGCTGCTGCAGGACCACGGCGATATCCATCTCGTCTGCAAGGCGCGCTACTCGCACAGCTGCGGCTGGCTCGACGGCAAGGAGATCCGCAAGGACATTCCCGATCCGGCACCCTATTCGGCCGAGGCAATGTCCTGGCATATCGAAGCGACGCGCCGTGACTGGATCGGCGAGTTCATTCCCGGCAGCAGGCCGCCGGAGCGGCTGGCGATTCGCGCGACGGGCTGACGCCTCCAACCGGATTTGCGGGGCGGCACAGGATTGCTGCTCGTCTTCCTGCGGAAGACTATCCTCGCGAGGGAAACTTCCGCCGCTCACCAAGATCGACAGTATTCAGACGCGCAACCGTGGCCTTGGTCCCGGAAGTTCGATCGGCGATGCTTTCAACCAGCTTCGCGATGCAAGACCGGACGCGCGGACCGGGCGTTCGCGCATAGGCCTTGAGAACGCGCAAGGCGCCCGGCTCGGCAAGCAAGCGAACCGCTGAATTCATGCCGGGAGATTTAGCCTGGGAAGATTCGAAAAACTCGCCAACCGAGACGTCCAGCACGGAAGCGATTTGCGCCAACCGGCTCGCGCCAACCCGGTTGGCGCCTCGTTCGTATTTCTGCACCTGTTGAAAGGTAACGCCGATTCGTTCTGCGAGTCCGGTTTGGCTGATGCCGCGGTTGATCCGCAACATACGAATCCTGGTACCCACCATCGCATCGAGCGGGCCAGACTTCCTCGTCGCCATGGGCGGCTCCCAACTGTTCAAGCTGGAACCTTAGCACAACCTCAGGGAGCCTAGGATACTAATTTGCGATCACAGGAAGCATTTTTACGCGCTGCTCGACATTGACGTGGTCAATCGTCAACCGCCCGTTCGGGTCGATCGCCGCCTTCATGGCCGGCGGACGGCCAGTTTCGAGAAATTGCTGCAGGACGGCACGGCTCTCGTCCGAGAGCGCAAACAGCCCACGCATCAATTCAAAGAATCCCGGTTCTTCCGCTACATAGAGCAGTTCGCGCAGTTCCGCGCCGGTATATTGCCCCAGTGCCGTCAAAAGCCATTCGGTTTGGTCATTCGGATCGCTCTCAGGCACGCGATTCAGATAGTAGACAACCGATTCCGCACTCATTTCATCCCCCGGTACCTCGATAGCTCCCAAGGCCCCCGCTCCCGGTCGGCGTTCTGGCAGCTAACTCCCGAGCCTAACACTGCTTGGGTCTTCGTGATTTCAGCGTGATCGCGAGCGCGACGGCGCCCGAACTTCAGTTCCGCAGTTCCAGCCTGGTCAGGGCTGGCGCAGCTGGGTGCTGCCTGGCGCAAGATTCTTCCGCCGTTCGGTAGCGATTCGGGATTTCCCATTGCAAAAACCTAATCGCCTCGCCGCGGAATCAGAAGGCCTTCGCGATGGCGCGCTGTGCGTCCTGCTGAATCGCCTTCAGATGGTTCCGGTCCCGGAAACTCTCGGCGTAGATCTTGTAGACGTCTTCGGTGCCCGATGGCCGCGCGGCAAACCATCCCGCCTCAGATTCGACCTTGATGCCGCCGAAGGATTGATCGTTACCCGGCGCCCGGGTCCGAATCGCACTGACCGGTTCACCGGCAAGCTGGCGCATATCAAGCTGCTCCGGCCCGAGCGCCTTCAGCGCACTCTTCTGTTTCGGCGTCGCCGGCACGTCGATCCGCTCGTAATAGGGCACGCCGAGTTCGGCCGTGAGGGTGGCAAACAACTGGCTTGGGTCGCCGCCGGTGCGCCCGAGGATTTCGGCAGCGAGCAGCCCCATCACCATGCCGTCCTTGTCGGTCGTCCAGACCGAGCCGTCGCGCTTGAGGAACGAAGCACCGGCGCTTTCCTCGCCGGCGAATCCGAACGCACCGGTGCCGAGGCCTTCGACGAACCATTTGAAGCCGACCGGGGTTTCGACCAGCTTGCGTTTCAGCTTGCCGGCGACACGATCGATGATCGAGCTGGAGACGATGGTCTTGCCGATCGCGGCCTCGCTGCCCCATTGCGGCCGATGCTCGAACAGATAGGCGATTGCCGCGGCGAGAAAATGGTTCGGGTTCATCAGCCCGCCCGTGCGCGTCACGATGCCGTGCCGGTCGGCGTCGGTATCGTTGGCAAAGGCGACGTCGAACCTGTCGCGCATCGCAATCAGGCTCGCCATCGCGAACGGCGAGGAGCAATCCATGCGGATTTTTCCATCCCAGTCCGCCGTCATGAACCGAAACGTCGGATCGACGGCATCGTTGACGATGGTCGCATCTATCCCATAACGCTCGATCAGCGGCGCCCAGTAGTGAACGGCGGCGCCGCCCAGCGGATCGATCCCGATTTTCACGCCCGATGATTTGATCAGCGCCATGTCCACGGCATTGCCGAGATCGGCGACATAGGGACTGACATAGTCGTGCAGATGTGTCGAAGGCGCCTTGCGGGCGCGCTCATACGACACCCGCACAACGCCCTTCATGTCGGCTTCCATGTAGGCGTTGGCGGCCTTTTCGACCCTGGCCGTCACATCCGTGTCGGCCGGGCCACCATGCGGCGGGTTGTATTTGTAGCCACCATCCTCGGGCGGATTATGCGACGGCGAGATGACGACGCCATCGGCAAGTCCGCTCGTTCGGCCTTTATTGTAGCTCAGGATCGCATGCGAGATCACAGGCGTCGGCGTGTAGCCGCCGCGCTCGTCGATCATGATGTCGACGCCGTTGGCGGCAAACACTTCCACCGCACTCACCAGCGCCGGCTCGGCGAGCGCATGGGTATCGATGCCGACGAACAGCGGACCGGTGAGCCCGGTTTCGCGGCGGTGGTCGCAGATCGCCTGCGTCGTCGCCAGGATATGGTTTTCGTTGAACGAGTTCTTCAGCGAAGTCCCGCGATGCCCCGAGGTTCCGAAGGCGACGCGCTGGGCAGGATCGGAGGGATCCGGTTTCGACGTGAAATAGGCCGTTACCAACTGCGACACGTTGACAAGGGAGGCGGGATCGACCGGTTTGCCGGCAGCGGGATTGGGAGCAGTCACGAGACCTCACGGAATGGGTGGTTTCGCCTGACTATACGTAGAAGCGATGACGTGGGCAAAGTTGAGCATGGCGCCTCCAGCGCGTGCTGCCGCCCTAGTAAACGCCGCGTTGCCGAGGCGGTTTCCTGTCGCCATGTGCGAAATACGGATTGTTCAGGCACTGCGCCGCGCGGCCCGATGCGGACCCGGCACACTGCGCCAGCGACGTAAAGCTGCAGTCGATACTGCCGCCGCCAATGGCGTAGGTTTGCAGGCAGACCGGGAAGTTTGGATCATAGGTCTGGGCGTGTGCAGGCGCGGCGACCAGCATCGGTCCGATCGTCAGAATCGTACAAGCCAACACGCGCATTGTGGAGGTCCTTCGGGACGGAGACACAAGACAATGTAGAGCTCAAGTACTTCCTGTCTACAAACAGATGGGAAGTGATCGCAAAAATCCAAGATCGACGAGTTGCCGGCCGCTTGCGGTCAATTTCGGCGTTTAAGCACGACGGACACTGGCGATTGGCAAACAATATCGCGTGGGATCGGCTAATGGCGGTCAAACGATGCCGGAAAAGACTTCGCAGCAATGGGCTCGCTCCAGCCTGATAGCGGCCATCACGCCGGCAGGCTGCTCGGTCCGTGTCTGAGGCTTGTTGAGGCAGGGCTGGCCGGCTCCTCGCAACGCGCCTGGTAATTCTTCAACGCGAGACGCATGTCATCCGGCAACGCAATCGATTTGTGGTCCACCAGCGAGGTCGTCACGGTTACGAAGGTGGCGCGGACGCACTCGGTGCCATCCTTGAACGCGTGAACCGTGAGCTTCATCGAGGTGCGTCCGATGTCGCGCACGATGACGGCGACGTCGAGCACGTCGCCCATGCTGCTGGGCTTGGCGAAATCCGCCGAGACGTGCGCATAGCCGAGGCCGGTCCGCCGTGTTCCGACCAGTTCATGATAGGGCAGTCCCAGCGCATCGCCGTACCAGTCCTCGATCACGCCGTTGAACAAATTGAGATATTCCGGCGTGTAGACGATTCCGGCCGGATCGCACGAGCCGAAGCGTACCCGCAGGCGCGTGCGCCAGACGCCGCTCGGCAACTCGGAGAGTGTCAGGGATTCAAAACGGGCCATGCGCCGGGCTCATTTAGTTTAGGTCTAAAGCATTTTTTTATAGCCGGGCCGGTGTGCAGAGTCGAGCATTGAAGTCTCCAGACGCCGTGCCACGCCCCTCAATCGGCGATTCCGTGTCGAGGCGCGCAGGCGCCTTTTTCAGAAATTTAAGCGGTTTCCTGCGTGGCGCAGGCCCGCCCCGCTTGCTTCGCCACGATATCCTCTACTACGGTCGTGGGTGCTGCAGGCAACCGAACCGGGAGCGGGATCGTTCGGACCGGGCACTTGATTTGGTCCCAAAGGATTTACACGTTCATTTCAGAGCCTTTGCGCCGATCCGCTCGGCTGCACAGGGAACGTCGGGAGGCATGGGTTGATGGCCGGCAAGGAGATCGCGCTGATCGACGAAGAGAACATGGCCGAGGACGACACGGACAACCGCGCCCAGGTCAGGGTATGGCTTCGCCTGCTTGCCTGTACGTCCTTGATCGGCGCCGAGCTTCGCCGTCAGTTCCGCGAAGAGTTCGACTTCACGATGCCGCGCTTTGACGTGCTGGCGCAGCTCGATCGCGAGCCTGTCGGGCTGGTGCTGGGCGAGTTGCCAAAGCGGTTGATGGTCACGGCCGGGAATCTGACCCCGATCGTGGATCGCCTGGTCGAAGACGGCTTCATCACGCGGTCGCCGTCGCCGCTCGACCGCCGCGTGCAGATCGTCTGCATGACGTCCGCGGGCAGGAAGGCGTTCAGGCGGATGGCGAAGAAGCACGGCCTCTGGCTGGCTTCGCTGTTGGCCGAGGTTCCGAAAGGAAGGCTCGACGGATTGGTCAAGGAACTCGACGACCTGAAGAACGCCGTGAAGCGCGCGACGGAGCAGGCCCGCGCTTGATCGCGCGCGCCGCGAGGCTAGCGGCGCAGCTTGTATCCTGCGGCATCGCGGTCCCACGTATCGGGAGTCCTCCCGGCCTCGCGCAGCGTGACCTTTCGGATCTTGCCGTTTTCAGTGAGCGGCATTTCGGCGACGATCCGGACAAACCGCGGAACGGCGAAATAGGCAATCTTACCCTCGCAGTACCTGACGACATCGATCGGCTCCAGCGCATGACCGGGTTCGAGCTGAACGGCCGCCGCAACCTCGTCCTCGCCGAGTTCGGATGGCAGCGGATAGACGGCGCAGGCAGCGATCGCCGGATGCTTCAGCAGCACCTGTTCGACCTCCCAGGATGAAACATTTTCGCCGCGCCGGCGGATGGAATCCTTCATCCGGTCGACGAAGCGGTAATGGCCATCCGCATCGCGCACGACGCGATCGCCGGTGTGAAACCAGAGATTTCGCCACGCTTCGGCCGTCTTGTCCGGCATTTCGAAATAACCCGTCGCGAAGGCCAGCGGCTCGCGCGAGCGCAGCAGCAGTTCGCCGGCCTCACCGTCAGGGAGAGGCGCGTCGTCGGGATCGACGATGCAGGCCTCCACGCCCTCGACAAGATGGCCCATCGTGCCGGGGCGATCGGACGGGATCGTGCCCGCGAACACGAAATTCGTTTCGGTCGAGCCGTAGCCGTCGAGCAGCGGCACGCCAAAACGTTCGAGAAACGGACCGTGAAACTGACCGGGGACGCCGCCGCCGAGTGCGACCCGCAGGAAATGCGCGGTGTCGGCCGCGGATTTCGGTTGCGCCAGCAGCATCACGGCCATCGCGCCGAGGAGATAGCCGACGGTTGCCTGATGCCGTCGCGCCGCGGCCCAGAAACCGGAGGCGGAGAATTTCGGCTCCAGCGCGTAGGTGCAGCCGTTCAGCAGCGCCTGATAGAACGCATTCAGCGCATTGGTGTGGAACAGCGGCAGCGTCGTGAACAGCACGTCGCCCTCGCGGACGTCGAGCGCGCGCGCCGAGTAGACGCCCCACCAAAACATCTGTGCCTGCGGGCAGCAGACGCCTTTTGAAGGCCCCGTGGTACCCGACGTATAGAGGATCGCGACCGTGTCGTCCGGCCGCACCGGCGCGGGCGATGCCCCCTCGCCGAGCGCGGGCAGCGGCCTGATCGATCCTGATATGACCGGAAGCGCGGCGCCTTCTCCGATCGTCCAGATAATATCCGGCAGCGCCACGTCGCTTTCCAGCGTTTCGATGGCCGGCATAAAGCCAGACTCGATCACCAGCAATTTCGGCGTGGAGTTGCGCAGGATGTGGCTGAGCTGAATGCCACGTAACGCGGTGTTGATCGGCACGGTCACGGCGCCCATCCAGGCACAGCCAAGATAGACTTCCAGAAATTCCGGCCGATTCGAGCACATCAGCGCGACACGGTCGCCGGCCTGAATTCCGGCGCGCATCAGGCGGGCCGCGGATGCGGCGGCGATCGCAGCCGTCTCGGCATAGCTCCATCGCGTTTCGCCGAAGACAAACAGCGTGCGGTCGCGGTATTGCGCGGCCTGCCGCGTCAGGATGGTCGAGAGAACCCGGTCCACCGGCGGGAAGCGCTCGACCGCCTGCGACCAGATCGGCGTACCCTGCCGCTGCCTGGCCGCGCTGCTCTCACCTGCCTGCACACGCGCCTCCCAAGGGTTTCGCCGGGCTGGTCTGCGATAGATCGCTCTTGGCCGACGAGATAGTTTAGGCTTAAAGTATTCACGAAAGCTGCCGCCGCAGCAAGGGGCTGCGCGCGGGTTCCGGCGGCCATCCGTTTCGGCGGCTGGAGGCACGAACAGGAGCCACATCCGCAATGAGCCTCGACACGTATCGATCGCCATCCGATGCCTTCGCGGCCACGGCCGCAAGGCGGCCGGACGCGCCATTCCTGCTGGCGCCTGCAAGCGCGGGACTGCCCTACGCGCCGGAAGGATTCAAGATCGAATACGGCGCGTTCAAGACCGAAGTAGATCGGCTGCGCGCCGAATACGCGGCTGCCGGCTACGGACGCGGGGCGCGGATTGCCTTGCTGCTTGAAAATCGCCCGGTCTTCTTCCTGCATTGGCTCGCTCTCAATGCGCTCGGGGTTTCGATCGTTCCGATCAACCCGGACGTCCGGCCTAACGAATTGTCCTTTCAACTCGAACTGTCGCAGGCCGACCTGCTGGTGGCGACGCCGGATCGCATGCTGGTGACGAAGGGGGCGGCACTCGGGCGCGCCCGCCTGATCGATACCGACAGCCGCATTCCCCCATGCCAGACGGACGTCGTCGCGCAGAATGCCGAGTTCAACGCCGAATGCGCGCTGCTGTTTACTTCAGGCAGCACTGGCAAACCCAAGGGCTGCATGCTCTCGAACCGCTATTTCCTGCAGGTCGCCGACTGGTACCTCGCACAGGGCGGCGTCGCCGAGCTGCAGCCGGACCGCGAGATCAACCTGACGCCGCTGCCGATGTTTCACATGAACGCGCTCGGCTGCAGCGCCGTCGGCATGATAGTGCTCGGTGGTGCCGTGGTGCCGCTCGACCGATTTCACGCCAACCGATGGTGGCAATGCGTGGCCGATAGCGGCGCAACCGTCGTGCATTGTCTCGGCGTCATCCCCGCCATTCTGCTGCAACTGCCGGTGACCGAAGTGGAGCGTCAGCACCGCGTGCGTTTCGCCTTCGCGCCCGGCGTCGATGTCCGCCACCGCGCCACCTTCGAGGAGCGCTATCGCATCCCGATCGTCGAGGCCTGGGCGATGACCGAGACCGGGGGCGCGGCGGCCACGACCACGTCGCGCGAACCGGCAGGCTTTGGCGCGCGCTGCGTCGGCCGGCCATCTGAAGGCATGGAATATCGCCTTGTTGACGATCAGGGCGGCGATGTCGCGCTTGGGAAACCCGGCGAATTGCTGGTCCGCGCCAAGGGCGACGATATCAGGGCCGGATTCTTCAGCGGCTATCTAAAGGACGAGGAAGCCACCGAAGCGGCGTGGCAGGACGGCTGGTTCCATACCGGAGACCTCGTCTTCGCCGACGAAGACGGGCTGATGTATTTCTTCGATCGCAAGAAGACCATCGTGCGGCGCAGCGGCGAGAACATCGGCGTGCTTGAGGTCGAAAGCGCGCTGTACATGGATACGCGCATCGGCGGCTGCGCGGTGACGCCCGTACCCGACGACATCCGCGGCGAGGAGGTCTTTGCGTTCGTCGTGCCGAATGAAAAGATTGACGACGCCGACGCGCTCGCGGCCTCGATCGTCAAGACCTGCGCCGAGCGTCTCGCCTATCACAAGGTGCCCGGTTACGTCGCCATCGTCGACGAACTACCGCTGTCATCGACGCGCAAGCTCGCCCGGGGTGAGATCAAGACGCTCGCGGCTGCCGCCGTCAGCGCCAACCGCGCGATCGACATGCGCGCGCTGAAGGCGAAGCTGCGCCACGCCTGAGCCGCGGGCTGCTGCTGTTACGGCAGCAGCTTGTACTTCCCGTTTTCGATCTGGACCAGGATCCGCGCACGGCTGTCGACGCCGTGGCGGTCGGCCGGCGTGTAGCTGTAGATGCCGTGCGCGCCGACGACGTCCTTGGTCGTGAACAGCGCCTCGCGCAGCGCGTTGCGGAAAGCCGGCGTCCCGGCCACAGCACCCGTCGCCTTTGCGCGTTTGGCGGCATCCATGAACACCAGCCAGCCATCGAAGGCATAGGGCGAGAATGCATCGGCCGGTGCCTCGCCATTGGCCTTCTCATAGGCCGCACGGAATGCGAGGACGACCTTGCGGATCGGATTGCTCTCGGGAAGCTGTTCGCCCGCTGTCACCGGCCCGGTCGGGCAGATGATGCCCTCGGCGGATTTGCCGGCAAGCCGCAGGAAGTCCGCGCTGATCATGCCGTGATTGCCGTAGAGCGGGCCCTTGTAGCCGCGCTCGGCCAGCGCGATCACGGGCAGCGCACCGGGCGTTCCGGTACCGCCCAGCATGATCGCATCGGGGCGCAAGGAAACCGCACGCAGCACCTGCGCGGTGACCGAGTTGTCGGAACGCGCATAGCGTTCGTTCGCGATCACCTTGATGTCGGCCTTCTCAGCGGCTTGCAGCAGCGAGTTGTACATCAGGTCGCCAAAAGCGTCGGAGAAACCGATGAAAGCCACCGTCTTCACGTTGCGGCTCTTCATGTGGTCGACGATGCCCTGAACGAGAAGCGGCGTCGGCTGCGGTGTTTGCACCACCCACGGTCCGCCCTCCCCGGCCGGCACCGGCGCGATCGGCGAGACCGCGACCATCGGAACCTTCATCTCGATCGCCGCGGTGGCCATCGCCAGCGTCTGCGGTGCACCTGACGTGCCGATCAGGAAGTCGACCTTTTCCTGCTCGACCAGCTTGCGGGCGTTGCGCGTCGACGCAGCCGGGTCCGAGCCGTCGTCGAGCTGGATGACGCGGACTTTCTCGCCATCGACCTCGCCGACATAGGCCTGTCCGGCCGCTAGCCCCTTGGCGTTCGGCACGCCGATCGAGGACACCGGCCCGCTAAGGCCGGTAACGAAACCGACGAGGATTTCGGCACGCGCCGGCGCGATCGCGCCGAGCAGGAGCGCGGCGCTGATCAACAGAGTCTTGTTGTTTTTCATGATGTCACTCGATGTGGACGAATGGGCTCAACCCTGCCCTGGTACCAGCGCAAGCACGCGCAGCGGACTGCCGGAGCCGTTCTGGATCTTGAGCGGCGCGGCCACGATCACCGCGCCGGTCGGCGGGAGCTGATCGAGATTGCACAGGCATTGCAGGCCGTAACGCCCGCCACCGTGAAGAAAATGGTGTGCCGGATAGGGCGGCTCGAGATGACCGGCCTGGCCGGCATCGGTCCCAATCGTCTCGGTGCCAAGGCCGATGATGCCGCGCTCCTCGACCAGCCAGCGCATCACGGCGGCATCCGGTCCGGGCGTGTGCGCGCCGTCGTCCTTCAAATTAGCGTAGTCGCGCCAGCCCTTCTTCGACCAGTCGGTGCGCAGCAGCACCCAGTGCCGTTCCGGAATCCGCCCGTGGCTTTTTTCCCAAGCCTCAATGACCGGAATCGTCAAAAGGAAATCCGCATCCTTTGCGGCTTGCGCCGAGCAATCGATCACGCAGGCCGGCGCGATCATGTCGCGCACCGGGAGCGTGTCGACTGCGTTGTTCGGCAGATCCTTGCCGGTGAACCAATGGATCGGCGCATCGAAATGCGTACCGGTGTGCTCGCCGAAGGTCAGGTTGTTCCAGTACCAGGCAGGACCGCTCGCGTCGTAGCGCGAAATCTGCTGGATGCGCACAGGCGCGGCCTGGCCGAATTCCGGCGGCAGCACGATGACGGGGAAGTCCGGGCTGAGCGTGAAGGTCAGATCGACGACGCGCACCGCGCCGGATGCGACCGCGCCGGCAAATTGCATGAGACCATTGCTGTCCATTGCGCTTCTCCCGTTTTTAGCATACCCGCCTACGCCCCGAGCTCACGTTCGACCGCCTTGGGGTTGGCCGCAAGGCGCTGGCGAATGTCCTCGGCGACATCACCCACGAACACGTCTTCCAGTCCGCGCTTGAGCGCCGACACGATCGCGGTCGCAACCGCGCGAGGCGCCACCTTCGGCGGCGGCACCGTCTGGAACCATTCGATATCGAGCGGCCCCGTGAACACGTTGACTACCTTGACGCCGCCCGGGCGAAGCTCCGCCCGCAGGCAGTGCGACAATGAGAGACAAGCTGCCTGCGACGCAGAATACGCACCGAACACCGGCCAGTTCGCGAGCGCATAGACTGACAGGATATTGACCCAGGCGGCCGCACTATTGACGCCGTCAGAACCACGCATCCGCATCGCCGGCCCAAACGCCTGCGCCAGATGCACGAAGCCGAGATAGCTCTGGTCGATCTCGTCGCGCACGATGCTGGTGCCCTGACGATCGAGCAACCCGCCGGCGCGGATATGCTCGGAAGTGTTGATGAGGATATCGACCTTGCCGCCGATATCAGCCGCGAGATCCGCGACGGACTTCTCGTCGCCGATATCGAGCGGCACGATCTCGACGCCCTCGAGCGCGCGCAGCGCATCCTCGCCGCGGAACGGCTTCCACGGCTCGGCGACGCCGACGAATACGATCGATGCGCCGGCAGCCTTCAGCCCGGCCACCACTTCCTGACCGACGATGCTCCGCCCGTTCGTCACCAGAACGCGCCGGAATTTCGGATCGGCGGTCATTTCACGCCACTGCCTGTCATCCGTCATGTTGGGGGTCTCACGTTCGGGGTGCGCGAAGGCCACTGCCTGCCCGCTCTTGTCCAATTGAAACGACATCACGACCGGCTGCCCCTCTTCGCAATCGGCATGCAGGTGCGTCACCAGTTTCGGTCCGCATTCCATCGCAACCAGGCCGACGCGCCATGGCGCGCGCTCGCGGAAGTGCACATCGGCCGGGACGTGCAGCGTGGTTTCGCTCAAGAGCGTGCCGCGCCGCGGCGCGTCCGTGAAAATAAGATCGGCGGAAAGGCACGCGGGGCACGCATCACGCGCCGGATAGCAGAACGCCCCGCAACCGCCGCAGCGCTGTAGCATGAAACGGCCTTCGGCAGCGGCCCGCGTAAAGCCGTGCGACGCGCGGCTGCGCGCGCGCGGCGGCGACGTCGGCAACCGCGTCCGCAACAGCGGATTCTTCCGGCGCGGTTTTACGATCGGTTCGATCATGAGCCTGGTCCCGCGAGGATCGCCGCGCCCGAGGCGAGGCCGCGATCATAGTTGATCATTCCAAAGCCTGACGCCAACCCGATGCGCGCATCCCTAACCTGCGTCGGACCGGCCTGCCCGAGCACCTGCCGCAATGCCTCGACCACCCCGAGATAGGCGCCGCCCGCGCCGGCCTGCCCGACCGAGAGCTGGCCGCCGGAGGTATTGTGCGGGAAGCTGCCGTCGATCGTAAGGTCATGCTGCCGCACGAAATCAGGCCCTTCACCCTTGCGACAGAAGCCGAGGTCCTCGAACTGCATCATCGAAATGACGGGGTAATCGTCATAGGTCTGGACGAAGTCGAGATCATCAGGCTTGACACCGGCCATCGCGTAGAGCTCGTCGACGTCCATCGCCCATCCACCGCGCACCTGAACGGGATCGTCGCTGAACGCATTGTGACGCTCGATCGTAGAGAGAATTTTGGCTGCGGGCAGGTTCAGGGATGCGGCGACGTCCTCGCTCATCACCAGGAAGGCCTCCGCGCCCGCGCACGGCATCACGCAGTCGAACAAATGGATCGGGTCGGCGATCGGCCGCGCCGACATGTATTGCTCGATCGTCAGCGGCGCTTTCATCAGGGCATGGGGATTGCGAAGCGCGTTGCTGCGCTGGGCCACCGCGATCTTGCCGAAATCCTCGCGCCGCGCGCCGAACGTCCGCATGTAGTTGCGTGCGATCAGCGCAAAGCTCGCATTGGCGCCACCTGCGCCATAGGGATAGACGGCATCCTGATTGAAGCGCGAGAAATTCTCCAGCGTGTAGCGGAAGGAGTCGACGTGGTTGGTATCACCCGCCACGCACGCCACGATGCGGGCGTCACCCGCCTGCACTGCCCGCGCGGCTTTCCGGAGCGCAGCAATCGCGCTCGCGCCCCCGAGCGGAATGGTGTCGATCCATCGCACGCACAGTCCGAAGTGCTGGGTGAGGCTGATCCCGCTATCGAGCCCCGCCGTGAAACTCGAAACACAGAAGCCGTCGATGTCGCGCGGCGTGATCCCGGCCCCATCGACCAGCGATTTCAGCGCGCGGCCGATCCACCATTGCGCGCTCTCGATCGAGTAGCGCGTATAGGGAATCGTTACCGGAACCGCCATCACGACCCGATCATAAGGTGTTCGGATGGAGTTCTGCATCGGACTGCCGGGTTCCTGTGAGCCGCTCAGAGTACGGTCAGCTTGACGTCGATATTGCCGCGCGTTGCGTTGGAATAAGGGCAGCGCTCGTGGGCGCCGGCAACGACTTCCTCGGCGACGGATTTCTCCAGCCCGGGCAACAGTACCTTGAGCTCAACGGTGAGCGCGTAGCCGACCGCGACCGGCCCCATGCCGACCTTGGCGGTAACGGTCGGTTCCGCCGACGGCGTGATCTTGCGCGTGCGCGCGACGAGTTTTACCGCGCCGAGGAAGCACGCGGCATAACCGGCGGCGAAAAGCTGCTCCGGATTGGTTCCCGGTCCGCCCGGGCCGCCCAGTGATTTCGGTAGCGACAGCGACACCGACAAAAGACCGTCCTCGCTCGCGGCCTTACCGTCGCGCCCGCCGGTCGCGGTTACTTCGGCTTCATACAGAATCTTGTCTGGCTGCAGCATGTCTTGTCCTCAAGAGGTCTTTGGTTTGTCGGCCTGCGAGCGCGCTACGGTGGCGCGGAAATCCTGGCGGGCGCGATCATTGGCCAGCGCGAAGCTCGGACCGCGGCTCGGCTCGGTGCCGTTGAGGCGCTGCAACTGCACCCACATCTCGGCGCTCTTGAGCGCAACCGCTGCGCAGTTCACCACGGGCGCATGACCGATCTTGAAGCCATGCTCGCTCGCAATCAGGAGGCCGGGCAACACGCCGGCCGGAATGATGACATCGGCGCCGCGATCGACCAGCGGCTGCGCGCAGGCCGCGAAGTCGGCCAGCATGCGCGCCCTTGCCGCCGCGTCGCCAGCGAACGCCGCGCTGAAATCCTCCGGACGGCAACCCATCCCGGTGACATGCACCACGCGGCCGGAAAGCCCGTAGCGATCTGCCTGCTCGTAATGCCAGACCTCGAACGCTGCATCGAGCGTGACAAGGCCGAGCCGCCGCCCAAGCTGCGAGGCCGCGAGCAGCGTCGCCTCCCCCGTCCCGACCACTGGAATCGTCAGTGCGGAGCGCAGCTCGTACAATCCCGGATCCTGGAAGTGGCCCATGACATAGGCGTCGAAACCGTCCTCCTGCGCCGAGAGCCCGTTGTCAACCGCCTGGATCGCGCAACGAAATTCGCTCAGGCGGCCGAAGTCGCGATCGGCGGGCGTGATGCCCTCGACATGGACGCTGGTGCCGGGCGCCGCGATATCGTTCAGATAGGCCGCAAGCCGCGCCATGTAGGGCGCGCTCGTAGCCTGGTCGACGAAGCTCTGCCAGAAGATGCGCACAGCGGATATCCTGTTCACGGGCGCGCGTGCCGGTCCTCGAACCTCCGCAACCTGAGTGGGCTGACGACACGCACATGCCGGTCGCTGCGAATGCCTGCCGGAGCGTGGCGCCATTCGATCGACCGAAATATTTCAACCACAAAATAATTTTGGCGTCAATTGAACCGCGTGCCGATGCTCTCCGCGCGCGTCAAGATCGAGTGCCGAAAGGACAGGCAGGTAGCGCCTCACCCTTTTGCACAGGTGAATTCAGCCTTCGCGCCCGCACGCGCCGCCGCAAACTTTTTCCGCGAGGCACGAATCTGGCGTATTGACCTTCGGCCAAGAAATACTTTAGGCTTTAAACAATTGGCAGGCAGCGGCGCTTGGGCGGGCGTATGTTGCATTGGTAGTTGCGTTGATAAAGGCTCATCACTCGTGGCTGAGATCATCAACCTCGGAACAGCAGGCGCTGCGGGCGAATTCCCATTCGCCGCGGTCGAGCGGGGCGTTTTAGTTTCCGGATCTCTGAGCGGCAACGAAATCGCGGACGAGGCCGGCGAAAGCCTCCGGCATCTGATCGGGAAGCGGCACCATGCCTCCTGAGAGCTCGCGCAAGATGCTGCCTTCGATAGCTCCAGCGACCTTCGGAGCCACCGGATGAACGTGCGGATCGCCCGTCGGAGCAATGACCAGCGTGGGACAGTGGATCTGCCCCAGACGGTCTTCCATCCGATAGCGATTCACCACCCGGTGGCCTTCCGCCGCCATCTCGCCGGCCCGCAGGGCGTCGACCATGAAGCGCTGCAGCAGATCGATATCATCAGCGGGGTAGAACGGTTGCCGGCGCGCCCAGAGCTCAGTGAGATGGGCGCCGTCGGTACGTGCTTCCACATCGTCGATGACGCGCGTGCCGTGGTGTTTGGCCCGGCGCGCCGCATCGACGAAAGGACACGCCGAGAGCACCAGGGCGCTGACGCGCGCGGGCACAGAGGCAGCCATTTCGACCGCGATCACCGCGCCGGTATGATGGCCGACGATCGCGGCGCGCGGTTCTTCCAGCGCATCGAGCAGCGCGAACGCGCCCTCGGCCCACAGCTCAATCGACGGGTCGCCGGCAGGCGAAGCGGAATCCCCGAAGCCGAGCGTGTCCATCGCGATCGCGCGGAAATCGCGGCCGAGCAGCGGCAGCACATCGCGATACTCGTCCCACGAGCGCGGCGTCTGATGCAGCAGGAGAACAGGAAAACCGGTTCCCGCCATGGCGACGTGAATGCGACCGAGAGGCGTCGTGACGAAGCGGCGCTCGACATTGGAACCGGCTCTAGTGACGCTCATTTCATAACTCCCATGCCGACGCGGGGATCATGCCTGCGCCGGGCTTCGACGACAACTGCGGCATCGATCGTGCTGGTCCGACCTCGATCCATGCTGACATCTCGCTCAGGTCGCGGCTGTTTTCAACCAAGGGGAATGCAATGCGCAAGATGTTGAGTTTGACTGCACTCATCGGCGGCCTCGTCGCGGCCTCGACCGCACAGGCCGATATCACGATCGGATTCGTGACGTCGCTCAGTGGACCCGGCGCCTCGATCGGAATCCCGTATGGGCGCGGCATCCAGGCGGCCATGGAATACAAGAGCGAGGTCAACGGCGAGAAGATCAAGCTGATCCAGCTCGATGACGGCTCCGATCCCTCTGCCGCGACCCGCAACGCGCGCAAGCTCATTGAGGAAGAAAAGGTCGATCTCCTGATCGGCACCGCAACGGCACCTTCGACCATCGCGATGATGGCGGTCGCGACCGAACTGAAGGTGCCGATGATCGCCGTCTCCCCGGTGATCGGACAGCCCAACCCGGCCGACCAGTGGGGCATCTCCGTTCCGCAGCCCGCCTCGCTGCTGGTCAAGGTCGTCGCCGATCGCATGAAGCGCGATGCCATGAAGAATATCGGCTATATCGGCTTCTCCGATGCCTGGGGCGATCTCGTCTACAACGGCGCCAAGGCTGTCGAAGCCGAGGACGGCATCAAGGTGCTGACCAATGAGCGCTACGCGCGCGTCGATACGTCAGTCACGGGCCAGATCCTTAAAGTTCTCGCGGTGCGTCCGGATGCCGTGCTGATCGGCGGATCGGGTACACAGGGCGCGCTGCCGCTGCTGGCGCTCGGCGAGCGTGGCTTCAAGGGCAAGACCTACGGTACGGTCGCGCTGGTCAATCCCGACTTCGTGCGCGTCGGCGGCAAATCCGCGGAAGGCATTCAGGTCTCGGCCGGCCCGGTCATCGTGGCCGAGCAGCTTCCCGACAGCCATTTCGCCAAGAAGCTTGCGCTCGAATTCCGCGCCGCCTTCCTGAAGGCCAACAACGTCCCGACCACGGACGGATTCTCGGCCTATTCCTTCGACGGCTGGATGATCTTCACGACCGCCGCCGCTCGCGCGCTGAAGACCGCCAAACCCGGCACCGTCGAATTCCGCAAGGCCATGCGCGACGAGATCCTCAACACCAAGGAGCTCTCGGGCGTGCATGCGGTCTACAACTTCAAGGCCGGCGCCTACCACGGCGTGGACGAGCGCGCGCTGGTGATCGTCCGCCTGGTCAACGGCGCCTGGACCTACCAGCCCTGAGCGAAGCCTAAGGCGTAACACGGAAGGACGGCCGACAGCATGACGGCAGACATCGCAGCGATCCTTGCGATCGACGGAATAGCCACCGGGGCGGTCTACGCCCTGGTGGCGATCGGAACCGTGCTGATCTTCACCGTAACGCGGGTGATCTTCATTCCGTTCGGCGACATCGCAGCCTTCACGGCGCTGACACTGGCGGCGCTCGATGCCAGGCAGCTTCCCGGAACGGTCGGGCTGGTTGTCGTGCTGGCGTGCATGGCCTGCGTGATGGAGGTCGTCTCGCTGGCGCGCGCCGGCGAGTTTCGCGCGGTGCCGAAGGCCGTCCTCGGCTATCTCGTACTGCCCTTGATTGTCGTCGGGATCGTCTGGCTGACGATGCGCTTCAATCCGCCGATGCCGGTCCGGATCGTGCTGGCGCTGCTGTTGATCATGCCGATCTCGCCGCTGCTGGACCGGATCGTGTTCCGCCCGATCGCGGACGCCTCGGTTCTGCTGCTGCTGACGGTCTCGGTCGCGCTTCACTTCGCGCTGGTCGGACTTGGCTTGCTGTTCTTCGGCCCCGAAGGCGTCAGGACCGAGCCGTTGACGTCGATGGCGATGGAGATCGCCGGCGTTCACGTTTCCGGACAGACGGTACTGATCCTCACCGCCGCGCTGGTGTTCAGCGGCCTGCTGTTTCTGTTCTTCGACTTCACACTGATCGGCAAGGCGTTGCGCGCGACCGCGCTGAACCGGACCGGCGCCCGGCTGATGGGAATCCGCCCGGCGCGCGCCGGGACCATCGCCTATCTCCTGGGATCGCTGATGGCCGGCGTCTCCGGCATCCTGATCGCGCCGGTGAACACCATCTTCTACGACTCCGGATTCCTGCTCGGCCTGAAAGCCTTTGTCGGCGCCATCGTCGGCGGCATGGCCAGCTATCCGGGCGCGGCGCTCGGCGCGTTCGGCGTCGGCATTATCGAGAGCTTCGCTTCGTTCCAGAGCAGCACCTTGAAGGACGTCATCGTCTTCTCGCTGCTGATCCCCGTCCTGCTCTGGCGCTCGTTCGTCTCGCAGCATTCCGAAGAGGAAGTCGAGGAATGACACTGCAGCAGATCCGTCTCATCATTGCCGCGGCGATCGCCTGCCTCGTGGCGGCGCCCTTCGTGCTCAATCCGTTCAGCATCACCTTGCTGAACTACATCGGCATCTACTCGCTTGCCGCAATCGGGCTCGCGCTGCTGACCGGGGTCGGCGGCATTGTCTCGTTCGGCCAGGCGGCCTTCGTCGGCGTCGCAGCCTACTCAACCGCCTGGGTCACGGCGGTGAACGGCTATTCGCCCTGGCTCGGGCTTGTGCTGGCCGTCGTCCTGACCTGCAGCATCGCCGCGATCCTGGGCTTCGTGACGTTGCGTCTGGGCGGCCACTTCCTGTCATTGAGCACGGTCGCCTGGGGACTGGCGATTGCGTTCCTGTTCGGCAACATCGATGGCCTCGGTCAACATAACGGCATCTCGGGCATTCCGCCGATCTCGATCGGCCCGGTCGCGCTGGTCGAGAGCCGGCAGATCTATTTCCTGATCTGGGCGATCGTCGTGGCGGTTCTTTTCGTCTGCTACAATCTGCTCGACTCCCGCATCGGCCGCGCCATGCGCGCGCTCCGCGGCGGAAATACGCTGGTCGAAAGCCTCGGGATCAGCGCATTCCAGATCAAGCTGGTGACGTTCGTCATCGCCGCGTTCCTTGGCGCGCTGTCCGGATGGCTTTATGCCCATCTCGGCCGTTTCGTCAGCCCCGGACCGTTCGACGCAGCCATGGGCATCGAATATCTGATGATGGCGATGGTCGGCGGCGCCGGCAGCATTCTGGGCGGCGTGGTGGGTGCGGCAATCGTCACGCTGCTGAAGAACAGCGTGCAGGACTATCTGCCGCTGATCGCCAAGGGCGCCTCCGGCCAGCTCGAGATCGTGGCGTTCTCGGCGCTGTTCATCCTGTTCCTCCAACGCGCCCGGCAGGGCATCGTCCCGTTCCTCGCAGGTTTTCTGCCGGACCTGAAACAGTCCCGTCCGCAAGCGGCGACGCCATTGCCGCGCCGCGAGCAGCCGGCGCCCGGCACGCTGCTTCTCAAGGTCAGCGGCGCGCAGCGGCGATTTGGCGGTCTCGTCGCCGTCAACAATGTCAGCTTCGACGTGAAGTCCGGCGAAATTCTAGGCCTGATCGGGCCGAACGGCGCGGGCAAGACCACGATGTTCAACCTGCTCACGGGAGCGCTGCGCGCCAACAGCGGCGAGATCGCGTTCGCGGGCCGCTCGATCACCCGCGACCAACAGTTTCACATCGCCCGCGCCGGAATCTCCCGCACCTTCCAGCACGTCAAGCTGCGCCCGCGCATGACGCTGCTCGACAACGTGCTGCTCGGCACCTATTCGCGCACCCGGACGGGCCTCTTCGCCGGCGCCCTGCGCCTCAACCAGGCGGAAGAGGCCAGTGCACGCTACGAAGCGCTGCGGCAGCTCGAACGGGTCGGGCTCGGCGACAAGCCGTTCGAGCTCGCCGGCAATTTGCCGCTCGGCAATCAGCGCGTGCTCGAAATTGCCCGCGCGCTCGCAGCCGATCCAACGCTGCTCGTGCTCGACGAGCCGGCGGCCGGCCTGCGCCGCCAGGAAAAGCTCAAGCTTGCCGAACTGCTGCGGTCGCTGCGCGCCGACCACCTGACCATCCTTCTGGTCGAGCACGACATGGAGTTCGTGATGTCGCTGGTCGACCGCATCGTCGTACTCGATTTCGGCTCAAAGCTCTGCGAGGGCGAACCGGCGGCGATCCGCAGCGACGCCCGCGTCCAGGAAGCCTATCTCGGAGGTGTCGCGTGACGCAGATGTTCTCGATCGAGGATGTGTCGGTCGGCTACGGCAAGGTGGAAGCCGTGCGCAATGTCTCGCTGTCGGTCGAAGAAGGGCAAATCGTGACCGTGATCGGCCCGAACGGCGCCGGCAAGACTACCCTTCTGATGGCCGCCATCGGTCTGCTGAAGTCCACGGGGCGGATGGTGTTCCAAGGCACTGATCTGGCGCGGATCGATGTCGAGGGCCGCGTCGAGCGCGGCCTCTGCCTTGTGCCCGAGAAGCGCGAACTGTTCGCCGACATGTCGGTCGCCGACAACCTTTTGCTCGGCACCTACAGCCTGCGTGACCGCTCAACGACGCGCAAAAGCCTCGACGACGTGTTCGACCGTTTCCCCCGGCTGAAGGAGCGCAGCAAGCAGGCCGCCGGCACGCTGTCGGGCGGCGAGCGGCAGATGCTGGCGCTCGGCCGCGCGCTGATGGCGAAGCCGAAACTCCTGGTGCTCGACGAACCCAGTCTCGGCCTCGCGCCGCTCATCGTCCGCGAAATCTTCCGCACCATCGCCTCGCTGCGAAGCCTCGGCGTCTCGGTCCTGCTCGTCGAGCAGAACGCCCGCGCCGCGCTGGAGACCGCGGATTACGGCTATGTGCTGGAAACCGGCGAGATCATCCAGTCCGGTCCGGCGGACACGCTGATCCACGACCCGAAGCTGATCGCAGCCTATCTGGGCGGCCACTGACGCGAGGCGCGCGGCTCCTGCATCACACGACAGGTTCGCGCGCCAGCCCCATGGCCCGCAGCGCCGCGGCAAAGGCCGCAAGACGCTTCTCACGATAGGCCGCCTGATCGACGCCTTCGTAGTTCATGAATCCCTGCCCGGTCTTCATGCCGATCCGTCCTTCGCGCATATTCGCCGCGATGATGTCAGGTGCGGCGTAGCGGCTGTCGCCCAACGCCTCGACCAGATAGCGGCTGGCATGATGCAGGATATCGCCGCCGCCCCAGTCGATGAACTCGAGCAGGCCGAGCACCGCAAAGCGGAAACCGAAGCCGTAAATGACGGCCTTATCGATATCCTCCGCCGAGGCGACGCCCTCCTCCACCATGCGGGCGGCCTCGTTCATCGCCAGCGACTGGATTCTGGGAACGATGAAGCCCGGCCGCGCCGCGCAGACGACCGGCACCTTGCCGATGCCTTCGAGCAACGTCTTCATCCGCGCCGTGACCTCCGGCGAGGTGAGCCTCCCGGGCGACAATTCGATCAGCGGCACCAGATAGGCCGGATTGAGCCAATGCGCATTGAGGAAGCGGCCGGGGTGTTCGATCGATCCCGCGAGATCGTCGACCAGTATCGTCGACGTGGTCGACGCGATGATCGGGCCTTCGCCCGCCAGCCGCGAGGTCTCGGCCAGCGCGGCCTGCTTCAAGCCCAGGATTTCCGGCACCCCCTCAAAGATGACGTCGCAACGCGGCAGCACCGCATCCGCCTCCTGCCGGGGCATGATCCTGATCCGTTCGGCAATCGTGGGCACAAGCCCCGGCGGGAGCAGATCGATGCGTGATAGGATCTCGAGCGTCGAGCGGATCTCCGCCCTGGCCTCGGCTGCCAGCGCCTCAAATGCCGACGCTTCCCGTTCCTTGAAGTCGACGACGACAACCTGATGGCCGGCAAACGCGAATACCACCGCAATCCCGCGGCCCATTCGGCCGGCGCCGAGGCATCCGATAACTGGTTTCATCGAAAACCCTCGTTCAGAAGAGTCTGCAACGCGGCCCGATCGAGATCGCCGAGGCCGAGCGACGCCAAGCTCCGGCCCGTCACCGCGAAATCTTCGCCGGTGATGGCGGCGCCGATCGCCAGGAACGCCCTAACCAGCGGTGTTTGCACGCCGACGAGGCCAGCCACTGAAGCAAGGAACGACAGGCCAAGACGCAAATCCTCCAGCATGTAGCGGTGCTCGACAAGAACGAGGCGCTCGGACCAATCGCCGGAATCCGTAAGCTGGTCGTGCGCGTCGCGCGCATACATCCAGGGTTCGCCATCCTTCGAATAGTGATCCGCAAGGGGAAAGTGCGGCCCGCCATAGCCAAGCGCCTCGCGGATGGCGATGCGTTCGGCATCGAGCGCATCCGTCACGCGGCGAATCGCCGGCTGGGTTCCTTCCTTGTGGATATCCCACTTGTCGAAATGCTCGATCGGGCCGGCATTCATGGTGATCAGCGGTGGATGGATGATCGGACCGGCATTCATCAGCGCGCCCGACAGCGCATCGCCGCATGGCTCGATGGCGTTCGGAAACGCAGCCTCGATCACGCCCAGCGCGTGCTTGGCAAGGCGCAATGGAAACACGCCGGTCGGCAGCCGCGCGCCTCTGCCCGAGATACGCACCGCATAAGGGCCCTGCTTGCGCGCAAGCCATGGCAGCGTTCCAGTTTCCGCGGTTGCGATCTCCGCGCGGTTGCCGGCGTCTTTTGCCGCGCGAGCAAAGATGTAGGAGCCGAACGTGCCGGGCGGCAGAAACACGACTTGGCCGTCGCGCAGATGCGGCGCGGCCAGTTGGGCGATTGCGGGCTGCGCGAAGGCCGGCGCTGGACACAGGATGAGATCGGCCGCTTCGATCGCTTCCGCGATCGAAGACGTGATCATGGCCAGCCTGATATCACGTCGCCCCGCCCGATCGATGACCGTTATCGTGCCGCCCTGCGCGCGATGCGCCTCGACATCTCCCGGATTTCGCCGCCACAGCCTGACTTCGTGACCGGCCAAGGCGAAGTCGCCGGCAGCCGCAAACGAACCGTTGCCCCCACTCAACACTGCAATCTTCAAGATGTCCTCCGCTTTTTGTTGGCCGGCCGGTTCGATGTGAATCCTGCCACGAAAGGGAAAATGCTACGCGGGCCCCGCTTTGTTCTTTTCCTGCCAGGCCACCCAGCTCGGACGATCGATCTGGAACAGGTCGGTGGAGCGCGCATACCAGCCGCTGCCGTGCATGCGGGCGATCAGGCGCAGCGCCTGCGTATCGATGTGACAGCGCTCCTTGTCCAGGATCACCGCATCATCGACATGGGCGCGGACCACGCGGCCGATCACGGCGGTCTGCCGGGGCCCCGTCACCAGCGACGTGAGCACCCGGCATTCGAACGACACCGGCGATTCCGCGATACGCGGTGGACGCACCGACTGCGAGGCAGCCGGCGTCAACCCAGCCAGTGTTAGTTCGTCGATCTCGGGCGGTGCATCGATGCAGGTGATGTTCATGGCCTCGGCGTTGGCTTCGCCAACGAGGTTGACGACGAACTCGCCGGTATCGAGGATGTTCGCCGCCGTGTCCTTGAAGCGTTCCGAGCCCGCTAGAAGACCGATCGCGACCGTGGGCGGCTCATGGCCCATCACGTTGAAGAAGCTGAACGGCGCGGCATTGATCACGCCGCTCGCGGAGAGCGTGGTGATCCAGGCGATCGGCCGCGGCGTCACCGTGGCCGTCAGGATCTTGTAGCGGTTCTGCGCTTCCAGCGTCTCCATGTCGAAGATCATGCCGGCCTCTCAGATCGCCACCACCGGATGACGCAGCCGGCCGATGCCCGTGACTTCCGCTTCCACCACGTCGCCCGGCCACAGCCATTCCTGCGGAGAGCGACCGGCGCCGACGCCCTCGGGCGTTCCCGTCGCGATGATATCTCCCGGCTCCAGCGTCATCGCGGCCGAAATGTCCGCGATCAGGAGCGGCACCTTGAACAGCATGTGGCGCGTGTTGGAGCGCTGCTTCTCGACGCCGTTCACCGTCAGCCACAGATCGAGCGCGTGCGGATCGGTGATTTCATCCGCCGTGACGATGCACGGCCCGAACGGCGCGTAGGTGTCCTGTCCCTTGGAGTAGATCCATTGGCCGGCGCGGCGATTGTCGCGGGCGCTGACGTCGATCATCACGCTGTAGCCGAACACGAAGCCGAGCGCTTCCGCCTCCGACACCCGCCGTGCGGTCCGTCCCATCACGACGGCAAGCTCGACTTCCCAGTCGAGCTGCTGCGTGATCGCCTTGTTGTGATGGATGGCCTCGTCAGGCCCGATCACGCTGGTTGGCGGCTTCGAGAAGATGATGGGCTGCTTGGGCAGGTCCTTTGCCGTGTCGAGGGCGCGGGACGACTCCGCGACGTGCTCGACATAATTGAGGCCGATGCCAAAAATGTTCTTGCGCGGACGCGGGATCGGCGCCAGCAGCCTGACATTCGCCAGCGGCAATGCGGCGCCGACGGGCCAATGATCCTTGCCCTCGTTCAGTATCTTCTTGAGCGCTGCCAGCGCGGGCGGCCCAAGATCGATAAAGTCGAGCATCGATGACGGAAGGGAAGCCCCGACATGCTGGCCAACCTTCTCAACGTCGACGACCAGATCGCCGACGACGGCGCCAAGACGGGCGGCAGCCTCAACTGTGCTGCGATAGGTAACGAGGCGCACTGATTCTCTCCTAGGATACGAGGGGCTGCCGGCCGCCATTGTCGCCAAAGGCTTCCTCGCGGTAGAGCCCGAGCGCGTGCATGACCGGCAGGTCGTTGAAGGTGAACAGGCAGGCGTCCTCGCTGGCGGAGGCATTCACATGTTCATGCCAGGCCCAGGACGGAACACAGAAGATGTCGCGCTCTTTCCAGTCGAAGCGCTTGCCATCGATGATGGAGTGACCGCGTCCCTTGGCGACCTGATAGATGAAACTGCCGGTGTGACGATGCGCGCGCGTGCTCTCGCCCGGCCGCAGCATCTGCATCGACGCGCCGATCGTCTGCATCACCGGATCGCCGGTCACCGGGTTCACATAGTTCATGAGCACGCCGTCATACGGCGAACCGTCGGTGGCCTTGGCGTAGCGCTGCAGCGCCTCGTAGGTCGGACCCCACTCATATTTCAACAGCGGCGAATATCCCTTGGACCATTCGGCCCCCGCCGGACGCAGGCCGGGATTGCCCCAGGTGTGCGTCATGTCGTCGACGGGATAGCCGACGCTCTGCTGCAGATCGGGGTGAACCACATAGAAATTGGCTTCGAGCGTATTGACCAGCGGGATGTCGAGACCGTCCTGCCAGATGCAGGGCGTGCCGTCGCTGGAGACGCCGTGTTCATGCCAGGTGCCGTTCGGCGTCAGCACAAAATCGTTGGCGCCGAGCGTCATCTTGTGGCCGTCGACGATGCGCGCCGAATATTCTTTACGATCGAGCAGGAACCACGTCATCGACACGATATGCTCGGGCCCCGCGCCGCCGGCACGCACCACAGCATCGACGTTCTTCAGGGTCTGGCCGATCTGAGCCACCAGATCGTCGGACTCGAACTTGCATTGTTCGTTCCAGCCGATCTGGCCTGCGACGAAGATCATCTTGCCGCGGGCGGCGATGCCGTTCGCATAACCGCTCGGCTTGGCCCAACCGGGCGGCTGCAAGAACTCGAACATTTCTTAACTCCCGTGGCAGGACGCGACTGGACGCCCGCAGCTAGGCTTTCAGGACGTCGCGTCCGATAATGAGTTTCTGGACTTCGGTCGCGCCTTCATAGATGCGCAACGCGCGTATCTCGCGATAGAGCTGCTCGACCATCTCGCCGGAGCGCACGCCGCGGCCGCCGAACATCTGCACGGCGCGGTCGATCACTTCTTGCGCGGTTTCGGTCGCGACCATCTTCGCCATCGCCGCTTCGCGCGTCGTGGAAGCTTTCTGCACGTCGCGCCGCCAGGCCGCCCGATAGGTGAGAAGCGCACTGGCGTCGACACCCGCCGCCATGTCGCCAAGCGCCGCCTGCGTCAATTGCTGGTCGCCCAGCACGCCGCCGAACATCCGCCGGCTCCGCGCATGCGCTGTCGCCTCATCGAGCGCGCGGCGGGCAAAGCCAAGTGCCGCGGCTGCGACCGAGGCGCGGAAGATATCGAGGGTGCGCATCGCGATCTTGAAACCTTCGCCCGGCGAGCCCAACAGCCGCGCCGCCGGAATCCGGCACGAATCGAAACGCAGCGTCGCCAGCGGGTGCGGCGCCATCACGTCGATGCGGCCGGCAATCGAGAACCCGGGATCATCCGGCAGCACCACAAAAGCCGAAATGCCCCGCGCACCCGGCGCCTCGCCGGTCCGCGCAAACAACGTATACACGTCGGCGATGCCGCCGTTGGAAATCCAGGTCTTCTCGCCATCCAGGATATAGTGGTCGCCCTCGCGCCGCGCGCTGCAGGCCATGGCGGCAACGTCGGAACCGGCTTCCTTCTCCGACAGGGCAAAGGCCGCGACCCAGTCGCCGCGCCGCGCCTTCGGCAGCACCAGCGCGCGCAATTCAGGCGAGCCGGCAATTGCCACCGCCCCGGTGCCAAGTCCCTGCATCGCAAAGGCGAAATCGGCGAGCCCGCTGTGCCAGGCCAGCGTCTCCCGGGCCAGACAGATCAGCCGGGAATCGATCACCGCATCGGGCCGATCGCCCGCGACCGACGCCTCCAGCAATCCTGCAGCGCCAAGGCTACGAACCAGCGAACGGCAAGTCCCGTCGACGTCGCCGCCGTGCGTATCGCCAAGACCGGCTGCAAATGCATCGAGCACTGCCGCATATTCGCCGTGACGGGAATCGAAGAACGGCCACGCGAGATGTTCGCGAGACGGCCCGCGCAACTGCGAAACCGGGGTCATGTCAGTCTCCCGCAAAGGCCGCTTTTAGCGTACGCCACCAAGCGCGACGCGTGCCAATAATGTTTCATGGCTAAAATATCCTGTCAAGCGAGCCGATCTGGTGCCAGAGCCGGCCGGCTGTGCACAAAGCCTGCGAAATAGGCTACAAAACTGCAGATAGATTCGCGAAGGATGTTTTGCCGTGCCCAAACCCGCAAGTTTGATTGACATCATTTTTGTTTGATGTCTAAAATTATATTCGGTCGTCCGGAGTTCCCCGCAAGGCCGAGGAGGCGAGCATGGCAGAACGCTCTTTCGCGCGCGAGGTGGAGGACCTGAAGCTGGGCGCCGGCCAGGAATTTCGCGGCGAAGGCATCCTCGCGATCACCAAGGCATTGCTCGAATGCGGCGTCAGCTATGTCGCCGGCTACCAGGGCGCGCCGATCTCGCATCTGATGGACGTGCTGTCGGACGCGCAGGATATCCTTTCCGACCTCGGCGTGCATTTCGAATCCAGCGCCAGCGAGGCGACGGCGGCGGCCACCCTTGCCGCCTCCGTGATGTATCCGATCCGCGGCGCAGTCACGTTCAAGGCGCCGGTCGGCATCAACGTCGCGTCCGACGCGCTCGCCAACCTGTCCTCGGGCGGCGTAACCGGCGGGGCGCTCATTATCATCGGCGAGGATTACGGCGAAGGCTCCTCCATCATGCAGGAGCGTTCGCACGCCTTTGCGATGAAGTCACAACTCTGGCTGGTCGATCCGCGGCCCAACGTGGCGTCGATCGTCAAGGCCGTGCACGATTCCTTCGAACTATCCGAGGCGTCGAATACGCCCGTCATGCTGGAGGTGCGGATACGTGCCTGCCATGTCCATGGCCGCTTCGCCACCCGCGACAACGTCCGCCCTGCCTTTCCGCTTTCCCGCGCGCTCGATGCGCCGTCGCGCGACACCAACCGTATCGTGCTGCCGCCCGCCTCGTTCCTGCACGAAAAGGAGAAGATCGAGCACCGCTGGCCTGCGGCGGTCGAATTCATCCACGCCCGCGGCATGAACGAGACGTTTGACGGCGATATCGACGACATCGGCATCATCATGCAGGGCGGCATGTATAACGGCGTCATCACCGCGCTGCGCGAGGCTGGCCTTGCCGATATCTGGGGCGAGACGCGCGTGCCGCTCTATGTGATGAACGTGACCTACCCGATCGTCGACCGCGAGGTGATCGACTTCTGCCGGGCTAAGAAGGCCGTGCTGATGGTCGAGGAGGGCCAGCCCGAATTCATCGAGCAGGCGCTGCACAAGATCCTGCGCAACGCCGACATTCCGGCCAAGCTGCACGGCAAGGACCTGTTCCCGATGGCCGGCGAATACACCGCGCAGGTCATGGGCGCAGCGATCGGTGCCTTCATCCGCCGATGGCGCGCGGACGCGCTTCCCGATGCCGCACGCGCGCCGAACATCGACCGTGTCGAGGTCGACGACAAGATCCGCGCGCTGGCCGACGTGGTGCCGCCGCGACCACCGGGCTTCTGCACCGGCTGTCCGGAGCGGCCGATCTTTTCCGCGATGAAGCTCGTGGAAAAGGAGCTCGGCCCGCATCACATCGCCGCCGATATCGGCTGCCATTTGTTCTCGATCCTGCCGCCGTTCAATATCGGCGCCACCACCATGGGATACGGACTCGGTCCTGCATCGGCCTCGGCTTTCAACGTTCCGGCGAGCAAGCGCTCGATCTCGATGATGGGCGACGGCGGCTTCTGGCATAACGGGCTAACCAGCGGCGTCGGCAACGCCGTCTTCAATCAGCACGACGGCGTGATCGTCGTGGTCGACAATTATTATTCCGCCGCGACCGGCGGCCAGGACATCCCCTCTTCGCGCGCCGACAACCGTTCGCGCTCGACCAAGCATCCGATCGTCGAAGCGGTGAAGGGCGTCGGCGCCAAGTGGGTGCGCCAGATCGACCGCACCTATGACGTCACGCGCATGCGCGACACCCTGCGCGAGGCGCTGACGACGGAGGAGAAGGGGCCGAAGATCATCGTCGCCTCGTCGGAATGCATGCTGAACAAGCAGCGGCGCGTGAAGCCGCTGGTGGCGGCCGCCGCCAAGCGCGGCGAGCGCGTCGTGCGCGAGCGCTTCGGCGTCGACGAGGACACCTGCTCCGGCGACCACGCCTGCATCCGCCTGTCCGGCTGCCCGTCGCTGTCGGTGAAGCCGACCAGCGATCCCCTCAAGGACAACCCGGTCGCCGCCGTCGACAATACTTGCGTCGGCTGCGGCCATTGCGGCGAGGTCGCGGACGCTGCCGTCTTGTGTCCCTCCTTCTACCGCGCCGACGTCGTTTCCAACCCGACCGCCTTCGAAGCGCGGCTCGACCGCATCTGGCAACGGATGATCGGCGCGTTGCAGCGCTGGCGGGCGGGGCGGCGGGTCACATTCGAGCAGGAGGCGGCATGAACGTCTCAGTCGCCCCCTCCTCCATCGCGCTCAGTCAGGCTCGCCCCATCACCGTCGCGGTGCTCGCGATGGGCGGCCAGGGCGGCGGCGTGCTGGTCGACTGGATCGTGGCGCTGGCCGAGCGGCGCGGCTGGTTCGCGCAATCGACCTCGGTGCCCGGCGTCGCCCAGCGCACCGGCGCCACCATCTATTACATCGAGATGATCGCGCCCGACGCCGGCAAGCCGGATCGTTACCCCGTGCTGTCGATGATGCCGGCGCCGGGCAAGGTCGACATCGTGATCGGCGCCGAATTGATGGAGGCCGGCCGCGCCATCCTGCGCGGGCTGGTCTCGCCTGACCGCACGTTGTTGATCGGCTCCTCGCACCGCTCGCTGGCCGTGAGCGAGAAGACCGCGCCCGGCGACGGCACCGCCGACGCGTCGCAGGTCTATGAGGCGGCCAATGTCGCCGCCAACCGCTTCATCGCGTTCGACATGTCCGAGATTGCGGATGCCACCGGCAGCGTGGTTTCCTCGGTGTTGTTCGGTGCGCTCGCGGGTTCCGGCGCCCTGCCCTTTACGACCGAGGATTTTGAGGCAACGATCCGCTCAGCCGGCGTCGGCGTGGATGCCAGCCTGCGCGCCTTCACCGCCGGCCGCGAGCGGGCGGTTGCCACGCTCAAGCAGGATCCCAAGATCAAGCCGACGGCAAAACCGCCGCTCGCCAAACGCTTTCCGCGCCTTGAACCGATCGGTCATACCGATTACGACGCGCTGGTCGCGCGGGCGCGGCAGTTGCCGGTTGAGATACACGGCATCGTCGCGGCCGGCCTGCAGCGCGTGGTCGATTATCAGGACGTCGCCTATGGCGGTGAATATCTCGACCGGCTGGAAGCGATGCCGCGCGACGCAATCGGGCTGATGCAGGCCTTTGCAAAATATCTCGCCATCGCGATGGCCTATGATGACGTCATCCGGGTGGCGGATCTCAAGACCCGCGCGGGGCGGTTCGACCGCGTGCGCCGCGAGGCGCGGGCCGGCGATGACCAGATCCTCGGGATCACCGAGTTCTTCCATCCGCGGATCGAGGAAATGGCGGGGTTGCTGCCGCCGCGGCTCGGCGAAAAGGTCGAGCGTAGCAAAGGGCTCGCCCGGCTCATTGATCGTGGACGAAAATTGCGCACGACCTCACCCTCGGCGTTCCTGATGCTGTACTGCGTGGCAGGCTTGCGGCGATTCCGTCGGCGCATGCTGCGGCATTCGCGAGAGATGCGCCATCTCGATCAATGGGTGCAACGCGTCCGGAAGTTCGCCGCTGACGATACAGCGCTCGCGACCGCCGTGTGCGAGGCGCGCCGTCTCGTCGGCGGCTACTCGGACACGCGTTCCCGCGGTGAATCGAAATTCGACAAGGTCATGCTGGCGTCCGAGCGTCTGGCCGGCCGGCCCGATGCTGCCGAATGGGTGCAGCGGCTGATCAAGGTGGCGCTGAAGGACGCCGATGGCGCTGAACTCGACGGCGCGTTGCGCACCGTCGAGACATTGTTCGAGGACGCCTGAGGATGGATCAATTCGAGGTCGTGGTGTCGAAGGCCGAGGCGCTCACGCCGCGAATTCGCGAATTCGTGCTGGTGCGCGCCAACGGCGCCCCGATGCCGGGCTGGGCTCCCGGCGCCCATATCGACGTCCACCTGCCAGATGTCGGCCGGCGTTCCTACTCGCTGATCGAGACAATTTCGCCGCGTGCGGCCGCCGAACATCCGACCGCCTATCGCATCTCCGTGCTGCAGGAAAGCAAGAGCCGCGGCGGCTCCAACTTCATGCACGGCCTCAAGACCGGCGATCGCCTGACGATCTCGCCTCCGGCGAACAATTTTCCGCTTCGAGCGGGCGCGGGCGAAGTCGCACTCGTCGCCGGCGGAATCGGCGTGACGCCGCTGCTGGCCATGGCCTGCGAATTGAGCGCGGCGAAGCGGCCGTTCTCATTCTATTATGCCGGACGCAGCCGCAGCGAGCTCGCCTTTCTCGGCGATATCGAGCGGCTGGCCAGCGCCAGCGCGACCATCCACGCCGACGACGAAGCCGGCCGGTTCTTCGATCTCGAAGGCCTGATGACGCGGCTCGCGCCCGACGTGCCGCTTTACTTATGCGGACCGCTGCCGATGATCGAGGCTGCCATCGCGTTGGCCAAGCAGATGAACTGGCCGCAGGGGCGGCTGCATTTCGAAATCTTCACCGCGCCCGAGGAGAAGTCCGGCGATACCAGTTTCGAGGTCGAACTCAAGGGCAGCGGACGCGTCTTCGAGATTCCTGCCGGCAAGACCATCCTCGACGTGCTGCTCGAGGCCGGCGAAGACCCGATGCATGACTGCAAGCGCGGCGATTGCGGCATCTGCCAGACCACTGTCGTCGAGGGTATTCCCGATCATCGCGATTACATCTTGAGCGAAAGCGAGAAGGCGTCGAACAAGGTGATGCAGATCTGTATTTCGCGCGCGAAAACCAAGCGACTCGTGCTCGACCTGTGAAGGAGGAACGCATGACCCGATATGCCGGCAACGCCGAGGCGCTTCGCGCGCTGGTCCGCGAGCAGGAAGTTCACCGCGACGTCTATGTCAGCGAAGAGGTGTTCCAGCTCGAAATGGAGCATATGTTCCCGAACAGCTGGGTCTATGTCGGCCACGACAGCCAGGTCCCCAATCCCGGCGATTATTTCGGCACCACGATCGGCACGCAGCCGGTCCTGCTGGTGCGCCATACCGATGGCAAGGTGCACGTGTTGCACAACCGCTGCCCCCACAAGGGCACGCGCATCACGTCCGAGACCTGCGGCAACACCGGAAAGTTCTTCCGCTGCCCCTACCACGCCTGGAGCTTCAAGACCGACGGCTCACTGCTCGCGATCCCCCTGAAGAAGGGCTACGAGAATACAGGCTTCGAACAGAGCCGTGCGGCGAGCGGAATGGCGCCGGTGCGCCATGTCCGCAACTATCGCGGTTTTGTGTTCGCCAAGATCAACGACGGCGGCCTCGATTTCGAGGAGTTCTTCGGCGAAAGCCTGTCGAGCTTCGACAACATGATCGACCGTTCGCCGGCCGGCCAGCTCAAGGTCGCCGGCGGCGTGCTGCGTTACATGCACAATTGCAATTGGAAGATGCTGGTCGAAAACCAGACCGACACCTGCCATCCCATGGTGGCGCACGAATCCTCGGCCGGAACCGTGGTCGAGGTCTGGAAGAAAGCACCTCCCGGTACAAAGAAGCCGATGGCGGTAGAGATCATCGCGCCGTTCATGAGCCCGTACGAATTCTTCGAGAACATGGGCATCCGGATCTGGGACAACGGCCACGGTCACACCGGCGTGCACCACTCGATCCACTCGGACTATTCGGCGGTGCCCGGCTATTTCGAGAAGATGACGGCGGCGTATGGCGAGGCCCGGGCCAAGGCAATCCTGGACGAAAACAGACACAACACGGTCTACTTCCCCAACATCATGATCAAGGGTCCGATCCAGCTGTTGCGGCACTTCAAGCCGATCGCGGCCAACAAGACGCTGGTTGAATCCTGGACCTTCCAGCTCGTCGACGCGCCCGACATGCTGCTGGAGCGCACGCTGATGTACAACCGGCTGATCAATGCGCCGACCTCCATCGTCGGCCATGACGACCTCGAAATGTATGAGCGCGCGCAGGAAGGCCTGCATTCGAACGGCAATGAGTGGGTGAACCTGCAGCGCCTCTACAGCCCCGACGAGGCCGGACAGACCAATGTGGCGGTCAACGGGACCAGCGAATGGCCGATGCGCCACCAGTTCCGGGCCTGGTCCAAGTTCATGACGATGGGGATGTGACATGAGCATGCTCGCCGAGGCTCCCCTCAAGAATGCGGTCCCCACCGATCAGGAGTTGATCGACTTCGTCGTTCGCGAGGCGCGGCTGATCGACCAGCAGCGTTTCGACGAATGGCTCGACATGTACGCCGACGACGCCTTCTACTGGATGCCGCTGGAATGGAATCAAACCGATCCGCGGCTGACCTGCTCGCTGATGTACGAGGACAAGCTGTTGCTCTCGATCCGGGTTGAGCGGCTCAAGGGCGCGCGGACCTTCAGCCAGAAGCCGAAGAGCCGCTGCCATCACGTGCTGCAGACACCGCAGGT
Source organism: Bradyrhizobium algeriense (assembly GCF_003062295.1). GTDB lineage: Bacteria > Pseudomonadota > Alphaproteobacteria > Rhizobiales > Xanthobacteraceae > Bradyrhizobium > Bradyrhizobium algeriense. Next base: position 50,965 of record NZ_PYCN01000020.1, on the reverse strand, counting down.
GGATTCGCGCGACGCCGCCGCCAACAGCTATGTCACCTGGACGGCGATGCACTATGTGGAGACTCGCCTGGAAGAGCAGACGCTCTATGCGGCCTGGGCGACACATCATCTGAGCGTCGAACACGGCAAGCTGAGGATCAAGCTGAAGCGCGTCGACCTGATCAATTGCGATGCTGCCTTCGGCAACATCCAGCTCTTTATGTGACGGAGAATGAGCGTGGTCCACCACACGGCGATCGTAAGCGGCGGCAATACCGGCATCGGCGCGGCGATCGCCCGCGGCCTCCTGGCCGAGGGCTATGACGTGATCTCGCTGTCGCGGCGCAAGCCCGACTGGGGCCATCCAAAGCTCTCCTCGCGCGAGGTCGACCTGCTCGATGCGGCTGCGACGCGGCAGGCGGCGAACGAGATCGCTGCGAAGGTTGCGATCACCCACGTCGTGCACAATGCCGGCGCGATCCGCGCCAAGCCGCTGGAAGAGGTCGCCGACGAGGACGTCGGCGCATTGGCCCAATTGCATTTCGGCGCCGCGATTGCGCTGGCGCAGGCGGCGCTGCCGGGCATGAAGCAGGCGCGCTTCGGCCGCATCGTGCTGCTGTCGTCGCGCGCCGCGCTGGGGGCCGCCACGCGCACGGTCTATTCGGCGACCAAGGCCGGTATCATCGGCATGGCGCGGACCTGGGCGCTGGAGCTTGCCCCCTTCGGCATCACCGTCAATGTCGTAGCCCCCGGCCCGATCGGAGATACCGAGATGTTCGAGAGCGTGATGTCGCCGGAATCCGAACGAGCAAAGAAGCTGGCGCAGGCGATTCCGCTCGGCCGCCTCGGAAAATCCGCCGACGTCGCGCGCGCGGTCAGTTTCTTCAGTTCACCTGATGCCGACTTCATCACCGGGCAGACGCTGTATGTCTGCGGCGGAGCCAGCATCGGATCGATTTCCATCTAGCCCGGTGAGACCCAAGCCATGGATGCCACAGTCAAGCGAAAGGCCCGATCCCCGAAGCGCGCACGCGGGCAAGCGTTGCGGCCGGTCGAGCCGGCGCATGAATCCGACGGCGCGCATCTGGAATTGCGGATCTGGCTGCGGCTGCTCTCCTGCGCCACCCGGATCGAGAAGGCGCTGAACGCGCGGCTGCGCAAGGAGTTCAACACCACACTGGCCCGCTTCGACCTGCTGGCGCAGCTCACGCGCAAGCCGGCGGGCGCGACCATGTCCGAAGTTTCGGACCTCCTGATGGTTTCAAACGGTGCGATCACCGCGCTGGTGCAGAAGCTGGAAGCTGATGGCTTCATCCATCGCGAGGTCGATTCCGAGGACCGCCGCACCTTCCGCCTGCGCCTGTCGCAGGAAGGCGCCAGGGAATTCAGCCGGATGGCGCGCCGGCATGAGGAATGGGTGATTGCTCTGATCGGCGAACTGTCGCCCGTCGCGCAGTCGGATCTGTTGCAACATTTGACGCTGCTCAAGCGACGCCTCGACAAGCATTCCTGACTTAAACCCCAGGCGAAGGCGCGAGCCTGCGCTTGAAGAACGCCAGTATCTCGTCGCGGGCCGCGATCGTCGGCTGGCCGGCCTCATCGATCAGGTGCGCGGTGACGACGCTGTGCGGGGTCGTGACGTGGCGCTCGAAGAACGGCGCAAGATCGGTATTCGCCGCACCGTCCGGAAGCACCCGCCCGATGAAGCGATCACCGAGCGCCTCCGCATAGGCCGCGAAGCGTTGCGCCATGCAGAACTTGTCGCCCGCGAAGCGATAGGCCAGCACCGTCAGATCTTCCCGGTCGAGCCGTTCGCGAACGGCCCTGACTTCGTCGGGTGCGATTTCAATGCCTGCCGGGTTGTTCAGCGGCAGCGACGGCTGCGAGAGCACTGGCGCCAGCATCGACGGTTCGAGCATCATGGTCAGCGCAAAATTTCCCGTAAAGCACATCCCGATGGCGCCGACGCCGGGACCGCCGCACTCGCCATGGGCAAATTGCGCCAACGAACGCAGCCATTTTGTCACCGGACTGGATTCGTTTGCGGCCAAAGCGCGAAACTCGGAGCTCACACAGGCGCGCTGAAAGATCGCGGCGCCTTCCTCCGCGCCTGGAACGGCACCATCGCGGCCGAACAGCGACGGCATGTAGACGGTGAAGCCGGCGTCGCGGACCCAGCGGGCAAACCGCGCGACATGCGGGCTGATACCCGGCATCTCAGTCATCACGATGACGGCAGGCCCTGCGCCGGCCACCTGCACGACCTTGCTTACGCCATCGAGCGTGATATCGCGGCGCGTGAAATCCTCAAGCGGATCGTCCTGTTTCATGGACCGTTTCGGCATCGGCGCAATTCCTTGTTGGTCGATGGAATACTCAGACAGGATCCGCAGCGCAGCGGCCGAAGATGCCTGCAGCCAAGGCTCTCCGGGCAGTCTTCACAGATATCATTGCGATTTCGAGGCCGGCGGGCTAGTGTCAAAAATGACATTTATCAGGTATTTTTTGACATGACCAAAATCGCGGTTGTCGAGATCGAGGGGTGCATGGCCTCGAGCGCGGCGATCACCCACGACGTGATGGCAACGGCCAACCGGATCAGCGCTGCGAAGCGCGTTCCGCCCTTCAAGGTTACGACGGTGCGTTGCGGATCCCGCCGCAGCAGCGTCGACCTGCGCGGAATCGAACTCGTCATCGTTCCCGGTCTTGGCACGGCGACGGCGGACGCACTGGACGTGAAGTTGAAGAGCCCGGCGTGCCGGCACGCGGGCGACATGCTGAGGCGGGCGCACGGACGGGGTGCCATGCTCGCTGCGTCCTGCGCGAGCACCTTCCTGCTGGCGGAGACGGGCTTGCTCGACGGCCGGCGGGCGACCACAACGTGGTGGTTCGCGCCGTTGTTCCGGCAGCGCTATCCCGCCGTCGAACTGCTGACGGAGCAGATGGTGGTCGCCGATTGGCCGATCGCAACCGGCGGCGCAGCCATGGCGCAGATGGACCTAATGCTTGCGGTCGTCGGCCGGTTTGCAGGACCAGGCCTGGCGAAAGCCTGCGCCAACTATCTCCTGCTGGATGGGCGGCGCTCCCAGGCACCATTCATGGCGATCACCTATCTGGCGAGCCAGGACCCCAGGATCGCCAAGGCCGAGAAATGGGTGCGCGACAACATCGCGCGCGACTTTGCGATCGAGGAACTTGCCGAAGCCGTCGCGCTGGCGCCACGGACATTCGCCCGGCGAGTTGCAGCGACATGCGGCGTCTCACCGATTCAGTTCGTGCAACGGATCAGGCTGGAGACCGCGCGATTCCTGCTTGAGACCACGCGCCTGTCGGTCGAGCAGATCGCGCGGCAGGTCGGTTATGCGGAGCCTTCCACGCTTCGCCGGCTGATCCGGCGCGATACGAAACATCCGCCCGGTCATTTCCGTCCCGCCGCCTGAGCGTCTCCTTCGCTCGCGATGCGCCAGCCTCAGCAACCGAGTATGGCCTTCACCTCGAGATATTCCTCAAATCCGAACACCCCGAACTCACGCCCGTTGCCGGACTGCTTGTAGCCACCGAAGGGCAGGCTGCGGTCGAACGGCGCACCGTTGAGATAGACGCGCCCGGCGCGGATGCGGTTGGCGACGGTGCGAGCGCGATCAGGATCGCTGGACTGCACAAAACCCGCCAATCCGAACGGCGTGTCATTGGCGATCTCGATCGCCTCATCCTCGGTGTCGTAACTCATGATCGATAGCACCGGGCCAAAGATTTCCTCACGTGCAATCTTCATGTGCGGCGTCACGTCACCGAACACCGTCGGGCGAACATAATATCCGCGGTTGACGTCGGATGGCCGCCCCGTTCCGCCGGCCACCAGCGTCGCCCCTTCTTTAACGCCGGACTGGATGAGGTCCTGCACTTTCTCAAACTGCGCCTGGCTCACCAGCGGCCCCATGGTGGACGCCGGATCGAGCGGGTCGCCTAAGCGGATCGTGTCGACAGCCTCACGCGCCGCCGCGAATGCCGCGTCCCGCTGCGCGCGAGGGATAAGCATGCGCGTCGGAGACTGGCAATTTTGGCCGCCGTTCGTGTAACAGGCGTGAACGCCCTGGATCACGGCAGCTTTCACGTCGGCATCGGCCAGGATGATATTGGCGGATTTGCCGCCCAGTTCCTGCGCGACGCGCTTGACCGTATCCGCCGCAAGCTTGGCCACCCTTACGCCGGCCGTCGTCGACCCGGTGAAAGACACCATGTCGATCTCGGGGTGGGCGGCCATCGCCTCGCCTACCGTAGGCCCGTCTCCGTTGACGAGATTGAAGACGCCCGCCGGGACACCCGCGGCGTCGACGATCTCCGCAAACATCATCGCGCTGAGCGGCGCGATCTCGCTGGGTTTCAGGACGACGGTGCAGCCGGTGGCGAGCGCCGGCGCGACCTTGGAGGCAACCTGGTTCAACGGCCAGTTCCACGGCGTGATCAGTCCGCAGACACCGATCGGCTCGCGGCGGATGATCCCGTTCCCCATCCGCTCCTCGAACCTGTAGTTCGCAAGCACGCGCGCAGCCTCTTCGAAATGAAACAGCGCGACGGTTGCCTGGCGCTCGGTGGCAAACGTGATGGGGGCGCCCATCTCCAGGGTCATCATCCGCGCCAGTTCCGGCAGACGCGCCCTAAAGCCCTCGATGATCTTCTCAAGCCAGAACAGACGCGCTTTGACATCAGTTACGGAATACGTCGCGAAAGCGCGGCGCGCCGCCTTGGCGGCCCGATCCACGTCCAGCCTCGAGCCAAGGCTGATCTGCGCGAATGTCTCCTCCGTCGCAGGGTTGACTATTCCGAGGGTTGAAGGCGTGGTGGCTGGATCGACCCAGGCGCCGTCGATGTAGAATTTCAATTTTTCCATTGTTTCCCGTCCACGACGTTACGCCGCGCTACCGTCTGCAGTGTGTTTCTAGAGGTGCCTGCCCTCATCCACCGGCACCACAATTCCCGTCGAGCTGGTCAGGTTGACGATGCAGGCTACCGTCGCCCTTGCGACATCGTCGGGCGTGGTGACGTGGGCCAGCGGCAATTTTTCCGCAATCTTCTGCAACTGTTCGCGGCTCCGGCCGGCGACAAAATCCGTATCCACACCGGCCGGCGAAACCGAGAACACGCGGATCTTCGGTGCCAGTACTTTCGCGAGCGCGATCGTGAGCGCATCGACGCCCGCCTTTGCAGCCAAGTATGCCAGGCTGCTGCCCAAACCCGTGCGCGCCGCAATCGACGAGATGTTCACGATGGCCGCTCCGCTGCCGCGTTCCAGCAAGGGACGGAAGGCGCGAACCATGGCGAATGGTCCGCGCAGATTGAGCGAAACGGTCCGGTCGAAGATATCGTCCGTCAGTCCGTCAAGATCGGCGGCGGGCACAGGGGTGGTGGCGCCTCCGCAATTGACCAGCACATCGAGCCGCCCGTACTGCTTCTCCACGGCCGCCGCAGCCTCACAGATGGAAACCGGATCGTCGATCGCGATGCGCATCGCGAGATGCCCGCGGCCTTGCAAGCCCCCGGCTACCTCTTCGGCCTGCCCGCGGCGGCTGTTGTAGCCGACCACGACAGCTGACCCCATGGCGGCAAGCCGCGCCGCCGTCGCTTTGCCGATGCCACTGTTGCCGCCGGTGACGAGCGCAACTTTTGGAATCGACAGCGCAGGAATTTCAATAGCAGTCATCTACAGCGGCCTCACATCGTGATCTTTGCAGCCTCGATCACGGGACGCCATTTGGTGCGCTCGCCGTCGATGAATGCCTTGAGGTCATCGGGAGAGCCCCCGACGCCTTGCAACGAGTTTTGTTCGAGGATGGTCTTGCCTTTTTCGCTCTTCAGGAAGGCATTCACCGCGTTGTTCACCTTGCTCACGATGTCAGGCGGCGTTCCGGTGGGAGCCACGATCGCGTACCACGCCGTCGCCTCGAATCCCCTGAATCCCGCTTCCTGCACCGTCGGCACATCGGGCAGTTGCGCGACGCGTTGGCTCGTCGTCACGGCAAGCGCGCGGACCTTGCCGCTAGCCACCAGCGGCAGATAGGTCGGCATGAAATCCATGGCGACGTTGACTTGTCCCCCCAAGAGGTCCGTGATCAGCGGCGCCGAGCCGCGATAAGGCACATGTGTCATCTCGACGCCGGAAAACTGCTGGATCAGCGCCGAGGTAATGTGTCCGAGCGTTCCGTTGCCGGGATGGCCGACATTGACCTTGCCCGGGTTCTGCTTGGCATAGGCGATCAGCTCGGGAAGCGTCTTCGCCGGAAAGTCTGATGTCGCCGCGATGATCAACGGAGACTTGGCGACGAGCACGACCGGCATGAAATCGCGCTCGGAATCGTAAGCCAGGCCCTTGTACATGAACTTGTTGAGCGCGATCGGCGCCGGCGTCCCGAACAGCCACGTATGGCCGTCGGCAGCCGCCTTGGCGACCGCCGTCCCACCGAGATTGCCGCCCGCACCCGCACGATTTTCGACGATGAACTGCTTGCCGAAATCTTCGCTCAGCGCGTGCGCGACGGCGCGCGCCAGCGTGTCGACAGCGGCGCCGGCCGGGAACGGCACCACCATGGTAACCGGACGGTTCGGCCACTCCTGCGCGACGGCGTGGTGACATGGCGCAACGGCAAGTGCAAGGCCCAGCAGGCCGAAAGAGAGCAGGCGCATGTTTCCTCCGAGTAGTGTGCGGGCCCTACATTGGAGCCAGCGCTCATTCTGCAGCAAACTTGTCCAGGCCCTTGCGGCCCAACCATTTGGATAATTCGTCCGCAACAGCTTCGTTATTGAGATCGGCAAAGGCAATGTGCGTGTTGCCGCGCAGCCCTGCATCGGGGAGCAGCAAGACCTCGCAATCTCCGCCATGACGATTGACGATATCGCAGAAGGTTCGCGCCACCTTGACCGATGCGGCCCAGATGGGTCGCGTATCGGTGTAGTCGCCGAACACCATCTGGATCGGAAATTTCGTCAGCTTCTTGAACTCTGCCAGCGGCACGGCATTGGGACCATACGGCGCATCCGGCTTGGGCTCGGGCCCCTCGCCCTCCGGGAAGACGAAGCCCGGGGTTTCGTAGGCAACGATGCCCTTCATGTTGTCGCTTTTTGCCTTCAGTGCCGACAACAGCGCGCGCCAGCCGCCCGCGGAATTGGTGACGGCAATGACGGGGCCGATCTTGTCGATCGCCTGCCCGCCGGCCTCCGCCTGCAGCAATGCATTCTCAAGCGTATCGAACTCGTCGTAGCGGGCGCGCGTCGCCTGATTCCAGGCTTCCTTGTCGGCAGTCGGAAACTGCAGGCCCGGATGCCAGTTGAGATGGGTCAGACCGAAGCGCCAGGCGGCAAAGTTGCGTTGATCGAAATAATCAGGCGTGTAGGTGATCGGCTCGCAGCTCCAGTTCGCGCGACCGACGCGCGGACCGTCCCACAGGTAGACGGGATATCCCTTGCGCAGGAAGATGCTCTTGTAACCTTCGCCGCCGTCCCAGCGATTTTCCCACACCTTCGTGCTGGAACTGTGCCACATGATCAGGCCGACGCTGCGCCTCTTCGCGGGAATGAAATACTCGACGTAGCCGTGGTCGCAGGAGAGCGTCTGGCTGGGGTCACCGGGCTTGGCGACGACCTTGCCGCCCACTTCATACGCGCCGGTCGATTCCAGGATGATCGGCGGCTTCGGTGGTTTGCGCCCCTCTTCGGCGACGGTCGCGTTGCTTAGTCCGGCGAACAGCAATGCCGCAGCAAACGGCTGCAATTGCTTCCAGCCTTTCAAACGGCGTCCACCGCAATTCATGATCGTCCTCCTCCCCAAGTAATGCGCGCCGCCTTTCGCGGTCTCTGCGCGCGTTTTGCTATGCGGCGTCTTGCGCGGCCGACTGCGTCACCGGAAGATTCAAGAACCCTGCAGCATTGTCGCTGATGAGCTTCCTGACGGCGGCGCGCGGCATCTGCAGATCGAGCAGGATCTGCGTGATGCTGCGGAAACCATCGACCGGACGCTGCGACCCTTGCAGCCCGAGGTCGGACGACAGGATCGTGTTGTCGACGCCGGCCACCTCGATCAGGTGCGCAAGATCATCCGGGCTGTACTTCAAGGATTTGCCTTCGATGAACATGCAGATCGAGTGCTCCATCTTGACGCCGCGCGCGACCAGCTGGCGGATATCGGTGTCGTTGCAGCCGACGATGTAGGTCGGATGATTGACCATCATCTTCTTGACGCCGCGCCGCGCCGCCTCGTCGAACAGGATATGCAGCTCGCTGGCCGGCAGGTGGCCGCCGGCCAGGATGATGTCCGCGTCCGCAATGAGATCGATTACCTTCTTCGTATCGTCCGTGAGCTTGCCGTTGGCATCGAGCGCCGAAAGCGGAACCGGATCGAGCATTTTTTGCGAGGTCTTTGGAAAGGTAGAGTTTCCGGCCGCCATGGCCTTGATATGGTTCGCGGCTGACAAAGTCGGCATCCAGACGATCTTGGCGCCCAGCTTGATGGCATGGTCGACGGCGTGAGGGTTGATGCCGCCCGACGCATTGTTCAGCACAATGCCTGAGAACAGCTTCACATTGGTTTCGGGAAACAACTTCTCCAAGAGGATCGCATGCGCCATGCCGGCGTAGAAGTGATCCTTGTAGAGCACGGCACGGAATTTCGCGGCCGCCGCATCGAGCAGTTCCTCGTGATGATCGAGAATCCGCGGCATCGCCGCCGGGCCGCTATGGCAGTGCAGATCGATCGCACCGACCAGAAGCTCGGCGACCTCAGCCGCCCGCGACAGCGGCGGCAACGGCACGGTGGTTGGATAGGACACTTGCTTGTCGGCCATGGTGGGGGCCCTTTCGATTGAAAACGTATCAGGCAGCGGATTTTCCGGCGGGGCTTTGCGCGGGCATCGGATAATCGTCTTCGTTCAGCACCCAGCCCGGCTTGGCCGAAAAATCCATGCGCGGCGGGCAGAAGATGTCGACGAGAACATTGAGATTGGGATCGACGGCCTGCGAGGTGTGGATGGAGGGCGGCGGAATCACGGCGATCGAAGGCGATCCGCAGCTCTCGTGATCGTCGTCGCGCCACTGGGCCATGTCGGTCGTCCATGGCCAGCGCAGGTGATGAATGAAGGTGCCGGCCAGCGCCAGCGAGCATTGCTCGAAATCGTCATGGTGATGCGGCGACATCTTGCTCGGATCGCGCGGGCCTTTTCTCGGCTCGAGGAAATTCACCATGAAGGTCGAACAGCGGAAGATCCGGCCGAAACGGCTCGGCGTCGCCGCGACGTCGAGGCTGTAGGTGCGGATCTTCGCGCCACCGACAGCTTCCGGCCACGGCTCGAACGGCGGCAGATTGGGATGCGGCGTCGCGTAAGACGCAGCGTTAGAGCACAGAGTTGCGAGATCTTCCGATCGCGTCGTCACCATGCGCACCACCTTGGCAGCGCCGAGCAGCGTGACGGCGCTTGCGCCCGCCGGCACGAAACTGATGGAGTGACCGCCGACGACCTTGCGCTCGTTGCCCCACACGATCTCGGCGCCCGCGCCCGGGTCAGGAAGCAGCACGACATATTCGTCGGGCTGGTTGGTCCGGCTCAGCACGGCGCCCTTGTCGGCGTCGCTATAGGCGATGATGAAATTCTGGCCGCGGGCGTACCAGGTACGCGCGCCGTTTTGATTCTCAGTCGGCGGCGTTTCGTAGAATTTCGCATATTCTGCACCCGCAAAATGGGTGGCGGCGGGTTTTGCGCCGACCGGAGCGGCGGCGAGCGCTGCGCGGGGATCAGTGCTGTGATACATGTGAGCCATCCGTGGTTTGAACGAGGGTCTTGAAATCGGTCAGCGTTTGCGCCGCCGCCCGGCGCATCTGGCCCTGGTCCGACGAGATGATGAAGGCGCTGGCGCCGAGGCCGGCGAAATCCTTGGCTTCCGCCGCGCTCGCCACCATCACGCAGACCGGCTTGGCGGCTTTCTTTGCCGCCGCGATGATCCTGATAACCGCATCCTTCACGGACGCGTCGGCCGACGACTTGGCGCCAAGCGCAACGGTGAGATCGCCACGGCCGATGAAGAGCCCGTGGATTCCGTCGACGGCAGCGATGGCGTCGATGTGATCGAGCGCTTCAGGATCCTCGATCATCGCGATCGCGCAGACCGATGCATCCTGTTCATCGACAAGGGACCACATCGGGGTGCCGCCATAAGCGCCGGCGCGGGCCGAGCCGGAATAGCCGCGCCGTCCGCCGCGGTATCGCGCCGCCGCCGCAACCGCGCGCGCCTTCTCGACGGTTGCGATATGGGGCACCAGCACACCGGCGGCGCCGCAGTCCAGGCAGGACAGCATCTTGGCCGGGTCGTCCGACGACACCCGCACGATGCCGGCGAGGTTACTGGCGCGCGCGGCCAGCAACATGATGTCGGTCATCGCGCGATCGATCGGCGCGTGTTCCTCGTCGATCACGACGAAATCGTAGCCGAGCGCGCCAAAAATCTCGGTAGCATGCGTGGTCGGCGTCTTGATGAACGTGCCGACGACGGTCTGCCGCGCGGAGAAGCGGCGGCGGAATGACGAAAAGTGCGGCCTGACGACATCTCCGGACACGGCTGTTCCTCCCCGCCATCTGCTCGGGGCCGTCCTAAGAGGACGGGCACCGGCGTGGCTTGGCGAAAACCATTGCAGGGAGGGCGCCGGTGGGCCATAGCTATTCCACCGTGTTCCACCAGGTGGAATTCCAATGCCGCTTAAGTCCGACACCGTCGAAGCCGCCTCTCGCACCCTCCTGCTGCTGGAGGAGCTCAACCGCCACCGCGTCACCTCGATCGATCGCCTGCACAAGGCGACCGGGCTGCCGAAATCGACGGTAGTACGGTTGATGAAGTCGCTCTGCGCGATGGGCTATGCCGCCAACGACCGGCGGCAGGGCGGCTATGCGGTCGCCTCGCGGGTCAAATCACTGAGCAACGGCTTTCATGGCGATCCGCTGGTGGTGGAGGCCGCACGCCCCTGGGCGCTCGCCTTCACGCGACAATATCACTGGCCAATCGCCATCGCCGTCCTCGACAGGAGTTTTGTCGTGGTCCGCTTCAGCACCATTCCCGACAGCCCGGTCTCGCCGTTTCACGGCACCCTCAACACGCACCTCAGCCTGCTCGGGCGAGCGCTGGGGCGCGCCTACCTGGCATTCTGCCCCATGAGCGAGCGGTCAATGCTGCTCGACATGCTGACACGGTCGCAGGAGAGCGAAGACAAACTCGCCACGGAGCGAAAGCGGGCGTTGTCCTTGCTGGCCGCGATCCGCAAGCAAGGTTTCGCCGAACGCGACCCGATGGTGGAGCCGCGCTCGTCCAGCACGATCGCACTTCCCATCATCGTCAACCGGCGCGTGCTCGCCACCGTCGGCATGACCTATTTCACCTCGGCGCTCGACCGTGCGGACGTCGTCCAGCGCTACGTGCCTCTTGTGAAGGCGCTGGCCGACAACATCGCCGCAAGTGTTTCGTCGTTGCAGCAGTAGAGGCTGCGCTTGACCGTATCCGTCGTGAGTCGGCCTTGACGGCCCGGAGCAATTCCGAAACCCTGTCTGCCTCTTCTGGGGACTGATTTCAGTAGTCGCTTTCGCCCACGGCCAGGATCGATAGACTCCTTTCGGAAGAGGACGACGGTTACCGGAATTGGCACCACTATTGCTTGCGGGCAATGGCGTGCGAGGAGAAGGACACAGTATGATCCGCGTGTTTCTTGATCGAATCTACCTTTTCTCCGGCTATCTCGCCGGACTTTTCCTGATTGCGATTTTTGTGCTGATGCTGCTGTTGTCGGGCGGCCGGCCGCTCGGCGTCAATATTCCGGCGGGCGATGATTTCATCTCCTGGTGCATGGCAGCGACGGCCTTCCTCGGGCTCGCGCATACGTTCAAGCACGGCGAGATGATCCGCGTCGGCCTCTTGATCGACCGCCTCAACGACAACGTCCGCCACTATGTCGAGATCGCAGCGCTCCTCGTCGGCGTCGGCTTCATCGGCTTTTTCGCGTGGCATGCCGCGATCATGACCTGGCAATCCCTTAAATTTTCCGACATTTCGCAAGGCGTCATCGCGGTGCCGCTGTGGATTCCGCAGCTCGGCTACAGTGGCGGGCTCGTGATACTCTTCATCGCTTTCGTGGATGAGCTGGTCCATGTCCTGCGCGGCTTCGCGCCGCGCTACGAATTGCCGAAGCCGACGAGCGCCGAGGAGATCGTCGAACGCGCCATGCAGAGCGGGGTCTGACATGGAGCTTCTCTCCATCGCCGCGATCCTGCTCGGATTTCTTGCGCTGCTGCTCGGTGCCGGCGTCTGGATCGGCGTCGCCTTGATGGCGACGGGATGGGCCGGCATGCAATTCGCAGGCGGCGCCATTCCGGCGGGCAGCGTGCTGGCGACAACGGTGTGGGGCAACAGCGCGTCGTGGTCGCTCGCGGCCTTGCCACTCTTCATCTGGATGGGCGAAATTCTTTTCCGCACGCGATTGTCGGAGGAAATGTTCCGTGGATTTGCGCCCTGGCTGAACTGGCTGCCGGGCCGGCTCATGCACGTCAATGTGCTCGCCTGTGGCGTATTCGGTTCAGTATCGGGATCATCGGCCGCGACCTGCGCCACCGTTGCCAAGATCGCCCTGCCGGAATTGAAGAAGCGCGGCTATGATGAAAACCTGAGCCTCGGCTCTCTGGCCGGTGCGGGCACGCTCGGCATTCTCATCCCGCCGTCGATCACCATGGTGGTCTACGCCGTGCAGGCGAACGTCTCCATCATTCAGGTTTTCCTCGCCGGATTTCTGCCGGGCCTGTTGGTAATGATGCTCTATTCCGGCTACATCGCGATCTGGTCGCTCGCCAATCCGACGCGCACGCCGCCGGCCGATCCGCCCATGAGCCTTCGCAGGCGCATCGCAGAATCGCTCAATCTCATTCCTTGCCTGCTGCTGATCGTTTTCGTCTTTCTGTCGTTGCTGATGGGCTGGGCGACGGCAACGGAATGCGCGGCCTGGGGCGTGCTGGGCGCGCTCGCCATCGCATGGTGGCAAGGCGCGCTGAGCTGGGAATCGTTCTGGGCGAGCGTCATGGGCGCGACGCGGGTCAATTGCATGATCCTCTTGATCCTCGCGGGCGCCTCCTACATGGGCACGTCGATGGCCTATACCGGCATCCCATTGGCGCTCGCGAACTGGGTGAACAGCCTCCAGCTCAGTCCCTATGCGCTGATCGCGGCGCTGACCGTCATGTACATCGTGCTCGGCACGGCACTCGACGGCATTTCCATGATCGTGCTGACCACCGCCATCGTTATTCCGATGGTGAAACAGGCCGGCTTCGACCTCGTCTGGTTCGGCATTTTCCTGGTGCTGGTGGTGGAAATGGCGGAAGTCTCTCCGCCCGTCGGCTTCAATCTGTTCGTCCTGCAGACCATGAGCGGCAAGGATTCCAACACGGTCGCCAAGGCCGCCCTGCCGTTCTTCTTTTTGCTCGTTCTGGCGGTTGCCATCATCACGGTCTTTCCTGCTATCGTGATGCTGCTGCCGCGGATAGCATTCCCTGGCTAGAGAAAGGTATTGTCATGTTCAGGCTTATCAAGACGTGCGCTATGGCCGCCTGCGTGGCGGCGCTTGCCGCTCCCGCACTTGTGGTTCCAGCAGCGGCGCAGACCAAATGGAATCTCCCGGCCGCCTATCCGGCGGACAATCCGCATTCGGTGAACCTGATGGCGTTCGCCAAGGACGTCGGCGACGCCACCGGCGGCAAGCTGCAGATCACCGTGCATGCCGCCGCCTCGCTGTTCAAGGCGCCGGAAATCAAACGTGCGGTCGCCACCGGACAGGCACAGGCCGGCGAGGTCCTGATCTCGCTGCATGAGAACGAGGATCCGATGTTCGGCATCGATGTCATCCCGTTCCTGTCGACGAGTTACCCGGCAGCCAAGAAGCTATGGCTTGCCTCGAAACCCGCAATCGAAAAGAAGCTCGCATCGCAAGGCCTGATGCTCCTCTTCGCGGTGCCGTGGGGTCCGCAGGGCATTTATGCCAAGAAGGACCTTGCCACCGTTGAGGATATGAAAGGCTTGAAGTGGCGCGCCTATAATGTCGGCACCTCGCGCATCGCCGAGCTTGTCGGCGCGCAGCCTGTCACCATCCAGGCGGCAGAATTGCCGCAGGCGCTGGCTACCGGCGTTGTGAACGCGTTCATGACCTCAGGCTCGACCGGCTACGACAGCAAGGCGTGGGAAACCATGACGCATTTCTATGATACGCAGGCCTGGATTCCGAAGAACGTCACCTTCGTGAACAAGGCGGCTTTTGACGCGCTCGACAAGCCGACCCAGGACGCGATCCTCAAGGCGGCCGCGGTCGCCGAAGAGCGCGGCTGGAAACTCGCGGAAGAAAAAGCGAAGTGGTATCTCGAACAGCTTCAGGCCAACAAGATGAAGGTGCTGCCGCCGCCTCCGGCGCTGAAGACGGGCCTTGAGAAGATCGGGGAGCAGTTGACGGCCGATTGGCTCAAGAAGGCCGGCCCCGACGGTGAAGCCGTGATCGCAGCCTATAAGAAGTAAGACGATCGTTATTGCGCTCCAGTCGCGTCCGGCATTCGATTGCCGGACGCTTCACCCGGCTTCGATGCACGCTTCCATGACCCTGTCGATCTCGGCGGTCGAGAGAACCCCGATCTCGGCAATGAACACGATCCGCGCCCGCGCTACCCGGGCCGCCAGTGCCCCGGCCGGCAGCTCCCCGCCCGGCGCCAACGTCGCGCGCCCGCCGGCCAGCTGAAACACCGTCAACCGCCCCGGCTGCTCCACGGTCTCGAACAACCCCTTCGCCCGGGCGAGCTTCGGCGCCAGCCGGCCGATCGCCTGCTGCAGCCGCGGGAGCGACACCAGATGTTCCGATGTCCAGCTTAACGTCTCGAACCGATCAACTGCCGGCCGTCGCGGCCCCATCTCGCGCGGCGCCGGCACGCGGTCCGCGTCCACGGGGAACAGCAGCGCTGCGGGGACTTCACCATGCAGGGCATCGACCACCACCGCCGCCGGCCGCAGCGCCCGGACGACATCGCGCAGCTGTGCGCGACCTGCTGCGTCCACCAGGTCCACCTTGCTTAGCGCCACCACGTCCGCCGCCCGCAGCTGAGATCGCAGCAACGCGTCGTTCAACGCTTCTTCCGTTGTCGTCGCGTCCACCACGCACAGCACCGTTTCCAGCGGCGCCTCCCGCCAAATCATCGGATCCATCAGGTTGCGCACGATATCCGAGGGATCGGCGATCCCGCTGGTTTCGATCACGATGAACTCCGGCCGCGGATCACGCCGCAGCAGGGCGGCGAGCGTGCGTAAGAGATCGCCTTCCAGCGAGCAGCAGATGCAGCCGTTACTTAGGCTGACCACCCCATCGCTGGCGCCAGCGATCAGCTCCGCATCGATGTTGATCGCGCCGAAATCGTTGACCACGGCGGCGATCCGCCGCCCCTCGGCATGCGCCAGCAGGTGGTTCACGACCGTGGTCTTGCCTGCCCCGAGGAAACCGGTGACCAGCAGGATCGGGACCGGCACAATCAACTCTCGGCAACGGGCCGGCGCACCGGCCGGCCGGGCCTCGCCGCCACATCCAGCACGCCATCTGATATCAGCGGCTCGCCGCTGACCACCAGATGCCGGACGCCCTCTGACGGACGGTTCATCGCCGAGAAAGTCGCCCGGTCGGTCAGCGCTTCGAAATCGAACACGACAATGTCGGCATCCGCGCCTGGCTGCAGCCTTCCCTTGGTACGCATCGCGGGCGTGCTGTGGGAAAGGATCTCCGCCGGAATGAGTGCGCATTTGCGGACGCCTTCCAGCAGCGAAAGCGTCTTGCGCTCACGCACCCACTCGCGGATGAAACGGGTGAAGCAACCCGCCGAGCGCGGATGCGAGGTGGCGTCGTCAGGCAGCGGCCAGGCGTCGCCGGTGTAAGCGCTGCCGTCCGACAGCGTCCAGGGCATCGCGTCGGACGCGATCGCGCCGCCGGGATAGAGCACCGAAATGTCCAAGAGGTCGCGATGGTGCGGATTGTTCTCCGTATCCAGGATATGCCACAGCACCAGCGTGGAAGGCTCCTCCGCCTGCGCCGCCAGCAATTCCTTGCGGTCGCGGAAGCGCCGCCCGTCGGTCACCCGCTGCACCGAATCGTAGCCTAGTCCATTGCGCGCCTCGAATTCGGGATCGCTGAAGAAGGCCGCCGCCAGCACCGTCGAACCGGTGCCGTACGGATAGGCCTCCACCGTGATCGGCAGGCCCTGCGCCTGCGCCTTGGCCACCAGCACGGCGCAACGCTCCACGTCCGTCTTGCTGGAAGAGTTGAAGTGGCAGATGTGCATGTGCGCACCGGTGGCCCCGGCATAGCCGATCAGGCGGACATAGGCCTCGGCGGCGCTTTCCGGGTCGATGCGGGACATGTAGGCGACGTGGGTGAAGGTCGCGACATCATGCGCCGCCGCCAGTTGGCACACCGCGGTCAGCTCCTGCACGCCGGCGCCCGGGGCATAGGCGTTGAGGATGCCGATGCCGATGCCGCCCTCGTTCAGTCCAATCGCAAGACGGTCGAGGATGCCGGCCACCTCGGTATCGCTGGCCACGTTGTCGATCCAGCGACGATCGCGCATGGCATTGCCGAACGCCTCCAGCGAGCTTTCCGCGTTGGAGCCGGTCATCGCGCCGATGCGCGCAAAAGCCCAGTTGGCGGCGGCGCCATAGTTCAGCACGCGTCCCTTATCGGCCTGGCGCCGATACCAGGGTGCGACCGGCAATACGCCCGCCTCGAGGTCGAGCGTCGTCGTCACCCCATCGAACGCCTGCATGCGGTCGGCCGGGATCGACTGGCCGTGGGCGTGTAGGTCGATGAAGCCGGGCGCCACCACCAGCCCGGTCGCGTCGATCACCCGTTCGGCGCCGCCGAGCCCGGTGCCGACAGCGGAGACCCGGCCATCCACCACCACCACATCGCCAATGGCGTCCATCCCGCTCGCCGGATCCACCACCCGGCCGCCACTGATCACCAAACTACCCATATCGCCACTCTCCCGCGCTAAAACTTCAGGCTCCGGCAAGGCCGGCAGCTGCAGATACCCAGGGCCGGCTACGTGCCGGCCGTCTTTCCAATAGAGGCAGATTTTCGGGCCGACGACCACCTCCACCGATGCCGACGCATCATGCGTATCGCTCCACATATTTGGCACTCATCGCGACGGTAGCCTCTTCAGATCGATCGCCGATATTGCGGCATCGCTTCTGCAACGGGGACGGGAAGATTTGGGGCAAGCGGCCAACAGCGGGAACAACTGTAACTCCGTTACCACATTCGCGAGTTCAGTGCTGTTGTGCTCGCTGCGCTACAGACTCTGCGCAAACCATCAGCAAGTGTGCACGATGGGGGGCCACCAAAGCGGCGCGGTGGTTGCGGGCTCGTCGAGGGCTACGTGGTTTGACCTCTACGAGTCCGCACGCTCCGTTTTTCGAGCGCACGTGTGACGATCTACACGTGTGACGATCTACAGGTTCTTGGAGAGGGCGGAGGGATTGAAATGCGCAAACGTCCCGCTACGGCTACTTCAGCTGATTTCAACTTCGTCAAAGCGTATTTCGAGCTGAAGAAATTACGAGAAGACATTGAGTGCATCGAAAGATCATCAAGGCCGGCCTCAGGCCAGGCGACGGTAGCGGGTCGCGATACATCCAGGGGTGATGATCGCATTCAAGACGTTTTGCGGTCTTAGCGCACCACCTCCGGCGATGCCGGCACCTTATGCATATTGCTGCACAATTCATCTCGGCGGCATGCTAAACCGCCAGCATGTCTGAAATCTCGACAAATGAGGGGCGGCCGCTGCCGTTCGACAAACTGGCGAAGGCGATCGCGGAACGCCGGTCGCTCTATGGCCGCGCCAGCGGACTTCGCATCGATCGTGCCGAGCGCGGCGAGGCCTGGTCCAGCCTGCCCTACCAATCCGTCTTCGCCGGCGACACGGAAACCGGCGTGATCCACGGAGGCGTGGTCACCGCCATGCTCGACGAGAGTTGCGGCATGGCGGTGCAGCTGGCGCTCGACGGTAACCGCGCGATCGCGACGCTTGATCTGCGCATCGATTACCAGAGGCCGGCCAAGCCCGGTCTCGACATCAAAGCGCATTCGATCTGCTACCACGTCACGCGTTCAATCGCCTTCGTGCGCTCGACCGCCTATCAGGAGACCGAGCAGGACCCTGTCGCGACCGCCGCCGCGTGCTTCATGATCGGCGCGAACCGCACGAACATGCTGCAGGACCGGGGAGCGCATGAGGTGCCGGTCCTCGACGCGCCCGAAGACAACTCAGGCCCATTCGCCAAAAGCCCGTTTGCCCGCTGCCTCGGTATCGGCCTCGCTGAAGACGGCGTGCTGCGCATGCCTTTCTCGCCGAAGATCATCGGCAATCCGGTGCTGCCCGCCATCCACGGCGGCATCACCGGTGCCTTCCTGGAAACGACTGCGATTATCGGTGTGGCGCGCGAACTCGGCATTGCAACGCCGCCAAAGCCGATCGGCCTGACCATCAACTATCTGCGTTCGGGACGTGCCCTCGACAGCTTTGCGAATGTTTCAATCGTCCGGCAGGGCCAGCGCATCGTCGCCTTCCAGGCGCAGGCCTGGCAGGAGGATGCGGCCAAGCCGATCGCTACCGCATTCGGGCACTTCAAGCTGAGGCAGTCCGGGGAGAAGGAATAGGAAGCTGCGCTTCCGACATGCACACTCCCAAAATATCGAAAACAACCCCATGCAAAGTAGCAGCCGACCGCCGTCATTCGAAGAAGCAACTTGACACGTCGGGCAAATCAGCGGCATTCCTTCATCATCCCGCAACCTCTGAAATCCCCGTCGCCCCGCAATAGCGGGAGCGTTGGTACGATTGCGGCTTAAAATCCTCACCCACAACTGAAATTGCTCTCGCGTCGCCGCAGCGAACGATCGCCTGCACGTGGCCGAACGGCGCGCGCAGGCCCGCGCGCGGGCTTAAGGGAATCCCGACATGAACACCGCTCCGGACCTCACGACGTCAACGATAACAGCGGCAACCGACCAGATCGAAGCTGCCGAAGCCCCACGGATAAAGCTTCAGTCCCACGGCTTCGCCATCGACCATCAAGATCAGGAGCTCGGCGAACGGCTGATGGCGAACGCGCTGGGGGTCGCCGATCGCGAAGCGATGCATGGCATTATCCGACAATTGGTGAAGGCCAGCGTGAACGGCGAGAGCCCTGACGAGGTCAACCTCTCCTTCATGATTTCGATGGTGAAGAGCATCAAGCCGAGGGATTCCATCGAGGCCATGCTGGTGGCGCAGATGGTTTCGGTTCATGTGATGGCGATGCGATGTGCCCATCACCTTGCGAATGCGGACAATCTCGCCCAGCACGACAGTGCCGCGCGCGCATTGGGCAGGCTCGCCCGCACGTTTCCCGCCCAGATCGAGGCGCTCAACCGCTACCGGAGCCATGGCGAGCCCGCCATCACTGTGCAGAACGTGTCGGTGGGCGACGGCGGCAAGGCCATTGTCGGCAACGTCACGCAGCATGCGCGCGTGATCGTTTCGGACAAGAACCCGCCATCCGCGGCGCGGAATGCGCCGAAGGCCTCGGGCTCCAGGCGAAGGCGCGATTCCGCTGATGCCAAGCGGGAAGCACCGGCATGAGCGATCACGCCCGCACTATCGGTCCGATGCTGGCGAGCCGACGTTGTGGCGCCAAAACCCGTTCCGGCGGCGCGTGCCGCTCGCCGGCCGTGCACGGCAGGAAACGCTGCCGCATGCATGGCGGCGCACCGGGATCCGGCGCGCCAAAGGCGAACAAGAACGCGCGCAGGCACGGCCTGTTCACCAGGGATGCGATCGCCGAGCGAAGGCAGATTCAGGCGTTGTTGGGGGAAGCGCGGAAGCTGTTGGAAGAGATGAAGTGAGTGGCTTTCGCAGCCTCGCTCGCCACCTACGCCGCTTTCAACTTGCGGGCCTTCTTCTTCGCGCGCACTGGCAACCTGCTTTCGACTGAAAACCCGACATTCAGCGCCCGCATGATGGTGGCAATCGTTTCGAAACGCGGCTTGGCGCCCGGTGCCAGCGTCTTGTAGAGGCTTTCCCGGCCGAGACCGGACGCCTTCGCGACCTCCGCCATGCCGCGCGCCTTGGCCACGTCACCAAGCGCCTTGAGCAATACGCCGGGGTTTTCGTCGCGGGCTGCGAGCGAAAGATATTCCGCAATCGCTTCCTCACTATCGAGATAGTCAGCGACCTCGAATGGCGCGTAAGTGACCTTTGCCTTCGCGTTTGCCTTGACGTTTGCCTTGACGTTTGCCTTGGCTTTGGCCTTCTTCATCGCCCGCCCTCCTTCAATTCCCTCGCCATGCGCTTTGCCCTGGCGATATCGCGGCGCTGGCTGGACTTGTCGCCACCGCAAAGCAGCACATAGACGGCGGCACCATGACGCACGAAATAGATACGGAATCCCGGACCATGGTGGATACGCATTTCCGAGACGC
This sequence comes from Bradyrhizobium algeriense, assembly GCF_003062295.1. Taxonomy (GTDB): domain Bacteria; phylum Pseudomonadota; class Alphaproteobacteria; order Rhizobiales; family Xanthobacteraceae; genus Bradyrhizobium; species Bradyrhizobium algeriense. The sequence continues at coordinate 30,426 of NZ_PYCN01000020.1, read as the reverse complement.
CCTCGCCCACCGGCTCGCAATCCCCGAAATTGCCCAGGGAGGCTTGCGACAGCCGGTGCAGTATCCGCGCCTTGGCCTTCTGATCTTTCAAGCTATTCAGCCAATCGGAAAAGACGGATGACCGAATTCATGGCCAGATGTATCTAACTGGATACAGTTTGTCAAGAAGAAGCCGCGCACTGGCTCCATTCCGCTTTGCGCTCCGAACGCGGGCACGGTGCCGCGGCACCAAGCAGCAAGCACAGGCATGAGCGATCACATCAGAAATACCGGAGATTACGGTGACAGTGCACTCAACTGCGGGTGAGAGCTTCATGCACTGTCACCGTAATTCCATAAAGCACCTGCTAGTTGCGCCTATTCATCTGGACTAGCCACTACAAATCTTTATGGTAGTGTGAATTAGCTTATGCAACGGTGCTCTATGTCCATTAGACTTGCGCTGACGTGTCTGGCGGTATTTCAATTCTTTTCTGTTGCCGCACACGCGGCAACAATAAATGAGGCCACCGCGTCGAGTCCCTATGCAATGTTCTTGAAGATGCGGGATATTCCAGGCCCGTTGATAGAACCCGACCCAATGTCAAAGAACTATAAGCCGACCGCAGCGGAAAAAAAGGCTGCGGCCGAAGGGGAAAAGCTGTCGTTGAATCACCCAACGGTCGACATGTGTTTATACTGGGATGGGCCAGGATTCGGATTGACAGATTATCTGTTTGTTGCCGTCGGCAAGGAGCGCTCCATCCGCGATATGCTAACGAAATCAAAATATCCCGCAGAAGTTTTCGAGGCACCACTTGATGAACTAATGAGAGCGTTAGTGAGCACCTTAGTTGTACATGCCAACAAAAGAGCGCTCGAGATCTCGTCTGTTAAGAAAAGTATGTTGCCACATGAACGAAAGTTTGTGGCTGTATTAGACAAATATCGAGCCTCTAAAGGCGGTCTTCCAAAGGTGATTTCTCCGGGAGGCTGCGGAGGCGATTGGATCGCGATAGTGACAGCAAAGACCAATCCGCCAGGAGGCAGCGTCAAGGTCATGCGCGAGTTTTATTATCAGCTCTGCAAAGCGAATAGCATCAGACCCTACTCGGATGATTGCGACAAATGGGACAGGGTAACTCCAAAGACAACGTTTCCTGCAGGTATGTATCGCTACCGTGTCAAGTGGGGCAATGATCCAGAGGAATGTAGCAGAATGTATTTTCGGAGAGATAACCGCGACGGGCCCGACGAGGCCTCGGTCAATGTGATTTCGAAATCGGGAGGTGGGTGCAATTAATGTCCGGCCTTGATAGATTTTGGCAATTACTTCACGAATATAGCAAGTTATCATTATGGGCCGCCGGCGGTTCGATAGTCATTCCGTTCGTCGCGTCATTTCTTTCGATCATTCCACCTTGGCCGACAGGATTGAACATCATCACCTCGGTAATTCAGCTCGCGTCGCTCGCTATCTCATACCAATCAGCTTCAAACAAAGCCGGGAAGGTCGCCTTCAACATGAAGATCCTGGGTGCAGTGGGTTTCGCTCTGGTTCTCGTATACATGTTCTTATTCACTACCTTCACCATTTTCGTGCCACAGGCGCAACGTTCTATCGTAATTGGGTACGAATGCCTCCCCGACGCGTTGAAAGTGTTCAACGGTCGATCATGTTTGTCGCTAAACGTCGATGACTTGGCTACCGTCGCATTCGATGAGTTTCTGATTTGGACAAAAACGTCCGTAGCTGTCATCCGAGCAGTACTCGTCGGCGTGTGGCTCAGCCTCTTTGTTGTAATAGCGTCCTTGCTCGGTCAGTTCCTAGCCTATCAGATGAAGTTGAAAGTGGGACCAAGGTAGACCTGCTTCTTAGAAAGAAGCCCCTTAAGCGCTCCGAGCCTCGCACTTATATCGTTGGTTCGACAGTGTTCATTGTTCGCCCCGGCGAATGTTCGCCAAGCTCGCTGTTTGTCATCGTCAATTGACTTGACCGCTATCGCGATAACAACCGGCGACTTCTCATCTTCATTGGCTGCTGGAGCCGTTAACATCATCGTATGGATTACGGTGACAGTGCGCTCAACTGCGGTGATGAGAGTTCCCAGTACTGTCACCGCAATTCCGAGCGATGCCTGATAAACGGCACTCTCAAGATGTTCTCAGGGCCGCTTTCTCGCCCCCTGTCGGCGGCGCGATGCGCAGGATTGTCGCCCATGTGGCACCGGGCCGCCGCTATGGCCCCACGATTTCGCCATACGCATCGTGTTGTTGGCCCGCACGACCCTTCCCGTCAGGCTAGCCTTCGGAAACATGGACATGGGCGGTGATTTCATTGGCCGCTGGCGTGCGGGTAGCGGCAGGAGAACGGCACGGCAAGCGAAACCCGGACAGTGCAGCGCGACGGTGCTTGCTTGCGGCTCATTGCTGCTCTCGTGTGTCATCGTCGCTGGCATGGCGACGCAAACGGCATTGGCGGAAATAGCCGCGCCGGCCGCGACACGCGTCGCTGCCAACGAAAAAGAGCAGGGTGGGCCTGGCGTCGCGCAGGCATCCCACACGCAGAAGTCGGAACCCGAAACAGTCCTGCGACAGCCTGAGGTGCAGAAGCCAGCACCTGAGGTGCAGAAGCCAGCGCCGGAAGCTGCCGTTCAAATGCCGGAAGCACGGAAATCGAGCCACGAGGCCAAGGATTTACCCAAGAATTTACCTGTACCACAGCTGGTCTTGCCGGGCGATCTGGCGAAGAAGATCGGCCAGAAGATCTGGCTGAATGAAACAGGCGGAAAAATTGATGCGATCACGTCATGGAGTGCGAACGAGGAATTCGCTTCCTTAGGGATCGGTCATTTCATCTGGTTTCCTGTCGGCAAATGGCTGCCATTCGAGGAGAGCTTTCCGGCCCTGCTCGAATTCATGCGCAAGAAGAACGTGCGTTTGCCCGCCTGGCTGGACCAGCCGCAAATTCCGGCCAACCCGTGGACAAGCCGGGCCGAGTTCAGGAAGAACGCCAATTCACCGCAGATGAAGGAGTTGAAGCAGTTTCTGCTCGACACCGTGGCGGAGCAGACGCAATTCATGGTGGAGCGGGCGCAAGGTGCGATGGAGAAGATCCTCAAGACGACGCCCGACGGCGCGGAGCGCGAACATATCGTCATCCAGTTCACGCGCGTCGTTCGCGCCTCCGAGAATTTTTATCCGCTGATCGACTACATCAACTTCAAGGGCGAGGGCACCAACCCGAACGAAGCCGCCATGAACAGGGAGACCGGGCGGCGGCAGGGTTGGGGTCTCAAGCAGGTGCTGCTCAAGATGAACGGCGTGACCGGCGATCCGAAGGCCGTGCGCGCCGAATTCGCCGATGCAGCGCAGTTCGTCCTGCAGCAGAGGGTTCGCAACCTTCCATCCAACCGTGTCTTCGAGGTCGGCTGGCTGCGCCGCATCGCGACCTACCACCGCCCGATCGCGGATCCGGAATCGAGCCCCAAACAGGCTCCGAGGAAATCGTTGCGAGTGACGGCGGCTCAATAGCTTTCCTATGAAGGGGACAGTTGCCGTTTTTGCGTATGCGTGAGGCTGCTTGTCCCGCGAGGTTCGTCAGGCAATCGCGGGTTGCGCCTCGCTGACGTCAGCCTTTGGCCCTCTTCGCCATCACCTTCTCATAGGCCGCCTGCAGCTGCACTCAACTCCAGTGAGAGTTTCGTGCTCACCGTAATTCTGTCACCGTAATTCATTTACTCAAAGTAGTAATTTACTTAAACGGGTGTGCGTGATATGGTTCCCGTTCGGCGATTGCCGCCATCAGCCCGTCTCTAATAATTTTCAAATAAGAAATTCGCTCCCAAGTGCTCCAGCAGGGCTGGCGGACCTATGAGGAAATCATAGCCAAGGAGGATTTTCAGATGAACTCTTGCTCCAAAAAATCAGTGGCTCGCTCGCTCCATTCTAAAACTGTCTCGATCCTCTGTGGGATCCTTTTAACTCCGCTCGCCAACGTTGCCGTCGCCGCCGAGGCGAAGGATGTTGTGCTCCAGATCATGGGCGAAGCAATCCCTCAGCTCCAAAATACAATGGCGTCGATGAGCCAGGGTTGCTCAGGCGGCTCCGGCGGGGTTCCCCCGTTGAACTGGCAATCCAGGCAGGCTCCCGGTAATTCGGCAGTGAATACATTAGGCAACGCAAGAGTGGCTTTGGCAGCTGCCCAGACATCGGATGCTGGTGCTATGCAACAGGTCAAGCAACAGATCAATTCTGGTCTGAGTCAGTGGGACACATTAATCAGCAGTCTGGAAAGGAGTTGTTCTGGGGGCTCGGGCGGGGAGAATCCCGTGAACTACGGCAGCTATGTGCAGTTTAGAAATCAGCTGAAGGCTGAACTGCAGACGGCGATGCGCTTTTTATAAGGCTAAAGGATCGTTTCGTCCCGCCGCGGCTGCCGCGCTGGATCGACAGCCGCGGGGGGCGGTAAACGATGTGATTGCCCTATCCGGTATCTACCTGCGAACAGATTCATCGCTATCATCGAAGATCCGCCCGCCCAGTTCGACGATCAGCGTGTCTTTGCCCATTACGGTGACAGTGCACTCAACTCCAGTGAGAGTTTCGTGCACTGTCACCGTAATTGCTTCGTAGTTGCTTGGAGCCGCGCAAAAAGTCTCTTTGCTTCCAAGCGACTAACACGTGTGGAGACGGTCAGCGCGTGGCGCCCCGTGCCCCGACATCACCAGCCCGCGCGGCCAAAGCATCTCGCGATTGGCCTTTTTTTGTGCTACCTTTGGCTGCCGTTTTGGCTTTGTAACAACCAGACAAATTTGAGGGCGGGGCATTCAAATGGCCGAGGGAATAGTTTTCACACTTAGATTGTCGTCCGATGATTGGGATTCTGGACTTTCGGCATGGCGCTGCCCAGCTTTTGACATCCCCAGTTCGTTTATCAAGGACGCTTATGACCCCAAGGGTCAGCCTATTGCAATGACGTTACTCAAGATAGACAAGGGGCCTGCGCGAGTGACATGGAGGGGGCCGAACCGGCCAGCACAGATTGCGCTCGTAGTGGGATTGGGTGAGCAACTATCGCCTGCTACTGAAGAGGCTTTCTGGAAACGACTTGCAATTGTCGTTCCTATAATAACCGCTTTGATCGGCGCCTTCGTGACCTACGTATCGGGGCCTATAGCGCCCGGCCCTTCTTACGCTCTGCGGCTGAACGTCTATCCAAATGACGTCGACAAGTCAGGCCTGCCACCGGCAAAGATTAAGGTGAACGGTGAAGAACTTAGTCAACCTATCAAATACAAGATTGTATCCGATGTGACAGCAGACGTTGATGTCAATCGAACATACCAATTAGCGCGGACCTTGAAAGAGAATGCAGTCACTACCGTCGCGGAGCTAAATGCAGCCACGCAGCAAGTTACCGAATTCACCGGCCGCGTCAGTGGTAACATCTGTAGCGGTGGCGGCAGCGGTGTTGCTTCACCCTTGAGCGGCAGTATTGCCGCACAGGGTTCGGGCATTTCCCAAAAACTCAAGGGCATTAGTTCAGGACTTCAGGCAACACTTGCAACCGTCTCCCAATAATCCACAACCGTCTCCCAATAATCCACACGCGCTTTGACCGAAAGAAACTGCCGATGCGGCGATCGCTAAATTGTTAGGTCGAACTTGCTCTCCTGATTACTGATTACGGTGACAGTGCACTCAAACTCCGGGCAAGAATTTTATGCACTGTCACCGTAATACTTATCCGGAATAACGTTCATTTTCGTCACGCGGTTTTGTGCCGTTTAAGTTTTCATCGATTTGGCAGTTTGCTAGGGTTTCGCAAAAATTGATAGCGCCAAAAGACACTAAATCGGCGGAGCGGCGAACCTAACAGTGTAGCGCGATCAGGAGATCATCTTCTCGTGGGGACCGAAATTCGACTGACTATAGGCCACGTTTCGCTGGACTATGCAAAAAATGACATGGGGAACGACTATGGCTTTCTGTTCCAAGTTGGCGATCTCACTCGACGCCGGTCGGATGCCATCAACTATGATTACTATAAGGACAATCCAGAAGAGGAGAACGATCTCGCTGCGCATGAAGCCGCGTTCGCGCGCCCCCTGAAGCGCGTGTTACCGAGACTTCAACTGCTCGGCTATACGCTTGATAAAGCCCGACAAGAGTATCAAGCGCTAGTCGATTCCACGATGGAAATGATTGATGATGATGCGCCAGAAGAGGCGGCATCCCTTCTGACATTTGAGGAATTTTGTTCCCTTGCATGCCGATATCCGCTCTCGACCCTTGCATCTGATTATATTGACTTCGACGCACCTGAGCGCGCGGTAGTCGCTCAAGGTCGGCTAGCGAATGACAAGGACAATATTGAGCGTCTCCCCTGGGCCGGCGGTTCGGATTTATATTGGTCGGAAGCCAGCTATTTGTCGGATAGATTGTGCATTCTCAGTGCGCCGGCGATGCTGCAAGTTTCGGCACAAATCCAGCAAATGCCGAAGTCGAGGTTATTTGGGAATTTGGCCCACTTGTGCACGCAGGCTGGGCCTCCCAAGAGGACTTCCAGCCCGGGGCAACGCGAGCTCAAGCAATTTTGGTTGCCACCGAAGGCGCCTCGGATGCCCGCATCGTAAGCCGCGCACTCGAAATCCTCCGGTCGGATGTCGCTGACTTCTTCCGCTTTATTGATGTTGAAGAGCGGCATCATTTTTGGGGCACCGGCAATCTAGTGAAGTTCGCGGAAGGTCTTCTTCGCATCGACATACAGAACCAGGTGCTCTTCCTGCTCGATAACGACGCTGAGGGAGTTGATGCCTACCGAAAACTTCAGCTCTTGAATCTTTCCAGCAATATGCGCTCGATGCTCCTGCCAGATATGGACGAGTTTCGAAATTTCCCTGCGCTTGGTCCCGAAGGCGTGAGCGCTTGCGACATCAACGGGCGCGCGGCCGCAATTGAGTGTTACTTAGATCTGAATCTCAGCGGGTACCCGCCAGCGCAGGTGGTATGGAGCAATTACAAGAAGGAAATCGACGCCTGGCAGGGAGCGTTAGAACACAAGGAGTCCTACATGCGGCACTTCCTGGAGCAGACCGGCGGTGGCGCACCGAAAGGGTATGATCTGTCTAAGCTCGCAGAGCTATTGGACGCGCTTATCGCTGAAGCAGGCGAGTTAAGGGAATCGCTGTAAAGTTGGAAATACGGTGCACTCAAACTTCGGGCAGAATTTTATGCACTGTCACCGCAACCTTCATGGTCTGGAACAGCAAGCCTCCCGCTGACATCGTCGCACTACGAAAGCATAGTGCGCGGTCCGCTATTGTTTCAGGCGCTTCCGGAAAAGCGCTTCTCGTTTTTCGCGCTTCTCGATTCTGCGAAACAAAGCTTCACGTGTTGCGTCCGATTGCCGTCGTTCATCCAAGACACGTTGGACATCTGCCCATTCTTTGTAGCGGGCGAATTCGCCAGTTTTGTTGGTCCAATCGAGATAATGCCTATGGTCCGGATCGTCGGGCTTAGGAAAGTTTAGCGGCCTGATTGGCGCGAACTCCCGAAGAAGGAGTCCACAGAGCCGTAGGAAACCCCAAGCCAAAAAGATCAGAATGAGCACGACCAAGAGTGCCCAAAGGCCGAAGTGCAAAACCGGAACAATTGCGCCCGTGAGGACGAGCGCTAACAGAACGATGACCCAAAAGAGAACTGCCACGTGAACGATCCCAAGTTCGGTTGCGTCCAACGTATCATGCTCGCCGCGTGTCCGGGGGGCCTGTAAATTGCGTCCGACCTAGCGCAAGCAGGCCGGGCGGCCGTCCGGCCCTTCACTGGGCCTCCATTTCGGATTTTGCAGTGCTGAAGCGTGACCCGGCGCGGTGCCCCCTGCGCCTCTACGAGCCGTCGCCGGATATTAGACTCGTGTTGGACTCGCGCCCGAACAATCCTGCTAAGTCATTGATTTCTTGGCGCTCCCTAGGGGAATCGAACCCCTGTTTCAGCCTTGAGAGGGCCGCGTCCTAACCGCTAGACGAAGGGAGCGTTGGCCTCAGGGAATAGCCGCGAAATGTGCGGCGGGCAAGGCAAGTCTGAAGGCCCTCGCACGGTTGGGTAAACCTGTTGCCAGCCCTCCTCGCCCCCGGTGCCGGGCACTTTAAGCCAATCGCGCAGGCCTCAGGGCTCATTGACAAATTTGAGCTTTCCGGCCGGTTTCAGCGTCTTGGCATCAAACGTGCGGATTTCGGTCACCCCGCCGATATCCAGCGTCAGCACCAGCCGCTCGCCGGCCACCGTGGTCGAGACGATGCGGGCGCCCTTGGGCAGGGTTGCGATAATGTCCGCCGTGGCGGCCGCGGGGCTTCCCTCGCCACGGTAAAGACGGTACCCGACGGCGATCAGGACCACGGCCACCGCCAGCGCCGAGGTCAGGCCCGCGATCAGCATCATCCGCCGCACCCGCGCGATCAGCGCGGCCTGGTCGGGGGTCGGTTCGGGCGCAACGGTATCGGTCATGCAAGGCTCTGCTTTGGAACAAGGCTCATCTAACGTCGGTCAAAGGCTGGAGGTCACCGTCGGCGGCGACGAGGGATCGCCCCGCCTCGACCGCGTGCTCGCGGTGCTCCGCCCGGAACTGTCGCGCTCGCGGCTGAAGGCGCTGATTCTGGCCGGTTCCGTTACCGCGAAGGGCGCCCCCATCCGCGACCCCGCTTATCATGTCATTGCCGGAGATACGATCACAATCGACGTCCCCGAAGCGGTGGCGCCGGAGCCGCAGGGCGAGGATATCGCGCTCGACATCATCTATGAGGACGACGACATCATCGTCATCGACAAGCCGAAAGGGCTGGTCGTGCATCCGGCCGCCGGCCACGAGAGCGGCACGCTGGTCAACGCGCTGATCGCCCATTGCGGCGCCAGCCTTTCCGGCATCGGCGGCGTTCGCCGGCCGGGCATCGTGCACCGGCTCGACAAGGATACGACCGGCCTGATGGTGATCGCCAAGAACGACCAGGCGCATCAATCGCTGACCGCGCAATTCGCCGATCACGGCCGCACCGGGCCGATGCAGCGGGGCTACATGGCCTTCATCTGGGGGGTGCCCAACCGCCAGCGCGGCACGGTCGACGCGCCGATCGACCGGCATCCCTATGCCCGCGAAAAGATGGCGGTGCGCCAAAGCGGCCGCGAGGCGATCACCCATTGGGAATTGCAGGCGGCCTATCAGGGGCGCGACGGCAAGCCGGTCGCCTCGTTTCTCGCCTGCCAGCTCGAGACCGGGCGGACCCATCAGATCCGGGTGCACCTCGCCCATATCGGCCACCCCCTGATGGGCGATGCCGTCTATGGCCCGCACTTCAAGACCAAGGCCGGGCAGCTCGGTGCCCAAGGTAAGGATGCACTCACCGCGCTCGGCCGGCAGGCCCTGCACGCCCATCTGCTCGCCCTGGAACACCCCCGAACCGGGGAATTTTTGCACTGGGAGGCGGCTTTGCCGGAGGATTTGCGCCTCCTGCAACAGGCGCTGGAAGCGGCCCTATGACGCAGCCCTTTCAGGAAAGATAAGCTATACCAATAGGTTATATCTGCCACACGGGGACGTGACGTCAGCATTCCTTCCCTATTTGTTCGTTTTCGGCTATGTTGCACCTGCGCTGAATATCCAGCGCGGAACATCGCAGCCTGGTCGGCTTTAACACAGCGATCACCTGCCGGGCCCGCCGCTATCGGGGGCCTGAACCACTGGAGGGCGCTCAAATGGCCCGTACAGCTACGTTGCCGGTTCTCAATGGAGAATCCGGCCTTTCCAGATACCTCGCCGAGATCCGCAAATTCCCGATGCTGGAGCCCCAGCAGGAATACATGTTCGCCAAGCGTTGGCGCGAACATGACGATCGCGACGCGGCACATCACCTTGTCACCAGCCATCTCCGGCTCGTGGCCAAGATCGCCATGGGCTATCGCGGCTACGGCTTGCCGATTTCCGAGGTCGTCTCGGAGGGCAATGTCGGCCTGATGCAGGCGGTCAAGCGGTTCGAGCCCGAGAAGGGTTTTCGTCTCGCTACCTACGCCATGTGGTGGATCAAGGCGTCGATACAAGAGTACATCCTGCGTTCCTGGTCGCTCGTGAAAATGGGAACCACCGCGAACCAGAAGAAGCTGTTCTTCAACCTGCGCAAGGCGAAGAGCAAGATCTCCGCGCTGGACGAGGGCGATCTCCGCCCCGACCAGGTGAAGCTGATTGCCAAGCGTCTCGGCGTGACGGATCAGGACGTTGTCGACATGAACCGCCGCCTCGGCGGCGACGCGTCGCTCAACGCGCCGATCCGCGACGACGGTGAAGCCGGCGAATGGCAGGACTGGCTGGTCGATAACTCGCCCAACCAGGAAGCCGTGATGGCCGAGCACGAGGAGTTCGATCATCGCCGTCAGGCGCTGAACGGCGCCATCGGCGTACTCAACCCGCGCGAACGCCGCATCTTCGAGGCGCGGCGCCTGGCGGAAGAGCCGATGACGCTGGAAGACCTCGCCGCCGAATTCGGCGTCTCGCGCGAACGCGTGCGGCAGATCGAGGTCCGCGCTTTCGAGAAGGTGCAGTCGGCCGTCAAGGGCACGATTGCCCGGCAGGAAGCGGAAGCGCTCGAAGCCGCGCACTGACCCGCGCGATCAAGGTCCAGTTGACGAAAGCCGGCGGCAACGCCGGCTTTTTGTCTTTTGGGGGGCTGCGTTTCACCTTGCTGTCGTCCCTGCGAAAGCAGGGACCCATACGCCGCGGCGGTAATGATTTACACGCCGGTAGTCATCATTCATCTCCAACTACGACGGCCGCGGCGTATGGGTCCCCGCGTTCGCGGGGACGACGAGTTGAGAGAGCCCCTACTCGCCCCAGTCCCGCGCCATCTTTGCCAGCACGCAGCCTTCGCAATAGCGGGCGTCCTTGTAGTCGATCCAGTTATGCGCGTAGACGCGATCGAGCGGAATGCCGTAACGCGCGCGCAGCACCTTCACCAGAATCCGCCACGCCGCGATTTGCGCATCAGTAGGCCCGCGCGTCACGTCCGGAAAATTGCCGGCGAATTCGACGCCGATCGAATTGTTGCCGACCACCTGCCGATAGGTCGGGCCGTTATCGATATACTTGTTGTCGTTGCGGTTGGCGCCGTCACCGTGGGTCGGAACCAGATGTTCGGCGACCGCCCAGTACACCGTGCCGTCGGTTTCGACCCAGACCATGACGCCGCGCCGGGTCGGGTTCTTCGACTGCGCCTGCGCGCCGCCGCGCGCCGAGCCTGCCGGCCCTTCGGTCTGGTGCACGATGATGTTGCGCCAGGGATGAGATTTCGCGAGGTCGCCCCATGGCGCGAGCCAGACCATCTTCAGGCCGGGAATATCGGGTGTGCCCGACGCGCGCGCGATCGCGGCGAGGTCGGGCGCTTGCGCGGCGGCGCAAGCCGAAAACAGCAGGGTGAACAGTGCGGCCGCGACGAGACGAAAATTCATGATCGAGGTCCAGTGACGGACCTGAGTAGCACGTCTCAGGCCCGCTGGCGCTGGCCCACAGCCGATAGCTCCCGCGTTGCGGGTTCGGGCGCCAGCGGCGGCGCCGGCTCGTAGGTCGCAAAGTCGTTGCGGCCGGCCTTCTTGGCGTCGTAGAGCGCATGGTCGGCGGCCGCAATCAGGCGGTCGGGATAGGCGCCCATCTCGCGGGCCCATTGCGCGACGCCGATCGACACCGCGATCGGAATGTCGTTGCCGGCGCATTGTTCGGCGTCGGCGCGGCAGACCTCCAGCACGCGGCGCGCGATCATGGCGCCTTCGCGCAGCGTCGAGGACGGCAGCACGATGCAGAACTCGTCGCCGCCGGTCCTTGCCAGCATGTCGCCGGGCCGCAGGCGTGTCTGCGCCATCAGGGTGAAATGCTGCAGGCAGGCATCGCCCGCTGCGTGGCCATGGGTGTCGTTGATGCCCTTGAAGCCGTCGAGATCGATCACCAGCAGCGCGAACGGCTGACCTGAGCGTTCGGAGCGCGCGCATTCTTCCGTGAGGCGCTGCAGCAGATGGCGGCGGTTGCCGACGCCGGTGAGATCGTCGAGCAGCGCGAGATCCGCGACCTCATTGCGCAGGCGGTCCATCGCCATCAGCAGGAAGCCGAAATTCAGCGACATCGACAGGAACACCAGCACCAGGATGACGACCGATTGCGCCGGGCTGAAATGCATATAGGAGAACCCGCCGCCCATGGTAGTCACCGCGCCGATCCACCTGGCGACGAAAATGGCCATGATGAGAATGGTGACGACGCCGGCCAGCCGCGCGCCCGGATTGACGCGACCCTCGTGCCGGCCGAGCAACAGCTTCAGGCTCAGCACCATCGGCAGCGCCTGGGCGATCGTGAAGACGGTCATGCGCGCGGGCACGCTGTCGTAGACGAAAGTGAAAAAGCACAATCCGGCTGCGCCAAGCCCGGTGACCAGCACGGTGAGGCGCCAGGAAACCGGCTGATCGAAGAACTTGCGGATGCCCATCGCAGCCAGGCAGATCGCCAGGATCAACGCGGTGCCGGCAAACAGCAGCGGCACCAGCGAATCCGGGAAAGCCACGCGCAGCATCGCCATTGCAGCACCTGCCGCCGCAACGAATGCCGAACCGGTCCAGAACCGCGCGGCTTCGAACGACGGATAGCTGCGCATGACGTAGGCCCAGATCAGGCCCAGCGCGAGAAAGTTGATGACGAACACCGTCCAAAGCGTCGGAACGCTCAGCATCGCGACCCCGGAACGCGCGCGTCCCGTCTCCCCAGTTGTCTAACGACCGCTCAAGACTTCCGCCTCGAGCATTCCTCCCACGACGCTTCTTGTTGTCTTGCCCCGTCGTCTTGCGGGACAAGGTGCATCCGCGACGCTTAACGGACCCTGACTGCCGCCGGCCAATCCAAACCGTGGTTTTGAATTGATGAAGATCGTCGACGTGGGGACATCGTTAAGCATGATGCGCGCGATGCGAACGGAGGTGATGAGGTTCGTTTCGGCAAAAAATCGCATCAAAATGCATAACAACTGTGGATAACGTGATGACAACGCCATGACAGCACGCGGCAGCGCCTCGCGAATCTGCTGGGATTGTCATCGAGGATGTTGCGAGGCTGGCCCTCCGCCAAGCATGCCTCGGTGTCGCGTTTCAATCCATGAAAACCTTGAGAGGATACTATGGCTAAGAAAGCGAAGAAGGCGAAGAAGGCCAAGGCGAAGAAGGCCAAGAAGTCGAAGAAGAAGTGAATTTTGGCCCGGGTGGAGTGCTCAGCTCCGCCCGGGCTCCCAACTCCGGGTGCAATTTTGGAGAATGGCGGGCCGCGGGCCCGCCTTTTTCATTCTGGTACGCGCGAACACGTAGCCCGGATGGAGCGAAGCGAAATCCGGGGTTGTCGCAGCGGAACGAACGATTATCCCGGATTGCGCTTCGCTCCATCCGGGCTACGGCTGAAACGCCTAGCGCTCCGCCAGCGCCAGCTTGGCGCCGAGTGCGGCAAATCCCGCCGCAAAACTCCGGCGCAGCCAGGCCATCACCTTCGGGCGCGTGATGACGCGGTCACGCAGCGAGGCTGCGAACAGGCCATAGACCGCGAACACCGCAAACGTCATCGCCATGAAGGCCGCGCTCAATTCCAGCATCCGCGCCAACGGGTGCGGCTCGTCGACGGCGACGAACTGCGGCAGGAAGGCCAGGAAGAAGATCGACAATTTCGGATTGAGGATGTTGATCAGGATCGCGGTCACGATGACACGCCGGCTGGAGCGCACTGACGCCGCGGGGCGCGCGTCGATCGACAGCGCGCCTGTCTCGCGCAACGCCTGCCAGGCCATGTAGAGCAGGTACATTACGCCGCACCATTTCAGCGCGGCAAACGCCAGGGCACTCGTATGCAGCACCGCGGCAAGCCCGAGCATGGCGGCCAGCATGTGCGGCAGGATGCCGAGCGTGCAGCCGAAGGCCGCCGCAAGGCTCGGCCGCGCTCCCAGCGTCAGCGCCACCGCGAGCGTATAGAGCACGCCGGTGCCGGGCGAGGCGACTACGATCAGCAAGGTCAACAGAAACGACAGCGTCATGCCCTGCCATTACCATGGCGGCATCCGGCGTGGAAGCATGGCGCCGCCCTCCACGAACGCGCGCGTGGTCAGCCTTCGTGGTGATGCCGCCTTTCATACAGCATCCGTTCCGCCTCGCGGATCACGTCGAGCGGCGCCCACGGCTTGGACCAGAACTGGACGCCATCGGGCAATTCCTGATGCAGCGGTTTGCCCGAGGTGACGATCACCCCCATCTCGGGATTGTACTTCCTGGCGATGTGCGCGAGCTCGACCCCGTCCATGTTGCCGGCAAGCTGCACGTCGGTCATCATCAGGACCAGGCTATCGGCGGCGCGCTCCAGCACCAGCTCGGCAGCCTCCGCACTCTCGCATTCGATGACATCGACCTCGCTCTCTTCCAGCAGCAGGCAAATCATGTCCCGTTGCATCGGATCGTCTTCGACGATGAGGGCCGTCGGGCGATATGGTTTTGATTGTCCCATGGTGGCCTCCTCGAAAAGGATCGTGCCGGTTAAGGGCGTCATTTGTGTCGGGTAGTCGACGTTAAGGCCCGAAGCGCTTTATTGTTCAGTTCCAATTTGCGAAAGTTGCGGAACCCGCCTTCTTCTCGATCCTCGTGGAGCCCATCCCAATGACTGCAATATCCGGAAGTGCGGCCGCCGTGACCGGCGCCGCCAGCGGCATCGGCCGTGCGCTCGCGCTGGAACTGGCCGCGCGCGGCTGCGATCTCGCGCTCGCCGACCGCGACGAAGCCGGGCTGCAGCAGGTGGCCGCCGAGATCGCCAAGGCCGGCACGCGCAAGGTATCGACCCACCGCGTCGATATCGGCGAGCCCGCCCAGATCCAGCAATTCGCGCAAGCCGCCATTGCCGCCCACCCTTCGCTGAACATCGTCATCAACAATGCCGGCGTCGCACTCCTTGGCGCCTTCAACGAGGTCGACCAGGCGCAGATGGAATGGCTGATCAACATCAATTTCTGGGGCGTGGTGCACGGCACGCGCGCGTTCCTGCCGCATCTGTCGCTCAAGCCGGAGGCGCATATCGTCAACGTCTCCTCGATCTTCGGCATCATCGCCCCGCCCGGCCAGACCGCCTATTGCGCGGCCAAATTCGCGGTGCGCGGCTTTTCGGAAAGCCTGCGGCATGAACTGGCTGTCGCGAACAGCCCGGTGAAGCTGTCGGTGGTGCATCCCGGCGGGGTCTTGACCAACATCGTGCGCAACTCCCGCACCGGTGTCGGCATCACCGACAATGCGCGCCGCGCCGAATCGATCGATCGGTTTGACGCAATCGCCAAGACCACGCCGCCGGTTGCAGCCCAGCGCATCATCGCCGGCATCGAGAAAAACCAGCCACGCATTCTGATCGGCAACGACGCGTGGTTCATGGATCTGTTGCAACGGTTTCGTCCGGCGACGTACTGGGCGGCGCTGGCGAAGCGGATTGGGAAGGTGGAGGAGAAGGGGAAGTGAGGCTGGCGTGCGGATGGCGTCCCTTCGTAGGATGGGTGGAGCGAAGCGATACCCATCAATGCCGGCGCGGGTGATGATGGGTTTCGCTTCGCTCTACCCATCCTACGATCGACACGATGGCCGACGCCCTCAGCAAATCAGTTCGCAGCCCGTAGGGCGGGCAAAGCGCAAGCGTGCCCACCTTTCAAGGATGATGTCGCGGATAGATGGTGGGCACGCTGCGCTTTGCCACCCTACGGAGTTACGAAGCGACGAGGCTCTTAACGCCCCACCAGCCTGTCGGCAAAATACCCGATCGTCTTGCGGTAGATCGTTGCCCTGTTCCATTCGCGCATGGCTTCGAAATTCGCGGTGCCCTCGCCGTACGGTGCGCCGCCCTTGAAGCCGCTCGTGTGCAGCAGGTTGGCAGTGGAGGCCAGAACATCGGGCACGCTGTGGCGCAAATCGACATGGCCGTTGCCGTCGAAATCGACGCCGTATTTGATATAGGACGACGGCAGAAATTGCGTCTGGCCGATTTCGCCGGCGAAGGCGCCGATCAAATCGCGCAAGGGGAGATCGCCGCGCTGCACGATCTTCAGCGCCGCCAGCAACTCGCCCTGGAACAGTTCGGTGCGGCGGCAATCATGCGCCATGGTAGCGAGCGTGCGGATCACCGGCATCTTGCCGATGTCGCCCTTGCCGTAATCGGACTCCAGCCCCCAGATCGCGACCACGATTTCCGGCGGCACGCCAAACTTCTGCTCGATGCGCGCCAGCAGCGAGCCGTGCCGCTGCAGCATCTGCCGGCCGATATTGATCCGCCCCGGACCGACGCGGGTGGAGACATACTGCTCGAACGTCTTGTTGAAGGTGCCGCGCTGGCGCCGGTCGAAGGCGAGCACTGCGGGATCCTGCGTGACGCCCGAAAGCGCCTGGCTGATCACGGCCTGCGAAACGCCAGCCGCGACGGCTTCCTGCGACATCGCCGCCACGAAGGTGTTGAAATCGCCGCCGCAGCGGGCGGCGTAAGTGGGGCTGGAGCAGATGACGGCGCTGAGGAAAATGGCCCAGTGAAGTATGCGCATGCGAATCCCTTGTTCATTCTGGCGCCGATCATGCCATGGGAAAACGGCGTGCGAAACCTCGTCGTCCCTGCGAACGCAGGGACCCATACGCCGCGGCCGATGTCGTTGGAGCGGACTGGTCGACGGCTTGGCTTCAACAATTGCCGCCTGTGGTTATGGGTCCCTGCGTTCGCAGGGACGACTGCAGAAGTCCCCTCACTCCCCACCGTCGATCTGGCGGCCCATCAGCGCGATCGCTTTCTGATAGACGCCCGCGGCGTTCCAGGCCTGGATCGCCGCAAAATTCGGCTCGCCCGGCTGATAGCCCGCGCCCGCGCGCCAGCCATGGGCTTTCAGAAAGTTCGCGGTCGAGGTCAGCGCGTTGGCCGCGTTTTCGAGATTGCCGGTGCCGTAGGCCAGAATGGCTTTGGGCATGAACTGGGTCTGGCCGACTTCGCCATGCATCGAGCCGCGCTGCGACGGCGAGAGCGCGCCGCGATCAATCAGTTGCAGCGCCGCGTAAAGGTGTTCGGTGAAATAGGCCGAGCGGCGGCAGTCGTAGGCGAGCGTCGCGATCGAGGCGAGCATGTTCTGATTGCCGCGCTGGCTGCCGAACCCCGTCTCCATCCCCCAGATCGCGAGCAGCGGACCCGGCGGCACGCCGTAGCGGCTCTGAATGGACGCGAACAGCGCGCCCTGCGATTGCTTGAGCTGCCGCCCCTTCGCGACGATGGTCGTGGCCCCGCGCTTGGCAAGAAACTGATCGAGCGAGAGGCTAAAACTGCGCTGGCCGCGATCGGCATTGATGGTCGTTTGCGCGTAGTTCGTCGCCATCAGCGCCTGGATGGTCGGGGCGCTGATGCCCTTGGCGCGGGCTTCGCCGGCGAACTCCTGCTTCCAGGCGGAATAGCCGGCGGACGAGCTGCCGCATTGGGCGGCGTGGGCCTTGGAGCTGAAGCATGCGAACATGGCCAAGGTGGCGCTGAAAGCAAATGCGAGGCGGAGCATGGAAAAGCCATTCCTGAGAGATTGCAAATAAGCATCGGCTTCTAGCACGTCCGTGGCCGCGCTTCGAGGGTTGCGGCAAACGCGCGGGGCAGAATCTCCCTGAAAACGGCCATGATTGCGGCTCATTTGAACCGGGTGATCTCGGCCCGCGACCTTTACTCGTCGTATTTCGTTCCGCCCCCGCCGCCATCGATCGTTTCTCGAACAAATGGATTTCCCATGACCTCACCGCACAAATTGTTCAGGCCGATCCTCCTGCTGCTTGCCGTGTCGCTCGGCGCGATGACCAACGCTGCCGCACAGACGCGCGACTTGGCCGGCGCAAAAGATTATCCCGGCATCGGCCGCTTCGGCGGCAGCGCCATCACCGGATATCAGGTGAAGGATTTCGACGCGGCGCGGATGCAGGGGGCGGCCTTCAAGGACGGCCAGCCCACCGATGCGCGGCGGCTGGAGGGACGCATCACGCGTATCGCCTATCGCACCAATCCCGGTCCCTCGATCCTGGAGGTGTCGCGCAATTTCGAGACCCAACTGGCGAAGGCCGGCTTCGAGACGCTGCTCGCCTGCGACGTCGATGCCTGCGGCGGCATTCCCTTCTCGGAAGCGATCGACGCGCTGCCGATCCCGCAAATGTGGGTGGACGGCTTCAATTACCGATACTATGCGGGGCGCAAGGTGGACGGCGGCCGCGAGACCTACGCCGGCCTCATCGTCAGCGAGAACAACCGCGAGATCTACGCGCAGCTCGTCGTCGCCGAACTTGGCGCGATCGAGAACAAGATGGTGGATGCGGCGGCAATGGCCAAAGGCCTCGGCGACGCCGGCCACATCGCGCTCTATGGCATCTATTTCGACACCGACAAGGCGGTGGTCAAACCCGAAAGCCGCCCGACGCTCGAACAGATCGCAAAACTGCTGACGGGCCAGCCACAGCTCAACGTCTTCATCGTCGGCCACACCGACAATCAGGGCGCCCACGACTACAATCTCGATCTGTCGCGGCGGAGAGCCGAGGCGGTGGCGGCGGAACTGGTGAAGAACTTTCGCATTGTGCAGGCGCGGCTGAAGACAGCGGGTGTGGGATTCCTCGCGCCGGTGGGCTCCAATGCCAATGAGGCCGGGCGCGCGCTGAACCGGCGGGTGGAGCTGGTGGCGCCGTAGCATCAATGCGCGGGCCAATCTCCGCTTTGGCTCGCCCAAGGGACAATGGCTATGACCAGGTCCAGTGGTTTCAAAGTCGGAATCGGAATTGCGATCACCGCGCTGGCGGGATGCCAGCAGGCGGCCGCGCAGGCACCAGCGCTTTCGGTAGACCCTTCACGATTGCCGCGTCTCGGCACCATCGACGCGCGTTTTCAATCGTACAATTTGGAGATGGTCGAGGTCACCGGCGGGCGCTTCTGGAAGCCTTACAACGCGAGTGCCTCATCGCCGTCGGCTCGCGGCGCTGACAACGCCGGGAATATGCCCGCAGGCGGCAATCCCGACCTCTTCGCGTATCGGGAGCCCGTCGATCTGTCGAACCGCCGGCTGCGCACATTGGCTGCCGCGCTGGCTCCGGCCTACCTGCGCGTCAGCGGCACCTGGGCCAATAGTACCTACTTTACTGAAAACGATCAGGTGCCCTCCACGCCGCCCGGCGGCTTCAGCGCGGTGCTCAGTCGCGAACGCTGGAAAGGCGTCATCGACTTTGCCCGTGCGGTCAACGCCGAGATCGTGACCTCGATGGCGGCGAGCCCCGGTGCCCGGGACGCAGCAGGTCTATGGCAGAGCGATCAGGCGCGGCGCTTGTTTGCCTATACCAGATCCATCGGCGGCAGAATTGTCGCCGCCGAGTTCATGAATGAGCCGACGCTCGCCGCGATGGGCGGTGCGCCGAAAGGATACGACGCGGCAGCCTACGGGCGTGACTTCAAAGCCTTTGTTGCGTTCATCAGGGCGAGCGAACCGGATGTGATGGTTCTGGGACCCGGCTCGATCGGCGAGACGGCAGCGCCGCAATCATCCAGACCATCCAGCTCCGGATTCATCAGCACGCGGGACTTGCTTGCGGCATCCGGCCCCGGCATCGACGCTTTTTCCTATCATCACTACGGCGCGGTCTCGCAACGATGCTCTCCGGGCCAAACCACACCCGAGGCCGCGCTTTCGGAAGCGTGGCTGGCGAGCACGGACAAAGCGCTCGCATACTACCGATCGCTCAGGGACGAGTTTGCGCCTGGCAAGCCGATGTGGCTTACTGAAACCGCCGAGGCGGCTTGCGGCGGCAATCCCTGGGCCTCCACGTTCCTCGACACGTTCCGATATCTCGATCAGCTTGGCCGGCTTGCCAAAGCCGGCGTCCAGATGGTCGCGCACAACACGCTGGCCGCAAGCGATTACGGCCTGCTTGATGAGAAGACGTGGCGGCCGCGGCCAAGCTACTGGGCGGCGCTGCTGTGGCGCAGGCTGATGGGCACAATTGTTCTCGACGCCGGCACGCATCATGGAATGCACCTCTACGCGCATTGCCGGCGCGGCGTGCGCGGGGCCGTCACGCTGCTGGCCATCAATACGGACCGGACGAACGCCGTAACCTTGCGATTGCCCGTGACCAGCGAGCGTTACACGCTGTCGGCGGATGATCTGCAGAGCGCCGGCGTGAAGCTGAATGGAACGGCTTTGGAACTCGGTCCGAATGACGATCTTCCGCAGTTTGCCGCGGTGACATCGCCACCCGGTTCGGTCGATATCGGACCGGCCACGATCACTTTCCTCACAGTCGGGGAAGCCAAAAATCCGGCATGCGATTGAATTTTTTCCGGACGGCGATCGTACGCCCGTCCCTGCGCTTCTCCCGCGGCGCATTGACCAGGCTCACCAGCGTGTAGCTGATGATCAGCAGCAGGAACCAGGAGCCGAACTTGTCGATGGAAACCATCGACCAGCCGTGCCGCTGCGACGGATAGAGCCAGGTCTTGGTGAAGGTGCCGATGTTTTCCGAGAACCAGATGAAGAGCGACACCAGCGCGAGCCCGAGCAATAGCGGCATCGAGCGGCTGACATGCCAGACCCTGAAATAGACGCGAGTGCGAAAGAACAGCCAGCCGGCAAGAGCGAACAGCAGCCAGCGCAGGTCCGGCATGAAGTGGTGGCTGAAGAAATTGACGTAGATCGCGACGCTGAGCACAGCCAGGCCGAGGCGCCGCGGGTGACCGGAAAACTCCAGATCGAACAGCCGCCACGCGCGGCAGAGATAGCTGCCGATGCAGGCATACATGAAGCCGGAGAACAGCGGCACGCCGGCGATCCGAAAGAAATTCGGCTCCGGGTAGATCCAGGAGCCGACCTGTGTCTTGAAGATCTCCATCACGGTGCCGACGACATGGTAGATCAGGATCACCTTCGCCTCGTCCGCTGTCTCCAGTTTCCCCGCGAGCAGCGCGATCTGAACCGCGATCATGCAGAGAAACAGGAAGTCATAGCGCGGAAGCCACGCGGTCGCCGGATAGAACCACCAGGTGGCGATCATCAGGAAAACGGCGATCCCGCCGAACAGGCAGGCCCAGCCCTGCTTCAGGCCGAAGCGGAGGAATTCATAAAGCGCTGAGGTCCAGCGGCGGCGGGCCATGAAGCGGCCTAGCCGATGTTCGCCTGATATGAAGGGGCGCAGCGGCGGCCAGATGGCGGCGGCGCTCGGCAGGGGTTTGGAGGTGTCGGGCTTGTGGTCAGGGGGGCGAAGCATGCCATCGACGGTGGCCGTGGAACGCGATGCAAAATTGGCAAATATTTGCAGATTCCGCTTAGTCCCAGCGCTTTTCTTGCGCACCGCTATTTTGCTTTGACAGCGGCGCCCTGATCGACGAAAAGCCCGCCCATGGCCAAGAAACCCGGGACCAATCCCAAAGGCGAATTTGCCTTCTTCAACGTCGTCTATGAAGACGACTCGCAGCGCTCCAACCGGCGCGTGCCGTCCGAGCTGCTCGGCGGCCTCGACGGCGACGAGCCGGCGCGCGGATACATCATGGAGCAGGACCGCGAGATCGCCGAGAAATCCGGCCGCACGCCGCTGGCGATCAAGAGCATCAGCCGGGTCGGGGCGAAGAAGAAGTAGGGCTCTGAGGCTCGTCTACCATCGCGTTGACTTAGACAAAGCAAAACGGCGGGCTATTCGCCCGCCGTTTGTTTTTGGATGGATTGCCGGGTCAAGCCCGGCAATGACAGCCTGAATCAATTATCCAGGAAGCTCCGCAGCTTCCGGCTCCTGCTCGGATGCTTCAGCTTCCGCAGCGCCTTGGCTTCGATCTGGCGGATGCGTTCGCGGGTGACCGAGAACTGCTGGCCGACTTCTTCCAGCGTGTGATCGGTGTTCATGCCGATGCCGAAGCGCATGCGGAGCACGCGTTCTTCGCGGGGGGTGAGCGAGGCCAGAACCCGCGTGGTGGTTTCGCGCAGGTTGGACTGGATCGCAGCATCGATCGGGAGGATCGCATTCTTGTCCTCGATGAAATCGCCGAGGTGTGAATCTTCTTCATCACCGACGGGCGTTTCGAGCGAGAGCGGCTCTTTCGCGATCTTGAGAACTTTTCGGACCTTCTCGAGCGGCATGCCGAGCTTTTCGGCGAGCTCTTCGGGGGTCGGCTCGCGGCCGATCTCGTTGAGCATCTGGCGGCTGGTGCGCACGATCTTGTTGATGGTTTCGATCATGTGCACGGGGATGCGGATGGTGCGCGCCTGATCCGCAATACTGCGCGTGATCGCCTGCCGGATCCACCACGTGGCGTAGGTCGAGAACTTGTAGCCGCGGCGATACTCGAATTTATCAACCGCCTTCATCAGGCCGATGTTGCCTTCCTGGATCAGGTCGAGGAACTGCAGGCCGCGGTTGGTGTACTTCTTGGCGATCGAGATCACGAGACGCAGGTTGGCCTCGACCATTTCCTTCTTGGCCTGGCGCGCCTCGCGCTCGCCCTTCTGCACACCGTGCACGATCTTGCGGAATTCGCCGATCTCAAGACCGGTCAGCGCCGCCAGCGACTGGATCTCGTGGCGCAGATCCTTGATGCGGTCCTTTTCGTGATGGACGAAATTCTTCCAGCCCTTGGCGGAAAGTTTCGAGACACGGTTGAGCCAGCGCGGATCGAGCTCCGAGCCCTGATAGTTGCGCAGGAAGTCTTCGCGCGCGACGCCGTGGCTGTCACCCAAACGAAGCAGGCGGCCTTCGAACGAAACCAGTTTCTTGTTGATGTCGTAGAGCTGCTCGACGAGGGAATCGATGCGGGCTTGATTGAGCCGCAGCGACTTCACCTCGACGATGATCTCGTCCTTCAGCTTCTTGTACTTGCGCTCCTGCGAGGGCGAGAGCGACTCGCTCTGCAGCTGATTGGCGATATCCTGTTCCTGAAGACGGCGCAGCTTCTTGTATTCGGAGGCGATCTTGTCGAACGTCTCGACCACCTTCGGTTTCAGCTCGGCCTCGATGGCGGCGAGCGACATCTGGTTTTCGAACTCGTCGTCATCCATGTCGCCTTCGGCGGCGGCTTCCGCCGGATCCTTCTCCTCGGTGTCCGCACCGGGCGCGGGCGCGGCGCGGAACGGCGTCGCCGACGGCGGAGCGGCGGGCGGGGCGACATGCGCGGGCGCAGCCTCGCCATTGGCGGCCTGGCCTTCGGCAGGCGCGGCGATCATCGCCGGGTTCATGTTGTTCTTGGCGTCGGGGCCGGCGTAAGTGGCTTCGAGATCGATGATGTCGCGGAGGAAGATCTTTCCTTCGTTGAGTTCATCGCGCCAGATGATGATGGCCTGGAAGGTCAGCGGGCTTTCGCAGAGCCCTGCGATCATCGCCTCGCGGCCGGCCTCGATGCGTTTGGCGATCGCGATTTCGCCTTCGCGCGACAGCAATTCCACCGTGCCCATCTCGCGCAGATACATGCGGACGGGATCGTCGGTGCGCTCGCCGGGCTCGGATTTCTTGACCTCGGTGACAGCCTTCTGCGTGACCTCGACAAGCTCGTTGTCGGTATCGTCGTCGGCCTCTTCCTTTTCCTCGTCGGCGTCGGCCTCTTCGGCTTCCGACACGTTGATGCCCATGTCCGAGAGCATCGACATGATGTCCTCGATCTGTTCGGGCGAGGTGGTGTCGGAGGGCAGCACTTCGTTGAGCTGATCGAAGGTCACGAAGCCGCGCTTCTTGGCCTGCTTGATCATCTTCTTGACCGCGGCATCCGAGAGGTCAAGCAACGGCGACGGCGCGTCGGGGCTATCCTTCTCAGGGGCGTCCGCTGCCTTGTCGTCTTTTTCCTTGTCCTTAACCTGCAGCGTCTTTGCCTTGGTGGCCATTCATCAAGCTCCCGAAACGCGCTCGTGCGGAATGGCGTGCAACGCCGTCCGCCTCTGAATTACTGAAGTCGACAGCAGGATGTCTTTTGTTTGAAAAGCCAACCCGCTAGATCCTTGCTCGTTGCGCGTGATCGTTTTGGAAAACCGGATATCCACTTTTCCGGATCACGCTCGTGCCCCTGAGTATTCCGCATGCACGACGCGGAAAGGGCGGCGCAGACGTCGCCACCCCTTTAACCCGCCATCGCCGGTGTTATGCCAATAGCCCTCGGACGTCTTTGCTTTTAGTAACCTCGGACTATTAAGCTTCGCTTAACCCTGTTTTTGCCGCCAAACCATGGATTTGGCGAGTCTTTTTGCGGGCATGGCCGCCGCCGTCCGCATTTATCACACGCTCTTCCGGAACCGGCCCGAAAGCTCGCCAAAACCCTCGATCAGGGCCTCCGTGCCGTCGAGCGACTCCAGCCGGGCGCTCACGTCCTTCAGCCACGCCATGTTGGCGTCAGTGGGCTCATCACCCAGCGCCAGCTCGGCATCTTTCTTCTCCCTAAGTAGGGCGTGCGTTTTCTGATGCAAGACAACGAGTTGCTGCCAGGTGGCCAAAACATCCTCCCGCGCCGCGCCCGGCTTGGTGCCCCACACGGCCGAGGTCGTGATCGCCCGCTCAACCCTTTGAAGAACCTCGCTTAATCCTCGCGCCTCGAGATCGGCCCGCATTTTCTCGGCCTGCTCCTCGACATCGGGAGAGTGGTGATGGTCGTTGGCGAAGGCTGTAATAATACCGGCGCGGAGCTTGGTGGCCTCGGGATGCGCCAGTTCCAGCATCGCCACCTCCTCCAGATGGTCGTGCAGCAGCCAGGGGTGGTTAATCAGGGATTGCAGGATCAGTGCTTCGCGGCGGGACATCGCGCTGCGCTGGCCGCGCATGATCGGGCTGGTCGCCAACTGAGGGCTGGCCGCTTGGTAGGGGCCCGGGGCGATCGTGGGGCTACCGCCGCCCGCCCCAGGTCCGCGCCCGCCCCGGGGGGCGAATCGGCCGGTTTGGCCTGCTCCGCGCGGGGCAAACGCGCGGGGTGATTCGCCCTGCCCGGTCCGGAAATTACCCCGGCCATAGCCGCCGCCCCCACCTTGCGGCGCAAAGGCGCGCCGCAGGCGATCGGCGAGATCGTCGCGATAATGGCGACGCACCACCTCATCGCGGATGCCCTTGGAGAGTTCGTTGATGCGTGCCTCCAGCGCGGCGCGCCGCTCAGGCGTAGCAAAGCTGCCGCCCTCGATCTCGCGCGACCAGAGCATGTCGACGAGCGGACGCGCCGCTGAAATCACTTCCTCGATCGCAACGCGGCCGCCGGAGCGCGCGAGGTCGTCGGGGTCCTGCCCTTCCGGCAGCAGCGCAAAGCGCAGGCTCTTTCCCGGCAGCAGCGCAGGCAGCGCCAGATCGGCGGCGCGATACGCCGCCTTCTGGCCGGCGCGGTCACCGTCGAAACAAAGAATCGGCTCGTCCGCCATCTTCCACAGCAGCGCGAGCTGGTTTTCCGTCAAAGCCGTGCCAAGCGGCGCCACCGCGCCAGCAAAGCCCGCGGTGACCATGGCGATGACGTCGACATAGCCTTCGACCACGATCAGCGGCGAGCCGTTATGCGTCGCCTGCCGCGCGGTCGACAGGTTGTAGAGATTGTCGCCCTTGTGAAACAAGGGCGTCTCCGGCGAGTTCAGGTATTTTGCCGCAACGTCCTTTTCCAGCGCGCGGCCGCCAAAGGCGATGACGCGGCCTCTGGAATCCGTGATCGGAAACATCACGCGATCCCGAAAGCGATCGAAGGGCACGGGCTTGTCCTCGCCCGCCACGAGCAGCCCGGCTTCCACCATGTCCTCGGTCGAAATGCCCTGCGCGCCGAGATGCTCCTTCAGCGCGAAGCGGTCCGGTGGCGCATAACCCAAGCGAAACTGCAGCTGCGTCGCCGGCGAAATGCCGCGGTCGCCGAGATAGCCGCGCGCCTTGGCGCCGTTGCGCGAGGCCAGCGTATCGGCAAAGAATTTTGCCGCGAGTTCCACCACGTCGTGCAGCGTCTTGCGGCGCTGCTCGTGGCGCGCGGCATCGGGGGTCGCCGCCGGCAGCGCCATGCCGGCCATGGAAGCCAGCCGCTCGACGGCTTCCGTGAAGCCGACGCCCTCGGTCTCCATCAAAAACGAGATGATGTCGCCG
This sequence comes from Bradyrhizobium algeriense, assembly GCF_003062295.1. GTDB lineage: Bacteria > Pseudomonadota > Alphaproteobacteria > Rhizobiales > Xanthobacteraceae > Bradyrhizobium > Bradyrhizobium algeriense. The sequence continues at coordinate 4,314 of NZ_PYCN01000020.1, read as the reverse complement.
TGCTTGCCGGAGGAGAAGTCGTGGTAAAAGCCCTTCTGGTCGTTGACCGTGAACGAGGGCGACTTCTCCTGCTGAAACGGCGACAGCCCCTTAAACTCCCTCCCTGCCTTCTTCAGCTTGACGCGGCGGCCCACGACTTCCGAGACCGGAAGCCGGGCGCGCAGCTCTTCGAGGAATTGGGGCGTGAAGCGCATAAGTGAGTTCTTGCCGAGTCGCAGGGCCGTGCCAACCGATTAGCGATATAGGGATGGGTCGATAAAATACGACGGTTGTTCGGATTCTCCCGGTTATTCACAGGGCCCGTCATTCCCCGGTGCGCCGTTGCGCACCGGGGAATGACGGTGAATAACTTGATCCGAACCCGGTTCCGGGCTTCCATATCCGCATGTTCACGGTCTTCCGAGGCGGCCATAGCGGGGCATGGCGGGTCACGCGGTTCGTGCCGGTGAAGGGCGCGTCGCTGGCGCCGACGCCGGCGCTATCGGTCGTGCATTCGCTGTCGATCGCGCTGCCGATGCTGCCCTCGGCAACTTCGTGGCGGCTGGCCGGGGTCGCCAGCCATCTGCGCTATACCGAGCGTGACGAAAAGAAGCGGCTTGATGCCGATCGGGCCGAGATCGGCCGCCCGGAGGCGACCTATGCCGCGCTGATCCCGATCAAGAAATCGGCGACGTGGTGGGAGCTGACGCAGGAGGAGCGGCGGCAGATTTTTGAAGACCGATCGCACCACATTGCGGCGAGCCTGAAATACCTGCCGGCGATCGCCCGGCAGCTCTATCACTCTCGCGATCTCGGCGAGACCTTCGACTTCCTGACCTGGTTCGAATACGCGCCCGCCGATGCGGATGCGTTCGAGGAACTGGTCCGCACGCTGCGCGCCACCGAGGAATGGCGCTATGTCGAGCGCGAGGTGGATATCCGCGTGGAGCGTGAGCGGCTGGACGCGGGGTAGAGTTTTTGTTTTGACGCGTTTTCTTGACGCGAACCGGTACCCACTTCGCTTGAAAACGCTTTAGTTCTCCAGAAATTTCCCCGAGGCGATCTGCGGCAGGCCGGTGACGGGCCAGTTGTAGACATAGGTCCACGCCTCGCCGGCCGCGCCGTCTTCGTGCGTCACGGACAGCATCCGCCTGACATACTCGGTCGGTTCCGGAAAGCCGGCACCGCAGGCCTCATACATGTCGAACTCGCCGAGCAAGGCGTCGCGATCGCGCAGGCGGTACAGTTCGCCGAACACGATGTCACCAGCATCGTCCGAGAGCACCAGCCCCGGATAATGCTTGATCAGGTAGAGCCGGCCGCGGCAGGTGGCGGTCCCGAGAAAATCCGCGCTGCGCGACAGAAGCTGCGCCATCGGATGGTCGAAGCCACGCATCAGCGTGCCGTAGACGAACAGACGATCTGAAATCATGGGCACAGTTATCCCGTCAATGCGTTCGGGATCAAGCCGGCACGACCTCGTCGCTAATGACAAGAAACTTCACCAGGTCCATCCGGCCAAAACTCGTGGTCAGCGCGACATCGGCGGCATCGCGGCCGGTGCCCATCAGGATGCGGCCGATGCGCGGGTGATTGTGGCGCGCGTCAAAAGTGTACCACTGGCCGGAGAGATAGGCCTGGAACCAGCCCGAAAAGTCCATCGGCGCGGGATCGCGGGGCACGCCGATGTCGCCGAGATAGCCGGTGCAGTAGCGGGCCGGGATATTCATGCAGCGGCAGAAGGTCAGCGCCAGATGCGCAAAGTCGCGGCAGACGCCGGCGCGCTCGGCGTAGACGTCGTGCGCCGACTTCATGTGATGCGCATGCTCGTAGCCGAAGCTGACATGGTTGTGCACGAAATCGACAATCGCCTGCACCCGCGCCCAGCCCGGCTGAGTGTTGGCGAACAGCGACCAGGCGATATCGGTGAGCTTGTCGGTCTCGCAGTAGCGGCTCGGCATCAGATATTGCAGGACGTCGTCCGGCAACTGATCGATCGGCAATTGCTGCGCGGTCGGCACCACCGCATCAGGCAGGCCGCAATCGCGGACCAGCGCATCGCCCCGCAGCGTCACGCCGCCGGCGGGCGCGACGAGGCGGCCGCAGACGTTGCCAAAGCCGTCGCGGTAGAAGCCGATCGGCACGTCAGGCCCGGCTGTGATCCGCTCGGTGCCGACGATGTCGGCAAAGCGCGACGGATGGATCGAGAGCATCATCACCATCGGCGTCGGTTGGGCGGCCGCATAGGAAATCTCGAAGCCGACCTTGATCTCCATGATCAGACTTCCTCCGCCTGCGGCGCTTCGCGTTGCTCGTCGCCTTCTGAGACGACGTCGATATGGACCTCCATGCCGGCGAAGGCATCGGGGGAGCCGAGATAGCTGCCGTGCAGCGGGATCGCCTGATGCGGATCGCGCGCCACCGCCACCCGAATGAGATCGCGGGTACCGACGATGCCGTTGGTCGGATCGAACTCGATCCACCCCGCGCTCGGCAGATAGACCTGCACCCAGGCATGGGTGGAGCCGCCGCCGACATAGCCATGCGCGCGATCGCCGGGAATGAAGACATAGCCGGAGACGAAACGCGCGGCGATGCCGAGCCGGCGCAGCGCCTCGATCATGAACAGCGCATAGTCGCGACAGGTGCCCGAGCCGGTCTGCAGCGTGTCGAGCGGATGCTGGGTGCCCTGCTCGTGGCGCTTGCGATAGGTGAAGGCCCCGCGGATGCCATGCGTCATGCCGCTCAGGATGTTGAAGGTCGGCGTCGGTCCCTCGGCGTCGAGAAATTTCCGTGCCCAGGCCGACAGCTCGCCATGGGGATCGCCATATTGCGGCGTGACGAACTGCAGCAGGTCCGGAAACTCCTCGTCGTCATAGAGGAAGGGATAGAAATAGGCGGGATCGTCCGGCGTCAGCGCGAACTCTTCCGCCGGATTGTGCTCGACGGTGGCGGTCGCCGTGAACGACAAGGTGTCGGCGCGCTCGTCGAAGGTCGCGATCGCCACGGAATTGCCGAACACGTCGTGGATCCAGCGCAGCTGCATCGGCTTCGGTTCGATCTCGAGGTGGCTTGCGCGTATCCGCAAATCATGGCCCGGCAGCGGGCGCAGCATGATGCGGTGCTCGCCGAACGCAACCGGACGGGCGTAGCGATAAACGGTCTTGTGGTTGATGGTCAGGAGCGGCATCGTCAAACAATCATCGATTCTGGTACGACTAATCTAGGCCGAATCCTGCTCAATTGTAGACCGGGGTGCCGCTTCGGTAGGCACTGCTTTAAGGAAAACGCTTTGGACGCCGCCGCCACAACCCTACTTCTCAGCTCCGAAGATGTGCCTCCGGTCCACGAATTCAACGCCGCGGGACGGTCGCCGTTCCTGTTGACCTGCGACCATTACGGAAGGCTGATCCCGCGCGTGCTCGGCGATCTCGGCCTGCCGGAGAGCGAGCTGACGCGCCATATCGCCTGGGACATTGGCATTGCCGGCGTCGCGGAGGCGCTCTCAAAGCATCTCGATGCCCATCTGATCGTGCAGCGCTACTCGCGGCTCGTCATCGACTGCAACCGCCCGCCCCACGTCGCAAGCTCGATCCCGCGCATCAGCGAGGCCACGACGATATCAGGCAACGAGGGCATTTCGCGCGAGGCGGCCGAGATGCGGCGCGCGCAGGTCTTCGATCCCTATCACCGGCGCATCGACGAGATCATCGACCAGCGCGGCAGCGCCGGCTTGCCGACGGTATTGGTGTCGCTGCACAGTTTTACGCCCGTCTATGCCGGCATCGCGCGGCCCTGGCATATCGGCACGCTCTATCACCGCGACACGCATCTGCCGCCGCTGCTGTTAAAGCTGCTGCGCGCCGAGGGCGATCTCGTGGTCGGCGACAACGAGCCCTATGCGGTCAGCGACGAGACCGACTACACGATTCCCGTGCATGGCGAGGCGCGCGGATTGATGAACACGGGCATCGAAATCCGCCAGGATTTGATCTCGGATCAGGCGGGCGAGCAGGCTTGGGCCGACCGACTGGCGCGGATTCTTGGTGAGATTGAAGTCACGCTGCGTGCGCGGCGGTTGATTTATTCGTAGCGCATGATTCGAGGCTGCGGTTTCGGAGCTTGAATCACGACCACGGCCGTACCATCAACCTGCAGCGGCCGTCGCGGAGCCGGTAATTCTCTGAATGTACTTCCGCTTTCGGCGCGATTGTGTTGCAAAACTCCCGTTGAGACGACTCGCGAACCGTGATTCCTTGGTGGAGAGGGCATCAGCGGGAGCGGCGCATGATGGGGCGGCAGGAAGATGGGCAAGGACAGTTTTTCTATTCGTTT
>NZ_PYCN01000207.1 GCF_003062295.1 Bradyrhizobium algeriense | reverse complement strand
GTCCTTATGGAGCTCGGCGGCAACGCCCCCGTGCTCGTCGGAGACGGCGTGAACGCCGCAGAGATCGGCCGATTGGCCGCCGTCGGGAAGGCACGCGCCTCGGGACAGATCTGCGCGTCTCCCTCGCGATTCATCATCCATGAGGCCTCCTACGATGATTTCGTTGGCTCCTTCGCGGAAGTCTTCAACTCGCTCAAGGTCGGCGATGGTTTTGCGCCGGATGTACAGATGGGGCCGGTCGCGAATGCGCGCAGGCTTGCCGCTGCCCAGTCAATGGTAGACGACGCCAAGCAACGTGGCGCTCGCGTCGCGGCGGGAGGCCAACGCATCGGGAATCGAGGTTACTTCTTCGCGCCGACCGTTCTGGCGGAAGTTCCTCTTGACGCCGACGCGATGACAGTGGAGCCGTTCGGCCCGATTGCGGCTTGCGTCTCGGTGCCCGACCTCGATGCGGCGCTGTCGGTTGCCAACAGTCTCTCAGTAGGTCTCGCGGCATATGCCTTTACGAACTCGCTTCACGATGCAGAGCGGATTTCACGCAATCTGGAGTGTGGAGTTCT
>NZ_PYCN01000206.1 GCF_003062295.1 Bradyrhizobium algeriense | reverse complement strand
TGGATCACCTGCTGATGGCTCGAACGCGAACCAAGGAGCGTGCCGAAAGAGTTGCCGCCATCTACGCCCGATTGTCTCCCGAACTAAGGCCAGTCCTGGTCTACTCGGGGCCTGGTCGGGCGCTGGCCAACAAGGAGGCCCTTGCTCGGCTTCTTGACCGGGGCCCGGATGGATCTCGCATTGTCGTCTGCGTTGACATGCTGGGCGAAGGATACGACCTGCCGAACCTCAAGGTGGCCGCGCTTCATGATACCCATAAATCCCTTGCGGTCACGCTCCAGTTTATCGGCCGCTTCACCCGCAAGGGTGCTACCGGCACTATTGGCGAGGCGACGGTGGTCACCAACGTCGCTGATCCGGATGCGGAGGCGAAGCTGGCCAGCCTTTACGCGGAAGGCGCAGATTGGGATCAACTCATCAAACGCCTCAGTGAAGAGCACGTCGACAGGGAGTTAAGGCTTCAGGACGTCGTCTTTGGCTTGAAGGCCGCCGGAGATCTGCACGCGCAGCTCCCGCTTTGGAACCTGCGCCCGGCATTGTCAGCTCAGATCTTTCGGACAACAT
>NZ_PYCN01000205.1 GCF_003062295.1 Bradyrhizobium algeriense | reverse complement strand
ATGCTTCTATTGTTTGATCTACCCCTTGAGAGGAGTTGTCACGTTCCTCAATATGCCTAGATATCGTCGCCACGCAGAAAGGCGGCTTTGTGTTCATTCTTGAAAGCAGAAGTGAACGGCATCGACCCTCGCGATCAGATCGTTTAGTATGCGCACTGGAGCTTAGCGTATTGCTGTCGGCACAGAAGGCTTTCGTGGTTGGCGGAAGGTCCTCGGCGCGCAGATGATATCTCTAACCCGAGCCCGCCTTGCTGTAACGTTTGATCCTCCCCGTCAGCAACTGACGCTCCGTTGCTGCACCCGAGTTTCGGGAGGCTCGCCATGAGACAGCTGCTGTAGAGACTTTCCGTCGTCATCGTTTGGATGATGAATGCCCCGCAGCCGAAGCTGAAATCGTGATCGGCATGATCTCGACCTCAGATATGGAGTTCGTGTCCGAGTGCTTTGAGCGTTGCCTCCTGGAATGCCTCGCCTTGGGTCGGATGGGCATGGATCGTGCCTGCGATATCCTCGAGGCGCGCACCCATTTCGAGCGCCAAACCGAAGGCGGCCGCCAGTTCGGAAACGCCGTGGCCGACGGCC
>NZ_PYCN01000204.1 GCF_003062295.1 Bradyrhizobium algeriense | reverse complement strand
CCGAACCCGGTCCATTGCCTCCTCTTCCTGATCGGCGCCGTGGCCATGCGCGGAGCGGGCTGCACCTATAACGACATCGTCGACCGGGATCTCGACACCCGCGTCGAGCGCACCCGTCAGCGCCCCCTTCCCTCGGACCAGGTCACCCTGAAAGGGGCTCTGGCCTTTCTCGCGCTTCAGGGCATCCTCGGCCTTCTGGTCCTGCTCCAGTTCAATGCCTTCGCGATCGCGACCGGCTTCGCCTCGCTAGGCATCGTCGCGCTCTACCCCTTCATGAAGCGCTTCTTCTGGATGCCGCAGATCGTGCTGGGCCTCGCCTTCGCCTGGGGGGCCCTGATGGGCTGGACGGCCGCCTTCGGATCTTTGGGCTGGGCCGCTATCTTGCTCTATCTCGGCAGCATCGCCTGGGTGGTGGGCTACGACACGATCTATGCCCTGCAGGACATCGAGGACGACGAGATTGCCGGGATCAAATCCTCGGCCCGGTTCTTCGGCGAGAACGTGAAGCTCGGCGTCGGCATCTGCTATGCGCTGACCATCGTTTCCATCACCGCATCGCTGGTTCTGGCAGGCGCAGGCGTGCCATCCTT
>NZ_PYCN01000203.1 GCF_003062295.1 Bradyrhizobium algeriense | reverse complement strand
AGCCTCGTGCGCTGGACGTACCGGCTGACCCTGCCGCCGGAACAATCGACCGAAGAGAGACTGACGCGGATCGACACGGAGGCGAATCGCGTCCTGCCCGAGGCCGGCTGGAACATCCGCACGCGCCTCAACGCGGATCCGCGCTTTGCCCGCAATATCGAGCGCTTCACCCAGTTCCTCACCCTCGTCGGCTTGACGGCGCTCCTCGTCGGCGGCGTGGGCGTCGCCAATGCGGTGCGCGGCTTCGTCGACCGCAAGCGCGCTTCGATTGCCACCTTGAAGAGCCTCGGCGCTCCCGGCGGGCAGGTGGTGCTGCTCTATCTCACGCAGGTGATGCTGATCGCGCTGGTCGGCATCGGCATCGGCCTGGCCTTCGGGGCTGCGCTTCCCTTCGTGATCACCGGGCTCTTCGGACACCTCCTGCCGATCCCGATCCAGCCGACCCTCGCCTGGAGCGAGCTCGGCATCGCGCTGCTCTACGGCATCCTCACGGCTCTGGTCTTCGCACTGGCCCCCTTGGGACGGGCCCATGACGTGCCGGTCTCCGGTCTCTTCCGCGATCAGATCGACCCGAGATCGGAAGAGCACACG
>NZ_PYCN01000202.1 GCF_003062295.1 Bradyrhizobium algeriense | reverse complement strand
GCTCCTCGACACGACTTTCGAGCTTCTCATTGAGCTCTCGAAGTCTCGCTTCAGATTGCTTGGCCGCCGTGATGTCATAGATCACGCCGATAAACCGCAATCCTGCCGTTTCCGTGTCGCGCACATACTCGCCTCTCCAGGCAAGCCAGCGAAGTTCTTTGTCATCGGCGCGCCGGATCTGGAACTCGACATACGAGGCAGCTTCACCGGAGCTCTGTTCCACGATGGCGCGATCGCCCGGCTCGATGAGAGAGTTGACAGTCCGAACCGGGAGAACATTGCTCGGATGAAGTCCCAGCAAACGGCAGAACTCGTCCGAAACGTTGACGGTCGCATAGCCATCGAGATATTCGAATGTTCCGATCCCGCCGGCGCTCTGCGCGATCCGAAGACGCTCCTCGACGTGCTTCTGTTCGGTGATGTCGATGACGACGCCCGTAAATCGTACCGGCCGATCATCTTCATCAAAATGACAGCGTCCCCGCGCAAGAGCCCACCTGGCCGAGCCGTCGGGGGCGAGAAGACGGTATTCCTTCGAGAAGATCTCCGCTCCGTTGAGAATGCCGCCAACGGCAAGACGTATCCTCCGACGATC
>NZ_PYCN01000201.1 GCF_003062295.1 Bradyrhizobium algeriense | reverse complement strand
GGATCCAAGAGGATAGTCTCATTAGAGTCGCATAAGATCCTCTTACGTCTTATTAATGAAACGAGACCCTCACGGAATCCACACAGGGGGCAAGCTCTTGAATGAATAGCCAGCAGGTAGGACGGCTGGGACCGGGGCTCCCCAAATAAGCCGAAACACGTTCCAGATTGCTCGCGTGGTTTAGCCCAAACACGCTAGTGATATCGATCAGAGATCGTCAGAGAGCGGTGGGAAGAGGCGGCGGAGCGGTGCGGTGGCGGCTCTGTAACCAACGGGTGTGACCATCGGCGCCGGTGCGCCGGGACACGCTTGGCGGCGAGAGCTCCGATGGCCTTGGCATGACGGTGGGTGCGGGAGGACACTGCGCTGAGCTTCACTGAATCAGACTGCTCACTCAGAGGTCATGACATACGCCAAGCATGAGCGTTGTCCCCACGAAAGGGGTGTTGTTGCCCCCGAAAGATCGGACAGGATCATCCCGGTTGACGTGAGGCAATGAACTCACGCGGTGAACGATAGCCGAGCGCCTTATGCGGGTGAAGGCTGTTGTAGTGCTCGAACCACAACGGCAGGCTCTCCAGCACCGTCCGCGCGTC
>NZ_PYCN01000200.1 GCF_003062295.1 Bradyrhizobium algeriense | reverse complement strand
CGAGGCGAAGAAGGTTCTCGCAACGGAAGCCACCACCCTCCTCCACGGCCGCGAGGCTGCGGAGCTGGCCGCGGAAACCGCGCGCAAGACCTTCGAGCAGGGAGCGCTGGCGGAAAGCCTGCCGACGGTCGAGATCGCGACCGATGTCCTCAAGGGAGGCCTCGGCATCCTGGCGGCCTTCGGGCCCGATTACGCGAAGCTCGTGCCCTCGTCGAGCGAGGCGCGTCGGCAGGTGAAGAGCGGCGGCCTGAAGGTCAACGACCAGACCGTCTCGGACGAGCGTGGCACCTTGAGCCTGTCGGATGTTACGGCAGAAGGCGTGATCAAGCTGTCCTTCGGCAAGAAGAAGCACGTTCTCCTGCGCGCCGTCTGACTGCTTAACGCTCCGGAACCGCCGGCAGCGATCCTGTCTGCGGTTCCACGTTCGCCCCCACACCGAAGAGCTTGCGCAGGAAGCCGGGAGCGACCGCCGAGAGCGGATTGACCGTCAGTGACGGCGAACTCGCCTGACCGTTCAGCCGGAAATTGACGGCGAACAGCCCCTCATACTGACTTCCACCCAAGAGCGGCCCGAAGAGCGGCACCTGGGCGAACACATT
>NZ_PYCN01000199.1 GCF_003062295.1 Bradyrhizobium algeriense | reverse complement strand
CTGGCCCAAATAAAGCGCTCCGATGCCGAGGGCATAGAGACTGGCGAAAGCAATAGCGAATTGACTGAGGTACTTGATCATTGCCTTAGTTTGGTAGGCGTGTACGGATTTGTCAGCCACCCTAACGAGCGACATTTAGCACCGCTCGTATATCACAGGCATCTATTCATCTTTCGCTGCAGCACCTCAAGGTCGGTCTCGAACAGAGTGGTGTTAACCTGATTTTTCATTGACCAGACAGTGCGCTGATGTTGCCCCGCGTAGGGACCCTCCTCGATCGCGTTTGAGGTGGGCTCAGCGATCGCGATTTCATTCGCGGCGAACGCTAGGCCCATCTTGGTCCGGATCTCGTGTTTGATCTTGACGGTAACATAGTTGGTGAACATGCCGTCATATTGGTGGAGGTGCGCGACCTGACGGGCGGCAGCGGCCTTTAGGGCCTGAAGATCGTCCATTGGATATCCGTGAGTAGACTGGGGTCGGAGCTGCGGAGCGGGGGTGAAGTTACGAGACTAGATCGGGGCGATCTCTACGGGAGGTCCTCAACGCGATTGGAGCTCCATCGGAGGAAGTCGTCGCCATTCGCCCGCAGCGTTTCCAGGT
>NZ_PYCN01000198.1 GCF_003062295.1 Bradyrhizobium algeriense | reverse complement strand
TGGGTGGCATCGATGGTGTCAGCACCTGCCTGTAGCCGTCGAAGGCATCCATCAGGCGGAAGCGGTGATCGAGATCGTAGAGGGATTTTAGCTCGAGCCACCGCCGCAGCGGCCCCGCCGCGGACGCCATGGTTTGCAGGCGGGCGAAGTAGGCGGCCGGGAAGATATGGGTCCACGCATCGATGCGATCAGCCAATGTTCCCTCCATGGGGTGCTTTGTGGGTCAGGGTGGCGCTCCGGTGATTGGCGTGCGGAGGGTGGTTGAATCGTTCGATGCGGGCTAGATGCTTGTGCCGATGCTGCCCGACGCCTCCAAGGCGCGGGCGATGTTGCGGGCGGCTGTTTGTGCCGGTGCCAGTGCAAGCGTCAGGAACTCGTCTTCCGTGCTGCGCCCGACAGGTGCCGCGACGCTGATCGCGCCGATCGCGAGCCCGTCAGCATCGCGCACGGGCACGGCGAGGATCCGCAATCCTTCGCTGAGGGTCGAGTCACGGAGCGCGTGGCCGCTCATCCGGATCTCGGCAAGCGCGGGACCGAGATCGTTCCACTCAATGGGATTCCTGGTCACGAACGTCTGGCGTCGGGGTAGTGTCGCGAGCCTCGCCAGCTC
>NZ_PYCN01000001.1:20000-892469 GCF_003062295.1 Bradyrhizobium algeriense | reverse complement strand
TGCTTCTCAAAACTCAAGCAGTTCCGCCGCGTCGCAACCCGCTTCGAAAAGACCGCCCGAAACTATCGGGCCGTCGTTACTCTCGCCGCCATCGTCCTATGGCTCCGCTAAATGTCCACACCACCTAGAGCATGATCCGGAAAAGTGGCCCCCGGTTTTCCGAAAAGATCATGCTCAAATCAAAGAGATAGAGCGGGATGACGATTCGAAGAAAAGTCATCCCGCTCTAGGCAAGAAGTGATGGGTTTCGCTGCGCTCTACCCATCCTACGAAATCTCTAATGCAGTCCGACCTGTCCGGCTTCCCAGCCAAGCATCGCCTGCTTGCGCGTGATGCCCCAGTGATAGCCGGTCAGCGCGCCGCCCTTGCCGAGCGCACGGTGGCAGGGCACCACGAACGACACCGGATTTCTTCCGACGGCGGCGCCGACGGCGCGCGAGGCTTTCGGGTTCTTGATCTTGTTCGCGATGTCGGAATAGCAGACCGCGCGGCCCATCGGAATTTTCAGCAGCGTCTCCCACACCCGCACCTCGAAATCGGTGCCGATCAGGACCACGCGGAGCGGCTGGTCCGGCCGCCACAGCCGCGTATCGAAGATGCGTTGCGCGAGGTCGACCGTGCCGTCGTGGTCCTCGACATAGGTCGCGTTCGGCCAGCGCCGCTTCATATCGGCAAACGCCGTCGGTTCCTCGCCGGGATCGGCGAAGGCAAGTCCCGCCAGTCCGCGGTCACTGGCGATCACGATCGCGGTGCCGAATGGGCAAGCGTGGAAACCGTAGCGCAGCGTCATGCCGGCACCGCCATTCTTCCATTCGCCCGGCGACATCGCCTCGTGGGTGACGAAGAGGTCATGCAGCCGGCCCGGGCCCGAGAGCCCTGAATCGAGCGCGGCATCGAGCACGCTGGCGGAATCGCGCAGCAAGCCCTTCGCATGGTCCAGCGTGAGCGCCTGCATAAAAGCCTTTGGCGTCAGCCCGGCCCAGCGGCGGAATAGATGGTGCAGCTCATCCGGCGTCACGGCGGCAGCGTCCGCCATCGACTCGATGGTCGGCTGCGTGCGCCAGTGCTCGGAGATGAAGGCGATGGCGCGGCGCACGGAGTCGTAGTCGCGGAGCGCGGCGCTCTGGTGGCCTGGCCTGGCCAGGCGCTGGTCATGTATGGCTGATATCATCATGGGGTCTGATTTAGGGCTCATGCGCGGCTCAAACCACCCGATTTCTGACAACGTAGAGTTTTCGAGCGAAGTGGGAACCGGTTCGCGTGAAGAAAACGCGTCAAAAAAAGAGCCTACGCGACCGGATTGTATGTGATCCCGCGCTTGGCGGTCTGCAACGCAGCCAGTAACGCTTTGGCAAAGCTAGCCTTTTCGTCTGGCCCGAGGACATGGCCGACCGAGACCCGGCGGCCGCGGGAGACCAGATAAAGCCGCTCGATGCCGAATTCGGGGTCGCCGGTCTGTTCGAGCTGGACCCAGAGCGGATTGAACGACCATTCGATCAGCCGGCCGCGATGGCTGACCCGCCGCACGCGTAATTCCGATGGCGTAACCACGATATCCTCGGTGGCGTCAGCGCTGCGGAAATTGATCCGGAACGCCCAGTAGATCACCAGTACATCGAGGCCGAAAAACCCTAACACCGGCCACGCGCCCATCAGGCAGAACGCGACGCCGGCGACAAAGCTGACGATGCCGATGAACGTCATCAGCACCAAAAAGCCGATGCGGTTGAGCGAGCGATGCGGCGTCACCCGCGCCGAAAACAGCGTCGGCGGGTCAAGCGGGGGATCAAAGTCGTTGCCTGCGGTCATCGCGTATCAGTATATCCCGATCATGGCCAAAATCACCCGCTCTATCAGCGCCAAAAAATCCAGTGTTCTGTCCGTGCCGAAGAAAGTGGCAAAGAAGGCCGCCAAGAAGACAGTCAAGGCGGGGCCGAAGCGTGTGGCGAAGCAGTCAGCCAAACCGAAACCACCCTGGACGCCGGCCGAGATCCGCGAGGCGTTCAGCCGCTTTCGCAAAGCCAATCCGGAGCCGAAGGGCGAACTCGAACATCTCAATCCCTATACGCTGCTGGTGGCGGTCGTGCTGTCGGCGCAGGCTACCGACGCCGGCGTCAACAAGGCGACGCGCGCGCTGTTTGCGGTCGCCGATACGCCGGAGAAGATGCTGGAGCTCGGTGAAGAGAAAGTGCGCGAATACATCAAGACCATCGGGCTCTATCGCAACAAAGCGAAGAACGTCATCGCGCTCTCGGAAAAACTGATCGCCGAATTCGGCGGTGAGGTGCCGCGCACCCGGGCCGAGATCGAGACGCTGCCCGGCGCCGGGCGCAAGACCGCCAATGTCGTGCTCAACATGGCCTATGGCGAGCACACCATGGCGGTGGATACCCATGTGTTCCGCGTCGGCAACCGGACCGGGCTGGCGCCCGGCAATAACGTGCTTGAGGTCGAGCTCGGGCTGGAGAAGGTGATCCCGTCGGAATTCATGCGCCACGCCCATCACTGGCTGATCCTGCACGGGCGCTACACATGTCTCGCCCGCAAGCCGCGCTGCGAGGTATGCCTGATCAACGATCTTTGCCGGTGGCCGGAAAAGACGGTCTGAGGGGCGTGGTGCAATCCCAAGGCCGTCATTGCGAGCGCAGCGAAGCAATCCACCTCTCCGCACGGGGATAGATGGATTGCTTCGTCGCTTCGCTCCCTTGCGCAAACGCTTTGCGTTTGTCGCAGGCAATGACGGGATTAGCAGCCTGGCGTTAGGCCACCGGCATTCCCGTTTTCCGCGCCGGCTCGATCAGTTCCGGCCGCGGGCCGGAGAGGCGCTTGTGCATGTGGACCATGAAGGCCATGCCGAACAATGGCGTCGCCAGGTTGACGATCGGGATCGAGACAAAAGCTGCGATGAACAGGCCCGCGGTGAACACGGTCGCCGCATTGTCCTTGCGCATCGCCTTGGCTTCAGCGGGCGAGCGGAAACGCATCGCCGCGAGTTCGAAATATTCGCGCCCCAACAGCCAGGCGGTGGCGATGAAGAAGATCAGGAAGCCCGCGCCGGCGAATAGCACGAAGGGCAGCGCGATCAGATAGACCAAAATGGTCAGCAGCGCCGTCTTGATGCCCTCGGGGATCGCGACGCCGAGCGGCAGCGCGTCGCCGGGTCGCTCCGCCGGATAATGTTCGCGCTCGACATGCTCGGCGACGTCGTCGACGAACACGCTCGCGACCAGCGAGGTGACCGCCGGCATCAGGAAAATGCCACCGAGGACGACGCCAAGCCCGGCCGCGATCGAGATGATCCAGGAAAGGATGTTGAGCGAGGTGTGGAAGCCCGGCCCCAGCATCGCTTCGGCCCAGCCCTCGCCGTATTCGGCGAACCAACTCAAGGCGCGCTGCAAGCCGATGGCCAGCACCGTAATCAGCACCAGCGCCAGCCCGATCGAGCGCCACAGGATGGTGCGCATCGGCGGCGACAGGATCTGCGAAAGCGCCTTGACGGCGGCGTCCAACATGGCGGTTCAACCTCTCGTGAAAACCTTCGCGAGAGGTAGATATACGCGAGCCGTTCGGCAAGTGCCGGTTTTGGCCCGGTCGTGGGGCGACGCTGGCGTTATGCGGCAGCGAATGGCAGCGTCTGACAGATTGTGCCTTCCCAAGGGCCGCCGAAGGCCTAGGTTCAGAGTCAAAAGACGGCTGAGGAGACACACGATGACCGGAACGGGACTGCCGCTTGACGGCGTGAGGGTCGTCGAGATGACCCATATGGTGATGGGCCCGACCTGCGGCATGATCCTCGCGCAACTGGGCGCCGAGGTCATCAAGGTCGAGCCGCCGGTGGGCGACAAGACCCGCTCGCTCGGCGGCATGGGAACCTCGTTCTTTCCGCTGTTCAACCGCGGCAAACGCAGTGTGGTGCTTGATTTCGCCAAGGCGGAGGATCTCGAAATCTTGCATCGGCTGCTCGAAAGCGCCGACGTGTTCGTGGAAAATTTTCGCGACGGCCAGCTCGAGAAACAGGGGCTCGGCACCAAGGAGTTGCGCCGCAGGCACCCGCATCTGATTGTCGCTGGTCACAAGGGTTTTCTCTCCGGTCCGTACGAGCATCGGCCGGCGCTGGACGAGGTCGTGCAGATGATGTCGGGGCTCGCCGCCATGACCGGGACGCGCGAGAAGCCGCAACGCGTCGGCTCCTCCGCCAACGACATCATGGGCGGCATGTTCGGCGCGATTGCGATTCTTGCCGCGCTTTACGAGAAGCGGGGCGGCAAGAGGGACGGCGCCGACATCCGCATCGGCCTGTTCGAGAACTGCCTGTTCCTGGTCGCGCAACACATGGTCGAATATGAGATGACCGGCAGGAAGCCGCGCTCGATGCCGGAGCGCGAGCACGCCTGGCCGATCTACGACATCTTCGACACAGCGGACGCCGAGCGCATCTTCATCGGCGTCGTCACCGAGGGCCATTGGTGGAGTTTCTGCCGCGAGTTCGGACTGCAGGAATTTGCCGACGATCCGACCTTGCGCAACACCACGGATCGGATTCTGGCGCGCGGGAGAATCATTCCGCGCGTTGCCGAAGTGATCAAAGGCTGGAAGATCGCCGATCTCTCTGCAAAGCTCGATGCGCTGAATATCGCCTATTCACCGATCAACCGCCCCGAGGATCTCCTGCAAGATCCGCACGTCCTGCGCCCCGGTGGCCTCGTGCAGAATTTCAATGCCGACGGCACGCCGTTCCGCGTTCCGGCGTTGCCGGTGGAGTGGAACGGCGGCAATATCGGCGAAGGGCTGAAGGTGCCGGTGCTGGGCGCCGACACCGAAGCCGTTCGCGCTGAACTCGACAAGCAAGACCCAACACAACGCCGCATGAGGTTGCCATGACCCGCGTCCAGGAACTCTATCCCGACAGCAAAATCATCCTGCGCGAGGTGGGCCTGCGCGACGGCCTGCAGCTCGTGAAGGCATTTCCATCCACCTCCGCCAAACAGCGCTGGATGCGCGATGAATATGCCGCGGGCGTGCGGCACTTCGAGGTCGGCTCGTTCCTGCCGGCAAAGACCTTTCCGCAATTCGCCGACGTGCGCGATATCATCGGGACGGTGGCCTCGTTGCCCGGCGCCTACGGCATCGCGCTGACCCTGAACGAGCGCGGCGTCAACGAGGCGCTGGCCTCCGGTGTCGCGGAAGTGGCGACGGTGGTCTCGGCCACGGAAGAGCACAGCCAGGCCAATGCCAATCGATCGCGCGAGTCAGCGATTGCAAACGTCAGGCGGCTTTGTGAGCTGCGCGACGCCAGTGCGCACAAGCCGGTGGTGAACTCCGCGATCTCGATGGCGCTGGGCTGTTCGATCGTAGGCGCTGTCGATCCGAAGGAAGTGTTGCGGCTGACGGAAAAGCTGTTCGAGGCCGGCGTCGACATGGTCGCAATTGCCGACACGGTCGGTTATGCCGGACCGAAGCAGGTCGGGGAACTGACCGCGGCCGCGGTGAGGATCGCAGGCTCAAAGCCGATCTGCATTCACCTGCACGACACAAGAGGGATGGGCATCGCCAACGCCTCCGCCGCGCTCGATGCCGGCGCGCGCGTGCTGGATGGATCGCTGGGCGGCCTCGGCGGCTGCCCGTTCGCGCCGGGCGCCACCGGGAATGTGGTGTTCGAGGACCTGGTGTTCCTGTGCGAGAGCAAGGGATTCAAGACGGGCATCGATATCGAGAAGCTGGTCGCGGTGCGCGCGATATTGAAATCGGAGATGCCGGGCGAGGCGCTGTATGGCGGGCTGGCGCGTGCGGGATTGCCGGGCGGGACGGCGGCCAGAGCGGCGTGAACTTACAGCCGCGTCATCCTTAGCCGTAACGCATTGCCGACGACGCTCACCGAAGACAGCGCCATCGCCGCTGCGGCGATGATCGGCGACAGCAGCAATCCGAAGGCCGGATAAAGAATGCCTGCGGCGATCGGGATGCCGGCGGCGTTGTAGATGAAGGCGAAGAACAGGTTTTGGCGGATGTTGCGCATGGTTGCCTGCGACAGGCGGCGGGCGCGGACGATGCCGACCAGATCGCCCTTCAACAGCGTGATGCCAGCGCTCTCCATCGCAACATCGGTGCCGGTGCCCATGGCGATGCCGACTTCGGCGGCGGCGAGCGCCGGCGCGTCGTTGACGCCGTCGCCGGCCATCGCGACGATTCGTCCGGCCTTCTGCAGCTTTGCGACCACCGCGCTCTTCTGATCGGGCAGCACCTCCGCCTCGACGTCGGTAATGCCAAGGCTGCGCGCGACGGCGTTTGCCGTGGTCTTGTTGTCGCCCGTGAGCATGATGACCTTGATGCCTTCTGCGGCTAGCGCCTTCAGCGCATCCGGCGTCGACGCCTTCACGGGGTCGGCGATGGCGAACAAGCCTGCCAGCTTGCCGTCAACGGCCATGTTGATCACGGTCGCGCCGTCGCCGCGCAGACGTTCGCCCTTATCGTTCAATGACTGTGTGTCGATGCCAAGCGACTGCAGGAAGTTCGCATTGCCAAGCACGATCGCCTTGCCGTCGACCTTGCCGGTGGCGCCCTTGCCGGTCGGCGAGTGGAATTCTTCCACCTTGCCTAAATCGAGATTGCGCTCTTTGGCCGTTCGCACGATGGCGTCAGCCAGCGGGTGTTCGCTGGCCCGCTCGACGGTCGCCGCCAGTTGCAAAATATCAGTCTCGTTAAATCCATCTGCCGGCACGATGGCGATCACCTTCGGCTTGCCCTCGGTCAGCGTTCCCGTCTTGTCGACCACCAGCGTGTCGACCTTCTCCATGCGCTCGAGCGCTTCGGCGTTCCTGATCAGCACGCCGGCCTGTGCGCCGTGCCCGACGCCGACCATGATCGACATCGGCGTAGCCAAGCCGAGTGCGCAGGGACAGGCGATGATGAGCACGCTGACGGCGGCCACCAGGCCGAACGCCATGCGTGGCTCCGGCCCGAACCAGGCCCAGGCGCCGAACGCGAGCAGCGCGACGAGGATGACGACAGGCACGAACCAGCCGGAAACCTGATCGGCCAGCCGCTGGATCGGCGCGCGGGAACGCTGCGCATCCGCCACCATCTTGACGATCTGGGAAAGCAGCGTGTCGCGCCCGACTTTTTCAGCGCGCATGATGAAGCCGCCGGACTGGTTGAGCGTGCCTGCGATCACCTTGCCGCCCGGCTCCTTGGTGACGGGCATGGATTCGCCGGTCACCAGCGATTCGTCGAGCGAGGAGCGGCCCTCGAGGATGACGCCGTCGACCGGCACCTTTTCGCCCGGCCGGACGCGCAGATGATCGCCCACTGCAAGCGTATCGATTTCCACCTCGTGATCGGCGCCGTCATCGCCGATCCGGCGCGCGGTTTTCGGTGCGAGCTGCAGCAGCGCCTTGATAGCGCCTGATGTCGCCTCTCGCGCGCGAAGTTCGAGCACCTGGCCGAGCAGCACGAGGACGGTGATGACGGCCGCGGATTCGAAATAGACGGCGACCGCGCCGCCATGGCCGCGGAAGGTCGACGGGAAGATTCCGGGCGCGACGGTGCCGATGACGCTGTAGACATAGGCCACGCCGGTGCCGACAGCGATCAGCGTGAACATGTTGAGATGGCGCGTGACGAGCGATTGCCAGCCGCGCACGAAGAACGGCCAGCCGGCCCAGAGCACCACGGGTGTGGCGAAGGCGAGCTGGATCCAGTTCGACAGCGTTGGGTCGAAGAAGCCATGGCCGCCGACGAGATGGCCGCCCATTTCCAGGACGACGGCCGGCAGCGCGAGCACGAGGCCGATCCAGAAGCGGCGCGTCATGTCGGCGAGTTCCGGATTGGGCGGCGCATCGAGGCTCGCGACCTCCGGCTCCAGCGCCATGCCGCAGATCGGGCAGCTTCCGGGGCCGACCTGGCGGATCTCGGGATGCATCGGGCAGGTGTAGATGGTGCCTTCCGGCACCGCGGCCTTCGGCCTGCTGCCCTTTTCCAGATAGGAGACGGGATCGGCGGCGAATTTGGTACGGCAGCTGGCCGAGCAGAAATGGAAGGTCGCGCCGCGGTAGTCGAAGCGGTGCTTGCTGGTCGCGGGGTCGACGCTCATGCCGCAGACGGGATCGCGGACGGTTGCAGCGGTGTGGGTGTGATGATCGTGCTGGCTGTGACTGGCGTGGTCGCAGCAGGCGCTCTTTGACGCGCCGTTTCGCTCGGCGTTTTCATTCCTGTTCATCATCCGCTCCGGCGCTTGAAACCTATACCCTGTAGGGGTATATAGGCCGCATGCGAAAAGACATCAAGGCTTCCTGTCAAAAGCGCCTCAGCCGGATCGAGGGCCAGGTCCGCGGCCTGTCCAAGATGGTCGAGGAGGATCGCTACTGCATCGACATCGTCACGCAGATATCAGCCGTGCGGGCCGCGCTGCGGCGTGTCGAGGAAGAGGTCTTGCGGGATCATGTGTCGCATTGCGTCGAGCACGCGATCACCAGCGGCAACAAGGCCGATCAGCGGGAAAAGATCGCGGAGCTGATGGCCGTGATCGGCCGTTCAGACAGGTAGCGCATATCCGTAGCCCGGATGGAGCGAAGCGTAATCCGGGGTTTGTGGATCCTCGGAGAGTGTTCCCGGATTGCGCTTCGCTCCATCCGGGCTACGCCCTAATCGTGATGACGGCCGTGCTTGCGCGCCTTCGGTTTCTTGTCGGATGCCGTCGGGATCATCACCACGCGGCCGTAGCGCACGCCGCGCTCGGCGATGATGTGGTCGGCAAAGTGCCGGACCTCGCCGCTCCCTCCCTTCAGCGCCGTCACCTCCATGCAGGAGTCGTCGTCGAGATGGACATGGAGCGTCGCCAGCGACAGATCGTGGCGGCCGTGGAAATTCTGCACCAGCCGCTTCGACAGGTCGCGGGCGGCGTGATCGTAGACATAGACCAGCGCGGCGACGCATTGGCCTGAAGGAGTTGCGTCCTCGGCGCTTTGCTGCAGCCCGGCGCGGGCGAGATCGCGGATGATCTCGGAGCGGTTTTGATAGCCGCGGGCTTCCGCCGCCGCATCGATCACGGCGAGCAGATCGTCTTCAATGGTAATGGTGATCCGTTGCATCCCAAATTTTCCGTCCTCGCGCAGTATGATATTTCTATTGTATCGTCATACTGCGCTTGCTAGCGTGAAGCGCCGGGTAAGTCGAACTGATGCGGTCGCGCGCCGATTGTAGCAGTTATCATGCGGGGCATGAGCGTTGCGTAAAACTGCTTGGGGGGCATTTTCCGCGGCCGCATCGCTGTTGGTCACGGTGTCCCCGGCAGACGCGCAGAACGCCGTGGCGGCGGGGGCCGGCCAGCTTCCCGCTGTGACGGTAAATCCGCCCGAAACGAGACCGCGCAACCGGACCAAACTGTCACGCCCTGAGCAGACCGCGCGAAATCCATCCGCGGTTCAATCGAGCGCGCCCACTCCACCGCAGGTCAGCGGCGGCGTGACGTCAGGCACCGCGAGCGCGGGGCCGGCCTATCTTCAGCCGGCCGCTGCCAGCGCGATGACGGTGACGGGTGCGGAAGTCAACGCGCGACCTTTCTCGCGCGTCGGCGAGGCGCTGGAGGTGGTGCCGGGGCTGATCATCACCCAGCATTCCGGCGAGGGCAAAGCCAACCAGTATTTTCTGCGCGGCTTTAACCTGGACCACGGCACGGATCTCGCCATCAGCGTCGACGGCATGCCGGTCAACATGCCGACCCACGGCCACGGGCAGGGCTATGCCGACATCAATTTCCTGATTCCGGAACTGGTGCGGTCGGTCAATGTCCGCAAAGGACCGTACTTCGCCGACCAGGGCGACTTCGCCTCCGCAGGCGCCGTCGCCATCGACTATGTCAACGGGCTGCCGGAGAACATCGCCGAGCTGACGTTCGGCAGTTTTGGCTATCGCCGCGCGCTGGCGGCGGGTTCGACGGCCGTGGGCGCCGGCACGCTGCTCACCGCCTTCGAGGGTATCGGGTATGATGGTCCGTGGGACGTGCCTGATAATGTGCGCAAGCGGAACGGCGTGCTGCGCTACAGCCAGGGCACCGCCACTGACGGGTTCACGCTGTCGGCGATGGCCTATTCCAACGGCTGGAATTCGACCGATCAGGTGGCGCAACGCGCCATCGACCAGGGCCTGATCGGCCGGCTCGGTACGCTCGATCCGACGGATGGCGGCACGTCGAGCCGCTTCTCGCTGTCGAGCAATTGGGCGCACTCGAGCGAATACGGACAGAGCAAGATCAACGCCTATGCGGTCAACTCTTCGCTGCGGCTCTACAACAACTTCACCTATTTTCTCGACGACCCCGTCAATGGCGATCAGTTCAGCCAGATGGACCGGCGCATGGTCTATGGGCTCAACGCCAGCCACGCCTTCGACCTGCGCGTCGCCGGCATCGAGACGCAGACCCGCGTCGGATTGCAGGCGCGCGGCGACGATATCCGGGTCGGGCTGTTCAAGACATTCCAGCGCGAGACGCTCTCGACCGTGCGCGAGGACAGCGTGCGGGAAGGCAATATCGGCCTGTGGGCCGATACGACGGCGCGCTGGACCGATTGGCTGCGCACAACGGTCGGCATCCGCGAGGACTATTTTGCGGGGAGGGTGCTGAGCGACACGCCGGAAAATTCCGGCAATGCGCAGGCGTCGATGGCGAGCCCCAAGGCCGGACTCGTGCTGGGGCCGTGGTACCGGACCGAATTCTACGGCAATGCCGGTTACGGCCTGCACTCGAACGATATCCGCGGCGCGACGATCACGGTCGATCCGATCGACAAGGTGACGCCGCAGGATCGCGTGCCGCTATTGGTGCGATCGAAGGGCGCCGAGCTTGGCATTCGCACCAAGGCGGTCGAAGGCCTCACCAGTTCGCTCGCGGTGTTCGTGCTGGATTTCGATTCGGAGTTGCTTTTCGTCGGCGATGCCGGCACGACCGAAGCCAGCCGGCCGAGCCGGCGTGTCGGCGTCGAGTGGATCAGCCAGTATCAGGTGCTGCCGTGGATGCGGCTTGACCTCGATCTTGCCTATACCCGTGCCCGGTTCACCGATTTCGACCCCGCGGGCAATTTTATCCCGGGCGCGCCGGCATGGGTGGCGAGCGGCGGCGTGACGTTCGGCGGCGAGAGCGGATGGTTCGGCGCATTCCGCGGGCGTTATTTCGGCCAGCGCCCCCTGATCGAGGACGACAGCGTTCGTTCGCAAGCGTCGCTGATCTTCAATGCGCGCGCAGGCTACAAATTCGATAACGGCCTGCGGCTGCAGCTCGACGTGCTCAATCTTTTCAACGCGCGGACCAACCAGATCGAGTATTACTATCTGTCGCGGTTGCCGGGCGAGCCGATCGGCGGCGTCGCGGACCGGCACGTGCATCCGGCCGAGCCGCTGGCGGTGCGGCTGACGCTGGCGGGGAGGTTCTAGGGAATCGTGTAGCCCGGATGGAGCCAACGGGTCGCGCGAACGCGCGCCCCGTTGGCTCCATCCGGGCTACGAATTCTTGCCCCTACGCCACCATCTCGCGCGGCTTCATGCGCCGCTCCGGCGCGCGGACCGGCACGTATTCGACGGCGAGATAATGTTCCGACACGGTGACGCGTTCGATCATCGTCGTTTCGCAGGTCGCTTCTTCAATTGCCATTTCTGCAATTGTCACTTCCTCAGCCGGAAACGGCGCTTCTTGGTCAATCTCTTCAGGAACAAGCGGCGGCGACTTGACCTCTGGAAACACACCGAATTCGCCCGCTACCTCCTGGAGCGGCTTCTGCTTGTCGGCCCAATGCAGGGCCGTGTAGTCGAAGCCGTGCACGATGGTGGGTTTGACGATTTCGAAATAGGGCGAGATGTCGAAATCGCGCGGCATGTAGAGCGAGGAATCGCGGATATGCAGGATCTCGCGCCGGGCCTTTCTTGAGGCGGCACGCGTGATCTTGGGCAGGATCGGGTAGCGCACGGCGTCGAACGCCTGCGCGATCAGCGCCGAGCAGATGATTTTGGTGGGATCGCCGGAGCCGAACGCGATCATGCGGCGGCGCCAGCGCTGCGGCACCGGCAGCGGGATCAAATAACGCATCAGGTCGACGATATTCTTGGTGTCGTAGCCGAAGCCGATCCGGTTTATGGCGTAGCGGCACACCGTGGTGCGGTCCTCATAGGACAGGCCGATCGGGCGGCAGAGCCGGGTGTGATAGGGATAATATTTCGACAGCGGCGCCGAGGTCACGCCTTCGCCGATATTGGCCTCGATCAGGACGTGCGGCTCGCCATCGGGTTCGAACGCGCCGTCGACCGGGCCGACGTAAAGCGCACCGTGCGACCAGGTGGACTGTGTCAGGTATTTGATGATGCCGGAGATGCGGTTGTTGCCTTCGACCAGCAGCACGTCGCCGGGCTCGATGACGCCGCGCAGATGCTCGGGGTCGCTGGGCGTGAACGGCTCATAGCCCGGGACTTCCTTCTGCAGGTAGCCCGCAATCACCTGGCCGATCGTATCGAGCATTACGCCCATGAAACTCCCCCAGAGCGGCTTTTCTCCCGCTTTTTTTGTCTCCTTATCATGGTCGCAAGCCGTTTCAATTTAGTTCATGCGCCAAACGGATCAATCATGATTGATTTACCATGAGTGTTGCTGCGTTACGTGAGATGCGGCACAGTTCGCTAGCTGTTCTCGCTCCTTTCAGGTTCCGGAAACCATGACATGACAATGACCCGCCGCACCTTCCTGTCGGCGTCCGCAGGTCTGGCAGCTATTCCGGTTTTTTGCGGGGGGCGTGCGGGGGCCGCGCCGTTGCCGCGGGAAGCTGACGTTGTAGTGATCGGCGCGGGTGCGGCCGGCATTGCTGCGGCGCGGCGGATCATGGCGGCGAACCGCAAGGTGATCGTGGTGGAGGCGGCGAGCCAGATCGGCGGCCGCTGCCAGACTGATAGTTCGACCTTCGAGGTGCCGTTCGATCGCGGCGCGCGCTGGATGCACAATCCCGAGACCAATCCGATGATCAAGCTGGCGCGTGCAGCCGGCCTCGAGATCACGACCGCGCCCTCGGGCCAGAAGATCCGCATCGGCCGCCGCAACGCCCGCGCCGGCGAGACCGAGCAATTTCTCGCCGCGCTGGTTCGCGCCAACCGCGCGATCGACGACGCCGCGCGGCGGTTCGACGTCTCCTGTGCCTCCGTGCTGCCGAAGGACCTCGGCGACTGGGCCGACACGGTGGAATTTGTGCTGGGCGCCAGTTTCGCGGGCAAGGATTTGAAAGATGTCTCCGTCGGCGACAAAGCCCGCGCACAGGATCGCAATACCGCGATCGGCTGTCGTCAGGGATTGGGCACGCTGATCGCAAAGCTCGGCGAGCAGGTGCCGCTGTCGCTGTCGACACCGGCCAATCGCATTGTCTGGAGCAACCGCGATGTCAGCGTGGAAACGCCGGCGGGAAGAATCACCGCGCGTGCCGCGGTGGTCACTGCGTCGACCAACGTGCTGGCCGCCGGCAACATCAAGTTCGCGCCTGATATCCCGAAGCGCGTGCTCGATGCGGCTTCGAAACTGAGCCTCGGCAGCTACGACCGGATCGCACTGCAGATGGCGGGCAATCCGCTGGGCCTCGCCCGTGACGACGTCGTCATCGAGCAGAACAATTCGACGAAGACAGCGCTGATATCAGCCAATATCGGCGGGTCGTCTCTCTGCACGATCGACGTCGGCGGTTCGTTCGGCCGCGATCTCTCCGCGCAGGGCGAGAAGGCCATGGTGGCGTTCGCGATGGAATGGCTGACGAAACTGTACGGCAGCGAGGCTGCGGCAGCGGTGAGGAAATCGAGCGCGACGCGCTGGAACGCCGCGCCGTTCGCGCTCGGCGCGATGTCGGCGGCCGGGCCCGGCGGGCAGTCGTCGCGAAAGGCTTTGGCCGAACCGTTCGGCTGCATCTATCTGGCCGGCGAGGCCACCCATGAAACGCTGTGGGGTACGATCGACGGCGCCTGGGAAAGCGGCGAGCGCGCTGCGGAAGCGGCGTTGCGGCGGATCGGTGGTGCATTGAGGGATCCCGAGCCGGAAGCGCGGCCGGCGAAGCAGCGGCGGCGCGGGCAGGGATCCTCGATCAACTGATGACACGCCCGAAAGCACTGATCTCCTGGTCGAGCGGCAAGGATTCGGCCTTTGCGCTGCATGAGGTTGCGCGCGGGGGAGAGTTCGAAGTCGTTGGCGCGCTGACCACGGTGACCGAGACGTTCGGCCGGGTATCGATCCACGGCGTGCGGCAGGAGATATTGCAGGCGCAATGCAAGGCCGCAGGCCTGCCGCAGCGAATCGTGCCGATTCCCTATCCCTGTCCGAACGAGATCTATGAGGCGCGGATGGGCGAGGCGATCGCGCAGGCCGTCGCTGACGGCATCACGTACATGATCTTCGGCGATCTGTTTCTGGCGGATATCCGCGCCTACCGCGAACAGAAGCTTGCAGGTACCGGCATCACGCCGGTGTTTCCACTGTGGGAGCGACCTACACTGGGCCTGGCGCAGGCGATGATCGCGAGCGGGCTGGAGGCGCATATCGCCACCGTCGATCTGAAGCAGTTGCCGGCGGCGTTTGCCGGCCGCAAGTTCGATGCGGCGCTGCTGGCCGATTTGCCCGAAGGCGTCGACGCTTGCGGCGAGAACGGCGAGTTTCACACCTGCGTGGTGGCGGGGCCGATGTTTTCGGGGCGGCTTGCGGTCACGACAGGCGAACGCGTCGAGCGTGATGGCTATGCGTATTGCGATCTGGTGATGGATACAGTGCCGTAGGATGGGTAGAGCGAAGCGAAACCCATCATGCCTCCACGCTAGGGATTGATGGGTTTCGCTTCGCTCTACCCATCCTACGCAGCTCGCTCGTCAGCGCAGCACGCCATCCAGCGCCGGCAGGCCGAAGATCACTGCGGCCGCAATCAGCGCGTAGCAAATCGCGCGGAATACGGCTTCGCTGGCCTTGCCGAACAGCGAGGCGCCGAACCAGACGCCGACGGCATAGACCGGGCCGACGACCAGCGAGAACTTGATCGCATCGATCGTGATCAGTCCGGCCGCGGCGTAGCTGACGGCGGAAAAGAAATCCGACGCGCCGAAGAACAGAAAAATATTGGCGCGGGCAATGACGGACGGGATGGGGCGGCCGAGCCAGTAGCCGACGATCGGTGGACCGCCGGTCTGGGCGAGCCCGCTGCAAAAGCCGGATAGCCCGCCGATGCCGACCGAGACCGCCGCGTGGTCCTTGCCGCGGTAGCGCCAGCCCGACAGCAACAGCAACAGCAGTGCGAAGACGAAGCCGGAAATGATCCAGCGCGTCGTCACGGGTTCGAGCCGGCTGAGGAAATAGGTGCCGATGGGGACGCCGATCAGCGCGCCTGTCACCATGATGGCGGTCGCCTTGCGATCGGCCTTTTGCCACGCGCCCGGCAGCAGCGGCGCGGCGGCGACGAAATCGATGATCAGGAGCAGCGCGGCCACGAGCCGCGGGTCGGCGATCGAGCTCGCCAGCGGCATGAAGATCAGCGCGGCGCCGAAGCCGGAAAAACCGCGCGCCGTCCCCGAGACGAAGGCGACCGCGCAGATCGCGATTGCCGCGTTGAGGCTGACGTCAGCCGGAATGAGCGCCGCAGGGTTCATGCGGCATCATGCCCGTAACGTGCCGCCGGTCTTCTTTGTCACCTCGGCCACGATCTTCGCCGCCACTGCGTCGATCTCCTGGTCCGTCAGGGTTTTTTCGCGCGGCTGGATCGTCACGGCAATCGCGATCGACTTCTTGTCGGGATCGATGCCCTTGCCTTCGTAGACGTCGAACACCGTCACATCCGTGATCAGCTTCTTATCCACGCCCTGCGCCGCACGCACGATGTCGCCGGCCTTGACGCCGCGATCGACGATGAAGGCAAAGTCACGCGACACCGGCTGGAACGCGGAGAGTTCGAGCAGCGGCTTGGCGCGGGTCGGCTTCTTCTTGGCGTCGGGAATGCGGTCGAGGATGACTTCGAACGCCACCAGGGGGCCGTCGGCGCCGAGCGCTTCCAGCGTACGCGGATGCAGCTCGCCGAAATAGCCCAGCACATTCTGCGGCCCGATCTGGATGGTGCCGGAGCGGCCGGGATGCAGCCAGCTCGCGCCGCCCGGCACGATCTGCAGCGCCTGCATCGGCGCGCCGGCGGCCGCGAGCACGGCGAACGCATCGGCCTTGGCATCGAGCGCATCTGATATGGCAGAGCCCGACCAATGACGACCCATGCCTTTCGAGGACGCAAAGCCGTGGCGCACGCCTGAGGCCGCAACGAACTGGTTCTCGGGCTTGTCGCCCTTGAAGATCTGGCCGACCTCGAACAGCGCGACGTCCTGATAGCCGCGGTTGGCGTTGGCCTGCGCCGCGGCGACGAGGCCCGGCAGCAGGCTCGGCCGCATGTCGGAGAGGTCGGAGGCGATCGGGTTCGCGAGCGAGAGCTCAGCCTGTCCGCCGCCGAACAATTCGGCGTGCGGTTTGGAAATGAACGACCAGGTCACGGCCTCCACCATGCCGCGCACCGCCAGCGTGCGCTTGGCGCGGCGGGTGCGGTTCTGGATCGTGGTCAGCACCGGCTTGCGGGCGTCGTCGCTGCGCTCGAACGGCGTCATCGGCACCTTGTCGACGCCGACGATGCGCACGATCTCCTCGACGATGTCGGCCTTGCCGTGCACATCGGTGCGCCATGAGGGGACAGCGACCTTCACCACCGGGCCGCTGCCGGCGACCATGAAGCCGAGATGGCCGAGAATGCGCCGCATCTCGACCAGCGACACTTCGATTCCCGCCAGACGTTTGACCTCGCTCAGCGGGAAGTCGATGATACGGTCCTCGCCGAAGGCGTTACCGATGACCACGTTCTCCGATGGCGTGCCGCCGCAGAGCTCCATGACGAGTTTGGTCGCAAGCTCGAGCCCCGGCACCATGAAGGCCGGATCGACGCCGCGCTCGAACCGATATCGCGCATCCGAATTGATGCCGAGCTTGCGGCCGGTCTGCGCGATGTTGATCTCGTTCCACAGCGCCGATTCGATCAGCACGTCGGTGGTGTTCTCGTCGCAGCCGGACGTCTCGCCGCCCATGATGCCGGCCAGCGATTCGACGCCGTGCTCGTCCGCGATCACGCAGATCGAGGGATCGAGCGCGTAGGTGCGGCCGTCGAGCGCCAGCAGGCTTTCGCTGTCTTTGGCGCGGCGCACGGTGAGATTGCCGTTCACCTTCCTGGCGTCGAACACGTGGAGCGGCCGGGCGCGGTCGTAGGTCATGAAATTGGTGATGTCGACCAGTGCATTGATCGGGCGCAGCCCGATCGAGGTCAGCCGCTTCTGCAGCCACTCGGGGGAGGGGCCGTTCTTGACGCCGCGCACCAGCCGCAGCGCAAAGCCCGGACACAGCGTAGCGTCTTCCACCGCAACCTTCACCAGACAGGGGAATTCACCCTTGACCGGCTTGATACCGGGCTCGATGAGCTTGCCCATGTCGGCGGCGGAGAGATCGCGCGCGATGCCGTGCACGCCGGTGCAGTCCTGGCGGTTCGGCGTCAGATTGATTTCGAGCACGGGATCGCCGAGGCCGGCCCATTCGGCATAGCCCTTGCCGACGGGCGCATCCGCCGGCAGCTCCATGATGCCGTCATGGTCCTCGGAAATCTCAAGCTCAGCCGCCGAGCACAGCATGCCGCGGCTTTCGACGCCTCTGATGGTGCCGACGCCGAGCGTGATGTTCTTGCCGGGGATGAAGGTGCCGGGCGGCGAAAACACGCTGACGAGCCCGGCGCGCGCATTCGGTGCTCCGCATACCACCTGCACCGGTGCGCCGCCGTCGCCGGTATCGACCATGCACACGCGCAGGCGATCCGCATTCGGATGCTGCTCGGCGGAAATCACCCGCGCAATCGAAAACGGCGCCAGCGCCTTCGCCTTGTCCTCGATGTTCTCGACCTCGAGCCCGATCATGGTGAGCTTGTCGGCCAGCTTTTCCAGCGGCTCGTCGGTGTCGAGATGTTCCTTCAGCCAGGAGAGCGTGAATTTCATGGTGTTTGCTTCTCTTGTCCGCTCTCCCGCGCGCGGGGCAGGGTCAGGGTGGGGGCGCTCTCCGCAACGGCAGTCTCGGCGGCGTTCACGTGCTCAATCCCCCCGCCAACGTCGGGACGTCGAGCGGCTTGAAGCCGTAGTGATTGAGCCAGCGGACGTCGCTGTCGAACAATTGCCTGAGATCGGCGATGCCGTATTTCAGCATCGCGATGCGGTCGAGGCCCATGCCCCAGGCGAAGCCCTGATAGACGTCGGGATCGATGTTGCAGGCGCGCAGCACGTTCGGGTGCACCATGCCGCAGCCGAGAATCTCGAGCCAGTCCTCGCCTTCGCCGAAGCGGATCTCGCCCTTGTCACGCCGGCACTGGATGTCGACCTCGAGGGAGGGCTCGGTGAACGGGAAGAACGACGGGCGGAACCGCATGTTGATGTGGTCGACCTCGAAGAACGCCTTGCAGAACTCGTGCAGGATCCATTTGAGGTGGCCGAGATGCGAGCCCTTGTCGATGACGAGGCCCTCGACCTGATGGAACTGCGGCGTATGCGTCGCATCCGAATCGATGCGATAGGTGCGGCCCGGGCAGACCACCCGGATCGGCGGCTGCTGGCTCAACATCGTGCGCACCTGCACCGGCGACGTATGCGTGCGCAACAGCATGCGCGAGCCATCCTCCTTCGGGTTGAAGAAGAAGGTGTCGTGCATCTCCCGTGCCGGATGGCCCTCGGGGAAATTCAGTTTTGTGAAGTTGTAATCGTCGGTCTCGATATCGGGACCTTCGGCAATCGCAAATCCCATGTCGGCGAAGATCGTGTTGACCTCCTCGAACACCTGGCTCAGCGGATGGATGCGGCCGGATTCCGCGGGCGCCTCGCGCAGCGGCAGAGTGACGTCGATGGTTTCCGAAGCAAGCCGGGCATCGAGCGCCGCCGATTTCAGGATGTCGCGGCGCGCGGAAAGCGCCTGGGTCACCTTGTCCTTGGCGAGATTGATGGCGGCGCCGTGCGTCTTCCGTTCGTCCGGCGACATCTTGCCGAGCGTGGCGAGCAATGCCGAGATCGAGCCCTTCTTGCCCAGCGCTGCCACGCGCACGGCTTCAAGGGCTGCTTCATCGCCGGCAGCGGCGATCTGGCCGAGGATTTCGGATTCGAGTTGAACTAGGTCGGTCATGGCGATCCTTTTGACTAGGATGCTAAAGCCGATGCTCCTAGCCCGTCATGCCCGGGCTTGTCCCGGGCATCCACGTCTTACAGCGTTCGCGAGAAGGAAGGCGTGGATGGCCGGGACGGGCCCGGCCATGACGCTCTCAAGAACTTTCAGAAGGGTCGAGTGGCGACGGCTTACGCCGCCAGCGCGGCCTTGGCCTTCTCGGCGATCGCCTGGAACGCCGCCGGCTCGGTGATGGCGAGATCCGACAGCACCTTGCGGTCGACCGTGATGCCCGACTTCGACAGACCGTTGATAAAGACGCTGTAGGTCATGCCGAACGGGCGCACGGCGGCATTGATGCGCTGGATCCAGAGCGCGCGGAACGTGCGCTTCTTGCGCTTGCGGTCGCGGAAGGCGTATTGCCCGGCCTTCTCGACCGCAGCCTTGGCGGCGCGAATGGTGTTCTTGCGGCGGCCGCGGAAACCCTTGGCGGCCTTGTAGACTTTCTTGTGCCTGGCGTGAGAGGTCACACCGCGTTTGACGCGAGACATGACTGCTATCCTTGAATTTTTAAATCGGTGATGGATCGCCGCGCGGACGCGGCCGGCTTTAGCGGAATGCGAGCGCGATCAGGCGTTCGGCAAGAAGTACTTCTTGACGTTGTCGCCGTCGGTCTTGAACAGCACGCGGGTGCCGCGGAGCTGACGAATCTGCTTCTTGGTCCGCTTGATCATGCCGTGGCGCTTGCCGCGCTGGGCGTGCATCACTTTGCCGGTGGCAGTCACCTTGAAGCGCTTTTTAGCGCCTGACTTGGTCTTCAGCTTGGGCATTTGGCTCTCCTATCGGCCACAGAAAAATGCGCCCGAGAGGCGCTTTTGCGGCTTAAAATGCTCGTTAGAGCGTTGAAAGTGCTCAGGTTTTTTCGAAAACGAACCAACCCGCACGGACATCGACACGGCAGCCCTTGATCAGCCG
The DNA here is from genome assembly GCF_003062295.1 of Bradyrhizobium algeriense. Lineage (GTDB taxonomy): Bacteria > Pseudomonadota > Alphaproteobacteria > Rhizobiales > Xanthobacteraceae > Bradyrhizobium > Bradyrhizobium algeriense. The sequence goes on along the minus strand of NZ_PYCN01000001.1, from coordinate 872,293 downwards.
GGCGATGAAGGTCGGGCTTATGGCAGAGGAAGCGCCAATTGGCAATGATGAACCGCTGACGCGGGTGCTGCTACCTATCCGCGATGTCGTTAACATCTGAGCCCGGAACAGGAAGAAAATGACCCGTTTTCAGCAACCGATTGCCCGTTTTTCCGCTCTTCCCGGCCGGCGTACCCTGCGCTGGCTCCCGATCCTTGCCGTATTCGCCGCGATGGCCGTGCCGCCTTCGGCCGACGCTGCGACCCGCCGCAGGGCCGGGGTCTATGACGGTATATGGAACGTGGTCTTCGCCACCACGCGGGGCAATTGCAGTTCGGGTTACAGCGTTCCCTTCACTGTCCGCGGCTCTCGCGTTTCATCGGCAGGCGGCGGCAGGGTCTCGGGATCGGTCAATCGGGCCGGTGCGGTTGCGGTCAGGGTTTCGGTCGGCGCATCCCGCGCCAGCGGCGGCGGTCGGCTTGTGGGCAGCTACGGCGCGGGCTCGTGGCGCGGCATCATCACCGGTGACTACTGTAGCGGTACTTGGCAGGCTACGCGGAGCTGACTTTTCAAAAAAGGAAACGGCCCGTCAGATATCTGACGGGCCGCCTCACATCTAACACCGATTCAAATCAGCGCGGCGCCAGCACCATCACGACCTGGCGTCCCTCGAACCTCGCGTCCTGCTCGACCTTGGCGAACTCGGCGACATCGGCCTTGACCTTGTCCAAGAGCTTGGTGCCGATTTCCTGGTGCGCCATTTCGCGGCCACGGTAGCGCAAGGTGATCTTGACCTTGTCGCCTTCCTCGAAGAACCGCTGCATCGCGCGCATCTTCACGTCGTAATCGTGATCGTCGATCATCGGCCGCAGCTTGATCTCCTTGATCTCGACGATCTTCTGCTTCTTGCGGGCCTCGGCAGCTTTCTTCTGTGCCGAATACTTGAACTTCCCGTAGTCCATAATTTTGCAAACGGGAGGATTGTTGTTCGGCGAAATCTCGACGAGATCCATGCCTGCCTCGAGGGCCATCTTGATGGCGACCACGGTCTCGACTGTTCCGTGGTTGAGGCCGGTCTGATCGATCAGCTGGATCTGCGCGTTGCGGATATCATCATTGGTGCGCGGCCCGTCTTTGGTTGCAGCGGGCGGGGCTCTGTTGGGACGGCGAATGGGTAACTCTCCAAAGTTGTGAAAGGAAGGGCCGTAGTTTGAAGCAATACGCTGATAACAGCAAGCGAACTCACGCTCTGCGCCCGAAAACCGTCAAATGCGAGGCATTTCGGTCACGTGCGGCAAATATAGCGCGGCGGGCCGATCCGCAAGCGCCGGGCGGTCGTCTTGACCGATGAAGCGCGCTCACGGACAAAGCAGCCGGGCGAGAGTGACAGATCCATGACCAATTCAGCACCAATCGACCAGGAACCGACCTTTATCGAGGTAGGGGAGGGCAGTGGCCTCCGCCGGATCGCCGTGCGCGCCCGTGACGGCGGCGGGCCCGGGCTGTTCTGGCTGGGCGGCTTCAATTCCGATATGCGGGGCACCAAGGCGCTGGCGCTGGACGCCTGGGCCGCGGAACATGGCCGCGCCTGTATCAGGTTCGATTATTCCGGCCATGGCGAATCGGGCGGCGCTTTCATCGACGGTACCATCGGCCGCTGGCTGGAAGAGGCCATCGCCGTGTTCGAGCAGTTCTGCCGGGGGCCGCAGGTCGTGATCGGCTCGTCGATGGGCGGCTGGATGGCGCTGCTGTTGGCGCGCGCCATCGCCCAACGCGAGGCGAAGCAGGCGACGCTCGCCGGGTTGATACTGATTGCGCCGGCGCCTGATTTCACCGAGCAATTGATGTGGAACGCTTTCTCCGACGAGGTTCGCGTGGAGATCAGCACCAAGGGCGTGTGGATGCGGCCATCGGAGTATGGCGACGGCGCGCCCTATCCGATCACGCGCGCGCTGATCGAGGAGGGCCGCAACCATCTGTTGCTCGGCAGCGCCATCGAGGTCGGATGCCCGGTGCGCATCCTGCAGGGCGCGCAGGATCCCGACGTGCCCTGGCAGCACGCCTTCGCGCTGGCGCACCGGCTGCCGGCGGAGGACGTGGTACTGACCGTGATCCAGGACGGCGATCACCGCCTGTCGCGCCCGCAGGACATTGCACGGATCATGGCGGCGGTGGCGGAGATGGGGTGATCTTTTTTCCTTCTCCCCTTGTGGGAGAAGGTGGCGCGCAGCGCCGGATGAGGGGTCTGTCTCCGTAGAGAGATATCTATCCGCGGAGAGAACCCCTCGCCCGTCTGCGATGCTGCGCATCGCATCCACCCTCTCCCACAAGGGGAGAGGGAAGAAAAACGGGAGACAACGCCATGAACGCATCCACCATGCTCCGCGCCTTCTGCGACGCCGTCGAGCAGCGCAACGGCAAGGCGTTTGCGGAACTGTTCACCGAAGACGGCGTCTATCACGACGTGTTTTACGGCGCGTTCGAAGGCCGCGCGAAAATCGCAGGGATGATCGACGACTGGTTCTATCGCACGGCCACCGATTTCCGCTGGGACATGCACGACCCCATCAGCGACGGACATACGCTGTATGCGCGCTACACCTTCAGCTACCGCTCGACGCTGCCGGAAGCGGAAGGGGCGCGGGCAATGTTCGAGGGCGTGGCCATCATGCGGCTGCGTGACGGCAAGATCACAGAGTACCATGAGGTCGCCAACACCGCGCCGGCCTTCGTCGATATCAAGTTTGCGCCGGAGCGGATCGCCAAGATTGTTGCGAAACAGGGTGCGGCGCTAAAGGCGCGGCCGGAGATGAAGCGGCATTTGGTGTGAGTTAGGCGCGCTCTCTCGGCGGTCATTCCGGGGCGATGCGAAGCATCGAACTATGGTGCGCAATTGCGCACCTGAGAATCTCGAGGTTCTGGGTTCATCGCTCCGCGATGCCCCGGAACGACGGGCTCTTCTCACGGCGGCGGCACGTTGGTCGTCGGCTTGCGCTGCGCGAGCGCCGCGACCGTGGACGTCCCGATCGGGCCCTGCTCGTCATAGAGCCAGCATTCGCCGATCGCGATGCCGTCGGTGGCGTGGTGGTTGACGACCTCGAAGCCGACCCATGGCGTGACCGGCAAGCGATGCAGATAGAGCGTGACGTCGCTGTTGATGTAGCCGAGCCCCTGGTCGCCGGCATTGGCGAACGGGCTAGCGAAATCCGCACCTGTCGCGACATGCACGAAGGGCGACATCGGCACGCCCTCGACGAGTTCGCGCACCTCGCCCATCCACAGCCGCCGCGGCCCGAGCGCACCCATGTGGCCTACGATCGGCCGCGTGGTCCATTTGCCGTTCATGCCGAGCCTGGGATCGGTGGGCTTTGGAATGTCCGACGGCTTCGGCGCATCCCAGTTCGGCGGCGACCAGACATTGCCCGGCGCGTTTTCCGTCTTGCGCAACAACTGGCAGGAGGCGCGCGCCATGCGGGTGCCGCCACTGATGAACTCGGCTTCCACCACCTTGATGCGCATGCCGTCGCGGATAAGCCTGGTCGTGACCTCGATCGGCGTCGTGATGTTGGGAAGGCGGAACATGTCGACGGTGAGCCGCGCCGGCACGAAATCGTCGGAGCCGTGGCGCTGCTCGATCACATGGGCGAGCAGGCCGACAACGACACGGCCGTGCAGGGAATTGGGGTCCCAGGCTCCGTTCGCAACCGGCGTGGGCATGAAGCTATCGTTGACGCGATCGTGGGTGAAGAAAGGCTGATTTTTTGTCATGGCGAGCGACCATGGCGGATTTGGATGCGCCTGTCATCGTGCGCAATTGCGCACCGGGGCGGACGATCCATTACGCCGTGACATATCGGGTTAGCCGAGATGCCCGGGAGTACTGGATGCGCCGCCTTCGCGGGGCATGACGACGGAGGTTTGCCGCCACTCCGCGCGGACATCTTCATCCGTCTCGACGCCGACCGCGTTCGCCGCCAGCGCGTCAAACCTCTCCCGCTCCATCAGCTGCGACAGCGCCCACACCGCCGCGCCGCGAACCAGCGGGCTTGCATCATCCAGCAGGCGTTCGGCCGCCGGCGCCAGCGATGCATCACCCGCGTTGCCGATCGCGATCAGCACGTTGCGGACAAAACGGTCGCGGCCGATGCGCTTGACCGGCGACTTGGTAAACAGCGCGCGGAAGGCGACGTCGTCGAGCCGCGCCAGCTCCGCCAGCGACGGCGCACGCAACTCCGCCCGCGCGGCCAGTTTCGCCTCCCGGCCTTGCTGCGCGAACTTGTTCCACGGGCACACGGCGAGGCAATCATCGCAGCCATAGATGCGGTTGCCGATGCTCTTGCGAAACTCGCGCGGGATCGGGCCCTTGTTCTCGATCGTCAGGTACGAAATGCAGCGCCGCGCATCGAGCTTGTAGGGCGCAGGGAACGCCGCGGTCGGGCAGATCTCCTGGCAAGCATTGCAGGAACCGCAATGATCGCCGTCCGCCGCGTCGCGCGGCAGGTCGGATGCGGAAAAGATCGCGCCGAGAAACAGCCACGAGCCGAACTCGCGCGAGACCAGGTTGGTGTGCTTGCCTTGCCAGCCGAGCCCCGCCGCCTGCGCCAGCGGTTTTTCCATCACCGCTGCGGTATCGATGAATACTTTCACGTCATCGCCTGACGCGGCGACCAGCCATCGCGCCAGCATCTTCAGCCGCTTCTTGATGACGTCGTGATAGTCGTCGCCCTGCGCATAGGCGGAGATTGCGCCGCGCGTACGTTGTTCGAGAAGCGCGAGCGGATTCTCATCGGGTCCATAATTGACGCCGAGCATGATGATCGAGCGCACGCCGGGCCACAGCACGCACGGATCCATCCGCCGTTCGGGTTGCGCGGCGAGCCAGTGCATGTCGCCATGCGCGCCGGCATCGAGGAATTCGCGAAAATATTTGCCGGCAGTGCCGATCGCGTCGGGATCGGTGACGCCGATGCAGTCGAAGCCGAGCGTCTCCGCCTCGCGCTTGAGCGCGGCCTTCAGATCGGCGGCGGAGAGTTTAGCGCCCTTGTTCAGAAGTCGAGGTCCACGTAGGTCCGCGAGGCCGGCACGCCCGCCAGCCATTCGCTGAGCAGCGGGCGGAACGACGGGCGGGATTTCACCCGCGCGTACCACGCCTTTGCCGCCTCGTCCTCGTGCCATGGCACATCGCCCAGATAATCGATCGCCGAAAGATGCGCCGCGGCGGCGAGATCCGCGTAGGTCAGCCGGTCGCCGGCGAGGAAGTTCCGCGTCTGCGCCAGCCAGCCGATATAGGCCAGATGATAGCGCACATTGACCTTGGCTGCGCGGATTACGTCTGTCGCCGGCGCGCCGCCGCCATTCTCCTCGCTCATGAAACGCTTGTAGATGCGCTCGGTCACCAGCGGGTTCGACGCCTCCTCGAAGAATTTTTCGTTGAACCACGCCATCAGTCGGCGCACCTCGACACGCTCGGCCATCGAGGCCGGCAACAGTCGCCGTTCGCCCGCCTCCAGGCCGTGCGTCTCGTCGAGATATTCGGCGATGATCCCGGCGCCCGGAATCGGCGGAAATCCGTCAGCCATCAAGACAGGCGTGGTGCCCGCAGGATTGAGCACGAGAAACCCTTCGCGCCGCTCCCAGGCCCGTTCTTCCACAAGGCGCAGGTCGAGGCCGTGTTCGCCCAGCACCAGGCGAATGAAGCGCGAATGCGGACAGAACGGATGATGATAGAGCGTGTACATGAAATCCTTGGGGCAAAATCGCGCCTATACCGGAACCCTCAAACCGCGTCATGCGAATCGCGACACTAGCCAAGCAGGCGTATCAGGCAACCTATGTTTGGCGTTTTTTTGCGATTGCGGCATCGGATCGAATAGGCGAGAAGGGCGCGGCTTTTCCTGTCAAAATGGACCACATCATGATGTCGGAAGCAGTCAAGGCGGTGATTCTCGGCATCATCGAGGGTATCACGGAATTTCTCCCGGTTTCCTCCACGGGCCATATGCTGCTGGCGCAACGCTACTTCGGTCTTGGCGAGGGCGCGTTCTGGCAGAGCTTTGTGATCCTGATTCAGCTCGGCGCGATTCTCGCCATCGTCATGCTGTATTTCGCCCAATTATGGCGCGTCGCGCTCGGCATGTTCACCAATCCCGACGACCGGCGTTTCGTGATTGGCGTGCTGTTGGCGTTTCTGCCTGCGGTGATCATTGGGCTGATTTTCGGCAAGTACATCAAGGAATTTCTTTTCGATCCGTTTGTGGTGTGTTTCACGCTGATCGCCGGCGGCGCGGTTCTCTTGTGGGTCGATCAACTCGACCTCAAGCCGCGAGAGGACGATGCCACGCGGTACCCGCTGATGATGTATCTGTGGATCGGCATTGCGCAGTGTGTGGCGATGATTCCGGGTGTGTCGCGCTCCGGCGCCAGCATCGTGGCGGCGATGCTGCTCGGCGCCGACAAGCGATCGGCGGCGGAGTTCTCGTTCTTTCTCGCGATCCCGACCATGATCGGTGCGTTCGCCTATGATTTCTACAAGAACCGCGGCGAGATGACGGTCGACCATATTGGCGTCATCGCGATCGGATTCGTGGTGTCGTTCATCACCGCGGCGATCGTGGTGAAGACGTTCCTCACCTACGTCACGCGCCATGGCTTCACATTCTTTGCGTGGTGGCGCGTCATCCTCGGCACGCTCGGCCTGATCGCGCTGGCGCTGGGGAAGTAGGGTTCCAAAAATTGTTGGATTCATCCAACACCGAGCTCGCAATGGTGGGCACGGCGCAAGCGCGCCTTCGCGCCACCCCTACGAACCCCTACACGCTCATGCGCTGGAACTGCCCGGCGGCGCGGAAACGCCAGAGGTATTGCGGGGCGATCGCCTGCATCGACTCCGGCGCGATGCCGAGGCCTGCCAGCGTGAGGCCCGCGGACTTCGCCGCGTCCGATACCACATTGTCGGACTGCAGCATCATCACCTGGTCCGGCGTCAGCTTCAGCATGCCCGGCGCGAACTGCAGGAACATCGCCTGCATCTTCGCCAAACCCCACGGCAGCGAAATCAGCATGCGCTTGCGCCCGGTGATCGCGAGGATGACTTCCATGATCTCGCGCATCGTCAGCACTTCCGGCCCGCCGAGCTCGTAGGTCGCCCCAGATGCGGTCTTGCCGTCGACGGCATTGGCCACCGCGGTCGCGACGTCGCCGACATAGACCGGCTGCATCCGGGTCACGCCGCCGCCGATCAGCGGCAGGAAGGGCGATATCCGGGCCAGCGCCGCAAAGCGGTTGGTAAACTGATCCTCGGGGCCGAACACCACCGAGGGCCGCAGGATCGTGGCGGAGGGGACGGCGGCCAGCACGGCCTTTTCGCCCAATGCCTTGGAGCGGCCGTAGCCCGAGGGCGAGTTCTCGTCGGCGCCGATCGCGGACACGTGCACCATCCGGGCGCCTGCGGCAGCGGCGGCCTTGGCGACCGTTTCAGCGCCCTTGGCCTGTACGGCGTCAAAGGTCTGCGCGCCGCTCTCGGCCAGGGTGCCGACCAGGTTGATTGCGACTTGCGAATCGCGCATCGCCGCCTCGACGGATGCCGGATAGCGCAGATTGGCCTGCACGGCATGGATCTGGCCGACCCGGCCGAGCGGCTGCAGGTGCCCGGCCAGTTCCGGCCGACGCACCGCCACCCTGATCCGGTATTCGCGCTTGGCCAGCGCCCGGACCACGTTTCGCCCCAGAAACCCCGATCCGCCAAAAACCGTGACGAGCGTTTCCAGGTTCGATGCCATGGTCATTTCCTGCGGGTCGAATTCAAGAGATATCGGTTGGATTTAGCGGATTCGCGATACGCCAACACGCGGCCGCTGTACAGCGTATTTGGGCGGCATCGAAGCGATTTGACAAGCGCGTGACCGTTCCTTACTAACCCGCCCGGGCCCAGGTGGCGGAATTGGTAGACGCGCTGGCTTCAGGTGCCAGTGGCTTCACGGCCGTGAAGGTTCGAGTCCTTTCCTGGGCACCATTGCCCTTGCCCATGATTCGCGAAAATGCGGGCGGTTTGATCCGCCGGCGGCGGCAACTAGTCGCCGCGTCGCTGCTGCGTGGACGAAGCCCAGATCGCTTCTGCCTCATCAAGGAGCTGTCGATTTTCAGGATCTATGGAATCGCCGAGCATCGAGCGAACGCCCTTCAGATACGTGCAGATCGCCTCTCGCTGCTGTTCAGAGAATCCTGTCCGGAAATCCGCCCACCACATTCCAGCGGTTCGACGCTTCCTGCCGGCCGGAAAAAGACATTCGAGCGCCCAGTCCAGGTATCTGATTTCCTGGAGGGCACCAATTAACAGCGGATTCCGCCTTGCGAATTTGCGGGTCAATGCTGGTCACGACGATGCTCACTCCGGTTAGGCGCTGAAACCGATCAAACCAATCCTGATCACCATCACGCGCGCAACGTAAGAATGATTTAACTGCCAGCATGCAACTTGCGACGGTCTGATAGCGGTTCCTGAAGGCGACCCTGTCGTCGGCGGCTGCCGCGGGGCCGATGTGAGCCGCGCAGATCCCATTAAATCCCGGCCGGGCTTCTCAGCTGCCAGGCCGGATCGAGTGACACAGGGTTTCGCATGAATTCGGCCGCCGCTGACTGTCCTCAAGAAGGGCAAGTCGACATGTCCGCGCAGCGCGGGCCGAGTTCGCGCTGGCTCCTGACGGCGCTGGCGCTTGCGGTCGTGCTGGCGATTCCCCTCTTCCTCGTCGATGTGCCCCCCATACTGGACTATCCAAACCATTTGGCGCGTTACTTCGTGCTGGCGCATCCGGGCGATCCCGTGCTGTCGCAGATGTACCTTCCGCGTTGGGGGGTGATGCCAAATCTGGGCATGGATGTGCTCGGCGCCGGACTCTTGAGGCTCACCGATGTTCACGTCGGGGGCCGGATCCTGCTGGCCTGCAGTCTTTTCGCGCCAGCGGTGGGCGTGGTCGTCTATAGCCGTGGCGTCTTTGGTGAATTTTCATATTGGCCGCTGGCGTCAGGCACCCTCGCCTTTAACGGCATCTTCCATCTTGGCTTCATGAACTTTCTGCTGGGGCTGGGACTGGCCTTCGCGGCCGCGGCCGGCTGGATTGTATTGCGACGGCGCGGTGAAGCACTGGCTGCGGTCGCGTACGCCGTGGTGGCGACGCCCGTACTGTTCTTTTGCCATCTGTTTGGCGTGCTGGTGTTCGCGTTGTTGATCGGTGCCGAAGAGATCGCGCGTCTGTTGGCCTCACGCCGCATCGGAAAACTGACGGCGGCCGAAGTGATGCGGACGGGGATTTTGCTCGCGATCGCGATCAGCCCGGCGGTCGTGCTGTATCTCGCGGCTCCGCTGGCCGCGGGCGCGGCGGCTCCAGCGCCGATCGCCGGCGTGGGCTACAAGTTGTGGGCGCTCCTGACGCCATTCATGACCACGAATATTTCGCTGACTCTGTGGACGACGGTAATCGTCATCGGCTTCCTTGCCATCGCCTGGCGGCGTACAAGCGTGAGCCCGGGGGTCTGGATTGCTCTCGGAATTCTGGCGATGGTCTATCTGATGGCGCCTTCCGAGATCAAAGGTGGCACCTTCGTCGACGTTCGCTTCGGAATGATCGTTGGTTTGCTCCTCTTCGCTGGATTCAGGCCATCGCTGAGCCCGCGACAGGCTCTGGTGGCCGGCGTGATCTTCGCGGCGCTGATCGGCGTCCGCACGATCTACATCGCCGCAACGTGGATCGACCATCGGCAGACCCTGGCGGAGCTACGCGGAGCGATGGCGCAGATCCTGCCCGCTTCGCGGGTGATGATCGCCCATGGCCCGCGGGCGACCGGGACCTATGCCGAACGACCGGAATGGGCGCTGCCCGGAATTTCCCGGCTCGACGGTCAGTTGAGCGCGTTGATGGTGGTCGAACAGCGCGCGTTCTGGCCCCTGCTATTCGCAGATCCCGCACAACAGCCGATGGAGGTGACGGCGGAGTTCAGGTCGCTGTCGCAGTCTCCCGGCAGCCCGGTGGATTTTGCCTGGCTTTCCGATGCGAATGCGCCTGCCACCAGGCTGAAGCAGGCGCCGTACCTGAAGAGCTGGCGTGCCGACTTCGACGCCGTGCTGCTGATCGATCCGCCGGCGCTTCTTCCGTCAACGCCTGAAGGTCTGACGCCGGTATATGCCGCGCCGTTTGCCGTGCTATATCGAATTCAGCATTGAAGCAGCAGATTCAGGCCGTGCCGTCGGACCTTCTGGCAGGTTCGCGCGCCGGATCTGCCAAATCAGTGATAGGCTCTCCTGCGCACCGAACTCAGGGATTTCCCGACGGCTTTGGCCGGCCGCTCGCCGCGAACGCCGCCTCGACGCGCGCATAGCCTTCGCTTGCGGCAGCCATCCGCGGGTCGAGCCCGCGCGCGACGCGGAAATCGTCGAGCGCTTCCGGCAGCCGGCCGAGCTTCTCGTGGCTTTGCGCACGCTCGACATAGAGGCCCGCCTGCATCGGCGCGTTGCGGATCGCGAGCGTGAAGTCGTCGAGCGCCTTGTCGTGCGCGCCACGCTCGCGAAACATGCCGCCGCGCTGCACATAAGGGCCGACCATGCGCGGGTCGAGGCGGATCGCCTCGCCGAAATCCCGGATGGCGCCATCGAGGTCGCCGTCGGCGCGCCGCAGGATGCCGCGGGCCTCGTAGGCCTCGGCATGTTTCGGATCGAGGCGGATCGCCTCGTTGAAGTCGGCCGCCGCGCGCTCGCGCTGGGCGGCGGCGAGCGCAATCATGCCGCGCGTCACCCGCGCCTCGGCTGACTTCGGATCGAGCCTTACGCCTTCCTCGGCTTCGGCGAGCGGCTCGCCGTGCGCTTTCATCAAGGTGAGGGCTGTGGCGCGGCGGCTGTGTGCGATGGCCAGGCCGGGCTCGAGCTTGATCGCCTGATCGAGGTCGGCGAGTGCGCGTTCGGCGCTGCCGCCTTTGCGCAGCAGGCTGTCGGCCCGCTCGACATAGAACGCGGCGAAGTAGGGCTGGATCGCGATTGCCGCGGCGGCGTCGGTAATGGCGCGGTCGTAGTCGCGCCTGCGGCGGTGGCTCGCCGCCCGAGCGACCTTGTAGAACGGATCGCTCGGGTCCATCACGATCGCCTGGCTGAGGTCCTGGAGCGCGCGCTCGTCGTCGCCCTTTGTCTGATAGGCCTTGCCGCGTGCGGCGTAATGGCTTGCCCGCCGCGGGTCGCGGACGATCAGCTCGCTCAGGTCGGCGACGGCGAAATCGAAGTCGCCGCGCTTCTGGTAGGCCGCGGCGCGCTCGAGCAATGCTTGCGTATCACGCGGCTCGAGCCGGATCACTTTGCCGAAATCGCCGATCGCCGTATCGAGATCGCCCTTGAGATCGCCTTTGGCGGCGAGATGGCGCCCGCGCGCCATGTAAACCTTGGCGAGGTCGCGGTCATCGAATTGCAGGCCGAGCAGCGGGATTTTCGCGACCAGGACGATCCGCGAGCAGGCGCTGATCGCGTCAGGGCCGCCGTCGCCGGCCGTGCAGGCCGCGAAGTCGCCGGATGGCGAGCAGGCGGCGAGGCCGAGGGCAAGCCCGAGCAGCAAGATGACGTCGCGAACCATAACTGCACCTCGGTACCAATTCGCCGAGGATTTGGTCGCCGTGGAGGCGCGCCGGGTTCGAGATCGCCGGGCCACTATGTCCCGCGGGCGGATTTCTTTGGCGCTGGTTCCATCTAACGAGATTCCGACACCAAATTAGCTAAATACAATAGTAAAAACAATGTGTTAATGGTTGATTTTGGGTCTGCGCGAGCGCATACTTCCGGCGTGGAGCATGCCCATGACCGAGAACATCAAGCTACCGCGCAAGCTGTCCGAAGAGCAGACGCCGCCGCCTCCGCTGCGGCCGAGCCATGCTGATGTCATCGAGAATCTCGACCGCTGGGCTAACAGCCCGGAGCTTCAGCCGCCGAAATCGTCCGAGGAGAAGACCGCCTGAATGGCTCGTGCTCTCGAAGCCGGCCGCAACGATGGCGGCGTCGCCGTGACACCCATGGCAGCCGACATGGCAGCTGACTTGGCAGCCGAACGTCCGGTAAGCGGACAAAATCGCCACGAAGCCGCCAATTCCCGTCGTATAAGCCATGTCCAGCCGCTCGCCTCCTGCGGCTCCGGGCGCTAGTGTTTCCGTCGAATCGACCCTGAGATACGAGGCTTTCCTACATGACCATCCGCCTGCATTGCGGCGATCTGCCCGATTTGTCCGGCTACAAGGATTCGGTGGCGATCGATACCGAGACCATGGGGCTCAACCCGCATCGCGACCGGCTTTGCGTGGTGCAGATGTCGAACGGCGACGGCAGCGCCGATGTCATCCAGATCCCCAAGGGCCACACCGACGCGCCGAATCTGAAGGCGCTGCTGGCCAATCCTGCCGTCACGAAGATCTTTCACTTCGCGCGGTTCGATCTCGCCGCGCTCTACAATACCTTTGGCGTGATGCCGCAGCCGGTCTACTGCACCAAGATCGCCTCGCGGCTGACCCGCACCTATACCGACCGGCACGGTCTGAAAGACCTCGTGCGCGAAGTCCTCAACATCGACCTGTCGAAGCAGCAGCAGTCGAGCGACTGGGGATCAGCGAGCCTCAGCGAGGCGCAGCTCGCCTATGCCGCGTCCGACGTGCTGCATCTGCATGGTTTGCGCGAGCGGCTCGACGCGATGCTCGCGCGCGAAGGCCGTACGCATCTGGCGCAGGCCTGTTTCGACTTCCTGCCGACCCGGGCAAAGCTCGATCTCGGCGGCTGGGAGGCCGAGGACATCTTCGCGCATTCGTGAACGAGGCTATTTGAAGCGGTCCGGCCGCCGCTTCCGCCCCGTTTCGGTCACACTCATCGCGAGTGTCCGGGCTGCATAATCCCGCGATTGCGGGTAGAATGACGCTATCCTGGCGTCTTGGCGCCCCTTGGAGCCGCGGTGAATTCGATACAGAACCCAGCCTATGCCACCGGAATGGAGGCCCGCTTTGCCGCGGCCGCCCGCCACAGCCGGATGGTGCATGTGCTGCGCGTCGCGGTCCCGGCGGCCGTGCTGCTGGCCATGGCGGGTATCGTCGCGATCTCGGTCTTCAACCCTTTCCGCATTACGGGGCTGACCAAGCTGCCCGTCGACATCAGCAATCTCGTAGTCTCCGGCACGAAGATCACGATGGAAACGCCGCACCTTGCCGGCTTCTCGACCGACCAGCGTCCCTACGAAGTGTGGGCCAAGTCCGCGATCCAGGATCTGACCGACCCCGATCACGTCGAACTCAGGACGCTGCGCGCCAAGGTCATGATGGAGGACAAGAGCACGGTGACGATGGATGCGCGCACCGGATTCTTCGACAGCAAGCAGCAGATGCTGGACCTGCGCAAGGACATCTTCCTGCAATCCTCCACCGGTTACGAGGCCAAGCTTTCGCAGGCCTATATCGACATCAACAAGGGAACGGTGACGTCGGACGAGCATGTCGACGTCAAACTGCTGAACGGCACGCTCACCGCCGACCGGCTCAGGATCATCAACAGCGGCGAGATCGTACGCTTCGAAGGCAACGTCGTGATGAACCTGATCATGGAAAGCCCGCCGGCGCCTGAGCCCGAGCCTGAACCGCCGCCACCGCCGAGGACGCGGTCAATCTCGGGCAAGTCCGCCAACACGAAATGATATCAATGATGCAGTTCTTCTCGCGCAGTTTTGCGGCCGCAGCGCTTGCGCTCGCGTTGATCGCCTCCGGTGACGCCTTGGCGCAAGGCGCCATGACGGGCGTGCCGAATGCGATGCAGGGCTTTTCGCAAAACCGCGATCAGCCGATTCAGATCGAGGCGGCGTCGCTCGAAATGCGCGACAAGAAAAAGGAGGCGACCTTCTCCGGAAACGTGAAGGTCGTGCAGGGCGACACCACCATGACCTCGAAGTTCCTGGTGGTGTTTTACGATTCCGGCCCGGCGCCGGCGACGCCTGCGCCCGCCGCGCCGCAGCCTGCCGCGCCGAAGGGATCGAAATCCGGGTCGATGCAGTCGGCGACCCCGGGGCCCGGCGGCAGCTCGTCGATCCGCCGGCTGGAGGCCAGGGGCTCTGTCGTGGTCACGCAGAAGGACCAGGTCGTGACCGGGGAGACCGCGATCTTCGACACGCGGGCCAACCTCATCACCATGGCGGGTGGGGTCGTGCTCACCCAGTGCAAGAACGTGCTCAAAGGCGACCGCCTCAAGGTCGATATGACGACCGGCGTGTCGCGCGTCGAATCCGACACCAACAAGGTCCAGGGCATGTTCATCCAGGGAGAGAATTGCGGATCCGGATCGGGTGGGGCGAAGCCGGCTCCGGTGGCCACACCGTCGCTGATCCCCGGTAAAAAATAAGACAGATCAGAGCCTTAAAGAATATTTAGGGGCGCTACGGTTGAAGCCTGTGGCGCGAGCCTGTATCTACTGGGCAGGGCGCACGGCGGGGGTGTTTCGCCGGGCAGTGGACATCCATTCATTCATGGTTCGCTAGCGAAGCGATTCGCCGGCGGACGCGTCGCGGAATCACCGTGAAAGGCGTAAGCGAAGCGGGATGGTGGATTTACTCGGCATGTTCCGTCGACGCCCCGCGAAACGCGGTGCCCCCGGATTTGCGCGCTCGCGCGACGACATCACCGCGCTCGGCGATTCCTTTGGCGACATGCTGAAGAGCCCGGTGCGCGATGGGCCGCCGATGGCGCGCTCCGCCGCACTGCCCGGGCTGGACTTGCCGCAGCCCGACGCCGAGCCGCCGCGCGACTCGCGTCCCCGTGCGCAGGCGCCTCGTTCCAAGTCCAACGCCAAGTCCAACACCAAGCCCAATGGCGGCGAAGCGCCGCGGCTGATCAAGCGGCCCGGCTTCCTCGCCGTGCATAGCGTTGAAAAGAGTTTCGGCACCCGCCAGGTCGTGCGCGGTGTCAGCATCTATGTTCGCCGCGGCGAGGCGGTCGGCCTGTTGGGTCCGAACGGTGCCGGCAAGACCACGGTGTTCTACATGATCACCGGGCTGATCAAGGCGGATCGCGGCGCCATCGAACTCGATGGCCACGACGTCACCAAGCTGCCTATGTATCAGCGCGCGCGGCTCGGCATCGGCTATCTGCCGCAGGAAGCCTCGATCTTCCGCGGCCTCACCGTGGAGCAGAACATCCGCGCCGTGCTCGAGGTCGTCGAGCCCAACAGGAAGAAGCGCGAGGCCGAACTCAATTCGCTGCTCGATGAATTCAACATCACGCGCTTGCGCAAATCGCCCTCGATTGCGTTGTCCGGCGGCGAGCGCCGCCGCGTCGAAATCGCACGCGCACTGGCGACGCGTCCGAACTACATGCTGCTCGACGAACCCTTTGCCGGCATCGATCCAATCGCGGTCGGCGACATTCAGGATCTCGTTCGCCATCTCACCAACCGCGGCATCGGCGTCCTGATCACCGACCACAATGTGCGCGAAACGCTCGGGCTGACCGACCGCGCCTATATCGTCTATGCCGGGCAGATCTTGACAGAAGGCAGTCCGGAAGAAATCGTCAACGATCCGGATGTACGCCGCCTTTACCTTGGCGAGGAATTCCGCCTCTAACCCTTTTTTCGCGCGCGTCAAGCCGTGTACAAGGGCTCTGTACTAATATAAGCAAGAATCGGACCAACTTTTCAGTGGATCGGTTCTTGGCCTCATGGCGCTGACGCAGAGATTAGAGTTCCGCCAGTCGCAGTCGCTGGTGATGACGCCGCAATTGATGCAGGCGATCAAGCTGCTGCAATTGTCGAATCTCGACCTGTCGGCGTTCGTCGAGGAGGAGCTGGAGCGCAATCCGCTCCTGGACCGGGCCAGCGACGGTCCCGAAGCCCCGGTGGCGGGCGAGCCGGCCACTGAGCGTGCCGAATTCTCCGATTCGGGCGATTCCGGCAGCTATGGCGAGGAAGGCGGCGGCGATGCCTCCGATATGGCGTCAGGGCCCGCCGGCGAGGCCTTCGAGCCCGGCCAGGAAGACTGGCTGAACCGCGATTTGGGTAGCCGCACCGAGATCGAGCAGACGCTGGACACCCCGCTCGACAACGTCTTTTCCGAAGAGCCCGCCGAAGCCGCAGCCCGCGTGGCGCAGGATGCGGCACCGACCGCCTACACCGAATGGGGCGGCGGCGCCTCCAACGACGATGACTACAATCTGGAGGCCTTCGTGGCCGCCGAGGTGACGCTCGGCAGCCACCTCGCCGAACAGCTTGCGGTGGCGTTCAGCGCGCCGGCGCAGCGCATGATCGGGCAGTATCTGATCGATCTCGTCGACGATGCCGGCTACCTGCCGCCGGATCTGGGACAGGCCGCCGAGCGGCTGGGCGCCTCGCAAGGGGATGTCTATGCAGTGCTTACCGTGCTGCAGAAATTCGATCCGCCCGGCGTCTGTGCGCGGAATTTGAGCGAGTGCCTCGCAATTCAGCTCCGCGAACTCAACCGCTACGACCCCGCGATGCAAGCGCTGGTGGAAAATCTCGATCTGCTGGCCAAGCGCGACATCGCCTCTCTGCGCAAATTGTGCGGCGTCGACGACGAAGACATCACCGACATGATCGGTGAAATCCGCCGCCTCGATCCCAAGCCCGGCCTGAAATTCGGTTCGGCGCGCACGCAGACCATGGTGCCTGACGTCTATGTGCGGCCCGGCCCGGACGGCGGCTGGCATGTCGAGCTCAACAGCGACACGTTGCCGCGCGTGCTGGTCAATCAGGTCTATTACACCGAGCTGTCGAAGACGATCCGCAAGGACGGCGACAAATCCTATTTCACGGATTGTCTGCAGAACGCGACCTGGCTGGTTCGCGCGCTGGATCAGCGCGCCCGCACCATCCTCAAGGTCGCCACCGAAATCGTGCGCCAGCAGGACGGTTTCTTCACCCATGGCGTCGCGCATCTGCGGCCGCTGAATCTGAAGGCGGTGGCGGACGCGATCCAGATGCACGAATCGACGGTGTCACGGGTTACCGCCAACAAATATATGGCGACCAATCGCGGCAGCTTCGAGCTGAAATATTTCTTCACCGCCTCGATCGCGTCGGCCGATGGCGGCGAGGCGCATTCGGCGGAGGCGGTCCGTCACCACATCAAGCAATTGATCGATGCGGAAGCTCCGGCTGCGATCCTCTCCGACGATACCATCGTGGAACGATTGCGCGCATCCGGCATTGATATTGCCCGCCGCACGGTCGCGAAATACCGCGAAGCGATGCGTATTCCTTCCTCGGTGCAGCGCCGCCGCGACAAACAGAGCATGCTTGGTAACGCCCTTTCCGCTCCCGCCACCTCTTCCGACCGGTCCCGCGATACGGCTCCGGCCTGATTGCGTTCGCGTCAAATCGCGATAGTGTCGGTTCCCCGACAGAGCCGATCAGAGTGGTCGAGGCATCAAGCGAGGCATCAAATGACCCTTCGAATCTCCGGCAAAAGCATCAGCGTCGGCGACGCCCTTCGTTCGCGCGTCAGCGAGCGCACCGATGAGGTCCTGCGAAAATATTTCGACGGGAACTATTCCGGACACATCACGCTGAGCAAGGATGGCTTCGGCTTCCGCACCGATTGCGCGCTGCATCTGGATTCAGGAATTACGCTGGAAGCCGATTCCAACGCCACCGATGCCTATGCCAGCGCCGATCAGGCGCTGCTGATGATCGAGAAGCGCCTGCGCCGCTACAAGAGCCGGCTGAAGGACCGTTCGGCCCGCAAGGCCTATGCGGCTTCCGCGGCGCTCGCGGAGATCGGCGCTCCGGTGCTCGATGCGCCGAGCTATGTGATCGAGGCGCCGGCGGAGGGCGACGAGGAGGTTACCTCCTATAGCCCGGTCATCATTGCCGAGGCGACCACGTCGCTGAAGCGGCTTTCGGTCAGCGAGGCGGTCATGGAACTGGACCTGACCGGGGCCGCCTGCATCGTGTTCCAGCACGGGTCCAGCGGCCGGGTGAACATCATTTACCGCCGGACGGATGGCAATGTCGGCTGGGTCGATCCCCCCTCGGTTACCCCCTGAGATATCTTCCCGATGGCATTGACGCCCCCAGCCACCCTCCCTATGGTCCGCGGCCTTAAGGATAGGGCGCATGAACTGGCCCTTCGGGAGTTGGCACCGCGCATGCGTTGGAGTAGAAGCCCCCAAATCGGGACCCGGGTCTAAGCCCGCCTCCCGTCCCATCTTCTTGACGCCCCGGTTCTAGAACCTATCTCGCAACCTGACGGTTTAATTCACCTCGGAACGCCCCATGACGATTACCGATCTGGTCGCACCCGAGGCGATTCTCCCCGCTTTGAAGGTCATCAGCAAGAAACAGGCGCTGCAGGAGCTGGCGGCGCGTGCCTCCGCCCTGACCGGCCAGAACGAACGTTCGGTGTTCGAGGTGCTGTTGCAGCGGGAGAAACTCGGCACCACCGCCGTCGGCTACGGCGTCGCCATTCCGCACGGCAAGCTGCCGAAACTGGAAAAGCTGTTCGGGTTCTTTGCCCGGCTGGAGCGCCCGATCGATTTCGAGGCGATGGACGGCCAGCCGGTCGACCTGATCTTCCTGCTGCTGGCGCCGGAAGGCGCCGGCGCCGATCATCTGAAGGCGCTGGCGCGAATCGCGCGGCTATTGCGCGACCAGGACGTCGCCAAGAAGCTGCGCGCCTCGCGCGACGCCCAGGCGATCTATTCGGTGCTCGCCCTGCCGCCGGCGAGCGCGGCGTAGTTCCTTAAGGGGACCAGCGGTTTCTCCGGTTGGTAGCAGTCCGGATAAACGCAATTTTAAGCTAAATAGCAGTTATTGCATTCGCTGGGATTTTTCATTACCCGGAGAACATTGCCATGACGCTGCGGCTTACGATTTCGCGCGCAATATTGATTTTTGGATTGGTTACCGCGTTGGGGCTTGGTGCCGTGATTGCCACCAGCGTTTACGGGCTGTCACAGCTCAAGGTGGGCGGCCCACTCTACAACCAGATCAAGCTCGGCAACGACCTGATCGCCGACATCCTGCCGCCGCCGGAATATGTCATCGAAGCCTATCTCGAGGCCACCCTCGTGCTGCACGATCCGGCGCAGCTTGCGGCGCATCGCGACAGGCTTGCACAGCTCAAGAAGGAATATGACGAGCGGCGCGATTTCTGGGTCAAATCCGATCTTGATCCGGGGCTCAAGACCAAGCTGGTGGAAAAATCCGATGGCGAGGTGCGCCGCTTCTGGACCGCGATCCAGGATGGCCTCCTGCCCGCGCTTGCCAGGGGCGACAGCGCCGCGGCGGCGAAATCCTATGCCGAGATCACCGCACGTTATACCGCACACCGCGCCATCATCGACGACATCGTCAAGCAGACCAACGACCAGAACGCGGCGACGGAAGTCGCGGCGACGGGGCGCGTCAGTACATTCACGTGGGTATTGTGGGGCGTTTCGGCCGCGGTGTTTCTCGTCATCGGCGCGGGCATCTTCGGCGTGGCATTCGGCGTCATTCGCCCGATCGCGGCAATGACTGACGTGATGAAGGGGCTCGCGGGTGGCGACCTCAATGTTTCGGTTCCAGCGCTCAGCCGCGGCTATGAAGTCGGCGCCATGGCGCGCGCGGTCCAGGTCTTCAAGGACAACGCGCTCCGCGTTCAGTCGATGGAACAGGAGCAGGCCAACCTGAAGCGGAAGGCGGAAGGCGACCGCAAGGCCGCGATGCAGCAGATGGCGGACGGCTTCGATTCCGCGATCGGAAAAATCATCCAGACCGTATCGACCGCTTCGTCCGAACTCGAATCATCGGCCGGACAACTGACCAAGACCGCCGAAGTGACCCAGGTGCTTTCGGCAACCGTCGCCTCCGCATCGGAGCAATCCTCGGCCAACGCGCAATCCGCTGCGGCGGCCGCGGAAGAGATGGCCTCATCGGTGTCGGAGATCAGCCGCCAGGTGCAGGATTCGCACAAGATCTCCCGCGAGGCGGTCAGCCAGGTCGAGCAGACCAATGCGCGGATTGCGGATCTCGCCCAGTCCGCCAGCCGGATCGGCGAAGTGGTCAAGATGATCAGCGCGGTCGCCGAGCAGACCAACCTGTTGGCGCTGAACGCCACCATCGAAGCGGCGCGCGCCGGCGAGGCCGGACGCGGATTTGCCGTCGTCGCATCCGAGGTCAAGGCGCTTGCCGCACAGACCGCGAAGGCGACCGAGGAAATCAGCGAGCAGATCGGGCAGATGCAGTCGGCGACCAATCAGTCGGTATCCGCCATTCAGGAAATCGGCGGCACCATCGGCCGCATCGCGGAAATCTCGCAGGCGATCGCGGCAGCTGTGGAAGAGCAGGGCGCTGCGACGCAGGAAATCTCGCGCAACGTGCAGCAGGCGGCGCAGGGAGCCACCCAGGTCGCCGGCAGCATCACCGACGTCAACCGCGGGGCGACCGATACCGGCGCGGCCTCGTCGCACGTGCACGGGCTCGCCCGGTCCCTGCTGGGACAGAGCAATCATCTCAAGGGTGAGGTGGAGAAATTCCTTTCGACCGTGCGCGCGGCGTGAGGAACTCGAAATTGTTATGAAGGACGATACGCGGGCGAGGCCCGCGTATCCGAAACCCTCTTCTTACACTCGCTCGGCATCAGGTGAACGACGCCGGCGAAGTTGTGTCAGTGACAGCAGCAAGTGCTGCGTCAGTGACAACGGCAAGCCGCCTCAGTGTACGCTGACGGCCTGAAGCTCGTTGCTCCACGCATTGGCGATCGCCGCTTCACGGCTGTCGGTCAGCATGATCGGGGTGCCGTCGGCGGCATGCAGCGCGAACAGTTTCAGCCCTGGCGCGATTTTCGGCGCCTGCGGAAACAGTCCCGGCACGTCCTCGGAACGGACCTGTTTCACGTAGGCGATGTGGCCTTCACCAAGATGGGCCAGCGCCTCAACGGAAACCTTTTCGGGTTCGAAGGTAACACTCACGTCACTCATGGTCTCGACTCCTTCTGGGTCTAAGCGGTCGAGTCCGCTACTTGTTCCATTATTCGTGCTCATTGATAGCAATTGTCTTAACGACCCTTTCAGGCTCCGGCCTGGCGAGGTCGATCGACAACAGCCCGTTTTTCAGATCCGCGCCCAGCACCAGCATCCCCTCTGCCAGCACGAAGGTGCGCTGGAAGTGGCGCGCGGCGATGCCGCGATGGATGTATTGCCGGGCCTTGTCGTCCTGCTGGCGGCCCCGGATCACGAGCTGGTTTTCCTCAGTGGTTACATCGAGTTGGTCGCGGGTAAAACCTGCCACCGCGAGCGTGATGCGTAACCGTTCGGGCTGGCCGTTGGCACGATCGCACCGCTCGATGTTGTAGGGAGGATAACCGTCGGCGCCTTTGACGACGCGATCGAGCGCACGCTCGATTTCGTCGAACCCAAGCAGGAACGGACTGGATAACGAAGGAACACGAGACATTACAAAGTCCTCTCGAAGCGACTTTGAGGGGCCCTTGCGGCGCCCCATTCAACCGGCCGGCCGACTTGCCGTCCGGTCACCAGGGAATATGGGGGCGATTTGGGAACGGTTCAAGCGCCTCTGAAAGCTGTGTAAATCGGCCGCGGCGGGTTTTTCACGTCAGTTGGAGCTGGTTTCGCATCCCCGGAATAAGGGTCAGGAACCCACGCGCTTGCGGCCGTCGGCGGTAAACAAATGCAGCTTGTCGCTGGCGGCCACCGCCCTGATTCGCTCGCCGATGGCGGGGCCGATGGCGCCGGGAATCCGCACGATCACCTCGCCCGGCGGCAGTTCGCCGGGGGTGGCGGCGACGCCCTGGATTTCCTGCTGTCTCGTGCCGTAGACGAAGGTTTCGGCGCCGACCCGCTCGATCGCTTCCACCGTGAGGCCAAGCGCCACGCCGCCGGCAACCGTTTCGTTGGTAATAACGAAGTCCTCAGGGCGAATGCCGAGGATGCCGGCCTCGCTGATTCTGATATCGCCGGCCAATTGCGATTTGAGTTCGTCGGAGCGCAGCGGCATTAGATTCATCGGCGGCGCACCGATGAAGGAGGCGACGAAGGTAGTCGCCGGCTTCTGGTAGATATCGAGCGGATTGCCGATCTGCTCGACCTGGCCACCGTTCATGACCACGAGAATATCGGCCAGCGTCATCGCTTCGAGCTGGTCGTGGGTGACGTAGATCGAGGTCGTCGACAGGCGGCGCTGCAATTTGCGGATTTCGACCCGCATGGCGATGCGCAGCTTGGCGTCGAGGTTCGACAGCGGCTCGTCGAACAGGAACACTTTTGGCTGCCGCACGATGGCGCGGCCCATCGCCACGCGCTGGCGCTGGCCGCCGGACAATTGCCGCGGCTTGCGCTCGAGCATGGCGCCGAGTTCGAGAATGCGCGCGGCTTCCTCGACGCGGGTCTTGATCTCGGGCTCCGCCATGCCGCGGTTGCGCAGGCCGTAGGCCATGTTGTTGTAGACGCTCATATGCGGGTAGAGCGCGTAGTTCTGGAACACCATCGCGATGTCGCGGTCGGCCGGCTCGATCTGGTTGACGACACGCCCGCCGATATCGATCTCGCCGCCGGTGATGGTCTCCAGGCCTGCGACCATGCGCAGCAGCGTGGACTTGCCGCAGCCGGACGGACCGACCAGCACACAGAACTGGCCGTCGCCGACGTCGAAATCGATGCCCTTGATGGCTTCGAAGCCACCCACATAGGTCTTGCGGACGTTGCGGAGGGTGACGTTGGCCATGGCTACCTTACTTCTCCGTCTCGACCAGGCCGCGCACGAACAGGCGCTGCATGAATATGACGACCGCGACCGGCGGCAGCATCGCGAGAATGGCGGTCGCCATCGCGAGCTGCCACTCGGCGAGTTCGTCGGTCGTGTACAGCATCTTCTTGATGCCGGTGACGATGGTCTGCATCGAATCCTGGGTGGTGATCAAAAGCGGCCACAGATATTGATTCCAGCCATAGATGAACTGGATCACGAACAGGGCTGCGATCGTCGTTACCGACAGCGGCAGCAGCGTATCCCAGAAGAAGCGGAAGGGACCGGCGCCGTCGATCCGCGATGCCTCCAGCAATTCCTCGGGGACGGTCATGAAGAACTGCCGGAACAGCAGCGTCCCCGTGGCGGACGCGATCAGCGGCAGGATCAGCCCGGCATAGGTGTCGAGCATTTTCAGATCCGCGACCACCTTGTAGGTCGGATAGATGCGCACCTCGACCGGCAGCATCAGCGTGACGAAGATGATCCAGAACGCGGTCTTGCGGAACGGAAAGCGGAAATACACCACCGCATAGGCCGACAGCATCGAAATGAAGATCTTGCCGAGCGCAATGCCGATTGCCGAGATGAACGAGTTCATCAGCATGTGGCCGACCGGCTCGCGGCTGGTACGCGATCCCCCGACGAACACCGCGCGATAGTAATTTTCCAGCGTCTGGCTTCCCGGCGACAGCGGCATGTTGCCGCCGACCACGGTGGCGGCATCATGGGTGGAGGCAATCAGCGCCAGATAGACCGGAAAGGCGACGATGAAGATGCCGAGCGTGAGGATCGCATAGGCGATGATGTCGCTGAGCGGGCGATGCTCGACCATCAGTACTGCACCTTGCGCTCGACATATTTGAACTGGATCGCAGTCAGTGCGATCACGATCACCATCAGCACCACCGACTGCGCGGCCGAGCCGCCGAGATCGCCGCCGAGGCGCCCGTCGGCAAACACCTTGTAGACCATGGTGGTGGTGGCGCCGGCCGGGCCGCCGCCGGTGACCGCGTCGATGATGCCGAACGTATCGAAGAAGACGTAGACGACATTGACGACCAGGAGGAAGAACGTGGTCGGCGACAGCAGCGGGAAGGTGATGGTCCAGAACCGTCGCATCGGGCCCGCGCCGTCGATGGCGCCGGCTTCCAGCACGCTTTTGGGGATCGATTGCAGCCCGGCGAGAAAGAACAGGAAATTATAGGAAATCTGTTTCCACACCGCGGCCATCACCACGAGGGTCATGGCGTGGTTGCCGTTCAGCAGCGGATTCCAGTCGAAATTCATCCAGCGCAGCGGCCTTGCCAGCGTGCCGAGCGAGGGATGAAACATGAAGATCCACAGCACGCCGGCGACCGCGGGCGCCACCGCATAAGGCCAGATCATCAGGGTTTTGTAGGCCCCGGCGGCTTTGAGGTTCTTGTCGGCTTGGGTCGCAAACAACAGCGCAATGGAAAGCGAGAGCGCCGCCACCAGCGAGGAGAATATGATCGTCACCAGCATCGAGGCGTAATATTCGGGCTGGGCGAACAGCGACTGGTAGTTTTCCAGTCCGACGAATTCCGACGTCAGCCCGAACGCGTCCTCACGCAAAAAGGATTGCCAGACCGCCTGGCTCGCCGGCCAGTAGAAAAATACGAATGTGATAATGAGCTGCGGCACCAGCAGCAGGTATGGAAGCAGCTTGTTGCTGAAGACGACAGACTTTTCCATTCAAGCCGCTTGCGTGATGCGAGAGAGGCTCCCTCCCCGGGACGGAGAGGGAGCCTTGGTCGGTGTTATTTTGGTCGGCGTTATTTTGCCGTCTTTTCGAATGTCCGCAACATCGCATTGCCGCGCGCGACCGCAGCATCCAGCGCTTCCTTGGCGGTCTTCTTGCCGGCAAGGGCTCCTTCCAGTTCTTCGGCCCAGAGGTCGCGCATCTGCACCATGTTGCCGAAGCGCAGGCCGCGGGAGTTTTCGGTCGGCTCCTTGTTGGTCAGTTCCTTCAGCGGCGTCTGCAGCGTCGGGTTCTTCTCGTAGAAGCCGTCCTTGACGGTCTTCTCATAGGCCGCCTTGGTGATCGGCAGGTAGCCGGACTTCTGGTGCAGATCGGCCTGGCGGTCGGTCGCGGACAGGAAGGTGAAGAACTTGGCGACGCCCTTGTATTCCTCAGGCTTCTTGCCGCCCATCACCCACAGCGAAGCGCCGCCGATGATCGAGTTCTGCGGCGCGCCCTGGACGTCGGGGTAGTAGGGCATCGGTGCCGAGGTGAAGTCGAACTTGGCGGTGCTCTTGGCGGTCGCGTAGTAACCCGACGAGGTCAGGAAGATCGCGCATTCGCCCGAGGCAAAGCGGTTCTCGCTGGCATTGGCGCGGCCCGCATAGTCGTAGGTCTTGTCCTTCTGAAGCTCGATCAGGTTCTCCAGATGCTTCACGTGCAGCGGCGAGTTGAATGTCAGTACGGTGTCGAAACCGTCGAGGCCATTCGCCTTGGTGCCGATCGGCGCGTTATGCCAGGCCGAGAACTGCTCGATATGCACCCAGCTCGCCCACGCATTGGAGAATCCGCAGGTCGTGTGCCCCGCTGCTTTAAGTTTCTTGGCGGCGTCGAACACTTCCGGCCAGGTTTTCGGAATCTCGGCGATGCCGGCCTTCTTCAATTCGTCCTTGTTGATCCACATCACCGTCGACGACGAATTGAAGGGGAATGACAGCATGTCGCCCTTCGAGGTCGAGTAGTAGCCAGTGATCGCCGGCAGGTAGGCCTTGGGGTCGAACGGCTCGCCGGCGTCTTTCATCAACTGGTAGACCGGCTTGATGGCGCCGGTGGCGCTCATCATCGTCGCGGTGCCGACTTCGAACACCTGAATGATGTGCGGCGCGGTGCCGGCGCGGAAGGCGGCGATGCCCGCATTCATGGTGTCGGGGTAGCTGCCCTTGAAGGTCGGGACGACCTTGTAGTCGGACTGGCTGGCGTTGAAATCCTCGGCGAGCTTGTTGACGATGTCGTTGTTGCCGCCGGTCATGGCGTGCCACCACTGGATCTCGGTCACAGCGTAGGCAGGCGTGGCGAGCGCCAGCGCAACCGTCACTGCCGCCGCTGCGCCGAATTTTCGAAGTGCCATGGAATCCTCCGGGTTGGGGTCGTCATCTTCGTTTCGCGCGATAACAGCGTCGGATGACGTGCAAATGACCCTATAAGCGAAAGGATGGTATTGGGAAAGCGGGCGTAAAGGGAAGCCGGAAAATAGGCGAAGGCCAAAGCTCTCCGTCGCCCCTGCCTAGCGCGCAATTGCGCACGGGAGCAGGGGCCCATAACCACAGGCGTGCGTTGCTGGGCCGTAGGTCCGTAGCCCGGATGGAGCGAAGCGCAATCCGGGACCGCTCACGCCGCTTGCACTTTTCCCGGATTTCGCTGCGCTCCATCCGGGCTACGAACTGGGTTTCCCGGCGCTCGCAGGGACGACCGCCTCAGCGCTTGCGCTCGTTGCCGCAGACCGCGCCCTTGCCGACCAGCGCCTCGATCTCGCCCTTGGAATAGCCGAACTCGCCGAGCACCTCTGATGTGTGCTGGCTGAATTTCGGCGGCGTCCGGCGCAGGCTCGGTTTTGTTCGTTCCAGCCGGATCGGGGAGGCGACGCCCTTGTACCAATCCTTCTCAATGATATCGCCGCGATGCAGCGTATGCGGATTGGTCAGCGCCTGGTCGATCTTCTGCACCGGACCTGCGGGTAGCCCGGCCGCCAGCAGGCGATTGCAGAGCGGCTCGGCCTCGTGCTGGCTGAACACGGCGGCGAGTTCGGCACGCAGCGCCTCACGGTTGGCAATGCGGTCCTTGTTACGGGCAAAGCGCGGATCGGTGCCGAGCTCGGGCTTGCCGATCTCCTTGGCGAGCTTGCGGAAGGTGCCGTCATTGCCGACGCCGATGAAGATGTTGTCGGTCTTGGTCGGAAAGATCGCATACGGCACCAGATTGGGGTGCTCGTTGCCGGTCAGCCCGGGCGGCTTGCCATGCATGAAATAATTCGCGGTGTGCGGATGCATGATCGCCAGACCAGTCTCGTACAGCGTGGTTTCCAGAAACTGACCGAGACCCGACCGCTGCCGTTCTGAGAGCGCCATCAGGATGCCGATCGCCGCATAAAGCCCGGTGGTGATGTCGACCAGGGGAACGCCGATCCGCATCGGGCCGCTTTCGGGCGAGCCGGTCGCCGCGATCATGCCGGTCATGGCCTGGATGATTGCGTCATAGCCGGGATTGCCGCCGCGCGGGCCGTTGGCGCCGAAGCCGGAAATCCGGCAATGCACCAGTTTTGGAAATTTCGCTCGCAGCACATCGTTGCCGATGCCCCATTTGTCGAGCGTGCCCGGCTTGAAATTCTCGATCAGGACGTCGGCGGTCTCCAGCATCTTCAGCAGCACCGCGCGGCCGCCTTCGGAGGCGAGGTCGAGCCCGATCGAGCGCTTGTTGCGGTTGATACCGACGAAATAGGCTGCGTCTTCCTCGTGGAATGGAGGGCCCCAGTCGCGCACCTCGTCGCCGGCCGGCGGTTCGACCTTGATAACGTCGGCGCCGTGGTCGGCGAGGATTTGCGTGCAATAGGGGCCGCCGAGCACACGCGTCAGATCGATCACGCGCAGGCCGGTCATTGCGCCGGGAGCGGCTACAGAACTCATGGACAAGAACCTTCGCTCAAGGAGAAAATCGAAGTCTTGAGCTAGCGGTCTTCAGGCGCGGCGGCAATGGCGTCTCGCGCACAGGCGCATGACGCCGCCGCCGTAGCAAAGTTGCGGAAAATTCTGTGGGGCGAACGGCCCGCTGGTATCAGCGGCGGGCCGTTCGAATCCCGTCGTCAGACGATTGTCAGGCGGACATCGATATTGCCGCGGGTGGCGTTGGAATACGGGCACACCTGATGCGCCTTCGCCACCAGGGCTTCCGCATCCGCCTTGGCAACGCCGGGCAGCGAGACGGCGAGTTCGACATCGAGGCCAAAGCCGCCAGCCGAACGCGGGCCGATGCCGACAGTGGAAGTGACAGTGGCGTCCGCGGGTACCTTCGGGCCGCCTTGCGAAGCTACGAACTTCATCGCGCCGATGAAGCAGGCGGCATAGCCGGCCGCAAACAGCTGCTCGGGATTGTTGCCGGCGCCACCGCCGCCGCCGAGTTCTTTCGGGGTCGCGAGCTTGACGTCGAGCGCGCCATCGAGGGTCGCGGCGGTGCCGTCACGGCCGCCGGTGGCCTTGGCGCTGGTCTTGTAGAGCACGTTCACGGACATGTGGTTCTCCCTGGGTTCGCCGTTTCGATGGATAATGTATTGCACGCAATTTGATTGTGCGCAATATAAATTATTGCAAGGTCCGCGATCTAATCGTATACAATTGAAATCAAGCGCTTACGGTTCCAGATCGGGGACAGGGGCGCGGTCCGTTGACGAGGTTGTGATGGCCAGGAAACACGCGGCCGACCTGCCGCTGAGACTCGATAATCAGCTCTGCTTTGCGGTGTATTCCACCGCGCACGCGTTCAACCGCGTCTACAAGCCGCTGCTCGACAAACTCGCTCTGACCTATCCGCAATATCTGGTCATGCTGGTGCTGTGGGAGCGCGACGGCGTGCCGGTGAAAGACATCGGCGAACGGCTGCTGCTGGATTCCGGTACGCTGACGCCGCTGCTCAAGCGGCTCGAGGCGGCCGAACTGGTCAGGCGCACGCGCAGCACCGAGGACGAGCGCCAGGTGCTGATCGCGCTGACGCCAAAGGGCGAAGCGCTGCGCGAGAAAGCGAGAGCGGTGCCGCAATCGATTCTCGCGGCGTCAGCCTGCTCGGTCGGCGAGCTCATGGCGATGAAGAACGAGATCGTCGCGTTGCGCGATCGGTTGAATGCGGTGTTGGGGGAGTAGCCCGTCTTCGCCGCGTGGACACTGTCAGAAGTGTTTCTTTGCAAATGCCCTGCCGGAGCCTGACTTCAGATATTTCTCGAACGCAAGGGCGGACTGCTCGTCGCTAAACGCGATGTAGGTCCTTAGCCGCCAAGGCCCATATTTTGAACTATGAGGCACTTCCCCGGCATTATGCTTCGCTAGGCGGGCGCGTAGATCTTCCGTGATGCCGACGTAGAAATGCTCAGAATCGAGACTCTCCAGGATGTAGACGTACTTCATGTGACCCACCTGCGTTGGATAAGAGCGGCAGGGTATCGCGTTTATGGGCCCGAGAAAGCTTGCCTAGCGGAAGCTTGCGAACTGAGTACTTACGGATGGAGCCCGCCGTCGCCCTTCGGGCTATGGCGAGGCAGCCTTCGCTCACTTCGCTACGAGGGACTTCCCGGGCTTGCCTAGCCGAAGCTCACGAAGCGAGCGAAGGCTGGTGGAGCCAGGCGGGATCGAACCGCCGACCTCTTGCATGCCATGCAAGCGCTCTCCCAGCTGAGCTATGGCCCCGTCACAGTCAAGGCACGGTCTCTTCCGACCATGCTCCCGCAAGCCTTGGGCGACTTGCGGGGGAGACCCAGAACACAGTTCTGGGCCGATCTCAAGTCTCTTCGTCGCCTCCGACATCACCGATGATGTCGGTAACGTCCTCATCGCCTTCTTCCTCGTCGGGAATGAAGGTGGAATCGTCGTCGTCATCGCCCTCGATGGTCTCGTCGATCTCGATGTCGTCTTCCGATTCGGGAACCACGGCCTTGACCTTGCCGGTATTCTCTTCGGCGTCGGCCTCTTCGAGCGAAACCAACTCTTCGGCCTCGGCGGCCTCGGGCAAATCGGCAGCGGCGGTGGCTGAAGCGGCAGCCGCGGCGCGTGCGGCATCGCCACGGGCGGCCCGGGGCGGCGCAATCGGCGCAATCGGCACGACCTCGCCAGTGTAGGGCGAGATCACCGGGTTCTTGTTCAGATCGTAGAATTTCTTACCCGTCGTCGGGCAAATGCGTTTGGTTCCGAGATCGGATTTGGCCACGTGTGGATCCTGGGAAATTCTGAAAAACGGTGCTTCACTTGGCTAGTTAAGGGGCTGGTGTCAATAGCGCTTTGAAGCATTTGACGACCGCGTGACGACGTGGGGCCCCTGTGGTACTGCCGCCCCCGCAAAGGACCACCATCTTGACCCATTCAACCACCCAAACCCCGCTGGAATCCCGCGCAAGCGGCCCATTGAGCGGCCAAGTCCGCGTTCCCGGCGACAAGTCGATTTCGCACCGCGCCCTCATCCTCGGGGCGCTTTCGGTCGGCGAAACCAGGATTTCCGGCCTGCTGGAGGGAGAGGACGTCCTCAATACCGCCAAATCGATGCAGGCGCTGGGCGCCAGGGTCGAGCGAACGGGGCCGTTTGCCTGGCAGGTCAGGGGCGTCGGCGTGGCGGGCTTCGCCCAGCCGGCTTCCCCGCTCGATTTCGGCAATTCCGGCACCGGCTGCCGGCTGGTGATGGGGGCGGTCGCGGGGTGCCCGATCACTGCCGTGTTTGACGGCGACGCCTCGCTGCGCTCCCGACCGATGCGCCGCATCCTCGATCCCCTGGAATTGATGGGGGCCAAAGCCGGTGAGAGCAAGGAAGGCGGCCGCCTGCCGCTGACGCTGCACGGCGCCCGCGATCCCGTGCCGATCCTGTACCGGACCCCCGTGGCTTCGGCCCAGATCAAGTCGGCGGTGCTGCTGGCGGGACTTGCCGCTCCCGGCATCACGACCGTCATCGAGCAGGAAGCCAGTCGCGACCACACCGAACTGATGCTGAAACATTTCGGCGCGGAGATCATCTCGACCACGGAAGGCAGCCATGGCCGCAGGATCGCGCTGACGGGCCAAGGCGAACTGCATGGCGCCGAGGTCGTGGTGCCTGCCGATCCGTCCTCGGCCGCATTCCCGATCGTGGCGGCGCTGGTCGTCGAGGGTTCGGACGTAACTTTTTCCGACGTCATGACCAATCCGCTGCGCACCGGGCTGTTCACGACGCTGCGCGAGATGGGCGCTTCGATCGAGGAAAGCGAAGTGCGCGGTGATGCCGGCGAGCCGATGGCCCGCTTGCGCGTGCGTGCTTCCAAAATGCGCGGCGTCGAGGTGCCGCCGGAGCGCGCGCCCTCGATGATCGACGAATATCTGGTGCTGGCGGTCGCAGCCTCCTTTGCCGAAGGCACCACCATCATGCGCGGCCTGCAGGAACTGCGCGTCAAGGAATCCGATCGGCTGGAGGCGACCGCCGCCATGCTGCGCGTCAACGGCGTCAAGGTCGAGATCGCGGGCGATGATTTGATCGTCGAAGGCCACGGCCACGTGCCCGGCGGCGGCCTCGTCGCCACCCACATGGATCACCGCATCGCGATGTCGGCGCTGGTGATGGGCTTGGCCTCCGACAAGCCGGTCAAGGTGGATGACACGGCTTTCATCGCCACCAGCTTCCCGGATTTCATCCCGATGATGCGAAAGCTCGGGGCGGAGTTTTCATAAGGCAGGAACGCGCTTCAGGATGGCGTCAGCCCGAGGCTCGCCACCGCCTCCAGCCAGACCGGCGCTTCTTCCCTGTATAGTTTCTGCGTCTCCTCAAAGGTCATCGCGGTGTCGTCGACGCCGAATGGTTTCATGACCTGCCGCACTTTTTCGCTCTTGCCGCCGGCGACCAGCAGCTTTGACAGTTTTTGAATGATTTCCGGCGGCGTCCCCGTAGGCACCACGCAGCACTGGAAGCCGGTCAGCTGGAACAGGCGCGGGGTCAAGCCCTGCTCAGTGAAGGTAGGAACGTCAGGTAATACCGACATGCGCTTGCGCGAGACGGCGACCGCATGGCCGCGGCCGCTCTGCAGGACGGGCAACGCCGCGCCGTAGCTGCCGTGGGCGCCGTCGATGAACCCGCCGGCAAGATCGGTCCACATCGGCGCTTCGCCGCGATAGTGGACCGGCTCGATCTTGAGACCATAATGCTTGTTCATCTCGACGATCGCCATATGCGCGTATGAGCCTGCGCCGTAGGTGCCAACGTTGACCTTCTCGGCTTTCCTCGCGTAGGCGACAAATTCGGCGAGCGTCTTGGCGCCGGTCTTCTCGCCGACCACGAACGGCAGGCTGCCCGCCGGCATGATCGAGACGATGACAAAATCCTTTTCGGCGTCGTAAGGGATGTCCTTGATCAGGACGCGGTTCATGATCATCGTCGTTGTGATCGTGAACATCAGCGTGTAGCCGTCGGGCGCGGCACGCTTGGCTTCGGCCGCTGCAACCGATCCGGAGGCGCCGGCCTTGTTTTCCACCACCACGTTCTGGCCGGTCTCGTTCCGGATATATTCGCCATAGGTGCGCGCAAACAAATCCGTCTGCCCTCCGGCCGGATAGCCAGCGATGATCTTGATTTGCCGGTTCGGCCAGTCGGTCTGCTGCGCGTCAGCCGAAGAGCCGGTCAGCTGAAACGCCGAGGCGGCTGCGGCACTTCCAATAAAGCGGCGTCGTGAAATGGCGCTCATCTTGTTTCCTCCGGCCGGTGCAATCTCGAACCGGCGTTGCGCCGGCCCACGGATGGCATTCTCAGGCGGTCGCCAGAATAGAGGTGCTGAGCGGCCCAGGGCGAAGACATTTGGACGCATCGGCCAGGCTTTCGGAATTCACGTCCCTCAGCGGCAGGCGCCACCTTTCCGGGAGACGAAATAACCTCTCCACGGCCTTGACCACATGGCCGCTCTGTCGCACATGGCTCCCATGATTATCGCCATCGACGGACCGGCGGCATCCGGCAAGGGCACGCTCGGCAAGCGGCTCGCTCACCATTACGGCTATCGCCACCTCGATACCGGCGTGATCTATCGCGCGGTGGCGAAAGCGCTGCTGGACGAGGGGTTTGATCTTACCGACGAGGCGCGGGCGGTAGCGGTTGCGATGGCGCTCGATCCCGAAAGCTTCGGCCATCCCGAATTGAAGACGCAGCGCATCGGCGATGCCGCCTCTGTCGTGTCGGCCATACCCAGCGTGCGCGAGGCGCTGGTCAATTTTCAGCGCCAGTTCGCGGCCGATCCGCCGGGCGCTGTGCTCGATGGGCGCGACATCGGAACCGTGATCTGCCCGAATGCCGATGTGAAGATCTTTGTCGTGGCCGACCCGCAGGTGCGGGCCCGTCGCCGGACGCTGGAAGCGCTGGCGCGTGGCGAAGCCGCCGACGAGGCGATGGTGCTGGCCGACATCCTCAAGCGCGATGAACGGGACAAGAACCGCGCCGCCGCGCCGCTCAAGGCGGCGGCGGACGCCCATATCCTCGACAATTCAAATCTCGACATCGAAGGCGGCGTTCGGGCTGCCATTGCGATCGTCGAAGCGGTCCGCGCCGGGCGGGGAAGTTCTCGGTAGCCTGCGTCAATCCGCTATAGCTGGCTCCTGAGTAAAAGTTTCCGATCAGTTCTTCGAGCGTGCGCGGTCGAACGGCAGTCGCTGTTCGGCCATCATGACGGGCTTCGATTTGGCGGCGGCAATCGCCTTGTCGGTCGCAAAAGCGGCCGGCTTGCCGGCAACGGCGGTGGCGACGGTAAAGACGGCGATGGCGGTCAGAGCGATCAGGCTCTTCATGGTGGCACCCCTGTTTTTGAACGGCGCCAACGTGGAGGGCGGCGCTTAAGGTCGGGTTCCATCTGGCCGGGGCTAGCGGGCCTTTCGCGTCATGCGGTCAACAAGGCGTTGAAAGCGCGGGCCTATGGTTAGCGTCCGTCAGCCTTAAGGGCCCGTAAATCAGGCATTTCCGGCTTGCCGAAAATGGCCCTTGGGGCTATATCCACGCCCATCCGGGCCGCCATCGATAAGATCAGGGCTGTCCGAGCGGGCCGGCGGGAGGTTTGAACCCCCGCCGTCATTGGAGGAAAGCCCGCTCCAGGTTCTTGAAGTCGATACGCTCGTTTCAGGCTCCGGATAAATCAAACGTACCGAACGTGCAGGCATGCTGCCGGCCCGCTTTTGCGCACTCCCGCAAACGCGGTCGTTGGGATTTGCGGACCCCGACACTTCACGCGCGATACGCCCTTTAACCCGAATGGCCGGCAATACCGCATCTGGAGAACATATGGCTTCGACTGCTGCTTCTTATAATCCTACCCGCGACGATTTCGCTGCAATGCTGGACGAGTCCTTCGCCGGCGGCAATCTGCAGGAAAGCTCCGTCATCAAGGGCAAGGTAGTTGCAATTGAAAAGGACATGGCCGTCATCGACGTCGGCCTGAAGACCGAGGGCCGCGTGGCGCTGCGCGAATTCGCCGGCCCCGGCCGCGAAAGCGATCTCAAGGTTGGCGACGAAGTCGAGGTGTTCCTCGACCGGATCGAGAATGCGCTCGGCGAAGCCGTGCTGTCGCGCGACAAGGCGCGCCGCGAGGAAAGCTGGGGCAAGCTCGAGAAGGCCTTCAACAACAACGAGAAGGTTCACGGCGTCATCTTCAACCAGGTCAAGGGCGGCTTCACGGTCGACCTCGACGGTGCCGTTGCCTTCCTGCCGCGCTCGCAGGTCGATATCCGCCCGATCCGCGATGTCGCGCCGCTGATGAACAACTCGCAGCCGTTCCAGATCCTCAAGATGGATCGCCGCCGCGGCAACATCGTGGTGTCGCGCCGCACGGTTCTCGAAGAGACCCGCGCCGAGCAGCGCCAGGAGCTGGTGCAGAACCTCGAAGAGGGTCAGGTGATCGACGGTGTGGTCAAGAACATCACCGATTACGGTGCGTTCGTTGATCTCGGCGGCATCGACGGCCTGCTTCACGTCACCGATATCGCCTGGCGCCGGGTCAACCACCCGACCGAAGTGCTCACCATCGGCCAGACGGTGAAGGTCAAGATCATCAAGATCAACCACGAGACCCACCGCATTTCGCTCGGCATGAAGCAGTTGCTGGACGATCCGTGGCAGGGCATCGAGGCGAAGTACCCGCTGAACGCGCGCTTCACCGGCCGCGTCACCAACATCACCGACTACGGCGCGTTCGTCGAACTGGAGCCGGGCATCGAAGGCCTGATCCACGTCTCGGAAATGTCGTGGACCAAGAAGAACATGCACCCCGGCAAGATCGTTTCGACCTCGCAGGAAGTCGAAGTGCAGGTTCTCGAAGTCGATTCGGTCAAGCGCCGCATCTCGCTCGGTCTCAAGCAGACCATGCGCAACCCCTGGGAAGTCTTCGTCGAGAAGTTTCCGGTCGGCTCGACGGTCGAAGGCGAGGTCAAGAACAAGACCGAGTTCGGTCTGTTCCTGGGTCTCGACGGCGACGTCGACGGCATGGTCCATCTGTCCGACCTCGACTGGAAGCTTCCGGGCGAGCAGGTCATCGACAACTTCAAGAAGGGCGACATGGTCAAGGCCGTGGTGCTCGACGTCGATGTCGAAAAGGAGCGCATCTCGCTCGGCGTCAAGCAGCTCGAAGGCGATCCCTTCGCGGAGCCGGGCGACGTCAAGAAGGGCGCGGTCGTGACCTGCGAAGTGCTCGAAGTGAAGGAAGCCGGCATCGAGGTGAAGATCTCGGGCACCGACTTCACCACCTTCATCAAGCGCTCCGAGCTCGCCCGTGACCGCAACGATCAGCGCGCCGAACGTTTCGCCGTCGGCGAGAAGGTCGATGCCCGCGTGATCCAGTTCGACAAGAAGGCCCGCAAGGTGCAGGTCTCGATCAAGGCGCTGGAAGTCGCCGAGGAGAAGGAAGCCATCGCGCAGTACGGCTCCTCCGATTCGGGAGCGACGCTGGGCGATATTCTCGGCACCGCGCTCAAGAACCGCGACAAGTAAGCTTTCGCTGCTTGCCTGCGACATCAGGCCCCGGTTTCGACCGGGGCCTTTTTTGTATCGTCATCCCGGCTGGACCTGTAGCCCGGATGGAGCGAAGCGCAATCCGGGATAACTCAACCCGCTTGCGAGGTTGCCCCGGATTTCGCTCCGCTCCATCCGGGCTACAATTGCCGGGCCTTGTTTTCTTCAAATTGCGTCGCAATTGATGTAATCAACTAACGCTACGCTCACGCTGCGGATGCAAAACGCGGTGGTTACTTCAGGAGAAATTCGATGTCGCTCGATTCGGACGTGATCGTCGATCGCCGCAGGATCCGCCGCAAGCTGACCTTCTGGCGCGTCGTGGCTGGCCTGGTTGCGATCGCGGCGATCGTCACCGTCGGCGCGATCGCGACAAGGAGCGGGCCGGCTGCGCTGACGACATCGGGATCGATCGCGCGGGTCAACATCGAAGGGCTGATCCGCAGCGACCAGCAACGCGTCGAGGCGCTGGAGCGGTTGGAGAAATCGAGCCATGCCGCCGTCATCGTGCACATCAATTCGCCTGGCGGCACCACGGCCGGCTCCGAGCAACTCTATGACGCGCTGGTGCGCCTGAAGGCCAAGAAGCCGCTGGTCGTGGTGGTCGAGGGGCTGGCCGCCTCGGGCGGTTACATCACGGCGATGGCCGCCGATCATATCGTCGCCCGCCAGAGCTCGCTGGTCGGTTCGATCGGCGTGCTGTTCCAGTTCCCGAATTTCACCGAGCTGATGAAGACGGTGGGCGTCAAGGTCGAGGAAGTGAAATCCTCGCCGTTGAAGGCCGCGCCCAACGGTTTCGAGCCGACCAGCCCGGAGGCGCGTGCCGCGCTCGACGCGCTGGTGAAGGATTCCTATGCCTGGTTCCGCGGCCTGGTGAAGGAGCGGCGCGGCATGGACGAAGTACTACTCGAAAAGGTTGCGGACGGGCGGGTGTTCACCGGCCGTCAGGCGGTCGAACTGAAGCTGGTCGATCAGCTCGGTGATGAAAAAGCCGCCGTTGCCTGGCTGGTTGCCGAAAAGAAGATCAAGAGCGACCTGCCGGTGCGCGATTTCAAGCTGACACCGCAATTCGGGGACCTGACGTTCCTGCGCGCGGCAGCATCCATCGCGTTCGATGCGCTCGGCTTGAGTTCCATCGCGCGCCAGATCGAGCAGGCCGGCGTTGCCCAGGCGGTCGATCAGCTTGCGCTCGACGGCATGTTGGCGCTGTGGCGCCCGGCCGCCACCAACTGAGCCGCATCGGCTGCGCTTCGTCACCTTCTCCCGCACTGCGGGTGTCGTCACAAACCCCTCCGGGCGGCTTGTGACGCCATTTCGCGTTGCCCAAAAGTGATTTAGCGTCTTGACAGTTCAAGGTATTTTCACGGAAATGGATTCCGCACGACCCCGGATCCCAACTTCGATGATCAAATCCGAACTTGTTCAGCGCATCGCCGAGCACAACCCGCACCTCTATCAGCGGGATGTGGAGAACATTGTGAACGCGATCCTCGATGAGATCGTCGCGGCGCTAGCGCGCGGCGACCGTGTCGAGCTGCGCGGTTTCGGCGCTTTCTCGGTCAAGCATCGCCCGGCGCGCGCGGGGCGCAATCCACGCACCGGCGCGCATGTGCCGGTCGACCAGAAGAGCGTCCCGTTCTTCAAGACCGGCAAGGAAATGCGCGAGCGGCTGAACCGCGACAACGGTTCGCCCGAGGCCGGCGTATAGGCGCTTTTCGGGTTTAACGATTTGTAGCCGTGTTGCAGGGTTTTGTGCCTGCCGTTCTCCATCACTACAAGAGATGGTCATGCGAAAGTTCTTCACGGCGCTGGTCGTCATTCCCCTAGGGCTAATCTTTATCGTCTTTGCGGTCGCCAACCGCCATTTCGTGACGGTGTCGTTCGATCCCTTCAATTCGACCGATCCGGCGATCGCAGTGTCGATGCCGCTGTTCGCCGTGATCATTGCGGTGGCCATTCTGGGGGTGGCGGCGGGAGGCATGGCGACCTGGTTCCGGCAGCGCCACTGGCGCCGCGCGGCGCGCCAGCATGAGGCGGATGCCCGCCGGGCGCGGGCGGAGACGGCCGATTTGCGGGCTGCGGCGGCGGTTTCCCGGGTCGATCAGCAGCGGCTTCCGGCACCGTCCCAGTACGGATTCTATGGGGTCGCCGGGCGAGACAAGCAGGGCGCGACGTTGTAGAACCCGCCCCGTCAGCCCTGTTCCAGTCGGTTACGGGGCTCGAAATCCGTGCCCGAGAGACCATGCCTCTGCTCGTCAAAATTTGTGGCCTGTCCACGCGCGAGACGCTCGACGCCGCGCTTGAGGCGGGTGCCGACATGGTGGGATTCGTGTTCTTCCCGCCGTCGCCGCGCCATCTCAGCCTCGAGACCGCGCGGGAACTCGGCCGGCAGGCCAAGGGCCGCGCCGCCAAGGTGGCGCTGACGGTCGATGCCGACGACGCCACGCTGGAAAACATCGTCGAGACGCTGCGGCCGGATCTCTTGCAGCTGCACGGCAAGGAACCCATCGCGCGGGTGCGTGACATCAAGGCGAAGTTCGCACTGCCGGTCATGAAGGTGATTGCGGTCGAAACGTCGGCCGATCTCGCCGTGCTGCCGGGCTATGCCAGCGTCGCCGATCGCATCCTGTTCGATGCCCGCGCGCCCAAGGGCGCCACCCGTCCCGGCGGGTTGGGGGCCGTGTTCGACTGGCACGTTTTGGAAAAGCTCGACCTCCAGCTGCCCTTCATGGTCTCGGGCGGGCTTTCCGCCGGCAATGTCGCGGAGGCGGTCCGCGTTACCTGCGCCGGCGGCGTCGATGTATCCTCCGGCGTCGAAAGCGCGCCCGGCGTCAAGGATCCCGAGATGATCCGCCATTTCATTCGCGCCGCGCGCGCCACCGAAGAATTGATGGTCCGATGAATCCAAACCTGCCCAATTCATTCCGCACCGGTCCTGACGAGCGCGGGCATTTCGGCAATTTCGGCGGCCGCTTTGTCGCGGAAACGCTGATGCCGCTGATCCTCGATCTGGAAAAGGCCTATGCGGCGGCCAAGGCCGATCCATCGTTCCAGGCCGAGATGAACGGCTACCTGAAGGATTATGTCGGCCGGCCGTCGCCGCTCTATTTTGCCGAACGCCTGACCGAGCATCTCGGCGGTGCCAAGATTTATCTGAAGCGCGAGGAGCTCAACCACACCGGCTCGCACAAGGTGAACAACGTGCTTGGCCAGATCATGGTCGCGCGGCGCATGGGCAAGAAGCGCATCATTGCCGAGACCGGCGCTGGCCAGCATGGCGTTGCCACCGCGACGCTGTGCGCGCGCTTTGGGCTGGAATGCGTGGTCTATATGGGCGCAGTCGACGTCGCCCGTCAGGCGCCGAACGTGTTCCGCATGGAGATGCTGGGCGCCAAGGTCGTTCCGGTGCAGTCGGGCACGCGCACGCTAAAGGACGCGATGAATGAGGCGCTGCGCGACTGGGTCACCAACGTGCACAACACATTCTATTGCATCGGCACGGTGGCGGGCCCGCACCCCTATCCGATGATGGTGCGCGACTTCCAATCAGTCATTGGCGACGAGACCCGCAAGCAGATGATGGAGTCCGAAGGCCGTCTGCCGAACTCGCTGGTCGCCTGCATCGGCGGCGGCTCCAATGCGATGGGCTTGTTCCATCCATTCCTCGATGATCCCTCCGTCGAAATTTTTGGCGTCGAAGCCGCCGGTCACGGCCTGACGCAGCTGCATGCGGCGTCGATTGCCGGCGGCCGTCCCGGCGTGCTGCACGGCAACCGCACCTATCTCTTGATGGACGATGACGGCCAGATCCAGGACGCGCATTCGATCTCGGCGGGGCTCGACTATCCCGGCATCGGGCCGGAGCATTCCTGGCTGCACGAGACCGGCCGCGTCACCTATCTGTCGGCGACCGACGACGAAGCGCTCGCCGCCTTTATGCTGCTGTCACGGCTGGAGGGCATCCCGCCGGCGCTGGAATCCGCGCATGCGATCGCCAAGCTCACGGAGCTCGCGCCCAAGCGGCCGAAAGATCATCTGATGGTGGTCAATCTGTCCGGCCGTGGCGACAAGGACATTCCGCAGATCACGGAGATTTTGAAAGGCAAGAAGCTGTGACCACCCGCATCGACGCACGCTTTGCCGAACTCAAGAAAGAGGGCCGCTCGGCTTTCGTCACCTTCCTGATGGCCGGCGATCCGGACCCTGCGACGTCGCTCGACATCATCAAGGCGCTGCCGAAGGCGGGCGCCGACATCATCGAGATCGGCATGCCCTTCACCGATCCGATGGCGGACGGGCCCTCGATCCAGGCGGCGGGCCTGCGCGCGCTGAAGGCCGGCATGACGCTGAAGAAGACGCTGGAGATGGTGCGCGGCTTCCGCAAGGACGACAACACCACGCCGCTGGTGCTGATGGGTTACTACAATCCGATCTACATCTATGGCGTCGACAAGTTCCTCGCCGATGCCAAGACGGCCGGCGTCGATGGCCTGATCCTCGTCGACCTGCCGCCTGAGGAGGACGACGAGCTGTGCATTCCCGCGCTGAAGGCCGGGCTCAACTTCATCCGACTGGCGACGCCGACCACCGATGACAAGCGCCTGCCGGCCGTGCTCGCGAACACTTCCGGCTTTGTCTACTACGTCTCGATCACCGGTATCACAGGCGCAGCTGCGGCCGACTCGACGGTCGTCGGGGACGCCGTGGCACGGATCAAGCGCCACACCAAACTGCCGGTGTGTGTCGGCTTCGGCATCCGCACCCCGCAGGCGGCGCGGGCGATTGCCGAGAAGGCCAACGGCGCCGTGGTCGGTACCGCGCTGGTCGACGCGTTGCGCGACAGCCTGGATACGAAGGGGCAGGCGACCACCAAGACGGTCGCGGCGGTGGCCGATCTCGTGGCCTCCCTGGCGCAGGGTGTCCGCGGGGCGAAGCAGGCGGCTGAATAAGCCACAATTGCTTGCCAATTGGACCGAAAGGGGCGGCTTGCCCGGAGTGATTCGGGCCGCCATATATTCCAGTTAATGCGTCCAACCGCATTCGGAGCGAAACATGAATTGGCTCACCAATGTCGTCCGGCCGAAGATCCGCAACATCCTGCGCCGCGAGACGCCGGAGAATCTGTGGATCAAGTGCCCGGATTCCGGGCAGCTCGTGTTCTACAAGGACGTCGAGGCCAACCAGTTCGTCATTCCCGGCTCGAACTACCACATGCGCATGGGCGCGGTGGCGCGGCTTAAGTCGATCTTCGACAATGAGACCTGGTACGACATCGCGCTGCCGGAAGTGACGGCCGATCCGCTCAAGTTCCGCGACGAGCGCAAATATGTCGATCGCATCAAGGATGCGCGCGCCAAGACCGGGCTGAACGACGCCATCAAGGTCGGCTACGGCAAGCTGGAGGGCGCCGGCGTCGTCATCGCGGTGCAGGATTTCGATTTCATGGGCGGTTCGCTCGGCATGGCCGCGGGCGAGGCGATCGTGCGCGGGCTCGAGCTTGCGGTGGAAAAGAAGTCGCCATTCATCATGTTCGCGGCCTCGGGCGGCGCGCGGATGCAGGAAGGCATCCTGTCGCTGATGCAGATGCCGCGCACCACCGTCGGCGTGCAGATGCTGCGCGAAGCGAAGCTGCCCTACATCGTGGTGCTGACCAATCCGACCACCGGCGGCGTCACCGCATCCTATGCCATGCTGGGTGACGTGCAGATTGCCGAACCCGGCGCGCTGATCGGCTTTGCCGGCGCGCGCGTGATCGAGCAGACCATCCGCGAGAAACTGCCGGAAGGATTCCAGCGCGCCGAATATCTGCTCGATCACGGCATGATCGACATGGTCGTGCATCGCCACGAGATGCGTCCGACGCTGGCGCGGCTGTGCCGGATCTTGACCAAATCCCCGGCGCTCGAAGCCGCCTCGAAGCCTTTGCCGCAGGTCACGGATCCGGCGCAGATCGTCTCGGCGCCGGAAGCCGTGCCGGCTGCGCCCCACGCGTGAATCTACCTGCCGCCAAACCCCAGCCGCTCGGTGATTTGATCGCGCGGCTGTCTGCCCTGCATCCGAAGCGCATCGATCTCAGCCTCGATCGCATGCACCGCCTGCTGGCGCGGCTCGATCATCCGGAAGCCCTGTTGCCGCCGGTGATCCATATCGCGGGCACCAACGGCAAGGGTTCGACCATCGCCTATCTGCGCGCGATCCTCGAGGCCGCAGGCCTGCGCGTGCACGTCTATACCTCGCCTTACCTGGTCAGGATCAACGAATGCTTCCGCATCGGCGAGAAGGGCGGTGGCCGGCTGGCTGATGATGCCGAGTTGCGCCGGGTGCTGGAGCACTGCGAACAGGTCAATGCGGGCGAGCCGATCACGATTTTCGAGATGGAGACCGCGGCGGCGTTTTGCCTGTTCGCGGAGCATGAGGCCGATGTCGTGCTGCTGGAAACCGGTCTTGGCGGACGGCTCGACGCCACCAACGTCATCGACAGGCCGATTGCGACGGTCATCACGCCCGTCAGCATGGATCACACGGAATTCCTTGGCAGCACGCTGACCGCGATCGCCGGCGAAAAGGCCGCCATCATCAAGCGCGGAGCGCCGGTGATTTGCGCCGAGCAGGCGCCGGAAGCGATGTCGGTGATCGAGACGCAGGGAAAGCGCATGCGCGCGGCGCTGCATGCGGCCGGACAGCAATGGCATGTCGGCGTCGAGTGCGGGCGGCTGGTCTATCAGGACGAGCGCGGCCTGATGGATCTTGCGGCGCCAAAACTGTTCGGGCGGCATCAATTCGATAATGCCGGTCTTGCGATCGCAACGTTGCGGGCGATCGAGGCGTTCAAAATCAGCATGCCGGCATTCGAGGCCGGCATCGTCAATGCCGAATGGCCGGCGCGGATGCAGCGGCTGGTTTCCGGCGCGCTGGTCGATCAGGGGCCGAAGGGGTGCGAGATCTGGCTCGATGGCGCGCATAATGCGGAAGGCGGACGTGTCACGGCTGCGGCGCTCGGCGATCTCGAAGAGCGCGTGTCGCGCCCGCTGGTGGTGATCGCGGGCATGATGGCGAACAAGGATGCGGGTGCATTTCTCGCCAATTTCGCCGGCCTGACGCGGCACATCATGGCGGTGTCGATTCCCGGCCGCGACAATGCGATGTCGCCGGACCGGCTGGCGGATGCGGCGCGCGCGCTCGGCATGCGCGTGGAAAATGCTGCAAGCGTCGAAGCCGCGCTACATGCGCTGTCGCGGCTGGCTTACGAAGTGCCGCCGCGCATCCTGATCACCGGCTCGCTCTATCTTGCCGGCCATGTGCTTGCGATCAACGGCACGCCGCCGGGATAACGTCCGAAGAAAAATTAGTCCGTAGAAAATTAAATGGCCGCTGAAATTGCTTCCAGCGGCCGCCCGGGTAGAAATATCGATTATTTATGAACTAGCCAGCCCCGGTCTTTGCAAACTCTAGCCAAAGTGCCGCCACACTGCGAGTCGGAACTCGGGTTCCGCCCTAGAACCAAAGAAGAATGTTGCAGGCTGGTTTCACCCAAATGAGTTAGGTGACCTAACATCGTTCTTGCAGCGCCGTACAACCATAACTGTCGAAAGCTGGAATTAACATGCGCTTTGCCGCGATTGCCGATGTGCACGGAAACTATCTCGCGCTCGAAGCCGTGCTGGCCGACATCGGCGCGCAGGGTATTGCCGAGATCGTCAATCTCGGCGACATGGCAAGCGGCCCGCTCGACGCGCGGCGAACCATGGACGCGCTGATGGCGCTCGATGCCGTTCACGTGCTCGGCAATCATGATCGCTGGCTGATCGACCGGCCGGTCGAGCAGATGGGTTTGTGGGAGCGGCCCGCCTATGCGCAACTCGGCATCGAGCATCTCGACTGGTTGCGTACGTTGCCATCGACGCAGATATTTCGCGATCAGGTGTTTCTCTGCCACGCCACACCTGCCGACGATAACGTCTACTGGCTTGAGACAGTGACGCCTGATGGCTCGGTCAGGATGTCGCCGCTGGAGGCGATCGAGAAAGAAGCGGAGGGAATTTCGCAGTCGCTGATTCTGTGCGCGCACACCCACATCGCGCGGGCGGTGCGACTCGGCGACGGGCGTTTGGTGGTCAATCCCGGTAGCGTCGGCGTTCCCGGCTTTTCTTATAACGTTCCGTTCCCGCACCTGATAGAGGCGGGCACGCCCGACGCCCGCTACGCGATTCTGGAATTCGCCGATGCGTCCTGGCGCGTAACCTTTCGCCATGTGCCCTACGATCACGATGCGATGGCAGCATTGGCGCGACAGAACGGCGACGCTGAGTTTGCATCTGCGCTTTCGACGGGATGGATCCGCTGAAAAATCCGTAGCCTGTAGCCCGGGTGGAGCGCAGCGTAACCCGGGATAGCTTCAGCCGCTTGCGAGAAAGCCCCGGGTTACGCTTCGCTGTACCCGGGGCTACGAGATCATTCGCGACAAAAACAAAACGGCCGGCTTTGCGCCGGCCGTTTCACAATCAGCAAATCGAAAGCCGATCAGACCGCGGCGGTAATCCACTGCTGCAGCTTCGCCTTCGGCGCGGCGCCGACCTGACGGGAGGCCATCTCGCCGCCCTTGAAGATCATCAGGGTCGGGATCGACATCACGCCGTATTTCGAGGCCGTCTTCGGGCTCTCGTCGACGTTCAGCTTCACGATCTTGACCTTGTCGCCC
Source organism: Bradyrhizobium algeriense (assembly GCF_003062295.1). Taxonomy (GTDB): domain Bacteria; phylum Pseudomonadota; class Alphaproteobacteria; order Rhizobiales; family Xanthobacteraceae; genus Bradyrhizobium; species Bradyrhizobium algeriense. The sequence continues at coordinate 828,136 of NZ_PYCN01000001.1, read as the reverse complement.
ATGGCGCCGGAAATCTCGTCGAGCGCAGGCGCGATCATGCGGCAGGGGCCGCACCATTCAGCCCAGAAATCGACGACCACCGGCCCGGTCGCCTTGAGCACTTCGGCTTCGAAATCGGCGTCAGAAACCTTGCCAACGGCCATGGGAATTACCTCGTTCGGTTAGGAATTAAGGGGCGCGGGATGAGAATCGCGCCCGCAATGATAGGATCAAACCTATGAACGCCATCCTGCCGGGTCAAGCACGGGTCACGCCGAGATGATGGATGCCAGCTCGGCCTCCAGCGCGGGGGCTGAAATCTCCATTAGTTCAGCGGTTTCGGTCCAAAGCAGCGCCGCGCGAACCAGCCGCTGGGGATAAAGCTTGCCCAGCACTGCCCGGTATAGCGCGAGCTGGCGGACATAGCCCCTCGGCGCCTCGTCAGGCCTGCTCGGCGGTGTGTGGTTGGTCTTGAAATCGACGATCAGGACCTCGTTTTCCGTGACCATGAGCCGGTCGATCTGCCCGGATACCAGCGCCGGCCGGCCACCCGGCCGCTCCAGCCGGCCGACGATCGAGACTTCGGCGCGGCTGCCGGGGGCGAATACCGGCGCGAAACGCTCATCCGCGATCAGGGCCAGCGTGCTTTCGGCCAGCGCCTGCCATTCCTCCTCGGTCCAGCCGTCGGCATTGCGGGCCAGATAGGCCAGCGCGGCCTCGCGGCGGCGCTCCGCGGCGATATCGGGCAGCGATTGCAGCAGCCGGTGCACCAGCGTGCCGCGCTGCAAGGCGTGGGCGCGCTGCGCGAGCGACTCGGCCGTGCGTACCGGATGGCGTTCGCTGTCTGCGGGGTCCGAGGGCCGCAACAGGCTTTCCGGGGAGACCTCAGGCTGCGCCGGCGTCAGCAGCCAGTTGGGCAGCACCAGCGGCGCCGGCGGGGACGGCGCGGCAGCGGGCGCGGCCGACGGCGTAGCCTCCTCGGGGCGCGTATAGCGCTTCACCCGGCCTATGGCAGTCTCGATCTCCTGAAGCTGCAAGGTGGAACCGGCGAGCCCCTTGGTGATTAGATCGTACCAGGACAGCGGCCGGACGCTCCTCATGTTGCCGGGCAGGCAACCGCCGACGATCAGGCGGTCTGCCGCGCGCGTCATCGCGACATAGAGCAGGCGGCGGTATTCATCCTCGGTATCGCCGATCATCGCCGCGCGCGCCGCAACAACGGCCGGGGGATCCTCGGCCTTGCGGCCGGCCCAGACCACCACACCGGGCGCATGCGGATCGGCATTGCCTTGCGGCAAGTGGATGAGTTTCAGCCGCTGCGTATCCGAGGGCGAGGTCGTGGTGTCCACCAGGAACACGACGGACGCCTCCAGGCCCTTGGCGCCGTGCACGGTCATGACGCGGACCTCGTCGCGCGAGATTTCCATGTCGCGCTTCACCTCGAGATCGGCCGTGCGCAGCCACGCCATAAAACCCTGCAACGAGGCCGGCGCCTTGCGTTCATAGTTCAGCGCCAGCTCCAGGAACTCATCGAGCGCGTCGTTCGCCTCGTGTCCGAGCCGCCGCAGGATTCGGGCACGGCCGCCGTCGCCGCCGAGCAGCCAGGCATAGAATGAAAACGGGGTTTCGCTGACGAAACGGCGTTCACATTGTTCGAGCCGCCACAGCGCATCCCGCAGCCGGCCGTCGGCCGCGGCGCGCTCAGCCAGCGCCGCGCGCAACGATCCCTTGCGCTGCCAGGCGATCTTGAACAAATCGTCATCGCCAAGCCCGAACAGCGGGCTCTTCAGCGCCACCGCCAGCGCCAGATCGTCCTGCGGCAGCAGCAGCGCATCCGCGAGGTTCATCAGGTCGATGATCGCGATATGCTCGGTCAGCTTGAGGCGGTCGGCGCCGGCGACCGGAATGCCGGCGTGCTTCAGCGCCTGGATCACGGCATCGAACGCATTGCCGCGCCGGCGTACCAGTATCAGCATGTCGCCATAGCGCAGCGGCCGGCGGTCGCTCTTGCTGCCGGTCATGACGCCGCTGTCGACCAGCGTCTTGATCTCGGCCTGAATGCGCCGGGCAAGCTTCACCTCGGGGCTGGTCGCGGCGACGCCGTCGAACGGCGCCCGCCAGCCTTCGATGTCCTGCCGGTCGTCGGTTTCCGCGAGTTCCCAGAGATCGATCTGGCCCGGGCCGGCGTCGGCCAGCGCGTGATGGATCGGATTTCCGATGTCGACCGCATGAATGCTGCGAAAGATATCCTGCTCGCGAAACACCTGATCGACCGCATGCAGGATCGCCGGTCCCGACCGGAACGAATAGGTAAAGGATACCGGATCGAACTTCAGTCCGGCGCCCTCGAACTTCCGCTGCAATGCCCGGCGGCGCAGGTCGAACTCGCGTGGCGCGGCGCCCTGAAACGAAAAGATCGACTGCTTCTCGTCCCCGACCGCGAACACCGTTCGCACCACGCCGTCGCGCGCGCCGGCGCCCGAGGTGAATTCGGAAATGATGTGCGCGACGATGTCCCATTGCCGCGGGCTGGTGTCCTGCGCTTCGTCGATCAGCACATGATCGACGCCGCGGTCGAGCTTGTAGTGAACCCAGCCCGAGGAGACGCGGTCGAGCATTTCCAGCGTCTTGTCGATCAGATCGTCATAGTCGAGCAGGCCGCGCTCCTGCTTCTCGCGGCGGTAGTTGGCCGCCGCCGCGGTAGCGATATAAAGAAGCGCCTCGGTGCGGTCGCGGGCCACCAGGGCGCGGCGGCGTTCGATCAGGGGAAGAATTCGCCGGGCTTCCGATTCGATCAACTGGCCTATGGCCGGATTGTTGTCAGAGAATTTCTTCGTCACCACCGATTTGCGGGGCGTGCGATCGGTTTCCGTGAGGAATACGCCGAGATACTCGTCGACCTGCGCAGCGCCGGTGAACATCAGCGCACCGCGCAGCCGCGCGGCCTGGTCCTGATCGGTCTTGTTTCCGGTTTCCAGAACCAGGGCGATGTCCTGCCATCGCGATCGCGGCAGGTTGGGTCCGTCGACGATGTCACGTTCGACATCCTCGATCCGATCGTCGGGATCTACGCCAAGCGCCGCCGAAATTTGCGCGGCGGCGGCATGCGCGCTGCCGGCGGCATCTGTCCATGCCATAAAGTGATCGCGGCTGAGGCAGGCCTCGCGCACGACGTCCTTGAAGGTGACGTCGGCGGCGCTCGCCATCGCCGTCATCAGCGCGCGGCCCGTCGCGCTATCGGGATTGCGCGACGCCTCGAGGAAAACCCCGAGATTGGCGCGCTCCATCATCTCGTTCTGGTCGCGGTCGTCGAGCACGGCAAACCGCGCCGGCACATTGGCCTCGAACGGGAATTGCTGCAGCAGCCGCGTGCACAGCGCGTGGATGGTCTGCACCTTCAGCCCGCCCGGCGTCTCCAGCGCGCAGGCAAACAGTTTGCGCGCCGATTTGCGCAAGCGCGCGCTGGGATTGGGAATGCCGGCATCACGGATCGCCGCATCCAGCGCGTCGTCATCGAGCGTCACCCAATGGCCCAGCGTGGTGAACACCCGTTCCGCCATGTTGGCGGCGGCAGCTTTTGTAAACGTGATGCAGAGGATCTTTTCCGGCGCCACGTCGGCGAGCAGCAGCCGGATCACCCGCTGCACCAGCACATGGGTCTTGCCCGAGCCTGCGTTGGCCGAAACGAAGGCGGAAGCCGCCGGATCGGAGGCACGCGCCTGGGTGGCGCGAACGGCGTCGGGAATGATGCGGGCAGCCTTCACCATTCCTCGATCCCCAATCCACCGGCCGCCGACCATTCCTTGATCCGGGCGAGGTCGTCATAGGCGCCGTAGCGGTTCGACCACATCGACAGGTTCAGCGACGTGTAGGCGGTTTCCTCGTTCTCGAATTTGCGGATCAGCGCTTCGAGCTGTTCAAGGGCGTAGTCGGCTGCCTCGTCCGGCCGCTGCGGCGTATCGTTGTTCCTGATTTTCAGCTCCAGCGAGCGCTGCTCGCCCGGCGGATTGTTGCCGCTGAGCCTGACATAGACGAGTTCGCCGACGGATGAACCGGCGTGGATGTTCTCAAAGCCGCCCTCGCGCAGGATCGCGGCCTCCAGCGTCAGTTGCGGCGACAGGCCCATGCGAACCTGTTTTCCCGTCGGTGGCTGGCCGGTCTTGTAGTCGAGGATCGCAAAGCTGCCGTCGCCACGCTGCTCGATCCGGTCGGCGCGCGCCGACAGCGTGAAGATGCGCTCGTTGTCGAGCGGAATCTTGATCTCGCCCCGGATCTCGGCGGCAATTTTTTCGATATTGTCGCGCCGCGCCAGCTCCCAGTCGGCAAACCATGCGGCGATACGCTGAAACCGAGGCCACCACAGCGCCCGCGCCTCGGGACGCTCCATCAGCGGCGCGAAGAACTTTTCGCCGATGCCGCGCAGCACCAGCGCGGGCTGTGGGGGGAGGGCATCGGCGAATTTTTGCGTGAATTCGCCGAGTGCGCCATGGATTGCCGAGCCGCGGTCGGCCGCCGACAGCGGCATGTCGACGGGGTCGAGCGGATCGAGCCGCAAAATATATTTCGCGTAGATCGTATAGGGATCGCGCAGCCAGTCCTCGATCGCCGTGACCGACAGCTTTAGCGGCCGCGTCGCGACCGGCGGTTTCGGCCCGGGCTGCGGAATCGGTTCGACCGCGTCGGGCTGGTCCAGTTCGGCGGCGAAGCGGACGTAATTTTCTCCGGCACTCTTGGCCGCATCCCAGCGCACTTCGCCGGCGACGGCCTCCAAGCGGTGCAGAAAGCGCGAGGCGACCGCCGGCGCGCCGCCGACTTTCGCCGAATGGGTCAGGATCACATCGTCGGTTCCCAGCAATTGCGCGAAGTCATGGGCGGAGAGGCCGATGCGCCGCTCCGGCAAATCGAGGCCGAGTTCATGGCGCATCGGCCGGCTCAGCCAGGGATCGACCCGCGGCGCCGGCGGCCAGACGCCTTCGACCAGCCCGCCCAGGATGACGCGGTCGGATTCGGTCAGCCGCGCTTCGAGCTGGCCGTAGATGTGCAGATGCGCGCTCGCCGATTCAGCTCGCCGCACCATGCGATCGGCATAGGCGGTCTGGAACACATCAGAGTAATCGCCGGGCTGGACCATCAGGCCGCTCGGCTTTTGCTCGGCGAGCAGGTCGTCGAACGCTGCCGACAATGCAGCGCCTTGCGCTTCCTCGAAGGCGACGGCAACGCCGTTTTGATCCGAGGACAGCGCGATCAGCGTTTCGCGATGGCGCAGCGCCAGCTCGGCGAAATCGTACGGTTTTGACGAGCCCATGATTTCCAGCGGCGCCAGCGCCTTCTGCAACGCCGCGATCAGCGCCTGCGCCTGGTCGAGTTCGTTGTCCCTCAGTTTCGCGCGCGGCTCCGAGGCGTGAAGCGAGGAGGTTTCATGGCTCCTGAGCTTCTTGAGCTCGGCGCGGAAGCGATCGAAATCGCGCGCCAGGCCGGCCGTTCCTGCCTGCGGCCGGGTGCCGCGCAGCAGCGCCAGTTCGAGGATCTCGATGGCGTGCCTGAACGCGCCACATGCGCCGCCGAGCCGAAACAGCGGATGTTTCAAGAGCGCAAGCAAGGTCGGCGGCTCCAGCCCCTTGCTGGCGGCTTCCGCGGCGAGGCGGGCAAAAATGCCACTTGGCGTGTCCATCAATGCGTCGCCGCCGGAATCGTCGAATTCGAGATTCCAGCGGGTCAGCGCCGCCATCACCCGCCGCGCCAGCGCGCGGTCCGGCGTCACCAGCGCGGCTGACTTGCCAAGGTGCCGCGCCTCGCGCATCGCCACCGCAATCGCCAGCGCCTCCATCTCCGAATTGGGCGCTTCGACGGCGGCAAGCTTCATCATGCCGCCTGCGATCTTCGCGGCGACCTCCGGCTGGACCAGACGGTCATGCCATTGTTCGGTCGCGCTCGACGGCCGCATCGTTTCGGACACCAGCACCTCGCGCCCCTGCGGACTTGTCGTGCCGAGGATTTCGACGTCGCTTCGCTTGATGCCGAAGCGATCCAGCAGACCGTGCATCGCGAATTGCGGATGGTTCGAGGAGGGCTGCGTGGTGAATTTGCCCTGCGCGTCCCTGACGCCGCCGATCGTCTGCCAGGCTTCCTCGTCGAGGTCGGTGTCGAGCCCCGGCAGCACCACCGCGCCCTGTTTCAGGCCGGCTACGGCGTTGAGGAATTTCGCGGTCGCCGGCATCGAGCCGGTCGAGCCGGCTGCAATCACCGGTCCCTCGTGATGCGCGGTCAGGCGCGCGGCTTCCGCTTCGATCAGGCGGTCGCGCCGTTCGGTGGGTTCGATCCGGCCGATCTCCCTCAGATGTTCCGGCCATGCCTTGCGCGCGATGCGGAGGAATTCGAGCGAGTGCTGCCAGTATTTGTCGAACTGGTCGGGCACCAGCCTGTCGAGCGCTTCCCAGGCGACGCCGCGCGTCACCATGTCGTCCATCAGCCGTGCCAGGTCGCCGGCCAGCGCCAGTGTCGAGGCCGGGCCGCCGACCACGAGCGGCGCGGACACCGGACTTTTCGCCCATGCCGCGACTAGATGCGCCAGCGTCAGCCGGCGCTCCAGTTCGCCGAGCCGCGGCGGAATGTCGAGCGGCGCCACGCCGCTGAATTGCTCGGCGCCTTCCGCAAACGCCAGCTCATCCTCGTCGATGTCGCCGAGCGCCACGATGCGCGGCAGGATCGCGGCGTCCGTCTTCAGCTCGTCGAGAAAGATCTCCCGCGCCAGCCGCCCGGCGCGCCGGGTCGGCAGATAGAGCGTCGCCGTTGCGAGATTGAGTGGATCCCTGCGCGCCTCGAATCCCTCGACCAGCCGGCCGTCGACCAGCGCCGCGATGACGGTGCGCAGGAACGGCACGGAGAGGGGAACGCTGAAAACGCGCATGGGCTTCCTGATTCGAGGTCAGGCGCCAATATAGGGGGCGATGAGGGAGAGGTCATGCGGGTGAGGGCGGCGTCCCCGCTACTCACTGCCAAAGCAGTCCGGGCCCATTCTACTTTGCATGGGGTTGTTTTCGAGATTTTTTGTCTGAACCGCTGCGGGCGGACCGCCGAAGAGTATCTGCATTGCGGTCCCGGGGGCACGAATCGCTGATGCTTCGCGCCGACGGCGGATCGGTTCGACGCCGGTCCGGCGTCGAATCAGGCCACGCTTTCCAGAAACGCCTCTTCCGCGGCCTGCACCGCGTCGGGGGTTCCGACGTGCATCCAGACGCCGTCGAGCCGCAGGCCGAACAGCCGCTCCTGTTCGTTGGCGCGGTCGAACATTTTTGTCAGCGAAAACTCGCCGGCGGGCGCGTCGGCAAACAGCGAGGGCGACATGATCGCCGCACCCGCATAGACGAACGGCACCACCTGGTGTTCACGCCGCTTGCGCAATGCGCCGTCCGGCAGCATCGCGTAGTCGCCGCGGCCGGCATAGCCGATGCTGCTCGTGGTCGGCGCCATCAATAGCAGGATGTCCATCCGGGCAGGATCGAAGGTTTCGGCGAGCCGCTCCAGATTGGGCCGCACGCCGTCGATCCACATCGTGTCGGCGTTGAGGTGAAAGAACGGGTCCTTGCCGAGCAGGGGCAGCGCCTTCACGACAGCGCCGCCAGTGCCAAGCACGACGTCGCGTTCGTCGGAAATGATGATGCGGGGCCGGGCCCGGCTCGCGGTATGCTGGATGATCTGGTCGGGCAGGTAATGCACGTTGACCACGGCCTCACTGACGCCGGCCCCGGCGAGCTTGTCCAGCACGTGATCGAGCAATGGCTGGCCGGCCACGCGCACCAGCGGCTTCGGCATATGGTCGGTCAATGGGCGCATGCGCAAACCGAGACCGGCGGCAAGGACCATGGCTTTGGTGGGCGTAACGGACATTTTTGGGATTTTCTCGAACCATTCAAATCAGCCTGCGGATCATACCACGGCGATTCGCTTGAACCAGCAACCAGCGAGGCCTTAGTGGCCGCACATGACGGCCGTACGACGGCGGCCAGCGCAGCCAAACCTCAGACTTCGGCCTCCTCGGCCCCCCGCTTGGCCGCCCTCTTCTTCTTGTCGCCCTGCTTCAGGAAGTTGACGCCGATCTGATCGCCATTGACCCAGGCCAACTCGCAGCGCCGATAGGCCAGCCCCGTGGACGACAGCAGCAGGAAGAATTCCTTCAAGTGCAGGCCCTCGACCGAACCTTCGACCGTCAGCTTGGCACCCGTCTCGGAGACGTCTTCCATCACGCAGTCGCGCCGCCAGGTGCCGTCGATGCCCATCATGTGCGCCGCAAAGCCGCGCTCGAATACGACCCGATCTCCCCTCCGACGTTCCGCCCCCGCCATGGCCGTCTTCCCGTGTCAAAACTGAATGCGCCATGCCTCCACGGCATGGCCGGTTCCAGAATAGATGCGGGGTGGCTAACAGGAGGTAAATTCAGGGGACCGGCGGCGGCACGTTGGCGGCATACCACGCGCGAAATGCCGCCAGCGCCGGGTGCGCCAACGAACGGGTCAGGTAGGTCCAGATCCGGGGCTGGTGGCGCAGATATTGCGGCTTGCCGTCCCGCCGGTTGAGCCGGGCGAAGGTGCCGAGCAGGCGGGTATTCCGCTGCGCCGACATGATGGCGTAGAGCTCGGCAAAGCCGGCCGGGTCGAACTGGCTATCGGCCGCGCGGCGCGCCTTGATGTAGCGGGTCAGAAGCGTCAATTCGAGCTGTTCGGGAACGTCGAGCCGGGCGTCCTGCAGCAGCGATACCAGGTCGTAGGCGGCGGGGCCAAGCACGGCATCCTGGAAGTCGATAATCCCGACGCGCAAGATCCCCGTGCGGTCGCCGAGCCAGATGATGTTGGGCGAATGAAAATCCCGCATCACCCAGGTTCGTGGCGCAGCCGCCGGCTTTTCCAGCAGCGTTCGCCACATCGTTGTGAATTCGTCGCGCCGTTGCTGGCTGACCTCGGCGCCGCGATCCGGCAGATACCATTCGAGCATCAGGCTGATCTCAACCAGCCATGTATCGATGTCGTAGACCGGAATTTGGTATGGGCCCAGCGGCTCCAGCGGCGCGGTTTCGGGCAGGGCTTTGCGATGCAGCTCCGCCAGCATGTCGGTCGCCGCCTCGTAGCACTCGACGATCGGCCGCGGCGGATCGCCTTCGACGACGCCGGCGCTGCCGAAATCCTCGGTGATCAGGAAACCCGAATCGAGATCGGCGTGACGGATCGCGGGCGCCGAAAAACCGTGCGCGCGCAGCCCATTGTCGATGGCGACGAACGGCTTGACGTCCTCGGCGAGATGAACGGCCGCGCTGTAGGACTTTCCATTGTAGATCGCAGGCCCGTCCGGGCGGCGCGGCGAATTCATCAGGATCGACGTGCCGTCGTCGCGGATCAGCCGCGCATAGGAGCGCGTCGAGGCGTCGCCGGGCATGCGCTCGCGCCCCGCATTCAGGAAGCCGGCATCGCCGAGAAACTTTCGCAAGACTCTCAATCGCGTCACCTGCGCCGCAGCCCTGCCATAGCCGGTGATTTCGGCGGCGCGCGCGGTGGACCCAAGCGCCGGGCGATGGCTGAAGGCGATGTCGATGCGATCGTCGGGCAATGCATCCGGTGCGCGCTCAGGCCATTCGATCAGCGCCAGCGTGCCCTCGGGCAGCGGCGACAATCCGATTTCCTCCAGCTCACTCGAATCATTGATACGATAGAGATCGGCGTGGACAATCGGGAACGGCAAATCGTAGCTCTGCGCCAGCGTGAATGTCGGGCTTGGCACTTCCAGCGCGGGATCGTCGGCGAGATAGCGGATCATGGCGCGCGCCGCCGCGGTCTTGCCCGCGCCGAGATCGCCCGAGAGCGTGATGACGTCGCCCGGACCGACCAGCAGCGCGAGGTCGGCCATCAGATGCGCGGTCGCCGTCTCGTTCGCCAGCGCTACCGTAAATGTCGTGGGCGCGGTCATTCGGCGGCGTTGCGATGCGCGTTCTGGTCGATTGGAAAGTCGCAGGTGACCGTGGTGCCTTTGCCGACCACCGAATCGACGCGCACCTTGCCGCCATGCAGTTCGACAAAGGAGCGCACCAGCGACAGGCCGAGGCCGGCGCCGCGGTGACGCGAGCCGTGGGAGTGGCTCTCGAACCAGTCGAACACCTTGTCCTTCACCTCAGCCGGAATGCCGGGGCCGGAATCGCTGACGGTGAAGATCACGCGATGCTCGGTCCGCCGCGCGCTGATCGTGACCGCGGCATCGTGCGGTGAGAATCCAACGGCGTTGGCGAGCAAATTATAGAGCACCTGCACCACGCGCCGCTCGTCGCCGGTGAAGTCGCCGATATTGGGATCGATATCGACCTTGAGTTCGATGCGGTCGGTCGCCAGCCGGTCCTGAATGCCTTCGGCGGCGGCCTGGATGGCTTTTTCGATATTGACCGGGCCGAGCTCGAGCTTCATGGCGCCGGCATCGATGGTGGCGAGATCGAGGATGTTGTTGGTGAGCGCGAGCAGCGCGTTGGTCGATTTGGTGACGTAGTCGAGATACTCGGCCTGCTTTGGCGTCAGCGGGCCGGTCGAGGGATCGCTGAGGAAATGCGCAAAGCCGATGATGGTGGTAAGGGGCGCGCGCAGTTCGTAGGAGACGTGGTGGACGAAGTCGACCTTCATCTGGTCGGCGGCTTCGAGCGCTTCGTTACGCTCGCGCAGCGCGCGCTCGACATTCTCGGTGTCGGTGATGTCCTGGAAGGTCAACATGGTCGCGCCGTCGGGCAGCGGCATGGTCATGCAGTCCAGCACGCTGCCGTCCTTGCGCTCGAGCTTCAGCGATACCTGCGCGCGGTTGTCTATCGCGGTGATCGCCTCGCGCAGCGCCCGCCAGGTCAGCGCATCGTCGAACAGCGGCGTGCACCAGGCTTCGACGGTCTCGATGTGCGGCTGTTCCTTGAGCGATTCCGCCGACAGCTTCCACATTTTCTCGAAGGCGGGATTGAACAGTTCCACGCGGCCATTGCTGCCGAACACTGCCACCGCCTCGGCCAGATTGTCGAGCGTCTCGTGCTGGACCCGGGTCAGCCGGTCGTAGCGGCGTGCGAGATCGAGGCTCTCGGTAACATTGTCGAACAGATAGGTGACGCCGCCTTCGAGGTTCGGCGTGGTGACGACGCTGACGGCGCGGCCGTCGGGCAGGAACCAGGTGTAGTTCTCCGGCTCCATGGCGCGGTAGGCTTCGTGCAGCTTGGCCTTCCAGGCCCGGAAGTCGGGCTGTTCGGGCAGTTTGCGCGCCGCGCGCAAGCGGTCGAGCACGCTCGAATCGTCGGGATTGGAATCGAGGAAGGCCTGGTCGAGGCCCCACAGCCGCCGGTAGGATTCATTGTAGAAGGCAAGCCGCCGCTGGCCGTCGAACACGGCAACCCCTGATGACAACTGGTCGAGGGTGCGGCGATGGGCTTCCGCCATCCGCTCCATGGCGTCGCGCAGCGCGGTCGCCTCGCTGGCGTCGATGGCGACGCCGGCGCTGCCGCCGCCGAGCTTGAGCGCCTGAACATCATAGATGCGTCGCTCGCCGCCGACCACGATCGGCAGCCGCGCGCTGAAGGTGGAATTGTCGTTCAGCACCCGGCCCATCTCGGTGCGCTGGTCGTTCTCCAGCAGTTCGAGGTTGCGGTGGATTGTGTCCGCGACGCTTGCGCCCTCGGTGGCCCGCACATAGGCCGCGTTGGCGTAACGCAGATTGCCTTCTGCACTCCTCGCCCACATCGGCCAGGGCGCCGCGGCGGAGAAGTCGCGCAACAGCTCGGTCTCCTCCAACAGCGTCCTGTAGCGGAGATTGGATTCGGCGAGTTCCCGGCGTAAGCCCCCGAGTTCGCGAATCCGCACAATGGCTTGCCCCCCGATGGCGCGGCCCATCGCTTCGATGGCACGGCCGTTCGAGGTGGAGAGATTGAGCAGAAAACCTTCGCCGGCCTCGCGCAGCGCGTCGACCGCATGGTCCATCTGCAGCGCCGGTTCCGGTGGCAGCCAGGTTCCAAAGGCGAGGATGCGCTGCGGTGAATTCGACATCGCGTCCTGCGAAATCAGAAGCGAGCTGTCGCCACTGATCTGGGGCCGGTTGTCGCCCGCGGCCCAGGCGATCAGGATCTGGGGCTCGGCAAACAACAGCGCACGCAGCCGGTCGGCTTGCACCTGCAGGTCGGCGATGTCGGAACGCAGGCTGAGTTCCACTCGGCTGGCGCGAATGCGCGTGCGCATCAGCAGGATCGCAGCCACCACGGTAAAGCCAAGCAGCGACAGCGCCGTCGTCAGTGCCGCAAATTCCTGGTGATTGAGGTCGAACAGGGCGGAAATCACCTGCGGGATGGTCAAATCCGAGGCCCATGCGGGTTCCGGCGAAGCGGAGAGGGCGGTGGCGAGCGCAATCACGCCGTGGCGCGCCAGTGAGGTGCACGACAGCAGGGTTCGACGCATTGCCGCGACTACGCCCGACATTATTTGCCCCAAAAAACGCACGACAGCAGACCCGGCGCTACCCCCAGCGCATGATCCGCCAAGGTGTAAGCGGTTTGGCGTTGAGATTATACGCCGACAATAGGAATGAGCGCGCCCGGACGCAAAACCGGACCCCACTTTTGCTGGTCGCGCTACGCACGAATCGGGTCGAGAGTATCTCCTTCGGGAGTCGAGCGGTAAGAGTCCAGACCGTGAACGCAAATATGGCTGTGAAAAATTCAGCGGATTACCGTTGAGAGCAGTTTTTGCTAGCCGATTCAACGTCCCGTCGAGCCGAAACCGCCACTGCCGCGATCGGTTGTTGAAAGCGACACCGCCGGAACCAGTTCCGCCTGCACGACTGGCGCGATCACCATCTGCGCAATCCGCTCGCCACGCCGGATCAGAAACGGCACATCGCCATGGTTGATCAAGAGGACGTTGATCTCACCGCGATAATCCGCATCCACTGTGCCCGGCGAATTCAGCACCGTGACGCCATGCTTGGCGGCAAGCCCGGAGCGTGGCCGCACCTGCGCCTCATAGCCTGAGGGCAGCGCGATCGTGAGCCCGGTCGGCACCATCGCGTATTTGCCCGGAGGCAGGATCAAGGGCGTCTCCGCCGGCACCGCTGCAAGCAGATCAAGCCCGGCGGCATCCGCGCTCTGATAGGCCGGCAGCGCGAGACCTTCGGCGTGTGGCAATTGGCGGATGTCGACTTTCACCGGTGCGCTCATGAAGTCTTTCCCAACGTCTTGGCTAAGGTTGCCACCAGTTCGGTCGCGACCTGTTCTTTGGTCATCACCGGCCAGGAGTCCACCTTGATGTCGTCACCGTCGCGCGTCAGCAGGTGAACGGTGTTGCGGTCGCCGCCCATCACGCCGGTGGCGGGCGAGACGTCGTTGGCGACGATCCAGTCGCAGCCCTTGCGCGCGATCTTGGCCTTGGCGTTGTCGATCAGATGCTCGGTCTCGGCCGCGAACCCGATCACCAGCGGCGGACGCTTGTCTGTCAGCTTCGAGATCGTCGCGAGAATGTCGGGGTTTTCGACCAGTTGCAGCGGCGGCATGCCGGCGGAGGTCTTTTTCAGCTTCTGCTCGCCTTCGTTGGCGACGCGCCAGTCGGCCACGGCGGCGGCGAAGATCGCGATATCGGCCGGTAAGGCGGCCTCCACCCGGTGCAGCATGTCGCGCGCCGATTCCACCCGGATCACCGTGACACCCGCAGGATCGCGCAATTCGACCGGCCCGGAAACCAGCGTGACGTCGGCGCCTGCGGCCTGCGCCGCGGCGGCGATGGCAAAACCCTGCTTGCCGGAGGAGCGGTTGGCGATATAGCGCACGGGATCGATCGCCTCATGCGTCGGTCCCGCCGTGATCAGCACGCGCTTGCCTGCGAGCGGCCGCGGTCGTGGCGGACGCAGGATGTCGACGGCAGCGGCAGCGATTTCGATCGCCTCCGACATCCGCCCGACGCCGGCTTCGCCGGCTTCAGCCATCTCGCCGGCGTTGGGGCCGATCATGTGGACGCCATCGCGCCGAAGCTGCAGCACATTGCGGCGGGTGGCGGCGTTGTTCCACATCAGGGGGTTCATGGCAGGCGCCAGCAGGATCGGGCGGTTCGCCGCCAGCAGGATCGCGCTCGCAAGATCGTCGGCATGGCCCTGCGCCATCTTCGCCATCAGGTCGGCGGTTGCCGGCGCCACCACGATCAGATCGCATTCGCGCGCGAGGCGGATGTGACCGGCGTCGAACTCGCTCTCGGCGTCGAACAGGTCGGTATAGACACGCTCGTTCGACAGCGCGCTGGCGGAAAGCGGGGTGACGAATTGCCGCGCGGCCTTGGTCAGCACGCAGCGGACGCCGATGTGCCGCTCCTTCAGCCGCCGGATCAGGTCCAGCGCCTTATAGGCGGCGATGCCGCCGCCGATGATCAGGGTGACATTCCGTTCACCGCTGGTGCTGACGGGCCGCAGGGCCTGTGCGGGGCTGTCAACGGATGGAGGCGAGGAGGTTGCGCCCGGTAGTTCGGGGCGCCCCTGTATCAGCTCGCCAAGGATGACCCGGACTTCCTCTTCGACGGAGCGGCCATTCCCGGCCGACCGGAGACGCAGATAGGTTTTGACGGTCTCGTCGAGTTTTCGGATGGTGAGGCTGGCCATGGCGGCCTCCGGAATGATCTGCAATCAATGCTATCACATTATGATAGCATTGCAATCATAACTGCCGGATGGCAACCAGAATTCCGATAAAGGTGGCCGCGATGATCCAGAGCGCCACCGTCCGCCAGCGGCTCTTGCGGCCCTCGGCCCGGCCCATCGCCGCGATCGTCTCCGGCGACAGCGTCATGCCCTCCCGGGTCATCCTCTCCATGTTTTCGAGCACGGCAACCGCCCGCGAGGCGATCGCAGGCAGGCCCGCCGCCACCCGGCCGAGTTCGCCCGCGCCGGACATCGCGCCCTGAATCCGCCCGAGCGGACCGAGATTGCGCTCGATCCATTCGCGCACCACGGGATCGGCGACCTTCCAGATGTCGAGCTTTGGATCGAACCCCCGCGCCACCCCCTCGACCACCACCATGGTCTTCTGCAGCAGGATCAGCTCGGGCCGGGTCTGCATGTCGAACAGGCCGGTGACTTCGAGGAGAAGCGTCAGCAGCTTTGCCATCGAGATTTCTTCGGCGGTGCGGTTATGGATCGGCTCGCCGATGGCGCGGATGGCTTGCGCGAAATTTTCGACCGAATGGTGCCCCGGCACGTAGCCGGCCTCGAAATGCACCTCCGCGACGCGGCGGTAGTCGCGCGTGATGAATCCGAGCAGAATTTCAGCGAGGAAGCGCCGCTCCTTCATGCCGAGCCGGCCCATGATGCCGAAATCGACCGCCACCAGCCGGCCGGTATCGTCGAGGAACAGATTGCCGGGATGCATGTCGGCATGGAAGAAGCCGTCGCGCAGCGCATGGCGCAGGAAACTCTGGATCACTTTGCGCCCGAGATCGGGCAGGTCGATATGCGACTGCGCGAGGCGCGCGTGGTCGTTGAGCGCGATGCCGTCGATCCATTCCATCGTCAGCACGTTGTGGGTGGTGCGGTCCCAATCGACGGTCGGCACCCGGAAATCCGGATCGTCGCTTGTGTTCTCCGCCATCTCGGACAAGGCGGCCGCCTCAAGCCGCAGGTCCATCTCTATCGCGACCGAGCGCGACATCGTGTTGATGACCTCGATCAGCCGCAGCCGCCGCGCCTCGGCCGAATGCGCTTCCGCATTGTGCGCGACAAAGAAAAAATCGGAGAGATCACGGCGAAAACGCGAGCCGACATTGGGCCGGAGCACCTTGACGGCGACCGGCTTGCGGACGCCATCGCGCTCGACCTCGGCGCGATGCACCTGGGCGATCGAGGCGGCGGCAACCGGCGGCCCGAGGCTGACAAACGCCTTAGCCAGCGGGCGTTCCAGCGACGCGGCGATCACGGCCTCGGCTTCGGCCTGCGAAAACGGCGGCAGCCGGTCCTGCAGGGCTTCCAGATCGCGCGCCATGGCGACGCCGACGACGTCGGGCCGCGTCGCCAGAAATTGCCCGAGCTTGAGATAGGCCGGTCCAAGCCGCGTCAGTGCGCGCGACAAACGCGGGCCGGATTTGGCGCCGGGCCGTTCGATCAGCCGCGCCAGCCGCAGCGCGAGCTGTCCGGGTGGCGGCACCAGACTTGGGTCAACGACGCCGAACACGCCTTCGCGCGCGAACACGTAAGCGGCGCGGACGAGCCGCGCGATGTGGGTCGCGGCAGAAATCACAAACGCCAGCCCGAATGCAACGCCACGATGCCGCCGGAGAGGCTTTCCCACTTCACCCGCGCAAAGCCAGCGTCGCGGATCATCTCGGCAAATTGATTGGGCCGGGGGAATTTCCGGATCGATTCGACGAGGTACTGATAGGACTCGGCATCACCCGTCACGGCGCGGCCGAGCGGCGGGATGACGTTGAACGAAAAGAAGTCGTAGAGCCGGTCGAGCCCGGGGACGTCGACGGTGGAGAATTCCAGGCACAGGAACCGGCTGCCGGGCCGCAGCACGCGATAGGCCTCGCGCAGCGCGGCATCGATCCGCGGCACGTTGCGAATGCCGAACGCGATGGTGTAGGCGTCGAAAGAACGGTTCGGAAACGCCAGCGTCTCGGCATTGCCCTCGACAAACGAAACCTGCTGGTCGAGATGGCGCGCCAGCGCGCGGTTGCGGCCAACCCCAAGCATATCGGTATTGATGTCGCAGACGGTGGCATGGAAGCCCAGGCCTGCCGCCTCCGCCGCGCGGAAGGCGATGTCGCCGGTGCCGCCGGCGACGTCGAGCAATGCGAACGGCGCATCGTTTTTCGGCGGGTTCAGCGCATTGATCGTGATGTCCTTCCAGACCCGGTGCAGGCCTCCCGACATCAGATCGTTCATCAGGTCGTAACGGGAGGCCACGCTGTGAAATACGTCGTTCACCAGCGTCTGCTTGTCCCCCAGGGGCACGTCCCTGAAGCCAAAATGGGTGGTTTGGTCCGGCTGGTTCATTCTTCGGCCCTGCTTTTTCCCGTCATTGCGAGCCACCCGGTCGGCGCGGAGCGCCGCCGGATGACAGGCTCCGCGAAGCAATCCACCTCTCCGCCCGGGGATAGATGGATTGCTTCGTCGCTTCGCTCCTCGCAATGACGAGGAGTAGTCTGCCGACCATAGCGCGGCGGCCGCAATGGCGCTATCACGTCACCTCCATAAGGTGAATGCCTGCATGCCTGAATTGCCTGAAGTTGAGACCGTCCGCCGCGGCCTGCAGCCCGCCATGGAGGGGTCGAAAATCGTGAAAGCCGAGGCCCGCCGCAAGGATTTGCGGTTTCCCTTTCAAAAAGATTTTATCGCTCGGCTGGAGGGTCAGACCGTGACCGGCCTCGGCCGCCGCGCCAAATACCTGATGGCGGATCTCGGCTCCGGCGACGTGCTTTTGATGCATCTCGGCATGTCCGGATCGTTCCGGGTGCTGGAAGGCGGCCATAACGACGCGCCGGGCCAATTCCACCATCCGCGCAGCGAGGACCGCGCGCACGACCATGTCGTGTTTCACATGTCATCGGGGGCTTCCGTCGTGTTCAACGATCCGCGCCGCTTCGGCTACATGAAGATCATCGCCCGCAACGCCCTGGAGGACGAGCCGCTGTTGAAGGGCCTCGGTCCGGAGCCGCTCGGCAACGAGTTCGACGCCGTGATGCTGGCGCGCTCATGCTTCAACAAGAAGACCAGCCTGAAGGCCGCGCTGCTTGACCAGCGCGTGGTCGCGGGGCTCGGCAATATCTATGTCTGCGAGGCGCTGTACCGGTCGCAGCTGTCGCCGCGCCGGCTGGCGGCGACGCTTGCGACGAAGAAGGCTGAGCCGACCGATCACGCCGCGCGGCTGGTGGGCGCGATTCATTCCGTGCTGAATCAGGCGATCAAGGCCGGTGGTTCCTCGATCAGCGATCATCGCCTGACCTCGGGCGAGCTCGGCTATTTCCAGCACTCGTTCCAGGTCTATGACCGCGAGGGCGAGAAATGCCAAACTAAAGGCTGCGGCGGGATCGTACGACGCTTCGTTCAGAATGGCCGCTCAACGTTTTGGTGCCCGAAATGCCAAAAATGACCATCACGCCGACGCTCCATACGGGGCGACTGATTTTGCGACCGCTCGCGCTGTCGGATGCGCCGGCGATCCAGCGCCATTTCAACAACTGGAACATCATCCAGCATCTCGCATCGGTTGTCCCCTGGCCATATCCGGAAGACGGCGCGGAGACGTTCATCGCGCAGGAACTGGAAAGAGCCGCTGCGGGGGAAGTGATCTATAACTGGATGCTGGTGCTGCGTGGCGGGGACGGCGAAGCCATCGGCAATATCCGCTTTCGTCCCTGGTCCGGCAATGCGAAGGGCGACCGGGGATTTTGGCTCGCGGAGCGCTACTGGAATCAGGGCTTGATGAGCGAAGCCGTCTCGGCGGTGAACGATTTTGCCTTCCGCGTGCTGGATGTCGATGTCTTCTACGCCTGTAACGCGGTTACCAATGAGGCGTCACGCCGGGTCAAGCAAAAGACCGGCGCCGAATTCCTCGGCTATATCGAACTTGCCCATCACAGCGGTCAGACGCGCGCGGAAAAATGGCGCGTCACGCGGGAAAACTGGTTGCGCCGAAATCCATAGCGAAGCGAAGCAATCCAGCGGGGCTGGTGGTCTGGATTGCTTCCGCGTTCGCCTTGCGCATTTACCTTGCGCGAAGCGTGATGTCAGACGCGAGCGGGGGTTCTCAGGAAGAGTGCGCTGCCGGCGTCGAAAGACGGGAGCGCAGCCCATTTAGGAATAATTGCGGGTATTTCCACGAACTCCTCGATGATCGGTTCGTCAGTAGCCGCAACCGCATTGCCCAGCCGCGATTCGGTCCACTGCCAGAGGGCGCGCATTTCCTCCGCGGATTTGCCGCCCGGTGCATGTTCGCAGACGGCGAGGCCGGCGCTCAGCGCGTCCTGGTGATCGTTGCGCATCACGATAAGGGGTCTGGCAACGATATCGGCGACGTCGAGCGCGGCCTCGTTGCCCAACGCATTTTCCGCACCGGCGAGGCGTGCCGCGGCCCGGATCGGGGTCTGGTTCAGGACGTAGGCGAACGGCTTGTGCCAGGCCCTGATAACGCGGAGCGTCGCGGCGGTCGCCTCTATGTCGGCGATGCTCGGTCGCGTCGGAATCAAGCAGAAGTCGGAATAACGAATCGCCGAATTGGTCGCGGCACTTTCGCCCCCGGCGGTATCCACGATCGTCACCGTCACGCCGTCGTGCGCGAGTGATTGCAGGCGCTGTTCGACCTCCCGCGCGGCGTAGATCGGCTCGATGATCGGCGCAGCATAGGGACGGCGCCGCTTCCAGTTCGAAACGGTGCCCTGCGGGTCCGTCTCGATCAGGCGGACATTATGCCCGGCCCGGATGGCGGCAAGTGCAAGGCCGATGGCAAGCGTGCTTTTCCCAGAGCCGCCCTTCTGGGTGGCCAATACGATCGTCTGCATTTCAGGTCCTCTGGATGGCTTTCAGGTATTTGGGTTGCGCCACACGAGCTGCGCCGCATTCTGCGACGCCGAGTTACGCGCTCGTTCAGACCTGCCCAGCCCGATCCAAAGGTCAGGGGATCGCGGTAGTCCGAATCAGTCACCTTGCAATGATGCCCGATTCTGGAATTGTGGTCATCCGGGCAAATACTGCCGGGCGGTGCATTTGCGCCCGATGAAAACTACAACAAGAAACGGGAAAACAGCATGACGGGTCATTGGCGGGATCGCGCAGCCACCGATTTTCAATGCCGAAAAAGCCGGCATCGGGCAGCCGCGGCATGGTGGTCAGCAATCATCCGCTGGCATCGAATGCGGGCGCGGAAATGCTGGCGGCCGGCGGCAATACAGTCCGAGACGATGCGCGGCGAGGTCGAAGCCTTCCTCAGCAACATCAAGGCGGCTTGATTCTCTCGTGCCCGGACGCAGCGCAGCACCATAAGCGCGTTTACGCGCGTCTGCGATGCGCTATGGCGGTGCATCGCTGAAGAAGCGCTGCACCGCGTCCGGGACACGAGCGCGGGCTACTTCCTCACGCAGATCACGCGGACCACCGACGCCTTCGCATCGCCCGATCCGCTGGCCACATTCACGCCATTGGCCTGGAGGAAATCGCGCACCGTGTCGGCGGTCACCAGCACCGCCTGCGCCGCGGGTACGCCGTTGGTGGGCCCCGCTACCTGAACCGGCTTCAGCAGCGCGATGCCGGCAAACCTGCCGTCGCCATCCTGCGCGGGCGCGCCGGAAAAGCCGAGCGTCGGCGCGGGTGCCAGCGCGATATCGCTGCCGCCGCCGAGCAGAGCCACCGCAGCCTTGACGCTGGTCACCGCAGCCCCGCCGCCCTGGTTCTGCGGATCGGCAATACCTGTGAGGTCGAGCGCGGTCTTGGTGGCGGTGTTGGCGAGGTTGAGCGCTTTCAGCCCGCGCGCGCCATAGATGCGCAGCAGCGCGAGATCGTGCTCCTTGTCCTCGGCGACGCGATCGGCATTGCCGAAGCCTGCGATCGCGACCGTGAGGCAGCCATCGGTGATCTGGCGGTCGGCGATGATCGCGCCGTCGTCACCGACGACGACGCCGGTGCCGTACTCCACCGTCTTGCGTGGTGGAGGCCCGGCTATTTGAGCAGCCGCCGGAAACGCATTGAACGCGCTCGACATCGCGATCACGACCGGCTCCACGGTATTTTCGGTCGCCTGATCGTAGAGGATGGTGAGGATGCGGACCTCGTCGCCCTTGAAGGTGCCGCGGAGATAGAATTTCTTCAGGCCCTGCAGGCCGGACAGCACGAAAAAGTCCGGCTTGACCACGGTGTAGTCAATGCTGCGCCCCGGCTCCTTCTTCTCGCGCTCGGCGAGCTTTGCCGTAACGGGGCCGGCTTCCTTGCGCCGCGCCAGTTGAATCTGGATCGTGCCGGTCGGCGACGTCCATCTGGTGCCGTTGGCGTCGCTGGCTTGCTGCGGCACCAGTTTGGTGGGGATGCCGAGCCGCACGCCGGTACCGGGATCGGTCTGGATCTTCCAGCCGACGCTCTCCTGCTTTTTCTTGGCGGTGTCGGCAAGAATGCCGCGCTCCTGCGGATTGAGCACGCCGGTTTGTTTACCGCCGCGGGATTTCTGGAATTCCTTGATCGCATTGACCATGCGCTCGCTGACGTCGCCCGTGATGGCGCCGTTATATTGCCCGACCCAGGCAAGGTCCGACTGCAGCGCCAGGCGCTCGGCCTGGCCCATCGCGGTGGCCGTGTCCTCCGGCTTCTGCAGCGCGGGGCGGATCGGTATCGTGGTGACCGGTTTCGCCTTGGCGCCGGCCGCAGCGGGTGGCGTCATCTGCGCCCACGCGTCCGAGGCCGCAAAACCTAAGGCCGCGATCATCAATGTTGCCGAAAGCACCGATCTCATGACAAATCCAGGAGAATGCCGGAGGGGAATAGGGAAGCGCGTCATTGACGTCCCGCCAATTAAGCACATCTGCTTAGTCGGCACCAACCGCGTCCCGGTTCAGGAGATTGATTGAGGTAGTGCGACCATGCTGACAGCCGACGAACTCGAACGTTACGCCCGCCATATCGTGCTGCGCGAAGTCGGTGGCCCGGGGCAAGCCGCGCTGAAAGAGGCGTCCGTGCTGGTGATCGGCGCCGGCGGCCTTGGCGCGCCGGTCTTGATGTATCTGGCGGCCGCCGGGGTCGGCACGCTCGGTGCTGTTGATGACGACATCGTCTCGCTGTCCAATCTGCAGCGCCAGGTTATCCACACCACGCCCGACATCGGACGGCGCAAGGTCGACAGCGCCGCCGAAGTGATACACGCGCTCAATCCGCATGTTCATTTCGAGGCGCATGCGGTGCGTCTCGATGCAAAGAACGTGATGTCGCTGATCGGCGGCTACGATCTCGTGCTCGACGGCTCCGACAATTTCGAAACGCGCTATCTCGTGTCCGATGCCTGCTTCTTTGCCGGCAAGCCGCTGATCACGGCGGCGCTGGGGATGTTCGACGGATCGCTGACCACGATCCGCGCCCATGAGCGCAACGAGCAGGGCGAGTTCAATCCGACCTATCGCTGCCTGTTTCCCGAACCGCCGCCGCCCGGCACCGTGCCGGCCTGCGCGGAGGCCGGCGTCATGGGGGCGCTGGCGGGCATGCTGGGATCGATGATGGCGCTGGAGGCGATCCGCGAAATCGTCGGCTTCGGCGAAAGCCTGGTCGGCCGGCTGGTGATGGTGGACGCGCGCGCGATGCGGTTCGAGACGTTGCGCTACACGCGCGATCCGCAAAACCCGCTCAACGGCGATACGCCTGTCATCACCGATCTGAGCGGGCACGCGGCGTAGTATTCAACGCTTCTCGCTATCCATATGCGCGAGCTGCGCCTCGGGATATCGAGCGCCAGCGGCGGCGCCCGGCGGGAAGGCCTTGGCGAGCGCGGCAAGTTGCGCGTCCGTCAATTTCACATCGAGTGCTCCGAGCGCCTCGGAAAGGCGGTCGCGGCGACGTGCGCCGACCAGCGGTACGATGTCGTTGCCCTGCGCTGCGACCCAGGCTATGGCGACCTGCGCCGGTGACGCACCAACCTCGGCTGCAATGGAGCGCAGGGAATCCACCAGCGCGAGATTGGCGTCGAGATTGGAGCCCTGGAAGCGCGGGCTCATCTGACGAAAATCCTGCACAGCAGAGCGTTCCTTCGACCAGTGTCCACTGATCAGTCCGCGCGCCAATACGCCGTAGGCGGTGATGCTGATTCCGAGCTCGCGGCAGGTCTTGAGAATGTCACTCTCGATCCCGCGCGCGACGAGCGAGTATTCGATCTGCAGGTCGACGATCGGATGCACCGCGTGCGCCCTGCGAATGGTGTCGGAGCCGACCTCGGAAAGCCCGATATGCTTGATCCAGCCGGCCTTCACCATGTCGGCCATCGCGCCAACGCTCTCTTCGATCGGCACATCGGGATCGAGCCGTGCGGGCCGATAGATGTCGATGGTGTCGACGCCGAGCCGTTGCAGCGAATAAGCGACAAAATTCCTGATCGCGGCTGGGCGGCTGTCGTAGCCGAGAAAGCCCTTGTTGGGGTCGCGCAGCGCACCGAACTTGACGCTGATCTGGAGATTGTTGCGATTGCGCCCCGTGAGCGCTTCGCGGATCAGCATCTCATTGTGACCCATGCCGTAGAAATCGCCGGTGTCGAGCAAAGTGATCCCGGCATCGAGCGCGGCGTGGAGGGTGGCAATGCTCTCGCTGCGGTCAGCCGGGCCGTAGAAGTCCGACATGCCCATGCAGCCGAGGCCGATGGCCGAGACGGATGGACCTGTCGTGCCGAGTTTGCGCTTTTCCATGATGGTTCTCCTCGTAATCGGCGGCGTGCATTCGCGCCGTGGTGACGAGGCCGATATGAGGGATTTGGGTCGCGCGGATAAGCTGGACAATCATAAATAGCTTGTTCATTATATCGAACAATGAAGAATTTCGACCTCCGCGACCTCGATGCCTTCGTCGCCGTGGCGCGCACCCGGAATTTTCGCCGCGCCGCGGTCGAGCAGGGCGTCTCCGTATCGAGCTTCAGCCAACGGCTGCGCGACATGGAGGAGCGGCTCGGCGTCCGCCTGATGAACCGCACCACGCGCAGCGTCGCGCTTACCGAGGCCGGTGAATTGTTGCTGGCCCGTGTCGGCCCCGCGATGTCGGATGTCGGCGCGGCGCTTGATCTGGTGCGCGGCTTGCGGGCCGTGCCGTCGGGGCGTCTGCGCATCAATGCGCCGCCGCCGGCGATCGATCTGGTGCTGGCGCCGATGGTTGCGCCGTTTCTTGCAGCCCATCCCAAAATCGATCTCGAGATCGTCGGCGAGAGCTCGTTCGTCGATATCGTGGCCGGAGGTTTTGACGCCGGCGTGCGCTATGGCGAACATCTGGCGCAGGACATGATCGCGGTCTCGCTCGGGGCGCCGCAGCGCTATGCGGTGGTGGCCTCGCGCGAATACGTCGCGCAGCATGGAAGCCCGAAACATCCGAAGGATCTGCTGGAACATTCCTGCATCCGCACCCGCTTCGGCAGCGGCGCGATGCTGGACTGGGAATTCGAGAAGGCGGGGCGTGTCGTGAAGGTTTCGCCGCCGGCCAAGCTGATCGCGACCTATCTCGGCCTGGCGCTGCGCGCCGTGCATGACGGCACAGGCTTCTGGCTGACGTTTGAGGGATACGTGCGGTACGGCATCAAGTCGGGCGCGCTGGTCAGCGTGCTCGACGATTGGTGCGCCCCATTCCCGGGCCCATTCCTGTATTACCCTAGCCGCCGCCAACCGCCGCCGGCGCTCGCCGCATTCGTCGCCTTTGTCGCGGAATGGCGAAAGCGGGAACGGCGCAAGAACAAATGATGCCGTAGCCCGCTTCTTGTAGCCCGGATGGAGCGAAGTGCAATCCGGGGCAGTGCGACTTGTCGATCAAGTTATCCCGGATTTCGCTGCGCTCCATCCGGGCTACAAGAGCCTCAGCGACACCCGCTCACAGCATGCTGGGCAGCACGCGGTCCGGCGGCTTGTGGTTGTCGAGAAAGGTCCGGATGTTGATGATCACCTTCTCGCCCATCTCGACGCGGCCTTCGATGGTGGCCGAGCCCATATGCGGCAGCAGCGCCACCTTGCCGGCCTTGGCCAGCCGTACCAGCTTTGGGTTGACCGCGGGCTCGTGCTCGTAGACGTCGAGGCCGGCGCCGCCGATGTCGCCGGCTTCGATCAGCTTGATCAGCGTGTCCTCGTCGATCACCCCGCCGCGCGCGGTGTTGACGATATAGGCGTCCTTGCGGATCAGCTTCAGCCGCCGCGCCGAGAGCAGATGATAGGTCGCCGGCGTATGCGGACAGTTCACCGAGATGATGTCCATCCGCGCCAGCATCTGGTCGAGGCTTTCCCAATAGGTCGCGCCGAGCTCCTCGGCGATAACAGGCGCCACGGGACGGCGGTTGTGATAGTGGATCTGCAGACCGAAGGCGCGCGCCCGGCGGGCCACGGCCTGGCCGATGCGGCCCATGCCGACGATGCCGAGCCGCTTGCCGCCGATTCGGTGGCCGAGCATCCAGGTCGGCGACCATCCCTCCCAGTTCTTGCCCTCGGTCAGAATGGTGGAGCCTTCGATCAATCGCCGCGGCACCGCCAGGATCAGCGCCATGGTCATGTCGGCGGTGTCTTCGGTCAGCACTTTCGGCGTGTTGGTCACCGTGATGCCGCGCGCATGCGCCGCAGTGACGTCGATATTATCGACGCCGTTGCCGAAATTGGCGATCATGCGCAGCTTGCAGTCGGGGTCTTTGAGGATCGCCTCGCTGATCATGTCGGTGACGGTCGGCACCAGCACGTCGGCGGTGCGGGCCGCGTCCGCGATCTGTTCCGGCGTCATCGGCGTGTCGTCGAGATTCAACCTGGCGTCGAACAGCTCGCGCATCCGGGTCTCGATCGAGTCCGGCAGCTTGCGGGTGACGACGACGAGAGGTTTTTTCTTGACCGACATGCTCTGCTCTCATGAGGGACGGCTTTGAGCCCGCCGTTCAGACCTCATTAACCCGGTTGTTCGACACTGCGATGGCCACGCGGTCCCGGTATCCGGCTGTTTCCGTGAGGTAAGTCCCTTGGGTTCCCCAATACTTGCCTTGGATTTTCGGCAGAAAATCCGGGCGTTCTGGTTCTTGGCGTTCCGTCCTCTCTATCAGAAGGCCGGGCCAAGACAAGAACCCCTCGGATGTTAGCAAGCCGGGGTGCGGCCAAAGCGGGGCACAGGGGTCTGGGGTTTTTCGGGCGTTAGCGGGCGGTTTCAACTCGAAGAATTCGAGTTGCGGGTAGCTCGACAGGAGATGGGTTAATGGCGTTGGGGCGTTTCTGTTCGGTGGCGGTGCTGGCGGGGGGCTGGCTTTTGGCATCGGTCAGCACAGGGTTTTCGGCCAAGGATTCGGCCATCACCACGAGCGGCCTGCCGGTGCCGCGGTATGTCAGCCTCAAATCCGACCATGTGAATGTCCGGGCCGGTCCGACCAAGGATAACGATGTCGCCTGGGTCTATACCCGCTCGGGCCTGCCGGTCGAAATCACCGCCGAGTTCGAGAATTGGCGCCGCGTGCGCGATTCGGAAGGCTCCGAGGGCTGGGTCTATCATTCGCTACTGTCGGGCCGCCGCACTGCGGTCGTCACCATGAAGACCAAGGACGAGCTGGCGTCGCTCTATGACCGTCCCGATCCGACCAGCGCAGTTGCGGCCCGCCTGCAGGTCGGCGTCGTCGCCCAGGTCAAGAAATGCGCCAACGGCTGGTGCCGCGTGATCGGCAACGGCTTTGACGGCTGGATCGAGCAACAGCGCCTGTGGGGCGTGTATGCGGATGAGAAGGTGGAGTGAAGCGCACCGTCATTCCGGGGCACGCGAAGCGTGAACCCGGAATCTCGAGATTCTCAGGTGCGCAATTGCGCACCATAGTTCACGCTTCGCGTGCCCCGGAATGACAACCAGTAGTTCGGAGAGAATCAGCGCTTCTTGCGCAGGCGCACGACCATGTCGACGCGCGCGATTTCGTAGCCTTCCGGCACGTCGGGCATCTTCGACAGCACCAGATGCGGATCGGGAATGTCGACCAGCTCGTGGTTGTTCTCGAGATAGAAGTGGTGGTGCGCGGTGACGTTGGTGTCGAAATAGGTCTTGGTGCCGTCGACCGAGACCTGGCGCAACAGACCCGCATCGGTGAGCTGATTGAGCGTGTTGTAGACGGTCGCCAGCGACACCGGAACCTTCGCCAGCGTCGCTTCCTCGTACAGCATTTCCGCGGTCAGATGGCGGGCGCCCTTGCCGAACAGCAACCAGCCCAGCGCCATGCGCTGGCGGGTCGGCCTGAGACCGGCGGCCTGCAGCATTTCGTTGACGTCGTGCCAGGGACAACCGGTCAACGCCGGCTGATGTCCGGCGGCCCGGGCGGCCGGATCGATGCCGTCGTCGTTCAGGGGGGAAGCTTGGTCGTTCATGTCCACTTCGGGCACCACGCGCGCTAACTTGGGCAATAATCTTGCCCAATATAAAAGGAAATCAGGTAGATGCAAGTTTTTCGCAACTAGAACCCGCCCAAGGTTAAAGAGGAACCAGCGTGTAAACGTGGTTTTTTCGCGCGTTCCGGTGCTTTGCCGGGCCCCGGTGCCTATGTTACAGAGCGCGCGGACCACATATGCGATTTCGGCAGAGGCTAATGCCGATAGCACCCTAAGTAGCGCCAATTTTGCGGGAAACAAGCGTTCCCGTAGGGAAACGGGTCCGGTTCGCTCAAAGCGCTCTATCGGGACATCTAAGAGAGGCTGGACACCATGCTGGAACGGCGCAGCGGTTATGAATACGAGGACTTGCTGGCCTGCGGCCGCGGCGAGATGTTCGGCCCGGGCAATGCGCAGCTGCCGCTGCCGCCGATGCTGATGTTCGACCGCATCAGCGAAATCACCGAAAAGGGCGGGGAATTCGGCAAGGGCCTGATTCGGGCCGAACTCGATGTGAAGCCGGACCTGTGGTTTTTCGGCTGCCATTTCAAGAACGATCCGGTCATGCCGGGCTGCCTCGGCCTGGACGCGATGTGGCAGATGGTCGGCTTCTATCTGGGCTGGATCGGCGGCGAGGGACGGGGCCGGGCGCTGGGGCTGGGGGAATTGAAGTTCTCCGGCCAGGTGCTGCCGAATGCTCGCAAGGTTGTGTACAACATCGACATGAAACGCGTGATGCGTTCAAAGCTGGTGCTCGGCGTTGCCGACGGCTGGCTTTCCATGGACGGCGAGATTATCTATCGCGCCAAGGATCTGAAGGTCGGGCTATTCAAGCAGGGCACAGCGCTTGCCTGAGCGGCGCGATCACGCAATCAACATATCTTCACGGACAAACGGAAACGGCAGGGCGAGGCGATCATGAAGCGGGTTGTCATTACGGGGATGGGTATTGTCTCGTCCATCGGAAACAACACCCAGGAAGTGCTTGCGAGCCTTCACGAAGCGAAATCCGGGATCAAGCGCGCGGAAAAATACGCCGAGATGGGCTTCCGTTCGCAGGTGCAGGGCGCGCCGACGCTCAATCCGGCCGACGTCGTCGACCGGCGCGCGATGCGCTTCCTCGGCGAGGGCGCGGCGTGGAATCACATCGCGATGGAGCAGGCAATCCAGGACGCTGGCCTCTCGCCGGAGGAAGTCTCCGACGTCCGCACCGGCATCATCATGGGCTCGGGCGGGCCGTCCGCGCGCACCATCGTGGAAGCGGCCGACATCACGCGAAGCAAGGGCCCCAAACGCGTCGGGCCGTTCGCGGTGCCGAAGGCGATGTCGTCGACGGCATCCGCCACGCTCGCGACCTGGTTCAAGATCAAGGGCGTGAACTATTCGATCTCGTCGGCCTGCGCGACCTCGAACCATTGCATCGGCAACGCCTATGAGACGATCCAGATCGGCAAGCAGGATGTGATCTTCGCCGGCGGCTGCGAGGAACTCGACTGGTCGCTGTCGGTCTTGTTCGACGCCATGGGCGCGATGTCCTCGAAGTACAACGACACGCCCGCCACCGCCTCGCGTCCCTACGACATCAGCCGCGACGGCTTCGTCATCGCCGGCGGCGCCGGCGTGGTGGTGCTGGAAGAGCTCGAACATGCCAAGGCGCGCGGCGCGCGCATCTACGCCGAAGTGGTCGGCTATGGCGCGACATCGGACGGTTACGACATGGTTGCGCCGTCGGGCGAGGGCGCCGAGCGCTGCATGCGCATGGCGCTCGAAACCGTGAAAACTCCGATCGATTACATCAACCCGCATGCCACCTCGACGCCGGCCGGCGATCCCCCGGAAATCGAGGCAATTCGAAAAGTGTTCGGCACCGGCGACAAGTGCCCGCCGATCTCGGCGACCAAGGCGCTGACCGGGCACTCGCTCGGCGCCACCGGCGTGCAGGAAGCGATCTATTCGCTTTTGATGATGAACAACGGTTTTGTGTGCGAGAGCGCCAACATCACCGAGCTCGATCCGGTGTTTGCCGACATGCCGATCGTGCGCAAGCGCATCGACAACGCCAGGCTCGGCACCGTGCTGTCGAACTCCTTCGGCTTCGGCGGCACCAACGCCACGCTGGTGTTCAAGCGGATGGATGCGTGATTTCGCATCTTGCCTCTTCTCGCTCGCGGCGAGAGATCGGCAGGCAGCGGATGGTGACTTTGCAACAATCCAGAATGGGGTGGGCATGATTATCGAACCGCGCGTGCGAGGCTTCATCTGCACGACGGCACATCCTGTCGGCTGCGCCAGAAACGTCCGCGACCAAATCGCTTATGTTCTCCGTCAGGGGTCCATTCCGGAATGCCCAAAGCGTGTTGCCGTGCTGGGATGTTCAACGGGGTACGGCCTCGCGAGCCGCATTGTTGCGACCTTCGCCGGGGGAGCAGAGACCATCGGCGTGTCACTGGAGCGCGAGCCTTCAGCAAGCAGAACGGGCAGCGCCGGCTGGTACAACAACCGCGCATTCGAGATCGAGGCCCGGAAGGTCGGACGATCGCCCCTCACGCTGGAGGGCGACGCCTTCTCCGACAGCATGAAGAAAGACTTCATCGACCGCGTCCGCGAACGGTTCGGACAGCTCGACGTGCTCGTCTACAGCATGGCCGCTCCCGTCCGGACCGACCCGGACACGGGACAGACCTATCGCTCGGCGATCAAGCCGCTGGGTGCTCCCGTCGAGATCAAGACCCTGAACACGGAAACCGGCGAGGTCTTCGAGACGACGATTACGCCGGCAAGTGAGGATGAAGCGACCGCCACGGTGGCGGTGATGGGCGGCGATGACTGGAAGCGCTGGATCGACCAGCTCGCGGATGCCGGCGTCCTGGCGCCAGGCTTCCGGACGCTCAACTACACCTATATCGGCAGCGAACTGACCTGGCCGATCTACTGGAATGGCACTCTGGGTCGCGCCAAGGTCGATCTCGACCGCAAGGCGGAAGCGATCCGGGGCCGGCTCGGCCAGGACGCGGCCCGTGTGGTGGCGCTGAAAGCCGTGGTCACCCAGGCGAGTTCGGCCATTCCGGTGGTGCCGCTCTATGGGACGGTGCTGTTCAAGGTCATGAAGCAACTCGGGCTCCACGAAGGATGCATCGAACAGATCGATCGCCTGTTCCGGACGCGCCTTGGCACGGGTGTCGAAGTTGACGAGGCGCAGCGCATCAGACTCGACGACTGGGAGCTTTCGCCCGAAGTTCAGGCGGAGGTGTTGCGACGATGGCCCCTCCTCTCCACGGAAACGCTCGGCGAATTGGCGGACCTTGCAGAATACAGGAGCCAATTTCTTCGCCTGTTCGGGTTTGGCATCGACGGCGTCGACTACTCAGAGGACGTGGACCCCCGCGTCGTCACGGATTGAGCAAGCTCCATCCGGGCTACGCTTAAATCTATCTCACCTGTCCGCAATCTTCTCCGCGCGCTGGAATGCCGGGCGCGCCGTGCAGCGGTCGATATAGGCGTCGAACGACGGCCGTGGCGGCACCATCTTGAACATCCGCACCGCAAAGTTCAACCCGGAGCCGAGCATGATGTCAGCGGCCGAAAACTTCTCGCCGAGAATCCACGGCCCCTTCTGCAGGGCGGCGTCGAGCACGTCGAAGGTTTGCGTCGCGCTGCCCCACGCCGCCGTGCTTGCCGGTACCTCCAGCTTGGTGAAGAGCTGGATCAGCGCCGGCTCGATGCAGCTTGGCGAAAAGAACAGCCACTGCAGATATCTTGCGCGCAGCGGATCGGTGATGGCTGGCGCCAGCTTGGTTTCGGGATAGCGGTCGGCAATATAGGCGCAGATCGCGGCCGCTTCGCCGAGCGCGGCGTCGCCATCCTTCAGTCCCGGCACCTTGCCCATCGGATTGATAGCTAGATACTCCGGCGCCTTCTGCGCGCCGGTCGAAATGTCGGTCAGCACGCGTTCGTAAGGCAGCCCGGTTTCTTCGAGCAGCCAGATCGCGGAGATCGAGCGCGAGCGCGGCGACCAATAGAGCTTGATCATGGGGCGGAACCTTTCATCGTCGTGAGATGACAGGTGCCTTGTTTTGCGCGTTGGCCGCGAATTGGCAACGCACTACGTCTGGGCTGGACAGGCCGCTATCGGGCGACATGTTGGTCAATCTTATTTCGCACGGCCGATCGGTACGCGATCTCCGGCCGGTCGTGGAAGTCAACTACCGTGCCGCTTCACGGGACTGAGGTCGAAGCATTCCGGGCAGGGTCCTGTCGAGGCTTACCGTCAGCATCTGCCGTACGCCGTCGCGCAGCACCGGGCTCTTGGCGGCATCGGCAGCCTTCTCCGGAAACATCGCGAGATCGATCGGACGGGAGGGGCCTCCGAGATGGTATTTGAAACGGTTTGCGTACGTGTCCTCTTCCATCAATGCCGGCGCCTCATTGATCAATTGAAAGGTTCGTCCGTCATAGACGCGGATGTACATCATGGCGAAGAGGTTCGCATTGCTGCCGAGGTAGTGCTTCGAAATACCAATGCCGAATTCCCGCTGGCTGCCACCATGCCTGTGCACGAGAACGTAACGCTCGCAATTCCTTCCCCGGGCGACATACTTGGCGAATTTCTCGATGGTCTCGTCGCGGCGGAAGCGGAAAGCGGGTCTTGGGTAGTTTGCGAGTTCCTCTTTCGTGAAGGGAATTCGCCGCACCGACATGCCGGGTGCCGCGGCCCGAACGCGCGAGACCACCAACTCGTCAAGTGCCCACCCATCGACCGACACCCGTTCATAGGTGTCTGTGAACGTGAGGGGCCCGAACTTCTCGACGAGGAACAGGTTGCCGGCGATCGGAATGACGCCGATCTGGCACGATCCACTTTCCGCTGGCTTTGTCTTGGGCGCCGCCTTCTTTGCGACTGAGCTGGCGGGCGTCGATGTCGCCGGGGCACTCGTCGCTGATGGAGATTGGGCCCATCCGGCTATCGTGAAGCATAACACGAAGATGGCGGCAGCAGCGAAGCTACGGAGCATGGCCTGAACAATGACGGTTGACGGGATAGAACACGCAAACTAGAGCGTGCGAGCGCCGTCCGCAAGCCGAGCGATGGCTTTCAGGCCGATTTCCTCCAACGATAATACTTCATCATGCGGCCCATCTTCGGCTCGACCTGCTCGTTCTCGAACACAAAGCCTTCGCGTTCGTACCAGCGCCAGGCCTTTTCGTTCTCACGCGCGCAGCGCAGCCAGATTTCATCCGGCAGACGTTCGCGCGTGAAGGCGAGCAGGCGGCGGCCGAGACTGTTGCCCTGATATTCTGGCGCGACGAATAGTTGGTCGAGATAGCGGTCGGGCAGATGCATCGCCAGCATTGCCGCCAATCTTCCATTGTCGTCGGCGACGTAGAGGCTCCAGCCCTTTTCTACTTCCATCGGGACCCGCGCGCGCAATTTTTCCAGCAGGGAGTCGCTGGGTCTTCCAGCCCGGTCGAGACCTAACTGTCCATCCAGACGCGGGCGACCTGGTCATACTCGGATGCGTAGGCAGGGCGGATGATGATTTGTGACAAGGCGGTATCTCCGAGGCTCGTGGCTCGTCAGGCCTTTTATTTCCGCGATGGCGATTTCGCCTTGCGCTGTTCGCGCAACGCATCGGCTGCGAGACAAACCACTTCGGAGATCTGTTGGAGCTGTGCGGCGAGCGGACTCGTCTTGCGCCAGACCATGCCGATGGTTCGCGAGGGCTGCGGATTCCTGAAGCGGGCGACCGAGACCGTCGCTGAGCGTGTTTCCACCGTGACCGCCATTTCCGGGATCAGGGTGACGCCGATGCCGGCGCCGACCATTTGAACGAGCGTCGACAGCGAGCTCGCGTCCAGCACTTCGCGTGGCGGCGACTGCATGTTGCAGAACGACAGCGCCTGATCGCGGAAGCAATGTCCCTCTTCGAGCAGCAAAAGGCGCATCTCGCGCAGCGTCTCGTGGCTCGGCACCGGCGTTCCCTCGTCCTCGCCCGGCCGCACCAGCAGGAAGTTTTCAGAAAAACACACGACTTCGGTCAGCGAAGGCTCGGATACCGGCAGCGCCACGATCGCCGTATCCAGCCGGCCTTCGACCACCTCCTTGATCAGCCTCGGCGTCAGCGTCTCGCGGACATGAATGTCGAGTTCCGGATGCATCCGCGCGAGGTTTTCGATCACCTTCGGCAGCAGATAGGGTGCAATCGTCGGGATCATGCCGATGCGCAGCCGGCCCGCGAGCCGGTCCCGCGACGCGCGTGCAAAATCGCCGAGTTCATCGACCGATCGCAGGATCTCGCGGACGCGCTGGACGATCTCCTCGCCGAATTTCGTCAGCGTCACCTGCCGCGCGCTTCGCTCCAGCAGCACGCCGCCGAGGGTTTCCTCCATTTCCTTGATCTGCATCGACAGCGCCGGCTGCGAGATGGAACACGCCTCCGCCGCACGTCCGAAATGGCCGTGACGTGCCAGCGCATCGAAGTAGCGAAGCTGTCTGAGCGTCATCTGGATCATCAGAACATCTTATCGGCTCGATCATTAAAATCAACTTTACCTGATGGGATGCCGTGCTTAGATTGCCTCCAATCTGAACAGGGACCACCCCAGGAGACGACCATGGATGACCAAACCAAATGCCCGTTCACGGGCTCGCGCGGACCTAAGAACCGCGACTGGTGGCCGGACGCGCTGGACGTTTCGATTCTCCACCGCAATTCCACTCTGTCCGATCCGATGGGCGAGGCGTTCGACTACGCCAAGGAATTCAAGACCCTCGACCTCAACGCCGTGATCAAGGACCTGCACGCCTTGATGACGGAATCGCAGGAATGGTGGCCGGCCGATTTCGGTCACTATGGCGGCCTGATGATCCGCATGGCGTGGCACAGCGCGGGCACCTACCGCATCACGGATGGCCGCGGCGGTGCGGGTGCGGGTCAGCAGCGCTTCGCGCCGCTGAATAGCTGGCCTGACAACGCCAACCTCGACAAGGCGCGCCGGCTATTGTGGCCGGTCAAGCAGAAATACGGCCGCAAACTCTCGTGGGCCGACCTGATGATTCTCGCCGGCAACGTCGCCCTCGAATCGATGGGCTTCAAGACCTTCGGCTTCGCCGGCGGCCGCGCCGACGTCTGGGAGCCCGAAGAGCTGTTCTGGGGGCCTGAAGGCACGTGGCTCGGCGATGAACGCTATAGCGGCGAACGCCAGCTCGCCGAACCCCTGGGCGCCGTGCAGATGGGCCTCATCTACGTCAATCCGGAAGGGCCGAACGGCAATCCGGACCCGCTCGCGGCGGCCAAGGACATCCGCGAAACGTTCTTCCGCATGGCGATGAACGACGAAGAAACCGTCGCCCTGATTGCCGGCGGCCACTCCTTCGGCAAGACCCACGGCGCCGGCGATCCGTCGCTGGTGGGACCGGACCCGGAAAGCGGTGCGCTGGAGGATCAGGGCCTCGGCTGGAAGAGCAAGTATGGCACGGGAGTCGGCGCCGACGCGATCACCGGCGGCCCGGAAGTCACCTGGGTGCAGACGCCGACCAAGTGGAGCAATTTATTCTTCAAGAACCTGTTCGAAAACGAATGGGAGCTGACCCAGAGCCCGGCCGGGGCCAAGCAGTGGAAGGCGAAAGGCGCGGAAGCCTCGATCCCGGACGCCTACGACAAGTCGAAGAAGCATGTGCCGACCATGCTGACCACCGACCTGTCGCTGCGCTTCGATCCGGCCTATGAGAAGATCTCGCGGCGCTTCTACGAGCATCCGGACCAGTTCGCCGACGCGTTCGCGCGGGCCTGGTTCAAGCTCACGCACCGCGACATGGGCCCGATCGCGCGCTACCTCGGCCCGCTGGTGCCGAAGGAAACGCTGATCTGGCAGGACCCGATCCCGGCGGTGGATCATCCGCTGATCGGCGAGGCTGATATCGCGGCGCTGAAGGCGAAGATTCTCGGCTCCGGCCTGTCGGTCTCCCAGCTTGTCACGACCGCATGGGCGTCGGCGTCGACGTTCCGCGGCTCCGACAAGCGCGGCGGCGCGAACGGCGCGCGCATTCGTCTCAGCCCGCAGAAGGACTGGGAGGTTAACCAGCCGGCCGAGCTCAAGACGGTGCTCTCGACGCTCGAAGCGATCCAGAAGGAGTTCGGCAAGAAGGTTTCGCTGGCCGACCTGATCGTTCTCGGCGGCAGTGCTGCGGTCGAAAAGGCCGCAAAGGACGCCGGGCTAGACGTGAAGGTGCCCTTCACGCCGGGCCGCATGGATGCGTCGCAGGATCAAACCGACGTCGAATCCTTCGCGCCGCTCGAGCCGCGTGCCGACGGCTTCCGCAACTTTGTCAGCAGCAAGAAGCATCAGTTCATGAAGCCTGAAGAGGCGTTGGTGGACCGGGCGCAATTGCTGCGGTTGACGGGACCCGAGATGACGGTTCTCGTTGGTGGCCTGCGCGTGCTCGGCGCGAATTTCGGCGGATCCAAGCACGGCGTGTTCACGAGCAAACCGGGCACACTGACGAACGACTTCTTCGTCAACCTGCTCGATATGAGCACGCAATGGCAGCCCGCCGGCTCCGACGGCGCGTATGAGGGCCGCGACCGCAAGACCAATGCGGTCAAGTGGACCGGTACCCGCGTCGACCTCATCTTCGGTTCGCAGGCGCAGCTCCGCGCGTTCGCGGAAGTCTATGCGTGCACGGACTCGAAGGAGAAGTTCGCCAGGGATTTCGTGGCGGCATGGACCAAGGTGATGAACCTCGATCGTTTCGAGGTCGCCTGATCCGAGAAAGCTCGCGCAGTTTGCGCGAAGTCATGCTCTAAACAAAAAGGGCGGCCGAGAGGCCGCCCTTTTCACATGGCATACGATCACGCGCCGAGCGTGCCGGCCTTCGCCGCCGCATAGCGCTCGGCGATCTTGGCCCAGTTCACCGTGTTCCACCACGCCTTGAGATAATCGGCGCGGCGGTTCTGGTAGTTCAGATAGTAAGCGTGCTCCCAGACGTCGTTGCCCATCAAAGCGCGCTTGCCGTCCATCATCGGGTTGTCCTGGTTCGGGCGGGTCTCGATCGCGAGCTTGCCGTCTTTGGCCACGGTCACGAACACCCAGCCCGAGCCGAACTGACGTCCGCCGGCGGCATTGAAGTCGCTCTGGAATTTTTCCATGCCGCCGAGATCCTTGTCGATCGCGGCCAGCACCTCGCCCTCCGGCTTGCCGCCGTTCGGGCCCATGATCTCCCAGAACATGGTGTGGTTGGCGTGGCCGCCGAGATTGTTGCGGACGGTGAATTTGATGCTGTCGTCGAGCGCATTCAGATTACCGAGCACGTCCTCTATCTTCGCCGTTCCCAACTGCGGATTGGTCTTGGCGACGTTATTGAGGTTGGCGACATAGGCCGCGTGGTGCTTGCCGTGATGGATTTCCATCGTCTTGGCGTCGATATGGGGTTCGAACGCATTGGTCGGATAGGTCAGCGGCGGCAGCGTGAATGGGCCGGTTGCGGCGGCAGGCGCGGGGGCGGGCGCCGCGGCCTGCGCGAAGACGATGCGCGGGGTCGCGGCCATGGCAGCGACACCGGTTGCGGCAAACATCAGTTGGCGCCGGGATATGAATGACATCGATTTCTCCTTACCTGTGGGCAATTGGTTGGATACCTGTGAACGGGACGCCATACGCCGCTGCGCGCGGCAAGCTACGGGTGACTATCGGAATCGGGTTTCGTTTTCTGTCCTCGCGCCCTGCGGCGGAACCGCACAGGTGCCTCAATACTCCCAATGTAACGCAGGCGGATAACAAAAAAGGGCGGCCTTTCGGCCGCCCCTTGTTCACATTCCAGCGATACCTTACTCGCCGGCGGCTTCGCGCTGCGGCGCTTCAGCCTTCTGCTTGGCCTCGAGGTCCTCGCCGGTGGCCTGATCGACCACCTTCATCGACAGCCGGGTCTTGCCGCGGTCGTCGAAGCCGAGCAGCTTGACCTTGACCTTGTCGCCTTCCTTGACGACGTCGGAGGTCTTCTGCACGCGCGCCGAAGCGAGCTGGCTGATGTGGACCAGGCCGTCCTTGGCGCCGAAGAAGTTCACGAACGCGCCGAACTCCATCACCTTGACCACGGTGCCTTCGTAGATCTGGCCGATCTCCGGATCGGAGGCGATCGACTTGATCCACTTGATCGCGGCCTTCATCGCCTCGCCGTCGTTGGAGGCGACCTTGACGGTGCCGTCGTCCTCGATGTTGACCTTGGCGCCGGTCTTCTCGACGATCTCGCGGATCACCTTGCCGCCGGTGCCGATCACTTCACGGATCTTGTCGGTGGCGATCTTGAAGGTTTCGATGCGCGGCGCGTATTCGCCGAGCTCGGCACGGGCATTGGTCAGCGCCTTGGACATTTCGCCGAGGATGTGGATACGCCCGTCCTTGGCCTGGCCGAGCGCGACCTTCATGATCTCCTCGGTGATGCCCTCGATCTTGATGTCCATCTGCAGCGAGGTGATGCCCTGGTCGGTGCCGGCCACCTTGAAGTCCATGTCGCCGAGATGATCCTCGTCGCCGAGGATGTCGGACAGAACCGCAAAGCGCGAACCTTCCAGAATGAGACCCATCGCGATACCCGCGGTCGGCCGCTTCAAGGGAACGCCCGCATCCATCAGCGCCAGCGAGGCGCCGCACACCGAGGCCATCGACGACGAGCCGTTGGATTCGGTGATCTCGGAGACCACGCGCACCGTGTAGGGGAATTCGTGGTGCGGCGGCAGGACGGGGTGGATCGCACGCCAGGCGAGCTTGCCGTGGCCGATCTCGCGGCGCTTGGTGCCGCCGAGGCGTCCGGTTTCACCGACCGAGTAGGGAGGGAAGTTGTAGTGCAGCAGGAACGTCTCTTTGTACGTTCCCGACAGCGCGTCGATGTACTGCTCGTCCTCGCCGGTACCGAGCGTGGTTACGACCATCGCCTGGGTTTCACCACGGGTGAACAGCGCCGAACCGTGGGCGCGCGGCAAGACGCCGACTTCGGCGATGATGTTGCGCACCGTCTTGGCGTCGCGGCCGTCGATGCGCTTGCCGGTGTCGAGGATGTTCCAGCGAACGATCTTGGATTCGAGTTCCTTGAACACGGCGGCGATGCGCAGCTTGTCGTATTTCGGCTCCTGCCCTTCCGGGAAGTAGTGCGCCATCACCTTTTCCTTGGCCTTGCCGACCGCGGCGTAGCGGTCCTGCTTGATCGGAATGGCGTAGGCTGCGCGCAGCTCCTGCTCGATCAGGCCGAGCATTTCCTTTTCAAGCGCGCTTTCGTCGACGACCTTGACTTCGCGCGGCTCCTTGGCGGCTTTCTCGGCCAGTTCGATGATCGCCTTGATCACCGGCTGGAAGTGGCGGTGGCCGAACATCACGGCGCCGAGCATGATGTCTTCGTTGAGCTCTTTGGCTTCCGATTCCACCATCAACACGGCATCCGCAGTGCCGGCGACGACCAGGTCGAGCTGGGTCTCGACCATTTCGTCGAGCGTCGGGTTGAGCACATACTCGTCGTTGATGAAGCCGACGCGGGCCGCGCCAATCGGGCCCTTGAACGGAGCGCCGGATATCGTCAGCGCCGCCGAGGAGGCGACCAGCGCCAGGATATCAGGATCGTTTTCCATGTCGTGCGACAGCGTCGTCACGATCACCTGGGTTTCATTGCGCCAGCCGTCAACGAACAGGGGGCGGATCGGGCGGTCGATCAAGCGGGAGACCAGCGTCTCCTTTTCGGTCGGACGGCCCTCGCGCTTGAAGTAGCCGCCGGGAATGCGGCCCGCGGCGTAGGTCTTTTCCTGATAGTCGACGGTCAGCGGCAGGAAATCGACGCCTTCGCGCGGCGTCTTGGCGGCGACGACGGTGGCGAGGACGATGGTCTCGCCATAGGTGGCGAGCACGGCGCCGTCGGCCTGACGGGCGATCTTGCCGGTTTCCAGCTTGAGGGGACGTCCACCCCAGTCGATCTCGACGGAATGCTTATTGAACATAGTGGTTTCTTTCATGGGTTCACGAGAGAGCGGCGCCCAAAAACACAAAGACCATGCGCAAGATTGCGGGACGCTGATCGCAATACGAGATCAGCGTTCGGCGATCCTGCCATGGTCTTTATCTTTCGGATGGCGTCCATCCTCTCGGCAGTCACGGGCACCTTGCCCTGTCCAGCGGCCGGATTGCTGCTGGACGTTTGTCGGGCATGATCCATTTTCGGATGATGCCCTTGCGCATGATCGTCCCCGAAAAATTCGGAGTCCGTTTGTTCGGAAGATCATGCGAAAACGCGCGCAGACAGCGCGCGTACTCTCTCAAATCAACGACGAATGTTATGCTTTTCGAGCAACGCCTTGTAGCGCGCCTCGTCCTTCCTCTTGATGTAGTCGAGAAGGGAACGGCGCGTCTGCACGAGCTTCAGAAGGCCGCGGCGTGAATGATGGTCCTTCACGTGGCTCTTGAAGTGGCCCGTGAGATTGTTGATGCGTTCCGACAGGATCGCAACCTGCACCTCGGGCGAACCGGTGTCGCCGGCTTTGTTGGCATTCGTCTTGATGACTTCCGCTTTGCGTTCGGCGGTAATCGACATCGTCAAACTCTCTCATTGCTGCGACCGGGACTGGCAGTCAGTCCGGTCAGGTTGAACACGCGCTTGGGGATGAGTTCGCCATTGCCAATTTCGGCGAGGGCCAGAAGCCGGCCTGCCACCGTGACATAGACTGTGCCGCTACTATTGGGCGCATCCCGTCCGCGCAACAAAACGGCCTGGCCCCTGTGAAGCCTTGCCGCATCAGCCCGTGTGACGGCCAGTGCCGGGATGTCGTCCAGCGCGGTCTCAACGGGCAAAAGCGCGTCGGCGAGGCTTCCCTCGCCAGACGCGGCTCTATTGCATAAAGCCTCCAACTCTTCCAGCGGAATCATGTCCGTCTCGCGGAATGGGCCGACCAAAGTCCGCCGCAACGCGCAGATATGGCCGAAACAGCCCAGAATCCGGCCGATATCGCGGGCCAGCGCCCGGACATAGGTGCCCTTGCCGCACTCCGCCTCGAACACGGACTGGCCGTTATCTCCATGTTCTACAAGGGTTAATTCGTGAATCTCGACCGGGCGGGGCTTCAATTCGACGGTTTCGCCGTCCCGCGCCAGGTCATAGGCGCGTTCGCCCTGAACCTTGATCGCGGAATATTGCGGCGGGATCTGCTCGATCAGGCCGGTGAAGCGCGGCAGCAGGGCCCGGATCGCGTCGGCGGACGGCCGCAGCTCGCTGGTCTGGGTCGCCCGGCCCTCGGTATCGTCGGTATCGCGCTCCTCGCCCCAGGCGACCGTGAAGCGGTAGCGCTTGCGGCCATCCATCACGAAGGGAACCGTCTTGGTGGCCTCGCCGAGCGCGATCGGCAGGCCGCCGGACGCCAAAGGATCGAGCGTGCCGGCATGGCCGGCGCGCCTGGCCTGGAACAGGCGCTTGAGCACGGCAACCGCGTGCGTCGAGGTCATGCCGATCGGCTTGTCGAGAATTACCCAGCCATGAACGTCGCGCTTGTCGCGGCGGGGCTGGTTGTTCTGGCGCGGCTGCTTGGTGTGGCGTGGATCGTTGTTGCCGCGGCGCTGGCCTTCATCGAGGCGGCGCTCGCCGTCGCCAGCGCGACCCTTGTCGTCGCCGCCGGCGCGACGTTCGTCGTCGCTAGCGCGACCTTGGTCGTCGCCATGCGACTCACTGGAAAAAATATTTTTTTCGGTGTCCTGCGAATCGGCAGTTTGCTGCGCAATCCCGCCGTTGGCGGTGGGCATAATCATCACTTGTCGTCCGAATCGGGTGCGAGGTCTCTTTGCACCGCAGGTGTTCTCAGTAATTTCTCGATCCGTTCCGCTTCGTCGAATCGTTCGTCGACGCGAAAGCGAAGGTCAGGGGCAAATTTCAGGTTAACGCGGTGAGCGATCTCGCCGCGCAGAAACTTTTTGTTACGCGCGAGCGCCGCGAGCACGACATCGGTATCGCGGCCGCCGAGCGGCATCACGTAAATCGTCGCAAGCTTCAGGTCAGGCGACATCCTCACCTCGGGAACGGTGATGATTTGGCCCTCCAGGTCGGGATCGTGCACGTTACCCTGCGACAGAATATCGGCGACGGCATGGCGCACGGTCTCGCCGACGCGCAATTGCCGTTGCGAGCCGCCGGGGGCGGAACCCTTGGTATGATGGCGAGGCATTGTCGGAAATCCCAATTGTCGTCATCACCCGCCTTATGGGCAGGTGATCCAGCATTCCGTGGCCGAAGTTAATTGCGCTGACTACTGGATGCCCCGCCCCAGTGCGCAATTGCGCACAAGGCGGGGCATGACGGTTTACTTCAATAAAATCCGAGGCTCTTCGTAAGACTTGGACTTACAGAGAGCGCTGGATGGTCTCCACGCGATAACACTCGATCACGTCGCCGACACGCATGTCGCCGTAATTTTCGAACGCCATGCCGCATTCCTGGCCGGACTGCACTTCCTTCACTTCATCCTTGAAACGCTTCAGCGTCGAAAGCTTGCCTTCGTGCACGACGACGTTGTCGCGGATCAGGCGCACATTGGCGCCGCGTTCCACGGTGCCGTCGGTGACGCGGCAGCCGGCGACCTTGCCGACCTTGGAAATATTGAACACTTCCAGGATCTGCGCATTGCCCAGCATGGTTTCGCGCAGCGTCGGCGCGAGCAGGCCGGACATCGCCTTTTTGATGTCGTCCACGAGATCGTAGATGATGTTGTAGTAGCGGATTTCGATGCCGTTGCGCTTGGCAGCCGCCGCGGCTTCCTTGTTGGCGCGCACCGAGAAGCCGATGATTGCGGCGTTGAAACCTTCCGCCAGCGTGACGTCGGATTCGGAGATGCCGCCGACGCCCGCATGCAGGATGCGGGCTGCGACTTCGTCGGTGCCGAGTTTCTCCAGCGAACCCAGAATGGCTTCGAGCGAGCCCTGCACGTCGGCTTTCACGATCAGCGGGAATTCCTTGCGGCCCGCGGTCTTGAGCTGCGACATCATCTGCTCGAGCGAGCCGCGCATGCCGGAAATCGAGGCGGCGGCGTTCTCGCGCTTCTGGTGGGCGCGATAGCTCGTGACCTGGCGGGCGCGGGCTTCGTTCTCGACCACGGCGAGGCGGTCGCCGGCTTCCGGCGGGCCGTTGAAGCCCAGCACTTCGACCGGCACCGAAGGTCCGGCTTCGTCGAGGTTCTCGCCCTGGTCCGAAATCAGCGCGCGGACGCGGCCCATTTCGGCGCCGGCCACGATGATGTCGCCGACCTTGAGCGTGCCGCGCTGCACCAGCACGGTCGCCACCGGACCGCGGCCGCGATCGAGCTTGGCTTCGATCACGGTGCCTTCTGCGGGGCGTTCCGAGTTGGTCTTGAGGTCGAGCAGTTCGGCCTGCAGCGCGATCATCTCGAGCAGCTTGTCGAGATTGGTCTTGTTCTTGGCGGAAACCTCGACGTCGACGACTTCACCGCCGAACGATTCGACCTGAACCTCGTGCTGCAGCAGTTCGGTGCGCACACGTTCCGGCTTGGCGTCGGGCTTGTCGATCTTGTTGATCGCGACGATCATCGGAACCTTCGCCGCCTTGGCGTGGTTGATCGCTTCCACCGTCTGCGGCATGACGCCGTCATCGGCCGCCACCACCAGGATCACGATATCGGTGACCTTGGCGCCGCGCGCGCGCATCGCGGTGAACGCGGCGTGGCCGGGCGTATCGATGAAGGTGATCTTCTTGCCGCTTTCCGGCGAGGTCACCTGATAGGCGCCGATATGCTGGGTGATGCCGCCGGCTTCGCCCGACACCACGTTGGCGTGGCGAAGCGCGTCGAGCAGCGAGGTCTTGCCGTGGTCGACATGGCCCATCACGGTGACGACCGGCGAGCGCGGCTCGGTATCGGTGGAATCGTCGACGACGTCGAACAGGCCCTCTTCGACGTCGGACGCGGCGACGCGCTTGACGGAATGGCCCATTTCCTCGGTGATCAACTGCGCGGTGTCGGCGTCGATCACGTCGGTGATCTTGTGCATCGCGCCCTGCTTCATCAGCAGGCGGATGACGTCGACCGCGCGTTCCGACATGCGGTTGGCGAGTTCCTGGATCGTGATCGCTTCCGGGATCACCACTTCACGAATAAGCTTTTCCTTCGGCTCGTTCGCGGCGTGGCCCTTCAGGCGCTGGGTGCGGCGGCGGAACGAGGCGATCGAACGCTCGCGCACGTCGTCGGCATTGAGCGCGGTGACCAGCGTCAGACGGCCGCGTTCCTTCTGCGGACCCGGCTTGTGGGTCGTCTTCGGAGGCGTCACGGCACGGACGGCGCCGCCGGGGCCGCGACGGATCTGGCGCGGACCTTCATCCTCGTCGGAACCGTCGGCGGCAACGCCGGGAGCGCGCGCGGGTGGCACCGCCGCGGTAGCCGGACGGGCGCCAGCCGGGCGGGCTGCGGCCGGTCGGGCTGCAGCGGGTGCCGGTGTCGTCGCCGCCGTTGCGGTCTTGGCCTCGGCCTCGCCAAATCGCTTCTTGGCTTCGACTTCGGCCTTGCGCTTGGCTTCCTCTTCCAGCCGGTGCCGTTCTTCCTCGGCCTTGCGGCGGGCTTCGGCGGCTTCGCGTTCGGCCTGTTCGATGCCTTCACGGCTGGCGCGGCGCTTGGCTTCTTCCTCGGCCAGCCGCCGTTCCTCGACTTCGCGCACCTTGGCGTCGGCCAGCGCGCTCGCGCGCGCCGAACGCTCGTCTTCCGTTAGCGTCCGAAGCACCACGCCGGAGCCGCTTCGTGCTGCGCCGGGCGCTGCCGCGGGGCGGGAGAGGGGGGCCTTTGCAGCGGGCGCCGGCTTGGCGGCGACCGGTTCGGGCGCATGCGTTTCGGTGGCGGGCGCGTCGCCGCCGACGCGGCGCTTGCCACGCTTCTCGACCACGACCTGCTTGGTCCGGCCATGGCTGAAGCTCTGGCGCACGGTGCCCGTCTCGACCCGCGGCTTCAGCGTCAAGGTCTTGGTCGGAACACTCAGAGTCTTGTCGCCAGGCGTTTTGGTATCAACCATTCAGCAGTCCTAATCTCGTTACGT
This sequence comes from Bradyrhizobium algeriense, assembly GCF_003062295.1. Taxonomy (GTDB): domain Bacteria; phylum Pseudomonadota; class Alphaproteobacteria; order Rhizobiales; family Xanthobacteraceae; genus Bradyrhizobium; species Bradyrhizobium algeriense. The sequence continues at coordinate 784,058 of NZ_PYCN01000001.1, read as the reverse complement.
TGTGCGCATCCGCACAGTCATTGAAGCAAGGCTTCGGAACCAATCTTCGTCCGTCAGAATTTCTGGCCGCCATCCCCGGTCTTGTCGTCGTCCATCCGGTATCGAACCAGGATCTGGCAGCGCGACAGGAACGTTTTGCTCGCCGGGCCCGCGAGCAGCGCAGCATGTATCACATTTGACCGGCCCAGTGCCAAATCCAATTGCGCCGAGGTTAAAGCGGTAACGATCGGTAAACCCCGCGATTCGCCGATATTTCCGGTCCTTTGCCCGGCGATAGCGTCCAATTTGCGGATTCCGTCGGCCGCGCCGTCGGAAGCGTGGATCAGGGCTCCGGCCCTGCCCTGTTCGAGCAGGCCCTCGACCTTGGCAAAGCCGGAAATGACCTGCCCGGCCTTGGCCGCCATGGCCAGCGCCTCGGTGCAGCTTCGTTCCAGCAGGGCCTCGGTATCGGCGGGAAGGGTCGGTGCAACCCGAACGTCGCGCTTGAACCCTCGCTTAAATTGGTGACGCCGCACCGCTTCCGCAACGGTCCGGCGCGAGGCCTGGACCCACATACCGCGGCCGGGCAATTTTCGCTTCAAATCGGGGATTACTTCGCCCGACGGGGCCACCACAAACCGGATCAGCTCGTCGATCGGGCGGACCTCGCGACTGACCGCGCACATCCGCATGGTCGCGGACTTGTCGGTCCGCGGCCCATGGTCGAGATCGGGGTCAGCCAAAGCGAGCATGCCTGTTTAGTGGCTCCGGTCATCTGCGCACGGTCTGCGCGCAGAAAAGATTTTCGGTTTTGCGGAACACCCGCATTTACGCCGTCTGGTCTTCGGTGGTCTCGGCCGCCTCGGATTGCTTGGCGAGTTCGGCCTCGGTGATCCAGCCGGCGATGACGCGGGCCTGCATGATCATGCGCTCGGCATCGTCGCGCGAGATCTCGTTGGCGTCGAGAATGCCGGGGAACTTGGTCGGCTCGCCGCCTTCCTTGCGCTCGGTCCAGCCGACCAGATCGTCGGTCGCACAGCCCGCCAGGTCCTCGACGGACTTGATGTCGTTCTCGCCGAACTTGACCAGCATCTTCGAGGTCACGCCGGGCACCGTCTTCAAAGCATCATCCACGCCGAGCTCCTTACGCTTGTTTTCCAGCTCCGTTTCGAGCTGTTCCAGGTATTCTCTCGCCCGGCTCTGCAGCTCGTTGGCGGTTTCTTCGTCAAAGCCTTCGATGCCCGCCAGTTCCTTGGCGTCGACCAGCGCGAGTTCCTCGACCGAGGTAAAGCCTTCCGACGCCAGCAATTGGCCAACGACCTCGTCGACGTTCAGCGCTTCCATGAAGACGCGGGTCGAGTTTTCGAAATCGGCCTGGCGGCGCTCGGATTCTTCCTGCTCGGTGAGGATGTCGATGTCCCAGCCGGTCAGTTGCGAGGCAAGCCGCACGTTCTGGCCGCGGCGGCCGATCGCCAGCGAGAGCTGGTTGTTGGTGTCGGGGACAACGACCTCGATCCGCTCGCGGTCCTCGTCGATCACGACCTTGGCGACTTCGGCGGGCGCCAGTGCGTTGACGACAAAGGTAGCGATGTCGGGCGACCACGGAATGATGTCGATCTTCTCGCCCTGCAGTTCGTTCACCACGGCCTGCACGCGCGAGCCGCGCATGCCGACGCAGGCGCCGACCGGATCCACCGAGGAATCCCTCGAAATCACGCCGATTTTCGCGCGCGAGCCGGGATCGCGGGCCACTGCCTTGATCTCGACGATGCCGTCATAGATTTCCGGCACTTCCTGCGCGAACAGCTTGGCCATGAATTGCGGATGGGTGCGGGAGAGGAAGATCTGCGGTCCGCGGGTTTCGCGGCGTACATCGAAGATGTAGGCGCGGACGCGGTCGCCGTTGCGGAACACCTCGCGCGGCAGCATTTCGTCGCGGCGGATGATGGCTTCACCGCGGCCGAGATCGACGATCACGCTGCCATATTCGACGCGCTTGACGACGCCGTTGACGATATCGCCGATGCGGTCCTTGAATTCCTGGTATTGCCGGTCGCGCTCAGCTTCGCGGACCTTCTGCACGATCACCTGCTTGGCGGATTGCGCGGCGATGCGGCCATATTCCAGCGGCGGCAGGGTGTCGGCGATGGTGTCGCCGACCTGGGCGCCAGGGTTGGCGCGCTGCGCGTCCGCCAGCGAAATCTGGTTCGAGGAGTTCTCGACCTGCTCGACGACAAGCATGTGGCGCGACAGCCGCAGCTCACCCTTCTTGGCGTCGATCTCGGCGTGAACGTCGGTCTCGCTGCCGTAACGGGCGCGGGCCGCCTTGGCGATGGCGTCTTCCATCGCAGCGATCACGATCCCGCGGTCGATCGACTTTTCGCGGGCGACCGCGTCTGCGATCTGCAGCAGTTCGAGTTTGTTGGCACTGACGGCCATAGCCTAGTCTCCTTCGGTAGGATCGAGGTCGCCTCTGCGCAGTCTTTCTGCGGCGAGGCGGTGTTTCTTGGTATTGGTCGGCTCGGGCTTTTTGGGCTCCAGCTTCTTGCCAGTCTTGCTTCCGGTCTTGGGCTTCGGCTTGTTGCTCCTGGCCGGGTCGCTTTTTTTGGCGTGCGGCGGCGGTGGCGGCGCCAGCCCGAGATTCTGTTTCAATTCGCGCTCGGCGGCCTTGCCGCGCCGCATCGATTCCGCAATCAATTCGTCGGTCAAAACCAGTCGCGCATCGGAAATGTCTTCCATCACCAGCAGCACGTCGGCATCTTCGCCCGCGCGTATGTCATCCCGATGTAACCGCACGGCATCGCCTTCGACGCCGCCGAGCGTACCACGGAAACGCTTGCGGCCCTGATGGGCCACAGCCATCTCGACCTTCACGAGATGACCGGCGTAGCGCTCGAAATCGGAGCGGCGCACCAGCGGTCGATCGATGCCCGGCGAGGATATCTCCAGCCGGTAGGCGCGGTCGATCGGATCGGCGACGTCGAGCACCGGCGACAGCGCCCGCGAGATCGCCTCGCAATCCTCGATCTGCATCGTACCATCAGGCCGCTCGGCCATGATCTGGACGGTGCAGCCGGCCTCGCCTGAAATCTTGATCCGGACCAGCCGGTAGCCCATTCCCTGCAAAACCGGTCCGGCCACCGCCGATACCCGCGCGGCGGCGCCCGGCTCGACGACGAGACGGGGCTCGGCCAGCAACTCGGCATCCGCGGAACCAGCAGTTGGATCGGTCATGTCCAGGGTCAAAAGCGTCTTACTTGCATGGGTTTAGGCCGGGCCTTCACCGGCGGTCCGGCCGGTTCCCCGAACCGCGCCTTTAAGGCCCTTCTGGGCCGGGCTCGTTCAGGTAATAAAAAAGAGCGGGTCCCGGGGGGCCCACTCTCAATACGCGATCGTATGAGAACCATAAGTTGGGGCGGATATAGCGGTTTTTGCACAATCCGACAAGGCCCGGGATCCCGTTAAGTCCGATTTTGCCAAGCTTTGCGAGCGGGAGCAAAGTCTAACCCTTCATTCACGAACCCTGCCTAGATTTCCCGAAAACCAGCCAATTCAGGCCGGTTTGAGTGGGTTTATGATAATTTCACCATCGCTGATCCCGGAACTCGACGACATTGTCAGTCGTGGCGACCCCAAGCGCCGCGCCGATGCCGCGCGCCGCATCAGCGAGCTTTTCTTGCAGGGGGCGGCGAGCTTCCGCTCCGACCATGTCGATCTGTTCGACGGTGTCCTGACCAGTCTTGTCCCGCATGCCGAGATTGAAGCGCGCGCCGAGCTGGCCGAGCGCCTGTCGCTGCTGGCGAACGCGCCGCGTGGTCTGGTCGGCCAGCTTGCCCACGAAGATGAGATTACCATTGCAGGCCCGCTGCTGCGCCGCTCGCCGGTCATCGACGAAAAGATGCTGGTCGAAATCGCGTCGATGAAGGGCCAGGGCCATCTGCTGGCGATGGCGGAACGGCCGACGCTTTCAGCCGATCTCACCGACGTCATTGTCGCCCGCGGCGAACGCGACGTCATCAGGCGCACCGCCGGCAATGCGGGCGCAGCCTTCTCCGAGAACAGCTATTCGACGCTGATCAAGCGCGCCGGCCAGGATGGCGTGCTGACGATCAGGCTTGGCCAGCGCGACGATCTGTCACCTACGCATCTGAAGGAGCTGCTCTCCGGCTCCATCGACGTTATCCGCCGCCGCCTGTTCCAGGTCGTCAAGCCCGAGCGGCAGGCCGACATCCAGCAGGCGATGGCCGCCATCACCGGCCTGTCCGAACGCGAGGAGCGGCGCGACTTCATGCCGGCGCAGCGCACGGTGCTGAAGCTCCACCGCGAAGGCATGCTCGGCGAAGGCGCATTGCTCAATTTTGCCAGGGCCTTCAAATACGAGGAGTCGATCGCCGCGCTGTCGGCGATGACTGGCGTCAAGATCGAAACCCTGGATCGCCTGATCAGTGGCGATCGCTACGATCCGATCCTGATCGCCGGGAAGTCCATCGATATCGAATGGGCGACTGTGCGCGCGCTGATCCTGCTTCGGCTCGGTCCAAACCGGACGGCGTCCCCCGCCGACATCGAAAGCGCGCGGATCAACTACGTGCGCCTGATGCCCTCGACCGCCCAGCGTGTCGTCGCGTTCTGGAAGACGCGGTAATCCGGCCTTATCGGCTTGCACTTCATTGCGGGGGCAGCGAAGCAATCTCCGCAAAGAAAGCATGCCGAGGCAAAGGACTGACTCTCTCCCGTTATTCCGGGGCGCGCGATAGCGCGAACTATGGTGCGCAATTGCGCACCTGAGAATCTCGAGGTTCCCCGATGCGCAATTGCGCATCTGAGGTTCGATGCTGCGCATCGCCCGGAAAGACGGCTCTACCCCACCCGCCGAAACCGCAGATACGCTGCCACGCGTCCCTCGCGCTCGGCTTTGCGGCCGTAGCGCGTCATGGTGTAGCCGTCCCACGGCTTTTGCCAATCGATGGCGCGCTCCGCGGTCCAGAGAAAATCGGAGCTGCGCATCAGATGCGCCAGCGTCCACGCGCAATAATCGTCGATGTCGCTGACGAAACGGAATTCGCCGCCCGCTTTGAGGATGCGCGCCATTGCGTTGACGGTAGCGTCCTGCACGAAGCGCCGCTTCCAGTGCCGCCGCTTCGGCCAGGGATCGGGATGGATCAGATCGATCCGCGCCAGCGATCGCGGCGGAGCCCAGGCCAGCAATTCCGCGGCGTCGCCGGCATAGAGCCTGATATTGCCGATGTTGTGGGCTTCGATCTGCGTCAGGATCTTCGCCATGCCGTTGACATAGGGCTCGCAGCCGATGAACCCGATATTCGGAAAGGCTTGCGCCTCCGCGATCAGATGCTCGCCGCCGCCAAATCCGATTTCGAGCCTGACATCATCGATCTCGCCTTCGAAGAGATCGGCGAGACGCGCCGGCGCGGGCGTTGCGATATCGAGCGCCAGATGCGGCAGTAGATTGTCGATCAGGTCGGCCTGATGAATACGGAGCTTGTGACCCTTGCGGCGGCCGAAGAACGAGCCATGCGCATGCGCCGCGCCGCCATCATCCGGCGTCGCGTCGCGGTCGCCGGTATCACGCGGTGCGGTCATCATCGCAGCGTCTGGTACAGCCGGTACAACAGCCGCGCCCTCGGCTCGATCGAGGAGATGTACATCTGCTCGTAATGGGTATGCGCGCCCTGGCCGTCGACGCCGAGTCCGTCCAGCGTTGCGGTATGCGGCGCGGTGAAATTGCCGTCGGAGCCGCCGCCGGTCGACGTATCGACCAGATCGAAACCGATCTCCGCCGCAATCGTTCTGGCATGCTCGTAGAGCGCGGCGCCGGCATTGCTCTTTTCGTAAGGCGGACGGTTCAACTCGCCGATCACCTTGACGGTGACGCCCTCGGTGCGCGATTTCAGATTGAGGATTTTCGCCGTGAGCTCGTCGGAATCCGAAATGGTCGGCACGCGCAAATCGACCTCGGCATAGGCCTCCTCCGCGACCACGTTCGGCTTTGTGCCGCCGCGGACCACGCCGACATTGACGGTGATGCCGCGCGCCAGATCGTTCATCGCCGCCAGCGTCTGGATGACATTGCCGAGTTCGCGGATGGCGCTGCGGCCGTCCTCGGGCCTGGTGCCGGCATGCGAGGGCACGCCCTTGATGAAAACCTCAAAGCGCCCGACGCCCTTGCGCCCCGTCACGATCTTGCCGCCGTCGCGCGCCGGTTCGGTGACCAGCACATATTTCGCTTTCCGTCCCTCGGCCTCGATCAACGCGCGCGACGTCGGGCTGCCGATCTCTTCATCGGAGACATAGAGCTGGGTGATGCCGAGCGACGGCCGCGCGCCGTCAGTGCAAGCCTGGCGAAACGCGTGATAAGCGAGATAGGCGCCGCCCTTCATGTCGTAGATGCCCGGGCCGAAAGCGCTGTCGCCCGCGATCCGGAACGGCAGCCGCTCGATGAAGCCAAGCGGATGTACCGTATCGAGATGGCTCAGCACCAGGATTCCCGGTGCGTCCTGCCCCCATGACGAGCGCGCCACCAGATGATCGCCGCAGCCGGAGTGCCCGGCGATCCGCTCCACGGTGGCGGGCAGGCCGCGATAGCTTTCAGCGACGAGGTCGGCGAGCTTGTTGACCTGCTCGGGCGCTTCGGTGGGGGTCTCGATCTCGACCCAGCGGCGAATACCCTTGAGGATCGTCGTGGAGTCGAACGGATTGGGTGTCGTCATGTCGTATCCGATACGGCGTCATTCTCCGATGCGCAATTGCACATCGCGGCCTCGCACCAACGCGCGTCCGAAATGATGGCATATTCCAGAATACGAAATTATCAAACCGGCGCGGATGAAAATCAGCGCTGATCGGGGCCATCGCGCGACGCGATCTGCTCGACCAGCTCGACGATCGAGCGCCGCATTTTGGAATCGCCGATGCGCGTGAACGCCCGCGTCAGCGCGAGACCCTCCGATGTGGCGAGGAAATCGGACACGTAGGCCGGGGAGGCGCCTTCGGCGAAGCCGTTGCCATTCACCGCGCCGCTCGGCCCGCCATCGAACAGAAACGACACCGGGACCTGCAATATCTCGGATATCTGCTGCAGGCGGCTGGCGCCGACCCGGTTGGTGCCTTTCTCGTATTTCTGAACCTGCTGGAAAGTAAGGCCGAGCGCTTCGCCCAGTTTTTCCTGGCTCATGCCCAGCATGATGCGGCGCATCCGGACGCGGCTGCCGACATACTTGTCAACCGGATTGGGCGCTTTGGTGGACATCTGCATCGCTCCTGGATGGGCGCCGGAATGAGGCAGTGGAAGGCCTGTGCCCCAGGCGCCGATACCGTCAAATCTGCTCGGAGGATCGGGTAGAATTGCGGACGATCTGAGCAATGAAGTGACTGGTTGTTGTTATTCTCTTGCAACCGCAGAAAGCGAATCGCAGGCTGTCTGTCAACTGGTGGAACCGCACAGTCAGCTTTTTTAGTAAACCAGTGACAATTGGCGATGTGCAAATCTCAGGCAGCCTGCTTTGCCGCGCGGCGTCTGGCGATGAAGATCAGGGCGGCGGCCACGATGATGGCGGCCGGGATATCTCCAAGACGAGCATAAATCGTCGGCGGCAGCGCTGACGGCAGGCTGGCATCGAGCACGCCTTCGATGCCGAGACCGAGCCGTGCCACAATTCGTCCCGAGGGATCGATCACCGCCGAGATGCCGGTGTTGGCAGCGCGCACCATCGGCAGCCCCTCTTCGATGGCGCGGAGCCGCGCCTGTTGCAGGTGCTGATAGGGGCCCGTCGAATTTCCGAACCAGCCGTCATTGGTCAGGTTGACGATCCATCCGGGGCGGTCATCACGCGCTGCAATATTCCCGGGAAAAATCGCTTCATAACAAATCAGCGGCAGCGCGCGCGGCGCATTCGGGATCTCCATCGTGCGGCGCCGCGCGCCTGGAATGAAGCCGCCATGCACCTTTGTCAGCTGCACGAAGCCGAGCTTTTCCATCCACTCTTGAAACGGCAGATATTCGCCGAACGGCACCAGATGCAGCTTGTCGTAGACCGACAGCACGCCACCGTCATGGTCGATCACATATATTGAATTGTAGGCGCGGCTGACGCGGGCGCCGGGCGGTCCGTCCGGGGCACGCACCGAGCCGGTCATCAGCACCGTGCCCTTTGGCAGCAGCTCGGCGATCTGCGCCATCGCGTCCGCTTCCCGCGTCAGGAAGAACGGGAAAGCCGATTCCGGCCAGATCAGGATCTGCACGTCGCGCACGCCGGTGGATTGCGGTCCGGAAGCGCGGTCGGACAGAGCAAGGTATTTCTGCATCACCTCCGCCTTGGCGGCGTAGTTGAATTTGACGTCCTGCTGCAGGTTCGGCTGCATGATGCGCAGCCTGACCTTGGTCAATGCGGTCGGCTGCAGCGCCAGCCGCGCAGCGCCGTAGACACCCATCGCGATGAGCAGCGACAGCGCCGCCACCGGCGCGAGCCAGGGCTTTCGGCCGCGCGAAGACCCGTCAATCAGCGCCGCCGGGCTCGCAAAGATCGCTACGCTGAGGAAGGTCATGCCCCACAGCCCGATCAGCGATGCCGTCTGCGCCAGCGCCAGCGGCTCCGACAGCGCGTAGCCGAAGGCATTCCAGGGAAAGCCCGACAGCACATAGCCGCGCAGCCATTCGCTGACCGTGAGCCCGATCGCGAGCGCCAGCACCCGCGAGGCATCCCGCGTCCAGATCAGCCGCGCCAGCGCGAAGCCGAGCGCCGGAAACAAGGCAAGGTAGGCCGGCAGGCCGAGCACCGCGAACGGCATCAGCCAGGCGAAGGTCGGCGCATCGACCAGAAAGGCGTTGCCGGTCCAGTAAAGCCCGGGCACGAAATAGCCGAGCCCGAACCAGAAGCCCGACATCGCCGCCGCCGGCACGCCGCGCCGTTTTCCGGCCGCCGCCCCGTCGATCAGCCAGACCACAACCGGAAAGGTCACGAACAGCACCGGCCAGGCATTGAACGGCGCCATCGCAAGCGCCGACAGCATGCCGGCGCTAAGCGCGATCACCGCGCGCTTCCAGCCCCAGGCAAGGATGATCGAAAGTCCCGCCATGCGGAATTTGCTGGTCGGGATCACTGCGAGCCGGCTCCGTCGCTGGAAGCCGGCGGCGTATTGTCATTGGTCGGCGGCGTGGTGGTGTCGGGCGGGGCCTCGCGGCGGCTTCGCTCGCGTGGCGCGCGCGGCGCCGGGCGTTCTTTCCGGATCCCGATCCGCAACCGCTTGACCCGCCGCGGATCGGCATCGAGCACCTCGATCTCGAAATTGCCCGGGCCCGCAATGACTTCGCCGCGCACCGGCAGGCGGCCGACCTGCGCCACCAGGTAGCCCCCCAGCGTCTCGACTTCCTCGCCGGCCTCGCCGGTCACGAATTCCTCGCCGATCATTGTGCGCGCATCCTCGAGGCTGGCGCGGGCGTCGGCGATGAATGCATTGTCTCCCTGCCGGATAATCGATGGCGGCTCGTCGCTGTCGTGCTCGTCGTCGATCTCGCCGACGATCTGCTCGACGATGTCCTCGATCGACACCAGCCCGTCGGTGCCGCCATATTCGTCGACCACCAGCGCCAGATGGATGCGCGAAGCCTGCATCTGCGCCAAGAGATCGATCGCCCGCATCGACGGCGGCACATACAAAAGCTTGCGGATGATGTTGGCCTCCGCCAGCGGCAATGCGAGGTCGACCGCGCGCAGGTCGAGGCCCGCCGGGAACGGCTTCTTGCGCTTCGGCTTGGTGGGGTCGCCGACCCGCGCCTTCGCGGTCATGAACGCCAGGAGGTCGCGGATGTGAACGATGCCTTCGGGGTCGTCGAGCGTCTCGTTGTAGACCACGAGCCGCGAATGCGCCGCGCTTTCGAACAGGCTCATTAGTTCGCCGAGCGGAATATCTCGCTTGACCGCGACGATGTCGGCGCGATGCACCATCACGTCGGCGATCCGCCGCTCGTTGAGGCCGAGAATGTTGCGCAGCATGGTGCGCTCGATGGCGGAGAAGCCCACATCATCCGGGGTGGAGGCGTCGAGCACGACCTGCAGATCGGCGCGGACCGATCCTGCCCTCCAGCCGAACAGCGTGCGGATCGCGCGCATCAGCCAGCTGTCGGCGGTCGGACGCAGCACCTCGCCTTCCTGCACCACTGCCGGCAGGTTGGGTGTGTCGCGCGGATTGTCCTGTATCGGGTCGGAGTCCGGCATTTTAGTCCATCCGCTCCCGGTCCGCATGCGGGTCTCGATCCGCATACGGATCTGGAATACCGAGCTGCGCGAGAATCTCCCGTTCGAGACCTTCCATGGCTTCGGCGTCGTCGTCTTTCTCGTGATCGTATCCGATCAAATGCAGGAACCCGTGGATCGCCAGATGGCTGAGGTGATGATCGAACGGCTTTTCTTCGTCGTCGGCCTCTTTCCGCGTGGTCTCGTAGGCAATGGCGATATCGCCGAGCATCCGGGGCGCGTCGGCAGGCGCGCTTGCGCTCGGCTGCAGCGCCGGAAACGACAGCACGTTGGTCGGCTTGTCGATGCCGCGCCAGTTGCTGTTGAGCGTGCGGATGCCGGCATCGTCGGTCAGCATGACGGCGAGCTCGGCCTCCCCGACATCGGCATCGGCGATTTCGGCCGCCGCATGGATGGCGCGATGGATCACCGCCTCGGCGTCCGGCTCGGTCTGCCAGCAATCGGCGACGACCAGAACTTCGGTGAACGGAAGGACGGACGACACGAGCGTTCCAGCGCTTTGCATTGCAATGTTCGGGTTACGGCCCGGGCCTGCCTGCGGCAGGCCCGGCGCCGACGATTTCTGGGTCAAGATTTGTTGGTTGCCGGTTTTTGCGGCAATCCCTCATAGGCGGCGACGATCCGCGCCACCAGTTCATGGCGGATGACGTCTTCCGCGGTGAATTTCACCTGCGCAATGCCCTCGACGCCGTCGAGCAGCTTGACCGCTTCGGCAAGCCCGGAGGCCTGTCCGCTCGGAAGGTCGACCTGCGACGGATCGCCGGTGATGATCATGCGGCTGTTCTCGCCGAGCCGGGTCAGGAACATCTTCATCTGCATCGAAGTGGTGTTCTGGGCTTCGTCGAGGATGATGACGGCATTGGTCAGCGTGCGGCCGCGCATGAACGCCAGCGGCGCGATCTCGATCTCGCCGGCCTGCAGCGCGCGCTCGACAATGCGCGAATCCATCAAATCGTACAGCGCGTCGTAGATCGGCCTTAAGTAAGGATCGACCTTTTCCCGCAAGTCGCCGGGCAGGAAGCCGAGCCGCTCGCCGGCCTCGACCGCGGGCCGCGACAGGATGATGCGATCGACTTCCTTGCGTTCGAACAATTGCGCGGCATGCGCCACCGCAAGCCAGGTCTTGCCGGTGCCGGCCGGGCCGACGCCGAACACCATCTCGTGGCGCTTTAACGCACGGATGTAGGAATCCTGCGCGGCGGTGCGTGCCCGCACCGGACGCTTGCGCAGGTTGATGGTCTCGAACGACGATTTGGCGGTCTTGGCGTCGAACTCGAACAGCGAGCCCTGGGCCAGCACGGCGCGGATCGCGCCTTCGACTTCGCCCTGCGAGAGGTCATGTCCCTGCAAGGCCTGGGCATAGAGCGTCTCCAGCACGCGCCGCGCGGCGTCGCAGCCGTCGCGGGAGCCGGCGATGGTGATGTGGTTGCCGCGGGAATCGACGACGATGCCGAGCCGCCGTTCGACCAGCGCCAGGTTTTGCCCGTAGGGGCCGACCAGCGCGGAAGCGGCGCGGTTGTCGTCGAAGTCGATGACGACCTGGGTCTCGGGCGGAACTTGCATGTCGCGGTCAAATTTGCGGCTGGGAGCGAGCGAAGACGAATCCGATGCGCTTTTTGGCAAGGGTTCAGGCTCCCCGATTTTCTAAAGAAGAATTGATCATTTGAGATAGAGCTGATGGCGTCGGCTTCGCTGAGCCGCCGGCGAGTTCGCCGAGCAGGCTGTAACGCTCGAGGCTGCCGATCGTGACCGGCAGCACCTGTCCGATGATGTCAGGCGAGGCAAAGACATGCGCGGGCTGAAGGTACGCGGTGCGGCCGACGATCTGGCCGGGATTGCGGGCCGCGCGTTCGAACAGCACATCGACGGTGTTGCCAATCATGGCCTTGTTGAAGGCCGATTGCTGGCTGTCGATCAATTCCTGAAGCCGCACCAATCGCTCGTCCATTTCAGCCGCTGACACCGTCTCCTGCATGTCCGCCGCCGGCGTGCCGGGCCGGGGCGAATACTTGAACGAATATGCTCCAGCGTATCCGATTTGCATGACAAGCGCGAGGGTCGCGGCGAATTCTCCCTCGGTTTCGCCGGGGAAGCCGACGATAAAATCCGATGAAAAAGCAATGTCTTGGCGCGCGGTACGAAAACGGTCGATGACGCGGCGATAATCATCGGCGGTATGCTTGCGGTTCATGGCCGCCAGGATCCGGTCGGAGCCGGACTGCACCGGAAGGTGCACGAACGGCATCAGCGCGGCGAGATCGCGATGGGCGGCAATCAGCGAATCGTCGACATCGCGGGGGTGGCTGGTGGAGTAGCGCAGCCGCACGATACCTTCGATTTCGGCGAGATGGTGCAGCAGCCTGCCGAGCGGCCAGGTCCGTCCGTCGGGACCCTCGCCGTGATAGGCGTTGACGTTCTGGCCAATGAGCGTGATCTCGCGCACGCCGTTGTCGGCGAGCCGCTTCACGTCGTCGACGATCTTCGCCACCGGGCGCGACACTTCCGCGCCGCGCGTATAGGGCACCACGCAGAAGGTGCAGAACTTGTCGCAACCTTCCTGCACGGTGACGAAAGCGGAGATGCCGCGCGCGCGGATCGCATCCGGTTTGGGAGCCGGGAGAAAACCGAACTTGTCCTCCACCGGGAATTCGGTCTCCAGCGCACGGCCTTCGCTCTTCGCGCGCGCCAGTAATTGCGGCAGATGATGATAGCTCTGTGGCCCGACCACTACGTCGACAACAGGCGCGCGGCGGATGATCTCCTCGCCCTCGGCCTGCGCCACGCAGCCCGCGACCGCGATGCGCATATCGCGCCCCTGGCGCGCCGCTTCATCCTTGGCGACGCGCAGTCGCCCGAGTTCGGAGTAGACCTTCTCGGAAGCTTTTTCCCTGATGTGGCAAGTGTTGAGGATCACCAGATCGGCATCCTCGGCACTGGCTGTCTCCACAAAGCCTTCGCCCGCCAGCGTGTCCACCATGCGTTGCGCATCGTAGACGTTCATCTGGCAGCCATAGGACTTGATATGCAGCTTGCGCGGCGGCTTCATGGAACCTGAGTGCAGGTGGAAAAGGCGCCCTGACGGCGGCTGGGGCTCAGATATAGCCTAAATAGCCAAAAAGCCAGTGTTTGAAGCCGTCATTCTGGGGCGCGAAGCGAACTATGGTGCGCAATTGCGCACTTGAGAATCTCGAGATTCCGGGTTCGATGCTGGCGCATCGCCCCGGAATGACGAGCGGGAATGGCTCAGTTGGCCGTGCCCCAGAGATCGAACAGTTCAGGCGGCGGAACCTCGACCCATTCATTGCCGAGGTTGATGCGGTAGGGGGTGCTGCTCGAAGCGTACGGGCGCCACAATTTTGGATCGACGGGGTGGCCGTTGGCGCGCACCCATCGCGCGATCGGATCGAGCGCCGCCGCCTGCTTTGCCGGCGCCAGGGTAAATCCGCCCAGCATTACGAAGCGCAGTTGCCTGTCCGAGGCCAGTTTTTCGATATCAGAAGCCGTCAGGATCGGATCGTCGCCGAGATAGCCGCCGATCGCCATGACCGGCAGGCCGGTCGAGATAATGAGCGGCGCAGCGACGTTGGCGTTGGGAACAGCGACGAGAAAGTTCGCGGCCTCGCGATTGGCGGTCAGGTAACTGATGAGCTTCTGGCGGCCGGCGTCCAGCCGTGATGTCCGCAATGCCTGGCGCTCCGTATCTGACGGCGTGAGCAAAGCGGTCATGTTGGCGACCGGTGCGGCGATGTTCGGGCGCCTCAGAACGACGCTCGCGGCGGTCAGGGTCGGCGGAACGAGCAGCGCGCCAATGGAAGCGACCGCGAGCAGTTTTGCGAAACTGCTGCCCCGCTGCGGCAATGCATAAAGGACGGCTGCGCAAATCACGGCGATCCCGATCGACGTCAGCCATGTCAGGCTGAGCCAATCGGATCCGATTCCCTCGGATGGCGGCATGCAGAGATAGATTTGCCAAGAGGCGGTGGCCACGATGATCAGCGGCAGATATATCCGCCCCGACTTGCCCGCTTTCCATCTCGACCAGAGGCCGGCGACGGCGATGCCGGAAAACACGGCAAGCGGCGGACCGAGCACGGCGACATAGTAGGTGTGGATCAATCCGCCGGCAAAGCTGAGCACGATCCAGTACAGCACGAGCCAGCCGGTCCATACGCCGGCGCTGATGCGGCGTGACACGGACGCGCCCGGACTTCGTGCGTCCAGCCAGGCGAGAACCAGGCCCGCGAGCGCGAGCGGCAGCAGCCAGGCGAACTGCGCCGCGGCCCGCGGCCGAAACAGGCGGAGCGGGCCTGTCGGCGAGTCGTCGGTCATCACGGGCTGCCGGACTGCCGTGGTTGCCGGCGCTGCCTCGCCGGAGGCGGCGGGCGAGGAGATGGCCGGATTGCCTGCGGGCGCTGATGCCGGAAGGAAGCGGGCCGCGCCATTATGCACCAACGCGAGCTCGAGCATGGAATTGTGCCTGGTGCTGCCCGCATAGGGCCGGTCCCGGGCCGGTGTGAGATCGAAGAAGATCGCCCATGACAGCGAGACGGCAACGAGGACGATGCCTGCGATGGCTTGTCGCCCGAGGTGCCAAGTCGCTTTATGCCAAGTGACGGGAGCGCCGGGCCGGGCGAGGCTGAACGTCAGGGCCAGTACCGGCGCCAACACCAGTGCGGCTCCCATCTTGACGTTGAAGCCGATGCCGATCACGGCCATCGCGGCGCAGAGCATCGCGAGCCGGCCGGTTTCGGCCGCCCGCATCCCCAACCACACGGCGGCCAGCAGCACCAGGATGAGACAGCTGTCGGTATTGTTGGAACGGTCGACGGCAACATTGACCGGGCTGAGCGCGAGCGACAGCGCGGCGATAGCCCCGGCCGTCCCGCCCCAATATTTCCGCACCAGCGCGTAGATGATCAGCACCGCGGCCAATCCCGCCATCGCCTGGGCGAGCAGGATCGAATGCGCGCTAAAGCCGAGCAGCTTGGCGCTGGCGACCTGCAGCCAGATCGCCACCGGCGGCTTGTCGATGGAAACAAAGCCTGCGGGGTCGAATGCGTTGAAGAGAAAATTGTGCCAGCTATCCAGCATGCTGCGCACGCCCGCGGCGTAGTATTGCCTTCCAAACTCGTTCTGCGAAAGCTGCCAGGTGCGCGCAAGCACGGCCACCGCCGCAACGAGTGTGAGCGACGAGGCCGTCTTCAATATTTGGTTGTCGGGTAATCTTGGGATGCGCCGCTCCCCTCGCGCAGGTTCACCTGAAACTATCACCTGCGGGTTCAGTGCCCAGTTAACTCGCGGCAAGATTGTTGATCTGATGTCGGCGGACGCCGGACTTCAACCAAGCGATGCTGATCTAGCCGGCCTTTCGACCGATGCGTGCAATCAGGTCGGGCAGTTGCCGCATATCGTCGAAGATCATGTCCGCTCCGGCGGCGCACAGCTTCTCGGCATGGCCCGGCTGACAATGGCTGCCGCCGTGGAAACCGAGCACGGTCATGCCGGCGGCGCGGCCGCCGGTGACGCCAGGAACGCTGTCCTCGATAACCAGACACTGGGCCGGTTGCACCTTCATCTGCTCGGCGGCAAACAGAAACAGATCGGGCGCCGGTTTACCGCGGCTGACCTGCGTAGCAGAGAAAATATTCGGCGCGAGTTGGTCGTAGAGGCCGGCGCAGCTGAGGCCGTGGCGAATCTTTTCGGGCGTTCCGCTGGAAGCGACGCATTTAGGCAGGCGTATCGCGCCAATGGCGTCGCCGACATGTGCGATCGCCTGCAAATCGCCCTCGTAAAATTTCAGCGTGGCCGCCTTCACCTGTTGTTCGAAGTCATCAGGCAGTTTTCGGTCGATCTCGCGTTCGATCGTTTGGCGCGCCTCGCGGTCAGACACACCGAGAAACCGTTCGAGTACCTGTTCCGATGTGATCGGATAGCCGTGACGCGTCAACGTCTCGGCATGCGCGCGACATGAAATGACTTCGCTGTCGACCAGCACGCCGTCGCAATCGAAAATGATGAGATCGAAATTCACGAAAAGTGATTCACGAAAACTAGGTTTTCTCTTCGTCGAGCGGGACGCAATACAGTTCCAGCCGGTGATCGACCAGCTTGTAGCCCAGCTTGCGGGCAATCTCGGCCTGCAATTTCTCGATCTCCTCGGAGGTGAACTCGATCACCTTGCCGTCGCGCAGATTGATCAGATGGTCGTGGTGGCTGTCGGGCATCTGCTCGTAGCGCGCGCGGCCTTCGCGAAAATCGTGCCGCTCGATGATCCCGGCGTCCTCGAACAGCTTGACGGTGCGGTATACCGTCGAGATCGAGATCTTGTCGTCGACCGCGACACAGCGCCGGTAAAGTTCCTCGACGTCGGGATGGTCGACCGAATCCGCCAGCACGCGCGCGATCACGCGGCGCTGCTCGGTCATGCGCATGCCGGTGGCGGCGCAGCGTGCCTCGATGCCGGTATTCTTGTGCGCAGACGGGGATTTCAGTACGGGCATGGGTCTCAGGGCCTTCGGGCGCAGGTTGCGGGGTCTTTTGCCACCCAGCGCATATTACGACAAGTCACGTCGCATCAGAAGTGCATTCAATTGCTCCCCGCCGGGTTGCTGATAATAGCGTTCCCGGCGGCCAACGACCTCAAATCCGGCCCATTCATACAGGCGCCGCGCCGCCTGATTATTTTCTTCGACCTCGAGGAACACCTTGCATACGCCGCGGCCGGCGAGATGACCGAGATGCGTCAGCAACAGGTTGCGCGACAGGCCGCGGCCACGTTGGGCCGCATCGATGGCGATCGACAATAACTCCGCCTCGTCAGCCGCCCAGCGCGACACCGCAAAGCCGATGGTCTTGCGTCCAAGTCTGAGCCGGTGAACGAGCGTATTGCGCTCGGTCAGCATGACCTCGAATTCGCCTTCGCCCCAGCCGCGGTGAAACGATGCGCCATGCAGTTGCGCCAGACGCGCCGCGTCGCGCGGGCTGGCCGGTTCGATCACGGCCGTGCCGCCGTTCCACCAATCGGAGAGCCATGTCATCATGATGCTGCTGGTGGCTGCGAAGCACCGGACAGCGGATCCTTTGGCGGCTTGGCATCGGGCGCGCGCAGATAATAAGGACGCGCCGGTGAACTCTCGGGATCGACGGCGGCACCCAGCCACGCCACCCAGGCGATATCGGGCGCTGCCTGCTGGTCGGTCTTGAAAGGCGGGGCTGCATCGGCCGGCCAGCGGTCGGCCAGAATCTTCGCCGCATTGCCGACCAGATATGGCGCACCCAAGCGCGCCGCGTCGAGCGCTTCCGCGATCGGGGCGACCTGCGGCTTGATCAATGAACTGCCGTCGCCGCCCAGCATCTGGAAATAGACATGATCATGCCGCGCATCGACGGCGGATATTACCGGATGTTCGCTGGTCTCGCTGACGATAGGGGCGGCAAAAGCGGTCAGCGTTGTCACGCCGACGACCGGCTTGCCGGCGGCGAGCGCAATGCCGCGGGCGGCCGAAAGGCCGACGCGCAATCCGGTAAAGCTGCCGGGACCGGTGGTCGCGGCGATGCGGTCGAGAGCCGTGAACGCAACGCCTGACGCCTTCATCACGCGCGCGATCAGCGGCATCAGGGCTTCGGCATGACCGCGCTTCATCGGCTGCGATTCCCGCGCGATGACGCCGCCCGCGGTGTCGAGCACGGCCGCGGCGCAGGCATCGAGCGCGGTATCGATGGCGAGGATCAGCATGGAGGGAGGTATAGCAGACGCGCAATCATGCCGTCATGTCTTGCGGCTGCGTAGGGTGGGCAAAGCCACCGGGTCGCGCGAATGCGCGCCCGATGACAGGCTCCGCGCGCCCACCATCTAACTATACGGATAGATCATGGTGGGCACGGCGCGAAGCGCGCCTTTGCCCACCCTACGGCACCAACTCAAACCGGCCGGACTTCGACCACGTCGGGCACGAAATGCCTCAGGAGATTCTGAATGCCGTGCTGCAGCGTCGCCGTCGAGGACGGGCAGCCGGCGCAGGAACCCTTCATGTTGAGGTAGACGACGCCGTCCTTAAAGCCGCGGAAGGTGATGTCGCCGCCGTCATTGGCGACCGCCGGCCGCACCCGCGTCTCGATCAGATCCTTGATGGTCGCGACCGTATCGGCGTCGGCCTCGCTGAAGAATTCGCCTTCCTCGTCCGCCGCCTCGTCGTTGCCGGCAGTCCCGTCAGCCAGAAGCGGCGCGCCGGACATGTAGTGCTCCATGATGGCGCCGAGGATCGCGGGCTTGAGGTGCTGCCAGTCGCCATCCGCCTTGGTCACGGTGACGAAATCGTAGCCGTAGAACACGCTGGAGATGCCGGGCACGTCGAACAGACGCTCGGCGAGCGGGGAACGGGCGGCGGCTTCGCGGTTGGCGAATTCCATCGTGCCGGAGTCGAGCACGGTACGGCCCGGAATGAATTTCAGCGTGGCGGGATTGGGCGTGGCTTCGGTCTGAATGAACATGGTTTTTCTCCGGCGTCGCCGGTTCAAGGCCGGCGCGTGGGGTCTCCTGTAGCAGATGGCGACCGGCAGCGCACGATCAAGGGGCGCAATCAGAAATTCCCGAGCCGCATCAAGCCCTAAGACAGGCCGTCGATGTCGGAATCGCTGAGATCGCCGGGCACGATGACCACCGGAATCGGGAACGAGCCGGTGACCTGCGCTATCATGCTGATCAACGGGCCTGGGCCTTCCGGGCCCGGATTGGCCGCCAGCACCAGCATCGAAATATCGACGTCCTTGTCGATCACGTCGAGGATCTGGGTGGTCGGGTCGCCCTCACGAATCACCCGCTCTGGCGTGATCGCGGCAATGCCGTTGGCGCGGCCGGCGGCGCGGTCAAGCGCCTCATTGGCGGCGTCCTCGGCTTCGGCGCGCATCAGGTCGGCAACCCCCAGCCATTGCTGGTTCTGGTCCTCGATTTCGATGATGCGCAGCATCACCACGCCGCCGCCGACGCGAATCGCCCAGCGGCTGGCGTAGTACACCGCGCGGTCCCATTCCGCGGTGTCGTCAACGATGACAAGGCATTTTGGCTGGTGACCCGTCTCGTAGCTTCGTCGCTGGGTGGTCATGCATATCCCGGTGCTGCGCCAAACCGCCGCATGCTGCCACGGCGCAGCCGCCTTCGACAAGCGGCGTCGCTATTGCAACGCCGCGAGAGCCATAGCGTTTTCGAGCGAAGTGGGGACCGGTTCGCGTGAAGAAAACGCGTCAAAACAAGAATCTAGAGCGTTATCGGTTCGGATTCGATCAGAACCGATAACGCGCTAGCTCTTCCGGATGAAACCGACGATATCCTTGGTCGCACGCATGGTTTCGTCGGCGATGACGCGCGCCCGGTCGGCGCCGTCGACCAGGATTTTGTCGACATGGCCGGGGTCGGCGACCAGCCGTTTCATCTCGGAAGCGATCGGCGAGAGTTTTGTGACGCAAAGTTCCACCAGCGCGTTCTTGAAGCTGGAGAATTGCCCGCCGCCGAATTCCGTCAAAATGTCGGCCTTGCTGCGCTCGGAAAGCGCCGCATAGATACCGACGAGGTTGTCGGCCTCGGGCCGGTTCTCCAGGCCCCTTTCTTCCGACGGCAGCGGTTCCGGATCGGTCTTCGCCTTGCGAATCTTTTGCGCGATGGTGTCGGCGTCGTCGGTGAGGTTGATGCGCGAATTGTCCGACGCGTCCGACTTCGACATCTTCTTGGTGCCGTCGCGTAAGGACATCACCCGCGTTGCAGGGCCGGTGATCAGCGGTTCCGGCAGCGGGAAGAACATGCCGTCATCGGCGCCGTGGCCGCGGATCGAATCGGCAAAATCGTTGTTGAACTTCTGCGCGATGTCGCGCGAAAGCTCCAGATGCTGCTTCTGGTCCTCGCCAACCGGCACATGCGTGGCGCGATACAGCAGGATGTCGGCCGCCATCAGCACCGGATAGTCATAGAGACCCACCGACGCGTTCTCGCGGTCCTTGCCGGCCTTCTCCTTGAACTGCGTCATGCGGCTGAGCCAGCCGACCCGCGCGACGCAATTGAAGATCCATGTCAGCTCGGCATGGCCGGTGACCTGGCTCTGGTTGAACACGATGTGCTTCTTCGGGTCGATGCCGGCGGCGATGAAGGCCGCGGTGACCTCGCGGGTATTGCGGGCGAGCTCCGCCGGGCCGCCCCAGACGTCGACGCCTTGCGTGATCGCGTGCATGTCGACGACGCAATAGATGCAGTCATGGGTTTCCTGCATCTTCACGAAGTTGACGATCGCGCCGAGGTAATTGCCGAGATGCAAATTGCCCGTCGGCTGGACGCCCGAAAATACTTTTTCAACAAAAGCCATAGCCAGCTTCCCCAAGGATCCTGTATCGGATGCCTATTTCGCGCTGTCGTTTGCCACGCGAGCCCTATTCGCGCAAGCCGCTAGGCCCTTGTTTGCCTGATCGCGTTAACCGCGTCGCGCCAGCCGGCGACGCCGAAAAGCCGCAGAAACAGGCCGTAGATCGCAATTCCCGCCGATATCACGGCAAGCCACAGGACGGCCTGCACGAGGCCGTGTGCGTCTGAGGCGAGCGCCGTCATCGACCGCGTCGCCAGCCATAGCAGCGCGCCCATGGCGAGCGCTGATAGCAGGATGCGCGGCAGCCGCCGTTTGGCGTCGGCATCGATCGAGAATCCAAAAGTCTCCGCGCCGCGGCGGATCAGGCTGAACGCCATGCCCCACGCGCCGAGCGCAATCGCCGCCGCGATGCCCTCAGTGCCGTACCAGCGGCTGAGCAGGAAGGCGGAAGCGATCGCCAGCACCACGCCCTTCAGCGCTGATACCAGCGGCGTCATCGTATCCTCGCGCGCAAAGAACGCCGGCGACAGCGCCTTCACCAGCACATGCGCAGGCAGCGCCAGCGTCAGCCACATCAGCGCCCGCGCGGTCGCCGCGGTATCATCAGCAGTGAAGGCGCCGTGCTCGAACAGCAGCCGCACGATCGGCTCGCTGAGCACGATCAGCCCGAGCGTCGCCGGCAGCGCCAGGCCAACGGCGAGTTCGAGGCCGCGCGATTCCGCATGCGCAACGCCGGTGTGGTCTGTAGCCCGCACCGCGCGCGTCAGTTCCGGGATCAGCACCGTGCCCATGGCGACGCCGACGATGCCGAGCGGCAGTTCGACCAGCCGGTTGGCGAAATAGAGCCACGACACCGCCGACGGCGACGACGACGCGATGATCGCACCGGCGACCATCAGCAGCTGCGGCGCGCTGGATGCCATCATGCCGGGTGCGGCCTTGCCGAGAAAGCCGCGGATTTCGCCATCGAATGAAATCCGCAAGGGGGCGGCGATGTTGCCGCCTCGGCGCAACACCAGCACCGATAGCTGTAACAGCCCGGCAATGCCTGTTGTCGCGGCGACGATTTGGGCTGATAGCACCGCATCCGGCCGTATGGCGAGCAGTACAATCATCACCGCGATCAGAGCGATGTTGAACAGCAGCGGTGAAAACGCCGTCAGCGCGAAGCGGCCCTGCGCGTTCAACAGTGCCATCATCACGGTCACTGGACCGGCAAAGGCGAGGTACGGCAGCATCAGGCGGGCGTTATCTGTCGCAAGCTGCAGCGTCTCGCGCCCGGCAAACCCCGGCGCCAGCGCTGTCATGATGAGCGGCATCACCAGCGCGAGCACCGCTGTCGCAACGATCAACGCTGTTGTCACCGTGCCGAGTACGCGGCCGGCGAACGCCGCCGCAGCCGTCGCCCCATCGGTCTCGCGCACCCGCAGCCATGCCGGCACCAGCGCGGCGTTCAGCCCGCCCTCGGTCAACAGCCGCCTGATGACATTGACCAGCTGAAACGCCGCCAGAAACGCATCCGCCACCGCGCCAGCGCCGAGCAGCGCCGCCAGCGCCGAATCGCGCACGAATCCAAGCAGCCGTGAGGCCAGCGTTCCCGAGGAGACCGTGAGAAAGGAGCGGATCATTGGAGGTTCTATAGCAGCCGCTTCCCTTGCTGGCGCGGGGCCGATCTGGTAGGCCGCAACCTTCTTAGCCGTGCTCGGCTGCTTCGCACAACGCCGTAAACAGGACGGATGAATGACTGACGCAAAATACGACGTTCTCGGGATTGGCAATGCGATTTTCGACGTACTGGTGCAGACCGACGAGGGTTTTCTCGCCAGCCACGGCATGACCAAGGGTGGCATGGCACTGATCGACGAGGCCCGCGCCGCCGCCATCTACAAGGACATGGGCCCGGCGACCGAAATGAGCGGCGGCTCCGGCGCCAACACCATCGTCGGCGTCGCCGGTTTCGGTGCCCGCGCAGCCTTCATCGGCAAGGTCAAGAACGACCAGATCGGCACCCTCTACACCCACGATATCAGAGCCGCCGGCGTCGCCTTCGAGACCAAGGCGGCCGAGAGCGGCCCGGCCACCGGCTGCTCCTACATCCTGGTGACGCCGGACGGCGAGCGCACCATGAACACCTATCTCGGCGCCGCGCAGGATCTTAACCCCTCCGACATCGATGAAGCGCAGATCGCGGCTTCCAGCATCGTCTATCTCGAAGGCTATCTCTGGGATCCGAAGAACGCCAAGGAAGCCTTCGTCAAGGCCGCGACGATCGCCCACGGTGCCGGCCGCCAGGTGGCGCTGACGCTGTCGGATTCGTTCTGCGTGGATCGCTATCGCGACGAGTTCCTCGATCTGATGCGCAAGGGCACCGTCGACCTCGTGTTCGCCAACGAGGCTGAGTTGCACTCGCTGTACCAGATCTCGGATTTCGAGGGTGCGCTGAAGCAATTCCGCACTGATGCAAAACTCGGAATCGTCACCCGCAGCGAAAAAGGCTGCGTGGTGGCCGCGAAGGATGGCGTGACAGCCGTGCCGGCGTTTCCGATTCAAAAGCTCGTCGACACCACCGGCGCCGGCGACCTGTTCGCCGCAGGATTCCTGTTCGGGCTGGTGCGCAATGCGGGGTATGAGGCCTGCGGCCGGCTAGGGGCGCTGGCGGCGGCGGAAGTGATCCAGCACATCGGGGCGAGGCCGCAGGTGTCGCTGAAGGAACTGGCGGGGCAGAACGGGCTGCCGGTGTAGGGCACGGCCTCTCCACCCGTCATGGCCGGGCTTGTCCCGGCCATCCACGCCTTCCTTGCGGATGCTCTCCCAAGACGTGGATGCCCGGGACAAGCCCGGGTTTGGCAAGCCTCACGCTGTCTTCGCCGCCTTCAGCCCCAGCTTCGCTTCCACGGCTTCCCGCATCAAGAACTTCTGGATTTTCCCCGTCACCGTCATCGGAAACTCGTCGACGAATTCGACATAGCGCGGGATCTTGTTGTGGGCGATCTGGCCCTGGCAGAAGGCGCGGACGTCGTCAGCCGTCAGCGTCTCGCCGGGCCGAGTGCGGATCCAGGCGCAGAGCTCTTCGCCGTAGCGATCATCGGCGACGCCGAAAATCTGCACGTCCTGGATTTTCGGGTGGCGATAGAGGAATTCCTCGATCTCCCTGGGATAAAGATTTTCGCCGCCGCGGATCACCATGTCCTTGATGCGGCCGACGATGTTGCAATAGCCCTCGGCGTCGATGATGGCGATGTCACCGGTGTGCATCCAGCCATTGGCGTCGAGCACGTCTGCGGTCTTTTCCGCTTCGTCCCAATACCCCAGCATGACGCTGTAGCCGCGGGTGCAGAGCTCGCCGCGTTCGCCGCGCGGCACCACGCGGCCCTCGAGGTCGACGACCTTGACCTCGACATGCGGGTGGATACGCCCGACGGTCGACACCCGCCGTTCCAGCGGATCGTCGGTCGAGCTCTGGAAACTCACCGGCGAGGTTTCGGTCATGCCGTAGGCGATGGTGACTTCGCCCATGTTCATCTCGTTGTTGACGCGCTTCATCACCTCGATCGGGCAGGGCGCGCCGGCCATGATGCCGGTGCGCAGCGATTTCAGGTCGAAGCGCGCAAACTCCGGATGATCGAGTTGGGCGATGAACATGGTCGGCACGCCGTAGAGCGCGGTGCATTTCTCTTTCTCGATGGTCTGCAACGTCGTCAGGGGATCAAAGCCTTCGCCGGGATAGACCATGGTCGCGCCGAGCGTGACGGAGGCGAGGTTGCCCATCACCATGCCAAAGCAGTGATAGAGCGGCACGGGAATGCAAATGCGGTCCTTTTCCGTCAGGCGCATCGCGCGGCCGACGAAATAGCCGTTGTTGAGGATGTTGTGATGCGTCAGCGTCACGCCCTTCGGCGAGCCCGTGGTGCCGCTGGTGAATTGAATGTTCACCGCATCGTCGAACTGCAGCGTCGCAGCCAGCTCGGCAAGCTGCTCGCGATGCCGCGCGCCGCCCATTTTCGCCACGTCCTCGAAGGCGAAGGTGCCCGGACATTTGGGTCCGCCGATCTGGATCACCGCCCGCAGTTGCGGCAGCCGCGCCGCCTGCAATTCGCCCGGCTGCGCTGTGGCAAGCTCCGGAAGCAGCGTGTTCAGCATCTCCATGTAGTTGGAAGTCTTGAAGGCAGTCGCGGTGACGATCGCCCCGCAGCCGACTTTTGCCAAAGCGAATTCGAGTTCGCTCAAACGGTAGGCGGGATTGATGGTGACGAGAATGAGTCCCGCTTTCGCTGCAGCGAATTGCGTCAGCGTCCATTCTGGCCGATTGAGCGACCACACCCCGATCCGCGCGCCGCGCTCGAGGCCGAGTGCGAGAAATCCCGCCGCCAACGCGTCGACACGCGCGGCAAATTCCTTCCAGGTCCAGCGTACGTCATGGCTTGGCGACACCAGCGCCTCGCGATCGCTCCAGCGCGCAGCGGCCTGATCGAGACAGCGTCCGATGGTGTCGCCGAGCAGCGGCGCGTTGGCTGTGCCGCAGACGTAGCTATTGGTGGTGTCGGTCAAGACGGGTTCTCCAAAAATAAGATCAAGTATCAAAAAAGAAATGCGCTGCACCCTCCCCCGCAAGGGGGAGGGAATGGCGATCCTGCGGTGAACTAAGCCGCCTTCTGCCCTGCATCGAGCCCGGCATAAACACCACTCTCGAAGCCCGCAAAAGCTTCCAGTGCCTTGGCGTCGGCGAAGGGCAACAACTGCATCAGGATCACGCCGGCGACGTTGCGCGCCGGGTCGATCCAGAAATAGCTGTTGGCAAGACCGGCCCAGGCAAGGCTGCCGGCGCTGCGGCCTTCCGGCGTCTTGGCGGTGTTGATCAGGAACGACAGCCCCCACTTCTTGACGATGTCGGGATAGAGGTCGACATCGTTGGTGTAGACAGGCGCCACCGTGACCATCTTGCCCATGGTGAGATCGCCGATGTGATTCTCGCTCATCAGCGCGACCGTCTCGGGCTTCAAGATCTGGTTGCCGTTGCCGCGGCCCTTGTTGAGGATCATCTGGGTGAAAGTGATGTAGTCGGCCGCCGTGCCGTAAAGGCCGCCGCCGCCCATGTGGAATTCCGGCGCCTGTTCGAGCTCGAACGGGATTGGCGCCAGCGATCCGTCCTCGCCGCGCGCATGCATGCCGACCAGCCGCTGGCGCTGGGAGTCCGTAATCTTGAAACCGATGTCGTTCATGCCAAGTGGCGCGAATATATTGTCACGCAGGTAAGCATCGAGCCGCTTGCCGCTGACCGCTTCGATCGCCTTGCCGACGAAATCGATGTTGGTGCCGTATTCCCAGCGCGTGCCGGGGTCGGACGTGAGCGGCGTCTTCAGCGCGGCGTTCAGGCAGGAGATGATGCCGGGCGTGCCGGTCTTCTCCATGTATTTCCCCATGTCGGCGTTCCACATGTCGTAGGCGAAACCGGCGGTGTGCGTCATCAGATGCCGCAGCGTGATCGGCTTCGTGGCGGGACGCAGTTTCGGCTCGCCGCTGGCGTCAAAACCTTCCAGCACCTGCGGGGAGGCCAAATCAGGCAAGAGCTTGCCGATCGGCTCGTCCAGCGAGAGCTTGCCTTGTTCGACAAGCTGCATGCCGGCGGCGGTCGTGATCGCCTTGGTCATGGAGGCGATCCAGAACACGCTGTCGGCAGTCATGGCGTCGTCCTTGCCGAGGTCGCGCTTGCCGAATGCGCCTTGATAAATCACCTCGCTGCCGGTCGCCGCCATCGCGACCACACCGGGAATCTCCTTGGCCTCGCATTTCTGACGCAGAATCTGATCGATCTGGGCTTTGCTTTGCATGGGTCACCTCCCGCTTTGATTTTTATGGAGTGGAACGATCTTCCTCCCGGCCGCACGATCCGGCAAGCGGCCGCGGACGGCCGCCGCCGATGTCGCGATCTCGTGATGGGCAAGGAGGGTGGGCAGCGGTGGCGCGGTATGGGCGACGCCAAACTGCAACACCTCGCCACAATCCGCGGTGGACGATCTCCCCCGTCGGTGACCGGCTTAACCATCCACGATATCGTGATTTCGCCATGATTCCCGTCGCCGATTTTTTGCAGTAAAGCGTTCAGATTCCAGCACAAACGTTGCTCATCGGCTGGACCAATTGACCAAAATTGTCTCATTTCTGCCTGTCGCGAAGGTGCGCAATGATTTCGACCTGGAGTGAATGGAAGCGCTATCCCCGTGCCGGACGGGGCGAGAACATCGAGGCGCCGATCACCCCCGGCATTTACGAAGTGCGCTACGCCGGCACCGGTGCGCTGCACTCCTTCGAGGCGGTCGAGAACGTAGCGCAAGCGCTGGCGCAGCTTTCGGTCGGGTCCAAATCCTGGTTCGGCCGCCGTGACGCTGCGAAATTGCCCGATCTCGAATACCGCACCTGCGCGACCTCCTCGAAGGCCGATGCCAAGGCCGCCGCGCAACGCATGATCGGCCGCCGCGAAACCTATATGAGCGGCGCGGCGTAAGGGGGGCGCCGTCATTCCGGGATGGTGCGTTAGCACCAGACCTCAGGTGTGCAATTGCACACCGGGGAATCTCGAGCTTCCGGGTTCGATGCTTCGCATCGCCTCGGAATGACGAGCGTCCTCAAAATAGCTTGAAGCAGACCTGCGTCTGTCGCCGGTGCATTGCTGACGATACGGGCCTATACTCGGACCAATACCCCAAGAAAATCCGAGGAGTACGCCATGAACCCGCCCGTCGCCGCTCGCGCTTCAGCCTCCACCCCCTCGCTGCACGATCGCCTGAAAGATCCCTCGCTGCTGCGCGACCGCTGCTACATCGACGGCGCCTGGGTCGGCACGCCGTCGCGCCCGGTCACCAATCCGGTCAATGGCGTGGAGCTCGCAAAAGTGCCGGCCATGAGCACCGCCGAAGCCACGCAAGCCGTCGAAGCCGCCGAGCGCGCGTTCCCGGCCTGGGCCAAGCTGACGGCAAAACATCGCTCCAACATTTTGCGAAAGTGGTTCGATCTGATCATCGCCAACCGCGAGGACCTGGCCCTGATCCTCACCTCCGAGCAGGGCAAGCCGCTGGCGGAAGCGCTCGGCGAGGTCGATATCGGCGGCGCCTATGTCGAATTCTTCGCCGAGGAAGCCCGCCGCGTCTATGGCGAAACCATACCGACCCAGCGGCCGGATGCGCGCCTGCTCGCGATCAAGCAGCCGATCGGCGTCTGCGGGGCCATCACGCCGTGGAATTTTCCGTGCTCGATGATCACGCGGAAAGTCTCGCCGGCACTCGCCGCGGGATGCACCGTCGTGCTCAAGCCGGCCAATGAAACGCCGCTGACCGCGCTGGCGCTGGTCGCGCTCGCCGAAAAGGCCGGCGTGCCGAAAGGCGTGTTCAACATCCTCACCGGCAATTCGTCGGCGATCGGAAAAGTGCTGTGCGAACATCCCGCCGTGCGCTTCATAGGCTTCACCGGCTCGACCGAGGTCGGAAAAATCCTCTATCAGCAGGCTTCAGTGGGCGTGAAGAAGCTCGGGCTCGAACTCGGCGGCAACGCGCCATTCGTCGTGTTCGACGACGCCGATATCGATGCCGCGGTCGAGGGCGCCATCATTTCGAAGTACCGCAACATGGGCCAGACCTGCGTCTGCGCCAACCGCCTCTACGCCCAGGACAAGATCTACGACCAGTTCGTCGAAAAGCTTTCGAAGAAGGTCGCGGCGATGAAGATCGGCGACGGCACGGAAGCGGGCGTGGTGCAGGGGCCGCTGATCAATATGGCTGCGGTCGACAAGGTCGAGAAGCACATTGCGGACGCGGTCAAGGGTGGCGCGAAAATCATCACCGGCGGCAAGCGCCATGCGCTCGGCGGCAGCTTCTTCGAGCCCACGGTGCTTTCGAATGTGAAAGCGGACGCGCTGGTCGCGCATGAAGAGACCTTCGGCCCCTTGGCGCCGGTGTTCCGCTTCAAGGACGAGGCCGAAGTGATCGCGATGTGCAACAACTCGCCGTTCGGGCTGGCGTCGTACTTCTACGCGCGTGATCTCGGTCGCGTCTGGCGCGTCGCCGAAGCGCTGGAAGCCGGCATGGTCGGCGTCAACACTGGCCTCATCACGACGGAAGTAGCGCCCTTCGGCGGAGTGAAGGAGTCAGGCCTCGGCCGCGAAGGCTCCCATCACGGCATGGAGGAATATGTCGAGATCAAATACGTGATGATGGCTGGGGTGTAGCAGTCTCGCTAACGCCGCAGCACCGCGATCGTGCGATTGGCGAAGGAAAGCCGCTCCGCCATCACGGACACAAAGTAAGTCAGGAGCTTTTGGCTCAACTCGGGGACGTCGGTCTTGATCGCCTCGAACTGATGCGTATTCAGCACGTAGAGCACGCTGGCCACCTCGGCCTGGATCGTCGCGCTGCGCGGCGCGTGCGAGACGAGGCCCATCTCGCCGATCGTGGTGTAGCGGCCGAGGCTGCGGACGCGTGTGGTGCGGCCGTCATCGGCCGGCACCATGATGCCGACACGTCCGTCGAGGATGAAATGCATGGAATCGGCGGTATCGCCGGCGCGTACGATGATCTCCGCGGCATCGACTTCGATGCGGTGGCAGCGGCGGATCAGTTCGTCGGCGTCGCCCTCGCTGTCGAGGATCTGGGTGAACCAGTCGCGCAGGTTGGCCGCTTCCTGCGCGAGCCCCTGATGCTGCATGATGATCTCGTTCTCACACCATTCCAGCGCATGGTCGAGTTCGCCGATCATGGTCACGCCATCGGTGACGAAGTCGCTCGAGCGCAGCACCTTCTCGGCGGTGGCGGACAGATGCACCAACACCAGATGGACGCCGAGATCGTGCGCGCTGCGCTTGATCTGGGCAAAACTGTACGCTGCCGACGAATCGATGCCGGTGACGAGTTTGAAGTTGAACAGCAGATAACGGCACTCCGGCTGCTCCTGCAGCAGCGCCTTGACATGCTGATAGAGCCGGTCGGCGGAGCCGAAGAACAGATAGCTCTGCAGGTTCAGCCCCCGGATTTTGCCGCCATGGGCCAGCAACACCCTCTGGTCGTTGCGCGAGCGGTCCAGCGAACTGCGATACTCCGATCCGTCAAAGCTGAACTTGATCGCCTCGATCCGCGCCGCGCTGAGCGCAAAGGTCGCGCAGCCGAAGATGATCCCGATCAGAATGCCCGGCACGAAGCCCCACTGGACGATGATGACGATGATCACCAGCAGCGACGCGTATTCAGTCTTGGTCAGGCGCTTGCGCGACTCGATAATCCATTTGTGCAGTTGGTCCGCGCCCAGATAGAGCAGGAGCCCGCCCAGCACGAATTTCGGCATGTAGCCGAGCAACTCGGGCGCAATCGCCAGCATTAGCAGCGAGACGGCCGCGGCCGTCAGGCCGGACAGCCGGCCCCTGCCACCGCTGCTGAAATTCAGGATGGTGCGGCTTACCGAGATGCAGCCGGCATAGCCGGCCAGCGCCCCGGCCAGGATATTGGCAAAGCCGGTGACGTTGAGTTCGCGTTCCAGATTGGCTTCGCGATGCGCCGCGATCTCGATGCCGGTGGTGTTGAACAGCGTGCTGGCCGCCGCAACGAAGACCACTGCAATCAGATTGCCGAGCAGGTCCGGTACCGCGGTCCAGGGATATTGGGCAAGCGCGTCCGGGTGCCAAGGCAGCATGAACGCCGACGGCGGCGGAGGCCCGAAGGTCCAGCCGGTCGCGCGGGCCTGTTCCGGCGAGATGCCGATGATCCAGAAGGCCAGATGCGCCACGATCACGCCGCCGATCAGGATGATCGGCAGGCCGAACGGGCCGCGCGAACGGTGCCAGGTCAAATACAGCACCAGCGCCATCGCGCAGGCTGCGGCCAGTTCCGATATTGTGACGATATTGGTGAACCGAGGTAGCGAGCTGAATTGCACCGGATGATCGGTGATCACGCGGATCGCACCCAACACGATCAGCAGCCCGGTCGCGCCCAGGAAGCCGCCGACGACGGGATAGGGCACGTAGCGGATGGCGCGGCCCATCCGGGTCAGGCCGAGGCCGCACAGCACCATGCCGGTGACGATGGTCGAGAGGCCGAGCGTGACCAGGACAGGCGTGAGCAGCGGCGCCGACGGATCGGTTGCGATGATGCGCTCGACCAGCGATGCGGCCAGAATTCCAGTCACTGCCGCAGTGGAGCTGTCGGGGCCGGCGACTGCAAATGGCAGTGAGCTGCCAAGCGCGATGATGGTCGCAATCACGGCAGTACTGATGAAGGTTGCCGCGATGCCGTAGGACAAATACGGCGACAGCGGCCCCGTGAAGATCAGCAACGCATAGGACAGGCCGAATGTAATGCTGAGGACGCTCGCCGCGCTCCCACCAACAATATCATTGATGGCCCGCTTTGCCCGCGAGCCGAAATAAGTTGATCGACTAATCACGCGAAAAAATAGCCCCAAAATTCAGCGCGTTAGTCGTAGACGAGGCCGGCGTGGGACGACAACAACAATTTTATGACAACCGGGCTCTTAAAGGAAGCACATGGCTGCGCGGCCGTCAGTCGGTCCCCCCGTCGCCGCCGAACGCGCCACGGCGGCCGACGCCGGAGGCAAACCGTGTCGCGCCCGACAGCGTTTCGCCCGAGGCGATCACCTCCAACCCGCCGCGCATTTCATTGGCGATGGCTTCCTCCTCGGAAAGGTCCCATTGCCGCAGCGCCGACAGCCGATCGGCGCGCAGACACTTTTGCGGAAAGCGCGCGATTTCCCGCGCCAGCGCGATCGCCTGCGCGACGGCCTCGCCGCGGCCGACGACGCGATTGGCGAGCCCCATCCGCAGCGCCTCCTGCGCGCCGACCGGGCGGCCGGTGAGGATCAGGTCGATCGCCTGCGAATGCCCGATCAGCCGCGGCAGGCGGATGGTGCCGAGATCGATCAAGGGTACACCAAAACGGCGGCAGAAGATGCCGAAGGTCGCGTCGTCTGCGACCACGCGCATATCCGCCCACAGTGCCAGTTCCATCCCGCCGGCCACCGCAAAACCTTCGACCGCGGCGATCACCGGCTTTGATAGCCGCAGCCGGCTCGGCCCCATCGGCGCGATCGAATCGTGGCCGCCGAGCTCCCGCTTCTTGTTAGGATCGCCCGCCGCCACCGCCTTGAGGTCGGCGCCCGCGCAGAAATAACCACCGGTGCCGGTGAACACGGCGACGGACGCGCTCTCGTCGGCATCGAAGGCGAGGAAGGCGTCGTAGAGCTTCCGCGCGGTTGCGCCATCGACGGCGTTGCGGCAATGCGGGCGGTTGATGGAAACGATGGTCACGGGACCATCGCGTTCGACGAGCACGCTATCGGCTTCGGTCATGTCTGCGCTCCCGCGTTAGGTTGAAGTAGGTCCCACAGGTTGCCATAGAGATCCCTAAAGACGGCAACCGTGCCGTAGCTCTCTGCCTTTGGTTCTCGGACAAAGATGACGCCCCTGGCCTTGTAGGCGTGATAGTCGCGCCAGAAATCATCGGTGTAGAGAAACAGGAATACACGGCCTCCGGTTTGATTTCCAATGCGGGACGCCTGTTCGTCGTCGACGGCCCGCGCGAGCAGCAAGCGTGACCCGATTGAACCCCGCGGCGCCACGATGACCCAGCGTTTGGCTTGTGCGGGAATCGCCGTGTCTTCGATCAGAGTAAATCCAAGTACATCGACATAGAAATGAATTGCCTCATCGTAATCTCGCACCACGAGAGCTACTTGGCCAATTGTCTGTCCCGCTCCACCAACGGGCGGATCGTTTGCTTCAGCCATATTCATCCTCAACCGCGCGGAGGATCGCTTCCAGGGTTCGGATCGCTTGGTGCCTAGGCGACCTCCAGCTCACTCCCCGTCACCCGACGGTACGCTTCGAGATACCGCTTGCTCGTCGCATCCACCACGCTGTCGGGCAGCGGCGGGGGTGGGGCGTCACCGTTCCAGCGGCCGGCGCGGCGCTCGGCGTCGAGATAGTCGCGCAGCGGCTGCTTGTCGAAGGAGGGCTGCGGCCGGCCGGGCTTGTAGACGTCGGCGGCCCAGAACCGCGAACTGTCAGGCGTCATCACCTCGTCGATCAGGATGATGCGGTTGTCCGCCGCGCGGCCGAACTCGAACTTGGTGTCGGCGATGATGATGCCCTGATGGCGGGCAATCCGTTCGCCGAAATTATAGACGGTGCGGGCCATGCTCTCGAGTTTTTCGGCGACGTCGGCGCCCAAAATCTCACGCACGCGCGCGACCGTGATGTTCTCGTCATGGCCGGTCTCGGCCTTGGTGGCCGGGCTGAAGATCGGCGCGTCGAGCTTCTCGCTTTCGACGAGACCATCCTTCAACTCCTCGCCGGCGAGCGTGCCGGATGCGGCGTACTCCTTCCAGGCCGAGCCCGAGATGTAGCCGCGGATCACGCATTCGACCGGGAACACGGTGGTGCGCCGGCACAGCATTGCGCGCCCGAGAATGTCAGCGCGGTGATTTTTCAGCTCGGGTACCTGACGGATAATCTCGTCGGCATCGGCGCTGATCATGTGATGCGGCACCACGCCTTCGAGCTGCCGGAACCACCACGCGCTGATCTGGGTCAGCACCGCACCCTTCATCGGAATGGTCTCGGCCATCACCACGTCGAACGCGCTGATGCGGTCGGTGGTGAGCAGCAGCACGCGGTCATCGCCGACGGCATAGATATCGCGCACCTTGCCGCGGCCGATCCGTGGCAGGGGCAAGTCGCTGGCGAGCATCGCGTTCATTCGATCGGGCTTTCGAAACGGCACGCCTGCGCAAGCGTGCAAATGAGAAAGCGGAGCAATAGCCTACTCCGGCAGCGGAATGAACTCATGTTCTTGCGGAACAGCTGCAAACCGGCCGGTTTTCCAGTCCTGTTTGGCCTGCTCGATCCGCTCCTTGCTGGAGGAGACGAAATTCCACCAGATGTGCCGCGGCCCCTCCAGTGCGTCGCCGCCCAGAAACATCATCCGCACAGGCCTCACGGCCTTCACGGTGATGCGGTCGCCCGGCCGGAAGATCAGGAGGCGGGGACCCTCATAGCGCTCGCCCGCAATCTCGACCTCGCCGTCGACCAGATAGATCGCGCGCTCTTCATGGTCGGGGTCGAGCGGGACGCTGGTCCCGGCCTGCGCCGTCACTTCGCCATAGAACCAGGGCGATACCATGCTGACCGGCGATTTCACGCCAAAGCCGTGGCCTGCGATGATGCGCGCCGTAAAGCCGCTCTCTTTCACGGTCGGCAGCGCCTCGGCGGCGTAATGCTGAAACGACGGCGCGATCTCTTCCGATCCCGCCGGCAGCGCGATCCAGCTTTGCAGGCCCAGCATCTTCTGGCCGTCACGGCGCTGCACGTCGGGCGTGCGTTCGGAATGCGCGATGCCGCGCCCTGCTGTCATCAGGTTCATCGCGCCGGGCTGGATCTCCTGTATGTTGCCCTCGCTGTCGCGGTGCATGATCGAGCCGTCGAACAGATAGGTGACGGTGGCAAGGCCAATATGCGGATGCGGGCGCACGTCCATGCCCTTGCCGGCGATGAACTGAACGGGACCGAAATGATCGAAGAAGATGAACGGCCCGACCATCTGCCGCTTGCCATGCGGCAGCGCGCGGCGCACCGCAAATCCATCGCCGAGATCGCGGGTGCGCGGCACGATGATGAGCTCGAGCGCGTCGCAGGTCTTGGGATCGCCGAGCACGGGATCGTTGGAGGGTTGCCAGCTCATGGGAGGGCTCCTTGATGTTTTGCGCGAGTATAACAGGAAATGCCCGATTGGGTTCAAATGCCTCCACACGTCGTCCCTGCCTAGTGCGCAATTGCGCACTAGGCAGGGACGACATAGGAGAATGACCCCATGATCCCTCCGCTCAAGCCCGGCGCGAAGCTCCTGAAGGTCGATGGCCCGGTCATCGAGACCGCGCGCCTGATCCTGCGGCCATGGCGCAGTGACGACATTGCGGTGAATACGGCGATGCTGTCCGATCCCGGCACCGCGCGCTACATCACGCCCGACGGTATCGCGATTACCACTGAGATCGGCGGCTGGCGCAACGCCGCCGTGATATCGGGGCACTGGGCGCTGCACGGCTTCGGTATGTTCGCCGTCGAGGAGAAATCGAGCCGCCGATATATCGGCCGCGTCGGGCCGTGGTGCCCGCCGGGATGGCCGGGCTTCGAGGTGGGATGGGGCATCGACCGCGCATACCGCGGCAAGGGTTACGCCGTGGAGGCGGCGCGGGCGTCGATCGACTGGGTGTTCGCGAGCTTTGAGATCGGCGAGATCATCTATTGCATCGAAGCCAGCAACGAACCGTCCAAGAGCGTCGCGCGGCGACTGGGCGCGCGGAGGGATGGCGAAGTCGATCTATTCGGCAAGTCCAATGAGCGCTGGGTAACTTCACGTGCGACCTGGAAGGGCTGAGGTAATTTGAACCAGGCGACGATTCACATTATAGCGTTTTCGAGCGAAGTGGGTACCGGTTCGCGTGAAGAAAACGCGTCAAAACAGGAATCTAGAGCTTCGGTTCTGATTCAATCAGAACCGATAATGCTCTAGTTTCATCGTGCGCGGATGACCGCGCGGACGGACCCGACCGGATGATGCTTCCGACCATCGACATCGCCTTGCGCGGCGCCACCGTGGCGCTGCTGCTGGTGCTGGCGGCGTCGCTGTTTCGAGGTTTTGGAACGGCGCTTGCCGGACGGCTGGCCGCCGCCTTCGCCTTGGGGTCGGCGGCGCATGCCGTGAGCTATTCGATTGGCGCGACATCGCCGGCGCCGATCGCGCATGCGCCCGTGCTCGCGCTGTCGACCGGCAATGTCGTGGTGTTCTGGCTGTTTACGCGTGCGCTGTTCGATGAAACGTTCAGGCTGCGTTGGTGGCATGCGCTGGTCTGGGCGGCGGTCGCAGCTTTCAGTTTCGTCAATTGCATTTGGATAGCGCCGGCATCCGGCGCGCGGTTGTCCATCATCGCGATCAATCTGATCGCACTGGGCTTCATCGCGTTGGCCGTTACGCAGACCGTCGCCTCCTGGCCGTCGGATCTGGTCGAACGCCGCCGGAGCGTCCGCGTCTTTATCGTCAGCGCTGCGGCGCTCTATGGCGGGCTGAATGCGGTGCTGCAAATCGCCATGTCCGGCAGCGGCGGCGCTGAAATCGCCAACACGGTGAATTTAGCCGTTCTGGCGGCTGTGGTGTCCGCGATCTGCTATGCGATGATGCGCGTCGATGGTGCCGACCTGTTTCCGGCGGCGCCTGAGGTTCAGGCCGAGGCAAGCGAAGCGGCTGTGGTCGAATCCGGCGCCGATCAAAAGCTGATCGACGCGCTGATGCGACTGATGGGCGACGAGCGCATCTACCGCCACGACAACGTCACCATCGGCACGCTGGCGACCAAGCTCGGGACACCCGAGTACAGATTGCGGCGGCTGATCAACCAGCGGCTCGGCTACCGCAATTTCAATGTGTTCCTCAACGAGCACCGGATCGCGGAAGCCAAGGCGGCGCTCGCCGATCCGAGTCAGGCTGAAGTCCCAGTGATCACGATCGCGATGGATGCCGGCTTCCAGTCGCTTGGGCCCTTCAACCGCGCCTTCAAGGCTATCACGGGCGTCACGCCGACTGAATATCGCCGGCTCAAGGCGACCGCGGCCTAATCTTCATCCCATTGTTACTGTGACAGAATTTCGGAATCGGCGAGGCGCGTTGAGCTTTCGGCCAGCGCGAATTCCAAATCCGGCGAGCAAGCGGCGGCCGCATCGCCATCCTTCCCGGCAACGCGCTGATGCGTCATGCCGGAGGCCAATGTGACCAGACGAAATCTCATCCTCATCCTCGCCGGCACCACCGCGCTGAGCGCGCTTGCACTAACAGCCGCCCGCGCCCGCGACGTGCCAAAAGTCGCGACCGGCTTCGTCGCCAACGTGGTCTGCACCGAGACCTTCGTCTCCGGCCTCGATCCCGCGCGTGTGTTCGCCGAGACCATGTCGGCCATGCCCGGCACCGGGCTGATCGCCTGGGCGCTCGACTATCGCGTCGACCGCGCGCGCAAGGACGTCACGGTGACGCTGTTCGGCCTGGGCCGGAGCCACGCCGTCTATCGTGGCGAGGGCCTCGGCTGCTATCTCGATCACGGTGGCACAGTCGCCGATATCTCGGTGCCGGCGCCCGAAGCAAAGGCGGCGCTACTGCCTGACATCGCCGGTCCATCCATCGTCGCGCCGCAAACGCCGCAACTGACTACCGCGCTCGACCGCGCCTTTGCCGAGCCGGACAAATCGACGCCGCGCAACACGCGGGCGATCGTGGTCATGAAGGATGGGCGCGTCGTTGCCGAGCGTTATGCCGACGGCATCGGCATCGATACGCCACTGCTCGGATTCTCCGCGACCAAATCGGTCATCTCGGCGCTCGCCGGCATCCTCGTGCGCAAGGGCGCGCTGCGGCTGCATGAGCCCGTGTCGATCGCGGCGTGGCAAGGCCCTGGCGACGCCAGGCGCGCCATCACGCTCGATCATTTGATCCGTCACACCGCAGGGCTCGGGCTCGGCAGTTCGCTGCAGGCGTCGCTGGCATCCGCGCTCGAGCCGGTCAATCGGATGAAATTCATGGAGCCCGACATGGCCGCCTATGCGAAGAGCATGCCGTTGGAGTCAGTGCCAGGCGCAGCGTGGAACTATCACGACGGCAATACCGTCATCCTCGCGCATCTGATCCGCCAGGCCACCGGCGGCCGCGCGGTCGACATGATGCGCTTCGCGCGGCAGGAATTGTTCGACCCGCTCGGCATGCGCAACGTGACGCTCGAATTCGACGCGGCGGGGAATGCGGAAGCGTCGAGCCAGTTGCTGGCCAGCGCGCGCGACTGGGCGCGTTTCGGCCAGCTCTATCTCAATGATGGCACGGCCGGCGGAAAACGCATCCTCCCCGAAGGCTGGGTGAAATATTCGGCGACGCCGACGCCGAACGCCTGGGTCGGGCAGGGCGCGGGATTCTGGACCAATCTCGGCGATAGCTTTGGTGCCAGCTACCGCACCGAACACGGCTGGCCGCGCGATGCATTCTTCGCCAAGGGCACGATCGGGCAGTACGTCATCATCGTGCCCTCCGAGCGGCTTGTGATCGTCCGGCTCGGCCGCTCGCCGAACTGGCCGCCGGAGGCCGACGGCGTGTTCGAGCTGGTGCGCGATGTGGTTGCGGCGATGGGAAGCAAGGGGAAGCTGGCGGGCGGCAATTGA
This sequence comes from Bradyrhizobium algeriense, assembly GCF_003062295.1. GTDB lineage: Bacteria > Pseudomonadota > Alphaproteobacteria > Rhizobiales > Xanthobacteraceae > Bradyrhizobium > Bradyrhizobium algeriense. The sequence continues at coordinate 746,214 of NZ_PYCN01000001.1, read as the reverse complement.
CCCGCACGCCTGCTGAGATGCGTAGCCCGGATGGAGCGAAGCGAAATCCGGGGGCGGTATGTCAGCGGATGGTCTGATCCCGGATTGCGCTGCGCTCCATCCGGGCTACGTGCTGAGTGCTACTGCCTTCCCAACTGCGTGGCCTTCTCGACGCGATCGAATCGCTCCAGCGACAGGATCGCGTCGGCGAGCTGGTCGGCGCGACCGTTCAGCACGGGGCGGGCGAGCGTGAGGAATTTTTGCTGCATCGCCTGCGCGTCCGGAAACGAGTTCGGCTCGCCGGAGGGATCGGCATAGAGCCGCTCATGCACGCCGTCATCGGTGGTGATGGAAACGCGGGCGCCGAATGGATGGGTGCGGCCGACCTCGAGGCGGTCGTCCTGCACCACATCGAACTTGTCGGCGAGCGCATTGACCGCGGCATCGCCGAGCCGGTCGTAATCGTCCCAGCCGAAGCTGCCCTGATCGAGCGCCAGCGCGCCGGTGAAGAACATCGAAAACTGCCCGCCGACGATCGACGTCGGATGCCGCTTGGTGGCGGCGTCGCCGGTCAGCGTGATGCCGTTACGATGGAGACCGATCTCGACGCGCTTGATCTGGTCGGGCGTCAGATTGTGCTCCCGGCGCATCGCGATCAGCGCATCCAGCGCCGCATGGGTGTAGCGGCAGCTTGGATACGGCTTCACGCCAATCTTCAGCGTCTCATAGGTCTTGCCGAGGCCGGCGACAGCCTTGTCGGGATGCGCGTCGTCGCTGTAGCCGACCAGAAGGCCATGCTTGCCCTCGACCGATTCGCTCGAACCGACAAAGTCGTTGCGCGCCAGCGTGGCGGCGATGACGCCGTTCATCGCGGCGGCGCCGACCTGGTAGCGTTTGTTCCAGGCGCCGTTGACCAGAAACTGCAGCGAGCCCGCGGCCTGGCTGCCGGACACGCCGAAGGCCGATATGATCTGGTCCTTCGACAGGCCGAACAATTTGCCCGCGGCCGCCGCCGCGCCATAGGTTCCCGCCGTCGCGGTCGGATGAAAGCCGCGCGCATAATGCGAGGTGGGATCGAGCGCGTTGCCGAGCCGGCAGCACACTTCATAGCCGGCCACGATCGCGGTCAGGACGTCGCGCCCCGATGCGCCGACCATTTCGCCGACCGCGAACGCCGCCGGCACCACGGGCGCGCTCGGATGCAGCGAGGAGTCGGCATGGGTGTCATCGAAATCAAGCGAATGGCCGAGCGCGCCGTTAAGGAGAGCGGCGACCGCGGGCGTCCAGGTTTTGCTGTCGCCGAACACGGTGGACTCGCCCTTGCCGTCGAGCGCCAGCGCCTCGAGCATCCCAAGCAGCGATGCCGTGGACTCCGCATCGCGCCGCGCCCGGATCGTGCTGCCGAGGAAATCCAGCGTCAGCACCTTGGCGCGCTCCAGCACCTCCGGCGGGATATCCGCAAATTTCAGGTCGGCGACATAGGCTGCGAGCGTTGCGGTTTCGTTGGCCATCGTGTTTCCTCGTTTTGCGGCGCAGGGTAGGCGGGCTGATTTTGGCTTTCAAGCCGCCTTCCGGCCGCGGGCATCAGCCATGCTCGGCGTCGTCTAGCACAGGCGCGGTCTACAGATTCCGGAATGCGGCGCATGATGGCCTTCGCAAAACGCATGCTTGGATCGCTCCGCGGCCGTAAGACGCAACTGGCGCTGGCGGTCCGGCTCGCGGTTGCCGCCGTCGCGGCCTATGCGATCGCCCGAGCGCTGCATCTGATGCTGCCGCTATGGGCCGTGCTGACCTCGCTGATCGTCACCCAGATGAGCGTCGGCCGCTCCTTGAAAGCGACCCGCGATTACATGGTCGGGACGGTCGGCGGCGCAGTCTATGGCGGCACCATCGCGATGCTGGTCCCGCATTCCGGCGAGGGGGGATTGCTGGCGCTGCTGGTGCTGGCGGTGGCGCCGATGGCCTTCATCGGGGCCATCAATCCCAGCCTGAGCGCCGCCACGGTGACGGCCGTGATCGTGCTGCTGGTCCCGGCCATGAACCACGCCAATCCGCTGGATTCCACGATCGACCGGCTCTGCGAGGTCACCGTCGGCGCGCTCACCGGGCTTGTGGTCTCGTTCCTGGTGTTGCCATCGCGGGCGATCAGCCAGATCCGCATCAATGCGGCGCAGCTTTTGGAACTGCTGGCCGCGGCATTCGCCGAACTGCTCGCAGGCTTGACGCGCGGGCTCGACAACGACGCCCTGCACCGTATCCAGGATGGGATCGGCACGGCGATGGCGAGCCTCCACGCGACCGGCCTGGAAGCCGAGCGCGAGCGCGCGACGCATTTATCGTCGGGACCCGATACCGGCCCATTGCTGCGCACCGTCCAGCGCCTGCGCCACGATGTCGTGATGATCGGGCGCGCCAGCGTGGTGCCGCTGCCGGCCAATGTGCAGGCAAGGCTGGCGCGGCCACTGTCCAATGTCAGCAGCGCGATCGTCGATTATATGCGCGCGGCGGCTGTATCCCTGCGAAGCGGCAGCGGCACCGTGGACATTCAGCCCGTCGATGCGGCGCTGCAGGCCTATGCCGCCGAAGTCGCCGCGTTGCGAAGCGAGGGCCTGATCCGCGGCGTGCCCGTCGATGTCGCGGAGCGGTTCTTCGCGCTGGGATTTTCGCTGGAGCAGATGCGGCAGAATCTGAACGATCTGGATCGCTGTCATCAGGATTGGCGCGAGGCACCGCGACCATCTTGATTCACGTTGGTCAGCCTCAGGCCGCAACCTGGCGCAGCAGGGCCGGCACGATCAGCCGGTGAAACGGCATGATGATCGCCAGATAAGTCCCGCCGAACCAGTTGTGCGTCTTGACCAGCGTCGTTGCGGTGACCTGCCTGATGCCGCCGGGCGCCGTCACGTCGACGACGACGCGAAAATCGAGATGACGGTCGTTGAAGCCGGCGATCAGGCGGTCCGGCGTTTGGCTCACGACCGGAAATATCCCGATCATGTCTCTGGGCGGGACCATGCCCGCACCCGATGTCTTCAGTCCCAGCGGCGCGACCAGCAAATTGCGCAACGACAACAGCGCCTCGGCCCATCGCGGCTGACGCGCCATCATGCGTTCAGCGGCTCGCCTCGCGTCGAGATCACAATCCTCGATTTCAATTTGAAAGGCGTCGGCGAAGTGGGCGCCTGCCAGCAGCGTATCGGTATCGGCGGAGGGGGTGATCTCGCGGACTTTCATCGGAACCCAAGCTTGCTCGTGAGCCCACGGAAGCGCAAGAGCAGAAGCACGGCATAGACGGCGGTTCCGATCGACAGCCCGATCCACACGCCGACGGCGCCCGATGGCGTCCAGAAACCGAGCCAGCAGGCGCAGGCGAAACCGATCAGCCAATAGCTGAGGATCGCGAACAACAGCGGCACGCGCGTGTCGTTCATGCCGCGCAGCGAGCCGGCGGCGACGGTCTGGATGGCGTCGGCGATGAAGAAAGTCGATCCGACCAGCAGCAGCGTCGCGGAAAGTTCGGCCGTCGCGTCGGTGCTCTCGCCCAGGAAAATCTCTGCAATGCTAAAGCGGCTGACGATCACGGCGATTGTCAGAACCGCGACGAGCACGATGCCGAGCCAGGTGGCAACGTAGCCGGCGCGCCGGACTGCGCCCGCGTCGCCGCGGCCGACGGCATGGCCGACCCGCACGGTGGCGGCCATGCCGATGCCGAACGGCACCATGAACAGGATGGCGGCGACCTGCAGCGCAATCTGATGCGCCGCCAGCGCCGTCGTGCTGATCACGCCCATCAAGAGACCGGCGGCGCCGAACAGGCCATACTCGAGCAGGAACGAGAAAGAGATCGGCGCGCCGATGACGACGAGTTGCCGCATCAGCTTCCAGTCGACGCGCCAGAAATAGCCGAGCACGTGATACTTCCGGAATGGGCGGCGGCGGGCGGCAAACCACAGGCCCGCCAGGAACGTGCCGAGATTGACGATCGAGGTCGCCAGCCCAGCGCCGAACAGGCCGAGTTCCGGCAGGCCGAACGCGCCATACAGCAACAGATAGACCAGCACCGCATTGGCCGGGATCGCTGCCAGCGTGATCCACAGGATCGGCTCAGGCCGGTTGATCGCGCTCATGAAGCCGCGGATCGCCAGAAACCACAACCCCGGCAGGATGCTCCACGTCAGCCCGAACAGATACTCCTGCGCGAGGCGCGCCGCCGTCGGCGCCTGGCCCAGCACCAACAGGATCGGTTCGCCGCGGAATGACAGCGCCATCATCGGCAGCGACATCAGCAGTGCGGCCCACAGGCCGACGCGGAGCGAACGCCGGATCGAACGCGGATCACGCGCGCCGAACGCCTGCGCCGCCAAGGGTGCTACCGCGGATACCAGCCCCATGCCGAAGGTGAAGCTGACAAAGAAAACCGTATGCGCCAGCGTGGCTGCCGCCATCGCCTCGGTGCCGAGGCGGCCGATCAGGGCAATGTCGGTCGTCATCATCGCGATCTGCCCGAGCTGCGTCAGCGCGATCGGAACTGCGAGCTTCAGCGTTTCGGCGAGTTCCAGCGCGAGATGACGTCCGGGCACCACTGTGGAATCGGGCGGCGCGACTGATGTGGCTTCGACTTTTTCGAGCATTGCAACGGACTAACACCGACGAAGGTCAGAAAAGTGACTGCGCGCAGGGTCTAGCCACCGTCTCGTGCCGGCACGCGGGTGATTTTTGCACCGAGTGCATTGAGCCGTTCCTCGATGCGCTCATAGCCGCGCTCGATCTGGTCGGCGTTGTTGATTGTGCTGGTGCCCTCGGCAGCCACCGCCGCCAGCAGCATGGCCATGCCGGCGCGGATGTCGGGAGAGATCATCGCCGCGCCGCGCAGCCGGCTCGGGCCGGCCACGATCGCGCGATGCGGATCGCACAGCACGATGCGGGCGCCCATCGAGATCAGCTTGTCGACGAAGAACATCCGCGACTCGAACATCTTTTCGAACATCAGGATGACGCCGTCGCATTGCGTGGCGGTGACGATCGCGATCGACATCAGGTCGGCCGGGAAGGCCGGCCAGGGCTGGTCCTCCAGCTTCGGCACGTGACCGCCGAAATCGTCGTGGATTTTCATGGTCTGGCCCGAGGGCACCACGAGGTCGTCGCCCTCGACGCCGCAGACGATGCCGAGCCGTTCAAAGCCCATCCGGATCGAGCGCAGATGCTCGACGCCGGCTTTCGCGATGCGCAGCGGCGAGCGCGTTACCGCGGCGAGCCCGATCAGGGAGCCGACCTCGATATGGTCGGGCTGAATGGAATAGTTCGTGCCGCCAAGCGTCGCCGGGCCGTGCACGATGATGGTGTTGGTGCCGATGCCCTCGATCTTCGCGCCGAGCGCGACCAGGAAATGCGCGAGGTCCTGCACATGCGGCTCGGAGGCGGCGTTGCGCAAGAATGTGGTGCCGTGGGCGGCGACGGCTGCGACCAGCGCGTTTTCGGTCGCGGTGACGCTGGGCTCATCGAGGAATACGTCGGCTCCCCTCAACTTGGTCGCGCGGAATTCGAGCCGGTGCGTCGCGGTGACGGTGGCGCCCAACTGCTCGAAGGCGAGGAAATGCGTGTCCAGACGTCGCCGGCCGATGACATCGCCGCCGGGCGGCGGCAGCGCCACCTCGCCGCAGCGGGCGAGCAGCGGCCCGGCCAGCAGGATCGAGGCGCGGATCCGGGCACAGAGTTCGGGATCGAGATCCGCGGCGCGAACTTCCTTGGCGTGGATCGCCAACGTATTGCGCTCTCTCCATTCGGCCGAGGCCCCGACCGAACGGATCAGTTCGACCAGCGTCTCGGTGTCGCGGATGCGCGGCACGTTTTCCAGCGTGACCGGGTGCTCGGTGAGCAGGGCGGCAGCGATGATCGGCAGCGCAGAATTCTTGTTGCCGGACGGCTCGATCGTGCCCGCGAGCCGGTGGCCGCCTTCAACGATGTATTGAATGGGTGACACGGGCGCTCGATGCCTCACACGTCGACATTGGCGCTGAGCGAATTATCCTGGATGAATTCGCGGCGCGGCTCGACCACGTCACCCATCAGCTTGGTAAAGATGTCGTCGGCTTCGTCGACCTCCTTGATCTTCACCTGCAGCAGCGAACGCTCGTTGGTGTCGAGCGTGGTTTCCCAGAGCTGGCCGGGGTTCATTTCGCCGAGACCTTTGTAGCGCTGCAACGCCACGCCCTTGCGGCCGGCGTCGGTCACCGCCTCGAACAGGCTGACCGGCCCATGGATCGCGGTCTCCGCATCCTTGCGGCGCAACACACCGCCCATCCGCGGGTAGGACTCCTGTAACCTCACCGCGTAATCGTCGAGCTTGCGTGCGTCGGCGGAACCCAGCAGGGCGTCGTCGATCATGGCGACTTCCTTGACGCCGCGGACCGTGCGCTCGAAAGCAAAACCTTCGCCTTCAGTGAAGCGCCCGATCCAGCCGCGCTCGACCTCGTCGGCCAGCGCATCGAGCCGCCTGGCGATGTAGTCGGCGGCGGCATTGGCGGTGGCGATGTCGCCGGTGATCTTCGGGCTCAGGACGCCCGCGATCGCCGCCTGCTCGACCACCTTGCGGTTATAGCGGCTGTGCAGATTGTTCAGGATGCCGCGAATGATGCGCGCGTCTTCCACCAGCGACAGCAGGTCGCGGCCGCCACGCTCTGCGCCTGACGCTGGCTTGAAGACGCAGTCGTCGAGGCCGGTTGAGATCAGATAATCTTCCAACGCGCGCTCGTCCTTAAGGTACTGCTCGGACTTGCCGCGCGTCACCTTGTAGAGCGGCGGCTGCGCGATATAGAGATGGCCGCGGTCGATCAATTCGCGCATCTGCCGGTAGAAGAAGGTCAGCAGCAGCGTGCGGATATGGGCGCCGTCGACGTCGGCGTCCGTCATCACGATGATCTTGTGGTAGCGCAGCTTGTCGGCCGAGAAATCGTCGCTGATGCCGGTGCCGAGCGCGGTGATCAGCGTGCCGATCTGCTCGCTTGACAGCATCTTGTCGGTGCGGACGCGCTCGACATTGAGGATCTTGCCGCGCAGCGGCAGCACGGCCTGGAATTCGCGGTTGCGGCCTTGCTTGGCGCTGCCGCCGGCCGAGTCGCCCTCGACGATGAACAGTTCCGACTTGGCCGGGTCTTTCTCCTGGCAGTCGGCGAGCTTGCCGGGCAACGAGGAGACGCTCAGGGGACTCTTGCGAGTCAGTTCGCGCGCCTTGCGGGCGGCTTCGCGCGCGGCAGCCGCCTGGATCACCTTGCCGACGATGACTTTCGCCTCGCTCGGATGCTCCTCGAACCACGCCGCCAGCGCCTCGTTGAGTACGTTCTCGACCACGGGGCGGACTTCCGAGGACACCAGCTTGTCCTTGGTCTGCGAGGAGAATTTCGGGTCCGGCACCTTCACCGACAGCACGGCGGTGAGGCCTTCGCGGCAATCGTCGCCGGTCAGCGCGATCTTTTCTTTCTTGGCATTGGCCTCGGCATAGCCGTTGACCTGGCGCGTCAGCGCGCCGCGGAAGCCGGCGAGATGGGTGCCGCCGTCACGCTGCGGGATGTTGTTGGTGAAGCACAGCACGTTCTCATGGTAGCTGTCGTTCCACCACAAGGCGGCCTCGACGCCGATGTCGTTCATCTCGGCCCGAACCATGATCGGGGCAGGCACCATCGCCTTCTTGTTGCGGTCGAGATATTTGACGAATTCCTCGACGCCGCCGTCGTAACGCATCGCCTCGCGCTTCTCGACCGCGTGGCGCATGTCTGACAGCACGATATTGACGCCGGAATTCAGGAACGCGAGCTCGCGCAGGCGATGCTCCAACGTGGGGAAATCATATTCGACGTTGGTAAAAGTCTCGGTGGATGCAAGGAAGGTCACTTCGGTGCCACGCTTGCCATTGGCGTCGCCGACGACCTTGAGCGGGGCGACCGCATCGCCATGGGCGAATTCGATGTAATGCTCTTTGCCGTCGCGCCAGACACGCAGCTGCAGCTTGCTGGACAGCGCGTTGACGACGGAGACGCCGACGCCGTGCAGGCCGCCGGAAACCTTGTAGGAGTTCTGGTCGAACTTTCCGCCGGCGTGGAGCTGGGTCATGATGACCTCCGCCGCGGAGATGCCTTCGCCCTTGTGGATGTCGACCGGAATGCCGCGGCCGTCGTCGCGCACCGTCACGGAGTTGTCAGCGTTGAGGATGACTTCCACCGCGGTGGCGTGGCCCGCGAGCGCTTCGTCGATGGCGTTGTCGACGACCTCGTAGACCATGTGGTGCAGGCCGGAACCGTCATCGGTGTCGCCGATATACATGCCCGGCCGCTTGCGCACGGCGTCGAGCCCCTTCAGCACCCGGATCGATTCCGCGCCATATTCGACCGGAATGGGATGCTCAGTTTCGGCAGGAGTCTGCCGGGCAGGTTCTGTCATGTGAGGCCTTCGCGGGTGTCCCGAATCAGCTGCGCAATATGAGGCGCTGATTGGTCTATTTGTGCCATGAAAGAGGCATCGCGCCTAGCGCAATCTCTCCCTCAACAAGTCATTGAATAAATGGCGATTTTTTACCCTTTTTCAAGGTCTCCGAGGGCCGATTCTGGCGCTCTCGAAAAGCGCGATTCTACGGCTGATTCTGCGCCCTCGGGGTGCGGATTTTTGGCTGTCGTTGCGGCGGGAAATGGCATGCCGCCGCGGACCTGCTAGAGAAAGGCGGCGCGGCAGCTTGTAGTCGTTGTCCGCCGTCAACAGCGATCCCGGGTTAGCGTTCCATTGTCCAAGCCTTCACCAAAATATCGGCCCGATGTCGACGGCCTCCGGGCCGTCGCCGTGATGCTGGTCCTGAATTTCCATGCGTTCCCGGACGCCATGCCGGGCGGCTTCATCGGCGTCGACGTGTTCTTCGTGATTTCGGGCTTTCTGATCACGGGCATCATTACGCGCGAACTGGAACTCGGCCGTTTCAGCCTGGTCGAGTTCTACAACCGGCGGATCCGGCGCATCTTCCCGGCGCTGATCGTGGTGCTCTGCGCCACGTTGGCGCTGGGCTGGTTCTGGATGCTGCCAGAGGCCTTTGTGCAGCTCGGCAGCGATAGCTTCGCCAGCGCGGCGTTTTTGGCCAATATCGCGCTGTTGCTGCAGTCCGGCTATTTCGACGTCGAATCCGCCAAGAAGCCGCTGCTGCATCTATGGTCGCTCGGCATCGAGGAGCAGTTTTATCTGTTCTGGCCGCTGCTGCTGATGTTCGCAGCTCGCTTTCGAATGAGCATTATGGCGATGGCTGCGATGCTCGGCATCGCCTCTTTCCTGCTCAACGTGGCATTGATCGGCTCAAATCCGATCGCGACGTTCTATCTGCCGTTCACGCGCGCGTTTGAATTGCTGATTGGCGCGGTGCTGGCCTGCGGCTGGATCAACGTCAATCATTCCAGCGTGGCGAGCAGCCGGCGCGCCTGGATCGGCGTGACGCTGATCGCTGTTGCAGCCGTCATTCTCGACAGCCACCGCGCCTTTCCGGGCTGGTGGGCGGTGCTGCCGGTTGCCGGCAGCGCGCTTCTGCTATCCGCGCCTGCGGCGTGGGTAAACCGGGTCGTGCTGGCAAGCCCGCCGCTGGTATGGATCGGGCTGATCAGTTACCCGCTCTATCTTTGGCACTGGCCGCTATTGGTGTTCGGCGGGATCATCAAATTCGGTCCGCTGACGCTGCCGGAGCGCCAATTGATATTGCTTGCGAGTGCGCTCTTGGCCTGGGCGACCTACCGGTTTGTCGAGATACCGTTCCGTTTCGGCCTCCCGAACCGGCGCAAGATGTTCAGCCTCGGGGCCGGCATGGCGATGATAGCGGTTGCGGGTATTGCCGTCATTTGGGGCCGCGGCTTCGACTTCCGGCTGCCGCCGGAAATCCGCGCCATGGCCAGCGTGCGGACGGAGAGCTTCAAGTGGCGGTTTCATGAATGTCTGCTCGATCTCAGCCGCGAAACGACGTTTGCCGAAACTTGCGTTGAGCGCGATCGGCGTCCGCTGGTCCTGATCTGGGGCGATTCGACAGCCGGCGCGCTGCTGCCCGGCCTGCGCAAGGCTCAGGAAGCGCGAAATTTCGGCATTGCGCAGCTGACCTCCAGCTCCTGCATTCCGGCGCTGAATGCCGACATCGCGAGCATGCCAAATTGCCGCGCGATGAATGACAAGGTCTTTTCGCTCGTCCGGCAGATCAGCCCGGACGTCGTGTTGTTGCACGGAACCTGGGAAAAGCATCTCGACAACGTGGCTGAGACCGTGGTCGCGCTGAGGAAGGAGACCAACGCACGCGTCGTCGTTCTCGGCGGGGTACCGACGTGGCGGCGCGGGCTTCCCTCCGAGGTGCTCAGGTATTTCATCCTTCATCGCGCGCTGATCCCGGAACGTTCGCCGAATGCCGCACCTCCGACCGCCTATGATGCGGTGATGCGCGCCAGGCTCGAGCCGCTGGGAGCGGAATTCATCTCGGCGTCGGACGTCTTTTGCAATGCGCAGGGTTGCCTGACCCGCATTGGCGATGCGGCGGCGGATATCTCCGTCAGCGATCAGGTGCACATCACTGAAAAGGGATCGGTCTTTCTGATCGCATCCATCATCGACCGCTTGCTCGTCGGCGAGGCGAGCAAGCCGAGATAGGGTACGCGCTCAATACATCTGCAGCGGTAGCACGTCGCCGCCGGGCCCGATCATCACGCCCCAGGTATCGCCGGCGCCGATCTCGATCTGGTTGTTGCGCGCCGGCCCGCCCGCGATTTTCAGCGCATACTGGTATTTGCCCGGCGGCAGATCGATCATCGGAGGCCTTGGCGATTGTGGTCCGCCGGCGCCGGCCGCGATCTTGATCGTCTGCTTATTGATCGAAACGGTGGCGTCGCTCTTGCCGATATTGCCGAACATCAGTTTGGACTGGCCGGGCTTCGGTACGACGTCCGCTTTCCCGGCTGCGGCCGGATATTTCTGGGCGAGGTTGATCGAGGTCGCGCCCTTGCTGCGGCTGAGTTTCAGCGTCGCCGGCCCGTCGGGCGAGGTGAACGCCAGTTGCACCTGGTCAGGTTTCACGATGGCGCCTTCCGCCGTCTCCTGCCAGCCGCGTTTGCCGAGTTCGCTGCGATAGAAGACCAGCACCGAATTGAGCGTGGCGGGAACGCTGGCCTCGAGCTCCCTGCGGAACGGGGCGTCGCTGCCGGGCATCTTTCCGGTTCCGATCGTGCGCATGGTGCGTTTGCTCGGCACCGGCAACGGTGAATCAGCCTCCGCTTCGAGAACCTCGTCGGCGGCTTTGGCCTCCGGTTCATTGGAGGCTTGAGTGCTCGATCCGTCAGCCCTGGCGGCGATCTTGGCGTTTGCCATCACCAGGCCGGTACCATCGGCGCTGACCTTGACCTTGGGTCCCATCTGCATGGCGGTGAGCGAGAATGCTTTGCCGCCTTTGGAAAAGTCCATCACGACCATGTTGGCCTGGTTGATCACCGAAGGCCGCTCCTTCCAGCCCTGCGATTTCAGCGCGCTACGATAGAATGCGGCGATCGCCCTCACGCTGGAGGCGGAATCGAATCCGAGCCGGCCGTCGGCGCCGTCGAATTTCACGTTTTCCGCGTTCTCCGGCAATGGCACCGGGGTCGAACTGTCGGCAAGCGCGCGCAACGGCTCATCCGATAGACCGGTGGCCTGCGCCACCCGCCGCGCTTCATCGGCGGCGATGACCTGCTTTGCCATCGCGGCGGCATCGCTCATGAACTTCGCGTCGGCCTCTTTCTTCGCCCTGGCGCGCGCGGCCAGCGCCGCCTCCTTCATCTGCGTGGTGAGGCTGGCGATGGTCAGGTCGTATTTGCGGCTGAGCTTCAGCGTCGCGGTCTGCTCGGGTGATGAAAAATTCAGTATGACGTTATCCGGCGTAACAGCCGCGCCGGCTGTCTCTTCCATCCAGTTGCGGCTTGCGAGTTCGCGGCGATAGAACGCAAGCGTTGCGGGAAGCTCGGCGATGACGGCGGCCTCCATCTCGCGGCGGACGGAGTCGGAGCCGCCGAGACTCTTCGCGGTCCTGGTCGGCTTCGGCCGCGGCAGGCCGGCCATCTCGGAATCGGCCTCCAGCGTCTCCGGCAGTGCGAACGGCGCGACCCGGATTTCCACGCCGGTCCTGCCATCGTCGCGGCGCAGCAGCGTCAGCATGATCGGCCGCTGCCGGTAGAAACCATCGCCATCGTCATGGCTGTAATAGGCGCGGACGCCGTTTGGGGCCGTCTCGTTGAGCTCCGCATTGGGCCAGCGCGCCGCCGCATCGGCGGCAGCGAGCGGCTTCCAGCCGATCGCGGTCATTTCCTTGCGGAAGAAATCGAGTGTCGCGTCGAGCGCGAGCGGCGCGATGCAGCCGAGATAGGGGCGGTTCTGGTCGAACACGACATCGGTCGCATCGGGCGGGAAGGGCACATTCGCGGTGATCCGGTCGGCGGTGTAGGATACCACCGACTGGTCGGGCCGTCCGGGGCCTTGCGAGAACGAAACGCGCAGCCCCTGCTGAGCCTTCTTGAAAGTCAGGGATGAACTCTTCTCGTCGAGGGGGCGCGCATATTGAATCCAGCCATCGGCGGCGAGCAGCTTTTTGGCAGCAGTGCTCGAGAGTGCGACCACGGTCGGAACGCTGTAGCTCATGCTGTAGGATTGTGTGCGCGAGGAATCTTCGACGGCGCCTTCCAGGCGCGGCAGCGCGCGGACGTCCACGATGCCTTTGTCGGCCTTCGCCGCAAGCGGCGCGCCGACAGCAAGCAGGAAGATCAGCGGCAGCAGGCGTTTTCCGGCCGGGACGATCTCGCGCGCGATCTCAGGCATTTTCGTCTCCGGTATTTGCCGGCGTACTGGCCGCAGGACCGCAATGGCCGCGACGTCGTTGACGCCATTTCCGAAAACTAGTCGCGCCGGCGCAGGAATAGGTTCAAACCGGGCCTATATGGGGTCAGCCGCGGCGGCTCAGGTACGACGGTTCACTTGGCCGGATTCCACGTCGAAAATCTCGCCCGTCGCGCCGATATCGACGAAGGCGGCCGGATCGGCCCCGGTCATCCAGACCTGCGCGCCGAGCTTTGCGAGTTCGTCGAACAGCGCCTTGCGCCTGTTGGGATCGAGATGCGCGACCACTTCGTCGAGCAGCAGCAAGGGCACGATGCCGGTCATTTCGGCAACGAGGGTGGCATGGGCCAGCACCAGCCCGATCAGGAGCGCCTTTTGCTCGCCGGTGGAGGCGTCGCGCGCCGGCATGCTCTTCGGCGCATAGACCACCTGCAGATCGGTGAGGTGGGGGCCGTCCAGCGTGCGGCCTGCCGCGGCGTCGCGGGCGCGGCTCGCACGCAGGATCTCGCGGTAGCGATCCTCCACTGAGGTCGCGGACTCGTTGACCAGCGCGTTTTCCATCCAGCCGTCGAGCATGATCTGCGCCGACGGAAAGGCCGAAGCTTGCCCACGTTCGCGCAGCATCGCCGCCAGCCGCGTCACGGTCTGGCCGCGGGTGGCGGCAACGGCGACCGCAAGCTCGGCGGTTTCGCGCTCGATCGCGTCGCACCAATGGTCGTCATAGTTGCGCACTTCCAGCAGGCGGTTGCGCGAGCGCAACGAGCGCTCCAGTGCCGAGACGCGGCTGGAATGCTCGCTGTCGATCGCTAGCACCAGCCGGTCGAAGAAGCGCCGCCGCTCGGAAGCAGCGCCGAGAAACAGCCCGTCCATCGCGGGCGTCAGCCACACCATGCGCAAATGATCGCCGAATGCTGTGGCCGAACTCACCGGCTCGCGGTCGATCCGGCAGCGCCGGCTGGTCGACGCCGCCTCCGCGGCCGGCGCATCGATGCCGGTGCCGAGCGTGGCAAGCCCGAGCGCGCCCTCAACCTCGGCCGACACCGCCCAGGAACCGTCGCCCTGGTTGTCGGCGACATCCTCCAGCGTCGCGCGCCGCAGGCCGCGCCCCGGCGAGAGAAACGAGATCGCCTCCAGGCAATTGGTCTTGCCGGCGCCGTTCGGCCCCACCAGCACCACGACATCACCGCGCGCCTGCACGCTAGCCGCGCGATAGTTGCGGAAGTGCGTGAGGTTGAGGCGTTGGATGCGGGAAGGGGTCATGGTTGTCCTTCGTCATGCCCGGCCTTGTGCCGGGCATCCACGTCTTTGCTGCGTCCAAGACGTGGATGGCCGGGACAAGCCCGGCCATGACGCAATCTAGTGACTGTTCGAGCGAACAGAAAGTGCGTCACACCCGCATCGGCATCAGCACGTAGAGCGCGCCCTTGTTGTCCTTGTCCTGAACCAGCGTCGGCGAGCCGGGATCGGCGAGGCGCAGCACGGCGACTTCGCCTTCGATCTGGGCGGCGATGTCGAGCAGATAGCGCGAGTTGAAGCCGATATCGAGGGCGTCGGAGGCGTATTCGACTTCCAGCTCTTCAGTGGCGCTGCCGGAATCCGGATTAGTCACCGACAGCACCAGCTTGCCGGCGGACAGCGCCAGTTTCACCGCGCGGCCGCGTTCACTGGAAATGGTCGAGACGCGGTCTACCGCAGCCTCGAAATCCTTCTTGTCGACGATCAGTTCCTTGTCGTTGTTCTGCGGAATGACGCGGCCGTAATCCGGGAAAGTTCCGTCGATCAGCTTCGAGGTCAGCACGACGTTGCCGAGCGTGAAACGGATCTTGCCCTGCGAGAGTTCGATTTTGACTTCGGCCTCGTTGTCCTCGATCAGCCGCTGCACCTCGCCGACCGTCTTGCGCGGCACGATCACGCCGGGCATGCCGGTGGCGCCGGAGGGCAGCGCCAGATCGATCTGCGCCAACCGATGTCCGTCGGTCGCCACGCCGCGAAGCGTTGCGGCCTTGGCGCTGCCAGCGGTGTGCAGATAGATGCCGTTGAGATAATAGCGCGTCTCTTCGGTCGAGATCGCAAACTGCGTGCGATCGATCAGGCGCTTGACGTCGGCAGCCGCAAGCGAGAACGAATGCGTCATGTCGCCGGCGGCGAGATCCGGGAAGTCGCTTTCGGGCAGGGTCTGCAGCGTGAAGCGCGAGCGGCCGGCGCGGATCGCCAGCACCGCACGGTCGCCGTCGGCTTCCAGCACGATCTGCGCGCCATCGGGCAGTTTGCGGACGATGTCGTAGAACATGTGCGCCGGCACGGTGGTGGAGCCGCCGGTCGCGGTTTCCGCCGCCAGCGTTTCGGTCACCTCCAGGTCGAGGTCGGTCGCCTTCAGCGACAGCCGGGCGTTTTCGGCGCGGACCAGCACATTGCCGAGAATCGGGATGGTATTGCGGCGCTCGACCACGCGATGGACGTGACCCAGCGACTTCAGCAGTTGCGCGCGTTCGACGGTGACCTTCATTGCATTACCCGCCAGAGATGGAAAAGCCGGGCGGCCCGTAAAGGCAGCGCCGCGGCATTGGAAACCCGAAAAGCCGGATCAGGATCGGAGTTGATCAAACCCCCGGGGGGACCGCAAGGTGGCGCGGATGGGGCGCCGGTGCAAGGGAGAGCGGGCCCCGTTCCCCACTTTTGCGGCGAAAAATGGCGGCAGAAAAAAATTCTCCCGCCCCAATTCTCCCACATCTGGGATCAGGGGAGGGAGAGGTTGGGAGGAGCCAACTCCTTAAGGCGCAGGTCCTGTTCCGGCTGCCGCTATTCCTGCAACTGCCGTTTGAGCGACTCGACCTCTTCGGACAGCGCGGTATCGCGGGCCACCAGTGCCTCGATCTTGCGCACGGCGTGCAGCACCGTGGTGTGGTCGCGTCCGCCGAACCGGCGGCCGATCTCGGGCAGCGAACGCAGCGTCAGCGTCTTCGCCAGATACATCGCGACTTGGCGCGGCCGGACGACGTTGGCGGTCCGCCGCGACGACAGCAGGTCCGAACGGCTGACATTGTATTGCCGGGCAACCACCCGCTGGATGTCCTCGATCTTGATCCGCTTCGGTTCCTGCGGGCGGATCAGGTCGCGCACCTCGCGCTCGGCCATTTCCAGCGTCACCGGCTGGGCGTTGAGCTTGGAATGGGCGAGCAGGCGGTTGATGGCGCCTTCGAGGTCGCGGCCATTATGGGTGATGGTGCGCGCCAGATAGTCCAGCACCGCTTCCGGCACGTCGAAGCTTGCGTGATGCGCACGCGCCGCCGCCACGCGCGACTTCAGGATTCCGAGCCGCAGTTCTTCGCCGAGCGAACCCATCTCCACGACGAGGCCACCGGCCAGCCGCGAGCGCACGCGATCGTCGAGGCTCTCGAGATCGGATGGCGGGCGGTCGGCGGCGATCACCACCTGGCGGCCGGCATCGATCAGCGCGTTCAGCGTGTGGCAGAACTCGGCCTGGGTCGATTTGCCTTGCAGGAACTGCAGATCGTCGATCACGAGCACGTCGATGCCGCGCAGCGCCTCCTTGAACGCCAGCGCCGTCTGTGTCTTCAGCGCGGCGACGAAGCCGTACATGAATTTCTCGGCGGTGAGATAGAGCACCTTGCGCTCGCTACCCGAATTGCCGGCCCACGTCACCGCCTGCAGCAGGTGGGTTTTGCCGAGGCCCACGCCGGCGTGAATGTAGAGCGGGTTGAACATCACGGGATCGCCGCGGCGTCCTTCGGCGACCTGTCGCGCGGCGGCATGGGCCAGCGTGTTGGAGCGGCCCATCACGAAGCTTGCAAAGGTCAGGCGCGGGTCGAGCGGCGAGCCGCCGAGCGCATCATGGCTGGCGGATACCGGCGCCGTCGCGGTGGCGCGCAATTCCGGCGCGGGCCGGCCATTGGCCTGCTCGACGCGGCGTTGATCGGCCGGCGCGGTGGTTTCCTTGGCGGGCGCGGCACAGCGCATCGCCGTGCGCACGGTGAGGTCGATCCGGTGCACTTCCGGCATCTCGGCCTGCCAGCAGGTCAGGACACGGTCGGCGTAATGCGCCTGGATCCAGCTCTTGAGGAACCGGGTCGGAACCGACAGATGCACGCTTTCGTCCTGCACGCCTTCCAGATCCATGCGAGCGAACCAGCTCGTATAGACGTCCTCGCCCACACTCGTCCGCAACCGTCCCTTCACGCGCGACCAGCGATCCTGTTCGATATTTGTCATTGCCTGAGAACTTTTCTGAATGAGTAATGGTGTTTTACGAAATCGCCTGGCGGGCTGCCTTGCAGGTTTCCTGCCAGACGTGACCTCGACGCGAAGCTTCAGCCACCAGACATGGATCGGGCGTTCGGCGGAATCGCCGTTGTCAGATCAAAGGCTGGATGGAGTGAGAGGCTACCGCGAGGTCAGCGCGTACTCGACGGTCTAGCCGGAGTTCGCGTGGGTGGACTGGAAACCTCGTCCAGGGATTCAGAAGCGGTCTCGATGGAAATGAGCGTGCCGAATGTCGCGTTGATTCCGTAAAGCATAGTACCTCCCCCTCTCACCGCGAGAACGCGCGGCGAGCAATCACATCACCAGTGTTTTCAAAGCCAGTCTGCCGCTACCGAACATCCGCTTGCTCGACCGCTGCGCCGCCGCGTATCTCAGTCTGTCGTCTTCAACACGTTCACGATCTCCGCGTTCCCAATCTTTGCATCGTCGGCAAGCATCTTAGTTCCCCCTGCCTTATTCCCCTTGTCCGGAACGCGCTGAACGCGAGCACCACGCCGGGAAATTTAGACACAGAACAGCCGCTCTCATATTGCTATGAGTTACCAACTCAGCTCCGCTTGGAAAGCGTCGCTAACGCGCACACCGCCGCCGATTTGCACGTCCGCTCTTGGGTCTCATACCGCGCTGGTCAGGAGAGCCTCGGGCGTCGCGAACGAGTAACAAATACACCAAGGGCGATTTCTGACAATCCGTGATTCGACGCTGTTGCCGGACTCTTCGACGGTGTTGCAACACTGCAATTGCGAAACTCCACACCAAGTTTTTGAATCCGCGCGCAGAATCGCGCGGCGTCAACAAGCGTGACAGTTTTCGCTGCACTCGCAAAATTTTTTAAGAAACCGTTACAATCGTGGTTACCGGGACCATTTTTCAAAACGCTTGTGCTCGCTATGTGGATAAGTGATTAGCGAGACGTCGTTTTTCGGAATTGTTTTTCAGGGTAACCCCGCGCGGCAAGGATGCGGGCGGAAGAACCTGGCGTCGGATTGGTCAGCGGTTGCGCTCACGCTTCTCGCAAGTGCGCACAACAACGCCGGTGCAATAAAATGCACCTCGTAAAATTACGGGCGCTGGAAATGTGACACGTAAGGCGGTGTTCAGCAACGGGACAATTGAATTGTCACAGTGCACGCTTTCAGCGTGAGCCCAAAATGCAACAGGATGCATGTGCGTGGCGAAATGGATTTTCGGGTTCGCGCTCGCACGCCCCGGGATGTCCGAAAAAGAAAAAGCCCGGCGAGGCCGGGCTTTTGACGAATATCTATTTCTGTCAGTTTACTTCGCGAGCTTGGCGATCGCGTGCGTCAGGCGCGACACCTTCCGGCTCGCATTGTTCTTGTGAATGATGTTGCGCTGTGCAGCTTGCATGAGTTCCGGTTCCGCGTGCTTCATCGCCTTGAGCGCCGCCTCGCGATCGCCGCTCTTGATCGCTTCCTCGACGGTGCGGACCGCGCCACGCATCTGCGTGCGGCGCGACTTGTTGACGATGGTGCGGCGGGCAATCTTGCGGGTCGCCTTTTTGGCGGAAGTGGTATTGGCCATGTTCTCAACTATCCTTCGGCTGTCATCGCTCGGGTGGTCGGGCTCGAGCGCGCCGGCCGTTCAAATTGCGTGATGGACGCTGGTGGTGTTTTCCAGGGTGTTCTGACGTAAGCCGTTCTTGAGGGTGCCATGGACGGAAGCCAAAGTGCTCCCGAGGTCGGCGCTGCTCAAAGAACAGCGGCGGCGGGATTGCGCCCGCCGCCATTGGGGGTCTTATAGAGGGCGAGTCCGGCACCGTCAACGCTTTCTGCCCTCCCCGAAAGGCCGGGAAGGGAGCCGGAAATAGCGGGTAAGGTGCTGACGAGGTTGAATTTCCGGGGTGCCCCCGGTATTGGCTGACTGCCTTTGGGGGCGACAGATATCAAGGTGACGCATGATCCGCGGTTTTTTCCGGCTAATCGGCCTGCTGCTCCTGGCCGGCGGATTCATCTTCATGGTCTATGACGGCGCCCGTTTCGTCGCCGACCAGACCCTCCGGTTCACCCGGTTTGGCCAGTTCTGGAACGATGTCCATCAGTCCAGCCAGCTGGCATTCCGGACCTGGGTCGAGGGCAACGCGCCCTGGCTCTGGAACAGCGTCCTCAAGGTCCTGCTGGATCAGCCGGTTTTTGCCGTGCTGGGCGTGGTCGGCATTCTGCTCATGATCCTGTTCCGGCCCCGCAAGCCGTTGATCGGCTATTCGCGGGACTGACCCGGCCCCGCCCGCCCTCGGGGCCGGCGTAACAGGGCTGCGGCAACCGGCGTAGAAGACATATATAGAGGGCCAGCTATAGAGGGCCAGCCGGCCGACGCCGTTGTTGCGTCCGCCGATGTCCTGCCTGGAGGTACTCCATGTTGTTCATGCGCAAGACCACCGCGTTGCCGAGCGCAGCCGAAGCGCTGCCGGGCCGCGCCACCCCGATCCCGACCGCCACCACGCATTTCGTCAACGGACGCAAGCTGCAGCCGCCCTATCCAGCCGGCCTCGAGCAGGCGGTGTTTGGCCTCGGCTGTTTCTGGGGCGCAGAGCGCAAGTTCTGGGAGCTCGGTGACGGCATCCATGCGACCGCCGTCGGTTATGCCGGCGGGCATACGCCCAATCCGAGCTATGAAGAGGTTTGTTCGGGACGCACCGGTCATACCGAAGTGGTGCTGGTCGTGTTTGATCCGAAGAAGATCTCCTACGAGCAGCTCCTGAAGACGTTCTGGGAAAATCACAACCCGACGCAGGGCATGCGCCAGGGCAACGATGTCGGCACCCAGTATCGCTCGGCGATCTACACCTTTGGCGATGCGCAGCGCCAGGCCGCCGACGCGTCGAAGGCGATGTATCAGAAGGCGCTGGCGGCGAAGGGGCTCGGCGCCATCACCACCGAGGTCGCGCCATCGGGCGAATTCTATTTCGCCGAAGACTATCATCAGCAATATCTCGCCAAGAACCCGGCGGGCTATTGCGGATTGGGCGGCACCGGCGTGTCGTGCCCGATCGGCGTCGGCGTGAGCGCCTGACTTGCTTCTTAACCTCTCCCCGCAAGAGCGGGGCGAGGGAGTCTCGATCTCCCGTGTCGCGCGCAAAACACCGTTTGTTAACCATACCCGGTGCAAGACTAAAGCTGTCTCGCTTAGAGGGATGGGCTCCGGTGCGGCTTGTGCGCGCGTTTCGACTACCGATCACTGCGATCACCACGGCGCTCGCTCTGTCGGGCTGCATGCGCACGACCGGGCCGGTCGCGGTCGGGCCGCAAGGCGATCTCGATTCAATGGCCTATGGCCAGCCTAACAGCCCACCGCCGCAGGCGGTCGTGGCCGATTCCGGCGGTGGCGCCGTCGGCGCACTTCGCGCTGCCTTCGCCGCGGCGCCGCGCGCAGCACCACCGCCCGTTATCGTTGCCGCGCCCGTCGCCTATGTCGAACCGGTACCGGTGCGATACGACGCGGCCTATCATCTCGATGCCGGCGACAGGCTGCGCGTCGTTGTCTATGGCCAGGAAGGCCTGACCAACACCTACGCGATCGACGCCGGCGGCTCGATCACGATGCCGCTGATCGGTTCGGTGCCGGCGCGCGGCCGCACCACGGCCGGACTGGCGGCGCAGATATCGGCGAAGCTGCGCGGCGGCTTCATCAGGGACCCATCGGTCGCGGTGGAGATCGAGGCGTACCGGCCGTTCTTCATTCTCGGCGAGGTCGCAGCACCCGGGCAATATCCGTACGTACCGAACATGACGGTCGAGAGCGCGGTGGCGATCGCCGGCGGCTTTTCGCCGCGCGCCCGCCGCGATAGCGTCACCGTCACTCACACCGATGCGTCGGGAACGGCGCGCTTCGTCGTTCCGCCCGGTAGTCCGATCGGTCCCGGCGACACCGTGCTCGTCAGCGAGCGCTGGTTCTAGGGCGCCTCTTCATCGACCTGTCATCTCGGCCGGCTGTTTTCTTGAGCAGCTGCGTCAGGCAAATGTCGCGCATTTGACCAAGAAAATTCATCATCCATTTCGCACAGCGGTTCTGCATCTAACTTGCAGTGGCGGACGTGCGGCTTCGCACGTGTCTGGAAGCCTTGACTGAGCCCGTGCATCGGCGTCGAACCGCTTTGGTTGCGATAAATTAGCGCTATCCGCTGACTGCATTCGAAACCTTATTCCAAGTTGCACTGCAGCGATGTAGAAGAACGTCGTCAAATCTAGGCGCGCCGGTTTTGTCGGTTGAGTGCCTGCAATCCGGAGTATGACCATGAACTATCATTTGCCGGTCAGCGTGGTGCGGGCGGCGACCGCGGTAGCGTTGCTCGCCTCCATCGCCGTGACGGCCTTGTGCGCCTCTTCCTATCCGGCCTCGGCGGATACCTATCCGAGCCGACGGATCACCTTCGTCGTGCCCTATCCCGCGGGCGGCGCCACCGACGTGTTGGCCCGGTTGCTTGCCAACAAACTATCGGAGTCGTGGAAGCAAGCCGTCGTCGTGGAGAACAAGTCGGGCGGCGGCGGCGTGGTCGGCAACGACAACGTCGCCAAGGCGCAGCCCGATGGCCACACTGTGCTGATCGGCATCACGCAGATCATTCAGGCGCCGAGCCTTGTTACGAAACTTCCCTATGATGTCTTCAAGGATCTCGCGCCGGTCACCCAGATCGCGCTGTCGACGATCGTTCTGGTGGTCCCCGAGCAGCAGCCGATCAAGTCCGTCAAGGAGCTGATCGATTATGCCAAGGCGAACCCCGGCAAGCCTTACGGCACCTTCGGCAACGCCACGACGTCCCACCTCTACGGCGAATTGCTCAAGAAGACCGCCAATATCGACATGACCCATGTCCCCTATCGCGGCTCGGCGCCTCTCACGAACGACTTGCTCGCCAACACGATTACCTCGGCGTTCCAGGACCTGACCACGGCCAGCGCGCAAATCCAGGCAGGCAAGCTCAGGCCGTTGGCGGTTGGCGGCGAGAAGCGCAGGAAGGCGTTGCCCGACGTGCCGACGATGGCCGAACTCGGTTACCCCGGGTTTGAGATCGAAGGCTGGCTTGGCGTGTTCGTGCCCGCCGGGACGCCCAAGGAGATCGTGAAGAAGCTTTCGGACGAACTCGCCCGCATCATCGCCTCGCCCGAGGGTGTCGCCGGGATCGAGACGCTCAGCCTCGTGCCGGTGGGCGGATCGGCGGAAACGTTCGAGAAAGTCCTGCGCCGCGATTACGAGAAGTGGGCCGATGTCGTGAAGGCAACCGGCGTCAAGGGCGAGTGAGGCGTTAGTTGCGGTCCGTCATTCCGGGGCGATGCGAGAGCATCGAACCCGGAATCTCGAGATTCCGGGTTCGCGCGAAGACGCGCGCCCCGGAATGACGCCCTCCGGGCGTCACTTCAAATTCTTCGCGAAAAACGCCAGGCTGCGCGGCCATGCGATGTCGGCGCTGGCCTTGTCGTAGCTTGCGCGCTCATCGCAGTGAAAGCCGTGCTGTGCGCCGGGATAGACGTGGACTTCGACATCGGGCCGCTTGGCCTTGATGGTTTCGACATCGGTCAGCGGAATGCCCGCATCCTTTTCGCCGAAATGCAGTTGCGTCGGCACTTGCGGCTTGTCGTCGGCGAAACGAACGACGGCGCCGCCGTAGTAGCCGACGGCGGCCGATAGGCCCGACAGCTTGGTCGCCGCCGCATAGGCGATGCTGCCGCCGAGGCAGAAGCCGATGATGCCGACCGGGCCGACATCCTTCACGGCATCGATCGCGGCCTCTGTATCGCGCAGCATCGCGGCCCAGTCGGGATTGGCGATGAACTTTCGCGCGGTCGCGATCTCGTCAGGCGAATAGCCGCACTGGAAGTCCGGCTGGGTGCGATCGAAGATCGATGGCGCGATCGCGACATAGCCTTCGGCGGCCAGCCGGTCGCACACCGAGCGGATGTGGTGGTTGACGCCAAAGATTTCCTGGATCACCACGATGGCCGCCTTCGGCTTGCCTGTGGGATCGGCGCGATAGCCTCCGAGTTTGAAGCGGTCCGAAGCCGTCAGTTTGATATCCTGTCCCACGGGTCATCCCTTCTTATTTTGGGTTGCACGAAGTCGGTTGCGTGAATGTGCGGCGCCGCGCGGCTATTGCCACATCCAGTTGTGACCCCAGTCGCCCTTCCAGCCGGCCAGCCTGCCTTTACGGAATTGCAGAAAGAGCCGGTCCTTCTTGTAGAACAGTCCGCTGCCGCCGACGTTGCGAAACGCGAGGAAGATTTCCTCGCCCGGCCGGCCCCGGACGTAGTTGAGGGGGGTGCCGAGCGCGCGCGCGGCTTCGCCGGCGTCCATGCCGAACGCCAGGGGCGTGTTGTTCGACAGCGTATCGGTGAATGGCGGCGGGTAGGGGCCGCCGATCGGCGGCAGTTTTTGCGCGGCAGCCTGCGTGAAGCTGCCTGCGATCAAAGCGAGGGCTACAGCGGCCGTCTTCATGACGCGGCCTTTGTAGTTGCCGTTTCTTCCGTTGTCTTGGCATCGAGGCCGTCGAGAAACGGCAGCACGGCGTCGATGAAGGCCTGCGGCTGGTCGATGTTGACGGCGTGGCCGGCGGCCGGGATCACCACCTTCTGCGCGCCGGGAATCCTGGCCGCCATATAGTCGGAGGCGGCGAGGAACGGCGTGTCGTCAGCGCCGACCACGATCAGCGACGGCACCTTGATATCGGGCAGGGATTCGATCACGCGCGCATCGCGCTGGGTCAGCATGCCGCGCGCGGCGCGCGCCAGTCCCGACGCGTCCCTGTGGGTGACGCTGGAGCGCTCCCGGCTGGCCGATTTCAGAACCTCCAGCCCTTCGCGCTCGAAGCGGTCGCCGGTGTCATGCGCGCGCTTGTTCCAGGCATCGCGGGCCTCGTCCTTCTTGAAGCCGGGGCCGGTGTCGATGATCAGGAGCGCACGGACGCGCTTCGGATGGGCGCGGTAGAACGCCAGCGACATGTAGCCGCCAAGCGAAAGCCCGCCGACGATCGCCTGCCCGGCGCCGACAGCGTCGAGCAGCGCCGCCATGTCGGCGACTGTCAGTGCTTCGCTGTAGGCGGCGGTATCCTCGGGGTAACCGGACTGGCCATGACCCCGCATGTCCCACAACACGAGCTTGTGATGTTTCGACAAGGCCGCGATCTGGCCCTGCCACATCCCACTGGTCGACGAATAGCCGTGGGTCAGCAAGAGCGGTGGGCCGGAGCCGTGAACCTCGTAATAGATGCGGACTCCGTCGCGATTGATTGTCGGCATTCCTGTTTTTCCCGAAGCAAACGACGCCAAATTCCACTCTCGCCTTATCCTAGCGCGACAGGTTCGCCGTTGGGAAATGCGGAAACGGAAGATGCACCTGCTGCTCGCGCGCTCGATTGACCCGTGACGAACCTTGCCGCAGCGCACAACCCCGATTCCTATATTCATTCCAAATTGCATTGCCTCTAAATCGGTTCCGGATCATGCTCCCGCTACCCGGCATATAGACCCGGTGAATGCCGGCCAATACCCAAGAAAGTGAATTGCCGCCGTAAGCGGCTTCATACACCGGAAGGGGAGCGAACATGCCTAATCTCAATATCAACGGACGGAATATGTCCGTCGAGGCGTCCAATGATACGCCGCTGCTCTGGGTCATCCGCGAGCAATTGCAGATGACCGGTACGAAATTCGGCTGCGGCGCGGGTCTCTGTGGCGCCTGCACGGTTCACGTCAACGGCGAGGCCGTTCGCTCCTGCCAGACGTCGGTCAGCGATGCGCTCGGCAAGAAGATCACCACCATCGAAGGTCTGTCCGCCAGGGGCGATCATCCCTTGCAGAAGGCCTGGATCCTCGAGCAGGTCCCGCAATGCGGCTACTGCCAGTCCGGCCAGATCATGCAGGCGGCATCGCTTCTCTCCAGGAATCCCAATCCGACCAAGGATGAAGTGGTCGCGCATATGGACGGCAATCTGTGCCGTTGCATGACCTATTCGCGCATTCAGAAGGCGATCATGCGCGCCGCATCCGAAATGCGTACCGCCTCCAATGCCGGCACCGAGCGGAGGGCAACATGAATACGCACGTGAAAATCACCGACAGCGCGTCCCCCGATCTCAGCCGCCGCTCGTTCCTGGTCGGCTCCGCGGCCACCGGCCTCGTGCTCGGCTATGCCGGCGTACCCGGCATCGATCAGGCGCTGGCCGCGCCCTCCGCTTTCGAGCCCAGCGTGTGGTACTCGATCGCGCCCGACGGCCTCGTGACCGTCACCTGCGGCAAGGCCGACATGGGCCAGCACATCGCCTCGACGATGGCGCAGATCGTGGCCGAGGAACTCGGCGCGTCCTGGAAGGACATGCGGGTTCAACTCGCCTCCAACGATCCGAAGTTCAACGACCCCGTGCTCGGCGCGCAGATTACCGGCGGCAGCTGGAGCACGATGATGAATTTCGACGCGATGAGCCGCGCGGGCGCCGCGGGGCGCATGGCGCTGACGGAAGCCGCCGCTGCCTCGATGGGCGTTCCGGCCGGCGAACTGGTCGTGCGCGGCTCCGCCGTCTCGCATCCGAAGTCGAAGAAGTCGATGAGCTTTGCCGAGATCGTCAAGAGCGGCAAGATCACCAAGACCTTCACGCCGGATGAGCTCAAGGCGATCAAGCTCAAGACGCCCGACCAGTACACGATGGTCGGCGTCTCGGTTCCGCAGCTCGATATCCCCCCGAAGGTCAACGGCGCGGCGAAGTACGGCATCGACGTCATGCTGCCGGGCATGGTCTACGGCAAGGTGGTCACGCCGCCGGTGCGCTTCGGCGCTACGGTGAAATCGGTCGATGACGCCGCCGCCAAAAAGGTGCCGGGCTTCATCAAGGCGATCACGCTCGACGACAAGACCGGCAGCACTTCCGGCTGGGTGGTGGCGGTAGCCAATACCTATGCCAATGCGAGGAAGGCCGCGGACGCGCTGAAGATCACCTATGACAACGGCCCGAACGCCAAGCTGTCGAGCCAGTCGTTGATCGACGAGGCGAAGCGGCTGCAGGCGCTCGACGATTCCGGGCAGTTCTTCGTCAAGGACGGCGACACGGCGGCGGCCTTCGGGACGGCGGCGAAGGTGATGGAGGCGGAGTACACCACCAGCATCAACATCCATGCGCCGCTGGAGCCGATGAACGCCACGGCCGAGTTCAAGGGCGACATCCTGCACATCTATTCCGGCAACCAGTTCGCGACGCGCTCCGGCGGGATCGCGGCCGGTGCGGCCGGGATCGATCCCAAGTTCGTCGTCATGCACCAGATGTGGCTGGGCGGTGGCTTCGGCCGAAGGCTCGACGCCGACATGATGGTGCCCGCGGTGCAGGCGGCGAAGGCCGTCGGCAAGCCGGTCAAGGTCATCTACAGCCGCGAAAACGACATGACCATGGACTATTCGCGTCCGCTGACCTTCCAGAAGGTGAAGGCGGGCGTGGATGGTGACGGCAAGCTGATCGCGCTCAACCACGACGTGGTCAGTGCCTGGCCGACCGCGCGCTGGGGAATCCCCGATTTCCTGACGCCTTCGGTCGACAAGAAGGGGCCGCTGGACTCGTTCACCGTGAATGGGGCGGACTTCTTCTATTCCGTGCCCAATCACAATGTCCGCGCGATTAAGAACGAGATGGCGCATAACGCCACCCCGTCGGGCCAGTTGCGCTCGGTGGCGCCGGGCTGGACCTTCTGGGCGGTCGAAAGCATGATCGACGAACTCGCCCATGCGGCCGGCCAGGATCCGGCACAATACCGCATCGCGCTGCTCGACGGCAAAGGCAAGAACGACGGCGGCGCGCAGCGGCTGCGCAACACGTTGCTGGCAGCGATGGGCATGGCCGGCTACGGCACCACCAAATTGCCGAAAGGCGAGGGCATGGGTGTCGCCTGCGTCTCGTCGCAGGAGCGGGCAACCGCAAGCTGGACCGCGTGCGTGGCCCACGTCGCCGTGTCGCCGTCCGGCGAGGTCAAGGTCAAGAAGTTGACCGTGGCTACCGACGTCGGCATGCAGGTGCATCCCGACAACATCCGTGCCCAGGTCGAGGGCGCGGCATTGTGGGGCCTTTCGCTCGCCATGTATGAGAAGGCGACGCTGAAGGATGGCGGTATCGAGCAGACCAACTTCGATACCTACACCCCCTTGCGGATGAGCCAGACGCCGGAAGTGGCCGTCAACGTCATCGCCAACGGCGACAAGCCGACCGGCGTCGGCGAGCCGGCGGTGACGGTGATCGCGCCCGCGCTCGGCAACGCCATCTTCAACGCCTGCGGCGCGCGCATCCGCTCGTTGCCGATCACGGCAGAAGCGGTGAAGGCGAATATGAAGGCGTAATGCGACTACGGTATCGATGAGGACGATCCGCCGGAGGCAAGGCTTCCGGCGGATTTTTCTTTGCCGCCCTCCCGTCATGCCCCGCCACCGGGTCTCGCCTTTGGCGAGCCCGATGACAGGCTCCGGCGGGGCATCCAGTACGCCGTGGCCGTGCCGTCTCTAAAGCCGTCACGGCGTACTGGATCATCCGCTTTCGCGGATGATGACAGTCGCGGGATGCCGCAGGTGCAGCGCATCACGAACAAGATCGCTAAAATTTTAGCGTTCCCGGTAGCCTAGATTCACGATGCCTCTTAAGCCCCGAGGAACTCCTTATACGCTAGCCTCGGTTGCACGTCGTCATCGCTAGGGGTCTGGGGTTTCATGACATCGGTAGCCAACAAGACTTCGACCAAGCGCCGGCTGTTGCTGGCTTCGGACCGGAGCGATCAAAGCAGCGAACTCGCCAGCATTCTGCGATCGGTTGGTCAGGTCGACACCATCGCGACGTCAGATATTCCCGATGCGCCGGAACGCGACCTGGCGGGCATCGTCGTCGACATCAACCTGCGTTCCGCCGAGAGCGTGCAGCTGGTGCGCAACAAGCTGCGCGCCGAGGCCTATCGCGAAATGCCGCGGCTGTTCGTGCTGGCGGATGCGCTGCACCACGGATCGATGCAGGCCTGGGCGCTCGGCGCCACCGACACGATCGCGCGGCCATTCGATGCGCAAGGCATCCTGCAGCGGATTCGCGCCGCGTTTCCGGACAGCGATGGATTCGACGAGACCGATCGCGGCAAGGTCCTGAACAGGGGCGTCGAAGCGGCGCATGCCGTGATGGTCAAGATCTTCGAAAAGCTTCCGGCCGGCGTTCCCCTGAAATTCAGCGACATCGTCGAGGCCGAGAACAAGATTCTCAAGGCGATCAAGCATTCGTCCCTGCGCGAATGGCTGACGACGGTCGGCTGCCATCACGCCGGCAGCTATCGCCATTGTCTCTTCGTCACCGGCTTTGCGGTTGCGTATGCGCAGCATCTCGGCATGCGCGACGACGACCAGCGCCGTCTCGCCCGTGCCGCCCTGCTGCACGACGTCGGCAAGGCGTACATTCCGGTGGCGATCCTGGACAAACCGGGCCCGCTGACGCTGGAAGAGATGGAAGAGATGCGCCAGCATCCGCGCCGCGGCTATGACGCGCTGGCTGCGCAGGGCGGTTTCCCACCCGAAATGCTCGACGTGGTGCTGCATCACCACGAGTTCCTCGACGGTACCGGCTATCCCAATGGCCTGAGCGGCAAGCAGATCAGCGACATCGTGCGGCTGACCACGATCGTGGATATCTATGCAGCGCTCGTCGAGAAGCGCGCCTACCGGCTGCAGTTCACCCACGCCAAGGCGTTCGGCATGATGGAAGAAATGGGCGACAAGATCGACCAGCATCTGCTGCACGCCTTCCGCCCGGTGGCGTTCGGGTATTATTGATTGTCTCAGCCGTCATTCCGGGGCGATGCGAAGCATCGAACCCGGAATCTCGAGATTCCGGGTTCGCTTCGCGCCCCGGAAGGACGTGTGCATAACTTCCAGCTGCTCAACGCAAGCATGTGACTTTTCCGCCCGCTAGTTGTCTGTCAATCATCGGCATTCCTACCGATGACCAACGATCGCTGGCAGGAAATCCATGGACGCGACAGCGACCTCGCGCGACAACCCCAACATCCCCGCCGACATCGCGGCCACGCTCGTCAATCCGGCCCCCTATGCCGATCACCGCATTCATGACAGCTACCGCTGGCTGCGTGCCAACAACCCGCGCGGGATCGCGCGGCCCGAGAAGTTCGACCCGTTCTGGGTCGTGACAAAGCATGCGCATATCCAGGCCGTCAGCCGCCAGAACGAGCTGTTCCACAATGCCGACCGCCCGACCACGCCCACCCTACGCACCACGCACTAGCGCTCCCCCGCAAACGGCGGTGCCGCATATACCACCTTGCCACCGAGCATCGTCAGCACCGATTTGATCTTGCCGATCTCCTTCACGGGCGCCGTCATGTAGTCCGCCGACAGCACCGCGAGGTCGGCGAGCTTGCCGGCCTCCAGGGTGCCGCGCTTGTCGTCGTCATTTGCCATGAAGGCGGTGTTGCGGGTGTACATCTCCAGCGCCTGGCGGCGGCTGGGCGCTTCCTCGTCGCCGTGGGTTTTGGCGCCGCCGATCGTGGTGCCGTCGAGATACCATTGCAGCGCCACGAAGGGATTGTGGGACGACACGCGATGCGCGTCGGTGCCGGCGCCGACCACGAGCCCGAGCTTCATTGCGGTGGCGATCCGCGGCATCGCCCTGGCCTGTTCGACACCGACCTCCTTCTGCAGCCGCTCGCCGCCGAAATAGAGCCCATCCTGCACGCCCCAGACCAGGCCGAGCGCCTTCATCCGCTTCAAGCTGGCCTCGGAGGCCGTGTAGAGATGCAGCACAGTCCAGCGCAGGTCGCGCACCGGAAAATCCTTGTTGATGTCCTCGACCACGTCGAGCAGGTCGTGGACGGTGCGGTCCGGGTTCCAGTGCAGCTGGATGGTGTAGCGCTTTGACGCCGCCCAGCGCAGCAGTTCGGCAAGCTTCGCCTTGCCGTCGGGCGTGATGTCGCCGTCGGTCCAGTCGGCCCAGATCAGGATTTCGCCGGGGCCGTTGAAGTGCAGCATCGCGTCGCCAAATCCGGGCGGCGAGAGTTGCGTCAGGTTCTGCAGGTCGGCAAGCTCGCTGCCGGGCTTTGGCGCGCAGAGGTGATAGGCCACGCGCACGGTCAGCTGTCTGTCCTGCCACAGCCGGAACACCGCCTGATAGTTCGCCGGATACATGCTGACGCCGCCGCCATCGACGATGCCGGTGATGCCGAGGCTGTTCATCTCGCGGAAGAATTTTTTGGAGCCATCGACTTGCTGCTCCATGGTTGGCTTGGGCAGCTTGTCGAAAATCTTGCCGAGCGCAGCGCCGCCGGCGTCGATGATGCCGGTCGGCTTGTTGTCACTATCGCGCGCGAGCTTGCCGCCGGGCGTCACATCGCTGTCGTCGCGGATGTTCAGCGCCTCCATCGCTTTCGGCGACAGCAGCAGCCAATCATAGAGATGCTGGATGTAGACGGGATTGTCGGGCGCCACTGCTGTGACCTCCGCCGGTGTCGGCCGGCGCTTCTCGGCAAACTGCTCCTCGGTCCAGCCGCCGGCGACGACGATCCATGATCCGGGCTTCTGCGCCTTCGCCGCTTGACTTATCTTCTCCAGCGCGTCTTTCAGCGTGGGCACGCCGATCCAGTTCACCTCGGTGCCGAAGGTCAGCGCGGCGCGGATGCCGTGGATGTGTCCGTCGGTGAGCCCGGGAATGACGGTGCGGCCACCCAGATCGATCAGTTTTGCGGTTTTGCCGGCGAGCTTCTTCATCGCGGCTGAAGCGCCGGTGGCGAGGATCTTGCCGTCGGCAATCGCCACCGCCTGCTGCGTGGAGAAATCCTTGTCGACGGTGAGGATTTTGCCGTTGAAGAGGATCGTGTCGGCGGTTTGCGCCGAAGCGACGCCGGCCGTGGATGTGGCGATGAAAGCAGCTGCAAAATAGCAAGAAAGCCTCGCAGTATTCGACATCAGTCCCGGCATCACGCGCTCCCCTGTGATTTTTTATGTTATCTGCTCTCCCCGTCATTGCCTGCGGCAAACGCGAAGCGTTTGCGCAAGGGAGCGAAGCGACGAGGCAATCCATTCTTTCTTCGTGTGGGCACGATGGATAGCTTCGCTTCGCTCGCAATGACGAAACCTCACCCCAGCATCTTCCTTAATTCCGCCTTCGCCACCTTCTCCAGTGTCGAGCGCGGCATGTCGTCGACGAAGTGAATCTCGCGCGGCACCTTGAAGTCCGCCAGTCCGTTTCTGCAGGCGGCCAAGACCGTGTCATGCAGATCGGCTGGAGCGCCCTTGACGCCGGCCTGCGGAATGATGAACACGACGGGCACTTCATCCAGCATCGCATGCTTCTTCGCCACCACCGCGGCCTCGCGCACCCCGGGCACCACTGCAATCACCTGCTCGATCTCGGATGCCGCGACATTCTCGCCGCCGACCTTGAGCATGTCCTTGGTGCGGTCGCCGAATTTTATGAAGCCGTTCTCCAGCAGGGTGACGCGGTCGCCGGTGATGAAATAGCCGTGCTCGTCAAAACTTTCGCGCGTGGCCTTTTCGTTGTGCAGATACTCTGAAAACAACGACAGGCCGGGGATGCCCTTGATCAGGAGATTGCCGGTGCCGCCGACGGGGGTAGGCCGGCCGTCCTCTTCAACGATGCGGATCTGATATTCGGGTGCGGCGCGGCCGATCGACATCGGCGTATTGGGCTGGTCGACCTCGCCGACGATGCCGTGGGTGATGGTTTCGGTCATGCCCCACCAGCCGATCGTCTTGACCCCGAACGCGGCAAACGGCGGCGGCTCGGATACCGCGGTGCCCCACAGCCGGAACTTGTGGTTATCAGGAATCTCATGTTCCAGCAGGGCCTTCATGCAGAAGGGGATCGTCGAGGTCCAGGTGCAGTTGTGTTCGAGCGCCACGCCCCAGAAGCGGCTCGCCGAAAATCGCGGCTGGATCACGCAAGTCGCGCCGACCCATAGCGTCGCCAGCATCGAATAGGCCAGCGCGTTGGTGTGGAACAGCGGCAGGTAGGTCTGGTGCACGTCATCAGCGTGCAGGTCTTCGTGCGCGGCATTGATCTTGGCGCCCCACAGCGCATTGGCGTGCGTCCACAACACCGCTTTCGGCCGCGACGTGGTGCCGGAGGTATATTGCACACTGCACGGCGCGAACGGATCGGCGGCGCGGCGCGGCCGGTCGGCGCTGTCGGCAAATAATGATTCAAAACTGTCGCCGCGTGGTGTGCTTTGCGCAGGCGTAGCTCCGGCATCGTGCGAGATCACGGCGATCCAGCGCAGGCCGCGGCAATTGGCCGAGATCAGTTCGGCATAGGCGGGCTGGGTGATGGCGGCG
This sequence comes from Bradyrhizobium algeriense, assembly GCF_003062295.1. Lineage (GTDB taxonomy): Bacteria > Pseudomonadota > Alphaproteobacteria > Rhizobiales > Xanthobacteraceae > Bradyrhizobium > Bradyrhizobium algeriense. Next base: position 713,778 of record NZ_PYCN01000001.1, on the reverse strand, counting down.
ACCGCGCCGCAATGGCCGGCGAAATATTCCATCTCGGCTGCCGCCGAGCGCGTGTTGGTGGTGACGGCAATCGCGCCGAGCTCGACGCAGGCAAACCAGGCGAGCATGGCCTCGATGCAATTGTCGAGATGGATCAGCACATATTCGCCGGGCTTGATGCCGCGTTTGACGAGGCCGGCGGAAAGCGCGCCGACGCGTTCGTGAAACTCGCCATAGGACCAGCTCCGCGCCCGTGCCTCGAACGGCGCCCAGATCAGGAACGGATGGTTGCGGCGGCTCTCGGCGCGCATCCGCAGCAGCCACGGCACGTCGAGCCCTGCGAATGGTCCGACGATACCCGGCGCGGCCTGTGAATTGGTCATTGGTCCTCCCGTGCAGCTTCATCGGCTGCCTTGATTTTGCTTGGGAGTAGTTCTGCCATCGGATGGCGCGATGGGCAAATCGGCATTTGGGGGCCAGCTTTCTCCACGTCATTGCGAGGAGCGAAGCGACGAAGCAATCCATCCATCCGTTATGCTGCGCGATGGATTGCTTCGCGGAGCCTGTCATCCGGCGGCGCTTCGCGCCGACCGGGTGGCTCGCAATGACGGGGAGGGGCCTGCACTAGCCCCCGCCACCCTCATACGACGAAATCTCGATCAGGCTCCCATCGGGATCCCGGCAATAGACCGATCGCAGCGTGCCGCGGGCGCCCTGCTTTGCCACGGGGCCTTCCTCGATCGGCACGCCATTGGATTTCAGGTGCGCCATCACTTCGTCCGGCGTGCTTGACGTCAGGAAGCACAGATCGTCGCTGCCGGCGGCTTCGTGGTCGGCCGTGAACCACTCGACCTTGTTGGCATCGCGCGGCCGCACATTGATCTTCTGGTTACCAAACACCAGCGAGGTCCGCGGCGTTTTGCCCGCACCCGGATCGAATACCTTGACCTCCATGCCGAGAATCTTCCGGTACCACTCGGTAGAACGCGCCACGTCGGACACATTGATGACGAGATGGTCGAGCGCGTTAACCCTGACAGACATGCCTTATCCTTTCGTCGCGGTCGGTGGCGCTTGCGTCGCACTGGCCGCACCTGACTTTGTTTGTTACAACGCGGGCCGCGTTCCGTTCAATAGAGCCGCGCCTCAATAGAAACGGACTGGGCTTTGAATCCCGGCCTCCAAGGAGAAGTTTTATGATTTCACGTCGCACCGCGATTTGCCTGGCCGTCATCGGTCTTTCTACTGCCGCTTCGATGGGCGGCGCTTTGGCGCAGGATTACCCGACCCGCCCGGTGAAATGGGTCGTTGGATATCCGCCGGGCGGCGCGACCGATATTATCGCGCGGCTGCTCGGCCAGCGGCTCTCCGAACGGCTGGGCCAGCAGTTCGTGATCGAGAACAAGCCCGGCGCCGGCAACAATATCGCCACCGAATCGGTGATCAACGCCGAGCCTGACGGCTATACCCTGCTGTTCGTCAATCCCGCGAACTACATCAACGCCTCGCTCTATGCCAACCTGAAGTTCAACGTGGTCCGCGATATTGCGCCGGTCGCAGCGTTCAACCGCGTGCCGAACGTGATGACGGTCAACAAGGACGTGCCGGCGAAGACGGCCGCGGAGTTCATTGCCTATGTGAAAGCCAATCCCGGCAAAGTGAACCTGGCGTCGTCGGGTAACGGTACGTCCGTTCATCTGTCCGGCGAAATGTTCATGGCGATGGCCGGCGTCAAGATGCAGCACGTGCCCTATCGCGGCGCAGCACCCGCGATCACTGATCTGCTCGGCGGTCAGGTCCAGCTGATATTCGACAACATGCCTTCCATCCTTCAGCATGTCCGCGCCGGCTCCGTGCGGGCGCTGGCCGTCACTGGTACGGCGCGGTCGCCGCTGTTGCCTGACGTGCCGGTCCTTGCCGATACTATCCCGGGTTACGAGGCGAGCGCGCTGTTCGGCATGGGCGCCCCGAAGAACACGCCGAAGGCCGTCATCGAGAAGCTGAACAAGGAGATCAATGCTGTGCTGGCCGAGCCGGCGATCAAGGCGCGCCTGCTCGACCTGGGCGGCGAACCACTGATCGGCCCGCCGGAAGCGTTCGGTGCGATGATCGTGGCCGAGACCGAGAAGTGGAAGAAGGTCATCGAGGAAGCCAAGGTCGAAAAAGTGCAGTGATCTACCTCACGGAACGTTGGCGCGGTCGTGGTGTTTTATCGAAAAGGCGACGCGGCTTCTGCGTCATGTGAGGGAGATCGATGATGCGCAATGCAATGTTAGCGATATTGGCGCTGTCGGCGGCGACAGTCGGCACGGTGGCGGGCAGTTCGCCGGCGGCGGCGTACGATTATCCCTATTGCGTCCAGGGCCGGGGCGTCGGCGTTCCCGGCGACTGCTCCTACAGCACCTATGCCCAATGCATGGCCTCGGCGTCCGGGCGCGGCCTCTACTGCAATGTCAATCCGCGCGTTGCCTTCGGACAGCAGCGGCGGATGCGGGTTTATCGGGATTATTGACCGGGCCTCGCGAATCCTTCCCAGGGTGGCCGGACTGACGCGCGAAAGCTTTTTGCGCTGATGATCCGGCCATCTGCTCTTCCGTTGTCACAACTCTCAGCTTCGTGATGCAAACGCCGGCTTGACGGCGTTTCTTTTGCGTCTATACCAAACCGTATGGTTAAGTATCAAGAAGACGTTCTGGACCGCACCTTTGCCGCGCTTTCCGATCCGACCCGGCGCGCGCTGCTGGCGCGGCTCGGCGATCGCGAAAGCCTTTCGGTCAGCGAGCTGGCGCAGCCGTTCTCGATGTCGCTGCCCGCGATCATGAAGCACCTCGATGTGCTGTCTGACGCCGGCCTGATCGCGCGCGAAAAGACCGGCCGCACGGTCGCGTGCCGGTTGACCGCCGAGCCGATGGAGCAGGCGATGGAGTGGATCAATCGCTACCAGCGCTTCTGGTCCGATGCTCTCGACCGCCTTGCCGCTTTTGTGGAGGAAGACCCATGGCCACCCAGTCAAGCCTTGCCAAGCACGACGCTATCAGCGACGCCGAACTCGCTGCGCGGCCAAGCCTCACGCTCACACGCCGGTTCAGCGCGGCGCCCGAAAAAGTCTACGCCGCGTGGGCCGACCCGCAAAAGCTAATGCAATGGTTCGGGCCAACCTCGGTCGAGGAGGGCTCGGTCAAGGCCGATATCGATCTGCGCGTCGGCGGCCGCTACCGCATCAGCTTCAGCGCCAACGGCAATTACAACGAGGTCGGCGGCGTCTATCGCGAGGTCATTCCGAACCAGCGGCTGGTTTTTAGCTGGGCATGGCATTCGACGCCGGAGCGGGAATCGCTGGTGACGATTTCGATCAAGCCGGAAGGCAGCGGCACGCTGCTCATCTTCAATCACGCGCAGTTCGTCGATGCGACCGCACGCGACAATCACGAGCGCGGATGGACGGAATTCCTCGGCAAGCTCGAAAGCTACCTGGCCTGAACGCAGGAGCGCCCCATGCAGCCTCACCCCGTCGTTTCCCGAGAAGAATGGATCGCCGCCCGCGAGGCCCACCTTGCGCAAGAGAAGGAATACACCAAGGCGCGCGAGCGCCTGGCCGAGGAGCGCCGTGCGCTGCCATGGGTCAAGATCGACAAGGATTACGTGTTCGATGGGCCCGATGGAAAAGTGTCGCTGGCCGACCTGTTCAGGGGACGCAGCCAGCTCGTGGTGCAGCACGTCATGTTCGCGCCCGACTGGAACGAGGCCTGCAAGAGCTGTTCGTTCTGGGCCGACGGCTTCGAGCGTATGATCCCGCATCTGGCCGCCCGCGACACCACGATGGTCGCGATCTCGCGCGCGCCGCTGCCAAAGCTTGCCGCCTTCAAGCAGCGGATGGGCTGGACGTTCGACTGGCTGTCGTCAGGCGGCAATACGTTCAACTACGACTACGGCGTTTCATTCACGCCGGAGCAGATCGAGAGAGGCGGCAATTACAATTTCGGAACCACCTCGTTCGGAAGCGAGGAAGCGCCCGGAATCAGCGTGTTCTATCGCGACGAGGAAGGGAACATCTTCCACATCTATTCCTGTTACGCGCGCGGCCTCGACATGATGAATGCCGCCTACCACTATCTCGACCTGACGCCGCTCGGGCGCCACGAGGAAGGCCTGCCCTATCCAATGGACTGGGTGCGGCTACGTGACCAATACCAACCGGCGCCGGTTCAGGCATCTTGTTGTCATGGTTAGCGGCCATTAGCGCTGCATTCTCCGCTGTCATTCCGGGATGGTCCGAAGGACCAGACCCGGAATCTCGAGATTCCGGGTTCGATGCTTTGCATCGCCCCGGAATGACGGCGCCCGCTCGCAATGACTTAAAATAACGGAGAGCAATGTCCATGCCTTACGTCGATGGTTTCATCGTCGCCGTCCCGAAGAAAAACCTCTCGGCCTACGCCGCCTTGTCGAAGAAGTGCGGCAAGATCTGGCGTGAATACGGCGCGCTGGATTACCGCGAATGGGTCGCCGACGACGTCAAGGTCGGCAAGCTCACGTCCTTCCCGCGCAGCGTCAAGCTGAAGCCGGGCGAGACCGTGATATTCTCCTGGATCACCTACAAGTCGCGCGCCCAGCGCGACAGGATCAACGCCAAGGTGATGGCGGATCCGCGGCTTAGCGAGATGATGGATCCGAAAGCGAAGCCGCCGTTCGACGGCAAGCGGATGATCTATGGCGGCTTTGAAAGCCTGGTGAAGGTGTAGCTCGTAATCGTCGCGGCGAGCGGCGCTGATCGTCGTCGGTCATCAAGCGCCGTCAGCGCCGGCGCTAGCTCGCCCGTCAGTTCGGCCGGGCCTGCGCCTCAAGCTGCCGGCTATAGCGGGACATGGCAAAGCAGAAGACGAAATAGATCACCCCTACGAACACGTAGACCTCGACGCTGAACGGCTGCCAGGCCGGATCGATGATTGACGTCTTCGCCGTCGTCAGCAGGTCGAAAATGCCGATGATCAGCACCAGGCTGGTATCCTTGAAGAAGGCGATGAACGTGTTCACCAGCGGCGGGATCACGTGGCGGATCGCCTGCGGCAGGATGATCAGGCCGTTCTTCTTCCAGTAGGAAAGCCCGAGCGCGTCGGCGGCGTCGTGCTGCCCTCTCGGTACGGCCTGCAGTCCGCCGCGGATAACTTCGGCAAGATAGGCGCCGGCATACAGCACGAACGCGATCTGAGCCCGGAGCAGTTTATCGATGTTGACGCCGTCGGGCATGAACAGCGGAAACATCACGCTCGCCATGAACAAGAGGCTGATCAGCGGGACGCCGCGGATCAGTTCGACATAGAGCACGCAGAGCGATCGGATCGCGGGAAGTTTCGAGCGGCGGCCCAGCGCCACGACGATGCCGAGCGGAAAGCCGAAGGCGAGCCCGAACGTTGCCAGGATCAGCGTCACCGGTAGCCCGCCCCAGCGGTCCTGCGACACGTAGGTTAGTCCTGCGATGCCGCCCCACATCAGCACGCCGATCAGCGCCAGCGCCGCCGCCCACACCGCCACCAGTTCCTTGCGCCACCAGCTCCGCCGGCTCGACACATAGAACAGCGCAATGAATGTCAGGCACACCAGCGCCGGACGCCATTGCTCGCTGAATGGATAGGTGCCGAACAGGATGAAGCGATATTTCTCGGGGATCACGGCCCAGCAGGCGCCGAGCCCGCGGATCGACCGGCAGGCGCCGGTCTGGTCGCCGGGCACCGACCAGATCGCATTCCAGTAGCCCCATTGCACGAGGCTCCCGAACGCCTTTGCGAGCAGCGCGATCAGCAGCACGGAAATGACGCTTGAGGTGACCGAGGCGAACAGGTTGGCGCGCAGCCAGCGGATGACGCGCCCGCCCGGGATCTTGCGCGATCGCGCGCTGTTGAACGGCAGCGGATTTTGCGGCGCATCAGTAATCGACGTCATGGGATCAGCGCTCCACCAGCGCGATGCGCGCGTTGTACCAGTTCATGAACAGGCTGATGCCGAGGCTGATGGTCAGGAACACCATCATGATGAGCGCGATGGCTTCGATCGCCTGACCGGTCTGGTTCAGCGTCGTGTTGGCGATCGACACCACGTCCTGATAGCCGACCGCGACGGCCAGCGAGGAATTCTTGGTGAGGTTCAGATACTGGCTGGTCATCGGCGGAATGATGACGCGCAGCGCCTGCGGCAGCACGATGCGCTGAAGCACAAAGCTCCGGCGCAGGCCGAGCGCGTTGGCCGCATCCCATTGGCCCCTGGGCACAGCCTGGATGCCGCTACGGACGATTTCGGCGATGAAGGCAGACGTGTAGGTGACGAGCGCGATCAGCAGCGCGAAATATTCCGGCGCCAGCGTCAGCCCGCCGACGAAATTGAAGCCGCGCAGTTCGGGCAGCGTGACGGTCCAGGATGCGCCGAGGCCAAACGACACCAGCGCCGGCAATCCCACGAGCAGGGCCAGCGCGTAGGGCCAGAGATGGCGCACCTTGCCGTCGGCCATCTGTCGCGCCATCAATTGCCGCCGCAGCACATAGAGGGCGATCAGCCCGGCGATGACGGCCGCGATCACCCAGAGATTTGCTTCCGCGATCGGGACTGATGGAAGCACCAGGCCCCGGTTGGAAAGAAACACTCCCTCGATCGGCTTCCATGCTGCCCGCGCCGCCGGCAATCCCTGCATCAGCACGTACCAGAGCAGCAATTGCAGCAGCAGGGGAATGTCGCGGAGCAGTTCGACATAGACGGCGGCCAGCCGTGACAACAGCCAGTTCGACGACAGCCGCGCGATGCCGATCAGCGTGCCGAGCACGGTCGCCAGCACGATGCCGATCACAGCGACACGAAGCGTATTGACGATGCCGACGATGAAGGCGCGGACGTAGGGGTCCTTCGGGCTATAGGCGAGCCAGGTGTCCGCGATCGGCATGCCGGCTTCGCGGCCGAGAAACGCGAAGCCGGTCGAAATTCGGCGTACCGAAAGATTGTGCAGGGCGTTCGACCACAGGAAGGCGACGATCGCGACCGCGATCCCGACCACTGCGACCTGCCAGAGCAGGCCGATGATCTGCTGGCGGTTCAGCGAGAAGCGCAGCCGCCTGCGGTGTGGGAGGTCGGGTGTGGATGTCGTCACAGCACAAGGATCCTTCTGGCGACAGGCGATCTTCGGCCATGCGCCCTGGGGCGCGTTTCAAACGTTGCACCAAAACGGTATTTGTGCAACATATGTTTCATGGCGCAGTCCCAGCCGAAATCCTCGCCGCTGAGCGAACTATGCAGTGCCCTGCCGTCGCTGCCGGCGCGGCTGCAGCAGGTCGGGCGCTTCGTCGCCGCCAATGATTACGACGCCACCACGCGTTCGATGCGCGATCTGGCCGCCGAGGCCGGCGCCGATCCCGCTGCCTTCACGCGTCTGGCCAAGGCGCTGGGCTATTCCGGATGGGACGAGTTGCGCGCCGCGTTGACCGAGGCGCGCCGGCCGGCGCAGGCCCAGCCGTTCTCGGCCCGCACCCGCGCCGGCCGCAAGGGGCCCAACGCCGACATCTCGCTGGTCGCCGACAAGCTCGAAGCCGAGGCGGCGGGCCTTGCGCGCATTTCCACGAGTTCCGTGGCCGAAGCAGCCAAGGCGCTGCATGCCGCGCGGCGAATCTGGATCGCCGGCTTTCGAAGCTGCCGCAGCGTCGCCGAGTTGCTCAACTATCAGCTCCGGCTGTTTCGGTCTGACGAGGTGCAACTGGTCGGCGGCTCCGGGCCGGAAGATCTCGACCTTGGCGCCTTCCAGCGTGGCGATGCGGTCGTGGTCATCGGCTTTGCGCCCTATTCCAGGGCCAGCGTGCTGTCGGCGCGCGCCGCGCATGATTCCGGCGCCACATTGATTGCGATTGCCGACGCGATCACCGCGCCGATGGCGGAGGGCGCCGATCATCTGCTGCTCTATGAGGCCGCCGCATCGCCCGGATTCTTCCCGAGCCTGACCGGCGCCATTGCGATTGCGCAATCGCTGGCGGCGGTCACCTTCGTGCTGGGCGGCGCCAAGGCAAAGCGCCGCCTTGAGGAGACCGAAGGCCGGCTGGCCGCGATGTCGCAATATGTTGCCGAGGAGGGTTGACCGTCATGCGCGTCAGCAAGAGCCGGGTGCTGCATCGAAGCCTGCGTGACACCCCTCCCAGGGCGATCGGCGGCGAGGGCGTCTGGCTGATTGGCGAGGACGGAAGGCGGATTCTGGATGCATCCGGCGGCGCTGCCGTCTCCTGTCTCGGCCACCAGCATCCGCGCGTGCTCGAGGCGATGTCGCGGCAGGCGTCCAAGCTGGCCTACGCCCACACCAGCTTCTTCTCGTCGGAGCCGGCCGAAGCGCTGGCCGACAAGCTCGTGGGCCACGAGCCCGGCGGTCTGGGTTACGCCTATCTCGTCAGCGGTGGTTCGGAAGCGATCGAGGCCAGTATCAAGCTGGCGCGGCAGTATTTTATCGAGATCGGCCAGCCGCAGCGCCAGCGCTTCATCGCGCGTCGCCAGAGCTATCACGGCAACACGCTGGGAGCGCTGGCTGCCGGCGGCAATGCCTGGCGTCGCGAGCCCTATGCCCCGCTGTTGTCGTCGGCCTTCAGCCACGTGACCCCAGCCTTCGCCTATCACGAAAAACAGGACAGCGAATCCGAGGCGGATTTCGTCGGCCGGCTGGCGGCCGAGCTCGAAGCGGAATTCCAGCGTCTCGGCCCGGATAACGTGGCGGCGTTCATCGCCGAGCCCGTTGTGGGCGCGACCGCCGGCTGCGTGCCGGCGCCGGAGGGATATTTCCGCGCCGTCCGGGAGATCTGCGACCGGTACGGTGCGCTGGTCATCCTCGACGAGGTGATGTGCGGCATGGGCCGCACCGGCACGCGTCACGCCTGGGAGCAGGAAGGCATCGCGCCCGACATCCAGGCGATCGCCAAGGGACTGGGCGGCGGCTACCAGCCGATCGGCGCCATGCTTGCGAGCGCGCGCATCGTCGATGTGATCCGCGACGGTTCGGGCGCGTTCCTGCACGGCCATACTTATATGGCGCATCCGCTGGCCTGCGCCGCGGCGCTCGAGGTGCAGCGGGTGATCGATGACGAGCAATTGCTCGACAGGGTCAGGACTCTCGGCGCCCAGCTCGAGCGGCGGCTGACCGAGCGTTTCGGCAATCACCGCCATGTCGGCGACATCAGGGGCCGCGGCCTGTTCCAGGCCATCGAACTCGTCGCCGATCGCGCCACCCGCGCCCCGTTCGACCCGGCGCTGAAATTGAACCAGCGCATCAAGGCGATCGCGTTCGAAGGCGGCCTTGGCTGCTATCCCGCGGGCGGATGCGTGGATGGCCGCAGCGGCGATCATGTGCTGCTCGCGCCGCCCTATATCGCGACGTCGGACGATATCGACATGATTGTCGACCGCCTCGGTCACGCGGTCGATAGCGCCTTGAAGAGTGTGGGTCATTAGCAGGAGGAACGATATGAAGAAGGTCGTCATCGCTACAGGCTTGCTCGCCGCGTCGTGCCTGACGGCGCAGGCCGGAACGCTTGATACGGTCAAGCAGCGCGGCATGCTGGTGTGCGGCGTCAGCGCCGGTTTTGCCGGCTTCTCGACGCCGGACTCGCAAGGCAATTACAAGGGGCTCGACGTCGACTATTGCCGCGCATTGGCGGCCGGCGTGCTCGGCGACGCCAAAAAAGTGCGATACGTCGCACTCACGGCGCAGAACCGCTTCACCGCCCTGCAGTCAGGCGAAATCGACGTGCTCTACCGCAACTCGACCCAGACCTATCTGCGCGGCGTGACGCTCGGGTTGCGGCAGGGCCCGGTCAATTTCTACGACGGCCAGGGGTTTGTCGTGCGTGCCGATGCCGGCGTCAAAGATCTCAAGGGCCTGAACGGCGCCACCGTCTGCGTCGCGCAGGGCACGACCCACGAAGTCACGCTCGGCGATTACGGCCGCGCCAACGGCATCGAATGGAAGCCGCTGGTGTTCGACCGCACCGACACCATGTACCAGACCTTCTTCGGCGGGCGCTGCGATGCCATGACCCAGGACGCTTCCGCCCTGGCGGGCGCCGTCACCACGGCGGCCTCGAATCCCGCCGACTATGTCGTGCTGCCGCAGACCATCAGCAAGGAGCCGCTCGGCCCGTTCACCCGCAACGGCGACGAGGTGTGGACCGACATCATCGCCTGGCTGCACTACGGCCTGATCGAGGCGGAAGAACTCGGCGTCACCGCGGCCAATGCCGACGAGATGGCGAAGTCCAGCAGCATCCCGGCTATCCAGCGGCTGCTCGGCACGTCAGGCGATCTCGGATCGCGGTTCGGCCTCGACAACAAGTGGATGCTGCAGGCAATCAAGGCGGGTGGCAATTATGGCGAGATATTTGAGCGCAATGTCGGCAAGTCGAGCCCGCTGAAGCTCGATCGCGGCCTGAACGCGGCCTGGGCCAAGGGCGGCCTGATGTACGCCCTGCCGTTTAAATAAACTCACGCTGCGGCGCGTCGGGTTGACACCAGCCGTGCCGCAGCCAGACTGATCCGCATGCGCATCACCCTGATCCACGCCCTGAAACATTCGATCGTGCCGATCGAGGCCTCCTTCGCCAGGCTTTGGCCGGAGGCCCGCCTGATGAACCTGCTCGATGACAGCCTGTCGGCCGATCTGGCGCGGGACGGCGGGCTCACCGAAGCCATGACCGAGCGCTTCCTGAAGTTAGGGCGCTACGCGGCCGGCACCGGTTCGGACGCAATCCTGTTCACCTGCTCCGCCTTCGGTCCCTGCATCGAAGCGGTCGCCCGCGCGCTTGCCCCGATGCCGGTGCTCAAGCCCAATGAGGCGATGATCGAGCAGGCGGTCGCGCGGGGGCGCCGAATTGGGCTGCTGTCGACGTTTCCGCCGACACTGGCCTCGATGCCGCCGGAGTTTCCGCCGTCGATCGAACTGGTGCCGAAACTGGCGGAAGGCGCCATGGCCGCGCTCGATCGCGGCGACCGCGCGACCCATGACCGCCTGGTGGTCGAAGCTTCAATAGATTTGCGCGATTGCGACCTGATCGCGCTGGCGCAATACAGCATGGCGCCTGCGGCAGAACGGGTCGTCGAGGTAACCGGGCGGCCGGTGCTGACAACGCCCGACAGCGCGGTGCTGAAATTGAAGGGAATGCTTTCCGCCGGCCGGCCTTAGGTTCCAGGGCGTTGAGGGGAGCGCGATGACAGTGCGGTTCAGTCGGCGCGATACGTTGTTGCGAACAGCAGCCGCCGCGGCGGCAGGCCTGATCCCCGGTGCAGCCATTCCCGGCCTTGCAACTCCGCTGCGCACGCCGTCTCGTAGCCAGGAAATCGACGCCGTTTTGCAGGCCCGGGTCGATGCGGCAGACGTGCCAGGCGTTGTAGCCATGGCCGCAACGGAGCGGTCGGTGATCTACCAGGGCGCATTTGGCGCGAGAAGCATGGGCGCGGCTGCCAGGATGTCGGCCGATACGGTCTTCAGTATCGCGTCAATGACCAAATTGCTGACATCCGTCGCCGCCCTGCAACTCGTCGAGCGAGACAAACTCAAGCTGGACGAACCGGCGGCGAGAATTGATCCGACGCTTGGGTCGCCTCAAGTTCTCGATGGTTTCGATGCGCACGGGACCCCGCAACTGCGCGCCGCGCGAAAGCCCATCACGCTACGCAATCTGTTGACGCACACATCCGGACTTAGCTACCAGCTTTGGGACACGAATGTCGTTCGCTACGGCAAGGCGTCTCGCAGCGATCCTGCGCTGCCGCGTGCACCGCTGATGTTCGATCCGGAGACGAGGTGGGCCTATGGCGGCAGTCTCGACCGCGTCGGCCGGCTGGTAGAGATCATCAGTGGGCAAAGTCTGGATCGCTATTTCCGCGATCACATCCTGGGTCCGCTCGGGATGCAAGACACCGCCTTCTCGCTCACCGAGAAGCAGCGCGCCCGCCAGGCAAGTCTGCATTTGCGCAAGGCGGATGGGACGCTTGCGCCGCAGCCCTTGGTGAGACGAACCGAGCCGAAAGTGATTTCCGGTGGTGGCGGCATCTATTCCACAGCGCCGGATTATCTGACTCTGCTCCAGGCGCTGTTGAATGGCGGGGCACTTGCCGGGAAGAGCATCCTGCGGCCGCAGACGGTCGCGTTTATGTCCACCAATCAGATCGGCAACCTCGACGCGGGAATTCTCAAGACAACAAATCCGGCATTGTCTGACAACGTCGATTTTTTCCCGGGAGTCCGGCTGCGGTGGGGGCTCGGCGATATGATCAATCTCGATCCTGTGCCTGATGGCCGCAGCGCAGGCAGCCTGACATGGGCCGGACTTTACAACACCTACTATTGGATCGACCCGGCGTCGCGTATCGCGGGCGTGATCATGATGCAAATTTTGCCATTCGCCGACCAGCGCGCGCTTGATGCCTATCGTCTATTCGAGCGTAGTATTTACCGTGCCCATAGGGCAGCCTGAGCGCGGGCGGCCGCTTCAGGCATCTTTCTTCTTGGCGGGCTTTTTCGTCGCCTTCGCAGCCGCGGCTTCCTCGGCGGCGTTCCTGATCGCCCGGGCGTAGCTATCGGCGGTGTTTTCCGCCGAATTCTGCAGCCGCTTGGCCGCCGCCGTGCCGAGCAGCATCGTGCTCTTGGCGATCAGCCGGAATTGATCCCGGGTCTCCTTGTCCTTGGCCTTGGCCGCGCGGGCCATGATCTGGTCGCGCCGCTTCTTGACGGCGGCCATCAGGCTCTTGTTCTGCGCTTTTGCGATTTGCCGGATGAGGATATCGAGATCGGCTTCAGCCATTATGGGTCACTCTTACCGCGGCAAGCCGTCCGCACGGTGCGGCGATCTGGCGCGTCATGTTGGAAGGATAGGTGCGCCATTGTGTCGCCGCAGCGCCGTCATTTCAAGCGCCGATTCTCGCGATCGGACGTCGCGGGCCATCTGCGCAACCCTCCGATAACAGTCGGTTAACGTTGTATTGCTACTGGTCATCAACCAGCAGGATGACCAGCGGCATGCGTAACCTCTCCGTTTATCAGCGTTTTGCGATGATCATTGCGGCGCTGACGTTCGTGCTCTTTGCAGGCTCCGCCTTGCAGATCCTGGTGTTGCGCGACGCGGTTCTGGACGAGCGGCGCACCACGGTCCGCAATCTTGTCGAGGCCGCGACCAAGGTTCTTGCCCACTACGAGGGCGAGGCCAAGGCCGGCAGGATCGAGCCGGACAAGGCGCGCCAGATGGCCTTCGCCGCGATCAGTTCGATGCGCTGGGGCGAATATTCGGACTACATCGGCGTCTACGGCACGGGCAGCGCCGACGCCGGCGTCACCTACGTGCATGCCAATCCCAAATACATCAACGTCAACCGCTGGGAGTTCAAGGACAAGAGCGGCAAGCTCTTGATCCAGGATATCGTGCGGACGGCGCGCGCCGGCGGCGGCTTTGTCGAATATCTCTCGCCCCGCTCCGCCGGTGGCGCTGAACTCCGCAAGGTTTCCTATGTCGGGTCGTTTGGCGCGGGCGACAAGCTGCTGGCGCTTCAGGCCGGCGCCTATGTCGACGATATCGACGCGGTGGTCTTCCGCCGGATGATCTGGGCCGGGATCGGCGGGCTGGCCGGCTTGGCGCTCGCGGGCTTCGTCGCATTTTGGCTCGGCCGCGGCCTGGTCGGTCCCCTCAACAGGACCTGCGCGGCGATGGACGAACTGGCCAAGGGCAATCTTGCGGTCGAGATTCCCTTCGTCGACCGGACCAACGAGATCGGCCGGATTGCGCGAAGCCTGCAGGTCTTCAGGGATCATCTGGTCGAAACGACACGGCTCCGCACCGAACAGGAAGAGATGAAGGTCCGTTCTGCCGAGGAGCGGCGGACGGATCTCGCCCGTATCGCCGACGACTTCGAGCGCAGCATCGGCGGAGTGATCCGGGGCACCGCCACCGCCGCCGACGAACTGCAGGATTCGGCTTCGTCAATGTCCACGATCGCGGTGGGGACGACGGATCAGAGCGCCAAGGTCGCGGCTGCGGCCGAGCAGACCGCATCGAACGTTCAGACGGTTGCAGCCTCTGCGGAGGAATTGTCGTCCTCGATCCAGGAGATCGCGCGGCAGGTCACCCAGTCTTCGTCGATTGCCCAGAGCGCGGTCGGGCAGGCCGGCCGGACCGAGGCCATGGTCGGGCGCCTGGTCGAGGCCTCCCAAAAGATCGGCGAGGTCATGGCGCTGATCCAGACCATCGCGGGACAGACCAACCTGCTGGCCTTGAACGCCACCATCGAGGCCGCCCGGGCCGGCGACGCCGGCAGGGGTTTTGCCGTCGTGGCCAATGAGGTCAAGGCGCTGTCGTCGCAAACCGCCAAGGCCACCGAAGAAATCACGAGCCAGATCCAGGCCATCCGCGACGCGACCGGCTCGACCGTCGCGGCAATCCGCGAAATCGGCACCACGATCGGGCAGATGAACGAAATCACCGGCTCCATTGCGGCCGCGGTCGAAGAGCAGGGCGCTGCGACCAACGAGATTGCCCGCAGCGTGCAGCAGGCGGCACAGGGCGCCCAGGAGGTGATGCAAAACATCACGGGCGTACGCGAAGCGTCGAGCAAGGTCGACGCTGCCGCGACCCTTGTCTTGAACGCAGCAGCCCAGCTCACCTCGCAATCCGAGCAGCTCGAGACCGAAACCGGCAAATTCCTCGGCAACATCCGCGCCGCGTGAGGGCGGGCGTGAGATTTCGGTCGGGGGCCATCAAGGTGCGCTGGCCGTTGATAAGCGAGCTAACCGTCTCTCTATTCAGTAAGCCGACTTTACCCGCGCATCGCAGCCGATGAAGATGTAGGCAGGCGCACTATTCCTGTTCAATGTCTTCAAGCCTGACCCCAAGTCCAGCTCTCAAGCTGCTGCGCGCCTGTTCAATGCGGCGCAAGAAGCGCGGGTCATGTTCGAGACGGTATTCGAACCAGTCGTCTTCCGATTCAAAGCCGATCAGCACGCCCGCCGGTTTACCATGGCGGGTTATGATGATTTCCTGGGTCTCCGCCTCGCGGAGGAAGCGAGACAGATCGTCCTTGATTTCGGACAGGGGGACTTCCTTCATCCCGGATTTCCGAATTGTGCGAGCCATAACTCAGCCTCCGATTTGGCTACGATCGCCAAAACTTCGACGGTCGTGCCGGAAACATCATAGAACACCCGGACTTCATCCACCCGCAGCCGATACTGCGGACGGCGCAATCCTCGTAACCGCTTGATACGACTGCGGCTTACCTTTTCGGGTTCATGTCGCAGATGCGTTTCGAGCGCAGTCCGCACTGCTGCCCGAACATTCGCCGTCAGCCTCCTGAGGTCGTCGACGGCTTCCGGAGCAAGTATGACAGCGAAAGGCATTCTGGCTAGATTATAGCCAGATTTGCGCAGGTGTCAAACGGTGGCCACCGACTTCCGCGCTTAATTCAGCCGCGCGCCGATCCCCGTGAGGATGCGATAATCGGGCTTGGACTGAACGCCGTTGTGCTGGTTGATGACCGGCACGCCGACGGAGACGAAGCTCGAGAAGCGATCGAAACCCACGCGCACGCCGGGCGAGAGGTAGACCGTGGTGCCGCCCGAATTGGGATCCGGAATGCCGGCGATCTTCTGCTTGTCGTGCCACTCGCCATTGAGCTCGAGAACGAGGTCGAGCGTGTAGGGCGTCTTCATCATGTCGCTGTGGTCGTGGTTGGCGTGATAGAGGCAATGCTCCTGCAACTGATTGCGGGGCTGCATGCAGTACTCGTGCAACTCTATCTCTTTCGCCGAGCCGGTGGCGCCGACCAGGCGATATGACACGGCGGTGCCGAACAGGAAGCGGTCGCCGAGATTGGTGTCCTGTGTGCCCGTGCTGATCAGATAGTAAAGGCCGCTCACGTCGAACGACCAGCGGCCTGTGCGCTTGGTGAAGGCGGCGCCGAACAGGCCGTCCCACGAGCCCGAGCCCGGCTGAAATTCGGCCTGGAAAAGCTGGCCGGCGGCGTCGCGCCGGTCGGTGCTGCCGGTCGGCGCCTTGAAGCCGAACAGCACGGCGGCCGACGTTCCCGTTTGCGCGTTGTTGTGGAAGCGATATTGCCCGAGCATCGTCACATCGCCGAAGCCTGCCGAATTGCCGCGTCGGTTGATGCCGTCGGGGCTCATCAGGCTGCTCATGTCGCTCATATTCATCATGCCCATATGGCCGCCGCTCAGCATGTCTTCCCCGGGTTCGCTGATACCCGAGCGGCGGACGCCGCCGGCGCGAACGGCAACCGTGAAGTCATTGGTGATGCCGTAGGCGGCCGAAATCGAGATGGCGTCGATCGAGCGGAGCGAATGCGCGTGCGTGCCTTTGCTCGCAGCGGCAAGCAGGTCGGCGTCGCTGAGCTGGCCCAGGCGGATGAATTCGTAGCGGACCGATGCGGCGATCAGCCCTTCGGAAAGCGTGTCGGCCGAGATGGTGTTGATGGGGCCGCCGCTGCCGGTATTGCCGCCGCCGCCGGGATGATGCGCTTCCGCCGCCGCTGAGAGAAAAAGGATTAAGGATGAAAAGACACCGGCAACCGGCCTTACACGATACGCACACACATACGCCCCCTTTACTTACTGTCGGACGATTAGCCATCGCAATCGGGCGTGAGATTGACTGGATCATGCGAGGAGCGCGGCCGGCTCGCGACGGAAGGGAAGCGGAAAAGCGAAGGCGCCATCGCGGGCGCGGCATCGGTGTGGCTGTCGCGTGTTGAGCGAATGGCGAAAGAGGCGCAGTCCGAATGCCCGGTTGTGTGTCCGATTTTCGTCGCGTCGCGTCACGATGCTGTGGCCGCAATCACGTCCGGCCGTGGCCGCAATCACGGCGAGCACCGGCCGTAATCGCGTCTGATTGTTTCTCTACATGCCTTAACGGTCCAGCGCGCGTATCGGAGTAGGACAATTATGACAACTATCGTCAGAGATATCTTTGTGTTTGTCACCGCGGCCATTTTTGTCGCAGCAAGTTTGCTCATTGCGACTGCGGCCGGCGCGCACGAGTTCAAGGTCGGCGCCATCGACATCGGGCATCCCTGGTCGCGCCCGACCCCGAAAGACGCCAACATCGCGGGCGGCTATCTCACCATCACCAACAAGGGAAAGACCGCGGATCGCCTGATCGGAGGCGCCTCGCCCGCGGCAGGCCAGATCGAGGTGCACGAGATTGTCGATGTGGACGGCGTGACGAAGACACGCCCGCTCGCGAACGGCATCGAGATCAAGCCCGGCAAGACCATCGAGCTCAAGCCCGGCTCGCTTCGTATCGTGCTGCTCGGCCTCAAGGAGCCATTGCAGCTCGGCCAGAAGGTGAAGGGCACGCTGGTGTTCGAGAAGGCCGGGCCTGTCGAGATCGTCTACAACGTCGAGGAAAATCCCGGCGCCGCGGTCAGTGGCGTCGCGCAGCAGCACAAGCACCATTAGGGCGCGGCTTCGCGTGCTCTGCCGGGGAGGGCTCCCCACCCTAGAGCGTCGAACAGGCTCTCGGCAGATCGCGCGATGTCCGTGAGCTGGGGCGGTGCCATGCGCTCGGCGTCACGCGCCGGACCAACAACGCCGGGCCATCGCGATCGGCGATGGCTGGTCTCGAACGCATCATTCTCCAGTCAGGATTCTGACCAGTGTCCAGTTCGAACCAAATCTCAGCCATCGCAGCCGCCAGTCTGCAGCCGTCACCGCAAAGAATGCGGGTGGCATGGCCGTTCGCTGCCACGATGTTGTGCGCATCGCTTCTCGGGATCGGGCTTGCAATTTGTGTCCGCACACTGCTGCCTACATGGACGCTCGATGGGAGCGGCGCGTCTTTCTTCTCGTCGAACGACGTCGTCTGTTCGAGCGGGAATTCGTCAAAGCCACCAGAGACAATTCGCGGGGATGAGTAAAGCGAGCTTGCGGACGCCGAGAGGCCGCACCGTACCGCAACCGTCCGTTGAACGTCCGCCGTCAATAGTTCGGAAACCACACGATCTCTCTTCCGCTCCCGCTAACGAATCGAAAATCGTTGTGCCGCAAATTCGCGCTCGGGAAAGAAAGGGGAGATCCGAACATGAACGGCCTGGCCATCATGGAAAACGTTCGCCGATACCGCACCATCGCGTCGTTGTACCGCCAAACCGCGGCCTTCCGGCCGCTTCATAGCGGCTCCCTCCTGGCGCAAGCCAGGGAATGGGAGCATCGCGCCGTAGCCGAACTGGAAGCCTACTATGAGGCTTTCTGTTACGCGGCGTCCGGCAATACCCCGATCCACTCCGCAAGCTGCGCAGCGTGAGCCGACGGCGGGCGCTCCGGAAAAGGGACGCGCCTCGAATTCATTAAGAATTGCGCCGGCGTGGGATGGCCGGCAATTGGCCTGCCTTCGCCGCCCCCGTCGCCGTGGTTTGGACCACGGCATCGGTCGATAGGGATTTCATCTTTCTGGTCGGGCCCTTCCCCTACGAGAAGACCTGCGTTGATCTGGCGCCGGCTGCTGGCTCGCTGCGCTACCGGCGGTGATGCAGGGCTGACCTGGCCGCGGCGCTGATATGACTACCCCCGACCTCGAAGCTTTCCATAATATTTCTCTTCTGATCACATGATAAACCCTCTCCATCTAATCCTTTCGGGAGATCGTTATGAGCATTGAAGTCGAATGGGCACGCATGACCGCTCCGGATCTGCGCGAGATAGCCGCACGCAAAGGGGCTCTGGCGATCCTGCCCGCTGGCTCGCTGGAGCAGCATGGCCCGCATCTGCCAGTCATCACCGATACCGCCAGCGCCAGCGCGGCGTCGATTGCGGCCGCTCGGTTGGTGGCTCAGGATCCAGATCCGGTGCCGGTCGCTGTGCTGCCCGGCTTATGGTTGGGTTTGAGCGAGCATCATTTGCCTTTTGGCGGCACGATCAGCGTTGACTATGCGGCTTATCGCGCGATCCTTGAAAGCATCGTGCGATCGCTTCGCGCATTGGGCTTTGCCCGCTTGCTGATCGTAAACGGCCACGGCGGTAATATCGATCCTCTTGCTGTGGCATCGCGCGAACTGGCGGTGGCATACGATTTCCCAATCGTAGCCACGACGCCGTGGTTCCTGGCGCCCGCAAAGCTCGCGGCGATCTTCGAGTCCGACACCGCGCCGAAACATGCTTGCGAGGGTGAAACCTCGGTCATGATGGCAATAGCGAAGGATATTGTGAAGGCGCATAAGTTGGACGAGGCGATGCAGCAGGCTCCCGCCCCAGTCCAGGCGCCGGCGGGTTTCTCCCGGTTCTATTCGTTCTCCGAACGCGCGCCGATCACAGGCACCTGGGGAGACCCGCGGACCGCCACGGCCGAAAAGGGCGCGCGTTTCCTTGCCGTGCAGGCAGAGGCATTGGCAGAAGCTATCCGCGACACGGTGCTATGGTCTCGCCCAGATCCGGTCTGGCGGTCGGGCCGTGGGCAAGAGACCACGGCCGGCAAGGCAGAGTGACAACACTGCCCGCTCACTGCTCACACGACGGCGCGCGGACGCTCTTCCGGGCGCCGGCGCCAATGCGCATTGCGAAACCATCGGAGCGACAGTGTTTCGTCGGTGCCTCGGCCGGCATCGGACTCGCCGCGCGCAACTGCCAGGACAGCCCACACTCGCGTGCGGGCCGATAGCGGAGGCTACCGCCGCGATCACATGCGTGCGCTCGCCCAACGGGTCGAAGTCAGAAAGAACTACGCATCATGGGATCGAAAAGCGTGCTCTTGCGCACGCTGGTCGCCGCCTCAAGCGCAAAAATGGCGGGTTTTGGCGCGCCCAGTTCTGTACCTAAGTGGCGCGCCATTCAGAACAAAAAAAGCGAACCCCTACACAATTGAAATTGCTTGTGATTTTGCCAGATAATTGACGGTTCGGCGGTCGTCGGCACCGATTTCGGTCTTACTCGCCACCGTGGGGAATTTTTTGGCACGCCTCACGACAGCTCGCGCCTTGGTCGCTCTGGCATGGTATTGTCATCAGGCGCTACCGAAGCTCCGAAACCGAGGATTTCGCTTTCGCGATCGACCGCGGTCAAGACAATGGCGCTCGTAGAGATGCACTCCAAAATCAAGCGGACGTTCGTGACTGCGGTCGGACGGCGCGGGAAATGGAGGACGTTATGGCGCTGCGTGACGACAAGGCCCGGGCAACACTGATCCGCGAGGCGGCGGGAAGCGTGCGGCCGGGCAAGACCTCCCGGGCCTTTGCCGAGCTCCTGTTCGGCCATACGAACCTCGAGGATCTTGCCAGCTACGACGCCCCGTCCCTGGCCTTCCTGGCGGAACAGGCCTGGGAACATGTGCAGCAGCGTACGGCCGGCAGTGCCGATATCCGCGTGATCAATCCGGCCATGCCTGACGGCCGCGAGATTTCCGTGCTCGAAGTTCTCAACGACAATATGCCCTTCCTGTTCGATTCGACCATGGCGGAACTCGCCGAGCAGGGCATCGACGTCACGCTGGTCGCTCACCCGATCATCGCCGTGGAGCGCGACGGGCAAGGCAAGCTCCTGCGCTTCTACGGCGAAACGCTGCCAGCGGGGGCAAAGGGCGAGCGCGAAAGCCTGATCCATTTCCACATCGCCCGTCTCGACTCCGGTGCCGACCGCGAGAGGCTGATCGACAGCCTTACCAAGACGCTCAATGACGTACGCGCCTGCGTCACCGATTGGCGCGCCATGCGTGCCCGCGTCGAGGAAGCGATCAAGACGCTCGCCTCCAATCCGCCGCCACTGCCGATCGACGATGTCGCCGAAGCCGGCCAGTTCCTGCAATGGCTGTGCGCCGACAACTTCACCTTTCTGGGCCTGCGCGAATATCGCTTCTCGCCAAACAGCGATGCGCTGGACGACATCTCGACCGGCGAAGGCCTTGGCATCCTGCGCGATCCCGATGTGAAGGTCTTGCGCCGCGGCACCGAAATGGTGGTGATGACGCCGGAAATTCGCGAGTTCATGCGCGAGCCGACCGTCCTCATCGTCATCAAGGCCAATGTGAGCAGCCGCGTTCATCGCCGCGTACGGATGGACTACGTCGGCATCAAACTCTATTCGTCCGACGGCAGGCTGGAGGGCGAACTGCGTCTCGTCGGTTTGTTCACCTCGGGCGCCTATACCCGCTCGGTGCGGCAAATCCCCTATGTCCGCCACAAGGTAGAGCTGGTGCTCCAGAGCGCCGGCTTCGATCCGAACAGCCATTCGGGCAAGGCGCTCCTGCACATTCTGGAAGATTATCCGCGTGACGAGATCGTCCAGGTCGACGTCGAGACTCTCTACAATTTCGTCATGGAGGTTCTGATTCTCTACGAGCGCCCCCGCTTGCGGGCGCTGGCCCGGGCTGACAAGTTCGATCGCTTCGTCTCCATCCTCGTCTTCATTCCGCGCGAGAAATACGACACCGACGTGCGCATGCGCGTCGCTGCCTTCCTGGCGCAGATCTACAAGGGAAGCCTTTCCGCCTCTTATGTGTCCTTCCCCGAAGGAGCACTTGCGCGCGTCCACTACATCATCGGACGTTATGAAGGTGAGACGCCCGTCGTCGAGCGCGCCACGCTGGAAGCCGGGATCAGCGCCATTGCCGCGACCTGGGGCGACAAGCTGAAGGCCGCGCTGGCCGGGTCCACTGATGGCATGCGCGCGCGCATGCTTGCCAACCGTTACGCCCAGGCCTTTACCGGCGGCTATACCGAAGTTTTCGATGCATCGCAGGCGATCACCGATATCGCCACCATCGAGAAGATCACGCCCGCCCGTCCGGTGATGATTTCGGTTCACCGCTCCGCGCGCGACGACGATCCTAAGCGCTTCGGCCTGAAGGTATTCTCGCATGGCGCGCCCCTGTCGCTGTCCTATCGCGTGCCGGTAATCGAAAATCACGGCATGCGCGTGATCAACGAACGCACCTATCAGATCTCGCCCCGCGCCACGCCGGTGCCGGCGCCGGTATGGCTGCACGATATGACGATCGAGACCGCCGACGGCCAGCCGATCGAGATCAACCCCGAATTCAACCATCGCCTGGAAGCCTCGATCATGGCGGTGGTCCGCGATCGCGCCGAGTCCGACGGATACAACGCCCTCATCCTGCGCACGGCCCTGAGCTGGCGCGAAGTTTCGGCGATCCGGGCGCTGTCCCGCTACCTGCACCAGATCCGCGCTCCGTTCAGCCAGGACTACATGTGGGAGACCTTGCGCAAGAACGCCGCGATCACCGCCAACATGGTCGCCCTGTTTCAGGCCCGCCTCGATCCGCGCCTCGCCATCACGGATGCCGAGCGTTCGTCGCGTGAGACGACCCTCCTCACCGAGATCGAGGAGCAGCTCAAATCGGTCGCCTCGCTCGATGAAGACCGCATCCTGCGCCGTTTCACCAATCTGGTGCAGGCAACCATCCGCACCAACCTGTGGCAGATCGGCGAGGACGGACATCCGCGTGCGGTGATCTCCTTCAAGTTCGACGCGCGCAAGATCGAGGACCTGCCGGCGCCGCGACCGCTCTACGAGATTTTCGTCTATTCGCCTCGCGTCGAGGGCATCCACCTGCGCTTCGGCAAGGTCGCGCGTGGCGGGTTGCGCTGGTCCGACCGGCCGCAGGATTTCCGCACCGAGATCCTCGGCCTGGTCAAGGCGCAACAGGTCAAGAACGCCGTGATCGTACCGGTCGGCGCCAAAGGCGGCTTTGTGCCAAAGCGCCTGCCGCCGCCCTCCAATCGCGACGCCTGGATGGCGGAAGGCACGGAAGCCTATCGCATCTTCATTCGCTCGCTGCTCGAGCTCACCGACAATCTCGACGGCGACACCATTGTGCCGCCCGATAGCACCGTGCGGCATGACGGCGACGACCCCTATCTCGTGGTAGCCGCCGACAAGGGCACCGCCACCTTCTCCGACATCGCCAACGGTATCTCGGCCGAGAAGGGCCATTGGCTCGGCGATGCCTTCGCCTCCGGCGGCAGCCAGGGCTATGACCACAAGAAGATGGGCATCACCGCGCGCGGTGCCTGGGAAGCGGTCAAGCGCCACTTCCGCGAGCTCGGCACCGACATCCAGACCATGCCCTTCACCGTCGCCGGTGTCGGCGACATGTCCGGCGACGTCTTCGGCAACGGCATGCTGCTTTCGCCGACGACCAGGCTCGTCGCAGCTTTTGATCACCGCGACATTTTCATCGATCCTTCGCCCGACCCCGCGATCAGCCATGCCGAGCGCTTGCGCATGTTCGGCCTGCCGCGATCGAGCTGGCAGGATTATAACAAGTCGCTGATCTCGCAAGGCGGCGGCGTATTCCCTCGCTCGCTCAAGGCAATCCCACTCGCGCCGGAAGTGCGCGCCTTGCTTGATCTCGACAAGCCGCAAGCAACGCCTTTCGAGGTAATGACGGCGATTCTCAAGGCACGCGTCGACCTGCTCTGGTTTGGCGGCATCGGCACCTTGATCCGTGCGTCGGGGGAAAGTGACGATCAGGTTGGCGATCGCGCCAACGATCCGATCCGTGTCACCGGCGCTGATATCCGCGCCCGGGTGATCGGCGAAGGCGCCAATCTCGGCGTGACCCAGCGGGGGCGCATCGAAGCGGCGCAGCACGGCATCAAGCTCAACACCGATGCCATCGACAATTCGGCCGGAGTGAACACCTCCGACGTCGAGGTCAATATCAAGATCGCGCTGGCGCGCCCCGAGCGCGAAGGACGCCTCAGTCCGGCTGACCGCAACAGCCTGCTTGCCGCGATGACCGACGAGGTAAGCGCGCTGGTGTTGCGCAACAATTATCAGCAGACGCTTGCGCTTTCGCTCGCCGAACGCAAGGGGGTGGCCGAGACCGGCTTCCTCTCCCGCCTGATGCAGTCTCTCGAGCAGCGCGGCCTTTTAAGCCGCGCCGTGGAGTTCCTGCCGGACGACGCGGCTATCGCCGAACGCGCCCGCCGCGGCCAAGCCCTGACGCGCCCGGAACTTGCCGTTTTGCTCGCCTACGCCAAGCTGACGCTTTACGATGACCTGCTCGTCAGCGCGGTGCCGGACGATCCCTATCTCGCCCGCGAATTGTCCCAATATTTCCCGCACGAAGTTCAGGACAAATTTCCCGATTCGGTGCAAGCCCATCGCCTTCGGCGGGAGATCATCTCGACCAATCTCGCCAATGCCGTGATCAATCGCTGCGGCCCGGCTTGCGTCGTGCGCCTGATCGACCAGACGGGAGCCGACGTGCCTACCGTCGTCACGGCCCTCGTGGCGGTGGATGAATCCTACGGCCTCAAGCGGCTCCACGATGCGATCGATGGATTAGACACCCGTATCGACGGGCAGTTGCAGCTCAGTCTCTACGCAGCGATTCAGGATCTGCTGCTCTCCCGCATGGTCTGGTATGTGCGCAATGTCGATTTAACGGTCGGCCTGGACTCGGTCATCGCACGCTTCGGCCCCGGTATCCGGCAGATCGCCGCCGGACTTGACAGGACCCTGCCGGAAGACTTGCAGGCCGGGCGCAGCAAGCGGCGGCAGGACCTGATCGATGCCGGCGTCCCGGCCGACCTTGCCGGCGAACTCGCCGATCTCGACGCCCTGGTCTCGGCACCGGATATCGTGCTCGTTGCGGAGCGTACCAACCGGGCCATCAGTGACACCGAGACGACGTTCTTTGCCGCCGAGGCCAATTTCCGCCTCGATCGCATCATCGCCGGCGCACGCAGCGTTCCGGCGAACGATAATTTCGAACGTCTCGCCATCGATCGGGCCATCGACCAGATCGCGGCAGCGGAAAGAAGACTGGTCGCCAGCATGCTGGCAAACGGCGATTCCGGCCAGCAAGCGGCCGGGAACTGGCTCGCGGCCCATCCTGAGGCGACCCGTATCCGACGCTCTGTCGAGGAGATCGCGGCCAGTGGCCTCACGCTTGCCAAGCTGACGGTGGCGGCAAACTTGCTGGGGGATTTGGTCAAGAACTGATGGCTATGCGACAACGAAATGGCACTCTGGAGTGCGATGGGACGAGATTGTTCGGCTCAAGGCTCGTCTCAGCACGGTTCGCGCCGGTACGGGAATCCAATGATCCACGATACTTGCCATACGGCCGATAACGTCCTCTGTTTCGAGTTCGATGCCTCGCCCTGGTTCAGCGAGGCTGACGCTACGAGCATTATCGATTTGGCCCAGCGAGGGTGGGCCAGCACGGCGGTTGCGGAATCCCTTGAGGGCCGACGAGGATACGAACGCTTGCACGAACTCGTTGCGTACGCGGCAGAGCGGCTTCAACCGGAATCCCTCGAGGACCCAACCTGGGAAACGTTCGAGTGCATCGTCGAAGGTCCGGAGGCTCTGGCCTGGCTCGAGAAAAACCGACCTGACGTTGCGGCAAGAATCCCGAGCGGGAGCCGATATCAGCGCTGAGGCATCGTGCTTCTACAAGGGCGCCGGGAATCCAGCCGGGAAATGTCGGACTGCCTGCGATTTTGCGCTACGTTTGCAAACAGTCTTCAGCTGGCCACATCAAAAGGAGCGCAGGTTCACAGGTCCCGCCATGGCTGACACGACAGATACCGCTGGCGTCATTGTCCGGCCGCCGATCGCGTGGGCGCTCGCGGTGTTGGCCGGGCTCGCGCTAAACTGGCTCATGCCCTTGCCGTTCTTGCCGGCCGCGATATCTGCAGGCTGGCTCGGCGCAATAGTGTTTGTCCTTGCGCTGGCGCTGTTCGCGTGGGCGATCTTTACCATGACCCGGGCCGGCTCGAACGTGCCCACCAACCTGCCGACCACGACCATCGTCGAGGCCGGCCCCTACCGCTTCACGCGCAACCCCATCTATCTCGGCATGGTGCTGGGGCTCATCGGCCTGGCCATTGCCTTCGATAGCCTCTGGCTGCTGACGACGCTGGTGCCCTTCGCGCTTGTCATCCGCTACGGTGTGATCGCCCGCGAGGAAGCCTATCTCGAGCGCAAGTTCGGGGACGTCTATCGCCGCTACCGCGCGCGAGTACGGCGCTGGCTGTAGGGCTTGTCGGCCGAGATAGGCAGGGGAACCTATATCTTGCCGTTCCCGCTACGCACAACGGCATGGCACCGGTCCGCGGAAGGCGTATAATCGTGTGGTCCTTCGCGCATTTATGATCCAACCTCACGTGGAGGTAGCCATGAAATATGTGCTGCTTGGTAATC
Source organism: Bradyrhizobium algeriense (assembly GCF_003062295.1). Taxonomy (GTDB): domain Bacteria; phylum Pseudomonadota; class Alphaproteobacteria; order Rhizobiales; family Xanthobacteraceae; genus Bradyrhizobium; species Bradyrhizobium algeriense. The sequence continues at coordinate 687,629 of NZ_PYCN01000001.1, read as the reverse complement.
TGAGCCCGGAGTGGGCAAGCAAGCAATCGGACCGAACCGGCAAGGCCAAGGCAAAGCTCGACAAGCTGGGCATCAAGATCGAGTCGATCCACTACACGCAGGGCTACTACGATTTCGTCGACATCGTCGATGCCCCGAATGAGGCGGCGATGCTCGCGTTCTCCGTCTGGTACGCGACCCAGGGTCTGGGGCGGATCCAGAGTATGCCGGCCTTCGACGCAAAGACCTTCGAAACCGCGATCAAGGACGCAGCGAGCTAAGCGCCGGGTAGTGGCCACAGCTCTCCTGCCAACCACCTGTGCCACTCGCATGCGCGAGGTGCGGCATTCCTCTCAGGCGCGAGTAGCGCGAAACCGGAGGAGCCGACTCAATCGGCCGACGCCCGGCTACTTCTTTTTTGGTGTCAACCAGTCGTCGTCTTCCAGGGACGGCGCCAGCTTCTGCTGTTCCAGGATTTTCCTGTGCGCCTCGGGGATCACCTGACTGCGGGATGCCTCGTGCAGCGTATGCGGGAACCAGGTCGCAATGCCGGGGAAGGCGATCATCAGCCCGACGCAGATCACCTGCAGGATCATGAACTGGAACATGCCGGCGTAAATCGTCGCGAGACTCCAGCCCTTGACTACCTGCCTGAGATAGTACGCTGACATGGCGACCGGCGGCGACAGGAAGGCGGTCTGCAGCACCACTGCAACCAATGCTCCGAACCATATGAGGTCGATGCCCATGCCCTTCACGACGGGGTAGAAGATCGGCAGGAACACCAGGATGATGGCTGGCCACTCAAACGGCCAGCCCAGCAGGAAAATCAGCAACAGCACGACAATCAGCATGAGCCCGGACGGCAACTGGAGGCCGAGCATCGTCTCGGTGATCCAGTTCGCCGAGCCGAGGCGAGCGAACACCGCCCCGAAAATGTTCGACGTGACCGCCAGCAGCAGGACCATGCTCGACGTCGCCATCGTCGATATCAGCGCTCGTTGCAGTCCGCCGAGCGAGAACCTGCCATATGCGATGGCCAGGATCAGCGCGCCGACGCTGCCGATGCCGGCGGCCTCCGTCGGCGTCGCAAGACCCCCGATGATCGAGCCAAGCGTCGCCGTGATGAGCCCGAGCAGGGGCAGCGTACCGACGATCACCTCGCGCGCAATGTACCCCATCGAGTAGATCCGCTCGTCCATTGGCACCGGCGGCCCGAGTTTGGGGTTCATGAAGGAGCGGATCATTAGGTAGGCGATGTACATGCCGGCCAGCAGGAAACCCGGCCCGAAGGCTGCAGCATAGAGATCGGCGACCGACACCCCGAGCACCGGCCCCATCACGATCAGCATGACCGACGGGGGAATGAGAATGCCTAGCGTGCCGCCTGCAGTAATGGTGCCCGCTGAAAGCTTGGCGTCATAACCCGCCTTCGTCATGATCGGCGAGGCCATGATGCCAAGAACGGTGACGGCGGCTCCGACGATGCCCGTCGCCATCGCGAAGACGGTCGAGGTCAGGATCACGACGAGAAAGAGTGCGCCGCGCACCGGTGCAAGCAGCATGCGGAACGCCGTGAAAAGGCGTTCCATCAGCCCCGCCTGCTCGGTGATGAAGCCCATGAAGATGAACAGCGGCACGGCGGCCAGCAGTTCTTCTTTCATCAGGCCGATGGTCTGGAAGTAGGCAAGGTCGAAGACCGTCGCGCCCATGCCCAGGTAACCGAACGCAAAGGCGAGAAACAGCAGCGTGAACGAGATCGGCACGCCGATGAAGATCGCTCCGAGCAGCACCAGGAGCATGATGACGCCGATGAGCGCGTCTGCGGTCATATCTCGACCTTCTCCTTGTGCTCGAGCTCGACGCCGGTGCGCACCATGTAGATGCTCTTGATCAACTCGGACACGCCCTGAATCAGCAGCAAGAGGCAGGCGAGCGGTACGACGAACTTGAACGGCCACAGCACCGGCCGCCACGGCGTCTGGTCTGACATCTCGTTGATCTGCCAGGAGTAGTGAAACTCGTTCCAGCTGATCAGCAGTAGCATGATCAGGCTCGGGAAGAAGAAGACAATGTAGGAGATCGTGTCGATCAGGCCCTTCCTGCGGATGGAGAACTTCTCCCAGAAAAAGTCGGTGCGGATGTGAGCGCCCTTGTGCAGCGCGTAAGCCGCGCCGAGCATGAACAGCGAGCCGTAGAGCATGTAGGTTGCGTCGTAGGCCCATATGGTCGGAGCGTTGAACAGGTAGCGCGCTCCAACCTCGTAGGCGACGGCCAGGACAAGCGGCACCGCCAGCCACGAGATGATCGTGCCGGTTCGATCGGTGAAGCCGTCAATGATCCGGATTATGGCCAGCAGCGCCGGCGACTGCCTGTCTGTTATCTCAGCCATCCCTCCCCCTACCACCGGCCGTTCGTGCGGCGCGCCTTGCGGGCGGACGCAGATCGGCTGCGAGCGAATGGAGGGCGGTCGAACCGACCGCCCTCGCAAGAAGCCTATTTCTCGACCGGGAAGTAGTAGTTCGCCATGAAGGAGTATGGCGGGAAATAGGACCGCTTGTACGGCACCACAGCGCTGGCATAAGCCTTCTGCGAGTCGTGCACCTTCTTGAAGAACGGGTTCCTGGCGCCCTCGGCCGCCGCGATCTCGTCCCACTTCTTGATGAAGGTCAGCAGGATCTCGGTCGGCGTGCGCAGGATCTGTACGCCGTGCTTCTGCTGCATCTCAATCAGCGCATCGGCGTTCTGGCGCTGCCACTTGGTCCACCAGACGAGGAATGTCTCGTTGGCCGCCGACTTGATGATTTCCTGGTGCTGCGGGCTGAGCTCCTTCCACACGTCGCCGTTGATCACGAGTTCGCCGACCGTCACGTTCTCATGCAAGCCGGGCGAATAGTGGTACTTCCAGACGTTGTGGAAGCCGAGCTGCATGTCCTCGATGCCGCCGACCCATTCCGCGCAATCGATCACGCCGCGCTGCGCGGAGGGAATGATCTCGCCGCCCGGCATGTTGACCACCGTGAAGCCGAGCGCCTGCCAGACTTCGCCGGCCATGCCGGTCTGGCGGCATTTCATTCCCTTCATGTCCTCGACCGTCTGGATCGGCTTCTTGAACCAGCCGAAAGCCTGCGGCCCTGCAGGCAGGATGGGGAACACGACGACGTTGAGCTTGAGCTCCTTCTGGTAGAACTCGTTGTAAAGATCGAGGCCGCCGCCGTGATAGAACCAGCCCATCACGTCCATGTAGTCCATGCCGAAGGTGCCGCCGGGACCGCCGGTGAACAGAATCGCGGTCTTGCTCTTGCCGGTCCAGTAGCCGGCCCACGCATGCGATCCGTCGAGCACCTTCTTGTGGGTCGCATCCAGCACCTCGAAGGCCGGCACGACCTGGCCGGCGGGCATCGCCTCGATCTTCAAGGTGCCGGCCGACAGCTTGTTCACCCGCTCGGCGAAGTAGGTGAAATTATCATAGAGCGTCAGCGATGCCGGCCATGAGGCCTGCATCTTCAGTGTCTTCGTCTGCGCCATGACTGCGGTGGTAGATACGACAAGCGCCGATGCCATCAGGGCAACGGCGATCGATCCCAGAAACAAGCGTTTCATGAGCCATCTCCTCCCTTTGACGACGTGGCCTTGGCGCGTCCGCTTCGTTCTTATTTTCTTGCTTTTCGTGCCGCGCCTGGCTTGAAAGCAAGTCTGCCACTGTAGCGTCAAGTTGTCATCTTGCTTTGTGGCCGCAGCAGCGTGGCGCGCCTTTGCGCGCGGTCGCGCCGACGGACTTACCGCTGCTTGTTGCACCGCGGTGCCGCACCAGCGTTCGCAATTTCCGGGTCGGAGGCCGCGCTGGACTGAAGGTTCGGGGCCCCTAGAGCATGATCCGGAAAAGTGGGTACCGGTTTTCCGAGAAGATCATGCTCAAATCGAAGAGATAGAGCGGGATGACGATTCGAAGAAGAGTCATCGCGCTCTAGGGGCCGGTGGGGCGTCGGTTCATTTCCTCCAGAAGCTCGCGCATCGCATCGAACTGCGTGCCGAAGCCCTTCCAATCTCCGGACTTCAATCGCTCCACGGCTTGATTGTAGCGATCGAGCGCCTCCCGTGCCTGATTAGCCGCCGGGCCGGTGACGGGCCTCTCCTCTGTCGTGGTTGAAACTGCCGGCGCAGCGCCGGGCTCTATGAACAGCGCTGACAAGGCCTCGGCGAGCGTCTCCTTCATCACCACATGTTCGCCGTAGGCCGCGATCACGCGTTTCAGCTCCGGCAGGTGTCCGTGCTCCGCCCGCAGATAGAGCGGCGTTACGTAGAGGATCGAATTCTCGATCGGGATCACAAGCAAGTTCGCACCGCGTATCACCCGCGAGCCCATCTGATTCCACAGCGTGATTTGTTGCGATATCTCGGTACTCTGATTGATCCGCGCTTCGATCTGGAATGGTCCATAGACGAGCTTCTCCTTGGGAAACTCGTAGACGATCAGTTTGCCGTAGTCGGGCGCGTCGCAGCGCGCGGCGAGCCACGCGATCATGTTGTCGCGGCGGCTCGGCACCATCGGAAGCATGAGGAAGAACTCGGCCTGCGGCTCGCCGGGCAGCCGCATGATGATGTAATAGGGGGCCATCGTTGCAACGCCGCCGCCGCCCGGCTGGCGCGGGAACTGCCAGAGATCCTCGCGGTTGTAGAAAACGTCGGCCGCCTCCATGTGGTAGGTCTGATAGAGCCGCGCCTGAATCAGGAACAGGTCCTCCGGATAGCGAATGTGCTTCTGCAAGTCTGGCGGCATCGCCGCGAATGGCTTGAACAAGCTCGGAAAGATGCGCTGGAAGGTTGCGGCGACCGGGTCACGGGTGTCCATCAGATAAAAGTCGACGGTTCCGTTATAGGCATCAACGATAACCTTTACTGAATTGCGAATGTAGTTGAGGCCCAGCCCTTGCGCCGGCTCTGCATAGGGGAAATAGGAACTCACCGTATAGGCGTCCTGCATCCAGAACATCCGCCCATCGCTGATGACCAGATAAGGATCGTGATCGAGCCTGAGGAAGGGAGCGATCGTTTGTACCCGTTGCTGGATATTGCGGCGGATCATGATCCGGCTGTCGGCGGTAATGTAGCTGGAGAGCACCAGGTTCGGGTCGTTGAAGTAATAAGCAAACAGGCCTCTCCACACCATCGATCCGATCGGAACGCCACCGGTGCCGTCATAGGCCGCGTAGACATTGTCCTTTCCCTTTGGATAGTCGAACTCAGGCGTGCTCCCTTTGACGATGACGTAACTGTCGTGCTCTTCGCCGTAGTAGATGCGCGGTTCGCGGATCTGGGGGCCTCCGTCCGCAACAGGGGGTATGTCGCGCAAATAAAAGAATGGCAGCCCTTCGCTGCTCTTGCGAGTGACCGGGCTCATCACCGCGCCGGTGCCGTGAGTAAACAGCACGTGGCGGTTGACCCAGGTCTGGGCATTCGGCGGCAGCAAGGAGGGCCGCAGTTCGCGGGCCGAGATCATTACGCTTTGGTAGGAGCCGTCGAGCCAATAGCGGTCGACGTCAAGATGATGGAATTTGTAGTAGGTGCGGATCTCCTGCAGCTGCGCGTAGGTGTCCGACAAGGGCTGCCAGTCCCACAGCCTGATATTCTCGATTGTCGCCTTGTTGGCGTCGAGCGTCTTGAAGGTAAGCTTCTGTTCGGCAGCAAACGGCTTGGCTGCGATCTGATCGAGATTGTATGCCTGCCGGGTGAGCGCGATGTTGCGTTCAATGTAGGGCTTCTCCAGCTCCAACTCGCTTGGTTTGACGAAGAACTGCCGGAATAGCACGGGAGCTATGCCTGACAGCACTAAAGAGCCGATGACGACAAGCATGACCGCGGCGGCAGGAAGCCGGTAGGTCCTGACCCGGAGGTTTGCCAACACAGCAACCGCCGCGATGATCGACAGCCCGATCATTAGCCACAGGCCCGGCAGCCCCACATGCACATCAGTGTAACTGGCGCCGACGACGACGCCATTGTCGCCATAGAGCAGCAGATAGCGGTCGAGAATGTACGACCAGGCCTTCACGACGAAGAGGAGAGCAAGCAACACCGAGCCGTGAGCAATCACTGTCGGCGACATTGATCGGCGCTGCACGTCGTATTCGATCTGGCCGTGCACCCAGTAGATCGCCGCGGCGAAAAGCGCGCTCAGAACGAGTGTGAGCAGCATCCAGTTTTTGATGAGGATATAGACCGGCAGTACGAAGAGATAGAAACTGATGTCCTTGTTGAAGAGCGGATCGTCGGCGCCGTAGGGGACGTGATAGAAAAACTGCAGGATGGCGCCCCAATTGGTCACTTCTGCCGCGGCAACCAGCAGAGCGAGCAAACCTGCGCCGCCCGCGATAACCCGGGACCACGGCAGCCGATCGCGCACGACCGCGAACAGGTCGGGCGGCGGCGCATTGCCCGCAAGATTCCACACGAAGGCCGCAACAGATTGCTGCGGCTGCCGTCGGGCAAAGCGCACCGCGAGCCATCCGTTCAACCAAAGGACGACCGCAGTTCCGGTCCAGACTGCAACAAGGACGACGGCTTTGGCGCCGATCGTCGTCCAAAAAACCTCCGGATAGCCGATCGCGGAAAACCACAGCCAGTCAACCAGGAAGTCGCTCGTGAGCCAGAGCAGGATCAGGCAAATCCCGGCGAAGACGGCCGCAATAATCAGCCCCACCACGGCACTTTGCCTTGGTACCTTCCGTTCGGGTCCGGTAATCCCGATCGTCATGGTTCTATTATAGCGGAAATGTGGGGCGCCGGCCGCTTGATTCGTGGTCGGGATTGCACCCGCGAGGAAGCCTATCTCGAGCGCAAGTTCGGGGACGTCTATCGCCGCTACCGCGCGCGAGTACGGCGCTGGCTGTAGGGGCTTGTCGGCCGAGATAGGCCGGGGAGCCCGTATCTTGTGGTTCCCGCTACGCACAACGGCATGGCACCGGTCCGCGGAAGGCGTATAATCGTGTGGTCCTTCGCGCATTTATGATCCAACCTCACGTGGAGGTAGCCATGAAATATGTGCTGCTTGGTAATCTGAGCCCGGAGTGGGCAAGCAAGCAATCGGATCGGACCAGCAAGGCCAAGGCAAAGCTCGACAAGCTGGGCATCAAGATCGAGTCGATCCACTACACGCAGGGCTACTACGATTTCGTCGACATCGTCGATGCCCCGAATGAGGCGGCGATGCTCGCGTTCTCCGTCTGGTACGCGACCCAGGGCCTGGGGCGGATCCAAAGTATGCCGGCCTTCGACGCAAAGACCTTCGAAACCGCGATCAAGGACGCAGCGAGCTAAGCGCCGGGTGGTGGCCGCAGCTTTCCTGCCAACCACCTGTGCCACTTCGCTGGCGCGAGGTGCGGCATTCTTCTCAGGCGCGAGTAGCAGGGAGCGCGGAACCGGCGAAGGTAGTGGGAAGAATGAAGAAGCTGGAGAGGCTCCTCGTGTTGGCGATCTGCTGGGTGTGGGGCGCTGGCGCTGCACACGCATGTCGCTGCGATCCGATCTCTCCCGAGGCTGGCTTCGATCGCGCCCAATATGTGTTTACCGGCAAGGTCGTCCAGTCAGAAAACCATGCATGGCTCATTGAGGTCGACCGCGTGTGGAAAGGCCAGGAAAGGCTCGCGCGCACCATCAAGCTGATGGACGTCTATGCAACGCTGGACTGCGAATTCTTTTTTCAGCCTGGACAGCGCTATGTTTTTTTCGCGATCCTGGCGAAGGGTGGTCGCGAAGTCTTTTATCACCCGCAAGCGTGCAACTGGACGAGACAATTGCAGTCGACGCGCGTCCCCGCCGAGGGGAACGAGTCGTTATGGCTCGAGGACTTGATTGCTCGAGAGCACGGCCCGGGAGAACAACCCCGCGACGAGCGCCGTTGAAAGATTTTATCGAACTTGAAGACCTGCCGTTCTGCAAACTGGGTAACGGGGGAGCCGCAAATTTCCGCGGGCGCGAGCGCGAGATGGAACCGCGCCGCTAGCTCGGCCGCGACGCCGAACAAACGCCGTCGTCCCGCTTTTCCAGATCGAAACTGACGATTTGGCCGTCAACTCTTCGTCTTGGCCTGCATGGGCGCGCACGATGCCCTGACACCCCTTAGTGCTTCCAGTTTCCGATGCCATGCAACGGTGGCAGGTGTCTTTGGCGAAGCGTCGGCAAGTTGGAGTTGGGTCAGGTTCGACGCGATCGACAGGTCCGCGATTGTTGGCGTGTCTCCGGCAACATAAGCAGACTGTGACAGCCTCGTTTCCAGGACCGGAGCGACATCCGCCAATCGCCGTTCGCCACGCTCGATCGCGGATGTGTCGCCGTTGGAGCCGAGGAATACCTTGTTGAGGACGATGTCGACCACAGCGGGGCCGAGGCGACATTGGTTCCAGTCAAGCCATTGCTCCACCTGGGCGCGCGAATCGGGAGCGGGAGGATACCAATCAACGAGGTCATGCTTGGCGCAGAGGTAGCGCAGAATTGCGTTCGATTCGGTGAGGGTGAGATCTCCATCGATCAGCACCGGAACCTGATGGTTCGGATTGACCTTGCGGAAGTCGTCGGAGAGGTGCTGGCCGGCCCCCATGTCGACGATGCGCAATTCATAGGGAAGGCGGGCTTCCTCAAGCAGCGCGACGACCCTTCGCCCATGCTGGGAAAATGGGAAGTGATAAAGGATATACATGGGGTCCCCTTGGCGTTTGGTTGAGATATCTGCATACAGAAACCCAGCTGACAGCCTTCATCATCGTGTGATCTGCCGACAGGTATTTCTGCGGCGAGCATCGCATCGTTCCGATGACGCCGATCGCGCGCAGTTTGCCGCTTGAGATCATCGGCGTGGTACGTCACTGTTACTTTGCACGCCGGATCGGCGCTGTAGGCCAGCCGATGGTGGCTGCCGGAGGTGCGGCGAAACCCGCGCGCTCGATCGCAGCGAAGAGTGGCGCACCCGACACGATTCGAACGTGTGACCTTTGCCTTCGGAGGGCAACGCTCTATCCAGCTGAGCTACGGGTGCTTCGGGGTTCATTTAGCCGATTGGCCGGGCAGGGGCAACGGCCAGTTAAGGGCTTGGAAGGCTCGGTTGGAGGGTTGCGTGGCCCTTTCCAGGCGTCGGTCACACGTTCGAACAGTGTCGGGTGCGCTGGAAGAGCACGTGCCCGAACGTGCCGGGGCTGCGGCGGGCCGAAATCGCTGCGCCGCAGGCGGTTTGCCCGCCTAAGCCGTGACCGAAACCAGGTTCTTCTTCAGCAAGTGAGTTTCCCCCGACCACCGATAAGCCGTTAGATAGCCCTTCCTGGCGACACTAAAGTCCAGACATGCAGCATTGCAAGCTGTCATCGTCGGACTTCCGTGCAGCCAATAGTGGCCGAAGAACACAGGTTTTTTCGCGGTGTATCGGAAATCTCTGGGGAGAGGTGAATCAGGAAGCTCGTCTTCTCGCCCTTCCATGCTGAGAGCTGCGCTTCGGAACGTTTTCGCGTCTTGATCCCACCAACGGAGTCGGACTTCGTCCCGCTTGTGGCCGTCCTTGTCGAAGAAATGAATTCCCTCGGGCAGATGCTGCTCCGGGCCTTTCAAGAGTATCTCGACAGCGGCGTGTGCGTCTGTTCCATGGCGATAACTTTCCCGGATTCCTGCCGCCGTGAGACAGCCCCGCTCGTCCAACAATGACATCAGGACCTCGCGCGAAGGTTCGTGCCAACAAGCGTGAACCACTCGAAGGCCAGGGAGGTCCAACCAAACCGGCAGGCTCTTAAACCAGCTGACGGCATCCCGGTGGGCGGCCGAATTCTCTTCGAGCTGACGGAGAAATTCCGCGTGCTGGTGCGCATTCTTCGGAGAGTGACTTCGTAGAAAGTCCCCATTCTCACTTTGAGTAGCCCAGCCAATGGCGTTGAACTCGTGATTTCCCAAGACCGCGCTGGCTGATCCCGCCTCGCACATCGCGCGGGCAACCCGCAGAACTTCTCGCTGTTGCGGGCCGCGATCAATGAAGTCGCCGACAAAGATCATCTTTCGTTCTGGATGTCGGAAAAACCCCGTCGATCTCGGCATAATCGAGCTTTTGTAGCAATCTGTGCAAGGGATCTGCATGGCCGTGAATATCGCCAACGACATCGTATCCTTGATTGGACATACTCAATTGGCTCATCTTTGCGGTTGGTTGGCGCGGCAAGCCTTGCATTGTTCGCGCACGCCAGAAAACTGACGACGAGGCCGCGAGCTTGGTTGTTTGAGACTGATTCCAAAGGAGATCTGAGCGGGCGCGCTCGGCAGAGAGTCCAGCTTCGGAGGCAACGCTCTATCCAGCTGAGCTACGGATGCTTCGGGGGTTCATCTAGCCGATTGGCCGGGCATGGGCAACGGTCCCCTTGCTGGGGGCGGGGAGACGAAGATGGCGGCCGGTGACCCGCGTTTCCCATGCAAAATTCCGATTCCTTCCCCTCAATTGGTGCTAGTCTTGACGCGTTGATCTTCTAGACCATGGATGGGGACGTCCGATGTATAAGAAGGTTCTTCTCGCCTATGACGGTTCGGTCGAGGGGCGGCGCGCGTTGCGGGAGGGCGCAAAGCTCGCACAACTCTGCCGTTCCGAGGTCTTTTTGCTGGCTGTCGTCGAGGTGTCCTCGATCATGACGCCCGAAGCCGGGCTGACGATCCCGATCGAGCTGCAGACCGAGGACTACAAGGCCATCCTGAACGAAGGCACCGAGCGGCTGAAGGCGCTGGGATTTTCGCCGACCGCGCGGCTCGAGGTCGGCGATGCCGGGCAAAAAATTGCCGAGGTTGCCGAAGAAATCGGCGCGCATCTCGTCGTCGTCGGCCACCACCCGCAGGGGCCGCTGGCGCGGTGGTTCGGCTCGATCGGCAGCTATCTGGTCAAGCGCCTGCGCTGCAGCGTGCTGGTGGCCCAGACCGAGATCAGCGATGCCGAGTTCGAGCGGCTGAAGCCGGCGGAAACGGTGGCCTCGGGATAAGAAGTCTTACCTCTAGGCTGACTTTGGGCTGACCTGAAACTTAAGCCGTGGGAACGATGATCTTGCCAATCGGCCATAGCGCGATTCCGGCAAGCTTCAGGTGTGCCCAGGCAAAGGGAATCCCGATGATGGTCACGGCCAGCACCACGGCCGTGATGACATGCCCGAGCGCCAGCCACCATCCCGCCAGCACCAGCCAGATGATGTTGCCGATCACTCCGAGCGGCCCGGTGCCGATATCCTCTTGGCCCGTATAGGCGTCGCGCGAGATCGCCGTGAAGCCGAACGGGAACAAGGTGTAGGCCGCGATGTTGAACGCAGCCCGCGCCCAGGGAATTCCGATGATCGTGATCGCCATGACGACGGCGGCAACCAGCCAGCCGAACGCCATCCATGCGCCGCCGAGAACGATCCAGATGATGTTGAGCAGCAGCGAGACCGGTGACATGGCTAAAACTCTATCTTGGCGTGGGCGCGATTGAAATCGAAAACCTCCCTGCAACCGGAACCCGATTGCCCCGGCCTTCGCAACCGTTAAACTCGTCTGCCTAACGACCGAGCAACAAGCGTTGATAGGGAGAAACGTTCATGCGTCCGCTCGAATTCGGCTGGTATCTGCCCACGCATGGCGACACCACGGCCTATGGCCTGATGGACGCGCAGATTCCAGGCTCTCCCGAACTGTGCGACCGCGTGGTGCAGGCCGCGGAAGCGGCCGGTTTTGAATATCTCCTGATCCCGGTCGGCTCGGTGTGCTGGGAAGCATGGATCACCGGCGCGTTCATGGCGGCGCGTTCGTCGTCGATCAAGCCGCTGATTGCGGCGCGGCCCGGCTATATCAACCCGGTGCTGCTGGCGAAGATGATCTCGACCTTCGACCAGATGTCGGGCGGGCGCATCTGCATCAATCTGATCGCCGGCCAGAACGAAAGCGAGGTCGAAGGCGAGGGCGTGCGCTACCCGAAGGAAGAGCGCTACGCGCTGATGGAGGAGGAAGTCTCGATCCTGAAAGCGCTGTGGACGACGCGCGGGCCGCTAAACTTCGAAGGAAAATTTCACAAACTTTCGGGCGCGCATATCCGGCCGCGCCCGCACCAGCAGCCGTTTCCAAAATTCTATCTCGGCGGCGGCTCGCGCCAGGCCTGGGAATTGTCGGCGAAGCATTCCGACGTGCATCTGTTCTGGGGCGACCTGCCGGAAAAGATCGCCTCGAACATTGCCGAGATCAGGGAGATGGCGCGCGCGCATGGCCGCGAAAACGACATCGGCTTCGGCATGCGGCTGCAGGTGATCTGCCGCGAGAACGAGGCGGACGCCTGGGAAGCCGCCGATCAACTGGTGCGCCACGCCACCGAGCGGCAGAAGCAGGAAATCCAGACACTTTACAACAAGTCGGAAGCAAACCTGCGCGTGCAGCAGCTTGCGCGCGAGCATGGCGACCTCCTGCTGCCGCATCTATGGACCGGCATCACCAAGGTCCGCCCTGGCGCCGGCATCGCCGTGGTCGGCGATCCCGTCCAGTGTGCCGAGACACTGCAGCAATTCATCGATGCCGGCTGCCATTCCTTCTGCCTGTCCGGCTATCTGCATGACGAAGAGGCGGAGCGCTTCGGCCGGTTGATCCGGCCCATTCTGGCCGAGAACAATCGCGGCCGGTGGGCGGCGTAACGCCGGGACAGATGCGGCGCTCATGTTGCAGTGCATCCGAGCGTATTGCTGCGGTGCGCTCGCGCACGGCTTTATATCGCTCGCGGTGGTGTGGGCCCGGCGCTAAGGTTGAGCCTCGCGAATTCAACTGGGTACCGCTAAATGAGTGGATCGAGCTCGGTGCTTGCGTGGAGCTCCGCCCTGGAGGACTTCGCGCTGTTTCGAACGCTCAGTTCCGAACAGCGGCTGAAGACGCTCAACGCCATGGTCCGCCAGGATCTGGTGCGCGGGCAGATGCTGGTCGCGCAAGGCGGACCTTCGGACTCGCTCTTCCTGGTGCTGCATGGTGCGCTCGCGGTGCGCAAGACCGGCTATATCGAGCCGATCGCCGAGCTTCGGGCCGGCGAACTGGTGGGCGAGATCGGCTTCTTCGCCAATGTCCCGCGCACGGCGGATGTGATCGCCATCCGCGACACCAGCGTGCTGGCATTGACGCGTCCGGCCTACCAGAAGCTCGTCGAGGAAACCCCCGCCATCGTCGAGGCGCTGCTCGCGGCGCTGGCGCGGCGGTTCGCCAAGGAGACCGCGCGCATCGCGCCGTTCCCCACCTCGCCGAAGGCGCGCACCGTAGCGCTGATCGACGGCGGTGTGGAACCGCTGCCTGGCGCTTTCGATCGCCGGATGCGCGAGGGGCTCGCCGCGACCCAAGCCGAGATTATCGACGCCGCCCGCTTGCATGCGATGTTTCCCGGGCGCGCGCTCGATGCGCACGAAGTCACCGAATGGCTCAACAGGCTCGAACACACCGCGCCTCTGGTGGTTTATCTCGGTGGCCGCGACGCCTCGCCATGGGCGCGCAAGGCGATCCGTCAGGCCGACATGGTGGTGTTCGCGTGCCGCGGGGAGGCGCCTGCGGCAGCATTGACCGAGATCGAGGCCTTCGCCTGCGAGGTTCATTCCGTCTCGGCCCGGCGCCTCGTCCGCGTTCATGACCGGCGAAGCGGTGAGGTCTCCGGCACCGCAGCCTGGCTTGCCCGGCTGCCGGCCTTCATGCATCACCATGTCGCTCTCGAAGACCAGATCGATATCGACAGCCTTGTCCGCTTTCTGTGCGGCCGGGCGATCGGCTTCGTCGCCGCCGGCGGCGGCAGTTTTGGCACCGCGCATGTCGGAATCTACAAGGCGTTTCGCGAACGCGGCGTGATGTTCGATATCTTTGTCGGCACCAGCGTCGGCTCCGCCATGGTGGCCGGCTTTGCCAAAAATCTCGAAGCCGAGCATCTCGAGCGCGGCACGCACGAAATCTTCGTCAGGAGCAGAAGCTTCCGGCGGCCGACCTGGCCGCGCTATGCGCTGCTGGATCACAAGGCGTTCGATCGCGCGCTTGCCCATCAGTACGGTCCCGACTGCCGGATCGAGGATTGCTGGCGGCCCTTTGCGGCCGTTGCCACCAATCTTTCGACCCACAATCTCGAACTGATCCGGACGGGGCCGCTCTGGCAGGCGGTCCGCGCATCGAGCGCGATCCCCGGGCTGTTGCCGCCGTTCTACACGCCGGAGGGCGCGATGCTGGTCGATGGGTGTCTTATCGACAACGTGCCCTTGGCGTCGATGCACCAGCTCAAGAGCGGCCCCAACCTGGTCGTGCATTTCGGCGAGCCGGCGGCGGAGATGTTCGACGTCGACTATGCGGCGCTCCCCGGACGGTTCGAACTGATCGCTGCCATGCTGACGCCGTTCCGCAAGAAGCTATTACCCGCCGCACCCAGCGCGGTGAACGTGCTGTGGCGAAGCCTCGTGGCGCATCAGCGCTACGATACGCTGCCGGTCGGGCCGTTCGATACGGTGATGCGGCCGCCGTTTCCGACCGGGATCGACGTGACGGATTTCGATCGCCACACCGAGATCTTTGATGCCTCCTACCGCTGGGCCAAAGAGGCCATTGCGGCGCTGGAGGCGGGAGACAGTTCGGCGATTGCAGCCATACTCGACACTGGCGCGCTGGAACGGCGTCAGGCGACGGCTGTCGCAGCTTCCAATCGCACGCCCAGCAATCGCCTCGCCTCGGCCGCCGGCTTCGGCGCGCTGAACAGATAGCCCTGCATCTGGGTGCAGCCGAGCTGACGCAGCATCTCGCGCTGTTGCTCGGTCTCGACGCCTTCCGCGGTCGTGGTCATGTTGCGCGCCGCTGCGATGTTCACCACCGCCTGCACGATCGCCGCCGAGCCGTCGACCTCGATGTCGCTGACGAAGCAGCGGTCGATCTTGATCTTGTCGAACGGGAACCGCTTCAGGTAGCTCAACGAGGAGAAGCCGGTGCCGAAATCGTCGAGCGCGATGCGCACGCCGATGGCGCGGAGCTGATGCAGGATCGCCAGCGCGCTTTCGTCGTCATGGATCAGCACCGCCTCGGTGATTTCGATCTCGAGCCGATCGGGCGGCAGGCCGGAGGCGGCAAGCGCGCCGGTGATCCGCAGCGCCAGCGTCGGTGATTTCAACTGGATCGGAGAAACGTTGACGGCGAGCCTGACCCGCGACGGCCAGCCGGCCGCCTCGTTGCACGCGGTCTGCATGACCCAGTCGCCGAGTTCGTTGATCAGGCCGGTGTCCTCGGCTACGGGGATGAATTCCGCCGGCGAGATCATGCCGCGTTCGGGATGGCGCCAGCGCAACAGCGCCTCGCAGCCCGTCACCTCGCCGCTCGCGAGATCGAGCAGCGGCTGGTAGTAGATTTCGAAGTCGTCATCGGCCAGCGCCTGCCGCAGATCCTGCTCCATGGTGAGCCGCGCCTTGGCGCGGGCATCCATGGCGGGCTCGAAGAAGCGATGGATGCGGCGTCCCTCGGCCTTGGCGGCGTACATCGCGAGGTCGGCGTGCTTGATCAACTGGTCGAGCTCGGTGCCGTCTTCGGGCGCGATCGCGATGCCGACGCTGGCGTCGGTCGAAAGATGGTGGCCGAGGCATTGATAGGGCTGGCGTATCGCCTCGTAAATGCGGGTCACGAATTCCTCGACCTCGGCGCGGCCGCTGACCGCGGTCTGGATCACCGCAAATTCGTCGCCGCCGAGACGGGCGATGAGATCGCCCGGCTTGGTGCAATCCTTGAGGCTGGCCGCGACCGCCTTCAAAAGTTCATCGCCGACGTGGTGTCCGAGCGAGTCGTTGATGCCTTTGAATTCGTCGATGTCGATATAGAGCAGTGCGAATTGCTGGCCGCCAACGGCCTTGCGCAGCTCGCGCTCGATCTGCTCGCGGAACAGCACCCGGTTCGGAAGGTCGGTCAGCGCGTCGTAATGCGCCAGATGCGCGATCTTCTCGTTGGCAAGCCGGCGCTCGGTCACGTCGTCGACGACGTTGATGATGTAGCGCGCCTGACCCGCCGAATTGCTGATTCCGAGCCGCTTGGAGGTGATGTAGCGCGGGCCCATCCCTTGGGTTTCCCAGACGTGCTCGTCCTTGAACAGGCCGTCGGGAGATTGCAGCGTTTTCTCCTCGTCGGCCGCGATGAGTTCGGCGGCGGCCTTTGGAAAGAGATCAAAGGCCGTCTTGCCGATGATCAGGTCGCGTGAAATGCCGAACTGGGTTTCCGCCACGCGGTTGACCAGCAAATAGCGCCGGTCGTGCACGTCCTTCACGGTGATCTGCGACGGGATGTGATCGATGATCTGGCTCAGGAAGGCGTAGTTGCGGTCGCGCTCCTGCTCGAGGTTGCGCCGCTCGGTGATGTCTTCCATGGTGGCGACCCACCCGCCATCCGCCAGCGGCTTTCGCACCGTTAGGAATGCGCGTCCGTCGGCGCATTGGATGACACTTTGGCCGGCTTGGCCG
Source organism: Bradyrhizobium algeriense (assembly GCF_003062295.1). Classification (GTDB taxonomy): domain Bacteria; phylum Pseudomonadota; class Alphaproteobacteria; order Rhizobiales; family Xanthobacteraceae; genus Bradyrhizobium; species Bradyrhizobium algeriense. Next base: position 671,181 of record NZ_PYCN01000001.1, on the reverse strand, counting down.
CGCCCGATGTTCTGTATGACCGACTCACAGAACTCATCGATGTCGCCATCGAACGAGCCGCGATCCTTGCGATGCTGCATCAGGTCGCGAAGATGACAGCCAGGCTTGACCACGTCGGCCGACAGGTTGTGCATGTCGATGTAGCGCTGGTTGAAGGTGACGAGGCGAGCCGAGGCGTCGAACGTCGCAAGACCCTGAATCATGTTGTTCAGGGCGGTATCGAGCCGGCCCCGTTCCGTTTCGAGCCGCTGCTGCGCCTCGCGGTTTTGCCGGGTGATCTGCCTGATGATCAGGAACAGGATCAGGGCGATTACCGCGGCCGCCAGCGTCGCCGCGATAACCAGTAACCTGGTTTGTTCGCGCCAGTCGGCGAGCGCGGCGGCAACCGTGTTGGTCGCGACCACGATGCCCGAGTAGTGGCCGAGCGGGGCTGCAGATCCCAGCCTGTCGGTCTCGTCGATCGGGCTGTGAACGCGCAGCGTCTGCCGGATGCCCCGCTCCCGGACCTGCTGCAGCAGCGGCGCCTTCGCGAAATTCTGGCCGATCAGCTCGTCGACCCGCGGATAGCGCGCCAGCAGGGTGCCGTCGGCATGAAACATCGAGATGGCGGCGCCGGTTCCGAGGGCTACGGAGGCGAAGAATTTTTCGTAATTGACCGGGTTGATGCGCCGCGTCATCACGCCGAGGAAGACGCCGTCCTCGCCTCGCAATCGATGGGCGATGACGGAATTCAGATTGCCGGTGAGATAGCTGCGAACCGACTCGGTCAGAATGGATGGCGATCGCGAATCGAATTTGAAGCTCTTGAAGTAGGCCCGTTCGGAAATGTTGAGCCCCGGGGCCGGCAGCGGCCGCGACCAGTTGATCATGTCGCCGTTGGAATCGAAAATCGAGATGTCGCCGAGATAGGACAGGACGCCCGCCTTGGATCTCAGGATCTCGTGTGCTTTTGAGCTTGCGGCATGTTTCCGGAATTCCTTTTCCGAGGTGATGCCGGAAATTTGCAGCCGGGAAATCACGTCGTCGGCCAGCGTGTCGGAGTCCTCGAACTGCTGGTCGAAGTGACGGGCAAGCAGGAGGACGGTGTTCTCCAGCTCGCGTTCGCTGTTGAGCAGCGCGCGCTCGCGGAATTCACTGGTCATCATGATGGTGCCGACGAAAATCGCCGCGACCAGCAGACCGCCGCAAAGCGTCAGCCACAACACCGGGCCCCGGATGGTCGCGGCAAGGTGCCGCCCGGTGGCTGCGGTTCGGGCCTTCATGCCGTGCAGGTGGTGAAACAGACCGTGCATTCTCCCTTCTCCCGGGAATCTGCATACGATGGGCGGATGTCATAAGCCGTTAGGAAATCCGGTTACCCAAGGCTTAATCGCGTGTCCTTCCGCCGCGATCGCGCGACGAAGCGGTAATCTGCTGCTTCTGCTGTTCTGTTGGCGGGGATGAAGCGTCCGTCGGCGGCAAGCGACCCGTCCCTCAGCGGCGATAACCGCCGGCGCGCGAATAGGTGGGACGGTTTTCCTGTGCCGGCCGGCTAGCCAGGCTTGCGCGCGCCTCGCTGGCGCGGGGGGTCGCCAGCTTGAGGTCTTCCAGGAAAGTCGGCCTCGAGAAGTAAAAGCCCTGAGCGTAGCGGATCTTGGTCGCGGCCTGCAGATAGGCCAGTTCCTCGAAGCTTTCGAGCCCTTCGGCGATCACGGTCATTCCGAGCGCTTCGCTCAAGGATTCGATCGCCCGCAAGATGCCCTGGCTGCGCGGCCGCTTATGGATGTCGGTGATGAAGGAGCGATCGATCTTGATCTCGTCGGCGGTAATGTCGGCCAACGCCGACAGCGACGAATAGCCGATGCCGAAATCGTCGATCGAGATCTTAACGCCGAGCCTGCGGAAGATCGGCAGGATCTCGTCCTGAAAGTGCGTCTTGGTGACGAAGGCGTCTTCCGTCACCTCGATCATGAATCGCGCCGGAAATCCGGTGGCTTCGAGTGCCTCGGCGAACGGCCGCATGAATTCGGGATTGCCGGCCTGCTTGGCTGCGACGTTCATGCTGATCGTGGTATTGGGGCCGAAGGTCTCGTTGATCAGGTCGATCGACTTGACGATCTCCGCCAGCACCAGATGGGTCAGTTCGTCGATCAGGCCCAGTTCGGTGGCAAGGTTGATGAAGGTGCTGGGGGCCTGAATCACCCCCTCGTCGTCGCGCAGGCGCACCAGCGCCTCGACACCCGTGATCTCCTGGGTCCGGATATCGACCTTGGGCTGGAAGGCGCAGCAAAAGCGCTTTTCCAGGATAGCCAGCCGCAGCGATTGCTCGATCTTCATCCGAGCCAGCGCCTCGCGCTCCATGCTGGTATCGAAGAATGCCGCGGCGCCCTTGCTGCCGTTCTTGACGCGGTACATCGCGATGTCGGCGTTCTGGCGCAGCACCTCGTAGCTGCGGCCGTGCTCGGGATAGAGGCTGACGCCGATCGAGGTCGAGGCGAATATCTCGGATTGGTCGATGAAGAACGGCGCCTTCAGCCGCTGCAGGATGAAGTGGATGAACTCTTCGACCTCGGCGTCGTTCTGGATCGGGTTGAGCAGCAGCACGAACTCGTCGCCGCTGATCCGCGACAGGATGTCGGAGTCGCGCAGGTCCAGCCCCAGCCGCTTGGCCATCTCCACCAGCAGCGCGTCGCCGACCGCGTGTCCGTAATAGTCGTTGATGTGCTTGAAATTGTCGATGTCGAGAAACGCCAGCGCGAAACGGCCCTGTCCGTTGTCGTACTTCAGCAGACTGTTGACGCGATGCTCGATCACGCGTCGCGTCGGCAGGCCGGTCAGCTCATCGTAATAGGCGGAGCGGAACAGGTGATCCTCGAACGCTTTCTGTTCAGAGATGTCGGTGGAGCTCGAGATCAGCAAATTGCGCCCGGCAACGCGGACCGGCCGATGCGAGGTGAGAACCACCTGCTTGGCCGCGCCGCCGGCGATGGCTTCTTCCAGCACGGCCGGGCGGCCGGTGCGCAGCAATTCGAGACAGGTTTCACGGCGATCGCTCAGTTGCGAGGCTGACGGCGCCGCGGCGGCCGCTTCCAGCAGGGCAGCGCCGGCATCGTTCATCAGTACGAACTCGCCGTGCTCGTCCTGAACGGTCACACCGGCCGGAAGCAACCTGAAGACATCCCGCAGGATGTTCAGTTCGGATTCAAATATGCTTTCATCGCTGCCCTGCGTCGCGGCCGCCTGAAAGTCGTGCTTGTTGGGACTATGCATGCCACGGAGCTTGGCAAAGTCCCTTGTAGCATTGGTTAAGTGGAACTGCGAAAAACCGGGACAACCGTAGAAGTCGGCGATTTTCAACGGCGTTGGGCGTGATCGTCATTAACAGAATGTCAACGCCGATAGAGAGGGCCGCGTGCGAGGTGAATATCGGTTCACGCGTTTGGCCAGCGCGACGGATTTTGCGTCGGGACTTCGCTGCAAACGCCCTAATTCGCGGGAATCCGGCATTGCATCGTGCAATGCACGCCGGTCTTGAGGAAGCGGATCTCGGTCTTGCCGTCGAACGCGCGAAGCGCCGATTGCAACAGCTTGGTGCCGAAGCCCGCAGGGCCGACGTTTTCGACCGCGGGACCTTCCGTTTCATCCCAGGTGACGTTGAGGCGGCTCTCCGACACCGACCACGACACCTGCAACAGCCCGCGCGCCGAAGAGAACGCGCCGTACTTGCCGGCATTGGTGGCCAGCTCGTGAAAGATCAGCGCCAGGCTGACCGCCAGCTTGGCCGGCAGGAACAGTGCATCGCCGTTCAAGTTGAACCGGACATGGCCGTATGGCCCGAGTTCGGAATGCAGCATGTCCTTGATGTCGCAGCCGCTGCCGTCCAGCCGCGCGATCAAATCGTCGGTCGCCGACAGCGCGCGGAGGCGGCGATCGATGCTGCCCCAGATTTGCGGCTGGTCCTGCAGCACCTGGTGCAGCACGGCGTGGATCGTCGACGTCTTGTTCTTGAGCCGGTGCTGCAACTCCTCGACCAGGAGCTTGCGGTATTCCTCTTCCCGGATCAGGCGCTTCGAATCCTCCCGCTGTTGCGCGACGATCGTTCGGTAATGCTCGACGCCCCAGATGGCGAATCCGCAAACCGCCCAGAACATCAGCAGCAGCGCAAACCGCGCGGAATCCGCAATAGAGCTATCAAAATTGACGGTGACGCCGAGCGCGCCTCCCGCGATTGCCGTCACGATCCCGACCCGGGCGCCGCCGATGGCGGCGGCCAGGAACACGGCCGGGAAATAGGGCGTGAAGAATACGTCGGGACGGATCTGGGCTATGCCCCACCGGGCGATTGTCGACAAAGCGAGGCAGCCGGCCACGAAGACCGAGCTGAAAAGCAGCGAGGGCTGGGAAATTCCCTGCCAGCCGTGCGTGAACTCGTCGATCAATTTCTTCATCGGAGTAGTCACTTCACGTGATCAGCGAATCCAAAATATGGCCGAGCATACCGAAATCAGGGGATTTCGGGGCAGCCGATGGCAGCAAAGCGGCCAAGGCGATGGGCGATCACGATGGAACAAGCTCGCTTGCCTTGTGGGGCGAGAGGCGGGAATATTGGCGGAACCGATTGCGACAGGGGGGACGATATGGGACGGCTGGACGGCAAGGTTGCGGTGATTACCGGAGCGACGAGCGGCATCGGATTGCACACCGCGGAACTATTCGTCGCCGAAGGCGCAAAAATCGTGATCGCCGGGCGTCGCGCGCCGGAGGGCGAGGCGCTGGCCAAAAAGCTTGGCACAAACTGCATCTTTCGCCAGACCGACGTCACGGTGGAAGAGCAGATGAAGGCGCTTATCGCCGTTTCGGTGGAGAAATTCGGCCGCATCGATTGCCTGTTCAACAATGCCGGCGGTCCGGCGCAGACCGGCGGCATCGAGAGCCTTGAGGTCGAGCGTTTCGACGCCGCGATGGCGACGCTGGTGCGCAGCGTGATGCTCGGCATGAAGCATGCGGCCCCCCATATGCGGAAACAGGGTTCCGGCAGCATCATCAACAACGGCAGCATCGCCGGCCGCCTGGCCGGTTTTTCATCGTCGATGGTCTATAGCGCGGCGAAGGCCGCCGTCATCCATCTCACCAAATGCGTGGCAATGGAACTCGGCGAAGCCAACATCCGCGTGAATTCGATTTCGCCCGGCGCGATCGCGACGGGCATTTTCGGCAAGGCGCTCGGCCTGTCGGTGGAGGCCGCCGAAAAGACGCCCGCGGTCATGCGCGAGGTCTACAAATCGGCCCAGCCGATCCCGCGCGCCGGTCTGCCTGAGGATATCGCGCATGCCGCGGTGTTTCTGGCGAGCGACGAATCTTCCTTCATCAACGGTCACGATCTGGTGGTCGACGGCGCCATGACGGGCGGTCGCAACTGGAGCCAGCAGCAGCAGGGTTATGTCACGCTGAAGAAGGCGTTCGATCAGGGCGCGGGGTAGACGGTGAAATTTGGGCGATACAAAGGGAGACGCAAATGTCTGTAGCATTCAGATCATCGCAGCAGGGCGACTTTCGTCCGTTCTACCTCGCCATCATCGCCGGCCTCGCCTGTGCCTTCGTCATCGGCAAGACGCTGCCATCGACCATGGACGCGATCTCGGCGGTCATCGAGCCGCTGTGCGCAAACAGTGTCTCGTCGGGCTCGACACAGGACGTCGTCGAGCCGATCAGCTCGCATGCGCTGCCGAACGTGGCGGGCAAGCGCGTGACGATCGTGCGCGTGTTCTATGGCCCCGGCGGGTTCACGCCGGCGCACCGGCATGCCGGCTCAGTCACCGCCTATGTCACCAAGGGCGAAATCCGCTCGCAATTGGCGGGCGGCCCGGTCGAGACCTTTGGAGTGGGTCAGTCGTTCTTCGAGCCGCCCGGCGCCGTGCATCTGGTTTCGGCCAATGCCAGCATGACCGAGCCCGCCGAATTGATCGCGGTGTTCGTGGCTGACGAGGGCGCTCAACTTACGACGCTCGTGAAGTAGGTTGGGACCTACGCACCAAGTCTCACACCGGCTTCAACACCACGCGCAAACCATCACGCGGTTTCGGAATCGGCCACATCTGCCAGTCCGGCTTATAGCCGGGCTCCAGCGAGACCTCGAGGTTCTGCAGGAAATGCCGCGCAAAACATTTCGCCTGCATGTAGGCGAAGTGCAGGCCGAGGCACATATGCGCGCCGCCGCCATACGGCACCCATGCAAAACGATGGCGGTTGCGCTGCGCCTCGTCGGTGAAGCGCATGGGATCGAAATTTTCAGGCTCGGACCAGATGTCGGGCATGTGATGCGTGAACAGCGGATTGACGCCGACCAGCGTGCCGGCGGGAAGGTCGTAACCCTTAAACGAAAAGGCGCGCACCGCCCGGCGCGGCATCGACGGCACCGGCGGCTTCAGTCGCAGCGCTTCCTTGAACGCCATTTCCGACAGCGGCATCTTTTCGAGATTGTCGATGCTGGAGGGATCGTTGGCCTCGATGCCGAGGCCTTTGACTTCCTCGCGCAACTGCTGCTGCCATTCGGGATGGGCGGCAAGCTCGCCGACAAAGGAGGTCAGCGACGATGTCAGCGTGTCATGCGCCGCCATCATCAGAAAACTCATGTGGTCGATGATGTCCTGGGTTGACAGCAGCGCGCCGTCCTCGTGCGTCGCCTGGCACAGTTGCGAGAACAGGTCATTGCCGCCGCCCCGCGCGCGGCGGATAGGAATCTGCTCGGCGAAGTAGGCGACGATCCGCTTGCGGCCTGCAACGCCGCGGCCCATTTGCGTGAACGGCAGTGGCCGCCGGATCGGCGCCACGGCTGCGGCCACCATGTCGATGAAGGCGCGCGTGATCTCGTCGACCTCAGGCCCGATGTCGGCGCCGAGGAAGGACGTCGCCGCCAGATCGAGCGTGAGCTGCTTCATCGCCGGATACACCGGCATCTCGCCCGGCTGCGCCTTCCACTGCTTGACCCGCGCGGCAATGCCGCGGTCGAGATCGACGAGGTAGGACTTCATCGGCCCCGACTTGAACGCGACCGACAGCGCGCGGCGGTGCAGGCGGTGCTCTTCAAAATCCAGCAGCATCAGCCCGCGCGGAAACAGCAGGCCGAGGATTGGTCCCCAGCCATGGGTGGAGGAGAACAGGCGCGACTGGTCGAACAGCACGAGCTCGTTGGCCTCGGGCCCGAGCATCGTCACGCTGGTCTCGCCGAACAGATGGGTGCGGTAGATCAGACCGTATTTGGCGGCCGACTTCTCAATCTGTCCTTTGGGGTCGGCCAGCACCGCCAGCGTGTTGCCGATGAACGGCCAACCCTCGTTACCGGGAATGTGCCGTAACGCCCTGGGGTTCGGCGGCATGGGGATATTGGCGGGAGAAGCAACACTCTGCATCGACATGGCAATTGCTCCGCCTGAACTCAGAAATCGAAAATATTATCCACCGGATCAGTGGCTTTGTCGCGGCCTGAATATTGGTGCGCGGCGGTCCGAGCATGGTCCGGACCGCCAAGTCCAGAAATATTACGGGAAGTTGACCTCATCAGGAGAAGCGGCGCGGAGCGCACTCCGCGCCGGTCTCATCACGCCTTGCGCTTGGCTGCTTCCTTTTGCAGGTCCGGCGCGTTGATGGTCGGGATCGCCACCCGGCCCGGGCCGGTATGGGCGAGCGCGGCGGCAGCCTTTTCGTTCTCCATGATTTTCGCCATCACGGCCTGACCCGCCCGCTCGAACACCGCGCGGTTCTCGATCAGGAATTTCTGTGATTCGCGCAGCCCCCTGACATAGCCGTTGATTTCCGGGATCACGTAGCGCGCGACCATGTCCCAGCTTCGGCGGGTATTTTCCGGGTTGGCCCAGTCATGCACGAAGCCGATGATGGTGCCGACGCCGCCCGAGACCTGCATCAGGTTCTTGATGGTTTTGACAAGGTCATCCGGCGTGCCGATGGTGGAGGCAGCGTTCTCGCCGCCGGCGGTTTTCTCAATCGCATCCTCGGGCGAGGTGAACGGCTCCAGCCCCGGCCGCTGCAGCGTGCGGACGTTATATTCGTTGTGCCAGCGCATCAGGCCCGGGCCGGCCTCGCGCTGCGCCTGTTCGCGGGTCTCGGCGATGTGCCAGCTCAGCAGCACGCGCCAGTCGGAACGGCTCACGGTGGTGCCGGCCTTCTTGGCGGCGTCTTCGGCAAAGCCCCACTGCGTCGGCAGAGCCATCAGGCCCTGCGTCGACATCGAGCCGAGCGAGATGATGCCGATGCCGTATTTGCCGGCGAGCGTCATGCCCGACGGCGAGATCTGCGACGCCACCACGCAGGGCATCTCTTCCTGCAGCGGCAGCAATTGCAGCGCGGCGTCGTTCATCGTGAACCAGTCGCTCCTGGCGGTGACGCGCTCGCCCCTGAACAGGCGGCGGATGATCGCGAGCGCCTCGTCCTGACGGTCGCGCTGCGTCATCGGGTCGATGCCGAGCGTGTGCGCGTCGGAGGCCAGCGCACCGGGCCCAGAGCCGAAGATGGCGCGGCCGCCGGTCATCCAGTCGAGCTGCACCATGCGCTGCGCGACGTTGTAGGGGTGGTGATAAGGCAGCGAGATCACGCCGGTGCCGAGCTTGATGCGCTTGGTGCGCTCGCCGGCGGCCGCCAGAAACATTTCCGGCGAGGCGATCATTTCCCAGCCGGAGGAATGGTGCTCGCCGCACCAGAATTCATCGAAGCCGAGCGCGTCGATCTGTTCGACGAAATCGAGATCGCGGCGGAACTGCAGCAGCGGATTTTCGCCGATCGGATGATGCGGGGCGAGAAAGGCTCCGAACTTCAGGCGTGCCATGCGTGTTCCTCTCCGGATTTATTTTGCTTTTGGAATTTGCTTAAGCTCGCAAACTACGGGGCGGGAAACGGCAAGGCAATGCTCGAAGCCGGGCGGCCAGCGCATGGTTGTCGCGCAAAGTCGGACGGCATGCCGCGGCCCGGAATTCGTGGGTGATTGCTCTCTTGCGGTCCAGTTGCTTCTGCCGCGTGCGGCGTCGCCTGCACTGTCAGGATGGAGCGGCCTCAAGACTGACCTTCCACGTCTCCTTCGCCGACGACAGCGTGATCAGTGTTTCAGTTCTCTCCACGCCGTCCACCGCCTTGATCGTTTCGCTGAGAAACCGTTCGAGATCGCGCGTGGTGCCGACTCGAACTTTCAGAAGGTGATTCCAGGCGCCGGTGACGTGATGGCACTCCAGTACGTCGGGTGAGGCCTTCACCTTCTCCAGAAATATCGCCTCGACCTTCGGGTTGCTCCAGCCCACCATGATGAAGGCGAGCAGATTGAGCCCCGCCGCTTCCGGCGCGACGTGGGCATGAAAGCCCGAAATGATGCCGGACCGGACCAGCCGCTTGATGCGATCGTTGATGGTGGAGACGGCGACGCCGATCTTTTCGCTGAGCGCAGCCAGCGGCTGCCGGTCGTCCTCCTGCAGCAGCATCAGGAGTTGCCGGTCGGTGTCGTCCAGTTTTGCCATCGAGGCCTCGCCCGGAATTTCGCAAGTCTTACGGAATTAGACGATCTTGCAGGGTCCGCAAAGGCTTTCAGCGACTTTTACAACCAGTCGCCCGATTAATTTCCGGAAAGTGTCACAGAAGCCACAATAAAGACGGGAAATTCACGATATTGCCGTAATATTTACAGTATGGAACCCGAAGTCCGGTATGGTTCCACAACGTCCCGATGCGTCGGGCCGATTGGAATTGGAAGAGAGAGGCCGGATTAGATGCTGCGCAACCTGCTTATCGGAACGTCATCTTGGATGCTGCTCGGAGCCGCTGCCTCCGCGGCGGACCTGCCGGCTTTGACCAAGGCATCGCCGGCGACAGCGCAGTCCTGGGCCGGATTCTACCTCGGCATTCATGGCGGCTACGGCTGGGGTGACAACAAATTCAGCCAGACGCTTTTCCCATTGCCTCCCTACGCGGCCGTTCAGGGCTTCAAGTCGCAAGGTGGGCTTTACGGCGCTCAGGCCGGCTACAACTGGCAATTTGGTCGCGCGGTGACCGGGTTCGAAATCGACTTCAGCGCCGCTGACATCAGCGGCAATTCGGCGACGGCCGCGCAGGAGTTTCCAGGGCAGGGCACCCTTGCGAGCAACCGATTCGATCGCGTGAAATATCTCGGGACCACGCGGGGCCGGCTGGGTTGGTTGCCGACGGACAATTTGCTGCTCTACGGCACCGCGGGCGCGGCATGGGCACGAGTCGACGAGGGACGAAATACTTCGGTGGGCCCGCCGATCAATGTCAACGCCTCCGGCAACGCGCCGTTTGATCGGCTCGGCTGGGTCGCGGGCGTCGGCGTCGAGACGATGCTGTTCGGCTCGAGCTGGATCGGGCGTCTCGAATATCTGCATTACGATTTCGGCGCCGTCGCGCAAACCGCGAGCCGTATCTCGAGCGTGCCTAATGGATCTTTCTCGGACCATGCAGGCCGACAGACCATCGACACGGTGCGCGCGGCGCTGTCCTACAAATTCGGCGACGCCGGCGCCGCCACGCCCGCGGCGTATGCGAAAGCTCCGGCCGTCGCGGCTGTATCCGGCTGGGCCGGATTCTATCTCGGCGCTCACGGCGGCTATGGCTGGGGCGAAAACAATTTCTCCCTGAATGAAAACGAAGTCCCGCCCGTGCAAATCGGCGGTCCCAAATTGAAGGGTGGGGTTTACGGCGGCCATGCCGGTTACAACTGGCAATTCGGCCGCACCGTGACCGGCTTCGAACTCGACTTCAGCGCCGCCGACATCAAGGGCTCGACACAGGTCAATTATTTCCTGCCTGCGCAAGGCGCGGTTACGACAATCTGGGCCAACAAGGTTGAAGCGCTCGGCTCGATCCGCGCTCGGCTGGGTTGGCTGCCGACGGATAATTTAATGTTCTACGGCACCGCCGGCCTCGGCTGGGAACGACTCGATAGAACGTACACCCGTTCGACAACGCCTGCAGGTGGCGTGACCACCTCGGTGAGCGCCTCGGCGGCCGACCGCTTCGGCTGGGTCGCCGGCGCCGGCATCGAAGCCATGTTGCCCGGCGGCAACTGGATCGGCCGGCTCGAATATCTGCATTACGGTTTCGGCACGGTTCAGGGCGCGGCCGTCGAGACCGTCGCCGGTGTCAGCACCGTCTCGACGGCCGGTAACCACGGCGTCGACGTTCTGCGCGCCGGCTTGTCCTACAAGTTCGGCGAACCGGCAGCCGCGGCACCGGCGCGTTATGCCAAGGCTCTTGATACCAAGGCTCCTGCAATGGCGCTCACAACTCTGCCGTCGTCGACCTGGGCCGGTTTCTACCTCGGCGCCCATGGCGGCTATGGCTGGAAGGACAACGACTTTACCCAGCGCATTATTGGCGACACGCCGACCGGCGGCATCAAGTCGAGCGGCGCGCTCGCTGGTGGCCATGCCGGTTACAACTGGCAGTTTGGCCGCGTGGTGACGGGCCTGGAGATCGATTTCAGCCTTGGCGATATCAAGGGGACCTCGACGCCAACCATCAACATTTTTGGCGGCGGCACGCAGACCATCACGCTGCCGGACAAGTTGAAATATCTGGCCACGGCGCGGACGCGTCTCGGCTGGTTGCCGGCGGATAATTTATTGCTCTATGCCACAGGCGGTTTGGCGTGGGAGCGGCTGGAGCGATCCCGAGTCATCGCTCAAATCGGCCCGGGAGCACTCACGCAAACGGAGACGGCAACCTCGCCTTCGGACCGCTTCGGGGCGGTGATCGGCGCCGGTGCGGAATGGATGCCGTTTGGGCCGAACTGGGTGGGGCGGGTCGAATACCTGCATTACGACTTCGGCAAGTTTGAGAACGCGAGGACGTTCACATCGACGGTGCCGGGCGACGTGCCTTTTTCGGAACATCGTGGCCGCCAGACGATCGAGGTCGTGCGCGCCGGCGTTTCCTACAAATTTGGAACAGATCAGCCTATCGCCGCTCGATATTGAGCATGCCCGCAGAATTGAAAGCAGGGCCTGCTTACGTCAGAGGTAATCGCCGGGATAACCAAAGCCTGAGATCGTCGGATGCAAGAGATACAGGACAAGGCTCCTCCTCATGCATCAGATCGTCTCAGCCCCCGTCGATACTTCGCGCCGCTGGTGGGTGCTCGCCACCGTCGTCGCGGCGCAATTCATGTTCGGGGTCGACGCCTTTATCGTCAACGTTGCGATCCCGACGATAGCGACCGAACTGCACGCCAGCGCGGCGCAGATCGAGGCAGTGATTGCGGTCTATCTGATCGCCTATGCCACGCTGGTGATCACCGGCGGGCGGCTCGGCGATATCTACGGCACGCGAAACGTGTTCATCGCGGGCGTGGCGGGCTTCACGGTCACCTCGCTGTGGTGCGCGCTGGCGCTTTCTGGCCCGGAATTGATCGCGGCGCGGCTAGCGCAGGGCGCAACCGCGGCATTGATGGTGCCGCAGGTGCTCGCCACCATTCATCTATTGTTCGCGGATGCCTCGCGCGCCCGCGCCTTCGGCATCTACGGCATCGTACTCGGACTTGCCGGCGCGGCAGGCTTCCTGCTCGGCGGCATCCTGGTGACATCAGACCTCTTAGGGTTCGGCTGGCGCGCGGTGTTTTTCGTCAACGTGCCCTTTGGCGCGATCATCATGGTTGCGGCCTGGAAGATCATGCCGATGGTACCGCGCCGCGCCGGCACGCGGCTGGATATTCCGGGTGCGATCGTGCTGTTTCTCGGCCTGCTGTGCCTGATCGGCCCGTTGCTGTTCGGCCACGATCTGCACTGGTCGCCCCTGACGTGGCTGGTGATGGCCGCAGGCGTCGGCATTGTCGCCGCGTTCCTGCGGCTGGAGCGCGCGGTTGCCCGCCGCGGCGGCATGCCATTGATCGATCTCGCGCTGCTGTCGGACGCGGCATTCATGCGCGGGCTTGCCGCGGTGTTCTTTTTCTTCTTCGCCAATCTGTCGTTCTATCTGGTCATGACCATGTTCATGCAGAAGGGGCTGCATATTCCGCCGCTGCAGGCCGGGCTCGTCTTCCTGCCGCTGGCGCTGACCTTCGTGATCGCCTCGCGGCATAGTGGTGCGCGCGCCAAACATCGCGGCACGCTGGTGCTGATCGAGGGCTGCGCCGTACAGATTGCCGGCCTTGCGGCGTTGGTGATGGCGATCGAATGGATCGATACGCGGTCCGCGATCATGCTTTCGCTGGTGCTGACGATCTTCGGCTACGGCCAGGGGCTCGTCATGGCGCCATTGTCGAGCGCCGTGCTCTCGACCGTGAAGCCGGCCAGCGCCGGCGCGGGCTCCGGCATGTACGGCACGACAGCACAAATCGCCAACGCGGTCGGCGTGGCCGCGATCGGCGCGGTGTTCTTTGCGATCGAGGCTGGTCAATCGGCTCGGCTGGCGCTGCTTGCTGCGTGCGCGCTGTTTGCGTTGTCGATTATCGCCTGCGCCGCATTCCTGACATGGATGCGTCAGGTCACGGGATGACAAATTAACGTCATCTGCCAAAATTTGATTGTGGGGAATGACAGTGCACGGCCTTTCTATTTTGCAGTGCAGCAACTATCTGTGCACGGTAGCGTTAAGAACAATCGCCCCAAACAATCGCCCCAGGAGCCATCGTTGTCGCTCGCGAAGAACGTCGAATTCTTGCGCCATTTCCCGAAGCTGAACGGGTTCAATGGCTTGGGAATCTATGGCCGAAGCATTTCGCCGGGGGCCCGCAGTCCGCTCGTCGAAATCGACGGATTTGGCACCAATCCCGGCGCGCTCAAAATGTTCGCCTATGTGCCGGAGCCGCTACCGCGCGCGTCGGCGCTCGTCGTCGTCCTGCACGGCTGCGGCCAGACCGCGGCCGCTTATGACTTCGGCACCGGCTGGTCGACGCTCGCCAAACGCTATGGCTTTGCGCTGCTGATGCCCGAACAGCAGGGCTCCAACAACGCCAACACCTGCTTCAACTGGTTCAATCCAGGCGATGTCGCGCGCGGCCGGGGCGAAGCCGCCTCGATCCGGCAGATGGTCGCGCGGATGGTCGCCGATCACAAAATCGATCCCCGCCGCATCTACATCACGGGCCTTTCCGCCGGCGGCGCGATGACGTCGGTGATGCTGGCGGCCTATCCGGAAGTGTTCGCGGGCGGCGCCATCATCGCCGGTCTCCCCTACGGCATCGCCAGCAATGTCCGGGAAGCGCTCGGCGGCATGATGCAGTCGACGTCGCGTCCGGCCAACAAGCTGGGCGATCTCGTCCGCAAGGCCTCCAAGCACAAGGGCCCGTGGCCGAAAGTGTCGGTGTGGCACGGCAGCGCCGATCGCACCGTCAATCCGGGCAATGCGAATGAAATCGTCAAACAGTGGCTCGACGTTCACGGCCTGCCGGGCGAGCCGATGTCGATCGGGGATGTCGACGGGCATCCGCGCGAGGTCTGGTGGAATGCCGACGGCGAAACTGTCGTCGAGTCCTACACCATCACGGACATGGCCCACGGCACGCCGCTTGGGCTTTCCGGCAACGACGAGCGCTATGGCGCGGAAGGCGCATTCCTGATCGAAGCGGGGATCTCGTCGTCCTATCACATTGCTGATTTCTTCGGCCTCACCGATCGCGTCAGTCCGGCCAACGAAGCGGCCAAGCCGGCGCCGGCGAAGATCGTTCCATCTGCTGCCACGGAATCCCTGCAGTCGTCCGATCTCGCCGCCACGCTCTGGTCGAGGACCCACAAGCCGGTTCACCAACCCAAGCCAGCACCGCGCGAACCGAAGCGCCGCGGCATCGATGTCGGTGGCGCCATCACCCGCGCGCTGACGGCCGCGGGATTGATGAAGTAGCCGGGCATCCTCCCGGTCAGGCGGGTAATTTCAGCTCACATCTCGCCGGTGATGAACGGATTGGTCAGGCGTTCCTGGCCGATACTGGAGCCCGCGCCATGGCCGCAGATGAAGCCGACATCGTCGCCGAGCGGCAGCAGCTTTTCCTTGATCGAGTTGATCAGCGTGGCGTGGCTGCCGCCGGGCAGATCCGTGCGTCCGACCGAGCCGTTGAACAGCACGTCGCCGACATGGGCGAAGCGCAATTCCTTGTTGAAGAACACCACGCTTCCCGGTGAATGGCCGGGGCAGTGCAGGATGTCGAAGGTGAGATCACCGATCGAGACCTGATCGCCCTCGTCGAGCCAGCGGTCGGGGCCGAAATCGCGCACGCCGGTCATGCCGAAACGCGCGCCACTCGAGACGACATTGTCGAGCAGATACTTGTCGGCGATATGCGGGCCCTCGATCTTTACCTGCAGCGCGTCGCGCAAATCAGCCGCGCCGCCGACATGGTCGATATGGCCGTGGGTGAGCCAGATCTTCTCGACCGTGACGCCGGTCTGCTTGATCGCCTCCAGGATCTTGGGAACGTCCCCGCCGGGGTCGATCACCACGGCCTTCTTGGAAGGCTCGTGCCAGATGATGGTGCAGTTCTGCTCGAACAGCGTCACCGGCACAATCATCGCGCCGGCTTTTGCCTGGGTCTCGGTTTTATCATCCATGGCAGGCACCATATTCTACCTTGAAAAGGGGTCAACTCGGACGGGAACCGATATGGGATCCGTTCCAGTCCGTGATAGGTTTGCACGGGAGGATATTTAGTGGCGAAAGACGGAATTCGCATCGGCGCGGACCGTGATATCGGCCGGGATGCGCAGGTCATGAACCAGGCCACCAAATCGCCGCTCGGCGCGACCCGAACGACGGCCCGTGCGTTTTTTGTCAGCGATCGCCTCAATACGTCGGGCCTCGAGCGCGGCGACGTGCTGGCAACGACGCCGCTGGCGTTTCGCGTCAATGAAAACGGTGTCGCGGTGCTCTTCCGCTATGGCGTGGTGGTCCTGATCGGGCTGAATGCGCTGGAAGAGGAGGAATTCCTTCGCGGCCTGGACCACCGCATGACGGGGAAGTTTGCGCGGCGCGACGAGGAAATCGCAATCATCGAGCTGGCCCCGGAAAAGGAGGACCAGATTGCACCCGGCGGCCCGATCTGCCTGCAAAGCCTGTCGCCTGACCGGCTGATCCTGATTTGCGAGGCGCTGGCGAAGAGCGTCGTCCTGGCCCGGCATGAACGCGAGGTCGCCAGCGTCTTTGATACGACCGAACCGGTCGCGCGGGAACTGGCGCAGAGCGGGCGTATGCGCGGCAGCCGTCGCTCGATCCTGAAAAACATCGGCGGCGCGCTTCTGGTACGGCACCGTGTGTCGGGGCCGGTCGAAGTGGAAGAAAAGCCCGACGTGCTCTGGGACAAGCCGCATCTGGAGCGACTGTATGCCCGGCTGGAGGACGAGTATGAGCTCAAGGAGCGTGCGGAATCGCTGAACGGCAAGCTCGCCGTGATCGCCGAGAGCGCGCAGGTGCTGACCGATATTATCGACACGCGGCGCTCGTTGCGGCTCGAAGTGATTATCGTGCTTCTGATCCTGTTCGAGGTGATTATTACGATCTATCAGCTCGCCATGGGCCGGCATCCATAAAGGGGACCGTCATTCCGGCAACAACTCCCGTCGTCCCGGCCAAGCGAGCAAAGCGAGCGCAGAGCCGGGACCCATAACCACAGGTGTCTGTTGTGCGACGGCTGTAGCTCCAGCCCGGCGCAACGACATGCGCCGGTGGTTATGGGTCCCCGCGTTCGCGGGGACGACTCGTGGCGAGGGCGTCGTTCACCGCTTGATCTGCGCCTTCAGCGTATCCTCGACCACGCGATCGAACGACGACGCTTTCGGCGGCGCCTTGCTGCGCTGGTCGGCAACGTATTTGTCGCGCTTGGCCACCAGCGCCGACAGCTTTTCGTTGAGCGCCTTGCGCTGGCCCATCTGCTTGTTGACCTCATCGGTGCGCTGCTCGGGCTTCATCGCGCGCAGATTGTCGGGCAGGTCTTCTTCCTTGATGGTGGAGAAGCTGCTGCGGCCGGCGGTCACGTCGGCGACGAGGTCGCCATCGCCGGTGACGGCCTCCGAGGTCACTTTCGAGCGCTTGTTGAGATAGCTCGCCATCTCCGAGGCCTGCGCGGGCGCAGCGGCGGCGACCTCGGACAATTGCTTGGTCTTGCCTTCGGTGCGCTTCTGCAGGTGTTTCGGCCCGTAAGGGATCACGGTGCCGTTGATCTCCCGCTGCAGGATGATGATCTCCTCGTCGTAGGGCGTTTCGATGATGACGACCTGGCCGCCGTCCTGCGGGATCGGGATGAAGCGGCCGTTGCCGTTCTGGGCGATGTCACGCCACACCCGCTCGGTATCGCGGGCATCGCCGGCCAGCACCGCGTTGACGATGATATCCTTCTGCTTCGCCACCGAAAGCGTGCGCGGATATTTGGTATCCTGCGCGTAATCCATGTGCGGCGGCGCGTCGCCGACCAGGAACACGATCCGCCTGGTGTCGCCGCCAGAGGTCCATTGCAGCTTGTTGACGGCCACGTCGAGCGCCTCGTTGACGCTCTCCGGCCAGTCGCCGCCGCCGCGGGCTTTCAGTTCCAGAAGGTTGGCGTAGAGATCCTGGATGTCGGTGGTGAGTTCGACCTTCTTGGTCACATAGTCGTCGCCGATGTCGCGATAGGCGACGAGGCCCATGCGGATGTCGGCGTCGGGGTTGGAATCGACGATCGCGGTCGCGATCGACCAGATCCTGCGCTTGGCGCCTTCGAGCAGGCCGCCCATCGAGCCCGTGGTGTCGAGCACGAAGGCGACTTCGACGGCGGGCTTTGCAAGGGCCGGTGACGGGCCGGCGGACAGCGACAGGGCAGTGAGGGCGAGGGCAAAAGCTGATGTAGCGATGCGGGGCATCGTCAGATCTCCTCCAGTGTTTTGTCCCTCAAAGCCAAGGTTCCCTTGGCTTCACGGTGCGCTGAGGTCCAAAAAAGGGCGGGTTGCGGACAAATTTGTGGCTCGCTTTGCGCCGGACTTGGCATCGCTGCTGGGTGGTCGTCGTGAAATCGGATAGGGTTCACGATCATGGAATCGCCTGCCCGCCAGATCAGCCTCGTGCCTCCATTGGACCGCCGCCAGTCGGAGACGGCGCTGGCGATCGCACGCGGCACCGGGCGGCTGTTGCGGTCGCTGGGGTTCTCCTGCATCAGCGAATTGCCGCTGCCCTCGGGGCGGCGCGCCGATCTGGTGGCGCTGAACGAGCGCGGCGAAATCTGGATCGTCGAGATCAAGTCATCGGTGGAAGATCTGCGCGCCGACCAGAAATGGCAGGATTACCGGATGCATTGCGACCGGCTGTTCTTTGCCTTCACGCAGGATTTGCCCTGCGAAATCTTCCCGCAAGACACCGGCCTGATCATCGCCGACGCCTACGGCGCCCACCTGCATTGCGAGGCCCCCGAGCATCGCCTGCCGGCGGCAACGCGCAAATCGATGACGGTGCGCTTCGCGATGGCCGCGGCGCAGCGGATCAATCGGCTAGTCGATCCGCAGGGGCATGTGGAGTTTTAGTTCGTCGTCATGCCCGGGCTTGTCCCGGGCATCCACGTCTTACAATGCTGCGGCGGCAAAGACGTGGATGGCCGGGACAAGCCCGGCCATGACGAGAAGAGCGATCGTCACAAATTAAAATCACCGCGGCGCGCGTTTCGCCAGAATCCGTTGCAAGGTGCGGCGGTGCATGTTGAGCCGCCGCGCGGTTTCGGAGACGTTGCGATTGCACATCTCGTAGATGCGCTGGATGTGTTCCCAGCGCACGCGATCTGCCGACATCGGATTCGACGGCAACTCGGATTTCTCGGTGCCGCTGGCGAGCAGCGCCGCGACGACGTCGTCGGCATCCGCAGGCTTCGAGAGATAATCCACCGCGCCCATCTTCACCGCCGTGACGGCGGTTGCGATATTGCCGTAGCCGGTCAGCACGATGGTGCGCGCGTCGGGGCGCTTGCGCTTCAGCGCCGAGACCACGTCGAGCCCGTTGCCGTCGCCGAGCCGCAGGTCCACCACCGCGAAGGCCGGTGCGGCCTTGTTGATCTGCGCCAGTCCGTCGGACACGGTGTCGCAGGATGTCACCGCGAAGCCGCGGGTTTCCATCGCGCGCGACAGGCGCTCGAGAAACGGCTTGTCGTCCTCGACGATCAGCAGAGAGCGGTCGGCGAGATCGTTCAGTTCGGCGATGGCGTTCAAAGTCGGGTTCCCCCGGGGTTGCGGATGTAGATCATCATATAGAGCATATGGCGCGGTAGTTTTGCACTGCCAAGGCCCCACAAAGTCAATCGACTCGCTTTCGCCTAATCCGCTGGGCCTACAGTACTTTCCTCGAAACGGGCGCGGGGCCAGGCGATCTGCACCACGGCGCCGTGATCGGGAAAGGTCCGGTTGGAGAACGAAACCTTGGCGCCGGTCCGTTCCAGCAGCGTGCGGGCGATGAACACGCCAAGGCCGAGGCCTGTGCGTTCGCGGTGGGCCTCATCGGCGCTGCGGCGCCTTGATAAATAGGGTTCTCCGATCCGTTTCAGCATATCGGGTGCGATGCCGGGGCCGTCGTCCGAAATGACGATTACGACCGAATCGGCGTTCCACCAGGCGTTCACCTCCACCGTCGTCCGCGCGAAATCCACGGCATTTTCCAGGATGTTGCCGACGCCGTACAGGATGGCCGGGTTCCGCGCGACGACCGGCTCCCGCGTGGCTGCGACAGCTAGCCGCACCCTAATGGCGACGCCAAAATCGCGATGCGGCGCCACCGCTTCCTCGATCAGCGTCGAGATCGGCATGAGGTCGAACGGCGCGCCGGAGGAGGAAAGCTGGGTGATCTTGGCCAGGATGTCGCGGCAGCGCTGCGCCTGCTCGCGCAGGGTTTTCAGATCGGACGCCAATGAGTCGTTGCCGTCGACCGTCTTTTCCAGCTCCCGCGAAATCAGGAAGATCGTCGACAGCGGCGTGCCGAGCTCATGCGCGGCGGCAGCAGCAAGGCCATCGAGCTGGGTCAAATGCTGCTCGCGCGTCAGCACCAGCTCGGTCGCGGCCAGCGCGTCAGAAAGTTTTCGCGCCTCCTCGGTCGCCTGGAACGCATAGAGGCTGGTGACGCCGATCGCGAGCACGATCGAGAGCCAGACCCCGAACAGATAGATCGGCGGCAGCACCAGCGGGTCTTCGCTGTCCCACGGCAGCGGCAAATGGAAGAACACCAGCGCCGAGGCGCAGGCGACCGCGAGCAGGCCGAGCCCGACCGTCATCCGAATCGGCAGCACCGTCGCCGAGATCAGGACCGGACCAAGGAACAGGAACGAGAACGGGTTCTGCAACCCCCCGGTCAGGAACAGCAGCGCGGCGAGTTCGACGATGTTGAGCGCGAGCAGCGCCGCTGCATAGGCCGGTTCCAGCCGCTGCATCGGGTCGAAGGCAATCTGCAGCGCGAGATTGAGCAGCGCCGAGATGCCGACGATGGCGACGCAGGCAATGACGGGAAAGGCGAATTCCAGACCATGCGCCACGATGAAGATCGCGGTGAGCTGGCCGAGCGCGGCCAGCCAGCGCAGCCGGAGGATCGTATCGAGACGGACATAGCGGTGCGGCAGGCGGAAATCGGAGGCGGCGACGTCGGTCATATCCGGAGTTTAGCCGTGCGGGCGTATGATCACAAATTCGCGCGGTCAGGTTCGCTTTCTCCGTCATGGCCGGGCATGGCCGTCCTTCCGGACGGCTATGCCCGGGCATGACGACCTTGCATGACGGGGTTCTTGCGCTCACCCCCGTGATGGCCCAATGAACGGGGCAGTCATGGACAATAGTGAGATAGCGCCAGCAAAGCCTCCCGCGGCCGGGCCGGAACGCTCCGCCGCGATCGACGTCGCGCATCTCATAAAACTCTACAAGACCACCCGTGCAGTGGATGACGTGTCGTTCCGGATCGCGCGCGGCAGCATCACCGGCCTGCTCGGCGGCAACGGCGCCGGCAAGACCACGACGATCGCCATGATCATGGGACTGGTGCTCCCGACCTCGGGGCGCGTCCAGGTGCTCGGTCATGCGATGCCGGAGGGAAGCGCCGAGGTGCTCGGCCGGATGAATTTCGAGAGCCCCTATGTCGACATGCCGATGCGGCTCACGGTGCGGCAGAACCTCACCATCTTCGGCCGGCTTTATGCGGTGCAGAATCTCGCCGAGCGCATCGAACAGCTCGCGTCCGACCTCGATCTCAAGGAATTTCTTGATCGCGCCAACGGAAAACTCTCGGCCGGCCAGAAGACCCGCGTCGCGCTGGCGAAAGCGCTGATCAACCAGCCCGAGCTGCTGCTGCTCGACGAGCCGACGGCCTCGCTCGATCCCGATACCGCCGACTGGGTGCGGCAGCATCTGGCGAACTACCGCAAGACCCATGACGCCACCATCCTGCTGGCGTCGCACAACATGCTGGAAGTGGAGCGGCTGTGCGACCGCGTCATCATCATGAAGCGCGGCCGCATCGAGGATGACGACAGCCCCGACCAGATCATGGCGCGCTACAACCGCACCACGCTGGAAGACGTATTCCTCGACGTCGCGCGCGGCCGGGTGGCGGAGGGGACATCATGAGCGACGTCGCCCGCGAGACCGCCACCCATTACGCCATTTCCTGGCATCGCATCCAGGCGATGGTGCTGCGCTACTGGTATCTCCTGATGTCGTCCTGGCCGCGGCTCCTGGAGCTGATCTACTGGCCGGCGCTGCAGATCATCACCTGGGGCTTTCTGCAGAGCTACATTTCGCAGAACGACGGCTTCTTTGCGCGTGCCGGCGGCACGCTGATCGGGGCGGTGATCCTGTGGGACATCCTGTTTCGTGGCCAGCTCGGCTTCTCGATCTCGTTCCTCGAGGAGATGTGGGCGCGCAACCTCGGCAACCTGATGATGAGCCCGCTGAAGCCGATCGAATTCCTGATCTCGCTGATGATCATGAGCCTGATCCGGCTCGCGATCGGCGTCATCCCGATGACGCTGCTGGCGCTGTTCTTCTTCGATTTCAACTTCTTCGCGATCGGGCTGCCGCTGATCGCGTTCTTCTGCAACCTGATCTTCACGAGCTGGTCGGTCGGAATTTTCGTATCCGGCCTGGTGCTGCGCAACGGCCTCGGCGCCGAGAGCATCGTCTGGACCTTGATGTTCGGCGTGATGCCGCTCGCCTGTATCTATTATCCGGTCGCGGTGCTGCCCGGCTGGCTGCAATATATCGCCTGGACGCTGCCGCCGACCTATGTGTTCGAGGGCATGCGCGCACTCCTGATCGATCACGTCTTCAGGGCCGACCTGATGGTCTGGTCGCTTGGCATCAACGTGGTGCTGTTCGTTGCCTCCTTTGCGATCTTCCTTGCCCTTTTGCGCAGCGCCAAACATCACGGATCTTTGCTCGGGGGTGGCGAATAAGTCACAGTTTCCCGTGGTTTTCCGGGGTTTTGCGTCCCTTATACATCTGGATAGGCGCGTTCGGTGCATTGACGCATTATTACGCATTCTGCACTATGCTGCGGCGCAAACAGAGGTCAGAAATAAAATGCCGATTGGTGAGTTTGGCGGCGCACCGCCCCTGGTGGCCGAAGGCAGTCCGGCGCTCACGACGCCGATGTACTGGATGTACGAGATGGGTCACGCGTCGCTCAACCCGGCACGCGCCGTGACCGACGCCACCAAAATCCTGTTTCAAAACCCGCTGAATCCCTGGTCGCACACCGAATTCGGCAAATCGATCGCCGCGGCCTGCGAATTGTTCGAGCGCACCACGCGCCGCTACGGCAAGCCCGAATGGGGTCTCGACACCACCGAGGTCAACGGCGTCCGCACGCCGGTCGAAGTCCGCTCGATCTGGGAAAAGCCGTTCTGCCGTCTGCTGCATTTCGATCGCAAGCTGACCCGGCCCTTGCGCAGCCCGCATCCGCGCGTGCTGATCGTGGCGCCGATGTCCGGCCATTACGCGACGCTGCTGCGCGGCACGGTCGAGGCGTTCCTGCCGACGCATGAAGTCTACATCACCGACTGGTCCGACGCGCGGATGGTTCCTCTCACCGAGGGCCGCTTCGATCTCGATGACTATGTCGATTACGTCATCGAGATGCTGCACGTGCTCGGCGGCAACATGCATGTGATCGCGGTGTGCCAGCCTTCGGTGCCGGTGGTGGCGGCGGTCTCCGTGATGGAAGCCGAGCGCGATCCCTTCGTGCCGCTGTCGATGACGCTGATGGGCGGCCCGATCGATACCCGCCGCAATCCCACGTCAGTGAACAATCTCGCGGCCGAGCGCGGCATCGAATGGTTCCGCAACCATGTCATCACCAAGGTGCCGTTCCCGCATCCCGGCGTGATGCGCGACGTCTATCCGGGCTTTTTGCAGCTCTCGGGCTTCATCACCATGAATCTCGATCGCCATACCGACGCGCACAAGGCCCTGTTCAACAATCTGGTGAAGGGCGACGGCGACATGGTCGACAAGCACCGCGAATTCTATGACGAGTATCTCGCGGTGATGGATCTGACGGCGGAGTATTACCTGCAGACCGTCGATGTCGTCTTCGTCAAGCACGCGCTGCCCAAGGGCGAGATGACCCATCGCGGCAAGCTGGTCGATCCGTCGCAGATCCGCCGCGTGGCGCTGATGACGGTGGAAGGCGAGAAAGACGACATCTCCGGGCTCGGTCAGACCGAAGCGACGCACGCATTGTGCCCGCATATTCCCGATCATCGACGTGTGCATTACGTGCAGAAGGGTGTCGGCCATTACGGCGTGTTCAACGGATCGCGATTCCGTTCCGAAATCGTGCCGCGCATCTCCGATTTCATGATGTCGGCGGCCAATACCAAGATTTCAGCGGCTGCTACCAAGCCAACATTGGTCCGTGCAGCCGAATAGTGCCCCGGGCGACATCGATTCCGGGTCGCCTATAAGTTGCTGAGAAGATTCAAACATTCCGGATTCCGGTCGAATCAAGCAGTGAGTTCAGACTCACTCCTTGAGGCCGTTTTTGACCCCCGGTTCCAGCCGAAATTTTGGGTTCCAGCCCCATTCCCTAGAGGCTATTTGCCGCCAAGCCCCTGTATATTGGGCAAATGATTTGTTTTTGCGCCGAGCAATTTAGATGCGATTTCCCTGGCGGCGGATATGGCAGAATCCGGGCGAACTCCTGCTCCCCGGACTCCAAGACATGGCTACTCGCGCCCTCCTTTATCGGCGGCCCGCCGAACCCGCGACTCTTTTGGTCAAGCACGGCTCGCAAGTCTTTGCGATCAGGCTGCGCCGGCACCGCCGCGCGCGGCGATACACCTTGCGCATTCATCCAACGGATCGCGAAGCCATCCTGACGATGCCGCCGCGCGGCACGATCATGGAAGCCAAGGATTTTGCGCAGCTTCACGGCGGCTGGATCGCCGCCCGTCTCGGCCGTCTGCCGAAGGCCGCACCGTTTCAGGCCGGCACTGTCATACCGTTGCGCGGTGTGCCGCACCGGATCGTGCATCGCGCGGGCGAGCGCGGCACGGTGTGGACCGAAACCCGCGACAGCGGCGAGAAGATTTTGTGCGTCGCTGGCGATTTCGAACACATGGACCGGCGCGTCCACGACTTTCTCAAGCGCGAAGCGCGCAAGGATCTGCACAAGGCATCGCTCGCCTACGCGGCGGATCTCGGCGTGCGGGTCAGGCGGGTGTCGATCCGCGACCAGTCGAGCCGCTGGGGTTCATGCACATCGGCCGGATCGCTGTCGTATTCCTGGCGATTGATCCTCGCGCCGCCCTATGTGCTGGACTATCTCGCCGCCCATGAAGTCGCCCATCTCGTCGAAATGAACCACTCGCCCAGGTTCTGGCGCGTCGTGGATCGTATTTGCGACCATGTCGAACGCGCCAAGCGCTGGCTCGATACCCACGGCAACGATTTGCATCGTTACGGGGTCGAGGATTAGCACTCAATCGTAGCCCGGGTGGAGCGAAGCGAAACCCGGGGGCGGTTTCGAATGCAGCGACCCTGTTCCCGGATTGCGCTTCGCTCCATCCGGGCTACGCGCGAAGCGCCTACCTTCCAAACAGCCGGTCCACCAGCCAGCCATCCAGTCCTGCGGCTGCTTCCGGGCGTGCCGATGGATTCGGCGGTGGCGCGGACGTTCTCGCCGGTGGCGGCCGATATCCGCCGCTCTGCGGGACCGGCGCCGGCTGCGGCGCTGCGCTGACCTGCGACGCGGTCTGGAACAGGTTCGACATGAAGCCGCCACGCTGCGCGTTCGGCAGGCTCGCCACCGCCACGCCCTGATGCGCCGTGCGCATGAAGCGGGTCCATACTTCCACCGGCAGGCCGCCGCCGGTGGCCTTCCTGGTCGGCGAGTTATCGTCATTGCCGAGCCAGACGCCGGTGACGAGGTTCGCCGTGTAGCCGATAAACCAGGCGTCGCGGAAATCCTGGCTGGTGCCGGTCTTGCCGGCGGCCATCCAGCCCGGAATCTCCGCCTTGCGCGCGGTACCGGACAGCAGGGTTTCCAGCATCATCGTGTTCATCATCGCGGCATGGCGCGGCTCGATCACCTGGCCGGTCCGGTCGGGCTGCCGCACATACAGCACCTTGCCCTCATTGGTACGGATCTTGGTCACGACATGCGGGGAGACGCCGAGCCCGCCATTGGCAAAGGGTGCATAGGCGCCGACCAGTTCGATGACCGAGACTTCCGAGGTACCGAGCGCGATCGAAGGATTGGCCTCGAGCTTCGATGAAATCCCCAGCCGGTGCGCGGTCCGCACCACGTTCTTTGGCCCAACCTCGAGGCCGAGCCGCACCGCGACCGTGTTGAGCGACATCGCCAGCGCCTGTGTCAGCGTCACCGAGCCGAAATATTCATGGGTGTAGTTCTCAGGTTTCCAGCCCTTGAGATCGAGCGGCGCGTCCTGGCGGATCGTTTCCGGCGTCAGGCCGCCTTCGATCGCCGTCAGATAGATGAACGGCTTGAACGCCGAGCCGGGCTGGCGTTTAGCCGTCACCGCGCGGTTGTACTGGCTGTCAGCATAGTTCCGCCCGCCGACCATGGCGCGCACCGCGCCTTCGGGCGTCATCGCCACCAGCGCGCCCTGCGTGACGTTGAATTTCACGCTCTTCGCGGCCAGCTCGTCGATGATGGCGGCTTCCGCGACACTCTGCAGTTTCGGATCGATCGTGGTTTCGACCACGATGCTCTGGTCGATCTGGCCGACGAGATCGTCGAGCACCTCGCCGATCCAGTCGGCGACGTAATTGACCGTGCCGGCGCCGGCCGGCTTCACCTTGTACGAGGGATGGCCGATCGAGGCCTTGGCCTGGGCGGCGCTGATGAATTTGCCCTCCGCCATCGCCGCGAGCACGATCTGAGCGCGCGCCTCTGCGCCTTCGGGGTTGCGGTTGGGCGCCAGCCGCGACGGCGATTTGACGAGGCCCGCCAGCATCGCGGCTTCCGCGACCGTGACGTTCTTGGCTGATTTGCCGAAATAGCGTTGCGAAGCCGCCTCGACGCCATAGGCGCCGGAGCCGAAATAGACGCGGTTGAGGTAGAGCTCGAGAATTTCGTTCTTGGAGTGCTTGCGCTCCAGCCACAGCGCCAGCTCCACTTCCTGCAGCTTGCGCGCCATGGTGCGTTCCTGGGTCAGGAACAGGTTTTTCGCGAGCTGCTGCGTTAGCGTCGAGCCGCCCTGCGACACGCCGCGATGCAGGATGTTGGCAACCGCCGCGCGCGCGATGCCGACGGGGTCGATGCCGTAATGCGAATAGAAGCGGCGGTCCTCGATGGCGATGAACGCCTTCGGCAGATAAGGCGGCAGATCCTTCAGTGCGACATTGGTGCCGGCCATTTCGCCGCGCGAGGCCAGCAGGCTGCCGTCGACGCCGACAATCTGAATGGTCGGCGGGCGCTTTGGAATTTCCAGCGACTGGATCGCCGGCAGATGCGCGCCGACCCAGACCACGACGCCGATGATCGCGATCGCGGTCCACAGGCCGAGCACCGCGCCCCAATAGATCAGCCGGCCGAACCTGATCCGGCCGCGTGATTTCGCGCGCCGCTTGGCGCCGCCCTTGGCCGCGCGCGGCTTCCTCTCGCGCGGCGGCGGCTCGTCATCGTCCTCTTCGTGCTTGCGCTTGGGCACTGATTTCTTCGGTTTGTCGTCGTCGACGGCGGCTGGGATGCGATCCTCGGGAGAGAGGCGCAGATCGGCGAGCGCTGCAGGAAGCCCAAACAGCGGCTCCTCGCGTCCGCCGCGCTTTTTCCGTCCCCACGCCATGACAAACGCCGTTCACACCCGTCTCATCGCACGCTAGCGAGGGCTGTTTAAGGGACGGTTACGGAAAGGTTAACGCGGGATTAGGAGGTGCGGCGGGGCGTGCTAGCATCAGCGCAAGGAACCGTGTTTTCGGAGGAAATTTGAGATGGGCCATATCGATCCGACCAAGGAAGTATTCGCGCAATTCAAGGCCAACGACCGGCCGGGGCCCATCCACATGCTCAACCTGGTTCGTTTGCGCGTGCAGGCCGCCTATCCCGACGGCCGCAAGGCGACGGGCGCGGAGGCCTACGCGGCCTATGGGCGCGAAAGCGGCCCGGTGTTCGAACGGCTCGGCGGCCGCATCGTCTGGCAGGGCCGGTTCGAGCTGATGCTGATCGGACCCGAGGCCGAGCGCTGGGACCACTGCTTCATCGCCGAATATCCAAGCGTCGCGGCGTTCGCCGAGATGATCCGCGATCCCGTCTATCGCGAAGCGGTCAAGCACCGCCAGGCCGCGGTGGAGGATTCCCGCCTGATCCGGCACGCGGTGCTGCCGGCCGGCAAGACCTTTGGCGAGATACCGAAGTAGGGCGCGATGCGTAGGATGGGTGGAGCGCAGCGATACCCATCGATCCGGCAACACACGCTCCTGCGATGATGGGTTTCGCTGCGCTCTACCCATCCTACAAAAAATCGGCGGCCCCGAGGGGCCGCCGATCGCTTCTTTCCGCCGATCGTTTCGATTGGGCCGCAGCGACTAGCCCGCCGGGCCGGTGTCCTCGAGGATCGGGCCGAACATTTCCCAACGCTCGCCGTTGAACCGCATCATCTGCAACTGCTTGTTGACGCGGTAATCGTCGGGCGTGGTGTTGGCGAGGATACCCGGCAGCGACAGATCGAGCTGAACATTCTTGAGGCTGGTGGCCTGCTTCATGACGTTTTCGCGGGTGAGATTATCGCCGCACTTTTCGAGCACGTGGATCATCAATTGCGAGGTCGAGTAGGCATAGGAATTGAAGCTCGAATCCTTGTCGCCATCGGGATAGTACTTCGCCATGAACTCGAAATACTTCTTCATGCCGGCGTCGTCCTTCCAGGTCGGATCCAGCGGATCCTTGCCGTAGTTGACGCTGATCACGCCCTTGGAGGCTTCCAGCCCCGCCGGTTTCATCACCGCGCCGACCGAGGTGGCGTTGATGTCGAGGATGTGCACCGGCTTCCAGTTAAGCTCGTGGATCTTCTTGATGGCCTGCGCCGCCTGCTTGGGCGTGGTCGCCGAGAAGAACAGGTCCGCGCCGGCGTCCTTGATCTTGAGGATCTGCGAATCGATGGTCGGGTCGGAGACTTCGTAGGAAGCTTCCGACACGATCATCTTCGCGGCCTTGTCGCCGAGGCCGGACTTGATGCCGTTCAAATAATCCTTGCCGAGGTCGTCGTTCTGATAGAGCACGCCGATCTTGGCGTTCGGATATTCCTTCAGGATGTACTGGCCATAGATCCGGCCCTCGACGAAGTAGTTCGGGTTAAAACCCATCGTCCACGGAAAATTCTTCGGATCGGTGAACTTCGACGCGCCGGTGGCGGCGAACAGCTGCGGCACCTTTTTCGAATTGAGATATTTCTGCACCGCTGCGTTCGAGGGCGTGCCGAGCAGCTGGAAGGTGAGGAGTACTTCGTCGCTCTCGACCAGCTTGCGCACCTGCTCGACCGCTTTGGGCGGCGAGTAGGCGTCGTCATACTGGATCAGGTTGATCTTGCGGCCCTTCACGCCACCCTGATCGTTGATCATCTTCATATAGGCAGCCTGGGTCTTGCCGATGGTGGCATAGGCGGAGGCCGGTCCCGAGAATGGATTGGTCTGGCCGATCTTGATCTCGGTATCGGTCGCGCCGGTGTCGTATTTTTTCTGCGCGTAAGCCGACGACGCCGACAGCGCAACCGCAAGCGCCGTGCCGGTGACCAGATGGAAAATACTCTTCCTCATAATGCTGCGTTCCTCATGTGTTCATGATTGAGCCGATGATCTTGCCGCGGGCTGGATTTGGCCGGCGGCGTCATCGCTGCCACAATAGTGGCGGAAGCCATATTGCAATGCAAGGTATCCAGCAGTCGGGTTTCGGGTACCAGGTTCCGCTTGCTCAAAAAAGAGTCCATACCTTGGTGTCAGGCGCAAAATGATGCAGGTGCGCGGGCAGGGACATCACGGGGGTCAAAACAAAAGCCGCCGGCATCATGGGTGACGCCGACGGCTTCTCTCTTGAATCGGGGCAGGCCGCTAACCGGACGGTCCGGTATCCTCGATGATCGGGCCGAACAGTTCCCAGCGCTCGCCATTGAACTTCATCATCTGCATCTGCTTGTTGATGCGGTAGTCGGTCGGCGAGGTGTTGGTGACCATGCCCGGCAGCGACAGGCTGCCGGTGACGTTCTTCAGGCTGGTGGCCTGCCGCATGATATTCTCGCGCGTGAGATCGTCGCCGCACTGTTGCAGGATCTTCACCAGCAATTCCGCGGTCGCATAGCCGTAGACGTTGACGGTGTTGAGCTTGTCGCCCTCGGGGTAATATTTGTCCATGAAGGCGAAATAGGCCTTCATGCCGGGATCGTCCTTCCATGTCGGATCGAGCGGATCCTTGCCGTAGTTGGTGGAGATGATGTCCTTGGAGATATCGAGGCCTGCGGGCTTGAGCGTGGCGGAGATCGGGCTCGCATTGATGTCGAGGATATGCACCGGCTTCCAGCCGAGGTCGGCGACCTTCTTGATCGCTTGGGCCGCAAATTTCGGCGTCGAGGCATTGTAGAGCAGGTCGGCGCCCGCCGCCTTCAGCTTGACGATCTGCGAGTCGATGGTCGGATCGGTCAGCTCATAGGACGTTTCGGCGACGATCATCGACGGGGCCTTGGCGCCGAGGGCGTCCTTCAAGCCGGTGACATAATCACGGCCAAGATCGTCGTTCTGATAGAGAATACCGATCTTGGCGTTTGGATGGTTCTTCAGAATGTATTGGCCGTAGATGCGGCCCTCCGTCTGGTAGTTGGGATTGTATCCCATCGTCCAGGGGAAGTTCTTCGGGTCGGTGAATTTCGATGCACCGGTCGCGGCGAGGAGCTGCGGCACTTTCTTCGAATTGAGGTATTTCTGCACGGCGGCGTTCGACGGCGTGCCGATGATCTGGAAGGTGAACAGAACCTCGTCGCTCTCGACCAGCTTGCGCACCTGTTCGACGGCTTTCGGCGGCGAGTAGGCGTCGTCATACTGGATCAGGTTGAGCTTGCGGCCGTTGATGCCGCCCTGTTCGTTGATCATCTTGAAATAAGCGGCCTGCGTCTTGCCGATGCCGGCATAGGCCGACGCCGGGCCCGAGAACGGAACGGTCTGGCCGATCTTGATTTCAGTGTCGCTTGCGCCGGTATCGTATTTCTTCTGCGCACTTGCAGATGTCGCCGATAGCGCGATCGCAACCGCCGTGCCTGCAAGGAGATGAAGAATGCCACTTCTCATATCGCTGCCTCCGTTATGTTGACCGATGATCGTGTCCGGTCATCGGTTCGGATGGCCAGCCGTCATCGTTACCAGGGAGTTTGGCGGAACGGATTTGGCAACGCAAGGCAGTGACGGAAAGGTGAGCCTGTCAAGCCAGCCAGAGCAGAACCAAAGCGAGCGCCGCGGGCGCCGCCTGCACGTAGAGGATCCGGCGGCTGACGGTTGCCGCACCATAGCCGCCGGCCACGATCACGCAGAGCAGAAAGAACACCTTGATCTGGAAGGCGAAGGCAGGATTGGGATGGAACAGGCCCCAGACGAGGCCTGCGGCCAGGAAGCCGTTATACAGGCCCTGGTTGGCGGCCAGCACCGCGGAGTCCCTTGCCTTCTCGATTCCGTTGCGGAAGATTTTCAGGCCCAGCGGCCTGGTCCAGAGAAACATCTCCAGCACCAGAAAAAACACATGCAGCGCGGCAACCACCGCGACGAGAAAATTGGCGATGAAGATCATGTTGCGGTCCCCCAACCGGCAGCGGAATTCGGGTGGACGCTAGCACGCGACGGGTGAAAGGTGCGGAACGCCAGCCGATATTTTTCAGGGCAGATATTTTTCAGGGAATACCGATGACAGAGAGTTTTGACCTCGACCGCCTGCCAACGCCAATCGGGACGGCGCTGCTGGTCACCGATGCGGACGGCCTGCTCCGCGCGCTGGACTGGGAGGATCATGAGCCGCGCATGAAGCAGTTGCTGCGGCTGCATTATGGTGCGGTGGAACTGAAGAATGCGCGGGCGCCGCGCGAGCTGCGGGCCGCATTGACCGGCTATTTCAAGGGCGACCTCGACCGCCTTGCTGCGATCGAATGGCGCGTCGCCGGCACGCCGTTTCAGCAAAAGGTCTGGAACGCGCTGCCCCGGATTCCCGCAGGCACGACGCTGAGCTATGGCGCGCTCGCCGCGAAGCTCAAAATGCCCAAAGCCGTCCGCGCCGTCGGCCATGCCAACGGCTCCAATCCGATCAGCGTCGTCCTGCCCTGTCACCGCCTGATCGGCGCCAACGGGTCGCTGGTGAAGTACGGCGGCGGGCTGGAACGTAAGCGCTGGCTGTTGCAGCACGAGGGCGCTCGGATTCAAAAAGGGGACGGGTCAATCAAGCGGCTGGGAGGTGTGCTTGAGGACCCGTCACAAGTTTGATCGAGACTTCAGCTAGAGCATGATCTGGAAAAGTGGGTGCCGGTTTTCCCTCGCGACAAACGCGGAACGCGTTTGCGTGGAGATCATGCTCAAATCAAAGAGATAGAGCGGGATGACGATTCGAAGAAAAGTCATCACGCTCTAATCAAGGCCTCGCGTGTTTCGCATGTCCCGCACGATATAGACGAACACAAGAATCGTGGGTGCCCAGGCCAGTATCGCGCCCGCCAGCATCGCTTGCACTGTCGTCATGATTGCTCCTTGGGTGTCCGTTCCGTGGCTGGATCAGCTTCTTTCCGCGACCGAGGGCTCAGGGCATTTGTAGAGCCATTTCCAGTAGGCCTTGTTGCGTTCCACCTGACGCTTGTAGAGCTCGCGGCACTTCGCCGAGCAAAACTGTTCGAGGTACCAGCTGCGCCGGACCAGCCCGAAGGGGCGCTTGCATTCCGGATTTCCGCAACAATTGGTCATGACGCGACCTCCGCATTCGTACGCCGTATCCAGCGAATGAAATTCTCGTGACCCTTGTCGAGACAGAAGCGTCCGCAGTAGCGCTCAAGCGCAGGATTTCGCAGAGAGATGATTTTCGGGTCTTCACTGTCGCAATGAGAGCAGCGCGGTTCTAAACGCATGGCGACCTCCTCTTAAGGAATTGCCACTTGCCGAATCAAAATGTGATGCTTTGCTGTCGCCTTCGTTCTCTCGAGGAGCGACGATGCGAAGTCTCGCGCCGGCTCCGCCTTTCTTCAACCTGTCTACATGTTTGGCGAGGTCATCCTTGCGTATAGCCGGTCCGCAACACACTAACGCGGCGCCCACCCTGTTGGGTCATTTGCCGGTTGCCGCGCCCTTTCCTTCCAGGGCGGTATCGAGGCATCCGATCAAGACTTCCCCGTCGAAGGGCTTGGTCAGATAGCAGACCGCCCCGGCCTTCAGAGCGCGCGCGCGGTCGCTCTCGACGGCGAAAGCGGTGATGAAAATGAACGGCAGGCTGTGTCCCCGGGCGAGCAGGTGAGCCTGCAATTCGAGCCCGCTCATGGTAGGCATTCTGATATCCGTGATCACGCACGATGTGTCACCCAGCTGGGACGATCGCAAGAACTCCTCGGCCGACGCGAACGTATGGACGACGTAGCCAAGCGATCTCACGAGGTTGTGGGTCGCGGCGCGAACGGATCCATCGTCGTCGATGATTGAAATTACCGGTGGGTTGGACACAGCGGTCCTTCCTGGAGACGACCAGAGGGCGTCTTTGTGCTGCACAGCCGCGTGATGGGAGAGTGCGTCCGAAATCGGAGTCGGAGAATCATACTTAGGTTTGCGGCCCGCCGGATGCGGGCTTGATCCCGAGCATCTCCGCCATCCTCACCAGGTC
Organism: Bradyrhizobium algeriense; assembly: GCF_003062295.1. Taxonomy (GTDB): domain Bacteria; phylum Pseudomonadota; class Alphaproteobacteria; order Rhizobiales; family Xanthobacteraceae; genus Bradyrhizobium; species Bradyrhizobium algeriense. The sequence continues at coordinate 637,926 of NZ_PYCN01000001.1, read as the reverse complement.
AGGCAGCGACTTCGCAGCCATTTTCCGCATGATGTGCCCACGGTGTATCTTCACGGTGATCTCGGCAATGCCGATTTCGGCGGCGATCTGCTTGTTCATGAGGCCGGTCGTGACCAGAGCCATCACCTCTCGCTCCCGAGGGGTCAGGGTCGCAAAGCGAGCATGCAAGCCTGAGAGGGCCTTGGCTTCATTGCGGCTAACCCGGTCGCGTTCGATTGCCTTGGTTACGGCGTCCAGCATGTCCTGGTCGCGGAATGGCTTGGTCAGGAAGTCGACGGCTCCGGCCTTCATCGCCCTGACCGTCATCGGGATATCGCCGTGACCCGTCATGAAGATGATCGGAATGTGGATGCCGGCCTTCGCCAGCTCGGCTTGAAAGTCGAGACCGCTCAACCGGGGCAGCCTGATGTCGAGGATCAGGCAGCTGGCCACGTTCGGAAGCGTACTCTGCAGAAACTCGTGAGCCGAACCGAACACTTCGACCCGCAAGCCCACCGACCGGAAAAGATTGCTCAGAGCGTCACGCATCGATGCGTCGTCATCGACAACGAAGACAACTGGTTCTTCGGCACCTGTGAGGTTGTGAGGCGATGCTGGGCGGCCGGTCACGTACCGTCCTCCTGATGCAATGGCAAGGTGAACTGAAACGTCGCGCCGGGGCCGGCATTGCCGGAGGCCGATAGCCGTCCTCCGTGTGCGGTGACAATCGAGCGGCAAATCGACAGGCCCATGCCCATGCCGCTGGATTTGGTGGTGAAGAAGGCATCGAACAGCCGATCGGCATTCTCGGCGGCCACCCCGACACCGCAGTCGCTCACCGTGACCAGCACCTGGCTTGTCTCATCCTGCCATGTCCGGATCACCAGCTCGTGCGGCCGGTCCTTGATCGGCTGCATCGCTTCAATTCCGTTGATGACGAGGTTGAGGATGACTTGCTGCAGCTGGATCCGGTCGGCGAGGACCAGGGGGAGGGCGGGGGCAAGGTCCAGCCGCAGCGCCACCCGATGGCTGAACAGCTGATGCTGCACGAGGCCGATAACCTCGTTGACGACGTCATTGATCTGGAGCGGCGCCTTCTGATCTGCAGTCTTGTCCACGAGCGCACGGACGCGCTGGATCACTTCGCCTGCCCGATTGCCGTCCTTGACAATCGATTGCACGGCGCCGCGCGCTTCTTTCAGGTTGGCAGGTTCGCGGTCGAGCCAGCGCAGGCATGCGGCGGCATTGGTGACGACGGCGGCGAGCGGCTGGTTCACTTCATGGGCGATCGACGCGGCGAGCTCGCCCAGTGCAGTCACGCGCGTGACATGCGCGAGGTTCGCCAGCGCTTCGTGCAACTCCGCTTCGGCTCGCTTGCGGGAGGTGACGTCCGCTACCGCTCCGACAAATTCGATCTCGCCCGACGCATCCGTTACGGCATGCGCGGTGGCATGGACATGCTTGACCGAGCCGTCGGGCATCAGCAATCGATATCCGTGCGCGAAGTCCTTTCCGTCGCGGGATGCGCGGTCGATGATCTGTTGTACGCGCACACGATCGTCTGGATGAACGCGCTGAAAAACCGTGGCGTGTTTGATGGAGGGGGTCTTGTCGTAGCCAAATATTCTGAATGTTTCCTCCGACCAAATGAGCTCGCCGCTGGCGACACGCCAGCCGTAGCTGCCGGTGTGGCTCAATCGCTGGGCTTCGGCCAGATACATTTCACTTTGCCGCAGCGCATCTTCGGCCAGCTTGCGTTCCGTGACGTCCTCGCATGCGATCAGGACGATCAGTTGATTGTCCAGCCGCCGCACGGCCTTGGCGTTTTCACGAACCCAGAGCGACGAACCGTCCTTGCGAACCTTGCATATCTCCCAACTGTGGGTTTGGCCGATATTTTTCAGGCATATGCCAACGTTGCTCCGGGCCGCATGTTGCTCTTCGGCGGGAAAGACTTTCAGCACGGATTGCCCGAGCAATTCGCTGACGGAATAGCCGAGTTGTGCAGCGCCGAATGTGTTGACGGACAGGACGGTGCCGGCCGCGTCGACCATGAAATACATCACCGGGTTGTGCTCGAATACCTCCTTCCATTGCGCTTCGCTATGACGCAGCGCTTCTATCGCGTGTTGTTCGGCCCTCGCGCGGCCGTGGAGCACGGCTTCCATTTGCCTGCGGGTCGTGCCCACCCGGAGCATCATGAACAGGGAGGCGAGAAGCGAGGCGATGAGCAAGGCGACGGCGGTCAAATAGGCGGGGGCCGGCGGTGCGGGGCCGAGCACAAGCCAGATGAAAGCCGCCATCGCCAACGCCAGCACCATGCTGCCCAGCAGCCATTGCTCAGCCGAGCGCCAGGATTTCATGGTCTGGTTACGCATCATCGGCGGCATCGCTCGGCCACATGGGGCCCGCTGCGTCGCTAGGTGATCTCTATCATCAGCGGCGACAACGTCGCCCTCCCAACAGGCTGCATGTTAGCAGCTTTTGGACGTCCGGAGGAAATTCCGGAGGACGTAAAAGTCCGGGGCGGTCCTTGCGTGCCCCGATGCGCCTCCCGGGAGTGCGGCATTCCGTTCACCCGCCGCGGCCCGGATAGCGATCCCAAACCTAGGTATGATCCTGCCAACCGAATGTAACGTGTGGATCAACCTCCGTTCAATGGTCTGTATCGTTTCAATGGTGAAGCTTATCGGGTAACCTGATGGCATAAGATTTTTTATGAAATTGCCCTGCGGGAAAGGCCTTTACGCGAGACCTTCAACTGGACGTCTTGCCGAACGCAAACATCTCGTTGCAGTTGTCAAACCCGTAACCCAGCGCTCGTCGACCGCAAATTTGGGGATTGATATGCCGAAAGCACGCCTGCACTTGATCCGTTGCTCCGATGACATCGGACCCGAAGCACGGCGCCGGAGATCGGACCGCAGCTTCCGACCCTCCGTGATCGATGGCGGCAAGCGGGCCATCGACGCGCCGGCAGGGGGCCCATGGCAAGCTGGCCTCGAACTGTTCGATCTGGGTCTTCTGGTTTTCCAGGCAAACTATCTGGCCTTCGTCGCAGCGAGCCTGACAGTTCTCGAGCTCCATGGGTGGGCTGATTTCCAAACAGAACAATCAGACGCGAGATAGCTCGTTTGCGGTCATCGCCCGATCGGCGCTGATAGTTCGTTGGTCAAATGTTGTAGCGGGCTCGCGCGGAAAGCTCTGCAGCACGAGGGCGTGAGCCTCCAATTGGCGCCAGAATTGCCGCCGGTCCGCGGGGCGCGGGCCATGTCAGGTGATTAGAAGTTGCGGATTCCAGCCACGTGTGCGACGCTCTGTAGCATTAAAGCCCGAGATCGCAAGGTAGCGCCATGGATGACAGCCTGCCCGAACTGGGCGACCTCGAACGCGAGGTCATGCAACTGGTTTGGGCCAATGGTCCTGTCACGGCCGAGGCCGTCCGCGAACGGCTTTCCCGCCCATTGAAAGAATCGACCGTCCGCACCGTGCTGCGACGATTGGAAGACAAGGGCTACACCACGCACACCGTGGATGGACGGACCTATGTCTATCAGGCCGCCGAGCCACGCGCGCGGGTTGCGGCGAAAGCCGTCCAGCGCATCGTCGACTGGTTCTGCAACGGCTCCGTCGAAGAGGTCCTAGTCGGCATGGTGGACACGGCGATGCTCGACCAGCGCCAGCTGCGCACGCTGGCCGATCAGGTTGCCAAGGCCAAGACCAAAATCGAGACCAGGACTGAGAGCAAAGCCGGGACCAAAACCGAGGCGAAGGGACGGAGGAGATAATGCTGGCGATTCTGGCGGAGTCGGCGCTGCGCTCCCTGTTGCTGGGAGGCGTCGTGTGGATCGGCTTGAATCTTTTTCGGGTGCGAAATCCGCACCTGCACATGACCTCCTGGGCCATGGTGCTGCTGGTGTCGCTGTCGATGCCGCTGTTGATGCATTGGACCACGGTGACCGTCACCGTGAACGCGCTGTCGGTGCCGGCGGCCGAACATTTCTGGCCTGCGGGTCCATCGAGCAGTCCGTCGCTGGAGCCGCTGCGTGAGATGCTGCCGGCTGAGCAGAGCATGGCGGCCGCACGCACAGTGTCTGCGCAGCCGCTGAACTGGCTGGCACTGGCCACCATCGTTTATGCCCTCGTCGCCGGCCTCTTGCTATCGAGGCTGGCGGTCGGCCTCTACCTGACCTGGCGGCTGGCCCGCGCCGCCAAGCCGATGCGCGAGCCCTGGACCGCCGACTGGAGCGTGCGCGTGAGCAGCGTGCTCGCCGGGCCCGTCACCTTCGGGTCGACCATTCTGCTTCCGCCGCAATGCTTCGATTGGGATCTGCGCAAGCGCCAGGCCGTGCTGGCCCATGAAGGGGCGCACGTCGCCAACCGCGATTTCTATCTGCTGCTGCTCGCCGCGCTCAATCGTTCGGTGTTCTGGTTCAGTCCGTTCGCGTGGTGGCACCACACTAGGCTGGCCGAATTGGCCGAAATCATTAGCGACGCAAGGGCGCTCGAAGTTGTCGAGGACAGGTTGTCCTACGCCGAGATCCTGCTCGACCTCGTGCAGCACGTTCGGCGGGCGCCGGTGGGAATCGAAATGGCGAGGGCCTGCACGGTGCGCAGCCGGGTGGAGCTCATTCTCGCGGCAACCGCGGCCCCGGCGAAGCTGGGCTGGGGCAAGCGCATCGGGACCGCGGCCGTCATTCTGCCGGTTGTCATCGTCTCTGCCGGCTCGATCGCCTATCGCACCGCGCCGGTGCCTTCGCCGGCGCAAGAGCTCACAGCCTTGCCTGCGACGGCCGTGCGCATGCCGCAGTCCGTCTCCTTCTATTCATTGGGCCGCGCGTCGATCTTCACCGTCTCCCGGGAAGGCGACGAGTTGTTCGGTCAGGTCAGCGGGCAGCGAAAGCTCCGTCTGGCCGCGCTGGGTGATGGGACCTATTTCTACCCGGCGGCGGCCGGCACGATTACGCTGGCCGTCGGCCATGAACGGCGGCCATCCGCTCCGGTGCTGAACCAGAGCGGCCGCAGCATCACCGCGATCAGGACGGCCGAATTGTCGTGGCAAGGGATCGCGGCGGATGCGGCCCGGCTGGATTCATATGTCGGCGCGTACCAGTTGGGACCAGGCCGCGTCCTCACCGTCACCCGCGATGGCGAGCGGCTCTCTGCGCAGGAGACGGGGCGGTCGAAATTCGAGATCGTGGCGCGCGGCGCCGATGCCTTTGCCGGGGGGCATGACGAACTCGTTATTTTTCTGGGCGACAGCCAGGCCAAGATGAACCAGGTTCTGCTTCACGAGCCGGTGTCCGGCGCGCGTCTGGCGCCGCGGGTCTCCGCCGCCAGGGCCAGGCTGATCGAGGAGGAATTCGCGCGCCGAATTGCGGCGGCGCCGGACCGGTTCAGGGAGCAGACCCCGCTGCCAGGCAGCAAGGAGGCGATCCTGCAGGGGATCGAGGGTCTGCAGCGCGGTGCTCCCAATTACGAGCGGATGAGTGAATCGCTGGCGGCCAAGATCCGTCGCCAGTTTTCCGAGTTGCAGTCCACGTTCAAGGCGTTCGGTGCCGTCGAGTCGATTTTCTTTCGCGGCGTCGGCCCCGGCGGTTACGACATCTACGGCGTGAAGTTCGTCAACGGCGTTGCGGAATTCCGCTTGCTGCAAGGAGCGGACGGCAAGGTCGAAGACGTCATTTTCCGGCCCGACGGCAACGACAGGCCGGGCGGGATCGTTGCCTGTTCCGGCGAGCAAGGCTTGAGAGCCGTCAGCGAGACCGCACCGATCAGGGTGCTGATCTACAACGGCAGCGGGAGCGACATTCAGCTCTTCCGGCTGGACGCGGATGGAAACCGCGTAGCCTTCGGCACGATCGGGGAGGAGATGTCATTCCCGATCACGACCAATGTCGAAAGCCCTTGGGTGATCGCCGACGCTTCCGGGAAATGCCTGGAGATCGTGCTGCCGGGGCAGCGGACGCGCTTTCACACGATCGGCGAGCGCGCGGCTCCGCCCCGCACCGTTCCGCTGGCCGGGAGCGAAGTGACGCTGCGCCAGTATATCGAGGCCATGGGCCGCGGCGAGCCGGACTACGAGCGCATGACGTCCGAAGTTGCGGCGCAAACCCGGCAACAACTTCCGTTCAACCAGGCCATTCTTTCCCGGCTCGGCGTCTTGCGCGCGATGTCGTTCCGGGGCGTCTCGAGTCTCGGCAGCGACATCTACATCGCCCAGTTCGCCAACGGTTCGGCGGAGTGGCGGATCGGTCTGCTCAAAGACGGCACGATCGGACGAATTGCGTTGGGTCCGCAGTATTAGCCGCTTCATCCTTCGAGACGCACGCCGACGCCTGCGCCTCGGGATGAGGTCCTCCTCCCCGCGAAACGTGTACAGCCCCTCATGTGTGAGGCGCGCGGCCCCGCCGCACAATCCGGGCGAGCCGCACTCAATCCTTGCTTGCACCGCAGTTCCCTAAGTGCTACGAATCGTAGCACTACAGGATGTCGCATCCTTGGGTGTTGCCATGAGCCGTTCTGCAAAGGCTGAAGCCGCGCTAGCCCTCCATCGGTTCGGAATGGGGCCGCGTCCGGGATCGATCGCGGCGATCGAGGCCGACCCGCGCGGCGCGTTGCTCGCTGACCTCGATCGTCCCGCAACCAGCGAACTCGCTGCCGCCAATCTGCCTTCGAGCGCCAAGGCCTATCGCGCGGTGACCGACGCGCTTGCGAAGCGGCAGGCGAAGGCGATCGTCGCCAAGAAAGAGCAGGACGCGAAACGCCTTCAGATGGCGGAAGCGCCCGCGATGATGGAAGGCGCCGCGCAGGGCACGGGCGAGATGGCGGCGAAGATGGCCGCTGAAGCTGTCCCCGATCCGGGGCGGCGGATCTATCTCGAAGAGGCGCGGATTCGCGTCGCGGCCGCGCTCGGCGCCGAAATCGGTTTTGTCGAGCGGCTGGTCTGGTTCTGGTCCAATCATTTCTGCGTCTCGGCCGACAAGATCAGGAGCATGTCCGGCGCTTACGAGCGCGAGGCCATCCGCCCTCACGTGCTCGGCCGCTTCACCGACCTGTTGCTGGCGGCCGAGGGCCATCCGGCGATGCTGTTCTATCTCGACCAAACGGTTTCGATGGGCGCGAATTCGACCGCCGGCCTCAACCGCAGCCGCGGCCTGAACGAAAATCTCGCCCGCGAGATTCTCGAGTTGCATACGCTGGGCGTGCGGACCGGCTATACCCAGGATGACGTCATCGGCTTCGCCAACATTCTCACCGGATGGACCCTGGTGCCGCCCAGCGACAATCCCGAGCATGGCGGTGAATTCACCTTCAATCCCCGCTTGCACGAGCCCGGCGCGCAGAAGGTGCTGGGAAAGTCTTACGAGGACGAAACGGTGGAGCAGGGCCGTGCCGTGCTGCGCGATCTCGCCGCCAATCCCGCGACAGCTTCGCATGTGGCAACCAAGCTGGCCCGCCATTTCGTGGCCGATGCGCCGCCGCCTGCGCTGCTGGAAAAGATGTCGAAGGCTTTCCTCGATACCGGCGGCGATCTCAAGCAGGTCGCCAGGGCGATGGTCTCGTCCGACGAAGCGTGGAAGCAGCCGCCGGCCAAACTCAAACGGCCCGGCGAGTGGGTCGTCGGCATGGTGCGCGCGACCGGGCTCACGCAGACCGACCCTGTGCGGTACACGGATGGACAGGTCCTGCTCGGCGAACCGTTGTGGCGGCCGCCGTCGCCCAAGGGTTTCCCGGACGACGAAGCATCCTGGATCGACGGCATGGGACGGCGGCTCGACGTCGCCAATTATTTCGCCGAGCGCATCGCAGGCAGGACCGATCCCCAGGACGTCATCGAGACCGTGCTCGGATCGCAGGTGTCGCCGGAGGTGAAACAGGCGGTTGGCCGCGCCGAGAGCCGCCAGCAGGCGCTCGTGCTGTTGTTCATGTCGGCCGAATTCCAGAGGAGGTGAGCATGACCTTTCGCCGCCATCTGCCAAGTCATCTGCCAACTCGCCGCGAAGCGCTGATCGGCGCCGGCAGCCTGTTCGCGTGGAGCCAGATGCCGAAGCTCGCACGCGCCGAGGGCCGCGATCCGCGCATGCTCGTCATTGTGCTGCGGGGCGCGCTCGATGGTCTCGGTGCAGTCGCGCCGGTCGGCGATCCCGCCTGGATCGGCCTGCGCGGCGACCGCGCGCTCGTGCTCGACGGCAAGCCGCCGGCATTGCCGCTCGACAGCTTCTTCGCGCTCAATCCCGCGATGCCGAACCTGTACCGGCTCTACAAGGCGCAGCAAGCGACCATCGTGCACGCCACCGCAACGCCCTATCGCGAGCGCTCGCATTTTGACGGCCAGGACGTTCTCGAAAGCGGCCTCGCGCGGCCGGGCGCTGTCGACACCGGCTGGCTCAACCGTGCACTTGTCGAACTGGCGTCGGATGGCCGGATCGATCCGCGCGGCAGCCGTGTCCTTGGTGTGGGCTCCGTGACGCCGCTGGTGGTCCGCGGTCGCGCGCCGGTGCTGTCATGGGTGCCGCAAAAGCTATTGCCGGCCAACGAAGACACCCAGGCCCGGCTGCTCGATCTCTATAAACACACCGACCCGAAGCTGGCGGCCGCGCTCGAAGCAAGGATTCGTCTGGCTGCGCTCGGCGCTACCGGACCATCGGATGCTGCGATGGTCGACAGTGCTGCTCTTGCTGTTCCCGGCATCGCCGGGGTACGGGCCTATTTTGCGGAAGCTGCCGGCACTGCGGCCCGCTTTCTCGCCAAGCCCGACGGCCCGCGGGTCGGCGCGGTCGGCTTCATCGGCTGGGACACCCATATCAACGAGGGCGCGGCCTCCGGTCAGCTCGCCAACCTCCTGGGTGCGCTCGACGGCGCGCTGGCGGCCATCGAGACCAATATGGGCGACGCCTGGCGCGAGACGGTGGTCGCCGTCATCACCGAGTTCGGACGCACCGCGCGTATCAATGGCACCAACGGAACCGACCACGGCACCGGCACCGTGGCGGTTCTTGCCGGCGGCGCTTTGCGGGGCGGGCGCGTGGTCGCCGACTGGCCGGGACTGAAGCAAGCCCAGCTCTATGAGGAACGCGACCTCAAACCCACCACCGATCTGCGCGCGGTGCTCAAGGGCCTGCTCCGCGATCACTTGAGAGTCGACGAGCGTGCGCTCGCAAGCACCGTGTTTCCCGACAGCATCGGAATCGCGCCGATTGCCGGTCTCGTTGGCTAATCAAGGAGGTCTACCATGAAGTCACTGGTCATCATCCCCCCGCAGAGCGGGGTTTATGTCGGCCCCTACAGCGGCAGGCACTTCGCCGGAATGCAGAAGCTGTAACGGCCTCGCGCAAAAATTGGTTCGATGTCTCCTGCTTCCGTATCCCGGCGCTTCCTATGTCGATATTCACAGGCCGCGAGCTCGAATTCCTCACCAGCTTGAATGGCAGCTGGACGAGGCTCTATCGCAACGAGCTCGCGCGCCTCCTGCACAAGGTTGACGACCGATGCGACGCCCACCGCGAAGCCCGTTCCATCATTCAGATCTCGGCGGCCCCTTCCTCGCCTTCGCGCCGAAAACCTGCGACGACGACCATGAAGTAACGCGCGGGTCGTTGGCGCACGACCACCTGCCTTACCCGGCGCGCCGTCAGCGGTCGTCCGTTCTCTCGCTGCTGATCGATGCGCTGCGCTATCGCAGGCATCGTCCCGTGGCGCGGCCGTCCGTCGCGGACCCGGACGTAGATTGAGTTGGGTGGGCAAAGGCGCGTTAGCGACGTGCCCACCATCCATCGCCGATCACGCCTCTTATGGTGCGCACGCTTCGCTTCGCTCGCAATGACGATGTGGAGGCAAGGGGTGCGACAAAAACCACTTGTCGGGCAAATCACCAAAAGTCTGTCCAGCCCTCCGTGCAAAAATATTCCGCTTTCGTTCTCACCCAAATCACCGGCATAACTCCGCCCGTCTCACGGCAGATGAGGGGCGTTGGCCATCGTCACGAACGCGCGGTGAGATGCGATGGACGCAAGAGCTGCGACTGACGTGTGTGGCTCAAGCGTACGGCGAAGTCGTGTGGTCCTGACGCCGCGGTGCTGGCGCTAAGTTTCACGAGTTACCTCGTGGGGCGACGGTGGCAAGAAAGCCGTTCACCGGGGAGAGCTCGAAGTAAGCCGTAGAGCCATTGCGCAGGGAAGGCCGGAATGCTCCCGCTGCCCTGTATGCTCGTGTGCAGTTTTGTTTGCGCAAATCGCACGCGAGACCGCGGGTGCAGCAAGCACCCGGTCTTCCCTGCGCCCTCTGAACAAGAGGGCGGGAAGTTGATAGCAAACCTCGGACGCAATGCGCCGCGAGATCGCGAAACTATATCCACGTCATTGCGAGCGAAGCGAAGCAATCCACCTCTCCACTTGCCGCGCTATGGATTGCTTCGCTCTGCTCGCAATGACGGTTGGGTAGCCGCGCGAACAACAGCGCATCACGCCGCCGGCTGCGCCACGTTGTCTTCGCTGGCGAGCAGATGAATCAGCGCGCTCTTGATCGCGGCCTGCCGGGTCGGCGCGTTGATCTGGGCACCCAGGAGGTCGGTGACGTAGAACACGTCGCGGGCGCGTTCGCCGAAGGTCGCGACATGGGCCGACGCAATGTTGAGGTTGAGCTTCGAGATCGCGGTCGTCAGCTGATACAGCAGACCGGGGCGGTCGAGGCCGGAGACCTCGATCACGGTGTAGCGGTCCGACCACTGGTTGTTGATGGTCACTTCAGGCTCGACCACGAACGCGCGCACCTTGCCGCGGTTGGCCGCCTTGCGGGCCACCACTTCGGGCAGCCGCAATTTGCCTTCCAGCACCTGCTCGATCATCTCGCCGATGCGGGTCGCGCGCCGTCCCTCGTCCTCGTCGCGATCGTATTCCCTTGATATCGCGATGGTGTCGAGCGCGCGGCCGTCGGTGGTCGTGTAGATCTGCGCGTCGACGATATTGGCGCCGGCCGACGCGCAGGCGCCCGCAATGATCGACAGCAGCCAGGGATGGTCGGTCGCGAGAATCGTCAGTTCGGTGACGCCGCGCGCCTCGTCGAAGCCGACATTGATCGCGAGCTGATGTCCGGCCTGTTCGCTGGCGCGGATGAAGCGCGCCTGGCGGATCTTGCGTTGCAGGTCGACCTTGAGCCAATAGGCGGGATAGTGCCGCCCGATATAGGCGTTGAGTTCAGCTTCCGGCCACTCGTTGAACGCGGCGCGGAATTCGGATTGCGCTACCGCAATGCGCTGCGCGCGGTTCACTTCCGAGAAGCCGCCGGTCAGCGCCGGCTCGGTCTCATAATACAGCGTGCGCAGCAGCTGCGCCTTCCAGCCGTTCCACACGCCGGGGCCGACACCCCTGATGTCGGCGGTGGTCAGGATGGTCAAAAGTTTCATCTGCTCGACGGATTGCACGACGGCAGCAAAATTCTCGATCGTCTTGCGGTCGGAGAGATCGCGCGACTGCGCCACCGTGGACATTGTGAGATGTTCCTCGATCAGCCATGCCACCAGCTCGGTATCGGCGGTGCTGAAACCGAGCCGCGGGCACAATCGCCGCGCCACCTTGGCGCCGGCGATCGAGTGATCCTCGAGCCGGCCCTTGGCGACGTCGTGCAACAGCGTGGTGATGTAGATCACCGCGCGATGCTCGGGTTGAATCTTGCGGAACAGGTCGCTCGCGACCGTGAACTCGTCATTGCCGCCGCGCTCGATCTCCTGCAGGTGGCCTATGCAGCGGATCAGATGCTCGTCCACCGTATAATGGTGGTACATGTTGAACTGCATCATCGACACGATCTTGCCGAAGGCGCGGATGAAGTGACCGAGCACGCCAGTCTCGTTCATGCGCCGCAGCACGGTCTCCGCGTTATCGGACGTCAGGATCTCCATGAACAGCCGGTTGGCTTCCGGATTTTCGCGAAGCTGGGCGTTCACCAGCTTCAGCGAGCGCGTCACCGTGCGCATCGCGTCGGGATGGAAGGCGAGGTTGTTCTTCTGCGCCAGCTGGAAGATCCGGATCAGATTGACCGGGTCGTGCTTGAAGACGTCAGGCGCGGCGAGGTTGATGCGGTTGTTGTCGATGATGAAGTCGTCGCTGTCGGGCACCCGCCGCCGCTTGGTGCCCGGCCGCAACCGCGCCACCATGCGGCTCAAGACCGGCGCGGGCTTGGCCTGTTCCTCTTCCAGCTTGGCGCACAGGATCGCGGTCAGATCGCCGACGTCCTTGGCGACCAGGAAGTAGTGCTTCATGAAGCGTTCGACATCCTGCAAACCGGGATGCGAGGTGTAGCCGAGCCGGACCGCGATCTCGCGCTGCATGTCGAACGACAGCCGCTCTTCGGCGCGCCCCGAGACGAAATGCAAATTGCAGCGCACCGACCACAGGAAATCGGCGCAGCGGCGGAAGGTGCGGTACTCCTGCGCGTCGAACACGCCGCGCTCGACCAGTTCGCCGGTCTCGCGCACGCGGTAGACGTATTTGGCGATCCAGAACAGCGTGTGCAGGTCGCGCAAGCCGCCCTTGCCGTCCTTGACGTTGGGCTCGACCAGATAGCGCGATTGCCCGGCGCGGCGGTGGCGTTCTTCGCGCTCGGCGAGCTTGGCGGTGACGAATTCGGAAGCAGTGCCCTGCACGACGTCCTTGTCGAAGCGGGCGACCAGTTCGTCATAGAGCGGCTGGTCGCCGGTCAAAAACCGCGTCTCCAGGATCGCGGTGCGGATCGTCATGTCGCCGCGCGCCTGGCGGATGCATTCGTCGACCGAGCGTGTGGCGTGGCCGACCTTCAATCCCATGTCCCACAGGCAATAGAGAATGGCTTCCGCGACCTGCTCGCCCCAGGCGGTCTGCTTGTAGGGCAGGATGAACAGCAGATCGATGTCGGACTCGGGTGCCATCAGGCCGCGGCCGTAGCCGCCGGTGGCGACCACCGCCATGCGCTCGGCGCCGGAGGGCACATGCGAGCGATAGAGATGCCGCGTGGCGGCCGAGTAGAGGATGCGGATGATTTCGTCCTGCATGAAGCAGAGCCGCTCCGCGCAGCGGCGGCCGTGGCGATCCCTGAGCAGCACGGCCTGCGCGGTCGCGCGCGCCGTGATCATCTCGGCCTTCAGGAGCTGCGCCAGCGCCGAGCGAAACACGTCCTCGCGGCCGGCATGTTTTTCGGCCAGCGCATCGACCGCCGCGGTGATCCGCGCGGTATCGAAACGTTCATCTTCCCCCGAGGGGGCCTCAATCACGATGCTGTCCATGGCTACCCGATAACGGACGGCACAAAGGCTGTCACGGTGGATTGTACGGTCGGATCAAAGCTATGCTGCCGAGGCCGCGAATGCCAGCCATAAGCTGTTGGAAAAACGTGGATTTCCGACGCGGCGTGTGGATGACCAGCGGCTCGGGATGACAGCGCGTCGATAGCGCTTTATATCCGGTGCACAAACAAAGTCGGGAGAACAAAATGGACGCCGCCGAACTTCGCGCGATGCAGGCCCCGATCAAGGAACGTTACAAGTCCGATCCCTCGGCCGCCGTCATCACCCTCAAAGCCAAAGGCTCGATCGACAATGAAGGCATCGCCTGCAAGGTCGAGACCGGCCGCGCGCTGGCGGTCGCTGGCCTCCACCCCGCCACCGGCGGCTCCGGTCTGGAACTGTGCTCCGGCGACATGCTGCTGGAAGCGCTGGTTGCTTGCGCCGGTGTGACGCTCAAATCGGTGGCCACCGCCGTTGACGTTCCGCTCAGAAGCGGCAACGTCACTGCCGAAGGCGATCTGGATTTTCGCGGCACGCTCGGCGTCGACAAGGAAGCTCCGGTCGGCTTCGAGGAGATCCGCCTGCGCTTCGAGGTCGGCACCGACGCGCCGCAGGACAAGCTCGACCTGTTGCTCAAGCTGACGGAGCGCTATTGCGTGGTCTACCAGACCATCAGGAACGGCCCGAAGGTGTCGGTGTCGATGAAGCGGGTGTGAGGCAATCTCGGTGTCGTCCCTGCGAACGCAGGGACCCATAACCACCGAAGTCCATTGGTGCGGGAAGTATCAACCCGCACCTCCCAAAATCGATAAGCCGCGGCGTATGGGTCCCTGCTTTCGCAGGGACGACGGATAGACCATGTCCCCCGAACTCGCCTTCATCCTGACGCTCGGCCTGCGCATGGCGATCACCGCGGCGTTCGTGGTGACCGCTTCCATCGTCACCGAGCGTTCGGGCCCGGTGATCGGTGCGCTGATCGCAACGCTGCCGATCTCGGCCGGGCCCTCCTACGTGTTCCTCGCGCTCGATCATGACGCGGCCTTCATCGCCGAGGGCGCGCTGGCAAGTCTGCCGATCAACGCCGCGACGATCTTCCTCGGGCTGGCCTATGTCGTGCTGGCGCAGCGTCATGGCGCGCTACTTAGTTGCTTCACGGCGGTGGTCGTGTGGCTGTCGCTCGCCGCCATCATCCGTTCGGTGCAATGGTCGCTGGCCGGCGGCCTGATCGCCAATGTCGTCGCTTACGCCATCTGCGTGCCGCTGCTCGCCCGCTACCGCCACGCCAAGATGCCGCCGATCAAACGCCGCTGGTACGACATTCCGCTGCGGGCGTCGCTGGTCGCAACGCTGGTGGCGACGGTGGTCACCACATCGAGCTGGGTCGGACCCAAGGTCAGCGGCATGATCGCGCTGTTCCCGGTCGTGTTCACCTCCATGATGCTGATCCTGCACCCGCGCATCGGCGGCCCGCCGACCGCGGCCGTACTCGCCAACAGCGCCTGGGGCCTGATCGGCCTGGGCATCGCGATATCAGTGCTGCATGTTGCGGCACTGCAGTTCGGCTCGGCGATCGGGCTGAGCTTGGCGCTGGCGACGTGTGTGGCGTGGAATCTCGGCCTGTGGTGGCTCGGGCGGAGGAAGGCGGCGCGGTGAAGCCGTAGCCCGGAAGGAGCGAAGCGCAATCCGGGGCCGGCCGATCCGCGGGTGAGATTCCCGGATTGCGCTGCGCTCCATCCGAGTTACGGACTCGTTACCCCTTCGGCAATTTCGCCTTCAGCGCATATAGCGCCTCCAGCGCCTCGCGCGGCGACATCTCGTCGGGATGCAGC
Organism: Bradyrhizobium algeriense; assembly: GCF_003062295.1. Taxonomy (GTDB): domain Bacteria; phylum Pseudomonadota; class Alphaproteobacteria; order Rhizobiales; family Xanthobacteraceae; genus Bradyrhizobium; species Bradyrhizobium algeriense. The sequence goes on along the minus strand of NZ_PYCN01000001.1, from coordinate 622,860 downwards.
GCCTTCACGGCTTCCATCATCTGCTCGGCCTCGCTCGGCGGCGCGGGTTCGGCGGCGGCACGGGAGGGGACGGCGAACAGCGGCAAATCGTCGGCCAGCGCACGCGCCGTCTGGCCGCGGTCTTGCGCTTCGAGCTTCGCCAGCACCGACTTGGCGCGCGTGATCACCGCCGACGGAAGGCCAGCGAGTTTGGCGACCTGGATGCCGTAGGAACGGTCGGCCGAACCCGGCAGCACCTCGTGCAGGAATACGACGTCGCCCTGCCATTCCTTGACGCGCACGGTGGCGTTGAACATCCGCGGCAGCTTGGCGGAGAGCGCGGTCAGCTCGTGATAATGTGTGGCGAACAGCGCGCGGCAGCGGTTGGCCTCATGCAGATGCTCGATCGCGGCCCATGCGATCGACAGGCCGTCGAAGGTCGCGGTGCCGCGGCCGATTTCATCGAGGATGACCAGCGAGCGCTCGCTAGCCTGGTTGAGGATGACGGCGGTCTCGACCATCTCGACCATGAAGGTCGAGCGGCCACGCGCGAGATCATCCGCCGCGCCGACGCGGGAGAACAGGCGATCGACGACGCCAATCCGGGCGCGTGATGCCGGCACATAGGAGCCGATCTGCGCCATCAGCGCGATCAGCGCATTCTGGCGCAGGAAGGTCGATTTGCCCGCCATGTTCGGGCCGGTGATCAGCCAGATCTGGCCGGATTTTTGCGCGGGGCTAGGCGACAGGTCGCAGGCGTTGGCGATGAACGGCTGGCCGGCCCGCTTCAGCGCCTGTTCGACGACGGGGTGCCGGCCGCCCTCGACGGCGAAGCCGAGCGAGCCATCGACCTCGGGTCGCACATAATTGTCATCGACCGCCAGCTTTGCGAGCGCGGTCGCGACATCGAGCAGCGCGAACGCATGCGCCGCGGCACGCAGGTCGTCGCTGGCCGCCAGCGCCATCGCGCAAAGCCGCTCGAAAATCTCCAGTTCCAGATTGAGCGCGCGGTCGCCCGCATTGGCGATCTTGGCTTCGATCTCGCCGAGTTCGGACGTCGTAAAGCGAACCTGGCCGGCCAGCGTCTGGCGATGGATAAAGGTCGCATTCAGCGGCGGCGCCATCAGCTTGTCGCCGTGCTGCGCGGTAACCTCGACGAAATAGCCGAGCACGTTGTTGTGCCGGATCTTGAGCGCCTTGATGGAGGTCAGGTCGGCATAGCGGGCCTGCATCGCGGCGACGACGAGGCGGGAGGCGTCGCGGAGATTTCGGCTCTCGTCGAGCGCGGCCTCATAGCCTTCGCGGATGAAGCCGCCGTCGCGCTTGATCAGCGGCAATTGCTCGGCGAGCGCGCGTTCAAACTCGCGCGCGAGGTCGCGCGAGGGACGGCGTAGCGCCTCCATAACGGCTACGACTTCCGATGGCGGCGCTTCGAGCTGCGCAAGCCGCGCCAGTGCCTGGTCGGCGGCAAGGATTCCATCGCGCAAGCCTGCAAGGTCGCGCGGGCCGCCGCGTCCGACCGACAGCCGCGCCAACGCGCGCGACATGTCGGGCGCGGCGCGCAGCGTGGTCCTGACATCGTCACGCGCCGCGCTATCGGCGACAAATGCCGTAATCGCGTCCAGCCGCCGTGCGATTCCTACGCTGTCCGTGAGCGGCGCGGCGAGACGTTGCGCCAATAGCCGCGAGCCCGCGGCGGTAACCGTGCAATCGATCGCATCGAGCAGCGACCCGCGCCGTTCGCCTGACAGCGTGCGGGTCAATTCGAGATTGGCGCGGGTAGCGGGATCGATCGCCATGGTCGTTCCGGCGGCCTCGCGCGAGGGCGGCGACAGCGGCGGGCGCTTTCCGACCTGCGTGCGGTCGATATAGGTGACGGCGGCGGCGGCCGCGGTCGCCTCCAGCCGCGACATCGCGGACAAACCATCCATCGTCGCGACCGCGAAATAGTCGCACAGCCGCCGTTCGGCGGTGGCGCCATCGAAGACGTCGCGGGTGAGCGGCGTTACTGACGGCAATTCGCGCAGCAGCGGGCCCAGATCAGGATCGCCATAGAGCGCGTCGGTGACGATGACCTCATTCGGATTGATCCGCGCCAGCGTCGCCGCGAGTTCCGCGGTCGCGCATTCCGTGACCATGAATTCGGACGTGGAGATGTCGATCCAGGCCAGGCCAATGCGGTCGCCACCGGAGGAGGCCCGCGCGCGCGCGATCGCCAGCAGGTAATTGTTGGTGCGGGCATCCAGCAGCGTGTCTTCGGTCAGCGTGCCCGGCGTCACCAGCCGCACCACGCCGCGGGCCACCACGCTCTTGTTGCCGCGGGCGCGTGCCGCGGCGGGATTCTCGGTCTGCTCACACACCGCGACCCTATGGCCGGCGTTGATCAGCCGATGCAGATAGTCCTCGGAGCGCTCCACCGGCACGCCGCACATCGGGATATCCATGCCCTGATGCTTGCCGCGCTTGGTCAGCACGATACCGAGCGTTCTGGAGGCGATTTCGGCGTCCTCGAAGAACAGCTCGTAGAAATCGCCCATCCGGTAGAACAGTAGGAGCCCGGGATGGGCGGCCTTGATCTCCAAATATTGTTCCATCATCGGCGTGACGCGCGAATTTGCATCAGGTGCCGGCGTGGCCTCGGGCGGTGCGGGGGAGGGGATGGATTGCTGGATCGTCATTACGGGCGGCAAACTACAAAATTTCGCGGTCCGGTCCTATTCCCATACCCGCGTTGTCAGAGTTTTCCACGCCCGGCGCTCTCCATCTCATCACGCCAGCGTTGAGGGCATGACGGACCTGCCGCGAAAGCATCATACGGGAACGTCGCCTCAATTGACCTGTCGCGGGCGCGCTCCTAAAACTCGCCATCAAGCCTAGCGGGTCAACGCCTAAAGCGCGGTATTCAGGGAGAAACTCAATGCGTGATGTGTTCATTTGCGATGCCGTCCGGACCCCGATCGGCCGTTTCGGCGGCTCGCTCGCCAAGGTGCGCGCCGACGATCTGGCCGCCGTTCCGATCAAGGCTCTGATGGCGAAGCATCCCGGGCTCGACTGGGCGCAGGTGGACGAGGTGTTTTTCGGCTGCGCCAACCAGGCCGGCGAGGACAACCGCAACGTCGCGCGCATGGCGCTGTTGCTGGCGGGCATTCCGGAATCGGTTCCCGGCCAGACCCTCAACCGTCTCTGTGCGTCGGGTCTCGATGCCGTCGGCGCCGCGGGCCGGGCGATCCGAGCCGGCGAGATCGATTTCGCGATTGCCGGCGGCGTCGAGTCGATGACCCGCGCACCGTTCGTGATAGGCAAGGCGCCGGAAGCGTTCGCGCGCTCGGCCGAGATCTACGACACCACCATCGGCTGGCGCTTCATCAATCCCTTGATGAAGGCGCAATATGGCGTCGATGCGATGCCGGAGACTGGCGAGAACGTGGCCGAGGAATTCCAGGTTTCGCGCACCGACCAGGATGCGATGGCGATCCGCTCGCAGCAGCGCGCAGGCGCTGCGATCGCTTCCGGCTATTTCGCCGAGGAAATCACGCCGGTGTCGGTGCCGGGCGGCAAGGCCGGGCCGATCACGGTCGATAAGGACGAGCATCCGCGTCCGGAGACCACGCTGGAGGGGCTGACGAAATTGAAGCCGATCGTGCGCAATCCCGGCACGGTGACGGCGGGCAATGCGTCGGGCGTCAATGACGGCGCGGCGGCGATGATCCTGGCGTCGGAAGCTGCGGTGAAGAAGCACGGGCTGACGCCGCGGGCGCGCATCCTTGGGTTAGCCTCGGCTGCGGTGCCGCCGCGCATCATGGGCATCGGCCCGGTGCCGGCGACGAAGAAACTGATGGAGCGGCTCGGCATCAAGATCTCTGACTTCGATTTGATCGAGCTCAATGAAGCCTTCGCCTCGCAGGGCATAGCCTGTCTGCGGCAACTGGGCGTCAAGGACGACGCCGACTTCGTCAACCCGCATGGCGGCGCGATCGCGCTCGGCCATCCGCTCGGCATGAGCGGCGCGCGGCTGGCGTTGACGGCGGTGCACGGCATGGAGAAGCGGGGCGGGAAGCTTGCCTTGGCAACCATGTGCGTCGGCGTCGGTCAGGGCGTTGCGGTCGCGATCGAAAAGATTAATTAAAACAGCTAATTGGGAGAGTGAAAAACAGTCCTTTCCCGGATTAGTTATGTCATATAATGATCTGGCGGGCGCGGCTCAGCGACAAAATTGCAAAGCAATTTTGCGCTGCGAGCGCGATGCGAGGGAGGAATTCGTCATGACATTGGTCTATCCAGTGCAAAGTCTCGCGGCGCATCCGCCGCGGCTGTCCCCCGCCTACAAGAGCACGATCAAGCGCTCACCTTCCAAGCCGCTGATCCCGATGCGGCACACGCTGTCGGAATTGACCGGGCCGGTCTACGGCCACGAGACGGTGCGCGAGAACGATCACGACCTCACCGTTCAAGGCAAGGGCGAGCCGCTCGGCGAGCGCATCATCGTGCACGGCCATGTGCTCGACGAAGACGGCCGCGGCGTGCCGAACGCGCTGGTCGAACTCTGGCAGGCCAACGCCTGCGGCCGTTACGTGCATGTCGTCGACCAGCATCCCGCGCCGCTCGATCCGAATTTCACCGGTGCCGGCCGTGCGCAGTCGGACGCGCAAGGCTATTATCGCTTCGTCACCATCAAGCCCGGCGCCTATCCCTGGGGCAATCACCACAACGCCTGGCGGCCGGCCCACATCCACTTCTCGGTGTTCGGCCATTCGTTCGTGTCGCGTCTGGTGACGCAGATGTATTTCCCAGGTGATCCGCTGTTCCCGTTCGATCCGATCTTCAATTCGGTGACCGACGAGAAGGCGCGCAACCGGATGATTTCCGCGTTCGATCTGGAGAACACCAAGCCGGATTGGGCGCTGTGCTACCGTTTCAACATTGTGCTGCGCGGGCGCAACGCCACGCCGATGGAGAAAAAGTAAGTGCAACAGACCAAGCCAGACGGCCTCACCCCGTCGCAGACCGTTGGCCCCTATTTCGCCTACGGCCTGACCTCGAACGGCAAATACGACTGGAACGACGCCTTCAGCAACAACCTCGTGACGCCTGATACGTCGGGCGAACGCATTCGCATCGAGGGTCAGGTGTTCGATGGCGACGGCGCGGTCGTGCCGGACTGCATGCTGGAGATCTGGCAAGCGGATGCGCAGGGACGGTTCTCCGATCCGCAGGACAAGCGGGCGCTGCCGAATTCATCGTTCAAGGGATTCGGCCGCATCGGCACCGATGCGAAGGGTGGTTATGCCTTCGACACCATCAAGCCGGGCCACGTCGCCGATCCCGACGGCAAGCCGCAGGCGCCGCATATCGTGCTCGCCGTGTTCGCGCGCGGCATGCTGCTGCACAATTATTCGCGGATCTATTTCGACGGCGAGGCCGCCAACGCGTCAGATCCCGTACTGGAGCTGGTGCCGGCCGATCGCCGCGCCACGCTGATCGCGACGCGCCAGCCGGGCGGCAATGCCGTCTATCGTTTCAACATCCACCTGCAGGGCGACAAAGAGACGGTGTTCTTCGACGTGTAGCTGCATTCACATCGCAGCCGAGGCGACGCGAGAGGCAAGACTTCGCACATGATGACGCTTCGCCAGGTCGAGGTGATCCGCGCCGTGATGGTGACCGGCACGATCGGCGGCGCGGCGCGGCTTCTGAATGTATCCGCGCCCGGCATCAGCCGGCTGGTGAAATACACCGAGAAGTCGCTGGGCGTTCGCTTCTTCCAGCGCCAGAACGGGCGCTATTTCCCGACGGCGGAAGCCCGCAACATCTTCGAGCAGATCAACGGCGTCTACGAGAAGATGGATGATCTCTCCGAGATCATTTCCAAGATCGGACGCGGCGATCTGTCCGAACTGCGTATCGGCTCCGTGCCCAGCATCTCGCAGGTCATGGTGCCGCGCGCGATCGAGCGGGTGCGGCGCCGCTATCCGGAACTGCGGATCGACATCAACATCCTCAAGATCGAGGAGGCCGTCGATTATCTGCTGCTGGGACGTGGCGATTGCGTCGCCATGAGTTATCGGCTCGAGCATCCCGGCCTCGACTTCCTGCCGCTGGCGTCGGGCGAGTTGTTCTGCATCGTGCCGGCGGGGCATGAACTTGCCGGATGCAAGCAGGTCTCGGCCGCGGAGATCATCCGCTATCCCCTGATCGGCATCGATCCCAACGATCCCTATGGAAGGATCATGGCGGAGATATTTGCGCGCAACAAACTCGACTACGACATCACCATCCGCGCGCGTTTCGGCACCACCGTGTGCGCGCTGGTCAAGGCCGGTCTAGGCATTGCCGTGATCGACCAGTTCACCGTCGCTCATGGCGGTTATCCCGGTGTCGAATTGTTGAAAATCGTCGAGCCGACCAGGTTCGACACCTACATTGCGGTGAAGCGCGGTGCACCGCTGTCGCTTCACATCGAGCATTTCATCGAATGCCTGCGCTCGGAAATGCGGGCGGTGGGACCGGGCAAGGCGGCGCCGCGGAAGTCCGATTCCAGGCCGCGGAAGAAATAACATGATGTTATCTATACGGCATAAATGGGTAATTGTGTTAGGTCGGCAAAGCGCTATCGTCTGGGCGGATCGGGACCTATCCCGAACCGACCGCTGCCGCCAACGCGCATTGCGCCGATGACGAGATCATGAGCCCTGCCGCCCGACCGCTCGCTCCAGCCGATCGCCGCTTTCTCACCGGCCTGATCGGCGCGCCGATCGCGCATTCGGCGTCGCCGGCGATGCATGAGTGGGCCGCAGAGGCGCTCGGCGCACATTGCCACTACCAATTGATCGAAGTCGCGGGCGCTGGCCGCGAAGAATTGCGGCTGCTGCTCGATGGCGTGCGCCGTCTGGGCTTTGCGGGCGTCAACGTCACCTTTCCGTACAAGGAGGCGGTGGTCTCCCTGCTCGATGAATTGTCGCCGGGTGCGCAGGCGATCGGTGCGGTCAACACCGTCGTGGTCCGCGATGGCCGGCTGATCGGACATAACACCGACGCGACAGGATTTGCCCGGGCGATCACCGAGCTCGTCCGTGATCCCGCACAGAGCTCGGTTGCCGTGATCGGCGCAGGCGGCGTCGGCAAGGCGATTACCTTTGCGTTGGCCGGGCTTGGTGTCGCCGAGATCAGGATCTTCGACACCGACCGCGCCAAGGCTACGCAACTCGCCGCCCAGATCGGGAAACGCGGCAAAACAAGTGTTGCCGGCAGCGTCGAGGATGCGATGAGCGGCGCCACCGGGGTCGTCAACGGCTCGCCGGTCGGCATGCTGCCGAACCGTGGCACGCCCATCCCGGATGCTCTGCTGCATAAGGGCGTGTGGGTCGCCGACGCGGTCTATACGCCGCTCTGGACGCCGCTGTTGAACGCCGCAAAGGCTGAGGGTGCCGAGGTCATGACCGGGCGCGAGCTTGCGATCTATCAGGCCGCGGACGCATTCGAACTGTTCACGGGATTGAAGCCATCGGCCGTCGAGATGGGAAATGCATTCGACGCCGTCATGGCCAAACGCTACGCTAAAGTGAACGCAGCTTAGAGCATGATCCGGAAAAGTGGGCACCGGTTTTCCGAAAAGATCATGCTCAAATCAAAGAACGCGACCGGTCACAAGGTCGCTTGTTGTAACGAGAAGAGGGGATGGAAATGAGATCTCGAATTTTCGCTGGGCTCCTGCTTGCCACCGTGTCGGCCGCAGCCGCGTTCGCGCAAGGGGCGCCAATCAAGCTCGCCAACGTCGCCGAACTGTCCGGCGGCGGGGCCACCGTCGGCAACAACTGGAAAAACGGCATCGACCTTGCGATCGAGGAGATCAACGCCAAGGGTGGGCTGCTCGGCCGCAAGCTGGAAGTCACGCATGCGGATTCGCAGTCGAATCCCGGCGTCGCACGCGCGCAGGTGCAGAAGGCGCTCGACAACGAGCCCTACGTGCTGCTCGGACCCGGCTATTCCGGCTCCGTCAAGGTCACTTCGCCGCTCGCCGCCGAAGCCGGCATCACCCAGATCATGGGTGGCGAGGCCGCCGAACTGACGCAGGGCGGCAACAAGTTTCTGTTCCGCACCTCGTTCGGCCAGCAATCTTCGATGCCGAAGGTCGCCAAATACATCAACGACGAGCTGAAGGCGAAATCGGTCGCGATCGTCTGGGTCAACAACGACTTCGGCAAAGGCGGCCGCGACGTCATCACCAAGGAATTCGCCAAGTACAACATCAAGGTCGCCGCCGACATTTCCACGGAAGCCGGTCAAGCCGACTTTGCCGCCGACGTCAGCAAGATCAAGGCCGCCGCGCCGGACGCGGTGTTCGTCTATGTCAACGAGGAAGAGAGCGCGCGGATGCTCAAAGAGCTGAAGCGCCAGGCGATATCAGTGCCGTTGATGGGCGAGACGACGCTGGTCGGCCAGAAGGTCGTCGAACTCGCCGGCGATGCCGCCAACGGCGCGCGCGGCCATGTCGGCCTCACCACCGATGCGCCGGTCGATCTGGTCAAGGCCTTCCGGGAAAAGTTCGTCAAGAAGTACAATTACGTCCCCGATCATAACGGGCTGAAGGGCTACCTCGCGATCTACATGATCAAGGCGACCACCGAGAAGATGGGCAAGGTCGACGCCAAAAAGTTCGCCGACAATCTGCACGGTCTCACCATCAAGGCCGCGAGCGAGCCCGGCATCCTGATGGATGTCACCTTCGACGAGAAGGGCGACATCGATCGCCAGGGATTCCTGGTCGAGATCGTCGACGGCAAGCAGGTCGTCAAGCAGGTGCTGCCGAAACTGAACTGAGCCGCGACGGGGCGTGCGCGCGATCGTGCGCCCCCGAGATCAGCATGGTGAAAATGATTGACGCCGTCCGCATGTGACGGGTGAGGGGAGGAGCATGTCCAATCTGCTCGATCTGCTCGTGGCGGGCCTTGCGACCGGGGCGATCTATGCCCTCGTCGCAGTCGGTTTCACGCTGCTGTGGCAGACGTCGCAAACCATCAATTTCGCGCAGGGCGAATTCGTGATGCTGCCGGCGTTCCTGATGCTGGCGGTGATGAATGCGGGTGCGCCGTTCTGGCTCGCTATCATCCTCGGCATCCTGCTGTCGCTGCTGCTGCTCGGGCTCGGCTTCAAGCTGCTGCTGGTCGATCCGATGCTGCGGCACGGCGTGCTGCCGCTGGCGATTGCGACCATGGCGCTGGCGATCGGCATGAAAGAGGCGGTGAAGCAGTTCTTCAGCGCCGAGGCGTCGCCATTCCCCTCCATCGTGCCGGCCGGTGATGTCTCGATCCTTGGCCGGGTGGTCTCGTTGCAGAGCCTCGGCGTGCTCGCGCTCGCGATCGCGGTGGTGATCGGATTGACCATGCTCCTGAACCGCACCTCGATCGGCCATCAGATGCAGGCGACCGCGCAGAATCCGACGGTCGCCCGCATCATCGGCGTGCCGGTCGAACGCATGATCCTGTTCACCTTCCTGATCAATGCGTTTCTGGTAGCGCTGGCCTCACTGCTGATCACGCCGATCTATCTGGCGAAATTCTCCTCCGGCGAAGTACTCGGGCAGGCCGCGTTCATCGCGGCGATCGTCGGCGGCTTCAACCAGGTGCGCGGCGCCATCGCTGGCGGGCTTTTGATTGGCGTAGTGGACAATCTCGCCGCCGCCTATGTATCGACGCAGTACCGCGCCGCCGTGCCTCTGATCCTCCTGATCGTCATCATCCTGTTCCGCCCGCAAGGCCTGCTCGGCCGGCCCGAGGAGCGCACGGTATGACCGCAACGGGAAAATATCTGCGCATCGCGGTCGGCATCGCCGTCATCGCGGCGCTGATTATCGTGCCGATGAATTTCAACCGCTATGGCCTCTACATCCTGAGCCAGTGGGCGGTGATGACGATCGCCGCGATGGGGCTCAATCTGACGCTCGGTTACGCCGGCCAGGTCTCGCTGGCGCAGGGCGCGTTCGTCGGCATCGGCGCCTATGCGGCGGCGATCATGACCTCGCAGGGCATGCCGCTGATCGCAGCACTTGGCGTTGCCATCGTGCTGTGCTTCGCCATCGGCTGGATCCTGGGCTATCCGGCGCTGCGCGTGCAGCACCACTACCTTGCCTTCGTGACGCTGGCGTTCTCGACGCTGGCGTTCCTGGTGTTCCGCAACGAGGACTGGCTCACCAAGGGCATCTACGGCATCTCCAACATTCCGCGGCCCAATGTTATGGGCTTCGCCACCAACCGCCCGTTGCCGTTCTATTATTTCTGCCTCGGCTCGCTTGCGCTCGTATCGTTGGCGATGTGGTGGCTGATCCGCTCGCCCTGGGGCCGTGCCTTTGTAGCGCTGCGCGAAAATCCGGTGCGGGCGCTCTCCCTCGGCATCGACACGCGGCGCTATACGCTGATGGCGTTCGCGATCGGATCGGCGCTCGGCGGCGTCGCCGGTACGCTCTATGCCCCGCTGACGCAGTACATCGATCCCGTTCCCTTCAACCTTTCGCTCTCGCTCGATCTGTTGATGATGGTGATTGTCGGCGGCTCCGGATTCTTCTTCGGGCCGTTCCTCGGCGCCATGATCGCGGTGCTCCTGCCGGAATGGCTGCGCTTCACGCACGGCTATTACCTGATGCTGTATGCGGTCGCGGTGATGCTGCTCCTGATCTATTCGCCGACCGGCATCCTCGGTATCCTCGACCGCTATCTGGCCGAACGCCGCACCAAGGCGGCGTCGGCGCTCCGCGCGGTCGCCAAATCCCGGCTGGAGACGGCGCCATGACCGCAGTCCTCGAAGTCAGCGACATCAAGAAGAGCTTCGGCGGCATCAAGGCCGTCGATGGCGTCAGCTTCGACGTGCAGGAGGGCGAGATCCTCGGCCTGATCGGCCCGAACGGTTGCGGCAAGTCCACGCTGTTCAACTGCATCCTCGGTCAGCTCACGCCGACCGGTGGCGAGGTCAAGGTCGACGGCAAGGTCGTGACCGGGTTGCGGCCGTCCGAATTGAATCGTCTCGGCGTCAGCCGCACCTTCCAGCTTCTGCAGGTGTTCCCGAAACTATCGGTGCGCGAGAACCTGATCCTCGCCGGGCAGGAACATCAGGGCAACATGATGTCGCGGCTGCTCGGTCCTTCTGACGCCGGATTATCAGCGGCGGCCGACCAGATGATCGGCTTCTTCAAGCTCGATCATCTCGCCACCGAAGCCGCCGGCGGCCTGTCCTATGGCCAGCAAAAGCTGCTTGATGCCGCGATGGCGTTCATGGGCGGGCCGCGGCTGGTGCTGCTCGATGAACCTGCCGGCGGCGTCAACCTCACCATGCTCGGCGACCTCAAGGAACGGCTGGCGGCGATCAACCGCGAGAAGCGCGCCACCTTTGTCGTGATCGAGCACAACATGGAATTCGTGATGTCGCTGTGTACCCGCGTCATGGTGATGGCGGAAGGCAGGCTGCTGGCGATGGGCACGCCGGCGGAAGTGCGCGCCAATCCCGCCGTCATCGAAGCCTATCTCGGCCACTAGAGGAACAGCCCATGAGCGACCCTATCCTCGAGGTTCAAGGTCTCGTCGGCGGCTACGGCAAGATGACGATCCTCAACGGCACCACCTTCTCGGTGCCCGCGGGCTCCATCACCACCGTGATCGGCCCGAACGGTGCCGGAAAATCCACCGTGTTCAAGGCGATCTTCGGCCTTTTGAAGCTGCGCGAAGGCAGGGTCGTATTCAAAGGGCGCGACATCACCGGGCTGAGCCAGCGCGAATTGCTCACCTCGGGAATTTGCTATGTGCCGCAGGGCCGCAACATCTTTCCGGAACTGTCGGTGCGGGACAACATCCAGCTCGGCGCCGTCGTCGCGGGCAAAGACATCACCGATCTGCCTGCCCGAATCGAAGCCGCGCTCGATAAGTTCCCGGCGCTGCGCAAGAGGGCAGCGCAGCAGGCGTCCACGCTGTCCGGCGGCGAGCAGAAGCAGCTCGAAGTCGCCCGCGGCCTGCTGCTCAATCCGCAGCTGGTGCTGATCGATGAGCCTTCGATCGGGCTGTCTCCGCTGATGGTGCAGCAGACCTTCAACATTCTGAAAGATTTGCGCGACCGCGGCGTGTCGATCCTGATGATCGAACAGAATGCCCGTTCGGCGCTGGAGATTTCCGATTACGGCATCGTGCTCGAACTCGGCCAGACCCGGCTTGTCGACACCGCGCAACGCGTGCTGAACGATCCCCGCATCGGGCAATTGTTCCTGGGCGGCGCCATGACGGAGACGGCCGCATGAACAAGCGCTCGATCGCCACCGTTTCGCTCAGCGGCGCACTTGATGAAAAGCTCCGCGCGATCGCCGCGGCCGGCTTCGATGCCGTCGAGATATTCGAGAACGATTTGCTGTCGTTCAGCGGCAGCCCGCGCGACGTCGGCCAGATGTGCCGGGATCTCGGGCTTTCGATCTGCGCGTTCCAGCCATTCCGCGACTTCGAGGGCATGCCGGAGTCGCAGCGCACCCGCAACTTTGCGCGCGCCGAGCGCAAGTTCGACCTGATGCAGGAACTGCAGACCGATTTGATGCTGATCTGCAGCAATATCTCGCCGGCCTCGCTCGGCGGTATCGACCGTGCGGCCGCCGATTTCCGCGAACTGGGCGAACGCGCCGCCACGCGAGGCCTGCGCGTTGGCTATGAGGCGCTCGCCTGGGGGCTTCACGTCAACGATTACCGCGACGCTTGGGAAATCGTGCGGCGGGCCGATTACAAATCGATCGGAATCATTCTCGACAGTTTTCACGCGCTGGCGCCGTCGTTTCCGACGCTGCCGATTCAATCGATCCCCGCCGACAGGATCTTCCTGGTGCAACTGGCCGACGCGCCAAAACTCGGCCTTGACGTGCTGTCCTGGAGCCGGCACTTCCGCTGCTTCCCGGGACAGGGCGATCTGCCGGTCGCGCAGTTCGTGGAAGCCGTGCTCGCCACCGGCTATGCCGGTCCGCTGTCGCTGGAAATATTCAACGACCAGTTTCGCGCAGGCTCCGCGGTCCGCACCGCGACCGATGGGCTCCGCTCGCTGATCTTGCTTGAAGACGACGTCCGCGGCGCGGTGTCGGGCGCGCCGGCCATGTCACTACAGCCGAAAGCGCGCAGCCGCGGTGTCGGCTTCATTGAGTTTGCTCTCAGCGAAGAAAAGGCCCGTGACCTAGCCGTGCTGTTCGGACAACTCGGTTTTCGCAAGACCGGCGCCCATCGCAGCAAGGACGTCGAACGCTGGTCCCAGGGCCATATCGAGTTGGTGATCAATTGCGAACCTGATGGCTTCGCTCATTCGCACTTTGTCGCGCATGGCCCCGGCGTCTGCGCCGTCGCCGTCGACGTCGATGACGCCGCCAGCACCATGGCGCGGGCGGAGGCGTTGCAGGCGCGGACTTTCTATCAGCCGGTCGGGCCGGGCGAACTCGAAATTCCCGCGATCCGCGGCGTCGGCGGCAGCCTGCTGTATTTCCTGGAGGAGGCCGGCAAGAACTGGGACCTCGATTTCGAGCCGTTGCGCAGCGATGCGGCCAGCGATCGGCTCGATGCCGTCGATCACATCTCGCAGTCGATGCCGTATGACGAGATGCTGTCGTGGCTGTTGTTCTACACCGGCATTCTCGATCTGGAGCGCCTGCCGCAGATGGAGATCGCCGATCCGGTCGGCCTCGTACAGAGCCAGGCGCTGATCAACGGTAACGAAAACCTGCGCATGGTCCTGAACGGCTCGTCTGCGACGCGCACGCTATCGGCCCGCTTCATCCATGAATTCTTCGGCTCCGGCGTCCAACACGTCGCGTTCTCCTGCCGCGATATCTTCGCGGCGGTTGCCGACATGCGCTCGCGCGGTGCGGACTTCCTGAAAATTCCCGATAATTACTACGACGACATCGAAGCCAAATACGGCCTCGACGCCGCGACGATGGCAGCGCTTCGCGACAACCAGATCCTCTACGACCGCGAAGGCGATGGCGAATTCTTCCAGGTCTATACCCACGCCTTCGACGAGCGGTTCTTCTTCGAGATCGTCGAGCGGCGTGACTATCACGGCTTCGGCGCTGCCAACGCCGCGATCAGGCTCGCGGCCCAGACCCGGGAATCGCGGCCGCTGACCATGCCCAAGGCATGACTATTCGAACTGGAAAACAAGACTGGGGAGCGAGACGATGTCAATCAAAGGGAAGGGTATTTGCGCGGCATTGCTGCTCGCGGCTTGCGCCTATTTGACGCCGGCGCTGGCCGATCCGCTGCCTTGCGATGACGGCATCAAGTCGGCCTTTCGTCCCGACGCCGACACAAAGGTCGTCGCGGTTCGGCTGGTGAAAAAGGGTGAGGAGCTGAAGGCGCCCGACGCGCAGCAGCCCATCACGGCGGCGGCCGATCTGTGCCTGGTCAAATTGCTGGTCGGCCCCGGCGCCACGGCGGAGAAGGACAGGACTGCGCGCTCCTATTCGGAAGGCATCGGCATCGAGGTCTGGCTGCCGACGCAGGCCAACTGGAACGAGCGCATCCGCAACTATGGCGGCGGCGGATGGGTTGGCGGCGGTCATCGCCATGCGGACAAGATCGGCAGCAAGGTCCCGGCCATCGTCAACGCCAACATCGGATATGCCTCGGGCACCACGGACGCAGGACAGCCCTGGTACCAGGATGGCTCGTTCACGTTTCTCTCGGACGGCAAGGTCAATACCGAGTCGCTTCGCGACTTCTCGGTGCGCGCCATGGTGGAGCAGGCCGTCAAGACCAAGGCGCTGGTCAGCCTCTATTACGGCAAGGCGCCGAAATTTACCTACTATGACGGCCATTCGCAGGGCGGCCGGCAGGGCATGAAGATCGCACAGGAATATCCGGAACTCTACGACGGCTACATGATCGCCCAGCCGGCGCTGAACATCGCGAAGTTCGGCACGGCGGGACTGTATCCGCAGATCGTGATGAAGACCGAGCTCGGCTTCACCGCGGCGAATAAGCCGGAGGCTGCAGCCTTTGCCACCAGGGTCGCTGCCGCCAGCAAGCGCGCGGTCGCCGTCTGCGACAAGGCGGGTCTCGGGTTCCTGCTCGATCCCTTCACCTGCGATTACAATCCGGCGCGCGATGCTGACATATTGTGTGCAGGCGTGGCCGGCGAAGGCGTGTCCGGCAAGAATAACGACTCGGCAACCTGCATGAATTTGAAGGAAGCGAATGCGCTGAACCGAATCTGGTTCGGCGCCACCAGCGATGGAAGCTTTGACGCCGCGCAGAGCCCCGACGCGCGATCCGGCAAGTCGCTCGGCAGGAACCAGCTCTGGTGGACCTTCACCAAGGGCACCGCCGTCGGCACTCAAATCACGAATGCCGCTTCCCTCGGCGTCGCGTTGGCGTTGCAGGACGTCAGCTATGCCCCCGACTCCAGCACCTCATCGAGCGATCCGATCGCAAATGGTTCGTCTGACGTGCGCAATAAATGGCGTGAACTCGATTACGCCGGGCTCGCCGACGCCGTGAACAAGGGCGTCGCATTGCAGCCGACGCTGTTCAGCGACCTCATCACGGACAAGGCCGATCTCGGGAAGCTGCGCGATCTCGGCCGCAAGGTCGTCGTTTACAGCGGCCTGGTCGACGATGCGATCCCGCCGGCCGGCAACATCAATTATCACGAGCGCGTGGCGGCGGCGATGGGCGGGCACGCCGAGGTGCAGAAGTTCATGCGGATGTACCTCCTGCCGGGTTCAGCGCACTCCTCGCAGGGCCGGGCCTACACAGTTGGCGGCAAGAACGACACCGTGCCGCTGCCGAAGCTGCCTGGTAACACCAACCAGACGCCGACGCGCGAACAGGACCAGTTCTTCACGGCACTGGTGGATTGGGTCGAGAAGGGCACGGCGCCCGGTGAAGTCATGCTGACGTCGCGCGACAACAGCGTCAGCTATCCCGTCTGCGTCTATCCGCTGCGGACGACGTGGAACGGCAATGGGGATGCAAAGCAGGCTTCGAGCTATAGCTGCCGGTAGCTGTCCTTGCGCCGCCGTGGATTATCCGAGGTCTCGCCCGGTTACGACGTCGTCGTGATCGGCGCCGGCGCCGCCGGCATGTCGGCCGCGCTTTTTTCCGCCATTCGCGGCGCTAAAACGCTGCTGGTCGAGAAGACCGGATTTGTCGGCGGTACCTCCGCGCTGTCGGCGGGATCGATCTGGATCCCCAATACGCGCCATGCGTCGGCGGTCGGTGCGACCGATAGCGCGGCGAACGTCGAAAAATATCTGCAGCAGATCGTCGGAAACCATGCCGACGTTGCGCTGCGCGCAGCCTTCCTGAAGGCTGGTCCCGCGGCAATCGAGGTTCTGGAAAATCATTCCGAAGTGAAATTGCGGGCCTATGTTCGTCATCCCGACTATCGCTCGGAGCTTGAGGGCGCGGTGCTGGCCGGGCGCGCGCTGGAGCCGTTGCCGTTCGACGGGCGGTTGCTTGGCGAGGCGTTCAAGCTGGTTCGTCCGCCACTGCCGGAGTTCACGCTGCTTGGCGGGATGATGGTCGACAGAACCGATATCGCTCATCTCTTGTCATCGACGAGGTCCGTCAGATCGTTGTGGCACTCCGCCAAGCTCTTTGCGCGCTACGCGCGCGACAAAGCGAGCCATGGCAGGGGCACGCGGCTCGTGATGGGTAATGCGCTGATCGGCCGGCTTCTGCATTCATTGATACGTCAGGATGTGGATATCCTGACGGGTGCGTCGCTCGCGAAGATCATCCGGGAGCCCGACGGTCCCGTTACCGCCGCGAGTTTGATCTCGGATGGAGTGTCGCGCGAGATCGGCGTCAACGCCGCGCTGATTCTGGCGGGAGGTGGGTTCAACCGCCATGCCAGGCGGCGCCCCGCCGCGCTTGGAACGGAAGCCGGCTGGTCGTCCGTTGCGCCGGGCTCGAGCGGCGACGCGCAGGACAAGGCCCTCGAGATCGGTGCGCGGCTCAGCGGGCGCGATGTCAGCGCCGCATTCTGGGCGCCCGCATCGATCCGGCGGCGGCGCGACGGATCACAAGCGGTCTTTCCGCACTTCGTGCTCGACCGTGCCAAACCGGGGACGCTGGTTGTCGACAGCAACGGGCGCCGGTTCGTCAACGAAGCGATCTCCTATCACCAGTTTGCGCTGGAGATGTTGGCAAAGGGACAATCGGCCATTCCGGCGTTTCTGATCGCAGATGCGGTTTCAGTCCGGAAGTATGGTCTTGGCATGGTGCGGCCCGGTGGCTGGGGCGCGAGAGCCGCTGTCGCCGACGGCTATCTCGTCGCTGCCGACACCATCGAGCAGCTTGCGCTGCGATTGAACATCGATCCCGGTCAATTGCGTGAGACGGTCGACAGGATGAACCTGTATGCGCAAACTGGTCGTGATCCTGAATTTGGCAGGGGAAGCACGGTGTATCAAAATCACAACGGCGATGCGTCTGCCGGCGGGGCCAATCCCAATCTTGGCCCCATCGCGACGGCCCCCTTCTACGCGGTCCGGCTTTATCCTTCCGATATCGGCACCTCCTCCGGACTTGTCACGGACGAGGTTGCCCGCGTTCTCGATGCCGGCAATCAGCCCATTGCCGGCCTCTACGCTTGCGGAAATGACATGCAGTCGGTCATGGGCGGAACTTACCCCGGACCGGGCATCACGCTCGGACCGGCGATCGCGTTTGCCTATATCGCCGTGTCCGGTGCGCTCGATGTTCGCATCATGAGTGTCGAATGATGCCGTCGTTCTCCCTTGCTGCGCTGACCGCGCTCGAACTTGCACCGCCGGAATTGATCGATGTCGCCGCCGCCTGCGGTTACGGCCATGTTGGACTCCGGCTTCTGCCCGCGATGCCCGGAGGCGTCGCCTATCCGTTAATGGAGGATCACGCGGCATTGCGCGAAACCATCGAGCGGCTGGATGCGACCGGCGTGACCGTCGCGGACCTGGAAGTGGTCGCCATCCGGCCGGAAACGGAAATCGCGGCGTTCTCGGCGTTCTTCGAGGCCGGTGCGCGCCTTCGCGCCAAGCATGTTCTGGTCGCGGCATACGATCCCGACCTAGACCGGTTTGCGGATCGCTTTGCCGGTTTTTGCGAGGCTGCGGCGCCCTATGGATTAACCGCCGATCTCGAGTTCATGCCGTGGACCAGCGTGCCGGATCTCAAGACTGCAATGCGAATTGTCGAACAGGTTGCGCAAGCAAATGGCGGGGTTCTGGTGGATGCCCTGCATTTCGACCGGTCGCAAAGCTCGGTCGGCGACATCGCAGCCATCCCCGCCGGCAAGCTTCACTATTGGCAATTATGCGACGCGCCGGCCGAACGGCCGGCGACATCAGAGGAAATGATGCACGCCGCTCGAAATGCGCGGATGTTTCCCGGAGAGGGTGGTCTCGATCTGGTTTCGCTGACGCGAGCCATGCCGCCGGATATCGCCATCAGCATCGAGGTCCCGACCGCGACGCTCGCGCGGACGGTGGGTGCGGAGGCGCGGGCCCGGCGCGCGCTAGAAGCGGCGAGGCGCATCGTCGCGGCGGCGAGGTAACTACCTCGGATTCGGTTGACAGTCCGATGAGCAACTTGACGCTTATGATGGACGACGTGGAATTGCGGGGATGCGAAGCAAACTTCGAGCTATAGCTGTGCGTAAGCTGACGAGTTAGGATCGTGTCGTCCGTAGGGGCGGAACCACCGGATTACCCATGATCGAATCCAAGGAAGCCGCCAATAGAGCGCGAGAAGTGTTGGGCCTGCTCGGCTTTCTGCTGGTGGCAACGGCGCAGGTCTCCAACATGATCCTGGCGCGCGGCGTGGCCGGAAGCGTGCCGCCATTCTCGATCGCGTTCTTTCGCTGGAGCATCGTTGCGCTTGGGCTGTTGCCGGCCGTGGTGATGGCATTGCGGGAAAAGCCCGGCGTGCTGCATCGGCAGACGCTCGGCATCGTCGCGGCAGGTTTTCTCGGCATGTTCGTCTGCGGCGGCCCGGTCTATCTCGCTGGCGTCACGACCACGGCGATCAACCTGGCTCTGATCATGGCGCTCGCGCCGCTAGCGGTGCTACTGTTCTCTTTCATATCGGGCCAGGAAGCGATCCATCGAAGCCAGGTCATCGGCATGCTGCTCTCGCTGGCGGGCGCGGCGCTGATCATTACCAAGGGACAAGCCGCCGTTGGAGCCGGCGTGGTGACCGGCGATCTGCTCGCACTGATGGCGATGCTGGGTTGGGCGGGATACACCCTGCTGCAAAACCGTGTGGGCAGCGGTGTGGGCTTTCTGGCGCGGATCGGCCTGTTCGCGGCAGCAGGTGCGCTGTTCTCGCTGCCTTTCGCGATCCATGAAATGTGGTCCGCGCCTGCCGCCGCCTTCAGCGGGCGTGCAGCGCTGGTCTATCTCTTCGCAGGGTTGGTGCCCGGGCTTTTTGCCTATTCGGCCTATGCCTATCTCGGCTCGAAATTCGGTGCGGTGTCGACTTCGCTAAGCCTCTATCTCGGACCGATCGTCAGTGCGGTGCTGTCGATCCTCTTTCTCGGCGAGGCGCCGACCGTGATTCATCTGATCGGTGGCGCGCTGTCGCTCGGCGGCATGTGGTTGAGCCTGCAAGCCAAGCAGGGCAGGCCACCGGCCTAACCCGACTTCGGCTGCCTCATCCGGAAATCTATCAAGGCATCTTCGCGCTCAATGCGCGCATCGCCGATTGCACCTGGAAGCACCGCTCCTCCGAGCGGCCCGGCGCGAGCGGGGACCGCCGTCGCATCGACTTGACAATAAGATACCAGTTATATAACTTATCTGTTATATAACTGGTATGAGATGTACGATGTCGAAACTCGATGCCGCCTTTTCCGCGCTGGCCGACCCGACACGCCGGGCGATTCTGGCACGCCTCGCGTTGGGTGAGGCCACCGTCATGGAACTGGTCGAGCCGTTCGAGATGACGCAGCCCGCCATCTCCCGCCATCTCAAGGTTCTCGAGGGTGCAGGGCTGATTATCCGCCGCGTCGAAGGCACGAAGCGGCCGTGCCGGCTGGCGCCGGCAGCGGTCAACGAGATCGACCAATGGCTTGCGATGCTCCGGCACGCCCTGTCCGCGAATTACAACCGGCTCGACGACGTTCTGGCCGGCATGAAAACCGAAGAGTGAAAGGCAAACCCTATGAGCAAGATGACGCTGAAGACCGAAGGCGACCGCCATGTCGTTGTTACCAGGCATTTCGCCGCCGCGCCGGAAGCGGTGTATCGCGCGCATACCGAGCCAGCGCTGATCCAGAAGTGGCTGCTGGGCCCAGACGGCTGGACAATGCCGGTTTGCATCAACGAGGCGCGACCGGGCGGCAAGATCCGCTACGAGTGGACGAACGGCGAAGGCGGCGGATTTTATCTGACCGGTGAGTATCTCGAACTGGTGCCATTCAGCCGGCTCGTTCATGTCGAGCGGATGCACATGCCGGATGCCACGCCGGACAATCACGTCGAAACGACCTTCGCGCCGGACGGGACCGGCACATTGATGACCATGCGGATGACCTTGCCCGATGCCGCGACGCGGGCCGCCATGCTGTCGACCGGCATGGAGCATGGAATGGAAGCGAGCTACGCGCGGCTTGAGACAACTCTCAAATCATAAGCCGTGTCCCATCAGCGACGCATGCACCGCGCTCTACGTCAGCCGAGTGGAACGCGCGAGGACGCTCGTTCGCTACCACCTCAAATCTGGAGACCAGCTGTGATCGAACCGCTTCGCGTCCTTCAAACCAGGCCGCTGCTCACGGCCTTGATTCCGATCAAGGTTCCGCGCGAAGACATTCGCAAGGTCATGGGACCCGGCCTTGCTGAACTAAAGGCCGCCGTCGCCGCGCAGAACGTTGCGATCCTCGGTCCTTGGTTCACCCACCATCTTCGCAACCCCGGTGAGATCTTCGATTTCGAGATATGCCTGCCGGTCGCCACGCCCGTCGCGCCGGTAAATCGCGTGAAACCAGGGCAGTGGTCCGCCATGAAGATTGTCCAGACTACCTATCATGGCGGCTACGAAGGCCTCGGCAGCGCCTGGGGCGAATTCATGGGGACGATCAAGGCGGCCGGACACAGAACCGCGGATGGCCTTTATGAATCCTATGAGGTCGGCCCGGAGGCGAGCACGGATCCGAGCGCCTGGCGGACGGTTCTTAGCCGGGAATTGGTCGAAACCTAAAATACCGGCTCGGCACGCAATGCGGAGAAAAAGCGTACATCAACCAAGCCTTACTCCATCACCGCATGATCCGGCGCGGTTGACTGCTCGCGCAGCGTGGCCTTGGTCGAGCCAATCATGATCGCGAGCGGGATCGCGCAGGCGGTGAAGATCATCACCATCTGGTAGTCGTACGAGAACGCGATGATCTGCGCCTGCACCTTGACCAGCATATCCGCCATGGCGCGGCCCTGGTCGGTCGCGAGATCGATCATGCCGCGCACCGCGGGCATCTGCAGGGCATGATTGAACGGGTTGATGTGCTCCGACAGGACTGCGTAGGTGTAGCGCGTGCCCTGCGTCAGTTGTGCGATCACGAGCGAAATGCCGATCGAGCTTGCGACGTTGCGCATCAAGGTCAGCATCGAGGTGCCGTCGGTGCGCAGATGATTGGGCAGCGTCAGGAACGCCACGGTGGAAAGCGGCACGAACACCAGGCCGAAGCCAAAGCCCTGGACCACGCTGATGATGACGATCTCGGTCACGCCGGTCTGGTCGGTCCAGCCGGTCATGTAGAACAGCGAGGCCGCGGTCAGGCTGAGGCCTGCGACGATCAGCGTCCGCGCCTCGATATGGCGCATCAGGCGGCCGACCAGCATCATCGCCACGAAGGTGCCGCAGCCGCGGCTCGCCAACAGCAGGCCTGCCGTAATGATCGGATAGCCGATCACGTTCTGCAGGAAGGGTGACGACAGTGCCATGGTCGAGAACAGCACCAGCCCCATCACGGCCATGAACACGCAGCCGCCGACGAAATTCTTGTCCTTGAACAGCGCGAACTGGATAAACGGATGCTGCGTGGTCAGGGAATGCGCAAGGAAGTAGTAGAAGCCGATCGCCGATATGATGAACTCGGCGATGATCTCGTTGGATTCCAGCCAGCCGAGCTGCTCGCCGCGGTCGAGCGCGAGCTGCAGCGCGCCGATCGCGATCGCAAGCGCGGTGAATCCGAACCAGTCGAAGCGCAGCGCGACGTCCTTCCTGGTCTCGTCCATGAAGATCACGAGGCCGAGCACGGTGATGATGCCGAACGGCAGGTTGACGAAGAACACCCAGTGCCAGGAATAGGTCTCGGTCAGCCAGGCGCCGAGCGACGGGCCCATGATCGGCCCCATCATCACGCCCATGCCCCAGATCGCCATCGCTTTCGCGCGCTCATGCAACGCATAGGAGTCGAGCATGACGGCCTGCGACAGCGGCACCAGCGCCGCCCCGAACACGCCCTGCAGCAGACGGAACAGCACCATCTGGCCGATGTCCTGCGCCAGCCCGCACATCACGGAGGCAATGGTGAAGCCGGCCGAGCAGATGATGAAGATGCGCTTGCGGCCGAAGCGGTTGGCGATCCACCCCACCGGCGCGGTCATGATCGCGGCGGCGACGATGTAGGAGGTCAGCACCCAGTTGATCTGGTCTTGTGAGGCCGACAGTGTGCCCTGCATGTAGGGCAGCGCGACGTTGGCGATGGTCGTATCCAGCGCCTGCATGATCGTTGCCGTCATGGCGCAGATCGTCACCATGTTCCGGCGCAGGCCGGGAACGGCAGCCGATGGTGCGCCCGTTGTCATGACGTTATTCGTGGTCCTGGTTCGCCACCGCCGGCGACAGGCCGAGCAGGGCGGACAGCGAGCGGCGATGATTGGTGTCGATGGTAGCGTAGACGCTCATGCCGGCCTTCAGCTTGCGGACGAACTTGTCGTTCTTGTCGAAATAGATCCGCACCGGCACGCGCTGCACTACCTTGACGAAATTGCCGGACGCGTTCTGCGGCGGCAGGATCGCGAACTGCGCGCCGGTGCCGGGCGAGAGCGAGCCGACCGTGCCCTTGAACGGGTGGTTCGGGAACGCATCGACATCGAGCGTGACGGACTGGCCGACCGCGACATAGGTGAAATCGGATTCCTTCGGATTGGCGTCGACCCAGGGGTTCGAGGTGTCGATGATGCTGAACACCGGCGCGCCCGCCATCACGAAGCGGCCGAGCTGGATCTGTTCGACCTGCGTGGCGATGCCCGCCATCGGCGCGCGCATCACCGTGTGGTCGAGATTGCGCTGGGCCTGATCGAGCGCCGCCTTGGCCTGGGCATAGGGCGGGAATTCGTCGAGCGGCAGTTCGGGATTGCCGAGCAGTTGCGCCTTGGCGGTGGCGATCTTCTGTTGCAGCAACTGGAACTGGGCGCTGGCGGTGACGAGGGCGGTAGAAGCATTGTCGAGGTCGAGCTGCGAGCCGAAATTGTTCTTCACCAGCGAAGACTTGCGGTCGACGTCACGCCGCTTCAGGTCCATGCCCTGTTGCGACAGCTCGCTCATCTGACCGTAGATCCTGAGGTCGGCGATCAAATTGTCATAGGTGACCTTAGTCTGCGCGAGATTGGCTTTGGCCTGTGCCACGGCGAGGCGGAACGGGACGGGATCGATCTCGAACAGCACATCGCCTGGACCAACCTGCTGGCCCTCTTTCACCACGACCTTCTCGATCTTGCCGGAGATATCGGGCGTGATCAGCACCTTCTGCGCGCCGACATAGGCGTCGTCGGTGGTCACGTAGCGGCCGCCATTGAGATAGAACGTCACGCCGGCCACCAGTGCCACCAGTGGCAACACCACGAGCAGCAGGAAGCGGCGGTAGCGGCGCATGCCGGCCATCAGCCGGCGACGCGGCTCGGCCGCGAGTTTCGGCCGCGGCGTCGCGGGATTGCCCTTCTGCTCGGGCGGGAATTTGAGCACGGGATCAGCCATAACGCTGCTCCTTTCGCGGAGGTTCGTTCGCCGGATGCTGGATCGCGTTGCGAACGTTCTCCTTGATCAGATCGAGTTGGTCCAGAAGGCGGTGGGCATCGGTGGGGTTGATGCCGTCGAGCGCGGTGGCCGTCAGTTCGGAGCGAAGCCCGGCGAGCTTGCCGAGCAAGGGACGCGCGGCCTTGCGCAGGTAGAGGCGATTGACGCGGCGGTCGCTCTCGTCGCCGCGGCGCTCGATCCAGCCATTGTCGCAGAGCTTGTCGATCAGCCGCGTCAGCGTGATCGGCTGCATCTCCATCAATTCGGCGAGTTCCGACTGCTTCAAACCCTCGCTGCGTTCGACCTTGGCCAGAACCGCCCATTGCGCGCGGGTGATGCCGTAGCGCGCCGCCTGCCGGTCGGCGTAGGCGCGCACCATCCGTTGCACTTCGCCGAGCGTAAACAGGAAGTTCATATCCACGGAACCGCGCATGGTTTCAGCCTCCATAAGCTTGTGATATGATAAGCTTGCTCATGAATTCTGCATGGCGAGTTAACAATGGCCTGATCCGCTTCCAGCACATGGCTGGGAACCGGCGGGTGACCGGGCTTTGGGATTGGCATTCAAACTGCTACAAAAGCCGGATATGACCCTGACGAAGCCGACATTTCCCGCGCCCGACCACGATCACGGCCGCTGCACTGCGGAAGCGATGGCGCATGCGGAAGCGGTTTGCGCGCGGCGGGCGCAGAAATTCACGCCAATCCGGCGCCAGGTGCTGCAGGCGCTGCTGTCCAGCCACCGCCCGCTCGGCGCCTATGAGGTGATCGACGAGCTCGCCAAATCGATGCCGCGGCCGGCGCCGATCACGGTCTACCGCGCGCTCGATTTTTTGATGGAGAACGGCCTGGTCCACCGGATCGAGAGCCGCAATGCGTTCCTTGCCTGCGCGCATGACCACGACGAGACCTCGATGGTAGCGTTCCTGATCTGCGATCATTGCGGCTCCGTCGGCGAAATTCCCGCGGCCCCCGTGGCGCAAAGCCTCAATGCGGCGGCGCGCGCCTCCGGATTTGCGCCAAAGCTCTCCGTCGTCGAGATCGCCGGCACCTGCGCTCACTGTCAAAAATAACAAAAACACGGCGCCAAGCCGGCCACGAGGATAGATGTCGTCGAACAAAGTGATTTCTTCGGCCGGGCGTTCGCTCACTCCGGGCGCTGTCGCATTGATGCTGATGCTGTGCCTCAGCTGGGGGTTCAACCAGATCGCGGTGAAGCTGGTGTTGCCGGACGTGCCGCCGATGCTGCAGGCATTGGCCCGCTCCATCGGCGCGTTGCCGGTGCTGCTCGTGATCGGCTGGTTTCGCGGCGTTAAATTCTTCGAGCGTGACGGCACGCTGTGGCCAGGCGTGATTGCGGGCGCCATCTTCGGCATCGAATTCGTGCTGATCTATCGCGGCTTGCTGCTGACATCGGCGTCGCGCGCGGTGGTGTTTCTGTATGTGGCGCCGTTCTTCGTCGCGCTCGGCTCGTTTGTCTTTCTGGGCGAACGGCTGCGAGCGCCGCAATGGGGCGGCCTGGCCCTGAGTTTCGCCGGGGTCGCGCTGGCGATCGGCGTCCCCCAGACCAATGTCGACGCGAAGGTCTTGCTGGGCGATTTCCTGATCGTCGTCGGTGGTGCGCTCTGGGCGGCCACGACGCTGATCGTCAAGACCACCGCGCTGATCAAGGCCCCCGCCGAAAAGGGGCTCGGCTATCAGGTGGCGATCTCGATCCCGATTCTCGCCCTTGCTGCGTGGATATCGGGCGAAACCATCACCCGTGTTCCCGGGCCGCTGTCGCTGGCGTTGCTGGCCTATCAGGCGTTCTGGGTGGTGGGTCTGACGTTCCTGTTGTGGTTCGCATTGGTCAAAACCTACTCCGCCAGCAAATTGTCAGCGTTCACCTTCGTTACGCCGCTGTTCGGCGTCGCCGCCAGCTATTTCATCATGCATGATACGCTGACCATCGCCTTCGGTGTCGCCGCGCTGCTGGTCATTGCCGGGCTCTATCTCGTCAACAAGCCGGATCCGAAGATCGTGCCGGATCCGAACCTGCCGGCGTGATGGGGGCGGGATCCGCCGCCAACCTCGTCATTGCCTGCGACAAACGCGAAGCGTTTGGGCAAGGAAGCGTAGCGACGAAACAATCCATTTTTCAGCGCGCATGGAAGGATGGATTGCTTCGCTTCGCTCGCAATGACGTGGAGAGAGCGGAGTTTGTGTCCTATCCCGTCTCGATCGGCAGCGACGTGTCCTTGGCCCATTCGCCCATCGAGCCATCGTAGAGGGTCAGGTTGTCGTAGCCGAGCTGGTGCAGCAGGAAGAGATCGATCGTTGCCGAGATGCCGCCGCCGCAGTAGGCGACCACGCGCTTGTCTTTCGTGATGCCCTGCGCCTTGAATTTTGCTTCGGCCTCGCCAAGCGGGACGAAGGCCTTGGTCTTTGGGTCGAGCAATGTGGCTGCCGAGACGTTGCAACTGCCGGGAACGCGGCCGGGCCGGCCGTAGCGGCTGGGCTCAAGGCCCTTGTGAAACTGCGGGCCGAGTGCATTGACGACGACGGTGCCTCGCTCGGCGGTGGCGGCTAGCGTTTCATGTTTGTCGACGAAAAATCCGTTCTTTGGTTTGGCCGTAAACGTTGCCGGCTTATATCCCTGCGCCGGTCCGGTTTCGAGCGGGCGGCCTTCGAGCTTCCATTTGTCGAGCCCGCCGTCGAGCACCGCGGCGCTCTCGAAGCCGAGCGACTGGAGCATCCACCAGAACCGCGTCGCCCACATCGGCGTGCCGATGCTGTACAGCACCACCTGGCTTTCGTTGGATACACCGTGACGGCCGAACGCCCGCTCGAGATGCGCAACATCCGGCATCATGAAGCGAAGTTCCGTATTGGGATCGGAAAACTCGCTTTGCAGATCGAGAAAATCCGCGCCCGGAATGTGCCCGGCCTCGAACGTGTGCCGGCCGGGTACGGCGAGATAGGGCAGGCTACTGCCTTCGGGCGCAGGTTCGAGGTAGGTGGTGCAGTCGAACAGGCGCAGATCGGCCTGGTGCAGAATATCAGCGAGTTCCGCCGTAGAAATGAGCCCGTTACGCCCCGACATTTGTTGGCCTCCCGCCATTTCAAGCCGATGCTAGGGCCTGCATCGGGCCATGAAAAGGCGGCCGGGAAGCGCGCCCGCCCTTTCAATTCGGCGATTCCTGTCCAATATAGCGGTTAACGGACGTAGCGGTATTTCCGCCTGCTTCCGGTCGCCTTCATCGGCTTAAGCTATTGAATATACAACGCAAAAATCCCCATGTGACGGGGCGCACAGACCTTTCGCCGCCCCCTTGGTGAATGTCACCAAAACCTGATATTCGAGGCCCCATGAACAAGCCCGAAGTAATTCCGCAAGACGACGTCGCTGGTCCCCGCGCCCGGCATAAAACCACCCAGGTCATGGTCGGCAATGTTGCCGTCGGCGGGGGTGCGCCGATCGTCGTGCAGTCGATGACCAATACCGACACCGCCGATGTCGACGGCACGATCGCGCAGGTCGCGGCACTGTCGCGCGCCGGATCGGAAATGGTGCGCATCACCGTCGATCGCGAGGAGGCGGCTGCCGCCGTCCCGCACATCCGCGACGGCCTGCGCAAGCGCGGCATCACCACGCCGTTGATCGGCGACTTCCATTACATCGGCCACAAGCTGCTCGCCGAATATCCGGCCTGTGCTGAGGCGCTCGACAAATACCGCATCAATCCCGGCAATGTCGGCTTCAAGAATAAGCGCGACTCGCAATTCGCAGATATCATCGAGATCGCGAACAAGAACAACAAAGCGGTCCGCATCGGCGCCAATTGGGGTTCGCTCGACCAGGAATTGCTCACCAAGCTGATGGACGAAAACACCGCGTCAGCGAACCCGCGCGATGCCCGCGCGGTGACCCGCGAGGCGATGGTGCAGTCGGCGCTGTTGTCGGCCGCCCGCGCCCAAGAACTCGGCATGCCCAAGAACAAGATGATCCTGTCGGCAAAGGTTTCCGCCGTGCAGGACCTGATCGCGGTCTATCAGACGCTCGCCTCGCGTTCGGACTATGCGATCCACCTCGGCCTCACCGAAGCCGGCATGGGATCGAAGGGCATCGTGGCGTCGTCGGCCGCGCTCGGCATCCTGTTGCAGGACGGCATCGGCGACACCATCCGCATTTCGCTCACCCCCGAACCCGGCGGCGACCGCACGCTGGAAGTCCAGGTTGCGCAGGAACTGCTGCAGACCATGGGCTTCCGCACCTTCGTGCCGCTGGTCGCGGCATGCCCGGGCTGCGGCCGCACCACCTCGACCACGTTCCAGGAACTGGCGCGCTCGATCCAGGATTTCATCCGCGAGGAAATGCCGGGCTGGAAGACGCAATATCCCGGCGTCGAGACGCTCAACGTCGCCGTCATGGGCTGCATCGTCAACGGCCCCGGCGAATCCAAGCACGCCAATATCGGCATCTCCTTGCCCGGCACCGGCGAAGCGCCGGCCGCGCCCGTGTTCGTCGACGGCAAGAAGTTCCGCACCCTGCGCGGGCCGACGATCGCCGCCGACTTCAAGGCGCTGGTGATCGACTATATTGATCAGCGGTATGGGGCGGGCGCCAAGGCGCCGGAGACGACAGCGGCGGAGTAGGGCCGTAGCCCGGGTGGAGCGAAGCGAAACCCGGGACGCTGTCGCAATCTGATGGACCGATCCCGGATTGCGCTTCGCTCCATCCGGGCTACGATGCGCCCCAATCAAGAACGATTGGGAGAATCGCAGATGTCTTCGCTGTCCGGCAAGCAAGGTCCTCGTTACAGGCACACCGCCGGCGACACCGATCCCTACGAGACCATCCGCGTCGAAAAACTCACCCCGATCATCGGCGCGGAAATCTCCGGCGTCGATATCGGCAAGCTCGTCTCGGACGACGCGCGTTCCAATCGGCAGATGGACGAAATCCACCGGGCGTTCGCCGAAAACCTCGTGATCTTCTTCCGCGACCAGCACATCACGCCGCAGCAGCATCTCGCGTTCGGGCGCA
Organism: Bradyrhizobium algeriense; assembly: GCF_003062295.1. GTDB lineage: Bacteria > Pseudomonadota > Alphaproteobacteria > Rhizobiales > Xanthobacteraceae > Bradyrhizobium > Bradyrhizobium algeriense. Next base: position 593,853 of record NZ_PYCN01000001.1, on the reverse strand, counting down.
AATTCGGCGAATTGCATGTGCACCCGGCGGCGCCCAACGAGGGCGATCCCGCTCTGATGAAGATCTATGCCGACAAGGATTCCCCGCGCGCCAATGGCGAGGGCTGGCACACCGACGTCTCCTGCGACGTCGAGCCGCCGATGGGATCGATTCTCTACATCAGGCAATGCCCGCCGCGCGGCGGCGATACGCTGTTCGCCAACATGTACGCTGCCTATGAGGCGCTGTCGGACCGCATGAAGGCCTATCTCGACGGGCTGACCGCGCTGCACGACGGCGAGCAGACCTATCGCGGGCTCTACGCCAATTACGGCGTCGCCGACCGGGTGGAATATCCGCGCGCCGAGCATCCCGTGGTGCGCACCCATCCGGTCACGGGCAAGAAGGCGCTTTACGTCAACCGCGGCTTCACCCGCTTCATCGTCGGCATCCCCCGCGACGAGAGCGACGCCATGCTGGCCTATCTCTACCAGCACGCGGAAAATCCACTGTTCCAGTGCCGCTTCCGCTGGACCGAAAACGCGGTCGCCTTCTGGGACAACCGCTGCGCCCAGCATCGCGCGATGTGGGACTACTGGCCGCACACAAGGTCAGGCACGCGGGTGACGGTGAAGGGGGAGCGGCCGGTGTAATCCGGCCTAAGCCTTTCGCGCGATCAGTTCGACCGGTGCGATGCGGCCATTGGCTATGTTCTGGGTCATATTTTGCACTTTTTCCGGCGTGTTCCTGCCCATCAGGACATGAAGCCCAAGCGGCGGGGGACCACCTGCCGCCATGGTTCTGGCACGCAGTTGCTCAAAGAACTGCAGCGCAAAGTCGCGTCGGGTGCGTTCCGCAATCACCACAAAACCGGCGGCTTCAAGTGCGCTGCGGTACTTTTCGGGCTTTGCCACCGCGCTAGACTCAGGCGTTGTTGCCCATGGCACAGGAAAAGTCAGCTCGCCATCATCAGTTTTCATTACGTCGTAGATTCCGAAAAGCGAGCCCGGCCGCAACACGCGGCCCACCTCAAGGCAGAGCCCGGCCTTGTCTTCGATATTCATTCCGACATGCAGCATATAGGCGCCGTCAAAGGTGCCGTCCGCAAACGGCATCGACAATGCGCTGCCCTGATGCAGCGAAATGCGGTCGGCGAGGCTGACCCATTTGCAGATCTCCTGTCCGGTCTCGACGTATTCGGGGGTCAGGTCAATGCCATCCACACGGCAACGATACCGGCTGGCAACAAACCGCGCGGGTCCGCCAAGACCACATCCGACATCGAGAATGTGCATTTCGGGTGTGAGATCGAGTTGCTCGAGAAAATGTTCGGAGGCCTGGCGGCCGCCGATATGAAACTCATCAACAGGAGCTAGATCATCGACGGTCACGGAATCGGTTGTCTTGCCAAGAGATTCAATCCCGCTGCGGATCGCTGCAATCAATTTGCCATGCGTGTAGTGGGCAGAAATATCTTGTTGAGTCAGCATTGCTACCCCCAAAATTTCAGAAATTCCTCAGGCGTAAGGTCGCCCCGCAGGCTAATTCAGCAGCGTTGTGTCGTCTATGGCTCAAAGCCCTGACGTGACAAGGACGTCCCCGCGAGGCGGGCAAACATTGACGCCTCGCTCCACCTGCGTCAATCTCGGTCAAAAGCAAGAACAACCCGGAGGCCGCCCCATGCTCCGCGCCGAAGACAACAAATTCCTCACCGAAAGCGGTGCAGGCACCGGCATGGGCGAATTGCTGCGGCGCTTCTGGATTCCCGTGCTGCTCTCCGCAGAATTGCCCGAAGCCGACGGCACGCCGAAGAAGATTGTCGTCATGGGCGAGGAGCTGCTCGCCTTCCGCGACACCCGTGGCGTAGTCGGCGTCATCGATCAATATTGCCCGCATCGCGGCGCCAATCTCTGGCTCGGCCGCAACGAGGAATGCGGCATCCGCTGCGTCTATCACGGCTGGAAGTTCGACACCGATGGCCGCTGCGTCGACATGCCGACCTCCTATCCCGACCTCAACGCCAAGGACCTGATCCGCATCAAGTCCTATCCGGTGCGGGAATGGGGCGACATGATCTGGGCCTATATGGGTCCGGCGGATCAGGTGCCCGAATTGCCTGATCTGGAAATGGCGCTGGTACCGGCCTCGCACCGCTATGTCTCGAAGAAATGGCAGGACTGCAATTGGGTGCAGGCGGTGGAAGGCTCGATCGACACCGCGCATTTCACCTTCGCGCATCTCTCCTTCGAAAAGGAAGAGAACGAAATCCTCGACATCAAGAAGCATTTTGTGAATCCGCTGACGCGGGTCGCGACCGATCACATGCGATGGATTGCCGAAGACCCGCGTCCCGTGATCAAGATCAGTCCGCACGAGGCCGGCCTCACGGTCGCCGGAGGACGGCTCACCGGAACCGACAACATTTACTGGCGGATCGCTCAATTCCTGATGCCGGTTCACGCCTATGCGCCGAGTTCGATGCCGGGTGAGAATATTTTCGGCCAGAGTTTCATTCCGGTGAACGATACGAGCTGCTGGATCTACACCTATGCCTGGAATCCGGAGCGCCCGCTGACGCAGGCCGAGCGCGACGGCTATGACCGCGGCAACGGTGTGATGTCGGAGGTCGACGAGAATTACATTCCGCTGCGCAACAAGGCGAACGACTATCTGATCGATCGCAAGCTGCAGAAGACCACCAGCTACACCGGCATCAAGGGCGTGTCCGAACAGGACGCCGCTGTGCAGGACAGCCAGGGTCCGATCGCCGACCGCACCCGCGAACATCTCGGCCCGACCGATCTCGGCATCATGCATTTCCGCAAGCTCGTCATGGATGCCGCCCGCGCGCTCCAGAAGGGCGAGGCGCCGCCGCACCTCAAGCATCAGGACCGCTACGCTGTGCGCTCCGGCGCCTGCGTCACCAGCAAGACAAAGGACCTCACCGCGGTCATGATCGAGCGGTTCGGCGACGCGGCCGGCTTTGTCGGGCGTCCCGGCAGGAATGCGGCGGCAGAGTAGGGATCTGTCCATAGAGGGCACACGCGTCGCGTCTTGAAGTTGCGATAGCCTGCACGACGATGAGGCCGTGGATCGCAGGCCGTCACAGGATCATAGCGCGAACTTCCGGTACTCCCGATTGCTCAAGCTCGCTTCCTCCAGGTCGAGGTCGCGCTCGATCCGCCGCCTGCTTTCGTCGGTGATCTTGCCGTCGCGGAGCAGGGCGTGGATGAATTTTCGCTCCGCCGCGATCAATTCCCGCGTCAGCGCGGTGCCGGCCACCGTGATGTCGTGCGCGCCGGGGTCAAGTGAGTTGGGTAGCTGGTTGGCGCGGATTTCATGCCGTGCCCTGAGCAGCTTCACGACTTCATCGGAGAGTTCGCGGTCGTCGGTGATGGCGTCGAGCGACTTGAGCGCGGCATCAAGCGCCTCGCGCCGGGCCGCGATCTCGGCCTCATGTTCCGTGACATGCTCGCTGCGGCCGTCTTTGGCGACCCCGAGCCATCGCACCACCGCCGGCAATCCAAGCCCCAATCCCACCAGGGTGATGAAGATGACGCCGAAGGCAACGAACAGGATCATGTCGCGGTGGGGAAAGCCCTCACCGCTGGGCAGCGCCAATGGCAACGCCAGCGCCGCTGCGAGCGACACCGCGCCGCGCACGCCGGTGAAGGCCACCACGAACACGGTCTGCCAGGATGGCGGCGGATCACGTTGACGGATTCGTCTGCTGATCAGACGCGGCAGATAGGTTGCGGGGTAGACCCAGGCAAAGCGGGCCAGGATGACGATGATTGCGACCAGCGCGGTGGCGAACAGGATATCCTGCAGCGGAAACGCCTTCGATTTCTCGAACAGCAGCCGCATCTGGAATCCCGTCAGCAGGAACAGCGAGCCCTCGACCAGATAGATCACGAGGTCCCAGAAGAAGATGCCCTGCAGGCGCGTCGCCGATGAAATCAAAAGCGGTCCGTTCCAGCTTATGTAGAGCCCGCAGGCTACCGTTGCGATCACGCCGGAACCGCCGAGATGCTCGGGGATCCAGAAGGCGAGGTAAGGGGTGATCAGCGACAGCGTGATCTCGACCTGCGGATCCCGCGCACGATGGCGTGCGCGCAAGGAGAGCCATCCGACTGCCGCACCGAACAGGATTTCGCCGACCACGATGACGGCAAAGGTGCCGGTGGCCTTCGGCAGCGAGAACAGCCCGGTCGAAATCGCCGCCACCGCGAACCGATAGAGGATCAATGCGGTGGCGTCGTTGGCAAGCCCCTCGCCCTCGAGCACGACGAGGATGCGGCGCGGCATGCCGAGCTTGCGCGCAATCGCCAGCGGGGCCACCACGTCCGGCGGTGCGACGATCGCCCCCAGCAGGAAGCCGACGCCCCAGGGCAGCCCGATCAGATAATGCGTCGCGGTCGCGACCGCGAAGGCGGTGAAGATCACGCAGCCGACCGACAGCAGGATGATCGGACGGAGATTGGACTTGAACTCGCGCCAGCTCATGGCGACGCTCGCCGAATAGATCAGCGGCGGCAGGAATACGAGCAACACCAGCTCGGGCGGCAATTCCACCGCCGGCATGCCGGGCACGAAGGCGAGCGCGATGCCGGCGAGCAGCAGCAGGATGGCCGGTGCGACGTTGATCCGCCGCGCCAGCAGCGCGGTCCCTGCCAGCACCGCGAGCAGGATCAAGAAGATCTGAAACTTGGCTTCCATGATCGCCCCCATTCGCAGGGAAAAACCGCGAGGTCAATGCGCAAGGCACGCGCTCACGGGCGAATCGGAGAGGCGGTACGGAAGCTGCACCGGCGGGGGCGCAAGCCTGAGGCGATATTACTCGCGCAGATCGTAGCGGTAGGATTTGGATACGATCTTCCAGCCGTCGCGCAGTTTCATTGCCACCAGATAGTCGGTGAAATAGCGCGGCGGCAACTGGCAGCGTACCTTGATGAAGGCGGTCTGATCGTCGGAGCGGTCGATCGTGACGATGAAATCCTCGCGCGGCTTGCCTTCCGCCTTGGCTGAGGGGCGCTTGCGCACGCGATCGAGCCAGTCCGGCACGGTCAGCACCTGCAACTCGCCCTTTTCCAGCCAGCGCAGATCGGCAGTGGGGTCGAATATCGCGCCGAGCTTGTCGGCATCGCCTTCATAAAGGCCATCGAAATAATTCTTGACCACGGCTTCCACGGTCGATCGGTCGTGACTCACGGCAGTTCCTCCCGGCGAAAAGAAATTTGTTCGAATTGGATTAAGCCACGAACCTCTTCGTTGCGCTAGGTTGACTTGATCACGGTTGCGAGGAGTTGCAGGTGGCGGGTTCAGCAAAATCGAATGCTCGCATTCTTGCCGGAGAATGCTTTTGCCGCGCGGTGAGCTACGCCGTGGTTGACGAATTCGGCTACGCCTTGAACTGCCATTGCTCGAATTGCCGGCGCACCACCGGTGCGGCGTTCAAGCCGTTCGCCGGCATCGCGCGCGACAAATTCAGCGTCACCAGGGGCGAGGACAATCTCATGATCTATGGCGACGAGGCCGGCCACGACGCGCATTGCCGGAAATGCGGCTCGTTGCTCTATTCGGTGGTGCGTGAAGGCGCTTTCGTCCATGTCGCCATGGGCACACTGGTTGACGATCCCTCGATCCGCCCGACCGCTCACATTTTTGTCGGCTCCAAGGCATCGTGGTTTGCGATCACGGACGACCTGCCGCAATACCGGGAGCATGTCGTGCCGCGTTGAGCGGCTTACGCTGCTCCGGGAATACATGCTCGTCGCCGGAGGTTTATACCTGGACGGGAACCCGGCGGAAAAGGTGATCGGCCATGGCCGAACCGACGGGGTGCTGGCCCCGACTAAGGATATAGCGAGGCGCGGTTCACGTCGGCGTGGATCGTGACTTAACTCACAAAGCCGGGCTCTGGCTTCTGATAGGCAGGCCGGTGTGGTAAAAAAGTACGAGACTCCGGAGGAGTCATGATGATGTCTGGATCGCAAAAGTTGTGCCGATGGGCACTTGCAGCCGCCGCCTTCCTGCTGGTGAGCGGGCCGGCATTTGCCGAAAAGCGCGTGGCACTGGTGCTCGGCAATTCCAACTACCAGAATGTCGCACCGCTGGCCAATCCGGTTAACGACAGCGCCAGGATCGCGGCGACGCTGAAAGAGGCCGGCTTCGACGTCGTCGATTCCCGCCGGGACATGGCCGCAGCCGAAACCCGGCGCGCGTTGCGCGACTTCGCCGACCGCGCGCGCGATGCCGATATCGCGGTGGTCTATTATGCCGGCCACGGCATCGAGGTGGACGGCGCGAACTACCTGATCCCCGTCGATGCCCGGCTGGAACGCGACACCGACATCTACGACGAAGGCCTCTCGCTCGACCGCATTCTGATCGCGATCGAGCCGGCCAAGAAGCTGCGGTTGGTGATTCTCGACGCCTGCCGCGACAATCCGTTCTCCCGGACCATGAAGCGCACGGTCGCTTCGCGCGCGATCGGGCAGGGCCTGGCCAAGGTCGAGCCGACCAGCCCGAACGTTCTGATCGCCTATTCGGCGAAGGCCGGGTCCACCGCGGCCGATGGCGACGGCAAGAACAGCCCGTTCACGGCGGCGCTGTCGCACCATTTGACGAAGCCCGGGCTCGACGTGCGCCGCGCCTTCGGCTTCGTGCGCGACGAGGTGCTCAAGACCACAAACAACCGGCAGGAACCCTTTGTGTATGGTTCGCTCGGCGGTGACGACGTGCCGCTGGTTCCGGCGCCGCGTCAGGCGCCCGCGGCGGCGGCTGCTCCGACGCCTGCCCAGAGCGCGCAGGCCGAGGCCCGCCGCGATTACGAACTCGCGCTGCAGATAGGCAACAAGAGCGCGCTCAACGCCTTCCTCGCGCAAAATCCCGATGGCTTCTATGCCAGCCTTGCCAAGCTTCAGCTCGACAAGATCGCCGCCGAGGAAACACGCGTCGCGGCGACTGAAAAAGCGCGGCTGGCCGAACAGGAGCGGGCGCGGCTCGCCGCCGAGGGCGCCCGGAAGTCGCAGCAGGCAAAGGCCGAGGCCGAAGCCAAGGCTGCCGAGCAGGCGCGCATCGCGGCTGAAAAGGCCAAGCAACTGGCGCAGGAACAGGCGGCCGCGGCCGAACAGAAGCGTGTCGCTGCCGAAAGCGCTACCGCCGACAAGGCGTCCGCTCCCGCTCCGGCGCCCGCGGACAAGGCGGTGAACGTTGCTGCCCTCGCCGCGGGGCCGCCGCAGGCTGACGTCACCAAATCGGTGCAGGACGAACTGCGCCGCGTCGGCTGCCTGTCCGGAAATACCGATGGCAACTGGAACAGCGCCTCGCAGCGATCGCTGACGCTGTTCAACCGCTACGCCGGGACCAAGCTCGATACCAAGGTCGCCAGCATCGATACGCTCGATACGATCAAGCTGAAGTCGTCACGGGTGTGCCCGCTGGTCTGCGAACACGGCTACAAGGTCGACGGCGAGCGCTGCACGAAAATCACCTGTGCCGAGGGCTCGTTCCTCAACGATGATAATGAATGCGAGCCGCGTCGCGCCAAAAAGCCGGTGGCAACGCGCGACAGGCCGGAATCACGGCGCGTTCCCGAAGCAAGGCAAGCTAGGGAACCAAGGCAAGTTATCGTCAGGCGTTCTCAGGGACCGACGGGTCCAGGGTACTCATCTACAGGCCGGCCGCTTACCGGCCAGGAACGTCAGGTGGGTTGCCACTCCTACGGGGCCATCATGTCCGGCGTGTGCCCGTAGCCACAGCCGCGTGTTATCGAACACGCCACGGCCCCGGCTTAATCTCTGTCCTCACGGCAGGGGGCCGGGGCCAGATTCAAGGCGCCGGGACGACGGGGACTAGATCGCGCTTGCCGCGATATTCACCATCAATGCCAGCAGCGCCGTGTTGAACACGAACGAGATGATGCCGTGCACGGTCGCGGTGCGGCGGATGACCCTGTCGGTGATGCCGACGTCGGAGACCTGCGCGGTCATGCCGATCACGAACGAGAAGTAGACGAAGTCCCAGTAATCCGCCTCGGCATGCGCGTCGCCGCCCGGAAACTGCAGGCCGCCCGGCTCGCTGCCGCGGTAAAACTCGTGCGCGTAGTGCAGCGAGAAGGCGGTGTGAACGGTGGCCCATGACAGCACGATCGTCACCGTGGCCAGGATCAGCCCGGCCGGGTTGCCCTTCGAGGCGCCAAGCTCGAACACGATCGCGGCAAGGCTCGCAAAGGCGCCGAGCGCGGTGACCAGCAGCATCACGAAGCGCCCGTCGTCCTGCAACACCGCGCTGCGCCTTATATGGCCGACGTCACAGCGCAGCATCATGATGTAGGCGAGCACGAGGTACAGTGCGGCGAACACGTCCCAGCCGACGACAAGCCGCGTCGGCAGCCGCAGCGTGCCGGGCAGCAGGAAGAACGCGATGACGCCGACGGCGAGCGCGATGAAGGTGCGCGGCCTGCCATAGACCACGCGGACCGGCAGCGGCAGGTTGCGGAACCGAACAAGGTGTTCTTCGAATTCCCTGCTCATCCGCTGCCTTTGATTGACTGCGCTAGTTCTTGCGCTCCGCGACGAAGCGCGCGGCTGCCCGCAATGTGTCGCCCTTTGTCCCGAAGATCGAAAGTGCTGAATCGGCGCGCGCCAGCAGGTCGCGCACGCGCTGCTTGGCGCCGTCGATGCCGAGCTGGGTGACGAAGGTGGTCTTGCCGAGCGCGGCATCGGCGCCGGCCGGCTTGCCGAGCGCCGCGGCGTCGCCCTCGACGTCGAGCAGGTCGTCGGCGATCTGGAACGCCTCGCCGAGCGCGCGGCCGTAATCGTCGAGCGCCTGATACTCGCTCGGAGTGGACTGGCCGAGGATCGCGCCGGCGATGCAGCCATAGCGCAACAGCGCGCCGGTCTTCATCTGCTGCAGCCGCGCCACGTCGACCGGCTCGCGGTCGCCGAACCGCCCCTCCCCGGCGAGGTCCAGGATCTGGCCGCCGACCATGCCGCCAATTCCGGAGGCGCGCGCCAGCGCTCGCGTCAGGAGCAGGCGCACCGTGGCGTCGTTGTGGATCTCGTCGCGGGTGACGATGTCGAATGCCAGCGTCAGCAGACCGTCGCCGGCGAGGATCGCGGTGGCGTCGTCGGTCTTCTTGTGCAGCGTGGGCCGGCCGCGGCGCAGGTCGCTGTTGTCCATCGCCGGCAAATCGTCATGGATCAGGGAATAGCAGTGGATGCATTCCAGCGCCGCGCCGACCAAAAGGGCGGCTTCGCGCGGGACGCCGAACACGGCCGAACTTTCGACCACCAGAAAAGGGCGCAGCCGCTTTCCGCCGTTGAGGCTGGAATAGCGCATCGCGTCCATCAGCCGCTTCGGCCGCACGATCTCGTCGGGCAGCAGCGTATCGGACAACAACTCCGCCAGCAGGGCTTCGGTATCGTCCGCGGTCTGGTCCAGGCGTTTGGAAAAATCGGCAGTGGCGGGGGTCATTAAGAATAGCTCCAGATCAATTTGGCCGGACAATCGTTGATGGCAAGGGCTTCGTCAATTCCATGACCCCGGTCACAAAAGCGCTGGAAAACGCACGAAATATCATGGAGATGTCACGCGGGTGGGGCCAATTCATCGGCCCCGGGCCGGCCTGGGCTGAACCGGAAGCGTCCAATTTGCGCATTGTCCGAATTTTGCTGCTGATCCTGCTCGCGGTGCTGTTGCTGCCCTATCTGGTGACGCCGTTCTACCGAACCGGCCATCCGGTGTCGGCGCTGATGGCCTGGCGCTGGCTCAAGGGCGCGCCGGTGTCCCGGCAATGGGTCGATTTCAAAGCGATTTCGCCCTCACTGCCGCGCTCGGTGGTGGGCTCCGAAGATGCCAGATTCTGCAGCCATCGTGGGGTCGATTGGGACGCGCTGCAGGACGCGATCGACGATGCCGAGGACGGCGAGCCCGCCCGCGGCGGTTCGACCATCACCCAGCAGGTGGCGAAAAACCTGTTCCTGTGGTCGGGCCGCAGCGTGGTCCGCAAGGCGCTGGAACTGCCGCTTGCGATGTGGATCGATCTGGTGCTGCCCAAGCAGCGGATCCTGGAAATTTACCTCAACATCGCCGAGCTCGGCCCGTCCGGGCAGTTCGGGGCCGAGGCCGGTTCCCTTTACGCCTTCGGCCGCTCGGCCGCTTCGCTTTCGGCGCGCGAGGCTGCCTTGCTGGCGGCGATCCTGCCCAATCCCGTCAGGCGCAGCGCCCGCAATCCCGGCCCCGGGGTACGCCGTCTGGCCGGGACCTATATGGCGCGAGCGGGTGCAGTACAGCGCTGCTGGAACGAAAATCGTGCTTTCTGAGCCAATTTTCGGCCCCTTTAACCGCAAGCTGGCCTAGCTTTACGCCATCCCATCCTCTATAAGCGCGGCCTTATCGGCATCGCAGCCCCTGCGCGACGCGCTGGGCCGTCCGGCTTGTGGACGATGCCTCCGACAACACCCCTAGAGGACCGTTATGGCCGTTCCCAGAAGAAAAACATCGCCCTCGCGGCGTGGCATGCGCCGCTCGGCGGACGCGCTGAAGAAGCCGACCTATGCCGAGGACAAGGATTCCGGCGAGCTGCGCCGTCCGCACCACCTCGACCTCAAGACCGGCATGTACAAGGGCCGGCAGGTGCTGAAAAAGAAGGAATCCTGATCGGATCGGGGATAAGGCGCCGCGTCTGGCGGCGTCTGCCCGAATTTGGCCAACGAGTGGGCCAACGGTTCCACAGGGCAAAGCGACGCTTTGCCCGGGGGACATTCCGGTTATCCTAGGAAGGCGCGATACCCATGGTCGGTTTTCCGCTGCTTCTGATTCCGCTCGCGATCTACAACATTATCGTCTTCCTGATGCCCGGCGTATCGTTCACCGATCCGCTGGTGAAGCTGACGTTGGTGTCGGGCGCGGAACTGCCGGTGACGCTGAGCGACGTGCTGCTCACGCTGGGCATCCTGCTGCTGCTTGCCGAAGTCATCAAGGGCGCGCGCCCCGGCGCGAAATACCTCACCGACCATCTGCTATCGCTGATCGTGTTCGGCGCGGCGGCGGCCGAATTCGTGCTGTGGCCGAAATTCGGCACCTCGACCTATTTTCTGCTGACGGCGCTTGCGCTGGTGGATTTCCTCTCCGGCCTCGCATTGCGAACGCGGCGCCGGGCAGTTGCAGTAGCGGCGGCGCCCACGCCTGCGCCTCAGCCAAAAGCCGCCGAACCTCCGCCAAAGGCCGCCGAAAAAGTCGAAGCGCCAGCCGAGCCCAAGCTCGACCCCGCGCCGGCTGCCGCACCTGCGCCTGCTGCGCCATCGGTGCCTCCGGCAGTCGCTGTTGCCGAATCCGTGTTGAAGGACATCGCGGAGCCGAAACCGGTGCAGCCCGCCGTTGCGCCCGAGGCGGCCCCGCCGAAAACGCCGTCTCCGGAAGTCCATTCGCCGGAAGTCGTGTCACCGGAAGTCTCGTCGCCGGAAGTCCAGTCGCCGGAGGTCCCGTCACCGGGACTGCAGCCGGGCCCAGGCTTTCCGCCACCGCCGGATAAGTCGGATAAGCCGGACACGCCTCAGCGCTGATCCATAGCGTTTTCGAGCGCAGCATGCCCTCGGACTTGATCCGTGGGTGGAGGCCGGTTCGCGGTCCACGAAAACGCGTCAAAACAAAAAGCTAGACGATTTGCCGGGTCCGGAAGCCGGTGCCGCAACGCCGGATCTGGCTGGCACCGTAGGCTGTCTGCGCATCCGCCAGCGAAGCCCGCCTCAGGCTGCGGGTTTGCGGCGCCCGGTCGGCAGTCGCGATCAGCTGCGCGACGAAGGTTGGATCGGGCCGGGGCGCCAGTCTCGACAAAAACTGCACGGACTGGGTCACCGGCACCAGCTCGCCGCGGGCCGGCTCGTCGAGGTTGACGAACTCGCCGTCCGAAATTTCGTCTGATCGATCGATATCCAGCATCGCGCACCGAAAACCCGGCTAAACTGTCATGTTTTGGGACGTTACGCCCCACCTGCGATCTGACCTCGCAAGGCGTATGCCGCTTCCTCCCGGTTCGTTCCCGCCGGGCCCGGGAAGTCTGCGAAACGTGGTTTCCGGATTATTTATGAACTTGGCCTAGCCTGCGATTCGAAAGACCCACTATCCTCAGGATGTTGGGAATCACCCGCTGGTGTCCCGAATTGAGGCGACCCGATGCCCCATGTCCCGCAAGCCGCCAGCATTCTTGCCTCGCTCGGGCAGGCTGCTTTCGTCTGGGACTTGGCGGCCGACACCATCGCCTGGAGCGACAATGCCGGTGCGGTCTTCACCGATATTCCACCGGAGGCGCTGGCCAGCGGTTCCGGCTTCGCCAGGCTGATCGAGCCCTCCCGTTCGATCCGCAGCGAGGCGCTTGCTCAATCGGGGCCGGCGCGGACCGGCGAAGAAGGGGTCGCCTACCGGATCGAATATGGCGTACGGGCCGCGGCCTCGGCGCCCGTGATCTGGATCGAGGAGACCGGTTGCTGGTTTGCCGGGGCCGACGGCAAGGCGGTGCGCGCGCAAGGTATCGTCCGTATCAATAACGAGCGCCACGCCCGCGACGAACAGCTCATGCGGCTGTCGAGGCACGACCCGCTGACCGGTGAACTCAATCGCACGCATCTCGTCGCCTCACTGGCGGAGTCGATCGAAGAAACCATGCGTTTCCGATCGTCCTCCGCCTTCATGCTGATCGGCATCGATCATCTGGCACGCGTCAACGACGCCTTTGGCTTCGATGTCGCGGACGCCGTGATCGCCGAGGTCGGAAAACGCATCCGCGCCAAGCTGCGCGGCGGCGATATGCTCGGCCGGTTCTCCGGCAACAAGTTCGGGCTGGTCTTGAGGAACTGCACGGTCGACGACACCAATACCGCAGCCGAGCGCTTTCTGGCAGGGGTCCGCGACGAGGTGATCCCGACCAAATCCGGCCCGGTCTCGGTGACGGCCTCGATCGGTGCGGTCAGCATCCCGCGCTACGCCCGCACTGCCGATGAGGCCATCACCCGCGCCCAGGAAACACTCGATGGCGCCAAGCGCCGCCGCGCCGGATCGTTCTCGCTGTGGCGTCCGAATGTCGAACGCGATGCCCAGCGCCGCGTCAACATCCGCGTCACCGACGAGATCGTCACGGCGCTGAACGAGCGCCGCATCGTCACGGCGTTTGAGCCGGTGGTCGAAGCGCGCTCGCGGCAGCCGGCGTTCTACGAGTGCCTGGTGCGGATGGAGCAGGCGGACGGGCAGGCGCTGCTGGCGCCCGATATCGTTCCGGTCGCCGAGCGATTGGGGCTGATCCGGCTGGTCGATCACCGCGTGCTTGAACTCGCGGTTGCCGAACTTGCGGCGTCGCCGAACGTGCGGCTCAGCCTCAACATCTCTCCCGACACCACGATGGATCCGGACTGGTGGACTTCAATCGAATCGCTGATGCAGGCGCATCCCGGCGCCGGTGAGCGGCTGATCGTCGAAATCACCGAAACGGTTGCGATCCAGGATATCGATGACATCAGGGGCTTCATTACGCGACTGAAAAACTTCGGCAGCCAGATCGCGATCGACGATTTCGGCGCCGGCTACACTTCATTCCGAAATTTGCGCAAGCTCGGCGTCGATATCGTGAAGATCGACGGCGCCTTCGTGCAGAACATCGCACGCTCCGCGGACGATCGCGCCTTCGTGCATACGCTGATCGATCTGGCCAACCGCCTGCAGATCAAGACGGTGGCGGAATGGGTGCAGGACGAGGAAGCCGCCGTGATGCTGCGCGAATGGGGCTGCGATTACATCCAGGGCCGCCTGATCGGGCTGGCCTCGCCGGAACGGCCGTGGGCCGTGGCGGGAGATGCGGCGCTGCCGGCGGCGGGCTGATTCGCTCTCTTGTGGTAAAAAATCTCTCCGTCGTCCCCGCGAACGCGGGGACCCATACGCCGCGGCCTATCGGTGAGGCGGCGTAGGGAGAGACCTTCAGTAACAACAAATGCCAGTGGCTATGGGTCCCCGCTTTCGCGGGGACGACGAGGCAGTGAACCCTGTCACTCTTCCTTCTTCGGCTCTTTCGACATGCGCTCGAGGCGTTCCTGCATGTCCTTCATCTGGCGGCGAAGATCGTCGATATTGTCTTCGTCGGGCGCCGGCTCCGGCACCTTCTCGGGCTCGGTCGTGCTTGAGCCGGGGCGCGGCGGCACGAACGGCTTGAACATCGAGAACGTCTGCTGAAACAATTCCATATTGCGGCGGACGTGTTCCTCGAGCGGCGCGAACGGCGTTCCGCTGAAGGTGTTGGTGAGCTGCTTGCGGAATTTTTCCTGTTCGCGCGTCAGCGTGTCGATCGACTGCTCCAGATATTTCGGCACCACCATTTGCATGCTGTCGCCGTAGAAGCGGATCAACTGTCGCAGGAAAGTGGTCGGCAACAGATTCTGTCCGGCCTTGTTTTCCTGTTCGAAGATGATCTGCGCCAGCACCGAGCGGGTGATGTCGTCGCCGGTCTTGGCGTCATAGACGAGAAAATCCTCGCCATCCTTCACCATCGCCGCGAGATCCTCGAGCGTCACATAGGTGCTGGTGCCGGTATTATAGAGCCGCCGGTTGGCGTATTTCTTGATGGTCGTAGGTTGGTCTGACTTTGCCATGGCTCACACATCGACACCGAGAACGGGGAACCCGACGGCATCGCCGACGGGCAGACGAGCAACGCAACGCAGCAAAGTAAGCATTTTCAATGCGGTTCGGCTACCGTTTTGTGCGGCACGGTTAATTCCAAGGCATGGACCCTGCTATGGAAACCCTCACGTGGATCAATTTGAATGCGCCGCGGCAGGATTTTGGGCCCTCGCCGATTGACATGGCTCAACGAGGTTATGAGGATAAGGCGAGAGACAGGCACGCCGTCCGGCCGCCCGCCGTCACAAGAAACCTCAACCTCAGGAGATGTCCATGTCAGACGATGTCGTCATCGTCAGCGCCGCCCGCACCCCGGTCGGCAGTTTCAACGGCGCGTTCGCCACCATGCCTGCCCATGACCTCGGCGCCGTCGCCATCAAGGCCGCGCTTGAGCGGGCCGGCATTGAGCCTGGCCGCGTCTCCGAAGTCATCATGGGCCAGATACTGACGGCAGCCCAGGGCCAGAACCCGGCCCGCCAAGCCTCGATCGCCGCCGGTATTCCGGTAGAAAGCCCGGCCTGGGGCGTCAACCAGCTTTGCGGCAGCGGTCTGCGCACGGTGGCACTGGGCTATCAGGCGCTGCTCAACGGCGATTCCGAAATCGTGGTCGCCGGTGGCCAGGAATCCATGAGCATGGCCCCGCACGCGCAGTATCTGCGCGGCGGCGTCAAGATGGGCGGCCTCGAACTGGTCGACACCATGATCAAGGACGGCCTGTGGGACGCCTTCAACGGCTACCACATGGGCAACACTGCCGAGAACGTCGCTCGCCAGTATCAGATCACCCGCGCGCAGCAGGACGAGTTCGCGGTTCACTCGCAGAACAAGGCCGAGGCGGCGCAGAAGGCCGGCAAGTTCAAGGACGAGATCGTCCCCGTCACCATCAAGACCCGCAAGGGCGATATTATCGTCAGCGACGACGAATATCCGCGCCACGGCGCCACCCTCGACTCGATGGCGAAGCTGAAGCCCGCGTTCGAGAAGGACGGCACCGTCACCGCCGGCAGCGCGTCCGGCATCAATGACGGTGCCGCCGCGGTGGTGTTGATGACCGCCAGGCAGGCCGCCAAGGAAGGCAAGAAAGTGCTCGGCCGCATCGTGTCGTGGGGCCAGGCCGGCGTCGATCCCAAGATCATGGGCACCGGGCCGATCCCCGCGTCCCGCGCCGCGCTGAAGAAGGCTGGCTGGAACATCGGCGATCTCGACCTGATCGAGGCCAACGAGGCATTCGCGGCGCAGGCCTGCGCGGTCAACAAGGACCTCGGCTGGGATACCGGCAAGGTCAACGTCAATGGCGGCGCGATCGCGATCGGCCACCCGGTCGGCGCATCAGGCGCGCGCGTGCTGGTGACGCTGCTGCACGAGATGCAGAAGCGCGATGCCAAGAAGGGCCTCGCCACGCTGTGCATCGGCGGCGGCATGGGCATCGCGATGTGCATTGCACGCGACTGAACTAAAGGCAGAGTGACTGGTTGAATGATGAAAAGATCATCTCGCAACCGCAGCTCGAATTGGTAAAGATGAAATGCCCGGTCTCGCGCCGGGCATTTTCATCTTGCGCAAGTGTTTCCAAGAGCGCTTGAAAAACAAGAGCGCTTGAAAACTTGAAGATTGAGTTTCGTCAAAAGACCGGAGCAATTCCGGCGTAGAAAAAAGACCACCAAGGAGGACTACGACATGGCACGTGTTGCATTGGTTACGGGGGGGACGAGGGGCATTGGCGCGGCGATCAGCAAGGCGCTGAAGGCTGCGGGCTATACGGTGGCGGCGAGCTACGCCGGCAACGACGCTGCGGCCGAAAAATTCAAATCCGAGACCGGCATCCCCGTCTACAAATGGGACGTCAGCTCGTTCGATGCCTGCGCGGCCGGCGTCAAGCAGGTCGAAGCCGATCTCGGTCCGGTCGACGTGCTGATCAATAACGCCGGCATCACCAAGGACGGCGCCTTCCACAAGATGACGCTCGATCAGTGGAACGCGGTCATCAACACCAATCTCGGCTCGCTGTTCAACATGACGCGCCAGGTGATCGAAGGCATGCGCGCCCGCAAATTCGGCCGCGTCATCAACATCTCCTCGATCAACGGCCAGAAGGGCCAGTTCGGCCAGGTCAATTATTCCGCGGCCAAGGCCGGCGACATCGGCTTTACCAAGGCGCTCGCGCTGGAGAACGCCAAGGGCGGCATCACCGTGAATGCGATCTGCCCCGGCTACATCAACACCGAAATGGTGCAGGCGGTGCCGAAGGAGGTGCTTGAGAAAAGCATCCTGCCGCTGATCCCGGTCAATCGCCTCGGCGAGCCCGAGGAAATCGCCCGCGCGGTGGTGTTCCTCGCCGCCGACGAGGCCGGAGGCATCACCGGCTCGACCATGACGGTCAACGGCGGTCAGTACATGGTGTGATGGCGCGCTCGTCATTGCGACGAGGCGTTGTGTGAAAAAGTCGTCATGCCCGGGCTTGTCCCGGGCATCCACGTCTTTACAAACAGCGACAAGAAAAGACGTGGATGGCCGGGACAAGCCCGGCCATGACGAGAGAACTCTGCCCATGACTCCCCGCACCGCCACGCTGATCGGACTGACCGCGATCCTGATGTGGTCGCTTTTGTCGGTGTTGACGGTCGCCACCGGGAAGATTCCCGCATTCCAGCTCGCCGCGATGACATTTGCGATCGGCGCGGCGGTGGCGTTCGCCAGCTTCCTGTTCCGGCCCTCTGCCTTCAATGCGCTTAGGCAGCCGCCGATCGCCTGGGTCGTCGGTGTCGGCGGCCTGTTCGGCTATCACGCGCTGTATTTCCTCGCGCTGCGCTTTGCGCCGCCCGCGGAAGCCGGCCTGTTGAACTATCTCTGGCCACTCCTGATCGTGCTGTTCTCCTCGCTGCTGCCGGGCGAGCGGCTGGCACCGCATCACATCATCGGCGCCGTGTTGGGTCTGGCCGGAACGGTACTGCTGTTCGCCGGCAACACCGGCAGCTTTACGCCGGGCCAGATCCCGGGCCTGGCCGCAGCCTTCGTCGCCGCCTTTGTGTGGGCGGCCTACTCGGTGATGTCGCGCAAGCTCAAGGCGGTGCCGACGGATGCGGTGGCAGGCTTCTGTCTCGCCACTGCGCTGCTGGCCGCGCTCGTCCATGGCATGGTCGAGACCACGGTGTGGCCTGAGACGGTTGGGCAGTGGCTGGCAATCATTGCGCTCGGCGTCGGCCCCGTGGGGGTCGCGTTCTTCGTCTGGGACATCGGCATGAAACGCGGCGATATCCGCGTGCTCGGCGCCGCGTCCTACGCGACGCCATTGCTGTCGACGACATTTCTGATTCTCGCCGGCTTTGCGCAGCCGACCGCCACGATCGCCATCGCCGCGATCCTGATCGCCGGCGGCGGCCTGATCGCGGCGAAAGATATGGTGTGGAAAAAGATGTAGGATGGGTAGAGCGAAGCGAAACCCATCATGCTTCGGCATGCCACGGTTGATGGGTATCGCTTCGCTCCACCCATCCTACGAAGAGGGCTGCCATCCCTTCGGCGCCATCTCGAATTTCGCAAACTCGAACCCAGGCGCCACGGTGCAGCCGACCAGGGTCCAATCGCCAGTACTCTCGGCGGCCTGCCAGGCGTGCGGTGGCACGATCGCCTGTGGCGCTTCGCCGGCTACGAGATCCGCGCCGAGCTTCACGCTGCGTTGGCCTTTGTCGTCGGCGATCTGCAGGGTCAGCGTCGCGCCGGCATAATAGTGCCAGGTCTCCACGGCATCGACGCGATGCCAGTGCGAGCGTTCGCCGCGGGCCAGCAGGAAATAAATCGCGGTCGATCGCGAGCGTCCGTCGGCATCCACGCTCACGTCGCGAAACGTCTCGCGATAGTGCCCGCCTTCCGGATGCGGCTTGAGGTCCAGCCGCGCGATGATCTCGGCGGCGTCGTGCGGCAGCGCCATCAGGATTTGTTCTTGCGTTCGCGGAGTTCGCCGAACACCTCGGCCGCGCCGGCGCCCTTCATGTGCAGCTTCGCCGCCACCGACGGTTCGTCAGCGCGCAGGAACACGTTGGCTTGCTTTTCCTCGCCCAGCAGCACCGGGATCGTCGGCTTGTTTTCCGCACGCAGCCGCGTCACTTCTTCGGCGCGCGCCTTCAGCGCGGGGTTATCGCCGTCGACTGTGAGCGCGAACTTGACGTTCGATGCCGTATACTCATGGCCGCAATAGAGTTTGAAATCGTCCGGCAGCGCGCGCAGCTTCAACAGCGAATCCCACATCATGGGATAGGTGCCCTCGAACACCCGGCCGCAGCCGATCGAGAACAACGTGTCGGCGGCAAACACCGCCTTTTCGGTGTCGAATACGTAGGAGATATGATCGAGCGTATGGCCGGGCGTTTCCAGCACCCGCGCCAGCAGGCTGCCCACCTTGATCACGTCGCCATGGGCCGCGCGCAGGTCGACATTGGCGATCTTGGTGGATTTGTCGTTGGGGGCGACGACCCGGCAACTATATTTCTGCTTCAGTTCGGCGACGCCGCCGACATGGTCGTGATGGTGGTGGGTGACGAGGATATCCGTCAGCGTCCAGCCCTCGCGCTCCAGCGCCTTGATGATCGGGCCGGCTTCCGGCGCGTCGATCGATGCGGTGGCCTTGGTCGTGGGATCGTGGATCAAATAGCCGAAATTGTCGTTGAGGCAGGTGAAGGTGCGAATTTCTGCGGCCATGATAGCTCCGTGATTAAGGCTTTCAACGCCCCAGTAATTCCAAAGAAATATGGCGTTAACGCTCACGCGGCAATGCCATTTTCGAAGCGCCCAGACGAAACACGGTGTGGTAGATTACGTCCATGACCATCGACGTCATCGATCTCCGCGATTTCTATTCGCAGCGCCTCGGCATCGTGGCGCGGCAGTTGATCAACCGCGGCATCCGGGCGCGCTGGCCCGATGCGGCCGGGCAGCGCGTGCTCGGGCTCGGCTACCCGACGCCCTATCTCGGCCTGTTTCGCGAGGATTCCGAACGCTGTATCGCCTTCATGCCGGCAGCACAGGGCGTCTTGAAGTGGCCGACGGGGCGGCCTGCGCTGGCTTCCCTGATCGACGAATTCTCGATGCCATTGCCGGACGCTGCAGTCGACCGCATTCTGCTGGTCCACGCGCTGGAAATGTCCGACGATCCGGAAAGCTTGCTGCGCGAAGTATGGCGGATACTGGCACCATCCGGCCGCTTGATCGCGGTGATTCCGAACCGGCGCGGCGTGTGGACGCGCACCGACAACACGCCGTTCGGTCACGGCCGGCCCTATTCGCGCGCGCAGATCACGCAATTGCTGCGGCAGACCTGGTTCACGCCGGCTTCGTGGGGCGAGGCGCTGTTCCTGCCGCCGGTCGGCAATAGCTGGTTCCTGCGCTCCGCGATGGCGTGGGAGCGCGTCGGCGCCGCGCTGTCGCTGCCGTTCGCGGGCGTCCATATCGTGGAGGCGACCAAGCAGGTCTATCGCGCGATCCCCGCGGGCCGCGAACGCACGCGGCTGATTCCATCGCTGGAGCCGGTGCTGGTGCCGTCGTCGACGGCGACAAGGGATAAGGCGTAGTCTCAGTGGTCGTCCCTGCGAACGCAGGGACCCATAACCACAGGCGGTATTTGTTTGAAAGATCGTCGACCTGCGTGCCTCAGATGAAAGGCCGCGGCGTATGGGTCCCCGCGTTCGCGGGGACGACGAGATACCGAGAGTTGCCGCTACCTACTCATTCCCCGGATTGAAATCTTCGCTGGGCGCGGCAGGTGCGGCTATGCCCTCGGGACGCGGACCGTGCGGCCGGCGGCGCCGGCGCGGGAAACGCTCGCCGCCACGGCCCTCTTCATACCCGCCGGGCGTGCCGTTCACCTGCGGCTGCGGGCCGGTGATGAAGGAGGGCAGGCGATCGACGCCGCCGGTGTCGGCAATCACCGGCTGCGGCTGGGGTTGCGGCTGATATTGCGGTTGCGGACGGTGCTCGCGCTCGCGATGGTGTTCGCGCGGCTGCTGGTCGCGCTGGAAGGGCTGGCCGTCGCCGCGCTGCTCGCGCGGATTGTTGTCGCGGACGTAAGGCTGTGGCTGCTGCGGGACGAAGCCCGGCTCCTGGCCGAAATGCGAGAAGCTCTCGCCGTCGTCGTCGCCGTCTTCCGTCACCGGCTGCATTTCGGTATCGACGCGCGGCTGCGGCTGGTTCTGCCGGAATTGCTCCTGCGCGGCTGCGATCAGGCGGAAATAATGTTCGGCGTGCTGGTAGTAGTTCTCGGCCGCGACCGGGTCGCCGGAAGAGCGCGCGTCACGCGCCAGCTGAACGTATTTCTCGGCGACGTGCGAGGCGGTGCCGCGGATCTTGATATCGGGCCCGTTCGATTCGAACACCCGGGTCATCGGGTTTTGACCGCGCCGGTTATTATTGTTGTTGTTGCTATTGTTATTATTCCGGTTACGCATCCGCTTGTTGTTCTGACCGTTTCTCATGTCTCGCCTTTATTCCAGCCCTGAAGTTAATGCAGTTGCCGTCGTAGCCTGATCCGACCCGGCGCGCGTTCAGACGCACCGAATCACGATGCCGTTCAGATTCATGTCGTCGATGTCGCCAACCGTCGCGTTCAGCAAAGACGCGTTCCCCAACCGGCGGCGTACAACGCCCGCCGGACCAAATCGTTCAGCCTGCCAAAACCAGCCCAATCGTCTTGCGTGACGACTTTGCGTGACCAGCTGTTGCGTAAGTCTTCAAGCGCAATATCAGGCTTTCGTTCGCTTTACGGTCGAGAGCAGCACAGCTCCAGCTATTGCGCTCAATTCGACCTGCTTTTGGAACCTTTCACTCGGCGGGCTCTCGTTTCGAGAACTCTGGCCTCACCCGCATCGTCTTACGGGGCCAGCAACCCTGGACCGATGTTGTGGCCGGAACGTAGTCGTTCCCGGGGAATATTCCAAGGGGTTTTTTTGCGTTTCAAAAGGACTTTATCGGGCCATTTTGTGACCCGCGACGGCCCTCGGAATGCCCGCCAGGTCGGTTTTGGGGGCTGTCACAGGCATTAACCCTGCGGTCGCCATCAGGGCCTGGATAGGGCCGCTTTGGCCTTGTCCGGCTTCCACAACGAGGGGGGCGCCCGCTGCCAGAAGGCGCGCCGCCTGGGGGATTAGGGCGCGGTAGGCATCCAGCCCGTCGGCGCCGCCATCGAGCGCGGCCGGCGGATCATGATTCCGCACCTCTGCCGCCAGCCCATCGATATCCGCCGTGCGGATATAGGGCGGATTCGAAACGATCAGATCGAACGGCCCGATTAGTCCGCTTGCATAATCGCACGCGATGAACGTCGCGCGATCCGATAGCCCTGCGCGCGCTGCATTGGCTCCGGCGGTTTGCAAGGCGGCTTGCGAAATGTCGGTCCCGAATCCTTGCGCCGCCGGCAATTCGGACAGCAGCGCCAGAAGAATTGCGCCGGTGCCGGTGCCGAGGTCGGCGATGCGCAACGGGCGATCGAGGTCGCCATCGGCGCGCAGCAGCTCCAGCGCCAGTTCGACTACCGTCTCGGTATCGGGCCGCGGCACCAGTGTCGCGGATGAGAGCTGCAGCGGCAGGCCCCAAAATTCCTTCTCGCCGAGAATGCGCGCAACCGGCTCGCCCGCGAGACGACGGCGCGCGAATTCCTCGAGGCGGGCCGATTCGTCCGGGGTGAGTTGGCGGCGTGCGGCCGATATCAAGCCGGTCAGGTCGAGGCCAAGTGCATGGCCTGTCAGGAGCCGCGCGTCGAGTTCGGCGGATTCGATGGCGGCGGTTTTGAGTCGCGCGGTGAGCATGCGCCGTGCGGCTTCGACGGTTTGGCCAGCGAAATCCGTCATGCGGCGTTCTCGCGCAAATCTCTCCACACGTCGTCCCTGCGAACGCAGGGACCCCGAGCGTGAGCGCAAGTGCGCTCATCGCGGCCCCGCGGCCTTGCGGTTGAGGCAGTGTGAGTTGATATCTTCCGTTGCAACGAACGGCTGTGGTTATGGGTCCCTGCGTTCGCAGGGACGACATCGAAACTGTTGATGGGTCCCCGCGTTCGCGGGGACGGCAGCCGGATGGTCCTCACGCGGCCGCGCCTTGCGCAGCAAGCTGGGCGGCCTGATGCTCGGTGGTCAGCGCGTCGATCAATTCGCCCAGCGCCTCGCCCGCGATCACCTGCGGCAATTTGTAGAGCGTCAGGTTGATGCGGTGGTCGGTGACGCGGCCTTGCGGGAAATTATAGGTGCGGATGCGCTCGCTTCGGTCGCCGGAGCCGACCTTCTCCTTGCGATCCGCGGAGCGCACCGCATCGACGCGCTGGCGCTCGGCGTCATAGATGCGCGAGCGCAGGATGTTCATCGCGGAGGCGCGGTTTTTATGCTGCGAGCGGCTGTCCTGCATCATCACGACAATGCCGGTCGGAATATGGGTGATGCGGATGGCTGACTCGGTCTTGTTGACGTGCTGGCCGCCGGCGCCCTGCGCGCGCATGGTCTCGATCCGCAGATCGTCGTTCTTGATGTCGACATCGACGTCCTCGACCTCGGGCAGCACGGCGACCGTTGCCGCTGAAGTGTGAATGCGTCCCTGCGTTTCGGTGTCGGGCACGCGCTGCACGCGGTGCACGCCGGATTCGAATTTCAGCTTGGCGAACGCGCCGCGGCCCTGCACTTCGGCGATGATTTCCTTGTAGCCGCCCATGGTGCCTTCGGAGGCCGAAATCACCTCGACCTTCCAGCCCTGCAGGCCGGCAAACCGTTCATACATGCGGAACAGGTCGCCGGCGAACAGCGAGGCTTCGTCACCGCCGGTGCCGGCGCGGATTTCCAGCATCACGTTGCGGTCGTCCATGGCGTCCTTGGGCAGCAGCGCCACGCGGATCTTCTGCTCCAGTTCGGCTGTGCGCGCCTGCAGCGTTTCGAGTTCGGCTTCGGCCATGCTGCGCATTTCGGCATCGGTGGCGGCATCCGCCAGCAGCGATTCGGCGCCCGCAATCTCGGCCCGTGCCGCGCGATAGTCTTTCACCGCGTCGATCAGCGGGTTGAGCTCGGCGAGCTCGCGCGTGATCTGGACGTATTTCTCGGAATTCACCTGGCCCAGCAACTCGGCTTCGAGCGAGGCGTGGTGGGCGAGCAGGATATCGAGTTTGGCTTCGGGTAGCATGGCGTTGTTCTCAGGGCAGCGGATGCGGACGGCTAAGTTGTCGGGACCGAGCCTCGCTACAACGACAGCCCCTCGGCTTCCGCGAATTCCGTCAGTTTCTTCCGGATCGAGACGCTGCCGGCCGGCGCGTCGAGCAGCGGCATGAGGACAGCTTCGGCCTTCTTGGCGTCGAGGTCGAGGATCATGGCCTTCACAGGACCGTGCGCGGTGGCGGATAGCGACAGCGAGCGGTAACCCAGCGCAATCAGCGCCAGCGCGCCAAGCGGCTTTGAAGCCATCTCGCCGCAGAGCGACGCCGCCTTCTTCGCCGACTGCGCCTTGCGCACGATGTCGCGCAGCGCACGCATGATCGGCGCCGACATGGTGTCGAACCGTTCGGAAACCTTGGCGTTGCCGCGATCGACCGCGAACATGAACTGGAACAGATCGTTCGACCCGACCGAAACGAAATCGACCTTCTTCAGGAGCTCGTCGAGCTGATAGAGCAGCGCCGGCACCTCTATCATGGTGCCGACGTCGATACGTTCCGGCAGTGCATGGCCGTGCTGGCGCAAATAGGTCAGCTCGCGCTCGACAATCGCCTTGGCCTGGTCGAATTCGGCGACATCGGAAATCATCGGGAACATGATCTTCAGCGCGCGGCCGCCGCCGGCCCGCAGCAACGCGCGGATCTGGCCGCGCAATAGCCCCGGCCGGTCCAGCCCGAGCCGGATCGCCCGCCAGCCGAGCGCGGGATTTTCCTCGACCACGGTCTCCATATAGGGCAGCGCCTTGTCGCCGCCAATATCGAGGGTGCGGAACGTCACGGGCTTGGAGCCGGCGGCGTCCAGTACGGTGCGATAGAGCGCCAACTGGTCGGAGGATCGCGGCAGGCTCTGGCCGACCATGAACTGCAACTCGGTGCGGAACAGCCCGATGCCGGCGCTACCGGTGTCGTCGATATGCGGCAGGTCGATCACGAGGCCCGCATTGATCATCAGTTCGACCGGCTGGCCATCCTTGGTGATGCAGGGCTTGTCGCGCAGCGCCGCATACTGCGCCTGCCGCCGCGCGCGGAACCGCACCCGCTCGGCATAGGCCGATTCGATCTCGGCCGAGGGGCGGACATAGATCGAGCCCGAAGTGCCGTCGACGATGATGGCGTCGCCGGGATCGGCGATGCCGGGCGCGTTCGGCACCTCGCCGACGGCGGGGATACCGAGCGCGCGCGCCACGATCGAGACGTGGGAGTTCGCGGTGCCTTCCTCCAGCACCAGGCCGCGCAGCCGTTTGCGGTCGTAGTCGAGCAGCGCCGCAGGTCCCATCGCGCGCGCGATCAGGATGGCGTTCTCGGGAAGCTGCTCGCGCGACGGCGCGTGATCCTGCCCCACCAATTGTCGCATCAGGCGATGGCCGAGGTCTTCCAGATCGTGCAGGCGGTCGCGCAAATAGGGATCGGTCGAGCGCAGCATGCGCGCGCGGGTATCGGATTGCACGCGTTCGACGGCGGCTTCCGCGGTGAGGCCGGTGGCGACCGCCTCGTGCAATTTGTGCGACCAGCCGTGGTCGTTGGCGAACATCCGGTAGGCTTCGAGCACGTCGCGGTGCTCGCCGCCGTCGGCGACGTCGCCGCGCTCCAGCATGCGGTCGAGGTCGGCGCGCAGCTTGGTCAGCGCCGCATCCAGCTTCTTGATTTCCTTCGGCAGGTCTTCGGCGATGTAGTTGGTGATGACGACGCGCGGCTCGTGCAGCACGACATGGCCGAGCGCGATGCCGTCGGAGAGGATCGCGCCTGTCTTGTGCAGGGAATGCCGCGCCGCCGGTTCCGCGCCGGGTTGTGCCAGCGCCGCCAGTTCGCCGGAGGCGATCATTTCCGCCAGCACCATGGCGGTGGTCTGCAGCGCCTCGACCTCTTCCTCGACATAGGTGCGCTTGGCGCGGTTCTGGACGACCAGCACGCCGAGCGTGTTGCCGGCCCGCAGGATCGGCACGCCGAGGAACGAATGGTAGATTTCTTCGCCGGTCTCGGGGCGGAACGAGAAGGCCGGGTGGTTTTGCGCGTCCGAGAGGTTGAGCGGGCTCGCCTCGCTGGCGACCAGGCCGACGAGGCCCTCATGCGCGTTCAGCACCGTTCGGTGCACCGCGTCACGGTTCAGACCTTCGGTGGCATATAGCTCGAGCGTGTTATCGATGCGCAGCACGTAGCAGGAGCAGACCTCGGCCACCATGTTGGCCGCGATCAGCACCACGATCTTGTCCAGGCGCTCCTGCGCCGAGACCTTCTCCGCCATGGTTTCGCGGAGCCGTCTCAACAAGACGCGGGGGCCTCCCGACGTGCTCCGCATGTGCTGATATCCTCCCCCGCGAGTCCAGCCTGCCGGGTGGCCGGCAGCTGGCGTGAAACGCACGAAACACTACAATTTTATTCATTCGGCGCGACCGCAGGCACCTGATCCCGGCCGAATCGGGATCGCCAAAACCGTGGCGCAGTTTGCGGCAACCCACCTCACAGGCCGTATAGCCAATCGAGGCTTGTTTTGCCAAGCAAAACGCTTGCCAGAAGCAATAACGTATGTGTCAGAGCCGATGCTGCGCCAGCGAAGTGCATGGTCTGCCAAAACGCCTCCGGTTTGGCGATCAGATCATGCGCTAAATTTGAGAGAAAATCGTTCTAAGCCTGGTCGAGCCCGTAGAGCGTGTGCAGCGTGCGCACCGCAAGTTCGGTATAGGCGGCGTCGATCAGCACCGAAAACTTGATCTCGGAGGTGGTAATGGCGCGGATGTTGATATTGCGCTCGGACAACGCCTTGAATGCCTTCGCCGCGACGCCGGCATGGCTGCGCATGCCGCTGCCGATCACGGAAACCTTCGACACGTCGGTGGCACTGTCGAGCCTGATATAGCCGATCTTGCCCTTTGACGAGGTAATGGTGTCGCGGGCGCGGTTATAGTCGGAGGCCGGAACGGTGAAGGTAAGATCGGTGGTCTTGCCGTCCTCGGAGACGTTCTGGACGATCATGTCGACATTGATGTTGGCATCCGCCAGCGGCCCGAAGATCGCGGCGGCAACGCCGGGCTTGTCCTCGATCTGGCGCAGGGAAATCTGGGCTTCGTCCTTGGTGAAGGCGATGCCGGTGACGACGTGGCTTTCCATGATTTCCTCCTCGCTGCAGATCAGCGTGCCCGGCGGCGTGCCGTGCGGGTCGATGTCCTCGGGCTTGTCGAAACTGGAACGGACGAACACGGGCATGTTGTGCACCATGCCGAGTTCCACCGAGCGCACCTGCAGGACCTTGGCGCCCAGCGACGCCAGTTCCAGCATATCCTCGAAGGCGATCTTGTCGAGCCGCCGCGCCTTGGGAACCACCCGCGGATCGGTGGTGTAGACGCCGTCCACGTCGGTATAGATGTCGCAGCGGTCGGCGCGGATCGCGGCCGCAATGGCCACCGCCGAGGTGTCCGAGCCGCCGCGCCCGAGCGTGGTGATTCGGTTGGTCTGCGGATTGATGCCCTGAAAGCCGGCAATGACGGCGACTTCCTTGCGATCCTTGAAGCGGGCACTGATCTCGGTGCCGTCGATCTCCAGAATCCGCGCCGAGGCGTGGGCGTCGGAGGTCTTGATCGGGATCTGCCAGCCCTGCCAGGAGCGGGCCTGGATCCCCATGCCCTGCAACACGATCGCGAGCAGGCCCGAGGTTACCTGTTCGCCGGATGCCACCACGGCGTCATATTCCCGCGCATCATGCAGCGGCGAGGCGTCGCGGCACCATTCCACCAGCTCGTTGGTCTTGCCGGCCATGGCCGACACGACGATGGCGACATCGTGTCCGGCATCGACTTCGCGCTTGACGTGACGCGCGACGTTGCGGATTCGATCGATGTTGGCGACGGACGTACCGCCGAATTTCATCACGAGGCGGCCCATAACGACGCGTGCATTCCCTGTGAGGATAAGTTAGGTGACCCGTACGGAAAGTGGAGCGCCCGGGCCGAAAGCGGCGTATACATAGCGGCGCGGTCCGGAGCAAGCAACCAGCTTCGTTTTCGGCCCAAAAATGGCGCAAATGGCTGTGGTAGCGGGTTAATTCAGGGTAGGCGTATGGGTCGTTATATCGATGATATCCTGCAGCCCGGCGAGAGGGTGCTGTATTCGACCAACGCGCACTGGATATTTTTCCTGCCTGCGATCGCAGGCTGGGTCGTGGCGATCGCATTTCTGGTGCTCTCCCGCCTGGTCGCGGCCGACACGCCGATGTTGCTGTGCCTGTCGATGGCCGCGATAGCCGCGATTTTCGCGCTGTACAAAACGGCCACCGCCTGGTTCTACCACTGGACCACCGAGACTGACGTTACGAATATGCGCGTGGTCCACAAGACCGGCTTCATCAAGCGGCAAACGTTCGAGATGGGCATCGACAAGGTCGAGAGCGTCGACGTCAACCAGAGCATTCTCGGTCGCATCCTCAATTACGGCGACGTGTCGATCTTCGGAGTCGGCGAGGGCAACAAGACGATCGACACCATTGCGTCGCCGCTGGCGTTTCGCAATGCCATCACGACGCGACCGCCCGGCACCTGAACCATGGCCATGCAGCAAAATTCCTCCGCCGGTTTCTCCGGTTCCACGGTCGACCCCGCCGAAGTCGCAAAATTTTCAAAATTGTCGGACGAGTGGTGGGACCCCAAAGGCAAGATGGCCCCGCTGCACAAGATCAATCCGCTGCGGCTGGCCTATATCCGCGACGCCGCATGCCGCAAGTTCGACCGCAACGCCAGGAGCCTGAGTTGCCTGTCGGGCCTGCGCATCCTCGATATCGGTTGCGGCGCGGGGCTGTTGTGCGAGCCGTTCACGCGGCTGGGCGCGCAGGTGATCGGGATCGATCCATCCGCGACCAACATCGCCGCCGCGAGGCTGCATGCCGACAAGGGACATCTGTCGATCGACTACCGCTGCACCACGGTCGAGACGATGGACGTGCGCGAGCGCTTCGACGTCGTGCTGGCGATGGAAGTGATCGAGCACGTCACCGATGTCGGCGCGTTCCTCGCCCGCTGCGCGGCGATGGTCAAGCCGGGCGGGTTGATGGTGGTCTCGACGCTGAACCGCAACTGGAAGAGCTTTGCGCTCGCGATCGTCGGTGCCGAATATGTGCTGCGCTGGCTGCCGCGCGGCACCCACCAGTGGGACAAGTTCGTCACCCCCGACGAACTCGCCCGGCATCTCGCCCACAACAAGCTCACCATCACCGAGCAGGCCGGCGTGGTCTATAACCCGCTTGCCGATCGATGGAGCATCTCGTCCGACATGGACGTGAATTACATGGTGGTGGCGGAGGGGATGTGAGTTGATCCCAGCACCGTAGCCATATAACCGGTGTCGTCCCTGCGAACGCAGGGACCCATAACCACATGTGTTCATTGTTGCGCGAAAGTCGTCGACCAGCTGAATAAGATTGAGAAGCCGCGGCGTATGGGTCCCTGCGTTCGCAGGGACGACACCGCCTTTTGGGGCGGACGCAATCCTGTCATGACGCCCCTCCGGTTGACCGCATCCGTTCCGCCCGGCACGGTGCGGCAGCTTCCCGCCGGTACTCCCCAAATGCTCTCCGTCGCCACGCTCTGGATTCCCTTCACTATCATCGCTGCGCTGGGCCAAGTCGCCCGCAATGCGATGCAGCGATCGTTGACGGGGCCGCTCGGGACCTGGGGCGCGACCAATATCCGCTTCCTGTTCGGCTTTCCGTTCTCGATCATCTTCTTTGCCGTCGTGGTGGCGGTGACTGGCGACGGCGTACCGTGGCCGGCCGCGGTGTTTTGGCCGTGGCTGCTACTCGGCGCGCTCAGCCAGATCGTCGCCACCGGTTTGATGTTGCTGGCGATGAACGATCGCTCCTTCGTCGTGACGACGGCGTACCTCAAGACCGAAGCGATCCAGACCGCGATCTTCGGCTTCATCTTTCTCAGCGACCATCTGACGGTGCTGAAAGTGATCGCGATCCTGATCGCGACCGTCGGCGTGGTCATCACGGCGCTGCGGCCGGGCGGCGAAAAAGGCTTTGCGGAGTTGAAGCCGACGATCATCGGCCTGGTTGCCGCCGGTTGTTTCGCGCTCTCGGCGATCGGCTTTCGCGGCGCCATCATCACCGTGCCCGGCGTCTCCTTCGTGACGGCGGCGTCCTATACGCTGGTGTTCGGCCTGTTCGTGCAGACGCTGGTGTTGACGATTTATCTGCTCGTCCGCGCGCCTGATGTGCTGATGAAGATTTTCGGACTGTGGCGGCCCTCGATGCTCGCGGGCTTCATGGGCGCATTCGCCTCGCAATTCTGGTTCCTGGCATTTGCGCTGACGGCGGCCGCGAATGTGCGGACGCTGGCGCTGATCGAGGTGCTGTTCGCGCAGGCCGTGGCGCATTATTCATTCAAGCAGCCATTATCGGCGCGTGAACTGTCCGGCATCGTGCTGATCGTGGTGGGCGTTGCGCTGCTGGTGGCGGTGTGATCCGAAAATCGTAGGATGGGTGGAGCGAAGCGATACCCATCGCCACACGCACCGGCATTGATGGGTATCGCTTCGCTCCACCCATCCTACGGAAAATGCGGTTACCGCATCAATTCCTATCGTCCGGCAGCACCGGCAGCGGGGTGACCTCGACGCCTTCGTCGATCAGCGCGCGCGCCTCGTCCGGCGAGGCCTCGCCGTAGATCGGGCGATGCTCGATGTCGCCGTAATGCATCTTGCGCGCTTCGTTGGGGAAGCGCTCGCCGACATTGTCGGCATTTTTGACGATGTGATCGCGCAATTCCTTGAGCTTGGCGCGCAGCTCGCGCTCCTGCGCCATCAGGAGTGGCGTCGATTCCGATGATGCCGTTGCTTCCGCAGGCGCTGCCGGCGTCGGCCGGGCGGCCTCGCGGCCCTTCTTGCTCACGATCTGCGGGGCCATGATGGCGCGCTCGACCTTGACGGAGCCGCAGGCGGGGCAGCTCACCAGTCTGCGCTTTTCCTGGCTTTCATAGGCCGCGGAGCTTTGAAACCAGCTTTCGAACGCATGGCCCTTCTCGCAGCGAAGGTTGTAGCGGATCATGCCGAACCCCGGACCAGATGCAGATGCTCAGGCCCTGCCTTGGGATCGGCAATGCCGAAGCGCCGTCCGTGCTGCAGCGACGGCACGGCTTTCCGCGCCGTCTCGACCCTGGAGGTATCGATCTCGGCGAGGAACACGCCGGGCTCGACGCCGCCCTCGGCGAGAATTTCGCCCCAGGGGGCGATGATCAACGAATGGCCATAGGTCTCGCGCTTGTTCTCATGCATGCCGGCCTGCGCCGCGGCGAAGACGAAGCAACCGGTCTCGATGGCGCGGGCGCGCAACAGCGTGTGCCAATGCGCCTCGCCGGTCTTTCTGGTGAAGGCCGATGGCACGGTGAGGAACGACGCGCCGGCTTCGGCCAATGCGCGATAGAGCGCCGGAAAGCGCACGTCGTAACAGATCGTGAGACCAATCCGGCCCCACGGCAGATCCGAGATCACGGCCGTTTCGCCCGGCTGATAATTGGCTGACTCGCGATAGCTCTCGCCGCCGGGCAGATCGATATCGAACATATGGATCTTGTCGTAGCAGGCGAGCAGATTGCCGTCGGGCCCGATCAGGAAGGAGCGATTGACCGCGCGCTCCGGCGAAAAGCGCAGCGCCAGCGAGCCGATATGGAGATGGATCTTCAATTCAGCGGCGAGCGCGCGATAGGCTTTCAGCGAGAGATCGTCTTCCTCGGAGGCGAGATGCTCGAACAGCGCCTTGCGGTTCAGTTGCATCATGTTGCTCACCTCGGGGGTAAGCACGTAATCGGCGCCTTGGGCTGCGGCATCGCGAATCAGCCTGGTGCCCTGCTCGAGGCTCGGCTCGGGCAACAGCCCGGTGCGCATCTGCACCATGGCGGCGGTAAAGGTCGAGCCAGCGCTCATGAGGAAGCCTCTTCTGCCGCCAGCAGGCCATCGAGCTTGCCCGCGCGGTCCAGCGCGTAGAGCTCGTCACAGCCGCCGACATGGGTTGTGCCGATAAAAATCTGCGGAAAGGTCGAGCCGTGGCCAGCGCGATCGTACATCTGCTCGCGATAGGCCGCGTCAGTCGCCACGTTCAATTCTGTGAACGTGGCGTTCTTGCGCGTCAGCAACGATTTGGCAGCGGTGCAATAGCCGCAGCCCGGGCGGGTGTAGATTTCAATGGCAGTCATGGCGCGCTCTGGTTGGCAAGTGTTTGAATTATATGGGAGCGCGGTGGCTGTCCACAACCCGCGCGAATACCAGTACGTCGACCTGTGCGGCTTTGGCGCGCAGGAGCGCCCGGGCGCAGGCGTCGGTCGTGGCGCCTGACGTCAGCACATCGTCGACCAGGACGACGCGGCGGCCCTGAATATCAGCCATGCGATCGGCGGCGACCTTGAAGGCGCCCTGCACATTGCTGGCGCGCTGCGGCCGGGACAGGCCAATCTGCTGCTCAGTCGCGCGAATGCGGCGAAGCGCCTCAGTGGCCAGTTTCACGCCGCTTTGGCGCGAAATCACCCGCGCCAGCGCGCCCGACTGGTTGTAGCGGCGGCTCCAGCCGCGCCGCCAGTGGAGCGGAACCGGCACCAGCACGTCGGCCTCGTCGAGCAATTCCTTGCCGGCGCGGGCCATCCAGCGGCCCATCGCGGGCGCCAGATCCGTGCGGTCCTGGTATTTCAGTGAATGAACCAGCGTGCGGGCAACGTCGTCATAGCGCACGGCGGCGCGGGCGCGCTGGTAGGCCGGCGGACTGGCGATCGCCTCCATCGACAGCAATTCCGGACCGGGATCGTACACAAAGGGAATGCCAAGCCGCGGACAGAACGGCGGAGCGATGAACGACAATTTGGCCCAGCACGCCGCGCAGACACCCTCGCCATCCACCGGCTCGCGGCAGGAAACGCACAGCGTCGGCAGCGCGATGTCGAGCGCAAGCCGCGGCAGATGCGCAAACGCGTCGCGGCAGGCGCCGAGCGCGCTGCGAAGATGGCTGGAGATGGAGCGTGGTGGTGATGCTTCGGCGTCCATCGCGAGAAGCTAGCCCCAGTGGGCATCGTGCTCAAGCGCAGGATTGCCAGAGATGGGTTAGGCGGCGTACCAACCGGCATGGCCTCCGACCCGACCACCGCACCCATCCTGTTCGACCGCGCACTGCTGCGCGCGCGGATCGAACGCGCGCGGCGCAGCGGGGCGGTGACGTTCCTGCTTGATCGCGTCAGGGAGGACATGGAGGAGCGGCTGCAGGCGGTGATGCGGAATTTTGCCGATGTCGCCGATATCTGGACGCCGGGCGAATTGTTGCGAAAGCCTGTCGCGGATCGCTTCCAGTCGATCAGGCGTATCGATCTCGATCAATCGGAAACGCTGCGCTTGCCGCCGCAATCGCTCGACCTCGCGGTCTCCGCGCTGGCGTTCCAGTTCGTCAACGATCTTCCGGGCGTGCTCGCGCAGATGCGGCGCGCTCTAAAGCCCGACGGGCTGTTGCTCGCGGCAATGCTCGGCGGCGATACGCTGACTGAGCTTCGGCAAAGCTTTGCCGCAGCAGAAGCCGAATGCGAGGGCGGGGTGTCGCCGCGGGTCGCGCCGTTTGCGGACTTGCGCGATATTGGCGCGCTGCTGCAGCGCGCCGGCTTTGCGCTGCCGGTCACCGACGTCGACCGCGTTGTGGTGCGCTACGACAGCGCGTTCGCGCTGATGCAGGATTTGAGGCGCATGGGCGCGACCAACATCCTTCGCGAACGCCGGCGCACGCCGACCCGCCGCGCCACTATGCTGCGCATGGCGCAGATTTACGGTGAACGTTTTGCCGACGCGGACGGCCGCATCCGTGCCACCTTCGATATCGTCTGGCTCTCTGGCTGGGCGCCGCATGAGAGCCAGCAAAAGCCGTTGAAGCCGGGCTCGGCGAAAGCGAGCCTGGAGGCGGCGGTGAAGAAGACTGCTCCCAAATAGACAACCTAAAGCGGGATGAGATCAGGCCGTGTACCCATAACCCGCCGGCGCGACGCGACGAAGGTTATGCCCGCTTTGCCCAGTCCGCGGCCAGGCTTGCGCAGCGGCGCAATATGTCGCGAAGGGCCAAAAGCGGAATTGGATTTGGCAGCCATTCAAGGCAGTCGCCCCCCTACGGCTGGGTGTGGTACTCGCAGGTTGGTGCGAGTTGCAAGCGGGCTTCGCGTATTCCGATTCGATCGGATCTCTTTCGTTCTCGACGACAGACGAATAGCTTTTCCCCGGCCCGAGAAAGACCGCAAATTATTTCCGGCAAAAGGATGCCGGACAGAACATTCATGCCAAATGACGAAGAAATTGCCGAAATCAGGGCAAGCACAGTTAAGGTGGCCATTCCGCACGCAGGCAAGGAAGCGAAAAAGCGAGGAAGGGGGCTAGCCACCATGAAGTTCGTTCGGGTTTTCTAGAAGCCATTGGCAATACGCCATTGATCAGGCTACGCGCGGCGTCGGACATCACGGGTTGCGATATCTACGGCAAAGCCGAATTTCTTAATCCGGGCGGATCGATCAAAGATCGTGCGGCCTTGGCCATTATCAATGATGCCGAGCAGCGCGGCCAGCTCAAGCCGGGCGGCGTTATCGTGGAGGGCACAGCTGGCAACGTCGGTATCGGCATTGCGCTCGTGGCCAATGTGCGCGGTTATCGTTCCGTGATCGTGATGCCCGACACGCAAAGTCAGGAAAAGAAGGACATGCTACGGCTATGCGGGGCAGATCTGCGTCTGATACCGGCCGTGCCCTATTCCAATCCCGGCAACTATGCTCGCTATTCCGGTCGCCTCGCTGAGGAACTGGCCGCAAAGGAACCAAACGGGGCATTCTGGGCAAATCAGTTCGACAACGTCGCCAACCGCGATGGCCACTATCGCACGACTGGCCCTGAAATTTGGGAGCAGACAAACGGAAAGATCGACGGCTTCACTTGCGCTGTCGGTAGTGGCGGGACTTTGGGTGGAGTCGCGCGCGCCCTCAAGGAACGCAATCCCGCCGTGAAGATTGCACTCAGCGATCCAATGGGTGCCGCTCTCTACAATTGGTTTACTAGGGGTGAGCTGACGACAGAAGGCGACTCGATCACAGAAGGTATCGGGCAAGTACGCGTGACGAAGAACCTTGAAGGCACGCCGATCGACATGGCCTACCAGATCACTGATGAGGAGGCGCTACCCGTTTTGTTCGACCTGATCGAGCATGAGGGGCTTGTGCTGGGTGGGTCTAGCGCGATCAACATCGTGGGGGCTATGCGGCTTGCGCGACCTTGGGCCAGGCAAGACCGTCGTCACCATCCTCGCGGATGGTGGCCAGCGCTATCAGTCCAAGCTCTTCAATCCGGACTTCTTGCGCAAGAAGAACCTGCCGCTACCGCCTTGGATGAAGTAAGCCGGAGGAACTTCCGGCTCATATCGCGGCGCGTTCCTAGCGGCGGTGCAACTGCGCCAAGATTACGGTAAAGCGATGAGATTGCGCCATGACAATTGAGTTCCGCCAGATCCGGGAAAACGACACGGAAGCGTTTCGTGCTGCCGTCGACGCCGTTGCCCGAGAACGCAAGTACCTCGCCCTCTTGGAGGCTCCTCCGATTGAACAAGTGCGCGCTTTCGTTAAGCGTAACGTACAACACGGCTATCCACAGATCATTGCCCTTATGGACGATGTGGTTATTGGATGGTGCAATGTACCGCCCGCGAGTCGAGCGGTTTCCGCTCATGTCGGCGACCTCTTTATGGGCCTTCTGCCGGAATGGAGGGGCAAAGGGATCGGCGAAAGACTGCTGCGACACGCCGTGCACGCTGCAGACCTATTCGGATTTCAACGTGTCGAGCTGGGAGTGTTCGCAACCAATACCGCGGCAGCAGCCCTCTATCGAAAGGTGGGATTTGTGGAGGAAGGCACCAAGCGAAAGGCAATCTTGATTGATGGTGTCCATCACGACGAAATCATAATGGCGCGCCTCAAACCGTGACGTGCAATGCCTGCGCCAGTGCGGAGCCTGCTTATCCTCGAGAACCGCCTAGGGTATAGGTCGGCAGATTGGCAGCTTCGGGTCATTTTCGACAGATTCGCCGGCGCGTGTGGACTAGTCGATGTCGGCTTTACCCCGAAAGCGCCGAAGCCGAGCCAGGCCCCGGACGCAAGCAGCACGAGTGCGGCGAGCCGGCCCCATTCTACTTTGCATGGGGTTGTTTTCGCGATTTTGTGTCTGGGCTCTGCGTGCCGCCGAAGAGGCGCTGCGCTCACATCAGCAAATCGATCAGATGCGGGATCAGCGGAATGTCCGCAGGCGGCATCGGATAATCGCGCAGCTTGTTGGCGCGGACCCAGGCCAGTTGCTGGCCTTCACGCGCGATCACCATGCCCTCCCAGCGCCGGCAGATGTAGAGCGGCATCAGCAAATGGAAGCTGTCATAGGCATAGCTCGCGAAGGTCAGCGGCGCCAGGCATGGCTCGCTGACGTCGATCCCGATCTCCTCGTGTAGTTCGCGGATCAGCGTCTGCTCCGGCCGTTCGCCGGGCTCGACCTTGCCGCCGGGAAATTCCCACAGGCCCGCGAGCGCCTTGCCTTCCGGGCGTTGCGCGATCAGCACGCGCTTGTCGGTATCGACCAGCGCGCAGGCGACCACGAGGGTGAGCTTGATGTCAGCCATGCGCCGGTGTCTCGCTTACGATCGGTAATCGCCATTGATCGCGACATATTCCTTGGTGAGGTCGCAGGTCAGCACGCGGTCGCGGCCCTTGCCGAGGCCGAGCGCGACCTTGATCTGGATCTTCGGGTTCTTCATCACCTCGGAAACCTCGGCCTCGTTGTAGGACGGATCGCGCGCACCGCTTTTGGCGACGCGAATGCCGTTGAACGAGATCGAAAGCTTGTCGCGGTTGGCGGGCTCGCCGGCCTTGCCGACCGCCATCACCACGCGGCCCCAATTGGCGTCTTCGCCGGCGATCGCCGTCTTCACCAGCGGCGAATTCGCGATCGACATCGCGATTCGGCGCGCCGAGGTTTTTGTGGTCGCGCCTTCGACGATCACCTCGACCAGCTTGCGCGCGCCTTCGCCGTCGCGGGCCACCTGTTCGGCAAGGTTGGCGAGCACGTCGCGGAACGCCTTGGCAAAAGCCTTCAGCCTGATATCGCTGGCGCGGCTGATCTTCGGCGCGCCGTTGGCTGCGGCCGCGCCGGTCGCAAAGGCGAGCAGCGTATCCGACGTCGAGGTGTCGCTGTCGATGGTGACGGCGTTGAACGTATCCTCGACGCCGCTCTTGAGCAGCGATTGCAGCACGGCCGATGACAGCGGCGCATCGGTGAACACAAAGGACAGCATGGTGGCCATATCGGGCATGATCATGCCGGCGCCCTTGGCCATGCCGTTGATGGTGACCTTGGCCTTGCCGAGCTTCACCGTAGCGGTTGCGACCTTCGGGAAAGTATCGGTGGTCATGATTGCCTTGGCAGCATCCATCCAGTGGTCGGGCGTGGCGGCCTCAGTCAGCGTCGCCAGCACGCCGTCGAATTTGGTGGCGTCGAGCGGCTCGCCGATCACGCCGGTGGAGGCAAGAAAGACCTCGTTGGCGCTGCAGCCTACCGCCTTCGCTGCGGTTTGCGCGGTCAGCGCCGTCGACTGCTTGCCGGTCTTGCCGGTGAATGCGTTGGCGTTGCCGGAATTCACCACCAGCGCGCGGGCAAATCCTGCCTTAGAAGATCCGCCCCGGCCGAGCTTGGCGCGGCACCATTCAACGGGAGCGGACGGGCATTTCGATTTGGTGAAGACGCCGGCGACCGTGGTGCCCTTGTCCATGACGGCGAGCAGCACGTCGGTCCGCCCCTTGTAGCGGATGCCGGCGGCGGCTGTTGCGAGCCTGACGCCCGCAATCGCGGGCATGTCGGGGACATCGGTCGGGGCGAGAGGGGAGACGGGTGTGGACATGGGTGCACCTTCTTCGACCAGATCAACCGTAGCCGGACCTGGCCCGGCCATCCACGCCTTCAGGGCCGGTCAACAGGTCCCCCAGACATGGAACGGCCGGGCGCTTCGGCCCGGCCATGACGATGGTAGATACTATCGGTCTCGAAGAAGTGACAGCGATTTCTTACTTCTTCGGCGGCGCCATCTTGGAATCCGCAGGCTTGGCGGCGTCCGGCTTGGCGGCTTCGGCCGGCTTGTCCATGCGCTCGACCTTGGCGGCCTCACGCAGCTTGGCGACGTATTCGGCCTGCGCCTTGCGCGTCACATAGGTCTCGATCTGGGCCTTGACCTGCTCGAAGTCGGGGGCCTTGCGGGCGCGCTTTTCCTCGACCTTGATGACGTGCCAGCCGAACTGCGACTTGACGGGATCGGAGATCTTGCCGGGTTCGAGCGTGAAGGCCACGGCGGAGAATTCCGGCACCATCTGTTCCTTGGTGAAGAAGCCGAGATCGCCGCCATCGGAGGCGCCGGGGTCCTTGGACTTCTTCTTCGCCAGTTCGGCGAAGTCGCCGCCCTTCTTCAGTTCTTCCGCGATCGCCTTGGCCTCGTCCTCGGTCTCGACCAGGATGTGCCGGGCGTGGACTTCCATTTCGCCGGTGATCTGCTTGGCGGCTTCCTCATAGACCTTCTTCATGGCCTCGTCGGTGGTCGCAGCCTTGCCCTCGGTGGCGAGCAGGTTATCCATCAGCAGGCGGCTGCGGCTAAACGCCAGGCGCCTCTTGAAGTCTTCGGAACTCTCGACCTTCTTGTCCTCGGCGGCCTTGGCGACGATTTTCAGGTCGATCAGGAAGGCCAGCACGTTGTCCTTCTTGGTCGCCGGGTCCATTTGCGCGAGGCTGGGGCCGAGTTCCTCTTCCGCGAGCGCCACATCGCTCTGGCGGATCTCGACACCGTTAACCTTGGCGAGAACGGGGTTGTCCTGGGCACGAACCGGCAGGCTGGCGGCCAGAATCGCAGCCAGACAGGCCGTCGCGGCCAGGGAGGCGAGGCCGAAGCGCAGGCCGGTTTTCGTTTCCGGGAACGAGGTGGTCATGGAAAATCCTTGTCTTGAAGAAGGGGCGGCAAAGGCGGCGGGACACTCGCCCAATCATGCGGCCTTGGCAACGCGAAAAGTCTGTCAAAATGATGAATTCCTTGACAGATGGACCCACGTTGACAAGGCCCGAACCCAGCCATATCTGTGCCGGATCGTACGGCGGCGATAGCGCTTATTTTACTGCGTTTTTTGCCGTTGAACCTTGGATTGCTTAATTCCCACTCATTAGGCGGATGATGCCCCGGAACGGGGTATTTGCCGCGATGCGTCACGGTGAGTTGATAGGCAACTTGGTGGACCACGTCACGGCTTGCAACGCAAGTAACGGCAAAGGCAGGAATTGGCATGATCGGCGCGCTCGCCCGCAAGTTTTTCGGCTCCGCCAACGACCGGCGGGTGAAGGGGTATCAGTCCCGCGTCAACGACATCAACGCGCTTGAGCCCGAGCTCGCCGCGCTGTCGGACGAGGCGCTGAAAGCGCGCACCGCCGAGTTCCGCCAGCAGCTTGCCGACGGCAAGACGCTCGATGACATCCTGGTTCCGGCCTTCGCCACTGTGCGCGAGGCCGCCAAGCGCACCCTCGGCCAACGGCATTTCGACGTCCAGCTGATCGGCGGCATGGTGCTGCATGAGGGCGACATCGCCGAGATGAAGACCGGCGAAGGCAAGACGCTGGTGGCAACGCTGGCGGTCTATCTCAACGCGCTGGCCGGCAAGGGCGTCCATGTCGTCACCGTCAACGACTACCTCGCGCGTCGCGACTCTGAATGGATGGGCCAGATCTATAATTTCCTCGGGCTGACCGTCGGCGTGATCGTCCACGGCCTCGACGATGCCGAGCGCAAGGAAGCCTATTCGCGCGACATCACCTACGGCACCAACAACGAATACGGTTTCGATTATCTGCGCGACAACATGAAGTACCGGCTCGAGGACATGGTCCAGCGCGGCCATTCCTACGCCATCGTCGACGAAGTCGACTCGATCCTGATCGACGAGGCGCGCACGCCGCTGATCATCTCCGGCCCGCTCGACGACCGCTCGGATTTCTACAATACCATCGACACCTTCTTCCCCCAGCTCGACAAGACGGATTACGAGGTCGACGAGAAGCAGCGCACGGTGACGCTTACCGAAGGCGGCATGGAGAAGCTCGAAAATCTGCTTCGCGATGCCGGCCAGCTCAAGGGCGAATCGCTCTACGACGTCGAAAACGTCTCCGTGGTCCACCACGTCAACCAGGCCCTGCGGGCGCATACGCTGTTCAACCGCGACAAGGACTACATCGTCCGCGACGGCGAAGTCATCATCATCGACGAGTTCACCGGCCGCATGATGCAGGGCCGCCGCTATTCCGAAGGCCTGCACCAGGCGCTGGAAGCCAAGGAACACGTCCAGGTCCAGCCGGAAAACCAGACGCTGGCCTCGATCACCTTCCAGAACTATTTCCGGATGTACCAAAAGCTCGCCGGCATGACCGGTACGGCGCTGACCGAAGCCGACGAACTGTTCGACATCTACAAGCTCGAGGTCGTGGAAA
Source organism: Bradyrhizobium algeriense (assembly GCF_003062295.1). Taxonomy (GTDB): domain Bacteria; phylum Pseudomonadota; class Alphaproteobacteria; order Rhizobiales; family Xanthobacteraceae; genus Bradyrhizobium; species Bradyrhizobium algeriense. The sequence continues at coordinate 553,496 of NZ_PYCN01000001.1, read as the reverse complement.
TCCCGACCAACGTAGCGGTGGCGCGTCTCGACGAGGACGATGAGGTCTACCGCACCCAGAACGAGAAATACGCCGCGATCCTGGCCGAGATTGAACGCGCCAACAAGCGGCTGCAGCCGGTGCTGGTCGGCACCGCCTCGATCGAAAAGTCGGAAGTGCTGGCCGAGTATTTGAAGAAGCACGGCTACAAGCAGATCGATTTCGGTTCGCAGTCCGGAATGGAGAAGCTCTACGCCGCGGCGCGTGCGGGCAAGCCTGCCAAGCTGTTTGCGGTTCTGAACGCGCGCTTCCACGAACAGGAAGCCTACATCGTCGCCGAAGCCGGCGTTCCGGGCGCGATCACGATCGCGACCAACATGGCCGGCCGCGGTACCGACATCAAGCTCGGCGGTTCGCTCGATATGCGGATCCAGCAGGAGACCGCTGACATTACCGACGAGGCCGAGAAGGCCAAAAAGATCGAACAGATCAAGGCCGACATCGAACGCTTCCGCGAGATCGTGCTGAAGGCCGAGGACGTGGTCGAGGTCGAGCCTGCCAAGGGCAACAAGCCGGCCAAGACCATCACCAAGCCGGGTGGGCTCTACATCATGGGCTCGGAGCGGCATGAATCCCGCCGCATCGACAACCAGTTGCGCGGCCGTTCCGGCCGTCAGGGCGACCCCGGACGCTCAAAATTCTTCCTGTCGCTGGAAGACGATCTGATGCGGATCTTCGGCTCCGACCGGCTCGACAGCATGCTGCAGCGGCTCGGCCTGCAAGAGGGCGAGGCCATCATCCATCCCTGGATCAACAAGGCGCTCGAAAAAGCGCAGCAGAAGGTCGAAGCCCGCAACTTCGACATCCGCAAGAACCTGCTGAAGTTCGACAACGTCCAGAACGACCAGCGCAAGGTGATCTTCGAGCAGCGCGTCGAACTGATGAGGAGCGACAGCGTGGCCGAAATGGTCGCAGACATGCGTCACGATTTCATCGACGACATCGTCGTCAAGCATGTGCCGGAACACGCCTATGCCGAGCAGTGGGATGTCGCGGGCCTCAAGGAAGAACTGAAGCGCGTGCTCGACGTCGACCTGCCGGTCGACGAATGGGCCAAGGAAGAGGGTATTGCCGACGAGGAATTGCTGACGCGGATCGAGCAGCGCGTCGACGAGCACATGGCGGCCAAGGTCGCGCAATGGGGCCCCGACGTGATGCGCTACGTCGAGAAGACCATCCTGCTGCAGACGCTGGATCACCTCTGGCGCGAGCACCTGATCATGCTCGATCATCTGCGGCAGGTGATCGGCCTGCGCGGCTACGGCCAGCGCGATCCGTTGCAGGAATACAAGTCGGAAGCCTTCGGCCTGTATGAGGCGATGACCGCGCATCTGCGCGAGGCGGTGACGGCGCAATTGATGCGCGTCGAGATCGTGCCGCCGGAAGAGCAGCAACCGCTGCCGGCGATGGAGCCGCACAAGTTCGATCCGAATACCGGCGAAGACGAGATGGCCTTCGCCAACGCCTCCCTGGTACCCGAGGCCATCGCGGCCGATCGCGATCCGAAAAACCCTGCAAGCTGGGGCAAGGTCGGCCGCAACGAGGATTGCCCCTGCGGCAGCGGCAAGAAGTACAAGCACTGCCACGGCAAATACGGCTGAGCCTGCGCTGACGCATCGGTTGGCGAGGCCGTTACGCCGCGGCCTGCCGGCTCGCACCTTTCTGTTTCGTCTGACGGCTGAACTCGCCCTTGAGGGCGGGATACCGTGCGCCGGCCCTGCAACCTGGGATTGAAAGTAACGGAGAGTGCTTGCAAATCATCAATCTTTGCGGGCATTTCAACGGGTTGTTAGGAGGTTGTGTCTAATTTCTCGACCGCGCGTTGCGCGGGTTTGCCAAGCGCACCTATAGGACCCGTCCTGGGGCTCCATCAGAGGGCAGCGTCTTGCAATCCATATCCAAGATTCACGGCCGCTATTATTTGGCGATCTTCGTGCTGGCGTCGGCGACGCTTTCCTACCAGATACTGATAACGCGCTTCTTCAGCGTTATGCTCTATTATCATTTCGCGTTCGCCGCCATTTCACTGGCCATGCTCGGGCTGACCCGCGGAGCGATGGAGGTCTACGGCAAGCCCGAACGCTATACGTCCGAACGGGTAGGCGTCGAATTCGCGCGCCACGCATCGTGGTTCGCGCTCAGTAGCGTTGGCGCAATGGTCGTGCTTCTGTGCACGCCGCTCGTGATGTCCACTGACACCACCGTGACGATCGTCCTTGCGCTGGCGATCATCGCCTTCGTGTGGCCTTTCACCGAAGGCGGCGTTTGCATAACGCTCTTGCTGACCCGTTTGCCATATCGTGGCGGATGGCTCTACGCAGCCGATCTTCTGGGGGCCGCAGTTGGATGCCTCGGCGTGATCTTCCTGCTGCTGGTAATCGATCCCGTGAGCGCCACGTTATGGATCGCGGCCCTTTCTGCCGGCGTCGGTTGGATTGTCGTCCGGAACAGCGACGAGGTCCGTAGCCTGCGCTTGAGCGGCGCTGTCGCGCTGACGATGGCCGTTTTGGCCACCGTGCATACCGGCCTTGACCTGACCGGCAAGAGCCACCTCGGCGTGTTCTGGGCCAAGGGTGAGGCGCAGGCCGGCACGTTGTTCGAGCGCTGGAATACCTATTCGCGGGTACGGGTACGGGAGTGGCCCGAGAAAGCTCCGTTCGGCTGGGGATACGCCCGCCCGCCTGAGGTCAGGGTCGATCAGCATTTCATCGATATCGATGCCGATGCAGGCACGGTTATCACCAGGCATGATGGCGACATCGGCAAACTCAGCTACCTGAAAGATGACGTCATCAATGCCGCCTACCTCGTACAGCCCGCAGCCGACGTCGCGGTCGTTGGCGTCGGTGGCGGCCGCGACATCCTTTCTGGTCTGGTTTTCGGCGCCAAGCAGATACGCGGCATTGAGATCAATCCAGCGATCTTTGAGGTGCTCACTGAAAAATTCGCCGATTTCGCCGGCCATCTTGAGCGCCAGCCCGGTGTTTCCCTGGTCAATGCCGAAGCGCGAAGCTATATCAACCACTCGTCAGAGCGGTACGACCTGGTCCAGATTTCACTGATCGACACCTGGGCGGCGACGGCGGCCGGCGGTCTGACGCTCACGGAAAACCGTCTCTACACCGTCGAAGCGTGGGATGATTTTTACCGCGCGCTGAAGCCTGGCGGGCTGCTGTCGGTCTCGCGCTGGTACGGCGGGGAAAAGCACCGCGGCGAATTCTATCGGCTGGTTGCGATCGCGGCCAGCGCCCTGCAGCACAAAGGCGTGCCGGCCGCCGAGCTGCGACATCATATTGTCGCGTTGAACGTCGGCAACATCGTGACGGTCATTACGCGACCCGACGCGTTCACCGATGCGCAATGGCAAGGGGCGCGCGAAAGGCTCCAGGCGCAGGGATTCAAGATATTCCTGGGGCCGGATGTCACCTTTGATACGATCACCTCGACGTTGCTGTCCGACAAGGCGGACGCAGCATTCTTCGATTCTTTGCCGGAGAACATCGCTCCATCGACGGATGACAAACCGTTCTTCTTCTTCACTTCGCGCCTCGGCGATCTGACGAACATGTATCCATGGGGAGCAATGAACAACAATGTTGCGGTCAGCATGACCGGCTTGCTGATCATCGTCGCGCTCCTTGCCTGCGGATACTACATCGTCCTGCCGTTCCTCGGTCTTGCGAGGCGGATGCCGTTATCGACGCTGGCGCCGCCGATGGCCTATTTCAGTGCGATCGGGATGGGTTTCATGCTGATCGAGATATCGCAAATGCAGCGCCTGATGGTCTTCCTCGGCCATCCCGTCTACGGGCTGAGCGTGGTGCTCTTTACGATTCTTCTCTTCAGCGGTATCGGCAGTGCCACAGTCGGCGCGGATAGCCCTCGGCCACGCGCCATTTTCTGGAGGTTTGCAGTCCTCCTGATCACGATCGTGGCAGCCGGGCTGCTAACGCCGCTGGTTACCACCTGGACGCGGTCGCAACCAACCGACATGCGCATTCTGGTTTCCGTCCTGCTGCTGGCACCCCCGGCGTTCTGCATGGGGATGATGTTTCCGCTCGGCCTCAGTATCTGGCGCCGTCAAGAAGCGCTGTTGCCGTTCTTCTGGAGCACCAACGGGGTTACGTCGATGCTGGCGTCGGTGCTGGGTATGGCCTTGTCGATCCAGTTCGGTATCGCCAAGACCTACGCGCTCGGCGCGTGCTTCTATGTGGTCTGCGCCATCGCGATCGCCGCAAGTCGCCGGGCTGACCCCATCGCCACGCTCGCAACGAAGCCCGTCACCGGCGTCGGTCTCGTGCCGCAGGACGAAGCGGCTTCATGACTCGACCGCGCTCTGCGCCGCGGGCGTCGGTGCGATAAAGACTGTCGGGGAATTCGGAAAAGTTGCCGCTTGCGTTCGTCGGGCATGGCGGCGGCTTGGCCGCGGCAGCAAAGTGAAGCCGTTACTTCACCGCGCCGAAGCGGCTGTCGAACGAGTTCGGCGGCACGATCGGTGCGGAACCGGCGACCTGATTGTCCTTGGCGGAGGCCGGGGTGTCGGACACCGACGATCTTAGCGGCGGTCGGGCGGCGGCCTGTTTGCTGTCAGGCTTTGGCGCGGTGGTCTTCGGCGCCGCCGCCTCGGGACGGGGCGCGGTTTGCTTGGCCTCGACCTTCGGCTTCGAAGGCGGCGTGCTTGCGGTAGCGTCAGCCGCGCCGCCGATACCGACCTTGCGAGCAAGATTGGAGAAGAACCCGTCATTCTGGGCCGGCGGCGCCGCATTGGCGACGCGCGTCGGCGTCGCGGCAGGGGTGGGGGCCGGGGCTGCGGCAAGCTTCGGCGGTTCCGGCGCACCCATCAGCAGATTATCGGAGGGCGCCTTGGGCGGATTGACGTGGGAAGGAACGGTGCCGGGCGCGCGAGCCATCAACGACAGGCTTGAGCCGTCGCCTGCTTCCGAAAGGCCGGTGCTGGCCTCAGGCACGCGGGCGGCGAACACCCGGTGCATGCCGCCGTCGATGCCGGTGTTGGCCCGGGCGACCGGGGTTCCCTTGGCGATCAGCCGCGCGGTTTCGGCGAGGTCGGTCGCCTGCTTTTCGCGCACGGCAGCGGCGACTTCGTCGGGAATCACATAGGCCGGGCACTTGGCCGAAGCATCGAATACCAGGTCACGCGCGGCGTTCGGCGGCTTGGCGGCATCGAACACGTATTTCTTCTCGCAGAAATCGACCTTCGGCTCCTGCTTCGTCACCTCGAAATGATCATTGCCTTCCTTGATCATCTTCCAGAACGGCATGTTCGGATTGTTGCGATGCTTCGCCATGTTCATTGGCGTCATCTTGAACGGATAGGCCTGCAGCTGGAACGATTTCTGACCGCCGAAGAAGGATTCGCGGCCCAGCGAATAGATTTCCGCGATCTGCTCGTCGGTCATCGCGTAGCAGCCGCGCGAGGAGCAGTCGCCATGCACCATCAACTGCGAGCCGGTCCGCCCCAGCGCCTTGTCGAACGCGTTCGGATAGCCGGTGTTGAAGGAAAGGTAATAGGCCGACTGCGGGTTCATCTGCGCCGGTGAAATCGCATAGAAGCCTTCCGGCGCCTGGCGGTCGCCCTCGCGGACCTTGGGTCCGAGATCGCCCGACCAGCGGCAGATCGGATAGGTTTTCAGGAGCGCGAAACGGCCGGAGCGGTCCTGCTTCCAGATCTCGAGTTCGGCTTCCTGTTTGAACAGGCGAACGAGGATCGGCGACTGCAGGTCCATGTCTTTCGCCGTCATGTCGGCGATCAGTTTTGGCGGGACCGGCTGGTTGGCCTTGGCGTTGTTGGCCAGCGAGATGTCGTCGCCGTTGCAACTGGCCAGCAGTGCGCCTGCGCCCGCGAGGGCAGCCGACGTGAGAAGCGCGCGAACCAGCGAGCGGTTAATCAAAGGCTAAGCTCCACACCCACCGGGCATTTTCGCACCCCAAATCACAGCGAACATGCCCTGAAGCCAATGCATAAAATAGTACCCTTTGACCTTCCGCGCCGCAACCCGAACGCGATGCGCCAGCCGCTTCCACGGCCAAGCATGGTCAATAGAGTTTAAAGACTGGGTCTGGGCCTAATTAGGGCCGAATCAAGTGATCCGACGAAATAAAGCACCTTTAAGGCGGCGTTGACGAATGGGATGCCGGGCCGGCCGACCCCTCATCATTCCAGGGGGACAGGGCCAATCAGCCGAGCTTGCGGCCGATATCGAGGAATTTCTGCCGCCGCTGCCGGCGGATGCCGTCCGCGTCCAGATTGCGGAGGTCGTTGAAGGCCTCGGCGATGGCATCGCCCGTGGCCGAGATCATGGCAACGGAATCGCGGTGGGCTCCGCCGGAGGGTTCTTTCAGGATCTGGTCGATCACGCCGAATCGCAGCATGTCCTGGGCGGTGATCTTCATGCCGTTGGCGACTTCCTGGGCCTTGGTGCCGTCGCGCCACAGGATCGAGGAGGCCGCCTCCGGGGAGATCACGCTGTAGATCGCGTGTTCGAACATCAGCACCTTGTTCGCAGTCGTGATGGCGATGGCGCCGCCCGACATGCCCTCGCCGGTGATGATCGCGACATTGGGGACGCCGAGCGAGAGGCATGTGTCGGTCGAGCGTGCGATCGCTTCCGCCACGCCGCGCTCCTCGGCGCCGATGCCGGGATAGGCGCCGGCGGAATCGACGATAGACAGCACGGGAATGCCGAAACGATCGGCCATCTCCATCAGCCGGACGGCCTTGCGATAGCCTTCCGGGCGCGCCATGCCGAAATTGTGCTTGATGCGGCCGTCGGTGGTGGCGCCCTTTTCCTGGCCGACCACGCAGATGCTCTCGCCGCGAAAACGGCCGAAGCCGCCCACCAGCGCCTCGTCCTCGGCGAACTTGCGGTCGCCGGCCATCGGCGTGAATTCCGTCATCAGCGCTTTGACGAAATCGGTGAAATGCGGGCGCTGCGGATGGCGCGCCACCAGCGTCTTCTGCCATGGCGTCAAATTGGCGTAGAGGTCGCTCAGCGCCTGCTGCGCCTTGTCCTCTATGCGCGCGATTTCGTCGCCGATGTCGCTGCCGGACGCCGCCAGCGCACGCAGTTCATCGACCTTGGCCTCTAGTTCGGCGACTGGTTTTTCAAAGTCGAGATAGCTGCGCATCTGATCCGGCATCGAAACAATATAGGTAACAACGTGCTTTGAGGCGAAGCGGTTTCGATTCGCTTAAGGAAAGCACGCATCTTCAATGATTTAGCGTGCATTCGATCCAGGTGACCCCGGGTTGCCGAAAGCGCGCCAAACAAGGCCGCGGGCGGGACGGCTGTTTCGGGGGAGATCGCTCGGAAGTCAAGGCGGGAGGCACAGCTCTCCGCGAACAAATCCATTCTCGTAGCCCGGATGGAGCCAACGGGTCGCGCGAATGCGCGCCCGATGACAGGCTCCGCGCAATCTGGGACTCGGGCTGCTTGCGGGAGGGACCCCCGGATTTCGCTTGGCTCCATCCGGGCTACGGCTTGCTACGACTTCTCCGCCAGCGGATGCAGGTCGCGCACCAGGCTTTTCAGCCGCTCCTCGACCACGTGGGTGTAGATCTGCGTGGTCGAGATGTCGGTGTGGCCGAGCAGCGTCTGCACGATGCGCAGGTCCGCGCCGTTATGCAGCAGATGGCTGGCAAAGGCATGGCGCAGCACGTGCGGCGAGACCAGCCGCGGCGCGAGGCCCGAGGCCGCCGCCAGTTCCTTCAGGTCGCGCGCAAAATGCTGCCGCGTCAGATGGCCGCTCTCGCCGAAGGAGGGAAACAGCCATTTCGAGCCGGGCGCGTTTTTCTTGTTCTCGGGCTTGAGCGCTTCCATCGCGGCGAGATAGTCGGCCATCGCCTGCCGCGACGCTTCGTTGAGCGGCACCAGCCGTTCCTTGTTGCCCTTGCCGCGCACCACGATCATGCGGGCGTCGCGCCGCGAGGCCGACAGCGGCAGCGCCACCAGTTCCGAGACGCGCAAGCCGGTGGCGTACAGCACCTCCAGCAGGCAATACAGCCGCATCGCGCGCAGCCGCGCCTGCGGCGAAGCGTTATGGCCTAGCGTCAACTCCTTGGCCCGCGTCAGCATGCGGTCGACGTCCGCGATCGACAGCACCTTCGGCAAGCCCCGGCCGCGTTTCGGGCCGGACAGGATCGCCGCCGGATCGTCGCTGCGGATGCGCTCGTTCAGGAGGAAGCGGAACAGATGCCGCATCGCCGATAGCCGGCGCGCCACGCTGGAGGATTTGAAGCCGCGGGTATCGAGGTCGGCGAGGTAGTCGCGCAGCACGTCGGTCTCCGCGCCGGCAAAGTTTTGTCCCTTGCGGCCGAGAAACTCGGAGAAATCCGTGAGGTCGCGGCGATAGGCGTCGAGCGTGTTGTCGCCCGCCCCCTGTTCCGCCGCGAGCATGTCGAGGAACAGGTTGATCAGTTTGCCGTCGGAGGGTGTCATGCGCATTCGGTATGATAGCGCATGATCTGGGCAGGATGGAGGAGCTTTCAGACACGCTCCAACGTTATCCGGGAGCTAGGGCATCTGACTGATTGAAGTGGCCTGCGACCAGACGACCACCCATTGCCCGTCGCGATATTCGTAGGTGTCGGTGTGCCAGTAATCGCTCGGCGCGACTCGGTGGCCGCCGAAGACCACTTCGAGCCTGGCGCGATACCGGATCACCGCGTGGCTCTGGTGATGCCGCACGGCGATGGGTCCAGGCTCCCAAGCGAGATATTTGATCTGCCCGCTCGCAATCGCTCCCAGATAATCGTTCTTGGACAAGGCCATTCCGATCGGCGTGATCAACTGGAACTCGGTCGCATGAAGTCTCCCGGCCGTCTCGACGTCGCCGCCGACCAGCGCGCGAAGTCGGGCACGCTCGGTGTCGCGGATGAATTCCGCTTCGGGCGACGAATCCAGCTCGGTCGCGTGCGTAGACATTGGTTGTTCTCCATGGTCGTGTGGTGGTGGGGCACGGCGGCAGCCGCCGATCTATGCTGTTGCGATCAGGCCGTGGTCGATCAGGCTCTGCGCAGTGGCGCGGATGCAATCCTCGTCAGGCCGCGCTTTCCAGTTCAGCACCCGGCGCGCCTTGGCTGCGCTTACGCTCAGGTCGCGATTGAGCTCGTGAACGATCATGCGCGAACGCGCGCTGAAGGGAGCCATCATTCTCACCATCCAGTCGGGCACTTCGCCTGACGGCAAATGCGCGGCGTGCGCCGGAAACGACTTTGCGAGCACCTCGGCCAATTCCCACAACCAGAAAAACCGCCCGCCGACGATGAAACGCTGGCCGGACGCGTCAGGATGGGTCATTGCCCGGACATGCGCATCGGCCGCGTCTCGCACATCGACAACCGAAAAGCCGAAGCGCGGGACACGCTTGAGCTTGCCGCTCATCATTTGCCTGATCAGCCCAACCGACGTGCCGTGTTCCGGGCGAAGCAGCGGCCCAAAGATGGTGGCGGGATTGATGACAGCCAGATCGAGTCCGGTTTCCCTCGCAAAGGTCCAGGCGGCCTGCTCGGCCAGCGTTTTCGACCGGTAATAGGGCGTCGCCCGGGCGCTGGCCGGATCGGTCCAATCGTTCTCGGTGAAGGGCGCCTGCCCGTTGCCATGATTGGTGGCCGCGATCGACGACGTCAGCACCGCGCGCTCAACGCCGGCTTCTTGGGCCGCGCGCAGCACACGTAGCGTGCCGTCCCACGCGGTTCGGATCATTACGTTAGCGTCCCTTGGAAGGGTCGCCGGAAAAGGCGAGGCCGTGTGAATGACGTAGCGGCATCCCCGCAGCGCGACATCCCATCCGGCATCGGAGCATAGATCCGCCTCGACAAAGCTAATCCGTTCGGTCGCCGTATCCGGACAAAGCTGCCGCCTGATCCTGTCGCAAACGGCAACGCTGCGCACACTGCCTCGAACGCGATAGCCGGCTGCCAGCAATTGCCTGGCGATGTGTCCGCCGAGGAATCCGCTGATGCCCGTGACGAGAACAAGGGCGGGCGCGGGGTCGTTCAATCTGGAAGGCATTTATCAACTCCTCGGCCTGCGGAAGTGCCGGGCCACGGCCTCATTAGACAGTTAGGCAATTATTGTCTAGCTGTTTTTGACAGATTGGACGAAAACCGTCAGGTTGCCTAAATGGATCACAGCGACCAGAAATCCGAGGCGATTCTTGATGCGGCGCTGCCGGTTTTCGTGCGTCACGGTTTTCGCAAGGCGTCCATGGCCGACATCGCGCGTGCAGCACGCATGTCGCGCGCGGCGCTTTATCTAAGCTTCAGCAGCAAGGAGGAGCTGTTCCGGGCGGGGTCCGCGCGCGCGCATGCCCGTACCATGCGGAATGTCGAGGCTGCGCTCGCGGCCGACGGCGATGTGTTCAGCCGGGTGGAGTCGGCGGTTGCGGTTTTCCAACGAGAACTGGTTGCTCCATTCGCAGGCAGCGCAGACGCGGCCGAGCTATTCGACGTCAACATGACGCTGGCGAGGGACATTACCCTTGGGGCGCGAGCCAGGCTGGTGGCTCTCCTCGCGCAAACTCTATCCGACGCAGAAGCAAGCGGCGCCCTATCCTTGCAGGTCCTCAAGGCTAAGCCTGCCGATGTGGCCGGCATGATCGTCGCGGCAATTGAGGGCATTAAAGATGCGAAAGACGCTGGCCAGAGCCTTGATGACGGCACGCGACTTTTCATGCGCCTGCTACGTGCCGCGCTAAGTCGGGATGTGCCGAGAAGCTGACCCGCGAGGGGTCGCTTCAAGCTTACCTCTTGAGGAACTTGTCTGCGGGGATGGTGACCGTCATTTCCCGTGGCTTTGGCGTGACGAAGTTCGCCAGCGAAAAAATCACGCCATAGATCACCCCGGCGATGATGCCGACGACCGTCAGAAAGCGGAACAAACTGGGCATAGGGGGGCTCAGGGCGGCGAATTAACCAATGAAATCATCCATCATGTTCCCATCCCCATGGCAAGAGTCTCTGGCGGGGGCGTCAATGGGGGTAGTATAGGTGTCGCAGCCGCGGGCAAATCCCGCAAAACGACCGAGTTTTTGATGTCCGAGACCGCCGCACCGGCACCAGCGACCACCCCCCAGGAGGCCGACATCACGTCGGCGCTGGGAGGGCGTTCGGTCGTGCTGGTCGGCATGATGGGCGCCGGCAAGTCGACGATCGGCCGGCGGCTGGCGGCCCGGCTGCGGCTGCCGTTTCTCGACGCCGATATCGAGATCGAGGCTGCGGCCGGGATGTCGATCCCGGACATTTTCGAAACCCATGGCGAGCCGCATTTCCGCGACGGCGAGGCGCGGGTAATCGCGCGGCTGCTCGACAGCGGCCCGGCCGTGATCGCCACCGGCGGCGGCGCCTTCATGCGCGAGGAAACCCGCAACCGCATCCGCGACAAAGCTATCTCGATCTGGCTCCAGGCGGATGTCGAAATCATCATGAAGCGCGTCAAGCGCCGCGCCGACCGGCCGTTGCTGCAGACCGAGGATCCGGTTGCGACCGTCAGCCGTCTGCTCGAAGCGCGCGAGCCGGTCTATCGAACCGCCGACCTGATCATCCTGTCGCGCGATGTGCCGCACGACCGTATCGTCGACGAATGTATCGATGCCCTGCGCGCCTGGCTGTGCGCAGGCAGCCCTTCTGCCCAGCCGACAACCGACGGGATTAGCGTTACGCCATGACTGCGCCACTGAAACATTCCGCCGATATCACGGTCGACGTCGTCCTCGGCGATCGCACCTATGACATCGTCATCGGCCGTGGCGTGCTGGCCTCGCTCGGCGCGCGCGTCGCGGCGTTGCGCCCCGGTGTGCGGACCGCCATCGTCACTGACCGCACCGTGGCCAAGCACTGGCTGGAGCAGACCGAGCATTCGCTTACCGAAGCCGGCATCCAGACGTCACGCGTCATTGTCGACGAAGGCGAAGTGTCGAAGACCTATGCCGGTCTCGAAAACGTCTCTGAGGCGCTGATTGAGGCCAGAATCGAGCGCAACGATCTGGTGATCGCGCTCGGCGGCGGCGTGGTCGGCGATCTCGCCGGCTTCGCGGCGGCGATCCTGCGCCGTGGCGTCGATTTCGTGCAGGTGCCGACCTCGCTTCTGGCCCAGGTCGATTCCTCGGTCGGCGGCAAGACCGGCATCAACTCGCCGCAGGGCAAGAACCTGCTCGGCGCGTTTCATCAGCCGGTGCTTGTCATCGCCGATACGTCGGTATTGGACACGCTGTCGCCGCGCCAGTTCCGCGCCGGCTACGCCGAGGTGGCCAAGTACGGCGTGCTCGGCGATGAAGCCTTTTTCAGCTGGCTCGAAGCCAACCATACCGACATCTTCTCCGGCGGCGCGGCGCGCGAGCACGCGATTGCGACCTCCTGCCGCGCCAAGGCTGCGATCGTCTCCCGCGACGAGCGCGAGAACGGCGAGCGTGCGCTGCTCAATCTCGGCCACACGTTCGGCCATGCGCTGGAGGCCGCGACCGGCTTTTCCGATCGCCTGTTCCACGGCGAAGGCGTCTCCGTCGGCATGGTGCTGGCGGCGGAATTTTCCGCCAAGCTCGGCATGATCTCCGAGGCCGATGCCGCCCGCGTCGAACGCCATCTTGCTTCCGTCGGCCTGCCGACCCATTTGCAGGATATCGCGGGCTTCGCCCAGGAAGGGCTGGTGGGTGCCGACGCCCTGATGGCGCTGATGGCGCAGGATAAGAAGGTCAAGCGCGGCAAGCTCACGTTCATTCTGCTGCACGCGATTGGCCGCGCGGTGATCGCAAACGACGTCGAGCCGGCGCTGGTGCGCGATTTCCTGCAACAGAAGTTGTCGGGATGAGAACGGGATTGCCGGGACGCAGCTTGGCGCAAGCGTCGCGCGGGGCCGGGGCCGCCACGAGGCATATATGAGTTCGACCGCGTTCAATCTGCTGCTCGCGATCCTGCTGCTCGCGGCGAACGCGTTCTACGTGGCCGCCGAGTTCGCGCTGGTGAAGAGCCGCGGGTTTCGTATCAGGGCGATGGTTGAGCAGGACCGCTTCGGCGCGCGCCTGCTGCACAGCATGATGGGCAATATCGAGGCCTATCTCGCCTGCTGCCAGCTCGGCATCACCATGGCCTCGCTTGGCCTCGGCTGGGTCGGCGAACCCACCGTTTCGGCGCTGCTCGAGCCGTTGCTGATTCCACTTGGAATGTCGCAGGCCACGTTGCATTTCGTGTCGTTCCTGACCGGCTTCCTGGTGTTCTCCTCGCTCCATATCGTGATCGGCGAGCAGGTGCCGAAGACGCTGGCGATCAGGCAGCCGATGCCGGTCTCGCAATGGATCGCGTATCCGCTGCATCTGTCCTATCTGGTGTTCTGGCCGCTGAACTGGCTGCTCAACGCCGCCTCGCGCGGGATCTTGCGCCTGCTTGGCGTCAAGGAATCCTCCCAGCATGAAATCCTCACCGATTCCGAGATCGAGGGGCTGGTGGAGGAATCGGCCGAGCACGGTGGGATCGAAAGCGGTGAAGCCGAATACATTCAAAATGTCTTCCGCTTTGGCGACCTGGCGGTGTCCGACGTCATGGTTCATCGCACCGCGATGGTGATGATCAATGCCGATCTGCCGCCGGACGAACTGGTGGGCGAGGTGCTGGCCACCGAATACACCCGCATCCCGTTATGGCGCGACAAGCCGGAGAACATCATCGGCGTGCTGCACGCCAAGGATTTGCTGCGCGCGATCCGTGCGTCCGAAGGCGACACCTCGCACATCAATGTTTCGGCGATCATGCTGCCGCCCTGGTTCGTGCCGGAGATGCGGCCTCTGTCCGAACAATTGAAGGCGTTTCGCCGCCGCAAGACCCACTTCGCCCTTGTCGTCGACGAATATGGCGAGGTCGAAGGCATGGTGACGCTGGAAGACGTGCTGGAAGAGATCGTCGGCGATATTTCCGACGAGCATGACGTGGTGGTGGCCGGCGTCCGCATCCAGGCTGACGGCTCCGTGGTGGTCGACGGCTCGGTGCCGATCCGCGATCTCAACCGCGCCATGAACTGGCATCTGCCGGACGAGGAGGCAACGACCGTCGCCGGCCTCGTGATTCACGAAGCGCGCTCGATCCCCGAGCGCGGCCAGAGTTTCACTTTCCACGGTTTTCGCTTCCGCGTGCTGCGGCGTGAGCGCAACCGCATCACGGCGCTCAAGATCGCGCCGGTGCCGCGCGAGGCCGAGGGCGAGGATCCGAAGCCGAAGCGGGCGGGGACGGCGTTTTAGAGCGTTATCGGTTCTGATGAAATCAGAACCGATGCTCTAGCTTCTTGTTTTGACGCGTTTTCTTGACGCGAACCGGTATCCACTTCGCTCGAAAACGCTATAAGACGCCCGCTATTCGATATCGATGGTGATGCCGCTGAGCTTCCACTGACCGTCGGAGGGGATGAAGCCGAGCTGGTACTTCACCTTTTTGGGCGTCGTGTCGAAATGACCTTTAAGGCGCAGCACGCCTTTGTCGTCGATCTTGGCATCTTCATCCGGAATGACCGGGTTGGCGACGATCGCGTCGAACACGGCGTGCTTCTCGACCAGGTCCTTGAAGACGGCCCGCAGCTTCTCGGGCGGAAACTGATCGCGGAACGGCTTTGAAATCTTGGCGTGGAGCACCGTGAAATTATCCGATGCCACCGCGTCGTTGAGCGTCACCAGAATGCTCTTGATCAGCACTTCCTGGACAAAGGGGCTCGGCATATCAAGCGCGTGTGCCCTGGTTGGAGAGGCCGCAACCAGCAGCGCCACGGCGGCGGCCCATCTGAAGCGTGCCCAATATCGCATCGGACGACCCCATCGACCTGAGACGGCATCGGGGTCAGCCCGACCCCGCGTCCGAACGGAACCTGATCCACCGCTTCGGTGATTGTCTCACAGTTGCGAAATCGGTTCTACCGTCCCGGCCGATCTTCACAGGAAGCTGGCGGCGTCCGCGACCGACCGTTCGGCTGGGTGTGCCGAAATATCCATCGTCAGCGGACGCTCATATTCTTGCGGCCATATTCTTGCGGCAGGTTTGCCAAATTACCGGCCGGCGGTTTCTCCCGGCGCCTGCGCCTTGATGGCGAGCGCGTGGACGGAGCCCTTGAGTTCCGCTGCAAGCGTCGCATTTACCATACGATGGCGCTCGATCCGGCTCTTCCCTTCGAAGGCCGGAGATACGATATACACCCTGAAATGCGTCTCGCCGCCCGGCCGGTGGCCCGCATGGCCCTCATGCAGATGAGATTCGTCCGCAACGTCGAGGCTTTCCGGCAAGAAAGCTTCACGCAACTTGTTTATGATAGCGTCTTTGGTGCTCATGATAACGGCAGATAATTCTGCATCAGCTTTCCGTCAATGGCGCCATCGAAGAGAGGGATTCGCAATGTCAAGACTTGAAGCCGCGGGCATTGCGTAGTCAAAGTCACCCATGGCAATTGATTCATCAAAATTCTTCGATTCCATTCGCATCAAGCCCAACAAGCTGAGCGCGAAGCAGCAGGCGCAGGCGCGCGAGGAAGCCGCCATGTGCGAGTGGGCGGGCTGCCAGAACAAGGGCCCGCACCGCGCGCCCAAGGGCCGGGAGAATTCGCGGGAGTACTTTCACTTCTGCCTCAATCACGTCCGCGAATACAACCAGAACTACAATTTCTTCCAGGGCATGAATGCCGACGCCGTCGCGCGCTACCAGAAGGATGCGCTGACCGGCCATCGCCCGACCTGGAAGATGGGCGCCAACACGGCCGGCAAGAAGGGCAAGCAGGCCGCCGAGGATTTTGACGGCGCCTCAGATCCCTTCAGCATGTTCTCCGAGCTCAACGGCCGCGGCCGCTGGCGGCCCGGACCGGGCGCCGAGGCCAAGGCGGAAACCCGCAAGGTGATGAACGCCGAGCGCAAGGCGCTGCAGGTGATGGGGCTCACCGCCGAAGCCACCCTCGAGGAGGTCAAGGCGAAGTACAAGGCGCTGGTCAAGCAGCACCATCCCGACGCCAATGGCGGCGACCGCTCCACCGAGGATCGCCTGATCGAGATCATCAAGGCGTATAATTATCTGAAGACCGTGGTGCGCGGCGCGTAGCTACGGTTTCCAATCACCCCGGCATTGCCCCGATATAAGCCGAACTCGGCCGTATCAGCCTGCCGCCGCGCTGCTGCTCGCGGGCATGCGCGGTCCATCCGGCGGCGCGAGCCACGGCAAAGATCGGCGTAAACGCCTGCCGCGGGATTTTCAGGGCGTCGAGCAGGATGGCGGTGAAGAACTCGACATTGGTGTCGAGCGGGCGCTCCGGATTTTTCCGCCGCAGCGCGTCGCGGATGTAGGCCTCGACCTCGCCGGCAAAGGGTAAGTCGGCGCCGTCACCGGCGAGCCGCTCGATCGCGTCCTTCAGCACATCGGCGCGCGGATCGCGGACGCGATAGATGCGGTGGCCGAATCCCATCAGCCGCTCGCCGCGGGCCAGCGCGCTGTCGACCCATGGCTTGATGCGCTCGCGGGAGCCGATCGCATCGAGCATTTCCAGCACCGGCTCCGGGGCGCCGCCGTGCAGCGGGCCGGTCAGCGCGCAATAGCCGGCAGTGACGGCTGCGAACAAATCCGCCTGCGTCGAGGCTACCACCCGCGTGGTGAAGGTTGACGCATTCATGCCGTGGTCGCACACCGTGACGAAATAGGCGTCCAGCGCCGCCACCTCGCGCGCGTTGGGCTTGCGGCCGAGCATCATCGACAGCGTGTCGGCGGCATGGCTTAGGGTTGCATCGGGTGCGATCGGATCGTTGCCCTTGGTCCGCTGCACCAGCGCGCCAGCGATGACCGGAAACGCGCCGACGATGGTGGCCTCGTGCGCCAACCCTGCTTCCGCGCGCAACCCTGCGATCGCCGCGCGAAATCCGTCGACGATCGATAGGCCGCGTGTGATGCCGAGCAGATCCGGCAGCCGGGCAAAGGCACGTTCGCGGCCTGCACCGAGGGCGGCGCGCACCGCGGCTTCGCCGACCGGCTGGCCGGTTCCGCCGCTCCACAGCCGGGCTGTCACGCCCTCAAAACCGGTCTTGCGGGCGAGGTTGCCGACCCGCTCGCCGGCGATGATCAGTTCGCCGCGCTCGCCATCGACATGGCTGAGCACGGTTTCGGCGGCGGGAATGCCGTCCAGGCCGATCGGAGTCTTTGAAAGCTGCATGTTCATGGAAGTTCTCCTTTTGTCGCTTTCAAAGGTCGGGTCCCTCGACAGATTGATCAAGCTTGATTATGTAAATCAATATGAAAAAATCCGCTGGCCTTTACCTCTCGGCCCGCGAGGCCTCTGCCGAACTCGCGATCTCGCAGGCGACGCTCTACGCCTATGTCAGCCGCGGACTGATCCGCTCGGAGCCGTCGCAGGATTCCCGCAGCCACCGCTACCGGGCCGAGGACGTCCGCACGCTGAAGGAGCGACGCACGCCGGCACCCGAGCCACGCGGCATGCGCAGCTTCGACGCCGATCTGCCGGTCATGGATTCGGCGGTCGCGACCATCACCGAGGACGGGCCGATCTATCGCGGCGTCAATTGCGTCGACCTCGCCGAACGCGACACGCTCGAACATGCCGCGACCTTGCTGTGGGATGTCACCGGCGCCGATCCGTTCGAACAGGACAATTGCCCCGTCGTGTCGGACGAAATGCGCGCCGTGGCGGAGGCTGCGCGCGGGGCCAATGCGATCGATCGCGCCATCGCCGTGCTGGCGCTGGCGGCCAGCGCCGATCCGCGCGCGTTTACCCGTGCGCCCGAAGGCCGCGCGATGCTCGGCGGCCGCATCATGCGGCTCGTGGTCGCGACCATGCTGAACGCCAAATCCTCGGCAAAGCCGCTTCATTTGCAGATCGCGCGCGTCTGGGCGCCGGAGCACAAGCATGCTGCCGATCTGATCCGCCGCGCGCTGGTGCTGCTGGCCGATCATGAGCTGAATGCCTCGACCTTCACCGTGCGCTGCGCGGCCTCGACCGGCTTGAACCTCTATGACGCTATTATCGCTGGCCTCGTCGCGTTGAAGGGCCCGAAGCACGGCGGCGCCGGCGTGCTGGCAGCGCAGCTCCTGAAGACGCTCGCCAATGGCGAGGTCGCGCCCGTCATCCGCGAGCGCGTCGCGCTCGGCGAACGCTTCGCGGGCTTTGGCCATGGGGTCTACAAGCACGGCGATCCCCGCGCATGGGCGCTACTGGAAGCGCTGGCGCGCTCCGGGGCTGACCGCAAGCTCACCCATGAAATCCCTGACCGTATCGCGGAGGCGACCGGCGAATTCGTCAATATCGACTATGCCCTTGCGGTGCTGGTGCACACGCTCGGCCTGCCGCCCGGCCATGAGCTGGTGCTGTTCTCGATGGCGCGCACGGTGGGGTGGATCGCGCATGCCTGCGAGCAATTGCAGCATGGCCGGTTGATCCGGCCGCGCGCCCGCTACGTCGGTCCGGCGCCAGGGCGCGGTCCCGGCAAGGCCTGATCTGAAGAGGCCTGATCTGAAGAGGCCTGATCTAAAGCGGCCTTGTCTGAAGAGGCCTTGCCGATCCGGCGGCGGCGCAGCGTCCAGACGCCGAGCGCGATGATCGCCGATGCGAACACCGCCAGCATCCACAGATGCTTGCCAATGCCCTGATGATGCGGCAGGCCGGCATATTCATGCAAGGCCGAGACTGCGAGCACGCCGGGCAGCACATGGGCCAACGCCCAGGCAAGCACCGCGGGAATATTGACGCCGAAGAAAACGACCGGCGGCATTCCGAGTGCGCCCGCCGTCACCGGCACGAAGGCGCGGATCGGCGGCACAAAGCGCGCGAAAAATACGGCCAGCGTTCCCCAGCGATGGAAGAACGCCTCGCTCTGCGCCATGACGCCCGGATATCTCGACATCGGCCAGGCGCCCAGAATTTCGCGTTGCGAGCGATGGCCGGCCCAGAACGCCGAGCCGTCGCCGAGCAGGGCGCCGGCGATCGCTGCCGCCAGCACACCCCACAGCTTCAGTTCGCCGCCCGGCACCAGCGCGCTCAGGGCAAGGATGATGGTCGAGCCCGGCACCAGCGCCCCCACCACCGGGATCGCCTCCAGCAAGGCCGCGAGAAATAGCGTCAAATAGGCCAGCCACGGATGAGCCGAAACGAAAGCGATCACGGGATCGAGGAATGAAGTCACAATCATGCCGTCCGATAGGTGGGTCGCCTGAACTCAGCTACCAAGCCCGCACAGGGGCCGGAAGTGCCGCGACCTCCGGTTTTGAGCCTGGCGGGGCGGTCAAGCCGGCAAAAGTGCGGCGTGATTCGCAGGGCAGCCCTCCAAAAACCTGATACACGACCTATCTCAATGATAAAGCAACGGAACTTTGATTGCGCCGCGGGCTTCTGCCGGCCCCTGCTCTCTGCTAGGTTTGTATTAGCCCCCATCCGCAGCCATTCAACAGATCTGGTTTCGGGACCGCCCGGGACCTCGGAGGATTGATGACGACCGCCGCCATGAGCAAAGTTTCGGAGCCCGCCGGTATGCCCGACATGAAGGTGTCGGTCCGGCAGGTTTTCGGTATCGACAGCGATCTCGAAGTGCCGGCCTATGCCGAGGTCGACCCGCATGTGCCGGAAGTCGATTCGGACTACCGCTTCGACCGCGCCACCACGCTCGCGATCCTCGCCGGTTTTGCCAAGAACCGCCGCGTCATGGTCACCGGCTATCACGGCACAGGCAAATCGACCCACATCGAGCAGGTTGCGGCGCGGCTGAACTGGCCCTGCGTGCGCGTCAACCTCGACAGCCACATCAGCCGTATCGACCTGGTCGGCAAGGACTCGATCGTCGTCAGGGAAGGCAAGCAGGTCACCGAATTCCGCGACGGCATCCTGCCTTGGGCGCTGCAGCACAATATCGCGCTGGTGTTCGACGAATACGACGCCGGCCGCCCGGACGTGATGTTCGTGATCCAGCGCGTGCTGGAAGTTTCCGGCCGCCTGACGCTCTTGGACCAGAACAAGGTGATCAAGCCGCACCCGGCGTTCCGGCTGTTCTCGACCGCCAACACGGTCGGTCTCGGCGATACGTCGGGCCTCTATCACGGCACCCAGCAGATCAACCAGGGCCAGATGGACCGCTGGTCGATCGTCACGACGCTGAACTACCTCGCCCATGACGAGGAAGTCGAGATCGTGCTTTCGAAGGCGCATCACTACCGCACGACGGAAGGCCGCGACATCGTCAACAAGATGGTGCGGCTTGCCGACCTGACCCGCAACGCGTTCGCCAATGGCGACCTGTCGACGGTGATGAGCCCGCGCACGGTGATCACCTGGGCCGAGAACGCGGACATCTTCGGCGACATCGGCTTTGCGTTCCGCGTCACCTTCCTCAACAAGTGCGACGAACTGGAGCGGCCGCTGGTGGCCGAATTCTATCAGCGCTGCTTCAATGCGGAGTTGCCCGAGAGTTCGGTGAACGTGGCGCTCTCGTAGTCGTCGTCCCCGCCTAGTGCGCAATCGCGCACGGGGCGCGGGGACCCATACGCCGCGGCGTTTCGGTAGGATGATGGTGCTAGAGATCGGCAGAACAATAATCGCCGGTGGTTATGGGTCCCTGCGTTCGCAGGGACGACGGCGGTGAGGTGGCAATGACGACATCCAACTCCAAATTCCGTACCGGATCCAAGGAAGCCCCGACCGAGCCGTTCAAGCGCGCGGTAACCTCTTGCCTGCGTGCGATCGCAAGGGCGCCGGAGCTGGAAGTGACGTTTGCGGCCGAGCGTCCGGGTCTCGCGCCGGGCAAGGCGCGGTTGCCGGAGCCGGCCCGCAAGATGACCAAACGCGATGCGGCCATCGTGCGCGGCCATTCCGACTCGATCGCGCTCAAGCTCGCCTGTCACGATCCCAAGGTGCACCGCAAGCTGATACCGGGAAATCCGCAGGCGCGCGGCGTATTCGAGGCGGTGGAGCAGGCGCGCGTCGAGGCGATCGGCTCGCGCCGGATGGCGGGCGTTGCAAAGAACCTGACCGCGATGCTCGACGATCATTTCCATCGCGGCAAATATGACGAGATCACCGACCGCGCCGATGCGCCGCTGTCGGACGCGCTGGCGATGCTGGTGCGCGAACGGCTGACGGGCCTCGCGCCGCCGGCGGCCGCGAAAAAGATGGTCGACCTCTGGCGGCCGGTGCTGGAAGACAAGATCGGCGCTCGGCTCGACAAGCTCAGCCGCGTCACCGAGGACCAGGCGAGGTTCGGCGATCTCGTGCATGACCTGCTGTCGGCGCTCGATCTCGGCGACGACCGCGATGCGGACGCCGATGACGACGAGAACGACGAGAATCAGGACGGCGAGAGCGACCAGTCCGGCGCCGAGGGCTCGCCTGATTCCGATGCCGCGCAGGAAATGAGCGCCGACCAGGCGCAGGCCTCCACCGACGAAATGTCTGAGAGTGCGATGGAGAGCGCGCAGGCCTCCACCAGCGATACGTTCGACGACGGCGAACTCGGCGACGACGAGACGCCGGGCGAGGCGACGCGGCCGAATACGCGCGGTGCCAACGAGCCGCGCGGGCCGGAATATCACGCCTTTGCGCCGAAGTTCGACGAGGTGATCGCGGCCGAAGATCTCTGCGACCATGACGAACTGGAACGGTTGCGCAGCTACCTCGACAAGCAGCTCGCGCATCTGCAGGGCATCGTCGCGCGGCTCGCCAACCGGCTGCAGCGTCGGCTGATGGCGCAGCAGAACCGCGCCTGGGAGTTCGACCTCGAGGAAGGCATCCTCGATCCGGCGCGGCTGTCGCGCGTGGTCACCGATCCCTATCATCCGCTGTCCTTCATGCATGAGAAGGAAGCGACCTTCCGCGATACGGTCGTAACGCTGCTCTTGGACAATTCCGGCTCGATGCGCGGCCGTCCCATTACGGTGGCGGCGACCTGCGCTGACATTCTCGCTCGCACGCTGGAGCGTTGCGGCGTCAAGGTCGAGATTTTGGGCTTCACCACCCGCGCCTGGAAGGGCGGGCAGTCGCGTGAGGCGTGGCTCGCCGCCGGCAAGCCGGCCGGTCCCGGACGCCTCAACGACCTCCGCCACATCATCTACAAATCCGCCGATGCGCCGTGGCGGCGCTCGCGGAAGAATCTCGGACTGATGATGCGCGAGGGGCTGCTGAAGGAAAACATCGACGGCGAGGCGCTGGACTGGGCGCACAAGCGGCTGCTCGGCCGGGCCGAACAGCGCAAGATCCTGATGATGATTTCGGACGGTGCGCCGGTCGACGATTCCACGCTGTCGGTCAATCCCGGCAATTACCTCGAGCGGCACCTGCGCCACATCATCGAGGAGATCGAGACCCGCTCGCCGGTCGAACTGATCGCGATCGGCATCGGTCACGACGTCACGCGCTACTATCGCCGTGCCGTCACCATCGTCGATGCCGAGGAGCTCGGCGGCGCCATCACCGAGAAACTCGCCGAACTGTTCAGCGAGACTCACGGCGCCGCGCCTGTCTCGGGCCACCACCGGCCGCGCCGGTTGCATTCGTGAGAGCATGCGCCCGCTCATAGGCCGCCGCCGCCTTTTGAAATATGCAGCGGCGGGGCTTTCGGTGGCGGCCGTGCCCGGGGTGGCGCTGGCGCAAACCGCCGTTCAGCGGCCCCCGAAGCAGACCGTTCCCGACGAATTCTCGATCACCGCGCCGGTCTCGATCGAGGTCAATGCCCGGCCGCTGCCCTCGTTCGATACCCGCGACCGGTCGCGTCTGCGGTTTGGCGAACTCGAATATCGCAGCGGGCTCATCCTGACCTCGCGGTTTCGCGGCTTCGGCGGATTGTCGGGTCTGCGGCTCGATGCAAAGGGCGAGCGCTTCATCGCGATCAGCGACAAGGGGGGCTGGTTCACCGGGCGCATTGTCTACAAGGGCCGCGAGATGACCGGGCTGGACGACGTCGAGGCCTCGCCGATGCTGGGTCCCGACGGCAAGCCGATCACCTCGCGCGGCTGGTTCGATACCGAGGCGTTCGCGCTCGACGGCTCGCTGGTCTATGTCGGCCTCGAACGCGTCAATCAGATACTGCGGTTCGACTTCGCCAAGGGATTTACGCGCGCGCACGGCGAATTGATTCAGTTGCCGCTGGGCGTGCGCAAGCTGCCCTACAACAAGGGAATCGAGGCGCTTGTCGTGGTGCCGAAGGGCCTGCCGCTGGCGGGAACGCTGATCGCGATCTCCGAACGCGGGCTCGACGCGCAGGGCAACATCACAGCCTTCCTGATCGGCAAGACGCTGGGGCTGTTCAGCATTCGCCGCACCGACAATTTCGATGTCAGCGATGCGGTGCTGTTGCCGTCCGGCAGCCTGTTGCTGCTGGAGCGAAAATTCTCCTGGCTCGGCGGGGTCGGCATCCGCATCCGCCGCGTTGCGCTTGCCTCCCTGGCCCCCGGCGCTGTCATCGACGGGCCTTCGATCTTCGAGGCCGATCTCGGCCACGAGATCGACAACATGGAAGGTATCGACGTCCACGTCACGCCGGAGGGCGATACAGTGCTGACGCTGGTCTCCGACGACAATTTTTCGATGATCCAGCGCAATCTGCTGCTGCAATTCACGCTGGTGGAGTGAGTGGCGAAAGCGGAATGGTTCTTGCATCGCTCCGGGCGATGAACCGGAGTTTTTGATGTACAAGTCCCTTCGCGTTATTTGCGTCCTGACCAGCCTTTTTGCCGCCACCGCCGCACATGCCGAAGGCTGGCCGTCGCGCTTGATCAAGGCGACCATTCCGTTCGGCGCCGGCAGCGCGGCCGATGTGGTGCCGCGGCTGGTGTTCGAACGTCTTGCGGCCGAACTCGGCCAACCGATCGTGATCGAAAACCGGGCCGGCGCCGGTGGTGCGCTCGGTTCGGCGCTGGTGGCGAAAGCCGAGCCCGATGGCTACAGCATTCTCGCCCAATCGTCGGCGCTGGCGATCGCGCCGGCTATTTTCCCGAGCGCAACTTTCGACGTCACCCGGGATCTCGCCTCGGTACTGATGATCGGATCCAGCGCCAACGTGATGATCGTGCCGAACGCGCGACCCTGGAAAACCATTCAGGACTTCATCACAGACGCCAGGGCCAAACCCGGCTCGATCTCGTTCGGTTCGGTCGGCATCGGCAGCGCCGTGCATATCAGCACTGAAAAATTCCGCATTGCCGCCGGTATCGAGGCGACGCACGTGCCCTATCGCGCCGGTCCGGAAGTGATCGCCGACATCATCGGCGGGCGGATCGACCTGTATTTCTGCCCGCTCTCGACCGCGCTGCCTTTGATCCGCGACGGCCAGGTGCGCGCGCTGGTGGTCTCGACGGCGAAACGCGTCGCCGACCTGCCCGACGTGCCGACGCCGGTCGAGACCGGATTGAAGGACGCCGACAGCGCGATCTGGTTCGGCGTGTTTGCCCCGGCGAAGACGCCACGCGACATTGTCGAGCGGCTGCATGCGGCCGGCGCGAAGGTGCTGACCGATCCGGCCATGCAGGCGAGTCTTAAGAAACTCGGCATCGAGCCGATGCCGATGAAGCCGGCCGAGATGGACGAACTCGTGAAGCGCGAGACGGCGGCCAATCTCGAGCTGATCAAGGCGGCGGGCATCAAGCCGTAGGGGGAGGGTTGCAATCCCGGCAGGTTGAGGAGAGGGGAGCTGCTCGCTAGATATCAAGGGTCGCTTTCTCTCCCGTCTGGACCCCATCCCATGAGCGCTCTGTTTACCCCGATCAAGCTGCGCGGCCTTAACCTTGCCAACCGCATCATGGTGGCGCCGATGTGCCAGTATTCGTCCGTCGACGGCGAGGCCAATGACTGGCACTTCACCCACATCAATTCGCTGGCGCTGTCGGGCGCCGCGATCTTTTGCATCGAGGCGACGGCGGTCGAGGCGAGCGGCCGCATCACGCCCGGCTGTCTCGGCCTCTACAACGACGCCACCGAAGCCGCGCTGAAGCCGATCCTGGCCTCGGTGCGCAAGCGCTCGAAGGCTAAGGTGATGATCCAGCTCGCGCATGCCGGCCGCAAGGCCTCGAGCCACACGCCGTGGGACGGCGGGCAACTGATTCCGGTGACCAAGGGCGGCTGGCGTGCGGAGGGGCCCTCGGCGATTCCGCACAAGGAGGGCGAGACGCCGCCTTTGGCGTTCGACGCGGCAGGACTTAAGCGCGTGCGCGAGGCCTTCGTGGCGGCGGCCAAGCGCTCCGAGCGGCTCGGCATCGACGCCATCGAGGTGCACTCCGCGCACGGCTATCTCCTGCATCAGTTCCTGTCGCCGATCGCCAACCAGCGCACCGACCAATATGGCGGCTCCTTGCAGAACCGCATGCGCTTTCCGCTCGAAGTGTTCGACGCGGTGCGCGAGGCGTTTCCGCAATCCAAGCCGGTGGGATTGCGTGTGTCCTGCACCGACTGGGTCGAGGGCGGCTGGGACCTGGCACAGACCATCGAGTTTGCGCGCGAATTGAAGGGCCGCGGCGTCGACTGGATCGACGCGTCCTCGGGCGGCGTCTCGCCGCTGCAAAAAATTCCGCTCGGCCCCGGTTATCAAGTGCCGTTCGCGCAGGCGATCCGCGAGGCGACTGGCCTTCCCACCATCGCCGTCGGCCTGATCACGGAAGCCAGGCAGGCCGAGGAGATCGTAGCCTCCGGCAAAGCCGACATGGTCGCGCTCGCCCGCGCCATGCTCTACGACCCGCGCTGGGGCTGGCATGCCGCGGCCGAACTCGGCGGCGAGGTTTCCGCCCCGCCGCAATACTGGCGCTCGCAACCCTCGACGCAGAAGGCGCTGTTCGGCGCGACGACGTTCGGGACAAGGTAGATCCTTACTTCCTTCTCCCCTTGTGGGAGAAGGTGCCTTCGCGGAACGCGAAGGCGGATGAGGGGTTCTCTCCGCGGAGACAGACCCCTCATCCGTCTCGCTGCCGATCCGCGTCCATAGCCGACGCAAAGCATCGGCGTTATTTTCGAAGTACGGCGGCCGACGGCCGCCTATGCCACCTTCTCCCACAAGGGGAGAAGGGAAGGCGGCGTCACGCGTCCTCGCGAACCTCTGCCCATCCGTTTCGTCATATCTCAGCCACACGCGTCGCGTGCTATGCTCTCGCTTGCGCGCGACAGACGCGTTTTGAAAAAATGAACAGCGAGAGGACAGCCCATGGAGATCGGATATTTCACGATGCCGTCCCATCCGCCGGAGTGCGGGTTAAAGGAGGGTCACGACTGGGACCTGCAGACGCTGCGATGGCTCGATGAGCTCGGCTATCAGGAAGCCTGGATCGGCGAGCACCACACCGCGCCGTGGGAGCCGCATCCCTCGCCCGATCTCATTCTCGCGCAGGCGTTTTTGCAGACCAAGAATATCCGTCTCGGGCCCGGCGGCTTCCTGCTGCCCTATCACCACCCGGCCGAACTCGCCAACCGCGTCGCCATGCTCGATCACCTCTCCGAGGGGCGGCTGAATTTCGGCGTCGCGGCCTCTGGCCTGCCGAGCGACTGGGCGATGTTCAACGTCGACGGCATGTCCGGCCAGAACCGCGACATGACGCGGGAGGCGCTGGAGATCATTTTGAAGATGTGGACCGAGGACGCACCCTGGACCCACACCGGAAAATTCTGGACGGTGAACAAGCCCGACACCATGTTCGACTTCCTCAAGCCCCACATCAAGCCGTTGCAGGCGCCGCATCCGCCGATCGGCGTCGCCGGCCTGTCCAAGGGCTCGGACACGCTCAAGCTCGCCGGCGAGCGCGGCTACATTCCGATGAGCCTCAACCTCAACCCGGCCTATGTCGGCAGCCACTGGGAATCGGTCGAGATCGGCGCCGCCAAAACCGGACGCAAGCCGAAGCGCAGCGACTGGCGGCTGGTGCGCGAGGTCTTCATCGCCGACACCGACGAGGAGGCGTGGCGGCTGTCGGTCGGCGACATGATGGGCCGGATGATGGGCGAATATTTTTTGCCGCTGCTCGGTCATTTCGGCTTCAAGGACTACCTCAAGGCCGCGCCCGACGTCGCCGACTCCGACGTCACGGTCGAATATTGCGCCCGCAACAACTGGATCGTCGGCTCGCCCGCGACCGTCACCGAGAAGATCGAAAAAATCTATCACGAGGTCGGCGGCTTCGGCACGCTGCTGGTGTTCGGCTTCGACTACAAGCACAAGCCCGAGGCGTGGCATAATTCGCTGCGCCTGCTGAAGCAGGAAGTGATGCCGCGGCTGAAGCATCTCGACGCGGACCTGACCAAGGCGGCGTGACATTCTTTTTCCTTCTCCCCTTGTGGGAGAAGGTGGCGCGAAGCGCCGGATGAGGGGTCTCTATCCGCGGAGACAGACCCCTCATCCGCCTCCGCTTCGCTCCGGCACCTTCTCCCACAAGGGGAGAAGGAAAGGCAGCACTCCGCTCTTTCACCGTCATTGCGAGCGCAGCGAAGCAATCCATATCGCGGCATAATGGATAGATGGATTGCTTCGTCGCTATCGCTCCTCGCAATGACGGCGAGGGCGCATCGCCCCCATCAACTCAATTCGGCTTCGGCGGCGCGTCGGCGGCGCGGACCTGCCAGAATTTCAGCAGGCGCCGCGCGCTTTCGACCGTCAGCTTGCCGTATTGCTCTTTGGCCTTGGCGAGTTCATGGCGGCCCATGCTCCCCGAAGCGAAGCGGCTGTCGAGCACGGCGGCGACTGTTTCCCAATTCAATCCGGCGACGCGGCAGGGGATCAGCACGCCCTCGTCGCGCAGGCTCTGCATCACGGGGCGGATCACATCGATGCTCGAGCCGGACAGTTCAGCAAGCGCTGCGACCGTCTCGGCGTATTTCCGCTCTTTCGCAAACGTCAATAGCGCCGGCTCGCTGAGCTTGCCGTGCCTGGCAAGTGCTGCGACGAAGCGGCGGGCGGCTGCGAAATCGCGCGTGCGCGACATTTCGCGGTTGACGCCGGCAGCGGCCAGCGCGATCGCGTTCCGGATTTCCTCGAACAGATGCGGCGGCGCGCGCGACAGCAGCCGCGTGCGCACGGCCTCAGTTGCGTTCTTCAATAGCTCCTTGCGCTGCTCGACCGGCAGGTCGACGCGAATGCCGGTCTCGACCGCCAGATGAGGATCGCTCTCCGCCTGCTTCAGCACGATGGCATAGCCGCTAGCCGACATCCGCGCGCCGGGATTGGTGACGAGCCGCAGGCTGACGGAAGGATAATGCCGCTTCAACAGCACGTCGGTGACGATTTCGGTCAGCCACCAGCGCCCGGAGATCGCGAGCAGATGCTGCTCGCCCTTGGTTTGTGCGAGCTCGACCAGATCGTCGGCCGTCAGCCGCGCCGATTCGGTCAGCACCGGTCGCGCAATCGAAATCTCGTCATTGTTCGCCAGGCGGCGGACAACGGCGGGCGGTGCCTGCTTGATGGAGGCGAACTGCGTGCTCATTTCGGCGAGCGCGATGCGCGCGGAGACATCGGCCAGCGCGCGCAGCTCGACGGTCCGGATCAGCCGTTCGAGTACGTCGCCGAACAGCTCGATCTGTTCGCCGGAATAGCCGTCAGCGGACTCTAGAAACAGGTCGGTGACCTGCTTCAGCGTATCCAGATGTTTTTCCGTCGAGCCGGCCTGGATGGCGGCTTCGACTTCATCGGCGATCGATCGTTCCAACATCGCTCGTCCTGAGCGTTTGAAGCCGGTTCTGGCAGCGGAGCGTCGAGAATAGGGGGTAGAGTTGAACGATTCGTTAACCCTTTCGGTCGCGGGCGGGCTGGAATGTGGCCGCAAGATTGCGGGGGCGGTCGGCCAATGGCCCAGTGGTGCGGCGGCGCTTCCGTAGGATGGGTGGAGCGAAGCGATACCCATCACGCCTCCGCGTAGGGATTGATGGGTTTCGCTGTGCTCTACCCATCCTACGAACCCGCGCTCTATCCACGTCATTGCGAGCGAAGCGAAGCAATCCATCTATTCCCGCGTTGCACCATGGATCGCTTCGCTTCGCTCGCAATGACGGGGAGAGAGCATCAACCCGCCGCTTCCTCCTCCGCTTCCGCGCTCGCATGCGCCGGCGGCGCCGGCATCGGAAATTTCTCATACTGCTTCGGCAAATTCACCGGCCGGTAGCTCGGCATCGCGTCCATGCGCAGCAGCGCGGATTCGTGGATGGTGGCGCCGTCGGGGATGAAGCGCGGTTCGGCGTCCGGGATGTAATAGCCGAAATGTGCTTTCCGCGCCGGCCACTCCTTGTACTTCGCGCTCTTTGGCAAATATTCGAGTATCCACCACGCCCCTCGCAGCGACTCGTGCAGTTCGCCGCGCACATCGGGCGCGACATAGGAGAACGGGCTGCCCTTGCGCTGAACGCCCCAGGCGAGCTGGTTGACGGTGGCCTGGTTAACCCCGAGTCCGCATTTTGTCGCCTCGTCGATCATCCAGAGCAGCGGATATTTGGAAAGCCCGCTTTCCTTTTCCGGATAGCCGCCACCGACGTCGTCATGCACGCCGGCGAACCACACCTGCAAGATATCCTGCGGCTCGGCATGCGCATCGTTGAAGCGGTTGTGCTTGAAGGTCTGCGGGTCGTCCCACTTCTTGAGGCGGAACATGCAGCGCCGCTCGTCCATCGAGATCGCCTGCCGGAACGTCTGCACGCTCGGGTTCGAAATCGTGAACGCCAGCTCCTCCAGGCTCGGCCAATAGAAGCGATCGGCCCGCGGCACGATCACGCTGGCGACCGTATCCCAGACGCCGACGAAGCGGATGGTGGGCCAGCGGGATGAAGTGATGCGCGCGAACTGCGCGGCGTTGTCGAACGCGGTCTGCGGCAGCGGCCCCAGCGCGTCGCCGGTCTCGGTGAGCAGCTTGTGCTCGGCCCGCAGCTTCGGCGCCTCGTCGGAGGAGAACTGCTTGTAGGCGATCAGCCCGGAGCCGGCGAGATTGACCTGCTCCGGCGTGATCAGCCCGATTTTGTGGATCAGCCCCGCCAGCACCCGCACGGTATAGGCGCCGCGGGAAAAGCCGAACAGATAGATCTGGTCGCCGGTCTGATAATTGTGGACCAGGAAGGCATAGGCCGCGAGCACGTTGTCATCGAGCCCATAGCCGGTGGCGAGCCCGAGGATGGCGTTGAAGTTCTGCTTCAACTCGTGCCACGGGTCCGGCCGCTCCAGCGTGCCGACCCCCGGATCGTAAAACACGAGCTGCCGCGGCGACGTCCTCTCCGTCTTGCGCAGGCAGCGATAGAGCTTCAGCACATTGGAGATGTTCTCGGAGATTTCGTTGCCGGTGCCGTCGCAAAGGATGATGATGTTTCTCATGAGCGCACCTTGATGCTACCTACGCGAGTATGGCATAGTTCACAGGAGTTTGGTGAGGCCGTCGACCGCAATATCTCAACATTGGATATCAAACATGGCGATGCCATTTCGCTATGCACAACGAGATAAGGCTCTCTTTTCGAAAAGATTTCCAAGCGATACAAATGTTTGTCTATCTTTGGTGATTCTACCATTGATCGCATATGCCGTTCTTGCGAGAGAGCACCCCGCCTCGTGTCAAACACCGCAATTCGATTGCAGGAGATTGATGATGCCGAACTCGAGCAGTTCATCGAGATTTGGATCGAGCGCCGATCCCAGCGCTATTGCAGCGTCGAGCGAATCGGCGCCGCTAACGATAAGGGGCGGGATGTTATCGGTTTCCTAACCGATCGGAAGCATGAGGGGGAGTGGGATCTATTCCAGTGCAAGCGCAAAACTCGCGGCGGCTCACTTGGGACGCCAGAGGCCATGACAGAGTTGGGAAAGCTATTTTACCATCATTTGGAAGGCGCTTACAGGACACTTCCCGTTTCCTACACTTTCGTGTCGCCGCGTGGGGTCGTGGGTCCTTTGCGTGACTTGATCCTCAATCCGTCGACGATGGGACCCTATCTGATCGTCCATTGGGATAAGTATTGCCTAACAAAGATCACCGGCAAAACTTCAGTGCCACTTACGTTAGAGCTTAGGAGGGCAATCGAAGCTTTCGACTTTGCGCGCGTCGGTTATATGACCGCGCCAATGATTGTTAAGGACCCAGAAGCCGCGCCCGCGTTGTCAAAGGTCTTGGGGCTCTTGCCCGAGGAAGCGCCGCGTGGTCACGCACCTACCGCAATCCAGGACGAGGAACTGCCGTACATTGCGCAGCTTCTAGAGGTGTACAGGGGGGTGTCTGCAGCCTCCCTCGTAAATGCTGACGCAGTACTTGCCGATGCAGTTCATGGTGAACATCTCAGGCGTCAGCGAACCAGATATTTCGAAGCGGCCTCTTTCAGGCGATTCCATAGAGACAACACCGCCCCCGGTGCGCTCGAAACTTTTCAACATGATATCTATCATGGTGTCATCGAAGTTTATAGTGAAACGTATGCCACGGGCCTCTGCCGTCTCGATGCAGTCATGAAACACGCAGGAATATTGCAGACCTCGGTTCTTGGACGGTCGACGCGGGAGCCAGTGAGGCAAGGTATTTGTCATCATCTGGCCAATGAAGGGCGGATGAAATGGACTCCGTAATAACTGAAGATTTTGGTCATCTCTACAATTCGAAGCTTGAGGCAGGCATTCGAGCAGTAGTCGTGCTTGAGGAGTTGCGTCCTGAGGCGGCCGACCTGGCGGAGATGGTGCTGTTGGACTATGTCGTCGTGCACACGGCTGATCTGGGAGGCCCGCCCTCGCTTCACGCCGAACTGCCGGGCCGGAAGGGCGAATTGCTCGTCCGTCGTCGCCTCATTGAGGCTAGCCTTGAGCTGATGCGCCGCTGTCATCTTGTCGAGCAGACGAGCCTCGACGATGGCTTTTGCTACCGCGCATCTGACGATGCCGCGCCCTATGTTGAGCTACTCGAAACGAGCTATTCGAATAGGCTTAAGGATTGCGCTAGATGGATCGGTAAGGAAGTGCGTGAACGCGGAAAGAGCGGCTTCAAGGCCTATGTCCGCGAGCGGATTGGCGACTGGAGCGAGGCCTTTGGTTCGCCGAGTGAAGGTCGTTGATATGACCGATTTGAATCGCTTCGTTCTTCGCAAGCTGGCCTTCACGGGGCCCAAAGTGCAGACGAAGGAGTTGACCTTCAGCGACGGCTTGAATCTCATTTGGGGTGCATCGAACGCTGGCAAGTCTTTCATTGTAAAGGCGCTGGATTTTATGACGGGCGCTCGTTCGCCGTTACCTAACATTCCGGAACGTGCCGGTTACGACCGCTGTTGGCTCGAGCTCGACCTGCCGGAGACAGGTCGGATCACACTTGCGCGAGCGCTGAAAGGCGGAGGTATTGCCCTTCATCTAGGTTCGATCCAACCTGGGACAGATGCCAAACCAGATCGCACGCTTGCGGCAGTCCATGCGACGAGGACTCAACGATCCGAAAGTCTTTCCGGATTTCTCTTAAACGAACTTGGCATTGTCGATAAGAAGGTTGCTCGCGTTCTCGATGGGACTACGAGTCCATTTACATTTCGATTTCTTGCTCCCTACATATTCACCGAGGAAACGGCGATGATGGGCGAAGCTAGCCCCACCAAAATCGATCCTCGCACGCCCGACACTCTAGACAAGAATGTCCTAAAATATATCCTGACCGGCGTCGACGACAGTGCGGTTGTAGCCCGTTTGCCTGTTCGGCAGCAGAAGGCGTTGAATTCCGGCAAGCTCGAGATTGTCGAAGAAATGATTTCTGCAGCGATCGCTGAGCTTGAGTTGCTGTTTCCGGAAGACGATGTCGAGACATTGGATCTCAACGTTCAAGAGGCCGAAATTTCGAAGACTGTCGTTAGTCTTTCACAAGCCCTTGAAGCGAGGCAGTTCGAACTCGACGCCATGCGTCAGGATCGGCGAGCCTACCTTGATCAGCGGGAAGAGCTCTCGGTCCGATCTAGCGAGATCGCCGTTACTATTGATCGCTTCGGGCTCTTGGCTGCAGTCTACGATAGCGACGTAGAGCGTCTCTTGTCCCTAGAGGAAGGTGCCGCTGCACTACTCGCGGGTGCCAAGCGACCATGCCCATTGTGTGGTGCCGATCCAGAGCACCAGCATGAAGTCCATGGGCTTGATCAGATTGTGCGATCGCGGCAAGCGGTTCGTGCCGAGATCGCTAAGATTAAGGCAGAACGCCTAGATCTTACGAAGGCGGTTACCTCGCTGCAGGCGGAGGCTAGAGGATTGGATTTGCGGGATAATCGTCTCAGCGTTGAGGTCGCATGGCTGGAGATGCGGATCTCTGACGCCCGCCCCGGCGAGGTTTCGAGCCGCATTGCCTATGAAAAACTCGACCAAGCCAGACAGCGAATTCGCGAAGGGCTCGCGCTAAAGGCTCGAATCGATAGCCTTGAAAAGCGACGAGCGACATTACAGAAATTTAGGCCGGCCAAAGTCCCGCGCGATCAGATAGCAGTCGGCGTTGGTCATGTAGTAGGCCACGAGTTCGCTCAAGAAGTGCAGGCCATTTTAGCGGCATGGCACTTCCCTGGCCCGGCTATAGTGGCTTTCGATGATAAGACCCACGATATTCTAATCGATGGCAAAGACCGACAAAGCAACGGAAAGGGTGTTCGCGCTCTGATGAACACTGCCTTCAAGCTAGGGGTGCTGGCCTACTGCCGTAGGAAGTCGCTACCTCATCCAGGCATCGTCTCTCTTGATAGTCCCTTGTTAACGTACCGAGACCCGCACAATTCGAAGTACGGCGAGCTCTCAGCTGACGAAGAGGCCATCAAGGAGAGTGGCGTGAAAGATTGGTTCTATCGATATTTGCTCGACCACACGCAAGCCGCGCAGTTTATTGTCATCGAGAACGATCCTGCTCCATTCGAGCTGGGCACGAATGCCAAAGTTACAGTGTTCACCGGACCGCGCGGAGAAGGCGGACGTCAAGGGCTGTTCTAAGCAGAGAGCATGTCATTCGGCAGTGCTACGGCGCTCGTATGCGGATCGATCATTGCGTAAACGAAGCCTCGGCCTCCAAATGGCATCTTAGCAAATCTCAATCTTTTGCATTCGATGGACGGCAAACGTGCGACTTTCTCCTCTAAGATGGCAGTGTCCAAAGAGACAAAGTTTTCCTTCTTTCTCGATTTTTACTCGTCTTCCCAAAAGCGCTTGTAAGTCTGCGATTGAAAGTTTTCTCATCTGACGAGGAGTAACTGTGCGGTGTGTGATTGTTCCATCCGGTTTCTGGTACCGGAAACGAATATTCTTTCGTTGTGCAATCGCTTTGTTCAGTAAGCTAATTTTCTTTTCGATAGTTGTAGGCTCAGTCCCGCCACGCTTTTCGTAGCGGAAGGCGCGGCCGCCATGCGCTGAGCTATGGCAATCCTCACAAAGTAAGGCAATGTTCTCCAGCCTGTTAGTGCCGCCTTGGCTCAAAGCTCTAATGTGATGCAGGTGTAGCCGGCCACCGACGCCGCACTGACTGCAGCTATAGTGATCTCGCTCGTTAACTTCTCGTTGCCGTTCACCCCAATCAGGGGGGTAGGTTGGCCACAGATCGTAAAGCAGGCGAATTTTCGCGGTGGTGGCTTCGTGCTGATCGCGGGTGGAGCGTATCTGCGAAGCTAGGCGTTGTTTCGCCGCAAGTAATTCCGACTGTCGGGACTCAAAGAGGAACATCGATATGTTTTCAAAGAAGCTTAGCGGCTTCTGTAGTTCGGCGAGTAACCTCCATTCTTGCGCTTTAAGGTCTGCGACTTTGCGTTTGAGGTCCTCATGGCAACGGGCATGAAAAACGGATCCGTCGGCCAGCACGCCGTCGGTAGCTATGCCTGTAGAGCAAATACAGCACATGCTCACAGGTCGACCCCTCCCTGAAGTCAGCCGTGCGCAAATGATAGTTTATGGTGAGAGAATATTCAATTTCAGCGCGAATCTGCAAATCAAACAAAAACAGCCGGGTCTTTCGACCCGGCCGCTCCAAACTCTGATCCGC
This sequence comes from Bradyrhizobium algeriense, assembly GCF_003062295.1. Classification (GTDB taxonomy): domain Bacteria; phylum Pseudomonadota; class Alphaproteobacteria; order Rhizobiales; family Xanthobacteraceae; genus Bradyrhizobium; species Bradyrhizobium algeriense. The sequence goes on along the minus strand of NZ_PYCN01000001.1, from coordinate 518,533 downwards.
CGATGTAGCTAAAGCTCAGCTCGCCTTCTTCACGAATACCGGCTTGCCGACCTTCTTCTCGATCGCGCGCTTGAGATCCAGCGCGCGGGGGGAGAGCACGTCGGCCTTGGCCTTGATCAGATACGCATCGAGGCCGCCATTGTGGTCGACGCTCTTGAGCGCGTTGGTCGAGACGCGCAGGCGCACGTTGCGGGCGAGTGCGTCCGAGATGAAGGTGACGTTGACCAGGTTCGGCAGGAAGCGCCGCTTGGTCTTGATGTTCGAGTGGCTCACCTTGTGGCCCGTCTGGGGGCCCTTGGCCGTCAGTTCGCAGCGCCGGGACATTGCAAAATCCTCTTCCATCCCCGCCATAGGCAAGCGCATCTCGCGGCTGCGCGGGGGTCCAAAATCGCGTCCATTTCCAGGAACTGCGGTCGTATAGGGGGAGATGGCCATCCGGTCAAGGTTTTTGGGGCGGCGGGAGCCCGTTCCGACCAGCCCAAGCCCCTTGTTTTGACGCGTTTTCTTCACGCGAGGCGGAAGTCCACCGAGGGACCCAAATCCGGGGCAGGCCTTGCTTGAAAACGCCACGTTCAGAATCAGCCGGTTTCCAAGAGGTTCCAGCCACTTAAGGGATCATATAAAGGGCGCAATCCCCGCCGACACCATGGCTTTCGTTAAGTAGGCCTTTGGCCTTCCGCAAAAGAGGCGGGCGGCGATGAGAGGTCTGATAGGCGTGGTTTTTGCCGAAGCTTGCGCGTTGATTGCCGGATATGTCTGCCTACATGAACATCAACTCGCGCCGATCCCGGGACAATCCATTCGTGACCGCCAAACGCGCCGTTTCGCTCCCCGCCAAGCTCGTTTTCGGCCTGTGCGCCGCCGCGTGTCTCGCGCTCGCGCCGCAGGCGGCGTCCGCGCAGGGGCGGCTGGATGCGCAGTATGAGGCGACGCTGGCGGGCATTCCGGTCGGCAAGGGCGCCTGGACTATTGAAATCGGCGACGACACGTTTTCGGCCGCCGCCCAGGGCGGTACCGCCGGGCTGCTGAAGGCGTTTTCGGGCGGCACGGGTTCGGGCGCCAGCCAGGGCCGCGTCGTCAACGGCGCGCTGGTCGCGAATGCCTATACCGCCACCACCACGACGCAGAAGAAGTCCGAAACCATCCGCCTCGTGCTGACCAACGGCAATGTGAAGGATTTTTCGATCGATCCGGCGCCGCCGGTCGATCCGGACCGCATCGTCGTCACCGACGCGCACCGCAGAGGCGTGCTCGATCCCATGACCGGCTCGATGCTGCGCGTGCCGGGGAATGGCGAGGTGCTGAGCCCGGATTCCTGCCGCACCGGTGCGGGGATTTTTGACGGACGGCTGCGCTACGACCTCAAGCTCGACTACAAGCGCATGGAAACGGTGAAGGCCGAGCGGGGCTATCACGGGCCGGCGCTGGTCTGCGCCATCTATTTCACACCTGTTGCGGGCTACATCCCCGATCGCCCCGTGATCAAATATCTCGCCACCGAACGCAAAATCGAGATCGCCTTCGTGCCGATCGCGGGAACCCGCGTCCTGGTTCCCTTCCGCATGACCATCCCGACGCCGCTTGGCCTTGCGATGCTGGAGGCGACGTCGTTCGTGACGACGGCCGCGCCGCCGAGGGTGGCGAAGACGAATTGAAGCTCTTCCTTCTTCCCTTCTCCCCTTGTGGGAGAAGGTGGCGCGAAGCGCCGGATGAGGGGTCTGTCTCCGCGTGAGAGGTCTGTGCTGGTGGAGAGAACCCCTCACCCGTCGCCGAACTTCGTTCGGCGCCACCCTCTCCCACAGGGGGAGAGGGGATACCGGGCCCGACGTGAATCCTGTTGACTCTTACCCCATTCTGATTCGACTCCGCGCCTTAACGATTTCACGCCAAGACCGCCGCTTGTGGAGCCCGTGTAAACTTGATCTAGTGCCGCCCCGGGCGGGTCAGCGCGAGATGTTGCGGTGAACGTATCGGGTTTCGGGAGGAGTCAGCGATTCGGGCGCGTTTCGTTCCAGACTCGTTCCAGAGCTTAAGCCGCGACCGCATCGCCGTCGCAAAGTGAAACAGAATCGGCGGGATGGCGCCGAGGAACCAGAAGGGCTTCCCGTCATTGCGAGGAGCGTAGCGACGAAGCAATCCATTCCTCCGCTTGCCGCGCTATGGATTGCTTCGCTTCACTCGCAATGACGGCTCAAGCGCCGGCACTTAATAGAAACACCTGCACATAATGGCTTTCTCACCTTCCACGTTCGCGACCGATCGCGCGCCAGGCGCCGGCGTCACCGCCGTGCTCGGGCCGACCAACACCGGCAAGACGCATCTCGCCATCGAGCGGATGCTGGGGCATTCCTCCGGCGTGATCGGCCTGCCGCTGCGGCTGCTCGCGCGCGAGGTCTACAACAAGATCGCCGATCGCGCGGGCGTGGACAGCGTCGCGCTCGTCACCGGCGAGGAGAAGATCAAGCCGAAGAATCCGCGCTACTGGGTCTCGACCGTCGAGGCGATGCCGCGCGATCTCGATGTGAGTTTTCTCGCCGTCGATGAAATCCAGATCGCGGCCGATCTCGAACGCGGCCATGTCTTCACCGATCGCATTTTGCATCGCCGCGGCCGCGACGAGACGCTGCTGCTGGGTGCTGCCACCATGCGCCCGATCATCGAACGGCTATTGCCGGGCGCCTCCATCATCACCCGGCCACGGCTGTCGCAGCTCGAATTCGCCGGCGACCGCAAGATCACGCGCCAGCCGCGACGCACCGCGATCGTCGCGTTCTCGGCCGACGAAGTCTACGCCATCGCCGAACTGATCCGCCGGCAGCATGGCGGCGCTGCCGTCGTATTGGGCTCGCTTAGCCCACGCACACGCAATGCGCAGGTCGCGATGTTTCAGAACGGCGACGTCGATTATCTCGTCGCCACCGATGCGGTCGGCATGGGGCTCAACCTCGATGTCGATCATGTGGCCTTTGCGTCAGACCGCAAATACGACGGCTACCAATTCCGAAGGCTCAATCCGTCCGAGTTCGCGCAGATCGCGGGCCGCGCCGGGCGCGCCACGCGCAACGGCACGTTCGGCACTACGGGGCGCTGCGCGCCGTTCGAACCGGAACTGGTGAACGCGCTGCAGAACCACACGTTCGACAGCGTCAAAATGCTGCAGTGGCGCAATTCGAAACTGGATTTTGCCTCGCTCGGCGCGCTGCAGGTGTCGCTGGCGCTGCCGCCGGGGCACGAGACCTTGACCCGCGCGCCGATCGCCGAGGATCAGCGCGTGCTCGATCACGCGGCGCGCGACGGCGAGGTGAGGGACATGGCCCACGGCGCGGCCGCCGTGGAACGGCTGTGGGACGCCTGCCAGATCCCGGATTACCGCCGGCTGGCGCCCGCGGCCCACGCCGAGCTCGTGACCACGCTTTATGCATTCCTGATGAAAAGGGGCCGCATACCTGACGCATGGTTCGCCGCCCAGGTCGACCAGGCCGACCACGTCACCGGCGATATCGACACGCTGTCGGGCCGGATCGCGCAAATCCGCACCTGGACCTTCGTCGCCAACCGCCCGGACTGGCTGTCCGACCCCGACCACTGGCAGGGGATTACGCGGGAGGTCGAAAATAAATTATCCGATGCGCTGCATGAACGGCTTACGGAGCGTTTCGTTGACCGGCGGACCAGTGTATTGATGCGCCGCCTGCGGGAGAACAGTGTTTTGAATACGGAAATTGGCAAGACCGGCGAAGTGATTGTGGAAGGCCACGCGATCGGCCGGCTCGATGGATTTACCTTTGCACCCGATGCGGCGGAAGCCGGCTCGGATGCGAAAGCGTTGCAGGCGGCCGCCCAGCAGGTGCTCGCCAGCGAGATCGATACGCGCGCCACAAAACTTGCCGCGGCGCCCGACGATCAGTTCGTGCTGACGTCAGACGGCACCATCCGCTGGACTGGAGATGCCGTCGCAAAGCTCGTCGCGGCCGACGACGCGCTGCATCCGCGATTGCGCATCATTGCCGATGATCGCCTGTCAGGGGCGCCGCGCGAGGCCGTGCAGGCGCGGCTCGATCTGTGGCTGAAGACGCATATCGAAAAGCTGCTGGGGCCGCTGTTCGGCCTTTCCAAGGCCGAGGACATCACCGGCATCGGGCGCGGCATCGCGTTCCAACTGGTCGAGGCGCTCGGCGTGCTGGAGCGCGCAAAGATCTCCGCCGAGATGAAGGATCTCGACCAGGCCTCGCGCGCCACCTTGCGCAAATACGGCGTGCGCTTCGGCGCCTATCACATCTATTTCCCCGGGCTGCTGAAGCCGGCAGCGCGCGCGCTGGCGTCGCTGCTGTGGGCCGAGAAGCAGGACAATGTCGACATGTCGGCGCTGTCGGGCGCGCAGCATCTGGCGAGTTCGGGGCGCACGTCTTTCCCGGTCGACAAGGCGTTGCACCGCGACGCCTATCGCGTGCTCGGCTATCGCCAGTGCGGCGAGCGCGCGGTGCGCGTCGATATCCTGGAGCGGCTTGCCGATCTCATTCGTCCCGCGCTGGCGTGGCGCGAGAGCTCGCCCGGCGAAAAGCCGACCGGCGCGTTCGATGGCCGCGGCTTTGTGGTGACGCAGGCGATGACCTCGCTGACGGGATCTGCCGGCGAAGATTTCGCCTCGATCCTGCGCGCGCTCGGCTACCGCATGGACAAGCGGCCGCCGCTGCCGCCGAAGCCTGCGCCGGTGGAAGTGGTCGAGACCGTCTCCACTGAGGCACCGCCGGTCGAGGCGAGCGCCGAGACAATCGCAGAGACACCGGCGGAAGAAGTCGCAGCCGATCTGCCGATGTCAGGCGATCCCGCGCCGTCGGCATCGCTGCTGCCCAATGTCACGCCGGTACCCGTCGCGAGCGAAGAGCCTGCCGCGCCGCTCGAGGCCGCACCCGAACCCGCCGAGACCACGCCGGCGGAGGCCGCGATCGCGGACACGCCCCCGGAACAGGAGGCGGAGCCGACGATCAGCGCCGCCGAAGCTGCGGCCGAGCCCGCCACCGCGAGCGAAGCGCCTGCCGAAGCCGCTCTCGCTGAAGCCGCTCCCGCGGAGGCCGTAGCCGCGGAAGCCGTTCCCGCTGAAGCCTTGGAAGCCAAGCCTGAAACGAAATCCGAGACGCCGGCCGAGCCTGCGCTCATCGAAGTCTGGCGGCCCGGTGGCCGTTCCGACGAGCGCCGCCCGCATCACGACCGCAACCGCCAGCGCCATCACGGCCGCCCGGCCGAAGGCGCGCAAGCTGCCGCAGCCAGCGAAGGCGGCGAGGGCGCGCCGCGCGAGCAGCGTCATCGGCGCGGTCGCCGCAATGACTTCCGCAAGCCGCGTGAGGGCGCGCCGGCCGATGCTACCGCTGCGCCCGCGACTGAGAGCGCACCGGCGACTGAAGCGCGCGAGCAGACGCGTCAGGACCGTCCGCCCCGCGAGCGTTTTGAAGGCAAGGGCCGCGACGGCGATCGCCGCGACAAATTCGATCGCAACAAGGGCGACCGCAACAAGGGTGGTGATCGCAACAAGGGCGAGCGCGGCGGCCGCGATTTCGGCGGACGCGACAAGGGCGGTCGTGACAAGCGCGACCAGGGACCATCGCACCGTCAGTGGGCGACCAGCGCGGCGCCGCGCGAGCGCGATCGGCCGGTCGATCCCAATTCGCCATTTGCAAAACTGGCGGCACTGAAGGAACAGCTCGCCGGCAATCGCAAGGAATAGTCGAGCAGATATTTGGAGCGGCAGCGTCTCGATAAGTGGCTGTGGCACGCGCGGGTGGTGAAGGCCCGCACCTCCGCTGCCGCGCTCGTCGAAGCCGGTCACGTCCGCATCAACGGCGTGCGCGAAATGGCGCCGGGACATTCGGTGAAGGTCGGCGATGTGCTGACGATCGCGCTCGATCGCACCGTGCGCGTCCTCAAGGTGATCGGATTCTCCGAGCGGCGGGGCGACGCTGCGGCCGCGCGCGTGCTCTATGATGATTTGCAGAACGGCAAACAATAACTATCTGCATTGGGCTCGCGGGAACGCCTGAAAAACGGCCGTTTGCCGCTGCCGCTTCCCTTGCGGCAGCGCACTGCATGCGCTACGCAAACCCCGGAAAACTGATCCGTTTCGGAGCCTTGTTCGGAGCCCTGGATGACTTACGTCGTCACTGAAGCCTGCATCAAATGCAAATATACCGACTGCGTTGAGGTCTGCCCCGTCGACTGCTTCTACGAGGGCGAGAACATGCTGGTCATCCATCCCGACGAATGCATCGACTGCGGCGTCTGCGAACCCGAATGTCCCGCCGACGCCATCAAGCCGGACACCGAGCCCGGTCTGGAGAAGTGGCTCGAGGTCAACACCGAGTACGCCAAGAGCTGGCCCAACATCACCCAGAAGAAGGAAGCGCCGACGGACGCGAAAGAATTCGAGGGTGTGGAGGGCAAGTTCGAGAAATATTTTTCCAAGGAACCCGGTAGCGGCGACTAGGCTGTGGATAAGTTAAGGGCTCGTTGAGCCTGTTTTCGATCCCAATCTGAACCGAACCAGCGTTGCTGATTTAACCCTGTTATTGGACTTATGGCGGATACGGCCCCGTAAAGGCCCGGAACCCGGCGTAAATCATTGATTTTTGCGGAAAATGTGCTATATTGGGCACATTACAAGCCGATCCTGGCCATGCGTAGCTTGTGGCCCCGGTGGGTTCCCGTAAAACATCGAACAGGGGCGTGGCAGTTCCGCGCGCAGGCTGTGTCACAGAAAACGCGTAAAAAGAGTGCTTCCAAGACCACGAAAAAAGCCGCTCCGGCCAGCCGCAGCGCAACCAAAGGCCGTGCCAAGGCGACTGTAAAGGTCGCAAGGAAGGTTGCGGCCACAAAGTCCTCAAAGAACAAAAGAAGCGCAATGCCAGAAAAGACTGCCAAGACTGTCGCGAAAGCGGCGGGTTCGAAGACCCCTGCGTCCAAAGTTGCTGCCAAAGCTCCTGTGAAGACCCCTGTGAAGGCTGCGCCCCCGAAAGCCGCCGTTGTTGCGCCGAAGGCTCCCGCCAAGCCGGTCGCCGCCGCGCCGCGCGTCGAGGAGCCGAAGAAGGTCGTGACCCAGCGTCAGGGCTTCAAGGCCAATGAATTCGTGGTCTATCCCGCCCACGGCGTCGGCCAGATCCTGGCCATCGAGGAGCAGGAGATCGCGGGCGCCAAGCTCGAGCTGTTCGTGATCAATTTCATGAAGGACAAGATGACGCTCCGCGTGCCGACCGCCAAGGTCGCCAATGTCGGCATGCGCAAGCTGTCCGAGCCGGCGCTGGTCAAGAAGGCGCTGGAGACGCTCAAGGGCCGTGCGCGCGTCAAGCGGACCATGTGGTCGCGCCGGGCGCAGGAATACGAAGCGAAGATCAATTCGGGCGACATCGTCGCGATCGCCGAAGTGGTCCGCGACCTCTACCGTTCGGAATCGCAGCCCGAGCAGTCCTACAGCGAGCGCCAGCTGTATGAAGCCGCCCTCGATCGCCTGTCGCGCGAAATCGCCGTCGTCCAGCATTCGACGGAGACCGAAGCGGTCAAGGAAATCGAAAGCCAGCTCGCCAAGAGCCCGCGCCGCGGCGCCAAGGCTGAAGCGACCGAGGCTGACGGCGAAGCCGACGAGGCCGATGTCGAGGCTGACGGCGACGACGCTGCCGTGGCGGACGAAGCCGCCTGAAAGGGTTCGACGGATTGAGATAAAAGCCCGGTCGAAAGATCGGGCTTTTTGTTTGCGACGTGTGCGAACGCAAGAAGCCGTGGAGAGCACTGCGAGCGCGGAGCTTCAAACGCCAGAAGCTGCTTCAGAAGCAAAGGCGCCTGGATATCTGCCCTTGTGTTGGCGAGCCGGGTCCCGCCGGGACCATCAGGGCAGGCCCACCAATGGCCGCAGCAGGAGCGTGACGCCCGCTACCAGCGTGCAGAAGCTGCTCGCCAGGATGAAAAGAAGAAAGTTTTCCATGCTGCGATCCCTTTGCCGCGATCCCTTCCGTTGGGAAGCCGACGCTTGAGCCCGCAATCCGTTCCGGTCATTTTTGCTGAGTACATTTGCAGTAACGGCGGGTCGACTTCCGGTTCCGCGGTGGAACCCGACGCGATCTCGCTGTTGGAATCTGTGCTGGCCATCGCTCTACCGAGACAGGGCAATTGGAACCGAAGGCTGACGGCGACCTGACAATGCCGATGTGATGCCGGTTTGCTCGCCTGCCCGGATTGTCTTCGACTTCGCGCGTGCGTGCCGCGGCGGACAAGTCGCTTGCGTCAGCAGTGGTCGGGAACTTTAGCCTCAACCTGTCGCGCCGCCGTTCTCTCGGAATGTGGTCAGATTTCCGGCCTCTTGTGACCAAATTTAAAAGTGAGTCTGGCCTTCCACATCCAATTGAACCGCAGGGGTGTTCGATGAAGACTCAAGTTCCGCTGGTCTTTTTCGCCGCTTGCATTGCTGCTCTCGCGCCGATCGGCATGCCGACTGTGCAGGCGAAAGCGCAGATCAAGGAATGCAGCGTCAAGCCGGCATCAAATGCACGAGGGCATTGGTCCTGGCGCCTCATCGACGGACGAAAATGCTGGTACGCCGGCAAGGCCGTGATCCCGAAATCCTCATTGCGGTGGGCCGCTGTGGCGCCCTCGCAAGCCAAGGTCCAGGCCAAGCTCGATGTGACGCCCGTCGTTGTCGCTACGGCGCCCGTCGTTGTCGCCGCAGAGAAACGTAGCGACCCCATGGATGCACAGGCGCGAATGCTCGACGCCGACAATACGTTTGAGGCGCGCTGGCGTGCGCGCGTAAGCAGCGAGTAGGTGAGGCCGTAATATACTTGATGTTCGTCTCCCTTCTCCCACAAGGGGAGATGTGTAGCCCGGATGGAGCGAACCGAAATCCGGGGCCGTCGCAGGGTGGGGCGAGCAATCCCGGATTGCGCTTCGCTCCATCCGGGCTACGTTCCGTCGAGTGCCCCCGCCTCAATCCACCACGATCTTCACGCGATCCCTTGGCTTGACCTGGGCGTGCTGGTCGAGGCCGTTGAGGATGCGGAAGCGCTCGGTCGGGCGGTCGACGCCGGTCATGCGGTGGGAGAGGGATTCGACGGTATCGCCGGGCTGCACGGTGATGACCTTGATGCGCAGGGGGCGCGCGGCCTGGATTTCTTCGAGCGTCAGGCGGCGGAAGGAATTCACCGTCTCGCGCGCATTGCGCTCGCTCTCGGTGTTGCGCTGCTTGGCGGCGAAGATGAAGCGGTAGACATCGCTGCCGTAGCGCAGCGCAAAGACCTTGAACTGCCATTGATCGCCGTTCGCGGAAGCCGAAGCCACCGGGAAGCCGTTGATCATGAGGTCTTCGGTCGAGCCCTTGTCGACGCCTTCCATCCAGCCGGAATTGAGATAATCGGCAAGCGACTGTTCGGCCGGCACGCGCACCACGTCGAAGCGCATCGCCTGCGTGCCACCTTCGCGCACGCCGATCACGGCCTGCGCGGTGTTATCCAGCGTAAACGTATCGGGCGCAGCGAAGGTGAAGCCGAGCTTGGGATGCAGGAAGCGCCGGCCGCGCACGAAACCTTCGCTGGGATCCTCGCCGTAGACGAGGTTGTCGATCGCGGCGAGATAGGTCTCGCGGTCGCGCTCGGCGTTCTGCGGCGAGGAGTATTGCCGGGCGCTGGCCTGCGCGTTCTGCACGCGCTCGGGGGTTGCCGGATGCGAGGACAGGAAATCCTGCGCGCGGGGATCGAGCGAGGTCTTGCCAGCCTTCATCGCCGCATTGCGCTCCATCGCGGCGAGGAAGCGTGCCGCGCCATAGGGATCGAAACGGGCACGGGCCGCAATGCCGACGCCGATGCCGTCGGCTTCGAATTCCTGTGCGCGCGAGAAGCTCGCCATCGTCAGTTTCGTTTTCGCCAGCGCCAGCGCCGTCAGATCGGGGTCGTTGCTCATGTCGGTGACGACACGGGTCACGACCGCAGCCTGCCGCGCCTGGTCTTCCCGGATCGAGGCGTGCTTTGCGATGACATGCGCCATCTCGTGGCTCAGCACCGAGGACAGTTCGGAGGTATCGCTGGCGAGCGCCACCAGCCCGCGCGTCACATAGAGCTGGCCGGTCGGCAGCGCGAAGGCGTTCACGGCCCCGGAATTGAGGATGGTCACCCGGTAGGCCTGCTCGGGACGGTCGGAGGCCGCGACCAGCCGGTCGACCGTCTTGCCGATCAGGGTCGCGAGTTTCGGATCGTCATAGGCGCCGCCATAGGAGGCGAGAATGCGCTCATGTTCGCGCTCGCTCGCCGGCGTCTGCGCGACGACGCGGCTCGGCTTTGGCGCCGCCACCGTCGGCGGCGCGGTCTCGAGTTTTCCGAGATTTCCACAGGAGGCAACCGTGAGCGCGGCGCACAACAGCGCTGGCGCAGCCAAGAGGCGGCAGCCCGAGTTTCCTTCGCGCCGTTTTCCACGATGCGTCAAATCAGCCACTGGACCTACGATCCGACTGGGATCGTCGATCTCATCCCTGTTTTGCGCCTGATCCAAACGAAAACCGGTGCCCAGCCCTCGGATCATGCGTTATTTCCCGCCCAGCACCTCAACCTGCCCCACCCGGAACAGCTCAATCCGTGGTCCTCCCCGCGACGAGACAATGCCGCGGACACGAATCCGTCGATTTTCGAGCGATTTAGGTCCAAGGTTGGCGCTCTCGAACGCCGGTATGATGCGCCTTGAAATAGTCGCAGCAAAGTCCCGTGTCCAGTTCCGCCCGAAATTCAGGTAGGTAATCGCCCCCGCCTGCCGAACGGACAGAACTCTGCCCTCGACTACCGAAAAGTGCCCAATCGCGGACAGAATATCGCCCGAACTTTCCGCGTTTTTTATGGCCGTGGTTTCAGCCCAGATGCCCAATTTGGCATCCCGCGCCGCGTTCTCGGCAGCGGCCAGTGTTGCAGCGCAATTTTTTTCGGATGTGTCACTCGAAACCAACGCCTCGCCGCGGCGCAGCAGCTCGCTTTGCACCGAGTGTTCCGAGCCGGCCACGAACACAAAGGCGCCCTGGCGGCCATAGCGATCCGGCGTGTCGTCGTCGCCATGCAGCGTCACCTCTCGGCCGCCGGCGATGGCGGACAATGCGGCCCTGCCGCTGGCCCCGTCGGTTCCACCACGCTCGATGCCGGCGAGACGGACCTCGCGGCCGTCTTCGAGGCGAAGGCTGCGCGCATCGACCACGGCGGCAACGCGGCCTTCGCCCTGCGGCTCAAGCAGGCAACCGGCGGCGCAGGCCGGTCCGGCGGTCGCCAGCACGAGAAATGACGCGGCCAATGCCGGGAACGCAGCGCTGTTACGCAATGCCGGAGGGGTCATACCGCTGCTCTTCGTCCCGCTTGTTCCTGTATGGTCGCCGGCAACGGCATCACTACCTGAGATTGCCACGCGGGGAGAGACAATGGAAGTCAACGGCATCGCACATATTTTCCTCACCGCCTCGAATTATGAACGCTCCCGCGATTTTTATCGCAAGCTGCTGCCGTTTCTCGGCTTGAAGCCGGTGATCGACACCGAGACGACCTACTACTGCGTCGGCGGCCGGACCGCGGTCGGCATCAGCGCGCCGTCAGCCGAGCATGAAGGCGCGGCATTCGAGCAGAAGCGTGTCGGTTTGCATCATCTCTGCTTCCGTGCCCGTGAACGCGCCGACATCGATGAACTGCACGCGTTTCTGGCGACGCTTGGTACAAAAATCATCCGCGCGCCGCGCGAGGATCAATGGGCGCCGGGGTACTATTCGATTTTGTTCGAGGACCCCGACGGCATTCGACTCGAACTCAATCATGTGCCGGGGAAGGGGTTGTTGGGGTAGCGCGCTGCGTAGGATGGGTAGAGCGAAGCGAAACCCATCACGCCTCCGCGCAATGATTGATGGGTTTCGCTGCGCTCTACCCATCCTGCGAACTGCCGCGTGAATGTATCGGCATACTCCGTCCTGCGCGCTGGTTGTACAATGCTGCTTGCTGCAAATCGCGCGCGCACCAAAATCCAGTTGTCGGCATCATGTCATGCGCTGCTTGGTAGTGAGCACTGTAGCCGAGCACCGCTTCGCAGGAAATAAAGGGCTAGCCGCCACCGAATTGCTGCATCAAGGCGTGCCATCGCCAAGACATTGGGATAGGTTTTCTTCGCCGTGGCCCAACTCGGCCTGCTGTCAACCACACATCCGGTGGATCCCATGCAGCAGATTTCAGACTGGCTCGAGAATCTCGGCTTAGGGCAATACGCGCTGCGTTTTGCCGAGAACGGGATTGATCTTGGCGTCCTTTCCGAACTGACGGACCAGGACTTCGACAGGCTCGGTGTCCTGCTCGGCCATCGACGCAAAATGCTGCGCGCGATCGCCGAACTCAATCAGGCAGAATTGGTCACCGAACAGGTTCATCGGCACGATGCCGAGCGACGCCATCTCACCGTCATGTTCTGTGATCTTGTGGGCTCGACCGCGCTCTCGGCTCGCCTTGATCCCGAGGATATGTGGGAGGTGATCCGCGCCTATCGGGCCGCCTGCGCCAGGGTGATCGCAACCTACGACGGCATTATCGCCAGGTTTGTGGGCGATGGCATACTTGCCTATTTTGGCTATCCCCGCGCGCACGAGGATGACGCGGAGCGCGCAGTGCGAGCGGGGCTCGACATCATCGCCGCAGTAGGGCCGCTTGAGACGCGCGCGGAACGGGTCGAGGTGCGGATAGCGATCGCGACCGGGCTGGTGGTGGTGGGCGACCTCATCAGCGGCGGCGCATCAGAGCAGCAGGCAATGGTCGGCGATGCACCGAATATCGCCGCCCGACTGCAGGGCCTGGCAGAGCCGGGAGCGGTCGTCGTTGCGGCTTCGACGCGTGCATTGCTTGGCGATCTCTTCACGTTTCGCAATCTCGGCCACCGCGAGGTCAAGGGCATCTCCGATCCCATCGCGGTCTGGGCGGTCGAAGGTGGAGCTGCATCGGAGAGCCGCTTCGAGGCGGTGCGTACGGCGCGGTCCATCGGCTTTGTCGGTCGCAAGGCGGAGATCGAATTCGTGCTCTCGCGCCAGCAACTGGCATGGCAGGGCGAAGGCCAGATGGTGCTGATTTCCGGTGAGGCCGGGATCGGCAAGTCGCGCCTGATGGCAGCGCTATCCGAGAACCCTGCGTTGGGATCGCCTCGCCGGCTGCGGTATCAGTGTTCGCCCTACCACGCCAACAGCGCGCTTCATCCCTTTATCGCCCAGCTTGAGCGCGCCGCCGGCATCGAGCTACAGGATAGCCCTGAGCGGAAACTCGACAAGCTCGAGGCAATGCTCGCGCTTGGAACGCAACAGGTGGCCAACACGGCGCCGCTCATTGCCGCGCTGCTTTCGATCCCGACCGGCGAGCGGTATCCGCCGCTAGGCTTGAATCCCGTGCAGCAGCGGCGACAGACCTTCGCCGCGCTTCTCGACCAGTTTGAAGGCCTGGCACGGCAACAGCCGCTGCTGTTTATCTGCGAGGACATGCACTGGGCCGATGCCACGACGCTCGAGTTGTTCGACCTCGCCGTCGATCGGATGAGGCGACTGCCGGTACTCGCGCTCGCGACATTCCGGCCCGAGTTCGAGCCGCCCTGGGTGGGTCTCGCCAATGTCAGCCTGCTGCGGCTCGATCGGCTTGACCGGCAGGACACGCGCGCCCTGGTCGAGCAGGTGACCGTCGGCCGGAAGCTGCCGGGCGAGATGATGACCCAGATCATCGACAAGACGGACGGCGTCCCGCTGTTCGTGGAAGAACTGACCAAGATGGTGCTGGAGTCGGGATTGCTCGTGGAACATGCCGGGCGCTACCGCCTCGATAGTCCGCTGCCGCCGCTCGCCATTCCCGCGACCCTGCAGGACTCGCTGATGGCGCGGCTTGACCGGCTGGCGCCGGTCAAGGAGGTGGCGCAGATCGGCGCCGCCATTGGCCGCGACTTCTCATATACGTTGCTGCGATCCGTGGCGGGGCGCGACGACCAGACGCTGAGCGCTGCGCTGGCGCAACTCGAGGAAGCCGAACTGCTATTGCGCCGCGGGACGCCGCCGGAAGCGACTTATAGCTTCAAGCATGCGCTCGTTCAGGAAACGGCTTACGAGAGCCTGCTCAAGAGCCGGCGGCAATTGCTCCACAAGCACATCGGCGACGTTCTGCGCGACAAGTTTCCAATCATCGCCGAGACCGAGCCGGAAGTCCTGGCGTATCACTTCACTGAAGCGGGGCTGAGCGGTGTAGCCCTCGAATGGTGGCGCAAGGCCGGGCAGCAGGCCTTGAAACGCTCGGCCTATACCGAGGCTATCGCACATCTCGGCAAGGCGGTCGCCATCGCCGATGCGCTGCCCGATGAGCCGGGCCGGACCATGAACCGGCTGCAGCTTCAAATCGCCTATGGTCGCGCGCTGCGGGGTAGCCTTGGCCACAGCGCCCCCGAAACGGTGGCCGCATGGAAGCGGGCCCGACAGTTCACCGCCGACATCGACGACCCGGTCGAACTGGCGCCGATCCATTCGGGCCTGTTCAATGCCTGCCTGACCCACGGCGAGATCGCGCCGATGCGGGAGTTGACGGAGGCCATCATGGGCGTCGCCAGGCAGCGGCCGGAGTCGCCGGTGGCCGCAGTCGTCGCACATTGTACGAGCGGCGTAACCTCCTGGTTCGGGGGCGATTACCTGAACGCGCAACTGCATCTTGAGCGAGCGCTCGCGACCTATGAGGCCGAACGCAACCCGGCGACCTTCAGGGCGTCGGCACTGGACCTGCCTTTTGTCATTATGAGGTTTCTTGCGCTGGTGCTTTGGCCGCTCGGCGAAATTGATCGATCGCGCCGGCTCGCTGCTGATGCGGTGTGTGCCACGGGAGAAAAGCGGGCGCTTTCCCAAGCCAATGCACTCGTTCACAAGGCGGTCTTCGATGGACTATGCGGCGGCATGCTGCAGGAAACGGAGACTATCCTCGCGCTCGGCCTCGCGCGCGAGCATACGATGCCGTTGTATGTCGCTGCCGGCAGCTACCTGAACGGCCTGGCACAGTGGCGCGCCGGCGACCGGACAGGTGGGCTTTCGGAAATGCAACGAGGCTGGACACTGCTTCACGAGAACGATTGCTATCTCTGCGAACCGTTCTGGGGGATGCAGGTTGCGGTGGCGAATGCGGAGGCCGGGCAAACGGAGACCGGGCTGGAAATTTTGCGGGAGTTGATCGCCTCGACAGAACAATCCGGCCAGCATTGGCTCGATGCCGAACTCCATCGCAGCCAGGGGGAGCTGTTGTTGCGTCTTGATCCGCCTGATGTTTCGATGGCCGAAGACACGTTCCGTCGCGCCCTGGAAATCGCCCGCACCCAGCAGACGAAGACTTTCGAGCTGCGCAGTGCCGTTGGACTTGCACACCTCTATTGTGCAGATGGACGAGCCGAGGCAATACAAGAGGTGCTCGCACCAGTTCTTGTTGATTTCGACACGCAGCGAGATCTGCCCGAAATCGAAGAAGCGGAAACCTTGCTCAGGCGTGGACAAGTGGCCGGGCGCGGCAACTGGTGATCGTTGCTGTCGAGCCAGTGCGTAGGGTGGGTAGAGCGAAGCGAAACCCATCGCGGCTCCGCGCAGGGATTGATGGGTTTCGCTGCGCTCTACCCATACTACGGGATCATTCCGTTTAACGGAAAACGTCAGTGCCTTGCCGCTATGGATGCCATGCGGCATGATTGCGGCGAGCAAATTTCAAAGCCGCAGGCAATGTGGCGTGTGAGCAGGGAGGCCTTCGTGAAAAGAGCAACAACAGGCATTGTCGCCGCGGTACTGGCGCTGTCGGCGACGGTGGCATTGGCACAAGGCAAGCCGCCGCTCAAGCTCGGCGGCATCCTCGACATGTCCGGGCTTTACGCCGATATCACCGGCCCCGGCAGCGAGACCGCCGCGAAGATGGCGGTGGAAGACTTTGGCGGCGAGGTGCTGGGACGCAAGGTCGAGATCGTTGCGGCCGATCATCTCAACAAGGCCGACCTTGCCGCCAGCATCGCGCGCGACATGCTCGACAACCAGGGTGTCGAGATGCTGTACGACGTGGCGGCGTCTGCGACTGCCTTGGCCGCCGGCGAGATTGCGAAAGCGCGCAACAAGATCGTGATGTATAGCGGCCCCGCCTCGATCCGGCTGAGCAACGAGGCCTGCGGTCCCTACACCGTGCATTATTCCTACGACACGTTTGCGCAGGCCAACGTCACCGGGCTCGCCACCGTCAAGTCAGGCTTCGAGACCTGGTACTTCCTCACCGCAGACTATGCTTTCGGCCAGGACCTGGAAAAGGACACCACCAATGTGGTGGTGAAGGCCGGCGGCAAGGTGCTCGGCGGCGTCAAGCATCCGCTCAACACGTCGGACTTCTCCTCGTTCCTGCTGCAGGCGCAGAGTTCGAAGGCGAAGGTGGTGGGATTGGCGAATGCCGGCGGCGACACCATCAACGCGATCAAGCAGGCGGCGGAATTCGGGCTGACCAAGAGCGGCGGCCAGAAACTCTCGCCGCTGCTCGCCTTCGTGACCGACATCGACAGCGTGGGCTTGGAGACGGCGCAGGGCCTGTTGCTGGCGGAGGCGTTCTACTGGGATCTCAATGACGACACCCGGGCGTTCTCAAAGCGCTTCGTGGAGCGCGTCAAGCGGCCGCCGACCGCGGCGCAGGCCAGCGTCTACTCGTCCGTCGGCCATTACCTGAAAGCCGTGAAGGCCGCCGGCACCACGGACGCCGCTGCGGTCATGAAGGTGATGAAGGAGACGCCGGTCAACGACATGTTCGCCAGGAACGGCCGGATTCGCGAGGACGGCCGCATGGTGCACGACATGTATCTGTTCGAGGTCAAGAAGCCGTCTGAATCGAAGGCGCGCTGGGACTATTACAAGCTGCTGGCCACGATCCCCGGCAGCGAGGCATTCCAGCCGCTGGAAGCTTCGCGCTGCCCGCTGGTGAAGAAATAGATTAGAGGCGCTGCTGTCTCCTCGTCATTGCGAGCGAAGCGAAGCAATCCATCGCGCGGCATCAAGAAAGATGGATTGCTTCGTCGCTTTGCTCCCTTGCGCAAACGCTTCGCGTTTGTCGCAGGCAATGACGATGTGAGACCGGAATCCAATCTCAACCAACAACAACGAAAGCACGACACATGAGCGCAAACGAAATGGTTCTCCAGAATCTCGACACTGGGCTGCTCACCATCACCATGAACCGCCCCGACCGGCGCAACGCGCTCAATCCGGACATGACGCGCGGGCTGGTGGAGGCGGCGCGGCGCGCGGCGGAGGATCACGAGGTGCGCGCGGTGCTGATCAAGGGCGCGGGCGGCACGTTCTGCGTCGGCGGCGATGTCAAGTCGATGGCGGAGGGCAGGGCGCCGCTCGGCTTCGAGGCCAAGATGGCCAATCTGCGCCGCGGCATGGAAGTATCGCGGATCCTGCACCAGATGCCGAAGCCCGTGGTGGCGCAGCTCGATGGTGCTGCCGCCGGCGCCGGCCTCTCGATCGCGCTGTCCTGCGACCTGCGCGTCGCCAGCGCCTCCTGCAAGATCACGACCGCGTTTGCCAAGGTCGGCCTGTCAGGCGACTACGGCGGCACCTATTTCCTGACCCAGATGCTGGGCAGTGCGAAATCGCGCGAATTGTATCTGACCTCGCCGGTGCTGAGCGCGACGGAGGCCTATAATCTCGGCATGGTGACGAAAGTGGTGCCGGACGCCGACATCGACGCCGAGGCGCATGATCTCGCGATGTCGCTGGCGCAGGGGCCGTCGGTGACGCTGGGCTACATCAAGCGCAACATCAACAACGCCGAGACGATGTCGCTGGAAGCCTGCTTCGACGCCGAAGCGATCCACCACTCGCGTTCCGGCGACACCGCCGATCACAAGGAAGCGGCGAAAGCCTTTGTCGAGAAGCGCAAGCCGGTATTTCAGGGACATTGAGATGACCGAATATCTCAGGCTGCGGCAGATCTGCCTGGTGGCGCCGCATCTGGCGCCGGTGATCCCGGATATTTCCGCGATCATGGGCCTCAACGTTTGTTACCGTGACGGTAACGTCGCCAAATACGGGCTGGAGAATGCGCTACTGCCGGTCGACACCATTTTGCTGGAAGTCGTGGCGCCGACCCAGCCGGGCACCGCGGCGGGGCGTTTTCTCGACAAGACCGGCGGCCGCGGCGGCTACATGGCGATCTTCTGCTGCGACGATCCCGACGCGCGCGGCAGGCACGCCAATGGCATCGGCGTGCGCACCGCCAACGTAATCACGCACGCGCCCTATCACGGCGTGCAACTGCACCCGCGCGACTGCCGCGCGGCGTTCATCGAGTTCAACCACACCGATGGCAGCGACGATGTGCTGGGGCCGTACCCGCCGGCGGGGCCGGATTGGCAGAAGTCGATTCGGAAGGATGTGACGCTGGCGCTGACGGAAGTCGAGATGCAGAGCCCGGATCCGCAAGGGCTGGCGGAGCATTGGGGAAAGATTTTGGGGATCGCTGTCAGCGGTGGCGAGCCCACGTTGAAACTGCCCAATACCAGCTTTCGTTTCGTCAAGGGCGTGAGCGATCTGATGAGTGGGCTGACGTTCAGGGTCGCCGATATCGCCAAGGTGCGCGATGCGGCGAAGGCCAGGGGTTGCAAGGTGTCAGGCGATACGTTCGATCTTTGCGGGGTGACGTTCGGCCTGTTGGCGTGAGCACCGGACTTGAGCGCCACCTTCTCCCACAAGGGAAGAAGGGAAGAGACGCAAGCGGCGCGGTCTTACCGCCCCTTGAAGTTCGCTACCCGCCGTTCCGCCGTTGCCTTGACGCCTTCCTTGAAATCCTCCGTCGCGCGGAGCTTGGTCTGCTCCACCAACTCGTGGTTGGTGGCGGCCATCACGCGGTCGGCGAGGCCGGCGCGCATGGTGGCGCGGGTTGAGATCAGGCCGAGCGGCGAGCATTCGGCGATTTCGGCGGCGAGCTTCATCGCCTCAGCCCGCACCTGGTCCTGTGGCACGCAGATGTTGGCGAGGCCCATCCGCGTGGCTTCCTCGCCGGTGACGCGGCGGCTGGTGTAGAAGATCAATTCCGCATTGTTCTTGCCGACCAGTTCGGGAAGCGTCGCGGTCAGGCCGAAGCCGGGATGGAAGCCGAGTTTTGTGAAATTGGCGGCGAAGCGCGCTTCGGGGCAGGTAACGCGGAAGTCGGCGGATACCGCAAGCCCCAGTCCGCCGCCGATGGCGGCGCCATGGATGGCGGCGACGACCGGCTTCTTGTTGCGGAAGATGCGCACGGCCTGCACATAGAGATGGTTGATCGGCAGGTTCGCCGCCGGGTCCTTTTGCGCGCTGGCTTCCTGCTCCTGCCGCTTCGGATCGGAAAAATCGGCGCCGGCGCAGAACGCCTTGCCTTGCGCGGCCAGCACCGAAGCGCGGATTTCAATGTCCTTGTCGAACTCTTCCAGTGCATCCGCGATCTGGTTGATCAGGGAGACGTCGAAGAAGTTCAAGGGCGGCTTGCGGATTTCGATCAGGCCGACATGGCCGTGCTTCTCGACGCCGATATCAATGTATTTGGTCATAAAGGTTTCCTTCTTGAATTAGCGCAAACCAAGCCCGCGCGCTCAGCGCAGACCAAGCCCGCGCGCGATGATACCGCGCAGCACTTCGGTGGTGCCGCCCTGGATCGTCAGCTTGGGCGCGGTCTTGATGGCGAAGTCGAGCTGCTTTTCCAGTGTCTCGCGGTTGGTGGCGGTCTCCTCGACAAAGGCGGCGAGATCGCGCACGCGGTGCGGCAATTGCTGCTCCCACACCGTGCCGATGTCTTTCACGATGGAAGCCTCGACCACCGGCTCCTTGCCGGCCTGCAGCATGCCCGCCACCGAGACCGACATGCGCCGCATGGTGTGCACCTGCGCCACCAGCCGCCCGATGCCTTCGGCGCTGCGGGTATCCGGGTTGGTGCCGACGGCGCGGACCAGTTCGGTCAGCACGTAATAGGTTTCGAGAAAACGTTCCGGACCCGACCGTTCATAGGCGAGCTCGCTGGTCGCCTGCTTCCAGGCGCCGTCGATTTCTCCGAGCACATGATCGTCGGGAACGAAAAAGTCCGTGAAAACCACCTCGTTGAATTCATACTGCCCGGTGATCTGGCCGATCGGGTTCACCTGGATGCCCGGCTGCTTCATCTTGACCAGAAACTGCGTCAGGCCATGGCGGCGGTTCTCTTTGGTGGGCGGTGACGTCCGGAAGATCGCGATCATGTAATCGGCGATGTGGGCCGAGGAGGTCCAGATCTTGGTGCCGTTGATCAGATAGCCGCCGTCGGTTTTTGTCGCACGGGTTTTTGCCGCAAACAGATCGGAGCCCGAATTCGGCTCGCTCATGCCGATCGCGAAACATACCTCGCCGCGGCAGATGCGCGGCAGGATGTCCATCTTGATGTTCTCGGGCGCGTATTTCAAAAGCACCGGGCCGCTCTGGCGGTCGGCGACGAAGAAGCGCCGCGTCGGCGCGTTCGCCACGCGCATTTCCTCGGTCACGACATAACGCTCGAGGAACGAGCGCTCGTGGCCGCCGTATTTCTTCGGCCAGGTCATGCCGAGCCAGCCGCGGGCGCCGACCTTGCGGGAAAATTCCGGCACGTCGGTGTCTTCGCGGTTCGGCTTGTGCGGATCGAAGGTGCCGGCGGCGATTTCTTCGGCGAGGAAGGCGCGCACTTCCTTGCGCAACTGCTCGCATTCGCTCGGCAGGCGGATCGGATCGAAACGGAGGGCTGCGGTCATTCTGTGTCTCGACTTCTATCTGGTATCTGGCAAATCGGTGGTGTCAGCGCGAGGCCACCAGCGGCCACAATTCATCGGCGCCGCGGTTGCATACGAGCTTGCCGAGCTCGACCGCCCAATAACTTTCGGAACCGAAATCGTCGCGCCAGGCCAGCGCGCGCAGCGAATAGCGATGCAGGATGTGCTCGTTGGTGAAGCCGATCGCGCCATGCACCTGATGGGCAATGGCGCCGCCTTTCTCCGCTGCTTCCGCGCAGCGGATCTTTGCCGCCACCGCTTCGAGAAACACTTCGTCGTTGAAGGACGTCGCGTTGGCAATGGCGTCGGCGGCCGAGGTGGCCGCGGCAAGCGCCGCCGCCGACTCGCCGGCGAGCCGCGCCAGATTGTGCTGCACCGCCTGGAATTTCGAGATCTTCTTCTCGAAGGCTATGCGCTCGTTGGAATAGCGCACGGAAATTTCCAGCATCGATTCCAGCGCGCCTGCGATCTGCAGGGACCGCGCGACGCCGCCCATCAGCATCAGCCGGGTCTGGTCGAAACCTTTTGGCGCCGGCTTGATTGTGACCGGCTGCACCTTGTCCAGCGTTACGGTGCCCGAATTGTCGCCGCCGAGATTGAGGCCGGTCTCGATCCGGCCCTTGGTGGCATCGACCAGTGCGATGGAGACGCCGCCCTTCGCATCGCTTGCGAGCACCGCAAAATGCTTTGCCGCCTTGGCAAACGGCACGCTGCGCGCCTTGCCGGAAAGGCTGCCATCGGCATTGACGGTCATCCGGTCTTTCGGGCTCGCGGGCACCACCGTCATCTCGCCATCGGGCGAGGTAATTTTGGCCTGCGCCAACAGCCAGCCTGCCAGCATGGTCTCGGCAAGCGGTATCGCGATCGCGAAGCGTCCGGCCGCGCTGAGTACGCTGAAACCTTCGGCGAGCGAGGCGCCCGAGCCGCCGCAATCTTCGTCCACCCACGCCAGCGGCAGGCCGGCGTCCGTCAGCGCCTGCCACAGCGGCGCTTTCCACTCGCCCTTGTTGTCGCGATTGATGGTTTGGGCGTCAGCGAGATCGGCGAAGATTTTCTCCGCGGTCTCGGCAACGATGTTCTCACTCTCCGCCACAGCGTTCCCCGATTTGAAATTGGCAGGCCAATCCCGACGGTTATGCCGGGGTCGACTGCGGTCTTTTCTTGCGCTTTATGATGGGCAAAAGCCATAGCCATGACAAGTCCGTGACAAGCGCTGTCCGCAGGGCGGCCTGCGGCGGTGGCATGAAGGTCATCAGGCAAAGAATAAATTCCGCGCAACGGATTTCCCGAGTTTGCACACCGTTCATCGCGGGATATGGTAGCGGTGAAGCCTGTCCACGGGCGGTTCGAAACCCAGCCAAAAGCAACAAGAGGAAATGCGGATGTCGAAGGATGGTTTGTGCGCGATTGTCACCGGTTCTGCCTCGGGCCTCGGGGCCGCCACCGCCGCCATTCTGGCAAAGGGTGGCGCGCGCATCGTCGTCAACTATTCCAACAGCAAGGCGGAAGCTGAAGCGACCGCCGATCTCTGCCGCAGCGCCGGCGCCGAAGTCGTCGTGGTGCAGGGCGACGTCTCGCGCGACGAGGATTGCAGGAAGATTGCGGCAGCGGCTGCGCCGTGGGGCCGTCTCGATGTGCTCGTCAACAATGCCGGCACCACCAAGCATGTGCCGCATCATGATCTCGAGGGGCTTTCGGCCGAGGATTTTCAGCGCATCTACGCCGTGAATACGATCGGGCCGTTCCAGATGATCCGCGCGGCACGTGCCCAGCTCGAAGCCGGCGCGAAGGCCTCAGGCCTGCCGTCCGCTGTGGTCAACGTGTCGTCGGTCGCCGGCATTTCCGGCGGCGGCTCCTCGGTCGCCTATGCCGCCAGCAAGGGCGCGCTCAACACCATGACGCAGTCGCTGGCGCGCGCGCTGGCGCCTCTGATCCGCGTCAACACGGTGTGCCCCGGCTATATCGATACGCCCTGGTTCACCAAGGGCCGCGGCGAAGCCGGCGCCAAGGCGGTGCGCGACGCCGTGGTGGCGAAGGTGCCGCTGAAGGTCGCCTCGACGGCCGAAGACATCGCGCAACTGGTGTGCTTCCTGGCGTCGCCGGCATCGAGCAACATGACCGGCGAGTTCGTGCGCATGGATGCGGGGATGCATCTGGTGTTGTGAGGACGGATTCGTAGCCCGGATGGAGCCAACGGGTCGCGCGAATGCGCGCCCGGCGACGAGCGCAATCGCGCTCGCACAGTGATGAAAGGCTCCGCGAAATCCGGGAACGACAGCGGCAGTGGCCCCGGATTTCGCTTCGCTCCATCCGGGCTACGGCCTGATGCGGCTACGCTGTCACCTGTTACCCGGATCGGAGATCATGCCCCTCGCCACCAGCCGGTTCCAGATGAACAGCACCACCAGCGCGCCGATGGTGGCGGTGATGAAGCCGGCGCCCTGATCGGGGCCGTAATGGCCGATGGCCTGGCCGATCCAGGTCGCCAGAAACGCGCCGGCGATGCCGAGCACCGTGGTCAGGATAAAGCCGGTCGGGTTGTTCTGGCCCGGCGAAAGGATGCGCGCGATGATGCCGGCGACGAAGCCGACGACGATTATCCAGATGATGCCGCCCATGGCTGTTCCTCTCCGATGCGTCGATGATGAAGCAGAGCGGCGCGGACCGCGCGCCGCTTAAACGGCGTCAGATCCGTTCCGACAATTCGTTCTCGTTCGGCAGCCGTCCATCCGGCGTCAAGTGATTGACGACGTCGGGCAAGAACTGGCTGAGGCCCTGCAGCAAATCGTTGCGCGAGAGGCCGCTTTGGGAGGCGAGGGAATCGATCTGGTCAGCGCCGAGCGCGTTGGCGAGGTCGCCGGGTGAGACCTGCTTGTTGGGGCCGTTGCTGACCCACGAGTCGGCCTGATCGCCCAGTCCGTTCTGCTGGAACTGTTTCAGGAGATCGCCGAGGCCGCCGCTCAGGATGGTACCGGCCGCGCCGCCCGCGAGCAGACCGCCCAATCCGCCCTTGAGCATGTCGCTCATACCGCCCGCGCCGCCGCCGGGCATGCCCGCAGTCACATTGCCGGGTGTGGGAGCGGGTGTGGGGCGCGGCGCGGAGCCGGTCTGGTTGCCGCTGAAATGCTTGATGCCTTTCCAGGCCAGCAGCGCCAGGATCGCCATGGTGAGGGGCGACATCCCGCCGCCTTCATCCTTTGCGCTGGGCGTGCTCGGGCCGCGTGGGCCATTCTGCATGCCGTTGAGTACGTCGAGTAAACCCATGGTCGTCTCCTCCGCGTAGCCCCGCGTGAAACATAACGGTGGCGTATGACGGTTACAAGGAGCGGGCGGCCGGCGCCTGCGATAGGCACGGTCCGCGCGCTCTGCTATTTGAAACCCGGTGCAACGCGGTGGGCGGCGAAATGGTTTCAGGCCAAACGATCGGTATTGCAGGGGCGGGCAGCATCGGCTGCTTCGTCGGCGGCATGCTGGCGGCCGGTGGCCGCCGCGTTGCGCTGCTGGGGCGTCCGCGCGTGATCGCTGAAATCGAAGCCCACGGCTTGCGGCCGACGAGTTTTGAAGGTTTTGACCAGACTATCACGCGCGATCGGTTCGCATTGTCGGAAAATCCTTCCGTTTTTGAGGACGCTGGCATCGTGCTGGTCACGGTCAAGAGCGCAGATACCCCTGCCATGGCCGACATCATCGCGAGGCACGCACCATCCGATGCCGTCATCGTCAGCCTGCAGAATGGTGTCGGCAACACTGCCGTCCTGCGCAACCGCCTGCCGGGACGGCGCGTGCTCGGTGGCATGGTGGGATTCAACGTGATTGCGCTCGGCAACGGGCGGTTTCATCGCGCCACTTCCGGCGGCATTGTCATCGAGCAGGATGAGGCGCTGCCTGCCGGGAAGCTGTCGGTGCCGGGCCTGACGATACGGTCGACCGACAACATCGACGGCGTGCAGTGGGGCAAGCTGTTGCTCAATCTCCTCAATGCGCTTAACGCGCTGGGCGATCTGCCGCTGCGCCGGCAACTCAGTTCGCGGCCATGGCGGCGCTTGTTCGCCGATCAGATGGCGGAAGGTTTGGCTGCGATCCGCGCCGAGGGCATCAAGCCGGTCTCGCCGACGCCGCTTCCAGCTGCATGGATGCCGCCGCTGCTGCGGCTGCCAGACCCGATCTTCGAAGCGATGCTGGGACGGACGATGAAAATCGATCCCGAGGCGCGCTCGTCGATGTGGGAAGATCTGAAGCACGGCCGGCGCACCGAGATCGATTATCTGCAAGGCGTCATCACCGGGATCGCCGAACGTCGCGGCCTGGAAGCGCCGCTGTCGCGCCGGATCGTGGAACTGATCCGGCAGGCCGAGCGCGAGGCCAAGGGCTCGCCCGGCCTGACGCCGGAGCAGATTCGCGCTGCGAATTGATTTGGCAGAGCGCGCTCGACTTGCTTGAAATGAGCCGGTTGCGCGATTTCGGGGCGCGCCGGGGGAGAAACGGATGAAACAAACAGTTCTGGCGCTAATGGCGGTGGCCGCCCTGGCGGTCTGGGGGGCGCCTGCTCCTGCTTATGCCGTGCCGCCGACCGCGACGCCGTCACCGGGCTATGACGCGCGGTTGCAGGAACAGCGGGCGGCGCAGCGCAGGCATGTCGAGCCCGCGCTCAAACCTGCTCCAAAGCACCGCGGCAAGAAAGCACCCGCGCATTGATGCCGAAGTCGCCTACCGGAAGTTCTGGGCGATGATGATCACCGATTGAACGGCGACGGTCGTCATGCCCGCGAAGGCAGGCATCCAGTAATCGCCGGCAGATTTGGGAGACACTGCTGTATCCGCGATAGTTCTGTGGATACTGGATTCCCCGCCTGCGCGGGGAATGACGGGCGGGTGCGTCAGCTCTTCTTCTGCTTGGCCGCCGCTTGCTGCTGTTGCTGTGGGTTGAACAGCTTCTTAAGCTCGTTGACTTTCTCTGAAAGCCGCGGCCATTCGCAAGAGAATTGGTTCTTGGCGCATTGGGCAGCCCTGATGCGTGCCGCCTGCTTGACCGGACTTGCCACCGGCACCGGCACCTTTTCGGTTTCAGCCGGTGGAGGAGATATCAATTCGGTGCGCAGCGAAACCTGCTGCCACTCCTGCGCCTGCCCCTGCGGCGGCTCCGGCTGTTGCTGCTTGGCCGCCAGCGCCGCGGCGATGTGGTTGCGCCGCTCGCGCTCGAGGTAGGCGGTATATTGCTCGTCGATTTTCTTCTGCTCTTCCGGCGTCGGGTTGGGGCCTGCGATGTCGAAGGTCCGGTCCTGCATGAAGTCGTAATAGGTATAGCCGCCGCCGGGCTTGCGGCGGCCGGCGAACTTGGCGTTGCATTCGGCGAGCTTCGCCGTCTTTTCTTCCTTGGTCTTCGCCTTCTCGGCTACATCGGCGCAGGATTCGAAATCGACAGGCGCGCTGCGCCACCACTGCGCGTCGCAGCGCACCGGGGCCAGCACGACGAGGCTCCCGATGGTGGCAACAACAAACGAAGATGCACGTGAGGCGATCACGGACGGTACTCTCCAGTCGAATTCTCTAGGGAACTTTGATTGAGCCGATTGTCATCATTTTGGCAGCGCTGTCACCCCGAAATTGCACGACTTTCCCGCTGTCGTTGTGACTCTATCCGGTAGATGTGACCGATGGAACACAGTGCTATGTCATTGAAAATTATCGAAGAAATTCAACGGCAAGGCACGAGGCGCGCACGATGCTGCAGCGATTCCAGGCGCACCATCTGAGGGCGAGCGGATAAGTGCGACACATTGTGGCAAGAATCAGTCGGTTCCTCGCGCGCGGGCCAAGGTGCGCGATGCCGTTTCATGGAACGTAGCGCGATAGAGCCTGGCGAATTCGCCCATGTGATGGAAGCCGTTGGCTCGGGCGCACGACGTCACGGTGATGGCGTCGGACCCTTTCACGAGTTGTGCGCGGGCCGACCAAAGCTGCTTGAGACGCAAATAACGATGCAGGCTCATGCCGCGGACGCTTGCCACCGCCGTGCCCAGGGTTCTGACCGAGACGCCGCATTGTTCGGCGAGGTCGGCGCTGTAGATCGCCGAGGCGGCATGAAACGCGACATAGTCGTCGATCCTTCGAACGAGGCGGCAATAGCTCCTGCTTGCAAGCCGGCCCGCCAATTCCGGCGCTTTGCCGCTGCGGAACATTTCGTCGATGGCGAGCAGCAGGCCCTCCTGCATTGCAAGCGCCGAGTGCGGCTCCTGCAACAGGTCCGGTTTGGCGGAAGCCGCCTGCAATATACCTGTTGTGACGGATCTGACCGTCGCCAGCGCGTCGGGGTCCGGCGTGAACGGGCACAGCTCGTCCGGCGTATCGAACCATTCGCGATCCCGCAGGCCGGCGCCAAGGGTGACGATCGCGTGCAGCGATCCACGGGGTTCGACGAACTGCAAATCCAGATTGCCGCGCATGCCGATAAAGGCCGGACGATTCACGGACATGCCGTTGACGGAGACCTCGTAGGCGTCCTCGAGCTGGAAGATGACG
Organism: Bradyrhizobium algeriense; assembly: GCF_003062295.1. Taxonomy (GTDB): domain Bacteria; phylum Pseudomonadota; class Alphaproteobacteria; order Rhizobiales; family Xanthobacteraceae; genus Bradyrhizobium; species Bradyrhizobium algeriense. The sequence continues at coordinate 491,209 of NZ_PYCN01000001.1, read as the reverse complement.
ACGCCATGCGGCGCGCGGTAGCTGACATCGACGATGCGGGGAAACGAGGTGAGCACGGCGATCTGGCAGCCAGGCAACTGCACCATCGCGCGCGCGGTATGGAAATTCGCCAGGTTCAGCGGGATGCTGCGCGCATCGGCGACGAATTCGACTGGCCGGAAGGCGTCGATGTCGGAAAATTGCGTGATCGAAAGCGCCGGTGAAGGCGAAAGGTTCTGGAACAGCATTTTGAGGTGACCGGCGCCCGAATCGTCGAATCCGGTCCTTAACGTCGAACGCTCTGGTTAACTTGGTGTTAACAAGTGTGGCCGGTGGGAGGTTGCGATTGCGGCCAGCTGCGTGAGCATGGCCGCGGGTTCGATACCGCAGGCGGGGAAAAAACTACCGAGGAATTCGAAGGACTTAGCCTGCGGCGAGGCGGACGGCCGCGCCCGCCGGTCCTGGTGCGGGGCGAGGTGTTGCAAATCCATTATAGCTGCTCATGCGGAATGCTATTTGTTGTGCGGCAACGGAGGACTTCATGGTGTTGTGCCATGCGGTGACCCGAGGCAATTGGTTCAGCACGCACTTCGCGCAGCGCGGAGCCGGCTGCCGATGTTGCGCCGGCGGTCGGAATGGCAGAAAAAGCCCGGCCTAAACACAAGGGGGAAACAGTCTTTATGAGCATCACCACGGCCATGACGAGCGTGCCGAAGCCCGCGCCTGAGCTGATCGAAGCGTTCAGGGGCGCGCCGACCTCTGTGATCAGCGACAACCTTGCCCGGCTGCCGGGCGCCGTAGGCCTGCGGCCGTTCCATCGCGGCAGCAAGCTGGTGGGCGTCGCGTTCACCGTGCGCACGCGGCCGGGCGACAATCTTGCGATCCACCGGGCGCTCGAACTGGTCGGGCCCGGGGACGTGATCGTGGTCGATGGCGGCGGCGACGAGACGCGGGCGCTGGTCGGCGAGATCATGAAGACCATCGCTGAGCATCGCGGCGCTGCCGGTTACGTGATCGACGGCGCGATCCGCGACGTCTCGGCTTTCGCCGCATCAGACTTTCCCTGCTTTGCGCGCGCTGCGATCCATCGCGGTCCCTACAAGAGCGGTCCGGGCGAAATCAACGTGCCGGTATCCATCGGGGGCTCGGTGATCTCCCCCGGCGACATCGTGGTCGGCGACGAGGACGGCGTGGTGTCGTTTCCCGCCGCGACGGCAGCCACCGTGCTGGAAGCGGTTCGCGCCCAGATCGCGCGCGAGGAGCAAACCATCATCTCGATCCGCGAAGGCCGCTACCAGGGCAGCTACGGCAAATCTTGACGGATAAGTCCTGATCGCTGTGCGAAGGCGCCAAGGAGCACTTCAAGGAGAACTTCAAGGAGAAACGATGAGTCAGAAGGACGAATTTCATAATCTCGACAATCCGCATGATGGTCTGTTGCGCGAACTCGCGTCCGGCGTCACGACGCGAATCTTCTGCGGCGAGCATGCGATGCTGTCGGTGGTGACGCTGGCGCCGCACGCGCAAGGCACCCTGCATCATCACCCCGAGGAACAATGGGGCGTGCTGCTCGATGGCTCGGCCATCCGGGTTCAGGGCGGCGAGGATATTCCGGTCAGGAAGGGCGATTTCTGGCGCACGCCGGGAAATGTGCCGCACACCATGCGGGCTGGACCGGACGGCGCGCGCGTGCTTGACATCTTCAGCCCGCCGCGGCCCGAGTACAAAAAGGCCGGGTCCGGCTTCGGCACTTAAGATTCGGCACTTAAGACAAAGTCTGCGAAAAACAAAAAAAGCGCAGCCACAATCGGGAGGAGACACTTGGTGAAGATTACCAGACGCAATCTGCTTGCGGCTTCGGCCGCGTTCGCGGTGACGCCGGCATTGGCGCAGCCGGCCAAGAACATGACGCTGGTGGTGCCGTTCCCGCCGGGAGGCTCCACCGACGCGCTGGCGCGCTTGCTGCAGTCTCACCTGCAGACGAAGCTCGGCCGGACCGTGCTGGTGGAGAACAAATCCGGCGCAGCCGGCTCGCTCGGCGCCGTGCAGGTCGCCAAGAGCGCGCCTGACGGCGCGACGTTCCTGGTGACCTTCGACTCGCACGCGGTCATTCCCTCGATCCTCGAAAAGCCGGGGCTGGATGTCGAGAAGGATCTGGTGCCGGTGTTTCTCGTGGGCACCGCGCCGTACGTCCTCGCCGCAAACGCCGAGCGGCCGTACAAGACCTTTGCCGACGTGGTCGCTGCGTGCAAGGCAAGTCCCGGCGAGGTGAAATACGCCTCCGTCGGCATCGGCACGCTCGGCCATCTCGCGATGACGGTGCTGGGCAAGAAGGCCGGCGTGGAGATCACGCATGTGCCTTACCGCGGCGGCGGCCCGGCGATGAACGACGTGCTCGGCGGCCATGTCGACATGATCATCGGGTCGGCGGCGCTGGTCACGGCGCAACTGGGCACCAACAGGCTGCGGCCCATCCTGCAAATGGGACGCGAGCGGATGGCTGTGCTCAAGGACACGCAGACCGCGATCGAGGCAGGCTTCCCCGATTTCGAGACGCTGGCCTGGTGGGGCGTTTTCGCCCCAAAGGACACGCCGCCCGATGTCATCGCCAGCATGGCGAAATCGGTAAAGGAGATTCTGAGCGAGCCGGCGGTAGCGACGCAATTGCAGGAGACCCAGCAGATGACGCTGCTGCTCGCCGACGGCAAGGAGTTCTCGACGTTCTTCGCCAAGCAGGTCAGCATCTGGGGCCAGGTCGTGCGGGAGAATAATATCAAGGCGTAGCGGGCCGTTACGCGAAGGCCGGCATGCTGGCAGGAGCCGTCGGTGGACGGCTCCTGTTGGCTTTCGCGATCAAATATCCCGAGCGTCCTCCGATGGAGGAACCCGGCCTTGTTCAATGTGGGCCCGAGAACGGTCCGGAGGGCTGGCGATGACGCGCCCGCTTTGCTATGAAGCGGCCAAGCACCTGCTTACGCAAGCGGGTCCGCGGTCCCGTAGCTCAGCCGGATAGAGCGACGGTTTCCTAAACCGTAGGTCGCATGTTCGAGTCATGCCGGGATCGCCAGTTTCAGAATCCAACGACCCAATAATGACGGGCATTTCTCGTCGTGGGCGCGTGGCTGGCGGCGCATCCAAGATCGATTTTGCCGGCGATAAGATGGTTGGCCCCGATCTCGCCGAGGACCGTGCCAACCGGATCAAGGGATCCGGTCGGCATGCTGACCGCTGCAGTCACGAAGGCGCCGATACTTGAGCTTCTGAAAGCGGACACCGCTCTTTCTCAAGACGCGTGGCTTGAGGAAGAGGCCAAAAAGGGCCGCTCGATCCAGGTTCCTTCTTTTCGCGAAGCGCCTGATCACCCGTCGGTATCTTTCCGAGTGGTTGATCACGGCCTGCCCTGTACGTAGGATTTGCCCGTCACACCAATCCTCGTCACGTTTTCGCGACGCGCGCATGTCAGGCGGTCGGCGGGACCCGCTCGAACAGATGCTCGTAATGCAGCACCAGTCCGGTATCGTCGACCACCAGATCCGCTTCAAAGCCGAACGACAGCCCACGATCCACGTAGCGTACCCGCCCGGGGCCTTGCCGGTCGTAGCGTTGGCGCGACCGTGCCACCGTCAACGCCGGCCCATCGATGAAGGCGGTATCAAGCGGCAGGCTTTCTCCTGCGCCAAGGGGCGTCCTGCGGATTGGGAAGGTGTTGCAGAATGGCGTGATCGACAAGTCAGGCTCCTCGGCGCCTTCGAGGTCCGGCCGCAGCACGCCGTCGACCCGCCAGCCCGTTCCGGCGCGTTCCAGACGCAGCAGACCATGGCCTTGCGAGTTCCAGCGCTCCACGGTGACGGTCAGCGCGTGCCACTCGGGATCGAGCCGCCAGCGGTGGTCGATGCGATAACCGCCGGATTCGAGGCAGATCGTGGTGGCGGTGGCCGTGACCTGGTCAGGCTCGATTGCCAGTTCCAGGCGTTCGAGGCCCTCGATATCGGTCCGGCGCCAAAACAGGACGGATGTGCTCATGGCAAGTCTCCTTCCTTTCCCTAGCCTTTATCCTACGGGGGCAAGGATCATGCGTTACGCTGCCACGGATCGAACACCCACATGTGTTCGAAGACTTTCCATGAAGTGAGTCGGTTTCCTAAACCGTAGGTCGCATGTTCGAGTCATGCTGGGATCGCCACTCTTTCGATGGGCCAGGGTCCAACTACGGCTGGCCCTAACCCGGCTCCGTATAGATTTGCAGGAACGCCATCGTTGTGTCCCGCGCCCGTCGCGCGATCTCAGCTGCGTTCGGGCGGTCGGCGACCTGAAGCAGCAGGCCGGTCATCAGGTCGCCCCAGAGCAGGCCCAAGAATTTTTCGGTCATCGCGTCGGGATCGCCAATGACAAGCCCGGCTGACCTGGCGTTTGCCATGATCGTTCGCAATGCTTCACGCGTGGGCTTGCGAGCGATCGATTCCAGCGCTTGCGCGACCTTTGGTGCGTGCACGGTTTCGGATATCGCCAGCCGGAACACCGCGACGACGACTGGATCAGTCGTTCCCGTCAGAAGCCTCGTTCCAAAAGCGGTCAGCACTTCGGCCAGGATTTTTCTGTCGCGCAGTTCAGGAAGATCGGCCGGTGCCTTCAGCCGTTGGGCGCGCTCGGTGATGCAGGCGACGAGCATCGCTTCCTTGTTGCCGAACAGCGCGTAAAGCTCGCGTTTCGAAACGCGCGCGCGCGTCGCAATCTCCAGCGTGCTGGTCTGCGCATAGCCGCCCTCCATGAACGCCGAAAGGGCCGCGCCGAGGATCCGCTTCCGGGCCTCGGTCCCTTCGGTTTCCGCCTCGCGCGCCTTCATCCTTGGACTCATCGCCTGATTTTTCCGCTTGACTTGGTACCAGCCAGTACCATATTTCGATTTATCCGGTACCGGATCGTACCAAACTAAATCCGGATGTAAAGGATGGGAGATCATGAACAGACGCCAACTATTGGCTGCTGCGCTGGCGCCGCTCGCATGGCGAGCTGCCTCTGACGCGCTCTCATCAAAGGCATTTGCGGCAACTTCGGAGCGCGATGGAAAGATGAGCAAGACAACGCAACGCATCATCGAATGCAACGGAATCCGCATCAACATCGCCGAGCAGGGCGAGGGACCGCTGGTGCTGCTGTTGCACGGCTTTCCTGAATCCTGGTTCTCGTGGCGGCATCAGATCGACGCGCTTGCTGCCGCCGGCTTCCGCGTTGTCGCTCCCGACATGCGCGGCTACGGCAAGAGCGATGCGCCGCAGGCAATCGACCAGTACACGATCCTGCATCTTGTCGGCGACATGGTCGGCATTCTCGATGCGCTCGACGCCGCGACCGCGGTCATCGTCGGGCATGATTGGGGCGCCAGCGTCGCCTGGCAGGCGGCGCTCATGCGGCCCGACCGTTTCAGGGCGGTCGCAGCGCTCAGCGTGCCGTTCCGGCGGCGCGGCAAGGCGCCGCCGACAAGCCTGATGCCCCGTAACGAGCATGCGCAATTCTATCAGCTCTATTTCCAGGAGCCGGGGCCGGCCGAGGCGGAGTTCGGGCGCGATCCACGCGCGACCATTCGCAACATGCTGTTCGGAGCGTCCGGCGATGGCGTGGCCGCGGCGCGTGCGGCCATCGCTGCCGGCGGGCCCGCGCCTAACCTTGGCATGGTGCCGAAGGGGGGCGGCTTTCTGCAAGGCCCCGACGCGCCGAAAACCCTGCCGTCCTGGATAGCCGAAAGCGACATCGATTTTTACGGCGAAGAATTCAAGCGCAGCGGCTTCCGCGGCGCGCTCAACTACTACCGCAACATCGATCGCAACTGGGAAATCACGGGCGCGATGGCCGGCCTGCAGGTATCTGTGCCGGCGCTCTACATCGCGGGTGATCGCGACTTTGTGGTGTCCTTCCCCGGCACGGACCAGTTGCTCGCAAACCTGAAGACCTTCGTTCCCGGCTTGCGCAAGATCCAGATGCTTCCCGGTTGCGGTCACTGGACCCAGCAGGAGCGGCCGAACGAAGTCAGTGCCGCGCTCGTCGAATTCATTCGAGCGCTGCCGAGCCGCTCATGACGACACTGACATCCCACCAATCCTCGTCGCCGGCAAATCAAGCGACCACGATCAAACAGAGCGCGATGCTCGGCGGCCCGATCCTGCCGACGCTCCTGAAGCTCGCGTTGCCGACCGTCGTGGTGCTGGTCGTGCAAACGCTTGTCGGGGTGGCGGAGACCTATTTCGTCAGCTTTCTCGGAACGGAGGCCTTGGCCGGGGTCAGCCTGGTGTTTCCCGTCTTCATGCTGATGCAGATGATGTCGAACGGCGGCATCGGCGGCGGCGTCGCATCGTCGATCGCGCGCGCGATGGGCGCAGGCAAAGTGGCAGAGGCCGAGGCGCTCGCGCTGAACGCCCTGGTTCTTGCCATTGTCTTCGGGGTGATCTTTGCCGGCGCCGAATGGCTGTTTGGCGAGGCTGTTTACGGCTTGCTCGGCGGTCAGGCGGGAGCCCTCGGCGCGGCGCTCGCATATGGCCACGTCATCTTTTCCGGGGCGGTCCTTGTCTGGATCGTCAGCCTGCTGGCGGCGGCCCTTCGCGGCGCGGGCAACACGGTCGCGCCGGCGGCCGTCATTCTGCTGGGCGTGTTCGTGCTGCTTCCGCTTTCGCCGGCGCTGATTTTCGGCTGGGGCCCTTTTCCGCGGCTGGGCGTTATGGGAGCCGCGGTCGCTGTCGTCGTCTATTATCTTGTCGGCGCGATTGTGTTGATCGCCTACATGCGTTCGGCCAGAACCTCGTTGCATTTGCCCTTCGACGCTCGGCTCATCAAGTGGCGGCTGCTCGGCGATATCCTTCGCGTCGGCGGATTGTCAGCCATCGGCACCATCCAGGCCAATTTGACGGTGGTGCTGGTCACCGGCGCGGTGGGGCTGTTCGGCACGGACGCCATCGCAGGATACGGAATCGCTTCGCGACTCGATTACATCCAGATTCCGCTGCTGTTCGCGTTTGGCAGCGCGGCGCTGACCATGGTCGGGGTGAATATCGGGGCCGGCCAGGTCAGGAGGGCGGAACGCATCGCGTGGATTGCCGCGCTCTTCGCGGCCGGTGTCACCGGGATCCTCGGGCTTTTCGTGGCACTGTTTCCCCACGCCTGGCTGACGATGTTCAGCACCAATGCCGAGGTTCTTGCCGCCGGCTCGCTCTATTTTCGTACCGTGGCGCCGTTCTACGGAATATCAGGTCTCGGGATGCTGCTGTATTTCGTGGGTCAGGGCGCAGGCAACGTGATGTGGCCGGTTCTCGGCGGGACCGTTCGGTTGTTCATCGCGGCCGGTATCGGCTGGGTCATTGTCGTCGATCTCAGCGGAGGATTGCGGGAGCTCTTCATGGCAGGCGCCACCAGCTCGATCGTTTCCGCTGCCATTGTCGCAGGCGCGCTTTGGCTTCGCGGCTGGAGCCCGGCCGGGAAGGTTTCGAAATAGTTTTCGGCATGCGTCAGCTTCGCTTGCTGCGGCTCGCGATGTCGCGGCCTACGCCCTTTTCCAGAAGCGCCCTGAAATTCGCCCGCGCGCGTTGCGCTTCGCGCTTTGCAGTTTCCGACGCCTCGCCGAGGCCGAAATAACCGTGGATCAGGCCTGGGCCGTCGTAATAGCTGGTCGGAACGCCGGCGGCGGCAAGCGCGTCGGCGTAGGCCTTGCCCTCGTCGCGGAGCGGATCGAACCAGGCGGTCGCGACGATCGCCGGTGCTACGCCAGCGAGGTCTTTGGCGCGTAGCGGCGATACGCGCCAATCAGTGCCATGGGTCTTGTCGGCGAGATAATGGCCGCAAAACCATTCCATGGTGGCGCGGGTCAGGAAATAACCTTCCGCGTTCTCGCTGCGCGAGGGAAAGCGCGCGTTTTCTTTGGCATCCGCGAAATTGCCGAAGACGTCGGTGACGGGATAGACCAGCAGTTGCGCCGCCAGTCTTATGCCGGCGTCGCGGCAGGCGATCGCCGTGGTGGCCGCCAGATTGCCGCCGGCGCTGTCACCGGCGACGCCGACGCGCTTCTCATCGCCGCCAAATTCGGCGATGCGGGCGATGACGTCCTTTGTCGCCGCAAAGGCATCCTCGAAGGCGCCGGGAAAGCGCACCTCGGGCGGGCGGCGATAATCGACCGAGACGACGACCGCGCCGGTCTCAATCGCAAGCCAGCGCGCCTGCCGGTCATGGGTGTCGAGATCGCCGGCGACCCAGCCGCCGCCGTGGAAGAATACCACCGTTGGTGATTTCTCGCTCGCGTTCCGGTAGGCCCGCGCGTTCAGGAAGCCGGCGGCGCCTTTCACCTTGATGTCCTCCGCGCTCATCACCGACGGCGGCGGGACGGCCGCGCGCGAGGCGGCCAGCGCGCGCAGCGCATCGCGCGCGCTCTGCGGCGTCATCGTCGCGGCATCGCGGAGCGGCAGCAGCGGAATGATCTGGGCGACGACGGGATCGAGCGGCGTAATCATGCGGGGACGCGCCTCGTTGAGGAATAAGGCGGCAGCATAGGTAACGGGCGCGGTTGCCGCAATCGCGGCGTTCTGCCGGGTAGACGAGCCGATTTCCATCAATTGATGACGAGCCCTGCAAGCAGATGCACGGCAATTGTCTGATTTTTCCGCAGTTGCCGCTTGCGGATGCATCGCGATGACAGACCAGCAGTTGCTTCGCGCGAAGCGCGGCAGTCCTTAGAGAGATTCAATTCCCGCAGTGTTCTATTCATTCGCAGAGGCTGCTACACGCGGCTCGCGTGAATCCTGTTTTGTGAATTGGAAGTGAAGTGGCGACCAGTGCTGATTGTCGGCTCGTAGAGGACCATCGAAATCGAATCGACAAGCGCCACGCGCAACTACTTATCGGTGCGGCACTCCTGCTGGTCGATCTATCGTTCTCGACGACGATGGCAAATGCGCAATCGAGCGTTGGACTGCCGGCGGTGACGGTCGAATCGCCGACGCAAAGGCAGAAGCTCGCCCGACCGGCGGGCCCTTCTGCGCAGCGGACCCAGGCTGCAGCGGCGCGCCAGCGAAATCAAAATGCGACACCTGCGCAACCGACGCCGTCGGAGCGCGCAGCCGCTGCCGCAGCAGCGCAGTATGAAGCCAAGCTCGGCTATCGCGCGATGCCGAGCTCGACCACGCTGCGCACCGGCGCTTCCCCGCTCGACACCTCGCAATCCGTCAATATCGTACCCGAGCAGGTCATCAAGGATCAGCTGCCGCGCAATCTCGACGATGCGCTCGTCAATATCAGCGGCGTCACCCAGACCAACACGCTCGCCGGCACCCAGGACGCTGTCATCAGGCGTGGCTTCGGCGACAATCGCGATGGCTCGGTCATGCGCAACGGCATGCCGCTGGTTCAAGGCCGAAGCCTCAATCCCGCCGTCGAAAGCGTCGAAGTGCTGAAAGGACCGGCTTCACTGCTGTACGGCATCATGGACCCCGGCGGCATCGTCAACACGATCAGCAAGCGTCCGGAGCTCTATCAGCACGGTTCGATTTCGGTGCTGGGCTCGACCTACGGCTCAAAAAACGGCGCGGACGCGACCTTCGATATTACAGGTCCGATCGGCAAGGACGGGCTGGCCTATCGCTTCATCGCCTACGGCGTCAATGAGGACTACTGGCGCAATTTCGGGCGCCACCGCGAAACGCTGATTGCGCCGTCGCTGGCGTGGTATGGCGAAAACACCACGGTCCAGCTCAACTATGAGCACCGCGACTTTCTTTCTCCGTTCGATCGCGGCACCGCGCTCGACTCCCGCACCAACAAGCCGCTTGCCATACCATCGACGCGCCGGCTCGACGAGCCCTACAACAATATGTGGGGGACGTCCGACCTGATGCAGGCCTCGGTCGACCACCGGCTCAACGAGGACTGGAAGCTGTATGCGGGCTACAGCTACAACACCGAAAGCTTCAGCGCCAATCAGCTGCGCATCACCGCGGTCAATCCTGTCACCGGCATCATAACCCGCAGCAATGACGGCACCCGGGGCTCGCTCAGCAACGTCAGTTACGGCACGTCGTACCTGCAGGGCGGATTCTGGCTCGGCGGCATGCGCAACGACGTGCTGTTCGGCGGCGACGCCCAATATCGCACGATCTATCGCAAGGACCTGATCCGGCAGACGACCCCCAACGTGTTCAATATCTACAATCCGGTCTATGGCCTGCTGCAGCCAGGTACCACCATCGCGCCCACCGATAGCGACCAGACCGACAAGCTCGGCACCCGCGCGCTGTTCTTCCAGGATACGCTGCACCTGACCAACCAGCTCGCGCTGGTCGGCGGCGTGCGTTACATGGAATACGAACAGCTGGCGGGGCGCGGGCGGCCATTCAAGGCCAACACCAATCTCACCGGCGACAAGGTGCTGCCGCTCGGAGGCGCGATCTACAAAGTCACCGAACAGATCTCGCTTTATGCCAGCTATACGCAGTCGCTGAAGCCAAACTCGACGATTGCGCCTGTCGATGGTGGCGTGATCGACTCCAACGTGAAGCCTGAAGAAGGCGTCTCGTGGGAGACCGGCATCAAGTTCGACGTCAACAAGCGACTGTCCGGCACGATCGCACTCTACGACATCGACAAGAAAAACGTCATGGTGTCCCAATTCAATACCGCGACCGGCAGCAACGATCGACGCACCGCTGCCGCTGTGCGCTCGCGCGGCGTCGAGATCGACGTCACCGGCAAGCTGACCGACAGCTGGAGCATGATCGGCAGCTACGGCTATACCGACGCACGGGTGACCGAGGACCCGGTCCTGACCGGCAAGGCACTGCAGAACGTGGCTCTGAACACGGCCTCTCTTTATCTGGTCTACGACTTCGGTACGGCCTTGCCGGGCCGGCTTCGGGTCGGCGCCGGTGCGCATTATGTCGGCGACCGGCCGGGCGACGCGGCGAACACGTTCGTCCTATCGTCCTATATCGTCGCCGACGCCTTTGCGACCTACGAGACCAAATACGAGACCCTGCCGGTGATCTATCAGCTGAACGTCAAGAACCTGTTCGACAACGTTTACTATCCGTCGGCGGTGAATCGGCTCAACGTCGCAATGGGCGACGCGCGACGGGTGTCGCTGTCGGCGACGGTGAAGTTCTGAGAACGGAGATGCGAAGGCGGGCGACCAGGCTGCCCCTTGTACTTGCGTCGCTGTGGCTCGCCGGCAGCGCCGCAACCGCCCAGGCTGACGAGATCAATCTCTATTCGACGCGTGAAGCGCCCCTGATAGAACCGGTGATCGCGTCGTTCACGGCGGCGACGGGGATCAAGGTCAACCTGACCTACGTCGAGGACAATCTCGTCAAGCGCGTCACCGCGGAGGGCGATGCCTCCCCCGCCGATGTGCTGCTGACCATCGGCCTCGACAAGACCTCGCAATTCGTCACCAGCCGTCTCACGCAGACGATCACGTCGCCGGTGCTGGACAAGGCAATCCCGGCGCAACTGCGGGATCGCGGCGCGCAATGGATCGGATTGTCGGTCCGGCCGCGCATCGTGATGGCGCGCGCCGATGCGGCGCTCGGCGCGATCCATTATGAGGATCTCGCCGAACCGAAATGGCGTGGCAAGTTGTGCATGCGCTCGCCACTACATCAGAACAATGTCGCGCTGATCGCGGCCTATCTTGTTCATCATGGCGAGGGAGCGACAGAGGCCTGGCTCAATGGCTTGAAAGCCAATCTGGTCCACAAACCGGCCGGCAAGGACAACGACGTTATCCGCGAGATCGCGCAAGGCACGTGCGAGATCGGCATCGCCAATACCGTTGCTTTGGCGCAACTGCGAGCCGGACGGGAAGGCGGTGACCGGGGCGGATGGGCCCGAGCGGTCAAGGCGGTGCCGACGATGTTCAAGGGTGGCAACGCTCATGTGAATCTGACCGGCGCGGCCATTGCAAAGCACGCGCCGCATCCGGCCGCAGCGCAAAGATTCCTCGAATTCCTCGTCACACCGGCGGCGCAACGGATCTATGCCGCCGCGGAACTGGAATATCCCGTGCTTGCAACAGCGGACCGCGATCCGATCCTCGTCGAGATCGGATCGTTCCCGATCGATGCTCTGCCGATCGATCAGATTGCCGCACATCAGCAGGCGGCAATCGCCCTGATCAAGAAAGTCGGCTTCGACGAGTGAGCTGCCTTGCGCGGGAGCGCGTGTGGTGCAGAGGCAGCAAGGCAAAAACAATATTTCGAAATATGCCGCGAAATTAACATTATTCCTCGCAGTGAGTGCCGTCAGCGTGATGCGTAAGTGCACCTCCGCCTAACATAGAGCTATTATAATCTGCGCATGCGCCCGTCGGATGGCCGCGCTGTCGGCTGTCCGGTATTGTGCAACAAACTCGCCGCTTTCGGCGGCTGAGCCGTTCTCCCCAAAGATATTCCCTCCGTTCATGAGCAAGCATCCGATCAAGGCCGGCCTGTTGCAGGTCCATTCCGTCATTGGGCTTGCCATCTCGCTGGTACTGGCCGTGATCGGGATCACCGGGGCGACGATGAGCTTCGAGGATGAAATCGGCGCCAGCCTGAATGCCGGGATCATGCGGGTCGAGGCCCGCTCGGCGCCGATGCTGACGCCGGATGCGCTGATTGCGCGGCTGCAGGCCGCCCAAGATTTTGGCCATGATCTTGGCAAGGTTTCGGCCGTGACGATGGCAAGTGATCCGTCCAGAGCGGTGCGCATCCGCTTTGCCCGCAACGAAGGCGGCTCGCGGCCGTCCTCGGTCTTTGTCGATCCGTATGATGGCCACTTGCTCGGCACGCCGCGGGGTGAGTACTTTTTCGCCACCGTCCGCAAACTACATCGCTGGCTGCTGTTGCCGGGCGATGCCAACGGCTTTGGCCGGCAGATTACCGGTGTGGTGGCGGTCGGCCTGATCGTGATGCTGGTCTCCGGAATCGTGCTGCGATGGCCGCGCCGCGCCGGCAGCGTGAAAATGTGGCTGAAGCCAAATCTGGCATTGCGCGGCCGCGGCTTCCACTGGTCGCTGCATTCCGTCGCCGGCACCTGGGTGCTCGTGATCTATCTGGTGATGGCGCTCACCGGCCTGTGGTATTCGTTTGACTGGTACAAGAACGGCGCCACCTGGCTATTGTCGCGCCCCTCGGTCGTCGCAGCACCGATGCAACCGAAGATGCAGCCGAAATCGCCGCGGGGCACTGGCACTGGTACTGGCGCAACCGACGCCGCACCGCTTGCGCTCGATCGTGCATGGTCCGCGTTCCTGCACGAACAGGGCGGCCGTTTCGCAACGGCGCAACTGACGCTGCCGGCTGGCGCGGGGACGGTCGTGCGTATCAGGTCCTGGGCACGCGATGGGTCGCATGATGGCGCGCGGGACGAACTCCGGATCGATGCCGTGACCGGCCGGCTGGTGTCGTCGGAGATTTACGCGGACAAATCAATCGGCGAGCGGGTTCTCGCGAGCGTGCTGGATATTCACCGCGGCAGCATCCTTGGCTGGCCGGGCAAGCTGCTGTTCATGGTAGCCGCAGCGCTAATGCCGCTGTTCGTGGTCACCGGCTTCATGCTGTATCTTTCGCGCCGAAAGCATCGGCGGATGTCGCGGCCAACGGTCGGGAGCCTGGTCCCGGGCGAATGAAACGCGCAGCCATCTGACACACGCCGGAACCCGACGGGCCCGGCCCTGCAATCGCGGCATTTGGCCTAAGCAGACCAGCCGATTTCCTTCAATTGATAACAAGTCCTGCAAGCCGATGCGCGGTGGGCGTTACTGGAATCGCGCTCCGTTTACTTCTTGTTATCCGTAAACGGTCGTGCGCGGGGAACGGGCGGGCGCGCTGCTCATTACTCCTTCCAGAGGGAGTGGTGCCATGAATCAGTTAGCCGGAGTGAATAATCAGTTAGCCGGAGTGGATCGGGCGCTCGACGAAATGCTGGTGCAACTCGGTGGGATTGTGCTGAGGCTGTCCAGCCCGGATGTGACGCGGACGCCCGAAGAGCGGCACGCGCTGGCGTGCTCGGTCAATCAATATTCGGTGTGCGCGGCGCGCTCGGGCGATCCGCGCGTGCACCAGCTCAAGGTCGAACTGGAAGAGACGATCAAGCCGCATCTGCGGCTGGTCGCCAACCAGTGAAGCGCGCTGCCTGATTCATCTGTGACGCAAGCCGCGTCGGGAAGGGCGGCCGGGCCTGGCCCGGCCGTTGCGACGTGCGAATGACCTCAGAGCGTCTTGAGATATTCGATCAGCGCCTTTCGATCGTCCGCCGACAGCGCCGGCCCGATCACGCCCTTGATTTCCTTGTCCTTGTTGTAGTCCTGCCTGAATTCGTGGCCTCTGTTCGAGTTGCCGCGAATGGAGGTGTCGAATTCAAACCCGTTGTCGATCTTGTCGAACTTGTAACCGAGGTTCACGGGATCGTATTCGCGGTTGCCGAGATAGAATTTCTTCGGACGGTCTTCGGGCGGGCCCAGCAGGGCCTCGACGGTCGGAACCGAGCCGTTGTGAAGATAGGGCGGGGTCGCCCAGACACCGTTGAGCGGGCGAACCTTGTAGGCCAGTTCGCCGCGAAGCTCGTTCGGCATATAGCCGTCGATCCGCTTCCGCTCGGCGGGGCCCACCGGCGGCTTTTTCTGGTCGAAGACGTGATTGACGGTTTTCTCGACCACCTCGCCGAGCGCGAATGCGAAGCTGCTGCTTTTGATGCCGAGATTGGCAGGAACGGATACCGTCCGATTGATCATGTCGGCGGCCTGCGCGGGGTCGGTCCCGATATGCGAGATCGGAACGTTCTCGACCTTCAGGATAGGTTCACCGGCCTCGTTCTTCGTCCACCAGTCCTTGTTGTTGAAATCGTAGAACGCTTCGCTCGTCACTGGCGGGCGGTGGCATTCCTGGCAATGGGTCTTGTAGAGTTCGGCACCCTTGTCGGCCAGCTTCTGATCGATCGGCGGCAGAATATCGGCCGGCCATTTCGGAGATCTCAGGCCCGGAAAACCATCCTTGGCGTTCGGCTGCGTGTCGCCCTTGATCATCTGCTCCATCTTGAACAGCGCATCCACGTCCACGCTCGATTTATACAGTCCCTTCGACGGCTCGGTCAGATTGAGCTCCGCCGACACGCCGAGCGACTCGCCGGCGTTGCGCACCATCGGCTGCATGATGGAGCCGTTATACTGCACCCAGTCGAACCACGGCGTGTTCCAGATCCGCGGGTAATGCACCGGCGAGGAGGAGCCGGCGTAGTTTTCCGGCTTCTTCAGGTCGATTGAAAACACCTGGTTGCCGATCCGGTTGAGGGCGTCCAGCCGTCCGTAACCTTCCACGATACTCTGGGCGGCGACGCGCTCTTCCAGGTTCTTGACCTGCTTGTACTGATTGAGAGTCTGCTCGAGCTGGTTCTTCAGCGTTTCGCGGTCGTCGAGCGTGGCGTCCGGTCCCAGGATGCGCTCGGCGAAGCGGTCGAACCGGCCGGGCCAGTAGCGCGTCAGCAAGAGCGAGATGCCCATGCCCTGCTTCATCGCGAGGAGATTGGTGAGCGCCGGTCCGCCGTCGATGACGACGGCGGTGTCCTTGTAGGTGAAGCTGCCGGTGTGGCAGGCCGCGCAGGTCAGGCCGACACCGATCATCTCCTTCTTGGTGCGCGGGTTACGCCATACCGCGCCCGTCGGATCGAGCATCGGGGTGCCTTTCGCGAACCCGATCGGAAGCGCCTCCTTGCCAGGGATGATGGTATCCGCGATGAAGCCATAGCGGTCGAGATAGGCGGTGTCGCTGAAGAGACCGACCTTGGTGAACGGCAGCCACGAAATTGTCGGCTGCTCCAGTGCCATGAACCACTCATAGGGGAAGCCGAAGGTCCGCGTTCCCTGGTCGGCGTGATAGAACCAGCTCAGTTTGTCCTTAGCGATACCTTGGTCGAGCCAGACGGTTTTCTTCGGCGTGGGATGCTCCACGATCTTCACATGCAGATCTTGCCAGAGCTTGGCGATATCGTCCTTGAAGGCGGCATAACCGCCGACGATCGCCAGCACGATCACAATTGTCGCAATCCTCTTGCCACGCATGGCCTGCCCCTTTTCAAAACCGCGTCGATTGCGCGCAATATCGGTCTATTATCAAAAAACGCCGGAAGGCGAATCACCCTCGGCGTGCGGTTGAATATGATGCCATCTTATAGTGGCGCTACAGGTCTGTCCATAAATCCGATTCCTCGGGCCGGGACGCGGTCGGCTGGGTCATCGCTCGCCCGGCTTTTTCCAGTATAGAGTCCCGATCGTGCAGCAGAGTGTCGGATAGATCACATGAAGGCAGCCGAGGCGGAATTGCTCCGAATTGAGATTGGGCCCAATGAGGCGGTCTCCGGGTTGGTGATGCGGCCGCCGCAGGCGCGCGCGTGTTACGTGTTCGCGCACGGCGCCGGTGCAGGCATGACTCATGCGTCGATGGAAACGGTTGCGGGTGGCCTGGCCGGGCGCGGCATTGCGACGCTGCGTTATCAATTTCCCTACATGGAAAAAGGCAGCAAGCGGCCCGATGCGCCCAAGGTCGCACACGCCGCGGTGCGGGCGGCGGTGACGGAAGCCGCGCGACGCTGTCCCGCGCTGCCGCTGATCGCGGGTGGCCGATCATTCGGCGGACGAATGACGTCGCAGGCGCAAGCGCTTTCTTCCCTGCCCGGCGTGCGAGGGTTGGCGTTTCTCGGTTTTCCGCTGCATCCGGCCGGAAAGCCTTCCAGCGATCGGGCCAAGCATCTCGCCGATGTCAAAATCCCGATGCTGTTCCTGCAAGGCACGCGCGATGCGCTGGCGGAATTGAATCTGCTCGAGCCTGTCGTCAAAGGCCTTGGATCGCGCGCGACGCTGCATTTGCTTGATGGCGCCGATCATTCCTTCCATGTGCTGAAGAGTTCGGGGCGGAATGATCGCGAGGTGATGGATGAGGCGCTGGATGCGTTTGCGGCGTGGGTGGATGGGATTATCTGATAGCTCTCAGACGTCGTCCCTGCGAACGCAGGGACCCATAACCACAGCAGTTCATTGTTGAAGTATGCCGTCTCCCCTTGTGCCCTTTCCACAAGGCCGCGGCGTATGGGTCCCTGCGTTCGCAGGAACGACGGGGATAGAGTTGCGCTTCGTCCCATCCCGGTTACGATGCACTCATGGCAAAAATCCTGATCGTCAATCCGAACACGACTACCTCGATGACCGAAACCATCGGCGCCGCCGCGCGCGCCGTCGCCGCGCCCGGTACCGAAATATCCGCCGTGACGTCGACGATGGGGCCCGTCTCGATCGAGGGCTACTATGACGAGGCCTTCGCCGTTCCCGGGCTGATCCAGGCGTTCATGAATGCGCCTGATGCCGATGCCGGCATCGTCGCCTGTTTCGACGACACCGGCCTCGACGCCGCCCGCACCGCCGCGCCTTTTCCGGTGGTCGGCATTTGCGAAGCGGCGCTGGTGACGGCTGGCCAGATTGCCAAGCGGATCGCCGTCGTCACCACGCTGCCGCGCTCGATCGTGCCGCTCGAGGAGCTGGTGCGCCGCTACGGCTTTGCCGAAAGGGCGCAGGTCACCGCCTGTGACGTCGCGGTGCTCGATCTCGACAAGCCCGGCTCGGGTGCGGAAGCGAAGCTGGAAGCCGAGATTGCCCGCGCGCTCGACAAGGGTGCGGAAGCGATCGTGCTGGGCTGCGCGGGCATGGCCGATCTTGCGCAGAAACTGTCGCGGAAATTTGACGTGCCCGTCGTCGATGGCGTGGCGGCCGCGGTGAAGCAGGCTGAGGCGCTGGCTGGACTCAAGCTCACGACGTCCAGGCGTGGCTCTTACGCGTCACCCGGCGCGAAAAAATACGACGGCATATTGGCGTCGTTCGCGCCAAAAGCCTCAGGCTGATTGCGGCGCGCCATAGATCTTGTCGCGCAGCCTGCGCATGCCGGTGAGCCAGCGGTCGCGGCTGGAGGCCTTGCGCTGCATGTATTCGGCGACTTGCGGGTGCGATAAAATGAGGAAGCGTTCTTCCTCCATCGCCTCCATCACCATGCGCGCCACTTCCGGCGGCTGCAGCACGCCGTCGACCCTTGCGGCGCTGGGGCCGGGCGTCGTCATGCCGGTTTGCACCGATTGCGGGCAGAGCACGGACACGCGGATGCCTTGATCGCCATATTGAATGGCGAGATGTTCGGCGAGCGCGACCGCGGCGTTCTTGGTGACCCCGTAAGGCATCGAGTTCAGCGACGCCAGCAGGCCTGCCGCGGACGCGGTGTTGAGGAGATAGCCGGAGCGGCGCGCGAGCATGCCCGGCACCAGCGCACGCGCCGCGAACACATGGCTCATGACGTGGACACGCCAGCTCACGTCCCAATCGGCATCGGAGGCGGTCTCTTGTCCCTTGCGCGAGAGGCCGGCGTTGGAAAAGAACACGTCGACCGGCCCGTACTTGTCTTCGGCCGCGGCGATCAGCGCCTTGATGTCTTCCTCCAGCCCGACGTCGGCCGTGATCGGCAAGCCGTCGATGTCGCCAGCGACCTTTGCCAGTCTGTCGCGCGAGGTCTTGAGGTCGGCGATGACGACGCCGTGCGCACCGGCCTCCGCATAGGCGCGCGCCACCGCCTCGCCGATGCCGCTCGCAGCTCCCGTGACGACACAAACCTTGCCTTTGACATGCATGTTCGGTTCCCACCTGGTTTCTTTTTCTTGGATAGGGTCGAGAGTGATACGACGCGCGCTGCGCGGTCAATGCCGGCGATCAATTTTTTGCAAGCACGCGCGCGCCGCTGGCGTCCGCTTCGCCAGCGTGCGATGACGGCCGCGCGGGGCAATCAGGATCGGGAGAATTGTCGGATGCTCGAAATGCGGGATGAGTTGGCTGTGACGGCGCCGCTTGCGGGCGCTCCGAAGTGGACGAGCGAGGCGGCCTGGTCGCTCTACCGGTTGCCGTTCAACGATCTGCTGTTCGAGGCGCAATCGATTCACCGCCGGCAATTCGATCCCAACCGCGTGCAGCTCAGCAAGCTGCTCAATATCAAGACCGGCGGATGCCCGGAAGATTGCGGCTATTGCAGCCAGTCCTCGCATCATTCGACGGGGCTTGCCGCCTCGAAGCTGATGGACGTCGAAAAGGTCGTCGCCGAGGCACGCAAAGCGCGAGACGGCGGCGCAACGCGCTACTGCATGGGCGCGGCGTGGCGCAATCCGAAGCCGAGAGACATGGATGCCATCGTTGAAATGGTCGGCGCGGTGAAAGCGCTCGGGCTCGAGACCTGCATGACGCTGGGCATGCTGGACCGCGATCAGTCGGACCGCCTCGGCGCGGCAGGGCTCGACTACTACAATCACAATATCGATACGTCGGAGCGCTATTACCCGCAGGTGACCTCGACGCGAACGTTTGCCGATCGTCTCGACACGCTGGAGAATGTCCGGCAATCCGGCATGAAAGTGTGTTGCGGCGGCATTCTCGGCATGGGCGAGGAAGAAACCGACCGCGTCGAAATGCTGGTCACGCTTGCGAACCTCGCCGAGCCGCCGGAAAGCGTTCCGATCAACATGCTGATTCCGATCGCCGGCACGCCGCTCGCCGAGGCGGCGCCGATAGCGCCCATTGAGTTTGTCCGGATCGTTGCGCTGGCGCGCATCATGATGCCGAAATCATATGTCCGCCTGTCGGCGGGCCGCTCGGCCATGACCGACGAGATGCAGGCGCTCTGCTTCTTTGCGGGAGCGAATTCGATCTTCGTCGGCGATACCTTGTTGACGGCCGGCAATCCGGAGGACGAGGCCGACCGAAAACTGTTCAAGCGGCTGGGACTGCAGCCGATCTGACCGGGCCTGGAACAGCAGGGCTTTCAGCCCTGATAGAGCCCCTTGTCGCGCGCCTGGCGGATGGCGAGCGCCGCCATCATGTCGAGCATCGGCGTCGCAAGTCCTGCGGCGCGCGCGAACGCGGCCGGCGCGCGGACCAGCACGTCGATCTCCATGGCGCGGCCGAGTTCGTAATCCTGCAGGATCGAAGGCTTGTGGTCCGGCGCGGGGCCGGAGCGCGTGACGCGCCTGACTTCGGGGAAGCAGCTCTGCGCCACGCTGTTGGCCTCGTCGAGCAGGCGCGGCACGATTTCGGCGAGATCAGGATCGTCGCGGACGGCGCGCGCGGTCTGTCCGGTCAACAGGCACAGCACCGACATCGACATGTTGGTCAGGAGCTTTGACCAGATCGTCTCACGGATCTCGGCGATGTCGGGCGATTCGATCGCGGCGCCGTTGAGCGCCGCACGCAGCCGCGCGACCCGCTCGCTCCGGCGATCGTCGCATTCGCCGATCAGGAGCCGGTTACGCTCGGGCGAAAGGTTCGCAACCACGCCGGGAGCGACGACTTCGTTGGACGAGAATACCACACCGCCGACGATAAGCTGTTTTGGAATGGCGGCACGCAAGCGTCCACCGGGATCGAGGAAGGCCAGATCCGGTACCGGCGGATGCCCTGGCGAGAGCCCAATATCGTACCACCAGGGAACGCCGTTCTGCGCGAACACCACGGCGGTATCTTCGCCGAGCAGGGGTTGGAGGCCGGAGGCAAGGCTCGGCAGCCCGGTCGCCTTCAATGTGCAAATGACGACATCCTGCTGGCCCAACGCGGCCGGATCGCTCGATGCGCGCACCTTCGCCTTGAACTCGCCATTTCCAACACGCAGCGTCAGCCCGTTGGCTTTCACGGCATCCAGATGCGCACCCCGCATCACGCAGGAAACGTCATGGCCTGCCAGTGCGAGCCGCACCGCAAAATGGCTGCCGACGGCGCCCGCACCGAAAACGCAAATCCGCATGGGTGGAAATCCTGCCGGGAGGGGATGATCGTTGCTAGTTTTCACAAGCCGTGATCGGGCGCAACCGGTCTGCCGCACAGGGCGGGTTGCGGAAGGCGCGGCCATGGCGTCGCCGGGAACCCTGCCGTTCAGTCAGCGTTCATCCATGTGCCGCCAAGCTCGCGGCATAGCGGCACTGGGACGTGCGACCATGATGGGACGTACCATGTCAAAGATCGCACTGGGAATTGCCGCCATTGTCTTCGCAACAGCGCTGTCGGTAGCGGACTTTGCGATCGCGAAAGGTGGTCATGGAGGCGGCCATGGCGGTGGTCGCGGCGGCGGTCATCATGGCGGCGGCCATCGTGGTGGTGGTCATGGCCACCATTTCGGCGGCCGGCATCATGGCGGCCATTTTCACGGCAGGGCGGCGCATCACCGCTCATTCTCCGCACATCGTTCGTTCTCCGCGCATCGCATGAATTTTGCGGGCGGCGGTCGCGCGCTGAATGCGCGCGCACTTGCCCGCAGCTACCGCCATACCGCAGCCCTGCATCGTCCCGCCATGCGGGCCAGCGTCACCGCGGGCGCGGCGCTCGCCGGATGGCAATACGGACGGTCCAGAGGCGGCGGCTGGTGGCGGCACGGCAATGGCGGCTACGGCTGGGTCGGACCGCTGTTCTGGCCGTTCGCCTATTTCGATATCTACGACTATGCGCTGTGGGGACCGCGTGTCGGCGCCCCGTTCTGGTACTACGGCTATGACGACATTTATGCCGGTCTGTTCGGACCCTATGACTATCAGGGTCTTGCGGGCTACCTGCCGCCGCGTGGTGCTCCCGGCGCCGGACCGGATCGGCTCGCGCTGTTATGCGGTGAGGACAGCCGCGAAATCGCCGGCCTGCCGATCGACCTGATCGCGCAGGCGATCGAGCCGACCGAGGTGCAACGCGCGGCCCTCGACGATCTCGCCAATGCATCGGTGATTTCGGCGCAAAAGATCAAGGCGGCGTGTCCAGCGACGGTGGCGCTGACGGCGTCCGGCCGGCTTGCCTCGATGCAGCAACGCATCGAGGCGATGATTGCTGGTGTCGCGACCGTGCAGCCGGCGCTGGACAAACTATACGGTCTGCTGAATGACGAGCAGAAAGCGCGGCTGAACGCGGTAGCCGAAGATCAGGAAAGGAAGACTGAGCGGCGCCGCAACAGATCCATTGCGCGGCCCTGCGACGTCACGCAATCCTCGAGCTTGCAATGGCCGGCCGAGGAGATCGAGGCGCGGGTGCATCCGACCGATGCGCAACGCACCGGCCTTACCGCCCTGCAGAAAGCCAGCGCAAAGGCAGCCGACATGCTGGCCACGTCGTGCCGGATTGAGGAAGCGGCCACGCCGCCGGCGCGGCTCACAGCCGTCGGCAAGCGGCTCGGCGTTATGCTGGATTCCGTCAAGCTCGTGCGCACCGCGCTCGATGATTTCTATGCGATGCTGAGCGACGAGCAGAAGGCCCAGTTCGAGGCGATCGGCCCACGGCGGACGTCATTGGCCGACAGGGCAGATATGATGCAGCGGCGCGGCCGCCGATAGGTCGGCGGCGGTGACAATGCCAGCGATCCCGGCCTATTGTCCGGCATAACAAAGATTGCCGAACAAAGGGGCCGCCGATGACTGCCAATCCGGTTTTGTGGGATCTCGACGCGCGCGGCGTCGCAACCGTCACGTTGAACCGTCCCGAGGTGAACAACGCCTATGACGCCGGGCTCATCAACGGCGTGCTCGCGGCGATGGATGAACTAGGCCAGAAGCCCAATCTCCGCGTCGTGGTGCTGAAGGGCAACGGCAAGCATTTCCAGGCCGGCGCCGACCTGAACTGGATCAACGGCGTGCGGCCGAAATCGGCGGAAGAGAACGAAAAAGTGTCGCGCGCGACGTTCGAGGCCGTGCAGCGGCTGAATACGCTGCCGATCCCCACGGTGGCGCTGGTGCAGGGCGGCTGCTTCGGCGGCGGCACCGGCGTGATCTCGGCCTGTGATGTCGTAGTCGCCGCCGACAATGCGCTGTTCTCGATTACCGAAGTGCGCTGGGGGCTGACGGCGGCCATCATCATCCCGCAACTCTGCGACGCCATCGGTGTCCGCCAGGTCCGCCGCTACGCGCTGACCGGCGAGCGTTTTCGCGCGGAGGAAGCCCGCCGGATCGGGTTGGTGCATGAGGTGGTGCCGCTGGCAGAACTGGAGGCTGCGGGCGCAAAAGTCGTGGATCAACTGCTGGCCAATGGTCCGCAAGCAATGGCCGAAACCAAGGCGCTCGCGATGGAAAGCTCGTTCGGCGGAATGGGCGTGGATGACGAGGCCTATGCGCGGCTGGTGAACTTGCATTCGGACAGGCGGCAGACCAAAGAGGCGTCGGAGGGGCTGGCGTCGTTTGCGGAGAAGCGGGCGGCGAATTGGGGACACAACGCATAGGCGTTAGGCTCTGCCACGCTCGATGACGTTTCTTGCAGGAGTATCGGATTTGCCATCAAAAAATATCGCCATTGCCGGGCTCGGGGAGATCGGCAAAACCGTGGCGCGCAAGCTGGCGCAGGGGCTGCCGGGACTTGCTCTCACGGCGATCACGACAAGGGATCGGGCGAAAGCGCAAGCATGGCTCGATCGAGAAGGTATCGCCTGTCCGCTGATCTCGCTCGATGAGCTGCCCGGGCACGCCGACCTCGTTGTCGAATGTGCACCGGCTGATATCCTCGATCAGATCTGCCGGCCGATGCTGCGCGCCGGCAAGCAGGTGATGGTGCTCAGCTCCAGTGCGCTGCTGCCCCGTCCCGATCTGATCGATCTCGCCCGGGCGCATGGCGGTCAGATCATCGTGCCGACCGGCGCCTTGATCGGCTTCGATGCGGTATCGGCTGCCGCCGAAGGTACCATCCATTCGGTTCAGATGATCACGCGCAAGCCGCCCGGCGGTCTCGCCGGCGCGCCCTATCTCGTCGAGAATGGGATCTCCATGGAGGGTCTGAAATCCGCCCTCTGCGTGTTCAAGGGCTCGGCACGCGACGCAGCCGCGGCCTTTCCCGCCAACGTCAATGTGGTGGCGGCGCTGTCGCTCGCCGGCATCGGCCCCGATCGCACGACGATCGAAATCTGGGCCGATCCGGCGGTGACGCGAAACTGTCACCAGATCAGGGTCGAGGCCGACTCGGCTTCGTTCACGATGGGAATCGAGAACATCCCATCGGAAAACCCGAAGACCGGCCGCATCACCGCGCTCTCGGTAATTGCAGCGCTGCGCAAGCTGACCTCGCCGCTGCAGGTTGGAACGTAAGCTGCTCGCGCGTCTTATAGCGCCGGCGCAAGCGCGCGTTTCAATTGCTGAAGCAGCGCCTGCACGGCTGCTGCGTTGACGCGCCGCTCGGGGATCGTCGCCTTGACCCACAAATCCGGGATTGGGAATTCGGGAAGCACCACCTGCAGCGACCCGTCGCGCAGGGCGTCGGCCGCAAGATAATGCGAAATGAAAGCAATGCCGTTTCCGGCGATCGCGCTTTTCACCAGCACGTGGCCCTCGTTCGAACTCAACAGCGGGCGTACCTGAATGGTGATGCGGCCACGCGGGCCGTCGAATATCCATTCGGGCCCGGTCGGAAGAAAGCTCAGGCAGCGGTGTTCGACCAGATCGCGCGGGTGCCGCGGCATGCCGTGCGATTTGAGATAGGCAGGCGCCGCGCACAGCAGGCGCTTGAGTGCGCACAAGGGTTCATCGACGACACCCCCGAACGAGTGCGGGAATGCGCCGATCGCCACGTCAAAACCTTCCGTGACCGGATCGACCGGCCGGTCGATCAGCATGACTTCCAGTTTCAGCCGCGGATTTTCTGTCTGGAAGGCGCTGAACACATCGGCCAGCCGGGCGATGGTCAGCGATGTCGGCGCCTTGATGCGCAGGTGATCGATCAGATCATGGTCCTTTTCGCCCATGCGCGCCAGAAGATCGCCGACATCAGCCACCACGCTGCGGGCGCGATGCACATATTGCTGTCCGGCTTCGGTCAACCGCAATTGACGGGTCGAGCGATGAAACAGCGCGATGCCGACCTGATCTTCGAGCTGGGTGACGCGCTTGGCCACCACCGAGGTCGAGACCTTTAGCTTGCGGGCGGCAGCCGAGAAGCCGGCGGCGTCGGCGGTAGCCAGGAAGGCCTGGAGATTGACGAGCGTATCCATCCACTTTTCTCGATTCGAGAAAGCTGATCGCACAATTTTCCGGATTGTAGTCCCATTCGCGTTAATTCATAGTCCTGCGAAACAAAATCATCAGGGATGGGATCGCTGCCGTGTCGGCCAAAACCATTGAAGAACCCGCACGCCAGATTCCGCTCTACGGCGAATATGAAGTCGCCGTCCTCGGTGGCGGGCCGGCGGGCATCGCGGCCGCCGTTGCCGCCGCGCGCGCCGGCCGCCGCACGCTGCTGATCGAGCGCTACGGCTTTCTCGGCGGGATGGGCACGGCCGCGGGGGTGACGAATTTCTGCGGGCTGCATGCCAATGTTCATGGCGAGATGCATCGGGTGGTGCAGGGCATCGCCTCCGATTTGCTCGCGCGGATCGACCGGCTCGATGGGCTCAACGCGCCACACCTGATCCTCGGCAAAATTTTCGCGCAGGCCTATGACACCGCGGCCTACAAGATTGCCGCGGATGATCTGCTGGCCGCGCACAAGGTCGACATCCTTTTTCACGCGCTGGGCGCCGGCGTGGTGATGCAGGACGAGAAGCGCATCAACGTGCTGATGGTCGAGACCAAAGCGGGCCGTCAGGCGGTGCGCGCCGGCATCTTCATCGACTGCTCGGGCGACGGCGATCTTGCGGCCTGGGCGGGCGCGCCGTTTGAAGTCGGCGACAATGCCGGCAGCATGCTCTATCCCTCGATGATGTTTCGCCTCAACGGCATCGATCCCGAGAAGGCCGGTGATGCCTGGCGGATGATCCCGGCGTTGATGGAAAAGGCCGAGGCCGCGGGCGCGCATCGGTTTCCACGCAAGACCGCGATCGTGCGGCCGCAGCGGTCGGCGATCGAATGGCGGGTGAATTTCACCCAGCTTGCCCGCGAGGACGGCACGGCCGTCAGCGGGATCGAGCCCGACCAGATGACGCGTGGCGAGATCGAGGGCCGGCGGCAGGCGCTGCAGGCGTTCGAATTCCTGCGCACGGTGCCCGGCTTCGAAAAATCCTACATCGTCGACCTGCCGCCGCAGCTCGGCATCCGCGAGACGCGGCGCGTGATCGGCGGCTATATGCTATCGGGCGAGGACGTGCTCGGCTGCGCCTCGTTCGACGACTCCATCGGCGTCAATGGCTGGCCGATGGAGCAGCATGTCGCGGGAGATGTGACCTTCACGTTTCCGCCGATCCCGGAATCCCGCGGCTTCAACGAATTGCCGTATCGCATGCTGGTGCCCGAGGGCATAGACAATCTCCTGGTGGCGGGACGCTGCGCCTCGATGACCCACGAGGGCCAGTCGGCGGCGCGGGTCTCCGGCGCCTGTTTTGCGATGGGGGAGGCGGCCGGCGCGGCGGCTGCGCTGGCGCTGTCGGGCAACACGATTCCACGCGACATTGCGGTTGAAAAGTTGCAACAAAGCCTGAAACAACAGGGCGCATTCATCGGGCGGGACCAGAACGTGCCCGAGGGGTTATAAAAGAGTTACGGAGGAGGCGGGATGACGAAGTTTGCACGGCTCGCGCTGGCGGGTCTGTTGGCCATTGCGGCAAGCGGGATCGCGCGGGCCGATGACGCACAAAAGGCGAAAATCGGTGTGCTCCGGCTGTCGTCGTCGGCGCCGGTGTTCATTGCGCAGGATAAGGGCTATTTCCGCGAGGCCGGCCTCGATATCGAACTGAAATTCTTCGACGCGGCACAGCCGATCGCGGTGGCGACGACGTCGGGCGATGTCGATTTCGGCATCACCGCGTTTACCGCCGGGCTCTACAATCTCGCCGGCAAGGGCACATTGAAAGTGATCGGCGGCATGAGCCGCGAGAAGGCCGGCTATCCGCTGATCGGCTACTTCGCCAGCAACAACGCCTATGCGGCCGGCCTGAAGACACCAAAGGACCTGGCGGGCAAGCGCATCGCGGTGACGCAGGTCGGCTCCAGCTTTCATTATTCGCTGGGGCTACTCGCCGACAAATACGGCTTCAAGCTCGCGGACGTGAAAGTGCTGCCGCTGCAGTCTTTGTCCAATGCCGCGGCCGCGCTCAAGGGCGAAACCGTCGATGCGGCATTGCTGCCGATCTCGACCGCGCGGGCGCTGGTGGATTCCGGCGGAGCAAAGCTTCTCGGCTGGGTCGGCGACGAGACACCGTGGCAACTCGGCGCGGTGTTCGCCTCGCCGAAGACACTGACCAACAAGGCGATGGTGACCAAGCTGCTCGCCGCGCTTGTGCGCGCCGACCGCGAATATCACGACGTGATCCTGGCGTCGGTGAAGGATGGCAAGGCGGACATCAACGACAAGACAAAGCCGTTGCTGGAAATCATCGCAAAATACACCAATTTGCCGGTGGAGCAGGTGGTCGGCAATTGCGCCTATATCGACCCCGACGGCAAGCTCGACGTCAAGAACGTCGACAATCAGATCGCGTGGCTGCAGGAGCAGGGCTTTGTCGACAAGGGGTTTGCGGCGGACGCGATCATCGCGAAGGAATATGTGAAGGCGGATTGATGGGGTTCTTACCTCTCCCGCTTGCGGGGGAGGTCGGATCGCATCGCAAGATGCGATCCGGGTGGAGGAAACTCTATCCATACGAACAGTGTGACTCGCGGCGGCACCCCCACCCCAGCCCTCCCCCGCAAGCGGGAGAGGGAGCGCAGCGGAGCAAGGCTCGAAAGACAAAATGGACCTGATCGCTGATCATATCTGCCACCGCTTCGGCGGCCTCGACGTGCTCGACCACGTGTCGTTCACCGTTGCCTCCGGCGAGGTGGTCGCGATCGTGGGACCCTCCGGTTGCGGCAAGAGCACGCTGCTGTCGATCCTGGGCGGGCTGCTGCGCCCGAGCGAGGGAAAAGCAGAGCTGCGCGGTGCACCGCCGGCGGACAGCCTCAATCCGCTGACCTTCGTGTTCCAGGATTTCGCGCTGCTGCCGTGGTGCACGGTGGAAGCGAACGTCGAATTTCCGCTTGCCCATACCGCACTCGATGCCGCCACGCGCCGCGCCGTCGTCGATGACGCGCTGAAGCGCACGGGCCTGTCCGATTTCCGCGGCGCTTATCCAAAGCAATTGTCCGGCGGCATGCGCCAGCGCGTCGGCATTGCCCGCGCGCTCGCGGTGCGGCCGGCGATTCTCCTGATGGACGAGCCATTGTCGGCGCTGGATTCGCAAACCCGCGAATTGCTGATGGAGGATTTCATCCGCCTGCTCGCCGACGGTGCGATGGGCGCGGTCTATGTCACACATAATCTGGAGGAGGCGGTGCGGCTCGCCGACCGCATCGTGGTGCTGTCGCGCCGGCCCGGCCGCGTCAGGGAGATCGTCGAAATCCCGATGACGCGCGCCGAGCGCGGTGCGATCGATGCGCGCGGCAAGTTGCTGGCGCTGCAGAACGATCTGTGGTCGCTGATCCGCGAGGAGGCGATCGATGCCGAGCGCGAGGTGCAGCATGCTTGAGCGCGCGCCGCAGGACGATCGCGCAACCGAAGCCCGGCCGGTCGCATTTCGCGGCGCCGGTTTTGTGCCGAGGGCGGGGCGCACCTCCGGCTGGATGGCGCTCGCGCTGGTGATTGCGATCTGGCAGCTCGCCGGCAGCGCCGGCTGGGTCAACCCGCTGTTCCTGCCGGCGCCTTCGGCCATTGCAGTTGCGATCTACAAGCTCGCGATGTCAGGGGCGCTCTGGCAGCACGTTTCGGCTTCGGTGATCCGAATAGGCAGCGGCTGGGTTCTCGGCACCGTGGCCGGGGTGATCGTTGGCTTTGCGATCGGGCTCTCGACGCTGGCGCGCGGTGTCGGCATCACCTTCATCTCGGCGCTGTTTCCGATTCCCAAAATCGCGCTGCTGCCGCTGTTGATCCTCTGGCTCGGGATCGGCGAGGAGCCGAAGATCGCGACCATTGCGCTCGGCGTATTCTTCTCCACCGCGATCTCGGTCTATAGCGGCGTCGATGCGGTGCCGCGCAACCTGATCCGGATGGCGCAGAGCTTTAACGTGCCGTTCCATGCCATCGTGTGGCGCGTGATCTGGCCGGGGGCGCTGCCATCGATCCTCGCGGGATTCCGTATCACGGCTTCCGTCGCGTTGTTGCTCGTCGTCAGCGCCGAAATGATCGGCGCCCAGTTCGGCATCGGCGCCTTCGTGCTGCAGGCCGGCAATCTGATGCAGACCGATCAGCTCTTGGCCGGCGTCGTGATCCTGTCGCTGTTCGGGCTGGCGGTGGGGAAGGCGATCAACGTGCTGGAAGCGAGGCTGCTGCACTGGCGGTGAAGCACGCGAGCAACGTCCCTCCGCGTCATTGCGAGGAGCGAAGCGACGAAGCAATCCATACTTCGCTTGCGGCAAGATGGATTGCTTCGCTTCGCTCGCAATGACGGCGGAGAGTTCGTCGTATCACCTCACGCATTCCCGCGATCTTCGCGGAACAGATCGAGCTTCTGCTGCACCGGACGGTCGGAGAACGAGAACAGCACCGCGTCGGTGTCGGCCTCGTGCGTGACCCAGTGCCAGCTCGGCACCACGAACAGGTCGCGCGCGCCCCACTCGAAAATCTGGTCGCCGATCCGTGTGCGGCCCTTGCCCTCGATCGCGGCGAACACGGTGGCGTCGGTCGCGCGATAGCGCGCGGTCTTGAAGCCCTTCGGCAATAGCTGGATGAAGGTGCCGATCGTCGGCATCGCGAAATCGCCGGTCTCGGGATTGGAGAATTTCAGCTTCAGCCCGTGACAGGCGTCCCACTCGTTGCGCGTCTTGGCCAGTTCCAGTGCCTCGCGGGTGTAGCTGTAGGGATAGTTGAAGATCGGCGAGGTCTTGGACTTTCGCTTCTCGTCGACCGGCAGCAGATTGTGGCCGTAGCGCGCAAAGCTGTCGCCGGCGGGTTTTGAGATCTTCTGCTGGTCCTCGTTCGAGCCTTCGGCAAAGGAGGCATCGAAGAATTGCACCATCGGGATATCGAGCCCGTCGAGCCAGAACATCGGCTCGGACGTTTCGTTGGAATGGTCGTGCCAGGTCATCGAGGGCGTGATGACGAAATCGCCGGGCTCCATCGCGGTGCGCTCACCGTCGACAGTGGTATGGGCGCCCTTGCCTTCGAGCACGAAGCGCAGCGCCGACTGGCTGTGCCGATGGGCGGGAGCGACGTCGCCCGGGACCACCATCTGCACGCCGGCAAACAGCGATGTCGTGACCTTCGACTGGCCGCGCAGGCCGGGATTCTCCAGCACCAGCACCCGCCGCTCGGCTTCCTTGGCGGTGATCAGCCTGCCGGCTTCGGTCATGTAATCGCGGATCGAATCGAACTTCCACAGATGCGGCCGGCAGGCGCTTCGCGGTTCCGGCGTGACGAGATCGCCCAGCACGTTCCACAGCGCGGAGAGATTCTCGCCGTCGATCTTCTTGTAGAACGCCTCGCGTTCCGGGGTCTTCTGCACGGCTTCCATGGTCAAGCCTCCCGTCATTTTTGTATCGTCTATGGATTGACAGTATACTTACAATATGGGTAGCGTCAATGACAGGCCGCGAGGCAAACGATAAAATCCGAGGGAGGTTCCGATGAAGCTGCATGGCTATTTCCGCAGCAGCGCGGCATACCGGGTCAGGATCGCGCTCAACCTCAAGGGGTTGTCGACCGAGCACCTGCCGCACCACCTTCGCAAGGGCGAACAGATTGCGCCCGCCTATCTTGCCATCAACCCGCAGGGGCTGGTGCCGACGCTGGAAGACGGCACCGGTGTCGTGCTGACCCAATCGCTCGCCATCATCGAATGGCTGGACGAAACCCATCCCAATCCACCGCTACTGCCAAAGGATCCGCTGCGCCGCGCCAAGGTGCGCGCGTTCGCCATGGCGCTCGCCTGCGATACGCATCCCGTGCAGAATCTCAAGGTTCTGGCGCGTTTGCGCCAGCTCGGCCTGCCCGAGGAGAAGGTGACAGAATGGGCTGCGTGGGCCAACCGCGAGGGACTATCCGCCTGCGAAACGCTGGTGGCGGGCGAGGCTGGCCCGTTCTGTTTCGGCGACAAGCCCACGGTTGCCGACCTTTGCCTGATCCCGCAGCTTGGGAATGCGCGGCGCTTCGGCGTCGACGTCGCCGCCTTTCCACGCCTGCTCGAGGCAGAAGCCGCGGCAAAGCAAATGAAGGCGTTCGCAGATGCCGCGCCGGACAGGCAGCCCGATGCCGAGTAAGCCATCACCCATCACGATGGACGCGGTCTATACGGCGCCCGGCTACCTGTTCCGCCGGATGCAGCAGATCGCGGTCTCGATCTTTGTCGAAGAGTGTAACGCCTTCGACCTGACGCCGGTGCAATATGCGGCGCTGGTGGCGATCCACACCCATCCCGGCATCGACGCCACCCGCCTGTCGGCGGTGATTGCGTTCGACCGTTCCACGCTCGGCAACGTGATCGAGCGGCTGGAAAGCAAGGCCTTGATCGAGCGCAAGCCCTCGCGCGAGGACAAGCGCGTCAAACTGCTCCATCTGACCAAATCTGGCGCGGCGGTGCTGCGTGACATCATGCCGTCGGTGGAACACGCGCAGCTAAGGATGCTGCAGCCGCTGAAGCCCGCGGACCGCAAGACCCTGCTGGCGCTATTGACGCAACTCGTCGATCTCAACAACGAGGCCTCGCGCGTGCCGCTGCGCGCCGAAGACGCGCTCGAGCATCTGGGAAAGTCGAGCTGATGGATACGCGGCCGGTTCTCATTGCAGGCGGCGGCATCGGCGGGCTCGCGGTGGCACTTGGTCTGGCGCAAAAAGGCATCCGCTCGATCCTGCTGGAAAAGGCCTCGCAACTCGGCGAGATCGGCGCCGGCATCCAGCTCGGGCCCAACGCGTTTCACGCCTTCGACTATCTCGGCGTCGGCGAGGCTGCACGAAGCATGGCCGTCTATATCGACCAGCTCCGGCTGATGGA
Organism: Bradyrhizobium algeriense; assembly: GCF_003062295.1. Classification (GTDB taxonomy): domain Bacteria; phylum Pseudomonadota; class Alphaproteobacteria; order Rhizobiales; family Xanthobacteraceae; genus Bradyrhizobium; species Bradyrhizobium algeriense. The sequence continues at coordinate 459,311 of NZ_PYCN01000001.1, read as the reverse complement.
TGCGCTGACTGCCGAGGAAATCACCCATGTCGATCTGGGCGAAGCGTTTCGCTCGCGCTTCCGCAATCCCTATGCGGTGGTGCATCGCGGCGATCTGCACGGTGTTTTTCTGCGCGCGTGCCAGAATCACGAGTTGATCGAGTTGCGCGTTAGCAGCGAAGTCGTCGGTTACGATCAGGATGGGTCGTCGGTGACGGCGCGGCTGGCGAATGGAGAGCGCGTCACGGGCCGGCTGTTGATCGGCGCCGACGGGCTGTGGTCGAATGTCCGCAAGCAGGTTGTCGCGGACGGGCCGCCGCGGGTTTCCGGTCACACGACCTACCGCTCGGTGATCCCGACCGAGCAAATGCCGGAAGATTTGCGGTGGAACGCGGCGACGCTGTGGGCCGGGCCGAAATGCCACATCGTGCATTATCCGCTGTCGGGCTGGAAGGTGTTCAACCTCGTCGTCACCTATCACAACGACGCGCCGGAGCCGGTCGCCGGCAAGCCCGTGTCGGACGAAGAGGTCATGCAGGGCTTCGGGCACATCCATCCGCGTGCGCAGGAGATCATCCATCACGGCAAGAACTGGCGGCTGTGGGTGCTGTGCGACCGTGATCCGGTCGAGCGCTGGATCGACGGCCGCGTCGCGCTGCTCGGCGACGCCGCGCATCCGATGCTGCAATATTTCGCGCAAGGCGCCTGTCAGGCGATGGAGGACGCCGTGTGCCTCTCGCACATGCTGGCGCAGCATGACGATTATGCCACGGCGCTGGAAGCCTATCGCGCGCAGCGGTTTCTGCGCACCGCAAAGGTGCAACTGATGTCCCGCGCCATCGGCGAGCACATCTATCACCCCGCCGGCGGACATGCCCGGCTGCGTAACGAGATCATGAGCGCGAAGACGTCGGAGGAGTGGTACGGCGATCTGGCGTGGCTGTATGGCGGCACGGGGCTGGCGGGGTAGGGCAGCGTACTCCGCTGTCGTCCCTGCGCACGCAGGGACCCATAACCACAGGCTTTCGTTGTGTAATACGGTGCTAGCTACCGCACTTCATCGATAGATCACGCGGTATGGGTCCCTGCGTTCGCAGGGACGACACCGAGTTTGTTGAAGCAGCGCACTACATCTTCATCAATGCCTGACGATCGATCTTGCCCGTGCCGGTCTTCGGCAATTCGCCGATGAACGTGATCTCGCGCGGATATTTGTAAGGCAGCAATTTTTCCTTGACGTAGTCCTGCAGCTTCTTCGTGGCTTTGTTCGGATCGAACTCGCCCTTGTTCATCACCACCACCGCCTTCAGCGTCATGCGTCGATCCGGCAGCTCTGCGGCGAAGACAGCGCATTCCCTGATATCGGGATGCTCGGCAAGGCAAAGCTCGACTTCCAGCGGGTAGACCCATTGGCCTGATATCTTGATCAGGTCGTCGGCGCGGCCGCGGAAAAAATGGAAGCCGTCGGCATCGCGCAGGAAGCGGTCGCCGGTGTAGATCCAGCCCCCTTCACGAATGGTCTCCGCCGATTTGTCGGGTCGGTTCCAGTATATTGGCGTGTTGGAATCGCCGCGCACCCACAAAATGCCTTCCTCATTGTCGCCGACCTCGCGGCCGTCCTTGTCCTTCAGGAGGATTTCGTAGCCGGGAACGCGCAGGCCCGCCGCGCCGAGCTTTTTCTTCTCGGGGCGGTTGGAGAGATAGATGTGCAGCACTTCGGTCGAGCCGAGTCCCTCGATGATCTCGAGCCCCGTCAGCGCCTTCCAGCCGTTGAAGACTTCCGCCGACAGCACCTCGGCGGCCGACAGCGCCATTCGAAGCGACGAGAAGTCGATTCCGGCCGCGCCTTCGGCCTTGGTCAGCGAAGTATAGAGCGTCGGCAATCCGTAGAACACCGACGGCCGGTATTTTCCGATCGCCTCGAAGATCGCAGCCGGCTTCGGCTGGCCGGGCAGCAGCAGCGTCGCCGCACCGACCGAGAACGGGAAGGTGATGGCGTTGCCAAAGCCGTAGGCGAAGAAAATCTTAGGCACCGAGAAACAGATGTCATCGGGCGTAAGCTTGAGCACGTTGCGCGCGAACGCCTGCTCGCTGTAGGCCATGTCGTGCTGCAGATGCACGATGCCCTTGGGACGACCGGTCGAGCCGGATGAATACATCCAGAACGCCATGTCGTCGCGTCTGGTGTCGGCTTCCGGCAGATCAGTGGAGAATCCCTGCAGCCATTGCTGCGCAATCAGGGCTTTCGGCACGGCGTGTTCGCCTGCCGCGCCATTGACCACGACCAGGGTTTGCAGCGGCGTGTCCTTGCAGGCCTCCGCGTTGAACCGCGAGGTAAACTCGGCCTCTGCGACCGCCACCGCCGCGCCGGCGTCCGAAAGGTAGAATTGCAGCAAATCCGGCGGCGTCAGCGTATTGATCAATAACGGCACGAAGCCGGAGCGCACCGCGCCGAAAAACGCCGCAGGATAGGCCGGCGTGTCGTCGAGGAACATCAGGATGCGGTCGCCGCGCTTCAGGCCCAGCGACTTGAAGCCGTGCCCCCATTGTGAAGCCTCGGCGCACAGCTGCGCATAGGTGCGCGTGCCGCCGGGGCCGGTCAGTGCCAGCCGGTCGCCGCGGCCGGCCGAGAGATTGTCGAACAGGATGTGGCTGGCGTTATAATTTTCCGGAATCGCAAAGCCGATCTCGCGCGCGCCCGGATTGTCGCGGGGGACCAAATCGAAAATTGCTGACGTCATGTTTGGCTCCCGATCTTCTTTTCCGCCTCGTAGCGCGCCATGAATTCCGGCGACATCGCGCGCAGCCGCGCGTCGGCGATCCGCCCGGAACGGGTGATGTAACTGTAGGCAAAATCCATCAGGTCGAGCTTCATGTGTTCCGGGAAGTGTTCATACCAGTCGGCGCTGGTGCGCGCCGCCGTCACCAGCTTCTGCACGATCGGCTTGCGTTCGGCCTGGTAGCGGGCGAGGCCTGCGGGAATCTCCGTCTCGGCCTCCAGCGCCTTGGTCAGCGCGATCGCGTCCTCGATGGCGAGCCGGGTACCCGAGCCGATCGAGAAATGCGCGGTATGCAGGGCGTCGCCGATCAGCACCATGTTGCCGTGCGACCAGTTCTCGTTCCAGATCCAGGGAAAATTGCGCCACACCGATTTGTTCGAAACCAGCGCATGGCCATCCAGCGTGTCGGCAAAGATCTCCTCGCAGATCGCCTGCGACTGCTCGATGGTCTTGCGCTCGAAGCCGTAGGCCTGCCAAGTCGCCGCGTCGCATTCGACCAGGAACGTGCTCATGGAGGGCGAATAGCGATAGTGGTGGGCGTTGAATGAGCCGAGACCGGTCTTCACAAACGTCTGCGACAGCGTGGCAAAGCGCATGCTGGTGCCGTACCAGGCGAACTTGTTGGTCGCGTGCGAAACCGAGGCGCCGAATTCCTTCTCAAAGCCGCGGCGCACCAGCGAGTTCAGCCCGTCGGCAGCGACGATCAGGTCGTACCCCCCGAGTTCGTCCATTGACTGGATCGTCGTGTTGTATCGCGCCGTGATTCCCGCCGCGCGCACGCGCTGCTGCAGGATGGTCAGCAGCTCCAGCCGGCCGATCGAGGAGAAGCCAATGCCGTCGATCTCGACGCTTTGCCCACGCAGATTGAGCGTGATGTTCTTCCAGCTCTCCATCCGCGGCGTGATGGCGTCGACGGTCTCGGGATCGTCGGCGCGCAGAAATTCCAGCGCCTGTTCGGAGAACACCACGCCAAACCCCCAGGTCGCACCTTCGGGGTTCTGCTCGAACAGGTCGATATGTGCGTCCGGATGACGCCGCTTCCAGAGATACGCGAAGTAGAGGCCGCCGGGGCCTCCGCCGATGACGGCGATACGCACGTCTTCCTCCCAATCGACAGTATACTGATTAATTTGGCCCGGAGACTAATCCGCGCCGGAAATTTGCGCTACCAAAAAATAACAGGGGGAACGGAAACTGGCGTCCGGTCCCGCTCGCGGCGCCAATGCTCCGTTTCGCCTGCCCGGTTCTGTCCGCGAACGGTTGTGCGCTATGCGGTGACCGGCTTGTCCTCGACGGAGACGCCCGCGGTTCAGCCGCAGCGGCGAACCTTCACGCCGTTCACCCACACGGTCCTGCAGACCACGGCAGGCTTGCGGACGACGACTGCGCCGCGGGCTCCGGCGCAGCCGGCGCGATAGACGCCGCGGGCACAGACCACCGCGTTGGCCTCGGTGGCTTCAAACGTCATGGTGGCGGAAAAGGACAGCACGGCGGCTGCCATCAGCAGAAGGGAACGCATGTTGGTCTCCCGGACTGGTACTGGTTGATGTTCAGGTCTTGAAAGTTTCCTTTTGAAAGCCTTCTTCGGAAGGTTCTGCGGATGCCTGTCGCGACGTGCTCGCACGCCGATCTCGCTTCGGTTGCTGGCCGCCACGAACGCCGGCCGTCCTCGGACTATCCGCAAACCAGGCAGGCGGCGTTCTTGCTTCCCGATCGCGGACCCGCTGTAGTGAAGCTCTCATTCATCGTTGCAATGAAAATCAAGGAAAACCCATGGCGGAGGTCAGAGCCAAATGGCTGGCGTTCTATTCCGAACATGTCGAGCCGGTCTCCAAGGAAATATTTTCTCACGTCGAGAAGTTGATCATCGGGACGTTGATCGTATCGGCCGGCGCCCATGTATCGAGCAGTGAGCCGGCGATCGTGCTGTTCGGCTATCTGCGCCATGGTCTCATCGGCCGCGGCGTCATGTTGTTCGGCGTCATTCTCCTGCTGCTGAACTTCGTCGACGGTCTCTACAAGCTCGCAAAGGTCAATTGGCATATTGCGTACCAAACCGTGATGGCGATCCTTTATGTCTCGCTGTCGATACGGCTCATTCAGCTCATCCTCGCCTTCCGCGGCGGCGAGTGACCGGCGGTCCCCCAAATCAATGAAGGACTGCCGCAGGGGTGTGTGATTAACGCGCCGCGAACTGGGACAGCACGTCCTTGCAGGCCGGCGAAAGCTGCGCGGCATTGGTCGCCAGACACCGCACGATCCGGCCGCCGCCAGGCTGCACGCCGCCGCAGATCGTGCGGACGTCGGCGCCGCAGGCTGATCGCAGCACGAACAGTTCTTCGCGCGGCCGCATCGGCCGCAGCACGATCACGGCCGGCGCCGCCGGTGCAGCGGCAGCCGACGCGCCTGCAGGAGCCGCGCCTGCCGCGGGTGCCGCCGCTGCTGCTCCACCGCCGCTGGCGGCGGAAACGGCCTTCTCGCAACCGGCCGAGAGTTTCGTCTTGTTTTTTTCCAGGCATTGCATGGCCGGCGCGCCGCCGGTCGGCACGCCCGCGCAGACCTTCGGATAATCGGAGCGGCATGCGCTGCGGACGGCGGAAATCTGTGCGCTGGTCGGCTGTGCGGCTGCGGGCGCTGCTGTGGCCTTTGGCTCGGCTGGTTTCGCCGGCGCCGTCGTTGCAGCCGCGGGAGCAGCGGCTTTCGGCGCTGCAGTCTCGGCCGGCTTGGCGGGCGCAGCCACCGGCGTTTCCACGGCGCGCACTGCGCCCTGGCAGCTCGATGAGAGGCTCGACATGTTCTTCTGCAGGCATTGCAGCGAGGCCTCGCCGCCCGGCGGCACGCTGGAGCAATGCGCGATGTAATCGGAGCGGCACTGCGATTTGATGGCGTCGCGTTGCGCCTGGCTCGGGGCTTGCGCGAAAGCCGGCGCTGCGGTTGCCAGTATCGCGGCAACCGAAAGCCACGGCGCAAGCTTCGTCGCACGTTTCCACGTGTTGATCATTTGAATAAATCCTTTTGTCGTCGCAGGAAGCCGCCGCTTCAACCGCAGTAAAATTTCGTCGTAAAAATTCTAACGGCCGGCATCATTTTCGCTTTCCGGTTTCACTGCAAGCGGATTGTTGCTATTTTCATGGGGTGGCGCCGAACGCCGATTTCTGAATAGACATTTTTCTGAACAACCCAATTGAGGCACGAAAAATGAAGTCCACGCGTTCGCCTGCACGCCCGAGTCTGCACCGCACCATCGGACAAGGAGCCGCTTCGGTCCTGCGCGCGGCGCTCGCCATTGCCGCGTTCGGCATCTTAAGTGCCTGCGAACAAAATACTTTTGTCCCGCCGCCGCCGCCGAAGGTCGATGTCGCAGTGCCGGTGCAGCGGTCCTTCACGCGTTATCTGGAAGCGACCGGCAATACGGCTGCGATCAAGAATGTCGATCTGGTCGCGCGGGTGCAGGGCTTTCTGCAATCGATCAATTACCAGGACGGCGCCTTTGTGAAAGAAGGCACGTCCCTGTTCACGATCGAGCCTGAAACCTACAAGCTGAAGCTCGAACAGGCGCAGGCCGCGGAAACCGGCGCGCAGGCAACGGTGAGGCAGGCCGAGGCGGACTTCAAGCGCCAGCAGGAATTGGTGCAGCGGCAAGCCGTTTCCCAGGCGACGCTGGATACTTCAACGTCAACGCGCGACAACGCGCAAGCGAGCCTGCTGCAGGCCCAGGTCAATACCAAGATCGCGGCGGTCAATTACGGTTATACCAATGTGACTGCGCCGTTTGACGGTGTCGTCAGCGCGCATCTCGTCGCCGTCGGCGAACTCGTCGGCGTCTCGTCGCCGACGCAGCTCGCCACCATCGTGGCGCTCGACCCGATCTGGGTGAATTTCAACGTTAACGAACAGGACGTGCTGAGGATCCGGGAGGAAGCCCGCCGGCGCGGGATGACACAGGACGATCTCAGGCAGATACCGGTGGAAGTCGGGTTGCAGACCGAAACCGGCTTTCCGCACCAGGGCAAGCTCGACTATGCCGCCACGACGCTCAACCAGTCGACCGGTACGCTTCCGGTGCGCGGCGTGCTGCCCAATTCGGACCGTGCCCTGCTGCCGGGATTCTTCGTCCGGGTCCGCGTACCCGTTGACCAGGTGCAGAATGCGCTGTTCGTGCCGGATGTCGCCCTCGGCAGTGATCAGTCCGGACGCTACCTGCTGGTCGTGAACGGCGAAAATATCGTCGAACAGCGCAAGGTGCGGGTCGGGCCGCTGGAAGGCGAGCTGCGTGTCATCGAAGAAGGCCTGAAGGCCGACGACCGCGTCGTCACCGCCGGGCTGTTGCGCGCGATTCCCGGCCAGAAGGTCGATCCGCAACTGAAAAAGATCGAAGCACAGCCAATAGCGGCCAAGTAGGAGCCGGGCCATGATTTCGAAATTTTTTATCGAGCGGCCCGTTCTTTCCAACGTCATCGCGATCCTGATGATCCTGATCGGCGGCGTCTGCCTGTTCCGGCTGGCCGTCGCGCAGTATCCTGAGGTCGTGCCGCCGACGGTGCAGGTCACCACCCGCTATCCCGGCGCCAGCGCGAAAACCGTGATCGATACGGTGGCGCTGCCGATCGAGCAGCAGGTCAACGGCGTCGAGGACATGCTCTACATGCAGTCCTACAGCGGTGCCGACGGCACCTATACGCTGACGGTCACTTTCAAGATCGGCACCGACCTCAACTTCGCGCAGGTGTTGGTGCAGAACCGGGTGTCGAGCGCGCTGGCGCAGCTGCCGCAGTCGGTGCAGAACCAGGGCGTCACCGTGCAGAAGAGATCGACGGCGATCCTGCTGTTCGTGACGCTGACGTCGCCGAAAGCGACCTATGACAGCCTGTTCCTGAGCAACTACGCCACCATCAATATCCGCGATGAGCTTTCGCGTTTGCCCGGCGTCGGCAACGTCACCGTGTTCGGGGCCGGCCAGTACTCGATGCGGGTCTGGCTCGATCCGAACAAGCTGTATGCGCGCGGGCTGATGCCGCAGGATGTCATTTCGGCAATCCAGCAGCAGAGCCAGCAGGTGACCGCGGGCCAGGTCGGGTCACCGCCAGCGCCCGCAGGGCAGGCGTTCCAGTATACGCTGAACGTCAGTGGACGGCTCGCTGACACCAGCGAGTTCGAGAATGTGATCGTCAAGACCGGCACCAGCGGCGACGTCACGCGCGTGCGCGATGTCGGCTGGGTCGAGCTCGGCGCCCAGACCTACAGCCAGGCGTTCTCGCTCAACAACAAGCCGGCCACCGGCATCGGCGTATTCCAGTCGCCCGGCGCCAACGCGCTCGAGGTCCAGCAGGCCGTCGAGAAGAAGATGCAGGTGCTGGCGAAGGCGTTTCCGCAGGACGTGACCTACGATACGCCGTTCGACACCACCAAATTCGTCTCGGAATCGATCAATGAGGTCTACAAGACGCTGATCGAGGCGGGTTTGCTCGTCCTCGTCGTGATCCTGATCTTCCTGCAGGACTGGCGCGCGATGCTGGTGCCCGCGACCACGGTGCCGGTGACGATCATCGGCGCCTTTGCTGCGATGGCGGCGCTCGGCTTCACCGTCAATATCTCGACCCTGTTTGCAATCGTGCTCGCGATCGGCATCGTGGTGGATGACGCCATCGTCGTGGTCGAAGGCGCAGCCCACAATATCGAGAAGGGCATGTCCGGCCATGACGCCGCGATCAGCGCGATGGACGCGCTGTTCGCGCCGATCATCGGCATCACGCTGGTGCTGATCTCGGTGTTCCTGCCCTCGGCGTTTCTGCCGGGATTGACCGGGCAGATGTATGCGCAGTTCGCGCTGGTGATTGCCGCAACCGCGCTGCTCAGCGCCATCAACGCGGCGACGCTGAAGCCGACGCAGTGCGCGTTGTGGCTGCGCCGGCCGGTGCCGCCGGAGCAGCGCAACTTTTTCTACCGCGGCTTCAACGCAGTCTATAACCGTGTCGAGGCCGCCTATAGCCGGTTGATCGGCCGCCTGGTCGCACACAGCAATGTTTCCGTCATCTGCGCGCTGATCCTGATTGCCATCGGCGGTTACGGCCTGTCGCGGGTGCCGACCGGCTTCATTCCGATCGAGGACCAGGGCTATCTCCTGGTCGCCGTGCAATTGCCTGATGGTGCGGCGCTTGAGCGTACCCAGCGTGTGCTTACCCAGGTCAGCGAGATAGCCGGCAAGGCCCCGGGCGTCGATCAGGTGATCGCCATTTCCGGCATCTCCGCGCTCGACAATTCTTCCAGCCTCGCCAATGCCGGCGTCGCCTATTTGATCCTGAAAGAGTGGAGCGCGCGAGGGCCAGGTGAGGATCTGCGGTCGCTGTTCGTCGGATTGAACGAAAAACTGTCCGTGATCGAGGAGGCGCGGATCCTGGTGGTCCCGCCGCCGCCGATCCAGGGTATCGGTAACGCCGCCGGCTTTGCGATGCAGGTCCAGCTCCGCGACGGCAATTCCGACTTCAGCAAGTTGCAGGCGATCACCGGCGCGATCGTCGCCAATGCGTCGTCACAGAGCGCGCTGCAGCGGGTCAGTTCGCCGTTTCGCTCGATGGTGCCGCAATTCGACATCGAGGTGGACCGAATCAAGACCCAGACGCTGCATGTCACGACCGACCAGATCTTTTCGACGTTGTCCACTTACATGGGTTCGACCTTCGTCAACCAGTTCAACAAGTTCGGTCGTACCTTCCAGGTCTATGCGCAGGCGGACGCGCAATTCCGCCTGACGCCGCGTGATATGCAGAACATGATGGTGCGTAACAGCAATGGCGACATGATTCCGCTCGGCACCGTGGCAAAGATTACGCCGGCGGTCGGTCCGTCGCTGATCAGCCTGTACAATCTGTATCCTTCCGCAACCATCATTGGCCTGCCGGCGACGGGTTACAGCTCAGGTCAGTCGATGAATCTGATGGAGCAGATCGCCGCGAAGACCCTGCCGCCCGGCACGGGCTTCGAGTGGACGGCGATGTCGTATCAGGAGAAGGTCGTCGGCGGCCAGATCTACTGGGCGTTCGGCCTGGGCCTGCTGCTGGTCTACCTCGTGCTGGCCGGACAATATGAAAGCTGGTACGCGCCGATCTCGGTTATTCTCGCCGTGCCGCTGTCCTTGCTCGGCCCCATGATCGTGCTGACCGGCTTGAGGATCGAGAACAACCTCTATACCCAGATCGGCATCATCCTGTTGATCGCGCTGTCGGCCAAGAACGCCATCCTGATCGTCGAGGTGGCGCTGGAGCTGCACGTGCGCGATCGCAAGCCGTTGCTGGAATCCGCCATCGAGGCGGCGCGAGCCCGGTTCCGGCCGATCCTGATGACGTCGTTTGCTTTCATCTTCGGCATGATCCCGCTGGTGCTTGCAACCGGCGCCGGCGCCAACGCCCGGAAGTCGATTGGCATCACGGCGGCCTCGGGCATGCTGGCCTCGACCTGTCTGGCCGTGCTATTTGTGCCGACATTCTTTGTCGTGATCCAGCGGTTCGAGAACTGGCTGAAGGAGCGCAAGCTGAAGAAGACGGGCGCGCAGACGGCGCCTGCTGCGACGCACTAGATCGTAGAGTGGGGCAAAGCGACCTCTCCGCCGTAGCTCAACGAGCGAAGGTGGAAGCGTGCCCACCATCTCCAGCACGGCAAGAAAGGGTTGGCACGGCGCGTTGCGCCTTTGCCCACCCTACGAATCGCTACGGACTTCGCCCTACACCTTCACCATCCGCTTGCCGCGGTTCTCGCCGGCGAGCAGGCCGATCAGCGCCTTCGGCGTGTTCTCGATTCCATCGATCACATCTTCCTGCACCTTCAATTTTCCTGAGGCGACCCAGGACTGCAGGTCGGCCAGCGCCGCAGCGCTCTGGTCCATGTAGTCCATCACGATGAAGCCTTGCATGATAAGGCGCTTCACCACGATCAGGCCGGGCACGCCGCGGGGGCCATGGGCCGACGGCACGCCGTCATATTGCGAGATCGCGCCGCAGCAGGCGATGCGGCCGCGGTTGTTCATCAGCGAAAGGCAGGCTTCGAGAATGTCGCCCCCGACATTGTCGAAATAGACGTCGATGCCCTTGGGGGCGGCGGCCCGTAGCGCCTTGAAGGTGGCGCCGTCCTTGTAATCGACCGCGGCATCGAAGCCGAGCTCGGAGGTGAGCCAGTGGCATTTGTCCTTGCCGCCGGCGATGCCGATGACGTTGCAGCCCTTGATCTTCGCGATCTGTCCGACGATTGATCCGACCGAGCCGGCCGCGGCCGACACCACGACGGTCTCGCCGGCCTTCGGATTGCCGACATGCAGCAGGCCGAAATAGGCGGTGAGGCCAGCGATGCCGTACACGCTGAGCAGATGCGTCATCGGTTCCATGTCAGGCATCTTGGTGAGATGTTTTGCTGGTACGGCGGCGTAATCCTGCCAGCCGGTGTCGCCGAATACGATGTCGCCCGCTGTCAGTCTGGGCGCTTTCGACGAGACGACTTCGGCGATGCTGCCGCCTGCCATCACGGTGTTGGCCTCGACGGCGGCGCGATAGGTCGCGCCGTGCATCCACGCCCGGTTGGCGGCGTCGAGCGAGATATAGCGTGTCCGCACCAGCGCCTCGCCGTCCTTCGGCTCGGGCACTGCGCCCTTGACCATCTTGAAATGCTCGGGCCCGAGCTTGCCGGACGGCTTCTCGACCAGCAGGATCTGGCGATTGATCGTATCGCTCATGATGTTCTCTCCCCTCGATGTCGTTGTATTTTGGGCGCCCCGGATGCATGCACCGCGGAGCAGCCGTTCACCTGCATGGATTGTGCGCCACGTTCAGAAAAACTCCAAATCCTCCGCGCGGCCGCCTTTCGTGATGGTGGCATATTCGATCGCGAGGAATAGCCCACCCGCCACATAAACTCTTCGCCTTTGCGCTTCCGTCATCTTCTGCGAGAGCCGCACGGCCTCCTCAATCGACGCGGCGGTATGAACCGCCGCGTTGGGATTGGCGTGCTGTGCGGCGGCCGCGATCGCCCGTACGTCGGCTCCCTTGTGATGCGCTGCCGTGCAGATGATCGTATCGAAGGACGGTGCCAGCGCGCCGGTGATCTCGTCCGCCCTCTTGTCACGCGACGCGCCGGTGACGAGAATCCAGCCATCGGCGCCGTGGATCGCCAGGAGACTTGCCAGCGATTGACGGATGCCGTCCGGGGTGTGGCCGACATCGATCACGATGAGCGGGTTCTGACTGATGACCTCGAGGCGGCCGGGCCAGTGCACATCGCGCAGGCCGGCGCGTATCGCGGTCTCGATTCGGTCGGGCGCCTTGCGCGGATGCTCGCGTTGCAGCCACACGAGAAAGAGCGTGACGGCGATGGCCGCGTTGTTGAACTGAAACGCGCCGGGCAGGTTCACTTCGAGGCGGCGAAAATCATGATATCCGAACTGGAAATCGAAATGCTGCCTTGAGGTCGCTACGGCCTCGTTATCGATGCCGATTTCATCGCGAACGAACAGCGAGGTGCGGCCGGCTCCGCGATTATACGCGACGAGGTGCGGCCGCAGGTCCCGGCAGTTCTCGCCATAGACGATCGTGCCACCGGCAGCGCAGGCGTCGCTCTTGTCCGATACGATCAGTTCAAGCGAATTGCCGAGCAGCTCGACATGCTCGTAGTCGACCGAAGTGACGCAAGTCTCGTGCGCGCCGACGAGGCGGACCGGATCGTAGCGTCCGCCGATGCCGGCCTCGAACACCGCGAAGTCGCAGCCGCTCTCTTGAAAGTGCAGGCAGGCGAGCGCGAACAGCGCTTCGAACGCGCCGAACTGCTCGCCCATGTTGTTCGAGACAATGGCGATGACGGCTTCGACCCGCCGCTTCAGGCGAGCGAGCGCGTCGTCGTCGATCTCGACGCCATCGACCTGAATCCGTTCGTTGAAACGGAAGAGATGCGGCGAGGTGAAGAGGCCGGTGCGCAGGCCGTAGGCGCGGCCGATGCCCGCACACATCGCCGCCGTGCTGCCCTTGCCGTTCGAGCCGGTCACCACCACCGAGATGCGCTGCAGCCGCAGGCGATCGATTCCGAGCGCTTCCAGCAATCCGGCCATGCGCGCGAGGCAGATGCCGTCGCCGTATTTCGGCAGGTCGAACACTACAGCAATCCCGTGGCGGAGAAGGTGTGATGCCAGACCTTCAGGATCAGGTCGCCGCGATTGGAATCTTCCAAGAGCCGGATCGACGGGTTGGAATTGACCTCGATGATATCGATCGCATCCGGCTTGCCGCCGATATCGACGAACATGTCGACCGCAGCGACGCGAAGCCCCAGCGCGTTGGCCGCGCGCCGCGCCAGGATCACGGCCTGGGCGGATGGCGGGTCCGCCATGACCATCGTGCCCCCCGCGCTTAGATTCATCCGACCGGGAATGTCCCGCCGTTCGCCCTTCACTGGCACGGCATCGAGCGATGGATCTTCCGGCATCGAAGCCGGTGACAGGCCGCGAGCGCGCAAGGCGTCGTTATGGGCGGCGAGCAGTTCACGGAAGCTGTGCACGCCGTCGCCGGATATGAAGGGCGGATATTTTCGCGCGCAATAGAGCGCGTCGTGGTCGAGCAGGAAAACGCGATACTCGCTTCCCTCGACGATCGGCTGGATCAGCACGGCGTCGTAATATTTCGTCACCTCGTCGAGATAGCGAATGAACGCCGCGTCGCCGTGAATGGCTTGCGCGAAATCGCCGCGCGATCCCGTCAGGGGCTTGACGAAAGCCGATCCGCCCAATGCCTCGAAATGGGCAAGCGCATCGCTGCGCTCATGTCCCGCCGGGCGCTGCGCGCGATAGCGCTCGTGCAGGAAGAAATATTCGCCGCCAAGCGCCGGGACGCCGGCTTCGCGTAAGATCCGGCTCGTAAAATGTTTGTCGGACGCCAGCGTCGAGGCGGTCGCGCTGTTCTGCGGATACCAGGAGCATCGGCCGGCGCCGAAATGAAGCAGCCCGTCGCGCGAGGCGACGCTGAAGATCAACCCCGACCCGCCGTCGAGGTCGCGAAAATGGAGCCCAAATTCAGCGCAGGCAAATTCGGCATAGACCGCCTGGTCCGGATAGAAGCCCGGTTTTCCCTTTCGAAACTCAGTTGGGCTCCGCATGCGATCTCTTTTGAAACGTTCTTAATTTGACGTGGTCATTTATTGCCAGATCGGTGCCGAATTCAGCAAGTTAATTGCGCGAGAAAGCGTTAACGAAGCCAATCGAACCTTTTTGCAAATTAGACCGACAGCCATTCCGAGTTCTCGATTGTGCTGTAGGTCATATTGACTATGTATCTGCTGTGCGCAAATGAAGCGCCAAATCGCCAGTAATTTCGTTGATTTCTGGCACCTCGAGGCCCGAAGACCGAAACGTTCTACATCGAGACGTCAGGAAAAACGAAAACCCATGAGCGCATTCTATAGAGAGAAGGTTCTTTCTGTTCGCCACTGGACCGATACGCTTTTCAGCTTCCGGGCCACCCGTGATTCCGGTTTCCGCTTCCAGAACGGCCAGTTTGCGATGATCGGCCTCGAGGTCGAGGGCCGGCCGCTTTTGCGTGCCTACAGCATGGCGAGCGCCAATCACGAGGAAGAGCTCGAATTCTTCTCCATCAAGGTCGCGGACGGGCCGCTGACCTCGAAGCTGCAGAAGATCCGCGCGGGCGACGAGATACTGGTCGGCCGCAAGGCGACTGGCACGCTGATCACCGACAATTTGATTCCGGGCAAGCGTTTGCTGCTGCTGTCGACCGGCACCGGTCTCGCGCCGTTCGCGAGCCTGATCAAGGATCCCGACGTCTATGAGCGCTTCGAGACCATCGTGCTCGTTCACGGCTGCCGCCAGGTTTCCGAACTCGCCTATGGCGAGGAACTCGTCGCCAAGCTGCGCGAGGATGAGCTGTTCGGACCGCTGTTGTCGGAGAAGCTGCTGTATTACCCGACGGTGACCCGCGAGCCGTTCCGCAACCGCGGCCGCATCACCGACCTGATCTCGTCGGAGCAGTTGTTCAACGACATCCACCAGGCGCCGCTCAATATCGAGACCGATCGCGTCATGATGTGCGGCAGCCCGGGGATGCTGGACGAGTTGAAGCAGATGTTCGAGTCCGGCGGCTTCCTCGAAGGCAGCCACAACACGCCCGGTCATTTCGTGATCGAGAAGGCGTTCGTCGAGCGTTGATGAGTTTACCGTCATTCCGGGATGGTCCGAAGGACCAGACCTCAGGTGTGCAATAGCACACCGGGGAATCTCGAGATTCCGGGTTCGATGCTTCGCATCGCCCCGGAATGACGGCGGGCCTGTGTAGCCTACCCCGTTCCCCCACTGCTATAACCACCTCAACGGCGCACGGCTTGTTGCCGACGCGGCGGTGAGGGAGTCTATGCGTGTCGGTACGCGACGAGATCGGTCCGGCAAAGACCGCCTTCGTGTTTGCGGGTGGCGGCAGCTTCGGGGCCATTCAGGTCGGCATGCTGCATTCGCTTGCCGCGCACGGCGTCGCCGCTGATATGGTGGTCGGCTGCAGCGTTGGCGCCCTGAACGGAGCATTCTATGCCGGCGATCCGACGCTTGATGGCGTGCAGCGGCTCGCCGCGATCTGGCGCGGCTTGACGCGGCACGACGTCTTTCCGATGAGCTGGCGGACGGTGCTGAGTTTTCTGTGGCGCCGCGATTTTCTGATTCCTCATGACGGCATCCGCAAGCTGATCGAGGATCACATCCCCTATCGCAATCTGGAAGAGGCGAAGTTGCCGGTGCATATCGTCACCACCGACATCGTCTCCGGCGACAGCGTGGTGTTGTCGGAGGGCTCCACGGCGGAGGCGATCGTTGCGTCCACCGCGATTCCCGGCGCGTTCTCGCCGATCCGCTACAAGGATCATTATCTCGCCGACGGCGCGATCTCCAGCAACACGCCGATACAGGTCGCCGTGATGAAGGGCGCCAGGCGCCTGATCATTCTGCCGACCGGGCACGCCTGCGCGAACCAGGCGCCGCCGGTCGGGGCGGTCGCCAACGCGCTGCACGCGCTCACGCTCCTGATCGCGCGGCAACTGGTCACCGAGCTTGAAATGCTTGCGCCCGATATCGAGTATTTCGTGGTGCCGCCGCTCTGCCCGCTGGTGGGCTCGCCCTACGATTTTTCGCGAACCGCCGATCATATCGACCGCGCCATTCTCTCCACCGACGCCTGGCTGGCCCAGCACGGCCTGCAGCAGGGCAAGATCCCGCACGAGATGCGGTTGCACAGCCACTGAACGGCGGGTGCCGGGCCATTACGCTGCACTGCAAAAGCGACAGGTTTATTAAAGCCGCCAACTATTTTTTTGAGCCGACGTCACTTCCGTGAGCATCGCCCCGTATATCGTGTAGCGCTCGTTCCGGCGGTTGGACTAAGCTAGCCTTGGCGACGCAATCCGGCTGAGGGGTTCCATGGACACGCTGCTGCTTCCGTTCTCGCCACGCTACATCATTCTGACGATCTGCGCCGTCGTCACGGCATTGCTGATCGGGATCGGGATTTTCGACCAAAATCTCAAGGTTTGGGAGCTGCTGCTGCTGCCGATCGTGATTTTCGGCGCCCTCACACTGCTCGGCATTCGCGATCTCCTGCAAAAGAACCACGCGGTTTTGCGCAACTATCCGATCTCAGCCCATATCCGCTTCTTGCTCGAGGAAATTCGGCCGGAGATACGGCAGTACTTCTTCGAGAGCGAGAAGGACGGTATGCCGTTTTCCCGCGACACCCGCGCCTTGGTCTATCAGCGCGCCAAGATGGTGCTCGACAAGCGGCCGTTCGGCACCCAGGAGGACGTCTACCGCGACGGTTATGAATGGATGCACCATTCGATGGCGCCGAAAGCTCGTACCGTCGAGCAATTTCGCGTCACCATCGGTGGTCCGGATTGCACCAAGCCATACTCGGCCTCGGTCTTCAACATCTCCGCGATGAGTTTTGGAGCGCTCAGCCCCCACGCCGTGCGGGCGCTGAATGCGGGTGCGAAGAAGGGCAGCTTTGCGCATGACACCGGCGAGGGCGGCGTCAGTCCTTATCACCGCGAACATGGCGGTGACATCATCTGGGAAATCGGCTCGGGTTATTTCGGCTGCCGTAACCGCGACGGCTCGTTCAACCCGGAGGAATTTGCCCGCGTCGCCAGCGACGATCAGATCAAGATGGTCGAACTGAAGGTCAGCCAGGGCGCCAAGCCCGGACATGGCGGGGTCCTTCCGGCGGCCAAAGTCTCTGAAGAGATCTCCAAAATTCGCGGTGTCGCCATGGGCGAGGATTGCATTTCGCCGGCCACGCACAGCGCGTTCTCGACGCCGCTGGAAATGATGGCCTTCATCGGCGAGATGCGACGATTATCCGGCGGCAAGCCCGCCGGGTTCAAGCTGTGCGTCGGTCATCCCTGGGAATTCCTGGCAATCTGCAAGGCGATGCTGCAGACCGGGATATATCCTGATTTCATCGTCGTCGACGGCAATGAAGGCGGCACCGGCGCTGCGCCGCTGGAATTCATGGACCATCTGGGCATGCCGATGCGGGAGGGCGTCAATTTCGTCCATAATGCACTGATCGGCATCAATGCGCGCGACCGCGTCAAGATCGGCGCCGCTGGCAAGATCGCGACCGCCTTCGACATGGCGCGCGCGATGGCGATCGGCGCCGACTGGTGCAATTCTGCGCGCGGGTTCATGTTCGCTCTCGGCTGCATCCAGTCGCTGAGCTGCCATACCGATCGATGCCCGACGGGCGTGAGCACCCAGGATCCGCTCCGCGCCCGCGCGCTGGTGGTGCCGCTCAAGATCGAGCGGGTCTACAGCTATCATCACGCCACCCTGCACGCCCTGTCCGAGCTTATCGCCGCAGCCGGCCTCGAACATCCGCAGCAACTACGGCCGATCCACTTCACGCAGCGATCCTCCACGAACGACACATTGTCATTCGCGAAACTCTATCCGTCGCTGCGGCCGGGCGAATTGATCGAAGGCACCAACGATCCGCGCTTCCGCGACGCCTGGGCGATGGCGCGCGCGAATTCTTTCCAGCCGGTGGGGTGAGGTGGCGCTAACGCGACCTGCGTAGCCCGAAGCGAAATCCGGGAACCCATCTCGCCTGCGGACAGGCTTACCCGGATTGCGCTGCGCTCCATCCGGGCTACGTCGCCGCTAAAACTCGCCGTGGAAGCGGCCGGAGAACACGTGGACCGGGCCGCGGTCGGCGTTATAGGCGGGGTTGGTGATCAACTGGTAATCGGCGGTGAGGGTGAAGTTCTTGTCGATCGCGTAGGCGTAGTAGGTCTCGAAGATTCGTTCGTTGCTGTAGTTGAGACGGCCGTCGCCGATCAACAGGCCGAGGCCGCCGGCCGCCAGGAAATCGCGGTGCGCGCCGGAAAGTCCGTTGATTGCACCGCCCAAACCGAATGTATCGCTCGGCCGTCCCCAATAGCTGCCCTTGACCGAAAGGCCTGCCGCGACGCTGCGGTCGATGTCGGTAAAGGACAGGATTTGGTTCCGGCCGTCGTTCCAGCTCGCACGGGCGAACAGGCCGACATCCTTCATGAGCTGTTGTTCGGCATTGACGTAAATTCCGTATTTGAAATTTTGGCGCTGGATGTCTGTCATGACGTTGTTGATATCGAGCGCCGGGTCTGCGGCGCTGATCGCCAGCGCGTTGCGGTAGTTGCCGGTATTGCCGCGATTGGCGAAGATGCCGAGCCGCAGTTTGCCGGGCTGGTCGAACACGGCATGACGTTCCTCGAATTCGACAACAGCTCCGCCGGTCTTGAAGGTGAGGACATCGCTGTTGGGAGCAGAGGGCACCTGAAACAGGCCCGCGCGCACGGCCCAATCCTTGCGATTGAGTTCGACCACGGCGCCGCGGGTAAATCCGGGAAGGTCGGCCGGAAAGTCATAGGCCGCCGACGCCCACATTGACCAGTTCATGAAATCGACGCGCGGATCCTTCGCGTAGGAATTGCCGTCAAAGAAATCGCCGACGGCAAATCGCCCGACCGTTACTGTAACCCGGTTGATGTCGCGTTTGCCCGGCAACTGATTGGCCGCATCGGCCACCTCTTCCTGTTCGCCTCCCAGCCCGAAAGTCTGCCGGAAGAAATAGCGCTGTGCGCGGAATCTCGGATATTCGGCGCCGCCTTTTTGCGCTTCGCCGTTTGAAAACCCTGCCAAGCCTAATGTGCCGCCGATTCCAAAACCTTGTGCAAGCTCCGGACCAAAATAGAACTCTCCGCCATCCCACAACCGCCATCCGAGGAAGGCTCCGACCGTCCAGGTCTCTCGCACGCGTCCGGCGCCGGGCAAGCTGTTGGTACCTTGATACGGCGAGCGGAAGCTCGGATAGCCCTGCGATATGAGGGTCGTCTGGGCATGGACGTTCCAGTCCCTGTATACGGGTGGGGTGAGTGGCTTGATGGCGTAATCGCCCGCCGTCGCCGAAGCCGGCCCGTCCCAGATCTTGTAGTTCAATCCGAGCTTGACGGTGTGGATCTTCGGGTCGACTGCGACGTCCGGCAACGGTACGTCCGCAAGCCCGTGGGTTCGGGCGCCCAGATCGATGTAGCCGTATTCGAGTTTTGCACTCCATTTGGCATCGGCGGCATATTCGACGCCAATACCTGCGGTCCAGCCAGGAGGTGCGTGCCCCCGCTCGGATAACACGCTGCCGTCGACATCATTGACGTCGACGCGGGTTCGGGCCCAGGCGACGCCGCCGGTCACATAGGGCAGCAGCGTTCCGAATGCGTATCCGACGCGTCCCCGGACCGTGGCAATGTAGTCGAAGCTGGTGTTGAAAGGGGCCGGCGCAAGCCTTGGACGATCAAGCGTGCTCAGGAACGAAACATCGGCCTCGGCGCCCAACACCAGCTTGTTCGGGAGCTGAAAATTGTAACCCGCCTGATAGCCGCCGATCAGACCCGTGATGCTGTGGGGAAAGAACACGCCTTGCAGCGGCAGCGGATTGGTACCGGGACCGAAGCTGCCGCCGCCGTAGCCGACATGGCCGCCGAGATAGAAGCCGCTCCAGTCGAACGCCGGACGAAGATGCGGTGCCTTGAGCGGCATGTCGGCTGCCATCGCCTGGCTGCCGAGCGCCAGCGCGCCGAACGCGACGCCAGCGAGCGCATGTTCGAGGGATCGGCGGTTGCGGTTCACAGTTTGGACGTTCCTGATGCGACCCGTGCTGTCGCTGCCTGCCATCACTGCAGATTCGAATGCCTGCCGCCACCCAACAAATGAAGCCATCAACCCCGTCGCCCCAATCGCATTCCCACGGTTCCCCAGATCAGCACCGGTCCGGAACTATCCGCATTCCGGCCGATCTCTATTGCGAGTAATTCGCAATAGCAAGAAGAGGGCCGGCAACTATGATTCGATGACACGCCTGCGTGACGTTGCTGCAACATTGGCCCGGTGCGTCATCGCCGCTACCGTTCGGACAGACGGCTGACGGGTGTTCGGAGACATCGCTGACACATCGCGACGGGCCGGGCTCTGACGGCCAGCCTGCATCCCCCAAAAAAAGGTGACCCGCCCGGGGGGACAACCGGGCGGGTCGGGTTCAGCACGGGGGTGGATGAGGCGCCCGTGCTGGACGCAAATCCACGACAGAAGCGTTTTCGAGCGAAGTGGTATTCCGGGTCGCGTGAAGAAAACGCGTCAAACAAGAAGAAGCGTTTTCAGGGTCGAAGTGGTTGCTCGAAGAGAACGCTTCTCAAACAGAAACCAAGTCAGCCGCAGAAATCAGTAACCGCAGGTCCGGACGCGGCCGATGTAATTGCCGAAAGCGTCGAACTGGCGAACCCAGCCGCAGCGGCGATAGCCGTCGTGGTAGTAGCCGGGGCCTGAAGCGGCGATCGCAGTGCCGACGATAGCTGCGCCAACGAGGCCGGCGCCGACACCCCAGTGCAGCGGCTTGGCCTGAGCCTGCGTGGAAGCCATGCCGGTAACTGCAAGGGTAGCGAGAGCGAGAGCGGCGAACTTGGTCTTGATCGACATGGAAGTCTCCATCCTGTGTTGAGCGGCCATTGTGGTCCGCATGCCCAGTTGGACGGAGGCATCTCGAAAGCGGTTCGAGGCGAGGGTCGGAAATATGGTTTCGTCGTTTATTTCTTCGTTATTTCAGATGGTTACGGGATAAATCCCGGGCTTCATGGTTTACGAAGAAACAATTCCGGATCGAATTTGTCGACGTCGTCGAGCAATTCGCAGAACGCGCGCGCGCCATGGTCGAGCAGTTGTTCGCCCTTCTCCGCGGAGGCCTTGGTGGCGTCGCCGACCGCGCCGCTTTCATGCAGGTCCTGCGTCTGCCATGCGAAGGGCACTGGCCGATGCGCCGAGAGCCAACGAAATTTTTTCTCCATCGCGATGCTGGCGGGACGAAAATCGGCGATCGCTTCCTTCCGCACGGTGTGTGGATAGCGCGCCAGCATGATCGAAGTCTCGACCGCGCCGCCATGAATGCCGTGACGGATTTCTTCCGCGGAAAACAGTCCATCCGGCGCACCAAAGCGCGACCAGCTCGTGGTCACGACGAGAAGTCCGTGATGCGCGCGCAGATCCTGCGCCACCAGCGACATCGCCGCGCTGTTGCCGCCATGGCTGGTCACGATCACGAGCTTCCGGATTCCGGATCGCGCGACACTTTCACCGATTGCCATCCATTCCTTCAACGCGACGTCGGTCGGCAGCGTCAGCGTGCCCGGGTAATCGATATGTTCGGTGGAAATGCCGACCGGCTGCAGTGGCAGAAAGGTGACGGGAAGTGCGACAGGCAACAGTTCGCGCACCCGCGTCAGATAGGCCTCGCCGATCAGGACGTCGGTTTCAAGCGGCAAATGCGGGCCGTGCTGTTCGGTCGCCGCCAGCGGCAGCACCGCGATCCAGCGCGCCGCGTCGGCGCTTGCGATGCCGGGCCAGCGGATCTCGGTCCAGTCGTGGGGCGGAACAGTTGAAGCCATCGAGCGAAGCGTTTCTTTGGATGAATTTGCGGGGTAGTTTGTTAGATATTCCGGGGACGTTATCCGCATCCTGGATAGCTCCCGGGGACGTGATCCACGTCCATTGCCTCCCATCATGGGCCAGAACGATCGACGGAGTCCAACCATGAACCCTGCCTTTTTGCCGCGAGCGTTAACCCTAGGCCTTCTGGCGCTGGCTGCGGCAGAGATGCCTGCGCGCGCGGAAACCCTCGACAAGGTGTCATTCGGAACCAACTGGGTGGCGGAGGCCGAGCATGGCGGCTTCTTCCAGGCGGTTGCCGACGGCACCTACAAGAAATACGGCCTCGACGTCACCATCGTGCCGGGAGGCCCCAACACCAACAATCGCATCCTGCTGACCGCCGGTAAAATCGACTTCTTCATGACCGCGAACACGCTGCAATCGTTCGACGCGGTCACCAACAACGTACCGGTGGTCGCGGTCGCTGCCATCTTCCAGAAGGATCCGCAGGTTTTCCTGACCCACCCGGAAACCAAATTCACCAAGCTCGAAGATCTCAAGCCGCTCACGCTATTCGTGTCCAAGGAAGGCGTCGCCAGCTACTTCCAGTGGCTGAAATCCGAGTACGGCTTCAGCGAAAGCAAGGTGAAGCCCTACACCTTCAATTCGCAGCCCTTCATAGTGAACAAGCAGAGCGCGATGCAGGGCTATGTCACCTCCGAGCCCTACGCCGTCGAAAAGGCGGCCGGCTTCAAGCCGGGCGTGATCCTGCTCGCCGATCACGGCTTCAACGCCTATTCGACCCTGATCGAGACTCGCCGCGAAATCGTCGACAAGAAGCCGGACCTGGTGCAGCGTTTCGTCGATGCTTCCGCGATCGGCTGGTACAATTATCTCTACGGCGACAATTCGGCCGGGAATGCGATGATCAAGAAGATGAACCCGGAAATGACCGACGAATTGCTCGGCTATTCCGTCACCAAGATGAAGGAATACGGCATCGTCGATTCCGGCGATACCTTGCGCGACGGCATCGGCGCCATGACCGACGCGCGGGTGGCGAACTTCTTCGACAAGATGGTGCGGGCCGGCGTGGTTCGCCGCGATATCGATTACCGTCAGGCCTACACGTTGCGCTTCGTCAACAAGGGCGTCGGTGTCGATCTGCGACCGAAGAACTGACGCGGGATGGCCGAGCCCGCTTTGTCCGAGACGGATATCGATGCGGCCGGCCTTGCCGTGCGTCTGCGCGCCGTCACCAAGACCTATGATAACGGCGTGACCGCGCTCGGGCCGCTCGATCTCGATGTCGCAAAAGGCGAATTCGTCTCGTTGCTGGGGCCTTCCGGCTGCGGAAAATCGACCGCGCTGCGGCTGATCGCGGGGCTCAGCGCGCCGAGCGCAGGCACGGTGAATGTTTCCCATCGCGCCAGCCGGGCGGATGGGCGGCATCCCATCGGCTTCGTGTTTCAGGAGCCGACGCTGATGCCGTGGGCGAGCGTTCGTGAAAACGTTCGCCTGCCGCTGAAACTTTCGCATGCGCCGGCGACCGAGGCCGACAGCCGCATCAAGGACGCGCTGGCGCAGGTCGGCCTTCTCGAATTTGCCGATGCATACCCCCGTGAATTGTCCGGCGGTATGAAGATGCGGGCCTCGCTGGCGCGTGCGCTCGTCACCGATCCGGATATTCTGCTGCTGGACGAGCCGTTCGCGGCGCTCGACGAGATCACGCGCTTCCGGCTCAACAACGATCTGCTTGATCTGTGGCGCAAGCTGCACAAGACCATCATCTTCGTCACCCATTCGGTATTCGAGTCGGTCTATCTGTCGCAGCGGGTGACGGTGATGACGGCGCGGCCGGGCCGCCTTGCCAGCGAGTTTCGCATCGAAACCGTGGAGCCGCGCGGGGAGGAGTTTCGCACCTCGGCCCAATATGCCGGCTATTGCCGCGAGGTCTCTAGCGCGCTCGCGCCTTCATATTCCGGGCAGCGCAGCGCATGAGCGCCTTCCAGAATATCGGCCGCATGCTGCTGCCCATCGCCGTGCTCGCCGCGGGCCTGGGCTTCTGGGAACTCGTGGTTCGCGTCAACGACATCCAGCCTTATGTGCTGCCGGGCCCTTATCTCGTGTTTTGGACGCTGGTCGGCGACTGGCAGGTGCTGTCGGAATCGCTCGGCGTCACCCTGCTCACCACGCTGGAAGGTTTCATCGCTGCGGCCGTCGGCGGCGTCGCGCTGGCGCTGTTGTTCAATCAATCGAAATGGCTGGAATATTCGCTGTTTCCCTATGCGGTGATTCTGCAGGTCACGCCCGTCATCGCAATTGCGCCGTTATTGCTGATCTATCTGCCGCAGCAAACGGCAGTGATCGTCTGCGCCTGGATCGTCGGTTTCTTTCCGGTCCTGTCCAACACCACGCTTGGGCTGAATTCGGTGGACCGCAATTTGGCCGGGCTGTTTCAGCTCTACGGCGCGTCGCGGCTGCAGACGCTGCGGTACCTGAAACTGCCGGCAGCGTTGCCGTATATCCTCGGCGGCTTGCGGATCGCGGGTGGCCTGTCGCTGATCGGCGCCGTGGTCGCCGAAATCGCGGCGGGCACCGCGGGCGCCGGGTCCGGCCTGGCCTTCCGGATCGCCGAATCCGGTTATCGCCTCAACATTCCCCGAATGTTCGCGGCGTTGCTGTTGCTGTCGGTGGCCGGGATTGTCATCTATGGGCTGCTGGCGCTAGTTTCGCATCTGGTATTACGGCGCTGGCATGAGAGCGCGCTTGGAAAGGAAAATTGATGGCTGCCGCGAATGTTTCGTCCGAAAAGGTCGATCTCCTGATCTATGGGCCCGTCCGGCCGATCCTGGAAAACGGCTTTTCGGATCAGTACGTCCTGCATATGGCGGAGAGCCGCGCCGACCTCGAGCGGTTGACGCCCGAAACGATAGCGAAGATCCGCGGCATGGCGGTGACCTATCACATGGTGCCGGCCGATGCGAAGGCGCTGTCGCAATTTCCGAAGCTCGAAATCATCGCGAGCTTCGGCGTCGGCTACGACCATGTCGATTCCGCGTATGCGCGTGAGCACGATATCGTCGTCACCAACACGCCCGATGTGCTGACCGAAGAGGTCGCCGACGTCGCGATGGGGCTTCTGATCTCGACCGTGCGCGAGTTCGTCAAGGCCGACCGCTACCTGCGCTCCGGGCTGTGGCAGACCCAGAACTATCCGTTGAGCGTTGGCTCGCTGCGTGACCGCAAGGTCGGCATCGTCGGCATGGGCCGCATCGGCCAGGCGATCGGGCGCCGGCTCGAAGCTTCGCTCGTGCCGGTCTGCTATCATTCGCGCAACCCGTCTTCCGCCGTGTCCTACAAGCACTATCCCGACCTGATGGAAATGGCGGAGGCGGTGGACACGCTGATCGTGATCGTGCCCGGCGGCGCCTCGACCGCCAAGATGATCAATGCCGACGTGTTGAAGGCGCTCGGTCCGCGCGGCGTCCTGATCAACGTCGCGCGCGGCTCCGTCGTCGACGAGCCGGCGCTGGTGGCGGCGCTGAAATCCGGCACCATTCTTGCGGCAGGCCTCGACGTGTTCGCCAACGAGCCGAACGTGCCGGACGAGCTGAAGGCCATGCAAAATGTCGTGCTGCTGCCACATATCGGCTCAGCTTCGGTGGTAACGCGCAACGCCATGGATCAGCTTGTCGTCGACAATCTGAAAAACTGGTTTGCCGGCAAGGCGCCGTTGACGCCCGTGCCGGAAACCCCGGTGAAGGGACGCTGATGTCGCGTGGGTGTTCGAGCATGGCGGCAGCGCTGACGGCGCTGCTTGCACTTGGGTCGCAGGTCGCGGCGCAGGATGCCTCGACCCTGAAGAAGGACATGGTCGGGCAGTGGGAGCTGGCCACCACCGAGCGCAGCAAGACCTGCGTCGTCACGCTGAAGGGCGATACGACGCCACAGGGGCTAAAGCTCGAGCTCGAGCCTGGATGCGCCGCGGCGCTGCCCTTCACCAAGGAAATCACGGCATGGAATATCAAAGGGCTTGATATCGTGCGGCTGCAGGACGCGGCCGGCCAGCCAGTGATCGACTTTACCGAAGTCGAGAGCGGCATCTTCGAGGGCTTGCGCACCGGCGAGGGCGTCTACATCCTGCAGAACCTCGCCGCCGCCCGCTCGCTCGCCAAGTCGATGGACCAGATGATCGGCGACTGGTCGATGGTTCGCGGCAACGGCCAGACGATCTGCGGCCTGACGCTGACCAACACCGAAGCGACGGGCGATAATTTCCAGGTGTTCCTGAAGCCGAAATGCGATCCCGCGGTTGCGGCCTTTGCGCCAAACCAGTGGCGGCTGGAGCGCGGGCAGATGATTCTGATGTCGGCGACGGGCCAGACCTGGCAGTTCGAGGCCGACGACAATGCGCAGTGGCGGCGGGTGCCTGATACGGCCGATCCCCTGATCATGATCCGGGGGCAATAGTCCGGCGACGCTGACCGTATTAGCGGCCGATCACTCCCACGACCTGCGACGCCACATGCTCGGCGAGCATGTGGTAGCCTTCCGGCGTCAGATGCTGGCCGTCGGGCTGACGCGGCAATCCCCTGAACGTGCCATTGGCGATCATGATCACCGGGATGCCCCGGGCTTTCAGCCGGCTCTGAATTTCCGATGTTCGATCCGGCGAGCCCTTGCGGCGGTCGTTGCCGCCGGGCTGCAGGATGACGGCGCTGGTCCCGTTCGGTACAACGCGATCAAGGCGGTGCAACATGCCTTCCGTGGTGTCGCCGTTGATGCCGGCGTTGACGACACGGACGTTGGCTCCCTTTGCCCGCAATATCGCCTCGAGTTGCGCGGGATAGGCCTGATTGCGGGCTACCCCTTTGCCATAGGTGTTGCTGGCGCCAAGCGCCACGATCGTCGCGGCGTCGGCCAACGCGGATGCGAAAGTGGATATCAGGATCGCCAAAGCCCCGATTGTGCCAAGCCGAAAAGCCCGCAATTTCATGTTTGCTCCCCTTCGCATCGGTTGAGGAAGCCTACGGGGCCAGCATCCTCTGGCGCAACTATGGCTGGCGCAACTATGGGCCGGCCGATTCGGACAAAAATTAGTTCAGGGGCCTTGTCGATCCGGCGTCCTCCCGTTCGTCGTCTCCCATAGCGAGCCAGTTTTGCAGGCGATCACCGCCGCAACTCGCCTGAACGGGAGTTCCGCAATGCGCTTCATGTCCATCGTCACTTCCCCGCAACCGATGAAGGCCCCGACGCCCGCCCTGATGGAAGCGATGGGCAAGCTTGCCGAACGCGAGATCAAGGCCGGCCGGATGATCGACATGGGCGGGCTGACCCCGTTGCAGGACGGGGCGCAGGTCTCGATCGAAGGCGGCAAGCTGCGGGTCACCGACGGCCCGTTCGTGGAGGCCAAGGAAGTGGTCGGTGGCTACGCTATCTTCGAGTTCCGCGACAAGGCGGAAGCGCTCGCCATGGCCAAGGAGTTCATGCAGCTTCATCTCGACCACATGCCCGGCTGGGAAGGCACCTGTGAGCTGCGCGCCATGGCCGGCCACGGCCTGGAAACGGCCTGCGGAGACGTCGAATCCCCCGCTCACGCCTGATGCGAGCGTTCGTCAGGCGCAGTCGGCGGCGATGACGGCCGCCGACGTCCATCGCACCATTCTGGCGGTTTGGCGCATCGAGCAGCCGCGCCTGATCACCGGCCTGTCGCGGATGCTGCGCGACGTCACGCTGGCCGAAGACTTCACGCAGGAAGCCCTGGTGGCGGCGCTCGAGCATTGGCCCGCCACCGGCGTGCCGGAAAAGCCGGGCGCATGGCTGATGGCAACCGCTAAACGCCGCGCGCTCGACGACCTGCGCCGCCGCAGCATGCTCGCGCGCAAGCACGAGATGCTGATACGCGACCTGGAGCAGGAGCAGCAGGCGATGCCCGATCCGGATGCGGCGCTCGACGACGATATCGGCGACGAGCTGCTGCGGCTGATCTTCACCGCCTGCCATCCAAAACTGTCGCGTGAGGCGCGTGCCGCTCTCGCCCTCAGGATGATCTGCGGCCTGACGACGGGCGAGATCGCGCGCGCCTTCCTGCAACCGGAGCCAACCATTGCCCAGCGCATCGTGCGCGCGAAGCGGACGCTGTCGGAATCCGGGCTCGCCTACGAGACCCCGCGCGGCGAAGAGCTTTCGGAGCGGCTCGCTTCGGTGCTGGAGGTCGTCTATCTCATCTTCAACGAGGGCTACACGGCCGCCCGCGGCGACGAATGGTTGCGGCCGCAGCTTTGCAACGATGCGCTGCGCATGGGCCGCGTGCTCACACTGGTCGCGCCGCAGGAAGCCGAAGCCCACGGCCTGCTCGCGCTGATGGAGCTGAACGCTTCGCGCATTGCGGCGCGCACGGATGCAGCTGGCGACCCAATTCTCCTGATGGACCAGAACCGGATGCTGTGGGACCGGCTTCAGATCCGCCGCGGGATGTTGGCGCTTGCAAAGTCGCATGAACTCGGTGGGCGCGGATTCTACGTGCTGCAGGCCGCGATCGTCGCTTGTCACGCCAGAGCCGGAACGCCTGGCGACACCGACTGGCCGCGCATCGCAAAACTCTATGCCGAACTCGCGATGTTGGTGCGCTCACCGATCATCGAACTCAACCGCGCCGTGGCGGTCGGTATGGCCGAGGGGCCGGCGGCGGCGCTCGCGATCGTGGACGGGTTGGCAAGCGAGCCCGCGCTGAAGAACTACCATCTCTTGCCGAGTGTCCGCGGCGATCTGCTCCACAAGCTCGGCCGCGCTGCGGAAGCCCGCACAGCGTTCGAGCTTGCATCAACGCTTGCAACCAACAAGCGCGAACGCGAATTGCTGAAGCGGCGCGCCGC
The DNA here is from genome assembly GCF_003062295.1 of Bradyrhizobium algeriense. Classification (GTDB taxonomy): domain Bacteria; phylum Pseudomonadota; class Alphaproteobacteria; order Rhizobiales; family Xanthobacteraceae; genus Bradyrhizobium; species Bradyrhizobium algeriense. The sequence goes on along the minus strand of NZ_PYCN01000001.1, from coordinate 430,701 downwards.
CGAGGCGGGCGCGGCGTCGACTTAAGGAGCGGCTTCACATCCGGGACTGACCGCTTCCGGAGTCGTTGGGCTCTACGGCTAGAGCGGCCTCACGCCTTTGCAGGCTTGCAGTCCTGCTCGTGACGAAGACGAAGGCGGCAATGAAGACGATGGTCATCAGCAGCACGATGGTCGGGGCGGGCGCGCTGTCGATGAAAAAGGAAAGATAGACCCCGAGGAAAGAAGCAATCACCGCGACGATGACGGCGGTCGCCAGCATGGCGCTGAACTTGCGTGTCAGCAGGAAGGCGATGGCCCCCGGTGCGATCAGCATCGCAATGGCGAGGATAATGCCGACGGCCTTCAATGCGCCGACGATGGTCAGGGAAAGGATCGCCAGCAACCCGTAGTGCAGGAGCCTGACCGGCAGTCCGATCGCTCTCGCTTGCGCCGGGTCGAACGCATGCAGGAGAAGGTCGCGCCATTTGACGACGACGATGCCGGCCGCAACGGTCGCGATAACTCCGGTCTCGACGATGTCGCGGAGATCCACCCCAAGCATGTCGCCGAACAGAATGTGATCGAGATGCACCTCGCTCTGGATCTTGACGTAGAGCACGAGCCCCAGCCCGAACATCCCCGAAAACACGACCCCCATCACCGTGTCCTGCTTGATGCGGCTGTTCTCCTTGAGGAAGCCGGTCGCCAGCGCGCAGATCATGCCGGCTGCGAACGCGCCGATTGCATAGGGAAATCCGACGATGTAGGCGATCACAACGCCGGGAAAAACGGCATGCGAGATCGCATCGCCCATCAGCGACCAACCCTTGAGGACGAGGAAACAGGAGAGAAGTGCGGTCGGGATAGCGACCAGCACCGAGATGATCAGCGCATAGCGCATGAACTCGAGTTGGAAGGGCTGGAGGAGCGTGTCGAGGAGCGTCATGAGTCTGCATCCAGCGCCTGGACCGCGCGGCGGCGGGCCGCCAGCATGCCGTGCTTGGGGGCGAGGAAGAAGACCGCGAGGAAGGTCAGCGTCTGCAGGACGACGATGATTCCGCCGGTCGCGCCGTCCAGGAAATAGCTTGCATAGGCGCCGACGAAGCTCGTCGTGGATCCGATCGCAACACTAATCAGGAGCAGGCGAGGGAAGCGGTCGGTCAGGAGATAGGCGGTCGCGCCTGGTGTCACTACCATGCAGATGACGAGGAAGGCTCCGACCGTCTGCAGCGCCGCCACCGTCGAGGCTGATAACAGCGTGAAGAACATGATCTTGAGAGCGTTCGTGTTGAGCCCGATCGAGCGGGCGTGGGTCTCGTCAAAGAAGGTAACCATCAGATCCTTCCATTTGACGATGAGCACGGCGAACGAAACGAAACCGATGATGGCGAGCTGCAGGGTGTCTTCCGGGGTGATCGCCAGGATGTTGCCGAGCACGATGGTCTGGATGTTCACCGAAGTCGGCGAAAGCGACACCATGAAAAGGCCGAGGCCGAAAAAGGAAGAAAAGATCAGGCCGATGATGGCGTCTTCCTTCAGCTTGGTGCGCTGGTTGAGGAAAAGCATGGCCGCTGCCGCGAGGCCGCCCGAGAAGAAAGCGCCGATGGAAAACGGCAGGCCAAGCATGTAGGCGCCGGCGACGCCGGGCACGATGGCGTGAGAAAGCGCGTCGCCGATCAGCGACCAGCCCTTCAACATCAGATAGGCGGAGAGGAATGCACAGACCCCGCCGACGAGCGCGGAGACCCACATGGCATTGAGCATGTACCCGTAAGTGAAAGGTTCGAGCAGCGAGGACACTAGCTACGATCCTCATCGCCCGATGACGATCTGCGCCTGGTCGCCTGGCCGTCCTGGAAGATCACCGCCCGCTCGTCATCGGTGATCACATCGAGCGCACGCGGCTTGCCGCCTTCGCTTTCGTTCAGCACGAAATGCCGCAGGACGCCGCCAAAGGTCTTTTCCAGGTTCGCCTGGGTGAAAATCTCGACCGTCGGCCCATAGGCGAGCACGGTGCGGTTGAGAAGCACGGTGCGATCGCAGAATTCCGGCACGCTGCCGAGATTGTGCGTCGAGACCAGCATCACCCGTCCTTCATCGCGAAGCGAACGCAGAAGCTTGACGATGGCGTCTTCGGTATTGACGTCGACACCGGTGAAGGGCTCGTCGAGCAGGATCACTCGCCCGTCCTGGGCAAGCGCGCGGGCGAGGAACACTCGTTTCTTCTGGCCGCCGGAGAGTTCGCCGATCTGGCGCTTGCGAAAATCGCTCATGCCGACGCGGGCAAGCGCTGCTGCGACCGCTTCATGATCTGCAGCCCTGGCAAGGCGCATCATGTTCATGTGACCATAGCGGCCCATCATCACCACGTCCTCGACGAGAACGGGGAAGTTCCAGTCGATGTCCTCGCTCTGCGGCACATAGGCGACAACGTTCTTTTTCAACGCGGCATTGACCGGTTGGCCGAGAATCGAGATCTCACCCCCGGCGAGGCCGACGAACCCCATGATCGCCTTGAACAGGGTGGATTTGCCGCTGCCGTTCACCCCGACGAGCGCGGTGATCGTGCCTGCCGGGATTTTGAACGTCGCGTCGCGCAAGGCCGTGTGACCGTTGCGGTAGGTGACGGTCGCGCTTCTAACGGAGAGGCCGGATCCCGTATCCGAGGACGCAGGATTGAGGAACGGATCGTTCATCGCGCTCACTGTGCGAGGCCGTTTGCGATCGTCTCGGACGTCACGCGCAGGAGATCGATATAGGTCGGAACCTTACCGTCGGCGGCGCTGAGCGAGTCCACATAGAGAACACCACCATATTTGGCCCCGGTCTCGCGGGCAACCTGCTTGGCCGGGTCCGGCGAAATAGTGCTTTCGGAAAACACGACCGAGATCTTGTTGGCTCGCACCGCATCGATCACCTTGCGGACCTGCTGCGGCGTGCCCTGCTGATCGGCATTGATCGGCCAGAGATAAAGCTCCTTCAGGCCGAAGTCCCGGGCGAGGTAGCTAAAGGCGCCCTCGCTCGACACCAGCCATCGCCGCTCAGGCGGAATCGCCGAAAGCCTTGTCTGGATCGGAGCAATCGCCGCTGATATCTTCTGCTTGTACGCCTCGGCATTTGCCTTGTAGGTCGCGGCGTTGTTCGGATCGTATTTTGCGAAGGCATCACGGATGTTATCGACGTAGATGAGCGCCGCATTCGGCGACATCCAGGCATGCGGGTTGGGCTTGTCCTTGTAGGGCCCATCCACGATTCCCATCGGCTGGACGCCCTGGGAGACGACGACGCCCGGAACATTCTTGAGGCGCTGGAAGAACCTTTCGAACCAAAGCTCGAGATTGAGCCCGTTCCAGAGCACGAGATTCGCTTCCTGCGCCTTCAGGATGTCACCGGGCGTCGGCTGATAGTTATGAATTTCAGCGTCGGGCTTGGTAATCGACTCGACGGTTGCCGCGTCGCCGGCAACATTTCGGGCCATGTCGGCGATAACCGTGAAGGTCGTGACGGCCTTGAATTTTGTCTGGGCGAACGCGGCTCCGGTTGTCAGCCCAAGTACCGTGCCAAGTACCGTAGCGCCCGCAACTGTCGCCAGGACGATGCGCCTGCCTCGATCGAACATGTCCATTTCTCTCCTGTGCCGTGCGCACGCGCTGCTGCTGTCCGCAACGGCCTGCGACATTCTGTAATTGCAATTCACTCGCAACTAGCTTGACGTCTAGCGAACCTTCAGACATTTTGCAAATGCGACTTATTCGCAAATTACTCAAAAGCTTCTGATCGGAAGGCGCCGCATGGGAGTCGTCCATCCTTTAGATGCAACTGAGTTGCAGTAGCAGTAAAGGATGCGCATTCCAGTGAGTAAGTTAAGGCTGAGTATTTCCGTCCTCGCAGCAATTGCGATGGCCGAACCGGCGATGGCGGAAACGGATATTGTCGATGGCATTCCGCCCGTGTCGATCGCGACCAGCATGCCGGCCGACGGTGATCCGACCGGTAGCCGCAGATGGCTCGCCCGACACGGAATAACCTACGGGTTGGTTTACACCGGCGAAGCACTCGGCAATGTGTCCGGCGGACTGCGTCGGGGCAGCCTGTATCAAGGCAAGCTTGAAGCGTTTGCTGCGGTCGATTTCGGGAAGTTCGCAGGATGGCAGGGCTTGAGCTTCTTCGGCAATGCCTTCCAGATTCATCGAACAGCCGGCATGCGCGGCGAGCACTTCAACAGCCTGATCACGATCAGCAACATCGAGGCCGTCCCTTCGACGCGACTTTCCGAACTGTGGCTCGAGCAAAAGCTGTTCGACGATCGGTTTGGCTTTCGCTTCGGTCAGCTTGCCGCCGATGCTGAGTTCTTCATCAGCGACTACAGCAGGATGTTCTTGAGCAGCGATTGGCCCACGATTACAGGCGCCAACCTGCCCAGCGGCGGACCGGCCTATCCTCTCGCTACGCCGGGCGTACGCTGGAGGTTTGACCCCGACAAGAACTGGTCCGCGCTCGTCGCCGTGTTCAATGGAGATCCTGGAGAACAAGGAACGGTCAACACCACCGGGACAAATTTCAGGGTCAACGACCCTCCGTTGCTGATGGGAGAGGTTCAGTACCGTCACAATCAGGGAAAAGATGACAGCGGGCTGGCCGGAATCTACCGGCTGGGCGGCTGGCATCATTTTGGAGAATTCCACGACCATAGGTACGGCACGGATGGACTCTCGCTTGCCTCCCCCCTGAGCAATGGCATTGCCCGCCGGATCCGCGGCAACAGCGGCATCTACGGCGTCATCGATCAACAGATCTACCGCCCGGTGAACGGCGGCCCCGACAGCGGCGTCGGGATCTTCAGCCGGATTTCGGCCAGCCCCTCGGACAGCAGCCACGTCAACTTCTTTTTCGACGGCGGCATTGTCGTCTCCGGCATGATCCCGGACCGCCCCAATGACAAGTTCGGCGCAAGCTTCATCTATGCGAACATTTCTAATCACGTACGGGCCTTCGATCGCGACATGATTTTTCATTCCGGGAACGGACAGCCGGTCCGCGACTATGAGATGACGATCGAGTTGAGCTACCAGGCCCAGATCAAAGCCGGCTGGACCTTACAGCCCACATTCCAGTACGTGACTCATCCAGGCGGCTACATCTCCGATCCAGATCGGCCGGAAAGGCCGATCAAGAACGGCGCGATATTCGGCGTGCGAACGACCATTGCATATTGAGTCCGGTACGCCGTTTTTCGGCTGTCGTGAGAGACGAAAACTCCCGGCAGCGGCGCTTGCAGGCAACAAGCGCGAACAGCAATTGCTGAAGCGGCGCGCCGCGGAGGCGATCGGCAGCGCGCCGGATCCGGCCTGAATTCAGATGAAGCGGAACTGTGACCGTTCGCGCTTGGCGAGTTTCGGAATCGCCTGCCCGAGGATGATGTTCTTGAAGTGGTCGGTCTGCTGATGCTCGGCGAAGGCCGCTTCACCCGCGAACACTTCATAGAAGAAGAATTCCCTGGGCTTGGCAACGTTCTGGTGAATCTGGAACGCCTTGACGCCCGGCTCGCGCTGCGCCTGCGGCAGAAAATCCTTCAGAAGCTCCGCGACGGTGCCTTCCTCGCCCGAATTGACTTCCCAGAATGCGGTAACGACCAGGTTCTGGTTCGCGTTGTCTGTAGCAGCCATGGTGTTCTCCTGTGAAACCTCCGGCGCCGGTTCGATTCCGAGCCGGCGACGCAGATCACAATGCCCGATTTCGCGACATGAATGCTTCGACATCAGTCGAATAATCATGTCGACCGGCTGGGCCGGAACCTGTTTGAGGACGGGCGCGTTTCCCTAAGCGCAAATCACTTTGCCCGGAGCAGGTGCATGGCGAAAAAGACCGTGCTCGCGATCGGCATCGAGCCTTCCCTGGTAGACTTCAGCGCATTCCCCGGGCTCACGGCCGAATTGGTGACGAGCTACATCAAGGCGCAAATCGAGCAGCTTCGCGCGATGGGCTATGACTCCGATAGCTGCCTGATCGACCTCGGCGACACGGCCGAAGCGGTGGCCGCGGCGGCGCTGGGCGCAAAGCATTATGACTGCGTGGTGATCGGCGCCGGGCTGCGCGAGCCGCGGGAGCGGCTGCTTCTGTTCGAACGGATCATCAACCTGGTTCACCTCGGCGCGCCGCAAACCCGCATTTGCTTCAACACCACGCCGGCCGACACGGCGGAAGCCGTGCGGCGGTGGATCGAGCCGTGATGAGGCGAGCGCTCAAGCCGTACGAAACGAGCCGAGCAGACTGCCGATGATCTTTTGCCCGCGCGCCCGGAGCTTCTTCGGATTCTCCGCCCCCGGCAGCAGCAGCGCCACCTCGCAGATCATCGCATCGACCATCCGGCTCAGGAGCTCGATGTCCTCGAAATCGAGCTCGCCCTGGCGCTTCAGCGCCGCCAGCGTCGCGGTGAGCAAGGCCATCGGGTGGGCTTCCTCGATCTCCCGGTAGCGCGCATTGCCGAGCACCGCCGGGGCTTCCTGGATCACGATTCGCGCGTAGGCCCGTTCGAGGCAGACGTCGAGATAGGCGTCGATGCCCTCGGTCAGGCGATCCCATACCTTGCGCTGCGTCTTCGCTCTCGCTTCGATCCTGGCGGCGGCTTCGATCTGCAAGGCGACGACCACGGCGTCGAACAGCGCCTTCTTGTCTTCGAAGTGGTGATAGAAGGCGCCCCGCGTCACCCGTGCGGCGCGCGAGATCGCCTCGATCCCCGCCGCCTGATAGCCCTCGCTCGCAAAGGCGTCCCGGCCGGCCGCCAGCAACGCCTGCCTCGTGGCCTCGGTGTATTCCTCGCGGCGGGTTCGTTCGCGTCCGGCTTCCTGCATGCCCCGGCATACCACTTGACGCTTGAGAGCCTATCAACATATAACATACACACGGTATGTTAAAAACAATTGGTATGTATTTTCGAGACGGCCGTTCCGCGTCCGGCGGAAGGGACTTTGGGAGGAGGGATCACATGAACAGCGATCGGATGTTCGAACTGGCCCAGGCGCTCGCGGTCGCGAAGAGCCGGCAGGACGTGCCGGCGGCGCTAGCCGTCCTTCATGACGACATGCTGCTGGAAACCCCGGCCTTCGGCACCAGCGCCCGCGGCCTGGCCGAAAACGCCAAAATGCTGACCCGGTTCTTCGCCGCGTTCCCGGATTACAATGTCGTGCTCGAAGGCCACGCCGCCAACGACGATACGCTGGTCTGCTGGGGGCGCGTGCAAATGACCATGACCGGCGATCGGTTCGGCGTGGCGCCGAACGGCCGGCGTGCCGAACTCCCCGTGTTCATCCAGTTCGCCTTCAGGGACGACCGGATCGTCCGTGAACGCTTCTTCTTCGACCTGTCGGAGTTGTGCGCCCAATCCGGGGTCTCGACCGATGCGGTTCGGCGCAAGATTTTTGGGGGTATTGCCGCCCGGCAGCAGGCCGCGGAATGACACCCTCCCAGCAAACCAGGGCTTCAAGCATGTCAGCAGATCCACGCATCAAACCCGTCGCCGCAATCAGCACGGCGCCACTGTTCGACATCGTCGTCGATCTCAATCCAAAACTGAACATCGGAGACGGCCCGCTCGGCCGCCGCATCCTGTTCGGCGCGGCCGGCGGAAGCTTCGAGGGCCCAAGGCTGCGCGGCGAGGTGGTGCCCGGCGGCGGCGACTGGGCGTTGTTTCGTGCCGATGGCGCCATGTCGCTCGACGTCCGCCTGACGCTTCGCACCCATGACGGTGCGCTGGTGCACATGACCTATGGCGGCCGCTGGATCACGCCGGCGGATTTGCGTGCCGACATGGCCAATCCCGCCACGCGTTATCAGGTCGATCCATCGCGCTACTACTTCCGAACCAACCCGCTGTTCGAAACCGGCGCGGAGCAATACGCCTGGATGAACGATATCGTCTGCGTGGGGTCGGGATATCTGGTCGAGGGCGGAATTGCCTACAATGTTTCTCAGATCGTCTGACGATGCATCTCGAGGATTGCGCGACCCTGCCGTCGCTCTCGCGCGGCATGGCAGCCGAGGTGCTTGGCACAGGTCTTCTATAAGATCCTTTCGAAGTAATATCGACGAATGCCGCCTCCCAGCGTCTTGTTGCTCGCCTGCTCGGCGACGGCCTCGTTCAGCAACCGATATCCCGCGTGCCTGTACAGTTCGAGCGCGGCCGGCTGTAATTCAGACGTGCTCAATTCAAGCCTTTGCATGTTAAGCCGACGGCACTCAGCCTCTGCAAATCGCAGCATCGACCGCGCGATCCCGTTACGTCGGGCGGACGGGTCAACATACATGCGACGCAGCTCCATGGCGTCAGGCGCTGCGGGTTCAAGGCCGAACATGCCGACGACCTTCGTTTCCCCGAGCGCGACCCAAAAGCCACCGCCTCGCTCACCATAGTACGCGGCGACACGATCCATTTCCTCGGTCAATGAACGAGCGATGTAAGCTTCAAAGGCATCGCGCATATGCGGTGGCGATAGCAGGCGGTTGACCACAATGAATAGCTCGCGCACCTGAGGCGCGTCTTCCTCCATGAACGGTCGGATCGCTACTTCGGCGCTCACGTTCGGTTCTCCTTCATGCTATCGGCCAGCTGCGCCGGCGGATGATCATCCAGGTCCAGGCTGCAGCGGCAAGCGCCAGGGCGGCATAGGGGGCCCACGCTTGCGGCTCTCCCATCGTGCTGAGGGTTAGGCCGCTCAAGAGGCACCAGAGAGCGGGAATTGGCAGCAGCACTGGCAAAAGCTTGCCGCGGGCGAGCAGCAGAAGGCCGAGCGTCGCGATTACAGTCGGATCCGGCGCGATGCCAAAGATCTCGGACGAGGCCCAGCCACGTCCCTGCAGCGGCGCAAGCAATGGCTGTCCGGCGAGTGCGAAGGCGAGGATGAGATATCCAATCCAACCGGCAGGCCCGCGCCGGTCGAAGGCGAGACCATCGCGCAACGACCCGATCACGAGCAGCAACACGCCCTCAACGGCGAAAGCCGGCGCGACATAGGCGGCGGCCCAGTTGATGGTCGCGTAGCGATTCCACAGGAAGGACCACCCGACGAAGACCCAAAGCGCCGCGAGGATGAATGCGATCCAGCGTGCCCAGGTTCCCGGTCGCCACGCGACGAGCAGGATGATGAGGAGGCCGGCGGCGAGCGTCAGCACGTGCAGGGGCCAGAGCGCCGCATTGTGCGATTCGAACATGCGCCAGTAGACGCGCGGCGAAAACAGCAGGAAATCCTCTGCCCGGTAGGTCCACCACTCCGACATCACAGCGCCTTCACGTGGGCCGAGATGCGCTCCCGCATGGCCTGATCAGGCATCGGGCCGGCGGCGCCCGAGAGGTTTTCACGCACGTGGTCGACGCGGGTGGTCGCCGGAATCGCGACGGTGACGGCCGGATGAGAGAGGATGAATTTCAAGATGAGCTGCGCCCAGCTCGACACCCCCAGCTCGCGCGCCCATTCGGGCAGCGGCTCTCGCTTGAGGCGGTCGGTCAGCGCGCCTTGCCGGAACGGCCGGTTGACGATCACGGCAATGCCGCGCTCCGACGCCAGCGGCAGCAGCCGCGCCTCCGCCTCGCGGTCGACGACGTTGTAGGAGAACTGCACGAAATCGATCGGCTCGTTCCGCATGATCTGTTCGAGGAGATCGTGGCGGCGGCCCTCGGATGTGGTGATTCCAACGTAACGCACCGCGCCTGCCGCCTTCATCTGGAAGAGCGTCTGCAGATGCGCCTTCCAGGCGAGAAGATTGTGAATCTGAATGAGGTCGAACTTCGGCACCCCCCAGAAGCGACGCGATTGCTCGATCTGGGGCGGACCTCCCGCGCCTGAGGACGTCCAGACCTTTTCGGCCGAGAATAGCGCGGAGGGCCGCCCGAGCTTCTGAAGGCCGTAGCCAATCACCGGCTGCGACGAGCCATACATGGGCGAGGAGTCGATCATGCGGCCGCCCGCCTCGAAGAAGGCGGCCATGACACCCGCGCATTCGTCCCTCAGTATCGGATCGCCGCCGACGTTGAAGGTGATCCAGGTCCCCAATCCGACGATCGGTATCTCCTCGCGGGTCGAGGGGATGGCACGGCGGGCGGGCGGGCTCTGCTGGGCATGCAGAGAGATCGGCAAGAGCGCGGCGGTGGCCGTTGCCAAGGAGGCCTGCACGAACGTTCGGCGTGTCGTCCGCATCCGATGCTCCATCATCATCGCGGCCAGGAAACTCTCGCGCAAAGGCGCAGAGTAACGGAACGCCGCTGCTAGCTTTGCAATACAAAATCGCAGATTAACGCGCTGGACTAGATATGCAGTCACGCACCGTACTCAATCTACGATGGACCCTGACGCCGCTGGATGAACTGCAGTCCTCTCAAACCTGCGTGACCGTTCTTGCCAACGATGATGTGGTCATGGACGGAAATGCCGAGCCGGTTGGCAACTCGACGATCGCGTTTGTCATCTGGATATCGGCCCGTGGGGCCGTCGGATCGCGGGAGGGGCGGTTGTGCAGCAAGCGACCATGCCAACCAGCAGGCTAATCGGGCTCCTTTTGGTCTCGTTAGCGGTTCTGAACCCCGGGGGCGCCGGGGGCGTCAATGGGCCACAACCGGAAATCCAAGCATCCGGTTTCAGTCGCAGGTCAACGCCGCTAAACTTCCGGGGGCAAACGGGGTGTGAACACTACAACGCAATCCCCCGGTTCCAGACTGGAGGCTCGGGGGCGACATTCACCTGTTTGCGGAGTCATGGCGTCAACCACAAGCGAAGGGAGGCGCAGTGAGATGGCTGATCAATGGCTATTCAAGAGCGAAACTTACGATAACTGCAATTGCGCTATGAATTGTGGTTGCCAGTTCAACCTGCCGAGTACTCACGGCTATTGTCAGTCGGCCTTCGTCGGTGCCATCGTTGAAGGCCACTTCGACGATACGCCGCTCTCAGGCCTGAACTGGGCGGCGCTGTACAAGTGGCCCGGCGAAATCAAGGACAGAAACGGCCGGCGCCAGATCGTTATCGACGAGCGCGCAGATAAAGCTCAACGGATCGCGCTTGAAACGATCATCTCAGGCGAGGCATGCGAACCACTGAGCAATTTTTTCGCCGTATTCGCGTCGACATGCTCGGAATTCTGCGAGACGTTGTTCCTGCCGATTGATCTTGATGCGGACCTGGAGCTCAGAACCGCAAGGGTAGAGATACAAGGCGTCATGCGGAGCACCGGCAGGCCGAAGATCAACGAGTTTACCGGTCAACCGTTCCACATTGCGCTGGCACGTCCTAGTGGCAGTTTCGAGTTTACCTACGCAGAAATCGGGATAGGTACCACGTCGATCACAGGCGACATGGAAATGGCGTTCGAGGATTCATGGGCACATTTTTGCGTTCACCACTTCAATCAGGATGGCCTGGTCAGGGAAAGATCAAGGCTCACGGCGTGGCTTGGAGGCATGACCCCGCCTTCCCGTGGATGACGTCAGTGCCGATGCTCAGAACGATCCTGCAACCGAGCCGAGCGCGATGACGGCAGTGAGGGCAATGAGCGCGCCGACGATGCCGACCATGACGATGTCGCGATAGCTGTCCCGGTGCGTCGATCCGCAGACGGCGAGCAGCGTGACGACCGCGCCATTATGGGGCAGGCTGTCGAGCGCACCCGAACCGATCACCGCCACGCGATGCAGCAGCGCGGGATCGAGTCCGATCTCCGCTGCGCGCGTCATGTAGGTCGCTCCGAGCGCGTCGAGCGCGATGGTCAGCCCGCCCGACGCCGAGCCGGTCAGGGCTGCGAGCACGTTGGTGGCGACTGCCAGCGATACCAGCGGTCCACCGCCGATGCCGAGCACGGCGTCGCGCACCACCGTGAAGGCAGGCATCGCCGCCACCACGGCGCCAAAGCCGACCAGGCTCGCCACGCTCATCGCCGGCAATACCGAGGCGTTGGCGCCGGCGTCCATGGTCGCGCGCAGCGCCGGCAGCCGCCGATGGCTCACCGCGAGCACGGTCAGAATCGCGCAGGCAAGCGCCGTGATCACCGCCCACACGCCACCGACAGCGGCAAGCGATGTCCCACCCCAGCGAACTTCGGCGAGAAAACGGGTGTCGAGTGCCGGCAGGATGAACAGCGACATCGCGAGATTGACGACCATCACCATGATGAGGGGAAGCGCGGCGAGCATGGCCGGAGGCAGCAGGTCGGTCACCTCACCGTGCACGATCTCCGCCGGATCGAACTCGCGCGCGGTGGTGGCGCGTTCACGTAATTTTTCGTCGGCGGCGAGACGGTCGGACGGCATCGGCGCGCCCTCGCCGAAGCCTTCGCCATTCCTCTTTGCGATCGCCTCCTGGCGATGGAGCCACCACAGGCCGAAGCCGAGCATGATCAGCGATGCCAGGATGCCGAGGCCGGGCGCGGCAAAGGGCGTGGTGCCGAAGAACGGCATCGGAATCGCATTCTGGATCGACGGCGTGCCGGGCAAGGCCGACATGGTGAAGGTCGAGGTGCCGAGCACGATGGCCGCCGGCATCAGACGCCGCGGGATGCCGGCCGCACGAAACAGCTCCTGCGCCATCGGGGCCAGCACGAAGAAGGCGACGAACAGACTGACGCCGCCATAGGTGACGAGCGCCCCGGCGAGCACGACCGCCAGCACGGCCCGCTGCGGGCCGAGCCGCTCGGTCATGAAGCTCGCGATCGCGGCGACCGATCCGCTGTCCTCCATCAGCTTGCCGAACAGCGCGCCAAGCAGAAACAGCGGAAAGAACTGCGCCAGAAAGCCCGCCGCGCTGGCCATGAAGGTCTGGGTCCAGTGGGCGAGCAGCGGCTCGCGGGAGAACAGCGCTGCGATCAAAGCGGCGACCGGCGCAAGCAGCAATACGCTCCAGCCCCGGAACGCGAACGCGATCAAAAGGCCGAGCCCGATCAGGATGCCGAGAAGCCCTGACACCGTCATGGCCTCAGCATTCCGCGAGCAGCACGTCGAGATCGGTCGTGGATTGCTTGCCGATATCCTCGCCGTGTGCGTCAAGGAATGCATCGGCGCTCTTGCGGCCCTCTTCCTTCAGCAGTGAGACGAATGCCCACTCAGCGTTGAGCTTCGACGACGCTCCGAACTCTGTGAGCGCGTCGGTCATGATCCGGTGCGTGCGCATACCGGCCCAGCGCGCGCCCTCGCCGTGTCCGGGGTCCGCCACCTGGCGCAGCAGCGCCATCATGCGCAATTCCTTCATCAGCGGCGAGTTGAAGGAAATCTCGTTGAGCCGGTTGAGGATTTCATTTGCCGTGCGCGGCGGCTCCGGCCGTTCGCGCGGATTGATCTGCACCAGAATGGTGTCGTGCGCGTCGCTTTCGCGCACCAGCGGCGTCAGCGTCGGATTGCCGGCATAGCCGCCATCCCAATAGGGTTCGCCGTCGATCTCGATCGCATGGAACATGGTCGGCAGACAGGCCGAGGCAAGCAGAACGTCGGCGGTGATCTCCTTGTTGCGGAAGATGCGGCCGCGGCCGGTGCGCACACTGGTCGCGGTGACGAATAGCCTGATCGGTGAGCGGGCCAGCCGGTCGAAATCGATGCTCTCGGCGAGGATGGCGCGCAACGGATTGAGGCCAAGCGGATTGAGATCATAGGGCGAAACAACGCGGGCCATCAGGTCCATGGCGATGTAGGCGGGCGAGGTGTCGAGCGTCCAGCGACCCATCATCCGGTCGAGCGGCGAACGCTGCAGCGGGCTTAACGCCGCAGCCTGCGACACGCGCCGCCAATAGGTATCGAGCGCCGCCCGCGCACCTTCGGCACCGCCTTTCGTCCATCCGTCCGCCACCAAGGCTGCATTCATCGCGCCCGCCGAAGTGCCGGAGATCGCCTCGATTCGCAGCCACGGCTCCTCGATCAGACGATCGAGCACGCCCCAGGTGAATGCGCCGTGGGAGCCCCCGCCCTGCAAGGCGAGGTCCACCAGCACCGGTTCGCGCGCGGTTTCTTCCATCTTCATCCTCCTCGGCCGGAGATGAAACGGTGCCTTAGGTCACGACGAGCCCACAATGCTTCGTCTCGAACCTTCGTAGGATCGACGCAGCAGCGCGTACAGGCTGCCGCCCGTCACCGCGCCAAGGAGGTAGGCGACGGCGACCAGCAGCGCGAGCGGCACGCGGGCATTGATGCCGAGGAAGGACATGGTGACAATCTCGAAGTTCTGCACTGCGAAGATGATCGTCGCGGCGGCGAACAGGATGATGACGGCGAGGTAGATCCAGCGCATGGGCGCCTCCTAATCGTCGATCGACCGCGTCGCGCGCAGTCGCCACAACCACCTCAACGAGCGCGGCGCAGGCCGAAGCCTATTCCGATCCAGCCTGCGCCGGCCATGATGAGATCGATGCCGAGGAACAGGCCGAGGATGTAGAGGCTTGAGACCGGCCAGCGCACCAGGATCAACAAGCCGAGCAGCAGCGTGATCACGCCTGACAGCGCCACCCAGATCCAGGGTGTTTCCCGCTTCATGCTGAAGGCCAGGAAGATCCGCATGATGCCCGAGGCCACCAGCGCTGCGCCGAGAATGAGGGTGAGCAGCACGGCCGCGAGCAGCGGATTCTGGAACGTGACGAAGCCCGCGAGAATGTAGAGCACGCCGAGCAGGGCCCAGAGCAGGAATTTGCCCCAGTTCTTGATCTGGAAGGCGCTGAACACTTCGGCGACGCCGGCGATGATCATCATCACGCCGACGATGAGGACGCTCGCGACGGTAGCCATCGCAACGCTGCCAAGCGCGATAAATCCTGCGATGAGATAGACGACGCCGAGTGCGATGATCCAGCCCGACTTGGCACGCAGTGGCGCCGTATCCGAACCGGCCTGGGGATCTCCGATCGTACCTGAAGTATTGGTCATGACGGTCCTCCGATGCGAAAACCTGCCCGACGTTTGTCGGTTCCTCGACGCGACGACACGCGGCGCGGGATGTTCGACACGTGGATACTAGCGCAACTTCGCGTTGCGATCACCTGATTTTAGTATCGTCGGTCGCGGTTTCGTCGTGCGAGGTCTTACAGCGGCACGATGTTGATCGCCTCGCTGGGATAGGCGATCATTGAGCCCTAGCAGTACGCTGGATCAGCCGTATAGCAATTTGCCTATTTGGGCAAACATCCACTCCATTTGGCCCCGGTGCTGACTTGTTTCAACGGCTTCATGCCATCGCACCCGGCCAATAAAAGCACGATGGCGGTTCGACCGTGCCATCGCGCTTTAGAGCATGATCCGGAAAAGTGGCCCCCGGTTTTCCGAAAAGATCATGCTCAAATCAAAGAGATAGAGCGGGATGACGATTCGAAGAAAAGTCATCCCGCTCTAGTCGTCGAATCAATCGAACAGCACCTTGGTTCGCGCCTCGTTGCGGGCCAAACTGTTGATTTCAGCAAGCGCCATTGCGCTCCTCAGTTCCTCGAGCCAGTCCAGAAATTTGTCGACCAGATACTCCGGGCTCATCGAAAGAGCCGCGACCCTCATCCGCTCTGCTAGCTGATTCATCATCGATCCCCTCTCATTCGAATGAGCTACCCCCTCTCATCCGATGAACCACTCTCTCACGCGTTCGCCAAAGCGCGAAGCGGATAGTTAATAGATGGTAAATGTAGGCGATAGCTAGATCAGCTTCATCCCCTTCAAGCTCGCATGACCGTTCTTGCCGACGATGATGTGGTCATGCACGGAAATGCCGACTCCGCGGCTTTGCATCTGAGCATGGGTTTGGCCCTCGCCACCTGTTCGACAGTCACTCGGGGATCATCTTGACCCCCGCGTCCTTCACGACCTTGCTCCAGTGCGCGATCTGCGACTTGATGTGCGCGCCGAACTCGCCGGGCGTGCCGCCGGCGGGCTCCGCCGCGATCTTCGCGAACGCCTCGCGCACGCTCGCCTTCGCCAAGGCCTTGTTGATTGCCTCGTTCAGCAGGTTGATGATGGGGTCTGGTGTGCCGCTCTTCACCACGAAACCGACCCAGTCCTCGATAACGAGCTCCGGGAATCCCTCCTCGACGACGGTGGGAACGTTCTCGAGGGCTGCCATGCGCGTTGGCGCCGTGACGGCGAGCGCTCGGAGCTTGCCGGAGGCAATCAGGTCGAGAACAGGCAGCGGCGTGATGAACTGATAGTGGTTGGTGCCGTTGATGAGATCCCCGATCGCCTGCGGCAGGGCCCGGTAGGGGACGTGGGTCACGCGCACCCCGGTCTGAAGCCTGAACTGTTCGCCTGCGAGATGGGCTGGCGTGCCCATCCCGCCTGATGAGAATGTGAGTTTGTCGGGCTGGCTTTTCAGCAAGGCGACAAGCTCCGCCATCGACTTGGCGGATACCGACGGATTGGCAACCAGAACGTGATGCGCAGTCATGATCTTGATCACCGGCGCAAAATCGGTGTCGTGCCGAAAGGTTATGTTCGGCAGGAGTGCGGGAGATGCCGAGGCGCCTAGTGTGAAGGCCAGGATCGAATATCCATCCGCCGGCTGCTTGAGGACCTCGCCGGCTGCAAGCGTCGCCATGGGCCCTGGCTTGTTTTCGACGACAATCCGCCAGCCTTCGCTCCGCCCAAGCTCGTTCGCGACGATGCGCGTGATGATGTCCGGCGGCGAGCCCGCGCCGCTTCCGACGACGATGCGGATCATGCCGGACGGGTAGGATTGCGCGACCGCCGGTTGGGCCATCGCTCCCAGGCTCACCGCCAGCAGGAGGCGCCCCCACCAACGGATTCCACGAAATGTTTGCTGTGCCTGTGCCATTCTCACCCTCCTCGTGGATCCGCAGCATCGTGCTGCCTCGGATGTCCCGCTCGCGAAGGATCGGGCTCTGAAGGATCGGGCTCCGTTGTGTAAGAAACCATAGAAATCGGAGTCGATTCCGTCAGGCGGAACGCTGAATTCCGGGTTGCGGAAGGCTGGACTCCGCGGAGCGGAACGGGAAGAATGGCCGAGCTCGGCGAGCGAGGGGCATCGGCAATGCCGACGGTCGAAACAATCAGAGGATTGGAGCGAGGACTGCAAGTCCTTAGGTTCCTCCACTCGGAGCCGATTTCGTCCCTGCACGAGATCCACGCCGCAACGGCGATATCCAAGCCCAGTCTGCTGCGCATTCTGAACACGCTGGAGCGGGCAGGCATGGTCGCGCGGCGTCTGGCCGACGGTCGCTACCGGCTCAGCGTTTTCACGGACGTGGTGCGAAAGCAAGACAGGTACGATCGCGTTGCCGAGGCTGCGGCGCCCGTTCTGGCCCGCCTGTGTCGCAAGGTGAAGTGGCCGTCCGATCTGTTCGTGCCGGCTGGCGGCTGCATGGAAAGACGCGAGACGAATCTGCCGCACGCTCCGTTCGCGCTCCTGGGACTGCACAGCCAGGTTGGTGGAAGGGTGGGCTGGCTGATGACGGGCGTCGGGCGCGCTTATCTCGCGTGGTGTCCGGAGAAGGAACGGGAGGCAACTTTGCGCGCACTCCGGAAATCCAACAACCCGGAGGATTGGCTCGCGCGCGACCCGAGGAGGCTCGAGCGAGTTCTCAGTGAGGTGCGGCATCGGGGTTACGCCACACGTGACCCAAGCTATGTGGCGGGTCCACACGGAGGAACCCCGGTTGATGACGGGGCAGCCGCAATTGCCGTGGCGCTGTTCGATGGCAGGCGTGTTCATGGCTCGATCAATTTTCGCTGGATCAGGACAGCGTTCACGGTAGAGGACTTCGCCGGGCGTCACCTTGCCGATCTGCACAACGCCGCGCGCGAGATCGTGGGCTCTCTGCAGAGGCCGGCAAGGTAGCTAATCCCCAACGTCTATGGTTGACGGCGAGTCGGCTTGGGATTTAAGGGCGCCGTTCCCGACGCTTCCGGTGGACTCATTAGCCCGCAGCCAAATTCGGATTGATGCGAGTTTGACGAACGCCAGATAGTTGGCTGCGAGTTTGTCGTATCGGGCGGCAATACGCCGACATTGCTTGATCCTGTTGAAGAACCGTTCGATCAGGTTGCGCGCTCGATACAGATGCGGGCTGAAGCAGATCGGGTCTTTGCGATTTCGTTTCGGCGGAATGTTCGCCCATGCGCCCTGCCGGCGGGCAAGCTCCCTGGTCCAGTCGGCATCGTACCCGCGATCCGCGGGCAACATCGTTTGGGAAGCAAGCCGCTGAGGAGAACCGAACACAGCCGGTTGTCATGCGCCTCGCCCCCGCGTGAGGGCGAGATGCACCGGCAGGCCATTGGTGTCCACCACCGGGTGAATCTTGGCAGCGTGGAAACTAAGCCAGCCCCAAGCCGCCATCGACGGCGAGAACCTGGCCCGTCAGCCATTGCGAGGCGGGGCCCGCAAGCTGGACAATCCATTCCGCGACGTCGTCGGGAACGCCGCGCCGACCGAGTGGAATCCGTGCGCGCTCGTCTTCCTTGACGGCTTCTGCCTGTTCCGCAGATAGCCCCATCATCCCGGTCAAGGCGCCGGATTCCGTGGGCCCGGCCGCGACCGCATTCACCCTTATTCCGAGCGGCGCGAGTTCGAGCGCCCAGCAGCGGGTCAGGTGTTCCAGCGCCGCCTTGCTGGCGGCGTAGTGGGATAGTCCCGCCGCCGGCCGGTGACCGAAGGTCGAGGAGATGTTGATGATGGTGCCCTGCGTCGCCTTCAGGTGAGGAAGGGCGGCGCGGGCCAGCAGGCTCGGACCGAGCACATTGACGGAAAAGATGTCTGTGATCCGATCGGCTGTCGCATCCGATAACGGAAGGATGGCGCCCGCGCCGGCGTTGTTGACGAGCGCATCCACTCGGCCCCACTTGTCGACCGCCGTGGCGATGGTCCGCCTGGCGTCTTCAGCAGAGGCGGTATTCGCAACGATGCCCGCGATATTCTTATGCTCCGCCACCGTTTGCTCGAGGGGGCCGGCGCGGCGGCCGGTGATGAGCACCTTGTCGCCCTGGTTGGCAAAACGGAGCGCTGCCGCCCGACCGATGCCAGAGCTGCCGCCCGTTATGATCATGACCTTTTCGTTCTGCATGTTCGTTCGACTCATCTGTAAAGTTGGAAGTTGGTCAAAGCAGGCATTAAGCGACCGCTTCGGTTTCAGCGGCTCAGTGGTTGCGAGGTATTGAACCAGGGCGCGAACTCATACGCGCCCTGGTTCGGCCTTAACCCAACGAGCGGTCAGTAGTCCCAGAAGACCGGTACGAAACGGAAGGCGTCGCCGTCGGCCGCCACCCGTCCGATGGACGGGAACGGCAGGTGAGTGGCCACCAGCATCTCGCCGCTCTTAGCCAGCTCCCGCAAAAGACGGACCCGAACGCGCGCCGCCTCTTCGGGGTCGTGTTCGAAACCGTTGTGCCAGTCGGGCTGCTCGAACCCGACGGTAAACACGGCGTCGCCGGCGAACGTCAGCCCGTCGCCGCCGGACGCCACGCGGACCACGCTGTGCCCGGGGGTGTGACCGCCGGTGCGACGGGCGACCACGCCCGGCGCAATCTCGTGCTCCTCATCGAACGTCCGCAGGTTGCTCCCGTACTCGCTCACGAACCGCTTGGCGGCCGACCGAAGCGCATCCGGGAAACCCTGCGGCATGGAGGTGTGGGAGAAATCGGGCGACTCCCAGAACTTGACCTCGGCGGCCGCCACGTGGATCCGCAGGTCTTTACGCAGTCGCTCCTTCACCCCCTCGACGAGCAGCCCGCCAATGTGGTCCATGTGCATGTGGGTCAGCACAAGATCGGTCACGGACCCAAGATCGATGCCGGCGGCCTCCAGTCGCTTGATCAACTGGCCGGCCCGCGGCAAGTTCAAGTCCGGATCGGACCCCAGTCCAGCGTCAATGAGGATGGTCTTGCCGCCGCTACGCACCACGACCACGTTCAGCGCCCAGTCGAACGCGTCCTGCGGCAAGAACATGTCTTTCAGCCAGGCCGCGCGGTCGGCCGGGTCGGCGTTGTGTCCCAACATTTGGGTTGGGAGCGGCAGCACCCCATCGCTAACTACCAGCACGTCAATGTCGCCGACCTTCAGCGCGTAGCGCGACGGAACGAGCTCTTCGGGTCCTGATGTAACGGGGTATGAGGTATTGTGCAGGTTCATGTTCGTCTCCTGTTTCATGGTAAAGGCGCCTGGTTGGTCTTGGTTCTGGCTGGTCTTGGTTGAGCAGGCCGCGCAGCCAGGGGAGCGCTGCCGCCATCGCTTGGGGTGTCTAGAGGTTGGTCACGCGCTCCGGATCGGCCGACGCGAGCGCCGCGGCGCGCTCGGCGCGGGGCGGGTAGATCCAGACAGTATTGATCTCCTGCTTGGTCTTCTTGGCGACGTCGCCGACCATCTCGACCTTGCGCTCCCAGCCGCGCGTGAACAGAGCGCCGGCTTCGCCGAGGTCGAGGCAGGTGACGTAGGCCTTCTGGTGATACGGCCTGGTCGAAACGCCCAGGAGTTCGGCGGCGGCATTGTTGCCGGCAAAGGCGCCCATCCGCGTGGCGTGCTGGCACGACATCAGCGCGTAGTTGCCTTCGTCGTCGCATGCGGCCCGCGCAGCATCGCCGGTTGCGAAGACGCCGGCAACACCCGGCACGCGCAGATCGCGATCCACCAGCAGCCGGCCGAAATTGTCGCGCTCGGTGGGAATCTGCGCCGTCAACGGCGCGGCGCGAATGCCGGCCGCCCAGACCACTGTCTCGGCTTCGATGTGTTCGCCGGTCGACAGGGTGACGCCGGATTTGTCGAGCGAGGCGATGCCGGCCCCGAGTCGGGTCTCTACGCCGAGCTTGCGCAATGCTTCCTCGATTATTGGGCGAGGGCCTTCGCCCATGTCGGGAGCGATCGCACTGTTGCGGTCGACGATGATCACGCGCGTCTTGGCGTCCTTGCCAAGGATTTCGCGCAAGCGCGCAGGCAGCTCGGTTGCTGCCTCGATGCCGGTGAAGCCGCCGCCGGCGACGACGACCGTATCGCGTCCATTGATGGCCGGCCGGTCGGCCAGGCTGTGTAGATGCTTGTCGAGCGCGATTGCGTCATCGAGCGAGTCAACACTGAAGCCGTGATCGGCAAGGCCCGGAATGTTGGGGCGGAACAGGCGGCTGCCGGTGGCCACCACGAGACGGTCGTAGGACAGAGTCTTTCGCGGGCCCTTTGGAGTCGTGATCTGCACCGTTCGAGCATCGGTGTTGATCGTCTCGGCGCTGCCCTGAATGTAGTCGACATCGATCGCCTTGAGGACGTCAAGCAGCGGCGCGGTCAGGGTTTCCGGCCTCGGCTCATAGAGCCGCGGGCGGACCACCAGCGTCGGCTCCGGTGCGATCAGTACGATTTCGAGATCGTCAGGCGAAACGCCGTGAATGTCGCGCAGGCGAGCGGAGGAAAGGGCGGCGTACATGCCGGCGAAGCCGGCGCCGATAATGGCTAGTCGCATGGGTTTGCTCCTTGGTTTGCACTTGTCGAAAGTCTGTGCGCTACCGCCGCTGCTCCGTTGAGGGCAGCGTTCGACGGCGCTACGAGAGGTGAAGTGAATGCTGGTCTTAAGGCGCGATGCAGTGTGACAGCGAACTCAGCGGCCAGCCGTATCGAGAAGCAGCCGGCGCAGACGCCTTCGGACTCCAATCCTGGTAGGGAAGGCCGGAGCCAGCCCTGGTCATCATCGAAACCAGCGGGTGCGGCGTTTGCATGAAGTGCGGCGCGACTTCCACCTCCTCGCCCGCCGCGGAAGTGAAGCGAACGGCCAGAGAGAGGCCGTAGAAGACGGCAGGGGCAACGACCCTGCGTCGCGATTTGATTGCAAGGCTGGCGAGGCTCTTCCAGGTCATATTTGTCTCCCGCTGTTCCTGATCGGCGCCGACTAGGCCGAGATGAAGGAAAGAATGTCGGCGTTGATGACGTCGGCATGTGTCGTGCACAGGCCGTGCGGCAGAAGATCGTAGATTTTTAGTGTGCTGTGCTTCAGTAGCTTTGCCGACAGGGGCGCGGAGTCGTCGACGGGTACGATCTGATCGTCACCGCCATGCAGGACGAGCGTGGGCTGGGTGATGCATTTCAGGTCCTCGCTGAAGTCCGTTTCCGAGAAAGCCTTGATGCCATCATAGTGGGCCTTGGCGCTGCCCATCATGCTTTGGCGCCACCAATTCCAGATGACGGCCTGCGATGCTTCTGCGCCCGGGCGGTTATAGCCATAGAATGGACCGCTCGCGAAGTCGCTGTAGAACTGCGCCCTGTTGGCAGCGAGCTGCTGGCGTAGGCCGTCGAACACTTCGATGGGCAAGCCACCTGGATTGGCCTCCGTCTTCAACATCAGCGGCGGCACCGCACCGATCAGGACCAGCTTCGCCACGCGATTTCTGCCATGGCGTGCAACGTAGCGCGTGGCCTCGCCGCCGCCCGTGGAATGACCGATGTGAATGGCATTCCGAAGATCAAGGTGCTCTACGACGGCCGCGACATCGGCTGCGTAGTGATCCATATCGTGGCCGTCACTCACCTGCATCGAACGGCCATGACCCCGGCGATCATGGGCGATCACACGGTAACCCTTGCTGACGAAGAAGAGCATCTGGTTATCCCAGTCGTCGGCGGTCAGTGGCCAGCCGTGGTGAAAAACGATCGGCTGGGCGGATTTCGGCCCCCAGTCCTTATAGAAAATCTGGACGCCATCGTTGGTGGTGACGGAGGTCATAGGATCGGTCCCTTGAGTTCGTGTGTCGCCCTCTCAGCGTGGGCACGACGATCTCTAGCGAACCTGGCGTGCCGCTGCCCCAGAGCGATTGCCGTCGCTATAGAGCGATTGCTGCTAACGCCTGCGCCTCCGCCAATCGCTCGGGGTTCGCAAATTCTGCGGATAGCTCGGCCAATTATGTGTTCTTCCGCTACACCGTGGCGGATGGATCACACTTCCGTCAGATGGTTTACGTGAGGAGTTTGCTGAGGTAGATTCCGCCATCAGATCAGCGACCGCCCCACCTACTTGCTCGCGCCTTCGCGGCGAGGGCTCCATCGCCACCGCAGCTTTGGTTTTGGATCATGAGTAAGCCGATCCTGCGCGATCCGTTGCAGGAGCACCCGTCAGCCGCATCTGAGGCCCGTCAGAGCGGCGTGTCCGTTGCCGAGGGGCGTCCCGATGCGGAGATGGCACGCGTGCTCGGGACCACACCATCTCACATAGCTTTGGATTCCTCCGGTGGCGGCATCGCCCACTGGAAACATGACCCATTGCACGACGTCGTCGCGCCAATGGCCCATCACGTCATCATGGCTTACAACGGTATGATGCAGCGCATGGAGCGGCGGTCAGGAAGATCGGTTGCGATTGGAACGTTTCGTCGCGGGGCTGTGATAATCATTCCGGAAGGATCAAGCTCCCGATGGGATATTCCGAAACCTGTTGATGTCGTTCAGCTCTATCTTCCGCACACAACGCTTGAGCGCGTTGCCCGCGAGGCCGATACGGCCACACCAATCGATCTCCTGGAGCGAACGGCGCATCCCGATCCCATTACATCCCGATTGCTCCTGAGCGCGGCCGATGTCCTGGAGGGCAATGGGGCCCTGGATACGCTGTTCAGGCAGCAGCTGACAGACCTCCTAGCCACGCGCCTCCTGGCTGCGCACACTGGCTTACCAACGGTGTCCCAGCCGACCATGGGTGGGCTGTCGCCGAAGGTCCTGGTCCGCGCCATCGAACGCCTACGTTCGAACAGCGAAGCGGACGTCTCGCTCGCGGCTCTCGCTTCAGAGGCCGGCCTGTCGCGCTTCCACTTCTGTCGCGCCTTCAAGGAGAGCACCGGGCTTTCGCCGCATGCCTGGCTGCGCCAGCACCGCCTCGAGCAGGCCATGAACATGCTGCGCGACACCGACGAGTCGGTCGTCTCGGTCGCCGCGGCGCTTGGCTATGCCTCCCAGACGGCCTTCGCCGCGGCGTTCAGGAAGCTCACCGGTGAAACGCCGAGCTATTGGCGACGGCGCATGCGTTAACAGCAATGCTCCGCGCAGGACGTCATGGGCTATCGGGGCACGGCGGACCTCACAAGCCGCCCGTCCGGCAGATTTATGGGTTCACGGCCTAGATCAGCTTCAGCCCCTTCAAACTCGAATGACCGTTCTTGCCGACGATGATGTGGTCGTGCACGGAAATGCCGAGCGGGGTGGCGATCTGGACGATCGCCTTGGTCATATGGATATCGGCCTGCGAGGGCGTCGGATCGCCGGAGGGGTGGTTGTGGACCAGGATCAGCGCGGTCGCCGACAGTTCGAGCGCGCGCTTGATCACCTCGCGCGGATAGACCGGGGTGTGGTCGACGGTGCCGGTCTGCTGAATTTCATCCGCGATCAACTGGTTGCGTTTGTCGAGGAACAGCAGGCGAAACTGCTCCTTGTCGGCGAACGCCATGCCGGTCCGGCAGTATTCGATCACGTCGTTCCAGGACGATAGCGCGATCTTGCGCTTGATCTCGCCCTTTGCCACCCGGCTCGCCGCCGCGGCGAGCAGCTTGATCTGGTGGATCGAGGCCTCGCCGATGCCATCGATCTCGCGCAGGCGGGCGACCGGCGCATGAATGACTTCGGCGAACGAGCCGAATTTTTTCAACAGCGCTTTCGCCAGCGGCTTGGTGTCGCGCCGGGGCAAAGCGGGAAACAGCGCCATCTCCAGCAATTCATAGTCGCTCAGCGCCTCCGGCCCGGCACTGTAAAACCGCTCGCGCAGCCGTTCACGGTGGCCGTGATAATGCGGCGTCTCGGTGGGTTGATCTGGTGTATCACTGGTCTTGGCGGGCATCGGCACTAACAATTGCCGTGCTGGTCAGCTTTTGCAACTCTGAAGTGTCAGGCCAGAGCATGATCCGGAAAAGTGGACACCGGTTTTTCCGAAAAGATCATGCTCAAACAAAAAGATAGAGCGTTCGATTTCGGATAGAGGAAAAGGCGCCGCGCGAAGCACGGCGCCTTCGGTAGTTTCAAACCGGCCGCGCTATCAGGCCTTCACGGCTGCGAACGCATAGCCGTTGCCGTCCTTCGACAGCGTGCCGACGTTCGGGAAACCGAAATGATAGCCGGCGATCATGCCCTTTTCGGCAATGACGCGATCGAAGAACGCGCGCCGCGTGGCTTCCGCCTTCGGGCCATCCGTGTCGAACATCGAGAACCAGCCGGGATTCTTGACGAACAACTGATGGATACCGGTGACGTCGCTCTGGATGAACAGCTGCTGCCCACCCGATGCTACCAGGAAGGACATGTGGCCGACGGTGTGGCCGGGCGTGGCAATGGCGCGCACGCCGGGGACCAGTTCGGCGCCGTCGGCATATTGCTTGATGTTCTTCCAGGTCGGGAAGGTGGACTGAATGCGCCGCACATTGCCGCGGGCAGCCTCCGGGAGCTTCTCCACCAGCGCCGGGTCGTTCCAGAACTTGTATTCCACCTCGGGCATCAGGATTTCCGCATTCGGAAACACCTGCGCATTGGTCTCTTTCACCCACAGGCCCGAGATGTGATCGGGGTGGAAATGCGAGATCACCACCGTGGAGACGGCCGCCGGGTCGAGGCCGGCCGCCTTCATGTTGTCGGCGAGCTTGCCGACCGTCGGCGGGCCGTTGCCGCCGAAGCCGGTGTCGAACAGCACGACCTTGCCGCCGGTCCGGATCGCGGTGACCGTGAACGGGTTATCGAACTTGTCCGGGCCGATCCCGCTGGCGGTCAAAGCCTTCTTGACGTCGTCGAGCGAGGCGTTCTTGACGAAGCCGTCAGCCAGAACCCGCTCGATGCTGCCGTCATGCAGGCTGAAGACCTCGATGTCGCCGACCTTGTATTTGAGGCTGTCCGCGGCGCGCTGCGCATGCGCCGCGCCGATGAATGAAACCGGTCCCTTGAGGCCGAAAACGAGCGCTGCCCCCGTGCTCCCGAGGACCAGATCGCGACGTGAAATCTCGAACATTGCCCTTGCTCCCTTTTGTTGATCCTTAAGCCCGCCTGGCCCTTCTGTTCCGAAGGGCTCACGCTACATGCTACCCCGCACAACCCAGGATATTCCGGTGCGATTCCGGCTCAATGACAGGCGGGCGGCGGGAGTTTCGTAGCCCGGATGGAGCGAAGCGCAATCCGGGGCCGGCCTGTCCACGTGTTGGATCCCCGGGTTACGCTGCGCTCCACCCGGGCTACGCTAGCGGCGGCTGTCCGCGTCTCGGCACCTACCGGGCACTTGCAGGCATGGCTCGCGGCCAGGGCGGTCGACGCGGAACGCCTCGATGAAGCGGCCTTCCTTCTGGGTCACGAATACGGTTTTGCCGTCAGGACCGCCAAAGGTGAGGTTGGTCGGCTGTTTTCCGTTCAGGGGCACCTCGCGCTGGAGCGATCCATCGGCGCCGATGATGGCGATTTTACCGGCCGAAAGCCGCGCGAGATAAATCCGGCCGTCGACGTCGGTACGCAGGCCGTCGACCTCGAAATCCGCAAAACCCCTGACCAGCCGCGGGTCGAGCAATTTGTTGCCGTCGAGGCGATAGGCCCATACCTGCCGCGAATTCGACTCGCTGACGTAAAGCGTCGCGCCGTCCGGGCTCAGATCGATCCCGTTGGTCACGCCGAGGCGCCTTGTGCTGGACATCACTTCGCCGCGACCCTTGCCGTCCGCGCCGCGGGTAATGCGCCAGATCTGGCCGCCCGCGGGCGATGCAAATTGCGGGTCGCTGGCATAGAGCGTACCGTCCGCCGCGATCGCCAGGTCGTTTGGCTGATTGAACCGATCGGAATGAAAATAGACCTGCGGCGTGGTTTCGCCGCGTTCAATGACCCAGACATTGTGCTTCTTGAAATCAGCGACGTACATCCGCCCGCCGCGATCGAAACGAATGCCGTTACCGATGCTGCCCACAGGAAGCAATGCGAAGAGCTGGGATTGCGAGGCGCCCGCCGCGACCTTGCCGATACTGCCGCTCTGTTGAAAATTGACAACGTAGAGGTTGCCGGATGCGTCGACCGCGGGACCTTCGATGCCGGGAGTATACTCGCCCTGCGGCGTGATCCTCTTGCTTACGAACAGGGGGTCCTCGGCCGCGTTGCCTTGGCCTGCGAAGAAAGCGGCGCATGCGATGAGGTAGGTCGCAACAAGTTTCGCTCCCCGTTCTATCGTCGTCACCGTCAGCTCCCTGTTGCAACGAATTGTGACGGATGCAATGATGGGTTGCAGTGCATTTTATCGGCACGCTTGTCTTGAGGAAAGAGAAATGCGTTCGGTACGTTTCGCCCTCGTCACCATGGGCTTGCTGGGCTGCATTGGTGGCAGCTCTGAGGCGCAACAGACCTCGTCCATCCCTCTCAAGCGAATAACGATCCGGGGTGACTTTGCGGTCAGTGAAGGCGCGGCCGCGACCGACATCAGCGGGATGGCTTGCCTGCCGGAAGGCACGCCGCGAAAGTGCCTGCTGGTCAACGACGAGAACAAGAACGCGCAGTTCGCCACGATCCAGGACGATCGCATGGTCGTCGGAGACCCTGTGCCGTTGATCGGCAGCGCGCCGGACTCACGGACGTTCGGACGCCCACCGGATGAGACCTGCGAGAAAGCGGATGATTTTAGGGATCTGGACGGTGAAGGGGTCGCTTATGCCGAGCCCTATTTTTACGTCGTCGGTTCGCACGGATGCGGACGCTCCAGAGGCAAGTTCCGGCTGTCTTCCTTTATCCTCGCGCGGGTGCGGGTCGATCGGCAGGGACAACCGGTCGATCGCGCCGGCAGGCCGCTGGCGCGCGAAAACTTCGCGCAAGCGGTTGAGACCACCTATCGCGTCTCGGATCTGTTGCAACGCGCCGGCAAGGCGGCGGCATTTTTCGGCAAGGATCTGGAATCCGCTGACGGATTGAACATCGAAGGCGTCGCGGTGCAGGGCGACACGATCTGGTTCGGCTTGCGGGGACCTGTGCGCAAGAACAAAACCGCTTATCTGGTATCCGGCGATATCGCCGACCTGTTCAAGGCCGGAAATAAACGAAGCAAAGCCAAGCCCGAAGTCGTTCCGATCGATCTTGATGGGCTGGGAATCCGCGACCTCGCGCCATTGCCCGACAAGCGTCTGCTCGTCGTCGCCGGCGCGGCCCATGGGCCGGAAGTCCCGTTCAAGCTCTTTGTCGTCGATCCGGCCAAAGACAAGGTGACGCGGATCGGGCCGCTCGCGGCGGTGACAGGGCAAGTCGACGGCGAGATGAAAACAGGCAAGGCCGAGGGCGTGACGGTTCTCGATATGACGGGGGACAAGGCGCAGATTGTGATCTTGTTCGACAGCCTTCCGAACGGCGCGCCGCACCTGGCCAATGTTTCGATTCCCGCGCGCAACAAGCCGCGATGAGTTTGCTCGCGCGGCCCTGCCTGCGAACCCGTGCGGTTACCAATAACTGAATCGTCCGGGGTGGAGCCAGGCTCCGGTCCAATTATGCCGGAGCCCAACTATGCCGGAGTCAGCGGCTTCTCGCCGTTGCGTTGCGACAGCGTGAAGATTTCGACGCCGGTCGCGGTCACGCCGACCGAATGCTCGAACTGTGCCGACAGCGAACGGTCGCGCGTCACCGCGGTCCAGCCGTCGGACAGGATTTTTACATGCGGCTTGCCGAGATTGATCATCGGCTCGATGGTGAAGAACATGCCGGGCTTCAGCATCACGCCCTCGCCGGGCCGGCCGATATGGATGATGTTCGGCTCGTCATGGAACATGCGTCCCAGCCCATGGCCGCAGAAATCGCGCACCACGCTCATGCCCTGCGGCTCGACGAAACTCTGGATGGCGTGGCCGATGTCGCCGGTGGTGGCGCCGGGCTTCACCGCGGCGATGCCGCGCATCATGGCCTCATAGGTGACCTCGATCAGCCGCTCGGCCTTGCGGGCGATCGGGCCGATCACATACATGCGGCTGGAATCGCCGTACCAGCCTTCGACGATGAAGGTGACGTCGACATTGACGATGTCGCCTTCCTTCAGCGCGCGGTCGCCGGGCATGCCGTGGCAGACCACGTGATTGATCGAGGTGCAGGTCGAATAGCGGTAGCCGCGGTACATCAGTGTCGCCGGATAGGCGCCATGGTTGAAGGCGAAGTCGCGGACGAATTCGTCGATCCGGGAGGTCGGGACGCCCGCCTTGACGATGTCGGTGAGTTCGTCGAGGCATTTTGCGACCAGCGCGCCCGCCTTGCGCATGCCGGCGAATCCGCTCGCGCCATGCAGTTTGATCTGGCCGGTTTTTCGCAAGGAGGTGTCAGACGCTTCAATATAGCTCATGGGGCGGTCATGCTTCGGAGGAACGGGAACGATTGGTTTAATGGGCTAATTTAGTGATCGGAGCGGTCTGCGGCAAGTCGAGGTTAAGGTGCCGGAGACTCTAAAAAGACTTGCATCAAAAAAGACTTGCATCTAGCCGGAAACTTCCACCACCTGCTCGACCGGCAGCGCACCGCGGACGCGGATTTCGCGGACCGGATAGGGAACACGGATCCCCTCGCGCTTGAAGGCGTCCCACAGCGCCAGCATCACCTCGCTCTTTACGTTGTCCATGCCATCAGGGTCGGCGATCCAGAAGGTCAGCGAAAACTTCATGCCGGCCTCGGCGAATTCGGTCAGGATGCAATTCGGCGGCTTGTTCTTGATGGCGCGCGGGGCGGCCGCCGCGATCTCGATCGCCAGCTTGCAGACGAGGCGGGGATCGGCGTCGTAATTGGTGCTGAACAGCACCTTCACCAGCGTGTTCTTGTCGGTATAGGTCCAGTTCACGACCTTCTGCGTCACCAGATCCTCGTTCGGGATCAGGAACTCGCGGCCGTCGCCGGCGGCGACCGAGATGTAGCGTGTCTTCATCGCGCTGATCCGGCCCGAGCTGTCGCCGATGGTGACGAGATCGCCGGGTTTCACCGATTTGTCCGCCAGCAGGATGATCCCTGAGATGAAATTGGCGACGATCTTCTGCAGGCCGATACCGATACCGACGCCGACCGCGCCGGAAAACACCGCCAGCGCCGAAAGGTTGATGCCGACGGCGCCGAGCGCGACGATGACGGCGACCGTCAGCAGTCCCATCCGGATCATCTTGACCAGCAGCACCTGGATGGACGGGGTGAGGTCGGCGGAGCGGTTGATCCGGCTTTCAATGAAATTGCTGGCGATGTTGGTCAGCCATAGCGCCAGGATCAGGAGCGCGCCGAGCTTGATCAGCACCAGCGGCGTCAGCCGCAAGCCGCCGAGAACGATCGAGACGGAATCCGAATCCAGCAACTGCAGCGTCGGCTCGAGCTGGCCGATGACACTGAGAGCTGCCACCAGCCAGGCCGACAGCGACACCAGCCTGACGATGAACTCGTTGCGAATGACCGACGTCACCAGCCGGATCACGAGCCAGGCCACCGCAAGCTTGGCGGAAACCGCCAGCAAATAGCTGCGGCTCGGCCAGGTCGAGTGGACCATCACGAAGCGCTCCACGATCACCAGGATGGCGAACACGACGGTGGAGGTGCTGCCGACCAGAACGTGGGCGAACCGGCGCAGCGCTACCGGCCAACGCATCACAAGCGAGGTCATGTCGACGCGGGCGCGAATGGATGCCTCGCTAGCCCAGGCAATGCCGCCGGCGGTGAGGATCAGGCCAAATTGCAGATAGAACCAGGGCGAGGTGACCTCGGCGCCGAGCGAGCGCGCGCTGGCGTGCAAGAACTCGATGATCTCTTTCAGGTCCATCGGCCAAATCTCGTTTGGGCTGTCCGGCCCGCCGGACAAAGTTGATTCGCGAATAGCAGGCAGATTCTCACAAGCGCCGAGCGGATGCCATCGGCACAGCAGGCGCGGGGGCAGGTCAGGCCCCTAAAATCGGGCACATTGCCGCTAGCGCAGAAATGGGTTGGCGTTCAACTGTGGCAACGATAAGGATGCAATTGCAAGTATTTGCCAGGATTGTTGAGGTTACTGCGGAGGTTCATGGCTTCTCTCGACTCGGTCAGCATCGCCATCTTTCTGGGCGCCGTTCTGGTGATGGCGGGCATCCTGTCGAGCCTGCTCGCGCTGCGCTTCGGGGCGCCGCTGCTGCTGGTGTTCCTCCTGATCGGCATGCTGGCCGGCGATTCCGGGCCGGGCCAGCTCTCCTTCGATGACGTCCGCACCACCTACCTGGTGGGATCGGTGGCGCTGGCGCTGATCCTGTTCGACGGCGGCCTGCGAACCAGGTTTCAAAGCATCCGTACTGTGCTGGCGCCATCGATGGTGCTGGCAACCGTCGGCGTACTGGTCACCGCGCTGGTTGCCGCGCCGGCCGCCAAATACGCGCTCGATCTGAACTGGACCGAGGCGCTGCTGGTCGGCGCCGTGGTGGCGTCCACCGATGCCGCGGCGGTGTTCCTGCTCGTTCACACCCAGGGCCTGCGCCTGCGCCCCCGTGTCGGCGCAACCCTGGAAGCCGAATCCGGTACCAACGACCCGTTCGCGATCTTTCTCACCCTGATGCTGGTCGAATTCATTTCGCTCGGTGAAAGCTCGCCTGCGCATGTTGTGCTGGAGCTTGTGCGCGAAGGCGTGCTCGGCGCCATCGTCGGCGTGATCGGTGGCCGTCTGGTGGTGGTGGCGCTCAATCGCATGGCGCTGCCGCAAGGCCTGCACGCGCCCTTTGTCACGACTGCTGCGCTTGTGATCTTCGGCGTGGCGCAGATCTCGCACGCCTCCGGATTTCTCGCGGTCTATCTCGCCGGCATCATCATCGGCAACCGGCCGACGCGCGCGCATAATTCGGTGGTGACGTTTCTCGACGCCGCGACCTGGCTGGCGCAGATCGTGATGTTCGTTCTGCTGGGCCTGCTGGCGTCGCCGCAGCGCCTTCTCGACAGCGTGGGCCCCTCCGTGATCGTGGCGCTGGTGCTGATGCTGGTGGCGCGGCCGCTCGCGGTGCTGCTGTGCCTCATGCCATTCCGGTTCAACTGGCGCGAAAAGGTCTTCATCGCATGGACCGGCCTGCGCGGGGCGGTCGCGATCTTTCTCGCCTCGATCCCGATGCTGGTCGGGCTGTCGAAAGCCTATCTCTATTTCGACGTCGCCTTTGTCGTAGTCGTCATCTCGCTGCTGCTGCAGGGCTGGACGCTGGCGCCGGCGGCGCGGTGGCTGCACGTGGCGCTGCCGCGCGTCGACCGCGGTCCGCGGCGCGTCGAGCTCGATCTGCCGGGCCAGCTCGAACAGCAACTGGTCGGCTATCCGGTACGGCCGAAGAGTCTCTACTTCCGGCGTGGCCTGCTGCCATCCTGGTCGAAGCCGACACTGGTGATCCGCGACGAGCGGATTCTCTCGCCTGTCGAGGCCGATCCGGTCGCGGCCGGCGACTACCTCTATCTGCTGGCGCCGCCGGAAAAAGCCGAAGCGCTGGATCGCTTCTTCGTCGACATGGCGCCGAGCTCGGCGCCCGACCCGCATCTGCTCGGCGACTTCATGGTATCGGGCGAACACACGCTCGGCGAACTGGCCGAGATCTACGGCGTCGCCGTCGGGGAAGAACAGGCGAAACTGACGCTATCGGATTACTTCGACATTCATCTCGACCATGCGCCGAAGGAAGGCGCTGAGCTGGTGCTGGATCCCATTGTGCTGGTCGCACGCAGCATCGGTGGCGGGCGGGTCAACGTGGTCGGCCTGCGGCTGCCCGAGGATGAGGAAAAGGCCGTGCCGCTGACGCGCCGGCAGGCGTTCAGGCGCAAGCTGGCGGAGATATGGGCGTCGGTAGCGGGGGTTTGAATGAGGAAAGGCCCCAGCCGTCGGCCGAGGCCTTTCCATTCATGTGCTATGCGCCATCAATAGATGTCGGGAGCGCAGACGTTCACAGTGCGCGGACCATACTTGGTGAAGATAGTCTTGTAGCAGCTTCCGCCGACATAGAATGACGGCCCGAAGTGGCGATGGCCCCAGTGACCGTGATGGCCATGATGACCATGGCCGTGATGCATACCGTGACCGTGGCCACCATGCCCACCATGACCACCGTGTCCGCCATGACCACCGTGCCCGCCGCCGGCCGACGCCGGCGCAACCGCAGCCGTGGTCAGAGCGAGAGCCGCGACAGCAGCGAGGGAAATCTTGCGAAACATTCGTGTTCTCCATTCCAGGCGTGATTGCCTGACATGCCTGTAAGACGCGCCCGATAAGGAGAAAGTTCGAGGGATTTTTATGAACCGGCGTTCACGTGTGACCTACAGCACGTAGCAAGCGTTCGAGGTTTGCGGACGCCGGCCCCGTGCGCGCTGCCCCACCGTCATGGGGCCGGCATCCGAAAACCTTCACAATAAGCGACATACCGGCAAGGAAACGTTTTGAGTGGATGTAAACTAGTTCACATACCGCAAAGCGCCACCGCAGTATCCTTTGATCCGATGTCGCGTCGGTTCCGCATCCGTTTTGAAAACGGCGCGCTGTTCTCAACCTGGTCGTTCGAGAACTCAGATTGCAGTGAGACCCAAACGCTTATTCTTGAATAACAGGCTTGCCCTGCCGCGAACCAGCGGGCGGATCATACTGAAGCAACTGTCGGATTGCATTGGCACGCGCTATAACATGCGCAAGTAGGTCGCTATGGACCGAACTGCTGGCAAGGAAAGCGGTTACCACGCCATACCGCATTGTTCTATACGAGGACAAAGTGGCGGTATTCTCCTTGTTGCGATGCTCTGCACCGCGTGCATCGTCCTCTTCGCGAGCGAAGCCAGTGCTCAATGCACGGCGCGAGACGTCCTGCAGAACCACTTGACGCTCAGGAAAGCTCCCTCAGCCAATACTCCGCCGATTCTAGTCAAATCCGCCTTCGCTGTTCCGGTGTGGAGAACGATTACAGTAGGGACGTTTGCAAATTCGTTTGCTCTCCTTAACGCGCTGGATGCAGCAGGCTGCAGCATCGGAGGCTTGGCCGAGGAAATTCTCGCTCGACCGGCTTTTACCGTCGGCACTGCGAAAGCAAGCGTGGAGCTTTTTGCGGTGTCGGCGGCCGAACTCGGCTTTCAGACCGGTACTGCGCGGCTGGCGGACATTTATGCGCGGGCTCAACAATTGGGTTTCGGACTTGCGGCAGCAGAGGTCGCTCCGCAACTCAGGCTCCAATTTTTTGACCAGCCGATGGGCGAATTTCTCATCGCAATGGAGCCGATCAAAACGTGGAAGGGCGAGCCTGTCATTCTAACCTTGGCTAATGGCGGAGCGGGATTAGTCCTCATCGGCCGAGATGGCAGCGCCGACGCAGGAATACCCGTGACGTCCCGCTTCTTGTTCGTGCGGTCCAATGAAGCGGCATTGGCGAAGGTGGTCGGCGGGGTCGATGAGGCCGCAGCGCTCGGTCATCGCTGAGTTTCCGAAACAGAACGCGTCCGGGCGAGCAGTTCCCAGCATAAGTCGCCAAATACCAAAGCGTGCAACCGAGCGTCCACCGACGGCGGAAAAGGAGCAGCGATGATGGAATCAATTCCGCGCAAGCCACTCCGAGCGGCTTATCATTGCAGCTTGGCGCTGTTGGGTCTGACGTGTTTGCTTGGCACGGCCGATGCTCGTCCGATGCGGTTGCCATCGGAGCGATTTCCCGGTCCCTGGCTGGAGGTTACGCAAGAGATCAGGGACGTCCTCACTCTAAACAAAGTCTCTGCCTGCAGTCAGGCCGCGGGACGCGAATCGTCGCGCAACCCCGGCGAATACCTCTTGTACTGCACATCGGACGAGAAGCTTTGGACAAGCTGGCGCGTACAGCCCGCGGCGCGCACCGTTCGAGGCCCGGGCAGGCTCTTTCTAGATATCGCACCGCCGGACGGATATTAGGCTTTATCAGGCGGCCGCTGTGTCGAGCGCGGTCTGCACCTGCTCGCTGTGCTCACTATCCATTAGTTAGCCGTATGGCTAACTTTTATTGACACACGTTTGTGTCTCCACTATAGTTAGCTTTATGGCTAACAAATCAATGCAACTCGACCACGTTTTCGGGGCCCTGTCCGACGCGACCCGTCGTGCGATCGTCATGCGACTATGTGATGGCGAGGCATCCGTCGGAGAGCTGGCGAAGCCGTTCGAAATGGCGCTGCCGAGCCTGATGAAACACATCCGCATTCTAGAGAGCAGCGGCCTCGTTGCGTCCGAGAAGACCGGTCGCGTCAGGATGTGCTCATTGCAGACGAAAGCTCTCGCAACCGTCGAGGTTTGGTTGGCGGCCCAAAGGGAGATCTGGGAGCAACGACTGGATCGACTGGAAATGTACGTTGAGAAACTGAAGAAAGAGGAAAACTCTAATGCCCGCAAACGCAAGTCAAAATGAAACGCCCCTGTCCACTTGGGCGCTCGATCGAGAGATCGTCCTCTCGCGCGTGATCAACGCGCCACGAGAGTTGGTTTTCTCCGCCTGGGTTGATCCGCGCCATCTCCC
This sequence comes from Bradyrhizobium algeriense, assembly GCF_003062295.1. GTDB lineage: Bacteria > Pseudomonadota > Alphaproteobacteria > Rhizobiales > Xanthobacteraceae > Bradyrhizobium > Bradyrhizobium algeriense. Next base: position 395,360 of record NZ_PYCN01000001.1, on the reverse strand, counting down.
CCAATGGTTTGGTCCGGCTGGTTTTAGGGTCGAGACAAAGTCAATGGATATTCGCGTCAACGGCGAATGGCGGTTCGATATGATCGCTCCCGACGGCAAGCGATATACGAATCGGATGCAATTCCGGCGCATCGAGAGGCCGCACCTGATCGAGATCGATCATGGCGCCGACAAAGACAACGATCCTGGCATATTCCGCACCACCATCACGTTCGATGAGCAGAGCGATGGCAAGACCGTCATCACTTTGCGGCAGTTGCATCCGACGAAGGCTCAGCGCGACGCGGGGATCGGATTCGGCGCGGTCGAATTCGGTTATCAGACCCTTGAGAAACTGGCGCAGCACGTCGAACGCAGTAACGCTGCTTAACGAATACGAACAAATCTGGTACGCGTTGTCCGCTTCCGGTGGGCCGGACGACAGTCGCTATGGGATTTGCGGTGAACAATGCACTTAACTCGCAGCAAGTTTGGTGCACTGTCATTCCAGCAGCGTCGGGAATTTCAGTCCGGTCACCCTAGACCGAGTTAGCTTCGTTCTTCAGCTTTCTTCACCTCGCCCCGCTTGCGGGGAGAGGTCGAAATTTGCGCGAAGCGCGAATTTCGGGTGAGGGGGTACAGGTCTATCGATTGGCGTCGTGCGTGTGGAGAGACCCCTCACCCCAACCCTCTAAGAGCGAGCTTCGCTCGTCTCGACCCCGCGAAGAGCGGGGCGAGGGAGAAGAGACCACAGCGCTGGTCGCAGGTTCTGAGCGACTATTTCGACGGTTGAGCAATCAGCGGACTATCTCTAGTCTGGTCGCAGGCCGACCAGCGGCCGCCCGGTGGAAACGCAAGGAGACACAACAATGTCCAGCCCCCTCGACGACCAGCTCGGCTTCGCGCCCGACTACGATGCCGCGATTCCCTATATGCAGCGGACCCGCGATTATTATGCGGCGATCGGCTACACCACGCCCTATCGCTGGGCGCACTATATCGATGCGCCGTTCCAGCCGCTGAAAAAGCCGCTCGCGCAATCGCGCGTGACCATCATCACCACTGCCGCGAAGTATGATCCCACCAAGGGCGATCAGGGGCCCGGCGCGGCCTACAACGGCAGCGCCAAGTTCTACCAGGTCTATGACGGCGACACCGCCAAGCAGCACGATTTGCGGATCTCGCACATCGGCTACGACCGCAAGCACACCACGGCCACCGACAGCGGCACCTGGTTTCCGCTGCCGCAACTCCTGAAGGCGGCGGCCGCCGGGCGGATCGGTGAGGTCACGCCGCGCTTCTTCGGTGCGCCGACCAATCGCAGCCACCGCGTCACCATCGATGTCGACGCGCCGGATATTCTCGCCCGCTGCCAGGCCGACAAGGTCGATGTCGCTGTCATCGTCCCGAACTGTCCGGTCTGCCACCAGACGTCAGCCCTGGTGGCGCGTCATCTTGAGGCCAATGGCATTGCCACCGTCGTCATGGGCTGCGCCAAGGACATCGTCGAATACGCGGCTGCGCCGCGCTTCCTGTTCTCGGATTTTCCGCTCGGCAACTCCGCCGGCAAGCCGCAGGATGTGGAGTCTCAAGCGCTAACGCTCGAACTGGCGCTGCGCCTCCTGGAGTCCGCGGCAGGCTCCCGCACCACAATGCAGTCGCCGCTGCGCTGGAGCGAGGATGCCTCCTGGAAACTCGACTACAACAACATCGCGCAGATGAGCCCGGAAGAGCTGGCGCGGCGCCGCGCCGAGTTCGACAAGCAGAAAGAGATCGCGCGCGGCAACCGGGCGGCTTGAGGCGGGCTGGCACTACTTCCCTTCTCCCCTTGTGGGAGAAGGTGGCGCGGACGCAGTCCGCGTCGGATGAGGGGTATCTCACAGCGCACTCGGCACTCGCGGAGAGAAACCCCTCACCCGTCTTCGCTTCGCGAAGCCACCCTCTCCCACAAGGGGAGAGGGAAGAAAGAAGCAGGAGGGCGTCCATTTGACTCGACCGTTCGAAGGCGTGAAGATTCTCGACTTCACGCAGGTGCTGGCTGGCCCTTATGCGAGCTACCAGCTCGCGCTGCTCGGCGCCGACGTCATCAAGGTGGAGCGGCGCGAAGGCGAGGACATGCGCCGCACGCCGCTGAGCCGCGAATGGGCCGAGCGCGGGCTAGCGCCGGGCTGGCAGGCGATCAACGGCAACAAGCGCAGCCTCACCTTGGATTTGCAGAAGCCGGAGGCGATCGCCATCGTCAAGCAGCTCGTAACCCAAGCCGACGTGGTGATGGAGAACTTTCGCCCCGGCGTGATGGACAAGCTCGGCATCGGCTACGCCGCGCTTTCGGCGATCAATCCGCGGCTGATCTATTGCGCCATCTCGGGCTTCGGCCAGACCGGCCCGGAACGGCTGGGCGCCGGCTATGACGGCAAGATCCAGGCTCTCTCAGGCATCATGTCCATCACCGGCCACGTCGAGACCGGGCCGACGCGCGCGGGCTTTGCGATCTGCGACGTCCTGTCAGGCTCCACCGCTGCCTTCGGCGTATCGAGCGCGCTGTTCCAGCGCACCCATACCGGTAAGGGGCAAATGGTCGATGTCTCCATGCTGGAGGCGACGCTGGCGTTCCTGTCCGGGCAGGTCGCAGACTACTCGGTTGCCGGCCATCGCCAGCAGCTCTCCGGCAACCAGGCGGTGAGCCGCCGGCCCACCGCCAACCTGTTCAAGGCCGGCGACGGCTATCTGCTGTTGGCCGTCAACAGCGAAAAGCAATACATCGCATTGATGACTGCGCTTGGCCGTGCCGATGCGCTGGAAGATCCCCGCTTCGTCGACTGGTTCGCCCGCCAGGAGAACGAGAAGGCGTTGCGCGCCGTCATCGAGGAGGCGCTCTCGAAAAAGGACCCGCGCGAGTGGGAAAAGATCCTGGAGGCCGCGGGCGCGCCCTGTGCCAGCATCTGGAAGGTCGAGGAAGTCATCGATCACCCGCAGATCGCCGCGCGCGGCGCCATTCAGGAGATCGATACGCCCTATGGACGCCTGCGCTTTGCCGGCAGCGGGTTCCAGCTCGCCCATGGCGGCGGCCGCCTCGACCGCATGGCGCCCGCGCTCAGCGCCCACACCGAGGAGGTGCTGGCCTCGCTCGGCTATGACGCGGAGGCGATCGCGGAACTGCGCGCACGCGAGGTCGTCTAGCGGTGGCGGGGCAGGGGCATCTGCACCCTGTCCCGTTTTGGGTGGGCTCGCGCATGGCGACCTTGCGCCAAGGCGCTTTTATCGAGAGAGCTCACCGTCTAAAAGACGCCTTTCCCGCTTCCCAAAGGACAGATCATGCCCGCCTACCGCTCCCGAACCACGACCCACGGCCGCAACATGGCGGGCGCCCGCGGCCTCTGGCGCGCCACCGGCATGAAGAACGAGGACTTTGGCAAGCCGATCATTGCCGTGGTCAATTCCTTCACCCAGTTCGTGCCCGGCCACGTGCACCTGAAGGATCTCGGCCAGCTCGTCGCGCGCGAAATCGAAACGGCCGGCGGCGTCGCCAAGGAATTCAACACCATCGCGGTCGATGACGGCATCGCCATGGGCCATGACGGCATGCTCTACAGCCTGCCGTCGCGCGAGATCATCGCCGACAGCGTCGAGTACATGGTCAACGCGCATTGCGCCGACGCCATGGTATGCATCTCGAACTGCGACAAGATCACGCCCGGCATGCTGATGGCCGCATTGCGGATCAACATCCCGACCGTGTTCGTCTCGGGCGGCCCGATGGAGTCGGGCAAGGTCAACATCAAGGGCAAGCTCCGCGCGGTCGACCTGATCGACGCCATGGTCGCCGCCGCCGACAGCAATGTCAGCGACGCCGATGTGGAAGTGATCGAGCGCTCGGCCTGTCCGACCTGCGGCTCGTGCTCGGGCATGTTCACGGCCAATTCAATGAACTGCCTCACCGAGGCGCTGGGCCTCGCGCTGCCGGGCAATGGCTCGGTGCTGGCGACGCATGCCGACCGCAAGGGCTTGTTCGTCGAGGCCGGGCATCTGATCGTCGATCTGGCGCGGCGCTACTACGAGCAGGACGACGAGACTGCGCTGCCGCGCAACATCGCAAACTTCAAGGCATTCGAGAACGCGATGACGCTCGACATCGCCATGGGCGGCTCGACCAACACCGTGCTGCATCTGCTGGCGGCAGCCTATGAAGGGCAGGTGCCGTTCACGATGCAGGATATCGACCGCCTGTCGCGGCGGGTGCCGGTGCTATGCAAGGTGGCGCCGTCGGTGCCGGACGTGCACATGGAGGACGTTCACCGCGCCGGCGGCATCATGGCCATCCTCGGCGAGCTCGACCGCGCCGGCCTGCTCAACCGCGGCCTGCCGATGGTTCACAGCAAGTCGCTGGAAGATGCGCTGAGCCGCTGGGATATCAAGCAGACCAGGAGTGAGAGCGTCCGCAAATTCTTCATGGCCGCGCCCGGCAATGTGCCCACGCAGGTGGCGTTCAGCCAGGAGCGCCGGTTCGAAGAGCTCGATACCGACCGCGCCACAGGCTGCGTCCGCGACGCCGAGCATGCCTATTCGAAAGACGGCGGCCTCGCAGTGCTGTCAGGCAATCTCGCGCTCGATGGCTGCATCGTGAAGACCGCGGGCGTCGATGAGAGCATTTTGAAGTTCGAGGGACCGGCACGGGTGTTCGAAAGTCAGGACGCCGCAGTCGAAGGAATTCTCGGCAACAAGATCAAGGCCGGCGATGTCGTCGTGGTCCGCTATGAAGGCCCGCGCGGTGGCCCCGGCATGCAGGAGATGCTCTATCCGACCAGCTACCTCAAATCGAAGGGCCTTGGAAAAGTCTGTGCACTGGTCACCGATGGCCGCTTCTCCGGCGGCTCGTCAGGCCTGTCGATCGGGCATCTCTCGCCGGAAGCCGCCGAAGGCGGGTTGATCGGCCTGGTGGAAGAGGGCGACCTTATCAAGATCGACATCCCCGCGCGTTCGATCAGCCTCGTGGTCGATGACGGCACGCTGGCAAAGCGCCGCGAAGCCATGCTGGCCCGCGGCGCGGAGGCGTGGAAGCCCGCCAAGAAGCGCAGCCGCAAGGTGACGATGGCGCTCAAGGCCTACGCGGCGCTGACCACCAGTGCGGCCCGCGGCGCGGTGCGCGTCGTTCCAGAATGAGCATGGCTGTGCTCGCTGCGTGTTGGCCCGCTGGGCCAGCACCTTGACGCCAATCATGAGGTCGCGGAGCGAGCGGTACTCAAACCGATCAACTTGTCTCTCGCACTTCCGTTTTTATGTGCTAGGATTGCCGCATCCGCACGGTGAGCCGTAAGCCGCCGTGCTGCCTCGTTACGATGGCAACGAGCGCGCTCAATCCCCGTCGAGTGACTTGCTACGCGCTCTTGCGCAGGGAGCCATCATGCCTCACTTCCTTTCACGCCTTCTGATGATCCTGTTTGGGACGATTGCCGTCAGCGGAGTTCACGCGCAAGAGACCCCAACAATCGCTGCCGCGTCGGACCTCAAGTTTGCACTTGAGGAGGTCGCCGCCAAATTCAAAGCCGAGACTCACCAGGAGGTGCGACTCAACTTTGGTTCATCGGGCAACTTCACGCGACAGTTGCAACAGGGTGCGCCATTCGAAATGTTTATGTCGGCTGACGAAGGTTTTGTTTTTCAGCTCGCCGACGCAGGCAAGACAATGGATCGTGGCACCCTCTACGCAGAGGGCCGCATTGTGCTCTTCGTTCCGAGGGGCTCTCCCGTCAGGGCAGACGGCCAGCTCGATGACGTTCGCGCAGCAATCGTAGACGGTCGCATGCAGAAATTTGCAATTGCTAATCCCGAGCACGCTCCCTACGGCCGCGCCGCCGAACAGGCGTTGAGAAACCGAGGTCTGTGGGATGTGATCAAGCCAAAGCTCGTGTTGGGCGAGAACGTTTCACAAGCCGCACAGTTCGCGACGTCGGGGGCATCGCAAGGCGGCATCTTCGCCTATTCGCTCGCACTTGCGCCGGCTGTCAGCTCGCTCGGCTCATTTGTTCTAATTCCTGCCGAATGGCATCAGCCGTTGCGACAGCGGATGGTCTTGATGAACAACGCGACCCCTGTAGCCAAGGAATTTTATCGCTACGTCCAGATGCCAGCAGCCCGTGTAATATTCCGCAAGTTTGGGTTCATCCTGCCCGGTGAAGCGTCCTAGATATGGATTGGTCGGCCCTTGCTGTATCGCTCAAACTGGGAGCTTTGACGGTGCTCGTCCTTCTGCCGTTGGGGATCGTCTGCGGCCGGGCACTCGCCTTCAATCGATTCCAGGGCAAGGGTTTTGTTGAGGCATTGTTGGCGTTGCCGCTGGTCTTGCCGCCGACCGTTCTTGGCTACTATCTGTTGGTGGCCTTTGGCGGTAATTCTCCCTTGGGACAGCTCTGGCAAGGCATCAGCGGTCATCCGCTCGCATTCAGCTTCGAAGGCCTGTTACTTGCTTCGTTGATCGCAAACATTCCCTTCGTCGTGCAGCCTATGCAACGAGGGTTCGAGGCTATTGCGGTCGAGATACGAGAAGCCGCCGCCTGTTCGGGGCTTTCGCCATGGCGAGTATTTCTCACGATCGATCTTCCGCTGGCTTGGCCGGGAATCGTGACCGGTATGGTGCTCGCATTCGCCCATACGCTCGGGGAGTTCGGAGTAGTGCTCATGGTCGGGGGCAATATCACGGGCGAGACCAGAACTGTTGCGGTTGCCATCTACGATCGAGTTCAGGCATTCGATAACAACTCAGCGGGTATCATGTCGGTGTTGCTGCTTGCGCTCTCGTTACTTGCGCTTTCGCTCACTTACTTTCTATCTGCTCGGATCGGACGTCGCTATGCGTGACAGCGGATTGCAAGTTCGGTTGCGTCAGGAGGGGCCGATCCCCCTTGATGTAGAGTTCTCTTGTGCGCCAAATCAGCTACTCGCCTTGGTGGGGCCGTCGGGGGCCGGCAAGACCACAGTTCTTCGTTCAATCGCCGGTCTCTACAAGCCTCGCGAGGGACGTGTTAGTTGCCAAGGCAATGTTTGGTTTGATGCTGCGAACGGCGTGCATGTCCAGCCGCACGAGCGTCCGGTTGGTTTGGTGTTTCAGGGCTACGCCCTGTTCCCGCATATGACCGTGCTTCGAAATGTGGCTACCGCGCTGGGACGGAGCCCGAAGGCGGAGCGAGACGCGAGAGCGCAAGACCTGCTGTCTCTTGTGCACCTTAAAGGATTCGATGAGCGATATCCCGCTTCGTTGTCTGGAGGAGAACAGCAGCGCGTGGCCGTTGCTCGCGCACTGGCACGTAGTCCTGCAGTGTTGCTTATGGACGAGCCCTTCTCCGCTGTTGATCGTCGCACCCGACGCAAGCTTCGCGACGAACTCGCGGAGCTACGAAAGGTCATGCAAATCCCGATCGTTATGGTCACACATGACCTGGATGAAGCGGCAGCCTTGGCGGATCGAATGTGCGTCATCGACAAGGGCGAAACCCTGCAAGTCGGGACGCCCGCAGAACTGATGAAAGCCCCCGCGAACCAACGAGTAGTTGAGGCGCTAGACCTTTCAGATCAGGCGGTGGAGCGAATCATTACTCGCTCGACTGGATCGCAGTCGAGGTAAAGGTGGCTCAGGCACAGGTTTTGAAGCCGCTGGCCTGTCAATGGTGATGCTGACGCTTGTGACCCCCGCCGTAACCGCGCAATTCCGCATACTTCGTCATCTGCGCCGGCGTCAAAATGCTTCCGGTCGACAAATGATACTTCAAATGGGTCTCGCGCAGTATCCCCTGCGTCGCCGCAACGGCCGCCGTGGACGCCTTCAGGCTTTCCGGCGTGACGGTTCGGCTTGCAAACTGCCTGTCCAGCTCGGCCTCCTGTTCGATCAGCTTCGAGCCCAGCGGCATCGCCTCGTCCTTCATCGCATCGAACAGGCGTTGCATGCTGGCGCGTTGATCGGCCGTAAGGTTGAGCTTGTCGGCAAGTTCAAGGACGTGTGACGGACCCGGATAGCCGTTCAGCTCGGCGGCGAGCGCCAGACCCATGCCGCGGCCGGCGTTGAGGTCTGCGATCTGCTGATCGGAAAGCGCCTTGATCGAACGGCCTTGCATCCCGGCATATGGAGTTTGTGCGTGTACGCTGGTGACGAAGGCAATCGAAGCAATCAGGGGCCAAATCTTCATCATCATTCTCCTGCAGAGTTGATTTGTGGTCAGGGCTTTGCGTCCGGCGCGTGCAATACGGTTTTGCAGACCGGCGGCAGCTCAGCCATCGTCATCGGCGGCTTCGGCTTCGGCGGCACCTTGGGCGGCTTCGGATGCAGCACCGCATCGCTGAACCAGTAGGCGAGATCGCCGGTGCTGCAGCCTTCGCCGTCGTTCGGTTCCGGCTGGCTTTCGCATTCGCCGGCGCCGGGCGGGCATCTCATGCGGATGTGGAAGTGATAGTCATGGCCGTACATCGGCCGCACCTTGTGCAGCCAGTATCGATCGCCTTTGGCCTCGCGGCACAGCGCCTTCTTGATCGCGGCATTGACGAAGATGCGTTGCACACTGGGCTCCAGCGCGGCGGCGCGGATCACCGCAAGATGCGTCGGCGTCCAGGCGTGCGGATCGATGTCGAGCCGGTCGGCGCGCACCATCATCACGGCCGACATCTCCTCGCGCTCGTTGCGCGACAATTGTCGGCCCGGCATCGGCGTCAGCCAGATGTCGGCGTCGAGCCCGACCTGATGGCTGGCGTGTCCGGTAAACATCGGCCCGCCGCGCGGCTGCGACATGTCGCCGACCAGTATGCCCGGCCAGCCGGCATCCTTGCGCGCTCTTGCGGCGAGCCGCTTGACCAGCGCGACCAGGTCGGGATGGCCCCAGTAGCGATTGCGCGATAGCCGCATCACCTGCCAATTGTCGCCGTTGATCGGCAACCCTTCCGCGCCCGCGATGCAGCCATGGGCATAGAACCCGTGCACCCGCGTCGGCATCGCCGCCGGCAGCATCTTGCGGCCGAACAGCTCCTTGGCGGCGATGTTGGGATCGTTCGGGTTGGCCAGCGGCGGCAGCGGTTTTGGATGGACCGTGCCCTTGTCCTGCGCCCATGCGCTCGCGACGCTAGCGGCGATCATCAAGGTCAGAAGGGGGATCAGAATCAGGCGAGGTGTCATCGGATCACTCTATTCACGAAAAACGTAGCATGAAATTGGCAATGGGAGACAGGCGCTGCAACCGCTATTGCGGCGTTGTTTGCCCTGTTCCGGCGCACCGGTTCGCGCAACACGCGCATCGGGATCAACTAGAGCATGATCCGGAAAAGTGGGTACCGGTTTTCCCTCGCGACAAACGCGGAACGCGTTTGCGCGGAGATCATGCGCAAATCAAAGAGATAGAGTGGGGACACCCCCTCGTTGGTGACCCCGCTCCAGCTTCCATTTCCGGCTCTTGTTATCCGCGCGCTCGCAAGGCTAGCCGGATGGCCCGCTCAACCGGCGAATAATCGCCGTCCGCTCGATCGAGCCTGAACGGCTGAGACGGGTGCAGCGGCGGCTGCGCCATGAAACGCGGCGCGGATCCCCGGTGCATTTGCGCGGCGTGAACGAGGAACGGGTGGCACAGATAGACCGTGCCGGCATCGCCGGTCGCCTGCATCTCGGGCCGGCCGCTTCCCATTTCGTCCAGCCTGAAATGCGACATGCCGGCCTCGCCCGCCGGTTCGAGAAAGCGCGCCATGTCCAGATGCGAGCCCGGCCTTATTCGGGTGGGCGCGTCGGCTTCCCCCACATCGGAGAACAGGAACAGCATCAGCAGCGCACGTCCGCGCGACGTCACATTGACCCGCCATGCGGAGTAATCATTGCTGTCGATGGGTTTGTCTTCGCCGGGGAAGCTCAGATCGACATGCCAGCCGGCGTCGCCGGGATCGTGCGGACTCGGAAATCGCACGGGGAAGGTGCCGAGGTCGGCTCGCGGCCACCAGCGTCCCTTTCCGACGAACTGGTCGAAGGCCGTATGAAGCAGCGGGCTGTTGACGGCTTTCCTGAAGGGGTCGTCGCTGTAATAGCCGAGGTGGACCACCGGCCGCGTCCAGGTTGCGGGGTCGTCGGGGTCGCAGGGCAGATCGCGCCACAGGGTGGCGCGACCCTGCTCGGCAAGCTCGCGCGGAAAGGCGCGATCGATCCGGACGAAGCCGTCTTGAATGAATTGCTCGATCTGCGCGTCGCTGAGCGCGCGCGCTGGTTTGCTGGTAGGCATGAGAATCCTCTTAATCGCTGGGCAAACGACCGTGGCCTGCGCGAAGCAGGAGCGGCCGGGCTATTTCTGTCGGAAACTTCCGCCCGCCTGAGCGGGCAACGCGGTCAGCGCGCGGGAAAGAAGACAGAAGCGATATGGGAGGTACGGATCATCATGGCATGCATAATCTAGCACGTGCACGGCGGCGTTCAACCGGCACGCGGCGGATCGAGATCAACTAAGGCCGCGACTACTGCAGCTCGATATTGGCCGACTTGATCACCGCCGCCCATCGGTCGACTTCCTCGCGCATGTATTTGGACGATTTGTCGACCGAGCCGCCAAAAATGACGGCGGACAGCTTCTTGAGTTGTTCCTGCACCGCGGGCTGGCGTAACGCCTCGTTCACATCGGCATTGATCTTGTCGACGATGTTTTTCGGAGTCTTGGGCGGCGCCACGATGCCGTACCAGGCGACCGCTTCAAAACCCGGAAGCGTTTCGGCCATCGTCGGCACATTCGGTAGCGCCGGCAGACGATCGGATGAGGCCACCGCGAGCAGTTTCAGCTTGCCGGCCTGAACCAGCGCCAGTGAGACGCCGAGATTGTCGAACATGACGTCGACGTCGCCGGCGACGAGACCCTGCAGCGCCGGCGCCGAACCGCGATACGGAATGTGCCGCAACGTCACCTTTGCCATCAGCTGAAACAGCTCCGAGCTCAGATGCGAGGTCGTGCCGTTGCCTTGCGTGGCGCAGATGGTCTTGTCGGAATTGCCCTTCAGGTATTCGATCAACTCGGGCACGCTCGATGCCTTGATGCTGTCCGGATTGACGATCAGCGCATTTGGCACCTGGGCCATGACGATGACAGGCTCGAACTTCGTCGGATCGTAGCCGAGCTTGGGATACAAATTGTGATTGATCACGAGCGGCGGCGGCGCTGACGAGAGCAGGGTGTAGCCGTCGGGCGCCGAATGGTAGACCTGTTCGGCGCCGATGTTTCCGGCGGCGCCGGTGCGGTTCTCGATGACCACGGGCTGGCTCCATTTGCGTGACAGCCAGTCGGCGACGATCCGTGGAATCGCGTCGGCCGTTCCTCCGGCCGGAAACGGAACGACGATTTTTACGGGACGGTCCGGGTAATCACCAGCCAGCGCCGGTGTGTGACCAGGTGCGGAGAAGGCCAGAAGCAGCGTCAGTATCGTCAATTTACGGCGGACGGGAAGCAAAGCTGGTGTAAGGCCGCGCATTCCAAACTCCTCCCGCTGCCGTTTTGCTCCGTCCAGCCTGAGCCGTCGGCGCTTGGTGTTTGCAGCAAGGAAGGATAGCTTGAACGAGCAAGCTTCCGAAGCATTTTTTGCGTGGGACGATGACGCAGCCGCGGCTCACTGTTGTGATCATTGGAGGCGGAATTGGCGGGCTCTTCGCCGCGAACGCGCTGATCGCCCGCGGCTTCGATGTTTCCGTCTATGAGCAGGCACCCGCGCTCGGCGAGGTCGGAGCAGGGGTCTTTCTGACGCCGAATAGCGTGCGGCAATTGCAGCGCGTGGGTCTTGGACCTCAGGTGGAACGACGGGGCGCCAGGGTCGGCCACGGTTCTCACTATTTTCGCCACGACGGCGCGCCGATAGCCCCGGTCCAGGTGACGGATTCTGCCGGCTGGAACGCCACCTTCGGCATGCATCGCGCCGACCTCGTCGAGATGCTGTCGGGCGCATTGCCATCAGGCGTGGTGCGCACCGGACATCGCGGCACGGGCTTTGAGCAGGCCGGCGAGGTCGCGCGTGTGTCATTCGCCAACGGTGCGGTGGCCGAAGGCGATGTCGTCATCGCGGCCGATGGCATTCACTCCGAACTCCGGCCCTATGCCGCCCCGCCGTCGCGGCCGGTCTTCCACGGGTCCGTCGCCTATCGCGGCGTGCTGCCGCATGCGCGCATTCCGCACTGGCCGACCGATTGCTGGCAGATGTGGCTCGGCAAGGGAAAACATTTCCTCAGCTTTCCGGTGCGATCGGGCGAACTCATCAACTATGTCGGCTTCGTGCCGGCCGATGCGGAAATGAAGGAATCCTGGTCGGCGCCCGGAGATCCCGATGTGCTGCGCCGCGAGTTTTGGGGATGGGACCCGCGCATCGCAACCCTGCTGAGCCAGGTTGAAACGACATTCCGATGGGCGCTGTACGACCGCGAGCCGCTGCCGAGTTGGACGCGTGGCCGCTTGACGCTGCTCGGCGACGCCGCGCACCCGATGCTGCCGCATCTCGGCCAGGGCGCCAACCAGTCGATCGAGGACGGCATGGCGCTGGCGACAATTCTGGCGCTGACCTCGCGCGCCGGCGTACCGGCGGCGCTGCTTGCGTATGAGCGGCTGCGACGCGAGCGCGTGGCGGCGGTTCAGCGCGGTGCGCGCGAGAACGGCATGCGCTACGACTCCTCCTATGCCGATCTTGGCGTTCGCGATGCCGAGATATCGGCGCATGCGGCGTTTCGCAGGCGGCTTTACGATCACGACGTCGTGCCCGAAGCGCAAGCCGCGGCGGCTGCTTTGGGTTGAACGGGCGTTATGCCGCCACCGCTCTTAACCGCGCGATAACCCTGTCGATCGTTGACATATACTCATGCGCACGCACGGCGTTTCGCGCATTCCTTGTGCATCGGGGATGGCGTCGCACGCATGCCGCGCGAGCGCGACGATTTTGCCCTGTTAACTTGCGATTTTCGTCAAAAGCGATACACGCAGAGCGTGCGTCCGCCTTTCCGGCGGGCAATGAATGCGGGCGCGCATAAGCCCTTTATGCGGCAAGAGATACCTTTTTTTCAGACACTTTTCTGCAAACATCACCCGCAGTAATGCGCGGGGTAGACCTGGCGATGTCGACGAAGAAGCGAAGAACTCTAGGGAAGCCCAAGCAGGCGGCGATTGTCCGCTTTCGCGGTCGTCCGGCAAAACCCGTGCCCAAGCCATCAGCCAAACGCGAGCGTCGCCCGTCCGCCGCGACCGGCGGGATCGCGCGCAAGCGCGCCGAGGTCGACGCAGCGCTTGCCGAGGCGCGCAAATCGCACGAGCGCTTGTGCGAGGCGATCGACATCCTGCCGCAGGGCGTCGTGTTTCTCGATGCCGAAGGCCGCTATATTCTCTGGAACAAGAAATATGCGGAGATGTACCGCCGCAGTTCGGACCTGTTCAAGCCGGGCGCGCGGCTGGAGGATACGATCCGCCTCGGCGTCGCGCGCGGCGACTACCCGGAAGCGATCGGCCGCGAGGAAGAATGGATCGCCGCGCGGCTCAAGAAGATGTACCAGCCGGGCGCGCGGCATGAGCAGACGCTGGCCGATGGCCGCGTCATCCTGATCGAAGAGCGCCTGACCGAGGATGGCGGCATCATCGGCCTGCGCGTCGATATCACCGAATTGAAGCAGCGCGAGGCTTCGTTCCGGCTGCTGTTCGACAGCAATCCGGTTCCGATGATCGTCTGCGCGCTGGGTGACGAACGCATTCTCGCCGTCAACGACGCTGCGATCCAGCACTACGGTTACAGCCGCGGCGAATTCGAGAAGCTGACGATCCGCAGCCTGCAGGCCTTCGACGCCGAACTGCCATGGACCGGCGACGCGCGCGCGGCGCGAACCTGGAAGCACGTCAGGGCCGACGGTGCGCTGATCGATCTGGCGATCTATTCGCGCCAGCTCGTTTACGGCGATCGGCCTGCGGCCCTGCTGGCGCTGATGGACACCACCGAACGCAAGCGCGCCGAGGCGCGGCTGACTTTCATGGCCCAGCACGACGGCCTGACGGGACTGCCGAACCGCAATTTGCTGCGTCAGCAGATGGACGACATCCTGCTGCGCACACGCCGCAACGCCGAGCAGGTGGCGGTGCTCGTGCTCGGCCTCGACCATTTCAAGGCGGTCAACGATACGCTCGGCCACGGCATCGGCGACAAGCTCCTGCGCGGCGTCGGCAAACGATTGCGATCGATGCTGCGCGACGACGATGCGCTGGCCCGGCTCAACTCCGACGAATTCGCAATCGTCCAGAGCGGGGTGACGCGGCCTGAAGATGCGGCGTTCCTGGCGAGGCGCCTGCTGGACGCCATCGGCGATCCCTATCTTCTGGACGGGCATTCGGTCGTGGTCGGCGCCAGCGTCGGCATTGCGATGTCGCCCGGCGACGGCGATGAATCCGAGAAGCTTTTGAAGAACGCCGACCTCGCATTGTCGCGCGCCAAGAACGATTCGCGCGGCACATTCTCGTTCTTTGAGGCCGGAATGGACGCGCGCGCACAGTCCCGCCGCAAGATCGAAACCGAGCTGCGCGAGGCCGTCCAGGGCGATACGCTGCGGCCCTATTACCAGCCGCTGGTCGATCTTGCGAGTGGGCGCATCACCGGCTTCGAGGCGCTGGTGCGTTGGCCGCATCCCGAGCGCGGCATGATCTCGCCGGCCGAATTCATCCCCGTTGCGGAGGAAACCGGACTGATCAACGCCGTCGGCGGTTTGATGCTGCGCCGCGCCTGCACGGATGCGGCGCAATGGCCCGACGATGTCCATGTCGCGGTCAACCTGTCGCCGCTGCAGTTCCGTCTCGGCAATCTCTTGTCACTGGTAACGGATACGCTGAAGCAGTCCGGCCTGCCGGCGAGGCGCCTGGAGCTCGAGATCACGGAGACGCTGCTCCTGGAAAAGAGCAGCGAGGTGCTGGCGACGCTGCATGCGCTGCGCGCGCTCGGCGTTCGGATCTCGATGGACGATTTCGGCACCGGCTATTCAAGCCTGAGCTATCTGCGCAGCTTTCCGTTCGACAAGATCAAGATCGACCAATCCTTCGTGCGCGACCTCGCTGCCAACCCCGACGCGCAGGCGATCGTGCGTTCGATCATCAGCCTCGGCAAGGGCCTGGGCGTCACCATCACGGCGGAAGGCGTCGAGACCGAAGCCGAAGTAAACTGCCTGCGCAACGAGGGATGCCACGAGGGGCAGGGCTTTCTGTTCAGCCGCGCGCGGCCGAATGCGGAGATCGTGAGCATGTTGAAGACGCAAGGCAACTGGAGTTCGCCGGCAGGTGCGGCGCTGGTTGCGTGAAGCTGGCGCGACTCTGCGCGACCGTCATGACGAAGCGTAGCCCGGATGGAGCGAAGCGAAATCCGGGGCCGTCACGCACCGGACGGACTGTCCCGGATTGCGCTTCGCTCCATCCGGGCTACGGGCTACGCGTGTCTATTGGCCGCCTTCCGCTTCCTCGCGTGATACGTCAGCGCCAGCGCGACGCAGTGGCGCAGCGCCGCCTCGGGCAGCTTCTCGCCGGCGTCGAGCAGAATGCTGCGGTTGCCGCCATAGCGCAGTTCCGGATAGAGCTCGCGGAAGGTCTCGACCAGATCGGTCTGGCAGTGGAAATAGACCGCGTATTGGCCCGCTTCCGCCTTTACCTGGTCGATCCGGATCGTGCTGCCGCTCTTGCTCTCGGCCGTGAGATAGCTCGGCTGCCCCCATTTCAGCGCTTCCTGGAGGGGGCCGACGCCCTTGGTCGCCTTTGCGGTGTCGAAGATCAGCCGGCGCAGCGCCAGCAATTTGGATTTCACCGGTTGGGGATAGGCCTCGAAGACGGCTTCGATCGTGGGACTCGGGCCGCCCCCGGGCTTCTTTGCGACGCTCTTCTTCATCGCATGGTCGGCGGCGTATCGAGATGGCCTGACAGGATCGCCTTGCCGGCGTCCTCGTAATGCACGTCGCGGCCCTGGATCTGCTGCGCGATTGCATGCATGTCGCGAAAGCGGCGCTCGAACTTGTTGGCGTTGAATACGGCGGTGGCGCCGGCCATGTGATAGGCGGTGTCGACCACGGCGGCCGATTGATGGATGGTCCAGGTGGTGGCGATGCGAAGGGCTATGCGATGCGCTTCGGTGGTGGCCTCACCGCGCGAAAGGTCCCGCCAGACTTCGGCCGCGGTCGCGTAGAGATAGGCCCGCGCCGCGCGCAAGGCCGCCTCGGTGCGGCCGATCAATCCCTGCACGGCATTGTTGTCGCGCATCGCCTGCTGCGCCTGCGGGGTCTTGGCGCGGGCAAGGTCGATCGCCGCGTCGAGCGTGGCGCGGGCGACGCCGAGCGAGGTTGCCGCAAAGCCCATGCCGAACACCATGTTGGTGGAGAGCTTGTACAGCGGCCCGTCTTCCCGCCGGGCCTGCGGTTCGTCGCGAAGTGCGGCGAATTTTTCGGGTATGAAGAGATTGTCGACCGAATAGGAATCGGTGCCGGTGCCGCGCAGCCCGATCACGTCCCAGACGTCGTACATCGTGGCGCTGGTCACCGGAAAAAGGATGGTGCGGATCTCCGGCGAACCATCCGGCTTGCGCCGCGGCGTGCCATCGGCCTCGACGACGCGGACATGGGCGCCCAGCCAGCTTGCCTGCCGCGATCCGGAGGCAAAATCCCAACGCGCGCTCGCCTTGTAGCCGCCCGGAACCGCCTGCACTTCATGGTTGATCGCGCCCCAGGCGAGAATGCCGGGCGCGACATTGAAGATCTCGTTGGCCGCATCGGGATCGAGATAGGCGGCAGTCATGGCGCAGACGCTGCACTGGCCAAGGCACCACGCGGTTGAGGCATCGGCCTTGGCGATCTCCTCCTGCATCTGCATGAACGCTTCCAGCGAAGCCTCGATGCCGCCAAAACTCTTCGGCAGCAGCGCGCGGTAAAGCCCGTTCTCGGTCAGCGCCTGTGTCACCGCTGATGTCAGCCGCCGCGTCCGCTCGATTTCGTCGGCGTCGCGAGCGATCAGCGGCGCGAGTGCCCGCGCGCGTTCGACCAGGTCGATGCCGGGAGGCTTGTTCATGCTTCCTCGCGTTTTCTTGTTCTTCGGAGCAACAGTGATGGTGGCCCATCCGCCGCCGCCGATCAAGGCGGCGTGGACTGGGAGTCTACCGGCTTCCTCCTCACGCCGCTGCGCGGCCGAGATCCAGCGACGGCTGCGATGGCCGCTTTGTCGACGGGAAGCTGAGCGCCACCGCGGCCGCCGCTATTCCGATCGCAAAAGAGCCGACATAAAGCCAGTTATAGGCGTGGAAGGTGTCGAACACCCATCCGCCGGCCAACGGCCCCAGCGCCATGCCAAGGCTCGCAAAGGCGGAGACGGCGCCGAACACTGTGCCCATGATCCGCGCGCCGAAATATTCGCGCACCAGAACCGCGTAGAGCGGCATCACGCCGCCATAGGCGAGGCCGAACACCACCGACAGCGCATAGAATTCGCCGAGCTGGCCGACGGCGAGATAGCTCGCGACCGACAAGGCCTGCACGAACAGGCCGCCGACCAATACGTGCTTGGCGCCGATGCGATCGGCCAGCGCGCCGAGCAGCAGACGTCCGCCAAGACCGGAGAACCCGGCAAGACTATAGACGGTGACGGCGGTTAGCGGCGCGATGCCGCAGACCATGGCGTAGCTCACCATGTGGAAGATCGGCCCGGAATGTGCCGCGCAGCAGGCGAAATGCGCGAGCGCGAGCGTGATGAATTGCGGGGTTTTGAATGCCTGGGCGGCCGTCCACGGCACGTCGGGCGCGCCGTCCACGCCT
The DNA here is from genome assembly GCF_003062295.1 of Bradyrhizobium algeriense. Taxonomy (GTDB): domain Bacteria; phylum Pseudomonadota; class Alphaproteobacteria; order Rhizobiales; family Xanthobacteraceae; genus Bradyrhizobium; species Bradyrhizobium algeriense. The sequence continues at coordinate 377,593 of NZ_PYCN01000001.1, read as the reverse complement.
GCTGTTGCAGACGCCGCGGCCTGCGGCGCCGGGCGCACCAGCAGCGAAGCCGGAATCAGCAGCGCCAGTGCCACGATGCCGATCACCAGCATCGCCGTGCGCCAGTCGTAGGTGGTGATCAGCCAGCTCGCGAACGGCGCAACCGTCAGCGGCGCCACGCCCATGCCGGCCGACACCAGCGCAACCGCGAGGCTGCGGTGATCCTCGATCCAGGCGCTCGCGGCTGCCATCATCGGCGCGTAGAAACTGCCGGCGGCAATCCCGATCAGGACGCCGAACGCCAACTGAAATTGCCAGAGCGTGGTGGCCTGGCTCGCCGCGATCAAGCCGGCTCCCAGCAACAGCGTGCCTGATAGCACGACGGTGCGGGTACCAAACCGGTCGGACAAGGCGCCCCAGAAGAACGCCGCCACCCCCATGCAAAGGAAATCGATCGTCGCCGCCGCCGAGACGCCGCTGCGCGACCAGCCCATGGCTTCCGAAATCGGCTGCAGGAACACCGCCAGCGACAGCATCGACCCGAACGCGACGCATGTCATCAGCGCGCCCACAGCGACGACGACCCAGCCGTAGGAAAATCCGGAGGACTTGCTCATGCGTTTCCTTCGCTCTTTTTGTAGTTATGATCTGAGCAGGAGGATGGTGGCTTATCGAGCCTCGCGGAGCAAGGCGGGGGCGGGAATACCTCTCATTCTCCGGCGCGCGGACTGCAACTTTCTGCTAAGCTGCCCGTATTTCGCGTCGTAATCCTCCGGGAGTACACGCCATGGCGCAACAGGGCTTTCTGCTCATTGCCGATATTACCGGCTACACCATGTTCCTCACGCGCTCGGAGCTTGAGCACGCGCAGGGTATTCTCGATGCGCTGTTCAAGAGCATTTTTGCCGAGATCAAGCCGCCGGTCATGCTATCCAACCTGCAGGGCGACGCGGCACTGACCTATCTGCCCGACGCCAATCTGCCGCAGCGCCAATTTCCGCTCGATGCGATCGAGCGCATCTATTGCAGTTTTGCCAATACGCTCGGCGCCATGCGCCTGAATACGACGTGCACCTGCAACGCGTGCCGCAACATGAACCTGCTCGACCTGAAGTTCTTCCTGCATCATGGCACGTATGCAACGCAGGAGATGGCTGGACGCACCGAATTGCAGGGAGCGGAGGTGATCCGGCTGCACCGGCTGATGAAGAATTCAGTGACGGCGGCGACCGGTATCAAGGCCTACGCGCTGGTGACGGAGCAGGCGGCAGACGCAATCGGCCTGCCGGATTTCTTCGCAGGCTCGATCCGTCACGTCGAGAACCTTGGCGAGTTCGGCGAGACGGTTTGTTACGTTTACAATCTGGCCCCAATCTTTGAGCTATGGCGCGCGACGCGCCGCGTTGTGGTGCAGCACGACGAGCCCTTGGCTTTCGAATCGATGGAATGCGACCTGCCGGTGCCGCCGGCGATTGCGTGGGCCTATGTCACCGACATCGAGAAGAAGATCCGCTGGCAACACGGCATCGACGGCATGACGATGACCGGACTTGCCCAAGGGCGGATCGGGCTGGGAGCGACGCAGCATTGCGCCCATGGTAAGGATTCGACGGTGCACGATATCGTCGACTGGCGGCCGTTCGACTATGTGACCTGGCATATCCGGCTCCCGATGGGCGCCATCGTGAGGCAGATGGCGGAACTCACGCCGCTGGAAAACGGTGGCACGCATCTGTCGCTACGCTGCGCGAAGCCCGAAGGGCCCAACCCGGTGGCGACCGCGCTGGTGCGGACGATCACCCGGCTCGCCATGGCCAAGAAGCTGGTCAGCGATCAGCGCGCCTCGAAGGTCGCGCTGGAGCGATTGGTAGATGAGGAGACCGCAGCGTTCACTTAGCGCCCGCCCGTTCAATCCGCCTCAGCTATCCACCTTCAGCGCCGCGATGAAGGCTTCCTGCGGGATGTCGACCTTGCCGAACTGCCGCATCTTCTTCTTGCCGTCCTTCTGCTTCTCCAGAAGCTTGCGTTTGCGCGTGATGTCGGATTGCGCTGGCTTCGATGGGTTTGGCAAGCACGCCACCGATCACACACGCTGCGATGATGGCGTCGTGCCGCTGATTTGCCCGACGTGTCAAATGGTTTCGCAAGATGCGCAGCACGCCGGCAGTCGTCGGCTACTTTGCATGGGGTTGTTTTCGATATTTTTGTTGTCCGGTCACGGAAGCCTCAGACCGGACCTGCTCTCATGCTCCGGCGGTTGAGCATTCGCCTCAGCTGTCCACCTTCAACGCCGCAATGAACGCTTCCTGCGGAATGTCGACCTTGCCGAACTGCCGCATCTTCTTCTTGCCTTCCTTCTGCTTCTCCAGAAGTTTTCGTTTGCGGGTGATGTCGCCGCCGTAGCATTTGGCGGTGACGTCCTTGCGCAGCGCGCGGACGGTTTCGCGGGCGATCACCTTGCCGCCGATCGCGGCCTGGATCGGGATCTGGAACATGTGCGGCGGGATCAGTTCCTTCATCTTCTCGACCATGGCGCGGCCGCGGCCTTCCGCGCGGGTCCGGTGCACCAGCATCGACAGCGCATCCACCGGTTCGTTGTTGACGAGGATCTGCATCTTGACGAGATCGGCCACCTTGTAGTCGGTCAGATGATAGTCGAACGAGGCGTAGCCCTTGGAGACCGATTTCAGGCGATCGTAGAAATCGAACACGACTTCGTTGAGTGGCAAATCGTATTTCACCATCGCGCGGGAGCCGACATAGGTCAGTTCCTTCTGCGCGCCGCGGCGGTCCTGGCACAGCTTTAATACGCTGCCGAGATATTCGTCCGGCGTGAGGATCGTGGCCTCGATCCAGGGCTCCTCGATGTCGGCGATCTTGACCACGTCAGGCATGTCGACGGGATTGTGGATCTCGATTTCCTGGCCGTCGGTCAGGTGCATCTTGTAGATCACGCTCGGCGCCGTCGCGATCAGGTTGAGGTCGAATTCGCGCGACAGCCGTTCCTGGATGATTTCCAGATGCAATAGCCCGAGGAAGCCGCAGCGGAAGCCGAAACCCAGTGCCGCCGAGGTCTCCATCTCGTAGGAGAAGCTGGCGTCGTTGAGCCGCAGCTTGCCCATCGCCGCGCGCAGCGTCTCGAAATCGTTGGCGTCGACCGGAAACAGGCCGCAGAACACCACCGGGATCGCTGGCTTGAAGCCCGGCAGCATCTCGGTGACCGGCTTCTTGTCGTCGGTAATGGTGTCGCCCACTCTCGTGTCGGCCACTTCCTTGATCGCCGCGGTGATGAATCCGATCTCGCCGGGACCAAGCTCGTCGACCTGCTCCATCTTCGGCGTGAAGAAGCCGACGCGCTCGACGTCATAGGCCGCGTTGGTGCCCATCATGCGGATGCGGCTGCCCTTCTTCATCGTGCCATCGACCACGCGAATGAGCACGACCACGCCGAGATAGACGTCGTACCAGCTATCGACCAGCAGCGCCTTCAGCGTCGCCTCGCGGTCGCCCTTCGGCGGCGGCAGGCGGGTGACGATCGCTTCCAGCACATCGGGCACACCGAGGCCGGTCTTGGCCGAGATCATCACGGCATCCGACGCATCGATGCCGATCACGTCCTCGATCTGCTGCCTTATCTTCTCGGGCTCGGCCGCGGGCAGGTCGACCTTGTTGAGGACCGGCACGATCTCGTGATTGTTGTCGAGCGCCTGATAGACGTTGGCGAGCGTCTGCGCTTCGACGCCCTGGCTGGCGTCGACCACCAGCAGCGAGCCCTCGCAGGCCGCCAGCGACCGCGAGACTTCGTAGGCGAAGTCGACATGGCCGGGCGTGTCCATCAGGTTGAAGATGTAATCCTTGCCGTCCTTGGCGCGGTAGTTCAGCCGCACCGTCTGCGCCTTGATGGTGATACCGCGCTCGCGCTCGATATCCATGGAATCGAGCACCTGTTCCTTGCCCGCCATTTCGCGATCGGTCAGGCCCCCGGTCATCTGGATCAGGCGGTCGGCCAGCGTCGATTTGCCATGGTCGATATGGGCGACGATGGAGAAGTTGCGGATGTTGGAAATGGGGACGGTTGTCATGGGGCGCGGGATAGCATTCACATCCCCGTGCGGCAACCATATTGCTGTATTCTAAGGGGGATTCTTCACGCCAAGCTGATTCCACTCAAGCCCAAAACGCGCTACGCACGGGGCCATGTCGAGTACCTCTGTTTCGTCAGCAGCTGCGCGCCCAAAACGCATTCCCTCCCTCCGGCGGCTGGCGGCGTGGCTGGCCTCGCTCGCCAGCGATCCCAAAACCGGCCTGTGGCTGGTCACCGGCTTTGCGGCGGTTCACGCCGTGCTGTGGACGCTGATTCTGGTCAATCTGAAGGCCGGGCAGGACGTTCATATGGACGTCGCGGAAGCCTACGCCTGGGGGCAGAAGTTCCTGCTTGGCTATGGCAAGCACCCGCCGCTGTCGGGATGGGTCGCCGGCGTCTGGTTCATGCTGTTCCCGGTCACCGACTGGGCGACCTATGCGCTGGCGATGGCGACGCTCGGCTGTGGCCTCCTGATCTGCTGGCTGTTGGCGCTGCGCGTAGTTGATCGCCGCCGCGCGTTCTTCGTCGTGGTGATGCTGGCGCTCTATCCGATCTTCAACTTCAAGGGTTTCAAGTACAATCCGGACCTGCTGCAGCTCGTCACGCTGCCGCTCATGGTGCTGGCCTATCTGGACGCGTTCGAGAAGCGCAGCATCAAGTCCGGCGTGTGGCTCGGGCTCGCCGGTGCGCTGGCGCTGATGACCAAATACTGGGTGCTGACCATGATCGGCGCCGTCGGCCTTGCCGCGCTGATCCATCCCGCGCGTCTGCAATTCCTGCGCTCGCCGGCGCCGTGGGTCGCGATTGCCACGCTAGTGGTGGTGATGCTGCCGCACTTGATGTGGCTGAAGCAGGTGAATTTCGTCCCGCTCACCTATGCCGGCGATACGTATTCGCTCACCGACCGCGCGATGATCGACGATCTCGCGCTCGGCTATGTCTTGCATAATCTGGCGCTGCTGGCGTTGCCGGTGCTGCTCGGCGCGATCGCGCTTGGCTGGCGGCCGCTGCGTTTGACGCCGTTTCCGGCCCTGGCGCGCGGCACCAATTCCGGCGTGAACCTGTCGCAGGCGTTCAATGTCTGGATCGTCCAGGCGGTGGTGGCGATCGGGCCGCCGCTCGGCGCCCTGCTGTTCCACATCTACATCAAGACCGACTGGGGCATCTCGCTGTTCTTCCTGATGCCGCTCGCGCTGATCGCGATCCCCGCGGTGCGGGTCCGGAAAATCGCGCTGTTGAACCTGACGGCGACCTGGCTGGTGATTTCGCTCGTTGTGCTGGCGGTCTCGCCAAGGATCGTCGCCTATGAAATGAATGTAAAGCGCACCGCAGGCGCGACCTACCGGGCGCGTTCCGAACTCGCCCGCGAACTGACGGAAGCCTGGCACACGCGGTTTTATTCGCGCTGGCCGGTGGTCGCGGCCTATACCGATACCGGCCAGCCCGTCACCTTCTACAGCCCCGATCATCCGGCGCCACTGACGCCGGACGAGCCGTGGTCGTCGGGCCTGACCTCGCTCGACGAAGCGAAACGATCGGGCTTCATCGGCATCTGCGAGGTCGGCGACTGGAAGCTGGAAAAATGCGAGGCGTGGATGAAAGCCCATGCCGCCAATGCCGAGCGCATGGTGATGACCACGCGGCGGTACTTTCTGGGGATGCCCGGCCCCGCGACGGCCTGGAATATCTTCATCGTGCCGCCGGCCAAATAGAAGCGGCCATAAGAAAATCAAAAGAGGGTAACGCATGGATCTCGACCTGACGGACAAGACGGCGCTCGTCACCGGCTCGACGCGCGGCATCGGGCTCGCGACCGCAAGCGGGCTTGCGCAAATGGGTGCGGAAGTGATCGTCAACGGGCGCGACAAGGCGGCGGTCGGCGAGGCCGTGGCAAAAGTCCAAGGGGCCGCGCCGTTAGCCAAGGTGCATGCCGCTGTGTTCGATCTCGGCAATGCGGCAGGCTGTGCCGCGCTGGTGAAGCAATTCCCTGACGTCGACATCCTCGTCAACAATCTGGGCATCTATGAGCCGAAGGGCTTCTTCGACATCGAGGATTCCGATTGGACCAAAATGTTCGAAGTCAACGTGATGAGCGGGGTTCGGCTGACGCGGCATTATTTGAAGCGGATGCTGGATAACAAGGACTGGGGCCGCGTCGTGTTCGTCTCCAGCGAATCCGGCGTCTTCATCCCGAAGGAGATGGTGCATTACGGTTTCTCGAAGTCGGCGCAGCTCGTCATCGCGCGCGGCGCGGCCGAGACCACCAAGGGCACCAACGTCACAGTCAATTCGGTGATGCCCGGCCCCACTTGGGTCGAGATGGCGCCGGTCCGTCTGGCCGCACGCGCCGAGGCCGCCGGAACCACCGTCGACGATCTCGTCCAGCGCACCTTCACCGAACGCCGCCCGGCGTCGCTGCTGCAGCGCTACGCCAAGCCGGAAGAGATCGCCAACCTGATCTGCTACGTCTGCTCCAAAGCCTCCAGCGCCACCAACGGCGCCGCGCTCCGCGTCGACGGCGGGATTGTCACGAATCCGTTCTAGCGCGGGTTTTCTTCTCCCTCGCCCCGCTCTTGCGGGGAGAGGTTAGGGAGAAGCCATCACGCTCCCGAACTCACACGCCTTCTTCGTTGAACTTGTCGGCGACCAGCGCGGCGATCGCATCGACCGCGGCCTGTGCTTCGGGGCCGATCGCGGAGACAGTAACCGAGGTTCCCGGTCCTGCCGCCAGCATCATCAGACCCATGATCGAGGTGCCGCCGACGGTCTCGCTGCCGCGCGTCACCCAGACCTCGGCGTTGAACTTTTCGACCATCTGCACGAACTTGGCCGAGGCCCGCGCGTGCAGGCCCCGCTTGTTGATGATTTGAAGTTCCCGCGAAATAGCGCCCGCAGGCACGGTCGGCCCGAGTTCCTTTTCGGGCGCGGCCTCGTCGCTCATTTGCCGGCGAGTACGCGGCTGGCGATGGTGACGTATTTGCGGCCGGCTTCCTGGGCCATGGCGATGGCATCGGGAAGCGAGCGCTCTTCACGCACCTTGGCAAGCTTGACCAGCATGGGAAGATTGATGCCTGCGAGCACCTCCACCTTGGGACGGCTCATGCAGGATATTGCGAGGTTTGAAGGTGTGCCGCCGAACATGTCGGTGAGGATAGCGACACCATCGCCACTGTCGACGCGATTCACCGCTTCGATGATATCGCTTCGACACAAATCGGAGTCGTCCTCGGCTCCAATCGTGATGGCTTCAATTTGTTTTTGCGGACCCATGACATGTTCGAGCGCCGCCTTGAACTCGTCGGCAAGGCGCCCATGGGTCACAAGCACTAGACCAATCATCGGAAACTCCTCGCGGGTGCTTTTTGGTGCACCGCACGAACGCGCCACTTTGACCATCCAGAGGCCCCGCGCAAGAGGGCATCTTGGCTATTGTTCCAGTACTTGGCGGTAAACAGTGAGGCCTGTGCCGGTTTAATCGGTGGCGATATTGGGGCTTATATGGTTACCAATTCCCTTCGAACAATTATCCGAAGGTTGGATGGAACCAAAACCGTCGGTTGTTGTCAGCGCGCCAGCTACCAGTGGGAGGGGGTCATAACCCGTTCCAACGGGGATTCGCGGTAACAAAACACCATTTAGGTCGATAGAGAGTGCTTCTGGCGGCGGCAGCCGCTCTGCATCGCCGGCCGCCAGATCGACCACAAGCCCAACGATGGCCTCAATGACGACGTCGCAGCGACGGATTCCGAGGCCCCGAATCTCGATCAGGCCGGCCAGTTCCCGCGCCGGCCGGACCCACAATTGTCCGTCCACTGTGTCGAGATGGACACGGTCATCGCCGACCAAAACGGCCGGTGGAAGCTGCCCGGCGCGTCCGGCGAGAATCAGATCGAAGGCCAGCCGGGACTTGCCGGCGCCTGACGGGCCCCGGATCAGCACGGCGCGATCGCCCACCAGCACGGCGGAGGCGTGCACGCTCGCGCCCTGCGTCATCATGGCGCTGGCAGCCGAACCACGAAGCGCGCGCCGACCACCGTCGGCCTGCCGTCGGCATCAGCCGGGCCGTGGCGATTTTCCGCCCAGACCCGCCCGTTATGCGCTTCGATGATCTGCTTGGAGATCGACAGGCCCAGGCCCGAGTTCTGGCCAAAGCCCTGATGCGGCCGGTCGGTGTAGAAGCGCTCGAAGATGCGCTCCAGCGCATCCTCGCCGATGCCTGGCCCGTCGTCATCGACGACGATTTCGATTTCCGAGCGCACGCGGCGGCAAGTGACGCGCACCTTGCCGCCGGGGTTGGAGAAGGATTGCGCGTTGGACAGCAGGTTGGAGATCACCTGCCCAAGCCGCGAATCATGGCCCGGCACCGAGAACGTGTCGGTTGCGCCGCGGCCTTCGAAGCGCGCCTCGACTGCGACGTCATGACCCAGCCGGGTCTCGTTGGCGACCGAGGCCAGCGTCGTCAGCAGCCGCCGCACATTGACCGGCGCCATGTCCTGGCGTTGCAATTCGGCATCGAGGCGGCTGGCGTCGGAAATATCCGAGATCAGCCGGTCGAGCCGCTTGACGTCGTGCTCGATCACCTCGAGCAGGCGCGCGCGGCTGGTGTCGTTGCGCGCCAGCGGCAGCGTTTCCACCGCCGATCGCAGCGAGGTCAGCGGGTTCTTCAATTCATGGGCGACGTCGGCGGCGAACATCTCGATCGCCTCGATGCGGCTATACAGCGCATTCGTCATGTCGCGCAGCGCGCCCGAGAGATGGCCGATCTCGTCGCGGCGGCGGGTGAAATCGGGAATCTCGACGCGAGTCTGGATGCGCCGGCGGACGCGCTCGGCGCCGTCGGCCAGCCGCCGCACCGGACCCGCGATCGTGCTCGCCAGCAAGAGCGACAGCACGATCATGACGGCGGAGGCGACGCCGCCGACCTTGAGGATCGCCAGCCGCTCGGCGGTCACCATCTGGTCGATGTCGTCGCCCTGCGTCGAGAGCATCAAGGCGCCATGCACGGCGCGGAAGCGCTGCACCGGGACCGCGACCGAGACGATCACCTCGCCACGGTCGTTGACCCGCACCATGCTGCTCTTGACGCCGTCGAGCGCCTGCACGATTTCCTGGTAACCCTTGCCGTTTTCCGGACCCAACTCGCGATACAGCGGCAGGTCGCCGCGATTGAGCCAGGTGCGGATCGAGATCGTGGCGCGCTCGACAAAGCCCGGCTTCTCCGTCGAAGGCGGCGGCAATTCGAAACGCAACACGTCGCCCTTGCCGTAGAGACTGCGGCTGTCGAGGATCATGCCGCCGTCGCCGCCATAGATGCGCGCACGGGTCTTGGTCGGCGAGATCAGCCGCCGCAGCACCGGCGCGACGCGCTCCGGATTGATCGGAAAATCGAGCCCCGAGGATTCGTCCGGCGCGCCGTAGCTTTCGCCGGGCTTGAGGTCGAGCAGGCGGTCCGGATCGATAGTGATGGTGTTGGTTTCGACGGTGGCGGAGGCGGCAATCGCGCCGGCGATGATTTCGGCCTGCACCAGAAGGCTCTGCGCCCGCGCGTCGATCAGGCCGGCGCGGAACTGCGAGAGATAGAGAATGCTCGCCACCAGGGCGACGAGGCCCGCCAGATTGAGCGAAACGATGCGGCGCGTGAGGCTGGAGAACGACAGCGCGAAGAAGAATTGCCCGGCCCGGCGCAACCAGCCGAGCGGCCGCCGCCAGCCCTTTTCGCCCGGGCTATCGTCGGCAACGCTACGCTGCTCGAGGAGCTCGGAAGCATCCTCGTGGTTCAGGCTGGAATCGGGCTGCGTTCGATCTAGCAATGGTCGAGCTGCCGGTTGTGATGCGCCGCTTTTGTAATTCTACGCTTCTACGCCGAACGGGCGGATGTGTCAGTCGGCACTTCCGCCCGGAAAACGCAGATCAGGCTTCCTTGAAGCGATAGCCGACGCCGTACAGCGTCTCGATCATCTCGAAATCGTCGTCGACCACCTTGAACTTCTTGCGCAGCCGCTTGATGTGGCTGTCGATGGTGCGGTCGTCGACATAGACCTGATCGTCATAGGCCGCGTCCATCAGCGCGTTGCGGCTTTTCACCACGCCCGGCCGTGTCGCCAGCGCCTGCAGGATCAGGAATTCGGTCACCGTCAGCGTCACCGGCTCGTTCTTCCAGGTGCAGGTGTGACGCTCCGGATCCATCCGCAGCAGGCCGCGGTCCAGCGCGCGCGCATCCGGCTCCTTCGGCACGGCGGTTGGATCCTTGGGCTGGCCGCGGCGGAGCACGGCCTTGACGCGCTCGACCAGCAGGCGCTGCGAGAACGGCTTGCGGATGAAATCGTCGGCGCCCATCTTGAGGCCGAACAATTCGTCGATCTCTTCATCCTTGGAGGTCAGGAAGATCACCGGCAGATCGGACTTCTGCCGCAGCCGGCGTAGCGTTTCCATGCCGTCCATGCGCGGCATCTTGATGTCGAGGATCGCGAGGTCCGGCGGCGAAGTGCGGAAGCCGTCGAGCGCCGAGGCACCATCCGTGTAGGTCATGATGCGATAGCCTTCGGCTTCGAGCGCGATCGACACGGAAGTGAGAATGTTGCGGTCATCATCGACCAGGGCGATTGTGGGCATGAGCCTGCTTTCGAATAAGAGAGTGGCTTAAACGGCGGGCAATCCAGCCAGACGCCGCATAAATGGGCTTCGTGTACACGGTCAACGAGCAATGCAAGCTGGGCTGAAGTGTGACCGAGTTCCGCAAAACGTTCCCGCGGGGATACGCCGTCCCCCATATAGCACCCTGTCGGGCCGAGAAAAGGCCCTTTTTGCAATAAGATGGCCGGAAAAGAACCATGCAGCCCACCGCAGATTTTGATGCTTCTAAACTCGCCCGTTCGCTGCTGCGGCGCAGCCGGCAGGGCGCGCTCGCCACCCTTATGCCTGAAAGCGGCGATCCCTACTGTTCGTTGGTTAACGTTGCCAGCCATGCCGATGCCTCGCCGATCCTGCTGATTTCGCGGCTGGCGCTGCATACGAAGAACATCCTCGGCGACGGCAGGGTCTCGCTGATGCTGGACGAGCGCGCCGCCGGCGATCCCCTGGAGGGCGCGCGGATCATGCTGGCGGGCCGGGCCGAGGAGGCCAGTGGCGAGGCTGCAAAAATCCTGCGCCGGCGCTACCTCAACGCCCATCCATCCGCGGAAGCTTTTGTGGATTTCAAGGATTTCTCGTTCTTTCGGATCGCCCCGTCAGGCCTGCATCTGGTCGCCGGTTTTGGCCGCATCATCGACCTCAAGCCCGAGCAATTTCTGACCGGGATCGGCGATGCCGAAGAACTGCTGGAAGCCGAGCAGGGCGCGGTGGAGCATATGAACGAGGATCACCGCGAGGCGATGAACCTCTATGCGACCAGGCTGCTGGGGGCCGAATCCGCCGATTGGCGCTGCACCGGCTGCGACCCCGACGGCATGGACATGCAGGCCGGCAGCGCGACGCTGCGGCTGGATTTTCCGGAACGGGTCACCGGCGCCATGGCATTGCGCAAGATGCTGGTGCGGCTGGCGGGCGAGGCACGGGGCAAGGACTAACAAGGGTTAACGCTTGCCGTCATCGATCGCGGATTTGAACGGGCGCGGACCTTTGCGCGACCTAAGGCAAGCCCGCGCAAAGGTGACCAGCGAAAGCCCGCATGAGATCCCGCAATCGATTGATATTTTCAGTGTGTCTCGCGCTGTTGTCGGGCACCTGCCTCTCCGCGCCGTCTTTGGCGCAAAAAGGCGATGTCGCCGCGCTCAGCGCCAAAATCAACGAGCTTGGCCGTGCCGGCAAATACACCGAAGCCGTCGCGCTGGCGCAGGCACAGGTGGAAAGCCTCGAAAAAAGATTCGGTCCCGCGCACCGCGACGTCGGCGCTGCGCTGAACAATCTGGCGCAGGCCTACGGCGATCAGGGCAGGGATAGCGAAGCGGAGCCGCTGTTCAAGCGATCCATCGCGATTCTGGAGAAGACAGTGGGACCCGACTCGCCGGAGGTCGCGGCCGCGTTGAACAATCTGGCCGCGCTGTATCAGCGGCAGCAACGCTTTGCCGACGCCGAGCCGCTGTTCAAACGCGCGCTGGCGGTCCGCGAAAAAGCCCTGGGAAGCGGTCATCCGGACCTCGGGCAATCCCTGAACAATCTGGCGACGCATTACGAGAAGCTCGGCCGCCATGGCGATTCCGAGCCGTTGTTCAAACGCGCGCTGGCGATCTACGAAAAGGCCGCCGGCCCGGAGCATCCCGCGGTGGCGACGCTCTTGAATAATCTCGGCCAGGTCGGGAAGGTTCAGGGTCGCTATGCCGAGGCCGAGCCGCTGATCAGGCGGTCGCTGGTGATCCGCGAAAAGGTGCTGGGCCGCGAGCATCCCGATGTGGCGCGCTCGCTGAACAATCTGGCGGACCTCTATGAACGGCAGGGCCGCTACGCCGAGGCGCTGCCGCTTTACCAGCGGGCGGCGACGATCCGCGAAGAGGCGCTGGGTGCGAACCATCCGGACAGCGGGATCTCGCTGAACAATCTGGCCTCGCTGCTCCAGACGCTGGGCCGGACCACGGACGCCTTGCCGTTGACCGAAAAGACGCTTGCCAATGGCCGCGCGCAATTGCGGGTAGCGCTTCCGGTGTTGCTGGCCGCGCAACAGCAACAACTGCTGCCGGCGGGGCAGGCGCTGGACGATGCGCTGAATGCGGTTCAGCGCGGCACCCAATCATCCGCCGCATCGGCCGTAAACAAGCTTGCGGTCCGGCTGGCGGCCGGCACCGACCGGCTCGCCCAACTGGTGCGGCGGGATCAGGATCTCGCTGATGAGGCCGAGAAACTGGACAAGGCCATCGTGGCAGCCGTCTCGAAAGACCGTGCCAGGCGCGATGTTGCCGCCGAGCAGCGGAGCAGGGACCGGCTGGCGGCGATTTCCATCGAGCGCGCGAATTTGCAGAAAACCTTCGCCGGTGAATTTCCCGATTACGCCGCGCTTTCGAATCCGCTGCCGCTGAAGGCCGCGGAGATGCAGGCGTTGTTGTCCGACAACGAAGCAATGGTGCAGTTCGCAGTTACCGAGAAGGCAAGCTATGTTTTCGCGATGACGCGCGAGCGTGTCGAGTGGCGTTCGATCCCGCTCGGCGCGGATGCCTTGTCGCAGAAGATTGCCGCGTTCCGCCGCGGGCTGGACATCGGCAAGGCGAGCGATGCATCCGGCAAGTCCGGGCTGTTCGACCTCGCACTCGCCCATGAACTGTATGGAACGCTGCTGGCGCCGGTCGATGCGCTGATCAAGGACAAGCCCTCGCTTCTGGTCGTGGCGTCGGGCGCGCTGACGGCGCTGCCGTTCCATCTGCTGGTGACCGAAAAGCCGGCGGCCGCGATCCCGGATAAATTCGACGGCTATCGCGATGCGGCCTGGCTGCTGAAGCGCCAGGCGGTATCGGTATTGCCGTCGGCCGCGAGCCTGAAAGCGCTGCGGGTGTTTGCAGCGCGAAGTGAGCAAAGCACCAAGCCGATGACGGGTTTTGGCGATCCCATTTTCAATCCCGCGGTGAAGCCTGGCGACGGCAACCGTCCCACCAGGACCGCCGCGCGCAGCCTTGCGACCGGCGCCTACACGGATTTCTGGCAGGGCGCCGGCGTCGATCGCGCGCGGCTTTCGGACGCGCTCGCGCAATTGCCCGACACCGCCGACGAACTCAACGCGATAGCCAAAAACCTCGGCGTCGCGGCGGCCGATATTCACCTCGGCGAGGACGCCAGCGAAACTACGCTCAAGCGCACGCCGCTCGCCGATTACGGCATCGTCTATTTCGCCACCCATGGTCTTGTCGCCGGCGATGTGAAAGGGCTTGCCGAACCGTCGCTGGTGCTGAGCATTCCAAAACAGCCGTCGGAGTTCGATGATGGCCTGCTCACCGCGAGCGAAGTCGCGCAGTTGAAGCTCAATGCCGATTGGGTGGTGCTGTCCGCCTGCAATACGATCGCCGGCGACAAGCCCGGCGCCGAAGCGCTCTCGGGGCTCGCGCGATCGTTCTTCTACGCCGGTGCGCGGGCGCTGCTGGTGTCGCATTGGGCGGTCAACTCGGAGGCCGCCACGCGACTCTCGATTTCGACCTTCGACCGGCTGAAGGGCGATCCGAAGATCGGCCGCGCCGAAGCGCTGCGGCAGGCCATGCTGGCCTATCTCAACGACGCGTCCTCGCCGCGCAATGCCTATCCGGCGTTCTGGGCGCCGTTTGCGCTGATCGGCGAGGGCGCTGCGCACTGAAATGTTCTAATTGTGCGACGCAGCAATATTCGGCCGGCGATCCGGCGCCTGATGGTCGCGCAACCATGATAGGCAAACGGCTAAAAGCAGTGCAGCAAGCGATTGATGCAAATCAACGTTCCGCGCTGAATAAACCAAATCGCGTGGATCGGCTTGGCAAGCACGGCGTTCATCAATATAGGTCGCCGCACCGAAGCCGGAAGGCTATATTCAGGTTCACCGCGACAGAGCGCGTCAAGCGACATGCGCGCGATTCGAGTAACGCGGGTTCGAGGAGGATTTCTTCGTGCAAGAGACTGGTCTACGCAACGGTGCCTTCGGCGCCGACAAATTCGGCTTAAAAAATCTCAAGTCGGTGCACTGGAATCTCGGTGCGCCGCAGCTCTATCAATATTCGCTCTCCGCGGGTGAAGCCGTACTGTCGGCGGATGGCGCATTGTGTGCGGACACCGGTGAGTTCACCGGCCGCAGCCCGAAGGACAAGTTCACGGTTCGCGATGCGACCACCGACAAGAACATGTGGTGGGCCGGCAACCAGTCGATATCAGCGGACCAGTTCTCCGCGCTCTATGCCGACTTCCTCAAGCATGCCGAAGGCATGACGCTGTTCGCGCAGGATCTCTATGGCGGCGCCGATCCGAGCTTCCAGATCAAGACGCGCGTTTTCACCGAACTCGCCTGGCACTCGCTGTTCATCCGCACGCTGCTGATCCGTCCCGAGGCTTCGGCGATCAGGGATTTCGTGCCCGAGCTCACCATCATCGACCTGCCGAGCTTCCGCGCCGATCCTAAACGCCATGGCGTGCGCTCGGAGAACGTCGTCGCGATTGATTTCGCCCGCAAGATCGTCCTGATCGGCGGGTCTTATTATGCCGGCGAGATGAAGAAGTCGGTGTTCACCACGCTGAACTATTATCTGCCCGCCAAGGGCGTGCTGCCGATGCACTGCTCGGCCAATGTCGGGCCCAAGGGCGACACGGCGGTCTTCTTCGGCCTGTCCGGCACCGGCAAGACCACGCTGTCGGCCGATCCGAACCGGACCCTGATCGGCGACGATGAGCATGGCTGGGGCAATGACGGCGTCTTCAATTTCGAGGGCGGCTGCTACGCCAAGTGCATCAAGCTGTCGAAGGAAGCCGAGCCGCAGATCTTCGCCGCCAGCAGCCGCTTCGGCGCCGTGCTGGAAAACGTGGTGCTCGGCGAAGACAACCGCGTGCCTGACTTCGACGATGGATCGAAGACCGAGAACACGCGTTCGGCCTATCCGCTCGACTTCATCCCGAACGCCTCGCGCACCGGCCGCGCCGGCCAGCCGAAGAACGTCGTGATGCTGGCCGCCGACGCATTCGGCGTGCTGCCGCCGATTGCAAAGCTCTCGCCGGCGCAGGCGATGTATCACTTCCTGTCCGGCTACACCGCCAAGGTCGCCGGCACCGAGCGCGGTCTCGGCAACGAGCCGCAGCCGGAATTCTCCACCTGCTTCGGTTCGCCGTTCCTGCCGCTCGATCCTTCGGTCTATGGCAACATGCTGCGCGAGCTGATCGCCAAGCACAATGTCGATTGCTGGCTGGTCAACACCGGCTGGACCGGCGGCAAATACGGCACCGGCAGCCGGATGCCGATCAAGGTCACGCGCGCACTACTCACCGCGGCGCTCGACGGCAGCCTGCGCAACGTCGAATTCCGCACCGACAAGTACTTTGGCTTCGCGGTGCCGACGGCGCTGCCGGGCGTGCCGAGCGAGATCCTCAATCCCGTCAACACCTGGAAGGACAAGGCCGAGTTCGACAAGACCGCCCGTAGCCTGGTCGGCATGTTCCAGAAGAACTTTGCCAAGTTCGAAGCCCAGGTCGACGCCGAAGTCCGCGCCGCTGCGCCGGACCTCAAGCTCGCGGCGGAGTAACCGCCTCGGACAGGGGACAGACCATTCGAGAACGAGGAGGGCGGCCGCGGGGCCGCCCTTTTCGTTTTGCGCTGCTTCGTTTTACGCCGCGCTGTGCGTCTTCGCCTCGATGGATGCAAACATCGTGGCGCGCAGCTCCAGCAGCGCCCGCCGCAAGTGCGTCTTGACGGTGTTGGCGGGAACGCCGAGCCGGATCGACAGGTCGTGGCGGCTGCGGTCCCTGAGATAGGCCAGCATGATCAGGCGGCGCTTGTCTTCGGGCAGGGCCGCAAACGCCGCCAGCGCCTTCGGTCGTAGCCGCGCGAGATGCATCTCGTCGACCGGATCGGGATCGTTCGAGGGCAGCGCCGACATCGAGTCGTCGCTGGCGAACGCCTCGATCTGGCGCTTTCGTAACGCATCGATGGCGCCGTGCCTGACGATCGTGGCCATCCAGGTCATCGGCGAAGCGATCGCCGGATCGTAGCTGGCAGCGTGGCGCCAGACCTTCAGATAGCTCTCCTGCAGCACATCCTCGGCCAGCGCCCGGTCTCTCAGGATGCGCAGCGCGACGCCGAGCAGCTTGGCGTGGGTCAGGCCATAGAGCCTTGCGAAGGCGGATTTGTTGCCGTGCGCGACTTCCGCGAGCAGTTGCAGAAGGATCGTTCTGCCGTCCTGTTGTCCGGTCGTGCCCTGCGGCGTCGCGTTCACCATGGTTTCCTCAAGCTCGATTGTCGTCGGACCCGTCCACCCGGACATCCCGCGTTGGATGGGCCGTATGCCGCCAATACGGATTCCCGGCGCAAAAAGTTTCGGCGGTGGCGCATCGGCGATGATTTCTTGGTGGCCGGCGGATCGACCTCGTTTGAAACCCGGGCCCGTTGAACCGTAACTTCCCGAGCCCTATAGTCCGCGAGGAACTGCCACCCTTGATTGTGTATCCGGCCTATCCCGCTCAGAATGCGACAGTTTCCCGAGGACGATTTGGGGCAGGTGCTCAGGTCTGTCGCCGAAGGCGACCGGGCGGCCTTCCGTCGGCTGTACGAGCAGGCGGGACCGACCCTGTTCGGGATTTGCAGCCGCATCCTGCGGGACCGCAACGCCGCCGAGGACGCCTTTCAGGAGGCGATGCTGCGGGTCTGGCAAAAGTCCTATCTGTACGACCCCGCCAAAGGCGAGGCGATGAACTGGATGGTAACGGTCGTGCGCCGTGTCGCGCTCGACCGGCTGCCGGCGCGCCGGACCGGGCCGGTGTCGCTGACCGACGAGAGCGTCGCGGCCCTGGTCGAGGCGCTCTCAAATCAGGCGCCGCGCGATCCTGGCCTGGCGCCGGACCTGCGAAGGTGCCTCGGCCTTCTGGAACAAAATTACCGGCAAACCGTCCTTTTGGCCTATTATTACGGGCTGAGCTACGAGGAGCTGGCCGAGCATTCGGCTGTGCCGGTTGGAACGATCAAGACCTGGATTCACCGTGCTGTTGAGAAGTTGCAGCTATGTCTAAGCCAGTGAAGCCCGGGGCCGGCGAGGCGGCGGAGTATGTCCTCGGGCTGCTCGGCCAGGAGGACAGCCGCGCCTTTGCCCAGCGACTGAAATCGGACGAGGCGCTGCGGGCCAAGGTCGAGTACTGGGAGGGCATGTTTTCCGATCTGCCGGCGGAACAGGCCGAACCGCCGCCAACGGGCATGTTCGAAAAGATTCTCGACCGGATCGAGGGCGAAGGCGCCGACTTGCCGGGCACCGTGACCAAGCGTGCGGGGACGGCGAACTGGTTCGAAATCAGCCCCGGCATCAAGGGGCGCCTGCTGCATGTCGACCGCGCGCAGAACCGGCAATATCTGTTGATCCGGATGGCGCCCGGCGCATCCTATCATCCGCATTCGCACGATGCGGACGAGCAGTCGCTGGTGCTCGAGGGCGATCTCTCGTTCGGCGATCTCAACCTGAAGGCCGGCGACTTCCACGTTGCGACGCCGTCATCCTCGCATCCGACGGGGCGCACCGTGAATGGCTGTCTCGTGCACGTCGCGATGAGCCTCGATCAGCACTAAGTGCCGTTGCCCGGCAACACCGCGTTGCTCGGCGTTCGGCGATCGGTGATCTGCAGTCCGAACAGGCTGCCGATCAGTTCGACGGCGACACGCGCCGTGCGGCCGCGTTCGTCGAGGAACGGGTTGAGCTCGACGATATCGACCGAGCGCACCAGATCCGAATCGTGCAGCAGCTCCATGATCAGATGCGCCTCGCGATAGGTCGCGCCGCCCGGCACCGTGGTGCCGACGCCGGGCGCGACCGCGGGATCGAGAAAGTCGACGTCGAAGCTTAGATGCAGCACGCCATTTTTGGCGCGCACGCGATCGATGACTTTGCGGATCAGCACGCCGACGCCGAACTCGTCGATCGCGCGCATGTCGGCG
Source organism: Bradyrhizobium algeriense (assembly GCF_003062295.1). GTDB lineage: Bacteria > Pseudomonadota > Alphaproteobacteria > Rhizobiales > Xanthobacteraceae > Bradyrhizobium > Bradyrhizobium algeriense. The sequence goes on along the minus strand of NZ_PYCN01000001.1, from coordinate 358,967 downwards.
ATCGCGATGCGGCGCTCGAACACCAGCTGCTTCTCCAGCGGGTCTATCGAGCGGATGCCGAACAGGTCGAGCTGGTCGGGGCCGATCGAGGCGCGCGGATGGTCACCGAGCAGGCCGTCGAGGCCGCCCTCGCCGCACAGAAAGGCCGCCGACATGCCGTGCATGTTGCCGGTCTCCGTCGTCTGCGGCGTGTTGTAGTCGGCATGCGCATCGAGCCACAGCACGAACAGCGGCCGGCCCTGCTCCTGCCAGTAGCGCGCAACGCCGTTCACCGATCCCATCGAGAGCGAATGATCGCCGCCCATGAAGATCGGAACGGCGCCGGAACTCGCCAGCGAGTAGGAACGCTTGCTGAGCTCGCGGATCCAGCCCTTGATGGTGTCGTAGTATTTGGCATTCGCCGGCGGCGGGCCCTCGTCGGGAGCAACGCCGGGTTTGGCCATGTTGCCGTGGTCCTCGACGGCAAAGCCGAGCTGACCGAGGATGCGGCCGATGCCCGCGGTGCGCAGCGCGTCCGGCCCCATCAAGGTTCCGAGTTGCGAAGCCCCGATCTCGATGGGGACGCCGAGCAGGGCGATCTTTGGTCGGCTGGCGCGTTCGGACATGAGGCGAGGCCTCCGAAGAACTGTAGGGTGGGCAAAGCGTAGCGTGCCCACCGATAAAGATCACCAGCCGGATAGATGGTGGGCACGGCGCAAACGTGCCTTTGCCCACCCTACGCCGCTACGCTTTAAAATACGCGATTTGCGTTGTGGTTGCGAGCAGGCGTCCCGAAGGCGACCACAATTCGCCGTTCTGGTCGCCATAGCTCCTGTGGAAGATCTTGGCATCCGCCACAGCCAACACCCGCGTGATATCCTCGGCCGCGAGGTCGTCCGACGCCGTGTGGAAATACGTCGTGATCGATACCGTGCCGAACGGCATCAATTCCCGGCGCGCCAGAAATACCCGGCCGAAGAACGCATCCGACATCGACATCAGCGACAGCATGTCGATCTTTCGCGGCACGTGATCGCTGATCCACTGCTTCGAGTACGCATCGAGCGGCGGCGACGCCGGCGAGCCGTAGAAGCTCGGTTCGCCCTCGACGAAGCGGAAATCATACTGGTGCGTCCACGTCATCGGAGTGTTCGGGAACGCGCGCGCCTGCTCGAACGGTGTGGCGCCGGGAAATTTTGCCTGCTGGTGCGACCATGACGGGCGGCGCTCGGCGAATATTGCGGTGGCCAGCGTTGCGACGTCACCGCCGCCCTGCGTCATCTCCACGCACCAGTGCTGGCTCGAACGGTTGGCCTTGACCAGGCGAACGTCGAGATCGAAGGCGCCTTCGACCACCGGCGCGCAGAAATTCACGGTCAACGACAGCGGATCGCCCGCCCGCTGCGGATGGTCGATCAGCGCGCGCAGGATGGTGGCGGCCGTGCAGCCGCCGAACGGGCCGACGAAGGCCCAATAGTCCGGGCTGGTCCTGCCCTGCCAGCAGCTATCGCCGGCGGTGACGCGTGTGGCGTTGTCGAAAAGGTGAGGGGTCTTGGTGAGCATGAATACTCTTCAGTCTTGAGAGACGCGACGTGGTTGCCGCAGATGCCGTCATTGCGAGCGAAGCGACTTGTCCGCCGTAGCTCGAAGAGCGAAGGCGGAAGCAATCCATCGCGCCGCAGAACTGGATTGCTTCGTCGCTACGCTCCTCGCAATGACGGCGGATGGAGTATCGCGACTCTTTGGCCGAATTCAATGACGCCCGAGGTAATGGCGTCCCGCGTCCCGGGATTTACCGCGTCACCCCGCGCTGGGCGCTTGTCTCCGGCACCGGCGCGGCGGCGCGCACCGGCACGTGCCAGATATCCTCGGCATATTCCCGGATGGTGCGGTCGGAGGAGAACCACGGCATCCGCGCGACGTTGAGGATCGAGGCGCGGGTCCAGGCCGGCACCACCTGCCAGCGGGCGTCGATGCCGCGCTGAGCCGCGTAGTAGGAATCGAAATCGGCCGAGACCATGTAGTGGTCGAGATAACGCAGCGCGTGACCCATGGAGGCAAAGCGGGCGGGATCGTCGGGCGAGAACGCGCCGCTCTCGATGGCGGTGATGGCCCGGGCCAGCCGCGGCGAGCGGCTGATCACGTCGGTCGCATCCAGGCCCTGCTTGCGCCGGACCATGACGTCGCCGGCCTCCATGCCGAAGATCGCGATGTTCTCCGCGCCGACATGGTCGCGGATTTCGATATTGGCGCCGTCAAGCGTGCCGATAGTGAGCGCGCCGTTGAGCGCCAGCTTCATGTTGCCGGTGCCGGAGGCTTCCATGCCGGCGGTCGAGATCTGCTCGGAGAGATCGGCGGCCGGAATGATCACCTCTGCAAGGCTGACATTGTAGTCGGCGAGGAAGACGACCTTGAGCCTTCCTGCGATGACGGGGTCGTGGTTGACGACTTCGGCGACATCGTTGATCAGCTTGATGATCAGCTTGGCATAGCGATAGCTCGCCGCCGCCTTGCCGGCGAAGATCTTCACCCGCGGCACCCAGTCGCGCTGCGGCTCATCCTTGATCGCCTGATACAGTGCGACGGTCTCGACGACGTTAAGCAATTGACGCTTGTATTCGTGGATGCGCTTGATCTGGATATCGAACAGCGCCGACGGATCGATCTTGATGCGGAGCCGCTCGTTGATCAGGCGCGCCAGCGCCAGCTTGTTGTGATGCTTGACCTCGCGAAAACGCTGCTGGAACGCGTTGTCGCTGGCGCGGGCCTCGAGGCGCTCGAACAGGGAGAAGTCGTCGAGCACGGCCTCGCCGCAGACCTCGCGCATCAGGCCGGTCAGCTTCGGGTTGGCGAGCATCAGCCAGCGGCGGAAGGTGATGCCGTTGGTCTTGTTGGTGATGCGGCTGGGATAGAGATGGTTGAGATCGTGGAACACGGTCTCCTTCATCAGGTCGGAATGCATCGCCGAGACGCCGTTGATGCGGTGCGAGCCGACGAAAGCGAGTTGCCCCATCCGCACCCGCCGTCCGGACTTCTCGTCGATCAGCGACACCGAAGCGCGGAAATCGATGTCGCCGGGACAGCGCTGATCCGCCAACGCCAGATGCGCGACATTGATGCGGTAGATGATTTCGAGATGCCGCGGCAGCAGCCGCTCGAACAGTTCGACCGGCCAGGTCTCCAGCGCTTCCGGCAGCAGCGTGTGATTGGTGTAGGACAGCGTCGCCACCGTGAGCTTCCACGCTTCGTCCCAGCGGAAGTTGTGCAGGTCGACCAGGATGCGCATCAGCTCGGTGACGGCGAGGCTCGGATGGGTGTCGTTGAGCTGCACCGCGACCTTGGAGGGGAGGTTGCGCAACTGCCCGTCGGATGCGAGGTGCCGCTTGATCAGGTCCTGCAGCGAGGCCGAAACGAAAAAATATTCCTGCCGCAGCCGGAGTTCGCGCCCCGCAGAGCTCTCGTCATTCGGATACAGGAATTTGCAGATCGATTCCGCACGCGCTTCCTCGGCGACGGCGCCGAGATAATCGCCGGTGTTGAAGACATCGAGCCGCAGCGGGTCGGGCGCACGCGCCGACCACAGCCGCAGCGCGTTGACGTGCTGGCCGCGCCAGCCCACGATCGGGGTGTCGTAGGCGACAGCTTGCACGGTTTCCGCCGGACGCCAGGTGGCGCGGTCGCGGCCGCGGTCGTCGACGTGGTCGACAAAGCCGCCGAAATGGATGTGGTAGACCACCTCGGCCCGCTGGAATTCCCAGGGGTTGCCAAAACTCAGCCATTCGTCCGGGTATTCGTGCTGCCAGCCCTGCGCGATGATCTGGCGGAACAGACCGAAATCGTAACGGATGCCGTAGCCGATGGCGGGAATGGCCAGCGTCGCCATGCTCTCCATGAAGCACGCCGCGAGCCGCCCGAGGCCGCCATTGCCGAGCGCCGCGTCCGGCTCGCATTTGCGCAGGTCGTCAAGCCCGACGCCGAGATCGCCGAGCGCCGCCTCGAACACCGGCAGCAGGCCCATATTGTTCAGCGCGTCGGTGAACAGCCGGCCGATCAGGAATTCGAGCGAGAGGTAATAGACCCGTTTGCTGCCGGCATCGTAGCTCTCCTTCTCGGCCGTCAGCCAACGGTGCACGATGCGGTCGCGCAGCGCCAGCGCCGCGGCCTTGTACCAGTCGCGCCGTGTCGCCATGCCGGCGTCCTTGCCGATCGCAAGCCGGAGCTTGGCGAGGATTGCGCCCTTGATTTCGGCCAGCGACAGCTCGTCGATCGGCTGATCCAGCGCCGGATAACTGGCCGGATGGTTTCCTGGGATTTGTTCCTGCAATACGTCGATTCCTGCGATTGAGACTCAGAACGAAGATACGCGCCTTGCCCGGCAATCGAAACGTCGGAGTATGCCGGAGTGCGTTGTGCACTGCGCTGGTATGATTTTATGCAAGGACCGGGCCGATTTCGCGGCACCGGCGGCCGTCTTTTGGTGATATAATTGGGGTGCAAAAGCCGAGGGATCGCTGGGATAACCGGGTGCCAGTACGCGTGACGGAAACGTGTGCCGCCAGAACGGGAGGCCTGCCATGAGATTGACGATAGAGATCGTCGCCACTGCGTTGTTGGTTGTCTGCATCAGTGCGACCAGCGCAGCCTTTGCCGCCGGCAAGGCCGGCAAGAGCGCCGACGGCCTGAGCTGTTCCTTCAGTGTTGCGCAAGGCGCTTCGCCCGCCGCGCGCTGTGCGGCGATCAAGCGGCAATGCGGCGGAAAGTTCTACGCCAATTACTGCGGCGACAAGCTGCTCTCGGCGATGTGAAGGATTGAGCCCGGACGGTTCATGCCGTGGCGCCGTTCCAGCCTTCGCCTTCCTCGGCAAGTCCGGGGTAGCGGAGATAGAGCTTTTGCAGCAGCTCGAAATGCAAGGCGGACGATATCTCGTCGAGAGGCTTGGCAAGCAGGGCCCGATCGTCGCTGTCGAGGGCGGACACGATCGCATTCGTGCGGTCGATCGCGTCGGCCGCTTCCAGTAACAAGGTCCGGATCTCGGTAGCCTGCGTCGCGTCCATCGTCCTCGGTTCTTTGCGGCAAATCACCGAAAGACAATCTCTGATAGGGGACATTTTGCTGCTCTACCAGAACAAATTAAGAACACTTTAGCAAGTGTTTGATATATCATTGTGATTCGGCGCAGTGCCGGCACAACATCTATGGTCTATCCGAGTTTGTGAGGACTACATGTCCACCATCGCCTTCGATCAGTTCGCTCTCACCCGTATCGCCGATTTCGCGCGCTCGCTGTCGCGCCTGCATCAGGCCTCGCGCCGCCGGCTCGTCGACGACGACGCGATCGACCGCGAGTTCAACGCGGTCTGCATGTCGGTGTGGGGTTACACCACGGACGATTTCAGCGACGAACTGTTTTCGGTCGAGGACCACGCCTTTCTCGACGCGCTGGATGAAGCGCAGGCACGAATCTTTGCCGCCGAACAAGGCTACGACCTCGTCGACGATCAGGGCATGCTGACGGATTGGTGGGGCTATTGCTGGATGATCCTGGCCGAGAAGCGCGGCTTGCTGACGCCGGAAAACCGCGCCGCGGCGCGTGCGGCGATCGAGGAAAAATATCTGTCGGCGCCAAACGTGATCGGCGTCATCGTCGGGCGGTAGCCGACGTCAGCCTTGTAGCCCGGATGGAGCGCAGCGCAATCCGGGAAAGTGTGCGAGACCGGCCCCGGATTGCGCTTCGCTTCATCCGGGCTACAAGATCGCCTAGTTCACTTCCGCACGCTTCGCTGGCTTCGGCGCAACTGTCTTCGGTATCGAGGCGGTCGGCAGTTCGGCGTCGCGTCTTGCCTCGGGAAGCGGCGCGCCGGCCGCGACCATCTCGGCGCTGACCGGCGCCACCTTCATTTCGCCAAGGCGGGCGCGGACATCTGCTGTGAGGCCGGGATAGGAGGCGACGGGAGTGAACTCCGCCGTCTGCTCGGCCCCTAAGCGAACGCCGGTATAGGCCACCAGGCCGTCGGTGGTGGCAACGACATCGCCGGAGCGCAGCGAGGTATCGAGCGTGAGATCGACCGGCGCCAGCCCGGACGGGCTTCGGCCGTTGCAGGTGCAATCGGCGCGCAGCGCCTTGCGATAGGCGAAGGCGTTTTCGCTGTCGGCATAGCGCTCGCCATTGCCTGCGGTCGCGCTGTCGATATGACTGCCGTAAAACACCTTGGTGACGCTCGCCGGGCAGAAGGCCTGGCAGGTCTGAACCGGCGTGGCGTTGCCGCGCATGGTCAGCGGAAAATACTTGCCGTCGCAGCTTCGCACGCAGAAGGCAGGCCCAGACCCCGCAACGCGCGGCGCCGGCGCGGAATGGGCCGGTTGATTGGTGCCGAACGGATCGGCGAAGAAGTTCGCCTGCGCGGGGGCTTGCCGCGCCTGCGGCTTTTGGGCGCCGCCGAACAGGAAATCGAACAGACCTTCGGCGGAGACGCTGCCGGGTGCCAGCGCAAGCGAGCCCGCAAGGGTCGCGGCGGCCACAACCGTCGCGCGGCGCCGCACGCGCGAAAAAGCCAACTCTGTACGCAACGCCAACTCCACCCCACGCAACCGACGCGCTGAAGCGCCATAGACTTCAGTTCGGGGTAACCTTAACGGGGGATGGTAAATGAGCTTTTACCGGGGGCGGGAAGGCGGAAAAGAAATGCGGAGGCGAGCGCGGCAAGTACGCCCTCTCTCGTCATGGCCGGGCTTGACCCGGCCATCCACGTCTTCCTTGCCCGTGGATGCCCGGGTCAAGCCCGGGCATGACGACAGTGTGGACGGAGAGGGCGAGCCTCACGCCTTCAAGAATTCACCGGCCTTGTAGAGCGAACGAAACTCCAAGCCGGCTTCCGCGAACGTTTCGGTCGCGCCTTCCTCGCGGTCGACCATGGTCAACACCAGCACGATCTCGCCGCCGGCGTCGCGCACGGCTTCCACCGCCTTCAGCGCCGAGCCGCCGGTCGTTGTGACGTCCTCGACGATGACGATGCGCTTGCCCTGCAAGGTCTCGCCCTTGGCGAGCCCCTCTACCGCGAGGCGGGCGCCATGTTCCTTCGGCTTCTTGCGCACGAAGAAGGCGGCGATCGGGTGACCCTTGAGCCAGGACAGCTGCGCGATCGCGCCCGCCAGTGGGACTGCGCCCATTTCCAGCCCGCCGACGAAATCGAGATTGTCGTCCTTCAGCGCCTCATAGGTCAGTTCGGCCAGCAGCGCCGCGCCTTCGGGGTCGAGCATGGTCGGCTTGAGGTTGAAGTAGAAGTCGCTCTTGCGGCCCGAGGCCAGCGTGATCTCGCCGCGCCCGAACGAACGCTTGCGGATGATCTCGGCGAGGCGGGCGCGGGAGGCGGATTTGGACAAGGCGGTTTCCCCGGGGTTTCAGGCCGGGCGCAATCTATCGGCGCTGCCAGGCACATTCCAGCGCTGATCTCGTGCCGTCAACAGGGCACGGTGTCCCGCGGCGGCCCGATGAACGCAGGGACGGCATTCGGAAAGGACCGTTGTAAGGCCCTTTGGTTCCGCGCTACGGGAGGGCCAAAGCTTCTACCAAAGCTTCTATCAAAGCTTCTCTTGGGGGAAACCGTAAATGACGATCGAACTGCACACCTGGAACACGCCGAACGGCCGCAAGATCTCGGTAGCGCTGGAGGAAATGGGGCTGCCCTACAAGGTGATCCCGGTGAACATCACCAAGGGCGAGCAGAATGCACCCGCCTTTCTCAAGCTCAGTCCGAACAACAAGATCCCTGCGATCGTCGATCCCGACGGCCCCGGCGGCGAGCCGGTCAGCATCTTCGAATCCGGCGCGATTCTGCTCTATCTCGGCGAGAAGACCGGCAAGTTCCTGCCCAAGCCGCTCGCGGAGCGTATCCCGGTCTATGAATGGCTGATGTGGCAGATGGGCGGTTTTGGGCCGATGCCGGGCCAGGTGCACCATTTTATCGCGCTGGAAAATGAAACCGACCGCGCCTATGGCCTGAAGCGCTTCATGGCCGAGACGCGCCGGCTCTATGGCGTGCTGGACCGCCGGCTGGAGGGGCGCGAATTCGTCGCCGACGCCCTGTCGGTCGCCGACTTCGCCATCCTCGGCTGGGCCTGGCGCCACCCGCGCCACAAGGTGGAGCTGAAGGATTTTCCGAACGTCGAGCGCTGGTACAACGCGTTGATGGCCCGCCCGGCCACCAAGCGCGGCATGGAAGCGAAATTGGATTGAGCTTCTTCCTTCTCCCACAAGGGGAGAAGGAAGAAAGATCACGCCCGCTTCGCTTCAAACGCCATCTTCACGGCAAGCCCCGCCAGCACGGTGCCCATCAGCCAGCGCTGCACCAGAAGCCAGCTCGGCCGCGTGCCGAGAAAGCGCGCGATCGATCCGGCGGCGAGCGCAATCATGGCGTTAACACTGACGCTGATGACGATCTGGATCGCGCCCAGCGCCAGCGACTGCGTCAGCACGCTGCCGACGGCGGGATCGATGAACTGCGGCAGCAGCGCCAGATACAGCATCGCGATCTTCGGATTGAGCAGGTTGGTGACGAACCCCATCGCAAACAATTTGCGCGGGCCGTCGACTTGCAGCTCCTTCACCTGAAACGGTGAGCGCCCATTAGGTTTTAGCGCCTGCCACGCCAGCCACAGCAAATAGGCGGCGCCGGCGAAGCGCAGCGCGTCATAGGCGTAAGGTACGGCGAACAACAGCGCCGTGATGCCGAACGCAGCGCACAGCATGTAGAACACAAACCCGAGCGCCACGCCGCCGAGCGACACGATCCCCGCTGCCGGCCCTTGCGTGATCGAACGCGAAATCAGGTAGATCATGTTCGGCCCGGGCGTCAGCACCATGCCGAGCGAGACCAGCGCGAAACCGAGCAGCGTTGCAATGTGAGGCATGGGAGACTCGCGGGAGGAATTCGCAAGTTTCTAGCGCGCGTCGGACCGCGATGTCATTTCGTATATTGCTCCGAGGACATTTCTGTCGATGACAGCGTGGCTAATGCGCCTCATCCCAATTATTCGCGGCGCGCGCGTCCACCTGCAGCGGCAGCGAGAGCAGCACCGCGGGGAAAGGCGCGTCCTGCATCACGTGCTGCACGACCGGAAGTGTCGCCGCCACCTCGTTGTCGGGCACCTCGAAGATCAGTTCGTCGTGCACCTGCAAGAGCATCTGCGCGGAAAGCTTCTTTGCGGCAAGTGCATCTTCCATCCGGATCATCGCGCGGCGGATGATGTCGGCGGCGGTGCCTTGCAGGCGCGCATTGATCGACGCGCGCTCGTTGAAGGCGCGAACCGACGCATTCGAAGCCTTGATGTCGGGGTAGTACATCTTCCGGCCGAACAGCGTGGAGACATAGCCGTTCTTGCGGCATGATTCCTTGGTCTCATCCATATAGGCGCGGATGCCCGGAAAGCGCTCAAAGTACTTCTTGATGTAGGCGGAGGCTTCCTCGCGGGCGATGCCGAGCTGGTTGGCGAGGCCGAACGCCGAGATGCCGTAGATGATGCCGAAATTGATCGCTTTGGCGCGGCGGCGCACCTCGCCCGGCATGTCCTTGATCGGCACGCCGAACATTTCGGAGGCCGTCATGGCGTGAATGTCGAGCCCGTCGCGGAACGCCTGCTTCAGCACGGGGATGTCAGCGATCTCGGCCAGCAGTCGCAATTCAATCTGTGAATAATCCGCCGACACCAGCTTGTGGCCGGGCGTCGCGATAAAGGCGCGGCGGATCTTGCGGCCGTCCTCGGTGCGAACCGGGATGTTCTGCAGGTTCGGCTCGTTCGACGACAGCCGCCCCGTGGTGGTAGCTGCCAGCGCATACGTCGTGTGCACGCGATGGGTCTGTGGATGCACATATTCCGGCAGCGCGTCGGTGTAGGTCGATTTCAGCTTCGACACCTGCCGCCATTCCAAAATCTTCTTCGGAAACTCATGACCCTGTTCGGCGAGTTCGTCGAGGATCTGCGCCGAGGTCGACCATGCGCCGGTCTTGGTCTTGGTGCCGCCGGTTATTCCCATCTTGCCGAAGATAATGTCGCCGATCTGTTTGGGGCTGCCGACATTGATCGGCTCGCCCGCGATCTCCTGCAGCTCGGCCTCGACGCGGGCCGCGGTCTGGGCGAACTCGCCCGACAGCCGCGACAGCACCTGCCGGTCGATCGAGATGCCGCGCCGTTCCATTCGCGCCAGCACGCTGACCAGCGGCCGTTCGAGCGTCTCGTAGACCGTCGTCATGTGTTCGGCGGCGAGCCGCGGCTTCAGCACACGATGCAGCCGCAGGATCACGTCGGCGCTCTCGGCCGAATAGGTGGTCGCCTTGTCGATCGCGACCTGATCGAAGGTCAGCTTGTTCTTGCCGTTGCCGATTAGCTCGCTTTCGCCGATCACGGCATGGCCAAACCAACGTTCGGCGAGCGACCCCAGCGCATGTGAATTGCGTCCAGCGTCGAGCGCGTACGACATCAATTGCGCATCGTCGATATTGCACAGTGTGATGCCGTGCTGCGCCAGCATCACGGCGTTGAATTTGATGTCGAAGCCGATCTTGAGAATGCCTGGTGATTCCAACAGCGGCTGCAGTGCCGCCAGCGCCTCGGCGGCCGTGATCTGGTCCGGTGCCAGGCCAGCGTCGAACAGGCCTGCGCCGCCGCCCGATTGCTTGTGCGTGAGCGGAACATAGCAGGCGTCGTTTGGCGCCAGCGCCAGCGCGATACCGCAGATGTCGGCCTGCATCGGATCGCCCGAGCTCGCCTTGACGTCGATCGCAAACGTGCCGGCGTCATAGGCCCGCGCAACCCAGGCATTGAGCTCATCGAAATTACGGATGGTCTGATACTTGCTCCGGTCGACCGGCAGTTTTCGTGCGGCTTCGGCGCGGGCGGCGGCGAGTGAGATTGGCGTTCCCTTGGGGCTCGCGGCCTTGTCCTGCTTGTCGGCGCCTTTGTCCGGTGTCGTCTTTCCCTTGCCTGAGGGCGAGGCGGAAGGAGAACCCGGGGCATCGAACAGCGTCGCTCCCTCGGAATAGCCTTCCGGCTTCTTGCCCGAGGGCGGCACCGCGAAAACACTGGCGCCGCTTTTGTTACCCGCATCCGCCTCGATATCCGCCGGGTCAACTTGCGAATATTCGGCCACGCGGCGGGTGAGTGTGGAGAACTCCATCGCCTTGAGGAAGGCAATCAGCTTGCGCGCATCCGGCTCGTGCACCGCGAGGTCGTCGAGCGGAACCTCAAGATCGACTTTGTCGTCGAGCAGCACCAGTTGCCGCGAGATACGCGCCTTCTCGGCGTTCTCGATCAGGGCCTCGCGCCGCTTCGGCTGCTTGATCTCGCCGGCGCGGAACAACAGTTGTTCCAGATCGCCATATTCGATGATCAATTGCGCGGCGGTCTTGACGCCGATGCCGGGCACGCCGGGTACATTGTCGGTGGAATCGCCGGCCAGCGCCTGCACCTCGACGACTTTCTCGGGCGGCACGCCGAATTTCTCGATCACTTCGGGAATGCCGATCCGGCGATCCTTCATGGTGTCGTACATGGTGACGCAATCGGTCACGAGCTGCATCAGGTCCTTGTCCGAGGACACGATGGTGGCGGAAGCCCCGCGCTCGCAGGCGATTCGGACATAGGTCGCGATCAGATCGTCGGCCTCGAAGCCGACCTGTTCCAGGCAGGGCAGGTCGAACGCGCGCACCGCCTCGCGGATCAGCGCAAATTGCGGGATCAGGTCATCCGGCGCCGCTGTCCGGTGCGCCTTGTAATCGGGATAGAGCTTGTTGCGGAACGTGATCTCGGATTTATCGAACACGACCGCCAGATGCGTTGGCCGGTTATCCTCCGGCATTTCGCGGAGCAGCTTCCACAACATATTGCAGAAGCCGAGCACGGCATTGACCTGCAGCCCGTCGGATCTGCGGTTTAGGGGCGGCAGCGCGTGATAGGCGCGGAAAATGTAGCCGGAACCGTCGACCAGAAAGACATGGTCGCCCTTGCCAGGCTGTTTGGCGGGCGCCTTGGCAGGGGTTTTGGCGGCGGGAGCGGGTTTCGCGGCGGCTTTGGGGGCTGATTTCGGCATGGCCGAAATTTAGGGATTTTTGCGCGGAATGACAGCCTTGTGAGGTGGATTTTGGTCGCTACCGCACAGCCAAATTGCCGTCGCCCCGGGCTACGGGGCCGACGACTTACTCCGCCGGCTGCAGCGCCGGAGCGGCCTTTTTCGGCGCGATCCAGAAGGCTTCGGGGCGCTCGAACAGGAAGTCGGCGCGCAGCGCCAGCGCCAGCCGCCAGATCACCACTGCGCCTGCGACGCCGGCAACGGTGACGATCAGCGAGATCACCCCGATATCGGCGATCAGGCCGGTCTTCAGCAGCAGCGTTCGGGTCACCGCCATCGGCAGGAAGAACGCGAGATAGATGACGATGGAGTGTTCGCCGCAATAGCGCAGGAAATTGAGCCACTGCATCCGCGCCAGCAGCGTTCCCATGACGATGATGGCGCCGGCGCCGGCGAACCCGAGCGCCAGCGAGATCAGCGGCCAATGGCTGAAGTCCGCGATCACGAGGCCACCATTGACAAGCGCCCACAGCGCCAGTCCAATCAGCGCCAGCGCCAGCGCCGGCTTCTCTCGCGAACGATCCGACAGCGCGAACACGTAGGAAGCAAACAGATAGCCGGAATAGAAATAGACGAAGCGTCCGCAAAATTCGTCGATCACCGTCCAGCCGGTCACGACATGCGCCGTCTCGAGCGCCGCGGCGACGAGCCAGATCGCGATGGCGGGGATGCCGCGTGACAGTTTTGTGACGACGAAGAATACCGGCAACAAATAAATGAACCACAGCGTGCCGAACGGCTCGACGAAGGATTCCAGATACAGCAATCCGACATGGCGCCAGCCTTGTTCGGCGGCGAAGCCCGGCGCCTTGAAGCCGAACTGGATCGTCATCCACAGCACGTAGAAATAGGCGAAGTGCAGGACTTTGCGGTCGAGATAGGTGCGCCAGTCGCGATCGATCACGACGGCGAGAAACAGGCCTGAAATCAGGAAGAAATCCGGCATCCGGAACGGCTGCGCGAACATGACGAACGCATGCATGAAACCAGTGTCACCGGCCGCCTTTTCCACGCCCAGCACCGAATGCATCATCACCACCATGACGATGCAGATGCCCTTGGCGTAGTCCACCCAGTCGATGCGGGTGGAACGTTCGGTGACGGCTGTGCCGTTTAAAGTCATCGGTGTCCCTTTTCGGCGCGAGGCGGCCGCATCTTCGGCCCGATCCGTTGCTTTCTCCTTTATCCATACAAGCGACATGCCGGCTTTCTGTGCTTTTTCCGGTTTCCCCTTTTGCTGAAAAATGCTCTAAGACGCCCGCGAATTCGGGATTGGCGTTAACCATCAAATACGGACTGATTTCATGCGAATCGCCATGATTGGCACGGGCTATGTGGGGCTGGTATCCGGCGCCTGCTTTGCGGATTTCGGCCACCAGGTCACCTGCGTGGACAAGGATGCCGGCAAGATCGAAGCCCTGCGCAGGGGTGAAATCCCGATCTTCGAGCCCGGGCTCGACGCGCTGGTGGCGTCCAACGTCAAGGCCAAGCGGCTGGATTTCACCACCGACCTGACCGCACCGGTCGCGGAAGCCGACGCCGTGTTCATCGCGGTCGGCACCCCATCGCGGCGCGGCGACGGCCATGCCGACCTCACTTACGTCTACAGCGCCGCGCGCGAGATCGCGGCTGCGCTGTCCGGCTTCACGGTGGTGGTGACAAAATCGACTGTGCCGGTAGGCACCGGTGACGAGGTCGAGCGCTTGATTCTCGAGGCCAATCCGTCGGCCGATGTTGTGGTCGCCTCCAATCCGGAATTCCTGCGCGAGGGCGCTGCGATCCGCGACTTTAAATTCCCCGATCGCATCGTGGTCGGTACCGATGATGAGCGCGGCCGCAAGGTGCTCGGCGACGTCTACCGGCCGCTGTCGCTCAACCAAGCGCCGCTGATGTTCACCGCGCGGCGTACCGCGGAATTAATCAAATACGCGGCGAACGCGTTCCTCGCCACCAAGATCACCTTCATCAACGAAATCGCCGATCTGTCAGAGAAGGTCGGCGCCGACGTGCAGCAGGTCGCGCGCGGCATCGGGCTCGATAACCGGATCGGCTCGAAATTCCTGCATGCCGGGCCGGGCTTCGGCGGTTCGTGCTTTCCGAAGGATACCCGTGCGCTGGTCAAGATCGCGCAGGACCATGATGTGCAGTTGCGCATCGTCGAGGCGGTGCTCGGCGTCAACGACATCAGAAAGCGGGCGATGGCGCGCAAGGTTTCCAATGCCGTCGGCGGCAATTTGCGTGGCAAGACGGTGGCCGTGCTCGGCCTAACCTTCAAGCCTGACACCGACGACATGCGCGAGGCGCCGTCGATCCCGCTGGTCACCGGCCTGCTCGACATGGGCGCGAAAGTGCGGGCGCACGATCCGGTCGGCATGGAGCAGGCGAAGAAGGAACTGCCCGAGATCGAATATTGCGCCGACCCTTACGAATGCGCGCGCGGCGCTGATGCGCTGGTGATCGTCACCGAGTGGGTCCAGTTCCGGGCGCTCGATCTGGCCCGCCTCAGGGCCGAAATGGCGCAGCCGGTCGTGGTGGATTTGCGCAACATCTACCGTCCCGAGGACATGGCCGCGCATGGCTTTACCTATGAGAGCGTGGGGCGCGTGACGACTTGATCTTCCTTCCCTTCTCCCCTTGTGGGAGAAGGTGGCTTCGCGAAGCGAAGACGGATGAGGGGTCTCTATCCGCGGAGACAGACCCCTCACCCGTCTCGAATGAGCTGACGCTCATTCGATCCACCCTCTCCCACAAGGGGAGAGGGGAAGAGAGCCAATGATACGAGCCGCAATTGCCCCGCACCTTCGACACGCCTCTACCGATCGACGCGGTGCTGGACGAGCTCGCGCACGCGCTCGCGGCCAACAACGCCGCGGTGCTGGTGGCCCCTCCCGGCGCCGGCAAGACCACGCGGGTGCCGCTGGCGCTGCTCGACGCGCCCTGGC
This sequence comes from Bradyrhizobium algeriense, assembly GCF_003062295.1. Taxonomy (GTDB): domain Bacteria; phylum Pseudomonadota; class Alphaproteobacteria; order Rhizobiales; family Xanthobacteraceae; genus Bradyrhizobium; species Bradyrhizobium algeriense. The sequence goes on along the minus strand of NZ_PYCN01000001.1, from coordinate 343,924 downwards.
TGAACGGCAAAAAGATCATCATGCTGGAGCCGCGGCGGATCGCGGCGCGGGCCAGTGCCGAGCGGATGGCACGGACGCTCGGCGAGCGGGCAGGGGAGACCGTCGGCTACCGCGTCCGTTTCGGCTCAAAAATATCGCGCGCGACGCGGATCGAGGTCGTCACCGAGGGAATTTTTTCGCGCCAAATTCTTGATGATCCCGAACTGAACGGCGTCGCCGCCGTGCTGTTCGACGAGTTTCACGAGCGTTCGCTCGACGCCGATCTGGGCCTGGCGCTGGCGCGCGATGCGCAGACCGGCTTGCGCGAGGATTTGCGCATCCTGGTGATGTCGGCGACGCTTGACGGCGCGCGGGTCGGCAAATTGCTAGGCGACGCGCCGGTGGTGGCCAGCGAAGGCCGCGCCTTTCCGGTCGAGACACGCTATCTCGGCCGCAAGGCGGATGCGCCCATTGAGCGGCAGATGGCGGATGCGATCGCTGTCGCGCTGCGCGCCGATCCCGGCTCGGTGCTGGCGTTTCTGCCGGGCGCGGCCGAAATCCGCCGCACGCAGAATTTTCTCGGCGAGCGCGTTCATGATGCGAGCGTCGAAATCGTGCCGCTGTTCGGTGCGCTCGACGCCGCCGTGCAGGACCGTGCGATCGCGCCGGCGCCGAACGGCCAGCGCAAGGTCGTGCTGGCAACCTCGATCGCCGAGACCTCGCTGACAATCGAGGGCGTCCGCATCGTCGTCGATTCCGGCCTGGCGCGGGTGCCGCGCTACGAGCCAGATATCGGCCTGACGCGGCTGGAGACCGTGCGCGCCTCGCGCGCCGCGGTCGATCAGCGTCGCGGCCGCGCCGGCCGCACCGAGCCCGGCGTGTGCTACCGGCTGTGGGACGAGCCGCAGACCGCTTCGCTCGCGGCCTATACCCAACCCGAGATTCTCTCGGCCGATCTGTCCTCGCTGGTGCTCGATCTCGCGCAGTGGGGCGTCCGCGATCCCTCCGCGCTGGCATTTCTCGATTCGCCACCGGCGCCGGCCTTGAAGGAAGCCAACAGCCTGCTGCACGAACTCGGCGCGCTCGATTCGGATGGCCGGATCACCGCGGAGGGCAAGAGCCTCCGCGCGCTGGCGCTGCCGCCGCGGCTGGCGCGCATGATCGTGGATTCGCATCGGCTGGGGGCGGGCGAGGAGGCGGCCGACATCGCGGCGATCCTGACCGAGCGCGGCCTCGGCGGTGACAGCGTCGATCTCGATCACAGGCTCGACCAGTTCCGCCGCGACCGCTCGCCGCGTGCCAGTAGCGCCCGCAGCCTGTCGCAGCGCTGGGCACAGCAGGTGGCTTCAACGGAAGGGCCAGCCGGCGAGGACGCATCGCCGTCGACCGGGATCATGCTCGCACTCGCCTTTCCCGACCGCGTTGCCCGCAATCGCGGCAATGGCAGCTTCGTGCTCGCCAATGGCCGTGGCGCCGCCGTCGAGCAAACCTCGTCGCTGGCACGCGCGCCCTATATCGCCGTTGCCGAGCTGACCGGCACCGCGGCCCAGGGGCGCATTCTGCTGGCGGCGCCGATCGCGCAAGCCGATATCGAAGCGCGCTTCGCCGATCAGATCGAGGATACCGAAGAGACTTCGTTCGATCGCGGCGCGATGGCGCTGCGCGGGCGCCGCAAGCGGACGCTGCACGCGATCACGCTGTCGGAAGCGCCGATCGCGCTGTCGCCCTCGGCGGAAACCGCGCGCATTTTCGCCGCAGGATTGGTTGCGGCCGGGATCGACAAGCTGCCGTGGTCGAAATCCCTGAAGCAGTGGCGCGACCGCGTGATGTTCCTGCGCAAGGCGGAAGGCGATAGCTGGCCCGATCTGTCGGACACTGCGCTCGCTGCCGACTGCGAGAACTGGCTGGTTCCTGTTCTCTACGACAAGACCTCGCTGAAGGAGCTTTCCCCGGGCGATCTTTCGGACGCGCTGATGGCATTGTTGCCGTGGGAATTGCGCGCGCGGCTGGAGCGCGAAGCGCCGACGCATTTCGAAGCGCCGACCGGCACCATGCTGGCGATCGACTACGAAGCCGAGCAGGGCCCGACCATTGCCGTGCGCTTGCAGGAATTGTTCGGGCTCAACACCCATCCCTCGATCGCCAAGGGCGCGGCGCCGCTGGTGCTGGAATTGTTGTCTCCGGCGCAGCGTCCCGTGCAGGTGACGCGCGACCTTCCGGGCTTCTGGCGCGGCAGCTATGCGGCCGTGCGTTCCGACCTGCGCGGCCGCTATCCCCGCCACCCCTGGCCGGAAGACCCGGCTACCGCGCTGCCGACCCGCCGGGTCAAGCCGCGCGGGACGTAAACGCGCGCCCGTTAACGCTTCACTCATCCTTTTCGTCAAAATGGCAGCCGCGGTCGCCTCTGTTAAGTCGCGGCTTGCCCCTGCCGTGGTGTTATCGGTGGTCTGGGAATCGAGTGTGGCGTAATGCGTAACCTGATGATCCTTGCCGCCGTCCTGGTCGGTCTCGGCACCTACATGGGGCAGATGGCGGACAAGATGTCGCTGGCGCCGGCCTCCGCCAGCACTTCGCCGAAAGCAGCGCCCGCGCAAACGGTCGCGCAGGCCTCCGGCCGCAGCCTCGACATTCCCCGCGACGCCCGCGGCCATTTCCAGACCGACGGCCACATCGACGGTCAGCGCATGAATTTCATGGTCGACACCGGCGCCTCGCTGGTGGCGCTGAACGAAAAGTCCGCGGCGCGGTTTGGCTTCCGTCCTTCGCGCAGCGACTACAACGCGACCGTCACCACCGCCAACGGCACTATCAAGGCCGCGCGCACGCGGCTTGCGATGATCGAGCTTGGCGGCCTCGTGGTGCGCGACGTCGACGCCGTGGTGCTGCCGGATGAGGCGCTGTCGGAAAACCTGCTTGGCCTGTCGTTCCTGTCGAAGCTGAAGCGGTTCGAATACGCCAACGGCAGGCTGGTGCTGGAACAGTAAGGTTTACCGGTTACCAATCTGCCTTAATTAGCTGCCACAACGCGCCAGTCCCGCCTATCGCCCGGCCCGCGTATTCGCTATGGCTGCGGTGTTCCCTTAAGCATTTTCACGACAAGGCAGCCCATGTTCCCCAAGCCCAAATCCATGCTGGTTCCGAATACCTATGAGTTCGAATCCGGGCCGATGGTAAAGGCAACCGGCTTTCGCGAATACGACGCGCGCTGGCTGTTCGAGAAGGAAATCAACCTGATGGGTATTCAGGCGCTGGGCATGGGGCTCGGCGCGCTGATTGCGGAACTCGGCGTCAAACAAGAAATCGTTACCGGCCATGATTTTCGCGGCTATTCGGCCTCGATCAAATACGCGCTGATCTCAGGCCTGATGGCGGCGGGCTGCAAGGTGCACGACATCGGGCTGGCGGTGACGCCGATGGCTTATTTCGCGCAGTTCGATCTAGACGTGCCCTGCGTCGCGATGGTGACGGCCTCGCATAACGACAATGGCTGGACCGGCGTCAAGATGGGCGCCAACCGTCCGCTCACCTTCGGCCCCGACGAGATGACGCGGCTGAGGCAAATCGTGCTCAACGCCGAGTTCAACAACAAGGCGGGCGGTTCCTACCAGTTCCACGAAGATTTCCCGGCGCGCTACATCGCCGATCTCACCAGCCGGCCGAAGCTGAAGCGCAAGCTGAAAGTCGTGGTCGCCTGCGGCAACGGCACGGCCGGCGCGTTCGCGCCGCAGGTGATGGAAGCGATCGGCTGCGAGGTGATCCCGCTCGACACCGAACTCGACCACACCTTCCCGAAATACAATCCGAACCCCGAAGACATGGAGATGCTGCACGCGATTCGCGACGCGGTGCTCAAGCACAAGGCCGATGTCGGCCTGGGCTTCGACGGCGACGGCGACCGCTGCGGCGTGGTCGACAACACCGGCGAGGAAATCTTCGCCGACAAGGTCGGCGTGATGCTGGCGCGCGACATGTCGGCGATCCACAAGGATGCGCAGTTCGTGGTCGACGTGAAATCGACTGGACTTTTCGTGACGGACCCGGTGCTGCAGAAGCAGGGCGCGAAGACGGCCTATTGGAAGACCGGGCATTCCTACATGAAGCGCCGCACCAACGAGATGGGCGCGCTGGCGGGGTTCGAAAAATCCGGACACTTCTTCTTCAACAAGCCGTTCGGCCGCGGCTATGACGACGGTCTGGTCTCGGCGATTGCGATCTGCGAGATGCTCGACCGCGCGCCTGGCAAGTCGATGGCGGACCTGAAAGATGCGCTGCCGAAGACCTGGTCGTCGCCGACGATGTCGCCGCATTGCGCCGACGAAACCAAATACGGCGTTGCCGATGCCGTGGTGAAGCATTTCGAGGCGTTGCAGAAAAACGGCGACAAGGTTGCCGGCCAGAAGATCCGCGATCTCGTCACCGTCAACGGCGTCCGTGTCACGGTTGAAGATGGAAGCTGGGGCCTGGTGCGGGCCTCATCCAACAAGCCGGAACTGGTCGTGGTGGTCGAGAGCCCGGTGAGCGAGCAGCGCATGCGCGACATGTTCGAGGCGATGGATTCCGTGCTGCGCACGCATCCGGAAGTCGGCGCGTATAATCAGAAGATTTGAGAGCGGCGGCGCTTGCTTCACACGCGATCGTCGTCCCCCGCGAAGGCGGGGGATCCAGTACGCCGCGGCTTATCGGTTGAAAACGAGCGTCTCTGGAATATTGGATCGTCCGCCCCAGTGCGCAATTGCGCACAAGGCGGACGATGACAGTGTTCTCGAATTCTTACGCTACGTGCAGCGAGCCCAGGAAGCTGCCGACCTCGGACTTCAGCCGGTCGGATTGCGACGACAGACCGTTCGCAGCATCCAGTAGCTTCGATGTTGCCCGGCCGGCCTCTTCGGAAGCACGGCTGACACTGAGAATGTTGCCGTTGACGTCCCGCGTACCGTTGGCCGCCTGCTGCACATTGCCGGCGATTTCCCGCGTCGCTGCGCCCTGTTGATCGACGGCGGCGGCGACTTCATTGGATATCTCGTCGATCTCGGCGATGGTTCCGCCGATCGCCTGGATGGCGCTGACGGCCTGGCTGGTGGCCGTCTGGATGTCCTGCACCTGCGCGGAGATTTCTTCCGTTGCCTTCGCGGTCTGATTGGCCAGCGCCTTGACTTCGCTCGCCACCACCGCAAATCCCCGTCCATGTTCGCCGGCACGGGCGGCTTCGATCGTGGCGTTCAGCGCCAGCAGGTTGGTCTGGCTCGCAATGCTCTGGATCAGCGTGACGACTTCGCCGATCTTCTGGGTGCCGGCGGCAAGCCCCTCAACCACGGAGTTGGTGCGGCGGGCCTCTTCGGCGGCCTTGTTGGCGATTTCGGCGGAGCGCGTCACCTGCTGGGCAATGTTGCTGATGGAGGCCGTCAGCTCCTCGGTCGCCGCCGCAACCGTTTCCACGTTCGACGAGGCCCGGGTCGAGGCGGCCGCCGCCTCTGCGGTATGCCGCGTGGTTTCCGCGTTGCTCTTGCTCATCAAAGTGGAGAGGCCCTGCACCTCGTTGGCGGTTAACGCGACCGCCTCGACGATGCTGCCGATCTTGCGCTCGAAGCCCGCGGCGAGTTCGCGTCGCGTCGCGTCGCTGTCCTGTTTGGCCTGCCGTTCGGCGGTCATCCGGTCGATATTGGCTCGGGCTTCGGCGGCATTTGCCGCTTCCGCCTCGGCGGTCTTCTGCGCGGTCGTCTCGAACAGGCTGGACAGCTTCACCGCCAGCCAGCTCAGCACGCCGGCCTCGATCAGAAGAATGACGGCGTGAAGCACGACGCGGCCGAGATCGGCGCCGCCGGGATAAACCGCCGCCGGAAGCAGGAAGTTCAGCACCAGATGATGCAGCGCGACCGCGACCGCGCCGGCGAGGATCGGGCGATAGTCGCAATAGGCGAGGAGACATGCCAGCGTGGCGAAGAAATACATGTGCGTGTCGACCTGCCAGGCATGGCCGGCGAGCTGGAAGGTAAACACCGACACGCTGCCCATCAGGGCGACGCCAAAGATCAGCCGCGTCGAAAGCCCGTTACCCGAGGTGCGCCACGACAGGGTCGCAGCCAGCGCCATCGCCGCCGTCAGCGCGGTTGGCGCCAGCCAGCCGCTATCGCGCATCAGGCCGATGGCGAGCGCAATGGGAACATGAAGCCAGAGCAATCCCAGCAAGGCCTTGCTGGTGGTTTCGCGCAAAGCTGCAAGGTCATCGCTTTCAATGGTCATTTCCGGATTCCCAATATGCATTCAATAAATAGCTGCTTTGTTTGTGAAACAGGCCGCGATCGCTTGCGGATCGATTACGAACCAGGCTCCGGCCTCGTGCAGCCGTGACAATCCCTCAACGCCGTCGGGCCGCACCACCAGCAGCGATGGAACGGCGGTCACGCGGACGATTGCAGCATTGGCTGAAGCGGCGGCTGAGAACGCCTGCTGAGAATCCCACCAAACTGGAAATGCTACGGCCACGACTTCGGTGCCCGGGCGAGCCTGAAACGACAGTGCTGCGACGCCGATGAAGCTGGCGATCAGCAACAGCACGGCGTTGAGCCATGCGGGCCATCGGTGGCTGAGTGTGACATTCCGACCCATCCGCCGTGTCTATGGACACAGGGCTAACGTTCGGTGAACGGACCCGCTCCGTAGAATTACGGAGGTTACTTACGCCGCCGGCACCGGCAGCGCGGTCACCGACTTGATCTTCTCCATCGCAAAACGCGAGGTGACGTTCTTCAGCGGCACGGCGCTGATCAGCTTTTTGTAGAACACGTCATAGCTCGCCATGTCGGCGACCACGACGCGCAGCATGTAGTCGACGTCGCCGGCCATGCGGTAGAACTCCATCACCTCGGGCATGGCGCTGACGGCGCTGGCGAACGTCTTCAGCCAGGCCTCGGAATGGTCGGAGCTCTCGACCGAGACGAACACCGAAATGCCGAGCCCGATCTTGTTCTGATCGACCAGCGCCACCCGGCGCAGGATCACGCCGTCGGCCTCCAGCCGCTGGATCCGCTTCCAGCACGGCGTCGACGACAGCCCGACCCGGTCCCCGATCTCGGCGACCGACAGGGAGGCGTCCTCCTGCAGCACCGTCAGGATCTTGCGGTCGATGGCATCCAGGCGGCGGTTGGCTTCAGGGAGCTGAACGGCTAGATCGGTCATGAGAAGAATGTTCCATACGGGAGGTTCAATCTCCTAATATATAGAAAATTCTTCTATAGCAAGTCCTGCTATTGACCGGTCGGCGCCCGGTCTGCCACCTGGCCGTGACTCAAAAGCTCTTCAACTTCAGCACGTTGCGGGGCTGCGAAAGCGCCGCCGAAGCGGGTGCATTTCAGCGCTGCGGCGGCGGAGGCGAATCGCAGCGCTTGCCGCAATTCCTGCTTCTCGGTGATGGCCAGCGCAAACGCGCCGTGGAACACGTCACCGGCGCCGAGGGTGTCCACCGTATGCACCGGGAAGGCCGGGGTTTCCTGGATCTTCCCGTTCTCGTCGAGCCAGATCGTGCCCCTCGGGCCGCGGGTTCCCGCCAGGAACGACGGGGTCAGTTTTGCGATCTTCTTCAGCGCCTGGGCGTCGTCGGTGACGTCTGCAGTCTCCTGCAGCGGCTCGCTCGAGAACACCAGGTGGGAGGAGGCGTTCAGCAGGCCCTCGCGCAGCGACATCGCGCGATCGACGTCGACGATCACGGGAATGCCACGCCTGATAGCCTCGGCGCAGAGGTCGGTGCAGAATTCGGCGCAGCGGCTCTCGGTGAGAATGGCGGCGCAGTCCTCCAGCAGCGTATCGAAATCAGGCAATTTCACATGCCACAATTTCGGATCACGGAACGTTACGATCGTGCGCTCGCCGGAAGGGTCGATCATCACCGCCGATATCGGCGTCACCAGCCCCGGCATGTGAAGGAGGTGTTTTGTTTCGATGCCCTCATGCGCCATTTGCTCGAAGATGAAACGACTGGATGTTTCCTTGGAATCACCCATCGGCCCACAGATCGAGGCGCGGCCCCCTAACCTTACGATGCCAATCGCGGCATTCAACGCGTTGCCGCCGCAGATTTCGTCGAAGCCTGTCGCATTTTCCTTGGAGCCGCGCCCGGGTACAGCGGGGGTATTGAAGGTAAGGTCGCGCACCGGCATGCCGATGCAGAGAATCCGTGGCGGGATTTTGGGCGCATTGTCTTGGAAGTTCATTCGGGAGTCCGTCATGTCGGTTCCGCCTTCAGCCGGAACCAAGGTCCGGAGTTAATCAACTGGTCCATGGACGGTTCCCGCTATGCGCTCGTTTCGTTTCCCCCATGCACCCAGCGGCCGATCAAATGGTGCGCAATCGCGAACGGATGCGCCGCAAATAAGCCGTCAGGATGTTCGCGCCGATGCATCAGGGCGACCTCGGCGCGATCGAACCAGCGCGCGTCCTCAAGCTCGGTGCGATCAACCACGATGTCCTCGTTGAGCGCGCGCGCGGCGCATCCGATCATCAGCGATGATGGATACGGCCATGGCTGCGTCATGTAATAGCTCACGTCGGTGCAGCGGATGCCGGATTCCTCGAAAATCTCGCGGCGGACCGCGTCTTCGATGGTCTCGGCGGCTTCGACGAAGCCGGCCAGACACGACCACATTCCAGGCATGAACTGCTTCTGTCGGCCGAGCAGGCATTTCTCGCCTGACGTGACCAGCATGATCACGACCGGATCGGTGCGCGGAAAATGCTCGGCCTTGCAGCTCGGGCACTCGCGCTTCCAGCCGCCTTCCTTCATCCCGGTGCGGGTGCCGCAATTGGCGCAGAAGCCGTGGCGCTGGTGCCAGGTCACCATCGATTTGGCCATGGCGATGGCGGAGAGCTGTTCCGGCGGCACCGTGCCCTGCATCGCCATGCCGCGCAGCTCGGTCACGGCGACGTCGTCGCGCGTGATCAGCTTCTCAACGGCCGTGGCCGAAATGCCCATGCCGAAAACCGGCGCGCCGTCGCGTAGCCCCAAAAAGATCGTGCCGGGATTGGCGCCGAGCTTCACCGCCTCTTCGACCCCGAGCAGCACGCGCGGTCCATCCGCCTCCTGCCTCACCAGAAGCGAGTCGCGGTAGATCACATAGGCGCCGGCGTTGCGCTGGCTCTCCAGCGCGAACAGTTTTTCGTCATTGGTGCGCAGATGCGCGGCGCGATCCAGAATATGGGTGACGAAAGCGGGCTTCCCCAGCGGATATTTGTCGAATGTGGACATCGGTTCAACCCAACCAGATCTTGCGGCGAAGCGCGTTGATGAAATTTTGTACTTCCTCGGCGTCATGCGCCAGCGGCGGCATCACGCCCCAGACCGGGCGCGGCCAGGCCGCATCGCTGGTGCGCCGCGCGATGACGTGGACATGCAACTGCGGCACCAGATTGCCGAGCGCCGCGACATTCAGCTTGTCGCAGCTGGTGATCTCTTTCAGGGCGCGCGAGACCCGCGCAATTTCGGTCATCAGCTGCGCCTGCGCGACCTCGTCGAGGTCGATGATTTCCACCGCATTCTCCCGGCGCGGCACCAGCAACAGCCACGGGTAATGCGCGTCCTTGATGACCAGCACCTTGCACAGCGGCAGGTCGCCGATGTCGATCGTGTCCTTTTTGAGCTGGGAATGCAGCGACCAGGCGGAGGCGTCAGAGGGCATCAGGGGTTTCTCTATTTTGGAGCAGCCTTGCAGAGAGTGCCCCCGCAAACAACTCCCCGTCATGCCCGGGCAGAAGCGCGAAGCGCGTTTTCGCGCTAGGTGACCCCGGGCATCCACGCCTTTTTCGCGCGTCACTGAAAAAGCAAGACGTGGATGGCCGGGTCAAGCCCGGCCATGACGAAACGGGGGTAGTTCCGGCGCATGGCACTCACCAAGCCCGCTTGCTTTCCGGACCTTTTGGCCCCAAATAAGGACCGGGAGATTGGCGGTGGACGAGCCACTCGCCAACCGGGTCAGGTCCGGAAGGAAGCAGCCCTAACGAGGTCCGGATCGGGTCGCTCGTCAGTCTCCTACCTGTTTTTCGAGCGAATCGCGCAAGGTGGTGGCAAAGCCTACCCCTTGCGCCTGATTTCGTTCCTTTCCGCAAGCCGGCCCCGAGAGACAATCAATTGCGGATCGACCGATGAGTGATGCTGGCGCTCCCCCCGATCACCCCGATGGCGCCGGCCAGGGCGGTTTTGCTCTCGGCCAGGACGAGGCGGCCAAGCCCTACCGGGTGCTGGCACGCAAATACCGCCCGTCCAGTTTTGAAGACCTGATCGGCCAGGAGGCCATGGTCCGCACCGTCTCGAATGCGTTCGAGACGGGCCGGATTCCGCAGGCCTGGATCCTGACCGGCGTCCGCGGCGTCGGCAAGACCACCACGGCACGGATTCTCGCCCGCGCGCTGAACTACGAAAAGCAGGACGGTTCGGTGAAGGGGCCGACCATCCACATGCCGGACCTCGGCGTGCACTGCCAGGCGATCATGGAAAGCCGTCACATGGACGTGCTGGAAATGGACGCCGCCTCCCATACCGGCGTCGACGACGTCCGCCAGATCAATGACAGCGTGCGCTATGCGCCAGCCAGCGCCCGCTACAAGGTCTACATCATCGACGAAGTCCACATGCTGTCGACGGCGGCCTTCAACGCCTTCCTGAAGACGCTGGAGGAGCCGCCCGAGCACGCCAAATTCGTGTTCGCCACCACGGAAATCCGCAAGGTACCGGTCACGGTGCTGTCGCGCTGCCAGCGTTTTGATCTCCGCCGGGTCGAGGCCGACGTGCTGATGGGGCATCTTTCCAACATCGCGAAAAAGGAAGGCGTCGAGGTTGAGCCCGAGGCGCTCGGCATCATCGCCCGCGCCGCCGAAGGCTCGGTGCGCGATTCGCTGTCTTTGTTCGACCAGGCAATCGCGCATGCGGCGGGCCTTGTCCGTGCCGATGCCGTGCGGCAGATGCTGGGGCTCGCCGACCGCACCCGGGTGATCGATTTGTTCGAGCATCTGGCGCGCGGCGATATCGCCAGCGCCTTTGGCGAATTCCGCAGCCAATATGACGTCGGCGCCGATCCGGTCGTGGTGCTGTCCGACCTCGCCGAATTCGTCAATTTCGTCACCCGGGTGAAGGTCGTCCCCGCCACAGCCGATAACGTCGCATTCGGCGAGACCGAGCGGGTTCGCGCCCGCGAATTTGCCGCAAAATTGTCGATGCGGGTGCTGTCGCGGATGTGGCAGATGCTGCTCAAGGGCATCGCCGAGGTGCAGACCGCGACCCGGCCGGCGGCGGCCGCCGAAATGGTGCTGGTCCGCATCGCCTATGTCGCCGATTTGCCGACGCCGGACGAGGCGATCCGGATGCTCGACCAGAACGGCGGCGGATCGCAAATGGCCTCCGGCGGCGCGGCGCCGTCACGCCCTGCGTCCACCGCACCGGTATCTTCAATGTCTGCCGCTTCGCCGATGCGGACGCCTGCCTCGCCCCGCTCCGGCGCGGAAGCTTCCGCGCGTCCGCAGATGGCGCCGTCGGCCCAAACCGCGTCCGCGCCTGTCCTGCGGATCACCACCTTTCCGCAACTCGTCGCCCTCGCCGGCGAGAAACGCGATATCCTGACCAAGGCGGCGCTGGAATCCGATATGCGCCTCGTCCGTTTCGAGGATGGGCGGCTGGAAGTGGCGCTGGAGCGCAACGCGGCGCGCGGGCTGCTCAACGACCTCTCCCGCAAGCTGGAATTATGGACCGGGCGGCGCTGGACCGTGATCGTCTCCAACGAGGCCGGCCAGCCGACGCTGCGCTCACAGAATGAGCAGGCGAGGAACGAGCACGCCCGCGCCGCCGAGGCCGATCCGCGGGTGCAGGAGGTGCTGGCGCGATTTCCCGGCGCCAAAGTGGTCGAGGTGCGTCGACTTGCCGCCGAGCCGCCGGAATCCAATATTAACAGTGAAGAGTTGAACGAGAGCGCCGACGGCGACGACGACTGACCGGACTCTCGAGAGGATGCATGAATGGCTGATTTTCTCGGCATGATGAAGCAGGCGCAGCAACTGCAATCCAAGATGCAGGCGATGCAGGACGAGCTCGGCAATCTCGAGGTCGAGGGCATTTCCGGCGGCGGGCTGGTTGCCGTGCGCATGACGGCGAAAATGGAAGTGAAGGGCGTCAGGATCGATCCGTCGCTGATGAAGGCCGAGGAGCGCGAAGTGCTCGAGGATCTGCTGGTGACCGCGCATAACGACGCGCGACGCAAGGCGGAAACCGCGGCGATGGAAAAAATGCAGGCGCTGACCGGCGGGCTCGGTCTGCCGCCCGGGCTTGGCCTCACCTGAAATGGCAGCCAGCGTTGCCGGCCCCGAAATCGAACGGCTGATCCAGCTCCTGGCGCGGCTGCCGGGGTTGGGGCCGCGCTCGGCGCGGCGTGCGGCGCTGCATCTGATCAAGAAGCGCGAAGCGCTGATGACCCCGCTCGCCGGTGCGCTGCAGGTCGCAATCGACAAAATTCAGGTCTGCAAGACCTGCGGTAATATCGACACGCAAAATCCCTGCACGGTCTGCACCGACCCAAGGCGCGATTCCTCGACCATCGTCGTGGTCGCCGACGTCGCCGATCTCTGGGCGCTGGAACGGGCGAATGCGACCAGCGGCCGCTATCACGTGCTCGGCGCCACATTGTCGCCACTTGACGGCGTCGGTCCGCAGGACCTGACCATCGACGCGCTGGTGGCCCGCGCGCACGAATCACAAGTCTGCGAGATCGTGCTGGCGCTGAACGCAACGGTTGATGGCCAAACCACCGCCCATTACATCACCGATCTCCTGCAGGACGCCAACGTCAAGGTGACCCGGCTCGCCCATGGCGTGCCTGTCGGCGGCGAGCTTGATTATCTCGACGAAGGTACGCTATCGGCTGCCATGCGGCAGCGAACGCTGTTCTAGCCAACACAACGGAACTGATCGACATGACGAGACCGCGATTCGGCAAGCGCTCCTGTTTTGTTTTCATGATGGCGGTGGCCTTGGCCGCGCCTTCCGCGTGGGCGCAGCAGGCCGAGCCGGCGCCGAAGCCCGGCAAGCCGATCAATGCCGGCGATGTCCTGTCCGGTGAACTCAACGCCATGAAGGGCGGCAAGAAGAGCAAGCGCGCGGCGACCTACCAGATCACCAGCGAACCGCGCCGGCTGCCGGCGCCGAACGGGCTGTGCAACCTCGAAACCGGACCGGAGACGTTCCAGCTCGTCACCAGCAGCGACGCCCAGGCCGCGCAACTGAAGAATTTCATCGGCAAGGAAATTTCCGTGAAAGTCGACGAAGTCGCCTGCGCGCAGGACGCCGGGCAGATGAGCGAAGCCGTGATCACCAAATGGAGCGTGGTGACCAAGCATTGAGTATCGAACTTCGTAGCCCGGATGGAGCCAACGGGTCGCGCGAATGCGCGCCCGATGACAGGCTCCGCGCAATCCGGGATGCCTTCACCGCCGTCGGACCGACCCCGGATTTCGCTTCGCTTCATCCGGGCTACAAGAGACTTAAACCCTCACCGGCCCCACTGCCTCGAAATGCCCGCGCCGCTGCAGCCAGGCCAGCAGGATCAGGCTCGGCACCGCGACCGCGACGGAGATCACGAAGAACAGAGGCCAGCCCGTGGTCTCCGCCACAAAGCCCGCGCCGGAGGATAAATAAGTCCGCCCGACCGCGGCCAGTGCGGTGAGCAGCGCATATTGGGTAGCCGTGTGTAGCGGGTTCTGGCACAGCGCGGAGAGATACGCGACGAAGATCACGGTGCCGATCGCACCAGTGAAGTTTTCGGCCGAGATGGCGACCGCCAGCGCCCATTGATTGACGCCGACATAGGCGAGCCAAGCGAACACCAGGTTGGAGATCGCCTGCAGCACGCCGCCGATCCACAGGCTTGCAACCAGCGAATATCGCCGCGCCAGATAGCCGCCGGCAAAACCGCCGATCAGGGTCGCGATGAGGCCGACGCCCTTGACGATCGCGGCGTAGTCGTTGCGGGTGAAGCCGAGGTCGATCACGAACGGCGCGGTCATCGTGCCGGAAAATGCGTCGGTGAATTTGAACAACACCACGAAGGCCAGCGCTACCCAGGCATATTTGCGGGCGAGAAATTCGGAGAATGCCCCGATGGCCGCATGCATGACGCGCGAGAAAGCTGCCTCGCCGCGGGTCTTGGCCTCCGCGCGCACCGATTGTTCGGGTTCGGTGGCGGCCAGCGCCGTGAGGGTGCCGATCAGCACCAGCGCGGCCATGGCAACATAGCCCCACATCCATGCCGCGTTGCGCCCGATGCCGGTGTCTTCGAATGCGCTCACCAGGAACAGCACGCCGGCAGTCGAGACCAGCATGCCGATCCGGTAGGCCGCGACGTAGGACGCCATGCCGGCGGCCTGTTCGCTCTCGGGCAGGCTTTCGACGCGGAACGCATCGACCACGATGTCCTGCGTCGACGACATCGTTGCGACCAGCAGCGCGCCGAGCGCGACGAACAGCGGCGAGCGCGCCGGATCGGTCAGCGCCAGCAGCAGGATCGCACCGATCAGGAGCAGTTGTGAGAACACCAGCCAGCCGCGCCTTCGGCCGAAGGCGCGCGTAAAGATCGGCACGTGCAGTGCATCGACCAGCGGCGCCCAGATGAATTTCAGCGTGTAGGGCGTGCCGACCAGCGCAAACAGCCCGATGGTGCCGAGATCGACGCCGGATTCCCGCATCCACACCAGCAGCGTCGATCCCGACAGCGCCAGCGGCAGCCCGGAGGAGAAGCCGAGCATCAGCACGATCAGTACGCGCGGCTGCATGTAGACCGCCCACGCCTCGCGCCAGGAGGGCGTGGGGGCGGGCGTTGCTGATGCCGGCGACGTGGTTTCAGGTGCGGTCATGGAGGGGTGTTAGCAGATTCTGACAGTTTGATATTGGCTATAGCGGCGCAATAAACGCCTACTCCCCCGCCTGCAACTTGCGCGGCACGGGGAACAACTCGGCTGTTCCGGCCTTCACGCGCGGCACTTCCACCGGCGCGTCGGCCTTGCTGAAGTCCAGTTCCTCGATCCGACCGGCGCGCTTTTCGATCTTGTCGGCGGAGATCAGGATCTGGCGAACGTCCTCGTTGACGTCGCCAAAGTGCTTTTGCAGCTTCAGTACGCGCTCGCGCAGGCGCCCCAGATCGTCACCGAGATTGAGCACTTCGGTGCGGATCTGGTCGGCGGCGTCGCGCATCCGCGCGTCTTTCAGGATCTGCTGCATCACCTGGATCGCCAGCATCAGAAGCGAGGGCGATACCAGCACGACGCGGGCGCGGTAGGCCTTCTGGATTACGTCGTCGAAACCGTCGTGAATTTCGGCATAGACCGATTCCGACGGCACGAACATCAGTGCGGTGTCCTGGGTCTCGCCGGCGATCAGATATTTCTCGGCGATGTCGTTGACGTGCTTCATCACGTCGTTGCGCAGGCGTTGCGTCGCGAATTTGCGCTCCTCATCGCTGCGTGCGTCATGCAACGCGGTCATCGCTTCCAGCGGAAATTTCGCGTCGATACACAGCGGGCGCTGGTCGGGCAGGAACACCACGCAGTCCGGCCGCTTCCCCGTCGAGAGCGTGTGCTGGAACTCGTAGGAGCCCTGCGGCATGCCGTCCTGCACGATCGCCTCCATCCGCGCCTGGCCGAAGGCGCCGCGCGACTGCTTGTTGGCGAGCACATCGCGCAGCGTCGTCACCTGCGAGGTCAGGTCGGTGAGGTTCTTGTGCGCGTTGTCGATGATGCCGAGCCGCTCGTGCAGCACGCGCAAGCTGTCCATGGTGTGGCGCGTGGTCGCCTCCATCGACTGGCCGACCCGGTGCGTCACCGAATCCAGCCGCTCGTTGACCGCGCGCGCCATTTCGGCCTGGCGGCCGGCCAGCGACTGGGCCATGGCGTCGACCCGGCCGGTGGATTCGCTCTGCGCCCGCAGCATCTGGCTTAAGCGCTCTTCCAACTCGTCGGCGCGAATCGCCTGCGCCATCGCCAGTTCCGCGCCACGGCGGCCGGAACGGGCAATGACGACGGCAATCGCCAGCAGCAGCACCAAAGCGAGCGCGCCAAAACCTGCCAGCGCCTCGCCAACGTGAATCGGCAGGTCGCCGACGGTGAAAAGAATTTCGTTCATGCGGCTATGTAGCCCGATTCGCCGGCTTTCGCGAACGAAGAGGGAACATTTATGGTAAATGAAGGCTTAATTTTCGTGGTTAACGCCGCGTTAAAAATCATGGTTAAGGCCGCCTTAACGGGCGCCCCGGCGCATTGACCGCGACAAATCAGCAGCTTAAATCGCGCGCTATGGCCTTAAGAGAAATCATTATCCTGCCGGACAAGCAGTTGCGGCTGGTCTCCAAACCCGTCGAGAAGGTGACGGCGGAGATCCGCAAGCTCGCCGACGACATGTTCGAGACCATGTACGACGCGCCCGGCATCGGGCTCGCGGCGATCCAGGTCGCGCAACCCTTGCGGCTGATCACCATGGACCTCGCCAAGAAGGACGAGAACGGCGAGACCAAGCCGAGGCCGCGGGTGTTCATCAATCCGGAAATCATTTCCTCGTCGGAGGAATTGTCGGTCTACGAGGAGGGCTGCCTCTCGATCCCCGAATATTACGAGGAAGTCGAGCGCCCGGCGCAGGTCCGCATCCGTTTCACCGATCTCGACGGCAAGGTGCACGAGGAGGACGCCGACGGCCTGTTCGCGACCTGCATCCAGCACGAGATCGACCACCTCAACGGCGTGCTGTTCGTCGACTATCTGTCGAAGCTGAAGCGCGATCGCGTGTTGAAGAAATTTACCAAAGCCGCCAAGCGCGCGGCGGAATAGGCCGCCACTCTATCGACCGTCATGCCCGGCCTTGTGCCGGGCATCCACGTCTTTCTTTCTTTCTCGCTGCACGGAAGACGTGGATGGCCGGGACAAGCCCGGCCATGACGGATTAAGCTGAAATCGTCCCGGGATTTTCCGCCTCATGCCGCTTCGCTTGATCTTCATGGGCACGCCCGATTTCGCGGTGCCGACGCTGCTGGAACTCGTGGCCCACGGCCACGAGGTCGTGGCCGTCTACACCCGCGCGCCGAAGCCGGCCGGGCGGGGCATGAAGCTGCAGCCGACGCCAGTCGAGCAGGAGGCGCGGCGGCTGGGGATTCCCGTGTTGACGCCAACCACGCTGAAGACGCCGGAAGCGCTGGAGGAATTTCGCGCGCACAATGCCGATGCGGCGGTCGTCGTCGCCTACGGCATGATCCTGCCGCAGGCCATTCTGGATGCGCCGCCGCTCGGCTGCTTCAACCTGCACGCTTCACTTTTGCCGCGCTGGCGCGGCGCAGCCCCGATCAACCGCGCCATCATGGCAGGCGACGTCGAGAGCGGCGTGATGGTGATGAAGATGGATGTCGGCCTCGACACCGGCGACGTCGCGATGGCCGAGCGGCTGGCGATCACGGACACCATGACCGCCGCCGATCTGCACGATGCGCTGGCGCCGCTCGGCGCCGATTTGATGGTGCGTGCGATGGGCGGGCTCGCCCGCGGCGGGCTGCAGCTCCAGAAACAGGGCGAAGACGGCGTGACCTACGCCGCCAAGATCGAGAAGGCCGAAGCGCGGATCGACTGGAGCAGGCCGGCGCGCGAAGTGCTGCGGCATATTCACGGCCTGTCGCCGTTCCCCGGCGCCTGGTGCGAGATCGCAACCGATGGCGAACCGGCCCGCATCAAGATCCTGCGCTGCGAACCGGCCAAGGGCGCGGGCGCGCCGGGCGAGGTGCTCGACGATGGGTTGACGATCGCCTGCGGCGACGGCGCCATCCGCATTCTGGAACTGCAGCGCGCCGGCAAGGCCCCGATGAAAGCTGCGGATTTCTTGCGCGGTGCGCCGCTCAAGCCACCAGCGCGGCTCGGCTGATGCCCCGCTACAAACTCATCATCGAATATGACGGCACGCCGTTTTCCGGCTGGCAGATCCAGGACAACGCACCGACGGTGCAGGGCGCGATGGAAGCCGCGGTGAAGGCGATCTGCGGCGAGCAGGTTCGCGTCCACGGCTCGGGCCGCACCGACGCCGGAGTTCACGCGCTGGCGCAGGTCGCGCATTGCGATATACAAAAGCCGTTTCCGCCGGGCCGGCTGCGCGACGGCCTGAACGCGCATTTGCGCCCGCATCCGATCGGCGTGCTCTCCGCGGAAATCGTCGCCGATGATTTCGAGGCGCGTTTCTCCGCCAAAAGGCGCCACTACCGCTACCGCATCACCAACCACCGCGCCAATCTCGCGCTCGATATCAAGCGAAGCTGGCGGGTGCCGCGCCATCTCGATACGGACGCGATGCACGTCGCCGCGCAACGGCTGCTCGGCAAGCACGATTTCACGACCTTTCGCGATACTGAATGCCAGGCAAAATCGCCCGAGAAGACGCTCGATCAGCTCGACGTGATCAGGGATGGCGACGCGGTTTCGATCCTCACTTCCGCGCGCTCGTTCCTGCACAGCCAGGTGCGCTCGATGGTGGGTTCGCTGGTGTGGGTCGGCGAAGGCCGCTGGAGCGCCGACGACCTCGCGGCTGCTTTAGCCGCCCGCAACCGCACCGCCTGCGGCCCCGTCGCGCCGCCGGAGGGATTGTATCTGGTGCGGGTGGAGTATTAGTCGCCGCCGACGATCTCGTAGGATGGGTGGAGCGAAGCGATACCCATCGGGCTAGCGGCGAGGTGATGGGTATCGCTGCGCTCCACCCATCCTACGATTCTTCGCGGACGATGACGGCGGTGCGCTAGGCAAAATACCGGTCCAGCAAACCCCGATAAATCCGCGTCAGCTTTTCCAGGTCCGACACCGGCGTGCGCTCGTCGATCTGGTGCATGGTCTGGCCGACCAGGCCGAACTCGATCACCGGGCAATAGCTCGAGATGAACCGTGCGTCCGAGGTTCCGCCGCTCGTCGAAAGCTCCGGCTTGCGTCCTGTCACCTCCTCGATCGCGGCGACCGCGAGATCGGTGAACGCGCCGGGTTTTGTCACGAACACGTTGGAGTTGGAATATTCCCACACGATGCGGGCGCGGATGCGGTTGCCGCAGGCCTTCGTCAGCCGTTCCTCGACCAGCGCGCGCAGCGTTTCCTGGGTGTGGTTGTCGTTGAAGCGGATGTTGAATTTTGCGCGCGCCTGGCCGGGGATCACATTGCTCGCGGTGTTGCCGACGTCGACGGAGGTGAATTCGAGATTGGAGGCCTGGAACTGCGCGCTGCCGTGGTCGAGCGGCTCGTCGGAGAGCGCCACGATCAGCCGCGAAATATCCGGCACCGGGTTCGACGCACGGTGCGGATAGGCGACATGGCCCTGCACGCCGTCGACATAGAGCGTGCCGGATTGCGAGCCGCGGCGGCCGATCTTGATGCAGTCGCCCAGCACCTCGACATTCGACGGCTCGCCGAGCACGCAATGATCGAATTTCTCGCCGCGCTCCGCGCACCATTTCAGAAGCTTGATGGTGCCGTTGACGGAAATGTCTTCCTCGTCGCCGGTGATCAGAAACGAGATCGAACCTTTCGGCTTGCCGCCATTATCGGCGAGATATTGCAGCACCGCGGCGACGCTGCAGGCGATGCCGCCCTTCATGTCGACCGCGCCGCGGCCATAGAGGAAACCGTCCCTGATCTCGCCGGAGAACGCGCCGAGCGTCCATGCGGTCTCGTCGCCGGGCGGCACCACGTCGGTATGTCCGGCAAAGGTGATGTGCGGCGCCTCGGTGCCGATGCTGGCGTAGAGGTTGTCGATGTCGGCGGTGCCGGGCTCGGAGAAGGTCACGCGGTGGCAGGCAAAGCCGGCTGCGGCGAGCGCCTCTTCAAGCACCCCAAGAGCACCGGCGTCGGCCGGGGTTACCGAGGGGCAGCGGATGAGATCGCGGGCCATGGAGAGAGCATCAGTCATGTGCTCCGCTTAACATGCATGCCGCCGGGCGGGCTAGCGCTGGGTGGGACAATTTCGAGCTCGCTCTGCTGGTCCCAGCTTTTTTGTGCGGGCGACGAGGACGCGGAGCTGTCCTCGACTTCGGCCAGCGGATCGGGACCGAACCGGTTGCTGCCCAAGCTGCCGCGCAGACCGAACATTTCGATGAGCCCCCACAGCCAGGGAATTTGCATGGCCAGGACGAACGCAAGGCCCCAGTTTGAATCGGGCAGCAGGTCCGAGAACTGGGTGAACAGGCCGGGCACGACGAAGAACGGAACGATCCACCAGCCGCTCCTGTCACGATCATGCAGCCGTTTGATCGCAGTCGCGAGGTAAATCCACAGGAACAGCGACGTGCCGAGCGCCTTGAGAATCAGGGTCGAGCGGTCGGCGGACGCCAGCAGGCGATAGGCCCGGGGATCGACCACCTTGAAGAGGTCGTCGAGAGCAAAGTCGAAGGAGAAGCTGAGCGTGGAGGTGAAAGATCTCTGGCCGTTGAGGACGTGAATCGCCTGACCGATCAGTCCGAGCAGACTGGCCAGCAGCACCACAATCAGCAGCGCCTGCCAGAGCAAGGCGCGGTTGATGCGGCCGTCGAATCGGAACAGGTACCAGGTCCAGTCCATGCCCAACTCTCCGGACGGCGGCAGAATGCCGCCCATCCGGTACATTGGTCGCGCGGACAGGTCCCCGGTTCGATTAATCCCGCAACAACTCGTTGATGCTGGTCTTGGCGCGGGTGCGCTCGTCGACGCGCTTGACGATCACGGCGCAGGCGGTGGACGGGCCGGGCTGGCCGTTCTTCATGGGCTTGCCGGGTAGGGCACCGGGAACCACCACCGAATATTCCGGAACTTCGCCGATGAATATCTCGCCGGTCTCGCGGTCGACGATCTTGGTGGAGGCGCCGAGGAACACGCCCATCGACAGCACCGCGCCCTTGCGCACGATCACGCCTTCCGCCACTTCGCTGCGCGCGCCGATGAAGCAATCGTCCTCGACGATCACGGGCTCGGCCTGCAGCGGCTCGAGCACGCCGCCGATGCCGACGCCGCCGGAAATATGCACGCGCTTGCCGATCTGCGCGCAGCTTCCGACGGTGGACCAGGTGTCGATCATGGTCGCCTCATCGACATAGGCGCCGAGATTGACGAAGGACGGCATCAGCACGACGTTGCGGGCGATGAACGCCGAACGGCGCACGATCGAGCCCGGCACCGCGCGGAAGCCTGCATCGCGAAAACGGTTCTCGCCCCAGCCCTCGAACTTCGAGGGCACCTTGTCCCACCACGACGCCTTGCCCGGGCCGCCGGGGATCGCGCTCATGTCGTTGAGGCGGAACGACAGCAGCACCGCCTTCTTCAGCCACTGATTGACCTTCCACTTGCCGCTGGCCTCGCGCTCGGCGACGCGCGCCTCGCCCTTGTCGAGCAGCTCGAGCGCGTGATCTACAGCCTCGCGAACTTCGCCCTTGGTCGACGTCGAAATGCCGTCGCGGGCATCGAAGGCGGCGTTGACGGTGGATTCGAGTGCGGACAGGGACATCGGGATTTCCTCAGGCTTTCGGGCGAAGTTGACGGGCTTTTTCGGGATTTGAGAAGGGAGAGTCAAGGCGGGAAGAGCGTCGTAGCCCGGATGGAGCGAAGCGCAATCCGGGATTGTTCACCCCATTTGCGAGACCGTCCCCGGATTTCGCTGCGCTCCATCCGGGCTACGCGGCACTCAACTTCTCCAAAAACCCGGTCAGATCATCCGTCACGTGATCGACGTAAGCCGCATCGCGGCCTTCCAGCTCCCAGTCCTCGCGCACCACTTCCTTGGCGCCGTCGGGCACCACCAGGACCGTGGTCATGCCGAGCTGGTGCGGCACCACGAGGTTGCGGGCGAGATCTTCGAACATCGCCGATTTCAGGGGATCAACGCCGTGGACGCGCAGGAATTTGTCGTAGGTCTGCGGCGCCGGTTTCGGCTCCAGTTCGGCGGCGATGATGTCGAACACCGCCTCGAAATGTTCTGTTATGCCGAGTCGTTCCAGCACCGCGCCGGCATGGTCGGTCGAGCCGTTGGTCAGGATCAGCTTGCGGCCTGGAAGCTTTGCGATGGCAGCTCCCATCGCCGGGTTCGGCTCTAGCGGCGAGTGATCGATCTTGTGCACATAGGCCAGATAATCGTCGGCGTGCACGCCATGCTCGGTCATCATGCCGCGCATGCTGGTGCCGTAGCGGCGGTAATAGTCCTTCTGGATCACGCGGGCTTCTTCCGCGGAGATTTTCAAGTATGCGCTGATGAACTCGCCGATCCGCGCGTCGACCTGCTGCCACAGATTGACGTGATGCGGGTACAGCGTGTTGTCGAGATCGAACACCCAGGTGTCGATGTGCGTGAAGGGGCGGGGCGAGTTGGTTTTCATTGCTCCCTCATCCCGTCGTCCCTGCGAACGCAGGGACCCATACGCCGCGGCGGCTATTGGTGTGCACGGTGCGTGTTGCCTTTGGTCTTGGGTGGCGTCGTAGCCAAAACTCAGTTCGGTGGTTATGGGTCCCTGCGTTCGCAGGGACGACGATAGAATTGTGACTCATCACGGCATCGCAAATCGCAGCGTCTTGCCGCCGCTCGACATATCCACCGGCGCAAAGCCGATCGCCACAAGTCCGCGGCTACCGCAATCGCCCTGCTCTGAAATCTCGAACTTGCTCTCGCGCGTGCAGAGCTCTTTCGCCCCGCCCCAGTTCAACGGCTTGTCCCTGTATTTGACTGCGCGGTTTTCGCTGTCGACGGCTTCGGCAAAGCTGTAGACCTGCTTCGGCTGGCCGGTCACATCGGGATGCAGGCACTTGCCGGGATCGATGCGGTACCAGCCGCGGCTGGTCAGCGCCTTGCCATCGTCGGTGGCGACCGCCGCCATGATCTTGTGCGGCGTATCGTTGCACCAGGTCAGCCCGGTGGAGGAAGGCTTCTGCACGGCGTCGATCATGGTGGTGAAGAAATTTTGCGACTGCACGATGTCGGCGGCGAGCCCGCGGCTTTTGAGGAATGCCGCCAATGCGGCTTGCGTCTTCGGCCCGTCGACGCCGTCGATCGGGGCGGCGTCATAGCCCGCGATCACCAGCAGCCGCTGGATGCCGGCAAGCCGCGCCTGCTCGTCGTCATATTCGGAATCCTCGGCGAGATAGGCGACGAGGTTGCCGTCGTCGGTCCGCGTCGGCGTGATCTGGGTGAAGGGCGCAGGCGTCTGGTTGCCCCGGCACTGGCGGGCAGCGGCGATGACGAAATTTTCCGGCGCAATGCACAGCGTGTCGCTGCCGTTCTGAGGGATCGGCGAAGCGCCGTAGACGCCGAGCGCGCGTGCATTCAGCAAGATGCGGTCGGCGGTCAGCGCGCCCTGCAGCACCACGCGGCAGACGGCGGGATCGATCCGGAACCAGCCCCGCGTCGCGGTCGCCGATTTGTCGTCGATACCGATCGCGGCCTCGACCACATAGCTCATGCGGTTGCAGAGTTTGAGGTCGGCGAAGGCAGGCAGCGAGGAAGCGAACAGCGAGATCGCCGTGGCCGGCAGGGACATCAGGAAACGGATCAATGCTGAGCAGCGTGGACGCCTCGTTCTCAACTCGTCATGGCCGGGCTTGACCCGGCCATCCGCGACTTTCTTTTTCTGCTCGTGCATCACTTGTGGATCAGCGTGCCGGTGCCCTGGTTGGTGAACAATTCGAGCAGCACCGCATGCTGCGTCTTGCCGTCGATGATGACGACGCCCTGCACGCCCTGTTCCAGCGCGTAGATGCAGGTCTCGACCTTCGGGATCATGCCGCCGGAAATCGTGCCGTCGGCGATCAGTTTTCGCGCGTCCTTCACCGACAGCTCCGGTATCAATTTTTTCGACTTGTCGAGCACGCCGGGAACGTCGGTCAGCAGCAGCAGCCGCTTGGCCTTCAGTGCGCCGGCGACCGCGCCCGCAAAGGTGTCGGCGTTGACGTTGAGCGTGTGGCCGTCATGCGAGGTCGCGAGCGGCGCCAGCACCGGGATCAGTTCGTGTCCGATCAACTGGTTCAACAGCGTGAGATCCACCTTGTCGGGATCGCCGACGAAACCGAGGTCGATGGCCTTCTCGATGTTCGAATCCGGATCGACCATGGTGCGCGACGTCTTCGACGCCTTCACCATGTTGCCGTCCTTGCCCGAGAGGCCGACGGCCTTGCCGCCGGCTTCGTTGATGTAGCCGACCAACTGCTTGTTGACCGAGCCCGCCAGCACCATCTCGACGATTTCGATGGTAGCGGCGTCGGTGATGCGAAGCCCGGCGGCGAATTCCGACTGGATACCGAGCCGCTTGAGCATGGTCGCGATTTGCGGCCCGCCGCCATGCACCACCACCGGATTGATCGCGGTCTGCTCCAGCAGCACGATGTCGCGCGCGAACGCCTTGGCGGTTTCTTCCGCGCCCATGGCATGGCCGCCATATTTAATGACGATGGTTTCCTCGTCATATTGCTGCATATGCGGCAGCGCTTCCGACAGGATGCGGGCCTGATCGAGTGGGCTGATAGTCGGCGCTGATGTCATGAAGCGGGGTCTCGCCATTCCAGATGTCGGGGCGGGTTCTATCCGATTGGCGGGCAGGGCGCAAAGTGGGGGAATGTTGCTTTCTTCCCCTCTCCCCTTGTGGGAGAGGGTGGATCGAATGAGCGGAGCTCATTTGAGACGGGTGAGGGGTCTGTCTCCGCGGAGAGAACCCCTCATCCGGCGCGGATTTCATCCGCGCCACCTTCTCCCACAAGGGGAGAAGGGAAGGCGTCTCACCCCCGCTTCGGCCAGGCCGCCGCGACAGCCAGCGCCAGCCAGCTCATAATCAGCAGCGTCCCGCCGGTCGGCGCGGCCATCGGAAACAGCCCGTGCCCCGCATAGTGCCGCAGCGTCAGGTCGCCGGCGAACAGGCTTGCCGCTAGCACGAAGCCGAACGCGGCCACGATCCCGATGCGGCCATGGACAATCCCGCGCTCGGCCAGCGCGACGGCACCCAATACCGCGCTGGCATGAAACAGCAGCATTGACGAGGCGGAAGCCAGCCGCGACGCGTCCGCGCCATGGGCGGAGGCGGCTGCCAGCATGACGCCATCGGCGCCCATGATGGCGGCGAGCACGATCAGGATGCGGGCCGTGCGGTTCATCGGGCGCGCTCGTGCAACAGGCGCACCATCGCGGCGCGCAATTCCGGCATTCCGGCGCCGGAGCGTGAGGACGTTACCAATACTTCCGGAAACGCCGCCGGATGCTTGGCGAGCGCCGCCGTGGTTTGCTCGATGTTCTTCTCCAGCTCAGTCGCCTTCACCTGATCCGCCTTGGTCAGCACCACCTGATAGCTCACGGCGGATTTATCCAGCGTCTTGAGCACGTCCTGGTCGACATCCTTGATGCCGTGGCGCGCATCGATCAGCACATAGACCCGCGCCAGCGTGGCGCGTCCCTGCAGGAATTGATGGATCAGCTTGGTCCAGGACGCGACCTGGGTCTTGGGCGCCGAGGCGTAGCCGTAGCCGGGCATGTCGACCAGCCGAAGGCCTGCATTGTCCGGGCCGTCGAAGAAGATCAGTTCCTGGGTGCGGCCCGGCGTATGCGAGGTGCGCGCCAACGCGTTGCGGCCGGTGAGCGCATTGATCAGGCTCGATTTGCCGACATTGGAGCGGCCGGCGAACGCCACTTCCACGCCCGCCATCGGCGGCAACGTCTCGATCGAGGGCGAGGCCCAGACGAACTTCCAGTCGCCGGCGAAGAGTTTTCGGCCCTCTTCGATCAGCTTCGCATCGATGTCAGCGTTCATGCGAAGGTCTTTCCGTTGCTCGTCATGGCCGGCATAGCCGTCCAAAGGACGGAGTCGCTTCCGCTCGCCTACGCCCGGCCATCCACGTCTTTCTCTATCACTAACACCGTAAAGACGTGGATGCCCGGCACAAGGCCGGGCATGACGGGGCTAGAGAGTGCTTTCACCGCTGCAAGTGTGGCAGCTCTCACGTCTTCTCGACGGCCTTCTTGGGCGCGAACGTCGCCTTGATGTTGTCGAACAGCTCCACCTTCACGCCGTTCTTGCGCATGATGTAGCTCTGCTGCAGCACCGAGAGCAGGTTGTTCCAGGCCCAGTAGATCACCAGACCCGCCGGGAAGCCCGCCAGCATGAAAGTGAAGATCAGCGGCATCCAGTCGAAGATCATCTTCTGGGTCGGATCCGGCGGCGTCGGGTTCAGCTTCATCTGGAACCACATCGTGATGCCCATGATGATCGGCCAGACGCCGAGCGCGAGGTAAAATCCGATCACCGGTATATGCGTCGGATCGAAGGGCAGCAGACCGAACAGGTTGAACAGGTTGGTCGGGTCGGGGGCCGAGAGGTCCTTGATCCAGCCGTAGAACGGCGCGTGGCGCATTTCGATGGTGACGAACAGCACCTTGTAGAGCGAGAAGAACACCGGGATCTGCAGGGCGACGGGAAGACAGCCGGCGATCGGGTTGATCTTCTCCTTGCGGTAGATCTCCATCATCTCCTGCTGCTGCTTCTGGCGGTCGTCCGGATAGCGCTCCTTCAGCGCGGCCAGTTGCGGCTGCACCGACTTCATCTTCGCCATCGAGGCGTAGGATTTGTTGGCGAGCGGGAAGAACAACAGCTTCACCAGCACCGTCACCAGCAGGATCGAGACGCCGAAATTGCCGACCAGGTGGAAGAAATAGTCGAGCGCCAGGAACATCGGCTTGGTGATGAAGTAGAACCAGCCCCAGTCGATCAAGAGATCGAAATGGTTCAGATCGAGTTGCTTGTTGTAGCCGCCGTGGCCGGCCAGCGGGAAGTTGATGCCGACGACGCCGGCTTCCTTGGCCCCCGCAAACAGCCGCGCATTGGCGCTGCCGGTGCCGCCGATCGCAATGGTCTGCGGATCCTGCAGGTAATCGGTCTGATAGCGAACCTTGGCGCCGGGTTCGGCGAGGAAGCGGGCCTTGAGGCGTGCCGTCGTGTCGGGCAACAGCGCCGCGGCCCAATACTTGTCGGTGATGCCGAGCCAGCCATTCGTCACATTGAACTCAAAACCCCGTCCGCCGCTGCCCAGAACAGGCGCCTCGGCGACGGCCTTGTAGCCGTGCTCCTGCAGGCCCTTGTCACCGAGATAGCCTATCAGGCCTTCATGCAGGATGTAGTAGCCCGAGACCTCAGGCGTGCCGTGGCGGGAGATGAGGGCGAACGGATAGAGCGTGACCGGCGCAGGGCCGACGTTGGTGACGTCGTCCTTGACGGTGAAGAGATAGCGGTCGTCGATCGCAATGGTGCGGCGGAAGGTGAGGCCTTCGCCATTGTCCCATTTCAGCGTCACCGGGGTGCCGGGCGTCAGGCTGCCGGAGCCCTCCTGCTGCCACACCGTCTCACGGTCGGGAAGCCGCGCCGTCGCGCCCGAGGCCGCGACCCAGCCGAACTCGGCATAATAGGGATGAGCCGTGTTCGAAGGCGAGAACAGCACGATCGCGGGCGACTTCGGATCGACGGTATCGCGGAATTTCTCCAGCGACAGGTCGTCGACGCGCGCGCCCTTCAGCGCGATGCTGCCCGAAAGGCGCGGTGTCTCGATCTTGATGCGGGGCGATGCAGCGATCGCGGCGTCGCGGCTGACGACGGGCGCGGGCGCGCCCGGCTGGCCGGCCGGCGTGGTGGCGGATGGCGCCGAGCCCGGTTGTGGCGTGGTCGATCCCGGCGCCGTCTGCGGCGACGGCTTGCTGAGCTCGGCCTGGGTCTGGGTTTGCGCGCGCTGCCGCTCCATCTGCGGCATGTTGTAGAAATACTGCCAGGCGATCAGCACGAGGCCGGACAGAATGACGGCGAGGATGGTGTTGCGATTGTCGGTCATCGTTTTTGAGGTCTCGCCATTCAATTCGGAAGTTTGGTCGGCTGCCGGTCGAGGCGATGCAGCGCCGAGCGGAGATCGTCGAGCATGGTTGAGAAGTCGCGGGTGAGCGCGGCCCGGCGGCCTACCAGCACATAATCATGGTGTGGTCGCATGGATATGACGTCCAGCCGCTTCACGAGTTCGCGAAGCCGGCGCCGGATGCGATTGCGCTCGGTGGCGGTACCGTTCTTTTTGGTAACGGTGAAACCAATCCGGATCGGGCCGTCATCGTCGCGGGCGCGGCCCTGCACTACGAAGGCAGCGCTGTTCGCCCGCGTGCCATTGGCAACGGCGAGAAAGTCCGCCCGCTGCCTCAGCCGATCCATGAATGAAATCTCCGGAAGATCCGGCTCAGGCGCTCAGACGCTTGCGGCCGCGCGCACGGCGGGCGGCGAGAACCTTGCGGCCGCCGGCAGTGGCGAGACGGGCGCGGAAGCCGTGACGGCGCTTGCGCACCAGTTTGCTGGGTTGATAAGTCCGCTTCACGGGTATTTCTCCGCTGACCGGGCAATTTGCCTGTTGGATTGAGATGCGTCCGGTGATGCGGGCCAGCCCGAAAAGGGGCCAATTACGGCCCAAACGAGCCGCCCCCGGTGGAACCGGGCCATCGCGGACAGTTGGCGCGGCTTATACGGGAGCGACCTGTTTTCGTCAATGTCGGGGGTTGCTGCAGCGTCAGTTCTTTGAAACGTCGCAATTGGGGCGAATATATCTGTTTTCGCGGGGTTTTTGTGGGCGAGAAGGCGGCGCGCCCAGACCATCGGAACCCGCGGACATTAGCGATCGGTAATTTGACCGGTCAGGGGCGCAGAACGCATCCTCGGAATCAGTGTACGGGTCAAGACCAGCGCCGGTCCTGTGTCCGGCAGGGCTCCAAACATGGGGCTCCAATCACATAGATATCAAGGCGAATATTCGTGTCAGCGACCGACGACCAGCCGATCCCTCAAGCCCCGCGGTGCACGGGCCCGCGTCGGCTCGGCTTGTCCGGCAAGCTTTTGCTGCTGACCATCCCGCTCGTGATGATCGCGCTCTTGATGATCTACGTGCCTTCGATCGCAAATTTCTGGACCAACCGGCTGAACGACCGCCTCGCGGCGGCCAACACGGCCGCCCTGGTGCTGGATGCGGCCCCCTTGGGGATGGTGCCGGATTCGCTGGCGCGTCAGATCCTGACCAGCGTCGGGGCACGCGCGGTTGCCATCAAGATGGGGCAGCAGCGCCGGATGCTCGCCAGCGCCGATCTGCCGCCGGCGATCGACCGCGACATCGACATGCGGACCCTGACGGTGTGGTCCGCGATCGTCGAATCCTTCGAGACGATGCTGGAGCGAGGCAACCAGACGATTCGCGTGGTGGGGCCTGCGCCCGGCGGCGCGCAATTCATCGAGGTCGTGGTCGATGAAAAGCCGTTGCGGCAGGCGATGTACCGGTTTTCCCGCAATCTGCTGCTGGTCTCGCTGGGGATCGCGATGCTCGCCGCGGGACTGGTCTATCTCGCGCTGCATTATCTGTTCGTTCGCCCGATGCGGCGGCTGACTGCAAATCTGGTCGGCTTCCACGAAAATCCGGAAAGTGCTGCGCGCATCATCGTGCCGAGCCAGCGCGGCGACGAGATCGGCGTGGCGGAACGCGAACTGTCCGACATGCAGCGCGATCTGGTCTCGATGCTCTCGCAGAAGAGCCGGCTCGCCGCGCTCGGCCTTGCGGTGTCGAAGATCAACCACGATCTGCGCAATCTTCTCGCGTCCTCGCAATTGCTGTCGGATCAATTGGCCAGCGTGCCGGATCCGCGCGTGCAGCGATTTGCGCCGAAACTGATGCGCTCGCTGGAGCGCGCTATCGACTTCTGCCAGTCGACCCTTTCTTACGGCCGCGCGCAGGAAGCCGAGCCCGACCGTCGCATGATCCTGGTCGAACCGGTGGTATCGGAGGTGCGCGAATCCGCCGGCCTCGCCGCCGATGCCTCGATCACCTGGATCAACGCGATCGAGCGCTCGCTGTCGATCGATGCCGATCCCGACCAGCTGTTTCGCGTGCTGCTCAACCTGGTGCGCAACGCCGCCCAGGCGCTGGAAAGCGCCAAGGGGGATGCTGCGACCTTGCAGATCCGCATCACCGGCCGCCGCGAAGGTTCGGTCGCGATCATCGAGGTGTCCGACACCGGCCCCGGTGTGCCGGCGAAGGCGCGCGAGCATTTGTTCGAGGCGTTCCAGACCTCCGGCCGCCCCGGCGGCAGCGGGCTGGGGCTTGCGATCGCCGCCGAACTGGTGCGCGCCCATGGCGGCGATATCCACCTGGTCGAAGGCACCATCGGCGCCACCTTCCGGGTCTCGATCCCCGACCGCCCGGTGGAACTGCAGAGCATCCGCAACGAGCGGGCACTGGCGTAACTCAGGCGCCACGTTATTATTCCGGCTCGCCGGCCCGGCTTCCTGCGAATCACTGCAGCTTGACGCCCGCCGCCTTGCCGACCTGCGCCCACTTCTCCATCTCGGCCTTCACATGTGCCGCAAACTCTGCGCCTGTGCTGCCGACTGTGGTTGCGCCCTGAAGGGCGAGCTTTTCCTTGACCTCGGTCGAGTTCAAGGCGTCGACGGCTGCTGAATAGATTTTGGCGGCGACGTCGGCTGGAATGCCGCTCGGCGCCACCAGCCCATACCAGTTGTTGGCGAGCACTTGCGGCATGCCGAGCTCGGCCGTCGTCGGCACATCTGGCGCGCTCGGGGCACGCCGGCCGCTGCCGATGGCGAGCGCACGGAGTTTGCCGGCCGTGACGTTGCCGAGCAGCACGGGAATGTCGGCGAACATCATGTTGACGTGACCGCCGAGCAGGTCGTTCACGGCCGGTGCGGCGCCGCGATACGGCACGTGCTCGATGTCGACGCCTGCCGACACCTTGAGCAATTCCCCTGCCATGTGCGGCACGCCGCCGACGCCGGTCGAGGCGAAATTCAGCTTGCCCGGTTTCGACTTGGCGAGCGCGATCAGTTCGCCGAATGTCTTCGCCGGGACGTTGTCGGCGACAACAAGCAATTCGGGAACCTCGACGACCTGCGTCAGGAGCTTCAAGTCCTTGTGCACGTCGTACGGCATCGTTTCGGAAAGCACCGGCGTGATCGCGAGCGGGCCGGCGCTTGAAAGGCCGATGGTGTAGCCGTCGGGTTCCGCTTTCGCGACCGCGGCTATTCCCGTCACGCCGCCGGCGCCGGCACGGCTTTCGATGATGATCGGCTGGCCCAGCAGAGGCGCCATCTTCTCCGTCAGCACACGCGCGATCGTGTCGGCCGGACCTCCGGCCGGAAACGGCACGACCAGCTTGATCGGCTTGCTGGGATAGGACTGCGCCTGTGCCATTTGCGGCCCGACCAGAAGCGCGGCCACGATCATCCCGCGAACAAGACTTCGCATCATTACTTTCCTCCCATGTGCGAGGCGCTTGCTGCACCTCGTTTTTCATTGGTGCGTTACAGCTTCGCGATCCATGCCACGATGGCGTCGACGACGGCGCCCGGCTGCTCCGGGATCAGCGCGTGGCTGGCGTTCGGAATCACGACGACGGACACGCGCTCGCCGAACTCCGCGCGGCTTTCATTCCACTTCTCCTTCGGCTTGAACGGATCCCGGTCGGGAACCAGATCGAGCATCGGCACCGTGCCGGCCTGCCAGTATTCAGCCTGTTTCGTCGCGGATGCAGCCACGCCCTGCGCCTTGTTCGCCGCCGGCGCCCAGCCGCGGAGCCACACCGAGGCGTCATGGGCCGGAAGGAAGAAGCCCTTGCGCAAGGCCGTGAGGCGCTGCTCGTCCGGCAGGCTCGCATCGGCGGATTGCTGCACGACGGCGCGCAGTTCGTCCGGGAACGTTCTGGCGGCGGCCGCCATGAGAACGATGCCGCGCACGAGCGCGGGATGGTCGGTGGCGGTCATGCGCGCAACCCAGTTGCCGTAGGCATGACCGGCGATCACGGCCGGGCCTGCATTCTCGCGGGCGATGACATGCGCGACATCGCGGGCGAGATCCTGCATCCGGATGCCTTCGAGTGGGCCCGTGCTTCGACCGGCGCCCCGCGGCTGCGGCCGGAGGACGCGATAGCCGGCCTCTGCAAGCCGGGACGCGACATCGTCGAAATCCTCGGAGTCGCGGCCGCGCGATGGCAGCATGACGATCAGCGGCCCGCGCCCTTCGGCGATGAGATCGATTTCGACGTTGTCATAGCGCACGATTTCGCGGCTGCGCGTCACCTCGGCGGACGCCGCCGGGCCAGCCATCACCGGCCCCATCGCGGCCAAAGCGACCATGCTACGCATAAGTACATACTTATGACCTATCGGGCCCATGCCGGTTACTTGACGTCCATGTCGACGCGCACGACGTCGCCGCGGTAGATGCCCTTCGACACCAGCACCAGCCGTCCCCGCTGATCCACTGCCGAGCGATCGACGAAACAGATCGGCGCATTCAGCGGCAATCCGAGCAGCTCCGAGACTTCCAGATCCGAACTGCCGATCGTCATGGTCTGACGTGCGCATTCGATCTGCACGCCGGGAATGCTCGCGACGAGGCGCATCGCGGTCAGCGTGGTGATGGCGCGCTTCGGCAGGCGGCTCGCCAGGCCTGCGTCGATATAGACCTCGGCGATAAGGAACGCCCGCCCGTCGCGGGAGTGGCGGCGCCGCAGCCGCCGGTAGGTCCGCGATATCGTGCCGATATCGTGCGGCCATCGCTCGGGCGCAGGAACCAGCGTATCCTCGAGCACCTCGATCGTCGCGCCGTCGCGCGTGTTCAACATGCCGCGGAGGTCGGTCGTCACGTCGAGCCAGACATGCGCCCGGGCCTTGTCCGTGACGAACGTGCCCTTGGCGCGATAGCGCGAGACGAGGCCTTCGTCCTCGAGCAGGCCGAGCGCCTGGCGGATCGTTGCACGCGCGACGCCGAATTCGGCCATCAGCGCTTCGATGGTCGGGATCTGCGCGCCGGCGGCCCACTGGCCGGACATGATGCGGCTGCGGAACAGGGTTGCGAGCTGGATGTAGCGCGCCACGGCGCTACGGTTCAAAGGTACTCCGGCGTCGGTCAGGCTCGCCACGGCTTTCCCCCGGCTGGCAGTTGAATTGACAAAAGTCCGTATATATGACCTTTACCGCGAAAGGAAGGCCCTTCAAGCGGCCTGCATTCTCGACGGGCGAAAGCATGAAACTGCATTGGTCTCCACGGTCGCCATTCGTGCGAAAGGTGATGGTCGCCGCGCACGAACTTGGCCTCGCCGAAAAAATCGAATGCGTGCGCAGTGTCGCGGCGATGGGCAAACCCAACCCCGCGATCATGCTGGACAATCCGTTGAGCAAGATCCCGGCGCTGGTTCTCGCGGACGGCACGGTGCTGATCGATTCGGCCGTCATCGTCGAATATCTCGACAGCCTCGCCGGAGGCGGCCGGCTGATCGCGCCGGCGGGTAGGCAGCGCTGGCTGGTGCTGAGCCGCCAGGCTCTCGCCGACGGCCTGCTCGACCTGCTCGTGCTCTGGCGCAACGAGCGCGACAAGCCGGCCGGCCGGCAGACGAACGAGTGGCTCGACGCCTTTGCCGTCAAGGCCGCCGCCACGCTCGACCGCATGGAGGCGGAGGCGGGCGCACTGGAAAGCGAGCCGTTCGGGATCGGGCACATCGCGGTCGGCTGCGCGCTCTCCTATCTGGACTTCCGCTTTGCCGATCTCGCGTGGCGCGAGGGCCGGCCCCGGCTGGCGGCGTGGCAGGCCACGTTTGCGGCGCGCCCGTCGGCCAAAGCGACGGAAATCGTCGATGGCTGAAGCGGCGCAACCACGCACGGGTCCATTGACGCACATCCGCGTGCTCGACCTCGGGCGCATCATGGCAGCGCCCTGGGCGACGCAGATTCTCGCCGACCTCGGTGCCGACGTCATCAAGATCGAGCGGCCGGGCGCAGGCGATGATACGCGCGCCTGGGGGCCGCCGTTTCTTAAGGGCCGGGAGGGCGGCGCCACCGGTGAAAGCGGTTATTTCCTCTCGGTCAATCGCGGCAAGCGATCGGTTGCCGTCGACATCGCGACCGCCGAGGGCCAGCAATTGATCCGCGCCATGGCGCAGCAATGCGATGTCGTGATCGAGAATTTCAAGGTCGGCGCTCTCGCGAAGTACGGTCTCGATGCGGCGTCGTTGCGCGGGCTGAAGCCGTCGCTCGTCTACTGTTCGGTCACCGGTTTCGGCCAGGACGGTCCGAGGAGCCAGAACGCCGCATACGACTTCGCCATCCAGGCCATGGGCGGCCTGATGAGCGTGACCGGTGAGCGCGACGGCGAACCCGGCGGCGGCCCGCAGAAGGTCGGCGTTCCCGTTGTCGATCTGATGACGGGCATGTACGCGACTGTGGCCATTCTTGCGGCACTCGCACGACGCGCCGAGACGGGGCAGGGCGAGACCATCGACCTCGCCATGCTCGATGTTGCGGCGGCGTTCCTCGCCAACCAGGCGATGAATCATCTCGTCTCCGGCAAAACGCCGCAGCGCGGCGGCAACCGCCATCCCAACATCCAGCCGCAGGACGTGTTTGCGGCGTCCGACGGACATTTCGTGCTCGCGGTCGGCAATGACGGTCAGTTCGCAAGGCTGTGCGAGGTGATCGGCGACGCTGGTCTCGCGCGCGACCCGCGCTTTTCGACCAACGCGGCCCGCGTCCGCGCCAATGCCGACCTGACGGCGCTGTTGTCCGCGGCCTTCGCCGCGTGGCAGCGGGACGCGCTCGTTGCCGCGCTGGACGCCGCCGGCGTGCCGGCCGCGCCGATCAACACCATCCCTCAAGTCTTTGCCGATCCCCAACTGCAACATCGCGGGATGCTGCGGCACCTGGCGCATCCGCTCGCAGGAAGCGTGCCCCAGGTCGTGAGCCCGATCAGGCTCGCCGACGCGCCGTTGCGCTTCGACCGGGCGCCGCCGCTGCTCGGTCAACATACGCAGGAGGTGCTGCGCGAACTCGGGCTGCTCACGTCAGGCGCATCGTGACCGGCGTCGAGGACCAGCGCCCGCGCATTCCACTGCTCGACGTCGCAGACATGAACGCCGAGCAGCGCCGGCTTCACGATTCTGTGGTGTCGGGTCCGCGCGGGCAGATGATCGGTCCGTTGCGAGCGGCAATCCACAGCCCCGAGTTGGCGTCGGCATGGTCGGCGCTCGGCGAGTTTCTGCGCTACCGCACCTGTTTGCCGGCACGCCTCAACGAACTCGCGATCATCGTGACGGGACGGCGTTGGACAGCGCAGGTAGAGTGGTGGGTGCATGCGCGCGCCGCGGTAGCGGCGGGCCTGAAGCAGCAGATCGTTGATACCATCGCAGCCCTCGAAAGCCCGGCGTTCGACGACGCGGCGGAGTTCGAGGTCTACGAGTTCGCGCGCGCATTGCAGCAGACCGGGCGCGTGCCGGCAGACACGTATGACGCCGTATTGCGCCGCTGGGGCGCGCGCGGCGTGGTCGAGTTGACGGCCGTGATCGGCTATTACACGATGGTGGCGCAGACGTTGAATGCGCACCAATTGCCGTTACCCGAGGGCGCGACGGGTCTGGCGCCCGAGACGATCCTGGTCACCCTGCTGCCGGGTCGCCACGGGAGCGCGGCGTGATGGCGGCCGGCTTCGAGACCGTTCCGGCGCCGAACGCCAGCGTGCCGGGCTGGGCGCTGCCGCCCGGCGCGTGCGATGCGCATTTTCACGTGTTCGGCCCGCACGATCGCTTCCCTCCGGCGGCGCGGCCGGTCTACGCGCTTCCCGACGCGACGCCGCAGGTCGCGGCCGCCCTGCGCCGGACACTTCGCCTGACGCGTGGCGTGCTGGTTCAGCCGGCGCCCTATGGCAGCCATCCCGATGCCATGCTGAGCGCCATCGCGGACGCGCCCGACACGCTCCGCGGCATTGCGGTCGCATATCCCGGCGTCGACACCGGCACACTCGCGGCCTGGCGCGCCGCGGGCATCGTCGGGCTCCGCTTCGTCGAAATGCGCGCACCGGATGGCAGCCGTTATCCCGGCAGCGTCGGCTTCGATGCCATCGGGGTGCTGGCGCCGCGCATGCGGGCAGTTGGCCTTCACGCCCAGCTATGGGCCAGGGCAGATGTTCTCGCGGACTGGCTACCGCATTTGCTGCGGTCGAACGTGCCGCTGGTGCTGGACCACATGGCGTGTCCTGACCGGCTGTACGGGCCTAATGCCGCTGCCTTCAGATCCATTCGCGCGCGCCTCGCCGACAGCGACGTCTGGGCCAAGCTGACGGTTTGCCGTGTGTCGCAACAACCCGGGCATGACGATGTGCGTGTCTTCCACGACGCCCTGATCGCCGCCGCGCCGGAACGTGTCGTGTGGGGGTCTGACTGGCCCTATGTGCGCATGAACCCGGCGCCGGATGCCGGTCAAATGCTCGATCTCCTGCGCCGCTGGGTGCCCGATCCGGCGCAGCGCACCCGCATTCTCGTCGACAATCCCGCCTGCCTCTACGGCTTCGAAAGGACTATCCCATGAAAGGTCTCGAAACGCTCGAACGTTTCCGCATCGACGTCACCGATCACGTCGCGACGCTGACGATCACAGCGCCGCCGGTGAACTCGCAGGATCGCAGGTTTCGCGAAGAGATCATCCGGATTTTCGACGTGCTCGGCGCCGAGATCGACGTGCGCGCGATCGTGCTGACGGGCGACGGCAAGATTTTCTCGGCGGGTGCGGATCTGTCGGAGCGCCCCGCGCTGTTGCAGGAGCCGGGCGGCTATTCGCGTCACAACCGTCTGGTGCGCGCCTCGTTCGATTGCGTGATGGAATGCCCGAAGCCGGTCATCGCGGCCGTCAACGGCGCGGCGATCGGCGCCGGTTGCGTGCTCGCCCTCGTCTCCGACATCCTCGTCATCGCCGAGGAAGCCTACATGTCCATGACCGAGGTCGACTACGGGCTCGCAGGCGGCGTCCGTCACGTACTGCGCTCGTTCAGCCCGTCGGATGCGCGCCTGATGATCTATACGGCCAGGCGCATGTCGGGCGCCGAGCTCTACCGCATGAACGTCGCGTCCGTCTGCGTGCCGCGCGAGCGTGTCGTTGCCGAGGCGCAGGCGATCGGCAGGACGATCGCGGAGAAGGTGCCGCTCGCGGTTGTTGCGGCCAAGCGTTCGTTCGGATTGACCGAGGAACTGCCGCTGCGCGACGGCTATCGCTACGAACAGAGCCAGACTGCGGCGCTGGCCGAAACCGAGGACACGAAGGAGGCGCTCGCCGCGTTCCGCGAGAAGCGCAAGCCGGTGTTCAAGGGGCGGTGAGGCGCCGGCGGGGCCCACGATTCTTGCTTGCGACGGCTGCAAATCACGCGTGGCGGGCGGCATGTCCCGGCTGGGGCATCGCGGTGCGATGGACCGGTAATTGTTTATAATTGCAAGTAAATTTCGGATACGCTCCGCCGGGCACCCGGAAATGACGTCAAATTGTCGGCCTCCGTTTCGGCCGGCAAATCGCACGAAGCGGACCTTGCAAAGCGGGGCCGGAGCAGGTAGCTAAAGCGCTCTTTCGCGACCGTCCGGACCTTATTCGGACGCATCCGGGCTCTTTAAAGCCCAAATGCCAAGCGAAAACGCGCCCGTAGCTCAGCTGGATAGAGCACCAGACTACGAATCTGGGGGTCAGGAGTTCGAATCTCTTCGGGCGCGCCATTTCGGTATAAACTGCGAACACCAGCAGCCGCCGATTCTACGCTGTCCGCAGCAGTTCGGTTTTGCGATGCCAATGGCGGCGCATTATGCTGCCGAGCAAGGACTTCGACCCGTGAGCAAGCAAGTCCTGTTCATTCAAGGCGGAGGCGCAGGGGCCCATGATGAATGGGACAACAAACTCGTCGACAGCTTGAGGCGAGAACTTGGGCCCGACTACAACGTCCACTACCCGCGCATGCCGATCGAGGCGGATCCCAGCTATACCATGTGGAAGGCCGCGCTCGCGGAAGAGATCGCCGGCCTCGACGATGGCGCTATACTGATAGGCCACTCGATTGGCGGAACGATTCTGATCAACGCCCTGGCGGAGGCGCCGCCGAACCGGAAGCTTGCTGGCGTATTTCTTATCGCAGCGCCTTTTGTTGGCGCTGGCGGCTGGCCGAGTGAAGACATCGAGCCGACGGCCCACCTCGGAGCGCGACTCCCTCCAAGGACGCCGATCTATCTCTATCACGGCAGCGAGGACGACACTGCACCGTTTGCGCATATCGATCTTTATGAGAGAGCGGTACCCGGCGCGATCGTGCATCGGCTCCTCGGCCGCAATCATCAGCTCAACGACGACTTGGCCGAGGTTGCCGCTGGTGTCCGCGCTTTGACATGAGGCGGGCCTGCCTAGCCATCGCGGCCCACGAATGTACATCGCGCATCAACGGGCACGTGTTGTCGCATCCCAATATCGCCTTGGGGCCGCCCGAGGACACGCTTGAATGCGATGCTGAAGGCGCTTTCGAATGTGTAGCCGGGCGTCGCAGCCACCTGGTGCTTAGGCCGCTGCGTCCTTGATCGCGGTCTCGAAGGTCTTTGCGTCGAAAGCCGGCATACCTCTGGATCCGTCCCAGGCCCTGGGTCGCGTACCAGACGGAGAACGCGAGCATCGCCGCCTCATTCGGGGCATCGACGATGTCGACGAAATCGTAGTAGCCCTGCATGTAGTGGATCGACTCGATCTTGATGCCCAGCTTGTCGAGTTTTGCCTTGGCCTTGCTGGTCCGCTCCGATTGCTTGCTGGCCCACTCCGGGCTCAGGTTACCCAGCAGCACGTATTTCATGGCCACCCTCCATGTCATGTTGATCATGCGCGAAGGACCACACAATTATGTGCCTTCCGGCGACCCGCGCCCATGCCGTTCCGCGTAGCGGGAACGGCGAGGTAGGGAACTCCCGGCCCCATACTTGGCCGGCAAGCCCTACACCCAGCGCCGTACCCGCGCGCGGTAGCGGCGATAGACGTCCCCGAACTTGCGCTTGAGATAGGCTTCCTCGCGGGCGATCACACCGTAGCGGATGACAAGCGCGAAGGGCACCAGCGTCATCAGCAGCCAGAGGCTGTTGAAGGCAATGGCCAGGCCGATGAGCCCCAGCACCATGCCGAGATAGATGGGGTTGCGCGTGAAGCGGTAGGGGCCCGTCTCCACGATGGTCGTGGTCGGCAGATTGGTGGGTACGTTCGAGCCGGCCCGGGTCATGGTAAAGATCGCCCACGCGACCAGTGCCAGCGCAAGGGCAAATACGATCGCGCCGAACCGGCCTGCAGAAATCACGGCCGGCAAGAACGGCCAGGGCATGAGCCAGTTGAGCGCGAGCCCGGCCAGCACCGCGAGCGCCCACGCGATCGGCGGCCGGACAATGACGTCAGCGGTATCTGCCGGGTTAGCCATGGCGGGACCGGTGAACCTGCGCTCCTTTCGATGTTGCCAGCCCGAAAACTATTTGCAAGCGTAGCGCAAAATCGCTTGCAGTCCGAGATTTGCCGGTTGGAGCGCGTGGCGCGCTGCAGCATCATCGCGCCACGGCGAAGCAGTAGTGGAGATCTTTATCGGCCGGGGCCGCGCCCTACGCCAGAACACGCTGGACCATGTCAGCACGTCCCGGCGATCGCGCCGGGCGCCGCCATCCTCACCAAACGGATCAAGACCGACCAGCAGCGATCGGAACGATTCGGCAGATGCCAACTTGAATCGCGGAGCCGTTGTGTGGGGCGGCACCTTCGCCCGACCTGGGGCGGTAGTCCAAACACGAAGTCCGTGCTTGCGCATCAAACGGACCGAACAAGGGAGGAATACGATGAGTTGGAATTGGGGCGAACTGATTGGGCTAAGCTTCGCTGTGTTGCTGCTCGGCGCTGCGATGATTGCCAATGTCAGTGACGGCCCTATGCGCGAAGTGCGTGGGGCTTGGGTGGCCAAGGTCCTGCGATAGGCAGGCCTGGCCTCTTGGCTGAGGTCAATGGCGGCGCTTGCGCCACGCTAGCTATTTCAACGTCTACTGCCGAAGCCTGATCTCCGACGCGCTCGTGCAAACGAACGCCACGGCGAGGCCGTCTACGATTGCAGCCGCACCTGTAGGCTTCGGCTGCAGCGAGGAATTCTTGGTGGCGCGCACGGTGAAACATGGTGCCGATCTTCATCGGCCGTGGCGCGCCACGCGTGAATATCGCGGACCCCTCGCGCCCGATCAGGACGGTGTGTGGCCGAGGCGATACGCCGTCGCCTCGACCAGCCGGACTGACGCAGCCGTCAGCTCTCCTTGGCAAACAGCTTGGCGTAGCGCTCCAGATAGAGCGGCCAACCCCGATCGCCGGCCACGCCCTCGCGGACGCCTTGCCAGCCCTCGCCGTGGCGGTCGAGATTGCGGTGCTCGATCTCGACCCGCGTGCGTTGCGGAGTTTCGGCGATGAACCGTACTTCCCACTCGCTGGTTTTCAGCGGGTCGTCCTCGATTTGCCACCGCGGGCTGATGTCCCAGCTCAGCAATACCCGGCCAGGCGGCTCGTAGGCCAGCACCCGCGCCCAACGGCACACGCTGCCGTCAACCCCGCGGTCGTAGAGAAAGCCGCCGACCTTCGGCTCGAACACGGTCTCGGCGATCTCTACCTTGAGCAGGTTGTGCTCGGCGGGCTTGAAGCTGCCGAAGTCCTCCGTGAAGACCTTGAATGCGCGCGCGATCGGAGCCTCGACCACGATCGACGTGCGCACGGATGTCTCTGCTGCCTGGATACTCATCGGATCTCCCTCTCTTGGTTGCTCGACCGCCGTCTTGTAGGCCGCGAGCGTCTTGGTCCAGAAGCGGTCGAGTTCGGCCCGAAGCGCTGCCAGCCCATCGCGGTCGACCTCGTAGATGCGCTGCTTGCCGGCTCGTCTGTCGACAACCAGACCGGCGTCCTTGAGCACCTTCAGATGCTGCGAGACCGCCGGCCGGCTGACGGGCAGCGCGCGGGCCAGCTCGCTGACCGCGCTGGGGTGCTCGATCAGCCGCTCAAAGATCGTCCGCCGGGTCCGATCACCCAGCGCCGTCCAGCCGTTCGTTGCGTAAGTCATCACTTACGCGTAAGTCTATACTTACGCGTTTCGCGGAGTCAACCCAGTCTGCAGGCTTCTTGAACACGTCCCAGTGGGCGGAGGCACGTCGGACGCGCCAGCTCGAGCCCTCTTGCCAGCAGCGTGTAGTGCCGACTTCTTCTTCAGAAATGATGCACGCCCAGCGCCGAGAATGCGCCGTCGTGCGGCTCGTGGCCGTCCATCGTCGGCTGGCCGAGAAAGCCGAGCTGCAGCGGCATCGGGTGCAGGAGCGACGTCGGTATCGCGCCCGCGGTGTCGAGCAACGGTATGTCGTGC
The DNA here is from genome assembly GCF_003062295.1 of Bradyrhizobium algeriense. GTDB lineage: Bacteria > Pseudomonadota > Alphaproteobacteria > Rhizobiales > Xanthobacteraceae > Bradyrhizobium > Bradyrhizobium algeriense. Next base: position 302,701 of record NZ_PYCN01000001.1, on the reverse strand, counting down.
TGCGCGGCGCCGGAAAGATCCGTCGTGCTGGATGTCAGTCCGGAAAGGTCCGTCGCCAGCGGCGCAAGCAGGCCCGTGGCGGGTGTGTCATGGAGCAGGCCGCTCACCGCGCCGGTAAGACCATCGACCAAGTGACCGACGGTGTCTGTTACTGTCGACGTCAGTTGCCCGACCGTGGTGTTCAGGCTCGATATCGTGCTCGACACCGCTGTGAGTGCGGTGTCGACGATGCCGGTGACGGTGTCGGCAAGCGTGTGAACGGATGCGCCGAGATCGAGCGTGGATGAGGCGATGCTGCCGCCATGCGAGGCGGTGCTCTCGCCCGCCGATGGCGCGCGATCGATGGAGGCGCTGAAGCTCGATAGCGCAGGCGACGATGCAAGAGCGTTCGTGGCGAGCACTTCGCCTGCCGGCGTGTGGTCGAGGGTCGCGCCCGCATCCTGCGGCGGGACCGCTGCCGTCGCGTCGGCGTGGACCGCCGGTGAAAGATCGGCGGCCGGAGAGTCGATCGTGCCGGCATGCTGCTCCTCGTGGCCCGGCCCCGGATCGGCCGGCGCCAGCGTCGCTGGAATGATTTCTGCCGGAAGCGGATGCACGGCAGCCGATTCCGCCGCGCGTGCCTCCCCCTCGTGCTCGAGGCGATGCAGCGCCGTGTCGGCGTCGTTGAGCAGGCCGAGCAGCATGGTGGCGAAAGCAACCGACTCGGTTGCCGAGATATGACGGCTGCGCTCGGCTTCGTCGGAGCGGCGGGCGTTCTTTTCGGATTCGACCATGGCCACCTCCTCGTCAGCGTTCGCGGAATGCGCGGGTGATTTCGTCGCGCAGCGGTCCGAGCAGATATTCGAACAAAGTGCGCGGACGCGTCGGCACGATCACCTCGGCCGGCATGCCGGCCTGCAGATCGATGCGCGATTTCTTGACGTCGTTCGGATCGAGCGCGACCTCGACGGCGTAATAGCCCTGTCCGGACTTGTCGTCGGTCAGGCGGTCGGCGGACACCGTGTGCACGGTGCCGTATAGCCGGGGGCGCTCGATATAGTTGACGCCGGTGAGCTGCACTTCGGCGCGGTGGCCGACGGCGACGTCGTTGATGTCGGACAGTTTCAGCTTCGCGGCGGCGATCAGCGGATTGTCCGTCGGCACGATGTCCATCAGCCGCGCACCGGGCTGGATCACGCCGCCCTCGGTGAAGACGTCGAGGCCGACCACGGAGCCGGTCGCAGGCGCCGTAATCCGCGTGCGGGTCATCACGTCAGTGGCGGCGTCGATCTTGGGCGTCAGTTCGGCGAGCTTGTTTTCGGTCGCGCGTAACTGGTCGGTGATCTCGCTCATGCGCGCGCGCTCGACCCTGGCGATCTCCAGATCATTCTGCGCGATCTGCTGCTGCATGCCGGCGATGCTGGCCTGCTGCGCGCCGATATCCGCCTGCAGTCTTGCGTCTTCGCGCTGCAAGGCGAGGATGCGGGTCTTCGGCGTATAGCCTTGCGCGAACAGATGCTGCGCGCCGTTCATCTCGTCCGTCAGCAGTTCCCGCTGCTTCTCGGTGCCGGCAAGCTGCGCCCGCGTCCCCGTGATTTGCGACTCCAGTTCCTTGATCTTGCCACGCAGTACCGCCGTCTCGGCGGCGAACTGGTGTTTCCGCGCCGCCATCATCGCCGTCTCGTTCGCCATCGCCTGGCGCACGGCGGACAGCTCGCCGCGCGCGCGGAGGCCTTCGTCGAAATCCGGCGCATCGTTTTTGTCGCGTTCGGCCATCAGCCGCGCGCGGGCGGCCAGCGCGGCGTCGCGATCGGCTGCGAGAACGTCGAGCTTGGCGCGCGGGTCGCTGTCGTCGAGCCGGATCAGCAGCTGGCCTTTTTCGACGCGCGCGCCGTCACGGATGGTGAGCTGGCGGACGACGCCGCCGTAAGGATGCTGCACGCTCTGCCGCCGTCCTTCGACCTGCAGGTTACCGTTGGCGATGGCTGCGCCCGAAATTGGCGCGAGCGTTCCCCACATCGTCATCGCGGCCGCGAATGCCGCGACCACGCTGCCGCCGATCAGCGCCGGCCGGGCGGGTCGCGCGTAGCGCGCGCGGTCACGCATCGGGGTGAGGCCGTCGTCGATCGCGGTCATGATGGGCGCCCCGCGGCGGCCTGCTGCAGGGCGCGATAGACCTCACCCGGGGGCCCAAGCATGTCGAGCATGCCGCCCCGCAGCACCATCATGACGTCGACGATGTCGAGAATGGTGGTCCGGTGGGTGATCACGATGACGGTGGCGCCCTCGTTCTTGGCCTGCAGCAGCGCGATCTTGAGCGCCTCTTCGCCGGGCGCATCGAGGTTGGCGTTGGGCTCGTCGAGCACGAGCAGCGGCGGCCGGCCGAGCAGCGCACGCGCCAGCGCCAGACGCTGGCGCTGCCCGCCGGACAGGCCGACACCGCCGGGGCCCAATCGCGTGTCGTATTGCTTCGGCAGGTCGAGCACCATCTCGTGAATGCCGGCGCGCTTGGCGGCGTCGATGATCTCCTCCGTCGAGGCGTCGCCGAAGCGGGCGATGTTCTCGCGGACGGTGCCGGCGAACAGGCCGACGTCCTGCGGCAAATAGCCGACATGGCGGCCGAACTCGAGCGGATCCCAATGGCTGTAGTCGAGCCCGCCGAAACGCAACCGCCCGTCGGCCGGTGCGATGGCGCCAACAAGAAGGCGGGCCAGCGTGCTTTTGCCGGAGCCGCTCGGGCCGACGACGCCGAGCGCCTGGCCGCCGCCAAGCTCGAACGTCAGGTCCTTGATGACGGGCTCCTTGCGCGCCGGCAGCAGGCAGCGCAGTTCGCGCGCTTCGATGGTGTTGCGCGCCCGCGGCACGATGGTATGCGGCGGCGTCAGGTCGATGTTTCCGAGCAGCTCGCGCACTTCCGCATAGGCCTCGCGTGCTCCGATGAACTGCTTCCAGGTGCCGACGGCCTGTTCCACCGGGACCAGCGCCCGGCCCATCACGATGCTGGCGGCGAAGATGGTGGCCGGCGTGATGGCATGGTCGATGGCGAGCCATGCGCCGGTGCCGAGCATCAGCGACTGCAGCAGCAGGCGGAAGAACCGGATCGAGGACGTCATCACTGCGTTCTTGTCGCTGGCCTGCGCCTGCTGCACCAGCATCGACGAGCGCTGGCTCTGCCAGTTGCGCTCGACCGCCGGCTGCATGCCCATCGCACGGATGACGTCGGCGTGGCGCAGGATGTTCTCGGTGAACACGTAGGACTGGTTGCCGGCGGCCTCCGCTTCCTTCATCGGCTCGCGGGTCATCACCTCGTTGAGGCCGGCAAGCCCGAGCAGCAGGATGGCGCCGATCGTCGCGACGATGCCGAGCAGCGGATGGATGAAGAACAGCAGCATGAGATAGATCGGTATCCACGGCAGGTCGAACGCGAAATAGATGCCTGGACCGGTCACGAAGGTGCGGAATTGATCGAGATTGCGCAATTGCTGCGCGCCACGCGAGGCGCCGCGCTGCGCCGAGTGCACCACCAGCGCCTCGAACACGCGCGCCGACAATTCCATGTCGAGGCGGATGCCGCAGCGGATCAGGATGCAGGAGCGCACCGCGTCCAGCGCCGCCATGGTGAGCAGCGCGATCGCCAGTATCAGCGTGAGCAGGACGAGCGTGGAAACGTTTTCGTTGAGCAGGACGCGGTTATAGACCTGCATCAGATAGAGCGGCGAACTCAGATAGAGCAGGTTGATGGCGCTGGAGAACAGCCCGGCCCAGAGGAAGTGCGGCCACAGCGCAATCAGCGCCTGGCGAACGTCGTCGGTCCGGCGCTGCGGGGCGACGGATTCATCAAGCGCGGTCAGCGTGCCCGTAGGCATTGAGCGATCACCTTGGGCGTGGTTGACATGGTGCTGCGCGATCCGGGATGTGCAGCGCAGGCGGTCGAGACGTGACGTGGGGATGCGTTCCCCACGCCGCGCGTTCTTGAAATGATTTGACTCAGCGAAGGTTAGGCGAGCCCGTGGAGCAGGCCGCCGACATCGAGATGACCGACATCCGCGCTGGCACCGATCAGGGTCGGTGCGGAAACCGAGGCGTCGATACCCTCTAAGCCGGCAGAGAGGTCGATGCTCGGGCTGGTCTCAATCAGCGCGCCGAGATCGAGCGTGTTCGACAGATCCGCCGTGGTGCCGGCGCTTGCAGAGGCGCTGCCGCTAGCGCCTGCGCCGCCAAGGACGCCAGTGGCGGTTCCGAGCAGGCCATCGACGGTACCAAGCAGGTTTCCGAGTAGAGCAGCCATGTAGTCAACTCCTTTGATAGTTGGCTGAAATGCGACGAACGTCGCGCTGCACAAAGCCATGGCAGGCGGAAAGGTTGCGGACTCACATGCGGCGTTTTGGTGATGATTTGTTGGGAGCGGAACCTTCCCGGGTTGCCGGTCGCCGACGGGCCGACCATGATGTGATTGTATTTGGAAAGTCGATGTCGGAAGAGAAAGCTGAAGTCGTGGTGCTCGGCGCGGGCATCGTCGGCGTATCAACGGCCTATGCTGCACGAGAGCGCGGGATGTCGGTCGTTCTCGTCGACCGGCGCGAGCCGGGCAGCGAGACCTCCTATGGCAATGCCGGCATCATCAGCAGCGGCTCGATATCGCCGCTCAATAATCCGTCGCTGTGGAAGGCGCTGCCGAAATACCTGACCAACCGCCACGCCGCGTTGCGCTGGAATCCAATATGGGCGGTTCAAAACGCGGGATGGGTCGTGCGTTTTCTGGCCGATTCGGCATCGTCGCGTTTCAGGCCGCGGGCGACCGCCCTGCATGGTTTGATCGGCGCTTCCGCGAAATTGCACCGGGAATGGATCGTGAAAGCGGAAGCGGGGCATCGCATTCGCGAAACGGGCTGGCTGAGGGCGTGGCGCGGCGATGCGGTCGCGGCGGCGAAGCAGGAACAGGCGCTGCTGGCCGAATACGGCATCGCCAGCGAACTGCTTGACCGCCAGGCCATCTCCGCGCTCGAGCCCGGTATCGTGCCCGTCTATAAAGTGGGCATGCTGCACACGGAGACCGCTTCGGTCGACTCGCCAGGCGAGGTGGTCAAGGCCTATGCGAGGATGTTCGCCAGCGCCGGCGGCGATATCAGGCAGTCGGATATCAAGGCGATCGCGCCTGACGGCGATCGTTGGCGCGTTGTGCTGGCCGATGGTGAGATTTCGGCGCGCCATGTCGTGGTCGCGCTGGGACCCTGGTCGGCAGAAATCCTGCGGCCGCTCGGCTACCGCGTTCCGCTTGCCTTCGAGCGTGGCTATCATCGCGAATTCAAGCCGAACCCGGCGCGTCCGTTGCGGCGTCCGATCTATGACATCGACGGCGGTTTCATCATGACCCCGATGGAGCAGGGCATCCGTGTCACCTCAGGCGTCGAGCTGACCGGCCGCGACGCGCCTTCCTCGTTCGCCCAGCTCGATCAGGTGGTTCCGCTGGCGCGCGGCGTGGCCGAATTCGGCGATGCGGTCGGCGATGCATGGCGAGGCTCGCGGCCGACGCTGCCGGACAGCCTGCCGATGATCGGTCCGGCGCCCCGGCATGCCGGCCTGTGGCTTGCTTTCGGCAACCAGCATATCGGCTTCACGACCGGTCCCGCGACCGGCGCCGCCACCGCCGCCATGATCGGCGGCGCGCCGCCGCCTTTCGACGTCGCGCCGTTCGCGCCGGATCGCTATATTTCTTGACGCCGCTGGCGCACCGCCGCTGCCCTGGCCGCGACCAGCATGAAGAAGCTGAGCACGCCGCTCACCCCGGCGGTGACGAAGAACGGCTTCAGGTCCGCGCCGGGGCTGACGTCGAGCACGATCGGCGGCGATGCGACCGCGATGTTGTTCTTGCGGTAGCCCTCGCCGACGGCCCCGGGAAGACCATCACGCACCAGAACGCCCGGTTGCGTCGTGATCTGGAAGGCCGGCGTTCTCGGCGAAAGCATCACCATGCTGCCGCCACCGGGCGGCACATAGGCCGTCGTGTTGGTCTTCATGAAATAGACGAGAGGTTGCCCCGGGCGCCAATTCGCCGGAGTCAATGGAATGTAGCGGTCGAGTATCGTCGTGCCGGAGCTTTTGGTCCCGAACTCGATGATGTATTCGGTCCGCGCGATGCCGGTGATCGTCACATGTGTTGATCGCGGCGTGTTGCCCTTCGACAGGTCGAGGCTCTCGACGTCGACCGTTTCCGTCGACTTCACGTAGCCGTACCAGCCGGCGCCGGCCGCGATCGCGAGGGCCAGGACACCCAGCAAAACGAAAGTCGCGGGCGATCCGGCGCCCGCAGTGGCGCCGCGCAGTTGATCCTGCATGCCGGTAAGCGTGACGAGCACGGCGGCTGGAGTAAGCAGCACCATGAGCGGAAAGATCAGGGTGCGCTTCAGCCCGTAGGAGCCGAACTGCTCCAATTGCCACTCGGCGGCCAGCCGGTAGAGCCCTGCGTAAGCGTACCACTCGTAGAAAATATAAGCGCAGGCCGCCGCGATGTAGAGCCAAATGACCCACTTAAGAACCGACTTCATCATTCCCCCTCAAAGGCGCCTCGGCTGCAAATGCGCGGGCTGTGATGGTTGGTCGAGATTGCGTCAACCCTGCGATGCAGACTGAGAAAAAATTTAGACGTCACGGAATAGGACGGATGACTCGCGTTTTTTTCCCTGGGGGAGTCCGCAAAAAATGATCGACCGCACCTGCCCGGCAGCATGAGACCGCGTGCGGCCCCGAACGATGCAAGCGAAGATCTCCGCATGAGTGCGGGCAAAGCTGCCGGGCAGCATCGCGAGCGCCGCAAGCAAGACACCAGCTCGGACTCGTTCGCTGGCCGATGAGCCCTGACGCCGCGCAACCGGCGGCCGTGTTGAGCCATCTCGGTTCAGGTCGCTCGAAAAATGGGCGCAGGCTTCGAGGCGGCGGGCCTCGGTGTCCGGTGCGGTCCCTGCATGGCCCACATTCTGGAACCAGGGACATTGAATTCGCTCGAACTTTTTGCGGCCGCTAAACCTTCTCTGGATCTGGCGCCTGTTGTGAGACCGGGGGGTGCCTTGGCACGCGCATTGCAGTCACCGCAATGGGCATTGTCGCGGTGGGCAATCGTGGCAATCTCTAACTCGCTCTTGCATGGGACGACAGTTTGGTGACACCGTTGCGCTTGCTTTGCCGGCCTGAGAACGTGGGGCGTGCTGGTCGGTTTTGGGGTTTTTGTAGATGTTGCGTCTGATTGCCCGGCGTCTTGCCATCGGTGTGCTGGTTGCGCTCACCGTGATGACGCTCGCGTTCCTGCTGACGCGGTTGTCCGGCGACCTTGCGGTCTCGATCGCGGGCCCGTCGGCAACGCAGGCCGACGTCGAAATCGTGCGCAAGGCCTACGGCCTCGATCGCCCGCTTTATGTCCAGTTCTTCGCCTGGACCGGCCGCGCCATGGTCGGTGATTTCGGCCAGAGCTATTTCTTCAAGGACAGCGTGGCGAACCTGATCCAGAAGCGCCTGCCGATCACGGTCACGCTCGGCCTCGTCGGTCTGAGCCTTGCGTTGGTCATCTCGATTCCACTCGGCATCCTGGCCGCGCTGCGCGAAAATACCTGGGTCGACCGCGGCGTCACCCTGTTCACGATGGTGGGGCAGGCGGTGCCGAGTTTCTGGCTGGCGCTGATCCTGATGATCGTGCTCGGCCTGCAGCTCGGCATCCTGCCGATCTCGGGCACCGGCACCTGGCAGCATTTCGTGATGCCGGGGATCGTGCTTGCCTTCACGGCGATCCCGGCGCTGACGCGGCTGACGCGTTCGGGGATGATCGAGGCAATGGCGTCCGACTATATCCGTACTGCGCGCGCAAAGGGCCTGTCGCGGGCGCGCATCGTCTTCAAGCACGCGCTGCGTAACGCCGCCATTCCCGTCGTTTCGATTGCGGCCGTTCAGCTCGGCTTCATGCTGGGCGGCTCGATCGTCATCGAGACCGTGTTCGCGCTGCATGGCGTCGGCTATCTCGGCTGGGAGAGCATCGCCAAGAACGATTTTCCGGTGGTGCAGGCGGTGGTGCTGGTGCTCGCCGTGTTCTATATCGGCCTCACTCTCCTGGCCGACATCCTCAATGCCCTGCTCGATCCGAGGCTGCGCACGGGATGAGCGAGCCGATTGCCATTCAGGCGCCCCAACCTTCGAGCACAGGTAGCTTGCGCATCGGCACCGCCGGCTTTGCGATCGGGATCGCCATCGTCGCGCTCGTCGCCGCAGCCGCGGTGGTCGGCAACGCGCTGGTGCCGCAGGACCCGTTCATTCAGGACCTCGGCAATCGATTGATACCGCCGTTCTGGATGGAGGGCAGCCAGGCCGGGCACCTGCTCGGCACCGATCAGCTCGGGCGGGACTATCTCGCCCGCCTGGTCTATGGCGCACGCATTTCGCTCTTGATCGGCATCATGACGGTGATCACGTCCGGCCTGATCGGCATCACGCTCGGCGTGCTCGGCGGATTCTTTGGCGGCCGCGTTGACGATTTCGTGCTGTTCGCTATCACGACGCGGTTGTCGATCCCCGTCGTGCTGGTCGCGCTCGCGGTGGTCGGGCTGATGGGATCGGGCCTCGGGCTCGTCGTCGCGACCCTTGGGCTGTTGTTGTGGGATCGCTTCGCGGTGGTGGCGCGCGCCACCACCATGCAGGTCCGCAACCACGATTATGTCAGCGCCGCCTGGTGCGCCGGTGCCTCGATGCCGCATATCCTGATCAGGGAGATCCTGCCGAACATTGCGAGCCATCTCGCCGTGGTGGCAACGCTGGAGATGGCGCTGGCGATCCTGCTCGAAGCCGCCTTGTCGTTCCTCGGCCTCGGCGTGCCGCCGCCGCTGCCGTCCTGGGGGCTGATGATCGCCGAGGGCAAGGATTACATGTTCTTTTCACCCTGGGTGATCATGATCCCCGGCGTCGCGCTGGCCGTTCTGGTGCTCGGCATCAATCTGGTCGGCGACGGACTGCGTAACCTGCTCGGCGCGGAGCGGCTGCGATGAGCGCGCTGCTGGAGGTCGAGGAGCTTCAGGTGAGTTTCGGTGGCCGCACCGCGGCGGTGCGCGGCGCCTCGTTCCGGGTCGAGAAGGGCGAGACGCATTGCCTGGTCGGCGAATCCGGCTGCGGCAAGTCGGTCACCGCGCTGGCCGTCATGAGCCTGCTCGCCCGCGGCGGCCAGCGTTCGGCAAAACAGATGAGCTTTGCCGGCACCGACCTCACGTCGCTGTCGGACCGCGAAATGGCGCGGCTGCGCGGCAACCGCATGGCGATGATCTTCCAGGAGCCGATGACCAGCCTCAACCCGGCGTTTACGATCGGCTCGCAGATGGCCGAGGTGCTGACGCGCCACAAGGGCGGCTCGCGCGCGGCGGCGCTGGACCGCGCCGCCGAACTGATGGGCCGCGTCGGCATCACTGCGCCTGGCATGCGGCTCGGCCAGTTCGCGCACCAGCTCTCGGGCGGCTTGCGCCAGCGCGTGATGATCGCGATGGCGCTGATGTGCGATCCTGAATTGCTGATCGCCGACGAGCCGACCACCGCGCTCGACGTCACCGTGCAGGCGCAGATCCTGCGGCTGCTCGCCAACCTCAAGCGCGAGTTCGGCCTCTCGATCCTGCTGATTACCCACGACCTCGGCATCGTCGCGCGCATCGCCGATCATGTGTCTGTCATGTATGCCGGCGAGGTGGTCGAGCGCGCGACGACCGCGGAACTGTTCCGTGCGCCGCAACACCCCTACACACGCGGTCTCCTGTCCTGCGTGCCGGTGCCTGGCCGCGTGCAGCGCGACCGGCCGCTCGGCTCGATCCCCGGCGTGGTGCCGGCGATCGGACCCGGCTTTGCCGGCTGCGCCTTCCGCTCGCGTTGCGCCCACGCCGACGAGACTTGCGAGCATAAAATTCCGCGGCGGCAGGCAGGCGACGCGCACGACTATCTTTGCCGGCTCGAGCCGGACTGGGCGGAGCTGCAACCCGCATGACCGCCGCGATCGAGGTCGAGAACCTGCGGTGCGAATTCCGCGTCCACACCGGGTTGATGTCGGCGGAAAAGCGCGTGGTCGCGGTCGACGATGTCACCTTCAGCGTCCCGGCCGGCAGCGTGCTCGGCATTGTCGGCGAGTCCGGCTGCGGCAAATCCACGCTTGCGCGCCTGATCCTTGGGCTGCTCAAGCCGACGGCGGGGACCGTGCTGGTCGACGGCAAGCGCCTGTTCGACCTCGACCGCAAGGCGCGTGCCCGGCTGATCCAGCCCGTATTCCAGGATCCGTTTGCTTCCCTCAATCCGCGCCGGCGCATCAAGGACATCGTCGCCCTGCCACTCGCAGCCCAAGGTACCGTCTCGCGCGGCGAGATCGAGCGCCGGGTCGGCGACATTCTCGAGCGCGTCGGGCTGTCGGCCGCCATGGGCGAGCGCATGCCGGCGCAGCTTTCCGGTGGGCAGCGCCAGCGCGCGGCGATTGCACGCGCACTGGTGCTGGAACCCAGGATCGTGATCTGCGACGAGCCGACCAGCGCGCTCGACGTCTCGGTGCAGGCGCAAATCCTCAACCTGCTTGCCGATTTGCGCCGCGATCTCGGGCTGACCTACCTCTTCATCAGCCACAATCTCGCCGTCGTGGAGCACGTGGCGAGCGAAGTCGCCGTGATGTATCTCGGCCGTTTTGTCGAGCGCAACGAAACCGATGCACTTTTTCGCAAGCCCCGGCATCCCTACACCCAGGCGCTGCTGGAGAGCGTGCTGACGCCGGAGCCGGGCAAGGGCGTGCCGGACATCGGTCTCGGCGACGTCATGCCGGATCCGGCCAATATTCCGCCGGGCTGCCGGTTCAACCCACGCTGCCGCATCGCGGTCGAGCGCTGCCGCCATGAGGCACCAACGCGCATGGTCCGGCCTCCCCAGGGAATGGTAGAGTGTCATCTGGCATAGGGCGTGCTTCACGCCACTTCGAAAAACACCAATAATGGAGCGCGATATGCGTATGCAAACTAAACTCGGTGCTGCCATTCTGGCGGCGGCTTTGCTCGGCGCCGGTGCGCTGCCCGCGACGGCTCAGAAATCCGCCGACACGCTGCGGATCGTGATGCGCGACGCGCTTCCCAACGTCGATCCCTATTTCAACAATTTGCGCACCGGCGTGGTGATGCACCACCAGGGCTGGGACGCGCTGGTCTACCGCAATCCGGATACGTTCAAGCTCGAACCGCTGCTCGCCACCGAGTGGAAGCTGCCGGATCCGACCACCATCGAGTTCACACTGCGTCCGGGCGTCAAATTCCACGACGGCAGCCCGTTCACGGCCGATGACGTCGTCTACACCATCAACCTCGTGGCCGATCCGACGAGCCGCGTATCGACGCCGTCGAACTACAACTGGATCGACAAGGCCGAGAAAACCGGCGACCTTTCGGTGCGCGTCACGCTGAAGCGGCCGAACCCCGCGGCGCTGGAATATTTCGCGCTGGTACTGCCGATCTATCCCAAGGCCTATCGCGAGAAGGTCGGTGCCGAGGGCTACGCCAAGGCGCCGATTGGTGCAGGTCCCTACAAGATGACCAAGGTCGAGCCTGGCGTCTCCATCGACTTCGAGCGGTTCGAGGATTACTGGGCCGGCAGCCCGAAGGGCAAGCCGGCGATCAAGAAGATGAGTGTGCGCTTCGTGCCGGACGCCAGCACCGAGATGACCGAATTGCTCGCCGGCCGGGCCGACTGGATCTGGAACATGAACCCGGACCAGCTCGAACCCGTCAACCGGATGCCGCATCTGCAGTCGGTGCGCAAGGAATCGATGCGGATCGGCTTTCTTTCGATGGATGCCGGCGGCCGCACCGGCGCCGACAATCCCCTGACCAAGCTGAAGGTACGGCAGGCGATCTGGCATGCGATCGACCGCAAGGCGATCGCCGAGAAGCTCGTCACCGGCGGCAGCCGCGTTCCTTCAGCGCCGTGCTTCCCGTCGCAGTTCGGCTGCGATGCCGAAGCAGCAGTAGCCTACGACTACGATCCGGCGAAGGCGAAGAAGCTTCTGGCAGAGGCCGGTTATCCCGATGGCTTCGATGTCGAGCTTGCCAGTTACGTGCTGCCGCAATGGGGCTCGGCGGTCCAGAACTACCTGCATGCGGTCGGCGTCCGCGCCAAGCTCAACCAGCTTCAGACGGCAGCCCTGATCCAGCGTGCCAAGGCGGGCGAATTGCGGATGTATCTCGGAAGCTGGGGCAGCTATTCGATCAACGACGTCTCGGCCGTCCTGCCCAATTACTTCGACGGCGGCGCCGACGACTATGCGCGCGATCCCGACGTGCAGAAATGGCTGCTGCAGGGCGGATCGTCCATCAACCCGGAGGTGCGCAAGGAGGCCTATTCGGCGGCGATCAAGAAGATCACCGAGCAGGCCTACTGGGCGCCGCTGCATACTTACGTGACGACCTACGGTCACTCCAAGCAGCTCGATTTCACACCGTACCCGGACGAGTTGCCGCGCTTCTATCTGGCGAAGTGGAAATAGGGGCGGATAGGGCTCGCAGGCTTAACCGACTTTGGCCGGTCCCGTGCGTGCATGGGGCTTCTGAGCGATGCGATGCTCTTAAGCAAGTCATGAGCGGTCGCGCCGCTGTTTCATTCTGGGCCGGCGTTTCCCGAAAAAGCACAACGCCGCACCAGCGGAGTATGATCGCTGGGCGGCGTTGGGAATTTACTGGGCCCTCAAATCCCCAGCACTGATATGTCAGCAAGACGCGTGCCGGGTTCGATCACGATCTGTAACACTCCGGTCGAGCGCGCCTACCCACGGACCATCGGAAATCGGCAAATTCTGCGCCTGGGCTGCGAAAAGCGTTTCTAATTGATGAACTCAATGCCGGTCCGGCCGTTGCATCGTGCGAGCGGAGTGCCTTGAGCCGACGGGACAGGAGCCGCAGTCTGTCGACTACCCGACACGGCTTGTCTTTTGACTTTCTTTGATCGATCGGATCAGGGGGCGGCGGGCTCGAGTAGCAATTGCCACTGCGCTAGCTAGTCCGACTTCTTTACGCCCAGAGCCTTTGCAACGGTATATCGACCAGCGTCAGGCGTTGATCGTCGCTAACGCAGACCCCGGCCGTCAACGGTCGGCTCGATTGGATTTGAGACCGATGGATTATCAGGCGTTCACCAACGACAGTCTCACCATGATGTACGAGGGCATCCGTGGCGCGCTTGCCTCTGATGATGCGCAGAAGGCGGCAGGCGACCAGCCCCGGTTTCGCGTTCGGGAGACGCCCGATTGGAGAGCGCACGCGGCCAATCTGGAGAGCGAGATGCTTCGGCGCGGCATGTTTTTCGAGATCATTGACTGGTCGGAAGACCAGCAGCAGCTTCCGTTCTAGAGCTTCGGTTCTGATTGAATCAGAACCGAAGCTCTAGATTGTTGTTTTGACGCGTTTTCTTCACGCGAAGCGGTACCCACTTCGCTCGAAAACGCTATAGTCCGGCTGCCCGGATGCACGCCGGGCTTCTTGCACGGCGTTCCACTTGCCGCGATCGAGCGCCAGCCAGACGATGCTGCGCAGTGACCTCAGCCGCCGAACCGCTCGATAACATCTGCGAGCGGAATATGGCCGACACAAGCGCCTATTCCCGAACCGATGTCGCCGTTCTCCAGCGCCGTTGCATGGATCACGGCGGGGTCGGCTTCGATGCGTCGGCGCAGGGCGGCGAGTTTTGGCCAGCGTGAGGGATCGGCGACCTGATGGAAGTCGAGCCATCGCGCGACGCCGACCAGAAGGCCGTCGGCCAGCGTCGGGCGCTCACCCATGAGAAAGGGCTGATCGTCGATCATGGCCTCGAGCTTGTCATGCCGCTCGATCACCCGCGCGGCGCCGAACTCGCGCAGCGATGCCTGCATTTGCGGGTTCGGTTTTTCCATCTCCATCGCGACCCATAGCGGCGAGAAGGCGCCGGTGAAGCCCGTGTTAACAAAGGCCATCAGCTGGTGCATCCGGTCTGCTTCCGGCGACAGTGGCGCGAAGCTGATGCGGTGCTCGCTGTCTCGTGCCTCGAGCCATCCGGCGATCGCCATCGTCTCGGTCAGTACCCGCCCTGCATCCGTGATCAGGGCCGGCGTTTCATGCCTTGCATTGATGCGGGCATAGGAAGGGTCGCGCATCTCGCCGAGCATATCGACGCGGCACAGCCGATAGGGTTTGCCAAGCCATTCGAGCGCGGCGACAAGCCCCATCGAGCTTCCGGCCGGGAAGCCATAAACAAGAATCGGTTCCATTGGTATGTTCTCCGTGATTTCTGCTGATCACGCTGCGCAGCGTGACTGGAAACTACGGATCGCGCTGCCCAAGTAAATGACGCACCTTTTTGTAACCACGAGCAATCGGATGAAAGATCTCGTCTCCCGCTGTCCCATCGAAGAAGTGATGCAGGTCGTGAGCGGTCGCTGGCCCGGTCTGCTGATCTACTATCTGAAGCAGGGCACGAAACGCTTCAGCGACCTGCGCAGGGACAACCCCGCCATCTCGCACAAGATGCTCACTTTGGAGCTTCGCAAGTTGGAGGACGCCGGCATTGTCGCGCGCAGCGAATTCGAGGGATATCCGTTGCGCGTGGAATATGACCTGACGCCGGCCGGCCTCAAGCTCGTGCCGCTGCTTGATGCGCTGGGTAGCTGGTGGGAAGCGACTGAAGCTGGCCGCAGTCAGGGCAGCACGTTGCCGGTCGAGGTGACGGAATAATCGCAGGGCGCGCGATGCGTCAGCCCTCCGGCAACCCCGCCGCCGCCATCAACTGCATAATCCGTTCGGTCGCCTCGATATAGATCGGGCTGGAATTCTTTTTGGGCGTTGGGACGCTTTGCACGGTCGAGCCGGGCCGCAATTCACGGCCCTTTTCCATCGCGGCTCTGGCTTCCTCGGTCCTGCCCATTTGCTGATAGGCCGCCGCCAGCAGCATATGCGTTCGTCCGCTGGCTGCGGTGATCGCGATTGACTTCAGCAGCCACGGCACGGCGTCTTCGGCGCGGCCCATCAGCATGTTGGCCCAGCCCGCGCCGATCATCCACGTCCAGCGCGAGACCTGCGGGGTATCGAACCGGTCAGCCTGCTTGAACGTCGCTAACGCGTCCTCGAAACGTCCGGTCTGGATCTGCGCAAGGCCGACATGATACAGCGCGATCCCGTTCCAGGGATCGAAGCTCAGCGCCCGCGCGCACGCCACCAGGCTCGAGCGGAACTGGTTGGTGGCGTTGAGGAAGCGGCAATAGGCTTCATTCGCCGGAATATGATTGGGTTTGGCGCGCAGCGTCTGCTGCAGCATCGCCTCGGCCTTGCTCTCCGCCGTCTCGCGCTCGGCTCCGCTCACCCACACCATCTGCACGCCGCGCATCAGCAGTGCGGCAAGCGCGATCTGAACGTCTGTGTTGTCGGGGTCCTCGGTGAGCGCCTGTTCCAGTATTGCCTGCGCGGCCTTGAACCGTTCCGGCGAGGTCTGGTTGATATGGGCGGTGGCCTGTTCGATCACGACCTTGCTCTTCGCAGCGGATCGCGTGTCGGCATTCAGCAGTTCGTTGATGCGCAGCGCCAGCGCGTGACCGACGCCGGCGGCGAGCCGGGACTGCTGCATCTGCAAGTCCGTATCCGCAGGGTTGACCTGATATGACGCGGTCCATTTGACCTCGCCGGTTGCCGCCTCTGTCATGCGCGTTCGTATCGTCCAGGCCCGCTCGCTCTTCTGCAGTTCGCCCTTCACCACGAAGTCGGCCTTCGGTGCAGCCGCTTCCGGAGCCAACACGCGGATGTTTTCGATCTTCGCCAGCCCGTCGGTGAGGCGGCCGCTTACGTCGGCCGCCATCTGGGCGACGAGGGGATCGTTGCTCGCATCTGCGATCGGCATCACGGCGATGCTTGTCGGCCCGCGCGCAAAGATCAGGCCGGGGCGCAACATCCACACGGCGACCGCCGTGCACAGGATGGCCAGCCCCGCGACAGAAGCGAACGCGATGCGCCGCCGGCTGAAGTCGAAAAACCGCTTCGCGGGTTCACGGTTGGTTGCGACCGCCACCGTCGTGTCTGGTGAGGCCCGCTCCGGCTGGCTGACGGGCGCAATGTCCGGCGCGGCCGGGACGGCGACCTCGGTCACGCCGGCCTCGGTCGCTTGGGCTCCCGTCACCTCGGCCTGGAACAGGTAGCCGCGGCCGGAGATGACCCGGACCACCTGGCGCTTGTCGTCGCCAAGCGCGGTGCGG
This sequence comes from Bradyrhizobium algeriense, assembly GCF_003062295.1. Lineage (GTDB taxonomy): Bacteria > Pseudomonadota > Alphaproteobacteria > Rhizobiales > Xanthobacteraceae > Bradyrhizobium > Bradyrhizobium algeriense. The sequence continues at coordinate 286,476 of NZ_PYCN01000001.1, read as the reverse complement.
ATTTCGCGGATGCACTGGAACAGGCTGTCCTCGCCGACATGGACGTTCGGCCAGGCGGCTTCCATCAACTGTTGCTTGCTCAGGACGCGGCCGGCATTGCCGGCGAGCAGCCGTAGTATCTCCAGGCTCTTGGGCCGGAGCCTGATCGTCCCGCCATCGGGCCGGCGCAGCTCGGCGCGCTCAGAATCGAGCTCAAACCCAGCAAAGCGCAGCACCGTCCCCTCCAAACCGGCAACTGTCCCCATTTGGTCCCCGGATCGACCCTAAAAATGTGTCCAAACACACAAGTGGGCCGAATATCAGAAAAATTTCAGAATGTCCTGGGTGCAATCTCAGGACCTTCGGACGGCGAAATGAGAGGAAAGGGGGAGTTGAAGAGGGGGAGTCGTGTCGAATGGGGGCTGCGATGCCGGACAAGCGCGCGGACCTCTGCGGGCTGGGGGCGGAAGATGTTCGATATACGTAATTATTACTGTGCTGCGGGCTGTGTCGGCCAAGTGGCTGCGCGCCGCGCTGTTGGGGGCTCACCGGCGGCGGCCCAGGACGCCACCTGGCTCGCCAGCCCCGGCTCGGGCGACTTCAGCACGGGCAGCAACTGGAGCACTGGCCGCGAGCTTCGTAGTCAACGGCGCCGCGCAGGCACGCGATGCCGCCCTGACCACCGCGTCCGCCGAAGTGAAATGGCGCAACGGCTTTGCGGTCGGCACCACCTTCGAGGGCGGGTTCTCCAACGTCACCCGCAGTTGCGCAGGCAGGGGATTCTTGCGCCATGTGTGGTGAGCTTCACAATCGGACCGGCATCTTCATGCTAAAATTAATTTGCCCCGCCCACGACCAGGCCTTTGAAGAAGCCGATCAGCCCCCAGCGCAAGGATCCAAAGAGATGGACAATGCGGTGAACCTCGCCCAGGTCAGGGCCGAGCTGTCCTATCTCAATCGTCTGGACGAAATTCGCGAGACCAATGTGGCGAGTTTGAAGCGCCTGAAGGACGCCCGTGACGCTCTGCTTGGCAGGGGAAGTGAAATCGCGGCGATATCAACCTCACGAAGATCCTAGCGCCGCCGAAATACCACGCCCGCGGACGACGGCGGTCGGCGGTGCATCCCCCGCCATTGCGAACCAACGGGTCGCGCGAATGCGCGCCCGATGACAGGCTTCGCGAAGCAATCCATCTTTCCCTGCGCCGAGGCATGGATTGCTTCGCTGCGCTCGCAATGACGGTTGAGCTCATTCCTTCGTCACATGCACGCCCGGCCTCTCGCCCGCGTTCCACTTGCCGCCGATCGCCCGCTCGATCTGCGCCGCCAGTTGCAACAGCAGCCCGTCATTGGCTTGTTTCGCAATCGCCTGGATGCCGAGCGGCAGGCCGTGCTCGTGGGTGGCGAGCGGCAGGGAGATCGCGGGGATGCCGCAGAGATTGGCGAGCGGCGTGAAGGCAAAATTGCGCCAGAGATTGCCGAACCAGTCCAGCACGGACGGATTGTCGCTGATCGTGAGGTACTCCGTGGTGCCGACCTTCGGTGTCGGCAATGCCGTGATCGGGGTCAGGATGATATCCCAATCCTCGAAGAAGGCGCCGAAGCCGCGCGAGGTGGTGTTGAACACCGCCTGCATGCGCGCCCGGTCGGCAAAGCTCATGTGCCGGCCCGCCTCCCAGATCCGCACGTTGACCGGTTCGATCAGATCGGCCGGCGGCTGCGTCAGCCCGCGCGCGGCGAGCATGTTGCCGATGACGATCGCAAAATTGCTGATGTAGCAGGTGGTCTGCGCCGCGAAGGCTTCGCGATAATCCAGATCGGGCAAGGCGTAATCGACGTGATGGCCGAGGCCTTCAAGGAAGCGCCCGACCTTTTGCAGCTCGGCCGCGATCTGCGGCGTCGCCTGGTAATCGCCCCACTTGTACGACAGCGCGATTTTCAGCCGGCCCGGATTGCGCATGATCATCCGCGTATAAGGCTCCGGCGAACTCCAGAACGGCATGAATTCGCCCGGCGCCGGCCCGCGGCAGGCGTCGACGAAAGCCGCGGTGTCGCGCACCGTGCGCGACTGGCAGCCCTGGATGGAGACCAGCCCGCTGAGGTCGGACAGAAGCGGCGACAGCGAGAACACGCCGCGCGAGACCTTCAGCCCGATATTGCCGTTGACGCCTGCGGGAATTCGGATCGAGCCGCCGCCGTCGGTCGCATGCGCGATCGGCACCGCGCCGGCGGCGACCATCGCGGCGCTGCCCGCCGACGAGCCGCAGGTGGTGTAGTCGGTATTCCAGGGGTTGCGCGTGACATAGACGGCGGGATTTTCGGCCGAACTGCAGACGCCGAATTCCGGCGTCGTGGTGCGGCCGATCAGATTGAGCCCGGCCCCGCGCATCTTCGTCGTCATGAACGTGTCGGCCGTGGCGCGGTTACCGCGCATGTAGAGCGAGCCCATTTCCTGCAGGCGGCCCTTCATTGTCGGGCCCAGATCCTTCATCAGGAAGGGCAGGCCGGCAAACGGGCCGTCGAGGTTGGTCCCGTCGGTGCCGGGGTCTGTGACCGCATCCTCGAAGATTTCGACGACGGCTGAAACCGCGGGATCGACTTTGGCGATGCCGGCGGCCGCCTGCGCAGCCAGTTCCGCGGCCGTCAGTTCACCCTTCGCGACGCGCGCAGCCAGCGCAACGCCGTCGTGGTCAGCCCATTCGTCCCAGCTCATCGGCAGGTTCATGCAATCGGTCCCCTCGGAAAACAGCTCGGAACCTTAGAACATGATTGGGGAGGGCGGAACTTTTTTTCACCGGTCCGCAGATCGCTTCATCGCGGCCGTCGTGACAGCGCTGAGCCGCAGCGTCAGGAACGGAAATCGATGCTGCGCACGATGATGCCGGGGGGAGTGCCTTCGAACTCCCGCGCCTGGAATTTGCGGGACGCGCAGGCCTCGATCCGGTCCCGCAACCGCGCGAACTGTTCCTCGCGCCGGTTGGCCGGCGTCCGCGGCACGTGTTCCAGATCATCCATCGCCGAAGCGCTGACGGCGCAGGGCACTTCCCTGCCGCCGTCCATCATGGAGAACAGCAGAACCATCCGGTCGTCGTCATAGCCTCGGATGTTGCCGCGCGCGAACGTCATCAGACTTTTCCTCCCGGAACGGAGCGGACTTAATTCTTCTTTTTCGTTACCGGCGGATTGATTTCTGCGATCCTGCGCAGGCAGTCCGCTTCGGAAGAATGCGGGCCCGAGACGAAGGTTCCACTGACTTTGGTCGAGTACCAGCCGGACTCCACCCCGAGACGAAGCGATTCTTCGGTCATGACGTGACGTGGCGAGAGGTTCTGCATCAGGTGCTTTCGGTTTACGCCGTTCGATCCTGGTCGGGACGGCTGGATGAAGTGTACAGTTCTTTTAGGCCCAACGTCGCCTTGTTCAGGTCTCCTCCCCGGAAAGCCGGGTAAGATCGGCAAGCACCGCGGCGACGAGGTCGCGGTGATGGGTGTCGGTCGGCGCGAGACCGGCCGAATAAAGGTTGAGCACGTAACGCGCCTTGGCCACCGCCTCGGGCCACGAGGTGGCCGGCACGGCAAGGAGCTGGAGTTCGACAGCGCCCTGCTCGTCACGCAACAGTTTTGCGTTGGCCTCGACGTCGGCAAGCACGCGACGGATATCGGTGGCCTTCTGCGCCGCCATGCCGCGATGCTTGTCGAGCTCGATCGGGGTCTCAGTCACGCGGGGGCGCTCGCGTCGATGCGTTGCGCGTCGGACAGATCGATCGAACTGATCGTGATCATTTCCATCGCGGAACGTTGCGGCGGCGCGCCGGGCACCATGATCATGGTGGCGACCCGCCGAAAGCTCGGAAACGAAAGGCCTTCGATCATCTCCTCGTCGGTGATGATTTCGTAAGCCCCCGGTGCGAGCTGCCGGTCGATACCCTTGAGGCGGAACGGATGCCTGAAATGAACCATTTCCCGTCGCGTGCGCGTGGTCATGCCGGCAGCCCGGCGAATCTGCGCGCGAAGTCATGAGGTTTGTCGGACATCGTGGCAGCGTGCGCGCTTTTGCGGCAATTAGCTATCGTTTTCTCTGCTAGCAGCCGTATTTGGTCGAATGAGGCGGCTGGCGCCTTGTATTCGCTGGTTTCGTAGCCACTTCGAGCGTTAGTAGCGGGAGAGGCCTTTCGAATGAAGATTCGCGTCGGATTCGAAATGCTCTACGATTTCCCGCAGCCGACGCCGATGATCATGGTGCTGGGCACACACTTCACCCGTGCGTCCGACATCATCGTGCCGGACTTCCTCACCACCGACCCCGTCGTCGAGATCGCACCCTATCGCGACATGTTCGGCAATTGGTGCAGCCGCATGGTTGCGCCCGCCGGTCGGGTGCGTCTCGCGGCCGATGGCGTCGTTCGCGACAGCGGCCTGCCCGATCCGGTGTTTGCTTCCGCGATTCAGCATGCGGTCGAGGACCTGCCCGCGGACACCCTGGTCTATCTGCTCGGCAGCCGCTATTGCGAGACCGAGCGGCTTTCGGAAATCGCCTGGCAATTGTTCGAGAAAACGCCGCCAGGCTGGGCGCGGGTCCAGGCGATCTGCGATTTCGTGCATCGTCACATCGCGTTCGGATACGAGCATGCGCGCGCCAGCAAGACGGCGTGGGAGGCTTACGCGGAAGGCAAGGGCGTCTGCCGCGATTACGCCCATCTCGCCGTCGCGTTCTGCCGCTGCATGAACATTCCCGCGCGCTATTGCACGGGCTATCTCAGCGACATCGGTACGCCGAAGCCCTGGGCCGCGGGCGATTTCGCCGGCTGGTTCGAAGCCTATATCGGCGGGCACTGGCGCACCTTCGATCCGCGCAACAACGTGCCAAGGATCGGCCGCATCCTGATCGCGCAGGGGCGCGATGCCTCCGATGTGCCGATCACCCAGACGTTTGGGCCAAACACATTGGTCGGCTTCAAGGTCTGGACCGACGAGGTCGCGTGACGACGGATAGCCCCCGCGTCGACCTGCTTGATTTAAAACTGCGACCCATCGGGAAGGAACTTCGGATGAAGACGACTCTCGCCGTGCTGGCACTGTGCGTGTGTGCGACGGCTGCTCTTGCCGCAGGGCCCGAGTGCCGCGCGATCGAAAACGCCAATGCGCGCCTGTCGTGCTACGACGCGGTGTATCCTCCGAAAATGGAAAAGTCCGCAATCTCCGAAAGAGACCCGTCGCGAGCCGCTAACAAAGATCCTTTCAGCGCAGAAGACGCCAGGACCAACGCCAAGCTGAAGAATATCTGCCGCGGTTGCTGAGATGGAGGCGCCTGGCTGGTAGGGGCGTTTCTACGCCCGCACGACAACGGCGCGATAGCTGGCTTTGCTAGCTCAACAAGGTGCGCGCCTTCATGACGGCATCGTAGACCTGGACCTGAAGCATCGGATAAGCGGTCTTCAGCTTTCGGCCGGAGACTTCGGCAGCCTCGGCCGTGTCAAACTGCGACTTGAAATGGCCGTCGACGATCGTCGCGAACCCTTCGGTCGGAGGCCTGTCGGCCCGCACCGTCTTCTTCGGCTCCGGCTCTTCAATGGAAAGCAGGGGTTTCTTCATTGTCATTCCTTTCGCGTTCACCGCGATGATGTCGTTGGAGCTGGCTCAGCGGCTCGTCTGAATGGGCGGCGGCATAAGATGGAGAGATGTCGGATGGAGAGATATCGTTCCGATCTTGCCGGAGATTCGCCGGGCCTCGCCAGAACAGGCCCGAACGCCCATCGCCTTGCGGGCTGGGATAGGCGGTGATCGGTGCAGCAGACGCTCTTTTCGTCACGATGTCGAGGGAAATCCCCACAGCGAAGGCAAGGTCAGCGTTCATGCCGCATCTGATCCGATCGCGATAGCAACGTGATGTAGAACCGGGATCGATCTCCGGCGAGCCGCGCCATGCTCGGCGTGCCGTCTTCTACGATATCGACCGCGCGCGAAGCAAAGTGGTTGCTATTGGATGCGACAGTATCCATATGACCAACAGCGTACCCGGTTTCGCAACAAGGCGAGTCCGCAGACGCGACGCTTAGCCACACAATCCCACGGACGATATCGACCAACGGCATGTCGCTTCGGCGTGCGCGTTACGGGTCAGGAGACGCTATGTCCATCGAACACGCGTCCGTGCAGGCCATACGCAAGCCCTGGGGCGTCAGCGATCTCCAGCCATGGAGCAGCGTCGACGGTACCGGGGATGCCGTGGGAGAGCTCTGGTTCGAACGAGCTGACAGCAGTGCGCCGGCCTCTGCCTTGCTTCTCAAGTTGCTGTTCACCAGCGCGCCGTTGTCGATCCAGGTCCATCCGGACGATACGTCAGCGCGCGCGATGGGGATGCCGAACGGCAAGAGCGAAGCATGGTACATCATCGCGGCGAAGCCGGGCGCGCAGATCGGCGTTGGCCTGAATCGACGGATCACACCACAGGAATTACGCGCGGCGATCACGAATGGCTCGATCGTTGATCTGGTTCAATGGCGTCCGGTGGCGAAAGACGATGTCATCTTCATTCCGGCCGGCACCATCCACGCTCTCGGCGCCGGCATCGTGCTCGCCGAGATTCAGCAGCGCAGCGACACGACATTCCGCCTGTTCGACTACGGCCGACAGCGTGAACTGCACATCGACAATGGCGTAGCCGTCGCCAACGTCTTCCCGCTTGCGCCGCCACGTCATCCCACCCGCCTCACTCTTGAGCGAATGGTTCTGGTCGCGAGCCAACATTTTGTGCTCGAGCGGCTCGATCTGCCCGAGGGTTCAAGCTGGGCGCTGCTCGCCGATTCGGAAACCTGGGTTCTCGCTCTCGACGGCCATGCGGCGATCGGATTGTCCGCGCTATCCGTCGGGCAGGCGATCTTCGTCGGCGGCGATCGCGCCAGCATCGAAGTCGGTGCCAACGGGTTATCCGCCCTGATCGCGTATCCCGCAAGCGCTCCGATCGGCTCCCTTTTGCACAGGCTTTCCGGGCGATCGACCAGACCTGTTCAGGCCGTTGCTGCCGACCTGGCGGAACTCAGCGGCCTGGCCGAGGCACACGCGTGACGCCGCTCCGCAGGATCGCGGTGATCGGAAATTCATTGCCTCGCCGCTGCGGGATCGCAACATTTTCGACCGACCTGCAGCGCGCGATCTCGAATTCACGGCCAAACCTGCAAACCTGCATCGTAGCGATGACCGACCACGACCAGACTTACGATTATCCTGCCTCGGTCGCGTTGCAGATCAAGGATGGAAGCATCGAGGAGTATGTCGGCGCCGCCGCGTTCCTCAACGCCGGCCGGTTCGACATCGTCTGCCTGCAGCACGAGTTCGGAATTTTCGGCGGCGAAGCCGGGACCCATATCCTGGAACTGCTTTCGCGCCTGACCATGCCGGTCGTCACGACGCTGCACACGGTGCTGGCCGCGCCGTCGGCGGCTCAGCGCGCGGTGATGGAGCGCATCGCCGAAATGTCCTCGAAGGTCGTCGTGATGGCCAGCAAGGGCCGCGAACTGCTGCGCAACGTCTATCGCGTTCCGGACGACAAGATCGAGGTCATTGCCCATGGCATCCCCGACTTTCCGTTCGTCGCGCCGGACGCGGCAAAGGCCAAGCTCGGATTTAGCAACCGGTCGGTCATTCTGACATTCGGTCTGCTGTCCCCCAGCAAGGGCATCGAGGTCATGATCGACGCCATGCCCTCGATCCTGCAAAGGCGGCCGGACGCGGTCTATGTGGTACTCGGTGCGACGCACCCCAATCTGGTTCGCGACCAGGGCGAAGCCTATCGCGGCAGCCTGATGGAACGCGTGCGCAAACTTGGCATCGAGGACCACGTCGTATTCCTCGACCGGTTCGTTGATCAGGCCACGCTGCTCGAATTCATTTCAATGTGCGACGTCTACGTCACGCCCTATCTCAACGAGGCGCAGATGACGTCGGGCACGCTGGCCTACAGCTTCGGCCTCGGCAAGCCGGTCGTCTCGACGCCTTACTGGCATGCGCGCGAATTGCTGGCTGATGGGCGCGGGGTTCTCGTTGCCTTTGGCGACGCGACAGGGACCGGCAACGAAATAGCACGATTGCTTACCGACGGCCCTCGCCGGCAGGCGATGCGCGAGCGCGCCTACGCTGCCAGCCGATCGATGACATGGGAGCGCACAGCCGGGCGTTACATGACCGCCTTCGAAAATGCCCGGCAGGGTCACCGGCTGAAGGTGATCGCGCGTGCCGCGCCGGACGCGATCGCGCTGCACGGTCACGCGGTGCCCGATATGCAATTGGGCCATTTCCTGTCGATGTGCGACGATACCGGCCTGTTCCAGCACGCCGTGCATTCGGTGCCTGACCGCGCGCACGGCTACTGCGTGGACGACAACGCCCGGGCGTTGCTGTTGGCTTGCGCGCTCAATGAACCGGGCGAGCACCCGCTTTCCGAAAGCCAGACGGGCCGCTTTGCCGCCTTTGTGCAGCATGCGTGGAATCCCGATACCAGGCGCTTTCGCAACTTCATGGGTTTCAACCGGACCTGGCTCGAAGATGAAGGCTCCGAGGACAGTCACGGGCGAACCCTGTGGGCCTTGGGTGAATGCGCGCGGAAGGATGCCAGCCTGTCACGGCGTCGATGGGCGGCGGCCTTGTTTGCCGAAGCCTTGTCGACCGCCGCGGCCTTTCGCTCGCCTCGCGCCATGGCCTTCACGCTTCTCGGGCTGGACGCCTATTGCGCCGCAGCTCCTGATGATCAGCGGGCCCGTGAGATCAGGCATTCTCTTGCCGACACGCTGGTGTCCGCCCTCGCTCTGGTCGAGACGCCGGACTGGGTGTGGTTCGAGGAAGGCCTGGCGTATGACAATGCGCGCCTGCCGCAGGCCCTGATCGCGACAGGCCTCGCCACGCAAACACCGGCCTATGTCGATGCCGGTTTGAGAACCCTGCGCTGGTTGATGACGCTGCAGACGACGTCGACCGGGCATTTCCGCCCGGTGGGTACGACGAGCTTCGGCGAACTTCGAAAGCCTCCCGGGGCCTTCGATCAGCAGCCGGTGGAAGCCACCGCCACGATCGCAGCGTGCCTGATCGCGTGGCGCGCGGACGGCGATGCCGAATGGAAGGTCATCGCGGCCGGGGTTTTCTTCTGGTTCTTTGGCGGCAACGACCTGTCGGTTGCGCTCGTCGATTCCGAGACCGGCAGTTGTCGCGATGGGCTGCATCCCGATCGTGCCAATGAAAATCGCGGCGGCGAGTCGGTCGTGTCCTATCTGCTGGCGCTGGCCGAGATGCGCCAGCTTGCGCGCGCCAATATCAATCCGACGAACCCCGTGACGCTTCGCGCCATCGGCGCTTGAGTTAAGCGTCCACCCACGCAAACGCGAACTGAGGGCACCTTGTTGCAAGCCACTTTCGTCAATCGACGGGCGCTCTATCTGCGGCCTGATCCTGCGCGCGTGATCGTGCGTCCGTTCAAGCCGGCGACCGAACCGCGTGATCTCAACCCGACCGACAAGACGCGCGCCAACCATATTGTCGAGCGCGTTCTCAATCTCGATCCGCAGGCCGCGGCAAGCCAACTGGCCGATGTGCTGGAAAATTTCCAGGGCCGGCACCGCAACCTGCTGGAGACGTTTGAGCGCCGGGCCGACGAAATGGAGGAGGCGCTGCTGGCGCACATTACGTTTTCCGAAGTGCAGCGCCAGCTTATCGGCGCTTACTTCCTGCACGAATACTCGTTCGAAGCGTCGGCACTGTTCAATCCCAGCATCGTGCCGCACCCCGACCAGTCAGGAATCCCGAACGGCAGCCTGCGCTTCATTCTGAGCCTCCGAGCCGTCGGCGAGGGGCACGTATCGTCACTGACGTTTCGCGCTGGCACCATCGCCGCTGAAGGCAGCATCAGAGTCGATCCGACGGCCCGGCTCGCTTCGAGTCCCCGGATCAGGCACCGGTTAGCTGGACCGATGGGCGACGAAGTCGACGTCGTTTTCGAGCCGGCACAGGACATCAGTGAACGTGTGATCTTTCCGGTCACGGATTCGCAATCGAACGGCATCGAAGACGCGCGCTTCGTCCAATTCAGCGATGGCGGTCGGACGACCTATTACGCAACCTATACCGCCTACAAGGGTACCGCGATCCGGTCGGAACTGATCGAGACCAGCGACTTCCTCTCGTTTCGAATGACGCCGCTGCACGGCGCAGCCGCGCGCAACAAGGGCATGGCGCTGTTCCCGCGCAAAATCGACGGCAAGTACGCCATGATCGCGCGACAGGATAACGAGAACCTTTATTTGATCTATTCCGACGACCTCTACAGATGGGAAGGCGGTCAGCCGATCCTGAAGCCGCAATTCCCTTGGGAGTTCGTGCAGATCGGCAACTGCGGATCGCCGGTCGAGCTGGAGGAGGGCTGGCTGATGCTGACGCATGGCGTCGGCCCGGTCCGAAAATATTCGATCGGCGCGGCGCTGCTCGACAAGCGCGACCCCACCAGGGTGCTGGCGCGTTCGAGCGAACCGTTGTTGCGGCCCGAGCCGTCCGAACGCGAAGGCTACGTTCCCAACGTCGTCTATACCTGCGGGGCGATGGCGCACAATGATCAGCTCATTTTGCCCTACGCCGTATCGGATACGTACTCCAACTTTGCAACAATCCAGATTTCCGCGTTGATGCGATCGATGTCCTGAATCAGAAATCGCTCGGTGCGGCGCCTGCGTCCTCAAAGGAGCGCCCCATGGCTCGCGAAACAAGCTACTTCGTTCAGGTCTTCGATGCCGGCCGGGGAGGAAACCTGAAAGCGGGCGCTCCGATCGCCTGCAAAACGGCAACGGGCGCGCTTCGCACCGCGGAGCGGCTGGCCCTGAGCAAGCTCGGGGTTGTTGCCTTTTCATCCACCGGCGATCCTGAGATGGGCGACTATGATGACGAGCCGACGATCATCTTCCGCAAGGGAGAGCTGCCATCGGCCTTCGATTGAGACAGGCTCTGCAACTTTCCGCGGATCGGGCCTGCTGTCGGACCGAACACGTGGATCTGCTCCGAGCCGGAAGCGACGGGATTGCGTCAGCTATCCTTCCGTAACCGCGATTGAGCTTGGGACACGTTAAGTGCGGGCATTACCGCTGGAAGGGCGCTCGCGATTGTCTACGCGGCGTTTTAGCGCTCGCTATTCCCGCGACGCGAGCCTAGGGTCGATCATCACCGCGTTTCCCACGGCGTCGATCGGTGATTGAGGGCTGAGAATGCTCACGCCCGGGCGAACGGAGCTTTTGTTGTCCCAGGTTTGCTTGGCCGCCGACCGGACCGTCCCGCAGTTCCATCCTTTGTCGGTGTCGGCCGTGGCATCCCTGCATGGATAGGACGACCGAACTGCATTACCTGATCAGCGGCAACAATCAATTTGGCCGGATCAATCTCAGCCGTGCGGCGGCGGGGGCGGCCGTCAAGAAGGCAAACGAGCTTTTGCAGGAAGGTTATTTGGACGTGAGGATATCCACGCCCCGGGGCCGGATCCTGTTGTCTGACGAGTTCGATCCGCTTGAAGGATAGCCGAACGCCCACCAGAGGTCCGGGAGGCAAGCCATGAGCGTCAGAGCCTTCAAGACCGCCAATGAGCTCCAGGATATCATTGTCGAGCAGGCAAGGACCCTCCATGGTCCCTGGCCGTCGGGGATGACGATGTTTGTTTTCGACGATGCTTACGGATGGAGCGCGAGCATCAGTCGGCCAATTTCGGAGGCCGACAATTTCTATCGCACCCGCACGCTCGATCTGATCGGGACGTTGAAGGTCCGATATGATCTGGACGCGCCGCGCCTCTAGTCGACCAGTCTGCGTTAGTTCCGGCATCACCATCAACCCTAAGGAGATCGACATGGCTAAAGGCGAGCAAAGAGGCAATCGGGAAACCAAGAAACCCAAGAAGGAGAAGATCAAGGTGATTGCCGCGGCACCGAGTCAGAAGACCGGCGGCTGGCAACCGACCTTGGGTTCCGGCAAGAAGAAATAATGCTTGGCGTTCCCTGGCGGGGACCGACCTCATTCCGTCCCGCGGTAGCGTGGCCTGCTGAGCAGGGCTAATCGACGATTGCTGCCGGTATCAGACTTTGATCAACCGCAGCTTCGTGCCCCAGGGATCTGATGTCTCGATGCCGTTCTCGATCGCTGCGGCCGGCGCGCCCGCCTGCCGCAGGCGCAGCGTTTGGGCCTCAAGAATTTGCTGCGTCGCGACCTCCAGCGAAAACCATGCAAGGCCCGTCGCTGTGTCGTCGCGCGGGCCGGCGCCGGCGCTCTGCCAGACGTTGATCCCGAGGTGATGGTGATAGCGCCCCGAGGAAAGAAACGCGGCGCCGCTGCGCTTGCGGGTCGGGTCGAAGCCGATGGCGCCGCCGTAAAAACGGTCCGCCTGTTCGAGGTCGCCGACGCGCAGATGCATATGGCCGATGCGCAGGTCATCGGGGGCCTTGGCATAGTTGGTCGTGCGCGTATCTGTCAGCGCCAGCAAGCCGTCGATGTCGAGCTGGTCGGTTGCCATCGCGACCGAGCTGCCATCCCATTTCCAGGTTTCGGGCGCACGATCGGCATAGACCTCGATGCCGTTGCCTTCGGGGTCGTCGAGGTAGACGGATTCGCTGACGAGGTGATCGGCGAAGCCGGACAGCGGGACCTTATTTTTCGCCGCGTGCACCAGCCAGCGCGCGAGGTCCTTGCGCGTCGGCATCAGGAACGCGGTGTGATAGAGCCCCGCCGCGTTCCGTGCCTCGGCGGGGGCGTTCGCGCGCAAGGAGAGATCGAGCAGCGGCACGCCGCCCGCGCCGAGACGGGCGCCCGTTGCCGTGCGCACCAAGACAGTGAGCCCGATCGCGTCGCGATAGTAGTCGGCGACGAGATCGAGGTTGCGCACGCGCAACGTCACCATGCCAATCCGCATCGGCGTCCGGTTGGCAAAGGTCGGCCCGCCGCCCGCCGTCCCCTCGGCCTGCGCCGCGGCGACGGCCGCAGCGGACAATGAGGAGGCACCCGCGAGATGAAGCAGGGTTCGGCGGGTCAGGTCGATGGTCATGCAGGCTCCCTTTGGCAATCGCCACAGCGAAGCAAATCTTGCGCCGGATTCCAAGCCGCAGCAATTCCGATCCCGTCGTCATTCTCCGGTGCGCAATTGCCCACCTGAGGGCTTGATGCTGCGTTCGCCCGGCATGACAGCGGCTCACTGCGACAAAACCACTTGTCGGGCAAATCACCAAAAACCTGTCCAGCCCTCCGCGCAAAAATATTCCGCTTTCGTTCTCACCCAAATCACCGGCATAACTCCGCCCGTCTCACGGCAGATGAGGGGCGTTGGCCATCGTCACGAACGTGCGGTGAGATGCGATGGACGCGAGAGCTGCGACTGACGTGTGTGGCTTGAGCGTACGGCGAAGTCGTGTGGTTCGGGCGCCGCGGTGCTGGCGTTAAGTCCGGGAGAGGCGACGCTTCTCTCGTGGCGACGGAGGCAAAAGAGCCGTTCTCCGGGAAGAGCACGAAGTAAGCCGTAAAGCCATTGCGCAGGGAAGGCCGGAGTGTTTCCGCTGCCCTGTATGCTCGTGTGCAGTTTTGTTTGCGCAAATCGCACGCGAGACCGCGGGTGCAGCAAGCACCCGGTCTTCCCTGCGCCCTCTATTTCGAAGAGGGCAAACGAAGATCAAACCTCGGACGCCATGCGCCGCGAGATCGCGAAGTTATGCCTCGTAGGATGGGTAGAGCGCAGCGAAACCCATCACCTTCTATGCCGGCATTGATGGGTATCGCTTCGCTCCACCCATCCTACGGGAGTGCATGACGCGGAGAGACCTTTCCCCCCACCGTGAGAAGGCCCCGACCTCCGCATCCCCACCCAGCCTTTCAATTTCGCAATACAAGCCATGCTCACATTCAAATTCCTTGTCCCGCTGCCGCGATCTATTCTGCGCACCAATCAACCCGGAAGTCGCAGAGGAAACTGAGCCCGATGGCGGAAGCAGCAAAATCACGGAGCGAGGCGGCACCAGCGCTGCCGACGTGGCCGGACGAAATCTATCGCGTGCTGAAGGACGCCGGCATTCGCCAGGTGGCGATAGTGCCGGACGCCGGCCACAGCCGTCTGATCCGCTCCTTCGAGGCCGACCCCGAGACCCGCGTCGTGACGCTGACGACGGAAGAGGAAGGCGTGGCGATGCTGGCCGGCGCATGGCTCGGTGGCGAGCGGGGCGTTCTGCTGCTGCAGTCGAGCGGCGTCGGCAACTGCATCAACATGCTGTCGCTGCCCGTCATCTGCCACATGCCGCTTCTGATGATCGTCACCATGCGCGGCGATTGGGGCGAGTTCAATCCGTGGCAGATCCCGATGGGGCAGGGGACGCGGCCCTCGCTGGAGGCCATGGGCGTGATCGTGAACAAGGTGGACGAGCCGCACCTTGTCGCTTCCACGGTGCAGGGCGCGGCGCACCTCGCCTTCAACAGCTGGAAGCCGGTGGCGGTGCTGATCGGACAGCGCGTGCTCGGCGCCAAGAATTTCAAGGAGCTTGCCCGCAAATGACCAATCCCAACGCACTTCTGCATCGGCGCGACGTCGTCAACGAATTGTTGCGTGACCGCGGCGATCTCCTTGTCATCGCCGGCCTCGGCGCGCCGAACTGGGATGTTTCCGCCGCCGGCGATCATCCCAACAATTTCCCGCTCTGGGGCGCGATGGGCGCCGCTGCCATGATCGGGCTTGGGCTGGCGCTGGCGCAGCCGAAGCGAAAAGTGATCGTCATTACCGGCGACGGCGAGATGCTGATGAATGTCGGCTCGCTCGCGTCAATCGCGGTGGAAGCGCCGAAGAATCTGACGATCGCCGTCCTCGACAATGAACGCTTCGGCGAGACCGGCATGCAGAAGACCCCGACTGCCTCCGGCGTCGACCTCGCCGCCATCGCTACCGCCTGCGGCATCCGCACCTCGCGCATCGTCCGCACGATGGCGGAAGTGACCGAGCTGCGCGACCTCGCCCATGAGGGAAGGGGAACGGCCTTCGCCCAGATCAAGATCAATCCCGAGGCGCTGGTGTTCGTGATGCCGCCGGCGGACGGGGTCATCCTGACGACGCGCTTCCGGCAATCGGTGTTGGGAGACGAGGCGCTATTTAATTGAGGTGGGGCACCCACACGACGTCGTCATGCCCGGGCAAAGCGCGAAGACGCGCTTCGCGCTTTGGCCCGGCCATGACGAAGAGAGAATGCCCGGCGGCGCTACGCCGTCATGTTGATCTTCCAAAGCCCTTCCCGGGAGAGCTGTTGAATCTCCGACACGATCAGCGTCGCAATCGTCGTCGTCGCGATCGACGGCGGATGGGCGATCGGCGATGCGAGAATCAGTTCGCGCGACACCGAGGGGCTGACGGCCGCCATCTCCAGCCGTTTCGCCGCCACTTCGGTGCGGATGGCGGAAGGCGGCAGCAGCGTGTAGCCGAGCCCTTCCTCCATCAGGCTGATCTGCGCGCGGTAAGAATCGACCTCGATCATGGCGTCGAGCTTCAACTTCTCGCGCGCCAGCGCCTTCTCCAGCAGCGCCCGCAAGCCGTGCGAGATGCTGGGCAGGATCAGCTTCTGCTTCACCAGCCATTTCAGGTCGACCTGCTTCCGCTTGCCGAGGCCGGACCCCGGCGGCCCGACGGCGACGATATCCTCGCGGCCGATCGACTGGACCTGAAGATGCAGATCTACCGCGGGACCGTAGATGATCGCGAGATCCATTTCGCCGCGGTGCAGCCACTCCACCAGATGCCCGCCATAGCTCTCCACGATGCGCAGCGAGACGTCGGGAAATTCGCTGATAACGCGGCGGGCGAACCGTCCGGACAGCACCGCGCTCACCGTCGGCACCAGCCCGAGGATGACGCGGCCCGACGGATTGCCGTTAGCCGATTTGAGGTCGTCGCTGACCTGTTCGATCTGGCGGATCAGGCCCGTCGTGCGGTCGAGCAGCATCCGGCCGGCGCTGGTCAGGAGCATGCCGCGGCCGTTGCGGACGAACAGCTCGACGCGCAGCTCGTGCTCGAGCAGCTTGATGTGCCGGCTCAGCGCGGGCTGGGCGGCGCGCAGCCGGTCCGCCGCCTTGCTGAGGCTGCCCAGCTCGGCCACGGCGCGGAAGGTGCGCAATTGTTTGAGGTCCATCGGATGCCTAAGTGCTTATCTGGTAGGCATCATATGCTGTTTTCGGCGAAGTCGGTGCAATCAGTTCAATGTTCGATGACATGAGAGTTAATGCCTCGCCCGGCGTGACGCGTGGCTCTCGATGCTGTTAATGGAGCAACGATCCCCATCCGGAATTCACGATCCATGACCGTACCCCCCGTCAGTCCCTCGCAAATCCGCACCGCGCTGCTGTTGCGCGATGAAATCGCACTGCTCGATGCCAGGCACGAGGCCGTCTTTGCCACCGGCCATCCGCTGTTTGCCGCCAACATGGCGGCTGACCGGATCACGCTGGAAGCCGCAGCGCGGCTGCCGCGCAAGGACGTGCCGATCGTTATCTATGATGACGGCGAAGGCCTCGTCGCCGTCGCGGCAGACCGGCTCACGGCGCTGGGCTACAGCAACGTCCGCCAACTCGATGGCGGATTGCAGGGCTGGAAACAGGCGGGCTTTGAGCTGTTCCAGGACGTCAATTCCTATGCCAAGGCGTTTGGCGAGCTGGTGGAGCATCGCCGCCACACGCCTTCGCTGGCCGCCGAGGAAGTCAGCGCCCTGATTGCGAATGGCGCCAACATTCAAATCCTCGATGTCCGCCGGTTCGACGAATACGCGACCATGAATATCCCGGGCTCGATCAGCGTACCGGGCGCCGAACTGGTGCTGCGTGCCGGCCGCGCCGCGCCGGATTCCGAAACCACCATTATCGTCAATTGCGCTGGCCGCACCCGCTCGATCATCGGCACCCAGTCGCTGATCAATGCCGGCGTTACCAACAAGGTGCGGGCGCTGCGCAACGGAACGATCGGCTGGACGCTGGCCAAACAGAATCTCGAACATGGATCCAACAGGCGCGGCGAGATCGGCACCATCGCGGGCGGTGAGGCCAGCGCGCGCGATGTCGCCTATCGCGCCGGCGTCCGGCACATCGGCTTTGCGGAGATGGCGGCGCTGCAGGCGCAGGCCGATCGTACGCTCTATCGTTTCGATGTGCGCTCGGAAGAGGAATACGCCGCCGGCCATCTCGCAGGCTTTCGCCATTATGCCGGCGGGCAATTGGTGCAGGAGATCGACATGGCTGCGCCTGTGCGCGGCGCGCGCATCGTGCTGACCGATAATTTGCGTGTCAGGGCCGATATGACCGCGTCCTGGCTCGCGCAGATGGGATGGGAAACCTATGTGCTCGAAGGCTGCTATGACGGCACGCTCGAGATCGGCCCGCCGCTTGCGATCCCAAAGCCCGATCCGTCACACCGCTACCGCCGTCCCTATGAGGGCACCGATATCAAGGAAAGCGCGATGCAGGCCTATCTCGACTGGGAATACGGCCTTGTCGAGCAACTCCGCCGCGACGGCACGCATGGATTCTTCGTCATCTGATTCCAACCGACGAATTCAGCCCATGGATTGGGCGGGCTTGTCGCGCCGTAGCTCAAAGAGCGAAGGCGGATCATTCGTCGCCGCCCATCATGCTCTCGAGCTTCTCCGCCGCATAATTTTCGCCGATCGATAGCGCACAAATCCGCGAGAGCTGCACGTAGGAAAGCCCGGTCTCCTCCGCCCATGCGTTGAACTGCGCCTGCACCTTGGCGAGATCGCGCTTCGAGGTCACCGTCTCCGCGATGTCGAGCCCGGCGTCGCGCAGGCACAGCACGACGTCCCGTGACGTGACAAAACCGTCCCAGCCGAGGAAGCGCAGCATCATCTGCCCGGTATTGCCGCCGAGCCGGCTGCCGCGCTTGGCCAGCAATTCCAGCAAGCCGGCCTCGTCGGACGAGGGCCAGTTCGCGAGGAACTTGCCGAAACTGCCGTACTCCCTGGCGATGTCCCTCACGAAGCTTGCATTGGCGCGCACCGACATGATCTTGGCGCCGTTGCGGACGATGCGCGTGTCCTTCAGCAGGTCGTCCCAGAACTCGTCCGGTTTCAGCGACAGCGGCCCCGGCTTGAAGCCGAGAAACGCCTTCTCAAAACCCGGCCATTTGGTCTCGATCACGCTCCAGGCAAACCCCGCCGAGAACACCCGCCTGGTCATTTCCGCGAGAATCCGGTCGTCGCCGAGCTTGCCAAGCGCCTTCGGGTCGGACTTGGCCGGCAGCAGCCTGGCGAGCGCCTTGGGGCCGCCCTTGCGCTTCTCGGCCCGGGCACGAACGGTCTTGAACGCGATCACGGTATACGGCCCCTTTTGAGCGACGCATGATCTGAAAACACGGGCGAAACGCCTCAAAACCGCAGTTTAGCCGATCGCTCCAGGATTCCCAGCGTCGGGATGCACGCACCGCGAAAGGTTAATCGCCACAGAAGTGATCGGCTGACCTGCAAAGAATGGATGGCGTATTGGCTGGTTTTCGCCTAAAGCATCCCCACCTCAGTGAAATCGGTCAGGCCGTACGGCTGCGCTTCGTGAAACGCGCAGCTTAGAGCCATTTTCGGTTCGGGGCGGTATTCAACATTTCCGGCTGATAGAGCCAACCTAAGGTCTGACATCTCGTGACATTATTGCCCACCCATCCGCCGCTCGCCCGAGCTTTGGCGGAACGCAACTTCGATCGGCTTACACAGGTCCAGACCGCGGTGCTGGCCGACGACGCGGCCAGCCGCGACCTGCTGGTTTCGGCGCAGACCGGTTCGGGCAAAACGGTCGCCTATGGCCTGGCGATCGCGAAGAATTTGCTGGATGGCGCCGACCGGTTCGAGCGGGCCGCGGCTCCGCTGGCGCTGATCGTCGCGCCAACCCGCGAGTTGGCTCTTCAGGTCCATCGCGAACTTGCCTGGCTCTATCAGCATGCCGATGCGCGGGTGGTTTCCTGCGTCGGCGGCATGGACCCGCGCCGCGAGCAGCGTGAGCTCGCCGCGGGCGCGCACATCGTGGTCGGCACGCCCGGGCGGCTATGCGACCATTTGCGGCGCGGCCGGCTCGACGTTTCGGAACTAAAGGCGATCGTGCTCGACGAGGCCGACGAGATGCTCGATCTCGGCTTCCGCGAGGACATGGAGTTCATCCTTGAGGCCACGCCGGAGGACCGGCGCACGCTGCTGTTTTCGGCGACCTTGCCGCGCGGCATCGTCGCGCTGGCGAAAGAGTATCAGCAATCGGCCTTTCGCGTCGAAGTCGCGGGCGAAGAAGGCGGCCATGCCGACATCGAGTACCGCGCCATCCGGATTGCCTCCGGCGATGTCGAGCATGCCGTCGTCAACATCCTGCGGTTTTTTGAATCGCCGGGCACGCTGGTGTTCTGCAACACGCGCGATGCCGTCCGGCATCTGCAGGCGACGCTGCTGGAGCGCGGCTTCTCCGTGGTGGCGCTGTCGGGCGAATTGACCCAGAATGAGCGAACGCTGGCGCTGCAGGCCCTGCGCGATGGCCGCGCCCGGGTCTGCGTCGCGACCGACGTGGCGGCGCGCGGCATCGATCTGCCGAACCTCGATCTCGTCATCCACGCCGATATTCCGAACGATCCGGAAGTCATGCAGCACCGCTCCGGCCGCACCGGACGCGCTGGTCGCAAGGGTGTCAGCGTCTTGCTGGTGCCGCCGGCACGCAAGCGCCGCGCCGAGGTGCTGCTCAATCTGGCCGGCATCGATGCCGCCTGGGGTTTGGCGCCGCAGCCGGATGAAATTCGCAAGCTCGATCAGGAGCGCATGCTGCGCGACGATCTGTTCGCCGCCGAGACGACGCCTGAGGATCTGGCGATCGCGCAGGCGCTGCTCGCCGAACGCTCGGCGGAGGATATCGCCGCGGCGCTGGCGCGGCTCTATCGCTCGCGGCTTCCGTCGCCCGAGGACATCGTCGGTCCCGGTGAGGATCGCGTCAAATCGCGGGCGGAACGTGCGCGGGAGAGGGTCGATCGCGAGGCTGGACGTGGGTCGAAGCCTGCGAAATCATCGCCGCGCCATCGCATGGCGGAGGATTCTGTCTGGTTCAGCGCGGCGATCGGACGCCGGAAGAATGCCGAAGCGCGCTGGCTGCTGCCGATGCTGTGCCGTCGCGGCGGCATCAAGAAGGAAGACATCGGCGCCATCCGCATTCTCGATACCACCACCGAGTTCGAGATTTCCGCGCGCAGCGCCGAACGTTTCGCAGCGCAAATTCGCCGTCCCGACAAGGAAGACAGCATCCGCATCGAGGCGCTCGCAGGAGCTCCATCGCGCGAGCCGGTTCGCGACGCGGCGGCGCCGAAGCCGAAGCACTTCGGCAAGAAGGCTGAAGGCGCCGACAGAGCGGGGTTTGACAAGAAACCGCGTTACGATACCAAGAGGCGGGATCGAGGCGAGCAGGCGTATGCCGGAAAGCCGCAGCATGAAAATGGGACGTCTGCAAAGCCCGCATTCGGAAAGAACAAAAAGAAGAAGTTTCGTGGCTGAGCGGCGCGACCATTGCTGAGAGCGCCGGCGCTCACCTGCCACGTGAGATGAGGAGCTATCATGAGCGTCTACATCATCGCGCAACTGAAGTTCACTCGCCGCGAACTCTACGACCGCTATCAATCGCGCTTCATGGACGTGTTCAAGAAGTTCAAGGGCAAGCTGCTGGTGGCGGACGCACATCCGGTGGTGCTGGAAGGCGAATGGCCGCGCGACAAGGTCGTGATCATGGAATTCCCGGATGAGGCCGCGGCGCAGGAATTCCAGACCTCGCCGGAGTATCAGGAGATATCCGTCGACCGCAA
The DNA here is from genome assembly GCF_003062295.1 of Bradyrhizobium algeriense. Classification (GTDB taxonomy): domain Bacteria; phylum Pseudomonadota; class Alphaproteobacteria; order Rhizobiales; family Xanthobacteraceae; genus Bradyrhizobium; species Bradyrhizobium algeriense. The sequence continues at coordinate 265,644 of NZ_PYCN01000001.1, read as the reverse complement.
AGCGGGCGCCGACGGAATTGTGCTCACGGTGAGGGGCTTGCGCTGACCGGCGGCAGCGCTGATGGCTGATGGCCCGGCGCTGTTTGCGGGTTCCCTGCTCGGCATTGTTGCATTCCGGAACATCAACGAGATCGGCTTTCGCCGGACCATTCCTGTGCTATTGCTGTTGTCAGGCGCTTCGCTCGCTTTGGCTTGATTGTGTGATCACGGCCGAGGGCTGCGAGGCCTTCAAAATCGATGAGCATTGGCCGAAAGAATCATGACCGCACAGCGCAACGTTTCCCCTTCGATCGATCCCCTGAAACTCGACCGCCTCGCCGAAGTCGCGGTCAAGGTCGGCCTGCGGCTGCAGCCGGGACAGGACCTGCTGCTGACCGCGCCCTCAGTCGCGCTGCCGCTGGTGCGCCGGATCGCCGAACATGCCTACAGGGCCGGCGCGGGAATCGTGACCCCGTTGCTGTCGGATGAGGAGATCACGCTGGCGCGCTATCGTTATGGCCACAACGAGAGTTTCGATCGCGCCGCCGGCTGGCTCTATGAGGGCATGGCGAAGGCGTTCGCCGCCAACACCGCGCGGCTCGCCATCGTCGGCGACAATCCGATGCTGCTGTCGGGCGAGGACCCGGCAAAGGTCGCGCGCGCCAGCAAGGCCAATTCGATCGCCTACCAGCCGGCGCTGGAGAAGATCGTCAATTTCGACACCAACTGGAACATCATCGCCTATCCGAGCCCGTCCTGGGCCAGGCAGGTTTTCCCCGATGTTCCCGAGGACGTCGCGATAGCAAAACTGGCGGACGCGATTTTTGCGGCCTCGCGCGTCGATCAGGACGGCGCCGTTGCCGCCTGGGAAAAGCATAACGCCGTGCTGCGCGAGCGGACCGACTGGCTGAACGGCCAGCGCTTTCACGCGCTGAAATATTCCGGCCCCGGCACCGACCTGACGATCGGTCTCGCCGACGGCCATGAGTGGGAAGGCGGCGCCTCGACTGCGAAGAACGGCATCACCTGCAACGCCAACATCCCGACTGAGGAAGTCTTCACCACGCCGCATTGCCGGCGCGTCAGCGGCCATGTCGTCAGCTCAAAACCGCTGTCCTATCAGGGCACGCTGATCGACAACATCGCGGTGCGGTTCGAGGAAGGCCGCATCGTTGAGGCCAAAGCCTCGCGCGGCGAGGAGGTGCTGAAGAAGGTGCTCGACACCGATGAGGGCGCAGCGCGTCTCGGCGAAGTGGCGCTGGTGCCGCATTCCTCGCCGATCTCCAAGAGCGGGCTGCTGTTCTTCAACACGTTGTTCGACGAGAACGCCGCTTCCCATATCGCGCTCGGCCAATGCTACTCGAAATGCTTCGTCGGCGGCGACAAGCTGACGCCGCAGCAGATCGCGGCGCAGGGCGGCAACAAGAGCCTCATCCACATCGACTGGATGATCGGATCAAGCGAGACCGATATCGACGGCATTCACGCCGACGGAAGCCGCGTGCCGGTGTTTCGCAAGGGCGAGTGGGCGTAATCAGTCCAGCTTGAGCTTGTAGAAGTCGATCGCCGTCCCGGAGAACAGCGCCGTCTTCTCCGCTTCGCTATATTGCACGGCCAGCCGCTTGAAAGCGTTGAAGATCACCTGATAGCTGCACTGGCCTTTATCCGGTGGAAAATTGCTTTCGAACATGCATCGATCGGGACCAAACGCCTCGATGCAGGTTTCGATATAGGGACGCCATGCGGTAGCCGCCTCCTCCGAAGACGGCGGCTTCGGGCGCAGGTGAAAATCATAGCCGAGCAGGCTCATCGCGAGCCCGCCGAGCTTGACGACGACGTTTTCGCATCTGGCGATTTCCCGGATCGAGGCCTTCCACACCGGGAAGATTTCCTTGCGCCGCCCGGCATAGCTGCCGATGCCGATCGGCCCGCCGCAATGATCGAGCACGATTTTGGTGTCCGGAAAGGCGCGTGCGAGGTCGGTGAGTTCGCCGATTTGCGGATGGAACAGCCAGGCGTCGAAACTCAAGCCCAGTGGCGCAAGGCAGGCGAAGCCTTTGCGGAAGGTGCCGTCGAGCAACAATCCTTTCGGCCGCGTCGCATACATGCCGGCGACATTGGGGTCGGCATCCCACGCCGACGAGTGCCGGATGCCGCGGAAGCGGCCGTTGCCGGCAACGATCTCCGCCTCCAGCACGGCTTTCGCGCCGTCGCCGAGCAGCAAATTGACGTGGCTGACGATGCCGGCGCAGATCGCGGCCTTGCCGTAGGCGCCGCTCGCGGCCATCGCCGCCACGCCATTGGCGAACTCGACCTCGCCGACGGGGCGGAACGCCTCGGGGCCGCGCGCACGGTACATCGAGCGGCAGTCGACATAGACGGTGGCGACGATGTTGTGGCCGGAGGCGATGTCGGCGGCCATCTCCTCGATCATGTAACGCAAGCCGCCGCGGTCCCAGAGATGGTGATGCGGATCGACGATTGGGCGGGCGGGATCGATGATCTCTTCGGTATATTGCGCGAGCCAGTCCTCGCGCGGATCGGCGTAGAGCCCGCTTCTGGAGGCGGGTGCAGTGCTGGCGGCCATGGATTTCGCTCCCCTGGATTTTCTTGGATTATTGTTGGCGTGACCTTCCGTTCGCGGAAGCTTCAGCCCGGCAGGCGACGGATGAAATCGATGATCGCGGCGCTGACCTCGCTTGGGCGCTCCTGCTGGGTCCAATGCCCGCAGCCGGGCAGAATTCGCATGTTGCGCAAAGCCGGGACGAACTGCTTGAGATTGGCGAGATGCTGGTCCATGCCGGGGGCGGCAATCACCAAATCGTGGTCGCCTGCGACGAACAGCGCCGGGACCGTCACTATTACATCTGCAAACGCAGCCATCAGCTCCCAATTGCGATCGATGTTGCGATAATAGTTGAGCGGACCGCGGAAGCCGCTGCGCCTGAATTCGCCGGCATAGAACTCGATATCAGCTTCGCTGAGCCACGCCGGCAGCGTCGTCGTCGATCCTTGCAACATGCCTTCGCCGCGCGGAACCATGCCGGGCGTTCGCGTGATGTCGCCGCGGGCTGCGGCGTCCCGGAACGCCGCCGCGCCTTCGCCCGACGCGCCGTAGAGCATGCTCAGCACAGTAACCCGTGGATCCCGCTCCATCTCGGCCTCAGCTACGCCCGGCTCCTGGAAATAGAGCTGGTAAAATTGAGCGTCCGCGGTTTGCGGCATGACGCTGGTCGGGCGCACCGGCCCGCGAGGCCGGAATGGCACGCTGAGACCCGCAACGGCGCGGAAGCGGTCGGGGCGCAGGCGTGCTGCTTGCCAGGCGATAGCCGCGCCCCAGTCATGGCCGACGATAACGGCCGTTGGCGCTTCGAGGGCATCGAGCAGCCCCACCAGGTCACCGATCAGATGGAACATCGTGTATTGATCGACTGCCTCCGGCCGGTCGCTCTTGCCATAGCCGCGCATATCCGGAGCCACGGCGTGGAAGCCGGCAGCGGCCAGGGCGGTGAGCTGGTGGCGCCAGGAATACCAGGACTCCGGGAAGCCGTGACACAGGATCACCGGCGGTCCCTTGCCCTGCTCGGCGATGTTGAGGCGGATTCCGTTGCTCTCGATGGTTCGCTGCACAGGTCCGCTCAAGTTTCCCTCCCTTTGCATCGTCTTCGCTACGAAATTTCAGCGCGATCACACCCCTTCCAGAATGATCACCGTCGGCGTGCCCGGCAGCGTGTCCCGGGATATCTTCAGTGTCCGCTCGGTCCGCTGGTCGATGACGAATTGCTGGCCGATCAGCCGCATGAATTCGTCGAGCGGGGTGGCGAAGCGATGCATCGGCAGCACGATGGAGGAGCGCAGGCGCTTGGTGATCTCGGAGACGCCGTCGAGCGACATCGTATAGGTGCCGTCGATCGGCACCATCAGGATGTCGAGCCGGCCTATCGCCGCGAAATGCGTATCGTCGAGCTTGTGGTGCAGATGTCCGAGATGGCCGATGCAGAGGCCGGCGACCTCGAAGATGAAGATCGAGTTGCCGTCCTTGATCATCGCGCCGGAGCCCTCGCCATAGTAGCGGCGGATGTCGGTGGGGACGTTGCGGATATAGACGTCGCCGACGCGCGTTGAGACATGCGCGGCCTGTCCATTCTCGCCCCAGCCATGCAGAACGTGCGGAATCTTTGGATCGGGAAACAGCGTGTAGTGGGTCGAGTGTGCGCGGTTCATGGTGACGACGTCGGGCAGCCTGCCGGTCCGGTAGGCGCCGTTGAAGTCGGTCGCGATCCGCACGCCGCCGGGCGTGTCGATGTAATAGGTGGAATGCCCGACATAGGTGATCGCGACCTCTTCGGTCTTGGCGGCCGTGCGGCGAAGGCTGACGGGCACGGCGAGCGGCGGGGCCTTCGCCATCGCGAGGCACTCGCTGCGCAAAGGCTGCTGCTGGGCGGTCGCCGGGACGATTAGCGAACCGAGCAAGGCGAGGGCGACAGCAAGGACTACGTTAAGCGATCGCAACATGGCATGACCCATCCGCGGCAAAGGCCGCAGGCCGCACTGTATCGCCGAATTTTGGAAACGTCATGATGGCATTCGCGCACGGCAGCGTGCCGGAATTGCTTCATCGGGGGCGGGCGATGCCATATTGTAAAGCTCAACCAGGGAGTTTTGCCGTGACTGAAAAGACCACCGCCCCGGCCCCGCATGCCCCGTCATCGAAACGGCTGGAGCCGTTGCGCCAGGTCGATGCCGGTGTCCTCAGTATCGCCTATTACGAGGCGGGTCCCGCCGACGGATCGGCCGTGATGCTGATGCATGGCTTTCCCTACGACATTCACAGCTATGTCGACGTCGCGCCGCAACTGGCGGCCCAAGGCTGCCGCGTCATCGTTCCCTATTTGCGCGGCTACGGCCCGACCCGGTTTCGCGACGCGAGCACACCGCGCTCGGGCGAGCAGGCGGCGGTCGGCGCCGACATGATGGCGCTGATGGATGCGCTTGGCATCCGCCGCGCCGTGTTCGCGGGTTACGACTGGGGTGGCCGCGCGGCCTGTGTCGGCGCGGCGTTATGGCCGGAGCGCTGCATCGGGCTCGTCTCTGTCAATTCCTATCTGGTCCAGGATATTGCCAACGCGATGGCGCCACAGCGCCCCGAACGCGAGGTGGCGCTGTGGTACCAGTATTACTTCCAGCTCGAACGCGGCCGCGCGGGACTGGCTGCCAACCGGCGCGAGATTGCGCGGATATTATGGACGCAATGGTCGCCGAACTGGCCGTTCGACGATGCCTGTTTCGAGCGAACTGCAATGGCCCACGACAATCCCGATTACGTCGACGTGGTGATCCACAGCTATCGCCACCGTTTTGGTCTGGCCGACGGCGATCCGCAATATGCTGAAATCCAGCACAGGCTGGCGGCACTGCCTCCCATCACCGTGCCAACGATTACGCTGGATGGCGCAGGCGATGGCGTTGTGCCGGCAACTGATGGCACCGCCAGCGCGGCAAAGTTCACCCGCCGCCGCGTTCATCGCGTGGTGCCGCGCGCCGGGCACAATCTGCCGCAGGAAGCGCCCGAGGCGTTTGCGGCGGCGGTGATGGAGCTGATCAAGGCATAGGTCGAGTTTGCCGCATGGCAAGCCGTTGCGAAAACCGTCATCCTCCCTGCGCAAGTCCTCCGAGAAGGACAGAAATTTTACGGGGCGGAATTCCATGGCGAAGCATCACGTCTTGCTTGCGATCTGGCTGGTGACCTTTGCCTCGATTACATCGGCCTCCACATCGGCCTCGGCCGAGGAATTCCCCAGCCGTCCGATCACCTGGGTCGTGCCCTTCGCGCCGGGCGGCATCACGGACACGACGTCGCGCATCGTCGCCGAGGAAATGTCGAAGACGCTTGGTCAATCGGTCCTGATCGACAATCGCGGCGGCGGTGGCGGCACGGTCGGCACCGAACAGGTGGCGCGCGCCAAGCCCGACGGCTACACGATGATCTACGGCACGCAGGGCACGATGGCGGCCAACGTCACGTTGCGCAAAAACCTGTCCTATGATCCGCTGACGAGTTTCCTGCCGGTGCATCTGGTCGGCGAAAGCCCGAACCTGTTCGTCGCCTATCACGAGGCGCCATATAACTCGGTGCCTGAGTTCATCGCCTACGCCAAACAGAATCCGGGCAAGGTGACGTTCTCCTCCTCGGGCGTCGGCACCGCGACGCATCTGGTCGCCGAATTGTTCAAGACCGTCACCGGCATCGAAATGCAGCATGTGCCGTACAGGGGCAGCGCGCCGGCACTGAACGACATGATCGCCGGCCGCGTCGATGTCATGTTCGATTACCCGGTTTCGGTCGGCCCGCATGTCGAGGCCGGCAAGCTGAGGGTGCTGGCCACGACCGCGCCGGAACGGCTACGCGCATTCCCTGACGTGCCGACCATGGCCGAACTCGGCATGAAGGAGATGACCACCCAGAGCTGGTCCTCGATCATGGTGCCCGCAGGAACGCCCGCGCCGGTCGTCGACCGGCTGGCGGCGGCGGCACACGCGGCGCTGTCGTCGGAGCGCGTGCGCACGCATTTCGAAAAGGTCGGCACCCGCCCGATGCTGCTGCAGAAGGCCGAGATGATCCCGTTCATCGAAAAGGAGATCAAGCGCTGGGGCGATGTGATCGAACGGGCGGGGCTGGAGAAGCAGTAGGACTAGCCCCGCCGCGGGCTGATCTTCCACGTCGCCGCGAGAATGGCCGCGGTCATCGCGCCGCTGATCACGGCGGCGATCGGGATCGTGACGGCGAGCGCCGCGGTCGCGGCCCAGCCGATCGAGCAGAAGGCCTCTGCGAATGTCGCCAGCCGCGACGAGGTCTGACGGCGGCGAAACTGGCTGCGTCTGGCTTGCACGCGGAACCAGAGCTGGATCGCGGCCGCGGAGACGGTTGCGACGATTACGCCGAGCGCGGTGACGATCGCCTGCGTCACGGAGGCAAACGCAAGTGCTGCGATCAGTGGCGTGAAGATGGCACCGATTGAGATGAGCACCACCTCGACCTTGGCGCGGATCACGCGCGATGGCGGCAGCGGCGCGGTCGCGACCAGGTCGGCGGCGTCTTCGCCCGAGATCGTCAGCCAGGCGAGGCCGCCGGCAAGCTGGCCGGCCGCCATCACGATCACGGGCGTGATCAGCACGATCGCGGCCGAGCTTTCGGAAAAACTTCGCCACAGCAGCAAGGCCGGCGGCACCAGGTAGAGCAGTTGCATCAGGCTTTGCGACAACAGCCACGGATCGCGCCGCAGCAGCAGGAACTCCTTGGTGCGCAGCGCCTGTTGCCGCGAACCGCCGCGAAATGCGGTCAAGCGCGGCCCGCGACGGACAGACCGGGCAGTTGCGGCGACACTGACGACGGTATCGGCAAATCTCGGCGAGAAGACCGCCATCACAACGCCGAGCAGCAGGAGCCCGCCCGCCATCAGCCACGACAGCACCATGCCATCGCCGATCGCCGCGCGCGCCGGCCACCACAACGGGCTGTCGAGCGCAGGCGCGTAGGCTGAAGCGGCATCGGAGGTCAGCACCGTAAAGCGCGACAACGTACCGTATGAAAGGATGGCTGCGACCTGGAGCGCGATGACGAAGCCGGCGCCAATGATGGCGGCCACGATCTGCGCGACGAGGCGGGTGCGGCTTGGGCCGATCAACCTGAACAGCGCGACCGTGATCGCGATCGCAACGGCCGCGGCCGTAAGGCCGATGGCGATGACGACGCCGAACGCGGAGAGCCATCGGATGCCGCCGCCGATCACGAGAACGTCGACAAAGGGCGTCGACAGCAACAGCGCCATCCCGATCACGGACAGTCCGATCGCCGCGATCCGCACCGAGAACACGTTGGCGAGATTCGCCGGCGACGACATGATGAGGTCGAGATCAGCGCGGGCGTAGAACACCCGTGTCACCGACTCGATCGCCTGTGACAGCATCAACGCCCAGGCGAGAAAGATGGTCGCCGTGATGACGATCAATTCCGGCTTGCCGAGCGGGGCTTGCAAATCGGCGAAGCGGCCGATCACCGCATAGGCCGGCAGGTGCATGACGGCGACGAATACGATCAGGGCAATGATCGCGCGCTTTCGCTTGCCACGTCTGCCGGCAATCATCGCCAGCCATTCGCGCCACGCCAGCCGGATCTCGTGCCGGGCAAACCAGGTGAGCGCCGCGGCCGAACTCATGCGGCGGCCGCCTCAGTGTCGACGAGGGCGATGAACATGTCTTCGAGGCTGGTGTCGTTGCGGCCGTTCTGCTGGCGCAGCTCAGTGAGCGTGCCCTCGGCCACCAGTTTGCCTGCGGTGATGACGCCGATGCGGTCGGCCATCCGCTCGGCGACTTCGAGAATATGCGTCGTCATGATCACGGTGCAGCCGGCGCGGACGCGGTCCTGCAGCAATCCCTTGACGTGACGCGCCGACAGCGCGTCGAGCCCGGTCAACGGCTCGTCCAGGATGATCAACCGGGGATCGTGAACCAGAGCGCCGGCCAGCGCGACCTTCTGGCGCATGCCCTTGGAGAAGCCCTCGCAGCGTTCGTGCAGATGCGGCTCGAGGCCAAGCGACAGCAGAAGCTGCTGCGCCGCTGGGGCGGAAACCGTGGGATCGATGCCCCAGAGGCCGGCAACGAATTCGAGGTACTCCAGCGGCGTCAGCTTGTCGTAGATCATCGGCTCGTCGGAGACCCATGCGATGATCTGCTTGGCGGCGACGGGATCGGCGAGCGCATCGACGCCCAATATGGAGACAGAGCCGGCGTCAGGCCGCAGCAGGCCGGCGACCATCCGCAAGGTCGTGGTCTTGCCGGCGCCGTTGGGGCCGAGCAGGGCGTAGAACTCGCCGGTCCGAATGGTGAGGTCGAGCGCGTCGACCGCCGGGCGGTCAAAACGCTTCGTTAACCCTCGCACTTCGAGCGCCGATAGATCTGATTTCATGACTTCAGGGCGATCCAGTTGTTCACTGCGGACCATGCACCGAAGAGCTTTCGGCGCGGTGAATCTTGCACGCCAAATCGCAGCGAACCCCGCAACTTCCCGGGCTGCGGCATTTCTGCGCAATTCTTAACAGCACAGCAGCCACCGCTTTGTTGACAGGGCTCGGCGCTTTGGGCTCAATGCAGCGGGACATATGCAGCTGTTCGGCATCGTGGATGCCGGGTAGCGTGTAGACACAAGATGCGGAAGAGGCGATCGACAGAATCGCCCGGCATCGGGGAGGGAAATGATGCTGGACTTCGTTCAGCAGCTGGTGAGTGGCATCGCGCTCGGCTGCGTTTATGGGCTGATCGCGCTCGGCTTTGTGCTCGTTTACAAGGCAACCGAGGTCGTCAATTTCGCCCAGGGCGATCTGATGATGCTGGGCGGGTTCTTCGCCTTCACCTTCATCGGCATGCTCGGCCTTAATTATTGGCTCGGATTCGCCGGCGCGGTCATCGCCATGGCGGCGTTCGGCATGCTGGCCGAACGCGTCGTGGTGCGACCGATCCTTGGCTATCCGCAGTTTTCCATCATCATGGCGACGATCGGGCTCGGATATTTCCTGCGCTCCGTGGTCGGCATGATCTGGGGCACCGACGATTTCAAGATCGACACGCCGTTCAGCGATGGCGTGTTGCGGATCGGCTCGCTGGTGCTGGCATACGACAAGCTCTCGGTGATCGCCGCAACCGTGATCCTTTGCGCGCTGCTCTATCTCTTCTTCAACCGCACCACGCTCGGCACCGCGATGCGTGCCAGCTCGGAGAACATGCTGGCCGCCTACTACATGGGCATTCCGGTCAAGCGCGTGGTGTCGATCGTGTGGGCGATCAGTGCTGCGGTCGCGACTGCCGCCGGCGTGCTGCTGGCGCCGATCACCTTCATTCACTCCAATGTCGGTCTCGTGCTGGGCCTGAAGGCGTTTCCCGCCGCGGTGCTCGGCGGTTTCGGCTCCATCCCCGGCGCGGTGGTGGGCGGCGTGCTGATCGGCGTGATCGAGAGCATGGCCGGCTTCTACCTGCCGCAGGGCTGGAAGGACGTCGCGCCCTACATCGTGCTTCTGGTGGTGCTGTTGCTCAAGCCCGAAGGCCTGTTCGGTATCCATACGCGGAAGAAGGTCTAATGCGGTTCCTCTTCAAGACGGATTACGAAGACGACATCAGGCTGTTTCCGCACAGCGGCTACGTCGTCTCCTACGGCATCCTGCTGGCGTTTCTTGTGATCGCGCCGTTCGTGCTGTCGAGCTATCTGGTCAGCCAGCTGGTGTTCGTCTGCATCTACGCCACGGTGGGCGTAGGCCTGATGATTCTCACCGGATTCACAGGGCAGGCCTCGCTCGGCCACGCCGCCTTTCTGGCGATCGGCGCCTATACGGCGGCCTATCTGCAGCAATACAACGTTCCGTTCCCGGTCTACTTCCTGGCTGGCGGCCTGTTGACCGGCGTGGTCGGTGCGCTGGTCGGATTCCCGGCGCTGCGGCTGACGGGCATCTATCTCGTCATCGCGACGATTTCCTTTGCCTTCATCGTCGAGGAAGTGCTGGCGCGCTGGGAAAGCGTGACCCACGGCAATGAGGGCATGCGCGTCAAGACCTTGAGCCTGTTCGGGCAGGCGGTGCCGCAAAACGGCCCGGCCTTCTACTTTCTTTGTCTCGGCGTGTTGATCCTGACCATCATCGGCACGCTCAATCTGCTGCGCTCGCCCACGGGACGCGCCTTCGTCGCGATCCGCGACAGCGAAACGGCGGCGCGCAGCATGGGCGTCAATGTCTCGCTCTACAAGGTGAAGTCGTTTGCGATCAGCGCGGCGATTACCGGATTGGCCGGTGTGCTGTTCGCGCACAAGCTCTCCTTCATCTCTCCGGAAATGTTCACGCTGCAGCTCTCGATCGAGTTCATCATCGTGATCCTGATCGGCGGCACCTTCAGCCTGCACGGCGCGGTACTCGGCGCGATCTTCCTGGTCATGATCGATCCGTTCCTGACCTATCTGAAGGACGACCTGCCCGGCATCATCGCGGGAATCTTCGCAACGTTCGGCGCGGACAGCGTGACCGCGGGGAAGATCTACAGCAACGTCGCCGCCATTGCCTCCGCCAACGGCCTCAAGGGCGCGATCTACGGAGTGATCATCGTGCTGTTCGTGCTGTTCGAGCCGCTTGGCCTGTATGGGCGCTGGCTGAAGATAAAGCTCTTCTTCCAGCTATTCCCGCTCTACAAGCGTGCCACCTTCAAGCGTCAGAAAATCTATGTGAAATCGGAGCGGAACCGATGAGCTACTTCCGTGCCGAGAACCTGTCTTTGCATTTCGGCGGCCTGAAGGCGGTCGATTCCGTCAGCTTCGCGGTAGAGAAGGGCGAGATCCTCTCGATCATCGGCCCGAATGGCGCGGGCAAGAGTTCGATCTTCAACCTGATCTCGCGGATCTATCCGCCCACTTCGGGCAGGATCTTTTTCGAAGACCAGGACATCACCGAACAGCCGGCCTACGAGATTGCCGGCCTCGGCATTGCCCGCACCTTCCAGAACATCGAGCTGTTCGAGAATGCGACCATGCTGAGCAACCTGCTGGTCGGCCGTCACCGGCACTCCACCACGCAGCTCTGGCAGGAATTGCTGTTCCTGCCGAGCGTGCGCGCCGGTGAAAAGGTCCATCGCCGCCGCGTCGAGCAGGTGATCGAATTCCTCGATCTCGAAGCCTATCGCGACAAGCTGATCTCCGGGCTGCCTTACGGCGTCCGCAAGGTGATCGAGCTCGCGCGTGCGCTGTGCTCGGAGCCGAAGCTGATCCTGCTGGACGAGCCGTCATCCGGGCTGAACGTCGAGGAGACCGACGACATGTCGTTCTGGATCCGCGACATGAAGACCGAACTCGGCATCACTGTCTTGATGGTCGAACACGACATGACGCTGGTCAATCGCGTCTCCGACCGCGTGATCGCGCTCAACTACGGCCGCGTGCTCGCGATGGGCTCGCCGTCCGAGGTGCAGCGCCATCCCGATGTCGTCGCCGCCTATCTCGGCGCATGAGGATGATGCCATGAGCGCTTCCGACATCATCCTCAAGCTCAGCAATATCGAGAGCTATTACGGGCCGATCATGGCGATCCGCGGCATCAGCCTGGAGGTGCCGCGCGGCCGTATCGTCACGTTGCTCGGCGCCAACGGCGCCGGCAAGACCACGGTGCTCAAGACCATCTCCGGCATTCTCGATCCCCAGAAGGGCTCGATCGAGTTTTTGGGCAAGCCGATCCAGCGCATGGAAGCCGACAAGATCGTGCGGCTGGGCTTAAGCCACGTACCGGAGGGGCGTGAGGTGTTTCCGTTCCTCTCGGTGCGGGAAAACCTGATGATGGGCGCCTATCCGCGCAAGGACCGCGACGGTGTCGCGGAGGATCTCGAGCGGGTCTACGGCTATTTCCCGCGGCTGAGGGAGCGCATTAACCAGCCGGCCGGACAGCTTTCCGGCGGCGAGCAGCAGATGCTGGCGATCGGGCGGGCATTAATGAACCGTCCGACCCTGCTACTTCTGGATGAGCCGTCGCTCGGGCTGTCGCCGATCCTTGTGAAGGAGATATTTACCATCATCAAGCGCGTCAACGAGGAGCAGGGGATGTCCATCCTGCTGGTCGAGCAGAACGCCAAGGTAGCGCTGGAGACGGCGCATTATGGCTACGTGCTGGAAATCGGCCGGGTCGTGATGAACGACACCTGCGAGCGGCTGATGAATTCAAAGGACATCCAGGAATTCTATCTCGGCGCCAAGGAAGAAGGCGCCCGCGGCGAGCGGCGTTGGAAAAAGAAGAAGACCTGGCGTTAGAAGGTCCGGCGTTAACCGTCGCAGTCAAAAGCATGGCGTTCAGAACGAGTTAGGGCTAGATTCAGGCCTGCTTCAAGAAAGCAAGACCGGTTGCCAAGACCGGCACCTGAGGCAGGCGACAGAGGGAGGAAGACGCATGGCCAGACCGGCAGTGCTGACGGTCGCCGACACGATCGCGAAGAGTTTTCTGAAGTCCGTGGAAACCCGCGGCGACCGGCCGGCGATCCGCGAAAAGAAATTCGGCATCTGGCAGCCGACCAGTTGGCGCGAATGGCTGCAGATCTCCAAGGATATCGCATTCGGCCTGCATGCGTCAGGCTTCCAACCCGGCGACGTTGCCTCGATCATCGCCAACGCGGTGCCGGAATGGGTCTATGCCGACATGGGCATTCTCTGCGCCGGCGGTGTTTCGTCGGGCATCTATCCGACCGACTCCTCCTCGCAGGTCGAATATCTCATCAACGATTCCTCGACCAAGGTGATCTTCGCCGAGGACGAGGAGCAGCTCGACAAGATCCTGTCGTGCCGTTCGCGGTGTCCGACGCTGCAGAAGATCGTCGTGTTCGACATGGAGGGCCTGAGCGGCTTTACCGACCCGATGGTGCTGTCGCTGGCCGAGTTCACGGCGCTCGGGCGCAACCACGAGCAGGGCAATGAGGCGCTGTGGGATGAGATGATCGAACGCCGCAGTGCGGGCGATCTCGCCGTTCTCGTCTACACGTCAGGCACCACCGGCCCGCCCAAGGGCGCCATGCATTCCAATCGGAGCGTGACGCATCAGATGCGCCACGCCAACGACCTGTTTCCGTCGACCGACAACGAAGAGCGGCTGGTGTTCCTGCCGCTCTGCCATGTCGCCGAGCGGGTCGGCGGCTATTACGTTTCGCTGGCGTTGGGATCGGTGATGAACTTCGCCGAAAGCCCGGAGACGGTGCCGGACAATCTGCGCGAGGTGCAGCCGACCGCGTTCCTCGCGGTGCCGCGGGTCTGGGAGAAGTTCTACTCCGGGATCACGATTGCGTTGAAAGACGCGACAAATTTCCAGAAGTGGATGTACCGCAACGCGCTCGCCATCGGCAACCGGGTGACGGAGTACAGGCTGCAGGGCGATACACCGCCATTGTCGCTGCGGCTCGCCAACAGCGCCGCTTACTATCTCGTGTTCCGCAACATCCGCCGCATGCTCGGACTCGACCGCTGCCGGTTGGCTTTCACTGGTGCTGCGCCAATCGCGCCGGATCTGATTCGCTGGTATCTCGCGCTCGGCCTCGACATGCGCGAGGTCTACGGCCAGACCGAGAATTGCGGTGTCGCCACCGTGATGCCGCCCGATCGCATCAAGCTCGGTTCGGTCGGCAAGGCAGCACCCTGGGGCGAGGTCGCGATTTCGCCGCAGGGCGAGATCCTGATCCGCGGCGATTTCCTGTTCATGGGTTATCTGAACCAGCCGGAAAAGACCGCCGAGACCATCGACGCCAAGGGATGGCTGCACACCGGCGACGTCGGCTCGATCGACAATGAAGGCTTTGTCAGGATCACCGACCGGATGAAGGACATCATCATCACCTCGGGCGGCAAGAACATCACGCCGTCGGAAATCGAGAACCAGTTGAAGTTCTCGCCTTACGTCTCGGACGCCGTTGTCATCGGCGACAAGCGGCCGTACCTGACGTGCCTGGTCATGATCGACCAGGAGAATGTCGAGAAATACGCCCAGGACCACGACATTCCCTTCACCAACTACGCGAGTCTCTGCCGCGCGCCCGAGATCCAGGACCTGATCCAGCGCGAGATCGAGGCGGTCAACGTCAACTTCGCGCGCGTCGAAACCATCAAGAAGTTCTACCTGATCGAACGTCAGCTCACGCCCGAGGACGAGGAGCTGACGCCGACCATGAAGCTGAAGCGCAGCTTCGTGAACAAGCGCTATGCCGCCGAAATCAACGCCATGTATGGCGAACGGGCGGTGGCGTAGCGCAGCGGACATCGGAAACGGCGAAGGATTGAGAAGGCCCTACCCTTCGCTCAACACGGGCCAACAAGGAGGATATTGCAATGTCGAAATCGTTTAGGGCGTTGGGCCTTGCGGTGAGCGCCCTTGCGCTGACCCAACTGCCGGCCGCAGCCCAGACCAAGATTACCGATCAAGGCATCTCGGCGAGCGAGATCGTCATCGGAACCCATCAGGATCTATCCGGCCCGATCAAGGTCTGGGGCGTTCCGGTTTCCAACGGCATGAAGATGGCAGCCGAGGAAATCAATGCCGCCGGCGGTATCCACGGCCGCAAGATCAAACTGATCATCGAGGACAGCGGCTACGATCCGAAGCGCGCCGTGCTGGCGTCGCAGAAGATGGTCGAGCGCGACAAGATCTTCGCCATGGTCGGCCCGATGGGTTCACCCACCGTGCTCGCATCGCAGGACATCCTGTTCGATGCCGGCGTGCTGCAGCTATTCCCGCTGACGGCGGCCGAATTCACCTTCAAGTTCGATCCGGCGAAGCCGCAGGAGCGGCTGAAGTTCAACAATTTGCTGCCCTATGTCGAGAGCACGCGCGCGGCGGTCAAGTACATGATCGAGGGCAAGAACTTCAAGAAGCCCTGCATCCTGTATCAGGACGACGAGTACGGAAAGAACGTGCTTGACGGGTTCACGCAGCAGGTCAAGGCGATGAAGCTGGAGCCGGCCTCGGTCACCAGCTACAAGCGCGGCGCTTCCGACTTCAGCGCGCAGGTCGCCAAGATGAAGTCCGACGGCTGCGATATGGTCGTGCTCGGTACGGTGATCCGCGAAACCATCGGCGCGATGGGCGAAGCCAAGAAGCTCGGCTGGGACGTCACCTTCCTCGGCGCCACACCGACCAACGTGCTGGAAGTTCCGGCGCTCGGCAAGGAGGCGGTCGAAGGCCTCTATGCGGCTTCGGGCTTCGAAATTCCGTACGAAGACACGGCAAAGGGCAAGGTCAAGGACTGGCTCGCCAACTACAAGAAGATGTTCGGCTCGGACGCCAATACGCAGGCGATCATTGGCTACAACGCCATGACGACCTTTGCGTTCTACGCCGAGAAGGCAGGAAAGGACCTGACCGGCCAGAAGATGATGAACGCGCTGGAGTCAGGCGAGCAGTTCCGCGACATCTTCAACTCGCCCCCGACCAAGTTCTCCAAGACCGACCATCTCGCCAACACGATCACCCAGGTCCAGCAGATCAAGAACGGCCGCTGGGTGCTGGTCAAGGAAGGCCTGATGTTCTGAGCGAGGGCTCGCTCCCAACGGCAAAGGCTAACGACACAGGGCTGCGCGAGACGATCGCGCAGCCCTTACTTATTGTATTTGCGGTCTCCGATCGGAGCTCCGTCATTGCGAGGAGCGAAGCGACGAAGCAATCCATTCCTTCTTGCGGCACGATGGATTGCTTCGCTTCGCTCGCAATGACGGTTGTTACTACTTCGGCTGGAACCCCGCCGAAACAACAAAGGGCTGCGCGATCGTCTCGTGCGGCCCTTCTGCTTCGCTATGTGCTTCGGGTTCGCGGCTAGCACGCGCCCCGGAATGACTTCATCACTTCGGCCGGATCGCGTCCGCGGTGCCCTGGATGAAGGCCTGCAGCTTCGGGATATCCTCTTCCTTCAGCTTGCCGGTGAAGTCAGGCATGCCGCGGTCGCGGAACGGGCCCTTGAACACGATGTCCTTCAGGTTGGTGATGCTCTCCGGCGCGACATAGCCGAGGTTCCGGATGTTGCCGCCGTTGTCGACGCCGGGCACGCTGTGGCAGGCAGCGCAGGCGGCGACGTAGATGGCGGTGCCTTCAGGGATATCCTTCGGGTCATACTTCACGCCCTTCAACAGGCCTTCGGTCTGGTACTTCACGAAGGCCGGCAGCGGCGCCTTGCCATCGATCGCGAAGGTGTAGACCGTGCCGGGGCTCTGCAATTCGGTGGCGCGAATCCACTGGCCGATCACGCCGCCCCAGCCGACCGCGATCGAGACATATTGCTTGCCGTCGAGCATGTAGGTCGAGGCCGCCGCGACCACGCCGGAGCCGGTCGGGCTTTCCCAGAGCTTCTCGCCTGACGTGGCGTTGTAGGCGACGAAGCGGCCGTCGGCCGTACCCTGGAACACCAGGTTGCCCGCGGTGGTGAGGGTGCCGCCGTTCCACGGCGCCACGTGCTCGACGCGCCAGGCTTCCTTCTGCTTGACCGGATCCCAGGCCACCAGGCGTCCGAATGCCGGGTTCTTGGGGGGCGTGGCGTTCAGCATGAAGCCGATATTCCAGCCCGTTGCGCTGGCGAATTTGCCGGGCTCGACGGCATTGTGCTTGAAGGCCTTTTCCGGCGTGAGGTTGACGGGTACGCCCTGCGCCGGAATATAGACAAGACCGGTCTGCGGATTGAACGACATCGGATGCCAGTTGTGGGCGCCGGCAGGGCCGGGAATGCTGTCATAGGCTTCGTCGCTGCGCGCCTCCTTTATCTCGATCGGCCGGCCGTTGGCGTCGTAGCCGGTGGCCCAGTTCACGTCGACGAAGTTCTTCGCCGAGATGAACTTGCCGTTGGTGCGGTCGATGACGAAGAAGAAGCCGTTCTTCGGCGCATGCAGGATCACCTTGCGCGGCGCGCCGTCGATGTTGATGTCGGCGAGGATCATCGGCTGGGTAGCCGTGTAGTCCCAGTGATCGCCGGGCGTTTCCTGGTAGTGCCAGGCGTATTTTCCGGTATCGGCATTCAGCGCGACGATCGAGGACAGATACAGGTTGTCGCCGCCGGCGGGGCTGCGGACTTTCTGATTCCACGGCGAACCGTTGCCGGTGCCGATATAGACGAGGTTCAGGTCGGGATCGAAGGTGATGGTGTCCCAGACCGTGCCGCCGCCGCCGTTGATCCAGTATTTGCCGGCCGGATCCCAGGTCTTGGCCGCGGCCGCCATCGATTCATCCTCGAACGGCTTTGACGGATCGCCTGGCACCGTGAACCACCGCCATGCCTGGTTACCGGTCTCCGCGTCATAGGCGGTGACGTAGCCGCGCGCGCCGAATTCGGCGCCGCCATTGCCGATCACCACCTTGCCGTTGAATACGCGCGGCGCGCCGGTGATGGTGTAGGAGTGCTCCTTGCTGGCGATGGTGTCCTTCTCCCAGACCACCTTGCCGGTGGCGGCGTCGAGCGCGAACAGCCGGCCGTCATAGGCGCCGAAATAGACCTTGCCCTTCCAGAGTGCGACGCCGCGATTGACCACGTCGCAGCAACCCTTGTAGCCCTTCTCGCGGTCGACTTTCGGATCGAAGGTCCAGAGCCGCTTGCCGGTGCGGGCGTCGATGGCGTGCACCACGCTCCATGACGCGGTCTGATACATGATGCCGTCGACCACGACCGGCGTCGCCTCGACGCCGCGGGAGGATTCGAGCGGATAGCTCCACACCAAGCCGAGTTTCTTGACGTTGTCGGCGTTGATCTGGTTGAGCTTGGAAAAGCGCGTCTCGGCATAGTCGAGGCCGACGGTCGGCCAGTCCTGCGACGTCGCGGTATTGGCCTTGATCAATGCGCCATCCACCGCAGACGTGACGGCCTTGATGTGCTCGGGCGATCCCTTGGCGGGTGTCTGCGCCAGCGCGGCGCTGCAGGATAGCGTCAGGCCCAGCCCGATTGCGATCGCGGTCTGCGCAAGGCGCGCCGGTCGACGGGAAGTAACGGCAATTTCAGGAAACAAACGGCAAGCGGAATCAACGCGCGGCGAACGTGTCATCTCAATCCCCTCCCAGTGATCTCTAGCGGATCTGCCGGAATGCTATGCCGGTGAGAAGGATCGCGTCAATCAAAGCGAGGCGTGAAATGAAAAAGAGAAAATTCGTCTCGGCATGTTTCACCGAAACGAATGCAATCGGGCATACCGGCTGCAGCGCACCATCGGTCGTGAGGCAGGGAAGATCATGCAAAGAAAGCAGATTGTTGCCGACTGTCGCCGTGCAACATTTGCGCGCCGTCAGTCGGCGCGATCGGGTGATCAGTCGGCGGAGACAGCCAGATAGCTTACGACGAGCGGAGCCACAGGGTTGTTGCCCCCAGCGGCGAGCAGGGGAGAATCGGCGAATCGCATCACGCCGTGTTCGCCGATTGCAAATGTCGGCCGGTAGTTTCTGACGTGCGAATCCTCGACCATCGCCATGCGGCGGTTGTCGAGCATCAGCCATCGCCCGTCCAGCCGCGCGGCGGCCACCGCATGGTCCTCGCCGCGGATGGTATCGTGCAGCACCATGATCCTGAGATCGTCGGGCGCGAGGCCGGCGCGGCGCAAGGCGACGAATTTCGCAATCGCATAATCCTCGCAATCGCCGCCGCCCCGTTCGAGCGTGGCGAGCGGCGACGTCCAGACGTCGATCTGGCCGTGATGAGCGAGGTCGCTCATCGGCCGGATGGCGAGATTGATGGCGCGGTTGATTTCGCCGAGCCGGGCGCGACCTTCGCGCGACTGCGCGGCGTCGACGATGTCGAGGAATTTCAGCGCGGCCGGCGACACGCAGCCGTCGCGGTCGCCCTCGCAGAGCGCAAGCTGCACCATTTCGTCGTCGAGCCGGCGTTGCACGCCAAGCCATTTGTCGCGCAGTCCGCCGCTCGGGAGGAGAGATGCGGCAAGGCCGAACGGCTCGGCCGATCGCTGGATCAATTCCGCCGGCGCGGACGGCTCCGCTGTCTCGGCCCGCAGGTCGGCTGGTCCGAACCAGGCCAGACCGCACGCGACGATGCCCGCACGCCATGCGCGCGAGGTGACTGACAACCCCATCTGACGCCCCTTGTCCGGGCATCGGCGGGCGTATTCTGCCTGCGCGTGACCGGATCATTTTGCAGGGGCAGGATGGGCGGAGGTACTTTTAATCCGCTTAAAACGGGGGGAGGCTGGCCGCGAAGTGCGAAACAGCCCAAAATAACCACCGCCGATTTGGCGAGAATTTTATCGATCGAGTTAAGCAAGCTGCGCGCGCGGGCTGTTGGAAACAGCCTTTAACTGCGTCTTGTGGTTGATTTTCGGTTAATGTGACTTTTTTGCTGAAAATTGTATGATTTGTTAGCTGGTTCACAGTTTGAACTTCAAAAATCGCATCATAGTCCCCCGTGGAACCACGGGGAAACAGTGCCAAGTATATTTTTCAAATTTATACTTCGAATACATGAAGTAATGCTGTCCGGACTGGAGAATTCCGCCCGTATTGTTGCCAGGACAACCCCAAGACAACCCCAGGACAACCAGCGATATCTGCGATCTCTGGGGGAATTTCACGAAGACCAACCCGCCAGGCGTCGCTTTCCGCGATATTAAGATATTAACAAGCATTGGGTGGTTCCGCGCGGCACCTTCCAATGATATGCAAGCTTAGACATTTCAATATTGTATAAATATTAACCTTAGCGGCAACGGTGCCATTTTGAGCTTGGCCGGTAAATTTACCGATGTGCTGTCGGACGCCCATGGTTCGCACCCCCATGGTTCCGTCCGCGTCGACAGCGTTTCGACGCATGCGCCGGTCGACGCCATTATCGTTCCTGATGCCCACCTGCTGTTCACCGGCGACTTCAAGCGCTCGGGCGTCGACCTGGTCCTCACCAGCGGCGACCGCGAACTCGTCCTGCCCGATTACTTCAGGGGCGAGAAGCGCGCCGCGCTGGCCTCGCCCGATGGCGCCCACCTCACCGGTGACATCGTCAACGCGCTGGCCGGGCACATCCAGTTCGCGCAGGCCGACGGCAGCGCCAGCGCTGCTCCCGCTCTCATCGGCCATGTCACCAAGCTGACGGGCAGCGCAACCGCGATCCGCAACGGCGTGTCGATCATCCTGAACCAGGGCGACACCGTCCACAAAGGCGACGTCGTCCAGTCCGGCTCCGATTCGACGCTCGGCATCACGTTCATCGACGGCACCGTGTTCGGCCTCGCGTCGAACGCCAAGATGGTGCTGAACGAAATGATCTACGATCCCAACGGGTCGGACAACAAATCGCTGCTCAGCCTGGTGCAGGGGACGATCTCGTTCGTCGCCGGCGCCACCGCCAAGAAAGGCGACATGAAGGTCGACACGCCGGTCGCGACCATGGGCATCCGCGGCACCGCGGTGCTGGTCGAGATCGATTTCGAGGTGCCGTCGCACGGCGGTGCGCCGCCGGCGAAATTCCAGGTGCTGGTCGAACCCGACGGCACCACCGGCTCCTACATCCTGTTCGACAAGACCACGCTGACGCCGATCGCGACCGTCAACCGGGCCGGCACGCAGACGATCATCAACGGCCAGGGCTCGGTCAGCTTCCAGTCGTCGGTGCAACTGTCGCCCGAGACGCAGAAGCTCATCACCGACGTGTTCTCGCAGAAGTTCACCGACCTGAACAACCCGAACACCAAGCTGACGACCAACTTTACCGACTCGATCGTTCCGCAAACGTCGTTCCTCAAGCTGGCCAGCAATGACTTAGTCCCGGTTACGTTTCAGTTCGTCAACGTCCCGGACAAGCCTGCTCCATTGCCTGGCACGGGTCCCGGTCCCACGCCTGATCACATTCCCGGGCCGCCGGCGGCTGCCGCGCACGGCAGTTCGTTTACCGAGCGCACCGACATCACCGCCAGCGCCGCCGTGGACAGCGTGTCCGGCACGGTCAGCTATGCCGACATCAACCCCAACGACGTTCCGAGCGTCCAGGCCGCGTTTTCCTCCTTCACTTACGCGAACGCGCAGAAGGCCGACGTCACGGCGACGCTGACGGCGGAGCAATTGGCTGCGATCAAGGCGGTCGAAGTGCCGCTTTCCGTGGTGCAGGACCCCAACGGCAAGAACACCGGCCAGGCTACCTGGACCTACAATATTGCCGATGGCGCCTTCGACTTCCTCGCCTCCGGCGAGACGCTGACGCTGACCTATATGGCGCGGGTCGACAACAACTACGCGCCGAGCAACGAGACGACGTTCGTGCCGTTTACGATCGTTATCACCGGCACCAACGACAAGCCGACGCTCTCCGCAACCGGCGGCACGATCACGGAGCGGATCGGCACCGGCAATACGGCGGTCGATACCGTGACCGGTACCGTCACCTTCGCCGACGCCGACCTGACCGACCGGCCCGTCGTCAGCGCCGCGATCTCCACGACCGATCCGTTCCGCTATTACGATGCAGAGGGTAACGACGTCACCGCGACGCTGACGCCGGCGCAACTGGCGGCGATCCTGGCCGTCGAGGTGCCGCTCTCCGTGGTGCAGGCGGCCGGAAACACCCACAACGGTTCGGCGACCTGGACCTACAGCATCGAGGACAGCAAGTTCGACTTCATCGCCAAGGGCGAAACGCTGACGCTCAACTACGTCGCCCAGGTCGATGATGGCCATGGCGGCGTCATCTCCACGCCGATTACGGTCTCGATCCACGGCGCTGACGTCGTCGTCACCGGCACCAACGACCTGCCGACCATCGCCACGACGAGTGCCGCCTTTGCCGAGTTTTCGAACCTCGACCAGCCGAACCCGACGGGGTCAAATGCGCTCCATGTCGCAGCCGGCACCATCAGCTTCACCGACGTCGACCTGACCGACCGGCCGGTGGCGAGCACGGCCTTTACCGCGTTCAGCTACCTGAACGCCTACAGCGTCGACGTCACCTCACAGCTCACGGCCAAGCAACTCGCGGCGATCGCAGCGGTGGATGAGCCGCTGACGGTGGTGCAGAATTCTGGCAATACCAATAATGGCTCGGCGAGCTGGAGTTATAGCGCCGCCGACAGTGCATTCGATTTCCTTGCCGACGGCGAAATCCTCAACCTGACCTACACGGCAACCGTGAATGACGGGCATGGCGGCGTGGTGACCAAGCCGATCACCGTCACCGTCACCGGCAGCAATGATACGGCCGAAATTACCAGCGACGAGCAGGCGGCGACCATCTCTGAGCGTGCCGACACCCACGATTCGGCGACACCGGATACCGCAAGCGGTGCGATCACGTTCAATGATGCCGATCTGACCGATACGCATGATGTCGAGATCGCCAGCGTCAATGCCTCCGGCGTGTTGACGGGCCTCGCCAACGGCACGGTCCAGCTCAGTTGGCTGTCGCTCGGGCCGCTCGCCGATTCCACCGATGGCGTGCGGGGCTCGAAGAGCTGGTCGTTCTCGGCGCCGGATAGTTATTTCGACTACCTCGCCGATGGCGAGGCGGTCACGCTGACCTACACGGTAGAGGTCGACGACCACCATGGCGGCGTCACCTCGCAGGACATTGTCGTCACCATCAACGGCAGCAACGACGCGCCTTTGATCGTGGGTGAGGTGGATCCCCCCGTGCAGACCGTCATCCTAGCCGCTCCGACCCAGCCGATCGTGCTTGCTTCAGGCGTGAGCGTAAACTCGCTCGGCCTGAACACGGAGACGTTCGACAGCCTGTCGGCGGGCTCGCCATTCAACAACGGCGCCGGTTATGGCAATTTCCAAAGCACTGCGCTCGGCGCCACCTTTGCGGCGTCTGGAAATGCTGGAATCGTTAATGGCTTCCCCACAGCTACGACGACCCACGCACCGTCACCTGGGAACCAGCAGCCGACAAACTATCTGAGCATCGGCGGCGGTGGCACCGAGACCATCACCTTTGCTTCGGAGAAGAACGCCTTCGGCCTTTACTGGGGTTCGCTTGATTCCTACAACACCATCAAATTTTACGACGGAACGACGCCTGTCGCCTCCTATACCGGCAACGATATTTCCCCGCTGTTCCCGACCGGCAACCAGAGTTCATTCTCCTCGAACGGCTATGTGGAATTCTCCGGCCTGCCGCCCTTCAACAAGGTCGTGCTCAGCAGCAGCTCGAACGCATTCGAGATTGACAACATTTCCGCCGGGAACGTTCCGGGGCCCGATACCGGGCTTTCGGGGCCGATCAAGGGTACGCTCAGCGTCTACGATGGCGACATCGGCGACACGTTGACGGCCTTTGTGAAGGGCAATGCCACGATCGAATACAATGGATCGGCGTCAGTGCCGGGCAGCATCGACATATCGGCCTTGGTGGATGCCGCTGACGTGACGTTCGATACCGCGCCGAGCAACGGCGGAACGGTTGTCCTGAACTGGAGCTATCAGCCGATCAATGCCAATCTCGACTTCCTGCATGCCGGCGACATACTGAAGATCAAATTCGTCGCAGAGGTCAGTGACGGTCATGGCCATACCGGAAGCCAGCCGCTGACTATTACCCTCATCGGCGCCAACAGTACGACGAGCGGATCGGGCAGCCTCGCCGCCGGGCCGGTGATCGGAACCGACGCGTTCAGCATCACCGAGAATGGCGACGGGACGACGACGGTGTCGGGCCTGTATGTCTCCGACAGCGACGCCACCGCGCCGAATGATACGTTCACGATTCATGCGGCAGCCAACAGTGCCAGCGGTAGCGTGATCCCGCCGACGGGCGACGGCTCGCTCGCGGTCGTCAACGCAGCGCTGGATAACGGCATTGTTTACGATCCCGGCAACGATCCACCGCAAACCGACATGGTGACGCTGACCGTCTCCGACGGCCTCGGCCATTCCGATACGGTGCATTTCGTGTTCAACGAGGCCGCACAGAGACCCCTGACATTGACCGGCACATCCGGCAAGGACGTGATCTTCGCGACCGGTTCTAATGATACGCTCACCGGCGGAGGCGCTGGCGACCAGTTCGTGTTTGCGCCGGAGCTTACCATCAATAGCGATACGATCACGGATTTCGATGTCACTCGCGACAAGATCGATGTCAGGCAGTTCGGCAATATCAATTCCTGGACCGACATAACGGCCGTTCAGCAGGGCAACGATACGGTCATCACGCTCGACAATAACACCAGCGTATTGTTGAAAAACGTGGTTGCCAGTAGCCTGCATGCCAATGACTTCATCGTTCACGGCTAGTAGCGCCACCTGAAGCGGGCGTGCAGTCTCCCCGGCAATCCAAACGCGAGGTGCGCTCAATTGAATCACTCCGTCCGTCCGTGATATCCAAACAGAATGAAGCGATTGCGGGTATTGCGAAGGTGGTTCCAGCGGCGCTTTGGCTATGCCCGGCTGCTGTGCCTTGCGCTGCTGATCGGGTTCGCAGCGCTTCGCGCCGCCGACCCGGCCCCCGTCGAGGAAATTCGGGTCAGGACCTTTGATTTCTTCCAGCGCATCGATCCCCGCCAGAAGACAGCGAGGCCGGTAACGATCGTCGATATCGACGACAAGAGCCTGGAAAAGATCGGCCAGTGGCCATGGCCGCGGACGCGGATCGCCGATCTCATTACCGAGCTGACCAGGCTGGGCGCCGTCGTGATCGCGTTCGACGCGGTGTTTCCGGAGCCGGACCGACTCAATCCCTCCGATGCGGCCGATACGTTCCGCAACCTCGATGAGGACACCCGCGCCAAATTGCGGGCGCTGCCGAGCAACGACGAGGTCTTCGCCGAAGCCATCCGCAAGTCGCGCGTGGTGCTTGGTGAATCGGGGGCCGCGGAAGAACTGGCCGCGCTCGACAAGACACTTCCGGTGACGGGACTGGCGATGCTGGGCGAGGAGCCGCAACGCTTCATGTTCCAATTCCCGGGCCTGCTGCGCAACACCAAGGTGCTGGAACACGCGGCTGCCGGGCGCGGCCTGTTCACGATCAAGCCCGAGCGTGACGGCATCGTGCGGCGCGTGCCGATGATCATGCTGGCGCAGGGCCAGACCATGCCCTCGCTGAGTTTCGAGATGCTTCGCGTCGCCACCGGCTCGGGTACGATCCTGATCAAGTCCGAGAAGGCCGGTATCAAGAGCCTCGGCATCAAGGGCTTTCAGCTTCCGACCGATGGCAATGGCCAGCTTTGGGTTCACTATGCCCGCCAAGATCCTTCGCTCTACGTTCCGGTAATCAACGTGCTGCAAAAGACAGTTGCGCCCGAAATGATCGCGGGCAAGCTGGTCCTGATCGGCACCTCGGCCGTCGGTCTCAACGACATCAAGACCACGCCGGTTTCGCAGAACATGCCGGGCGTGGAGATCCACGCCCAGATTCTGGAAAGCGCGTTGACCGGGGCGGTGATCTCCCAGCCGATCTACGGCATTGCGGTCGAATTCGCGACCGCGCTGCTGTTTGGGCTTCTGGTGATCGCGTTCGCGCCGTTGTTCGGTCCGATCACGCTGGTCGCGCTTGGCGGGGCGTTTGCGACCGCCCTGATCGGAACGTCGGCATTTTTCTACACGCAGCACAGGCTCCTGATCGACTTCACCTACCCCTTGATGTCGACCACGGCGATCTACCTCACGCTGATCTTTTCCAGCTTCGTGCGCGAGCAGCAACAGCGCAAGCAGATCCGTGGCGCCTTTGCGCAATACATGTCGCCGGTGCTGGTGGAACAGCTCGCGCAGTCGCCGGAAAGGCTGGTGCTCGGCGGCGAGGAGCGCGAGATGACCATCATGTTCTCCGACATGCGCGGCTTCACCTCGATCTCGGAGACCTACAAGAACGATCCGCAAGGCCTCACCGCGCTGATGAATCGCTTCCTGACACCGCTCACCAACGCGATTCTCGCGCGCAAGGGCTATATCGACAAATATATGGGCGACGCCATCATGGCGTTCTGGAACGCGCCGCTGGACGACAAGGGCCACGAGCTCAACGCCTGCGAGGCCGCGCTCGACATGCTGGAGCATGTCGACGAACTCAATCAGGCGCGCGAGCAGGAGGCAAAGGAAGAAGGGCGTCCGTTCATTCCGCTCAATGTCGGCGTCGGTCTCAATACCGGCATCTGCGTGGTCGGCAACATGGGATCCGATCTCAAGTTCAATTATTCGGTGTTCGGCGATAGCGTTAATCTGGCCTCGCGCCTTGAGGGGCAGTCGAAGGAATATGGCTTCCCGATCATCGTCGGCTCCAGGACCGCGCTGGCGGTCAAGGACAAGTTCGCAATCCTCGAACTCGACTTCATCATGGTGAAGGGCAAGAAGGAGCCGGAGGTGATCTACGCCATCGCCGGCCGTGAGGACGTCGCGCAGTCCGGCCGCTTCCAGCGCCTGCGCAACCTGACCATCGAGATGCTCTCCTGCTATCGCACACGCGACTGGGATGGCGCGCTGGCGGCGATCGCACGCGGCCGCAAGACCGACGAGGCGCGCTCGCTGGAGCTGCTATACAATTTGTACGAAGCCCGCATCCGCGGCTATCTCGAAAATCCGCCGCCGGAAGACTGGAACGGCGCCTTTGCGCTGCTGACGAAGTAGTTCACTCGCAATCGTCATCACCCGCCTTGTGCGCAATTGCGCACTGGGGCGGGTGATCCAGTACTCCGGGGCGTCAGCGGGTTGACCGAGAGGCTGCGGCTCACTGGATACTCCGCCTTCGCAGAGTATGACGACTGTTGTGAGGGGCGCGACTGCCTCAATTAGCTCCTCACTCCAGCCCGATCTGCGTCAAATCCTGAAACCAGTGCTGCGCCTGCACGAACTTCTTCACTTTCGGCGACAGCGCGTGCGGGTTGGTGTCGTGCACGACCCAGACCAGCGTGGCGTCGTCGACGATCAGCGCATGGGCCTGCGCCAATAGCTCGTCCTGCTTTGCGACATCAAACGTCTGCTTGGCCTCGTCGATCAGCGCGTCGACCTTGGGGTTCTTGTAGCCGCCCCAGTTGACGCCGACCGGCGCGATCTGGCCGGAGTGGAAGAAGCGGACGATCGCGTAGAGCGGATCTGACGTGACATAGGCGATGTTGTTGGAGGTGATGCCGGCGTTCATCTCGTCGGCCGCGCCCTTGCGCCATGCCGTATAGAGCGTCTCGAGCTCGACCACCTTGAAGTCAACATCGATGCCGATTTCCTTAAAACTCTGCTGCAGGAATTCGTTCATCGGCAGCGACAGCATCTGCCCGGTGCCGCCCTGCGCGATGATGAAGGTCGCCTTCAGCGGCTTTTCCTTCGAATAGCCCGCTTCCTGCACCAGTTTCTTGGCGGCTGCGACATCGTATTTGATTTCAAAGGACGGCTTGCCGAACCACGGGCTCGACGGGTCGACCTGACCCTTGGCGGGCTTTGCCAGACCATTCATCAGCCCGACCACGGCCTCGCGGTCGATCGCGAGATTGAGCGCCTTGCGAAGCCTGACATCGGTCCAGGGCGAGCCGGGCAATACGCTCAAATGATAGTTCCAGACATGGGGCGTGACGTTGTCGACGATCTTCATGCCGGCGGATTTAAGCTGCGGCACCGCGTCCGGCGCCGGTGTCTCGATCAGATCGACCTGGCCTGCCAGCAGCGCATTGGTGCGCGTCAGCGCTTCCGGCATCGGGATCAGCACGATCTTGTCGGCCTTCGGAAGCCGCTTCTTGTCCCAATAGTCGGCGTTCCTGGTCAGTTCAGCCAGTTCGCGCGGGACAAGTTTGGTCAGCTTGAACGGTCCGGTGCCGGAAGGCTGGCTGGCGAACTTGTCCCAGTCCTTGCCGAGCTTTTCATATTGCGTGGGGCTGGAGACCAGGAACCACAGCATCTGGTAGGGGAAGAAGGAATCGACCGCCCTGGTCGTGATCTCGATGGTCGAATCGTCGATCTTGGCGTAGCTCGCCACAGAGGGTAGGCGGGTTTTCACCTGCGCGCTCTGGCGCTTGTCGAACTGCGGTGCCTTGTCATTGAGCACCTTGTCCAGATTCCAGATCACCGCGTCGGCATTGAATTCGCTGCCATCGTGGAATTTGACGCCCTTGCGCAAGGCAAAGCGCCATTTCTTCTTGTCGCCCTCGTCGACTTTCCACTCGGTGGCCAGGCCCGGCACCAGCTTGCCCGGCCGGTCCGACACGTCCATCTCCCAGGCGACCAGCGGATCGTAGATCGTATAGGCCGAGAACTGATAGGCGCCGGCGCCGCGATCCGGCTGGCCGGTGGTCAGCGGGATATCCGCCATCGAAATGCCGTAGCGCACAACGGTTTCCGCCCGCGCCGAAATCGTAGGCAGGCCTAAAGACAATCCGAGGATTGCCGCGGCAGCAAGAAGCATCGAATTTCGGGTGCGCATGAATTAAGCTCCATCGGGCGGGGTCTGGAGCCAGAAAATGCAAGGTTGGTGCCAGATTGAGCATAGAACCTGCGCGTGCATGCGCATTCACAGGGAGTTGTGCGGCTAATGGCCCCTCAACAAGCGCCTGCCTCAACGCCTGCCTTGGCACAGGCGTTGCATACCTTTGCATAAGAATTAGTCACCCAAGTCGAGAAGGAATTGCTGCATATGCGTAACGACAAATCGAAAAAGACGGCCACCGCGTGGCTGCTGGCAACGGCGCTGGTCGTGGGACTGCCGCAGATCGCCGGCGCCGAAACGGTGCTGCGGATCGGCATGACGGCTGCCGATATTCCGCGCACGCTCGGCCAGCCCGATCAGGGTTTTGAGGGCAACCGCTTCACCGGCCTGACCATGTATGACGGGCTGACGGCATGGGACCTCTCGTCGGCCACCAAGCCGAGCGTGATGATCCCGGGGCTCGCGACCGAATGGAAGGTCGACGAGGCCGACAAGAAGAAATGGACCTTCAAGCTGCGTCCCGGCGTCACCTTCCATGACGGCTCGCCGTTCAACGCCGATGCCGTGGTCTGGAATGTTGAAAAGGTGCTGAAGCAGGACGCGCCGCAATTCGACGCCAGCCAGGTCGGCGTCACCGCCTCGCGCATGCCGACCTTGGCCTCTGCCCGCAAGATCGACGAGATGACGGTCGAGCTGACCACGAAGGAGCCGGACAGCTTTTTGCCGATCAACCTGACCAACCTGTTCATGGCCAGCCCTTCGAAGTGGCAGGCGTTTTATGACAAGGCCGAAGGCGCCGACGCCAAGGCGAAGTCGCAGGCCGCCTGGGCGGCATTTGCGAAGGAAGCCTCGGGCACCGGCCCCTGGAAGATGTCGAAGTTCACGCCGCGCGAGCGGCTCGAACTGGTCAAGAACGAAGGCTATTGGGACAAGGGTCGCGTGCCCAAGGTCGACAAAATGGTGCTGCTGCCGATGCCGGAGGCCAATGCCCGCACCGCGGCATTGCTGTCCGGTCAGGTCGACTGGGTCGAGGCGCCGGCGCCCGACGCGGTCAAGGAAATCAAGCAGCGCGGCTTCCAGCTCCAGGCCAATGAATCGCCGCATGTCTGGCCGTGGCAGTTCTCGCGCATCGAAGGCTCGCCCTGGAACGACATCCGCGTCCGCAAGGCGGCTAATCTGTGCGTCGATCGCGAAGGCCTCAAGGAGGGCCTGCTTGCCGGCCTGATGGTGCCGGCCACCGGAACGTTCGAGGCCGGTCATCCCTGGCGCGGCAAGCCGACGTTTGAGATCAAGTACGACAAGGCCGCTGCCCAAAAGCTGATGCAGGAAGCAGGCTTTGGCCCGAGCAAGAAGCTGACGGTGAAGACCCAGACCTCCGCCTCGGGATCGGGCCAGATGCAGCCCTTGCCGATGAACGAATACCTGCAGCAGGCGCTGGCCGAATGCTATTTCGACGTCCAGCTCGACGTCATCGAGTGGAACACGCTGTTCACCAACTGGCGCCGCGGCGCCAAGGATCCCACCGCCAACGGCGCCAACGCCACCAACGTCACCTATGCGGCAATGGACCCGTTCTTCGCGCTGGTGCGCTTCCTGCAATCGTCGATGGCGCCGCCAACGTCGAATAATTGGGGTTACATCAACAATCCCAAGTTCGACGAGCTGGTGACGAAAGCGCGCCAGACCTTCGATCCCGCAGCGCGTGACGCGGCACTCGCCGAACTGCACGCGGCCTCGGTGGATGACGCGGCGTTCCTCTACGTCGCCCACGACGTCTCCCCGCGCGCGATGAGCCCGAAGGTCAAAGGCTTCGTGCAGCCGAAGAGCTGGTTCGTCGACTTCTCGCCGGTGTCGATGGCGCCGTAAGGTCAGGAGCGTGATGCTTGCTCACCCTCTCCCCTTGTGGGAGAGGGTGGCTTCGATGCGCAGCATCGAAGACGGGTGAGGGGTTCTCTCCGCGGATACGCGTCCCTCGTCTGAATGTCTGCGTCCGCGGATAGAACCCCTCATCCGGCGCGGACTACGTCCACGCCACCTTCTCCCACAAGGGGAGAAGGGAAGAAGAAAAAGTGACTCGTGTTTGCTTATATCGCCCGCCGTATCGTCTATGTGATCCCGATCGTGGCCAGCGTGGCGCTGGTGTGCTTCCTGCTGGTGCACATCACGCCCGGCGATCCGCTAGTAGCCGTGCTGCCGGCAGACGCATCGCAGGAACTCGCCGCGCAACTGCGCACCGCCTACGGCTTTGATCGTCCGCTGCCGGTGCAGTTCGGGCTTTGGCTGTGGCGCGCGCTCCATGGCGATCTCGGCAATTCGATCGCTACCGGGCGTCCGGTGCTGTCGGAAGTGCTGCGCGCGGTCGGCAACACCGTGACGCTCGCGATTGCTGCAGCCCTGATCGGCTTCACGCTGGGGCTCTTGTTCGGCCTGATCGCCGGCTATTTCCGCGACACCTGGATCGACAAGGTCGCGACTTCGATTGCGATCGCCGGCGTCTCGGTGCCGCATTACTGGCTCGGCATGGTGATGGTCATCATCTTCTCGGTGCAGCTCAACTGGCTGCCCGCAGTCGGCGCCGGTCCCGGCGGCTCCGGCGCCTGGGGGTGGGATTGGGAGCACATGAAGTATCTGGTCCTGCCCGCGATCACGACCTCGGTGATCCCCATGGGCATCGTCACCCGCACCGTGCGCGCGCTCACCGGTGACATCCTCTCGCAGGATTTCGTCGAGGCGCTGCGCGCCAAGGGCCTGCGCGAACTGGATGTGTTCAAACATGTCATCAAGAACGCCGCGCCAACCGCGCTCGCGGTGATGGGGCTGCAACTGGGCTACATGCTCGGCGGCTCGATCCTGATCGAGACCGTGTTCTCATGGCCCGGCTCGGGACTACTGCTCAATTCCGCGATCTTCCAGCGCGACCTGCCGCTGCTGCAGGGCACGATTTTGGTGCTGGCGCTGTTCTTCGTGGCCCTCAATCTCTTGGTCGATATCGCGCAGGCCGCGATCGATCCGCGCATCAAGCGGGGCTGATTCATGACCGTGATGTCGGATACCGCCCTGCAAGCCGCACCCGCCACCAAGGCGCGCGGCTATTGGGCGACCGTTGGCCGCCGCATCTCACGCGACAAGGTCAGCATGGTCTGCGCGTTTGTGCTGGTGCTGATCTTTCTTTCCGCGCTGTGCGCGCCTTGGCTGGGCCTTGCCGATCCCTACCAGGGCTCGATGATCCGCCGGCTTCGCCACATCGGCACGCCGAACTATCCGCTCGGCACCGACGAACTCGGCCGCGACATGCTGGCGCGGCTGATCTATGGCGGCCGGCTGTCGCTGATAATAGGCATTCTGCCCGTGATCCTTGCCTTCATGATCGGCACCTCGCTCGGGCTCGTCGCCGGCTATGTCGGCGGCAGGCTCAACACCGCGATCATGCGCACCATCGACGTGTTCTACGCGTTCCCGTCGGTCTTGCTGGCGATTGCGATCTCCGGCGCGTTGGGCGCGGGCATCGTCAACTCCATCGTGTCGCTGACCATCGTGTTCGTGCCGCAGATCACCCGCGTGGCGGAAAGCGTCACGACTGGCGTGCGCAACATGGATTTCGTCGAGGCCGCGCGCGCCTCCGGCGCCGGGCCCTTCACCATCATGCGGGTGCACATGCTGGGCAATGTGCTCGGTCCGATCTTCGTCTACGCGACGGGGCTCATTTCGGTCTCGATGATCCTCGCCGCCGGTCTCTCGTTCCTCGGCCTGGGTACAAAGCCGCCGGAGCCGGAATGGGGCTTGATGCTGAACACGCTGCGCACCGCGATCTATGTCAATCCATGGGTGGCGGCGCTGCCAGGCGTCATGATCTTCGCGGTGTCGATCTGCTTCAATCTGCTCAGCGACGGCATGCGCAGCGCCATGGACATCAGGAACTGACGCGATGAGTGAGACGAGCCCGTCAGTCGCACTACTGGAACCGGTCGCAGACGTCGGCGGCGCCGCGCAGCCGCTGCTGCAGGTCACCGGCCTCACCAAGCATTTCCCGGTGCGCGGCGATCTGTTCAGCCCTCGTAAAACCGTGCGCGCGGTCGATGATGTGTCCTTCTCCATCGCCAAGGGCGAAACCGTCGGGATCGTCGGCGAATCCGGCTGCGGCAAGTCGACCACTGCGCGGCTTTTGATGCATCTGATGAAGCGTGATGCCGGCGACATCGTCTATGACGGCATGCAGGTCGGCCGCGCGCTGTCGCTGCGCGAATTGCGCCGCGGCATGCAGATGGTGTTTCAGGACAGCTATGCCTCGCTCAATCCGCGCCTGACGATCGAGGAATCGATCGCGTTCGGTCCGAAAGTTCACGGCATGGCTGATGGCGCCGCGCGCACGCTGGCGCGCGAACTGCTCGGTAAGGTCGGCCTCCGCCCCGAAACTTTTGCCAACCGCTACCCGCACGAGATTTCCGGTGGCCAGCGCCAGCGCGTCAACATCGCACGTGCGCTGGCGCTGTCGCCGCGGCTCGTGATCCTCGACGAGGCGGTCTCGGCGCTGGACAAATCGGTCGAGGCCCAGGTGCTCAACCTGCTCGCTGATCTCAAGCGCGAGTTCGGCCTCACCTACCTGTTCATCAGCCACGATCTCAACGTGGTGCGCTATATCAGTGATCGCGTGCTGGTGATGTATCTCGGCGAGGTGGTCGAACTCGGCCCGGTCGATAAGGTCTGGGATGCGCCGGCGCATCCCTATACGCGGGCGCTGCTGGCGGCGATGCCGTCGTCCGATCCGGATAACCGCACCGAGACGCCGCCGATCTCGGGCGATCCGCCCAATCCGATCGATCCGCCGCCCGGTTGCCGGTTTCACACCCGCTGTCCGTTTGCGGAGCCGCTCTGCGCAAATGCGACGCCAAAACTCAGCGATGTCGATACAATGGGCCATCAGGCGGCGTGCTACATGGCCATTGCCGGCTCCGGGCACAGCCGCGCGCCGGCCAAACAAAATGATGAGGGAGCAACCGCCGCATGACAAGACCCGATCCCAAGCAGGTCAAGGTAATGACCGAAATCGCCGGCGTGCCGCAGGATTCTGAAGTCTCCGCGCGCATCGCCAATTCCATCGGCCCGGCGTTCGATGGTTTTGCGCCCGTCGCCGGCACGCTGCCGATGGATCTCGAGCCTGCGAGCTTTCTCGTGGTGCAGCGCGCGATGGTGTCGAAATGAGCGGCGAACCGGCCCTGATGTCGCTGGTATCGGTTGCGAAAGCGATCGCGGCTAAGAAATTGTCCTCGCGCGAGGTCACGCAATCCTGCCTCGACCGGATCGCGCAATGGCAGCCGCGCGTCAACGCATTCATGGCGATCGAAGCGGATGGGGCGCTCGCCGCTGCAGATGCCGCCGATGCCGCGCTCGCCAAGGGCAAGAATCTCGGCCCGCTGCACGGTGTGCCGATGGCGCACAAGGACATGTATTACGACGCCGGCAAGGTCGTGACCTGCGGCTCCAGGATACGCCGCGATTACGTCGCGACGACAACATCGACCGCGTTGCAACGCCTGAAGGACGCCGGTTCCGTCAGGCTCGGCTCGCTGCAGATGGTGGAATTCGCCTACGGCCCGACCGGCCACAACGTGCATTACGGCGCGGTGCGCAACCCCTGGAACGTCGATCACATCACCGGCGGCTCGTCGTCCGGCTCGGGTTCGGCGGTCGCGGCGCGGCTGACCTTTGCGGCGCTGGGCTCTGATACCGGCGGCTCGATCCGGATGCCCGCGCATTTCTGCGGCGTCACCGGATTCAAGACGACCGTCGGCCTGATCAGCCGTGCCGGCGCGATGCCCTTGTCGCAGTCGCTCGACACCGTCGGACCGCTCGCGCAAACGGTCGAAGACTGTGCGCTGCTGGTGGGGCTGATGGCGGGCGCTGACCCTGAGGATCCGACTACCTCATCGCACCCGGTGCCGAACTACATGGCCGCGACCACAGGCTCTCTGAAAGGCCTCAAGATCGGCGTGCCCACCGCCTTCTATGTCGATGATCTCGACCCCGAAGTGGCGCGGGTCCTCGACGAGACCATCGCCACCCTCGGGCGCGAAGGCGCCGAGATCGTCAAGGTCGAGCTGCCCGATCAGCGTCAGCTCACCGCCGCCTGCCAGATCGTGCTCGCCACCGAAGCCGCTGCCTTCCACAAGCGCTGGATGATTGAGCGGCCGCAGGACTACGGCGCGCAGGTGTTGATGCGGCTGCAGAACGGGCTTGCGATTCCCGCCGTGACCTATCTCGAAGCGATGCGCTGGCGCGGTCCCGCGCTTGCGGCGTATCTCGCAGCAGTGGCCGGCACCGATGCTGTGATCGCACCGGTCGCGCCGATGCCGGCGGCAACCATTGCCGAGAGCGATGTCGGCAACAGCCTCGATGCGGAGGCCGTGATCCAGCGCATCACAAAATTCACCCGCCCGATCAATTATCTCGGCCTGCCGTCGCTCTCGATTCCCACCGGCTTCACCGCAAAGGGCTTGCCGGTCGGCATGCAGCTGATCGGCCGCCCCTTCGATGAGGCAGGGCTAGTGCGGATCGGATCAGCATTCCAGCGCGCCACCGACTATCACCTCCAGGTACCGAAAGCTGTATGAGCAACCTCGTCGAAATTCGCGACCTCAACATCCGCTTCACCGGCGAGCGCACGGTTCATGCCGTCAACGACATCTCGCTCTCGCTTGGCGAGGGCGAGGTGCTCGGCCTGCTCGGTGAATCCGGCTCCGGCAAGAGCGTGACCTTGCGCGCGCTGATGCGGCTGCTGCCGAAGAAGCGGACGCAGATTTCGGGCACCGTGAACGTGCTGGGCCGCGACGTGCTGGCGATGAACGACGAACAACTTTCGGCGTTCCGCGGCCAGACCGTCTCCATGATCTTCCAGGAGCCCGCGCTGGCGCTCGATCCCGTCTACACGATCGGCCACCAGATCGCGGAAAGCGTGATACGCCATGAAGGCAAGAGCCAGAAGGAAGGGATGGCCCGTGCGCTGGAAATGCTGGAGGTGGTGCGAATTCCCTCCGCCAGGCGCCGTCTCGATGCCTATCCGCACGAAATGAGCGGCGGCATGCGGCAACGCGCAATGATCGCACTGGCGCTGGCCTGCAAGCCGAAGATTCTTCTGGCCGACGAGCCGACCACGGCGCTCGACGCCACCGTGCAGATCCAGATCCTGCTGCTGTTGCGCGAATTGCAGCGCGAGTTCGGCATGTCCGTGATTTTCGTGACCCATGATATCGGCGTCGCCATCGAAATCTGCGACCGTGTGGCCGTCATGTATGCCGGCCAGATCGTGGAGCAGGGCAGGTTGCGCGACATCGTCCGCACGCCGGTTCACCCTTATGCCAAGGGGCTGCTGGCCTCGACCGTGCACGGCGCCAAACGCGGCGCGCGGCTGGAGACCATTCCGGGCACACCGCCTTCGCTAGACAAGGCACCCTCAAGCTGCTCATTCGCGCCGCGCTGCAGTTACGCGCAGCCGCGCTGCAGCGAAGGATTGCCGCCCAATGTGCAGGTATCGCCGGATCGAACTGCGCGATGCGTGCTGGCGGAGGCGGCGGAAATTTCTGCTGCTAGCTGATATGATGAGGCTCGGCTCCGCGGGGCGTTCCCCGGATGCTGCGCAGCGTGCCGCACTTTGCGGCGTGGTACGCTGCTGGTCCGGGGTCCAGATGTCGCGGCGGTAGGTCCCGGCTCTGCGGTGCACCCGTTTCGCGCGTCCGGGACACGAGTGAATGATTCAGCCACCCAGTCCCGGATCGGCCCAGCGCTCGATCTGCGCCGGCCCCACGACCTGCTTCGGCTGATGGGGATTGAGCGTGCCCGCGCTGGCGGACCAGCCCTTGGCGAGAATTTGCATCGCAAAAAGCTTGGCGTCGATTTCAGATTTAAAGGTGCGGGTCGAGCGCGTCATGCTCTCCGCCGTCTCGTCCGTCTTGTCCGGACCAAAGGTCACATACCAAATGTCGCCATTCTTCATGCCGACATAACGCGGGTGACGCAAAAAAGTTTCACTTTGCAGGCGTTGTTGGAGGGCGTGCGGATTGCGGCTCGTCACATCGGACAATGATGGATAGGCTGTCGTCCGGCCTGCGCGTCGTGAACCTGGGGGACTTCAAATGCAGATTTCCAACGAAGGCATTCTCGTCATTCTCTTCGTCGGCCTGGTTGCCGGCTGGCTCGCCGGCAAGATCGTGCGCGGCACCGGCTTTGGCATCATCGGCGACATCCTCGTCGGCATCGCCGGCGCGCTGCTCGCAAGCCTGCTGTTTCCCAAGCTCGGCATCCGCCTCGGCACCGGGCTGGTGTCCGAGATCGTCTACTCCACCATCGGGGCCATCATCTTGCTGTTGATTGTGCGGCTGCTCCGCACCGGCGGGAGGTTATAGGTACAGCCCGATGGCTTGAAGTCATCTGCAGGGACTTGCGCAGGTCGCATGGCACCTTCGGAAAGCCCGGTCGGAGCGCTTAAGACGGCGGGCGGGTTCGGCGCCGGAAGTGGCGTGCGATCCCGGCCTCCATGTCGAAGTCGGCCGGGTCTCGATGTCCGTGATTCCAGTCCCGTTTCCGGGCAGCCTGAAGCCCCCAACCCGCCAAGTGGCTGGTGCCGGCGTCAAATTTGCAGCCCAAACAGGCGGTTTCCGTCTTCACCCCCTCTTCACGGGCATGAACCGGATTGGGGTTAACGTGACTTAAAATAGACGGTGCCCGAAAACATCGGTAAAACCAGCCCGTCACCTGATCCTTTTGAAGAGACACGCATTTATGGCAGTCGCTCCGGTCCGGCGGTCCGAACTCGGTGAAGCGCTGCGCGCCTGTCGCAACGCTTTTATCGGCGTCGGCGTCATGAGTTGCATGATCAATCTGCTGTACCTCACCGGCTCGATTTTCATGCTGGAGGTCTACGACCGCGTGCTGCCGAGCCGCAGCGTGCCGACCCTGGTTGGCCTCGTGATTCTCGCCGGCGGCCTCTACATCGCGCAAGGCGGCCTCGATCTGATTCGCGGTCGCATTCTCGGCCGCATTGGAACTGCACTCGACGAAGCCCTCAACACGCGCGTGTTCGAAACCGTGGTGCGGCTGCCGCTCTTGGTAGGCAGTCGCAACGAGGGCCTGCAGCCGCTGCGCGATCTCGACAATGTCAGGTCGTTTCTCGGCAGCATGGGGCCGGGCGCATTCTTCGATCTGCCGTGGCTGCCGTTCTACCTCTTGATCTGCTTTGCGTTTCACTGGCTGCTCGGCGTCACCGCTCTGGCCGGCGCCATCATTCTGGTGGCGCTGACGCTGATCACCGAGTTCCTGTCGCGGACGCCGGCGAAGGAGGCGATGACGCTGGCGGCGCGGCGCAATGACCTCGCCGCCACCAGCCGGCGCAACGCCGAAGTGCTGGTCGCGATGGGCATGTCCGGACGCCTGATGAAGCGCTGGAGCGAGGCCAACGAAACCTATCTGGCGGGCAATCAGCGCGCCAGCGACATCGCCGGCGGCCTGGGCGCGGTCGCAAAAGTCTTGCGCATGATGCTGCAATCGGCGGTGCTCGCGGTCGGCGCCTACCTCGTGATCCACCAGGAAGCCACCGCCGGCATCATCATCGCGGGCTCGATCCTCAGCGCCCGCGCGCTGGCGCCGGTCGACCTCGCCATCGCCCACTGGAAAGGTTTCGTCGCCGCGCGCCAGAGCTGGCATCGCCTCTCCAAGCTTCTGGAACAGGTCCCGGCTTCGAACCAGCAAACCCTGCTGCAGGCCCCGACCAAGCGGCTGTCGGTCGAGGCCGTCAGCATCGTGCCGCCGGGCGATCAGCGCGTCATCGTGCAGGACGTCAATTTTGCCGTCGAGGCCGGCAGCGGCGTCGGCGTCATCGGCCCGAGCGGATCGGGCAAATCGTCGCTGGTGCGGGCGCTGGTCGGCGTCTGGATGCCGGCCCGCGGCAAGGTGCGGCTCGACGGCGCGGCGCTCGACCAATGGTCGTCGGACGTGCTCGGCCGCCACATCGGCTATCTGCCGCAGGATGTCGAACTGTTCGCCGGCACCGTGGCGCAGAACATCTGCCGCTTCGATTCCGAAGCGAAGTCGGACGCGATCATCGCTGCCGCCAAGGAAGCCGGCGTGCATGAGATGATCATCAAGATGCGCGAGGGCTACGACACCCAGATCGGCGAGCAGGGCGCAGCATTGTCAGCCGGGCAGGCCCAGCGCGTGGCGCTGGCGCGGGCGCTCTACGGCAATCCGTTCCTGATCGTGCTCGACGAGCCGAACTCCAATCTCGACAGCGAGGGCGATGAGGCGCTGACGCGTGCCGTGCGCGGCGCGCGCGAGCGCGGCGCCATCGTGGTCGTGGTGGCGCACCGGCCGATCGGCATCGAGGCGGTCGATCAATTGCTGGTGCTGAAGGACGGCCGCATGCAGGCGTTCGGTCCGAAGGAAACCGTGCTCGGCCAGGTGCTGCAGCGGGTGCCATCGCCGCCGCCGATCAAGATCGTTTCCGACGCAGGAGCTGCGAAAAAATCATGACCGCCGAGCTGAACGCCGCGCACCGCTCGATACGCGGGCACCTGATCGTCGGCCTCTCGCTGATGCTGGTGCTGGCCGGCGGGTTTGGCGGTTGGGCCTCGACGGTGCAGATTTCGGGCGCGCTGATCGCGCCGGGCTCGGTGGTGGTCGATTCCAACGTCAAGAAGGTGCAGCACCCGACCGGCGGCGTGGTCGGCGAAGTTCGCGTGCGCGACGGCGATATCGTCAAGGCCGGCGATGTCGTGGTGCGGCTCGACGAGACCGTGGTCAAGGCGAGTCTGGCCATCGTCGTCAAGACGCTGAACGGATTGTGGGCGCGCGCGGCGCGGCTGGAGGCCGAGCAGCGCGGCCTCGACAAGATCAAATTTCCCCCACAGCTCACCGACCGCGCCGACGACCCTGACGTCCGTGACATCATGGCGAGTGAAACCAAGCTGTTCGAGGTGCGCGTATTCGGACGCGCCGGGCAGAAATCGCAGTTGCGCGAGCGGGTGGCGCAGCTCAATGAGGAAATCGCAGGGCTGACGGCGCAGGAGCAGGCCAAGGACAAGGAAACCGCGCTGGTGGAGAAGGAGCTGGTCGGCGTGCGCCAGCTCTATGAGCAGCGCCTGATCCAGATCTCACGCCTGACGGTGCTGGAGCGCGATCACGCCCGGCTGTCGGGCGAGCGCGCGCAATACATCGCCGCGCGTGCGCAGGCGAGGGGCAAGATCACCGAAACCGAGTTGCAGATCATCCAGGTTGACAAGGACGTGGTAAGCGAGGTCTCCAAGGATCTGCGCGAAACCAACGACAAGATCGGCGAGTTCGTCGAGCGCAAGGTCACCGCCGAGGATCAGCTCCGCCGCATCGACATCCGCGCGCCGCAGGACGGCGTCGTGCTGCAGTCGACGGTGCACACCGTGGGCGGCGTGATCACCGCCGGCGACGCCATCATGATGGTGGTGCCGCGGGCCGACGATCTCTCGGTCGAGGCCAAGGTCAATCCGCAGGACATCGACAAGCTGCAGATCGGCCAGAAGACGCTGCTGCGGCTATCCGCCTTCAACCAGCGCACCACGCCGGAACTCAATGGTGTGGTGACGCGCGTCTCCGCCGACGTCACCACCGACCAGCGCACCGGCCAGAGCTACTACACCATCCGCGTCTCGCTGCCGCCGGCCGAAGTCGCCCGCCTCGGCGACAACGTCAAGATCATCCCGGGCATGCCGGTGGAAGCCTTCGTCCAGACCGGCGACCGCACCATGTTCTCCTATCTGATGAAGCCGTTCAGCGACCAGCTGATGCGCTCGTTTAGGGAGAGGTGAGGGTGGTGCGCAAATCTCTCCGCTCGTCGTCCCTGCGAACGCAGGGACCCATAACCACCGGCTTTGGTTGTCGAACGAAAGCCGTCGAACAGCGTCTCTGAACACATGCGACACGGCGTATGGGTCCCTGCGTTCGCAGGGACGACAGTGCGCCCTGTGCCTCTATCTCCGATCGTACTCATCCGGGCCCATCGCCCACGCCCACTGCTCATGACCCGGCGCATACGTCCGGTTGGTCTCGGCCGGGTTGCGGTTGACCAGCGGGCGCATGAACATCGGGTGCGTGACGCTGCGCACCTCGTGCTCGACGGTGAACAGGTGCCTGCCGCCGTCGAGATCGATGATGTCGCGAAAGCGGTATTGATACTGGTTGTCTTCCTGCGAGATCAGGCCGCGCTCCCGCAGGCGATGGTAGGGACCTGAGAAGTCCGTGATGTAGATCTGCACGTGATGCCCGTCGAACTCCGGCTGCGCGCGGTCGGTCTCGCGGAACTGCAGATATTGATCCTTGCCGGCCTTGACCCGCGCCACGGCGTTATCGCCGTTCAAGAACTCGGCCTGCATCCCCATGATCGC
Source organism: Bradyrhizobium algeriense (assembly GCF_003062295.1). Classification (GTDB taxonomy): domain Bacteria; phylum Pseudomonadota; class Alphaproteobacteria; order Rhizobiales; family Xanthobacteraceae; genus Bradyrhizobium; species Bradyrhizobium algeriense. Next base: position 224,413 of record NZ_PYCN01000001.1, on the reverse strand, counting down.
GGGATAGAAGGCGCAGATCGCTTTCGCGGTGCCGACTGGTACGTCGAACTCGACATAGGGAATGCCGAGCGTGATGCGTCCGAAGCGGGCGGCGTCCGGCTCATAGCAGCGCACGCGGTTGCCCCAGGGGCAGATCGCCTCGACATGGTCGTTATGCTCGGTGAACGCGAACGACGTTCCTTCCAGCTTTTTCGCGACCGACGCCAGCCGCGCCAGCAGCGCTGCGCGGCCTGATATGACGATGCCGGTATGGCCGCGCAACACCTGCGGCGGGCCATCAGGCAGATGAAACTGGCTCCTGCCGACATTGACCCACATGTTGCTGTCCGACACCATCAGATAGGGATCGCGGGTCAGTCCGAGGCCGGCGATATAGAACAGCGTCGCCAGCCGCTGATCGGGGATGGTGACGTTGACATGCTCGAAATGGATCGAGTTGCCGAGATCTTCTGCGGCGCGGTCGAATTGTTGTGGCATGGATAGTCCTCGGGTCAATACCTGTAAAATCTCGGTCGTCGTCCCTGCGAAAGCAGGGACCCATACGCCGTGTCGTTTGTCGTAAGAGACGCTGTTCGACGCCTTTCATCCAACAACAAAGTGCGGTGGTTATGGGTCCCTGCGTTCGCAGGGACGACAGCTCACTTCAACAGATTCTCCAGCAGCAGATTTAGCGCCGTCTTCGCAAACGCCTGCATGTTGGCCTGCCGGTCGGCGCTGCCGGTTTCCAGCGTGAACACCGATTGTGACGGCCCCGCCACCGCCATGCAGCTATGGCCGGCGGCGTCGCCGTAACGGTTGCCGGTCGGTCCCGTCGCGCCCGTCTCCGACAAGCCCCAGTCGGTCGCAAAGCGCTGGCGGACCTGGCTTGCCAGCAGTTTCGCGTAGGGCTCGGACGCCGAGCGGATGCCCTTCATCGCCTCGTCAGGAATATCCATCAGCAGCCGCCGCGCATCGCGCGTGTAGACCACGGCGCCGCCGAGGAAATAGGCGGATGCGCCCGGCACCGAAAGTAATGCCGCCGAAACCAGGCCGCCGGTTGAGGATTCCGCAACCGCAATCGTCTGTTTGCGCGCGATCAGTTGAGCGGCAATCTTTTCGGCGATTGTCACGAGCTCTTTCATTTCAACTCCCTAAAAATTCCCGCCAGTCATGTCCTCCTAGCACAGGAGGTCCACATTTGCCGAGTTGCGGCGCAGCGGCCGCCCTGATTGAATACCTCAAACAACCGCGGTCCACGCGGGCCGAAGAGGAAACATCATGACGTCGCCGCTTCCCGGCGGCGTGGATTGCGATCTGCATCCCGCCGTTCCTCATCTGACCAGCCTGCTGCCCTACATGAACGACTACTGGCGCGACCAGGTGACGACGCGCGGCATGACTGACCTGGTCTCGCAGTCCTATCCGACCAATTCGCCGATCTCGTCGCGGCCGGACTGGCGACCGGGGCAGGGCAAGCCGGGTTCAGACCTCGCCGACATGCAGAAGCAGGCGCTCGACCGGTTCGGCACAGCTTACGGCATCTGCAATCCCTTGTACGGCGTGCAGATGGTGTTCTCCGAAGACATGCAGGACGCGTTCTGCCGCGCGCTGAACGACTGGCTGGCCAAAGAATGGCTCGACAAGGACGCGCGGCTGCGCGGCTCGATCGTGATCCCTGTGCAAAGCGTCGAAAAATCCGTTGCCGAGATCGAGCGCTGCGCCGCCGACAAGCGCTTCGTCCAGGTGCTGGTGCTTGTCATGGGCGACATGCCCTTGGGCAAGCGCGCCTACTGGCCGATCTATGCGGCGGCCGAACGGCTGGGCCTCACCATCGGCATCCACGCCGGCAGCGCCTATCATAACCCGCCGACCTCGGTCGGCTGGGGCTCCTATCACATCGAGGATTACGTAGCCCAAGCCACCGCGTTCCAGACCCAACTCACCAGCCTGATCGTGGAGGGCGTGTTCGCCCGCCACCCTGGTCTGAAGATGGTGATGCTGGAAAGCGGCTTCACCTGGCTGCCGGCCTATCTGTGGCGGCTGCACAAGTTCTGGCGCGGCATACGGATGGAAACGCCGTGGGTCGATCGCGCGCCGCTGGAGATTGTGCGCAGCAATATCCGCTTCTCGCTGCAGCCGGTCGATGCGCCGCCCGATCCCGCAACCCTGAACCGCCTGTTTGACCATATGCAGTCGGACGAATTGCTCCTATTCTCGACCGACTATCCGCATTGGCAATTCGACGGCGACGCGGTGCTGCCCGAGGGGATTTCCCCCGATCTTGTTCGCAAGATCATGATCGACAACCCGCTCAAGACCTACCGCCGATTGGAATTCGCAAAGGAGACGACGCCATGAACGTCCAGTTCCGCGACCGTCCGGGGCCATCAGCGTCTGTCAGCGTCAAGACCGCCATCGCCGATTGCGACATCCATCCGGCCCGTGCGACGGCGGACGAACTCTATCCTTTCCTGGAAAGACGCTGGCACGAACATCTCGAGACCTATGGCAAGCAGGCCTATCACGGCATGATGGAAGGCCCGCCCTATCCGAAGGCGCAGCCGAACGCCTCGCGCCGCGACGCCTGGCCGCCGGAAGGCGGGCCGCAGGGCTCCTCGCTGTCCTTCATGCAGAAGCAGCTTCTCGATCCCTACAACGTTGCGCTCGGCGTGCTCAATCCGCTCGCCAGCGGGCAGGGGTTGCGCAACCAGGATCTGGCCGGCGCGATCTGCTCCGCGATCAACGACTGGCAGATCGAGAAATGGACAGCCAGGGATTCTCGCCTGAAGGGCTCGATCGTCGTTGCCAATGAAGACGGCGTTTCCGCCGCCGCCGAAATCCGCAAGCGCGCCGGTGACAAGAACTTCGTTCAGGTGCTGCTGCTCTCGCGCAACGTCGAGCCGCTCGGCCAGCGCCGCTACTGGCCGGTCTACGAGGCGGCGCAGGAGATCGGCCTGCCGGTCGGCATCCACGCTTTTGGCTTCGGCGGCAATCCGCTCACCCCATCCGGCTGGCCGAGCTTCTACATCGAGGAGATGGTCGGCCATGCGCAGTGCCAGCAGACCGTGCTGGCGAGCCTGGTGCTCGAAGGCGTGTTCGAGCGATACCCTAAGCTGAAGATGGTGATGATCGAAGCCGGCTTCGGCTGGGCGCCGTCGCTTGGCTGGCGGCTGGACAAGAGCTTCGAGCGGCTGCACAGCGAGGTGCCGTATCTCAAGCGTAAGCCATCGGAATATATCCGCGACCACATCTGGTGGACCACGCAGCCGATGGAAGACCCGGAGCGCCGCGACCATCTGTTCCAGGTGATCGAATGGATCGGCTGGGACAAGCTGTTGTTCGCGACAGACTATCCGCATTGGGATTTCGACGAGCCGTCGCGCGTGTTGCCGGCCGGCGTCAGCGACGCCAACCGCGAAGCGTTCTATCTCGGCAATGCGAAGAAGCTGTATGGTTTGAGCTGATGGTTCGTCATGTGATTGCCCCGGTGGACGAGTTGCCGCCGGGTACGCGAAAATTCCTGACCATCGACGAGCGGCCGATCGCGATCTTCAATATCAAGGGCGAGTTCTTCGGCCTGTTGAACCGCTGCCCGCATCAGGGCGCGGCCTTGTGCGAGGGCCCGCTGATCGGGCTCGCGCAATCCTCCGATCCCGGCGAGATCGAATACACAAAGCTCGGCGAGATCATCCGCTGCCCCTGGCACGGCTGGGAATTCGACATCCGCACCGGCCAATCCTATTGCGACCCGAAGCGTTTTCGCGCCCGCGCCTATCCGGTCAATGTCGAACCGGGATCGGCGGTGGTGAAGGGGCCGTATGTGGCGGAGACCCTCGCTGTGTCGGTCGAAAGCGATTACGTCGTGGTCGATTTGTAGTGGCCGATCAATCCGGCGCGTCGAAGACGCAAACCTGGACGTGTAATTGCAGTCAGGAAATCCCAAGATTCCTGCGCGGGCCATGGTTGCAATGCACAAATCGGATGTCGGCACATTGCGTTATTCGCTGCGCTGCAAGCCGGTGCAACGCGACGCTTCCCCGAGGCTGATCAGCGAACCGGTCGCCGCGATCGTCCCGAGCACCTGCAATCCACGCTCCAGTGAGTGATGAGTTCCCCTCCGCGGCGGCGGTTCTTCGTTCTTCGGCCGCGGACAATACTTTGGTCCGCATCTTTCCCGGAGCATTGACCGGCCGTGGAACAGACTTCGCCTCGGCGGAATTTACCCTCGCGGTGGTTATCGCGCTGTTTCACGGTATGAGAAAGCAAGGTCCACCTGATTTCATTCGGTTTAGCATCGGCCTCGGCGGCAAGCTGTCGTCAGAATGGCCGCCGCAAGAAAAAGACGGGAGGCGCGGGACGGCACGCCGGCACAAAGCCGCAGGGAGGATGTGATGAAGAATTTGGCTGTGATCACGTGTGCTGCGCTCGGCCTGTGGGCGCTCGACTGTTCGAATGTTTTGGCTCAGGCACCGAAAACATTCACGCTAAAATTCAATCACGTGCTTGGCCCGAAGGAGCCATACCACGATGGCTTCCTGAAGTGGGCCAAAGCCGTCGAGCAGCGCACCAATGGCGGCCTCAAGATCGATGTCTTCCATTCCGCGCAACTGGGTCTCGAGGAAGACATCATCGAGCAGATCAGGCAGGGAGCCAATATCGGCCAGAACACCGACGCCGCGCGCATGGGAAACTACGTTCCCGGCATCGCCGTGATGAACGGACCTTATTTCGCCGAGACGCTGGAAGAGGTTGCCAAGCTGCGCAAAGCGCCGACCGTCGCAAAATGGCAGGAAGAACTCGCGACCAAGTTCGGGCTCAAGGTGGTGTCTTTCAACTGGGTGCAAGGCTATCGACATTTCTTTACGAACAAGCCGATAAAGACGCCGGACGATCTGAAGGGCCTGCGCATCCGCACGCCGCCGGCGCCAATTTGGCAAGAGTCGATACGCGCGCTCGGTGCCGTTCCGGTAGCGATGGCATTCGGCGATATGTACCCGGGATTGCAGCAGCGGGCGATCGATGGTGTCGAGCTGGTTTACAACAACATTCCAGGCGGCCGCTTCTACGAGGTGCTTAAAGTCGCGAATGAGACAAGGCACATCATGCTGATCAACTTCGAAGTCGTCAGCGCCAAATGGTTCGACAGCCTGCCGAAGGAGTATCAGGACGCGCTGGTGGAAGAGGCCGATCGAGCCGGAGAGGAGACATCGCGTCAGATCCTGAGGCTGGAGGAAGAAGTTGAGCAGCAATTGAAGTCTCGCGGCATGACGATCAACAAGGATGTCGATCTCGCCGCTTTCCGGAAGGCCGGCGACAAAGCGTTCGAGGTCCTGAAGATCACCGACGCCAGGAACGCGGTGCATAAGGAAATCGGCAAGTAGGTTCCGCTGAATGCAGAAAATCTACCAGCGTGTATGCGCCGCCGAGGCATGGATCGCCTCCGTGTTTCTTATCGTGATGGTAATCCTTATCTTTCTTGGCGGCGTCATGCGGATGCTGGGCCATCCGATCAACTGGTCGACGGATGTTTCGACCGCCCTGTTCGCCTGGGCCTGCTTTCTGTGCGCCGACATTGCCTGGCGGAAGAATAGCATGATGGCCATCGAAGTTTTCGCCAGTCGCCTGCCGGACAAGCTCCGGACGGCGCTGCGTATGGTGAACTACGCATTGATTACCGCGTTCCTGTTTTACCTCCTCGTGATGGGCGCCTATTTATCGTGGATCAGTCGGGTACGCAGCTTCCAGGGTATACCGGAAGTCAGCTACTCCTGGGTCACAATGAGCTTGCCGGTCGGCGCGGCGCTGCTGATCGTGACAACCGCGCTCAAGGTCCGCGGAGAGCTCCGGGGCGAGCGCACCGAATATCGCGCCGTCGACGTCATATGATCCGACGCGCATAGCCATGCTGATCGTAATCATTGCGTTCACAGTACTGATGCTGATCGGAATGCCAGTTGCCTTCGCGATTGGAATTGCCGGCGCGCTGTTCTTCATCCAGCATCCGGAACTGCCGGCAACAATCCCGATACAGGTAACGGTAACCGAGACGCAGAATTTCGCGCTGCTCGCGGTTCCGCTTTTTATCCTCGCCGGCAATTTTCTCAACAACTCCGGCATCACGACCAACCTGCTCAAGCTGGCCACGGTGCTGACAGGAAGAATGCACGGCAGTCTGGCGCAGACCTCTATTGCACTCTCAACGCTGATGAGCGGGGTGACGGGATCCTCGATTGCCGACGCCGCCATGAATGCCCGCATCATCGGTTTGCAGATGCTCAAGCGCGGCTATGCCCGCGGCTATGCGGCCGGCGTGGTTTCGTACGGTTCTCTGCTGGCGCCAATCATTCCCCCCGGGATCGGTTTCATCCTGTATGGCACAGTCGGCCAGGTCTCGATCGGACGGCTGTTTGCCGCCGGCATTATTCCGGGCCTCATGCTGTGGGCAGCTCTCGCCGTTGCGATTGCCATCACCGCCCACCGCCGCGGCTACGGGCCGGAACGCGAGACGCGGGCGACTGGGCGTGAAATCCTGCTGGCGTCGTGGGGTGGCATCTGGGCGATCCTGTTTCCCATCATGCTGTTGGCGGGATTGCGTTACGGCATCTTCACGCCATCGGAAATTGGAGCCTTCGCGGTCATCTATGCGGTGGCGGTGGGGTTCTTCGCTTACCGGATGCTGACGTTCGCGGGTTTCTGTGAAGCCATTGAGGGCAGCCTGGTCGATGTCGGGGCCGTGATGTTCCTGCTCGCGCTCTCGGCCATCTTTGGTTACGGCATCGTGTTTGAGCGAATACCCGAGGTGATTTCCGATTGGATGCTGGGTGTGACGGAAACCGCGCACGTTGTAATGGTGCTCATCGTGCTCTTCATCCTGATCGCCGGCACCTTCATGGAAGGCTCGGTGCTCATCATCATGCTGACGCCCATCTTCCTTCCGCTGGTGACGAAGTACGGGATTGATCCGGTCCATTTCGGGCTCGTGTTCATTATTGCTGCCACGATCGGAAACTACACGCCGCCCGTCGGCGCCGCCATGTTCGTCACCTGCCAGGTGCTGCGTTGTCCTATCAATGAGTACACCCGGGACTCGACGCCGTTCTTGATCGCCGTCACCGTGGTGACCTTGATACTGATCTTTGTCCCCTCACTGGTCTTGCTTGTCCCTGATATGATCTTCGGTGCCGATTTGCGATGAGATCGAACGGGCGGTCGCTCCTGGCCATCGCGTTATTCGCTGCGCTGCGGAATTTGACCGCGATCGGGGCGTGGCGGACATCGATCAAGCCGCATCGATCAAGCTCGATTGATAGGTACGCGTCCCTAACCCGTTGTACGACTCGCCTCGCTTGCAAACACGCTCGGCGTGCAAAACTGCCGGCCGTAGGCCGGCCTATTGGCTTCCGTGGCCTTCCGCGGAGTGCTAGCGTTCAGGCCGAACCCACTCATCTGGGGGAAAATATTCACATGAGTGGTTGGGCTTACATTGCTGTTTCCGACGGATCTGACCTCGTTCCTCGACCTCATACGTCAGCATGGCGATGCGGCCTACAGTTTCATGTTTGCCTATGCGGCCTCGCATAGCCTGCTGCTTGCGCTGTTCGCAGGCTATGCGGCGCATTCGGGCGCGCTGGGTCTTGGCACGCTCATCGTGATCTGCTGGTTCGGCAGTTTCGCCGGCGACGTCATTCGTTTCTGGATCGGGCGGCGCTACGGCGCCCGCTTGCTCCTTCGTTTTCCGCGGTTCGAGCGCCCCGTGAATACCGTCGTCCGCCTGACGGACCGCCACTATGTCTGGATGATCCTGTTTCATCGTTTCCCGCATGGCATCCGCGGGCTCGCGGGATTTGCCTACGGCATATCGCGGCTGCCCTGGTCCACATTCCTCGCGCTCAACTTCGCAGCTGCCGGCCTTTGGTCCGGCGTCGTTGTCTCGGCCGGCTATGCCTTCGGTCAATTCTCCGAGACGTCCATCAACAATGCCTCTTCGGGCCTGGGCATCGTGATGCTGGTCGCGTTCCTCGGCCTGTCCTGGTTGCTCAGCAGGAAGCTCGAGCAGATCGTGGAGCGATACTGAAGCGGGTGCGAGCGGTTGCGGATCGCCGGATGGCGATGCGCACAGCGTAGAAAAGCCACCGGGGCGCACGAATGCGCGCCCCTCGACGAGCGCAATTGCGCTCGCGCAGTGATGACGGGCTCCAGGCGCCCAGAGCGTATGCGCGATGGTGGAGCACGGCGCTTCTGCGCCCTTGCTCACCCTGCGCTTTCGCTTACTCCTCTATTGGGCCGGCAAGGGTGCGACGAAGCCGCTGCGTTTCGCGCCACGTTTCACCAACCTCGTTGCCAAAACGGGCGAGCTTGGTTGCCAAGTGCATGAGGATGAGTGTGACCATGGCTATTGGCCCGGCTTGACAAGCAAGCGACTGATTTGCCGCTCTGCATCATCAGACAGCTTCTGCAGCCCGTGGGCAGCAATATACGCCTCAACAACGCGGTCGGCCCGCCGCTGATTGGACTCGGCGTGGGCGCGCAATAATCGTGCAAAAAATGAGGGTTTTTTGGTCGGAGCAGAAAGCCAGGCCCCAGTGGTTAGAACATTCGCCATTAGATGGCTCCATTATAGGAGTTGTCCTTGGGGCGAATTTCCTTCCTGATTCACAGATAGGTACTGGTAAGCGCTAATGCCAGACCAAATAGCGCGCATTCGTGCATTAATTAGCACCTTCCCGTGCAAATGCGCGAAGCAGTCACGTTGCGGTGAATCGAATCAACGGCTGAGGATGGTGTGTGAGCGGATTGAGCAATGGATGTCGTCGGGTGGGCAAAGCGACTTGTCCGCCGTAGCTCAACGGGCGAAGGCGGAAGCGTGCCCACCATTCAAGGCAAACGCTGTTGATGGAATGGTGGGCACGGCGCAATTGCGCCTTTGCCCACCCTACGGCGCTAATCCGCCATCACGCATTGCGAGGTCGGTATTATTTATCGGCCACCGCCGCCGCCACCTCCGCCACCTCCGCCACCACCTCCGCCGGCATCACGCAGCGCCTGGTTTTCGCGCGGATCGAGATTCCTCATGTAGCTCAGTGAAATGTCGCGGCGGCTGCGGGCGCGAAGCTGCTCCACATAGATGATATGATTGCTGCAAGCCTGCCGCGACACCGCCTGCTCGCAGTACGGGCCCGCCACGAAAGCGGGGGCGGCCACGGCGCTCGTCGCGCCGAGCGCGACCAAGGCTGCCGCAGACAGCATTAACTTCATCGACATCTGTACTCTCCATTCCTTCATTGGGCGATGCCGGAATGGCTCGCACAGGAGTTCGACGACGCCAGACGAAAACCGGTTCGGGGGTGCGGCTGAAAAGTTCGGTCCCCGAGTAACCGCAATGTGAATGAACGTGCGCTTTGCTTGTTCTCGCTTCGCCCACCCTACGAACTCTCGCCGTCATTGCGAGCCAACGGGTCGCGCGAATGCGCGCCCGATGACAGGCTCCGCGAAGCAATCCACCTCTCCGCATGCCGCGCCATGGATTGCTTCGCTTCGCTCGCAACGACGAAGTCAGATATGCCCCATCGCCTTCCGCTCCATCGCATAACGCACCAGCGCGACGAAACGATAGATGCCGTGCACGAACTTGCCGTAGGGCATGGTGACGAACAGCGAGAACACCACGCCGAGATGCAGCGCCAGCAGCGGCCCCATTGCCGCCGTCTCGCGCAGGATCAGCAATGCCATGCCGGTCAGGCTGGTAAGAAACAGCATCACGATGAACGCGATATCCATGCCGTAGCGCGCTTCATCGACCAGCACGGGATCGCGCTTCCATCGTTCAGTGAGCAAGCCGACCGGCCCGATCAGCAGCCCGATACCGCCGAGCGTGCCGAGCACGACCGGCAGATCCCACCATGCATACGGCGCCTCGCGCGCCAGCAGATAATGATACAGCGTCGCGACGCAGGTCGCAGCGAAGCAAAGGACAAAACCGTAGAAGGTGAAATGGTGATAAAGCTTGCGGCGATCGGTCGGGCGGTCGTCCTCGTTGAAGCAGCCGACCCCGCCGCCGTCGAGGTAGCGCAACTCGCCGGCATCACGGATCGCTTGCAACAGAGCGCCGATATCGGTCTTCATGCCCACGGGCTCGCCGATGTCGCGCCAGAACGCGCGCACGCCCTTCACGAGCGCGACGATCGCGTACAGGAACGCCGCGCCGAACAGGGCCGCCATCGCATTGTGCGGCATCAGTTTGTAGAACGCGCCCGGCCCGGTGTGGGTGCCAAACAGCACCTGCCGGTCGTTCAGCGCCGCGAAGCCGAAGATGAACGCGGCGACGCTGAGCGCGGCAACGAGGCTGATGACGAGCCCGTTGCGCGCGAAGGCGCCGGAGAAGGCGCGGGGCCACGTATAGGCCGCGTAGGACTCGGCACGCGCCACGGCCAGCGTCTTCGGCACATTGACGTCGAATTCATGCGGCGGCGAGAACTGGCAGTCGGTGTAGCAGGCGCCGCAGGAATGGCAGAGATTGGCGAGGTAGTTGAGGTCGCCATCGGAAAACGCCCGGCGCATTTCCATCGCCGGAAATACCGCGCAGAGCCCCTCGCAATAGCGGCAGGAATTGCAGACCGTCATCAGCCGGTCGGCTTCCTCCAGAATTCGCGTTCCGTGCATCTGTTGCTTCCTGCGCTCGCGCCGGCCCGCTTACTTCGTCAGCCCCTTGCCCTCGAGCCATTTCTGGATCAGGGCGGCGACCTCGGCATTGTTCTTGTCCATCATCACCATGTGCGAATTACCCTTGATGCCGGCTTGCGGCAGGTCGACGACATCGACGCTACCGCCGGCGGCCTTGACGGCGTCCGCAAAGGCGATGCCGTTGGCGCGGATTTTCGGCCAGCGCGAATCCTTCTCGATGTAGTCGCCATAGACGATCAGCGTCGGGATGTTTTTCAAGGTATCGACCTTGGCGGGATCGCCGAGGCCGGCGGGCTCGATCGCAATCAAGGCCTTGACCTTGTCGGGCCGCGCCTGCGCCACCTTGAAGCCAAAACTGCCGGCCTGGCTGTGGAACAGGATGATGGAAGGGCCGACGCGGTCGATCTCGGCGATATAGGCGGCGATGATCGCGTCATCGGTGGTGGTCCAGCGCGGCACGTTCTGCTTGACGAAATTCTCGTAACCGTCGTTCGGAAACTGGCTGCCCGGCATCAGCGTGCGCTTGGCCGGATCGGGATCATAGGAGCCCGCGCCGTCGCCGATGCGAAAACGCTCGAACGGATTGGCGGTGGTGAGGAACACCGGCTCGCTCTTGAAGATGTCGGGGTATTGCGCCCAGCCGGCGCGGCCGCGCTCGACCGCGTCGGAATTATAGACGGCCCAGCCCTTGCGCAGGAAATAGTTCAGCCAGCCCTCGCGTCCGTCCGGCGTCGTCTCGTAGGTGACGCCAGTCAACCCGCCGCCGTGCCACATCAGCAGCGGATAGGCGCCCTTCTCGTTGGCGGGCAGAAAATACTGCACATACATCTGCTCGACCTGATAGGTGCCGTTGGGGTCAACCTTCGCCGGCACGCCGCCGGGCGTGAAGGTGACTTCCTTCACCGGCTTGCCGGAAATCTCGACCAGCCGCCCGCCGACATGGAACGAGCCCATGTCGCGCAGCGCAATCGGCTCGGCGGCGTTGGCGAGCGTCGTGCTGATCAGAACCGCTACTGCAGAAATAATCACAAGGCGTGTCATGAATCCTCCCTCAGGTCTCGAAGGCATCTAGTTCTTCGCATTCTTCGCCGCTTCCCGTCCCGCCACGCGGCCGAACACGCTGCCGATGGTCATGCCGATGCCGGCGGCATATCCCTTGCCGAGCACGTTGCCGGCCATGATCTCGCCGGCCGCGAACATGTTGGCGGAAGGCTTGCCGTCCTTCATCACCATGCGCGACTGCTTGTTCACGCGGGTGCCGAGATAGGTGAAAGTGATGCCGGGCCGCACCGGATAGGCGAGAAAAGGCGCCGTCTCGATCCTGCGCGCCCAATGGGTCTTCGGCGGCGTGATGCCTTCGGTGCGGCAGTCGTCGAGGATGGTGTGGTCGAAGGTGCCGGGCTGCACCGCGGCATTGAAATCGGTCACCGTTTTCTCCAGCCCGGCCGGTTCGAGCCCGAGCTTATCGGCGAGCTCGGCAAGCGTTGTACCCGCAATCGGCGGAAACAGCGTCGGCATGAAGCTGGTGACAACGGTGGAATCGAAAATGATGTAAGCGATCTGATCCGGCTGGGCGGCCACCAGCCGGCCCCAGATCGCGTAGCGCTTCGGCCAGATGTCTTCGCCCTCGTCGTAGAAGCGCTGGGCGTGCTTGTTGACGACGATGCCGAACACGACCGAGTCGTGCCGGGTGATGATGCCGCCGTCGAATTTCGGCGCGCGGGCGTCGATCGCGACCGCATGGCATTGGGTGGGATCGCCGATGTCCTGCACGCCCTTGTCGAGCAGGAGCTTAAGAATGGAGCCGCGGTTATAGGGCGTGCCGCGGATCAGGAAGTTGTCGGCGGCATCGCCCCAGTATTCCTTGAGCCATTCGATGTTGGCTTCAAATCCACCGGCGGCGGCGACCAGCGCCGAAGCGCGGATTTCGGAGGCGCCATCGATCGGCTGCTTCAGCTTTGCGGACAAGAACATGCCGTCCTCGATCTCAAGGTCAGTCACCTCGGCATCGTAGACGATCTCGACGCCGAGTTTTTCGGCAGTGAGATAAAGCGCATTCAGCATCGCCCTGCCGCCGCCGAGGAAGAACGAATTGGTGCGACCAAGGCTTAGCGTGCCGCCGAGCGAGGGCTGCCAGCGCACGCCCTGTTCGACGATCCAGTTCAGGATGTCCTTGGACTCGGCGATCATGAACTTTGCCAGTTCCTCGTCGGTCTGCCCGCCGGTCAGGCGCAACAGATCGTCCCAGAACTCCTCTTCCGTATAGGGGCCGGTGAGAATCCCGGTAGCGGCATCATGCGCGCAACGCATGTTGCGGGTGTGGCGGGTGTTGCCGCCGCGATAGAACTTTGGCGCGCCCTCCAGCACCAGCACGGAGGCGCCCGCGCGCCGTGCGCTGATCGCGGCGCACAAAGCGGCGTTGCCGCCGCCGATGACAAGCACATCGAATTTTTGAGTGAGATCGACCATGCGCTCTTGTTATCGTTGTTGGCATGGAAATCAAACCGGCGCCCGGCCGGGCAAGTCCATCCGCCCCGGCGTTTTTCTAGCCTGCTGAAGAGGCCGCGTCACGCGTCTCGTGCGTTCCGGAGGGTGGCGTCATGCGACGATGTCGCATGCAATTCGCATTTCGAAATATCTGTTGCGTCAGGGCTTGTTCTGCACGGACGCAAGCAGCCATTGCCGGAAGGCCGACAGCTTTGGCGGATCGGTTCGTCCCGCGGGCGAGACCAGATAGAACCCGGCGTCGGTCGGCAGCGCGATATTGAACGGAACCACCAGCCGGCCCTTGGCGATATCTTCCTGCACATAGGCGGTGCGGCCCATCGCGACGCCGAGGCCGTCAATCGCAGCCTGTACCGTCATGAAGATCAGGTCGAAAGTGACGCCCGGCTGTTTCGAAAAATCGGCCGGCAGTCCGGCCGCCGTCAGCCACAGCCGCCAGTCGTCGCTGTTGATGTTGCTGGTATGCAGCAGCACGTGATCCCGGAGGTCCTCGGGGCATTTCAGCGGTTTGTTGCCTTCAAGCAGCGCCGGGCTGCAGACCGGGAAGAGTTCGTCCGCCATCAGCCAGTCGGCGCGAACGCCCGGCCATTGGCCGCGGCCGTAGCGGATTCCGGCATCGACATTGTCGCGCTGGAAGTCGACCAGGTTGGTCGAGGTGGTGATGCGCACGTCGATGCCGCGATGGGCTTCCTGAAAGGCGGTCAGCCGCGGCAACAGCCATTTGGCGGCGAGCGAGGCCAGTGTCGAGACCGTCAGCACATGGTCGTCGTCCTTGCGCAGCAGGCGGTCGGTCGCAAGCCTGAGATCGTTGAACGCGGCGCGGATGCCGGGGAGATATTCCTGCGCCTGCTGCGTCAGCGTCAGCGAACGGTTCTGGCGGATGAACAGGCGAACGCCGAGCTCTTCCTCCAGCCGCTTGATCTGATGGCTGATCGCGGTCTGCGTGACATTCAGCTCGGACGCCGCCTGAGTGAAGCTCAAATGCCGGGCGGCGGCCTCAAATGCCCGCAATCCATTCAGCGACGGCAGCCTGGCGGTCATTCAGCGGTCCCCAGATACATGAGCTTATATCATCCGAAACGGTACAAAGTGTCGTTTGTGAATGGCTCTAATAGGACAGATATTCGCGGCAACAGATTACTATAGGAGCTGAGAATGTCCACTTACACGCATGAATCGATGATAAATCATCATGGTACTGGCTTTTTGACCCAGGTGGCCGAAACCCTAAATCTCTGGCGGCAGCGCTACCGGTCACGTCGCGAGCTGGCCCAGTGGTCCGAGCGGGAACTCCATGACATCGGCATCTCCTGGAGCGACATCGCCTACGAGACCGAAAAGCCGTTCTGGCGGGCCTAGATGGCAGCCAGGCCGGCGTCGCCTGATCACGGGGACGCCGGCCAATTTTCCTGAGCTCCGCGGGAGCGACCCATGAGCACGATGCGCCTCGACGATCTCAAACAATATTCTGACGTGCTGCGTTCACGGCACGGCGAGGCTGTGACCGTGCGCTTCGTCGAGCCGCGCGATGCCGGGGCGCTGCAGAACTATTTCCGCTCGCTGACGACGCGCTCCCGCTACAACCGTTTTCTCGGCGCGGCCAGCGAACTGCCGCCATCCGAACTCGATCGCTTCATCCATGTCGGCGAGGCTGACCGGTTCAGCGTGATCGCGACCATGCTAATTGACGGCCGCGAGACCATCGTCGGCGAAGCGCGGTATGCCTTTGACAGCGAAACCGCCTCGATCGAATTCGGCCTGTCGATCGACGACCGCTGGCAGGGTCATGGCATCGGCAAGGCGCTGTTGAAGAATCTGGAATGCCGCGCGGCTTCATTCGGTGCCGCGCGCGTGTTCGGCGACACGCTGCGCTCCAATGACGCGATGATCGCGCTCGCTCGCAAGGCCGGCTACGCCTTCACCAATACCCCCGGCGACTGGAAGCTGACGCGCTTCCAGAAGCAGGTCCATGTCGAACCGCAGGAAATCCCATGCGCCAGTTGGCGGCTTGCCGCCGTCTCTCCCAGCGCAATGTCCTCGCTTGCGGCTTGACGACTGAGCCCGGTTCTGGCCGTACCAGAACCGGGCTATTTTCTCCTGACAGCGCGCTCCGCTTCATCCGGGCTACGGCGCCGCTCAACTTCCCCTGAACACCGGTTTGCGCTTGTCGATGAAGGCCTGCGCGGCCTCCCTGTGGTCGGCTGTCACCTGGGCTCGGATCATGCGCTCGGCCTCATGATCGCGCGCTGTGGCGAAATCGAACATCAAGGCTTCGTCCAGATTGTCCTTCATGTAGCGGATCGCGATCGTCGGTCCTTCGGCGATCGATTTAGCGAGCGCGAAGGCCTCCGCGTGCAGCCTGTCGTCGGGGACCACGCGGTTCACCAAGCCGATCGCCTCGCACCTGGCCGCATCGACCCTGTCGCAAGTGAACATCAATTCTCGTGCCCGCGACGTGCCGACCAATCGTGTCAGGAGCCAGGCGATACCATAATCGCCGCTCAGACCCACCTTGAGGTAGCCGGTGGAAAGGAATGCCGATTGCGCGGCGATTCGCATGTCGCAGGCCATCGCCAGAGCGAGCCCGGCGCCGACCGCGGGGCCGGGCAGGGCGGCAATGGTCGGCTTGCGCACCGAGACTAGCGCGCCGGTCAGGAGACGCTGTCGCTCCTGCAGATCGGCGACCCGCTCGTCATGGGACATTGCGAGCTTAGTCTTGTCGCGATTCGCCCCCATGCCCTTGACGTTGCCGCCGGCGCAGAACGCGGTGCCCGCGCCAGTGAGCAGCAACACGCCGACATCGGGATTCTCACCGCAGGCCTTGATCATGTTGCGCAAGGCCGGGGTCAGATTATCCGACATCGCGTTGCGCGCCTCGGGACGGTTCAGCGTGATGATGGCGACGCGGTCGCGGATCACGCAGAGCAGTTCGTCGGTGCCGGTGTCGATTTTGGTTTCGGTGGTCATGTGTCCCCCAGTTGTTGTTAGCCCCGTCATTCCGGGATGGTCCGAAGGACCAGACCCGGAATCTCGAGATTCCGGGTTCGATGCTTCGCATCGCCCCGGAATGACGGCATTGGTTGTTAAAACTTCTCCACCCACGGACGCAGTTCGACCTCCCAGGTCCAGGCGCTGCGCGGTTGCTGCAGTACGCTCCAGTAGCTCAATGCAATCGCATCCGGATCGAGCATCGAGTCCGGCCGGTCGGCCGGCTCGCTACGCGCCGCGCTGCGGATGCCGCCGTCGATGACGAAATGCGCGACATGAATACCCTGCGGCGACAATTCGCGCGCCATGCTCTGGGCGAGCCCGCGTAGCGCGAATTTGCCCATCGCAAACGGCGCCGATTGCGGATAGCCCTTGACGCTGGCGGAGGCGCCGGTGAACAGGATCGCGCCGTGCTTGTTCGGCAGCATACGGAGCGCCGCCTGCTGCGCCACCTGGAAGCCGCCGAAACCGGAAACCGCAATCGCCTGCGCAACATCCGCCGGCACCAGATCAGTAAAGGCGCCGCGCACCCGCCCGCTGGCGTTGTAGACGACGATATCGGGTGTGCCGATCTCACGCTCGACCATGCCGAACAGACGCTCGACCTCCTCGGCTTCGGTCGCATTGCAGGCAAAGGCGCGAGCGCCCGTCTCGGTGCAGAGCGCGCCGAGCTTTTCGATTTTGCGTGCGGCGAGGGCAACCTTAATGCCTTCGCGCGCGAGCAACCGCGCCAGCGATGCGCTCAATCCTTCGCCGGCACCGACGATCAGGGCAATCTTGTATTTTGGCGATTCCATGGGCGCGGTCCTCCGGTGGTCAAGACTTGGTATCTAGGCGCGCAATCTCGCAAGGCAACCCGAGGAGGCGAGGATAGGCTCGAGATCGCACCCGTCGGCTGCGTTTCGCAAAAATCCATTGGAGCCGAATGTCCTTGCAGCGGAAATAGCAACGACATCCCGGTGCCGATGATGCGGTATCCGTCCGCCATGGGGCGGTCCTCCAATGATGGTTGTTGACGGCGCGTCCGCCTGCGCTATCGGTAGATGATCAATATGGGGCGGAACGGACAAGGGCTAAAAATGCATCCACTTATGCAGGACCGTGCATCAGCGGCAGTCAATCAGCCGGGATTGCTCGCGCCTGATACGACGGGAATGAATTTCTACCGGGCCGATCCGGCATTGACGGATCTGCTTCGCTTGCATCTCCCTGATGCATTGTTCCGCCATATCGAGCCGCATCTCGATCGCCTCGGCGAGCTGGCCGGCGGCTATCTCGACGAATGCGCGCGGCTCGCCGACCGCCACACGCCGGTGCTGCACCAGCGCGACAAGTTCGGCCGCGATACCCAATACATCGAATATCACCCGGCCTATCGCGAACTGGAAAAAGCCGCGTTCGGCGAGTTCGGCATTCACGCGCTGTCGATCCGCAAGGGCATCATGGGCTGGCCGGACAAATACCCTGTGGTGGCCAAGCACGCCTTCACGTTCCTGTTCAATCAGACCGAGTTCGGCATGGGCTGTCCGATCAACGTCACCGACGGCTGTGCCAAACTACTCAACAATTTCGGCAGCGAAGCGCTAAAGGCGAAGTATCTGGACGGCCTGACCCAGACCGACATGAGCAAACTCACCCAGGGCGGCCAGTTCATGACCGAGAAGGAGGGCGGCTCCGACGTCGGCACGCTGACGACGAAAGCCGTGCAGGAAGGCGACCACTGGCGGCTCTATGGCGAAAAGTGGTTCTGCTCCAATGCCGATGCCAAGGTGGTGATGCTGTTGGCGCGGCCCGAGGGAGCAGGTCCCGGCACGCGCGGCGTCGGGCTGTTCCTGATGCCGCGGCACCTCGACGACGGCTCGCAAAACCACTATCGGATCGTTCGCCTGAAGGACAAGCTCGGCACCCGTTCGATGGCATCCGGCGAGATCAAGTTCGAGGGTGCGATTGCCTATGCGGTCGGCAAGCTCGATCGCGGTTTTGTACAGATGGCCGAGATGGTCAATTCCTCGCGGCTTAGTAATGGCGTCAAATCCACCGCGCTGATGCGGCGCGCGTATCATGACGCGATGACGGTCGCGAAAAATCGCGTGGTGTTCGGCCAGCGTATCGTCGACTTGCCGCTGGCGCGCCGGCAATTGATGAAGATCATGCTGCCGACCGAGCAGGCGCTGTCGGTGAGTTTTCTCACGGCAGATGCGCTCGATCGGGCGGAGGCCGGCAGCCAGGATGCGGCGGCGCTGCTGCGGATCCTGACGCCGACCCTGAAATTCCGCGCGACGCGCGATGCACGAAAAGTCTGCGGCGATGCCTTGGAGATGCGCGGTGGCATCGGCTATATCGAGGAATTCGCCACTGCGCGGCTGCTGCGCGATGCCCATCTCGGATCGATCTGGGAAGGCACCGGCAACATCGTCGCGATCGATGCGCTGACGCGCGCGGTCGGTCGTCACGGTGCCGATGCGGCGTTGGCGGCGGACCTGCACGCCCGTCTCGACGACAGCGCCAACGTGCCGCAGGCCTGGCGCGACCGCCTGCGGGACTTGACCGACCGCGCCGTCGGCTTCGCGCGCGAAGTGGCCAGCCGGAGCGACAATGAGGGCGATGCGCGGCGCGCCACCAGCCTGCTCTATCATGTCGCCAGCGCGGTCGCGCTGGCCTGGGAGGGCGGTCGCATCCACGAAATGCGCGGCGATGCCAAGCGGCTATTGCTGTCGCGCATGGTGGTTGACCACCGCGTTGCGGCGGGCGACCCGTTCCGGCTTGCGGAAAACGCGACGCAGCGCGCCATCACCGATCATTTGCTCGGCGAGCGCAACGTCGGCATGGCCGAGGTTGGCGAATTGCTCGTCGCGGCGTAGGCTGCCGTTAGTTCTGGTTCAAAATAACATAAATTACAGGGAGTACCCGATGAAGGCCGCCGTCCTGCATGAAGTCAACAAGCCGCTGGTGATCGAGGATGTCAGCGTGCCAAATCCCGGCCCGCGCGAAGTCCTGATCCGCACGCGCGTCGCCGGCCTCTGTCATTCCGACCTGCATTTCATGGAGGGTCTGTATCCGCATCCGCTGCCGGCCGTGCTTGGCCATGAATCCGCCGGCGTCGTCGAAATGGTCGGTTCCGACGTCACCTATGTGAAACCCGGCGATCACGTCGTGACCTGCCTGTCGGTGTTCTGCGGCACCTGCGACAACTGCACCACCGGCCGCACGGTGCTCTGCACCGACACGACAGTAAAAATGCTGCCCGGCCAGTCCAACCGGCTGTCCTGGGCGCGTGATGAGAAGCTCCATCAGTTCCTCAACCTCTCGTCCTTCGCCGAGCAGATGCTGGTGCACGAAAACGCCATCGTCAAAATCCGGAAGGACATGCCGCTGGAGCTGGCGGCGCTGATCGGCTGCGGCGTCATCACCGGCTATGGCGCGGTGGTGAACACCGCCAAGGTCCAGGCCGGAGAGACGGTCGCCGTGATCGGTTGCGGCGGTGTCGGCATGGCCGCGATCAATGGGGCTGCGATCGCGGGCGCCGGCCGCATCATCGCGATCGATACCAACCCGGTGAAATTGCAGCTTGCCACCAAGCTCGGCGCTACTGATATCGTCGATCCCTCCCGCGGCGACGTCGTGCAGCAGGTGCGCGAACTCACCGGCGGCGGCGTGCATCACTCCTTCGAGGTGCTGGGCCGCAAGGAAACCGCCGAGCAGTCCTTTGCCATGCTGGCGGCCGGCGGCACCGCGACCATCGTCGGCATGATCCCGTTCGGCCAGAAGATCGAGCTGCATGGCTTCGACTTCCTCAGGGAGCGCCGGATCCAGGGGTCGTCGATGGGCTCCAACCATTTCCGCGTCGACATGCCCCGCCTGGTCGAATTCTACATGCGCGGCAAGCTGCATCTGGAAGACTGGATCTCGGCCAAGCTGAAGCTCTCCGAGATAAATGAGGGCTTTGCCAACATGAAGGCCGGCAAGACGCTGCGCAGCGTGATCATGTTTGATAGTTGACGGTCGTCATTCCGGGGCAGCCCGCAGGGCTGAACTATGGTGCGCAATTGCGCACCTGAGAATCTCGCGCCACGACCTCTGGATTCCCCAATGCGCAATTGCGCATCTGAGGTTCGCGCTGGCGCGCGCCCCGGAATGACGGGCGTTATTACCGCGTCACATGCGCTGACACTGCGAGCCACTTGCCGTTCTGCTTGGCCCAGCAATCGGTATAGCGGCCGTGCGCCTGTTGGCCATCCGGCGTGGTGTAGCTCGTCGCTGCGTGAATGATGGCGAAGTCGCCGAGGATTCTGATCTTCACGTCTTCCGCGCGCAGGTTCTTGATCGCGACCGGCTTTGCGGTCTGTCGTAGGAACGCGGCGCGATCGACCAGCGACTTGTCGGGATTAGAGCAGTAGAAATCGGCTGCGAGGATTTCGTCAAAGCGCTTGACGTCGGAATTCTGCACGGACGCGACATAGTCGTGGTTGAGCTCTGTCAGCTCGGCGAGGTCGTTGTTCATGATTTCCTCCGGTTCTTGTTCCTCAACTGCAGAGCATCCGTCACGCCGTTCTCGGCGAGCGATTGATCGCGACGCGGGCGAGCGAACCAAGCACGTAACCCGCAAGCGAGAATGCGACTGGCGGCAAGAGCCCCTTGAGATCAAAGATGGCTCGAGACAGGAATTGTTCAAGCGCCGGTGGTGCCAGCAGAAGATCCAGGTTCAGGAAAACAAGCGGTGATATCACGAGCAACGCCAGGCGGAGCCGGTGTTTGGCAAAGGTGCAGAGTACTGCAACGACAACGGTCGTGGCGCCGAACAGGCCATAGGCGATCTCAAAGCCGAGAGCATGGCGGATGTTGAAAGCGCTGGCCAGCAACAGACCCCAAACAAGGCCGGCGATCAGAAGCGCTGTGTCGTCGATGCGCCGGAAAAGCGGCAGATACCCCAGTGACAAGAATGCCAGGATCGACAGGGTCGGCCAAGCCGCGACAAAGGTGCCATGCATCAGCCCCCACAAGTGGAATGTTGGCCAGCTGAGTGTGGCATAGGCATAGCCAAGCGGCCACATCAGCAGGAAGCCGGCAACAACGGCGATGACGCTTCGTATGAAAGTCCGCATGGCGCTATCAACGATACCGCTTCACCCTCACGGCGAGGAGGTGTATTTTCGCGCACCTCCCGGCCCGGGGAATCTCTAATCATCAAACATCGGCGGCGGCTTGAACCCGCCGAATTCCTGCTCGATCAGTTCCGCCAGCTTCAAGGGCGTGCGGTCTTCCAGCCAGGGGCCGACGATCTGTACGCCGACCGGCAGTCCATCCGGCGCAAAGCCGGTCGGGATCGCGGTGGAGGGCAGGCCGGGCAAGGTGGCGATGCCGGGCCAGGAAAGCTGGTCGGGATAGACGTAATCCTTGCCGTCGATCCTGATGCGGCGCTTCTCCTGGTCGTCGGAATGATCGTGCGGATAGGCCGGCGTCGGCATGATCGGGCAGATCACCACGTCATAGGTCTTGAAAAGTTCGCGCCATTGCGCGCGCAGCCGGGAGCGTCCGCCATCGGCCATCAACCAGTCGCGGTGGCTGAGCGTAATGCCGCGCAGGCGCTCGGCGGCGAGGCTTATGTCTTCGGCGGGCAGCGACGCGGCGGCCGCCAGCGCGCCGGCGTAGGCTTCTGGCGCAAAGGAGGCCGCAAGGAACGACATCAGCATCCGCATGTAGAGCCGGCTTGATGCGGCGAAATCAGGCAGCAGCGGACTGGTGCGGTCGATCTTGACGCCGGCCTTGGTGAGATTTCCGGCAAGCGTTTCCAGCGTGCCGCGCACCACACTGTCGGTCGGCATTACCGGATCGGTGTCGAGCAAGAGCACGCGGAAATTCTTCATCTCCGTGTGACGCGGCGGCGGCAGCGTGAGGCTATAGGCCTTGCCGGATTCGAGCGGGTCGGGCCCCGCGATCACGTCGAGCAACAGCGACAGGTCGGCCGCGCCGCGCGCCATCGGCCCGATCACGCTGAGGTCGCGCGTGGAGGGTAGCGGCGGCAGTGGCGGCGGCGTGTGGCCGCGCATGGCGACGAGGTCGAACGTCGGCTTGTGCGCGTAGACACCGCAATGAAACGCCGGCACGCGCAAGGAGCCGCCGATGTCGGAGCCGAGCGACAGCGGTCCATAGCCCGCCGCGAGCGCCGCCGACGATCCACCGGAGGAGCCGCCGGGCGTGCGGCCGAGATCAAAGGGGTTGTTGGTGGTGCCGTAGATCTCGTTGTAGCTCTGCCAGTCGGCGAGCCCAAGCGGGACGTTGGTCTTGCCGAGGATGACCCCGCCGGCATCCTTGACCCACGAGACCGGCAACGCGTCTTCCCTCGGCGTAAAATCCTTCTGCGTCGGAATCCCCCATGTCGTCGGCAATCCCGCGACGTTATAGGATTCCTTGAGCGTCACGGGCAGGCCGAGCAACGGCTTCTTCACGCCGCGTGCGAGTTCGGCATCGGCGGCGCGGGCCGCGGCAAGGCCGCGCTCGAAATCGCGAACGCAAATCGCATTGATCTTCGCGTCGTGCCGCTCGATCCGGGCGATGGCGTCCTCTGCCAGTTCGACGGCTGAAACCTTTTTGGCAGCGAGGGCTGCCGACAATTCAACGGCGGTCTTGAAGCTCCATTGCGATTTGGCCAAGGCGTACTCCCGCTCTGTCTTTCGATGCGGCGCGGATGATGCTCAGTTTGTGCACGCGCGGCAAGAGCAATGGCTGTACAGCGGCGAGCACGCCATGTTGCTAGCCGCTTGGCGAAGGCGGCGTTTGCACGCTAGTCTCCCGATCAACGAAAATGAAAACAGCGCGGGCCGATGAGATCAATCGTCTGGAACGTCTGCGAAGTAAATTGACGAGAGGAAACCATGCCACCTACGGCGCGCCGGAGATTTCCCGTGTTGTCCACCAGGCGTCTGACCTTGCGGGCCGCGACGCCAAAGGATGTCCCCGCGTTTCGGGCGCTATTGTCGGTTCCCGACGTAACGCGTTTTTCCAATTGGCCCGATGCGCCGTCCATGACGCAGGTCGAACGTTTCGTGCGCTGGATGTCCAAGGCCCACGGGTCCGGCAAGGGTTGCGCCTGGATCATCGAGATCAGCGGCTCAAAGGCGCTGGCCGGTGCGATCCGTTTCAACAGTTTCGAGAAGAAATGGCGGTGCGGCCAAATCGGCTACGAACTGCATCCGGATTATTGGGGCAAGGGCCTGATGACGGAAGCGGTGCGGGCCGTGGTCGCGTGCGGGCATGAGACCTTCAGGCTCAATCGCATCGATGCCTGGACGATGCCCGGTAATGCCGCGTCCGACCGCGTGCTGGAAAAGTCAGGCTTTCAGTATGAAGGCACGTTGCGGCAAAAGGCATGGTTCAAAGGTGCGTTCCATGATTTTCGGATGTTCGGCCGGATCTCGGAAGACCCCGCAACCGCGAACGGAGATGCGGCCTAAGCCCCGCCGATCAATATCCCGACCGCCAGCACGATGCCGCCGCCAAGCACGATCTGGAATGCCGCCTGCAGGAATGGCGTGTCCATGTAACGTGCGCGGATGAAGGCAATCGCCCATAGTTCGAAGAACACCACGACGCAGGCGATGGCGGTGGCGATCCAGAATGCGTTCGGCCAGGAATCCGGCACCAGATAGGGAAAAGTGTGGCCGAGCCCGCCGAGCGTCGTCATCAACCCGCAGATGATGCCGCGCAGCCATGGCGAGCCGCGCCCCGTCAGCGAGCCATCATCCGAGAGCGCTTCGGCAAAGCCCATGCTGATGCCGGCGCCGATCGAGGCGGCTAGTCCCACCAGAAACGTCTGCCAGTTCTGATGCGTGGCAAAGGCGGCGGCGAACAATGGCGCCAGCGTCGAGACCGAGCCGTCCATCAATCCGGCTAACCCCGGCTGCACATATTGCAGCACGAACATACGCCGGCGCGTCTTGTCTTCCTCGGCGCGCACATCCGGGCTGAGGATCTCGCCGGTCAGCTTCACTGCGAGCTTCTCGTGGCCCCTTTCTTCCTCGGCGAGGTCGCCGAGCAAGCGGCGCACGCCGACATCGTCGGCCTGCTCTGCGGCCTTGATGTAGAATTGCTCGGCCTGGAGCTCCATCGTCTCGACTTCCTTGCGGATGGTGTCGAGCGACAGGTTCTTGGTCAGCCAGATCGGGCGACGCCTCAGGAAGCCCTTGACGTCCTCGCGGCGGATCGGCGGCAGATGCGCGCCAAAGCGCTGCTCGTACAGTTCCAGCAGCCGATGGCGGTGGCCGCGTTCCTCCTCGGCCATCTCCTCGAACACCTTGGCCGAATCCGGATAGCGTTCCACGAGGTCTTCCGCGAACGTCATGTAGATGCGGCTGTCCTCCTCCTCGGAAGAGATCGCGACAGCCAGCACTTCGCGTTCGGTCAGATCGGCGAAATTCTTCACGGGACAGCGCCTTTTCTCAATTTAGAATAGTTCTAATATTGGCTGCCGCCGCGGTCAATTGCCGGGCGTGGCCTGGTTCGCCTTCGTCTAAGCGTTCGCCTTCGTCCCTCGCAAGAATTGCACCAGCAGCCAGCTCACTTCGTTGGGCTGCTCCTGCTGCACCCAGTGGCCCGCGCCATCGACGAGATGGCTGCCGATCATGTTGGTGCAGGCCTTCTGCATGGCCTCGTACACGCCGGGGCGCTGATAGGTGCCCCAGTCCTGCTTGCCCGAGATGAAGGCAGAGCGCACGTCGATGGTGCGGCCTGACCAGGTCTGCAGTTCCGGCAAAAACGCGCCCGAGGTGCCGCAGCGATACCATTGCAGCCCGCCCTGGAATCCGTTGCGTTCGTACTCGGCGCTGTAGAAGGCAAGCTCGCTGTCCGGCAGCCATTTGTTGGCGGCAATTTCGGCGGCCGAGGGCATTTCTGCCGCAACCGTCGCGGCCATGTCCTTGGCGAGGTCCATCACATAATAGGTCGGCAGTTTTGCGATTTCGTCCGCCGACCATGACTTCAGCGGATAGGGCTGGTTGTCCTTCCAGTCCGCGCTCTTGTGATGATAGTAGGCGCGCAGGAAATCGTGCACGCCTTGCGGCGCATGGTGCATGTCGGCATTCGCCTCGCGCGTCGAGTAGTACCATTGGTAATGTTTTCGCGGGCGCGGCAGCGCTGCAAGGTCGCGGTGAATGGGATCATCGACGGGCCTGGCGGGTTCGTGCACCGTGTTGAAGGGTAGGGATGGCGGGCCGGCGAACGGCGCGCTCATCATGAGGACCGAGCGAAACACGTCGGGCCGGATCAGCGCGCACCAGGCGGCGACCGAAGAGCCGAAATCATGCCCGATGACGGCGTCAACGCTGCGATAGCCGAACGCCGACACCAGCCCGAGCGTGTCGCGCACCAGGTTGGTGAGCCGGAACGAGGCGAGATCGCCGTCGTAATCCGGGTCCCATCCGGTGGTGCGGCCATAGCCGCGCTGGTCCGGCGCGATCACGTGGTATCCGGCTTCTGCGAGAACCGGCATCACCTTGCGCCAGGAGAAGGCGAGTTCGGGGAAACCATGCAGCAGCAGCACGCAGGGCCGGCCACGCGTCTCGAAACCGGCTTCGAGCACGTGCATGCGCAGGCCGTTGATGTTGTCGACGTATCGGGAGCGGATGGAGGAGGGGAGCGGGATCTCGGGGAGGATGGTCATTGTGTTTCCTCGTCATGGCCGGACTTGTTCGGGCCATCCACGTCTCTTTGCCGTCAGACTCTAAAGACGTGGATGCCCGGGACAAGCCCGGACTTGACGATCATTGTTCGCGATGCGCGCTCCCCCTCCAGGGCCCTCCAAGGGAGGATAAGACATCTACCCCTTCACCGCCGGCTTCGGCCAGTACCGGTCCCGCAGATGCCGCTTCACCAGTTTCCCGGTCGGCGTCCGCGGCAACTCCGCCTCGAAGTCGATGCTTTTCGGGCATTTGATCGGCGACAGATGCTTGCGGCAGAACACGATCAGTTCGGCCTCGAGCTCCTTGCCGGCTTTTGCCATGTCGTGCGGCTGCACCACGGCCTTGACCTCTTCGCCCATTTCCTCGTTCGGCACGCCGAACACGGCGACGTCGGAGACGGCGGGATGGGTGATCAGGACGTCCTCGGTCTCCTGCGGGTAGATGTTCACGCCGCCCGAGATGATCATGTAGCTCTTGCGGTCGGTGAGGTAGAGAAAACCTTCCGCGTCGAGATAGCCGACGTCGCCGAGCGTCGACCAGCCTTTTTCATTGTAGGCCTTCTTCGTCTTCTCGGGATCGTTGTGGTAGGCGAAGGCAGGCGCATCGGCGAAATAGACCGTGCCGATTTCGCCCACGGGACGCTCCTCGTCGTTCTCGTCCAAAATCTTCACCTTGCCGACCACGGCGCGGCCGACGGTGCCGCGGTGCGTCAGCCATTGCTGCGAGGTCGAGACGGTAACGCCGTTGCCTTCGGAGCCGGCGTAATACTCGATCAGGATCGGTCCCCACCACTCGATCATTTTTGCCTTCACGTCGACCGGGCAGGGCGCAGCGGCGTGAATCGCGCCTTTCAGCGAGGAAACATTGTAGCGCGTGCGCACCTCGTCCGGCAGCTTCAGCATGCGCACGAACATGGTCGGCACCAGTTGCGACTGCGTGGCCTTGTATTTCTCGACCAGTTTTAGAAATTCCTCGGCGTCGAAATGCTCCATGATGATGGAGGTGCCGCCGAGCGTGATCGCCATCATGTTGAAGCGCAAGGGGGCTGCGTGATAGAGCGGCGCCGGCGACAGATAGATGCTGTCGGACGACATACCGCACATGTCGGCGCAGAGAATTTTCAGGAGCGGGTTCGGCACGTCGATCGCCTTGCCCTCGAACTCCTTCTTGATGCCCTTTGGCCGCCCGGTAGTGCCGGACGAATACAGCATGTCGTAGCCCGCCACTTCATCCGGTATCGGCATGGCCGGCTGCGCGGCGACTTCCCTGTCAAAGGAACGGAAGCCCGGCTCGGGCTCATCCATCATGTAGAGCAGCGGTCCATCTACCTGGCCAACGAGGCCCCTGACCTGGTCGGCGCATTTCGGCGTGGTGATGAAGACTTTTGCGCCGCAGTCTTTCACGATGTAGGCGATCTCGTCCTGCGTCAGATAGCGGCTGATCGCGGTGTAATAGAGACCTGCGCGCTGCGCCGCCCAGCAGATCTCCATGAAGGCGAGGCGGTTTTCCATCAGGAGTGCGATGTGGTCGCCGGCCTTCAGACCGAGCGAACGAAACAGATGCGCGCCCTGGTTCGAGAGCTCGTCGAGTTCGCGATAGGTGATCGCCTTGCCGGTCGTCGCCATCTGATAGGCGATCTTGTTCGGATAGGTGCGGGCGTGGACGAAGGGATGGGTCATGGTGTTTCCTCAATAAGAAAATGGCGAGCAGGAAGCGCACTCCCTGCTCGCCAGTCGCCAAACGCTTTTCTTGTTTTTAAAGCCGCTCGACGATCGTCACGTTGGCCATGCCGCCGCCTTCGCACATGGTCTGCAGGCCGTAACGCTTGTTGTTCTGCTTGAGGGCATTGACCAGCGTGGTCATCAGCTTGGTGCCGGAGCCGCCGAGCGGATGACCGAGCGCGATCGCGCCGCCATTGACGTTGAGCCGTGCCGGATCGGCGCCCGTCGTCTTCAGCCACGCCACCGGCACGGCCGCGAAGGCCTCGTTGACTTCGAACAGGTCGATGTCGTCGATCGACATCCCGGCCTTCTCCAGCGCCCGCTTGGTGGCGTGCAGCGGGGCATCCAGCATGATCACGGGATCGCCGCCCATCATGGTCATGTGATGGATCCGCGCCAGCGGTTTGACGCCGAGCGACTTGAGGCCCCGTTCGTTGACCACCAGGACGCCGGACGCGCCGTCGCAGATCTGGCTGGCGCTGGCCGCGGTATGCTTGCCGTTCTCGGCGATCAGCTTGACGCCCTTGATGCCGTCGAGGCTGACGTCGAAGCGGATGCCTTCGTCGACGTGATGGGTATCGGTCGAGTTGTCGGCGCGGGTGATCTGCAGCGGAACGATTTCGTCCTTGAACTTGCCGGCTTGCGTTGCGGCAATCGCGCGCTGGTGGCTCTCATAGGAATAGGTGTCGAGCTGGTCCTTGGAGAGCCCGTACTTCTCGGCCATCATTTCCGCGCCGGTGAACTGGCTGAACACGATGTTCGGATATTTCTGCTCGAGGCCCGGGCTCTTGTAGTGGCCAAAGCCGTTCTTGGCGGGCAGCTGCGAGGCCAGACCCATCGGCACCCGCGTCATCGATTCCACGCCGGCGGCGATCACGATGTCCATCGAGCCGGCCATCACGGCCTGGGCGGCGAAATGCAGCGCCTGCTGCGAGGAGCCGCACTGGCGGTCGACCGAGGTGGCGGGCACGCTCTCGGGAAGCCTGGAGGCCATCACCGCGTTGCGGGCGATGTTGTTGGACTGCTCGCCGGCCTGCATCACGCAGCCCATGATCACGTCCTCGATCTGGGCGGGATCGACGCCTGAGCGATCGACCAGCGTATTCAGCACGGAAGCGGCCAGATCGGCCGGATGCCAGCCTGCGAGACGTCCCCCCTTGCGGCCGCCCGCGGTACGCGCGGCGGCGACGATATAGGCCTCGGCCATGTCTGTTCTCCCTGATTTGTTGTTGGTGGTGTTTGAAAGATGGGCCGGATTTAAGGGGCGCTTCGGGATTTAGTCAATCAATCAATTAACTCTTGAGTGCAGCCGCGGCATGCGCTTATGTGCGGCCAGATTTCCGGCCTTAGGCAGTGATGGGATCACCGTTGAATACCAGCGTACCGACCAGGCTCCCGAGCGGTAAAAATACCACCGCCGAGAAGCTGCTTGTCGCGGCGAGCGAGCTGATGATCGAGCGCGCCTCGATCGAGGTGTCGCTGTCCGACATCGCACAGAAGTCGGGCGTCAACGCCGCCCTGGTAAAATACCATTTCGGCAACAAGGACGGGCTGTTGCTGGCGCTTCTGGCGCGCGACGCCGCCACCGAGATGTCGGGACTCGAATACCTGATCAGCCAGCCGATCTCGCCGACCGCAAAACTCAAGCTGCATATCGGCGGCATCATCCGCGCCTATTATCAGTTCCCGTATATGAACCGGCTGATCCACTACCTGCTGCATGAAAGCAGCACGGAAGCGGCCGACGAGGTGTCGAAGTTTTTCGTGGCGCCGCTCCTGGAATTCCAGCGGCGGCTGCTCGCGGAGGGCATCAAGGCCGGCGAATTCCGCAACATCGATCCTGTCATGTTCTACACCAGCCTGGTTGGCGCCTGCGACCACCTGTTTTTCGGCCGCCACGCGATGTCGCGCGCGACCGGCGTCGGCCCCGTCACCGACGAGGTCTGCCGCGAATATATCAAGCATATGGAAGCGCTGATCTGCGGCGGGATGCTCAACGAAAGTAAGATGCGAATGGTGAGTAGCGAATAGATATCCATTCGCTACTCCGTGTTCGCCGATCTAGAGAAGAAAACACCCAAGGAAAGGTTCAAAAAATGCAGTTGCAAGACGTAGCCGTTCTCATCACCGGCGGTGGCTCCGGCCTCGGCGCCGCGACCGCCCGCGCCATGGCCGCCAAGGGCGCGAAAATCGGCGTCATCGACCAGAACAAGGAAAACGCCGAAAAGGTCGCCGCCGAAGTGAAGGGCGTTGCCCTCCATGCCGACGTGACTGACGAAGAGGCGATCAAGGCGGCGATTGCCAAGGCCGAAGCCGCCCACGGCATTGCGCGCGTCTTGATGAACTGCGCCGGCATCGGCGGCTCGCAGCGTACCGTCGGCAAGGACGGCGTCTATCCGTTGGCGAAGTTTGTCCGCATCATCAATGTCAATCTGATCGGCACCTTCAACGTGCTGCGCCTGTTCGCTGAGCGCCTCGCGACCGCGCCGCCGATCGGTGAAGAGCGCGGCGTTGCCATCAACACGGCTTCGGTCGCAGCCTATGAAGGCCAGATCGGCCAGATCGCCTATTCGGCATCGAAGGGGGGCGTTGTCGGCCTCACGCTGCCGGCCGCGCGCGATCTCGCCAGTCTCAAGATCCGCGTCAACACCATCGCACCCGGCCTGTTCCTGACGCCGCTCCTGATGGGTCTGAACGAGGAGGCCCGCAAGAGCCTTGGCGCCCAGGTGCCGCATCCGGCCCGCCTCGGCGATGCCGCCGAATACGGCGCGCTCGCGGTCCACATCGTCGAGAACCCGATGCTCAATGGCGAAACCATCCGTCTCGACGGCGCCATCCGCATGGCGCCGCGGTAGGCACTACTGCTCTTCCTTCTCCTCTTGTGGGAGAAGGTGGCGCGGATGAAATCCGCGCTGGATGAGGGGTTCTCTCGGCTGGCAACCCCTCACCGCAGTGAATGCGCGGCTTATACCGGTGTAGCCCTCTCCCACAAGGGGAGAGGGCGCAGCAATTGGCGCCGCATCGGCGAATGCAGGGAGCGCTTCGTGACTCAACCGCTGCTGATCGAACATCGTGACGGCGTCGATTGGGTCACGCTCAATCGCCCGGACAGTCTCAACGCACTCGATCCTTCACTGATCGACGCACTCAACGCCTACTTCGAAGGCTTGCAGCGCAATCGTTCCACCCGCGTCGTGGTGCTGAAGGGCGCGGGCGCATCGTTCTGCGCCGGCCTCGACCTCAAACACGCGATGAAGCGCCGCGCCGGCCAGCAGGAGCCGCCCGGCGTAACGGAGTCGCTGGACTCGCAGCGGCGCATTGCCGACATCGTGATGCTGATGCGGCGCTGTCCGCAGCCGATCATCGCGCTGATCCAGGGTGCGGCGGCCGGCGGCGGCTTTGCGCTGGCGCTCGCTGCCGATATCCGCATCGCCACCAAGTCCGCGCGGATGAACTGCGCCTTCATCAAGCTGGGCCTCGGCGGCTGCGACATCGGTACGTCCTATTTTCTGCCGCGGCTGGTCGGCGTGTCGGTCGCGTCCGAACTGATCCTCACCGGCCGCTTCATCGGCGCCGAGCGCGCGCTGGCCGTCGGTCTCGTTTCTGAACTCGTCGAGGAAGGCGGGCTTGATGCGGCGGCCGAGCCTTACGTCGATGCGATGATGACGGCTTCGCCGGTGGGCTTAAGGCTGTCGAAAGAATGCCTCAACATGAGCGTCGATGCCGGCTCGATCGAGGCCGTGATCGCGATGGAAGACCGCAATCAGGTGTTGTGCAGCCGCTCGGAAGATTTCAACGAAGGCATCAGGGCCTTTCTCGAAAAGCGAAAGCCTGTCTATATCAAGCGATAGAACTTGAAGATCCGCAAAGGACTGAATTCCGGGAGACGCAATATGAGTGGGAGTGCTGCCGCAGTGTTGACCAAGCCGGCCTTTCGCAAGATTGAATGGCTGGCGCGCGACATCGCGGTCGAGCGTCGCCCGGACGGCGTCATCATCCTGAAGTCGCGCATCCCGCTGCAGCCTTACGAGAAGCATATTCCGGCTTCGCTTTCGAAATGGGCGAAGCAGGCGCCCGAGCGTATCTGGCTGGCGCAGCGCGGCGGTGCGGACCGACAATGGCGCAAGGTCTCCTACGGCGAAGCCAAGCGCATCGTCGACGGGCTGACGCAGGGCCTGCTCAATCTCGGTCTCGAAGACCGGCCCGTTGCGATCCTGTCCGGCAATTCGATTGAGCATGCGCTGATGACGCAGGCCGCGATGCAGGCGCGCCTGCCGGCGGCGCCGGTGTCGCCGGCCTATTCGCTGATGAGCCAGGATCATCTCAAGCTCAAATACCTCTTCGACCTGATCAAGCCTGCCGTGGTGATGGTGCAGGACGGGCCGACCTTCGAGAAGGCGCTCAGGGCGATCGACCTAACCGACGTCACCATCGTTCACGTCGCGCGACCCTGCGACGGTATCAAGAGCGTGTCCTTTGCCGATCTCGCGGCAACGCCGGTCAGCAAGGACGTCGAGGACTCGGTTTCGAAAATTACGCCTGACACCATCGGCAAGCTATTGTTCACATCGGGCTCGACCGGCATGCCCAAGGCCGTCATCAACACGCAGGAGATGATGTGCGCCAATGCGGCGATGATGATGCAGGTGCGCCCGCGCGACCCGAACGGGCCGATCGCGACCGTGCTGGACTGGATGCCGTGGAACCACACCATGGGCGGCAACGCCGCGTTCCATCCGATCCTGGTCGATGGCGGCACGCTCTATATCGACGACGGCCGGCCGATGCCCGGCCAACTCGAAGAGACCATCCGTAATCTGCGCGAAGTGTCTCCGACCTATTATGCCAACGTGCCGGCCGGTTACGCGGCGCTGGCGGCCGCGATGGAGAAGGACGACGCGCTGTGCCGCAGCTTCTTCAGGAATTTGACCGTGATGGCCTACGGTGGCGCGCGGCTGCCTGATGATCTCCACGACCGCATGCAGGCGCTGGCGGTGAAGACCACCGGCGAGCGCATCGTGTTCTATACGGGGTGGGGCTCGACCGAGACCGCGCCGACCTCGACCGGCACCTATTGGGACACCGAGCGCGTCGGCCTGATCGGCCTGCCGTTCCCCGGCGTCGAACTGAAGCTGGTGCCGTGCGGCTCGAAATACGAGCTGCGCCTGCGCGGCGTCAACGTCACGCCGGGCTATTTCGGCCAGCCTGACCTCACGAAGAAGATGTTCGACGAGGAAGGCTTCTACTGCATCGGCGATGCCGGCGTCTTCGTCGACGACAACGATCCGCTGCAGGGCATCATCTTCGCCGGCCGCGTGGTCGAGGACTTCAAGCTCACGACCGGCACCTTCGTCCATGTCGGCTCGCTGCGCACCGATGCGATCGCCGCCGCGACGCCTGTTGTGCACGACGCACTGGTGGCTGGGCAGGACCGGGAATTCATCGGGCTGTTAGCCTGGCCCAATCTGCACGCCTGCCGGCAGATCGTCAGCAGTCCCGATGCGACGTTTGAAGACGTGGTCAAGCATCCCGAGGTGATCGCCTGCCTGAAGCGCGGGCTGGAAGCGCACAACGCGTCCGCCACCGGCAGCAGCATGCGGATTGCCCGCGCGATGCTGATGGCCGAGCCGCCCTCGATCGACGGCAACGAGCTCACCGACAAGGGCTACATCAACCAGCGCGCCGGCCTCGAACGCCGCGCCGCGCTGGTGGAGAAGCTTTACGCCGAGAAGCCGGGCAATGATGTGATTGTGCTGCAATGAAGATCGCTCTCACAGTGACCGTCATTCCGGGGCGATGCGAAGCATCGAACCCGGAATCTCGAGATTCCGGGTCTGGTCCTTCGGACCATCCCGGAATGACGGTCTCCCTTATCCATCCTTAACGCGAGTAACCCGCCATGAACTTCGATTTCTCCGACGAACAAAAACAGATGCGTGATGAGGCGAGGAAGTTTCTCGCCGAAAAGTGCCCGCCGAAGGCTGTGCGTGAGGTGCTCGACGGCAAGGCGCCGTATGACAAGGCGCTGTGGCAGGGGCTCGCCGAAATGGGTTTTCTCGGCGTCGCGATCCCCGAAGCGTTCGGCGGCGCGGGCGCTGGCCATCTCGAACTCTGCGTGATCGCGGAAGAAATGGGCCGTGCGAATGCGCCGGTGCCGTTCTCTTCCACCGTCTATCTCGCCGCCGAAGCGCTGCTGTTGGCAGGTTCCGACGCGCAGAAGCAGAAATGGCTGCCGAAGATCGCGAGCGGCGAGGCGATCGGCACGCTGGCGCTGTTCGAGGGCAAGGGCAATCCGTCGCCGAAGGCGATCAAGCTGCAGGCCTCCGGCGGCACGCTCAGTGGCGTGAAGAAACCGGTGCCGGATGGCGCGATCGCTGATTTCGCCGTGGTTGCTGCGCGCACCGGCTCCACGGGGCGCGATTCCGATATCTCGCTGTTCCTGGTCGACCTGAAGGCCGGCGGCGTCGAAGCCAAATCGCTGATCAATGTCGATCCGACCCGGGGCCAAGCCGAACTCACCTTCAAGAACGCCAAGGCCGAGCCGCTCGGTGCCGCCGGTGACGGCTGGAGCATTTTGACCCAGGTGCTCGATCGCGCGGCAGTGCTGCTGGCGTTCGAACAGGTCGGCGGCTCCGACCGCGCGCTCGAAATGGGCCGCGACTATGCGCTCGACCGTATTGCCTTTGGCCGGCCGATCGGTTCGTTCCAGGCGGTGAAGCACATCCTCGCCGACATGTATGTCTCGGCGACGCTGGCGCGCTCGAATTGCTACTACGGCGCCTGGGCGCTCTCGACCAACGCATCGGAACTGCCGGAAGCAGCAGCCGCTGCGCGCATCAGCGCGACGCAGGCGTTCCAGCACTGCTCCAAGAACAACATCCAGGTTCACGGCGGCATGGGTTTCACCTGGGAGTTCGACTGCCACATGTACTACCGCCGCGCCAACGCCACCGCGCTGACGCTGGGCAGCCTGTCGTACTGGGAAGATCAGTTGATCGACCGCATGCGCAAGAAGAACGCGGCGTGAGGTTGATGTGTAGGATGGGTAGAGCGCAGCGAAACCCATCAAACCGCGGGCTGAGGACGATGGGTTTCGCTTCGCTCTACCCATCCTACGAAGCCGCCGAGGATTGAAAACATGAACTTCGACGACACCCCGCAGGAAGCTGCGTTCCGCGCAGAAGCCAAGGCGTGGATCTCGGCCAACGCGCCGAAGCAATACGAGGAGGAACTCCGAAAATCCTCGCTCGGCCGAACCGTGCTCAAGGGCGCCAATATTCTCGAGGTCGCAAAGGCCTGGCAGAAGAAGAAGGCCGACGCCGGCTGGGCGTGCCTGCACTGGCCGAAGGAATATGGCGGCCGTGGATCATCGCCGATCGAGCGCGTGATCTGGCAGCAGGAAGAGGGCCCGTTCGGCAAACTTAGCGGCATGTTCATCATCGGCCACGGCATGTGCGGGCCGACGATGATGGCGTTCGCCGGCGAGGAGCAGAAGCGAAAGTACCTGCCGCCGCTGGCCTCGGGCGAAAAAGTCTGGTGTCAGCTGTTCTCCGAACCTGCCGGCGGCTCCGACGTCGCAGGCCTGCGCACCCGCGCCGAGAAGGACGGCGACGACTGGATCATCAACGGCCAGAAGATCTGGACCTCGGGCGCGCATTACTCTGATTACGGTATCCTGCTGACGCGAACCGATCCGAACGTCGCCAAGCACAAGGGCCTCACCATGTTCTTCCTGGACATGAAGAGCCCGGGCGTCGAGGTGCGGCCGATCAAGCAGGCCAGCGGCCAGTCCGACTTCAACGAGGTCTATTTTACCGATGTGAAGATTCCGGATTCGCAGCGGTTAGGGGCCGTCAATGACGGCTGGAACGTCTCGCTGACCACGCTGATGAACGAGCGCATGTCGATCGGCGCCGGCGTCTCGACAGGCTTCCCGGAATTGTTCGACTTCTGCAACAGCCTGATGCTGGAAGATGGACCCGCGATCGAAGACCGCAGCGTTCGCTCGAGGCTTGCGAACTATGCGGTAAAGGCGAGTGGCCTGCGATACACCAGCATGCGCGCGATCTCGGCGCTGTCGAAAGGCGAGCGGCCCGGTCCGGAAAATTCCATCGGCAAATTGGTGGCGGGATCGATGGTCCAGGAAGTCGCGATGTATGCGCTCGACCTGCAGGGCGCCGCCGGCGTGCTGAGCGGACCTGAAGACGCCGAGGTCGCCGGCAAATTCCAGGCGATGCTG
This sequence comes from Bradyrhizobium algeriense, assembly GCF_003062295.1. GTDB lineage: Bacteria > Pseudomonadota > Alphaproteobacteria > Rhizobiales > Xanthobacteraceae > Bradyrhizobium > Bradyrhizobium algeriense. Next base: position 188,627 of record NZ_PYCN01000001.1, on the reverse strand, counting down.
CTGCGCGCGCCGGGCACTCGCGTCGAGGGCGGCACCGACGAGATCATGCGCAACATCATCGCCGAGCGCGTGCTTGGCCTGCCCGGCGACATCAGGGTCGACAAGGACGTGCCGTTCAACAAGATCCCGACCAAGGGGCGGACGTAGAATTCGTCATTCCGGGGCGCGCGAAGCGCGAACCCGGAATCCAGAGGTTATTGATCGAGATTCTCAGATGCGCAATTGCGCATCGTAGTTCGTGCGTTGCACGCACGCCCCGGAATGACAAGAAAAAGGAAGCCGCTCATGAACTTCGATGACACCCCGCAGGAAGCCGAATTCCGCACTACCGCGCGCAAATGGATCGACGCCAACGCGCCGAAGCAATACGAGGCGGAGCTGTCAAAGTCCTCGCTCGGCCGTATCCGGCTGGAGAAGGAAGAGATCGTCGATGTCGGCAAGGCCTGGCAGAAGAAGAAGGCTGAAGGCGGCTGGGCCTGCCTGCACTGGCCGAAGGAATATGGCGGCCGCGGAGCGACCCCGATCGAGAAGGTGATCTGGCAGCAGGAAGAGGGCGTCTACGGCAAGCTGACGCAGCCGTTCCAGATCGGCGAGGGCATGTGCGGCCCCACCGTGATGGCGTTCGGCAGCGAGGAGCACAAGCGTCATTATCTGCCGAAGCTTGCTTCCGGCGAACATATCTGGTGCCAGCTGTTCTCCGAGCCAGCCGGCGGCTCCGACGTCGCAGGCTTGCGCACGCGGGCGGAAAAGCAGGGCGACAATTGGGTCGTCAACGGCCAGAAGATCTGGACCTCGGGCGCGCACTACTCTGATTACGGTCTTCTGATCACGCGCACCGATCCCAATGTGCCGAAGCACAAGGGCCTGACGATGTTTTTTCTCGACATGAAGAGCAAGGGCGTCGAGGTGCGGCCGATCAAGCAGGCCAACGGCATGCAGGAGTTCAACGAGGTCTATTTCACCGATGTGGTGATTCCCGATCACCAGCGTCTCGGCGCCGTCGGCGACGGCTGGAACGTCTCGCTGACCACGCTGATGAACGAGCGCATGTCGATTGGTTCGCGGCTCGCGACGGGTTTCCCCGAAATGTTCGAGTTCTGCTCGAACCTGATGACCGATAACGGGCTCGCGATCGACGATCCCGCGACGCGTTCGAAGCTTGCGAGCTGGGCCGTGAAGGCGAGCGGGCTGAAATACACCAGCTACCGCGCGATTTCGTCGCTCTCCAAGGGCGAACGTCCGGGCCCGGAAAATTCTATCGGCAAGCTGGTCTCCGGTTCGATGCTGCAGGATATCGCGACCTACGCGATGGATCTGCAGGGCGCCGCCGGCGCGCTGACCGGCGCTGACGAGCAAGAGGCGAGCGGGCAGTTCCAGCAGATGCTGCTGTCTTCGCCCTCGATGCGCATTGCCGGCGGGACGGATGAGATCCTGCGCAACATCATCGCCGAACGGGTGCTCGGCCTGCCCGGCGATATCCGCGTCGACAAGGACGTGCCGTTCAACAAGATCCCGACCAAGGGAAGAGGTTAACCGTCATTCCGGGGCGCCGCGAAGCGGCGAACCCGGAATCCAGAAGTTTTGGATCGAGATTCCGGGTTCGCGCTGCGCGCGCCCCGGAATGACTGAAAGAGGAAGTTCCATGGACGCTGCGGCAAAGGCGCGTTACGAGACGGAAGATCGCATCGGCGTGCTCGAGGAGCTCTTGAACGAACGCTATTCCGTTCGCGCCTTCCTGCCGCAGGAGGTGCCGCGCGAGACCATTGAGCACGTATTGAACGTGTCGCAACGTACGGCGTCATGGTGCAACAGCCAGCCCTGGCAGGTGCTGATTGCGAGCGGCGAGGCCAAGGAGAAGTTTCGCAAGGCGATCTATGCCGAGGCCGCCTCCGGCGCCAAGGACGATCATGATTTCACGCCGCCGCGCGAATATCTCGGCGTCTATCTGGAGCGCCGCCGCGAGAGCGGTTTTCAGCTCTACAACACGCTTGGCATCGCGCGCGGCGACAAGATGGCGTATGTGAAGCAGGCACTGGAGAACTACAATTTCTTCGGCGCGCCGCACGTCGCGATTATCCACACCGACGAGCCCCTCGGTGTCTACGGCGCGGTCGATTGCGGCGCCTATGTCTCCAACTTCATGCTGGCGGCGCAGGCGCTCGGCCTCGGCACTATTCCGCAGGCCGCACTGGCGCGGCATTCCGGGCTGATCCGGCGGCACTTCAAGCTGGCCGACGATCGCAAGGTGGTTTGCGGTATTTCGTTCGGCTACGCCGACCATTCCCACAAGGTGAATAGTTACCGCACCTCGCGGGCGAGCGTTGCCGATACCGTGACGTTCATCGATTAGCGGGCAACAAAAAGTGGAACACAGAAGAATCGACGTCTTGGGCCTCGTCTGCAAACATTAAAACAGGACAGCCGCGGGCTTGACCCGGGCATCCATCGGCTTCAAAGCAGGCTGCCATCTTTTCGATGAATTGCAGGGTCATCCCCGATTGGGTCGGGGACAGGTGCCCGGCAATGACGAGATGAAAAAACGGAAGGCCTGCAATGAAATTTGGACCCGCAAAGCACTTCATCGCGCTCCTGCTGGCAGCCTCATTGCTCACCGGTTGCCTCGAACGCGGCCAGCCGACCATGGTTGACACCAGCGCCGACGACGACGCATTCTGCCGCGCCAACAATGTCGCCGCAGGTTCAAACGATTATGTCATCTGCCGCAAGAACCGTGACGTGCAGCGCGGCAATGCCAGCGCCCGCACCGACCGTGCCCAACGCAATCTCGCCGAGCAGATGCTGAACAATCCGACCAGGCCCTAACCAGGAGGCCATCATGAACGAAGACGTCTTCAATGCCAGCCTGCGCGGATTCCTCAAGAAGGTCGGCATCACCTCGCAGCGCGAAATCGAAAAAGCAGTGCGCGACGCCATCGAAGCCGGCAAGCTCAAGGGCAATGAGAAGCTGCCGGCGAAGATGGTGCTGACGATCGGCGGCGTCAGCCTGTCGCATGAGATTAGCGACGAGATCGAACTGGGATAGCACCCGAGCGGGTGACTTTGTCCACCGTAGCTCAACGAGCGAAGGCGGATCCAGTATTCCAGAGAAATCAGTTTTGTATCGAGAAGCCGCGGCGTACTGGATGCCCCGCCTTCGCGGGGCATGACGGTGATGGTTGTACTGCCATGCTCTCAAAACAAAAAAACGCGGCAGGTCGCCCCGCCGCGTTCGGCATCAGCCGTAGCCGATAACCTTATTCCTCTTCGTCGTCCTGCTTCTTGCCGCCGATCGTCTTCAGCTTGGCGAACACGGCGTCGACGTTGAGGTCGTCTTCCGTCTTCTCGCTCGGCTCGAATTCCGGCTCCTTCTTGGTGGTCTCGGAGGCCGGGAGCAGCGTGGCGCCGCCGTAGGCCGCGGGCACCGGTTTTTCCTTGGCGGCGCGCTGCACCTCGAAATCGAGCTCGATCTGCGAGCACAGGCCGAGCGTCACCGGGTCCATCGGTGTCAGCGTCGAGGCATTCCAATGGGTGCGGTCGCGGACGCTCGCGATGGTGGTCTTGGTGGTGCCGACCAGGCGCATGATCTGCGCGTCCTTCAATTCGGGATGGTTGCGGACCAGCCACAGGATCGCGCTCGGCCGCTCGTGGCGGCGGGATACCGGGGTGTAGCGCGGGCCCTTCTTCTTGGCGGCCGGCGGCAGCACAACCTTGCTCTCGCCGAGCCTGAGGCGGTAATTCGGGTCTTTTTCACCCTTTTCGATCTCGTCGCGGCTCAATTGGCCGGTCGAGATCGGGTCCATGCCCTTGATGCCCTGAGCGGCGTCGCCGTCCGCAATGGCGCGGACCTCAAGGGGGTGCATTTTGGTGAAATCGGCCACCTGGTCGAAGGTCAGCGCGGTATTGTCAACCAGCCACACGGCAGTCGCTTTTGGCATCAGCGGTGCATTGCTCATGGCAAATCTCCTTTGTGCCTCGCCCACCTCTTTTGGAGGCGAAGCCTATGGTCATCGGTGATGACGGGAATTAGGGCGCTATATACGCCTTCCCGGGGTATTGGCGCAATGGTCTGCTAAAGTGCCTTGACAGAGCCCGAAAGCAGTCCCAAGTCCTTATGCGAATTGGCCGTTCCCAGCCCGCCGGCTAGGGGTGATTCGGTCTCCGAGATAGCCCCGATGCCTTCTGTGTCAACGTCAGCGAAACCAGACCTCAGAATCGTGCTTTGTTCCCCCCGAGGCTTCTGCGCCGGGGTGGTGCGGGCCATCGATACCGTCGAACGGGCGCTCGCCATCTATGGCGCCCCGGTCTATGTCCGCCACGAGATCGTCCATAACCGCTATGTGGTCGACAGCCTGAAGACCAAGGGCGCGATCTTCGTCGAGGAACTCGCCGAGATCCCCGATAATACCAACGCGCCGGTGGTGTTTTCGGCCCACGGGGTTCCCAAATCGGTTCCGGCGGATGCCCGGGCCCGCAATTTCTTCTCGCTGGACGCGACCTGCCCGCTGGTCACGAAGGTGCACCGCGAGGCCGCGATCCATTTCAAGCGCGGCCGTGAAATCCTGCTTATCGGGCATTCCCACCACCCCGAGGTGGTCGGCACGCTCGGCCAGTTGCCGGCTGGCGCGGTGACGCTGATCGAGACCGCGGAAGACGCCAAGACGTTCACGCCGAAGGATCCCAACAACCTCGCCTTCGTGACCCAGACGACGCTGTCGATCGACGACACCGCCGAGATCGTGGCGCTGCTCAAGGAGCGCTTCCCGAACATCAACGGGCCGCACAAGGAAGACATCTGCTACGCAACCACCAACCGCCAGCTCGCGGTCAAGAAGGTGGCGCCGGTGGTCGATGCGCTGATCGTGGTCGGCGCGCCGAACTCGTCGAACTCGCAGCGGCTGCGCGAGGTCGCCGAGCGCGAGGGCTGCAAGATCGCGATCCTGGCACAGCGTGCCTCGGATCTCGACTGGTCGCGGTTCGAGGGCATCAAGAGCCTTGGCATCACGGCGGGCGCATCCGCGCCGGAAGTGATCGTCGAGGAGATCATGGGCGCCTTCGCCGAGCGGTTCGAATTGCATGTGGAGACGGTGTCGGCCGCGGAGGAGAACGAGTTCTTCCCGCTGCCGCGTTCGCTGCGGCCCGAAGCTGCCGCCGAGTAGTCGCGATGGCGGTTTACACCGACGTCGCCGCCGAAGACCTCGCGGAGTTCCTGAAAGGCTACGACATCGGCGAGTTGCTCTCCTACAAGGGCATCGCCGAGGGCGTCGAGAATTCCAACTTCCTGCTGCATACCAGCAAGGGCGCGTTCATCCTCACGCTCTATGAAAAGCGCGTGGCGGTGGACGATTTGCCGTATTTCCTGTCGCTGATGGCGCATCTGGCCGAGCGCGGTGTGCGTTGCCCGCAGCCCGCCCGCAATCGCAAGGGCGACGTCTACAGCGAGCTTGCGGACCGTCCCGCGGCGATCATCAACTTCCTCGAAGGCGTGTGGCCGCGGCGGCCCAACGCCGCGCATTGCACCGGCGTGGGCGAGGCGCTCGCGAAAATGCATCTGGCGGGGCGCGACTTTCCGATGTTCCGCAAGAACCCGCTGTCGGTCGAGGGCTGGCGGCCGCTGTTCGATCTCGCCGCGCCGCGTGCGGATAGCGTCGCACCCGGCTTGCAGGATTTCATCGCGCGCGAGCTCGATCATCTCGAAGCGTGCTGGCCGAAAGATCTGCCGCCAGGCGTCATCCATGCCGATCTGTTTCCCGACAACGTGTTCTTCCTCGGCGATAAATTGTCGGGGCTGATCGACTTCCCGTTCTCCTGCAACGACATGCTGGCCTACGACATCGCGATCTGCCTGAACGCGTGGTGCTTCGAAGCGGATCATTCCTTCAACGTCACCAAGGCCCGCGCGCTGCTGAACGCCTATGGGCGCGAGCGCCAATTGTCTGAGGCCGAACAGGAGGCGCTGCCGCTGCTGGCGCGCGGCGCGGCGCTGCGTTTCCTGCTGACGCGGCTGGTCGATTTCCTCAACGTGCCGCCGGGCGCGCTGGTGAAGCCAAAAGACCCGCTCGAATATGTCCGCAAGCTGCGCTTCCATCAGAACGTCGCGAGCGTGCGCGATTACGGCCTGACCCAGCCAGGATGCGTCGCTTGAGCGAACTGCCTCACGTGACGGTCTTCACCGACGGCGCCTGCTCGGGCAATCCCGGTCCCGGCGGCTGGGGCGCCATCCTGAGATTCGGCGACAAAGAGAAAGAACTGAAGGGCGGCGAGGCCCACACCACCAACAACCGCATGGAGCTGATGGCGGCGATCTCGGCGCTGGAAGCGCTGAAGAGGCCATGCGTGGTCGACCTCACCACCGACAGCCAGTACGTCCGCCTGGGCATCACCGGCTGGATCCACGGCTGGAAGAAGAACGGCTGGCGCACCGCCGACAAGAAGCCGGTCAAGAATGTCGAGCTATGGCAGCGGCTCGATGCCGCGCTGAAACCGCACCAGGTGCGCTGGCACTGGATCAAGGGCCACGCCGGCCACGCCGAAAACGAGCGCGCCGATCAACTCGCGCGCGACGGCATCGCGATGGCGAGGTTACAGGAGAGGGTGGGGAAGTAGCTCTTCCCCTCTCCCCTTGTGGGAGAGGGTGGATCAATCGCGCAAGGCGCGATTGAGACGGATGAGGGGTTCTCTCCGCGGATATGTGTTCTCGTCTGAACGTCTGCGTCCGCGGATAGAACCCCTCATCCGGCGGACTGCGTCCGCCACCTTCTCCCACAAGGGGAGAAGGAAGAAAGCGTCGTTCGCTTTAGCTCAGAGCTGCCCCAGCAGCGTATCGCCGCCGGAAACCTCGACCTTGCCGGGCGCCGGCTCGAGGTTGAGCTTCTTCACCACGCCGTCGTCCACCAGCATCGAATAACGCTTGGAGCGGATGCCAAGGCCGTTGCCGGAGGCGTCGAGCTCCATGCCGATCGCCTTGGTGAAGTCGGCATTGCCGTCGGCGAGGAACACCGCCTCGTCGCGCTGGTCGGTGTCGCGCTTCCAGGCGTTCATGACGAAGGCGTCGTTGACGGAGACGATGGCGATGGTGCTCACGCCCTTGTCCTTGATGGCATAGGCGTTGAGGAAGATGCTCGGCAGGTGCATCTTGTGGCAGGTGCCGGTATAGGCGCCGGGCACCGCGAACAGCGCCACCTTCTTGCCCTTGAAAATATCGTCGGTGGTTTTGACCTGCGGACCTTCCGCCGTCATCACGCGAAACTTGGCTTCCGGCAGCTTGTCGCCAACTTGGATCGTCATCGTCAATTCTCCCTCAATGAGCGGATAGTTTCTTAGACCGGGCAGGCGGCTGGTACAATATTCAGAGCAGGCGAAACGGCAACGGTTGAGGCCGTTCACGCTTCCGTCATCACGGCGAAAAGCCGCCTTGATCCAGGAAGGCCTGCTCGTCCGGCGTGGTCGCGCGGCCCAACAGGTGGTTGCGGTGAGGAAAGCGCCCGAACCGCCGGATGATCTCGGCGTGGTGCTCGGCCCATTTCAGGCTTTCCGTATGGCCGGCCGCGCGTGACAATTCGATGCAGCGCAACTGGTCGGCCAGATGCTCCGAATGCATCAACGGCAGATAGAGGAATTCGCGCAAGGCGGGATCAATCCGCGCGTCGACGCCGCGATCGACGGCACGGTGCGCCACCTCCCGCGCCAGCGCGTCGCTGGCATAGGTCCTGATGTCGCCGCGGAACATGTTGCGGGGAAACTGGTCGAGCACGATGACGAGCGCCAGCGCGCCGTCATCGCTCGTTTCCCATGAGGATAGTTCGCCGGCTGCCGCGCTCTGCCACAAGCCATGAAAGCGCCGGCGCAGCTCGGCGTCGAACGCTTCATCGGGCGTGTACCAGCGCTTGGGGCCGGCATCACGCCAGAAAGCCAAAATGGCGGCCGGCGTGACGGGAGCTTCAGCCATCGACAGGAAGTCCGTACGCTTTTAGGCCGCGGCCTTCTTCTCGTCGCGCAGTTCGCGGCGCAGGATCTTGCCGACATTGGTCTTGGGCAGGTCGGTCCTGAACTCGATCTGCTTGGGGACCTTGTAGGCGGTGAGCTGCGTGCCGCAATACTTGATGACTTCCTCGGCGGTGAGGTTCGGGTCCTTCTTGACGATGAAGGCTTTCACCGCCTCGCCCGATTTGGCGTCGGCTACGCCGATGACAGCGCATTCCAGCACGCCGGCATGGCTTGCGATCACTTCCTCGATCTCGTTGGGATAGACGTTGAAGCCCGAGACCAGGATCATATCCTTCTTGCGGTCGACGATCTTGGCGAAGCCGCGCTCATCCATCACGCCGATGTCGCCGGTGCGGAAGAAGCCGTCCGCGGTCATCACGTTGGCGGTCTCTTCCGGCCGGTTCCAGTAGCCGGCCATCACCTGCGGGCCCTTGGCGCAGATTTCGCCGGGCTGGCCAAGCGGCACTTCGTTGCCGTCGTCGTCGCGGATCGAGATGTAGGTCGACGGCACGGGAATGCCGATCGAGCCGGAGAACTGGTCGGTATCGGCCGGGTTGCAGGTCAGCGTCGGCGAGGTTTCCGACAGGCCGTAGCCTTCCGCCAGCGGGCAGCCCGTTATCTTCAACCACTTCTCGGCGACCGGTCTTTGCACCGCCATGCCACCGCCGTTGGAGACCTTCAGCTTGGAGAAGTCGAGCTTGTCGAACCCTGGCGTGTGGAGCAGGCCGTTGTAGAGGGTGTTGACGGCTGGGAAAAAGCTGACCTGGTATTTCGTCAACTCCTTGACGAAGCCGGCCATGTCGCGCGGGTTGGGAATCAACAGATTGGTGCCACCAGCGCGCACTCCCAGCAGGTAACATGCGGTCAGCGCGAAGATGTGATAGAGCGGCAGCGCGCAGACGATGATCATCTGGTCGACAATGGGCGGCTTCTTCAGCGCCGGCTGCAGCCAGGCGTCGTTCTGCAGCACGTTGGCGAGAATGTTCCTGTGCAGCAGCGTCGCGCCCTTGGAGACGCCGGTGGTGCCGCCGGTGTATTGCAGGAAGGCGACGTCATCGAGCGAGAGCTTCGGCTTGTCGAGCTTCTTGCCGCGGCCGGCGGCGAGCGCATCGTTGAACGAGACCGCGCCCGGGATCGACCAGGCCGGCACCATCTTCTTCACCTTGCGGACCACCAGATTGACGATGACGCCCTTGAAGCCGAGCAGGTCGCCCATGCTGCCGACGATCACGTGCTTGACCGCGGTCCTCGCGATCACCTGCTGCACGGTGGTGGCGAAATTCTCCAGAACGATGATCGCCTCGGCGCCGGAATCCTTGAGCTGATGCTCGAGCTCGCGCGGGGTGTAGAGCGGATTGACGTTCACGACAGCATAGCCGGCGCGCAGCACGGCGGCGGTCGAGACCGGATATTGCAGCACGTTCGGCATCATCAGCGCGACACGGGCGCCCTTTTGCAGGCCCTTGCCCTGCAGATAGGCGCCGAGCGCGGCCGACATATCGTCGAGGTCGCGGTAGCTGATCGACTTGTCCATGCAGATGAACGCCTTGCGGTCGGCGAACTTCGCAAAGCTTTCTTCCAACAGCTCGACCAGCGACGAGTACTGGGTGACGTCGATATCGGCTGGCACGCCGGCCGGATATTGCTTGAGCCAGATCCGCTCCATGGTATTTCCCCTCCGGTTTGTTTCCCTGTTCTTGGCCGGGAACGCCTTGTTTTCGGCAGTATTGTGAATGCCGCCGCCGATGGCAAGCGGCTGCGCGCTATCGACGCGTTCGTCGACCTAAAATAGCGGCTCGAACGGCCGAGAAAACTGCCTAATTGCGCGGCTTCGCGGCCCGTTAACCAGCCGGCTTGGTTTCGCCTTTGGGCTTGGCGGTGGCCTTCGGCTGGGCCGGCTTCGGCGCGGGCTTGTCTCCGACGGCGGCAGGCTTGGCGGCTGGCTTTCTGTCGGCCGCGGCGGCTGGCTTGGTGGCGGCAGCCTCCGGCTTGGCGTTCGCATGCCTGACCGTCGCAGGCTTGGCGGCCGGCTTCGCGTTGGCTTCAGCCTTGGGTGCTGCCGCGGCGTCGGGCTTCTTCGCTGCAATCTTCGACTTCTTGCCGCGCGTTGCCGAGGCCTGCTTCTGGGCCTCCGCCGCAACGGCCGCGATCAACGCGGCGCCGGTCTTGGTCGGACCGGTATAGACCGGGACGGGCTCGGACGGCACCGCCGCGGCAGCCATCAAGTCCGCGGGCTTGGCCATCGGCGGCTGCAGCCCGGCGGCGGTGAAGAACGTGACTGCGGTCTCGCCGGCCGACGCGCTGCCGTTGGTGGCGACGACGTCGGCGTCCTCGTCGGTGGCCGGCCGCTTGCGTTTGCCGTTGCACATCTCTTCGCGCAGGTTCGGCGGCGTCGCATCGATCGGAACCAGACTGTCGACGGTACCGAGCGCGGGCTTCAGCCAGCCCAGCCCGTTGCCGCCGAAGCCGCGCTCCAGCAATTGTGCCGCGCGAACCGCGCGCGCCTGTCCCGAGGATGCGCCGAGCACGACGGCAATCAGCCGCTTGCCATTGCGCGTCGCGGAGGCGACCAGATTGTAGCCGGAAGCGCAAATGAAGCCGGTCTTGAAGCCGTCGGCGCCCGGATAGCGTCCGATCAGCTTGTTGAAATTATGCGTCACCCTCCGACCGTAGCGGATCGAGGGAATGTGCATGAAGTACTCGTATTCCGGCAGGTCGCGAATGACGGCGCGCGCCAGGATTGCGAGATCGCGCGCCGAGGTGATCTGTCCATCCGCCGGCAGGCCGTTCGGATTGACGTAGCTCGTCTGCGTCATGCCGAGCCTCGCGGCGGTCTGGTTCATCATCGCCGAGAAACCGTCGATCGATCCGCCGACGCCTTCGGCAAGCACAACGGCCATGTCGTTGGCCGACTTCACCATCATCATCTTGAGCGCGTTGTCGACAGTGACCTGGGTGCCCGGAGGAAAACCCATCTTGGACGGCGATTCCGAGGCTGCGACCGGCGACACCGTTAGCAGCGTGTCGAGCGACAGACGCCCGTCCTTCACGGCCTTCAGCGTGACGTAGGCGGTCATGATCTTGGTCACCGAGGCGGGGTACCAGGGCATGGTGGCGTTGTCGGCCTGCAGCACCTTGCCGGTGTCGGCTTCAACGACCAGCAGCGCTTCGGCTTGCACGGCGCGCGGCGTCACGACGGCTAGCGCCGCCACGAGGAGAATCCAGTTCATCGACGAATGGCGTGGCAGCAGGCGAAGAAGTTGCACTTTTCCGTTCCGGTCCTTTGAGACCCGCCTTCGAAAAGGAGGTCCTTGAGAAGCTAACGTTCGGGTTTCAAGCGTGTCCGGGGCCGTCGCTTTTGCGGCAGGCGCAAACCTATACCGGCTTGGCCGGCCAGAACAGAGCCCGGGCGATTAAATGGTGGACGAAATCGTCGCAAATTCGGCGATGTCCAAACCGTGATCGCGCTCACGCTGGCCTATTTGGCCTCGATTCCGGCGCGCGCATTCTCCTGCACCATGAACTGGGCCTTCGCGAGTTCCGCAAAGCGTCCGCCTTTGGCCACCAGTTCATCGAAAGTTCCGCTTTCGATCACGCGCCCATTGTCGAACACCAGGATACGGGTGGCGTTGCGAATGGTTGAAAGCCGGTGCGCGATCACGAAGGTGGTGCGTCCCTTCATGACCTCGTCGAGGGCGGCGTTGACCTTGGCTTCGGTGACGGCATCGAGCGCGCTGGTCGCCTCGTCGAGGATCAGGATCGGCGGGTCCTTCAGCAGCGCGCGCGCGATCGACAGGCGTTGCCGTTCGCCGCCGGACAACATGCGGCCGCGCTCGCCGGCGTGGGTCTCGAATTTCTTGTCGCTGCGTTCGATGAATTCCAGCGCCTGCGCGCGGCTTGCGGCGATGCGCATTTCCTCGTCGGTGGCGTCCGGCTTGCCGACGCGGAGGTTGTCGGCGAGCGAGCGGTTGAACAGCAGCGCCTCCTGGAACACCACGCCGATGTTCCGCCGCAGCGCGGTCAGCTTCAGGCCGCGGATATCCATGCCGTCGATCTTGATGATGCCGGATTGCGGGTCGAAGGCGCGGTGCAGAAGCGCGATCGCCGTCGATTTGCCGGCGCCGGTCGGGCCGACCAGCGCGATGGTCTGGCCGGGCAGGGCGGTAAACGAAACGTCCTCGACCGCGGGCCGCTTGCCGTCATAGGAAAACGAGACGTCGTTGAATTCGACGAGGCCGGAGAGGCGGCCGGTATCCATCGCGCCGGGCCGGTCGCGCACCGCGGGCACCGCGTCCAGCACGTCGAAGAATTCCTGCAGGCGCGGCGCCTCCATGAACACGCTGTTGATGAAGCTCACCACCTGTTCGAGCTTCTGGATCAGCATGGTCGCAAAACTCACGAACATCACGATCTCGCCGACCGTGGTCTGCCCTTGTCCGTGCAGGTAGATGCCGACGGAGAAGATCGCCAGCACCGTGATGGTGGTGGAGGCGCGGGTGATGATGGTGACCAGCGCCCACCAGCCAAGCACCGGCATCTGAGCGGCGAGCAGCTTGTCGGCGACGAAGCGCAGGCCCTGAACTTCCGCATCGATCCGCACGAAGCTCTGCACCAGTGCGACATTGCCGAGCGCGTCGGAGGCGCGCGCCGAAAGGTCGCTGTATTGCGCCTCGACCTCGCTCTGCATGCCGTAGGTCTTGCGCACCACGAGCGTGGTCAGCACCGTGAACACCACGCACAGCACGAACAGGAGGATCGCCAGCCGCCAGTTGATGTAGAGCGCGAGCGGCAGCAGCACGACCAGCGACAGGATCGCGGCAAAATGCTCGCGGAAGAAACCGAGCCAGAGCCGCCACAGCGCATCGGTGCCGTTCAGCATCACCTTCATCAGCCGGCCGGAATGGGTGCCGGAATGAAAGGTCAGCGGCAACTGCATGATGTGCTCGAAATAATCCGTCAGCACCACCTGGCGCTGGCGGTGCGCCAGCTTGTCGGCGTTGAGCGCGACCGCCGCGCTGCAGAGGATCGTGAACAGGCCGAACGCAACCCAGGCCGCGAGCAGCGGCCACGCCGAATTCGACGCCAGCGGCCCGGCCTGCGGTTTGCCGGAGAGCACGTCGACGATCTTGCCGAACAGCACCGGCTCGGCGAATTGCGCGCCGGCCAGCAGCAGGTTGGCGAAGGCCAGAATCCAGCCCAGCCGCGCCTCCTTGCCGAGCAGCTCGAGGACGCGGGTGTAGAGGCGCAGCATGGACATTCGGATCAAGGACTCAAAGGAAGCGATCAGCGGCCACTATACTAATCAGGGATCGCGGCGGAGAACCAGAGCGGGATGAATTTGTTCAATCGCTTTTATCTCTAATCGCTTGCGGATAACACGCCCACCTCTCCATGAGGGGCACCGCCTCAATTGATCAAGCGGCCGTTGAGCGGCGGCAGGTACTGGTCGTCAAAAATGTCGGAGGCCTGCGGCCGCTTCTGAAACTTGAAATCTTCCGAGACCTGGTCGATCGAGCGTTCGAAGCGTGCCGGATCGATCGCGCCGATGCCGTTGCGTTTCACTTCGCTGGTCAGGATGTTGTCGCGCAGGATGGCTTGCAGGCGTTCGAGTTCGAGGTCCTTTGAGCCGCCGTCCATGCGATTGGCGACTTCGGTCGCAGCGCCTGCAGGGTCCTTGACGGTGAGATTCAGGCCGCCGATCGCGGCCCGCACGAATCCCTTCACCACCTCGGGTTTGGCGGCTGCCAGCGCCGGATTGGCGATAACAGCGAAACCATAGGCCTCGCAGCCATAGTCGGCGAGTTTCAGCACCGCCAGATCGTCGGCCGGCACGCCGCGGTCCTTCAAATTGATCGCCGACAGATAAGAGAATCCGGTCACGGCATCGATCTGGCCCGCCGACAGCATCGGCTCGCGTACTGCGGCGCTGATGCTGCTCTGTTTCACGGTCTTGATCTTGATGCCGTTCTGGTGGGCTACCGCCGGCCACAGCCGGACCGACAGGTCGCCTTCGGCGACGCCGAGCGTCTTGCCCTCGATGTCAGTCAGCGCACGGACGCCGCGGCTTCTGCGGGCGATGATGGAATAGGGCGCCTTGTTGAACAGCACGAACACCGCCTTGATCCTCGGGCCGCCCTGCTTGTCCTTGTCGCGAAACCGCATCAACGCGTTGATGTCGACGAGGGCAAAATCGCTGGTGCCGGCCGTGACGCGCGCAATCGCATCCTGCGATCCGCTGGCGATGTTGGTCGTGACCGCCAGCGCTTCCGCGCTGAACAGGCCGCCGGTTGAGGCCATTACAAATGGGGCGGCTGCGGCATCGATCGGACGATCGAGCGAAAACTGGATCGCGAGGGGAGGCCGGGGTTCATCCGCGGCCAGGACATTGCTCGCCATCAAGCCCGCAATTGCGCACAGCCCGGCAAGGGAAGCCAAGAGAACCCTCGAGCGAACCCTCGAGCGAACGCTCAAGAGCGCGCTCAGGCGAGAGCGGATGACGTTGGTCCTGACAGCACGCATCGAGGTTACATCAGCACGAGGTGGGACAAGTTGCCGCGCCGGCGATGACTGTTTCGTGACATCGCCAACGGCATGAATCGCCCTTGGGCGAGCCATTCTGCAGCATCTAACCTGAACGGTCGATGACTGCCATGATTTTGCCAGGGATCGTTCAGCTGCCGTTCGGATTCGGGAACCTAGTATCCGCTCAGTGGTTAGCCATCGGAGGCCTGTCGGGCCAGCTCCCACGGAGGATGTCGAGAATGTTTGCGCGAAAGGGTTTGTTTTCATCGATCGGCCGCGCCGGAGCGGTGGCGACGATCGCGGCGGTGGCGCTGACGGCGGTCCAGCCGTCGATGGCCTTCGCCGGCTCCGCGACTTCAGGCAAGGGCGTTACGGCGTCAGCCGGCACCAGCGATGCGACCGATATCAGCGCGCGCCGCAGATATTATCGCGGCGGCGGTGGTGCCGCGGCAGCGGCGGCCTTTGCGGGCATCGTCGGCACGGGGCTTGCGATCGCGGCCGCCCAGAACCGGCGCGACTATTATTATGACAGCTACGGCTACTATGGTGGCGCGCCGGCGTATTATGGCGGACCGGTCTATTACGGAGGCGGCCCCTACTATGGCGGCGGTTACTATCGATCGGGCGTGCCCCATTATCGCGGGCATCCCCTCGCTAGCTGGTAATTGTGATAGCCGTTAAAGCAGTCGTTAAAGATGAATCCACCGGTCGCTTCGGCCGGTGGATTTTTTTCTGGTTGCAGGCCTGGCCGTTAACACGCTCGCCACGGCTTTGCATTAGGTTGGTATGATGAGTGATTCGCTCGAACGGCTTTATCAGGCTGTCATCGCGGCCAGGGATCTCGATCCGGCCACGTCGCGAACGGCCCGGCTGTTTCAGCGCGGTCCCTCCAAGATGGCCAAGAAGCTCGCCGAGGAAGCCATCGAAGTCGTCATCGACGCCGTCAACGGCAAGACCGACGCGGTGGTCCGCGAGAGTGCCGATCTGCTTTATAACCTGATCGTCCTTTGGGCTTCGGCCGGCGTGAAGCCGGAGGACGTCTGGCGCGAAATGGGGCGCCGCGAGGATATGCTCGGCATCGCCGAGAAGCTCCCGAAGTCGGCGGTCAAAATGCCCAAAGTTCTCGCGAGCAAGGCGCTACCCGCCAAGCCGCTATCTGCCAAGACTTTGCCCAAGGAGTTGTCCAAGACGACGGCGTCCCCCACGGTCCGGCGGCGAATTGTCGCGCTGGAAGGCCGCTCCTCGCATAAACGGCACTAATTCCCCTCCAATTTCGTCCTTTTCCGGCATGGACAAATCCGCCGCATGATGGTTCATGCGGCCATGCTGAAACGGACCTACGATTGGTGCATCGACGCCGCTGACAAGCCTTACGCGCTCTGGATCATGGCGGCCGTATCCTTCGCGGAAAGCTCGTTCTTCCCGATTCCGCCCGACATCATGCTGCTGCCGATGTCGCTGGCACGGCCGAAGAAGGCATGGTGGTTCGCGACCGTCTGCACGATCTCTTCCGTCGCCGGCGGGGTGGTCGGATACGCGATCGGCGCGCTGCTCTACGATTCGATCGGGCACTGGCTCATCACCCTTTACGGTCTCAGTGACAAGGTCGAGACCTTCCGGGCCTCCTATGCCGAATGGGGCGCGGTGATCATCCTGGTGAAGGGCCTGACGCCGATCCCCTACAAGCTCGTGACCATCACCTCGGGCTTCGCGGGCTACAATATCTGGCTGTTCATCCTGTGCTCCATCGTGGCGCGCGGCGGGCGCTTCTTCGTGGTCGCGGTCCTGCTCAACCGCTACGGCGACGTGATCCGGAGCGAGCTGGAAAAGCGGCTCGGCCTGTGGGTCGCCATCGGGGCGGTTGTACTGGTGCTCGGTTTCGTCGTTGCGTTCAAGCTGATCTAGATCGCGTTTACGCTGATCTCGATCGCGTTTACGCCGATCCAGCGCTTGGCCGGCATCCCGGCTTCAGGCTACGTTTCGTGTCATGTCCGATCGAAGCGGCCGTCTGTTCACATTATTCGGGACGCAACTTGCGACCGCGGGCCTCGTTGCATCCATGCTGGCGACCGCTCCCGAAGCCAGCTGGCCGCAGGCCGCGCCTCCACCATCGCTCGGCCTGCAATCACCGGCCCAGCAACCCCTGCCGCCTCAGCCCGCGCCGCAGCAGATCGAGCCGCCGCAAGCGCCGCGCGACGAGAATCCGGGCCTGATCAACGAGATCGGCAAGTTGTTCGAGAAATCCAAATCGTTGCTGCCGCCGCTGAAGAGCCCGAGCGAGACCATCGACGATTTCAACGCGCGCACCAAGGACGCCGGCCAGAGCCTGTCGAACATGGCCAAGCCTTCGATCATGGTGAGCGGGCGGGCGGCGTGTCTGGTGTCTTCCAACGGCGCGCCGGACTGCAAGGCCGGCGCCGATCGGCTGTGCCAGAGCAAGGGCTACAAGGAAGGCAAGAGCCTCGACACGGATGCTGCCGAGAAATGCTCGCCGAAAGTGTATCTGCCGGGCTACAAGCGCCAGCCGGGCGACTGCAAGAACGAAAATTACGTGACGAGGGCGCTCTGTCAGTAGTGCATGATCCGGAAAAGTGGGCGCCGGTTTTCCCTCGCGACAAACGCGGAACGCGTTTGCCCGGAGATCATGCGCAAACAAAAAGCTGGCGTGGAATGAGTTTTCGCAGAAAAGTCATTCCACGCTAGCGACAAAACGCAATACTTGACACTGGAAAGATTGCCTTGTTGGTATGACGTCTGGCATCTCTACGGCGATGCCTCACCGCTTGAATAAACCGAAGGATCATTTCGAATGTCCATGCCTGCCTTGTTCAAGGGCCGTTTGTCGCTACCCGTGATCGGTGCGCCGCTCTTCATCATTTCCGTGCCGGATCTCGTGATCGCGCAATGCAAGGCGGGTGTGGTCGGCTCGTTCCCGGCGCTCAACGCGCGCCCGCCGGCGCTGCTCGACGAGTGGCTGGCGCGGATCAAGGAAGAACTCGCCGCTTACGACAAGGCGCATCCCGAGCGGCCGTCGGCACCGTTTGCGGTGAACCAGATCGTGCACAAGTCGAACAACCGGCTCGATCAGGATCTGGCGCTTTGTGAAAAACACAAGGTGCCGATGATGATCACCTCTCTCGGCGCGCGCGAGGAACTCAATCAGGCCGCGCATGGCTGGGGCTGTATCGTTTTCCACGACGTGATCAATCAGAAATTCGCCCATAAGGCGGTCGAGAAGGGCGCCGACGGATTGATCCTGGTCTCGGCCGGCGCCGGCGGCCATGCCGGCGAGATTTCGCCGCTGGCCTTCGTGGCGGAGACGCGGGCCTGGTTCGACGGTCCGATCGCGTTGTCAGGCGCGATTGCCAACGGCCGCGCCATCCGCGCCGCGCGCATACTGGGCGCCGACTTTGCCTATATCGGCTCCGCCTTCATCGCCACCACCGAAGCCAATGCGGTCGAGGGCTACAAGCAGATGATCACGGCCTCGGCTGCGGAAGACATCGTCTATTCCAACCTGTTCACCGGCGTACACGGCAATTATCTGAAGCCGTCGATCGTCGCGGCCGGCATGGATCCCGACAATCTCCCGACCTCGGATCCCTCAAAAATGAGCTTCGGTACGGACGCGTCGGGCGAGCGCGCCAAGCCAAAGGCCTGGAAGGAAATCTGGGGCTCCGGCCAGGGCGTCGGCAGCGTCGCCAAGGTCTTGCCGGCTGCCGAACTGATCGCGCGGTTCAGACGAGAATATGACGAGGCGGTCGACCCCGCGCTGTAACGGCGGCCAGCGCCCTCTCCCTTACGAGGAGAGGGCGGCCAAGGTGAGGCCTTTTGCCTTCGCGGTCCGTCGGCAGTCGCGCGCGGCGCTCACACGTTCAGATTCATCCAGACGGCCTTCGGCTCGGTAAAATTCTCCAGCGCGGCCGTGCCGTGTTCGCGACCGAATCCTGAATCGCGCACGCCGCCCCATGGCAGCCGCACGTCGGTGTAGCCATAGGTGTTGATCCAGACCGTTCCGGCCTTCGCCTGCCTGGCGAAGCGCTGCACCCGTCCGATGTCGCGGCTCCAGACGCCGGCTGCGAGGCTGTAGGCCGTGCCGTTGGCGATGCGGAGCGCTTCGGCTTCATCCTTGAACTTGATGACGCTGACCACGGGCCCGAAGATTTCTTCCTGCGAGATGCGCATCTCGTGTTGGACGTTGGCGAACACCGCCGGGCTGATGAAGTAGCCGCGGTCGCCGACACGCTCCCCACCCGTCGTCAGAAAGGCGCCTTCGTTCCGGCCGATATCCACGTAGTCGAGGATGCTCTTCATCTGCTTCTCGGAGATCACCGGCCCCATCGCCGTGCGCGATCGGCGGGATCGCCGATGCGGATGGCCCTGGCACGCTGCGTCAGCCGCTCGACCACCTCGTCATAGACCTTCTCATGGGCCAGCACGCGTGAGCCGGCCGAGCACACCTGCCCGGCATTGAAGAAGATTCCCGACGCCGCCGCCTTGCTGGCCGCCTCGATATCGGCGTCGTCGAAGATGACATTGGCGGACTTGCCGCCGAGTTCGAGCGACACGCGTTTGAAATTGCCGGCGGCGCCGCGCAGGATACCGCGGCCGACGCCCGGCGATCCCGTAAACGTCACCTTGTCGACATCAGGATGATTGACCAGCGCGTCGCCGACCACCCGTCCGGGGCCGGTAACGATGTTCAGAACGCCGGGCGGCAACCCTGCTTCGAGTGCCAGCTCACCGATGCGCAATGCGGAAAGCGATGTCAGCTCGGCAGGCTTCATCACGATGGTGCAGCCGCAGGCCAGCGCCGGCGCCAGTTTCCACATCCCGATCATCAGCGGGAAATTCCACGGCACGATGGCGGCGACCACGCCGACCGGCTCGCGCATGGTGTAGGTCAGCGCTTCTTCCCGCGTCGAGACCACCTCGCCGCTGATCTTGTCGGCCCAGCCGGCATAGTAAGTCAGTGTATCGATGGCGGCGGGAAGATCCTGCCGCAGCACGCCCGCGATCGGCTTGCCGGCATCGAGGCTTTCAAGGGCTGCGATCTCGTCGGCGTGCTGCTTCATAAGCTCGGCCAGACGGAGCAAAATCTGGCCGCGTTCGGAGGCGCGCATGCTGCGCCAGGGACCCTCGAAGGCGCGCCGCGCCGCCGCCACTGCGCGATCAACGTCGGCCTCGTTGCCTTCAGCCACCGTCGCGATGACCTGTTCGTTGGCCGGATTGAGGGTCTTGAACGTGCGGCCGGAGGCGGACGGGACGTGCCGGCCGTCGATCAGCAGTAGCCGCGGCTTGGCGGATGCGACGGCGGGGATGGATTCGCGGCCGTAATCATATGCAATCAACATCATATTTCCTCCGTTTGTTGTGCTTGAAATTAGGAGGAGATAGCCTTTTGTAAATATGATATGGTGTGCCTATGTCTCATAAAGATATGCAATCAATTTCATAAGTGAGCGGCGATGCATCACGTCGAGATCGAAACCGTCTGGCGATTTCACAAGGAAGGCAGCCCGGAGACGGCGGTGGTGATGCTCGGCGTTCTCAATGAAATCCGGAAGACCGGGAAACTCACCAGCGCGGCGAAGCACGCCCAGCTCTCCTATCGGCATGTCTGGAATCTGGTCGAGCAATGGTCCGATTTCTTCGGCGTGCCGCTGGTCGAGACCCACCGCGGCAAGGGCACGGCGCTCACTGCCTTCGGCGAAAAACTAGTCTGGGCCGGAGAGCGCATGCAGGCGCGGCTCGGTCCGCAGCTCGAAAATCTTGCGCAGGAACTCGTCACCGAGATCAAGCCGTTCCTGCATCAGCGCCCGTCCGTTATCCGCGTACACGCCAGCCACGGTTTTGCGGTGTCGAAATTGCGCGAATTGCTGGACCGTGAACCCGGCATCGGCGTCGATCTGCGCTATGTCAGCAATCAGAATTCGCTGGTGTCGCTGGCGCAGGGCGCGTGCGATCTTTCCGGCGTGCATCTGCCGCGCGGCGAATTGCGCGCGCAGGGCATTCGAGCCTGCAAGGAATGGCTCGATCCGCGCGAGGACCGCGTGATCAGTTTCGTGACGCGGGAAATGGGCCTGATGGTCAAGCGTGGCAATCCGCTGAAGATCGCCTCGATCAAGGATGTCGTCGAGCGCAAGGCGCGCTTCGTCAACCGCGACCATGATTCCGGCACGCGGCTGCTGTTCGATCAGTTGCTGGCGCTGCACAAGGTCGACGAGGCCAAAATCAACGGTGCGCAGCAAATGGAGTTCACCCACGCCGCCGTCGCGGCCTATGTCGCCAGCGGCATGGCGGATGTGAGTTTCGGCGTCGAGGCCGCCGCCCGGCAGTTCGGGCTCGATTTCATCCGGTTGCTGACGGAAGACTATTTATTCGTCTGCAAGCGGGCATTTCTCGAAACCGAGCCGATGCGGCGCATCATCGACATCATGAAGGGCCGCGAGTTCCAGGAGGGGGTTGCGAGCCTGCCCGGTTATGTCGCGACCAACACCGGCAAGGTCAGTACCGTGAAGGAGTTTCTGGAGAGCGTGGGGTCGAACGCCACCTGATGTTCTGCCGGGGCGCCGTTCACGTCGTCAGCGTTTCGACTCCCGCTCTTCCGCAGTGATATGATTGCATCCGCTTTTGACGTCAGATGAGGTTTCGATGGCGACCGGACAGGATTTGAGCGGGCGTGTCGCGCTGGTGACGGGGGCGTCCCGCGGCATCGGTGCGGCGATTGCACGCGTGCTGGCCGAGGCCGGCGCAGCGGTTGCGGTGAATTACCGCGAGCGGGCCGATGATGCCGATGCCGTCGTGGCCAAAATCAAATCCGGCGGCGGCCGCGCGATCGCGGTCGCGGCCGATGTCTCGCAGGCGGCGGCCGTGGTGGCGATGGTCGGGCAGGTCGCTTCCGCGCTCGGCCCGATCGACATCCTCGTCAACAATGCCGGCATGGCGATCGTGCGCGGCGTCGATGACCTCACCGAGGACGATTTCGACCGCACCATCGCGGTGAACCTGAAATCGGCGTTCCTGTGCACGCAGGCGGTGCTGCCCGCGATGCGTGCGCGCAAATGGGGCCGCATCGTCAATATCTCGTCGGGTGCGGCGCGCGGCGCCGGCGCCATCGGCGTGCACTACAACGCCTCCAAGGCCGGTATGGAAGGGCTGACGAGAGGCTATGCCGCGCGGCTGGTCAAGGAAGGCATCACCGTCAACGCGGTGGCGCCGTCGCTGATCGCAACCGACATGATGGGCGGCCGGACCGATCTCGCCCGCAACATTCCGCTCGGCCGCATGGGCCAGGCCGACGAGGTGGCGCAGGCGGTCGCGATGGTGCTCGGCAACAGCTACATGACCGGGCAGACCATCGTCCTCAATGGCGGCATGGCGTTCATTTGAAGCCTGCTGTCCTGCTCTCCGTATCCCGCGAATGGCGCACGGCGCTCTGCCCGCCACGGCCTCGACTCGTTCCGCCGAAGCAGGCAAGAAGCTGCTCCCTTTGATCGACAGGACCTCCCACCCGATGGATGCCATCTTTCGTGTTGACGGCAACGACGTCGTCACCAGCCCCTTTGCTGCGGGTCCCTGGGACCCGAGCATGCAGCATGGCTCGCCGCCGGCGGCGCTGGTGGTGTGGGCAGCGGAGCGGATTCCGACTGCCATCCCGATGCGGATCGCCCGCGTGACCGTCGACCTGATGCGCCCCGTGCCGGTGGGGCCGCTGACCATCGAGAGCGAAGTCTTGCGCGAGGGGCGCAAGATCCAGCTCTGCGCCGTCAGGCTGCTCGCCAAAGGCGTCGTCGTGGTCGGGGCGACCGTGCTGAAGATCAAGGTGCAGGCGAACGAATTGCCGCCCGAGGCTGCCATCCTGCCGGTCGAGCTACCGGGGCCGGATCAATCGCGGGTCGAGCGGGTGGATTTTTCCTCCAGCCCATTCGTGACCGGGATGTCGCTGCGTGCCGCCCGCGGCCGGTTCGGCTCGCCCGGCCCCGGCGCGATCTGGTACCGCGTCGACCGGCCGATCGTGGAAGGCGCAGCCGTTTCGCAGGCGATGCGAGCGATGGCAGCGGCGGATTTCTGCAACGGCACCTCGGCCGTGCTGGATTTTCGCGAATGGACCTTTCTCAACGCCGACCTGACCGTGAATTTTTCGCGTGAGCCGGCCGGCGACTGGATCCTGCTCGATGCCGAATCCTGGATCGGTCCCGACGGCGCGGGGCTCGCGATGGCGCGGCTCGCCGACGCGCGCGGCTATTTCGGCCGCGCCATCCAGAGCCTGGTGATCGAGAAGCGCTGAGCGCAGGCAGATGAAGAGGCCGCGATCACTGGGATCGCGGCTTCCTGATCATTCGAGCTCGAGCGGCTGATAGCGTCCGCTCTCATCGAGCGCCGTGCCCCACACCTTGTTCGAGGCCTGGTGCTCGGAGCGCCCGAAGCCGAGCGAGGTCCCGAGGCCGAGGTCGAGGTTGCGCATCGTCTCCAGCGTGTCGATCAGCCTCTCGGTGTCGAGCTGCGGTCCGGCCCGCTTGATGCCCTGGATCAGGACGTTGGCGGCGACATAGCCCTCGAGCGAGACGTAGTCGGGTGCCTCGCCAGGGAAATATTTGGCGAGCGCGTTCTTGTATTCGAGCACGGCCGACGAATAGCCCGACACCGCCGGCACCACTTGTGTCACGATCACGCCGTTCGTGTAACGCGGCCCGAGGAGCTTCAGCTCTTCGGCAAGCGCGGTGGAGCCGACGAACGAGACGTTCGAGTAGATCATGCCAGGGTAGAGGTCGCGGGTCTTCTCGATGAACCGCGCCGCGGCCCGGTAGGTGGCGACCATGACCACCGCCTTGACCGGCGGCTTCGCGAGCTTCAACTGGTTGATCGCGTCGTCCACGTCGACGGTGTTTCGCGCATAGTTGAGGCGAAGGATGGCGCCGTCGTTCACGCCCATCGAGCGGAACGCTTTTGCGACGCCCGCAAATCCGGCATCGCCGTAGGAGTCCTGCTGCGCAAAGACCGCGATCTGCCGGGGCTGCAGCCGGCGTATCTTGACGAGGTAACGAACGACCGCGTCGGTTTCCTGAACATAGCTGGCGCGATAGTTGAAGACGTAGCGATCCGGCGGATCGTTGCGCAGGATGCTGGCGCCGGTGAAGGCCCCGAAGAACAGCATCCGGCGTTCGAGCGCATAGGGGATCGCCACCGCCGAGGTCGGGGTGCCGACATTGCCGACGATGCCGAACACCTGGTCCTTTTCATAGAGCTGCTTCATGGCCTCGCCAGTGCGCGAGGGCTCGTAGCCGTCGTCGGCGGCGAACAATTTCAGCATCCGGCCGTCCACGCCGCCGGAATCGTTGATCCGGTTGAAGGCGGTTTCGATTCCGAGTTTCATCTGGCGGCCGAGCTCGCGGGCCGAGCCGGAGAAGGGGGCTGCGATGCCGAAGCGAATTTCCTTTTCGCCGATGCCGCGCGGCAGCGGGCCGGTCGGGACATTGGCTGTCGGCGCGGTCGCCGCGTTGGCGGCGGTCGCAGCGGCGGCCGGCGACGGGCCGATGACGCTGGAGAGGCTCGGTCCGGAGATCGAGCGTTCGAGATCGGCCAACTGACGGTCGGCCCGGATGCAATCGATCCTGCCCGAGGACACGGCGGCGCGTCCTTCGGCCACGGTGCGATCGAATGTCTGGGTGAGATCGGAACGCTCCGCCTCGTTCGACGAGGCTTCCCGGATCACCTGTGAAAACTTGTCGATGATGGTCTGGATGCGGGGACGCGCAATGTCGCGGCAAGCCTGTGCCGAACCGATCACGGGGCCGACGCGGCCGGCAAGGTCGCGCACGATCGTGATGTCGCCGGCGCCCTGGGCGCTGCCCGCGATGCCGAAGAGCATGGCCCCGACCAATAAGGTGACGCGGAGCGAGGTCATGGCAGACTCCTTGGGAACTACCGAAAGTCGGTTCTCGGGCATGGTCAGCCCTCCGTCTGAATTATGGGTTGGTACGTTGTGGCGCGGACGGATCCGGCTTCTCGCGCCACTGCATGAACTGCTTGAGCAATTGGCTGTCCTGCTCGGACGCCGCCGGAGCGCTCGGCGGGGTGGAGCCGAGCAGGGCCTGGAATTCGTTGATCGCAGGCTTTTGCGAAGCCTCACCGGATTGAGACAGCGCGTTCTTGATCGACTGTGTGACGTTGGTGAACGTCGACGTTGACGGCTCACCATCGCTCTGCCGCGAGCCGGGCACGGCGACGACGAAGAACAGCGCCACGAGCGCCGCGACGCCGATGGCGCCAGCGAAGCGTGCCGCGATGGTCCACAATGCCTTCTTCGACTCCAGGTCGGGTTCGTGCATGAGCTCGGGATCGAGCGGATGGCGCAGCGCATCGGATACCGCGCTCTCGAGCTGGGAGTCGAACGACACCGGAGAAAACGGCGTCTCGGGGCTTGCAGCGCGGGTCGCCGACCGCTCACGGAGCGAGCGCGGCGCGTAGTACAGCGGATCGCGGGGATTGAGATGTTCCTGCTCACTCACACTACTCATACGCTTACTCCTCATGACACTTGGCGGATTGGCACTCGGCGGATGACCCGGCGGATTGGTTGGCGGCGAAACGGCTGCGGACGTATTGGACAGGAGTTCCAGCTCCTGGAGCAGGCGCGCGGAGGAATCCACGTCCGCTCCCCAGGGGCCGCTAAGTTTGGTCGGAAGATTTGAATCAAAATGTGGGGCGTCGTCCCTGCGTCCGACGACACCTTTCTGCGAGATCATTTCTCGCTGCGAGATCATGTCTCGCGGCCACACCTTCCCCACGGCTTCCACTGCCTTAAGTCCCCTGCCGGCAAATGTCCGTCTTGCCCGACGGAATGGACTGCCAGACCCTTACAGCTGCCAGCACACATAAGTTTGTTGGAACCGCGCGAGGACTAATTTAGGTCGGAAACGTGACGAAAGTAAGTTGAGGTCTTGTTAACTACAACTCGCAAGATCCCTATAGGGATAGGGTTTGACGTGCGCGCCCCGCGACCGGCAGCAAGAAACAGCCACAAATGCGCCGAATTTGCCGCCTGTTGCGCGCTTTTCTGCGCGCGGCGCGGGTTGCCGCATTAATTACTCGTTAACCAAGTTGGCCGATTGTTAACCATTCACTAAGAAAGGCGAGTCGAAACATCATGGACGTACGAGCGGATCCCACGCGTCAATTGGTCCGGCTGCGCGGCCGTTCCTATGTCGCGTTCGTATTCAGCCCCGTCGTGCCGATCGTGGAATGGCTCGCCGAAATCGACGCCACGCTGGCGCGCTCGCCGGGCTATTTCGTCGGCAAGCCGATCGTGCTCGATCTCGCATCCGTCGACCTCTCCGGCGCCGCCATCGCTCATCTCGTGAACAGCCTCAACGAGCGCGGCATTCGCGTCCTCGGCATCGAGGGCGTGGACGAAGAGCGGCTTGCGGCGAACATGCCGCCCTTGCTGACCGGCGGGCGCGCCTGCGTGATCACGCGAAGCGAGCCGGCGCAGAAGCCGGAGGCCAAGCCGAAGCCGACCTCGCTGCTGCTCGATAGCCCGGTGCGTTCGGGCCAGTCGATCGTCTTCATCGAGGGCGACGTCACCGTGCTGGGCTCGGTCGGGTCAGGCGCGGAGATCGTCGCCGGCGGATCGATCCACATCTACGGGACGCTGCGCGGCCGCGCGATGGCGGGCGTCAACGGCAATTCCAATGCGCGGATCTACTGCCAGAAGATCGAGGCGGAGCTGCTCGCCATCGACGGCTACTACCAGACTGCAGAAGAAATCGACATCTCGCTCCGCAACCGCCCGGCGCAAGCCTGGCTGGAGGGGGACACCATGAAAATTACCCCGCTGAATTAACCGGTTAAGGAGATCGCGTATGGCCAAGGTGCTGGTCGTTACCTCGGGCAAGGGAGGCGTTGGAAAGACCACCTCGACGGCTGCGCTCGGCGCGGCGCTTGCGCAAAGCGGGCAGAGCGTTGTGGTGGTCGATTTCGACGTCGGCCTGCGCAACCTCGACCTCGTGATGGGCGCCGAACGCCGCGTGGTGTTCGACCTCATCAATGTCGTTCAGGGCGTCGCGAAGCTGCCGCAGGCGTTGATCCGCGACAAGCGGCTGGAAAATCTCTGGCTGCTGCCAGCCTCGCAGACGAGGGACAAGGATGCGCTGACCGACGAAGGCGTCGGCCGCGTCATCGCCGAGCTCAGGAGTCGGTTCGACTGGATCCTGTGCGACAGCCCGGCCGGCATCGAGCGCGGCGCGACGCTCGCCATGCGCTATGCCGACGAAGCCGTCATCGTCACCAATCCCGAGGTTTCCTCGGTGCGCGATTCCGACCGCATCATCGGCATGCTCGATTCGAAGACGGTGAGGGCGGAACGCGGCGAGCGCGTGGAAAAGCACGTGCTGATCAGCCGTTACGATCCGGCGCGCGCCGCGCGCGGCGAGATGCTCACGATCGACGACATCCTCGAAATCCTCGCCACCCCGCTGCTCGGCATCATCCCCGAGAGCCAGGAAGTGCTTAAAGCGTCAAACGTCGGCACGCCGGTGACGCTCAACAATGCCGAGAGCGCGCCGGCGCGCGCCTATATCGATGCCTCGCGCCGCCTGATGGGTGAGGAAGTCGCCATGGTCGTGCCCGCCGAACGCAAGGGCTTCATGGACCGGCTACTCGGACGGAGGGCTGCATGAGCATGAGGCTGCTGCGGCTGTTCGGCAGCCGCACTGCGACTGCCCCGGTTGCCCGGGAGCGGCTGCAGATCCTGCTGTCGCACGAGCGCGGGCTGCTCGGCCAGTCCGACCTGCTCGTCACGCTGCGGGAGGAGATTCTCGCCGTGGTGTCGAAACACGTACAGCTCGACCCCGACAAGGTGATCGTCAAGCTGGAGCGGGGCAAGTCCGTCTCGACGCTCGAAGTCGATATTGAAGTGCCCAACAATTTCGACAAGGCGAAGGCGGCGGTCGAGAGGCGCATGGCGGGCTAGGGATCTTTCGTGTCGCGGATGCTGCGCCGCGCGCCGCGTCCGCGACACGATCGTTCCACCGTGTGAGGCCTACCCCACCATCCGGTCCCGGCCGGTCCAGAAGCCAGCCTTCAGCACCTTCTTGTCGACCTTGCCGACGCCGGTCATCGGCAACTCGCTGACGAACTTGATGTGTTTTGGCGCGTGCGCCGAGCCCTTCTTCGCCTTCACCAGGTTGATCAACTCATCCGCGTTTGGTCGCGCGCCTTCGCGGGCGACGATCACGGCGGTGACGGCCTCGCCCCACTTCTCATCGGGCACGCCAACCACGGCGACCATCGCGACGTCGGCATGCTGTGACAACACATCCTCGACCTCGCGTGGAAAAATGTTGAATCCGCCGGAGACGATCATGTCCTTCTTGCGATCGAGGATGAACATGTAGCCGCGCTCATCGGCGCGGGCGACGTCGCCGGTGTGCAGCCAGCCGCTCTTGAGCGTCTCCGCCGTGGCGTCCGGCCGCTTCCAGTATTCGGCCATCACATGGCCGGCGCGCACGCAGATCTCGCCGGCCTCGCCGGTCTCGACTTCCTGGTCGTCATTGTCGAGAATTTTGACCTGACAGGCGGCGATCGGGAATCCGCAGGATAAAAACAGCTCCGGCGTCCCGGGGTCGTGGTCGGCCTTGCGCAGCACCGACACCGGATAGCATTCGGTCTGGCCGTAAAGCTGCGAGAACACCGGCCCGATCCGCTCGATGCCTTCGACCAGCCGGCTCGGCGACATCGCGGACGCGCCATACAGCAGCAATTCAAGCGAGGAGAGATCGGTCTTGTCGAGCGAGGGATGATCCAGCATCACATAAATCATCGTCGGCACGAACAGGGTGAAGTTGATCTTCTCGCGCTCGATGGTCTTGAACACGGCTTCAGGGTCAAAACCCCTGAGCATGTGCACGGTGCCGCCGCGCATCAGCGTCGGCAGCACTTTGGTGCCCGCGACATGGCTGATCGGCGCAACGGTGAGATAACGCGGGGTATCCGGAATTTCGAAATCGGCGAGGATGGCATTGGCATAGCCGCTATATTCGCGGTGGTGCCGCAGCGCGCCCTTGGATTTGCCGGTCGTGCCGCCGGTGTAATTGAGCGAGGCGATATCGTCGGGGCCGGCAAAGCTGCGCGCCGTGGCGCTGCCGGCCGTATCGATCGCCTGCAGGAGATCGGCGCCGTAATCGGCCGGCCCAAGCGTGAAGACGGTTTTCAGGCTTGATGCCTTGGCGGCGAGCTCGCCGCCGCGATCGCGGAAGGTGACGCCGTCGACCACCAGTATCTGCGCTCCGGAATCTTCCAGTTGAAACAGTTGATCGTCCAGCGACCCCAACGGATGCAGCCAGGTGATCGCAAACCGCGACAATTGCGCGACGCAGCCGGCGCACCAGGTATCGGCGCGGTTGGCGGTGAGGAACGCGACGCGGGTGCCGGGTGCAAAGCCCAGCTGCATGAAGACGCTCTGGATGCGGCCGATCATATCGGTCGCGCCGCGATAGGTGATCGATCCGCCCGGCCAGCTAAATGCGGTGCGTTCGGGGTAGCGCGCCAGCGCCCGCAAGGTCTGCTCGCACGCCGCCGGAAACGCATAGAGCGGATTGCTCATTTTTTTCTCCCCTGTTTTGTAATTGGCCTTCGCCCGTGCCAATGTTCCGGCAACGCTAACACAACAAGAAGTCCGCTCAAGTCGGGAAGAAGCACTTTGCCAACAATCGACCCCCTCGCGCGCTTTCGCGACCGCCTCATGCTGCCGCTGATCGCGGCACCGATGTTTCTCGTCTCCGGTGTTGAACTGGTAGTGGCCGCCTGCCGCAACGGCGTGATCGGTTCGTTTCCCACGGTGAATTGCCGCAGCTCCGAACAACTGGACGAATGGCTGACGGATATCGACATCAGGTTGAAGGCGCATGCGGATGCAGGCGGCAAGCCGTCAGCGCCGGTCTGCGCCAACCTGATCGTGCACCGCTCCAACGCGCGGCTGGAGCAGGATCTAATGGTGCTGCTGAGGCACCGGCCCGAAATGGTGATCACCTCGGTCGGATCGCCGGCGCCGGTAATTGGGCCGTTGCATGATGCCGGCGCGCTGGTCTTTGCCGATGTCGCCTCCATCCGCCATGCCGAGCGTGCCGTTGCTGCCGGCGCCGACGGCCTGGTGCTGCTGACGGCCGGCGCGGGCGGCCAGACCGGCTGGCTCAATCCCTTCGTGTTCGTGCGCGCCGTGCGCGCGTTCTTCGACGGGCCATTGGTGCTGGCGGGCGGCATCAGCGATGGCCACGCGTTGCGCGCCGCGCAGGCGCTTGGCTGCGACCTTGCCTATATGGGTACCAAGTTCATCGCTACCCGCGAGAGCATGGCGGATATCAGATACAAGGAGCTGCTGGTTGCCAGCACAGCCGACGATGTCCTGCTGACGTCGGCGTTCACGGGCCTGCAGACCAACATGCTGCGCCCATCGATCGAGGCCGCCGGTCTCGATCCGGATAATCTGCCGCTGCGCGGCGCGATCGATATCGGCAAGGATATCGACATCGGCGCGCGCGAAAGTCGTCCAAAACGCTGGAAGGATATCTGGAGCGCGGGGCATTCCGTTTCGGGCGTGACGGAACTGCTTTCGGTCGATGAGCTTGTGGCGCGCACATCAGCGGAGTTTCGCGAGGCCGCCGCGCGCGTCAGGCCTGGCTAGGGCGTTACCACTTCGCGCCTCTCATCTTGCAGCATTTGCATCTTGCCGCATTTGCGAAGTTCCATGCGATCGAGCGCGGTCGCGTCGCCGTGATGCGAGCAAATGCCAAGAGAAAGCCGTCGCAATGGCAAACTTCCGACACAGGAAGGCGGCGAAAACAGGCAATCCGACATGACGCAAGCACGAGGGCAAGGCCGATCCCGGTTTTGCCGTCGGGCGCATTTTTTCCAAAGAGGTCTTCGTGTCGCTCAAGCTCCTGCCGTCGATCCTCTTCGCCAGCGTCTTGTTCATCCTTCCGGCTTTCGCCCAGCCCGGCGGCGCGCCGGCTGCGCCTGCCGCCGATAAAGCTGACGTGCTCTCGCCCGAGCAGGCGAAGCGGGCGCTCGAGACGCTTTCCGACGACAAGAAGCGCGCGCAGGTGATCGAGACGTTGCGGGCGATCGCCAATGCCTCGCCGCAAGCCGCGGCGCCTGAGCCGAAATCCGCGATACCGCTGACGGCGGACAGCCTCGGCGCACAGCTTTTGCTTTCGGTGTCCGAGCAGGTCGGCGAGATCTCGCGCGAGGTCGCCGATGTGGTGCGGACACTGACGCATTTTCGGGCGTTCTATTACTGGTTCGTGCGGACCGCCAACGATCCGTCCGCCTATCATCAACTGCTCGATATCGCCTGGAAACTGGCGCTGGTGTTCATCTGCGCTCTTGCTGCCGAGTGGCTGGTCTTCCGCCTCATCAAGCGGCCGGTGGCGCTGTTGGAAGCGCGGCTTCCGCAAACCGCGCGCGCCCCGGTGCAGACGCTGGCCGTGGCCGATCCGCCGTCGTCGGTGGCGGATGTCGTCGCGGAACCCAAGCTGCAGCAACGGCGCCTCAGCCTGGCGCGCACCTGGCAGTCGCTGATCAGGCTGCCCTTCGTGCTCGGACGTCTCGTGCTTGAATTGTTGCCGGTGCTCGTCTTCATCGGGGTGGCCACGATGTTGCTGGGCACAGGGATCGGCGATCTCTCAACCACCCGGCTTGTGATCCTCGCGGTCGTCAATGCCTATGCGCTGTCGCGCGCGCTGATCTGCGTCGTGCGGGCGCTGGCCGGGCCGTTCGGCCTGTTTCGGGTTCGCGCGGAGACCGCTGCCTATATCGAGATATGGGCGCGCCGCATCGTTACCGTCGCCGTCGCTGGGATAGCCTTCGCCAATGTGGCGCTGCTGCTCGGCCTGCACCGCGCCGGCTACGCAACGGTGCTGCGCCTGGTGATGCTGGTCGTGCATCTCTTTGTCGTCGTCGTCATCCTGCAGTGCCGCCGCCAGGTCGCCGACGCCATTCGCGCGCCGGCGGGCCGCGACGGCGCCGCGGCCAGGATACGCAACCGCGTCGCCGGCCTCTGGCATTATCTCGCGATCGCGCTCGATCTCGCGCTGTGGGCGGTGTGGGCGCTGAACATCCGCAACGGCTACGCGCTGCTGCTGCAATATTTCGTCGGCACCGTCGCGGTCGTGCTGATCATGCGTCTCGCTACTATCCTGGTGTTGAGCCTGATCGATCGCGGCTTTCGCATCAGCCCGGATCTCCTGCAGCGCTTTCCGGGCCTGGAGACCCGCGCCAACCGCTATCTGCCGCTGTTGCGCAACATCGTCTCGACGGTGATTGCCTTCATCGGCCTCGTTGCGCTGCTGGAGGTATGGGGCGTCGACGCCATCGTCTGGTTCTATGGCGGCCAGATCGGCAGCCGGTTGCTGTCGGCGGTAGTGACCGTCGGTATTGCTGCGCTCGCTGCGGCGGCGATCTGGGAAATCAGCAACGCGTTGCTGGATCGCAAGATCAATGCGCTCTCGCGTGAGGGCCATTACGCGCGCGCGGCGCGGCTGCGCACGTTTCAGCCGATGCTGCGAACCGCGCTGTTGTGCGTGATCGTCATCGTCGTCGGCCTCACCGCGCTGAGCGAAATCGGCGTCAACGTCGCGCCACTGCTTGCCGGCGCCGGCATTGTCGGTATTGCCATCGGCTTCGGCTCGCAGAAGCTGGTGCAGGACCTCATCACCGGGCTGTTTCTGCTGCTCGAGAACACCGTCCAGGTCGGCGACAACGTCACGCTGTCAGGCTTGTCGGGCGTGGTGGAAAACGTATCGATCCGCACGCTTCGTCTGCGCTCCGGCGACGGCTCGGTGCACATCGTGCCGTTCAGCGCGGTGACGACGATCACCAATTCAAGCCGCGGCGCCGGCAACGCGGCCGTCAGCGTCAACGTCTCCTACAAGGAAGACACCGATCGCGCCGGCCAGATATTGAAGGACATCGTCGCCGAGATGCGCCGCGAGGCGGAATTCCAGCACCTGATCCGCGGCGATCTCGAACTGTGGGGCGTCGACAAGGTGGACGGCTCGATGGCCTCGATCGTCGGCCAGATTCGCTGCACCGATGCCGGCCGCTGGCCGGTGCAACGCGAATTCAACCGCCGCATGAAGCGGCGATTCCAGGAGTGCGGCGTCGAAATAGCGCCCGGCAGTCAGACCATTCTGATGCAGATACCCGCACCCGCCGATGTTGCCGCGAATGCAACGCCGAGGCGCGCGGCCGGCTAGTTCGCCACCATACCACGCGTCCTAGCGAACGATTCGGCCAAGGATGCGCGCGGCGCGGTCGATCTCCTTTTCATTCCACGCCGCGAAGCCGAGAAACAGGCCCTGCTCACCCGTCTTGTGATACAGCATGCCCGATAGCGGACGGCTGACAACGCCGGCTTCGAGCAGCCGCGCCGACAATTGCCGGTCGTTGGCCTGGCACCTTGCCAGTAGTTGCATGCCGCCGGCGGGCGCTTCGATGCTGAGCCGGCCGCCGGCTTCCGCGGCAAGCGCCTGCAGCATGCGGTCGCGCCGTCCCTTGTAGAGGCGCGTCATCCTTCTGATGTGGCCGAGATAGGCGCCCGCGCTGATGAATTCGGCCAGCGCATCCTGCATCGTGATCGACGCCAACATTCCCGTGTGGCGCTGCGCGATCTCGAAGACATCGACCAGCGCTTCAGGCACCACGAGGTAGCCGAAGCGGATGTCCGCATAGGTCGCCTTCGAGAAGGTGCCGAGATAGAACACCTGCGGTGACGTTGCGAGCCCCTGCAACGCGGCCACCGGGCGCGCCTCATAGTGAAATTCGCCGTCATAGTCGTCCTCGATGACGCAGGCGCCCGTGGCCTCGGCAAAGCGCAGCAGTTCAAGACGGCGGCCGATCGGCATCAGCCGCCCGGTCGGATACTGGTGCGAGGGGGTGACGAAGATCAGCCGCGGCGCATCCTTGGGCGGGGAGATGGCCATGCCTTGCGCGTCGAGCGGGATGGCGGAAACGATGGCGCCGGCGGCATGCAATGCGACGTTGGCGCCGCCATAGCCCGGGCTTTCGATCCACGCGTGGTCGCCGCGCTCGAGCAGCGCATTGGCGGCCAGCGTCAGGCCGGCTTGCGCCGTCGGCACGATCAGGATCTGGCTGGCTTTGGCCTTGATCCCGCGATGAACCACGAGATGCCCGAGCAGGGCTTCCTGCAGCGGTGGATGGTTGATCGGCCGGTCGCGGCGCAGCGGTGCATTTCGCGCCGCGCGACGGAGGAAACGGCTCCACGCATCGTGCGGAAACTCGCGTTCGTCCGCCAGTCCGGGCTGAAACGGCCGCGGCGGTCCGTCATGAACAGGCGGCCAGTCGGCCCGGTGCAGGCCGCCTGCCCAGGCCGACAGGTTTATCCGCTGGCTTCCGGCGCGGTTGCTTCGCGGCGAAGTCCTGCGATCGAGCGACAGGCCCGCGGTTACCTCCGGACGGCGTCCGGCGGAAAGCGAGAGGTAGCCTTCCGCAGCCAATTGCTCGATCGCAAACGAGACGGTGTTGCGCGACAGGGCGAGCGACCCCGCGAGTTGCCGGCTCGACGGCAGGCGCTGGCCGGGCGCAAGGCGTCCCCTGGCGATGAGCTCTCGCAACTGGTCGGTCAGTTGGCGCGTCAGCGTTTCGCTGCCGTCGCGGGCGAGGTCGAGCATTCCGGGCAACAGGTCGTCCATAACTGGCACCACAAATCTGCCAAGACTGGTTCTTTCATTAGGGCCAGTTGAAGGGCTAGGCAATGCGGATCACTTCGTGACGGGACGCGTTCGAGATGGCCAGTGGACTTTCAACCCGCAGCGCGGCGGTGCTGCTCGCCGGTGTCGTGCTGGCGTGGGGGACCAACTGGCCGGTGACCAAGATGATCGTGCAGGACGTGCCGCCATTATGGGCGACGGCACTGCGCTGCATGATCGCCGCTGCGATGCTGGCGCCGATGTTGTGGGCGCAGGGGCAATTCATCGTCCCGAAGCGCGGCGACCTGCCGGTGGTGTTCTGCACCTCGATCCTGCATCTGGTGGCGTTTTCGGCGCTGGTCGCGGCCGGGCTGCAGTTCGTGCCGGCGGGCAGGGCGATCGTGCTCGGCTATACCACGCCCCTATGGGTCGCGATCGGCGCCGCAATGCTCCTGTCGGAGCCCATCACGCGAAGGCGCGTCATCGGTATCGGCTGCGGCTTGGCGGGGCTTGCGGTCATCTTCAATCCGCAGACGCTGAACTGGGGCGACCGCGACGCGCTGTTCGGCAGCGGCCTGATTCTGCTCGCAGCATTCTGCTGGGCCGGCAACATCGTCTACGTCCGGGCGCATAAATGGATTTCGACGCCCTTCCAGCTCGTGTTCTGGCAGGTATTGCTGGCGGCCGCGCTGCTTTCGGCCATGGCCTGGATCACCGAAGGCGCGCCGCACATCGCGTGGACCGCGCGTCTTTCCGCCCTGATGCTCTATAGCGGAATTGTCTGCACGGCGTTCGCCAACTGGGCGATGACGATGGTGAACCGAAGCCTGCCCGCCGTCACCACCTCGCTATGCTTGCTGGCGACGCCGCTGCTCGGGATCATCAGCGCGACCGTGATGCTGAACGAGCCGCTC
Organism: Bradyrhizobium algeriense; assembly: GCF_003062295.1. Lineage (GTDB taxonomy): Bacteria > Pseudomonadota > Alphaproteobacteria > Rhizobiales > Xanthobacteraceae > Bradyrhizobium > Bradyrhizobium algeriense. Next base: position 153,502 of record NZ_PYCN01000001.1, on the reverse strand, counting down.
GAGCCGTCGCTGTTTCTGGCGATGACGCTGATCATCGGCGGCATCGCGCTCGGCACCGTTGCCGGAGGCTCGCTTCGGCTAAGAACGTCCTAATTCGCCACGAAATACCAGTCCTTGTCGTAGCGGACGAGTTGGCTCGGCGGCTTGTCCTCGAACTCGAAGAACAGCCTGGGATCGCCACCCGGCGGTACGCGCAGGAAGCCGGTGAAATGGTGCTTCAGGCCGCGCGAGGTCAGAAACAGCACGTAGGTGCCTTCGTCCGTCTCATCGACGACGATGTCGTTACCACCAGCGGAAACGTTGGGCTCGCGGTCGCCGAGCGCGATCAGGTTCTTGTTGTAGGAGACGTTGGGCTTCAGTTCGCCGGCCTCGACCCGCGCCACGATCCGTTCGCGGACCTGCCGGTACCAGCGGAAATTCTGCTCGAGGGCGATCTTGTGCAGCGGTGCGTAGGCGAGAATGGCGAGCGTCAGCGCGCAGATCAGGAAAGGGAGGGCGAATTTCGCGCCGCCCGAGCGGATATTCAAAAGCAGCGTCGCCGACCACACGATGCCGCCGAAGAACACGAGCGCCACCAGCGGCACGACGACGAGCAGGACGAAGCCGGACGGCCAGTCCGCCATCGACAGCTCGAATGTCGCGACCGACAGCGTGAAGGCTGAAATCGCGATGGCCGCCACCAGCGCGGCGCGAACCGACGGCCCGGTCGTGGCCGTTGTCGTCTGAGGTATCGCTGCGGCCATGCCGGGCTGTTCCGCTCCGCCGTTCGCTAAAGGTTCCGGCCCGTGCCCTTGCGAGGCTTAACGCGCCGTTAACCATATCGGCCCCAACAATAGCCCCAGAGGATGGTCGGCCGCCATGGCCGGCCGGACGGCAAATCGAAGGGGTAAAGGAATGGATCTCGATCAATATCTTGCTGCCAAAACCCCGGCGACCCTCCACGAGATCACCCGGCGGGTGATGTTTGCGCTCGATCGGCATCCGCTGTGCCGCGGTATCGAATTCGAGGTCGTCAGCCTGCCGCGCAGCCGCAAGAGCAACTGGACCGTCACCCTGCAGGCGATCGAGCCCGACGCCCTGTGGGAGGCGTCCGATATCGTGGCCGATATCCAGGAAGCCTACGAACTGGCCGCGGCGGCCTGATTCCGGGCTGTTTAGGGACGATTTCCCCAGCTTTTTGATCGCGTTACGGCTCCGATTGGCATCGTAACGCCTCAATTGTCATCCAGTTTTCGGCAAAAGGGCCAAACGTCGGCGGCAATGGAGACCTTTTTGACCAAAACCATGACCATCGTCGCGCTGATCTGCTTTCTCGTGGTCGGCGCTGCCGCCACCGCCATTCTCGGCCGCGACAGCATACCTGCGGCGCTGCCTCAACTGGCGTCTGCTTATGTTGCTACCGCCCAGACGCCTGCTTCTGTCCAGACGCCGGTGTCGAACAAGGAAAACAAGAAGGACCGGCTGGCTGTCGTGAGCTATGCGGCGGCCGCCTATGAGCCGCCGCAGACCACCGCGGCGCTGAGCGATTCGTTGCGCCAGGCCTATGCCTCGACCGGCCCCGCCGATATCGGGCTGCCGAAGGAAGTCGCGCCTGCCGCGCCGATGGCGCCCGCCGCATCATCGCCTGTGGCGCCGCCGAAGCCCAAGGCTGTTGCCAAGCCGCAGCCGCAACCCCAGAAGAACTATGCGCTCCTGAGCGACGTCCAGATCGCCGGAATCAAGGATCGCCTGAAACTGTCCGCGTCGCAGGAATCCTACTGGCCGCCGGTGGAGAGCGCGCTGCGCGCCGTCGCCCGCAAGATTCATGCGGGCCGGCAGGCCAACCCGACCGCTGCGGGCGTGCCGATCGATCCCGAATCCGCCGAAGTCCAGCAGTTGAAATCGGCGGCGATGCCGCTGCTGTTCCAGTTGCGTGAAGACCAGAAGAGCGAAGTCCGCTCGCTCGCCCGCATCATCGGCCTGGAAAAAGTCGCCGCGATGATTTGAGCGGAGAACGCTGCGATTGCAGCGCCGCCGGTTCCGATTCCCTCACGCTGCCGTGCAGGAACATCGGCCCATGCCACGCGTTGCCCGCGTGGATTGAGGGAGCCGAACCATGCGGATATCGACGGCTTACTTTGCCGGCGCGGGAACCGTGATCGTGGCAGTCGCCGCCGGTCTCGGCGGTGGCTATCTGGCTGCCAACATTACCAGCCCGCCCTTGCAGACGGTGTCCAAGCTGGAACGCAGGATGTCGGCGGAGCCGATTCACGTTTCGACGGCGCCAGTGGAGCCGGTGCCGCATGTCGCGGCGACGACGAATACCGCTTCCGCGCCGCCACAGGAACAGCCACAGCAGCAAACGCCACAGCCGCAGCAGCAAACAGAGGCCGCAGCGCCATCAGCCAATAACGCGCGCGCCGAAGAGAAGGCGGCCGATAACGTAGTGGCCGCGCAGCCCGTCCAATCGCCGCCGCAACCTGCAAAACCTGCCGAACAGGCCGACGAAAAGACCGCCGCGCCTCGCGACGCCCTCGCCAGGAACCGCGATGCCGACATCAAACGCGCGGACGCCGAAAAGCGGCGCGCCGAGCGGCGCCAGCGCTGGGCCGACAAGCGCCGCTTCCAGCAACCGCGCGAGCAGGAGCTCGAGGCGGTCGAAGGGAGCGTACGCGAAGTGACCGAGCCGCGGCGGATCAGGATCCGGGAAGAAGGCGAACCGAGAGAGATGTTCGCCGCGCCGGCGAGAGGCGAAATGCCGAGGATCCGGCTGTTCGATCAGGATGACTGAATCTTTTCCCCGGTGACGACTTTTCCAGATGCGGCGTTACCCGCCGCGCGATTCCACCACCTTGCGGCAGCCATCCGACAGCTGAGCCTTGTTCGCCTTCAGGCATGCATTCATCTGCGGCGGCTTGCCGATATGTTCGGCGCAGAATTTTCCGGCATCCGAGCGGCAGGCCATCTGCTCCTGCGGGGTGGGTCCGGATTGCGCTTGAGCCAGCGAGCCGGCGGCGAGCGACAGGATCAGCGCGGCGACTGCTGTGGCAGGGACGTGGATTGATTTCATCATGAATCACCTTTCGACGGGAATCTGAGGGTTGAAAGCGCGCGGAAGCTCGTCGAGGTTGCGCCCCTGGTCCATGCCATGTTCATGGCGTCGGAAATCGGCCTGCAACTTCCGCGCGCACGCTCACACCATTTTCATGGGATGTTGCCGCGCGCATCGATGGACCATGTACATCTCGCGTCGGCTGCGGTGACCGATCGGCACATCGCAAAGAGCTGCACGCCCAATTTTCGGAGATGACACATGTTGAAGAAGACAGGTTGGCTGAGCGCTGGTCTGACGCTTGCGGCGTTCTCGGCCGTGGCTTCGTTCGCGCCGGGCGGTGTGGGTTCGGCCCAGGCCGCGGTGGTTTACTGCAAGACGGTCGGCGTGCCGAAGGGTTGCGTGGTGCGGCCGACGCCGGTTGCGGCAGCGGTGGTCGCTACACCGGTCGTCGGCGTCGCCCGTGTCGGCGTCGGTGCTCCCGGCGTCGGCGTTCGTGCCGGCACCCCCATGAACCGCGGTGGCCCGGTCAATCGCGTCGGCCGTCGCTGAGGTAAAAAGCTAACCAGCAACGCCGTCGCTGTCGGGAAAGCGGTGAGGCAATGTCAGTCTCACGCGCGTGCCTTGATGGCTCCCTTGATCAGTCTCTTGGGCGCAGGAGCTCAGTTCCAGCTCCGCGCCACAGCGCGCAGCGCGGCTTCGCATGTTGCGCAAGCCGCGCGCCGCTTTTATCGCGCCTGCCGCCGCACCATTCGATGTGATCTCAAAACCCTGGCCGTCGTCCTCGATGGTGATGCAGCCGCGGTCGAGGCCATCGGCGCCTGCGAGCGTCTCGATTCTTACCGTGATACGCCGCGCATTGGCATGCTTGACCGCATTGGTCACGGCCTCATCCAGCAGCCGCACGATCTGGATCACATGCCACGGCCGCAGTTCGGGATGCACCGGCAGGCCTTGCGCCGTGACCGCGCGCCAGTCGAGCGCGATGTCGTGCGGACGCAGCTGCGCCGTGGCGCGTTCGCGCCACGAGCCCAGCGCCAGCATCAGATCGCCGCCGATGTCGTCCATCGAATCGATGACGAGACGCAGATCCTTCAGCGCCGCGCGCGCCGCATCGCCGATTCCCGCGCTGCCATTACCGCGCTCGCTCAAGGCCACGATGCTGACGAGCTGGCCGCCGAGCCCGTCATGCAGGTCGCGCATCAGCCGCGTGCGCTCCCGCGCCAGCGCCGCGACGCGGGCGCGCTCCTCCTCGCGGGCGAAGCTGGCCTTCAGTTTCTCTTCCGCCTCGCGCACCTGGGTAACGAGGCGGCCGGCAAATCCGTCGACCTCGTTCAGCGCCCGGGCGAACCGCCAGGTCAGGCCCGCGCCGATCGCCACCAGCATCGCCGAATAGGACAGCCGCGCGGTGAAGATGCGATTGGGCATCATCTGAAATACCGAGAGCAGGTCGACAACCCAGCAGGTCAGCATGATCGTGACCGCGCAGCCGAGCAGGAGGCTGGCGACATTCCGCCGCTCCAGCATCGAGCGGGCGGTTACGACAGCTATGATGAGAAGGGATACGCCAACCATCGGCACGGCGAGATACAGGAACAGCGCGCGCACCATCGCCTGATTTCCGAACAGTCCGGCTAGCGCCAGCAGCACGCCGGGAATGAAAATGATCCAGCCGTAGCGCTGCCATTTCCAGCCCGAGAACAACAGCGCAAATGTCAGCACCAGCCCGCTTTCAATCGGAGCTGAAGAAATCAGGATCACGTTGAGCCGCGAAAACGGCGTCTCGCCCATCGGCGTTTGCAGGAACGCCTGCCCGACACCCACCGCCATTGCCGCGGCCAGAACGCCATAGGCTGGCTCATGGCGCCGCATCACCCACATGATGCCGAGAATGACCGCGAGGATCGCCTGCCAGGACGAGAACACCACCGGCAGGGTGACAAAGATCAAAGTTCTCAGATCATAGGTCGGGCGCAACAATTCGTCCGGGCCGACCCAGATGCGATCGAGGAAGCCGGTAATCGGGCCCCAGATGAACAGCCGGATTGCAATCGCGTTGTCACCGTCGCGCAGCACCGACGCCGGGATCACCGCAATCGCCGGCGTGTTGCGGTCGGGGCGGTTGGCGGCGGGATCGCGCCGGCTGTCGAGGATCACCACGTCGTTGACGCTGACTTCGACGCCGTTGGTGAAGCGCGGCAGGAACACCGACCAGGCCCGCGCTTCGCCGGCCGAGCGGACGAATTGTCCGCTGAAGCGGGGCGGATCGTTCATCGCATTCCGCAACGAGGAGAAATACGGCAGCGTCACCGCGCGCTCGACACGTGCTTCGGTCAGGTTGAACGCCGTGACCTGATACTGGGCGGGAGGTCCGGGAAGCGACTGCAGCAGCGCCAGGACGCAGGCGCCGGCGATCACCGCCTGCAGCAGGAGATACTGGATCAGGCGCGACGTCTGCAGCCGCCGCCGTTCGCGGGCGGGCAGCTGTTCCGCCGTCGCGTCCTCGTCGTGGTCGTTCACAACTTTATCAAGCCTTGCTGGACCGCCTCGAACACCGCTTCGCCCCGGGTATGAACCTCGAGCTTGCGATAGATGTTCTTGATATGCCCGGGCACGGTCTGGCGCGACAGGCCGAGATGGCTGGCGATCTCGGCGTAGCTGAAACCCTTGGCGATGCCCCAGAGGATGTCGATCTCGCGCGGCGTCAGCTTTGCGGTGTTGAGCGCAGGGCCGGGCGGCGGCTCGGGCGTGTTCTGGGTCCGCCGCACGATGAAGCGCGCGATCGAGGCCGAGATCGGCGAATGCCCGGCGACGAGGTCGCGCACGGTGGCGGCGATGTCGGTCGGGAAGGCGTCCTTGAGCAGATAGCCGGTCGCGCCGACGGTGATCGCGGAGATCACGCTTTCCTCATCGCCGAGGATCGAGATCACCATGATCTCGGTGTCGGGAAAGCGCTGCCGTGTTTCGCGGATCAGGTCGACGCCGTGGCCGTCGGGCAATTGAAGATCGGTCAGCAGCACCCTTGGCGCACCCTGTGCGAGACATGCGCGGGCTTCCGTGAGCGTGCCGGCGGCCCTGACCTGATACCCGGCCTTGGCCAGCGCGTCCTGCAGCCGCCAAAGCGTCGGCGCGTCGTCCTCGACCAGCACGACCGTGATGGCCTCCACCTTCGGCTCATCGTTCAATGAATTCATCTGAAAAACTCCGGCCGCCTGTCCCTGCGGCCCTTGGCCAAGTGTAACGCCGCGGCGGCTTTTTGCGACACCCATGTTCATGGGGCGGGAGTTTTACGAGATTCGGGGGAGGCACGGCGGGCGGAAAAGGCTTATACGGTTGCCTCCCAACGAGGCCACCGAAATGCCGAAAGCTCCCAAAAACGCTCCGCCAGACCCGCACGCTTCCGAAGCAGGTCTTGCCGTCACGCCCGGCGACGTCACATCAGCGGCGGCTGCGATTCGCGGTTCCGTCATGGTCACTGAATGCGACCAGAGCCGGACGCTGAGCGGGATCTGCGGCTGCAACCTCTGGCTCAAATTCGAGAACCTGCAGTTCACCTCGACCTTCAAGGAGCGCGGCGCGCTCAATCGGCTGCTGGCGCTGTCGCCGGACGAACGACAGCGCGGCGTGATCGCGATGTCGGCCGGCAATCATGCGCAGGGCGTGGCCTATCACGCACACAGGCTTGGCATTCCCGCCGCGATCGTGATGCCGATAGGCACCCCGATGGTGAAGATCGAGAACACCAGGCGTCATGGCGCGGAGATCATCATCTCCGGCAAGACGCTGGAGGAGGCTGCCGAGTTCGCGCGCGGGCATGGCAAGGCAAAAAACCTCACCATGATCCATCCCTATGACGATCCCTTGATCATTGCGGGGCAGGGCACCATCGCGCTCGAAATGCTCGCTTCGGTACCGCAGCTCGATACGTTGGTCGTTCCGATCGGCGGCGGCGGACTGATTTCCGGCATGGCGGTCGCAGCCAAATCGCTGAAGCCGGAGTTGCAGATCATAGGCGTGCAGGCCGAGCTCTATCCCTCGATGTACAACGCCATCAAGGGCGAGAGCCTGCCGATGCGCGGCGACACGCTTGCCGAAGGCATCGCCGTCAAGACCCCAGGCCGGATCACCACCGAAATCATCCGCCGTCTCGTCGACGACATCATTCTCGTCACCGAGGATCAGATCGAGCGTGCGGTGGCGATGCTGATCGCGATCGAAAAGACGGTGGTCGAGGGCGCGGGCGCCGCGGGCCTCGCCGCGGTGCTGGCCGCGCCGGCGCGGTTTGCCGGACGCAATGTCGGCCTCGTGCTCACCGGCGGCAACATCGATACGCGGCTGATCGCCTCGGTGCTGACGCGAGAGCTCGCGCGCGAGGGGCGGCTGACGCAGATTGCCATCGATATCGTCGATAGGCCGGGGCAACTGGCATCGGTCTCGGCTCTATTGGCCGAAGCCGGCGCCAACATCATCGAGGTCTCGCATCAGCGCACGTTCTCCGACCTGCCCGCCAAGGGCACCCTGCTCGAAGTCGTGATCGAAACACGCGACCGCGCGCATCTGGATGATGTGATGAAGCGGCTCGGCGAGGCCGGCTATACCGCATGGTTGCCGGGGCGGCGGTAGGCGCAGCATTTCGAGCGAAGCAGATACCGGTTCGCGTAAAGAAAACCGCGTCAAGAAAAAATGCCCGGGCGCTGACCCGTGCATTCAAAGTGACCGGTGGACGCCTGCTTGGGGAACGAGCGCGCGCTGTATCACTGATAACCCGATGGATCGAGAGCGGCGCCAACAACGAGCCGCACCTCCGTTAGTTAGCCATGAGTCGGGGTTAAACCTCCGCGCGTTTAGAATTCGTGAATTGACTTTGCCCTTAACGAGATCAGGTTTTGCCCGTCGATCCGTCGCGTGATCGAATGCTAGGTTACGCATCTCGGCGTACGCTATTCGCTGCGCTCAATGACAGGCACGGCTTGAGCCGAGCTGACACGGTTCCTAATGTATCCAGTCAGCCCTACCTTCATCTTTTCGCGACACGTCAGGTGCCGCTGCCTGAATCCTTTGCCGCTGGTGCGATAGCTTCGGCGAGCTACCATCGAGGTTTCGGGGCCGGTACGCCGCGGATTGCAGCTATCGGCATCGTGCGCGAAGTACTTCAATTCTCAGATTTAAAGCGGCCTTGCGACTGCGATGGCCGCCAATGTCTCGATTACCGGGAGAAGAGACATGTTGAAGCGGTCATTTATTTTTTCTTTGGCGGCTGCCGCGAGCTTCGTCGTCATATCGCTAGTGGCCTGGTTTGTTCTGGATGCTGATGTGCAGTTAAAAAAGGCGAATGCCACGACTTCAACTACCGGCCTGTCATCCAGGGCCCTAGCTCCTGAGCCTTTCAAAAGGTCCCACGCCGCCAACCAAACGACGACGAGGCTACTTGCACTGAATCGGGGGCAGCATTTAGCTTTCTGGACCGTCGTTCTGAAGAATAGAAAGCAGGTTTGCGATGTTGTTGTTCGGACCAGGTATCAAGGCGGTACTGAATCCGGGGTCGATAACTGGAGCATTGGCTGTCAGGACGGTCACAAATATTCGATAAATGTTAACCCAGACGCGCAGGACTCAGTCTGCACTCGAGACACATTCACCCGAAGTGCTGAATAGCGCCTGTTCTTTCAGCGCGCAGCGACACCGCCTTCAGATACCATCGGCTACACCTTCACGCCCTCGTGTGCGCTGACATTTCACAGCGCCTGTTGTGAATTTGATCACAGCGCCTGTTGTGAATTGAGGTAGACTGAGGGTCCTGGTGCTCTGCCGAAGAATCTGACCAGGAGGCACCCATGAACGTTGCGGCTTGGCTGCACGGTCTGGGGCTGGGGCAATACGAGAAGGCGTTCCGCGAGAACGACATTGACGCCGCTGTCCTTGCCCGCCTGACCGCCGACGATCTGATCGGTATTGGCGTCACCTCGGTCGGCCATCGCCGCAAACTGCTTACTGCGATCGCGGAGTTGCGTGACGGGACGACGTCGACGCCTCCTCCTGCTCCGAGCGCTCCGGCCTCGATATCGGGGCGGGCTTCGCCGCTGCCGGAGGCTGAGAGGCGGCAGGTGACAGTGCTGTTCGCTGACATCGCCGGCTACACGAAGCTCTCCGACGAACTCGACGCTGAGGAAGTCCACGCCCTGCTTGGAAGCTTCTTCGATCTTGCCGACGCAAGCGTCGTCGATCACGGCGGGACTGTTGACAAGCACATCGGTGATTGCGTGATGGCGGTCTTCGGTGCCCCGGTGGCATATGGCAACGACCCTGAGCGATGCGTCCGGGCTGCCCTCGATATCGGAAGCCGCATGCCCCTGGTCGCGGCCGATCTCGGCCGCCCTATTGGCGTGCACATCGGCATTGCCAGTGGCGAGGTTATGGCCAGCGGCACCGGCAGCGCGCGTCACGTTGAATACACTGTCACCGGCGAGTCCGTGAACCTGGCCTCACGCCTGAAGGATAAGGCGGCCACGGGCGAGATCTTCATTTCGGATTCAGTCTACCGGGCGCTCGCCGAACGGGTCGACTGCTCCGAGGTCGGTGAGCTTGCCATCAAAGGGCTCGCAAAGCCGGTCAGGGCGTGGCGACTGCGCGCCTTTCGTGAGCCGGCCCGCTCAGCCCGCCAAGCCTTTGTTGGACGGACCCGCGAACTGCGGCAGCTCGAAGCGGCGCTGGCCCAGTGCCGTGACACGAGACGCGGCCGCGCCATCTACATCCGCGGGGAGGCCGGCATCGGCAAAACCCGCCTGCTCGAGCAGTTCCAGGCGAAGGCTGAAGGGGAAAACTTTGCCTGTCACAGCGCGCTGGTGCTGGACTTCGGAATGGGCTCCGGTCAGGACGCAATCCGCTCGCTGGTCCGCAGCCTGCTCGGTCTGAGGGACGAAAGCAGCCGCGAAGAGATCGGCGCAGCGGCTGAGAAGGCCCGCGACGATGGCATGCTTGCCGACGAGCAGCGGGTGTACCTGAACGACCTCCTGAACCTGCCGCAATCAACCGAGCTGCGTACGCTCTATGATGCGATGGACAACGCGGCCCGTGACCGGGGCAAGCGAGCCACCGTCGCCGAGCTCGTCACCCGCGCGAGCGGCCGTCGTCCTAGGCTGCTGGCGATTGAGGATCTGCACTGGGCTGACCAGCCCACACTCGATCACCTGGCGAGCCTTGCCGAGACAGTCCTTGGGTGTCCCGCGCTTTTGGTCCTGACCTCGCGAATTGAGCGCGACCCGGTCCATGAGCTCTGGCGCCCAACGATTGCCGGTGAGCCGATCCTGACGATCGACCTCGGCTCGCTCCGGCCGCGCGAGGCAAACCAGCTCGCCGGGGCCTATCTTGACGCACTCGGCGAACTCGCCCTGCGCTGCATCGAACGGGCCGCCGGCAATCCGCTGTTTCTGGAGCAACTGTTGCGGCATGCCGAGGAGAGCGCCGATGGCGGCGTCCCGGGATCGATTCGGAGTTTGGTACAGGCGCGCCTGGATCGGCTCGCGATGCCCGACAAGCGGGCGCTGCAAGCAGCCTCCATTCTCGGCCAGCGTTTTACTGCCGAAGCGTTGGCAGCTCTGCTCGATCAACCTGGGTGGAATTGCGCTGACTTGATGCGGCATCGCCTGGTGCGCCCGCAGGGCGATCACTTCCTCTTTGCCCACGCGCTGATCCAGGAGGGCGTCTACGACACGCTGCTCAGGAGCCGCCGCCGCGAGTTGCACCGGCGGGCGGCAGAATGGTTCAGGAGTCGTGACCTGACGTTGTGCGCACAGCACCTCGACCGGGCCGACGACGAGTACGCCCCTCGGGCCTACCTGGAAGCGGCACGCGCGCAAGCAGCGGAGTACCGCACCGAACGGGCCCTGCGTCTTGTCGAACGCGGGCTGGTCCTGGCCAGGAAGCGGGCCGATGTGAGTGCACTATCGCTGCTCCGGGGTGAGATGCTGCATGACCTCGGTTCGATCTCGGAATCGATTGCTGCTTTTGAACAAGCCCTCGCCGTCGCCGATGTTGACATCGAGCGGTGTCGAGCCTGGCTTGGGCTCGCTGCCGGCCTGCGTGTGACGGATCGTTTCAACGAGGCCTTTACGATGCTGGACAAGGCCGCGACGGCGGCGGCTACCGACGACCTTGCCGCGGAGCACGCACGGATCCATCACCTGCGGGGCAACCTCTGCTTCCCGCTCGGAAGGCTCATCGAGTGCCTGCAGGAGCATGAGCGGGCGCTCGACTGCGCCCAAAGAGCTCGTTCACCAGAGATGCAGGCGCGTGCGCTTGGCGGCCTGGGTGATGCGGAATACGCACGCGGCCGTATGGCCAGCGCCCATCGGCACTTCAGCCGGTGCGCGGAGCTGTCGCGCGCGTCCGGCGCCGGACGTATCGAAGTCGCTAATCTCAGTATGGTTGCCCACACTCAGGTGTACCTCAACGATTTCTCCGGCGCGCTCGCGACCGCCCAAATGGCGGTCGAGTTAGCGGCGCGGGTTGGGCATCAGCGGGCGGAAATTATCGCCCACAACGCGGCGTGCAACGTGTTTCGCACGAACGGGGAGTTTGCACGTATGAGGATGCCTGCCGAGCGGGCGCTGATGCTCGCTCGGCAGCTCGGCGCCAAAAGATTTGAGGCGATCAGCCTCAATGATCTGGCCATGGTCGCCCGCGCCGAGGCGAGCCGCACGAAAGCGATGGACCTGCTGTACCGTGCCTTGGCGATCAGCCGGGAGACCGGGGTCAGCTTTGCGGGACCGTGGATCCTCGGCCACCTTGCGGTCACGACCGAGGACCCGATCGAACGTCAAACGGCGCTGACGGAAGGCGAGGAGATTCTCCGCAAAGGCGCCGTGAGCCACAATCATTTGTGGTTCTTCCGGTACGCGATCGATGCCTCGCTGGACTCTCAGGATTGGGACGGGGCGGAGCACTACAGCGCGGCGCTTGAGGACTATACGCGGCCAGAACCGTTACCCTGGGCCAGCTTCTTCGTCCGATATGGACGCGCCATTGGTTCACGTGGTCGGTGCCGGCCCGGACAGGAGACGGCTTGCAAGCTTGGCGAACTGTTGGCCGAGGCCGAGCGCGTCGGCATCGGTCCGGCGCTTGGGCCCTTGCTGCGTCAAGGCACCAGCCCCCCTCGGCAGCAAGAAACGTGATGTGAAAGTGGACGGAGTTTTTTAGCGGAGATCCGCTCCGCATCAAGGAACGCCATTTCTGCGATGACGTTCGCGGGCTCTCTCCCGGTTTATTGAGCAACCGCCGGGAGCCCAACAGTGGGAGTAACCTCAGGCCCAACTGGCCGATCATTGCGTGGAAACAGGAGGAGATCATGCAAGCCATCGCCACTGAAACCTTTATCGGCAATATGCGCGGCCCGGTCATCAGGCAAACGGATGCCGATTATGACGGTGTGCGGAGCCTCTACAACGGGATGATCGATAAGTGTCCCGTGATGATTGCGCGATGCACCGACGTCGCTGACGTTGTCACTGCGGTCAATTTTGCAAGGCAGAACGATCTCAAGGTGGCGATCCGCGGAGGCGGGCACAACGGGCCGGGCCTTGGTAGTGTCGACGACGGGCTGATGATCGACATGTCGCTGATGAAAGGCGTGCGGGTCGATCCCACCGCCTGCACTGTCCGCGCCGGTCCCGGCTGCACGCAGGGCGACGTCGACCACGCCACCCACATATACGGGCTCGCGGTGCCGGCCGGCATCGTCTCGACGACCGGTATCGCCGGCCTCACGCTCGGCGGCGGCACCGGATACCTGACCCGCAAGCATGGCCTCACCATCGACAATCTTCTCGAGGCGGATGTCGTGCTGGCCGACGGTCGCATTGTCACCGCCAATAAGTCTGAGAACGCTGACCTCTACTGGGGGCTGCGCGGCGGCGGCGGCAATTTCGGCATCGTCACGAGCTTCCTGTTCCAGGCTCATCCGGTCAACCTGGTCTATGCCGGTCCAGTCTTCTGGGATCTCGAAAATGCCCGGACCGTCATGCAGAAGTACAGGGATTTCCTGCCTGGCGCTCCCGAGGAGCTCGGGGTTTTTGTAGGGCTGAAGACTGTTCCACCGGTGGACCCGTTCCCAGCAGAGCATCAGGGCAAGCGCGCCTGTGCCATCATCGCATGCTACACTGGCCCAACAGAAGACGGCCAAGCGGTCATGGCCAAGTTGCTTGGTGAACTGCCCCCGCCGCTTTTCAACTGGATGGGCGAAATGCCCTATCCGGCTCTCCAGTCTATGTTCGATCCGTTTTTCCCGAAGGGCTTGCAATGGTACTGGCGTGGCGATTTCGTGAAAGAACTGACCGACGAAGCAATTGATGCTCATATTGCCCAGGCACAGAAACTGCCGAGCACGCTCTCGCTCATGCATCTTTATCCGATCGACGGCGCTGTCCGTCGCGTGGGCAAGAGCGACACCGCCTGGAACACGCGCGACGCGACCTGGTCGATGGTCATCGCCGGCATCGATCCCAATCCGCAAAAGGCAGGCGAAATCACGCGCTGGACCAGGGGCTATTGGGAGGCCGTGCACCCTTACTCGGCTGACGGCGGCTATGTGAATTTCATGATGGACGATGGGGACGCCAACAGGCTCAAGGCCACCTATGGCGACAACTACGACCGCCTCGTTGCATTGAAAGCCAAGTACGACCCGACAAACTTCTTCAGCATCAACCAGAACATCAGGCCACTCAACGCGTAGAGGATCACGTCTGCCGCGCGGTTCAATCGCGCCAAGGAGTCTTAACGGAGCGTTCGCTTCATGGAACGAAGGAGCGCTCAGGCTTGCCAAACCATCATTACGCGATGCATCCGGAGTCCACCGCAGCCAGCAAGTATCGCTGAGCGGCGCCTCTCCGTTGCTATCCTCCGCGAATGCGTTGCTCGATGTTGGCCGCTGGTCCCCCCGCGCGCGCGTTGCGAGTGCCTGATGGAGGTGTTTGTGAGCCCGCCATGCTTTTCCACGGACCAATAGTTTCGACGATGATATTTATTCCGGCCACCGCGCTGTCGATTTGACGCTGCACGCTTTCGACCTCGGACTTCAGGAATTCCTGCATTTTCTGGAGTTCAGAAGCCAGCTTGTGAAGTTCGTCCATCGAATTTGAGGTCAACCGGGCGACGGACGCGTTGAATCGCTCGGTGGTGATCTCCAATGGACCAGCGGGATTCGATCTCTCTTTGCCGGGTTGTGTCGCCAGCGCCTCCTCCGGCGGAGGCGTTTTCTCGTCGGGTGCGGCAGACGTTGGGGTATCCATCAGCTCCTCCCTTCGTGCCCCCCGGCTCGCTGCAATAGTCGTCATTGAGTCGTTGGGCGATTTGGTGGCGCGGCGGTGGCGATCCATGGCCAGGCTCGAGTTTCCGGTTTACCCCGGTTAAACTTCGATCATGTGGCACTGAGAACGCTGCGCCCCTAATTCACCAGCCGCACCTCGCCTGTGTCGCTGACGTCGTAGCCGCCGAGTTCGGTGGCACGGTCGCGGAAGCCCGCCTCGCGCATGAAGTCGAACAGCGCCTGCGGCCCCTTCATGAAATAGTCGCGCTGCCGCAGCACGAGGTCGAAGCGTTCCCAGGCGAGGGGGAGGAAATCGAGCCCGGCCGTGCGCGCGACCGATCGCGTCGCGATCCCGCAATCGATGCGGCCGGCGCGGATCGCCTGGGCGATGTCGGGGCCGGTCGGAAAGGCAGGCTTTGCCAGTTTCAAATCGTCGAGCGCAATGCCGCCGCGAGCCAGTAGCGCGAGCAGCAGTAGTTGCGCGCCGGCGCCGGCGGGACGTTGCGCCATGCGCGCGCGCGACGTGGCGATCGAGGCCATGTCGCTCAAGCCCAGCGGATTGCCCGGCGCAACGAGAATGCCTTGCTCACGCCGTGCAAAACTCAGCACCACCGCATCGTGCAATCCCGGCGCATCGGTGACCGCGTCAAGATTAGCCGTTTCGTCATCGCCATCGAGCCGGTGCAGATGGATGGCAGCGACCATCACCTCGGCCCGCGTCAGCCGTCGCAGGCCTTCCTCGCTGCCTTCGGGCAGGCTGGCGAGGCCGGAATTGCTTTCGCGCAGCGCCCATTCCAGCAGCGGATCATGACTGCCGCCCATGATCGGCGGCGCTGCAACCTGCGCCAGCACCGCGGGCGCGATCAGGCCGGCGGACACCCAGCGGTCCAGGGCTGCGCGGGGAAACAGCCAGCGTCCGGTCACCTTGCTGCAAGGCACCGCGCGCTCCGCCACCAGCTCGTAGAGCTTGCGCTCCGAGAGCCGCAGATACTCGGCCGCCTCGTCAGTGGTGAGCAGTTCCGGCATAGGCACCTATATGCATATGAGTGCAGATGTTGCGAAAATTGACCATATTGGTCCTATCTGCGCAAGATGTCTGCCGAACGGAATTTTCCATGCCCAACGACGTAACAGCCCTTCACCTCGTGCTCAGTGGCGATCCCGCGCTGTTCGCCATCGTGCGGCTGTCGCTCCATGTGAGCCTGTCTGCGGTGGTGCTGGCCGCGCTGATCGGCATTCCCCTGGGCGCCTGGATTGCGCTGACGAAATTCCCCGGGCGCCAGGGCCTCATCGTCCTGCTCAACGCCCTGATGGGGTTGCCGCCGGTCGTTGTCGGCCTTGCGGTCTATCTGATGCTGTCGCGCTCCGGGCCGCTCGGCTCGTTCGGTCTGTTGTTCACGGCGGGCGCGATGATCATCGCGCAGACCGTGCTGGTCACCCCGATCATCGCCGCGCTGACGCGCCAGACCATCGAGGATCTCTGGATCGAATACCGCGACGAACTCACCGCGATGAATCTCGGCCCCGTTGGCCGCGTCATGACGCTGATCTGGGACGCGCGCTTCAGCCTCGTCACCGCGCTGCTGGCCGGCTTCGGCCGTGCGGCGGCGGAGGTCGGCGCCATCATCATCGTCGGCGGCAATATCGAGGGCTTCACTCGTACGATGACGACGGCGATTGCGCTGGAAACGTCGAAGGGCGACTTGCCGCTCGCGGTCGGCCTCGGCTTCGTGCTGATCGCGATCGTGATCGCCGTCAACGCGCTGGCGTGGACCGCCCGCCGCGCCGGCGAACGACTGGCGGGATGACCATGCGCGCCCCTTCGAGCGAACTGCCGATTGAATTCAATGGCGTTACGGTGACGGCAGGTCCCGTCACGATACTCGACAATATCTCGCTCACTTTGCTCTCGGGCCTGCCGACGGTGCTGATCGGCCCGAACGGCTCGGGCAAATCCACGCTGCTGCGCGTGGCGATGGGGCTGCTCACGCCTTCGCGCGGGCGCATCACCTGGGGCGGCCTGGAACATGTCCCGCCGCTCAGGCGCGCGATCGTGTTTCAGCGCCCGGCGATGCTCCGGCGCAGCGCCGCCGCCAATATCCGCTTCGCGCTGCGCGCCGCCGGCATCCCGCGCGCGGAGCATGCGCGCCGTACCGGCGAGCTGCTCGAACTGGTCGGTCTCGGCCAACTGGCCGACCGCGCCGCGCGCAGGCTATCCGGCGGCGAACAGCAGCGGCTGGCGCTGGCGCGGGCGCTCGCACGCGATCCCGCGGTGCTGTTTCTGGACGAGCCGACCGCGAGCCTCGATCCGGTAGCCACCAAGGCGGTGGAAGACATCATCCGCGCGGTCAGCGAGCGAAACATCAAGGTCGTGATGGCGACCCACGATCTCGGCGAAGCGCGCCGGCTCGCCGGCGACATCGTCATGCTTCACCGCGGCCGCATCGTGGAAACCGGCGCCGCCGCGTCGTTCTTCGATTGGCCGCAAACCGCCGAGGCCAGGACGTTCCTCGCGGGCGAACTACTAGTTTGATGGGAGAAAACAAGTGAACATGCTTACGCGCCGTTTGATCATGGCGGTGACCGCCAGCTTCGTATTCGTAGGCCACGCCGTCGCACAGGACAAATCGATCGTGGTGGCCTCGACTACCTCGACGCAGGATTCCGGCCTGTTCGGCCACATCCTGCCGATGTTCAAGGCCAAGACCGGCATCGACGTGAAGGTGGTGGCGCAGGGCACCGGACAAGCGCTCGATACCGCGCGCCGCGGCGATGCCGACGTCGTGTTCGTCCACGCCAAACCTGCGGAAGAAAAGTTCCTCGCCGAAGGCTTTGGCGTCAAGCGTTACCCCGTGATGTACAACGACTTCACCCTGATCGGCCCGAAGGGCGATCCGGCCGGCATCAAGGGCTCGAAGGACATCGTTGCAGCGCTCACGGCGATCAAGGCCAAGGGCGCCGACTTCATTTCCCGCGGCGACAAGTCCGGCACCCATCAGGCTGAGCTCAACCTCTGGAAGGTCGCCGGCGTCGACATCGCCAAGGACAAGGGCCCCTGGTACAAGGAAATCGGGCAGGGCATGGGCGCGGCGCTCAACACCGCATCGGCCTCCAACGCCTATGTGCTCGCCGATCGCGGTACCTGGCTGTCGTTCAAGAACCGCGGCGATCTCGCCATCGCGGTCGAAGGCGACAGGCGGCTGTTCAACCAGTATGGCGTCATGCTGGTGAACCCGGAAAAACATCCGAGCGTCAAGAAGGATCTTGGCCAGCAGTTGATCGACTGGCTGGTGTCGTCGGAAGGCCAGAAGGCGATCGCCGACTACAAGATCAACGGCGAGCAGTTGTTCTATCCCAACGCCAGCGATTCCGGCGCGTGATGCAGTCGCGGCTTTCGGTTGCCCTTGCGGCTCTCGCGATCATGACGACGCCCGCGATGGCAGAGGAAACAATCTTGCTTCACGCCGCCGGCAGCCTGCGCGCGGCGCTGACTGAGACGGCAAAAGCTTTCGAAGCCGCAGGCCTCGGCAAGGTGCAGGCGAAGTTCGGCGCATCCGGTCTGTTGAAAGACGAGATCGCCACTGGCGCCAAAGCAGAGGTGTTCGCCTCCGCCAATATGGAGCACCCGCAGGCGCTGGCCGCGGAGAAGCGCAGCGGCCCCGTGGTGCTGTTCGCGCGCAACCGGCTGTGCGCGCTGGCGCGGCCCGGCCTCGAGGTTACGTCGGCCGCGCTCTTGGACCGTATGCTCGACCCGCAAGTGAAGCTCGGCACCTCGACGCCGAAGGCCGATCCGTCGGGTGATTACGCCTGGGAGGTTTTTCGCAAAGCCGAGAAGCTCAAGGCAGGCGCCTCAGCTACGCTCGAGAAGAAAGCGCTGCAACTCACCGGCGGGCCCGCGAGCCCGCCCGCGCCGCAGGGCCGCTCGGTCTATGGCGAGCTCGTCACGCAACGCGCCGCCGATATCTTCCTGACCTATTGCACCAGCGCGCTCGTCGCGCAGCGCGAAAACCCCACGCAGCAGATCGTCGCATTGCCCGATGCGCTCGCGGTCGGCGCCGATTACGGCCTGACCGTGATGAACGGCGCCTCGGCGCCGGCGTATCAATTCGCAATGTTCATTCTCTCGGCGGAAGGTCAGCGCACGCTGGCAAAACACGGTTTTGCGGCGCCCGCTCTGCCGCAATAGGGGCTCTCGATGCTTCGCTCAGGTCTTGTCGCCATTGCGCTACTCGCCTTGCTCGGCCCAGCCAAGGCCGCCGACGACGGCTGCGAAAAATTCGCATGGTCGCTGGCGCGCGAACGCGCGGCGTTCGCCGCAGCCGGCAAGACGACGATTGCGGCCGGCGAGACGCTGGCAGCGCTGCCGGCGGGCGCGCTGGTCATTCGCCTGCAGCCGGTGGCCAAAGCCTCGTTCGAAATGCCGCCCGAGCGCAAGCCGCGAATGGAGCAGTGGCACGGCGGCATGGTGCGATTGCCCGCGCTGGCCAAGCCCGGCATCTACCAGATTACGCTCTCCGACGACGCCTGGATCGACGTGATCCAGAACGGCCGCTATGCCCGCTCCGTCGCAGCACCGGCCGCAGCGATTGCCCGGGCGTGCGCAAGAGCGTGCGGCTCGATCTCGATGCGAGTCCGGTCGTGCTGCAGGTCAGCGGTGTGGCGCCGGATGCGATCGCCATCACGATCGGCGCGGTGGAATAGGTTCCACGACGCCAGCAAATTGCGACGCCATAGCACAGTGAACGCGCTTATTGCGCTGTCGAGGATCGGCTTCTCTGTTAAACAGGTCATTAGCGCAAGGTGAGGGCTCAGTGATGGCGTCTCAAGCTTCGGGCGAGATCAAACCGCGCAAGGTGCTGCTTTTCAGCGGCCACATGATCGATAACCCGACCCGTGAGGAGCCCCGGTTCCCGGCAGACAAGGAGCCGATCGCCGCCAAAGCGATCGGAGATCTGCTCGATCAGATCGCCGTGGAGCGCGGCGATCTGGCGATTTGCGGAGGCGCGTGTGGCGGGGATCTGCTGTTCGCCGAGGCAGCGCTGGCCCGGCAATTGACCCTTGCGATCTATCTTCCATTTGAGGAGGACAAGTTTCTTGCGAAATCCGTCGACTTTGCCGATGCGGACTGGCGTTCGCGCTATTTCGCAGCGAAATCACAGGCCGTATTGCACATCGCGCCCGAAGAGCTTGGCCCGCTCAAGGCTGACGAAAATCCCTACGAACGCAACAATTTGTGGATGCTGCAAGTGGCCACGGGATACGGTGCCGAAAAGGTCGATTTTCTCTGCCTGTGGAACGGAGCCGGCAGCGACGGCCCGGGCGGAACCCAGCACCTGATGCAGGAGGTGCAAAAAAAGGGTGGCCGGACCCATTGGCTGGACACGAGGCAACTGTGGTCGTGAGGCGGAGATTGCCTTTGCTCCGTCAGTCCTTCGTCACGAATCGCTGGAATGGCGTCATGTCCACGAACTTCGCGGCATACTCTCGTCCTACAGACTGCATCTCGCCGATGTATTTGATCTGATCCAGCGCCTGGACGTGATCCGGATCGATCTTCTTCAGCCCCAAAGCGTCGAGGCCGCTTCGGCTCACATCGGGGTTGTAGCGGGCATACAGGAATTGGCGGCCGCAATCTTCTTCGGGCGGAACGACGTCCCCCTTGAGCGGATCGCCCTGCCGCGGAATCATGTCGCCGACCTCGCGGTCGATCAGCTCGCCGAACACGCAGCGGCCGATAGCGCGGCAATTGATATCCTGGTCGATCGCAGCGCCGCCCATCAGCACGCCGGGAAGGTGCGCGACGTTGGCCGGGATCAATTGTCCGCGCGCGTTGAGGTCACGGCTGACCGCTGCCGCCGCTCCCGCGCCGACCGAAATCAGCATCATGCGGTCCTCCCCGGTAGGCCAGTTCAGCCGGTACTGCGGCAGCGTCGCCATCCGGAACAGCAGGAAGGCCGGGTTATTGTAAGGTGTGACGCCGCCATCGACGAAGAAGAAGGTTTTTGCCGGGTCATCTTTATCCCACTCGACTATTTCGGGCGGGAAATAGACGGGGGCGGCGGTGCTCGCCCGCACCAGCTGCCACAGCGGAATTTTCAGATTGCTGTCCGGGCGGTCGCGATCGTTGTACCGGGCGAGGGGATTGCTGGAGACGGGCCACGGCGAATCCGTCGTTGCATTTCGCGTGACGACCAACAGCAGCGAACGCAGGTCTTTGGCTCCAAGCGTGCGCTCCCCGAACACGTCGTTCAGTTTCTCGCGCAGCGGATCGGCCTGATAGAAGCTGCGCAGCCGGCCGATCAGGGATGTTTTTTCGAACATCAGCGGTCCCGCCTCGATGTAGAAATCGATCAGTTCCTGAACTGACTTTCCTATCGCGAGGCCGGCCGCGATGATGGCGCCGGTGCTGGTGCCGCCGATATAGTCGAAGAAATCTCCGAGACGGAATGACGCGCCTTTGTTGGTTGCCGTCGCCAGATCCTGCTCGATCTTGCGCAGGATTTCGAGAGACATCACGCCGCGGATTCCGCCGCCATCGAGCGCCAGCAGCCTGCGCGGTTTTGCGGTCGAAGATTCTGCTTGCCCGTTGAGATCAGCCATTTGTCGCCCCGATTTGCTGTCGTGTTTCGAACCTGTCAGGGCGGCAATAGCTCGCCGAGCGCGCTCAGTTGCTTGTTCAGCGAATCTTCCATCCATTTCACGGCGTTACCGTCGCGCCCGGCCTTTATCAGGCGCTGGCGTTCCTTCTCGATAGTCTCGATCTTGAGAGTTTGCGCCTCCTCTCTGCGGCCTAACCCGAACAAGGCCTCGACCTTTGACGCGTTAATCCAGAATGGTTCCTCGCTCCCTACTCCAGGATTAACGTTCAGAGGCTTAAGCTCATCCGTGCGCGTTCCTGCCTGCAGCAGCCGATCGCAAATAATCAGAACATCCGCCCGAACGCGCCGGGCGAGAAGCCGATCCACCAAAGCCTCATCGCCCTCGCTGCGGGACGCGCGAACGTCGAGCACGAATGCGTAGTTGATACCGTTATAATAATCGGTTCGGATGTAGTAGCCCCTGCCATAAGCCCGCACCGCTTCATCGAGATCTTCTGGATTTGCGATCTCATCCCACAGCCGTTTGTGGATGGCGCCCCACAGTCCCACCGTCTCGGCATCGCTCGACGTCTGTGGCGCAAGTGCGTTCAGAATATTCTTTGCATTGATCAGCGATGCCTTCCTATCCGGCTGCTGGAACTTGTAGGTCGCGAGCGCCAGTTGCTGGAGGATGTAGGGGTCGTCAGGCTGCATCGTCTTCAGGCGTTTCAAAAGGGCCAACGGCAGAGCCCAGTCTTCGGCCTCGGTAACCCCGTCCTTCGCGGCGCGAAAGCTTACGAGCAGTTCGGCGAAGCTCTTCTGCTCCCGGTCCACGGGTTCAGAGGAGGGCGCCGGCGGCCCCGCGGCTGCGATCGCCTTCGCCTTGGGAAGGCTGGCAGGCCGAAGCGAGGGGATGAACAGGAAGACCGGGCTGTCGGGCTCGGGACTGTCCATCAGCGTCGTGATCTTTTTTGTCAGTTCCTTCCTGACCCGCATCACCTCCTTGAACCCGATCTCCTTTCCGAGGTGTTCGTATTTCAGGATGCTGAGATGATTGAGGTCGAACGGGAAGCTGAAGTTCTTCTCCGCCAGCACGATCGTCCGTTGTGGGCGGAGCGCGTGACGAACGCCGAGCTCATACACCGCGTTGACATTGGCCGTGGACAGGTCCGCAATGACCAGATCCGCCGAAAGCAGATTGTCGTACATCGGCTTGTCGATGACGGTGGAATGGATGATCTCGTCCGCGCGAACGCAGGTGTGGCCGGCCTCTTCCACCACCGGCTTGATGATGTCTTCGTAGGTCCTGTTCAGGTTCAGAACACGCTGCGGGTTTGACTGAAAGTCGGTCTTCTCGCCAAAGCCCATAATGACAAAACAGCTACCCATAATATCCCCGGCCGGCTGGTAAGCGGCACCGCTGGAGTCGTCGGCAATCAATGGTTGCTTATGAAATGATGCACAAGTCTGAACCGGAACGAGTGTGATTGCAAGCTGGAAGCTGGAAGTTTCGCGGGTGGATGTGCTGCCGAAGTCAACGCGAACTTCGCGATGGTCGATTGTTCAGAAGAACTGCGTTCAGTTTCATGAATATTCGTTCAGCCGATCGTGGGCTTTATGTCGCACGCCGGAACGTCACGTGCGCCGGCCGGTTAGCCTTCACTCGTTCTACTGGAGTTCGACGATGAAGAAGCTAGCTATCGTGTTTGCCGTTGGTGCCGCCGCACTGATGGGAGGTTCCGCGGCCTACGCCGCCGACAATGCGGTGAAGTCGAGATCTTCGGCGGATGCCTCCCGGACTGCCACGCAGTCCTCGACCGACATCAGCGCGCAATATCGCTATCGCCACTGGCATGGCCATCACCATCACCACTGGCGCCACCGTCATTACCGGCCGTACTATGGGAGCTACAACTACTATGCCCCGCGCCGGTACGGCTATTACGGTCCCCGCTACTACGGCGGCGGCCCCGGCGTAACCTTCAGCTTCGGCACCGGCGGCTACCGCTGGTAGGAGAGGTTGCAAGAAACGAAAAGCCCGCGAGCGCCGCGGGCTTTTTGTATGCTCGATGGATGACGCCGCGCCATTGATCGATGGTGCCGGCGGCTGGATCGGTGTACGCATGAGATTGGCGCCATGGCGCCGATCCCCTCCGTTGAAAGCAACCAAAATGAGCGAGCGACTTGAAACGCTGAAGAAAGCCCGTGAGCGCATGATCGAGGACAGGGACATGCATGCGAAGGTGCTGGCCGCTCCCTTTGACCGCGACAAAGCCGAACGGGCCCGCAACAAGTTCATCGAGATTCAGGTGCTGATCGACGCCCTGGACCGCGCGATTGGCGGGGAGGGGCAGGCTCGTTAACATCAGGCTCGCCAACATAATGGCGGCGGTGACAGCGCACTTCATTCGCAGGCGAGCCCGCGAAGGCGTGACGTGTCAATTGTCAATTGAGTGCACGGCCATCGTAATTTCCATCAGCCGGCTGACGCCGCGTCACCTTGTCTCGGTTGGATTTGGCAAAAATCGACTTGGTCTGAAGGGATGGCCCGTATCCTGCTTTGACAGGTTCGCGCTGACCTGATCCATTTCCATCATCGAGAGTGACCAGGCATTTGCCACCAGTGAGAGAGCCGATCCCATGAAAGAGCGGGAACTTCGAGACCTGATTGCAGACGTCAAGACCGGCCGGTTGTCGCGGCGAGCCTTTGTCCAGCGAATGATTGCCGTGGGCCTTTCGGCGCCGATGGCCGGGATGATGCTGAGCCAGTCCGGAGTCGCGATGGCTGCGACCGCGCTTCCCTACAAGCCGACCAAGGCCGGCGGCGGCGGCGTGCTGAAACTGATGTACTGGCAGGCCATCACCCTGCTCAATCCCCATTTCGCCGTCGGCACCAAGGATCAGGAAGGCTGCCGGATATTTTACGAGCCGCTGGCGGGATGGGATGGCGACGGCAATCTGGTTCCGATCCTCGCCGCCGAGATCCCGAGCAAGGAGAATGACGGCTTGGCCGAGGACGGCCGCTCGGTGGTCTGGAAGCTGAAACGCGGCGTCAAATGGCATGACGGCATGCCGTTCACGGCCGACGATGTCGTCTTCAACTGGGAGTATGCCAAGACGCCGGAGACCGCGGCGGTCTCGATCGCCAGCTACAAGGACATCACGGTCGAGAAGGTCGACGACTTCACCGTCCGCCTCACTTTTTCCAGGCCGACGCCGTTCTGGGCCGATGCCTTTGTCGGCAACTACGGCGCGATCGTCCCAAAACATCTGTTCAAGGATTACGTCGGCGCCAAGTCGCGCGAGGCGCCGCACAATCTGAAGCCGGTCGGCACCGGCCCTTATCTGTTCGTTGATTTCAAGCCGGGCGACATGCTCCGCGCAAAAATCAATCCCACCTATCACGTCGCCAACCGGCCGCACTTCGATGAGGTGGAGGTCAAAGGCGGCGGCGACGCCGTGTCGGCGGCGCGCGCGGTGCTGCAGACCGGAGAGTACGACTATGCCTGGAACATGCTGGTCGAAGAGGAGATCCTGCAGAAGCTGGAAGCCGCCGGAAAGGGCAGGGTCAATATCACGACGTCAGGCAACGTCGAATTCATGTCGCTCAACTCGACCGATCCCTCAGTCGAGGTCGACGGCGAGCGCGCCAGCATAAAAACCAAACATCCGCTGTTCAGCGATCCGGCCGTGCGCCAGGCCATCAATCTCCTGATCGATCGCGCCTCGATCGAGAAGTTCATCTATGGCCGCACGGCGCGGGCCACTGCGAACTTCCTCAACAACCCGGAACGCTTCCGGTCGAAAAACACCAAGTTCGAATTCAACATCGAGAAGGCCAACCAGATCCTCGAGGCCGCCGGTTGGAAAAAGGGCGGCGACGGCATTCGCGCCAAGGACGGCAAGGCGCTGAAGTTCGTATTCCAGACCTCGATCAATGCGCCCAGGCAGAAGACCCAGGCCATCATCAAGCAGGCGTGCCAGAAGGCGGGCATCGACGTCGAGCTGAAGTCGGTGGTGGGATCGGTGTTCTTCTCCTCCGACACCGCCAATCCCGACACCTACCCGCATTTCTATTGCGACGCGCAGATGTACAACACGACAATGCCGCAGGCCGATCCGCAGCTCTTCATGAACCAGTATGTGTCGTGGCAGGTGGCGAACAAGGAAAACAAGTGGCAGGGGCGCAATGTCTCGCGCTGGCAAAGCAAGGAATACGACGAGATCTACAAGCAGGCCGAACAGGAGCTCGACGCCGTGAAGCGCGCGGCGCTGTTTATCAAGCTCAACGACCTCGTCGTGACAGACAACTACATCCAGCCCATCGTCTCGCGGACCCGGGTCGCGGCGCTCGGCAACAAGCTGACCGCGCATATCTCGGGTTGGGACAACGATCTGTGGCAGCTCGCGAGCTGGTACCGGGACGCGTGAGAGCGGGGTTTCCCGCGACAAGGAAGCCCGCGAGCGACGCGGGCTTCTTTCGTTTGGCGACGGATCGGTGGCAACGGTTACAATTCCCGCGCCCTCGATGACTTCGTGCGGCCGGCGGTGGAAGAAGCCGACGCGAGACGCACGGCGGCTTGTTTCCCGCGCTTGCGCGACGGTCCCTTTGCGGCCAGCAGGACAGCGCGCGCATTGGTCTTTCGGAAGGCCGAGACTGCATGCCGAGCCGCCGAAACCGCCGCAACGCGCAGTTTCCTGGTGGCCGCGTTCTTTTTGTCTTCGGCGTCGTCGGGCACCGCCTTGCGCAACAGCGCGCTGGCGGAAGGCGTCAGGTCGACATTCACGGCGGCGATCTGGTCCTGCCGCGACAGGCCGCCGACGCCCTCGCACGGCGCTTTCTGCGGCAGATCGGTCGGCATGTGGACGGTATTCTCTTCGTCGGTCCACGCTTCGGCCTTGTGGCCGGTGATGATCTTGACGTAAGCGCGCGTTTCCTTTGGGAGTGTGCTGCGGCGTGAGAGCCACTTCTCAATCCGGCCGCCGCCCGCATTGTAGGCAGCCGCCGCAAGCCCGAGATTTCCGAACTGGTTATGAAGCTTGCGAAGAAATCTTGCTGCCACAGGGATCGCCTGCAGCGGATCGAACGGGTCTCTCAATCCCATTTCGACGGCCGTTTGCGGCATGAATTGCGCAATGCCCCGCGCGCCTGCCGAGCTGACCTCCCCGGCGCGAAACCTGCTTTCCTGCCAGAGCAGGCGCGCGAAGAATCCGATCGGGATATCGTGTTCCTCCGCGGCGGCCTTGACCGCTTCGCAGATCGGATTCGGTGGCGCGGACTCGTCGTAGAACGATGCGGCTGCATGAGCGGCGGCATCCGCTGCTACAGCTTTCTCGTATGGCGCAGCGACGACGTTTGTTGAGTCCGACGCCTGCGAATACTCGACCGACGCGGCCGAAATTCCAGCGTGGGAATTCGGTGTCGTGGCCGGTTCCGATTGCGCTTCGGCGACGACGAAAGAGGGTTCCATCCAGACTGACCTGACGTCGGAACTTTCAAAATCCACTGCGATCACGAACACAGCAATCACGGCGGCGAAAAGATATCGCATCAAACTTCCATCCATGGGTGTGAAGGCCGGCCGGATAGAAGTCGGATGTGGACATTTCGCGGATGAACTGCGGCAGCGCTGTGTTTTCTGACCCGTAGTACTACCGAACAGGGTTCCCGCGTTCCGAGTTCAATGCAGAGTCAGTACGCGCGACAACGCGGCTTCGCGCTGCCGAATTTGAATTTGACGCTGACGGACGCGGTCAGGCGCCCAGTGTAAAAGCTTCGTGCACGGACGATTGCACTGAGCCGCCCGTCACGGCGCCTCCGCCCGCAACGTAGATCGCATCGCCAATGGTGGTGGCGCCCACCGCGTGCCTCGGCGTCGTCATCGGCGCATGAGACTGCCAGCTGTTCGTCTGGGGATCGTAACTCTCCATCTGCCCGAACACGGTGCCTTGCGAAATCTGACCTCTATCCTGCACGCCGTATTCGCCGCCCATTGCGAAGAAGCGGTCGCGGTAGACAACGAGGCCGTGGCCGGAACGCGCCGTGGGCAGCGGCGCGCGCTCTTTCCATGTGTCGAGCGAGGGCAGGTAAACATGGTGAAGATCGGTGTTGTATTCAAATGTGTTGAAGCGCCCGCCGATGATATGGATCATGCCGTTATGGGCGACGGCTCCGACATGGTCGCGCGCCGCAGGCAGCGCCTTTCGGATTTCCCACTTGTCGGTTTGCGGATCGTAGACCTCGTGCCAACCGACGCTGGCGCGCTCGTTGGTGGGAGCGCCGGCGCCGCCGATCAGATGTATCTTTCCGTCAAGCGCGACGGCTGCGGCGGCACCGCGCGAACGCGAGAGCGGCGCGATGGCCGTCCACTTGTCGGCAGCCACATCATAGGCAAACGCATTCGGATCCGGATTGCGATTCTGTTCGATGAAGCCGCCAAGCGCGTAGACCCGGCCGGCATCCGCCACGACAGCGACATGGTTGGCGCCGCGCGGCAATGGCGCGGCGTTGAACCATCGGTCGTCCCTCGGATCGTAGACATGATGATAGGCGCGGTCGACGCGTCCTTCGCCATAGCCGCCGACAATATGCATGCGTCCCGCCCAGGCGGTGGCCCAGGCCATTTCACTTCGCGGCAGCGGCAACGCCGCCTTGGGAGCCCAGTGTCCCTGCGGGCCCTTCGGCGCCGGGCTTTCGACTTTCCGCTGCGCCACCTGCTCGGTCGTGAGGTGATGCGGCGTGCCGCCCTGCAGCCGGGCGAACAGGTCGGACGCTGGCGTTGCTTCAGGCAGCGCTGCGCCCGGCTGCGTGCCATGGCCCGAATGCTGGGCTAGCGCCGGCGTGCAGCAGACGGCCGCGCCGGCAGCGGCGGCAACGAAGGCTCTCCTGTTCAGACGCGGCAGATTGGATGTTGGAGACATGAGAGCTCCCGGAGCTGGAGTGGCTGGATCATCAAAAGTCGTAACAAAGGTGAATGTGGTCAAGACGACAACGGGGAACTGCCGTGGCAATGCACTCAATTGCAGGTGATGGCAGTACGACCGTTAGCGGGGGAGGTGTATTCCATTTCGCCGAGCAGGTACGGCATGAATTCCCAATTTTGCCGCTAACCAGCGACAGTACTGTTGAGACGATTTTACACGAACGGGGCACGAAGATCGTGGAAGAACCAACCGCTTTGCGCGCGCGCCGCATGACGCGCGAAGAACTCCATCGTATCGTTTGGGAAAGGCCGATGAGTCGTCTTGCCGAGGAGTTTGGCATCAGTGGAAACGGTTTAGCTAAGGTATGCGACAGGCTAGATGTGCCTTATCCTCCTCGCGGTTACTGGGCCAAGAAGGAAGCTGGCAAACCCGTCGTTGCGTTTAAGCTTCCGCCTCGGAAAGTTGGAATTCCGGAGACGGCAGACATTCACCCTTCTTTGCCCAAGCTGGCGCCATTACCGAAGGCGGCACAAGCAGCCGCCGAAGCTGTACAGCAGGTCGCGGATATCGTCGTACCAAATGATCTCGGCGCGCTGCACCCACGCGTCCAGGCTTGGATTAATGATCATGCGAAGAAACAAAAGGAGCGAGATCAAGAAAACAAGCGCCGTCGCCACGACCGGTGGTGGACCCCTCCGGTAATCCGCGATTTGACGGAGCGTGATCTCTATCGTTTCAGAGTTACGAGCGCGATATTTTTTGGGGTTGAGCGGGCAGGCGGCAAGATTGAGAAGTCGCCTATTGTCGGCAAGATTACGTTTTCGATCGATGGGCACAACGTCGAGTGCTCTATCGTCGAGAAAATGGTTAAATCTCTGAAACAGCGAGACGAACAACGAAACTGGACTGCCTACCCAGACCATCACCAGTCGGGCCTCGAGTCTTCGGGCTGTTTGCGAGTAAGTATCACTACTTATTTGGCTGGACGGCAGCCACAATGGATCGAAACCGATAAGACCAAGATCGGTAAATTGCTGCCTGACATTGTAGGCGCGATTATCGCGGCCGGGCCCATTCTTGAGCAGGCTAAACGCGAGCGCGAAGAACAGCAGCAACGTTATCGCGAAGAAGAAGTGCGCCGTTACGAGGCGCGACGCCTCAGGGAAATCGAAGAAAAGCGGTGGAGTCGATTCCGCGAGTTTTCCTCGAACTGGGATGAGCGAGCAAAGCTTTTGCGGTTTCTCACCGAAATCGAAGCGCGCCTAGTTGCCGAAGGCGATGTTATTGTTGAAGGTCGTCTATTGAGTGATTGGGTCAGTTGGGCAACAGTTAGGGCGGAGGCGCTAGACCCTTTAAAGGCGGGAGCCGCATCTATGTTCGCGGCTATTTCTAAGGTCACTCAGTGGCCGTAAGCTATAAATCCGGTCACATGCGAATCCAACTGTTCGCGGATTTGGACCATTTGGTGCCCCTGGCCGGAATCGAACCAGCACTCCTTGCGGAACTCGATTTTGAGTCGAGCGCGTCTACCAGTTCCGCCACAGGGGCCTTCGGTCGCGGGCCGGAGGGCCGGTGCGGCGAAGCGGGCGGAATATAGCGGGCGGCCTGCGCGGGTCAACCCGCGCGGATGTGATTGTGGCGTCTCTCGACACCCGGGCGGCGAGGGGATACGACGCTGTTGCCTGTTTGAGCATGGATTGTGCTCCGGAGAACGTCCGTGACATCAGATGCAGCCGCCCATTCGTCGCCTGCGCGCCTGTCCGCCGATCCCGCGCTGGTCGCGGCGCTGGCGATTGCGTTCATTGCGGCGGATACGCTGGCGGGCGCGTGGTTCTTCCAACTGGTCCTGGACATCCGCCCCTGTCCGCTCTGCCTCGAACAGCGCTACGCCTATTATCTGGCGGTCCCGCTCGGCCTTGTGGTGGCGTTTGGGGCCTACCGGGGGGCGCCGAGGCCGGTGCTGCTGGCGGGCCTCGCCATTCTTGCGCTCGCCGCCCTCGCCAATGCCGGGCTCGGCGCCTACCACGCCGGCGTCGAGTGGCAATTCTGGCAGGGCCCGACCGATTGCTCCGGCCCCCTCGCCGATCTCGGCAGCGCCGGCACGCTGCTGCAGCGGCTGGACACCGTCAAAGTGATCCGCTGCGACGAGGTGCAGTGGCGCTTCCTCGGCCTCTCGCTCGCCGGCTACAACGTGCTGATCTCGCTGTTGATGGCGGCGATCGCCGCGTGGGGCATGGTGTCGGCGAAACGGGCAGGGTGGGCAAAGGCGCGTTAGCGCCGTGCCCACCATCCATCACCGATCGCGCCTCTTGATGGTGAGCACACTGTCGCTTTGCCCACCCTCTACGACTTCACTTGTCGGGCAAATCACCAAAAGTCTGTCCAGCCCTTCGCGTAAAAATATTCTGCTTTCGTTCTCGCGCAAATCAACGGCATAACTCCGCCCGTCTCACCCATAGAGGGGCGCTCGCGATCGTCACGGACGTGCGGTGAGATGCGATGGACGCAAAGCGCGCGCAGGCGAGCGGGCGCGAAGCGTACGGCGAAGTCGTGTGGTTCGGGCGCCGCGGTGCTGGCGTTAAGTCCGGGAGAGGCGACGCGTCTCTCGTGGCGACGGAGGCAAAAGAGCCGTTCTCCGGGAAGAGCACGAAGTAAGCCGTAAAGCCATTGCGCAGGGAAGGCCGGAGTGTTTCCGCTGCCCTGTATGCTCGTGTGCAGTTTTGTTTGCGCAAATCGCACGCGAGACCGCGGGTGCAGCAAGCATCCGGTCTTCCCTGCGCCCTCTGAACAAGAGGGCGGGAAGTTTTCCAGTAAACCTCGGGCGATCAGCGCCGCGAGAACGCGAAGTCGTATCCGTGTAGGATGGGTAGAGCGAAGCGAAACCCATCGCCTGTGAACGCCGGCATTGATGGGTTTCGCTTCGCTCTACCCATCCTACGAAATCCAATGATGGCTAGCTCAATCGTCCACATCCTCCTGCGGACGTCCGAACAGATGCACGATGCCGGGCGTCGTGATCGATACGAACACGAAGCGCGACAGATGATGGGCGCCGACGAAAATCGGATCGATATGCAGCGTGAGCGCCAGCGCCAGCATGGCGTCCATCGCGCCCGGCGCGAACGCCACCACGACGTCGGCGAAACGCACATGGGTGGAGAGCACGATCACCGTGACGAAGATCGCGGAGATGGCAATGGCGACCGCAAACGAGCCCAGCCCGGCATTGATGTGGCTGACGAGCGTCGACTTGCTGATCCGCGAAAACCGCGTGCCGATCACAGCGCCGATGCCGACCAGCGCCACGTTGCGCATCCATGGCGGCAGGCCGCCTTCGATCAAGTCAGTGCCGTGCAGCACGGCGGAGGCGATCATCGCGCCGAACATCCAGCTCGCCGGAAATTTGGCCAGCCGCAGCAGCAGCGCGACGGCTATGGCAGCGGCCGCCAGCACGGCGAGTTCGAGCGGCGAGGCGATCAGGCTGGCGACTTCCGCCGGCGCCGAGGCCGCAATCCCGGTAAACGCCAGCAGCAGCGGCAGCGCCGCGGTCAGGATGATCACGCGCATGGTCTGCACCACCGCGATCGCGGCGACATCGGCGCCCTTCTCGGCGGCGAGCATGGTGATCTGCGACAGCGCGCCGGGGCTTCCGGCCAGAAATGCCGAGGTCTGGTCCCAGCCGTGGATGCGCTGCAGATAGAAGCTCGAGCCGAAGGTCGAGCAGAATGTCGCCAGCGCCAGCAGGCCGATGGTCAAGGGATAGGCACTCATGTGCTGGATCAGTTGCCGCGACACCAGCGAGCCCAGCGTGATGCCGAGCAGCACCAGCACGGTCTGCGTCAGGATCGGCGGCATGGTAACCGGCCGCCCTGACAGCGCGGCGATGCCGACGGCGACCATCGCGCCGGAAATCAGCCCGCCCGGCAGGTTAAGCCACAGAAACAGCAGGCCGCCGCCGGCGCCGATGACGAGCGTTTCGAGCGTGCCGAGAATTTTGGCACGGTCGGCAACAGCGGAGGACATCGAGGCGGGGATCAGGCTCACGCCGCCTTATGGCAAATCCGCATGCGAGGGACAAATGCGCCACGCGATTGCAGCAATGCGCAGGCGGCGCCGGCGGTGGCCTGCCGGCGTCATAAAAATGCTGATGGTCCCGATACGGCCCTCGCGCAGGAGGGCGGGGCGGTTACTTCGCCTTTTCGGCGGCGGCCTTCTTGCACGCGGAGCGGAATTTCTTGCGTTCCTTGCCGTGAAGCCCCTTGGCGTCGGCTTCCTTCGAACATTCGAGCGAGGCGGCGGTGCGCGGTTTCTCGGCCTTCTTTTCCGCCGGCGCCTTGGTTTCGGTCTTGGTCGTTTCAGTCTTGGTGGTTTCAGTCTTGGCCGGCGCCGTGGTTTGCGCGAAGGCGGAGCCCATAAGCAGAAGGGACACGGCGGTTGCGGTGGCGAGGGAGGATATTTTCGTCATGGGGCACCTCGGATTGAAACAAGGAC
Source organism: Bradyrhizobium algeriense (assembly GCF_003062295.1). Lineage (GTDB taxonomy): Bacteria > Pseudomonadota > Alphaproteobacteria > Rhizobiales > Xanthobacteraceae > Bradyrhizobium > Bradyrhizobium algeriense. Next base: position 121,176 of record NZ_PYCN01000001.1, on the reverse strand, counting down.
GCAACCGTTGCGTTGCCATGCTGAACCACAGGTGAATGGAGTTGAACTGGCTGACACAAAATTTTTTACCGGAGGGGCGCTCTGCGCGTTGTCGCAAGCTGTGGTTGCGCTAGGATGGCAGGCGCAGATGACTTCCCCAAGGAGACCAGGATGACTATTCAAGCAAAAATACTGGGCGCGATTGCGATGTCGGGTTTGGCTGCGTTTGCGATGACGTCGCAGGCGAACGCTCTGACCGCGCAGGAATGCAGCGCCAAATACCAGGCTGCCAAAACCGCCGGCACGCTCGGCGGCCAGAAGTGGAACGACTTCCGGAAAGCCCAATGCGGCGCCGACGCGGCGCCGGCTGCCGCCGCCGCTCCGGCGGCTGCACCCGCTGCGGCTCCGGCTGCCGCACCCAAGGAAGCCAAGAAGGAAGCCAAGGAGGCTGCGAAGGAAGCCGCGGCGCCTGCTGCTCCGTCAGGCCCCGCGGTCTATCCGAGCGCCGTCGATCCCAAATATTCCAAGGAGACCGCCGGCAAAGCCCGCATGCACACCTGCGTGGATCAGTACAACGCCAACAAGGCCACCAACGCCAATGGCGGTCTGAAGTGGATTCAGAAGGGCGGCGGCTACTACAGCGAATGCTCCAAGAAGCTGAAGGGCGCGGCCTAAGCAGCAACCCACAAGGGCGCGGCCGGATGTTTCGGCCGCGCCTACACCCCGCGGAGCAATGTTTCGGCCGACTTCGCCACCAGTTGCGCGCGCTTGCGCGGGCCCCGTTCGAGAAACAGCAGGCTCTGGCCGAACACGAAACAATAGAACAGGAACGCCTGCGCGTCGGCTTCCTCAGCCGCCAGGCCGGTGGCGCGATAGAGATACCCGACATTCTTCAGCCGCGCCGCATCGACGCTGGCCACCGCGTTGGCGGCAAGCTCGTCCGAGCGGGCCCATTGCCGGATCGCGAGCTCGACCGCCATGCCTTCGGTATTCATCCGCTCGGAGTAAAGCGCGATCAGCGCCTTCAGCCGCTCGCGTGCGGTGGCGCCGTCGAGGCTGGTCTGTTTTTCGATCGCGGCGATGCGGCCCTCGCGCCAGTTTTGCAGCATGGCCTCCAGCAGGGCGGCGCGGTCGCGGAAGCGGCGGTAGAAGCCGCCCTTGGTGACACCGAGGTGTTTTGCCAGCACCTCCACCCGCACCCCTCCGACGCCGGACCTGGCGATTTCCTCAAAGCCGGCCTCGACCCAGCTCTCGCTGCGCACCTCGCCGGTCCGCCCGTCTGCCTTGGGGTCGCTCTTGGTGTCGCTCATCGTCCGGCCTCACCGAGTATTGATACGGTGCCGTATTGCTAACCCGCCGACGCTATGATACGCTACCGTATCAGAATGAGAAAGGCGGGAGCGAACGATGGAGACGGACGCGACCTATCGCGGCACGGTCTATCCCTGGCAATGCGATCATGTCGGGCACATGAACATCATGTGGTATGTCGGCAAATTCGACGAGGCGAACTGGAATCTGTTCGCAAGGCTGGGGCTGACACCGTCATACTTGCGCGAATCCGGCCGCGGCATGGCCGCCGTCCAGCAAACCGTCACCTACAAGCGCGAGCTGCTGGCTGGCTATATCGTCGAGGACAGGAGCCGGTTGCTGGAAATCCGCGACAAGTCGGTTCGCTTCATGCACGAGATGCGCAACGCCGAAACCGGCGAGATCGCCGCGGTCTGCGAATTCGTCGGCGTCCACATGGACCGGCAGGCGCGGAAGTCGACGCCGTTCGCGCCCGCGATCCGCGACGCCGCGATGAGGCATCTCGAGCCGGCGATGGCGTGAACCGCATGTCGCGCTTCCAGCCGAAGAACCCGGATTATCGCGCAATCGCGATCCATACGTTCAACCAGCAGCGCGCGATGCAGACGCTCGGCATTTCGATCGCGCGGCTGGAGCCGGGCGAGGTCGACCTCGCGATGGACTATTCAGCCGACCTCACCCAGCAGCACGGCTTCGTCCACGCCGGGATCATCACCGCAGGTCTCGACAATGCCTGCGGCATCGCTGCCTTCACGCTGATGCCGGCGGCAACGGGAATTCTCACCGTGGAATTCAAGACCAACCTGCTGGCGCCCGCGCGCGGCGAACGCTTCGCCTTCCGTGCCACGGTGGTAAAACCCGGCCGCACGCTGACGGTGTGCGAGGCCCGCGCCTATGCAACGCATGAAGGGGTCGAGACCCTGATCGCGACCATGAGCGGCACGCTAATGGCGCTGGCGGCCCGCGAGGATGCCCCGCAGGAAAGGACGCACGCACCGGCCTGACCCTGCTGCAGTGCATACTTATGCTATCGGCATAGCAGGACGTGAAAAATCCTTCTATGGTCCGGCCGTGCAACTGAGTCTTTCAACTTGATCATCACTGCCGCGCAAGGCGTGCTGGGACTGGCGTCGGGGATGCTGGTCGGGTTCTCGCTCGGCCTGGTCGGCGGCGGCGGCTCGATCCTGGCGGTGCCGCTCATGGTCTATGTGGTCGGCGTGGCGGAGCCTCACGTCGCGATCGGCACCAGCGCGATCGCAGTGGCCGCGAACGCCGCGATCAACCTGTCCAACCATGCGCGCGGCGGCACCGTGATCTGGTCCTGCGCGCTGATCTTCGCCGCCGCAGGCATGGCCGGCGCCTTCGGCGGCTCGATCCTCGGCAAGATGGTCGACGGCCAGAAGCTGCTGGCGCTGTTTGCGCTGGTGATGATGGTGATCGCGCTGTTGATGCTGAAGACGCGTTCGCGGATCGGCCTGCCTGATGTCAAGGTCTCGATGTCGAACATGCCGGCCATCGTCGGTCTTGGTCTGGCGACCGGGACGATATCGGGATTCTTCGGTATCGGCGGCGGCTTCCTGATCGTGCCGGCCCTGATGCTGGCCACCGGCATGCCGATCATGAACGCGGTCTCCTCCTCGCTGGTCGCTGTCACTGCGTTCGGCCTGACCACGGCCGCCAGCTATGCCTGGTCGGGCCTGATTTCGTGGGCACTGGCGGGACTGTTCGTGGCGGGCGGCATCGCCGGTGGATTGGCCGGCACGCGTTCGGCACGGCACCTCGCCGAGCGCCGCGGCGCGCTCAATATCGTGTTCGCCGTGGTCATTATTGCGGTGGCGCTCTATATGCTGGCGCGTAACATATCCCCATCTCCGGCGTAGACAGGGGATGCAGCCCTTCGCGAGACTCACATGAAGCGATCGAACAATCCGGCCGGGACCAACCCGGGATGCACGCGGCGTAAGGCGCTCGGCCTGCTTGGCGGCGGCGCCGCGCTGCTCGGCGCCGGCGCGGCGTCGCGATCGGCGTTCGCGCAAGCCAGCGACGACGTCCTGACCGAGGCGCTGGTGCTGCGCGACCCTGATGTACCTTCCACCGGCAATCCCGACGGCGACATCAACATCGTCGAATGGTTCGACTACAACTGCCCGTATTGCCGCAAGATCGCGCCCGAGATCCAGCAGGTGATGCAGGACGACGGCAAGGTTCGCCTGGTGCTGAAAGACTGGCCGATCCTCGGCGAGGTCTCGAAATTCGGGGCGCGGATGGCGCTCGCGGCGAAGTATCAGGGCAAGTACATGGCCGCGCATGAGGCGATGATCGGCGTCAGCTCGAAACTGACCGAACCGCGCATCCGCGAATTGCTGGCCGGCGCCGGCGTCGACATGGATCGCCTCAACCAAGATGCGACGTCCAACGCCAAGGCGATCGACACCATCCTCGCCCGCAACCACGATCAGGCGGTGGCGTTCGGATTCAAGGGCACGCCATCTTTCATCGTCGGCAAGTTCCGCGTGCCGGGAATCCTGACCATGGCGCAATTCGAGATGGTGATCGCCGACGCGCGCAAGGCGAAGAAGAGCAACTAGAGCGCACCAAAACGCCGTCGTCTGAGACGACGGCGTTTGAATGTGGTGATGATCTCGCGGGAAATTATCGCGACGAGATCTTGACCCAATCCTCATGGGCACGCGCTTTCAGCGCCTTCCAGTCCTCTGCTGCGACATCCCAGTTGACGAGGGTGCGGTTGGCCTGCGCGACCTGGCCGCTGGCGACGCTCGATGTCCGCATGGAATCGTAGACATAGACGCCGAGAACCAGCAACAGCGCACCCAAAATCATCCCGACAAACGTCCGCATGGCAATTCCTCCGTTGCGGCTGATAACGCAGTGCCCGGAGGAAGGTTCCGCGGCCTACGGACCGTTCACCCATTGCAGGATTTCCGCGTTCATCTCGCGCGGATAGGCATGGCTGAGATCGTCGAGCTCGCGGTAGGTGACGTTGGCGCCGGCTGCCGACAGCGCCTGGCTGGTCTGCCGCGCCACCTGCACCGGAAACATCCAGTCGAGCCTGCCATGCACGATATGAATCGGCAGGCCGCGCAGCCTGTCGGCATCGGCCATTTCCGCCAGCTTCGGATGAAATGTCGCCGACACCGGCGCGAGGTGGGTGAAGGGCGAAGCACCGTCGAAGCCCGTCACATAGCAGAATGTGCCGCCGTCGCTCATGCCGGTCAGCAGCATCCTGCCCGGATCGACATTCCAGCGCGCGCGGACGGATTCCAGGATGCGCATGAGGTTCGGCGTATCGGTGTCGTCGCCCATCAATGCCCAGGTACTGCCGGTTGCGGTCGGTGCGACCAGGATCGCGCCGCGACTGCGGGCGTCGCGCAGCCAGCTCCACAGGAAGCCGCGGCCGTTGCCGCTGCCGCCGTGCAGCGCCATCACCAGCGGCCATGCGCGGTCGGGCGTGTAATATTCGGGCACGTAGAGCGAGAAGCCGCCGCGGCTGTCGGGCTCGTTATGATTGTGGAAGACGCCGGTGTTTGGGCTGGCCGGCGCCGCCAGCCGCGCTTCAAGCTCGGCGTCGTCGCGTAGCGCGGGATCGACAAAGAACTGGTTCACCGGCGGCAGTTTCGCCGACAGCGCATAGAGCGCCTCCTGCGCGCGCGGGGCGTAACGCAGCGCACGAAACAGGCTGACGAAATCGCCCTGGCCGTTTTGCACGACGCGCAAGGCCGCGAAAGCGGCCAGCGCCGCATCGCTGGCCGTCTCCAGCGGGGTCTTGATGTCTGCAAATTCCGCCGGCCATTGCGCGAGTCGCGGCCGAATGGCGCGCAGGGCTTCGTCCGGTTGCCCAACGCGCTCCATCACGCGGTCGAAATCCGGCGGATTGAGGTAGCGCGCGATGAACCCCAGGGCTTCAAGCGAGTGCAACAGCGGCGGCAGCACGGCCACGATGTCGTCCACCACGGCCTCACTCATCGGGCGTACTCTGCTTTCAATGGTGGCTTGGTTCTTGGTTCAATTCAATGAAGCCTTAGCCTAATGAAGCCTTAGCTTAATGCAGCCTTAGCTTAGTGAAGCCTTGGCGCCTTCAACAGCCTGGCGCGGTCGGTCGAGCTCAGCACCACGTCGAAGGTGACGCCCTCATGATAGACGGTGAGCGGCACGTCGACGCCGGCAGCGCCGAGCGACCAGAGCTTGCGGTAGAAGCCGGTCTGGCTGGTGATCTTGTCGCCGTTGACCGCGAGGATGACGTCGCCCGTCTTCAATTCGGCGCGCGCTGCCGGTCCCTTGCTGGCGATGCCGACCACCACGACGCGGTTGTCGATCTCTGTGGTGTACATGCCGAGCCACGGCCGCGACGGCTTGTTGACGCGGCCGAATTTCCTGATGTCGTCGAGCACGGGCTTCAAGAGGTCGATCGGGACGATCATGTTGACGTGCTCGGCCTTGCCCTCGCGCTCGCGTTCGAGCTGCAGCGAGCCGATGCCGATCAGTTCGCCGCGGTTCGAGATCAGCCCGGTGCCGCCCCAATTCGGATGCGCGGGATGGGTGAAGATCGCTTCATCCAGCAAATATTCCCAATAGCCGGCGAATTCCTGCTTGGCCGCGATCTGGCTTGCGACCGAGCGCGTGCGCCCGCCGGCACCGCCGACCACCACGCGGTCACCGACCTGGGTGGTGGCGGAAGAACCGAGCGGCAGCGGTTCGAGATCGAGGTCGCCGAGCGCCTGCACCAGGCCGAAGCCGGATTCGAAATCGAAGCCGAGCGCGTGGCCTTCCACGACGCGGCCGTCGCCGCGATGCAGCCACACTGCTTCAGCCTCGGTGATGAGATAGCCGATCGTCAGCACCAGCCCGTTATCGATCACGACGCCATTGCCGGCACGTTCGGTGCCGAGCGTCTCCGCGCTGTGGGCATCGGACGGGATGATCGAATGCAGCCCGACAACCGACGACAGGGCTTTGTCGAGGTCGAAAGCGTAGTCGCTCGCGCGCGGCTGGTTTGCGGGCGGCACTCTCCACTCGGTCAAAGTGGCCATGGGTGGTCTCCTGGCGAACCGGCGCGCTTTCGGCAGGACGAAAGCGCCGGGAATTCGTGACAATCTATGCTGCAAACGGCCGTCTTGAAAGTGTCCCCCAAAATGGGCCGCCATGCGACTCATAAGAGGCCATATTTATAAATGTTCCACGTCCATTGAAGGTTAGCCCGCCTTGGCCCGTTCGCGCGACGGGATGATCCGGAAATCGCGATTTTGCTTCAGCCAGCCCGCGCGTTCGTCGCGCAGCAGCGTCCGGCGAACCTTGCCGGAATCGTCGCGCAGGCCGACGGTAACGGCCTCAAAACTTTCCGGGTGCTTGTAGCGGCTGAGTCGGTCGGCCAGGAACGCGGCCATGCCGTCGGCAACCGCCTGCGCATCGGCGCTCGGGTCGAGTTCGAGGATGGCGTGCACGCGCTGCCCGAATTCCGGATCGGGGAGGCCTACAGCGACGCAGGAACGCACCTCGGGATGTTCCGTCACCGCGGCCTCGACTTCCGCCGGATAGATGTTCGCGCCGCCGCGCAAAATCATGTCGGCGAGGCGGTCGCCGAGATAGAGATAGCCTTCCGCATCCAGCCTTCCGATGTCGCCGAGCGATTCCCAGCCGTCGGCGCGGCGCTTCGGCTCGGCGCCGAGATAGTGATAGGTCGAGCCGGCGCCGTCATTGGGCAGGAAATAGATCTCGCCGGTTTCGCCGGTGGCGACCTCGTTGCCGTCTTCGCCGATGATGCGCAGGCGCGCGGTCTCGCCGATTTTGCCGACCGAGCCGCGGTGTTCGAGCCATTCGACACCCGATATGATCGTGGCGCCCTGTGCTTCGGTGCCGCCATAGAGTTCGTAGATGCGCTCGGGCCCCAACCACTCGATCCATTTTTCCTTCAGCCATGGCGGCATCGGCGCGGCCATGTGAAACACGATCTGCAGGCTGGACAAGTCGTAGCGGTTGCGCACCTCGTCGGGCAGTGCCCAGATCCGGTGCATCATGGTGGGCACGAAATTGACCCACTGTACCCGGCTGGCCTCGATCAGGCGCAAGCATTCCTCGGCGTCGAACTTGACGAGGCCGGTGACGCGTCCGCCGTTGAACAGCGCGGTGTGCGAAACGATGAAGGGGGCGTTGTGGTAGAGCGGGCCGGGGTTGAGCAGGGAAGCGCCGGGTGGCATGCCGAGCGCCGCCGGTCCGGCGGTTTCGACCACGGCGGGTTTGTGATCGAGGATCACTTTCGGCCGACCGGTCGAGCCGCCGCTGGTCATCGCCTTCCAGTAGCGCGCCACCGGATTGCTGATTGGCTCGTCGGAAAAGCCGTCCGGCACGAAATCGGCCGGCAGTGAATTGGGCGCGTTCCAGTCGGGCTGGCCGCCGACCACCAGCGATGGCTTGAGGATGTCGAGCACGGCTGCGGCCTCGCCGCGCGGCAATCGCCAAGTCAGCGACGTCGGCGTCGCGCCACATTTCCACACTGCAAAAGTGGTCTCGAAAAACACATTGCTGTTGGGCAACCCGATGGCGACGAAATCGCCGGGCTTGACACCTTTAGCGGCAAAAGCACGTGCGCGCCGGTTGGCGTTGCGCTCGAGCTGCTCCCAGGTGATGGCATCGTCAGCGTGGCTGACCGCGATGGTGTCCTTCGGTTTCCGTTCGGCATACCAGCGCGGCACGTCGGCGATGGGAATGAGCATGGGGGCGTTTCCGTTGGGGCGTTGTTGCCGCTCTTGTGGTTGTGACGAGGCGGGCGCCTCAAAAGTATCGTGACAGAATTAGGTGGCTGAGTGAAGGGAGACCGGAGCACGTGTGCCGGGTCGGAACGCATTTGCCCGGACACTGTTACCGGCTTGAATCAGCGCAGTGGCGCCATGTTCGACCGCAACGGATCGGCGCGCTGCGAGGCAGACCGCGAAAAAAAAAGGCCCCGCTTCGGCGGGGCCTTCCTACGCGGGCGTTGGGCGTCTACGCGTTCGGCTTACCAGTCGGAAACGACAATGTTGCCGTAGGGTGCGTAGTCGTAAGGTACCGGCGCGCCAAACGCGGGGGCCGGCACATAGGCCCGACGGCTCACCACGACGGTGCGTGGCCGCACAATCGGCGGTGCCGCGACAACCGGCCCCGGCGCGACGTAAACGCTGCCCGGAGCCACCGCCACGGGATACGGATCGGCTACGGGATAGGGGTCGGCATATGAATCGACATAGATTGCCTGTGCCGATGCACCGGTGACGCCGAAGGCCAACAAACCGGCGATCGCCAGGCCGGCCGTCGAGCAAATGCGCGATCTCGTTGTCATGTTCCGCAAACTCCTTCACTGCTTGTTACGGCTTGCAACCGAACTACCGAACCCGCACCGCGCGCGGTCGTTCCCGGCGCTCACGAGGTTTTTGACCGCAAGTTCCACCACCGCGGTAGCTCCGCAGTTTACGGACCGGCCAGGATATCGGTATCCAGCGGGCTGTCGCGAGAAGCAAACCATTCGGCGCGAAGCGCTGCATGGCGGCGAGCGCGATCGTTGATCGGCAGCTTCAACCCCTCGAGCAGGCCCTCAACCTCGCAGCACGCGGGGATGCGAGAGACCTCCCCATCGATGCCGGGCATCGTCTCGCATAGCGGGTCCAGCGCGGTGAGCCCCCGGGGAAAAAGGTCGCGATAAATCGGGCGGTCGTGAAGGCCGGGTACAATCCGGAAACCTGCGTTGAGGGCCAGCTCCTGCAAGCAACCGCAAAGAACCTGGGCGGTAGATGATCGTTGCGGCGAAATCCGGTTGCGCACGACCACCCAATCGATGAGGGCGCCATCGACCGGCCGGCGATGGCGACGCGTCTCGCGCACCAGGTCTCCGTAATGGCTGATCCCGGTGACCGTCAACGTCACCGGATCGAGCGTCGCCAGCACGTCGAGGTCGACAAAACTGTCGCTGAGCGGCGTCACCAGAGTGTCGGCGATCGAATGGGCGAGCCGCATCAGATAGCTGTCATGCGGAGGCGTATCGATCACGACGAAGTCATGGCGGTCCTGTGCTGCGGCGATGGCTCGCTGGAAATCGGAGCATTCGGCGGCCTCGTTTTCCGCCACGATGGCACCGTCAACGCGTGCGATGCAGAAATGCGTCGGCAACTCCAGATCGACGTGGTTCCGCCGCGCCCAGCCGTGCCGGCTCTCGACATAATGGGTGAGGGTCCGCTGCCGGCTGTCGAGGTCGACGGTTGCGACGCGCTGGCCGGCCTTCAGCAGCGCAACGGCGAGGTGCATCGCGATGGTGGTTTTGCCCGAGCCGCCCTTCTCATTACCGACCACGACGACATGCGGCGGAGGGCACAATTGATGTGCGGGCGCGGTAAGCACGGCTGCGCCATAACCGTCGGTTGTTCAAGCCTGCTCAGGAGGCACGCGATCCGCAAGGCGGCGGCAGTCCCTGCAGGCCAAGGGATTGAACAACTGCGCAAGCCGCCGGTTTGTTCCTGGAACGGCCAATCGCCCGAAGCTACCAGTCATTTTCCGCAAGCCCCTTGAAGCGCAACTCTGACCTACCTAGGTCGCATGCTGTAGGTTCCGATCGATCTTCAGGTGGACGATCGCGTGCTGTTCGGCAAATGGTCGGGCACCGAGGTCAAGATCGAGGGCACCGAATATTTGATCACAACGACATCATGGGCGTGCTGGGTGGGTCCCGGCGCTAGTCACAAGGCCGCTTGAAAGCACGCGCGATGTAAGAGCAACCGAGGAACAGTATCTTAGGAGCAAGACCATGGCTGCCAAGGAAGTCAAATTCTCGGTCGATGCCCGCGAGAAGATGCTGCGCGGCGTCGACATTCTCGCCAATACAGTGAAAGTCACGCTTGGTCCGAAAGGAAGAAACGTCGTTATCGAAAAGTCGTTCGGTGCGCCACGCATCACCAAGGATGGCGTGACCGTCGCGAAAGAGATCGAGCTCGACGACAAGTTCGAGAACATGGGCGCCCAGATGGTGCGCGAGGTGGCGTCGAAGACATCGGATCGAGTTGGCGACGGCACCACGACTGCCACCGTGCTTGCCCAGGCGATCGTGAAAGAGGGGGCGAAGGCGGTCGCCGCAGGCGTGAATCCGATGGACCTCAAGCGCGGTATCGACCGCGCTATCGATGCGTTGATCAGTGATATCGAGAAGAACTCCAAAAAGATCACCTCGAATGACGAGATTGCGCAGGTTGCAACCATTTCGGCTAACGGCGATGCCGAGATCGGCCGCTTCCTGGCCGATGCCATGAAGAAGGTCGGTAACGACGGCGTCATTACCGTGGAAGAGGCCAAGTCGCTGCAGACCGAGCTCGAAGTGGTCGAGGGAATGCAGTTCGACCGCGGCTATATCTCGCCCTACTTCGTTACCAACGCCGAGAAGATGCGGGTCGAGCTCGAGGATCCCTACATTCTGATTCACGAAAAGAAGCTGTCGGTACTGCAGCCGATGCTGCCGCTGCTTGAATCGATCGTTCAGTCAGGCAAGCCGCTGCTCGTCGTTGCTGAGGACGTGGAGGGCGAGGCGCTTGCCACCCTTGTCGTCAACAGGCTGAGGGGCGGGCTGAAAGTCGCGGCAGTGAAAGCGCCCGGCTTCGGTGATCGCCGCAAGGCGATGCTTCAGGATATCGCCATCCTTACCGGCGGAACCATGATCTCGGAGGATCTCGGCATCAAGCTGGAGAGCGTGACCACCAATATGCTGGGCCACGCCAGGAAGGTGAGGATCGAGAAGGAGAATACGACGATCGTCAACGGCGGCGGCAAGAAGGCCGATATCGAGGCTCGCATTGCCCAGATCAAGGCCGAGATCAAAGAGACCACCTCCGATTATGATCGTGAGAAACTCCAGGAGCGGCTCGCCAAGCTGGCGGACGGTGTCGCGGTGATCCGCGTCGGCGGGGCCACCGAGGTCGAGGTGAGGGAGCGCAAGGATCGCGTCGACGACGCGCTGCATGCCACCCGCGCTGCAGTAGAGGAAGGCATTTTGCCCGGCGGCGGCGTTCCCCTGCTTCGTGCCATCAAGGCGCTCGACAGGCTGAAAGTAACCAACGAGGATGAGCGCTACGGCGTCGAGATCGTGAAGAAGGCGCTGTCGTGGCCGACGCGCCAGATCGCCATCAACGCGGGCGAGGATGGCTCGCTCGTGGTCGGACAGATCCTGGACAAGGATACCTACGCCTTCGGATTTGATGCCCAGGCCGGCGAGTTCTGTAACCTGATCTCAAAGGGCATTATTGACCCCACCAAGGTCGTGCGCACCGCTCTCGAGGACGCGGCGTCGGTGGCGGGTCTTCTGGTCACCACGGAGGCCATGGTCGCTGAACTGCCGAAGAAGAAGGCGCCGCCGACGGCGCCGGGCGCGAGCATGGCCGACATGGACTATCAAATCTGAATAAGCCGCAAGGTGACTGGCGGGCCCGCAATGGCCCGCCAATCACCGGAGATTCAATTTCACGATGGCGCGTATGCCTTTCGGGGGCGGAACGCATTTGTGTTGATGTCGTTGCCGGCCTGAACCGAAGGCCAACCGTTGAATGGTGCTGGTAAATCCGTGGCGCGAACCTTACGGATCGAGCTCGGTATCCCAGTACAAATAATCCAGCCAGCTATCGTGCAGATAGTTCGGCGGAAACAGTCGCCCGTTGCGATGCAGTTGATGCACCGTCGGCGCAAACGGGTGTTGCCTTGGAAACATCCGCGCCTGCTGCGGCGTCAGATTGCCCTTGCGCAGATTGCACGGCGAACAGGCTGCGACGACATTTTCCCAGGTGGTCTGGCCGCCCTTGCTGCGCGGGATGATGTGATCGAAGGTGAGGTCGTCATGCGCGTGGCAGTACTGGCAGACAAAGCGGTCGCGCAGGAAGACGTTGAACCGGGTGAAGGCGGGGTGCGTCGTCGGCTTGACGAACGACTTCAGCGACACCACGCTCGGAAGCTGGATCTCGAAGGTCGGGCTGCGCACCGCGCGGTCGTAGTGCTCGACAATGTTGACGCGATCGAGAAACACCGCCTTGATCGCGTCCTGCCACGACCAGAGAGACAGCGGGTAATAACTCAGCGGCCGGAAGTCCGCGTTCAGCACCAATACCGGCCAACCGCCTTGCGAGACATGTGCGTTCAAGTAACGCTCCTGACCCCCATGTTAGCTGCGAAGCAGCATGCGCCTTGCATACTACAGGCAGCGTGACGGGATTGTGAAGAGCGTTCCGGGGCTTATCCGCCGCTGCCACCGTTCCGCCCGGATTTGCATGATGGCCGTGAAGACCGTTAAATCGGACGGATAGGCATCGTTCAGCCGCTGGCGGACCCCAGGAATGGCCACCCCTTCACGTTATCTTGAGGCTCCGCGCCGGTTACGGGCGTTCGTTCGCGCCCATGAAACGAGCCTGGTGGTGCTGGCGGCGATGATCGGAACCATCGGCGGCCTGGTGGTGCTGGCGATGAGTGTGGCGGTAGCGGCCCTGCACGCGCTGCTGTTCAACATCAGCATCGCGGAGCGGCTTTCCAGCCAGCCGAGTGTCGAGACGCTGCGGGCCGTGCTGGTTCCAAGTCTCGGCGGCTTGCTGCTCGGGGTGGCCCTGCTGCTGTTGCTGCGCTGGCGGCCTGCTCGTGAGATCGACCCGATCGAGGCCAACGCCCTTCATGGCGGGCGGATGTCGTTTCGCGGCAGCGTTATCGTGGCGCTACAAACCACCTGGTCCAGTGGGGTCGGAGCGTCGGTCGGCCTCGAAGCCGGATATACCCAGCTCGCGAGCGGCCTTGCCGCTTCGCTCGGCCGTGGATTTCACCTGCGCCGTGCCGACCAGCGCATCATGGTCGGCTGCGGAGCGGCGGCTGCGATCTCGGGCGCATTCGGCGCCCCGCTCGCCGGCGCCTTCTATGCTTTCGAACTCGTGATCGGAGGCTATACGTCGGCCGGCCTGACGCCGGTCGGCGTCGCCGCCGTGGCGGGTTACTTCGTGACCCATGGATTTGAGGAGCTGTCGCTCGGCATCAGCGTCGGCCCGGTCGGCGACGTGGTCGGGCGCGATCTTGCCATTGCTGCGCTGCTCGGAATTTTGGCGGCACTGTTCGGCATCCTCATCATGCGCGGCGTCGCGTTGTGCGAGACGGGGCTGGCGAAGACCCGTCTCTGGCCGCCGCTGCGCCCGACACTCGGCGGCCTCGCCGTCGGTCTGCTCGCGCTGCTGACGCCGCAGGTGATGTCATCAGGTCACGGCGCGTTGCATTTTTCCGGCCTCGTTTCGATGCCGTTGCAGATCATCGCCGGCGTCTTCGCGCTAAAGGCGCTGGCCTCGATCATCTCGCTCGGCTCCGGCTTCCGCGGCGGATTGTTCTTCGCCACGCTGTTCATGGGCGCGCTCGGCGGCCGCCTGTACGCCGCCGGCGTCGATCTGGTCTGGCCGGGCCTTGCGCTGGATCCCAATGTCTATGCCGTGATCGGGATGAGCGCGCTGTCGGCGTCGGTGATCGGCGGCCCGCTGACGATGTCGTTCATCGCGCTGGAATCGACCGGCAATCTCTGGCTCACCACGGTGGTGCTGGTCGCGGTCATGATCTCCACCCAGATCACCCGCGAATTGTTCGGCTACTCGTTCGCGACCTGGCGCCTGCATCTGCGCGGCGAAACCATCCGCAGCGCCGCCGATGTCGGCTGGATCCGCGATCTCACGGTCCGGCGCCTGATGCGGTCGGATGTCGCCACGGTCGATGCAGGTATCGGGATCGAGGACTTCCGGGTGAAATTTCCGCTGGGATCGAAGACGCAGGTCGTCGCGGTCGATGCCACGGGGCGCTATGTCGGGCTCGCGGTGGTCGCCGAAGCGCACGCACCTGACATCGATGCGGCGCGCGGCCTCATCGGCATCCTGCATCATCGGGACGTCGTGCTGCATCCGGCGATGAACATTCAGGAAGCCATCGCGGTCTTTGACGCCGCCGAAGCGGAATCGCTGGCGGTCGTCGAAGCCGGCGGCGAACACCGGCCGGTCGGAATTCTCACCGAGGCCCATGCCATGCGGCGCTACGCGGAAGAATCCGACAAACGCAGGCGGGAGGCGATCGGCGAGGTTTGAGCCCTCGCGGCTATGGTTTGGCAGCGCTCGTCACGAGCTTCAGGCCGAGACCGAACATGACCGCACCGGCCGCCCGATCAACCCAGGATTTGTACGATAGGTAAGCCCGTTGCGGGCCTGACGACGAGAAGAGCAAAGCCACCAACGCATACCAGGCGGTCTCGACGAGAAACACGGCTGCAAGCAGCGCGGCAGCAAACCCCAGCGAAAAGGACGCGGGGAGAAAAGCGGCGAACACGCTTGCATAGACGATGGCGGTCTTCGGGTTGCTTAGCTGTGTTGTGAGGCCCAGCCAGAACGCACCAACGGGCCGGCCGCCGCCTTTGCCGCTGTCGGCTGTGGCCGCGAGAGGCTGCGGCGCAGATCTGAATATGAGAAAGCCGAGGTAGCAAAGGTATAGACCGCCGAGGACCTTGAGGGCTGCATAGAGCGCCGGCACCGCCAGCAGGACGCTCTGCAGCCCGAGCAGCGCCGCGGCGCCGAAGATGGCGCCCCCTGCGCCCATGCCCAACGCGGTGGCAAGCGCGCGGACTCTGCTTGATGCGACAGCCACGCGGGCCACCATCACGAAGCTGGGCCCGGGGCTGATCACCCCGACGCTGAGCGCGGCGACGATGCTGGCGAGCGCTGCAAGTTCTTGCATTGTCTGATCCTCCGGATGGCTAGCACGGGCTTGAGTATAACAGGCACGGCTATTCGGTGTGCGGCGGAGCTTCGACCGCCCATTCCGGATCGGCGCCGAACGGGTGATCCATGAAAAACACCCAGCTGCCATCGGGTGACCGGCGGTGAACCTCCATACCGTGGTGATGCACCTCGGTTGGCTTGCCGTCCTTGTCGGTGCCCTTGATCAGCCACTGCGACCGCGTCATCGCAAAATCGCCGGAAACCGTCGTGTGATGGGTCACGACATCCATATGCGGCTTCAATCCGACATAGGCGGCCATCGTCTTGCGGATGCCGTCCGCGCCCCGCGCGATGCTGCTGCCGCCGTGGACTTCGTCGACCTGAACGATCGAGGCATCGGGGTGGTACATCGCGGCCGCGGCATCGACGTCCTGCGCATTGAACGCGCGCGCCAGCCAGAGATTGCAGAGTTCGGGGGACGGAGCTCCCATTGCTAAACTCCATGTGTGTGTTGTCAGTTGATCGATCATTGCGCTCAGGCAGCGGCCTCATGCTTCGCTGCAAAGCTGGAAGTAACGTCTGGCGGAGCGGAAAGCACGTTGGAGATACGCCAGCGCGGCTTGTGAAACTGCAAGGAACTCCTAGCTCTGCAGCCATGGAGGACTGGAACGAGCCCCAACTCGTATTGGCGGTGCATCGGGCAAGCAGCCTCACCGGCGCCGCCAAAGCGCTTGATATCGACCATTCGACCGCGTTCCGGCGTCTGAATGCCCTGGAAACGCGGCTCGGTGTTCGCCTGTTCGAACGGCTTCCCGGCGGCGCTTACCAGGCGACGCCGGCGGGCGAGCGGATGGCGGCAGCCGCCGAGCGGATGGAAGATGAAGCGCTCGCCATCGACCGCGACATTGCCGGCCGCGACCGCCGCCTCTCCGGCCGCTTGCGCGTCACCTCCTCGGAAACGCTGGCCTATCGAAAGCTGACCAGCCATCTCGCAACGTTCCGGCAGACCCATCCCGGCATCATCGTCGAGCTCGTGGTCGACAACCGCGTCCTCAACCTCTCGCGACGGGAGGCGGATATCGCCCTTCGCCCGATGCGGCCGAAGGAGGGCGATCTCTGGGGCCGCAAGCTCGCCGATGTCGCATGGACGATCTATGGCGCTGTGGCCTATCTCGAAGAGAGCGGCGGGGTCATTTCTTCCGCGGACGATCTCCGCCGTCACGCCCTGATCGGATGGGAAGAAACGGCTGTTGGCATCATGGCTGCCGATTGGCTGAATCGCATGGCGCCGGACGACGCCTTCGTCTACCGGACCAACAGCCTCGTCAATCAGTTCACCGCCGCGAAAGCCGGCATCGGTCTCGCGCTGCTTCCCTGCTATCTCGGCGACGAAGATTCCGACCTCGTCCGCGCGCTGCCTGGTCCGGTGCCGGATTTGGTTGGCGAACTATGGATCGTGACCCACGCCGACCTGAAGCGGACCGCGCGGGTGCGAGCGTTCTTCGATGTCGTTGGAGAGGGCCTTGCCCGTGAGCACAATCTGTTCGAGGGGCAGGGCCGATCCCGCCCTGCCGGCTAGATCTTCTCCAGCTTCTGCAGGCAGCGGCTCACCCGAACCTCCGGCGGCATCGGCGTGTCCGGAAAGCTGGTCTTCCAGTCGGTGACGCCGACTTCGCCGACATAGATGTCGCCCCTGGAATCCATCGCGATGCCGTGCGGCGCGAGGAATTTGCCGGCCTCCAGCCCCGGGCCGTTCTCGCCGCCGAGCCGGGCGATCCGCTTGCCCTGTGAATCCACGATGGATAGCCGCGGGCCGAGATTGGGCACCTTGCGGTTCACGGCCAGGCCGGGGCCGAGCTCGCCGATGATGAAATTCGGCTGCTTGCCGCCGCCGCAACGACACAGCGCGCAGGGCCGGTGCAAATTGTTCCACTGCGTCTCGTATTTGCCGTTGCCGTCGAACACCTGGACGCGATGGTTCTCGCGGTCGGCGACATAGACCCAGCCGTCGGCATCGGTCGCGATGTTATGGACGATGTTGAACTGGCCGGGATCGGTGCCGGGCTCGCCCCAGGTTTTCAGCAGCTTTCCATCCGGCGAATATTTATGGACGCAGGCATTGCCGTAGCCATCCGAGACATAGATCTCGCCCCTCGGCGACAGCGCCGTATGGGTGCAGCGGTGGAACGGCTCGCCGCTCATGAACGGCGCGGGCTTGTTTGGGATGCCGATCGTCAGCAGCACCTTGCCGTCGGTCGTGCACTTGCGCACGGTATGGTCGCCGTCATCGGTGCAATAGAGATTGTCCTCGGCGTCGATGTGCAGGCCGTGGGCGCGGTTGAACAGCCCTTCGCCCCAGCTCCTGAGGAAATTCCCTTCGCGGTCCAGCACCACCATCGGATGGTCGCCGCGGTTGAAGACGTAGATGCGGTCCTTGCTGTCGACCGCGACGGAGGCGGCGTCGGTCAGGCTCCAGCCGTCAGGCAGCTTGGCCCAGTTTTCCACCACGCGATAACGGTGCTCGCCCGAGCCGAGAATAGCCGGCATCTTCGCTCCTCCCCAATGTTGCATCGTTGATGCGAGTGTCGCAGACGCCGGTTCGGATCGCGAGGGGCTTTTGCGCATGGCCGCAGCCCGCCGATGGTGGCCTCTTGCGAGTATCGAGATGCATCGCGGATCGCGTTTCGGGTTTGCGTCGAAGCCTGTCCAGTCTAACTCCCCATATCCTCCGCCGCGATGATCCGCTGGCGAAGCGCCAGGCGTACCAGTTCGATGTCGGAGCCGACGCCGAGCTTGGCGCGGATCTGGTAGCGGGTGTTGGCCGCGGTCTTGACGCTGATATGCAGCGTGGTTGCGATCTCGTCCACGGATTTCTCCGCCAGCAGCATGCGCAGGATTTCGAATTCGCGCGGGCTCAGTGCGTCGATCGCCGAAGGCTCGCCGGCGAGGCTGTTGATGGCGAGTTCGTGGTCGATGTCGGGGCTGAGTGCGATGCGCCCGGCCATGACCTCGGTGATCGCGCGCAGCAGCGCCTCGGGCGGATTGCTTTTGGTGACAAAGCCGCGTGCGCCGGCCTTGATCGCCTGCACCGCATAGGCGGCGCTCTGGTGCATCGTGAAGACGAGGATGCGCGCGGACTTGTCCCATTGCCGGATGCGCCTGATGGCCTCGACCCCGCCAATTCCGGGCATCGACAGGTCCATGATGACGAGGTCGGGCCTGGCTTCCTTGTAGACGCGATAGGCGTCGGCCCCGTTGTCGGCTTCGGCGACGACTTGAAGGCGATCCTGCTTCTGCAACAGCGAGCGATAGCCCTCGCGCACGATTGCATGGTCATCCGCCAGCATCACGCGCGTGCGGCCTGCGGTGTCCGCCAAGTCTGAGGCTGCCAAGTCTGAGGCTGCCATGGCTAAGGCTCCGCCCGCATGGTGGGAATGCGCGCGACAAGCCGGGCGCCGCCCGCCTCGCGCCGCTCGAATTGCAACGTCCCTCCGAGCGAAACCACGCGCTCCTGCATACCGAGCAATCCCATGCCGGCTTTCGGCGCGAGGCTGGCGCCATCAGCTTCGCCGTCGTCCTCGACGGTCAGGACGATGTCGGCATCTCCGGCGTCGAGGCGCAATTGCACGTGCCTGGCGTGCGCGTGCTTTGCCGCATTGGTGATCGCCTCCTGCGCGATCCGGTAAAGACTGGCGCTGACACCGGGCGGCAAATTGTCGGCCTCGCCAATGACGGCAATCTCAAAGCGGGTGCGGCCCTTCTCAAAACCGTTCCAGCTCGCAACCAGGCTTTCGAGGCTGATTGTGAGGCCGAGTTCTTCGACATCGGGCGGACGCAGGCGCACCAGCGCCCCGCGCAGGGTTTCCATCATATGCGCGGTCGTGCGCGAGATGCCCCGGCATTCCTCGTGGAGCGGCGGGCATTCGCGCTCCGCTGTGTGGGCGGCGGCGGCGGCCTGCGCCGCGATGGCGGAAAGCGACTGGCCGAACTCGTCGTGCAGCTCGCGTGCAAGATGGCGCCGCTCCTCGTCCTGCACTTCGATCAGCTTTCGCGTCAGGGCGTTGCGTTCGGCGAGGGTGGTCTGCAGCCGTTCTGCAAGCGTATTGAATACGCCGGAGATGACTGACAATTCCGCGAGATCGAAGCGGGGCAGGCGCGCGGAAAGGTCGTTCGCCGCCAACTGGTTCAGCCCGGCGCCAATGGCCCGCGTCGGTCGCAGCGCGCGCGCCAGCGTGGCATAGACCGCAATGCAAAGCCCAGCCAGCGCGAAAGCCATGATGGAGAGCAGCCGGCTCGCCTCGCGCCAGCTCTGGCCGATCTGCGTGGCGGGGTCGAAGGTTGCGACGGCCGTGCCCCGGGCACTGCCCGCCACGACGACCGGCATCGAGACCGGTTCACCCGGACGAAAGATGGCGCGATAGAGCGACGCGAAGATTTCGGGTGCGGCCATTTCGTCGGCGGGCGCTCCGCTGCAGACGCCTTGCCGAAACGCGCCGGCGTTGTCGCGGTAGGCGATGCAGAGCCCCGGCTCCATCAACGCCGCGATTCCCTGCAAATCCGGCGTCGAGTTGATGGACACCGAGACCCATTGCGCCCGCGATTGCTGCAACGAGATATCCCGGGCCACGATCTCGGCGATACGGCTTGCTTTGGCCTTCGCGGCACGGTCGCTGTCAAACAAGGCGTAGGCCGCGACCGCGATGAAGCAAACCGCCGCGAGTGCTGCGACGCGCAATGCCAGCCGCAGCTTCAGATCGATGGCGGGCGGGCGGCTCGCCACGGAGTTGGATGCCTGTCGCAAGCTTCCTCCTCAAGCTTTTTCCCATCGGCTTCAATAGTGAGGCAAATCTCGCCGGGAAGAAAGTGGGGCAGGAGGGGCAGGACAAGATCGGGTATTTCACCCGGTCGATCCAGGGAGAGCTGCCGTTTCGGCAGGGCAGCAGATCGGGCGATATCGCAACGAGCAAGGCAGTTCCGGGTTAACAGTTCCGAGGTGATCCATGTGCTCCATCGCCCTTATCCTTGCTCCGGCCATCGTACTTGCAGCGCTATCGACGGCTGGAGCCGCTGAGGCGGTCGCGCCGTCTCCGATCAAAATTGCGGTGTTTCCGTTTGAACTGGAGGATTTCAGCGCCGGGGCCGCCTACGCCGCCCCTGATGACATCGACCGCGAGCAATTGCGGCTGTCGACGGAGGAAGCCCGTCGGCTGATCGCGGCATCCGGGCGCTACCAGCTGGTCGACGTCGGCACTGTGAACGACCAGGCGGCGAAGGCGGGCAAGTTGCGGGATTGCGACGGCTGCGACGCCAGGATCGCCGCCGGCCTCGACGCAGATCAATCAATGATCGGGATCGTCACGCGCATCACCCGAATGGAGTACGCGGTCACCTACAAGGTTCGCGACGCCAGATCCGGGGCGATCGTCGCCGTCGCGCAGACCGACCTGCGCATGGGCGCCAACGTGGCCTGGAGCCGCGGGGCGCGGTGGCTGATCGAGAACCGTCTGCTGGAGCAGGCGAAATAGTTTGCCAGAACGACACGCAAGTTATGCAATGCAAAGGAACCATTTGCGATGGAAAATCTGATGAAACTGCGGATGTTGAGCCTCGCTTTGACCGCCGCCGCAGTTGTCTGCGCCTGTTCTGTCCGGCAAGGTCTGGCGCAGGCGCCGACGCTCGTGTTCGCCGTCGCCGAAATCCACTATGTCGACACCTCGGGTGAGGTGATCGATCAAAGCGCCGACCATCGCCGGCGGCTGCGTGAATTCGAAGCCGCGTTGCGCAGCGATCTGGTAGCGAGCGGAAAGATAGCGAATGCAGCGCTTGAATGTCCGCCAAACGCCTGCTCGGTGGGCGACATCCATGACGCTCAGCTGCTGGGCAAGGCGAAGGAGGCCGGCGCCACCCATCTATTGATTGGCCGCTTTCACAAGATGAGCACGCTGATACAGCAGGCGAAATTCGACGTCATCGACGTGAAAGGGCGGAAAGTCGTGTTTTATCGCTATATCAGCTTCCGCGGCGACAACGACGAGGCCTGGCGCCGGGCGGAATCCTTCCTTGCCCGGCAAATCCTCGATCACGGCGAATGGTGAACGGCAGCGCTGGCGTCAGCGATGCAGCAGCCCCTCCTCGATCGCCTTGATCTGCAGCGCTAAATGTTTTGAGCCGATGCGGCATTGCGCCAGGCCGCCGGCGATCAGCCAGAGGCCGGGCTGGCCGGTGCGCGTATACATGTTGCGCAGCTCCTGTTCCTCGCCGAATCCCCAGATCGTGCCGACGCGTTTTTCGACCGCCTCGCCGAACAGCTTTCGCACCAGCTCTTCCTGCCGCTTGTAGCCGGTCGCCAGCACGACCAGGTCGGCGGCAACGGTCTCGCCGCCCTTCATTCTGGCACCGGCAGCCGTGAACGTGTCGAGATCGGCGAATTGCCTGAGCGCGATATCGCCCTTCACGATCAGGTCGGAGCAGCCGACGTTGAAATAATAGCCGCCGCCGCGCGTGAGATATTTGAACTGCCAGCCGGTATTGTCTTCGCCGAAATCGAGCTTGAAGCCGACGCGCTCCAGGCCTTCGAGCAATTCCTTGTCGAGCGCCTTGGATTTTTCTGCAGTCATCGCGTGACTCCTGCGCGCCAGCTTGAGCGGCATCGAGACGGTGATCAGGTCATTATCCTCGAGCGCACCTTCGTTGTAGGGCGCGTAGACCAGTTGCGCCGACGGCTCGATGCTGACGATCAGCGTGGAAGAGCGCTGGAACAGCGTGACTTTTGCGCCGCTCGAATGCAGGTCCTGCGCGATGTCGTGGCCGCTGTTGCCGGTGCCGATCACGATGGCGCGCTTGCCCTTCCAGTTCTCGCCGTCGTCATACTGGCTGGAATGCATCACCTTGCCGGCAAAATCCTTCAGCCCGGCAATCTCAGGCACGCTCGGAATGCCGCTGACGCCGGTCGCGAGCACGACATGGCGCGGATGCATGGTGCGCTTGGCGCCGTCGGCACGGCGCAGCGTCACCGTCCAGCGGCCTTGCTGCTCATCGTAGCTGCCGCCCTCGAACTCGGTCTCGGTCCAGAAGTTCAGCTCCATGGCCTCGACATAGGCCTCGAACCAGTTGGCGAGCTTGTCCTTGGGGATGTAAGTCGGCCAGTTCGGCGGGAAATGCAGGTAAGGCAGGTGGTTGACCTGCACTTGATTATGCAGCGTCAGCGCATGGTAGCGCTTGCGCCAGTTGTCGCCGATGCGTTTTTCGCGATCGACGATCAGCGTATCGACGTTCAACTGCTTCAGCCGCGCGGCAATGGAAAGACCGGATTGTCCGCCGCCGATCACGAGCACCGTCGGATCGTGGTCGGCATATTCGGCGGAGGCCTTGCGCAGGTCGAGCCAGTTAGGCCCGCGAAAGTCCCGTGAATAGGCGTTGCCGCGCGGGCGATTGCCGCCGAGCTGTTCCTCAAAGCCTTTGAGTTCGCCAAGCTCGGTCAAGAGCGTCCAGGCCTTCAAACGGTTGCCATCGTCCGCATCGGGGATCAGGCGGATGATGCCGCTGCCGCGCCCGACCCTGGTTTCGAATTTGAAGATGGCCTCGATCGCGTTGGTGCCGGCGCGCATCACCTTGCGCGGTGCGGCGCGACCGGGCGCAATGGCGAAGCCGCTCGGCTCAGCGCTGCGGGCCAGTGGCGGCAGCGCCTTCAGGATGGCCTCTCTGCCGTTCAGCGTCTGGATGTTCCAGCTCAGCGCCAGCACATCGCGCCAATAGCTGTCGGGATGGAACAGTGACTTCAGCAGCGCGTCGTCCGGCTTCGCCAGCGCTTCCTCGAACTGCGCAAGCCAATTGTCGGCGGCAACCGAACTGTCGTCCGTCCTGTCGAGCATGGGCGTTTCCCATCACCAGCCGTCTGTGCGGCGTTTCCCTGTCTGCGAAGCCTATACCTATTCGGGACAGCGCAGAAAGGGCGTGAGGAGATGCCGCCTATTCCGTTAGAGAGAGGATAAGCCCCTGATCCGGCGGCACGCGGCCGTTGAGGGTATCAAGATAGGCGCGTTGAACGGCTGCAGGCCCATGGCTCTCGCTCACTTTCACCCACTGATCCAGCCTCGGGACGAAGCCTGACCATGCGGCGCCAAACCGCATGTCGACGCCGCCCGGTCCCCATTCCTTGGCCCGCTTGCGGATCTGGTCCGGCGCGAAGAACCAACTCGGCTTCGCGCCCGGCAATTCCGGCTCGTCGGCCGCCGTGCTGCGATGGGTTAGCCCGACCCGGCCGGAGTATTTCATCTGCTCGCCGAAATGCCGGTGCAGTTGTTCGCGCAAGGAGCTGTTGCCCGCCATGTCGACATACGCCACGGGCAGGTCCGCCGCCATCGAGTTCACGCGGTCATAGGTCACAACGTCGTCGTAGCAGCCGAGCGATTTGACGAACTCGCTATTGCCGGCCGAAGTCAGGCCGATCACCTTGATGCCTCTCGCGTGCACAAGATGCGCAAGGCCATAGGCGGTCTTGCTGGAGGCCGAGGAGAGCATCACGCGCTTTGCGCCATAGAATTCATTCTCGGCGAGAAAGTCGTCGACCAGGAACGACAGCATGAATAAAGGCCGCAACAGCGCCTGATAGTCGCCCTGCTTGCCGGTAAACGCCGGATCGCCGCTAACGCGCGCATAGGCGTTGTAGACCGGCGCCACGCCTTGCCGGTGCGCGGCGCCATCGCGCAGGCCGCGCTTGGTGACGTCGGCAGCCTCGATCACGAGATGCGTCGACATCGGGAAATAGCCGAACAGGGTTTCGCCTGTGGCGACGCCGGGATGTTTTGACGCGATCACCTCGCCAAATCCCCATACCGGAACGTTGCCGAAACCTTCGGGGGCCGGAAACAGCTGCCAGTATTTCAACACATCGCCCATCACCGCATAGGTGATGTTGTTGGCGGTGAAGGCAAAGCGCGTGACCTTCACCAGCAGCGCCTCATCAGGCAGCGCGGCCGCGTCAGGCAGGTGCGTCTCGATTACCTTGCATTGCTGCAGATCGTTGCGGGCAACGATGAAGTCGGTGGCTTTCATTGTTTCGATCCCTGCATCTTCACATGCAGCGATCTTTGCGCCGTCCGATGACCCTTTTGCAACAGCAATTACGTTTAAAACGCTGTTCGGTTTTCATGCAGGAATGCCGCAATCGCCGGCTCCGTCATTGCCTGCGACAAACGCGAAGCGTTTGCGCAAGGGAGCGCAGCGACGAAGCAATCCATGCCTCCGCGTGTGACGCCATGGATTGCCTCGCTTCGCTCGCAATGACGCGGAGGTGCGGAACGTATCCCTTCACGCCATCGCGCGCAGTCGGCCCTCGGTATACAGATCACGCAGCTTGCGCTTGAAAATCTTGCCGGTGGCTTCGCGGGGCATCGCATCCATGAACTGGATGTCCTTCGGCACCTTGAAGTTCGCAAGACGTCCGCGCAAGAACTCCTGCACCGTGGCGGGCGACAATGCGGTATTCGCTTCCGGCTCGATGCAGGCGAACAGCCGCTCGCCGAATTCGTCGTCGGGCACGCCGAACACTGCGCAGTCGCGCACGCCGTCCATGCCGATCAGCGCGTTCTCGATCTCCGCCGGATAGATGTTGACGCCGCCCGAGATCACCATGTCGCGCTTGCGGTCGCACAGGAACAGATAGCCGTCCTCGTCGAGGTAGCCGACATCGCCGACGCTGACGAGGCCGTCGCGGCCAGCCTCAGTGCGCGCCTCGGCCTTGCCGTGGTAGTCGAAATCCGGAACGGACATTTGCCGCATGAAGATCTCGCCGGGCTCATTGACGCCGCACAATTCGCCGTCCGGGCGGAAGATTTTGACGACGCCGCCTTCGATGGCCCGTCCGACGGTGCCGGGTTTTACCAGCGCCTCCTCGGCCGAGTGCCACACCGGAATGCCGGTTTCGGTCGAGCCGAAATATTCGTTGATGACCGGACCCCACCATTCGATCATGGCGCGCTTGACCTGCGGCGGGCAGGGCGCCGCGCCGTGAACGATGAAGCGCAGCGACGACAGATCGTAACGCCGCTTGACGTCATCCGGCAGCCGCAACAGGCGCACGAACATCGTGGGCACCATGTGCATGTGGGTGACGCGATGACGTTCGATCAGCTGCAGCATGTCCTCGGGATCGAAGCGCGGTTCGAGCACGATTTTGCAAGCACTGCGGAACGCCAGCATGCCGTAGGAGTTCGGCGCCGAATGATACATCGGGCCGTTCATCAGAATGACCTGATCTTCGTTCGGCTTCACGCCATAGGCGATGCCGCCGACCCGTGCCGAGGCCGCAACCTGTTCTGGCTTCATCGGCTTGCGGCGCACGCCCTTGGGCAGGCCGGTCGTGCCCGACGTATAGAACATCGGCGCGCTGCCGATCGGAGCTTCCTGCAACGGTGTATGCGTGTCGCGCCAGCGGTCCCAGTCGGTTATGCCGTCGGGGACTTGCGTCAGCGAAGGCGCAACATTGAACGCGGCGGCGATTTCCGGCGGCGTGGTTACTACCAGCAGCTTGATATCGCCGGGCAGGCCGTCCCTGATCTGCGGCAGCAGGTCGGCGTGGCAGACCAGGATTTTGGCGCCGCTGTCGGCCAGGATGTAGGCGACTTCCTCGGCCTTCAGATGCCAGTTGATCGGCACCACCGGGCTGCCCAGCGCCGCCGCCCCGACCGAGACTTCGAAGAACGCGAAGTCATTACGCAGCATCATGCCGACGGGAACGCCGCCGCCGACGCCGAACGCCCTGAAGCCGGCGGCCGCCCGCGCGATGCGGGCGTGGATCTCGGGATAGCTGATTTGGCGTTCGCCGCTGATGATCGATGTCAAATTATCCTCCTTGGCCGATCGAGGCCCTCGGGCCTAGCCGTCATCCAGAATGTCGTCGAAGCCGATCCAGCTTTTGCCGTCGAAGCGACGCAGCCTCAATTGCTGGAATGGCAGATAGTCGTCGGCATCGGTCGATACTGTGATGCCGGGCAACAGCAGCGGCAGTTGCACCTCGCGCAGCGACGCCGCCTGCTTCATGATGTTCTCGCGGCTCAGATCGCCCTTGCAGGCCATCAGCACCTTCACCATGAGATTGGCATAATGGTAGCCGGCAGCGTAGTTCGAATTGGTCAAATCCGCATTCGGCAGATACTGCTTCATGAAGGCGAAATATTCCTTCACGCCGGGGTCATTGGCCCATTGCGCGTCCAGCGTGTCCTTTACGTTGCTGGACGAGATCAGGCCGACGGCGTTATCGAGGCCGGCGGGTTCCAGGAACGAAATCGATGACGCCGAGGTCGGCACGAAGAACAGGTCCGGCTTCCAGTTGATCTCGGCAACGCCCTTGATCATCTGCGAGGTGAACTTGCCGAGCACGACACCGAACATCACGTTGGCGCCGGAGGCCTTCAGCGTCGCAAGCTGCGAACTGATCGTCGGCGCGCTGGTCTCGTAGGTTGCTTCCGACACGATCATGGTCGCCGCCTTGTCGCCCAGGCCGCGCTTGAAGCCAGCGACGTAGTCGCGGCCGAAATCGTCGTTCTGCGAAAGGATGGCGATCTTGGCGTCAGGCTTGGTTCGCAGGATATGCTTGGCATAGACGACGCCCTCGGACTGGTAGGTCGCCATTCCCGGCATGGTCCAGCGGAAACTCTTCGGGTCGGCCCACTTGGTCGCGCCGCTCAGCACGAATAGTTGTGGCACCTTCTTGCCATTGAGGTAGCGATGCACCGCATTGTTGGTGGCGGTCCCGAGCGAACCGAACATCAGCAGTACTTCCTCCTGCTCGACGAGTTTTCGTGTCTGCTCGACCGTCTTGGGTGGCGAGTAGGCGTCGTCGAGGCTGATGAACTTGATCTTGCGGCCATTGATCCCGCCTTCGGCGTTGATCTTCTCGAAGTAGGCCTCCTGCGCCCGGCCGATGATGCCGAAGCCGGAGGCCGGGCCGCTGTAGGGCAGCGTCTGGCCGATGCGGATTTCGTCCTTGTCGCCCTCGGCGAGAGCGGCAGCATTTGCCAACAGCGCGAATGCGATCGTCAATAAAGGTCGCGACACTCTCATTGTTTCCGTCCCTCTGTTTTGTTTGTTTGGCTATTCGTTGTGCCGGCGTGTCTTACGCACGCGCTCGCTTGAGGAAGTCGCCACTAGCATCAGTGAATTCAGCCTTCAGTCGCTCCACCAGTTCGGCAACCGGCGGCGCATCCGCGATCTGGCCGATGCCCTGGCCGGAGCCCCAGATGTCGCGCCACGCCTTGGCCTTGGTGTTGCCGCCGGAACCGAAATTCATCTTCGACTTGTCGCCGAGCGGCAGATTGTCGGGATCAAGCCCCGCGGCCACGATCGAGGGCCCGAGATAATTGCCGTGCACGCCGGTGAACAGGTTGGAGTAGACGATGTCGTGTGCCGCGTGCTCGACCAGCGCGGCCTTGTAGGCCGGATCGGCGTTGGCTTCCGCGGTCGCGATGAAGCGCGTGCCCATGTAGGCCATGTCGGCGCCGAGCGCGAGCGCGGACGCAATACCCCAGCCGTCGGAGATCGCGCCCGACAGCAGGACGGTGCCCTTGAACCATTGCTTCACCTCGCGCAGCAGCGCGAACGGCGACAGCGTGCCGGCATGGCCGCCGGCGCCGGCGCAGACCAGAATGAGACCGTCGACGCCATGCTCGGCGGCTTTTCGCGCATGCTTGACGTTGATCACGTCATGGAAAACCACGCCGCCATAGGAATGCGCGGCGTGGACGATTTCGATCGGCGGCCGCAGCGAGGTGATGATGATCGGAACCTTGTGCTTTACGCAGGTCTCCATGTCCTTCATCAGCCGGTCGTTCGAGGCGTGGCAGATCTGGTTGACCGCGTAAGGCGCGACCTTCTTCTCCGGATGCAGCGCCTTGTACTCGCCGAGCTCGTTCTCGATTCGGCTCAGCCATTCGCCGAGTTTTTCGACGGGGCGGGCGTTCAGGGCGGGGAACGAGCCGACGATGCCGGCCTTGCACTGGGCGATCACGAGTTCCGGTCCGGACACGATGAACAGCGGCGAGCCGACCACCGGCAGTTCGAGCGAATTGGCAAGCGAAGCGGGCAGCGGCATTCGGTTCCTCCTTGATCGCGCAGGGCCGGTTACGTCCGGAGCGCATCCATTGATGTTGATTTGAGAGCTTCAGGCCGGGCGGAGCCGCTGACCTGCGCTTGTTGGCGGCATTATAGGGCTGGACGGCACGCTGCAGTCGTTCAATATTGAACAGGTGAGCAATCAGGAATGAACAGCGCGGCTGCGGCGTCGCGAGGGGGAGCCAATGGACTGGGAGCTGTGCAAGACCTTCGTCGCGGTGGCCGAGACCCGCAGCTTCGCCGCCGCCGCGCGCCGGTTGCGCTCAAGCCATCCGACGGTCGGCCGCAAGATTGCCGAACTGGAAGGCCAGCTCGGCATTCCCCTGTTCGCGCGCTCCAATGAAGGTCTTTCGCTGACCGCGCAGGGCCGCAAGTTTCGCGAGCACGTCGAGGCGATGGCGGCGGCGGCGCTGCGTGCGGAGGCTGCGGTGTCGGCGACGGGAGCGCAGGCGCGCGGCGTGGTCAAGCTGTCGATCGGTTCGACGCTCGCTTCGCACTGGCTGATGCCGAAGCTCGGTCCGTTCCTGCGCGCGCATGATCATATTCAGCTCGAGATCATCACCCATCCCTATCCGGCCAGCGTGCGCCGCCGCGAGGCCGATGTCGTGCTGCGCCCGGTGGACAGCGGCGAAGAGAATTTGATCGGGCGCAAGATCGGCCGCCTCGGCACCGGCTTCTACGCCTCGCGGGAGTACGCCGCGCGGCAGCGGCTCCCCGAACGGCGCGACGAATGGAAGGGACACAGCGTGATCGGCTTTGCCGACCGCTTGTCGAACGAGCGGCTGGCGCGCTGGAGCGACGCGATCACACGGCAGGGCTCGATGGTGATGCGTTGCTCGTCGCAAGGCGACATGCTTGCCGCGGCGCGCGCCGGTCTGGGGATATCAACGCTGTCCTGCTTTGTCGCGACCGCCTATCCAGATCTCGTCCGCGTCGCGCCACAGAAGCTCGCCAGCGTGGCGGACCTCTGGCTGCTGGCGCACCCCGATCTCGTCGAACTTCCAGCCGTGCGCGCGGTGATAGATTTCGTCACGGCTTCCGCGCGGGAGGATCGGGTACGGCTGCGGGGGTGATCTTGTCGGCCAGCACGCCCTCGCGCTTCTTCAGCACCCGGTAATAGCTCCACCACAGATGCGCCGCCGCGCCGCGCAGCGGGCGCCACGGCTCTGCCAGTGGCGCCATCTGCTTGGCGTTCGGGCGCGTCTGCAGGCCGAGGCCGATCTTGATCGCTTCCTGTATGGCGATATCGCCGGCCGGCCAGGCATCGCCATGGCCGAGGCAGAACAGCAGGTAGACGTCGGCGGTCCACGGGCCGATGCCGTGCAGCGCCGTCAGTGTGTGGTGCGCGGCGTCGGCGTCCTCTTCCGCCAGCACGTCGAGGTTCAGCCGTTCGGCCGCCAGTTCGCGCGCGATATTCTTCAGCGTCTTGATCTTGGCGGCGGAAAGCCCGAGCCGGCCGAGGCGGTCGGCGCGGGCTTTGCGGATGGAATCATGGTCGAACGGATCGAACGCGGCCGCCAGCCGCGCCCAGATCGCGCCGGCGCTGGCTGTGGATAATTGCTGGCCGCACACGATCGCGGCGAGGCCGGCGAATCCCGGTTCGCGCTGGCGTAGCGCCGGCATGCCCGTCAGCTCGAAAATCGGCTTCAGCCGCGCGTCCTGCTTGACCAGCGCGTGGACGGCGTCTTCGAGGTCGGACTGGCTGCTGAGGTGGATGGTCATTTACGGAATCTTCTTAGTCATGGCCGGGCATGGTAATCTGCCTTGTGCAGACTGCGAAAGTCGTCTGCGGTTTCCGGCTGTCGATATCTTTCTGCCTCGGCGGACAGGTCATAGCCCGCCCCTGAGTTGGAAAGATGAGCTTGAGAAGCATCCCACCCGAGATGGATGGCGAGAAGGTCGCGCTTATCGATGCACTGCTCGACCGCATCGCCGACGAGCATAGGGTATTCTTGCCACTGGCGATTGAGAGCGGAAGTCGTGCATGGGGCTTTTCCTCGCCCGATAGCGACTACGATTGTCGTTTCGTCTACGTGCGGCGTATTGCGGAGCATATCACCCCTTGGCCAGCGCGAGACGTCATCGAGTTTCCGCCCAAGGACGACCTGGACGCGAACGGATGGGATCTCGGCAAGGCGCTCCGGCTGCTGCTGAAGGGCAATGCGGTGATTGTCGAGTGGTTGTTGTCGCCGGTGATCTATCGCGGACAAGCCTGGTTCCGGGACGAATTTCTGGAATTCGCGCGGCATGCCGCGACCCGTGAGGCCATCGGTCGCCATTACCTTCATCTTGGAGAGCGCCAGCGACGGGTTTATTTTGGCGATGGGACTAGCGTGGCGCAGAAGAAAATCTTCTATGCGCTTCGTCCGGCCGCAGCCTTGCGCTGGATGCGGATGCATCCGCTGGAAACCATCGCGCCCATGCACTTCCCGACGCTGATGGCGGAATGCGATCCCCCGGCCGCGTTGAGCAGGGAGGTTTCCGATCTCATGCGCCGCAAGCTTGCAACGCGCGAACTTGGCGCTGCTCCACTGCCGCCTGTCGTCGCGCGCTTTCTCGATTCGGAATTCGAACTGGCGCGGGCGTCGTTTGAGAGCGGTCGCGCGCGGGCACCCGAAGAAGTCGTCGCGCAGGCCGGACGATTCTACCGGGCGGTTGTCGAGCGCCTGGAGCGGGAGGGCCATGGCAGCCCCGATATGCCGGGAGCTGCGTGATGCCGCCACCCGTTTTCCGATTTGCCCCGAGCCCGAACGGCTACCTCCATCTCGGTCACGCCTATTCGGCGCTGCTCAATTTCGACCTCGCGCGCCGCACGGGGGGACGGTTCCTGCTGCGGATCGAGGACATCGACGCCACAAGGTGCCGGCCGGAATTCGAGGCGGCGATCTACGAAGACCTCGCATGGCTCGGGATATCCTGGGAAACGCCGGTGCGGCGGCAATCGGAGCATTTTGCGCGCTATCGGGAGGCAGTCGAAAGATTGGCAGGCCTGGGTCTGATCTATCCGAGCTTCGAGAGCCGCGCGGAAATCGCCCGTCTGGTTGCGCAACGCGACGCAGACGCGCCGTGGCCGCGCGATCCGGACGGGGCGCCGCTCTATCCGGGCGCCGCCAAATCGCTGCCGCCGGAGCGCCGCCGACAGTTGATCGCGCAGGGCACGCCTTACGCGCTTCGGCTCGACATGCAGGCCGCGCTCGCGCGCACGAAAGAACTGGCTTGGCATGAGGATGGTGCAGGTCCCGGCGGCGAGGCCGGCGTCGTGCGCGCTGAGCCCGAAGCCTGGGGCGATGTCATCCTGGCGCGCAAGGAGACGCCAACGAGCTATCATCTGTCCGTCGTGATCGACGACGCCTTGCAGGGCGTTACCGATGTGGTGCGGGGCAGGGACCTGTTCTGGTCGACGAGTGTGCACCTGCTGTTGCAGCAGCTGCTCGGTATCCCGCAACCGGCCTATCGGCATCACCGGCTCATCGAAGATGCGTCGGGACACAAGCTCTCGAAATCGACGCAAGCCACGGCGTTGCGCGAATTGCGCGGGCGAGGCGCCACGCCTGCGGACATTCGCAGGCTCGTCGGTTTGTCCGGCCACTTCCGTGATACTACTGGGGGTTGTTGAAAACGTCTCCGTGACATCGGCTGCTATCGCGTGCCATGCTGGTCGCGGCAGAGGAAGGGGGACCATGGCGGCAAAGCGGCGCTCACAACGCATCACACGGCCAGCAAAGAAGCGGCCAGCGAAGAAGCGCGCATCCAGCGCCGCGGCAAAAATGCGCGGTGCCCGCAAATCCGCCGCCACCGGCGCTGGCATGGTCGAGACCGCGCTGGCGGCTTTCGCGCATGAGGTCCGCACGCCGCTCACAGGCATTCTGGCAATCAGCAATCTCCTGGCGACGTCCGAACTCAACGAGCGCGAGCGGCGCTGGGTCGACACCATCAAGGCGGGCGCGGAACATCTGGCGAGCCTTGCGACCCTGTTCGTCGATGCGGCGCGCAGCGGCGGTCCCGGGCTCGAGGTGCGGCAGGACTTCTTCGACCTGCGCACGCTCGCCCGCAATGCCGGTGATTCGCTGACCGGCCGCGCGGCGGCCAAGGGCCTGCAATCGTCGGTCGTCATTTCCGAAAAGCTGCCGGCATTTGCGATCGGCGATCCCGTGCGCCTGCGCGCGGCGGTGGAGAACCTGATCGACAATGCCGTGAAATTCACCGACCAGGGCAGTGTCGCCCTCCAGGTTACGCCTCTGCGCAGCCCGAAAGGCAAGGTCGCCGTTCAATTCGAGGTCTCCGACAGCGGGATCGGCATGACGCTGAGCGAGGTCAAACGCCTGTTCCGGCCGTTTTCGCAGGCCAATGTCTCCATTGCATCGCGCTTCGGCGGCGCCGGTCTCGGATTGTCGTCGGTCAAGCAACTGGCGTGCGCCATGGGCGGCGATGTCACCGTGACGCAACGCCGTGGCGGCGGCACCACCTTTACCTTCAATGTCGTGATGTCACCGGCAAAGGATGCGGTGACGGCGGCGTCGGGCGCCGATGGCGAGGCGTCGATCGGTTCGCCGCGGCCGTTGCGCCTGCTCAGCGTCGAGGACAATCCGTTCGGCCGCGTCGTGCTCAACGCGATCCTGACCGAGCTCGGTCACCAGACCGAGTTCATCGGCCAGGGCGAGGCCGCGCCGGAGCGGATCGCGCGGGGCGCATTCGATGCGGTGCTGATGGACATGGTCCTGCCGGGGATCAACGGCATCGAAGCGATCACGCGCATTCGCGCGCTTCAGCCGCCGCTCGGGCGCATTCCGATCATCGGCATATCCGGCCGCAGCGAGGACGAGGCGGCATCGCGCGCCGCCGGCGCCGACATCTTTCTAGTCAAGCCTGTGTCTCCGCGCGCTCTCGCGACTGCGCTGCATGAAGCGACATCCCCTTCGGCAACCGCGACTTCATGATCGCCGCATTCAGTTCGCCGCCGAAGACGAAAATCGCGGAAATGAAATACAGAAACACCAGCGCGATGATGACCGAAGCAAGCCCTGCATACATGGTCACGTAGTTGCTGGCGAAGCGCGCCAGATACTGGCCGAAAACGATGCCCGAAATCAGTGACGCCACCATTGTAAAGACGATGCCTGGCAGGATCTGCAGAAAACTTCGGCGGCCGCAGGGCAGCCAGGCATGCAGGACGAACAACGCCGCCGTCATCGCCGTGATCGTGATGCCGTAGCGGGCGAAATTGAGCAGGCTTTCGTTGGACTCGACGAAGAACGGAATGTGGCGGCGCGCCGTCTCCAGGATCAGCGGACCGAGCACGATCAGGAACGCCATCAAGAGCGACGTGACGGCGGCGACCAGCGTGTAGCCGATCGATTCCAGCCGCAGCCAGTACCACGCCCGCGGCTCGACCACCGAATAGGCGCGGTTCAGCGCGACCCGCAGCGCCTCGACGCCGTTGGAGGCGAAATAGACCGCCAGCACCGCGCCGACGGTCAGGATGTCGCCGCGCGTCGTGGTCAGCACGTCGTGGATTTCGCCCGACAGCGCGTCCGCGACCTGTTGCGGCCAGGTCTGCAGCAGCAGCCCCACCGCGCCGTCGGCCAGCTCCTTGGACCCGAAAAAGCCGGCCAGCGACGTCAGCACGATCAGGAACGGGAACAGCGCCATCAACGTCGACAGCGCGATATGGCTCGCGATCGCCCAGCCGTCATCGGCAAGGAACGTATAAAACGCCTCCATCACGACGAGGTAGACGAAGCGAATGAACCTCACATCTTACCCCGATCTGGCTACGAAGGTCCGGTCGTAAATTTGTGCTAGCATCTGATATTATTGGCTTAAAAGCCAGATCGTCGAGCGGCTGCACGAGGGGTTGTGCGAGGGATTGTGAACGTGTGGCAGTCGGCGCTTGCCGGTGTTATGTAGCGCCGATGGCATCCTTTCTGAGTTCGATCGTCCTCCCGATCGCGGTTGCGGCCGTGGCTATCGTGCTGCTGCTCGGCCTCATCAACATGATGCGCGGCGGCTCGCCGAGCCGCTCGCAGAACCTGATGCGGCTTCGGGTGTTGCTGCAGTTCATCGCCATCGTCATCACCATGGTCGTGGTCTGGGCGATGGCCAAATAGGGCAGGAAAAAGGGAAGCGCCAATGGTCGTACTTAACCGCATCTATACCAGGACCGGCGATGACGGCACCACGGCGCTCGGCAGCGGAGAACGCCGCCCCAAATACGATCTGCGCATCGCAGCCTATGGCACCGTGGACGAGACCAATGCGGCGATCGGCGTGGTGCGGCTGCACCTCGGCGAGGCGCGCGAACTGGATGCGATGCTGGGCCGGATCCAGAACGACTTGTTCGATCTCGGCGCCGATCTCGCCGTGCCCCAGCGCGACGGCAAGGCGGAGCGCCTGCGGATGCTGGCAAGCCAGGTCGAACGGCTCGAGCGCGACATCGACAGCCTGAACGAGCATCTCGCGCCGCTGACCTCGTTTGTCCTGCCGGGCGGCACCCCCGCTGCGGCATACCTGCATCTCGCCCGCACCATATGCCGCAGGGCGGAACGGATCATGGTGGAACTCGCCGCCAACCCTCAGGAGCCGGTCAGCGAGGCTGCCATTCAGTATATGAACCGCCTGTCGGATTTCCTGTTCGTCGCCAGCCGTCACATGAACGATAATGGGGCCGGAGACGTGTTGTGGGTGCCCGGCCAAAACCGGTAAGATAGCCTCTATCCAAGGGCTGATTTTTGGCTTTCGCGCGTTGACCGCCGATAGCGGGGCCATTAGGTTCCGCGCCCAAGCCAATAAAACCCCAGAATTCAAGCGAAAGAGGATCGATGAAGGTTCTTGTGCCGGTAAAGCGGGTGGTCGATTTCAACGTCAAGGTCCGCGTCAAGAGCGACGGAACGGGCGTGGAACTGGCCAACGTGAAGATGTCGATGAATCCGTTCGACGAAATCGCCGTCGAGGAAGCGCTGCGGCTGAAGGAAGCCGGCAAGGCGACCGAAGTGGTGGTGGTGTCGATCGGCCCGGCGCAGGCCTCGGAGACGATCCGGACCGGTCTGGCCATGGGTGCCGACCGCGGCATCCTCGTCAAGGCCGAAGGCAATGTGGAGCCGCTGGCGGTTGCCAAGATTCTTAAGGCCATCGCCGAGCAGGAGAAGCCCGGCCTCATCATTCTCGGCAAGCAGGCGATCGACGACGACTCGAACCAGACCGGCCAGATGCTGGCGGCGCTGCTCGGCTGGTCGCAGGCGACCTTCGCCTCCAAGCTCGAAGTCGACGGAAGCGATTTCAAGGTCACGCGCGAGGTCGACGGCGGTCTGCAGACTGTGCAGCTGAAGGGGCCGGCGATCGTCACCACCGATCTGCGGCTGAACGAGCCGCGCTATGCCTCACTGCCCAACATCATGAAGGCGAAGAAGAAGCCGATCGACGACAAGAGCGCGTCCGATTACGGCGTCGATCTCACGCCGCATCTCGAAGTGCTCAAGACCGCGGAACCGCCCGGCCGCAAGGGCGGCGTCAAGGTCAAGGACGTCGCTGAGCTGGTAACGAAACTCAAGACCGAAGCCGGGGTTCTCTGATGACGACGCTACTGATCGCTGAACACGACAACGCGTCGATCAAGGACGCCACCAACAAGGCGCTGACGGCAGCCAGCGCGCTCGGTGCAGACGTCCACGTGCTGGTCGCCGGCGAGAACGCCAAGGCGGCGGCCGATGCCGCGGCCAAGCTTGCCGGCGTCAAGAAGGTGCTGCTCGCCGATAACGCCGCCTATGCCCACGATCTCGCCGAGCCGCTGGCCGCGCTGATCGTGTCGCTGGCGCCCTCCTACGACGCCTTCGTCGCGCCCGCCACCTCGCGCTTCAAGAACGTGATGCCGCGCGTCGCGGCGCTGCTCGACGTGATGCAGGTGTCGGAGATCATCAAGGTGGTTTCGCCTGACACGTTCGAGCGGCCGATCTATGCCGGCAACGCGATCCAGACAGTGAAATCCAAGGACGCCAAGAAGGTCATCACGGTGCGGACCTCGACTTTCGCCGCGGCCGGTGACGGCGGCAGCGCGACGGTGGAGAACGCCGCTGCTGCGGCCGATCCGGGCCTATCCAGCTTCGTCGGCGAGGAGGTTGCGAAGAGCGACCGTCCGGAACTGACGTCCGCGAAGATCATCGTCTCCGGTGGCCGCGCCATGCAGAGCCGCGAGAACTTTGCCAAATATATCGAGCCGCTCGCCGACAAGCTCGGCGCCGGCGTCGGCGCCTCGCGCGCCGCGGTTGATGCCGGCTATGCTCCCAACGACTGGCAGGTCGGCCAGACCGGCAAGGTGGTCGCTCCGGAACTATATGTCGCGATCGGTATCTCCGGCGCGATCCAGCATCTCGCCGGCATGAAGGATTCCAAGGTGATCGTTGCGATCAACAAGGATGAAGACGCGCCGATCTTCCAGGTTGCCGATTACGGCCTGGTCGCTGACCTCTATCAGGCGGTTCCTGAACTGACCGAAGCGCTCGGTAAGCTCGGAAAGTAACGACGGACGGAGCGTGATCCGGAAAAGGGGAAGCCGGTTTTTCCGAAAAGATCATGTTCAAACAAAAAGATAGAGCGGAATGACGATTCGAGGCAGCGTTCATTCCGCTCCAGCCGGACGCGCAACGTCCGGAAGATATTTACCTTAAGCGGTTGCGAGCGAAGTGGATTAAGCTTCGCGTGAAGAAAACGTGCCAAAGATGGGGACTGAAACCTCGATACTGATTATATCGTATCTGAGGTTCAGAGATGAACAGGCGCGATGTGCGTGCCGTTCCGGTGGATGAAAAGATGGCGGTGACAATCAAGAAGGTCGGCGTGATCGGCTCGGGCCAGATGGGCAACGGGATTGCGCATGTGGCGGCGCTCGCCGGCTTCGACGTGGTGCTTAACGACGTCTCCGACGAACGGCTGAAATCGGCGATGGCGACCATCAATGGCCATTTGTCGCGCCAGGTCGCCAAGCAGACTATCACCGAGGACGCGCGTAAAAAGGCGCTCAGCCGGATTACCTCCACCGAGACGCTGGACGGTTTGGCGGACTGCGACCTCGTGATCGAGACCGCAGTCGAAAAGGAAGAGGTCAAGCGCAAGATCTTTCACGAGCTCTGCGCGGTGTTGAAACCGGAAGCGATCGTCGCCACCAACTCCTCGTCGATCTCGATCACGCGGCTCGCCGCCTCGACCGACCGTCCCGAGCGCTTCATCGGCATTCATTTCATGAATCCGGTGCCGGCGATGGAGCTGGTCGAGCTGATCCGCGGCATCGCCACCGACGATTTGACGTTCGACACCGCGAAGGAATTTGTCACCCGGATGGGTAAGCAGATTGCCGTATCCGAGGATTTCCCCGCCTTCATCGTCAACCGCATCCTGCTGCCGATGATCAACGAGGCGATCTACACGCTCTATGAGGGCGTCGGGAACGTCGAGGCGATCGACGCCGCCATGAAGCTCGGCGCGCATCACCCGATGGGGCCCTTGGAACTCGCCGACTTCATCGGTCTCGACACCTGCCTGTCGATCATGCAGGTGCTGCATGAGGGGCTGGCGGATTCGAAATACCGGCCGTGCCCGCTGCTCGTGAAATACGTCGAGGCCGGCTGGCTCGGCCGCAAGACGCAGCGCGGCTTCTACGACTACCGCGGCGACAAGCCGGTCCCGACGCGCTAGGCGTCATCGCGAATCCGTAGGGGTGGGCAAAGCCACCGGGTCGCGCGAATGCGCGCCCGATGACAGGCTCCGCGTGCCCACCATGTTTCCGCAAATTCAAACGCCGACGTGCTCTGCAGGCGCCATCGCCGGTTGTGAAAAATCGGTGGGCACGCTTCCGCCTTCGCTCTTTGAGCTACGGCGGACAAGTCGCTTTGCCCACGCACTTCTTTTTCACGCCGCTCGGACAGGTTCCACCGCGGTCACCGCACAATCTCCAGAATTCGTTAACCGGTGCCGGGGTAGGGTGCCCTCAGGTTTGAGGAGTGCTGCGTATGGATATGATGGCTATGGTTTCGAGCATGATGGCGATGAAAGCGGCGGGCACGCAGCAGCAGATCCAGACCTCGATCATCAAACAGAATGCGGACGCGGAGAAAGCCGCGGTCCAGACGCTGCTGGGTACGGCCAATCTCGCCCCCGGCGTTGGCGGCAACCTCAATATTGCGGCCTGAAATTACCGTCCTGTAGGGCGGGCAAAGGCGCGCCTGCGCCGTGCCCACCATCTAATGCTGCGCTGGTGATGGTGGGCACACGGAGCCTGTCATCGGGCGCATTCACGCGATCCGGTGGCTTTGCCCACCCGGCGATTCTAGCGCTGAACTGCTCACAGCTAGGACCCCGCCTTCACTGGCTCCATCGCGGCCTTGATCAGCTTGATGGCGTCGTCGCTGGCCCATTCAGCGGGACCAGCCAGGTTGGCGATCTCGCAGCCCTGGCCGTCCACGAGTATCGAGGTCGGCATGCCCAGCGCCTTGCCTATGCCCTTAAGATCCTGAAAAACCTTGGCTTTTGAGTCAGTAAAATAGCCAAGCCTGGTTAGATTGGCCTCTTTGAGGAAGGTTTTCGGCTTCTCGGGATCGCGGGTGTCGATATTGACGGCGACCACCTCAAAATCCTTGCCCCCGAGCTTGGCCTGCAGGCTGTCGAGCGCCGGCATCTCCTTGCGACAAGGCACGCACCAGGTGGCCCACAGGTTCACCAGCACGGTCTTGCCGCGCCATTCCGAGAGCTTTCGGGGCTTGCCCTCGGCGTCCTCGAAGGCGAGGTCGGGGAGCCGCAGCGGGGTCGTCGCCATGGTCAGCGCGGCCACCTCGCCATGCGCCAGCGGTGCGATCTTGCGGGCCAGTTCGACGGCGCCCGTACAGAAGGGATCGCCGCCTGTGCCGCGCTTGAAGCCGCCAAGCCCGTAAAACGCGCCCAATCCGATCACGCCCACAGCCGCCACCGCACCGATGGCGAGCGGGATCCGGCGTTTCGTGGCCGGGCGGGGCGGGGACATTTCGGGCATATCGTTTGTCATCCTGTATCAGATACGGCTATGCAGGGCGCAAGATTACGGTCGAGTTACGGCCGAAACCGGCACCGCGTTTCGCAGCCGGTTCGACGATTTAGATGGCAAGGCTTAAGAAGTAAGGCCAGGGAAGTCATGAGCAACAAGATGTGGGGCGGCCGGTTCACCGAGCGTCCCGATGCGATCATGGAGGAAATCAACGTCTCGATCGACGTCGACCGTCACCTCTATGCCCAGGACATCGCCGCGTCCAAGGCCCACGCCGCAATGCTGGCCGCGCAAGGCATTATCACCGCTGTTGATGCGAAAAATATCGGCAAGGGTCTAGACACGATTTTGTCAGAAATCGGCAAGGGCTCCTTCGATTTCAAGCGCGCGCTCGAAGACATCCATATGAACGTCGAAAGCCGGCTTTCCGAATTGATCGGGCCGGCAGCGGGACGGCTGCACACCGCACGCTCCCGCAACGACCAGGTGGCGACCGATTTCCGGCTCTTTGTCCGCGACACGATCGACGTAACAGATGCGGCGCTGGCCGCCTTCCAGCATGCGCTGGCCAGCCGCGCGCTGGAACATGCCGCGACCGTGATGCCGGGCTTCACCCATCTGCAGACCGCCCAGCCCGTCACGTTCGGGCATCATCTGCTGGCCTATGTCGAGATGGCCGCGCGCGACCGCGGTCGTTTTGCCGATGCCCGCAAGCGGCTGAACGAATCGCCGCTTGGGGCCGCGGCGTTGGCCGGAACCTCGTTTCCGATCGATCGCACCGCCACAGCCAAGGCGCTCGGCTTCGACCGGCCGATGGCCAATTCGCTGGACGCGGTATCGGATCGCGACTTCGTGCTCGAAACGCTCTCGGCCGCCTCGATCGCGGCCGTGCACATGTCGCGCTTTGCCGAGGAAATCGTGATCTGGACCTCGCCGCTGGTGGGCCTCGTGCGCCTCAGTGACAAGTTCACCACCGGCTCCTCGATCATGCCGCAGAAGCGCAATCCCGACGCGGCCGAACTGGTGCGCGCCAAGACCGGCCGGGTGATCGGCGCGCTCAACGGTCTCCTGATCGTGATGAAGGGGCTGCCGCTCGCCTATCAAAAGGACATGCAGGAGGACAAGCAGGGCGCCATGGAGGCGTTTTCCGCGCTCTCGCTCGCGATTCGGGCCATGACCGGCATGGTCATCGACCTGGTGCCGGACGAGGCACGGATGAAGGCCGCCGCCGGCGAGGGCTATGCCACCGCCACCGACCTCGCCGACTGGCTGGTGCGGACGCTGAAAATGCCGTTCCGCGATGCCCACCATGTCACCGGGCGAATCGTCGGCCTTGCGTCCAAGCAGGGTGTGGCGCTGCACGAATTGCCGCTGCAGGCGATGCAGGAGGTCGAGCCGAAGATTTCGGCCGATGCCCTGCGCGTGCTGTCTGTGGAAGCGTCCGTCAAGAGCCGGACCAGTTATGGCGGCACCGCGCCGAAGAACGTGCTGTCGCAGGCCAAAGCCTGGCTGAAACGGCTGGAAAAAGAGCGAAAATTGGGCTGAGGAAAAAAATCGCTGCAATTGCTTAGGTTTTTCTTGGGTTTCCGTGGCCGATCGGCACTCGCCAGACCAAGGCAATCTTTGTATGGTGCGGCGCGCATTGGGGATTTCGTCGTGATCAGTAACTACCGCCCGTCATCGTCGGGATGGGCCATCATCCTGCTGAGCGTGACCGCGCTCGCGCTCGGGGGCTGCGGACGCAAGGCCGGGCTCGATTTGCCGCCGACCGCGGCGGCGCCGGCGGCCCAGGCCACGTCGGACACCGAGGCCGAGCGCGCGGCGCAGCCCGGCGTCTTCAATTCGACCTACGGATCCGAGGCAGGCCCCAGCGCTCCCAAGGGCGGCAAGAAGAAATTCGTTCTCGATCCGCTGCTGGACTAGAGTCTTGTTTTGACGCGTTTTCTTGACGCGAATCGGTACCCACTTCGCTCGAAAACGCTATGAGCGCGCCATGAATCACTTCGACTATCGCAACGGCGTGCTCCACGCTGAGGCCGTCAACCTGTCCGAACTTGCGGATGCGGTCGGCACGCCGTTTTATTGCTATTCGACGGCGACGCTGGAGCGCCATTACCGCATCTTCACCGAGGCCTTTGCCGGCGAGAAGACGCTGGTCTGCTACGCCATGAAGGCCAATTCCAACCAGTCGGTGCTGCGCACGCTGGCGAAACTCGGCGCCGGGGCCGACGTGGTGTCGGGCGGCGAACTCAAGCGCGCGCTGGCCGCGGGGATTCCGCCGAGCAAGATTCTTTTCTCAGGCGTCGGCAAGACCGAACCCGAACTGCGCGCCGCGCTGGCGGCGGACATTCTCTGCATCAACGTCGAATCCGAGCCCGAACTGGAATTGCTGTCGAAGCTCGCGGTCGAGACCGGCAAGACCGCGCGGATTTCGTTGCGGGTCAATCCGGACGTCGATGCCGGCACCCACGCCAAGATCGCCACCGGCAAGTCCGAGAACAAGTTCGGCATCCCGATTCTGCGGGCGCGCGAGGTCTATGCCCTCGCGGCGAAGCTGCCGGGTATCGAGGTGACCGGCACCGACATGCATATCGGCAGCCAGATCACTGATCTCTCCAAGATGGAGACCGCGTTCCGGATTCTTTCCGATTTCGTGCAGACGCTGCGCGCCGACGGCCACAAGATCGAGCATATCGATTTCGGCGGTGGGCTCGGCATCCCCTATCACGCCGACCGCGAAGCGCCGCCATTGCCGTCGGCCTATGCCGCGATGGTCAAGCGGGTGACGCATAATCTCGGCTGCACGCTGATGTTCGAACCCGGGCGGATGATCGTCGGCAACGCCGGCATCCTCGTTTCCCGCGTCATCTATGTGAAGCCCGGCGAGGCCAAGAATTTCGTCATCATCGACGCCGCGATGAACGATTTGATCCGTCCCACGCTGTACGAAGCCCATCACGACATCCTTCCCGTTCGCGAGCCCGTCAAGGGCGTGCGAACCATCACGGCCGACGTCGTCGGTCCGGTCTGCGAGACCGGCGACTATCTCGCCCTCGACCGCAACCTTCCCGAACCCAAGGCCGGCGATCTCATCGCGATCATGACCGCCGGCGCCTACGGCGCGGTGCAGTCCGGCTTCTACAATACGCGCGCGCTGGTGCCCGAAGTCCTCGTCAAGGACGACCAGTATGCCGTGGTCCGCCCGCGCATCGAGGTCGAGGATTTAATTGCGATGGATCGGCCGGCACCGTGGTTTTGAGCGTTGTCGCTTCGATGGTTTCCTGAAGCGCCCGTCAGACCGATTCGGATGTTTTGGCCGCTATCACCGCAGTTGTTCTTTGCGCTGCGTCATAGACTTTGACCTGAAGCATCGGGAATTTGGTCTTGAGTTCCCGCGCTTTCTTTTCGGCGGCTTCCTTTGTGTCGAACACCGCCTTCATCTGACCGTCGACCTCCATGCCGAAACCCTCGGTGATCGTGACATCGGCGCGCATGATGTTCCTAGGTATTGGCTCCTCGGCCATCGTCGTTATGGGTTTTCTTATCATGGATCTTTGCTCCTACGTTCTGGCTGCTGCCGCGTTATGGGCGCGCACGACGAGGATGGACGTTTCGCTAAAACTTCTTCTGTTCAGCCAGCAACTTGAAATCGGTTTCTGCGCTCTTATCTAAAACGCAGTCGATATGGATTTGTTCGGCGGGCCCTCACTGCTAATCGGGCGCCAGGAACACCGTACCCTCGCGCTTTTGAGCGCCGCCCTCAGTGGCCCATCGACCAGATTGCAGCACGACAATTCCTCCAATGAACGTCGCACGGCTCTGCCGGAGCGGCATACAACATGAAAACCAACATGAAGCACATTTCGGAAGTTAAGCCGGTAACGGTACAACCACGTTCAAATACGAAAGCTATGGCCGGCATAGCGCGCCGAGGATCCCGGCCCGCCCGGAGAAATGAATCCTCCGGGTTCCCTCACCCTCACGCGAAGAACGCTCAGAGCGCCGAGAAA
This sequence comes from Bradyrhizobium algeriense, assembly GCF_003062295.1. Taxonomy (GTDB): domain Bacteria; phylum Pseudomonadota; class Alphaproteobacteria; order Rhizobiales; family Xanthobacteraceae; genus Bradyrhizobium; species Bradyrhizobium algeriense. The sequence goes on along the minus strand of NZ_PYCN01000001.1, from coordinate 78,025 downwards.
AACTATGAACGCTACCTGGCCTTGGCCCGCGCTGAAGCTCTGAAGGGAGACCGGATCGCAGCGGAGAATTATTTCCAGCATGCCGAGCACTATTTCCGGTCGATGGCGAAGAATGCAAATTAGTGTGCCGCAGGATGGGGGGCGATTGCCGGACTTCCCCTGGATTGCTCAGGCCCCATCGCACCTGGAACCATGCCAAACCGTCGGGTTCCATACAGACATTGATTCGAATCAGATTTTTATTCCGGCGCATGCTGGACACCATGTGGATGGGCATGCCCGGCATGGGACAACGGATGGCCCCAACGGTTGATGCCTAGCTCGAAGCTGGGGGCCGTCCTTCCAATATGCCGCACGGCGGTGCCGGGCACACGGAATAAACGCGCTCAACTGCGGCGCGTTCGTATGGCAGAATCCCAACAGAAGGGAGTTGATTCGATGATGCTCGAAACAATTCTGGCATTGTTGGGCCTCGCGACTTGCGCGCTGGTCCTCATTTCATTCTGGGGCTCCGACCTCTTTGGAAGCCGCACGCGGAAACGGGGTTAATTAACTAGCGCGTTCGGTAACCGCCCCACGGCGTGGGCTGCGAAGATTGCCAGGCGGAATAGTGCGAGAGTCGCTGTAGAGGCGGCGATCATGGCTGCGCTTCTGCTCGCCGATTTCGGCGAGGGTAGTTGCTGCGCGACTGCATCCAAATCGGATCGAAGATGATTGCATTTTTTGCCATCCCACAGGGCTCACCAGTTGAAAAAGGGATTTCCGAAAGGCGAGCGCCCGAAAGGCTGGCTGCGTGGGTATGCGTAGCGGAATTTGTTCATTCGGCCCGTGCTGGAGTACGCACGGTGCCCTCCCGTCTCGGGACATCCGACGTCCGCTGGTCGCGGCGCATCAGATTCAACTTGCGGCCCCAACTGATGATCGGCGCCTCAATGATGACGTGCAAGGCAGAGGCGAGGCCGATGGAGAGCAGGATGCTGGCGATAATTGTCCCTGCCGTAGATAGCAGCCACAACCCGGTAAAGGTGACGATCCATTTTATCACCAGGTAATGGACGATATACAGCGAGTACGAAATCTTGCCGAACCATTGCAGGATCGGCGAGAAGGACAGCCCTTCGATCTCGGCAGAGACCACAGCATGGATGAGCAATCCCGCAGCAAGGCCATAGGTCAGCACGCGTGCGAATTGCGGATCAGCCGATCCGTGCATGAATATCCAGTACCAACCGGCCGCGAACAGGCCTGCGGAAATTGCTAGTATGCAGCGCGAAAAGCGCAATCTGCCGTTTCTCAAGAGATAGGCGATGCCGACGCCCGCACCGAATTCCAGGACCAGCGGATGGGAATAGATGCCAAGCTGCAGGCCGAAGACGACAGCGACAAGGACCAAGCCGAGCCCCGCGAACAGCAGCTGGAACAGCCGGTTCGGCGCGATCGCGAGGATGGCCGCAACTGCAGCATAGAAGTGCACCTCGAAAGCAATCGACCACGCCGGCGCGAGGTACCAGTTCGGATATGTCCATGCAAAGATGAGGCCGAAGTCGAGCGCGGGACGCTCCTCCGGTGACAGCGCGATCCAGGATGAGCTGACAAACGCCGCCAGCAACACGAGCCAGTAGACCGGATAAATTCGAACAGCTCGCCTGAAGGCGAAATTCAACGGGTCGCGTTGCGCCGCCGCCGTGCTTGCGATGATGAAGCCAGAGATAACGAAGAAGATGTCGACGCCGCTTGCAAGAATGGTGAGCGCGCCTTCGGCAAGGACCGGCCCGACCATATCGGGTCGCGCGCTGACTGCGTGTCCGCAGACGACCGACAGCGCAGCAACGCCGCGCATTGCCTGTACACCCGCGAAGATCCGCAAAACGCCCTCAGTACGCCCATTCCAAATTGCATTCTATCTAAGCGCGAAAACATTAATAGACGGTTGTACTGCCGTGAAGGAGTTTACCTTTGGATGCATTGAGCGAACTCGGACGGAGCCGAACTTTGCCATGACTGCTTCGGGGTCATTCCCGGACCTCTGGTGGAGTCCGAGCTATGTCCGCTCACCCTCCGAGCGAAGGCTCACCAGTTGAAAAAGGGATTTCCGAAAGGCGAGCCCCCGAAAGGCTGGCTGCGTGGGTATGCGTAGCGGAAGTCGCTCCCCGGACTGCGCCGCCGCCGCTTGATGCCGCCTTGCGGCTCGCCGCTCAACAGCACCACGAATTCCGTTCCCTTGCCGGTTTCTGAACTCATCGGCTCGTCGGTGACGATCAGAGAGGATCGCGGCGCAATGCCGGCGATGCGATCCAATGCGTCCTGCGGAATGACGATGCGGTCGAGCGCGGCCTTTGCGCTGTCCGGGTCCATCGGCACCGGCTCAACGCCGCGACCGCTATTCCCGCGCGGCCGGTCCTCGGGCTCAACCGCGCCGCTCGGCGGACTTCCGCTGCGCAATGAGACGACGCTCCATCGCAAACTGGCGTCGTCGGCCGTGCGCCCGATGGCGGTGAAGACATGCGTGCCGATCGGACGATCGGGGTCTGCGATCGTGACCGGACCTTCAAAGAGCGGCTCAAATGCCTGCCGCACATAAAGCCGCTGGGTCTTGCGGCTGATCAACACCGATACCGGCTGGAGTTCGCGCGCGAGCTGGCGGGCCGCCTCGGCTGCCGCGGCCCGCACAGTCTCCGCCGCGGCGGCGGCTTCACGCGCAGACGTGACGGCATCGAGCCTCAGTTGCAGATCCACGTTGGCGACGTCCCATTGCAGCTGCAGCTCCGCGATTTTGGCGACGGCCTGCGCCTTGGCGTCCTCAGCCTGCTCCTTTGCCTCCGCGGAGATGCCGGCGCCAAGTTTAGTCTCGGCGGCAGCCAACTGTGCCTCGGCTCTGCGCTTCAGATTTTCCGCCGCGCGAACCGGCGTCCTGGCCTGCGTGGCCTCCCGCAAGGCCGTCCCGGCGGCTATTCGCGCCTCGGCTGCTTTCCTCGCCGCCTCTTGCGCCTCCGTGGTTCGGGCGGCGGCCAGGGCGGCCGCACCGGGCTTCGGTTGGAACAGAAGCGGATGGGCGAACTCAACAGGCGCCACATCGCCTGGCGCCACGATCACCCGCATGCCCATCGCGGTCGCGCCGAACAGCTGTTCGGCAAAGTCGAATGGCAGCCGGATACAGCCATGGGACGCCGGACGTCCCGGCAGCACGCCGCCATGGAGCGCGATGCCCGACCAGGTGATGCGTTGCATGTGCGGCATGAAGGCGTCGTCATACAGGTTCGAGTAATGCTCCTCGACTTTCTGGATGACGCTGAAGATCCCTGCGGGTGTCTCGCGTCCCTTCGTGCCGCTCGACACCGGCGCCCGCAGGATCCACCCCTTGGCGTCGTAGACGGTGATCCGCTGGCTGCGAAGCGAAACGATGGCCATGGTCGGCTCGCCTGCGCTGCGCGACTGAATGGACTCGATCGGGCGTTGGCTCTGGCCGCTTTTGGCGGGCGCATCGTTCCCCGCCGCGATCAGCAAGGCCAGACCCGCAACGACAAGAGCAACGACAAGACATGCGGGCCGCAGCCGCTTCTGCCTGCACACTGGATTTACGCAACGAAACGTCATCCGCGTCCCAACTGATCGATCGGGTCAACGCCGGCTTGCACGCAAATACATTCAACGCCATTCGGTCGGACTTGCCAACCTGGAACTGCGTCAGCGCTACTTCGCCGCGTGGCCGCCCTTCGCCCCGCCGACCACGACGCCTGCTGCCTTTTCGATCGGCTTGATGGCAGCGGTAAAATCCGACTCGGCGCCCTCGTCGCGGATGACGACTTCCCACAAGCGTCCGACCGCTTCGGCGACTTCCATCGACAGCCCCAGCGATTTCATCTCCTCCAGCGCCAGCCGCACGTCCTTCACCATCAACCCGGTGGCGAAGCCGAAATCGAAGCTGCGCGGCAGCACGGCACGGGGAAACTTGTCGCGGCTTGCGGTGTTGAGGCCGGAACCGGCGTTGATGACGTCGATCATCACGGCCGGATCGAGCCCCGCCTTGACGCCCATCACCACGGCTTCCGACGTCGCCACCATGGCGGTGGCCGACAGGAAGTTGTTGGCGAGTTTCATGGTCTGCGCCGAGCCGGGCTTTTCGCCGATGAAGAACACTTTTCCGATCACGTCGAGCGCGGGTTTTGTCACTTCGAAATCGGCACGCGGGCCGGACACCATCACCGCCAGCGTTCCCTTCTCGGCGCCGCCGACGCCGCCGCTGACGGGGCTGTCGATCTGCACGATGTTGTTCTTCGCCAGCAGGCCGTGAATTCTGGCCGCCATCTGCGAGCCGACGGTGGAGAGATCGACGAAGCGCTTTACCCGCTTGCCCTCGATCACGCCGCCCGAGCTGGTCGCAACGTCGAGCGAGGCCTGCAGCGACGGCAGGCTTGCCAGCACGGTCTCGCAGCGATCGGCAATTTCCTTCGGTGACGATGCGGCCTGCGCGCCGAGCGCTGTGAGTTTGTCGACGGCTTCCTTGCGCGTATCGAATACCGTGAGCTGATGCTTGGCCTCAATCAGGCGGCGCGCCATCGGGAAGCCCATCTTCCCGAGGCCGATAAATCCGATTTCCATGGTGATGTTTCCTCTTGCTCCGTCATTTGCGAGCGAAGCGAAGCAATCCATTCTTTCTTTGTGCGGCGAGATGGATTGCTTCGCTTCGCTCGCAATGACGGATGAAACGTCGACTGGTCTCTACGCCTTGTCCAATTCCGCAAACACTTCGCGCGCGATGCGAAAGCTGTCGACGCCGGCGGGCACGCCGGCATAGATCGCGACCTGCATGAAGATCTCGCGGATCTCGTCGCGGCTGACGCCGTTGGTCAGCGCGCCCTTGATGTGCGCCTTCAATTCGTGCGGCCGGTTGAGGATCGAGATCATGGCGAGGTTGAGCATGCTGCGGGTCTTGTGCGGCAATTCCTCGCGGCCCCACACCGCGCCCCAGCAATATTCGGTGACCAGTTCCTGGAACGGCTTGTTGAAGCTGTCGGCGTTCTTCAGGGCGTTGTTGACATAGGCCTCGCCGAGCACGGCTTTGCGAATTTCCAGGCCCTTGTCGTGTGTCTTCTGGTCCATGAACGCTTTCCTTACGTATTTTTACGGGTTCGAAACCGACGTTACGGGGCTAAAGCCCGGCAGTCACGCCTTCGTGTTATGCGTAATTCCAGGTGTGGAACCCTCTGGACGCGGGGTGCCTTCAATGCCGCCGCCGTGCTAGGGTGATTTGTCGGCAACCCGGAGAATTTTGTTGAACGAAGCCTCCCCCGACTCCACGAAAACCCCGCGCGAGCCGGATGCTGTCGCGCGGCTTCAACTGACGCAGGCCCTGCAACGGGCTCAGTATGCGATTGCGTGGGAGCGCGCCTGGCCGGGCTTCGCCCGGATTTTAAGCGTGGTTGGGCTGTTTCTGGTGGTGTCCTGGGCCGGATTGTGGCTGGCACTGCCATTTCTAGCACGCGCAATCGGCATCGGTCTGTTTATCGTGCTGGCGCTGGCGGCGTTGTACCCGCTTGCGCGGTTTCGCTGGCCGACCCGCGAAGAGGCGTTGAGCAGGCTCGACCGTGGCACCGGCATTCGCCACCGCCCGGCGACCGCGCTGACCGACACGCTCTCAAACAAGGACCCGATCGCGCAGGCGCTGTGGCGGGAACAACGCGAGCGCACGCTGGCCTCGATCAAGCGGATTCGCGCCGGGCTGCCGTCGCCGCGGCTTCCGATCCACGATCCCTGGGCGCTGCGCGCGCTGGTCATGGTGATGCTGGCGGCCGCCTATGTCGCCGCCGGCGACGAGCGCCGGCTTCGAATTGCCGCGGCGTTCGACTGGAACGGCGTGCTGGCGCCGGCCAACGTCCGGGTCGATGCCTGGGTGACGCCGCCGGTCTATACCGGCAAGCCGCCGGTGATTCTGTCCGCCGCCAGGGATGCGGCTTCGCCCGATAGCGGCGCACCGTTGCCGGTGCCGTCAGGCAGTACGCTGCTGGTGCGCTCCAGCGGCGGCACCATCGACGTCGTGGTCGGCGGCGGCGTGACCGAGATCGCGCCGGGCGAGCAGGCGCCGAAGGGCACCAACGAACGGCACTTCAAGATCACGGGCGACGGCAGCGCGCATGTCCGCGCGCCGTCCGGCCAGCCGCTGTGGCGCTTCGCGGCCACGCCCGACCGCGCGCCGACCATTTCATTGGTCAAGGATCCGGAACGCCAGGCCCGCGGTTCGCTGCAGATGTCCTACAAGCTCGAGGACGATTACGGCGTCACCGAAGCCCGCGCGCAATTCGCTGCCCGCAACGCGGATGCGGCCAAGACCTCCGAGGCCAAGACTCCCGACGCCAAGACTCCCGATGTGAAGGACGGCAAGAACAACAAGGAGGCCGACAAGGCCGAGCGGCGGCCGCTGTTCGAGCCGCCGCAGTTTCCGCTGGTGCTGCCGAATGCGCGCACCCGCAACGGCGTCGGCCAGACGGCGAAGGATCTCAGCGAAGATCCCTACGCCGGCGCCGACGTGACGCTGACGCTGACTGCCAAGGACGAGGCCGGCAACGAGGGCAAGAGCGAGCCCTTCAACATGCGGCTGCCGGAGCGGCTGTTCACAAAGCCGCTGGCGCGCGCCCTGATCGAGCAGCGCCGCATCCTGGCGCTGGACGCCAACCAGAATGCGCAGGTCTATACCGCGCTCGATGCGCTGATGATTGCGCCGGAATTGTTCACGCCGGAGGCGGGACACTATCTCGGCCTCTACAGCGTGTCGCGGCAGCTGGAGGCGGCGCGCACCGACGATTCGCTGCGCGAGGTCGTCGCCAGCCTATGGGCGCTCGCCGTCACCATCGAGGACGGCAACATCTCTGATGTCGACAAGGCGCTGCGCGCGGCGCAGGAGGCGCTCAAGCAGGCGCTGGAACGCGGTGCCACCGACGAGGAGATCAAGAAGCTCACGGACAATCTGCGCGCCGCGCTGGACAATTTCCTGCGCCAGCTCGTCGAGCAGCAGCGAAACAACCCGCAGCAGCTGGCGCGCCCGCTCGATCCCAACACCAAGATGCTGAGCCAGCAGGATCTCAAGAGCATGCTCGACCGGCTGGAGCGGATGTCGAAGTCCGGCGACAAGGATGCCGCCAAGCAGCTGTTGGAACAGCTGCAGCAGATGCTGGAAAACCTGCAGATGGCGCAGCCCGGCCAGGGCGGCGACGACATGGAGCAGGCGCTGAACGAACTCGGCGACATGATCCGCAAGCAGCAGCAATTGCGCGACAAGACCTACAAGCAGGGCCAGGATTCCAGGCGCGACCGCATGCGCGGCAAGCAGGGAGACAAGCAGGGCGACCAGAGCATGGGCGACCTGCAGCAGGACCAGCAGGGCCTGCGCGATCGGCTCAAGAAATTGCAGGAAGAACTCGCCAAGCGCGGCATGGGGCCGGGCCAGCGCGGCCAGCAAGGCCAACAGGGCCAACAGGGTCAGCGCGGCGAACGGGGACAGGGTCAGCAGGGCCAGGGCCAGCAGGGTCAAGGCGGCGACCAGGGCGACGGCGAGGACGGGCTCGATCAGGCCGATTCGGCGATGGGCGACGCCACCGGCCGGCTCGGCGAGGGCAATGCCGACGGTGCGGTGGACTCGCAAGGCCGCGCGCTGGACGCGTTGCGCAAGGGTGCCCAGAGCCTGGCGGAAGCCATGCAGCAGGGTGACGGCGACCAGCCGGGCGACGGCCCCGGCAATCCCAGAGGCCGCCAGCAGGGCGCGGCCAACTCGACCGATCCGCTGGGGCGGCCGATGCGCCACAACGAATTCAGCGATGATTATACTGTGAAGATCCCCGGCGAGATCGACGTGCAGCGGGTGCGCCGGATCCTCGAAGAGCTGCGCCGCCGCCTCGGCGATCCGTCCCGCCCGCAGATCGAACTCGATTACATCGAGCGGCTGTTGAAGGATTATTGAGGGGTTTGCACGATCGCTGCCGCAACCACGATTGTCATACGCGGGCTTGACCCGCGTATCCATCGCTCCTTCGCAAGAGTCGTTTTGGGAGATGGATGGCCGGGTCAAGCCCCGCCATGACGAGGAGGCTTACCCGTTCTTCCTCGCCGCCAGCGCATCCGCGACCGCGGTACGGATGTCGTGCACCGAGAACGGCTTCGTCACCACGTCGTGCACGATGGCGTTGAGGCCGGAGGCGCGCTCGCGCTGATCGGCAAAGCCTGTCATCAGCAAAATCTTCAGGTCCGGAAAATCGCGCGCTGCCGTTAGCGCCAGTGCGATGCCGTCCATCACCGGCATCTGGATGTCGGTCAGCAGCAGGTCGAACGTGCCGCGTTCGCGGGTCAGGATATCGAGCGCTTCGGCGCCGTCCTCGGCGGTGACGGTCTCGTGGCCGTCCATGGCGATCGCGCGCGCCACCAGCGAGCGCATGGAATCCTCGTCATCGGCAATCAGCACGCGTGGCATTAAGTCGTCTCTCTCGCCCCAGCGGGATGGGCGGCCTGGTTCAGGCCTGACCGGCCAGATCCCGCTTGTTGAAAAAGCGTACGTCAATATTGCGGCCTTCGGGCGGCGGCGAAGCCAGCCGCGACTTGAAGTAGGCGCGCTCGCCGGGCTTGAGCGCCGGCTGCTCGAGCACCGCGTTCCAGGCGTAGATCTCGGTGCCTTGCGCGTCGCGGACGGAAAAGCGCAGCCGCGGCAATTCGACCGGGTTTTTCGTCTCGCCTATGATCGTGCCTTCGATGATCAGGACCGGCTTACCGTCCACGGTCTCGTTGCTGACCTTGATGTCCTTGAACGCCAGCCCGCGCAGGTTCACTTCCAGCCCGACCATCTTGTAGAATGTCGCGGTTTGCGGCAGCAGCCGCACGACATCGGCGCGCCAGATCATCAGCGCCAGGATCAGCGCGCCCATAGCGGCGCAGGCGGTCGGCAGGCCAACAGACGGCATAAAGGGGATGTGGGGCAGGGACGGCAGCCGGAACAGGCGGGCCAGCCGCTGGCGGTGCGTGGTGATCGGGACCTCCTCATGGTCCTCCGCATCCAGCCGGGCGGCCGACGGCCAGTCGCTGTCGCCGCCTGGCTGCGAACCTTCGCCCTCGGCCGGCCAGCCGGCCGAAATCGAGGGGCTGTCGACCACCGGGGCGTCCAGCCCCTCTTCCTCGCGCGCCAGCGCCTCCCATTCGGCCGCGGCATCGTTTTCGGCCGGCGGGGCCGATTGCGCCGAAGCTGGCATGGCGGCCGGCATGGCGTCCGCCATTTCGATCGCGTCTTCGGGCCGCGCCAGCCAGGTTTCCTTGCAGCGCGAGCAGCGGACGGTACGTCCTGCGGGTCCCAAGGTGGTCGGATTGATGGCGTAAGATGTTGTACAATGAGGGCAAACGATATGCATGGAGCCCATCTCTACCGTGTCTTTGTCCGGATGCTACATAGCGACCGTTAACGAATCGGAAACCATAACGGTCGCAAAACCGTTTTGTCCGGTTGGTTCCCAAACCAGCGGGCCACGGGCCCAAAGTTCGGGTTCGGGTCCAGGTTCAGGTTCAAGTCCGGGGTTTACGGCCGCGGCCCACACCGAGCAGAGCTCGGCCACTGTCCACGCCGAGCGGAGCTCGGCAACTGCCCACGCCGAGCGGAGCTCGGCAACTGCCCATGCCGAGCGGAGCTCGGCCACGGCTCATGTCGAGCGGAGCTGAGCTTGGTTCGGTTCGAAAATGTCGGTTTGCGGTACGGGCTCGGCCCGGAGATTCTGCGCGACCTTACCTTCCTGATTCCGGCGCATTCCTTCCAGTTTCTCACCGGTCCCTCGGGCGCCGGCAAGACCTCGCTGCTGCGGCTGTTGTTTCTGTCGATTCGGCCGACGCGCGGCCTCGTCAACCTGTTCGGCCAGGACGTCTCGCTGCTCGGCAAGGATCAGGTCGCGAACATGCGCCAGAAGATCGGCATCGTGCTGCAGGATTTTCGCCTGCTCGACCACATGACGACCTATGAGAACGTGGCGCTGCCGTTCCGCGTGATGGGCCGCGAAGAATCCAGCTATCGCCGGGAGGTGATCGACCTGCTGCGGTGGGTCGGCCTCGGCGAGCGGATGGATGCGCTGCCGCCGATCCTGTCGGGCGGCGAGAAGCAGCGCGCCGCGATCGCGCGCGCGGTGATCTCGCGGCCGCAATTGCTATTGGCGGACGAACCGACCGGCAGCGTCGACCCGACGCTCGGCCGCCGCCTGCTGCGGCTGTTCATCGAATTGAACAGGCTGGGCACCGCGGTGATCATCGCGACCCACGACATCACGCTGATGGACCAGTACGAGGCGCGGCGAATGGTGCTGCACCAGGGACGGTTGCACATCTATGAGTAGGATGGGTGACGAGCATGGGCCGCTGGTGGATCTCGGGACGGAGCGCCCGCAGGTGCCGGCGCGTGCGCGCAACATGTCGCCGATCGTGCCGCGAGCGTCGATCTCCGGCCGCGCGCTGGTCGCCGTCGTCGCCATCATGACGTTCCTCGCTTCCATCACCACCGGCACCGTGCTGCTCGTCAGCGCATCGGCTGCGGAATGGCAGTCCGAAGTCGCCAGCGAAATCACCATGCAGGTGCGCCCGCAGGCAGGGCGCGATCTCGAGCGCGACGTGACCGCGGCGGCGGAGGCGATGCGGACGCAGCCCGGTATCGTCCAGGTCAAGCCGTTCAGCAAGGACGAGTCGGCCAGGTTGCTGGAGCCGTGGCTCGGCAGCGGGTTGTCGATCGAGCAGCTGCCGGTGCCGCGCGTCATCGTCGCGCGCGTCCAGCCCGGCACCACGCTCGACCTCGCAGGCCTGCGCTCCAGGGTGACCCAGGTGGCGCCGTCGGCGAGCGTCGACGATCACCGCGCCTGGATCGAGCGCATGCGCTCGATGACCGGCGCGACCGTATTTGCCGGCATCGGCATTCTGGTGCTGGTGATCGCGGCGACGATCATTTCGGTTTCGTTCGCGACCCGCGGCGCGATGGCGGCGAACCGCCCGATCGTCGAGGTGCTGCATTTCGTCGGCGCCGGCGACCGCTATATCGCCAACCATTTCCTGCGGCATTTTCTGAGATTAGGGCTGGAGGGCGGGGTGATCGGCGGCGGCGCTGCAATGCTGGGTTTCGGCTTCTCCGAATCGATCGCCGCCTGGTTCTCGGGCACCCCCGTCGGCGATCAATTCGCCGCGCTGCTGGGGACGTTTTCGCTGCCGCCCTCGGGCTATCTGGCGCTCGCGGTACAGGCCGTGGCGATCGCCGCCATTACCGCCTGGGCCTCGCGGCGAACGCTGTTCGCCACGCTGGATGACATCGATTGACGCGGGGGCCGGGACTCCACTTCGTCTGAAAACGTTCTAGAATTAGGCTAAAGCTTTTCAAGTAAAGTGGGGACCGGTTCGCGTCAGGAAAACGCGTCAAATCGGGAATCTGGAGCCTGGTTTCGATTCCATCGAAACGCGGCTCAAGGGGAGAGGATCGCCGGACCAGATGGGTTTGCAGTACGACGACAGCACGCCGAGAGCGCCGGCCGCGCGGCCGCGCGGATGGCTGCGCGCCGTCGTCGTCGGCGCCATGGCGATCCTGTTCGTCGGCGCGGCCGTGGGCTTCATCGCCTTTCTTTCGCAATTGCGCGGCGTCGAAATCAGGCCGGCGCGCAACGCCGACGGGATCGTGGTGCTGACCGGCGGCTCGTCGCGGGTGTCGGACGCGATGGAATTGCTGGCCGGCGGTTACGGCAAGCGGCTGTTGATCTCGGGCGTGCATCCGACCAATGCCCTGAGCGACATTTCGCGCTCGCTGCCCGACAACCAGTCACTGCTGTTGCGTTGTTGCGTCGATCTCGACCGTTCGGCCGTCAATACCAGGAGCAACGCCGCGGAGACGCGGCGCTGGCTCCGCGAGCGCGGCTTCAAGTCGCTGATCGTGGTGACGTCGAACTATCACATGCCGCGCGCCATCCTGGAGTTGTCGCATGCGATGCCCGACGTCACGCTGATTCCGTTCGCGGTGGTCGGCGACCGCTGGCGCGACGAGCCGTGGTGGACCAGCGGTGCGACGCTGCGTCTGTTGCTGTCGGAGTACGCGAAATATGTCGCCGCCGAAGTGCGCGTGCGGCTGGCGGATGCAGGTGTCGACCTGGCGCCCGAACTTTCTGATCAGCCCGCGCCGGCGCCGCGCCGGCCGGCGACGGCGCAAGCCAACTGAGCAGGCTTTTGATTGTCGACACATCGCGCCGGCACGCGGCGTCTCTGCAACCTGCCGCGCAGTGAATCATTCCGGCGTGATCATGAACGCGTCCGTCGGTGCAAACTGAACGGCGTTAGTGAAATGCCGGCAACCTGCACAAGTCGCGAACTGGCGTCGTCCACGCATCAAGCAAGCGGCGTGGAGGAATCTGGAACCAGCACGGGTACCCGGGATGACCGCGGTTCCATGTTGTGTTGACCCGGACTCGCCTGTAGGTTGTTTACCTATGGGTTGGCGACTTAAAGCGATGGCGTTCCGGGTGCTCGAAATGCCGGGCGGGAAGCACGCGCACTATTTTCTGCAACGGCATGTGACGCGGACCTGGCCCCGGCCCGCTGCTACACTTGTTTCACTTCAGAATATTGCGCGCCGTGTCGTCGAGGACTATGCGCGACATGTCGGTGGAACCCCGTCGTCGGTGCTCGAAATCGGCGCCGGCCGGGATCTCGCTGTCCCTTTGGCGCTGCGGCGGCTCGGGGTCGCGAAGGTCATAGCCTCGGACGTCAACCGTCTGGCGCGGCTCGACCTGATCCAGCATGCGGCGCGGCGAATCCTCACCGGTGATGTCACGCTGGAAAGCTGGGACCATCTGGAACGTTTTGGCGTCTGCTACCGGGCGCCGCATGACGTCACTGATACTGATCAGAAGGTCGACTGCTCCTGCTCGAACGAGGTGCTGGAGCACATCCCGCCGGACCAGCTTGTGCGGTTGCTCGCGGGACTGCGGGCGGTGACCGTCGGAATCACGACGCATTCGATCGACTACAGCGACCATTATGCCCGTTCGGACAGTAGTCTCTCGCGGTTCAATTTCCTGAAATACGACGACGCGCAGTGGCGCCCTTTCAACAGTGGCTTGCAATACGTCAACCGGCTTCGGCACAGCGACTATGTCAGGCTGTTCCGCGAGGCCGGGTTCGCGATTCTTGAAGAAAGCTCGGTACCGGGCGAGCCATCGGCCGAGATCGTGGACAATGTCGCGCCGCGATTCCGGCAATATGAGCCGGCCGATTTGTTCGCGCTAAGGGGACGGATCGTTGCACAATAGCCTGCCGCCGGTGCTGATCGTAATCTTTGCCCTTTCCGTGGGCCTCCGGCTTTGGGTGGACTTCTATCTCACGCCCTGACGGCGCGTTGAGGTCGAGCGACGGATCCAGGAGTCACAGCGCACCACATACAGGCGCAGCATGCCGCGGGTGAACAAGCCAATCTATGACGCGTCTTGTGCATCCCCTTTGGCAGGATGAAGCGGATGCGCGTCGTGCAGCATCGCCGCGAGCCGGTGCAATTGGGAATCGCGAAAACCTTCCGCCTCGATCGCCTTCACGGTGGCGAGAACATAGTCGCGGTTGACGCCGGACTGGCCGTGCCCTTGCAGCACATGGCGCAACTGTTCTGCCGGCGACAGCCGTCCGGCATATTGCACGTGGCCGCGGTCGACCACGTAGACGAGGGCGCTGACGCGCTGGCGCGCCTCGTTTTCCAGCCACACCGAGCGCTTCACCTCGCGGTAGACCGAGGTGACCTGCTCGCGCTCGCGCAAATAGGCGATGGTGGCGGTGCGGTTCTTCTCCGCGATCCGGAACGCTACGCCGCGGCAGGCGCCGCCGCGGTCGAGCCCGAGCACGAGGCCCGGCTTCTCCGGCGTGCCGCGATGGACGAAGGAATAGACGCAGAGCGCGCGGTGTTCGCCGATCAGCCGCGCCGGAACGCGTTCGATGAATTCGAAGCCCGGGCGCCACATCAGGGAGCCGTAACCGAACACCCAGAGGTCGCCTGTCGAGAATTCCGTATCGTTGAGACCAGTCGCGGACATGCCCGCGCACCGCTACCAGAACCGAACGACAAAGCGAAGTAAAATCAATGCCTTTTGTTGTGATCGGTGGATGCTTACATTTGACAAAATCGCTAGCCAAAGGACGCCGCATGCCTGACACGACCCCCGCGCCGCGCCGGCGCCCGCTGTGGCGCCTCTTCATCATGCCCGCTTTGCTCGTCGTCGCCGCCGCGGCATGGAGCGCATTCTGGTTCTATGCCGCGTCCGAAGTGGGCGTCCGCGCCGACGCGTGGGCCGCGCAGGAGGCCAAATCCGGCCGGATCTATGCGTGCGCCAAGCGCGAGGTCGCGGGCTTTCCATTCCGTTTCGAAGTCCGCTGCGACGACGCCAGCGTTGCGCTGGTCTCGCAGACGGCCGATGCGAAGGCGCTGTTCACCGCGCGGCTCGGCGAGATCATGGTGATCGCGCAGATCTACCAGCCGAAACTGCTGATCGCCGAATTCAAGGCGCCGGCCACGCTGGCCGATCGCGGCCAGCCGCCGTCGATGAAGGTGAATTGGACCAGCGGCCGCAGCAGCGTCAGCGGACTGCCCGACATTCCGCAGCGCGCCTCCATCGTGTTCGAGAATCCCTCGATCGATCGTGTCAACGGACCGGTACAGACGCCGCTCGCGCGCGCCGGCCAGGCCCAGCTGCACGGCCGGTTCGCCGAAGGCTCGGCGCAGGACAATCCCGTGATCGAGACCGTGTTGCAGATATCGGGCGGCAGCGTGCAGGAAGTGCACCCGCTGCTGGCTGCGCCGTTCGATGTCGACGTGCAAACCAGGCTGAGCGGCTTGAAGGATTTCACGCCAAAGCCCTGGCCGGAGCGGTTCAGGGAGTTGCAGGCGGCAGGCGGCCGTGTCGAAGTCGTGCGCTCGCGGGTTCAGCAGGGCGATCTGGTCTCGGTCGCCGCAGGTACGTTGAGCCTCAACGCCCAGGGCCGGATCGACGGCGAATTGCAGATGACGGTGGCGGGCATCGAGAAAGTGATTCCGGCGCTGGGAATCGAAAAGATGCTGGAGGAGGGCGTGCCGCAGGCAACGCTCGATCGCGTAGCACCTGGCGTGAAATCGCAAGACCTCAACAATTTGTTCGGCGCGCTCGACCGGGCGATCCCGGGGCTCGGCAAGGTCGTCAAGCAGAACGCCAATACCGGCGTCGCCGCGGGCATCAATGCGCTCGGCAAGGAGGCGGAGCTCGAAGGCAAGAAGGCCCGCGCCTTCCCGCTGCGCTTCGTCGACGGCGCGGTGTTTTTAGGCCCGCTGAAGGTGGGGCAGATACCGCCGCTGTTTTGAGACCGTAGGATGGGTAGAGCGAAGCGAAACCCATCAATCGCGATTGCAGCGATGGGTTTCGCTGCGCTCTACCCATCCTACGCGCCGAATTACAGCACCTGGCCGGAACGTTTTTCGGGCCTGGATGCTTGAGTCCGGTTGTATCGTGCGGGGCAGCGACAAATAGAGAGGCGAGAATGTTCCTGATGGGACTTGGCGCGCTCCTCGTTATCGGCGGATTCCTGTACCTGGCACGCACCGCTATTTGGCGGGGACCGCTTAGTGGCCGGGATTCCTCCCGGCCCGCTCGCGATACTTTGGAGCCGCCACGGCGCAGCTTGCGATTCCTGGGGCTCGGAACGAATTGGCCGGGCCTTTTCCTTATGGCACTCGGTGCAGTTCTGTTGCTATCGGGGGCCGGTTTCTAGCTAGCCTCGAACAGCCAAGCCGATGTGCAGACGGCAGCAGCCAGTCCGGGAGGAGGGCATCGGCTATGAGCCGCACTGCGCGGTCCGAGTTGCCGGGGCCACGAGCACGTAACTGATTCACCCATTGCCGATGCGAGGCGTCCGTCGCTGATCCGGCAGCGCGGCCGATACGAATCGGCGGCGCTGCTCCGGGATCCATTCAATCATTACGAGCTAGCGCTCGTGGCTCCACGGGAAGAGATTGGCCGGGAAATCCGCCGCGTAGCGGTGTCCTTTCCGCAGATGGGGTTCCTCCTGTGGAGGATTGGGATTCGGCTCCACCACTTTCCGGTACAGATGCCAGGTGGCATGACCGAGCACCGGCAGAACGACGGCGAGACCGACGAAGAGCGGTATCGAACCGATCACCAGCAGCGCCGCGACGATCAGCCCCCACCCGGCCATCGGAATCGGATTCATCATCACGGCCCGCAGCGACGTCCGGATGGCGTCGATCGCCGTGGCATGCCGATCGAGCATCAACGGAAACGACACGACGCTGACGCACAGCGAAATGACCGCGAACAGAAAACCAACGCCGCAACCGACGATGATGAGCGACCATCCTTCCGGAGTCGTCAGCACGCGCGTTGCAAAATCGGGGATGCTCGCAGCCGGTGCGTGGCCGAAGATTGAGACGTAGATCGCATTCGCTACGCCGATCCAGGCTCCGAACAGAACGAGCAGGAGCACGCCGAGTTCGATCATGGCGCCGAAAGCCGGAGCGCGCAGCACGTGAAGCGCATCCCAGACGCCGACCTCCTCGCCGCGCTCGCGGCGGCGGCTGAGCTCGTAGAGACCAATCGCGGCAAAGGGTCCAAGCAAGGCAAACCCGGCCGCCAGCGGAAACAGCAGCGGCAGTATCGAGTAGCCAAGGACCATCCTGAACAGCGCAATACCGAGAACGGGATAAATCACGCACACCACAACCGCGTGACTTGGCATTGCCTTGAAATCTTCCCAGCCCAGGCGCAGCGCCTCGCCCAGGTCGGATAGTTCGATCTTGCGAATGGGATATGTGGCGGCGTCACCGAAAACGTGCCGTCCAAACTTTGCGATGCTGTCAGAATACGTGGTGGCCATAGGCGCAACCTCCCGTGCTCGCAGTAGCGGCGGTCAAACGACGCCGCAACCCGCGTGTCTCCGCATTGATGTGCGAGAGTCGCGGCCGAGCCGAGTACGGCAAACCCTGGTCCAACGAAAGGAGCTTAGCCGGACGAAACTTGTCGCGACCTGCCCAGCGAGCTTAGCGCCATGCGACCCCGACAGCGCTCACGGTTTGGTGAACTGTGCACGTTCGCGGTCATTTGGTGCGTTGCGTCATCGTCGAACGATTGTGCTGGCTCGCCAGCTTGCTGCATCTGCGCAGCGTGTCGACGCTCAAGTGATCTATTGACGCCAGCGCCGACGCGTACCATCCTTAATTTCTGACGCCCTGGATTCCGATGAAAGCGGTCGTAACGTGTGCTCGGTGCCACGTTTGGATGTCGCGACCGGTCAAAGTGGGCGAGGCAAGACGCACTGCGATGGCGCATGTGAAGTCGGCCATCGAGACAGATGCGGGCTCCGCCCTCTGATTCGACTCCGTTGCCTTTACTGGCAAGAAGGAGCGAGGGATGGTTGTTGCGCTCATATTGCTTCTGGTCGCCGTCGGCTCGGTGCTGTTTCACATCTACAGCCCGTGGTGGTGGACGCCGATCGCCACCAACTGGCGCTACATTGACGACACCATCAACATAACTTTCTGGATCACCGGAGCGGTTTTCTTCGCGGTCATCGCGTTCATGGCCTATTGCGTCTTCCGCTTCCATCACAAGGAAGGAAGGCAGGCAGCCTACAATCCCGAAAACAAGAAGCTCGAATGGTGGCTCACCATCGGGACCGCGATCGGCGTTGGCGCCATGTTGGCGCCCGGCCTGGTGGTCTGGCACCAGTTCGTCACGGTTCCGGCCGACGCCACCGAGATCGAAGTCATGGGCCAGCAATGGAACTGGAGCTTCCGCCTCCCCGGCAAGGACGGCCGGATGGGCACAACCGATGTTCGGTACGTCAGCTCCGACAACCCTATGGGCTTGAACCCCGACGATAAGCATGGGCAGGACGACGTTGTCATCGCAAGCGACGACTTGCATCTCCCCGTCGGCAAGCCGGTCAAGGTTTTGCTTCGTTCCCTCGATGTCTTGCACGATTTCTATGTGCCCGAGTTCCGCGCCAAGATGGACATGGTCCCGGGCATGGTCACCTATTTCTGGATGACCCCGATCCGAACCGGAACGTTTGATGTTCTCTGCGCCGAGCTGTGCGGCGCTGCGCACGCGCAGATGCGCGCCAAGGTTTTCGTCGACGACGAGAGCGACTATCTGACCTGGCTGGAGAAGCAGAAGACGTTTGCGGAATTGTCAGGCCAAAGCGCCATTAAGAGGGCGACGTACGAATCCGGCGGCAAATAAGAAATGCTGCTGCTGCGAAGATAAATTGGGCGCGCAAGACGCTCTCATCGCGCCGTGATGGAGAAACGACCGGGAGGTAAGTCGATGGTCGATGTCCCGTATGACAGAATCGCAGACGTTCCGCCTGCCGAAGTGCCGGAGGTTGAGCTCTATCACCCCAAAAGCTGGTGGACGCAGTACGTCTTTTCGCAGGACGCCAAAGTCATCGCCATCCAGTACTCGCTGACGGCGACGGCAATCGGGCTGGTCGCGCTGGTGCTGTCGTGGCTGATGCGGCTGCAATTGGGATTTCCTGGCACATTCTCCTTCATTGATGCGAACCAATACCTTCAATTCATCACCATGCACGGCATGATCATGGTGATCTACCTACTCACGGCGTTGTTCCTTGGAGGCTTCGGCAACTACCTGATCCCGCTGATGGTCGGCGCCCGGGACATGGTCTTCCCCTATGTGAACATGCTGAGCTACTGGGTCTACCTGCTCGCGGTCATCGTGCTGGCTGCGGCCTTCTTCGTGCCCGGCGGGCCAACCGGCGCCGGCTGGACGCTGTACCCGCCGCAGGCGATTCTCTCCGGCACCCCCGGGCAGGATTGGGGCATCATTCTGATGCTGGCCTCGCTGATCCTGTTCATCATCGGCTTCACCATGGGCGGGCTGAACTACGTGGTGACCGTGCTGCAGGCGCGCACGCGCGGCATGACGTTGATGCGTTTGCCCCTGACGGTGTGGGGCATTTTCACAGCCACCGTGATGGCGCTGCTGGCTTTCCCGGCGCTGTTCGTCGCCTCTGTCATGATGCTGTTCGACCGTGTTCTGGGAACCAGCTTCTTCATGCCGGCCCTCGTCGAGATGGGTCAGCAGATGAAGTATGGCGGCGGCAGTCCGATCCTGTTCCAGCACCTGTTCTGGTTCTTCGGTCATCCTGAGGTCTATATCGTCGCCCTGCCTGCCTTCGGCATCGTTTCCGATCTGATCAGCACTCACGCGCGAAAGAACATCTTCGGCTATCGCATGATGGTCTGGGCTATCGTGGGAATCGGCGCGCTCAGTTTCATCGTATGGGCGCACCACATGTATGTGAGCGGCATGCACCCGCATTTCGGGTTCTTCTTCGCCACGACGACGCTCATCATCGCCATCCCAACCGCCATCAAGGTCTACAACTGGGTACTGACCCTGTGGCGCGGCGACATTCATCTCACGGTCCCGATGTTGTTCGCGCTCGGCTTCATCATCACATTCGTGAACGGCGGACTCACCGGCCTCTTCCTCGGCAATGTCGTCGTGGACGTCCCGCTGTCGGATACCATGTTCGTCGTCGCGCATTTCCACATGGTGATGGGCGTGGCGCCGATCATGGTCGTGCTGGGCGCGATCTATCATTGGTACCCCAAGGTAACGGGGCGGATGCTGGATGACTGGATGGGCAAGTTTCATTTCTGGGTCACGTTCCTTGGCGCCTATCTGATCTTCTTTCCCATGCATTATCTCGGGCTGCAGGGAATTCCGCGGCGGTATCACGACATCGGCGAAGCGGCGTTCATCACGCCGAACGTCCATACGCTCAATGCCTTCATTACCGTGGTGGCCTTGACCGTGGGCCTCGCCCAGATGGTGTTCCTGTTCAATCTTGTCTGGAGCTATTTCAAGGGCAGGCCTTCGGGTGGCAATCCATGGCGGGCGACAACACTGGAGTGGCAGACGCCGGAAACCCCGCCCGGGCACGGCAACTGGGGCAAGGAGCTCCCGGTGGTCTATCGATGGGCGTATGACTACAGCGTGCCCGGTGCTGCCCAGGACTTCATTCCGCAGAACCAGCCACGCGCGACGCCGGCCCTCCAGGGAGCTGCTCCGTGAGCGCCATCATCCTGTTCATGGCTGTAATAGCGGTCATCGTCGGATGGTGGCTCTCACAGCAACGGCTGACAGCCAAGCCCTGGCTGGAAGAAGGTTCGATCGACGACTTCCCGGGCACGGGAGCAATGACCCTGCCGGCAGCGAAGATCGGACTGGGAGTGTTTCTCGCCGTCGCCACCTCGTTGTTCGCACTCTTCATCAGCGCTTACTCCATGCGCATGAACATGGTGGACTGGCGGGCACTGCCCGTGCCGGGGCTGCTGTGGCTCAACACCGGCGTGCTGGTCGTGAGCAGTGTCGCGTTGCAATGGGCATACGTGGCCGCGCGCCGGGACAACATGGACGGTGTCATCGTCGGCCTGTGCGCAGGGGGGGCGTCCGCAGTTACGTTCCTGATTGGGCAATTGCTGGTGTGGCAACAGCTGAGGGCCGCGGGCTATTTCGTGGCGTCCAATCCAGCCAATTCCTTCTTCTATATGATCACCGCTGCGCATGGGCTGCACCTGATGGGTGGCCTGGTGGCACTCGGCAGAACGACGGCCAAGGTGTGGCGTGGCGCCGAGATGCCCCAGGTGCGCCTGAGCGTGGAGCTCTGCACGATCTACTGGCATTTCCTGCTGTTGGTCTGGCTGGTCTTGCTTGGTCTGCTGACGGGCTGGACGGACGATTTCGTCGACATCTGTCGGCGGTTGCTCAGCTAGGAGAGACCAGATGGCAGAGACTGCGCTGACAAACCCGGGAGAACCGGCCGCGCGAGCTACCGGCTGGCAGGGCATTGCTGACGACTGGTCCTCGGACCAGCGCGCATTCAAGAATGTCTCCTGGGGGAAGGCCATGATGTGGATCTTCCTCCTGAGCGACACCTTTATCTTCAGTTGTTTTCTGCTGTCCTACATGACCGCGCGAATGTCCACGACCGTGCCGTGGCCGAATCCGAGCGAGGTATTCGCTCTCACCATTGGCGGGCATCATATCCCCCTGATCCTGATCGCCATCATGACCTTCGTCCTGATCAGCAGCAGCGGGACCATGGCGATGGCCGTCAACTTCGGTTACCGCCGTGATCGCACCAAGACCGCGGTATTGATGCTGGTCACAGCGGCACTTGGCGCAACCTTCGTCGGAATGCAGGCGTTCGAATGGACCAAGCTGATCATGGAGGGCGTCCGGCCTTGGGAAAACCCGTGGGGCGCGGCGCAGTTTGGTTCAAGCTTTTTCATGATCACGGGGTTCCACGGCACCCACGTGACGTTCGGCGTAATCTTCCTGGTCGCTATCGCGCGAAAGGTTTGGCGCGGAGATTTCGATCACGGGCGCCGCGGCTTCTTCACGAGCAGGAAGGGGAATTACGAGATCGTCGAAATAATGGGCCTGTACTGGCACTTCGTCGATCTTGTGTGGGTTTTCATCTTTGCCTTCTTTTATCTGTGGTGAGGTCAGCGCATGGTAGACGCAGCGGTACATCTAGAACGACAACAGCCTTCGTTACACATGCCCGTGCATGAAGCACACGTATCAGGAGCCGTGCACGCAGAGGGGCAGCAGCATCCGATCAAGCTCTATCTCGTGGTCTGGGGATGGCTGTTCGTCCTCAGCACCTTCTCTTATCTCGTCGACTATTTTGGCTTCCAGGGCTATCTCAGATGGTCGCTGATCCTGCTGTTCATGGTGTTGAAGGCCGGCTTGATCGTCGCCGTATTCATGCACATGGCCTGGGAGCGGCTGGCGCTCGCCTATGCCATCCTGCTGCCGCCGGTGCTGGTGCTGGTCTTCGTCGCCATCATGGTGTTCGAATCCGAGTACACGCATCTCATCCGGGTCCTGTTCTTCGCGTCGCCGACTTAAATACTGCCGCCTCGCATCAGAAGGGGGAGGATCAACTCGCTGGGCTAGTCGGCACGAGGCTATGCTTGCCAATTGGCAAGATAGTCGCTGCGGTTTGCGCGACCATATTCCTTGTCGGCCATGGAGACAGTCGGATGCGCCGTTTCATTCTCGTGCTCGGAGCCGGAATCTTCGCAATCGTTCCTGGCTATGCCCAGGATGCGGCTTCCGGCGAGAAGGTTTTCGTCCAATGCAAGGCGTGTCACCAGATCGGGGAGAACGCAAAGAACGCCGTTGGCCCGTTGCTCAACGGGCTCTTCGGGCGAAAGTCCGGGACCATTGAAGGCTACAGCTATTCACCCGCGAACAAGAATTCCGGAATCACCTGGGATGAAGCAACCTTCCGGGAATACATCAAGGATCCGAAAGCCAAGATACCCGGCACCAAAATGATTTTTCCAGGCTTGAAAGATCCAAAGCAGATTGACGACATCGTCGCCTACCTCAAGCAGTTCGATGCGACGGGAAAGAAGGCGGGAATTGTCCCGGCGGAAAGCAAGCTCGCAAAGCTGCGGTAGCGGCCGCAGTCGGTGAAACCGGCCTGCGCATTTCGGAGACTGCCTGACAAGAGCGTTCTACAACCGATGGCTTTCTTGAGTACCGGACTGAAAGATGCCGCCATGTCGGCGGCAAGGGGAGGCATTAATCTCATGCAAATCAATCGTTCAATTCTCGTTCGCGGGAGCTATGCCAACATCGGGGACTATGTCGCGCTGACGAAACCGCGCGTTATGTCGCTGGTCGTCTTTACCGCACTGGTCGGTCTCATGGTCGCACCAGGCGGCATCGATCCCTTCGCCGGTGTCGTGGCTCTTCTTTGTATAGCCGCCGGAGCCGGCGCTGCAGGTGCGCTCAATATGTGGTACGACGCCGACATCGATGCGTTGATGGCGCGCACCGCCATGCGTCCAATTCCCAGCGGCCGTGTATCGCGCTCGGAAGCGTTGGTTTTCGGACTGATGCTCGGCATGTGCGCCGTTCTAGGCCTCGGCGCTTTCCTGAACATGGCCGCGGCTGCGCTGCTTGCTTTCACAATTTTCTTCTATGTCGTCATCTACACGATGTGGCTCAAGCGCCGAACGCCGCAAAATATCGTCATTGGCGGTGCGGCTGGCGCGCTCCCTCCGGTGATCGGCTGGGTCGCGGCCGCCGGAAATGTTGGGCTCGAACCGCTCGTCCTGTTCCTGATCATCTTCCTTTGGACGCCACCCCATTTCTGGGCACTGTCGCTCAATCTTGCCGGTGAGTATGCTCGCGCTGGGGTGCCGATGTTGCCGGTCGTAGCCGGCCGGGCCGAAACAAAGCGCCAGATTCTTCTTTACAGCGTTGTTCTGGCTCCTGTCTCACTGCTGCCCTGGGTATTGGGGTTCGCGGGGGCGATCTATGGCGCGGCCGCGGCGATGCTTGGAGCGATCATGATTTTTCTCTCATGGCAGGTACGTCGGAGCGATGACAGGGAAAGGCAGCCTGCGCGTCGCCTGTTCGTGTTTTCCATGCTCTATCTGGTTCTTCTTTTTGGCGCGCTGTTGATGAATGCTGTACCCTATGTTCAGCCTCTCTAATGCGCTCGCGCGCGCCTACAAACCGTAGGATGGGTGGAGCGTAGCGATACCCATCAATCGCGGTCAATGGCAGCGATGGGTATCGCGGAGCCTGTCATCGGGCGCGCGTTCGCGCGACCCGTTGGCTCCACCCATCCTACGCGTGACCGCGCATCGATGCGGTGCGTTCAGCGTGGCGGCCTGACGTTCTCGGTCAAGCGCGAGATCGGTTCCGACCTGAGCGGATCGGCAATGATTTTCGTCTCTACCAGGTCGCACTTCGGGCATTCAAACACGCGCTTCTCGGAGCCGTCCGGCAGCGGCTGTATCCGCCCAAGCCTCATTCGTGCCTGACATCTCGAACACCGAGGGCGCTCAATCGGCAGCAGGATCGGATCAGGTCTTTCGAACATAGCCCGCCTCCAGCCTGGAAGGGCCGATCAGCGCAGCGGCGCACAGCTTGCCGGGATCGCGTTCGCCCTTCTCCGCTTGCCGGAAAATGCGGTCCGCCATGTCGGATTTTCGGATCAGGGCCTTGCGCTCGTCGGGTAGACGCGACCAGGCGTCGTCCAGCGCCTTGCGCAGGATCGTCAGGGTTTCCGGATCGTAGTACGCGCCCATTGTAGCCTCCAGCAGGACAATTCAGCGCCCAGTTCCCCGACCGCGTCTGTTGGGTAGCGGACATAAGTCGCAAATAAAGGCTGGCGATGCTGCACCTCAAGCGTAGTGTGGACCCACTGGCGGCCGGTGAGCATCAGGCGCCGCCGACTGAGAGTTATCGCGCTCTCGCCTGTCCAACGGAGCGCGGCCGTAGCGATCAATCGACAAGGCGCGGCGATGGCAGTGTTTCCCTCACTCCGCCTTCTTCGACGGCGGATGCACTGTCGTTCCTCCGGCCAACACGCACAGTATTGCCAAAGACACGCCGGAATTGCGTCTCGCTGATGAGTTGGTTTGGGGCTCGCGCCGCTACACTGCTCGAAACAATGACGAAGGGATGGTCGTCACAATGCGTACCGAACCCATACGTTGGGTTCGACGTAAACCGCACAATCCTGTTCGAGTGAAATCATGACCGGCACAAGCGCGCCCGCAATCGCGATCTCGCCAGACCGATCGAACGACGTTCCGGTCCAACGTGACCAGTCGGCAATACTGCCAACAATCGTCATGGAATAGGGCGCAATCTTCACGAGTCTTGCCCCGGCGCGAAGGTGAGTACGCAGCCAGGGGTCGGTCGGGAAGCCGTCGGCACCCACCGTGTTAACGTAATCGCGCATCGGCACGAACGGACGAAGATGCTTCTGGTTTGGTCGCACCGGAGCGAACATTTCCGCAAACCCGTGGGCTTTCGCGCAGGCTTTCATGGCGTCCAGCAACGCCAGCGAATTGCCGCCGCCTCGCGCTTCGGGAAGCAAACTGATTTCCAGGGCGCTCAGCGCATTCGGAGCGCGCCCTGCCATCTGATCATCGTGGGCCCAACGGATGACCTCGTCCCAGCCGCCATCGGGGAGTTCGGCGCGGCCGTCGATGTTGAAAGCGAACGGTACGCTGAATGCCCGGGCGACGACCTTGCCTTCGGCGACGCCGACGAACGCATAGTCAAGGTACCGATCGAATCTCGATGGCGCAAAGTAGAGCTGCGCCGCCGGGTCATGCCGCATGAATTCCGGCCAGACCGAATCCAGTTCAGCAGAGAAGATCAATGGCCGAAGATCGGGTCGTTCCCGCAATGTAAAGATTTCCAGAGCCATGATGCCTGCCCAACCCTGTCGTTGAATATCAACCTTCACGCCGCCGAACCGGCGCGCGTGAGGGGAGCTTCGTAGCCCGGATTGCGCTGCGCTCCATCCAGGCTACAAGGTTGACGATCTCTCCACGTCATTGCGAGCGAAGCGAAGCAATCTAGGCCTCCACACGGGGAAAGATGGATTGCTTCGCTTCGCTCGCAATGACGTGTGGAGAGCGGCGCGCAAGTGCCGAAGCGGTGTCCCTCACTCCGCCTTCTTCCCCAGCGGCGGATGCGGGCGGCCGAAATCCGGCGCGGCTGAATCCTGGCCGATCTCGACGATGCCACGGCGGATCGCGCGGGTGCGGGTGAAATGCTCGAACAGCGCTTCGCCGTCATTGCGGCGGATCGCGCGGGTGAGCTTTGAGAGATCCTCGTTGAAGGTGCCGAGCATTTCCAGCACGGCTTCCTTGTTGTTGAGGAACACGTCGCGCCACATCGTCGGGTCCGACGCCGCGATGCGGGTGAAATCGCGAAAGCCGCCGGCGGAGAATTTGATCACCTCCGACGACGTCACCTGCGCCAGCTCGTCCGCCGTGCCGACGATGGTGTAGGCGATCAGATGCGGCAGGTGGCTCGTGATCGCCAGCACCAGATCATGATGATCGGGCGTCATGATCTCGACTTTGGCGCCCATGCCGGCCCAGAACGCACGCAGCGTTTCGACGGCCATCGGATCGGCGCCATCGGGCGGCGTGAGGATGCACCAGCGGTTGATGAAGAGTTCGGCGAAGCCGGAATCGGGCCCGGAATGCTCGGTGCCCGCGACCGGGTGGGCCGGAACGAAATGAACATTCGCCGGCAGATGCGGCGCCATCTCGCGGACGATCGCGCCCTTGACCGAGCCGGCGTCGGACACGATCGCGCCGGCTTTCAGGAACGGCGCAATCTCCTGCGCGACCGGGCCACAGGCGCCGACCGGGATGCAGAGGATCACGAGGTCGGCGTCTTTGACAGCTTCCGCGTTGGTCTCCAGCACCTCGTCGACGACGGAAAGTTCAATCACCCGCGCGCGGGTCTTCTCCGAGCGCGCGGTGGTGACGATTTCGCTGGCGAGCCCCTGGGCCCGCGCGGCGCGCGCGATCGAGCCGCCGATCAGGCCGAAGCCGATCAGCGCGACGCGTCGGAAGATCGGCGTTGCGTTCATTTGGCCGCCATGAAGTCGCGCAAGGCCTCGACGACGAGGCGATTGGCCTCCTCGGTGCCGATGGTCATGCGCAGGGCGTGGGGGAGGCCGTAATTGTTGAGCGCCCGCAGCACCAGGCCTCGTTTAGTTAGAAATACGTCTGCGTCCGCCGACGTCTTGCCTTTCTCCTGCGGGAAGTGGATCAGCACGAAATTCGCCACGCTCGGCGTCACCTTGAGCCCCAGCTTGCCGATTTCTTCGGTCAGCCAGTTGCGCCACTGCTCGGTGAACGCCTTGGACATCTGGACATGCGCAGTGTCCTCGATCGCGGCGACCGCCGCCAGCATCGCCGGCGTCGAGACGTTGAACGGCCCGCGAATCCGGTTGACGGCGTCGATGATATTGGCAGGGCCGAACATCCAGCCGATCCGCAGCGCAGCCAGCCCGTGGATCTTGGAAAACGTGTGCGTCATCACGGTGTTTTCGGTGGTCGCCACCAACTCCAGGCCGAGCTCGTAATCGTTGCGCGACACGTAGTCGGAATAGGCGGCGTCCAGCACCAGCAGCACATTCTGCGGCAGGCTGGCGCGCAGCCGCTTGACCTCGTCGAACGGCACATAGGTGCCGGTCGGATTGTTCGGGTTGGCCAGCCACACCAGTTTCGTGCGCGGCGTCACGCGCGCGAGAATGGCGTCGACCTCGGCGGTAAAGTCGGTCTCGGGCGCGACGACGTTTTTCGCGCCGTTCGCCATCGTGGCGATCGGGTACACCAGAAAGCCGTGGGCGGTGGAGATCGCTTCATCGCCGTGGCTGAGATAGGTGTGCGCCAGCAGGTTGAGGATTTCGTCCGAGCCGGCGCCGCAGATGATGCGGTTGGGATCGAGCCCATAGGCGCGGCCGATCGCCTCGCGCAGCACCCGCGAGGTGCCTTCCGGATAGTCCTCCAGATGCGCCGCCGCGGCCTTATAGACTTCGATCGCCTTCGGCGACGGCCCGAACGGGGTCTCGTTGGCGGACAGCTTGAACACCTTGCGGCCCGGCTCCGGCACCGGCGTCTTGCCGGGCGTGTAGGGCGCAATATCGAGAATGCCGGGATTCGGCACGGGGCGGTTCATCTTCTGGCTCCGGATATTCAAGGCGCGGCTTAGGACTTGGCCGACCCGTTAGGGGGCACCGTATAGCGCGTTGCGTGGCTGCCGACGAGGGCCGACGAGCGCACCGAGGCGCCGGCCTTGATCAGCGCGGTCTTGATCTTCTCGAAGCCGGCACCGGCATCCGACACCAGGAGCGCCGCGCCGTCGAAGGCGGTGTCGGGCACGGCGACGATTTCGGCGAGCGGCGCCACGGCGCGCGCGATATCGGCGTTCCAGCCGGAGACGCGGACGCTCCACATCTGGACCTCGGTCACCATGGCATCGTCGGCGACCCGCGAGATCAGGAAGACGGGGAGCGCCGCCGGATGGTCGGCGCGTTCGAGGAACGGCAGCCGCGCGATGATTTTTGGCGCGCCGTCAGCTTCCAGCGCGATCCACCACGGCGTGCGGCCCGAGATTGCCGAGACCAGCGCCAGATCGCCCTTCGATTTCGCCACCGCTTCCACCGCGGCCTGCGCGCTGAAATGGCCGACATAAGGCACGACGAAGCCGAAATGAAAGCGCGCCGAATCCCGCATCGCGGGTTCGCCGACCGAGACATCCGCATGCACCGCGAATGGCGCCTGTACGTAAGTGAAGGTCGAGATGATGACGCGCCAGATGCTCTCGATGGTGTCGAGCGGCAGGATGCCGCGATGGCGCTGCGCCAGTTGCCGCATCATGCTGGCCTCGCGCGCCGGGCGGAACGCCGAGCCGACTTCCTGGGTCTGCTTCACCTGAATCAGCCGGTCGATGATGTCGCCGCGGGCCATCAGGAGGCGATGGACCTGCTCGTCGATCGCGTCGATCTCCTTGCGCAATTCCTGCAGCGAGGGCGGGGCCGGGGGTGCCTTGGACGGGACCTTGGACATCTTCGAAAAACCTTGGTGCCGAACCGCCCGATGCGCCCGGCAGACAGTTGCATTGATTAGGAAAGACGGGCGCTGAAAGCAAAGAGAAACGTCACGGGCCAGCCCTGCACGATCGGGTTAACCATGCCGTCCGGCCCCCGCCTGCCTTGACGAAATGCCTGGGCGGGACTAGCTTTGTTCCATTCCGTGGTCATTTGAGCCGGCCGGCTTGCAGCCACGTTAAACAACTCGCTAAACAGGCCGGGGACAGAGTTGATCCCGGTCGAACCTTTTGTTCAGGCCGGGTTTTTTATGGCCTGATTCTGTCCGTAGAGCCTCCGCGAGGAGGAAGGTCGCCGCGATGACAAACGTGCATTCGATTACCAGCCCGTCGATCCAGGGCGAGGATCGCGCCCATGAGGCCGACCACCCGACGTCGCTGGTCGCGACCTTCGGCATGGATCAGCCGCTGACGCTCGATTGCGGCGTCGACCTGGCGCCGTTCCAGATCGCCTATCAGACCTATGGCGAACTGAACGCCGACCGCTCCAACGCCATCCTTATCTGCCACGCGCTGACCCTCGATCAGCATGTCGCCAATTTGCATCCGCTGACCGGCAAGCCCGGCTGGTGGGAAATCATGGTCGGTCCCGGCCGTCCGCTCGACACCGACAGGTATTTCATCATCTGCTCGAATGTGATCGGCGGCTGCATGGGGTCAACCGGTCCGGCCTCGACCAATCCGGCTACCGGCAAGGCGTGGGGGCTGGATTTTCCAATCGTCACGATCCCCGACATGGTCCGCGCGCAGGCTATGCTGCTCGATCGGCTGGGCATCGAAACATTGTTCTGCGTGATCGGCGGATCGATGGGCGGCATGCAGGTGCTGCAATGGACCGCCGCCTATCCGGAGCGCGTGTACTCGGCGCTGCCGGTCGCCTGCTCGACGCGCCACTCCGCACAGAACATCGCGTTTCATGAACTCGGCCGACAGGCCGTGATGGCTGATCCGGACTGGCATCATGGGCGCTATTTCGAACGCAGCACCCATCCGCATCGTGGATTGGCCGTGGCTCGGATGGCCGGGCACATCACCTATCTCTCCGATGCCGCGCTGCATCGCAAGTTCGGACGGCGGATGCAGGACCGCGAGTTGCCGACCTTCTCGTTCGACGCGGATTTCCAGGTCGAAAGCTATCTGCGCTATCAAGGCTCGTCCTTTGTCGAGCGTTTTGACGCCAACAGCTATCTCTATCTGACGCGGGCGATGGACTATTTCGATATCGCCGCCGACCACAGCGGCGTGCTGGCGCAGGCGTTTCGCGGCATCAAGACCCGCTTCTGCGTGGTGTCGTTCACCTCGGACTGGCTGTTCCCGACCTCGGAATCGCGGGCGCTGGTGCATGCGCTGAACGCTTCCAGCGCGAGGGTGTCGTTCGCCGAGATCGAGACTGATCGCGGCCACGACGCCTTCCTGCTCGACGTGCCGGAGTTCTTCGACATTGCCCGCGCCTTCCTGGAATCGGCCGGCAAGGCGCGTGGGCTCTCCAATGGTGCGGGTGGTTGATATGGCGGTTCAGGAACCGGCCCTGCCGCTCGGCGGCATAGCGCCCGACCGCACGGGCAAGTATCGCACCGATCATCTCATGGTCGCCGAAATGATTCCGGCCGGCTCAAAAGTGCTCGACGTCGGCTGCGGCGATGGCGAGTTGCTGCAACTCCTGGAGAGCCGCGGCATCGACGGCCGCGGCATCGAGCTGTCGCGCGAGGGCGTCAACCGCTGCGTCGCCAAGGGGCTCGCGGTGGTGCAGGGCGATGCCGACACCGACCTTGTCAATTATCCGGACGATGCCTTCGATTACGTGATCCTGTCGCAGACGCTGCAGGCGACGCGGCAGCCGAAGCCGGTGCTGGAGAATCTCCTGCGGATCGGCCGGCGCGCCATCGTCTCGTTCCCGAATTTCGGCTTCTGGAAGATGCGGCTGCAACTGCTCGTCGGCGGACACATGCCGCGCACCGAAAATCTCCCCGCCACCTGGTACGACACGCCGAACATCCATTTCTGCACCATCAAGGATTTCGTGCAGCTCTGCGACGAGATCAACGTCAAGATGGAGCGCGCGGTGGCGCTCGACCTCTACGGCCGCCCGGTGCCGCTGAACCTGCCCTGGTGGGTCTGGAACATGTTCGGCGAGCAGGGCGTGTTTTTGCTGAGTAGGGGTGGGGCGGGGAAGTGACGCCACTGCCGTCATTCCGGGATGGTCCGAAGGACCAGACCTCAGATGCGCAATTGCGCATCGGGGAATCTCGAGATTCTCAGGTGCGCAATTGCGCACCATAGTTCGATGCTTCGCATCGCCCCGGAATGACGGGGCTATACCGGCGCCGCCACCATCGACCGCGGATCCCGCACCGGCCATCTCCCGGCCTCGACCAGCGCGATGAACCGCTCCACCATCTCGTTGAACAGCGCCGGCTCTTCCAGATTGAGTACGTGGCCCGACTTCGGAAAGAACGAAAGCCCCGCCGCCGGCAGGTGCTGCTTCAGGAACAGGCTCGGCCCGATGCAATTGTCGTCCTCGTCGCCGCACAGGATCAGCGCCGGCGTCGGCACGCGCCGGATCGCATCGGTCATGGTGTAGATCGAGGGACGTGCGCCCTGAAAGCTGCGCATGGTGTTGGCCGAACCTTTGGCGTCATGCCGCGCCAGCGCGGCGTAGAAATCGGCATGGCCGCGCGGGTCTTTCAGCAAAAATGGAATCCGGCTCGGCGCCTCGCGCGTCACCTTGGCGACTTCCACCGAGCCGATCGCCTCATACTGCTCGGCATTGGCCCGGCACTGCGCGCGGAAGGCGTCGAGATGCTCGATGGCAGAGCCTGAGCCGACGGCGGCGAGCGTCATCGACAGTGCCCGGTCGGCTGCATTGAGGCCGACCTGCAGCGAGGAATAGGAGCCCATCGACAGGCCGATGAAATGGGCCTTCGCGATGCCGAGATGATCGAGCACGGCGAGCGCGTCGGTGTAGAAATGCTTGTAGGTGTAGACGGCGGCGTCAGGCGGCACGTCGGAGGGCGTATAGCCGCGCGCCGAATAGGCGATGCAGCGGTGGCCGCGCGAGAAGTAGCGCATCTGCGGCTCCCAGTTGGTGTGGTCGGCCGCGAACTCGTGCAGGAAGATGATCGGCGTCCCGCTTCCCGTCTCTTCGTAGTGCAGACGAACGCTGTCTTTGGCGACGGCATAGGGCATTTCGGATTCTTCTCCATTTTCTTGTTTTCACGCAACATCCTTGCGTGGCCGGGCAGCAAAATTGCAATTAATTCTCGCGGCCGCAATACGGCAGTTTAGTTTCATTTTCGCCATCGAATGAGCGCGGAATCACCCCGGAATTGTTTCCGCAGCGCCACATGAAATCTTCGTCTCGTCACATCGCGACGCAAAACGCCGCCCGCGGTCGTTCGTGGACGAACGCAAAGGGGAAGTTGGGGGTGTTACAGAGGGCTTAGTATGCGTCAGTTGTTTGCGTTTCGCCGGTCGCTTCGTTTCATCGCGCTGGCACTGTGTTCGGTTTCCATCGTTGCATTCGTCACTCCAGCTTCGGCACGGCCTCACCACGGCGCAGGGCGACACGCTCGCGCTTATCACGCCGGCCATCATGCCAAGCATCATTACGCCCATCGCCACCATCGCCATGCGGCCCGGAAGTCGCGCTGGGAGCGCGGGGCTGCGCAAATCCAGGCCGGCGGCTTTGCCGGCGCCAACCCGAGCTTCATGGAAAGCAGCCCGATGGTTGCGCCCGGCGGCTTCGGCTCGCCCAGCGCCGTCACGGAGGCGCGCGCCGATCGCGGCCGTCGTGGCGCCCGGCTGCGGCAGGTCGAGCGCACATCACGCTGGGAGCGTGGGGTCGCGCAGATGCAGGCGCGCGGCCTTGCCAACGTCAACGCAAGCGTCGCAACGGATGCAAGCGTCGCGACAAATGCAAGCGTCGCGACAAACGTAAGCGCCGGAGCGAATTCAACCGTGACGCCGGCCGGCGGCGCGATGGCGTCCAGCTTCAGCTCGTCGAACGTCGTCGCCACGGCGCGGCGCTATCTTGGCGGCAACCCGACGGGACGCGGCAGCCTGTGGTGCGCGCGGTTCATGAACATGGTGCTGCAGCACTCCGGCTATCGCGGCACCGGCTCGGACATGGCGAACTCGTTCGCAAGTTACGGCCAGCGCGTTTCCGGCCCGCAGGTCGGCGCGATTGCAGTGATGACGCGCGGACGCCGCGGCGGCCATGTCGGCGTCATCACCGGCATCGATGCCAAGGGCAACCCGATCATGATCTCCGGCAATAACGGCAACCGCGTCCGCGAAGCCCCGGTCTCGCGCGGCCGGATCTACGCCTACGTCATGCCGTCGAACTGAGGCGGATCGCGTTGCGTCCTCTTCCCGTTGTTGACGGGAAGGGGACGCTTTCATCGCGGGACGGGTATGGAATATACGGCAGCGCCTATCCGTTCGGATGATTGAAGTCGGCTTTGGATTGGCCGTTCGGCACCGCTTCGT
The DNA here is from genome assembly GCF_003062295.1 of Bradyrhizobium algeriense. Taxonomy (GTDB): domain Bacteria; phylum Pseudomonadota; class Alphaproteobacteria; order Rhizobiales; family Xanthobacteraceae; genus Bradyrhizobium; species Bradyrhizobium algeriense. The sequence goes on along the minus strand of NZ_PYCN01000001.1, from coordinate 45,041 downwards.
CTCCGACGACGTGCAGCACGAACGGTTTGGGAGCGCGCTCATGTCCGCTACCGGCCGGAGCCAACGCCTTTCGGCTTGCACGCTTTGGCCGTGGGGCAGTCTGGTTTTCGGAAGAACGAAATAGCGTGTAGTCGCGGGCAAACAGCCAGCACGAAATCTGAAAGACGCCGTGGGTGATGAACAGGGCGGCAAGTACGTCGATCGAATAGTGATAGTGGCCGAGCAGCACGACCGAGCCGAAGAAGGCAGTCAGCGCGAGATAAAACATTCGCCATTGCGGGATGTGCCAGAAGGCAAGCGCGGCGAGAAACGGCAGGCCTGTGTGGCCGGAGAAGAATAGATCGCTGCCGTAGAAAATCGAGTTGAAGAACGGCGCCGGCTTCTGCGGATCGATAGGCGATGGCGCCATGTGGGTGAGCGCCACGAACACGGCGCGAACCAGCAGGAACAGCGCCACGGCCTTGAGCGCGAATGGCACCCGGTTCGGTCGCCAGGCCAGCAGGCTCGCCGTAATCACGAACGCTGCGAACGTCCCGTAAATGAAGAGAAAGCGCACGTTGAAGGGGCCAACGCGGCTCAGCACAAAATCGGTGACGTAATTGCTGGCGTGGACCGTGGCATAGGTGACCGCGGCGAATATCGCGATGGTGCTGGCGGCGAGGAAAGCTGCGCCCTCGGCGAGCGAGCGCAGATACGCGCGATTGCCCAGCAGCGTCCGGTAGAGCCGTAGGGTATCTTCCATGAGCAATGCTCCGCGCAAATTTCCGCTGGGGGCCAAGCCAATTGTCAACCGGGAGCGCGCAACTGTAATCTTGCGCGCGTAAGCCGCGTGTGAAGCATGCCACATCCCGGAAATCCGTCTCGCTGAGCGGTACGATGAGGCCTATCCCGATGCCACCGGGCTCTCACGGCCGTGATGATGCTTCGTGGGACGTCCGGCACGTAACAGTAGAACCATCAGATGAAGTCATTTTCTGAGTGCGACGAAAACATCCTGAAATGAATTGATGGTTCGATGATCTTTGCCTGATTGAGGCATAGGTGTCGTCATGCGCGAAGATATTACTTCTTCCAGTTTCCTTGCGGTTATCATTGTCGGCTTGATTGTGGTTTGTACCGGCTTTCTCGCGCTTGGAATGTGAAGTCCAGTCCCGGGTCGACCTTGTCGCGGCGCAGGCAAATGCGCGCCAGCTGAAGCCTGCTCGACCGCACGGCTGGATGTACCCGGCGGCGAGGCCTGCCGGTCAGCCGATCGAGGCATGAGGCGGCCAGGCGTGGCGCTGTCGCGGATATCCGACGAGGCCTGCTTCCAGCCAATTCATTCACGGGAGCGGTTCGACCTTCGCCGCCATGTCGGGCGCGCGCGTGACGCGGTAAGTCGCGTTGCTGCATTTGAGGACCCAGACGGCGCGGTCCGGCTGCGAGCGCTTTTTGTCCCTCGTGGCGCCGAGCGCCTTGTCACAGGCAAACCCCTGCGTGCGAATCTGAGCCGCCAGCATGGTCTGCGGCGTTTCCGCCGCAACCTGTTGCGCCCGCACCTGCGGGCTGAGAAGAACAGCAGCGATAGTCAGGGGTAATGATCGGAGCAATGATCCAGGTGCTTTGTACATGACCTCAACCCTCAAGGCAGGCATCCCGCTCATCTGAATGCCGAACTATACCGCAAAAACACCGGCGTCGTCCGCTTTGGCTCGGAAGGCCCGGTTGTGACGTCCGTGCTTCTCCCGATAGCGGAAATCGCCGGCCGCGAGCGTTAGATCCGCTTCGTGCCAGGACCCGGAACTTGGTCGCCGGATGGCCTCAATGAAGCTCGCCGAGCAGCGCCTTGGCCGTTCGAAGGTCGCTTGTGTCAAAACCTTCGGTGAACCAATCGTAGACGGGGGCGAGAAGGTCACGTGCCGCTTGCCGTTTTCCCTGATCGCTCAAGAGCCGCGCCAGGCTCATGGCCGCGCGCAATTCCCACGACTTTGCCTGCTGTGCTCGCGCAACGGTCAGGGAATGCTCGAAATGCGCTTGCGCTTTCGCCATGTCTCGCTGCGGCGACTTGAGCGCGATTTCACCGGCAACGCGATGCGCCTCAGCCTCGCACCATCTTTCCTTGGTTGCGTGCATCGCCGTCATTGCTTTGTCGATGCAGCGCCAGGCATCGTCGAATTGGCCCGAATTGGCATGGGCGATTGCCAACATGAACTCGTGCTCCGGCGTAAATATTGTCGATCCGGCCGACCGCCATAAATCAATGCCCGCCGTGACGATCTCGGCTGCTTTCGCGGCTCCCGTGAGTGTCAGGATATAGCCCCGCCGTAACACGCCTTCCGCTTTTCGGAACGGGGCACCTTTCTCCTCGGCCAACACGACAAGCTCTTTGAGACGCTCGTTTGCCGCGTGGTAATTCCCGCAGTAGGTATTGATAAGAATCGGAAAATTCAGCGTAAACATCAAAGTGGCGGCGTGCTCGATCTGGCGCGCTTCCGCTAGCGCGCATTCTGCATCCTTGAGCGCAGCCTCGGGGTAACCGAGCAGCCACGAAGCCATCGAACGAAAGGCCAGGCACGTTACCCGGAGGTCCTGGCCAAATCGCGTCATCAATCGCCGGTGCTCGGCGGGGCGGTAAAGGGCGAGGGCTTCATTGTAGTGCGCCTTGGCATCAACGAGGTCTCCCATAAGCGCGAGCGTGCTCGCCATGGTACGGTGTCCAATCATGCGCGGTGCCGCCGTTCCCTCCTTCTCGCCAAGGGCCAGAAATCGCGCTGCAAGCTCTCGCGCAACGTCACCATTGAAGTTTATGAAGTTGACGATCCACTGGCCAAACAGAGCCGAGAGCAGCAACGAAGGGTCATCGGGAGGTTCGCCGATCCGCTCCGCTTGCTCGATCAGCGCTCTCACCTGAGCTACGGCAGCCTTCGTTTCGGGCGCGCCATATCCCTTGACATGCATGAGCGTGTTCAAGAGCGCGACGTGTAAGACGATCTGCTCGCGCCGCAGGTCGGGCGTGCTGGGCAAGGTTGCGATTTGTTCCAGAGCGTGGCTGAGTTGCTCTGCGGCTTCGACCAGCGCCGAACGCTCCTGTGAGCGCTGTCCCGCCTTGCCCCACAGGCGCGCTGACTTCTCGATCAGGTCGGCCTTTGCGTAGTGACGCGCCAGCAGTTCGGGCTGGCTCTCGGCGATTTCTGCGAATTGACTTTCGAGGATTTCGGCGATGCGCGCATGCAGCACGCGCCTTGGCCCGCGCAGCAGCGTACTGTAGGCTGCGTCCTGCACCAGCGCATGCTTGAACAGGTAGCTCGCATACGGCGGGGTGCCGTGCCGAAACAACAAACCCGCCGCAATGAGCCGGTCGAGGTCGGCGTCCAGTTCTTCCTTTGGTTTTCGCACGAGCGCGGCCAGCAACATGTGGGGAAATGCCCGGCCGATCGCTGCGCCGACCTGCGCCACGCTCTTCGCCGGGCCGAGCCGGTCGAGCCGCGACATCAGCGAAGCCTGCAGGCTTGCCGGAACCGCCACAACAGGCGTTGGTCCGCCTGCGAAGGCCCGCTGAGCATCACTCTCACCCTCCGCGTCCAGCACCGCCTTGGTCATCTCCTCGGCGAACAGCGGAATGCCGTCGGTGCGCTCGATGATGTCCTGGCGGATGCCCGCCGGCAACGATCGGTTGCCGACGATGCGCTCGATCAGGAAATTGATGTCGCGCGGCGCCAGCCGATGGAGGGTCAGCTCAGTCACGTGCGGCCGTCCGATCCCGGGCGGACTGAATTCCGGCCTGAAAGTGACAAGTAACAGGAGCCGGTGGCTCACGGCCCAGTCCACCGCCCGGGCGAACAATTCGAGGCTGGTTGGATCGGCCCAATGCGCATCTTCGAAAATCATCAGCACGGGATTGATCCGCACCAGCACCTCGATTTGCGAACCAAGCGCTTTCAGCGTTTTCTGACGACGGAGCTGCGGCTCGACTTCAACCGGAGGGTAGCGTCCATCGTTGGGCAGCGACAGCATTTCGGCAAACAGCGCCGCATCCTCTGAAGGCGTCGAGCTTTGCGCCAGCAGCGCGTCAAGCTTGTCCATTTTCGCTTGCTGGCTGTCATCGTGAGCAAAGCCGGCGGCGCGCAACATCTCGCCGATCACCGGATAGAGCGGGCTGTCGGTATGCTGCGGCGAGCAGAAGAACCGCAGGCGTATGTGTGGCTCGCGAGCAAGCTGTTCCAGCAGCGCGATGGTGAGCCGTGATTTGCCGATTCCCGCTTCACCGGAGAGCAGCACCACCTGACCTTCGCCACTCTTGGCCCGCTCCCATCGGCGCAGAAGTAGCTCGATTTCTTCATCACGACCGATCAGCGGCAGCAAATCGCTACTTTGGAGAGCATGCGATCGGCTGGTCACTGCTGTCTTGCCTGCGACTTGCCAGGCCGCGACTGGCTTTACGAATCCCTTGAACTCGACTTTACCGAGATCGAGATACTCGAATTGCGGTCCAGCGATCGTCTTTGTGCGATCCGAGATAATGACGGCGCCGGGTTGCGCGAGCGATTGCAGCCGGGCGGCAAGATTCGGGGTATCGCCGAGGATGCCATGCTCCTCGGAAATCGCGCTTTCCGACATATCGCCGACCAACGCGACGCCCGTTGCGACACCGACGCGCGCGCTCAACTTTTCCTTCGCGGGCAGGGTGGCGACCGCCTGCACCAATGCGAGGCTGGCGTGAACGGCGCGCTCCGCGTCGTCTTCGTGTGCGTGAGGATAGCCAAAATATGCCACCGCACCGTCGCCATGATGTCGCGCGACAAAGCCGTCGAAGCTGGCAACGGTTTCAGTAATACAGCGCCGGTAGTCGGCGATGATGGCGCCGAAGTCTTCAGGATCGAGCCGCGCGGAGAGCGCAGTCGATCCGACCAGGTCGCAAAACAGTACCGTAAGCTGCCGGCGCTCGATCGGGCGCGCGTCCCGGGCCGTCGGTGCCGCTGCGGGAGAATCCACGCGCAATCTGGTTCCGCAGTCGCCGCAAAACTTGTTCAGGGCAGGGTTTGCCGCGCCGCAGGTCAGACAGCGCCGCACCACCGCCGCTCCGCACTGTCCGCAAAATTTTCTTTGCTCCGGGACTTCGGCTGCGCAATTCGTGCAGTGCATCCGGACCTCAACGGATATCAATAACGCCATTACAATGCGCCAGAAGTCGAGCGATCCATGTGATCGTGGTCACAACTCCGGTTGATCCGTATCGAGGTTCCGTTCGCGCTCAAAAGTGGCGGTCGGCTCGCTGAGGCGGACCGCCCGTTTCTGTCCAGAAGGAAGACATCGTCGAGCTGCCCGCTCAGGTCTGCAGGGGCCAATTCCAGACTCGTGCTCCCGGAGAGCACTGTAGTCCGGACTTGGCCGGGACTTGGCAATGGCTCCTGAACGGATCATGGCTTCCGTTCATTGAGCACGGGCGTTGCCGTGCGCAGAGCCTGTTCGTACCGCTTCAGTTGGTCCAGCGGAAACTTCTGCATGGCCAGAAGTTCGTCAACCGTCTTGTTCTTCAAATGAATGATGCCGGACGATGTCAAGATATCATCATCCACCGGTGCCGCGCTGCGTCGAAGCGCAAGCATTCGCTCGATACGTTGCAGGACGAGACGATTGCGTTGCTCTCCCTTCTTCGCGTGCTCCACATAATACGACAGCCGCTCGGTGGACATGGCCCGAGCGCTCTCCTGATCGCCTTCGATAAGCCGGAGTAGTTGCTCGTCGATGATGTCGCTGCACACATCGATGCATTCGTCGCAGATAAGCACGGTCGGGCCGGCAACCAGCGCTCTCACTTCATGCTGGCTCTTGCCGCAGAAGGAACAATAGAGCACCGCTGGTGGCGTCGGGCCCTGGTGGCCGGCAGTCGACCCGGGGCGTGGCTGTACCGTATCGATCTTGGCGGACAGGATGTTCCAGTTGTCGTAGCCGAACGTCTTCGCGATCAGCTCCAGGGATTCGCTATGGGTGATCTCCATAGCCCTGGTCTTCAAGGCATCGCGCAGGGAATGCGCCATGACTTTCGCATCGCGGAAATCGCGCATGAGAGCACCTCTCTATCGACGAACGGAGGAGATCGGTGCCTGCCTTGCCGACCCGTTCGCCAATGGCGAGGGCGCGGAGATAGATTGATACGTTCACCATCCCCGAAGGGCGCAGGCGGCGGGTGTATCGACCCGGTCATGATGATGGCGCGGCAACGCGCGTTGTCAACTCAAAATGATCGGGGAGGCGACGCCGAGGACCTACGAGCTTTTAATCCCAATAATGAGTCGCCCGTCGGGCAAGTCGGCTGCATTCCGCTTCGCTCCTGCATGCGATCGCCCAAAAACCCGCTGCGCGCAAAATCTAATTTACTGAACAGTTTCAATCTGATTTGGGTCGTCCAGTTTCCTTGGCAAAAATAATTCGCTTCCCCGTCGCCCCAAATCAGTGGCTATTTCCGCCCGTCTCGTCCCGGCAAGAGGGGCGTATCGCGATCGTCACGAACGCGGGATGGGATGCGGTGGACGCGATGGCGCCGGCGCGCAGATGGAGTCGCAGGGCAAGTTATCTTGTGAGCGAAATCCGGCGTGCAGGACGTACGGCGCTGACGCGTACGGCAAAACCGTGTGGTCCCGACACCCGTGGCTGGTGCCAAGCTGCCGGTGGCGAATTTGATCCAACCGGATCGATTGAGCCATCAAGCCGGCAGCGATGGAGGCAAGACGAATTCGTCTCCAGGGAGAGCGCGGCATAAGCCGTCAAACCATTGCGCAGGGGATGCCGGAGTGCTCCGGCTGTACCTGTATGCTCGTGTGCGCCTCTATCTCCATCTTGCACACGAGACCGCGGGTGCAGCAAGCACCCGGCATTCCCTGCTCCCTCGTTAAGGAGGGAAAGGTTCATGCAAGCCTCGGGTTCATTGAGCCGCGAGAATACGAACGTGCATCTCAGTGACGGCGGAGCGAGGAGCCTTGTAGCCCGGATGGAGCGGAGCGAAATCCGGGGGCAGTCGTATGCGGTCAGGGAATCCCGGATTGCGCTGCGCTCCATCCGGGCTACGTGGCCGGATCCAGAAATCATGGAGCCGCCCGAATTACCTCAGAACAATTCCGGCTGTTCCGCCGCGATCACCTCGCCGTCGCTGATCGTGCCGCCCGTGATCACCTCGGCATAGATCCCGCAATCGGCGTGAGAGAGCCTGCGCTGCAGCGCCTGGGGGATGGCGAGGTCGCGCTGGGCCGTATCCGGATCGACATTGACGGCGGCGCAGCGGACGATGCGCTTCACCACCTTGAGTCTCACGTCGCCGATCGAAAGCGTCCGGTCGAGGAGGTCGAATTCGTGCCAGGCCGGCCAGCCCTCGACATAGAGATTGGCGCGGAAGCGAAGCGGATGGACCGGCGCGCCCACCATGTTCTCGATGGCGCGGACGCTGGCGAGGTTGATGATGGAGACGACCTTGCGGGCGAGGTCCGAAAAGCTGTGCCCCGGGCTTTCGAGCACCTTTGGCGGACCCTTGATCTGGCCGGCATAGGCGGTGGCGAAGAAGTTCTCGATTGTCCGCCGGCCCTCGGGCGTTGCGAGATTGCCCTGGGCTACGATCCGGCCGTTGTGGTTAATCGAGAGGACGTTGCTCGCATCGTCGAACCGGGTGCGCAGGCGGGCCAGCCATTCGTCCCGCATCAGCATCAGGAAGTGCGGCTTCGGCAACCATTTCGGCTCGGCCGGATCGAAGCCGGAGGGGCCGTTTTCGATCGCGTAGCGGCGGTCGGCCAGGAGCGTCTGACCGGGGCTAAGCTCGGCGCGGCTAAGCTGTTCGGGGGTCAGGCCCTTGACGGGGTAGCGATAGATTCCGGTGATCCGGGCAGGCGGGGCTGTGGCAGGCATGCGGCTTATTAAGGGATTCCGTTGTCGTGCGCCACCGCTCCCGAATTTGTGACCGGGCCTCTTCCGTTTTGCGCCGTGATGCCCACATTTGCGTCAAGCCTGAAAAGCGGGCGACGAACCGCGGCCGGTTGAGAAATGTCAATGCGGTTCGCGGATACCCAATGAAGATGCCGTAATCATGCCTACGCGCGTGACCCGCGAAAGTGTGTGCGGTTTCGCGTCAAAGTCACGCGCCAAACATAATTTTGGGGCGCGATCGGACGCAAAACCGGTACCCACTTTTGCTGATCGCGCCCGGGTGGGGACGGCAGGCCGAGGGAAGTAAACGACATGAATATTGAAAAATACACCGAGCGGGCGCGCGGCTTCGTCCAGTCTGCGCAATCGCTGGCGGTGCGCGACGGACATCAGCAGTTCTCGTCGCTGCATATGCTCAAAGTACTGCTTGATGATAGTGAGGGGCTGGCTGGCGGTCTGATCGACCGCGCCGGCGGTAACTCTCGCGCGATCCTCAAGGCGACCGAGGATGCGCTGAAGAAGCTGCCGAAAGTCTCGGGAAGCGGCGCCGGGCAGATCTATCTTGCGCCCGATATGGCGCGCGCCTTCGGTGCGGCGGAAAAGGCCGCCGAGAAGGCCGGTGACGGCTTTGTTACGGTCGAGCGGCTGCTGCTGGGCCTGACGCTCGAGAAGGGCAGCGAGGCCGGTGTGATTCTCGGCAAGGGCGGCGTCACACCCCAAAACCTCAATTCGGCGATCGAAGCGCTGCGCAAGGGCCGGACCGCCGATAGCGCGACGGCCGAAAATGCCTATGACGCGCTCAAGAAATATGCCCGCGACCTGACGCAGGCCGCGCGCGACGGCAAGCTCGATCCCGTGATCGGCCGCGACGAGGAAATCCGCCGCACCATCCAGGTGCTCTCCCGCCGCACCAAGAACAATCCCGTGCTGATCGGCGAGCCCGGCGTCGGCAAGACCGCCATCGTCGAGGGCCTGGCGCTGCGCATCCTCAACGGCGACGTGCCGGAAAGCCTGAAGGACAAGAAGCTGCTCTCGCTCGACATGGGTGCCTTGATCGCGGGCGCCAAATACCGCGGCGAGTTCGAGGAGCGGCTGAAGGCCGTGCTGCAGGAAGTCACCACGGCCGAAGGCTCGATCGTCCTGTTCATCGACGAGATGCATACGCTGGTCGGCGCCGGCAAGGCTGACGGCGCGATGGACGCGTCCAACCTGTTGAAGCCCGCATTGGCGCGCGGCGAACTGCATTGCATCGGCGCCACCACGCTCGACGAATACCGCAAGCATGTCGAAAAGGACGCCGCGCTGGCACGACGTTTTCAGCCGGTGTTCGTTTCCGAGCCGACGGTCGAGGATACCATCTCGATCCTGCGCGGGCTGAAGGACAAGTATGAGCAGCACCACGGCGTTCGCATCGCCGATTCCGCACTGGTCGCCGCGACCACGCTGTCGAACCGCTACATCACCGACCGCTTTCTGCCCGACAAGGCGATCGACCTGATGGATGAGGCCGCGGCGCGGCTGAAGATGCAGGTCGATTCCAAGCCCGAAGAACTCGATTTGATGGATCGGGAAATCATCCGGCTGAAGATCGAGCAGGAAGCGCTGAGGAAGGAAACTGATATCGGCTCCAAGAGCCGCCTGCAGGCGCTGGAAAAGGAACTGGCCGATCTCGAGGAGAAATCGGCGGCGCTGACGGCGCGCTGGAGCGCGGAGAAGAACAAGCTCTCCGACGCGCAGAAGCTGAAAAGCGAGCTCGACGCCTTGCGCATCGAACTGGCGAACGCGCAACGCCGCGGTGAATTCCAGCGCGCGGGCGAGCTCGCCTATGGCAAGATTCCGGAACTGGAAAAGAAGCTGGCAGACATCGAAGAAGAAGATGCCGGCGAGATGATGGAAGAGGCGGTGACCGCCAACCACATCGCGCAGGTGGTGTCGCGCTGGACCGGCGTTCCCGTCGACAAGATGCTGGAAGGCGAAAAGGACAAGCTCCTGAAGATGGAGGGCCAGCTCGGCAAGCGCGTGGTCGGCCAGGCCGAAGCCGTGCGTGCGGTGGCAACCGCCGTGCGCCGTTCGCGCGCCGGCCTGCAGGATCCGAACCGCCCGATGGGCTCGTTCATGTTCTTAGGTCCCACCGGCGTCGGCAAGACCGAGCTGACAAAGGCGCTGGCCGAGTACCTGTTCAACGACGAGACCGCGATGGTCCGCCTCGACATGTCGGAATACATGGAGAAGCACTCGGTCTCGCGGCTGATCGGCGCGCCTCCCGGCTATGTCGGCTATGACGAGGGCGGCGCGCTCACCGAAGCGGTGCGGCGCAGGCCCTATCAGGTCGTCTTGTTCGACGAGATCGAAAAGGCGCATCCGGATGTCTTCAACGTGCTGCTGCAGGTGCTGGACGATGGTCGCCTGACCGATGGCCAGGGCCGCACCGTCGACTTCCGCAACACGCTGATCATCATGACCTCGAACCTCGGTTCGGAATTCCTGGTGAACCAGCCGGAGGGCGAGGATACGATGGCTGTGCGCGAGCAGGTGATGGGCATGGTGCGTGTGCATTTCCGGCCCGAATTCCTCAATCGCGTCGACGAGATCATCCTGTTCCACCGCCTGCAGAAGAGCGAGATGGGCCGGATCGTCGAGATCCAGTTCGCCCGCCTGCAGAAGCTGCTGGAGGATCGCAAGATCACGCTGACGCTCGATGCCGCGGCGCGCGACTGGCTGGCGGCCAAGGGCTGGGACCCCGCCTATGGCGCAAGGCCGCTAAAGCGGGTGATCCAGCGCAATCTGCAGGATCCGATGGCCGAGATGATCCTCGCCGGCGAGATTGCCGACGGCGACCGCGTCGTGATCTCGAGCGAAGGCAACGTGCTGACCTTCAACGGCCAGGCGCCGCAGACCGCCGAGATCGCGCAGTTCGAAGCGCCGGTGTCGAAGCGTAAGCTGAACTGACGCTAGAAGCGTAAGTCGGCCTGACCTAAATGAGATGCTCCGACACGCGACGCGCCGGGGCATCTCAGCCTTGCGTGATGGAAGGTCCGGTGAAAGACCCGGGGTCGTCATCATCGTCAGGCTCAAGCTCGGAGAGAATATCGACGAGCTCGCGAACCCGCCCCGTCGCCAGCGGCCGGCCTGCATTCATCATCGGCTCGTCATTCGCGAGCCATGCTTGGGCCTCAGCCAGCTCCTCAACCGTCGCACCGGTCGCGATCATTTGGGCGATGGTCACGTCGTCGGCGGAGCCGATCGCCTTGATGACGTCGTCCCGGGTAATGCGCTCTGATCCCGACAGGCTTGCCATGACATTCCTCCATCAAGGGCTCGCCGATCAAAATCAAACAGTCCACTCCCATTCAGTTCCCCGGCCGCCGATGAAAAATTGGGGCCGTGGGAAGGAAAAACGAACGCGCTCGCGCCCGCACGAAGCACCTCCTGATACCGCAACGCCACGGTGTGTCGGGCCCTTGCACGAAAAGAGGGTGTTGTTGAAAAGACGCACGTATCGCGTCATCTCGTAAGGGCTGTGAGATTCTCCTTGAACAACTTCATGCCGGTTCCCCACAATCCCTGACGGAGAGTAAGGGGGCGTGCGATGCGTGGCGTGAGTATCTAGGAGCCGGCGTTGGTTTGGACTGTTGGGGAAGCCTTGACTTCGCGCGCTTTTTGAGAATCGACAATTTTAAATTGAGGCTGCGATTTTGAACTGGAATGGCTGAAAGCCAGGACGACATTTTTAGGTGTGCTCTTTAGTCGTGTTCGCGCGCGGAGGGACGGCCGTGTTGAGCGTTAGTTTGTTCGGCGCCAGTCGAGTTACCCGTAGTAACGAACAGATTTGGTCGGATCTCGGTCCAGCCGGGCGGCGATTGGCTGGATTCCTCTTCACGTTTCCGGATCGTCCGCATCGCCGCGAGCGGCTTATCGACTTGTTTTGGCCGGAGCTGGATACCGAGAGGGGGCGCCGAGCCATGAACTCTGCGGTCTGGCGGCTGCGGAAGCTGCTTGCGTCGTCTCCCGAATACCAGGACGGCCATGGTTTGAGGACCGTTGGCCCCGAGACCATTCTTGAGAAGACACCGTGGCTGGACGTTGACACTTGGGCGTTGCTTCACGCCGCACGGAGCACGCTCAGCGGGCTCGAGGCCCAGCCGGAACCATCGAGAATGAAGGAGGTTCTCGCGGTTCTGTATCGGTACGAGGGGCCATTTCTGGACGGCGAAGATGCCGAATGGATCCTGGAAGAACGCGAGCGGCTTCACTCCCTTTTCATCCAGTCGGCCATGATCATGGTTCGTCATCTCGGGCTTTGTGGTTACTACCACGACGCGATCCAGCTCGCCCGTCATTCGCTGCGCTTCGATCCCTATCGTGAAGAGCTGGTTCGGCATCTCCTGACCCTGCTCGCGCTCGATGAAAGACGAATCGATGCCATCAGGTACTACGATCATTGGATCGGCCTGATCCGGAAGGAGCTCGGCATTTCGCCGCTTCCGGCGACAGGTGCGATCATCGAAGAGATCAGGAACCTGCATAATGCCGAAAACGCTCAGCGCCTGCGCGCGCGCCTGATCGGTCGGGACGAGAAGCAGATTTTTGCAATTTAAGCGCTAACTAGCCGCCCGGCCCCGGACGGCAGCTTTACCCAGCAAACTCCACACTCACCGTCGACCAAATCCGGGCAGGGCGAAACCCGCGGCTTTCCCAGGGCGCGCCGTGACCTTGCCGTGATCCGCAGCCAATCCGCCGGGCATCGGATCGTGGACCGGCCGTGAGCCGACGACGACAATTCCCGAACGATCGCAGGATTGTCCCGAGTTCAGGCCATGCAACCGTCGGCGCATGGACTCACAGCGACCACTGCCCGATCAGGTTTTCATTCTGCGCTTCTGGCGTGAAAGCGCCGATGCCAGCGAACACGCGCGTTGGCGGGTCCTGGTGCGCAACATCAACACCCGCCGGCGCGACGTGGTCGACGATGTGCAGCGCGCCTTTGCGATTGTCGCCTCCAATTTGAATGCAGCCGCCGGCGAGCATGACGGGCAGAAGCATTTGGACATTGAACCATCAAAACCAGAGCATTGAGAGATATTGCGTGCGCGTAGCCGATCACCCAACCAGTAAGAGCCAACCGCCGCGAGCGAAAGCCCCGCGGGGCCGCGACTTCGCTCGTGCTTGTCACGATGGGCCGATCGCCATCATGCGCCACACGGCAGTTTCTATCGCTTTTGCCGCCACGCTCTCGCTCGCGAATTGCAAGGGATTTGTGCGGGAGATGTGGGAGCGTGCGATGCGTGCGGGTATCGTTGCGGGCTGCGTTGCATTGGCGGTGTTGTTGAGCGGGTGCGATCCGAACGATCGAAATTATTTCCGCGGCGGTATCGGGACTCAACTCTATACGGCGGAGACTGCTTCAGCCACCGAGTTTCAGAACATCTATCTGGATTATCTCTGCCGCCAATCAATTTCTTCTATCGGTGCCGACGCGCCTGGCTGCGCGCAGGTCGTCCCAGCGAACGCCTGGCCGGTGATAGTCCAGGCTGGTCTGAATGATATCGACGCGCGCTGCGATTCATACTTGGCGTGGCTTGATCAGAAAAGGCGTGAGAACGCGGCGATCCTCGCGGAGATAAGCGCGGTGCGTTTCGCGGTAGACGCGCTCACCAATCCGAACATAGCGGGCGTCAGTGGGGTCGGGTTGGCCGCGATTTCGGCAGCCTTTGGGTTGGCCACCAGTACGGTCAACAATTTCAATTCGCTGCTGCTGCAGGTCGATCACACGACAGTGCAGACTGTAGTGATAGGCAATCGCCACGCTTTTCGCCAGGACCTGCTTAGGTTTTCGTCGTCGATCGACAACAAGCCGTTGGCCATCCACACGATGCGAACCTACCTGTCGATTTGCATGCCGATGACGATTGCGGCGAACATCAATTCGACGGTGACCGTATTTAAACAGACCGGGATTGCACCCGGTGCTGGTCCCGTGCTCCCCACGGTTGGCGTGCCGTTCACACCGCGCGAGAGGTTTGTTGAAAGAAAGCCACCGGATGTTGACAGGGTCAAAACCGTGCCCGGAGCCGAGACCATTATTGACGGATATCCGGCTAACCGGCTGACCTACACACCCGAAGTCATCGACAACATTCTGGTCGGTCTCTGCGCGCCGCAGAGCGAGCTGACCCAGATCACCGGAATTACGAAGGCTCTCCTGAACATTTGGGAGCAAACCGACACTCAGAATTCGAAGCTCGACGGCAAGATCGGCAGTGACAGGGAACGGAGGGCAATTATAGCTTTGACTCCGTGCCCAACCGGAACCTTGAATGCCTTCGAGCGCAGGACCTTTGTGACGGGTCCAGATGTTGCACTCCTGGTAACTCTGCTGAACAAAGTGCCACTGAGTGGTGAACTTCCGGCGGCCGCGACACTCAGCGATTCGCGAAACAGAATTGCGCTGGTGCGACGGAGTTGCTTTGCCGGCAAGCTGAGCAAGTTGCCGGACAGCATGAATTCGCAGGTAACGCCAGACCTGATGAGGGAGCTGGGGCTTTATGCGCGTCGACGGGCGGCGGAGACGCCGGCGGCTCCGGGCGGCGGACAGCCGGCTCCAACCACCATACCGGCCTGCTAGATCCAGGGGCATCAAATGACTTTCTTCGTAAAACATGGGGTGATGACCGACTTGCGGTCGGAGCCTACCGCTGACTCGGTATCCAAGGATCTGTTGTTCTCGAACCGGGAACTTGGCGATCCCATTCGAGCTTCGGACGCGTTTCTATTCTTCGCGCTCGGAGCTCCGAACGACGATGCGCTGAAGGGATGGGTCCTCAAGTCAGACTGTGAGGACCGGACCGATGATGCGAGCCGACCGCCGCTCAATGTTGCCGCCTTCGTTCAGGAGTGCGTCAACGTCCAACTCCTCTTCAACGATGAGACGAAGCCCGTGGAGGGAGCGCCGCCCGCGGTGTCGATCCGGCCCTGGGTGGTTTCGGCCGATTTTCTGATCGCGCGGGCGCTCTACGAAACGGACATCAGGAATTTGGGAAAGAATATTCCTGGCTCCGACGGCGTCGGAGCACTCCAGGTCACCGTCGCCGAATGGAAGGATTTTACTGATAACGGCGGTGCGCTTGCCAGCGATGCCCGCGCGAGCGATCGCGACCATTCGGTGCTTCAGATCCCTGCCGCGGCCTGGCGCCAGCACGTCCACGGAAAGGCGATGAGCAAAATTCGCCTCGACGCCGGAAAGGCCACGGCGGAGGACCCATTCGTTGCAAGCTTCCTCGACATGTTCTTTGCGCATGTGACGAACAGCCCGGCCGCGGCGATCGCCATTCTCGACGCGCAAGACGCAGGTACCCCGCCGGACACCTCGATCAAGGAAGTGCTCAAGGCCGTCATGACGGCCGAAGAACTGTCAGCGTTGTTCAAGGCGCGGGAGAAACTTTCCGGCCTTCCTACGGTCTTCTTCGGCACAGAGGCGAATCCGAGCACGCTAAAATCGGTTGTCGACGTCGCGGAAGATACGCTCAAGAAGCTGCTTGTCGCCGCATTGGCCAGAATTGAAAAGCACCGGCCGGACATGATTCCGGAAGTGACCGCCGGCGGCGCGCCTTGGATGGCCATCGCAGAGCAGGCCCAAGCGGAGGGCGTCAGGGAAGGTACGCACAATGCTGTAATCAGCAAGTATTTTGCGGACACGGATTTTGGTGGCAACCCCAACACCAATCCACCCCCGGCATGGTGCGGCGCGTTCGCGGCGCATTGCATGAAGAGGTGTGACAACCCGATCGTCCAGGCGAGCGTGCCGAAAGAGGCGGCAGCGGCGATTAGCTGGAAAAAATGGGGAGCCGACTTTCCATTGCGGTCGGCCACCATCCCGCGTGGAGCCGTCGTCGTTCTTTCGCCCATGCCGGGGACGACCGGAGGCACCGGACATGTCGGCTTCTTTCTCGAGTTCTCTCCAGACAAGAAGAAAGTCTTTTTGCTCGGCGGCAACCAGAGCAAGAAGGTGGGCAAGACGCCGTTCCCGGCGAGCCAGATCGCAGGGGTACGATGGCTTGACCAGCCTGGCGCAGTTGGAGCCGTCGCGATCGATGGAATCACGTTGCCGCCAAGCGTCGCTCCCGCTAACCGGCAGTTTGCCGGTCTGATTTTGAAAGCTTTCGCCGCCGCCGGCTATGGCCGAGACCAGCAGATTGCGGCGCTTGCGAATGCGATCGGTGAGTCCAACCTCAATCCCAGGGCACACAATACACACGGCGAAGATAGCGTGGGGCTATTCCAGCTTAACCGCATCGTGGGCGTTGGAGGCCATCACAGTGTGGAACGGCTGATGGACCCGGCTTTCAACACCCAACTGATCATCGCGGAAGCCGGCAGGTTTTCCGCCTTTAAAAACGCGGCGGATCTCCACACGGCTGTGGATGTGTTCGTACGCTCTGTGGAGAGGCCTGCGGACAAACCGGGTCAGGTCGCTAAGCGCTTCAAGATCGCGCAGGCACTGATCGCCTGATGTGGGGCATGACGGTGAAATGATGGCCAACTGATCGGAGGACGCCTTGACGATCATGCCGGCGATGTCCTCCCGTCCATGGGGTAGTGCCGCAGTATTGAGATCAACGGGTTCGAAAGCGCTTGGGGATTGGTCATCGCTTACGCGTCCCGCGAACCCTGCGGTACAGATTGCCCACTGTCTGAAGATTGCCGAGCAAATCGGGTCCGTGGGCGGATTGCGGTATCACTTGGATTGATGACGCTTGCATAGCGTCGTCAATCCTGAGGCCGTTGTTTTCGGATTCACGGCGACGCCTGCTCCAGACGTCTCGCCTACTTCTTCACAACCTTGTAAATCGCGTTCTCGATATCCGACGAGAAGTAGATCACCCCGTTGCCCCGACGCCGGTCGGGATGTTGCTCGGCAGTCCGCTAGGTGCGGCCGGCAATCCGATCGGCAGGTTGGCGGCGATTTCGGTGATGGCGCCATTCGCCGGGTCGATCGATACGATGCGTTTTTTCGCCGACTTCGGCGACGATCAGCTTGCCGTCGGGCGCCAGGTCGCTGGCGCGGACCAGCGATTTGCTACCAAGTTCGTTGACGAGAATGCTGCCGTTGCCGAGCTTGACCGCGTCGTGCGGGGCCTTGAAGCCGTGCAGCATCTCCTCCGTCTTGCCGCTCAGTTGCACCATACCGATGAACCAGTTCGAGCGCAGGCCGTCATCGCCTCCACGGTCGGACCGGGATCGGTAGCAACAAGTGCAATATTGAATTCCGGAGCGGTGACGCACAAACCACTGTCGCCGCACCGTTCGAGTCCGTTCACCGGCCCGGCGCGGGGCAGACTTGTCCAGCGCCGGTCCGGCTTATCCAAAAGTTTGGCCTCAGCGGCCTGTCGTCAGCCGAGGCGGGATCTGGGACATCATCCAGAGTTCGATCGCCGCCAGGATCGCCACGGCCGCGCCGATCACCACATGCACGGTCATCGCGGTGGTTCCCTGGAAGCCCAGGACCCAGGGCGAAACCAGAGCCCAAAGTCCGACGACCAGGTTCAACCATTCTTCCCAGACCGCGAATGCCGCCAGTGCCGCGACCGCAAGGACCGCGATAACGAGACCGGTGATATTAGCATTCGCAGAGACCATTCCGGCGTCGAACCCAAATATCCAGGGCGATAACAAAAGAACCGCACCAAGGACCAAGTTCGCGACGTCACAGAATTTTGCGTTCGTCCAGTTCTCCATGGCAACCCTCCATTGAAGGTTTTCCTATGCAAATCAACCGGATAACCGCGTGCCGGTTCCGCGGTCGGGCGGAAAATTTGATGAAACCGGGGTGGCCACGCTCGGTTGGTGCCTGAGCAGGGGCGTGCTCCGGTAGAAATTTTCCCGATCCCGAGGCAGGAGGCGCTTTCATGACCAGGGAACTCGTTACCCGCGACGCACCCGTGTTCGATCAGTTTCCCCCGGGCATTTACCGCGCCGCGGTCGGTCTTGTCGTTTGGTTCGCCGCCGCGGCCTGGATCTTGTTCGACCGCCAAAGTGACATCGGGCTTCCGCTCGCGATGGTGAGTGTCCTGCTGCTGGTCGCCGTGATGCTGCCCTGGTCGCTGTCCCTGGTCTGGAGCAGGCACCGGATGCCCAACGAGCGGCATCCGAACAGCATTTCACTGCGCGATTGGAGGAGGGGCGACTTCGTGGTCTGGGGCGGCCGGCTTCGTGGCACGCAGGCCGCCATCGACATGCTGCTGCCGCTTGCGGCCGTGGCATTCGGTCTTACGGCGCTGGGAATCGTCTTTCTAATCTGCGCCAACAGCGCTCGCTAGAGGCTGCGGCCCGTTAGCGCGGCTACTTCCTCACCGCCTTGTAAATCGCGTTCTCGATATCCGACGAGAAGTAGATCACCCCCGTTGCCCCAACGCCCACGCCGGTCGGAATATTGCTCGGCAGTCCTCCAGGTGCGGCCGGCAATCCGATCGGCAGGTTGGCGGCGATTTCGGTGACGGCTCCGCTGGCCGGGTCGATCTGAATGATCCGCTTGGCGCCGACTTCGGCGACGATCAGCTTGCCGTCGGGCGCCAGCGCGATGCCTTCAGGTCCCTTCAGATCCTTGGCGATCACGGCTTTCTCGCCGTTGGCTTCCACCTTCGACACCTGGCCGGCAAAGGCTTCGGTCATATAGACCGCGCCGCCCGATCCGGCGGCGAGCCCGACCGGCCCTTCGAGGTTGCCAAGCACCACGGTGCGGTCCTTGCCGTGCTCGCCGCTGGCGCGGACCAGCGATTTGCTGCCAAGTTCGTTGACGAGAATGCTGCCGTCGCCAAGCCTGACCGCGTCGTGCGGCGCCTTGAAGTCGTGCAGCATCTCCTTGGTTTTGCCGGTCTTGCGGTCGATCAGTTGCACCGTGCCGGTGAACCAGCTTGACAGCAGCACGTCGTCGCCTTTGGCGGTCGCGCTCATCGGATATTCCAGCGTCACGCCGTCGGCATGCATGCGGGCGGGTTCGGAGACTTCGCCGGTCGCGCCATCCACGGTGCGGTAGGCGAAGACGTCGGCGACGTAGATCGTGTCCTTGCCCCCATCGGAGACCACACCGATGCCGCCGGGCAGCGCCAGCTTGCCAATGATCACCTGTTTGGCAGCGCCGGTTTCCGGATCGACCTCCTGAATGCCGTTATCGGCCATGTTGGAGACGAAGATGCGATCCTTGTCGTCGATCGCGAGATTGTCGAGCGAGGGCTTGAGCTGGGCTACCATTTTCTTGGCGCCGGTCTTCGGATCAACCCGCACCAACTGGCCGAGCGCGGTGTCGACCACAAAGAGATTGCCCTTGGAGTCGAAATTAACCGCAGCCGGAATCTTGAAGCCGTCGGCGACCACGCTTAGTTCGGCCTTGTCGACGTCGACCTTGGCGACCTGGCCCTTGAACCAGAGCGGGCCGTACAGCATGTCGTCGGGTCCGAATTCGAAGCCGTTGAGGCCGCCCATCTTCTCCATGATCTTGCGCGGCGGTTTTACGCCCTCGACGTCGATCTCATAGAGCGCGTCGCCGAGGAAAACCTGGGTCGCGTACAGCCGTCCATCCTTGCGGAAGGCGAGCGAGTTGATGCCGGGCAGGCTGGAGGCGAGTTTCTTGACCGGGCCGTCGCCCTTGCGCGAATAGAGATCGCCG
Source organism: Bradyrhizobium algeriense (assembly GCF_003062295.1). Lineage (GTDB taxonomy): Bacteria > Pseudomonadota > Alphaproteobacteria > Rhizobiales > Xanthobacteraceae > Bradyrhizobium > Bradyrhizobium algeriense. Next base: position 25,489 of record NZ_PYCN01000001.1, on the reverse strand, counting down.
GTGAGGAAGGCCGTCCACGCCATGGTGCCGTCGGGCGCAAACGCGATGTCGTCGGACATGCCTTCCGGGGAGGGCACCGCAATCTTCGCCGTGCCGTTATTGCGATCGACCTCATAGAGCGCGGCGCCCGCGACGCTGCCGGCGAACAGGCGGCCGGACTTGTCGATCCCGAGCCCGTGCACGCCATGAAACGCCGAGCCGGGAACGAGCTTGGTGACCTCATAGGTCTGCGCCGAGGCGCCGGCCGTGGTGCCTGCAACGATCGCCGCAACAGTCGCCCAAAGCGCAAGCCTGCTCGTCATGACGCGTCCTCCCAGTGTTTTTATGGGAGGCAGTATTTGTCGCGGCTGGCCGTTTGGCAAACGAAACTGTCGCAAAAAGCGCTGTGCCGCTGCCATAAATCCGACACGGGGCGTGAAAAGCCCCATCCGATTTTCAAGATTTTATCGAAGGCTCAGCGGCTGATCTGACGCGTCTGCTGCGCGGCACCGGCTGCTTCGGAAACGCGGGCCGCGCTGCCGCGGTTGTTCATCTGCACATCGAGGCGGTCGCGCTCTTTTTCGAAGTTCGCCATCATCGCGCCTTCGAGCGAGCGGCCTCGGGGCAGCTTGACGCGCATCGGATCGACGAAGCGGCCGTTGACCAGGATTTCGTAGTGGACATGGGCGCCGGTTGACATGCCCGTCGATCCGACGAAGCCGATCACCTGGCCCTGGCGCACGCGCTTGCCGGGCTCCATGCCCTTGGCGAACGCCGACATGTGGCCATAGGCGGTCTCGTAGCCGTTGTTGTGTTTCAGGCGGACATATTTGCCGTAGCCGCCTTCCCAGCCGACCTTTTCGACCACGCCGTTGCCGGAGGCGAAAATCGGCGTGCCGTAGGGGGTCGCCCAGTCCACGCCGGTGTGCATCTTGGTATAGCCGAGGATCGGATGGCGGCGGCCGCCGAAGCCCGAACGCATGATCGCGTTGTTGACGGGTTTGCGCACCAGGAACTTCTTCGCGCTCTTGCCGGTCTCATCGTAAAAGTCGACGACGGAATCGTCAGGCGTCTGGAACCGATAGTATTTCTTGGTCTCGCCGCCGACGGTGAGCGAAGCGAACAGCACCTCTGTCTTTTCGGTGCTGGGTGTGCCTTCGTCATCGCCGGCGAAGAATACGTCGAAGGAATCGCCGGGCTGCACCTTGCGCTGGAAGTCGACGTCGTAGGAATAGATCCGGACCATGTCCTCGATCACGGCAGCCGGCACCTTGTTGCGCATGGCGGTCTCATAGATGCTCTGGTAGAGCCGGACGCCGCTGCCATCATCTTCATCGTCATCGTCGTCGTCCTTGCTGGCAGCGGCCTCGGCGACAGTATTCATGCTCTGCACGTCGACGGCGACGTATTTGCCGACGTCCGACAGTGCGGCGACGGCTTCGACGGTGGTGTCGTTGGCGACGACCACGCGATAGGGCTGCAGCCGGGCGCCGGGTCCAAGGCCGGAGGGCGCCATCAGGATGCGGACCTTCTGGCCTTCCTTCAGCCCGCCGTCACGGCCGCGGGGGCCAAGGGTCAACGCAACCGCCCTGGCTTCGTCGGGTGTCGCGCCCAGATCGCGCAGGATCGAAGCGATCGTGTCGCCCTTCTTCACAACGTGAACGCGTTCGCCGGACGGATTGCCGCCGGTGATCTGGTCCTTGGTCTTCGGCAGCAACGTGACGTTTTCCGGCACCACGCGGGTTTCAAAGCCGGCATAAGGATCGGAGACGTTGCCTTCGGTGGCGTAGGCGAGCTTGAGATCGGACTGCACGCCGCCGGCGTCGGCTGCGGCATTGGCAAGCGACGTGTAGCGGACGCCGCCCGAGCCGCGCCAGTTCGCGGCATCCCGTACCCGCATCAGGACTTCGTCGAGCGCGACCACGGCGGCGAGTTTCGCCTTCGGCAGCACCGTTGCGAGATCCTTGGTAACGAAGGAAACCTCGGCGTCGGGTTCGACGGCCTCGGGATTGTTCGGATCCTCGGAAGCGGCCTGTGTCGTGGTGCCGACATCGGTCAGCATGCGCTGGGCGTTGAACGGCGGGATTTTTGAGCTGAGATCGCTCGTCGTCATCGACAGATTGCCGGAGATGCGGACGAACGGCCGCACCCGCATCACGTCGCGGTTGCCGACGCGGGTGACGGTCGATACCCGCATCACATTGCGCGAGGCGCTGGATTCGCCGGGAGGCGGCAGGCGGTCGCTCTTGTGCAGGGTGGCGGTGCGATCGTTGGCGCCGAACGCCCCGCGCAGCGCGCCCTCAACCCGCTCGGGAACCTTGGCAAAGGTCATTTCGCCATCGAGGGACGCAAAAACGGCGCCGCCGATGAGAGCCGCGCCGCACAGACCGGTCAGGATAGTCCCGCTAAACCATTGTACGGAGACACGGCGGCGATCGATCACCGCGGCCTCGGAGCCATCGACGGAAAGCGGCGGCTCGTGACCGAGATCGATGATCCCGGTCTCGCGTCCATAGCCGCTCCCGCGTGGCGCCTTCTGGCTCAACCCTGTATCCCCCCCAAATTCCAACCACATCCGACAAGACCCTCGCCCGATCCGACCCCACGTTTCCGCCCTTTAAAGGGCGCTAGTCCGGAGCATGGCGTGCCGCACGCATATTGATTCGTGAATCAGAGGCCAGAAGAAGACCGGCCAGAGTCTCGAACGTCAATGGTTGTGCAGATCTCTCGAAGTTGCTCGGCCGCATGGGAAAGGCAACGGGTTCATCGAGATTGCCTGTCCCGGGTAGATGACCACCGGCAGCCCCCACTGACATCCGGTGATTCAATGCATACCTTATAGTCAGAACGTCGCAGGATTGTGGCTCTAGTGCGGCCAAAGCCCCCAAATATAGGGACTTCTTGGCGTCGCAAATTTCTTCGACGTGATGCGACAATTTGTTGACGATGGCCGTTGACAACCCCGATCGGGCGGGCCTATAACCCGGCCACTGAGCGCGGCGATGCATTGGCCCCCGAGGCCAACGCATCTATTCGCGCCCCGTAAGCTCCTCATTACGATGAGTGACTCAACAGCCGATAACAGTCGGTTGTTATTTGTCGTCGGATGAGGTCTGCGGGAACCTTCCAGAAGTGGAAGGGTGGGATCCCAGCGATCCCGGGCTGTTTGACAAGTGAAGATGAAGAAAGAGAAACGTGGACGGCGGAGTCCTTGCGTAGTCTCGAATACTTGAAAACTTCGGTTTTCATCTTTCGAGGCTGGACGAAAGACTTCGGCGGTACACGTTTACATAGGTTACACCATCGTCGTCCGCGATGTGAATCGCAGGCGATAAATATGGTGGGACCTCGTCAAACGTTGTGATCAGCCGGTTTAAAGTTTCAAGTCCAACTTGAGAGTTTGATCCTGGCTCAGAGCGAACGCTGGCGGCAGGCTTAACACATGCAAGTCGAGCGGGCGTAGCAATACGTCAGCGGCAGACGGGTGAGTAACGCGTGGGAACGTACCTTTTGGTTCGGAACAACACAGGGAAACTTGTGCTAATACCGGATAAGCCCTTACGGGGAAAGATTTATCGCCGAAAGATCGGCCCGCGTCTGATTAGCTAGTTGGTGAGGTAATGGCTCACCAAGGCGACGATCAGTAGCTGGTCTGAGAGGATGATCAGCCACATTGGGACTGAGACACGGCCCAAACTCCTACGGGAGGCAGCAGTGGGGAATATTGGACAATGGGCGCAAGCCTGATCCAGCCATGCCGCGTGAGTGATGAAGGCCCTAGGGTTGTAAAGCTCTTTTGTGCGGGAAGATAATGACGGTACCGCAAGAATAAGCCCCGGCTAACTTCGTGCCAGCAGCCGCGGTAATACGAAGGGGGCTAGCGTTGCTCGGAATCACTGGGCGTAAAGGGTGCGTAGGCGGGTCTTTAAGTCAGGGGTGAAATCCTGGAGCTCAACTCCAGAACTGCCTTTGATACTGAAGATCTTGAGTTCGGGAGAGGTGAGTGGAACTGCGAGTGTAGAGGTGAAATTCGTAGATATTCGCAAGAACACCAGTGGCGAAGGCGGCTCACTGGCCCGATACTGACGCTGAGGCACGAAAGCGTGGGGAGCAAACAGGATTAGATACCCTGGTAGTCCACGCCGTAAACGATGAATGCCAGCCGTTAGTGGGTTTACTCACTAGTGGCGCAGCTAACGCTTTAAGCATTCCGCCTGGGGAGTACGGTCGCAAGATTAAAACTCAAAGGAATTGACGGGGGCCCGCACAAGCGGTGGAGCATGTGGTTTAATTCGACGCAACGCGCAGAACCTTACCAGCCCTTGACATCCCGGTCGCGGACTCCAGAGATGGAGTTCTTCAGTTCGGCTGGACCGGAGACAGGTGCTGCATGGCTGTCGTCAGCTCGTGTCGTGAGATGTTGGGTTAAGTCCCGCAACGAGCGCAACCCCCGTCCTTAGTTGCTACCATTTAGTTGAGCACTCTAAGGAGACTGCCGGTGATAAGCCGCGAGGAAGGTGGGGATGACGTCAAGTCCTCATGGCCCTTACGGGCTGGGCTACACACGTGCTACAATGGCGGTGACAATGGGATGCTAAGGGGCGACCCTTCGCAAATCTCAAAAAGCCGTCTCAGTTCGGATTGGGCTCTGCAACTCGAGCCCATGAAGTTGGAATCGCTAGTAATCGTGGATCAGCACGCCACGGTGAATACGTTCCCGGGCCTTGTACACACCGCCCGTCACACCATGGGAGTTGGTTTTACCTGAAGACGGTGCGCTAACCCGCAAGGGAGGCAGCCGGCCACGGTAGGGTCAGCGACTGGGGTGAAGTCGTAACAAGGTAGCCGTAGGGGAACCTGCGGCTGGATCACCTCCTTTCTAAGGATGGTTCTTCAGAAGCTTGCTTCTATCGAACCGTTTTAGAAACATCAGTGGCCAACGATCGTCAGGATTGTTGAGCTGCATTGGCGGGATTTCGCCGTCTACGTTTCTCTTTCTTCGCGGACGAACACGCGCCAGGGGCTTAGCGCTTGTGCGATGCATCTGGCGTGAGCCGGCTGCGCGCCATTGCGGCCCCTCGTGTTAGGGGCTTGTAGCTCAGTTGGTTAGAGCGCGCGCTTGATAAGCGTGAGGTCGGAAGTTCAAGTCTTCCCAGGCCCACCACTTTGATCGAGCGCACTACGTCTCAATAATCGACGTAAAGCATTCGTCTTCTGGTACGGGGCCATAGCTCAGCTGGGAGAGCGCGTGCTTTGCAAGCATGAGGTCGTCGGTTCGATCCCGTCTGGCTCCACCAGATGGAATTGAAGATCGACAAAGTGCCCTGCTAACAAAGCGCTTTTCATATCGTCCGCGAAACATCACTTCGCACGCATTGTCCGGATGGACAGTGACGTGCGTGATATCTGACATCGTAAAGAGGAGATCGATCCGAGTTTGGGATCTGCAAAGCAATTTGCGGGCTCTCATTCCTAATCTCCAGATCATTTCGGCGCTCGCTCATCGCAAG
>NZ_PYCN01000001.1:0-15000 GCF_003062295.1 Bradyrhizobium algeriense | reverse complement strand
CCAGCCCGGATAGTAGTAATACTTCGCGACCTTCACGAAGCCGAGCTTCTCGTCGTCGTAGGGGCCAACCCACTCGGCTGCATCGATGGTGCCCTTTTCGAGCGCCGGATAGATGTCGCCGGCTGCGATCTGCTGCGGTACGCCGCCGACCTTGGCGATGATGGTGCCGGCAAAGCCGCCGACGCGGAATTTCAGGCCCTTGAGATCCTCAACGGACTTGATTTCCTTCCGGAACCAGCCGCCCATCTGCGCGCCTGTGCTGCCAGTCGGAACGCCCACGCACTTATATTCTTTCAGAAGGTCGTTGAGCATATCCATGCCGCCGCCGAACCGCAGCCAGGAGATATGCGCCCGCGTGTTGAGGCCGAACGGCAACGAGGTGCCGAAGGTGAAGGCCGGGTTCTTGCCCCAATAGTAATAGAGCGCGGTGTTGCCCATCTCCACGGTGCCGTTCGAGACCGCGTCGAGCACCTGCAACGCCGGCACGATTTCGCCTGCGGCGAACGGCTGAATCTGGAATTTGTTATCAGTGATGTCGGCGACGCGCTTGGTGAAGTATTCGCAACCGCCGTAAAGTGTATCGAGGGACTTCGGCCAGCTTGCCGCAAGCCGCCACTTTATTTCAGGATTCGATTGCGCAATCGCAGGCGCGGCCACCGCACTCGCGGCAAGACCGACGCCGCCCACCTTCAAGAAATCACGACGCTTCATTTGCTCTCCCTCTATGTTTTTGCCGATACCGAACCAAGGGACAACGATCTGGTGTCGTCTTCTTACCGATGGCCGGTGCTGGACTGTTGTTTAGGAATGTGGGCCCTGAAACCAAGGCTCTTGGTTTTTCGAATGCAATCAATTTCCCGGCTTTATGGACCTGCGGGCAGGATGACGAACTAGTGATTGATAATCAAGGGTTCTGGTTCCGCCGCAGTTGCGAAGGACTGCCTAAATATCGAGCGTTTGAGCTGCTTCAGCCAACGAAAGGCCAAGACCGGGAGCGATGCGCGGCAAGCTAATCGGAAATGCCGCATCGCAGTAATTCCGCAGCGCGAGTGCGTTCGGCGACCAACGCCATTCAACGTCACGCATAGCAAGGTGGTGGACTTTCCAGCCGCCGCCGGTACGCGTTGCGCGATCGTCACCGCGCGGAGAACGCCGCTTCCATCGCCCGGCGCGTCTTGATGGTGTCGCTGTTTTCGTCGACATCGACATCGCTCCAGCGCACCACCGCGCCATGGGCGATGTCGTTCTTCAGCTTGACGCGATGGGCAAGTCCGATCGGCAGCGCGCCGGCCGAGAGACTTTTTCGTGCCGGCATCAGTTTGCCCCACACCGTGTAGCCGCCTTCGCCGTCGAGCATTTCGCCGGCGCGCAGATCGCGCTTTGCGACCGCTGCGACGTCGCCACGAAAATCATGCGGCTGTCCGGTCGGCTCGTTGCGCAGCGCCGCCGACAGGATGGAAATATTCAGTTCGAGGCCGATCAGATGATACGGCTTGTACATCGCCGCATATCGACCCGAGGCATCGGTCTTCAGCCCATACTGCCTGAAGCAATCGGCGGCATAATCGTTCGGCGCTTCCAGCACGACATAGACACCCCAGCGCAGGTCGCGGAAGACAGGACGGCCGTCGCGCTCCAAAGACGACACGACCTCCGCAAGGCCGGCCTTCTCCAGCACGCCGCCCGCGTCACGCGGCCGCATCACATGCGGCAGATCGTCGACGCCGCAGGGCGGAAACAGCAAGCCATCCGATGGCACGTCCAGCCCGCACGCGTTCGCGATCGCTGCCATTTCGATCGCGGATTTGGTGCCGTCCAGAAACGAGTTGAACATCTGCGGATTCATGCCGGCCGATTGCGCTTCGCCGGCCGTCAGCCCGTAATGGCTCCAGACACCGTCCGGCGTCACGTCGTGATAGGCCGGCAGATATTTGGTGCCCTTGCCGGCGGCGACGACGCGAAAGCCGGTCGCGCGCGCCCAGTCCACCATCTCCGCCGTCAGCGCCGGCTGGTCGCCATAGGCCAGCGAATAGACCACGCCGGCCTTGCGGGCTTCCTCGGCCAACAGCGGTCCGGCCAGCACGTCGGCCTCGACATTGACCATGACGACATGCTTGCCGGCCGCAATCGCCGCGCGGGCATGCCGGATGCCGACGGCTGGGTTACCGGTCGCTTCCACCACGACGTCCATTGCGCCGCCGGCAATCGCGCGCGCTCCGTCATCGGTGAAAGCCGTTCGTGCGATCCGCGCCTCGTCCCAGCCGACGGTACGGCACGCTTCGCGGGCGCGATCGCGATCGAGGTCGATGATGACGGACACTTCGAGTCCCGGCGTATGCGGCACCTGCGACAGGAACATCGAGCCGAATTTTCCGGCGCCGATCAGCGCGACGCGAACCGGCTTGCCGGCCGCAAGGCGGGCGTTGAGGAGGCGATGAAGGTTCATGAGAAGAATCCTAACAGGTAGCGCGGCAGCAATGATTGTTCCGCCATGGCCGGGCATAGCGAAGACGCGCTTCGCGCTTCAGCCCGGGCATGACGAGTGTTCTAAAATGACTTCAAACTACTCCGCCGCCTGGCGATGGGCACGCGCAAGCCGCAGCAGCGCGTCATCCTCCACCGTCTGGATCGGCGTAAAATCGCGGTGCGCGATATATTCCGGCCGCGTCGGGGTGCGGATGTAGTTTGAAACCGCATTCAGCGTCAGGTAGACGATCTTGCGCGGATAGGGCGTGATGTTGCCGCTTGATCCGTGCACCAGGTTGCCGTGGAACATCAGCATGCCGCCGGCCTTGCCGGTGGGGGCTACGATGCCGCCTTCTTTCACCAGCCGGGTGACGGTCGCCTCGTCGAGCGTCCACAGCGGATAGGAGGTGGTCTCCAGGTCATGCGAGGCCTTGAGGTCGCCGGCGTGCTGGCTCTTCGGCACCAGCATCAAGGGGCCGTTGATCGGCATCACCTCGTCGAGGAAGATCGCGATGTTCATCGCGCGCGGTTCGGGCATGCCGTCGTCGCGCTTCCAGGTGCCGTAATCCTGGTGCCACTGCCAGACGTCGCCCGTGAAGGCGGCTTTGGCGTTGATCTTGAACTGATGCATGTAGACCTTCTCGCCGAAGAGCTGCTCGATCGGCTCGATCATGCGGGGATGGGCGCCGAGCGCGCCGAACGCCTCGTTATAGAGATGCGCGGCAAAGGCGGTGCGCGGCGCGCCGCTCTTCTCGCGCCACACCTCCGGGCGGTTGGCGTCGTAGATGCCTTCGGCCTCGCGCGCGAGATAGGCCACTTCCTCGGGGCTGAACAGCTCGGGCAGGAACAGCCAGCCTTCGCGGTTGAAGAATTCGATCTGCTGCGGCGTCAGTTTCATGGTGTTTCCTCCTTTGGTTTTTATTTTGTTGTCATTCCGGGGCGGTGCGAAGCACCGAACCCGGAATCTCGAGGTTCCGGGTTCACGCTTCGCGTGCCCCGGAACGACGGCGTTTCCATCACGCCGCCCGATCCGTCGCCCTCAGTCTCTCCTCCGTCATCCGTCCCGCCGTTTGCGCATGCGCCAGCGCCGCGGCTTCCGCGGCCTTCGCATTGCCCTCAAAGATCTGCGCTGCAATCGCCTCGTGCTCGGCCCAGGCGCTTTCGCGGTAATCGAGTTCGGCGAGCACGGTCGCCATCGAGCGGCGCATATGCGGCCATTGCGGCGCGATCATTTCCTCGATCGCGGGATTGCCCGCGAGGCGATAGATCGCGCTGTGAAAGTCGACATCGAGTGCGATCAGCCGCGCGAGTGGTGTATTTCGGTCGATGGTCCGTCCGGCCTGCAGCGCGGCGTCGAGCTGCGCGCGACCTGAAATATCGGACCTGGCCCGCTCAGCAGCCAGCCGTGCCGCCAGCGCATCGATCGCACCGCGCACCTCGTAGAGCTGGCGGATGCGCTCCGGGTCGAGCCGGGTGACTTCAAAGCCGCGCCGGCCGCTTTCGGCGACGAGCCCCTGCCGGTGCAGCAAATGCAGCGCGTGTGAGACCGGCTGGCGCGAGACGCCGAGCTTTTCCGCAAGCTCGTTCTGCCGGATGCGATGTCCAGGGGGCAGCGAACGATCGGTGATCGCCTCGAGGATCCGGGCATAGACCTGGTCGATCAGGTTGGGAAGCGGATCCAATGGGATCATGCCGGCTGTCCATTTTCGAATACGGAATTCCGAATTCAATAATAGGAGGAGATCCGACCCCGGTCAAGGTTCTAGGATCGGCGTGCTGCGGCGGGTGCCTGGGACTATGCTGCGCCAAGGGGCGATCGGAGGTCCGCAATGAGCAGCGATGCAGCCGGCTTCATTGGCAACATCCCGCAGTATTACGATGAGGGCCTCGGCCCGATCATCTTCACCGAATATGCAGCCGATATCTCAAGGCGCGTAGCCGCCAGCCGCCCGGCGCGGGTGCTCGAAACCGCCGCCGGCACGGGGATCGTCACCCGGAAATTGCGTGATGCACTGCCTGATGACACGCGACTGATCGCGACCGATCTCAATCCGCCGATGCTCGATATTGCATGCGCCAAATTTCGGCCCGGCGAGCAGGTCGAATTCCAGCCTGCAGATGCGATCGCGCTTCCCTTCGCCGATCAAAGCTTCGACGCCATCGCCTGTCAGTTCGGCGTGATGTTCTTTCCCGACAAGGCAAGATCCTTTGCCGAGGCCTATCGCGTGCTCGCCCGGGGCGGACGCTATGTGCTCAGCGTCTGGGACTCCCATCGGTATAACTCGTTTGGCCGCATCGCGCATGAGGTGGCGGGGCGCTTCTTCCCTGCCGATCCGCCGCAGTTCTACAGCGTGCCGTTCTCCTGCCATCAGATCGATCCGATCAAGGAGTATCTGATCGCGGCCGGCTTCGACGACATCGGCATCGCCGTGATCAGACAGGAGCGCGAGCTTCCCGACACCGCGAATTTCGCGCGCGCAGCGGTCCATGGTAACCCGCTGATCGATCAGGTGCGGGCGCGCGGCGGCGTCGATCCGGAACGCATCGTCGACGCGCTGACGCAGGAATTTCGCCGCGAATTCGGCGATCCCGGCCGGATGCCGATTCAGGCGATCGTGTTTTCCGCGACGAAGAAATGACCCTACTCACGCGAGCAGGGTGACGTTGAGCTCGCCGATCTGTTCGGCGTCCGCCACAGCATCGAGCGCTGATATCCGCTCGCCGCGGATGGTTAGCCGCACCACGATGCGCAATTGCCCGCCGAAGATAACGGCGAGCGCCGGAGCGCCGTCGACGAGCGCCGGTTTGGCGGCCTGCGCGCGGCCCTTGAAGAACTCTGCAACCGCGGTAGCGCCGCGGATTTCGGCGAGCGAACCGAACCGCTGCGCCGCTTGATCGGCGCGCACGACCACGTCGGGATCCAGCACCGCGAGCAGCCCTTCGAAGTCGCCTTCGCGCGAGGCCTTTAGGAAGGCGTCGACGATGTTTTTCTGCCGGCCGAAATCGGCGTCCGGCGCCGGCGTGCCCTGCACCCGGCGGCGGGCGCGGCTCGCCAATTGCCTCGCAGCAGATGGCGTGCGGTCGACGATCGGGGCAATCTCCTCGAACGGCACGGCAAACATGTCGTGCAGCACGAAGGCCAGCCGCTCGGCCGGCGCCAGGGTTTCCAGCACCACCAGCAGCGCAGCGCCGACGGAATCGGCCATTTCCGCATCGCGCCCATGCGCATCGTCAGCGGCTGGTTCCGGAACATGCGGCCCCATCGGTTCCTCGCGCCGCGATTTGCGCGAGCGCAGCATGTCGAGGCAGACGCGGGCGATAACCGTGGTCAGCCAGCCGCCGAGGTTTTCGACCGCGCTGGTGTCGGAACGGCTCAGCCGCAGCCAGGTCTCCTGCACGGCATCGTCGACCTCGCCGGTCGAGCCCAGCATGCGGTAGGCCACCGCCCTCAGGCGGGCCCGGTTGGCCTCGAATTGTTCAGCCAGAAACTTTTTCTCGTCCAAATTTATTTCCTGCATCGGTCACATTCCCATGTCGCGTTCCGTCTTGGCTATGACGAACGAAAGCGCGCCGATGTGACAGCAAATCGGCGGTAAGCGGCGTCAGAACGGAACAACCCATGGAGAGTAGAAATGATGCACGCCCGTATGAATCACCCGGTCATGGTCGTCCCCGATGCCATGAAGGCGCTGCAGGCGCTGGGCGAACTGACCAAGAAGGACTTGCCGGAAAAGCTGCTCGAGCTGGTGCATCTGCGCGCCAGCCAGATCAATGGCTGCAGCGCCTGCGTCGACATGCACCCCAAGATCGCCAAACGGGCCGGGGAGACCGATGAGCGCCTGTTCTCGGTCGCAGCATGGCGCGACACCCCCTATTTCACGGAAGGCGAGCGCGCGGCCCTGGCGTTGACGGAAGCCTTGACCCGGCTCAGCGACCGGCCCGATCCGGTGCCGGATGAGGTCTGGAGCGAGGCCGACAAGCATTTCGACGAGGCGGAGCTCGCGGCGCTGATTCTGGCGATCGCCAATATCAATGTCTGGAACAGGCTCAATATCGCGGTGCGTCAGCCGGCGGGCGTCTGGAAGGGGTAGCTACGACCAAATTCCGCTCAATTTTGGCGCGCGGGATCGTGCTTATTTTACCGGCGCGCGCTAAACAACAAGCCCGGCCAGATCGGCCGGGCTTTGGCTTTTGTCGCTTCATCCCGTTTCCCGATCATGCCCGTCCTTTTAGACCAAACGACCATGCTGCGGCCGACCATCCGAAAGCGGATACTCGGCATCGCCATCGGTTTGATCTTTCTGATGGCGATCACGTCGGCGTTGTCGACGGTGATGACGCGCAAGATTGCCCATCAGCTCGACGAGCTCAGCACCAAATATGTCGAGGCTTATGGACATCTGGCCCGGATGAATGTCCGTTCGCTGGAGCAGGCGCTTGCGTTGCGCCGCATGGTGGCCGCCAGGACACAATCGCCGCCCGACGATGCCGGCTTTGCGGATCGACAAAAGGACTACGAGGGCAAGGGGCTGGAAATCGATCGGGAAGCGGAAGCCGCGCGCGCCCTGATCAATGCGATCATCGATGACCCCTCGACTGAATCCGACAACGCAAAGCTCGGCCGGATAGATGACCGGATCGAGCAAGTCGCCAGCGACCTCCGCCGCTATCTGGGTGAGGAGTACAAGCGTATATTGCCGCTGCTCGAAGCCGGAAAGATTTCGGAAGCGAGGGCCGCCATGGTCCGGTCCGACACGCTTCGCGACGAGTTCAACCAAAGGATCGAGGAAATCCGTACGGACATGCTGGCGCAGGTCCGTGCCGACGCCAGGATAACGATGCGGGACCAGAACACGGCGACCGTCATCTCCGTGATCCTGACGGTGCTGGCATCCGTTGTGGGGCTTCTGTTTTCGTTCTTCGTCAGCATCGGCATCACCCGGCCGGTACGGCGGTTGCTGGACGGCACCCGCGCCGTCGAAGCCGGCAGGCTCGATGCCTCTATCGATGTCACCACGCGCGACGAAATTGGCCAGCTCACGACGGCGTTCAACAACATGGTCGAGCAATTGCGCCACAAGGAACACCTGCGCGAAACCTTCGGCCGCTATGTCGACCCGCGCGTCGTCGAAGGCCTGATCGACCCGCAATCGCTGGCTGCCAGCAACGGCGAGCGGCGGGTGATGACGGTGCTGTTCTGCGACATGAAGGGCTTTACCAGCCTCAGCGAAGGCACGACACCGCAGGGCCTCGTCAAGGTGATGAACCATTATCTGTCGACGATGTCGGGACCGATCCGCAGCCATCGCGGCATCATCGACAAGTATATCGGCGACGCGATCATGGCCTATTGGGGGCCTCCGTTTACCGAGCATAGCGAGCAGGCACGGCTGGCCTGCCTTGCCGCCGTCGAGATGGCCGATCGCGGCGCCGCGTTGCGGACCGAATTGCCCGAACTGCTCGGCGTGCGCACCGTGCCGAGCGACTGCGAAGTGCGCATCGGCATTGCAACCGGCGAGGTGCTGGTCGGCAGCATCGGCTCGGAATTCATGATGAGCTACACGGTGATGGGTGATGCGGTGAATCTGGCGTCGCGTCTGGAGAACGCCAACAAGTTCTACGGCAGTCACTCGCTGGCGTCGGAGCCTGCGATCCTCTCGGCCGGCGACGCGGTCGAAGCCCGCGAAATCGACCGGCTGGTGGTCGCGGGCCAGACCCGTCCCGAAGCGGTGTTCGAGATCATCGGGCGCAAGGGCGAGTTGACCGAGAAGCAACTTGAACTGCTGGCGCGGTACGCCGAGGGCCTCGCTGCCTATCGGGCGCGCCGCTGGGATGATGCGCGCCGGGCCTTCGAGGCGGCGCTCAAGGCTGTCCCCGGCGACGGACCGTCCAAAGCGATGGCGCAACGTGTCGAGAACTTTCAGGCTAATCCGCCCGCCGCCGATTGGGATGGCGCGTGGCGGCTGGATCAGAAGTAAACGGGGCGAGGCGTTTACGCCGCGAGAAACTCCAGCACCACGTCGCAAAATTCCTGCGGCGCCTGTTCGAACATCCAGTGACGGGTGCCCGGGATCACCGCAGTCTTTGCGCCCGGAATATGTTCGGCCAGCACGCGCCAGATCACCGCCAACGCGCCCTTGGTGTCGCCACCGCCGATCAACAAGGTTGGCGTCCTGATCGATTCCGCTTCGCTCTTCAGAAGCGGCTTGCGGTTTTCGCCGACCTGGCCGAGCAGCGTATAGATGTTGTCGCGCAATTGCTGTCGTGACGCCGCAGGCCACCGCGCCCACGCGCCTTCACCGTCGATCCCATCGACGAAGAGGGCGAGCGCACCGTCGATGTCGCCGTTTCGCACCATCTCGGCTGCGACCGGAACGCGCGGACCCGGCGGCACCGGGCCGGGCGGTGGACTTGTCGGTTGCAGTGATGGTTCGAGATCGCCGCCGGGTTCGGCAAAAATGGCCTTGCGCAACAGATCCGGCCGCACCTGCGCCACCCGGAATCCGATATGGCCGCCGCGGGAATGGCCGATCAGATCGACCGGCCCGGCATTCAGCTTTTCGATGAAGCCGATGACGTCGGCTGTGTGCTGCGCCATCAGATAGTCGTTGCCGACGCCGCCCCAATGCTCCGGGAAAAATCGCCGCAGGCTGAGCGCAATCACACGGTGCTTCCTCGACAACGGCCCGAGCACGGCGTTCCAGGTGCGGAAGTCTCCGAGTGTGCCATGCACGAGAACCAGTGGCGGGCTGTTGTCGGAACCTCGGCCAACATCGAGATAGGCAATGTCATAGCCATTGACGCTCAAGCTCTGCATGGCGATCAATTCTCCGCGAGATATGTCAAAACGATCTCGCAATATTTCTGCGGCGCCTGTTCGAACATCGGATGCGTGGCGTTCGGGATTATCTCGGTGCGCGACCCCTTTACGTTGGCCGCCAGCGCATGCAGCACCCGCGGGAACGCGCCCTTGGTGTTGGCGCCGCCGATGAACAGCGTCGGTGTCGTGATCGCTTCTGCATCCGCCCTGGAGAGCAGCGGACGCTGGTCGCGGGTTTGCCCGACCAGTGTCGTGGCGTTGTCGCGCAAAAGCTGTTTCGGCGTCGCCGGCAGGCGCCTCCAGGCACCGGGCCCTTCCAGCGCATCCAGGAAGATCTGCAGGCCGCCGTCGATGTCGCCTTTGACGATTGCCTCGGCGGAAGCCGCGATCTGAGCGGCCAGCGGCGAGGGGCCGGGCTTGTAGGCAGGATCGAGCGTCGCGTCGAGCTCGCCGCCGGGTTCGGCCAGGATCAGCTTGCGCAACAGGTCAGGCCGCCGCTGCGCGACGCGAAAACAGATGTTCCCGCCGCGGGAATGGCCCATCAGGTTGACGGGTCTGGTATCCAGCTTCTCGATAAAGGCGATGACGTCGTCGACGTGTTGCGCGGTCGAGTAGGTTTCGCCGACGCCGTCCCAACGGTCGGGGAAAAAATGCCGTAACGACGGCGCGATCACCCGGTGCCTGCGCGTCAGCGGTCCGAGCACCGACGACCAGATCCGGAAATCGCACAGCGAACCATGCACGCAGACCAGCGGCGGGCCGTCGCCAGCGCCCTGGCCGATATCGAGATAGGCCATGTCATAGCCGTTGACGTTTATGGTTTGCATGGGATCTCGTGAGGGTGGGGTGGGACCAAGGGCCGTTGAAGGGCGCTGGCGAGAACCCCAGATCAGCGGAAGTTGTTCATGCCGTCAAGTTCCCTCAGGTTTCGGGTGGATAGCAATAATCTCCAAGCCTAGATTTGGGCCCAAGAGGAAGCTGGGTGGCATTGAGCAGGAGAATATGGAGCCAGCCATGACCGGGCACCATTTTACGATATTCGACACCGCGATCGGCCGCTGCGGCATCGTATGGGGCGAGCGCGGCATCACGTCGGTGCAATTGCCGATGGGCGATGAAAAGAAGACCCGCACCCGCCTGCAGCAGCGCCATGACGACCTGATCGAGGCGCCGCCGCCCGCGAAGGTGCAGGCCGCGATCGACGGGATTGTGGAGCTGCTCGAGGGCAAGCCGAACGACCTCGCCGATGTCGTGCTCGATCTCGACGGCGTTCCCGAATTCAACCGCGGCGTCTATGACATCGCGCGCACGATACCGCCGGGCAAGACCATGACCTATGGCGACATCGCCAAGCAACTCGGCGGCGTCGAGCTGTCGCGCGACGTCGGCCAGGCGCTGGGTCGCAACCCCTGTCCGATCGTGGTGCCGTGCCACCGCGTGCTGGCGGCGGGCAACAAGCCCGGCGGCTTCTCCGCCAATGGCGGGGTGGTGACGAAGCTGAAGATGCTGACGATCGAAGGCGCGGTCGTGAACCACACGCCGAGCCTGTTCGATTGAGCGGTTGCCTTACCGTCCCTTGAAGTTGGGCGTTCGCTTCTCGTTGAAGGCCAGCACGCCCTCGCGGCGGTCCTCGGTTGGGACCATACGGTTATAGGCCTCGATTTCCAAAGCGAGGCCGTCCCGCAAGGACAGTTGCAGGCCCCGGTGGATCGACAGCTTTGCCTGGCGGACGGAGATCGGGGCGTTGCGGGCGATATGTGAGGCGGTCGCCAGCGCCGCCGGCAGCAGCTCGGATAGCGGAAAGACTTCGTTCACAAGACCCCAGGCGTGGGCTTCGGCCGCGGTAAACGGCTTGCCGGTCAGGATCAATTCCTTGGCGCGGCGCTCGCCGACGGCTCGCGGCAGGGTCTGCGTGCCGCCGCCGCCGGGCATGATGCCGAGCGTGACTTCGGTGAGCGCGAAGCGAGCATTCTCCGATGCGTAGAGGAAGTCGCAGCATCCTGCGATCTCGCAACCGCCGCCATAGGCCGCGCCGTTGACGGCGCCGATGATCGGGACCGGACAGTCGATCAGCGCCCGCACCATCCGCTCGAAGATGACGTGCTGGCGCGTCCACGCTTCGTCGGTCATGCCGCGGCGCTCCTTGAGGTCGCCGCCGGCGCAGAACGCCTTGTCGCCGGTGCCAGTGAGAACGATGCAGCGCAGGCCCTTCGGATCGAGCGCCGTATCCTCGAAATAGCGCACGAGATCGCGCCCCATCTGGGTGTTGAGTGCGTTGGACGCGTCCGGCCGGTTGAGCCGGACAATCGCCACATGCTCGTCGATCGGCTCGACCGAAAGCGTCTCGAATGTAGGCGTGTCCGCGCTCATATAGCCTCGCAGGAAAATCCATTGCCCTTGCGCCGGATCTTTCCGACCGACGGGGAGGGGAAATGCGCGGTGCAGCACAGCGTATCGGTGTCGCAATAGCGCTCCATGAAATTGCGGCGCGTCGTTGCTGCTTGCGCCTGATCGACGTCGAACTTCACGGACAATTCCGGATAACGCGTCTGCAACGGCGAATGCATCAAATCGCCGGAGAACACGGCGTCGTCCTTGCCGCGGCCGAAGGTGAAGGCGGCATGGCCGGGCGTGTGGCCCGGCGTCGGCAGGATGCGGGTGTGGTCGCCGATCGCGTAATCGCTGCGGACGATCTCGGCCTGCCTGGCCTCGACGACCGGAAGCACGCTGTCGCCAAACGCCGGCACGGGCGTTTTCGCATGCGTTTCGGTCCAGTAGTCGAACTCGGTCTTGTCGAACACGTAGCGCGCCTTCGGAAATGTCGGCACCCAGCGGCCATTGTCGAGCCGCGTGTTCCAGCCGACATGGTCGACATGCAGATGCGTGCACATGACATAGTCGATATCGGCGACGGAAAAGCCTGCTGCGGCCAGACCGCGGAGATAGGTGTCGTCGGTCTTCATGTTCCATTTCGGCCGCTGCGGCCGCGGCTTGTCGTTGCCGATGCAGCTATCGATCAGGATGGTGTGATGCGGGGTCTTCACGACATAGGACTGGAAGCACAGGATCAACACGTCCTTGTCGTCGAGCGCACCGGCCTTTTGCATCCATGACCGGTTTTCCGCCAGCACTTCCGGCGTCAGGCCCGGCAGCATTTCCAGCGCCGGCAGGAAGGTAGTTTCCTGTTCGATGATGCGATGGATGGTGAGATCGCCGACAGTAAATTTCAGGCTCATGCTATTTCCCGCTTGATTAGCGCGTGTTGTTGTCGCGAACGGACGGAAGGATGTAGTTTGCCATCATGTCGAGCGCCGCGTCGCCCTGGTATGGCCGAAAATAGAGGCCCGATGTCGTCATCACCACAAGGTCGCGATCGGGCACGATGAAAATGCGCTGACCGCCCGAGCCCATCGCCGCAATCCACTTCACTTCCTTCTCCTGTGCAATCGAGCGGCCCATCCACCATTGCTGGCCATAAAAGAAAAGACCGCTGAAATAGCCGATCGCCTGAAAACGCGGCGTGACCGATTGCGCGATCCATTTGGCCGAGACGATCTGCTTGCTGTTCCAGTCGCCCTTGTTTAGCATGAGCTGGCCGATCTTTGCGGCGTCGCGCGGGCGAAGACGAAGGCCGACGGCCGGGGCAATCTTTTCGTTCGCGTACTTCATCCACTCCCAGTCGGAGATGCCGAGCGGTGCGAACAGCGTATCGCGCGCGAACGCCTCCAGCGATTTGCCCGATACGCGCTCGATGATGTTGCCGAGCAGGTCCGTTCCGCCGCCATTGTAGGTCCACACCGTGTCCGGCGGTGCAGCGATAGGCTTCGACAGGACATAGCGTATCGGATCAGCTTCGTTGCCGAGGTGCGGTTCGTCGTTTTTTGGATCTTTCCAGCCGCGGTTCTCGTCCCATTGAATACCCGACGACATGGTCAGGAGGTGGCGAAGGGTGATGTTGTCCCAACCCCGCGACTTCTGTGCGGAGTAATCCGGAAAGAATTTAACGACAGGCTCATCGGCGCTGGCAATCAGCTTACGGTCGATCGCAATCCCGACCAGCAGGGAGATCACGCTCTTCGAGGCCGATCGCATGTCGTGTTTGGTCGTCGCATCGAAATCGTGCTGTCCGCCGCCCTGGCCCCAGGGCTCGTCATATCCTGCAAAGTATTGTTCGAAGACGAGCTTGCCGTGACGAACGATGACCACGGCGTGAACGTTAGCTTCGGTTTCCTTGAGCCGCGCCGCGATGGCGCACAGCCGTACACTATCGAGGCCGGCGCTTTCAGGAGAATCGATCGTCCAGCCGTCGCCAAGCGCGGCGGGTACACCGCAAGCCGGACTTCCTTGGCTCCGCGCTTGCGTAGCCGACGCCGCGAGCATGAAAACGGCAGCGAAGCCGAGGCGCCGCAATTTTTTGCCAACCTCGCGCATGCTGCCGTCTCCGTTTTTGTTGTTACGCCGGTGGCGGGACCGAGATTTTTACCGACGGCCGCTCCAGCATTTTCTGATGGAAAGCGTCCAGCTTCGGATAGGCCTTGCGCCAGCCGCAATCGGCGAAGCGGAAATCGGCATAGCCGAGTACGCAGACAAGCCCGATCTGTGCGATGTTGAACGGGCCCGACAGCACCTCGGACTTGTTCTCGAAGCGCGCCATGCCGGTCCACGCGCGGTTCCAGTGATCGTCAGACCACGCCTTCCACCGCAGCGGCTCCGGCCGCACCATGCCTTCGTAGCGGCACAGCAGCATGGCATCGAGCATGCCCTGCAGCAGGGAGTGGTCGCTCTTGACCTTCCATCTTTCAGGACCCGAGGTGGGGATCAACTTCCCGCCGCCGGCGAGCTCGTCGAGATATTCGACGATGACATAGGAATCGAGGATGACGTCGCCATTGTCGAGGATCAGCACCGGCAGCTTCTTGAGCGGTGTGATCTTGGAATATTCCTCGTTCGGTTGACTCGGCGCGACGGTCGCGGGGGTGAACTCGATCTTGTCGATCAGGCCGGTCTCGATCGCGGCGATGCGCACTTTTCGGGCGAACGGCGAGGCGGGGGAGAAGGTGAGGTTCATGCGGATTCCCTAAACGATACTCAAACGGGATTTCAGGCGTCATTGCCTGCGACAAACGCGGAGCGTTTGCGCAAGGGAGCGAAGCGACGAAGCAATCCATTCTTGCTTTGCGGCCTCATGGATTGCTTCGCTTCGCTCGCAATGACGTGGATGGCGCCGGAGTCCGACGCCACAGCACTCACGCCGCGATGATCTCCTGCCGCTGCTCGCCGAGGCCTTCGATGCCGAGGGTTACGACGTCGCCGACGTTGAGGAAGGTCGGCGGCTTCATGCCGAGACCGACGCCGGGCGGGGTGCCCGTCGTGACGATGTCGCCGGGCAACAGCGTCATGAACTGCGAGACATAGGAAATGCATTTCGCCATCGAGAAGATCATGGTCGAGGTGTTCCCGGTTTGGCGGCGCTGGCCGTTGACGTCGAGCCACATGCCGAGCTTCTGCACGTCAGGGATTTCGTCCTTGGTCACTAGGAGCCTGTCCCTATAATGGACTTAGGATTAAGCGAGGCGGGTTCTGAAGCTTTTTGGGGAGACAGGTTCTCCTCAGCGTGCGGCGGCGAGTTTTGCGAGGTTGTGGGCGATGCAGATCATGGCCCATTCGGCTTTGACCTTGTCGATGCTGCGCAGGAGGAACTGGCGGAAGCCTCT
>NZ_PYCN01000019.1 GCF_003062295.1 Bradyrhizobium algeriense | reverse complement strand
CCATCAGACTCGCTCGAAACCGTATTCAACCCGCACACATCATCGCATGGTCATTCTGGCGTAGAGCTCATCAGGCGGCCGCTCAGCGCGCGCACGTCAAAACAAAAAGGCAACTGTAATGCTAGGCAAGCCTGCTTCGGCGAACCAGTAGACCCCCCACCCCTCACTTCCCCGTAAACTTCGGCGCCCGTTTCTCTACAAAACTCGCCACGCCCTCCCGGAAATCGCTGCCCTTCAGCGCGATCTGCATTTCGCGGTTGGCGTCGATGGTGGCTTCCGCGAGCGTCTGGAACGGCACGTCGTAGAGCTGCCGCTTGATCACCGAAATCGCGCTGGGCGAGACAAAATCAGCGAGATCCCGCGCATAGGCATAGGTCTGCTCGCGCAACTGGTCCGGCGGATAGAGGCGGTTGACCAGCCCGATCCGCAGCGCCTCCTCGCTGGTGACCCGCCGCGCGGACATCAGCAAATCGAGCGCATTGGCGTGACCGACGATGCGCGGCAGCATCCAGCTGATGCCGTGCTCGGCGATCAGCCCGCGGCGCGCAAACGAGGTGGTGAAGACGGTATTGTCGGCGGCAAAACGCAGGTCGCAATAGAGCGCGTGGACGAGGCCGATGCCGGCGGTGGCGCCGTTCAGCATGCCGATCACGGGCTTCGGGATCGCCGGATAATAGGCATAGCGCGTCTGCCAGTCCGCCCGGCGGTTCATGTCGAACGGCGGCGTGTTCTCGCCACGCCTGATCTCGTTGGGATCGATGCCCTGCAAGGCTTCCATGTCGGCGCCGGCGCAGAACGCGCGACCCGCGCCGGTGAGCACGATGACGCGGACGCTGTCATCACCGGCCGCCGCCTCCATCGCGTGGCGCACGTCGCGCTCCATGGTCGCGGTCCACGCATTCATGCGGTCCGGCCGATTGAGCGTGATGGTCGCGATCTTGTCGCTTACCTCGTAGAGAATATGCTGATAGGTCATCGCGACCTCCCTGTCGTTTCTGTCATTGACGTTTCGCGCCCGAGCGAATTCGTCGCCGGTCATGTCGCCTCCCATTTGCCTGCTGCTATCCGCACGCGTCAGGCGGCGACACTATCACATCCAGGTATTTTGAAAGACGCCCACAGGTGCGGATGAAATTCCGCGCGGCGGCTATTCCGCCGCTTCCAGCACGATCGAGCGCGATGGGCGCGCGAGCCAGCCGGTGATGAAATTCTTCAACCACGCCCGTTCGATCACGTCGTGCACCGCGCGGCCTTCGAAGTGAAGGTGACGCGGTTGCGCGCCCGGCGACTCCATGCGGACGCATCCGCGCGTGGTCCAGCGATGCATCATGGCGTAGGTCACATCGGGATGAAACTGGAAGCCGAACGCATGACCGTGCTGATACGCCTGCACCGGAAAGTCGCCGCCTTCGGCGAGCAGCTTTGCGCCGCGAGGCAGTTGAAATCCTTCGCCGTGCCAGTGATAGACACGCTCCGGCCAGTCCGGGCACAGCGCATGTCCGGCCTCCGTCGGTCGGATCGGATAGTAGCCGATCTCGACCCGGCCTTCATGATGCGGTGCGACCTGCGCGCCTAATTGTTTGGCAAGCATCTGCGCACCCAGGCAGATGCCGAGAAACGGTCGCTGCTCGCGCAAGGGGATTTCGATCCAGTCGATCTCGCGTCGGACATAATCGTCGGAGTCGTTGGCGCTCATCGGGCCGCCGAAGATGACCGCGCCGGCATGCTGGTCCATCGTTTCCGGCAACGGATCGCCGAACCGCGGGCGTCGGATGTCGAGGGGGTGGCCGAGCGCTCGCAGCGCATTGCCGACCCGTCCCGGCGTCGAGGTCTCCTGGTGCAGAACGATCAGGACCGGCTTGAGGAGGGCCGGGTCAGCCGCACCCAACG
The DNA here is from genome assembly GCF_003062295.1 of Bradyrhizobium algeriense. Lineage (GTDB taxonomy): Bacteria > Pseudomonadota > Alphaproteobacteria > Rhizobiales > Xanthobacteraceae > Bradyrhizobium > Bradyrhizobium algeriense. The sequence continues at coordinate 154,134 of NZ_PYCN01000019.1, read as the reverse complement.
TGGGTCTGCCCGGAAAGGGCAGCACGTTTTCGTCATTATTGTTCGACCGGAACGACATCGACGTTGCTCTGGCACCTCAAACCGAAACCATACCTAAGTGAGTCTTAATTTCGCGTGAGTTCACGCACACATCAAAAGGTGAAAGCAAACCGCGGGCCAAACGCGGCCTCCGCGCGCGTGCTCGGCACACGCGCGCTTTTGCCCGCAAAAACCCGGGATTTTCTCAGCGCTGACGGAGTTGAAAGCGGCCGACCGCTCCGAGGATAAAGGAGCGTGGAAACAACCGGAGCAGGAACGGCACGATCTTGATGCCCAGGCCAGGCAGCACTGCCCGTTTGTTCGCCATCAACCCGCTATAGGCCTGCTGTGCGACCGCAGCCGGCGAGACGTTGAGGATCGCCGAATCAAAGCCGGGCCTGAATCCGGCCCGCGCCTGAAATTCCGACGGCACCGGGCCGGGACACAACACGGTCACACGCACGCCATGCGGCGCCAACTCCGCGCGCATGGCCTCGGTGAACGACAGCACATAGGCCTTGGACGCGTAATAGACCGCCATTCCCGGCCCCGGCAGAAAGCCGGCGATCGAGCCGACATTGAGGAGGCCGCCGCGATGGCGGATCAGGTGATCGGAGAACCGCAGCGACAGGTCGGTGAGCGCGCGGACGTTGACGGCGATGATCTCGAGTTGATTGGACCGATCTCGCTGGATCGCTCGGCCGAACACGCCGAATCCAGCGTTGTTGACGATGTATTCGACCTCTACGCCGGAGGCAGTCAACGCCTCGGCAATCCTGTCGCCGCAATCGGGTTGCGCAAGGTCGCAAGGAATGACGATCGGCGCAGCGCCGCCCGCCGTCTTGATTTCACTCGCCAGCGCTTCCAGGCGCTCTGCGCGTCGTGCCACCAGCGCCACGCGATGACCCTTTGATGCAAAAACGCGCGCCAGCTCGGTACCTATGCCCGCCGATGCACCGGTTATCAGCGTCACACGCTCAGTCACGATCGAATGCTCTTGAAATCAATTGGAGGATATGCCGCCAGCATTGGAACGAGAGCATAGGCGCGCGGTGTGGCGCAAGCTACCCCTCAAACATGGCGCCATGCAGGCCCGCGTGCCGCGCGCTGAATTCTCTATGTTTTCAGGCTTGTCGCGCGTTAGCGCAGCCGATTGCGCCGCAGATTAAAGTTTCGTCATCTGCAATGACGCGTGGCTCGCGCCGCGTATCGTCACATCGCAGCGTCTTCGGCCTTCGGCGCGTCCGCAGAAGTGGCCGACCGCCGCCCCGCCACCTGATGCTTGAGATCGATCCGGTCGCGCGATGAAATACCGAGCAGATCAGCCGCGCGCCAGACGACGTTATCCTCGAACTCGCTGACCTGGCCGTCCGCGTATACCAGCTCCCACATCATCTCGATGATGCGGAGCCGGCCCTCCTCATTGACCGAACGCATGATGACGCTGGTGAAATGATAGAGATCGACCGCCTCGCCTTCGGCCCGCGTCGCCGACGCGATCAAATGATCCGCCGTACCGGGATCGAGCTTGAAGCGGCTCTCGATCAAACTGTGCAGTTTGCGCTTCTCGATCGCGCTCGGCTCGCCATCGAGCGAGACGACGTGAACCAGCAGCGCCGTCGCCGCCAGGAGATATCCGGTATCGTCGAACGACAGATCCGAATCCGCGCTGGGCGCAACGATGTCGGCAATGAATTGGCGCAGTCCGTCGAGCATCAATCTACCTGCAAAGTCGTGAAAGCCGTTCAGTGAATATGGGTCGAGGATTTGGCCGCCGCAATCCGCGCGATGCCTCCCTGACGGTGCAGGCAGATTAATTCGACGTCACGTTGAATGGACGGAAACATCTGCGCGAAATTCAGGCAGCGCCCACAACGCCACAGCGACCCGCCGAGCCTTCGCCTCCTGTTGCGTCGCCGCCCGCGGGAATGGGTTCAACGCGCGCCGCCTTGCCGCCCTCGAAGGTCACCGCCTGTCGGTTAGCGGCTGACTGCGCGATTCGCCGCAGGCAGCAGGGCCGATATCTAATTGCAAATCATTCGCATTTGCATTAGAGCTGAACTCGTTGTTTCAACAAGCGATTTCTCAAGAGGAAACGAACATGGCCTCCTTCCGCTTCGCGCTTGGCGCCGCCGTTGTGCTTGGAATTGCCTCGGGAGCCGCGCTTGCGGCGGGCGATATGTCGCGGCAGACGCCGATCGAGGTGACGGTCGATCTCGGCTCGCCCGGAAAACACGAATTCGCGCCGAAGCAACTGAAGTTTGAAACCGGCAAGCTCTACAAGCTGATCCTGCGCAACACGAGCAGCGATCCGCATTACTTCACCTCGCATGCGTTCTCGCAGATGGTGTTCACGCGCAAGGTGCAGGTGACGCAGCAGCAGAACGGCAAGGCCGTGACGCTCGCGGAATTCAAGGGCGCGATCCGCGAGATCGAGGTCTATCCGGGACAATCCGCCGAATGGTGGCTGGTGCCGGTCGCGGCCGGCCGTGCCACCGACCTGCGCTGCGACATCAAGACCAGCGACGGCAAGACGCACGCCGAGCTCGGCATGACCGGCGAGATCGTGATCGAATAGTGATCAGGGTATCTCATACACCACCATTTTGTCGGCGATACCGCGCAGCGCCGCTTCCTTCTGGATCGGCCTGATCGCCTCTTTTTCCAGAATGGTGGCGACCGCCGGCGAGTCGATCACAGGTCCCGTGATGTGAATCTCCTGCGACGTCGACAGGCTCTGCACCCTTGAAGCGATGTTGACGGTCTGACCGAAATAGTCCTGCCGCTCGTTCAGCATCACCGCCAGGCACGGACCTTCGTGGATGCCGATCTTGACGACCAGATCCTCCCTGCCACGCTCGACATTGAGCTGAGCCATCGCCGCGCGCATGCGCAGGCCCGCCACGATCGCATGTTCCGGCCGGATGAAGGTCGCCATCACGGCGTCGCCGATTGTCTTCACGACCGCGCCCTTCTCGGACGCAATGATTTCGAGCAGTGCATGGAAATGCGCCCGCACCAGATCGAAGGCGGCGAGATCGCCGACCCGCTCATAGAGCGCCGTGGAGCCCTTGAGATCGGTAAACAGGAACGTCAGCGAGGTGATCTTCAGGCGCTGATCGACGTTGAGATTGTCCGCCTTGAAGACGTCGCGAAAAGTCTGGTTCGACAGCATCCGCTTGGCGGTCAGGATTGGCTTGCGCTTGCCGAGCAGCTCATGAAGCGTGTCGTTGGCGATCCAGACCGCGGGCAGCACCCGGTGGTCGGTCTGATTTTCGAGTGACAGCCGTAACGGCCCGGGGCGCATCACGGTGGTGCCGGTCGGCGCGTGCAGCTTGTTGAAGACGATGGAAAACTGCTGGCGCTCGCGGGTCGGTTCGCCCTGGATATCCAGAAAATGCGCCGAATGCGTCACCGGCTCGAACACGATCACGAACTGATTGGGCAGTTGCAGCGACAGCACCGCCTTTTCGCCCGCCGGCAGTTCGATGGCTTCGAGCGAGACCTCGTCGATCAGCCGCGCAATCGATTCTTCGCTCAGGTCCATCCCCGAGCTCCAGAACATCTGACGGTTATACTCCCAGATCGACAACGTATTGGGATCATGCGCCGCGATCCGCCTGACGCGGGGACTGACGGTGAAGGAAACCTCCACGCGGTCGTCGACGGATGCCTCATAACCCTGAGCGCATAACGCGCAATTGTAGTCGTCGTGCCGAAGGGATTTCAGGGTGTTGTGCGCACCGAGCACGCCACCACAGCCGGGGCACAGCACATTCCAGCTGAGATCGAACAGCCCGAGCCGCGCCGAATGCAGGAAGGCCGAAATGACCTTTTCCTCGTCGAGCCCGTTCCGCGCGGAAAAATCCAAAAGGTTGATCCGGTTGAGATCGCGATCCTCGCCCTTCGCGATCAACTGCGAAATGGCATCCACGACCGCGGGATCGGCGGTCTGCCGCAGAACGGAGAACTGGGCCTGGGTATTGCTCATGGTGGAACCCTGGATGAAATTATCGCGGCGTGATCGCAAACATCGGCGAACGGTCAGGCTGCGTCGTCACCACGCCGATCGGCATCACCGGCTCCTCGTCGACCAGCGTAACGCGAAACGCGCCGATCATCTTCGCCAGCGCCAGCGTTGCCTCGACCAGCGCGAAATGCGCGCCGATGCAGACGCGTGCGCCGACGCCGAACGGCAGATAGGCGAAGCGATCGGGCGGCGTGCCGGTCATGAAACGGGACGGGATGAAGGCGTTCGGATCGCGCCAGAGCTTTTCGTGCCGGTGCAACAGCCACGGCGCGATCAGGATGACATCCTTCTTCTTGACCGGAAGCCCCGTGATCGTATCCGGCCCGCTGGCTGCACGCGCAATCAGGAATGCCGGCGGATAGAGCCGCATGGTCTCGTCGATCACCGCACGGGTGAATTTCAGCCGCTCGATATCGAGCGTGCCGCCGACGGCTGCCCCCTCGACCTCGTTGGCGACGTCCTGCTGGACGGCAGGATCGAGCGCCAGCAAATAGAGCGCCCAGAACAGCGCGGTGGCCGTGGTCTCATGGCCGGCGAGAATCATGGTCGCGATCTGATCGCCGAGCTGCGCATCGGTGAAGGCCTGGCCGGTTTCCGGATCGCGCGCGTCACCCATCAGGTCGAACAAATCGCGCGCCGGCGCGCCCTCGTTCTTGCCGGCGGCGCGGCGCTCGGCCATCAGCGTGCCGACGAAAGCCGTCCAGCGCTTGCGGAAGCGGGCGCGGGCGAAATCCTGCGGGCTCGGCCAGCCGAGCGGCAGCAGCAGATCGAGAAAATGCGGCCGCGCCAGCCGCTCGCCATACTCCATCACGAAGTCGCGCAACGCGGCGCCGTGCCGGTCCATCCCGAACGAGAACATCGTGCGCCCGGCGATTTCGAGCGCCATCCGCTGCATCGCCTCGCGCAGGTCGACGGGCGCGTTGCTGGCCGCGCTCAGCTTGGCGACCGTCTCGTCGGTCGCCGCCAGCATGTGCGGAATAAGCGTCGACACTGCGCGCGGCGTGAAGGCCGGCGCCAGCGTTCGGCGCTGATGCTTCCACGCGCGCCCTTCTGAAATCAAGAGACCTTCGCCGAGGATCGGACGCAACACGCGGATGCCGACCGGCGTCCTTGTATAGTTTTCGTAATTGTCGACCAGCACATGCTTGATCGCATCCGGCGCGTTGAGAATGAAACTGTTGCGCCCGACAAAGCGGCCCTGGACGATATCTTGCTCATAGGCGCGCTGGCCCCAGCTCCCGATCGGGCTGATGCGGATCGCCTTCATCCGCCCAAACGCCGTCATGTCGTCGGGGGCCCGTGGCGGGCTTGGCGGCACCAGCGGTGCGCGTGCGGCTGGCATGTCGTAGGCTTCGGCTATGCTCATGGGTGCCACTTTCGTATCCCGGATGAGCGCAGCGATATCCGGGATCCTGCCAAAGCCCCGCATATCGCTTCGCTCATGCGGGGCTACTGCCAAACCATGTCTTTCGATCCGGGCGCCATAAGGGCGCATCCATCCGAAATAGCTAGTAAGTCAGTTCGGCAATCGCAATGCGGTTTTCCGAGGCCGGCCAGGCCCGCGCCACGATTCGCTCTGTATTGAATATGGTCACCACCGGGCGTCCAACCTCCTCCGCCGGAAGCCGCAAGGTCGTGACCGAATCGGTCGGCACGCCGGATTTCACGTCCTTCGGCTCCTTGCCGTCGATCAGCACCACGTCACGCGGCAAGCCGAAGTAACCCCTCGGGCGCGACATCAGAACCACGGCACCCGCGCCGGCATCGGCCGGCCCGAGCGGGCGCGCGGCGCGCAGATGCAGGACGTCGGAGGAGCGCGGAAACGGCGAGCGATAGAGATGCGTCGTGGGAGAGCCGGCCGATGTCAGCACGATCTCGAGATACCAGCTCGGCTCGACCTGCGCCGGGCCCCAGCGGCCGTCGGCGCCGGTCTGCGACGAATGGATCGGCCCGGCGATGCGTTCGCCAGTCTCGGGAGAGACGCGATAGATTTCGACCGTCGCGCCGGATACCGGACGGTTGGTTTGAACGCCGCCCGGCGTGCCCGTCACCAGCCCGCTCAGTTTGACTTCCGCTTCCGGCACGATCTCGATGCGCGACGGCTCCCTCCCTGCGATGAATTTGTAGATCTCGCGAAACGCGCGCGGATGAAACGCGACCTCGCGATGGTCGAGCGCGCCGAGCACGAGATTGGTCGCGCCCTTCAGCGCAGGTCCGTCCGACGTTACGCCGGTCGGCGTACCCGGCTTGCCGACGAAGCGCCCATCGGCTTGCGCATATTTGTCGATGCCGTCGCTGCGCAAGGTGAGAAACGCCGTGCCCGGCGTCACCTTGCTCTCGCCCTCGTTCAGGCCGCGCAGGAACGGGCCGCGGCCATTGAACTCGCCGCCGAGCCCCTCGTCCCATTCATAGATGCCATGGTTGGGAACGCCGCACAGCACCGCGTGGCTGATGTCGGCGCCGCCGCCATTCTTGATATAATTGCGGATCGAATAGCCGCCCCGCGAATTACCGACGAGGGCGATGCGCGCCGCGCCGGTGCGACGCTGCAATTCCTTGACGGCTTCGCCGAGCTGCCGGCGCTGGTCTTCGGTCGAGGAGCGGTTTGCCTGCTCCACTTTGTCATCGGTGCGCGCCAGGGGATCGGTGAAATTGACCGCCCGCATCCGCTCGCGTGGCACGCCGTTCGATTCCATGCGCCATAATGTGGTGATCCAGAGTGCCGCATGGTCGCCATTGCCGTGCACGAACAGGACCGGCGGAACCTCCGGTACGGATGGCGCCGCCGGCGCCGTCTGGGCCCGCGCCCGCACACCCGGGAGCGGGAGACCGAATGAGCCAGCCAGTAAAGGCAGGGCTCCGGCACTCTTCAGGACCATCCGCCGCGACAGCTTCATTTCCAAACCTCCCGTTGCTTTTCAATATCTTAGCTGTGCGATAGCACCGTCGACAGCGGCTCAGCGACTGGACAGGCCAGGGTTTTCGCAGGCATCACTTTAAGTTCGAATGGAATCAAGCCGGTGACAGAAGGCCAACGGAACCTATCATGACCGACCAGCCGAAACGCCGCGGTTTTGCGACTGACGGCATCGCAGCGCCGCTGCGGCATGCCGTGTTCCGGCGCATCTGGCTCGCCAGCCTCGTTTCCAATCTGGGGATCTTGATCCAGGGCGTCGGCGCTGCCTGGGCGATGACGCAGATGACGTCGTCCGCCGACAAGGTCGCGCTGGTGCAGACCGCGCTGATGCTGCCGATCATGCTGATCTCGATGCCGGCCGGGGCCATCGCCGACATGCACGACCGGCGGATCGTCGCCATGGTCTCGCTCGGTATCGCGCTTGTCGGCGCAACCGTGCTGACCGTCATGGCATGGCTCGGCCTCGTCACGCCGAATATCCTGCTGGCGCTGTGCTTCGTGGTCGGCAGCGGCATGGCGCTGTTCGGGCCGGCCTGGCAAGCCTCGGTCAGCGAGCAGGTGCCGGCGGAAACGCTGCCGGCGGCGGTCGCGCTCAACGGCATCAGCTACAACATCGCGCGCAGTTTCGGGCCGGCGGTCGGCGGCATTGTGGTTGCGACGTCGGGCGCCGTTGCCGCGTTCGCCGTAAATGCCGTGCTGTATCTGCCGCTGATGGTGGTGCTGTTTCTGTGGAACCGCACCCATGAACCGTCGCGCCTGCCGCGCGAACGCCTCAACCGCGCCATCGTCTCGGGCGTGCGCTACATCGCCAACTCGCCGTCGATCCGCATCGTCCTGATCCGCACACTGGTCACCGGCATCATCGGCGGCTCGATCTCGGCGCTGATGCCGCTGGTCGCCCGCGACCTCCTGCATGGCGGCGCGCAAACCTACGGCATCATGTTGGGGGCGTTCGGCATGGGCGCGGTGTTCGGTGCGCTGAATATCGGCGAGGTGCGCCGGCGCATGAGCGGCGAGGCCGCGGTGCGCGCCTGTGCGATATCGCTGGCCGGTGCGATCGCTTCGGTTGCCCTGAGCACGAACGCCGTCCTGACGGCGATCGCCCTGGTGCTGGCCGGCGCGGTGTGGATGCTGGCGGTCGCGCTGTTCAACATCGGCGTGCAGCTTTCGGCGCCGCGCTGGGTCGCAGGCCGCTCGCTGGCGGCGTTCCAGGCCGCAATTGCAGGCGGCATTGCGATCGGAAGCTGGGGCTGGGGCAACCTCACCGACATCGCCGGCGTCGAGGTGGCGCTGCTGGCCTCCGCCGGTCTGATGCTGCTTTCGCCGCTGCTCGGGATCTGGCTGCGCATGCCGCCGGTCGGCGCACGCAATGAGCCGCCCGCCGAGGCGCTGGCCGATCCCGAAGTGCGGCTGTCGCTCACCGGACGCAGCGGACCATTGGTGGTCGAGATCGAGTATCGCGTCGCGCAGGACAACGCCCGCGCGTTTCACAATGTGATGCAGGAAGTGCAGCTCAGCCGCCAGCGCAACGGTGCCTATGGCTGGTCGATCGCGCGCGACATCGCCGACCCCGAATTGTGGACCGAGCGCTATCACTGCCCGACCTGGCTGGACTATCTGCGCCAGCGCAGCCGCGCCACCCAGTCCGAGCGCGCGCTGCACCAGCGCGCGATCGACTTTCATCTCGGGCCCGAACCGATCCGCGTCCGCCGCATGCTGGAGCGGCCGTTCGGCTCGGTACGCTGGAAGGAAGATACCCCCGACCGCGCCGCCAACGAGGTCCTGCCGGTGGTCGCGACGGCGGCAGGCAGCACCTGACCTGAACCCTTAAGAGCATGACGCGACGCGGCTATTGGGCGCAGAATGTCGCAGGAATAAATCAGCCCAACTTGATTCAGCGTACTGCCGACATCGCGCCTCCGATTTCCTGCGACTAAAGTGCAAGACGCCGATGCGCATCCGCCCCCGCCGAACGCGAACAGCGTCCTGCTTCGCGCCTGCGAAATGGCAACGTTGCCCTGCCACCCGAGCGATTCATAAGAAGCACGCGCACTTCCCGCTTGCCAAAACGCCGCGCAAGCCTTTGACTTGTCGTTGAGACAAACAAGCCTGCGGCGACAGCGGGCGACATCTCAACCGGGAGGAACTCATGAGCAAGCGTAGCGATACAAAAACGACGCGCCGCCGTTTCCTGACGGCAGCCGCCGCTGGCGGCGCGGTGATTGCGATGCCGCAGGTCAGCCGGGCGCAGACCGTGGCCCTGAAGATGCAGGGCTCGTGGGGCAAGGCCGACGTCTTCAACGAGATGGCCGAAGATTATGTGAAGCGCGTCAACGAGATGGCCGGGGGCCGGCTGCGCATCGACTATCTGGTCGGTGGCTCGGTCGTGCATCCGTTCCAGGTATTCGACGGCGTGCACGGCGGCCAGATCGACGCGGCGCACACGGTGACGGTCTACTGGTACGGCAAGCACAAGGCGGCTTCGCTGTTCGGCACAGGTCCGGTGTTCGGCTTCAACGCCAATGAAGGTCTTGGCTGGATCCATAACGGCGGCGGCAAGGAGCTGTTCGAAGAGCTCCAGACCCAGATCATGAAGGTCAACATCAAGAGCTTCTTTGCCATGCCGATGCCGACCCAGCCGCTCGGCTGGTTCAAGAAGCCGATCACCAGCGATGCCGATCTAAAAGGGCTCAAGTACCGCACGGTGGGTCTGGCCGCCGACCTGTTCCAGGCGATGGGCGCATCCGTCGCTCAGCTCCCGGGCGGCGAAATCGTTCCGGCCATGGAGCGCGGCGTGATCGATGGGTTCGAGTTCAACAATCCAACTTCGGACCGGCGCTTCGGCGCGCAGGACGTCGCCAAGAACTACATGATGGGCAGCCACCATCAGGCGACGGAATACTTCGAGATCATGTTCAACAAGACCAAGTTCAACGCCCTGCCCGCCGAGCACAAGGCCATTCTGCAATATGCAGCTGAGGCTGTGTCCTCCGCCAACGAATGGAAGGCGATGGACTATTACTCCAAGGACCTGCAGGAACTGATCAGCAAGGACAAGGTCAACGTTCAGCGGACGCCGAAATCGGTATTCGATGCGCAGATCAAGGCATGGGACGGCCTGATCACCCAGCTCGGTTCGGACCCGTTCATGAAGAAGGTGATGGACTCGCAGAAAGCATGGGTGCGCCGCGTGGTTTTCTACAACACGTACAACACGACGGACTACCGTGGCGCCTTCGAGCATCACTTCCCGGGCGTGATCAAGCTCTGATTGCTTTCGCTGCTTAACGCTGACGCAATATGAATGAAGGGCGGCGCAGTGGGAGCGCCGCCCGACCACGAACAGGGTGGGGGAAATCCGGATGTGCTACTCACAGCGAGTTCAGCTCGCATGAAAAAATTTCTCTTCTTCATTGATGAGCTCAGCACCTGGGTCGGCAAGGCGTTCGCCTGGCTGATTCTCGTCCTGACGCTGGGTGTCAGCTACGAGGTGTTCATGCGCTACGTGCTGCGTGCGCCGACCACCTGGGCTTTCGACATCAGCTACATCACCTACGGCGCGATGTTCCTGATGGCCGGCGCTTATACGCTCTCGCGCAATGGTCATGTGCGCGCCGACGTGGTCTACCGCCTCTGGTCGCCGCGCACCCAGGCGTCGATGGACCTCGTTCTCTACATCCTGTTCTTCCTGCCGGCGATCGCGGCGCTGATGTATTCGGGCTGGAATTATGCCGATATGTCGGTGCGCTTCCGCGAAGTCAGCATCTTCAGTCCGGCCGGCGTGCCGGTGTTCCCGCTGAAAGCGCTGATCCCGGCCACCGGTGTCCTTCTGCTTTTGCAAGGGGTGGCTGAAATCATCCGCTGCATGCTGTGCATCCGCACCGGCCGATGGCCGCAACGCCTGCACGACGTGGAGGAGACCGAGAGCCTCATCATTCGCGAGCATCAGCAGGCGGCGGCTGCGCAGCAGCAGGGCGAGAAGGGAGCAGGCGCATGACCGATCCACAACTCGGCATGCTGATGCTGGGCCTGTTCATCTTCATCATCATGCTCGGCTTCCCGATCGCCTTCACGCTGATGGCGATGGGCGTCGCGTTCGGCTACTATGCCTACTACACGGCAGGCCAGGACTTCTTCGAGAATCGTATTTTCACGCTTCTGGTGCAGAAGACGTTCGAGGTCACGTCCAGCGACGTGCTGGTCGCGGTTCCGCTGTTCCTGTTCATGGGCTATCTGGTCGAGCGCGCCAACATTCTCGACCGCCTGTTTTTCTCGCTGCAACTGTCGATGAAGAACGTGCCCGGCGCGCTGGCGGTAGCCACGCTGATCACCTGTGCGATGTTCGCGACCGCCACCGGCATCGTCGGCGCCGTTGTCACGCTGATGGGCCTGCTGGCTTTGCCGGCGATGCTGCGTGCCGGTTACGACACCAAGCTGTCGGCAGGCGTCGTCTGCGCCGGCGGTTGCCTCGGCATCCTGATTCCGCCGAGCATTCTGCTGATCGTCTATGCGGCGACCGCCGGCGTTTCGGCGGTCAAGCTTTATGCGGCCGCTTTCTTTCCGGGATTCCTGCTGGCCGGGCTCTACATCCTCTATGCGATGGCGCGCGCGATCATCAATCCCGCGCTCGCGCCGAAGCTGCCGCCCGAGCAGACCAACGTGCCGCTCTCCACGGTAATCTGGGCGCTCGCAACATCGTTCCTGCCGCTGGCGCTGCTGATCGTTTCGGTGCTCGGCGCGATCCTGTTTGGCCTTGCGACGCCGTCCGAAGCGGCCGCGGTAGGCGCCCTCATGAGCATCGTTCTGGCGGCTGCCTATCGTTCGCTCAACTACACGATGATGCGCGAGTCGGTTTATCTGACCGTGCGCGCCACCGCGATGGTCTGTTACCTGTTCATCGGGTCGTGGACGTTCTCCGCGGTGTTTGCCGTCCTTGGCGGACAGACGGTAGTCGAGCAGTTCTTCACCTCGATGAACCTGTCGCCGATCGGGTTCCTGCTGTTGACCCAGGTGATCATCTTCCTGCTCGGCTGGCCGTTGGAATGGACCGAGATCATCATCATCTTCGTGCCGATCTTCCTGCCGCTGCTTCCCCAGTACGGCATCGATCCGATCTTCTTCGGCATCCTGGTCGCCCTGAACACGCAGACGGCGTTCAATACGCCGCCGGTGGCGATGGCCGCGTTCTACCTGAAGGGCGTGGCGCCACCGGAGGTGAAACTCACCGACATCTTCTCCGGCGCGCTTCCCTTCGTTGGCCTGGTCTTCTTCACCATGGCGCTGGTCTACATCTTCCCGGGAATTGCGTTGTGGTTGCCCGCCTACCTCTATGGATCGCGGTGAGCAGGTTGGGCAAGACGCTGAAGGGGTGCGCATGAGCCTCCATGCGCTCAGCCTCACGGAAGCCGCCGCCGGAATCCGCGACGGCCGGCTCAGTTCGGTGGAGCTTGTCGGCGACTGCCTCAAGCGCATCGATGAGGTCGATCGCAATATCGACGCGTGGGCATTTCTCGACCGCGACCACGCGATGCTGCAAGCCGAGGTTGCCGACGATCGTCGCAAGCAGGGCAAAGCCATAGGACCGCTGCATGGCGTGCCGGTCGGCATCAAGGACATCTTCGACACCGGCGACATGCCGACGGAGTTCGGATCAAAACTGTGGGCCGGACGCACGCCGCGCCGCGATGCAGCGGCTGTGGCGCGGCTGCGGGCGGCAGGCGCCGTGATCCTCGGCAAGACGGTGACCACCGAGTACGCCTACTTCAATCCGGGCAAGACCCGAAATCCGCACAACCCGGATCACACGCCGGGCGGATCGTCTTCCGGTTCGGCTGCGGCCGTTGCGGCGCTGATGGTACCGGGCGCGATCGGCTCGCAGACCAACGGCTCGGTAATCCGCCCGGCCGCCTTCTGCGGAGTGGTCGGCTTCAAGCCGACACACGGCCTGATTCCGCGGAGCGGCGCGCTGCTGCTGTCGCGGGCGCTCGATCACGTCGGCGTATTTGCGCGCTCGGTCGACGATGCGGCGCTGCTTGCTGAGATGCTCGCCGGCTTCGATGAAGAGGATCCGGATACGCAGCCCCTAGCCCGTCCGCCCTTTGTCGAGGCGGCGGCAAGCGAGCCGCCATTGCCGCCGCGCTTCGCCTTCGTCCGTTCGCCGGCCTGGACGCATGCCGAGAAGGTGACCACGGAGGCATTTGCCGAACTGGTGGAAACGCTGGGCGAGCAAATTTCCGAGGTCGAGATCGGGCAGAGTTTCGACCGTGCCATCGACATGCACCGCACCGTCATGGAAGTGGACATGGCGCACAACCTGCATCGCGATTTCGAGCAGGGCGGCGATTCCCTGAGCAAGGTGCTGCGCGCATTGATCGAGCGTGGGCGCAAGGCTCTCGCCGTCGACTATACGCGGGCGCTGGCCGGCAGCGCGACGCTCAACGCGGCGCTCGACGGTGTGTTCGACGAATACGATGCGATTTTAACTCCGGCGGCGCCCGGCCCGGCGCCGCGCGGCCTCGACAGTACCGGAAACCCGGCGTTCTGCTCGATCTGGACTTATCTCGGCACGCCGGCGGTGACGCTGCCGCTGCTGCAGTCGGAAAGCGGCCTGCCCATCGGCGTGCAGCTGGTCGGACGCCGCGGCAACGATGCGCGGCTGTTGCGGACGGCCAACTGGCTTGTCAAAACACTCGGAAAACGCGGCGGCGCCGCGCCCGCGAAGACCAATGCGCGTCGCGCTAAAACAAGGAGCGGCAGATGACGAATTTCATCACCGGATTGATCGGCATTGCCGGCGTCTGCACGTTTCTCGGCATCATGCTCTGGTGGATCAAGGCGGTGCCGCTGATCATCATCTGCGCGCTGGTGATGGCGCTGCTGATCTACGATTTCTACCAGTCGCTGCGCGCCAACGGCAACGGGGCGGGATAAGTCGGGACGGCGGGTTCTACTGCCCGGCGCTCGTCAGCTTCTGCTGGCAGGCCTTGCTGATCTTCGACCGGTTCTGCTTCAGGCAGGCCAGAATGATCTGATCGCCAGCCTGCATCTGCGCCCGGCAATACCGCGAAACGTCGCGCGCGCACTCGTCATGCCCCTCTTTTTTTTGTGTCTGCGCCGACGCGCTGGAGGCCATCAGGATCAGGGGAATGACGAAAAGGATCTTGGTCATTTGCTATGCCTTTACACGAGAACGCAATCCGCGCGTTCTATAGCGTTTTCGAGCGAAAGCCAGCCCCGGACTTGATCCGGCTGGACACACGGTTCGCGTCAAGAAAACGTGTCAGAACGGGAATCCGGGCATCGGAATTCGGCCGGCAACGCATTTGTGAACGGCGAAATCGCGCAACCGTTCGTTTTGTGCCCCCCTGAAACGGAAAAAACGCCTGCGTCGCATCGACGCAAGCGTTTCCGAGCCGTCAGAGACCGCGAAGACCGTGCCGTCATTGCGCGGCGAGCTTGCCGGATTTCTGGGCAGCGAACTCGCGATCCATGACGCCGCGGCAGCCAGCGCTCAGGTCGGCGCGATGCTTGACCATGCAGGCCGTGATCTTCGGAATGTTGGGAATTTCCGAACTGCAGAGGCGGAACGCGTCGCCCGTGCACTGCTGCTGCGCTTCCGAACTGAAAGCGAAACTCGCGGTCGAGGAAACGGCGGCGAAAGAGGTGGTCAAGGCCAGCACTAAACTCACCTTGCGAACGGTATTGAAGAATACTGCGGTCATTTTCGGCTCCTGTTGGCCCGGCGAAGCGAGCCCGTTGTTGATGGCAGGAGCATGCGCCCGGGACCGCGGGCACGACTGTGACTGACGTCACTCAGGCATAAAGCCCTCATTTTCTTTGTCTAACCGGCGCGTGTTCGGGAGACGTTAAGACATTGTTGGCATTAATGCCCCGTTGCGTGTGTACCCCGAGTATCTGGAAAGAGTAGCGATGCGTAATGCGTTGGGCCTGATGCTGGCCAGTGTAGTGGCGGCGGTTCTGATCACCGGCGTTTGGTTCTGGACCTCCGCACCGCGCGCCGACGCGGCCGCACCTCAAACCGTCGCTGCCCGCAAGGCAGAGCCGCTGCCGGCGCCCGCCGCGGCCAGGCCCGCGCTGAAGGACGATGTCGAGATCACGGCTTCTCTCTCGAAGCCGGCCCCTGCCCCCGCGCCAGTTCCCGCAGCCCAGCCGGTGCGATCGGCTTGCGCCAATCCCGATGCGCTCGGCGTCAGCCGCACCGTCGTGATCGACACCACGGGCGGTCCCGGTTTCGGCTTCCTGCAATACAAGCAGTTCGACTTCCTTACCGACAAAGAGGTCGTGCTGACGTTCGACGACGGTCCGTGGCCGACCACGCCGGCGGTGCTCAAGGCGCTTTCGGATGAATGCACGAAAGCCCTGTTCTTCCCGGTCGGCAAGCACACCACCTATCATCCGGAGATTCTCAAACAGGTCGCGGCAGCCGGCCACACGATCGGCTCGCACACCTGGTCGCACGCCCATCTCGACAGCAAGAAGCTGACCGAAGCGCAGGTCAGGGAAGAAATCGAGAAGGGCTTTAGCGCCGTGAAGATGGCGCTGGGGACTGCGCCCGCGCCGTTCTTCCGCTTCCCGGGCCTCGCGCACACGCAAGGAGCCCTCGGCTATCTCGCCTCGCGCAACATCTCGATGTTTTCAGTTGATGTCGATTCTAACGACTTCAAATCGTCGGGTGCCGATCAGGTCATCCAGAACGTCATGACCAAGCTCGACAAGCAGGGCAAGGGCGTAATTCTGATGCACGATCTGCAGAAGAGCACGGCGCAGGCCTTGCCGGCGCTGCTGCGTCGCCTCAAAGCCGGCGGCTACAAGGTCGTGCAGATGAAGGCCAAGGAGCAACTCGAAACCCTGCCGGAATATGATGCGATGCTGGTGAAGGACCAGAAGGTGCCGGCGGTTGCCAGCCGCCCGATCAGCAGCGTGGTGCAGACGGTTTCGCAGTAAGGATTGGCGGAAGCCGGTCGACGGCTCCAGCCTTATGCAATGAAAAACGCGCCCTTCGGATTTGAACCCGAGAGGCGCGTTTTGCTTTGGCAATGTTACCAATAGATGCCGTGCCGGTGCAGTGCGCCGATGATGCGAGCCCGGATCCCGTAGCGCATGCGGTGCGATCCCGCTCTCCCCGACATGTACGCCGTTCTCCGGGCCACGGGCCTTCCGGGTCCGGCGCTCATGCGTCCGGCAGCGGGCCGATACGCCCTGGCCGCTCTGGCCGCCCTGGGCCTGGCCGTCTCGGTCCTGGCCGTCTCGGCGTTGGTCGTCTCAGCCTTGCTTTCGGGCTTGGGCTCGACGACCGCGGGCCGCTCGACATATTTCGGTGCTTCCGCAGCCTGCGGGGCTTCGGCGCTTTTCGATGCATCCGTAGCTTTGGCCGGCGCCGGAGCTGCCTTCGTCTCGACGCCTCCAAGCGACAAGCTTCGATCACCAGCCTGCGCGGCCGCGGAGGCCAAAACAAATCCTGCAATGAGAATGTATTTACGCATGTTTGTGTCTCCCCTTGAGGTCGAGGCGGAGACTACGGTGGGCTGACGGTTCTTGATGTGAGACAGGTCACGCACCGCTGCCGAAGCAGCGGAAGGTCGGCGGATATCAGGACCGCGCCTGATCGGCTCGCCGCAAAATTTCGATACCGTTGATATTGTTGACGGGAATATAGGGTTTGAGCAGCGCGGAAAGTTCGGGATCGGCAGCCACCCAATTGCCCCAGTCGCTGTTCTCATTGTCGATCACAACAACGTCCGGCGGCTGCTTCTTGAAATCCTCGACGATGCCGGCGCGCTCACGCGCTACGTAGCCTGCAAGCCGGGCCGCCATCTCCGAATCGATGGTGCCATCCATCTGGGCCCGGCGAACGATTTCCCGCACCCAAAACGCCTCCTGGCGCGACACCCATGTGCCCTCGAGCTCGCGCACCATCGGATGACCGATGACGGCCGCAGCGCTCAGCACCAGGATCTTCGGCCGCGGCCCTAATCGCGCCACCTGATCCTGGACTTGCCGCATGTCGACGCTGGCATTGAACCACAGGCATGCGTTGGCAAAGATCAGCGCGACGACGAACATCGCGCCCGCGCGAAGCCTTCGCGATCCGGCTCGCTCATCGTCCCCGGCCGAGATCGCCCAGCCTGCCGCGAGCAAACTGAGCGCGACCATGGGATAGGCGTGATAGTCCCAGCCCTTGCCCTGAACGAAAAACGAGACCGTAAAGCCGAGCGATCCGGCCATCATCACCAGCGACGCGGCGTCGGGTTTTCGGTGCCGGCCGTGCAGCGCCAGCACGACCATGATCGCCACGATCCACAGCGCGGTCGCAGAAGTCAGCAGTATGGCGAGCAGCGGCGCTTTCAGCAGCAGATAGACGTCGCGGACCAGGGGATAGATGAGCGTAAGATACTCCGGATAGAACACGACGATGCAGATGCCGTGGATCACGACCAGCGCCGCCGCAATCCAGTTCTCCGGCGCGAACAGAACCCGCCAGTCCCGCGCCTGGGCGGCAGCCGTCAGAATGCAGAAGCCGACCGCGAAGACGAAGTACGGCTTGAAGTTCATCGTTGCCGCGGCGCACAGGCCGGCGATCAGCATGGCTGATGGTGCAACGCGCTCGCGATTGGCGCGCAGAATGTAGACCGCAAGCGCCGGCAATAGCGCCACCAGCGCCAGATGCTCGCGCTGCCCGAAAACATACATCGGCAGAATGGCCAGCAGCGCGGCTGCCCATACGGCAGGTGCGCCAGCGACGGAATCGCGCAACGAGGAGATGCGCAGGATACGCCACGTCAGCGCCAGCGATGCCGCGACCAAAGCGAAGATCAGCGCATCAGCCACAACTTCCGGCCGCAGGTGGACCAGGCGCGCCAATGCAACGGCGAGAAAATAGACCGATCCCGCCATCGGCGGATTGGTCTCGAGGATGTCGACGTACAGCCGCTGGCCGTCGAGCATGCGTTCGCTGACGATCAGCCACCAACTGACATCGACGTTGAAGGGCAGCACCTGCCGCAGCAAGATCGCCGCCACGAACACGGCAGCGATGGCGAGCAGGGACGTCACGGTCCAGCTGCCCCGATGGGCGGCCTTGTCCCCGGGGAGGCTCAGGCCGACATCGAGCGACATGCTAAATCCTGCGGCAAATGTGCAGGCAAGCTAGAGGGGGCCGGTTAACAAGACATTTCAGTGGGTGAACATGCGCGCCAGGCGCTGGCAAAGCATCGCAAACAAAGGGTCATTGTAGAGTGTGTGCGCGTCTATCCGGATGGCCAGACCATCATTGCGGGCCTCACCCCAGGGGTTGGCTCTCTTCTGAAATCCTTGCACCCCATCGACCAGGGCGGCCCAATGCCCACTAATTTAGTGGCTAGAGCTAGCCAACGGTTCCGCAAGAGGTGCAGGCGTGCGCTTTCGCAGCACTTTTTTTCCTGGCACCTCAATCAGGTGATACGTGATCGATGCCGCTCCCACTGTTGCGAGGATGAAACCTGCCAGAAAAAAGGCGTTGCCGTAAGGCATCTGAATGTTGAACACGACCGATGCTAAATGCACTGCCAGTTGAAGCGGAAAGTGCATGAGATAGATGGAGTAGGAAATGGTGCCGAGATAGACCAGCGGGCGAAGTGTCAAAAACCATTTAACTACCCGGCCATAGATCGCACCGATGATCAGGGCGGGAAAGCACATGATCACGATCGCGAGGTTACCCAGCCAGTTCAGCTCACCTTTTGCGCAGTAGTAGAGAAATCCGGAAACGGCCGCGATGGCAAGTCCGTCAGCAAAGCCGCGCTTTAGGCCGATCTGCGACAGCCAGCGCGAATCCATCTTGCATAGCGCTACTCCGCAGCCGAAGCCGAAGATAGTCCGGAAGATGTCGTTGTCGATTCCAAGCACCACTGCTTTACTGATCAGACCATTTTTCAGGATTGCCGCAAGTGACACTGCGAACAGCCCAAACAATGCCACACGAGCAATCTTGCGCGGGAGAGCGATGGCCGCCAGGAACAGAACGTTGACGATGAATTCTGTCGAGATCGACCACGAGGGCCCGTTGAATGAAAATCCACTCTCAAGCCCCGTTCGATTTAGCAGGGCAAGATTCAGCGCGAAATGATAGTTGTCGTTGAAAACGTAGACAAACGGCGGTGAAGCCAGATGGTTGACCAGTATCCATTGCATGATAGCCACGGCGCATAGCGTCGCGACGTGCAACGGATACATTCGAGCAATCCGATCTCGAACATTGTTCGCGAGTGTTACGCTGCGTTGGTCGTTCCAATAGGCGCGGGCCAGCACGAAGCCGGACAGCACGAAAAAGAAGTCAACGAGAAGCATTCCGTATCGATAGAAGGGCGCCATGAGATACGGAATCGGAGAAGCGCCAAAATGGCCTGTGTAGTGCCATCCGATAACGCCGATCGCGGCAAGGGCTCGTAGACTATCCAACTCATGCAGGCGATTCGGTTCGCGGCTCCTGGAGACCCTTGGCTTGTCGTCGAGATGCTCAACCATCCCGGCTGGCCTCCAGTAAGTGAATCGGCCAGCTAGGCCGCGGGGCGTGCCATGTCGACTTGCAATAGTGGGCCGGCCTCCGCGCCGAAGCGCCGGCCGCCGCACTTCCAATGCGGCTCGCGCGCCCCCGAGACGCCATTGAAATTGCCGAATTCTCGAAGTGTTGCATCGGGCCCCGCGCATCCGCTGATACAGCGATTCGTCGCGGTGCCATAGCCGCCCTTCGAAAACAGTGCGTCCGGATCGGGGGGCGCGGTGCCAGGGACGGCAGCGAAAATCGATCAGGTAAATATCTCAATGTCTTAAATGGTGCCGCAAACAGGACTCGAACCTGTGACCCCGTCATTACGAATGACGTGCTCTACCAACTGAGCTATTGCGGCGGACCAAACGCAGCGTCCGGGCGTGACCCGGAAAACGCCCGCACCTGATATCGGGGACGGCCCCGATTGGCAAGAAAAACGCTGGCCACGGATCCCTAGTTGCCGCCCCAGCGTGACAAAAATCCCCGCCAGCCGCCCGCCTGGGCCTTGGGCGGGCCGATTTGTTCCGCGAATTCGTCCGCTGGGCCCTCGTCGTCGACCCCGGGATCGTCGGGCGCCCGGATGAGGGGAATGATCGCCGGGATGGGGGCTGGAACAGTCTTCGGAATGTCCTGCCGTGACCGGAACAAGGGGGCCGGCCGGCTTGGGGCCGATTCGGCCGGCGCGGGTGACGCAGCGGGCGCTGCGGCAGTGGCGGCTTCGGCGGGGGCCGCCTCGGCAGGGGTCGCCTCGGCGGCGGCAGCCGGCGGGGGCGCATTGTCCTGCTCGGCGGCCGGCGCAGGCGCTGAAGCAGCAGGCGCGGCAGGAGGTGCCGGGGCGACGGGCGACGGAGCCGGCTCCTCCGCGTCGACGTCCTTTGGCGGCTCAAGCACGACGGCCCGGCGCGGGGTCGCCAGCATGGCCTCCTCGAACGGCGAAGATTCGATCGCGCCGCCCTTGTCGGACGGCAGCGCCGCGACCGGTGTCTGCCACTGGAAAGCATCGAGCCTGCCGGTGACCGGCGAGACCGGCCGCCATCGATCGCTGACATAGCCGTCCGCGGTCCAGGCCGGATCGTGCAGCGCACGCACCGCGCGCAAGGTCCATGCACGCGCCCGGCCGCTGTCGCCATGTTCGGTGCGCTCGATCTCCGCCATCAACAGCGCGACGCGTTGCGTCGGCGCGGCGATGAAGGGCGCCAGCGCCTCGCGCGCTTTTGTAAATTCGGACGCGTCGATCGCGGCGCGCGCAATCGCCAGCGCGCCCTCGATGTGACCGGGCGCTTTCGCCGCGAGCGTCTCGACCCGCACCAGCCGCTGCCGCGCGGAATCGCCGAGCTTCACATGCGAATAGGCGTCCGCAAGATCGGGATGCGGCTGCGCCAGCCACGCGGTCTCGACCAGGCGCATAGAGCGCCGCACCTGATGCGCCTCGCTCTCGAACTTGCTCGCCAGCACCGCGGCCGGCACCAGCGTCGGCGCCAGCTTGACCGCCTCCATCACGCTGTCGCGCGCCAGATCGCGATCGACCTTTTCGAGTTCGAGCGCGCGCGCCGTCAGCAGCACGCCGCGCTGCCGGCGATAGGTCGCCTTGTCGATCAGTCCGGCCGATTGATTGTTGTCGAGGATTTTCAGCGCGCCGGCCCAGTCGCCCTTGGCGCAACAGAAGCCGAGCACCGCATGCGACGCCCATGACGAGGACGGCGACAGCTTTAGCGCTTCCTCGGCGACCATCACCGCCGCGACCGGATCGTCGGCGCGCTGCGCCTCGATGAACAGCCCACGCAGACCCAACAGCCGCGTGTCCTCGCGCTCGGCCATGGCGCGGAAGGCGCGCTGCGCGCCTTCGCGGTCGCCGTCGAGCTGCGCCGACTGCGCATGCAAGAGTAGCGACAGCGGATCGTGCGCCGCATGTTTCCGCGCCGCCTCGGCATGGACGCGGGCAGCGGAAGAATCGCCGTGGCCGATCGCCAGCAGCCCTTGCGTGATCGCATGCCGGCCGCGGGCCTGACGCCGCTCGCGCCGGCTGCGCCGCATACGCGCCGGCGCGCTCCACACACCACGCAGGATCGCCCACATCATCATCGCCGCAACGACGACGATGCCCAACGCCAGCACGAAGACCGGCAGCGTGGTCTGGGCGCGATAGCCGCCCCATGACAGCACGACATCGCCGGTCTGCTCGGCAATCCAGGCCGCGCCGGCCGCTCCCAGCGCGATCAACAACAGAAACAGAATGATCCGGACCATTGAAATCCTTACTGCGAAATCCTTATTGCGCCGGTTTGGCGAGCGCAGCCATGGCGTCGGTCGCAAACTGACGGGAGGCGGCCAGCGCGGCGTCGCGCGCGTCGGCCCGTTCAATCCAGGACTGCGCCGCGGCGCGATCGGCCGGCTCCAGCGTCTTCAATTCCCGTCGCGCCTCGTTGAAATCATTTCGCAACGCCGCCGCGGTGATCCGCGCCACCACGGCGCCGCGATCATTGCCGGCGGTATCGGTGCGTTCGATCTTGACCAGTTTGGCAGCGCCCGCCTGCAGGCGCTCCACAATGCCTGTACCGGTCGTCGTGGCATTGCTCTGTTGCGCGGCCGGCAACAGTTTTGGCACCAATGCCAACAGTTCGCTGCTCAGCCTGCCGGCATTTGGCACGCCCTTTTCCGCAAACTGATCGAGCGGCTTCAAGGCATCCGGATTGGGCGCCAGCGCCTTGGTCGCGGCGAGCGCAGCCGGATAGGGATCGCCGATCCGGACCAGCACATCGAGCAGCGCCGCCGACACCAGCCGGCGCAGCGGCATGTCGTCGGCAGGTTTGGCGTCGGCCTTGGTATCGGCAAGCTTGCTGCCTTGCTGCGCGAGCTCGGCGCCCTGCGTCCGCATCTGGCTTTCGATCTTCGCGATGCGTTGATCGATCCCGGAGAGATCGGGCGAGACGGTGCCGTCGCCGCGCGGGGCGGACTTCACATCGTTGATGGCGGACGCCAGCTTCTCGCCCTGTGCGCGCGTCGCGGCGAGTTCAGTGCGCAGCGCCGCGACGGTTTTTTCCAAGGCCTCGGCACGCGCGGCAGCGGCGGGATCGGCCACGGGCTTGCCCGCTTTCGACTCCAGGCCCGCGATGCGCGTGGTCAGACCGTCGATGGCGGCCGTGTTGATCTGCGCTGCCGACGGCGCTGACGCGGGCTGAATCGCAGGCCAACCCAGCATCCAGCCGACGCCAATCACCAGCGCCGCGGCGGCGGCGCCGGCCACCGGCGCAACGATCCAGGGCGAAACCGGTCGGGATGGCAGTTCCGCAACCGGAGGTTCTGCCGTTGAAGCCGCGGCGACCTCGGGCGTTGGCTCAGCCGCAGGCTCAGGCGGCGCTTCGCCGGAACCCTTGGTCTCGCTCGACACTTCGGTCGCCTCAAGGTCGATGGTCGGCGGCTCACGCTTCGGCCGACCCTCGCCGGACAGCGATCCAGTGTCTTCGGGCCTGTCATCGACCATCACGGCGGTTCCCTTGAATGGTTAGGTTCCGGAACTTAGCAGAATCGGGACGTCTTAGAGCATGATCCGGCAGTGGCGGCACCGGTTTTCCGATTAGACCATGCTCAGACTTAAAGATTAGGGCTCGACCGCGGTTGCAACGCCCGGCCCAGCGCCACGAACAGGGCATTTTCGTCGGGCGAAGCCGCCGCCGTGACCTGGGTCGCGCCGGCGTCCCGCAGGACCGCGGCGACGGCCGCTGAAATGCAGCATTGCGGCAGCGCCAATGCCGAGATTTCGACGCCGCCGGCGCGCGCCGCCTCCAGAAATGCCCGCGCGCTGCGCCGGGAGTAATGCAGCACGGCCTCGATCTCATGCGCCACGAAAGCGTCATATATGTCCCGTGGCAGGCTGGGCGCGGGCACCATCCGGTAGGTGGTCTGCGTCACCACCGTAAAACCGCTCTCGCCGAGGTCGCCGGCAAGGTCGCGCGCGAGATCGGCGCCGGCAAGGTACAGGATCCGGCTCGTTTTCTTCAGTTGCTTCGACTTCGCACGCGCCAGCACCAGATCGCGCAATGCGCCGGCATCGCCCTGTGACGCGATCACCTCGCCAAACCCGGCGTCGCGCGCCGCGGCCGCGGTGTTTTCGCCGACTGCGAACAAAGGCAGTTTCAGGAGCCGGCTTTCGGCCAGATGGGGCGCGATGGCACGCAGGGCGTTGGCGCTGGTGACGATGATGGCGCCATAATTTGCGTCCGCATCGTCCTGGAACGGCACCGGCTCGAACCGCAGCATCGGCGCGCGCAGGACATCGAACCCCCGCGCGCGCAGCGCCTTGGCCGTCGTCTCATCATCCGGATGCGGGCGCGTGACGAGAACGGCCATATTTCAGATCTCCGCCAACATGATTTCGGTGCACCAGCGCGATTGCACGCCGTCACCTCGTAATGCTACCGGGTTACGGAAGCGTTGTTTTTGGCGATAGCGCAAGGGTTCAAAGGGTTCAAATTGGACAACGACACGCCGATGCTGGTGCTGGGTATCGAGACGACCTGCGATGAAACCGCGGCCGCCGTGGTGGAACGCCAGCGCGACGGCAGCGGCAAGATTCTGTCCAATATCGTGCGCTCGCAGACCTCCGAGCATGCCCGTTTCGGCGGCGTAGTTCCGGAAATCGCGGCGCGCGCCCATGTCGACCTGCTTGACGGCATCGTTGGACAAGCGATGAAGGACGCCAACACCGGCTTTGCGCAATTGTCGGCGGTGGCTGCTGCCGCCGGGCCCGGCCTGATCGGCGGCGTGATCGTCGGCCTCACCACGGCCAAAGCGATCGCCATGGTGCACGATACGCCATTGGTTGCGGTCAATCATCTCGAAGCCCACGCGCTGACGCCGCGGCTCACCTGCGCGCTCGCCTTTCCCTATTGCCTGTTCCTGGCGTCCGGCGGGCACACCCAGATCGTCGCCGTGGTCGGCGTCGGCCAGTATGTCCGGCTCGGCACCACCGTCGACGACGCGATGGGCGAAGCCTTCGACAAGGTCGCAAAGATGCTGTCGCTGCCCTACCCCGGCGGACCGGAGGTCGAACGATCCGCGGCGAGCGGCGATGCCAAACGGTTCGCCTTTCCGCGGCCGATGCTCGGGCGGCCGGATGCGAATTTCTCGCTGTCGGGATTGAAGACGGCGGTTCGCAACGAAGCCAGCCGCTTGATGCCGCTGGAACCGCAGGACGTCAGCGACCTCTGCGCCAGTTTTCAGGCCGCGGTGCTGGAATCGACGGCGGACCGGCTGAGCGTCGGCCTGCGCCTGTTTCACGAACAGTTCGGCCCGCCGCGCGCGCTGGTCGCTGCCGGCGGCGTCGCCGCCAATCACGCCATCCGCGGCGCGTTGCAGGACGTTGCCGCAAAGGCGGAGACCACGCTGATCATTCCGCCGCCCGCGCTGTGCACTGACAATGGCGCGATGATCGCCTGGGCCGGCGCGGAACGGATGGCGCTGGGGCTAACCGATACGATGGACGCGCCGCCCCGCGCGCGCTGGCTGCTCGACGCCAACGCGACCGCGCCAGCCGGCTACACCAACACGCGCGCGGGATTTTGATATGGCGTCCTTTAATTCCGTCGCAGTGATCGGCGCCGGCGCATATGGCAGCGCGCTGGCCTGCGCCGCGGTGCGCGCCGGCCGTGACGTCGTGCTGTATGCGCGAAGCGTCGAAAACGCCGCGCAGATGCAGACGACGCGAAGGAATCCAAAGCTGCCCGGCGTGAGTCTTGATGTGGACATCGGCGTCACGGCTGACATCGTTGCCGCGGCGCGCGCGGACATCATCCTGCTGGCGACGCCCGCGCAGAATTTGCGCGAAGCCGCGACGACGCTTGCGCCGCATCTCGAACCTGCGACACCCGTCGTCGCCTGCGCCAAGGGCATCGAGCGCGGCACGCATCGCTTCATGACCGAGGTGATCGCTGACACCATCCCGGATGCCATCCCTGCGATCCTGTCGGGACCGAATTTCGCCGACGATTTGGCGCGAGGCCTTCCGACCGCCGTAACGCTGGCCGCAAGGGATGAAAGGCTGGCGAGCGACCTGGTGCAGGCGCTGGGCTCGGCCACGTTCCGGCCCTATCACACCACGGATGTCCGCGGCGTCGAGATCGGCGGCGCGGCCAAGAACGTGCTGGCGATCGCCGCCGGCATCGTCGTCGGCCGGCAACTCGGCGCCTCGGCGTTGGCGGCGCTCACCACGCGAGGTTTTAGCGAACTGGCAAGGCTTGGGCGGGCCTGCGGCGCGCGCAGCGAGACGCTCGCGGGTCTTTCCGGCCTCGGCGACCTGATCCTGAGCTGCTCGAGCCTGCAATCGCGCAACTTTGCGTTCGGCATCGCGCTCGGCCGCGGCGAACAGCCGAACCGCGACAAGCTCGCGGAAGGCGAATTCACCGCGCCGGTCCTGATCGAACTGGCCGCTTCGCAGAACGTCGATATGCCGGTATCAACTGCGGTCGCGGCGATCCTGAGCGGCAAGGTTACGATCGACGCGGCGATCGAAGGCCTGCTGACACGGCCGTTCAAGGCGGAGGAATAATGATGGCGTACTGGCTGGTGAAATCCGAACCTTCAACCTGGTCGTGGGACCAGCAGGTTGCAAAGGGAGCAAAAGGCGAAGCCTGGACCGGCGTGCGCAATTTCACCGCGCGCCAAAACCTCGTCGCCATGAAGAAAGGCGACAAGGCATTCTTCTATCATTCCAACGAGGGCAAGGAGATCGTCGGCATCGCTGAGGTGATCAAGGAGGCCTATCCCGATCCCTCCGACAAAACCGGAAAGTTCGTCTGCGTCGACATCAAGGCGGACAAGCCCTTGAAGACGCCGGTGACGATGGCCGCGATCAAGGCCGACAAGAAGCTCGCCGACATGGCGCTGGTGAAATATTCGCGGCTGTCGGTGCAGCCGGTGACGGCGGAAGAGTGGAAGATGGTCTGCAAGATGGGCGGGCTGTAGCTTCTTCTTCCTTTCTCCCCTTGTGGGAGAAGAAAGGTCAAGCGGCCGCTGCCGTTACCACCTGTGCCAGCAGCGCCTCGCGCTTGGCTTGCGTGCGATAACCCTTCATCGTCGCCGCGAAACGTTCGAGGATGCCGTCCTCGAACGCGGTGACGATGGTGTCGTGGACATAGCTCTTGCGGCAGATCGCGGGCGTGTTCGACAGCTCATCCGCGGCGGCGCGCACGGCTTCCAGCACCTGCTTCTTGCGGCCGCGCTCGCTTGCTGCCGGCGTAATCCGCGACAGCGATTCCAGCACCACGGCTGATGCCATCAGGGTGCGGAAGTCCTTCAGCGAAATCTTGATGCCGGCGATCTCGCGCAGGAACGCATTCACGGTGGTGGTCGAGACCGTGCGAACGGTGCCGGAATTGTCGCGATACTGGAACATGCGCTTGCCCGGCACGGTGCGCAGGATGCCGATGGCGCGCACCAGCTTGGCGGCGTCGCATTCCTTGCGCACGGCCTTGCCGCCCTTGGCCTTGAAGGTCAGGACGAAGCAGTCGTTTTCCAGCGCGACGTTGGACTTCAACATCGTGGTGGCGCCGCGGGTGCCGTTGAGGCGGGCATAGGATTCGTTGCCCGGCCGGATCGCGGTGCGGGCGATCAGTTCGATCACCGCCGAGAGCGCGAACTCGCGCGTCGGCTCGTCGCCGGACAGATAGGCCGAGACCTTGCGACGGATCTTCGGCAAAGCCGCCACCAGCCGCGCCAGGCGATGCGCCTTGCGCTGCTCGCGGACCTTTTCCCAATCGACATGGTAGCGGTACTGCAGCCGGCCGGCCGCATCGATGCCGACGGCCTGCAGATGTGAGCTCGGATCGGCCGAATAGCGCACGTCGCGATAGGCCGGCGGCACCGCCATCGAATGCAGGCGGCGGATGGTGCCGGCGTGACGGATCTGCGTGCCGTTGGCGCGATGGAATGAATAACCCTTGCCGCGCTTGACGCGGCGGATGGTCAGCCCGTTCTGGTCGCCGAGCCTGAGGCCAAGTTCCTCGGCCAGATCTGCGACGGAGGTTTTGACAACGATGTGCGGCTTTGCCGCGGGCGCTTTCAGCGTCGGCTTGGGCAGTTGCCCGAGCGCTTCGGCCAATGCAACGGCGGGATCGGCGGAAACGGGCCGCGTAGCCTCGAAACTCTGCTGATCCATCATGACCGTTATCGCCTTGCTCCACCTGTCTGCCGGCAATGCCCGTTGTTGTGACTTGGTTCCGGAGGGCCGTCCGGCCCCGGGGACGCCATTTAGGGGGTAATGAACCGCTTTGCGAGTCCCGATTCCGTCATTAACGGTTATTAGATACCGGTCATGGGTGCCATTCCGGCGATAACGTTGATTTTGGGCTCCCCCAAAACCTGAAAATGTCGGCGATCTTGATCAGGAACGAGGCCAATGGCCGCCCAGCCGACCAAGGTCGCAGACGTTTGCGCCTTGTCCGGGCATCGTCCCGCGACGCATAATCGTTGCAACAATCAGGACGGCTTGCGGCCCCCAGCATGTGCGGCGCCGCAACGAATGGGAGGGTAAAAATGTCCGAGAAAATTTACGACGTGTCCGCGGATTGGGCCAAGCGCGCCTTTATCGACGACGCCAAGTACCGCGAAATGTATGCCCGCTCGGTCTCGGACCCCAACGGATTCTGGGCCGAACAGGCCAAGCGCATCGACTGGATCAAGCCCTTCCACAAGGTCGAGAACGCCTCCTTCGCTCCCGGCAACATCTCGATCAAATGGTTCGAGGACGGCGTCCTGAACGCGGCCTGGAACTGCATCGACCGCCATCTCGACAAGCGCGGTCACCAGACCGCGATCATCTGGGAGGGCGACGACCCCTCGCAGTCCAAGCACATCACCTACCGCCAGCTGCACGACGAGGTCTGCAAGATGGCCAACATCCTGCGCACGCGGAACGTCAAGAAGGGCGATCGCGTCACGATCTACCTGCCGATGATCCCGGAAGCGGCCTATGCGATGCTGGCCTGCGCGCGGATCGGCGCGATTCATTCGGTAGTGTTCGCCGGCTTCTCTCCGGACAGCCTCGCCCAGCGCATTACCGACTGCCAGTCCAAGTTCATCATCACCGCCGACGAGGGACTGCGCGGCGGCAAGAAGGTGCCGCTGAAGGCCAATGTCGATGCCGCGATTGCGAAAGCCGGCGGCGTCGATTGGGTCGTCGTGGTCAAGCGCACCGGTGCTGCCGTCGACATGAGTCCTTCGCGCGATTTCTGGTACCACGAAGCAGCCGCGATGGTGACGACGGAATGCCCGGTCGAGCATATGCACGCGGAAGATCCGCTGTTCATCCTCTATACGTCGGGCTCCACCGGCCAGCCCAAGGGCGTGCTGCACACCACCGGCGGCTATCTCGTGTACGCCGCGATGACGCATCAATACGTGTTCGATTATCACGACGGCGACATCTACTGGTGCACCGCCGACGTCGGCTGGGTCACCGGCCACAGCTACATCGTCTACGGGCCGCTCGCCAACGGCGCGACCACGCTGATGTTCGAAGGCGTCCCGAACTATCCGGACAACTCGCGCTTCTGGAATGTCATCGATAAGCACAACGTCAACATCTTCTACACCGCGCCGACCGCGATCCGCGCGCTGATGCAGAGCGGCGACGGACCGGTGCAGAAGACCTCGCGGAAAAGCCTCAAGCTGCTCGGTACGGTCGGCGAGCCGATCAATCCGGAAGCCTGGGAATGGTATCACCGCGTGGTCGGCGACGGCCGCTGCCCGATCGTCGATACCTGGTGGCAGACCGAGACCGGTGGCATCCTGATCACGCCGCTGCCCGGCGCAACCAAACTCAAGCCGGGTTCGGCGACGCGGCCGTTCTTCGGCGTGGTGCCCGAAATGGTCGATGCCGACGGCAAGGTGCTGGACGGCGAAGCCACAGGCAATCTCTGCCTCATCAAGTCCTGGCCGGGAATGATGCGCACGGTCTATGGCGACCACGCCCGGTTCGAGCAGACCTATTTCTCGACGTACAAGGGCAAGTATTTCACCGGCGACGGCTGCCGCAGGGATGCAGACGGCTACTACTGGATCACCGGCCGCGTCGACGACGTCATCAACGTGTCAGGCCATCGCATGGGCACCGCCGAAGTCGAGAGCTCGCTCGTCGCACATGCAAAAGTGTCGGAAGCCGCCGTGGTCGGCTATCCTCACGACATCAAGGGCCAGGGCATCTATGCCTATGTGACGCTGATGGCCGGTACCGAACCGACCGAGGAGTTGCGGAAAGAGCTGGTCGCCTGGGTGCGCAAGGACATCGGCCCGATCGCTTCCCCCGACCAGATCCAGTTCGCGCCGGGCCTGCCGAAAACCCGCTCCGGCAAGATCATGCGCCGCATCCTGCGCAAGATCGCCGAGGACGAACCCTCCAGCCTCGGCGACACCTCGACGCTGGCCGATCCACACGTGGTCGAAGATCTCGTGCAGAACCGGCAGAACAAGAAGGGAGCGCCGGCGTAAGGCCGCCGCCGGCACAGGCTTCTCGCCCCGGGCCTCCGGGCGAGGGCCGGAAATCCGAAACGCAATCCGGGATGCAAATCCCGGACGTGGCGCCAATCCCGTCGCGCTCACGCGGTTGTTAGTGGCGAGCTCGCCTCAGGCGGCTTTTCGCTGCCATGTGCTGTTTTCAAATCATTTACTTTATTTCGAACATTTTCCTTGTTTCCCCCGTCGAAAACAGTTTTGCGGGCCGGCGTCGAAACCAGCCGGTCAATTCGCGCGACTAAACTAAAAATGCGTGGGCGAGACGGTGAGACGCCAAGGTTTAGGTCGAGGCGTGAGCCAAGATTTGAGCCAAGGCTTGAAAGGACATTTGAGGGCCCTGATTGGCCGGGCGGATTGGAGCTGGGCATGTTGATGAGAATTGCGGTGGCGCTGGCCGCCACCATTGGTATGAGCGTTGTGATGATGTCGTCAGCCGCGCAAGCGCGGCCGGAACTGGTCGGTATCAACGGCGACTACGCGCCGGGCACGATCGTGGTGAAGACCCATGAGCGGCGTCTCTATCTCGTTCTCGAATCCGGCCGCGCCATGCGCTATCCGGTCGGCGTCGGCAAGGCCGGCAAGCAGTGGGCGGGCACCACCCGGATCGACGGCAAGTACCTCAACCCGGCGTGGTCGCCACCGAGCGAAGTCAGGCGCGACAAGCCCGAGATGCCCGACGTCATTCCCGGCGGCTCGCCGCGCAACCCGATGGGCGTGGCAGCGATGACGCTGGCCGGCGGCGAATACGCCATTCACGGCACCAACGTGCCGGGTTCGGTCGGTGGCTTCGTGTCCTACGGTTGCATCCGCATGCTCAACGACGACATCTCCGACCTCTACCAACGCGTACCGATCGGAACGATGGTGACTGTCACGCGCTGATTGCTCACGGATCTGAATGCAAAGAGCCGCGCAGTTCGCGCGGCTCTTTTATTTCGCAAACGGTTGACTTGCGTTCGCGCACCAACTGTTGCGATGGCCACCATTGTAGCTGCGCGCATGGCCTGACGCGATCATCGCTGTCGAAAGGCTTGCGGTTCGCCTCGTCGCGACATCAGCCACGACACGGCCCGCGTATTTGTCAGGCCCGATATTGAAGATCGCGACATCGCCCTGCCCGAGCAGCGAGCGAAGAGCGCCGGTCGCAGCCTCCGCCATCTGCAACTCCTGCGCACAGGACGCCTTTAATTCAGGCGCGTCGATGCCGCGCAGACGCACCCGTGTGTTGAGATCGAGACCCGGCTCCAAGTGAACCCGCGCCTCGAACGTGTCTCCATCAATCGTGCGGATGACGTCGACGGCGCGACGCGTGTCCGCCCTTCCAGCCCGCTTCCACACCATCTCGGCATCGCGCGCCGCCTGGCTGTCGGCTGAGCTCGGCAACGACCGCCGCACCCAGTCCCGTACCGGCAGCATCGTCCCCGCCGCGACGCCGAGGACGAATAGCCACGGCAGGGCCGCCGAAAACCAGCGGCGCCAGGAACCCCGGCGCGTGGGCCGATATGCATTTATTCTCTCGTATGGGGACATATTCCCCGACTAAGGGCTGAGTCGGGCAATCCGGCAAGAGCCCATTGCGGTCCCTTGGACCTCAAAAATCCGACGCGATCCCTTTGTGCTCCCAATCGCCATAGCGGGTCGGTTCCGGGCCCTTCGGACCCTGAAACTCCTTCTGCTGCGGCATGGCGCTGGCCGCGGCGGCCTTGCGGCGGGCTTCGGCCTCGGCGAGCGCGCGCTCGGCGGCGGGCGTCAGCTTGTTGCGTTCCGCGGTTTGCGCGGGAAATGAGGGACTGTCGGTCATCGCAATTCTCCCTTAGCACAGGGATGGGCGCACAGATGACATCACATTCGCGAAATTGTCTGTGGCGATTCTTACATTTGGCATATTCGCATGCCAAACAGGCTTTCATTCCAATGGCATGAGCCAGAACCTTTCCGCTTTCCGAGACATTGCTGATTCATGCCACCTTCCCGATTCGCAGTACCTGCCGAAGTGCCCGGTCTCGCGGCACGCCGGATCGCAGCTGACATACTCGACGGCGTACTGCACAAGCATCGCACCCTCGACGACCAGCTCGACGGGGCCGGCGCGCATCCCGGCCTGAAGACGCTGGCCGATCGCGATCGTGCCCTGATGCGGCGGCTGGTGGCGACGATCCTGCGGCGGCTCGGCACGCTCGGCCATTTGCTTTCGCGCCTGCTCGATCGCGGCATCCCGACGGATGCGCCGCGCGCGCAAAGCGCGCTGCTGATCGGTGCTGCACAAATTCTCTGGATGGATGTGCCCGATCATGCCGCCGTCGATCTCTCGGTGCGGCTGGTGCAATCGGACCGACGCGCCGCGAAATATGCCGGCCTCGTCAACGCGGTGCTGCGCCGCTGCGCCCGCGAGGGGCAGCCGCTGATCGACGAAGTCAAGTCGCAGAACCTGGATATTCCGCCGTGGCTGCTGGCGCGCTGGATCGGCGCCTATGGCGAGACCACGGCGCGGCAGATGGCGCTCGCCATCGGCTATGAGCCGTCGCTCGACATCACCGTGAAATCAGACGCGGCGCAATGGGCGAGCCGCCTGCACGGCGAGACGTTGCCGACCGGCACCGTGCGCACCTTGCTGCAGGGTTCGGTGACCATGCTGCCCGGCTTCACCGAGGGGCAGTGGTGGGTGCAGGACGCCGCCGCCGCGCTGCCGGCCCGGTTGTTCGGCGACGTCGGCGGCAAGACCATTGTCGACCTCTGCGCCGCGCCCGGCGGTAAAACCGCGCAACTGGCGCAGGCCGGCGCGCGCGTCACCGCGGTCGACCGCTCGCCGGCGCGCATGGCGCGGCTGCGCGACAATCTGGCGCGGCTTTCGTTGCAGGCCGACGACGTCGTGACCGATGGTGCCGAGTGGCCCGGTGGCGGCAATGGCGGGTTCGACGGCGTGCTGGTGGACGCGCCCTGCACCTCCACCGGCACCATCCGGCGTCACCCCGACGTGGCCTGGCTGCGTCAGGAAGCCGACATTGCCGCATTGACGGCTTTGCAGAAGCGACTGCTGCAAAGGGCGGTCACCCTGCTCAAGCCGGGCGGAACGCTGGTCTATTGCACCTGTTCGCTGGAGCCGGAGGAAGGTGAACAGGCGATCGCGTCCCTTTTGGCCGCCGAATCCGGCGTGCGCCGGGCCCCGGTCGAGGCGAGCGAGGTCGCGGGGCTGAGCGAAATCGTGACCGCAAACGGCGATTTACGGACCCTGCCCTGCCATTTGCCCCATGCCGACCCCCGGCTCGGCGGGTTCGATGGATTTTACGCGGCGCGCCTGGTCAAATCCTGATTTTAAGCTGGAATTTCCTCGCCCTTCGGGGTGATTCGCCGGTTTTCAAGATGGTGTCATCCCGGCGTTTCCGGATTAAAAGGATTCGCCAGAATACCCCTCCCTCCCGAACCAAGGCACGGCGTGTCGGTCGCTCAACGCAGACGCATCTCGACGCTTATCATGAGCCGCTCGGCGCGGACCGTGATCGCGCGTGCGACCGGCGCTACGGTGGCGGTGTCGCGGCTGTGGCCCGGCCGCGCCGACCGGCTGACCATCGCGCCGCACGACCTGCGCACCGCCGACGCCACCCGCGCCGCCGAGATCTATGCCGGCCGCTTCGTGTTCGCCGGCAAGATCGTGACCTGCCATGGCCGCTCGATCTTCGATCTCGAACCGCCCTCGGAAGATTGGGAAGTGGCGCTACTCGGCTTCGGCTGGCTGCGCCATCTGCGCGCCGCCGATACCGCGCTGACCCGCGCCAATGCCCGCTCGCTGGTCGACGACTGGATCTCGAACCCGGGGCGCAAGCGGCCGCTCGAACGTCGCCCCGACGTGCTGGCACGCCGCGTGATCTCGCTGTTGTCGCAGGCGCCGCTGGTGCTCGGCGACACCGACGGAAAATTCTATCGCAAATATCTGCGCGGGCTGACCCGCGAGATTCGCTATTTGCGCTACGCGATGCTCGACATCGCCGACGGCGTGCCGCGGCTGCAGGTGCTGATCGCGCTGTGCTATGCCTCGCTGTGCCTGGCTAATCAGGCGCGTCACATCCGTTCCGCCACGCGACGGCTTTCCGACGAGTTGCAGCGGCAGATCCTGCCCGACGGCGGGCACATCTCGCGCAACCCCGGCGCGCTGGTCGAACTGCTCAGCGACTTGCTGCCGCTGCGGCAGACCTTTGCCGCCCGCAACATTGCGCCGCCGCCGGCACTTTTGAATGCGATCGACCGCATGATGCCGATGCTGCGCTTCTTCCGTCACGGCGACGGCAGCTTTGCGCTGTTCAACGGCATGAGCAACGCGCCCTCGGATCTGGTGGCCACCCTGCTCGCCTATGACGACACCCACGGCGTACCGATGGCGAACATGCCGTATACCGGCTTCCAGCGCCTCGATGCCGGCGCGACGACCGTCATCGTGGACACCGGCCCGCCGCCGGCGCCGAATGTCAGCCAGGAAGCGCATGCCGGTTGCCTCGCGTTCGAATTGTCTTCCGGACCGAGCCGCATCGTCGTCAATTGCGGCATGCCCTCGACCGGCCGCGATAATTGGCGCAGCTTTGCGCGCAGCACCGCGGCGCATTCGACCCTGACTTATCACGACACGTCCTCGTGCCAGTTCATCGAACTGTCGGCGATGAAGCGCCTGCTGCAGGGCGCGCCCGTCGTTAGCGGCCCGGCCAATGTGGAAAGCTACCGCGAGGCGAGGGCCGACGGCGATCTGCTGACCACGTCGCATGACGGGTATCTTGCAAAATTCGGCGTCGTGCACCGCCGCGTGCTGATGATCTCTCAGGACGGCGGCAGGCTCGACGGCGAGGACACCATCTCGCCGGCGCCGGGCGCGCGCATCAAGGGCGCCGAAACCGATTTTGCCCTGCGGTTTCATCTGCATCCCGCAGTGAAGGCAAGCCGCCTCAGCGATGCGCGCGGCGTCATGCTGGTATTGGCCAACCGCGACGTCTGGACCTTCGAGGCACTCGACGACAAGGTCGACCTCGAGGACAGCGTGTTTCTGGCCGGCAACGACGGCCCCCGCCGCACCGCCCAGATCGTGATCCGCCAGGATTCCCGCCATGCCTCCTCGGTCCGCTGGAGTTTTGTCCGCTCGGCGACGACGGCGGCCGGGGCGAACGCCCGCCGCAATGCGCGGCGCGAGCCGGAACTGCCGCTCTAAGGCTGCTGTCGGCCGCGAGATTTCCACACGTGGATTTGGTGGGTTTTTTGCCCGGTTTCACGACCGGCAAAACCGTGCTACCGGGCTGGCTTACAGCCCAGGAACCTCCTTATGACCGACCATCCGCGCCGTGTAACCCGCGCTTTGTTGTCCGTTTCCGACAAGACCGGCCTGATCGAATTTGCCAAGGCGCTGGCCGGCCATGGCGTCGAGCTCGTCTCCACGGGCGGCACCGCCAAGGCGATCGCGGCGGCCGGGCTCCCGGTCAAGGACGTCTCGGACCTCACCGGCTTCCCCGAAATGATGGACGGGCGGGTCAAGACCCTGCACCCCAAGGTGCATGGCGGCCTGCTCGCGATCCGAGACAACAAGGAACATGCCGATGCGATGAAGGCGCATGGCATCGCGCCGATCGACCTGCTGGTGGTCAACCTCTACCCGTTCGAGGAAACCGTCGACAAAGGCGCTGCTTTCGAAGACTGCATCGAGAACATCGATATCGGCGGTCCCGCGATGATCCGCGCGGCCGCGAAGAACCACGACGATGTCGCCGTCGTTGTCGAGGCGCAGGATTACCAGGCCGTGCTCGACGAACTCTCCGCCAACAAGGGCGCAACGACGCTTACGCTGCGCCGCCGCCTTGCCGCAAAAGCCTATGCGCGCACCGCCGCCTATGACGCCGCGATCTCGAACTGGTTCGCCCTTCAGCTCAAGAACGACGCGCCGGATTTCCGCGCGTTCGGCGGCCGGCTGATCCAGTCGTTGCGCTATGGCGAGAATCCGCACCAGACGGCCGCGTTCTATCGCACGCCCGACAAGCGGCCCGGCGTCGCCACCGCACGGCAATTGCAGGGCAAGGAACTGTCCTACAACAACATCAACGATACCGATGCAGCTTACGAATGCATCGGCGAGTTCGACCCGGCGCGCACCGCGGCCTGCGTCATCGTCAAGCACGCTAACCCTTGCGGCGTCGCCGAAGGTCCCGATCTGGTCAGCGCCTACCGCAAGGCGTTCGCCTGCGATACGCAGTCGCCCTATGGCGGCATCATCGCCGTCAATCGGACGCTCGACGCCGAAGCCGCGCGCGTCATCACGGAAATCCTGACCGAGGTGATCATCGCGCCTGATGCGACGGAAGAAGCCGTCGCGATCATCGCGAAGCGGAAGAACCTCCGGCTCCTCCTCGCCGGCAGCCTGCCCGATCCGCGAGCGATGGGCTTGACCGCGAAAACCGTCGCCGGCGGCCTGCTGGTGCAGAGCCGTGACAATGCTGTTGTCGATGACCTCACGCTGAAGACGGTGACCAAACGCGCGCCGACCGACGCCGAGCTGCGCGACCTCAAATTCGCGTTCCGCGTCGCCAAGCACGTCAAGTCCAACACCATCATCTATGCCAGGGATCTCGCCACCGTTGGCATCGGCGCCGGCCAGATGAGCCGGGTCGATTCCGCGCGCATCGCCGCCCGCAAGGCGCTTGATGCCGCGGCCGATGCAAAACTCGCCGAGCCGCTCACCAAGGGCTCGGTCGTCGCTTCCGATGCATTCTTCCCGTTCGCCGATGGCATGCTGGCCTGCATCGAAGCCGGCGCCACCGCCGTGATCCAGCCCGGCGGCTCGATCCGCGATGACGAAGTCATCAAGGCCGCCGACGAGCACGGCATCGCCATGGTGTTCACGGGCGTGCGGCATTTCAGGCATTGAGCTGCGGCGTCAATCCGGGGCGCGCGTAGCGCGAAGCAATCCACATCTCAGCATGCGGCGCTATGGATTGCTTCGCTTCGCTCGCAATGACGATGTACGACACGCGTAGCCCGGATGGAGCGCAGCGCAATCCGGGAATATCAGCCGCGAGCACCGGGTCCCGGATTTCGCGGAGCCTGTCATCGGGCGCGCGTTCGCGCGACCCGCTGGCTCCATCCGGGCTACGAATTCTCCCTCACTTGCGTCAGCAGCGCCAGCCCCGCCACGAAGAACACCACCAGCAGCGCCATGCCGGCCTTCTGGCTCGCGGTGACTGCCGTGATCACACCGATCAGCAGCGGGCCGATGAACGACGTCACCTTGCCGGTCAGCGCGAACAATCCGAAATACTGCGCGATGCGATCCTTTGGCGCGAGGCGGATCAGAAGCGTTCGCGACGCCGCCTGCAGCGGACCGCCGGCGGCGCCGATCAAGCATCCGAGCACGAGATATGCGCGCTCGGCGGCGCCGGAGAACAGCGCGCCGCCTGGCGCCGGTGGCGCGACCTTCACGAACAGGATCGAGTCCTTGTCGACCAGCAGGATCGCACCGAGCGCGAACAGAAGGATCAGCAGGCTGCCGGCAATGACGCGCTTGGGTCCGAGCTTGTCGTCGAGCTTGCCGCCGAGCCACGCCCCGAACGTGCCGGCGATGGCCAGCAGAATTCCAAAACTTCCAATCTGGATCGTATGCCAGCCAAAAGTGCCGGCGGCGTAGATGCCCCCGAACGCAAACAACGACACCAGTCCGTCAGTATAGATCATGTTGGCGAGCAAAAATGTCGCCACCGATTTCTGCTTCGGCAATTCGCCGAGCGTCCGCTTCAGCCCGCTCAGTCCTGCGCGCAACGCCTCGCGGATCGGAAGCTTTGCCGGGTAATCCGGCGTGAACAGGAACATCGGGGTCACGAAAATGACGAACCAGATGCCGGTCAAAGGACCGGTGATCCGATCGCCCTGGTGGCTGACCGGGTCGAGGCCGAACAGCGGCGCCAGGCCGAAAAGCGTGCGCCCCGTTTCGGGGTTCGCAGCCAGAAAGCCGAGCACCAGGATCAGGCTGAGGATGCCGCCGATATAGCCGGTGGCCCACCCGGTGCCGGACAATCGCCCGATTCGATCCGGCGGCACCAGCGTCGGCATCATCGCGTTGTTGAAGACGGTGGCGAATTCGACGCCGACGCTCGCGATCGCATAGGCGAGCAACAGCGCGGGGATGACACTGGGGTCGCCAGGCTTTCCGAACCACATCAGCGAGGCGCCGATCACCAGCAGCGAACCGAAGCCGGCGATCCACGGCTTGCGGCGTCCGCTGGCATCGGCAATCGCGCCCAGAACCGGCGACAACAGCGCGATCATCAGGCCGGCGGCCGCGGTGGCAAATCCCCACAGCGCCTGCCCCTGCGCCGGATCCGGCGCAACAAAACCCGCGAAATAAGGCGCAAATACAAAAGTGGTGATCAGCGTGAAATAAGGCTGCGCGGCCCAATCGAAGAATATCCAGCTGATGACGGCGGCGCGGCGCGGATATTCCCGCGGTATCTCGGCGCCGGCTGCCTCGGAAGCGATCACCGTCATGTGAGAAATTTCCTTCAAAAGTCTCGCGGGCCGTTTTGCCCGTTGAATACGAACCCATATAGCATGCGTCACCGGCGCTGGGGGCTGTTGCCAAGCGTCACACAGGCTCCAACTGCGGCGGATTTTCGATGGCGGTCTTTTCAATCCGGTGGCGCCGAGTAGCTGCCAC
Source organism: Bradyrhizobium algeriense (assembly GCF_003062295.1). Lineage (GTDB taxonomy): Bacteria > Pseudomonadota > Alphaproteobacteria > Rhizobiales > Xanthobacteraceae > Bradyrhizobium > Bradyrhizobium algeriense. The sequence goes on along the minus strand of NZ_PYCN01000019.1, from coordinate 115,442 downwards.
ATTCGTACTTGCGTTTGCCTTCGGGGCGACAGCCTTTGCCCAGGAACGCCGCTCTTACGCGCCCCCCGATCTCTCCACCGTTCGCGCCATCACGGTCGAGCATGGTCTGGTGGTGGCGCAGGAAAGGCTCGCCGCGCAAGTCGGCGCCGACATCCTCAAGCAGGGCGGCAACGCGGTCGATGCCGCGGTCGCCACCGGCTTTGCGCTTGCCGTCACCTATCCGCGCGCCGGAAACATCGGCGGCGGCGGCTTCATGGTGATTCATTCTGCCGGGCGCAACGAAGATGTCGCCATCGATTATCGCGAGACCGCACCGGCTGCGATCACGCGCGATATTTTTCTGGGACCGGACGGCAAACCCGATACCGACAAGTCGCGCAATTCCGCGCTTGGTATCGGTGTGCCCGGCACGGTAGCCGGGCTGGCAGTAGCGCTGGAGAAATACGGCTCCGGCCGTTTCACACTCGCGCAAATCCTCATACCCGCCATCGAACTGGCGCGCGACGGTTTTGTGGTCGCCGACGACATGGCCGACACGCTGTCAGACATGTACCGCCGAATGGGACGCTGGCCGAATTCAGCGAAGGCGTTCTCCCGCAGCGACGGCACGCGGCTGCAAGAGGGCGACCGGTTGATCCAGTCCGATCTCGCGGCAACGCTGTCTGCGATTGCCGAACAGGGGCCGCGGGGATTTTATGAGGGGCCGGTCGCCGAACGGCTGGCAAAGGCCGTCCGCGACGGCGGCGGCCTCATGACAGTGGACGATCTCAAATCCTATCAGGCTGTTATCCGCAGCCCGGTGCGCGGCAACTACCGTGGCTACGACGTCGTATCGATGCCGCTGCCCTCCTCCGGCGGCACGGTATTGCTGCAGTCGCTGAACATTCTCGAAGGGTTTCCGATGGCAGACATGAAGCAGGGCTCCGCGCCTTCGCTGCACGTCATGATCGAAGCCATGAAGCGCGCCTACGCCGATCGTGCGCGCTATCTCGGCGATCCAGCCTTCGTCAACGCGCCCGTTAATCTGCTGATCACCAAGGATTACGCGGCGAAGCAGCGCGCTGGCATCGACCTTGCGCGCGCAACGCCGGCGGCCGACGTGCTGGCAGTGAGCCCGCGCGAGGGCAGCAACACCACGCATTATTCGGTCGTCGATTCCAGCGGCAACGCGGTCAGCAATACCTACACGCTGAACTTTCCCTATGGTGTTGGCCTGGTCGCCGAGGGTACCGGCGTGCTGCTCAACAATGAGCTCGACGATTTCACCGCGGCACCCGGCGCATCGAACGCCTTTGGCCTGGTCGGTTTCGAAGCCAATCTGCCCGGCCCGGGAAAGCGGCCATTATCGTCGATGTCGCCGACCATCGTGCTGAAGGACGGCAAGCCGGTGCTGGTCACGGGCTCGCCGGGCGGCAGCCGTATCATATCGGCGGTGCTGCAGGTCGTGATCGACGTGCTCGACTACAAGATGGATGTCGCCGCCGCCGTGGCGGCCCCCCGGGTCCATCACCAATGGATGCCCGATGAGGTGCGTGTGGAACGCGGCTTTTCCGACGAGGTATTGGTCGAGTTGAGGGCGAAAGGCCACAAGGTGATCGAGCCTCTCGGCCAGACCTCGGTCAATTCGATCGCCGTCACACCGTACGGCCTGCTCGGCGCACCCGATCCGCGCACAAGGGGCGCGGCGGCGGTGGGACAATGAGGACGTGCACTTGTGAGGGACACGCCGTAGTATGCGTCCCCTCTCACAGGAGAGTTTCAGATGACATCCCTCAAAGGCAAGACGCTGTTCGTATCCGGCGCCAGCCGCGGCATTGGACTGGCCATTGCGTTGCGCGCAGCGCGTGACGGCGCCAATGTTGCTATTGCGGCGAAGACCGCGGAGCCGCATCCGAAACTGAAGGGCACCATCTACACCGCGGCGGAGGAAATTCGCGCCGCCGGCGGCAAGGCGCTGCCGGTGCTGTGCGATATCCGCGACGAGGCGCAGGTGATCGCGGCGATCGAGCAGACCGTCGCCGAATTCGGCGGCATCGATATCTGCGTCAATAACGCCAGCGCCATCAGCCTGACCAACTCGCAAGCAACCGACATGAAGCGGTTCGATCTGATGATGGGTATCAACACCCGCGGCACCTTCATGGTATCGAAATATTGCATCCCGCATCTGAAGAAGGCGGCCAATCCACACATCTTGATGCTGTCGCCGCCGCTCGACATGAAGGCAAAATGGTTCGAGCATTCCACCGCCTACACGATGGCGAAGTTCGGCATGAGCATGTGCGTGCTGGGGCTGTCAGGCGAATTGAAATCCGCAGGCGTCGCCGTCAACGCGCTGTGGCCGCGCACCACCATCGCGACCGCTGCGGTCGGCAACCTGCTCGGCGGCGAGGCCATGATGCGCGCCAGCCGCATGCCCGAGATCATGGGCGATGCCGCGCACGCCATTCTGACAAAACCGTCGCGGGAATTCACCGGGCAGTTCTGCATCGACGACAAGGTGCTGTATGCCTCCGGAGTCAGGGACTTCGAGCACTACCGTGTCGATCGCTCGGTGCCGCTGATGTCGGATTTCTTCGTGCCAGATGACGACGTGCCGCCACCCGGCGTCACCGTGCAGGCGCTGCCCTCGGTGGGTGCGGCGCAGACGTCGCGATAGCAACGAAAGCGGCCGCCGCGCAACGCCGGAGAACTGCGTGACTTCGTGGAAGTGGATCCTCGTCGCCACCGTCGCCGTCGTGTTGGCTGCGCTCACCGGGCTGGGCGTGCACTTCCGGCCCGACCGCACTGTTCGCCTCGCCACGGGCTCTGTCGCGCACGTGGTTTGCACGAAGGCCTTTGTTTCCGGCCTCGATCCACAGGCCGTATTCGCCGAAACGATGGATCGGCCGGGCTTCCGCCGCTTGCGTCATGTCATGAAGTAATCGCGGCGGTGCAGCCGTGATTCGATATTGCGGGCGATTGACGAGATCAGCCTTAGCCGGGCTCGATATGATAGTCGAAGTACAATGCTCCGCCAGTCGATCGCGTTTGAAACGCCGCCCACGGGCGCTTACTGGTTCCGTCAAGCGGCACCATCTTCGTAAAATCGGTATCGGTTTGAAAGACTCGGCCTGAACACTTGTCCAGCAGGGCCTCCCTGATCGATTTCAGCGGATGGTCCCAGCCCACAGTCGGCTGGGTGGCCCAAGCTCTCACAGCAGTTATCATGGCGGTAAACTCACTCGAGTGGTCGCCGCGTCCCAGCCAGCTCAAGTTTGGAGTGGCCGAAGATGCGTCTCCGCTCAGCGTCGCATTGTGACTTCCGTGATGACCGGTCTTGTAAAGTACCGTTCGGCTGAGAAGATCGCGTACCTCGACCGTTTCGTTGCCATCCTTGAATGACCCGTCGGCCCATGACGCCCAGTTTCCACGTTGTGCATCGGCCGCGAATAGCAGCACCTTGCCGCCCTTTCCAAGTTCGAACGCCAGGACAAGACTCGCATTGTTGGTGTCATTGCCCATAGCAAGGGCAAGGGTCTCCGCCGATTGCAGCCAGTCATGGTCAATCCTGCGAAAATCCGCATTTGCTGGAACTTCATCCTGCTCGGGAGTAAAATGGTCCGACGCCGTTCTTTTGAGACCGTAGTTCTTGTCGAACCAGGACTGCAACTCCAACTCTTTCGAAAGCTTGTCGATCGAAACCGCGTGGCGAGCTGAGAACGGTCCCGCTACGACGGAGCCGGGGGCCGCATTGACTGCAGCGCCGAACGACGCCAATGATGCAGCCATGTGTCGACCTTGCTGCGGAAAACCTTCACCATCATGAGGGTCGAGATCCTTGAGTGCGGTTTCGTCGTAGGGTGGTCCCAGCGCGAACACCCGCACCGATTCCGCCCCCGGCAATTTTATGATCTCTTTGTGAGGATAGAGGCACTTTACTTCGGATTGCGATAAATCGCGGAAAAGCTTCATCGCGTCCTTGTTGGTCCACGAGCCGGCCGCCGAGAAAGCATTTGTAATACCGGAGCCTGCGGGCTGCTCGCCGCCAACTGCCAGGGCGATGTGCTCGTTCATCTTAAGTGCGAGCGACGGGTTGGTCGCAGCAAGCCTGATGCTGGCGGCAACCAACGTCTTGAGGCGATCACCATAATTTTTTCGCAAACGTTTCGCCAGCTTGTCGTCTTCGCTTTCGGTCCACGCGAACCAGGTCTGGCCTATCGTAAAGCCGTCAAACCTCGACTTTGTGATCGCATTGACGTGGTCTTGATGCTCATGGGTAATAACCGCAACATCGATATGGCCACCAGTGACGGCCTTGATATCTGCGACAACTTTATCGGGCGTGGTGATATCGTTGATGAACTTGGGAGAGCCGGGCTTGTATCCGCAATCGATCAGCACAAAGATCGGTTTTTCTTTGCCGCTGAAGGCCAGCAAAAAGCAGTCGCCATGACCAATCCGGTACATTCTAATCGCCACGCCTCCTTTCGGCGGCATCAAGTTTACTTCCGGCCTGTTGCTTGTCGCTGTTTTCTTGGTTGACCGTTTCGGGGATTTTTTTCCAGCAGGCTTCTTCGATTGACGGGCCATGTTAGCCTCCGTGCCTGTGCAGGATGGCAAAAGGCTCTTTTGAACGCAGCACGCTCACCGCTGGCGAGTAGGCATTGTTGGGCTCCAGTCCTCCATCCACCAAAAACCGCCGTTGCCGTTCGAGTTCGTCATTATCCTTGATCGTTCCGGCTGTCCTGATGACCCGCCGGACGGTCATGCTCGCGGGATCAATCAGCAAAGTGCAGCCGGCCCGGTATCGGAAGTCGCCTTCCTCATCCTTGGGAATGCTGCGGCGACTATCCATTTCCTTTTGTTTTTGAGGATCGAAGTATCCGCGACGTCGCTGCGTTATCTCGACGACCAGGACATTTGCCGTCGCTCCCTTCGCGGTACGCCGAAGGGCAGTCCGGACCGAATGCACCTCCACCTGAACGGGCCCTTCGGATGCTTCGACGGGACGAAACACTGTGGCGGGAACAGGACCATCTCTATTATCAAGGATGATGCCGGCCGCCTTCGCAAAACTTTTGCCTTTGCCCTTGACCAGCCATGCCCACAGCACCCGGGCATTCTCGTCGATGCCCTGCCAAGTCTTGAAACGATCGCCGTCCAGATGCCAGGGCTTGAGGTGGACCTCGGGGGATCGGACCTTCCTCCTTCCAGGAGAGTCTGGCGCATCGGTCTCCTGGGGTTGTTCGAAGAGTGATTTCAATTCCGCGGGATCTATCGGGACATCCTCGTCCTGCATCGCTTCCTCGCCTGTCGGCCACATCAAGCTTTCAATTGACATGCTCCGCATACCGCGCGGATGGATTCCCCATTGCCGAAAGCTTTCCACGAACGCCAGCCGATACCCGAATTCGTCGTCTGGATTCAGGTCGTAGTCAGCCGTAATGATGCCCCGCAGATAATCGCCGAATGTGATGTCGACCGGTGGGCAGTAGTCGATTGCCCGGATGCACATCTGCAGTATGTACGATGCAATTCGGGCCGCCTCTTCGGCGAGGCGTTTCGCCAGATCCGGATGAATATCACCCTCGCGCAACACGCCGGTGCCTTCTGTCGCGATTCTGAAGAGATCCAGCGTGCGCGCCCGATAGACCTTCGAGAAGGCGCCGAATACTGCGGCCACGAGCACCGCTCCGCGATCGTGCGGTTCGGAGATTCTTTCCAGTGCGCTGGCATCGGGCGGTAGCGGCTCCCATTTGCCGGTTTTTTCATTCTTTCTGCCGAGCGCGTCACGCAACGCGCCCCCGCGACCTGCGGCGCGTCCGAATTGCTGGGCCAGTTGGGCGAGCATATTCTCATTGGCAAGATTGCCGCGGGTGCGGGATATCTGGTCGCGCAGCACTCCGGGATAAGCGAAATGCTGGAATAGTGCCACGATATCGGCAAATGCTTCGTGGAAGGCAAGCACGTCCACGTTGACGGGTTCGTTGAAGCGCGGGTGGACTCCGTCGAGCAACGCATGGGTCGTCTCATGCGCAATGATATCGTGCGAGAGGCACGTGAAGATCATGGTGCCCGGTGCGTTGAATTCGTCTTTGATCTCCACTGGAAAATAACCGAACAACAACGCTTTCTTCTCGGGACTGTAGTAGGCGTTCCGGTCGCGTAGCGCATGCGGATATATGCGCAGTCTCCGGACGAAGTATTCGTCGTAGCCGCCGTCTGGATAGCGCTTGCGGTGAGCGGACCAGAGGGCGACCCTGCCAAGCGCGCGCTCGAAATGTCCGATGGTGGTCATCGCAACTGCGTAGACCATCTGTTGATGAAATTGGGGATTAGACTCGGAGGGCGCTAAGCCATCCTGTGCAAGCAGCTTGGGATTACTGAGATCGACGGGCCGGTACAAAACTCCGCTGGCGTGATCAACGTCGATAACCTCGATGTACTCCCCGATCGGACCGCGCTGCAGTTCTTCCCACGGCACTTTGATCGTAATTTCCCCGATTCCGGCCATATCGTATTGGCTGGCCAGACCGGGATCGAATGAAAAAATTCTAATGCGTCTTGAAATTGGATCTGGAATGAAATTGGGCGCAGTCACTGGACCCCCCGCTATGTAGTTCCTTCGATTATGTCTTCAGACAGTCGCACCAGCCAGACGCGCTCTTCAACCGGTTGCGCGTCACACAACTTGGAATAGCATATCTCCAGTTCAAACAATTTGGCCAGCATTCTTCGCAAGCAGTTCTTGGGCCATAACGACGCAGAATTGGCGAACGCTTCGGGGAACGCGGCCCGTTTAGATGACCAACCCGGTTCAACCGTCGACGGTCATTGATCGCGCTCCTTCACCAGCGCGCCTCTGACGTAGCGCAATTCCAGGTGGTTACCGCCCGATCACATACGGCCCGCCCTTTTCCAGCGCGCGCGCATAGGCCGGCCGCGCGTGAATGCGTTCGAGAAACGCCATCGCCTTGGGGTGACCCACCTCCAGCCCGCCACGTGCCGCGGCGGCCTCCAGCGGAAAGCTCATCTGGATGTCGGCGCCGGTGAATTCATTGCCGGCGAACCATTCGCTTTTTGCCAATTCGCCTTCCCAGTAATCCATATGCTGCTTGAGCTGCGGATTGACCAGCGTGGTCAGCGCCGTGTTGGAGACCTTGCGCACCAGCGGCCGCAGCAAGGCCGGCGCGCGCTTCGGCATCAGCGTGAACAGAAGCTTCAGCAGCAGCGGCGACATCGCCGAGCCTTCGGCATAGTGCAGCCAATAGGTGTAGCGCAGCCGCTCCGGCGTGTTCGGCGGCGGGATCAGGCGGCCATTGCCATAGGCGCCGATGATGTATTCGCAGATCGCGCCGGACTCGGCGATGGTGTTGCCATTGTCGGTAATGACGGGCGATTTGCCGAGCGGATGAATGGCGCGCAGCTCCTTCGGCGCCCGCATGTCCGGCTGGCGCTGATAGCGGACGATCTCATAGGGAACGCCGAGCTCTTCGAGCAGCCACAGCACGCGCTGCGAGCGGGAATTGTTGAGATGATGAACCGTCAGCATGGCGTTCCCTTCAATTGGCCGCCGTTGGTGCCAGCCGGGGGACGGAAAGTCGAGACGGCCATTGGGGCGCGATATATTTACCCGGGCGATATTGACAGACAAAATTATCCGGGTAAATATAAGCTACAGAAAATCCAGAGTTACTCCAATGGCTGACAAGACCCGCCCCCATTTCACGGCCTTCATGGGCCCGCAACGCCTTGCGGCGGGCCCGCTCGCCGAGGTCGCCATTGCGGTCATGCAGGCGTCCCGCCGGCCCGCCGCGCCGCCGATTATCATATTCAGCGACGCGACCGGCTCCCCGATCGATCTCGATCTTCGCGGCACCGAACGCGAGATCATTGCCCGCCTGCCGCAACCCGCCGCGCCTGTGGATGTCGAAACCGAAGAGGCGGCGTCAGCGGAGCCGCGTGGGCGCGGACGGCCGAAGCTCGGCGTCGTCGCGCGCGAGGTGACGTTGTTGCCGCGCCATTGGGAGTGGCTCGGCACGCAGCCCGGCGGCGCGTCGGTGGCGTTGCGAAAGCTGGTGGAAGAAGCGCGCCGCGCCAATGGCGATGCGGATCGCGCCCGCGCGGCAAGGGATGCCGCCTATCGCTTCATGTCTGTCATGGCCGGCAATCTCGCAGGCTTCGAGGAAGCCTCGCGGGCGTTGTTCGCCGATGACCGGCGGCGATTCGTCGGTCTGGTCGCCGGCTGGCCCGACGATATCCGCGACCACGTCGTCAAGCTCGCCTTCAGCGATCGCGCCGAGCCATAGGCGCGACCGCCCTCTCGCCGAATTTCCAAAAGCCTTTCATCCACCACCGCTCCGGTGTGCGGCAACGATCCGTCACGTCTACAATGGGAATAAACGCCGTGCCGAAAACTCCCTCTCTCTGGAAGACATTCCTCGTCTTCCTCGCGCCCCTGATGCTGAGCAACGCGCTGCAATCGCTGTTCGGCACCGTGAGCAACGCATTGCTCGGCCAGATGATCGGGGTCGACGCGCTGGCGGCCGTCTCGGTGTGCTTTCCCGTGATGTTCTTCCTGTTCGCCTTCGTCATGGGCCTCAGCACGGGCGCGACCGTCCTGATCGGACAGGCCTGGGGCGCGGGCGAACGTGACACGGTGAAGGCGGTCGCCGGCGCGACGCTGGCGGTCGCCCTCCTCCTCGCCGCGTCAGTGGCGCTGTTCGGCGGCCTGTTCAGCCGGCAATTGATGGCCGCGCTCGCCACGCCGCCCGATATCCTCGACCTGGCCAGCACTTACGCACGCGTCATGCTGCTGACGATGCCGCTCGGCTTCGTCTTCCTGCTGACGACCGCGATGCTGCGGGGCGTCGGTGACACGCTGACGCCCCTGCTGGCGCTGGCCGTATCGACCGCGATCGGCCTGATTCTGACGCCACTCCTCATCCGCGGCTGGTTCGGATTTCCCGCCACCGGCGTGACGGCGCCGGCGTGGGCATCGGCTATTTCCACCGCGCTGACGCTGTTCGTGCTCGGCCTATATCTCCGTCACAAGAAGAGTCCGCTGGCGCCGGACGCCGAATTTCTGCGCAGGCTTCGGCTGGATGGCGCGCTGCTCGGTAAAATCCTCGGCATCGGCATCCCGAGCGCGGTCGGGATGGTGGTGATGGCGATCGCCGAGCTGGTGCTGCTCGGCCTCGTCAACGGCTTCGGTTCTGATGCCACCGCGGCCTATGGCGCCGTCAACCAGATCATGGGCTATGCGCAGTTCACCGCGATATCGATTTCGATATCGGTTTCGATCCTCGGCGCGCAGGCGATCGGCGGCGGCCACGCCGGCCGGCTGGACGCCATCGTCCGGACCGGCCTGCTCCTCAATCTCGTCCTGACCGGCGGCCTGGTGGCGTTGATCTATCTGTTTCCCCGTGCGGTGCTGGGCGTCTTCATTACCGACACAGCCGCGCTCGAACTCGCGAGAGGACTGCTCATCATCGCTTTGTGGAGTTCGGTGCCGTTCGGCATGGCGACCGTGTTCTCAGGCGCGATGCGCGCAGGCGGCGTGGCCTTGACCCCCATGCTGCTGTCGATCTTCGCCATCGTCGCCATCGAAATACCATCTGCCGTGATCCTTAGCCGGACCATCGGGCTGGAAGGGGTCTGGGCCGCCTATCCGATCGTGTTCTGCGCCATGTTCGTCCTGCAACTCGGCTATTACGCATTGGTCTGGCGTCGCCGTCCACTTCGGCGGCTAGTCTGAGCCACAGGCAGGTCGTGCGTTCCACAATATTACGCTCGTCATAATACTGTGGACGCACCGCCAGCCTTGCGCCACAATGCGCCAAAACATCCAAGGAGACTGCCGTGAGTTCAAATCCACAATTCCTGTTCGATTTCGGCAGCCCCAACGCCTTCCTCAGCCACGAAGCTATACCGGCGATCGAAAAGCGCGCGAACGTGAAGTTCGAATATGTGCCGATCCTGCTCGGCGGCATCTTCAAGGCCACCAACAACAAGTCGCCCGCCGAAACGCTCGCCGGCATCAAGAACAAGCGCGAATTCCACGCGCTGGAAACCGAGCGATTCCTGAAGCGGTTTGGGGTCAAGCCTTATGTCTGGAATCCATTTTTTCCAGTCAACACGCTGAACCTGATGCGTGCGGCGGTTGCGGCGCAGTTCGAGGGCGTGTTCGAGAAATATGTCGAGGCCGCCTTTCATCACATGTGGGTCGAGCCGAAGAAAATGGATGACCCTGAAGTGGCGGCCAAGGCGCTGGCCTCGTCCGGCCTCGATGCAGCAAAACTGCTGGCGCGCTCACAAGACGCCGACGTAAAGGCGAAGCTGATCGAGAACACCCAATCCGCCGTCGAGCGCGGTGCGTTCGGCTCGCCGACTTTCTTCGTCGGCAAGGAAATGTTTTTCGGCAAGGAGCAACTTCGCGAAGTCGAAGAGATGGTCTCGGGGAAATAGCCACCCGCCACAAGCCGTTCGGCGGGACATGGTAGGCAGGCGAATAGCGAGTGGCAAATAGCTGACAGTCAGTGGTAATGGTGGCCGGGAGTTTTCCGGCTCGTCATCCGCCAACCTCGCTATTGGGCTCCCGCCAAGACCAACAATAAGGCCGACAACAAAGCCAACAATAAAGGAAGTTGATCCATGCGTATTCTCGTGGTCGGCGCCGGCGCCATCGGCGGCTATTTCGGCGGTAGGCTGCTGCAGGCAGGCAATGACGTGACGTTCCTGGTGCGGCCGAAGCGCGCTTCCGAGCTCGCAAACGCAGGCCTCGTCATCAGGAGTCCCGCCGGCGACGTGACGCTCAAGAGCCCGCCGACGGTGCAGGCCGACAAGCTCGCCGAAAAATTCGACGTCGTGCTGCTGAGCTGCAAGGCGTTCGACCTGGAAGACGCGATCAAGTCGTTTGCCCCCGCCGTCGGGCCGAAAACGGCGATCATCCCGCTGCTCAACGGCATGCTGCACCTCAGCGTGCTGGACGAGAAATTCGGAGCCGACCGCGTGCTCGGCGGCCTCTGCGCGATCGCGGTGACGCTCAACGAGGCCCGCGAGGTGGTCCAGCTCGCGCCGATGCAGTCGCTCAATTTCGGCGAACGCGACGGCGCCATGTCGGAGCGGGTGCGCGCGATCGCGAAAGTGTTTGACAGCGGCAAGGTCGGCGCGGTGGCCAGCGAACACATCATGCAGGACATGTGGGAGAAGTGGGTTTTCCTCGCTTCGCTCGCCGCGTCGACCTGCCTGATGCGCACTTCGGTGGGCAACATCCTGGCGGTCGCCGGCGGCAAGGATTTTCTGCTCGGCATGCTCGACGAATGCAGCGCGATTGCAAAGGCGTCGGGCCACGCGCCGACCGGCCCATTCTTCCAGCGCACCAGCGGCTTGTTGACGACCGAAGGCTCGCCGATGACCGCCTCGATGTTCCGCGACATCACAGCAGGCCTGCCGGTCGAGGCCGACCACGTGATCGGCGATCTCGTTGCGCGCGCCGACGCCGCCAAGATCCCGGTGCCGAAGCTGCGCATCGCCTATACGCATCTCAAGGCGTATGAGAAGCAGCGGAGTTAGTTGGACCCGTAGTCCGGATGAAGCCAACGGGTCGCGCGAATGCGCGCCCGATGACAGGCTCCGCGTAATCCGGGGACATTCGTTCGCGCTGGGCGGGTTATCCCGGGTTGCGCTTCGCTCCACCCGGGCTACGTCGCACCGTCAGAGATGCGCGAGATAATGCGCGAGCGCTTCGATCTCTTCCTCGCTGAGGGGAAAGGCGACATCGGCCATCGCCGCCATGGCGCCGCCGGCCCGCACGCCCGATTTGTAGTCGCGCAGCGCCTTCACGAGATACTCCTCGCGCTGGCCGGCGACGCGGGCGACCGCCTTGGTGCCGGCGTAGCTATCCATGTGGCATGACGCGCAGCGCCGTCCGGCCGCCGCCTGCGCGCCCTTGCTTGAAAGGTCCGGGTTATCGTCGGGCTTGGGCGTCTTCGGCGGCGGAAGCGAGGCGTAATAGGCGCCGAGGTTGCGGATGTCCTCATTGTTGAGCTGCTCGACGATCGGCTGCATCTGTTCGTTCTTGCGGGTGCCGGCGCGGAAGAACACGAGCTGCCATTGGATGAAGAGATCGGGCTGGGCGGCGAGCGAGGGGGTGTTCTCCATCTGCGAAATGCCACCATCGCCGTGGCATCCGACGCACAGCTCGGCCTTCTCCTTGCCGGCCGCGATATCGGCGGCGCAGACAGGCGAACCGCAGGCGATTGCCGACGCCAGCACGATCCCGACCAGTGCATTTCGCATGCGAACTCCTCTGCCCACGCCCCAAACAACAGGGGCTGCGGCCACCCGTTCCCGGATAACCGCAGCCCCTGATCGTTGACGTCCTACTTCTTGTAGCTGATGCGATAGATCGCGCCGGCCCAGTCGTCGGCCACCAGGATCGAACCGTCCTTGGCGAGGATGATATCGTTAGGACGGCCGAGGTAACCCGTGTCGCCTTCAAGCCAGCCGGAAGCCAAGATCTCCGACTTGGCGTTCTTGCCATCGGCATCGACGATCACGCGCTTGATCCGGGCGCCCTGGTACTTGTATCGGTTCCAGGAGCCGTGCTCGGCGATCAGGATGTTGTTCTTGTACTCAGGCGGAAATTGATCGCCGGTATAGAACTTCATGCCGAGCGGCGCCACGTGCGCGCCGAGCTTGACCACGGGCGGCGTGAACTCCGAGCACTTGTGACCCATCGCGAATTTCGGGTCCGGCATATCGCCCTGATGGCAGTAGGGATAGCCGAAATGCTCGCCGATCTTCGAGATCATGTTGAGCTTGTCGCTCGGCATGTCGTCGCTGATCCAGTCGCGCGCATTCTCGGTGAACCAGTATCGCCCCGAGCGCGGATCGACGTCGCCGCCGACGCTGTTGCGGACGCCGAGCGCCCAGATCTCGGCATTGCCGGTCTTGGGATCGACGCGGCGGATCTGCGAGAGGCCGGTGGGCGGGATGCCGATGTTGAAGGGAGGTCCGAACGGCATGTAGAACCAGCCATCCTTGTCGACGGCGATGTATTTCCAACCATGCGCGACGTAGGACGGCATGTCGTCATACACCACCTTGCCGGCGCCGAGATTGTCGAGATTGGCTTCGGCGTTCTCGTATTTGATCAGCTTGTTGATCGCGACGACGTAGAGCGCGCCATCGAGAAAGGCGAGGCCGGTCGGCATGTTGAGGCCCTTGAGGACAGTCTTGACCTCTCTCTTTCCGCCATTGTCCTTGATCGCATAGACGTTGCCGAGGCTGAAGGAGCCGACGAACAGCGTGCCCTTGTCGCCCCAGGCCATCTGCCGCGCCTCCAGCACGTTGGAGGCATAGACTTCGATACTGAAGCCCTCCGGCAGCTTGATCTTCTTCATCATCGCCGCAAGTTCGGCGTCCGAGGCGCCGGTCGGCGGACCGGATGGTGGCGCCTGGCCCTTCTGCGCCTCGGTCTCGTCGCCGAGGAACCAGTCCGGCGGCGGGTTGGTCCAGAAATCCTTGGTGCCGGACTCGTATTTTTTCAGAGGCTTCTGCTGCGCGTTGGCCTGACTGGCCCCTGCGACAACGAGGATGGCTGCGAGCGCAAGAATAGATCGATTGAAGGCCGATTTCATCGCGTCACTCCCTGTGCAGCCTGGCGGCTGCGCCTGTTTTATTTTGAAAACGTTTGAGAGGCGAACTTGGTCTGGTGAGGAGAAACAGACCGCAAACCCGTAGCACATCCGCTGCGGGAGATACGCGGCTCCGTCAGACAAAAACAGACTGAAGGGAAAATTCCTCGTCCGGTTTGGTTCTGAGACGTTTTTGCGATGGACACGCTGCATCGCAATATTTGCGCAGAGCGAGCGCGCGTCGCGAATGAGACGCGCCCACTGCGTGGGCAAGCTTCCACAGATAAGGTGGATCCACCCAGGCCTGTTCCATTCGATGGGACAGACCCGTCACGCGCCCGCTATCTCGTTCGCTTTACGGTAAGGTATGCAGTGCCGCGATTGTTGCGGTAGAGCAGGTCATAGAGACCTGGAACACCGATCACGGCGTCGTTGACGAAGACGAACAGTTCTTGTTTGCGATTGGGCGCAATCGTGGGCGCGATATTGAACTGGATGATGTCGTCGTAAGGATCAGGCTCGTAGGAGCTCTCTTCGCCGCCGACATGCCCAAAACGCAGCACGATGCGGAACCAATCCTTGTATAATTCCCGCCGCAAAGGCAGAAACAGGGAGAGATATACACGCTCGTACCAGGCCGGCTGGTCTTTGGCGGAGAAGCCTCCGACCGGAGTGCCGATGCGGGTGACGCCATTGAACCATGGCTCACCCGGCTGGATGGTCACATAGTAGCGCGCGCGATGTTCGAGCAGGATGCCTGTTGCCTTGCACAGTTCCGACGTTTTGAATTCGACACGCTTGCTCTGGTTGATTTCAAGCACTGCGGGCTTTGAATCGGCATCGCCGTGAACGCAGGTGTATCCGGCCACGTCCAGTCCATCGTAGGCGAGATGATTCACCGCTGCAAATCCGAGATAGAAGAACACCACCGCGAAGAACGCCGGCGCGATTGTGCGCTTCAGATGGTCCTGGAAGCCGATGTAAAGCGGGCTGCTGCGGAGACCGTAGATCCAGTTGTCGGGCAGGCCTGACGGCGCTTCCGGCGTCTTTCGCCAGATCGAAGCCATCAGGTTTGACGTACGACCTGCAATTCGCGAGGACACATATAGCAAGCCGGAAACCAGGCCAGCCAGAACAAGGAACCAGCCCGGCGCGCGTGCATAGCCGTCGATCCACGTCGATGCAAAGCCTGGAAGAAATCCGCCGACAAAGCGCACAAAGTCCGACACCCAGCGAATCGGGCTTGTATATTCATCATAGCGTTGCGCGCCGCTCACCAGCGGAAACAGCACCAGCCACAACGTCGCGCCGACGGTGGCGAAATAGGCGATGCGGCGCTTCCAGACCTCGTTCCAAACATGCTCCTGCGCCAGCGCACGCTGCGCCGCAGCCGTGCTGGCTTCAAACGGTTCTGTGGCCGACGCGATCCTGAACTTGTCGGGCGATACGATCTCGCCGTCTTCCTTGACGACGCGATAATAGGGCGGAAGGCCAACCGGCGCGTAAGCATGCGCGTGGTTTTCGATGCGCCTGAAGACGCTTTCGTGAATTTTTGCGATTCCGACGCCGACCTCGTCGTCTTCCTGTTTCCTGGTCTCCGGATACAGGAATGGGACCAGTTTGCGCGGCCCGTAGCGGTAGTAGCCGCCGAGACCCTTGCGCGGGTCGTAGAGCCGTCCGTCCTTGTCCCGCTTGGAAATCGCGTTCTTGAACGTGTCGGGATCGGATATCATCAGATCAGGATTGGGCGGCTCGTTTGCATGATCCGATTTGAATTTGAGCCCGCATCGTCTGGCCTCGGTAATCATCCAGACGAAAGGGATGTAGGCGAGAGCATCGTCGGGATACCCGCCGCCGACATTGGTGTGCACGCCGGCAAACCAGACCTGGCTGATACGTTCGTCCTTGATGAAGCGCCGCCCGTCGACATCGGGCGCAGCGGCGTTGCCGTTGATGCCGGCGGTTTCGTCCCAAAGCTGCGGGTGGAACGTGGTCCGCTCCTCGTCGAGCGCCAGCGCCTGACAGGCGCGCATGACACGAGGGGAGAGACGGTTATTCGGCAGTTCAATCGGCCAGATATACTGATGAATGCCGCGGGTCATCTCGTCGACCGGCATGCCATAGGCGGCAACCGTGTCCCAGACGCCGACGAACCTGATCTTGACGTTCCTGCGAACCTCTTTCGGAGGATAATGTGGCCCGAACTTGTTGCGGATCCATTGATAGGGCGCTTCAAACTTCAGATGATGGTAGCGGTCCCTGCGATAGGCGCGGTAGGCCGCACTCGCCAGGCTGTGGAGTTCGGCTTCATTGTCGGCTTTGACGAGACCCTGGCTGTCGATCAACCCCATCACGATCCGGATCGTGAAGGCGCCGCGGCTGAATCCGAAACCGAACAGCTCGTCGTCGGCATCGCGATAGTTGCGGCAGGCGAATTTGTAGAGGGCGATGACGTTGCGCCGCAGGCCGAGACCGAACGCGCCGCCGAGGATCGCCATCGGCTTGAACGACGAGGTGCCGACGCCGTCGTCATAGAACGCGATCTGGTCGTTGCCGGAAAGATCCAGCGCCTCGAAGGTGCGCCAGACATTGGTTCGCCAGACTTTTGCTGAAGAATTGCCGGTGCCGTCGGACAGCAGAATGATTTTCCGGCCCATGAAATTGCCCCGCCGAGTGATGAAGAGACCCCACAACCTCTTGCCCGGGAGAATTACACGCGCCGCTCGAGCCAAGGGAGAGCTGAATCACAACGCGGCACCAAAAACGACCCGACCCAAAACGACAAGGCCGCCAAAAGGCGGCCTGTCGATGATCCGGTATGCCATAGAAGAAAATCTGGAGCGGGCGAAGGGGCTCGAACCCTCGACCCCGACCTTGGCAAGGTCGTGCTCTACCACTGAGCTACACCCGCATCCGAGATGGCGGCGATCACTCGCCGTCAACGGCAGACCTATGCCAAATGCGGACCGTGAATGCAACAGTCCGCGTGCGATCTGTTGGCGCGCGGATCATCCGATTTCATTAACAAATGGGAGCGAATCGGTCCGAAACAACGCCTAAACGGGGTTTGTCGGCCCGTAAGCCCATGCCGGGAACCCAAGGCCAGGCCACGGGCGCGATGCAGAGCGATTCGAGCCATTTTTTTTCCGAACGAGCCTCCCAACGCCGTCCAATCGTACCGCACGTCGCAATCGAAGGTATTTGGCTTGCCTCGACGGGGCGTCGATGTTCCGGCAGGGTTCCGACCCCCATGACGCGGCCGGCGCCTGCCGATTGAATTTTGTGACCAAGCCGCCATCTACCGGATGAGGAACTTCGCCCCTAGCCGTGCTAGAACGGGTCCGAAATTCCAAGACATCTTCTAACTCCAAGATTCTGACTCCAAGATTCTGACTCCAAGATTCTGACTCCAAGACATCTTCTCAAGACATCAGGCGAGGATACCGTGACGATAGTTGAGCAGGGCGGCGGCCCGGCGCCGCAGGCAGCACCCGATCTGATCAAGGAGACGACCACCCAGACCTTCGTGAAGGATGTCATCGAGGAATCGAAGCGTCAGCCGGTGCTGATTGACTTCTGGGCGCCCTGGTGCGGCCCGTGCCGTCAGCTCACGCCCGTTCTCGAAAAGGCAGTCCGCGCGGCCAAGGGCAAGGTCAAGCTGGTCAAGATGAATATCGACGAGCATCCGGCCATCCCCGGCCAGATGGGCATTCAGTCGATCCCGGCCGTGATCGCGTTCGTGGGCGGCCAGCCCGCCGACGGCTTCATGGGCGCGGTACCGGAGAGCCAGATCAACGCCTTCATCGACAAGCTCACCAAGGGCATGACGGCGCCGGGCGAGCCGAATATCGCAGAGATCCTGCAGGAAGCCGAGGCCGTGCTGGCGGAAGGCGACCCTGCCGCGGCAGCACAGATCTATGCCGAGATACTGGGTTTCGATGCCACCAATATCGCAGCCATGGCAGGGCTGGCAAAATGCTATGTGACGACGGGCGCCGTCGAACAGGCCAAGCAGACGTTAGCGATGGTGCCGGAATCGAAGCGCAACGACGCGGCCGTCAAGGCGGTGCAGGCCTCGATCGACCTCGCCGAGCAGGCCCAGTCGGTCGGTCCGGTGACCGAGCTCGAACAGAAGGTCGCCGCAAATCCGCTCGACCATCAGGCGAGATTCGACCTGGCGACCGCGCTCAACGCCCTCGGCAAGCGCACCGAGGCGACCAACCAGTTGCTGGAAATCGTCAGGCGCGATCGCAAGTGGAACGAGGACGGCGCGCGCAGGCAACTGGTGCAGTTCTTCGAGGCGTGGGGAGGCGCCGACGAAGCGACCGTCGAGGGACGAAAGCGGCTGTCGACGATTCTGTTCTCGTAGGACGTATTCCACCGAACCAACGAACTGACCGGGACTGCAAATGCCGATCAATGCCGAATACCGCGGACCCGGCGAGCTTCCCGAAATCATTCCGGTGTTTCCGTTGCCGGGCGCGCTGCTGCTGCCGCGCGGCCAGATGCCGCTCAATATTTTCGAGCCGCGCTATCTGGCGATGGTGGATGACGCGCTACGCGACGGTCACCGGCTGATCGGGATGATCCAGCCGGATAGTTCCCGCAGCAGGGACGAGGTAAGGCCGGAGCTGTTCCGGGTCGGCTGCGTCGGCCGCATCACGCAACTCGCCGAATCCGGTGACGGCCGCTACATTCTGGAACTGACCGGCGTCGCGCGCTTCAGGGTGGTCGAGGAAATCTCGGCACTGACCGCGTACCGGCAATGCAAGGTGGATTTCTTTCCCTACGCCGACGATTTCGTTGCACGCAAGGGCGAAGAAGCGGTCGACCGCACGGCCTTGCTCGACGTGCTGACCGATTTTCTCGAAGCCAACAATCTGAAGGTGGATTGGGAAGGCATCGAGAGCGCGCCGAACGAGGCGCTGGTCAACGCGCTCGCCATGATGTCGCCCTATGGCCCGGCGGAGAAGCAGGCGATGCTGGAGGCGCCCGACCTGAAAACCCGCGCCGAGATCCTGATCGCGGTGACCGAAATGGACCTCGCCAAGAAGCGCACCAGCGGCGACACCGGTCTGCAGTAGCCGCTAAGCCTCTGCCTGAGCAGTTTGGTTAGACGCCTTGCGATGGTCCAAGCACAGCTACCATCCGCTTGACGGCTCGTTCAGCGCGCCACGCTCCTGACAGGCCTACGCCGTCTGCCAGTTTGAGGGTGCGCGCGCAGCATTGTAAGAACTTTGGCGCCATCCATCGGTCTGCCAAGGTAATAGCCCTGCATTTCAGTGCACGCGTCCGCACGAAGGATTTCCAGCTGCTCCTTCGTTTCGACCCCTTCAGCCGTCGTCGTCCTGCCGAGACTGACAGCGAAGCGGACCACCGCGCGTGCGATCAGGCGTGATTCCTCTTTTGCATCCGACAATGCGCTGACGAAGCTTCGATCGACCTTGATTTTGTCGAACGGAAACTTCTGAAGAAGGCTTAGTGATGAATAGCCGGTACCAAAATCGTCCAGGGCTACTCGCACTCCCAGTCTATGCAGCTGATCGAGCGCAGCGAGCACCGCCTCGCTGTCATGCATGGTGACCGTCTCGGTGACCTCGAGTTCGAGTCTTTGTGGCGCAATTCCCGAATTCGCCAGAGCGCCCACGATGGTCGAGACCAGCTCCTTGCTTCTGAACTGAGCGGGCGACAGATTTACTGCGATCTTGAGGTCGGCGGGCCATTTTGCCGCCTCGGTACAGGCGGTCCTCAACACCCATTCCCCAATCGGCACGATCAGGCCTGTTTCTTCCGCCAGCGGAATAAATTCGGCCGGCATGATCAAACCGCGCTGCGGATGATGCCAGCGCAAGAGCGCCTCGAAGCCGCTAGGTTCGCCGCTCGCCGCGTTGATGATCGGCTGGTAGTGGAGTTCGAATTCACCCTTGGCAAGCGCTTCACGCATGTCGCGCTCCAGGTTGCGCCGCGCACGCATGAGTTGGTCCAGCTCGGGTTCGAAGAAGCGGAATGAGCCGCGTCCGCCGCTCTTGGCGGAATAGAGCGCGAGATCCGCGCTCTTCATGATCTCGTCGGGATTGGTTCCGTCGCGTGGCGCAATGGCAATGCCGATGCTGGTGCCGATGGTCACCTGATGGTCGCCAAGGTCGAAAGGCTCGCAAAGCGCGTGGCTGATTTTCTCGGCGAGGGCCGTGGCTTCGACGACAGGATTGGTCACGTAGTCGATAACGGCGAACTCGTCGCCGCCCAGCCGTGCAATCAGGGCCGTCTCGCGGACGCATTCGAGC
Source organism: Bradyrhizobium algeriense (assembly GCF_003062295.1). Lineage (GTDB taxonomy): Bacteria > Pseudomonadota > Alphaproteobacteria > Rhizobiales > Xanthobacteraceae > Bradyrhizobium > Bradyrhizobium algeriense. The sequence goes on along the minus strand of NZ_PYCN01000019.1, from coordinate 95,536 downwards.
AGCCGCGCGGCGACGGCTTGCAGCAGCTTGTCGCCAGTCGGATGACCGAGCGTGTCGTTGACTTCCTTGAAGCGATCGAGATCGAGCATCAACACGGCAAGGCCGGACCCGCCCTCGCGGGTGATTGCAAGGGCGTGATCCATGCGCACTCTCAGCCGCACTCGATTTGGCAGCTCTGTCAGCGCGTCATGCTGGGCCATATGGATGATCCTGGCTTCGGAGCGCCGCTGCTCGGTGACGTCGACGTGCGTTGCCACCCACCCGCCGCCTGGCATTGGTTGTCGGGTAACGCAAATCAGTCGGCCATCCGCAAGTTCGTCGACCCTGCTCGTGGTTGCGTCCGGCGGCAACGCATTCAATGTCGAGATCAACCGCTTCGCGGCGCTGTCGTTCGTTTCGCCCTTGAGGATGCCGCTCGCAATCCGGTGCTTGATGATTTCGTGATGCGGCGTTCCCGCCTTCAACAGTTCCGGCGACAGCTGGTACATTTTGGCATAGCGATCGTTGCATACGACAAGCTGCTTCTCTGCATCGAACATGCAGAGGCCCTCACCCATGTTGTTGATGGCCGTATCCAGTCGGAGTTTCTGTTCCTGCAATTCTCTTTGTGATGCTTCAACCTCCAGCCGGGCGAGCGACAACTGGCTGATGATTTCTTCGAATTTGCGCGTCCTGTTGGCAAGACGGCGATCAGCCAGCACGCCAACAAGGCTCATCCCGAGCACCGACAAGGCCACGCCGGCAATCATCAGCGCGAGGAAGGCGGGAGAAAGCGATAACGCGTCGGTCGCTCGCGTCGGGTCGGGAGCGATCTGCACCGCACCCATCGCCGTGAAATGATGCGAGACGATGGCCAGCGTGAGCAAGAGAGCAGCAGCAACCGTTCCCCCTCTGTTGTTGTATCGTGTTGCGATTGTCAGCGCCGCATAGCCGAAGAACATGCCGAGAGCGATGGATGCCAACACGAGATCCAGTGACCAACTCACGCGGCCGGGCACTTCGAGTGCCCACATGCCAAGATAGTGCATGCTCGCAATGCCCGCTCCGATAATCATGCCGCCGACCGGGGCGCGCCACCGGCCGGGATCGCTGGCGGCAAAGCCAAGTCCGCTGGAAGTCAAGATCATCGCCGCGGCGAGCGACGACGCCGTCAAGGCAATGCCGTACCCGGTTGAAACGCCAGGCTCATAAGCGAGCATGGCGATGAAATGTGTCGCCCAGATCCCGTATCCGATCGCCGCGCCGGCAATTGCGATCCAGATCAGGCGCGTCCTTGCTTGGGATGCGACGGCGCGATGAAAAATGGTGACGGCAACAATGCTTGCAACGAAGCAAACCAGACCAGCGAGCAAAACAAGCCGCCAATCGTGCTCACCCGTAAGGCACGTAAAAATACGGAACATGGCGTTGGTCCATCGTCATATCCGTCCACGGTTGTCTGGTTAGAACTTTCATCGCGTTAATTTCATGCAGTGCCCGGTTGCATGCCTACCGGGACGTAAAGGCCATTTGCGTAATGACTCCAAAGGCAAAGAGTGTTGCGCAGCGCGCCGGCAACACGACCCCCGTATTCGTACGGGAGCTTGGGGGCCATCCCCCCGTTCCGGAGAGCCGGCGAGTCCACGGAAAGATACCGGCAACCGACATTTGCGCCTCGGTGAGGCCGGGGGGCCGCGCCGGCTAATATCCCGCGACCGCCATCGCTACCACCGCGCTCAGCGCCATCCAGCCAAAATGTTTGCCGCGCGTCGCCCAGGCATTGGCGAACGCGGCGAAGCCGAACACGCAAGCGACCGTGACGATGATCCAGTGCCGCGCCGGCTCCGATTCCATCCAGGGCGCGGCGAGCAGCAGCACGCCGCCACCGATCCACGCCACGGTGCCGGCGTGCCAGACCAAGTGGATCAGCGTGCGCAGCCGCGCCGGCTCGATGGTCGCCCGCGCGAATACCTTGGTTTCGCCGAGCACGCTGTGGATCAGCGCCACCGCGATTGCGGCGAGGCCGGAACATTGCAGCAAGAGATCGCGCATCGGACCCTCCATACAGCACTGTATGGTTATGCCAGCATGCGCTGGTCCTTGTCAATACAGCAGTGTATGGTGCGGTATTGCGGGAACGACCATGAGCGATCAACTCTCGGCCAAGGACTGGCTCGATCAGGGCCTCAAGACGCTGGCGCAGAAGGGTTTCACGGCCCTGAAGGCGGAACCTCTGGCGAAGGCGATGGGGGTCTCGCGCGGCAGCTTTTACTGGCATTTCGCCGATATCAACGCGTTCCATGCCGCCGTCCTCGCGCATTGGCGCGAGGTGGCCGCCGAGCAGATCATCGCCAATGTCGAAGCCGCCGCGAAAGATGAAGACCCGCTGGCGGTGCTGCTGGGGCGGGTATTTAGCGAAAAGCTGACGCTGGAGAAGGCGGTCCGCACCTGGGCCAGCGTCGATCCCGCCGCGCGCGCCGCCGTCCAGGCGATTGACCGGCGGCGGCTGAGCTATGTCGAAAACCTTTTGTTGCAGTCCGGCTTGCCGGCGGAAGTGGCCCGCGCCCGCACCCAACTCCTCTATTGGGCGTTTCTCGGCTACGCGCTATCGGACCAGGCCTTGCCGAAGGCGCGGCAACAGGCCGTGCTCGACGAAATGTTGCAAATGGCCCAGCGCTAGAGCCTTTTGTTTTGACGCGCTTTCTTTACGCGAACCGGAATCCGCTTCGCTCGAAAACGCTATAGTCCGCACAGTTGCAGGCCCGGTCCGGTATGCTAAGGACCACCGCCTAGCCGGAGACAGCAAATGAACGCCACGCCCGAACGCCTCGACAGCACCGTCGATCCGAAGCTGCTTGAGATCCTGGTCTGCCCGGTCACCAAGGGTCCGCTCGAGTTCGATTCGACCCGGCAGGAACTGATCTCGCGCTCGGCCAAGCTCGCCTACCCGATCCGCGACGGCATCCCGATCATGCTGCCGGAAGAGGCGCGGAAGATCGATTGAGGGAAAGACGTCACGCGTAGCCCGGATGGAGCGTAGCGCAATCCGGGTCTTTCATCCCGCTTGCTCCCGGATTTCGCTTCGCTCCATCCGGGCTACGAGAAACTACAGCGCCTCGCCCTTCAGCAGCCGCGGCACTTCGCCCGACAGCCCCGCGGCCTGGCGGATGAACAGGCTCTTCAGCGGCGGCGCGCGATCGACGAGGCCAAGCCCGATATCACGTACGGTGCGCAGCAGCGTCGATTCGTTCGAGAACAGGAAGTTCAGCGAATTGGTGGCAATCCCCATCGCCATGGTGTCGAAGCGCCGCCAGCGCTGGTAGCGGTCGAGCACGTCGGCCTGCCCGGGATCGATGCCGAGCCGCGCCGCATCGACCACGACTTCGGCCAGCGCCGCGATGTCCTTCAGGCCCATGTTGAGGCCCTGCCCCGCGATCGGATGAATGACGTGCGCGGCGTCGCCGACCAGCGCCAGCCGCTCGGCAATGAATGAGCGCGCAACGAAATAGCCGAGCGGAAACGCGCGCGGCTTGTCGAGCGCCTTGATCTCGCCGAGGTGCAGCCCGAAGCGCTTCTCGAGTTCATCGTGGAATTCGGCTTCGCCGAGCGCGGTGATGCGTGCGGCCTCGGCGCGATCCTCGGTCCACACCAGCGACGAGCGCTTTCCAGTCAGCGGCAGGATCGCGAATGGCCCCGCCGGGAGAAAATGCTCTTCGGCGCGGCCGTGATGATCCCGCTCGTGGCCGACGGTGACGACGATGCCGGATTGATCGTAGTCCCAGCCATGGGTGGCGATGCCGGCGCGCTCGCGCAGTTTTGAGCGCGCGCCGTCTGCGGCAACCAGCAGGCTTGCTTCGATGATCTGGCCATCGGCAAGCGTCACGGTGACGCCATCGGAACGCGAATCGTAGCCAGAGACCGCCGTGGCGCGGAGATCGACGCCTTCAGCCTCGGCGCGGGCCACCAGCGCATCGATCAGCCGGCGGTTTTCGACCATGTGGGCGAAGGGTTCGCCGGGTTCGACATGGCCGGCAAAGGTCAGGAACACCGGACGGGTGGCATCCTCCAGTTTGGAATCGGTGACGACCATGTCGAGGATGGCTTGCGAATCGGCCGCCACCTGGTCCCAGACGCCGAGCGCCTCGAACAACCGCCGGCACGCGGCCACAATGGCGGTCGCTCGCGGATCGCGGCTCGGCCGCACCGCCAGGGCCGGATCGGCCACGATCACGGGAATATCCTTGCCAAGGCCCTGGCGGAACGCCAGCGCCAGCGCCAGCCCGACAAAGGCGCCGCCGCAGATGACAATACTTCGCTGTGCCGCCATGCGGTCCTTGCCCGGTTACTTCGTCAGACTACGCTTGCTACCTGATATTAGCTGGGCGAAACAGGGCCGAGAAACAAGGTACTTAAGCTGACCGTCATTCCGGGGCGCGCGCCGGCGCGAACCCGGAATCCAGAGGTTTTGGCACGAGATTCCGGGTTCGCCTCTTCGAGGCGCCGCCCCGGAATGACCCCGAAATTGAAAGCGCCACCATCATGTCCAAGGGCCTGATTGACCTGATTTCCATCCTCGATCTCGAACAGCTCGAGGTGAACCTGTTCCGAGGCAACAGCCCGAAGACGAGCTGGCAGCGGGTGTTCGGCGGCCAGGTGATCGGACAGGCGATGGTCGCGGCCTGCCGCACCGTCGAGGGCCGCCTGCCGCATTCGATCCATTGCTATTTCATCCTGCCCGGCGATCCACAGATCCCGATCATCTATCAGGTCGAACGCCTGCGCGACGGCAAGAGCTATTCGACCCGTCGCGTCACCGCGATCCAGCACGGCAACGCGATCTTCTCGATCATGGTGTCGTTCCATGCGGAAGAGGAAGGCGCGTTCAACCATCAGGAAAAGATGCCGGATGTCCCGCCGCCGGAAAAACTCACGGCGGAAGAAGTGTCGAAGCAGCCGATGTTCAAGGAGATGCCGGAATTCATCCGCCGCTATTACGAATCCGACCGGCCGATCGAACTGCGCCCGGTCGAGCTCGGCCGCTATTTCGGCCAGAAGATCGACGACGGGCGCATCCATGTATGGATTCGCACCGCAGCCAAGCTGCCCGACGATCCCGCGCTGCATTTGTGCGCGCTGGCCTATGCATCGGATTTCTCGCTGCTCGATGCGGTGATGGCGCGCTACGGCCGCACCCTGTTCGACAAGCGGATGATGCCGGCGAGCCTCGATCACGCGATGTGGTTTCACCGGCCGTTCCGCGCCGACGAATGGCTGCTCTACGCGCAGGACTCGCCGAGCGCGCAAGACGGCCGCGGATTGACCCGCGGCCTGATCTTCAAGCCCGACGGCACGCTGGTAGCATCGGTGGCCCAGGAAGGCTCGGTGCGCCAGCGCAAGTGAAGCTTACGCGGTCGCGCCGTGCTCCGCCAAAACAGTCTGTGACGCCAGCCACTGCGACATCCATCGATATACCCAAGGTATCGGGATGATGAAGAAGAAGCCGATCACAGCCACGATCGCGCGCCACAGAAACTCCAGCCCGCTGCCGATGAAGAGGACTTCACGCCGCGTGCCCTCGATGTTCCGACAAAACCATCGCAGCCAGGCGACGTAAACCCACGCCCAGCCGACGATCGTGATGACGGAGATCACGGCCAGAATGGACCATCCGATATAAGCCCACACCGAACCGGAGAAGCTGAGCCCGAGCGGCTGCCCATTGGACGAAAGGTTTGCGATAGACCATTTCAGGAAAAGCCAGTAGAGAACCAGCTGGCCGATGTTCACCAGATTGCCGAGCCACTCGATGCCGGTCAGGGCAACCCCGATAATGATGACGGCGGCTCCGAAATACCAGGGAACGATCGTCATCGGCTCGCCTGCGAAGCCGAGGTTCGGCCGTCCCGGCACTTGGACGCACGGAACGAACCATTTTGCGTACCACACCACGACCCATGGTCCCGGGATGATGAAGATGAGGCCGATCACGAGTACGAGGCTGCGCCAGACAAACTCCAGAATTCCGAAATCAATCGACAGCGGGCCCCCGCTATAGCTTCCGGCCATTTGTGGCGGGCCACCGGGCTGCGCGAAAGCGGGCGGGCCGGATCCGCCGGGTACCAGGCCGGGAATGTCTCCTGCCCGCTGCCAGCCCGACATCCCCTCGGTCCAGACCAACGTATCCGCGCTGACCGTGCCCCGGGTAATGAGGTCGCGAAGCTGGGCTTCCGGATAAGGGCCCTGTTGCTGGCCGCTGGATGCATAAAACCACGATCGGTTCGACATTATTATTTCCTTGAGCCGTGGAAATGGGGGAGCCGGCGGAGTGGCTGGCGGTGAAACCGTATTTTGGCGGACGATCCTACCGCCTGTACAGTGATTGACGTCACCAGCTGGAAATGTTTTCCCCTTCTACCTGCAACTTTTTTGTGCCATTTGCCCAGAAAGATGCCAGATTTGCGTCGGCAGCGAACCGTCGAGCGGTCAGTCTGCCGAGTGCTCAAGAAATATCCAGGGAAATAAAGGCCTGACCATGAAACTCGTCGTCGCGATCATCAAACCCTTCAAGCTTGACGAGGTGCGCCAGGCGCTGACGGCCATCGGCGTCCACGGCATGACGGTGACCGAGGTCAAGGGCTACGGCCGCCAGAAGGGCCACACCGAAATCTATCGCGGCGCCGAATATGTCGTGAACTTCCTGCCCAAGCTCCGAATCGAAATCGCGGTCGCCTCCGACGTCGCCGAAAAAGCGGTCGAGGTCATTACCGCGAACGCGCGTACCGGGCAGATCGGCGACGGCAAGATCTTTGTCACGCCGATCGACCACGCCTTACGCATCCGCACCGGCGAGACCGATAGCGACGCACTCTAAGGCTTCACTGAGTTAAAGGCGCGGTGGCAACGACGCCGATCGCGAGAAGCCAAGAAACGACAACAAAACGACAACAGGCCGGGGGAATTCCATGGGGGCACCATCGTATCGTGCAGCGGGGAATGCTGCGCTCATCGCGCTTGCGGCGAGCTCGCTCGCGACGCCGGCCCTGGCCGAGACGTCCACGATCAACGCCGCCGACACCGCGTGGATGATCGTTGCCACCGCGCTGGTATTGATGATGACGATACCGGGCCTGGCGCTGTTCTATTCCGGCATGGTGCGCAAGAAGAACGTGCTGGCGACAATGGCGCAGAGCCTCGCTGCCGTTGCGATCATCTCGATCCTCTGGGTGGCGTTCGGCTATTCGCTGGCCTTTGTCGGCGACGGTCCCTGGATCGGCACGCTCGACCGCTGGTTTTTGATCGGAATGACGATGGAGAGCGTCAACCCGGCGGCGAAGACGATACCGGAAGCGCTCTTCATGCTGTACCAGATGACGTTTGCGATCATCACGGTAGCGCTGGTGGCAGGCGCGGTGGCGGACCGGATGCGATTCTCGGCATATCTGCTTTTTTCCGTCGGCTGGTTCATGTTCGTCTATGTGCCGCTCGCGCACTGGGTGTGGGGTGGCGGATTCCTTGCCACCTGGGGCGTGCTGGATTTCGCCGGCGGCCTCGTCGTGCATCTTTCCGCCGGCATCGGCGGACTGGTTGCGGCGAAGGTGATGGGCCCGCGTCACGGCTATGGCAGCGAGAACCTCGCGCCGTTCGACCTGTCACTTGCCGTGATCGGCACCGGATTGTTGTGGGTCGGCTGGTTCGGCTTCAATGGCGGATCGGCGCTGGGCGCGAACTCGCGCGCGGTGATGGCGATCACCGCGACCCATCTGGCCGCCTGCGCCGGCGCGCTGACCTGGGCCGCGATCGAATGGGGGACACGGCGCAAACCGTCGGTGCTCGGCATGATATCGGGCGCCGTCGCGGGGCTTGGCACCATCACGCCGGCCTCCGGATTCGTTGCGCCGTGGCACGGCGTCCTGATCGGCGTCGTCGCGGGAACGCTCTGTTTCTGGGCCTGCACCTGGCTCAAGCAGCGCCTCAAATATGACGACTCGCTCGACGTGTTCGGCGTCCATGGCGTTGGCGGATTGACCGGCACATTGCTCGCCGGCGTGTTCGCGGTGAACGCGATCGGCGGCACCCCAGGTCTGATCGAGGGCAATGCGCAACAGGTCCTGATCCAGCTCTATGGGATCGCCGCGACGCTGGTGTGGTCCGGCGGCGTTACCTTTGTGCTGCTCAAGTTCGTTGGCGTGTTCGCCCCGCTGCGGGTGTCGATGCAGCAGGAGCTGGAAGGCCTCGATATCTCGCAGCACGGCGAAGCGCTGCAATAGATCCCCACCCCATTACCGTTTTCTTGCCCGGCCGCTGAGCAGGATTGTGATGCCTGCCAGATGCGCCCACGATTTAGGCAGGCCTGACTACGCTTTGAGCGCGACGGAATGGCGCAGGAACGTGCAATTCCCGCAGAGGGCGAAAAGGGCCGGATTCATAGTCTGTTAGGGAACGGTCCCGATCTGGCACGGCATTTGATTCTAAGGGTCATGGCTGTGCCCGCGTAGTGAACATCTCCGCGTGGTGAACCTCAGTCGAGAACGCCCGGTCGGTCTGAACCGGGCCCAAGCGGGGACAATACCCATGAAAATTGTTATGGCGATCATCAAGCCATTCAAGCTCGAAGAAGTCCGGGATGCCCTGACCGCCATCGGCGTTCATGGTCTCACGGTGACGGAAGTCAAAGGGTATGGCCGCCAGAAGGGCCATACGGAAATCTATCGCGGCGCCGAATATGCCGTGAGCTTCCTGCCCAAGATCAAGATCGAGGTCGCTGTCGCCTCGGATCAGGTCGACAAGACCATCGACGCCATCACCTCCGCTGCCAAGACCGGCCAGATCGGCGACGGCAAGATCTTCGTCATCAACCTCGACCATGCGGTGCGCATCCGCACGGGTGAGGCGGATGCTGCGGCCCTCTGATTTCGCGCTCAAACCTTACCACTCAGGAGTAAAACCAAATGACGTTTAAACGTCCCTATAGCGCGGGACTGGCGGCCCTCGCAGTCGGCCTGTTCGCCGCGACCGCGGCCTACGCCGAACCAACCGTCAACAAGGGCGACAACGCCTGGATGCTGACGTCGACAGTGCTGGTGCTGTTGATGACCATTCCCGGCCTGGCGCTGTTCTACGGCGGTCTCGTCCGTTCCAAGAACATGCTCTCGGTCCTGATGCAGGTGTTCTACACCGTCTGCATCGTCGTCCTGCTCTGGTCGCTCTACGGCTACAGCCTCGCCTTCACCGGCGGTTCCGACTTCATCGGCGGCTTCTCCAAGGCCTTCCTGATGGGCGTAACCCTGGAATCGAAGGCCGCAACCTTCAGCGTCGATGCCAACATCACCGAGCTCATCTATATCTGCTTCCAGATGACCTTCGCGGCGATCACGCCTGCCCTCATCGTCGGCGCCTTCGCCGAACGCATGAAGTTCGCGGCGGTTGCCTTGTTCGTTCCGCTCTGGGTGACCCTGATCTATCTGCCGATCGCGCATATGGTCTGGTACTGGCCCGGTCCGGATCTGATCACGGATGCAGCCAAGGCGCTCGCCGCGGCGGCTGACGGTGCGGCGAAGACCGCGGCGCAGGCCAAGCTCGACGAGATCAACGCCGATGCCGGCTGGATCTTCAAGAAGGGCGCAATCGACTTCGCCGGCGGCACCGTGGTGCATATCAACGCCGGTATCGCCGGCCTTGTTGGTGCGCTCCTGATCGGCAAGCGCGTCGGCTACGGCAAGGAGCTGATGGCTCCGCACTCGCTGACCATGACCATGATCGGCGCTTCGCTGCTCTGGGTCGGCTGGTTCGGCTTCAACGCCGGATCGAACCTCGAAGCCTCCGGCGGCGCCGCGCTCGCCATGACCAACTCCTTCGTTGCAACCGCAGCGGCGGCGATGGCCTGGATGTTCGCGGAATGGATCGTCAAGGGTCATCCCTCGGTGCTCGGCGCGTTGTCGGGCGCGGTGGCGGGCCTCGTGGCAGTTACGCCTGCGGCCGGCTATTCTGGTCCGATGGGCGCGATCGTGCTTGGTCTCGTGGTCGGCGTCGTCTGCCTGTTCTTCTGCACCGTGGTGAAGAACTCGCTCGGCTATGACGACTCTCTCGACGTGTTCGGCGTCCACTGCATCGGCGGCATCATCGGCGCGCTCGGCACCGGCATCCTGGTGAATCCGGCGCTCGGCGGCACCGGCGTCATGGACTACGCCGCCGGCAAGATCGCCGACTACGACTTCGTTGCGCAGATGACCTCGCAGCTCTGGGGCGTCTGCACCACGCTGGTGTGGTCGGGCATCGGTTCGGCGATCCTCTACAAGGTGGTCGATGTCATCGTCGGCCTGCGCGTCAACGTCGAAACCGAGCGTGAAGGCCTCGACGTCACCGAGCACACGGAGCGCGCTTACAACATGTAAGTTCTCCCGGGGTGCGATCCCCAAGGGGCAACGTAGTCGTTGCCCCGGGGTCGCATCCACAACTCCGGTTCGGGCACATACCCGGCAATGCCCTGACCGTTGAGGGGCTCCAGCGCAAGTTGGAGCCCCTTCTTTTTGGCGAAAAGGGTTTGCCAAACCGGGCGCGATCCGACGAAATGCCGGCAACAGCACAGGGAGAACGTCATGAAACTCGAAGGCGGATGCTATTGCGGTAAAGTGCGCTACGTGGCCGAGGGCGAGCCGATGATGAAGGCGCAGTGCCACTGCCGCGAATGTCAGTATATCACCGGCGGCTCGACCAACCTGTTCCTGGTGATGCCGGCCGCCGGCTTCAAATACACCGGGCAAGCCCCGAAGCAATTCACCCGCACCGACCTGGAACGCGCGGTGACGCGGGAATTCTGCGCCGAATGCGGCACCCACGTCGTGACGCGCCCGCCGGGCCGGCCCGCCGTAGTAGTCAAGGTCGGTACGCTCGACGATCCCAGCCTGTTCGGCGGCCCGCAGATCGCTATCTACACCGTCGACAAACAGCCCTACCACCACGTGCCCGAGGGCATGCCCGCCTTCGAGCGGATGCCGGCGCGGTAGCAACAGGAACCGCCACCTCCAGGAATTTGGCTGCGATGGCTTGCGCCGCGGTCGAGTCCTGGACCGCCGTGTGGCCCGCTTGGAGGATCGTCACTTGGCGATCCCCGATCGCTTTTGGCACCGTTTTTCAAGAAATATCGTCCAAGGGTGAAAAGGCCGTAAAATCGCTGCGGGCGCCGATGGTTAATCGCGTCTTAACCTCGCCGTATCTATGGTGGTTTGATGTGTTTCCGGTCGGAGGTTTGGTCCCTCGACCGCTATTGAAAGTGCTGGCGTTTCAGACATGGCGATGACTGCCTCTTCCGGCGTGGCGCAGGGCGCCGGCAGCGTACCTGCCGGTCAGGCCGAGCGTTCGCCCTTTCTGCGGACCACCGAGCTGCTGGCGCCGTACCAACCGGCCAAGCCGTTGATTACGCTGTCATTAGGCGAGCCGCAGCACCCGGTGCCGGATTTTGTCGGGCCGGTCCTGGCGAAGCACATTGCCGAGTTCGGCCGCTATCCCCTGGCCAAGGGCATCGAGCCGTTCCGGCGGGCAGCAGCCAATTGGCTTTCGACTCGGTTCCAGCTCCCCCGGCCGATCGATCCCGAGAGCGAAATTCTGGTGCTGAGCGGCAGCCGCGAGGGGCTGTTTTTCGCGGCGATCACCGCCGCCCGTTATGTTGGCCCGCGCAAGGGCAGGCCCGCGATCCTGATGCCCAACCCGTTTTATCCGGCCTATGGCGCGGGCGCCCGCGCCGCCGGTTGCGAACTGATTTACCTGCCGACCACTCTCGCCAACGGATTTTTGCCGGATCTCGACGCGCTCGACGAGGCGACGCTGGCCCGAACCGTGGCGATGTACATCGCCTCGCCCGCCAATCCGCAAGGTTCGGTCGCTTCGCGCGACTACTTCATCCGCTTGAAGAAACTCGCCGACCGCCATGGCTTCATGATCCTGAGCGACGAGTGCTATTCGGAAATCTACACAAGGCAGGCGCCGGGCAGCGCGCTGGAATGCGCCGGGCCCGATTTTGCCAACGTGGTTGCGTTCCAGTCGCTGTCGAAGCGCTCGAACCTGCCCGGCATGCGCGTCGGTTTTGCCGCCGGCGACCGCAAATTTCTCGCGGCCTTTCATGAATTGCGCAATGTCGCGGCACCCCAGGTGCCGGTGCCGCTGCAGCACGTCGCGGTCGCCGCCTATAGCGACGAAATGCACGTCGAAGAAAACCGCAGACTTTACCGCATCAAGTTCGATCTCGCCGACCAGATTCTCGGCAGCCGCTACGGCTATGTGCGGCCCGCCGGCGGCTTCTGCGTCTGGCTCGACGTCTCCGAGCGCGGCGGCGATGAAGCTGTGGCGGTCAAACTCTATCGGGATGCGGGCGTCCGCGTGATCCCGGGAAGTTATCTGTCGCGACCGCAGAACGACGGCTTCAATCCCGGCGCAGGCTACATCCGCCTCGCGCTGGTCTCAGACAGTGAATCAACGGCCGAGGCATTGCACCGGCTGGTCGAAATTCTGGATTAATCGCAGGGCCCCCATGAGCATGCCAGCGATCGAACGTGTCATTCCCCTGGTCGGCCATCTGCCGGTCTCGATCCGCGACGCCCTCGCGCGACGGCTGCGCGAGCTTGCAGGCCTCGGCCTGATCGGGCTGTCCGGCGTGGCGGCGGCGGCGTTGATGACGTGGTCGGTACAGGACCCGAGCCTGAGCCACGCGACGTCGCGTCCGATCCGCAACGTTCTCGGTTATCCCGGCGCGATCGGCGCCGATCTCCTGATGCAGATTCTCGGCCTCGGCGCGATCATGCTGATCCTCCCCGTCGCGGTGTGGGGCTGGCGCATGCTGACCCATCGCACCTTCGACCGCGAAGCGCTGCGCCTTGGATGCTGGATTCTCTGCACGGTGATCGCGGCGGGCTTTGCAAGCTGCTGGCCGCATGGCGGAACGTGGGCGCTGCCGACCGGCCTTGGCGGCGTCGTCGGCGATGCGCTGGTGCGGGCGCCGGCCGTGGTATTCGGTCCGGCCGGCTTCACCTATCGTCTCGTTCTCGGCATCATCCTGTTCGTGGCGATGTGCGCGGCCTTTCTGTTTGCCAGCGGCTGGGGCTCGCGTCCGAGAGATGAAGAGCTGACACCGATCGAGGACGATGACGCGCCCTTCGAGGAAGAAGGGGATCGCAGTTCGGTTTCGCTCGGATGGGTGTATCACGCGCTGATGAGCGCAAAGGCGCGGCTCGCTTGGCTGATGAGCGCGGCCTATCGATCGCTGGTGTCGAGTTCGCCGCCGCCTCGCACCGCCTCGTTCGAACGTCAGGAACCGAGCCTCAAAGGCCGCGCTGCACCGGCACTGGCCCCGCGGGAAGAGGAATTCGAGGACGAGGAAGAAGAGGAAGACGAGGACGAGGAAGTCCCGGCCGCTCGCGCTCCGCGCAAGAAGGCCGCGCCGCGCGCGGCGGCACGCAAATCCGACAAATTCGAACTGCCTTCGGTCTCGGTGCTGACGGCACCCAAGGCATCGGACCGGCAACCGCTCAGCAAGGCCGAGCTGGAGGCCAATTCGCGCGCGCTGGAAGGCGTGCTCGGCGATTTCGGCGTCCGCGGCGAGATCGTCAAGGCCAACCCCGGCCCGGTCGTGACGCTGTACGAGCTCGAACCGGCACCCGGCATCAAATCCTCGCGCGTGATCGGCCTTGCCGACGATATCGCCCGCTCGATGAGCGCGCTCTCGGCCCGCGTCGCCGTGGTCGCCGGCCGCAACGCCATCGGCATCGAACTGCCGAATATGCATCGCGAAAAGGTTTACCTGCGCGAATTGCTGACCACGAAGGACGAGTCGCACGCGAAACTTCCGCTCTGCCTCGGCAAGAATATCGGCGGCGAATCCATCATCATCGATCTGGCGCGCACGCCGCATATGCTGATCGCCGGCACCACCGGCTCCGGCAAATCGGTCGCGATCAACACCATGATCCTGAGCCTGGTCTACCGCTTGCGGCCGGATCAGTGCCGCCTGATCATGGTCGATCCAAAAATGCTCGAACTCTCCGTCTATGACGGCATCCCGCATCTGCTGACGCCGGTCGTGACCGACCCGAAGAAGGCGGTGGTGGCGCTGAAATGGGCCGTGCGCGAGATGGAAGAGCGCTACAAGAAAATGGCCAAGCTCGGCGTGCGCAACATCGACGGTTACAACCAGCGCCTCGTCGAAGCCAAGGGCAAGGGCGAAGAACTGACGCGCACGGTGCATACCGGCTTCGACAAGGAAACCGGCAAGGCGATCTACGAGGACGAAAAGCTCGACCTCGAACCGCTGCCCTATATCGTCATCATCGTCGACGAAATGGCCGACCTGATGATGGTGGCCGGCAAGGATATCGAAGGCGCGGTGCAACGTCTCGCCCAGATGGCGCGCGCCGCCGGCCTGCACGTGATCCTCGCAACCCAGCGTCCCTCGGTCGACGTCATCACCGGCACCATCAAGGCGAACTTCCCGACCCGTATCTCGTTTCAGGTCACCTCGAAAATCGACAGTCGCACCATCCTCGGCGAAATGGGCGCCGAGCAACTGCTCGGCCAGGGCGACATGCTCTATATGGCCGGCGGCGGACGCATCAGCCGCGTACACGGGCCATTCGTCTCCGACGAGGAAGTCGAGAAGGTCGTGCGTCATCTCAAGACGCAGGGCCAGCCGGAATATCTGGAGGCGGTCACCGCGGAAGAGCCGACCGACGAGGACGGCGCGGTGTTCGATTCCACCGGCATGGGCGGCGATGGCGGCGGCGACCTGTTCTCGCAGGCGGTTGCGATCGTCAAGCGCGACCGCAAGGCCTCGACCTCCTATATTCAGCGCCGGCTGCAGATCGGCTACAACCGCGCCGCGTCGTTGATGGAGCGGATGGAACTCGAAGGCATCGTCGGGCAGGCGAATCACGCCGGCAAACGCGAAATTCTGGTCGCGGAAGAAGAGGGCGGATTCTAGATACCGGCGCCAAACGGGGTTTCGGCGCAACGATTTTCACGGAAAAACGATACCTCCTTTGGTCGAAAGCACGATAAAATGGCCGGCAGCGGGGTGCCTCGTTGAATAGAGATCCGAAATACCTGATGACACAACAACCGACCCATCGCGGGCTGCGCTCCGGACTGGCCCTTTTGATCGCCATATCCATCGCAGGCTTCGCGACGCCTGCGCTCTCGCAGACCGTGCCGGTTCCGAAGCCCGCGCCGAAGGCCAAGGCCCGCGACGGCAGCGTGCAGATGAGTGCGCAGGAGAAGGGGCCGACGACCACCGGCGCCACCCAGACGCCGCCCAACCCGGTGATTCCCGACCCGAACCGCAATGTTCCGGCTAATATTTTTGCAACCTTCGACTCCAATCAGAAGGCGCAGGCTGCCCGGGTCAGTTCCTATCTCTCTTCGCTGCAGACGCTGGTCGGAAATTTCGTCCAGGTCGGCCCCGACGGCAGCAAGACCAAGGGCGATTTCTACATCCAGAAGCCGGGCAAGGTGCGTTTCGAGTACGACGCGCCCAGCCCGATCGCGATCATCGCCGACGGCTCGTCGCTGGCGGTGCGGGATACGAAGCTTGCGACCCAGGACATCTATCCGCTGTCGCAAACGCCGCTGCGCTTCCTGCTGTCGGACCGGATCGATCTGCTGAAGGACACCAACGTCGTCAACGTCACGGCCGATGACATCTACATCAGCGTCACCATCGAGGAGAAGCAGGCCCTGATCGGCACCAGCCGGCTGATGCTGATGGTCGGCGTCAAGGACGGCCAGCTCAAGCAATGGACGGTAACCGACCCGCAGGGTTACGACACCACGATTGCGGTCTACAATCTGGACTCGTCCAAGAAGGTCGATCCCGGCCTCTTCAAGATCGACTTCACCAACTACACTACACCCGCGAACTGAACGGCGCGCCTTCTCCATTTCCTTCCGTAAGGTGGGCAAAGCCACCGGGTCGCGCAAATGCGCGCCCGATGACAGGCTCCGCGTGCCCACCGGCAGGGTCACGGTTCGATAGATGGTGGGCACGGCGCAGATGCGCCTTTGCCGACCCTACGAAATTCCAGCTGTGGACAAGCAGGCGACGTCATCACGAACCGTGTTAAGACACGGCCCTCATGCGGTTTTCCCTGACAACGTGGAATATCAATTCGGTGCGCCTGCGCATCGACATCGTCGCCAAATTCCTCAAATCGGCGCGGCCGGACGTGTTGTGCCTGCAGGAAACAAAATGCATCGACGACGCTTTCCCGCTGAAGCGATTCAAGCGTCTCGGCTACGAGCATGTCGCGCTGAACGGGCAGAAGGGCTATCACGGCGTCGCCATCGTCTCGAAACTGCCGTTCGAAACCACCGATATCCGAACCTTCTGCGACAACATCGATTCGCGTCACATCTCGGTGGCGTTCGGCGAGAAGGCGCAGCTCGCAAAGCCGCTGGTGCTGCATAATTTCTACGTGCCGGCCGGCGGCGACATTCCCGATCCCGCGCTCAATCCGAAGTTCGATCACAAGCTGAAATTTCTCGACGAGATGAAGGCGTGCGAACCGCTGCATCCGCGCGGCGACGACCGGCATATCCTGGTCGGCGACCTCAATGTCGCGCCCCATGAGAACGACGTGTGGTCGCACAAGCAGCTTTTGAAGGTCGTCTCGCACACGCCGATCGAATGCGAGAAGCTCTTGGCCGCGCAGGCCCATGGCGAATGGTTCGATGTCGCGCGCGAACGGATCCCGCTTTCGGAAAAGGTCTATACGTGGTGGAGCTACCGCGCCGCCGACTGGACGGTGGGCGACCGCGGCCGGCGGCTCGACCACATCTGGGTTTCGCGCGCGCTGAAAGACGGTGTCACCGATTTCAAGATTACGCGAGACGCCCGCAGCTGGGAGCGACCGTCCGACCACGTGCCGGTGACGGTGACGCTGGACGTGTAGCTTCGCCTTCCCTGCCTGGAGCGACCGATGCCCAGGCAGGGAAGGCGAAAACAACCCCATGCAAAGTAGAATGAGCACCGGCTCGCGGTACTCATGCCGCGCGCGTCCGGGACACGAGGCGGTCCGTCGTCGCGGCCCAACCTGATCTCATCCTGCGCTAAATACTCAGCTTGGCGCCGGCCATCAAAATATCGCTGGCGAGCTGGCTGGTGCGGGTGGCGAGCTCGTCGCGCAGGCGGCGCGCCGCGCCCGGATCGCTTTCGAGCACGCGTTGAAACAGGCTGCGCGCCACCCGGATGACCGAGGAATGATCAAGCGCGACCGCACTCGACGGCCGCTTCATCGCGACGATGAGCGCCAACTCGCCGATCAGGGCACCGGGGCCCGCAACGACTTCGGCGCCGCCGTCCTCGACGCGGATCGCGCCGCGTTGAACGATGTAGCCCGCATCCGCCTCGTCGCCGGCGTTGAACAAATAATCGCCGGGCGAGAAATCGCGCTGCTCCGAGCCGATCGCCAGCATGCGCAAGGCCGCCGTTCCCAACAGGCGCAATGTCGGGACCCGCTCGAGCAGGGCTACATCATCTTCGATCGACATGGACCTGTGACCGGGATGCGCGAAAATTACGAAACGTAGCTGCGAATCGTATCACGGCACCAGCTTGTAGCCACCGGCTTCCGTCACCAGGATTTCCGGATTGGCAGCATCCTTCTCGATCTTCTGCCTGAGACGGTAGATGTGGGTTTCCAGCGTGTGCGTGGTGACGCCCGAATTGTA
Organism: Bradyrhizobium algeriense; assembly: GCF_003062295.1. GTDB lineage: Bacteria > Pseudomonadota > Alphaproteobacteria > Rhizobiales > Xanthobacteraceae > Bradyrhizobium > Bradyrhizobium algeriense. The sequence goes on along the minus strand of NZ_PYCN01000019.1, from coordinate 77,848 downwards.
GCCCCAGACTTCCTGCAGCAACGTCTCGCGCGAAACCGGCAACTGGCCGGCGCGATACAGGAAACGCAGGATCGCGGTTTCCTTCTCGGTCAGTCGAACTTTTCTGGCATTGGCGGCGGTCAGCATCTTGGAGCCGGGCCGAAAGCTGTAGGGACCGACGGAAAACACCGCGTCCTCGCTGGCCTCGTGCTGGCGGAGCTGCGCCCTGATCCGGGCAAGCAGGACCGCGAACCGGAACGGCTTTGCGACGTAATCATTGGCGCCGGATTCGAGCCCCAGGATGGTGTCTGAGTCAGTGTCGTGGCCGGTCAGCATGATGATCGGCGCCTTGAAGCCCCCCTTGCGGAGGCTGCGCACGACTTCCCGCCCATCGGTATCCGGCAAGCCGACATCCATCAGCACCAGATCGGGGGAATTGGCCTTGGCGGCGCTGGCGCCCTTGGCGCCGGTGTCGACCGCGGAAGCTTCGAACTCCTCGTGCAGCGATAGTTGCTCGACCAGTGTGTCGCGCAGATCGGTGTCGTCATCCACGATCAGGATCTTGCGGGCATTGGGCATAGGATACGATCCTCTTGAGGGCAGGCGGCGGACACAAGTGGAAGCGTCTCAAGCCGGGTCTTGGTCGGTGACAACCTGATTCGCAGGCAAACTTCACAAGCAAGCCGGGTCATCAGGGTACTGATTCGTATTGAGGTAAGGAATTGTTACAGATTCTCAAGCCGGGCCGCAGTCTACCCCAAATTTGAGCCGCGTTTGGATGAATGTCCTGTAATGGCGTCCATAGGACAATTGTGGCCGGACAGGCAACCCCAAGATTCGGGCATCGGCATGGAAAGCAACGCTATTACAATCACTTATAAGACAGTCGCGCGTGATCGGCCGCTGACGGCAATCAGGGTCCACCGGGCGGCCGGCGATCCGCGCCGGGGCTGGCTGACGGCCGACGGTTGGACTGTGCCGGTGGCACTTGGCCGCGGCGGCATCCTCGCCAACAAACGGGAGGGCGACGGCGGCACCCCGAAGGGCACGTACCGCCCGCTGCAATTGTGGTGGCGCGCCGACCGCCATCCTCGGCCGCGGACCTATCTTCCGGTGCGGCCGATCCGGCCCGAAGACGCCTGGTGCGAGGACCCGCAGGACCGCCGTTACAATCAGCCGATCCGTCTGGTCCGCGACCAGCCCGGCGACCGGCTGACGCGCGAGGACCACCTCTACGATTTCATCGTCGAAATCGATCACAACGCCGGCCCACGGATAGCCGGCCGCGGCAGCGCCGTGTTCCTGCATCTGGCACGCCCCAATTTCTCGCCGACGGCCGGGTGCGTTTCGATGACGAAATCCGCCATGCTGCGGCTGTTGCGGCGGATGGGACCGCAGACCAAGATCATGATCGGCTGATGGGGAATCAAAACAATGCTCGATAAGAACGCGATAGCAGCCGCATCAAAGACGCTGCATGACCACTGGCGCGCCGGCACCAAATTTGCCGGCCTCGACGAAAAGCTGCGGCCACGCGACCGCATCGAAGGCTATGCAATCCAGGCGGGAATCGAGCAATATTCATCCGATAGTTTGTTCGGCTGGAAGATCGCTGCCACCAGCGAGGCCGGACAAAAGCACATCAACGTCGACGGCCCGATGGCCGGGCGTATCCTGGCCGAGACGGTGATATCAGATGGCGGAACGGCTTCGATGGCGGGCAACGAAATGCGCGTCGCCGAACCCGAATTCGCCTTTCGCATGCGCGTGGATCTGCCGACGCGTCCCACGCCCTATACCGTGCAGCAGGTGCTCGACGCGGTCGACACGCTGCATCCCGCTATCGAGATTCCGGATTCGCGGTTTGCCGATTTCGTCAGCGCCGGTGCCGCACAGATCATTGCCGACAACGCCTGCGCGCATCTGTTCGTGCTCGGCCCGCCGGCAGTTGCGGACTGGCGCTCGCTCGATCTTGTCGAGGAACGGCCGGTCATCACGATGCGCGGCCAGCAATTCACCGGTCACGGCAAGAATGTGCTCGGCGATCCCAGGATTGCACTGACCTGGCTCGCCAATGAACTGCGCCAGCTTGGCGTGACGTTGAAGGCCGGCCGTGTCGTCACGACCGGCACCTGCCACCCACCGCTGCCGATACAGTCGGGCGATTTTTGCGCGGTTGATTTCGGCGCGCTCGGAAAGGTGTCGGTGGGGTTCAAGTAGACACCGCTGTCGTCCCTGCGAACGCAGGGACCCATACGCCGCGGCCTCTCGATTTATAACGGCTGGTCGACGGCCTCGCGCAATAACAAACGCCTGTGGTTATGGGTCCCTGCGTTCGCAGGGACGACGAGTTACCGCGTCCCGAAAATCGCCGACCCCACGCGCACATGCGTGGCACCGAGCTGGATCGCTACCGCGAAATCGGCGCTCATGCCCATCGACAGATTTTTCAGCCCGTTGCGCGCGGCGATCTTGGCCGTCAACGCGAAATGCGGCGCCGGCGCTTCGTCGACCGGCGGGATGCACATCAAGCCGGAGATCACCAGGCCGTATTTGTCGCGACAGTTCGCGATGAAGGCATCCGCCTCGCCCGGCGCGACGCCGGCCTTTTGCGGCTCTTCACCAGTGTTCACTTGAATGAACAATTCCGGCCGCTTGTTCTGGGAATTAATTTCCTTGGCTAACGCTTCGCAAATACTGGGACGGTCGATCGAATGGATGGCGTCGAACAGCGCCACCGCCTCCTTCGCCTTGTTGGATTGCAACGGCCCGATCAGATGCAGCGCAATTCCGGGACAGGCCGACACCAGCGCCGGCCATTTCGCCTTGGCTTCCTGCACGCGATTTTCGCCGAACACGCGCTGCCCGGCATCGATGACACGCGAAATCGCTGTTGCTTCAAATGTCTTCGACACCGCGATCAGCGTCACCGACGCGCGCTCGCGGCGCGCTTCCTTGCACGCGCGCGCGATGTCCTGCTCCACCTGGGCCAGGCCGTTTGGTAAAGACTTGGTTAGCGGTGTCGCCATCTCTCTCGCTTCATGTCCTGATTTCGGCCGGAAATTTTACGGCATTTCCTCGAATTTTACCAAGTTCGGGAAAGGCTTTTTGAAACCTTCGCTTTACCCTCCGCTGTGGGGGGACAGGATGTCTGGCGTTACTTTCAACCGCAATCGGATCAAACTCAAGAAGCTTCTGGGAATCCGGGCGCGGCTTGCCATGCTGGCCTTGATGCTGGTGGCGCCCTTGATGCTGGAGCGCGTCCGCTCGCTCGAAGGCACCCGCGCCAAGCAGATCGCGATCGCTTCGGAAGAATACGCCAACATCACCCACCACAGCGCAGAGACCCAGCGCGAGGTGATCTCCTCCGTCGAGACGATGCTGAAATCCGCCGCCTATATCCGCGCCTCCAGCGGCATCGGGCGCAGTTGCGAAATCCTGCGTGCCAGCCTGCCCGCCAACCTGCCCTGGATCCGCAGCATCATGCTCGTGAGCAAGGACGGCGTGGTGCAGTGTTCCACCCTGAACATTCAGGTCGGCCTCAACATCGGCGATCGCGACTATTTCAGGAAGGCGCAGGAAACCCGCGATTTCGTCGTCAGCGACTACCTGTTCGGCAAGACCAACAACCGGCCGATCATGATGGCCGCCTATCCGGTCTCCGCGATCAACCCGGACGAAGATTCGGTAGCGGTCGCCGGCATCAATCTCGACTGGCTGTCGAAGATCATGGCCAACCTCGGCGGACGGCCGGGCATTTCATCTCTCCTGATCGATAGCACCGGCGTGGTGCTGGCGGCGCCACCGGACCAGGCCAGCATGATCGGCCGGCCGCTCGACAACGTGCCGCTGCTGTCGGCCATCACCTACAAGGCGCTCAGCTCCAACTCCGATACGGGCTCGCTTTCCTTCACCGCTAACGACGGCTCCAAGCGCGCCATCAGTTTCGCGCGCATTCCCGGGACGCAATCGCGCCTGATCGTCAGCGTCGACGAGGCCAAGGTCACGGCCGCGATCAATCGCGACATCCGCACCGCCTATCTTCAGTTGGGATTCGTCTGCCTGTTCGTGCTGCTCGGCGCGCTGATCGGGGCAGAGAAGCTCATCATCAATCCGATCGAAGTCATGACCGGAATGGCCAAGCGATTCGGCGAGGGCGATTCGTCGGCCCGCGTCTCGCGCAGCCGCCTGCCTGCGGAGTTCATGCCGCTCGCCCGCGCCTTCAATGCGATGGCCGCCCAACTCAGCCAGCGCGAGCGCGAACTGGTCGCCACCAACGACCGGCTCACCGTGATGGCCTCGATCGATATGCTGTCGGGTCTCGCCAACCGCCGCGGCTTCCAGAGCCGACTCGATTTCGAATGGCTGAAGGCGCAGCAGCATAACAGCGAGCTGTCGCTGTTGATGATCGATGTCGATCACTTCAAGCTTTACAACGACACCTATGGCCACCCCGAGGGCGACGCCTGCCTCACCCGGCTCGGCGAAGCGCTGGCCGGCATCGCCGCCGACACAATGGGCTTTGCCGGCCGCTATGGCGGCGAGGAATTCTGCCTGCTGCTGCCGAACACGAGCCCGCAGAAGGCGCTGGAGATCGGCGAAACCGTGCGCGCGACCATTCAGGGCCTCGGCCTGCCGCATATCACCTCCAGCCACTGCATCGTCACCGTCAGCGTCGGCGTGGCCGCGACGCTGCCGAGCGACGCCCAAACTCCCGGCGACCTGATCGAGGCGGCGGATGCCGCCCTCTACGCCGCCAAACACCGCGGCCGTAACACCGTGGTCGAGCACGGCTTTGCCAAGCTGGTGGATGAGGCCGGCTTGGCGATGACGGGGTGAGCGCCACCACCCTCACCCGTCGACCAAATGGCTGTTCCCACTGCCCCAACCCGTTGACCCCGCAGCCGCTTTTGTGGCCTAGTCCGCCGTCCTCTGGACGGACCCGAATCCACAAAAGCCCTGCGATTCCATGACCTCCGAACGTTACAACGCCCGTGATTCCGAGCCGCGCTGGCAACGCCAGTGGGACGAAAAGGCGATCTTCGCCTCGAAAAATGACGATCCGCGGCCGAAATACTATGTGCTCGAGATGTTCCCCTACCCGTCCGGGCGCATCCATATCGGGCATGTCCGCAATTATACGCTGGGCGACGTGCTGGCGCGGTTCATGCGCGCCAAGGGTTTTAACGTCTTGCACCCGATGGGCTGGGATGCGTTCGGGCTGCCGGCGGAGAACGCCGCGATCGAGCGCAAGGTCGCGCCAAAAGCCTGGACCTACGACAACATCGCCGCGATGAAGAAGCAGCTGCGGTCGATCGGGCTGTCGCTGGACTGGTCACGCGAATTCGCGACCTGCGATCCCGGCTATTACAAGCATCAGCAGAAGATGTTCCTGGACATGCTGCGCGCGGGGCTGGCCGAGCGCGAGAAACGCAAGCTCAACTGGGACCCGGTCGACATGACCGTGCTCGCCAACGAGCAGGTGATCGACGGCCGCGGCTGGCGCTCCGGCGCCGTCGTCGAGCAGCGCGAGATGAGCCAGTGGGTCTTCAAGATCACAAAGTACTCGCAGGAACTGCTGGACGCGCTGGACGGGCTGGATCGCTGGCCCGACAAGGTCCGGCTGATGCAGCGCAACTGGATCGGCCGCTCCGAGGGCCTGCTGCTGCGCTTCGCGCTCGATCAGGCCACGACGCCGGCGGGCGAGTCGGAGCTGAAGATTTTCACGACGCGGCCCGACACGCTGTTCGGCGCAAAATTCATGGCGATCGCGGCCGACCATCCGCTGGCGCAGGCCGCGGCTGCGAAGGACCCGAAACTGGCGGAGTTCATCGCCGAAGTAAAGCGCATCGGCACGGCGCAGGAAATCATCGATACCGCCGAGAAGCAGGGCTTTGACACCGGCATCCGCGCCGTTCACCCGTTCGATCCGAACTGGAAGCTGCCGGTTTACGTGGCGAACTTCGTGCTGATGGAATACGGCACGGGCGCGATCTTCGGCTGCCCGGGGCACGACCAGCGCGACCTCGATTTCGTCAACAAATATGCGCTGGGCGTGACGCCGGTGGTCTGCCCCGAGGGCCAGGATCCCAAGACGTTCGTCATCACGGACACCGCTTACGACGGTGAAGGCCGCATGATCAATTCCCGCTTCCTCGATGGCATGACCATCGAGCAGGCCAAGGAAGAGGTCGCAAAACGGCTGGAGAAGGAAATTCGCGGCAACGCGCCCGTTGGCGAGCGGCAGGTAAACTTCCGACTCCGCGACTGGGGCATTTCACGCCAGCGCTATTGGGGCTGCCCGATCCCGGTGATCCACTGCCCGAAATGCGACGTGGTGCCGGTGCCGGACGATCAGTTGCCGGTGGTGCTGCCGGAGGATGCGACCTTCGACAAGCCGGGCAACGCGCTCGACCATCACCCGACCTGGCGGCACGTCACCTGCCCGAAATGCGGCGGCAAAGCCCAGCGCGAAACCGACACCATGGACACCTTCGTGGATTCGTCCTGGTATTTTGCGCGCTTCACCGATCCCTGGAACGAGAAAGCGCCGACCACGCCTGATGTGGCGAACCGGATGATGCCGGTCGACCAGTATATCGGCGGCGTCGAGCACGCGATTCTGCACCTGCTCTACAGCCGCTTCTTCACCCGCGCGATGAAGGCGACCGGCCATATCGGCATGGACGAGCCGTTCGCGGGCATGTTCACGCAAGGCATGGTGGTGCATGAGACCTATCAGAAGGCCGATGGCTCCTACGTCACGCCGGCGGAAGTGAAGATCGAAGCCGGCGGCAATGGCAAGCGCGCCATCCTGCTGGAAACCGGCGAAGATATCTCGATCGGCGCGATCGAGAAGATGTCGAAGTCGAAAAAGAACACCGTCGACCCCGACGACATCATCGCGACCTACGGCGCCGACGTCGCGCGCTGGTTCATGCTGTCGGACTCGCCGCCCGACCGCGACGTGATCTGGAGCGACGAGCGCGTGCAGGGTGCCTCGCGCTTCGTGCAGCGGCTGTGGCGGCTGGTCAACGAATCGGCCGAGATCGCCAAAATGGCTCCGGCCGACCGACCAGCCTCGTTCGGCGCCGATGCGCTCGGCTTGCGCAAGGCGGCCCATGGTGCGCTGGACAGGGTGTCGTCCGGAATCGAGCGGCTGCATTTCAACGTCTGCCTCGCCCATATCCGTGAATTCACCAACGCGCTGGCCGAGGTGCTGGGTAAGGGCGGAACACCGTCGCCGGACACCGCCTGGGTGGTTCGGGAGGCCGCAATCATCCTGGTTCAACTTTTCGCGCCGATGATGCCGCATCTGGCCGAGGAATGCTGGCAGGTGCTGGGGCAGTCCGGGTTGATTTCGGAGGCCGATTGGCCCCAAATCGAACGCGATTTGCTGGTTGAAGACACCGTGACGCTGGTGGTCCAGGTCAACGGCAAGAAACGGGGTGATGTTACCGTGCCACGGGTCGCCCAAAATCCGGAAATTGAGGCTGCCGTTTTGTCGCTCGATGCGGTAAAACTCGCTCTCGGCGGCAAGGCCGTCCGCAAGGTAATCGTAGTTCCCATGAGGATCGTGAATGTCGTTGGCTAGGACCCGGATCGCCGTTCGGCTCATCGCCGTCGCCGCTCTGGCGGCGCTCACGGCCGGCTGTTTCCAGCCGATGTATGCCGAACGCAATGACGGCAAGCCCGGCTTGCGGGAAAAGCTGATGGGCGTGGAAGTCCCGCCGGTGGACAAGCCCAATGCCTCCCGCGAGGCCCGGATCCAGGTTGAGATCCGCAACGCGCTCGCGTTCAAGCTCTACGGCAACGCCACCGGCATGCCGCCGACCCATCGGCTGGTGCTGCGCTTTAACACCTCACGCTCCTCGCTGATGCTCGATCCCGCTACCGCGCTGCCGTCGAGCGAAAACTACGGCATCGATGCGCAGTACAATCTGATCGACCTCGCCACCAACAAGTCGGTCATGACGGGCACGACCTTCTCCCGCGTGTCCTATGACATTCCCGGCCAGCTGCAGCGCTTCGCCCGCCAGCGTGCCTTCCGCGACGCCGAGGATCGCGCCGCCAACGAGATCGCCGAAAACATCCAGACCCGGCTGGCGTCGTTCTTCTACGCCGGCACCTGATCCCGTTGGTCGCGCTCCGCGGAAAAGACATCGACGCTTTTCTCGCCCGGCCTGATGCCGGCCGCCCGATCATTCTGCTCTACGGCCCCGATGCCGGTCTGGTCCGCGAGCGTGCTGACGCGCTGATAGCCTCCGCCGTCGACGACCCCAATGATCCCTTCTCGCTGGTGCGGCTGGACGGCGACGAACTGTCGGCCGAACCCTCGCGGCTGGTCGACGAGGCCATGACGATCCCGATGTTCGGCGGCCGCCGGGCCATTCGTGTGCGCGCCGGCTCCCGCAGTTTTGCCAGCGGCGTCGATACGCTGGCCGATTCTCCGATAAAGGATTGCCGCATCGTGATCGAGGCCGGCGAGCTGCGGCCGGAATCGCCGCTGCGCAAAGCCTGCGAGCGCGCCAAGACCGCGGTCGCCATCGCCTGCTATCCCGACACCGAGCGCGACCTTGCAAGATTGATCGACGAGGAATTGCGCTCCTCCAATTTACGGATCGCCGCTGACGCGCGCGCCGTGCTGATGTCACTGCTCGGCGGCGACCGCCAGGCCTCGCGCAACGAGCTGCGCAAGCTGGCGCTCTATGCCCACGGCAAGGGCGAGATCGCGCTCGACGATGTCATGACCGTCGTCTCCGATGCGTCCGAGCTGAAGCTGGACCCGATTGTGGACGGCGCCTTTGCCGGCAAGCCGGACCTGGTCGAAAGCGAATTTGCCAAAGCGATGGTCGCCGGCACCTATCCCGGCGTGATCATCTCCGCCGCGCAGCGCCAGGCGGCGTGGCTGCACAAATCGGCGCTTGCGCTAGCCGAAGGCACGCCGGTCTCGACCTTGCTCGAAAGCGGTTATCCGCGCCTGCATTTCTCGCGCAAGGGCGCCGTCGAAATCGCGCTGCGCAATTTCAACGTGACGCGGCTGGCCGCCATCATCGATCAGCTCGGAACGGCCGCGCTCGACATGCGCAAGCAGGCATCGCTGGCGTCAGCGATCGCCCAGCGCACGCTGCTCTCGATTGCGGCGAATGCGAAGCGACGGGGGTGAGCTACTGGGCGATAAGCCGCGGCGTCGTCCCTGTGATTGTGTTGTCCAGGAAGCCGTCGAGGCAGTTCGCCTAATTTAATACCGCCGCGGCGTATGGGTCCCCCGATGTGCAAGTGCACATCTGAGGTCGCGCTTCGCTTGCCCGGGACGACCGAGATTTATCAAGCCCCCTTCGCCAGCCGGCGCATCACCTCGTCGAGCTGTTCGAGGTTGCGATAGCTGATCTGGACGGTGCCGCCGGGGTCGCGGTGGTTGACGGTCACGGCAAGACCGAGTGCATCGCTGACGCGCTTCTCCAGCGCGATCGTGTCGGGATCTTTTGTCTTGCCGCCGCCAGCCCGCGCCTTTTGCGGCTTGCGTTCCGGCACGCCTTCTTCATGCGCCAGCGCCTCGGTCTGGCGTACGTTCAGCCCCTCCTCGACAATACGTTTCGCCGCGGCCAGCGGATCGGGCACGCCGATCAGGGCGCGGGCGTGCCCCGCCGACAATTGGCCGCTGGCGATAAAGGCCTGCACCTCCGCGGGCAGCTTCGTCAGCCGCATCATGTTGGCGACGTGGCTGCGGCTCTTGCCGACGTCCTTTGCGATCTCTTCCTGGCTGCGTTTGAACTCGTCGGCGAGAGCGTGATAGCCCTGCGCCTCTTCCATCGCGTTGAGGTCTTCACGCTGCACGTTCTCGATAATCATGATTTCGAGCGCGTCAGAGTCGCTGACATCCACGGGAACGATCGGGACTTCGTGCAGGCTGGCGAGCTGCGCGGCGCGCCAGCGGCGCTCGCCGGCGATGATCTCGTAGCGATCCTGCGAACCCTTCACCGGCCGCACCACGATCGGCTGGATCACGCCATGCTGCCTGACCGAATCGGCGAGTTCGCCGAGCTCGGCATCGGAAAAGGTCCGGCGCGGGTTGCGCGGATTCGGCTTCAGGAACTCGATCGGCACCTTGCGCTGGTTGCGCGGCCGGTCGACATGCGCGGCCTCGCCGCCGACATCCCCAATCAGACTTGCGAGACCACGACCCAGTCGCGAACGCGTTTCGTCGGCCATCGCCGCCAACTCCCTAGGATTCACTTACGCCACTCCGGAACAAAATTCGGTTGATCTTGCCGTCATTCCGGGGCGCGTCGTCAGACGCGAACCCGGAATCTCGAAGTTAGAGTTGCTTCGTCACATCAGGATTCCGGATCAATCCGCTCGCGCGGATTGTCCGGAATGACGTCATAGGTACTAGTGCGTCCTCAGCTCGCGCTCGCGCTGGATCACTTCGGTCGCCAGCTTCAGATAGGCTTCGCTGCCAACGCATTTGAGGTCGTAGACCAGCACCGGCTTGCCATAGGACGGCGCCTCGGAGATGCGCACGTTGCGCGGGATCATGGTGTCGTAGACCTTGCCGCCCATGAACTGCCTGACGTCAGCGACCACCTGGTTCGACAAATTGTTGCGGGAGTCGAACATGGTCAGCACGATGCCGTGGATCGACAGGTTCGGATTGAGCGTCGAGCGCACCTGCTCCACCGTCTGCAACAATTGCGACAGACCTTCGAGCGCGAAGAACTCGCATTGCAGCGGCACCAGGATCGCGTCCGAGGCCGCCATCGCGTTGACGGTGAGGAGGTTGAGCGACGGCGGGCAATCGATCAGCACATAGGTGTACTCGGTGTCCGGCGCTGCGTTCTTGTTCAGCGCAGCGATCGCATCGCGCAGGCGGAAGGCGCGGCCGGGCGTCGTGCCGAGTTCGAGCTCGAGGCCCGACAGATCCATGGTCGAGGAGGCGATGTGCAGCCGCGGCACCGCGGTGGCAACCACCGCTTCGCGCAGCGGCGCTTCGCCGATCAGCACGTCATAGGTCGAGCAGTTGCGGTTGCGGCGATCGATGCCGAGACCGGTCGAGGCGTTGCCCTGCGGATCGAGATCGACGATCAGGACGCGCTCGCCAATTGCAGCGAGTGCGGTACCAAGATTGATCGCCGTGGTGGTCTTGCCGACGCCGCCCTTCTGATTGGCCAGCGACAGGATGCGTGGATGGGGGGGTGGAGTGGGCTCTCTATCTTCTTGATATAACTCGTCTAATTCGCTCATGCCCGATCGCCATATGTGATCGCGGAGGGGTTGCGCCGCTCGATTCGATCGAGTTCGACGATCCAGCCGTGCCCGCCCGTGCGGCTGGAATGGAGTCGCGGTTCGATAATCCAATATTTAGTAGCTTCGGTCAATTCAGCCTCTACATCTTGGCCCTTGAGAAACAAAGCTTTTGCGCCTTCTTTCACAAACGGTTCCGCAAAACCGACAAGCTGATGTAACGGAGCCAGCGCCCGCGCAGTGACGCAATCGACGCGACTGCCGATTCTATCCACACTATCCCCGATGCCCGCCAAATGCACGGTCGCAGCCGCAGAAGTTACGCGCACCGCCTCACGCAGGAAGGCCGCCTTTTTGGCGTTGCGCTCGACCAAGTGAACATTGGCCCCGGGAGTCTCTGCCAGGGCGCAGGCCAACACCACGCCAGGGAAACCGCCGCCGCTGCCAAAATCGACCCAGGCCTTCGCTGTCGGAGCCAGACTCAGAAGCTGGAGCGAATCGGCGATGTGTCGGGTCCAGAGATTGGGAAGCGTCGATGGCGCGACGAGATTGGTTTTGGCCTGCCACTCCACGAGGAGGTCAACATAGCGATCGAGCCGCGCCTCTGTTTCACGTGAAACGGGGGTGAGGGCGAGAGCTGCGGTTTTGTCGGATGGCAGGATCAGCATGGTGGCTTGGCCGGCGGCTTTCGCCATGGGCGGTCTCGCTGGTGCATCGTCTTCGAATCGTAGGATGGATGGAGCGAAGCGATACCCATCAGATGCCCCGCGCATTGGACGATGGGTATCGCTTCGCTCCACCCATCCTACATCAACGTTTCACGTGAAACAGATTTTACGCACTCGCCTTCGAGGTCTTCCGCCGCGCTTCCCTTCGGAGATAGGCCGCAAGGATTCCCAGCGCCGCCGGCGTTAAACCATCGAGCCGGCCCGCCTGCCCCACTGTCCGCGGCCGCGCCACCTCAAGCTTGGAGCGCGCCTCATTGGAAAGCCCGGGCACATCGGCGTAGTCGATATCGGTCAGGACCAGTCCCTCGTCCCGCCGGAAGGCATCGACGTCGGCGGTCTGGCGCTTGAGATAGACATCATACTTGGCGTCAATCTCGAGATGGACCGCGATGGAGGGATCGACGGCCGACAGCTCCGGCCAGATGCCGCGAAGCATCTCCCACTCGATCTCCGGATAGGCCAGCAACTCAAACGCCGAACGCCGATGGCCATCCCGGTTGAGAGCCAGGCCATGTCTCGCCGCTTCGTTGGGAGTCATCGTCAGGGACTTCGCCAACGCCTTGGCCGCCGCCAGCGCGGCCATCTTGTCGCGATGGCGCTCTGAGCGCGCCTGCCCCACGCAGCCCAAGGCGATGCCCTTGTCGGTCAGGCGCTGGTCGGCATTGTCGGCCCGCAGAGTGAGACGGTACTCGGCCCGTGAGGTGAACATCCGATACGGCTCAGTGATCCCGCGGGTTACGAGATCGTCGATCATCACACCGAGATAGCCATCCGCCCGATCGAACACGATTGGGTTGGCACCGCCGGCTGCCAATGCCGCGTTCAGACCCGCGACTATTCCCTGAGCCGCCGCCTCCTCATATCCGGTCGTCCCGTTGATCTGTCCGGCCAGGAAGAGACCCGGCAGGCGCCTGGTCTGCAGCGTCGGCTCGAGCTCGCGAGGATCGACATGATCGTATTCGATGGCATAGCCCGGCCGGACCATCTTTACCCGCTCAAGTCCGGGAATGGTCGCGAGGATCGCGAGCTGAACCTCCTCCGGCAGCGAGGTCGAGATGCCGTTGGGATAGACCGTGGGGTCATCGAGTCCCTCCGGCTCCAGGAAGATCTGATGGCCATCGCGATCGCCGAACCGGACGATCTTGTCCTCGATCGAGGGACAATAGCGAGGACCGCTGCTCTTGATCTGTCCGGAGTACATTGGCGAACGATGTACATCGGCCCGGATCACCTCATGGGTCGCCGGCGTCGTCCGGGTGATCCCGCACTGGATCTGCGGCGTCGTGATCCGATCGGTCATGACCGAGAACGGCTCCGGCGGATCGTCACCGGGCTGCATTTCAATGGCGGACCAGTCGATCGTCGTGCCATCGAGCCGCGGCGGCGTGCCGGTCTTCAATCGTCCGAGCGTAAAGCCGACCCTCTCGAAGGAAGCCGAGAGCCCCATCGCCGGCGCCTCCCCGACCCGTCCAGCGGGCCAGTTCTTTTCACCGAGGTGGATCAGACCACGCAAAAAGGTACCTGTGGTGATGACCACGGCACCGGCACTCAACTCGCGGCCGTCGCCCAAGCGAATTCCAGTCACCCGGCCATCCGAGACGATCAGCTCATCCGCCTCGCCTTCGACCACGCTGAGATTGGCGGTCTCCCGGATCGCGGCCTGCATGGCGGTGGCGTAAAGCTTGCGGTCCGCCTGGGCCCGCGGTCCACGGACTGCCGGACCCTTGCGGCGGTTCAACATCCGAAACTGGATCCCACCAGCATCGGCCACCCGACCCATCAAACCATCCAGAGCATCGACCTCACGGACTAGATGGCCCTTGCCGAGACCTCCGATGGCGGGGTTGCAGGACATCGCCCCGACCGTCGCGAAACGATGGGTCACCAAGGCAGTGTTGGCGCCCATCCGCGCAGCGGCGCCCGCGGCTTCGCAACCGGCGTGACCACCGCCAATAATGATGACGTCGAAGGAGTCCGCTTGGGAGATCATGCCGGGACTTCTATCGCGAAGGCGCAAGACCCGGAAGCAGAAGTTTAGGGGAAAGTGTTTCACGTGAAACACGGGACCGGGGAGCCATCTTGTTTCACGTGAAACATGGTTAGCGAAAGGTAAGCAAACGTCACTTACCCACGCAGAACTCCCGGAAGATGACGTCGAGTATGTCCTCGACGTCCACACGGCCCAGCAGCCTTCCCAGGGAGAGTGCCGCCATCCGGAGTTCTTCCGCCGCCAGCTCCTCGCCCTCCCCGACCACCGCGAGACAGCGCTGTAACGAAGTCGCCGTCTCCTGCAAGAGTTTCCGTTGCCGGGTTCGGCTGATCAGTCCGCCCTCGGTGCCGCCAAAGTAGCGCTGGGCGAAATCAACCAATGCCGCGATCAGCTCCGGCACGCCATCGCCGCGGCTCGCCGAAATATCAAAACTCCTTAGGCCCGGCGCGCCAGCCTCGGCCAATGGCCGAGCTGCTTCGAGATCGATCTTATTTCGCACTCTCCATATTGGCGCGGCTCCATCGTGATCGAACGCCGTCTGCAGAGAGTCGGCCAGCCACAGCACGAGGTCCGCATCCGCCGCACGCGCCCGGGCACGACGGACGCCCTCCTGCTCGACTGGATCGTCCGTCTCACGAATGCCCGCGGTGTCGATCACCGTCACCGGATAGCCGTCGAGATCGAGCTGCACCTCGATGACATCGCGCGTGGTGCCGGCATGCGGCGACACGATCGCGACCTCACGGCGCGCGAGCTGATTCATCAGCGTCGACTTGCCAACATTCGGCGGCCCCGCGATCGCAACGACGAGGCCATCGCGAAGCTGCTCGCTCCGCCCCTGCCCGGCCAGGACTTCCTCGATCTCGACCAGCAGCGCTTTGACCTTCGCGAGCGCCGGCGCGATCAATTCCGCTGGCACGTCGCCCTCGTCCGAAAAATCAATCCCGGCCTCGATCAAAGCAGCCGCTTCGATGATCCGCGCGCGCCAATCGCGCGCCCTGTCGCCGAGCAGTCCCTTCAACTGGCGCAGCGCCTGGCGCCGCTGCCGATCTGTGTCAGCATGGATGAGATCGTCGAGACCTTCGGCCTCCGTCAGATCGAGCTTGCCATTCTCGAAAGCGCGCCGGGTAAATTCGCCGGGCTCGGCCGGGCGAACATCTTCGAATCCGGACAGCGCCGCGAACAAAGCCGCCAGCACCGCGCGTCCGCCATGAACATGAAATTCCGCGACGTCTTCTCCTGTCGCGCTGGCCGGACCCGGAAACCACAACACCACCGCATCGTCGATCGGCCGCTGGCCGACATCCCCAAGCAGCGCACGGGTGGCCACTCGCGGCGACGGCAATTTGCCGGCAAGCGCCGTCACGATCTTTCCGGCCTGCGAACCCGAGACGCGCACCAACGCGATCGCGCTCGGTGGCCGGCCCGACGACAATGCAAAAATGGTCTGATCCCGCGGATGCATGGCCTATTTGTGCGGGAGGTTTTGAAAAGGCAACGCGATTCGATTCGGGGCCTGAACGCACAGGCCATACCGCCGGCGTATTGCGAGACAGGTGCGGCAAGGATGCTGCAAAATCCGGCGGGGCGCCCTCCCCTGGCAGCCGGATCAATATAAAATTCAACAGCTTAGATGGTTAACCGATTCCTAACGCCGATTTTCCGATCCTGCATTCGCGTCGCAACGGCGACCGCAGCATGAAAAAGGGCGCCCAGCTTCCCGCGAGGCGCCCTCATCCAAACTGGCCTGACGGATCAGGTGTTCATGGAATCGAAGAACTCCGAGTTGTTCTTGGTGTTGCGGAGCTTGTCGAGCAGGAAGTCGATGGCGTCCATGGTGCCCATCGGATTGAGGATCCGGCGCAGCACGTACATTTTCTTCAGGAGCTGCGGATCGGTGATCAGCTCTTCCTTGCGGGTGCCGGAGCGCGAGATGTCGATCGCCGGGAAGGTCCGCTTGTCCGAGACCTTGCGGTCGAGGATCAATTCGGAGTTACCGGTACCCTTGAATTCTTCGAAGATGACTTCGTCCATGCGGCTGCCGGTATCGACCAGCGCGGTCGCGATGATCGTGAGCGAACCGCCCTCCTCGATGTTGCGCGCGGCGCCGAAGAATCGCTTCGGCCGTTGCAGCGCGTTGGCGTCGACACCGCCGGTCAGCACCTTGCCGGATGACGGCACCACGGTGTTGTAGGCGCGACCGAGGCGCGTGATCGAGTCCAGGAGAATCACGACGTCGCGGCCGTGTTCGACCAAGCGCTTCGCTTTCTCGATCACCATCTCGGCAACCTGGACGTGACGCACAGCGGGTTCGTCAAACGTGGACGACACCACCTCGCCCTTCACCGAGCGCTGCATGTCCGTGACTTCTTCCGGACGCTCGTCGATCAGCAGAACGATCAGATAGCATTCCGGATGATTGGCGGTGATGGAGTGCGCGATGTTCTGCATCAGCACCGTCTTGCCGGTGCGCGGCGGCGCCACGATCAAAGCACGCTGGCCTTTGCCAATCGGCGCGACGATGTCGATCACCCTTGCAGAAAGGTCTTTTCGCGTCGGGTCTTCGAGTTCGAGGCGGAAGCGCTGGTCGGGAAACAGCGGGGTCAGATTGTCGAAATTGACCTTGTGCTTGGACTTTTCCGGATCCTCGAAATTGAGGGTGTTGACCTTCAGCAGCGCGAAATAGCGTTCGCCTTCTTTCGGGCTGCGGATGTGGCCTTCGATAGTGTCGCCGGTGCGAAGGCCGAAGCGGCGGATCTGCGACGGAGAGACGTAGATGTCGTCGGGGCCGGGCAGGTAGTTGGCATCTGGCGAGCGCAGAAAGCCGAAGCCGTCGGAGAGAACCTCAACGACGCCTTCGCCGATAATATCGATTTCCTGGATCGCGAGCTGCTTGAGAATAGCGAACATCAGCTCCTGCTTGCGCATAGTGCTGGCATTTTCGACCCCGTTCTCTTCCGCGAACGAGACGAGCTCGGCCGGCGTTTTCGATTTGAGGTCCTGGAGTTTCATTTCCCGCATTGGGGTGGTCCTGTGGAGTGTTCTTTAGGGAAGGGGTGCGAGGTGGCTTAAGGAAAAAGCGGACACGAAAAAGGGAAGGTCCGCAGGTCTAAGCAAGGAAAGCGCCGGTGAGGCTTCAAACCTGATGCGGCGGCCGGTCCAATGAAGAAACCGGAACGCAGCCACATCCGCCTGCGTGGGGTGGGATTTCAACAATATAGAAAATCGGCCGGCGCTTCGCAAGCAGGGGAGAAACCGCCGGATCGACGAAAGCTGTGGCTAGAACGGCTTCACGACCACCAGGACGACGATAAAGATCATTAGGACCGTCGGCACCTCATTGATAATACGATAGAATTTCTGACTTCTGGTATTCCGGTCCGCGGCAAAATCCTTGACCCAGCGGGAAAAAAAGCCGTGGACTGCAGACAGGACCAGCACCAGCGTCAGTTTGGCGTGAAACCAGCCGGACGTGTACCAATGCCCGCTCCAGGCCAGATATAGCCCGGCCAGCCAAGTGACGATCATCGCCGGATTGATGATCACCTTCAGCAATCGCCTTTCCATCACCTTGAAGGTCTCGGACTGCTTCGATCCGACCTCGGCCTCGCAGTGATAGACGAACAGCCGCGGCAGATAGAGCATGCCGGCCATCCAGGAGATGACCGCAATTACATGCAGCGCTTTGATCCACGGATACGCGGTGATCGTGATCCACTCGTACATTGCAGCCGCCCGACCTTGCTCGTCCCGACCATCTTGGCGTTGCGAAGAAGCGCTGCCAGCCAGGGGACGCAAGACATATCCGCAAAGCACCGCTTCTCTAAACTAATAATTTTAGAATCTTAGGTTTGAGTCTAAGTGACCGTGATTATGACTCACACAAAACGATCCCGCATGTTTGCGAGGCTTGTTCACAGTCCTCCCCAATTTCGGCCGGACACTGCGTCATCCTGATAACGCCACGTGCATCAATTGCTTGCGCCGTTTCGTGGCCAGCTTATGAAGAGACAAATCCACACCTTCCCACTATCATGGTGATGAGCCCGTGGACTTGTCCTCGCATGAGGCCCTGTGAAGAAATGTCCGGGTTATCCCTGACGTGGCGACCCAGGGCCAAATATCTTGGTTAAGCTCCACAGAGATTCACAGGATACACAGGGGTTCTGGTGCCCACGACCGGCAATTATTTTCATCTTCATCTGGTGTCCGATTCGACCGGCGAGACGCTGATCACGGTGGCCCGCGCGGTGGCCGCGCAATACGCCAATGTGACCGCGGTCGAACATGTCTATCCGCTGGTGCGCAGCCAGAAGCAGCTCGACCGCGTGCTCGACGAGATCGAGGAGGCGCCGGGCATCGTGCTGTTCACACTGTTGGAAAAGGATCTGGTCGGCCGGCTGGAGGCCAAGTGCAGGGACATCAACATTCCGAGCTTGTCGATCATCGGCCCGGTGATGCAATTGTTCGAGGCCTATCTCGGCGCGGCGACGACGGGGAGGGTGGGCGCCCAGCACGTTCTGAACGCGGAATATTTCAAGCGCATCGATGCCTTGAACTACACCATGATTCATGACGACGGCCAGCACGTCGAAGGTCTGGAAGATGCCGACGTGGTTCTGGTCGGCGTGTCCCGCACGTCGAAGACGCCGACCTCGATCTATCTTGCCAACCGTGGGGTCCGCACCGCGAATGTGCCGCTGGTGCCGGGCATTCCGCTGCCGCACCAGCTCGAGACATTGAAAAAGCCGTTGGTCGTCAGCCTTCATGCGACGCCGGAGCGGTTGATCCAGGTCCGGCAAAACCGGTTGCTGAGCATGGGCGCCGATACCCCCAATGATGATTACATCGATCGGCAGGCGGTGGCCGATGAAGTCGCCTACGCCCGGAAACTGAGTGCCAAATTCAGTTGGGCGCAGCTCGACGTGACGCGCCGCTCGATCGAGGAAACCGCCGCGGCCGTGCTGAAACTGTTCACCGATCGCCAGCGGCAGCGGCTTCCGGAATGACGCGGATACGATGACCATCTGGCTCGGAAAAGATCCATTGATCCTGGCCTCGCAGAGCCGCGCGCGGCAGATGCTGCTCGCCAATGCCGGCATTTCCTTCGATGCCGTTCCCGCCGATATCGACGAACGCGCGTTGCAGAAGAATTCCGGCCTTTCCGCGCCCGGCGAAATCGCAGGGTTACTGGCGCGCGAGAAGGCGTGCTTCGTATCGTCAAAAAATCCCGGCCGTCATGTCGTAGGCGCCGATCAGACGCTGGCTTTGGGAAACCGCCTGTTCAGCAAGCCGGCCGGCCGCGCGCAGGCGGAGGATCAATTGCGCCTGCTTGCCGGCGGAACGCACGAACTGCATTCCGCTGTTGCGGTCGCTCGTGACGGCAAGGTAATGTTTTCCGATGTTTCGGTTGCGCGTCTGACCATGCGCGCTTTGACCGGGTCGGAGATCAGGGCGTATCTGGACGAGGCTGGCGAGGCTGTGACATCCAGCGTCGGGGCCTATCAGCTCGAGGGGCTCGGTGTACATCTCTTCGATTACTTCGAAGGCGATCACTTCACGATCCTCGGCCTGCCACTGCTGCCACTGCTTGCATTCCTGCGCCGCGAGCAATTGCTGGGAATTTGAGACCATCCCTAAAGAGCAACGAACAATATGCGGATACTTGGACTGACCGGCTCGATCGGGATGGGAAAATCCACCACCGCAAAGCTGTTCACGGAGGCGGGCGTGCCGGTTTACGACGCCGATGCGGCCGTCCACAAAATCTATGAGGGGGAGGCGGCGCCCGCGATCGAGGCGGCATTTCCCGGCACGACCGTCGATGGCAGGGTCGATCGCGCAAAGCTGTCCGCGAAGGTGGTGCATGATCAGGCCGCGATCAAACAGCTCGAGCAGATCGTTCATCCGATGCTCGGCGCCTCCCGCAAGAAATTCCTCGATGATGCCGAGGCATCCGGCGCACACGTTGTGGTGATGGATATCCCGTTGTTGTTCGAAACCGGCGGTGAGAAACGCGTCGACGCTGTCGTCGTGGTCTCAACCGATCCGGCGACGCAGCGCGAGCGGATTCTGGCGCGCGGCACCATGACATCAGAGGCGCTCGACGGCATTCTGGCGCGGCAATTGCCCGATGCCGAAAAGCGCAAGCGTGCGGATTTCGTGGTGGATACGTCGCACGGATTGGACCCGGTACGCGCAGCAATCCGCGACATTCTGGCCGAGGTCGTTAAGATGCCGCAGCGGCGAGCCTGATTCGCCTTAAGCTCCGGTCCCCGAAATCCATGCGCGAAATCGTTCTCGATACCGAAACCACTGGCCTCGACCCGCTACGCGGCGACCGGCTGGTCGAAATCGGCTGCATCGAAATCTATAACCGCATGCCGACGGGCCAGACCTTTCACCGCTATATCAATCCCGAGCGCGACATGCCGGCGGAAGCCTTTAACGTGCATGGCCTGTCCAGCGAGTTCCTTTCCACCAAGCCGCTGTTCACGGAAGTGGTCGAGGAGTTCCTGGAATTCATCGGCGACGCGCCGCTGGTGATTCACAACGCCTCGTTCGACATCAGCTTCATCAACGCCGAGCTCGACCGCATCAAGCGGCAGCCGGTTTCGCGCGATCGCCTGGTCGATACGCTGTTGCTGGCCCGCCGCAAGCATCCGGGCGTGTCGAACCGGCTGGACGATCTCTGCTCGCGTTATGCGATCGACAATTCCCGCCGCACCAAGCACGGCGCGCTGCTCGACGCCGAGCTGTTGGCCGAAGTCTATATCGACCTGATCGGGGCGCGGCAGTCGCAACTGATCCTGGCGTCGGAAACCCGCGTCACGATGAGCAGCGGCGTTGGCGAAACGCCGCGCCGGCAGCGCGAGGTGCCACTGGCGCCGCGAATCACCGACGCCGACCGCGAGGCCCATCGCGCCTTCATCGCCACTTTGGGCGACAAACCGATCTGGAATGATTTTCTGCCGGCAGCGGTCTAGCGGCTTTTGGCCGCTAGGCTGCTCGAATGCGGCTTTAGCTTGGCTTTGCGCCGGAAGCGGCCTGTGCCGCAGCCTGCCGCTCCATATTCTGGCGATACAGGCCGACGAAATCGACGGGATCGAGCATCAGCGGCGGGAAACCGCCGTCGCGGACCGCGGTGGCAATGATCTCGCGGGCGAACGGGAACAACAACCGCGGGCATTCGATCATGACCAGCGGATGCAGGTTCTCCTTCGGCACATTGACGATGCGGAACACGCCGGCATAGGCGAGTTCGAAGCTGAACATCACCTTTCCGGCGTTTTCAGCTTTGCCCTCGATCGAAAGCGTCACTTCGAACTCGTTTTCCGAGAGATTGTTCGCGGAAACGTTGATCTGGATGTTGATGGCCGGCTGCTGCTGTTGCGGCGCCAGCGAGGAGGGGGCGTTCGGATTCTCGAACGACAGGTCCTTGGTATACTGCGCCAGTACGTTGAGCTGGGGAGGGGCCTGCTCTTGGGGCGCGCCATTACCGTTGGTCATGAAACTTTCTCCTGAAGCGCTGCCGAGCGGAGACCGGTTGTCGTCTGAATTTCGCTCGATGGGGTGGAAATGCCTTTTCCGGGCGAGTGGCTATCATAGCCCCGCCTCGTTCCACAAGGATGACGGGCCGGTCGCGGACCCGTGAGGCCGGCGAATTGTGGCGCATATGTCTAATACAACCCGGTCAATTGCCCAATACGTGTCCTAAATAATTGAATATGCGTGATTTCCGGACACGATCGGGTTTCCCCTGGCCCCCAAACGCGCTACAATTCACCCGCGCCAAAACGCGCCATTGGCCGGGCGTAGTTTCATGCCTACATGCTGCAGTCTCAATCGATGATGCAATCTCTGCCGTTCTCAGGGAAAACTCGTAAGAGAGCTTCTCATCAGGGAACGCTCGACCGCCGGGCCCGTTGCCGGCGTTAGAACCAGAAAGCGAATACGACGTGGATATTTACACCATCATCTTCCTGGCGCTGGCGGTCTTTATTTTCCTGCGCCTGCGCAGCGTCCTCGGACAGCGCACCGGAAGCGAACGGCCGCCTTATGATCGCGCCGCTCCCAACGTCGTGCAGCGAACGCAGGACAATAACGCCGTCCCGATGCCGGGTGCGGTGATCGATCAGGCGCCGCTGGCGCCGAGCGCCGATGTCGCGCCGGCCGATCGCTGGAAAGGCATTGCCGAGCCGGGCACGCCGCTTGCCGCAGGCCTCGACGCCATTGTCGCCCAGGACTCCTCGTTCGATCCCAGGCACTTCATCTCCGGCGCCCGCGGCGCCTACGAGATGATCGTGCTGGCCTTCGCCAATGGCGACCGCCGCGCGCTGAAGGATCTCTTGTCCAGCGAGGTCTATGAGAGCTTCGAGGCCGTGATCAAGGATCGCGAGAAGCACGAGCAGAAAACCGAAACGCGGTTTGTTTCGATCGACAAGGCCGAGCTGGTGGGTGCGGAAGCCCGCGACCGCGCGGCGCAACTGACTGTTCGTTTCGTGTCGCAGATGATCTCGGTCACCCGCGACAGGACCGGCGCCATTGTCGATGGCAATCCCGATAAGGTCGCCGATATCACCGATGTCTGGACATTCGCCCGCGACACGAGCTCTCGCGATCCGAACTGGAAGCTGGTTGGCACTGGAAGCGCGGCCTGAGACGCGACGCCTTGCGAGGCTCGCGTTTGGCGTGATCGCTTTGGCGTGTTCGCTGGCTCCGGTGGATGCCCTTGCGGCACGTCATGCGCGTTCGCAAAAGCCTTCGTATCCGCCGTCCGTCCGTCACCTGCCATATCCGCCACTTGAATTGCCGTTTCAGATCAGCGGCGGCCAGTATGCCCCGGTCGCATGGTCCGGGATCGCGGGCTGGAGCGAGGACGATCATCTCGCCGCCTACAAGGCGTTTCGGGTGAGTTGCAGGCCGATATCGGCGCAACGAACGCCGCCGGCCGATCCGAAGGCGCTCGGCACTTCGCTGCGCGATCCCTGCCTCGTCGCGAGAGGCCTGGAACTGTCCGACGGACTGAAGGCAAAAGCTTTCTTCGAGGATCATTTTCTCCCCTTGCGCATTTCGCGGCTTGGCGAAGGCGAGGGTTTTGTCACCGGCTATTACGAGCCCATCGTCGACGGCTCGCGGACGGAGAACGAGGTCTACAAGGTGCCGGTCTATCGCCGGCCGTCCAATCTGTTCGTCCGCGGCACCACACAGAGCTCGGCCGGCTTGCCGAACAAGGGCCAGGTATTCCGCAAGATCGGCCGCCGCAAGCTGGTGCCCTATTACGATCGGGCCGAGATCGAGGACGGCGCGATTGAAGGCCGCGGCCTCGAAATCTGCTGGCTGAAGGAACAGACCGACCTGCTGTTCTCGCAGATCCAGGGTTCGGCGCGGGTCAGCCTCGACGACGGCTCGACCGTTCGTATCAATTACGATGCCCATAATGGCTATCCCTATACGGCGGTCGGCCGCATCCTGATCGAGCGCAACATCATCCCCAAGGATCAGATGTCGATGCAGAAGATCAGGGAGTGGATGGAGCAGAACCCCAATGAGGCCGACGAGCTGCGGCGGCAGAACAAGTCCTACGTCTTCTTCCGCGAGGTGCAGCTTTCCGACAAGGACGAGGCGGTCGGCGCCCAGGGCGTGCCGTTGACGCCGGGCCGCTCGATCGCGGTCGACAAATCGCTGCATGTCTATGGCACGCCGTTCTTCATCGAAGGCGAGCTGCCGATCGAAACGGAGCAATCGAAGACACCGTTCCGCCGCCTGATGATTGCGCAGGACACCGGCTCGGCCATCGTCGGTCCGGCGCGCGCCGATCTCTATTTCGGCGCCGGTCTCGACGCCGGCAAGGTTGCCGGCCGTCTCCGCCACAATGCGCGCTTCGTCATCCTTGTGCCGAAGAGCCTCGATCCGGTGGCGCGCGGCCGCAAGATGCCGGTACCCGACCAGCGGCCGTCGGAGACGATCGCTAAATTGTTCCCGCAAACCGATCCGCCGAAGGACCAGAAGAACGCTGCGAAGCCGCCCGAGGTCACCGCGGCGACCACCGCCAGGCCCGCGGCTCAGGCAGCACCGCCGACACCGGCAGCGGCGCCTTCGCAAATCCCGGCCGCGCAGGCTGCCGTGACAAAGCCGGTGCCGCTACCCGAGCCGCGGCCGAAGGTTGAAGCGGCCTCCGTAAAGCCGCATCAGTATCATTTGCGCCGATATCGCCATCGTCGATGAAACGCCGGCCGTCGAGTTTGATTCCCGAATTGCCGGAGCCGCCGCGACGCAAGCCCGGCCTGAGCGAAGAGGACCGCGCGCTGTGGGAGAGCGTCGCCAAGCAGGTCAAGCCGTTGCGCAAACGGCACCGCCCTTCGAAGCCGCCGGCCGTCTCGACCGAAGCCGATAGCAAAGTCGCGCCGAAACCCGCCGCTTCGCCGCGGCACGTCGCCCCGGCACGAATCGTTGCTCCTTCAAAGCCGGAACCGCCGCCATTGGCGCCGATCGGCCGCCGCGAGCGGTCGCATCTGTCGCGCGGGCGGAAGGAGATCGACGCCCGGCTCGACCTGCATGGCATGACGCAGACGAGGGCGCATCGCGCGCTGTTCGGCTTCCTGCAGCGCGCCCATCATGACGGGCTGACCTTCGTGCTCATCATCACCGGCAAGGGCAAGATCGGCGCCGAATCCGAGCGCGGCGTGCTCCGCCGCCAGGTGCCGCTATGGCTCGGCCTGCCGGAATTCCGTTCTCTGGTGGTCGGCTTCGAGGAAGCCCATATCGGCCATGGCGGCGAGGGCGCCTTGTACGTTAGGGTGCGGAGATCGAGAACTTAGATCTGTCAGAACGGCCGCACGATTCCGACTCGTGGAATCAGGGTCACGATCCAGCCGAACACCATTGTCTTCCGGTCATCGCCCGATATCGGCGGCACTTCTTTTGAAGGCAGCGTCTTCACCGCGTGCAGGATCAGGAACAGGCACACCGCCCAGTTCGAAATCCACCTCGAGTAATCGAAGATCATCGCGAACATGATGAGATAGCCGAGGCTGACGACGACGATCGCGGCAGCGACGATCCGGCGATGCGCTTCTATTGATAACGCTGCGATCAGATCGACGAAATATCGACAGAGCGGCGTGTGCAGCCAGATCAGGAGCGCAAATACGGGAATGCCGAGGAGGTTGTGCGGCAGCCGCTGCCAGGTATCCAGAACTTCCTTCGAGAGTGGCTGGTACCAGATATAGCCAAAGCTCAGCAGCTTGGTTTGCGATGGGTCGGCCATCCGGCCCTGCAGATAGACGACGAACTCCGCCTCCGGTACCGCCATCGTGCCGTAGAATTGCTCGGTGATGAAGAGCAGGCCTATGGCCGCGAGCGATGCCATGCCAACAGCGGCGTTCCGTCGGCTCACGCCCTGCACGAGGTAATGACGCAACGCCACGATGGCGGTGATCGTAGGCACGTACATCAAGAGATGAATGTGGTGGATCAACACGAGTACGATCGAGAACATCGCGGCGAGCAACACATAGGCCAGCGAACGCGCCGGAATCAGCAGCAGGCAGATCGCCAACAGGCATCCGTAAATGTCGAAGTGCCCGAGCGTGTGCATAAAATTCTTCAGGAAAAACGGTGAGCCCGCCATGAACATGAACAGCGGCAAATGCTTTTGATCAAAACCAAACGTTCGGCGGAATAACTGTACGAACAGCCCTGCCGTCACCAGCCACACCGTGCCGCTGAGCGCAAACACCAGCCACACCGGCACCTTGGCCGTGAACAGCGCGACGATCGCGCCGATCAGGGCGCGCTTGGTGAAGCCGAAATGATAATCGACCAGCAGATGGATGTAGGGGACGTAAGGCGGCAGCGTGATCTTGTGCCAGAAGACCCCGATCAGCACGGCGGCATTGACGGCAAGCATCAAGCGCCAGGGGTTTTCCCATAGCCGCAAATTCAGGTTCATCGTCGTCCCGGCCAAGCGATAGCGCGAGCCGGGATCCATAAACTACAGGCCGGCGTCACAGACGGGATAGCGGCCTCGGCGAGAGCGCACAATGAAGATTTGTGGTTGTGGGCGTAGCCCGGATTGCGCTGCGCTCCATCCGGGCTACAACGGCTACAAAATAAACCGGCTCAAATCGGCGTTCTTGGCGAGGTCGCCGACGTGCTTCTGCACGTAATCGGCATCGACCTTGATGGTCTCGCCATGACGGTCCGGCGCGGCGAATGAAATCTCGTCGAGCACCCGCTCCATCACCGTCTGCAGCCGCCGCGCACCGATGTTCTCGACCGTCGAATTGACGGCGACCGCGATATCCGCCAGCGCGTCGATGGCATCGTCGGCGATGTCGAGCGTGACGCCTTCAGTCTGCATCAGCGCGACATATTGCTTTATCAGCGAGGCCTCCGGCTCGGTCAGGATGCGGCGCATGTCGTCGCGTGTCAGCGCTTCCAGCTCGACGCGGATCGGTAGCCGCCCCTGCAATTCCGGCAACAGGTCCGAGGGCTTTGAGATATGGAACGCGCCGGAGGCGATGAACAGGATGTGGTCGGTCTTGACCGCGCCGTGCTTGGTCGAGACCGTGGTGCCTTCGATCAGCGGCAGCAGGTCGCGCTGCACGCCCTCGCGCGAAACGTCGCCGCCAGTACGGCCGTCGCGCACGCAGATCTTGTCGATCTCGTCGAGAAACACGATGCCGTTGTTTTCGACCGCGTTGATGGCTTCCAGCACCAGCTGATCGCTGTCCAGCAGCTTGTCCGATTCCTCGTTGACGAGAATCTCGTGCGAGCTTTCGACCGTCAGGCGACGGGTCTTGGTTCGTCCGCCCATCTTCCCGAAGATGTCGCCGATCGAAATCGCGCCCATCTGCGCGCCGGGCATGCCCGGGATTTCGAACATCGGCATGCCGCCGGAGGATTGCGTCTCGATCTCGATTTCCTTGTCGTTGAGCTCGCCGGCGCGCAGCTTCTTGCGGAAGGAATCGCGTGTCGCGGGGCTCGACGCCGGTCCGACCAGCGCATCCAGCACGCGTTCTTCGGCGGCCTGCTGCGCGCGGGCCTGTACGTCCTTGCGCTTGCGCTCGCGGACCTGCACGATCGCGACCTCGACGAGGTCGCGGATGATCTGCTCGACGTCGCGGCCGACATAGCCGACCTCGGTGAACTTGGTGGCCTCGACCTTGATGAAGGGCGCGTTGGCCAGCTTCGCCAGCCGCCGCGCGATCTCGGTCTTGCCGACGCCGGTCGGCCCGATCATCAGGATGTTTTTCGGCAGCACCTCTTCGCGCAAGCTGCCGGTGAGCTGCAGCCGCCGCCAGCGGTTACGCAGCGCGATCGATACCGCGCGCTTGGCGTCGGCCTGGCCGACAATGAAGCGGTCGAGTTCGGAGACGATTTCACGGGGAGAAAAGTCGGTCATACGTACATTCTTACACGGATAGGGTTGGTTGCGGGAGGCGACGCGTGAGCGTCGATGGTGCCAATTTCAATATCCCGGCCCGAAGTGGCTTCCATCCGGCGCTGAGCAACAGCACGAAAGCGCCGAGGGTCAGGATTGTGAGCGGGGTCGTTATGTCGGAAAGGCCCGCCTGGCGGATCAGAGCCCAGAAGGCACCTCCTGCATAGGCGAGGCCGGATACCAGCAGAGCGCGGCGGTCGATCAGGACCGCGACAAGGCTAAGTGCCAGAAACACAGCCACTACGGCAACAGCAGGTTTGGGTTCGAGTTTTACGCCCACGTCGAACACGCCACCAATTAATGAGTGTACGATGAGCGGCGCAGCAAGCAGATGTAGCCAGAAGGCAATATCGGTCCGGCGCGTCAGCCGTTTCGGATCCGTCATGTCAAACCCCATGGCCAAGCCAAAAATAGCGAGGCCGCAAATGAAAGCCAGGGCGCTGTACGCGCCGTGCGGTAGCTGCGGAAAAAGCCCATAAGCCAGTCCCATGACCGTGAGCAGCAACGCGCCGCACCCCGCCGCGATAGTTATGGGCACCCGAAAGCGCCAGTAGTGCAGTGCCGTCAGCAGCACGGTCATAAATGCGGCGCTCGCCAACGTCGCTGGCTCGATCCCACCAGGTCCGGAAAGCCCCCATGCAGATAGCGGAAAGCTGTATGGCCGGGCGCCCGCCCCGAGAAAGACGGCGCTGGCGGCGAAAGCGGCCCAGGCAAATACGATCAGGAGAACGATGCTTGGTAACGCCATGCGCCGCAGCCGTGTGAAGAATTCGGCGAGTAGCCAGGCTGTAACGGCGACTGCTATCCACATACCAACCGGCCCGCTGGATGACAGGGCAAAATAGCCGACCGCCCCGACGAACATGGCAAGGCCAATGGTGACAAAGATGTCGCTGAAGCCGCTGATGAAGCGAAGCTGTTCGTCGTCGGGCGAGGCGGGCAATTCCGGCGGCTCGCCGGCATTTTCCAGCGCGCGCAGGCGTTCGGCCTGTTCGGGCGTGATAATGCCGCGCTCAACGCCTTTCGCCAAAATCTCGCTTGCAATCATCGATACTGGACCTCTGGAGTTAAGTAAGCCGGATCAGGCCTGTCGCAAGCAGCCGACACAATCGTCTCTAGATAATCGGCGGTCCGCCTTGCCAAACCTTGATCGCCTCGAAGGGGTGAATCAGCATGATGATGTTGAGCGTCAGATTGTCGCGAATGTGGAGCGTCATTACGAGTTCGAACAACAGCGCCACCGCCACCGTGATGGCGACCGGAAGCCTTTTTGCCAAAAGGAAGCCGCCGATCATCGCAAGTGAATCGGAGATCGAATTGACAATGGTATCGCCAAAATAATCCAGCGAGATCGTGCCGGCGCGGTAGCGGTTGATGATCCAGTCGGAATTCTCGACCAGTTCCCAGCCGCCTTCCAGCAGCATGGCAAGGATCAGGCGGCCCTGCCAGGCGAGGCGCGGGAAGGCGAGGAAGGCCGCGCCGTAGAACAGGATGCCATGCAGGATGTGGGACAGCGTGTACCAGTCGGTAATGTGCTGCGAGTTTTCCGAACTTTGCACCACGCCGTGCCAGAGTTTGACGTAGCCGCAGGCGCAGATCGGCAGACGGCCCATCGCATACAGGATCGCGGCTTGAACTGCGAGGATGCCGGCTGCGATCAATGTCCAATGCCAGGCCGAAAGCGCGCGGATGACCGGGGCTTTTTCGATGCTGCTGGTAGAGGTCATGCGTTGCGGACCATCAATAAAGCGGGGCCATCAGGTGTATCGACCATACCAGCTTTTTCAAAGCCCGCTTTCTCGTAGGCACGAACGGCCCGGGTGTTGGCTGGATCGGGATCGGTGACAATGCGCGGCGCACCATTCCGCAGGCGCTCGTCGACGAAGGCGCGAATGAACGCCGAACCATGGCCGCGCGCGATCATGTCGGACTCGCCGATGAACAGGTCGATGCCGCGGGTGCCGGGCGGATGTTCACCAAAGCCTGAATTCCAGGCGGTCAGGTCGTAGCATTGCAGATAGGCGAAATCGTTGCTCCCTGCCGAGACGATGAATTGATCCATCGCGGGTTCATCGAGATCGCCGCTGACCAGATCATATTGCTCGGACGGATCGCCCCACCATTCCCGGACATGCGGCTGCGCCAGCCACTGCCGGATTACCTGCAGATCGTCAGATGTCATCGGGCGGAAGACATAGTCCGACGCCATGACCGGCGGCTCCCCTCAGAGCGTTTCGATCGTGACGTTGCGGTTGGTGTAGACGCAGATGTCGGCGGCGATATCGAGCGCGCGGCGCACGATGCTCTCGGCGTCCTTGTCGGTATCGACCAGCGCACGCGCCGCGGCGAGCGCATAATTGCCGCCCGAGCCGATCGCCATCACGCCCGCTTCCGGCTCCAGCACGTCGCCGGTGCCGGTCAGGACCAGCGAGACGTCCTTGTCGGCGACGATCATCATCGCCTCCAGCCGGCGCAGATAGCGGTCGGTCCGCCAGTCCTTGGCAAGCTCGACCGCCGCGCGGGTCAATTGCCCGGGATACTGCTCAAGCTTGCTTTCCAGCCGCTCGAACAGGGTGAAAGCGTCGGCGGTCGCCCCGGCAAAGCCACCGATCACGTCGCCCTTGCCCAGTTTGCGGACCTTTTTGGCGTTGGCCTTGATGACGGTCTGGCCGATCGAGACCTGGCCATCGCCGCCGATCACCACCTTGCCGCCCTTGCGGACCGTCAAAATCGTCGTGCCGTGCCAGATCGGCAGGCTGTTTTCAGATGCTTGCATGAATTGCCCTCGTTCCCATCAGATTTAGGGGCTGGCGGGGAGGGTTACAATCGCGGCCGGGATTCCGGTCACCATAGGCCGAAGTTCAGCCTCCAAAAGCGTCATCCCGCAGTAGCGAAGGCGACATCCGCCTGTTAAAAGGGCCGCGTTTTCGGCCCCCAGGGCGGCCAAAGGGAAGCAGTTTTCATGCGCACAGCGTCCATCAAGCGCAAGACCAAGGAAACCGACATCGAGGTCGCGGTAAACCTCGATGGCACGGGCGTGTCCAAGGTATCGACCGGTATCGGCTTTTTCGACCATATGCTCGACCTGCTGGCCCGGCATTCCCGCATCGATATCACCGTGAAGGCCGATGGCGACCTCCATGTCGACCACCACCACACCACCGAGGACGTCGGCATCGCGCTGGGCCAGGCCGTGAAACAGGCGCTCGGCACCATGGCCGGCATCACCCGCTACGCCTCGATCCACATGCCGATGGACGAGACGCTGTCGCGCGTCGTGATCGACATTTCGGGCCGGCCGGTGCTGGTGTTCAAGGTCGATTTTCCGCGCGACAAGGTCGGTCAATTCGATACCGAGCTGGTGCGCGAATGGTTCAACGCCTTCACCATCAACGCCGGCGTGACTTTGCACGTCGAGACCTTATATGGCGAGAACAGCCATCATATCGCCGAATCCTGCTTCAAGGGTCTGGCGAGGGCGCTTCGTGCCGCGGTCGCGATCGATCCGAGCGCGGCCGGCGAAGTGCCTTCCACCAAGGGTCAGCTCGGCGGCTGATTTCTTGTTCGCGTTTTTCGTTCGCGGCGGAGAGGTTCGATGCCGGTCTACACAGTGCATGCTCCCGTAGCCAACGGCGCCGATCTCGCGGCGACCGACAAATTCGTCTTTGTCCGCGACGGCTTCCATTTCTGGGCCGCGGTTGCGAGCGTGATCTGGCTGTTGTGGCACCGGCTATGGCTGGCGCTGATCGGCTGGATCGTTCTGATGATCGCCGTCCAGTTCGGGATGTCGGCGCTGGGCGCCAGCCGTGGCACGATCTTCATGGTTGTCGTCCTGATTGCGATCCTGATGGGATTCGAAGCGCCCAGCCTGCGGCGCTGGACCCTGTCGCGGCGCAAATGGCGCCAGCTCGATATCGTGGTCGCCGCCGACGAGGAGACGGCCGAACGCCGATTCTTCGAGCGCTGGACGGCCCGGCAGCGTGGCCTGAGCAATGACCAATGGGCGGTCGATCGCGGCGCACCGCCGCCGACCCGCAACATTCCGGGCCAGCCGTTCTCCAAACCGCCGCCGCCATTGCCGCAAGGCGGGATCATCGGCCTGTTTCCAGAGCCGGGAGGGCCGCGATGAGCGTTGCGATCATCGACTACGGCTCGGGTAATCTCCACTCGGCGGCAAAAGCCTTCGAGCGGGCCGCGCGGAGCATGGAAGAGCCGCAGAAGGTCATGGTGACGCGCGATCCCGAGGCCGTTTATCGCGCCGACCGCATCGTGCTGCCCGGCGTCGGCGCCTTCGCCGATTGCCGCCGGGGCCTCGACGCCGTGGACGGCATGCTGGAAGCGATGACCGAGGCTGTGCGCGTCAAGGCGCGGCCGTTCTTCGGCATCTGCGTCGGCATGCAGCTGATGGCCACGCGCGGCAAGGAGCACGTCGTCACCGAGGGCTTCAACTGGATCGCGGGCGACGTCGAGAAGATTGCGCCGCGCGAAGAAAATTTGAAGATCCCGCACATGGGATGGAACACGCTCGATATGATCCGTGAGCACCCGGTGCTGGAGCGGCTGCCGCTCGGACCGAAGGGACGCCACGCTTATTTCGTGCACTCCTATCATCTCAATGCCTCCAACGAGGCCGATGTGCTGGCGCGCGCCGATTACGGCGGGCCGGTGACGGCGATCGTCGGCAAGGACACCGCGATCGGCACGCAGTTTCACCCTGAGAAGAGCCAACGCTTCGGCTTGGCCCTGATCTCGAATTTCCTGAAGTGGAAGCCGTGATTCTCTTTCCCGCCGTCGATCTGAAAAACGGCCAGTGCGTGCGCCTCGAGCAGGGCGACATGGCGCGCGCGACCGTGTTCAACCTCGATCCCGCGGCGCAGGCGCGGTCCTTTGCCGAGCAGGGGTTCGAATATCTGCATGTTGTCGATCTCGACGGCGCCTTTGCCGGCAAGCCGATGAACGCGCTCGCGGTCGAGGCGATGCTCAAGGCCGTCACCATGCCGGTGCAGCTCGGCGGCGGCATTCGCGATCTCAAGACCGTGGAAGCCTGGCTGGACAAGGGAATTGCCCGCGTCATCATCGGCACGGCCGCGGTGCGCGATCCCGAGCTCGTGAAGAGCGCGGCGAAAAAATTTCCCGGCCGCGTTGCTGTTGGCCTCGATGCGCGTGACGGCAAAGTTGCGGTGGAAGGCTGGGCCGAGACCTCGCAGGTGACCGCGCTCGAAATCGCACAGCGTTTTGAGGATGCCGGCGTCGCCGCCATCATCTTCACCGACATCGCACGCGACGGCCTTTTGAAGGGCCTAAACCTCGATGCGACGATTGCCCTTGCGGAGCGGATATCGATTCCCGTCATCGCGTCGGGCGGTTTCGCTTCGATCGATGACGTGAAAGCCTTGCTTGAGCCACGTGCCAAAAAGCTTGCGGGTGCGATTGCTGGCCGCGCGCTCTATGACGGCCGGCTCGATCCGACTGCGGCGTTGACGCTGATCCGCAACGCACGCGCCGCGGCGTAGAGCCATGGTCAGAACCATGGCTCTACTTTTTATTTTGATGCGTTTTCTTCACGCGAACCGGTACCCGCTTCGCTTGAAAACGCTTTGGGAGTATCGCCATGTTCAAGGTCCGCGTGATCCCCTGTCTCGACGTGAAGGACGGTCGGGTGGTCAAAGGCGTCAATTTCGTCGATCTGCGTGACGCCGGCGATCCCGTGGAAGCCGCGATTGCGTATGATGCGGCCGGCGCCGACGAATTGTGCTTCCTCGATATCACTGCTACCCACGAAAACCGCGGCACCATGCTGGATGTCGTCCGCCGCACGGCGGAAGCCTGCTTCATGCCGCTGACGGTCGGCGGCGGGGTCCGCACCATCGACGACATCAAGACGCTGCTGCGGTACGGGGCCGACAAGGTCTCGATCAATTCCGCCGCGGTCAGCAACCGGGAGTTCGTCAAGCAGGCGGCCGAAAAATTCGGCGAGCAGTGCATCGTGGTCGCGATCGACGCCAAGCGGGTCAAGCGTGCCGGCGGCGGTGAGCGCTGGGAGATATTCACCCATGGCGGGCGCAACTCCACCGGGATCGACGCCATCGAATACGCGCAGGAAGTGGTATCGCTCGGCGCCGGCGAAATCCTGCTGACGTCAATGGACCGCGACGGCACAAGGCAGGGGTTCGACCTGCCGCTGACGCAGGCCATCGCCGACAGTGTCCCTGTACCGGTCATCGCCTCCGGCGGCGTCGGCAATCTCGACCATCTGGTCGACGGCATCCGCCAGGGCCACGCCACCGCGGTGCTGGCGGCCTCGATATTCCACTTCGGCGAATTTACCATACGCCAAGCCAAGGAGCACATGGTGCGCGCCGGCCTGCCGATGCGGCTCGATCCCTGACGACTCCCCGTCACAAAAGTGCTAAGTCCCTGATCGGGACGGCGTCGCGGCCTTCGGCCGGGCGCAAGTGTTGAGTTCGGTTGATGTCGCGTTTCACGATCCATGATCTGGCCGCCACCATCGATGCACGGGCCGCATCGGGAGGAGAGGCGTCCTACACCCGCAAATTGCTCGACAAGGGCGCGGAGCACTGCGCCAAGAAACTGGGCGAGGAGGCGGTCGAGACCGTGATCGCGGCCGTCGAGGACGATCGGGACCATTTGATCGCCGAAAGCGCCGATCTGCTGTTTCACCTGCTGGTGCTTTTGAAGGCGCGCGGCGTCAAGCTCGAAGAGGTCGAGGCCGCGCTGGCGCAGCGGACGTCGATGTCCGGGCTCGAGGAAAAGGCGTCGCGCAAGCGCGACTGACCGAGAGGGCAGTTCATGGATATCCGCACCCCCGACCAGCAATACAACCCCTACCGTATCTTCACCCGCGAGCAGTGGGCGCGCTTGCGCGACGATACGCCGATGACGCTGGAGCCGGGCGAATTCGAGCGGCTGCGCTCGATGCACGATCGCCTCGACATGCAGGAGGTGGAGGACATCTACCTGCCGCTGTCGCGCCTGTTGTCGATCTATGTCGACGCCACTCACCGCCTCTATCAGGCGCAGCGCCAGTTCCTCGACATCCGCGACCGCAAGGTGCCCTACATCATCGGCGTCGCCGGCTCGGTCGCGGTCGGCAAGTCGACCACCGCGCGCGTGCTGCAGGCGCTGCTCGCGCGCTGGTCGCCGCGGCCCAAGGTCGACCTGGTGACGACAGACGGTTTTCTGTTTCCCAATGCCGTGCTCGAGCGGCAGGGGCTGATGCAGAAAAAAGGCTTTCCCGAGAGCTACGACCTGCCGATGCTGCTGTCGTTCCTCTCCGACATCAAGGCCGGCCGCCGGCCAGTGCGCGCGCCGGTCTATTCGCATCTGGTCTACGACATCGTGCCGAACCAGTGGATCGAGGTCGACCGCCCCGACATCCTGATCGTCGAGGGCGTCAACGTGCTGCAGACCGGCCGCCTGCCGCGCGACGGCAAGGCGGTGCCGGTGGTGTCCGACTTCTTCGACTTCTCGGTCTATATCGATGCCGAGGAGCCGGTGCTGCGCGAATGGTATGTGCGGCGCTTTCTCGCGCTCAGGGATACCGCGTTCCACGATCCCAAATCGTACTTCCATCGCTACGCAGTGCTCTCGGACGAGGAGGCCACGGCGACCGCGATCGCGATCTGGGAACGCACCAACCTCGCCAATCTCGAGGACAATATTCTGCCGACCCGGCCGCGCGCGACGCTGATCCTGAAAAAGCGCGCCGATCATCTGGTCGAGACGGTGGCGCTACGGCGGCTGTAGCTCCGGTCGTCCCTGCGAACGCAGGGACCCATACGCCGCGGCTTCTCTTCGGGGCAGGGTGGCTAACGACCTTCTACTTATCGCTAAATCCTGTGGTTATGGGTCCCTGCGTTCGCAGGGACGACCGCAGCTACCGCTTCGGCACAAGGCCACCTCACGCCGCGATGTGTCGTGACGCGATGAGGCCGGAGAGCGCCTCGGCGAGTTTCTCGCGGTCGAGCGGCTTGATCAAAAATCCGTCCATGCCGGCTTCGAAGCAGGCGTAGCGGTCTTCCACCAGCGTGTTGGCGGTGAGTGCGAGGATCGGCGTCCGGCCTCCCGGCTCGCCCGCCTCGAGGGTGCGAATCCGCTTGGTGGTTTCGATGCCGTTGAGCTGCGGCATCTGGATGTCCATCAGGACCAGATCGTAGGGGCTGCCTGCGGCTTTCGCCGACAGCCAGGATTCCAGCGCCTCGGCGCCGTTGGTGGTGATCACGGCGTGATGGCCGAGCCGGCCGAGCAGCGAGCGGATCAACAGCGCATTGATCTGATTGTCTTCGGCAACCAGGATCGACAGGCCCTTGGCTGACGGCGCGGCTGATGTCTCGATCGTGTCGATGGCCGGCTCCAGGCTCGGCGCGGCCACCTCCGGCGCGGTGGTCAGGCGCGCCGCGAGCGAAGCCGCGCGCAACGGCTTGACCAGATAGCCGGTGAGGGCGGAGGTGGCGGATGGCTGCAATTCCTGCCGCGTCGCCGGCGTGAACATCACGATACGCTGCGTGGCATGCAGGCGCGCAGCTTCGCCGAGCCGTTCGATATCGGCCAGCCCCAACGCGTGATCGATCAGCACGGCGTGCCAGGGCCGCTCGGGCAGCAGGGCCTCGGCGACATCGGCGTCGGAAAGCATGCAGGTCTGTCCGCCCCAGCGCTGCAGCCGCCGCGCGGTCAGCGAGGCCTCGATGCTCTGTGGCGAGACCAGCATGATCGACTGGCCGGAGAGATCGGGCGCCGCGAAGGAGATTTGTTCGCCGTCGGCGGCGGCGAGCGGGATAGACACTTCGAATGTCGCGCCGGCGCCCGGCTGGCTCTCCAGCGTGATGCGGCCGCCCATGCGCTTGACGATGCGGTCGGAGATGCTCAGGCCAAGCCCGGTGCCGCCATAGCTGCGGGCGATCTTGTCGTCGGCCTGTTCGAACTCGCGGAAGATCCGCTCGCGCGCCTCGGGCGCGATGCCGATGCCGGTGTCGCGCACCAGAAAACTGATTTCATTGGGCCAGATGCCGGGCTCGACGATCAGGGCGACGCCGCCGGTCGAGGTGAACTTGATGGCGTTGCCGGCGAGATTGAGCAGCACCTGCCGCAACCGCGCCGCGTCGCCGATCACGTGCATCGGCAGCCGCTCGTCGACATAGGCGGCGATCTCGATTTTCTTGGCCTCCGCGCGCGGCGCCAGCAATTCGGTGATGTCCTCGATCATCCCCGACAGCGCGAACGGACGATGTTCGAGATCGATCTTGCCGGCCTCGATCTTGGAGTAATCCAGCAGCTCCTCGATCAGCGAGAGCAGCGCGTCGCCGGAAGTCTTCACCGCCTTGACATAGGTCGCCTGTTCCGGCGTCAGCGGCGTGTCCATCAACAGCCCGCTCATGCCGATGATGCCGTTGAGCGGCGTGCGGATCTCATGGCTCGCCATCGCGAGGAAGCGCGACTTGGCGCGGCTTGCCGCATCGGCCTGGTCGCGGGCCTCGGCCAGCGCCCGCTCGCTTTCGGTGCGATCGGTGACGTCGCGGCCGACGCTTTGCATTTCCGCCGGCCCCCCGGCGTCGTTGCGGACGAGGCCTTCGCGCCATGCGATCCAGCGCGGGCCGAGCGGACCCGTGACCTGCTGGTCGTGAACGCGGGTGCCGTTCGGTTCGAGCGCGGCGTCGCCCTGTTCGAGGACTTCAAGCGTGAAGCGCGTGCCGATCAGCGCGTCGCGCGGCATTTGTGCGAGTTCGCAATAGGCATCGTTGGCATAGGTGATGCAGCCCTCGGCGTCGCGCAGCACGATCAGATCGCCCTGCGATTCGAACAAGCGGCGGGCGCGCTGCTCGGCTTCCTGCAATTCCCAGTTCCGGTCGGCCAGCGCTTCATTGTGCAGGGCGACCTTGCGCATTTTCTTGCGCATCAGGCGGAGCCGGACGCTGAAAGTGGCGAGCGCGACGCAGGCGATCGCAAACAGGAAAGCGACGCCGATCGCAAAGGCGTGCGGGTCATAGCCGGAATTCTCCGCCTTGCTTCCGGTAATGAATCCATAGGCGGCGCCGAACACGATCGAGAAGATCATGAAGGAGCGCAGCGTGAGGGTCAGCCAGGGATGCCGGCGACCGAAACGGCGAAAGCGAAGTTTGATCCGGAAAGTCCGTCCCATCGCCAATGACCCTGAGATTGCTGCCTGAACTGAACCGGCCTGCTTCGCCGCCCCTCTGGGCACACGATGCGTTGCCGACGTTGCAAAGTGCTTGAGGCTCCCAGCGCGCAACGGCCGCGATGAGAACAGGGTAAATGAAACCTTAACCGAGCATAGTCCGGAAAAGTGGAAACCGGTTTTCCGAAAAGACCATGCTCAAACCTTAAAGTAACGCCGCTTCGACGCGGCGGCGCTCGCCGCGGGCGCCGACGATCAGGGCTGCGGCATCGAGCAGCGAAAGGCTCTTCGAGGACACGAAGATCCGGTAGTCGGCCGGGCCATCCCGCGAAAGATAGATGACGGGATCGGAGGGCGAGGGATTGCGGGAGATCGCGACCAGCCGCGGCGGGGCGTTGCTCTCGCAGGCGCCGGCTTCGGCCGTATCGATGTCGTCGATCACGGTGAAGTCGGCCGCTTCCGCGTCGTCGGAGATCTGGACCCGCACCGTCGCATGGGAGGGGTCGTCGGTGAAGGCGACGTTGTGGTGCGCCTGCCAGGAGAGAGCGGCGATCTGGACGGACGTACCCGCTATCTCGATGCAGGCCCTGGGTCCTGCCAAAAACTCGCCGCGCGCGAACAGGGCGGCAATCGCCAGCGGAACAACCGAGGCCAGTATCTTCAAACGCAACATGACACGCTACCCGCTCACCATACGCCCGCGACAGGGGCTTATGGTTGGCAGAGGGTAAAGGAAACTAGTTACCGCGGTGTTGACGTTGGTTGTTTTTGTTGGCTCGGCACCCTCAGTGCGAGTGTCGCGTGAGCGGATTTCGTAGGATGGGTAGAGCGAAGCGAAACCCATCAATGTCCGGGGCGGTGTTGGAGTGGTCCCGGATGTCGCTTCGCTCATCCGGGCTACGAACTATCCGCGTCATTGCGAGCGTGAGCGAAGCAATCCATGCCTCAACGCGGGGATAGATGGATTGCTTCGTCGCTTTGCTCCTTTGCGCAAACGCTTCGCGCTTGTCGCAGGCAATGACGGAGCTAATCGCTCAATGCTTGCCGCGCGTTACCGCTCCGATCCGGTCGTTGCGAGATATCGCACCAGCTCATCGCGCGGATTGGCGCGAAAACTCTGGCGGTCCCGCAGTTCGGGCGGAGTCCGCCAGCCCGGCTCGATGCCGGTCATGTCGGGCAGTTCATGCGCGATGCCCTTGTGGCAGTCGATGCAGGTCTTTTCGCCGGGGACCAGAAATCTGGCATGGATTTCCGCCGCACGTCGCGTCTGCTTGGTGAAGTCCATCGCCGCCGAGGAATGGCAGTTGCGGCATTCCAGGGAATCATTTGCCTTTAGTCTCGCCCACTCGTGCTTGGCGAGTTCGAGCCGGTGATCCAAGAACTTCTCTCTTGTATCGATCGTGCCGAAAATCTTGCCCCAGACTTCCTTTGATGCCTGCATCTTGCGGGCGATCTTGTCAGTCCAGTTGTGCGGAACGTGGCAGTCGGGGCATGTCGCGCGGACTCCCGAGCGATTGGAGAAATGGGGGGTGCGCTGCAATTCCTCGAACACGTTGGCGCGCATTTCGTGACACGAGGTGCAGAACTTTTCGGTGTTGGTGATCTCAAGTGCGGTGTTGAAGGCGCCCCAGAACAGCACGCCGCAGACGAAGCCGCCGAGTGCGAGAAAGCCGAGACTCAAATGCGCGCTTGGGTGGCTGGCTATGCGCCAGAACCAGATCAGGAGTGACTTGAGCCGCTGCATCGACGGTTCTCACTTCTTCTCGGAACCGACGAGGAGCATGTCCTTGAACGCGTTGGGGACGAGCGGCCGTGCATCAGTCTGCTGGACATGGCACGCCGTGCAGAAGTATCGCCGCGGCGTGACGTCGGCTAGGACCTGTCCGTCGCGGTCCATGAAGTGCGTGACACTGATCATCGGCGCACCCGAGCCCTCAGTGTACTGTCGGCGGTGACAGTCGAGGCAGCGATTGGTCTTGAGCGTGAGTTGATAATTGTCGATGGAGTGCGGGATGATCGGCGGCTGTTCCGGATAATTGCGCATCAGCCGCTTGTCATCGACGATCGGTCGCGCCAGGGGCGGCGTTCGCACATCTCCCATAGGCGCTGCGGCGCCGGTAACCCGCGGCACGATCTGGGGGGCGGTTTGCGCGTAGATCGCGCCGCAGGCGAACACCAGCAGGCCGCCGAGCAGGGCGCCTGCTATGGGACTTCGAAATCTCTTCAGACCGGGATGATCTTGACCGCGCATTTCTTGAAGTCCGCCTGCTTGGAAATGGGATCCGTTGCGTCCAGCGTCACCTTGTTGATGAGTTGGCTGGCGTCGAACCACGGAACGAAGACGACGCCGCGCGGCATCCGGTTGCGTCCTTTTGTATCCACCCGGGTTCGGATTTCACCGCGCCGCGACACCACCCGGACCTCGGCGCCCTGATTGATGCCTCTGGAGCGCGCATCCTCCGCATGCATGAAAACCTTGGCGCCGGGAAATGCCTTGTAGAGTTCCGGCACGCGCATGGTCATGGACCCCGAGTGCCAATGTTCGAGCACGCGACCGGTGACCAGCCAGATATCGAATTCCTTGTCCGGAGATTCCGCCGGCGGCTCATAGGGCACCGCAATGATCCTGGCGCGCCCGTCCTTGTTGCCGTAGAAGTCGACGCCCTTGCCCGGCTTGACGTAGGGATCCAGGCCTTCCCGATAACGCCACTTGGTTTCCTTGCCGTTGACGACGGGCCATCGCAGGCCCCGTACCTCGTGATAGGCGTCGAAGGGCGCAAGGTCGTGTCCATGACCGCGGCCGAATTCGGCGTATTCCTCGAACAGACCCTTTTGCACGTAGAACCCGAAGGCCTTGGCCTCCTGGTTTTCGTACTCGGCGGGGATTTCAGTGGTTGCGTACTTGTCGACCTTGCCGTTCCGGAACAACGCGTCGAACAACGTCTTGCCGCTATAGCTGGGGTTGGCATCCAGAAGCTGCGCCGGCCACACTTCGTCGGTGGTGAAGCGCTTCGAGAATTCCATCATCTGCCAAAGGTCGGAGCGTGCCTCCCCTGGCGCGTCGACGAGCTGCCGCCACACATGGGTGCGTCGCTCCGCGTTGCCATACATGCCTTCCTTTTCGACCCACATCGCCGCGGGAAGAACGAGATCGGCGGCCATCGCGGTGACGGTAGGATAGGCGTCGGAGACGACGATGAAGTTTTCCGGATTCCGGTAACCCGGATAGGTCTCGCGCGAACTGTTCGGCGCGGCCTGCAGGTTGTTGTTGACCTGGATCCAGTAGAAATTCAGCTTGCCGTCGCGAAGCATCCGGTCATGTTCGACCGCGTGGTAACCCGGCTTGTCCGGAATGATGCCGTGCGGGACGCGCCAGATTTCCTCGGTGTGCTTGCGGTGCTCCGGATTGGTGACGGTCATATCGGCAGGCAGACGATGCGCGAAGGTGCCGACTTCGCGGGCGGTGCCGCAGGCGGATGGCTGCCCCGTCAGCGAGAACGGCGAATTGCCGGGCTCGGAAATCTTTCCCGTCAGCAGATGCAGATTGTAGATGAGCTGATTGGCCCACACGCCTCGAACGTGCTGGTTGAAGCCCATCGTCCACAGCGACATCACCTTGCGCTTCGGATCGGCATAGAGCTCGGCGAGCTCCTGCAGGAAGCCGCGTTCGACGCCTGTAAGTTCGGATACCTTCTCGAGTGTGTAAT
Source organism: Bradyrhizobium algeriense (assembly GCF_003062295.1). Classification (GTDB taxonomy): domain Bacteria; phylum Pseudomonadota; class Alphaproteobacteria; order Rhizobiales; family Xanthobacteraceae; genus Bradyrhizobium; species Bradyrhizobium algeriense. Next base: position 36,600 of record NZ_PYCN01000019.1, on the reverse strand, counting down.
CCTTCACGAAGGCTGCGTACGCGTCAAAGTCAATCGGCTCGGTGGCGCCGGCCGTTGCCGCGCCCTTGGCTTTGACTTCGAGCGGATGGTCCGGGCGCAAACCGTAACCGATGTCGACCGTGCCTTTCACGAAGGTGGTGTGGTTCCTGACGAAGTCCTGGTTGACCCGTCCGGTCGTGATGATGTGGTTGGCGATGTAGTTCAGGATCGCCAGATCCGTGCCCGGTTTGAACACGATCGGGATGTCGGCGAGATCGGAGCTTCGGTTGGTGAACGTCGAGAGAACTGCCACCTTGACATGCGGATGGCTCAATCGCCGGTCGGTAAGTCGCGTCCACAGGATCGGATGCATCTCGGCCATGTTCGAGCCCCACAGCACGAAGGCATCAGCCGCTTCGAAATCGTCGTAGCAACCCATCGGCTCGTCCATGCCAAAGGTGCGCATGAACGCGTAGGCCGCCGACGCCATGCAGTGGCGGGCGTTGGGATCGAGATTGTTGGAGCGAAAGCCGGCCCGCATCAGCTTGGTGGCGGCGTAGCCCTCGTAGGCGGTCCATTGCCCAGAGCCGAGCATGCCGAGCGCCGTCGGGCCCTTCTCGTTCAGCACCGCCTTGGCGCGGGCGGCCATCACGTCGAAGGCCTCGTCCCACGAAACCGGCGTCAGTTCGCCGTTCTTGTCGAAGACGCCGCCCTTCTTGCGCAGCAGCGGCGTGGTCAGGCGGTCGGCGCCGTACATGATCTTGGAGAGGAAATACCCCTTGATGCAGTTCAGTCCGCGATTGACCTCGGCGAGCGTATCGCCGTGGGTGGCGACGACCTTGCCGGCCTTGACGCCGACCATCACCCCGCATCCGGTGCCGCAAAAGCGACAAGGCGCCTTCGACCATTTGATCTCCAGCGATCCGATGCCGCCTGCCACCGGCTGCGCGGCTGCGGGAACGGCGATGCCGGCAGCCGCGGCGGCGACGGCTGCGGCCTGCGCCTTCAACAATTCGCGTCGCGAGAGTGACATGCTCTAGTCTCCGATATCGGCCAGGCTCTCGATCTGCTCGAACACCATGTTGGCTGATAGAACACCTTGCCAGGATGCGATCTCGGCGAGACGGCAGCCGAGAATTCCGCTCTCAGTCGCTTCCATCACGATCACGATCTTGGACGCATCGCGTTGATGTATCTCTACGTCGGGAAGTGCGGCGAGCGTGCGCAACACCTCGTCACGGCGTTCCGGCAACACGGAGACGACCGCGCTCGAAATGTGAATGGTGGCCTCCGCGGTCATGAAGCGTCTCCATGGCGCGCGGCACCCAGCGTGATGGCCTCGCCCGGACATGCGCCGACACATTCGCCGCATCCGATGCAGGCGGCTTCGTTGACGATGGCCTGGGGCGGCAATCCAATGCGGGGACGAAAACGAATGGCTGACTCAGGACAGGCATCGCCGCAGGAGCGGCAGACGATACCGGCTTCGGCGAGGCAGTCGTTGTTGATGATGGCGACTGGTCTGGAGAGGAGCTGACCGCGAAACAGCGCGCGGCGTGAGGGGCCCGGGCCTTTCATGGTGGCTTCATCCCCCCGGCGGGCCGGGCGGTCCCAGGATCAACTGGAACATCCAGATCAGAAAGCCATACCCGCCGACCACGCCGACGGCGACCACCGGCCAGATGAAAGCGACGATGATGGCGAATACGAAAAATTCCGCACGCCGGCCGATCGCAGGAGCAGCCCCATGCAACGGCGGGGCATCATGTCTGCCAGACGTGTCGCTCATACAACGACCTGCTACTTCGGAATGGGACATTGTTGAGCCGGCCGCACGCTCCCGTGCTGTACCAGTCAACCTGTCATCTGCAATCGGAGGGAACGCGCCCCGCCTGCGCCATTGCAGGAAATATCATTGCGCACGAGCAGCATAGTCGTGCCCGGGAAATCCTTCATTGATGTGGATCAAACAAAGAAGGACAAACGCTTGGATCATTTGATGATCTTTCGACATCCCTTGCGCCAGGCAGGGACAGTGCGATGCACTTATGCCGCCCGGCGCAGATCTTCCGCGAGTGCGCGATAGGACAACGCTTCGGCCAGATGAAGCCGGCCGATCTTTTGCGCGCCGTCGAGATCGGCGAGCGTGCGGGCGACGCGCAGCACGCGGTGATAGCCGCGCGCGGTGAGCTTCATGGTCTCGGCGGCGTCGCGCAAAAGTTTTTGCCCCTGCGCATCCGGCTGCGCGATCGTTTCCAGCAGCGAAGCCGGCGCTTCGGCGTTGGTGCGGATATGCGGCAGGCCGGCCGCCGCATAGCGCGCGAGCTGGAGGTCGCGGGCGGCCGCCACGCGGGCGGCGACTTCCGCGGAGCCTTCGGAAGGCGGCGGCAGGATCAGGTCGGCGGCGGTCACCGCCGGCACCTCGATGCGCAGGTCGATGCGATCCATCAGCGGACCGGAGATCCGCATCTGGTAATCTGCGGTGCAGCGCTCGACCGGGGCGCGCCTGCAGGAATAGCCGGGTTCATAGGCATGGCCGCAGCGGCAGGGGTTCATCGCCGCGACCAGCATGAAGCGCGCAGGGTAGGTGACGCGGTGATTGGCGCGGGACACCGAGACTTCGCCGTTCTCCAGCGGCTGGCGCAGCGAGTCCAGCACGCGCGCGTCGAATTCCGGCAATTCGTCGAGAAACAGCACGCCCTGATGCGAAAGCGAAATCTCGCCGGGCTTGGCGCGCATGCCGCCGCCGGTGAGCGCCGCCATGCTGGCGGAATGATGGGGCGCGCGAAACGGCCGCCGCGCGGTCAGCGCGCCGTCGCGGATTTCGCCGGCGACGGAGGCGATCATCGAGACTTCCAGCAGTTCAGATGGCGACAGCGGCGGCAGGATCGACGGCAGCCGCGCCGCCAGCATCGATTTGCCGGCGCCGGGCGAGCCGATCATCAGCAGATGATGTCCGCCGGCTGCCGCGATCTCCAGCGCGCGTTTGGCGCTTTCCTGGCCCTTGATGTCGCGCAAATCGAGATGCGTCGCCTCCGGCTCGTGCACTTTCGGCTGCGGGCGCGACAGCACCTGCGTGCCTTTAAAATGGTTGGCGATCTGGATGAGCGATTTTGCCGCGATGATCTGGATATCGGGGCTCGCCCAGGCGGCCTCCGTGCCGCACGCCGCCGGACAGATCAAGCCTTCCTCGCGCGCATTCGCCCCGATCGCGGCCGGCAATACACCGGCGACGGGGGCGATCGAGCCATCGAGCCCGAGCTCGCCGAGTACGGTAAAGCCGTTGAGTGCATCCGGCGGGATCGCGCCGATCGCAGCCATCAGGCCGAGCGCGATCGGCAGATCGTAATGGCTGCCTTCCTTCGGCAGGTCGGCCGGCGCGAGGTTGACGATGATCCGGCGCGCCGGCAGCGCCAGCCCCGAGGCGATCAGCGCCGAGCGCACCCGTTCCCGCGCCTCCGACACCGCCTTGTCCGGAAGACCCACGATCGCAAACGCCGGCAAGCCGGGCGCGACCTGCACCTGCACGTCGACCGCCCGCGCCTCGATGCCCTCAAACGCTACGGTAGAAACCCGCGCAACCATGCCTGCCCCTTGTTCCACAATCGAAGGTAGCGGGGAACCTTGGGGAAAGTCAAGAACATTAAGGGAACATAGGCGCAAAGGCGCGCGCACGCATCCTGCACCAACAGACCGGCCGCCGGATCGCTGAGGCACTGTCGCCTCGCCCCAAGCCTAGCGCTCCGTTCGCATGTACGGGTTCTGCTCTGACGCAAGCTTCAGCGCCGGATCATCGGCGAGAATGCGCGCCTCCTGGGTCTCCGCAGGCCTCGCGTCCTGCGGGTGACCCCACAAGCTCCACATTCCCAATCCCACAATGAGCATGCCCGCGCCAATAGCTACGAAGTCTTTGGTCATTTGCTGGCCTCCATACCGGCTGCCAAGCTGTCGAGATTCGGGCTGCATTATTTGGGCAGCGCTCACAGGATCGCGACCAGTTTCATGGTGCTTTGTCGCTCAAGCAAAACAAATTTCGGCGATCCGCGATTGTTCCGGGACATGTCCTTTCGCTAGAAGCCTCCGAAGACGTCCAAGCCGCGCACACGCTTCCGGCAGCGCATTGCCGGTCGGAGGGGCCGGCCGTGTCGACCGGCCCCCGGGACGTCGGCTTTCTAGAGCTGCATGTTCATCGGCTCGGGATAATACCGGAAGCCGTCGCCGTTCTTGGCAACGTGGCCGTAGCCCGGCCAGGCGAAGTGATAGGACATCACCGGGATCTTCTGGGCGGCGAGCATGTCCAGCATTTTAACGCGCGAGGCTGCCGCCTGCTTCGGATCGCTGTCGTAGGAGAATTCCATCCGCGGCTTCTCCAACAGCAGCACGGCGTGGTGCGAGAGGTCGCCGAGGAAGCAGAAGGATTTGCCCTTTGAGCTCACCATGAAGATGGTGTGGCCGACGGTGTGGCCGGGGGCCGAGAGCGCGGTGACGCCGGGCAGAAATTCCTGGTTGTCCTTGATGAACACGATGCGGTCGCGCACCGGCAACAGGTTCTTGCGGGCGTGGAGGATAAAGTCCTTCATTGGACTGCCGAGCTTGCCTTCATCGGTCCAGAAATCGAAATCGCTCTGGGCGATGTAGACCTGCGCGTTCGGGAACAGCGGCTTGTCATCGGCGCCGACGAGGCCGCCAATGTGATCGATATGGGCATGCGAGCACACCACGGCGTCGATGTCGGACGCCTTGATGCCGGCAGCCGCCATGTTCTTCTGCTGCTGGCCGGTGGTCGGGCCGAACGCCTTCAAGGTACCCATGCCGGTGTCGAACAGAATCAGCTTGTCGCCGGTGTTCACGATCGGCGAGTTCTGCTCCAGCACGACATTGTCGGGATTGAGGAAGTTGTCGGCGAGCATCTGCTTCACTTCCTCCTTCGGCACGCCGGTGAAGGTGCCGGAGGGATCGCCGAGCGGCAGCGGTCCATCGGAGACCACGGTAACTTCGGCGTCGCCGAGGATGAAGCGGTGCCAGTAGGGCGTCTGCGTGCCGAGTTTTGGCGCCTTCGCCAGCGCACTGCCGCCGAGCATGGTCGATGCACTGAGGCCCACACCGAGTCCTGCGCCGAGCGCAAGCAAAGACCGTCGCGAAAGATTCGTCGTCATGCGTCTTCCTCCACTGATTTTTATGAATTGCAGTACGTGCCCGGACAGATTTATCCGTGACTACAGGCTGCGCCCGCTTCCTGAAATTGGCAAGTGGGAGGAGGCGGCACAACAGGGATGTGAAAATGCGATGACGGCGCGGCGTTACGTTGCGTCGCGCTTCCTTGCGCGCGAAACAACGAATCGCATCCCAAATCATTCCAGTCGGTGGGCCATTTCCTTCCGTTGCCCGGCGGGATTATATGTATCGGCAACCCAAGAGGTCAGGCCGATGCCAGACACTATCCTGTCGCCACAGCGGATCGCCACCGAAGCCTTCACCGACGCGGCCGCAGCGGTCGACCGTCTCACCGAAATCTACGAACGTAACGTCAGCTTCCTGCGTGCCGCTTTTGAAGCGTATGTCCGCGGCGAACCGCTCGCCGGGCGCGTGCGTGCCGCCTATCCATTTGTCAGGATCACCACAGGCACTCACGCCCGCCTCGATTCGCGCCTCTCTTATGGTTTTGTCTCGGGCCCTGGCATCTACGAGACGTCGGTGACGCGGCCGGATCTTTTTCGCGGGTATTTCACCGAGCAGATCGGGCTTCTCGTGCAGAACCACGGTGTGCCGGTCGAGATCGGCGAATCAGACGAACCGATCCCGGTTCACTTTGCCTATCGACGCGACATCAACATCGCAGCGAGTGTAGCCACTCGCGACCGGCCGCTGCGTGATCTGTTCGACACGCCCGATCTCGCCACCATTGACGACGCGATCGTCAACGGCACGCTGCCTGCCGGCCCGCGACAGCCGCTCGCGATGTTCCGTGCTGCGCGTGTGGATTATTCACTGCACCGGCTCTACCACTATACCGGAACGGATCCGGAGCACTTCCAGAACTTCGTGATCTTTACCAATTACCAATTCTACATCGACGCCTTCGCGCGCATGTGCCGCGAGCGCATGGCGGCCGGCGATCCCGCGGCGGATGCCTTCGTCGAGCCGGGTAACGTCATCACGGCCAAAGCGGGCTTCGACACCCCAGGCCCCGCGCCGGAGCGCATGCCCCAGATGCCGGCTTTTCATCTGGTTCAACAGGCGACCCGCGGCATCACCATGATCAACATTGGCACCGGTCCGTCGAACGCGCGCAACATCACCGACCATGTCGCAGTGCTTCGGCCCCATGCCTGGTTGATGCTCGGCCATTGTGCCGGGCTGCGCAACACGCAGAAGCTCGGCGATTACGTCCTGGCTCACGGATACGTCCGCGAGGATCACGTGCTGGATGAGGAATTGCCGCTGTGGGTACCGGTTCCGGCGCTGGCCGAGATGCAGGTCGCGCTCGAGCAGGCCGTCGGCGAAGTGACGGGGCTGAGCGGGTTTGAGCTCAAACGGGTGATGAGGACCGGTACGGTAGCCAGCGTCGACAACCGGAACTGGGAGCTCGGCGACCACGTCGCGACCATCCGCCGCCTGTCGCAGTCGCGTGCCATCGCCCTCGACATGGAATCGGCTGCCGTGGCCGCCAATGGGTTCCGCTTCCGCGTACCCTACGGAACCCTGCTTTGCGTATCGGACAAGCCGCTGCATGGCGAGATCAAATTGGCCGGCATGGCCGGAGACTTCTACCGCCACCGCGTCGGCCAGCATCTTGAGATCGGCCTTCGCGCGCTGGAAAAGCTCAAGTCCCAGGAACGGGAACGGCTGCATTCGCGCAAGCTGAGGAGCTTTGCCGAGGTTGCGTTCCAGTAAGCGGCGGGACCCGGATTTCTGCTGGTGTCATTGCTGAACGGCGGCTCGCCTGGGCGACGGCTACCAATCGTCGTACATCCACTCCCTCGGGTATCGAGGCCGCGTTCTCGCCTGCGGCGTCCGTTCGGGCTTGCGCAAGGTCGGAGCCGGCTGCGGCTGGGCCTGTGACGGCGGCTGTGACGTCCTGGCCGGACTCTGCTCGGAAACCTTCGCAAGCTCGCGTTTTATCTCTTCCTGGCTCGCCTTGAGCTCCACAATGGCTTTTGAATTGTCGTTGGCTATCTGCTGCTGGTTCGCCTTGAGTTGTTCGATGTTTCGCTGCAGATTCGCGAGGTCGCGCGCCATCGTTTGCAGCAACTGCGTCTGATCGGGAAGCGCTGCAGGTGCTGCCGGCGCGTCGCCTTGCGGTGCGGTCTGAGCCAGGGTTGTTGCTGGCGGCGGTGGTGGTGGTGCTTGCGCTGGTGCCGACTCCGCCGCGGCCACTTGAAAGGTAGATGGCGCGGGTTGCGCGGGAGACGGCAGATTTTCCGGCGGCAATGGTGGCGTTGAAACGGGCTGCGGCGCCCAACGGGCGACAATCAGCGTAGGCCCGTCGCCATGGGATAACAGCAAAGCCAGAAGGGCGGCGACAGTGATGCACGCCGCCAGGGACAAGCCGACGAGCGTCAGGAGCGCCGGTCTTCTTGGCGGTGGTTGCGGGCTAGGTCCTTGTTGGCCAAGTCCGTGCGGGTCAGGTCCGTGCGGGCCAGATTCGTTCGGGCTAAGTCTGGCCGAAGGTGGACGCGCGTCATCGCGCTCCATTCTTGCAAGCTGTTCGGTCAGGCGCGTGAGTTGTTCATCCGCACGCTTGATCTGTTCGTGGGCGTGCGCGAGCCCTTCATCGGCGCCCGCGATCAAGGCATCGTGGGGTTTAATTTCCGTCGGATCAGGTGTGGAGTTCATTGGCGCTTCCCTTTCCGTCCAATGTCATCCGTAGGTAGCCGGTCGACCAGCCACCACGCTCCAGTTTTGTCCAAAGAATGGCCGTATGATGGAGAGAATGGCCGAATGACGGAAGAATACAGGATCACATGTGGCATTCTGGAATCCGGCGGGCCACGCGTCGGCGACGCGGCGGCTTTTCTCTTCGGTTCCCGGCAGCAGGCGCACGCAATTCATGCAACTCGCTCGAGAAGATGCGCACGCGAGGGCGCAGGGTCAAACCGATCGGCGAAATCGAAATACTGCGTTTCGTTGGCCACCAGTCCTTCGCGGAACTCACGGTTCGATCATCCATCTCAGTCTCCCACCTGCGCTTCAGGCTACTATTTGCTCGGCGAAAATCTCTCCTATGCCATGCTCGAAAAGAAGATCATTTGCCCGTTCGCCTTGCCCGGATGGCATCCCAGACGGCGAGGTCCTCTTTCTTTTCGCGAAACAGCGCCGCCAAGGGATTTCCCATTTCAGAGATAATATGAATAAGGGGTTTGTCCTTCTCGATTTTGTAACGACGGTTCACGGCTTCGGAGATAGAGGGAGCGACCTTCAGCCGTATCGGATCAACCGATATAACGTCCATTTCCTTCCACTGCAGCTGGTGCTCAAAAGCATCCTCAAGCTCTTCGTCGGTCCAGGCTGAACGCGAAGCCTCTCCGAAGTATTGGATAAACTCGCCTTTTGCCGGCAGCTTCCGCTTCAGGAGGGATTTAAGCAGCCGTTTGACCTTGGCACGATCCTGTTCGACGGAAAATTCCGAAGCCTTGAAGGAGGGCAGGATTTCGTTCACGGCCGAGAAGATGTTTTGCGCCTGATGATTCGACATCAGTGACTCGGCGCCGTCTCGAAACAGGTTTTGGGAAATGGGCGCTTTTGATGCCGTCCAATCCCTCAGCGCCACGAATCGCGGATCGCCAATCTCGTCGCAGACAATGGAGCCCTCGAAACACCCGGCGATATATTCATAGATGCACCAGCCGCGCGTGACATAGTTTGGGTGGTCCATCACGACAACGTTGCGAATAAGCGCACCCATGTCGTCCAGGACGATGTCCAGATCGCTGGCCTCCAATTCGCTCATCGGCTTCTGCGGGAACGATGTGTAGTCATAGATGATGAAGCAGTCTTTGAGCGCCCGAAGCCTTTCGAGCTGACGTCCGGCCGGGTCGGGGTGTTCAGTGGCTTCCCACCGGTGGGAGATGAACAGGACGGGATGCGCAAATCGGCTGGTCGCAATCTCGTCGATGGCCTGGTTCTCCGAAGCGCTGAATTCCGATATTTTCGTTTCCAGGGATTCAATCTCTTCACGATGCCGGACCCGCATCGGGCATTTATATTCGACAGTAACCTTCCTTTTCAGCCATCCGGCCCGGGCAACAAGCTGTCCGTCAACGATCTCGCCTGCGGACGCGCTGATGACGGTCTGCTGGTATTTCGGGGCCGGAAGGGCGATCTTGCGCAGCTTGCGCCAGAAGAACGGTGAGACCGCGACCGGAAGGCGCTCATATGAAGTGAGGTCGTCGCGATCGAGTGCGATCGCCTTCCCAAGCACCGCGATGGCGTCGCGATGATCGCGCTTCAGCTGGTCTATCCGGGCGTGCTCACGCTCGTATTCGTCAAGCCGAATGCCCCCGAAATCCTGATACCTCGGCAACGCGGCCAGTCCGCGCAGCTCGTCCGCGTGGATCAGCTTCACGATCGATCGATAGTCCCGCTTTGCGGGAGCGGCTTCCGTTTCCGACGCGGGGCCCGGCTCGGTGATAGCCCCTAGAACGAGGTCAAATACCCCGGATAGAAGCTTGCCAAAGTCCGGTGTCATGGATCGTCCGAGCGCATGCCGGCCTGAAAAGGCGCAAGAGAATCTAGCTCCGCTTCTTCTCGATGGTATCCCAAATCCTTGCCGCGATGTCCGGCCCGCCGAGCTTGGCAATGGCGCGGATGCCGGTGGGGCAGGTGACGTTGATCTCGGTAAGATTGCCGTCGATCACGTCGATGCCGACGAACAACAATCCTCGCTCGCGCAGCGCGGGGCCGAGGGTTGCGCAGATTTCGCGTTCGCGCTCCGAGAGTTCGGTGGCCTGGGCTGCGCCGCCGCGCACCATGTTGGAGCGCAAGTCGTCGGGCGCGGGCACGCGGTTGACGGCGCCGGCGAATTCACCGTCGACCAGGATGATGCGCTTGTCGCCGTGCTTCACCTCGGGCAGGAAGCGCTGGATCACCCAGGGCTCGCGGAAGGTGACCGAGAACATGTCGAACAGCGAACCAAAATTCATGTCCTGCGGCATGACGCGAAACACCGCGGCGCCGCCATGGCCGTGCAGCGGCTTCATGACCACGGCGCCGTGCTCGTCGCGGAACGAATTGATTTCGTCGAGGTCGCGCGAGATCAGCGTCGGCGGCATCAGCTGCGGAAAGTTCAGCACGAACATCTTTTCCGGCGCGTTGCGCACGCTGGCCGGATCGTTGACGACCAGCGTCTTGGGATGGATTCGTTCCAGCAAATGCGTCGAGGTGATGTAGGCGATGTCGAACGGTGGCTCCTGCCGCAACAGGATGACGTCGAAATGGGTCATCGGCTCGCGTTTGGGTTCGCCGAGGGTAAAATGGTCGCCGAGTTCGTCGCGCACGGTGAGCTTTTGCACCGGCGCCACCAGCTCCTCGCCGCGCAGTGAAAGCTTGTCCGGGGTGAAATAGGAAATGCTGTGGCCGCGCTTTTGCGCTTCCAGGAGCAGCGCGAAGGTCGAATCGCCGCGGATGTTGATACGCGCGATGGGGTCCATCTGGACGGCGACATTCAGTTTCATTGGTTGGGTCCGGGTCTCTGGAGGGGTTCTTACTAAGCGCTGGCGTCGAACGCCGCTAACAGATGGCGTGGCAGGCGCCGCGGCGCAATCAGGATGGCGTCAAATCGCAGCTCAAATTCGGCATGCTCGGGATGCGCCATCAGCCAGCCTTGCGCGGCATCAATGATGCGCCCCTGCTGGCGCGGCGTCACCGCGTAGGCGGCGTCGTCGAGGGTGGCCCTCGCCTTGACCTCGATGAAGGCGACCAGATTGCGCTTCCTCGCCACCAGGTCGATCTCGCCATAGGGGGTGCGGAAGCGTTTTGCGAGGATGCGGTAGCCTTTGGCCATCAGAAAGGCGGCGGCGCGGCTTTCGGCCGAAAGCCCGGTGCGGAAGGCCGCGACCCGCTCGGGGGCGGCGAGCTTTGCCCCAGCGCGCGGCGGTGACGTGCCGTCAGTCTTCGCCATGCCCGCCTCTGGTTTCCTTGTCAGTTTGCTTGTCAGTTTCCTTGGCAAGCTCCAGCGCGCGGGCATAGACCTCGCGGCGCGGTCGCCCGGAAAGCTCGACCGCGTGCGCCACGCTGTCCTTGACGCTGTCGCGCGAAAGCGAAGATCGCAGAAGGTTGTCGAGATCGTGCTGCGTCATGATCCCTTCATCGGCGCGCGGCGGGCCGACCACGAGGACGAACTCGCCGCGGGTTTCCAGTTGATCCGCGGCCTTCGCCAACTCCGCAATCGGCGCACGCTTGATCTCCTCGTGCAGTTTGGTGAGCTCGCGGCAGATCGCGGCGTCGCGCCCGCCCATGATGTCAGAAAGATCGGCGAGGGTGTCCTGCACGCGGTTGCCGGATTCGAACATCACGAGCGTAGCGTCGATCCGGGCAAGCTCCGTGAGCCGCGTCCGCCGCGCGATCTCCTTGGCGGGCAAAAATCCCTCGAAGAAGAATCGATCGGTCGGCAATGCGGCGACCGCAAGCGCCGTCAGCACCGAGGACGCGCCCGGCACTGCGATCACGGCATGGCCGGCGGCACAGACCTCGCGCACCAGCTTGAAGCCGGGGTCCGATATCAAGGGCGTGCCGGCATCCGATACCAGCGCGATCGAGGCGCCCTGCGCCAGCTTTTCCAGGATTTTCGGTCTTGCCATCGCCGCGTTGTGCTCATGATACGGCTTGAGGTCGGCCGAGATCGCATAGCGCTCGGTCAGGCGGCGGGTGATGCGGGTATCCTCGCAGGCGATGATGTCGACGCCGGCCAATGTCTCCAACGCGCGCAAGGTAATGTCGCCGAGATTGCCGATCGGCGTTGCCACCAGATAGAGGCCGGGAACCGGTTTTGGGGCATTCAGGATATGGCCGCCAATCAAAAATGTTCTGTTGGCCGAACCCGGTTCGGTGTCAGACCCGTAGTTTGAACTGGGCTTTGCGCGCATAATGGCAATCTAAAGAGGTCTTGGTGCCAGCGCCATATCCGACGGGAGGGAGGCAAGGCGGAAGTTCCCCGCCACGTGCAATGTCGCGGCGGGGCCGTAATCCTTTTGTTTTGGTTAACTAATCCTCGACAATATTACAGAATCCCGCGTGTGGGTTCAGTAGCGGTTCAGGTGCCTCGGCCCAGAAAGCCGGAATCCTGGCCGACGGCGGTCGGTCAAGAGAAGAGACAAGATGGTAGGCCCGCTCAATCCCAAGCCTGGATCCCCGGATGCTCGGCTGTCAGGACCGACCCGGCGAACGGCGGTCGGCCTTATTCTTGGCGCGCCCCTGCTCGCCGCCTGCTCCGGCAGCCAGATTTCCAACCCGTTCGGCCCGTCCCAGCCCGAGGGTCCCCCAGGCCCGCAGCAACAGCCGCTTGCGGTCGGCACCGGGCAGGTCAAGGTCGGCCTGATCCTGCCGCTCTCGGCCGCCGGCAATGCCGGCGTCGCCGCGCAATCGATGAAGAACGCGGCCGAGATGGCGCTGGCGGAATTCCAGAATCCGAACATCCAGCTTCTGATCAAGGATGACGGCGGCCTTCCGCAAGGCGCCCAGCAGGTCACCCAGCAGGCGCTCGGCGAGGGCGCGGAAATCATTCTGGGTCCGCTGTTTGCGGCCTCGGTGCCGGCGACCGCGCAACTGACGCGCGCCCGCGGCGTTTCGGTGATCGCGTTCTCGACCGACTCGAGCGTCGCCGGACGCGGCGTCTATCTGCTCAGCTTCCTGCCCGAATCCGACGTCAACCGGATCGTCGATTATTCCGCCAGCATCGGAAAGAAATCTTTCGCGGCGCTCTTGCCCGACAACGCCTACGGCAATGTGGTGGAAGCAGCCTTCAAGCAGGCGGTCGGCCGCAAGGGACGTATCGTCGCCTTCGAGAAGTACGCCTCGGACCGTTCCGCGGCGGCGCGGACGGTGGCGCAGTCGCTCGGCTCGGCGGATGCGCTGTTCATCGCCGACGACGGCGAATCCGTCGTGGCGACGGCGGATGCCTTGATCGCGGCGGGTGTGAATTTGCGCAACATCCAGTTGCTCGGCACCGGGCTGTGGGACAATCCGCGCGTCTATGCGAGCGCTCCACTGCAGGGCGGGCTCTATGCCGCGCCGGATCCGTCGGGCTTCCGCGCCTTCTCCGGCCGCTACCGCGCCAAATACGGCGCCGATCCCGTACGCACCGCAACGCTGGCCTATGACGCGGTCGCCCTCGTCGCCGCGCTATCGAAGCAGGGCAGCCAGCGTTTTGCGCCGGAAACGCTGACCAACCCGTCGGGCTTTGCCGGCATCGACGGCCTGTTCCGATTCCGCTCCGACGGCAGCAATGAGCGCGGCCTTGCCGTGATGAAGGTCGCCAGCGGCGGCAGCGCGCCGGTTGCGGGATCGCCGAAGAGCTTTGGGGCGTAGGATTCGCGCCGCGGCCCGATGACTTTTCCCGGATTGCGCTTCGCTCCATCCGGGCTACGGCTTCCTGCTACGCCGCCAAATCCGCGACCACCGCGTCGAGTACCGGGAATCCTGCCTGCGTCACGCGCAGCCTTCCGTCGGCGTCGACGATGATGGCGCCTTCCTCGCGGAGCACGGCGATCCGGCTCGGGTCGAGTGCGCGGCCTGACAGCGCGGCATAGCGTTTGGGATCGATGCCCTCGGCGAGCCGCAACCCCATCAGCAAAAATTCATCGGCGCGCTCTTCGCTGTTGAGCGCATCGTCGGTCACGACGCCATGGCCGTTGGCCTCGACGCGCATCAGCCAGGCCTCGGGGCGCTTTTCGGTCGCGGTCGCATGTCTCGCGCCGTCGATGTCCAGCCGCCCATGCGCGCCCGGACCGATGCCGGCATATTCGTCACCGCGCCAATAGACGAGATTGTGCTGGCATGCCGCGCCGGCGCGGGCGTGGTTGGAAATCTCGTAGGCCGGCAAGCCATGATGCGCGCAGACTTCCTGCGTCACATCGTAGAGCGCGCGGGCAACCGCCTCGTCCGGGGTCTTCAATTTGCCGGCAGCATGCAGGCCGAAGAACGGCGTGCCTTCCTCGATCGTGAGCTGGTAGAGCGAGAGATGTTCGGCGGCTTCCGAGATCGCGAGCTTGAGTTCATCCGCCCACATCTGCGGCGTCTGGTCGGGGCGGGCGTAGATCAGGTCGAACGAGTAACGGTCGAACGCGCTGCGTGCGATCGCGACCGCATCCAGCGCCTCGCGCGCGCTGTGCAATCGTCCCAGCCCCTTCAGCGAAGCGTCATCGAGCGCCTGCACGCCGAGCGAGACACGGTTGACGCCGGCTGCGCGATAGCCGCGAAACCGCGTAGCTTCCACGCTGGTCGGATTGGCCTCCAGCGTCACCTCGACATTGTCGGCGACGCGCCAATGCTTGCCGATCGAATCCAGGATTAAGCCCACGGTTCGCGGCTGCATCAGCGACGGCGTGCCGCCGCCGAGAAAGATCGACGTGACGGTTCGATCAGGCGCGCGGGCCGCCGTGGTTTCGATCTCGCGCGCAAACGCACGGGCAAATCTTTCCTCGTCGATCGGCGCGTGGCGGACGTGGCTGTTGAAATCGCAATAGGGGCACTTCGACAGGCAGAATGGCCAGTGCACGTAGACGCCGAAGGCGGCGCGCTTCGCGTAATGGCGTACGGAGCTAGCCAAGACAGATCTCCGCCAGTTTGACGAAGGCACGCGCCCGGTGCGACAGGCCGAGGCCGATCGGCGGCAGGCCGTGTTTCTCGATCGAGGTCATCTCGCCAAAGGTCCTGACGTGCCCGTAGGGCTGGAACGCCGGATCATAGCCGAAACCGGCGGTGCCGCGGGGCGGCCATACCAGAGTTCCATCGGCGCGGGCCTCGACCTCTTCGAGATGACCGTCGGGCCAGGCGACGCAAAGGGCCGAGACGAAATGCGCACTTCGCTTATCGGGCGTGGTCGCACCGCGTTCCTGCAGCAGGCGTTCGATCCGGCTCATCGCCGCCATGAAATCCTTGCCCTCGCCGGCCCAGCGCGCCGAGTAGATGCCGGGCGCGCCGTCCAGCGCATCGACGACGAGGCCGGAATCATCGGCAAAGGCCGGAAGCTGGGAAGCCTGCGCCGCCGCGATCGCCTTGATCGCCGCATTCGCCCGAAACGTCTGGCCGGTTTCCTCGGGCTCAGCCAGACCCAGGTCGCCCGCGGAAACGGCCTCGACGCCGTGCGGCGCCAGCAATTCCCGCATCTCGGCGAGCTTGCCGGGATTGTGGGTCGCGATCACGAGGGCGCCGGTGATTCGACGGTGCATATGCGATCAGACTACGCGACGGCCAGCTTCTGCAAGTCCACCAGACGCGCGACACCCTTGCGCGCCAGTTCCATCAGCGCGAGGAACTCGTCCTGCGAGAACGGCGTCTTTTCGGCTGTGCCCTGCACCTCGATGATGCGGCCATCGCCGGTCATGACGAAATTGGCATCGGTCTCGGCCTCGGAATCCTCGGCATAATCGAGGTCCAATACCGGTGTGCCCTGATAGATGCCGCAGGAGATCGCGGCGACATTGTCGCGCAGCACATTGGCCTTGATCATGTTGCGGCTTTTCATCCACACGATGCAGTCGGCCAGCGCCACCCAGGCGCCGGTGATCGAGGCGGTGCGGGTGCCGCCATCGGCCTGGATCACGTCGCAGTCGACCGTGATCTGGCGCTCGCCGAGCGCTTCGAGGTCGACGGCTGCGCGCAAGCTGCGGCCGATCAGCCGCTGGATTTCGACGGTGCGGCCGCCCTGCTTGCCGGCGGCGGCCTCGCGGCGGGTGCGTTCCAGGGTGGCGCGCGGCAGCATGCCGTATTCGGCGGTGACCCAGCCGCGGCCCTGGCCCTTCAGCCACGGCGGCAGCCGTTCTTCCAGGGTGGCGGTGACCAGCACATGGGTGTCGCCGAATTTCACCATGCAGGAACCTTCGGCATATTTGACCACGCCGCGTTCCAGCGACACGGGGCGCAGCTGATCGGGCGCACGGCGGCTTGGCCGCATGGGAAATCCTTTCGAAATCGAGCGAAAATTCGTTTGCGGTGCTTGTAGGTGGGGGCGTGCGCAGCGGCAAGGGTTTTTGGCCCTGTTTGGCGGGAAAGGGAACGCTTGTCATTGGGCCGCCGGAGCTACAAATTAGGGCTGTCCAGGGAGTTGACAGTGGCCCACCACGATCCGATTGGCCTGATCGCGCCGCATGCCGGGCTCGCCCAGCTCAACGAGCGTTCGCGCGACATTTTTCGTCAAATTGTCGAGAGTTATCTCGCCACCGGCGAACCGGTTGGCTCGCGCAACATTTCGCGGCTGATCGCGGTGCCGCTGTCGCCGGCCTCCGTCCGCAATGTGATGTCGGACCTCGAGCACCTCGGGCTGATCTATGCGCCACATACCTCGGCCGGGCGGTTGCCGACCGAACTCGGGCTGAGGTTCTTCGTCGACGCCCTGATGCAGATCGGCGACCTTACCGAACCGGAACGGGAATCGATCCAGAACCAGCTTGCATCCGTCGGGCGCGCGCAATCGGTCGAGGCGGCGCTCGGCGAGGCGCTGACGCGGCTCTCCGGCCTGACCCGCGCCGCCGCCGTGGTGCTGACCGCCAAATCGAATTCGCGGCTCAAACACATCGAATTCGTCCGGCTGGAGCCGGAACGCGCGCTGGTGGTGCTGGTCGGCGAAGACGGCCAGGTCGAAAACCGCGTGCTGGCGCTGCCGCCCGGCGTGCCGTCTTCGGCGCTGACGGAAGCGACCAACTTCCTCAATGCGCGGATTCTCGGCCGTACGCTCGCCGAAGCGCGGTTAGAGCTCGAGACCGCGCTGACGCAGAGCCGCGTCGAACTCGATCAATTGACGCAGAAGGTGATCGCGGCCGGCATCGCGAGCTGGTCCGGCGGCGACAATGACGACCGGCAATTGATCGTGCGCGGCCACGCCAATTTGCTGGAAGACCTGCATGCGCTGGAGGATCTCGAACGCGTCAAGTCGCTGTTCGACGATCTCGAGACCAAGCGCGGCGTGATTGATCTGCTGGGCCGGGCCGAGCGCGCCGAAGGCGTGCGGATTTTCATCGGATCGGAGAACAAGCTGTTTTCGCTGTCCGGTTCCTCCACCATCATCGCCCCCTATGGCGATGCCGCGGGCCGCATCGTCGGCGTTCTCGGCGTGATCGGGCCGACGCGGCTGAACTATGCAAGGGTGATTCCGACCGTGGACTACGCCGCCCGGATCGTCAGCCGGATGCTGGGCGGCTAATCCGCCCGAATAGGGCCTCAATCCCGGCGGGTTGTGCTTGATTTTCGGCCCCTAAAGCACGATATCCGGCCTAGCAAATCCCCATCGAACCAGATGCGTTTTTTGAGAAGGCAGTCTTATGACCGATCCCAACCGGCCGAGTGATGACGAGGTGAAACAGGCCCAGACCGGCGAGCCCGTGGTCTCAAAACCCTACATCATGCCCGACGATCCCGAGGAAGGCTCGAACGAGGCCCTGACCAAGGAACTGGCCGAGGCGCGCGACAAGATGCTGCGCACGCTGGCGGAAATGGAAAATTTGCGCCAGCGCACCAGGCGCGAGGTGGCCGATTCCAAGATGTATGGAATCACCGGGTTTGCGCGCGACATTCTCGATATCGCCGACAATCTGCAGCGTGCGCTCGATGCCATTCCGGCCGAGGCCAGGGAGACCGCCGATCCCGGCATCAAGGCCTTCATCGAGGGCGTCGAGCTGACCGAGCGTTCGCTGCTCAACACGCTGGAGAAGAACGGCGTCAAGAAGTTCGATCCGTCGGGCGAGAAGTTCGATCCCAACTTCCAGCAGGCGATGTACGAAGTGCCCGACCCGTCCGTTCCGTCGGGGACGGTGGTTCAGGTCGTGCAGGCCGGCTTCATGATCGGCGAGCGCGTGCTGCGCCCGGCGCTGGTCGCCGTCTCCAAGGGCGGCGCCAAGGCAGCTCCTGCCGCCGACGTCACGAACTGAGCCGGCTTACCCCTTCAGCGGTTTCTCACAGGTCTTCGGCCAGAAGGTGCCAAAACTCCAGAGATTGCCTTCCGGGTCCCGGCAGGCAAAGTCGCGGCTGCCGTAGTCGGTGTTGTGCAATTCCATCTCGATCTTTGCGCCTGATGCCTTGACCCTGGCGTGCAGGGGGTCCGGATCATCGACGGCGACGTAGAGCGCGTCGGTGCGGCGGCCGCCGATATCGCCGACAAGTTTGCCGTATTCGTCATCGCGGCTCTGGCCGAGCATCAGCAGCGAGGAGCCGTAGGCAAGCTCGGCATGTTGGACCGCGCCGTCCTTTCGGTAGACGACGTACTCGGTGAAGCCGATTACATCCTTCAGCCAGCGGATCATGGCTTCGGCATCGCGACAGCGCATCGTCGGATAGATGCGCGGCGCTTCGATCTTGCTTGGCTCGGTCACGAAAAATCTCCTTGCTTGCTTCGGCTGCGCCAATATGCGCGAAGCGCGACAGCGCTGGCTTGAAGATTTGTTACCGGAACCGTCAGGCGTCGAGCCCGTCCAGCGATCGCAGCAGGCGGCCGTCGATCAGCGCCAGCCGCCGGGCCCAGGCTGTCGGGGTTTCGCCGGCAAGCGTTGAAAATTCGCGGGCGAGATGCGCCTGGTCGGCGTAGCCGCTTTCAGCCGCAATCCCGGCCCAGCCGCTGCAGCCTCCATCCCGCGCGAGCCGGCAGGCGCGATGGAAGCGCATCATGCGCGCGATTGGCTTCGGCGCGAGACCGAGTTCGGAGCGAAAGCGGTCGACCAGATGT
This sequence comes from Bradyrhizobium algeriense, assembly GCF_003062295.1. Taxonomy (GTDB): domain Bacteria; phylum Pseudomonadota; class Alphaproteobacteria; order Rhizobiales; family Xanthobacteraceae; genus Bradyrhizobium; species Bradyrhizobium algeriense. Next base: position 17,750 of record NZ_PYCN01000019.1, on the reverse strand, counting down.
TTGCGGCTCCAGCCGATCTCCTTGGCGAGTGCGGTGATCCGCACGCCGCCCGCGCTGCGCGCCAGCCGGCGATAGGCGAACTCGATCTCGGGTGAGGGCAGATGGTTGGCGCGATCGGCTACAAAATCCTCGACCAGATCGAAGCGGTTCTGCCAGCCGCCTGTCGCGCCCAGCCGTTCGCGCAGCGCCCGGCCTTCGCGGCCCAGCACGTCGCCTATGTCGACCATGCGTGCGGCGAGATCGACGACAGTGCCGCCAAAAAAGCGATAGGCGCCGAGCGGCGTGAAATCCACCTGCACGCATTCGGCGCCGCCATCGGATTCGATAAAGACCGGGCCGGCATGAAGCCCGGCGGCAAAGCTCGGCTGCCGGTCGGTGGCGGCGGGCTCGCGGCCGAGCGCGATCAGGAACGGCGTGCCGAAGCTGATGATCAGCGGCACCACCAGGCCTGCGGCTTCGCGCTGGAAAAACCGGCCGCGCGCCGTCTCACGGTAACCGGTCATGCCCGAGATCAGGCCCGCCGTGCGCGGTGACGGCGCGCGCCGGGCTAGTTCGAACGCGAAAGGTGCCGCCAGATCGGACATCCCCGATCTCCGCGAGGTGATGCGGGTTAAGCCGCGATATCGTCCGATTTGATGCGCTTGACGCCGGCCTTGGTCATGTCGGCCCAGGCTTTTGCGAGCGAGCCCTGGGTGTCGATGCCGCGGCAGGCGTCTTCGATCACATAGGTTTCGAAGCCCGCCTTGCGCGCGTCGAGCGCGCTCCATGCCACGCAGAAGTCGGTGGCGAGGCCGGCGAGGAACACCCGCTTCACCTTGCGCGCCTTCAGGTAGGCGGCGAGCCCCGTCGTGGTCTTGCCGTCAGCCTCGGTGAAGGCCGAGTAGCTGTCGACGTTCTTGTTGAAGCCCTTGCGGATGACGAGCCCGGCATGCGGGATCGCGAGGTCCTTCGACAGCGACGCGCCCTCGGTGCCCTGCACGCAATGATCGGGCCACAGCACCTGCTTGCCGTAGGGGAGATTAACGGTCTCGAACGGCTTCTTGCCGGAATGGGTGGAGGCGAACGAGACATGGCCCGCGGTGTGCCAGTCCTGCGTCATCACCACATTGGCAAAACCCTTGGCGATGCGGTTGATGATGGGCACGACCTGCTCGCCGTCTTTGACCGCGAGGCTGCCGCCCGGCAGGAAGCAGTTTTGCACGTCGATGACGAGCAGCGCGGATGCTTCGTCGGGCTTGATCGGCGCGGCCCAAAGCGCCGATGGAACGAGGGCAGCGACCGACGTCGCGCCGAGACCTGTCAGAACCAGCCTGCGAGTAAACATGGTGCGTCTCCCCGTTTTGAACCCGACCGGGGAGAAGGCTAGTTCCATGTGTGTACAAACGAAAGCCCGAAGTTTCGGCGCGCTTGCAAATTTCCGGATCAGGTTCGCGGATGGATTCCGTCGCGCACCGCGCGGAAGCGCGGAAAGGCCTTGGTCCAGTCGTTGCGCGGCGAAGAGCCGATGATGCGCATCGAGCTCTGGGAGCCGAACCGCACCCACTGCACGATGGTAACAGGCGTATTATCCTTGCCGCTGGTGGCGTCGATCCGCGTCTCGTAGCCGGGCTGGCCATCGATGCGGACCGGCTCCGACATCGTGATCCTGCCGTCGCGCACGCCTGGAATGGTGGTCGCGATCTGCTGGGCGAAGCGGCCGCGATCATCGGGGGACGCCGCCGTCGAGCCGATCAGGCCGATGATCATGAAGGGCGCGACTTCGAAGCCGGTCTTTTCGTCGCCATCGGAGAGAATGAGAGCTGCGCCCGGCGCCAGCGTGCGGATGTTCTTGAAGCTCGAGAGCTCGCTGATCTTGAACGGCATCATTCCGAGCTGCTCCTCGACCGGAACCTCGTTGCGGATCACGGCGGAAGCAAACATCTGGCGGATGGCGTCGTCGGTATAGATCTTGGAGGCGTTCTCCGGCACCTGCACGGCGACATAGCCGGAGAAGGTGGGGCCGGGCAGGATCATCGAATAGCGGCGCACATTGCCGGCGCCGTCCTTGGCGTTTTCCTTGCCGTTTTCGGCGGTGTAATAGGCGAGCCCCGCCGCGGTCTCGATGCTCTCCGGCTTGATGCCGCCGGCGCCGCCCGGGTTGGCCTTGAAGGCATTGGCGACCTCGCCATAGGCCTCGGCGGGCAGGTCCGTGACCAGCACCTTGACGCCGTGGTCCTCGGTCTCGAAGCCGATGAACGCTCTCGCCTTGTTGAGGCCGACCAGTGGCGTCATGCCCACCCTGGCGCCCGGCGGGAAGACCGGGTCGGCGGCGAACGCGGAAGAGAATACGGTAGAGTTGGCGGCAACGGTCAGGGCAATCGCAGCGAAGTATCGAAGTAGCTTCATGGAGGGTCTACCGGGTTTGCATGGGGCCGTTCAGTGGGGCCGACGATGCAGCTAGGAATCTCTAGTGGAATTTTGGAGTCTTGCGGGCACGGCAGGGGTCGTTCCAGTCGGCCCGCTTTTAGCGGTTTTGATGTCTCTGCAACAGGGCAGGGTAGGGGTCCGTTCCATCGTTACATTCCGATATGTCGGCCTTTTTGCAGCATTTTGCCCGGTATCCGAGCTCTTTTTGAGGCGCTTCCAGCGGCCAAATACCGCGTCCCTTGACGCGGCCGGCCGGGCCCCCGCGGGCGGGATGATGCCGCTTCGTTGCGCAACGCGTCAGTAGTGCGCGCAGCGAACCGGCCCTGGTCGAGCGGCCTTGCCGATTTCTTAACACCTGCTGAGGCGCCGGCCCGGCCCGCCCCGGGCTGACACAATCTTTCAAACGTCAGCCTTTTCAGGCCCTAAGCTTGCGTTCGGTCCTTGCAGGGTCGACCCCCCCTCCTATATGAGGCTCACCGTCGCAATATCGCGAGTAATTGATCGTTGGGGGTTCGGTTAGGTGCGCCGTCCAGGGCCCAGCCAACCTGCCGCAACAAGAAGGATATGAGGACCATGGGAAAGGTCATTGGGATCGATCTCGGCACCACGAATTCGTGCGTCGCCGTAATGGATGGCAAGACTGCAAAAGTCATCGAGAACGCGGAAGGCATGCGCACGACGCCTTCGATCGTTGCCGTCACCGATGACGGCGAGCGCCTCGTCGGCCAGCCCGCCAAGCGTCAGGCGGTGACCAATCCCGAGCGAACGTTCTTCGCAGTGAAGCGCCTGATCGGCCGCCGCTACGACGACCCGATGGTCGAGAAGGACAAGAAGCTCGTCCCCTACAAGATCGTCAAGGCATCGAACGGCGACGCCTGGGTCGAGGCCGACGGCAAGACCTATTCGCCCTCGCAGGTCTCCGCCTTCATCCTGCAGAAGATGAAAGAGACCGCGGAAGCCCATCTCGGCCAGAAGGTCGAGCAGGCCGTCATCACCGTCCCGGCTTATTTTAACGACGCGCAGCGCCAGGCCACCAAGGACGCCGGCAAGATCGCCGGCCTCGAAGTGCTGCGCATCATCAACGAGCCGACGGCGGCAGCGCTGGCCTATGGTCTCGACAAGTCGAAATCCGGCACCATCGCGGTCTACGACCTCGGCGGCGGCACCTTCGACGTCTCCATTCTTGAAATCGGCGACGGCGTGTTCGAGGTGAAGTCCACCAACGGCGATACCTTCCTCGGCGGTGAAGACTTCGACATGCGCCTCGTCAGCTATCTCGCCGACGAGTTCCAGAAGGAGCAGGGCATCAACCTGCGCAACGACAAGCTGGCCTTGCAGCGCCTGAAAGAGGCCGCGGAAAAGGCCAAGATCGAATTGTCTTCGACCACGCAGACCGAAATCAACCTGCCCTTCATCACGGCCGACCAGACCGGGCCGAAGCATCTGACGATGAAGCTGACCCGCGCCAAGTTCGAGGCGCTGGTCGACGATCTCGTCCAGAAGACCATCGAGCCCTGCCGCAAGGCGCTGAAGGATGCGGGCCTCACGGCGGCCGAAATCGGCGAAGTGGTGCTGGTCGGCGGCATGACCCGCATGCCCAAAGTGCAGGAAGTCGTGAAGCAGTTGTTCGGCAAGGAGCCGCACAAGGGCGTCAACCCGGATGAAGTCGTCGCCATCGGTGCGGCGATCCAGGCCGGCGTGCTGCAGGGTGACGTCAAGGACGTGCTGCTGCTCGACGTCACCCCGCTTTCGCTCGGCATCGAGACGCTGGGCGGCGTGTTCACCCGCATCATCGACCGCAACACCACGATCCCGACCAAGAAGAGCCAGGTGTTCTCGACCGCCGAGGATAACCAGAACGCGGTCACCATCCGCGTCTTCCAGGGCGAGCGCGAGATGGCGGCCGACAACAAGGTGCTCGGTCAGTTCGACCTGATGGGCATTCCGCCGTCGCCGCGCGGCATGCCGCAGATCGAGGTGACGTTCGACATCGACGCCAACGGCATTGTCAACGTATCAGCCAGGGACAAGGCGACCGGCAAGGAGCAGCAGATCCGGATCCAGGCCTCCGGTGGCCTGTCGGAAGCCGACATCCAGAAGATGGTGAAGGACGCCGAGGCCAATGCGGCCGAGGACAAGAAGCGCCGCGAGGCGGTCGACGCCAAGAACCATGCCGACGCGCTGGTGCATTCCACCGAGAAGGCGCTGGCCGAGCACGGTTCGAAGGTCGAGGAAAGCGAGCGCCGCGCCATCGAGGACGCCGTCAGCGATTTGAAGGAAGCGCTGAAGGGCGACGACGCCGAGGCGATCAAGGCCAAGACCAACACGCTGGCGCAGACTTCGATGAAGCTCGGCGAGGCCATGTACAAGCAGCAGGCCGAAGCCGACGCCAAGAAGGATGCGGCCAAGGATGACGTGGTCGACGCGGAGTTCACCGAGGTCGACGACGACAAGAACAACAAGAAGTCGGCGTAAGCGGGCTTTCGATCATGACCCTCATCCAAAAGAGCGCGCGGCTTGCGTTCCTTGGGTGGGGGTCATTTTTCTTTAAGCTGAAGGCGGCATCTTTGAGTGTGCCTTCGGCGTGAAGTTCGGGCGGGTCTGACTGATGTCCACCAAGCGCTGCTATTACGAAACCCTGGAAGTCGATCGGAACGCGGACGAGTCGAAGCTCAAGGCAGCGTTCCGCAAGCTGGCGATGAAATGGCATCCGGACAAGAATCCGGGCGACGCCACCAGCGAAGTGAAGTTCAAGGAAATCAACGAAGCCTACGAAGTCCTCAAGGACGGCGACAAGCGCGCCGCCTATGACCGCTACGGCCATGCCGCGTTCGAGCAGGGCATGGGCGGCGGCGGCCCCGGTTTCGGCGCAGGCTTCGCCTCGTCATTCTCCGATATTTTCGAAGACCTGTTCGGCATGGCCGGGCAGCGGCGCAGCGGTGGACGCGAGCGCGGCGCCGACCTGCGCTACAACATGGAAATCACGCTGGAGGAAGCTTTTCAGGGCAAGACCGCGCAGATCGAGATTCCGGTCTCGGTCACCTGCGAGTCCTGTTCGGGCACCGGCGCTAAGGCCGGCACCAAGCCGAAGACCTGCTCGATGTGCGGCGGCGCCGGCCGGGTCCGACAGGCCCAGGGCTTCTTCACGCTGGAGCGGACCTGCCCGGGCTGTCAGGGCCGCGGCCAGATGATCGAGGATGCCTGCCCGAATTGCTCTGGCTCGGGACGCGTGACGCGCGACCGCACACTGTCGGTCAACATCCCGCAGGGCGTCGAGGACGGCACCCGCATTCGCCTGGCCGGCGAAGGCGAGGCCGGCGTCCGCGGCGGGCCGCCCGGCGATCTCTATATTTTCCTGTCGCTGGCCACCCACGAGTTCTTCCAGCGCGATGGCGCCGATCTGCATTGCAGGGTTCCGATCTCGATGGTTGCGGCCGCCCTCGGCGGCGAATTCGAGGTCCCGACCATCGACAAGGGCAAGACCAAGGTGAAAGTGCCGGCCGGGACTCAGTCCGGCCGCCGTTTCCGCATTGCATCAAAAGGCATGCCGGTGCTCCGCTCGCGCCAGACCGGTGACATGTATGTCCAGGTCATGGTCGAAACACCGCAGAATCTGACCAAGAAGCAGCAGGAATTGCTCGCCGAGTTCGAAAAATTGTCGTCCGGCGCCACCCAGCCGGAAGCAGCGGGCTTCTTCACCAAGGTCAAGGACTTCTTCGGCAACCGCGCGGGCTCCTGAGCCTGCGCGCACGCGCGGCTGCGCGAAGCGCAGTTCTCGCACCGCAGTCATGATTCATTCAGCTTGCACAGGGTCTTATCGCGGGATCGCGGGCACTTTGGCGCGGCCGACACGTTACCGTTTGGCTTGACCATATCGCCGTCGACCTATACGTGTTTATGACCGTTTTCTGACATTCCCGCTCGTTAGCGGGTCCCGCCTGGTAGCGACATGCCTTTGCAATCGTCCGTGCGTGCGTTGAAGAAGCCTCTCCGTCTCGACGATGAGGTTCGCTTCCTTCGTTCATGGATCGAAAAGCCGCTGCACATGGGCGCGGTGATGCCGTCGAGCAAGCTGCTCGCCCGGACCATGGCGCAATATGTCGACGTCGAGTCCAAAGGACCGGTGATCGAACTCGGCCCCGGCACCGGCGCGATCACCAACGCGCTGATCGAACATGGCGTCGACCAGAAGCGGCTGGTGCTGGTCGAATACAATCCCGGCTTCTGCGCGCTGCTGCGCGACCGTTATCCGCAGGCCAAGGTGGTGCAGGGCGACGCCTATGCGTTGCGCGCCTCGCTTGACAAGGTGCTGGATGCGCCGGCCTCCGCCGTGGTTTCCGGCCTGCCGCTCGTGACCAAACCGATGCTGACGCGCCTGAAACTGATCCGCGACGCCTTCATGGCGCTCGCGCCCGGCGCTCCGTTCGTGCAGTTCACCTATTCGGTCGCGCCGCCGATCCCGAAATCGCTGCCGGGCGTGTCCACAGAAGCCTCCGAGCGGATCTGGATGAACCTTCCGCCCGCGCGGGTCTGGGTTTATCGCAAGGGCTGATACCTGCTACGTATTCGCGTTGGCAGGGTTGCCCCGAATACGAATTCAAATATGTCCGCACTGAAAATCCTCGTGATCCCGGGATCGCTCCGATCAGGCTCGCTCAATGCGAAGCTGGCCGCCGTTGCCGCGCATGCGCTGGCGCGGGAGGGCGCCGAAATCACCCGCATCTCGCTGTCAGACTTTCCGCTGCCGATCTATGACGGCGACCTGCAGGCCAAATCGGGCGTACCGAAACACGCGGTCAATCTGAAGCGGATGATGGCGGCTCACCATGGCGTGCTGATCGTGACGCCGGAGTATAATTCCTCGGTGCCGGCGCTGGTGAAAAATACCATCGACTGGGTGAGCCGGGTGCAGGACGCGCACGAGACCCGCGGGCAGGTGTTTCGCGAGCGGGTGTTTGCGATCGCGTCTGCCTCCGGCGGGCGGCTCGGCGGCGCCCGTGCGCTGGCCGCGCTGCGGCTGATCCTGTCGGCCTGCCATGCCCAGGTGATCCCGAACCAGCTCGCGCTGCCGTTTGCCGACGATGCCTATGACGAGATGGAACGCCTGAAGAATGCCGCCGACAGCGAGGCGCTGAAAGCGCTGGTGCGGCAATTGATCGACGTTTCCCAACGCATGATGTGAGGTGACATGCAGCCAGCCGTTATCGCGCCGAAAGACCGCCTGATCGTCGCGCTCGATTTGCCCGGGGTGGCCGAGGCGGAAGCGATGATTGCGCGGCTCGGCGACAGCGTGAGTTTCTACAAGATCGGCTATCAACTCGGCTATGCCGGCGGCTTGCCGCTGGCGCAGCAATTGGCGAAATCCGGCAAGAAGGTCTTTCTCGATCTCAAGCTGCACGACATCGGCAACACGGTGGCGCGCGGCGTCGAGAGCGTGGCAAAACTCGGCGCGACTTTCCTCACCGTGCACGCCTATCCGCAGACCATGAAGGCGGCGGTCGAGGCGCGCGCCGGATCGGGCTTAAAAATTCTCGCCGTCACCGTGCTGACCTCGTATGACGACGGCGACCTGCATGCCGCGGGCTATCGGCTCAACGTCTCCGACCTGGTCGAAGCGCGCGCCCAGCAGGCGCAGGTGCTCGGCGTCGACGGCCTCGTCAGCTCGCCGGAGGAGGCGGCGGCGCTGCGCAAGATCGTCGGCCACCAGATGAACCTGGTGACGCCAGGCATCCGCCCGGCGGGGTCCGCGACCGGCGACCAGAAGCGCATCATGACGCCGGCGCGCGCCATCGCCGCCGGCGCGGACTATCTTGTTGTCGGGCGGCCGGTGACCGAAGCTGCCGACCCGAAGGCGGCGGCGGACGCCATTCAGGCGGAGATCAAGCAAGCGTTGGCATAGTCAAACCAGTGAATCAAGAAACGGGAGAGTGAGATGGCGAAGGGATACTGGATCGGTCGCGTCGATGTCAGCAATGATGAGGGCTACAAGCCCTACATGGCGGCCAATCCGGCCATCTTCCAAAAATTCGGCGGCCGCTTCATCGTGCGCGGCGGCAAGTTCACCGCGGTGGAGGGTCAAAGCCGCTCGCGCAACGTCGTGATCGAATTCGACAGCTACGAGGCCGCGCTGGCCTGCTACAATTCGCCGGAATACCAGGCCAACATCAAGGTGCGCCAGCCGCACTCAATCGCCGATCTCATCGTCATCGAGGGCTATGACAGCCCGCAGCCGTGAGTGAGTGTTACTTTGTTCGTGATCTAGACAGCTCGAGGCCAGCGTCAAGGCGATCGGTTCGGCCGGCGGAAGCCGCAATTTCGCGCGCTTCGCGGAGCCCATCGCATCAAGAAATATGTGCAAATATTTCCGATTTTGCCTGGCCCATCGGTTTCTGTCGAAAATAGCAAAATAGCTGACAGTTAAGCCTGCAGCGAGCGCGGCTCTGCGCGTCAACGTCGGCTACCTGACATTTCTTTTGTCCCCAAATGGGGATTGCGACGCTGCCTCGCCTTCATCCAAGGTTGCCTCCATCGAACCCCGCATCGATCGTGGATTCCCCCTCGATCGTGATGGAAATCGAGCCAACACAAAACACACAAATCCCGATGTGCATGACGGGCCGCGAGCGGACCCGCATCTCGGACGGCTGTGCGTAAAGGAGTAGCTTCATGGCACTTATCGATGGAACAGCAGGCAATGACGTATTAGTTGGCACGCCGGATCCCGATGAGATCAACGGCCTGCAAGGCGATGACACCATAACCGGTTTGGCTGGTGCCGACCTTGTCAATGGCGGCGCAGGTGACGACGATATCGATGGCGGCGCCGACAACGACATCCTGAACGGCAATGCCGGCATCGATACGATCGCCGGCGGCGATGGCGACGACGAAATCAACGGCGGCGCGGGAGATGATTTGCTGTCAGGGAACGCCGGCGTCGACGCGATCCACGGTAACGCGGGCGACGATAGTATCGACGGCGGAGCTGACAACGATGTGCTCGATGGTGACGCCGGTGACGACACCATCCTCGGCGGAGCTGGTGATGACACCATAAACGGCGGCGCGGGCGTCGATACCCTCTCTGGTGAAGCCGGCAATGATACGCTGAATGGGAATGCCGGCGACGACACATTGAACGGCGGCGACGGCGATGACACGCTCAACGGCAACGTTGGCGATGATACCCTGAACGGCGATGCAGGAATCGACACGCTGAATGGCGGTCTCGGCAACGACACGCTCAACGGCGGCGCGGATGACGACATCCTGAACGGCGGTGTCGGCAACGACACGCTGAACGGGGAAGCTGGCAACGACACGCTCAATGGCGGCGCGGATGACGATATCCTGAACGGCGGCGTCGGTGACGACATCATGTTCGGCAACGCCGGCGATGACACCTTGGACGGTGGTGACGGCAATGACGCGATGTCCGGCGGCGTCGGTGCGGACGAACTTGCCGGTGGCGCAGGCGACGATCTGCTGGAAGGCGATGCCGGAGATGATACGCTCGCGGGCGGTGCCGGTATTGATTTGCTCAATGGCGGGGACGGAGACGATACCCTCGCCGGCGACGCAGGCAACGACGTCCTGAACGGTAACGCGGGCGACGATGAGTTGGACGGCGGCAACGGTGCCGACGTACTTAACGGCGGTCTCGGCGACGATATGCATACAGGCGGTGCAGGCACCGACACGCACAATTTCGGCGACAACACTGCCACCAACTTCGGCGACGATGAAGTCACCGACCTGAGCTTTGCTGACGGCGATGAAGTCAACGTCGATGCCGATCCGGCGTTCGATCCAACCACCATCGTGGTGGTCGACGACGGCACCAACACGACGCTCGACTTCGGCTTCGGCACCATCACGCTCGACGGCATTACGGGTGGCGCCGGAACGGAATTCGATTCGATCGCCGACATCAACGCTGCCGCAGGTTATGACGCTATCCAAGTCGTCTAACATCCAATAATTCAGCGGGGTGGCTGCCGGGCCGCCCCGCTCCGGCCTTCTGCAATACTCAGTTAGTGATAGTGCCGGCCACTCATGTATTTGCGTAATCGTTGTGAAACCTCAGCGTCTGCTCAAAGGTCGCTGCTTGGATTGATTCCGGGACGATCCGCGTTGGCGTGGATCGCCGCCTTTAGCGTGTCCATCAACGTGCTGCTTCTGGTCCTGCCGCTCTATTCCATTGAAGTGTTCGATCGAGTGATCAGCAGCGGCAGCGTCGAAACGCTTGTCGGCCTCACCATCATCGCTGCAACCTCCCTTGTCTTCGGCGCTGCGTTCGACACCCTGCGCAGCCGGCTGCTCAGTCGCTTCGCCGTCAGATTCGAGCGGCATCTCGCTCCCATTGTGCTCGAAAGCACGATCGTTGATGCCACCAACCGCGGCGACGGGGGCAGGACGCACGATCTTGCCAGGGTGCGCGAGTTGAGGACGTTCCTGTCCAGCACAACGGTTGTAGCGCTGCTCGACGCTCCCTTTCTTCCAGCATTCATTCTCATCCTCTTCTTCCTGCATCCCTGGTACGGCGTGATCGCGCTGATCGGAACGGCAATTATGCTCACCATGGGCATCGCGAGCCGCTGGATTGCCCGCGCCGAAATCGCACAGGCGTACCAGGCCGCACAGAAGACCCAGGCTACTCTTGACGGAATTGTCCGGCATTCCGCCCTGGTGCGCGCGATGGGCTGGACCAGAGGTGCGATTCGCGAATTCATGGACCTCAACGACCAGGCCTTGTCGCCTGTGGTTCGAGCCAGCGAGCGGGTTTATGCCATCGGCGCGGTGGCGCGCATGGTGAGAACGATATTGCAGGTTGCCGCAATCGCCGCAGGTGCCTGGCTCGTGCTTCAGAACGAAGTGCTGGCGGGCAGTCTGATTGCGAGCTCGATCCTGATCGCCCGCACACTGCAGCCGATGGAGGGCCTGATCTCGGCATGGCGCGCTCTTGCATCCGCGCATGAGGCCTGGAAGCAGGTTCAGGCAGCCGCAGTTCCGATGCTTGTTCGAGAGAGGCGTACGCTGCTGCCGTCCCCCTCCGGGAGGGTCGAAGTGAAGCGGGTGACCTATCGGATGGCCACGGCGCAGCGCCCGATCCTCGCAGGCGTCACGTTTGAGTGCCAGCCTTCCGAGATTGTTGTCGTCATCGGCCCGACTGGCGCTGGAAAATCGACCTTGCTGCGTCTGATGGCGGGGCTGGAACGACCGAGCGGCGGCACGATCCGGCTGGACAGCGCAGCCCTGCATGACTGGGACCCCGAGCAGCTTGGGCAGTTTGTTGGCTATCTTCCTCAGGAAGTGCAGCTGCTGGGCGGCACCGTGGCCGAAGCCATCGCCGGCTTTGACGACCAAGCGCGGGACGAGGACATCGTGGCCGCGGCCACGCTCGCGCAGGCGCATGAGATGATCCTGTCTCTGCCGGCCGGCTACCAGACCGAGATAGGACGCGACGGTAACAAGCTTTCTGGTGGTCAGCGCCAGCGTATCGGTCTTGCCCGCGCGTTCTTTGGCAATCGCAAATTGATCCTGCTGGACGAGCCGAATTCCAATCTCGACCCGGACGGCGAGCAAGCACTTTGCTCCGCCATTGAGCTGGCCAAAGCGCGCGGCGCGACGCTGGTGATTGTCACCCACCGGCCCCGACTATTGACCATCGCCGATGCAGTGCTCCTCTTGAGGGATGGCGCGCAGCTCGCCTTCGGGCCGCCTGCTGAAGTTCTTCGCCTGCCTGTCACTTCATCCGTGTCGAAGCCGCACGTAATCCGGCATCAAGCGGAACCTCAGAAACTGACCGTGAGGGGAACTCCTCGATGACTCAGGGGCCGGATTATCCAGCCGTCGTTTCCCGCAAGGAACGACCGCGATCCGATATAGGGCGGATCATCGGATGGGGATGTGTGCTGCTCATTCTGCAATTTTGCGGCTTCGGCGTGTGGGCCACGACGGTTCCGCTTCGCGGCGCGGTTGTTGCGCCAGGCGTCATAAAGGTTCATTCGAAGCGCAAGGCAGTCCAGCATCTCGAGGGAGGGATAATAAAGTCAATTCACATCAGGGAAAACGATCAGGTCACGACCGGCCAGCTCATCGCGCGGCTTGACACCACGCAGATCGAAGCAACCCTTGGCTCGCTCGAGACAAAATATTTTGCGGCTCTCGCGATGGAGGCGCGGCTGGCGGCGGAACAGACCCGCGCCGAATCGATCTTGTTCCCCGACGAACTGAAGCAGAACGTGAGCCATACGTCGGCTCGAATTGCCATGCAGACACAGGAAGCCGAGTTCGCAGCACGGCTGGCCGCGATCGAGAACGAGCGTAAGATGATCGATCAGCAGATGCTGCAATTGACGGACTCGATCCGAGGCCTCGAAAGCAACACCAAAGGTGTCGAGCAACAACTCAAGTTATTGCAAGAAGAGATAGCCGATACGAGCTACCTTCTGGCAAAGGGCCTCGCCCGAAAGCCACGCGTGCTGGCCTTGAAACGAGCCGAAGCCGAGGCCAGCGGACAGATTGCCCGCAACTCGGCATCGGTGGCGGAGATGAGAGGCAAAATGGCGGAGCTGGAGGACAGGCGTCGGCAGCTCGGCTTCAATCAGAATCAGGAAACCGCCAAGCAGCAGCATGCGACGAGCGAGGCCATTGGCGATCTTCGACATCGAATTGCCGCGTTGCGCGATCAGCTTGGCCGGTCTGAATTGCGCGCCCCGGAGAGTGGGAAGATCGTTGGCCTCAACAGCAGGGATCTCAGCGCCGTGCTTGCACCCCGCGAAACCCTCCTGGAAATAGTTCCGACGGAAGATCGGCTTGTCATCGAAGCGTCATTGAAGCCAATGGATCGGGAAGAAGTTCATGCCGGACAGACCGCGCGCGTGCGGGTTCACGCGCTGAATATTCGTCGTCGGCCCATACTCGCTGGAAAAGTCGTGGCCGTGGCGGCAGACGCGCTGACCGACGCCAAGAGTGGCGTTACCTCTTACATGGCGGAAGTGGAGCTCGATATCAACGCGCCGACCTCCTCGTATCTTTCGTCATTGCTACCCGGAATGCCCGTTGAAATATTTGTTGAAACGGGAGAACGAACTTTTGCGCAGTATCTACTGCAGCCGATGGAACTACGCATCGACCGCGCGTTTAGGGAGCACTAGGCCGCCGGCATGAGTCCGGCTGCACCAGTATTGCGGGAGGCGCCCATGCATGAGAGCAGCAAAGCATTGCCCTTCAGGCAGAATCGATTTCGCGTCAATCACGCTGAGTGCGGCGAGCCTTTTCAGGACGCCGACGAGCCGCATATAGGACAGGCTGCGGAGCAAGGTCGAAACCAAAGTGCAATGGAATACTTTGGCAAGGCTGTTGCCGAGCTTTTCGATTGCAAGAGTTGCTACGTCGCGGTCATGTCGTGCGCGGGCGGGTCAGAGATTGAAGAGTTTCGGATCGGACACGCCACAATCGATCCGTCATGCTCCACGACCGTCGCGCGAATTGCCCGCAAGGGCGCTGGCGCCGATTGCTCTCTTCTCGAACCCGTCAACGCGCGCACCGCTTTTGTGCGGAAGTTGATCGGCTCCGAGCCAGGAACAAATAGTCATTCCGTCATAGGGAGGTTTTCCTCTCGCGACAGGTCAACTATAGTGTTTGTCGCGGGATGGCGGCAGACCGCGCTCGCTCGGGCCGAAATCCCCTGTCTAGCGCGCGCGGTGCGTACGGTTTGGGAAACCGCGCATTCCCTTGCCCAGCGGTCACCGGATCAGCATCCAGACGCAGAAACATGGCTGGAAAAGCTGGCTTTTCCCGCCCTCGTCGTTGACGAAGACCTGCATGTTCATGAGGTAAATCAGGGTGGACGGGCGCTGCTGGCAAAGGGCGACCTTATCAGGGTGGATGGCGGCACCCTCGCAGGGTCCAGCGGACCGGTAACCGAGAATTTGAAGGAGGCAATCCGGGAGGCGTTGGCCCCGCGGCCCGGCCAGGTTTGGCTGAACACAACGGTGCCTCTCTCAACGGAGCGTCAGCAGTTTGCCTTCGCCAAGATCGGCGCCGCACCAATGCATTGCGACGCGGGAAAAGCGTTGGTCATCGTGCCGCAATTCGATGAGGTGCTGGGGGCACACCGTATTGCCTCCGCCTTCGGCCTGAACTGGGCCGAAGAGCGGATCATTACCCGGATTCTTCAGTTCCAAAGTCCACGGGACATCGGTGCTGACCTGCGGTTGACCGAGGCAACCGTCAGAACCTACACCAAGCGCATCATGCTTAAACTGGGGATCAATCGGCAGGCAGAGTTCTTTCTGCTCTATCATCTCACGCAATCGCCGTTCGGCGCCGGGACGCGCGACAAGGCCGTCGGCGCAGCGTCCTCGGATTGCCGCTTGAACGGCGACAGTGAGGTTGACCTTGACACGGCCGGCAGGCGGCCGCTGGACTGATGCTCAAGCCACTTACGATGGCTCGGGAATCCATGCGCCGAGCGGCTTTTTCTCGAACTTTTGCCTTGGCGGCGACACTTGGCCTTTCTTCTGGCCTTTCTTCCGAGGTGATCGCCCAGGGCATTCAATTGGGGATGCCAATCGCCTGCGAACCTGGCCGCACCTGCTACATCCAGAATTATATTGATGCCGATCCGTCAGCATCAGCGCGAGACTTCAAGTGCGGTACCCTGACGTATGACGGCCATAACGGGACTGACTTTCGCTTGCCGTCACTGGCGTCGCAAAGGGCGGGCGTGGAAGTCCTCGCTTCCGTAAGTGGTCGCGTTCTTCGCACCCGAGGCGATGCGCCGGACGGCGTCTTTAGCAAATCTGCGCGCGAAGCCGTTCGCGATGTCGAATGCGGCAACGGCGTTGTGATCGAACATGCGGAGCACTGGGAAACCCAGTATTGCCATATGGCCAGCGGCAGCCTGGTGGTGAAGCCCGGCGACGTGGTTAAAGCCGGGCAGCCGCTCGGCCGCGTAGGTCTTTCAGGACTGACCGAATATCCTCATCTGCATTTCACGGTCAGGCACAATGGGGCGGTCGTCGATCCTTTCGCCTATGGCGCTGCCGCCGGCTCATGCGGTAGCGGCGAACCGCTGTGGCACCCCGCGCTTCACGCGCAACTCGCCTATCAGGAGCGAGCCGTTCTAAACGCCGGCTTCGCGAGCGGTCCGGTGACGATGGAATCCATCGAGGATGGAAGCGCGGACAAGGAAGTGCCGTCCGCCGGCGCAGCGGCGATTGTCGCTTTTATTCGTGTTATCGGCCTGAAGACGGGCGACGCTCAACAACTGGCGATCAAGGACCCGCTCGGGAACGTCATCGCCGAAAATCGAGCGCCACAGCTTCAGGCGAACAAGGCGCAGTACATGTTGTTTACCGGCAGAAAGCGTCCGGCGACCGGCTGGGATCGTGGCACCTACAAGGCCACGTATGTTGTCGAGCGCGACGGCCGGGTCGTCCTGAAGAAAGACATGGAACTCACTCTCTAGTGGCGAGGGGCGGCCGATCTCCGGGGCATCTGGTTCGATCCGGCGGACAGGGCGCCGACAATACGGATCATCGCCGGATCGAAATATCAGGGACAGGATCGCTGTCCTGCTTGCCCCCTCGCTCGTCCGGAGCCCGGTCCGCATGGTCGCTCGGAAGCCTCAGATGGCTGCCTGATTGGTTGCCGGAACGGCCTCGTCCCGCTATAGGGCGTAAAGAGGTGAAACCATGGCCGATATGCGATTGATCGTTGCGGGGGCCGGCGGCCGGATGGGCCGCGCGCTGGTGCGCGTCATTTCGGAAACGCCGGGCGCGGTTTTGACCGGTGCGCTGGAAGCGCCGGGCTCGGAACTTTTGGGCAAGGATGCCGGCGTGCTCGCCGGCCTGCCGGAGAACGGCATCAAGCTTTCGGCCGACCTGTGGACGCTGTCGGCCAATGCCGACGGCATTCTGGATTTCACCGTCCCTGCGGCGACCATTGCCAATGTTGCGATTGCCGCCCAGCGCGGGCTCGTGCACATCGTCGGAACCACCGGCCTGTCGGCATCAGACATGGCCGTGATCAAGAGTGTTACCGAGCGCGCGGTCGTGGTGCAGTCAGGCAATATGAGCCTCGGCATCAATCTGCTCGCTGCGCTGGTCAAGCGCGTCGCGCAGTCGCTGGACGAAAGCTTCGACATCGAAATCGTCGAAATGCACCACAAGGCCAAGATCGACGCGCCGTCGGGCACCGCCTTCCTGCTCGGCGAGGCCGCTGCCGCCGGCCGCGGCGTCGACCTGCACGCGCGCTCCGCACGAGGCCGCGACGGACATACCGGCGCGCGCCGGCCGGGCGATATCGGCTTTGCGAGCTTGCGCGGCGGTACCGTTGTTGGCGATCACAGCGTGATCTTCGCTGGCTCCATGGAGCGCATCGAACTGACCCATCGTGCGGAAGACCGGACGATGTTCGCGCAAGGTGCGGTGAAAGCCGCGCTGTGGGCGCACGGCAGGAAGCCGGGCTTCTATACGATGACCGATGTGCTCGGGCTGGCCGACTTCTAGAAATCGAACAACGGAAAATCCACTCAATGAGCGAACGTCTTCTTGTGCTCGTGCGTCACGGGCAGAGCGAATGGAATTTGAAGAACCTGTTCACCGGCTGGAAGGACCCTGACCTCACCGAACAGGGTATTACTGAGGCCAAGGAGGCCGGCCGCAAATTAAAGGCGCAAGGGCTGACGTTCGACGTTGCCTTCACCTCGGACCTGACGCGCGCCCAGCATACGCTGAAGCTGATGCTCGCCGAGATCGGGCAGACCGGACTGCCGACGACGAAGGACCTCGCGCTCAACGAACGCGATTACGGCGACCT
Organism: Bradyrhizobium algeriense; assembly: GCF_003062295.1. Lineage (GTDB taxonomy): Bacteria > Pseudomonadota > Alphaproteobacteria > Rhizobiales > Xanthobacteraceae > Bradyrhizobium > Bradyrhizobium algeriense. Next base: position 515 of record NZ_PYCN01000019.1, on the reverse strand, counting down.
CTCCGGGCTCAACAAGGATGACGCCCGCAAGAAATGGGGCGAGGACCAGGTGCTGGTCTGGCGCCGCTCCTACGACGTGCCGCCGCCCGGTGGCGAAAGCCTGAAGGACACGCTGGCGCGCGCGCTGCCGTATTACGTGCAGGAGATTTTGCCCGGCGTGCTGCGCGGACAACGCACGCTGGTCGCCGCCCACGGCAATTCGCTGCGCGCGCTGATCATGGTGCTGGAGAAGCTCACGCCCGAGCAGATTTTGAAGCGCGAACTCGCAACCGGCGTGCCGGTGATCTACCGGTTGAATGCGGATTCGACGGTGGCGACGAAGGTCGATCTGGCGGCGTGAGTTTGGGCGTGTAGGATGGGTGGAGCGAAGCGATACCCATCATGGCTCTAGGTGGTGTGGACTCTAAGGATTCCCATTTAGGGGCAAATCAGATTCAAGACTGCTTTTGGGGAGGCAGTCTTGGGTGTGATGGATCGGTTGGTTTTGAGCGACGCGGCGTGGGAGCGGATGGCGC
>NZ_PYCN01000197.1 GCF_003062295.1 Bradyrhizobium algeriense | reverse complement strand
CGCGACCTTCGCTTCCAGGGCTTTGAGCCGTTTCTTCATCGTCTCGAGATCGTGCCGCTGCCACACTCCGCGCACGCCAGCCGGCGAGATCGAGTGGCCGCGCTTGCGCATCTCGTTGGCAAGGCGGATCTGGCCGAAGGCTGGCTGCTCCAGGGACAGCTCAACGATGACGGCCTCCACCTCCGGTGGAGTGCGGTTGGCCAGCAGCGGCTTACGGCGCGTCAGCTCCTGCAGGGCCATCTCGCCGCCGGTCTCATAGAGCTCCTTGAAGCGGTAGAAGCTGTCGCGGGAGTAGCCCATCATGTGGCAAGCTTGGCTGACGTTGCCGAGCTGCTTGGCCAGCTCCAAAAGGCCGACCTTAGCGCGGATGATCTTCTGCTCGTTGGTCATGACGATGTTCCTTGTGAACCCCGAGGCCGGGCGCTGCGCACCCCGACCACTCCGCGCCCGGCCTCGGCTCATGCCTCAGCCTAACGACACCGTCTGTCAGATTAAGTCCAAACTACTTCACTTGAGCACCCCGATCTCAATCTCGGCCATGTTCAAACCAGCTTGCGTGCTTGGGGGTGAAGTGGGCCTCCAGCCGCCTCAAGATGCGATGCGCGTCGGG
>NZ_PYCN01000196.1 GCF_003062295.1 Bradyrhizobium algeriense | reverse complement strand
CTTCGGCTTAGTTTCCCGCCTCGGCGGCATTCTTGGATTTGGATGACGGGGCCATGGCGCGCTCCTTCGCGTGGGAATCCGACAGGAATTCTTGGCAGCATACGGTCGAAGACACGTTATGCGACTTCATAGGGGAGGTCCTGCAAAATTATGGGTCTCGCCACTCAACTCCTCCAGGGAGAAGCGAAGCCTGAACAAGGCCTGTCCGGCGGCATCGGTGACCTCCATGTGCCAATCGGAACCCTTCCACGATTTTATGCTCTGACCACGAATGATCTCACCGGCGGTCTGGACGGCTTCCTCACGCGCCGCCTCGAGCCCGGGGAGCTCGGTTCCCTCGGTATCGGGATGGGCGGACCCGTTGAAGGTATGGAAGAAATAGCGAGGCATGGGATGCTCCTCTGCCAACAGGCGGGAGCACACGGATCTCTCAGTCACCGACGCCCGAAATATTCAAGCCAGCAATAAAACTACTATCGGTCGTTCAGAGCAATAAACCCAGCTTAGCGCATAAGGACATATGTACGCAGCATCCGATGATTACTGAATAGAAACCCATAATCGTTCTAACAGAACTATGTGCGCTCGAAGAGGAATGGGATTAGGTCTTG
>NZ_PYCN01000195.1 GCF_003062295.1 Bradyrhizobium algeriense | reverse complement strand
ACGACAATCTCCGCCGTGCTTGAAACGGCTATTAATACAGAACTGCCGGGCAATATTCGAGCCCTGGTCATCGACCCGGTATACTCCTTCGACGGTTCTCGCATTCTGCTGCCGGCGGGGACAAGCCTGATCGGCGCCTTCAGTAATAAGGTGGATATCGAGCAGAACCGCGTGCTGATCGCATGGAACCGAGCCATCACTCCCGAGGGCAAATCGATCGCGCTCGGCTCTACAGGCACGGACCTGCTTGGTCGCGCCGGCATCGAAGGCAACGTGGACAACCGCTACGGCAAGAAGCTAGGTGCAGCTGCCCTCATTAGCACCATCACCGCGTTGCCCTCGATCCTTCCTATTCTGACCGGCAGCAACAGGTCAGGTAGAGGAGCGGGCACGACAATCACTATCGAAGGTGCGGGATCAGGCAACACCAATCCTGCCGGCCAAGCCGCATCAAATATCGTCGGGGCCCTTAGCGCTCAGGGTAAGGGTATCCTGGACAAATACCTCTCCCTCCCTCCCATCCATCGTGTCCCGCAGGGCAAGGAAATCCTTGTCTCTGTCAACCAGGATCTCTTTATTCGATGAATGACCACCAGTCCAGTCGTGCCATCTC
>NZ_PYCN01000194.1 GCF_003062295.1 Bradyrhizobium algeriense | reverse complement strand
CGGGAATGTTCAATCGGCGCTCCGAGCGCCTGCTGGCGGGCCTGACGGCCCAGGCAGCCATCGCGCTCGAGAACAGCCGCCTCTACCGCAATGCACAGAGCGAGATCGAGGAGCGCAAGCAGGCCCAGACCCAGCAATCCCTGCTGATCCGCGAACTCCATCACCGGGTGCGTTGCCCTTGCCGATCTCCACCGACATGATCACAGGGATAGAGTTGATGGAGCGCGCCAAGGCAGACACGAGCGGCATCGAGCCGGAGAAGGAGCGACCATAGTTCTGCGGACACCAATTGCCGAGGCAGATCGGCCGGTCGACCACGATCGAGTTGGGCCGAAGCTTCGGATTGGTGGTCAGGGCCGCGGCGTAGACGAACGGCTTGAAGGAGGAACCGGGCTGCCGCAGGCCCCCGGTGGCACGGTTGAACTGGCTCTGGCCGTAGTCCCGCCCGCCGACGATGGTGCGCACGGCACCGTCCACGTCCATCACGACGATCGCGCCCTGGCCCGCCTTGTACTGGCGTCCATGCTGGCGGAGCATGTTTTCCAGCGTCTCTTCCGTGTGCCGCTGAAGCCCCGTGTCGAGGGGCGTTTTCACGATCAGCACTCGCTCGTTGCCGAATTT
>NZ_PYCN01000193.1 GCF_003062295.1 Bradyrhizobium algeriense | reverse complement strand
ATCGGTCGTCTAGATTAGCGTTTTCTTGGTTCGAATCATATCAGGCGGCGTCGGCGAGTTTGTAGGACCACGTGTGGATGACCGGATGGCGATTGACGTCGTCGATACCGGCCATGATGCGCTCCTTAAGCTCGTGTTTTGAAGTCACCCGGATGTGGCGCAGGACTGAACGGGCGAACTTGGAGAAGAACCCCTCGATGAGATTGAGCCACGAGCCGTGCTTGGGGGTGAAGGTGAGCTCGAAGCGCCCGCTTGGTCGAGTGGCGAGCCAGGCTCTGGTTTCTCGCGAGATGTGCGCGGAATGATTGTCGAGGATCAATTTGATCGCAGTGTCCGGCGGATAGGCGGCATCGATAAGTCTGAGGAACTCGATGAACTCTCGACTGCGGTGGCGATCTTTGACAAGGGCGTGGACCTTGCCGGTGAGCAGATCAATCCCAGCCAACAGGCTGAGCGTGCCATGGCGTTTGTATTCATGATCGCGCGCAAAGGTGGCGTGGACGCCAGGCTTGGGCGGCAAATCCGGCGCCGTCGTTGCGATGGCCTGGATTCCCGGCTTCTCGTCGCAGGAGACGATCGTCACCGGCTTTCCCCGCCGCTTTCCCTTGGCAGAGGCTTTCTTCAGGACC
>NZ_PYCN01000192.1 GCF_003062295.1 Bradyrhizobium algeriense | reverse complement strand
TGAGACTACTCCGTCGTAGTGCCGGCCATAGCCGCATCAATGCTGATTTTGACGATGTTGGAGCGCTTCACTACCGACTCGGCGATTTTCTGAAGCTCAGGCTGCAATTGAGGATCGAAGCCTTCCAGAGTTGAGACAGCGTGCTGCAGCTCTGCGTTCGCGGAGATAAGATGCTGCTGGAAGCGGATATCTGCCGGTGTGGCAGTGATGATTGCCTCATCGAGGTCATTGCGTTCGGCAAGCATTGTGATTGCCTCTGGTGAGGCTAGATCCTCGGCACAGTGATTATGACCCTTTGGCGAGTGGCTCGAGAGGGGCGAGTTTAGGATAGGCGCGGCTCATTTTGGCCCGGGCCTTTTCGGTCGTGAACATCCATGTGATGCGTGCGCCGCCGGCGTTGCGCTCGCGCTCCCAAGCCGCGATTTCCCGCTCGAGCCCCTCGCGCGTGTCGATCCGCCGGTCCAGGCACTGGCCCTTGAGCACCCCGATCTCGATTTCGACCATGTTCAACCAACTCGCGTGCTTGGGAGTGAAGTGGAACTCCAGCCGCTCCAGGAGGCGATGCGCTTCCGCGGCCGGGAAAGCCTCGTAGAGCGACCCGGGCGTGTGCGTCGACAGATTGTCCATCAC
>NZ_PYCN01000191.1 GCF_003062295.1 Bradyrhizobium algeriense | reverse complement strand
GGGGCACCAAAGGTCGGCTGACATGTCTCTTCACGGCCCGCCGTGTCCGCGTTGCGGATGGCCATAAGCACCGGATGATCAATAACCGTATGCAGTGCATGCCTGGCGACGAGGTCTGGCTCGTCGGCGAGCGGCGGTCGACCGGGAAGCAAAAATATGAATACAAACGCCATGGCACGCTCAGCCTGTTGGCTGGGATTGATCTGCTCACCGGCAAGGTCCACGCCCTTGTCAAAGATCGCCATCGCAGTCGAGAGTTCGTCGAGTTCCTCAGACTTATCTTATCGATGCCGCCTATCCGCCGAACACTGCGATCAAGTTGATCCTCGACAATCATTCCGCGCACATCTCGCGAGAAACCAGAGCCTGGCTCGCCACTCGACCAAGCGGGCGCTTCGAGCTCACCTTCACGCCCAAGCACGGCTCATGGCTCAATCTCATCGAGGGATTCTTCTCCAAGTTCGCCCGTTCAGTCCTCCGCCACATCCGGGTGGCCTCAAAACACGAACTCAAGGAGCGCATCATGGCCGGTATCGACGACGTCAATCGCCATCCGGTCATCCACACGTGGTCCTACAAACTCGCCGACGCCGCCTGATATGATTCGAACCAAGAAAACGCTAATCTAGACGACCGAT
>NZ_PYCN01000190.1 GCF_003062295.1 Bradyrhizobium algeriense | reverse complement strand
GACGCTGCTGGCCGACACGATGGTCAAGCTCACCGATCACGACAGCCTGTCGGGCGAGACCGTGCGTCGCCGGCTGGCCGAGAACGACCTCAAGCCATGGCGCAGGGACATGTGGTGCATTCCCCATTCGACGGCGAATACGTCGCCCGCATGGAGGACGTGCTCGATCTCTATTCCGAGGCGCCGGATTCCGAGCGGCCGCTGGTCTGCTTCGACGAGACCCCCGTCCAGCTCATCGGCGAGGTGCGTCAGCCGATCCCGGCCAGGCCCGGACAGCGCGAGCGCTACGATTATGAGTACCGCCGCAACGGCACCGTCAATCTCTTCGTCACCTTCGATCCGCATCGCGGCTGGCGCAACGTCAAGATAACAGACCGCCGCGCCGCCGTGGACTACGCCCACTGCATGCGTGAACTCGTCGACGTCCATTATCCCGATGCCGCCTGTATCCGTGTCGTGCAGGACAATCTGTCGATCCACACCGCCGGCGCGCTGTATCAAGCATTTGCGCCCGCCGAGGCCCGTCGCATCCTGCGTCGCCTCGAATTCCACTGCACCCCGAAACACGCCAGTTGGCTCAACATGGTCGAGTGCGAGATCAGCGTGCTGCAGCGCCAGTGTCTCGGCCGCCGCATCGACGA
>NZ_PYCN01000189.1 GCF_003062295.1 Bradyrhizobium algeriense | reverse complement strand
CCTGTTCCGCCGCCGCCCGGAACCAACGGGCGGCCTCTCCCAAGTCTCGGGTCACGCCGTTCCCGTCCGCGTACATTGTGGCCACATGCCACTGCGCCTCGGCGTGGCCTTGGGTTGCGGCCTTGAGAAACCACGAGAAGGCGATGACGGAATTCGTGTCCGGGCTTTCCTCAGCGAGAATTTGGGCCAAGCGAAACTGCGCGTCCACGTGACCGGAAGCTGCCGCCAGGTTGTACCAGCGCAAGGCCTCGGCCGGATTGGGCTCCTCACCGTCCGCAGGGTCATAGTGCTCTGCAAGCCACATGTGCAGCTTAGCCTGAGCCGCCTGGGCTGGGGCGTGTCCCCTGTCGACGGCGACCTGATACCACTTCGCCGCTTCTAACCCAGCCTCAAGGTCACCGTTCCAAATCCAGCAGCTCTCCAGGAAGTCGCCGAGAAGGTGAGCGGCTTCCGCGTGTCCGAGTTCGGCGGCAACCCTGAACCACCGCGCCGCTTCGTATCGATCCTCATCAACAATGTCGCCAGCATGGTACTGCATGCCTACGCGGTAGGCGGCATCGGCGCCCCCCAAGTGGAGCGCAGTCACGGTCCAGTCGATGACCCGTGATGGGTAGTCGGTGTCATTGTCTTCAAACGCATCAAT
>NZ_PYCN01000188.1 GCF_003062295.1 Bradyrhizobium algeriense | reverse complement strand
AGTTCTCGTCCTGGATCGACAAACCCGAAGTGGCCGGCACGGCCGAGAAGATTGCGCAGGCTCTTGCGCCCGAGGCTTGGACGCGCCTGTCGGCGGGCGACGGCACGAAGGGAGCACGCCTGTACGACTGGGCTTATCTCGAACTCGCTGATCTTGAGGCGGAGGAGTACAACGACAACCTCACCGGCCTGTGGACGCGTGGCCTGCTGATCCGACGCAGCCTCAGTGATGAGGACCTGGCGTTCTTCTCGACCTGGTGTCCGGCCGGCACGCCGATCGACACGCTGGTGCGGGTGGAGGGCCAACGCTGGGCGATTGAGGATGCCTTCGAGACCGCCAAGACGGAGCTGGGGCTGACGCACAATGAGACGCGCTCGTGGCACGGCTGGCATCGGCATGTGTCGCTGGTGATGCTGGCCTTGGCCATGATGGCGGTGGTGCGCGAGCGCGCCAACCGCTTCACCTCACCCCAAAAAAGTCGAGACGAAGCCAGGCTGCAGCGTTGGTACGCTGGTCTGTCCAGGAAATCCGCCGCGTCGCCACACGCCTCCAGCAACGCCGGATCGAGCCTGCCTTTGTCATCGCCTGGTCTGCTTGGCGACGCGCGCATCAGGCGATGGCACAAACCTCACATCGCAAGCGGAGGGCGCA
>NZ_PYCN01000018.1 GCF_003062295.1 Bradyrhizobium algeriense | reverse complement strand
CGGACGTATCAGCTTCTTGATCTCTCGAAGCGACGCCGCCCACAACGCAAGCGTCTCCTCAATCGACGCTGCCCGCGTCCACGATCTCCGAATCATGGTTGCCCATGGATTCAGAAACCTTCCAAGAACGCAACTGTAATGCTAGGTCCGGCGCGGACATAGGTCGGGGGTATTGAGCGCCACGTACAGCCCGTGAGAACGGCTTCCATTGCGCACGCGGCTTCGCTGGAGCTCTCGCGAGAGCGTGTGGAGGCCAAGCGGGCGTCCCGGGAAAATGAGCGACAGTTCGGTGGGTAGTGCCTGACACCAGCTTCGTCTTTGATAAACCTAACGTTTTCGCTACCGCAATCTCGTCTTTTGTACCTGCCTTTTGGTATTTTTTGGAAGCTGGGTTCTGAGCGGTTGTACAATCTCCACCAGTTGCCGATTCGATTCGCGGCCGGAGATTGTCATGCCCGAAAGAAGCACGCGCGGTGGGCCTCAAGCGGCCATCGCGACCAATACTTACTGGCGCTCGCTTAGCGACGAACAGCTACTGGACATATCGTTCACAACCTCCGACCCGGAGAGCCTAACTGGTCTTCTGGAGGAGGTTCCCGACACTTCCGGTGCTCTCCAATCGTGGAGTACGCCTACGACTTCCGGGGGTCCAAAAGAGCCTTTATCCGTTGCGCGCATTGTCGATACCCCAATCATCTCGCCGGCTACGTTGTAAAAACGCAGACTGGGAGCCGTTTCTTGGTCGGGCACGACTGTGGGGACAAGATTTACGGTGCGGACTTCGCTGGCTTCCGCCGCGACTATGACAATGCCCGCTCGGCGGCAGAAGACCTCAGGCGCTGGCCGGCCGATGCTGCAGCAACAATACCCGGCGATTAGTTCGCCTTCCGTCCTCGCCAGAACTTGTTGTAGTCGGGCCCTTTGGAATCAGGAGGAACTCGGGGCTCGTGGATTTGAACCGGCATAGGAGCTGGAAGGTCAGGCCCCACGATTATCGCTTCACCAGGTGCAAGCGTGGGAATGAACATTGCGGCGTTCTTATCTAAATCCCCGCAAGCGCGCTCGACCGCGTGACGATCCTCATCGTTAGTCAGACGATGCACGATCAGCGTACCCAACTGGCTTAGAACGTCGTGAGGGATATCTCTGGGGCGCTGCGTCGCCATTACGGCGGTCAGTCCGTACTTTCTCCCTTCCTTTGCAACGATGCCGAAGGATTCCAGCTTCACACTGGCGTATTCGTCTCCAACGGTCGTTCCGAGAAACTGATGCGCCTCGTCGAGAATAGCGATAACGGGACGCTTTCGAAACAACCCCCTCCTCGCCTCACTTAGAAGATAGCGACCAATTACGTTGAGAAGGATTTCTCGGGTATTGTGCTCGAAGTGCACAGACCGAAACGAGATACGGATGATGTCATCTTCGTCTTCTTCAAAAAACTTCGTTAGCACCTCAACCAACGAGGTTCCGGCCGTTTCAAAAATGCACGATAGTTGATGAGTGCCAATTAATGTTCGGATGCGAGCAACAAGGGTTTCGCAGTGCGCCACCGAATTATCCGGTCCACCCCAACTATTCGCATTAACGCCTTGACCGCTAGACCACACGCATTCCGCACTTAGCTGTTCTGCCAGACCTTCGATTCTAAAGTTGCATAGAGGAGAGTTGATCGCGTCTCTGTGCAGATCAATCGCATTAAGAAAGGGCTCTCTTGGTTGGAACGCTTTTTCGATGGTGCCGCGCTGCGTGAACACGACACCCTCGGGCGGTTGTCCCCGACATGCACGAACCAACTTGAGGCTCCGAATCGCCTCTCTGAGTTTCGGACCTTGTGACTGACCTGACGGACGAAATAAGGCGAAGAGATCCTCCTCGGTTGTTTGGGTGTAAGGGAAGTGCACTCGCTGCGTTCCATCTTCCCCTTCGTTGAAGGCATAGTGTTTTGAAATCGACGGCAGGCCGGCGAACTCGCCTGTGGGGTCAAAGAGTACACATTTTCCGCCACTGGCTTTGATCTGGTCCAGAAGAGTAGCAATGGTCCAACTCTTACCACCGCCCGTCGCACCAAACACACCGCAGTGACGGCCAAACAATTTCTCGGGAGGCAGCCGCAAATGCATTCCACTACCGGCGCTCAAATAGCCGAGATCAATCGAGAGCTGCCCCTCACTCGATAGCGCATTTGCCGCCAGTTCTCCGAACAATTCAGGCGGAGCCAAATAGACGGCGTCACCCACGCGAGGATGCGTCCTCAGGCCACGAACGAGCTTACTTTGCTTTTGATCAACGGAAGCAAGGAGCTGAATCCTTCCAATAGGATGCGGCACAGGCGCAGCTCCCATCGTTGGCTCCACACTCAAGCGCTCATTATCGGGAAGCTTAACCTCGATAATCCTTCCCAAAAGCTTGGCACTTTCACAGTCTACAAACACGAAATCGCCGACAACACCGCGTGCAAGGGATCGACGTTCTGGATGAGCAGCGGCCTGAGGCAGATTGGCTTGCGCGATGGCCGCACCAACAAGCGTGATCGTCCCGACGTAGCAGCTTGGATCGACAAGGCTGTGCAAGGTCATTTCGCGTCGCCCGGTGCAGGCTCGTTCAAAACCTTAATCCGTTCCGCGTGACGCTCACGCTCCGTTTGAGCGACGAGGTCGGGGATAGCCTGCGCAAGATCATCAAAGCGGCCATTCAATAGCGTTATTCGTTGATCGCCAATATCAGCAAGACGTTTTAGCTTAGAGAAGCACGCGCTGACATTCGGTCGTGCTTGGGCAGTCGTCGCCAGCGCAAATTGATCCTTGTCCAACTCCTCGTCAGCCAGGAATGCGATGTCACACGCCACGATGCGTAGCCTCATGTTGGCCTCAAGCGCGGCCATTATCGGCTTACTGATGTGATCGTCATTGAAGCCAAATCCAGAAACGATCAAGGCGGTGTCCGGTTCGCGCAAGGCCGTCTGCAGCGCGGACATCATATCCAAGTAAGGCGTCTCGAACGCCTCCTGATATTTGCTGTCTCGTGGATATATGAGAGCTGCGGCCCCGTCCGCTTCACTGCGGGACCGTATCAATTCCGTGCCTTTGCGTCGCCAGTCTATCGAGCCATGGAGCTTGTGCAGAAGAAAAACACTCTCGATGTAGTCCGCTCCCTCGCTGGCAGCCTCTCGACGTACGATGTCGTATGAGAAATGCCCCCGGTCGTAAACTTGCGGCATTGAATGGGAAAATCCGTCGATCACGGTGAAGCGGAGTGCTCTGGCGGCGTACTCAAAGGCCAAGTCGTAATTTGTGGTGAACACTCGTGCCCGCGGTTTCCTTGCCCCGCGCCGCGCAATTTTCCGCAAAATAGCCTGATGCGCAGATAGGTCCGTGTCGTCACTCACGAAATCAACACGGGACGCGATGGTCTTTTCGGCCAGTGCTATGAATTCAAGAACGTCTTGCGCCTTTTCAGGCCCAAATAGCTCAAGGTAGATTTTGCAGTGAGTTAGAAATTTTTCGATGTTCTTTTCAGCGACGATTGGTTTTGAGAGGGGCATATAGCCAGAGATTTGATCAATCGTGCGCTGCGTTGTCGCTGACGCGACAGCATCCCAAAGGTCCTTCATGCCGGGCGCCCTAAGCCCGTCTGGCCCGGTGTTCTTGGCACAGAAGGAAGAGCCTGCCCCAGTCAGGAGGAGGAGGTTCGAAGCGTTTAGAACGGCAGTCAAAGATTGCTCGACTAAGTGCGAACTGCCACGTTCAACCACTTCGCCTTTGTCATTTTTGGCATCGTCATATGCACTCCAGCCAGTTTCGCGCGTGTAGTGACGGATATTGCTTGCTGACGCTGGACGATCATCCCAGTAGCTCATGCATTTCTCCAAACAGCCTCAGCGAAATCCTTTCCAGTAGTTGGGCATGACCAATCGAGGCATGCAAATCGGAATCACAGGGATTCAAAGTTGTGCATTGAATTTTGCCGGTCCGCCGTATCTAATTCTCAGGAATACGATACACTTGAAAGAGCTAACCAATGGGAAAAGCAGCACAATCGGTTCGGGCGTTCGCCTATTTGAGGACTTCCTCAGCCACCAACATCGGTGAGGACAAAGACAGCGGGCGCAGGCAGCATGAAGCCATTGAGACCTATGCCAAACGCTCAGGTGTCGAGCTGGTAGGCACCTATAACGATGAAGCGGTGAAAGGCTCCGATCCTATCGACACAAGGCCCGGCTTTGCGGCGATGCTGGAAGCGCTTGAGGCAAACGGGACCAAAACCATCGTCGTGGAGACCGCCAACAGATTTGCTCGTGACCTAATGGTCCAGGAGGTGGGCTTTGCAATGTTGAGGGCGCGCGGCATCGACCTCATAGCCGCCGATAGCCCGACATCCTTTCTGGACGACACGCCGACCGCCCGTCTTATCCGGCAAGTTCTCGGGGCAGTCTCCGAATTTGAGAAGGCTATGCTGGTGGCGAAACTCAGAGGCGCGCGAGACCGTAAGCGCCGCGCTGGCGTCAAGGTCGAGGGTCGCAAGTCGATTGCCGAAGAGAGGCCCAAGACCGTCGAATTGGCCCGCAAGCTAGCTCGGGCTCGACCCAAGGGGGGCAAACGGTCGCTTCGTGAAATCTCCGCAGCCCTCGCAGATGCGGGCCATAGGACCAAGGCAGGTAATCCGTATGCCGCCACGGCCATCAAGCTCATGCTGGCCGCACGTTAGGCGCATGGCACGCGAAGTCTATCAGCAACATCCTTGAGCGCACATAGGGGCTATCATGCACATAGTCGACGGAACGGCACTTAGTCTTTCTCGCCACCATCTTGGTCGCGTTTGAGCGCATTGGGCTCGCGGTGATCGTTGGGGGCATTGGGGTCTGGATGGCAGTGCGGTGCATGTGAGAGCAACGCTCGGAGGCAGCCAGTGAAAATCAACGGGTCCCATCTGGCGATATGGGACCCTAATGGCCCGCAGTCTTCGAGCGATTTCGAGTTCCTCGACCTTAAGGCCCCCCGCCGCCGCCGAGGTTACAGCAGCAGCGTTCAGTTTCCCGCAGGTCCCCTAAGTGATCCTAAGGTTCTGCGGTTGCAATGAGGAAGCCGCTCGAATACGGACCTCCGAACGGACGCACGACTCAAGGCCGTAGGATGGAGAGCTAATTACCAAGGTTTTGCGTCAGCTTCTCTTCGCGAACAAAGTTGAACTCCGCTTGATGAATGATGAGAAACGGGTTCGTGCTGCGTTTCCAAGTCCACTCTTCGAAACCATCAAAATCAAAGGGTCCTAGTTCGAGACCAACCGTTGCGCTTGAATGTCCTCCGAGCTTTAGCCGCTGCCAAATGTCGTCAAATAGCGCTTCCGGTATAGCAACCCCGCCGCTGAGAAACTGCCCGAAGTCATCTTCCGCGCTCTCCCCAAAGTAGGAAAAATAGCCGCGCGCCTCTCGCGGGATTTCGGGTACCTTCCAGTCGTGATGTCCTCGTACAATCGCTAGTTCGGTTCGCATCCCTTCCATTCGGCCAGCTTTCTCAATGATCAGATCCCGACCGCTCTCTTGAACTGTGGCTTGAAGGCGAAGCGACATCTGCCGCTCGGTGTGAAGTGTCTGTCTCCAAGTGACGCGGTCCCAATAAAGCGTTGCTGTATTCAGGTTCATTGCTCGTAGCCTCAGTGCTCGAAATGGCCAAAGCTGCCGCGTTCAGCCCTTCAAAGGCGACCGCCAAAAGCGCTTTGGGGGCACTACAGCTTGATAGAGATGTAACCTTATATCAACCTTCAGGTTGTGATACCTTCGAGTCGGGGGCTATCGTGCGGGACTTTATCCTTAAGTTCGTTAGACTGCTTCTCGGCAACGCTTGGAACCGCGGGGCTCTCCTGCTTATCGCCGCAGGCACAGCGGCTTTGACGGGAATGGTCCAATATCTGGTACAGCCCATAGGGCAACTTTTTGGTCTTACAGTTACAATTCCGGACACGCCTCCGTGGATCGGATTTACACTCATCGGTATCGGTTGCACCTTCTTTGTCTTGGGCCGCTTCATTGTTGATCGGAATGCTATCAGAGAAACCGACCGAAATGTTCTCGGGGAAAGTGATCGAACATCAGTTGAGAAGCTGAAGAAGCTATTTTCGACTCCAGAAATCAGGCGCGCACTCGAAACGCTCCCGTCATCTTACAGTTTTCCGACGGCAGCCCAGTTGCAGGCTGTGAACGATCCTTCGGAACAAGCAGCAGCAACACTTCGAACCTTTCTGCAGCAGACCAGAGACATCCGCTTAGAAGATGCCGAGCTCAAGGAGCTTTATGGTCAAATCATTCAACGGAGCCTTCAGCTCCTCAAGCGGTTGAGCCTTGAAGAGATTGCGTCATTATCGGATCACGCAGGCCTTCAAGTTGGAGAGCGCGAAGAGACACAAGCGGTAGGTTTTCTAGGTCATCTCTCGGAAGCTGAACCCGACACCTCCGAACTCGGCAACTCTGAGCTTGTCGAACGGTTCTTCGAAGTGGCGCGTCGGCGCACTGCTGGCGATTAAGATACCATTTTAAGAGTCGACTTCATTCCAATCCAAATGGGTGTCTATTCGTTTGAGCACCCGCTTTATTACGCGACCGAAGTAAGGCGCTCGTGTGCGGGTCTTCAAACGCGCTCAAACTTCGAGGTGTTGCGACGGTAGCCGGTGGCCAACGGCAAGCAAAGTTCGCGAGCAACATCCTTGAGCGCGCTAGGGGTACTACCATGCACCGGCAGAACGTCTCCCACCCCGCCCACCCCCCTCAGAAATTTGGGTCCCATCTCGTCCCATGGGACCCTTTTTGAACATCACTGACGATGCGGTTTCAAGTTCCTTCGGTTAAAGGCTGCTGCCGCCGCCGAGCTTACGGCTGCAATGTGTGCCACGGGGATTTGCATCCAGCTCGCATGGTCGCGGCGGCTCACGCTCTTAAGAAGCCCATCCCGCATGTGTCAGCGAAGGTCGCAAGTAGCTGCCAGAGAGTAATCTATTAGTACGAGTGCTGGTCTGCTTTATTCCGAGCCTCACATGAAGGAGCGCCCGGTGCCTAATGAACTTCAAGACCAATTTCATGAGCTATCATCTCGGCAGCGAGTTTTAGTTCTGCGTTTTGCCATAGCACTTCAGGTGCTGCAGGAGCTTTACTATCACCTCTCGTACGATCAAGCGTACACGTTCCTGGCCGTTTGGGCTGAGGAGGGACTTCCCGTGTCTGTGCTGGCGCGCCGCTGCGGTATAAAACCGGTCACTGTCTCAATGCACCTGCGTCGACTAACTTCGCGTGTCGTAAGGCGTAAACCTGGTTTCGACCTTCTTACCGTCGTCGATAACAGGCTCAGTGACCTACGGTTACGTCACGTTTTCCTGACGGAACGTGGGCACCGCCTCGCCGCTCGCATGATTGAGGTCATGAAAGACAATCCAAGGAAGCGAATTGGCCCGATGGGTGAGTTGTTCTTTGAAGATGAAGTCCAAGGCTCCATTTGGTCGGAGGAAGCAAGCGATGCTCCGCACTCGCGGTGAACTTCTGCGACGCTGGCACTCCTGCCTCTAGATGAAGAGTCACGCGAGCATCGACGGCCCGAGATGGCAAAAGCCTACGCGACCATGGGACCCTTTTGGATCGTCGGTCGTGGCCAGATTTCAAGTTCCTTGACTTTAAGGGCCGCTGCCGTCGCCAAGCTGACAGCAGGCTGAACTGAGTAGTTCTTATGTCGGCTTTACTTGCGCATACGGAAGCTGCCCACAACCATGGAAGGTCTGCAAAGTGCCACGAACCGGCACTAGACCTCACCCGATCACCAACAACCGAACGACTCATTGCGAATAGTCAGCCGACGACCGCCTTATCTGCCGATGCTTGTTTCAGAGCGGCAGCGAGGATTGACGACCGACCCTTCGCTTCCTTCAGGCCAACTTCAATTTGTTCTGCCAAATGATCGGTGATCTTTTGTATCGCAGCACCAAATATCTTCATGAGACGCTTCTCACCAGCATCAAATGTACTCAGGTTTCTGCACAGTTGGACTAACGTATCCGAGCTGAGTCCAAGATTCTTTGATGAATGAGCAAACTTGTTCCTGATCTTGCGGACTGTTTGCGCGTCCCGGTGCAGCGCTTCCGTAAGTACATCCAAGGCCAACGCGATGTCGATCTTGCTCCTAAGGGTGCTCAAGGGACCGTAGCCCTCGAAAAGAATCCCCTCCATTTTTCGATCCATGTTCGGCATCTTTGAACAAAGCGCAATCCGAAGATGTTCTTCGAGCAGGGAAGTGTACCGGATTGCACTGCTCGCTTCACCATCCAGCAAAAGTACTTTGGTACCCTCCACAAGTGCCTGGAGGTCCTCTCTGCTGACTGAGGTGCTCTCATCAACATTTTTGTCTTCGCCAGCCATACTGCATCCTTCTTCGTACTTTTGAGAAGCTGCTTTTTGCGAAATGCTTGAAGTACTTTGTAGCTCGCCAGAACGCGATAAATGACGCAAATACAGAGCTAGGTGTCGATGTCCCCTCGGGGTCAAAAGCTGCCTTGACGGCTGCGAACGCCCCTTCTGCTTTGCCCCGATCAACGGACATCAGCCGAACGGCTCGGCTAGTCGGTTTCGTGCCAGTAGCGGTCATCAAATTGCTGACCCAGGCTCGCTAGAGTGCCCGTTCAATGCATTTTGAATGATAAAGATGGCAGTGGCACCTTCCATACGCCCAGAGGAGGGCAACTGACCAGCCAAAGCGGTAACGGCCCGCCACACGTCGGCCTGATCCATTGCGGCGCACGCCTCCTTGGATTGCTCCCAAAAAAGTCGTTTTGCCTCCTGTTCGTTCAATCCGACCTCTTCACAGGTTCTGGAGACCAACGCGCGGTCGTCGCTGCACTGATTGTCCCACCAGACGGAGTCAAAGGGGACTTGCCTAAACTTCGCTTCAGCCGCTGCGCCAGCGGCGGTCTCGAAAAAACGCACTCTCGCCCATTCTAGTGGATCAATTTTCCTGAGGGAAAATATGGTGAGTCGCTGTTCCAGAGTCCACGGCGTGCCTTCCATGATGCCGAGACGTTCTCCAGCTTCCTTGAGCCCAGGCATGTGTGGTAGCGCCATCACGGAGACATGTGGATTGCCCCCGTCTATCTGTATCCAACGGATAGCATTCGCGTTGGTGATGCCCACGCGCCCTATCGACAAAACGCGGGCGACGGCATGACCACACTCATGGAAGGCAATGTCTTTGCGTGCGCCCCAACCGATCCTTCCGTCCCAACCGAACATTTTCCTCCCACCTTTCTCGCAAAAGCCTTCCCGAAACCTTTTATATCCACGATGCCTTCGATAGCGACTTCAAATTGGATGTCCGATGGGGGGCAAAAGCTGGCATGGGGCGACGGCAGGTCAAGGTCCGCTAAGGCCAAATGCGGAAGTCTCGGCTCCTTTGTCCATGCATCCCCATTTCCGACCTTCTGCTGCGATCACCGGCTTCTATGCCATCGCCGACAGTCAGTGTCATCCATGAGGGGGAACGAGGGCGTGACGAAAGAGGAACGACGACGCAAGCGCAAACCGCTGCCGGAGCCCGATCACATGCTGCTTGCGACTGTGAAATCGGTCACGGTGAGCTACTATGTGCACAATCACGGCGATGGCGTTTCGGACGAGGCGATCACCGATGTGCTTTGCGGCATCGTTAAGACGACACCCGACATGCCCAAGCACCTCGGCAGAGAAGTGACCTGCTCACTCATGTGCTCGCGCCAATATGCTCGCGTCGATGATCCTGACGAAAAGGGCTGGCCGCGCATTAGCAAGGGTCAGACTGTTCCGGAAAGGCCGTTCCTACTCAATATGCACCTCCGCAACGATAGCAGATCGTTTTCCGCCTACTTGCCCGAGGCTGCATACTGGGCGCTGCAGGCCGACCTGAAGAGCGGGCGGTTGAAGTTCATTGAGGCGAGGTTTATGAAGCCGCGCCATGGCAACGGTAATCTGACCGGCATCAACTTCTCGGAAACTCCGCCGGAGGAACCGTGAACAGCACCCGCAAGCATGTTCCGGCCATCAGTTTCGCCTGCACGGTCCGCTGTGGGTCAACGACTGACCTTCGGTCCCCTCTGAGCCATTTCCGTTCAGCCCTCAATAGCGGACATTCGCCACCATGGTCATTGGGGTGTCATCACGTACCTTGGTCCACATAGAGAGGAGGACATGATGACCGGAAAACTCTCGCCCGAAGGTGAAGTCATTGCAGCATACGGAGCGGCTATGGTCGCGGAGTTCCAGGTGCTTATCAACTGCCTTGAAGAGAGCGACGTGCTCCCCCCGAAACAGTTTATTGGGGCGCTCGGCGTGTACACGGAAATGGTGAAGGGCCGAAAAGGTGACGTGAGCGATATGACGCTTGCGGTGCTCAACGACATTCGGGCGGCTACACAGGATTAGCCTTTCCGAGCGCGAGAAACGAAGGGTCTCCTTTCGACCACCGGGGTCCCAAATGGACGAGTTGGCGAACTCGATTTCAAGTTCCTTTGCTTAGTGGCCCCCGCCGCCGCCCGAACTCACGACAGAATTAATTTCGGAAGTGAGTGAACCCGGCTTGGGTAATCACGCAGCGGGCTCAATTCTGAATGAATAACCATGCTTAGTCAGAAGGGCCAAGAGGTTTTGGCCGTCAATTAACGACAGTGGCTTGTTCGCAGCCCACTCGTGCGCATCCCGCCCGAAATGGCTTGTTGTAACGAGGATACCTCTGTTTGCCCCTTCGTTCATAACGGTGCCGTAAAGCTCCCGCACGGCGGCTACGTCTACCGTGTTGGAATAACGCTTCGCCTGTACTACAATTTTTCCGCCGTGCAGCGGGTCTGAATTGAAGATGACTGCGTCTACACCTCGGTCTCGACTGGCCCGCGTTATCTTCACCTCAGCGCTCTTGCCTGCGTATTCTTTTGCGAGCAGCTCTCGAATTAAATGTTCAAAGTCCTGCCAGTCCATAGCTGCAAGGTTCTGCCCTTGAGCCATCCCGTCGAGGACATCCCTGCCCGCAACGAACCTTTCGTCCTCTTTGTCCAGCCGAATTGCGGGTTCTATCGGAACTACTTCGGCGACGTTATACACGTATGCACCCTTGAGCGCTCGAAACGCTTCCAGCGCATCAGCTCGTTGTAGGTTAATTTCAACGACGTCGTGTTTCGATACGGCGAGAGATGCAACAAACGCATCTTTCAATTTACCCGAAGCGGGATCAAAAAACCTCGACCAACAATTCACGGCTATCCTATCGACATCATCGCGAAGGTCATTCCGGGCAACATGATGCGCCAGCTGCAGGGCGACGGCTGGAATGTATCGACGATGAACAGCCTCCGCATCCCGTTTGGCTGGAGGCCGCTTGCTGTCCGTGCGCACAACTGAGACATCAGGAAGTGATGGAACGCACTGGTTTACCTGAAGTACACGCTCCTGCTGATCGTAAAGTACTTTCCAAGGATAATCCTTAGGAACAGGAAGAGGCAGGTTACAAAGCGCCAACTCAAAATGAGCACGCACACCACTTTGGGTTCGTTCTCGATACCCTTCTTGTACTGACTTGATGGGCTGAGTAGCTTTTTGGCACTCCCGTTCGTATTTCATTTTTGTTTGCTCGAACTCTTGAAGAAGGGCGGTTTCAGCATCTCGCCACTTCAACGACAAATCTCCCAAGTAAATCTCCATCAGCTCCTGAGCCTCGAGAGCCGCCGCGTGTTTCTGGTCGAACGACGTTTGGACTTGAGACGCTAGTGAACTAAGATTGGCAACGCGCGCGAACTCAGCCTGATAAGCTTTCGCCTGAAGCTCGTCGTGAGCGTCCATTTCTACTCCATTAACTCCAACCAGCCGAACCGGAGTTTTCGGTGGAATTTTCACGTTGGGAAAAGTTGGCTTCGCTTTGGGCGCTTCAGTCGGCAAGTACCGATAACTTGCAGGCTCGCAAGGGAAGTCGCACGCACCACTAGCACGGGAGTAAAAATGTGAAGCGTCCAAGCCTCCCCTCATAACCACGTCTTCTGATGTAAGCGTAATCTTTCGAGGCTCGGTGTTCGACAACGTGCCGGGATGCGGACGAACCAAGTCGAACATGTTGGATGGATATACTAGTGCACGGAACCTTTTGTCGACGTACTGAGGGAGTTGGGGGCGATGACCATTCGCCAATACAACGTAATCATCCAGAAGCGCGAAGACGTTACGAAAGGCATCCGGGTTGGGAATACCGACGATCCTGACTGGGTTTTGTGCTCGATAATCCTCAATTAGCTCTTGCTCCGCCGCGGCAAGGGCCAAGGTTCGTGTTCGTTCTTCGCTCGCTGCACGTTCGGCTTTGATCTTCTCACGGGCTCGCTTCTGTTCGTCGAGCGACTTTGAAACTGAATTAACCCCCTGAGAGACCGCCTGGATCACGAGGAAGCAGACGTAGCCGACAATGGCCAGCACGGCAGCAGCAACTATTAGATAGTTCATCCCCCGACGCTCCCCTCACACGGAGCATAGTTTCGCACCTTCGCACAGGCGGCAAGATATCACTTTCGATGGGCCGCTCACCTGCTTAAAACCCGCTCCTTTTATCATCGCAAATCCGCATACTCTGATCAGGTGCACCATCCCTTGCTGAAGGGCACCGCGTGCTTAATCGTGTCATGCCAGTTCGGAACGATGTTCACCGATCCCGCCCCTCCACATTCGGTGCAGACGAGACACCAGCCCACACGCGACCAAGGGCGATCCAAGGGAAATCTGTCGAGCCTAAAGTCCACGGTGCGTTTGCAGTCCCCATTGAGGCACTGAATGTTGCAGGTGACGTGACCGCCTGCGATCCACTCGGCGGGGCTCCCCGGTGGAAAATGACCGGCCCATTTCGTGTATCTGCGTCGGGGCATCGTGCGATGAAAGCAGCGCCAGACACGAGCGGCAAATTATCAATCCCTTCGGGCCGTTGGGCCTACTTGAATACGGCCCGTCGTGGGTGTGGATTGGTTCGCAATCACGAGCCTAACTATCCCCGCAAAAACCGATGGTGCCTATTTAGACCGACTTGAGACGAGGGCCGTCCCAAGTGCCCTCGGATCCTCTACGGGACTCACTGGTGCGACTTGCTCGGACGCGGCTGGAAAGGACTCAGGCCCGCCGACGAGTCCCTCGGCGCTCCGTTGGGGCCTCCACGTGGTCCGATGCCTGCACGCTATCGATGCGTCCGGCCCGCTCTGATACCTTAATAACAACTGGAAATAAGCCTCCTTGAAGCCCCAGTTCCTCTAGGTTTGGCGGGGCCGGCAAAAACGTTTTCAGGGCATCCTCTCGGGTCGCCGGGCCATTGGGAATCGCGCTGGCAGTCCTTTGCCCGCGAAGGTCCTAGGAAGCCCAACGAGACTCACTGGTGAGTCCGCGCGTTTGGGCCACCGTCTACCGGGTCGCGCGGGAAACGAATCTCGAGTCATTTCTGGCCGTTTGGGGACTCATAGGCGGCCTAGGTTGCCCGGCGAGCTGTCTTCCCACCCGCTTTGTTACTTTGCAACACACCTTGCTACACCGTGCAAACATTCGTTCCATGATATGGTAGGGATGCGCGCCGTGATGACACAGGTTAAGCCACCAATAGATAGATCATATAGATCAGACACATAGGTGTACTTGGGTTAATCTGAGGCCTACAGCCTTCAGAACGGTTCAAGCCTGCTGACGTCCAGTTTAGGCATCACTCCGGTATGGGTCCGGAATTGATGTTTGAGAGCATCGACGGCGACCGCCTCCCTGCTCTCTGGAACGATCAGACTATCGTGGACGGGCATGCTGGGAATACCTCTTCGCATCAACTCCTGCATGGTCCCGATTATGATCTCGCTTTCCACAAACATTAGGTCGCCCCAGTCTCGGACACGGCCCCTAATCTTGTCCCCCAAGCGTTGAAGGATCGGGTGGCGTCGTAGCACTCGCTCCCTGATCCCGGACATTGAGTACGCCTTGGGATCGAACGCGTCGGGCGCCATACCCTTCTTCTCCAAGCGCTCAAGAAAGTCCTGTTTGAACTTCTTGGTCCACATAGTGAGCAGTTGACCATTGCCAAACGACGCATTGATCCAGAACTTCGCCACCTGCCGGTCGAGCTCCTTGGGGCCAAGGATGTCCCGATAGGCGTCGGTGTCAGTGTCGAGTTGCTGATCGCACCAAGCATAAAAAATGCTGAGATACGACGATGAGATGTCAATCTCGACCACACCCTCACCGTCAATCCGCATCTCAAGCCGCTTCACCTCGCTGAGGTGCTGGTAACAGGTTGCGTCTTGGGGATATGAGTACAGGCGTCCGCCCTTGTTCCATCTGTACGCCTGCAAACTGGTCGCTTGGTGAAACTTCCTGACCCAGCCTAGATGTCTGATCGTCGGATGCGCGAGGGCGTGCTGAGCAAAGAAGGTGTTTAGTTCGGCGACCTGTGCCCGAAGCTTCTGCACCTTGTCCGTGTCAGGTGTCTTTTGCGGCGGTGAGGTAAGTTGCACCAATTCCGACGGCATCACAGGCTTGAACCGGAAGTGCTCGTGGACGGTGTCCGGTGTCACACCATGCGCGGCGCACGCCGCCAAGAGAGCCGGTGAAGCTCTGTAGCGAGTGAGCTTGCCATGCATCGGGCCGGGATTACTCAAGCCGCTATACACTCCGGGATACCCCGGCTTATGCTCAACCAAGCCCGCCTCAGTAAGCGCAAGACGCACGCTATCGAACATACGCCATTTGACGTCTTGGCCGGTATAATCACTCTTCTTGAGTGAACATCTAAGCCAACCCTCGCTCCGATCGCGTTCGACTGCAGCGAGCAGATCGGCGACGAATGCGCCTACGGCGTTCGCATAGTCGACCAGCGTCTTGCGGCGCGCGTAAGCCTTGCCCTTCGCCGCTTGCGGCCTCGGATAGCGCTCGGCCAAATCGCCCATGAGCATGAAGGCCCCTCGCGTTTTCGGTGTTGCACGTAGGGTCGCTAAGGGCGCGTTGTCGAGCGCTTGGCGTTCCTCCCGTGGCGTCTTCGGTTGCCATGCGGGACGTTCCTGCGGCTCCCAGTTATCCGAGTTCTCTGTCATCCTACTCAATCCAACTTGTGGCGTGGAAACTTCTTCAACGCATTAGCCATGTCTTCAGCGGTTGGCTGTCCGTACTTCCTTCCTTCGCTGGCCGGGGCGTGGCCCGTGATGGCGTCGTGCACTTTCTCCGTGATCCCTACGCGCTCGGCAATCTGCTTGAATGTATGCCTCCACGCGTGCGTTGGGCTCAGTTCGGGGTCAGTCACGCCTTGCTCTCGTACCCATTCCGCCAAGTCTCCGCGCACGTTGCCCGCTCTGCTCCGACTGGGGTTCATTGGATCGCTGCTGGCCCGGTGCGGCGTCTTATCGTCGTAAAATAGCGCGCCCTTCCCAACCGAGCCGACCATTTCGAGAAAGCCTTGGGCGATCAGATGCTCATGGAGTGGCACAACACGCGTCTTCCGAGTCTTGATTGTGCCCGCATCTGGCATGAGCTTCATGAAATGGAAGCTGCCCCGCTTCTCCACGTCCTCTCCACGAAGCTGAGTGACCTCACCTGCACGTGCCCCTGAGTAAGCACAGACCCAAGGCACCCAGCGTTTCGCTCGGTCCAAAGGCGTCTTGGGGTTCTTGATAGCCAACGCGGCCTTCAGGACCGTGCGCGCTTCTTCCTCGGTAAAAGCTTTTGTCTCGCGGCTTCTGGCTTTTCTGGGAACGTCAACTTTGATGTCAACGAATGGGTTTTTCCTCACGTGCTTGTGCTGCGCGCCCCAACCGAAGACCCGTCGAGAAGACGAAAGCCAAACCTCGCGCACGGTGGTCGCGGAACGTTCTTCAGTGACTAACCCCCGCACCCATGCACGCGCGGCATCCTCGCTGATCCCATCGGCACCGACATCCGCAAAATGCCGCTGCATCTCAAGGAACACGGCGCGCCAACGTTGCACAGTGTTGTCTGCGGGTTTAAGGGCCTTCACGAATGCTTCAAACAAATCCCAGCAGCCGATGCCTGTGCCTCGCGTCGGCCCATCGGTGAACGCAGGGAAGCTTTCCGGGGTATCGTCACGGGAGTAGTCGCCGTTGGCGCGCCGTTCAAGCAACGTCATGGCGGGCAAGAGATTTTCGCTAACTGCGTCGACAAAGAGTGCATAGGCGGTGGCGTTAAGCGCCTTACCCTCGCTGGCAAGAAATGTCGCCACACGCGCCAACTCGGCAACCTGCGGCCTCACTGCTTCGCGAACCTCGGGCTCCTTTTGCCATTCCCAGTGAGGATCAGCCTTGGGGTTCTCGTGGTAGCTTTCGGGTGCCTCGGGGTAGATCACGTTCCACACGAGGTGGTCACTCATTTCCCGCCAACGCTTCGTCGGACCTGGGTCTTCTTCATATTGACCGACGAACCACATATACCATCGGCCCGCGAGAGCTCTCGCGATTAGCTTGGTGAGTGGCTGACCCTCGCCAGTCTTCTTCGCTCGCAGCGTCGCGATGCGGGTCTCAACCTCAGCTGCCCACTCCCCGAGCTGCGCCTTCGCTTCATGCCGCGGCGTGTCCGCTGGCAACTTCAGGTGCGCTTCGCGCCGAACGCGGAACAATCGTGCGTACTCATCCCGCACGTCTTCAGGGATGCCCTTTCGGGCAAACCAGCGTCCATCACGAGCACGAGTTAACGCAACCATCCGCAGAGCCATTTGTAGCGCCTTTTGTATTTTTGAAGGCGCAAATACGTTTGGCTTATCAGTAAGATGCTGAGAGCGTGGGGCAATTCAACTGAAGTGGTACAGTTGGGTGGGTTCGAACCACCGATTGTTCCTCAGGCAAAACACCTCAGTAGGTTTATGCGAGCTTGCAGCGATTTCGCGCTAGTCGCCTTCGTTTTCCGATGTGAGCAATATTGGCCAGCGACTGCGAAACTGGAGGGCAGACAGGATCAACCATCACCGCCCCGCTTCGGCATTGGAGCTAGTTTCATGAGCAAATCACCGCACCGATCATTCACGCGCATCACCCGGAACGATCTTGCTCGACTTGCGCGAATTGCTCTCGATGATTTTTCCGATCTGTGCCGACGACAGAAATACTCCCGTCGATACGCGGATCGACTACAGCTGATCTGTTTGTGCCAAGGCGCTGCGCGTCACTACGTCCATGGAGACCGCGGCGTCCAGGACTTCGATCTATGGGGTTTCTTTGAAGAAGTCCGCGGCCATCCCTTTCCAAGTCGGCGATCCGGCAAGCATGACTTTGGACCGTCCAAGTTCGGACACAACCCCGACGATGGCGATGCATTCAAGGGGCGTCGGGTAGATGTGATCGGTCGGTCAATCAGCATGCCCAAGAACGAGACGCCAATAGAAGCTGTACAGAGTTATCTGCGTGACGCGGCCACGGTGAGCGCATCCCTCTTGGCGGAACGGCCCGTCATAGTCGTATGGCCCCGCAAAAACTGCGGTAGGGTCATCTGGGATGGGGTTATCAGCCCTTACGGCCTGACAGCTTGCGGAACTGGCTGAAGCTCGTGTTGACGGTCCTGACCGCCGCCAGCTTGAGCGCCAGTGGACGGCCTTCTCGGCACCATGCTTGTCGAACAGCTGATGCAGCTTCTCTTTCGCCGATCCGGGGCGGTGTCCCTTGTAACTACTACGCTCTCATAAGTAGTATCTTTATCTTAAGTGCACTACAGATTGGACGGAAAATCCCCCTAAAGGGGGCATTGTCTGGAACCATTGCCGGCATCTAAATCGTTGATTTAGCATGGCTTTCCATAACCTGCCGTTAAGCAGCCCGTTAATCGGGAACAGGCGGATTGAGGTCGTTTTGATACGACCCCGCCCGCTTGACTTCGAAGGCGCCGCCGCGTCACGGTCCGGCCGCGCTCGCCGAGACCCAAGAATCTCCGAAGAACCCCGAAGAATCCGTGCAGAATCCCAGAAATGACCACTGCTTTTACCGTTATCCGAGACACCACCCCTGCCGCCGAGATCCCCCGCGGGGCCGTGGTCGCCATGGGCAATTTCGACGGCGTTCATCTCGGCCACCGGGCCGTGATCGACGCGGCCTTACGGATGGGCCGCGCCCATGGCAGGCCGACATTTGCCGTCACCTTCGAGCCCCATCCGCGCAGCTTTTTCAGCCCGAACAGCCCGCAATTCCGCCTCTCCGACGAGGCCAACAAGCTGCGGCTGCTGGCCGGGACCGGACTCGACGGCGCGGTCGTGATGACCTTCGACAAGACCCGCGCCGGGACCTCGGCGCAAGATTTCATTCACCATGACCTGATCGAGCGCCTCGGCGTCAGCGGCATCGCGGTCGGCTACGACTTTCATTTCGGCAAGGGCCGTGCCGGCACGCCGAGCCTCTTGGTCAGCGAGGGGCCGCGGCTTGGCATCGAGGTCGACGTCCAGGCCCATGTCGATATCGAGGAGCGGCCGGTGTCCTCCAGCGCGATCCGCATGGCGCTGGCGGAGGGCCAGATCGACGAAGCCACCGCCATGCTGGGCGGACCGTGGTTCGTGAGCGGCGAGGTGATCCACGGCGAGAAGCGCGGCCGCGATCTCGGCTACCCCACCGCCAATATCCGCCTCGACAAGAATTGCAGCCTCAAGCACGGCATCTACGCGGTGCGGGTCGGCCGCGGAGCCGAGCGGTTCGACGCGGTCGCCAGCTTCGGCCGCCGCCCGACTTTTGATAACGGCGCGCCGCTGCTCGAAATATTCCTGTTCGATTTCAAGGGTGATCTCTATGGCAGCACGCTCGACGTCGCCTTTATCAGCTTCATTCGCGACGAACTTAAGTTTGACTCAATCGACGCGCTGATCCGGCAAATGGACGACGACAGCGCGCGAGCCCGCGCGGCCTTGGCCGCCGAGCCCGATGCATTCCCCAAGCTCGGAGTAATCGGTTAAGCATGACCGAAAAAGAGAAGATGCTGGCCGGCGAACTGTATCGTCCCGGCGACTCAGAACTGCAGGCGGATGCCGCCGCGAACAAGGCCTGGCTCGCACGCTACAATGCGGCGCTCGCAGCTCCCGTGGCTGAGCGTCACGCGCTACTGTCGGCACATTTCGGCCGTGTCGGCACCGGCGCCGTGATACGCCCGCCGTTCTTCTGCGACTACGGCTACAACATCCGGCTCGGCGACGAGGTGTTTCTCAATTTCAATTGCGTCATCCTCGACGTGGTCGAAGTCACGATCGGCGACCGCACCCAGATCGGCCCCGCGACGCAGATCTACGCCGCCGACCACCCGCGCGACGCCGAGACGCGGCGGACCGGCCTTGAATTCGGTCGCCCGGTGCGAATCGGCAGCGACGTCTGGATCGGCGGCGGCGCCATCATCCTCCCCGGCGTCACGATCGGCGACGGCGCGGTGATCGGCGCCGGCAGCGTGGTCACGCGGGATGTCGGCGCGGGCGTCATCGTTGCAGGCAACCCGGCCCGGCCGCGCTGAATTGACTTGCTAAAACGGCTTCGTTTCAGCCGAGCAACCGAGGATCGAAGGGCGCTTTGAGGATTTCCGCCACGGTAATCTTTGCAGCGTCCATGTGCGCAGGATTCAGCAGGAAATTACTACCTTTCCCGCTGATTGCCGACGGCACCCGCAACAATGCGGTCGTTGCACGATCAAGCCATTGATCCCCGATTTCCCGGCTCGCCACGGTTGCGATCGCCAATCTGGTGGCAGCTCCACGTCGATGGTCTCGACGGCTATGTCGGCGGGAAGAACAATGCGCAGCAATTGATAGGTAGCCGGAATTAGATCACGGTCCATGTGGACCAGCATCTCAAGCAACGCGCTGGATGGATGATCGGCGAGATAGACGATCCGCCGGCCTTGCGAGTGCCACCTGCCGGCTGCCCTCAAACCACCGATCCCTGAAAGATCGGCATAGTTCGAAATACGCCAAAGCTCCATGTTGCGAGCTCAGGCAAAAATTCCGTGATCGATCCGTTCAAGCATTTCTCGGACGACTGCCGTGCCCAGTTCATCCTTTAGGAGGTCTAGCGGCCTTTGGCCGGAAAGCGAGGAATTCGATCGCGTCAACCAAGCTTCGGCCTTTTCCCCGTCACCGAAAACGCGCTCGGCCAGCGTTCTGATATCAAGAAGCCGAACCAACACCTCAGGTCCCGGACCACCTACCAGCGAAGCAATCTCGCGCGAAAAAACCGGCAATTCCTGCACAGCCTTCAAAAGAATCCCGCTGGTCAGATCTCCGTGCCTCCGAAGCTCCTTCAGCTCTTCCAAAACTTCAGCGGGCGATGTGCTCATGAAATTCTCTCCATCCATCAATAAATTAGCGCCTTTGGAGGAATCCGCAACCGCACCTTGGCCCAATATGTAGCCCTTTGCGATTCCCGGGTTGGCTGCTATGGAAAGCCCCATGTTTGCGCGGCGCACCATCAGCATTAGCGGCCCGGCTTCCGCCTGAGCTTTGGCTCGGCGCAAGACCGGGATTTTCCTGTTCACCCCGCTATTCCCCGCGTTTTAGCGCCGTTACGAGCCAAACCAGAGCGTTCATGTCCCAAAATCCGCAAAAGTCCGACGTCGTCACCGACTATTCCAAGACCCTGTTCCTGCCGCAGACGGAATTTCCGATGCGCGCCGGGCTGCCGCAGCGTGAGCCGGAAATCCTCAAATACTGGAACGAGATCGACCTCTACGAAAAGCTGCGAAAGGACGCTGCCGGCCGCGCCAAGTTCGTGCTGCATGACGGGCCGCCCTACGCCAACGGCAACATCCATATCGGCCACGCCCTGAACAAGATCCTCAAGGACGTCGTCACCAAGAGCCAGCAGATGCTCGGCTTCGATTCCAACTACGTGCCGGGCTGGGACTGTCACGGCCTGCCGATCGAATGGAAGATCGAGGAAGAGAACTACCGCTCCAAGGGCAAGCCGAAGCCGGACTTCCGCGACTCCACCGCGATGGTGGCGTTCCGCAAAGAATGCCGCGCCTATGCGACGCATTGGCTCAACGTCCAGCGCGAGGAGTTCAAGCGGCTCGGCATCATCGGCGACTGGGATCACCCCTACGCCACCATGAGCTATCCGGCTGAAGCGCAGATCGCGCGCGAACTGATGAAGTTCGCCGCCAACGGCACGCTCTATCGCGGCTCCAAGCCCGTGATGTGGAGCGTGGTCGAGAAGACCGCGCTGGCCGAAGCCGAGGTCGAGTACGAGGATTACACTTCGGATCAGGTGTGGGTGAAATTTCCGGTCACCTCGCCGGCACATGGCGTGCTGGCCGAGGCTTCCGTCGTGATCTGGACCACGACGCCGTGGACGCTGCCCGGCAACCGCGCCATCTCGTTCTCGCCCAAGATCGCCTACGGTCTCTACAAGGTCACCGATGCGCCCGCTGACAATTGGGCGAAGACCGGCGATCTCCTGATCCTCGCCGATGCGCTCGCCGGAGAAGTATTCAAGCAGGCGCGCGTCACCGCCTATGAGAAGGTGCGCGACCTGCCGGGCGACACGCTCGACGCGGTGGAATGCGCCCATCCATTGAAAGGCTTCAGCGACGGATATGAATTCACCGTGCCGCTGCTGCCCGGCGACCACGTCACCGACGACACCGGTACCGGCTTCGTCCATACCGCCCCTGGCCACGGCCGCGAGGACTTCGACGCCTGGATGGCCAACGCGCGCGAGCTGGATGCTCGCGGCATCAACACCGCCATCCCCTACACCGTCGACGAGAACGGCGCCTACACCGACCACGCGCCCGGCTTCACGGGAAAACGCGTGATCAACGACAAGGGCGAGAAGGGCGACGCCAATGACGCCGTGATCAAGGCGCTGGTCGAGGCCGGCAAGCTTCTGGCGCGCGGCCGGCTCAAGCATCAATACCCGCATTCCTGGCGCTCGAAGAAGCCGGTGATCTTCCGCAACACGCCGCAATGGTTCATTGCGATGGACAAGGACATCGCCGTCGACGGCACGACCAAGCCCGGCGACACGCTGCGCGCCCGCGCGCTGCATGCGATCTCGGTGACGCAATGGGTGCCGCCCGCAGGACAAAACCGCATCAACGGCATGATCGCCGGACGCCCGGACTGGGTGATCTCGCGCCAGCGCGCCTGGGGCGTGCCGATCGCCGTCTTCGTGCGCGAGAAGGGCGATGGCGCAGCCGAGATCCTGCAGGACGAAATCGTCAATCAGCGCATTGTCGAAGCCTTCATGGAGGAAGGCGCCGACGCCTGGTACATGGACGGCGCGCGCGAGCGATTTCTTGGGGAGCGCGCGGCTGAGGAATGGAAGAAGGTCGACGACATCTGTGACGTCTGGTTCGATTCGGGCTCGACGCACGCCTTCGTGCTGGAAGACCGCCAGAACTTTCCCAACCTCGGCAATATCGTCCGCAAGATCGATGGCGGCGACGATACCGTGATGTATCTGGAAGGAAGCGACCAGCATCGCGGCTGGTTTCATTCCTCGCTCTTGGAAAGCGCCGGCACCCGCGGCCGCGCGCCGTATGATGTGGTGCTCACCCACGGCTTCACGCTGGACGAGAACGGCCGCAAGATGTCGAAATCGCTCGGCAACACCGTCGAGCCGCAAAAGGTGATGAAGGATTCGGGCGCGGATATCCTCCGCCTCTGGGTCTGTGCCACCGACTATGCCGACGACCAGCGCATCGGGCCGGAGATCCTCAAGAACACCATCGAGACCTACCGCAAGCTGCGCAACTCGATCCGCTGGATGCTTGGCACGCTGCATCATTTCAATCCGACTGATGCGGTCGCCCATGCCGACATGCCCGAGCTGGAACGCTTGATGCTGCATGAGCTCGCGAAACGCGCTGCTATCGTGCGCCAGGCCTATGCCGAGTTCGACTACAAGACGGTGGTCGCAACGCTTGCGGCGTTCATGAACACCGAATTGTCGGCGTTCTATTTCGACATCCGCAAGGACGCGCTGTATTGCGATCCGCCGTCCTCGGTCACGCGCAAGGCTGCGCTGACCGCGATCGACGTCATCTGCGATGCGATCCTGCGCTGGCTGGCGCCGGTGCTCAGCTTCACCTGCGAAGAGGCATGGCGGATGTACAGGCCGGACGCCGAGCCGTCGGTGCACCTGACGCTGTTCCCGGAAGGCTTTGACCAATTCCGCGACGACGCGCTCGCCGCGAAGTGGGAAACCATCCGCGATGTCAGGCGCGTGGTCACCGGCGCGCTCGAACTCGAACGCGCCGCCAAGAACATCGGCTCCTCGCTGGAGGCGTCGCCGTTGGTCTATGTGTCGGACAAGAACATCTTCAACACGCTGTTCGATGTCGACCTGGCCGAGGTCTGCATCACCTCGAACGCGATGGCGACCAACGACGGCGCGCCGGCCGGCGCGTTCACCCTTCCCGACGTGCCCGGCGTCGCCGTCGTGGTCGAGAAAGCGGTGGGCACCAAATGCGCCCGGTCGTGGAAGATCCTGCCCACGGTCGGCGAGGACGCGGAGTATCCCGACGTCTCCCCGCGCGATGCACAGGCCTTGCGCGAATGGAAGGCGCTGATCGAAGGCGAAAAGCCGGTCGATGCAGTCAAAGCTTCTGCCGAGCCTGTCGCATTGATCGAGACGCAACACGTAGAACCAGCACCGGTAAAGGAAACGCCTGAACAAGCCGGTTCGGAAAACGTGACGGCTGCCAGGCCCGACAAGAAAGTCAGGGCCAAGAAGACTTTGGAAAGCGCGGAGGCTGAGGAAGCCGAGAGACCGGTCAAGGTCAAGAAGGTCGCAGCGGCCAAGAAGGCTGTCGAAGCCGAGAAGGCCATTGAAGCCGAGAAGCCCAATATCAAGAAGCCCAAGGCAAAAAAGGCAAAAGCCAAAGCCAAGAAAGCCGTAGTCAAAAAAGCTGTAGCCAGGAAAGCCAAGGCCAAGAAG
Organism: Bradyrhizobium algeriense; assembly: GCF_003062295.1. Lineage (GTDB taxonomy): Bacteria > Pseudomonadota > Alphaproteobacteria > Rhizobiales > Xanthobacteraceae > Bradyrhizobium > Bradyrhizobium algeriense. The sequence goes on along the minus strand of NZ_PYCN01000018.1, from coordinate 142,119 downwards.
GCTGCCAAATCCAAAAAGGCCTCTTCGGCAGCGAAGGGGGCCAAGAAGGGGGCTACAAAGAAGGCGGCTACAAAGACGGCGGCCAAGCAGGCAAAGAAGAAAAAGACGACCAAGAAGCCGGGAAGGAAGCCCCCGGCGACCAGGGCGAAAAAGAAGAAGAAGGCCAGATAAGTGTCTGGCCTCGAACACCCGCGAACCCCTCACCTCCGCGTCGGCGTCATTGCCGCGATCGCGACGCTGGTGATCGATCAGGCCTCAAAACTCTGGCTGCTCTATGTGTTCGACCTCGCTCGTCGCGGCGCGGTCAGGGTCACGCCGTTCTTCGACCTGGTGCTGGCCTGGAACGTCGGGATCAGTTTTGGCTGGTTCCAGACCGACAACCAGCTCGCCCAGGTCGCGCTGATGGCGATCAAGGCGATCGCCGTGATCGTGCTGGGGATCTGGATGACGCGCTCCAGCACCCTGCTGGCGACGCTGGCGCTCGGGCTGATCATCGGGGGCGCCGCCGGCAACGTCATCGACCGCTTCCTGTATGGCGCGGTGGTCGATTTTGCCCTGTTCCACATCGAGATCGGGGGAAAAACCTTCAATTGGTACGTGTTTAACCTCGCGGATGTGGCCATTGTTGCCGGGGTAGCGGGCCTATTGTATGACTCGTTCCTGGGGGTACCCGCCGCAAAAGCGCCCTGATCCCGGCCGATACGAACCCCTGCGGTATGGAGCCATCACGCCCCTTAAACCGGCCCCCGCGTGTTGCAGAAATTGTGAATGGGAACAGCGCGATGCGCGAGACCGAAACCCGCTTCTGGATGCTGCAGACCAGTTCGCTGAGCCGGGCCCTGCGGTTCGCCGCCATTGCCCTCGGCATCGGCCTCGTGATGGCCGCCGGCTCCGTGCGCGCGGATGACGAGGACGAGGACGACAAGACCTTCGAGGAAAAGATCATCGAAGGCATCATGCGCGGCATCGGCGGCACCAACATGGAAAACCGCGGCATCGAGTACCGCGAGCGTTCCCCACTGGTTGTTCCCCCCAAGCTCGATTTGCCGCCGCCGTCCGGTACCTCGGCCGAAGTGACGGCGCCGAACTGGCCCAAGGATCCCGACCTGCAGCGCCGCAAGGCAGCCGTCGCGGCGCGCAAGAAAGAGAACAAGGACCCGCGCGAAGCGGCCCGCATCCTGACGCCGGCCGAACTCGCGGTGGGCAAGACCGCGGCGCCCTCGCGCAAGGACAACGATCCGGTGCAGCCCGGTACCTCGAACAACAATCCGATCCTGAGCCCGTCGCAGCTCGGCTACAACGGCAGCTTCAGCGGCCTGTTCGGCGGCAGCAAGGCCGAGACGGCACCGTTCAAGGCCGAGCCGACGCGGGATTCGCTGACCCAGCCTCCGCCCGGCTACCAGACGCCGTCGCCGAACTACGCCTACGGCACCGGGCCGAGGGAATCGCTCAACAAGGAATACAACCCGTCCAAGGGCAAGTATGGCGATTAGTTAAGCATGGCGATTTGTTAAGCTGATCTCTCGCCTTCGTGACGATTGCTGGTGCCGGCGCGGTGTACGATGCCGCAGCTTGATCCCGAACGGTTTTGTCGGGTTACTTCTAACGTTTGCGCGAATTCCTGTCGCAGGACCGGTCACCAGCTTTGCGGCATGCGCGCCAGATAGGTCATGATGTCCTCACACCGTTTTGCCGCCTCTCTCGTTGCAGTCTTCATCTCGACGTTTGCATTTTCCGCCGGCAGCGCATTCGCCCAGACCACGGTCACGTCGGAACGTCCCGCCAGCTTCACCCTCGACAATGGCCTGCAAGTGGTCGTGATCCCGGATCACCGCACGCCCGTCGTCACGCAGATGATCTGGTACAAGGTCGGCTCCGCCGACGAGACGCCGGGCAAATCGGGACTGGCGCACTTTCTCGAGCATCTGATGTTCAAGGGGACGGCCAAACATCCCGCCGGTGAATTCTCCCAGACCGTGCTGCGGATCGGCGGCAACGAGAACGCCTTCACCTCGCTCGACTACACCGGCTATTTCCAGCGCGTGCCGCGCGAGCAGCTGGCGAAAATGATGGAGTTCGAGGCCGACCGCATGACCGGCCTCATTCTCAAGGATGAGAACGTGCTGCCCGAGCGCGATGTCGTGCTGGAAGAGTTCAACATGCGCGTCGCCAACAATCCGGACGCGCGGTTGACCGAGCAGATCATGGCGGCGCTGTACCTCAACCATCCCTATGGCCGGCCCGTGATCGGCTGGCGCCAGGAAATCGAGAAGCTCGACCGCGAGGATGCGCTGGCGTTCTACAAGCGCTTCTACGCGCCGAACAACGCGATCCTGGTGATCGCGGGCGACGTCGACGCCAAGGAAGTCCGCCCGATGGTGGAAAAGGCCTATGGCGGCATCCCGGCGCAGCCGGCGATATCAGCGCAGCGCATCCGTCCGCAGGAGCCGGTGCCTGCCGCGCCGCGCACGGTGACGCTGTCCGATCCGCGCGTCGAGCAGACCGGCCTGCGGCGCTATTATCTCGTCCCCTCCTCCGCAACGGCTGCGGCCGGCGAAGGCCCCGCGCTCGACGTGCTCGCGCAATTGATGGGCGGCGGCTCCAACTCCTATCTCTACCGCGCACTGGTGATCGACCGCCCGCTCGCGATCAGCGCCGGCGCCGGCTACCAGGGCACTTCGCTCGATCCCTCGCAGTTCTCGATCTCGGTTTCGCCAAAGCCCGGCGTGGAGTTTTCGCAGATCGAACAGGCGATCGACGGCGTGATTGCGGAGGTGATCCAGAATCCCGCCCGCGCCGAGGATCTCGAGCGGGTCAAGACCCAGTTGATTGCGGAAGCGATCTACGCCCAGGACAATCAGGCCACGCTGGCGCGCTGGTATGGCGGCGCGCTGACGACGGGGCTTTCCATCGACGATATCAGGAGCTGGCCCGAACGGATTCGCGCTGTTACCGCCGAACAAGTCCGCGACGCCGCCCAGAAATGGCTCGAGAAGAACCGCTCGGTGACCGGCTATCTGATCAAGGATGCCGCGCCGAAACGTGAGGAGAAGCGCTCGTGATCCGTCTTTCGATTGGCGCGCAGCGCCTCACATCCGGCCTGATCGCCGGCGCCGTGCTGCTGGTGCTGGCGGCGACGCCGTCGCACGCCGCGGCAAAGATCCAGCGGCTGGTCTCGCCCGGAGGCATCGAGGCGTGGTTCGTGCAGGACGCCACCGTGCCCCTGATCGCGATGGAATATGCCTTCAGCGGCGGCGCCGGCCAGGATCCATCAGGCAAGTCCGGCGTCGGCAACATGGTCGCCAGCCTGCTCGACGAGGGCTCCGGCGATCTCGATTCCAAGACCTTCCACGAGCGCCTCGAGCGCCGCGCGATCGAGCTGAGCTTCTCCTCGACCCGGGATTATTTCCGTGGCTCGTTGCGTATGCTCAAGGACAACAAGGACGAGGCTTTCGGCCTTCTGCATCTGGCGCTGACCTCGCCGCATTTCGACACCACCGACGTCGAGCGCATTCGCGCGCAGGTGCTCTCCGGGCTGCGCCGCGACACCACCAACCCGACCTCGCTGGCGAGCCGCAAATTCCTCGAGACGGCCTTCGGCGATCATCCCTATGGCAGGCAGGGCAACGGCACGCTCGACAGCGTGCCGAAGATCGACGTCGCCGACATGAAGGATTACGTCCGCCGCGTCATCGCCAAGGATACATTGCGCATCGCCGTGGTCGGCGATGTCGATGCCGACACGCTCGGCAAGCTCCTGGACAAGACATTCGGCGGATTGCCGGCCAAGGCCAGCCTGACGGCGATCGCCGAAGTCGAGGCCGCCAAGCCGCCGCAGCGCGCGTTCGTTCCGCTCGACGTGCCGCAGACCGTGGTGACATTCGGCGGTCCCGGCATTCGCCGCCACGATCCGAATTTCATGGCCGCCTATGTCGTGAACCACATCCTCGGCGGCGGATCGTCGTCGCGGCTCTACAGGGAGGTGCGCGAGAAGCGCGGCCTCGCCTATTCGGTCTATGAATCTCTGCTCTGGATGGATCGCTCCGCCCTGTTCATCGGCAATACCGGCACCCGCGCCGACCGCGCCGACGAAACTGTCGACGCGATCGAAAAGGAAATCCGCCGCATGGCCGAGGAAGGCCCGACCCAGAAGGAGCTGGACGAGGCCAAGTCCTACCTCAAGGGTTCGCAGATGCTGGCGCTCGATACCTCCTCGAAGCTGGCCCAGGCGCTGCTGCAGTACCAGCTCGACAAGCTGCCGATCGACTACATCGAGAAGCGCAACGCGCTGGTCGACGCCGTGACGCTCGACGACGCCAAGAAGGCCGCGCAGAAGCTGTGGGGCCAGGGCCTGCTCACCGTCATCGTCGGCCGCGCCCCGCAGGCCGCCGCCCAGTCCGTCGTGGCGCCGCCGAAGGCGAACTGAGGCGCACCGTATTCTCCGTCATGGCCGGGCTTGTCCCGGCCATCCACGTTTTCTATACGCTGATAAGACGTGGATGCCCGGGACGTCTGGCGCGAAGACGCGCTTCGCGCTTTGGCCCGGGCATGACGACGACCGGTGAACGCCATGCTGCGGGTTTCCCGCGACCTCACGATCGACGAAAACGACATCGAGATCGGCTTCGTCCGCGCCTCCGGCCCGGGCGGGCAGAACGTCAACAAGCTCGCCACGGCGGCCCAGCTCCGCTTCGATACGCGCAGGGTCACGCTGCCGGAGGATGCCGCCTTGCGGCTGAACCGGATTGCCGGCCAGCGCATGACCAAGGACGGCGTGATCGTGATCCACGCCCAGCGCTTCCGCACCCAGGAACGCAACCGCGCCGACGCCATCGACCGCCTGCTCGAAATGCTGCGCGAAGCCATGGTAAGGCCGATACCGCGGCGCGCCACCAAGCCGACCTTCGGCTCGAAGCAGCGAAGGCTGGAAGGCAAGAAGCGCCGCAGCGACGTTAAGGCGAAGCGCAACACCGCGCGCTTCGATGATTGAGGCCCTCAATCCCGGATCAGATATTCCCGGATCATCAACCGCGCGCGGTGAATGCGCGCCTTGACGCTCTCGCGCGTCAGCCCAAGAACGCCCACGATCTCGTCGATCGACAATTCCTCGATATCGCGCAGCAGGATCACCTCGCGGTAGTGATCGGGCAGCGACTGGATGGCGCGGGAAAGATCGATGCGAATGTCTTCGGGCCTAAGATGCGCCAGGCGCATTTCCGCATCGTCGCCCGAAGCGTCCGCCATTCCTGCCGATCGGCGCAGCAGGCGGAGGCACGCGCGGCGCGCCACCGCAAACAGCCACGCCGAAAACGACGTCACCGCACGCAGCGTGCCGACCCGCCTGTACAGCAGCAACAGCGTTTCCTGAACCGCGTCGTCGATATCGGCCGCGCGGCAATTGCGCGCGGCATAGCGGCGGATGTCGGGCTGGGCTATCGCGATCAGCGAGACCAGCGCCTCGGTGTCGCCGCCACGCGCGGCCTCGATCAGCGAGGGGTCGCAGCGCCCTGCCCCGGCCAGCGCGGTCATGGCGAAGGAAGCCTCCGGCCGACCATGGCGCACATCGGACAAAAGCCGAAAAAGCCGGTCAGAATCGCGACCGCGCCGGCGCCCGCGATCAAATAGCCGGCCATCGTGCCGGGCATGAAAGGCAGCCCGGGCATGCCGAAAAGCCCGTACGCGATCATCACAACGCCTCCGACCGACCGCATCGCCCGCTCCCAGCCCGGCAAATTCTTGCGATAAAACATAAACAGCTCCCTTTGATTTCGCGAGAGAACCCCAGCGTTCTCCCCCGATAGAGCCGTCCAGCCCGGCATTCGGTTCGCGGACTTCAGGCCAAGCCACAAAAAAACTCCGGCCGCCCATGGCAACCGGAGTTTCTGTTTGGAGAGCAACCCGCGGAGGAGACGGGTGTCCTCCTGGCGCTTATCGGCCGGTCGCTGGAGGGGTCGCCGCCCCGCCCGTGGCCTTGCCCGCTCCGGTGGGCGCTGCGCTACCCGCCCCGACGGTGCCCTTCATGCCGCTCTTCGCGCCGGCCCCCTGGCTGGCGGCGCCCGCCGGCGCAGTGGTGTCCTCGTCCATGCTGCCCGACGCGCCGCCCTGCATGTGCGTTTTGCCCTGCGCGCCGCCGCGGGTCTGTGTGCCGGATGAGGCGCCTTGCGCCAGTACCGGACCGGCAAGCAGAGCCGAGATTGCAACCGCGATCGCCGAGGTTTTCACTAGCTTCATCCATTTCTCCAAGGTTTGGTTGACGAAGAACAGTTCGGCTTCTTCAGGCGCCGTTCACAACCCGAACATGCTCATCGCCGGATCCGTTTGTTATCCGCGAACGGCGCGCCCGCCATGCAAGCCGCGCGATGTGGTGATCGTGCAGGGATTTCTGGGTCATTTTGCGAATCCTTGGCCACACGCAGACCGCATATTCGGCGCCTCTGCAGCTTCCGGAAAGTTCCGTAAAAATATTTTGAACACGTGCATTTGAAGCAAGCCGCCCGAAGATTGGGAGCCCGGCCTGGAGTGCGGCCGCTTTTGTTCTGTCGTGAAACAGCCCGCTACTACCACCGCCTATTTTCCGCGACCTACAGTCCGCGCACGCCAACGGTGAAGCACATGACGAAGCTGCGCACGATATGGGCAATCGGGCTGGGATTTTGCGCCACGTTGCCTGTCGTGACGATGGCCGGCGCACAGATGCCACTGCCCGCCGCCAAACCGCCGGATGGAACGACGCTGTTCAAGCAGCAATGCGCGACCTGCCATACCACCAACCTGTCCGACCCGGCCCGCCAGGGGCCGTCGCTGTTCAAGATCGTCGGCAGACCAGCGGGCAAGGCGGACGGCTTTCGCTATTCCGCCGGCTTCACTGATGCCAATTTCGTCTGGGACGACACCAGGCTTGATGCCTATCTCGCCAATCCGCAGGCGGCGATCCCGGGCTCCAACATGGCCTACCGCCAGCCCAAGCCGGAGACCCGCGCCGCCATCATCGCCTATCTGAAGGAGCTGAACTGAATGGCAAAGCCCGTTCACTCGATGATCCGCGTGTTCGACGAAGCGAAATCGCTGGACTTCTACGCACGCGCCTTCGGTCTTGAGGTCGCCGACCATCTCAAGTTTTCCGATTTCGCGTTGATCTATCTGCGTCATCCCTCCTCGCCGTTCGAAGTCGAACTGACCGTCAATTTCGATCGCAAGGAGCCCTACTCGCTGGGCGACGGCTACGGCCATCTCGCCGTCGTCGTCGATGATGTCGACGCGGAACATGTGAGGTTCGAACGCGAGAGATTGTCACCCGGGCCGCTGCGCGACTTCAAGCATGACGGCAGGACGCTCGCACGCTTCTTCTTCGTCGCCGACCCCGATGGTTACAAGATCGAAGTGATCCAGCGCGGCGGCCGCTTCGGTTAATCGCAATCAACAAACGTTCAATGGAGGACACACCCATGAGAGAAGTCGATCGTCGAAGCAAATATGACCGTCGCGTCTTCCTGAAGGGCGCGGCCGCGACGGTGCCGACCGTCGCGATCGCGACCAGCGCGGGCCTGAGCGTCAGCGACGCCTGGGCCGACGACGCCACGACGCTGACACCAGCGACGCTCAAGACGCTGGTGAAGGTCGCACGCGACATCTATCCGCATGACTTCCTGGGCGACAGCTACTACATCGCCGCCATCAAGCCGTGGGACGGCAAGGCGGCGAAAGATCCGGCCACAAAGTCCCTGATCAATGACGGCGTCGCGCGTCTGGATCAGGAGGCCAACGATCGCCACAAGGTTCCCTATGTGCAGGTGCAGTGGGAGACCGACCGCGTGGCACTGTTGCAGCGCATCGAGCAGACCGCCTTCTTCCAGAAGGTTCGCGGTGACCTCGTCGTCTCCCTCTACAACCAGAAGGAGGTCTGGCCGAAGTTCGGCTACGAGGGCTCCTCCGCCGAGCACGGCGGCTACATCAAGCGCGGCTTCGCCGACATCGACTGGCTCCCGAAGGCTTGAGGCCACCGGCAACGAACCCCAAGGGAGGAAACCCACATGGCAAGATTCGATCTGAATGACAGCGGCGTGGTCGTGATCGTCGGCTCCGGCGCGGGCGGCGGAACGCTCGGCAATGAACTTGCGCAAAAAGGCGTCAAGGTCGTGATCCTTGAAGCCGGATCGCGCATCGAGATGCAGGACTTCGTCAACGATGAATGGGAGAGTTTTACCCAGCTCGCCTGGTCCGACATGCGCACCACATCGGGAAGCTGGCGCGTCGCAAAAGATTTTCCGAACCTTCCGGCGTGGATCGTGAAGGCGGTCGGCGGTTCGACAACGCACTGGGCCGGCGCCTCGCTGCGCTTCGACGAGCATGAGTTCAAGGTCAAGAGCACCTATGGCGGCTTACAAGGCGCCAATCTGCTGGATTGGCCGATCACGCTCACCGAGATGGAGCCGTGGTACGCCAAGGCAGAAGACAAGATGGGCGTCACCCGCACCAACGGCATTGCTGGGCTACCCGGCAACAACAATTTCAAGGTGATGGAAGCCGGCGCGAAGAAGCTCGGCTACAAGACCGTGCACACCGGCAACATGGCGATCAACAGCGAGGCACGCGACGGGCGCGGGGCCTGCCAGCAGATCGGCTTCTGCTTCCAGGGCTGCAAGTCGGGAGCGAAATGGTCGACGCTCTATACCGAAATCCCCAGGGGCGAGGCGACTGGAAATCTCGAGGTGCGCCCCAACAGCATGGTGATCAAGATCGAGCACGACGCGTCCGGCAAGGTCACGGGCGTGGTCTATGCCGACCAGAGCGGCGCGGTGCAGCGCCAGAAGGCGCGGGTGGTGGCGGTCGCGGGCAACTCGATCGAGAGCCCGCGGCTGTTGCTCAACAGCGCTTCGACCATGTTCCCGGACGGCCTTGCCAACTCGTCCGGGCAGGTCGGCCGCAACTATATGCGGCACATGACCGGCAGCGTGTACGCGGCGTTCGAGAAGTCAGTACACATGTATCGCGGCACCACCATGGCCGGCATCATCCGCGACGAAGCGAAGAACAACCCCAAACGCGGCTTCGTCGGCGGCTATGAGATGGAGACGCTGTCGATCGGCGTACCTTTCATGGCGGCGTTCCTGAACCCCGGCGCGTGGGGACGCTCCTTCACCAGCGCGATGGAGTCCTATCCGCGGATGGCCGGCATGTGGCTGGTCGGCGAGGACATGCCGCAGGAAGCCAACCGCATCACGCTGGATCCGAAGGCCAAGGACAAGTTCGGCATGCCGGTGGCGAGCGTGCATTTCGACGATCATCCCAACGACGTCGCGATGCGCAATCATGCCTACAAGCAGGGCGCCGCCGTTTACGAGGCCGTCGGGGCTACCGTGACCTATCCGACGCCGCCCTACCCGAGCACGCACAACCTTGGCACCAACAGGATGAGCGAAAAGCCGAAAGACGGCGTGGTGAACAAGTTCGGCCAGGCCCACGACGTCAAGAACCTGTTCATTTCCGACGGCAGCCAGTTCACCAGCGGCGCCGCCTGCAATCCGACGCTGACGATCGTCTCACTGGCGATCCGGCAGGCAGACCACATCGCCGGCGCGATGCAGCGCAAGGAAATCTAGAGCATGATCCGGAAAAGTGGCCCCCGGTTTTCCCTCGCGACAAACGCGGAACGCGTTTGCGCGGAGATCATGCTCAAATCAAAGAGATAGAGCGGGATGACGATTCGAAGAAAAGTCATCCCGCTCTAGGCTCGCGCAAAAAATGAAGCGGCTCGGTCCGGAATGGGACAGAGCCGCTTTGCTTTAACCAGCGTTCGAAAATCTATTCGGCCGCGTCGAGCATGGCGGGAGCACTGCCACGAAATTCCGGCACGACGACCGCGCTCCTGGCGCGATAGATCAGACAGGAGCAACGCAACAGCGAGGCAAAATTCTTGACCTCACCGTGGTGGTCGAGAACCTCGTCGTGCAGCGTGGTAAGGAATTTTGCGAGGCTCATCCCCTCCTTCGCCGCAATCTCCTCCAGCGTGTCCCAGAACGACATTTCCAGCCGGATCGAGGTGCAATGGCCGCCCATCCGCAGCGATCGGGTCTGCGATTCATAGTCGCGTTGGGGCTGGTGCGCGAACAGATGGCACATGGTGTTCCTCCGGGCAGATTATAATTTTTCTAAACGATATACCTGACCACGCGACCTCACAATCCCGAGTCCAATCCCAAGGACCAATCCCAGGACCATTTCCAAGTCCATCCCAAGTCGTTGTGAGCCGCCGGGAACGAAGCTGAGCATCTTCAAGGCGATAGTCTGCCTTCATCCCCAGCCGGGCATTGTTTCGGCTTCTTCCCATGCATTTGCGACCTCGAGCGCCTAGAATGGTGGTTCAGCCTCGAATCGACACTCAAGCCCCCATCCCATGCCCGTCCGCCAACTCCCCGAACAGGTCGTCAACCGCATCGCCGCCGGCGAGGTGGTCGAACGTCCTGCGAGCGTGGTGAAGGAACTGGTCGAAAACGCCATCGATGCCGGCGCCAGCCGCGTCGACATTTTCACCGACGGCGGCGGCCGGCGGCGGATCGGCATCACCGACGACGGCAGCGGCATGACCCATGGCGACCTTGCGCTCGCCGTCGACCGCCACGCCACCTCCAAGCTCGACGACGAGGATCTCTTACGCATTCGCACGCTGGGGTTTCGCGGCGAGGCGCTGCCCTCGATCGGCGCGGTCGCGAAGCTCGGCATCACGACGCGCCACGCCAGCGAGCCGCACGCCTGGTCGCTGTCGGTCGAAGGCGGCGTGAAATCTGCGATCATGCCGGCGGCACTGTCGCAAGGCACCCGCGTCGAGGTCAGCGATCTCTTTTATGCGACGCCGGCGCGGCTGAAATTCCTCAAGACCGATCGCACCGAGGCCGAAGCGATCCGCGAAGTGGTGCGGCGGCTGGCGATGGCGCGGCCCGATATCGCCTTCACATTGGCCGGCGAGGAACGCGCGCCGGTGACCTGGGCCGCAGCGCTGCCCGGCGCCGCGGGCCGGCTGACCCGGCTCGGCGATATCCTGGGAAGCGAATTCCGTTCGAGCGCCATCGAAGTGCGCGCCGAGCGCGAAGGCGTCGTGGTCGAGGGCTTTGCCGCCGCCCCCTCGCTGACCCGCGCCAACGCGCTCGGACAATATCTGTTCGTCAACGGTCGCCCGGTCCGCGACAAGCTCATTCTCGGCGCCGTGCGCGCGGCCTATTCCGATTACCTGCCGCGCGACCGTCATCCCGTGGTGGCGCTGTTCGTGACGACAGATCCGCAGGAGGTCGACGCCAACGTGCATCCGGCCAAGACCGAGGTGCGATTTCGCAACGCCGGCCTCGTCCGCGCGCTGATCGTGCACGCACTGAAAGACGGCCTCGCCCGCGAGGGCCGGCGCACCGCCGCCAATACCGACGGCGCGGCGCTGTCGGCGTTCCGTCCCTCCTTTACGCCGCGCCCGAGCAACTGGGACTGGCGCAGTTCGCCGGCCTATCCGGTGAACCCCGCGCCTTCATTCGGAGGCTCTATAGCGTCTGCACTCGCCGAAGCGGGACAGGCCGCCTTCGATGTCGGCACGCCGACCGCCGACGTGCGCTTCGAGGCGCAGCCCTCCGCCGACATGCTCGACCGCCCGCTGGGCGCGGCGCGGACGCAGATCCACGAGACCTACATCGTGTCGCAGACCCGCGACGGCCTGGTCGTGGTGGACCAGCACGCGGCGCATGAGCGCATCGTCTATGAGAAGCTGAAGGCGTCGCTGGCGAAGAATGGCGTGCAGCGGCAGATACTGCTGATCCCCGAGATCGTCGAGCTGGATGAGGCCACGGTCGAGAAATTACTCGATCGCGCCGTGGAGCTGGCGACGTTTGGATTGGCGATCGACTCTTTCGGCCCCGGCGCGGTGGCGGTACGCGAGACGCCGTCGCTGCTCGGCAAGGCCAATGCCGCCGGACTATTGCGCGATCTCGCCGAGCACATGGCCGAATGGGACGAGGCACTGCCGCTGGAGCGGCGTTTGATGCATGTCGCCGCCACCATGGCCTGCCACGGCTCGGTCCGCGCCGGGAGACGCCTCAAGCCGGAAGAAATGAACGCGCTGCTGCGCGAGATGGAAGACACGCCGAATTCCGGCCAGTGCAACCACGGCCGGCCGACCTATGTGGAATTGAAGTTGAGCGATATCGAGAAGCTGTTCGGGCGGAGATAACCGTCGTCCCGGGCAAGCGTAGCGCGACCCGGGACCCATAACCACCGATGTCAGACTTCTGGCGCGATGGGGCCGCAGCTCGAACCATCGTCGGCGGCGGTGGTTATGGGTCCCCACGTTCGCGGGGACGACAGATCAGGGCGCGGTAACGGCCCGCAAAAACACGAACTCCGTATCGTCATATGCGCGCCGCTCGAGCTCCTCGAAACCATCGGGCGCCGCAAACGCCGCGGCCTTCGCTTCCTCCACCACCACAAGCGCCCTCGGTGTCAGCCAGCCGCCATCGCGCAGCGAGGCCAGTGCCCTGTCCGCGAGTCCCTTGCCGTAGGGCGGATCGAGAAAGGCCAGCGAGAACGGCTCCATCGGATGCGCCGGGCCGAGATTGGTGGCATCGCGGCGATAGACTTTTGTCACGCCGCCCAAACCCAGCGCCTCGACATTATTGCGCAACAGCGCACGCGCTTCGGCGCCGTTGTCGACGAACAGCGCGAATGCCGCGCCACGCGACACCGCCTCGATGCCGAGCGCGCCGGTGCCGGCAAACAGGTCGAGCACGCGCGCGCCTTCGATCGGATCATCGTAGGCGTGGATCAGGATGTTGAACACGGACTCGCGCAACCGGTCCGCCGTCGGGCGGATCGCCTGCGAGGATGGCGAGGCCAGATTACGGCCCTTCAATCGTCCGCCGACGACACGCATCGCCCAACTACTCGTCCCGCGGCGTCAGATCGCGCTTGCCGTGATAGCCGCGCTTCGGGCGGCGCGGCGGGCCGTAGCCGTTGGCCTCTTCCTCGTTGCGCGCACGCGCCTCCTCGCTGCCGGTGCGCTGCACCAGCACGCGGCGGCCCTTGCGGTCGGCGATCAGCGCGCTTTTTCCCGCGGGCTTGAACGGCTTTTTGCCGCGCGGCGCCTCAGTCTCTTCGTCGTCGGACTTTTCGCCAGATTTTTCACCTTGCATCGGCCGGTTGAAATCGGCGCCGGCGAGCGTTGCGATCTTCTCGCCGAGCTGCTCGCGCAGCACACGCGTCTTGACCTCTTCGACCTGGCCCTCGGCGAGTTCGCCGAGCTGGAACGGCCCGTAGGAGACGCGGATCAGCCGGTTCACCTCGAGGCCTAGATGCGCCATGACGTTGCGGACTTCGCGGTTCTTGCCTTCGCGGATCGCAAACACCAGCCAGACATTGGCGCCCTGGTCGCGCTCCAGCGTCGCATCGATCGAACCGTATTTGACGCCGTCGACCTCGACGCCCTTCTTCAGTTCGTCGAGCTGCGCCTGCGTGACGTCGCCATGGGCACGGACGCGATAGCGCCGCAGCCAGCCAGTGTCGGGCAGTTCGAGCGCGCGCGCCAGCCCGCCATCATTGGTGAGCAGCAGCAGCCCCTCGGTGTTGAAGTCGAGCCGGCCGATCGAGATCAGCCGCGGCAGGCCTTCCGGCAGATTGTCGAACACCGTCGGCCGCCCCTCGGGGTCGGCATGGGTCGTCATCAGGCCGCGCGGCTTGTGATACATGAACAGCCGCGTGCGCTCGCGCGGCGGCAACACCTTGCCGTCGACGGCGATGGTGTCGTTGGCGGTGACGTCGAGCGCCGGCGAATTGATGACGCGGCCGTTGACGGTGACGCGGCCCTGCGTGATCCATTCCTCGGCATCGCGGCGCGAGGCGAGGCCAGCGCGGGAAACCACCTTGGCGATGCGCTCGCCGGATTTCTTGACGCGTGGCGGCTGCGGCGCGCGCTTGTCGAATTCAGGTTGGCGCTCGCGATAAGCGCCACGGCCGCCGAACGCCGGACGTTTTGCAAAAATCTTGCTGTCGTCCTCGTTCTCGCGACGCGGCCGATCGTCACCCGCTTCACTGCGCGGATGCTCCTGCCAGTCGGTGCGGCCTTCGGGCCTTTGGCGAGGACGGTCGAATTTCGGGCGATCTTCACGCGAACGCGAAAAGCGCGGACGCTCCCCGCCGCCGCGGTCGTCGCGAGATCGGTCAAAGCGCGGCTTGTCGAAATTGCGCGCACCGTCACGGGCGGGACGGGAGTCACGCTCGCCGCGATCCTCACGCTTCTGCCACGGCTTTGAATCGCCGCGATCGGGGCGGTCACCAAAATTCTTGCGCGGGCCACGGTCCGGCGCGCCGCGCGAGAACTTCTTGTCACCGCCGAATTTTCTCTCAGGCCGGTCACCACGGGGGCGATCGCCATCGCGCGACGGCCGGGCACTAAAGGGCCGATCGCCACGCGGACGGTCGCTGTCTTTACGAAAACCCTCGCCACGCGGCGTATAGGGCCGCTTCTCGCCGCCGCCTTCTCGCGGGGTATAGGGCTTCTTGTCGCCAAATTTCCGATCGGAGAAACGTCCAGCCGGACGCGCATCGTCGCGATCACTGCGCGGAGGCCGGTCGTCACGATTAAAATTCGGCCGGTCGCCGCGTGGTGTGTACGGGCGCTTCTCATCACCACGATCTTCGCGCGGCTTGAACGAACGCTTTTCACCGTCGCCACCGCGTGGCGGACGGCCAGCAAACGGCCGATCGCCGCGCGGGCGCGGCGCGTCGCCGAAATCCCGGCGCGGCGGACGGTCGCCGTCTCGGTCGCGCTTGCCGGCGTAGGGCTTGCCCGCACCCGAATAGGGCTTCTTGCCGAACGACTTCGCACCGTCGGACTTCCCGGCATAGGGACGCCGCTCGCCGGCGCCTTCACCCTTTCCGGCAAACCCGCGCTTGGCGAACTTCTTCTCAGGCCCCCTCGCGGTCCCGGAGCGGCCTTTACCGCCGGACGGCCGGTCACGCCGGCCGCGGGAATCGTTGTTTTTGTCGCTATCGCGGGGCATGAATGGTCTCTCGGTACAGGTAAAATGGCTATCAGGCGGATGCGGATAGGCTGTCAAAGCGGAAACGCGCGCGCGCTTCGCTCAAGGCGCATTCTCACGCAAAACCGGCATCCACGTTTGCTGAAGGCGCAGCTAGTAGCAGGTTTCTTCCGATGATACGAGGCATGACTGCCCCTTCTTTCATGGATTTGGCGCTGAAAACGGCTGAAAACGCCGGAAAAGCCGGCGAAGTTCCGATCGGATGCGTGATTGTCAGGGGTTACGAGGTCATCGCCACCGCCGGCAACCGGACGCTGACCGACCGCGACCCGACCGCGCATGCCGAAATTCTGGCGATCCGGCAGGCCGCCGAGGCCATCGGCACCGAGCGGCTGGTCGATTGCGACCTCTACGTCACCCTGGAGCCCTGCACCATGTGCGCGGGCGCGATCTCGTTTGCCCGGATCCGCCGGCTCTATTACGGCGCCGCCGATCCCAAGGGCGGCGCGGTGGATTCCGGGGTGCGGTTCTTTGCGCAGCCGACCTGCCACCATGTGCCGGAGGTCTATTCGGCAGTAGGCGAGACCGAAGCGGCGACGCTGCTGAAGGAGTTTTTCAAGGTGAGGCGGTAGTCCGCCGCCGTCATTGCGAGCGAAGCGAAGCAATCCATCGTACGGCATAACGGATGGATGGATTGCTTCGTCGCTTCGCTCCTCGCAATGACGTGGAGAGGTCCGCGTCAAATCAAGGCGTCAGAAAAAACTCCCGCAACAACTTCGCCGTCACGTCCGGATTCTCCTCCGTCAGGAAGTGCCCGGAATCCACCGGCGCGCCGCTCACATTGGTCGCCCATTTCTTCCACGTATCGAGCGGCGTCGTTGCGGCACTCGCAACCCCGGCATCGCCCCACAGCGCCAGCATCGGAACCGTGATCTTCTTGCCGGCATCGAAATCGGCCTTGTCGATCTCGTAATCGGCATAGGCGCCCGCGCGGTAGTCTTCGCACATCGCGTGAATACGAGAGGGATCGCGGAACGGCGCGAGGTAATGTTCCAGCGCGCGCGCATCGATGGCGTCGAGCGTCTTGCTTTTGGTCTGGCTCGCCATCTTCTCCTTGAGGAAAAACTCTCCATGACCCGAGATCAGCGTCTCCGGCAGCGGATAAGGCTGCGCCAGGAACGCCCAGTGGTAGATCTTCAGCGCGGAGAGCCGGTTCAGTCTCTCCCAGTAATCATAGGTCGGCGCGATATCGAGCACGGCGAGCTTCGACAGCCGGCCGGGATGATCGAGCGCCAACCGGTACGACACGCGCCCGCCGCGGTCGTGACCGGCAAGCGCGAAATGCACATGGCCGAGTTGCTCCATCGCCTCCACCATCGCTCTTGCCATCGCGCGTTTGGTGTAGGGCGTGTGATACTCGTCGCTGCGCGGCATATCCGACCAGCCATAGCCCGGCAGGTCGGCGATGATCAGTGTGAACCGGTCTGCAAGCTGCGGCGCGACCGGGTGCCACATCACATGCGTCGATGAAAACCCGTGCAGCAGCAACAGCGGCGGACCCTTGCCGCCGACGCGGGCAAAGATGCGGCCCGACGAGGTATTGATCCATTCGGAGGCGTATCCGGGAAACAGATCAGCAAGATCGGGCATGGGCGCTCCTTCTTGGCGGCAGTCCTTGCTTCAAACTTTGTTTGCCGTTGCCGCTGGCAGATCGCAGGTTTATGCCATTCCTCAAGCCCGACCAACAGGAACAAGAACCGAGGAAACCGTCAGATGTCGATCGATTTCGAAATCCCGGCCGAAGCCAAGGCGATCCGCGAAAAAGTCCGCCAATGGGTGCACGACGAGTGCATCCCCGCGGAAAAGGAGCTCGATACCAAGCCGCTCGCCGAAGTGCTCGGCCCGCTGCGGGCCAAGGCTCGCGCACGCGGCCTGTGGTGCCCGTGGGTGCCGAAGGAATATGGCGGCATGGGCCTCGGCCCGCTGGCGAATGCGCTGGTGCAGATGGAGCTCGGCGAGAGCATGCTAGGCGCGCTCTCGATGAACACGCAGGGGCCCGACGACGCCTCGATGATGACGATCCTTGCCCACGGCACGGAATATCAGAAGGAGAAGTTCCTCAAACCCCTGCTCAACGGCGACAAGCGCATCTGTTTCTCAATGACCGAGAAGGCCGCCGGTGCCGACGCCACCGGCATGCAGACCACCGCGGTGAAGGACGGCAACGAGAATTACGTCCTCAACGGCGAGAAATGGTTTTCGTCCTCGGCCAGCGTCGCCGATATGGCGCTTGTCATGGCCAAGACCGATCCGAACGCGCCGCGGCACAAGCAGTATTCGACATTCCTCGTCGAGCTGCCGAACCCCGGCTACAAGATCAAGCGCAACGTCGCCAACATGGCGATCGAGGGACCGCATGACGATGTGATCCACGGCGGCCACTCCGAAATCGAGATCAGGGATCTGAAAGTGCCGGCCGACAATCTGGTCGGCGGCGAGGGCAACGGTTTTGCCATGGGCCAGCACCGCCTCGCCTATGGCCGCCTGCGGCATGGCATGCACAACGTCGCCAAGGCGCAGCGCGCGCTCGACATGGCGGTTGCCCACATCACCAAGCGCTCGACCTTCGGCCAGTTGCTGGCCGACCGGCAAGCCGTCCAGTTCATGCTCGCAGACTGCGCCGAGCAACTCTACATCGGCCGCCTGATGCTGCTGCACATCGCCTACAAGGCGGAAAAGGGCCTCGATATCAGGCAGGAGAACTCGATCGCAAAAATCTTCCACGCGCACATGGTGCACAAGGTGATCGACACCGCGATCCAGCTCCACGGCGCGCTCGGCTTCAGCCAGGATACACCGCTCGCCAAATGGTACACGCAGGTGCGCGCGCAGCGGCTGGTCGACGGTCCGGACGAAGTGCACAAGTGGAAGATCGGCAAGAACGTCATCAAGGCGTTCCGCGAGCATGGCACGACGGCGAGCGCAGTGGGCGGCGATTTACTCTAATCGTCATTGCGAGCGAAGCGAAGCAATCCACGTCTCTACGCGGGGATAGATGGATTGCTTCGTCGCTTCGCTCCCTTGCGCAAACGCTTCGCGTTTGTCGCAGGCAATGACGGTCGAGGCGGTTAGCGCGCGCTTTTCTCCGCCTCCACCGCCTGCCAGGCGATATCGCGGCGGCAGAAGCCGTCGGGCCATTTGATGCGGTCGACAGCTTCATAGGCACGCTGTTGGGCTTCCAGCACGGTCTTCCCCATGGCGCAGACATTCAGCACGCGTCCACCATTGGCGAGAATGGCGCCATCCTTCGCCACCGTGCCGGCATGGAAGATTTCGACGCCCTCGATCTTGGCGGCGTCATCGAGGCCCTCGATGCGCGTGCCCTTCCTGTAGTCGCCGGGATAGCCGTTCGCCGCCATCACCACCGTCAGCGCAGGCTCCGGATACCAACGCAGGTCGAAATGCTTCAGTTCTCCGTCGCAGGAGGCGAGAAACGCCGGCACGATGTCGGACATCATCCGCAGCATCAGCACCTGGCATTCGGGATCGCCGAAGCGGACGTTGTATTCGAACAGTTTTGGTCCCTGCTCCGTCAACATCACGCCGGCGTAGAGTACGCCGCGAAACGGCGTGCCGCGCGCCTTCATGCCCGCAACGGTCGGCAGGATGATCCGCGCCATGATCTGGTCGTGGATTTCCGGTGTCACGAACGGCGTCGGCGAATAGGCGCCCATGCCGCCGGTGTTTGGCCCCTCGTCGTGATCGAACACGCGCTTGTGGTCCTGCGCGGAGGCAAGCGGGATCGCGGTTTCGCCGTCGCACAGCGCGAAGAAGCTGATCTCGCGGCCGGAAAGAAATTCCTCGATCACGACTTCAGTGCCGGCCGAACCGAACGCGCCCTCGAACATCATGGCGATGGCCGCCTCGGCTTCATCAAGCGTTTTGGCGACGACTACGCCTTTGCCGGCGGCCAGGCCATCCGCCTTGACCACGATCGGCGCGCCCTGCGCGCGCACGTAAGCCAGCGCATCGTCAGCCGTCGTGAAGCGGCCGTAGGCGCCGGTCGGAATGTTGAATTCGGTGCAGAGCGCCTTGGTGAAACCCTTGGATCCTTCGAGCTGCGCCGCGTGCTTGCCCGGTCCGAACGCCTTGATACCGGCGTCCGCGAGATCGTCGACGATGCCGGCCGCCAGTGGCGTCTCCGGGCCGACCACGACCAGATCGACCGCGTTTCGCTTGCAGAAATCGATCACCGCCGGATGGTCCGCGATATCCAGCGCCACGCACTCGGCTTCCCGCGCGATCCCGGCATTGCCCGGCGCACACCACAGCTTGGTCAGCAGCGGGGAAGCAGCGATCTTCCATGCGAGAGCGTGTTCGCGGCCGCCGGAACCGAGCAGAAGGATGTTCATGACAGGAGCCAGATGCGGGGATGAGATGCAGCTTCGGTCGCACAAAACGCCCCCTCGCCGCAAGGGGACCGGACGGCAGAATAGCCGTTGTGCAGAGGTGTTTCGGCGCTATTTGCCACCCGCGGCGGCGATGATCTCCTGCAGCATGGCCACATGGCGGGCGAAGGCGGCGCGGCCGGCGGCGGTGGCCGTCACGGTGGTCTGCGGCTTCTTGCCGACAAAGGCCTTTTCCACCGCGACGTAGCCCGCCTTCGACAGCGTCTCGATATGGGCGCCGAGATTGCCGTCGGTCGCGCCCGTCAGCTTTTTCAGTTTTGCGAATTCAAGCCCCACGCCGGATGGCAACGCATTCAGCGCCGCCATGATTCGCAGCCGCAGCGGTTGATGAATGATGTCGTCGAGCCCGGTCATATCAGCTCCGGCGCATCCACAGGCCGCCAAGCATCAGCCCGCCGCCGTTGACGACCGCCATCCACGGCTTGAACCAGTCGCCGATGAAAAAGTAACCGATCAGGGTGAGTGCGGTGATGCCGACGCCGATGACGACATAGGCACGGCCAAACCACAGTCCGACGATGGTGTAGAACAGCATGAAGTAGATCGGCCAGAACGTCCCGATCTGGCGCGGCGTGAAACGGCCGAACCAGCAGCAGAATATGCCGAATGCCAGGACCAGCAGGTAGGCAGCGAACACCCGCATGTCGAAGGTGCGGATTCGCGTATTCGGGTAGCTGTAGGCGCTGATTGCGAACGAACCGACAATGCCCACTGCCTCGATCGCGAGCCAGATATAGCCGCCGGTGCGCGGCCAGAGGAATGACGCGATGTTGCCGGCGAACACCAGCGCGCCCCACATGATCAGCATCTGACTGCTGAGGCTGTAGATCGTCGATTGGCGGACACGGCGCGCGATCTCATTGATATCGTCGAGCGCCTCCGAAGCTTGCCGGCTGTCGATCGTCATGGCGTCATCGCTCCAGAGCTGAGTTCACGTCCCGGCCGCGCCGCGGGTGGCGACATCGTCGGCGATGACAGAAATCGCCCTGGGCACGCTGACGATGCCCATGTGATTGATGCCCTCGATCAGCTTCACAGCGACGGGCGTTTTGGCGTCGCGCACCGCCTCGGCATATTTGTCCGCGAACATCAGCTCATCATCCGCGCCCGAGATGATCGTGATCGGTCCGCTTGCGCGGGCGAGATCGCGGCGGAAGTCACCGTTCACGGCGAAGTTGCGCATCAGGCGATCGGTATAGGTTCCGACCAGGTTCTTTTCCGAATTCGGCGGCACCGCGAAGGCCAGCACCGGCAGCGCCTCGCAGCAGGTCACGCCGATGCTGCGCAGCGCCATCAGGCCGATGATGCGCGGGACGTCAGCATTGGCCCAGCCACCCGATGCCGGCCGACTGGTCGGGGCGTCATGGCCGAGATAGGGCGCGAGCAGCACCGCGCGCGCGAACAGCTTTTGGATCGGCGAACCCGCGATGCGCAGAGCAAAGCCACCGCCGGAGGAATGGCCGGCCAGCGTCAGCGGTGCATCAGGCGCGGTCTTGCGCACGATCGCGACGAAATCGGCGAGGTCATCCTCGAGCTGGCCGACATAGCCGATGTCGCCGCGCGTACCTGACGTGCCGTGCCCTCGGATATCGACCGCCCAGGTCTCGACGCCCCGTGCCGCCAGCGCCGCCGACAGCGCATGGATGGTGCCGCCGCTGGAGCCCGAGGAACCGTGCACCACGATCGCCCCACGGCCGGTCGCCGGCCCACCGGCGGGGTAATGGCGGAAACCAAGCGTAGTGCCGTCCCTCGCCTGAAACCGCTCCACGGCAGGCAGGGCGCTGAAATCGACGGTGCCACGGACCGCCGAGATTGATTGCAGCTCCGCCGGCCGCGTCAGCGGCGTGGCGACGAGGGCCGTGAGCAACAGGGCCAGCATGCCCAACGCGCACAGGCCCCATTTCAGCGAGCTCACGATCCCACGGAGCAGAGATTTCAGCATGGCTTGGACCTCTCGGTGGCAAATACAGAGAACTCTGTAGTACAGAGTATGTGAGTTCCGCAAGGCCCGGATTGGCGGCGACCGGCAAAAATCCCTACGTTGCCCCAACACCTCCAACGCCCGAATCAGTTGCCGATGCCTGCTGCCGAAAACCTGATCAACGCGCCCGAATTTACCGTCTCCGAGCTGTCCTCTGCCCTGAAACGGACGGTGGAGGACGCCTATGGCCATGTCCGCGTCCGTGGCGAAATCTCCGGCTTTCGCGGGCCGCACTCCTCCGGCCACTGCTATTTCGCGCTGAAGGACGAGAGCGCCAAGATCGAGGCGGTGATCTGGAAATTCGCCCACGCCCGGATGCGGTTCAAGCCGCAGGAGGGGCTCGAGGTCGTCGCGACCGGCAAGCTCACGACCTATCCGGGCTCGTCGAAATACCAGATCGTCATCGAGGCGCTCGAGCCCGCCGGCATCGGCGCGCTGATGGCGCTGATGGAGGAGCGCAAGCGGAAACTCGGCGCCGAGGGCCTGTTCGACGAGTCGCGCAAGCAATTGCTGCCCTGGCTGCCCGAGGTGATCGGCGTTGTCACCTCGCCTACAGGTGCGGTCATCAGAGACATCCTGCACCGGCTGCAGGACCGCTTTCCCCGCCGCGTGCTGGTGTGGCCGGTGAAGGTGCAGGGCGAAGGCTCGGCCGAGCAGGTGGCCGCCGCCATCCGCGGCTTCAATGCGCTGCCCGAAGCGGGAAAGATTCCGCGGCCGGATCTGTTGATCGTCGCGCGCGGCGGCGGCTCGCTGGAGGATCTGTGGTCGTTCAACGAGGAGATTGTGGTTCGCGCCGCCGCCGACAGCATGATCCCGCTGATCTCGGCCGTCGGCCACGAAACCGATATCACGCTGATCGATTTCGCCGCCGACAAGCGCGCGCCGACGCCGACGGCCGCCGCTGAAATGGCGGTTCCGGTGCGCAGCGAATTGTTCGTCGAGGTCGAGAGCCTGGCGCGGCGCACGATGGTGTGCTGGCAGCGCGGCCAGGAGAGCCGCCGCAGTGAATTGCGCGCAGCCGCCCGCGCCCTGCCCGGAGCGAGCGAACTGCTCGCGATCCCCAGGCAGCGGCTGGATCACCTCGGCGCCGCCCTGCCCCGCGGCTTGAAGGCCAATACGCATGCCCATCACCGCCGCTTTTCGCATCTGAGCGCCGGCCTGACGCTGAAGGTTTTGCGCGGGCAGGTTGCCCAGGCCAATCACCGCCTCACGGTGTCGGGCGAACGCATCAGGCTGTCCGCCCGCGCGCTGCTGCGCAACCGGCGCGAACGCTTTGCCGGGCTCGAGGTCAGGCTGAAGGCCTCAAAACTCTCCAACGCCCAGGCGCAACGCAATGCGATCGCGCGCGACCGCGAACGTGCGCAACGGCTGGCCGAGCGCGCCCGCCGCGCGCTTCTGACCGCTCTGCAGCGCCTCGACGCGCGGGTCGCCCATAGCGGCCAATTGTTGTCGGCGCTGTCCTACCGCGGCGTGCTCGCGCGCGGCTTTGCCCTGGTGCGCGACGAACATGGCCACGCCGTGCATGCCGCCGCCGCGATCGGACCGAGCGCGCATCTGTCGATCGAATTCGCCGACGGCCGCGTCGGTGCTACCGCGGATGCCGATCGGCCGCAGGCCACGGCGCCCGCCGTGGGTACGCCGAAAGCGGCACCGCATGAGGCGAAGCCGGCGGCGCCGAAGCGTGCGGCTAAGCCGGTTGATCAGGGCAGCCTGTTCTAGCGCGCCAGCCACTCCGTGACGCGTCGCTGCGCGTCCCTGCGCGCGTCCACATCCGTGCCGACATGACCGCGTTCAGGTAACGCGGCGTCGGAGCCTGCGATCACCCGCAGCGGCAGGTTGGCGCGGTCGAAATCGTGGGCTGCGCCGGGATAGACCACGATCTGCGCGAGCGCGCTGCGGCCACGGGCCTCCTCCACCATTTGGCGGCAGGCCTGTGGCGAACTGACATCGTCCTGCGCGCCGATCAGCAGCAGCGTCGGCACCCGCGTGCTCCAGCCGAGGCCGGAGGAGATCCGGCAGTCCGGATAGAATGCGATGGCCGAGCGGAAGTCCGGCGCAATACCGCGCGCCGACGATTGCGGGCGCACCGCCCACAGAACCGCGCTGGCGCCGTTCGCCCATCCCATCAGGCTGATCCGGTCACGCGCGGCCCAAGGTTGCTGCAACAGCCATTGCCGCGATGCATTGACGTCGGCGACCCGCTCGCGGCGCGCGAGCACTCGGCGCTCCCTGTCGCGGCATTGCGGGCCGAGTTCGCGCGAACCGTAACTGTCCGGCAGCAGCACCGCATGGCCGGTCTTCAACAGCTGTTCCGCCCAGTCGCGGTAGCGCGGCTGCACGGGCTCGGACTGCCCGCCCAATCCGCCGCAGCCATGCAGCGCGATCACGGTGGGAAACGGGCCGTCACCATCAGGCTTGTAGAGCTGGGCATGCAGGGTCAGACCGGTCGCCGGGATATCGACCTGGCGCGGGGCCGGCAATTGCGCGGCACCGGCCGTGCAGGTCGGCGCTAGGAGCGTCAGGAATAGCGTTGCTGACAACAGGCGCATCGGTCTCTGTCGGATCGGTATCACGCTGCGGGCACGGTAAAATTCACGCTATCATGCAGGTCGGCACAAAATCATCACAAGTAGGTCAGTTTCCGGGGCGGACAGTACGACCTATTTATGATAGATCGAATTTTGGAAAATATACTTAAGGCCAGCCTGTGCGCGGCCAATCGGAGAGTTTGACGGTGCTCAATAAATTCGGTCCCTCGGGCCATGGCGAAGCGCAGGTGCAATATCTGGACGGCGATTTCCGCGTGATTTCGCCAGGAACTTATGTGCGCTGCGCCATCACCGACGTGCGGATCCCGCTCGACGAATTGAAGTACTGGAGCGTCGACCTGCAGGAGGCCTATTCGGTCCCGACCGCCGTGCTGCAGCGGCATTTTCCCGGCGCGCTGAAGACGCAGGGCTAGGTTGGCCTGGTAGTCCGGATGGAGCGAAGCGCAATCCGGGGTTAGCGCGTGATTGAACAGGTGTCCCGGATTGCGCGGAGCCTGTCATCGCTGTGCGAGCGCAATTGCGCTCGTCGCCGGGCACGCGTTCGCGCGACCCGTTGGCTCCCATCCGGGCTACGGTTCTTTCCTCTCGCGCGCCTTGAATAGCCGGTCGGCGACGAATTTTCGCAGGCGCGCAGGATCGTCGAACTCTAGCGTTACCGCGAACGGCACGATGTGCTGCCGATCGCGCAGCCGCGCGAGATCCTTTTCCGTCGTCACCAATGTCAGCCCGTCGCGCCGGCCCTCGGTGATCAGGCCTTCGATCTCGACTAGCGAATACGGATGATGGTCGGCGAAGGCCCGCTGCTCGACGACATCGATACCGCTGGCGCGCAGCGTGTTGAAGAATCGCGCGGGATCGCCGATGCCGGCAAATGCCAGCACGCGCTTGCCGCGAAGCTGCGCTACCACGGCCTCATCCGGCTTCAGATGCGCCGATAGTACCGGTTTGCCCTGTGCTGCGATCTCTACGGCCACCGGCGCAGCAGCCGAGCCGTCCCCGACGACGATCAGCGCGTCGGTGCGCGCCAGTTGCGGCCGCAGCGGCGCACGGAGCGGGCCGGCGGGAAATACCTTCCCGTTGCCGAGCCCGCGTTCGCTATCGATCACGATCAGGGACGCGTCCTTGATGATCGACGGATTCTGGAAGCCGTCGTCCATCAGGATCACGGTCGCGCCTTGCGAACGCGCCAGCGGCACGCCCTCGGCGCGTTTGCGCGACACCACGACGGGCAGATGGCCTGCCAGCATCAGCGGCTCGTCGCCGACATCGGAAGCTGCGTGCCGCTCCGGGTCGACCCGGATCGGCCCGCGCAATTCGCCGCCATAGCCACGGCTGAGCACGACCGGCGTCTCGCCGAGGTCGCGCAGCAGTTTCGCCAGCGCCAACACGGTCGGCGTCTTGCCGGCGCCGCCGACGTTATAATTGCCGACGCAGAGCACCGGAATGCCTGCATTCAATCCCTTGCGCCGCAGGCGCTGTGCGGCGATGGCGCCGTAGAGTGCGGCGAGCGGTTTCAGGAGATGCGAATTGAGCGAGGCCGGGCCGTGCCAGAAGCCCGGCTCACGCATTTGCGGCTCCCATCTCGATCCGCAACTGCAGCAAATACGGCTCGAGCGCGGAGAGCGTGCGCTCCAGCGCGCCGCCGAGTTGCCCGACCACGCGCTCGGACGCAGTCAGCACGGCTTCGCGCGCCTTGGGATCGGCGAGCATCTGCCCGAACTGCTTGACCAGCATTTCCTGCGTATCGGCCAGCCGCGCACCGCCGGCGGAATCGAGGGCTTCATAGACGTCGGTGAAATTGAAGACGTGGGGGCCGTGGATGACCGACGCACCGAGCTTGATCGCCTCGATCGGATTCTGCCCGCCATGCTCGACCAGCGATCCGCCCATGAACACGATCGGCGCCAGCCGGTAGAACAACCCCAGTTCACCCATGGTGTCGGCGACATAGATGTCGGTCGTGGCGGTGGGCAAATCCTCGTGCGAGCGCAAGGTCGGATTGAGGCCGGAAGCTGAGATCATGCGCGCGATGGCCTCGCCGCGATCGGGATGCCGCGGCACGATCACGGTCAGCAGCTTTGGAAAATAGCCGGCGAGCGCGCGGTGGGTTTCCGTCAGAATCTCTTCTTCGCCGGGATGCGTCGAGGCCGCGACCACCACCGGGCGGCCGCGTGTCATCGACATCAGCATATCCAGCTTGTTCGCATCGGCCGGCGGGGCGGGAACATCGAGCTTGAGATTTCCGGTCACCACGACGTTGCGGCTGCCCAACGTGGCAAAGCGATCCGCATCGGTCTGCGACTGCGCCAGGCAGACGTCGAACTTTTCGAGCAACGCCGAGATGGTCCCTTGCACCCGCTGCCAGCGTGGAAACGAGCGCTGCGACATCCGTCCGTTGATCAGCACCATCGGCAGCCGCCGCGCGGCGCTCGACAGGATCAGGTTCGGCCACAGGTCCGATTCGATGAACAGCGCCAGCGAGGGCCGCCAGTGATCGAGAAAACGCGCGACGTAACGCGGCGAGTCGTACGGCACATATTGATGGATGACGTCAGTGGGGAACCGCTTGGCGACGATCGCAGCCGAAGTCACCGTGCCCGAGGTCAGGAGGATGCGCAGGTTCAAGGCCCGCAGCCGCTCGATCAGCGCCGCCGCCGCCAGCACCTCGCCGACGCTGGCGCCGTGAATCCACACCAGCGGCCCGGCGGGCCGGATATCGGCGCTCAGACCGCGGCGCTCGCCGACCCGCGCCGGATCTTCCTTGCCGAGCTTCAACCGCCGGCTGATCAACGCTGGTGACAGCGGTACCATCGCGGACGACAGTTTCCGGTAGACGCGCAACGTCATCGGCAGCGAATTAGCCAAGAGCGGCCTCCGGACGCCCGACGGCCTTATAGGCACGACGAGTCGCTTCGTTCAGATAAGATTCTACCTGAAGACGCAGCTTTTCCATAGTCTCGGCATCGGCATCCGGCGGCACGTATACATGTTCAATGCCTACCACCGCACCGCGCCCGAAGGGCAAATTGATGGTGGTGGAGTCCCAGTTCTTCAACCGGATGAACCTGGAGGTCACCATTGCAAACGGCATGATCGGCCGGCCGGACTCCCGCGCCAGCATGATGATGCCCAGCCCCACCACCCGCGCCCGTTTCGGCACGTCGGCGGTGGTTGCGACGTTCCACTTGTCCTCCAGCGCCTGCAGCATTTCCCGGAAGGCGCCGACGCCGCCCTTGCGGTGAAAGGCGCCGCCATGATCGCCGGAGCCTCGGATGGTTCCGATGCCGAGCCGCTCGGCAGCAATGGCGTTGAACTCGCCGTCGCGATGCCGCGAGATCAGCACCTTGGCGCGGTGGCTCTCCTTGGTCTTGATGAACGGCGTCATGAAGTGCTGGCCGTGCCAGAACGCGAAGATGGCCGGCATCTCCGGCTCGACGATGTCGTAGACATCGGCCGGCTCATAGGTGAAGCGGTTGGTCAGCCAGACCAGCCGCAGATATTCGGCCGCGAGCACGCCCAGCGCGCGCTGAACCCAGCTGCTGCGCAGCAAATCGCGAAGGAATCGTTTCAACTGCAGGACTTCTTAACTGGAGGACTTCGTGTCTTGGCCTGGATCGAGCAGCCGGTGGAGGTGAACCACGAAGTAGCGCATGTGAGCGTTGTCCACGGTCTGCTGCGCCTTCGCCTTCCAGGCAGCGAGCGCGGATGCGTAATTGGGATACACGCCGACGATATCGACCTGGTCGAGATCCTTGAACGTGACGTGTTCGAGATCGGTCAACTCGCCGCCGATGACGAGATGAAGCAATTGCTGCGGGGCACTATCTGGCATGATGGTCTTTCCTAACGAGATGCCCGGCAAGCAAGAGCGACAGCTGATATCGCGGCGTGGACGGGATGAATTGTGGCACGGATTTCGACCGATTCAGGGCAGCGGACGATTTCGGAAATGCTCGACAATGCGCGCATGCCGATCGTATCCCGCCGCCACCAGCACCCCGTGCACCACTTCCCGGCGATTATACTCAATCGCATCCCCCGAGAGCGCGGTCATTCTACCATTCGCTTCCTGCACGATCAAATTCGCCGCGGCAAGATCCCAGTCGCGGCTCTGGCCGCCTGCAAAAGCGGCATCGAGGCTGCCGTCGGCGACCCGGCACAGCCGAAGCGCCAGCGATCCGATCCGCGGATGCAGCGTAATCTCATCCGGTGACGAACTTAGCCGCTGCACCAGCGGCTTCGGGCCGGCCATGCGGGAGAAATTGAGCTCGTGGCCCGCGGCCGCACGCACAGGCCTTTCGTTGCGCGTGGTGCCCTGCCCGCGAACTGCGAAGAAGAATTCGTCGCTGGCGGGAGCGAACACCGCCCCCAGCACCGGTGCCGACCCCTCAACCAGCGCCACGCTCACGCACCAGTCCTCGCGGCCGGCGAGATAGGCGCGGGTGCCGTCGATCGGGTCCACGATCCAGACCAGTTCCTTGCCGAGACGGCTGTCATCATCGACGCTTTCTTCCGACAGCCAGCCATAATCCGGCGTCGCCACGCGCAGCCGCCGCTCGACGAGGTCGTTGACGGCGATGTCGGCCTCGGAGACCGGCGACGACGCGCCCTTGATCCAGTTCTTCAGTTCGGTGCGAAACAGCGACAGCGCCAGCGCGCCGGCCTCGCGCACGGTATCCCTCAGCAGCGCGGCATCGCGCGCCCAGATCGCGTCGGCGATATCAGCGTCCGCCAAGCGTCAGGCCCTCGATACGCAGCGTCGGCGCGTTGACGCCGTAGCGGAATTCCAGGTCGTTGGCCGCGACCAGCGATTTGAACATCGGCAGCAGATGGCCCGCGATCGTCACCTCGCTAACGGGGTAAGTGATCTCGCCGTTCTCGATCCAGAAGCCGGAGGCGCCGCGGCTGTAATCGCCGGTCACGCCGTTGACGCCGGAGCCGATCAGGTCGGTGACGTAAAAACCCTGCTTGATGTCGGAGATCAGTTGCTTCGGCGTCATCTCGCCGGGCTCGAGGTGCAGATTATACGATCCCGGCGACGGCGAGGACGAGACGCCGCGATGGGCATGTCCGGTCGTGACCAGCCCGAGTTCGCGCGCAGTGGCGCAATCGAGCAGCCACGTGGTCAGCACCCCCTCGTCGATGAGCGCGATCTTCTTCACCCTTACGCCCTCGGCGTCGAAGGTCTGCGACCGCAGGCCGCGCACCCGCAAGGGATCGTCGATGATGCGGATGTTCTTCGCGAACAGCTGCTCGCCCATCCGGTCTTTCAGAAAGCTGGTCTTGCGCGCGATCGAGGCGCCGTTGATGGCGCCGACGAGATGGCCGACCAGCGAGCCCGACACCCGGGGATCGTACACCACCGGCACCTTGCAGGTCTCGACCTTGCGCGGATTGGCCCGCGCCACGGTGCGCTCTCCCGCGCTGCGGCCGACGCTTTCGGGCGAAGCAAGGTCGGACGCATGGGGTGCCGAGGTGAAATCGTAATCGCGCTCCATGCCGGTGCCTTCGCCCGATATCGCGGTCATCGAGATGCCGTGGCTGGAACGCAAATAGGAGCCGTGGAAGCCTGTCGAGGTCACCAGCACCATGCCGCCGATGCCGCTCGAAGCGGACGCGCCGCCTGATTTGGTAACGCCCTTGACCGCCATGCCTGCGGCTTCGGCCTCGCAGGCGCGGCGTTCGAGTTCGGACGTCGAGGGAACCTCGCGGTCGAGCAGATCGAGATCGGCGAACTCGCGCGCCAGCAGCGACGGATCGGCGAGACCGACATATTTGTCGTCAGGCGCGACGCGGGCCATCGCGACCGCCCGCTCGGCGAGTTTTGCGACGCCATCGCCGGAAATATCGTTGGTGGAGACTACGGCCTGGCGCTGGCCGACCAATACACGCAATCCGACATCGTCGCCTTCGGAGCGCTCGGATTCCTCGACCCGGCCCTCACGCACTTCGACGCCCTGCGAGACGCCGCGGACCGCAACCGCGTCTGCGGCATCCGCGCCCGCGCGCTTGGCGGCCTCGACCAGCCGCTGCGCCAGCGTCGAGAGCGCCGATTGGTCGAACAGACCGGAGGTCATGTCGGAAGTCTTCGAAAGCGGCGAAGCGGTGGATGGTGAAGAGTTCACAAACAAAATCCCTGACATTGAAGAGGGCGGGAACGCAAATCGACAAGGCCCTCAGATGTGCCTGATTCACGGGGATTTCAAGCATTTTGCGCTGCCAAATGCCAAACAATTTCGGCATTTTGGCAAGGTCTCGTCAATCATGCGTGCCAAGGTCTTGTCAATCATGCGGGAAGATCCAGGGCGGGTGACGTCTCCTTAACCAGGCTTTTTAAGGCGAAACGGAAACGCTTCCGCTAAGGTCTCACGTATCGACCGGGAACATAATCCCGGCGGGGAGATGAGAGCCGTGAGGCGTCAAACAGCAATAAGCGGGATCAATCCCGCCGGGTCGAGCCGTGTCATGCGGCTCGACCCTCTTTCTCTGCCGCTTAGCTTCCATGCGCACGATACCCGCGCAGACGGTGGCGTGCGGAGGGTAGAACTTCATCGCGAGCGTGTCGTGCTGCACCGTGCCGTCAAGGGCATGCGGATGGCGATCAACGTCCGCGTCAGCGATTTTCTCGGCGTCGCGCTGCGTGGTCTCGACGACGCGCAGATGCTGGTGCTGGCGCATCGCGACCCTTCCCTGAACATTCCCTTGTGTGTGAGCTCCGATCCCGAGGAGATCGCCACCGCCTGGCAAATGTGGAGCGACATCCTCGCGCTGCCGCTGTTGGCGGAAGAAGATGACAACAGCGAACCGGCCGCCCGCCGCCGCCGCCACAACGCGATCCGCGCCCGCCGCCCGAAATTTCTGGTGCGCCGCCGGGGTGGTAACCTAACCAATACCGAGACCATTCACCGGGACGAGCGCGAGATCATCGCGCGGGATTGAGGCTCCGGGTCTTCGCCGTACAAAGACCGTCATGCCCCGCGAAGGCGGGGCATCCAGTACGCTGCGGCTTCTCATTCAATCATTGGCGTCTCTGGAATACTGGATCGTCCGCCCCAGTGCGCAATTGCGCACAAGGCGGACGATGACAGTCATGTAGGATGGGTGGAGCGAAGCGATACCCATCAATGCCGGTGAGCGTGGCGATGGGTTTCGCTTCGCTCTACCCATCCTACGAGCGGAGGCTAGATGGCAGAGACCATTGTTCGTTTTATCGGCGCATTGATCCAGGCGGCGTTTGAGCTGCTCGTCCAGCATACGGGCAAGAAAGCTCTGTCTCTTTGGGGCCGCAAGTCGAATCCCTTTATCGAATTGCTGATTGGTCTGGTCGTCTGGAGTGTCGCCGGACTTCTGTTGGTCGCGGTTATTGCAGCGCTCACGGCAAAACCATGACGATGCCGAGTTCTCCCTTCAGAATGTCTGTGGCTGCAACCAAGATGTGCCGCGAAGTCGTTCTTCGTGCCGGTCCGTAGGGTGGGCAAAGCGACTTGTCCGCCGTAGCTCAACGAGCGAAGGCGGAAGCGTGCCCACCATCAAACAGCACGCTCGGTGATAGATGGTGGGCACGTCGCTAACGCTCCTTTGCCCACCCTACGAGACCGAACGCATCACCGCGTCCGCGAGCAAGCCCGCGAACAGCAGCAGCCCTGCGTCGCGGTTGGAATAGAATATGCGCCGGCACAGCGCGGGATCGCTTATGTCCAACCGCCTGATCTGCCAGGCGAGATGCGCGGCAAACGCGATCAACCCGATCCAGGCCGGCCAGCGTACGCCGCCCAGCACCAGCGCCACGCCGATCAGTATCACCGCAAGGGAATAAAACACCATCAGCGCGCGATGGGTGCGCGCGCCGAACAGGCGTGCAGTGGACTTGATGCCGATCAGCGCGTCGTCCTCGGTGTCCTGATGGGCGTAGATCGTGTCGTAGCCGATCACCCAGGCGATCGAGCCGGCATAGAGCGCGAGCGCCGTCAGATCGATCCGCCCGAGCATGACGGCGAATCCCATCAGCGCGCCCCATGAGAACGCCAGGCCGAGCACGACCTGCGGCCACCAGGTGATGCGCTTCATGAAGGGATAGATCGCGACGATGACGAGCGAGGCGATGCCGGTCATGATCGCAAACCAGTTGAACTGCAGCAGCACCAGAAGCCCGATCAGCGCCTGCAGGACAAGGAAGGCAAACGCCTGCGCCACGCTGATCTGCCCGGCGGGCAGCGGCCGCGACCGCGTCCGCTCGACGCGCGCGTCGAGATCGCGGTCGGTGATGTCGTTCCAGGCGCACCCTGCTCCGCGCATGACAAAGGCGCCGATCAAGAACAGCACGATCACGAGCGGCAATTGCGAGACGTCGCGGGCAATGCCGGCGGCCAGCGCCGCCGACCACCAGCACGGCATCAGCAGCAGCCACGATCCGATCGGACGGTCGAAACGGGAAAGCCGCAAATAAGGCCGCGACCAGGACGGCGCGCGCGTATCGACCCAGTTGCCGGTGGCGTCGGCAACGCGGGTGGTCGCGTCGCTCATCGGATCGGGATCATCGCGCGAGAACGTTGCCGTTCAGCGTATCGAAGGTGCTGCCGCCCTTCTTCACGGCCTGCGCCTCGGGGAGCGCCGCCGAGGAGCCGAGCACTTCGCTGAGACTGGGACCGGCCGGTCCCCGCGCCTGCGCCTGCTGCGCGACGGCACAGACCTGCTTCTGCATCTTCTCGGTGTTCTTGTGGCCGTTCTTGAGCTGGTCGGCGATCTGCGGCGGAATTCCGCATTTGGCCGAGTTGGTCTCGACATATTTGATCATGTTCAGTTCGGCCTTGCCGAAATTGCCGATCAGCTTGCAGGCCTCGTCCGGCGGCGCCTTGCGGTCGCTCGCGGCCTTGATCATCTTGCCGCGCTTCTCGGCTTCCTCGCGCAGGGGAACGAAACCCTTCATGCAGGCGTCTGCCCCACCGCCGGCCTGTGGCGGCGGCGCTGCGCCTCCGAAACCGCCGCCGACCGGGGCGGCACCTTGCGTCGGAAATGGCGACGGGGCGCCCACCGAGGCCGATGGCGCCGCGCCATTCACCGGCGGAAACGGTGAGGCATTCGCGGGCGCGGCGCGCTGGTTGGGCAATGGCGCCGGAAACGCGCTCTGCGCAAACACATGCCCGGCGTGAACGGTCACGATGGCAGCGGTCAGCGGCACAATCAGGCGGCGGATCATCAAGGGTTTGTTCTCCGGCAAGGTCAGGCAGCCCCAACGTCTTCCGAACGACGCAGATTTGCGATGGGCTTTTTACGATTCCTGCCGGCCCTTAACAACCCGTTGATTGGGGCAGCAGCGCGGCGCAGGGACCCCGGAAAGCCAAAAATAGCCTCCGAATTCTAGCGCTTTGGGCTAAAAGCGCCCGGAAACGGAACATTTCAGATGCCTGAATTCGACTTTCGCGCCCCTCGCCTGTTCGTCGATGCCCCCTTGCGTGAGGGCGAACGAATCGCGCTGGAGCGCAACCAGAGCAATTATCTGGGCAATGTGCTGCGGCTTTCCGCCGGCGAAACCATCCTGGTGTTCAACGGCCGCGACGGCGAATGGCGGGCGCAGATCGAGGGCCGCAAGCGGCCGGACAGCCTGACCATCGTCGCGCGGACGCGGCCGCAGGATCGCCTGCCCGATATCGCCTATGTCTTTGCGCCGCTGAAGCACGCTCGCCTCGACTACATGGTGCAGAAGGCGGTCGAGATGGGGGTCTCAAGGCTGCAGCCGGTGTTGACGCGGCACACCCAGGTTTCGCGGGTCAACGTAGAGCGGATGCGTGCCAACGTCATCGAGGCCGCCGAGCAGTGCGGCATCCTGAGCCTTGCCGCGGTCGCTGAGCCCGTTGCGCTCGATCGTTTTCTCGAAAAGCGCGAAACCAGCCGCCTGCTGGTGTTCTGCGACGAGGCGGCGGAAATCACCTCGCCACTGCAGGCCCTGCAAAACGGGTTAACCGCAGCTAGCGGCATCGACATCCTGATCGGCCCCGAGGGCGGATTTGCCGAGGAAGAACGGAAGCTGCTGCTGCGGCAGCCGAGGACGCTGCGGCTGTCTTTGGGCCCCCGCATCCTGCGCGCGGATACCGCCGGCGTCGCCGTGCTGGCGCTGGTGCAGGCCGCGCTCGGGGACTGGCGGAGTTCAGGCAGAGGATGATGTCCGTATCCGTTTGCCGAAGGAGTTGCCGCCACTCCGAGACGGAGCGTAGCGCCACGCTCTCACTCGCCGGATAAGTCCAGTTCGCCCAGATTGCGCGCGGCATCGACGATGCGCATGATGCGGACGCCGCCCGTCGTGATCTCGTAAAGCGCCAGCCAGCGCACAATCACCAGCATTCGCGCACCGTCGGCAATGTCGGGGCGAAGCGGTCCCGACTCGGGAAATTCCGCCAACTGACGGCACCGCGCTTCAATACGATCAATCCAATGGTCAGCCGCATCAGGACCTTTGTCCGCCGCGATGTGAATCCAGATTTCCAGGAGATCACGTTGCGAGAGCTTGGAAAGGCGAACCTCTCCCAAGCTACTTGCCCGCCGCCTTCAACAGCGCCCGACCTTGTGCCTTGATATCAGCAAAGTCGGCCGGGCCTGCGTCGCCGCTCGCCTGGCCTGCCGCCCAGGCATTCCGCAGGAAGGCCAACCGGGCTTCTTCCGTCTGCTCCATGATCCGCAGCGCCTCGCGCACAACCTCGCTTGCCGAGGTGTAACGGCCGCTCGAAACCTTGGCTTTGACGAACTCACTCAGTTCTTCAGTCAGCGAGACATTCATATTCATGGCGGGGACCTCTTCCCCAAATATGGATGCGACCACAGACTTTAGCAATCTTTGCCATCAAACCAACGCGGTTCCAGCGTCCGACGCTCCTGCTAGCCAAGTCGTCTTGAAATCGTTAACGCTCCCAATCGTTAAGCCACTTCGCCAATCCCTGTCGAAACCCTGGTTCGGCCGTGGTAAGGGCTGCGCCAACGAGCCCAAACGAGCCTGGAACCCGGTTTTTCCGGATATTTGGACCTGAAATGACCGCGACCGCCGCCATCAGAGGTGCTGCCGGATCCGCCGCCTGGGCGGACGCCCTGCTATTGTCGTTTGCACAAGGCGGCTACGTCCAGGCCCACCCCGGCATCCTGCAGCCGGCGGAGCCGTTCCTCGACCTTTCCGGCGAGGACATCCGCAAGAGCCTTTACCTGACCACCGACGCGTCCGGCGAGGAACTCTGCCTGCGCCCCGACCTCACCATTCCGGTGGCGCGCGATTATCTCGCCTCCGCCAGCGCCGGAAAGCCCGCGGGCTTCAGCTATCTCGGGCCGGTGTTCCGCTATCGCGGCGGCCAGCCCAGCGAATTCCTGCAGGCCGGCATCGAATCCTTTGGCCGGCAGGACCGCGCCGCGGCGGATGCGGAAATGCTGGCGCTGGCGCTGGAAGCGACCACAGCTTTCGGATTGAAGGATGTCGACATCCGCACCGGCGACGTCGCGCTTTTCACGGCGCTGATCGACGCGCTTAATCTCTATCCGGTGTGGCGGCGGCGGTTGATCAAGGACTTCAACCGCAAGGTCAGCCTCGCCGAGGACATCGAGCGGCTGACGCTTGCGACCGCGCCCGGCCGCAACGAATATGAGGGCGTGCTGGCGGCGCTTGCCGGCTCCGACCGCAAGGCGGCGCTGGCGCTGGTCACCGATTTGATGTCGATCGCCGGCACCACCAATGTCGGCGGACGAACGGTCGCCGAAATCGCCGACCGCTTCCTCGAACAATCGACGCTGAAGGGCGGTGCGTTGCCGCGCGATGCGCTTGCCATCATCAAGCGCTTCCTCGCGATCGCGGGTGATCCCGATGAATCGGTGGCGCAACTGCGCGCGCTCGCCGCTGACGCCAAGCTCGATCTCGCCGCCGCCATCGACCAGCTCGAAAGCCGCGTCGGCTTCATGGCCGCGCGCGGCATCGACACCAAGCTGACGCGGTTTTCCACCTCGTTCGGCCGCGGGCTCGACTACTACACCGGCTTCGAATTCGAACTGCACGGCAAAGGAAATACCAAAGGCAACAGCGTCGAGCCGCTGGTGGCCGGCGGTCGCTATGATGGCCTGATGACGCAGCTCGGTTCGCCCGCACCGATCCCGGCGGTCGGCTTCTCGGTATGGATCGAGGCCTTGACGAAGCTGGGGAGCGCCGCATGACCGCCCCCTTCGTTCTCGCCGTTCCGTCCAAGGGCCGTCTGCAGGAGAACGCCGAGGCGTTTTTCACGCGCGCGGGGCTCTCGCTGGCGAAACCACGCGGCGCGCGCGATTATCGCGGCACGATTTCCGGCCTCGACAATGTCGAGATCGCCTATCTCTCCGCGAGCGAAATCGCCTCGCAGCTGGCGCGCGGCATGGTGCATCTCGGCGTCACCGGCGAGGACCTGTTGCGCGAAAGCATTACGGATGCCGACAGGCGCGTGCTGCTGATCGACAATCTCGGCTTCGGCAGCGCCAATGTCGTGGTCGCGGTGCCGCAGGCCTGGATCGACGTCCGCACCATGGCCGACCTCGACGACGTCACGACCGGTTTCCGCGCGAAGCATAACCGGCGGATGCGGGTCGCAACCAAATACATCAACCTGACGCGCAACTTCTTCGCCGCCCACGGCGTGGTCGATTACCGCATCGTTGAAAGCGCCGGCGCCACCGAGGGCGCGCCCGCGGTCGGCACCGCCGAGATGATCGTCGACATCACCACCACGGGCGCGACGCTCGCCGCCAATGGGCTCAAGGTGCTGGACGACGGCGTGATCCTGCGCAGCCAGGCCAACCTCGTGGCGTCAAAGGATGCCGACTGGTCGGCTGACGCCCGCGAGACCGCGCGCGTCATCCTTGACCACATCGCCGCACGCGCCCGGGCCAGCAAATATCGCGAGGTGCGAACGCGCTTCGCCGGCTGCAACGATGCGTTGCTGACGGAGGCGCATAATCGTTTTGGCGTGGTGGCGCCGTTCGGCGGACCGACCTCGTCGGGCATGATCACGCTGCACTGCCCGCCGATGCAGCTTTACGCGCTCGGCAGTTTCCTGCGTGAGCATGGCGCCGACACGGTGTCGATCGCCTCGCTCGACTACGTGCTCGACCGGGAAAACCCGCTATTTGCCAGGCTCGAGGCGTTCTTGCGGCAATGAGGCTGCCGTTTCGTTCATCGTTGCGACAGACTCTGGCAGGTAACATATACGATTGGATGATCTGGGACCTGATCGATGACGCTGGGCTCTGACGTTTCCCGCCTGTCGACGACCGCAGCCAGCGCCGCGGCGCAAGGCCTGTCGATTGTCGTGCCGCTGTACAACGAGGCGGCAGGGCTCGCTTTGCTGCACGGGCGGCTGGTCAACCTCGCCCGCACGCTGAAGGCACGTTTCGGCCTTGCCAGCGAAGTGGTCTATGTCGACGACGGCAGCGCCGACAATACGCTTGCAATCGCGCGCACGCTTAACGCTGATGCGCTCGACATCCAGGTGGTGTCGCTGTCGCGCAATTTCGGCAAGGAAGCGGCGCTGATGGCGGGGCTGGACCATGCCCGCCGCGGCGCTGTCCTGTTCATGGACGGTGACGGCCAGCATCCACCGAGCCTGGTCGAAAAGCTGGTCGCGCACTGGATCGATGACGGCTACGACGTCGTCTATACGGCGAAGGCGAATCGCGACAATGAATCGTTCCTGCGCCGCCAGGCGGTGCACGGCTTCTACGCGCTGATCAACTGGGGCGCACGGCAGAAGATCCCCGAGGACGCCGGCGATTTCCGCCTGCTGTCGCCGCGCGCCGCCGCCGCACTGCGGCAGCTTCCCGAGCGCAACCGCTTCTTCAAGGGACTGGCGAGCTGGATCGGCTTCCGCCAGATCCGCGTCGATTATGAACCGGCGCCGCGCGCGCACGGCGTCACCACCTTCAGCCCCGGCCGGCTGGTGGGACTGTCGATCGAGGGATTGACGTCGTTCTCGGTGGCGCCGCTGCGCTTTGCGAGCCTGTTCGGCGTGCTGCTTGCCGTCGGCGCCTTCCTGTTCGGCCTGACTATTCTCTGGGAAGTCTGGACCACCGGCAAGCAGGTCCCCGGCTATCCCTCGCTGGTGATCGGCCTGATGACGATCGGCGGCGTGCAGCTCATCATGATCGGCATCGTCGGCGAATATATCGGCAAGATCCTCTCCGAGTTGAAGGCGCGGCCGATCTACTTCGTCGCCGAGCATTCCGAAAAGCGCGCCGATGGCGAGACCACGGCCAGCGTCGAACGGACCGCCGCCGAATGAACGACGCTGCGCTGCGCCGGATCTGGCTGTGCGCCGACGATTACGGACTGGCCGAGGGCGTCAACCGCGCCATTCGCGATTTGATCTCCCGCGGCCGTCTCAATGCCACCTCGGTGATGGTGGTAGGCTCAGCGATCGGACGCAGCGAGGTCGCCGCGCTGCAGGATCTCGCGGCGAACAGCCCGCGCTGCGCGATCGGGCTGCATGCGACGCTGACCGCGCCGTTTCGTCCGCTGACGATGCACTTCCGGCCGCTCAATGGCGGTCTATTCCTGCCGTTTCCAAAACTCTTGCGCGCGGGCCTGCTGCGGCGGCTCGACCCTGAAATGATCGAAGACGAACTTCTGGCCCAGCTCGCGGCGTTCAAGGAGCTGTTCGGCCGCGCGCCCGATTTCGTCGACGGCCATCAGCACGCGCAACTCTTTCCGCAGGTGCGCGACGCCTTCCTGCGCGCGGTGAAGGAAGCCGCCCCCGGCGCCTGGGTCCGCCAGGGCGGACGCCTCAAGCCACTGGCCGGGCTGCTCGGCGCGCCCAAGGCGCTGCTGCTCGACGTTCTCAGCGCGCAATTCCGCAAGCGCGCCGCCCGTGCCGGCATCCCGTTCAATCCCGCCTTCGCCGGCGCCTATGATTTTTCAAAAGAACCCGATTTCGCGGTGCTGATGGGTGAGTTCCTTGCCGAATTGCCGGATGGCGCGCTCGTGATGTGCCACCCTGGATTCGTCGACCAAACGCTCGAAAGCCTCGACCCCCTCACCACCCAGCGCGAGGCGGAACATGCGTATCTCGCAAGCGATCGATTCCCGGCATTGCTGGCGGCGAATAAAGTTACATTGAGTTGATAAGACTCAACAAATCCCGGCGTTTTGTCGCATACCAAAATTTAATTCGGCCACCCACTACTTGCGACACAAACCCCGTCCTACATCTTCCCGGCGCGTTGACGACGATCCGACGCGAGGGAGAGGGCCATGACACCGCAAGAACGCCAACTGATTGACGGTCTTTTCGACCGGCTCGCCAAGCTGGAGAACGCCCCGCGCGATGCGGAGGCGATGTCAGCGATCATGCAGGGCCTGCGCAACGCGCCCAATGCGGTCTATGCGCTGGTGCAAACGACGCTGGTGCAGGACGAAGCGCTGAAGCGCGCCGACATGCGCATCCAGGAATTGGAAGCGGCAGCAGGTCAGCAAAATCAATCCGGCGGCTTCCTCGATTCGATGCGCGATGCGATCTTCGGGCAGAACCAGCCGCAAGGTTCGTCACATGGTTCGGTGCCCAACGTTCGTGCGCCCGAGATGGGCGGCGATTCTGGCGGCAGCCGTCCGGCGTGGAACACGGGCCAGGTCTTGCAGCAGAGCCAGCCGCCCGGACAATATAATCAGCCGGCCTATGCCCAGCCTCAGCCCTATGGCGCGCAGCCGCCGCAGCAGTCGCCGTTCGGCGGCGGTGGCGGCTCGTTCCTCGGCACCGCAGCGGCGGCCGCGGTCGGCGTGGTCGGCGGCTCGTTGCTGGCTGGCAGCCTCCGTTCGATGACGGGCGGTGGCGGCAACCACCAAAGCTTCGGCGACACGGCCAACCATAGCGGCGGAATCGAAGACCGCAGGCCGTGGGGCGACCAGTCCGGCGGCGACCTGGCGCGCGACGCCGGAATTAACGACATCGGTTCGCGCGGCTCGTCCAGCCAGCGCGCCGACAACAACGACAACGATTCCGGTTCGCGGCAGGGCTTCTTCGATCAGGCCTCGCATGACGATGATAACGACATGGACCACGATGCCGACGGCTTCGACGGCGACGATGGCGGTGGTGATGGCGATTACGCGTGAACGGTGTCTGAGTTGAAAAAGAGAAACGGCCGCCCGATCAGGCGGCCGTTTTGATTCCACCTTGCCGTCGTCCCTGCGAACGCAGGGACCCATACTCCGCGGCCGTAGGTGTTGAGCTCGTTGGTCGACGACCTTCTTCAGCGACGTAGATCGGTGGTTATGGGTCCCTGCGTTCGCAGGGACGACACCGTTTTCGTGGCCATCTTGAAACAATCAAATCACCACGACCCTGGCGCCGACGCCGACGCGGCCGTAGAGATCGATCACATCCTCATTGCGCATACGGATGCAGCCGGACGACACGTTGGTGCCGATAGTCCAGGGCTCGTTGGAGCCGTGGATGCGATAGAGCGACGAACCCAGATACATCGCGCGCGCGCCGAGCGGATTTTGCGGGCCGCCTTCCATGTACCGCGGCAAATCGGGGCGCCGCGCCAGCATTTCCGGCGGCGGCGTCCAGGCTGGCCATTCCTTCTTCGCGGAGACGGTCTTGACGCCTGACCAGGTGAAGCCGGGGCGGCCGACGCCGACGCCGTAGCGCAGCGCCTTGCCGTCGCTCTGCACCAGGAACAGGAACTTGTTCGGGGTGTCGATCACGATGGTCCCTGCGCTTTCCTTGCCGTGATACTCGACTACCTGCTTTTCGTATTTCGGATCGAGCGGACGTTGTGCGGGGTCGATCTCCTCCTCCCCGCGCATCGACTGCTGCGGATCCATCGGCGGCAGCAGCGCACGCCGCCCGCCATATCCGTAGTCAGGCTGCGTCTGATAGGCCGGCTGTTGCTGATAGCGTCCGCCTTGCGGCAGGTCGCCGAACAGGAATTCGATGAAGCCGCCGCCCATCCGCGAGCGTTCGGCAGCGGCCATGCGCACCGGCGCCGGCTGCGCGGGCTCGCGGGCGTAGATCACGGCAGGTTCGGCAATTGGCGAGGCGTCGATCGCAAAAGCCTCACTGGAGAAGCAAAGGCAAGACGCGCTCGCAAGGAGCGCAAGGGAGATTTTTCCGGACATCGACGTACTCTGTACTGATCGTCATTGCGGGTTGGCGGCAGCGGCGCGACGTGCACCGCTGCACGCGATCAATACAAATCAAAACCTAATCGGTTTGGTAAACAGACCAGCCGTTTCGATTCACCATTTCGGCAATCGCGCGCTGATTTTCCCGGTAGCGTTTATTTTGCATGAACACCGCCCGTCATGGTTAATCGTTGGTATGCGGCCGCGGACAAACCGCTACCATGACGCGTTCCGGCGTGAACCTCACGTTAAATCGCATCGGTTTAGAACACTTACGGAAGTGAAGGGGTGGGAAAAACTCATGTCGGTCAATCGCAAACGTTTTCGTATCGAACAAGCTCTTCTGGGCGACGCGCCAATTATGATGCCTGCCGCCGAAGGCGGCGAGATCGGCCCGATGCATCGTGAGATCATGGCCGAGCTGCGCGCGATCCGCGCACAGATGGCGGGCTTCGGCCACACCCGCGACGGTTCGACTGTCGCCACGGATATCGCACGCGAGACCGCCGATGCCCACGCGTTGCTGGAAACCTACCGCGCCCAGATCGAGCAGTGCGCGAAGCTGAAAGTCGAGCTCGATCTCATTCACGACGCCATCAACCGCACCAAGCGCGAAATCGCCACCCTGCACGGCAACAGCTTTGACGGCCAGGAAATGGCCAAGGTCAATGGCGAGCTCGGCGCCGTCGTCGGCGGCACCGAACAGGCCACCCAGCAGATTCTCGAGGCCGTCGAGGCGATCGACCAGGCCGCCACCGCATTGTCCAAGAACATCTCGCCCGACCAGCAAAAGCTGCTCAGCGAGGAAATCCAGGAACGCGTCGTCGCGATCTTCGAGGCCTGCAATTTCCAGGACTTGACGGGCCAGCGCATCAGCAAGGTGATGAGCACGATGAAGTTCATCGAGCAGCACATCAATGCGATGATGGACATCTGGGGCGGCGTCGATGCCATCAGGGCGCATGCCCCCCCGATCGTCGATACCCGCGAAGGCGATGCCAAGCTGCTGAACGGCCCGAAGCTGGACGGCGACGACGGTCACGCCTCGCAGAACGACATCGACGCGCTGTTCGATTGATCGGACTGGTTAACGCAGACTAAATAAAAACGCCGGCTAGACGCCGGCGTTTTTTTGTTTCTTGCGCTGTCATTCCGGGATGGTGCGCAAGCACCAGACCTCAGATGCGCAATTGCGCATCGGGGAATCTCGAGATTCTCAGGTGCGCAATTGCGCACCATAGTTCGATGCTTCGCATCGCCCCGGAATGACGGCGTCTAATCACGCCCGCGGCGCGCAGCGGACATAGACCATGTTGCCGTAACGGACCGCGGCATCCTTTTCGATGAAACGGGTCACGAGCACGCGGCCGTCGAACGAGACGATCTCGCGGTCCTGCTCGCCGGGCGTCGGGCCGGGCGGACCGATATAGTTCTTGCCGCTCGGGCTGCCCTTGAGGCGCAGTTCCTGCGGGGTGGCCTGGTCGGCCAGATGCATGACAACACCGCCGGAGGTGCCGGCGCCGATCACATAGGGTTGCTTGCACTGCCCTCGCGCCGCCGCTTCGGTGCGGGCGCGGTCGTTGGGATTCTGGAACGAGGCGAGGCCCCAGCGGCCGACGATCTCGTCGGAGCGGATGGTCGCCGGCATTTCGGGCGCCTCGCCGGGTTCGGCCTGGGGTGCCGAACTGGACGACAGCGACGGCAGGCTCATGCTGCTGCACGCTGCCAGCAAGATCGTCAGCGCCGACGCGATCGCCAGATTGGCAATCGTACGCGCATTACGTGAGCTGATCATCGTATTCCCCCGAGCAATTCTTGGCCGCTCCCGTCAAGCAGCCAATCGTAAAAAGCCTGCTGGAGCAATGACGTCCGTTAAATTACGCCGCTGCGCCGATTTGGTTTCTGTGGGACCATCCTATATTGGCCTCAAGAAGGCCTTAACCCCCTTGTTTGCTTGACAGGATCAGCGCCAAGCCATATTCCCCGGCCCCACGTTTAGCACTCAAATCCGACGATTGCTAAGGGTCATGCTGTCCCGCCCCGGGGCGGCGTCGAATACGCGGCATTATCAGCCATTTTCGTGGCACAGACCTGAAACCACGCCTTCCATGGAACTTCAAGAGGAGACGTCATGGCCAAATCCAAATTCCGTCCGCTGCACGACCGCGTCGTGGTCAAGCGCATCGATGCCGAAGAGAAGACCAAGGGTGGCATCATCATTCCCGATAGCGCCAAGGAAAAGCCGTCGCAGGGCGAAGTCACCGCCGTGGGCCCGGGCGGCCGCGACGAGGCCGGCAAGCTGATTCCGATCGACCTCAAGGTCGGCGACCGCGTGCTGTTCGGCAAATGGTCGGGCACCGAGGTCAAGCTCGACGGCGAGGAACTCCTGATCATGAAGGAGAGCGACATCATGGGCGTGCTGAGCTGACGAACCAATAGCCGTCGAACACTGCTCGCCGGCGCACTCTCTTCTTCCCTTCTCCCCTTGTGGGAGAAGGTGGCGCGCAAAGCGCGCCGGATGAGGGGTCTCTATCCGCGGAGACAGACCCCTCACCCGTCCGCGATGCTTCGCATCGCGTCCACCCTCTCCCACAAGGGGAGAGGGGGAAAAATGACCCGGCGACGACAAGCGGCACGCAACCGTATTCAATCAATCAGGAGCAATTCAAATGGCTGCCAAAGACGTTAAATTTTCCGGCGACGCCCGCGACCGCATGCTGCGCGGTGTCGACGTTCTCGCCAACGCGGTGAAGGTGACGCTCGGTC
Source organism: Bradyrhizobium algeriense (assembly GCF_003062295.1). GTDB lineage: Bacteria > Pseudomonadota > Alphaproteobacteria > Rhizobiales > Xanthobacteraceae > Bradyrhizobium > Bradyrhizobium algeriense. The sequence goes on along the minus strand of NZ_PYCN01000018.1, from coordinate 98,230 downwards.
CGAAGGGCCGCAACGTCGTGATCGAGAAGAGTTTTGGCGCACCCCGCATCACCAAGGACGGCGTCACCGTCGCCAAGGAAATCGAACTCGAGGACAAGTTCGAGAACATGGGCGCGCAGATGCTGCGCGAAGTCGCCTCCAAGACCAACGACACCGCCGGCGACGGCACCACCACCGCGACCGTGCTGGCGCAGGCGATCGTGCGCGAAGGCGCCAAGTCGGTCGCCGCCGGCATGAACCCGATGGACCTCAAGCGCGGCATCGACATCGCGGTCCACGCCGTCGTCAAGGACATCGAGAAGCGCGCCAAGCCGGTCGCCTCTTCGTCCGAAGTCGCCCAGATCGGGACCATCTCGGCCAACGGCGACGCGGCCATCGGCAAGATGATCGCGCAGGCGATGCAGAAGGTCGGCAATGAAGGCGTCATCACGGTCGAGGAGAACAAGTCGCTCGAGACCGAAGTCGACATCGTCGAGGGCATGAAGTTCGACCGCGGCTACCTGTCGCCCTACTTCATCACCAACGCCGAAAAGATGACGGCCGAACTCGAAGACGTCTACGTGCTGCTGCACGAGAAGAAGCTCTCCGGCCTGCAGTCGATGCTGCCGGTGCTGGAAGCCGTGGTGCAGTCCGGCCGTCCGCTTTTGATCATCGCCGAGGACGTCGAGGGCGAGGCACTGGCGACACTCGTCGTCAACCGCCTGCGCGGCGGCCTGAAGGTCGCCGCCGTCAAGGCGCCGGGCTTCGGCGATCGCCGCAAGGCGATGCTGGAAGACATCGCGATCCTGACCGGCGGTCAGCTGATCTCGGATGAACTCGGCATGAAGCTCGAAAGCGTCACCATCAACATGCTCGGCCGCGCCGGCAAGGTGGTGATCGACAAGGAAAACACCACGATCGTCAAGGGCGCCGGCAAGAAGAAGGACATCGAAGCCCGCGTCACGCAGATCAAGGCGCAGATCGAGGAAACCACCTCGGACTACGACCGCGAGAAGCTGCAGGAGCGCCTTGCGAAACTGGCGGGCGGCGTAGCCGTGATCCGCGTCGGCGGCGCGACCGAAGTCGAGGTCAAGGAAAAGAAGGACCGCGTCGAGGACGCCCTCAACGCGACCCGTGCGGCCGTCCAGGAAGGCATCGTGCCGGGCGGCGGCGTGGCGCTGCTGCGCGCCAAGAAGGCCGTCGGCCGCATCAACCACGACAATTCCGACGTCCAGGCCGGTATCAATATCGTGCTGAAGGCGCTGGAAGCTCCGGTTCGCCAGATCTCGGAAAACGCCGGTGTCGAAGGCTCGATCGTGGTCGGCAAGATCCTCGAGAACAAGTCCGAGACCTTCGGCTTCGACGCCCAGACCGAGGAATATGTCGACATGGTCGACAAGGGCATCATCGACCCGGCCAAGGTGGTCCGCACCGCGCTGCAGGACGCTTCGTCGGTCGCGGGCTTGCTGGTGACCACGGAAGCCATGGTCGCCGAACTGCCGAGAGAGCCGGCGCCGGCGATGCCCGGCGGTGGCGGCGGCATGGGCGGAATGGGCGGCATGGGCTTTTAAGGCCCGGCTTTCCCGAGTAAACAGATCGAAGGCCGCCTCCGGGCGGCCTTCTTTTTTGGCTTTTTTGGCAATGAAGCGCGCCCGATCGGTTCCGGACGTGCTTGGCTCGAAAACGCCGCCGGGGTTTGCTACTTACGACCCCTGCCAATTCCATCGTTTCAGGGAATTTCATATGCGCGCGCGGTTCCTTCTCCTGCTCGGTCTGGTCACGGTCTCCCCGGGCCTCGCTTTCGCCCAGATGAAACTTCCCTCCAAGACAGCGCCGGGCGCGACCGAAACGCGCTATTTCACCGCGATCGACGGCCTGATGGACGGCAATGCCGACGTCATCCTGAAGGAAACCCGGCAGGGCAAGAACGTCATCGCAGCTACCCTCGACGTCTGCTACCCCGTCGCGAAGGGCTCCGACCGCAAGGACCGCTTCGTCGCCAATCTCGCCGTCCTCAACGGGCATAACCTGACGGGCACCACGCAGAGCCTCGGTGACAAGCAGCCGGTCATCGTCAAGCTGTCGCGTAAGCCTGTCGGCGACACCTTCGAATTCCGCGGCCAGATCTCGATTGGCCAGACCGTGACCGAAGTGACCTCGACGGATAATTCCGATCTCAGCGAGAAGGAATTCCTCGACAACCAGACCAGCGACGACGGCATCACGCCGGCGCCGAAGGATTTTACCGACGTTTCGCCGGAGGCGTTCGGCGTGCGGGTCAAGCTCGACGCCGCGCTGGATTTCCTCAAAAGCCTGAAGGGCGAAGCCGTCGAGGTCGGACTCTCGAGCCTTTCGATCTCCTGCGATGCGCTGCGCGCCGGCGAGCAGACCATCAACCTCACGGCCGATCCGGAGCGCACGGCCGCGCTGATTGCGAAGGCCAAATCGATGCCGGGCGTGGTCGCGGCGGGATGGACCAGCGGCAGCGTCGAGATGGACCGCACCATCCGTTTTGCGGCGGCCGAATGGCGCGACGGCGACAAGATCAACAAGGACAAGATCGCGTCGGCGATATCGGGCGTGCTGGCCAAAACGCTGGCTGCCAAGGCGGCGGGCGCCGACTGGGACGCCAATACCGGAAAACTGACATTGACCTTGAAGCGGCCGAGCCCGGTCTATCCGCCGCTCGCGCTGACCGAAAGTATCGAAGTCACCGCGCTGGTCTCGCCGGACAAACCGGGCGCGTCCGACAGGCTGATGCTGTGGATCTCGAGCCCGGTGATCACCACCGCAGATGAAGGCACCGGCCCCAAGCTGAACCTGTCGGAAGAGTCCACCGGCGACGAGGAAGGCGGCGAACCGAAGGATGACAATGGTTCGGTCGAGGCGCTGGCAAAAGAGTTCAAGGGCCAGCGCTGGGACGCGGACAAGTCGGTGTGGAAGTGATCCGCAGGCCGGCACGATAGGGCGGCTGGCAGGCTGCGCGCGTATCAATGCCCTCATCGCGGACCAGTGTGCAAATGATCTGGTCCCGGGCTTTGATTGTTAAGATTCGATTCAGCTTCCGGGAACATCATCGGTTCACCGAAAATTGGGTCACGCCATGCAAGACCGCGAGCCGAGTACCTTTGAAATTTGGTCGGGGAATGTGCTTGACGGCCGGCGGCCGGAGCAACCCGCGAGCCGGTGGAATTTCCTGAAATCCGATCGCGACGACGTATTGGTGGTACGGGAGCCGTTTGGCGATCGGGCACGCGCCGCTGTGCTGGTCACTGTCGCACTGGTGGCAAGCTTTGGACTGGGATGGGCCGGCGGCCTGAACTGGCCCGAGTTCGCAAGCGAGCTCGGTCTTGTGGAACTAGCGCAGAAAGAAACGCCCGCGCCGCGAATTTCCGAGGCACGATCGAGCGGCAGGATTGAAGGCGCTCGAAAGACGGCCTCCGCGTCGGATTCGCCCGTCATTGTCGGAAGCATTCCAAAACCGTCCGCCCTGTTGCAGGGCGGTGCACGCCCGTCTGCGGGCCCGGCCTCCCAGGCAAATGCGGGCCCTTCGGCCGCCGCGATCGCGATGCGGCAGCCCTTGGTGGCGACACCGGAAACCAAGCCGGCGACGATTCCCGGCTGGACGGTTGTTGATGTTCGGGACGGCACCGCTGTTCTCGAAGGTCCTGACGGAATCCGGATGGCCGCACGCGGCGACACCATTCCCGGGCTAGGACGCGTGGAGTCCATCGTGCGCTGGGGCAACCGCTGGGTCATTGCCACCGCCAGCGGATTGATCGCGACGCAGTAAACGAGCTTCCGACCTAGTTCGTATTGATGCGAAACCGCAGCGTCTTCGCGCCGATGAACGACACGAAATCACCCTGCCGCTTCCAGGTGCCCGCTTCGGCCAGCGCAGCAATCAGTTCTTCATCCTGTTGCGCGCGATCCGACGGACAAGTGCGGTTCTCCATCGCGCCGGGAACGAAGATCACGGTATTGCCCGCGACCGAGAACTGGCCCTTGCCGCCCTTGCACCAAAGTTCGAGGATCACCTCGCCCTTGTCGCCGATATCGAGATTGGGAATCCGCTTCGACCCGCGCTGACGATCCACGTCGAGCTGCATTTCCGTTCCGAACGGAAAGCCGTCATCGGCGAAGGCCGGGCTGAACGGCAAGGCCGCCCCGATCAGCAAGAGCGAAGCAATGCCTGCCCGCGCCATACCTGCGAATGAAATCATGCAACCTCTCGAAAAATACCAGACCCCACCGCCGCGCGCCGTTCTATTGGACAAGTCCGCCGTTGGCTAGAAGCACAAAGGCCGCACCGACAAAAAATCCCGGCGGCGGGCCGCAGGGATTTTTGGCTGACCGTCGATAGCGCCTACTTCAGCACCATCATCGTGAACGGATGGACGTAGGCCTGCAGCGTCACCAGCACGCCGACGAGGCAGGCCAGCACGATCGAATGCAGAAACACATAACGCAGGATCGAGCCCTCGTGGCCGTACCAGTTGGTTGCGGTCGAGGCGACGACGATGGATTGCGCGTCGATCATCTTGCCCATGACGCCGCCGGAAGAGTTGGCGGCGGCCATCAGCACCGGCGACAGGCCGAGCTGTTCGGCGGTGATCCTTTGCAGATTGCCGAACAGCACGTTGGACGCGGTGTCCGATCCCGTCAGCGCCACGCCGAGCCAGCCGAGCAGCGTGCCGAAGAAGGGATACAGCACGCCGGTGGCGGCAAAGGCGAGGCCGAGCGTGGCGTCGACACCGGAGAGCCGCGTCAGCGTGCCGATCGCGAGCATCGCCGAGATCGTGATCAGCGAGATCGCGCACAGGCGGATGGTGCGGCCATATTCGCCGATCATCTTCGCGGGCGAGAAGCCCATCAGGAAACCGGAAATAACAGCGGCGATCAGCATGCCGGTCCCGGTGAAGGACAGATAGGTGAAGTCGAACAGCGCGGCCTCGGGCGTCGGCTTCGCGGCTACCGGCGGCACCTTGTTGATCATGTTGTGCAGCTCGGGCACCTGATACTTCCAGACGAAGATCGAATTCGCCCAGTTCTTGAACGCGCCAGTGCCCCAGATCAGCATCACGACGCAGACGATGATCCACGGCAGCAACGCGCTCCAGAGCTGCGCCTGGCTGAGCTTCTTCGTATCCAGCGGCTTGGCGGGCTTCATGGTCGCAGCCGATTCATCTTTTCCGCGCAGCGCCGGAGAGGTCCAGAGTTCACGCGGCTGCCACACCTTGAGGAACAAGATCAGGCAGCCCATCGAGATCAGCGACGCGCCGATATCGACGATCCACGGATTGATGAAGTTCGAGATCACGAATTGCGGGACCGCGAAGGATACGCCGGTGACGAGGATGGCCGGCCAGATCGTGATCATGCCGCGAAAACCGGCGAACGCCCAGATCAGCCAGAACGGCACGATCAGCGAGAAGAACGGCAATTGCCGTCCGACCATCGCGCCGAGCACATAGGGATCGAGGCCAGTCACCGACGCCAGCCCCTGGATCGGCGTGCCGAGCGCGCCATAGGCGACGGGCGCGGTGTTGGCGATCAGCGAAAGTCCGGAGGCTGCCAGCGGCGAGAAGCCGAGGCCGATCAGGACGGCGCCCGTGATCGCGACCGGCGTGCCGAAGCCGGACGCGCCTTCGAAGAACGCACCGAACGCGAACGCGATCAAAAGCAGTTGCAGCCGGCGATCGGTGGTGACGCCGCCGATCGCCCGCTGCAGCAGCTCAAACCGGCCGGTCTCGACCGTGATGCGGTAGAGAAAGATGACGTTGAGCACGATCCAGCCGATCGGAAAGAAGCCGATGACGACGCCGAGCAGCGAGGCGCGGATCGACATGCCGGCGGGCATGGTGAAGATGGCGATGGTGATGACGTTGGCAACGACCAGCGCGATGATGGCCGCGAGGTGCGCCTTGACCTTGCCGCTGGCGATCAGCACCAGCAGCGTGACCACAGGCACGGCGGCAGCGATCGTCGACAGCGCAGCGTTGCCAAGCGGATTATAGTGCTGGTCCCACATTGCGGTTCTCCCACATTGTTATTGGCGCGCCCGCCAGCGTGGATGGCCAGACACGAGTTGAGCGATTCGCGGGAACAACCGTGGAAAAGCGGGGTTGAGCCGCCTTGGCATCGCCAACGCTCACAACCTCGCGAAGTTCGATGGCCGCCGCCCCTCGCCGTCACAGCCATGCTAGGGTCTGGCCGGAAGCCGCGACAAGTCGCCGCAGGCAGCCAATTCCATAACCTTAGTAGTAGAACCTGATTCCTCCATCCCTTCAGGGCTTTAAGCCCCATTTCCGGAGACGGTGATCTGTGAACAACCTCCGCCCAACGCTCGCCACGGTGTGGCGCATCTCCGCCCCCTATTTCCGCTCCGAAGACAAATGGGCCGGCCGCGGATTGCTGGCCGCGGTTATCGCTATCGAGCTTGCGATCGTCGGCATCAACGTCCTGATCAACCAATGGAACGCCCGCTTCTACAACGCGCTGGGGGATCGCAACTGGGACTCCTTCGTCAGCGAGATCATCTATTTCTGCGTCGTTGTCAGCATCTTTGTCGTGCTGGCGGTCTATCAGCTCTATCTCAATCAATGGCTGCAGATCCGCTGGCGGCGCTGGATGACCGCGCAATATCTCGGTGAGTGGCTGCATCAGGCCAATCATTATCGGATGCAGCTTCAGGGCGACGCGGCCGACAACCCCGACCAGCGCATGACCGACGACGTCAAGCTGTTCGTCGATCGCACGCTCAACATTGGCTTGGGATTGCTGAACTCGATCGTTACGCTGGCATCCTTTGTCGGCATCCTATGGGGGCTTTCGAACGCCGCGCCGCTGCATCTGTTTGGTCAGGACTTTGCGATCCCAGGCTACTTGGTCTGGGGCGCGTTGATCTATTCGGTGCTCGGCACCATCCTGACGCATCTGATCGGCTGGCCGCTGGTGGGCCTCGATTTCCGGCAGCAGCAATATGAAGCGGATTTTCGGTTCAACCTGGTGCGCGTGCGCGAAAATTCCGAGCAGATCGCGCTGCTGCACGGTGAGCAGGCCGAGCGTGAGCGCCTGCTCGTTCGCTTCGGACGCGTGGTGGAGAACTGGCTCGCCATCATGAGCCGGACCAAGAAGATTACGGCATTCACGGCGAGCTACAATCAGGCTTCAGTGGTCTTCCCCTACGTGCTGGTGGCACCGGCCTATTTCGCCGAGAAGATCCAGCTAGGCGGCATGATGCAAACCGCATCGGCGTTTTCGAACGTGCAGGGCGCGCTTTCGTTCTTCATCACCATCTACCGCCAACTGGCGGAGTGGCAGGCCGTGGTCAACCGCCTCGACGGGTTCGAGGCAGGAATCACATCGGCAGGAGAACTCGCCACCCGCGATGACCGAATTCACGTTACCGAGGCAGGCGACGGCGCCGTCGACCTCAAGGAGCTGGCGCTGCGGCTGCCGAACGGAACGCCGCTGGTGAACGCGAGCGGACTGAGTTTGCGCAAGGGCGAGCGCACGCTGGTGACCGGGCCCTCGGGCTCCGGCAAATCCACGCTGTTCCGTGCCATTGCCGGCATCTGGCCGTTCGGGACCGGCTCGATTTCGATTCCGGCCGGGGCAACAATGATGATGCTGCCGCAGCGACCGTATTTCCCGACCGGATCGTTGCGAGGCGCGATCGAGTACCCTGCCAAGGAAGGGACATTCACCGACGCTCAAATCGCCGACGCGCTGGAGCAGGCCGGACTGCCGAAGCTCGCATCGCAACTCGGCGAACATGGGCACTGGAACCGGACGCTCTCGCTCGGAGAACAGCAGCGCCTTGGACTGACCCGCGCGCTGCTACACACGCCGCAGTATTTGTTCCTGGACGAAGCGACGGCGTCGCTCGACGAACCTTCGGAAGCAGCACTGTATCAACTGCTCGAGAAGAAATTGCCGGCGACCACCATCGTCTCGATCGGCCATCGCTCGACACTGGATGCCTTCCATCAGCGCAATGTCAGCCTGGTGCGCGATGGCGAACGGTTTGCGCTACGGGACGAAAAGCCGACCGCACGAACGACATAGACCCGTAGCCCGGATGGAGCGAAGCGCAATCCGGGAAAGTACATCCGCTTGCGAGTGGCCCCGGATTTCGCGGAGCCTGTCATCCCTGCGCGAGCGCAATTGCGCTCGTCGCTGGGCGCGCATTCGCGCGACCCGTTGGCTACTCCAGGCTACGATCTTCTCTACCACCAGCGCCGCGGCCATGGCTGGCGGCGTACCCCGCGGTGCCAGAGATAGCAGAACGCGGTCAAAAGCAGCGCGCCGGCAAGCACCGGCGCCAGCAGGAACGTCGAGGGCAGATTGCCTGATACCACCAGCAGCGGGTTGATGCCGGCCGGCGGGTGAAACGTCCCGGTCACGTACATCGCCAGAATGGCAAGGCCGACGGCTGCGGCCGCGGCCCAGGCCTGCGGCCCGGTCAGCTTCAGCACGGCGAGGCCGACCAGCGCCGATATCACGTGGCCGCCGATCAAAGCGCGCGGCTGCGCCGGCTCGACGTCCGGCGAGCCGATCACCAGCACGATCGAGGTGGCGAACGGGATAACCGCGAGCGGGTAATGCGCGGCGAACGAGAACAATTCCATGACGCCGATGGCGATCGCGCCGCCGAGGCCAGCGACCGCGCCCGCCACGACGCTGCGGTCATCGTTGCGGGAGATCGCTTTCCGAACCGCGCGCCGCCAATCCCGTTTCATCGGCTCCACCCAAAAGAAAAGGGGCGGCAGATCGCTCTGCCGCCCCCTCGCCTTCGACAGGAAGATCTTACTTCAGGTTGGTCATCGCGGTCAGGTCAGCCGACAGCTTGACGATACCGGCCGCGCCGCACCAGTTCGAACCCACGCCCGACGGATTGATCGGGGTCACGAAAGTACCCGACGATACCGTGAGGTTGCCGCGAGCCGAGAAGTCGCTGGTGAAGGCGTTGCAATCGCCCTTCGACAGGTTGGTGTCGGAGTAACGGAAGTCCAGCGTGAACACCTTGTAGGTGAAGCCGATGCCGACGTTCCAGGTGTTGTAGTCGGCGTAGTTGATGCCGTTGGGGAAGAGCGCCGTCCCGTAGAACGAGTCTGATGTACCCAGCCACTGACGGCCGAACTCACCCGACACGTACATGCCGATGCCGCTGGCGCCGAACCAGGCGCTCGGCGCGATCGCCTTGCCGACGATCGAAGCGTAGGTGCCTTCGGCGCCGCTGTTGAGGAAGCTCGGCGTATAATAGACGTTGCCGCCCAGCGAGAAGTTGTCGTTGAAGGTGTAGTTCACCTTGCCGTAGACCTCGAAGAAGCTGAGGTCCTTCTTGATGACGTTGAGGTTGAGCAGCGTGTTCGCCTGGCATTCGAGGCTGAGCGGAACTCCGGCGAAATCGGTGGTAGCGCCGCCACCATAATAGCAAGTGCCACCCGGATACATGTAGCCCCAAGCGCCGACGTCGAAGGCGAATTGCCCAACGGTCAGGCGGGCACCGCCGTAAGCGTCGACTTCAGCCGCCGCGCGGTTCGGGAACGAGATGCTCGCGCCGCCCACGCCGACATAGAGCTGGAAGTCCTTGGTGACGTTGTAGCGCGGCTCGAAATAAACGTTGACCGAGGGCTTGTGATTGGACTGGGTGATGCCGCGGAAAATGTAGTCATTGGTGATGCCGCCGCCGAAGGCGAAATCCCAGGGATCGAAGGCCGGCGGCGGCGGCGCCTTGACGGCCTTTACCCGCAGATCCGCAGCGAGAGCCGAACCCGATACCATTGCCAGCGCCGTTGCTAACAAAACCAGTTTCTTCATGACGATCCCCATCCACCCTTCTTGACAGTCCCGTTCCGGCCCCCCAGGGCAAACGACAACCGACTGCGGCCAAATGTCTTAACGTGGTCACACAGTGGTCTGCGGCATCACGATCGTGAAGCAAAAAAGGCAAGCATGTGCCGCCTTTTTAGGCGTTCTGACCATTTCGATAAATCTTCTCCGCGTGTGTTGCATTCTCACAACAATTTTTAGGGTTTCGTGCTGTCAGGGCGACATGCGGAACTGAAAAAAGCAGCAGCGGCGAAATACCGGAGGACGCTTTTTTGCGAATCAACCTTCCCGTGAAAATACGGCTCCGGTCGCTCGGGACAGCCTCACGAAACAGCCCGCACGAAAAAGGCCGCAGCGCTGGACGCTGCGGCCTCTAGAAACGTTATTCCAGCAGGCGACCGTCTAGTTGTGGTCGCCGCCGTTGGACGAGCCGGACCCCCATGAGGGTGCGGACGGTTCCGGGGTAGCCCAGCTCGGCGCCGGTGCAGGCGCGGGCTCCGGCTCTTGCGCGGCCATCGCGGGCTCCGCCTTGGGCGCGGCGGGCTTGGCAGCCTTCTTTTTCTTCGCCGGGCTCTTTGCAGCCTTCTTCGGTGCGGCAGCCTTTGACTTCTTGGCGGCCTTCTTGGCGGATTTCTTTGCGCCCTTCTTGGCAGCCTTCTTCGCCGATTTCTTCGCGGCCTTCTTTGACGCCTTCTTGGCGGACTTCTTCTTCGCCACTACGGCCTTCTTGGCCTTCTTAGCCTTCTTAGCCTTCTTGCCCTTCTTACTCTTCTTCGCCATCTGGTCCTCCTGTTGCCGCTGTCCATGTCTGTCGAGCGCTTCGAATAGTCCGTGGGCCAGACCGGGACGACACTTCTTCGAAGTGCCCTCCTACTCTATCCCTTGTCCGGGCGCGATCTCCGGGCAAACGCTTCGCGTCTGTCCCGAGGAAGCCGGATGCCGATCCCGCCATCCACACGCGGGGGGCAGACGTTCCGGATCTTGCCCGTAGGCCGATCGATCAATTCAATCCCTGGCCGATCGATCCAGGCTTTGGACCTCCTGTCGCCCAATCGAGAAGCTCAATCGTGTGCACCACAGGAACTGATGTACCGCCGGCAATCTGAACCATGCATCCAATATTGCCTGCAGCGATCATGTCCGGTTTGACTGTCGCAATATTGGCGATCTTCCGATCGCGCAATCTGCTCGCAATGTCGGGCTGGAGAATGTTGTAGGTCCCCGCCGAACCGCAACACAAATGGCTCTCGGGCACATCTTTCACCACGAATCCATTCTTGGAAAGCAATTCTTTCGGAAGGCCTGTGATTTTCTGTCCGTGCTGCAGCGAACAAGCCGAGTGATACGCGATTGTGACGTCGCCTTTTTGCGTCGTTGGCGCGAGTTCAATGCCGCCGAGAAACTCCGTGATATCCTTTGCCAGCGCGGAGATTTGCGCTGCGGGGCTAGCGAAATCGCGGTCCTCGCGCAGCATGAAACCATAGTCCTTGATGACCGTGCCGCAGCCCGATGCCGTGATCAGGATGGCGTCGAGGCCGCCTTGTTCCGCCTCCTTTTTCCACACGTTGACGTTGGCGCGGGCCCGCGCCAGCGCGTCGCCGTCCTGCCCGAGGTGATGGGTGAGCGCGCCGCAGCATTGCTCGTCCCGGACGAGGACGACCTCGATGCCATGGCGCGTCAGGAGACTGATGGCGGCCTGGTTGATGCGCGGCGCCAGCACCTGCTGGGCGCAGCCCTGCAGCAGCGCGACCCGTCCGCGTCGCTCGCCGATGGCCGGAAAGACGCTGCCGCCCGAGGGTCCCGGCGCCGGGAGGCCGTTCGGCGCGAGCGCGAGCATCGCCTTGATCCGCCGCAACAGGCCGGGTGTCGCGGCCGCCTTTGACGCCGGCAGCAGGGCCGCAAACGGCCGGGCGAGCCGCGCCATGATCATGCTGGCGCGAAACAGCTTTGGCCGCGGCAGCACCAGCGCCAGCACCGCGCGCAAGGCCCGCTCGGCCAGCGGCCGCGAATAGTCCCTCTCGATCCGGACCCGCGCCTGATCGACCAGGTGCATGTAGTGCACGCCCGACGGACAGGTCGTCATGCAGGCAAGGCAGGACAGGCAGCGGTCGATATGCTTGACCACCTCCGCGGTCGGCGGCTTGTCCTTTTCCAGCATCTCCTTGATCAGGTAGATGCGCCCGCGCGGGCTATCGAGCTCGTCGCCGAGCAGCACATAGGTCGGGCAGGTCGCGGTGCAGAAGCCGCAATGCACGCAGGCGCGCAGGATCTTGTCGGCTTCGGCGATATCAGGATCGGCGAGCTGGGCGAGCGAGAATTCGGTTTTCATGTCGCTGTCATCAGCAGCATCCGGCCGCGGTTGAGGATGATCTTGGGATCGAAACTGTTGCGCACGCGCTGGCTCAGCGCGGCGAGGCCGGCAGCCTGCGGATGGAAGACGTCGACATTTCGCCTGGTCTCTTCGGACGCCCGGATCAGCGAGGCGTGGCCGCCGACCGCCTCGACGCGCTGACGCACCAAAGCCGCTTGTGCGTCCGGCTTGGGCGGCAATGCCGCCCAGATCAGGCCGCCGCCCCAGTCGTAGATCACATCGCCCCCGCTATCGCGCGCCAGAGCCTGACCGAGCGCGCCGCCGGAAGCCGGCGGACAGACGATCCGCCACACCGGCCAGGCGCCGAGCGCGCCGCTGGCGGCAAAGGGTTCGACGTCGCGGATAGCGCCCCACGCCGCCGCCGAGGCAGCATCCTGCAGCGTTTCCACGGGCCCGAACGGCGACAGCGTCTTGCCGAGCGAATTAGCGCGATCGGCCACTGACGCGGCGATGCCCTCCAGCCGCAGCAGGGTTATCGCCCGACCTTGAGACGACAGGCCCGCCGCCGCACCCGCCGCGGGCCGGAACGCCGAATTCGGCAAATGCGCTGCGCCCGAGACGTCGAATGGCGAGCCGAGCGCCGTGGTCATCGCCCGGTTTGCGGTGACATCGTCCAGCCCGCTTAGCACCAACGTGCGCTCGCTCTCGTGCTTCGGCATCACCTTCAGCGTCACTTCTGTCATGACAGCCAGCGTGCCCCACGACCCCGCCAACAGTTTGCAGAGATCATAGCCGGTGACGTTCTTCACCACCTTACCCCCGGTTTTAAAACTGTCGCCGAAGCCGGACACCGCATGCGCGCCGAGCAGATGATCGCGCGCGCCGCCGGCCTTGATACGGCGGGGACCGGCGAGCCCCGCCCCGATCATGCCGCCGATGGTGCCGTTGCCGGACACGCCCAGCAGCGCGGAAGTGTCCATCGGCTCGAAGGCGAATTGCTGGTTCTTGGAATCGATCAGCGACTGCACGTCGGCGAGCGGGGCACCCGCCTGCACCGTGATGATCAACTCGTTCGGCTCGTAGGCGGAGACCGCGTTCAGGCCTGAGAGGTCGAGCACGGCATTGGTCGCCATAGGATGGCCGATCAGCCGCCTGGTGCCATGGCCAATGATCTCCAGGGGCTGGTCGCTGGCGATCGCCGCCCGCACCACCTCTTCGACGTCCCTGGCGTCACGTACTTTCAGGGTATCCACGGCGTTACGCCTGCCCGTTGCCGTCATCGTCCGCCTTGTGCGCAATTGCGCACTGGGGCGGACGATCCAGTAATCGCAGCGGCCGGCGATAGATTTCGGCGGCGCGGCGTACTGGACATCTCGCCTTCGCGGGGTATGACGATTGAAAAATTGGAGAAGGCCATCATCAAAATCTCGGAATATCCGGAAACGCGAGCTTGCCCCCGTGCACATGCATGCGGCCGAGTTCGGCGCAGCGGTGCAGCGTCGGAAACACTTTTCCTGGGTTGAGCAGACCCTGCGCGTCGAAGGCGCATTTCAGCCGCTGCTGCTGGTTGAGGTCTACTTCCGAAAACATTTCGCCCATCAGGTCGCGCTTCTCGATGCCGACGCCGTGCTCGCCGGTGAGCACGCCGCCGAACTCGACGCAGGCGCGCAGGATGTCGGCGCCGAAGGCTTCCGCCCGCTCGATCTCCCCGGGCTGGTTGGCATCATAGAGAATCAAAGGGTGCAGATTGCCGTCGCCGGCGTGAAACACGTTGGCGACGCGCAGATCGTATTTGGCCGAGAGGTCGCGGATGCGCGCGAGCGCCTTCGGCAGCGCGCCGCGCGGAATGGTGCCGTCCATGCAGAGATAGTCGGGCGAGATCCGGCCCACTGCCGGGAATGCCGCCTTGCGGCCGGCCCAGAACAAATTGCGTTCGGCCTCGCTGGTGGAGATCTGGCAGGTCGTCGAGCCGCAGGCTTGCGCGATCGCCTCGACCCGCTTGATCAGCTCGTCGACCTCGACGCTCGGGCCGTCGAGTTCGATGATCAAAAGCGCCTCGACGTCGAGCGGATAGCCGGCATGGACGAAGGCTTCGGCGGCGTGGATCGCGGGCTTGTCCATCATCTCCATGCCGCCTGGAATGATGCCGGCGCCGATGATGGCAGCCACGCATTCGCCGGCGGCCTCGACCTCGGCGAAACCCACCATCAGGGCGCGGGCCGTCTCCGATTTCTGCAGGATCCGCACCGTGATCTCGGTGATGACGCCGAGCAGCCCTTCCGAGCCGGTGATGATGCCCATCAGGTCGTAGCCTGAGTTCTCCGCCGCCTTGCCGCCGATGCGCAGGATCTCGCCGGACATCAGCACGATCTCGCAGCCCAGCACGTTGTTGGTGGTCATGCCGTATTTCAGGCAATGCACCCCGCCGGAATTTTCCGCGACATTGCCGCCGATCGAGCAGGCGATCTGCGATGACGGATCGGGCGCATAATAGAAGCCGGCATGCGCCACCGCCTGGCTGATGGCGAGGTTGGTGACACCGGGCTCGGTCACCACCACGCGGTTGTCGAAATCGATCTCGCGGATGCGCTTGAACTTGCCGAGCCCCAGCAGCACGCCGTCGGCCAGCGGCAGCGCGCCGCCGGACAGCGAAGTGCCGGAGCCGCGCGGCACCACCTTGATGCCCTGCTCGAAGCAGTATTTCAGGACTTTGGAGACCTGTTCCGTGGTGTCCGGCAGCACCACAACCATCGGCGGCTGCCGGTACGCCATCAGGCCGTCGGACTCGTAGGGCAGCATTTCGGCCGCGCTGTCGATCACGCCCTCGCCCGGCACGATCGCGCGGAGCGCTGTGACGATGGCGTCACGGCGATCCAGGACCGCCTGATCGGAAGCCGGCATCATGATGGCCATGCGTATCCTCAAAGCCTCGCGAATGAATTTGTGATGCCAAATCAAGCACGTCTACCAAGGTTTGGGTAGGCCATCCGAAAGTTGGATTGCCGTCCCTCCGAACGATGAGTTCTCTCTGGGACAAGCCGGCCATGGGCAAAACTGTCAAAGTTTCGTGGCTTGTCCAATTCAAGCGGTCCTGCCACAAGAAATCCGCCTCTCTACCCGGGAAGAAATAAAGAGCACCACATGAAAACATCGACTTTGAGCGCGCTGGTTGTCGTTACCTCTTTGGCCACAGCAACGGGCACGCTGGCGCAGGACGCTGCCGCCGGCAAGTCCTCGTTCAACAAATGCCTGGCCTGCCACGCAATCGGCGAAGGCGCCAAGAACAAGGTCGGCCCGGTGCTGAACGGGCTCGACGGCCGCAAGTCCGGCACCGTCGAGGGCTATAATTATTCCGACGCCAACAAGAATTCCGGCATCACCTGGAACAAGGACGTATTCCTCGAATACATCAAGGACCCGAAGGCGAAGATTCCCGCCACCAAGATGGTCTTCGCCGGCATCAAGAACGAGAAAGAGGCCGGCGATCTCTGGGCCTATGTCGCCTCGTTCGACAAGGACGGCAAGACGAAGTGAGAGCAGCGTTTCTTCACCCTCCCCTGGAGGGTGAGACGACGCGAGCACTCATCAAGCCAGCGTATGCACGATCACGGGTCCGGCCATCGCGGTGGCCGGCCCGGTCAACAGCGGCGCCAGATCGTGCTCGATCCATGCCAGCGCGCGCTTGTTGGATTCCTCGGCGGCCGCAAAGTTGTTGAACAGGCTGATCGCGATCACCGTGTCGTCAGGCGCATAGACCACGTAATAGGCCATGAATCCCTCGACCCCGCTGATGACGGGAATCGCGCCTTCCTTGATCCTGCGCGTGAGCTCTTCGGCCTTGCCGGCCTTGGCCTTGCCCTGACGAATGGCGGCGTACATGGCGCTCTCCTTCGAAGGTCGGCTGCCCGATATCGCAACTCTCAGATTCATCCCCGGCGGGACGAGCAGCGGAATCCCGCGCGTGCCGATCGTATCCCATCCGGAGCCGTCAGGCCACGTGCGGTGTCACGGCCGTCCCTGATCGCGAGAAAAACTCAGGGTCGATAGATCCCGGGCTCCCATACCCATCAATCGGCGGCCGCTGCCGCCCTCAGCGTCATCGCGCCCATCATCGCCTCCACTTCTGCGATCGCAAGATCGGGCGCCGCTTGCTGAATCATGTGGCCGACGCCGGGCAGCACGATCAGCCTTGCATTCGGCGCAGTGGCGGCGAGCGGTCGCGAATGGATGCGGGTCGAGACCGTTTTGTCGGATTCATCGCCCGTGATGATCGTGATCGGCGCCGTGATCTCGGCGTAGCGCGGCGCTTGCTCGGCCACTGCCGCCTTTAACGTCACGAAGTCACGCGCATTGGCGATAAATTCGCGCGGCCGCAGCAGCAGCGGCGTCGCAGTGTCCCTGACAAAGTCGTCCGGCATGGTTTGCGGCAGGAAGACGACGCGCGCGCCGCGTTCGGCCAGTAAATGGCCGAGCGGCAGCGTGATTGTATAGGCGAGCAGCGGGCCGATCACCGGTGTCGCGATGATCTTGTTGTATCGACCGACGCCGCCCGGCCAGGGATAGGCGACCGGCGCCAGCATCACGAGACCCGCCACAGTTTGCGGCTGATCCAGCGCCATGCGCAGGCCGAGGGCGCCCGCCCAGGAATGCACCACGAAGATCGCCTTGCCGACGCCGAGCTTTGCCAAAGCCTCCCCGATCATCCGGCCCTGAATTTCGGGCGTCGAATCCTCCAGCCGGAGGCGGGTGCTCCAGCCATGCCCGGGACGGTCGATCAGGATCACGCGGTGCTTACTGGCAAGCCGTTCCCCGACCGGCCGCCGCATCACCTCGAGATTGGAACTCGCGCCATGGAGCATCACAATCGGCGTGCCGGCCGCATCGCGCGGACCGAGATCGAGGATGTGCAGGGTTCCGCCCGCCACCTCGACCATCCTGCCCTGGGCCGGATGGGCCCGTTCGCTGAGAAAAACGCCGACTTGCGTGACCAGCGCCAGCAGCACCGCCAGCGCCGCGACTACAATCACTAGCGCCATCGAGAATTTCCGGCTGATTTTCTGCACCGGCGAGCTACGGCCCGGATCGGTTGCGGGTTTCGGGATTGTCCACAGGGCCCCGAACCTGTGGATAGCGGGGTCATACTGCCGTCATCGGCAAATTTGTACAGTGACGCTGACACTTTCGCCATGTGTGCGCGTGCCTGATTAGGGGGTAGCCGGGCGCATGCATTGTACCCAACATCCACAGGAACAAGGGCGCTCACTACAAATTGTTCCAGCGTATCATCGGAGGAATGCCCCATGATTTCCGACGCAAGCGAAGCCGCCATCGATCAGATCGTAGCGAGTTGCAATGGCGACATCCGCGGCGCCCTCAAGGCGTTGTTGCGGGTCAACGAGCAGCTTGAGGCGGAACTGGCGCAGTTCTACGCAGCGGTTGGCCTGGACGGCATGGCGCGCGGCAGCAACGCGATACATTAACGCGGTACATGAGCGCCTTTGGGTCGCGGCGTTTCCTGACGCGAAACGGCTCGAAAAGCGCTCTAGTTGGATTTGTCCTCGTCACCCAGCGTCTTTGCGGGCGGTTCTTCCACCGCCGGGCACTGGCTGATGGTCGAACGGGCGAGCTTGGCGTCGTCGATCGACCGGTAGGGTCCGGATCCAAACCAGATCTTTCCGCCGACCTGGGCGTTGATGACGGGATTGCTGGTGACAATCTCGCATTTGGCGGTGGCACGGTTGTCGACCACCCAATAGCCGCTTTGCGCCAAAGCGCAGGTTCCGGTCGCAACGGTCATTGCGCCGGCCAGCAGCAATGATTTCACGGCTCGCTCCTGTCACGCAGTCAGCCGATAATACGCGTTAGCGACGCGCCGTTCCTGCCTGGCATAAATCGTCAGGGATCAGGGTTAACCGCGAAACATCAGATATCGCGGCCTTCGACCTTTTCGGTGAGGGTCTTGACCAATTCCGGCACCTTTTCGAGATGCGGATTGACAGCCAGCGCCTTGCGAAACGCCTCGAGCGCGCGCCTTTCGTCACCGAGGTCCTGCATGATCATGCCAAGGCCCGCCAGCGCGCCGAAATGCCGGGGCTCGCGAATCAGCACCTGCCGGATGTCCTCCAGCGAATGGGTGTAATCGTTCTTCAGGTAATGCAGCGTCGCCCGCCGGTTCCATGCCTCAACATAGTCGGGACGCAGCTTGATGACGGCATCGAGCAGTTTCAGCGCAACGTCGACCTTCTGCGCTTCCATCGCGGCCTTGGCGCGCAGCATCAACAGCGCAGCCGTGTCGCTCGGGGTCTGCAGCCACAGCGCCCAGATCCGCGCCTCGACATGCTTGGCGCTGGCTTCATCGGGGGCGGCCTTCAGCGCGCCGAACAGGAAATCCAGCCCGCGGGTGCGATCGGCCCCGACCTTGGGAAGCTTGCTCGGCGCTTCCGGCAATTTCTTCTGGGCTTTCGGCGGGGGAACAACCTGGGTGTTGTTCTGGGCAAAAGCGGTCAACGGCACGGCTGTGATGACAGCGGCGAGGACCACGATCCGGCAGTTGCGAGCGCCCGGGAATCTCAAAACCATGGGCCAAGTCTAGACGTGCAAAATCGCGCCGCAAAGCGGTACGTCGTCAAAGACCTGTGAAACGAGGAAGAAAAAGCCGGCTCCAGCGCCCAGGGCTTTGCCGTGGCGGCTTACCCTTGGCGGCTTAGCCCTGGCGGGCCTTGAAGCGGCGCTGCACCTTGTTGATCACGTAAACCCGGCCCTTGCGGCGGACCAGACGGTTGTTGCGGTGGCGACCACGCAGCGATTTCAACGAGTTACGGACCTTCATGGGACAATCCTGATGCTTTGAAAGGCCGTGTTGAAGGCCGAACCTGAGCTACCCGAAAGTGGCAAAATGGGATTTTTCCCGAAAGCGGCCAACCGCCCGGGACGGGGCGGTTTCTAAGCCATGGCGGGACCGGATGTCAATCCGAATGGGCCCGTTTTCGGGCCCATCTGTCCCGTTCCGGACCTAACGCCGGGTGGGTTGATAGTTGTCCGTAGAACTCTTCGGAATCACTGGCAAAACAGATCGCGCGGGAATTCGACCAGGGCCTCGCCGGTGGCGACCTTTTCGCCCGCCTGGTTCTTCACCACCACGTCGATCAAAACCCAGCGGGATTTTTCAGTCGTCTGCTTGGCCTTGATGATCCCCGTGGGCTGGATGGTATCGCCGGGCCGGACCGGCTTGACCCACCGCGTCTCCAACCGCCGGTGGACCGCGCCGGCGGGGCAGGCCCAATCGGTGAGCATTCGGGAGATCAGCCCGAAATTGTTCATGCCGTGCATGATGATGCCGCCGAAATTGGTCTTGCCGAAATTGCCCTTCATGTAGTCGTCATCGAGATGCAGCGGGTTGTAGTCGAGCGAGGCATCGCAGAACAGGCGGATGGATTCGCGTGAGACCGCGAATTTCGGGCCGTCGATGACGTCGCCGGCGGAGAGATTGTCGAACGTAGCAGTCATTGATCGCTCCCCTCTCACATCGGCCGAATCGTCCAGCCGCGGCCGGAACAGATTACATCGCCCTTCTGGTTGAAGAAGACATTGTCGTGCACCACGAACAGCCGCTCGCGCTTGATGAACTTGTCGAGCGCGCGGGCCTGCAAGGTGATGACGTCATTGGGCCGTGCCGGAATGTTGTAGCTCCAGGACTGCCCGGCATTGACGGTGCCGGGCGAGCGCATCCAGTCGTCGGCCGGCGTGCAGGAAAACATCAGGAGGATATGGATCGAGGGCGGCGCGATCAGCCCGCCATAGCGGGTGGTCCTGGCATAGGCCTCGTCGAAATAGATCGGGTGATCCTCGCCGACGGATTTGCAGTAGAGCTCGATGGCTTCCCTGGTCAGCGTGTAGGGAACGGTCTTGCGCGGCTCGCCGGGGACGATGTCGTCCCAGACCTTCCGCAAATTGGCGTCTTTCCAGAAATCGGTCTCAAAGGCCTCGGCCTGGGACATCTTGCGCTCCCTATTTTCCGCCTTTTGTTTCTGCCGCCTTGCGGAATTCGTTATATAGTATAATCAATTTTCCAGACCCAAAAATCAAGCCGGCGGGAAACCCAGATG
This sequence comes from Bradyrhizobium algeriense, assembly GCF_003062295.1. GTDB lineage: Bacteria > Pseudomonadota > Alphaproteobacteria > Rhizobiales > Xanthobacteraceae > Bradyrhizobium > Bradyrhizobium algeriense. The sequence goes on along the minus strand of NZ_PYCN01000018.1, from coordinate 77,998 downwards.
CCCAAGCTCAAACTGCCCGATATCGAGAAAGTCGTCGCGATCGACATCCACACCCATGCGGAAGAGCCTTGCGGCATGCACGGCGACGACGGCTACGACGATTTCCAGGAGCGCATGGCGGACTATTTCAAGTCGCCGCACAAGCATCCGCCGACCGTGCCGGAGACCGCGGCCTATTACCGCTCCAAGAACATCGCGGCCGTGATCTTCCCGGTCGACGCCGAGCGCGAGACCGGTTTCCGCCGCTACAACAATTACGAGATGCTGGAAGTCGCGTCCGATAATCTCGACGTCCTGATCCCCTTCGTCTCGATCGATCCGCACAAGGGCAAGCTTGGCGTGCGCGAGGCGAGGAAGCTGATGGAGGAATACGGCGTCCGCGGCTTCAAATTCCATCCGACCATGCAGGGCTTTTACGCCAACGACCGCATGGCCTATCCGCTTTACGAGGCGATCAATGACGGCGGCGCGATCGCGCTGTTCCACACCGGCCAAACCGGCGTCGGCTCGGGCATGCCCGGCGGCATGGGGATGCGCTTAAAATATTCTAACCCGATGTATATGGACGATGTGGCTGCGGATTTCCCCGACCTGAAGATCATCCTCGCGCATCCTTCCTTCCCCTGGCAGGAAGAAGCGTTGTCGGTCGCGACCCACAAGCCGAACGTCTATATCGACCTCTCCGGCTGGTCGCCGAAATATTTTCCGCCGATTCTGGTGCGCTACATCAACTCCATTTTGCAGGACAAGATGCTGTTCGGCTCGGACTGGCCGGTGATCACGCCCGACCGCTGGCTGGCGGATTTTGCAAAACTCGACATCCGCGAGGAGATCCGGCCCAAGGTATTGAAGGCCAACGCGCGGAGGATTTTGGGTATATAGCTTTACCCGCTTCGGAGGGTGATGCCATGACCATCAAAGCCGTTGTATTCGACGCCTATGGAACGCTCTACGACGTCCAGTCGGTGGCTGACGTTACCGAGGATGCGTTTCCCGGCTATGGCGGGATCATCACTCAGGTCTGGCGCATCAAGCAGCTCGAATATACCTGGCTGCGCTCGCTGATGCGGCATTACCGGGATTTCTCCGAGGTGACGCGCGACTCGCTGGCCTACACGCTCGATAGCCTCGGGCTCGAATATGACCACGATACGTTCACGCGCATCATCGACAAATATCTGCATCTCGATCTCTATCCGGATGCGCTCGCGGCGCTTTCGGCGATGAAGAATCGCAAGCTTGCGATCCTGTCCAACGGCAGCCCCGGCATGCTCAACGCGCTGGTGCAGAGCAGCGGACTCGACCGCGTGCTCGATGCGGTCATCAGCGTCGACGCGAAAAAGATCTTCAAGCCAAGCCCCGAAGCCTACGCGCTGATCGAGGAAGTACTGCACGTGCCGCCGGCCGAGGTGCTGTTCATATCAGCCAATCCATGGGACGCCTGCGGCGCCAAGGCGTTCGGGCTCAACGTCGCCTGGATCGAGCGGGTGACGCCGGAAGCGATGGCGCTGGCCTGCCTCGAAAGCGAGACGCTGCCGCCATTGACGATGTTTTGGGCGTTGCGTACCCAGATGGATGAACTCGGCGTCGTGCCCGATCACCGCATCCACGGCCTCGCCGAGCTCCCCGCCCTGGTGTCTGCCCAAAGGTCCTGAAATGAGTCTTGAGTCCGTCCGCGCCTTCTTCGCCGAGAAGGCGCCCGATATCTCCGTGATCGAATCCAGCATGAGCTCCGCCACCGTGGCACTGGCCGCCGAAGCCTATGGCGTCGAGCCGGCGCGGATCGCAAAAACGCTGAGCTTGCGCGTCGGCGACCGCGTGGTGCTGATCGTAGCCGCCGGCACGTCGCGGATGGACAACAAGAAGGTGAAGGCGCTGTTCGGGGGCAAGCCGAAGATGCTCGGCCTTGAGGAAGTCGCCGAAATCACCGGCCATGAAGTCGGCGGCGTCTGCCCGTTCGGATTGAAGACGCCGCTGCCGGTCTATTGCGACGTGTCGCTGAAGGCGTTCGACGTCGTGGTGCCGGCCGCAGGCTCAACGCATAGCGCGGTGAAAATCACGCCGGCGCGCATGGCGGAACTGACGTCGGCCGAGTGGGTCGATGTCTGCGAGATCAGGCCCGCGCAGGAAGCGCCAGCCTATTCATCCTCCTCATAGAACGGTCGCGGCTGGGGCCGCACGGCCTGCGGCTGCACTTGTTGCGGCGCGCGCGAACGAGGCACCGTCTGCTGTGGCACACGCTGTGTTGGCTGCTGCGCATTGGCCTGCGATTCGAATACCGCGCGGCAACCACTGGAGAGCTGCGGCGTGTTCTGCCGCAAGCAGGCCACGATCCGGCTGACATCGGGGATCTGATCGCCGCAGAGGCGCCAGACGTCGGGCGTGCAGGCCATCTGCTGTTCCCAGGTTCCGCGATATTCCTGCGCAGATGCGGGGGCGATAGCGCCGATGCCGGCGATCGCAACGGCAAGGCCCAGGACAATCCGTTGCGTTTGCATGGATCAAGTCCTTTCTTTTCGATTTTCAAGTTGGCGCGGAACTCCACGCGGCGGCGGCGTTCAGCCTGACGAATGAATGCGGCCACGCGACGTTGGTGCGAACAAAAAAATGTGAAGTGGGTTCCGCTATTCCACCTTACCGATCTTCTTCACCGCCGCGACCAGCCGCGCGCTGTCTTCGGCGACGAACTTTGAGAATTCCGGCGCGTCCTGATAGGCGACGGGACTGCCGGCGGTTTCGAACGTCTTGACCACCTCGGGCGCTTTCACGGCTTCCGCCATCGCCTCGCGCAGCCGTGTCATGATGGGCGCCGGCAACGCGCTCTGCGCGAATAGTCCAGCCCAGATGTAGAACTCGACATCCTTGTAACCGAGTTCGCGAAAAGTCGGCAGGTCGGGGAAACTCTTGACGCGCACGGCGCCCCAGTTGGCGAGCACGCGCATCTTGCCGTCATCGACCTGCTGCTTCAGCGTACCCGGTGCTGACGCCATCGCCTGCACAGTGCCGCCCAACAGCGCGGCCAGCGCGGGGCCTGCGCCGCGGAACGGCACGTGCAGCAGCTTGATGCCGGCACTCGCCGCGAACATTTCCATCGCCACATGCAGCGTGCCGTACGGACCGGACGAGCCATATGGAATCTGCCCGGGACGCTTCTTCGCATCGTCGACGAATTCCTGCAGCGTCTTCCACGGCGCCGAGGCCGGCACGGCGAGCAACGTGGGATCGGCGAGCACCCGCGCGATCGGCGCGAACTGCGAGACTTCATACGCCACCGGCCGATCGAACAGCCGGTCGGCTTCCGGCAGCACGGCCAGCGAGGACAGCGTCATCAGCAGCGTGTGGCCATCGGGCTCGGCGCGCGCCGCCGCCGCATTGCCGACCGAGCCGCCACCACCGCCGGCGCGGTTGTCGACGATCACGGGCTTGCCGAGGATCCGCTCCAGCGCCTGCGCGATCGGTCGCGCGGCGAGATCGGCCTGGCCGCCGGGCGGGAACGGCACGATCATGGTGATGTTGCGCGAGGGGTATGGGGTTTGCGCGAAGGCGGCGTTGGAGAGCGCGGCTTGTGCCAGCGGCAGCGCGGCGGCTGCCTTCAGGAGTTCGCGGCGGTTCATTGGTGGTTTCTCCCCGGTTGTCTTGTTTTGAAAGCAGCCTAACCGAAACCGCTGACATTGCGATAGCTGCACGCTTACGCTCCCCTGGAGGGGTCGAGACGAGCGTAGCTCGCTCTTGGGTCGGCTCACGTGTAGCGCAGCGGAATGTGAGACGGGGTGGGGTGATCTCTCCACTCGGGCACTGTTAGACGTGGAGAGACCGTCACCCCGCCCCGCCGCCACGCGGCGACCCTCCCCCTCCAGGGGAGGGTGAACCGGCTACTTCCGCTTCTTTGCTTTGGAAAAATGCTTTGCCAGAAACTCCGCCAGCACTTCCACGCGCGCGGGCCGCGGGCCGCCGGGTGGGGTTACCAGATGCACGGCGCCTTCCGGCTGGTGCCAGCCTTTCAGGATTACCTCGACTTGGCCGGAGGCGATGGCGTCGCCGACGATGAAGTCCGGCAGGTCGGCGATGCCGAGGCCTGCGATGACCGACGGCAACAGTGCCTCGCCGTTGTTGACGCGAAGCTGGCCTGCGGGACGGACGCTGGCCTGCTCGCCTGATGCGTTGGTGTAGTGCCAGACGCCGGGTGTGGAGAGATAGGCGTAGCCGAAACATTTATGCTCAGCGAGATGCATCGGATGCGTCGGCCTGCCGTGGCGCTTCAAGTACGACGGCGCTGCCACCGTGTAGCGCGGCATCGCGCAGAGCCGCCGTGCGATCAGCGAAGAATCCGGCAGCCGTGCGATGCGCAGGCCTGCGTCGAACCCTTCGCCGATCAGGTCCACGGTTGCGTCGCTCAGATGAAGGTCGATCGAGACTTCCGGGTAAGCCGCGAGAAATTCCGGCAGGATCGGCGCGACGGCCTTCACCCCGAACGTCATCGGCACCGCGAGCCGCACCAGCCCGCGCGGCGCCATCGATTGCGACAGCGCCTCGTTCTCGGCGTCCTCGCCATCGGCGAGCAGGCGCGCGGCGCGCTCGGCGAGCTTTTGCCCGGCATCGGTCAGCGCCAGCCGCCGCGAAGTGCGGTTGAACAGCCGCGCGCCGAGCCGCTGCTCGAGCCGGCTGACCGCCTTGGACACCGTGGCCTTGGACAGCGCCAGTTCGGTCGCGGCGGCCGCAAACGACCTTAACTCCACGACTTTTGCGAAAATCGCCAGCGCCTCGAAATCCGGGAGCTTTGACATTCGGATCGCCTCCAAGGCTCAATTTTGGAAACAATAAGTTTCAATAGTTTCTATTTCTATACCACGTCGGGCGGCATATCCAATGGCCATCGGAATTCAAGCAACGGAGTAATCCCATGACCAAGAAGCTCTCAGGCAAGGTAGCCCTCGTCACCGGCGGTTCGCGCGGCATCGGCGCGGCTTCTGCCCGCGCCCTCGCAGCAGAAGGCGCCAACGTCGCGATCAGTTATGTCGCCTCCCCCGACAAGGCCGAGGCCGTCGTCGCCGAACTGAAGGCCAAGGGCGTCAACGCCCGCGCCTACAAGGCCGACCAAGCCTCCTCCGTCGATGTCGACCAATTGGTGAAGAACGTCGCCAAGGATTTCGGCCGGCTCGACATCCTCGTCAACAATGCCGGCGTTGCCGTTGGCGGCGCGGTTGACGATCCCGACGCCGACACCGCTGCATTGGCCCGTCAGGACGCTGTCAATGTCCACGGCGTCATCACGGCGATCCGCGCGGCGGCGAAGCTGATGGGCGAAGGCGGCCGCATCGTCACGATCGGCTCCGATATCGCAACCCGCGCTTCGTTCCCCGGCCTTGCCGACTACGCTGCCACCAAGGCCGCCGTCGTCGGCTACACCAAGGGCGCGGCGCGCGACCTCGGTCCCCGCGGCATCACCGTCAACGTGCTGCAGCCGGGCTCGATCGACACCGACATGAACCCGGATGACGACCGCGACTTCGCCGACCTTCAGCGCAAGCAGCACGCGCTGCAGCGTTTTGGCAAGCCGGAAGAAATCGCGGCCGGCGTGCTGTTCCTCGCGAGCCCCGAAGCCTCGTTCGTGACCGGCACGGTGCTCAACGTCGACGGCGGCTTCGGCGCGTAACTCAAATCCAGCGAGGTCGGGCGCATGCTGCCCGGCCGCTTAGTTCAAAAAACTTTCAACGAAGGAATATCCCATGATCGAACTCAGACCATTTGCAAAACTCGGTGGCGCCGACCACGGCTGGCTGAAGGCAAAACATCACTTCTCGTTCGGCAGCCACTACGACCCTGATAATATGGGCCACGGCTCCTTGCGGGTGTGGAACGATGACGAGATTGCGCCGAACACCGGCTTTCCCGCCCATCCCCACGCCAACATGGAAATCATCACCTATGTCCGTGAAGGCGCGATCACGCACCAGGACTCGCTCGGCAACAAGGGCCGCACGGAAGCCGGCGACGTGCAGGTGATGAGCGCAGGAAGCGGCATTCGTCATTCCGAGTACAACCTGGAACCTGCGAAGACCAAGATATTCCAGATCTGGATCGAGCCGACGACGAAAGGCGGCCAGCCGACCTGGGGCGCAAAACCGTTTCCGAAGTCGGATCGCTCCGGCAAGCTCGTCACCATCGCCAGCGGCATTGAAGGCGACAAGGACGCGCTGCCGATCCGGGCCGACGCGCGGGTGCTCGCCACCACGCTGAAGGCCGGCGAGAGCGCGGAATACGAACCGCACAAGGCGCGTCACCTCTATCTGGTGCCGGCGGTCGGCAGCGTCGAAGTCAACGGCGTGCGCGTCAATGCCCGCGACGGCGCCGCGATCCGCAACGAGGCGAAGCTGACGATTACCGCGCTGGAAGATTCCGAACTGGTGCTGGTCGACGCGGCGTAGCGCTCACCCTCCCCGTCATGGCCGGGCTTGTCCCGGCCATCTACGCCGAAGGAAGACGTGGATGCCCGGCACAAGGCCGGGCATGACGACGGAATTTTGTCTCTCACATCAACCCAAAGGAAAGCCATCATGGCCAAAGTACTCGTGCTCTATTATTCCGCCTACGGTCACATCGAGGCGATGGCGAATGCCGTCGCGGAAGGCGCGCGCAAGGCCGGCGCCACCGTCGACATCAAGCGCGTGCCGGAGCTGGTGCCCGAAGCGGTCGCCAAGGCGTCGTATTACAAGCTCGATCAGGCCGCCCCCATGGCCAAGATCGAGGATCTCGCCAATTACGACGCGATCGTCATCGGCACCGGCACGCGCTTTGGCCGGATGACGTCGCAGATGGCGAACTTCCTCGACCAGGCCGGCGGCCTCTGGGCCAAGGGCGCACTGCACGGCAAGGTCGGCGGCGCCTTTACTTCAACGGCGACCCAGCACGGCGGACAGGAAACCACACTGTTCTCGATCATCACCAACCTGCTGCACTTCGGCATGACCATCGTCGGCCTGAACTACGGCTTCGCCGGCCAGATGAAGCTCGACGAAGTCACCGGCGGCGCGCCCTATGGCGCCACCACGATCACCGGCGGCGACGGCAGCCGCCAGCCGAGCGAAAACGAACTCGCCGGCGCGCGCTATCAAGGACGCGTCATCGCGGAGACCGCCAGCAAATTGCATGGCTGATGCGAGGTGGGCGGCATTCTCATTCGGGAATGCCGCCCTATCTCGTCCCTCGTGGGACGACTGAAGCAATGATGGTCGAATTTCTCTTTATCGCTCAACTGGCACGCCGGCCGCTGCAGGCCATGGCGCGACGCTGGTGGTGCAGGAGCCTCTACCGCGCCTCGCGCGGACAGCGGCGCTGCCCGGAATGCACGAAATAGTGAGCCGCCGGTTTTAAGGCCCTCGTGAATTCGTGCTACGCGTTCCGGGGCAGGCACGCACAAGGTTCTGGCATGAGCAGTAATTCGCAGACCCCGTGGCCGGAACTGCCGACCGCAGCGTGGCGTGACACCTGTGCGACGCTGCAGCTCTGGACCCAGATCATCGGCAAGATCCGGCTGACCAAATCGCCCTGGCTCAATCATTCCTGGCACGTGACGCTCTATGTCACGCCGCGCGGATTGACGACGTCGCCGGTCCCCGACGGCGCGCGAACGTTCCAGATCGATTTCGATTTCATTGACCACACGCTGCGCATCTCGACCAGCGACGGCTCGCTGGAGCAATTTACGCTAGCAGGACATTCGGTCGCCAGCTTCTACGCCGCCGTCATGGCGGCGCTTGCCGAACTCGGCATTGCCGTTGCGATCGACGAGATGCCGAACGAATTGCCCGACCCGATAAAATTCTCCGAAGACACCGCGCACGCCTCCTACGACCCCCATGCCGTCGGGCGCTTCCTGCAAATCCTCGTCAGCTGCGACCGCGTCTTCAAGCAATTCCGCACCGGCTTTCTCGGCAAGGCAAGCCCGGTGCATTTCTTCTGGGGCAGTTTCGATCTCGCGGTGACGCGCTTCTCGGGCCGTCGCGCGCCGCGCCATCCCGGCGGCGTGCCGCATTTACCCGATGCGGTCGCTCATGAAGCCTATTCGCATGAAGTGAGCAGCGCCGGCTTCTGGCCAGGCGGCGGCGCGATCGATTATCCCGCGTTCTATTCCTATGCCTATCCCGAGCCATCAGGCTTCCGCGCGACGAAGGCGCGCCCCGACGCGGCGTTCTTCAGCGAAGCGCTCGGCGAATTCATTCTGCCCTACGACGCGGTGCGAACGGCGGCTGATCCTGACAAGGCGCTGCTCGATTTCCTGCAAAGCACCTATGAGGCCGCAGCGATCGCAGCGAAGTGGGATCGCGACGCGCTGGAATGCGATCCGGGCAAGCCGGGCGTGGTGCGGCAGGTTTGATGCTGCGTAGGGTGGGCAAGGCGCAGCGTGCCCACCATCTTCGGCTTGCGGAAAACATGGTGGGCACGGCGCAAACGCGCCTTTGCCCAGCCTACGGATCCGTCACCTAATGCCGCACTTCCGGCTTCACAATGGTCTGGCGAACCTGGGCGCCGCAGTCGGCGCACTCAAAGGTGAAGTCGATCTTCGCCATGCTCCAATGCGGCTCGACGTCGCGCACATACATCGGAATTCCGACGCAGCTCGGACAGATGACAAAGGCGGGTTCCGTATCGTCGTGATGATGGATGTAGGCTGGCATGTCGGCTCTCCCCAAGAAGACACCCAAGAAGGCATTCACCAGTAATCCCTGACCCGAGGCGAATCATACGCCTCTGGCGTGCAAGCGATCATGAACTCTCGCGAACACAGGCAGAACGTCCACATAATCCTGATATGTGTGGCATATTTGCACAACCGTGGCCGCGCCGTCCCAGCGCGTCAATTCTCTTCGCGTGACAGCGACTTACCGAGCGTGCGCCTCAGCCAGGCGTCGAGCCGCGGATAGTTACGCACTGCGCGCACCATATGGTCGCGCTGTGCGGAGGGCCATCCGCGCCAGCTCAAGGCGGCGCTGATGTCGATCAAGGACACGGGCGTCACGCCGAAGCGGCGCTTGTAGGCGTAATTGCCGACGGAGAAGTCGAACTCGCGCACGCCGTCCTTGTGAAGGGCAGCCATGGTGCGCTCGATGATCAGCCGGCCCGGCGAACAGTTCGACCATTTCTCGCCGGCGTTGCTGATGCGGACCATCACGTAGCGTGAGCCGGTCCTGATGCCGAGCAGCGTCGCCACGATCTCGTCGCCGGCGGCCGTGAGCACCGAGACCAGCGCATAGCCATTGCCGACACCATCGCGCACCAGGTTGCGGTAGAACGCCGCGCAGGTCTCGTCATTGAGGACGTAGTTCCGCCCGAGGCTCTTCATCCGCGCGCCTTGCTGAACCTCGGTGGTCGCGAGAATCCGCAACGCTTCACTGGTATCGGTGACGATCGCAAAGGAAGCGGCGGGATCGCGCGTGAAGACGCGCCAGCACCGTTGCAGCTCTGTGCGCACGACTTTTTGCAGCGTGTAGCGCCAGGCGTCGTAATCCTCGCCGGTGGTGACGAGATTGCCGTTGAGCAAGCACGGACCGCCGGTATCGAGCAAGGCGAGCGGATTGGGCCTGCCATCGAGATCGATGGGCACCTTGCGAATGCGGATGAGATCGGCCGCCTCAGGCATGCGGCGCAGCGCCGACAGCAGGCTGCGCCACAGCGCGCGCATCGCTTTGGCATCACGCGGCGCTGCGCTGCCCAGGATCGGCGCGTTGTAGTCGGTCAGATTGAGATCGGCGAATTCGATCGTTGTGATCTTGTCTTGTCGGCGGCGGATCAGCGGCAGCAGCATCGCCGGCTCATGGGTCGATGCATCGGTGACAACAGCGATTAAAGGCGCCACGCCCTCGGTACCGTCGAAAGCGGCGTACCACGCGTCATACCACTGCGGATGCTGGAACGGCGTCGACGGGCTGATGTCGTGCCAGCGCGCGAGGGCCTGTTGCCAGTCGCGCAGCAATTCGACGCGGAATCCGGCCGCACGGCTTTTCGGCCGCGCCGCCAATTGCCCCGCACTGGTCGTCAGCACCGTCATCGGCGTTGCGATCTATGCCGCCTTCGGCAGATCGACGATCTTGCCGGGCTCAGTGGCGTCGAGGCGGAAATCGATCCCGCGACGGGCCTTGCGCTCGCGCTTGACCCACTTGCTGTCGCGCACGAGTTTTTGCAGCACCTTCTTGGCGAAAAACGACGGCCCGCGCAGATTGCTGGTCTTCGGCGTATAGCCGAAGCGATGACGCAGCAGGCCGTTGGCGAGATGGACGATCTGGGCGCGGCGGATCTCGTCGTTGCCGTAGGATACCGTCATGGAGATATTGACGGTGCCGAGATTCTCGACGCGGTGCGGCGCGTTCAGCGGCCAGTTCAGCATCTGGCCGGGTTCGAGATCAAACACCTGCGCATGGGCGTCGTACCAGGGCGCGTAAGGCAGGTCGACCTCGACATCGAACAGCGCGATGTCCTCGAGGTGTTGCGGCTTGATGAAGGGCGCGGTGTTTGGATAGACGTAGACCCGCTTGCGGCCGGCGATCTGGATCAGGCCCTGCCCCGGCAGATCGGCGTGATAATAGACCTGCGCGTCCGGCGAGGAGATCAGAATGCCGGCCTGGTGGTTCGGCACCACGAACCCCGGAACCTTGGCCGCGATCTCCTCGAACATCCGGTCGACCAGCTTGCGGTAACGGCTATCGACGGAGCCGACGTCGCGCATATTGAGCCAGAGCCCGCCGCGGGAAATCGCTTCGATGACCTGCCGGCCGGAGAGGTTGCCGATATCGCCCTCGCGCCACACGCGGCTGGATCCCCTGGCGCCCGTCTTGACCAGGCTGTAGTGCTCGCGCGGATAGCTCTCGATCAACTGCGCGAGTTCGTCCATCGAGAACGCCGGCGATTTGTGCATCTCGTGTTCGAGCCGGATCGGCTGGTGGCTCCAAAGCTCGGAATGGGTCTCATCCCATCTGCTGAAGATCTTGCCCGTCATCGCCGCGCTCCTGCTGACTTCCGTTGCCTGCGCCGTATTCCGGCTGTCCCGAAATCGCGCCCTGCCGCCATTGCCGTCACCGCCCGATGTCCCGTAATGAGACGGCCGGACGCTCTTCATGATCGAATTGGCAAGAACGGTGCCGGGCGGACGCTGCCGCTTACCGGAAGCTAATGTCTGGGATGTATGGCTAACGCCGACCGCTCCTGGAAACCCGCCGCACGATGACTGGAGAAACCCGATATCGGGCGCTGTTTCTCGGCGCAGGGCCGCAGATGCATTGCGGCGTCGGCCAGTTCACCCGCCTGTTGCAGGAGACGATCGAAAAGCTCGAGCCCGGCACCAGCACGACATTAACGCTAACGCGCAGTGAAGGCTCGCTTGCCGATATCTGGCGCGCGGTCGGCGCGACGCAAAGCGTGGTCTGCAACTTCCCGATCGTGGCCTGGAAGCGCGTGATGTTCACGCCGCTTTTGGCAATGGCGATAGCCCGGCTGCGCCGGCGCAAGGTCGTCCTGATCCAGCACGAATGGACCGGGCTGCATTGGCTGCGCCGCATCACCTATGTGCCGGCGCTGCTGCTTGCCGACACCATCGTCATGTTCTCGCCGCTGGTGCGGCGTGAGCTCGCGGACGATCCCCTGCTCGGCTGGACCGCCAGAAAGAGCGTGCTGGCGCCGCTGCCGCCGAACATCGAAGCCCCTGTGGGAATTCAGGATTCGAAATTGCGGCACCGCCTCATCGCCGCAAAGCGCGACGGACGGCTGCTGATTGGTCACTTTGGATCGATCTATCCGGGCAAGCAACCCAATGCGCTGCTCGAGATCGGCGCGATCCTGAAGCAGCGCGGGCTCCAGCCGCTGATCGTCTACATCGGCTCCTTCATTCGCGGCGTCGACAAGGTCGAGCAGGAGTTTCATGCTCGCGCCAGAGAACTTGGCATCGCCGACGATGTGATCGTCTCCGGATTCGTCGCCTCCGATCACGAGGTGTTCGGCCTGTTCAGCGAGATCGACGCATTCTGTTATCCGCTCGATGAGGGGCTCACCGCGCGGCGCTCCAGCATTCTCACCTGCGTGCAGTCCGGCCGTCCGCTGATCGTCGCTGGTCCCGTGCTGCCTGAAGAATTCGACCACCATCCGCGCTTCAAGGAATTGATCGCGCGTGGCGCCGTCGTGCTGGTCGCGCGCGGCGCTGACAACGAGACCTATGCCGACCGGATCGCCTCGGTGGTCAAACGGCCACCGGTGCACTGGCCGTTCGATTTCGACGGCTGGTGGAAGGATATCGCCGAAGCGGTGCGGGCGCAGCTTTGAACCTCAGGCTTTCGCCCGGAACCGCGCGAGATAGTGCAGGCCGAATACCGCCAACAGGAACGTGAACCACGAGGGCTCGGAACGGTCGAGGAAGAAGCTTTCCATCGCCGACAGATAGAGCCCGAACAGCCAGATCCGCAGCAGCATCATGGCGAGCGGACCGTTGTTGCCGCCCTCATCCGCCCGCTGAAAATTCCTTAAAGGAAGGATCACCAGCACCAGGATGAGCAAGGCGAGCCCGGGCAGGCCCGTGCCCAGCGCAGTGTCGAGATAGCCATTGTGGCTGTGCGCGGCAAAGCCAGCCCACTCCTTGCCTTCCGGCAGATTTTGAATGGCGCTGCTGCCCCAGAAGGACGCAAAGCCATAGCCGGTGAGCAGCCGCGCATGGAGCGACTGCAATGCAAACGCCCAGATGTCGGTGCGGCCGGTAAATGTCGAATCGAACGGCAGCAACCTGGAAATCCCGGCGAGGCCCTCAGACATCACCGCGCCGATGCTAAGCAGGTTCAGCAATACCAGCGGCGTGAGCAAGATGATCGCGCGAAGCCAGAGCGCGCGGATGAAAGAGATTGTCGACGTCAGCAGCAGCACCACAAAGCACAGGGTCAGCGAGCTCTTTCCGGCCGAATACAGCAGAAACAACGAGGCGAGCGCGATGATGGCGGCACCGGATAGCCACAGGCCGGAGCGGAGGACGTAGACGCCGAGAAACAGCACCACCACCATGATGGACGCGGCCTGGTTCTTGTGGCCGAACGCGCCGCGCCAGTTGCCGGCGAGGCCAGGCTCCTGCGGATCGGTCGCCAGGTGAATCGAAAGATCGGGGGCCAGCAATATTCCGAGATAGCAGATCGCCAGCAATGCCAGCGCCGCGATCGTGAACCAGTGCATCAATTCCTGCTGCGACTTCGGCAGCAGCATCAGCGCGGCGGTCACCGCGACGACGCAGATTGTCAGGGAAAGGCGCTTGATCGACGTTGTCGGGTCGAGCGACAACACGACGGTCACCGTGAGCCAGGCGCCGAACAGGACAAACGCCGGCGACAACAGCGTCGCCAGGCCCCGCGCGTCGTTTCGCAATGCCAATGCAACCGTCAGCACGCTCAGGGCGCCGAACACCGCATAGGTCGCCAGCTCGTTTCCAGTGCCGACGTCGCCGATCTGCAGATCGCCGAGACTGACGAACGGATGCAGCGATATCCAGCCCAGCAGCAGCGTTCCAACGAATGTCGCGCCGCGGACGATGTCCATCACCTGCTGCCGCTCTATCCCGGCGGCAAGGCTGCGGATTTCGGATGCGTCGACGAGCTCACTCATGAGATGATCTTCGAGGCCTTGTAGGGCTGCGGTTCGAGGCCGAACGCCGCCAGCGCGCTGCCGATCGCCACCGTCACGGGATGCATGGCAATGGTCCGCTCACGCTCGGTCAGGATGGCGCGCACGGCATAAACAAGCGAAAGCGGCAAGGCCGCCAGCAATTTGGCGGTCAACTTCGCCCGCAGCCAGATCGTAGTCGTCGCCTTGCGCTGGACGTGATAATTGATTGCGCCGATCCGCAGGCCGCGCGTCACCAGCCATCTCAGGCTGGTGCGGCTTTGCGGCACGGTCTCGCTGATCACGGCTTCAGCCACCCAGTGAAAGCGCAAACCGAGCCTCATGCAGCGGTAGAAGAAATCGGTATCTCCGCCGCCCAGAAAATTGAAACGAAGGTCGAACGCCGGCATGCCCAACCGCGTAAACACCGAGCGCCGGATCAGGCAATTGCCGCAGCCATAGATCACCGGCACCGGGCCTGAGGCCTCATAGGCCGGCGCAAAAGCCGGGTGGCGCCGCAACCCGCGCTTCCGTTCGTCCTCGAATTCTGGGAATACCGGTCCGCCGACGATGTCGGCACCGGTCGCACCGGCAGTCCTGACCATCAGCTCCAGCCAGTCCGGCGACGCGATTTCGTCATCGTCGATCATCAGGAAACTGGTTGCCGCCGGGAACATCTGCAGCGCCGTCTCAAAGGCGGCGTTGATCGCATGGCAATTGCCCTGCCGTGGCTCGATCACGCACACGCCTGCGAATTTCCCCGATGCGAGGTACTCGGCCGCAACCGGAACGCTCTCGCTCTTCGAGGCATCGTTCTCCACCATGACGACGGCGAAGCGACGGTGAGTGCGCTGAGCAACGAGCGATTCCAGCGTCCGGCGCAGGTATCGAGGCCGGCGGAAACAGGGGACGCAAACGACGACTTCGATTCCGGGATCGAGCGCCGGCGAAACCGCCACCAGCGCGCGCAACGCCCTGACCGACGGATCAGACCCGTCCATCCGGAGATCGCTGGTCGAAGGCTGTGCCATGACGTTCACGTCGTTCACAAATAAATCTCATCGTCCCGAAACGGGATGGCCGGCGTTATTCCGGGACATTTCCGTCTCGATAAGATCGTTCGTTCCGGATCGATCCGGCGTTGGCGAACGCTACGTGCGCAGTGGTGCAATATTCGATCCGGCGGCGGGACGCGAAGCACCGATCTCCGGCGACGGTTAACGGATGGGGTTAATCCGCCGAACGCTGACCGCAGATCAGCGGCTGAACAGCTTTCGGAACAAGCGTTGCGAGTTCGGAAACTGACCGTTATCGATCTGGGTGGGCCACGCCCCGTCGACGTCGAAATAGGCGGCGTAGGCAATGCTGTCCTCGTTCTTCATGAACCAGTCGTGCATCTGCTGAATGAAGAACGGGTTGTCGCCGAAATTGCCGACGCCCCATTCGGGATAGCTCATCCGCTTGCCGTGCCGGCGCGCAAAATCGCGGTGCCACTCCAGGCCGAACGGCGCCTTGACGTAGAAGGTGTTCCAGCGCTCTTCCGCAGAACCTTCATGCTTGAAGTCGTAGACATCGAGGCCGATGTAGTCGACGACGTCGTCGCCGGGATAGCTCGCGTCCGCCGGCATTTCCTGCGGCCCCCACCCCGGACACCAGTCGAACTTGAAGGTAGCGGAGTGGCGCCTGAATATTTCCACGACGCGCCGGAACGCCTTGATGTAATCGGCTTCATGCCCTTTGGCGAACCACGCCATTTCGGACAGGTTCATCTCCCAGCCGAGCCGAATGATCGCCTGCGGATGCGCTTCTGAAATTGCCCGGGCGGCAGCCTCGAATTCGGCATCGTGAAGCCCGTCGGCCACGTCGGCGAGAGGCGTTCCTTTCATGGTCAGCGGGATCGACCAGACCACATTGCGCGCGGGATTGAGCTTCTTCCAGACACCCGGAACCCAGCTCACTTTGGAGAAATCCTCCCAGGTCGTCCCGCCATAGAAGTCGACGCCGAGCACCGAGGACGGCTTCTGCTTCAGCCATTTTTCCCACGCCTGCAGCGTATGCTCGCGACCTATCGGACCCCAATTGACGAAGGCGCCCGCGAATTTCGACGGGGTGGAAACGGCGCGCGAGGCGGCGTTGCTGTCGACATGAGCCAAAAGCAGCACGGTCAGCACAAAGGCTGCCAGAAACAGCACCAGCCGCTTCACGCTGTGCCCTTTGCGCCGCCTCGGATCAGTTCGAAACATCGGCTGTCCTTGCGTGCTTTCTGGCAAAGCCGGCCGACAGCAAGAAGCCGTCGCGACAATGAGCGCTCGCCGTAGCAAAAGGATACAGGCCGGACAGGGTGGCTGTATCAAAAAGAACAGGAGGCTCACAGCCCGCTTCTTGCGAAAAGGGTTTTCGTCGAAAATCCAACATCGGCAATCCATTCGTCGACGCGATCGACGATTCAGATCAGCGGCTTTGCAATATCGAGTCCAGTACGGGCACGCGCACGAATGGCGCGTTCGCCATGGTTATCGCAGTGCTGGAGCGGCCTCGGCCTGTCGCAAATGTGGACGCCGTGGGACGGGGCGGATGTACCGGAAATTGCTGGCCTCGTGGGGCCGCGGCGCTCCAGCCGTGAGATACGCGGGAAAACCGGCAGATTAACCACGCCGCCGAGCGACATGGTGCGTTGCGCCGGTTCGGCACCGATCTTGCTCAATGGGTACCGCGGGAGAATTGAGCCTGACAAACGGCGGCCTCCGGCAGATTGTTTGAGATGAATTGCAACGTGTCGTTAACCCTCACCCCATTGCCGAAGCGAAGCTCCGCGCTTCATAGGCCGAAAGCATAATGCTCAGCCAAACGTTCCATTACTCGGTCGCGAGCGTCGTATCGGCCGCAATCGGCTTGCTGAGCGCGGTCGTGTTCACGCGGCTGCTCTCGCCGGAGGAGTATGGAGTCTACGTCGTCGGTCTGAGCACGGCGGGCATCGTTTCGGCGCTGCTGTTCACCTGGGTTCGCGTTTCTGCTCTTCGTTTTCAGTCGGAAGGCGATGCGGTCGACGTCAGGAAGACCATTTTCGTCGCCTATCTCATTTCCGCCCTCGCCGCGCCGATCGCACTCCTTGTTGCCACGCTGACGACGTCGGTATCGCTGGAACGAAATCTCGCAGCGGTCTTTTTCGCGCTGGGGCTCGGTCTCTTTGAGCTCGGGCAGGAACTGCTCAAGGCGCGCCTGCAATCCTTCGCCTTCATGTCGGCATCGATCATTCGCGCCTGCCTGGCGTTCACGCTGTGCCTGGCCGCGGCGCTATTGGGCGGCGGCGGACTATGCCAGCTCGCGATGGTGACCATCACCTACTTCGTCACGACCATGCTGTTTGCCAGCACGATCCTGCGATCCCCCGTCGCCGGACCGAAGATTTCCGAATTGCGGACGTTCGCAGGCTTCGGCATTCCGATCACGCTGTCGGGCATCGTTTTTGCGCTCCACGCTGCGCTCGACCGGATGCTGGTGTTTCACTTCATGGGCGACCATGCGGCCGGCCAGTACGGCGCGTCGGCCGATCTCGTCCGGCAGATCATCCTAATTCCGGCGGTGAGCATCGCATCCGCGACGATCCCGCTGGCGGTACGCGCCTATGCCACCGGCGGCGGCGCCGAGGCGCGGCCGCATCTGGAATTCAGCCTCGAAATTCTGCTGGCCGCCGTCCTTCCGGCCGTCGCCGGCGTGGCTCTGACGAGCAGCTACATCGCCGGCGTGATCCTTGGCAGCGAGTTCAGGGAGACCGCGGCGCAGATCATGCCGATCCTGGCCTTTGCCTGGCTGTTTCAGTCGATCTCCCAATCCTACATCCACGCGAGCTTTCATCTCGCCAAGACGCCGTTCATGATGACGACGCAAAGCATCGCGATGCTGATCGCGAACCTGCTGGTCATGCCGGTCCTGCTCGCCAGATTTGGCCTGGCCGGCGCGGCGGCTAGCCTCGTCATCGTGGAAGCCTTCGGCGCAGGCTTCGGCTGGTATCTCACGCGGAAAGCCTTTCCGCTCCCCTTCAACGCATTCCAGGTCATGCGGATCGTCGCTGCGACGGCGATCATGGCGCTGGTGCTGACATTCGCAAAACCGCTGCTTCCGATCGGCATCGTCTCGTTTGGCGTGCTGGCCGCAACCGGCTGCGTCGTCTACGTCGCCGCAGCCTTTGCATTCGACATCGCCGGCTTGCGTAAAGCCGTGATCGCCTATGCCACGCGGCGCAATCTCCCGGCCCCGTCCATCGCCGCCCCGTCCACCGGACTACCCAGCATGTCGACAAGAGAACCATGATGCGGCTCGCCAGCAAAAATGCGGTCGTTGCAGCCGACAATCGACATGTCATCTGTCGAACCAATTCAGCGTCGCTGTCGGACTTCACCGACAAGCGGCGCGAGGCGACGCGTCCGCCCGCGTTTCGGGGCGAGAATTTCGAGCGCGACTTCGATAGCAATACGCTGTTCTACGACGCGGTGCAGGTCAGCAAATCAAAGGTTGCGCTGTTTGCGCCGCCATTCTTCAACCTCGCGCGCGACGTCGCGACGACAAATTTCATCAGCGGCGCGGGGACCCGCAAGGCGCGGACAAGGCACCTCGACCGCCACGCCCAATTGTGGCTGGACATTCCCGAGCATGCCGGCCCGATCCAGGCATTGGGCGAACTGGGGAGTTTTGCATTCCCGGTGTCGCCGAACGAGTCGGAGATGTTCCGGGATCGCCGCGTCATCTTCACGATGTCGAAGGACAATCCGATCGAATGGATCCTCGACTGGGTGCGGTTCAACCGGGACATTCACGGCGCGGACGCCGTTCTCATCTATGACAACGGCTCCAGCGCCTACGACAGCAGCACGCTGAGCGCCGCGCTCCGTTCAGTCGAAGGCATCCGATGCTCGGTCGTGATGGAGTGGCCTTTCAAATACGGTCCGCAGGGCGCGAACAGCTGGGACCACTGGGATTCCGATTTCTGCCAACTGGGAGCCTGGGAGCACGCAAGATGGCGCTTCCTGCAGAATGCCCGAAGCGCCATGAACTCCGACATCGACGAGCTGGTGCTGTCGAAGTCGGGAAAATCAGTGTTTGAGGCCGCCGAGCAATCCTGGACCGGGCTTGTCCGATATCGCGGGCGATGGATCATCGGCATCGATGACGGCATCCGCGACAACATGCACAAGGCTCCGCATCGGCACGCCGACTTCTCGATTCTGATGCCGCCGGAATATCAGTTCTCAAGGCTCGTGATGCGGCGCGACGCAAACGAGTGCCTGCCGAAATGGACGGTGGTTCCCGCCCGGTGCCCCACGCATGCGCAATGGCACGTCCATTCGATCTTCTCCTGGTGGGCGTCTTATTTCTGCACCAGGGATTTTTCGTTTCGGCACTTCCGCGAGATCGGCAGCAACTGGAAATACCAGCGCACCAACCGTGTGCCGTTCGATCCGCAGGTTCACAGGGAAGACCGAGCATTGATGGACGCTTTTAAGCGCGTCGATTGGGACAACTAGAATGAACAAGGCAGCCCTCGCGTCAGAATGGATGAAGCCGATGACCAAGGCAGTCACGATCGACCACACTCAGGCGACTGAACCCGTGCAGCATCCGCAGGCGCTGCTCGAGCTGGCACATGGCGAAGCGCGGCAGAGCCTCTTGACCGTTCACGGCATTCTCGAAGCGAGACTGCCTGAGGGCGAACTCAGGATCTACGAAGCCGGCGGCGGCTCGACCAGCTTCCTGCCGCTCAAGGTGCTGCATCGCGCCCACGTCACTGTGGTCGACATCGACGAGGACCAGATCCGCAACAACGACTATGCGCAGGAAGCGATCCTCGGCGACATCCAGACCCATCGCTTCAAGCCCAACAGCTTCGATCTCGTGCTCTGCTACAACGTGATCGAACACGTGCCCGACGTCGAAGCAGCCCTGCTGCACTTCTACGAGTCGCTGAAGCCGAACGGCATGATCCTGATCGGCGCGCCCAATCCGCGGTCGCTGTCGGGTGTCGTTACCAAATATTCGCCGCACTGGTTCCATGTCTGGTTCTACCGTCACGTCCGCGGCGACAAGAAAGCCGGCCTGCCCGGCCACGCGCCGTTCCCGACGCTGTTCCACCCGCTGGTCACGCTTACGAACCTTGAAGCGTTCGCCGAGCAGCACGGCCTGCAGATGATCTATCGCAAACAGTATGAGAGCCCGCGCTATCCCGAGATGCGACTGCGCATGCCCGCGTTCGCGGCGCTCGTCGATGCCGCCGCGCGCGCGATGAACTTCTTGCTGCCTGGCCGCACCGACGTGCGGCACGGCGACTACCACGTGATCCTGCGAAAGCGTTGAGACCATGAACGCGATGTTGTCAGAGGCAAGAGCGAAGGTCGGCCACCGGCTGGCGATGCATCTGCGCGTCGACCTGTTCCGGCTGCGCAACAGTACGCCGATGGTCAGCTTCACCTTCGACGATCTGCCAAAGAGCGCGGCGACGACCGGTGCCGAGATGCTCGAAGCGCATGGCGCGCGCGGGACGTTCTATGTCTCGGGCAGCCTGGTCGGCGCCGACGCGCCGGACTGGGTGGCGTGCGAGGCCGACGACGTGGTCTCGCTTCACCGCAGGGGTCACGAGATCGGCTGCCACACGTTCTCGCATCAGCGCGCCTGCGACCTCGACGAAGCGACGATGCGGCAGGAAATCAAGCGCAACAGCGCTTACCTTCGCGCGCTCGATCCTTCGATACGGGTGGACAGTTTCGCCTATCCGTTCGGATACGGCTCCTACGCCCGCAAGTATCAGCTCAGGAAGGAATTCCAGACCTGCCGTAGCATCGTGCAGGGCGTCAACGCCGGCAGCGTCGACTTGCAGTTCCTGCGCGCCATGCCGCTGATCGATCGCGAGATGGATTTCGACCGGATCGACCGCGCGTTCGACGAAGCCCAAACCAATAATGGATGGTTAATTTTCTACGGCCACGACGTCACCGACCGGCCGAGCCCCTATGGCTGTTCGCCCGCTTTGCTCGCCCATGCGCTCCGCGCGGCAGCGAAGCGGAAGATTCCGGCCCTGACCATGGCGGAGGCGATGCGATGCGCCCGCGCTTAAACGCTTTGTTTGCCAATTCGGGGAATAGTCCCTCAGTGAGTATGGTTAATTTTCCCTGTTGCGTTTGTTCAGCGCTTTATTTCAGCGCCCGTGGCGTGACCCGAAGAGTAACCCCTCAGCCGATGCGTGCGGCAGTTCGAATGAAAGCTGGGGGCGATGCTTATCTATGACCAGCCGATAGACCGGGCAACGCCTGAGATCGGCCCCGCGGCGACAGCCGCGCCGGCGGGCTTCAGCGTGCTCGATCTGGCCCAGCTCCTGTGGCAGCGCAAGGTCGCGATCGTCTCGGCAGCGCTGATTTCCGCCTGCGTCGCGGTTGCGGTCGGCAAGAGCCTGACACCGAAATACACGGCGTCTGCCCAGCTCTACGTCGATCCCCGCGAACTGCAACTGGTCGATCGCGAGCTGACGCCGCGCGCCCAGGATATTTCCGGCCTCGCGATGGTGGTGGAAAGCCAGGCGCGCGTCATCACCTCGAACAACGTGCTGCTGCAGGTGATCCGCGACACCCATCTGGAAAAGGACCCGGAGTTCGGCGGCGGCGATTCGAAGGGCATCCTGGGATCGCTGCTCGGCCTGTTCGGGATCGAGATGCACCCCACCGCCGAGCAGCAGAAGCAGATCCAGATGGGCGCGCTGGAAGCGCTCAATCGCCACATCAACGTCAAGAAGACCGACCGCACCTTCATCGTCGATATCGACGTCTGGTCGTATGAACCGGCCAAGGCGGCGATGCTGGCCAATGCGATCTCGAAAGCCTATCTCGCCGAATCCAAGCAGTCGCAGGCCGCCGCCGCGCGGCGCGCGACCAGCGACCTTTCCGGCCGCTTGAAGGAATTGCAGGAACGGCTTCGCAATGCCGAGAACGCGCTCGCGGTCTACAAGGCGCAGAACAATTTCGTTGGCAGCCAGGACACGCTGATCAGCGACCAGCAGCTCGCCGCCAGCAACCAGCGGCTCGCCGCCGCCCGCGCGCTGACGCTGGACGCGCAGGCCAAACTCGACCAGATCGAAGCCAGCCGCAAGGCATCCTCCGACGCCGGCGCCATCCCCGAGGCGCTGCAGTCGCAGACCATCGCCAATCTCCGCGCGCAATATGCCGAAGCGCGGAAGCGCCAGGCGGAGTTGCACAGCGAACTGGGGCCGCGTCATCCGGCGCTGCGCCAGATGGAGCAGCAGGTGCAGGACCTGCGCCGCGCCATCAACGAGGAGGTCGAGCGCTTCGCGCAGTCTGCGAAGAACGACCTGATCCGCGCCCGCGACTATGAAGCCTCGCTCGGCAAGGCGCTGGAAACCCAGAAGCGCCAGAGCGTCCAGATGAGCCAGGCCTCGGTGCGCCTGCGCGAACTCGAACGCGACGTGGAAGCAAGCCGCGACGTCTATCAGTCGTTCCTGAAGCGATCGCGCGAAACCGAGGAGCAGGAAAGCCTGAACACCTCGAATGCACGCATCATCGGCGAGGCCACCGTGCCGCAACGGCGTACCTTCCCGCCGGCCATGAGCCTGCTCGCGATGATCGGTTTTGTCTTTGGCGGGCTCGCTGCCTCCGGCTGGTTCATCGCACTGAACCAGTTGATGCCGGGCACGAACCCGGTTCAGCCACGGGACAAAGCGCCGGCAGAAACGCCGAAGCAACCGCCCGCTCCGGCGGCCGAGAAGCAGCCGCCTGCCGCGCCACCCCAGCCGCAACCCGCGGTCAGCCTGATCGAAAAGCCGCTGATCGCACGGCTGCAGGAAGCCGACGTGATGCGTACGCTCGGCGGCATCCTTGCAACCGATAGCACCGCTGACGTCACGCGGCTGGGCTGGCCGACGCTGCGCGCGGGCTTTCCGCTAATGACTGTCCTCAATGCCCTGCGCGAGATGCGCGCGGCGCTGGCCAGACGCGCCGGCGGGGAAACCCCGCCCGTGATGGCTGTGATCGGCGCTGGAGTGGATCAGGACCGCAGCATCGCCGCGCTGAACATTGCGCTCGCCGCGGCGCGTGACGGCGCCAAGGTGCTGCTGATCGATGCCGACCTTAAGGAGCGCGCGCTATCGAGCAAGGTGAGCCATCTGGCGAAGAGCGAGCCCAGCCGTTTCGGCTGGCTTGGCATCGGCGCCAGGGCCGCCCGCGCGATTCCGACCGCCAACGGAATTTCGATCCTGCCGGCTGTCAACGCCGCCGACGCGAAAGCCGGCGACGCCATCCGAAAGGCGATTGCGCGCGCCCGTTCCGCTAGCGGCTATGACCTCGTGATTCTCGACGGGCCGGCGATGCCGTGGAGCCCGGCCGACGGCAAACTGCTCGACATCGCCGAGGGACTCGTTGCGATCCTCCCGGTGCATCTCGACATCAACGACAGCATGGAAGACATCATCGCAGCCCTCGGCGGGGCCGAGCGCAAGCTGGTCGGTGTCGTCCTCAGCGAAGTCAACCCAACGGCCGCGAGCCCGCAGCGGGACAAGCAATATGCTTGAGCGTCGCGTAAATCCCGTCGGCAGAGCGGCCACGGCCAGCGTGCCTCGCATCACGCTGGGCGGGTTGCGGCTTGCCGTGCTGGATCTCGAGCAGACCGCGAACTTCATGATCGACATGGTGTTCCCGCAACGCCGCCTCAATCGCCCGCTCTACCTGACCTCGGCCAATGGCGAGGTGCTGGCGCGCTGCTCGACCGAACCGATGACCGACCGGCTGTTTCGGGCCGCCGATCTGATCAATGCCGACGGCCAGCCGCTGGTGACCGTATCGCGGTTCAGATCAAAGACGCCGCTGCCCGAACGCGTCGCGACCACCGACCTGTTTCACGTCGTTGCCCGCAAGGCACAGGCGGCCGGCCTGACCTTCTACATGCTGGGCGCGGACGACGCGGAGAACGCCGCCGCGGTCGCCAGCGTTCGCGAGCAATATCCCGATCTCAAGATCGTCGGCCGTTGCCACGGCTTTCTGCGCGGCGAAGCGCTGCGTGCCAAGGTCGCGGAAATCAACGCGCTGGCACCGGACTATCTCTGGGTTGCGCTCGGCGTTCCCTATGAACAGGCTTTCGTCGAGGAATACACACCCAACCTCTCCAATGTCGGCGTCATCAAGACGTCAGGCGGGCTGTTTAACTTCCTGTCGGGCAGCCGCGTCCGCGCGCCTCGGTGGATGCAGCATGCGGGCCTCGAATGGGCGTGGCGCATCTGGCTGGAACCGCGCCGCCTGTTCTGGCGCTATTTGACGACCAACCCGCGCGCGCTCTATTTGTTGCTGAACAGGGGCCGATCGACTGACA
The DNA here is from genome assembly GCF_003062295.1 of Bradyrhizobium algeriense. Taxonomy (GTDB): domain Bacteria; phylum Pseudomonadota; class Alphaproteobacteria; order Rhizobiales; family Xanthobacteraceae; genus Bradyrhizobium; species Bradyrhizobium algeriense. The sequence goes on along the minus strand of NZ_PYCN01000018.1, from coordinate 54,019 downwards.
TCGGCGGGACACACAATCAATGAACAGCCGTCCAGCCATTCTCGTCACCGGCGGTGCCGGCTATATCGGTTCGCACTGCTGCAGGGCGCTGGATGCGGCGGGTTACCAGCCCGTCACCTACGACAACCTTTCAACCGGCCACCGCAGCTTCGCCGCCGGCGCGCTGGTGGTCGGCAACATCGCCGACAAGGCCACGCTGGCGCGGACCTTTGCCGAGCACGACATCGTGGCTGTGATGCACTTCGCAGCGTCGAGCCTGGTCGGCGAATCCGTTGCCGATCCGCAGAAATATTACGTCAATAACCTCGCCGGAACGCTGTCGCTGCTGGCGGCCATGCGCGAGGCCGGCTGCAATCGCCTGGTGTTTTCGTCAACCGGCGCGGTCTATGGCAATGCCGACAGCAAGGCGCTACGCGAAGACTATCCCTGCGCACCGATCAACCCCTATGGCGCCTCGAAATGGATGATCGAGCGTGTGCTGGCGGATTATCGCACAGCCTACGGCTTCGGCTCGTTCGCGCTGCGCTACTTCAACGCCGCTGGCGCCGATCCCGCCGGCGGCATCGGCGAGCTGCGTGAGGTCGAGACACACCTCATCCCCCGCGCCATGATGGCGCTGCAGGGGCATGTGCCGGACTTTGCCGTGTTCGGCGACGATTACGACACGCCGGACGGGACGGCGATCCGCGATTACATCCATGTGACGGACCTCGCGGCTGCCCACGTGCTGGCGCTCAAGCTGCTGCTGGAGGGACATTCAGGCGGCGCATTCAATCTCGGCACCGGCAACGGTTTTTCAGTGCGCGAAATACTCGCGGCGATCGCGACCGAGACCGGCCGCGAAGTCCCGCATGTCGTCAAGCCGCGGCGATCGGGCGATCCGACCTATCTGGTCGCCGATCCCTCCGCCGCACGCGCGACATTGAACTTCCGTCCCGCTTATTCGGATCTGGCCACGATTATCCGCACCGCCTGGGCGTGGCACAGGAAGGCGCACCCGCTGAAGACGGGCGCGTCGGTTCGCGAGTGAGCCGGCACAACCTCGCAAGAGACCTCTCAGCGGCCTACAGCGGCTTGATCTGCACCTTGCGCCACTTGATCACGCCCGAGCCGTATTGCAGCGCGAACGGACCGCTGGCGTGTTTTGAATCCTGGACATCGACGGTTTTCTGGCCGTTGAACACGACGACGAGCTGAGGGCCCTTGGCCGTGATCTCGTAGGTGTTCCATTTGCCGCCCGCCTTCGGCATCGGGTCGACCTTGGCCACATCGACGATCGCGCCGGTGCCGTAGGTCGGATCGGGCCGCTTGTCGAAAATATTGATCTCGTAGCAGATCTTGGAGTCGATCTTGGCCGACTGGTCGCAGCGAATGAAAACTCCGCTGTTGGCGTCATCGTCGGCCCAGAACTCGACCTTCATCTCGAAGTCCTTGTAGGATTCCTTGCTGACGAGATAGGAGGGATCCTTGCCCTCCGTGATCTTGTCTGCGACCAGCGCACCGTCCTTCATCGCCCAATTGGCTTTGCCGACCTCGGTCCAGTCGCCCATCTTGGTGCCGTCGACGAGCGTCACCCAGCCATCGCTCTGGCCGGACGCCACGCCGGAAAATTGAAGTGCGGCGGCGCCGATCAACAGACCGGCGGCAAGTATCGACAAACGCTTCATGAACGTAACCCTCCCGTGGCTGCTTTTGGTTGGGCGGCAACCTATCACCGCGACGCGCGGCGTAAATCCGTTTTTCATGCTGCAATTGCGTTGTGCGACATTTCGCTTGCTGCTGTTGCCTATCACGCATGCACCCGCGTGCCTTGCTCCGCTGGAACGAGACCAGCTAGCATCGCGACAACAGAGATGAGCGCATCTCAGCTGACGAAACGGCAAGGGAGGAAATCATGAAGGAGATACCCTGGTCCTGGCGATACCTCATGACGCCGCTGGCTTTCGCCGGCATGTTGAGCATCAGCTCCGCTGCAGAACTCAATCCGGCCGCCGTCATCTACAAATTGCCGGACCAGATTCCCTGGGGCCCGGTCAATGCAGCCGGTGCGCAAAGCGCTGTTGTCGTAGGCGATCCCGCCAAACCCGGCTTCTATATGGTCTACAACAAGTGGACGAAGGGCAATCATTTCAGCCGCCCGCACTTCCACCCCAATGATCGCTACATCGTCGTGCTGCAGGGCACGTGGTGGGTTGGCTCGGGGCCGAAATTCGATCCCGCCAACACGACGCCGATGCCGGCCGGCAGCTTTGTCACCCATTTCGCCAAGCAGGTGCATTGGGACGGCGCCAAGGATGAAGACGCCGTTCTCCTGATCATGGGCGAAGGTCCGGCGACCTCAACGGCGGCGGAGGAGAAGTAACCGCTGGCGGAACGGGACCGGCTTCGAGATCAACGGCCCAGCAACCATTCCGGCAACGGCACGTTTTATGTCCCCAACCAAATCAGGGATATGAGACATGGCTTCTGCTTCACAGATCCGGGAACATATGGACGTCATCTCATCGGACAAGAAGACGGTCGGAAAAGTCGACCATATGGAAGGAACCGACAAGATCAAGCTGACCAAACAGAGTTCGCCCGACGGGCAGCACCACCACTTCATTCCGGTGTCGTGGGTCGATCACGTCGATCAGCATGTCCATCTCAACAAATCAGGCGCGGATGTGACCTCGCACTGGCAGCACGGCCGGCAATAACCGGCAACATGCATTGCGCCGCCCGTGGATGCGGATATCATCAGGCTTCAGGAGATTGAATGCATCCGGCGGCGGTACTGCAATTCGAACGTATGATCGGCGAATACAACACGTGGCGTGCCGTTCCGGAAACGGAACGCTCGCCCGCCCCGGCGTGGTGGTGGGGACCCGCTATGGAGTTGTGCGCCTCCTCCCAGCCGCTGCCGGCCGAATGGTGCGCCGAGCTCGGATTGCCAGACCGGGCGACATATGCTTCCGCCGCAGACATCTTCCTTGGGACCTTCGCAGGGCAGACGTCGCTGCCTTGGCCTTACGACTTCCCCTGCAAAACCGAAATTCCGGACCCGGCGGTGGCGGTCCGCGAGTTGCATCCGCAACCGTCAGACGACAGCGCCTTCCAACCCTGAGCCGGCTTCCGGCTGCAACGGCGGCGAGGCGAGCTGCGGTTCGGCGCGAAGCAGATCGGCCATCTGCCTGGCGGGCAGCGGCTTGGAGAACAGGAAGCCCTGCATTTCGTCGCAGGCGTGGCTGCGCAAGAAAGCCTCCTGCTCCAGGGTCTCGACGCCCTCCGCAATGACGGTCATGCCGAGCGCCTTGCCCATGCTGATGATCGCCTGCGCGATGGCCTGGTCTTCGGAATCGACGGGAAGGTCGCGAACGAAGGAGCGATCGATCTTGATGGTATCGATCGGGAACTGTTTCATCAGCGACATCGACGAATAGCCGGTTCCGAAATCGTCGATCGCGAGGCGAATGCCACGGCTCTGGATCGCATCCAGCACCTTGATCGCGCGCGACACGTTCCGCATCACCATGCTTTCGGTGACTTCGAGCTGCAGCAGCACCGGCGACATGCCGCTTGCCAGCAGCGCCTCGTCGACATCGTACAGCAGATTCGGGTCCGCGAATTGCCGCGGCGACAGGTTGACCGCCATCGTCACCGGCCGCAGGCCGCGTCGCTGCCAGGTCATGTTTTGCGCGCAGGCTTCCTTGAGCACCCAGCGGCCGATCGGAACGATCAGCCCGATTTCCTCGGCCAGCGGAATGAACTGCCCCGGCGATACGGTACCGAGTTGGGGATGGATCCAGCGCAGCAGCGCCTCGACACCGGTGATCTGGCCGCTCGCCATGTCGATCTTGGGCTGATAGTGCAGACAGAACTGGTCGCGCTCCAGCGCGCGGCGCAAGGCACTCTCCAGCGTCAGGCGCTCGATCGACTGCGTCTTGATCTCCTTGGTGAAGAAGCGGAAGGCGTTCTTGCCGTCCTCCTTGGCGAGATACATCGCCATGTCGGCGTTCTTGGTCAGCGTCAGCATGTCGGCGCCGTCAGAGGGGTACATCGCAATGCCGATCGAGGCGGTGGTGTGGCATTCGTGACCGCTGAGCTGCAGCGGCTGGCTGAGCACGGACAGAAGCTCTCCGGCGATGCGCTCGACCTCGTGGCGCTCGGCGGTCTCCTCCAGAATGACCACGAACTCGTCGCCACCCAGCCGCGCCACGACATCGCTCGAACGCAGTGCGCGCCGCAGCCTGCCGCCGATCTCCACCAGCAGCATATCGCCGGCGTCGTGCCCCAGCGAATCGTTGATGACCTTGAACCTGTCGAGGTCGATGAACAGAAGGGCAAACTGCCGCTGATAGCGTGCGGCCGCATCGATCGCACGGCGGAGCATACCGTTGAACATTTCCCGGTTCGGCAGATTGGTCAGGCTGTCGTGCGACGCCAGATACTCGATCCGCTCGTCGGCCTTGGTCTTTTCATCGGCGCGGTCGAAATTCTCTAATGCGAAAGATACGTTGTCGACGAGCCGTTGCAATAATTCGGCGAATTCGGGCGTGAACGTGTCTTTCTCCATCGACATGAAAGACATCACGCCGACGACTTGCCCATGCACCCACAGGGGAAATGAACCGCCGGAATTCGTGCCGTCGTTGCGCGCGGTGGCGTGAAACGCTTCGGCGCGCGGATCGCCGAGGTAATCGTTGATGATGCAGGCCTGCTGCGAACGTATCGCCGAACCACAGAGCCCACGCCCCTCCGGATGCGCCTCGCTAGTTGATAGTTTCGCCTGGCGCGCGCTGGAGCCGGTCGGACCGGCGGCAGCCACGACGTCGAGATACTCGCTGTCCGGCTTTATCAGCGCGATGGAGGTCAAGGTGAACTTGCCGCCGTTGGCCGCGGCCTCGCACACCAGCTCGAACAGTTCCGCCCGGGATGCCGCACGGATGATCGCCTCGTTGGTTGCGCTCAACGCCGCCAGCATGCGTGTCAGGCGCTCCTTCTGGACCTCGGTCCTCGCCTTCTCGTCGGCCCGATCGAAGGTCCCGATCACGAACGACACGTTGTCGGTGAGTCTCTGCAACAGTTCGGCGAATTCGGGCGTGAACGTATCGATCTCCGAAGAGATGAAAAACATCACGCCGACCGCCTGGCCGGAAACCAGCAGCGGGAACGCCGCGCCCGACATCGCGCCGTCGCTGTGAATGAACTGGTGAAACGCCGATCCACGGGAATCGGCGCGCAAATCGTTGGCAATGCAGGCCTGGCGGGAGCGGAAAGCGTTGCCGCACAGCCCGCGTCCTTCCGGATGATCCGCGTTGATCGAAACCTTCACCCGGCGCATGTTGCCGGCCGTTGGTCCCGCCACGGCCACCATGTCGGTGTAGTCGCTGTCGGATCTGGCCAGCATGATGCTGGTCGAGTTGAACCGGCCGCCCGTCGCGGCAGCTTCGCACACCAGTTCGAACAGCTCCGTCCGCGACGTTGCACGAACGATCGCTTCGTTGGTCGCACTGAGCGCCGCCAGCATGCGCCCCAGACGTTCCTTCTGGGCGTCGGCTCTCGCCTTTTCGCCGGCGCGCTCGAAATTGTCCAGCGCGAACGAGACGTTCTCCGCGATCCGCGCCATCAGGGCGACGATCTCCTCGTCCTCCGCCCACAGTTTCCCGACAAAGAACAGCAACACGCCAATGCTCTCGTCGGCCTTGATCAGGGGGACAGCGACGCAGGCGGTGACGCCCGTTTCGCGTGCGGCCTGATGCCAGAGCTGGCCCTGTGTCGAGTTGAGGATATCGTTGTTGACGGCTGGCAGCTGCGTCCGGAATGCCCTGCCGCAGACGCCCGTTCCATACGGGTTGCCGGCATCGATCGAGAACAGCGCCCGCATGATCTGTTCGACGATCGCGCCAGTCCCGGCGGCCGGCTTCAACCAGATCGAGTCCGGCTCCGCAAGCAGCACCACGGTAGCCGCGGATTTTCCGCTGTATACCGCGGCATCGCAAACGCGCTGATAGAGATCCTGTTCGGTCTTGGCGCGCAGAATCGCTTCGTTGGTCGCGCTGATGGCGCCGAACATCCGGTTCAACCGCCGCATGGTGCGCTCGCCGTTCTTGCGCGCGGCCTCATGTTCGAAATTGTCGAGCGCAAACGAAATGTTCGCCGACACGCGCTCCAGCATCGAGACGATTTGCCCGTCGATCGAGTGGGGTTCCCGCCGCGAAACGAGAAGCACGCCAACGCCCTCGCCATTGCAGGTCAGCGGCAGCGCTGCCGCCGTGCCCACCTGGCCGGCCGTGGCTCCCTCGCGCCAGGGCAGCGAGCGCGGATCATTCAGGAAATCGTTGCTGACGCATATCTTCCGGTCGCGGAAGGCCTGCCCGGAGACCCCGGACCCTTCGGGCGTACCGGCCACGATCGAGATGTCGATGCTGCGCAGGCGCGCGACGTCGTCGCCACAGCCGGCGGCGAAGCGCAGGAGATTGGTTTCCGGCTCCAGCAGGAAGATCGCCACGGCCAGGAAGTCCCCGACCGAGAACGCGGCTTCGCAGACCTTCGCGTACAGCTCTTCAGGTGATTTGGCGTACAGAATCGCTTCGTTGGTCGCATTCAACGCCGCAAACGTGCGCGCGATATCGGTCCTCACCGTCCCCAAGCTCCCTGCCGGAAGCACCGCTGCCCCCGCGGATTTTATGCGTGCAGGGGCCTAAATGCTCGTTATCGGCGACCCGGAGTTGCGATTCAGAGTAAATGTCGGACCAACGAACCGCGACGTCGCTCAGGAGAACTACGGGCTCATTCACGATTTGTCAGCGCAATTCGAATTTTGCAGGATGAAATTCGAAAGCCATCGAGAACCGTGCCGGCAGCATGGCTAACAGGATATTTCCACGCTTGCCCTGCCGCCGCCGCTTTGAGACCATGCCGGCCGCGGCAACAAGCAAGACCCGCCGATCGCGCGGGCGTTAAGAGGTAGAGGAAATTCCCATGCCGATGCTCCAGGCCGACCGTCTCACGCATATCGGCGCGGCGCTGCTCAAGGCCGCCGGCGCGTCGGAGGAGGAGGCTCGCGCCGTCGCGGCCGGCTGCGTCAACGCCAATCTCGCCGGTCACGACTCGCACGGCGTGATCGCGATCCCGACCTATATCGACCGCATCAAGGCCGGCCATATCGTGCCCGGCGCCAAATGGACCATCGTCCAGGAATCGCCGACCACGACCGTGATCGACGGCCATTGGGGTTTTGGCTTTCACGTCAACGCCAAGGCGATGGCGCTGACGATCGAGAAGGCGAAGACCGCCAACGTCGCCGCCTGCACGGTGTTCCGCCAAAGCCACGTCGGGCGGCTCGCCGCCTATCCCCTGATGGCGATGCGCGAGGGCATGATCGGCATTGCGACCGCCGACTCCGGCCGCTCGCCGAAGCATGTCGCGCCATTCGGCGGCCGCGAGGCAAGGCTCGGCACCAATCCGATCTCGATTGCGGTGCCGTCCGACCTCGAGGCGCCGTTCTATCTTGACATGGCGACCTCGGCGGTCGCGGCCGGCAAGATCGCGTTGTCGGTGGCGCGCGGCGAACAGATCCCGCAGGGCTGGATCATCGACGCCGAGGGACGGCACACCACCGATCCCACCCAGTATCGCAAGGGCGGTGCACTGCTGCCGCTCGGCGGCAGCGAGGGCTACAAGGGCAGCGGCCTCGCCGCGATGGTCGAAGTGCTGTGCGGCCTGCTCAAGGGCTTGGGCTTTGGCGTCGAGCCGACCGGCCGTCACAATGACGGATGCTTCATGGCGGTGTTCAATGTCGCCGCCTTCCGCCCCCTGAAGGATTTCGAGAAGGAAGTCGGCGAGTTCGCGCGCTATCTGAAATCGACGCCGCCATCGGAAGGCTCCCCCGGCGTGTTCTATCCCGGCGAGGTCGAACATATCCGCGAGCAGCAGCGCAGGCGCGACGGCATCGAGGTCGAGGACGCGACCTGGGACAAATTGAAGGCGCTGGCCGCAGACTACAAGCTGACCACCGAACTCGACCTGAAATGAATTCCGCCCGCACAAGGAGAACCGCATGACACGGCAAATGGCGCTGGTGGGATTCCTGCAGGCGCAGAACTGCACCAATCTGCCGAGTTCGTGGCGGCATCCGGAATCGCGCGACGATTCGATGTCGGCCGATTACTACCAGGAAATCGCCCGGATCCTCGAAGCCGGCAAATTCCACATGGCGTTCTTCGACGACCGCCTGGCGATGCCCGACCGTTACGGTAACGACCACGCCCACACCGTCGAATACGGCATCCGCTGCGTGAAGATGGACCCGCTGATCGTGCTGACCACGATGGGCATGGTGACGACGAAGCTCGGGCTGGGGTCGACCTGCTCGACTACCTATTACGAGCCGTTCGACGTCGCACGCCGCTTCGCCACCCTCGATCTGATGTCGGGCGGACGCGCAGGCTGGAACGTCGTCACCTCGCTCAATGACGGCGAGGCCCACAACATGGGCAAGGACGCCCATCTCGAACATGACCACCGCTACGATCGCGCCGACGAATTCATGGAAGTCGTGCTCGGCCATTGGGACACCTGGGCAGACGACGCGTTGATCATGGACAAGAAGAGCGGCCGCTTCGCCGATCCGGCCAAGGTGAAGCGGCTCGACCACAAGGGCGAGTTCTTCAAGTCGCGCGGTCCGTTCACCGTGCCGCGCTCGGCACAGGGCCATCCCGTCATCATCCAGGCCGGCGCGTCCGGCCGCGGCCAGCGCTTTGCGGGGCGATGGGGCGAGGTGATCTTCACCGCCGCCCGCAACGTGGCCGCCGCCAAGGAAGGCTATGCCGCGGTCCGCAACGAAGCGGCAAAAGCCGGCCGCGATCCCGACCAGATGCGCCTCTGCAACCTCACCACACCCGTCTGTGGCGCAACCAAGACTGAGGCCGAGGACAAGATGGCGCTCATCAACAAGCTGCCGCTGCAGATCGATGCGCTGTCGCTGCTCGCGGAGGCACTGAACTACGACTTCGCCTCCAAGCCGCTCGACGAGCCGCTGACAACAGATGAGCTCAAGAGCATGCAGGGTATCCTGGGCATTCGCGACGGCGTGCTCAAGAACTCGGGCAAGACCAATCCCAGCGCGCGCGACTTCGTCACCTTCTCCGGCCGCGGCCAGGTGCATGACGCGATTGTCGGCGGCCCGAAGGAGATCGCCGACAAGTTAGAGGAGATGTTCGTCGAGCGCGGCTGCGACGGCTTTGTCATCGCAGCCACCATCGTGCCGGGCTCCTATGCCGATTTCGTCCGGCACATCGTGCCGGAACTGCAGCGTCGCGGGCTGTTTCACAGGGATTACGCCGGCAAGACGCTGCGCGAGAATCTCGGCCTGACGCGTCCTGCCGCCGGCGCCTGGAAAACCACGCCGCGGGCCGCGGCCGAATAAGAACAAGAGGAAGAACCATGCGTTGGCTCAAATTCACCACCGCCGGCAAGACATCCTGGGGCATTGTCGAGGGCGACAACGTGATCGCCGTCAACGGCGATCCGCTCGGCGAATGGCAGCGCGGAACGCAGTCGCATGCGCTGAAAGACGTCAAGATCGAGCTGCCGCTGATCCCGCGCACCTTCTATTGCGTCGGGCTGAATTACCTCAAGCATCTCAAGGAAGCCGCCGACAAGGCCGGCACGGTGCCCAACGTGCCCGATCGACCCGAGATCGGCTATCGCGCGCAGAACGCGCTGATCGCCCATGACGAGGATGTGGTGATCCCGGCGAGCGCGACCGAGAAGATCCACTACGAGGGCGAACTCGTGGTTGTCATCGGCAAGAAGGCAAAACACTTGAGCGAAGCCAACGCGATGGATTGTGTGTTCGGCTACACCATCGGCAACGATGTCAGCGAGCGCACCTGGCAGAAGGCCGACCGCAGCCTGTGGCGCTCCAAGAACGCCGACACCTTCAAGCCGATGGGGCCGTGGATCGAAACATCAGTCGATCTCGACAAGATGGAAACCGTGATCCGGGTCAACGGCAAGGAGACCGGCCGCTTCCATACCAACGACATGATCTTCGGCGTCGTGCCGTTCCTCGTCGAGTTGACCAAATATTTCACGCTGTGGCCGGGCGACGTGATCTGGATGGGCACCGACGGCACCTCACCTAACCTGAAAGCCGGCGATGTCGTTGAGATCGACATCACCGGGATCGGGACGTTGCGCAACAGGTTCGCGAGGGAGAAAGTTTGACGTCCTCAAAAATAATGACGGCTGCGGCTCCTCAGTTGAACCTAGATCATTCTCGACACAATCGGAACTTTCCGCAACAGCGCCGTGGCTCCCCAGCTCAGCACCAGCGTGCCGATGAAAACGACAGCAAATTTGACGAAGGCCGGCCATGAATAATCGTAAACGGCGTATTGCAGCCAGAGGATGAAGATGTAGTGCGTGAGGAAGATGCCATAGGCCGATGGCCGCATGGCATCGAGCAGCTTCATGCGCGATGAGGCAAAAGCCAGCGACACGGTCAGCACCGTGAACGTCATCGCTGCGCTGAACAGCGCAAAGGCAAGGCCGTAGCCGGCCTGCCAGGACAGCGGAGGCGAATCGAGATCCGCGAGCCAGTTGTGATGGGCATAGACCAGCAGCAGGATGGCGCCGTAGAACAACGACGCAAAGGCAAGCCAAAGCGGCCAGCGCCTGACCAACGCACCTTCCTCGCTCAGGATTCCCGCGCGAAGGCTAACCACGCCGATGCCGACACCGGTCAGGAAATAGCCGGCATAGAGCAGAATCCGGCTGGTCTGGATCGGCAGCGGATAGCCGCCCGGCTCCAGCCAACTCGCATCGCCTGATATCAGCCGCATCGGCACGTAGACGACGGCCGAGACGGCGAGGAACGCCGCAAACGCCGTCCACGGCCGGTCGCGCAGCGAAAAGATCAGCAGGCCAGACATCTTCCGCAGGCGCGGCGCGACTGCGAGCAGCGCCGCGGCAACGATGTCGAGCGCCAGCAGCACCCACAGGAACCATGCCGGACCCGACGGCCAGGGGCCGACCGTCAGCGTGCGCCACCAGAAATGAAAGAAGTTGAAGTCGGTAGTGCCGGGCAGATGATAGCGCAGGAAGGTCGGATAGTACGCAATCGGCATCAGCACGAAGATCGACACCAGAAAGGGAATGCCGAGCCGCCACGCCCGATGGCGCAGGAAATCCGCGGCGCCTCTACGCATCAGGCTGTCGTGAACGAACAGGCCCGAGATCAGGAACATGCAGGCCATGAAGAAGCTGTCGTTGAACAGCACGACGAGGTCGAACCCCAGCCAGCGCATTTTATCGCCGCTGCCGAAATGGGTGTAGTTGACCACGGAGTGATGGATCAGCACCAACAGCGTGATGAAGGTGCGGGCGCGGTCCAGCGCAACGATGCGCCCCCTCACCTTGACGGTCCTGTCGCTCCGATCGGTCTTGCGCAGCATCTCGCTATTTCCCATCGAGCCTGCGCCCGGTCATTTCTCGAACGCGTCGTAAATCAGCTTCTTGACGTTCACCTGCACATGCTGGCGGGCCGACGGCGCATTTTCCAGCACGACGAAGAACATGTCCTGCGCGTGGTCGACCACGAGGTAGGCGCCGGTGGCGCCGTCCCATTTGATTTCGCCGAGCGAGCCCGGTGGCGGCGGGACGGCATTGCCGGGATTGGTGCGGACACCAAAACCGTAGCCAAACCCAAAGCCGTCGCCGGGGTAATAAAAGTAATTGCGTTCGACGCCCGAGCCCGGGCCGATATGGTCAGTCGTCATCGCCGCAAACGTAGCGGTACTGAGATAGGTCCTGCCGTCGAGCGTGCCGCCATTGAGGAGCATTTGCCCGTAGCGCGCGAGATCGGCAACCGTCGAGACCAATCCGCCGCCGCCGGATTCCCATCGCGTAACATCGAGCGAAGTCCGCTCAACATGCTGATCCTTGCGCAGCGGCCGGGCATAGCGGCTCCGCTCAGCCGGATCGGTCAAAAAGAATTTGGTCGTCGTCATCCCCAGGGGATCGAACAGTTCCGTCTTTTCAAACTGGTACAGCGACTGCCCGGACACGACCTCGATCACGCGGCCGAGCACGTCGATCGAATGCCCGTAATCCCACAGCGTGCGCGGCTGCTCCGCCAGCGGCAGTTTGGCGATCCGCTCGGCAAATTCGGCATTGTCGAAGTCGCCGAGATAAATGCCGTCATACGCCGCCTTCACCGGCCCTCGCGGCCCGTAGAAGCCATAAGTGATCCCCGATGTATGCAGCAGCAGGTCCTCGATCGTGACCGGCCGGCGCAATGGCGCGAGATCGAGCACGGCCTTGCCGGACTCATCCTTGCGCTCGACGCCGACCTTCATGCCGGCGAAAGAGGGAATGTACTTGGCGACGGGATCGTCGAGTTTGATCTTGCCGCGATCGATCAGCATCATCGCGGCAAAACTGGTGACCGTTTTGGTGAGCGAATGCAGCGGAAAGATCGTATCCCTCGTCATATCGATTCCGGCATCGACATCGCGCTTGCCGAACCACCTGAAATAGACCGGCTTGCCGTGGCGCTGGATCAGGACGATGGCGCCCGGAATTTCCCCTTGTGCGACCTGGTCGTTGAGGAACGCGTCGATCCGTGAAAGCTTCTCCAGCGACAATTGCGCGTTCGGCGGCGGACCGAATGCCACGACGGGAAGCAAGGCGCCCAGCCAGGCCAGCGCGACGACCACTGCCAGCAGCGACGCATGATGACTTGATGACACCGGCTTGTGCGTAGGCATCCGCGATTTTCCCCATTGCAGGTAACGACCTTATTAGATCGACAAGCATCGATCCAGATGGCGACCATCTTCTCGATTAGATACACTCCGACAATCGTTCAAATTGAAAACGTTCAGAGGAGAACGACCATGAAACCCCGGATGAACTACTACCAGGCCGCCCCCGATACCATCAAAGCGCTCGTCGCGCTGGAGGCCCAGATCGTCGCGTCCGGCCTCGAAAAATCGCTGATCGAACTGGTAAAGACGCGTGCCTCGCAGATCAACGGCTGCGCTTATTGCATCAACATGCACACTCAGGACGCCCGCAAGCTGGGCGAGACCGAGCAGCGGCTGTATCTGTTGAACGCCTGGCACGAGTCGCCGCTGTACACCGACCGCGAACGCGCCGCCTTGGCATGGACCGAGGCATTGACGCTGATCGCCGAAACCCACGCGCCCGACGATCTCTACGCAGACGTGCGCGCCCACTTCTCGGAGACGGAGACGGTCAATCTGACCATGCTGATCGGGGCCATCAATGCCTGGAACAGGCTCGCCATCGCTTTTCGCGCGGTGCATCCCGTGAAGGCCAAGGCTGCGGTGGCTTAAGTTTCGCTGTCATGCCCCGCGCATGCGGGGCATCCAGTACGCCGCGCATCTCGGTTCAAGCACAATCGTCTCTGGAATACTGGATCGCCCGGTCCCGGCTACGCCAAGGCTACGCCGAGGCCTTCCTCATTGGCTCGCCGTAGCTTTAGCTAGCGGAGGCGGCAAGCCGGCCGATGACGTCTCGGCGCGCTACACCGCCGTCGTCTTGGCGAACTCGACATAGATCTCGCGCAGGCGGTTGGTCATCGGGCCGGGCTTGCCGTCGGCGATCTTCTTGCCGTCGATCGAAACCACGCCCTGCACGAAAACGCTGGCGCTGGTGACGAAGGCTTCCTTGGCGGCCAGCGCCTCCTCGACCGAAAACGCCCGCTCCTCGACGCGAAGCTGGCGCTCTTCGGCCAAAGCAACCACGGCCTTGCGGGTGCAGCCGGGCAGGATCGCGCTGCCGTTCTGCCGCGTCACGATCACATCGTCCTGGGTCAGGATGAAGCACGACGACGAGCCGCCTTCGGTCACCTTGCCGTCCTCGATCATCCAGGCCTCGCCGGCGCCGGCCACCGCCGCAGCCTGCTTGGCCAGCACCTGCGCCAGCAGCGCCACGCTCTTGATGTCGCGCCGCGCCCAGCGCAGATCGGGCACCGTGATCACGTTGATGCCGGTCTTGGCTGAGGGCGCGTTGATGATGTCCTTGGTCGAGGTGAACATGATCAGCGTCGGCTTGACGTCGCCCTTGGGAAACGCAAAGTCGCGCCCGGTATCGGCGCCGCGGGTCACTTCGAGATAGACCATGCCGTTGACGAGATTGTTGCGCGCGATCAGCTCCTTCTGGATCTCCTGGATGCGTGCGGTCGTCTCCGGCAACGCCAGCTCGATCTCGCCGACCGAGCGCTCCAGCCGCGCCAGATGCGAGGCATTGTCGATCAGCTTGCCTTCGAGCACGGCGGCGACCTCATAGATGCCGTCGGCAAACAGGAATCCGCGGTCGAGGATCGAGACCTTCGCCTCTGAAAGTGGCACGTACGAACCGTTGACGTAAGCGATCTGTTCCAAAGTAGGTTCTCCTGGAGGTAGTGGCGCCGTTGCGGCGGACGTTATATACAACTCGTTAATGGCGAGGAACGGGTGCTTTCATTCGGGGGCGCGCCATTTGGCGCGAGCCCGGAATCCATAACCAAGATCGGGAGTATGGATTCCGGGCCTGCGCCCAAAATGGGCGCATCCCGGAATGACGGGAAACTAGTGCGACAGAATCTTCGACAGGAACTGCTGCGCGCGCTCGCTGCGGGGACTGCCGAAGAAATCGGTCTTCAGCGCATCCTCGACGATCTCGCCCTTGTCCATGAAGATCACGCGATTGGCGACCTTGCTGGCAAAACCCATTTCGTGGGTGACGACCATCATGGTCATGCCCTCATGGGCGAGATCGACCATGACGTCGAGCACCTCGCTGATCATTTCGGGATCGAGCGCCGAGGTCGGCTCATCGAACAGCATCGCGATCGGATCCATCGCCAGCGCCCGGGCGATCGCGACACGCTGCTGCTGGCCGCCGGACAATTCGGCGGGGTATTTGTTGGCTTGCACCGTCAACCCGACGCGCTCGAGCAGCTTCTCGCCCTTGGCCATCGCCTCCTGGTGCGAACGGCCCAGCACCTTCTCCTGCGCCAGGCACAGGTTTTCGATGATCCGCAAATGCGGGAACAGCTCGAAATGCTGGAACACCATGCCGACGCGGGCGCGCAGTTTCGGCAGATCGGTCTTGGGATCGTTGACCTTGATGCCGTCGAGGATGATCTGGCCTTCCTGGAACGGCTCCAGCGCGTTGACGCATTTGATCAGCGTCGACTTGCCCGAACCCGACGGGCCGCACACCACCACGACCTCGCCCTTGGCGACATTGGTGGTGCAGTCCTTCAACACCTGAAATGTCGGCCCGTACCATTTATTGACATGGCTGATTTCGATCATGCTCTCACCGTACAATGGCAATGCGTGCCTGCAGGCGCCGGACGCCGTAGGACGCGAAACAGGAAATCGCGAAATAGACCGCGGCCGCGAACAGGTACATCTCGACCAGCCGGCCGTCGCGCTGGGCCACCTTGCTGGCGGCGCCGAGAAAATCCGGGATCGACAGCACATAGACCAATGAGGTGTCCTGGAACAGCACAATGGTCTGCGTCAACAGCACCGGCAGCATATTCCGGAACGCTTGCGGCAGCACGATGTAGCGCATGGACTGGCTGTAGGTCAGGCCAAGCGCGCTTGCGGCCGCCGGCTGTCCCTTGGAAATGGACTGGATGCCGGCGCGCATGATCTCGGAGAAATACGCCGCCTCGAACATGATGAAGGTGACCAACGACGAGGTGAACGCGCCGACGCGAATGGGCCGCGACGCGCCGGTCACCCATTGCCCGATATAGGGCACCAGGAAATAGAACCAGAAGATCACCAGCACCAGCGGCAGCGAACGCATGAAGTCGACATAGAGCCCGGCGATGCGGCCGAGCAGCCTGTAGCTCGACAGCCGCATCAGCGCGATCAGCGTGCCGAAGACCAGGCCGCCCAGCGCCGACAACCCGGTCAGCATCAGCGTGAAACTCATGCCGTCGAGGAAGAGATACGGCAGCGAGCGGCGGATGACGTCGAAATCGAGATTGTCGAACATCGTCATTTCCCCGTGATGTAGCCGGGGATCGCCAGGCTGCGTTCGAGGAAGCGCATGCCGGTGACAACGACGATGTTGATCGCCAGATACATCACGGTCGCGGCGGTGAAGGCCTCGAACACCTGGAACGAGAATTCCTGCATCGCCCGCGCCTGGCCGGTCAGCTCGATCAGGCCGATGGTGATCGCGACCGAGGTATTCTTGATGGTGTTGAGGAATTCGGACGTGAGCGGCGGCAGGATGATGCGGAACGCGATTGGCAGCAGTACGTAGCGATAGCCTTGCCCTGTCGTCAGCCCGAGCGCCGTTGCCGCCTGCTTCTGCCCGCGCGGCAACGAGGCGATGCCGGCGGCAAGCTGCACGGCGACACGAGCCGACATGAACAGCCCTACCCCGATCGCCGCCGTCCAGAACGGCGCGTTGGGGAGCTGCTTCATCCACAGCCCTGCGGCGCGCGGCAGCAGCTCCGGCAGCACGAAGAACCAGAGAAACAGCTGCACCAGGAGCGGCATGTTGCGGAAGAATTCGACATAGCCAAAGCCGATCCAGGATGCCGTCTTCGACGGCAGCGAGCGCAGGATGCCGATGATCGTGCCGAAGATCAGCGCAATGACCCAGGCAAGAAGCGCCGTCTCGATGGTCAGCACTAGGCCCGCCGCCAACATGTCGAGATAATTGCCGGCCCCGGTCGGGTTCGGCTCGAAGAAGATGTGCCAATTCCAGTTGTAGTTCACGCTGCACCCTGCCCGAAAGTGCCGATAATGCTCTTGGTCATCAACGCCTATGTATCACTATCGCTTACCCGTCACTACGCCTATGCAAAAGTCCGGCCATTTTCCGCTTGAAAAATGGCCGGACCAGCTATTGCCCTTTACCCTGCATAACGGCTTCGCCGCTGTTGCCGGAGGAGCCGCGCATAGCGCGGCGCCTCACGATGAGGGTCTACCCTTACTTATACGAATCCGGATCTGGCGAATCCGACGGCTTGGCGAACTGGTTCTTCAGTTCGGCGCTGATCGGCGAGTTGAGGTTCAGCCCCTTGGGCGGGATCTTCTGCGTGAACCACTTGTCGTAGATCTTCTGGCCCTCGCCGCCTGTGTAGATCGCCGCGGTCGCGGCATCGACGACTTTCTTGAAGGCCGGATCATCCTTGCGCAGCATGATGCCGTAGGGCTCGGGCTTGGAGAACGCATCCTTGGAGATGACGTAGTCGGCCGGCGCCTTCGAGCCGGCGATCAGGCTCGCCAGCAGGATGTCGTCCATCACGAACGCCACCGCGCGGTCGGTCTCGACCATCAGGAACGCTTCCGCGTGATCCTTGGCCGGGATGATGTTGATGTTGAGGCTGCGCGCTCCGTTGGCTTCCGTGAGCTGCTTGATGTTGGTGGTGCCGGCGGTGGAGACCACCGACTTGCCCTTGAGATCGTCGATCGAGTTGATCTTGGCCGCCTTCTTGGTGACGTAGCGGCTCGCGGTCAGGAAGTGGGTGTTGGTGTAGGCGATCTGCTTCTGGCGCTCGGCATTGTTGGTGGTCGAGCCGCATTCGAGATCGATCGTGCCGTTGGCGAGCAGCGGGATGCGGGTCGACGACGTCACCGGATTGAGCTTGACCTCGAGCTTGTCGAGCTTGAGCTCCTTCTTCACGGCATCGACGATCTTGTAACAGATGTCCATGGCGTAGCCGATCGGCTTCTGGTTGTCGTCGAGGTAGGAGAACGGAATGGACGAGTCACGGAAGCCGAGCGTGATGGCGCCGGTGTCCTTGATGTTCTTCAGCGTCCCGGTGAGTTCCTGCGCCATTGCCGGCCCGGCGCACAGGACGCCCGCGAGCAGATAGCCGAAAATCTGAGGATGTTTCACGTAACTTCTCCTTTGAAGGGTTGCAGATGATTGCTCATCCACCCGAATTTGGCGACTTGCCGGGTAGCTTACGAAGTAATTTGCCAGATGGTTTCACCGGCGGTCTCGAACCTGTCTTCGCAAGACCGCCCCCGGCGTGCCCGGCACTATGCCTGCACAATTCGGACCAAAACAGATTTAGTGCCCGTTGACCATCATGCATTCGACCCCTGAATGCGACTAAAGACAAAGGCAACGCCCATTTGTCGCCGCCGATCGGGGTCAGCCGCTTCCGGCCCGAAGCCGCCACGGTGCCCTCCGTTAACCAAGCTACCCCGCGGCCGCTCAGCGCCATCCCGCACAGCACGTCGGACATGTCGCTTTCGATGACCCGGACGCCGGCAATGGGGGCATTCTCGAGGATGAGATCGACCAGCCGGGCGAAGTAGACGCCGGGCGAATACATCAGGAGCGGCACCGGATGCGACGCCCGTCCGGGCAGCGACGCGCCTCCCTTGGCCACCAGCGCTTCGCTGGCATAGGGCCGCAGGAATTCTGTGCCGAGCGTCACACACTCGTAAAGATCCGGATCGAGATGGATCGGCTGCTGGGCATGGTGGTAGCAGATCATCAGGTCCACATTGTCTGACACCAGCGAGGTGACGAGATCGTGGATGTTGCCCACCACCACCGAACAGCTCAGCCGCCGCTCCGGTGACCAGGCCTGCCACCAACGTGGCAATCGCGCGGTCGCCATCGCAAACGGCAGGGCGATGCGGATATGTTCGTTGCGGCGAAGCGGCTTGCCGCCAAGCTTGAGACGGCTGTCGAGCATCTGCCGCAGCAACTCGCCGGCATGTTCGCGGAAACGCTCGCCCTGCGGCGTGAGCTGCGTCGGGTAGACGCTGCGGTCGATCAGGTCGAAGCCGAGCCAGGCCTCCAGCGACTTGATGCGGCGGCTGAACGCGGCCTGAGACGTATTTCGTTTCTCGGCGGCGCGTGTAAAATTGCCGGTCTCGGCCACCATCAGGAAATCCTGAAGCCAGCGAAGCTCCATCACGCTCCCCGCTTTGATGCGGGCCGCGCCCGCCGCGCGGCCGCAAAGCCCGCCTCGGGGCAGCGCAAGGCCGCGGACGCCAACCGGCGCTGGTTCTCGATACGAAATGTGAAGCCCCATGCCGGCAAACGTAGCGGATCGGCCCGCAGGCTGGCCAATGCAAGCTTTGCATCGCCACACCGTGCCGTCATCAGTGCGACAATCCCGATCATTCCTCGGCCAGTCATATGAGCCGGTCCGCGTTCACCCATGAGGTCGCGCCTTCATTAGCCTGCCACGTCGCGAGCAGGTTATGCAAATTTTGCATCATGCAGACCTGGCATCAATGGCGGCGTCCGGGGGCCTTGATTTGGCGAGCGACACCCTTCGCCCGATCGGACGATCGCTGACGGCCGATATGATCGATCGCAAGCCGGAGGCCAGTGAAGCAAGCGCGGTTGCCGCCCACGGCATATTTCCGTATCTCGGGAGGCCGCGCCAGACCAATTTGTCGCATGTCACATTTCGACCCGATTGCGACGGCCTCGGCGGTGTTCGCTGCGGTCAATACGCTTTTCTTCTCTGGCGATTTCGGGGAAGATCGAACCCAGAAAAAGAAGATAAGCGCGCCTCCCCACAAAAGAGGCCGCAAGGGAGTGTTCAATATGTCCAGAGCTCGCCGTTTGACGATCGCCGTCGCCGCCGTCGGCATGCTGATTTCAGCAGCCGCCGGCGCGCAGGAATATCCCACCAAGCCGATCACGCTGATCGTCCCGTGGCCTGCGGGCGGCTCGACCGATATCTCGATGCGGGCGCTCGCCGAGAGCGCTTCCAAGGTGCTCGGACAGCCGATCGCCATCGACAACAAGGCCGGCGGCAGCGGCACCGTCGGCCCTGCCACCATGGCGGCAGGCGCCAGGCCCGACGGCTACACCATCGCCCAGATCCCGATCACGGTGTTCCGCCTGCCCTTGATGCAGGAAGTCTCCTGGAATCCGGACAAGGACTTTACCTATATCGTCCACCTCACCGGCTACACGTTCGGCGTCACCACCAGCGCCGAGTCGCCGTTCAAGACCTGGAAGGACGTCGTCGACTACGCCAAGCAGAATCCCGGCAAGGTGACCTATGCGACGCCCGGCGCCGGCACGTCGCTGCATATCGGCATGGAGCAGATCGCCGGCATGGCGGGGATCAAGCTGACGCAGGTGCCATTCAAGGGCGGCGCGGAAACCAATGCCGCAGTGCTCGGCCAGCACACCATGCTGCAGGCGGACTCGACCGGCTGGCGGCCGCTGGTCGACGCCGGCAAGCTGCGGCTTCTGATGGTGTGGACCTCGGCGCGCTCGCCGAATTATCCCGACGTGCCGACGTTAAAGGAACTCGGCTACCCCATGGTCTATGACTCCCCGTTCGGCATCGCCGGCCCCAAGGGCATGGACCCGAAGATCGTCGCCAGGCTGCACGACGCCTTCAAGAAGGCGCTGGACGATCCGGCCGTGATCGCCACGCTGGCCAAATTCGACATGGTGCCCAGCTACAAGAGCACCGAGGACTACAAGAAGTTCGTCGTCGAGGTCACCGAGTCCGAGCGGAAGGTGGTCGAAAAGCTCGGGCTGGCGAAGAAGACCAACTGAATCGCCGTGTCCCGGGCGCGACGCAGCGCGCTCGCGCTGCTCCGCAGAGCCGGGACCCATATAACTGCAAGCACATGGACCCCGGGCTGCGCTCCGTCCGGGGAACGGCTGAAAGAGTAATCGATGAGTAACGACACCGACGTCAAATTCCGCCTCAACAATTCCGAATTGTGGGGCGGGCTGATCGGGTTTGCGCTCGGCGGCTTCGTGATCTGGTCCGGGCTCAAGCTAAAGCTCGGCACCGTCAACGACCCCGGCGCCGGGTTCGTGCTGTTCTATACCGGCATCCTGATGTGCCTGTTCGCCGCCTCGGTCACCATCGCCGCATTGACCGAGGGCGGGCCGACCTTCGGCTCGCGCTGGGTGAACACGCGCTGGACCAAGCCGCTGCTGGTGATCGTCTGCCTCATCGCTTTTTCCTTCGCCCTTAACCCGCTCGGCTTTCTGCTGTCCTCGATTCCGCTGATGTTGCTGCTGTTGCGCGTGGTCGACCCGGTCCGCTGGCCGCTGGCCGTTCCGGTTGCCGTGCTCGTTCCACTCGGCATGTGGTGGGTCCTCAAACGCCTGCTTCTGATCCAACTGCCTTCGGGCATTTTCGAAATCGGCTGATCGCACCATGGACACACTCATCAATGTCGCCCATGGCTTCGGCGTCGCCCTTCAACCCGTCAACCTGATCTACTGCTTCATCGGCGTGTTCATCGGCACGCTGGTCGGCGTGCTGCCAGGCATCGGCCCGATCTCGGCAATGTCGCTGCTATTGCCGATCACGCTGTCGGGGACGCCGGAGTCCGGCATCATCATGATGGCCGGCATCTATTACGGCTCGATGTATGGCGGCTCGACCACCTCGATCCTGGTCAACATTCCCGGCGAAGCCGCTTCCGTCGTCACCTGTATCGATGGCCACCAGATGGCCAAGCAGGGCCGCGCGGGACCTGCGCTCGGCATCTCGGCATTCGGTTCGTTCTTCGCCGGCACCTTCGCGCTGATCGCGTTGATGCTGGTGGCGCCCAAGCTCGCCAGCGTCGCGATCGCTTTCGGCCCGGCCGAATATTTCAGCCTGATGGTGCTCGGCCTCGTGGTGCTGACCTTCCTGACGCAGGGCTCGATGGCGAAGGCGCTGTTGATGGCCTGCATCGGCGTCGTGCTCGGCGTGATCGGGCTCGACAGCATTACCGCGCAACCGCGCCTGACCTTCGGCCGCCTCGAACTGATCGACGGCATCGGTCTCGTCCCCGTGGTCATGGGCCTGTTCGGCGTCGCCGAAGTCCTGTTCAACACCGAGCAGGTCATCAAGCGCGACGTCATCAACACCAAGATCACGCACCTGCTTCCAAGCAGGGAGGACTGGAAAGCCAGTGCCGGCCCGATGTCGCGCGGAACGGTCCTTGGATTTTTCCTCGGCATCCTGCCTGGCGGCGGCGCGGTGATCTCGTCGTTCGCGTCCTATGCGCTGGAGAAGCGGCTGTCCAAGACACCGGAGCGTTTCGGCAACGGCGCGATCGAGGGTGTTGCAGGTCCCGAAGCCGCCAACAACGCCGCGGCCGGCGGCGCCTTCATTCCACTGATGACATTAGGCATTCCGCCGAACGTGGTGATGGCGCTGCTGCTCGGCGCTTTCGTCATTCACGGGCTGCAGCCCGGTCCGCTGATGATCACGCAGAACCCGGGCCTGTTCTGGGGCATCGTCGCCAGCATGTATATCGGCAACCTGATGCTGCTCGTGCTGAACCTGCCGATGATCGGCATGTGGGTGCAGCTCCTCAAATTGCCCTACAACATCCTGTTCCCGCTGATCATCCTGTTCACCATCATCGGCGTCTATTGCTCGAGCAATAACGTGTTCGACGTCTATGTGATGATCGCATTCGGCATTATCGGCTATTTCATGCGCAAGCTCGGCTACGAACCGGCGCCGCTGGTTCTGGCCTTCGTGCTCGGGCCGATGCTGGAGAACAATCTGCGCAAGTCGCTGATCCTCTCGCAGGGCGATCTGATGACCTTCATTGAAAGGCCCATCTCGGCCGTCTGCCTGGCGTTCGCGGTCGTGCTGCTGGTCGGCCCACTGCTGCCGGCACTGCGCAAGAAGCGCGAACTGGTCGCGCTCGATGAAGGGGTGTGAGCCGCAGCTAGAACGCCCGCTTCATCTCGCCGAGGTCCCAGAACACCCCCGCCATGATGGCGAGCGCTTCCTCGGTCACCGGCAGGAGGATGTGCTCGTCCGGCGCATGCTGCGAGCAGCCGGGATAGGAATGCGGCACCCAGATCGTCGGCAGCCCCAACCCCTCGGCGAACACGTCATTGGGCAGCGAACCGCCGAAATTCGGCAGGATCGCCGGCGCCTTGCCGGTGGTCTTCAGGATCGAGTTCGCCGTCCAGTTCACCCAGGGGCTGTCGACATCGGTGCGCGAGGCCGCGAAACGCTGCGCGCCGCTGACCTCCACCATCGGAAAGCCGTTGGCATGCAGGTGCGCGCGCACGGCGTCGATGACCTCTTCATATCTGGTGCCGACGACGAAACGGAGCTGCAGCACGGCGTTGGCGCGCCCCGGAATGGCGTTGGCCGGCTTCTC
Organism: Bradyrhizobium algeriense; assembly: GCF_003062295.1. Lineage (GTDB taxonomy): Bacteria > Pseudomonadota > Alphaproteobacteria > Rhizobiales > Xanthobacteraceae > Bradyrhizobium > Bradyrhizobium algeriense. The sequence goes on along the minus strand of NZ_PYCN01000018.1, from coordinate 30,920 downwards.
GATATTGCCGGACGACATCGCCAAAACTTCCAGCGTATTCCAGGCAAACAGCCGCTCGGCCGGCGACAATCCCTCCTCGCCCCAGTCGGCCGCCAGCGCCGGCTCATCGGCAGTCGGCTCGATCTTCACGTCCGCGAGCGCCGCGCGGACGGCGTTCGAGATCCGCGGCGGCTTGAGCGCGTCGAGCTTCATCCGCCCCTTGCCGTCGACGAGGCTCGCGATGGCGTTGCAAAGGATCGTCGCGGGGTTGGCGAGCACGCCGCCCCAGTTGCCGGAATGGTTTCCGCCCTCGCGCAAGTTGACGTCGAGGTGAATGCGGTTGCCGCCGCGGCAGCCGAGGAAAATGGTCGGCCGGTCGGCCGACAACCGCGGCCCGTCGGATGCCAGGAACAGATCCGCCTTCAGCTCCTCGCGGTGGGCTTCGCACACCTGCCGCAGATCGGGCGAGCCGATCTCCTCGCCGGTTTCGATGATGAATTTGGCGTTGAAGCCGAGCTTGCCGCCGCGGGTCTCGCGCACGGCGCGCAATGCCGCGAGATTGATGCTGTGCTGCCCCTTGTTGTCGGCGGTGCCGCGGCCATAGACGCGCTCGCCTTTGGTCGTGGTTTTCCAGGGATCGAGATTGTCGCGCCATTCGCCTTCCATGCCGTCGACGACATCGCCATGGCCGTAGGTGAGCACGGTCGGCAGCGAGGCATCCTCGCGATAATCGGCCAGCAGATACGGCCCCTTGCCGCTCGGCGATTCGATCAGGCGGGTGGAGAAGTCGAGGGCGGCGAAGGCAGGCTGGAGGTCATCGACGAGATAGGCGCGCAACGCCTCGCCGCTGCCGGGGTTCTGGCTTTCGGTCCTATAACCGACCCTGCGGCCGAGCTCGGCGAGAAACGCGCCGGAATTCAGATGCTCACGTACCCGCGCAATCGCGTCGGCTCTATCGGCCATATTTTTCTTTCCCTTGTTCGCTAATGTGTGGAGCGCAACCTATCGGGATAAGCCGCCCGCTGGAAGTGGCATGGACTGCCGAATGGGCCTTGCTAAAACCAGCGAGGATGCAACAATTTCGGGCAACAGCCCGGCGTTTAACCGGGCGAACGCGCAGGGGGACCCTGCACGCACCGAGGTTCGCGTCATGACAAAACAAATCCGGCTCAATGCCTTCGCCATGAACTGCGTGGCGCATCAATCGCCGGGGCTCTGGACCCATCCGCGCGACCGCACCTTGGGCTACAACCGCCTGCCCTATTGGCTCGATCTGGCGAAGACGCTGGAGCGCGGCCGGTTCGACGGGCTGTTTCTCGCCGATGTGCTCGGCGTCTACGACGTGTTCGGCAACAGCCCGGACGCCGCGCTGCGCAATGCCGCGCAGACGCCGGCGAACGAGCCCTTGATGCTGATCCCGGCGATGGCGGCGGTGACGCAAAATCTCGGTTTTGGCGTCACCAGCAATCTGTCCTTCGAGCCGCCGTACCCGTTTGCCCGCAGGATGTCGACGCTGGATCATCTGACCGAAGGGCGGATCGGCTGGAACGTGGTGACCGGCTATCTCGACAGCGCGGCCCGCGGCGCCGGCAAGGACAAGCAGACCGCGCATGACGACCGCTACGAGATCGCGGATGAATATATGGAGCTGGTCTACAAGCTCTGGGAAGGAAGCTGGGAGGACGACGCCGTGCTGCGCGACCGCGCGCGCGGCATTTTCGCCGATCCTTCCAAGGTGCACCGCATCGAGCACGAGGGAAGCAACTACCGGCTCAACGCCATTCATCTCAGCGAGCCGTCGCCGCAGCGGACGCCGGTGCTGTATCAGGCCGGCACCTCGCCGCGCGGCCGGCAATTCGCCGCCCAGCACGCGGAATGCGTGTTCATGTCCGGCCCGTCAGCCAAGATCATCGGCCCACGCGTGGCGGCGATCCGCGCGGCTGCGAGGGAAATCGGACGCAATCCGGCCGAGATCCTGATGTTCTCCATGATGACGATCATTCTCGGCCGCACCGAGGCCGAGGCGAAAGCAAAATACGCCGACTATCGCCGCCACATCGCGCCCGAGGGCGCGCTGGCGCTGATGTCGGGCTGGATGGGTGTCGATTTCTCGGGCTACGACCTCGACCAGCAGGTGCGCCACGTCCAGAACGACGCCGGGCGCACCGCGCTCGACAACGTCACGCGGGCGGATCCTGACAGGGTCTGGACCGTGCGCGAGGTCGTCGAGCATGTCGGCATCGGCGGCGCCGGCCCGGTCGTGGTCGGCACGCCCGAGAAGGTCGCCGACGATATCGAGGCCTGGTTCGAGCAGACCGACGTCGATGGCCTCAACGTCGCGTTTGCCACCTCGCCCGGCGATTTCGAGGATATCGCCGACATGCTGGTGCCGGAGCTGACGAAGCGTGGACGCTACAAGAGCGCGTATGCGGAAGGAACGCTGCGGGAGAAGCTGTTTGGTGCCGGACGGGCGCGGTTAACGGAGCAGCATCCGGCGGCAAGGTATCGCGTGAAGCCACGCGCTGCGGCGGCGGAGTAGAAGCACAGATCTATCAACCGTCATTGCGAGCGCAGCGAAGCAATCCATCGGGTCACAAAGGAAGAATGGATTGCTTCGTCGCTACGCTCCTCGCAATGACGTTGATGGATCGTGCATCAATTCACCGAATTGCTCACGACAACTTCGATCAGCTTTGCACCGGGGCGGCCGAAAGCCGATGACAATACCGACTTCAACTGGCCGGGATCGGTGACCCGCGTCGCCTCCAACCCCAGCGACTTCGCCATTCCCGTAAAGTCCACCGGCGGGTCGATGAAATCCATGCCGACATAGTGATCGTCGCCGTGGAAGGCGAGCAGCCGCTGCTTGATGATGCGGTAGCCGCCATTGTTGACGATCACGAATGTCAGCGGCAACTTGTGGTTAGCCGCCGTCCATAGCGACTGGATCGAATACATCGAACTGCCGTCGCCGGAGTAACACACGACTGGCCGCTCCGGATTGGCGAGACTGACACCGACGGACGCCGGCAATCCCCAGCCGATGCCGCCCGAAGCGAGCGCGTGATAGCCGTAGCGGTCGCGATGCGGCCGCAGCGCGATCATCTGCCGCGATGACGTCAGTCCCTCGTCGACCAGGATCGCGTTATCAGGCATCGCCTCGACCACCTGCAGCGCCAGCCAGTCCGGATCGATCGGCGAGGTTTTGCCCGCTTTCGAAATCTGTTCGACCAGCGGCTTGCGCCGGGCCGTCCAGTTCTTCGACGCCAGCGCGTCCAGTCCCTGTCTCGCCCGCGTCTCGAGCGCCCCGCCGCCCGCGGCCTTCAGCGCCGGCACCAGCGCGCGCAGGGTTTCCCGCACGTCGGCCTTGAGCGCGATGTCGACGCCGTAATTCCTGGCGAGATCGTGATCGACCAGGCCGACCTGCACGATCGAGAGCCCATCCGGCAGCGGATCGGTCTCGCTGTAAACCGACATCCGCAGGGGATCGCCGCCGAGCGCGATGATGAGGTCGTAAGGCGCGAGCGTGTCGCGGGCGATCTTCTGGATGCGCGCCAGCGCGCCCATGAAGCACGGGCTTTCGGACAGGAAATGCGCGCCATAGGGCGTCGAAGACTGATACGCCGGGCAGCCCAGCGTTTCCGCAAGCTGCGCCGCTTCCCTCAATGCATCGCTTTTCACGATCTCGTCGCCGACGATGATCACGGGCCGCTCGGCCTTGAGGATGCGTGCGGTCAGCGCCTGCAGCGATTCGTCCGACGGTTTGACGCGGGTATCGACCCGGGTCGAGCGGCCGAGTTCGATGCCGGCCTCGGAATTGAGAATATCGCCCGGCAGGGAGATGAATACCGGCCCGGTCGGCGGCGTGGTCGCGATCTTGGCGGCGCGGCGCACGATGCGCGGCAGGTCTTCCAGCCGCGTCACCTCGACGGCCCATTTCACCAGCGGCGCCGCCATCTGCACCAGCGGGCCGTAAAGCACCGGCTCGGTCAGGCCGTGGCCCTGCTCCTGCTGGCCCGCGGTCAGGATCAGCGGCGTCCCCGTAAAGCTCGCGTTGTAGAGCGAGCCCATCGCGTTACCGAGGCCGGGCGCGACGTGGACGTTGCAGGCGACGAGCTTGCCCGAGGCGCGGCTGAAACCGTCGGCCATGGCGACAACGAGGCTTTCCTGCATCGCCATCACATAGGTGAGGTCGGGATGGTCCTTCAGCGCATGCATGATCGGCAGTTCGGTGGTGCCGGGATTGCCGAACAGATGGGTAACGCCTTCGTCTTTCAGCAGTGCGAGGAATGCAGAGCGGCCGGTGATTTTGTTTTTCATAGTTCCTCCCACCCGCCGCTTCGAAGACCTGCGGGGTGGAAGCAGATGACCAAACTTGGCGCGCGTAAGCAATGGATCGCGGTCATGGCTGCTCTGCACATGCGTTTTCCGTGTCCCGGACGCGGTGGAGCGCGGCAGCGGTGTGCCGCAAGGCCCAGACACAAAAATCGTGAAAACAACCCCATGCAAAGTAGAATAGGCCCCAGCTCGCAGTACTAGGCCGCTTGCGTCCGGGGCACGGGATGGTCGGTCGTCACAGCCCAACCTGATCTCATCCTGCTCTAGACCATCCCCTCACGATCGGCGCGCTTCTTCTTTTTCGAGCGCTGCCAGACCACGCCGGGATATCCCTTCAGCGGCACCAGCGGTTCGCCGGTGTAGGCCCATTCCTGCAATTCCTCGATCGCGATGTGATAGAGCGGTTGCCGCCCGGTGCGGCCCGAAAACAGCGCACGGGGGATGTTGACCATATGCGGCGAGCGTGGGCGCTCATAGGCGATCGGCGTGCCGCAATGCGAGCAGAAGCTGCGTACGGTCTTGGTGGCCTCGTCTTCGTACCGTGCAAGGCTGGTCTTGCCTTTGGTGATGCGGAAGCGTTTGCGCCAACTTCCGACATAGGTCGCATACGCCGCGCCATGCGCGCGGCGGCTCGCCGGCGAATGATCGTGCCAGGCCCAGCGCGCCGGCACGTCGATCTCGAAGGTGACCTTGCCGCACAGGCATTGGCCGGCGGCAGGCTTGCCGAGCGCGACGGCCTTGGTTTTTTTCTTCTCTAATTCCTCTTCGGGAAACATGGCGAGCCCTTGTAGCCCGGATGAGCGAAAGCGACATCCGGGAACGCTGCTGATACCGGCCCCGGATGTCGCTTCGCTCATCCGGGCTACGATCTTTTTATGCCTGCTCCAGTTCGTTGTGTTCCGGATAATCCGTATAGCCGGCCACGTCGCCGCCATAGAAGGTCGCGCGGTTATAGGGCGTCAGCGGAAAACCGCGCTGCAGGCGGCGCGGCAGGTCCGGATTGGAAATAAAGATGCGGCCGAACGCGACCGCGTCGGCATGGCCATCCCGGATCGCCGCATCCGCCGCTTCGCCGGTGAAGCCGCCGGCGGTGATCAGCACGCCCTTCCAGATCGGGCGGAACAACACCATCGCCGACGGCACGTTCTGATGGTTGACCTCGGCGCGGCCGGCGCCGGAGGAGCGCGGCTCGATGAAATGCAAATAGGCCAAGCCAAGCAAGCCGAGTTGTTCAACAGCATATGTGTAGAGCGGCATCGGGTCCGACTCGCCGCTGCCATTGGCGACGCCATAGGGCGACAGCCGCACGCCGACGCGGTCGGCGCCCCACACGTCCACCACCGCCTGCGTCACTTCCATCAGGAAGCGCGTGCGGTTCGGAATCGAGCCGCCATATCGGTCGGTGCGCAGGTTCGTGTGCGACTGCAGGAATTGCTCGATCAAATAGCCGTTGGCACCATGCACCTCGACACCGTCGAAGCCGGCCTCAAGCGCATTCTTCGCCGCCTGCCGATAGGCGTCGACCACGCCAGGAATCTCCGATGTCTCGAGCGCGCGCGGCGTCTCATAAGGCACCGCCTTGCCGTCCGCGGTCGCTGTTCTCAGGTCCGCGATCGGCACCGCCGACGGCGCAACCGGCAACACGCCATCAGGCTGGAACGAGGAATGCGAGACGCGTCCGACATGCCAGAGCTGCAGAAAAATGATTCCACCCCTGGCGTGAACGGCATCGACCACCTCGCGCCAGCCGGAAATCTGCTGCTCGGTATAGATACCGGGCACGCCGGGGCTGCCGAAGCCCGTTTCCGTCACCGGCGAGGCTTCGGCGATCAGCAACCCGCCCGGCGTCGCGCGCTGCGCATAATATTCGGCGTTCAGCGGCCGCGGCGCGAGCGAGGGTTTTGCCGCCCGCATCCGCGTCAACGGCGCCAGCGCGAGACGATGATTGAGCTGATAGGGGCCGACCTTGAGCGGCGAAAACAGCGATGGATAATTCATGTCTATTCCAGAACCCCGTGTTGGTACGGATATGTAACCGCTTCAGCTTGTTCGTAAAAGGTTTGGGACGCAACGTGTAGCCTCCAAGCGAGTGAGCACATCTTCCATGCAAAAGCCGAGCGGCAAGTCGCTTCCCTCACTCAGTGTCCGCATCGATATCGACGCAGGGGGGCGTATCGGTCCTGGCAAGATCGAGTTGCTCGAAACGATCCACCGAAGCGGCTCGATCTCGGCCGCCGGCCGTGCGATGGATATGTCCTACAAGCGCGCCTGGGATCTGGTCGACGAGACCAACCGAATCTGCCGCCAGGCCGCGGTGGAACGGCAAACCGGCGGCAAGAACGGCGGCGGCGCGGTGCTGACGCCGTTCGGCCTCTCGCTGGTCGCGCGCTACCGCAAGATCGAACGCAATGCCATAAGCGCGGCGCGCAAGGAATTGCAGGCATTGCGTTCCGATATCGGCCGGGCGAAGAAACGCGCGGGCTGATAACAGGGGGAAAGTATGCGATAACTGGACGCGCTGAGGTCGCCCCTCCCCAAGCAGTCCAGGAAACTTTGCATGCCCCATCCCGCCATGTCGCCGAATAATGTTGCCGTGATCACCGGAGGCGCGTCCGGCATCGGGCTTGCCGCCGCCACGCGTTTCACCGCCATCGGCATGAGGGTCTGCATCGCGGATATCGGGGCTGACCGGCTCGCCGAGGCGGCGGCCCAACTGGCATCCGTCGCAAAGGGCGGCGCTGCCGATGTCATGACAGCCTCGGTCGACGTCAGCCGCTTCGACGACCTGGCTAACCTGGAAGCCGCAGTGCAAAAGCGGTTCGGCGGCACCGATATCCTGATGAACAATGCCGGCATCGGCCCCGACAGCAACAGTTTTGGCCCGCTGGAAAACTGGCAGCGCATTCTCGCGGTCAATTTGTGGGGCGTCATTCACGGCACGCAGGCGTTTGCCCCTCACATGGTCGAACGCGGGCGGCCCGGTCTCATCATCAACACCGGCTCCAAGCAGGGCATCACGACGCCGCCCGGCAATCCCGCCTACAACGTCTCGAAGGCCGGCGTGAAGGCACAGACGGAGGCGCTGCAGCACGAGTTGCGCAACATACCGGGCTGCGGGATCACTGCCCATCTGATGATCCCCGGTCACGTCTTCACCGCGCTGACCGCGCGCGGCCGCACCGAGAAGCCGCCCGGCGCCTGGACGGCCGAGCAGACCGTCGACTTCATGATCGCGCGCATCGAGGCCGGCGATTTCTACATCCTGTGCCCGGACAATGACGTGCCGCGGCCGCTCGACGAACGGCGCATGCTGTGGGCGGCCGGCGATATCGTGGAAAATCGTCCCGCGCTGTCGCGCTGGCATCCGGATTATGCGGAGGCGTTCGCGCGGTTTGTAAAGGGGGAATGAGCGGCGTGCCCTCGTCCCCTCTCCCCTTGTGGGAGAGGGTGGATCAATCGCGCGATAGCGCGATTGAGACGGGTGAGGGGTCTGTCTCCGCGATTCCTGCTCGTTGAGAGAAACCCTCATCCGGCGCTTCGCGCCACCTTCTCCCACAAGGGGAGAAGGAAGAAAGCTGTGCCCTCTACAGCGTCACCTGCTTGTCGCCGCATTGCTTGCAGACGTATTTGACGCGGGTTGCGCCCTTTTCCGCCTGAACGCGGTTCGGCGCGCCGCACTTGCCGCAGACCGCCTCGATCCGGGTGTTGCCCTGTTTGACGACGAGGGCCTTCTTTTCCATCGTCTCGCGGATCAGGCGCTCGGCTTCCTCACGCATCGCTTGCTTCGACATCGGCCTGCCCTGTCATGAACCGTTACGGCGGCGGTCTTATCACAGTCACGATGCATTTCGTAAGCCGGACAAGAAAATTTGCGTGACAGAATGTCAGATGGTCTCCGGCGTCAGCGCCAGCAGCCGCCGCACCAGGGCCAGCGCCGTTTCCGTGGCCGGATCGGCCGAAATCACGGGAACCGCAAGGGCGATGACGTCGATCGGGTCGTGCGACAGGACGATGAGATGCGTCGCGCTGTTGGCGGCCAGCAGTGACATCACGCGTTCGACGGCCGGATCAGACAATGTCAGGCCCCACGGCGCGTCAGGGCGGCGCAGCACCCGCACGCTCGACAGGAAATCGCGCAGCAGCGGCGGATCGTAGCTCAAGAGTTCACCCTCGCGATAGCGCCGGGCGCTTTCGAAGATCGGGTGACGCGCGAGTTCCGCGATCAGCGCGTCGCGGGTTCTGGCCGGCGACGCCGCGACGGAATTGAGAACGCCGGGCACCTGCGATTCGAAGTGGGCGCGCAGCGCGTCCACCATCAATCCGATGGTGAGAACGCCGGCGATCGCAATCGCGCAAAATCGCATGACCTGCGCCGCATCGACCTCCGGCGCGACAAACGCCGCGGCAATGCCGAGCAGCGCCGAACTCGACAGTCGCAACGCCGTCATCAGCAGCGCCTGACGCTGCGTCTCCGCGCCGCGTTCCGCGATCAGGATCGCGGTAACAACCAACAGTGCCCCCAATGCCCCGAGCCTGACCGGGATATCCGGCATCAGCACCCTGAAGTCCGTAATGATGAAGGGAATGACGAGGACGGCGCCGACGGCGAGGCGGCCGATGCTGCGATTCTCGGACGCCATCAGCGTGGCCCTGTCGCGCGTCGCCAGCAGCCAGGCGCAGATTGCAAAGCCGCCAAGCTGGAACAGCACAAGCAGGATGGCAAAGGGCGCGGCAAAGCGCTCCGACCCAACCGCGCCGGCGAGACCGAGCGCGATGCCGCCGGCCAGAATGACGATCTTGGCCGGGCGCGGGGCATGACGCCGCAGGATCCCTTCGGTGACGATCAAGGCGCCCAGCGGGATCAGCGCGGCCGGGATCATCGACAGGTTGTCGAGCGCCCCGCTGCCGCTCCACCACGCCACGCCACGTACCAGGAACAGCAACGCGATGATGCCGAGCGCGACCAGCAGGCGCCGGGTCAGCGGGCTCCTGGGATCACGCCGGTAGAGCGTGGCCATGGCGACGCCAAGGCCAATCGCGCCGCACAGGTTGACGATGGAATCGGCGATCATTCCCGGCGTCATGGGCCGCCCCCATTTCCGGATGTCCGCGGCCGCAAGATGCCGAAGGGCCGCGTATCGTCCATCCAGTGAACGGCGGGAAGCACGAGCCGCTGCAGGGCCAGCGCGGTGCCGGTTGCGAGCAGCGCCGGCAGCGAGCCGGAGGGCACTTCGCTCAGGAGATAGCGGCGCGCGCCCGTGAGGTCGATGCGGCCGAGCTGCAGGACGTCGTCGCCTCTGGCGTAGTCCAGCTCGCGCGCGCAAAACGCGTTGTATTGCTCGTCGCGATGTTTTGGCGCGGCTTCGAAGGTTTTCTTGAGCGCGTCCGATCCGCCGGTATAGGCATTGGTGATGACGAATCTGGCTTCATCGAAGCCGGCTTCCTCACCCACGCCGAACACAGCGCGGTGACGCGACATGATGCCGCGCGCCAGTTGCAGATGCGCAAAACTCTGGCGGGCGTCCGGATGCGGCGACGGAAAAACGTCCACAAAGGTCTGGCTGACCATGCCGACGACTGACGGCACCTGGGTGACGTTCGATATCCATTTCGGGCGCAGCCCGTCACGGACAAAGAGAACCAGCGCCGTCAGGCCATAGAGGACCCAGGACAGCCCCCGCCCGCGCTCGTCGGGATCGACCATGACGAGGCCGAGATGGGTGACTTCGGCAGGTTCGCCATCGAGTTCGACATCCATCACCGACAGCGCGTTGAAGGCGATCGGCCGCCCGGTCGCTTCCTCGGAGATCAGCGTGACGATGGCGCGTGACAACCTTTCGCGGTCGCCGGAGAAAATGCCGTAGGTGAGGCTTTCCTCAGGCAGCGTTTTGGCGGCCACAACGCGCAGTTGCGCTACCAGTTCGCCGAGTTCGCCTTCCGAAAGCGACAGGCCGGGAGTTTCGACAATGCGCGTGATCAGCCCGGCATGGGTGCGGATGGTGAGATCGATGGTCGGCTGGCGCAGCGCCTTCATCCAGAAGACGCCATAGCCGCCAAGACTTGCGGCCGCTGAGCGGACCTGCCCCAAAGTCCGCCCAAAGGCATGACGGATCGCCGAATTGCCGCTCAAGAAGGACGCCATGTCAATGCCCGCACTCGGTCCGGATTTGTGCGCCGGGCCCGTTAAGGAGCCATGAGTGCGAGACGTTACTGTGGCAGGAGGGTAAACGATGTGTTGGCGACGTCAAACATTCTGCAAGGCAGGAAAACGGCGAATGCCGAAGCATCCGCCGCCTGCCTTCGCCAGCACCGCGCCACAGGTTACGCGGCCTTGGAAACAAAAAGCCTTGGAAATTAAGAACCCTTGGAAACTACGAACCCTTGGAAACTTCCATCAGCAGCCGTTCGGCCTTGGCATCCTCGATGCGGTTCACAAAGCGGCTGCTCTCATGCACGTCACGCACGGTCTTGGTCAGGGTGACGCAGGACTGAATGAGCATCACGATGCCCATCGCGAGATAGCCCTTGATCCAGAGATCGACCGGCAGAAAGTACACGCCGATGGCGACCAGGAAGGCCGAGGTGCCGAACGAGGCGTAGGTAAAGGTGACCCAGGCGTTGCTGTGGTGCGGGGAATTCTGATTCATGGCGCCATCCTGCAAATGAGATTATGCGATGAAATATCGGTCTCAGACGGGCAGCATGCGCTTCGCGAAGCCGCGCCGCAACCTGATCCGCCCGGCATTTCTGCGCCCGCGCCGGTTAAGGAGCGATGACCCGATCACCCTCAGGTTGCAGCAGGGTAAACGAGGCTTCAACGACACGCAGCGGATGCGAAGCAAATCAGGCCGGTCGCTCTGCATAGTCAGGCGCGGGGCCGGCAGGTCGGGTTACGCGGTCTGCACATCGCTTCTTCAAGCGCAGGCCGGTTCAATCGAACGCCGTTGCCGGTCGACGTCGTTCGACAACAGCGAGCACACACCCATCGGCAGCAGCAGGAAAAGGCCGGCGCAGAGTGCGCCGTTCATGATCTCTGGCGGCACTGGCCTTGAGAACATCATCGTGAACAAGATGAGAAACAGGCCGCTGGCCAAAGCCGCGCCGATAGCTGCGGTCAGAGGCGCCCTCAAGGGCGCCGGCATGGCCGGTGCAAGATATCCGTCCACGAGCCCGGTAATCGCCGATACGGGCAAGGTGAGCAGAAAGGACGCTGTCGTGCATAATGCAACGAAAGCGTCGTCGATCCGACCTGCGATGGCAACGGCAACCATCCACACCGCAAGCGCGACCAGCGAGGGCCCCAGCAGAAGAAACATCACGGGTCGTTTCATTGAAGTCGATCCTTCCTTTGAGTCTTCCGACGCGAAGCCGGACAGCAGTTATTTCTGGATCATGCCGGTCATCCGGGGCCATGGCCGCCGACGGACGGCGGATGCCGAAACATCCGCCGTCCGCCTTCGCCAGCACCGCGTCACAGGTTACGCGGCCTTGGAGACCAAGCAGCCTCGGAAATCAGGCAGCCTTGGAAATCAGGCAGCCTTGGAAACTTCCATCAGCAGCCGCTCGGCCTTGGCGTCCTCGATGCGGTTCACCATCTTGCCGCTCTCGTGCATGTCGCGCACGGTCTTGGTCAGGGTGACGCAGGACTGGACGAGCATGACGATGCCCATCGCGAGATAGCCCTTGATCCAGAGATCGAGCGGCAGGAAGAACACGCCGACGGCGACCATGAAGGCCGATGCGGAAAACGAAGCGTAAGTGAAGGTAACCCAGGCACCGCTATGCGGTTGGACGTTCTGGTTCATGACAATCTCCTGTTGATATAGGTTAAATCGATCAAATTCAGTTTCAGGCAGCTTGCGTGCGTTTGGCGTTCAGCCGCGCGAGTACGTCGTCCGCGGTTGATTTCAGCCGAGGGCCAAAGCCCTGTTCGGCGAGCTTCTCGGCGGTCGCCAGCGGACCGCTCGCGGCATCGAGTTCGATCAGGGCGTCAGAAGCGGCCTGGGCCTCGATCTGGCGTTCACGCAGCCGCTTCAGCGTGTTCTCCGCTTCCGGCAGCGTGGATTCGTAAGGACGCGCGGCCTCGATGCCGCCCCGGCGAAGCGCGCGAACCGCTTCCGACGCACGGGCGATGCGACGGCCACGATCAAGCTCGGTGATCCGGGCTTCGGCATTGGCGACCTGCCGCTTCATGCGCGTGATTTCAGACGCGAACAGGGTTCGCGCAGTCATCGCGGCATCGCGGTCGGCCTCGAGATTGGCAATCGCCTGTGCCGCTTCGCGGGCGAGGTCTTCCCGGCCGCCATCGAGCGCTGCGGTGGCGCGGACTTCGAGATCGGCGATCCTGGCGTTGGTGGCGTCGAGACGGCGGCCTTCCTGCTGGTCGCCTGCGATCGCCAGCGCCAGCGTGCGCTTGGAACGCTCGACGGCCGCGGCCGCGTCACGCATCTGCTGGTCGAGAATGAGAAGCGCCGAGCGGTCTTCCAGTTCTTCTCCCGCGGCAGCCACGCTGCCCCGGAAGAGCGTCAAAACAGTTTTGAACATTGGTAACTCCCTGTGTTATGAGCATCGCTCATGAATCAGTTTGTAGCACCAACGTGAGCATTGCTCAAGAACTATTTTGAGCGTCGCTCAAGAAATTGGTAAATTATGTCTAAAGCAATGGAAAGACGAGCAAAATTCCGAGAGGAACTGATCCTGGCGGCGGAGCGAAGCATCTCCGCGGGCGGTTTGGCCGGCCTGAAGACGCGGGAGCTGGCGCGGGAAATCGGCGTCGCCAACGGCGCGGTCTACAATCTCGTCGAGGATATGGACGAACTGATCCTGCGGGTGGGGTCGCGCACGCTTGGGCGGCTCGACGCCGCGCTGACAGCCGCTGAAAGCGATGGCCCCGCCTCCCCTCGCGAAACGCTGGTGCGTATCGCGGTCGCCTATTGCAATTTCGCCGCGGAAAATCTCGAACTATGGCGCGCGCTGTTCGAACACCGGATGGCGCCGGGCAAACCTGTTCCGGAATGGGCGATCAGCGAGCAGATGGATCTGTTCCGCCATATCTATCGGCCGCTCGCCGCGCTGTTTCCAAACCGTTCGCCGGCGGAGCTCGGCGTGACGGCGCGCAGTCTTTTCTCCGCCGCGCACGGCATGGTGCTGCTCGGCCTCGAACAGAAGCTGATCGCGGTGCCGGTCGAGGCGTTGCGCGAGGAGATTGCGATCATCGTTGGAGCGATGGTCGATGGGCTGACGGCGATGCATGATTGAGTTTCGACGAAGCTCGCGCGCACCGCGCTTCATGAATCAAAATTTAGCCAGTCTCGCACGGAGTTGAATAGCCGATCGCTCCAAGCGAATGGTGATTCCTCGCAATCATCGCCACCTGACGAAGTGTCCTGGTTGGGAGCGATCTTTCTGACGGAGAATGATCATGTTTCGAAAGCTGGTAATCGCGTTGTCGGCAGTTGCGCTAGTCGGCCTCGTTTCGCCGACAATGGCGCTGGCGCGTGGCGGCGGAGGTGGAGGTGGAGGCGGTCATGGCGGCGGCTTTGGTGGTGGTGGCGGCTTCCATGGTGGCGGCATGGGTGGCGGCGGCTTCCATGGCGGAGGCTTTGGCGGTGGCGGCTTCCACGGTGGAGGTTTCCACGGTGGCGGTTTCGCCGGTGCCTTCCACAATGGCGGCTTCGGTCGCGGATTCCGCGGCGGTCATGGACGTCGCTTCGTGTACGGCTCGGGGCTAGGCTACGGCTTCTACCCGTACGGCTACTACAATGATTACGCCTACGACCCCTACGCCTATTACAATGATGACGGCGGCTGCTATGTGGTTCAACGCCGCGTGCACACCAGGCATGGCTGGCGGCGGCAGCCCGTTCAGGTCTGCGGTTGAGGCCGTGTTGGCGGCGTCAAAGGATCTCAGTGCAATCTCGCACTGAGATCGCCGCCATCGCGTTTTCAAGCAAAGCATGCCCTCGGCCCACCGCGGGATGAATATCGCAGTCGATCCGCGTGGCCGCCATGGAGCTTCCTTAAGGTTTTCGTCTCAGCGATCTTGGCGTCGCGCCCGCAAATGTGCCGCCGATGCGAAGGCGGCGCAAGCGCATAACTTGGGGGCCGCCCTGCCCGAACTGCACAGCGCATCGAGCCTGCCGTTCGCGACACGAAATATTCGCCACTGGCGAAGCAAGCCTTCTGTGGTACGCAATGCGAGCGCGCATCGGCTAAGGAGATGAAAATGAAATCCGGCAGGCTGGCAGTTGTCGTCGTCTCGCTTCTTACCGCCGGCGCTTCCACCGCCTCCGCCGCCTCGGCAACGGCCAGCGGACCGGCAGCACTGGCGCTGGCCGGCGTCGTGGCACTGTATTCGCCGCTGCTGACGGCGGATGAACGCGAAGCCGTCAGCGCATTTTTCGTCGGACAGAGCGGCGTGCGTTACGCCAGGAAGATTTCGGTCACCGCGGACAAGATCGTCTGCCGTGTCAGCAATGTCGACATCGCCGCGCGCTCCTGCGAACTGACCTTCAAGGGCGCCAAGCAAACCGTAACAGGGCGGCGGGCCAGCGAGATATTTGCCACCGAAGCCATGGCCGGCGTTCCCCCTGATGGCGCCGCCGGATCGGTGTTCGAAAGCCTCTCAAAGCTCAACTGCACGCTCGACCCGGCCGAGATCAGGCAGAAAGCGGGCGGCGGCGCCAGCTGCTCGTTCGAGACGGGGCAATGAGGCGGCGCAGCCTCTGTATTTTGGTTACTGGGATCGCTAGGTACGGTGCCGCCGTATGTAACATCTGATCAGCTGCCGGTCGCAGCGCATGCATGTGCTCTGACGGCCCTCCCAGTCGCCTGCCCCTCCCGTCTTGTCGAAACACCTGCCCAGGCAATTCGCGGCTCTGTCCTCACACAGCCATTGCTGTGCTTCTGCCGATGAGTTGAGGAGCACTCCGGTGCCTATGAGGGTGATCGCGAAAAAAAGGTGCCGTGTCATGGTCGAACCTCCTGATAAAGGTGCGGGCCGCTCTTAATCCTAACCTCTCGACGGGGTAATGCCGTCGCGATGATAACACTTAAAACCGATCTCTGGCCATGCACGCGTCGGGGTTATGTGTCCCGCTGGAGCGCGCAGCCGATGGCCGACGGCACGATTGACAGGTAAATCTTTCCCCATCCAAATGACAACGAACAACGGCAGAGGCGGAGCGCGTGGCAGGCAACGAACAAGAAACTTACGAATGCGACGTGCTGGTGGTCGGCTCGGGCTGCGCCGGAATGTCGGCGGCGGTCACCGCGGGACATCACGGGCTCAATGTTCTGATCGTCGAGAAGGAGCCGCGCTTTGGCGGCACCACCGCGCGCTCCGGCGGCTGGCTCTGGATTCCCGGCACCTCGCTGGCGCGCGGCTGGGGTATCGAGGAAAGCCCGGACCAGGCGCGGACCTATTTGCGGCATGAGGCCGGCAACAGCTTTGACGCCGCGCGCGTCGATGCGTTTCTCTCCGCCGGTCCCGAGGCGGTGGATTTTTTCACCAGCAAAACGGCGGTGCGCTTCGACATGCCGCTGACCTTTCCGGATTATCATGCGGAAGCCCCGGGCGGCGCGCAGGGCGGCCGCTCGATGGTGACGCGGCCGTTCGATGGCCGTGAACTGGGCGAGCACGTCAAGACCCTCGGCAGTCCGCTCCCCGAACTCACGGTGTTCGGCATGATGCTGGGATCGGGCAAGGACATCGTCCACTTCATGCGCGCGACCAAATCGCTGACCTCGGCG
Source organism: Bradyrhizobium algeriense (assembly GCF_003062295.1). Classification (GTDB taxonomy): domain Bacteria; phylum Pseudomonadota; class Alphaproteobacteria; order Rhizobiales; family Xanthobacteraceae; genus Bradyrhizobium; species Bradyrhizobium algeriense. The sequence continues at coordinate 14,852 of NZ_PYCN01000018.1, read as the reverse complement.
ATCTATGTGGCGAAGCGCCTGTCGAAGCATGCAATGGACGTGCTGCGCCACGGCCGCGGCATGACACTGACCAACGGCAATGCGCTGGCCGGCCGCCTCGCCAAGTCGGCGTTCGACCTGAAAATTCCACTGTGGCTGTCATCACCGGTGCACGAACTGGTCGTCGAGGACGGCGCGGTGCGCGGCGCGGTCGTCGAACGCCGTGGCAAGCTGATCCGCATCAACGCCAAGCGCGGCGTCGTACTGGCCTGCGGCGGCTTCCCGCACGACGTCGCAAGGCGCAAGGCGATGTTTCCGCACGCGGGCGATGGCACCAAACATTTCTCGCCGGGTCCTGCCGGCAATACCGGTGATGGCTTGCGATTGGCGGAAGCGGCGGGCGGCCGGATCGAGGACAATTTGCCGAACGCTGCGGCCTGGGTGCCGGTCTCGATCACCGAGCGCAAGGACGGCAGCAAGGGCGTGATGCCGCATTTCATCGACCGCGCCAAGCCCGGCGTCATCGCCGTGATGCGCGACGGCAAGCGCTTTGCCAATGAAGGCAATTCCTACCACGACTTCGTGCAGGCGATGGTGAAGGCGGCGAAGCCCGGCGAGGAGATCACGGCGTTTCTCCTGTGCGATCACCGCGCGCTCCGAAAGTACGGCCTTGGATGCGTGCCACCGTTTCCGATGCCGCTGCGCCATCATCTCGCGACCGGCTATCTCAAGCGCGGCACCACGCTCGCCGAACTCGCCGACCGCACCGGCATCGACCGGCAAGGGCTCGAGGCGACGATCGCCGAGTTCAATGCCCCAGCCGCGGAAGGCCGCGATCCCGCCTTCGGCAAGGGCTCGCGCGCCTATAACCGCTACCAGGGCGATGCGCTGCACGGCCCGAACCCCTGCATAGCCCCGATCAAGGACGGGCCATTCTACGCGATCAAAATGGTGATCGGCGATCTCGGCACCTATGCCGGCATCAGGACCGACGAACACGCCCGCGCGCTGGACGAACACGGCCAGCCGATCACAGGCCTCTATGCCGCCGGCAACGACATGGCGAGCATCATGGGCGGCAATTATCCCGGCGCCGGCATCACGCTGGGGCCCGCGCTGACATTTGGATATATCGCAGGCAAGCATATCAGCGACAAAGCTGCGCCCTAGAAATGTCCGGAGCTGGAACGAACATCGATCGGTTCGATTATCTCGAATCGAACTGGAGATCGTTCAATGCATGCACGGCGCTTGTCTGCTGCTCTCGTCCTAGTGGTCCTCCTTCCGCCGTTCGCCTTCGGCGACACGGAATGGCGGCGCTACGTGATCCCGAGCACCGGGACCAGCGTCGACATGCCGGTCTCGATCTTCACCCGGGATGCCGGAGCGCCGGAAGGCGGAACAGGTCGGCGCTTTTTCACCAACGACGATCGCGCGGATCTCACCGTGCAATCCGTTCCCAATCCGGACAACGATTCGCCCGCCACGTTCCTGGCCAAGAAGCGGCCGCCGGCCGGCATCATCTACAAACGGATCACGTCTGATTTTTTTGTCGTGTCCAGCATTCGCAACGACCGGATCTGGTACAACCGCTGCAACCGCGGCAACGGCACCATGGACTGCGTGATGATCAATTATCCCGTTGGGGAAAAACGCCAGTGGGACGGCGTGGTCACCCGGATAAGCCACACATTGCGAAGCTAGCACGGTCCGCATGACCGGATTTTAGGCAACCTGGAAAAACGGCAGTTCTGTTCCGAAGTGAGGAACCGTCCGGTGTGCAATGCGTTGCCGATGGTCGTTGTTAGTAACCGCGAGGTTGTTTCGTGAATCGCAGGAATTTCCTCGCTGCTTCCGCGTTGCCGTTGGTATCCGGGGTGGCGCCGGGGTTTTTGTCACCCGCCCATGCCCAGCCGGCGCCGTTCGACCGATCCATCGTCCGGCAAATAGCGCGGGATCTCGCCAGCAAGCCGTACAAGGCGCCGAGTGAGAAGTTGCCCGATAATCTCGCCAACATCGACTATGACCATTATCGCGCGATCCGGTTCTTGCCGGAGCGCGCGCTCTGGCGCGGCGAAAAACTTCCCTTCGAGGCGCAGTTCTTCCATCGCGGGTTCTTCTACAAGAACCGGGTCGACATCTTCGAGGTGAAGGACGGCCAGGCGACGAAAATCCCCTACCAGCCCGATCTGTTTTCGTTCGGCGAACTCACGCCGCCGGGCCCGGCGGTAGACCTCGGCTTTGCCGGCTTCCGGCTGCATGCGCCGATCAACAAGCCCGACTATTATGACGAGGTCTGCGTGTTTCTCGGTGCGAGCTATTTCCGCGCCGTTGCCAAGGGCCAACTCTACGGACTTTCGGCACGCGGCCTCTCGATCAACACCGGCGAAGCCAAGGGCGAAGAGTTTCCATTCTTCAAGACGTTCTGGATCGAGAAGCCGGCAGCAGGCGCCAATTCCATTGTCGTGCACGCGCTGCTCGACAGCGAGAGCGCAACGGCGGCCTATCGTTTCACCATCCGGCCCGGCGGCACCACGGTGTTCGATGTGGAGATGGCGATCTATCCGCGCGTGGATCTGGATCATGCCGGCCTTGCACCGATGACCAGCATGTTCTTCTTCGGACCGAACGACCGCAAGGACGTCGAGGACTTCCGCCCCGCAGTCCACGATTCAGATGGCCTAGCTGTCTTCAACGGCCGCGGCGAGGAGCTGTGGCGGCCGCTGCATAATCCGCGCGATCTGCAGGTTTCCTCGTTTTCCGATCTCAACCCACGCGGCTTCGGCCTGATGCAGCGCCAGAAGGATTTTTCCGCCTTTCAGGATCTGGAATCCAATTTCGAACGGCGGCCGAGCCTGTGGGTGGAGCCGATCGGCGATTGGGGCGAAGGCGCGGTCAAGCTGCTCGAAATCCCGACCAAGGAAGAGATTCACGACAACATCGCCTCGTTCTGGCTTCCCAAAGCGCCGTTGCCGGCCAAGGGCGAACACACCTACACCTATCGTTTGCACTGGGGACCGGATACTCCGAAGCCGACGTCATTGGCGCGGTTTTCCCGAACCGGCATCGGCGCGAGAGGCGACAACGCCACGATCTTCGTGCTCGACGTGACCGGCGAGAAACTGAAATCCGTCGATCCGAAAAAGCTGCGCGGCGACGTGACGGCCGAGAAGGCCAAGATCCAGAACATCGTCACCCAACCAAATCCGGCGACCGGCGGTTGGCGGTTGAGCTTCGAACTGTTGAAGGAAAAGAACCCGGTCGAACTCCGCGCATCGCTCATGCAGGACAATGAGGCGATATCGGAGATCTGGGTTTACCGATGGACACCTTAGCGAAAGCCGGTGGAGCGTCCGGGCCCGGCGATATCCCGCTGCACGAATTCCTTCCCAAGGAAGCACCGATCGATATGGCGGTGCAGCCATTGCGGCGGTTCGAACCACCGCCGGCGCCCGACTTTGCACCGATGTGGACCCGGCGCGGTTTCATCCTGACCGGCACCGCGATCCTGACTGCGGCGGGCTGTTACGAGATGTACCGGGTTCTCCAGGTCGGAGGCGTCACGGTCCTGGAATCGATCATCCTCTTGCTGTTCGTGCTGCTGTTTGCCTGGATTGCCTTTTCCTTCATGTCGGCGCTTGCCGGCTTCTTCGTGCTGCTGACGAGGAAGAAAAACGAGCTCGGCATCGACCCCGACATTCCCCTGCCCGCGATCCAGAGCCGGACCGCCATGCTCCTGCCGACCTACAATGAGGATCCCTATCGCGTGCTGGCGAGATTGCGCGCGATTTATGAATCGGTCGAGGAAACCGGATACAGCTCGCAGTTCGACTGGTTCGTGCTGAGCGACACCACCGACCCCGCGATCTGGATCGCCGAGGAGAAATGCTTTCTTGGACTTCGACAGGACCTCGGCCACGCGGCTGCGATCTTCTATCGCCATCGCCCCGAGAACACCGCGCGCAAGTCAGGCAATATCGAGGACTGGGTGAAGCGGTTCGGCGCCGGCTATGAGAGCATGCTGATCCTCGACGCTGACAGCTTGATGACCGGCGACACCATCGTCAGGCTCGTCGCGGCGATGGAGGCGCATCCCAAGGTCGCGCTGATTCAGACGCTCCCTGTTATCGTCAATGCAAGGTCGCTGTTTGCGCGATGGCAGCAGTTCGCAGGAAGGCTGTACGGCCCGATGCTGGCCGCAGGGATTGCATGGTGGCACGGCTCCGAAGGCAATTACTGGGGACATAACGCGATCATTCGTGTCCGGGCCTTTGCGCAGTATGCGGGGCTGCCCGAACTCGGGGGACGCAAGCCGTTCGGCGGGCATGTTCTGAGCCACGACTTCATCGAGGCCGCGCTGATGCGGCGGGGCGGCTGGGCCATTCACATGGCGCCGACGCTTCGAGGCAGCTACGAGGAATCTCCGCCCACGCTTTCGGATTTTGCCGCCCGCGACCGGCGCTGGTGCCAGGGCAATCTGCAGCATCTGGCGCTGTTGCCGACGCGCGGCTTTCACTGGGTATCGCGGCTTCATTTGCTGACCGGAATTGGATCATATCTCACCGCGCCGCTGTGGCTGATCTTTCTGGTGTTTGGAATCCTGGTATCGCTGCAGGCGCAGTTCGTCAGGCCCGAATACTTCCCGAAAGGATATTCGCTGTTTCCGACCTGGCCGGCGCAGGACCCGATCCTGGCGGCGTGGGTGTTCGTCGGCACGATGGGCATGCTGATCGCGCCAAAGCTGCTGGCCTTCATCGTGCTGCTTGGGAATAGCGACGCGCGAAGGAAGTTCGGCGGCAGCCTCCTCGTGTTCACGGGCATCATCGCCGAGACGGTTCTTTCGGGCCTGACCGCGCCCATCATGATGATCTTCCAGTCGTCCGCCGTTGCCGAGATCCTGTTCGGGCGCGATGCGGGATGGCAGGTTCAGCGTCGGGACGACGGCGCGGTCTCGCACCGCGACATCGTCAGCACCTATTCGGTGCCGACGTTGATCGGCGTCGTCATGGCCATCAGTGCCTATGCCGTGTCGCTGCCGCTGCTGCTTTGGATGACGCCGGTGATCATTGGCCTGTTGCTGGCTGTTCCGATGGCCGTGCTGTCGTCGTCCACCGGTTCAAACCGGACGCCGCGACTGTTCAAAACGCCCGAGCAGACTGCGCCGCCGCGCGTCCTGCAGAGAGCCAATGAGCTCGCAAGTGCGCCGCATTCGTCCCTCGCCTGTCCGCTGCACGAATTGCGCCACGACGCCGGCTTGCGCGAGGCGCATCTTAACAACCTGTCCGCCCCAAAACCCAGAAAGCGCGGCGAGGTCGATGCGAATCTGGCAATCGCACGCGCCAAAATCGAAGATGCGGAGACTTTCGAGGATGCGACAGGCTTTCTCAGTGCGCGGGAAAAGTTCGCGGCACTCAATTCGCCTGCCGTTCTCGCAATGCTGGTCGCCCTGCCGGAAACGGTATAGTTGCCGGACCAGGACTTCTACTGCTCCAGATTGAGCCGCGGCTCGGCGGCCATCCGATAAGCAACCTTGGCCAGCGCAGCAAATCTGCTAGACTGTTGCTGGAGAGGCGAAAATGCACGCGCCTGGGCCCGAGCGAAGACTCGCTGCGGTCCTTGCCGCCGACATGGTCGGCTACAGCCGGCTGATGGAGGTTGACGAGGCGGGGACGCTTGCCCGCCTCAAGACCCATCGGCTTGAGCTCATCGATCCCTCGATTGCCAAGAACCGCGGCCGCATCATCAAGACCACCGGCGACGGCATGCTGGTGGAATTCCACAGCGTCGTCGACGCGGTGTCATGCGCCGCCGAGATCCAGCGCCGGATGGCGCGGCGCAATGCCGATGTGTCGCCAGCGCGGTGGATCCAGTTCCGCATCGGCATCAATCTGGGCGATATCATCATCGAGGAGAACGACATCTTCGGCGACGGCGTCAACGTCGCGGCGCGTCTTGAGGTGCTTGCCGAGCCCGGCGGCATCTGCGTCTCGGGTGCCGTGCGCGATCAGGTCGGCGACCGGCTTGACGACATTGCCTTTGAGGATCTCGGCAACCAGAACGTCAAAAACATCACCCGCCCGATCCACGTCTTTCGGGTGCGCTTCGAGCCGGAAACAGCCGAGACGCCAATGAGCGGCAAGGACCGTGCCGCAGCGACCATCACGACCAGGAAGCCGTCCATCGCGGTGCTGCCGCTGGTCAACATGAGCGGCGATCCCGAGCAGGAATTCTTTGCCGACGGCCTCACCGAGGACATCATCACCGAGCTGTCGCGTTTCCGCGACCTTCTCGTCATCTCGCGCAACTCGACCTTCGTGCACAAGGGCAAGGCGGTGAAGGTGCAGGAAATTGCCCGCGAGCTCGACGTCGAATACGTGCTCGAGGGAAGCGTGCGCAAGGTCGGCGATCGCGTCCGTGTCACCGTGCAGCTGATCGACGCACAAACCGACCGGCACGTCTGGGCGGAACGCTATGACCGCAAGCTCGAGGACATCTTCGCCATTCAGGACGAAGTGACCGGCGCGATCGTTGCCACCCTCCCCGGCCGCGTCGAGGCTGCCACGCACGAGCGGGCGAAGCGCAAGCGGACCGACAACATGGCGGCCTATGAGTACGTCTTGGCTGCCAAGGTGCTGCACCACCGCTCGCAACGGGAAGCCAACGCCGAGGCACAGGCCCTGCTCGAACGCGCGCTTGCGCTCGATCCGGACTATGCGCACGCCCATGCCTGGAGGGCGTGCGTGCTGGGCCAGACATGGGTCTATGGCTGGTGCGCGGATCGCGACGCCACCTTCCAAGAGGTGGCCGCCGAGTTGCAGCTTGCGCTGGCGCTCGACGATAACGACAGCGATGTTCATCGCATCCTGGCCGCGGTGAATCTGACCCGCGACGATCACGACAGCGCCGCATATCATCAGGAGCGCGCGCTGGCCCTCAATCCCAATTACGACCTTGTGGTGGTACAGCAAGGCGAGTTTCTGACCTGGCTGGGCCGGCCCGAGGAAGGCATCGACTGGATCAGAAAGGCGATGCGCCTCAACCCCTACCACCCAGAGCGTTTTTGGAATCACCTCGGCCGCGCACTCTACTGCGCCGAGAAATACGCGGAGGCCGCCGAAGCCTTCGCGCGGATCACGCGGCCCGACTTCACGCATCACGCCTTCCTCGCCGCCATCTTCGCGCAGATGGGCAATGGCGTTGCGGCCGCGGCGCATGCGGCCGAAGTGGTGAAGCTCGAACCGGGCTTCTCGGTGACGAGCTATCTCGCCACGCAACACTACAAGCACGACGTCGACCGCGCGCGTCATGAGGCTGGCCTGCTCAAGGCGGGATTGCCGGTGTGAGCGATCGTATTGGCTGAGTTATCGTGGCTTGCCTAGCCGAAGCTCGCGGCGGCAGGCCCGCCTGCGCCCGTTGGGCTTCGGCGTGGCATCCTTCGCACGCTTCGCGAGCGAAGGATGGTGGGCGCGACAGGGATCGAACCTGTGACCCCTACCATGTCAAGGTAGTGCTCTCCCGCTGAGCTACGCGCCCTGGAAATGGGATGACCGATAATCCCGCTCCAGCTTTAATCGTATTGGGTGGGGTCCGTATATCGGCTCCAAAGCGCCCCCGCAAGGATGCTTGGACGTAATTTCCGGAGTGTTTTCGGACCAAAAAGGAGGCCGAATCAGGCCGCCAGCATCTTGTTCACTTCACTGACCAGTTCGCGGAGGTGAACCGGCTTGGCCAGCACCTTGGCGTTCTTGGGCGCTTCCGAATCGGAATTCAGTGCGACGGCCGCAAAGCCGGTGATGAACATGATCTTGATGTCGGGGTCGAGTTCCGAGGCGCGGCGCGCCAGCTCGATGCCGTCCATTTCCGGCATCACGATATCGGTCAGCAGCATCTCGAACGGCTCCTCGCGCAGCCGCTGATAGGCCGACATGCCGTTATCGTGGGGCGAGACCTGAAACCCCGCGTTTTCCAGTGCCTTGACCAGGAAGCGGCGCATGTCGTTGTCGTCTTCGGCGAGCAGGATCTTGTGCATGGCGGTCGGTCGTCGCTTCCGGCTTGGAGGATCATTCCGCCCACTAAGCCCGACAGAGGGTAAATTTCAGTTAAAAGGTAACGGCTTCTTGGCGATGGCGGGCGGCGCTATTTTTGTAGCGGCATGTACCAAGATCGATCAAGGCGGCGCTTTTCGGGCGGTTGCGACGCCTTCCAGTAGTTCAGCGGCTTTTTTCGCTTGGCAGAATGATTACGATTACGGACAATGCATCCTTACAAAACCCCTGCCCCTCCCGGTAGAATCGGTCGCTTCATCGACCGGCCGACGGGAAATGCGGACATTCAAGGGACGGCGCCCGACGATGACCCAGTTTGATGGCGAACTGTCGCCTCCCTTCGAGATCGTGGAGCCAGCCAGCTGGCGGGCGCCGATCATCTTCAACTCGCCCCATTCCGGCTCGGTCTACCCGTCCGAATTCCTCAACGCCTCCCGGATCGACCTCGCCGCGCTGCGCCGCTCCGAGGATTCGTTCATGGACGAATTGATCGGCGGCCTGAGCGAACAGGGCTTTCCGACGGTGCGGGTCAATTTCCCCCGCTCCTATGTCGACGTGAACCGCGAGCCTTATGAGCTCGATCCACGGATGTTCACCGGACGCCTGCCGAGCTTCGCCAATACCCGCTCGATGCGGGTGGCCGGCGGCCTCGGCACCATCCCGCGCGTGGTCGGTGACGGGCAGGAGATCTACCGCGAGCGGCTTTCCGTCGACGACGCGCTGGGGCGGATCGAGGCGCTCTACAAGCCGTATCACCGGGCGCTGCGGCGGCTGATCAACAAGGCCCATCAGGCGTTCGGAACCGTGATCCTGGTGGATTGCCATTCGATGCCCTCGGTCGGCGTCTCGCGCGACGAGCCACGGCGGCCCGACATCGTGATCGGCGACCGCTACGGCACCAGTTGCGCGAGCCTTTTGCCCGATGTCGTCGAGGAAATCATGAGCGGGCTCGGCTATTCGATCGGCCGCAACAAGCCCTATGCCGGCGGGTTCATCACCGAGCATTACGGCAACCCGGCGAGCGGACTGCACACCGTGCAGCTCGAACTCAACCGCGCGATCTATATGGACGAGCGACGCCGGGAACGCAGCCCGCGCTTTGCGCAAGTGGCCACCGATTTCGCCGCGCTCGCCGACGCGCTGGCCCAGGTGCCGCTCGGGGATCTCGGGCCGTTCCAGGCGGCGGCGGAGTAGATTTTTTCAGCACTGTCATTCCGGAGCGCACGCGAAGCGGGCGAATCCGGAATCTCGAGATTCCGGGTCTGCGCTTCGCGCATCCCGGAATGACTCCACAAAAGAAAAAAGGGCCGCTTGAATGAACAAGCGGCCCAAGTCTAGGGAGGAAACGCCCAAGGAGGGCAGCGATAGGGCGAGGCCCTACCGCACCGCAACAATATGCGGCCGCGCTGCACAAAACGCAAGGGTTTTTGGAGCCTCTCCGGCGCAATGTGGAACAAGTTGGTGGCTCGGTCACAGGGCCGAGGGAAGATGGTTATCGCAATAAAATCAGTATGTTACTTCAAAAACCAACTGAGCCACGGCCGCACCGCAGTGCTGGTATGCCAAAAACTCGCAACTTCGTGATGGCGGCACTAACCAAAAATCCACGCTTAAACGAAGCTTAGTCGAAAGCCGATTCGAAAGCCGATACCTCAAGACGAATGGGATAACGCGCCGTTGACGGTGCGCGGCAGCGCGGATTGAGCTAGGCAAGAGGCGGTATTTTCATTCCGGTAAGGGACAGCCGTGACGGTCATCGATTTCACAGCCTTCATTGGCCGCCTCGCGACCGCTTCCGGCGAGACCATCCTGCCGTTTTTCCGGACCTCGCTCTCCATCGACAACAAGAGCGCGAGCGATTTCGATCCTGTCACCGAGGCCGACCGCGCCGCCGAAGCTGTCATGCGCCGCCTGATCAAGGCCAACTTTCCCCAGCACGGCATCGTCGGCGAGGAATTCGGCAACGAGCGCCAGGACGCCGAATATGTCTGGGTGCTCGATCCCATCGACGGCACCAAATCCTTCATCGCGGGATTTCCGATCTGGGGCACCCTGATCGCGCTGCTGCACAAGGGCACGCCGGTGTTCGGCATGATGCACCAGCCCTATATCGGCGAGCGCTTTTCCGGCGATAGCGGCTCGGCGCATTATTCCGGGCCATCGGGCGAGCGACGGCTGACGACGCGCCGCTGCGCTTCGCTGAAGGAAGCGACCTCTTTCACCACGAGCCCACTATTGATGAACGCCGCCGACCGCGAGATCTTCGGCCGGGTCGAGAATGCAGTGAAGCTGTCGCGCTATGGCGGCGACTGCTACTCCTACTGCATGCTGGCGGCCGGCCATCTTGACCTCGTGGTCGAAACCGAGCTCAAGCCCTATGACATCGCAGCCTTGATCCCGATCGTCACCGGCGCCGGCGGCATCGTCACCAACTGGGAAGGCAAGCCGGCCCAGAGCGGCGGCCGCATCGTCGCCGCCGGCGACGCCCGCGTGCACGAGGCGGCGCTGAAGCTCTTGAACAGCTAGGGGCCTCGATGGACGCGATGTTGGTCGTCCATATGCAGGTCGGGCTCCTCGGCGGCACGCCCAAACATGATTTGCACGGCGTCGTGGATCGCATCAACCGGCTGGCCGCCAGGGTCCGTGCCCAAACCGGCAAGGTAATTTTGATCCAGCATTGCGGCGGCACGGGAGACGCCTTTGAGCCGCAAACGCCGGGATGGCAGTTTCTTCCCGAAGTTGTCCGGGAAGCTGCCGACATTATCGTCCCGACTACTCTGAACGATCCTTTTGCCGGCACGGACCTGCAGGCGCGTTTGAAGGAGTTCCAGCCCGACCGGGTCCTGATCACCGGATGGGCAACTGATTTCTGCGTTGATTCCACGGTTCGTTCGACGGTTGCACATCATTACGATGTTGTGGCGGTAGCCGACGGCCACACCCTGAGCGACCGTCCTCACCTCGATGCCCTCAGCATCATTCGCCATCACAATTGGGTCTGGAGCAACCTGATCACCCGGCGCTCCATCAAGGTCGCTGCGACGGACGAATTGCTGCCTTGATCCACGCATGGCGGGACGGGGTGCAACCGGCTGAATCGGCCGCAACCTCTGGCACCGAAGCGCAACAAGCGGCATACTCGCCCCATCACGGACGAACGCGCGGCGCTTCTTGCGAGCCCCGCGCCAAAACAGATCCGGATCAGGGGGGCTTGCATGAAAACGGCACGCACGCTGTTGGCCGCATTAGCGCTGTCGCTGGTACCGGTAGCGGCAACCGCACAGGATTTTCCCAACAAACCGATCCGCCTGATCGTGCCATTCCCGGCCGGCGGCCCCAACGACATCATCGCGCGCCTGGTCGGCCAGCGCATGTCCGAGATCACGAAGCAGCCGGTTGTGATCGACAATCGCGGCGGCCAGGCCGGCGTGCTCGGCACCGATGCGATCGCAAAGGCAGCCCCCGACGGCTACACGATCGGGATCGTGAGCGCGAGCGCGCTGGTCATCAACCCGACGATGGAAAAGGTGCCCTACGACGTGACGAAGGACTTTGCGCCCGTCACGCTGGTAACGACGGTGCCGGAAATGCTTGTCGTCGCCAGCAACGTTCCCGCCAGCGATATGAAAGAGCTGGTCGCGCTCGCCAAGGCGCAGCCGGGGAAACTCAATTTCGCATCCGCCGGCGTCGGCGGTATGCCGCACCTTGCCGGTGAATTGCTCAAGCAGACGGCCAGCATCAACATCGTGCACGTGCCGTATCGGGGCGCTGCGCCCGCCATCAACGATCTGCTCGGCCAGCAGGTGCAGATGGCGTTCCTCGATTTGCCGGTGCTGCTGCCGCATATCAAGGCCGGCACCCTGCGCCCGATTGCGCTCGGCGCTCCGAAACGCGCGCCCACCTCGCCTGACGTGCCGACCACCGCGGAGGTCGGCATGCCGGACCTCCTGATCGAAAACTGGTACGGCATGGTCGCGCCGGCCGGAACGCCCGAGTCGATCGTCGCTACCTTGAATCGCATCGCCAACGAGGCGATGCACGACCCGCAGGTGAAGCAGAAGCTCTCCGATCAGGGACTGACTGTCGCCGGCGACACGCCGGGACATTTTCGCAACTACATCGCAAGCGAGACCCAGAAGTGGGCGCGCGTCATCAAGGCCGCCGGCCTTGCCACGGGCAAGTAACGTCCGGCTTCCTGTCAGGCCTCTTCAACGCGGCGCCGATTTGCGCAGATGCTCGGCCAACTGCTGCGCAGGCCTCGGCAGCGACTTGAAACTGCGGGCACAGATCACAAGCCGCCGGTTGGCCCACGAATCCCTGATCCTGATGACATTGATCTTCATCGATCGCGCGCATCGTTTTGCCGCGACTTCAGGCATCACGCCAATCCCGATGCCGGCGGCGACCATCTGGCCGATCGCATCGAAACTGTTCAGCCGCGCACGAAAGCGAAGGCGCGCGCCGAGCCGGGCCGCATGTCCGCTGATATGGGTGTGCAGCGCAATCGAGCTGATCAGGCCGACGAATTCGCGCTCCACCACTTCGCTGAAATCGACCTGCCGCCGGTTCGCAAGTTCATCGCTCCGCGCGGCGACCAGCACCAGACGGTCTTCGCTGAACGGGCTCCGTTCAATATTGTCTGCAAGCGCGTGCTCGGCGGCGAGCCCGAGATCGGCCGCGCCTGTTACGATCGCTCGGGCGATTTCGGCGCTTTCGCGCTCCTCGACGTCGATCGAAATGTTGGGATGTGCGGCCAGGAAGGCAGCCAGTGTCTTCGGCAGATATTCCGAGAGCCCCGACGTGTTGGCGAGGAAGCGGACGGTGGCCTTCGCGCCACGGGCAAAGGCCAAGAGATCGCCGCGCATCGCCTCCACATTATGGAGCACGACCCTGGCGTGATCGAGCAGGCTTTCCCCGGCCGGCGTCAGTTCGACGCCGCGACGGCCGCGCGTCAGCAGCGCAACGCCCAGCGCCTCCTCCAGTCCCTTGATCCGCTCGCTCGCCGACGCCAGCGCGAGATGAACCCGCCCTGCGCCATTGGTGATGCTGCGCGTCTCGGCCACCGCGACGAAGAGCTGAAGATCGACCAGATCGAAACGCATCGGGATTTCCTACGACTTCGCTCGCAATGACGAGGAGACAGATAGCCTTCGCTAAGACCGAAGGCTATCTCCGGAACCTCCAGATTGTGCCCGATGCGTCGATCGGTCAAGGTCGCCCCATGTTCGATTCCCTGCTTCTCCTCGTCACCGCCACCTTCCTGCTCGCGGGCTTCGTGAAGGGCGCGCTCGGGCTCGGCCTGCCGACGGTGTCGATGGGCCTGCTTGCGGTGTCGATGCCGCCGGCCCAGGCGATCGCCATCGTCATCGTGCCGGCGATCGTCACCAACATCTGGCAAACCTTCGGCGGTCCGTACTTGCGCGATATTTTCCGGCGGCTATGGCCGTTGCTGGCCGGAACGGCCGCGGGCGTCTGGCTGAACGCGGGGTCGCTGACCGGGCCCTATGCGCGCTACACCACGATCGCGCTCGGCCTGTTGCTGGCGATCAATGCCATCATCGGCCTCTGCAAATTCAATTTCACCATTGCCCGCCGAAACGAAAAATGGGCCGGCGGCATCGTCGGGCTGATCACCGGCATGATTTCGGCGGCAACCGGGGTGCAGGTCATTCCGTCGGTGCCGTTCCTGCAGGCGATCGGCATGGAGAAGGAAGAGCTGATCCAGGCATTGGGCGTGTTCTTCACGGTCGCGACCCTGGCGCTTGGCCTCAACCTCACCGGCGCCGGTCTGCTGACGGCTGCAACCGCACTGCCGGGCGCGGTCGCCATGGCAGCGTCCTTTGCCGGCATGTTCATCGGGCAGGCGGTGCGGACGCGGCTGCAGCCGGATGTCTTTCGGCGCTGGTTCCAGATCGGCATGATCGTTCTCGGCCTCTACCTCGCCACCAATGCGCTTGCGAAACTGATGTCGTAACTTCCCCGCGAATTCCTTGCGGAGGAATTCTCTGGACAGACGGGCGGACGAACCTAGCGCGCCTCCAGCATCGCAACGCGGATACCGAGATAGACGAACAGCCCGCCGAGCATGCGGTTGATCCAGGCCATCACATTGGCCGATTGCCTGATTCGGCCGGCCGCCCTCGCCGCAAAGGCTGCGATCCCGAGGCACCACAGCGTGCCGGTGGAGATGAAGATCATGCCCAGGGCCAGGAAGGCCAGCGTCTTGTGGCCGGAGTCCGCGGCCACGAATTGCGGCAGGAAGGCCAGGAAGAACAGCGCCACTTTCGGATTGAGCACGTTGGTCAGCGCGCCCTGCCAGAACACGCGGGAAAGTGACGTTTCGGTGACGGCCGGCACCTCGGCAATCGGCTGCGGCCGCGACAGCAGCATCTGGATGCCCGTTAACAGGAGATAGGCCGCGCCGGCCAGTTTCAGGACCGCAAAGGCCGTCGATGACGCCATCAACAGCGCCGACAGGCCGATGGCGGCGCCGAAGACATGGACCAGGCAGCCGCAGCAGATGCCGATCACCGCGGCCACCCCGCCGCGCCATCCGAACTGGATGCTGCGGCCGATAATATAGGCCGTATCCGGCCCCGGGGTAATGTTGAGCAGCAGACCGGAGAGGATAAACAGCCATAGTTCGTGGATGCCGAGCGTCTCTGTCATCATTCGATCGGTTCCCCTGGCGCCCTAAGCCTTAGGTGGTGTGGACTCTAAGGATTCCCATTTAGGGGCAAATCAGATTCAAGACTGCTTTTGGGGAGGCAGTCTTGGGTGTGATGGATCGGTTGGTTTTGAGCGACGCGGCGTGGGAGCGGATGGCGC
>NZ_PYCN01000187.1 GCF_003062295.1 Bradyrhizobium algeriense | reverse complement strand
CCGACGAATCCCTGTCTGAAGGATGGCAAATTCGTCGCCGCCGAACCGGGAGATCAGGTTCCTTACTTGGCCTTCGCTTGCGGGAATGCAGGCGCGCAGGCGGTCGGCTACAGCCTTGAGCAGTTCGTCGCCCGTTTCGTGGCCGAAGGAATCGTTGACATCCTTGAAGTGATCCAGATCCAGATAGGAAACGGACACCGTGCGTCCGTTCGGCTTCAAGCGTGTGAGTGCGTGTTCCAATTCGTTGCGCAGCACCACGCGATTGGGCAGGCCCGTAAGCGCATCCTGATGCGCCAGAACATGAAGCTCCTCGTGGGCTCGCCCCAGCAGCCGGTTGTGCTTGTCGAGCAGGAAGATCAGGACAACTCCGACAAGGATCAGGCTTGCCGCGATGCCGGAGAAGGCCCAGTGCAGCCGGATCAACTCCTGCTGATCCTTCTGAACGAGCGCGGCCCCGTGATTGTGCGCCACGGATGCGAGCTGTGCGAGTCTGCCCTCCAAGGGACGCAGAAGTTCAAGCGCCTTTCTGGCCGCCTCCGGATTCCGGTCGATTTCCGCGATCAAGGGCTGGGCCGCCGCGAGCGTCTCCTGGAACTCGCGGAGAGTGGCGTGATGTTCCGGATTGCGCTGGAGAAGGTCCTGGAAGCTTCCCTCG
>NZ_PYCN01000186.1 GCF_003062295.1 Bradyrhizobium algeriense | reverse complement strand
CTAGACGACCGATTCCATGAAACCCGCGTGCTGCAGCAGGCTGGATTGATGGAACGGACGGGTTGTTGGCGGATTCCTCGTTTGCGGTCGGCGAAACGAGGAGCTGTATCATGGCAGGATGGCGGCGAGCGGTCGAATTGGCAATGAGTGATGAAGAGATAGCGACCTTGACGACGCTTTCGCGGTCGAGGATCGAACTGGCGAGCCGGGTGTCGCGGGCGCAGATGCTGCTGGCGTATCGGGAAAATCCTTCGTTCTGCGCGGTGGGCCAGAGACTTGGGGTCCATCATCAGACGGTGCAGCGCTGTGTCGAGCGGGCGCTGGCCGATGGCCCGCTGGCAGCCCTTGATGATCGCCCGCGACCGGGCAAGGAACCAACCATCACGCCGGAAGCCAAAGCCTGGTTGGTGTCGCTGGCGTGCGACAAGGCCAAGGACCACGGCTATCCACATGAGTTGTGGACGACGCGGCTCTTGGCGCGCCATGCGCGTGAACACGGGCCGGCGGCGGGGCATGCGTGTTTGGCCAATTTGGTCCAGGGAACGGTGTGCAAGATCCTCGGCCGGGAGGACATCAAGCCGCACAAGGTGCGCTATTATCTTGAAAATCGCGACGCCGAGTTCGAACAGAAGATGGCGGAGGTCCTGTGCGTCTATCGTGAA
>NZ_PYCN01000185.1 GCF_003062295.1 Bradyrhizobium algeriense | reverse complement strand
CGCTCGGCAGCGCCAACGGGATCGTCGTGAAGGCGCCGGGCGAACCGACCGTCTATCACATGGGCGACACGGACATCTTCGGCGACATGGCCCTGATTGCCGAGATCCATCAGCCCGATGTTGTCATCGTGCCTATCGGCGACCGCTTCACCATGGGCCCCGAGGTCGCGGCGCTTGCGGTCGAGCGGTATTTCGGCGGAGCCAAGGCCGCCATCCCGTGCCACTACGCCTCCTTCCCGCCGCTGGTGCCCAACGCCGACCGCTTCGTCGCGGCTCTCGACGGCAAGAGTATTCAGGTCGTGGTGCCGCATAAGACCGTGGGCGTGACGGTGCAAAAGTAACCTCCCCGTCATTGCCTCCCCGGACTTGATCCGGGGATCGGTGCCGGTGATCCCGATAGATAGCCGGCGCCTGGTTCCGCTTGCGGTTTCATTGGGCCCTCGCACCCTCCGACTGCACCCTCCGCCGTCATCACCGGGTTTGTCCCGGTGATCCCGATCGTCTCGCTCGGCCTCAGCCTGAGGAGCCGCTGCAAGCGGCGTCTCGAAGGAGGAGTTCAGCGCTTTTCCGGACCCTCCTTCGAGACGCAGCCTCACGGCTGCTCCTCAGGATGAGGGCGATGGGTCTGGAAGCGTCATGGCCGGCACAAGCCCGGCCATGACGAAGGAGAGGATGC
>NZ_PYCN01000184.1 GCF_003062295.1 Bradyrhizobium algeriense | reverse complement strand
TGGAGACGGCGACCCCGGCGTGGGCGCAGCTGCCGGCCGCGAACCCGGACCCGCGCGCCCTCGGTCTGACCTCGCGCCATCTCGCCTATGTGATCTACACCTCGGGATCCACCGGAACGCCCAAGGGGGCACAGAATGAGCATCGGGCCATCATCAATCGGCTGATCTGGATGCAAAGAGCCTATGGTCTCAAGGCAACTGATGTCGTGTTGCAGAAGACGCCATTTGGCTTCGATGTCTCGGTCTGGGAGTTCTTCTGGACGCTGCTTGAAGGTGCGACCTTGGTGCTGGCGCCTTCGGATGCGCACAAAGACCCCGATGCATTGGTGGACTTGATCATCAGCCAACGCATCACCACGGCACACTTCGTACCATCGATGCTGGTCAGCTTTATCGATGCGAAGGGGGTTGATCGCTGCACATCGCTGCAGCGCCTGTTGTGCAGTGGCGAGGCGCTTCCTGCCGCCAGCTTGCACAAGGTTCGGCGCGTATTGCCTTGGACTGGCCTGCATAATCTCTACGGTCCGACGGAAGCTGCGATCGACGTGACAGCGTGGAGCTGCCCGGCTGATTTTGATGGGGCCGTTGTCCCGATCGGCCGTCCGATTGCGAACACGCGGATCTATCTGCTGGATGGTGATGGCGCGCCTGTTCCGTTTGGGGCCGTAGGGGAGCTTTA
>NZ_PYCN01000183.1 GCF_003062295.1 Bradyrhizobium algeriense | reverse complement strand
CAGCCGGCTCAAGAGCTGCACCGCCAGGAGCGAGTGGCCGCCGAGTTCGAAGAAGTGGTCGTGGCGTCCGACCCGCTCGACCCCGAGAAGCTCCGCCCAGATCTCTGCCAGCGCCGTCTCGATCGCGCCGCGCGGCGCCGCATAGGCCGCCCGCGCATAGGCATCGTCGGCCGGCGCCGGCAGTGCCTTGCGGTCGAGCTTGCCGTTCACCGTCAGCGGCAGCCCCGATAGCCGCACGAACGCCGCCGGCACCATGTAGTCCGGCAGCCGCGCACTTAAGTGCGCCCGCAAGGCGCCGGCCAGCCCGCCTCCATCGTCCTCGTCCGAGCCAGCCTCGTCCGAGCCCACCACATAGGCGACAAGGTGCTTGTCGCCGGACCGGTCCTGGCGCGCCACCACAACCGCATCGCGCACCCAGGCGTGCTCGCAAAGCCGCGCGGCGATCTCGCCCGGCTCGATGCGGAAGCCGCGGATCTTCACCTGGTCGTCATTGCGGCCCAGAAACTCCAGATTGCCGTCCGGCAGATAGCGCGCCAGGTCGCCGGTCCGGTACAGCCGATCGCCGTCCACAAAGGGACTGGCGATGAACCGCTCCGCCGTCAGCTCGGCACGGTTCAGATAGCCACGCGCAACCCCCGCCCCGCCTATGTAAAGCTCACCCACCGTCCCCAACGGCACAGGC
>NZ_PYCN01000182.1 GCF_003062295.1 Bradyrhizobium algeriense | reverse complement strand
GGCTGGGACTGAGCCTCAACGAGGGCAAGACCTCGCTGAAGGATGCCCGCCAGGAGCGCTTCGACTTCCTCGGCTACTCGTTCGGGCCTCATTACTACAAAGCGAACGGCCGGCGGTATCTGGGCGCAAGCCCGTCCAAGAAGAGCGTGCACCGGCTCAAGGCGACGGTCGCCAACTTGCTGACGCCCGGCCACACTGAACCATGGGACGAAGTGCGCGATAGGCTGAACAGGTCCCTGCGCGGCTGGTCGACCTACTTCGCCTATGGGACATGTCGGCCGGCCTTCCGTGGGATGGACCAGTCCGTCACCGAGCGCGTGCGCGCCTTCCTCGCCCGACGGCATAAGGTGCATGGGCGCGGCAACCGACAGTTCACCTTCGACGTGATCCATGGTGAACGCGGTGTGCTGGCTCTGGAGCGCTTGCCCCGAACTGCCCCGCCGTGGGCCTTGCGATGAAGCCAGTCGGAGAGCCGGATGCGGTAGCGCCGCACGTCCGGTTCGATGAGCGGGGATGGGAAACGGGGCGTTGCCGCATGGCCCAAGCTACCGCGCCCATCCTCGACTCTACCTCCTGAGACGTTGGCCCCTGGTCCCCTTCAGCGCTTAAGAGCTGACCTTCAATCAGCGGAATATGAAAGTTTGATTCCGATTAAGTGGTGAATCTGCGCTGGAAGACACAC
>NZ_PYCN01000181.1 GCF_003062295.1 Bradyrhizobium algeriense | reverse complement strand
TGATGTCATCGGTGGCCGCCAGAACCGGAGCGGCGGTGGTCACAAACGACAGCGCGGTCGCAAAAAGTGTCCCGCGCAGCCAGCCAGACGGAAGATTTATCGATGGCTCCGGTTGTGGTGACCGGGCGATGGGCAAGGTTCCAGGTGAAGTGAGTTGTCCCTCATTTTGAAGGTGCTGCGTCCTCCTCGCCCTCACTGGGAGAAAGTGGATCGGTGGGCAGCGCCGGGCCAGATGAGCCCTCAGCATGCTGCCAAGCCCGACTCGACGTGCGTCGTGGAAAGGCGGCATTTTGTGGGGCACCGTTGCATTAACCTCGGCCGTATAGCGAGGAGCGGTTCATCAAGGATCTGCTCCCGTGCCTCTGTTCGAGCGCCGTCGCTTCCCGGTTGAGATCATCTTGCTGTGCGTGCGCTGGTACTGCAAGTATGGGATCAGCTATCGCGATCTGGCTGAAATGATGTCCGAGCGCGGTGTCACCGTCAGTCCAAGCACGATCTTTCGTTGGGTGCAACGCTATGCTCCGGAGATCGAGAAGCGGGTGCGACCATACCAGGGACATCGTTCAGGCTCATGGCGAGCGCATGAGACCTGTGTACGAGTGGGCGGACGCTGGCGGTACTTGTTTCGAGCGGTCGATAAACATGGTCGGCTGATTGCCTCCATGCTGTCCGGTCGGCGTGATCCCGGAGCGGCT
>NZ_PYCN01000180.1 GCF_003062295.1 Bradyrhizobium algeriense | reverse complement strand
TGTCAAGAGCATCGGTTTCGGTGAACGCTCCTGCTTTGCCCTCAACATGGAGGGTACGATGCAGCTCGCATCGTCAGGAGGCCGGCGGCTGAGACATGCCGCTCTGGCCGCAAGGAAGCTTGCGCTCGACACCGGGCGCACAGTGACACGTAAGGAATTATCTGCCGCAGCCCGGGACGCCGGCAAGGCACTCGACCTGAGACCCGCGCAACGGGTAGTCCTCTCCGAGCTCGTGGCCTGCTGGGGCGAGCAGGAATGGGAGCGGCTGCTGGTGTGGCCATCCAACGACTACCTGATGAGCCGCACGGGCCTGACCGAGCGGGCGATCCGGCGCATCCTGCGCCAGCTGATTGATCTGCAGCTGATCACCCCCAAGGACTCGCCCAACGGCAAACGCTATGCCGTCAAGGACTTGTCTGGGCAGGTGGTCGATGCCTTTGGTCTTGATTTGACCCCGATCTACGTCAGAAGAGGGGACTGGGCCGTGATGCTCATGGAGCAGAAGCAGCTGCGGGAGGTCCGGAAGCGTGAATTCGACGAGGTGACCATCTGCCGGCGAGCGAGCGAGGAGGCTCTGGCGTCCCTTGCGGAGCATTATCCGGAGGTCGATCGCACCGACCTCGAGGAGCAGTATCGCAATCTGATGGCAGAGACGCCGCGGAGGTCCTCGGGGGCGATCCCAGCAGGGGTTCTAAACGCGTG
>NZ_PYCN01000179.1 GCF_003062295.1 Bradyrhizobium algeriense | reverse complement strand
GGCCCCGACTGACGGATCAGATCCAACACCATGATCAGCGCCTGGTTCAGCGGATCCAGCGACTGCAGCCAGGTGGCGACGTCGGCATCGCGATCCTGCTGCGGCGCGTGCATCCACATGTGCAGGGTTGGCAGATCGAAGCTGCAGCAGCCGCCGGGAATGTTCAGCCGCTGGCGCACCAGGCCGATCAGCCGATCTTCGCGCAGCGCCTGGCCGAGGCGCGGCGCCGCCATCAGCGCCGATGAGCGCGACTTCAACTGGCCGCGCAGCTGGTCGATCAGCGCCATATCCACGCCCGGCACATCGGCCCAGGCCAACAGTTTCTGCTGCTGGCGCTCCAGCTCTTTGAGCAGTTCGGTGCGCACTTCGCCGCGCTCCAGCACGTCCAGCAAGTCGGAGACGGTGCGAAAGAAGGTGAGGGCGATGGCGGTTTCACTCAGGGCGCGTTGGCCGTGCAGCTGTTGCAGCAGAAATTCGATGCGTAGCCAGGTGCGCATTTTTTCGTTCAGCGGGTGTTCAAAGAGAACGGTTGGGGAAACATCACTCATGCAGTTTAATCCTGTTGGGGCGCTGTTGCCGCCAGTTCAAGGTAGCGACGATGCAGTGCGGCGACCTGTGGCTCTATCCCCTGAGCGGCGCCGCTGTTGTCAATAATGTCATCCGCCACGGCGAGGCGCTGCCGGCGCGTGGCCTGGGCGGCGAGAATGCTCTG
>NZ_PYCN01000178.1 GCF_003062295.1 Bradyrhizobium algeriense | reverse complement strand
GACGGCGCTGGCAGAGATCTGGGCGGAGCTTCTCGGGGTCGAGCGGGTCGGACGCCACGACCACTTCTTCGAACTCGGCGGCCACTCGCTCCTGGCGGTGCAGCTCTTGAGCCGGCTGTCGCAGGCTCTGGGTGTAGCGCTGCCGCTTACGGCGCTGTTCGCCAAGCCGGTGCTGGCCGACCTGGCGGGGAGCGTTGTCGAGACATTGAGCCGCTCCGGTCCACAAGATCTGCCGGGCATTGTGGCTGTGTCGCGCGATGCGCCATTTGTGCTGTCGTTTGCGCAGCAGAGGCTGTGGTTTTTGGCGCAGCTCGACGAGAGCAGTACGAACTATCACATTCCGCTGGCGTGGCGGCTCAAAGGTGTGCTCGAGCGCAGCGCCTGGCAGCGCAGCCTTGACCAGTTGGTGGCGCGGCATGAGGCGCTGCGGAGCATTTTTGTCGCGTCGGAGGGTGAGCCTTGGGTTGAGGTTCTGCCGGCGGATGCGGGGTTGCCGGTTGTGGAGCACGATCTGCGGGGCCGGGCAGACGCGGAGGCGGCGCTTCTGGAGCTGTGCCAGGAAGAGGCGCGCACGCCGTTCGATCTGGTGCGCGGGCCGCTGATCCGCGGGCGTCTGATCCGGATGTCGGATGAGGAACACGTCTTCCTGCTGACCCAGCATCACATCGTCTCGGACGGCTGGTCGCTGGGCGTGCTGGTGCGTGAACTCAGTCAG
>NZ_PYCN01000017.1 GCF_003062295.1 Bradyrhizobium algeriense | reverse complement strand
ACAGCTTTGAAACCGCGAAAAACGAGTTCGGGCTCGATCACAACGAGAGCAGATCCTGGCATGGCTGGCACCGTCACGTGTCCCTGGTGATGCTTGCCTTCGCCATGATGGCCGCGATCCGACATCGAGCTAACCCGCCACCGCCCAAAAAAACAAAACGGCGCCCCACGGCAAAAGCCAAAACACAACCACGGCGCCGCTGATCCGTTGGTCAATCCAGGAAATCCGCCGCATTGCCATCAGACTCGCTCGAAACCGTATTCAACCCGCACACATCATCGCATGGTCATTCTGGCGTAGAGCTCATCAGGCGGCCGCTCAGCGCGCGCACGTCAAAACAAAAAGGCAACTGTAATGCTAGGCCTCGCGGAAGCAAATCTCTCCCGCCGTGGCCGGCGACAACGGTTTTGTTCCCCGATCGCTGGGCCGCGCGATAGGTTAATTCTCTGCATCGGTAGGCCGTGGACGGCCCCATGCTTCCAACGTAATAGCAGCACGGAAATTGCTTCCTATTTGAGCGATGACGGCCGGGCGGCCGCGCGAGAAAACTGGGAAATGCCGGTGCTGGACAGTGCCAATATTGTCGTCATCAGCGGACTGCTGATCGGTCTCGTCTATGGATCGGTCGGCCTGCTGAGCGGATTTTGCCTGCTCAGCAGTCTGCGGGGCTTTTGGGCGGAAGGCGATGGCCGGCTGGTGCGGACCTATGCGCTGGCGATCGGCGTTGCCGTTGCCGGTACGCAATTGCTGGCGGCGGCAGGCCTCGCCGATATCGGCAAATCGATCTATCTGCAACCATCTTTCTCCGCGCCGGTGATGTTCTTCGGCGGCCTCTTGTTCGGCTACGGCATGGTGCTGTCGAACGGCTGCGGATCGCGCGCGCTGGTGCTGCTCGGGCGCGGCAATCTCCGTTCGTTCGTGGTGGTGGTCGTGCTGGCGATCTTCGCCCAGATGACGCTGAAGGGCCTGATCGCGCCGGCGCGCATCGCGATGGTCGGCGCATCGCAGACCACGGCCACGGCAAACTCGGTGCCCGCGCTGCTCGCGGCGGCAGGCTTGAGCGCAACGGCCGCGCGGATGCTGGCGGCCTCGATCATCTCGGCGGCGTTGATCATCTTCGCCTTTGTGCACCCTGCGTTCCGGCGCTCGCCGGGCCAGATCGCCGCGGGTCTCGCGGTCGGCCTGCTGGTGGCGGCCGGCTGGTTCGCGACCGGCTATCTCGGCGCCGACGATTTCAATCCGACGCCGGTGACCTCGCTCACCTTCATCGCGCCGATCGCGGACGCACTTCAATATGTCATGCTGTCGACGGGATCGACGCTGAATTTCGGCATCGTCACGGTGTTCGGCGTGCTTGCCGGCAGCCTCGTCACGGCGCTGCTGACCGGCCGCTTTCAGCTTGAGGGCTTTCAATCGCCGCGCCACATGCTGCGATCCGGCGGCGGCGCGGCGTTGATGGGCGCGGGCGGTGTGATGGCGTTCGGTTGCTCGATCGGGCAGGGGCTGACGGGATTTTCCACGCTGGCGCTGGCGTCGCTGATTGCCTTCGCCGGTATTTTGGTGGGCACCGCTGCCGGCCTGCGCGGCGCGCTCCGCGTCCGCCCGCTGGCGGCGGCCTAGTCGGCGGCCTTCGTCACGATCCGCACCTCCGACGTCAACGTCCGATGCACCGGACACTTGTCGGCAATCTCCATCAACCGCTTGCGCTGATCGGTATCGAGCGCGCCTTCGATTGAGATGACACGATCGATCTGGTCCAGCATGCCCTCGCGGGTTTCGCATTCGGCGCAATCCTCTGCGTGAACCTTGCTGTGCTTCAGCGTCACGGTGACGCGATCGAGCGGCAGCGACTTGCGGTCGGCATACATCCGCATCGTCATCGAGGTGCAGGCGCCCAGGCCCGCCAGCACGAAATCATAGGGCCCGGGTCCGCTATCCTGGCCGCCGGCGGCAACCGGTTCATCCGCCAGCATCTGGTGCGGGCCTGTTGTCACGGTCTGCTGGAACTTGCTGTTGCGGGTCTCGCGCACCACGACCTTGCGGGGCGCCTCGCTCGCGGCAGCGGCGGGCTGCGCGGCGGCGGGCTCGATATAGCGCTCAGCCCATGCGGCGATAACGTCGGCGACATAGGCGGCGTCGCGCTTGCCGCTCAACAGATGGTCGGCGCCTGACAGCGAAACAAAGCTCTTGGGATGTTTGGCCGCGACGAAGATCTTCGTTGCATTGTCGATCCCGACGGTGTCGTCAGTCGGCGACTGCATGATCAGCAGCGCCTTGTGCAGCTTCGCGACATGCGCCATCAGGCCATGCTCGGCGATATCGTCGAGGAACTCGCGCTTGATGTGGAACGGCCGGCCGGCGAGCTGGACCTGCACCGTGCCGTGCTTGCGGATGTCCTCGATGCGATCTCCAAAGAGATGGGTGACGTGTGCGGGATCGGCGGGCGCGGCGATCGTCACGACCGCTTTCGCATCCGGAATCCTTTCTGCGGCAGCGAGGATCGCGGCGCCGCCGAGGCTGTGTCCAATCAGAATCGCAGGCGTCCCGCGCGTTTCACGCAGATGGTCGGCGGCGCGGACAAGATCGGCGACGTTGGAAGTGAAGGTCGAATTTGCAAATTCGCCCTCGCTGGAGCCGAGCCCGGTAAAGTCGAAACGCAATACCGCAATCCCCTTGGCGGCCAGCGCGGTCGCGATGCGTTTCGCGGCCAGCACGTCCTTGCCGCAGGTGAAGCAATGCGCGAACAGCGCGTAGGCCTGCACCGGTCCATCCGGTGTATCCAGCGCAGCGGCAAGCTGATGGCCGCCTTGGCCGGTGAATTGGAAGCGTTCAGTCGGCACGGGCGTTCTCCCCAGTCAAGTGTTGCGGCTTAGTCTCCGGAATATCTCTGCTCAGCCCACGGGTCACCGCGGTTGTGATAGCCGCGCACTTCCCAATAGCCCGGCGCATCCTCTGCCAGAAATTCGATGCTCTGCAGCCACTTCGCGCTTTTCCAGAAATAGAGATGCGGCACCACGAGTCGCACCGGGCCGCCATGCTCCAGTTCAAGCGGCGCGCCCGACCAGCTATGGACGAGGATGGCGTCCGCGGCGGCGAAATCCTCCAGCGTCAGATTGGTGGTGTAGCCGTCATGCGAATGCAGCACCACGAACCGCGCCTCCTCGCGCGGCCGGCAGGCATCGAGGAGATCGCGGGTTGCCAGCCCCTCCCAGTGATTGTCGTAGCGCGACCAGGTGGTGACGCAGTGAATGTCTGATATGAACTTGCTCTGCGGCTGCGCGGAAAATTGCGCGAAATCCCAGAACAGCGGATTTTCGACCGTGCCGTAAACATCGAGCCGCCAGCGCTCGCGTGAAATGTTCGGGGTCAGTCCGAGATCGAGCGTCGGCCAATCCTTCGTGAGGTGCTGGCCCGGCGGCAGCCGCGCCTCTTCGGGCCGCGAAATCTTGCCGGTGAGGAATTTTCCCTCGCGCGCCCAGCGCGCCTTGCTGCGCGTCAGCTTGCTTTCTGGCGGCGGCTCGTTCTCGTCGACCATATCGGAACCGGTCACTCGTGGCGATGCATTGCGGAGGCATGCTTGGTGTCGCGCATCGTCGCATAGATGGTGAGCGAGAGGAAGATCATGCCGCTAAGATAATAATAGAACCAGTCCTCATGCCCCAGCGTCTTGAAATAGAGCGCGATCGCCGGAGCGGTGCCGCCGAACAGCGATACCGTGATGGCGTAGGGCAGGCCGACGCCGAGCGCGCGGACATTGGTCGGGAATAATTCGGCTTTTACCACCGCGTTGATCGAGGTGTAGCCGGCAACGAAGATCCAGGCGGCGCAGATCAGCAGAAAGGCCGTGAACGGCGACCCGGCTTCCTTCAGCGTGGTCAGGATCGGGACCGTCGCCAGCGTGCCGGCGAGCCCGAAGAAA
Organism: Bradyrhizobium algeriense; assembly: GCF_003062295.1. Taxonomy (GTDB): domain Bacteria; phylum Pseudomonadota; class Alphaproteobacteria; order Rhizobiales; family Xanthobacteraceae; genus Bradyrhizobium; species Bradyrhizobium algeriense. Next base: position 163,472 of record NZ_PYCN01000017.1, on the reverse strand, counting down.
ATCAGCAGCGGCTTGCGGCCGATGCGGTCGGAGAGGCCGCCATAGATCGGCTGCAACAGGGTTGCAAAGATCAGCGAGCCGAAGATCACGAACGTGGTTTGGTCCTCGGTCAAGCCGACGGACAGCTTGACGAAGGTCTGCATGTAGGTGGTGAACGTATAGAACGCGGCGGTACCTCCGGCGGTGAGGCCGACCACCAGCAGCAGCTCGCGCGGATATTTTAGAAGTCCGCGGATGGAGCCGGTTGGTTTTGTCAGCTTTTTGGCTTCCTCGAACGCCTCGGTCTCGTGCAAGTTACGCCGCATGACGGCGGCGAAGATCGCGAGCAGGGCGCCGATCACGAAGGGGATTCGCCAGCCCCACTCCTTCAGTTCTTCCGGGGTGAGAAACACCTTCTGCAGCAGGAGCAACACCATGATCGCGGTGAGCTGGCCGCCGATCAGGGTGACATACTGAAAGCTTGAATAGAATCCGCGGTGCCTGGGGTCGGCGACTTCGGTCAGGTAGGTCGCGCTGGCGCCGTATTCGCCGCCGAGGCTCAAGCCCTCGATGATGCGCGCCAGCGCCAGGATGGCGGGAGCGGCAATCCCGATCGTGGCGTAGGTCGGCGTCACCGCGATGATCAGCGAACCGAAGCACATGCAGATCACCGAGAGCGTCAGCGACAATCGCCTCCCATAGCGGTCGGCGATGAACCCGAACAGCCAGCCGCCGAGCGGACGCATCAGGAAGGTTGCAGCGAACAACACTGCGGCGTCGAGCTGCTGCACCACCGGATCGCTGTTCGGAAAGAACGCCGGCGCGAAATACAGCGCGAACGCGGTGTACGCGTAGAAATCATACCATTCGACGAGATTGCCGATCGAGCCGATGAAGATCGCCTTGATCCGCCGTTTCACGTCCTTGATGTCTAAATGATCGTCGGCAGATTTGATGGCTTGATCCGTCATGGCGATCTCCACGGGCGATTGCGATCCCTTTATTCCGGATCGGTTCGCCTCTTTGACCAGCACTGCTAACGGTCGCGGGCCGCGCCCGGTTCCTTCCGATGGACGCGAGGAGTTGGTGCCTGCGCGCGGCCGATCATAGACCGTTCAAATAATCTTTAATTCGGCGCCCGCGGATCGATCGGGGTCGTGCCGCGCATGCCGAGAATATCCTCAAGCACCTTGGCCCCCGCCAGCAACTGCGCTTCACCGCGCGGTGGCGCCACCACCTGCAGCCCGACCGGCAGGCCGGAGGCGGTGAATCCGCACGGCAGCGACAGCGCAGGACAACACACCAGCGTGATCGCATAGACGATGCCGAGCCATTCGACGTAATTGTCGAACTTCTTGCCGGCGCATTCGGCGACGTAGCGGTTCTCGACCGGGAAGGGCGGTACGATCGTGGCGGGCGCGAGCAATAGATCGTATTTGTCGAAAAATTCCAGCGTGCGCGCGGTCATGGCGACGCGCTGTGCTTCGGCGCGTTCGAGCTGCTCGACCGTCAGCTTCAGGCCTTCCTCGATGTTCCAGATCACCTCGGGCTTGAGCAGGTCGCGCTTCGAGCGCAACAGCGCCGCCTTTGACAGCGCAAAATCGAACGCGCGCAGCACGTGGAAACATTCATGAGCCTCGCGCAGGTCGGGATGGGCCTCCTCGACGATGGCGCCCACTTCCGCAAAACGCTGCGCGGCCTTGCGGGTGACGGCCGCGACCTCGGGATCGACCGGCGTGATGCCGAGATCGGGCGAATAGGCGATGCGCTTCGGCTTGCTGCCGGAACGCGCGGCGGACAGAAACGAATTCGGCAGCACCGGCAACGAGAGGGGATCCGCGGGATGCTCGCCGCTCATGGCATCGAGCAGCAGCGCCAAGTCCTCCACATTGCGCGCCATCGGACCCTGAACGCCGAGATTGCGATCGATCGCCGCCGCCAAGGTATGCGCGACGCGGCCGATGCTCGGCCGCAATCCGACGATGCCGCAGAAGCTCGCGGGGTTGCGCAAGCTACCGCCCATGTCGGAGCCGTGCGCCAGCCATGCGGTGCCGGTGGCGAGCGCCACTGCCGCACCGCCCGAGGAGCCGGCGGCGGAGCGTGACGTGTCCCAGGGATTGCGGGTCGGGCCGAACACTTCGTTGAAGGTGTTGGCGCCGGCGCCGAATTCCGGCGTGTTCGACTTGGCGTAGATCACTCCGCCATTGCTTTCGAGATGCTCGACCAGGATATCCGACTTCGCCGGGATATTATCCCTGTAGATCGGCGAACCCTGCGTGGTCAGGACGCCGGCGACACTGGTCAGGTCCTTGATCGGGATCGGAAGGCCGGCGAGCAGCCCGCGTTCGCTGGCCGGCTTCTTCATCAGCGCGGTCGCGTGCTTGCGGGCGCGATCGAAGCACAGCGTCGGCAGCGCGTTGACTTTGCCGTCGACTTCGGCGATGCGTTTTTCCAGCACGTCGAGCAGGTCGAGTGGGGTAACTTCGCCCGATTTCAGTTTGCCGACGACGGCACACGCCGTCTCACGCACCAGCCCCTGATCAGCCACTTCGCAGTCTCCGTTCGTTTCCGTTTCTTGATCGCAGGTGGTGCTGTAGAACATTTTTTGGCAAAGTGGAAACGCACCAGAGTCGTAGCCGACTGGAGATATCTGCATGACGACATTGTTTTCCGCGCTGGACTGGCGCGCGATGAGCCAGGAGGCGCGCGACCTCGGCCTTAATAATGCCGTCGCCGCGCCCGGCAGCATGGAGATGGTCGCCGGCTGGGAGCAGCGCTCCGCCGCGATGCGCAAGCGTTTCCCCGGGCATCTCGACCTGCGCTATGGCCCGCGCGAGCGCAACCGGATCGATTTCCTGAAGGCCGCCGACAACGCGCCGACGCTGCTGTTCATTCACGGCGGCTACTGGCAGGCGCGGGCCAAGGAAGTCTTCACCGTCGTTACCGAAGGTCCGATGGCGCATGGCATCAATGTCGCGCTGATCGGCTATACGCTGGCGCCGGAGGCTGCGCTGGACGAAATCGTCGCCGAAATCTACGCCGGCATTGATTTCCTCACCGGGCAATTGCCTGCGCTGGGTGCCGCGGCCGGAGGCATCGTGGTTTCCGGCTGGTCCGCCGGCGGGCATCTTACCTCGATGGTGCTGTCGCATCCGAAGGTGAGGGCAGGCATGGCCATATCAGGCATCTACGACCTCGAGCCGATCCGCCACAGCTACCTCAACGAAAAGCTGAGAGCCGATGAGGCAACCTCTCGCCGCAACTCGCCGATGATGCAGGAAGGCGGTCCGCCAAAACCGCTGTCGCTGGTGGTCGGCAGCGCCGAGCTGCCGCTATTGCGCAAGCAGACCGCAGACTTCGCCGGCCACCGTGCCAGATACGGCTTGCCGGTGACGTATGAGGAAATTCCGGGTGCGAACCATTTCACCATCATGCACGAAATGATGTCGCCGAGGGGACGGATCACGACGCTGGTCCGGCAATTGTTCGAGCGAACGACCGGCCAGAATTAGCCGCACTGACGCCTGTCCGACCCTCATGGCGAGGAATTGCAATACTGACAAGGATGGATCAGACAGGACGCTTCACCGTCCAACGCTCCTGGGCAGTGGCATCCGTCCATGCGGTGCCTGGTAGGAGTAGCGTAATCCAGGTCTCGGCGAGCTTGCCGCCCTCGATCCGGTAGCTTTGCATCCCCGCCCGGCTGCGGCGCTCGCCAGTTGTGGGATCAGGCCACACGAACGAGAAGCGAAACCACGCACGGTCATCTGTGAATGAGTGATCGTACACGACGACGCGGGTGCCCGGTCGCTCCTTGTGGATAGCTGCGAGTTCCGCCGCGTAGGTCTCCCGCGTCACCGTCCGGTCGCCCTTTTCGTCATGCCGGATGTAGTGCGATCCGACGCAACTCGGGATCAGATCGTATTGGCCTTCATGCCAAACTCGCTCCCACCGGTCGAATAGGCCGCGTACAGCCTCAGACATCGACGAAGCTCCTTCCTGTTACGCTGTACTCAAAGCAAGACCCAGGCCGCTTACTCCTTGCCCTTGTTTTCGTCCCCTTGTGGCCCATCCTTCGAGACGCCGCGCAATTGCGCGGCTCCTCGGCATGAGGTCGAGTAGGTGGCCCCGCGGGTTACCACCCCGCCGTATACCCACCATCCACCGTGTAGATCACCCCCGACGTGTACCCAGATCTATCCGACGCCAGGAACGCCATGAGGTCGCCGATCTCGCGCGCATGCGCAGGGCGGCCAAGCGGCATGCCTTTCTGGAATTCCTTGTAGCGGTTCTCGTCGCCGAACTGGTTCTTTGCCCGGGTCTTCAGCAACGTGACGTGGCGGTCAGTACCGACGGGGCCGGGATTGATGCCGACCACGCGGATATTGTCGGCGAGGCTCTTGCCGCCGAGCGCGCGGGTGAACGCCATCAGCGCGGCGTTGCCGGCGCTGCCGCAGATGTAGTTGGCGTCGAACTTTTCACCGGCAGCACCAATGTCGTTGACGATGACGCCGTGCCCACGCGCCTTCATCTGCGCGTAGATTGCGCGGGTGAGGTTGATATAGCCGAACACTTTCAGCTCCCAGGCGTGACGCCAGGTCGCCTCGTCGATCTTGTCGATCGAGCCGCCCGGGATATCGCCAGCATTGTTGACGAGGATGTCGATATCGGCGGCGTCCTTGACGAGCCTTGCAATGTCGTCGGGCTTGCGCAGGTCCACGACATGGGCGGTCGCGCCGATCTGGTGCGCCGAGCGCAGCCGCTCGGCGAGGGCCTTCAACTGCTCGCCGTTGCGGGCGGCCAGCATGACGTCGCAGCCTTCTTCGGCAAAGGCTTCGGCTGCGGCCGCGCCAATGCCCTTGGAGGCGCCGGTAATCAGGACGCGCTTGCCGCGCAGGTGCAGATCCATGGGATTTCTCGCTTCGGTGAGGGAGGCAGGAAGAGGGGGCCGCAAATTGTTAGGCTTGCGGCGCCATGGCGGTCAACATTGCAGTGCAGCGTTGCGCAGGCGGCAGGTTTGGTCCATTGCAAGGCAATCAAATAACCGGCATTAGCCGCCTGACAAGACAACAAGGAAACTCTCGATGAGCGCCACAAAGCAATATCGGATCGCGGTCATTCCCGGTGACGGCATCGGCAAGGAAGTGGTCCCGGAAGGCCTGCGCGTGCTGGAGGCGGCGGCGAAAAAGCACGGTGTGTCCGTTCATTTCGATCATTTCGACTTCGCGTCCTGGGACTATTACGAAAAGCACGGCGAGATGATGCCGGAGGACTGGAAGGCGAAAATCGGCAAGCACGACGCGATCTATTTCGGCGCGGTCGGCTGGCCGGCGAAGATCCCCGATCACATTTCCTTGTGGGGCTCGCTGATAAAATTCCGGCGCGAGTTCGACCAGTACGTCAATCTGCGTCCGGTGCGGCTGATGCCCGGCGTGCCGTCGCCGCTCGCCAACCGCAAGCCCGGCGATATCGATTTCTGGGTGGTGCGCGAAAATACCGAGGGCGAGTATTCTTCCGTCGGCGGCCGCATGTTCCCGGACACCGACCGTGAATTCGTGACGCAGCAGACCGTGATGACGCGCGTCGGCGTCGACCGTATCCTGAAATTTGCTTTCGATCTGGCGCAGTCACGCCCGAAGAAGCATCTGACCTCGGCGACCAAGTCCAACGGCATCTCGATCACGATGCCCTATTGGGACGAGCGCGTGGAGGCGATGGCGAAGAACTATCCCAAAGTGAAGTGGGACAAGTACCACATCGATATCCTCACCGCGAATTTCGTGCTGCATCCCGACTGGTTCGACGTCGTGGTCGGCTCCAATTTGTTCGGCGACATCCTCTCGGACCTGGGCCCCGCTTGCACCGGCACCATCGGCATCGCGCCGTCGGGCAACATCAATCCGGAAGGCAATTTCCCGTCGGTGTTCGAGCCGGTGCACGGCTCGGCGCCCGACATCGCAGGCCAGGGCATCGCCAACCCGATCGGCATGATCTGGTCCGGCGCGATGATGCTGGAGCATCTCGGCGAGAAGCAGGCGGCGGCCTCGATCGTCGGCGCCATCGAACGCACGCTCGGTGAACGGACGCTGCGGACGCGGGACCTCGGCGGCAACGCCGACACGACGGCATGTGGCAAGGCTGTGGCTGACATGGTGGAGTAGGGCACTTCTTCCTTCTCCCCTTGTGGGAGAAGGTGGCGCGCAGCGCCGGATGAGGGGTCTGTCTCCGCGGAGAGAACCCCTCATCCGCCTACGCTTCGCTTCGGCACCTTCTCCCACAAGGGGAGAAGGGACAGCGATCGTCTACGTCAAAATTACACGTACGATCTCCGCGACGGATCGAAAATCGGCGGGTAATCATTCTCATCGAGAAGATCGAGAAACGCGCCGATACCCTCGTTCTTGATCAGGCCGTACTCGCGGTCGGAGATCAGGTTCACGGTCAGTATCTCTATCGCGTCTCCCGCGATCGAAAGTTGCTCCGCGATACGCTGGTCCGGGGTAATGACCGGCGTGAGAAACAGGAATGTTTTGAAGTCCGTGCCCGGCATAGGCGGCTCCGGCATCGGCACCCTGTGTCCGAACCCGAACCAGGTGCTGTCGAGGAGCGGCACCGTGGCGAGCCAGCGCAGCGTGGCGCTGACTTCCGGTGTGGCTTGGCGGACGTACCACATCAGTTCGGCGCGAACCTTCGCCTCTGCCTGATCCGGTACGGCCATGCGATATTCGCTCATGCCATTGGTCAGAAGAACGTAGCCTTCATCCGAACCTTCTTCGCAATCCGGCACGAAATCGCGACCAAAGGCGTGCACGTCGATGCGGCGATCGCTGGCGTCGCTGAACGTATATTCGCGTTCGCCAAGCTCATGCTCGTAGATGGCGAGCCGTTGCAGGTGGGAACCAGCGGGGTCTGCAGGCTTGCCGCGATTGAATAACGGCTTCTTGACCAGTTACAGCATGTGAACCTCATGGGCGGCCGCGGGCCGCGACGCTGTCTGTTGTCGCGAGGCGGCGCCGGTCGGTTCAAACGCGTATCCCCGGTGCTGCTATTTTCCCTTCACGATCCGCCGGCAGTGCTCCCACGCCGCGCGCATCAAGTTCTCGCTCGCCTCCGGCGTGCGGAACGCCGAATGCGCCGACAGCGTCACGTTCTCCAGTTTCGTGAGCGGATGATCCGCCGGCAGCGGCTCGATGTTGAAGACATCCAGGCCGGCATGGCGGATCTGGCCAGACTTCAACGCATCGATCATCGCCTTTTCATCAACGATTGCGCCGCGCGCGGTATTGACCAGGATGACGCCGGGCTTCATGGCCTCGATGCAGGCGGCCGAGATCAGTCCGCGCGTCTCGTCGTTCAACAGCAGATGGATCGAAACGACGTCGCTCTCGGTCAGCAATTCATCGAGATCGACGAACTCGACCTTCGGATGTTTCTTCGGCGACCGGTTCCAGGCGATGACGCGCATGCCTGAGCCGATCGCAATGCGGGCGACCTCGGCGGCGATACCGCCGAAGCCGATCAGGCCCAGCGTCTTGCCCGTCAGCTGCATGCCGTCATCACGCAGCCAGTTGCCGGCGCGGATCCCGCGGTCCATCTTGGCGAGGCCGCGCGCGCCCTCCCACATCAGCGCGACAGCGCATTCCGCCACGGCGGTATCGCCATAGCCCTTGATCAGATGTACTTCGATCCCGAGCCCGGCGAGCTCTTCCGGGTTCATGTAGCTGCGTGCGCCGGTGCCGAGAAACACGACGTGCTTCAAGCCCGTGCACTTCTTCGCGACATCCGTCGGCAGTGCGGTGTGATCGACGATCGCGATCTCGGCGCCATCGAGTATCTGGGGATACTGATCCGAGGTGATGTCGGGGTTCCGGTGGATTACGACCTTGGGATCGCCTGATTTCTCCAGCCGCTCGAAGATCACGGCCAGCGATTCATTGGCGTCGACGAAAACTCCACGCATGGCATTTCCCCAAATTCTATTTATCAGGCTCTATTTATCAGGATGCGACGCCGGCCAGCGCCAGCACGGTATGCATCAGCACATTGGCGCCTGCCGCGCAATCGGCCTGCGTGGCGTCTTCCAGTTCGTTGTGGCTGATGCCGTCCTTGCACGGCACGAACACCATTGCCGCAGGGATCACGGTGTTGAGGTTGCAGGCATCGTGGCCGGCGCCGGAGGTAATGCGGCGATGCGAAAGCCCCAGCATCTTCGCGGCGTTCTCCACCGCGTCTACCAGTTTGGGATCGAAATGCGTCGGCGGCTTGCGCCAGATCAGATCGAACTGGACCTCGACCTTGCGCCGCGCCGCGATTTCGGCAATCGCGGCGCGCAAATCCTTATCCAGCGCATCCATGATGGCGGCATCCGCGCTGCGGCAGTCGACCGTGAAGGCGATCTCGCCGGGAATGACGTTGCGCGAGGGGTTGGCAATCACCGCCTCGCCAACGGTGCCGACGGCCTTGGGGCCGTGCTTCTTCGCGATCGCCTCCATCGCCAGCACGATTTCCGACAGCGTCGCCAACGCGTCGCGCCGCAAAGGCATCGGCGTCGATCCGGCGTGGCTTTCGAAACCGGTGATCTTGCCGTCATACCAGAGCACGCCCTGGCCGGAATCGACCACGCCGATGGTCTTGTTTTCAGCCTCGAGGATCGGCCCCTGTTCGATGTGCAGTTCGACGAACCCGGAGAATTTCTGCGTCCCCACCGGGGTCGCGCCGCGGTAACCGATGCTGTCGAGCGCCTGCGCGACTGTCATGCCCTCGGCATCCTTACGCGACAAAATGTCGTCAGTGGTGAAATCACCGACGTAAGCCGCCGACGCCATCATTGCCGGCGCAAACCGCGAGCCTTCCTCATTGGTCCAGTTGCAGATGCAGATCGGCGTCTCGGTTTCGATCCCGGCATCGTTGAGCGTACGGACCACCTCCAGCGCGGCCAACGTGCCGAGCACGCCGTCATATTTGCCGCCGGTCGGCTGCGTGTCGAGGTGGGAGCCGAGGCCGATCGGAGCCTTCGACATGTCGCGGCCCTTGCGCAGGCCGAACATCGAACCCAGCGCATCGACATGGACTTCCAGCCCCGCGGCCTCGCAACGCGCGCGGAACCAGTCGCGCACCTGCTTATCCTCAGGCCCCAGCGTCAGCCGCCGCACGCCGCCTTTCGGGGTGGCGCCGAATTTGGCGGTTTCGTGAATCGTGTCCCAAAGGCGGGCGGAATCGATTTGCAGGTTGGAGGTGATTTTTGTCATTGACCGTTCCGAAGTTCAGACGATACGCGAGCCGCGCTTTTTCAATGACGCGCCTCGCGCGGCGCGTCAACAATGACGCCGCCGCGCGCAAGGCTGGCGGCGAGTTCGACCACGCGCTCCACCGCGACCGTGTCGGGGGAGGCGAGCCAGCTTGCCGAGAATGTCAGCGGGGCCAGCTGCAGATTGGTCGACAACAATTGCAACCGCCCGTCTGCCATGTCGCCCTCGACAATCGCGGTAGGTATCAGGGCGATGCCGAGGCCTTCGATCGCCATGTGGATGACGGTTGCGAGCGAGGCGCTGGCATGCAGGCGTATCGGCGGCAGATCAGGGCGGTTGAACAGGGAGCGCACGATCTCATAGGGCTGGGTCCGGCGCGAAAAGGTGATGATCGGAAATTTCGCCAGATCGTGCAGGGTCAGCGCCTGCTTGCCGAGGCCGAGCGACGGGCTCGCCAGAAAGCCCACGGAATAATCGCACAGCGGCCGATTGTTGACCATCGGCGCCGTCAGCGGCCCGAGCACGAAAGCGAGTTCGATTTCCTGCGCGAGCAGCCGGTTGCGCAGGTTCGAGGTGATGTCGACCTCGATCTCGAGCGAGAGGTTCGGGTAGGCGTGATTGACGCTCTTGATGAGCTGCGGCAGCCAGGTGTGAACGATGGTTTCGGCGACGCCAAGCCGCAGCACGCCGCGCATCGCCGAGCGGTCGCCGACCACCGCCAGCATTTCCGAACGCAGCCCGATCAGCTTCTCGGCATAGACCATCAATTGGCGCCCGCTCGGCGTCGGCAGCACCATGCGGCGGTCGCGCTGCAGGAGTTTTACACCCACCTCGCGTTCGAGCTGGGCGATCCGTTGCGAGATTGCGGGCTGGGTGGTGTTGAGCTTTTGCGCCGCGCCGCGGAAGCTGCCGAGCGTCACTACCCACATGAAAGTCTCAATTGCCTTGAAATCAGTCATGCACCCTCTGGTCGCAGGTTGATAATTTGGATTTATCTAACTTGATTAAAAAAGACGATTAGACATTATCATAGCCATATGCGGGAGTAGATGTCGACAAGAATGGAAGCGGGGACAACGATGACCGGCTTGGCGAGGACGGAAACACGCGGTCACGATACGGCGGATTTATCGCCGAGCGTCGCGGCCCGGCATGCCTGCCGCAGCGGCATGGCCCATCACACGGCGGGCGTCGCCAACGGCTTCGTCCAGGGCAATCTCGCCATCCTGCCGGAAAAATTCGCGGGCGCTTTTCATCGCTTCTGCCAGCTCAATCCCAAACCGTGCCCGATCATCGGCATGTCCGAGGTCGGCGATCCCCGCATTCCCGCCCTCGGCATCGACCTCGACATCCGCACCGACCTGCCGCGCTATCGCGTGTGGCGCGACGGCGAAATCGTGGAGGAGCCGACCGACATCATGGCGCACTGGCGCGACGATCTCGTCGCCTTCGTGCTCGGCTGCTCGTTCTCCTTCGAGGAGGCGCTGCTGGAGGAAGGTCTGCCGATCCGCCATATCGAGCGCGATGTGCGCGTGCCGATGTTCCGCACCAATATCGCCTGCAGCCCCGCGGGTCCGTTTGCCGGTCCGATGGTGGTGACGATGCGGCCGTTCAAGCCCGCGGACGCGATCCGCGCGGTGCAGATCACTTCGCGCTTCCCCTCGGTGCACGGTGCGCCGGTTCATATCGGTCTTCCCGAGTCGATCGGCATCGCCGACCTCGCCAAACCCGACTACGGCGATCCGGTGCCGGTCGAGGCGGACGAAATTCCGGTGTTCTGGGCGTGCGGCGTGACCCCGCAATCTGTCATCCAGGCCGCGAAGGTGCCGTTTGCGATTACGCATGCGCCCGGATTGATGCTTGTGACCGATCTCAGGAACAAAGCGCTTGCCGTGCTTTGATGCAGTTCCTGCTGATCATTGAGGCTTTACCGTAACCTTCGCCCGTTTCATCGATAGTCGCCATCCAACAAAGGATATCGCCATGAATATCACGCGCCGAAACGTACTGCTTGGAGCCACTGCTGCCGCAGCGCTCGGCCCGATCGCCGCCCGTGCCCAAACTTCCGAAGTGGTGATCGGCGTGATCTATCCGTTCTCCGGCGCCAGCGCCCAGATGGGTGTCGATGCCCAGAAGTCGTACGAGACCGCGCTCGACATCATCAACAAGAATCACGATTTCGATCTGCCGCTGGCAAAGGGCGAGGGGTTGCCCGGCCTCGGCGGCGCCAAGATCCGCCTCGTATTCGCCGACCACCAGGCCGATCCGCAGAAGGGCCGTGCCGAGACCGAGCGCCTGATCACGCAGGAGAAGGTCTGCGCCGTCATCGGCACCTATCAGAGCTCGGTCGCGGTGACCGTCAGCCAGGTCTGCGAGCGCTACCAGATCCCGTTCATCTCGGCCGACAATTCCTCGCCGAGTCTGCACAAGCGCGGTCTCAAGTTCTATTTCCGCGCAGCGCCACATGACGAAATGTTCTCGGCCGCGATGTTCAATTTCTTCGACGCCATGAAGAAGAAGGGCACCAAGATCGACACGCTGTCGTTGTTCCACGAAGACACCATCTTCGGCACCGATTCCGCCAACACCCAGATCAAGCTGGCTGGCGATCGCGGCTACAAGATCGTCACGGACATCAAGTATCGCTCCAATTCTCCCTCATTGTCGGCGGAAGTGCAGCAGCTCAAGACGGCGAACGCCGACGTGCTGATGCCCTCGAGCTACACCACCGACGGCATCCTGCTGGTCAAGACCATGGCCGAGCTCGGCTACAAGCCGAACGCGATCGTCGCCCAGAACGCCGGCTTCTCCGAGAAGGCGCTGTATGATGCGGTCGGCGACAAGCTCGAAGGCGTGATCTCGCGCGGCAGCTTCTCGCTCGACCTCGCGGCCAAGCGGCCGATGGTCGGCAAGATCAACGCCATGTTCAAGGAAAAGTCGGGCAAGGATTTTAACGACCTCACGTCGCGGCAGTTCATGGGCCTCCTGGTGATGGCGGAAGCCATCAACCGCGCCAAATCGACTGACGGCGAGAAGATCCGCGAGGCGCTGGTCGCGACCGACATCCCGGGCGAGCAGACCATCATGCCGTGGAAGCGCGTCAAGTTCGACGAGCTGGGCCAGAACAACGACGCCGATCCGGTGCTGCTGCAATATATCGGCGGCAAGTTCGTCACCATCTTCCCGCCGCAGGCCGCGATTGCCGAAGCCGTCTGGCCGATGAAGTAGGCCTGATAACGCGGGGGCGGGGGACGGGACATGAGAGTCGAGATCATTCAGAGGCTGCTTCGCTCCGTCATTGCGAGCGAAGCGAAGCAATCCATCTTTCCTCACGAAGAAAGAATGGATTGCTTCGTCGCTTCGCTCCTCGCAATGACGGACCCTCTCGATGGCGCGTGGGCCACGGAGCGACTTCCATGACCGCCGAAACCATCATCCAGAGCCTGGCGAGCGGCCTCCTCATGGGACTGCTCTACGGTCTCATCGCCGTCGGGCTCGCGCTGATCTTCGGCCTGATGGACGTCGTGAACTTCGCCCATGGCGAATTCCTGATGATCGCGATGTACGCGACGTTCTTCCTGTTCGCATTCTTCGCGATCGACCCGTTGCTGTCGGCGCCGCTGGTCGCGGCGGCACTGTTCGTGTTCGGCGCCGTGGTCTATCTATTGATCGTGCGCTTTGCCGTGCGCGCCAAGGCCAACGCCGGCATGGTGCAGATCTTCTCCACCTTCGGCCTCGCCATCGTCATGCGCGGCCTGGCGCAGTACTTCTTCACGCCGGACTATCGCAGCGTCACGCATTCTTGGCTCGGCGGCAAGACCGTCTCGGTCGCCGGCATCTTCCTGCCGGTGCCGCAACTGGTGGGCGCCCTGGTCGCGATCACAGCATTCGGCGCGCTCTATCTCTTCATCAACCGCACTGACTTTGGCCGCGCGCTCGAAGCGACCCGCGAGGACGCCGGCGCCGTGGCGCTGGTCGGCATCGACAAGAACAAGGTGTTTGCGCTGGGTTGGGGCCTGGGCGCGGCGCTGGTGGGGCTATCAGGCGCGATCATGGCGATCTTCTTCTACATCTATCCGGATGTGGGCGCTTCATTCGCGCTGATCGCCTATGTGACGGTGGCGCTCGGCGGTTTCGGCAGCGTGTTCGGCGCCTTCGCCGGCGGCATCATCGTCGGCCTCGTCGAGGCCACGACCGCGTTGCTGCTGCCGCCTTCGCTCAAGGCGGTCGGCATCTATGCGGTCTATCTCCTTGTCGTCTTCATCCGGCCGCGCGGCCTGTTCGGATCGATGTGATGGATAGCGCTTTCGCAGAACGCCGCCGCCGCGACCTCGTCGTCGCATGTGTTCTCGCCGCGATCGCAGCCGTCGTGCCGCTGTTCGTCAAGGACGTGTACGTCCAGAACATGATGGTGCTGACGCTGATGTGGGGCGCGCTGTCGCAGAGCTGGAACATTCTTTCCGGCTATTGCGGACAGATCTCGCTCGGCCACGCGCTCTATTTCGGGCTTGGCGCCTACACCACCGCGCTGCTGTTCACCAAATTCGGCGTGCTGCCGTGGTTCGGCATGCTCGGCGGCGGCGTGATCTCCGCGCTGATTGCGATGGCGCTCGGCTACCCCTGTTTCCGGCTGCGCGGACATTACTTCGTCATCGCCACCATCGTCATCGCCGAGATCGGGCTATTGCTGTTTCACAACTGGGATTGGGCTGGTGCTGCAATGGGCATCGAGATTCCCGTGCGCGGCGACAGCTGGCTGAAATTCCAGTTCCCACGCAGCAAGCTGCCATACTTCTACTTCGCGCTGGCGCTGGCCTGCGTCGCCTGGTTCGTCACCTGGTGGCTGGAAAATTCCAAATGGGGTTTTTGGTGGCGCGCGGTAAAGGACAACCCGGAGGCGGCTGAAAGCCTCGGCGTCGTCGTGTTCAATTCCAAGATGGGTGCGGCGGCGGTCTCGGCGTTCCTGGTCGCGGTCGGCGGCAGCTTCTATGCGCAGTTCGTCTCCTATATCGATCCCGAGAGCATCATGGGCTTTCAGCTCTCGCTGCTGATGGCCTTGCCGGCCGTGTTAGGGGGCATCGGTACGCTGTGGGGTCCGATGCTGGGCGCGGTCATCCTGATCCCGCTCACGGAATTGACGCGTTCCTACATGGGTGGCTCCGGCCGTGGTGTCGACCTGATCGTCTATGGCGGCCTGATCATCGCGATTTCGCTGGCGCGGCCGCAGGGGCTGATCGGCCTGTTCTCGTTCAAACGTAAGGAGGCGGCCCGATGACGACGCCTCTTCTGGAAACCCGAGGCGTCTGGCAGCGTTTTGGCGGCCTGGTTGCCAACAGCGACGTCTCGATCTCGGTCGGGCGCGGCGAAATCGTCGGCCTGATCGGCCCGAACGGCGCCGGCAAGTCGACGCTGTTCAACCTGATCGCGGGCGTACTGCCGCCGACCCAAGGCTCGATCATCTTCGACGGTCAGGACGTCACCGCGTTGCCGGCGGCGGAACGCTGTCAGCGCGGAATCGGCCGCACGTTTCAGGTCGTGAAGAGTTTTGAGACCATGACTGTCATCGACAACGTCATCGTCGGGGCGCTGGTCCGCACCACCGTGATGCGCGATGCCCGCCGCAAGGCGCATGAGGTGCTGGAATTTTGTGGCCTCGGCCCGCGCGCCAATGTGCTGGCCAGCGATCTGGTCCCGTCTGAAAAGCGCCGGCTCGAGGTGGCTCGCGCGCTGGCGACCGAGCCGAAACTGTTGCTACTCGACGAAGTTCTGACGGGGCTGACGCCGGTCGAGGCGAAAACCGGCGTCGAACTGGTGCGCAAGGTGCGCGACACCGGCGTCACCGTGCTGATGGTCGAGCATGTCATGGAAATCGTGATGCCGCTGGTCGATCGCGCCATCGTGCTCGATCTCGGCAAGGTGCTGGTCGAGGGCAAGCCTGCCGACGTCGTTCGTGATCCGAAGGTCATCACCGCCTATCTGGGGGATCGCCATGCTGTCAGTGCATGAAGTCACCACCGCCTATCAAGGCCTGGTCGCGATCTCGGCAGTCAGCGTCGAAGTGGCAAAAGGCGAGATCGTCTGCGTCGCCGGCGCCAACGGGGCCGGCAAGTCGACGCTGTTGAAATCGATCGCCGGCGCGGAACGCCCGCGCTCCGGCACCGTGTCGTTCGACGGCGCGCGGATCGACGGCATGGCCCAGCACATCATCACCTCGCGCGGCATCGCCTACGTGCCGGAAAACCGAAGGCTGTTTCCGCGCCTGTCGGTGCGCGACAATTTGCGGCTCGGCAGCTACCTCTATCGCGGTCAGGCTGATCGCGAAACGCCGCTCGATCTCGTGTTCAAGCTGTTTCCGCGCCTGCAGGAGCGGCTGGAGCAGCGCGCCGAAACGCTAAGCGGCGGCGAGCAGCAGATGCTGGCCATCGGCCGCGCGCTGATGACGCGGCCGCGGCTCTTGATGCTGGACGAGCCGTCGCAGGGCATCATGCCAAAGCTGGTCGACGAAATCTTTCAGGCTGTGAAACGCATCCGCGACGCGGGGATGACCGTGCTGATTGTCGAGCAGCGCATGTCGGAATGTCTCGAAATCGCCGACCGCGCCTACATCCTGCAGACGGGGCGCGTGCTCATGCAGGGCAGCGCTGCAGACATCCGCGTCAATCCGGATGTGAGGAAGGCGTATCTGGGGCTGTAGTTGGGCGAGGTCAATCTCGTAGCCCGGATGGAGCGCAGCGAAATCCGGGGCCAGCGTACGGTTTGTCTCCCCGGATTTGCGCTGCGCTCCATCCGGGCTACGCTAATCGCGATCAGCGTATCAGTCGTGCCCATGCTCCGGTAGCACTAGTCCAAACACCTTCGTCAAATCCTTCACCTGCTCCGGCGAGAGATACCGCGGGTTCAGCCCGCGCAGCAGCAGATAGAGCTTCGCCGTTTCTTCCAGTTCCTCGATCGCGAACACCGCAGCTTCCAGCGTGTCCCCAGATACCACCGGCCCGTGATTGGCGAGCAGCACGGAGGAGTATTTTCCGGCCAGCCCCTTGATCGCGTCGGCGACAGCCGGATCGCCGGGACGATAATACGGCACCAGCGCGGTCTGGCCGCATTTCATCAGGTAGTAGGGCGTCATCGGCGGCAGCGCGGCGCGGGGGTCGATCTCCGGCAGCATCGACAATGCCACCGAGTGGGTCGAATGCAGATGCACGACCGCGCGCGCAGCGCCGCGAGTCTGGTAGAGCGCGGTGTGCAGCGGCACTTCCTTGGTCGGCGCGTCGCCGGAAACCAGCCGTCCGTCGGGCCCGAGCCGTGACATCCGCGCCGGGTCGAGCGAGCCCAGCGAGGCGTTGGTCGGCGTCACCAGCCAGCCGCCATCGTCGAGTTTCACGCTGATGTTCCCCGAGGAGCCTGGCGTCAGCCCGCGCTCGAACAGCGAGCGGCCGAGGCGGCAGATTTCCTCCCGGATTTTTGTTTCGCTCATGAACCGACCCCGTTTGACGCCTTTTCCCACGCTTTGGCAGCGCGGCCAAGCCGTGATACCCAGAGGCAAAGCCGCCGGCCAGATCGCAGCCAAAATGAAACATTGAGGGACCGCCGCATGCCAGAATCCGCAAAACCGCGCGTTGCCGTCATCGGGCTGGGCTCGATGGGGTACGGCATGGCGACCTCGCTGCGCCGCGCCGGCCTCGAAGTGACCGGCTGCGACGTCTCGGCGGACTCCGTGGCACGGTTCGTGGCTGACGGCGGGAAGGGTGCCGCGACGCCAGCGGAAGCCGCCAAGGCCGCTGACGTCGTCGTCAGCGTGGTCGTCAACGCAACCCAGACCGAGACCATCCTGTTCGGCGCCAATGGCGTCGCCGAAACCCTTGGCAAGGGCGCGGTATTCGTCTCCTCCGCCACCATGGACCCCGACGTCGCGCGGCGGCTCGCCAAACAGTTGGAAGCCACCGGGCGGCACTACCTCGACGCGCCGATTTCCGGCGGCGCGCAGCGGGCGGCGCAGGGCGAACTCACCGTTTTGGCCTCAGGCAGCCCGGCCGCCTTTGCCAAAGCCCGACCGGCACTCGATGCGATGGCCGCAAAACTTTACGAGCTCGGCGATGACGCCGGCCAGGGCGCCGCGTTCAAGATGATCAACCAGTTGCTGGCCGGCGTGCACATCGCCGCCGCATCGGAAGCCATCGCATTCGCTGCCAAGCAGGGCCTCGACATCCGAAAGGTCTACGAGGTGATCACGGCATCCGCCGGCAATTCCTGGATGTTCGAGAACCGCATGCCGCATGTGCTCGACGGCGATTATACGCCGCGCAGCGCGGTCGAAATTTTCGTCAAAGACCTCGGCATCATTCAGGACATGGCGCGCTCGCAAAAATTCCCGGTGCCGGTCGCCGCTGCCGCGCTACAGATGTTTTTGATGACGGCCGCATCAGGCATGGGCCGCGACGACGACGCCTCGGTGGCGCGGATGTATGCCCGCGTCACCGGCACGCATCTGCCCGGCGAACCGAAATAGCAGCAAGATCAAGAAGGGGACGCTCGATGCCGCATTTTGCCGCCAATCTCTCCATGATGTTCACCGACGTGCCGTTCCTCGACCGCTTCGAGGCGGCGGCGAAAGCGGGCTTCACCGCCGTCGAATTCCTGTTCCCTTACGACCATCCGGCCGAAGCCGTCGGCGACGCCCTGAAGCGCAACGGCCTGACGCAGGCGCTGTTCAATCTGCCGCCGGGCAATTGGGACGCCGGCGAAAAGGGCTTTGCGGCGCTGCCGGAGCGTTTTGACGATCTGAAGCGAAGCCTTGAGACGGCGCTTCCTTACGCGAAGGCGACCGGTGTCAAGCGGCTGCATCTGATGGCCGGCATCGCCAATCGCACCGAACCGAAAGCCGTCGAGCAGTTTTATAAATCGGTGACGTGGGCCGCGGAGTTCTTCGCAGCCCACAGCCTCGACGTCGTGATCGAGCCGATCAATGCCCGCAACGTGCCGGGCTACTTTCTCAACGATTTTGGCTTCGCGCGCGACCTGATCACCGAACTTAAGATTCCAAATCTAAAACTGCAGTTCGACATCTATCACTGCCAGATCATTCATGGCGACGTCACCATGCGGCTGCGCGAGATGATGCCGATCACAGGCCACGTCCAGATCGCCAGCATTCCCTCGCGCAACGAACCCGACGGCGAGGAACTGAACTATCCATTCCTGTTCACTGAACTCGACCGGCTCGGCTATGGCGGCTTCGTCGGCTGCGAATACAACCCGCGCGGCAAGACCACCGATGGCCTCGCCTGGTTCAAGCCCTATGCCGGAGTAAAGCCGTGAAATTGTCTCTGGGCTGCATCGCCGACGACTACACCGGAGCCTCCGATCTCGCCAACACGCTGACCCGTCAGGGTCTGCGCACGGTGCAGACCATCGGGGTGCCGTCGGACGACCTCGCGCTGCCGGAGGTCGACGCGGTCGTGGTGTCGCTCAAGAGCCGCTCGATCGAGGCTGATGTTGCGGTTGATCGTTCCCGCGCCGCCGAAAAATGGCTGCGCGACCGCGGCGCCGGCCACGTGCTGTTCAAGATCTGCTCGACCTTCGATTCCACCGACGCCGGCAATATCGGTCCCGTGATGGATGCGCTGCGCGCCGATTCCGGCGACGCCATCGTTTTGGTGACGCCGGCCTTCCCGGAAACCGGCCGCACCGTCTATCAGGGCAACCTGTTCGTCGGTTCCGTGCCGCTGAACGAAAGTCCGCTGAAGGACCATCCGCTCAACCCGATGCACGATTCCAATCTGGTGCGGGTGCTGGCGCGCCAGAGCCAAACCAAAGTCGGGCTGGTCGACCTCGCCACGCTTTCGCGCGGCGCGGACGCCGTTCGCGAGCGTCTTGCCGATCTGGCTGGGAAGGGCATCGGCGCAGCGATCATCGACGCCGTGTTCGACCGCGATCTGGAGACCATCGGCGCCGTCGCGTTGGATCACCGCCTGTCGGTCGGCGCATCCGGCATCGGGCTCGGCCTGGCCCGGTCGCTGGTCGCTTCCGGTAAGGTCAAATCGGCTTCGGCTGGCGCGGCGTCCGGCGCGCCGGTCGGCGGGCCGGCGGCGTGCCTGGCCGGGAGTTGCTCGCAGGCGACGCTGGCCCAGATCGCCAATGCCGAAAAGACCATGGCCGTGCTGCATCTCGATCCCGAACAGATCATCGCCGGACCCGGCGAGGTGCGTCGCGCGCTGGCCTGGGCTGCCGACCGAATCACCAACGGTCCGATCCTGATCGCCAGCAGCTCGACGCCGGACCAGGTTGCAGCTCTGCAATCCCGGCATGGCCGCGATGCAGCCGGACATGCCATCGAGCAGGCGATGGCGGACATCGCGGAAGGTTTGGTGCGCTCAGGCGTGCGTCGGCTGGTGGTCGCCGGTGGTGAAACTTCGGGCGCCGTCGTCGATCGCCTGGGCATTCCCGGATTCCTCGTAGGCGAAGAAATCGCTGCAGGAGTGCCGGTTCTGCGCGCCGTCGGCGCCGACAAGGGCGAAATGCTGCTTGCGCTGAAATCGGGCAATTTCGGCGGCACGGAATTTTTCTCCGATGCGCTGAAGCTGATGCGCTGATCGCTGCGCCGGCCTTCACGGGGCCGGTGCGGTCTGGCGCCTACGTATTTTTACCCCGACGTCGTTAACTCAACCTGAGGACGTGCCGGGTTTTATTTCTGTAACGGCATCCTTTTGCCTCCCCCGACTTTCTCCGCCTCGTCACGTTTGGCGTGTCCCGTCGCGCCCAAAACCAAGAGATTCCCGCCATGCTCGCACGCTATTCGATCCGCACCAAGATCATCACTGTCGTTGCCTTCCTGCTCGTCGCGATGACGGGCATGGGTCTGCTGGCGGTCAGGAACATGCGGGCCATCAATGCCAACACGGTGGACATCTCGACGAGCTGGCTGCCCAGCGTCCGCGTGCTCGGAGACCTGCGCGCCGGCGTCGTCACCTACCGCAACGTGATCCGCGAGCACATGCTGTCCGAGACGCTGGAAGAAAAGCTGGCGATGGAGAAGACGCTGGCGACTGTTACCGAGTCCAACACCAAGATCCGTGCGGCCTATGAGCCGATGATTACGTCGCCGGAAGAGCGCGCGCTTTATAACGAATGGGTCAGGTTGTGGGAGCGCTACAAGAAGGGCACCGAGGAGGTCATGGCGCTGTCGCGCAAGGCGGCCGGCCAGATGCCGACGGAAGCGCACGACCTGAACACGACCACCGTGAACAAGATCGGGCTCGAGGCCGACGCAGTCCTTAAGAAGGATATCGACCTCAACAACGCGGGCGGCGACAAAGCGGCGCAGGAGGCTGCCGACAATTATACATTCGCCTTCATGATGCTCGCGACCATCCTGGGTGTGGCCATCGTCGCCGGTATCGCCGTCAGCTACTATCTGGTTCGCGACGTTTCCAGCGGCATTGCCTCGATCGTCACGCCGATGCAGGCGCTGGGCAAAGGCGATCTGAGCGCGGACGTGCCGCATCAGGGCGAAAAGACCGAAATCGGCGTCATGGCGGACACCTTGCAGGTATTCAAGCAGGCGCTGATTGCCAAGAAGGCCGCTGACGAAGCTGCGGCGCTCGACGCCGAAGCCAAGATCGAGCGCGGCCGCCGCGTCGACGGCATTACCCGCAATTTTGAAAACGTGATCGGCGAAATCGTGCAGACGGTGTCGTCGGCTTCGACGCAACTCGAGGCCTCCGCCGGCACGCTGTCGGCGACGGCCGAACGGTCGCAGACGCTCACGTCGACGGTGGCGTCGGCTTCCGGGGAAGCGTCTGCCAACGTGCAGTCGGTGGCATCGGCGACCGAAGAGCTTTCCTCCTCGGTCACCGAGATTGGCCGTCAGGTGCAGGAATCGGCGCGGATGGCAACCGAAGCGGTTGGCCAGGCCCGCGTCACCAACGACCGGGTCAGCCAATTGTCCAAGGCGGCGAGCCGTATCGGCGACGTCGTCGAGCTCATCAACACCATCGCCGGCCAGACCAATTTGCTGGCGCTCAACGCCACCATCGAGGCGGCGCGCGCCGGCGACGCCGGCCGCGGGTTTGCCGTCGTGGCGTCGGAAGTGAAGGCGCTCGCGGAGCAGACGGCAAAAGCCACCGGCGAGATCAGCCAGCAGATTGCCGGCATTCAGGGCGCGACCCAGGAGTCGGTCAATGCGATCAAGGATATCAGCGGCACCATTGAACGGCTGGCAGAAATCTCCTCGGCCATCGCGGCTGCCGTGGAAGAGCAGGGCGCGGCGACGCAGGAAATTTCGCGCAACGTGCAGCAGGCCGCCCGCGGAACCCAGCAAGTTTCCTCCAACATCTCCGACGTGCAGCGCGGCGCCAGCGAGACCGGCGCCGCCTCCTCGCAGGTGCTCTCGGCGGCGCAGTCGCTGTCGGGCGACAGCCATCGCCTCAAGCTCGAGGTCGGCCGGTTTCTGGATTCGGTCCGGGCGGCCTGACGGCCGCCGCGCGGCCGGCTTCCGGCGGGGAGCCGGGGCTTGATTCGCGCGATGCGCGAATTTGGTAGGTCTGCAACCCGAGCCGAATTCCGTAAATTCACGCAAGCGGAAATTAACCGGTCCCGGCTAGGCTGCCGGTACTTTTGGGGCCGCGCGCGCAAGGCTGGTCCCGTCGCGGCGCAACTTCCGCTTCCCGGAAAATGTGCTTCAGAAAATTTGGGGTCGTCGACATGATCAAGCTCAACCGTATCGGAAACAAACTGGGCTTGGCCGGGGCGGTCGGCGTCTTGCTGGCGATCGGCATGGTGGCCAACCAGATGGTCACCGAATCGAGAATCGAGGAAGGCAGCGATCGCGCCGCGCGATCGCAGCAGGTGGCGAATAATGCACTCGCCGCGCATATCGACCTGCGCAAGATTCAGCTTGCCGCCGACGATGTCCGCCTGGCGAGAACTCCCGCTGAAGTCGAGAAGGCCCTTTCCGATCTGCAGCGCCACAAGGCGAGCGCGGCAAAGGAGCTGGAGGCGGCGCTGGCAATAGCCCAGCGGCCGGAAGCCAAGGAACAACTCCAGAAGACCAAGGCGTTGATGGAAGGCTTTGCTGCGGCAGTGGAAGATCTCGCGAAGGCGCAGGCGACGCTGCTGGCGCAGATCGAGAAGCGCTCGGTCATTTCCGAGGAATGGAACAAGTCGGTCGATACCCAGATGAAGTTGCCGGCCATGCAAAAGCTGGACAACCGCCTCGAGATCGAGCGTTTGTTGTTTCAGGCCGATGGCAAGGTGAACGCGCTGCGGGCGAATGCCTGGAAGCTCGGCGCTACCGGCGATGCCAAGCTGGTCACGGAGATGGCCAAGACCGAGGCCTCGCTCAAGGACGTTTTCAACAAGCTGCGTGGCGAAGCCGATGACCGGGATTTGCTGGTCGTGGTCAGCAACCTTTCCTCGATTGTCAAGCGCTTCCTGGCCGCCAATGAGGAGGCCGTCAGGACCGAGCAGTCGAAGAGCGAAATCATCGCCACCCGGACCGTCAAGGCCGCCGCTGACGTCGCCCACCTGATGGAAGCCACCGTCGCCGGCGCGCAAAAGGATGCGAAGGTCTCCAAGGACGAGGTCATGGCCGATACCGAGCGTGCCAACCAGATCAACCTGATCATGGCGATCGTCGTCGTCGTGTCGCTGATCGCCTCGGTGGTGTTTTCCTTCCTCGGCGTCGCACGTCCGATGACGCGCCTGAACGGTGCATTGGGCAAGATGGCCGGCGGCAATCTCGATGTCGAGATTCCCGGCGCCGCCCGCGGCGACGAAATCGGCGACCTCGCCAAGACGGTGACCGTCATCCGCGAGAACGCCGAGCAGAAGGCGCGTGAGGAAGCCGAGGCCAAGATCAAGCAGGACCTGGTCGCGGCGCAGCGGCGCAAGCAGGAAATGATCAAGCTCGCCGATGATTTCGAAGGCGCGGTCGGCAAGATCGTGGAGACGGTGTCGGCGGCTTCGACCGAACTCGAAACCTCCGCGGGCACGCTGACGGCGACCGCTGAACGCGCCCAGGAGCTGACCACGATGGTGGCCGCGGCTTCCGAGGAAGCCTCAACCAATGTGCAATCGGTGGCCTCCTCCACCGAAGAGATGGCCTCGTCCATCACCGAGATCGGCCGTCAAGTCCAGGAATCGGCGCGGATGGCCAATGAGGCCGTCGATCAGGCCCGCACCACCAATGACCGGGTCAGCGAATTGTCGAAGGCGGCCGCGCGCATCGGCGCGGTGGTCGAACTCATCAACACCATTGCCGAACAGACCAATTTGCTGGCGCTCAACGCCACCATCGAGGCGGCCCGCGCCGGCGACGCCGGCCGCGGTTTTGCCGTCGTGGCGTCCGAGGTGAAGGCGCTGGCGGAACAAACTTCGAAGGCGACCGGCGAGATCGGCCAGCAGATCACCGGCATCCAGGCCGCCACTCAGGAATCGGTCGGGGCGATCCAGGCGATTAGCGCCACGATCGAGAAGCTGTCCGAGATATCCTCGACCATTGCGGCCGCCGTGGAAGAGCAGGGTGCCGCCACCCAGGAAATCTCCCGCAACGTGCAGCAGGCGGCCCGTGGCACCCAGCAGGTCTCCTCCAACATCACCGACGTGCAGCGCGGCGCCGGCGAAACCGGCACGGCCTCGACGCAGGTGCTCTCCTCGGCCCAGTCGCTGTCGCAGGACTCCAACCGCCTCAAGGCCGAAGTCGGCAAGTTCCTCGGCTCGGTGCGCGCGGCGTAATCAGCCGATAGACCGCAAACCAAACAGCCCGCCCCTGAACAAGGGGCGGGTTTTTGATGTTCAGAACCCGCGGCAAAGCCGGCTCCGACGTCGTCAGTTCGCATCCTCCCCCTGAATCCCGCCAAACTTCTTGGCGTCGGCCGCGTGGCGCCCGGCTAACGGAAACTCAGTATATCTACTGAGCAGAAATTAACGGGAAGAAAGCCGCTGACATATACGATTCCGCGAAATGGGGCGGACGACACCCGTCGTCGCGTGGAGATAAGACATGTTTGGAATGATACGTCGGGCCAGGATGACGGTTGGCCGAAAGATCTATGCGCTCATCTGCCTCAGCTTCATCGGGCTCCTGGGCGTGACCTTTCTCGAATCGCGCGAACTGGCATCGAGCCTCGACCAGCAGAAGCAGATCGAGCTGCGGCACCTCGGCGACCTCGCGCTCGGCATCATCAAGGAAGAGCATGCCGCGGCGCAGAAGGGCGGCGTTTCGGACGCCGACGCGCAGAAGCGCGCGATGGCGCGGATCGCCGCGCTCCGCTACGGCAACAACGACTATTTCTGGATCAACGATATGCATCCGAAAATGGTGATGCATCCGATCAGGCCGGAAATGAACGGCAACGACCTGTCGAGCTACAAGGATCCGAACGGCAAACTGTTGTTCGTCGATTTCGTCGATACGGTCAAAAAGAGCGGCTCAGGCTTCGTCCCCTATGAGTGGCCCAAGCCGGGCTTCGACAAGCCGCAGCCGAAATTGTCCTACGTGGTCGGTTTCGCGCCGTGGAACTGGCTCGTCGGCACCGGCGTCTACATCGACGACCTGAAGGCGCAGGCCTGGGCTTCGACCCAGCGGTCCCTGATCGTTTCCGGCGTGATCCTGCTGTTTATGCTCGTGGTGTCGATCTTTGTGGCGCGTAGCGTCACCGGTCCGCTGCAACGGATGACGGTCGCGATGAACGATCTCGCCGGCGGCAACCTTGCCGTCGAGGTGCCCGGCGTCGGACGCGGCGACGAGGTCGGCGAGATGGCCAAGGCAGTCGAGATCTTCAAGAGCAATGCCGTCGCGCGTCAGTCGCTGGAGGCCGAGCAACGCGCGGCCGAGACCCGCGCCGTCGGGAGCCGCAAGGCGGACATGAACAAGATGGCCGACGATTTCGAGACTGCGGTCGGCCGGATCGTCGAGACCGTTTCGTCGGCATCGAGCCAGCTCGAAGTATCCGCGGGCACGCTGACCGCGACCGCGGAGCGCGCGCAGGAACTCACGAGCGCAGTCGCGGCGGCCTCAGAGGAAGCTTCCACCAACGTGCAATCGGTGGCCTCCGCCACCGAGGAGATGGCCTCGTCCGTCACCGAGATCAGCCGTCAGGTGCAGGAATCGGCGCGGATGGCCAATGACGCCGTCGATCAGGCGCGCGTCACCAACGACCGCGTCAGCGAATTGTCGAAGGCGGCAACCCGCATCGGCGATGTCGTCGAACTGATCAATACCATCGCGGGCCAGACCAACCTGCTCGCGCTCAACGCCACCATCGAGGCGGCGCGCGCCGGCGAGGCCGGCCGCGGTTTTGCCGTCGTAGCCTCGGAAGTGAAGGCGCTTGCGGAACAGACCGCGAAAGCGACCGGCGAGATCGGACAACAGATATCAAGCATCCAGGCCGCGACCCAGGAGTCCGTGAACGCGATCCAGGCCATCAGCGGCACGATTGAAAAACTGTCGGAGATTTCGTCGACCATCGCAGCCGCCGTGGAAGAGCAGGGCGCCGCGACGCAGGAGATCTCCCGCAACGTGCAGCAGGCGGCCATGGGTACCCAGCAGGTATCCTCCAATATTGGCGACGTGCAGCGCGGCGCCAGCGAAACCGGATCGGCGTCCTCGCAGGTGCTTGCGGCGGCGCAATCGCTGTCGGGCGACAGCAACCGCCTCAAGCTCGAGGTCGGCAGGTTCCTCGACTCGGTGCGGGCGGCCTGATCGCGCTGACTATTCAGTCCGAAGCCGGCGTCTCAGCCGGCTTTGCGATCGCTGACGACGCGAATCAGAAGCGTGAGCTGTCGCAAGCGGAGCGCTTTTCGGCTGCACGAGGAGCGGTAGACATCCCTAGATCGCAAAATTGCGATTGCGGCATCGGTCGACCAATCGCCCTGGGCGAAACTGATGCCGAATGTGGCGAACGGATTTCCGAAATCGGGAAAAACTGGTAATACACAAAGGCATCGTGAAGGTCTGATGCCAGAAGATCCGATGCCATGTGTTCTGCGTCAATGAAGACGCGCCAGAACTCAAGACGCTTCATCCGATGGCAGGGCGCATCGAGGCACCCATCCGCCATGGTCAAGTTGCGCATATGATCCCTCTCAATCCCGGCTAGCGTTTTTTTCGTTGTTGCGACGATCGCTACCGACGGCTCGGATGACCCGCCGCGTGTCGTTGCTTGATGAACTAGTTGAGTCTGACTTCGTGAAGATCAGCCGGTCTCCGGATATCGATCATTTCCGGAGCATCGAAGGATTGGGTCAGGCAAGCAGCATTCCGCTCGATCACCGGGACTTCGCCGCATCGTTCGCGTCGCTGAGGTTGAAAACCTGCACGGTCTATCTGCAGCGGACATTTCCGCGGATTCTTCAGATCCAATATTCCACGACCGGCGCGATCATCGGTCTGATGATGGACGATGCGGGCTCGCTGATCCTGAACGGTGTGGAGGGCCGCGCGCCGGCGCTCCTGATGGTCAAGGGCAGGGCACAGTGTGAGATCGTGGAGCAGCAGGCCAATCTGGTCGCCCTCGTGAATTTCGATTCCGTCGATGATCGCGGCTGGCCGGGCGAGCTCGACCGCGCTCAGTTGATCGCAACGGAACCCGCCAAGTTGGAGGCGCTTCGCACGACGTTGCGCGATGTTCTGATGCTCGCGTCGCATTCGCCCGATACCCTCGCTCAGCCTGATGTGATCGGGAGTGTTGAAGAATCGATCCTGCAGGCGGTCGATCTGGCGATGGCTGCGGCATCGCCGGCGTCCGAAGGCAAGCGCCTGAGCTTGAGCCACTATCTGGCGCTTGTCCGAAGGTTCGATGAGTTCGTCGCCGCGAACGCCGGCAAGACGCTGTACAGCGCCGACGTGGCACGACAGCTTGGGGTCTCGGTACGGACGCTGCATAACGCCGTGGTTGCGATTCGCGGCATGAGCATGCATCGTTATATGCGGCTGCGGCGGCTGTGGAACGTACGTCAGCAACTGCTGCGGGGAGCGTCGGTGCAATCGATCAAGGCGGTCGCACTCGTGAACGGCTTCTGGCACATGGGCGAGTTCACAGCACTCTATCGCGAGTTGTTTGGCGAAACGCCGCAGCAGACCTTGTCGGCGGCACGTAAGAATACGGACAGTCAGTCGTGATACCGGCGAAACGAGCGGCGATACCGTAGTTCTACGATTTCCCCAAGTCTCTCCGCTTAGCCCCTGATTAACCATCGTATGAAACCTTGGCGGCATGAGTGTCGCTCTGTGGCGAAGCCGCCGCAGGAGCCCTTCGTTCGCAACGAACCGGCTCGTCCGATTATCCGGCCCGGCGCTTTTCAACCGTGATCCCGCTGCGCGGGAAACAACGGCATCGCTGCGATTTCACCGACGCTTTTTTTCAAGGACGCTACTCATGTCCCGTCTCATTCTGAATCTGTCGATCGGTGCCAAGCTCGGCATCGCCTCGGCCCTCGGTGTCCTGCTCGTCGTCGTGATGGTGGTCAGCCAGATGCGGGCCAACGCGGCGATGCGCGACGCGGATGTGCGCAAGTCGGCGCAGCAGACGATCACGCGAGATGGGGTGGACGCGAAGGCGTCGATTCGTGGCATGCAGACCGGCGTCCGTGATCTCCGTCTCGCAAACAGTGCGGCAGATCTGCAGAGGGCCAATGACTATCTGGCGGCGCGGCTCAAATCGGTGAACCGTTTTGCAGACGAGATGCTGCAATTGTCTGGCCCCGGAGAAATCCGCGCACGCACCGAGAAGCTCAAGACCAGGGCAGCAGACTATGCGAAAGCAGCCCAACAGATCGCATCGGTTCGCGGTGAAGCTGTAGCTGCGGCGGGCGGGTCCGACGCCGCCACGCGGACTACCAAACTGAATGAAGAAGCGATCCGGATTGCCCGCGAAGTGACGCTGCCGATTGCGGCCGAACTGGAATCTCTCGCCAACCAGATCGTCGAGTCGGCCAAGCAGGGCGTGGATCAGGAAGCGGCCCGGTCCACTCGGGAAATGGCCGCCGCCGAACGGGAGTCCATGGCAGTCGGTCTCTGCACGATCCTCCTCTTGATCGGCACTTCCGTGTTCTCCTTTTTCACGATCGCCCGTCCGATGCGCGCGCTGAGCGTGTCGATGGAGGAACTCGCGGGCGGCAATTTCGCGGTGGTGCTGCCGGGTCTCGGCCGCAAGGACGAACTCGGCGCGGTCGCCGGCGCCGTCGAGAAATTCAAGGTCGTCTCGGAACAGAAGGCGCGCGACGAGGCCGAAGCCAAGATGAGGCAGGACCAGATCGCGGCGCAGCAGCGCAAGGCCGATATGGTCAGGCTGGCGGATTCCTTTGAGACCGCGGTCGGCGAGATCGTCGAAACGGTGTCGTCGGCCTCGACCGAACTCGAAGCCTCCGCCGGCACGCTGACGTCGACCGCCGAGCGCGCGCAGCAGGTGACGACCATGGTGGCTGCGGCTTCGGAAGAAGCATCCACCAACGTGCAGTCGGTGGCCTCCGCAACCGAGGAGCTGTCTTCTTCGGTCAACGAGATCAGCCGCCAGGTCCAGGAATCGGCGCGGATGGCCGGCGAGGCCGTGGATCAGGCCCGTCACACCAATGACCGCGTCAGCGAATTGTCGAAGGCGGCCGCCCGCATCGGCGATGTGGTCGAACTCATCAACACCATCGCCGGCCAGACCAATCTCCTGGCGCTCAATGCCACCATCGAGGCCGCGCGCGCCGGCGAGGCCGGCCGCGGTTTTGCCGTCGTGGCCTCCGAAGTGAAGGCGCTCGCCGAACAGACCGCAAAGGCCACCGGCGAGATCGGCCAGCAGATTACCAGCATCCAGGGCGCGACCCAGGAGTCGGTGAACGCGATCCAGGCAATCAGCGGGACCATCGAAAGGCTGTCGGAGATCGCATCGACGATAGCAGCGGCGGTGGAGGAGCAGGGCGCGGCGACGCAGGAAATCTCCCGCAACGTGCAGCAGGCCGCCCAGGGCACCCAGCAGGTCTCCTCCAACATCACCGACGTGCAGCGCGGCGCCAGCGAGATCGGCTCTGCGTCGTCGCAGGTGCTCTCGGCGGCGCAGTCGCTGTCGTCAGACTCCAACCGCCTCAAGCTCGAAGTCGGCAAGTTCCTGGATTCCGTGCGGGCGGCGTAAGCCGGTCGGAGCAAGGGAGGGAAGCAGAATTCTCTTCCCTTCTCCCCTTGTGGGAGAAGGTGCCATGCCGAAGGCAAGGCGGATGAGGGGTCTCTATCCGCGGAGACAGACCCCTCACCCGTCTCGAATGAGCGTACGCTCATTCGATCCACCCTCTCCCACAAGGGGAGAGGGAAAGAAGGCACTACCCACCCGCCACTCCAGCACGCCGTCGTGCGCCGTAACAATCGAGCCCACCGAGCCCACCGGCGTGCGATCCATGTTCAGCAAGTGCGCAAGCGTCGCCGTATCACTGGCCGGGATACGCGCCAACGCCCGTTGGTCGGTTTCCGTCCGCAGCATGACCACGCCGTGCTCGACCTCGCCCTTGCCCTCGTAGATCACCGTAAAACTCTCGACCTTGCCCTTGCCGCTGGCCTCGGTGACGAACTCCGGCACCTTGCGGCGATTGCGGTCGGCTTCGGCCTGCACGCTGGTGTCTTGCGCGAGCGCGCCCTTCGGCGCTTCGCGCGACAGCACCAGCCCGTGATGCTTGGTAACGAATCCGCCCTGGCCATAGAGCAGGCCGAGCTTGCCGCGCTTGCGCAAGCTTCGCACCATCGCGACGGCCGCATGTGTCATATAGGTGTTGAGCGGGGCGCCGAAAAAGGTGAGCCCGCCGGTCACCGTCGGCTGCACGTCGGGGCCAAGGCCAAGCGTCCGCCGCGCCATCTTGGGCACGCAGGGGAAACAGCTATACAACTCGATGGCGTCGAACTTTTTGCCGTCGCCCTCGACGAGGTCCATCACGGCCTTCAGCACCGCGTTCTGCGGGTGGCTCTCGAAGAACTGGTCGCGCACGAGATAATCGCGCGGCTCTTCCGCCGACGCGCCGCCGGTCGGATAGATCAGGCGGTCTTCGGGCACGCCGGCCGCGCGCGCCTTTGCCAGCGACGTCAGCAGCACCGCGCCGCCCATGTTCACGGTCGGATTGGCCACCATCAGCTTGGTATAGGGCCAGGCGATCAGGCGGTTTTCCGGCGTCGGCGTGGTGATCTCGTCAGGTGTAAAGCGCTTTTTCAGCCATGAATTTTCATTCCCGGAAGCGACGCGCGCATAGGTCGACCACAGCGCACCGGATTCGGCGAGCGCCTCGCGCGGCGTCTGGCCCCAATGCGCCGAGGTTGCGGATTCATACAGCGGATAGACCGTGATCGGCCGGAACACGCCGAGCTTCACCGCCATCGGCTTCTGGAACGCCGCGCCGCGCTTCGGCTCCTCGACGTCATGGGCGAACGGCGTCCAGGGCAGCGCGATGCCGCCACGCTCGGCTTTGGTTGCGGTCGATTGCGCTTCCGCGCCGCAGACCACGGCCACGCTGCACTCGCCGCGCGCGATGCGCTTTGCTGCTTCATGAATGTAGCGGATCGGGCTCTCGCCGCCGACCGGGCCATAATAGCAATGCGCCGGATTGGCGCCGAGCCGCGCCGCAAGCTGCTTTTCGGGGTCGCGGTAGCGCCAGCTCAGGAAATTGACGACGTCGAGCGACCCGAGCTCGCCGAGCAGTTTCGTCCCGCTGTCCGCTTCCGCGCGCCGCACCGCCTCCTCGAGCAGCGCCAGCGGCTCGAGGCCGGCTGCGATGTCCTTGGGCCGGTCGGCGATCTCGCCGACGCCGACGATGACGGGAATGCGGTCTTCGGGGAGGGAGGTGTTTGGCATCTTTTCTTGTTTCGCTTTCGATTGATTAGTTTGGTGCATCCGTCATTGCCTGCGACAAACGCGAAGCGTTTGCGCAAGGGAGCGTAGCGACGAAGCAATCCATACTTTCTTCTTGGCGAGATGGATTGCTTCGCTTCGCTCGCAATGACGTGGAGAGGCCGTCACTCCTCCATCAGCATATTCATATGCTCCACCGCATCGGCAAAATCCTCCTTGAATTCCTGCACCACGGCGCCGGCTGATTTCACGCTGTCGATCAGGCCGACGCCCTGGCCGACAAAGTACGTCACGAGGTCGCGCGCCTGCACATTGCCGGCGGCGGCGGCGCGGTCGATCGAGTTGAAGGCGTCGCGGCTGATGATGCTTTGCAGCGGCATCGGCAGCGCGCCGGGGCTGTCCGGCCCGCGGTCCCACGCGTCGGTCCATACCGAGCGCAACTGCCGCGCCGGCTTTCCGGTGCGGCCCCTGGAGCGCACCGCGTCGCGCGAGGACGCCGCGATCATCTTTTCGCGGAAGATTTCGGTGGTCTCTGACTCGACGGTGGCGAGCCACACCGAGCCGGTCCAGGCGCCCGCGGCACCCATCGCCATGCACGCCGCCATCTGCCGCCCGGTCATGATGCCGCCGGCGGCCAGCACCGGCACGTCGCGGATCGGCTTGATCGCCTTGATCACCTCGGGCACCAGCACCATGGTCGAGATCTCGCCGCAATGGCCGCCGGCCTCGGTGCCTTGCGCGACGAGAATGTCGACGCCGGCCGCGACCTGGCGCAGCGCATGCTCCTTGGAGCCGACCAGCGCCGCCACCGGAACGTCATGCTTCCTTCCCATGTCGATCATCGCCTTCGGCGGCACGCCGAGCGCGTTCGCAATCAGCTTGATCGGATGGCGGAAGGAGACGTCGAGCACGTCCAGCGCGCGCTGCGCGTCGAACGGCTGCGGCTGGTTGTCGGCGACGTTGGTCGTCGTCAGTTCAACACCATGTTTCTTCAGCAGGTTGCGGGTGAAGTCGCGGTGCTGCGGCGAGATCCGCGCCTCAAGGCTTTTCCAGGTGACGTCCTTTTCGCCCGCGGTCGAAATGTTTTCGGGGATCAGCACGTCGAGCCCGTAGGGCTTGCCGTCGGTGTGATCGTCGATCCATTTCAGTTCCTGCTCGATGGTCTCCGGCGAGTGCGCGGTCGCGCCCAGCACGCCAAATCCGCCGGCGCGGCTGACGGCGGCGACCACATCACGGCAATGGCTGAAAGCGAACAGCGGAAACTCTATACCAAGCATGTCGCAGATCGGCGATTTCATGGTTGTTGCTCCCTGTGGAGGCCGCTGGCCAGTCGCTCATTGTTGGTTTGTGTGTTGATCGAACGCTAGCCTATCCGAGGCCTGAAAGCCAAGCGCGTTGGCGAGGCCTTCAGGATGAGGGGCTTGCAATTCCACCTCGCAAAATATGCAAACCAAGCCCGCCGATTTGCGTCTTGCGCTTTGGCGCTACGAGAGGAATGCTGGCAGACAAATCAAAGAACACTCAGGGAGCCCGTCTTCATGTCCGCCATGCCATCTGCCGCCACTCTACCCACCGAATCCTACGACGTCGTCGTGGTCGGCGCAGGCTTTGCCGGCATGTATATGTTGCACCGGTTGCGCGGGCAGGGGATGACGGCGCGGGTTTTTGAGCAGGGCTCGGGTGTCGGCGGCACCTGGTACTGGAACCGCTATCCCGGCGCGCGCTGCGATGTCGAGAGCATGCAGTACTCCTATTCGTTCTCCGAAGAGCTGCAGCAGGAATGGGACTGGAGCGAGCGCTACGCGCCGCAGCCGGAGATTCTGAAATACGCCAACCATGTCGCCGACCGCTTCAACCTGCGTTCCGACATCCAGTTCAACACCCGTGTCGACAGCGCTGTATTCGACGAGGCGACTTCGCTGTGGTCGGTGACGACATCAGACGGCAAGACAGTCGCCGCGAAATTTGTCGTTCTCGCCACCGGCTGCCTGTCGAACGCCCGGATGCCCGACATCAAGGGCCTCGATCGCTTCAACGGCAAGGTCTATCACACCGGCCACTGGCCGCATGAAGCGGTCGATTTCACCGGCCAGCGCGTCGGCGTCATCGGCACCGGTTCGTCTGCCATCCAATCAGTGCCGGTGATTGCCGAACAGGCGAGCCAGTTGACGGTATTCCAGCGTACCGCAAACTTCTCCATTCCTGCCCGCAACGCCGCGCTCAGCGAGCAGGAGCGAGAGAAGTTTCGCGCCAACTATCCCGAGATCAGGCGATTTGCGCGCGAGGTGGCGAAGAACGGCATCTACACCGAGATGCCTGATCGCGGCGCGCTCGACGACGGCGACAACGAGCGCCGCTCGAAATACGAGGCGCGCTGGAACCGCGGCGGGCTCACCTTCATGTCGGTCTACAACAACCTTGCGCTCGACAAGGCGGCCAACGACACCGCCGCGAATTTCGTCCGCGAAAAAATCGCCGAAATCGTGAAGGACCCGCAGACTGCAAAGCTGCTGCAGCCGAACAATCATCCGATCGGCTCAAAACGCATCTGCATCGACACGGATTATTTCGCGACCTTCAATCGCCCCAACGTGACGCTGGTCGACATCAAGTCCAGCCCGATCGAGGAGATCACGGAGAATGCCGTGCGCGTGGGCGCCAAGGACTACGAGGTCGATGCGCTGGTGCTGGCGACCGGTTTTGACGCTATGACGGGGTCGGTCGCGAAGATCGATATCAGAGGACGTAACGGCCAGACGCTGAACCAGAAATGGTCGGCGGGCCCGCGCACCTATCTCGGCCTGATGAGCGCCGGCTTCCCCAATCTCTTCGTCATCACCGGTCCCGGCAGCCCGTCGGTGCTGTCGAACATGATCGTCTCGATCGAGCAGCATGTCGACTGGATCACCGACTGCATGGCCTATATGCGCGAGCGTGGCCTCGACACCATGGAGGCGGCGCTCGACGCCGAAGACAAATGGGTCGCCCACGTCAACGAGGTCGCCTACACCACGCTCTATCCGCAGGCCAATTCCTGGTACATGGGCGCCAATGTCCCCGGCAAGCCGCGCATCTTCATGCCCTATATCGGCGGCGTCGGGCCCTACCGGCAGATCTGCAACGACGTCGCGGCGAAGGGCTATGAGGGATTTGTGATGGAGCGGGCGGAGCAGCCGCGGAAGGTGGCGGTGTCGTAGATGCCGCCTTCGTAGGGTGGGCAAAGCGACTTGTCCGCCGTAGCTCAACGAGCGAAGGCGGAAGCGTGCCCACCATCTCGCGGCGCGGCGAGAACATGGTGGGCACGGCGCAGATGTCGCCTTTGCCCACCCTTGTCAACCCCGCAGCCGCCTGCCCAAAACTTCCACGAACCGGTCGACATCAGCCTCGTCATTGTAAACGTGCGGCGACACACGCATGCGGCCCAAGCGCGGTGCGACATAGATCCCTTCGCTTGCCAGCCCCTCGACGAGGCCCGCCGGCATTCCACCCTTGAAAGCAAGGCTCAATACATGCGGCGCCCGCAGATGCGGCTCCGGCACGTGGACGCCGATGTCGCGCACGCCCGCCGCGATCCGCTCCGTCAGCATCGTGAGACGTTGCACAATGACCGGCGCCCCCCATTCGACCATCATCTCCATGCCGATCGAGGCCATCTCCATCGAGACGAAATGATCGCGCTCACCCATGTCAAAGCGCCGCGCGTCGGGAACGTAACTGAGATCCGTGAAATAGACCGCGTTCTCGGCGCGCACGTTGCGGCGGCCGGACGCGGTCTGCTCGAGCGGGATACCGCCTTGATGGCGTTTCGCAACATAGAGAAAGGCGCGGCCGTAAGGGCCGAGCAGCCATTTGTAGGTCGGGAAGATCAAAAAATCCGGGTCGAGACGCTTCACGTCGGTCGCCAGCACGCCCGTGCTGTGCGTGGCGTCGACAAGGAAGGCAGCCTCCCGCTGCCGCAGCGCCGCGCCGACCTTGTCGACATCGATCAACCCGCCGTCCGACCAGTGCACCGAGGAGATCGAGGCCAGGCTGACCGGCGGGGCGCCGGATCGCTCGATGCTTTCGAGAACCGCCGATGTCCAGTCGCCGTCGTCAGGTTGCCGAACCGTCTCGACGGTGAACCCTTCCGCCTCGGCCCGCGTCTGCCATTCGAGCACCGGCGAGGAATGATCGTCCTCCAGCACGATCACGCGCATGCCGCGGGTGATCGGCAGCATCTTCGCGGCGGTCGCAACGCCGTAGCTGATCGAGGAAATCAGCGCGATATCCGAAGCCTCGGCATTGATGAGCCGGGCGGCAGCAAGGCGCGCGCGTTCATGCTGCTGGTTGGCGAAGGAGGCCTCGAGCGTCCACGGCGTGCCCTTGCGGAGAACCGCGGCGCGACCGACCTCCAGCGTTCGAAGCGGCAGCGGGCTGTAGGAGGCCGCATTCAGGTAGCAGATCTGGCGCGGTATCTCGAATAAAGCGCGCTGTGAGGGGAGCATTTGGATGGTCTCGTTGTGGTGACCAATCCATTATGGCCGATCTCGACGATGCCAGCCACAGGAGCATTGCTCCGAGTACACCTGCCACGCCGTGCGATCAGGGCAGGGGCGCAGCATGGTGCATTCCTTCCCTGACTTTTGCACGCTATTTGTTTGGTTGCGCTGCTGATACGAAACCTTACATGGATTGCGCCGGCCGCCGCGCGACAGATTGTGCAACCGCGAGACGGCCGAAGAAGCTTGGAGCCGAACCAATGACCGACGCCCCCGTCACCGATCCCGCAGCTTACGTTCCGCCAAAAGTCTGGACCTGGAACAAGGAGAGCGGTGGCCGCTTTGCCAGCATCAATCGCCCGATCGCAGGCCCCACGCATGAGGCCGAACTGCTGGTCGGCCGCCATCCGTTCCAGCTCTATTCGCTGGCAACGCCGAACGGCGTCAAGGTCACCGTCATGTTCGAGGAGCTGTTGGCGGCTGGCCACAGCGGCGCGGAATACGACGCCTGGCTGATCAAGATCGACGGCAACCAGTTCGGCAGCGGCTTTGTCGCTGTCAATCCGAACTCCAAGATTCCGGCGCTGATGGACCGCAGCGGACCGACACCGATCCGGGTGTTCGAGTCCGGCGCGATCCTGATGCATCTCGCTGAAAAGTTCGGCGCGTTCCTGCCGAGCGGTGGCGCGGCGCGGGCGGAATGCCTGTCGTGGCTGTTCTGGCAGATGGGCAGCGCGCCGTTTCTCGGCGGCGGTTTTGGCCATTTCTACGCCTACGCGCCGAGCAAGATCGAATATGCCATCGACCGCTACGCCATGGAGGTGAAGCGCCAGCTCGACGTGCTCGACCGCCGTCTGGCCGACAACGAATATCTCGCAGGCCACGAATACACGATCGCCGACATGGCGACCTGGCCGTGGTACGGCGCGCTGGCGAAGGGCCTGGTCTACGGCGCCGGCGAATTCCTGTCGGTGCACGAATACAAGAACGTGCAGCGCTGGACCGACGCGATCGCAAAACGCCCCGCAGTGAAGCGCGGCCGCATGGTCAACCGCATCTCGGGCGATCCGGCGAGCCAGTTGCACGAGCGGCATGAGGCCAGCGATTTCGATACCAAGACGCAAGACAAGATCGGCGAGCCGGCGAAAGCGTGAGGTGGCTTGCTTACCTCGCCCCGCTTGCGGGGAGAGGTCGGATTTGCGCGAAGCGAAAATCCGGGTGAGGGGGACTCTCCGCGAGTCGAATGCGTGGTGACAGCCTCTCACCCAACCCTCTCCCCGTGAAGAACGGGGAGAGGGAGTAGAGGCAGAGGAAACCCGCCATGAGCTTTTTGGAAAAGGGCGTCGTCCGCATCCACTACCAAGAAGCCGGCTCCGGCTTCCCGCTGCTCCTGATCGCCGGCGGCGGATTGAACTCGAACATCTCAGGCATCACCGGCGACTATCCGCCCTTCAACGCCATCAAGGAGTTCGGCGACGAGTACCGCTGCATCGCCTACGACCTGCGCAACGCGCCGCCCGGGCAGTCTTCCGGCCCGCTCGAGATCGACCGTCCCTGGGATTCCCACACCGACGACCAGCTTGCGCTGATGGATCATCTGGGCTTCGACAAATTCATGGTGCTGGGCTTCTGCATCGGCGGCCCGCTGATCTGGAATCTCATCAAGCGCGCCCCGGACCGCGTGGTTGCGGGCGTGCTGGCGATGCCGTCAGGCTCGCGCCCCGAGATGCGCGACCTGTTCTACGACAACAACATGAAGGGCTGGGCGCCGGAACTCGTCAAACGCCGGGACGACATCACGATGGAGCAGGCTGAAAAGTTCCTGACAAGAATGTATCGAACCGACCCCGATTTCGTCTTCACCGTGACGCGCGACTTCGTGCGCCAATGCCAGACACCGGTGCTGATCCTGCCCGACGATATCCCCGCGCACCCTTACGCCGTCGCCATGGAGAGCGCGATGCTGGCGCCGAATGCGGAAGTGAGTTTATTTCCGTGGAAGGAGCCGAAAGAGCGCGTGCCGCTCGCGGTGCGCCAGATCCGATCTTTCCTTCGTGCGCACCGACCGATGTCATAGTCCGTAGGATGGGTGGAGTGAAGCGATACCCATCAATACCGTTCGTGATGCCGATGGGTATCGCTTCGCTCCACCCATCCTACATCTAGACCGCGCTCTTCGCCCCTTCCGCCGGCGGAAACACCACGCGATCATCCGTCCGGCAATAGCGATCCGCGAACATGCGGCCGATCGGATGATAGCGCTCCATGTGGACGCGCATCGCGGCGTGGTCCCATAATTCGTCGCGGATGTGGAAGTGGATGCCTTCGCCCATGATCAGCAGTCGGTCGCCGTTGACGTCGATTTCCTTCCAGGTCCTGCATTCCATCGCAAACGGCGCATCCGCCAGCCGCGGCACGGCGATTTTCGTCGACGGTGCCAGTTTGAGTTTAAGATAATCCGGCTCGCCGATCTCGGGCGGGAAGTCGCCGCTGCTCTCGTGCATCGCATGCGCCAGTGCCTCGTCGGTCATGTTGACCACGAACTCATTGGTCGCGCGGATGTTGATCACGGTATCCTTCACCCGGCCGTCGGGCCGCAGGTTGGCGGCGAACATGCAGAGTGGCGGGTCCTCGCAGAACACGTTGAAGAAACTGAACGGCGCCGCGTTGACCACGCCGGCGGGTCCCATCGACGTCACCCACGCGATCGGCCGCGGTAGCACGAAGGATGTAAGCACCTTGTAGCGCTCGCGGGGTTTCAGGTCGCTGGGGTCGTATTGCATGGGGCATTCCCGTTTCGGCGGAGGTCCTTGCCTCGCCCCGCTTGCGGGGAGAGGTCGACGCGCTCGGCAGCGCTCTTGCGCGCCTGAGCGCGGCGGGTGAGGGGAGTCTCAGCGAACTCGCTGCCTGTTGAATTCGCGGAAGCAGCCCCTCACCCCAACCCTCTAAGAGCGAGCTACGCTCGTCTCGACCCCGTGAAGAACGGGAACGGGGAGAGGGAGATCAGCCACTACGGCATGCTCAGCTCATGCCTTCCGACCACCATCCAGTGCACCTCATCCGGGCCGTCGGCGAAGCGCAGGTGGCGGACGTCCTGGTACATTTCGCCGAGCGGGCTCCACTGCGAAATGCCGGTGGCGCCGTGCATCTGGATCGCCTGGTCGATGATCTTGCAGGTGCGCTCCGGCACCATGGCTTTCACCATGCTCACCCAAATGCGCGCTTCCTTGTTGCCGAGCACGTCCATCGCCTTGGCGGCTTTGAGCACCATCAGTCGCATCGCCTCGATCTCGCAGCGCGCCTGGGCAATGATCTGCAGATTGCCGCCGAGATGGGCGATCTTCTTGCCGAAGGCTTCGCGGGTGAGCCCGCGCGACACCATCAGGTCGAGCGCCTTTTCGGCCTTGCCGATCGTGCGCATGCAGTGATGGATGCGGCCCGGTCCGAGGCGGACCTGCGAGATTTCAAAGCCGCGGCCTTCGCCGAGCAGCATGTTCTCCTTCGGCACCCGGCAATTGTTGAAGCGCAGGTGCATGTGGCCGCGCGGCGCGTGGTCGTGGCCGAACACGTGCATCGGGCCCAAAATCTCGACGCCGGGCGTGTCTGTTGGTACCAGGATCTGCGACTGCTGCTTGCTCGGCGGCGCATCGGGATTGGTCTTCACCATCACGATCATGATCTTGCAGCGCGGATCGCCGGCGCCGGAGATGTAGTATTTCTCGCCGTTGATCACCCATTCGTCGCCGACGAGCTTTGCCGTCGTCGAGATGTTCTTGGCATCCGAGGAGGCGACGTTCGGTTCGGTCATCGCGTAGGCGGAGCGAATTTCGCCGGCGAGCAGCGGCTTCAGCCACTTCTCCTTTTGCGCCTTGGTGCCGACGCGCTCCAGCACTTCCATGTTGCCGGTATCGGGCGCCGAGCAGTTCATGGTCTCGGAGGCCAGCGGATTTTTCGCGAGCTCGACCGCGATATAGGCGTAATCCAAATTCTTCAGGCCCTGGCCGGTCTCGTCATCGGGCAGGAAGAAGTTCCACAGGCCTTCCTCCTTGGCCTTGTCCTTGGCCTTCTGCAGCACCGCGAGCTGTTCCGGCGTAAAGCTCCAGCGATCCTTCTTGTCCTGGCCGAGCCGCACGAACTCGACCGACATCGGGTCGACGGTCTCGCGGATGAACTTCTTGACGTGCTCGTACAGCGGACGGACCTCGTCCGACATGCGCAAATCGTTCAGCTCTTCGCCCGGATTAAGATTGTAGGTCGTCGTTCGCGGGATGTAGGCGTGTTTCATGGATTATTTCCTCCCATTTGCGCAAGAACATTGATCTTGCGGGCGCGCACTCGGCTCGTTGGCCGGCAATGTAGACGGCGGGGACGGGCTTGCACAAGCACGCGCGAAGGGGCGCGATTTTCCGCCTCATGGCAAGCTGAGGTCTGACACACCGAGATTGGCGAATTACGTTCCTGGTCCCATCATTTGTGCCGGGCCTTCTGATCGAAGGCACTGAGAACAGCGAGCGTCATCGCGGCAATTCCGGTCTCGATGGTCGGCTTCGGCACCGGCGCGAACAAGGGCGAGTGGTTGGCCGGCAGCTGCGGACCTTCGCCCTCGCGGGCGGCAGCGACGCGCTCCGGCTCGTAGACGCCGATTCTGAAGAACATCGAGGGCACGCCGGCGTTGATGAACTCCGAATAGTCTTCGCTGGGCGTGACGGGCGGTATTGGCCTGAGCTTGTCGCCGAACGCCGCTTTCAGCACTTTTTCTGCCGTGGCAACCACGCCGGGATCATTGATCACGGCCTTGGTGCCCTCGGTGATCGTGATCACCGGCTCCGGCGCATTCGACATGGCGGCGACCGCCTTCGCTGTCCGCTCGATACCTGCGAGCATCTTGGCGCGCACCTCCGGCTTGAAGCTGCGGATGGTGCCTGCCAGCACCACATCGTCGGGAATGATGTTTACCGCGGTGCCGCCATGGATCGTACCGATGCTGACAACGCCAAATTCGGTCGGATCCTTTTCGCGGCTGATCACACTCTGAACATCGACGACAAAGCGCGCGGCCATCATCACGGGGTCAATGGTTGCCTGCGGCATCGCGCCGTGACCCCCACGGCCGCGGAATTTGATGTAGAGGCCGTCGGCAGTCGAGGAGCCGGCCCCGACGGTATAGAGCACGGTGCCATAGGCGAAGGTGCCATATGCGTGCAAAGCAAAGCCGAAATCGGGCTTCGGAAATCGCGTGAACAGGCCGTCCTCCAGCATGGCCTTGGCGCCGGCCACGATCTCTTCCGCCGGCTGGGCGATGAACATCAGCGTGCCCTTCCACTGCTCTTTCAGGCCCAGCAGCGTCTTCGCCGTTCCAACCCAGCTCGCCATGTGAATGTCGTGGCCGCAGCTATGGGCGACGAATACTTCCCGCCCCATCCAGGTGGTCTTGTCGCGGCTTGCATAGTCGAGGCCGGTTTTCTCCTCCATCGGCAGCCCGTCGAGTTCGGTGCGCACCATGATGGTGGGCCCGTCGCCATTTTTGTAAATGGCGACCAACCCGGTCTTGCCGACATTCTCGGTAACGTCGAAGCCGAGCGCGCGCATCTCGGCTGTGAGCCTGGCAGCGGTTTTCACTTCCTGAAACGCAAGTTCAGGATGGGCGTGGAGCTCCTTGTAGAGCGCGTCGAGCTTTGGATAGTCGCTTGCGATCGACGTCTCGATCGCCTTCTTGAGAGCGATGGCATCGAGCTCTGCGTGGACCGGCAGCAGGCTGGCCGCAAACAGTGCGGCTGATACCGCCAGCGATCTGACAAATCGATTCATGGCGTGGCTCCCTTTGATTGCGTCGCAGTGCGTAGGATGGGTAGAGCGAAGCGAAACCCACAGCCACTGGTCGCGGCTGATGGGTATCGCTTCGCTCCACCCATCCTACAATCTACGTCGCCATCCGATGCATCGCGCAGATCTTGTTGCCGTCGAGATCGCGCAAATAGGCCAGATAGAGTTTACCCGCGCTGCCTTCGCGGACGCCCGGCGGATTTTCGCAAGTGGTGCCGCC
Source organism: Bradyrhizobium algeriense (assembly GCF_003062295.1). Taxonomy (GTDB): domain Bacteria; phylum Pseudomonadota; class Alphaproteobacteria; order Rhizobiales; family Xanthobacteraceae; genus Bradyrhizobium; species Bradyrhizobium algeriense. Next base: position 121,915 of record NZ_PYCN01000017.1, on the reverse strand, counting down.
ATTGGCGATGCCGGCTGCATGCCATGCGTCGGCCTGCTCAGGAGATTCAGCCGCAAAGCCGATGGTGCCACCGTTCGCCGGCGTCGCCGTCTGGCCGTTGATCGGCTTCGTCACCGAGAACACACCGGTCTTGGTGAAGTAGAAAATGCGGTGGCCATCGACCTTGGCCGGCCGGACGCCGAGCGTGCCGAGCAGGGCGTCATAGAACGCCTTGGCCTTTTCGAGGTCGTTGGTGCCGATCATCACGTGCGAAAACATTCTTAAATTCCTCCCCAAGTTTTTCGGACGAACAGCCAAGATTGCATTCGCGAGATGGAACAAGCACCCACGCTGCCCGTTGCCGGGCAATGTAGACGGCGCCGTTGGCGTTGCACAAGCAGGCGATGGGCAACCGGAGGGAGGCCCGAAAGGTACCCGGAGCTGTCAGATTACGTTTCGGTAATCCAGCGGAGGTTTCCGCCCGCCAAGCGCGGCGCCTCGACGCACCGCGGGCATCTTGAAGCGCCGCCGGAGGAATTCCTATTTTTGAAGGTGTGCGCCATGGCGGTTCGGCCGCGGGCGGCTAGGAGACGACAATGAGCTATTTCAAGACTGCCATTCTGCTGGCCGGTCTTACCGGCCTCTTCATGGGCGTCGGTTATCTGATCGGCGGCGCCAGCGGCGCCATGATCGCGCTCGTGATCGCGGCTGCGATGAACATATTCGCCTACTGGAATTCGGACCGCATGGTGCTGTCGATGTACGGCGCCCATGAGGTCGACCAGCGCACCGCGCCCGATCTCTTCAATCTGGTGGCCGAGCTGGCCGGGCGCGCCGGCCTGCCGATGCCGCGCGTGTTTCTGATGGACGAGCCGCAGCCCAACGCGTTCGCCACCGGCCGCAATCCGCAAAACGCGGCGGTCGCGGTCACCACCGGTCTGGTGCAGTCGGTCAGCCGCGAGGAGCTCGCCGGCGTGATCTCGCACGAGCTCGCGCATATCAGGAATCACGATACGCTGCTGATGACCATAACTGCGACGATTGCCGGCGCCATCTCGATGCTGGCGCAATTCGGCATGTTCTTCGGCGGCAACCGCGACAACAACGGCCCCGGCATCATCGGTTCGATCGCCATGATGATCCTGGCGCCGCTCGGCGCCATGCTGGTGCAGATGGCGATCAGCCGGACCCGCGAATACGCCGCCGACGATCTCGGCGCGCGCATCTGCGGCCAGCCGATGTGGCTCGCGTCGGCGCTGTCCAAGATCGCCAATGCCGCGCATGTGGTGCCGAACCCGGAAGCCGAGCGCAATCCGGCGACCGCGCACATGTTCATCATCAACCCGCTGTCGGGCCAAGGCATGGACAATCTGTTTACGACGCACCCCTCGACCGAGAACCGCATCGCCGCGCTGCAGCAGCTCGCGGCGGAGATGGGCGCGCACGGCGGCACGCTTTCCGTCAACGCCCGCGGCAATTATCCGCGCCGCAGCCCGTGGGGCCGGCCCTCGGCTACACGCGGTCCGTGGGGATAGATTGACGCGAAGTCGCGTAGAGTGGGCAAAGGCGCGTCAGCGCTGTGCCCACCATCTATCGCCGAGCGCACGTCTTGAGGGTGGGCACGCTTTCGCTTTGCCCACCCTATGGCCTGCGAACCAATTTGCATTGTGCGCAAGCACAATCCGGACGCATGACTGCGACCTCTTCCGAAAGCTCGTCCGTCGTCCCTGCGAACGCGTGCGTTCGCAGGGACGACGGCGATTGCGCCACACCCACCCTCAAAACGCTGTGTACCCGCCATCGATGACAAAACAATCCGCCGTATGATACGACGACGCCTTGCTCATAAGGTACACCGCGATGCCGCCGAAATCCGTCGGCTCGCCGAAGCGGCGCACCGGAATCCGCGGCATCACGTTGGCGACGAATTTGTCGTTGGCCATGAGGCCGGAGGTCATGTCGCTCTTGATCCAGCCGGGCAGGATCGCGTTCGCGGTGACGCCGTGCCGCGCGAGCTCAACGGCAAGCGCGCGGCACAGCGCGTTCAGCGCCGCTTTGGTGCCGGCGTAATGCTCGTTGCGCGCGGTGCCGAACAGCGACGCCAGGCTCGAGGTGGCGACCAGCCGGCCGAATCTGTCGCCGGCCTCGGCGCGTTCGGTCATGTGGCGGGCGGCAGCCTGGAACACATGGAAGACGCCGTCGAGATTGGTTGCGAACATTTTTCGCCATTCCTCCTCGGTGCGGTCGATGAAGGCGCGCCGTCCGCCGCCGCCGATACCGGCATTCGCAAAACAGCCGTCGACCCGGCCGAACGTTTCGAGCGTGGTCTTCATCGCCGCCTTGACGGAGGCGGGATCGCTGACGTCGCAGATTTGCGTATCGACCTTGCCGGGACCGGCCGACATGGTTGCGGCTGCGCTTTTGTTCTTGTCGGCGTTGCGGCCCCAGATCGAGACGTTGCAGCCTTGCGCGTTCAGCGCCTGCGCGATGCCAAGGCCGATACCGCCATTGCCGCCCGTGATGACCGCCGTGCGGCCGGTGAGGTCAAAGATGCTCATTGGGTGTTCCCATTTTGTTTGGAGCAAGTTAGTGCATGATCCGGAAAAGTGGACACCGGTTTTCCGAAAAAGATCATGCACAAACAATAACAGGTTTGCGCCCGGTGGCGGGCAGATGTTCTGCGGCAAGCATGGACAAGCGCGCCCGGAAAATCAAATATGGGCCGAGAACCCCTTCAGATCTTCCGCGCAGCGAAATAGCGCGTAAACACAAGTCATGAGGAAGCAATGCAGTTCAAGCACGTCACGCTCGATTTCGATGGCCCGGTCGCCATTCTCAAGCTCGACCATCAGGAGGTCATGAACGCGGTCTCGATGGACATGCTGGGCGGCCTCGGCGAGGCGCTCGACGCGATCGAGGAGAAGCGGGAGGAGGTGCGCTGCCTCGTGCTGACCGGCGCCGGGCGCGCGTTCTGCACCGGCGCCAATCTGCAGGGCCGCAACAAGCCCGGCAAGAGCAACGCCGGCTCCTCGCTGGAAATCGGCTTCCATCCGTTCCTGCGGCGCCTGCGCCGGCTGCATTGCCCGATCGTGTCGGCGGTCAATGGTCCCGCCGCCGGCGCCGGGATGAGCTTTGCATTGATGGGCGACATGATCGTGTGCGCGCGCTCGTCCTATTTCCTGCAGGCGTTCCGCCGCATCGGCCTGGTGCCGGATTGCGGCTCGACCTGGCTGCTGCCGCGCATGATCGGCAAGGCGCGTTCGGTCGAATTGTCCTTGATGGGCGAGCGGCTGCCGGCCGAGAAGGCGCTGGAATGGGGCCTCATCAACCGCGTCCATGACGATGCGGTGCTGATGGAAGAGGCGATGAAACTCGCGCATGAACTCGCCAATGGGCCGACGATCGCGCTGTCGCTGATCCGAAAACTCTATTGGGACAGCCCGGAAAATTCCTTCGAGGATCAGCTTAACCTCGAATTCGAATCGCAACGCATCGCGGGCGCAGCAGAGGATTTCAAGGAAGGCGTCGCCGCGTTCCTGGAAAAGCGTCCCGCCAAGTTCAAAGGGAAATGATCGAGGAACAACTCGGACGCTGCGTCGCCTCCTGGTATCCGGGAGCGACCGGCGTGACTGGGGCCGCCAAACTTTCCGGCGGCGCCAGCCAGGAGACCTGGACGTTCGACATCGTGCACGCGGGCGGAACCACCGGCGCCATCCTGCGCCGGGCGCCGCCGGGCTATGGCGCGTCGCCGGGACGGGCCGCCGGCCTCGATGCCGAGGCTGTCTTGATGCAGCTCGCGCATGACGCCGGCCTGCCGTCGCCGCGCGTGATGCGTGTGCTGAAGCCCGAGGACGAACTCGGCACCGGCTTCATCATGCAGCGCATCGAGGGCGAGACCATCGCGCGCAAGATTCTTCGCGATGAGCAATTCGCCAAGGCGCGGCCGATTTTGGCGCGACAGCTCGGCAAGGTCATCGCCGGCATTCACGGCTTGCCGTCATCCAAACTGCCGAAGCTGCGCGAGATGAGCGCGACAAAGGAGATTGCCGACCTCGAGCGGGAATACCGCAGCTTCGGCCGGCCTCGTCCGGTGTTCGAATTGGCGCTGCGCTGGCTGCGCGAGCGCGATCCCGGGCCGTCGAAAGAGGTGACGCTGGTGCATGGCGACTTCCGCCATGGCAACCTCATCATCGGCCCCGACGGCGTCCGCGCGGTGCTGGATTGGGAGCTGGCGCATTTCGGCGACCCGATGGAAGATTTGGGGTGGATCTGCGTCAACTCCTGGCGCTTCGGCGAGATCGACAAGCCGGTCGGCGGTTTTGGTTCGCGCGAAGAATTATTCGCGGGCTATGAGGAAGCCGGCCGCAAGGCCGACCCCGATCGCGTGATGTTCTGGGAAGTGATGGGCACGCTGCGCTGGGGCATCATGTGCTGCGGCATGATGCAGCGCTTTCGCTCCGGCCCCGATCACTCGATGGAGCGCGCCATGATCGGGCGGCGTTCGTCGGAGACGGAAATCGATTTGCTGAGATTGCTTGCTCCGAGAGGGAAGGCATGATCCCGAAAAGTGGGAACCGGTTTTCGGATAAGATCATGCCTAAAAAGAGAGATTAAGATGCAGGACGAACCGACACCCACCGAACTGATCAAGGCGGTCGCGGATTTCCTCCGCAACGAGATCACTCCCGTGATCAAGGGCCACGACGCCTTCAAGCTCCGCGTCGGCATCAACGCGCTGGATCTGGTCACGCGGCAATTGGCGCTGGAGCAGGGGGGCGATGCCGCGGAGTCTGAGCGCCTGAAGCAGTTGACCGGCGCGGATGGCACGTTGATCGAATTGAATCGCGCGCTATCGGACAAGATTGCCAAAGGCGAGGTCGATCTGCAGACGCCGGGGTTGGCAGAACATCTCTGGCAGACGACGATGGACAAGCTCGCCGTCGATCAGCCGAACTACGCGTCGTACAAAAGGGAGCTGGGGAAATCGTAGGATGGGTTTCGCTTCGCTCTACCCATCCTACAAGGGATCCTTATTTCCCCAGCCATTTCGGCGGACGCTTCTCCGCAAACGCCTTCGGCCCCTCGATGTAGTCCTGCGAGGCCGCCATCGCCTTCACGGCCGGGTACTCGCGCTGCTCGGCGATCGCCTGTTCCAGCGATCCGTCAAGCCCGCGCTGGATCGCCTGCTTGGAGGCACGGATCGACATCGGCGAGTTCTTGCAGATCGTCTCCGCCCAGCGCTCGGCCGCCGTCAGCGCTTCCCCGGCGGGCACCACTTCGTTGACGAAGCCCAGTTCAAGCCCCTCCTTGGCCGAGACATGGCGCGCGGTGAGGATCATGCCCATGGCGCGCTTCAACCCGATCTGCCGCGGCAGGCGGTGCACGCCGCCGGCGAGGGCCGCGAGGCCAACGCGCGGCTCGGGCAGCGCGAAGGTGGCATTCTCCGAGGCAATGATGAGGTCGCACGCCAGCGCGATTTCAAAACCGCCGCCCATCGCCACGCCATTGACGGCGGCGATGATCGGCTTGTCGCAGTCGAACCGCGAGGTGAGGCCGGCAAAACCGCCCTTGTCCCAGCCGCGCTTTCCCCCCGCCGCCTGCCACTTCAGATCGTTGCCGGCGCAGAACGCCTTGTCGCCGGCGCCGGTGACGATCGCGACCCATTGCGCAGGGTCCGCGCAGAAATCGTCGAACACCTTGTTGAGTTCGAAATGCGCGTCGATATGCAACGCATTGTACACTTCGGGCCGCGACAGGGTGATGATCGTGATCGGGCCCTTGCGCGTTACCTTGGAGAATTTCAGATCCATGTTTGCTCCCGTTTCGATTTTCTGCGGAGAAGAATATTGACCACGATCATAGCGCCAGCGCGGCGTCCGATACCATCCAATTACGCAAGGCGCCTGCGCGTGCCAAGCCTCATTCCGTTGCTTGACTTGGACCGGGTCTTCCAACCTAAATCGATCCGAGCGGGAGCGCTGCATAGCGCCTAAACGCAAATCAAAACAAACGACATTTCCGGGAGAGACTGCCTTGGATTTCAACCTGCCTGCAGACCTTGTCGCCTATCTCGATGAGCTCGACCGCTTCATCGCGCGCGAGATCAAGCCGCTGGAGGAGGCCGACGACAACATCCGCTTCTTCGATCATCGCCGCGAATGGGCGCGCACCGATTTCGAGAACGGCGGCCTGCCGCGGCATGAATGGGAAGCGCTGCTGCGCAAGGCCAAGAACCTCGCGGACGCCGCGGGCCATCTGCGCTTCGCGATCCCGAAGCGCTATGGCGGCAAGGATGGCTCCAACCTCTGGATGGCCGTGATCCGTGAGCATTTTGCCTCGAAAGGCCTCGGCCTGCACAATGATTTGCAGAACGAACATTCGATCGTCGGCAATTTGCCGATTGTAACCATGCTCGACCGCTACGGCACCGATGCGCAGAAGGCGATGATCGACGGCTCGATCACAGGCAAGTATCGCATCACGTTTGGTCTCACCGAGCCCGAGCACGGCTCCGACGCGACGCATATGGAAACCAGGGCCGTTCAGGCGACCCGTGACAACGTCAAGGGCTGGATCATCAACGGCCAGAAGATGTGGACCACGGGCATGCATGTTGCGACCCATTGCGCGCTGTTTGCCCGCACGTCCGGCAATGACGGCGACGCGCGCGGCATTACCTGCCTGCTGGTGCCGGCCAAGAGCCCGGGCGTGAAGGTCGAGGAATACATGTGGACCTTCAACATGCCGACGGATCATCCGCGCGTCAGCTTCACCGATGTGTTCGTGCCTGAGGATGCGCTGTTCGGCGAAATCGGCCGCGGACTATCGCTGGCGCAATGTTTTGTGCACGAGAACCGCATCCGGCAGGCGGCAAGTTCGCTGGGCGCTGCGGTCTACTGCATCAACGAGAGCGTCAAATACGCGCGCGAGCGAAAACCATTCGGCAAGGCGCTGGCTGAGAACCAGGCGATCCAGTGGCCGCTGGTCGAGCTTGCGACGCAGGCCGAGATGCTCAGGCTGTTGATCCGCAAGACCGCGTGGGAGATGGACCAGCTCACCCAGGCGCAGGTCGAGCACACGCTCTCCGACCGGGTGTCGATGTGTAATTTTTGGGCCAACCGGCTGTGCTGCGAAGCCGCCGACCGCGCCATGCAGGTCCACGGCGGCATGGGCTATTCACGCCACAAGCCGTTCGAACACATCTACCGCCACCACCGCCGCTACCGCATCACCGAGGGCAGCGAGGAAATCCAGAAGCGGAAAGTGGCGGGATTCCTGTTTGGGTATATGGGAGCAGGGAAGCATTGAGCTCCGCCGTCATTGCGAGCGAAGCGAAGCAATCCATATCGCGGCATAACGGAAAGATGGATAGCTTCGTCGCTTCGCTCCCTTGCGCAAACGCTCCGCGTTTGTCGCAGGCAATGACGGTGAGGCTAGTTCACCTGCCGGTCCTTGCCTGCCCAATACGGTTCGCGCAGATTCCGCCGCAAAATCTTCCCCGACGGATTTCGCGGCAGCGCCTCCATGAAATCCACCGACTTCGGTGTCTTGAATCCGGCGATGCGCTCGCGGGCAAAATTGATGATGTCGGTGGCGGTCGCCTGCTTGCCCGGCTTCATCACGACGATCGCCTTGACCGCTTCGCCCCATTTGTCGTCGGGGATGCCGATCACGGCGGCTTCCGCGACATCAGGATGATCGCAGATCGCGCTCTCGACTTCGGCCGGGTAAATGTTCTCACCGCCGGAGATGATCATGTCCTTGATGCGGTCGTGGATATAGAGATAGCCGTCCTCGTCCATGTAGCCGGCATCACCGGTGCGCAGCCAGCCGTCGCTGCCGAGCGTCCTGGCGGTTGCCTCGGGCAGGTTCCAGTAGCCGGCCATGTTGGAGCCGGAGCGGGTGGCGATTTCGCCGACCTGGCGCGGCGGCAATCGCTTGCCGTCGGGGTCGAGGATAGCAAGCTCGATGCCGGGCAGGGCCTTGCCCGCGGAGCGCATCCGCTCCAGCCCCTCGACATGATCCTCGGGCGGAAGGGCTACAATGGTGCCTGTCGTCTCGGTCATACCGTACAATTGCACGAAGCCGCACTTGAACACCTCGATGCACTCCTTCAGCAGGGCGGCAGGAATCGGCGAGGCGCCGTAGAGCATGTATTTCAGCCGGGAGAAATCGACCTGCCGCGCCCGCGGTTGCCGCACCACGAACTGCATCGCGGCCGGCACCATGAACAGTTTTGTAATTCCGGACTGCTCGAAGAAATCGAGCACCTTGGTCGGATCGAACTCGCGCGCGATCACGCCCTTGGCGCCGTGATAGAGGCCCATGACGCCCCAGCCGGAGCCGCCGATATGGAAGATCGGCATCGCCACCAGCGAGACGTCGTCGTTCGTCCATTTGTTCCACTCGGGCTTCTCGGCCTCGCTGCCGGCGTTCACCAGATTGAGGAAATTGGCGTGCGACAGCATCGCGCCCTTCGGCTTGCCGGTGGTGCCCGAGGTGTAGAGCTGGATCGCGATGTCCTTCGGGCTGATCGGCACCTTCGGGTCGTCGCTGCTGGCGCCATCGCGCCAGGCTGCGAAATCCTGCCATTCCGGCGCGCCGCCTTCGGTCGTGATCACGTGATGCACATCTGGCAATTGCGCCTTGATGTTGCGGACCTGGGTGATGAACTCGGGGCCTACGAACAGCACCGGCGCCTTGCAGTCGGCGACGATGAAGGCGACCTCCGGGCCGGCGAGACGCCAGTTGACCGGCGCCATCACCGCCTTGGCCTTCATCGCGCCCATCAAGAGCTCGAAATAGAAGTCGCTGTTCTTGCCGAGATGGGCGATGCGCTCGCCCGGCTTGACGCCGAGCGCGATCAGCGCATTCGCAACACGGTTGGTGTTGATGTCGAATTCGGCGAAACTTGTCTGGCGTCCCTCGAACTCATAGGCGATCGCGTCGCCGCGCGTTCTGGCGCGCTCCCGCACCATGTCGGCAAGGTTCGTCAGTTGCTCTGGCGCGGACATGTCGCTCCCGTAGTGATTTGTTTTCGTTGCGCGGAGTTTGGCGTCATCGCGCGCGAAAAACAATACGGTACGTCGTCCCTGCGAACGCAGGGACCCATACGCCGCGGCTTATCGATAAAGGCGATGCGGTCAGTCGCCTTCGCAAAACGAACGGTTATGGGTCCTGCGTTCGCAGGGACGACAACCTAGCCCCGCGCGGCGCGGTCCTTTTCGTTCTGCGCCTTGATCGAGTCGCGCGCCTTGTTCCAGTCGTCGTCGCTCCAATCGCGCAACTGATAGAAATTGCCGCCCATCGCAAGCGCCTGCGCGCCGTCCATGGCGATGGTCTCGCCGTTAATCCAGTCGCAGCCGCCGGAGATCAGGAACACCGCAAGATTCTGCAATTCCTCCATGGTGCCGACCCGGCCCATCGGGTTCTGCGCCCGGGTGCGCGCGCCAGCCTCGTCGCCGGGCTTGATGCGCTTGCTCATGCCCTCGGTCGGGATTTCGCCCGGCGCAATGGTGTTGAGGCGGATGCCGTGCTTGCCCCATTCGACCGCCAGCGACATCGTCATGGCATGGATCGCCGACTTGCTCATCGCCGACGGCACCACATAGGGCGAGCCGTTGCGCACCCAGGTCACGGTGATCGACACCACGTTGCCGGGCAGCTTGGCGGCGATCCAGCGCCGGCCGACCGCATGCGTCACGTAGAAGGTGCCGTGCATCACGATGTTGGCGACGGCATCAAAACCGCGCGGCGAGAGTTCTTCCGAGCGCGAGATGAAATTGCCGGCGGCGTTATTGATGAGATCGGTGAGGGGACCTTCGGTCCAGATCTGTTCGATCATTTCGTCGACGGCAAGCGCATTGCGGATGTCGACGCCGTGGCTGACCACGCGCCCGCCATGAAGATCCATCAATTCGGTCGCGGTCTCGTCGCACACGATCTTGCGGCGGCCGCAGATGTGGACCTCGGCTCCCAGTTGGAGAAACCGCGCGGCCATGGACTTGCCGAGGCCGGTGCCGCCTCCGGTCACGAGAATGCGCCGCCCGGCGAGAAGCTGATCGTTGAACATCGTTTCCACCCACGGGAATTGTCTGTTAATTGGTCGATTGACTAAAACCGGCAACAGCCGTTCTGTAAAGCGCCAAGAAGGAAGTGTGGAGGAGAATTATCATGGAGCAACGCGTTTCGATCTCGATTTCGGACGGCATCGCTGACGTCCGGCTGGTGCGGGCCGACAAGATGAACGCGCTCGACGCCGCGATGTTCGAGGCGCTGGTGGCTGCGACCGAACGGCTTGCCCATGAAAAGGCGGTTAGGGTGGTAGTATTGTCCGGGGAGGGGCGGGCGTTCTGCGCCGGTCTCGATATGGGACGTTTCGCCGCGATGAAGGAGAACGGCGGTAATGGGATCGCCGGTGGCGAGAAACGTGACCTCACTGCACGCACGCATGGAGTGGCGAACTTTCCGCAAGCTGCGGTGTGGGGCTGGCGTCAGCTTCCGGTACCTGTGATTGCCGCGATCCAGGGTGTGGCGTTCGGCGGCGGTTTCCAGCTCGCGCTCGGTGCCGACATGCGCTTCCTCACGCCGGACGCGCGGATGTCGATCATGGAAATCAAATGGGGGCTGGTGCCCGACATGGCCGGCACGCCGATCCTCGCGAGCCTGGTCCGTGACGACATCCTGCGCGATCTGACCTATACCGGGCGCATCTTCTCCGCCCAGGAAGCCATGAGTTACGGCCTCGCGACGCGGATCTGCGACGATCCGCTTGCTGTGGCCTTCGAGGTCGCGCGCGAAATCGCCGGCAAGAGTCCCGATGCGATCCGCGCCGCCAAGCGCATGCTGAACAAACTGTCCGTCGACCCGGCTCCGGCGCTAATGGCTGAATCCGTCGAACAGCAGAAGCTGCTCGGCAGCCCCAACCAGACCGAGGCGGTGCGCGCCAATATGGAAAAACGCGCGCCGCGGTTCGCGGACGCGGGGTAAGTTTCTTGCCGTCATTCCGGGATGGTCCGAAGGACCAGACCTCAGGTGTGCAATTGCACACCGGGGAATCTCGAGATTCCGGGTTCGATGCTGCGCATCGCCCCGGAATGACTGCACGGCTTTCAAACCCGGCAACAGATCGGAAAGAGACAATGTCATCCCCCTTCCACGGCATCATCAGCGGCCCGCGCAAGCGCAGCCACGATGAGGTCGCCGATCGCACCGACCGCATCGCCGGCGGATTGCAAAAACTCGGCGTCAAACAGGGCGACAGCGTCGCCATGCTGATGCGCAACGACATCGCCTTCATCGAGGCGGCCTATGCGGCGATGCGGCTCGGCGCCTATGGCGTGCCTGTCAATTGGCACTTCAAGCCGGAAGAGATCAATTATGTGCTGAAGGATTCCGGCACTTCGGTGCTGATCGCACATGCCGACATGCTGCACCAGCTGCGCGAGGCGATACCACAAGGCGTCACCGCGCTCAGCGTGCCGACGCCGCCGGAAATTATCGCCAACTACAAGATCAATCCCGATCACCTCACCACGCCCGATTTCGCGATCGATTTCGAATCCTGGCTGAGGCAGCACCCGCGCTATGACGGGCCGGCGGTGCCGCAACCCCAGAACATGATCTACACCTCGGGCACCACAGGCCATCCCAAGGGCGTGCGCCGCTTCGCGCCGACACCGGAGCAGACTGCCAAAGCTGAAGCCATGCGCGGGATGATCTACGGCCTCAAGCCGGGGGCCCGCGCGCTGCTTCCGGGGCCGTTGTATCATTCCGCGCCGAACTCGTTCGGCCTGCGCGCCGGCCGACTCGGCGGCGCACTGGCGATCATGCCGCGCTTCGATGCGGAAGAATTTTTGCGGGTGGTCGAGACCGAGAAGATCGACACCATCTTCATGGTGCCGACCATGTTCATCCGCCTGATGAAGCTGCCGGAGGAGGTCCGCAGGAAATACGACATGTCGTCGCTGCGCCACATCATTCATGCCGCCGCGCCCTGTCCGGCCGACGTCAAGCGCGCGATGATCGAATGGTGGGGGCCGATCATCTACGAATTCTACGGCTCGACCGAGTCGGGCGCCGTCACCTTTGCCACTTCGGAGGACGCGCTGAGGAAGCCCGGCACCGTCGGCAAGATTTCGCCCGGCGCGGAATTACGCTTCATCGGCGACGACGGGAGGGAGTTGCCACAGGGCGAGATCGGCGAAATCTATTCGCGCATCGCGGGCAACCCGGACTTCACCTATCACAACAAGCCGGAAAAGCGCGCCGAGATCGATCGCGACGGCTTCATCACCTCGGGCGATGTCGGCTACATCGACGCCGACGGCTATGTCTTCATCTGCGACCGCAAGCGCGACATGGTAATTTCGGGCGGCGTCAACATCTATCCGGCCGAGATCGAGGCCGCGCTGCATGCGATACCGGGCGTGCATGATTGCGCGGTGTTCGGCATTCCCGACGCGGAATTCGGCGAGGCGCTGATGGCCGTGGTGGAGCCGCAGCCGGGGGTGACGCTCGACATCGCCTCCGTCCGCGGGCAGCTCAAGATTTCGCTGGCCGACTACAAGGTGCCAAAACACATCGAGATCCAGTCCAACCTGCCGCGGGAAGATTCCGGCAAGATCTTCAAGCGCCGCCTGCGCGATCCCTATTGGGAGCGGGCAGGGCGGAGGATTTGATTTCTGTCGTCCCCGCGAACGCGGGGACCCATAGCCACCGGCTGCGGGGCTTGCAAAAAGGTCTCTCCCAGCGTGCCCTAAAGAGACGACACGGAGTATGGGTCCCCGCGTTCGCGGGGACGACAGCCGTGGTGTCTCCATCTTTATCTTGCACTGCGGCAAAAAACTTGCACACTCGGAATTGCCGGGCAATTTCTGAGGTAGCCAGCCATGTCTTCCCAGATAGTGTCCTCCCAGACCGTGCCTTCCGAGACCGAGGCCCAGTCGAATCGCAGCGATGACGCGCTGGCGCTGGAGGAAGACGCACGGCTGCGGACCGATATCCGCCTGTTGGGCCGTATTCTCGGCGATACCGTGCGCGACCAGGAGGGCGCCGACGTGTTCGACCTGGTTGAACGCATCCGGCAGACCTCGATCCGGTTCCATCGCGACGAGGACAAGCTGGCGCGGCGGGAACTCGAGACCATCCTCGACGGCATGTCGACCGCCGATACCGTGCAGATCGTCCGCGCCTTCAGCTATTTCTCGCACCTCGCCAACATCGCCGAAGATCAGAACAACATCCGCCAGATGCGCGGCCGCGGCCCCGGCGGGCCGCGCCCGAGCCTGCTGACGCAGACGTTGTTACATGCCAAGACGGCCGGCTTCAGCGCAGCGGAGTTGCGGCGCTTCTTCAGGGATGCTCAGGTCAGCCCGGTACTGACCGCGCACCCGACTGAAGTCCGACGCAAGAGCACGATCGACCGCGAGATGGAGATCGCGTCTCTGCTCGACCGCCGCGAACGCGTCCAGATGACGCCGGAAGAAATCGAGGCCAGCGCCGAGCAGTTGCGCCGTGCGGTGCTGACGCTGTGGCAGACCAATCTCCTGCGGCGGACCAAGCTGACCGTGCTGGACGAGGTCGCCAACGGTCTCTCATTCTACGACTACACGTTTCTGCATGAGGTGCCCCGGCTGCATTGCGCGCTGGAGGATCGGCTGAATCAGGAGGAAGGCGGCACGCCGGGCGAACTGGCCTCGTTCCTGACCATGGGAAGCTGGATCGGCGGTGATCGCGACGGTAATCCGTTTGTCACTGCCGACGTCATGCGCGGCACGCTGCGGCTGCAGTCGAGCCGCGTGATGAACTTCTATCTGGAAGAGTTGCACGTCCTCGGCTCGGAATTGTCGCTGGCGGCGCATCTTGCCGATGTCTCCGACGAATTGCGCGCGCTGGCCGGACGCTCGCCGGACACCTCGCCGCACCGGAGCGGCGAACCCTATCGGCTGGCGGTGTCCGGCATTTATGCAAGGCTAACGGCGACCGCGGTGCGGCTGGAGGTTGAAACCACCCGTCGACCAGTCGGCGAGGCCGCGCCTTATGCCAGCGTGAAGGAGTTCAAAGCCGATCTCGACGTGCTCGATCGTTCTCTGATCGCGAACAATTCCGGCGTGATCGCGCGCGGCCGGCTGCGGTCATTGCGCCGAGCCGTGGATTGTTTCGGCTTCCATCTCGCCCGGCTCGACATCCGGCAGAATTCGGCGGTGCATGAACGCACGGTCGCGGAACTGTTCGACGCGGCGATCCACGGGATGTCCTATCTGGACCTCAACGAAGAAGCCCGCGTCAATCTGCTGCTGAATGAACTGCGCAGCACAAGGCCGCTCAGTTCGGCGTTCGTCAAGTACAGCGAGGAGACGCTGGGCGAACTCGCGGTGTTCCGCGCGGCTGCCGAAGCGCATGCCAGGTTTGGCACCGATGTGATCCACCAATGCATCATCTCCATGTGCAAGGGCATGTCCGATATGCTGGAGGTGGCGGTGCTCCTGAAGGAGGTCGGTCTCATCAATCCCTCCGGCCGCAGCGCCATCAACATCGTGCCGCTGTTCGAGACCATCGAGGATTTGCAGGCGTCCTCCGGCATCATGGACCGGATGCTGTCGCTGCATGATTACCGCCGGCTGGTGGACAGCCGCGGCGGCGTCCAGGAAGTCATGCTGGGCTATTCCGACAGCAACAAGGATGGCGGCTTCGTCACCTCGGGCTGGGAGCTCTACAAGGCCGAAATCGAACTGGTCGAGGTGTTCGAACGCCACCATGTGCGGTTGCGGCTATTCCATGGCCGCGGCGGTTCGGTCGGCCGCGGCGGTGGTCCGAGCTATGACGCCATCATTGCGCAGCCCGGCGGCGCGGTGAATGGCCAGATCCGCATCACCGAGCAGGGCGAGATCATCTCGAGCAAATATTCCAACCCGGAAGTCGGCCGCAGCAATCTGGAAATCCTCGCTGCCGCCACGCTGGAGGCGAGCCTGCTTCATCCGCGGCAGAGCGCGCCGCGCAAGGAATATCTGATCGCAATGGAGCAACTTTCCGCGCTGGCCTTCAAGGCGTATCGCGGACTGGTCTACGAGACCGAGGGCTTCGCCGATTATTTCTGGGGCTCCACCGTCATCACCGAAATCTCGACGCTCAACATCGGCAGCCGTCCGGCGTCGCGCAAGAAGACCCGCGAGATCGAGGACCTTCGCGCCATTCCCTGGGTGTTCAGCTGGGCGCAATGCCGGCTGATGCTGCCAGGCTGGTACGGCTTCGGCTCGGCGGTCGAGACCTGGATCGCGGAACATCCGGAGCAGGGCATGCCGTTCCTGCAGGAGCTCTACCGCGAATGGCCGTTCTTCCGCACGCTGCTATCGAACATGGACATGGTGCTGGCCAAAAGCTCGATCGCGATCGCCTCGCGCTATGCCGAACTGGTGCCTGACGTGAAATTGCGTGAAAGCATTTTTGGGCGCATCCGGCGCGAATGGCATTCCTCGATCGAGACGCTGCTCGACATCATGGGCCATGAGCGACTATTGCAAGGCAACCCGCTGCTGGAACGATCGATCCGCAACCGCTTCCCCTATCTCGATCCGCTCAACCATGTGCAGGTCGAGCTGTTGAAGGAGCATCGCGCGCAGAACCCGGACGAGCAGGTTCTGCGCGGGATTCAGCTGACGATCAACGGCATTTCCGCAGGGTTGCGGAATAGCGGGTGAGGGGACTTTGATTGTTGAGTACCGTCGTTCCGGGGCGCGCGTGAGCGCGACCCCGGAACCTCGAGATTCTCGGATGCGCAATTGCGCATCATAGTTCGACGCTTCGCGTCGCCCCGGAATGACAGCCGTTGCGGCTCACGGCTTCATCGCACCCTGCGCACTGGTATAGACCGCATACAGCGATGACGAGCCGCAGATATAAAGTCTATTTCGCTGCTGGCCGCCGAAGCACAAATTGGCGACGGTCTCCGGGATGTGGATCTTGCCAAGCAGATCGCCGTCAGGCGTGTAGCAGCGCACGCCGTCCTCATTCGGATCGCCCCAACCCACGGAGCACCAAAGGCGCCCGGCGGTGTCGCAGCGCAGCCCGTCGGTAATGCTGGGCTTGGGCATGTCCGCAAAGACCTTGCTGTTCGAAAGCTTTCCGGCCCCGAGATCTACGTCGAACACGCGGATATGCGACGGGTTGTCCGGCCCGTCGGTGAAACCGGTGTCGCAGATATAGAGCTTCTTCTCGTCGGGCGAGAAGCAAAGGCCGTTCGGCTGCACGAAGTCATCGACCACCATCTTGATGTCGCCGGATTTCGGATCCACCCGGTAGACGTTTTTCTTGTCCTGCTCGGGGTCGGCCTTGATGCCCTCGTAATAGCCGCCGATCCCGTAGGCCGGGTCGCAGAACCAGATCGAACCGTCGGCCGCAACGACCGCGTCGTTTGGCGAGTTCAGCTTCTTGCCATTGTACTTGTCGGCGATGATCGTGATCGAGCCGTCGAGTTCGGTCCGGGTCACCCGTCGACCGCTGTGTTCGCAGGTGATCAGGCGTCCTTCGCGGTCGATGGTGTTGCCGTTCGAGTTCATCGACGGTTGGCGGTAGACGCTGAGGTGACCGTCGTCCTCCGTGAAGCGCATGATGCGGTTATTGGGGATGTCGCTAAACAGAACATATCGCCCAGCCGGAAAGTAGACCGGGCCTTCGGCCCAGCGGAATCCGGTTGCGACGCGCTCGACCGCCATGGTGCCGGCGAAGGCCGGAAAGCCGGTCGGCCCGAACGAAACCTTCGGCTTCTTCATCGACTCCAGGCGAGAGTCCGGATAGCGGGCACCGGGAAGCGGGCCGAGCGGCAGGGGCGGCGATGCCGTTGTTGGCGCGCCGGTCTGGCCGAGCGGCGCGACGGAGGCGGCAGAAGCCGTCTTCATCGTGACGGCGGAGGCGGCAAGCGCCGCGGCGCCTGTCAGTATCTTGCGGCGGTCGAAACCGCCGCCTTTATCACGTTGGGGATCGGGAAAGGTCAGCGAGGTTGTCATGATTTCCTCCCGTGCTTTTTGTTGGGAGGAAAACATCGGCCCGCAATTCGGCATAAAGCGGGCGGGGTGCGCTGAGCAATCGAAGATAGTCGTCCCAGCAACCAGCCGGGACGACCGTTTTCATAAAGCCGTCAGATCGGATCCCAGGGGAAAATGTCCGCGGAGCGGTCGAGCTTGTAGAACGATCCCGCAAGCGCCGGCATGCCGTGCTCGGCGATGGTCTGTGGCGTCCAGCCTTCGCTCCGCTGCACCGAGCGCAGCGGACGATTCTGGCTGAACAGGAAGATCTCGTTCATGCGTACCCCAAAAATCTGTCCGGTCACGTCCTTGGCGGCGTCGCTGAGCAGATAGGCGCAGATCGGCGCGATCTTCTCCGGCCCCATCTGCTGGATTTTCGCCACGCGCGCCTTCTCGGCCTCGGTCTCGGTCGGGATGGTGCCGATCATGCGGGTCCAGGCGAACGGCGATACGCAGTTCGAGCGCACGTTGAAGCGGCCCATGTCGAGCGCGATCGACTTCGACAGCCCGACGATGCCGAGCTTGGCGGCGGCGTAATTGGCCTGGCCGAAATTGCCGATCAGGCCCGAGGTCGAGGTGAAGTGCACGAAGGAGCCGCTCTCCTGTTCGCGGTACAGCCGCGCCGCGGCGTGAGAGACGTAGAACGAGCCCATCAGGTGCACCTTGATGACGGCCTCGAACGCCTCCACGCTCATTTTGTGGAAGATCATGTCGCGCAGAATGCCGGCGTTGTTGACCACGCCGTCGAGCCGACCGAAATGATCGGTCGCCGTCTTCACGATCTTGCTGGCGGGGATCGCCTCCGCCACCGACTCGAAGTTGGCCACCGCAGTCCCGCCGCGCTTCTTGATCTCCTCGACCACCTCCTCGGCGGGTGCCGCGCTCGATCCGGCGCCGTCGGCGGCAACGCCGGGATCGTTGACCACGACCTTGGCGCCTTCGGCCGCGCAGAGCAGCGCGATCTCGCGTCCGATGCCGCGGCCTGCGCCGGTGACGATGATGACCTTGTCTTGCAGTGATTTTGTCATTGGGGATTCTCCTGTTGCTGTCGGTCATTCCGGGGCCCGCGAAGCGGGAACCCGGAATCTCGAGATTCCGGGTTCGATGCTGCGCATCGCCCCGGAATGACCGCCGTGATTACTTCTCGTTCGTAAAGATGATCGTGCCCGACGCCGCAAACATGCCGCCCACGCCGTGGCAGACCGAGATTTTCGCATCCTTGACCTGCGCAGGCGCGATGCCACGCATTTGCCGCACGCTCTCCTGCAGCGCGTACATGCCGTACATGCCGGAATGCATATAGCTCAATCCGCCGCCATTGGTGTTGAGCGGCAGCCTGCCGCCGGGGCGGGTGTTGCCGTCGGCGATGAACTTGCCGGTCTCCTCATGCGGCATGAAGCCGAGATCGCCGAGGCCATAGAGCGGCAGATGCGCAAAGGCGTCGTAGATCATCAGATGGTCGACGTCCTTGTGGGTGATGCCGGCTTCCTTGAACGCCGTGGGACCCGCCACCTTGAACGCGCGCGAGGAGTTGAACGTCTCCATCTGGCTGACCATCGGCGTTTCCACGCTCTCGCCGGTGCCGAGAATGTAGACCGGCTTGTTCGGAAAGTCTTTGGCGCGATCGGCGGAAGTGAGGATCAGCGCGCCGCCGCCGTCGGTGACGAGGCAGCATTGCAGGATGCGAAATGGATAAGCGATCATCTTCGAATTCAGCACGTCCTCGACCGTGATCGGCGCCTTCATGGTGGCGCGCGGATTCTTCCCGGCCCATTCCCGCTGCGCCACCGCTACCATGGCGATCTGCTCATGGGTGATGCCGTAGGTCTTCATGTAGCGCAGCACGGGGATCGGGAACATGCTGGGCGGGCCGTAGACGCCGAACGGCGATTCGAACTGGCCGTTGAGGCTGTCGGGCGGCGTCGAGCGCGGCAGTTTGCCGATCATCGACTTGCCGCTTTCGGCATGGGTAATCAAAACGGTCTTGCAGAGGCCGGCCTCGATCGCCGCCGCGGCGTGGCGGACATGCAGCATGAACGAACAGCCGCCAGCGGACGTGCCGTCAACCCAGGTCGGCGTGATGCCGAGATAGTGGGCGATCTGCTGCGGGGTTTCCACCGCGGTGGCGATGCCGTCGATATCTGACAGTTTCAGTCCGGCATCGGCGATGGCGTTGAGCGCCGCATCCGCATGCAACTGGATCTGCGACATGTTCGGGATGACGCCGAGCTCGGTGGTCTCGGCTGCGCCGACGACGGCGACTGCATTTTTGCGCATGGTGTTTAGCCCTTCGCCGGACGGAACAAAGGAAGGGTGATCTTGTCGTCGAGCTTCTCGAACGCGACTTCGAGCTTCATGTCGAGCTCGAGGGCCTCCGGCGTCTGCGGGCAATCGATGATGTTGCTCATCATGCGCGGGCCTTCGTCGAGTTCGACGACCGCGATCGCGTAAGGCGGGGTGAAGCCGGGCGCCGCCGGACGGTGGTTGATGACGTAGCTGTAAAGCGTGCCCTTGCCGCTCGCCTTGAACACGCTAACCTTGCGCGAGGCGCAGGAGGGGCAGAACGGGCGCGGCGGGAAGTAGACATTGGCGCAGGCATCGCAGCGCTGCAGGCGCAATTCGCCGGCCTGCGTTCCATCCCAGAAATGTTGCGTTTCAGGCGTGGGTTTTGGTTTTGCGCGCGCTGGCTCCGCCATTTCGGCTAATCTCCTTGGAATACGGGCGTCGACCCGCTTGTTGCGGTCTTGATGCGACATTGACCGATCTCCGTCAACGGTCCCAGCAGCGGTGCTGTCGCATGGCCGCATTCCCAGCGCGTGAGAGCGCTTGTATGCCAGCCCGTCATCGGAGATAGTCCGCGCGACGGTAAATCGCACAGGAAGTAATCAAGAACACCATGCCGAACCATCCGACACTCGCGAGCCTCGCCGCCGATCTCGACACTGGGCGCACCACCGCGCGCAAACTGGTCGAGGAATGTCTCGCAAGGATTTCCGATCCCGTCGGCGAGGGCGCACGAGCCTTTATCCATGTCGACAAAGATGCGGCAATTGCTGCCGCTGACGCGATGGATCATCTGCGCAAAGCCAACGCCGCGCCGTCGCCCTATGCCGGCATTCCCGTGTCGATCAAGGATCTCTACGACATCAAGGGGCAGGTGACCCGCGCCGGCTCCCGCGCGCTGGAGGATTCTGCGCCGGCGGAAGCCGATGCGCCTGTGGTGGCGCGGCTGCGCCGGGCTGGCTTCATCGTGATCGGCCGCACCAACATGACCGAATTCGCCTATTCCGGCATCGGCATCAATCCGCATTACGGCACGCCGAAGAGCGTGTGGAATCGCAGCGTCGGCCACGTGCCCGGCGGCTCGTCCTCGGGCGCCGCGGTCTCGATCGCCGATCGTATGGCTTACGGCGCGCTCGGCACCGATACCGGCGGCTCGTGCCGGATACCGGCGGCCTATAATGGCATCGTTGGCTACAAGCCGACGCAGGCCCGCGTGCCGCTCGACGGCGGCGTGCCGCTGTCGTTCTCGCTCGACAGCTTTGGGCCGCTGGCGCGCAGCGTCGATTGCTGCGCGGTGCTTGATGCCGTGCTCGCGGATGAAGCCGTGCAACCATTGCAGCCGCGCCCGGTCAAGGGCATGCGGCTGGTGGTGCCGACCACGATCGCGCTGGACGACCTCGACGAAGATGTCGCAAAGACCTTCGAGCGTGCGCTTGAGACGCTTTCGCGCCAGGGCGCGTTGATCGAACGGATCGAGGTGCCCGAATTCCACGATGTCGGCGTCATGAACAGCAAGGGAGGGTTTGCCGCCGCTGAGAGCTACGCTTGGCACCGCTATCTGCTCACCAGCAAAGACGAGGTCTACGACCCTCGCGTCCGCGTCCGCATCCTGCGCGGCGAAGGCATCAGCGCGGCGGACTATATCGACATCCTCAAGGCGCGCCGTTCGTTCATTGCGCGAACGGAGCAGCGCATCGCGCCCTATGACGCGCTGGTGCTGCCGACCACAGCGAATACGCCGCCTGTCATTGCCGATCTCGCCGACGACCAGGCCTTCGCCACGCAGAATTTGCGCGCGTTGCGCAATTGCACGCTGATCAACATGCTCGACGGCTGCGCGATCTCGCTGCCGGCGCATCGCGAAGGCGAGGCTCCGGTCGGGCTGATGCTCGCAGGGGCGAGCGGATCGGATCGCCGCATCTTCGAATTGGCCGCCGGAATGGAGAACATCATCCGTGTTTGATCTAACCTTCAACGTCGACGACAAGGGTATGTTGACGCCGCTGACGCTTGCGATCGACCAGGCCGTGATCGCCGGCTGGACCGGCCGCGATCCGGTGGCGCGCGACAAGCACATCGCCGAACTCGAAGCGATCGGAATCGCGCGGCCCGCCACGACGCCGATCTACTACCGCTGCTCGGCGCGGCGGATCACGCAAGCCGACCGCATCGAAGTCTCAGGTGGCGATTCCAGCGGCGAGGTCGAGTTCGTGCTGATCGGCTGGCAGGGCCGCATCTTCGTCGGCTGCGGCTCCGACCATACCGACCGCAAGGTGGAAGCCTACAGCGTCACGGTCTCCAAGCAGATGTGTGACAAGCCGATGGCCTGCGTGCTGTGGGAGCTGGAGGAGGTCATCGACCACTGGGACCAGATGATCCTGCGCTCCTGGGCCGTCATCGATGGCGCGCGGGTGCTGTATCAGGAGGGCACGCTGGACGCCATGCTGCCGGTGAAAGATCTGATCGACCGTGGCTTCGGCGGCAAGGGCCTGCCCGACGGCTGCGCCATGTTCGGCGGCACCTTCGCCGCCAAGGGCGGCATCCGCCCGGCTGATCGCTTCGAGTTCGAACTGGAGGATCCCGTGCTGAAGCGGAAGATCAGTCACGGGTATGATGTGATCACGATGCCGGTGCTGGGCTGACGCTGCGCTCCAGCCACCGTCATTGCGAGCGAAGCAATCCATCTATCCCGAGCTGAGGGCATGGATTGCTTCGCTGCGCTCGCAATGACGGGGATGGAATTCGTCGGAAATCGGGTGGTTTCGCCGTGGCCTGAGTGCGAGATTTACCGCCATGAGAGCAACCGCAAGAAATATCGACCATCCGCCAACCATCGCCGCCCGCGTCGATGCCATCGACTGGGTGCAGGCGACCGCCGATCTCGACGCACAGGGCTGCGCGGTACTGAAGGGATTGCTGACGCCGGAAGAATGCGGCGCCCTGGCCGCACTCTATCCGGATGACGCAAACTTCCGCAGCAAGATCGTGATGGGACGCCACGGCTTCGGCCGTGGGGAATACAAGTATTTCGCCTATCCGCTGCCCGACCTGATTGCGGAATTGCGGTCCACGCTCTATGCGCGGCTCCATCCCGTAGCCAATCGCTGGAACGAGACGATGGGGATCGACATCCGCTATCCCGATCGCCACGAAGCGTTCCTGAAACGTTGCCATGACGCCGGGCAGACCCGGCCGACGCCGCTGCTACTGCAATATGGTGTCGACGATTACAATTGCCTGCACCAGGACCTCTATGGCGAGCACGTGTTTCCGCTGCAGGTCGCGATCCTGCTGTCGGAACCGGGGCGCGATTTTGAAGGTGGCGAGTTCGTGCTGACCGAGCAGCGGCCGCGGATGCAGTCGCGGCCCGAGGTGGTTCCGCTCAGGCAGGGCGCTGCGGTGGCGTTTGCTGTGCATCACCGGCCGGTGCAGGGGACGCGCGGGTTCTACCGCGTTAATCTGCGCCATGGCGTCAGCCGGATCCGCTCCGGCCACCGCCACACCGTCGGCGTGATCTTTCACGATGCCAAATGAGTGCGGACTGAGTTGACTGCAGATTTGTTCGATGCCGTTCCGGATGCGCGCCCGTCGCGTGAAGCGATGGCGGAGGGCGCGCTGTTGCTGCGCGGATTCGCCAAGTCATTTGAAAGCGAAATGATTCCGGCGCTGCGCGAGATCGTGGGGCAAGCGCCGTTCCGGCGCATGTTTACATCAGGCGGTCACCAGATGTCGGTCGCGATGACCAATTGCGGCAGCGTCGGCTGGGTCACCGACGGCAGCGGTTATCGTTATGACGGCATCGATCCCAATTCCGGCCGGCCGTGGCCGGCGATGCCCGCGGTGTTGTATCAGTTGGCGGTGCAGGCGGCGATCGCTGGCGGTTTCGACGGCTTTGTGCCGGATGCCTGCCTGATCAACCGCTATGAGCCCGGCGCGCGGATGTCGCTGCACCAGGACAAGGACGAGCAGGATTTTGCCGCGCCGATCGTGTCGGTGTCGCTGGGCTTGCCCGCGATCTTCCTGTTCGGCGGCCCGAAGCGCGCCGACAAGCCACGCCGCTACAGGCTGGAGCATGGCGACGTCGTGGTCTGGGGCGGGCCGTCGCGGTTGTTCTTTCATGGGGTTGCCCCGCTTGCCGATGGCGAGCACGCGCTGATGGGCCGTCAGCGCATCAACCTGACTTTCCGCAAGGCGCGATGATCTTCCCTTCTCCCCTTGTGGGAGAAGGTGGCATAGGCGGCCTTTGGCCGCCGTCTCGTAGAACGCCGATGCTTCGCATCGGCTACGGCGCCGGATGAGGGGTTCTTTCTGCGGAGACAGACCCCTCATCCGTCTCGCTGCCGCTTCGCGCCGTCGAACGACGACGGCCTCCGCCAGGGGAGCTGGCGGAGGCCGCGTTGATACACTTCATCGCGCCTAGGTTCGCGATGGAGTGTGGGAGCTCTAAGAAAAACTAGAACGGCAGCAGCACGTCCATCACCTGCTGGCCGTAGCGGGGTTGCTGCACGTCGGTGATCTGGCCGCGGCCGCCATAGGCGATGCGGGCCTGCGCGATCTTGCTTGATTCGATCGTGTTGTCGCTCTGGATGTCTTCTGGGCGGACGATGCCGGCGACGATCAGTTCGCGAATTTCGAAGTTGACGCGGATTTCCTGCTTGCCCTCGACCACGAGATTGCCGTTCGGCAGCACCTGCGTCACCACGGCCGCGACGTTGGTCTGCAGAGCTTCCTGGCGATTGACCGAACCCTTGCCGTCGCTCGACGATGTCGAGTCCGTGGTCAGGATGCGGCCGGGCAGGATCTTGTTTGCTTGGGTGATCGTCTGGGATCCGATGAAATCGGTGACCCCTGAGTCTTCCTTGCTGGTGCGACTGCGCTGGGTCTCGTTGGCGATGTTGGCCTTGTCGGTGATATTGACGGTGACCGTCAGGATATCGCCGATGCGCGCGGCGCGCTGATCCTTGAAGAAGGCGCGCGAGCCGTTCCGCCACAGCGAGTTGGCATTATAGGAAGCCTGCTCCGGCTTCGGCATCGGCATCTGCACCGGCTTGTAGCCGGGCTGCGTGGTCGGGTTTTCGATCTCCGTCAGCTTCGGCTTTTCGCCGATCTGCGACAGACGGTCGATCGAGGAGCAACCGCTGGCCAAGGCGGCCAGCGACAGCATGGCGCCAGTGAGAACGATGCGGTTGAGACGGGTGACTGACATTTACATTACTCGGTTTTTGGAGCGACTGGCGAACTGACGGTGGCGACCGCAACGGGCGCGGGTTGTGTTGTGCCGAGCGAGGAGGTGACATCGCTGGTCTGCGCCGGGCGAGGCGCCGGCGGCGTTATCGAAACCTGGCCGCGGCCCGTCACGGTGCCGGACAGCGTACGCTTCGACTGCAGGTTCATGACGTTGACGACGTCGCCTTCAGTGCCGTTGTCCAGCGCCTTGCCGCGCATGGTGAGATAGATTCCGGGCGCATCGTAGATCAACGTGACGTTCTGGTCGCGCTGTACCAGGTCGGGCTTGGCGAGATCGGCGGCGCGGATTGCCTGGCCGGCGCGGAGCTGGCGGCGGGCCTGCATGCCCACCGCGCGGTCGCGCGCGGCGGCATCAGCGCCGACTTCCGCTTTCGGGCGACGCTCGACCACCACGTCGGATGATTTCAGGATCTCATTGCGCTCGACATTGCGTGCCAGCACCGTGGCTTCGACGGTCTCGATCGCCGTGCCGGTGAAACGCAGCTTGGCCGCGGCGGCGCCGTTGTCGTTGCCGATTTCAAAGGTGACGTCGAAGCGGCCGTTGCGGTTGTCGTAGCGCACGATGGCTGCCTGCATGGCGCCGGTGAAGCCGGCGTCCAGCCTGACGTCGCTGGGGTCGCGGTCGAAGGTCAGCGACAGATTGGCGGCGTCGCCGAGACCGTTGCGGCGTTCCAGCGCGCGGGCGACCTGCAGCTCGATATCCTTGCCCTCGAGCGTACGAGCCAGACGCGTCACCGAAATTTCCCTGAGGTCGCGGGTATCGACGCCGATCACATGATGGGCGCGAAGGGTGTTGAGCACCTGCGCGACCGGCAGCGAGCCCGTGGTGCCCAGATCCGGCGCGCGGTAGATCGCGATCTGCGCTGCGCTGCCGGCATTGTCGATGACGTCGCCGATCCGCACCAGATCGCCCGACACCTGCACGTTGGCGCGCAGCACGGGTGCGGCGATCACATTGCGGTTCGTGAAGCTTTCCTGGGTCTGCGCGACCGCGGCCGCGCTCGATGCGGCGATCAGGGCTGTGGCCAGGAGGAGGGCGCGGGCGATCATGACCAGTCCTTTAGCGGAACATGTTGGCGGTCGATTGCATCATCTGGTCGGCCGCGCTGACCACCTTGGCGTTCATCTCATAGGCGCGCTGGGCGGCGATCAGGTCGGAGATTTCGGTCACCACCTCGACATTGGCCTGTTCGAGATTGCTCTGCTGCATGTCACCAAAACCGTCGGTGTTGGCGACGCCGTCCTGCGGCGCGCCGGAGGCGGGCGTGTCCGTGAACAGATTGTCGCCGATCGGGTTGAGGCCGGCCTTGTTGATGAAGCGGGTCAGGCCGATCTGGCCGACCTGCGTCGGTGTGGTCGAGCCGGGCACGATCACGGTGACCTGGCCCTGCGCGTTGATGGTGATCTGCGAGGAATTCTGCGGGATCGTGATCGTCGGCTGCACCGGATTGCCCTGTGCGGTGACGACGCGACCCTGCGCGTCCATCATGAACGACCCGTCGCGGGTATAGGCATAGGTGCCGTCGGGCACCTGGATCTTGAAGAAGCCTTCGCCGCGGATCGCGATGTCGAGGTCGTTGCCGGTCGGCGACAGCGTGCCCTGGCTCATCAGGCGCGGCGTGCCGACGGTCTTGACGCCGCCGCCGATGTCGACGCCGACGGGCAGGATGGTGCCCTGGTCGGAGGCTTGCGCGCCGACGCGGCGCACGTGGTCATAGATCAGGTCCTGAAACGCGGCGCGCTGCTTCTTGTAGCCGGTGGTGCGCATATTCGCGATGTTGTTGGAGATCACCTGAACGTTGAGTTCCTGTGCCGCCATGCCGGTCGCTGCTGAGTATAAAGCGCGCATCGATCAATGCCTTACGGTTATGCCGGAACGTCGGCGAGTTTCTCGACTGCGGTTCGGTGCAGGTCGTGCTGCTGTTGCAGCATCGCCGAGATCTGCGTGTAGGTGCGCGTGATCTCGATCATGCGGCTCATTTCGTGGACGGAATTGACGTTCGACTTCTCGATAAAACCCTGGCGGACCCGCGAGGTGGTGTCGGGCTGGGCGGCGACGCCCTGGCCCGCGGAGTAGAGGTTGCCGCCTTCCTTCACGAGCTTCTGCGCGTCGGCAAAATTGACCAGCCGCAGCTTGCCGCGGACCGCGTCGGTGCTGCCGGTGCCCTCGAGGACCGTGATATTGCCGTCGGCTGCGATGTTGATCGCCTTGTCGGTGGGCTGGAACACGATCGGGCCGGAGGTGCCCAGCACCGGATCGCCGCTCGCGGTCACGAGCTGGCCCTGATTGTTGATCTGCAGGCCGCCGTCGCGGGTGTAGCGCTCGCCGGCGGCCGTCTGCACCACCAGGAAGGCGTTGCCGTCGATCGCGACGTCGAGCGGGTTCTTGGTCTGCTCGGAGGGGCCGGGCGCAAAATCGTGGAAGGTGGCGCGGTCGTGCACGAAAGAGACGCGGCGGTCGGCGTGCACGAAATTGTCTTCATGCGCCGGCGAGCGCAGATATTCCTCGAACAGCGACCGGTCGGCCTTGAAGCCGGTCGTGTTGATGTTGGCGACGTTGTTGGCGACGACATCCAACTGCCGTTCCAGCGTCATCTGCCGCGAAAGTCCGACGAGAAGCATATTCTCCATCGGTGGTTCTCCCCTTGATCGATCCGAGGCAGGCTCTCCCAAGCCCGTGGTCCGGATCCGTCGTAAACCTTTGGGCTCTCCCAAGCCGGCAGGTCACGCCAGTTACTCAGCGAAAGCCGTGCCAGTTACGGAAATGCTGGATTTTTAAGGGGTTAGGCTTCTTTCGGGGCGCGGGGCGGGCGGCAGAAAGGTCTTGTTGACCATGTTTGCCCGGCAGATTTTTCCTAGTTGGGCGCTAATGGAAAGGTTCCGTTAACCATTCTTACCCTAGCGTTGCACATGTAGAGCGCGTGTGCGCTGGCGGCTTTTGTTTCGCGTTGTGGGGGCATCGTTACCCAGGCTGGTGGCAACCGCGTTCGTTTTTCGGATTCGAAGCGGGCGGGGCAATGGCTGACAACGAGCAGGTGGAAGGCGCAGACGGCGCAGAAGCCGCATCGTCGAAAAAGGGCAAGCTCAAGCTGATCATTGCGGTGGCGGGTTTCGTCGCAATCCTCGGCGCCGGCGCCGGCTGGTTCTTCCTGATGCGCGGCCATGGCGAGGAAAAGCACGCCGAAGCGCCGCCGCCGAAGCCGCCGTCCTTTGTCGAAGTGCCCGATATGATGGTCAACCTGGTCGGGGCCCCCGGCGAGCGGGTGCAATATCTCCGCGTCAAGGTCGTGCTCGAAATCAAGGACGAGAAGCAGGTCGAGGCGATCAAGCCGAACCTGCCGCGCGTCACCGACCTGTTCCAGACCTACCTGCGCGAACTGCGTCCCTCCGACATCAACGGTTCGGCCGGGCTGTTTCGCCTCAAGGAAGAACTGACCAAGCGGGTCAACAACGCGGTGGCGCCGCAGCAGGTGAGCGCCGTGTTGTTCAAGGAAATCGTCGTGCAGTGATGGAACGGATCTAGCATCATGGCCGGCAACCAAGACCAGATGGACCAGGACGCGATTGCCGCCCAGTGGGAGGCGTCGCTCGATTCCGAGGATCCCGCGGCGGCCGCGGAAGAAGCTGCCGCCAATGAACTCTCCGAGAGCATGGCGCTGCAATGGGCGGCCATGGTCGAGGATGGCGGCCGCGAGTTCGGCAACAAGAACTCCGGCGAACGGGTTCTGTCGCAGGAAGAAATCGACAATCTGCTCGGCTTCACCGTCGGTGACGTCAATCTCGACGACCATTCCGGCATTCGCGCCATCATCGATTCCGCGATGGTGTCCTACGAGCGTCTGCCGATGCTCGAAATCGTGTTCGACCGCCTGGTGCGGCTGATGACCACGAGCTTGCGCAACTTCACCTCTGATAACGTCGAAGTCTCGCTCGACCGCATCACCTCGGTTCGCTTCGGCGACTACATGAATTCAATTCCCTTGCCGGCCGTGCTCAGCGTGTTCAAGGCCGAGGAGTGGGAAAATTTCGGCCTTGCGACGGTCGATTCCAGCCTGATCTATTCGATCATCGACGTGCTGCTCGGCGGCCGCCGCGGCCAGACCTCGCTGCGGATCGAGGGCCGGCCCTACACCACGATCGAAACCAACCTGGTCAAGCGGCTGGTCGAGGTGGTGCTGGCCGACGCCGAG
The DNA here is from genome assembly GCF_003062295.1 of Bradyrhizobium algeriense. GTDB lineage: Bacteria > Pseudomonadota > Alphaproteobacteria > Rhizobiales > Xanthobacteraceae > Bradyrhizobium > Bradyrhizobium algeriense. The sequence goes on along the minus strand of NZ_PYCN01000017.1, from coordinate 93,195 downwards.
CAGGCGTTCCGGCCGCTGTCGCCGGTGACGTTCTCGATCGACCGGCTGGAAACCAATCCGCGCTTCGCCGCGATCTCAAGGCCCGCCAACGCCGCGATCCTGGTGCGGCTGCGCATCGACATGGAAGACCGCGGCGGCAATATCGAGTTGCTGCTGCCTTACGCGACCATCGAGCCGATCCGCCCGGTTCTGCTCCAGATGTTCATGGGCGAAAAGTTCGGCCGCGATCCGATCTGGGAAGGCCATTTCGCGACCGAAGTGGCGCAGGCCGAGATATCGGTCGATGCGGTGCTCTATGAAGCCGACATTCCGCTCAAGCAGCTGATGAAGCTGAAGGTCGGCGATACCCTGCCGCTGGAAATGCGCCCTGAAGCGCTGGTGCAGGTCCGCTGCGGCAATGTTCTTTTGACCGAAGGGCGCATGGGCCGGGTCGGTGACCGCGTCGCCATTCGCGTCACCAAGCAGTTGCGCAAGCCCAATACCACCTTCGCGATGTTCGAGAAGGCCGACGAGCAAACCAAGTTGATGGAGGCACAATGAGTCATTCCCTTGGCATTGTAATCGAGAGTCTGGTCGCGGTGCTGCTGATGCTCACGATCGGCTACTGCATGCTGCTCAACAAGCGGCTGAAGCGGCTGAAGGCGGACGAGCATTCGCTGAAGGCCACGATCGCCGAACTGATCACCGCAACAGAAATCGCCGAGCGGGCGATTGGCGGCCTCAAGCACACCGTGCGCGACGTCAACGAGAATCTCGGCAGCCAGCTTGCGGCGGCGACGCAGATGGCGGGGCACCTGAAGAACATGCTCGCCGAAGGCGACGGCGTCATTCGCCGGCTGTCCAAGATCGCGATCGCGGCGCGGCCTTCGCAGGAGGCTGAGCCCGCAGCGCCCAAGGTCTCTACTGCCAAGGCGGTTGCCGCGGCGGCTGAAGCATTCTCCGAACGCAGAAGGGCCAGTGGCCTCGCCGCATGAAGTCGTTTCGCGACATCCGTGTCATTCCGGTCGTGCTGGTCGCGATCTTCGGCCTTGCCGTGCTGAAGATCGCGGGCCTCGTGATCGATGGCGGATACGTGTTCGATTATCAGGTCAGCCAGCCGGCCAAGCGTTCGTGGGCGCAGGACAATCTGGGTTATCCGACCAGCGCCAAAGCCGATACCGCCGACATCACCGGTTCGGTCAAGAAGGAAGAGAAAAAGGAAGAGGCGCCGAAGCCGGCCGCTCCCGCCACCGACGCGCCGAAGCCCGACGGCGTCGTGGTGTTTCCCGACCAGAACCCGCAATCGGTGTCGCCGTCGGAGCGCGCCATCCTGGAGCGGCTGCAGGCGCGGCGCCAGGAACTGGAGCAGCGCGCGCGTGAAGTTGAAATTCGCGAAAGCCTTTTGAAATCCGCCGAGAAGCGTATCGAGGGCCGCGTCGAGGAAATGAAGGCCACCGAAGCAAAGATATCGACCGCGACCGGCCAAAAGGCCGAGCAGGACGCCGCTCGCTTCAAGGGCATCATCACGATGTACGAGGGTATGAAGCCAAAGGACGCCGCCAAGGTGTTCGACCGGCTGGAAATGTCGGTGCTCTACGACATCGCCTCCCAGATCGCGCCGCGCAAGATGTCGGACATTCTGGGCTTGATGCAGCCGGAAGCGGCCGAGCGGCTGACGGTCGAACTGGCCCGCCGCGCCGGCACCGATAAATCCACGTCCACGGCCGAGCTGCCGAAGATCGAAGGCAAGGTCCTGCAGCAAAAGCCCAATTGATGCGGGGGTGCCGGCGCCCCCGGTAAAGGGGGCGTTGGCGCCACCCGCTTCAGAACCTGCGCGACCCCGACGAAACGAACGAGCGGTGGGCTACGCCAAGCGCGCCGCGCTCGTTGGTTTCAAGGGCGATCTTCTGCGCCAGCATGACATCGCCCGCGACGAGGTCGCCATCCGGAACGAAGCACCATTTGCAGACGTGGTGGCCCGTGCTGCTGAGTTCCTCGATGTTGGTCTGCGTGCCATGATGGATCCGATAGCGCGTCCCGGTATCGCTGCCGGTGACGTCGAAATACCGGAACCGCTCGTAGCAGGCGCGCTGCTTCGGCGAGAGCCAGCCCTTCAACAGGGTTAGCGCTCGCGCTTCGGTTTCGTAGCGGAACGATCTGCTGCAGGTGCCCGATCGCGCCACGACCAGCGAAAGTGCCGAAAGCAGCAGCGTGCCAAACAAAGCCAGGGCGAACGAGCACATCGCCAGGACGATTTGCTGGGTCACGGCCGTCAGCCACCGACGAGACGTGGATAAAACAGCGTTTCCTCCGCCGTCGGATCGAAGGAGCGAATCACCCGTTGCTCGCCGGGCCCCGATCGTACCGCTGCCGTAAAGCCTGCGCCGGTCAATTCCCTGAAACGCCGCTCGGCCTTTTCGACCTCCGCGCGATCATGGATGTTGAATGTATGGCGGGTGTCACCGGTACGATCCATCACGATCTGGGTTGCCATTTCACGCACTCCGAATTGGCTGCCTTGAGGCAGGTTTGGCAGGCCCGGGAGCTGGTTTGTCGATTGCCGGCCCGCGTCCCGGGTCCATTGTTTCCCTAAGACGGGATGGCTGATGTTGGTTCCAACCGTCGTGAGATTATTGATGCAGATCAAGGCGCGGGGCGGCGCTGTGGTAATAGCCGCAGCGTGCGAGCCTGCGGCGTGCCGGATGATCACGAAAAGGGACCGGATTCCGACCCATCCTGCGACGTGTAATGCTTCGTCCGGGCGTCAAGCCGCCCCTCCAACGAAATCAATGAGTTGACGTTAACAAAACCTTAAGTCGGCCAATCCAAGATTCAAATCCGCAGGCGAGCGCGCTTCGCCGCAGAACTCATTGAGGCCGCGAGATTTCCTGGATGGGGCAAAGGGCTGCCGCTGGAACTGGGTCGCAGGGCCGCGCTTTGGCGCGGGCGGCCCGGCTGTGCCTCGGCCGGCCGCTTGCCTTTGTCCTGCTGCTCGCCGGCATCGCTGTTTCGCAGCCTTGCCGGGCCGACGATCCGGTCCGGGGGGAGGCGACGTTCACGTCCGGCGGCGGCTTCGCCCGGCTGGTATTGAAACTGGCCGAGGACGTCGAATCCGAGGTTTCGACCGCGGGTTCGATCATCATCATCCACTTCAAGCGCCCGGTGGATATTCCCGTCGACAAATTGTCGGACGCCGTTCCCGATTATGTCGGCTCGGCACGACGCGATCCCGACGGTACGGCGATCCGGCTATCGCTGGCACGGCGGGCAACCGTCAACACCATGACGGCGGGGGAGCGGATATTCGTCGACTTCCTGCCCGATAGCTGGACCGGTCCGCCGCCCCCGCTTCCTGCTGAAGTCATTCGCGAACTGGCGGCCCGGGCGCGGGCCGCCGAGCGCGCGCTTCGCGCGCAGATGGCGGTCAATGCCGCAAAGAAGAGGCCGCCGGTGCGTGTCCGGGCCTCGGTGCAGCCGACCTTCGTCCGCTTCGTGTTCGAGATGCCCGATGGCGTCAACGTGTCGTCGGTGCTGAACGATCAGAAGCTAACGCTGCAGTTCAACAGCGTGCTCAATTTCGACCTGGCGGATGCGAAGGTGGCGGCGCCACCGAACATTGCCTCGATCAACCAGCGGGCCGACGTCGACTCTTCCGCGGTCGACATCGTTCTGATCGGCGAGGTCGACGTGCATTCCTTCCGTGAGGAAAAGAACTATGTGATCGATGTCGCCTTCCAGCAGGCGGAAAAGCCCGCTTTGGCCGCGCCGCATGCCGAGGCCAAGCCGGCCGTACCGGCCAAACCGGGCCCTGCCTCGCGGGTTTCGCGCGACAAGGCCCTGAAGGAATCGCCGCCACTGCAGCAGCCGGCGGAAATTCCGCCCGTCACCTCGGAGATGATTGCCGAGCAGGCCAGGATCGAGATCAAGCCGGGGCAGGCGACCGAAGCGCCGGCCGTGGCCGAGGTCAAAACGCCTGCCGTCGAAAAAGTGACGCCGGCCAATGACAACGCGGCTCCAGCGGCCGAGAAGATGGCGGCTGCGGAAAAAACATCGCCGCCAGCGGAAGCCGCGAAAGCGGCGCAGCCTGCCGAACAGGTCCAGGCCGCTGCTGCGGAAGCGCCGAAGGCCGTGGCGCCCAGCCAGGCTCCACCTCCCGCGGAGTTGCCGAAGCAGCCAGCGCCGGCGGCATCCAGCCCGCCGCTGGAAAGCGGCGTCAAGGACAAGGCCGCCACCGTCGAGGCGAGGCGCGACAGCGACGGCCTGCGCGTGACGTTCTCCTTTGCCACGCCGACCCCGGCCGCGCTGTTCCGCCGTGCCGATACGCTGTGGCTGGTGTTCGACCATGCCAAACCGATCGATATCGAACCGATCCGCGCCAAGGGCGGCGCCATCATCGGCGATGTCAGCCGGCTGCCGCTGGAAAAGGGCCAGGCCATCCGCATCCGCCTTAACCGGCCGCAGATCCCTTCGCTCGAAAGCGAAGGCCGCGCCAACGGCGCCGAGTGGACGCTGACCTTTGCCGACCGCGGCCAGGCGTCGCCGCTGCCGCTGATGGTGCTGCGGAACATTACTGATCCCGCGCTCGCCAATGTCACCGTGCCGCTGGCCAATCCCGGTGCGATGCACCGGCTGGTCGATCCCGACGCCGGCGATACACTGCTGGTCGTCACCGCGCCGCCGCCGACCCGCGGCCTCATCAAGCGGCAGGATTTCGTCGAACTATCGCTGCTGGAATCCGTGCACGGCGTGGTCGTGCATCCGAACTCCGACGACATCAACGCCGAGGTCGGCGCCGACAAGGTGATGCTTGGACGGCCCGGCGGGTTGACGCTGTCGTCCGCCGACGTCGCCGCCGAACGCGCCACCGCGGCGGTGCGGCCGCTGTTCGACGCCAACGAATGGCGCAAGAACCGGGAAGAGAAATTTCTCCCCAAACTGGATGCGTTGATCAAGGCTGCCGCCGCCGCGAGGCCTGAGCTAAAAGCGCAAGCCCGCCTCGAGCTTGCCAATTTCTACATGTCGCGCGGGATGTATCAGGAGGCGAGGGGGGTGACCAACCTCATCCTCTCCGAGACCAACCAGGGGAACGAAGATGCCGCTGTGCTGATGGTGCATGCGGTCGCCAGCGTCCTGATCGGCCATCCCGAGCGGGCGCTGAAGGATCTTGCAAGTCCTGCGATCGGCAACGGCTACGATTCCCAATTGTGGAAAGGGTTCGCATTCGCCCGTCAGGAAAAATGGGCGGACGCGCGCGAAAAGTTCAAGAACGCCGAGTTCGCGATCGCCGCGCTGCCGCCGGAACTGCAGCGCATCGTCGCCGTGGACGCGATGCGGGCCTCGCTCGAGGTGAAGGACTATGCCGGGGCCTCGCGGCGGCGCAGCGAACTCGAGGTGATCGGTATTCCCAACGAGATGAAGCCCGCGATCGCGGTGCTGCGCGGGCGGCTCGCCGAGGCGCTGGGGCACGACAAGGACGCGCTCGACGCCTACAGGTACGCGGCGCAGTCCCGCGACCGGCAAGCGTCGGCGGAGGCGAGGCTGCTGGAGGCCTTGCTGCGGCACAAACGCGGCGAACTCGGCCAGGCCGAGTTGCTGCGCGAGCTGGAGACGTTGTCGGTCACCTGGCGCGGCGACGCGATCGAGTTGAGGGCGTTGAACAAGATGGCCCAGATCTACGCCGAAACCGGCCGCTATGCCGACTCGCTCGGAGCCGCCAAGACCGCGACGAAGCTGCAGCCCAATTCCGAACTGTCGCGGCAGGGCCAGGATGCGGCGTCCGCCTTGTTCGCGGAGATCTATGTCGGCTCGAAGGGCGACGACATGAAGCCGGTCGACGCACTCGCCATGTTCTATGAGTTTCGCGAATTGACGCCGATCGGCCGGCGCGGCGACGAGATGATCCGGCGCCTCGCGGACCGGCTGGCTACGGTCGACCTGCTCGACCAGGCGGCCGAACTGCTGCAGTATCAGGTCGACAAGCGGCTGGAGGGAGCCGCGCGCGCGCAGGTGGCGGCACGCCTTGCCATGGTCTACCTGACCAACCGCAAGCCGGATAGGGCGATCGCGGCGCTGCGCCTGACCCGGATCGCCGATCTCTCCGGCGAACTGCGGCAGCAGCGGCTGCTACTGGAGTCGCGGGCCCAGAGCGACATCGGTCGGCATGATCTGGCGCTCGATATCATCTCCAACATCGCCGGCCGCGAAGCGATCCGGCTGCGCTCCGACATTTATTGGGCGTCGCGGCAGTGGCGAGAGGCTTCCGAACAGATCGAACTGTATTACGCCGACCGCTGGCGCGACTTCAGGCCGCTCAACGCCGCCGAGAAGAGCGACGTGATCCGCGCCGTGGTCGGCTATGCGCTAGCCGGGGACGCGATCGGCCTGGCGCGTTTCCGCGAGAAATACGCGCCCCTGATGACCGGCGAGGCCGACCGGTCTGCATTCGATACCGCGAGCAAGCCGGCCGCCTCCAACAGCGCCGAATTCGCCCTGATCGCCAAGATGGCCGCCAGTGTCGACACGCTCGACGGCTTCATCCGCGAAATGAAGATCCGCTTCCCGGATGCCACCGCCCGCGCGCCGCTGTCGCCGGAAATGTCCGGGGCCGAGCCGGTCCACACCGGCTCCTTGCCCGCGATATCAGGCATCAGGCGGATTGATCTGAAGAGGCCGGCGAAGTAGCGGATTTGGCCGCAGGTTCGGCCAATTTTTGACGAGTTGACGCATTAGGCAGGACGTCAGCGCCGCCCTGGTGCTGCCTGTTATCGTCTCTCACTAGCCGTCCAAAACTGGCCGTCCGATGCCGCTGACCCGGGACCGAATTATTGGACACGACAATGAACGCCTGGCGTTCAGGTTCACCATGCGGAACGAAGCCGATACGGTCGAGTGTCAGATCAGTGATGCCGCATTGGACGAACTCGGCGGTGTGAAGGGCACGGAGAGCATCGCCAGGCAGGCGCAGTTTTTGGCGCTGCGGGATGCCGTCGAGGGCATCGCATCCGATATGTTCGACAGGGTGCCTGTGATCAAAGGCCGGGTCATCAGGATATTCACCAAGCACATTCAGAAGTTACCGTCGTCGCCGGCCGACCCGATCGAGACCGGCTCGGAGCTGGACACGAACAAAACCGCTTCGCTGCGGGTCATCGCCGAAACGAGGCCGGCAAGCGCGGCGCAATAACGCACCGCGCTGCGGTCGCGCTGACAGCGGCTGCAATCGCGATGGCGGGCAGGGTGAGCGCGACGAGATGGCGCGTCGTTCCGTCACCCCTCGACAGATCCGCGTCAAAGCGGCAACCTGCAGGCAAACAACCTGCCGGAGGACGCCATCACGATGAGCAAGCCCGCCAAAACCGAAGCCGAACTCATTGCGATGGCGCGAGCCGAGTTGAAGGCCCATCTCGAATGTCCCGAGGGTATTGCGATCTCGGTGATCCCCGACGGCGATAGCTGGGAATTCCGCGCCGAGGCCGACGACGCCACGATCGCCAAGCCGGGTTATCCCGAATGCGTCGCCATGCTGGTCCAGATCGGCGACCACCTCTGCAAGCAGTACAATTTTAAGGAGTGACGGGCAGTTGCCAGCGTCCGGCCCGGCTTGACCGCCAAAAACGTCTTCACACCGTAAAAATTCGCCCCGGGTTCAAAATGTTCTTGGGGTCGAGGGCGCGCTTGAGCGTGCGCATGGTTTCGATTTCCTCTTCGGTGCGGCTCATTTTCAGATAGGGCCGCTTCAGGATGCCGATGCCGTGTTCGGCCGAGATCGAGCCGCCGAATTCGCCGGTAATGTCGTAGACGAGCTTTTCGAATTCATCGTGCTTCTCGGGCGTATGTTCGTGATACACGCTGGGATGCAAATTGCCGTCGCCGACGTGTCCCATCACGATGGTGAAGGCTTGTGGATCGATCGCCTTGACTCGTGCATCAAGCGTATCCGCATATTCCTCCATCCTGTCGATGGCGAGACTGACGTCGAAGCCCATACGCGCGGCGTAAGGGAAAGTGCGGCCAAGCTCGACGCTGGAATCGCGGATGCGCCAGATCGCGGCGGCCGATGCATTCGAGGTCGAGAGCGTGGCGTCGAGGATCAGGTTGTCGTCCATCGTGGTTTCGAGCAGTTTCTCGAGATCGGTATGGATACGCCCGGGGTCGCTGCCGGAAGCCTCCAGCAGGACGTAGAACGGGTGATGGGTCGGCAGCGGGCCGGCCACGCCCTTCACGCGCTCGACGACAAGGCGGTAGTAGGAATTCCACATCACCTCGAAGGCGGTCAGTTCGCCGCCAAGACTTTCCCGCGCCATCCTCAGGAATGCCGTGACCTGTCCGAACGAGGGCAGGGCGCACAGCGCCACCTGCCGCTCCGCCGGCGCGGGAAAGACGCGCAGCGCGGCGCGCGTCACCACGCCGAGGATGCCTTCGCTGCCAATGAAAAGCTGCTTCAAGTCGATGCCGGTATTGTTCTTGATGTATTTGCGCAGGCCCTTGAGCACGGTCCCGTCGGCGGTGACGACTTCGAGGCCGAGGATCAGGTCACGCGTCATGCCGTAACGGATGACGCGGTTGCCGCCGGCATTGGTCGAGATGTTGCCGCCGATGGTGCAGCTGCCGCGCGAGCCGAGGTCGAGCGGAAACATCAGGCCGTCCTGCTCGACCCGCTCCTGGAGCTTTTGCAGCGGCGTGCCGGCTTGCGCGATGGCGACACCAGCGGAGGCATCGACCTCTTCAACGGTGTTCATGCGCTCCATCGACAGCACGATTTCGTTCGCGTTCGGCAGCGCGCCGCGCACCAGCCCGGTCATGCCGCCTTGCGTCGTCACAGGCACGCCTTCGCGATGACAGAGCCGCAGCAACACGGAGACATCCTCCGTCGTTCTCGGGCGGACGACCGCGCGCGGTTTCGGCGCCGGATTGCCGGCGAGATCGTGATGATAGCGCGCGTCGATGTCGCCGCCTGCCAGCACCGTGCCCTTGTCGAGCACGTTGCGCAGTTCGTCGATGAAGTCCTCGGACATGCCCCTGCCTCTTCTTTACGAGAAGTTTGGCCGAAGCTTTACATGCGGCATGGCCAGGAAGAAACCCGGCCCGGCGTGGGGATCCGCGTTTTTAAGTGCGGTCTATCTTGACTGGCTAGCGCCGCGGCCGTCGCACCGGGCGGCGACGGATCGCTTCTTCCTGCCGCTCCGGCTCGACCGACGTGATCTGGTTGCAGGCGTCACACTTGTAGACGTAGACGAGCGGGCGCAATCCGATTCGGGGCAGCTTCCCGATCCTGACCGTGCCGATCCCGCAAATTTCGCAGCGCGGCGGCAGGGCGGTTTCTGAATGCGGTACGGACATATCAACTATCGCTGAGCAACAAAAAACAATGGAAAGCATCGGCGAAATTGGCTGCCGATTGTATCTTATTCGTGGAAAAACAGGTCCGTAAGAATACGAGGGTTGCCACCACCATCCATCTTTTGCCACCAAATCGACCCCGGCCGGGCATCCAAACAACACACTGTCGGGTGCAAACTCGCAACGCCAGCGCGCGATCACACGGAAATTCTACCGGACCTTTTCCGGCCGGATTCCAATTTGTGAGGCGTGCAGAGATGTCTTCCAGCAACGGTCACGACACATCGATGCAAGCGGCGCTGGCGGCCGCGGCGTCCCGTCCATCGCCCGCCGACAGATTCAATATCGATCGGGAAGGGCCGGCCAAACGCGCCGGAAAACTTCGGGCGCTGCAGCAACAATTCCAGAAACTGAACGAATATTGCGACGAGACAGTCGCCGAAATTCGCGCTTCGCTCGAGCGTGCGCCGCCACGCTAGTCCGTAAGAAGCCCGTGCCGGGTTCTCCGGGAATGAAGTCGGGCGAGCGTTTGCGGCAGATCAAGGCACGCTGGCCGGATTGCCTACATTGCATTCCGTACCGAGCGGCTCCATCCGGGAGGGGCAGTTCAGGACACGATGCCCGGACTCCCCGAGCAACGTTTCGAAGAAACGTCATCTTGCTCGGGGAGCTCCGGGCCTCGCTCTTTCGGGCGAAGCGAGACATCACGAGACTGGATCTCGCTTCGGCAACGTCTCACTTCTTGTCGATCTTCGTGACCGCGTCCGTCTTGTCGATCTTCGTAACGGTCTTGGTCCCCGCCGTGTCGCTCACGGCAAACGTGACCCTGTCGCCGGCGTGCAGGACGTTCAGCCGCGCGCCGTCCTGGACCTTGAATTCTTCGGTCGCGGCGCCGGCGTTCGCACCGGTGGTGCCATCAGGCATATCCTTGATCGAGATGGTGCCGCTGATCCGGTCTATTCTGGTCACCATTCCCGTACGCGTTTGCTGGGCAAGCGCCGACGTACCGACGATGCTGAGGGCCGCAGTAGCAGCCATAATCATCCCTGCGATTTTCATGAAATACTCCCGGCTGTAGGGCGTCCACGATAAGCCGGAATTGCGGCATTAGTTCCGCACCGGAGCGCGGTGCGGCAATTTCTTCACGCTTCAAACAAGGCAGAGCTGGAGGTGCGTTGACGCTGGAGCGATCCCGCTAGGCCGCGCCGGCCTCGGGCTCGAGTTCGGTTTCCGTCACCGTGCGGTTACGGCCGAGCCGCTTGGCTTGATAAAGCCCGCGGTCGCAGCGCTCGATCATGGCGTCCGCGGATTCGGCGAGGCGGAATTGCGCCACGCCGATCGAAACCGTGATGCTGCCGATTTCCTTGCCCGTCGCACGGCGCGTCAGACGCGCTTCGGCGATGCGGCGGCGAATACGCTCGGCGACCGACGTACAGGCCTCGAGATCGGCTCCCGGAAGCACCGCGATCAATTCCTCTCCGCCGTAACGGGCTGCGAGATCGACTTCGCGAACGCCTTCCTGCAGGACCTTGGCCACCAGCCGCAGCACCTGATCGCCGACCTGATGGCCATAATCGTCGTTGAATTTCTTAAAATGATCGATGTCGATCAGGAAGACGCTGAGCGCCTCGTCCTTTTCCATCGCTGCGATCTGGGCGAGGCGGAGGAACTCATCCATCGAGTGCCGGTTGGCGAGGCCGGTCAGCGCATCGGTGTTGGAGCGTTGCTCGGCCGCCTTCAGCGAATCGCGGATGCTGTCCAGTTCCTCCGAGGTGGCGGCGAAATTTGCTTCCAGCGTCGCGGCCCGCGACGTCGCCTTTGACAATTCATCAACCAGTTTCGCAATGATCGTCCGGGGATCTGCGGCGCCAGCGGCTTCGGACGACACCTCGCCGAGCGCCTTGATGTGGGTCTGGTTGTCGGTGACGGCGGTGTTCAGGAATTGCTGGGCGGTGGCGATCAGGCCGCTCAACTGCTCGGGAAGGTCACCGAGCGGGTCGGGGCTGGACTGCGGCGTCACGTAGGTAATGTAGAGTTCGTGGTTGACCGCCGGGTCGAATTTGCGCTTGCCGGCAATCAGGATGTCGATGGTCTTTCGCAGCGCCAGCGAATTGCCCAGGGAATATTCGAACCAGACCGCAAAATTGGTCGGGGTGGCAGGAACTGACTGCTGCGCCATCAACCGCATAGCCCGGTCGGCAATCGTCGTGGCGTATTCGACGTCCATCTCGCCGATCGACTGGCCTACCATCGTTTGATCCGGTGATGCGTTTGTACGAAATTCGGTGCCCTAAGCCCTCCATTGTGCACGAAGGAACTAATCTGACCTTAAATTCGCCAGGAAACTCCGCAGCAAATACGTAATCAATATTGACCTATTGGGTTGTGGAACTCTTGGGAATCGGCCGCTAGTTGCCGCCGTAGCTCTGCACCAGGCTCCCCGCCACCAGCGACCAGCCGTCGACCAGCACGAAAAAGATCAACTTGAACGGGAGCGACACCACGACGGGGGGCAGCATCATCATACCCATCGACATCAGCACCGATGCGACGACAAGATCGATGATCAGGAAGGGGAGGAACAGCAGGAAACCGATCTCGAAGGCGCGCTTCAACTCCGAGATCATGAAGGCCGGGACCAGAATTCGCAGCGACAGATCCTCCGGCGTCGCCGGTGGCGGCTCACCGGAGAGATCGACGAACAGCTTCAGATCCTTTTCGCGAACGTTCTTCTGCATGAAGCCGCGCAGCGGCACCGAAGCCTTTTGCAGCGCTTCCTCGACCCCGATCTGGTTGGCGACCAGGGGCTTGATGCCGTCGTCATAGGACTTCTGCAAGACGGGGCCCATCACGAACGCGGTCAGGAACATCGCGAGCGCAATGATCACCGAGTTGGGCGGGGCGGTCGCGGTACCCAATGCGGTGCGCAGCAGCGACAGCACGACGACGATCCGCGTGAACGACGTCATCATGATCAGGATCGATGGCGCGATCGACAGCACCGTCAACAGCGCGATCAACTGGATCGCGCGCTCGGTGACCCCGCCGCCGCCCTGGCCGAGATTGATGCTGATGTCCTGCGCCAGCGCCGGATCGGCAAGCGATCCGGTGGCGGTCAGGATTAAGAAAAATAAAACTCTACGCGGAGAAGTCGCCGGCCTCACGAAGGGTTCTTCGGACGACCCAGCAAGGACGCCATCTCGTCTTCGAGATTTTCGAAGCCGCTCTTCTGCGGAGCGGGGGTGGGCGCGGGAGGCTCGTTGCGGGAGGTCCGGGCGGGCGGCGTTTCCGGCGCTACCGGCGGCGCCACCGGTTCGGCCGGCCGGCGCAGGGCGGCTTCCAGCCGCTGCGCCATTTCGGCCAGATTCTGGTCGGCGCTCGACGGCGCGGGGGCCGGAGGGGATGGAGGCGGAGGCGGCGGCCCCGCGGCGCGTTCAGGCGCCCGGACCGGCGTCTCACGAACCGCCGGAGCGTCACGGGCAGCCAGCGCCTCTCGGATGGACGGTGTCTCGCGGCCTGACGGTGTCTCGCGGCTTGGCGATGCCTCGCGGATTTGCTGTGCCTCGCGGACTGGCGGCGCCTCACGGACTGGCGGTGCCTCACGGATGGGCGGTGCCTTGGGCAACTCGCGCTGCGGCCGTGGCATCAGCGGCTCGTTGCGGCCGAGGCGCGGCGGGCCCGATTCCGGGCGGCCGCTGATCGATTCCGGCGCAAAGCCCGTCAACGGATCACCGCGACGTTCCGGCATCGGCGGCGCCGCGGGGCGGCGGATTTCGTCGGCGAAAGAGGGCCGTGCGGGGCGCGGCGGCGGCTCCGGCATTTGCGGTTCGGGATGATCGAAGGCCTCGGTCGATCGCGAGTCGGATCTTGCCGCCTCTCTTGCCGCCTCGTCGTTCCAGGCGGCATCGGGCAGCGGCGCGATGCGCGGCGGCTGCTCGCCGACCGCCGGGCGTGGCGCCATTTGATCGCGGTTTGGCATCGCACGCACGATATTGGGTTCGACCACGATGTCGCTCGGGCCGCCGATCATCAGGAGATGCTCGACATTGTCGCGCCGTACCAGCACCAGGCGCCGGCGGCCGTCCACGGCGGCGGCGTCGATCACGGCGAGCCGCGGCATCCGTCCACGCTGGGTGTTGGCGCCGATGCGGTTATTGGCGAAACGGCGGACCAGCCACGCGGCCAAGCCGATCAGCGCCAGAACGGCGATGAATGCGAAGAGGAATGTCAGAGGTGATTGCATTCTTTAGTCCCCGGCCACGGGCCGTTCTCTTGATGCTGGCTTCGTCGAGTGCGGTCTTAGGTCTTGCTGTCCGAGCATGTTCTCCGGGAACACGGTTCCCGGCATCCTGACCATGCTCCGAAGCGATCCGCGAGACGGCGAATCACGCCCGAGATCAGCCTTATTCCTTAATTCCCCGCGGCGAACGCCGCCGTCCGGTTAATTAATAGACCAAGAATCGCTTGAGCCAAAACGACTTCTGAGCGCCCCAAGTCGGGTCGGCTGGTGCTGGTTAACGCAGTTTTCGTGGCGAAAATGCGCTCGTTTTGGTGCTGTCAGCGGGTATTGGTGGATGTCGACGGCGCTCGAGCGTAATTTTAACCAGCCGTTAACCATACACCGGGCAAATTCTGCCTACCTCGCGGCGTCTGCCAGAGGTTAATGGGGAACCGGCTCGATGGCCATCAACGATCTTCCGATCCTGTCGGCGCTGCGCACCAAGATGCAGTGGCACCAGGAACGCCAGCGCGTGCTCGCCGAAAACGTGTCCAACGCCAACACCCCGAATTTCCGGCCGAGCGACCTGGTGGAGCCGAAGTTCGACAACAAGGGCGCGAATGTCGGCGGCGGGATGGGCTCGCTTGGCATGATGCGCACCAGCGCCACCCATATCAGCGTCTCCGGCGGCGGGCAGAGTTTCAGGGGCGATGGCGGCAGGAGCGGCTTCCTGACCAAGCCTGCCGGCAATTCGGTCAATCTCGAAGACCAGATGCTGAAGGTCTCGGCCAACCAGATGGACTATGCGGCCGCCACTTCGCTCTACACCCGCAGCCTCGGCCTGCTCAAAACCGCCATCGGAAAACGCTGATGCGCCGCGATTAGGAGAACCGGATCATGGCAGATGATGGAAGCGATTTCGCCCGCTCGATGAGCATCGCGACCTCCGGGTTGCGCGCGCAGGCGGGGCGGTTGCGGGTGATCTCGGAAAACATCGCCAACGCCGAGTCCACCGCGCCGACTGCCGGCGGCAATCCGTACCGCCGCAAGGTGCCGACATTTTCGTCGGCGCTCGACCGCACGCTGGATGCCAGGGTCGTGACGCTCGGCAAGGTCCGGACCGACCAGTCGGCGTTTCGCGTCAAGCATGAGCCGAGCAATCCGGCGGCGGACGCGGCCGGCAACGTCAAATATCCGAACGTCAATCCGCTGGTCGAAATGACCGACATGCGCGAGGCGCAGCGGTCCTATGAAGCCAACCTCAACATCATCAGCGCCACGCGCCGCATGATCCAACGCACGCTCGACATCCTCAAGGCCTGAACAGGAACCATAGAAAATGGCTTCACCCACCGTTGCAGCAAATGCCTACGCCGCACTTTCGCGCATCATGGAATCCGGCGGCGCCGAGAAGGGTGGCCAAACCGCCGGCGGCCCGTCCTTCAGCGCGCTGCTCAAGGACGCGGTGGGCAGCGTGCTGGATGCCGGCAAGAAATCCGACGCCCAGACCATGGCGATGAGTTCGGGCAAGGCCAACGTCATGGACGTGGTGACGGCGGTCGCGGAGACCGACGTCGCGGTCTCGACGCTGGTGTCGGTGCGCGACCGGGTGATCCAGTCCTACGAAGACATCATGAAGATGCCGATCTGACGTCCCTTGGACGTCATCCCGGGGCGATGCGCCAGCATCGAACCCGGGATCTCGAGATTCCGGGTCTGGTCCTTCGGACCATCCCGGAATGACGGTGCAAGTGAAAAACAAGCGAGAAACAACAATGACCGGTGCTGAAACCCTCGACGTGGCGCGCGATGCGATCTGGACCATCGTGGTGGTGTCGTCGCCCTTGATGGTGATCGGGCTCGTGGTCGGCGTCGTGGTCTCGCTATTCCAGGCGCTGACCCAGATCCAGGAGCAGACGCTGATCTTCGTGCCGAAGATTCTCGCGATCTTCGTGACATTATTGCTGGCGTTGCCGTTCATGGCGGATTCGCTGCACAGTCACATGATGCGGATATCGTCGCGAATCATAGGCGGTTGATGCATTGTGAATGAATGCGCGTCGACATATCCCTGCTGCCGGCCCTTGCCGCCACCTTCATGCTGGTGTTCGCCCGCGTGGGCGCCATGGTGATGCTGATGCCGGGATTTGGCGAGAGCAACATCCCGGTGCGCATCAAGCTTGGGATAGCGCTTCTGCTGACGCTGATCATCCTGCCGCTGCACCGCGCCGCCTACCAGGTCGACCTGACCTCGATGAACTCGCTGGGCGTGCTGATGGTGCACGAGATCGTCATCGGCATCGTGCTCGGCGCCACCGCGCGCGTCACGCTGTCGGCGCTCTCGGTCGCGGGTTCGGTGATCGCCCAGCAACTCGGTTTAGGCTTTGTCACCTCCGTCGATCCGACCCAAGGGCAACAGGGCCTGCTGATCGGCAACTTCCTGACCCTCCTAGGCGTGACGCTGCTGTTTGCCACCGACAGCCACCATCTCGTGATCGCGGCGCTGAACGAGAGCTACCGGATTTTCTCGCCGGGCGAATTGCTGCCGAGCGGCGACGTCGCGGCGCTCGCCACGCGTGCGTTTGCCACGGCCTTCAAGATCGGCATGCAGCTTTCGGCGCCATTTCTGGTGTTCGGCCTCGTCTTCAATATCGGCCTTGGCGTGCTGGCGCGGCTGATGCCGGCGATGCAGGTCTATTTCGTCGGCGTGCCGCTGTCGATCATGATTGGCTTCCTGATCCTCGCCCTCGTCCTCACCGGAATGATGGCGACCTATCTCAACTACTTCATCGGCGTGATGCACGAGCTGACGCCGCTGAAATAGAGCATGATCCCCGCGCAAACGCGTTCCGCGTTTGCGCGAAGGTCATGCTCAACAAAATGCTAGGACGCCGCGATGGCCGACGATACCGACGACAAGACAGAAGACCCTACGCAAAAACGTCTCGATGATGCGCTTGCCAAGGGGGACGTCGTCAAGAGCCAGGAGGTCAACACCTGGTTCATCATCGCGGGCGCCACGCTGATATTGTCGACCTTTTCGGGATCGATCGGCGGCGGCATTCTGACGCCGCTGCGCAGCCTGATCGCCAACGCGGGTCAGCTTCGTGCCGACGGCGCGGCATTGCTCGCGCTCGGCAACACGCTGGCCTATGCCGTGCTCGGCGCCATCGGCGTGCCGCTGTTGATGCTCATGCTCGCCGCGATCGCCGGCAACATGATCCAGCACCGGCTGGTATGGTCGTCGGAATCGCTGACACCGAAATTCAGCAAGGTATCTCCCGGTGCCGGACTGAAACGCATCTTCGGCAAGCAGGCGGTGGCGAATTTCGCCAAGGGTCTGTTCAAGCTGATCGCGCTCGGCGCCGTCATGATGGCGGTGCTGTGGCCCGAGCGCCATCGTCTGGAGTCGTTCCTGCGGTTCGATCCTTCGGCGATCCTCGGCGTCACTACCAATCTGACATTGCAATTGATGGGCGCGGTGGTGGCGATGCTGGCGGCGGTCGCGATCGCCGACTACTTCTTCCAGTACCGGCAGTGGTACGACCGGCAGAAGATGTCGCTGCAGGAGATCAAGGACGAATACAAGCAGTCCGAAGGCGACCCCCACATCAAGGGCCGGATCCGGCAGTTGCGGGTGCAGCAGATGAAGAAGCGCATGATGGCCGCCGTTCCCAAGGCCAGCGTGATCATCACCAACCCGACCCACTATTCGGTGGCGCTGTCCTACGATCGCGGCATGTCGGCGCCGGTCTGCGTCGCCAAGGGCGCCGACAACATCGCGCTCAAGATCAGGGAGGTCGCGAAGAAACACGACATTCCGATCGTGGAGAATGTGCCGCTGGCGCGGGCGCTTTATGCCACCGTCGATATCGACGAGGAGATTCCGGTCGAGCACTATCAGGCGGTCGCCGAGATCATCGGCTACGTCATGGGCCTGAAGAACGGGCTTGCCGCCCGGAGAATGTGAGAGGAACCGCTGGAAAACGCCTTGAAATGCCTTCAATCTGCCAAATAGCTGCCTGATGGGCTTGCGCTTGCGGGGCCGATTCAGGCACTCAGGAGAGGTGCGCCAGCCGAACGCGGGGTTACCTGCGGCCGGCCATCCTGACCGGCGCGTGACTCCTTGCCGAAGGGCAACGCCGCTTCCTATGACCGTCGAAACTGACAGCCATCCGTCGACCGGGCCCCTTGCGGCCCACGAACCGGCGCGGCGGGGCGGTAGCATCGTGCTGGTGCTGCTGGTGGCTGCCGGCATCGTGGCGGTGGCGGTGGCGCTCATGACCATCGGTCGCGCCCAGGCCCAGCCCTATATCCTCGGCGTGCTGGCGCTGCTCGCCATGGTCGGCCTGTTCAATCTGTTCGCCTTTGCCGCCGGGATCATCCGCTTCACCGACCGCGCTGCCGACGACCCCGTGATGGGCCGCATCGCCGATCACGCCCATGACGGTTTGGCTGTGACTGACCCGAAGGGCCATGTCGTCTATTCGAACGCCGCCTATCTGGCGCTGACGGGCGCCGCGAGCCCGCAGGACGTGCGCCCCATCGAACGCGTCTTCATCGGCAACCCGGACGTCTCCGAAGCCGTGTTCCGCCTGCTCAAGGCCGCCCGCGAAGGCAAGCGGCAGCAGGAGGAGGTCCGCATCGCCGGCTCTGACGGTGCGCAGGGACGCTGGCTGCGGATGCGGGTTCGTCCGCTCGGTCAGAGCAAGCGCGAAGCAAAATACGCGGTGTGGTCGATCGCCGACATCACGCGGGACCGCGAGCGCCAGGAAGATGTGTTCCGGGAGCTGCAGCACGCGATCGAATATCTCGACCACGCGCCATGCGGATTCTTCTCGGTCAGTCCGGCCGCTGACGTCATCTATGTCAACGCCACGCTGGCGAACTGGCTCGATTACGATCTCGCCGAGATCGGGTCGGGTGGGCTGAAGCTCACCGATATCGTCTCCGGCGATGGCGCTGCGCTATTGACTTCGATCGTGGCGGTGCCCGGCGAGGTCAAGACCGAGGTGTTCGACATCGACCTGCGCATGCGCGGCGGCAGGACCATGCCGGTGCGGCTCTACCACAAGCTGGCTTTCGGCGCCGACGGCTCGCCGGGTTCCTCGCGCACGCTCGTGATCAGCCGCACGCGCGACGAGCATTCCGACCCCGAACGCGCCGCCGAAGTCCGCTTCATGCGGTTCTTCGACCATACGCCGATGGCGATTGCGACGGTGGACCGCGGCGGCGCTGTCGTCCGTGCCAACGCCCGCTTCGCCAAGCTGGCGCAGAACCTCAGCCCAGACGGCGCAGCGAACAAGTCGATCTTCCGCACCGTGAACGCGCGCGACCGCGGCCTTCTGATTGCGGCGATCAACCAGGCGGCGGAAGGGCAGGGCGACATTGCCCCCGTCGAGGCCATGCTCGACGGCGCCAAGGAGCGCTGGGGGCAGTTCTTCGTCACCGCGGTCGAGGAGGACGAGCGCGACACCGAAGCCGCCATCGTCTATCTGCTGGAGACTACCGAGCGGCGCACGCTGGAAAACCAGATCAATCAGTCGCAGAAGATGGACATGGTCGGCCAGCTCGCCGGCGGCATCGCGCACGACTTCAACAACGTGCTGTCTGCCATCATGATGGCCAACGACTTCCTGCTGAACGCGCACAAGCCGACCGATCCGTCGTTCCAGGACATCATGCAGATCAAGCAGAACGCGACCCGCGCCGCGACGCTGGTGCGGCAACTGCTCGCATTCTCGCGCCGCCAGACGCTGCGGCCGCAGGTGCTCGACCTCGGCGACGCCTTGTCCGACCTCACCATGCTGCTGCGGCGGCTGATCGGGGAGAAGGTCAAGCTCGACCTCGTGCATGGCCGCGACCTCTGGCCGGTCAAGGTCGACGTCTCGCAGTTCGAGCAGGTGGTCGTCAATCTCGCGGTCAATGCGCGTGATGCCATGCCCGATGGCGGCAAGCTGACGGTGCGGACCGCCAATGTGACGGTGGATGAAGCAGCCCAGCTCACCCACAAGGGCATGCCGGCCGCCGACTACGTGCGGATCGAAATTTCCGATACCGGCACCGGAATTCCGGCCGACATCGTCGACAAGATTTTCGAACCGTTCTTCTCGACCAAGGAGGTCGGCAAGGGCACCGGGCTTGGTCTCTCGACGGTGTACGGCATCGTCAAGCAGACCGGCGGCTTTGTTTACGTCGATTCCACGCCGGGCGAGGGCACCACGTTCCGCATCTTCCTGCCGCGCCATCGTGCCGAACTGGAGACCCAGCCCGAAGCGCAGGCCACGAACGGGACGGCAAAGGAAGCCGGAACCGAGCCGCCGAAGCCGCGGCCCGACCTGACCGGGCAGGGCACCATCCTGCTGGTGGAAGACGAGGATGGCCTGCGCTCCCTGAATGCGCGCGGCCTTCGTTCGCGCGGCTACAGCGTAATCGAAGCCGCCAACGGCATCGAGGCGATGGAAGCGCTGGACGAAAAGGACGGCGCGGTCGATCTTGTCGTCTCCGACGTCGTGATGCCGGAAATGGACGGCCCGACGCTGTTGCGCGAGATGCGCAAGCGCAATCCTAGCCTCAAGATCATCTTCGTCTCAGGTTATGCTGAAGAAGCTTTCGACAAGAGCCTGCCGGAAAACGAGCAATTCGCCTTCCTGCCGAAGCCGTTCGCGCTGAGCGCTCTGGTCGAGAAGGTGAAGGAGACGATGACGGCTTCTTGAGATCCGCCTGTCAAATCCGCCCGTATGAAATGCTTCAGCACGCCGGAGGAACCGCCATTCGACGGCGAGTTCTCTCGGCTGCGCATCCTGCGCGAGCTGACATTGCCGGCCCTAAACCATTGATTAATGCTGGTTCACAGCTAAATCGTCACATCCCCGCGACCGAGGGCCGCAGCCATGCGTCCCTATGGCGGCTTCACTTTTGGGTGGTCCTGCCCATCTTAGGGGCACTTCTCCAATGTCGGGGAATGAGGAAAAAGACATGAATTTCACGCTGACTGCGCGCGGAATTATACGGACCATCGCGATCGTGATGTCGGTGGCGGTTCCGTTGGCGATCTCGATTTCGGCGGCTGACGCCCGCGTTGGCGGTGGCGGCAGCTCCGGTTCGCGGGGATCGAAGACCTATTCGGCGCCCCCGAGCACCACCACCGCGCCGGGCACGGCGCAGCCCATGAACCGTACCTTCACCCAGCCGGGTACTCCTGGCGTGGGCGCACCGGCGGCTGCCGGCGCGGCCGCCAAGGGCGGCTTCTTCAACCGGCCCGGAATGATGGGGGGCATGCTTGGCGGTCTCGCCATGGGCTTCCTTGGCGCAGGCCTGTTCGGCATGCTGACCGGCGGCGGCCTGTTCTCCGGCCTCGGCGGCCTGTCCTCGATCATCGGCCTGCTGCTGCAGATCGCCCTGATCGTTATCGTGGTGCGGCTGGCGATGTCGTGGTGGCAGCGCCGCCATACGCCGGCCTCCGCCTACGCGACGGGACCTGCTCCTGCCGCTGAAGGCCCCGGCGCCCAGAGCAGCTTCCGCTCTGGCCTCGGCGGCTTTGGGTTGGGATCGAGCCAGCCGCAGCTGGAAATCCAGCCGGCCGACTATGAAGCGTTCGAGCGTCTGCTCGGCGAGGTCCAGGCCGCGTGGTCGAACGAGGATGTCGCCAAACTGCATACGCTGGCGACGCCCGAGATGGTGTCCTACTTCTCCAAGGATCTCGAGGAGAACAAGGCCCGCAACGACGTCAACAAGGTGACCGACGTCAAGCTGCTGCAGGGCGACCTCGCCGAAGCCTGGCGCGAAGGCGAAACCGATTTCGCCAGCGTGGCGATGCGGTTCTCGCTGGTCGACAAGACCCTGGAGCGCACCACCGGCCGCCTGGTCTCGGGCAGCGAAACGCCGATCGAAGCCACCGAAGTGTGGACCTTCGCCCGTCGACGCGGCGCCGATTGGGAACTCTCGGCGATCCAGCAGACCAGCTGATCGCCACAATGTAACGAGGAAGGCGCTGCGGTTCGTTCCGCGGCGCCTTTTTCTTTGCCGGAATTCCCGCTTCATTTCGCTCCGGAATAACGGTCGCCGTGATGTGTTGATGGCAACGAACCAAAAATAACAGGGAGAAACCAGATGAAGAGCTTCGCCAGAATCATCTCGACGGCATGCTTTGCACTTGCCGCCCTATCGGCCCTCGCCAGCGCGCCCGCGCAGGCGCAATCGGCCGATACCAGTTTCTTCCTGACCAGCAACGGCATCGGTAACGGCGGCAATCTCGGCGGGCTCGCCGGCGCCGACAATCACTGCCAGACATTGGCGCAGGCGGCTGGAGCGGGCGGCAAGACCTGGCGCGCCTATCTCTCGACGCAAGCCGCCGACGGTCAGCCTGCCGTCAATGCGCGTGAGCGCATCGGCAAGGGGCCGTGGAAGAATGCCAAGGGCGCGATGGTCGCCAAGGACGTCGCCGAGTTGCACGGCGCCAACGGCCTCACCAAGCAGAGCGCGCTCAGTGAGAAGGGCGAGGTCATCAACGGCCGCGGCGATACGCCCAATCGTCACGACGTGCTGACGGGATCGCAGGCGGACGGGTCGGCGTTTGCGGCTGGCGAGGATCGCACCTGCAAGAACTGGACGAGCTCGACGCAAGGCGCGGCGATGGTCGGCCATTCCGACCGCATGGGCATGCGCGACGACGACGCCTCGAAGTCCTGGAACTCCTCGCACCCCTCGCGCGGTCCGGATGGTGGTTGCTCGCAGGCCGACCTCAAGAGCACCGGCGGTGACGGACTGTTCTATTGCTTCGCGGCGAACTGAGCTCACGCCGTAGCCCGGGTGGAGCGCAGCGCAACCCGGGGTCACTCCCGCAAGGAGAATCCCGGGTTGCGCTGCGCTCCACCCGGGCTACGAATCCCTGCAAGCCGCGCCTTGCGTTAAAGGCCGCCGCTAGGCGGCCTTTTTCTTTGCGCGCTTCTTTGTCGTTTTACCGGGAGTTTTTCTGGCGCTCTTCTTCGCCTTCTTCGCAGCCTTGCGCTTGGCGAGATGGGCGCCGACTGCCTTCGACGAATGCCCGACGGCGGCGACGGCGGCCTTCAATCTGGCGGGGGTGACCTTGAACTTCTTCGACCAGTAGCTGACTTCGTAGGGCTGGCTCACCGCGATCCGTGCCCGGTCGGAGGCCTTGTGCTTCTGCAGCTTGATATAGGCATCCACGTCCTTGGCGGAGTGCCCCACTTTCTTGACGGCAGCTTTCAGCCTGGCCGGCGTGATCTTGAATTTCTTCGACCAGTAAGCGACCTCGTAAGGCTCGCTCAACGCGATCAGCCCGCGATCGGCCCCGCCGCGCTTCTTCGTGTTGTCCGCCATCCGCATTCTCCTGTCGTGTTGAGAAAATCGACGCTTCAAACGCGAGGCAACCTATCACGCCCGCTCGCATTCGGACAGATTCGGAGCTGTGGAGATCTGGGCGCCGCGTTCATGCCGCGACGGTCGCGCGGACGCCGCGTTTGGCGTGACGAACGAACCGCAAGATGATTTGTTATGTCGGTCAAACCGGCAGCGGAGGTATCATCGATGCGTTATGAGCTCTATTACTGGCCGAGCATTCAGGGCCGTGGCGAATACGTCCGCCTCGCGCTGGAAGAGGCGGGCGCCCGCTACGCCGACGTCGCGCGCCGCGGCAACGGCATGGCCGCCATGATGCGAATGATGGAAGCGCGGAAGGGAGCGCCGCCCTTCGCACCCCCGTTCCTCAAAGACGGCAAGCTCGTGATCGGGCAGACCGCCAATATCCTGCTCTATCTGGGATCACGGCACGGCTTGGCGCCGAAGTCGGAGGCCGGCAAACTCTGGGTGCATCAGTTGCAGCTCACGATCGCCGATCTGGTGCTGGAAGTTCACGACACCCACCACCCGCTCGGCCCCTCGCTTTACTACGAAGAGCAGAAAGCGCCGGCGAAGAAACGCACCGACGAGTTCTGGAAGGCGCGCGTGCCGAAATATCTGGGTTACTTCGAGGACCTGCTGGCGGCCAATGGCGGCACCTACATCACCGGCCGCCGCCTGACTTACGTCGACCTCTCGCTGTTCCAGATCGTGGAAGGTCTTCGCTACGCCTTTCCGAAACGAATGAAGAAGTTCGAGAAGGAAATTCCCGGCCTGGTCGAACTGCACGACCGCGTCGCTGCGCGCCCGAACATCAAGACCTATCTGGCGAGCGACCGGAGGATTGCGTTCAACGAGGACGGGATCTTTCGGAGGTACAAGGTGCTGGATGGGTAGTTCGTCATTCCGGGTTCGCGCTTTGCGCGCCCCCGGAATGACGGCGTTGCCGTCACATGCTCCGTCCATCCACCGGCGTCATATTCAGCTTCGACAGTTCGATGCCGTCGATGCAGCTCACATTCAGCGCCACCACATCGCTGCCATCGGGCTTCTTGCCGCGCGCGAAGACGTCGACGCCGCAATCGACGCAGAGCTGGTGGTGGATCGCGTGCGTGTTGAAGAGATATTCCTTCAAATTCTCCTCGCCGGCGCGGAGCTGAAAACTCTTCGGGTCGAGGAAGGTGAAATGCAGCCCCTTCTTGGTGCAGATCGAACAGTTGCAGGCAGTGACCATCGCGAGATCCGTGGTGCATTCGAAACGTACCTGGCCGCAATGGCAGCCGCCGGTATAGGTTTTGCTATCGGGCATTCCGCTTCGCCATCCCCTTTTTCACCAAAGTCCGGGCACCAGACGATAGCGCACGCGTGCGGCGTAGTCAGCATAATCAGGCAATCCCTCGACCAGCGCGCGCTCCTCGATGCGGGCGCGAATGGCGAACAGGACGGCGAACACTGGCGCAATCGCCACGCCCCACCATGATCCCAGCAGCAGCGGTATTCCAAGGAAGTACAGCATGACGCCGCTATACATGGGATGACGGACGAAGGCGTAGGGCCCGCTCGAGATCACGCGTTGGTGGCGCGCGGCCTGCACCTTGACGACCGGTGCGGCGAACGAATTCTCGCGGAACACCCACATGATGAAGGCGATCGAGAGCAGATACATCGCAAGCCCGAGCGCCTGCAGCAGCAGCGGAACGTCGGAGGCGTTCGCGCGCCGGTCGAGGCCGATCGCAACAAGCCATAGCAACAGCGCCAGGAAGAAGATCAGCATGAATATCTTGTCGGCGGCAGGCTGGTTGGCCTGAAATGTCGGCCGCATGCGCTCGGCGAGCAGCGCCGGATCGGTCCTGGCTAGCCACAATCCGCAGGCGGGACCAAGGATCGCGCTGACGATCAGCATTACCCACGCCGCCGGCCAGTCCAGCGAACCCGCCGCGGCGAACAATAGCGCGCCCATGGCAATGACGACGATGGTGTTTTGCAACAGAAGCTTTGCGATCACGTTCGGGTTCCATTCGCCCGTGACAGCATGATCGCGCGATTTTCCGGCAAACTTGCGGCGTTGGTTTCGTCCTGGCCGGAACGCGAACCGTTACGCCAACTGGTCGACCCGCGTTCCCTGACCTGGCGGCAGGGGAGCGATCTGCGTCGGCTTCGGCGTGCGGGTGCCGTCGGCGGCAGCGCCGTTCTGCACGTCGGGGGTCTTGTCGGGAGCCTTGAACACGGGGACTTCAGGCGGTTTGACCACCACCGTTGCGGGGACAGCAGAGACATTCATCGGAGGCGTCCTTTTGGTTGCCTCCGACACTGGCCGGCTTGAAGCGAACGATTGGTGAATTCCGCGCGGCAATTTCGCGCCGACGCCGTCAATCCCGGCCGATGGTGAACGGGCGACTCGCGAAATCGTTAGAATGCGACGGATCGGGAGCGGCTACTCGTCCTTGCCGCGGGTCACCACGATCGAAGCCTCGGTCTTGGTGCGCGTGCATTCCATGTTGAGCCGGCGGAAGCGCATGGAGACCTTGTCGCCGCGCAGGATGCCCATGCGCTTGATGCAGCGCGAGGAGCCGGTCGCAACGTCGGGCTTCGGAATCGTGAAAATGATGGCGCCGGCCGAGGCGATCAGTTCGAAGAATTGCGGCTTCGGCTTGCGGTCCGCCTTGGCGTAGAGCTCGTTGGAATAGTTGCGGCCGCGGCAGCCGAGCGACAGCTCCTTCGCCGCCGGATGCGTCAGATAGATCATGTTGCCGGTATTGACGCTGATCTTGAGGCCGTCGATCTGGTTCTTCAATTCCTTGGCGATATCGTCGCAGCGGTCGGCCTGCGCCGGCGATGCGCCGACCACAGCAACCAGCGCCAGCGTGGCGGCAAGCAAGGTTGGTCGGTGAAATTGTAGTCCTAAAGCCATGGTGAATGCCCCTTTGCGCCATTGAACCCCGCGCGCGGATTTCCTGCAAGGGCCGCGCGCGGAAGTCAACTTGCTTGTCAGAAACCGTAGAGGATGATGCCGATCCCAAAGGCGATCACGGCGAACACGCTGTACAGCGTGGGAATACTGACCAGCACGGTGGCAAGCCCGAGCCGCTGGCCGCGTGCGGCAAGTGCGATGGCGCAGCCGGCCATTAACGGGAACGCGATGATCCGGACCGGCGTCTCGAAGGCGGAGACTCCACGGAAATCGAACCCGTGCCGCGCCACCGAGGGCATGAAGTTCAGCCACGCCATGAGCACGAGCGCTCCAAGCGTGATGATCGCATAACGCAGCCGGCCGACGGTGGCGAACGCCAGCGCCGCCAGCGCCAGCGACGGGTGGCTTGCGATATACGCCTTGATGATCGCGCCGCCGACACCGGGGCCGGGAATTTTCGACATGTCGTCGAACAGGATCGGCGCATGCGACAGCCCGTCGAAGGCTTCGATGGCGGCAATGATGATCAGAAGCAGATAAAGCCCGAGTAGCCGCGGGGCACGGATCGGGACAGGGGCTGCATCAGGCACTGTCGTGGCGGAGCTCATTTCAATCGCAATCGGTTTCAGGGACCATTGGAAATCTCCGGTTTGTCTGAAGAGCGCCCGGAACGGTTCAATGGCGATCTGAGGCCGCATCCAAAAATTGTACGAAGTGAAGTCATTCCGCGAAGATTGTCAGCGAGGGGTTACAGCTATCCTGAACCGTGCTATGGTGGCGCCATGACGAAAGAGCAGGTGAAAGCTGTCCTGGATCGCGTGTTGACTTGGCCGAGCGAGCGTCAAGAGGACGCTGCCAAGGTCTTGATGCTAATGGAATCGCAGAACGAAAGCGTCTACCGGCTGACCGATGAACAGGTCGAGGAAGTCCGGCGTCGGCGCGCCGATCCGAACGCCCGGAAATTGACGTTGGAAGAGTTCAACGAGCGGCTTCGCCGGCGTCTCGGTGAATGAAGATTGTCGTTCACGAGTCAGCCGCCCGCGATCTCGACGGGATATTCGACTGGATTTCAAAGATAGCCCGAGCGCAGCCGCCGAACTGGTTCGGCGCATCCAGCTTCGCATCAATCGGCTCGCTGTCGCCGGCCTTTCGCATATGGGGAGGCCGGGTCTGGTCGATGGAACGCGCGAATTGTTGGAAACGCCCTATATTATAGTCTACTCGGTGGATGAGGCCGCCGGCGCGATTGAGGTGATTGCCATTGTGCATGGCGCGCGGGATCGGCAGGCCTGATGGGCGATGCGGAAACCGCTGGTCTGGAAGCTCCGCAAAACCTTCCCTTTATCCAAAAAGTGCTTAGAACGGCTCTATCGCCGGCCCGAAGTCCCCCCGGGACGTCTCCGGCCTTTCGAACAGACGAGCCAGCCATGAACGCCCCGACTGCCTTTCCCGACCAGAAGCCCGTTCCGCCCTACAAGCATACGCCGCTGTTTCCGCTGGGACCGGACACCACCCCCTACAAGAAGGTCACGGCCGAGGGCGTGCGGGTCGAGAAGGTGCTCGGCAAGGACATGCTCGTTGTGTCGCGCGAGGCGCTGCGGGCGCTCTCGGAAGCTGCCTTCGGCGATATCAATCATTACCTGCGGCCCGGGCATCTGAAGCAGTTGCGCTCGATCCTGGAAGACAAGGAAGCCAGCGACAACGACAAGTTCGTTGCGTTCGATTTCCTGAAGAACGCCAACATCGCAGCCGGCGGCGTGCTGCCGATGTGCCAGGATACCGGCACCGCGATCATCATGGGCAAGAAGGGCTGCAACGTCATCACCGACGGCGACGATGAGGCCGCGCTCTCGGAAGGCGCGCGCGACGCTTACTTGCGCCGTAACCTGCGCTACTCGCAGGTGGCGCCCTTGTCGATGTATGAGGAAAAGAACACCGCCAACAACATGCCGGCGCAGTGCGAGATCTACGCCGAGGGAGATGACGCCTACAAGTTCATGTTCATGGCCAAGGGCGGCGGCTCCGCCAACAAGAGTTTTCTGTTCCAGGCGACTCCATCCGTTCTGACCAAGGATCGCCTGCTGGCGTTCCTGAAAGAGAAGGTGCTCACGCTCGGCACCGCGGCGTGCCCGCCGTATCACCTTGCGATCGTGATCGGGGGCACTTCCGCCGAGCTCTGCATGAAGACCGTAAAACTTGCATCCGCGCGTTATCTCGACGCGCTGCCCACCCAAGGCTCGGCAGATGGCAACGCGTTCCGCGATCTGGAGATGGAGCAAGAGATTCTGAAGATGACGCAGTCGCTCGGCGTCGGCGCGCAGTTCGGCGGCAAGTATTTCTGCCACGACGTGCGCGTGATCCGGATGCCTCGCCATGGCGCGTCGCTGCCGATCGGGCTCGGCGTGTCCTGCTCGGCGGATCGCCAGGTGCTCGGCAAAATTACAAAAGACGGCGTCTATCTTGAGGAGCTCGAGCACAATCCGGCGCAATATCTGCCGGCCGTCGAACAGTCGCTCGGCGGCGAGGTCGTCAAGATCGATCTCAACAAACCGATGAAGGAGATTCTGGCGACGCTGTCGCAATATCCGATCAAGACGCGCGTATCGATGACTGGCACTATGATCGTGGCCCGCGATTCCGCGCACGCCAAACTGCGCGAGCGGCTGGAGAAGGGCGAGCCGCTGCCGGATTACTTCAAGAACCATCCGGTGTATTACGCCGGTCCCGCCAAGACGCCCGACGGCTACGCCTCCGGCGCGTTCGGTCCGACCACCGCAGGTCGGATGGATTCCTTCGTCGACCAGTTCCAGGCGGCTGGCGGATCGATGGTGATGGTCGCCAAGGGCAACCGCGCGGTCGCGGTGCGCGAGGCCTGCAAGAAGCACGGCGGCTTCTATCTCGGCTCGATCGGAGGTGCTGCGGCAAACCTCGCCGAGCACTGCATCAAGAAGGTCGAGGTCGTCGAATATCCCGAACTCGGCATGGAAGCGATCTGGCGCATCGAGGTCGAGGATTTCCCGGCCTTCATCATCATCGACGACAAGGGCAACGACTTCTTCAAGGAATTGAATCTGGGGTGAGGGCGCTGGGCCTCGACGGGTTCAGCAAGGGGTGGGTCGCCGTATGCCTCGATGGCGACCGGCAAACAATCTCCTTCCACGCTGATATTGTGGACGCGCTGGCGCGCCCGTTCGACCGTGCCGGCATCGATATCCCGGTCGGCATGACCGATGACGGCGAGCGTGATTGTGACCGACTCGCGCGTGAAAGACTCCGCCCGCATACGTCGCGCGTCTTCACGGGCGCGCGGCGCTGGCTTTGGCAGGAGTTCGATGATCCGGACGAGGCCAACAAGGACGCGCTAGGCCGCGGCCAGAAACGTGTGTCGCGGCAGCTCTGGCATCTCGGCCCGAAGATTTCGGAGGTCGACGCCTTCGTTCGCGCGCATCCCGCACGCGATATCCGCGAGGTCCATCCTGAACTTGTCTTCCTGCGGATGAACGGCTGCGAGCCGCTTCCGCCGAAGAAGTCGGAGGAGGGCGATGCGCTCCGCCGCAGGCTGCTCAAGCGCTTTGGCTTTCGCGAGATCGACGAGTGGCTGAGCGAGGCACGCATCGGCACCGGCGCCAAGCGCGACGATGTGCTGGACGCCTGCGCGGTTGCGATTGCAGCACGGGAGCCGCAGGGCTGCGTTCCGGAGGGGACGCCGCCATTGGACGTGCACGGCCTACCGATGCAGATCTGGTTCTAGGGATATTTCCGCAGGTAGTAAAAATTACGCCTCAAAATGAGTTGCGTACCTCAAAAGCCCTCTGCTAGGTTACCGCCATGAAGGAAGAGGTCGCGAGCGCGCCGCTGACGCTGAGGGACATCGCCCGCCAGGCCGGCGTCAGCCTCGCCACCGTCGACCGCGTGCTGCACAACCGCCCCGGCGTGCGGCCGGACACCGTGCGGCGCGTGAAGGAGGCGATCGAGCGTAACGCCTTCCAGCCGCATGTCGCGGCGGCCGAACTCGCCCGCGGCCGTGCGCGGCGCTTTGCCTTCGTGATGCCGTCAGGCCCGAACCTCTTCATGCAGCAGATCGAGGCCTATCTCGGCGAGATGTCGGGTTGGCTTTCGGCGCGCCGTCTTTCGGTCGAGATAATCGCAACCGACGTGTTCGATCCGATGGTGCTGACCGGCTGCCTTGAGCAGCTCGCCGGCGATTTCGATGGCGTGGCGGTAGTCGCGCTCGATCATCCGAGCGTGCGGGCAGCGATCAATGATCTCGTCGATAGCGGTACCGAAATCGTGACGTTGGTATCGGACGTGCCGTCCTCGCGGCGGCACCACTATGTTGGCATCGACAATATCGCGGCCGGCCGCACCGCGGGCGCGCTGGTTGGCCGCCTGGTGTGCGCGCGACAGGGCAAGGTCGCGATCATCGCGGGCTCGCAAGGCCTGCGCGACCACGCCGAACGCATCTTCGGCTTCAACCAGGTGATGGCGTCCGAATTCGCAGGCCTCGATGTGCTGCCGGTGCTCGAAGGCCGCGACGACGATGCGCGCTCGGAAGAGCTGACCGCACGCCTGCTGCGCGATCATCCGGACATGGTCGGCCTCTACAATGTCGGCGCCGGGACGCCGGGTGTCGCCAAGGCGCTGATCGGGTCCGGACGCGACAAGCAGGTCGTATTCGTCGGCCACGACGTCACAGTGCTGACACGCAAGCTGCTGCTGCAGGGCGTGATGGATGCCGCGATCTCGCAGAACCCGGGACATGAAGCGCGCGCCGCCGTGCGGGTGCTGCTGGCGCTTGCGCGCGGCGAGCCGATCTTGAGTGAACAGGAGAAGATCCGGATCGACATCGTGATGCGGGACAATCTGCCGTAATCGGAACGGCCGGACGGCAGGCGACGTTGCAAGACGGCTCTCGTGCGGAAAAGGCGACGCAGTTCGCACGCCGCGCAGAGCCGGAAGGGAGGATGGTTCGTGTATCTCGGAATGGACATCGGCACGTCCGGTGTGAAGGCGGTACTCGTGAACGAGGCTGGCGCCGTTATCGCCACTGCCGCGCGCGAGCTTGCGCTGTCGCATCCCGCGCCGCTGTGGTCCGAGCAGGATCCCGATGCCTGGGTCTATGGCGCGATCGGCGCCGTCGATGATCTCGCGGCCGCGCATCCGCGCGAAGCGGCTGCTGTCTGCGGCATCGGACTGTCCGGCCAGATGCACGGCGCGACACTGCTCGACGCCGCTGGCCGTCCCTTGCGTCCGGCCATCCTCTGGAACGATGGCCGTTCGCATGCCGAATGCGCCGAACTGGAGCGACAATGTCCCGCATTGCACGCAATCGCGGGCAACCTCGCGATGCCCGGCTTCACCGCGCCAAAGCTGTTGTGGGTGGCGCGGCACGAGCCCGAGACGTTCAGGAAACTGGCCAAGGTGCTGCTACCCAAGGCCTATGTCCGCTATCGCCTGACCGGCGAGATCGTCGAGGACATGTCGGACGCGGCGGGAACGCTATGGCTCGATGTCGGCCGGCGCCGTTGGTCCGAAGAACTGCTGCAGGCCACCGGTCTCGACATCAGCCACATGCCGCGCCTCGTCGAGGGCAGCCAGGCAAGCGCGATGCTTTCACCTGAACTCGCGCAGCGCTGGGGCATGACACAAAGCGTCGTGGTTGCCGGTGGCGCCGGTGATTGCGCCGCGAGCGCGATCGGGCTTGGCGCCATCGCGCCGGGCGACGCCTTCCTGTCGCTGGGAACATCGGGCGTTTTGTTCCGCGTCACCGACCGGTTTGCGCCGGCAGCGGCGTCAGCCGTGCATGCCTTCTGCCATGCGTTGCCCGGCCGCTGGCACCAGATGGGCGTGATGCTGGCGGCGGCGGCGTCGCTGGCCTGGTTGTCGGATGTGATGGCCACGCCGGCACCGGCGCTGCTCGCGCCGTTGGGCGACGTCGTAGACCGGCCGAGCCCCGTAAAATTCCTGCCTTACCTTGATGGCGAGCGCACGCCGCACAATGATGCGGCGGCGAGCGGCACGTTCGTCGGGCTTCGCAGCGCGAGCGGGCGTAACGAGATGGTGCAGGCCGTGCTCGAAGGCGTGGCGTTTGCGGCGCGCGATAATCTCAATGCGCTGGGAAGCGCCAGTTCGAATATTACAGAGGTCGATTTCGTTGGCGGCGGATCGCGCTCGGCGCTGTGGGCGCAGATCTGCGCCGACGTGCTCGGCATTCCCGTCCATCGCGTCGAGGAGGGCGAGGTAGGGGCTGCGCTCGGCGCGGCGCGGCTCGGCCGGCTCGCCGCGACCGGCGAAGAGCCTCTGGATGTCTGCACGCGTCCGCGGCGGCTTTCGACGTTCATGCCGCGCCCGTCGGCGGTCGCGGCCTATGACGACGCCTATCATCAATGGCGAAAGCTCTATCCTGCGCTGAAGGAGTGTACTTAAGTGAACGCGGCATCCGAATTCTTCACCATCCGCACGCCGATCGCCTATGGCGGCGCGCAGGCCTCAACTCCGCTCGCCTTCCGCTGGTACGACAAGGACCGCGTCGTGCGCGGGCGACGGCTCGAAGATCATCTGCGCTTTGCGGTCTGTTACTGGCATTCGTTCTGCTGGCCCGGGCTCGATCCGTTCGGCGGCGAGACTTTTCTGCGACCCTGGCACCATGGCTCCGATGCAATGGCACAGGCGCGCGCCAAGGCCGATGTCGCCTTCGAACTGTTCCACCTGCTCGACATTCCCTTCTTCGCCTTTCACGACGCAGATGCAGCTCCCGAGGGGCGGACGCTTGCCGAGTCCGTTGCCAACCTGAACGCCATCGCTGATGTCTTCGAACAGAGGATGGCGACAGCCAAGGTCCGTCTGCTCTGGGGCACGGCCAACTTGTTCTCGCATCGCCGCTACATGGCGGGTGCTGCGACCAATCCGGATCCGGAGATTTTCACCTATGCCGCGGGGCAGGTGCGCGCCGCGCTCGAAGTGACGCATCGGCTCGGCGGCCAGAACTATGTGCTGTGGGGCGGGCGCGAGGGCTACGAGACGCTGCTCAACACCGACATCGGTCGCGAGCTCGACCAGCTCGGCCGCTTCGTATCGCTTGTCGTCGAGCACAAGCACAAGATCGGTTTCAAGGGCCCGATCCTGATCGAGCCGAAGCCGAAGGAGCCCACCAAGCATCAATACGACTTCGACGTCGCGACCTGCTACGGCTTCCTGCAGCGCTATGACCTCTTGAAAGACGTCAAGCTCAATATCGAGCAGAACCACGCCATCCTGGCCGGCCATTCGTTCCAGCACGAGGTGGCCCTTGCGGAAGCGCTCGGAGTGTTCGGCTCGCTCGACATCAATCGCGGCGACGATTTGCTGGGCTGGGACACCGATCAGTTCGCGATGAACGTGCCGGAGCTGGTTCTGGTGTTCCACGAGATACTGAACCGCGGTGGCTTCACGTCAGGCGGGCTCAATTTCGATGCCAAGATCAGGCGCCAGTCGATCGATCCCGACGATCTGATTCATGCCCATGTCGGCTCGATGGATGCCTGCGCACGCGCCTTCCTGGCCGCGGCCGACATGCTCGATGCGGGCGTGCTCACTGCGCCGCTCGCCGAGCGCTATAAAGGATGGGCCGGCGCCGAGGGGCGCGCGATCCTCGCGGGCCAGCATTCGCTGGCCGATCTCGCCGATCGCGCGATGGGGTCCGGGTTCGATCCGCAGCCGCGCTCGGGCCGTCAGGAATATCTGGAATCTCTGGTTAACCGGTACGTTTGAGCGAGGCCGTTCATGGCAAGTCCTCATGCAACAGCGCAACCGGTTTTGGAGCTGACCGGCATTGGCAAGGAGTTCGGCGCGATCCGCGCGCTGCATGACGTCGACATGAAGGTCTATCCCGGCGAGGTCGTCGGCCTGATGGGCGACAACGGCGCCGGCAAGTCGACGCTGGTCAAGATCATCGCCGGCAATTTTCCGCCGAGTCATGGCGAGGTGCGCTTCGACGGCAACGTCGTGCATTTCTATCGCCCGGTTGACGCCCGCGCCGTTGGGATCGAGGTCGTGTACCAGGATCTTGCGCTCGCTGACAATCTGACGGCTGCGGCCAATGTCTTCCTCGGCCGCGAGCTGAAGCGCAAGATCGGCCCGTTCGCCTTCCTCGATCACGGGGCGATGGCCGCGCGGGCGCTCGAACTGTTCGGCGAGCTGCGTTCGGAGACCCGGCCGCATGATCTCGTCAAGCAGATGTCGGGCGGCCAGCGCCAGGCGGTCGCGATCGCGCGGACGCGGCTGTCCAACGCCAAGCTCGTGATGATGGACGAGCCGACCGCCGCGATCTCGGTCCGTCAGGTCGAGCAGGTCTTGAGCCTGATCCATCGCCTGAAGGAGCAGGGCGTGGCCGTCATGCTGATCTCGCACCGGATGCCTGACGTCTTCGCGGTCTGCGACCGCGTCGTCGTGATGCGGCGGGGCGAGAAGCGGGCGGACAAGTCGATCGCCGATACCAGCCCCGAAGAGGTGACGGCCCTCATCACCGGCGCGAAGGAGGCGGCCTGATGGCTCTGCCGATGGAATCCCCGATCTCCTTCACCAATGTCGGCCAGTCCAGGTGGTGGCAGCGCGGCGTGTTCGCGTCGCAAACCGGCTATGTCACGCTCGCGCTGGTCGTGCTGCTGATCGTGATGCATTTCGCGAGCCCCTTCTTCTTCACCCAAGGCAACATGCAGAACGTGGCGAAGAACTTTTCGTTCATCGCCATCGCCGCCCTCGGCGTTACCTTCGTCATCATTACCGGCGGCATCGATCTTTCGGTCGGCTCGATGATGTGCTTCTCGGCCATGATCACCTCGATGGTGATGACTGGCCTGTCGACGCCGGGCATGCCGGGGGCGTCGCTGTTCGTGCATTTCGCCGCCGACGGCAAGACCGTGGTCGCCAACGTGCCCGGTCTCATCCTCGTCGTCTCGGTGCTTGCGGGGCTCGGCGTGGCGCTGATCGTCGGCCTCGTCAACGGCTTCTGCATCGCCGTACTCGGGCTGTCGCCGTTCGTGACCACGCTCGGCATGCTCTCGATCGTGCGCGGCCTCGGCTATGTCGTCTCGAACGGCCGCGGCAGTTTTCCGGGCGGACCGGATGCCGACTATTTCTATGCGCTGACCTCAGGGGACGTGCTCGGCGTGCCCATGCCCTTCATCTATCTCGTGATCCTCGCGTTGCTCATGGCGGTCGCGCTGCACCATACGACGTTCGGCCGTCACGTCTTCGCGCTCGGCGGCAATGAGAAGGCGGCCGAACTCACCGGCATCTCGGTAGTGCGGGTCAAGATCGAGGTCTATGTGATCTGCGCGCTCGCCGCCGGCCTGCAGGGGATCATCATCTGCGGCTGGCTCGGCTCGGCGCCGGCGAACATGGCGACCTCCTATGAGCTCACCGTGATCGCGGCCGCGGTGATTGGCGGCGCCAACCTTGCCGGCGGCATCGGTGGGCCGCTCGGCGCCATCGTCGGCTGCGTGCTGCTCGAGGTGATTCGCAATGGCCTCGTGCTCGCACAGATCAGCTCCTACTGGCAGCAGACATTGGTGGGCGTGATCATCATCCTGGCGGTGCTGGTCGACCGGGATGCTGTGAGGGACACTGGCCGGGAGACAATAAGGCCTCGTCTATCCGCTCCCGGATCAGGCAATTCAGGATAGGCAATCAAACGTGTGGAGGGAACCAATGAGGAAAGTTCTGCTTGCCGGCATGGCGATCGCGATGATGGTGACGCCGGCGCTCGCCCAGACCTACCGCTTCGTCATCGTGCCCAAGGCGATGAACAATCCGTTCTTCGATTTCGCGCGCGACGGCTGCCAGAAGCGCGCCAAGGAACTCGGCAACATCGAATGCATCTACAGGGGGCCGGTCGAGCACGAGCCGGCAACGCAGGCGCAGATCATCCAGGACTTCGTCACGCAGAAGGTCGATGGCCTCGCGATCTCGGTCGCCGACGTCGCGGCCATGACCAAGTCGATCGAGGCGGCGAGTGCTGCCGGCATTCCCGTCATCACCTTCGATGCGGATGCGCCGGGGTCCAAGCGCATCGCCTATATCGGCACCAACAACAAGGAGTTCGGTGTCGCGCTTGGCAAGCAATTGCTGCAGCTCCGCCCCGAGGGCGGCAAATACGCCATGGTCTCGGGCGGGCCAGGCGCCAAGAACCTCGCCGAGCGCGTCGATGGCGTCCGTGAGGCGCTGAAGGGATCGAAATGGGTCGAGGTCGGTGGCTCACCGACGTTCTGCAACGACGATCCCGCGCTCGCCGTTCAGCAGATGACGGACCTGCGGACCGCAACGCCCGACCTAGCCGCGATCGTGCCGGTCGGCGGCTGGCCGATGTTCGCGCCGGAAGGCTTCAAGGCCTTCGCCAGCAAGAACAAGAAGGACATCGATTCCGGCAAGTTCACCCTCGTCGTTGCAGATACGCTGAAGATGCAGCTCGAGCTGTTGCGTGACGGCTATGCCAACGCGCTGACGGGGCAGCGGCCGTTCGAGATGGGCGAGAAGTCGATGGATATCCTGCTCGCGATCAAGAAGGGCGGGAAGGTGCCGGAGATCGTCCATACCGGCCTCGATCTCGTCACCAAGGACAACGTCGCGCAGATGCTGAAATAGGTCCAGCGTGAACGCGGAAACGGTCCGGGGCTGGCCCCGGACCGTCAGTTCCGATCTGATCGCGATCGATGGAGGCTCTTACGCCCGCGATCCCGTGAAGGGGAAGCTGCCCATCGGGCCGATGCCCATTTCGCCGGACATGCTGTCTCCGGAAACCTTGCCGGTGAAGGCAAGCGTCAGCGGCATCGGGTTGGTGATGGAGATCTTCCAGGCGACGTCGTCGCCGTTGACGGTGCCGTCAAATATTTCGCCGGAATTGCCGTCGGCGCCCTGGGTGCCGGTCAGCGTACCACCCGCGCTCGTCAGCGACAGCGTTGCATTGCGCTCGCCCATCGGCGTGCTCATGGTGATGTTCCAGTTTCCGTCCACGGCCATCTTTGTCTCCCCGACATTTCTTCCCGGCAAACCGGAATGGTTTGCAAGATCCCGCCAACTCGACCGGCGGTATAGCCTATCTCGCCATACAAGCCCAACCGTCTCAAGCGTCCTTTTGACGCGTATTTCTTCAGGCGCGCTGGGCGGCAGCGCGAAGCCGGCTGCCGACCAAGACACGAAACGCGATGTATTGAATTGCGAAGGCGGCAATCTTGGCGCCGACCAGTACGACGGTCACGTAGAACGTCCACAGCTTCATGTCGCCGGTCATGGCGACGCCGATGGTGCCGGCGGCGAGCACGAAGCACAGTGCGGCCCAAGCATAGCCCGCGAAGGTGACATATTCGGGAATGGTCTGTGCCACGATCGGCGGCATATAGCGCAGCATCCAGCCGCGCTTGAGCATGATGACGCCGATCGCAAAATGCCCGATCGCGGGCTTCGCCAGCACGAAGCGCGGGTCGTGGGTCAAAAGCGTCGCGCTGCCGAGCACGATGACGAGCGCGAGGCTCGCCCAGGTCATGTAGCCGAGTTCGCTGCCCTTGACGCGCGAGTAGATCACTTGCGCGATGGCGCCTGCGATCGCCATACCGGTCGCCAGCAGCACGTTGTCGGTGGCGAGGTAGATCGCGATGAACAGGATGGTGGAGAAAAAATCGGCGCCCAGTCTGGCGAATACGTCCTTCATCGGCTTGCTTTCTGCTGGAGGATTGTTGCGGATCGAAAGGGGTACTTAGTGGGTGCCGGGCAGGGCGTTGGCCGGCGCGGAACCATACTTTGTCTTGCGATATTGTGGATACCATGTCGTGAAATAGGCGGCGCTGTTGCGGGCGGCGAAGGCGATCACGAGCCCGGACCAGAGCGGCACGCCCGGCACGTAGATCATCAGCACGTTACCCGCGATCATCAGGACAAAGGCGCCGGTCCACGCCCAGGTGATGATATAGATCGCCTTCTTGAAACCGGGCAGCTTCGCCGTCTCGGCATCGACCTCCTCGAGCGCATATTGCAGCACGAACGGTTTGCGGATGACGAGCGACGCCAGCGATATTGCGAGCACGCCGATATCAACTGTCAGCTTGACAGCCGAATGACTCAGGTTCGGATCTACCAGCGCAACGTATGCGCCGAGTGCGGCGAACACGACGACGCAGCCCGCGCCGAGCATCTTGATCGAACGGCCGCGGTAGACGTCTATGCCGATGACGGCGAGGCAAATCCCGGCCGATACGAACAGGCTGATCTCGGCGGAGGTCACCAGCATCAGCAGGGCGAACGAACCGAATGGGGCGAGGATCAGGAAGATGGTCATGGCAGCCTCTCGGGCTAATCTTTACAACGTAAAGATAAACTATGGGGGAGGCAGGGAGTCGTCAAGAAAAATCTTTACAGTGTAAAAATAAAAATCGCGAAGTGAGAAAATCAACGTATTTGCAATGGCTTGTGGCCCTATACGACGCGCATCAGGATCGTCAGAGCGCAGACCAGCAGTAAAAGCAGCGTGATGGTGATGCCGCCCATCCGGCCGACGCGGAATTGCAGCGTATTGGGCGCGGCGTACATGCCGAGCGGATGCAAGAGCCGCGACAACAGCAGCGTGCCCATCAACAGATGGACCCACATCGCTGCCAAGCCGGACATTTCCAGCATCGCGACCATCAGCGTAATGATCGGCACGTACTCGATGAAGTTGGCATGCGCGCGGATCGCGCTGCGTAGCGCGAGGCTTCCATTGTCGCCGAACGCCGCCCGGTCTCTCATGCGCAGCCGTCCGACCTGAACAGCGAGGATGGCATAGAGGAGGGCGAGTACGGCGAGATAGGCTGACGTGATCGAGGGCAGATGCATGTGTGTCTCCTCGGGGGCCGTCTATTGATGCTGTCATTCCGGGGCGATGCGCAGCATCGGACCCGGAATCTCGAGATCACAACCTCTGGATTCCGGGTTCATCGCTGCGCGATGCCCCGGAATGACGGCGGTTGAACGCCTACGCCGCGCCGACCCAATTGCCGTGAAAGCCGTCGGGCACGCGATGGCCGAGATGCACCAGCGCCACGGGGCCTGATTCGACGTCCTGGGCGTTGAACACCGCAAGATCGCTGCGATTCTCCTGCGCGCGCCAGACGGCGGCGAGCAGCCAGCCATCGCCCTCGGCGGCATCAGGCCCGCGTTCGACAAACACCGGCTCGGAAATGGTGTCGCCGGCCGGCAGCAGATAATGGCCGAGCCGCTTGCCCTTGCCGTCGACCTGGACGATGCCGGACAGCGCGCCGAACATCGGCAAATCAGGGTTGGCGCAGGCGTACCAGCCATGGCTGTTCGCCTGTCCCGCGCGGCGGTCGTCGATGCGCGGGAATTCGCCGGTCAGATCGTCGAGATAGGTTTGCGTGAAGCGGTCGGTATTGCCGGCGAGGTCGAACGTCCAGCGACAGTACCGCGCGCGTGATTTCTGCGGGTCAGTCTTCGAACCATCAGGATGGTTGAAGAGTGGCGCTTCCTCGAACTGCATCACGTCGGCAATGATACGGTTGCCTTCTTCCCACGCATTCATGACGTGGAAGACGTAGCAGCTCTCGGCGCGAAACCAGACGAGGTCCTTGGCGGAACCGTTGCGCTTCATGACGCCGACGTAGCCGCCTTTCTCGGGCTCCCAGGCATAAGGCGCCTTGCCGCGCATCGCGCGCTCCATGCTGCCGGTAATGGGCAGGATCGGAAACAGCAGATGGTTTTCGGTGACGATGAAGTCGTGCACCATGCTGGCATAGGGCGCATCGAAGCGATCGTACCGCGTCACCACGCCGGAGGCGTTGACGGATCCGAAGGAGAGGGCAGGGGTAAGGAGGCCTGCGGCGTTATAGCCGAAGAACACCATCTCGCCGGTCACGGGATCGATCTTGGGATGCGCGGTGAAGGGGCCTTTGATGGCACCCTTGTAGTCGCAATAGCCGACGCGATTAAGGGTGTCGGGCTCGATCTCGGTCGGCAGATGGCCTTCTTCCAGCGCCAGCAGCTTACCGCCATGGAAGATGATGTTGGTGTTGGCGACGCCGCCGTCGTCGGTGGTCCCGGCCGGCGCACCCGGCAGCTTGCGGCCGAAGCCGCCGAACAGCGCGCGGCCGGCGTCGTGCTCGGCCAGCCATTTCGGGGTGCGGACCCAGCGGTTGCGGTAGCTGGCGCGGCCGTTCTCCAAGTGGAAGGCGTGCAGCATGCCGTCGCCGAAAAACCAGTGTGCGCCCGGCGCCTCGAACTGCGGGTTGGGGCCATTGCGATAGAGCGTGCCGTTGAGCTCGCGCGGCAATTCGCCGGTCACCTTGAGATGCGGCGCGTCGCATTCCATCGGGATCGGCGCCGGATTGTCCCGCGCCGTATTGGTCGTCGCCACTTGGTCGAGCATCTTACGTTTCCTCCGGATATATCTTTACATCGTAAAGATGTCAGTAAGCGCGTTGCCATCGACCGTCAAGCAAAATCTTTACAGTGTAAAAATTGCAGCTATAAGGATTCGTATGACAAGAATCTCGAGAGAAGCCAGAACCAGCCGTCCCTCCGCGAAGCGCAAGCCGGCAAGAGCCGTGACCGAAAGGCCGGCCAGCCGGCGTCGCCGTCCAGCCGGCGAGGCCCCTTATCATCATGGCGATCTGCACGACGCCTTGCTCGCCGCCGCCGAGCGGGTGCTGGAACGCGATGGGCTGGCGGGCCTGACGCTGCGCGCGGTGGCGCGCGAGGCCGGCGTGTCGCACGCCGCGCCGACTCATCATTTCGGCGATCTCACCGGGCTCCTGAGCGAACTCGCCGCCATCGGCTTCCGGCGCTTCAACGAGGCCATGACGGCCGCGGGCCAGACTGAAACGCACCCCCTGATGAAGGCGATGGCGCGCGCCAAGGCCTATGTCGCCTATGCGCAGGCGCGTCCCGGCATGTACGGGCTAATGTTCCGAACCGAGCGGCTCGACATGACGCGGCCGTCGCTGCACGAGGCGGCCACTGCCTCCTTCGAAGGACTGGCAACCGCGGCTGGCCTCGGCCGTGATGAGAAGCTCACCGGCGCGGCGCTGGAAGCATTGTCGCTTGACCAGGCTGCGGCCATCGCGCGCGCGTGGTCTTTGGTGCACGGCTTCACCACGCTGCTGCTCGATGGACGGCTGAAGGATATTTTGCACCGGCTGCCGGAAGGCACCGGCGTCGACCAGCTGCTACATGCGATGCTGGTCTCGACCGTCGCACGGCCGCCGGCGCTATAGGACAGCGGTTTGGGGGCGAGTTCGCTGGCGCCGGAATGGACCCTGCGCGGCCAACGGTGTGGATGGCGTGCCGCTCAGCAACCCCTGCAAATCTTGGTTTGGCGCGCGAGCCTTGCGTCGGCCTCCGCGTCTTCGTTGGGCTGCCGTGTCCACTCGTCATACCGCGCTTTGGCGTTCGATTGGGCCGGGGCATCGTTCAGCGGGCCGAGAATGATCTCCTGATTGCGGGCCGTTCTTCGCTTTGCCGGCCGTTTTGGCTCGCCCGGCGCGTCATTTGCCGTCGGTGGTTCGCCCAACCCGTCCCAGGCGATCGGCGCGCCTGCGGTCTGTGTCGTCGAGCAGCCGGTGCCGGAGGCGCAGCAGCCGGTGAGGGCGGAGCCTGCAACCAGCAGAACCATGATTCTCGTTAGCATCGTCGCTCCGGTGTGGCCGCCGTTAAAACCCGTGACGTGAGAATATATCAAGCACTCAAGGCTGTAGCTTTGACGTTAATGCGGCGAAAACACGCCGGCCGTGGGCTGCGTCAGCGCTTTGCAAGGCTGACGGCGGCGCCTTTTTCACCGATTACCTTCACTTCGTCCTTGCCGCACTTGAAATCACGCGCAAATTCGTCCGCCGCCTGGCGCGCGAGCTCGTTGGCATTGCGGCTGGCCTGGCCGTCGATATAGGCGACATGGCAGACCGGCCCTGGCGGCAACCGCGTCACGGCGAGCATCGGTTTCGAGGTCGGGCTTCCGGTCCTGTCCGGGGCGTCGTTGTCGGCGATCAGCCAGCGCTGAATGATCGCGAACGGCTTGCCGTCCACCGCCCGCCATTCGACGGTATTGGCGGTGGAATTAAAGGGGGCAAACCAGGCCTCCGCGGCCGGCTCCTTGCTGGCGGCAGCGCGGTCGGCTCCGACCGAGACAGTTTGGCGCAGGTCGTCCTCGCTGATCACTACCACCAGCCCCGATTTGCCGGGGCACACCTGCGTCGTGCTGCCGTTCTCGGGCTCGCCGATAGTGCGGCAGTCCTTCGGCGCCGTCGATGTGTAGCTGCTGCTGAATGTTTGGGCGTTGGCCGGTGAAATCAGGCCGAATGCAGCCGCGAACAGGGTCGCGGCGGCCGACACAGTGAGCGGCCGATGGGGAAAGCGTTTCATCTGCACTTCTCGCATGGAACCTCCAGCATCAGACGTGTGCAATCTGGGGAAGGTTCATGGCAAAGGTACGAAACACCTGACTTTGCCGCGGAATCGTCCTAGAAGGGCGGCTCGCAATTCGTCGTTTCCCAAGCGCGCAGTCATTCAGTCCTCATGCCTTCCATACCATCGAATAAGCCCTATCGCGTCGGTCGCTCCCGCACCGGACTTGGACTCTTCGCCACCAAGCCGATCAAGAAGGGCACCAAAATCATCCGCTATTTTGGGCCGCTTCTGGATTCGAAGAAGAAAAAAGACGACGCGATCGAGAACAAGTACCTGTTCGAGTTGAACAACCGCTGGACCATCGACGGCTCGGTGCGCAAGAACATTGCCCGCTACATCAACCACGCCTGCAAGCCGAACGCGGAATCCGACGTTCGCCCACGCAAGCGCAAGGTCTTCATCCGCGCCATCAAGAACATCGAGCCGGGCGAGGAGATCAACTACGATTACGGCACCGATTATTTCAAAGCCTATCTGAAGCCGATCGGCTGCAAATGTGCGGCCTGCGAGAAGAAGCGCAAGAAGCAGCGCGCCGAGGCGCGGGCGGAGAAGGCCCGCCTCAAGGCCAAGGCCGAGCGGAAAGCGCTGAAGAAGGCTGAAAAGCTGGCCAAGGAACAGCAGAAGGCTAAAGCGAAGCTGAAGGATAAGGCTGAGCGGAAGGCGAAGAAGACGCTGAAGCTGAACGGCCATTCGCTTAACGGGAAGTCTCTCAACGGCAGGTCGCTCAACGCCAAACGTCTGAACGGCAACAGCCGCGT
This sequence comes from Bradyrhizobium algeriense, assembly GCF_003062295.1. Taxonomy (GTDB): domain Bacteria; phylum Pseudomonadota; class Alphaproteobacteria; order Rhizobiales; family Xanthobacteraceae; genus Bradyrhizobium; species Bradyrhizobium algeriense. The sequence continues at coordinate 50,207 of NZ_PYCN01000017.1, read as the reverse complement.
CAGGGTTGCCGGCAAAAAATCGAGCGCCAGCAAGCCGCCAGTTTCCGCGCCCGCGCCGGTCCTCGAGGTTCAGCCCGCTGCCATCTCCGTTGAGGCTCAGCCCACCGCCATTTGACGTCTCATCCGCCAGCCTTGTGCACCGACTTCGGCAGCAGCGAATCGCCGAAGTCGACCGCCGAGCGTTGAATGATCGCGCCGGTTTCGTCGATCACGACGCGAAACCGCCGGTGTTCGGAGAAGAAGGTCAGGCGATGCCGGCCGGAATCGGCATCGACCCCGCGCTCCGCAAGGCTCGTGATCCGGCCCGCGCGCATTGCTTCCTGCAGCAGGGAAGGCGCCAGGCCGAGGCCTTCGGCGACGATGGCGGCGTCGATCTGCACTGCGCCATTTTCGAACTCGATCGGTTTCATGAGTTGCACCTGAGCCTTGTCATGGTTTCTTGCAGCCCTCACGCAAGTGCCGGGCTCCGCCTGGCGCTTGGCGGATAGGCACATTCCGCCAGCGTCGTAGCGTCGAGTTCGCGCATGAAAGCTTCGCGGGCGGCGGCGAGTTTTGCCTTCAGCCGGCAGCGCGGCTTCAGCACGCAATTGCCGCCGTCCTCGCGAAAACATTCGACCAGCGGCGGCCCTTCCAGAGCGCGCACCACTTCGCCGATGGTGATCGACTGGGCGGGGCGGGCCAGCGTGAAGCCGCCGCCAACGCCGCGCTGGGTCGAGATGAAGCCGCTATCGGCGAGGTCGCGCACCACCTTGGCCAGATGGTTGCGGGAAATGCCGAACTCGGCCGCGATCTCGTTGGTGGCGAAGGAACGGCCGGGTTCGCCCGCCAGCCGCATCAAGGCGCGCAACGCGAAATCCGTGAACGACGTCAGGCGCATGGGAGCCCTCTTGAAAGATCTGCTTGCAATTCATCTATAGCCGTCTAAATAGGTATTTGAAATACCTATTTAAGGGCAGGCGCAAAAATGGAAGCGATCGTGGCAGGGCCGGCGCGGCGGGAGCGGTTGACGGCCGAAATCATGGAACGGACAGGCATTGACGAGGCGATGATCGAGCGCCTGGTACGCGGCTTCTACGCCAAGGTGCGGGCCGACGTGGTGCTCGGGCCGATCTTCGATATCAGGATCAAGGATTGGGAGCCGCATCTGGCGCAGATGTGCGCGTTCTGGTCATCGGTCGCGTTGATGACAGGCCGCTACCACGGCACCCCGATGGCCAAACATCTGCCGCTGCCGGTCGACGCCGGGCATTTCGACCGCTGGCTCGAACTGTTCGAGCAAACCGCCCGCGAGATCTGCCCGCCTGAGGCGGAAGTGCATTTCGTGGAACGGGCGCGACGCATCGCGGCAAGCCTCGAACTCGGCATCGCCGGCACCCACGGCGTCATGCTCGGCAACGGGGAACGATTTCGGCGCAATCAAACAGGAGCAGTGTGATGGCTTATCGTGCGCATGTCGTGACCAACAAGGAGCAGGCCGATCCGTATTCCGGCAGCGGCCTGGTGCCGATGCTCGTGATCGGGCTCGTGCTGACCTTTGCCGGGATGATCGCGGCGGTAATGCTAAGCTGAGGCTCTTTCCCCGTCATTGCTGTCGATGTAAGCGAAGCAATCCACTTCTCCACTTGCTGAGGCGTGGATTGCTTCGTCGCTTTGCTCCCTTGCGCAAACGCTTCGCGTTTGTCGCAGGCAATGACGGCTGAGGCTTATGCCGTTGCCGTCTCGCCGCTCTTGCGCAGGCCGATGTACTGCAACTCAGCAAACACGCCTGTCGCAATCGCCTGGGCAACGATGAAGACCTGGCCGAGCAGGTTCGGGCTTACCGCACCCGAGAACAGCAGTGCGATGCTGCCGAGCGTCCACGCGGCATTTCCCACGATGACAAGCAACACCAACGCCTTCGCCACCGTCGACCGTGTGGCCAGCCAGCCAACCAGCGCCGTATAGGCGATCAGGAACAGCCCGGTTTCACGCAGCAACGCCTCCGGCAGATTGAGGAAGGGCGCGAGCGCGCCGGCGCCGAGGGTGAGGGCCACCGCAGCGACGCCGCTGAAGATGGCGTCGGCGAGCAGCGCGCGGTTCAGGAATGTGGACGGATGAATCATGGCAGTTCTCCTTTGGCTTGGGGGGACTTTGGGCGAGACAGCGATCAACGCTGCAGCAGCGACCGGAGCTGACGCATCAGCCGCATCGGGCAGAGCGCCTTGCCGACCCTGTTTTCGATCGTCTGCACCTGCACGAACACGAAGACGCTGGTGTCGTGCACCAACGGCTGCGGCAAGTTCAGGGAGCGCGCCAGCAACCAGGTGGCCAGATTGACCACCCAGGGGATTACAGCGGCGACGAAGCGGAAGAGGGAAAGCATCAGCATGGGTCATCTCCTGTGCCCCCAGGATGAGCCAGCCCGTGACCCGTTTCGATTACCTCGGACGTAATGGAATGGACGAAATTCGCATGGTAGGTTTTTCACCATGAACGCACATGCTGCCACGGCGCGAGCCGAACGAACCCAGCCCGTCCATATCGGCGATCATTTGCGCGAATGGCGGCAGCGCCGCCATCTGAGCCAGCTTGATCTGGCGGGGGATGCCGAAATATCCGCGCGCCATCTCAGTTTTGTGGAGACGGGCCGCGCTGCGCCGTCGCGCGAAATGGTGCTGAAGCTCGCCGAGCGATTGGAGGTTCCCTTGCGTGAACGCAACGTGCTTCTGGTCGCGGCGGGCTTTGCGCCGGCCTTTCCGCAGCGCTCGCTCGACGACCCCGCGCTCAAATCAGCCCGGCAGGCGATCGACCTCGTCCTTAAGGCGCATGAGCCCAATCCGGCGCTGGCCTATGACCGGCACTGGAATCTGGTGACGGCCAATCGCATGGTGGCGCCGCTGCTCGAAGGCTTGCCGCCGCATCTGCTCGGGCAACCCTTCAACATTCTAAGGCTGGCCTTTCATCCCGAGGGACTGGCGCCGCGCACAGTCAATCTCGCCGAATGGAGCGCGCATCTTCTGGAGCGGCTGCACCGGCAGTGCGAAGCGACGGCCGATCCCGAACTGCTCAAACTGTATCAGGAACTGAAAGCCTATCGGATGCCGGCGCGCTCGGGTCCGGTCTCGGCCGACAATGTCGCGATCCCCTTCAAGCTGCGCCGCAATGACGAAGTGCTGAGCTTCATCTCGACCACCATGGTATTCGGCACGCCGGTCGACATCACGTTGCAGGAGCTGGCGCTGGAAACCTTCTTCCCCGCCGACGATCTGACCGCCGAGCGGATGCGGCAGATAGCGGCGAGTTTGACGTAACTTGTAGGATGGGTGGAGCGCAGCGATACCCATCAGCGTCATAATCAGTATTGATGGGTTTCGCTTCGCCCCACAGCTCAACGAAAGCGAAGCGCCGGGACCGCTGTGCGAAGTGCGCTTGCGCAAGGGCGACGTCAGTATCGGTCTGATCGGGGCGGTGCTGACGCTGGGCACACCACAGGATGTGACGCTGCAAGAATTGCGCGTGGAGATGTTCATGCCGGCGGACGCTGCCTCCGAGGCCGCGCTCATAGCGTTGGCGGCGTAGCGCGGATCCATAGCGTTTTCGAGCGAAGTGGGTACCGGTTCGCGTAAAGAAAACGCGTCAAACAAAAAAACTAGAGCACGGCTCTGATTTAATCAGAGCCGTGGTCAGTTCGCCTTCTCGATCAGGCTTTCCAGCAGGCGTTTCAATTCTGCCGTGGCCTTGTCGCCGTAGTTCTCGGCGATAAAGGCTTCCTGACTCAGCGCCAGCGAGTTCAGGCGCTGGGTCAGCGCCTTGCCGCGATCGGAGGAGAACATCAAAACCTTGCGTCGGTCGTCGGCGTCCTGGACCCGGTACACGAGCGCGTCGGACACCATTCGGTCGACCATCTTGGTCAGGGTCGGATGATTGAGCAGTACCGCTTCCGCGAGTTCGCCCATCGAATGGCCCTTGCCATCGGAAAGCACTTTCAGAATACGCCATTGCTCGACCGGCACGCCTTCCTTGCGAAACCGCGCGTCGAGCTGACGGTTGATCTCCCGGTTGGCCTGCGCAAGCAGATAAGCGAGATGCTCGGTGATGGGTTTGCTGGGCGATTTGGCCAAGGGTTTGAACTTCATAACGGGGGTTTTGGATGAATATTTAGCGCTCTTGCTTGTTCTATATGCATGGGAATCGTTGAATATTCAATATTTTCCACTAGGATATTTTTTGTTGCCGATCACCTTGCCGATGGTAGTCTGATCGCGCCGGACTAAAGAAGCTGAAAGGAGAGCGAATTGCTCTCGCTAACGCAATTTGGAAAGTTCGGCGGGCCGTCGATGCCGCCGGAATGGCTGCTAAGGGGACTCCCGGAGTTCGGTTCGGGAAGCTCCGGGCCATCGCCGCGCCTGTTCCGTGAGCGCCGCGACCGCAAGAAACTGCGCATTGCCAATTTTGTCGGACTATCGGGTCCGTCGGGAATCTGGGGGCCGGCTTCCATCAACAGTACGCTGCTGGGCGTTTCCGAAATCAACCGCCGCGGCGGCATTCTTGGCCGCGAGATTGAAGTTGCGTTCCATGACACCGGCGGCGATATCAACGACGTGACGCGGACGGCTTCCGACATTGTCGCGTCCGAAGACGCAGATCTCGTGATGGGCTCGCATATCAGTGCGGTCAGGGTGGCGTTGCGCAAGGTCGTCGCCGGACACATTCCCTACCTTTACACGCCGGTCTATGAGGGCGGCGAGCGAACGCCCGGCGTCATGGCCATCGGCGAGACGCCGGGGGCGCAATGGCGCCCGGCCATCGAGTGGCTCGCCAACGCCAGGCACGCGTCGAACTGGTATCTGATCGGCAGCGACTATGTCTGGCCATGGCTCTCGCACAAGGCGATCAAGAAATACATCGCGGATGCCGGCGGGCGTGTCGTCGGCGAAGAGTTCGTGCCCATCGGCGAGCACAATCACAGCAGCCAGCTCGCGCGGATTCGGGCCGCCAAGCCCGACGTGGTTCTGATCACGTTGATCGGCGCCGATAGCGTCGTCTTCAACCGTACCTTTGGCGAGCAGGGGCTCGGCTCCCGAATGCTCCGTCTGGCCGGCGCGATGGACGAGACGGTGCTGCTCGGGATCGGCGCCGACAACACCGAAAACCTGTTCTGCGCGTCTGGCTATTTCATCGACAGGGCGTCGCGCGAGAACGATGCCTTCCTCAGCCAATACGAGGCGTCGTTCGGCCGTCACGCGCCGCCGCTCGGCTCGATCGCGCAGTCAAACTACGAAGGGTTGCGGTTTCTGGAGACGGTCGCAGCGCGTGCAGGATCGCTGGCGAGGAAGCCGCTGCTCTCCGCTGCTGCGAATGTGGACTATCAGGGCGCACGAGGCACCGTCGGCATCAGGCGCGGCAGTGCACGCATGCCGATCTATCTTGCGGCGGCCAGCGGGCTCGACTTCCAGCTGATCAAGCAGTTCTGACGGCCGCACGTATCGTTTCACCAAAATGGAAGGTTGCGAAATAATACTTGAAAAGGAAAACATTTCCGTTTCTAGTGATGTGAACGGGGCCGGCCTTCATCCGGCAACTTGCCCACAAGCATTCAGAAGAAACAGGAGAAACCATCGTGACAGTAGCGCTTCCAACGCCCGATCAACTGCGCGCGGTCGCCGATCAATGCGGCCTGGCATTGACCGATGAGGATGTCACTTCCTTCCGCGGATTGATGCAAGGCTCGGTCGATGCCTACAACGCTGTCGGCGCGATGCCCGACGAAGTCCCGGTCGTCAAATACCCGCGGACGCCGGGCTATCGGCCCGGCCCGGAGGAAAATCCGCGCAACGCCTGGTACCGCAAATCGACTGTCAAGGGTGCCGCGAGCGGCAAGCTGAAAGGCAAGGTCGTGGCGCTGAAGGACAACATCATGCTGGCCGGGGTGCCGATGATGAACGGCTCCGCGACGCTCGAAGGCTACGTGCCGGATTTCGACGCCACCATCGTCACACGCATGCTCGATGCCGGCGCCGAGATCGCCGGCAAGGTACATTGCGAGTCGTTTTGCATATCCGGCGGCAGCCACACCAACTCAACAGGCCCGGTCCATAATCCCCACAAGATGGGATTCTCCGCCGGCGGATCGTCCTCGGGCAGTGCGGTCGTTGTCGCGCTCGGCGAGGTCGACATGGCGATCGGCGGCGACCAGGGCGGATCGATCCGGATGCCATCCTCGTTCAGCGGCACCTACGGCATGAAGCCGACCTGGGGGCTGGTGCCTTACACCGGCGTCATGCCGATCGAAATCTTCGTCGACCATACCGGGCCGATGACCGCGAACGTTGCCGACAACGCCCTGCTGCTCGAAGTGCTTGCCGGTGACGACGGCTATGATCCGCGGATCAAGTCGCCCACGGTGCAGGAATACACCAAGGCGCTTGGCGGCGGCGTCAAGGGCATGAAAATCGCCATCGTCAAGGAAGGCTTTGAGCAGGTCGGCGCCGAAGCCGCCGTCAACGAAAGCGTGCGGGAAGCGGCAAAGCGGCTTGCGAGCCTCGGCGCGACCGTTGAGGAAGTTTCGATCCCGATGCACATGGTCGCACCGGCGGTCTGGACGCCGATCGGAGCCGAAGGTATCGCGCAGACCATGATGTTTGGCGACGGCTATGGTCTCAGCCGTTCGGACCTCTACTCGACATCGCTGATGGATTTTCACCGCGGCTGGCGCGGGCAGGCGGACTCGCTGTCGGAAACGACAAAACTGTTTCTGATGCTTGGCGTCTACGTCAACAATAATTTCGGTCCGCGTTACTACGGCAAGGCCGTCAACATTTCGCGTCGCGTGACCGCGGCCTATGACAAGGTGCTGGCGAACTACGATCTGCTGTTGATGCCGACCACGCCGATGAAGGCGACGCCGTTGCCTGCACCGGGCGCCAGCCGGGAAGAGGTGTGCGCGCGCGCGTTCGAGATGATCAGCAACACCGCGCCGTTCGACATCACGCACCACCCGGCGATGTCGGTGCCCTGCGGCATGGTGGACGGACTTCCTGTCGGCCTGATGCTGGTCGGCCGGCATTTCGATGAAATGACCATCTATCGCGCGGCGCATGCCTTCGAGCAGTCCGGCGACTGGAAGAAAATGTAAGCAGGCAGCCGAACGCCCGGGGGCTGGTGACAGGGGTGCTGGTGATACCACATGGATAATCTGTTCGTCGCACTGTTCGAGATCCTGAGTTTCGGCGCGATCGTCGTTCTGGTCGTGCTGGGGCTCGGGATCATCGCCAGCATGATGGGCATCTTCAACTTCGCGCAGGGCGAGTTCGTCCTGCTTGGCGCCTATGTCACCTATATCGTCTACAGTGCGGGCCTGCCGGTCTGGCTCGGAATGCTGGCTGCGCCTTTTGTCGTCGGCACACTGGGATTTTTCCTGGAGCGGACGATCGTTCGGCGGTTTTACGCTGCACCGATCGTGGCGATGCTCGGCACCTACGCACTCGGGCTCATCATCCGCGAGATCGTCCGCGGTTTGATCGGCGGGTTGTATCTGTCGGTCCCGGAGCCGCTCGGCGGTTCGGTCACTATCGGGACCATGCATTTCTCCACCTGGCGGCTGGTCATCATTCTCATTACGGCACTGGTGATGATCGGCAGCTATCTGCTGCTGGCGCGCACTGCCTTCGGTTTGCGAATTCGGGCGTCGCTGGAAAATCCCGCGCTCGCTCGCGCTTCGGGCATTTCGACCAATGCGATCTATGGTGCAACGTTTGCGTTCGGTGCCGCACTCGCGGGGCTTGCGGGGGCGCTGATCGTGCCGGTGTTCTCGCTGTTTGCCGATCTCGGCCTGCGCTTCCTGATTCAGGGGTTCGTCGCCGTCATGGTCGGTGGGGTGGGCTCGTTCGCGGGGCCGGTGGCGGGCGCGGGCGTAATCGGAACGCTCGCCGCCGCATTGCCATGGATCATTCCGCCCGTGATCGCCGACGTTCTCGTGTTCGTTCTCGCCATCATCTTCATCAAGTTTCGGCCGCAAGGCCTGATTTCAACAAAGGGGGTCTAGTCCATGTTCAGCGACCGCAGCAATCTCAGCCGCCGGCGATTTCTCTCCAACTTCGCCTTTGCCAGTACCGCCATTGCCACCGGCGTCGGCAGTTGGGTGGTCCGCCCCGACTGGGCGAATGCGGCTTCGGACCCGATCAAGGTCGGCATCGCGACCGACTTGACCGGTCCGATCGGCTACGCCGGGAATGCGGACGCGAATGTCGCGAAGATGGTGATCAAGGAGATCAACGACGCCGGCGGACTGCTTGGCCGGCCGCTGGAGCTGTTCATCGAGGACACCGCGTCGAATGAATCGGTCGCGGTCGGCAACGTCCGCAAGCTGATCCAGCGCGACAAGGTCGATCTGGTGCTGGGAGGTATCACCAGTTCGATGCGCAACGCCATCAAGGACGTGATCGTCGCGCGTGGCAAGACGCTCTACATTTATCCGCAGCTGTACGAGGGCAAGGAATGCACGCCCTATCTGTTCTGTACCGGCCCGACGCCGGCGCAGCAGTGCGACGAATTCATTCCCTGGCTGATCAAGAACGGCGGCAAGAGGTTCGCGTTGCCGAGCGCCAACTATGTCTGGCCTCACACGCTGAACGTCTATGCCCGCAAGGTGATCGAGGCCAATGGCGGCGAAGTCATCTTTGAGGAATACTACCCGCTCGACCAGATCGACTTCAGTGCCACGGTGAACCGGGTCATTTCCAACAAGGTGGACGTGGTGTTCAACACCGTGATCCCGCCGGGGGTAGGACCGTTCTTCAAGCAGCTTTACGAGGCCGGATTTCTGAAGAACGGCGGCCGGCTGTCGTGTGTCTATTACGACGAGAACACGCTCAACATCAACCAGGCCGCGGAGATCGAAGGACTTGCGAGTTGCCTCGATTATTTCAAGGCGCTGACGCCGGAAGATTCGTTCAGCGCCAAGCTTCAGGCGACCTACGAAAAGCAGTTCCCGGGCACATTCCTGTTTGCCGCGGGAAGTGCAGCGACCGGGACCTATCGTGGCCTCAAACTATGGGAAGCGGCAGTGAAAGAGGCCGGCAAGGTCGATCGTGACGCGGTCGCGGCTGCGCTGGACCATGCGAAGATCGCCGAAGGTCCCGGCGGACCTGCGGAAATGGTTCCCGGCAAGCGGCATTGCAAGATGAAGATGTATACGGCGGTTGCCAAGGGCGGCAATTATGAGATCGTTGCGCGCAGCGCCGGCCTCGTCGATCCCAAGGAATGCTGAGTGATGAGCGCAATGCAGCGGCGGCAACCCGCCGCTGCGAACTCCGGAGCGGATTTACTGGCAACTTGATGACAGAAACGACACAGACGACGCCCTTGAGCCTTTCGCTTCGTGCCAGCCGCTCGCGCCGGTTACAGGTGCTACCGATCATCGAAATCGCGGTGCTGGTGATCGGCGCGCTGCTGCCGCTGGTCCTCAAGGATTATCTGACGGTCTATGCGACGCGCGTCCTGATCCTCTGCCTGTTCGCGCTCTCGTTCGATCTGGTGTGGGGATACGCCGGCATCATGAGTTTTGGGCAGGCCGTGTTCTTCGGCACCGCCGGATATGGCGTTGCGCTGATCGCCCGCGATCTCGGCGTGACTTCGATCCTGCTGGTGCTGCCGGCCGGCCTGTTGATCGGGCTCGCATTTGCACTGCTGCTTGGCGGCTTTCTACTGCTCGGACGTCATCCCTCCAGCGTGATCTTTGTTTCGCTGGGCACGCTCACCGGCTCCTACGCGGCGGATCGCGTGGCGCGGGGCTGGTATTATCTGGGAGGCCAGAACGGCATTCCATCGATCCCGCCGATGTCGCTCGGCAGCTACGATATCACCGAGGGGCCGGTCTATTATTATCTGACGCTCGGGATTCTCGTCCTGGTCTATCTTCTATGCCGCTTTCTGGTGCGATCGCAGTTCGGGCTTGCGCTGGCGGGTCTGCGCGAGAACGAGCAGCGGATCGCCTTCTTCGGCTATCAGGTACAACGCCTCAAGGCGATCATCTTTTCCTTCGCCGGCGCCGTCGCAGGGCTCGCAGGCAGCCTTTATGCATTTCATGAAGGTTTCGTCTGGCCCAACATGCTGGGCGTGGTGATATCGACGCAGGTGGTTCTCTACGTGTTGTTCGGCGGCTCCGGCACGCTGATCGGAGCTGTGATCGGAACAGTTGCGATCGAGGCGGTCAGTTTCTGGCTGTCGAACAGCTATCAGGATATCTGGCCGATCATCCTCGGCGTATTGTTGTTGCTGGTCATCCTGTTTCGTCCCGCCGGCCTGATCAGCTTGGTCCTCAGCGAGCGCGAGCGCGTCGGTAATTTCGGCCGGCCGCCGGGGAAGGGCGATCATGGATCTTCTTGAAGCGCGAGGCCTGGTCAAGATATTCGGCAAGCTGACGGCCCTGAACGGTGCGGATCTTACGGTCGCGGAGAACGAATTCCACGGCTTGATCGGACCCAACGGCTCGGGCAAGAGCACGCTGATGAAATGCGTCGCCGGTGCTGAAATCCCGACGTCGGGCACGGTGACGTTTGGCGGCCGCGATATCTCGCAAGCCTCTCCTGCCGAGCGGGCGCGGGCCGGCATGAGCCTCAAGTTCCAGATCACCAGCGTGCTGCCGGCATTGACGCTGTACGACAACATTCTGCTGGCGCTGCAGGCGCAGACGTCGCTTCCCCGGCTGGTGTTCTCGCGCACCCGCGGAATCCTGCACGACCGCGCCATGGCCATGCTCGAACAATTCCGTCTGGTGGACCGGGCGGCGGATCCGGCCTCCGCGCTCTCCCACGGCCAGCAGCAGTGGCTTGAAATCGCGATGGCGCTGGCGCCCGAGCCAAGACTCCTGCTGCTGGACGAACCGACCGGCGGCATGAGCCTCGAGGAACGGCGGGTTACCGGCGAACTGCTGCAGCCGATCAAGAAGCGCTGCTCCCTCGTCATCGTCGAGCATGATCTCGATTTCATTCGCGACATCTGCGATCGGCTGACCGTGCTCGATCAGGGCAGCGTGCTGGATACCGGTTCGGTGCAGCATATTCAGTCGAGCGCCCGGGTTCAGGAGGTCTATCTCCGCCGTGCCTAACGAGGACAAGTATCTCGATATCCAGAATGTTGATGCGGGCTATGGCCGCAGCCAGGTGCTGTTCGGTGTCACGCTGGGCGTTCCCTGGCGCGGCGGCGTCGCCATCCTTGGCCGCAACGGCGCCGGCAAGACCACGTTGATGAAGGCCATCGTCGGAGAATTGCCGCTGCTCGGCGGCTCCGTCAGTCTCGATGCCCGCAGCGTCGGCCAGCTAGCCACAGAGCAGCGCATTCGCCTCGGGTTGGGCTACGTGCCGCAGGAGCACTCCGTGTTCGGCAGGCTTTCGGTGCGCGACAATCTCGCCGTCGGCGCGCTGACCAACCGCGACAGCCAGGCCGTTAATCGTGTGCTGGAGATATTTCCAAAACTGGGCCAGCGGATGGATCAGGTCGCCGGCACATTGTCCGGCGGCGAGCGCAAGATGCTCGCGATCGGCCGTGCCTTGTTGTCGAACCCGCGGGTATTGCTGCTGGATGAGCCGACCGAAGGCGTCTGGATCGGCGTGATCGAGGAAATCACCGAACGTCTGATCCTGCTCGCCAGGGAGATCGCCGTCGTGATCGTGGAACAGCATCTCGATCTCGCGCTACGCGTCGCAGACCGGGCCTTTGTGCTCGATCGTGGAAGGGTCGCGCTCACCGGATCGGCGCAGGAGGTTCGCAACGATCCAAGGCTGTTGCAGTATCTGGCGCCTTGACACTCGCTGCCGTTGCTTGCTCAATGTCCTGGAGCGGGCGACCCTCTATTTCACTTGGCACTCTTGCACCCCATAAGTTTTGAACGCACGTCGCCGTTGCTCTTCCTCGGCCCTTTCGGGGAATATGATGTAGCTGGGAGCAAGAATTGGCGCGACTCTGCTAACCGCAACTCGAATTACGGCGCGTATGTTGAACTCAGGTCCCGCCATTCGTGTAAGAGGCTGCACAATCGCAGCAAAGTTCGGTTCTGCGGGAGTTACTAGCGCGGCGATGCCGTAGGCCTTAATGCCCTTCTGCGCAAAGATATCGACTGCGCTAATACAAACTTTAGGATTTTTGGATATGTTTCTCTTACTTACTGGCGACGCGATCTCGGCCACCAACACCTCATTGGGGCCTGCGCCCATGCAGAAGATTTCCTTTGGGCTGACGTTCGGCTGACCGTCTGCATCCACGGTAGCGAGCCAGCAAAGCACCGAGGTCTCGATTGCGGTTCGGAGTCGTTCCGAGATGTCCATTTGTCCTCCTTTCGCTACCGGAGCGATACAACCTTTACGCTAACACGACAATGAAGCGGGGGCGATCGCCCCTTTCCCACACTCCCGTTGTATGTGTATACTGCGCACTCTTAGATTGTGATCCAGTCGTTCTGTTGAGATCAGATCCGCACCAGATGTGAGACATGCGGCTGGCGGCCTTGTTTGGCGGCCCATTTGGCTTACTTTGCGGGCATCATTTTTGAGCCCCGATGAGCCCTCGAGGAGACGCCGATGAGCACCCTAAAACCCCTCAAGATCGACATCGTCTCCGACGTGGTCTGCCCGTGGTGCTATATCGGCAAACGCCGGATCGAGAACGCGCTGGCGCTGGTGCCTGATGTTCCCGTCGAAGTGCGCTGGCGGCCGTTCTTCCTCAATTCCTGGGTACCACGCGAGGGCATCAGCCGCGACGAATATCTCACCGCAAAATTCGGCTCGGTCGAAGCCTACAAGGGCATCGCCGGCCGCGTCGTGGCGGCCGCGGGCGAGGAGGGGCTGACCTACCGGCCCGAACTCGTGAAGCGCCAGCCGAACACCATCGATTGCCACCGTTTGATCCACTGGGCGGAGGCGCAGGGCAAATCGGCCGAGATGAAGCAGCGCCTGATGGAATTGTATTTCCGCGATGGCGGCGACCTGACCGACGTCAACGTGCTGGTGCAGGCCGCGGCCGATGTCGGCCTCGATGCCGATGACGTGCGCAGGCGGCTTGCTACCGACGAGGATGTCGCGCTGATTTCCGGCCAGGCGCAGGAGGCATCCGACAAGGGCATCTCCGGCGTCCCCACTTTCATCTTCGCGCAGAAATACGCGGTGTCGGGCGCGCAGCCCGCCGAGCAGCTCGCCCGCGCCATCCGCCAGGTATCCGGCGAAATCAACGCGCAGGCAGCGGAGTAGCGGTCGGCTTTCTTCTCCCTCGCCCCGCTCTTGCGGGGTCGAGACGAGCGAAAGCTTGCTCTTAGAGGGTCGGGGTGAGGGGCTTCTCTCCGCGGGCGCAGTGTAGCGTTTGACAGTGAGTGTCGTCCCCAACAATAAACAACAACGACATTTGGGGAGGCATCCATGATCTACGAACTGCGAACCTACACCGTAAAGCCCGGCACGCTCGGCGACATGATCAAGGCCGCGAGCACGGTGTCGCGCGAGATCCGCAAGGATGATTACGGCAAGCTCGAAGGCTATTGGTCGACCGAGATCGGGCCGCTCAATCAGGTCCTGCACATGTGGAGCTACAACAGCTTTGACGAGCGCGCGCGGATGCGTGCGGAGCTTGCGAAGAACCCGCGCTGGACCGGCGAGTATGTGCCGCTGATCCGCCCCTTGCTGGTGCGTCAGGAGGTCCGCCTGATGAACGCGGTGCGGCCGCCGGTTGCGCCGGCATCGACGGGCAATGTCTACGAACTCCGCAACTACCACGGCAAGCCTGCCGGTGGCCTCAAGCAGTGGCTCGACGCGTTTACCGCGGTGCTGCCGGAGCGCGAGAAATATTCAAAGATCGTAGGCCTCTGGACGACCGAAGCGGGGCAGCCGAACGAGGCCTGCCACATCTGGGCCTATCCCAGCCTGAACGCCCGTGCCGAAGCCCGCGGCAACGCGATGAAGGATCCGGCCTGGCAGGAATTTCTCGGCAAGGGGCCGGGCTTCCTCGAGGAAATGCACTCGACCATCATGCTGCCGGCGCCGCATTCGCCGCTGCAGTAGTCTTACTCGTAGCCCGGATGGAGCGAAGCGCAATCCGGGACTTTCGCATCTCATATGCACCGGCCCCGGGTTACGCTTCGCTTCACCCGGGCTACGATTACGCCCCCTTCAAATAGTAATTCGCCCGTTTGCCGAGCGCGATCCGCCGCAGCATGCGGCGCATCGCCATCGAGGCGCGCAGCGGTTTGATGGCCGTCGTCACCATGCGATAGAACGCGAGCTTCAGCGCATCGCGCACTGGCTGCTTGCCGGGCGGATGTTGCGGCAGGCCGATGCCGCGCAGCATCGAGTTGAAGAAGTGCAGGTCGTTCAGCCGCCGCACTTCGCGCGTTTTCCAGGTGATCGCCATCGAGATCGAGAACGAGCCTGATGTGCGCACCCAGTGCGGCCATTGGTATGGCACGTAGCAGCCGTCGCCCGCGAACAGATGGAATTCCTTGCCGCGCGGCGCAAAGCTTTCGTCGTATTTCAGGTTGCGGTGCTTGGTCATCGAGCGCTCGATCTCGTCGTCGGAGACGATCGAACGATCGGTATTGTCGAAGATCGTGAAGAATTTTTCGCCGTGGATGTGGACGAAGAAATTGTCTTCGCTGTCGAGATGGAACGGCGTGGTCGAGTTCGGCGAGGACACGAACAGAAAACCCTCGACCTGCTCGAAGCCGGCGTCGAGCAGGCTATTGAAGCCGCGGGCGCGGGCGACCGACAGCAGGGTGTCCTCCAGCAGGCGGCGATACTCCGGCGAATTCTCCACGCGCTTGAGCACCATCCAGGCGCCGGCGGTTTCGATGCGCTTCACCACTTCGACCGGATCGAGGTCGACGGAGGGAATCGCGTCCGGATCCTGGCTGATCGCGACCTTGCCGGAGTTATATTCGATCAGATCGCGCGGCAGTTCGGCCGCGAGCTGCGCGATGCGCGGCAGCGTCAGCAGCGGATGGCCGGCGAGCTTGTGATGGATCGCAAACGGCTTGAGCGGAAATTCGCGGCGTAGTGCGTCGTGATCGGCCGTGATCACGGGCGCGATGGCGGTGAGCGTATTCATTTTAGGATTTCTCCCGCCGGGATCTGGCGAAATGAACCAAGCGGCGTACCGGCTCGCGGATCGCGCTGCGCAAGCCGAGCGCGGCGCGGATCAACGACACGACCGGATCGCCCCGTCGCAGCGGGATCAAGACGTCGCCGATCGCAAGGCGTCCGCGCCAGATCGGGTTGATCATGGGATGGTCGGGGGCGGCGGTGGAATCCACCATTGAAATGGCCGGATCCGCGCAGAGATACCGGGTCAATTCCAGCGTCAGCTGCACGCCCGGTGAAAACTTCGCAAAGCGCTCGTCGACGCCGAGCTTGAAGTAGAAGGCGCGATCCTGATGGCGCAGTACGATGGCGGCTGCCACCGGTGTCTCTCCGGCCCGCAACGTCACGAGCTCGCACTGGCCGGTCTCGGTCAGCGCTGACGTGGCGCGGCGGACGAAGGCCGCATCGCCGTCGTCCTGGCCGAGCGCGGTGCCGCGCTGGCCCTTCCAGCCGCTGGCCTCCAGCATCAGGAATGTTTCGACGGCGGTGGTCATTTCGGCGGGCGTCCTCGCCACGTCGAAGTTGATAGCACCGTGTTCGGCGAGGCGATTGCGCTGGCGGCGCAGTTCCTTCAGTTTCTTCGCGCCCAGCGCCTCGCGCAGCACTTCGTCGGCATCACCGGTGGTATCAAGGCAGGCGCGGACATGCGATTGCAGCACAACGGGCTGCATGCGGCTGCGATGCAGCACGTCGGTAAAGGCTTTCATGGCCGCGCCATCGAGCGAGGTGGCGCGGAAGATCAGCGCATGCGCGCCAGCCTGCCGGGCCTGCTGCAGAATGCCCGTAACGGCTTCCTCCGCCATGTCGCGATCAAGCAGTGGCGTGCAAAGCGTGCCGTAGGGATCGGCGCTGACCAAGGCGGGCAGCGGGATTTTGTAGGCGCGCCACATCGAGATCACAGGCACCAGGCCGATCAGGCTGGAAGCATCGCGCCGCGCGCCGAGCGCGTCGGTGTCGCCGCGGCCCCGCGCCGAAGCGTTCACCGCTAATTCCCATTCGGGCAAATAATAGCCGTTCGGTTCGGCGGCGCGCGTCGAGAGCGCGCGCCATTGGGGCGCGGAAATGCGGGCGAGCGGCGTCAGCGCCCCGACGGCGTCTGGCGCATGTGCATCCGCGTCCTTGCTCGATGCACGACGAGCCGTCGATGTGTCGGCAATGTCAGCCACTTCCCCGAATCCCCGTTCGCGATTTATGTGACCGACGACACCTTGAGGGGGCCGCCCGGCCATCGCGTTCACGGGGCGACGCTAGCGGACAGAGGTGGAAAATACCGTTGCCGCGAAGCTCGGTTTTGAGCGGTCGCGTTAACGGATCGTTCAGTCTGATCAGGTCGCGCAGCCGTCACGCCACCTCGGCAGTGGCGCGCGCGGTGAGGAATTTGGCTTCGAACTCGCTCGCCGGCATCGGCCGTCCGAAGAAATAGCCCTGTCCCTCCTCGCAGCCCATCCTGATCAGGAAGTCGGCCGTGGCGCGATCCTCGATGCCTTCGGCGATGACCGACAGGCCCAGTTGTTTGCTCAGCCCGATGGTCGAGCTGACGATCGCTGCGTCGTCGGGATTGACCAGCAATCCGAGCACGAAAGAGCGGTCGATCTTCAGTCCATCGAGCGGGAATTTCTTCAGGTAGCTCAGGCTGGCAAAGCCGGTGCCGAAATCGTCGAACACGAGGCGCACGCCAAGCGCCTGGATCTTCAGGAACGTATTGAGCGCGCTCTGCTCGTCGTGGAGCAGGATGTCTTCGGTGACCTCGAGCTCAAGATTGGTTGGACTCAAACCGGTGCGGGCAAGGGCCTGCGCGACCGAGCTTGCGAGGTCACCCGAGTGCAGTTGGGAGGGCGAAAGGTTGACGCCTATCCGGAGTTTTTGTCCGGCGCGCTCCCAGGCGGCCGCCTTGGCGCAGGCGGTCTCGAGAACCCACTCCGCTATTCGTTCGGAGATCGGTGAGGTGTTGACAACCGGCATGAATTCCCCCGGCGAAACCAGGCCACGCTCGGGATGACGCCAGCGGATCAGGGCCTCGGCGCCGACCAGGCTGCCGTCGGCCAGTTGTATTTGTGGCTGGTAGAACAGTTCGAATTCATTGCGCTCCGCGGCCAGCGCCAGCTCCGCTTCCAGGGTCAAGCGGGTTTCCAGTTCGCGGCGGATCGAATCCTCGAACAGCACGTGACCGCCGCGCCGGGTTGCCTTGGCACGGCTCAGCGCCATGTGGGAGTTGCTCAGGAGCTCGGCCGCCGTCCGTCCGTCGAACGGGAAGACAGCGGCGCCGATGCTGACCCTGACGCGGAGGTGACGCGTGCCGACGAGCAGCGGTTCGTCGAAGCCTGCACCGATCTGCCCGGCAAAACGGCTGACGTTTTGGCCGATGGCATTCGCCGGAACTGCGATGGCGAACTCGTCTCCGCTCAAGCGCGCGACCAGGCCCGTCGCCGGCATCACCTCCATCAGCCGCTCTGATATGGCGCGAAGCACGAGATCGCCACTGGCATGACCAAGCATGTCGTTGACCTGCTGGAAGCCGTCGATGCCGATCACCAGCAGCGCTACCTTGCGGCCGTCAGCCCCGGCTTTGGCAATTTTCGCTTCAAGCTTGGCGTGAAGGGTATTGCGGTTGATAAGGCCGGTCAGCGTGTCATGTTCCGCCAGGTATCGAATTCTCTCGGCTTCACGCTTGCGCACCGAAACGTCGCGTAGGATCGCGCCGAACTGAAATCCATCAGTACCCTGCCAGCCGGAGAAACTGGCTTCGACCGGAAACACCTCGCCGTCGCTGCGGCGTGCGTCGAACTCGATCACCGTGCCGGCGGCGAGTGCTGCTGCATCCCTGACGGAAAATGCAGGCGTATCCGCATCGCGCGCGCAAATCTCGTCGAACGGCCGGCCGATCATCTCCTCGGGCTGGTAGCCGAAGATAGCGGTCGCGCCGGGATTCCAGACCGTGATCAGGTAATTGGAATCGGTGCAGATCAGGCCGTCGCCGAGCGACATCGCCACGCGCTGAAAGCGGTTTTCGGCGACGCGGCCGAGCAGATCGCGGATGTCGATTTCGTCGAGCGCGATCGCGGCGATGTAGACGATGATGGCGATATGAAACAGCGAGGTGTCGAGAATGAGGGGGAAAGCCGCCTGCAGCGCAAGCGCACCTGTTTCGAGGCCGACAGAAGTTGCGACGAGCAGCGCCACGCGCTTGCCGGCGGAAAGGCGCCGCCATGAGAACAGCATGAGCAAGGCGAGCAAAGCGAGGCCGGTCAGCGTGACGATTTGCGAAGTCCATTGCAGCGCGCGGTTCTGCAGCAGCGATTCCGCGGCCAGTGTTTGCAGCACGGGGCCGGACACGATCGCGCCGTTCGGGACGCTGAAGCGGTCACCGAGTTCGAGCGCCGTGCCGCCGACGACGACCTTCTTGCCCTGCAGCTTTTGCAGTGTCGCCGGGTCGCCGCGCAGCACGTCGGCAAAGGATACTTTGGGGATTCCTGCCGTTCGGATGCTGAAGTCGATCAGAAAGGGCGCGCGCTTCTCATCGTATTGGCCGGCGAGCACGGCCGCCATCGCGGGCACGAATTTGTCGTCCAGCTTCTCGCCGAACGGGTAACGGCGGACGAGGCCATCGGGTCCGACCTCGACATTGACGAGCGCCGGCCAGGAATGTTCGGCGAATTGCTGCAACGGGCGATTGACGTGAAGCGTTGTCCTGTCGGTGCGGGGCTGCTGGAAGGAGGGCAGCACGACCGATCCGCCGGCGCTCTGCAGGGCTTCGGCAAAGTTCCGGTCCGACGCCGCGTCGGAGGGCGTGGAGAAGTCGACATCGAGCGCGATGTCCTGGACGTCCGCCTTCTGAAGCTGCCGGACCAACTCGGCGTGGAGCAGGCGCGGCCACGGCCAGACGCCGACCCTCTCGATCGACGATGCGTCGATCGCGATCACCACGATATCGCCAGAGGCCTGGCGCGACTGCCAGGCAAAGCGCAGGTCGGCCAATGCGTGGCGAAGCGAATTGTGCCAGCCGCCCGCCAACACGATTGCGAGCGCAATCATCACGAAAATATGCGGCCGATATCGTTTCACGGGGTCACCATTCTGGTGCTTCGAATGCGGTGTCGTTGTGCTTGTGGCTTTTAGTCTCGTGCAATGGCGTCAGGTCGCCGGTTCAGTTCCGGCCGCGGCCATTGCCGTTCCCGTTACTGTTTCCGTTTCCATTCCCCTTGCCGTTGCCGTTGGCTCCGTTGCCGTTGCCGTTGCCGCTATTGCCGTTATCGCCGTTGCCATTGCCATTGCCATTGCCGCTGTTGGCGTTGCCTCCGCCAGCGGCCGCCACCGCGCTTGCATTGGCTCGACCGGCGGCGCTGGCGGCAGCGCCGTTGCCATTATCTCCTTGACCATTGTTGGCGACGGCCGAGTCGGAGCCGGATGAGTTCCAGACTGTATTGGTATCGACCACGCCCCGCGCGGCGCTACCCGAGGAAGTAGCGCCATGGGCAAGGCCGTGCGTGGCGCGGTGGACGTTCAACCGGACTTCACCGATCGATGACGAGATCCGGGTGACGCCATGCTTTGCGGGCTGCACGCTTGTATGCCGCAATGACTGGACGCCCTGTCCATTTGTGGCGTGGCGGATCGCGGTAAAGCCTCCGCGCGGCACCGGAACGCGCTCGACCGACGGTGCGCGCGGCTTGCCTTGCTCGATCGGGGCGAGGGCGCCGGAGCCGCCCAGCGAGAGGCCGGTCTTGCCGGTTGCGAACGCCGTAGCATGTTGGCCCGCCATCACCTGGGCGATCTGGCCCGACTTGAAATCTGCGACTTCAACCTGACCGCGGACCACGTCGACGGTGGTCTTCCCCGCGTTGACGGTGACGCGGAATTGCGTGCCCTTCACCACGGCCGCGAGGTAGGGAGTCTCGACCTCGAAATGCTTGACGTTGCGCTTCTCGACGTCGAGCAGGATCGAGCCGGCCTGCTGCTTGATCGTCGTCGAGAGTCCTTCCTTCTTCTGGGCGGGGACGCCGACCACGGAATTCGGCGAAACCAGGATCATTTCATCGCCGCGCTTCAGGAGCACGCGCCCGGTGCGGCCGGTGCTGATGGTGTCCCCTGGCTTCAGCACGTCCTCCTGTCTCAGCGATGCCTGCTGCACGCCGCTGCCCGTGAGCCATACCTCGCCCGAGGACTTGTGGACCGTCCACTCGCCGCCGTCAGCGGCGAAAGCGACGGAAGCCGTCGCCAGCACGAACATGGTCGCGAGTGCTCTTGAGACGTGAGGGATCGCACGCATGAAAACTCTCTCTGATTGCCGCTTTGTCCCGGTTAGTACCGAAAATGTTTCAACATTGAGTGAGCGGAAGCGGTGAACTGCGCGAGCCTCGTTAACGGTTCATTGACCATAAAATTTTATTAAAAATCATATGGGTAGGGGCTCCCTTAACGATTGGCGCTTGGCGTCCGTACTTCTACGGAAGTGCGCCCATGCGGCTTTGTCCCGGCACCACCTGAGCACCGCCGGCCTCGTCCTCTGGACCCTGATCGGCTGCCTTCCGGCGCAAGCGCAGCATGCGAACCAGCCGGGCTATGATCCGCGGCAGACCGAAAAACGTTTCGATGATCAGCAATCGAGCCAGGGCGCGAACGGGCGGCGGCCCCGGTTGCCGTTGCCGGAACTCGCCCGGCCGGAGGGGCAGGGGGATTCCAGTCCGCTGTTCGTGCTCCGCCATGTCTCGATCTCCGGCGCCGTCGCAATACCGCAGGAGCGGCTTGCGGCGACATATCAGTCCTACATCGGGAAAAAGGTATCGCAGGCCGATCTCGCGGCTATCGCTGCTGCGGTCAGCGACGTCTATCGCGCCGCCGGCTTTCACCTCAGCCGGGCGATCGTTCCTCCACAGGACATCCAGAGCGGCCAGCTTCGCATTCAAGTCATCGAAGGCAGCATCACGGAGCTGGCGCTGAAGGGAGACGGCGCCGAACAATTCGGCGTCCGGCCGATGCTCGATGCCGTGCTGACTGAGCGGCCCTCGCGGCTTGCGACGCTCGAACGGCAGTTGCTGCTGATCAACGGACGGCCCGGCGTGCGGATCGAGGACACCGCGATCGAGGAGATCGGCTCCGCGAGCGGCCATTTTCGCCTGATCGTGTCTTTGAAAACCTGGCACCTCTTCACGTCGTTCGGCGTCGACAATCTGGGATCGTCGTCGGTCGGACCGTGGCAAAGCTACGGGACGGCGGCGCTCAACTCCTATCTCGCTCCCGGCGATTCCCTTGTGTTGAACCTGTCGACCACGCCCGGCGATCCGCGGCAGCTCGCATTCGGCCGCTTGTCCTACGAAGTGCCCGTCGGCACCGACGGCGCCCGCATCGGCGCATCGGGCTACTACAGCGAGGTGTGGCCCGGCGACTACCGCCATCTCTACAGCGACAACATCAAGACCGAGTCGTTCGAAATTCGCGGCAGTATCGCTGCGCTGCAATCGCAGAAATCGAGCCTGACGCTGACCGCGGCGGCCGGATTCACCAATGCCACCGAAAACGATGTGTTCGGCCCGATCTATGCCGACCGTATCCGCACCGCCAGCCTCACGTCGGACTATCGGCTGCAGGACAGTTTCGGCGGCACTAACTATCTGACCGTGAACTATCGCCAGGGCCTCGACATTCTTGGCGCCTCGCACCGCGACGACTATCTGTCGCGCGACGGGGCGTCCGGCAAATTCTCCGCGCTGAATTTCTGGTTCACGCGCTACCAGACGCTGTCGGATGCCTGGTCGCTGAAATTTGCCGCGGCCGGCCAGACGGCGTCCGGACCGCTGTTCACCTCGCAGCAATTCTATCTCGGCGGCATCGCATTCGGACGCGGCTATGGCAGCGCCGAGATCAGCGGCGATAACGGTCTGGCGGGCTCGGCGGAACTGCGCTTCGACCAGAAGACGAACCTTCAATATCTGAGCGGTTACCAGATCTACGGATTCGTCGACAGCGGCGTGGCCTGGAATGACGGCTACCGGCTGAGCGACGGACTTTCGCTGACATCGGCCGGCGGCGGCGTTCGCTTCTTCCTCGCCGACGGCCTGCAGGCCGACATCGGCGCCGCCGCGCCGCTCACCTATCGCGCGCCTGATAATCCCACCCGTGGCGCACGGGTGTTGTTCTCGCTGACCAGCGCGCTGAAGCTTTGTCCGGTGCGGGCGACGACGCGCTGCCTGTAGCGCTAGACCGGCTCGTAGCTCTCGGCATTGCAGGTATCCTCGGCTTCGACCTTTTGGCGATCGGCGATCACGCCGCCGGAAATCTCGACACGATAGGTCTGCGTGCCCAACGGCTTGCCGGTCACCGAAATCACTTCGGCCTTGACGCAGGCGGTCCAGCCCGGCCCGCGGAGATTGGGGCGCGGCTCGGAAACGCGAACACTGGTCGGCTGCGAGGCCGCGGTGAACACCGAATCCAGTTTCTCCTTCAGCATGCGCTTGACGTCGGGCGGCGGCTCGAGCGCGGGCGGTTCGGGTGCCTTGGCGCGCATGAACTCCGGCACCGGCGAGCGGATGTCGGCAAAGCCGCAACCCGCAAGCATCAGCGCCGCGCCCGCCATCAGCGCTATGTGAACCACGATCCGCCGCATCCGAGGGCGGTTTTACCCCGAACACGCTGCGGTAGAACAGGGTATGTTGACCAGATAGCGATCCCGATACTGTGATTGAGATCACTGCGCGGGACTTGGGCCTGCGACAACATCGCCGTTGAATGAAGCCCTTGTCACGCCCCAAACGGCGCGGCCGGCTTGAACCTTTGGCTTCGGGACCATGACCAATCCGTAGCCTGCATTGCCGGGAGGTGGCATCATGTTCCGTCACACGCTGCTCAAGTTGATGATTCCCGCTGCGGTTCTTTTGGGCGCACATTCGGCGTCTGCCGAAAGCCGCCTAGCGCTGGTGATCGGCCAATCCGCCTATCGCTCGGTGCCGGCGCTGCCCAATCCGGCCAATGACGCCAGGGCGGTCACGCAATTGTTGACCGATTCCGGCTTCGAGGTTTCGACCGCGTCCGACCTTTCGCAAGGCCAGATGCGGGAGGCGGTCAGCGACTTCGCCGGCAAGGTCGCGGCCAAGGGCGCCGACACCGTAGCGCTGGTGTTTTACGCCGGTCACGGGCTGCAGATCGACGGCGAGAATTTTCTGGTTCCGGTCGACATCGATCCGAAGCGGGAAGCCGACATTCCGATCCAGGCAGTGCGCCTCAACGACATCCTGAACACGCTGACGTCGGTGCCGAGCAAGATGCGCATCCTGATGCTCGACGCCTGCCGCAACAATCCGTTCCCGGACCTCAAGACCGCCGGCGGCGGGCTTGCCCTTGTCGATGCCAAGGTCGGCTCGCCCGGCACGTTCCTGTCGTTCTCGACCTCGCCCGGCGCGGTCGCGGAAGACGGTTCCGGCTCCAACAGCCCGTATACCAACGCGCTGCTGGCGGCCGGCAAGGAGCAGAACATTCCGATCGAGGAGACCTTCAAGCGGGTGCGGCTTGCGGTGAACAAGGTCACCGAAGGGCGGCAGACCCCGTGGGACAGCTCCTCGCTGACCGAGGATTTCCGCTTTTCGGGCGCATCCGTCGCCGGGCCGAAGCCTGCCGCAACTCCGAAGAAGTCGGTCGCCGAGTGGACCCGCGATCTGAAGGGCAAGCCGGTCGAGGCGGCGAACGAGGTGATCGTGGCCGACGGCACCGACGAAGCGTATGAGGCCTTTGCCGGCCTCTACCCGCAGACGGCGCTCGGGCGGCTGGCGCGCGACTGGCTGGTTCGGCACCGCCGCATGGTGGCGTGGAACGAGGCCGTGCTCATCAACACCGCGTCCGGATATCGCTCCTTCCTGGCGAAATTCCCCGACAGCGATCTCAGCGCGACCGCGCGCAAGCTGGAACAGCGGCTGCGCAACCGTCCCGAGTTCACGCCGGCGGTCGCCGCCGCCAACGCCGCCGTGCCGCAAAACGTTGCGCTCACCGGGCCGATGTGCCCCTGCAACGTGCAGCCGCCGTCGCCGCAGCCACTGAAGGTCAATGCCCCGGTCCGGCGCGTCGAGCCGGATCCGCCGAAGAAGCGGGTCGATCGCAAGCCGCCGCGTCGGAGCGAGCCGGATGACGACGTCGTGGTCGTTCGCCGTCCGCCGCCGCGCGTGGTGTACGACCCGCCGCCGCGCGAGGTGTACGAGCCATCGAGACCGCCGGTCAGCATCGGCATCGGCATCGGTCTCGGCGGATTTGGCGGCGGCCGCGGCGGCCATGGCGGCAACTATGGCGACCGGGGTAGATACTGAAGTGGCAATAGGGTAATCGATCCCGCAAGCGTTGCGTTGCGCTTGCGGGGGCAGGATGCGAAGTCCGGTTCGTCTATTCACTTTCATCGTTGCCATCTTCTGCACCTTTATCGCGCTTCCGGCTTCCGCCTGGGAGCACTGGGGCGGCGATCGGGGTGGATCGCGGTTTTCGTCGCTCAACCAGATCACGCCTGATAATGTCGGCAATCTGGTTCGCGCCTGGGAGTTTCGCACCGGCGATCTCGACACCCGCGCGCCCGAGGTGATGAAGCGGACCAAGTTTCAGGCCACGCCGCTCTTGGTCGAAGACAGCCTGATCTTCTGCTCGCCATTCAACGAAGTCATCGCGCTCGATCCCGGCAGCGGCGCGCAGAAGTGGCGGTACGATCCGAAGATCTCGACCAATCAACGCCCGGCCAACCGTTACAATTGCCGTGGCGTCGCCTATTGGGACGACGACAACGCGGCCGGAACGGCCGCCTGCCGCGCACGAATTTTCATGGGCACCAACGACGCGCGGGTGATCGCGATCGACGCCAGGTCCGGCATTCCCTGCGCCGATTTCGGCGCCAATGGCGAGATCAAGGTCGAGACCGGCATGCCGCTGGAGTGGCCCGGCGAATTCCAGATCACGTCGGCCCCCGTCATTATCCGCGACACCGTCATCGTCGGTTCTGCGATCGCGGACAACCGCCGTGTCGAGGCGCCCCCCGGCATGGTGCGCGCCTTCGATGCGCGAACCGGGCATCCGCGCTGGAGTTTCGATCCGCTGATGCATAGCGGCGTCTTGGCCGGCCACGCCAATGTCTGGGCGCCGATGTCCGTGGACGAGGAGCGCGGCCTAGTGTTCTTGCCGACGTCCTCGCCGAGTCCAGACTTCTGGGGCGGCAAGCGGCCCGGCAACAACGACTACGCCAATTCGGTGGTGGCGCTGCGCGCCGAGACCGGCGAGCGGGTCTGGTCGTATCAGACCGTGCATCATGACGTCTGGGATTACGACTTGTCGGCGCAGCCGACGTTGTCGCGCATCGATACCGGGGAGGGTCCGCGCGACGTCGTGATCCAGCCGACCAAGCAGGGATTTGTGTTCGTGCTCGACCGCGATACTGGCAAGCCGGTGTGGCCTGTGGAAGAGCGCGCGGTGCCGCAGGGCGGCGCCGAAGGCGAGCAGCTCTCGCCGACGCAGCCGTTTCCGACCCATGTGCCGCCGCTGCTGTCGCAGCAGATTTCGGCCGACGACGTGTTCGGCCTGATTCCGTTTTGGGATAGCGGGGCCTGCCGCGCGAAGGTCGCAGCGGCGCGCAATGATGGAGTTTATACGCCGCCGTCGACGCAGGGCACCGTGGTGTTTCCGATGACCGGCGGCGGCGTGAACTGGGGTGGTGCTGCCTTCGATCCCGTCAACCAGATCCTTTACGCCAACATTTCGCGCGCGATCCATATCGTCAAACTGATTCCGCGTGAGGCCACGCAAGGGTTCGAGCCGCCGCCCGGGCACGATTTCGGACGGCAGCAGGGCGCGCCGTTTGCGATGACGCGGGCTGTCGCCACGTCGCCCCTGGGCCTGTTGTGCAACAAGCCGCCGTGGGGCGAGATGGTCGCGGTCGATCTGAAGGCGGGCAAGATTCTCTGGCGTTCGCGCGTGGGCACCACCGAGGACCGCGCGCCGCTCGGCATCGCCTTTCCGTTCGGCACGCCGCTCGTCAACGGCGTTGCGATCACCGCCGGCGGTCTCGTCTTCACCGGCGCGATGGATGCGTATCTGCGCGCCCTCGACGCGCGATCGGGGCAGGAGCTGTGGCAGGGCCGGCTGCCGGTGCCGGGCGTCGCCAATCCCATGACGTATCTGTGGAAGGGCGAGCAATATGTCGCGATCGGCGCCGGCGGTCATTCGGAGTCGGGCACCACGATCGGCGACAGCGTGGTCGCGTTTCGGCTGGCGCGGCCGGGTGAGGCGCCCTCGCTGCGGTCGCGCACCATCGACCGGCCCGGCGGGCGATTCATGAGCGGGGCGATCGTGGTTGGGTTTGTGATCGTGCTGATGGCGATGTTGGTCTGGCGCTGGCGGCGGAGCAGGGTGGGGAGGGTGTGAGCGGACCATCGTCGTTGCGACCGAAGCGAAGCAATACACTCTTTGCGGCTGCATGGATTGCTTCGCTGCGCTCGCAATGACGGTTGACATACCTTCGTATTCTCGCGGCGCATTGCGTCCGAGGTTTGCATCTTGGTTTGCCCTCCTCTGAAATTAGAGGGCGCAGGGAAGACCGGGTGCTTGCTGCACCCGCGGTCTCGCGTGCGATTTGCACTAAGTAAAATGCACACGAGCATACAGGGCAGCGGAACACTCCGGCCTTCCCTGCGCAATGGCTTTACGGCTTACTTCGTGCTCTTCCCGGAGAACGGCTCTTTTGCCTCCGTCGCCCGCGAGAAGTTTTGTTCTCTTGGACTTAACGCCAGCACCGCGGCGTCCGAACCACACGACTTCGCCGTACGCTCAAGCTGCACACGTCAGTCGCAGCTCTCGCGTCCATCGCATCTCACCGCACGTTCGTGACGATGGCCAACGCCCCTCATCCGCCGCGAGACGGGCGGAGTTATGCGGTTGATTTGGCCTGCGTGTTAAGCGGAATATTTTTGCGCGAATGGCTGGACAGGTTTTGACTGATTTGCCCGTCGTGTTGTTTTGTCGCAGTTGCGCGCCGAGATTGCGCTTGCGTGCGAAGCAAATCAGTTCGCAGTCCGTAAGGTGGGCAAAGCCACCGGGTCGCGCGAATGCGCGCCCGATGACAGGCTCCGCGTGCCCGCCATTTCGAAGCGCGATCGGTGATAGATGGTGGGCACGTCGCTAGCGCTCCTTTGCCCACCCTACGAACTGCCAGCTTCTCAAGATAGTTCACGACAGAACAGAGGGGGCAACGTAGGAGATGGTGGCGGCGCATTTTCATGCGGCAGCTTTGGACCGGGCTGCGTTGCCCCCAACTCCTCTCGATGGTCATAGGCGCTTGCTGCAAGGTGAGATTGTTCGAACGGCCTTGTGCCAGAAAACATCAGCCATTCCCGCTCCTTGGCCAGCAGCCTCCCCGCGGCAGCAATTTACCGCGACAAATGCCGACAATCGTGCAGTCCGGAGGTCGCCGAACGCGGGCCGGGTGGACTCTTTCCACGCGTTGACCAATATTCTCCGTGCGACGTCAAGAGATTAGCGGATGTCTTGGTGTTTGCAATGATTTTGGACAACCACGCATCCATTGCCTTGCTAACGGACCTGCCGCCGACAAGGCGTCAAACGCGGGCGGCAATCGCCGTTGTCGTTATAGTGGTGGTTGCTTTTTCGTTAGTGGCCCCGTTTTCCGGCAGGCAGGCGGCAGCGCTCAATGCATTCTTTCCCTCGCTCGACGCGATTGTACTAGTCACTGACCTGATCACAGCCGTTCTGTTGTATGCGCAATTTTCGATGTCCCGTTCGCGCTCGCTCCTCATACTGGCGAGCGGTTACTTCTTCACGGCATTGATCGTCATTCCCCATGCCCTGACGTTTTCGGGCGCCTTCTCGCCGACAGGCCTCTTCGGTGCCGGCCTGCAGACAGGATCATGGCTTTTCATCTTCTGGCACATCGGCTTCGCCAGCGCTTTGCTGGGTTACGCGCTATCGAAGGACATGACGCGCGGCAGGCTCGCTGCCGAGACAGCGGTTGTGCGTGAGATCGGCTGGAGCGCGGTTGCCGTAGTTGCGTTGGTGAGCGGAATTACCTGGCTAACCACAGGAGGCGAGGCGCTGCTACCGCCGATCATTCTTGATGCCTCACGGCTCAGTCCCTTCGTGATTTACCCAATTTGGTTCACCATCCTGATTACCGCCGCGGGGCTTGTCATTTTGTTATTCCGCCGGCGTTCGATACTCGATCTTTGGCTCATCGTGGTGGCAGCGGTGTTCATTGGGGAACTGGCCTTCAGCGGCCTGCTACCAACTGTTCGTTTTAGTGTTGGCTTTTACGCGGGGCGCGTGTTCTCGCTCGTTACCTCAAGTGTCGTCCTGATCGTACTGCTTGCAGAGACGACATTACTCTACGTTCATTTGGCTCGGTCGAACAATCTGCTGCAGCGCGAGCGACACAACAAGCTCATGAGTATGGAAGCAATGGCCGCCGCGATCTCACACGAGTTAAACCAACCGATCGGAGCAGCTCTATTGAACAGTGAGTCAGCGCTGATGTGTCTTAAGTCGACGCCGCCGGAAATTGACGAATCCACGGAAGCTCTTGAGAGCATTGTCGAGAACACCATGCAGGCCAAGGCAATACTCAGCAACCTTCGATCCCTGTTTGGAGAAGCGGAGCTGACCAGAGAACGTGTCGATCTAAACAGTCTCAGTCTCGAGGTGCTGCAAGCACTGAGACCGAGTACACAAATCCGCCTCGATATCAGAACTGAACTGGCAAGCCGGCTGCCGCCCGCTCTCGGTCACAAAGTTCAATTGCAGGAAGTTGTTACAAATTTGATCCAGAATGCGGTCGATTCAATGAATTCGGTAGTTGGACCTCGGGCGCTGATTGTGCGAACAGAACGGGAAGGCGACAACAAGGTCGCGATCGCTGTTGAAGATAGGGGGCCAGGTGTTCGTCCGCCGGATACTGAAAACATTTTCGATGCTTTCGTTACGACGAAGCCAGATGGAATGGGTTTGGGACTCGCCATCAGCAGGATGATTGTCGAGCGTCACGAGGGTACGTTGTCTGTTTCGAGCGCAACCCCGCACGGAGCCATATTCCGGGTAACGTTGCCGGCGGCATAGCCGTTCCACAGCCTATCCAATCGCGGCGGAGTCAGTTTTCATGGGGCGGCGCTTCCTGAAAGGCTCGGCTTCGACCGTTTTGCTTCTGAGGGTGCCGTTCCACTTGGCGAGCACTGGTAGAGCAATCCCTTAACTTCATCAGGCCGTCGGTGACCGTCCGGCCCAGTTGCGCAATCGCTTCGTCGGTGAGGATCGATCTCGCGTTTCCGATCCGGTCAATGCTGACATTCAGGACGGTTAGCGCCTCCCTGAGCCGCGCCAACTCGGGTTGAAGGGCCGGACGTTCTCCAGCCTTGATCTCCCGAAGCGTGCTGCCAAGCGTGCGAACTTCCGCGGTCAGGTTCCGGATATTCGCCAGTACGCCTCTCTCCGGCAAGTCGACTTTCGACAGCACGGCCTCAGTCATCGTTGTCGCGACGTTTTCGGCAAAATGGTTGATGCGACCAATCGCGACGAGCGCAACAATCGCGGCGACGATCACCAGGATCGCCGTCGCATTGATCAGTGCCAGCAGCAGCTGCCCAGGAAGCCTCCACAGTCGCGCGGAAATCCCATTGCCGTCGGGCTCGGCCATGGTTGCCTCCAATCGTTTGTGGTGCCGGGCTCGTCGTTTCTCGACGGGCGGTGCCGCAAACACCGACGCGCTGCCTGCGGCAGGCGGTTTGATCTAAATCAACACGGGCACTTTGGAACGGCAACCGCATGGGCGTTCACCAGCCTGCGTGGAGTATTGGCCATGAGTGAAATCATCAAATCAGAAGCGATTTCTCGTCGAAGGGCTCTCTCCCTTTTCGGAAAAGCTGCTGCCATTCCCGTCATGGCGTCTGTTGCCGCACTGACGGTTTCCGCTGCTGAGGCTCAGACTGTCGGTATGGAGCGCCGTCAGGACCGACGCGCAGGACGGCAGGACAGGCGTGACGACCGGCGCACCGGGCGCACGGAGCGACGCACAGGCACCGCAGCCGGCGCAAGTACGACTCCTGGCGCAGGTACGACTACCGGCTCAGCCAAGTAAGGTAGAGCTGCGAGCTTTCAATAGGTTGTCCATCCGGTACAGGTCTGGGAAGCTGAAGTTGTCGAAGCTTTGGCGTCCTTGAGACGAACTGGATGGACATCCATGTGCCCGGCTTACGCCGCGTGGTCACGAAGGTGAACTCGTGGCTCTTTTCCACCACGACGAACTTGTAGCTCGAAGGCTAAAAGGTCCCGGTGAACTTGTTGCTGACGTGTTCGCCGTCCGCGTTTGGTGCGTGTTTGGCCCTGAAGCACGCTTGGGCGCGCAATATCTTGCAGAAAAACCTACACAAAACTCAGTCAGGGTGCGAGTTCTGCTCTAACCTCGCCGAGCAGCGCCATGCCACCTAACCGACCCAATTCGTCCGAACATTTCGCGCTCTTGCCGTAGCAGCCGAATGCAACCGCTACGCGTTCCGAAAGCGGTCCGATGCAGGGCAGGCCAGTGTCGCCAAAGGTGGTCATGCAAGGGACGACGCGGCGTTCTTCGAAATTGAGATCACGAATACGGTCAAGGATCTGCGTTTGAAGCCGATCAGCAACCTGAATCGATCCGCCCGATTGAAACCAGTCCTTGATATGCGTCTCGCTTTCGAGCGGAAGATCGACCGGATCACCGCCGAGCTTTAACCAGGTTTGGCCGTCCGGATAGGGGATGGGTGGCAGAATATAGGGATTCTCGCCCTTGGGCCCGATACAACGCATCGACGGCATTCCCGCTAAACGTTGAACCTCCGCCGCACCAAGTCGAAACAGCGCGGCGGTACGCGCATAGACCGTAAAACCCAACGATCGACCGAGCAGTGATTGGGTATGCCCGCCTGCCGCAACGAGAACACGCTCGGCCTCGATACTGCCCGATCTCGTCCGGATCGTCACACCAGAGCCGCTTTCCGAAATCCCCAGAGCAGGTTCGTCGATGATCCGAGCCCCGGCGCGCTCCGCCGCGATCGTCTGCGCCCGGACCAAGCGGCGCGGGCTGATGTATCCGGCATTCCGCGGCTCGAAATACCCCTGCATTCCCGCCGTTGATCCGAGATACGGAAATCGCTCCGCGAGCCCCGTATCATTATATGCTTCACAAGGGATCCCGGCCTCAGCGGTGATTTTGCCAACCGATGCGACGTCGCTGCTTTCGCCAGGGCCAACGTGCAGCACGCCGACTTCGCGGTAGAACTCCACACCGCTTTCCGCTGAAATCTCGTCGTAGCGCGAAATTGCAGCGCAGTTCATTTGCACCCAAAATGGCTCCGGATCGAACCTCCGCGTGATACGGCCCTCATCGTAGTGGCTTCCAAAGACGCCGCTGTGGCGCGAAAGATCTGCCGGCTCATTGGGCCCGATCAGTGCAACATCATGGCCCATTTTGCACAAATGTCGCGCAGCCGCCGACCCGATCAGACCACGTCCGATCACCGCAAGCTTGATCGCTTTGTTAGCGCCCACGATTAACTCCTCCGCTGCAACGCTTTCGGGACTACAGCATCGCGAACGCGCTCGAGACCATCGCCACCGGCTTGTTGTCGGTGGCGGAAAGAAGCGTGACGCGGCCGAAGCTCATGGTGCGCCCGAGGCGGACCACGCGCGCGTCCGCCAGCACGTCGGAGGCCGAGACCGCGCGCATGAAATGCGTGGTCTGGTCGACCGTCGTCATGGCCCGGTAGCCGCGGTTGGCGGCGAGGTTGGCGATCACCGTCGCGGTGTCGGCAAAGGCCATCAGCGCCTGGCCCGAGACCGTGCCGCCATTGCGGCACAGCCGCTCCGAGAACGGCAGGCGCAGGATCGCGCCCGGCTGCCAGTCGGCGGCGTCGCCTGGTCGGGCACAGTCGAAGCGCTCGATCGCAAGATTGAGATCCATCACCCAGGGCGCAAAGACCTCGCCAAGCACCCGCCTGGCGTCCGCGATGCCGAATTCCGTTGCTGGTGGCTGTTGTTGCATGAACGCCCGTTTCCTCGCCTGATAGTGTTGCAGGCCGTATTGTAGTGGTCATTGCGGCGAAGGGAACAGCGCGGCGGGCCACAAATACGGCACGAAATCCTGCGAATTCGGCCGTGCTTCGCGGGGCGCGTCCGCCGCGTCGAACCAAAGGTGGGGGCGCCCGTGCTTGGCGAGGCGGTTGAGCCGGTGGTATCCTTCCCGGAAACGCAAAGTCAGCGTCCCAAAGGAGAGCTTCATGAGAATGCTGAGCGCGGCCGCGGTGGTGGTGTTGTTGACGGTGCCGGCCTACGCGCAGACCCCGAACATCAACCTGATGCCGGAATTCCAGTCCAAATCGCCGGAGGAGAAGGAGGCGGATGCGATCAAGGACAAAGCCTATAGGGAATCCTTGAAGAAGATACCCGACGCCAAGGCCTCTTCCGATCCCTGGGGCACCGTGCGCAGCACGGACACGCCCAAGGCCGCGGCGGCGCCCAAGAAGAGCAAGACCGGCAGCAACAACCAGTAACAGTTTCGCGAAAAGCGGCGAGTAGGATTCGTTCGCCGCAACCCCTATATTCGACCTGTCGTCCTGTGTCTGGAGTTACGACATGGTCTTTCGTCCGCGCGATCTCGCGAGCCGGATGGCCGGCCGGCGCAAGCCGGACGACGGCTATCTGCGCGAGACCTTTACGCTGCCGCGCGACAAGGCCAGAGCGCGGGCGCGCGACTTTCTCGACCGCTATCCCAAGGCGGCCTATATGAGCTCGGTCGAAAGCTGGCGCGAGCTGCCCGATGGCGACATCGAATTCACGATGCGCCGGCTTGCCAGCGCCGATTAGAGCAGTTTCGGTTCTGATTGAATCCGAACCGAAACTTTAGATTCTTGTTTGACGCGTTTTCTTCACGCGAACCGGTCCGCACCTGCGGATCAAGTCCGGGGCATGCTTCGCTAGAAAACGCTATGGGGGTCCACGAAATCACCAACACCTCGATTTTTGCCGGATTCCGATAACTCGGTATTCAGGTATTCCGCCTAGGACTTCTCCGCGCAGGAGAAACCATGACGAGAAACCGCAAAGACCTCGGTGCCCGCAAGTTCGTTCGGGTCGACTTGCGCAAGCCGGGATTCCTGATTCCGGCACCGGATGCGCCATGGATCCAGTGCTACATCCTCGACATTTCCGAGAACGGGGCCTGCCTGGATGTGGGCGACCTCGCGGTGCCAAAAGTGTTCGGCCTTTCGCTGACTGCGGGCGGCGAGGTGCGGCGGGTATGCACGCTGATTTGGCGCAGGGGCGAATTGGTCGGCGTCCGATTCATTTCCGCCCGGGAGCTGCGAAAGGGCGCTGCGCCGGCCGGCGAGCCGGAGGCCACTTCAAAAAAAGCGCACGCCTGACGCTTAATCGGCGTCCTGCAGCGTCTCCGCTACCAGGCGAATCCGGAATACCGGCTTCCTGGATTCGTCCAGCAATTCCATCTGCCACTCGGCGTTTTCGGAGAGTTGGCGGGAAATGTCCGCGATCATGTCGCCGCAGACGCCGGTCATTTCCTTCCAGGCGGCGTTATGATCCGCAAACTCCGCGCCGTCGTTGTTGACGCATGCATCCTCGCCATGTCGAACGCTGAAGAAGAAGATCGGCATGGCAATGGACCAAACGTCAAATGGGCCGCCGTTGGCCCTTGGAATGCGCAAGTGCAGGCGGAGTGGATTCCTGGCGCGCGGAAAGATCAACTCCGGGTTTTTACGGGCATATGCCCGTTACCGGGCATATGCGCCATATCATGATATGGCTGTAACATTATGTAATTACTTAAGATTTCACGGGCGGGCGGCCGACGCAAGGATCCGACGAAGCGGGCTAATCCCGTTCGGCTTTTTTCAGCTCCCGATCAATCCGAAGCTGGACCCGCCGGATGGCCAGCAGATTGAGCTTGGCTTCGGTCTTGCCCGCGATGACCTGGTCGCCGATGCGGAATTGCCATTTCCAAATGCCCGGAGCGACCGCCGTCACGGTGAATTCAACACCCTTGTAGACCATACAAAAATCCCGCCGCGACCCCAACCGCTTCAAATCCATACTTCACCTAAAATTGCAAGAAACAAACAATGCAACTGTATGAGATTTGATCAGGCGCCAGTCAGACGCCTGCGAAGAAACGGATACGAGCCGGGAATAAACCCACGGCCCCGATCAGGACACCATGGCGCGCCGCGTAGTTCAGCTCGCGATCGATTCTTAACTCGATGCGGCGCATGGCCAGCAAGACAAGGCTCGCCTCGGTCTTACCCGACCTGACCAGGTCGCCAATCCGAAATTGCCACTTCCAGAAGCCCGGGGTCTCCGACTTGGTGAGCGTATATTCTACGCCTTTGTGGTTCATGAAAATCCCCCGCACTCCTCCGAGATAACGGCGGCGGAACCACAAAGTTCCATATTCCATCTGCTGACATTTGCCGCACCCCGGCGCGGCAGAAATCCTGGCGCTGTATGCGTTCCAACCCCGCAGGCGCGTCCGAATTCCCCCGCCGTCCCCGTTTGCGCGCCGCTGAAAAGCACTGCGCCGCGCAAGCGGAGTATGGTCGCTTGGCGGCGCAGGCCTATTCCCCGAGTGATGCAATGTCCCAGGCAAGGTTTTGTCTGGATGGCGAGAAAAAGGTTCAACGCGCTGGGGGCGAATTTGCCGGGCAATTTGCACGCTGAAACGGGGCCTTGCGGCAGACGTATCTGCTCGCGAGGGCGGGGGTGGTCCTCCAGATTTCCCCGCCGTCGGCGACCTCGCTGCATAGCAGCCCCATGCGGCGGGGTCGTTTTGGCTGGGGCGACCCGCGCTTGCAGGGAAAGGCCGCTGCTGCCGGCGCCTATTCCTGGCGCGTTGGATAAGGCTGCCGCGGCGGCATATGGGGTCTGGAGGGCGCGTCCGGCCGGACCGGCTGCGGCACCCGCGAGGGCTCCGGAGTGCGGCTGAGGCTCAAGCGCCGTGTGAGGAGATGGGCGCCATGCTGCTGAAGCATCGGCAGGGTGGGAGCGGGGGTGAGGGCAACCTGTATGTGCATGCAGCAAGGCATAGCGTGCGCGTCTTGACGGCCGGTTCAGATGAAACTGCAAGCACGCCTAAAATTGTAAGCGACGTCGCCCAAGGGGCGTCCAAGGGGCGTCCAAGGCATGAGACGTCGCAAGGCATGATTTTGCAGATCGACCAACAAACGATGAGACCGCCGGTTCGGCGGCCTCATCGCGAGAGCTAGCTTTCCGGCTGCTCTACGTCAGGCGGCCGGGGGCTGGCGTCCGGCGCCTCTTCACTCCTGGCCGAAAGGTCGGCGGCCTTGTCGAGAAAGCCCGCGGCGACGTCCGGATCCGTGGTGGCCATTGCAAATTTCAAAAAGGTTGCCGCTTGTTCCGTTAGATATTTTTTACCCGGCACAATTCTGGTTCCCCGTTAAACTACCCGTCGTCGCTCCTGATGCGATTACGCACTGCGGCGGAATCAGTTCCGGCGGAAAAGTACAAAAATGGACTCAAGACGGCGGAGATATGGAGCGTTCGCCATGTTCGTGCCGGGCCTTGAGGGCGGGCGTTCCGAGCCGAGCTGCCGATTTCGGTATCACTCGTTGCCCAGGAGTTTTCCGGTTTCCTTGTGGATGAAATGAAGCCGGGTGCAGGCGAGGCAGACGACGGACACATAGGAACTGGCGGAATTGGAACTGGCGTCCCCCGGCGAGGCCGCCGGAAGCCAATGCTGTACGTTGGTGCCCAGCCGTGGGCATTTGAAAAGGATGTGTCGGCCCATCCGCGGAAACATGCCGAGCCCTGCGCGCCGGGTCACTTCCGTATGGTTACGTAGCTGGAGCCGTCCGGCTGGAAAACATCAAAAAATAAGCCGCCCTGTTGGGCGGCTTTATGAGTCTAACCATTTTGATGATCCATCTCGAAGGATGGTCCGCTACGGCTATTAGCGATCGATGACAGTCTTGTTACAGGCCTCCGCCTAACTGTGAAGTCCGCCCTTGTAGACGGGAATTTGTAGTTCTGCTGCCCGCTCCTGCCGTTCCTTCCTGGAAAATTCACGCTCGCGCTGCTCGAAGGCGGCCAGTTCCTTTTGCGCCGTCTCAAGAAAACGGTCGCGTGGTGTTATTGCCAATTGAGTGTGTCCCGTCATTTACGCACCCCGTCGATTGACCCCAAGCCTCGATTCATACTTAAGCCGGCGGGCCGCGTGAAGGTCCGCGCCCGTAAAATTACGGAATTATGAAAAGTCGGGAAACTGGCAAGTCTGCTTAAGGACACCAGTGGCCAAATTTCACGTGTCCAAGGTACCGGCTGAAATAGGCCCGCTCGCAAAAGGCAGGCCTGAACGAAAAAGGCCGCCTCAGTCGGCGGCCTCCGCACTCCTTGATTTTATTGTCCATAACTTCGACCTCGGCGTTAGCAGGCGGAGCGGCATTGATATCCCAGCGACTCCGCCAGAGCGGCTCCATTCGAAGCTGCGAAAGCCATACAGATTGCTGAACCTGCAATGGAGAGACTTCACGGGCGTTGCCTCTATCTTCTTGTGAGGCAGTGAAGGCTAAGCTCAAAATCAAATTAGGCCACCGTTAACTTCAAAACCGGCTACCAGGGGTTGAAACAGGCCATTGCCATTTCCGGGAAAAAGAACATATTGCGAACATAGAACAAACGTGGTACGAAATTCCTATACACCGTCGAATCCTAAAACCTTCCATCGCCCGTTTGTCCCGCTCGCGAATCCCCGCCATAAGGAGCACGTATTATGTCCGCCACTGCCCTGCGTATCGTTGAAGGATCCTCCATGGATAAGACCAAGGCCCTGTCTGCCGCGCTCTCCCAGATCGAGCGCCAGTTCGGCAAGGGCTCGGTGATGAAGCTGGGCAAGAATGACCGCTCGATGGATATCGAGACCATTTCATCGGGCTCGCTCGGGCTCGATATCGCGCTCGGCGTAGGCGGGTTGCCGAAGGGGCGCGTGGTCGAGATCTACGGGCCGGAATCTTCAGGCAAGACCACGCTGGCGCTGCACACGGTGGCGGAAGGGCAGAAGAAGGGCGGCATCTGCGCCTTCATCGACGCCGAACACGCGCTCGATCCGGTCTATGCGCGCAAGCTCGGCGTCAACATCGACGAGCTCTTGATCTCGCAGCCCGACACCGGCGAGCAGGCGCTGGAAATCTGCGACACGCTGGTGCGTTCCGGCGCGGTTGATGTGCTTGTGGTGGATTCGGTGGCGGCGCTGGTGCCGAAGGCCGAACTCGAGGGCGAGATGGGCGACGCGCTGCCCGGCCTGCAGGCGCGGCTGATGAGCCAGGCGCTGCGCAAGCTCACCGCCTCGATCAACAAGTCCAACACTATGGTGATCTTCATCAACCAGATCCGCATGAAGATCGGGGTGATGTACGGCTCGCCGGAAACCACCACCGGCGGCAATGCGCTGAAATTTTACGCCTCCGTCCGCCTCGACATCCGCCGCATCGGCGCGATCAAGGAGCGCGACGAAGTGGTTGGCAACACCACCCGCGTCAAGGTGGTGAAGAACAAGCTGGCCCCGCCCTTCAAGCAGGTCGAATTCGACATCATGTATGGCGAGGGCGTCTCCAAGATGGGCGAAATTCTCGATCTCGGCGTCAAGGCCGGCATCGTCGAAAAGTCCGGCGCCTGGTTCTCCTATGACAGCCAGCGGCTGGGCCAGGGACGCGAGAACTCAAAAGCCTTCCTCAAGGCCAATCCCGACATGGTCGCCAAGATCGAGATGGCGATCCGCCAGAACTCCGGCCTGATCGCCGAGCAGATCCTCGCCGGTCCCGCCGAGCGCGACGCGGATGGCGAGGAGCCGGAGGCGGCAGAGGAATAAGCTATCAGAAACGCGTCAGGGGTTAAGGCCTGAAACGTGACGGACGGGTGTTGTAGACGTTGAGTTGCCGACGTCTTCAGCGCCCGTCTTGTTAGGTGTAGTGCGGATGAGCGCGATGAAGCCTCTGATCCTGACCGGCTGGTCGGTCCCGGAATTCAACGAACCGGAATTTGCCGATCTCGCGGTTGAATTCTTCTTTCGCTTCGGCTGGGGAGAGTTGCCTTCGCCGGATGAACTCGCCACTTATCTCGGCCCGCGCACGTCAGAAGTCGCACGCGGGTGTCACTGGTCGGATTTTGCCTTGGGGTGGAACCAGAGCAAAAACAGGAAGTGCAGAAATCTCAGTCTGGCTGAATTCTGTCATCAATACGAAACCGTCGAACTATGGTTCGACACGCAGCCCAATGCTCAGTTGAAACTGGTCTGGCTGCTCGACTATTTCCGGTCTTATCCGGAGACGATCGCGAAGTTGAAATTTTGTCTGATTGACCTTGCGATGATCGAGCTTAGGCAGCTCGGCAGGTGGCGGCCGGTGGTTGTCGATGTCACCGAAAGGGAGCTTGAGACGGCAAGCGCAGCCTGGCAGGCCTATCGGGCGCTGACGCCGGAAGCCTGCTTCGAGTTGCTCGGGAAGGATCTGAGCGCGCTTCCGCTTCTCAAACCCGTCCTGATCGATCTGCTCGAAGAGCTGCCGTCAGGTTCGACCGGGCTTGGCGCCACGGAAATGCGGATGCTCGAGCTGATCGCGCGCGGGTACTCGCTCACAAATGCGCTCTTCCATCTCTACCAGCTGCGGCAAACGCGCATCTTCGGCGAGTGGGAATACGGCTACTTGCTGGATGGGCTGGCGTTCGGGCCCAGACCGGCCGTGGCGGGCCTCGACGACACGCTGCGTACGCTCGACCGCGAAAATTTGCGGGACCGGCACCCAGCCTACTTGCGCAGCCGGCTGTCGATCACCGAATTCGGCAGGGCTGTTCTCGCCCACAAAGAAGACTTCAGCCGGCATAATCCAATCGACCGCTGGTGGGGCGGCACCCACCTGACCAACGATCGGCTCTGGTGCTGGAATCCGGCGCTGACCAAGCCCTTCTGCAGGCAGTCTGAACGAGGCGTACCGTGACGCGTTTGATCCTGACGGCAGATTCCTCAAGTGCGGGCTGCGCTGTAACGGCCGGTCTTGCCGATCTGGCGATTGCCATCGAGTCTCGGCTGGTTTGGGGGCCGCCGCGTTCCGATGCGGAGCTTGCGGCATTTTGGGCGGCAAGGACAATGCAAGGGCCGGACTCGCATTGGCTCGATTCTGTGCCGCCGCAGCGCCGTCAGAAATTCGGCATCAAGGATCTCGGACTGCTCGAGGCTTGCGAACGTTGCGAAACGGTCGAACTCTGGATGGAAACCGAGCCGAACGCCCAACTGGTATTGATCTGGCTATTGGATTATCTCGGCCCGCGGGCGAAAACCTTAAGGATAATTTTGCGACACGTGGATGCCTCTCTCGGCGAGGCAGAGCCAGCGCGTCTCGCCAAATCGAAGTTCATGGGCGTCGCCATCACCGATGACCATCTCGAGATCGCAAGCCTTGCGTGGCAGGCCTTCCGGGCACCGACGCCGCACGCGTGGTTCGATCTGCTGGGCAGGGATCTGAGCATCTTGCCGCACCTTCGGCGATGCGTTCTGGAAATGCTCGAAGAGTTACCGGGGCGCGCAACCAGGCTGGGCGCGTCGGAGTTGCGGATGCTCGAGTTGATCTCGGCTGGTTACGTGCATCCGTTCGATGTGTTTCCCCATTATAGGCAGCGCTTTCAGCACCGGGTGTTCGGCTATTGGGAAGCGGGTGCTCTCCTGGAAGGGCTCGGGCTTGCCCCGATGCCCGCGGTGTCGGGCCTCGCGGAATGGCCCTTCACACTGGAGATGCACAATGAGCGTGAGCGACTTGAACGATACAAGGAAAGCCGGCTATCGCTCACGCCGCTCGGCAATGCAATTTTGGCGGGAGCTGAAGATTTCAGCCGCCATAACCCGATCGATCGCTGGTGGGGCGGCACGCGCCTGACCAACGACCGGCTGTGGCGCTGGGACCCCGTCCTGCTCGTGCCGTAGCGGCGTGGCCGTAGGATGGGTAGAGCGAAGCGAAACCCATCACCGTGCCGCACCCGCGGTGATGACCATGATGGGTTTCGCTTCGCTCTACCCATCCTACAAGAGCATCACTCCGCGGCTTGCGCGTAGTCCGCCACCGGCGGGCACGAGCACACCAGATTGCGGTCGCCATAGACGTTGTCGACGCGGCCGACTGGACTCCAATATTTGTCCGTGCGCGAGACGCCGTCGGGGAAACAACCCTTGGCTCGGCTGTAGGCCCGGCTCCACGCATCGTCGGCGATGTCGTGCACGGTGTGCGGGGCGTGGCGCAAGGGCGAGGCCTCGACCTTCCAGCGGCCAGCCTCGATCTCGGTGATCTCGCTTCGGATCGCGATCATGGCATCACAGAAGCGATCAAGTTCGGCCTTCGATTCCGATTCGGTCGGCTCGATCATCAGCGTGCCCGGCACCGGAAAACTCATGGTGGGCGCATGGAAGCCGTAGTCGATCAGGCGTTTGGCGATGTCGTCGACGGTGACGCCGCTGGTCGCCTTCAAGGGGCGGGGGTCGACGATGCATTCGTGGGCGACGCGACCCTTGGCATTCTTGTAGAGCACCGGGAAATGCGGATCGAGCCGGCTTGCGATGTAGTTGGCGTTCAGGATTGCGATCTCGGTGGCGCGCGTGAGGCCTTCGCCGCCCATCAACAAAATGTAGATGTAGGAGATGGTCAGGATCGACGCTGAGCCTGCCGGCGCCGCCGACACCGGTCCTACGGAAGCCGCCACCGCGCCGTCGATGGCGGGATGGCCGGGTAGATAAGGCGCAAGGTGCGCCTTCACGCCGATCGGGCCCATGCCGGGGCCGCCGCCGCCATGCGGGATGCAGAACGTCTTGTGCAGGTTGAGATGCGAGACGTCGGCGCCGTAATCGCCGGGCCGCGAGAGACCGACCTGCGCGTTCATGTTGGCGCCGTCGAGATAGACCTGGCCGCCGTGGCCGTGAACGATCTCGCAGATATCGCGGATATGCTCCTCGAACACGCCATGCGTCGAGGGATAGGTGATCATCACGGCGGCGAGATTTTTGGAATGCTTCTCCGCCTTGGCGCGGAGGTCGTCGACGTCGACGTCGCCGCGCGCGTCGCACGCGGTCACCACCACCTCCATGCCGGCCATATGTGCGGAGGCCGGGTTGGTGCCGTGCGCGGAGGAGGGGATCAGGCAGACCTTGCGATGCGGTTCGCCGCGCGCGGCATGATAGGCGCGGATCGCGAGCAGCCCGGCATATTCGCCCTGCGCGCCCGAATTCGGCTGCAGCGAGATCGCGTCATAGCCTGTGATGTCGCACAGCGCTTTCTCAAGCCGCCTGAACAACACATGATAGCCCTTGGCCTGCTCGGACGGCGCGAACGGATGCAGACTGCCGAACTCGGGCCACGTCAACGGAATCATCTCCGTGGTCGCGTTGAGCTTCATCGTGCACGAGCCCAGCGGAATCATCGCGCGGTCGAGCGCGAGGTCGCGGTCACTGAGCTTGCGCATGTAGCGCAAGAGCTCGGTCTCGGAGCGGTGCGCATGGAACACGGGATGGACAAGGAACGCGCTATCGCGCTTGAGTTCAACGGGCAACGTCTCGCGCGCGGTCAATTCGACCTCCGCATAGGAAAGCATGCCGCCGAACGCGCGCCACACCGCCTCGACGATTTCAGGCGTCGTGGTCTCGTCGACGGCAATGCCGAGCCGGCCCTGACCGATCCGCAGGTTGATCTTCTCAGTGAGCGCGCGGGCGACGATTTCATTCTGCCTGGCGCTGGCCGCGACCGTCACCGTATCGAAGAATGCCTGCGACTGCGCCGCAAAGCCGAGCCTTGCGAGGCCCGCCGCCAGCACCACGGCGCGCCGATGCACGGTCCGCGCGATGTGCGTCAGCCCCTCCGGGCCGTGATAGACCGCGTACATCGAGGCGATCACCGCCAGCAGCACCTGCGCGGTGCAGATGTTGGAGGTGGCCTTTTCGCGGCGGATGTGCTGCTCGCGGGTCTGCAGCGCCAGCCGATAGGCCGGCGCCCCCCGCGAATCCACCGACAGGCCGACGATACGGCCGGGCAGCGAACGCTTCAGCGCATCGCGCACCGACATGTAGGCCGCGTGCGGGCCGCCATAGCCCATCGGCACGCCAAAGCGCTGCGCCGATCCGATGGCGATGTCAGCGCCGAGTTCGCCGGGCGAGGCGATCAGCGTCAGCGCCAGCAGGTCGGCCGCGACGACGGCAAGCGC
The DNA here is from genome assembly GCF_003062295.1 of Bradyrhizobium algeriense. Classification (GTDB taxonomy): domain Bacteria; phylum Pseudomonadota; class Alphaproteobacteria; order Rhizobiales; family Xanthobacteraceae; genus Bradyrhizobium; species Bradyrhizobium algeriense. Next base: position 7,866 of record NZ_PYCN01000017.1, on the reverse strand, counting down.
CCCCTTGGCGTGCAGCGTATTGATCGCCGGCCTGAGGTCGCGCACCGCGCCTGACGTCCCCGGATACTGCAAGAGGCCGCCGAACACCTCGGCCTTGTCGAGATCGGTGAGGGGATCGCCGACGATCACATTCCACCCCAAGGGCTCGGCGCGGGTGCGCAGCACGGCGAGCGTCTGCGGATGCACTTCCGCGTCGACGAAGAATGATTTTGCCTTTGCCTGCGCGGCGCGTTCGGCGAGCGCCATCGCTTCGGCGGCGGCGGTGGCCTCATCGAGCAGCGAGGCGTTGGCGACGTCGAGCCCGGTGAGGTCGCAGATCATGGTCTGGAAATTGAACAGCGCTTCCAGCCTGCCCTGGCTGATCTCCGGCTGATACGGCGTGTAGGCCGTGTACCAGGCCGGGTTCTCTAAAATGTTGCGCTGGATCACCGCGGGCAGGATGGTGCCGGAATAGCCTTGGCCGATCAGCGAGGTGAACACCTGGTTCTGCGCGGCGAGCTCGCGCATATGCGAAAGCACCTCGGTTTCGCTGAACGCGGGTCCCAGATCGAGCGGCGCCTTCTGCCGGATCGAGGACGGCAGCGTCTGGCTCATCAGCTCAGCGAGGCTTTTCGCGCCGACGCTGTCCAGCATCGCGGCGATGTCGCGGGGCGAGGGGCCGATATGCCGGCGCACGAAATCGGTGGCGGCTTCGGCGGTCGTTTTCAGCGGCGCGTTCATGGCGTTCTTCCTTAAGCCGTATGTGCCTTGTAGGCAGCTTCATCCATCAGGCCGCCGAGTTCGCTTTTGTCTGCAATCTTCAGCTTGAAGAACCAGGCCTTGCCGCCGGCGTCGGAATTCACCAGTGCGGGTTCGGCGGCGAGCGCTTCGTTGACTTCGAGCACTTCGCCCGAGATCGGCGCATAGACGTCGGAGGCGGCCTTGACCGATTCGACCACGGCGGCGGCTTCGGCCTTCTTCAAGGCGCGGCCGACCTTGGGCAGTTCGACGAACACGACGTCGCCGAGCTGCGACTGCGCATAGTCGGTGACCCCGATGGTGGCGACATCGCCCTCGATGCGGAGCCATTCGTGGTCTGAGGTGAACAACGTCGTCATGAAACTTCCTCTGGCGTTTGCAGAACTAGCGTTTGTAGGTGTTGGGAACGAAAGGCATGGCCGCGACCTGCAGCGGCAGGCGTTGGCCGCGCACCTCCGCAAAAACCTGCGTGCCGTCGGCGGACAGCGATGTCGGCAGATAGCCCATCGCAACTGGCGCATTGAGGCTCGGGCCAAAACCGCCCGACGTGACCTTGCCGATCGGTTCGCTTGAGGCGGCGTCCGCAAACAGCAGCGCACCTTCGCGCACCGGTGCGCGGCCGTCGGGCCGCAAGCCGACGCGGCGGCGCGACGCGCCTTTTTCAAACTGCGAGAGGATTTTTTCGGCGCCGGGGAATCCGCCGGCGCGGGCGCCGCCGGTGCGGCGGCTCTTCTGCACCGACCATTCCAGCGCGCCCTCGACCGGCGTCGTCGTGGTGTCGATGTCGTGGCCATAAAGACATAGCCCGGCTTCCAGCCGCAGGCTGTCGCGCGCGCCAAGGCCAATCGGCAGCACGTCCGGATTATCCAGCAGCGCCGTCACCAGCGTCTCGGCGTGCTCGGCCGGAACCGAAATCTCAAAACCGTCCTCGCCGGTATAGCCGGAGCGCGAGACGAAGCAGTCGAAGCCTAAGACCTGCCGTGGCCCGGTATCCATGAACCGCATCGCTGATACGTCTGCACAAAATTTGGCCAGCACCGATTCCGCTTTCGGCCCCTGCAGCGCGATCAGGCCGCGGTCAGCCAGCGGATCGATGACGCAGGTCTCGGAGAGATGTGCGCGCAGATGCGCTTCGTCCTCGGCCTTGCAGGCGGCGTTGACGACCAGAAACAGATGATCGCCGAAATTCGCCACCATCAGATCGTCGAGGAGGCCGCCGTCTTCATTGGTGAACTGCGCGTAGCGCTGCCGTCCCGGTGCCACCGCCACGATGTCCTGCGGCACCAGCCGCTCCAGCGCCAGCGCCGCATCGGCGACCTGGCCTGATTTGGGACGCAGCGCGAGCTGGCCCATATGCGAGACGTCGAACAGGCCGGCGCTCGCGCGCGTATGCAGATGCTCCCTGAGCACGCCGGAGGCGTATTGCACCGGCATCTCATAGCCCGCGAAGGGAACCATCTTGCCGCCGCGCGCCACATGGAGCGCGTGCAACGGGGTGCGTTTCAGGTGAGATTCGTCGCGTGCCAGCATCCAGGGACCCTCAGGGGTTCCGGGGACCAGCCCCCGAAAACCCGAAAGAAAGCCCCATCTGTCGCTGTGCCTGAGAGTATTATCCCGTCGGCGGACGCCTTGGGCGAAAGCCGCCCGGCGTCACTTTCCAGATGCTAGTTCGTCACGCGGTTCGTTTGCCTGAGAGTTTCCGGGGCGGTTGCTCCTTCGGCGCCGGCGCTAAAGCCGATCTCTCCCGACGTGACGTCTTACAGATAGGAGGGAAACACAGCCCTGCCAAGCCTGTCAACGCAGCCGCAGCATTATCAACGGGACTTGCGCGCCTATCTTGTGTGCTGCGGCAAGCCCATGATCCGCCTGCACAGTTTCTGGACAGCACGGCGGCCCTTGTCTAAAAGCGTTCCGCCGGAAGATTGGGCTATTTGCGGCCCGACCCGGGCATACTTCCGATTGGATGAACATGAGCGGCGTCAACGAGATCAGGTCGAAATTCTTGGATTTCTTTGCGGAGAACGGCCACGAGATCGTGCCGTCGTCGCCGCTCGTGCCGCGCAACGACCCGACCCTGATGTTCACCAATGCCGGCATGGTGCAGTTCAAGAACGTCTTCACCGGCGTCGAGAAGCGACCCTACCAGCGCGCCACCACCTCGCAGAAATGCGTGCGCGCCGGCGGCAAGCACAACGACCTCGACAATGTCGGCTACACCGCGCGCCATCTCACCTTCTTCGAGATGCTCGGCAATTTCTCGTTCGGCGATTACTTCAAGGAGCGCGCGATCGAGCTTGCCTGGAAGCTGATCACAAAGGAGTTCGGGCTCAAGAAGGACAAGCTGCTCGTCACCGTCTACCACGACGACGATGAGGCGGCGGGACACTGGAAGAAGATCGCCGGCTTTTCGGACGACCGCATCATCCGCATCGCGACCTCGGACAATTTCTGGGCGATGGGCGACACGGGGCCCTGTGGGCCGTGCTCAGAAATCTTCATCGACCGCGGCGAGCACATCTGGGGTGGGCCTCCGGGCAGCCCGGAAGAGGACGGCGATCGCTTCCTCGAATTCTGGAACCTCGTCTTCATGCAGTTCGAGCAGGTGACGAAGGAGGAGCGCCAGCCGCTGCCGCGCCCTTCGATCGACACCGGCTTGGGGCTGGAGCGCATGGCCTGCATCCTGCAGGGCGTTGAGAGCGTCTTCGAAACCGATCTTTTCCGTAATCTGATCGACGCGACTGCTTCGGCGCTAGGCACCGGACCGAAGGAACAGACCGTCGCGTCGTTCCGGGTCATTGCGGACCATCTGCGCTCCTCGGCCTTCCTGATTTCGGACGGCGTGCTGCCGTCGAACGAAGGCCGCGGCTATGTGCTGCGCCGGATCATGCGCCGCGCGATGCGCCACGCGCAGCTCCTCGGCGCGCATGAGCCATTGATGCATCGCCTGGTCTGGGCGCTGGTCCGCGAGATGGGGCAGGCCTATCCGGACCTGGTGCGCGCCGAAAACTTGATCGAAGAAACGCTGCGGCTGGAAGAGACCCGCTTCCGCAAGACTCTCGCGCGGGGCCTCGCCATTCTCGACGAGAAGAGCGCCGGCCTGAAAAAGGGCGACATGTTCGACGGCGATACCGCGTTCACGCTGTACGACACCTACGGCTTCCCGCTGGATCTGACGCAGGACGCGCTGAAATCGCGCGGTATCAGCGTCGACCAGGCTTCGTTCACCGACGCGATGGAAAAGCAAAAAGCCAAGGCGCGCGCGTCGTGGTCAGGCTCGGGCGATACCGCCAGCGAGAACGTCTGGTTTCCGCTACGTGAAAAGCTCGGTGCCACCGAATTCCTCGGCTACGACACCGAGAGCGCCGAAGGCGTGGTCACCGCGCTGGTGAAGGACGGCAAGGACGCCGATAGCCTGAAGACCGGCGAGAGCGGCGCGATCGTGCTGAACCAGACGCCGTTTTACGCGGAGTCCGGCGGCCAGGTCGGCGATACCGGTGTGCTGACGGGCGAGGGCGTCAAGTTCCGCGTCACCGACATGCAGAAGAAGGCCGGCGATCTTTTCGTGCATATCGGCACGGTGGAGCAGGGTACGCTGAAGGTGGGTACAGCGCTGCAGCTCGAAGTCGACCATGGCAGGCGCTCCTCGATCCGCGCGCATCACTCGGCGACGCATTTGTTGCACGAGGCGCTGCGGCAGGTGCTCGGCGACCACATCGCCCAGCGCGGCTCGCTGGTAGCGCCGGATCGGCTCCGCTTCGACTTCGTGCACCCGAAGCCGATCACGGCGGAAGAACTGGCTCGTGTGGAGGACATCGCCAATGAGGTGGTGCTCGAAAACGACGAGGTGACAACGCGGCTGATGGCGGTTGATGACGCCCGCGAAGCCGGCGCGCGTGCGCTGTTTGGCGAAAAATACGGCGACGAGGTCCGCGTGGTCTCGATGGGCAAGGGCCCGCGCGAACAGGGGCAGAACGCGCTCGGCTGGTCGGTCGAACTGTGCGGCGGCACCCACGTGCGCCGCACCGGCGATATCGGGCTGATTACCGTGACGGGCGAAAGCGCGGTGGCCTCCGGCGTGCGGCGAATCGAGGCGCTGACCGGGCGTCATGCGCGCAAGCACGCCAACGATACAATGGCGATTGCCAAGACCGCGGCGTTGGAGCTGCGCACCTCGGTCGACGACATGCCGACGCGCATCGCGGCGCTGATGGAAGAGCGCAAGAAGCTCGAGCGCGATCTATCGGATGCGCGCAAGAAGCTGGCGATGGGCGGTGGCGCCACCAATGGCGGGGCTGTGGCCGGCGGCGTGCGCGAAGCGGGCGGCGTCAAGCTGCTGGCCCGCGCGGTCGAGGGCGTCGAGACCAAGGACCTCAAGAGCCTGGTCGACGACGGCAAGAAGCAGATCGGCTCCGGCGTCGTCGCGATCGTCGGCGTCACCGAGGACGGCAAGGCGGGTATCGTCGTCGGCGTCACCGCCGATCTCACGGCGCGCTTCAACGCTGTGGAACTGGTGCGCAAGGGTTCCGAGGCGCTCGGCGGCAAGGGCGGCGGCGGGCGGCCCGACATGGCGCAGGCCGGCGGGCCCGATGGCGCCAAGGCCAACGCGGCGCTCTCGGCGATCGAACAGGCGATGGCCGGCGCCTGAAGCGCAGGCAGGCTCGGGCGTGGACTCATAGAGCTCCTGATCGCTAGCGCTGTCGCTGCGATTGCAATGGCTGATGGACCAACTTTGCCGAGCAGGATGTGATCCTGGCGCCATCCATCGCCCCTACACGTGGGAGCGGCAGAAAGGCTGACGTCACCTTCATTCGTCACGCTGCAGCCTAATTCGTGGTGATGCTGCAGAGAATCCACGTTGATCGAACCCTCGATGGTGCCGCGAACCTTGCGGGCATCATTTGGTAGCGGCATTCCGGTGGACAACCCGATCGCTGGACTTACGCGACAGCCGACTTTTGGCGTTCAGGCGAGAGGTGCCAGGATGATCTGGTGGATGGTGAAGCGATCTCTATTTGCGTCAATCGTCTTCGGCGCTTCCGTCTGCGTGGCCTCAGCGCAGGACGCCAAGGTTTCAGTCGAAATGATTGGCGTCGGGAGCATGAGTTGCGCGCACTGGCGGTCCACGGAAGAGCACCGACTGGAGGGGACGGTCTGGATTCACGGTTTCTGGACGGGACTTAATTATGTTGCAGCGGCGAGTGGCCAAACACAGCCGAAGATCAATGTGTCGTCGATCGTGGCGGAAGTCGAAAAGACATGCGCTCGGAAAGCATCCCAGACTTTAGCCAGCGCCGTATGGACGACGTATCTCGGGGCCAAGAGGTAGGGACGCCGCGACCTGCCGGGTCTCGGCCAGGGGCCATCTCCCAATCGATCGAACCATGGTCCTGCGCCAGTTCTGATGCCGCTGTTCTCCTGCGCTCAGATGATCCCGCTGCGCGGTATGCAGTGCCGCTTTCGCCATCCTGACTCTGTTGCGGGAACTTAGAGGGTGCGACCTGATGCGGCCGCGGCTCAGGATGGTGTGGTGCACCGTTCTATTGCTGGATCTGTTGCTGGCAATTCGGCCCCGGGGCGAGCATAGTTGCGACGTCACAATTCCGGATAGGTTCGTCGGCGTCGATGATGCGGACTCTCCCGGTCAACGCCGGTGATCTGCGGTTCGGACAACCGGAGTCCTGCCATGTCTGTTACGGCTTCCAGCGAAACACACCTCCAACACACCTTCAATCCTGCTGAGATGGGCGCCATCGCTCATCTCTACCGGGGCGAAGTCTACCGTTCGACGATCTGGAGAACGCGACTCGACAACACGACCAACTGGGCGATCGTCACGATGGGCATCGCTCTGTCGACGACCTTTTCGAGCCCGGAGGCTTCCCCCCTGCCACTCCTGCTCGTAGGCCTGCTCATTGCCGTTTTTCTCGGCATGGAGGCGCGACGTTATCGTTACTTCAATGTCTGGCGCGCCCGCGCTCGATGGATGGAGATGAATTTCTACGCGCCAATATTCACCGGTGAAGCCCGCGACGATAGCTGGCAGATGATTCTCGGGCGCGACTACACGGCGCCCCGCCACCACATTTCGTTTGTCCGCGCGGCGGGGCGGCGGCTGCGTCGCAACTACGTCTGGATTCTCGCCGTCCAGGTCATTGCCTATTACGGCAAGATAGCGATCCATCCGACGCCTGCGTCGACCTTGTCGGAATTTGCCGATCGCGCCGCTGTCGGGCCGATCCCCGGCTGGATTGTTCTGATGGTAGGCCTTGTCTACAATTTCGGGTGGCTGGCGTTTGCGCTCGGCACGATGTGGTTCGACCAACGCCAGCACGGGGCCGCGGGCGACAAGGTGGCGATGGGTTAGCGGCAGCGCGAGGTGCCGTTGCTGATAAACGTGGATAGACCGGTCAAAACGTGCGGAGCGACGCTTGTCAGGCCGTTCCTGCTCGCCGGTGAGGAGATCGAACGGCTACGCCTGCTTATGGTTGATGGTGTTGCAAAAGCCTTTTTGTCGCACCCATCACAAATTTCCCGGCGTGCGGCGGCGGCGATCGAATATTGATGAGGGGTCCACTTCATTCTGAGATAAATCCGTCGCTGCGCCAGGAACCGTTGGGCCGGTGGGGCGTTATATAAGCAATCCCCCAAAAGGAGTTTTCTCATGCGCCAAGAACGCACGCAGGGCGCGCCTATGGCTGCGCGAGCGCCGACCAGCAGGGCGCCGACCGACCTTCCGACAAGTGGTTATGCACTTGTCGTGGACGGCCAAGCGAAGCGAGAGTTCAAGACCCAGGACTCTGCCAATCAAGCAGCGAAAGACTTGAAGAGGCGTTTTCCCAACCTTCAGGTCAAGGTTTATGATGCGGAAAGAAATCGGCTTGAGCAGATCGATCTTGCGCCGGCCTAGTGGTTAGCCTGCCTACTGAGAGACGAGCAACAGTTCGCAAACGACTCGGCCAGTTTCGAACTGGCGCTAACCAATCGAAAATCGTTCTGACCCGAATGTATGGTCCGGCCGCGCGTTGCAAGAGGTTTCGTCAACCTGGCAGATGCGGTCTTGCATCAATGTATCCGGCCTCTGATTGGAGCGTGTGGTGCTCCGGGCCATCATGGATATCAGCGCGCACG
>NZ_PYCN01000177.1 GCF_003062295.1 Bradyrhizobium algeriense | reverse complement strand
CACCTCCTCGCCAGTGTGATTCAGGATCCGCACGGCATCCGGCTTCTGCGGCATATCCAACGTCTCGAAGAGGGACAGGGCTCTCACTTTCACGTCCTCCAGATCCGCTGCGTCATGTTCAACCCGATCCAGGATCGCATGAGCTTCGTCTGTGCCACGCACCCGAAAGAACTCGATGATAAACATCATAGAGGTTCCGTTTCGCACAGGACCGCGACATCAGCATCGTTTCGTGCGAGAAGCGCTTGCAGAACTGCCAGTGTGGCTTCATCTGCCGCTGCAGCCGCAAGCTCGAAGACGGCAATGGCGTAGGTGTAGCGCGACGCGCGAATGTGTGAGTAAGGCGACGGCCAGATTTACGAGATGTCGCCTCCGGTTGAAGTCGACCTACCGTGTCACGGGACGACACGGAGGAGCGCATGAGCCGGCTCGATCAGGAGGCTCGCATGACTATCAAGGCATTGGCGGCGCGGGGAGCGACCAACAGTGAGATCGCCCGCTTGCTGGGCGTGACGGAAGGCGCGGTTCGCTATCAGGTGAAGCGGTTCGAGAGGGGCCTGACCGATGGCCGCGCCCGCCAGCCTTTCAAGGCCGAGGCCGTTGCCGCCGCCATCGCGCAGTGGCGGGTCAGCCAGGCGGACGGTCCGATCAACCTGGCCGCCCTGCATGGCTGGCTGCGCTGCGAGCACGGCTACACCGGCAGCCTGAGATCGGTCCA
>NZ_PYCN01000176.1 GCF_003062295.1 Bradyrhizobium algeriense | reverse complement strand
TCACAGTCATCGCCGCGGCGGCGCTCTGGAGCCGGCATCTCCTTCATGCTGTACCGCCCTGCGAACACGCGGACCTTTTGATGTCGGATCACGCCCCAGGATGCGGTCGCTGCGCTTCCCGGCCTGATCCCCGCAACGGCTTGCAGCAACTTCTTTCCCCGCTGCTGCGCAGCTTCCTCGCGCGACAAACAAGTTGCCTTCAGCCGTCCTGCGCTGCGCTGCGGGCCTTACGGCTGCGGGTCGGCCGTCCCGGGGCTTCGGATCGCCATCAAGGCCGCGATGGTCGCGGGCTTGAAACAGCAAACGGAGATTATCATGGCCCAGATCGGTACCTTCACCCGCAGCGAAGACGGCGTGTTCGCCGGCACCATCAAAACTCTCGCCTTCAACATCAAAGCCCGCCTCGTCCCAGCCGACGAGTCGACCAACGACAAGGCCCCGGACCTGCGGGTGCTGGTGGGCAACGTCGAGATAGGGGCCGCGTGGCGCCGCACCTCGAAGGAGAACACGGAGTATCACTCGGTCAAGCTCGACGATCCGTCCTTCCCGGCGCCGATCTACGCCAACCTCTTCAAGGGCGAGACCGACTACACCCTCGTCTGGTCGCGCTGACCGACCGCCGCTGCGACGGCTCGCCCGCCGAGCCGTCGCAGCTCTTCCCTCGGGATTATGTGGAGCGCGGCGAGCCAGAAACCCGCGGAAAACCTGCGCTCAGACGACATCGCTCCGCATAATGCTCCGCTTCGCATAATC
>NZ_PYCN01000175.1 GCF_003062295.1 Bradyrhizobium algeriense | reverse complement strand
CGGTTGAGCATAGCGCATTGGAGGATTGGGATACGGTCGGTTCATCAAGTCTCGGGCAGAGTGTGTGAGCTGCAGATTTCTATCCTTTACGATAAAGCGATCGTAACATGTCCATCCCACGAAATAGGGTCGTATGAGAAACTTATTCCAAATTGCGTCTGCAGATCTGAGATGCCTTGTCTATCTCATGACGAAACCAGTAGAATCCAAAGGAGATGATATCAGACACTGATGATAACATGGCTCGCGGACATTCGCGCTCATGGCGCAAGATGAATCTTGGAATACTCCTTTTCTGGCTCACCGTCGGAGCGGCTGTTGCGGGCAGGATTGCTTATTTTGATCAGATTGCAGCGGCGGCATCGGCCCAGCCGCTGCGAGAAAAGCGGTAGTCGCCGTCAGTGTCCCACGAGTGTCGGGGCCGACAGTTCGCTCTTCGATACGAACCGCCTTTGCCCATTGCGGGCGGTGAATGTGCTGCTCGCGTGAAGCGGGCATTCCGGTGGTGCGGCGACGGACGCACCAATAGCAATAATCAATGGCCCGGCTCCGGGCAGAGGAATGCCGCGAGCAACATCCTTGACGGTCGAGTGTGTGTTCTCCTGATCGTCTCTCGACACATTGCTGATCGCGACGACAGGCGTCGCGGGAGGCAGGCCGCTCTCGATCATCCGGGTCGCCAACTTCGATGCCGTGCGCCGGCCCATGTAGACGATCGTCGTCGCCTGCGGGTCCGCCAATGCCGCAAGGTTCAGG
>NZ_PYCN01000174.1 GCF_003062295.1 Bradyrhizobium algeriense | reverse complement strand
CCTGGGCCGAGCTGCCCGCCTGCGATCCCGAGCCGCGCGCCCTCGGCCTCACCTCGCGCCATCTCGCCTACATCATCTACACCTCAGGCTCAACCGGAACCCCAAAGGGCGTCATGGTCGAGCATGCTCAGATGGCTCGTCTGTTCGAGGCGACCCAGGACTGGTATGGCTTCACCGAACACGACGTATGGTGCCTGTTCCATTCCATCTCGTTTGACTTCTCGGTGTGGGAATTGTGGGGCGCACTGCGCTATGGCGGGCGTTTGATACTCGTGCCGAGTAATACCGCCCGTTCTGCTTCCGACTTCCATGAGCTAGTCTGCAAGTCTGGCGTCACGGTTCTCAATCAGACCCCCTCGGCTTTTAAAGCTTTCATGGATGTAGAATGCCAGAGCAATGTTCGAAACCGCCTTCGCTATGTGATTTTTGGTGGGGAGGCTCTGGAACCGTCCATTCTAAAGCCGTGGTATGCAAGGCATTCAGACAGCGTTCCGCAATTGATCAACATGTACGGCATCACGGAAGCTACCGTGCATGTAACCTATCGACCTCTTAATCAATCTGACACCTCCAACTCGGCCAACCTGATCGGAGAGCCCATCCCCGATCTTCGGTTGTACTTGTTGGATCGGTTCGGCCAGCCTGTGCCGTTGGGGACGGTGGGTGAGCTTTACATAGGCGGGGCGGGGGTTGCGCGTGGCTATCTGAACCGTGCCGAGCTGACGGCGGAGCGGTTCATCGCCAGTCCCTTTGTGGACGGCGATCGG
>NZ_PYCN01000173.1 GCF_003062295.1 Bradyrhizobium algeriense | reverse complement strand
CCGATCGCCGTCCACAAAGGGACTGGCGATGAACCGCTCCGCCGTCAGCTCGGCACGGTTCAGATAGCCACGCGCAACCCCCGCCCCGCCTATGTAAAGCTCACCCACCGTCCCCAACGGCACAGGCGCGCCATGATCGTCCAGCAGATAAACCCGCGCGTTCGCAATCGGACGCCCGATCGGGACGTTCGCAGATACAGCTGGCCCTGTCGGAACCTCATAAAAGAGACAGCCCACGATCGTTTCGGTTGGGCCGTATTCATTCACCATTCTGGCCGTGGGCTGGATCCTGCGCCACAGCTCGATTGTCGAATGCGTCAGCGCTTCACCGCCGATGATAAACAGTCCAACCTGGCTGGCGGCCGAGTCCGCCAGCATCTGTTGCCCAAGCACATCCAGATGGCTGGGGGTGATATCAATGATCCCGCAGCCCGAGCTGATCTTTTCCTTTACCCCCTCGACCTCGTCTCCCTCCCTGACAAGCTGTGCGTGGCCACCACAGAGCAAAGGCGCAAGCAGGCTCGTGATTATGGCATCGAAGGCCAGGGAAGAGGAGACCAGGGAGGATGACCTGGGCGCATAAGCTTCGCAGGCCCAGGACAGATAATTGGCCACTCCCCGATGCTCGACCATAACGCCCTTGGGGGTTCCGGTTGAGCCTGAGGTGTAGATGATGTAGGCGAGATGGCGCGAGGTGAGGCCGAGGGCGCGCGGCTCGGGATCGCAGGCGGGCAGCTCGGCCCAGGCCGGGGTCACGGGGTCCAGATCGA
>NZ_PYCN01000172.1 GCF_003062295.1 Bradyrhizobium algeriense | reverse complement strand
AGTTGGAGCCGGGTCGAGCGTATCATCGCTCGTGTGGAAGCGGGCGAGCAGGGCAGCGACACCCGGTTCATCGTCACCAATCTTGCCGGCGGCAAAGCCAGAACGCTCTATGAGCGGATCTCCTGTCGGCGCGGCACGGCGGAAAACCACATCAAGGCCTGGAAAACCCACCTGGCGGCCGACCGCACGTCGTGCCCTCGGGCGACGGCGAACCAGTTCCGTCTGTTTCTGCATGCGGGCGCCTATTGGCTGATGTGGGGCCTGCGCGCGAGGATGCCGAAGCGCTCGCTCTGGCGGCTGGCGCAATTTGACACCTTGCGGCTGCGGCTGATCAAGATTGCCGCCCGGGTGGTTGAACTGAAGACCCAGATCCGGCTGCACCTGCCGAGCGCCTGTCCTGACCAAACCGTCCTGCGGCTGGTCCTCGGCCGTCTGCCACGCCTCGTCACCTGACGAACGGGGCGCACACGCCCCCTGACCCGAGCCCTTGCCCGTCCACCTGCAAACGCGCCGCTCTCATCCGCCAAGCAGAACGCCTGGAGGTGGTGAGGACATGCCTGAAATCCGGTCAACTTTGCCAGCAAGGCTCGTACAGCCAATCTCAGATGGGGCGCCGTGAATTAACCGGCCTAGGTCGTGCGCCAGCAGCGGCACCGTCCAGCTCGTAGCCTGGTAGCCGCAGCGGCGCGGGTCGCGCGCCAGGGCCGCCGCCAGCCGCTGCGGCGTAAGCCTCGGGTGACGGCGAGGCCGCCCGCTGCGTGGCCGGTCGATCAGTG
>NZ_PYCN01000171.1 GCF_003062295.1 Bradyrhizobium algeriense | reverse complement strand
AGCTGGAACACGCTTTCGCCTTGCGGGATCTCGATCTGTCATCCTGGTTGTCCCTGCGCCAGGGCCTGCACTTTCTGCAGGGTCTCGGCGGCGCCTCGGAAGTGCGCCGGGATGGAGGTGGAACCTCCATCATCCTCTACATCCCGCGCACCGATGCGGCGACCCTGTTGCCGATCGGTCTGCTGAGCGAGGATGACGCGCTGGACGAGGGCGTGCAGAATCACACGGAAATCCTTGTGGTGGACGACGAGCTCGAGGTCGCGCTCGCGCTGCAATCGACCCTGGAAGAATTCGGCTACGTTACCAGCATCGCGACTGACGCGGCACAGGCCGTGAAAGCCTTGAGCACGCGCAGGCCTGCGCTCGTGCTGGCCGACGTCGCCATGCCCGGGACGATGAGCGGGGTCATGCTGGCGCGCGAAGTGCGGCAGGTCTTCCCGAGCCTGCCCGTGCTTTTGATCACCGGCAATCCCGTCGTCGCCGGCGAGGAAAGCGAGTTCGCGCTGCTCCAGAAGCCCATCGTCAGCCGTGACCTGCACGTTGCGATCCAGCGGCACCTGAACGCGCGGAGCGACAACAAGGTCATCCCGCTGTTTCCGCGCGCATCGAGGCGGGCTCGCTAGAGCGTCGGCTCCGAAAGCGGACACCCCTTTCGGGCTCCATTCGATCGCTGGTCTTTATGCTGGCGCATCGGTCGAGCGGAAAACCGGTCCACTTTTGCGCACGATGCGCTGATCTACCCAGCAAGCGCTGTTGCCGAGAGTGGGGCTGTCGCCTCGCGCGCC
>NZ_PYCN01000170.1 GCF_003062295.1 Bradyrhizobium algeriense | reverse complement strand
GTCAGTGGCGTTTCGAGACGCGCGAGAGTTGGGTGACTGGCTAGCCAGGCATCACGACAACAGTAGCGAGCTTTGGGTCCAGATCTTCAAGGCCGGTTCTGGCCGTCCGTCCGTCACTTGGACTGACTGTGTTGTCGAGGGACGTTGGTGCATAATTGAGAGGTGGGCCGCATGCACCCCTTAGCCCTGGGGTTCAGACGAGGCGCTGGGATACTGGCATGCCAAGGCTGGTCATGATGTTGATGACCTTGCAGCCGACCGCAGCTTCGGCCTTTTGCATAGACAGAGTCCGGGCGTGGAGGCGGCGACCAATCAGGGTTTTGTAGCGCATCATTGCCACCTCGCCCAAGGACCGCCAGCCATAGTTGACCGCCTTCTGCCAGCCGCGCCGACCCCGCGCATGGATCATCTGGAGGTGCCGGTCTCGCTGGGTGGGCGCTGTCTCGGCCGAATTGCTCGGCACTGCCGTTGAGCGTGGTGGGATGATCACCGCCGCAGCAGGATCCCGCTCGGCGATGGTACGGTAGACGGGCTCGCCATCATATGCGCCATCAGCCGTGACCGAAGTGATTGGGCTTGAGATCTGATCCAACAAGGGACCGACCTGTGAGGCATCACCGTCTTCGGTGGTCGTCAGCTCTGAGGCGAGGATCTCGCCGGTATCAGGATCAATGGCCCGGTGGAGCTTGCGCCACGTCCGACAGCCTTAGCCGCCGTACTTCTCACGCTGCCATTCGCCAGCGCCGAACACCTTCAGGCCAGTCGAGTCGATCACCCCGTTCGCCG
>NZ_PYCN01000169.1 GCF_003062295.1 Bradyrhizobium algeriense | reverse complement strand
TGGATGTCTACGACGAGGAGCGCGGCTTTCCGCCCTATCATCCTGGCATGATGGTAGCGCTGCTGCTTTATGCGTACAGCCAGGGGATCTACTCGTCGCGCAAGATCGCACGGGGCTGCGAGGAGCGGCTGGATTTTGCGGCTGTAACGGGGATGCAGCGTCCGGACTTCCGCACGATCAGCGAGTTCCGCAAGCGGCATTTGGCTGCGCTCTCCGGATTGTTCCGGCAGGTTCTTGCGCTGTGTCGCGCGGCGGGGCTCGTGAAGCTTGGCCACGTGGCGCTCGACGGCACCAAGATCAAGGCCAATGCCGGGATCAACAAGGCGATGAGCTATGGCCGGATGAAAGAGGCCGAGCCGAGGCTTGCGGCGGAGGTCGAGGGCTGGCTGGCCCAGGCCGCCCAAGCCGACAAGGCTGAGGATCGTCAGCTCGGAGCCTCGAAGCGTGGCGACGAAATGCCCGAGTGGATGGCCAACAAAGAGAAGCGGCTGGAGAAGATCCGGACCGCCAAGGCTGCGCTGGAAGCTGAAGCCAAAGCCAAAGCGGCCTCGAAGCCGGGCGACGACCGCTCCGGCGACGGCGGCAAGGGCCGGCCGGGACGCAAGTCCAAGCCCGTCACGGCAGAGCCGAGCGACAAGGCGCAGCGCAACTTCACCGATCCCGACAGCCGCGTGATGCCGACCAAAAACGGCTTCATCCAGGGCTACAACGCACAGGCCGCCGTCGATGGCGCCCATCAGATCATCGTGGCGCACACGCTGACCAACTCGCCAAGCGATCAGGCGCAGCTTGCGCCATTGC
>NZ_PYCN01000168.1 GCF_003062295.1 Bradyrhizobium algeriense | reverse complement strand
TCTATCGGCGCGGCGCGCATGAGAGCCGCAACACCAGCGATCCGGCCGTCGTCCTGCTCGATCTGAAGCTGCCAAAGGTCGACGGGCTCGAGGTTCTGGAGAAGGTCAAGGCCGACCCGCGCTTAAGGCAGACGCCGGTCGTCATGCTCACCTCCTCGCGGGAGGAGAGCGATCTCGTGCGCAGCTACGAGCTCGGGGTGAACGCCTTCGTGGTGAAGCCCGTGGGCTTCCGGGAATTCTTCGATGCGATCCAGGACCTCGGCGTGTTCTGGGCCATCCTCAACGAGCCGCCGCCGCAGCGCGATGGAGCTTAGGAACGTCGATGGATCAGGCGACCGTCATCCAATCCGATCGGGTGCTGCGCATCCTCCTCCTGGAGGACAGCGCCCTCGATGCTGAATTGGTGACGGAAGCCTTGATCGAAGCCGGTCTTCCCGTGTCGATCGAGCGCGTGGTGTCCGCCGATGAGTTCACCAGGGCGGTCCGGGACGAAAGCTGGGATCTCATCCTGGCCGATTACCTCCTGCCTGCCTTCAATGGCCTGAACGCGCTCGAGATCGCCCAGGAGATGGCCCGCGCCACGCCCTTCGTCTTCGTCTCCGGCGCCCTCGGCGAAGAGGTTGCCGTTGAGGCCCTGAAGCGCGGGGCGACGGATTACGTGCTGAAGGACAAGCTCGACCGGCTGCCTGCCACCGTCCTGCGCGCCTTGGCGGAAGCCCGCGAACGCGGCGAGAGGAGACGGGCCCAGGATGCCCTGCAACAGATGCTCGACGAGCGCACGGCTCTGCTGCATGAGCTCGATCA
>NZ_PYCN01000016.1 GCF_003062295.1 Bradyrhizobium algeriense | reverse complement strand
AAACGAATAGAAAAACTGTCCTTGCCCATCTTCCTGCCGCCCCATCATGCGCCGCTCCCGCTGATGCCCTCTCCACCAAGGAATCACGGTTCGCGAGTCGTCTCAACGGGAGTTTTGCAACACAATCCTGCCGAAAGCGGAAGACTGTGATCTAGTTCACATCTTTTGCCGGAAGATAGGTGTTAATTGGAGCTCGTAGTGCAGATCAACTCGAACAACGAGGTTGGATCATGCCTGCCATATTCGACCTCCTCTACCGCGAATACTGCCGTGCCCGCCTTGCGGAAATGCGGACGCAACTTCTGATCTCGTCTGCGAGGCACGAGGTCCCGGAAGCGATTTGCGATGCAAAGGATGCTGTCGGTGCGACGGTGGATCGCTCGACAGAAGAACTTCCCGGTCGCCAGAGTGGCCCGCCGGTTCGCGGGCGCTAACGCGGACCTGTCCACCGGCCACGGAGCAGCGCGCCGCGACGACCCCGGAAGCCGCCACGACGCGACTTCCGGGTTCAAATTGGTCGAGCGCTCGGTCTTACTTGCGTAATGGCGACGCCGGAGATCGCGAGCAGCCCACCGACAATCAACTTTGGCGTCATGCGGTCGCCAAGGAACAACACGCTCGAAATCAGGGCGAACACCGGAAGCAGCAGACCGAAGGGTGCGACGCGGCCCATGGAGCATCGGGCGATCAGCCAGAACCAAAGTCCGAACCCAACAATTCCTCCGATGAAAATTGTGTAGGCGAGTGCCAGCCAGCCACGTTCATCTGCCGTGACAAGGCTTGCCAGTTGTCCATGTTCAATGAGTAACGACATCAACATGACCTGCGGCACCGTGAGTAGCGACGACCACCCCATCAACATCAAGGGATCAAAAGGGCCGTAGCGCTTCGTCAGGACGTTGGACACCGCGAAAGCGAAGGCTGCTCCGACCACAAGCAGAAGCGGAAGTGGGTTTGCCGACAGGCCAGGCTCGGCCGCCAACACGACCACGCCAACGAATGCAATCAGCACTCCGGCGGACGTGGTAAGAGACGGTCTCTCCGCGAGTAGCGGCCAGGCTAACAGGACGGTGAAGGGCGTAGCGAGTTGATATGCGACGGCCGACATGCTTCCCGAACCGAGCCCAAGGCCAACATAGAAGAGCCCGAAGTTCAGTCCACCAAGGAAAATCGAAATAGCTGCGATAGGGCCGAATTGTTGACGCGCGGGCCTGTTGACGAACGGAACAAGCAGCAGCGCGATGGCCAGGAAGCGCAGTGCGAGGAAGAAGAGAGGCGGAAACTCCGTTACGCCCACTTTGATGGCCACGAACTGATAACCCCAGAGCAGGGGAACGGCCACCGCGCAGACGACCTGGATGGCAGACATGGCATTCTTCCTTTCAAGACCGAGCGGTCTATATATCGGCGCGCCAATAGAGGAGGCGTCCAAGGGTTGTTTACCTGATGAAGCGGTCGAGAAGAGCGTCAGCGGTGGCTTGCGCTGTGATTCGTGTCGGCGCCGTTTTGCCGACCACTCGCAGCCCCTCGACGAAACAGACGAGAATTCGGGCGGCGCTTGAAGGCTCAACGCCATCGGCCAACTTGCCCGCCGTCTTCGCACGGGAAAGTGCATGGGCCACCCTGGCCTCCATGGCTTTGAAAAAGCCCGCGATGCGACGACCAACTTCAACATCCTGGCCAGCCAGTTCCATGGCTGTGGCCACCAGCAGGCATCCGCGCCGACCATTGGCACCGGTCGTGCGGTCAACGTAGCCGGCAAGGTAGGCCCGCAGGCCGTCGACCGGCTCTCCGCGGGGGTCAAGTTCGATATCCATCCGTGTCAGGGCATCGGCAATGTAGCGATCAAGCGCACGCAAGAAGAGCGAGTGCTTGTCACCGAAAGCGGCGTAAAGGCTGCCACGCGAGAGCTTCGTCGCGCGAAGAAGGTCCGGGAGCGCCGTGGCGTGATAGCCGCGCGACCAGAACACACCCATCGCGCGTTCGACAGCGGCTTCCACGTCAAAGCTTCGGGGGCGGCCACGGGGCAACTGCACTGGGGTTTGGCGGCTCATCGCTAATATATAGACCAATTGGTCTTTAAATCGCAAGTGATCGCTTCGACTCCAACAAGCGACATTAGCCTTGCGCCCGGCAGTAAAGCGCGGCTGGCAGTTCCGGTTGATCGGTTTTACACCCGGTTGTGGGTTGGAGCGGCTATGGTGCAAGAGCGATCAGGAAGGCTCTGGCACGGGACGCATAGCGGTTTTCAAGCCGGCTGTTGCGCCGGGTCGGCGCCGTACAGGTTCGGCCCCTTGGTGCCCGGCAGAATGCCGAGCTCGACGATGCCCCATAGCGCGGGCGGAAGGCTCGCAAAAATCAGGATCGAGCCGGTCGAGAAATCTCCGCTCCGGCCGGTGCTGGGGTCGTTAAAGAGGTAGATGCTGACGCCGCCACAGAACAGGGCGAAGGGGAGCAGCCAGAAAACCAGCAGCCACCAGCCGTTCTTGTTGCGGTCGTGCAATCGCTTGCTGCCCACGGCCAGTATCGGCCACAGGCTTAAGAGCCATATGAATTGCGAGGTCAAGGCGACCATCAGGACGGCCGCCTCTTCGCTGTCGAGGAGAAAGGGGGCGAAGGTCGAGATCAGCCCCGCGACGATCAGGGCGAGGATCGCCAGCCAATAGGTGCGGCGGCCGATCCGGCCATCGAAGCTGAAGAGGATCTTCTGCAGTTTCATCGCATCCTCGCCAGGGGGCGTCCTCTCGGGTGCTTTGATTGGTCGGTACGGCGGCAGATTTGGTTCGAAACGGAGTTCCTTCAGGCAGGCGGGCAACTTCGTGAAGTCCGAGTCTCACCGCTACTTGCGGGAAATAGCCGCCGCCCTCTGCTTGCGGCAAGATGATCGACGGCTCCTTCGTGCCGACAGCAGACTAGCGGCAGGGGCAAGGTCGCCAAGGTAAGGTCTCCGAACCTTGCGGGCGCTGTTGGAGGCGCACGCAGCCGCCGCAGGATCGTCATTGATCCCGCGGCGACGCGATAGCGTTATGCGACTTCCTGTTGAGCGACTTCCTGTTGCCGCACCGGCTCGGCCGGCGTCGCAAGCTCCTTGGCAAGATTGGTCGCGCCGACATAGTCGGTCTTGCCGGAGCCCAGCAGCGGCACGTTGCCGACCACGCGGATATCCGCCGGCACCGCCAGTTCGGACGCGCCGACGGTCTTGGCCTGGCGCTGCATCGCCGAGCGTTCGGCATCCTTCTGCGTGGTCAGGAGCACGATCCGCTCGCCCTTGCGCGCATCGGGTATAGATACCGCAACCGACATCGCCTGCGGCCACAGCGCTGCGGCCATGGCTTCGACCGCCGACAGCGAGACCATCTCGCCGGCAATCTTGGCGAAGCGTTTGGCGCGGCCCTTGATGGCGATGAAACCCGCCGCATCGATGGTGACGATGTCACCGGTGTCGTGCCAGCCGCCGGCGAGCGGCTCCAGCACGCCGGGATTTTCCGCACGGAGATAACCCAGCATGACGTTGGGCCCGCGCACCGACAGACGTCCGCCTTCGTCGATGCCGGGGACCGGATCGAGGCGGGCTTCCATCAGCGGCGACAGCCGGCCGACGGTGCCCGGACGGTTTGCCATCGGCGTGTTCATCGCGAGCACGGGCGCGGTCTCGGTGACGCCGTAGCCTTCGAGGACGCGGATGCCATAGCGCTCCATATACACCTGCCGAGTACGGTCCTTCACCGCTTCCGCGCCGGCAATCACGAGGCGCAGGGTGCGGAAGTCGTAGGCATGGGCCGAGCGCGCATAGCCGGAGAGGAAAGTATCCGTGCCGAACAGGATGGTGGCGCCGGTCTGGTAAATCAGTTCCGGCACGATCCGGTAATGCAGCGGCGACGGATACATGAAGATCGGAATGCCGGCCAGCATCGGCATCATCATTCCGCCCGTCAGGCCGAAGGAGTGGAACACGGGCAGCACGTTGAACACCTTGTCGTTGGCATTGGCATCGACCCGCGCCAGCGCCTGTGCCGCATTGGCGAGGATGTTGCGATGGGAGAGCACGACACCCTTGGGCGTGCCTTCCGACCCTGACGTGAACAGGACGACCGCCGGATCGTCCGCCTTGCGGGCGGTGCGGGGTGCGGTGCCGGCGAGCAGGCCGCGGACCTTGTCGAGCGCGCCGATCGAGGCGCGGACATCCTCAAGATACACGACCCTGGCCTGGCCGGCGATGGCGGCGACGAGCTTGTCGAGCTTGCCCTTCTCGATGAAGGCCTTCGAGGTCAGCACGGTCTTGACTTGCGCGGCCTGCATCGCCGCCAGCACATTGACCGGACCGGCGGAGAAATTGAGCATCGCGGGCACGCGGCCGATGCTCTGCAGCGACATGAACACGACGGCGACACCGGCCGAGTTCGGCAGCAGCACGCCGACATTCTCTCCGGCTGTGGTGCCCTTCTCCAGCTTGCGGCTCAGCACCTGGGCGCCGAGGATCAACTTGCGATAGGTCAGCCTGGTGCCGAGCGCGTCCTCAATGATCGGCTTGCCAGTATCGCGGTCGCGATGGGCATGCGCCAGCGCTTCGAACAGGGTCTGCTCCATCATGGCGTTCTTGACCGTCGCGTCGATCATGACGTCCTGCAGCGCGGCGCCTGCCGCATTGCGCCTGGTCTTGCCCTTCAGCGACGGGTCGACCGGCAATTTGACCGGCGGCAGGATCGTGATCGTCACCTTGGGGAACCACGAGCGTTTGATTTCGCCGTTCTTCAGGTAGCTCAGATGCGAACGCTGCGCGCCCTCGATGCGGACGGGCACAACGACCGCATCGGCCTTGTCGGCGATCATCGCGGTGCCGTCATAGACCTTCATCAGCGAGCCCGACACCGTGATGCGGCCCTCGGGAAAAATCACCACCGGCTCGCCCGATGCCACCAGCTTGATCAGGTCGCGCGCCGCCAGCGGCTTGGTCGGATCCATGGTGTAGTGCTTGATCAGCTTCAGGAACGGTTTTGCCCACCACGCCTTGGAAATCCCGGTGTCGACGGCAAAGCTGGCGTCGATCGGCAGCGTGGCATGCAGCAGGGGGCCATCGACCAGGCTGACATGGTTCGGCGCGATCAGCATGCGGGTGCCGGCCGGCGGCAGATTCTCCATGCCGCGGACCTCGACGCGGAACAGCGCACGAAACAGCAGCGCGCCGAAGTCGCGCACGCCTTCGCGGCCCCATTTGCCGAGCACGAACCAGACCGAGCCAAAGCTTGCGATCGCAAGGCCGAAGAAGATCCAGGCGACCGGAAGACCAAGCGCCTGCAATCCCGCGACGAATAGTGAGCCGGCCACCATGAAGGCAGCCTGCAGCACGTTGCCGGCGGCGATCACGCGGGCCCGTTCCGACGGCGCGGACCATGCCTGGACCGCGGCGAAGGACGGTACCACGAACAAGCCGCCGCCAACGGCGAACAGGAAGAAGTCGGCCAGCATCCGGACACCCGCGAAGGAGGTGATGAATGCGGCGGCGGTTACGTCAGTTCCGTGCACCGTGCTTCCGATGGCCCAGGCCAGATCGAGACCGACGAGGCCCATCACGATGGCGCCGATCGGCACCAGCGCGAGATTCGGACGCACGTGGCTGAGCTGCGCGGCAACCAGCGAGCCCGCGGCAATACCGATCGCGAACACGGCGAGGCAGACCGTCACGACGCCTTCAGTGCCGCCGATGCCGCCCTTGACCAGCGCGGGCAGCAGCGACAGCACGATCGCGCCGACCATCCAGAACCAGGACACAATCAACATGCCGTCCCACAGGCGCGGTTCGGCGTAGAGCGTCTTCAAGAGGTGAACGGTGGAGGTCCAGGGATTGGCGGTGATCACTAGATCAGGCGCGGACGGCTGGCTCACGGGGATACGGGCCGCGAACACCCAGGACAGGATCGACAGCCCGACCACGGCCAGGCAAATCCATCCCATATGCGAGGCGCCTGCGACAAACAATGCGCCGGCGATCGTGCCGATCAAGATCGCCATGAAGGTCGCGCCCTCGACGAGGGCGTTGCCGGTTGCGAGTTCGGAAACCGATAGCTGGTCGGGAAGGATCGCGTATTTCACCGGGCCGAACAGGGCGGCTATCATGCCGAACAGCGCGAGCGCCACGAACAGCAATGGGATCGAATGCACGTAGAAGCCGGCGGCCGCAAAGCAGGCGGCAAATATTTCGGCGAACTTCAGGCGCCGCGCGACGGCCATTTTGACGAATTTGTCGGCCAGTTCGCCGCCGAGCGCCGAAAGCACGAAAAAGGGAAAGATGAAGACCGCACCGGCCAGCGTCACCAGTGGAGCGCCCTCCTCAGTGGCCACGCCATAGAGCAGCATGATGACGAGCGCATTCTTCAGCACATTGTCGTTCAAGGCCGAACAGAATTGCGACCAGAACAGCGGGGCGAAGCGGCGAGAGGACAGCAATTCCTTGATCATGACTATTTCCTGTTACTTCCGGCGGGCAATCCCGGATGTGGTCTGCAAATCGTGAGCTGCTAACGTGAGCGTCGTCGGTCGTGCGAAAGTTGTGGCCGATGCGCGAAGTGGTCGCCGGGCACGGTGCATCGAAAGGTTGTACGGAAAGTTATCCGGACATTGTCGCGCGGAACTTGCTCGACGGTTTGCCGCGGAATGGTGACCCCATTCTTACGATTGGAGGCACATTTGAACGAAAGCGGCGGCGCCTCAGGTCAGGTAGTGCAGGGAGGCAAAGGGCGACAGCGAGCGCTTCCACGGGCTGCGAGGACGATGGGCCTTCATCATCGCGCGCAGGCGACGCGCCGACTGCCGGCGGGCCAGAACGCCGCCGACGTCGCAGGCATTGGCAATGCGCTCGATCGGCGCGGTGGCGATGTGGGCGATAACCTTGCCAAATCCCTTCACGAGTTCGATGGCATCGTCGACGAAAGTGGTGGTCAGCTGGGAAACGAGGGTTTGCATTGGGGTAGCCTCCGGGTTAAATGAACATTGTTCAAAATGTATAGGACAAACGTGAGCATTGCTCAAGAAGAATCTTTGCGGGACCGCAAAAAAACTTTGCGGCGCCATCTCATGATCGAGATCGCCCGTGGCTTGATTGCCACTAATGGCTTGAGATCATTGAAGGTTCGGGATGTCGCGGAGGCCGCCGATTGCTCGATCGGAAGCGTCTATAACGAGTTCGGAGACTTCGACGGCCTGATCCTGACCGTGAATCGCGAGACGGTTCGGGCCCTGACCGCCCAACTGGTCGCGGTCCCTGCCGAAGACCCGGTTCGCCAGCTCCACGGATTGGCCGAGAGCTACCTGACGTTCGCAACCGATCACGCCAATCTTTTGCGCTCGCTGTTCGAACACCGGATGGAGGGCGACCGGCCGTTCCCCGAAGACATCCTGCGGATGGTGATGCAGGCGTTTGCGCTGATGCATGAGCCGATGGTCCGGTTCTTGCCCGACCGGGATCCGGAAGAGGTCGCGTTGCTGGCGCGCATGATGTTCTCCGCCGTGCACGGCATCATCTCGCTCGGCCTGGAAGAGCGAATGGTCGCGGTGCCGCCGGAAAAGCTGCGCCAACAATTGGCGCAGTTCGTGGATACACACCTGGCGGGGTTGAGCATCCCTCTTGTTAAAGCGCGAGACGGCGAGGTCTGACCCTGCCGCGCGAGTGCCTTTACAGCTCGCCAGTTCAGGAGCCGCGCAGCAATTCGCTGATCACGTTGAACTGGTTGTCGCGAAACTCGACCATATAGCCGTCCTTGATCGGACGGTAGTCCGTCGGCGAGGTGTTGAGTTTCACCCCTGGCATCAGCATCGGCAGCGCGACGCCCTTGAGGTTGGCCGCCTGCGCCATGATGTTTTCGCGGCTGAGGTCGTTCTTGCACTGGGTGAGCACCACGACCAGCGCCTGGGCAACCATGTAGCCATATCCCGCCGCCATGTTGGCGGGATCGATATTGGGCAGTCGCGCCTTCATGAAGTCCCGGTAGGTGACCAGGTCGGCGTCGGTGGAATCAACCGAATAGGGTTTTAGCGATCCGACCGACATGATGCCGCTCGCCGCCTCGAGCCCGGCCGGCACCATCACCGTTTCCTTGTTGGCGCAGCCCGAGGAGATGAACCGCATCGGACGCCAGCCGGTTTCGTACGCCTTTCGGATCGCTTGCGCACACGCACGCGGCGTCACGCTGTAGATCAGGAAGACGTCGGCCTTGGTGTTGGCGAGCGTGAGGATCTGCGAGTCCACCGTGGGATCGGCGACTTCGAAACTCGCAGCCATCGCGATCACCTTGTCGGCGTTCGCGCCAAGCGCTTCCTTGACGCCGCGCAGATAATCCTTTCCGGCGTCGTCGTTCTGATAAAGGATCGCAAAGCGCGCATTGGGATTCCTGGCGCGGGCGAAGCGCACCTCGATGCCGGCTTCCTCGACATAATTGGGCGCCCAGGGCAGCGCCATCAGCCAGCGCTGATTGGTCGGGTCGTTCCATTTCGATGCCGAGCTGATCAGGAACAGATACGGCACCTTGGCGCCGTTGAGATATTTCGCGGTCGCCGAACTCGGCGCGGTGCCCATGGTTCCGAACATGAAGGCGACGCCGTCATTCTCGACCAGCCGGCGTGTCGCCTCGACCGTCTTCGGCGGCGAAAAACCGTCGTCGAGCGAGATCATGTTGAGCTTGCGCCCGTTGACGCCGCCCTTCTCGTTGATCAGGTCGAAATAGGCCGCAAAAGCCTTGCCGGTGACGCTGAGCGCCGACGCCGGGCCGCTATACGGCATGATGTTGCCGAACTTGATCTCGGTGTCTGATATGCCGGGCTGCTGGGCTGTCGCTGTCGTCGCCGCGCCAAGGGAGAGCAGCGCTGAAGCGAAAAACGCCGGGACGAACTTGCTCGATCGGATCATGCTTCATCCTCCCCGGCGAATGGCCGGCAATGTTGTTATTGGTTTTGATCCAAGGCTAGGGCATGCTCGGGCAACCGGTCTTGCGTTCAGTTGCTGGACACAGCGCGCGCCGGGTTTGCGGGTGCGGCGGCCGCGTCTGCACGATCATGCCAGCCGCTCAACGCAAGTTTGCGAGAGGCAAATCGGGGCATCGTGATCCTTTCGGAGGAAGCCATGCTGGAGCGAACGAAAGCGCAAAGCCCGTTCTATACGGCCGAGCACGAGGCGTTCCGCGACGTGATGCGCCGCTTCGTGTCGCGCGAGATCGAGCCCTATGCCCATGAATGGGACGAGGCCGGCGAGTTTCCGCGCGAGCTTTATCGAAAAGCTTCCGGGGTCGGGCTGCTCGGGCTCGGCTTCCCGGAAGAATATGGCGGGGTGGCTGCCGACCAGTTCATGAAGATCGTGGCATCGCAGGAGCTGGCGCGCGCCGGCGCGGGCGGGGTCAGTTCGAGCCTGATGAGCCACACCATCGGCTCGCCGCCGATCGCACGCGCCGCGAGGCCCGAGGTCAAGGCAAGGGTGCTGCCGCAAGTGCTATCGGGCGAGAAGATTTCGGCGCTCGCGATTACCGAACCCAGCGGCGGCTCCGACGTTGCCAATCTCCGCACCAGGGCGCGGCGTGACGGCGACCACTATGTCGTCAGCGGCGAGAAGACTTTCATCACCTCGGGCATGCGGGCCGACTATCTGACGGTCGCGGTGCGGACTGGCGGCGAGGGGCCGGGCGGCGTCAGTTTGTTGCTGATCGAAGGCGACACGCCGGGCCTGTCGCGCACGAAGCTGAAGAAGATGGGCTGGTGGGCGTCCGACACCGCGACGCTGCATTTCGACGAGTGTCGCGTAAGGTGCGAAAACCTGATCGGCGAGGAGGGCCAGGGTTTCAAGATCATCATGCATAATTTCAACAGCGAGCGCATGGGCATGGCGGCAAGCTGCACGGCCTATGCCCGCGTCTGCGTCGAGGAGGCGATTGCCTATGCCAAGGAGCGCAAGACTTTTGGCAAGCCGATCGCACAGCACCAGGTGATCCGTCACAAGCTGGTCGACATGGCGCAGAAGGTGGCGGCGTCGCAGGCGATGCTGGAAATGCTGGCGTGGCGGCTTGGGCAAGGCGAAAGCCCGGTCGCCGAAATCTGCATGATGAAGAACCAGGCGACCCAGACCATGGCGTTCTGCGCCTCCGAGGCCGTGCAGATTTTTGGCGGCGCCGGCTTCATGCGCGGTGTCAAGGTCGAGCGCATCTACCGCGAGGTCAAGGTCAACGCCATCGGCGGCGGCACCGAGGAGATCATGAAGGATCTCGCTTCGAGGCAGATGGGGTTGTGAAGGCCACGCCCACGTCATTCCGGGGCGCGTCGAAGACGCGAACCCGGAATCCAGAAGTTGGACGAACCGATCGAGATTCCGGGTTCGGCGCTTCGCGCCGCCCCGGAATGACAGGGAAAATCAAAATATGCTCTTCACCGCCGACCACGACGAACCCCGCCGCATCTTGCAAAAGTTCATCGCCGCCGAAATCAATCCCTTCGTCGACGATTGGGAGAACAACGACATCTTCCCGGCGCACGAGCTGTTCAAGAAGCTCGGCGACCTCGGCTTTCTCGGCCTCAACAAGCCGGTCGAATTCGGCGGCCAGGGGCTCGATTACTCCTACGCACTGATGATGGCCGAAGAACTCGGCGCCATCAAATGCGGCGGCGTGCCGATGGCAATCGGCGTGCAGACCGATATGGCAACGCCCGCGCTGGTGCGGTTCGGTTCGGATGAAGTGCGACGCGAATTTCTTAGCCCCGCGATTGCGGGAGATGCGGTCGCCTGTGTCGGTGTTTCAGAGCCCGGCGCCGGTTCCGACGTCGCCTCGATCAAGACCCAGGCGCGCTCCGATGGCGATGACTACGTCATCAATGGCGGCAAGATGTGGATCACCAACGGCGTGCAGGCCGACTGGATCTGCCTGCTCGCCAATACCAGCGACGACCAGGTCCACCGCAACAAGTCGCTGATCTGTGTGCCGATGAAAGCCAAGGGCGTGCAGGTCGCGCGCAAGCTCGACAAGATGGGCATGCGTTCCTCCGATACCGCGCAGATCTTCTTCGACAATGTCCGGGTGCCCAAGCGCAACCGGATCGGCGAGGAAGGCAAGGGCTTTACCTACCAGATGGTGCAGTTTCAGGAAGAGCGGCTGTGGGGCGCGGCCGCCTGCCTCAAGGCGCATGAATTCATTATCGGCGAGACGATCGAATATACCCGCAATCGAAAAGCATTCGGCAAGTCGATCCTCGACAACCAGACCGTCCATTTCAAGTTGGCGGAGATGCAGACCGAGGTCGAACTGCTGCGCGCGCTGATCTACCGCGCCGCCGAGGCGCTGGTCGCGGGCGAGGACGTGACGCGGCTTGCCACCATGGCCAAGCTCAAGGCCGGGCGTCTGGGCCGCGAACTCACCGATGCCTGCCTGCAGTTCTGGGGCGGCATGGGTTTTATGAACGAGACGCCGGTCAGCCGGGCCTATCGCGACAGCCGCCTGACCTCGATCGGCGGCGGCGCCGACGAGGTGATGCTGACAGTGCTGTGCAAGATGATGGGCACGCTGCCGAAAAACTAATAAAAGCCCGATCAGAACTTACGAGGGAATGCCTGATGATCACGCTCTATCACTGCGACGGCGCACGCTCATTTCGTCCGCTCTGGATGCTCGAAGAGATGGGCTTGCCCTATGAGCTGAAAATGCTGCCGTTCCCGCCACGCGTGTTCGCCAAGGAATATCTCGCGATCAATCCGCTCGGCACCATTCCGTTCATGATCGACGGCGAGACCAAAATGACGGAGTCCTCCGGCATCTGCTATTACCTCGGCACCACATACGGTCCGACGCCGCTGGTGGTCGGGCAGGACGATCCGGCCTACGGCGCGTTCCTGAACTGGATGTATTTCAGCGACGCCACGCTGACTTTTCCGCAAACGCTGGTGCTGAGATACAGCCAGCTCGAGCCGGAGGAGCGGCGGAACCCGCAAGTCGCCGGTGATTACGCCAAATGGTTCCTCGGCCGGCTGCGCGCTGTCGAGGCAGCCACCGCGAATGCCGAAACCTTGTGCGCCGGTCGGTTCACCGCCGCCGATATCGTCAATGGCTATGCGTTGCGGCTGGCGGGCAATATCGGGCTGGCCAAAGATTTCGGGCCGAACGTAGCGGCCTATTGGGCCCGGTTGCAGGAACGTGACGGATATCAGCGCGCGGTTGCGGCGGAACGCAAGGCCGGCGTCGAGCAGAACGTCGCGCCACGGATCCAGGCCTGAAAGAGACCCGTCATTCCGGGATGGTCCGAAGGACCAGACCCGGAATCTCGAGATTCCGGGTTCGCTTCGCGCCCCGGAATGACCGTCTTTGCGATAGATGACACCTTCCAATTTTCCGCTATGGTTGACCCCATCGCAGCGGCCAAAGAGCCGCGCGAGGAGGACGCACCATGGACGATGTCGGCCACAAATCCGGCCATCTGATGCTGATCACCCCGGAACGCGTGTTCTACGCCGGCCTGCTCGGCCGTCCGCGCCAACGCTGCTCGGGCGCGTTCAACATCTATGTCGCGCTTGAGGGCGGTCTCTGGCTCACCACCGCCGATGGCCGGGAAACCCATGGCGAAATGGTCGCCCTGTTGCCGAACATCAGGCACACCATCGCCAGCGATTATCGCTCGGTGCTCAGCGTCGTGATCGAGCCGGAGAGCGTTCGCCCCGGTGTGCTCGAAGACCTCGCACGGCGTCTCGCGGGACCTGAAGGCGCAGCTTTCACCAGCCGCATCCGCGCTGCCTATCGCGAACTGCGCGAGCATCATGCCGGCGACGCGTTCTCCAGCGTCGAATTCGATACGCTTTGTCTTGGTGAAGCGCTGTCGCGGCGCGAACTCGATCCCCGCGTGGCGCGCGCGATTCTGCAGATCGGAAAATTCTCCGGCGAGCCGGTGACGGCGGCGAGCTGCGCCACGGAGGCAGGATTGTCCCCGTCGCGCTTCCTGCATTTGTTCAAGGAAGAGACCGGCATTTCCTTCCGTTCGTTCCGCGCCTGGAAGCGCGCGCGACATCTGCTGCATTTCGCCAACCAGGACATCAACCTTGCGCATCTGGCGCAGGATATCGGCTATCCCGACTCCACGCATTTCAGCCACTCGATCCGCCGCTTCTATGGCTTGAAGCCGCGCGCGATCTTTTCAGGCTCGCGCGATCTGGCGATCTATAGCCACCGCCTCGTCGCCGCCGGCAATAGCGGGTGGACGCAAGAAGCCGGCTGATGCCCGACGCATGATCGCGAAAGCTATTTTCGCGACTCCTCGTGTCCCGCAATCGAAGGCTGATCCATGGGCGACAAGGCCGTCATTACCTGCGCGCTGAACGGCGTGCTGACCGATCCGAAGCAGCACAACGTACCTGTTACGCCGGAGCAGATGGCGCGCGAGGCCAGGGCCGCGTTCAACGCCGGCGCCAGCATCATGCATGTCCATCTGCGCCAGCAGGAGCCAAACAAGGGGCACCTGCCGTCCTGGGACGTCAGCGTGTCCAGGGAGATTCAGCAGGCTATACGCGAGGCCTGCCCCGGCGTCATCATCAACCACACCACGGGCACATCGGGGCCCAAGTATCAGGGCGCGCTCGACTGCGTGCGCGAGACGAGGCCCGAGATCGCGGCCTGCAACGCCGGTTCGCTGAATTATCTCAAGGTGAAGTCCGACAACACCTGGGCCTGGCCGCCGATGATGTTCGATAACGCGGTCGAGAAGGTGCAGGACTATCTCGACGTGATGAAGGAAGCGGGCACGATCCCCGAGTTCGAATGCTTCGACGTCGGCATCGTGCGCTGCGTCGGCATGTACCGGCAGACCGGGATGTATTCCGGCCCGCTCGAATATAATTTTGTGATGGGCGTGGCGTCCGGCATGCCGGCTGATCCGGAACTGCTGCCGATCCTGCTGAAACTGAAATTGCCGGACGCGCATTGGCAGGTCACCGCGATCGGCCGCGCCGAAATCTGGCCGCTGCACCAGCGCTGCGCCGACCTCGGCGGGCATCTGCGCACCGGGCTGGAGGACACCTTCTATCTCGCCGACGGCGCCAAGGTGACTTCGAACGGGCAGCTCATTGAGGCCATTGCCGCGTGCGCGCGGCGCGCGGGCCGCGAGATCGCAAGCCCGGCGGAGGCGCGGCAGATTTTCGGGACAAGGCATTGAAGTCGTCATTCCGGGGGGCGCGAAGCGTGAACTATGGTGCGCAATTGCGCACCTGAGAATCTCGAGATTCCGGGTCTGGTCCTTCGGACCATCCCGGAATGACGGAGTGAGTTAATCAATGGCTATCCTCGAATCCACCATCTCCCCCTCCAGCGCCGCCTATAAAGCCAATCGCGACGGAATGCTGGCGCTGATCACACGTATGCGTTCGCTGGAAGATCGCACGCGTGCGGCATCGGCCGCGGCACGGGACCGCTTCCACAAGCGCGGGCAGTTGCTGCCGCGCGAGCGCGTGGCGCTGGTGCTCGACCCCGGATCGCCCTTCATCGAACTGTCGACGCTCGCTGGCTACATGTTCGACGTGCCGGATGCGGACAAGAGCGTGCCCGGCGGCGGCGTGATCGCCGGCATTGGCTTCGTCACCGGTATCCGCTGCATGGTCAGCGCCAATGATTCCGGCATCGATGCCGGCGCGCTGCAGCCGTTCGGCCTCGACAAGACGTTGCGGGTGCAGGAACTGGCGCTGGAGAACAAGCTGCCCTACGTGCAGCTGGTCGAAAGCGCCGGCGCCAACCTGTTGCGCTACCGGGTCGAGGACTTTATTCGCGGCGGCAACATCTTTCGCAATCTGGCACGGCTGTCGGCGGCAGGGTTGCCTGTCGTCACCGTGACGCATGGCTCTTCCACCGCCGGCGGCGCCTATCAAACGGGACTTTCCGATTACATCGTGATGGTGCGTGGCCGCACCCGCGCGTTCCTCGCCGGGCCGCCGCTGTTGAAAGCCGCAACGGGCGAGATTGCCACCGAGGAGGAACTCGGCGGCGCCGAGATGCACACGTCTATCTCTGGTCTCGGCGACTATCTGGCCGAGGACGATCGCGACGCGCTGCGCATCGCGCGCGACATCATGGCCAATCTGGAATGGGATCGGCCGAAGCCTGCGGAAGCTTCCTTCAAGCCGCCGCGCTATGATGCCGACGAACTGCTCGGTATCATGCCGATGGATCACAAGCGTCCGGTGGACATGCGCCAGGCAATCGCGCGGTTTGTCGACGATTCCGACTTCACCGAGTTCGGCGCAAACTACGGTCCCGCCACCGTATGCGGCCATGCCCGTATCGAGGGGCAGGCGATCGGGATCATCACCAATAATGGCCCGCTCGATGTGCCCGGCGCCAACAAGGCGACGCACTTTATTCAAACCTGCTGCCAGTCGCGCACGCCGATTCTGTATATGAACAACACCACGGGCTATATGGTCGGCAAGGCGTATGAGGAAGCCGGCATGATCAAGCACGGCTCCAAGATGATCCAGGCGGTGACGTCGGCGACCGTGCCGCAGATCACGATCTATTGCGGCGCCTCGTTCGGCGCCGGCAATTACGGCATGTGCGGGCGCGGCTTCCATCCGCGCTTCTGCTTCTCCTGGCCGAACGCCAAGACCGCGGTGATGGGCGGCGAGCAGGCGGCTGAAACCATGACGATCGTTACCGAGGCCGCTGCGGCGCGGCGCGGCAAGCCGATCGAGAAGGAAAAGCTCGACGCCATGAAGGCGCAGATCACGGGCGTGTTCGACGGCCAGATGGACGTGTTCTCGACCAGCGCGCGGGTGCTCGACGACGGCGTGATCGATCCGCGCGATACCCGCAGCGTGCTTGCCGAGGTGCTGGCGATCTGCCGCGAGGCCGAGGCACGCACGCCCCAGCGCATGCAATTCTCGGTCGCGCGGCCATGAGCGGAACTGAATTGAAGCGAACGCCGTTCTTCAAGGTCCTGATCGCCAACCGCGGCGAGATCGCGCTGCGAATCATGCGCACCGCGCGCCGGCTCGGTTATGGCGTGGTCGCCGTCTATTCCGATGCCGACCGTGACGCCCTGCATGTTCGCGAGGCGGATCAGGCGGTCGGGATCGGCGAGGCGCTGCCGGCGCAGTCCTATTTGCGGATCGACGCCATCATCGCTGCCGCCAAGGCCAGCGGCGCCGGCGCGGTGCATCCCGGCTATGGCTTCCTCGCCGAGAACGAAGACTTTGCACAGGCCTGCCGCGATGCCGGGCTGGTGTTTATCGGTCCGTCTCCGGAAGCAATCCGGGCGATGGGCAACAAGGCGGGCGCCAAGGACATCATGCAGAAGGCGGGCGTACCTATCGTGCCCGGCTATCAGGGCGCGGACCAGAGCGACGCGACGATGCTGGCGGAGGCCAGGAAGATCGGCGTCCCCGTCATGATCAAGGCGGTCGCCGGCGGCGGCGGACGCGGCATGCGGCTGGTTACCGACGCTGCGGCATTTCCGGATGCGCTGCGTAGCGCGCGGTCCGAAGCACAGGGCGCGTTCGGCGATCCCACCGTCATCCTCGAACGCGCCATCGTAAATCCCCGGCATATCGAGATCCAGGTGTTCGGCGACCGCTACGGCAACGCCATTCATCTCGGCGAGCGCGATTGTTCGGTGCAGCGCCGGCACCAGAAGCTGATCGAGGAAGCGCCGTCGCCGAAGGTGACGCCGGAGTTGCGGGCGCGCATGGGCGCGGTCGCGGTCGCTGCGGTCAAGTCGATCGGCTATGAGGGGGCCGGCACGCTGGAATTCCTGCTCGACCCAGGCGGCGAGTTCTACTTCATGGAGATGAACACGCGGCTGCAGGTCGAGCATCCCGTCACCGAGGCCGTCACCGGGCTCGATCTCGTCGAACTGCAATTGCGCATTGCAGCCGGTGAGCCGCTCGGGCTCAGGCAGGAGGATGTCAAATTCTCCGGCCATGCCATCGAAGTGCGGTTGTGCTCGGAGGACGCCAATCACGATTTCATGCCGCAGTCCGGCACAATGGCGCTGTGGCAGATGCCGGATGGCGTCCGCGTCGAGCACGCGCTGCAATCCGGCTCCGAAATCCCGCCGTTCTACGATTCGATGATCGCCAAGATCATCAGCCATGGCGCCGACCGCAGCGAGGCGCGGGGCCGGTTGATCTGCGGTCTGGAGCAGACGGCGGCGCTCGGCGTCACCACCAATCAGGGATTTTTGATTTCCTGCCTGCGTCATCCGGGCTTTGCCAAGGGCGAAGCGACCACGGCCTTCATCGGCCAGCATCGCGATGAACTGTTGGCGCCGCGCGCCAACGACAAGGCGGACGCCGCGCTGGCGGCGCTGTTGCTTTATGTCACCAATCCGCACGCGCCACCCTGGCGCAGCGGGCGAAGTCTGGCGGCGACGTTCCCGCTGACGACGCGGATCGATCTTGGCCATGGCGTGCGCGAACTCGATATCGTGCGTGAGCGCGATGGGAGTTATCTGGCGAACCTTGATGGTGGCGAACAGCGTTTCGAGATTGACGAACTCGACCGCGATACGATCCGCTTCCGCACCGACGGGATCATGGAGTCAGTCAGATTCCTGCGCGACAGCGATCGGCTGTACTTTCTGCATCGCGGCGCCACCATTGCCGCCCGAGACCTGACGCTTGCGCCACCGGCGTCCGCGGCGACCGCGGGCGGCGATGGCAAGGTGCGCGCGGCGATGAACGGCCGCGTGGTGGCGGTGCTCGTCAAGCCCGGCGAGCAGGTCGCAGCGGGCCAGCCCGTGATGACGCTGGAGGCGATGAAGATGGAGCATGTACACATGGCGGGCGTCGCCGGTACGGTGTCGTCCATCGATGTTGCTGAAGGTGAGCAGGTGACGACGGGCAGGATCGTGGTCGAGATCGCGGCGGCGTGACAAAAGTCTCTGTCGTCTCGGGCTTGACCCGGGACCCATAACCACAGGACTGTGTTGTGCGAATGCTGGAGCTCCAGCCGATGTGACATCAACCATCGGTGGTATGGGTCCCTGCGTTCGCAGGGACGACGATAGACTTACTCCGGTCTCCCCGTCCCATCATTCAGCCAGCACGCTACCTCATGCCGTTCGCCAGCCGCCACCAGCGCCGGCCGCTCCACTCTGCAGCGTTCCATGGCGTAGCGGCAGCGGGTATGGAAGGCGCAGCCTGACGGCGGGTTGATGGGACTCGGGACATCGCCGTCGACCATTGGCGCCAGTTTCTTCGCTTTGGGATCGGCGATCGGGACCGAGGCCAGCAGCGCCTGCGTGTAGGGATGGCGCGGGTTTGCAAACAACTCGCCTTTGTCCGCGATCTCGACGATGCGCCCGAGATACATCACGGCGACGCGGTGGCTGATATGGGCGACGACGGCGAGGTCGTGGGCGATGAACAGGTAGGAAAAATCATTCTTGCGCTGCAGGTCGATCAACAAATTGATCACCTGCGCCTGGATCGAGACGTCGAGCGCCGACACCGGCTCGTCGCACACAATGAGACTCGGCCCAAGCGACAACGCCCGCGCGATGCAGATGCGCTGCCGCTGCCCGCCCGAGAACTGGTGCGGATAGTTCTTCATCTGGTCGGAACGTAGCCCGACCTGCGCAAACAGTTCAGCGACGCGTTCCTGTTGCGCGCGGCCGGTCGCAAGACCGTGCACGCTGAGCGGCTCGCCGACGATATCGCCCGCGGTCATGCGCGGATTGAGCGAGGCGAACGGATCCTGGAACACGATCTGCATCGAGCGCCGATGCGGCCGCATCTCGGCCTTGCTCAGGCCGGTAATGTCGGTGCCGTTGAGCTTGATGGCGCCACTGGACGGCTCCACCAGCCGCAGCACGCTGCGCGCGACCGTCGACTTGCCGCAGCCGGACTCGCCGACCAGCCCCAGCGTCTCGCCCTTGCCGACGGAGAAGCTGACGCCATCGACGGCGTGCACGGTGCCGACGCGACGTCGCAGCACGCCGCCGCGCACCGCGTAATGCTTGACGAGGTCGGTAACCTCCAGCAACGGGCGTTGATCGGTCATGGCGCGCCTACCAATTCTGTCGCGCGCCAGCACGCCGCAAAATGATCGCCGTCGACTTCCTGCAGCGGCGGGTATTCTGCGCGGCAGCGATCGACGGCGAGGCTGCAGCGCGGCGCAAAGGCGCAGCCCGGCGGCAGGTTGGTCAGCGACGGCACCATGCCGGGAATTTCGTTCAGTCGTGCGTCGGTCTTGGCGCCAAATGAAATCACCGCCGGCATCGAGGCCATCAGCCCGCGCGTATACGGGTGCTTCGGGTTCTCGAACAGGTCTTCCACGGTCGCTTCCTCGACCTTCTTGCCGGCATACATCACGATGACGCGCTGTGCGGTTTGCGCCACGACGCCGAGATCGTGCGTGATCAGGATCAATCCGGTTCCGAGCGTCTTCTGCAGATCGACGATCAGCGCCAGGATCTGCGCCTGGATCGTCACGTCGAGCGCGGTGGTCGGCTCGTCCGCAATCAACAGCGCCGGTCGGCACGCCAAGGCCATCGCGATCATCGCCCGCTGCCGCATGCCGCCGGAAAGCTGATGCGGATATTCGTGCGCGCGGCGTTCCGGCTCGGGAATGCGGACGAGGCGCAGCATCTCGACCGCCTTGGCCCACGTCTCCCTGGAGGTCATTTCCCGGTGCAGGCGCAGCACTTCGGTGATCTGGTCGCCGATCCGCATCACGGGATTGAGCGAGGTCATCGGCTCCTGAAAAATCATCGAGATCCGGTTGCCGCGGATCTTGCGCATCTCGGCCTCGTCGAGGCCGAGCAGATCGGTCCCTTCCAGTGTCACCGAGCCGCCGACCACCCGGCCCGGCGGGTCCGGCACCAGCCGCATCACCGACAGCGCAGTCACGCTCTTGCCGCAGCCGGACTCGCCGACGATCGCCAGCGTCTCGCCGCGGCGGACGCTGAACGAGACATCGTCGACGGCGCGGAACAGACCTGAGTTGGTGAAGAACACCGTCTGCAGGTTCTTCACATCGAGAACGATGTCATCCTTCTGCGCCTCGGTCATCAGCCGCGCTGCCTTGGATCGAGGATGTCGCGCAATGCGTCGCCGAACAGATTGGTGCCGAACACCGCAAGGCTGATGGCGACGCCGGGGAATATCACCAGCCACGGCGCGGTGCGGACATATTCCGCCGCCGATTCCGACAGCATGCGTCCCCAGGACGGATAGGGTTCGGGAATGCCGAGGCCGAGGAACGACAGCGAGGCTTCGGTGAGGATGGTGGAGCCGAGTTGCGCGGTCGCCAGCACGATCAGAGGCGCCAGCGTGTTGGGCAGCACGTGGCGCAGCGCGATGCGGGTCTCGCTCATGCCGATGGATTTTGCGGCCTCGACGAACGGCAGTTCGCGCAGCGCCAGCGTATTGGCGCGAATGACGCGGGCGACAGTCGGGATCAGCGGGATCGCAATGGCGATGATGACGTTCGGCAATGACGGCCCGAGCGCCGCCGTCATCACCAGCGCCAGCACCAGCAAGGGCAGGGCCTGCAGAATGTCGGTGATGCGCTGGAATAGCAGGTCAACCCAGCCGGACAGATAGCCGGATGCTAGCCCGACAATGACGCCGATTGACGATCCCAGTACGGTGGCGCCGATGCCGACGGCGAGCGATACGCGCGCACCGTGCACGATCCGGCTCCAGACGTCGCGGCCGAATGAATCGGTTCCCATCCAGTGCGCCGCGCTGGGTGAGGCCAGCCGTTGCGCGGAATCGACGCTGAGTGGATCGTAACGGCAGATCAGGTCGGCCGAAATCGCCATCCAGACGAACATCACCATGATGACAAGGCCGATCGTGCCGAGCAGATAGCGCTGCGCCAAAAACAGCAGACGGCGCCAGCCATGCGTCGAATGGGCGCCGGCCCGTCTTAACTCGCTGTCGAAGTTGATCGTGGCCAAGCGGCTAGTCCCCATAGCGGATGCGCGGGTCGATCGCGGCGTAAAGCATGTCGACGGTGAAGTTTGCGACCACCACGACCACGGCGATCAGCATCACGAGATTCTGGACGATCGGGTAATCGCGCCAGCGCAGCGCCTCGACCAGGAAGCGGGCAACGCCGGGAATGTTGAACACGGTTTCGGTGACGATCAGCCCGCCGATCAGGAACGCCGCCTCGATGCCGATCACGGTAATGACCGGTAGAATGGCGTTCTTCAGCGCGTGGCGATAATTGACCGACGCCTCGGAAGCGCCCTTGGCGCGCGCGGTGCGGATGTAGTCCTGCCGCAGGATTTCCAGCATCGAGGAGCGCGTGATGCGCATGGTCAGCGCGGCGCTGCGAAAGCCGACCGCCATTGCGGGGACGGCATAGATCGCAAAAGCCTCGGTCCAGGTCTTTGGATTCGGATTGTAGATCGGCATGCTGCCGAACAGCGAAACCGAAGCCATCAGGATCAACAGCCCGAGCCAGAAGGAAGGCAGCGACAGGCCGCTCAGGCTGACAACGCGCAAGGTATAGTCGAGCCGCGAGCCCTGATGGACTGCGCTGAGCACGCCCAGGGGAATGCCGATGGAAGCGGAGAACAGCAGCGCCAGCGCCGCCAGCCGCGCGGTGATTGGAATGCGCGGCAGGATCTCCTGCAGCGCCGGCTTTTCCGACACGTAGGAGTAGCCGAGATCGCCGTGCAGTAGCCCGCCGATCCAGTTCAGATATTGCTGGTAGATCGGCAGGTTGAGGCCAAGCTCCTTTTCGAGGTTGGCCTTGTCGGTGGGGTCGACGAAGCCGGCGGCGTCGAACAGGATATCGACGATGTTGCCGGGGACGACGCGCAGCAGCACGAAGATGATGATCGAGATCCCGATCAGGGTCACGAGCATCAATGCAAGGCGCCGCACGATATAAGCAAACACCTGGCGGTTTCTCCCGTCAGCGTATTCCGCAAAAGTGGGTACCGGTTTTGCGATCGGAATACGCGTAAGTTATTAGATTTCGACTGGCGAACGGATTCCGCGGCTGGGCTTTACTTGTCCATCCAGACGTCTTCGTAACGATAGCCGTTATAGGAGCTGTTCACCATGATGGTGATGCCCTTGACGTAAGGCTGCCAGCAGGAGCCGTTCCGGCTATGGTATATGATCGGCCTCGCCACATCTTCCTGAAGCTTCTTGTCGATCTCCCAGACCAGCTTCTTGCGCTTGGCAACATCCTTCTCGACCGACTGCTGATCGAACAGTTTTTCGATCTCCTTGTTGCAGTAGTTGGTGTAGTTGCGCTCCGATCCGCAGGAATAGTTCTCGTAGAACGACTGGTCGGGATCGTCGACCGCGTTGCCGGTGAGGTTGAGGCCGAGCGCGTAGTCCTTGCGCGCGACCTTCGGGAACCATTGCGCGGTGTCGACGACGTCGAGTTCGCCATCGATGTAGATGCTCTTGATCTGGTCGATCAGGATCACGGCAGGATCGCGGTAAATCGGAATGTTGCGCGTGGCGACCTTGACGGCGAGACGCTTGTCCGGGCCGAAACCCGCCTTCTGCATCAATTTACGCGCCTCTTCCCGGTTGGCGTTGATGTCGGGGCCGTAGCCCGGGATCGATTCCAGCATTTCCTTCGGCATAGCCCACAATCCGCCCGGCGCCGGCAGCATGGTGCCGCCGATATCGGCCTGCCCCTCGAACAGGATCTGCACGAACGCGTTGCGATCCAGCGCCAGCGCTAGCGCCCGGCGAATGTCCGGATTGTCAAACGGCGGGGAGGACGAGTTGACGATGATGTTGGTCGAAACATTAATCGGCTCGACCACGCAAACCGCGTTTGGCGCCTGCGACTTGACCTCCTTGAGCAGCGGGATCGACACTTCGGTCGGGAACGTCATGTCGAATTTTCCGGAGACAAATCCGAGAATCGCCGTCGAGCGGTTGGTAATGATGGTGAATTCGATGCCGTCGAGATGCGGCAGGCCCTTCTTGAAGTAATCAGGGTTCTTCGTGAGCTTGATCGACTCGTTGGCCTTGAACTCGACGAATTTGAACGGGCCGGTGCCGATCGGCTTGGTGCGCATGTCGGCCGGAGAGACGTGGCAGGGGTAAACCGGCGTGTAGCCCGAGGCGAGCAGCGACAGCAAAGCCGGCTGCGGCCGCTTCAATTCGAAGGACGCTTCGAAATCGCCGTTGACGGTCACGTCGCTGACCTGATCATACCAGGACTTTCGCGGGTTCTGGCGGAACTTCTGCTGCGACTTGCCCATCACCATGTCGAAGGTGCATTTGACGTCGGCCGACGTGAACGGCTTGCCGTCATGCCATTTGACGCCCTGCTTCAGCTTGAAGGTCAGTTTCTTGCCGTCGCTGCTCCAGGCCCAGCTCTCCGCGAGATCGGGGACAATCGAATCCACGCTGTTCTGCGC
Organism: Bradyrhizobium algeriense; assembly: GCF_003062295.1. GTDB lineage: Bacteria > Pseudomonadota > Alphaproteobacteria > Rhizobiales > Xanthobacteraceae > Bradyrhizobium > Bradyrhizobium algeriense. The sequence continues at coordinate 145,586 of NZ_PYCN01000016.1, read as the reverse complement.
CACGTCCTGCTTGAAGACGACGAGGTTGTTGAAAACCGGCATGAAGGGAATGTTGATCGAATAGGTCGCGCCTTCGTGGATCGAGGCGCTGCCCGGGCTGTCGCGGTGATAGACCCTGAGGATGCCGCCCTGTTTCGGCTCGCCGGCCGATGCAACGTCAAAAGCCGGAAGCAATAACAATGCCGCGACAACAAGCGCTTGCACGCTCCGCATGATCCCCTCCACATTTTTCGGTCTCAACCGGCCGATTGGTATCGACGATACCATGGCGCGGCGTTGGAGCAACCTGCCAAGCCAATGCAAGGATCGGCAATTCGGACTAATCGAAATCCGCGTGGCGGAACACGCGCGCTGCCTGGCCCATTTGCTGCGAAATCGGCAGGTTCGTTGCAGCGCAGCCGCTGCGTCGGCGCTCGCGCCGTAATGTCTCGCCTGATGATGCACTGCACCACCACGCCTCATGTTTGCGTTCGATTTGCGTGCCGGCCTCATACGATCCGCGAGGTCTTGTTGCCCCAATAGCGATCGCGCAACAGGCGTTTGTAGAGTTTTCCGGTCGGAAGCCGCGGTAGCTCGGCCTCGAAATCGATCGAGCGCGGCACCTTCTGGCGCGACAGCGACAGGCTGCAGAAGGCGATCAGTTCATCGGCCAGTTCCTGCCCCGGCGAAACGCCCGGCATCGGCTGCACCACCGCTTTCACCTCTTCGCCGAGATCCGGATTGGGCACGCCGAACACCGCCGCGTCCGCGATCTTGGGATGGGTGATCAGCAGGTTCTCGCATTCCTGCGGATAGATGTTGACGCCGCCGGAGATGATCATGAAGGTCGCGCGATCGGTCAGATAGAGATAGCCGTCATCGTCGACATAGCCGACGTCGCCGACCGTGCTCATGCTGCCGTCGGCCGAGCGGGCCTCCCGGGTCTTGCCCGGATCGTTGAAATACTCGAACGGCGTGGCGGTCTTGAACCACACCGTGCCTGATGTGCCGACCGGGCAGGGCTGCATGTTCTCGTCGAGAATATGCAGATCGCCGAGCAGCACCCGGCCCACGGTGCCGCGATGGGCCAGCCATTCCTCGCTATTGCAGGCGGTGAAGCCGAGCCCTTCGGTGGCGCCGTAATATTCATGGATGATCGGTCCCCACCATTTGATGATGTCGTCCTTCACCGCCGCGGGGCAGGGCGCGGCGGCGTGGATCGCGATTTCGAGGGATGACAAATCATGGCGGGCGCGCACCTCTTGCGGCAGTTTCAGCATGCGCGAGAACATCGTCGGCACAAGCTGGGTGTGGGTGACACCCCATTTCGGAATCAGTGCGAGATATTGTTCGGGATCGAACCGTTCCATGATGATGGCGGTGCCGCCCATCTTGATCGTGAGGTTGACGGCCGCCTGCGGCGCCGAGTGGTAGAGCGGCGCCGGCGACAAATAGATCATGCCCTCGCGGTACTGCCAGATCTTCACCAGGAAATCGAACAGCGGCAATTGCTGGTCAGCCGGCAGTTTCGGCAACGGGCGCAGAATCCCCTTCGGCCGGCCGGTGGTGCCGGAGGAATAGAGCATCGCGGTGCCGACGCATTCATCCGATATCGGGGTGTGCGGCAAGTCAGCCGTTACTTCTTGCAGGCCAACGATGCGGTCGCTTTCGCCGTCACCATCGGCGACGATGCAAAGCTCCACCTGCGGGTATTCCTTCAGCGCCTCGCGCGCGACATCGAGTTTTTCCCTTGATGTGATGAGGATGCGCGACTGGCTGTTGGTCAGGATATAGGCGAGCTCGCTCGCGGTGAGGTAAGAGTTCACGCAGGTGTAATAGAGGCCCGAGCGTTCGCCGGCGCCGCAGGATTCCAGATAGCGGCTGTTGTTCTCCATGAAGATCGAATAGTGATCGAGCCGCTTCAGGCCGCGGTTGCGAAGCAGATGCGCCAGCCGGTTGCAGCGCGCCTCCAGCTCGCGATAGGTAACCGTCTCGCCGGTATCAGCCATGATGAAGGCGGGCTGTAGCGGACGAAGATGAACGTGCTTGCCGGTGTACATTGTCGTTCCGGTCTCCCTAGGCGGCCAACTCGAGAATTTCGCGAACCTGTGCCGGCCCCTCGATCTTGCGCGGATTGCGCGGCACCCAGGGCGTTGCCATCGCCTGTTGTGCGATACGGTCGAAATGCTCAGGTCCAACTTTGACCTCGCGCAGGCTGCGCGGCATGCCGAGGTTGCGAATGAAGGCGTCAAGCACATCGCCGGCGTCCTCGTTCGGGTGTCCCATCGCGGCTGCGACCTGCGCCTGCCGGTCGGCGTTGACAGATTTGTTCCAGCGCATCACCGACGGCAGCATGACGCAGGAGGTGTAGCCGTGCGGCACGCCGAATTCCGCGCCGAGCACGTAGCCGATGCCGTGGCTGGCGCCCATCGGCACGCCCGAGGCCAGCGGTCCGGTCGAAAGCCAGGTGCCGATCTGGCAATCCATCCGCGCGTCGAGGTCTTTGGCGTCGGCCTTCACCCGCGGCAGCGCCTGCGCCAACATCGACAGCCCCATCAGCGCCTGGGCGTCGCCGTAAGGATGCGCCTCGCGCGCGCAGATGCCCTCGACGCAATGGTCGACGGCGCGGATGCCGGTCGAAAGCCACAGCCATTCCGGGGTGTGCTGGCTAAGCCAGGGATCGAGAATCACCGCGCGCGGTATCAGCAGTGGATGGCGCAGGCCTTCCTTGACCTTGGTGTTCTCGTTGGTGACTCCAGCCGCGGCTGAGAACTCGCCGCCGGCAATCGTCGTCGGTACGCTGATCTGGCGCACCGTCGGCGCGGTGAGCTGCGGCGACGCGCCGCGACCGGCCCTGATCCTGTCGATGTCGTCAGGATGGCGGATATCGTTGGCGAGGCAAAGCTGCACCGCCTTGGCGCCGTCGGTAATCGAGCCGCCGCCGATGGTAACGATGAGATCGGCATTCGCGGTGCGAGCCTGTTCGCTGGCGGCAATGACGGCCGCGCGCGGCGTATGCGGCGGCATGGCATCGAAGGTGCCGGCGCAGTGCGGCCCCAGCCCGCGGCGAATATTCTCGATCTCATCGGTTTCGCGGTTCAGCGTGCCGCTGACCATCAGGAAGGCGCGTGTGGAGCCGAGCCGGTTCAACTGCTCGACGAGCGCCTCGGATGCCGGCCGTCCGAACACGACCTCATCCATCGCGCCGAATACGACACGCCCTTTGTGCACGCTTGTCCTCCCCGGACATTTTTGGCCCTTGTTGCGAGCCTTGGCCGGCAAGGTTAGCGGAGGAAATTAGCGGCGTCATGCCCGAAGATGGTGCGGCCGGACCGTCCCGTAGGATGGGTGGAGCGAAGCGATACCCATCAATGCCGGTTTGAGAGATGATGGGTATCGCTGCGCTCCACCCATCCTACGGATTTCAGGCGGGTCGCGCGAATGCGCGCTGCGCGCGCACAGTGATGACAGGCTCCGCGAAATCCGGAAACGGTGTTAGAGCAACCCCGGATTTCGCTTGCTCCATCCGGGCTACGAAGCTGGTTTGCCCGTCGGCTATTTCGCTGCAACTTGCCGCGGTCATTCCGGGGCCGACGTAACGCCTTCGCGTCACGTTTTCGTCATCGGCCAGCGGTTAGCTGAGCGCTCGCCGCAACGGTTCCGCCGTCATCGCAGTGCAAAAAAACATGAGATCCGCATGGAGCGGCGCGTTGGCTCCGCGGATGCATAACGATTGTGCTTGATCCCGCCGGGTTCTTGACGAGACTGGGAACCGATCACATCTGTGGCCTCCGCCATAAGTTCCACGGCGGCTTTCATCCATCAGGGATGTCGAGAGGGGAGATGGGGTTTGACTGCAACTGAGCAATTGAAACGTCCGGTTTTGCCGGCGGGGGTCGACATTCGCTCACCTCGTAGCCTCAAATGGTTGACCCCGCTGCTCGCGCTGGCGCTGTCGGCCTGCGGCGACAAGCCGGCGCAACAGGCGGCTCCCGCCGCGCCATCGGTTACGGTCGCGCAGCCGGTGAAGCGCACCGTGACGGACTGGGATGAGTTCACCGGGCGGTTCGAGGCAATTCAGGAAGTCCAGGTTCGCGCCCGCGTCGGCGGTTTCGTCACCAGCGTCGAATTCCGCGACGGCTCCATCGTGCGCGCGGGTGATCTGCTTTATGTGATTGACGCTCGTCCGTTCGAGGCGGTCGCCGAGCAGGCCGATGGCCAGTTGTCGGACGCACGTGCGAGGGCCGAACTTGCCAGGCGCGAACTCGACCGCGCCCTGACCCTGAACCAGACCCAGGCCGTATCCGATTCCATCGTCGACCAGCGCCGCCAGACCTTGCAGGCGGCGCGCGCCGCGGAAATGCAGGCCGAAGGTGCGCTCAAGGCCGCCAAGCTCAATATCGAGTTCAGCCATGTGATGGCGCCGATCACTGGCCGGGTGAGCCGCCATCTGGTCACGCCGGGCAATCTCGTGCAGGGCAGCGAAGGCGGCGCGACGCTGCTCACCTCGATCGTCTCGCTCGATCCGATCTACATCTATTTCGACGTCGACGAGGCGACCTACCTGCGAAACAGCCGGCTCTGGTTCGAAGGCAAACGCCCGAGCTCGCGTGATACGCCGAACCCAGTCGAGGTGACGCTGACCGGCGGGACCAAGCCCTCGCATGAGGGCAAGATGGATTTCCTCGACAACCGCCTGGATGTCTCGACCGGGACGCTGCGCAGCCGCGCCGTCATCCAGAACAAGGATCTCTCGATCCTGCCCGGCCAGTTCGGCCGGGTGCGGATCATCGGCAGCGCGCCCTATGAGGCGCTGCTGCTGCCGGACACGGCTGTCGCGACCGACCAGTCGCGGAAGATCGTTTTCGTCGTCAAGGACGACAACACGGTCGAGGCAAAGCCGGTGACGCTTGGGCCGCTCGATGAAGGCCTGCGCGTGGTCCGTGAGGGCCTGAAGCCGGAAGACCGCGTGATCGTTGATGGCCTGCAGCGGGCGCGCGTGGGCGCGAAAGTCACCCCGCAGACAGCCGAGGTCAAGCCGGCCGGTGGCAAGACATGAATCTGGGCAGGCTTTCCATCAATCAGCCTATCCTGGCGATGGTGCTGTCGATCGTGCTGCTGATCGTCGGCGCGATCGCCTACACCACGCTGCCGGTCTCGGAATATCCGCAGGTGGTGCCGCCGACCGTCGTCGTCACCACGCAATATCCGGGCGCCACCGCGCAGACCGTTTCCGACACGGTTGCAGCCCCGATCGAGCAGGAGATCAATGGCGTCGAGGACATGCTGTATCTCTACAGCCAGGCGACCTCGAACGGCAATCTGACCATCACGGTCACCTTCAAGCTCGGCACCGACCTCGACAAGGCGCAGGTGCTGGTGCAGAACCGGGTCGCGATCGCACAGCCGAGGCTGCCCGAAGAGGTGCAGCGCAACGGCGTCGTCACCCGCAAGAACAGTCCCGACATCCTGATGGTGGTCTTCATGCTGTCGCCTGACGACAGCTTCGACCAGCTCTATATCAGCAACTATGCGCTGCTGCAGGTGCGCGACGAGCTGCTCCGCCTCGACGGCATCGGCGACATCCAGATGTTCGGCGCCCGCGACTATTCGATGCGGCTGTGGCTCGATCCGGACCGGATAGCAACGCTCGGTCTGACTTCCGCCGAAGTGGTGGCCGCGATCCGCGCGCAGAATTTGCAGATCACGGGCGGGCAGATCGGAGAGCCGCCGATCGCCGACCGCGCGTTCCAGCCCAATCTCACTTTTATCGGGCGCCTGAAGGATCCGAAGCAGTTCGAGGACATCGTGGTCCGGGCCGGCGCCGACGGTCGCACCGTTCGGCTGCGCGACGTGGCGCGGGTCGAACTCGGTGCGTTGTCGTATTCGACCAACAGCTTTCTGCTGCGCAAATCGGCGGTCGCGCTGCTGGTGACGCAGCGGCCGGGATCGAACGCGCTGGCGACCGCGAAAAACATTTCCGATACCATGGAGAAGTTGAAGGCTCGCTTTCCAAAGGGCCTCGACTACAACATCGGCTACAACCCCACCGAATTCATCGCGCAATCCGTCCACGAACTGATCAAGACCATCTACGAGGCGATGGTGCTGGTGGTGATCGTGGTGCTGGTGTTCCTGCAGGGTTGGCGCGCCTCGATCATTCCGATCGTGGCCATCCCGGTGTCGCTGGTAGGCACCTTCGCGGTGATGGCGGCGCTCGGATTCTCGATCAACAATCTGACCCTCTTCGGCCTGGTGCTCGCGGTGGGCATCGTCGTCGACGACGCGATCGTGGTGGTGGAAAACGTCGAGCGGCATCTCGAGCACGGCATGAGCCGGCGCGATGCGGCGCTCAAGACCATGGAAGAGGTCGGCAGCGCGCTGGTTTCGATTGCACTGGTGCTGTGTGCGGTGTTCGTGCCGACCGCCTTCCTCGGCGGCATCTCCGGGCAGTTCTTCCAGCAATTCGCCGTCACCATCGCGGTGGCGACCGCGATTTCCTGCTTCTGCTCGCTGACCTTGTCGCCGGCGCTGGCCTCGCTGATCCTGGTGCCGCACGAGGAGAAGAAGCCGCCCGCACGCTGGAATTTCATCGCGCGCGGTTGGGACGCATTCACCGGCTATTTCAACCGCGGTTTCGACCGGCTGTCGCACGGCTATGCCCGGGCGGCGGATTTCGTGATCCGGCATTCAGTGGCGATGCTGCTGTTGTATGTGGCGTTGATCGGCAGCGCCGGATGGTTGCTCGCCATCACGCCGCAAGGTTTCATTCCGGCGCAGGACCGCGGCTATGTCATCATATCGGTGCAGTTGCCGGGCGCGGCGTCGCTGGCGCGCACCACCGACATCGTGCGTCAGATCGAGAAAGCGGCGCTGGATACCCCGGGGATTACTAAAGTCGCGGCGTTCGCGGGCTTCTCGGGCGCGACCCGAACACAGGCGGGCAATGCTGCGGCTCTCTTCCCGGTGTTCGAGGAGCCGGAAGTGCGCCTGAAGAAGGGCCTGAACGCGGCCGTCATCACGGCCGATTTGCGCAAGCGCCTGTCCGCGATTCAGGGGGCCTTCATCATTGTCATTCCGCCGCCGCCCGTGCCGGGCATCGGCACCGGCGGCGGATTCACGATGCGCGTCCAGGATCGTCAGGGCCGCGGTCCCGAACTGCTGGCCGCCGCCAACGACGAGCTTGTCAACGCGGCGCGCATGGCGCCCGGGCTGACGCAGGTGTTCTCGCCCTTCACGGCTAATACGCCGCAGCTCTTCGTCGATATCGATCGTGTCAAGGCGCAGAAACTCGGCGTGCCGATCGCCAACGTCAACGAAACCATCCAGACCTATTTCGGCTCGACCTACGTCAACGACTTCAACCTGTTCGGCCGCACCTATCACGTCACGGCCCAAGCCGACCTGCCGTTCAGAAAAGAGCGGTCCGATCTGGCGCGGCTGCGCACCCGCAACGCCGCCGGCGACATGGTAATGCTCGGCAGCGTGGTGGAATTCCGCGACGTTTCCGGTCCCGACCGCGTCGCCCGATACAATCTCTACCCGGCGGCGGAGCTGCAGGGCGAGGCGTTGCCGGGCACGAGTTCGGCCACCGCGATCAACACCATGAAGAAGCTTGCGGAGGAAACGCTGCCGAGCGGCTTCTCGTTCGAATGGACCGACCTGTCCTATCAGCAGGTCACCGGCGGCAATGCCGGCCTCTACGTGTTTCCGATCTGCGTGCTGTTCGTGTATCTCGTGCTGGCGGCGCAATATGGCTCGTGGAGCCTGCCATTCGCGGTCATCCTGATTGTGCCGATGTGTCTGTTGGCTGCCACCATCGGTGTGCGGATCATGGGGCAGGACGTTAACATCCTGACCCAGATCGGCTTCGTGGTGCTGGTGGGGCTTGCGGCCAAGAACGCCATTCTCATCGTCGAGTTTGCGCGCGATATCGAACTCGAGGGAAAGGCGCGGCTGGAGGCTGTGATCGAAGCCTGCCGGCTGCGCTTGCGGCCGATCCTGATGACGTCGTTCGCCTTCATCCTCGGCGTGCTGCCGCTGGTGATCTCGTCGGGCTCCGGCTCGGAGATGCGTCAGGCGGTGGGGGTCGCCGTGTTCTTCGGCATGCTCGGCGTTACGCTGTTCGGCCTGATCTTCACGCCGATCTTTTACGTGATCGTGCGGAATCTCGCGGACGGGAAGGGCAAGAAGCCGGCGGCGGCGTGAGTGGCGGATCCGTTCATCACCGTCGTCATTCCCCGGTGGGCAATTGCGCACCAGGAATGGCGGATGAGGCGTTGGCGCGCGCCTTGCCTTCAAGAGTTCCCCATACTTTTGGCTGATCCGAAATGGATGGGCAGTCGTGGGGTTATTGAATAGTCTTGCCAGGTTCCTCTGACAAAAAAATTCCAGGAGAAAAAAATGAAGTCGGGATTGTTAGCCGCCGTTGCGGTGGGTGGTGTTTTGCTCGCCGCGCCGGCATCGGCGCAGGGCGTCAAGATCGGTATTCTGAACGATCAGTCCGGGGTCTACGCCGATTACGGCGGCAAGTGGTCGTTCGAGGCCGCCAGGATGGCGATCGAGGATTTCGGCGGCGAGGTGCTGGGCCACAAGATCGAGATCGTCTCCGCCGATCACCAGAACAAGCCGGATCTCGGTACCGCCATTGCGCGGCGCTGGTATGAAGTCGAAGGCGTCGACATGATCACGGAGCTGACGACGTCCTCGGTCGCGCTCGCAATTCACGAGCTTTCGAAGGAAAAGAAGAAGATCGACATCGTCGTGGGGGCGGCGACCTCGCGTCTCACCGGAGATTCATGCCAGCCCTACGGGTTTCATTGGGCCTACGATACCCGCGCGCTCGCCTACGGCACCGGCGGCGCGCTGGTGGAGTCCGGCGGCGATAGCTGGTTCTTCATGACCGCGGACTACGCGTTCGGCCATGCGCTGGAAAAGGACACCGGCGACTACGTCAGGGCCAAGGGCGGCAAGGTGCTCGGCGCGGTCCGCGTTCCCCTGAACTCGTCGGACTTTTCGTCGTTCCTGCTGCAGGCGCAGAGCTCGAAAGCCAAGATCATCGGTCTCGCCAATGCCGGCCTCGACACCACCAACTCGATCAAGCAGGCGGCCGAGTTCGGCATCGTCAAGCGCGGCCAGAAGCTGGCCGGCCTGCTGCTGACGCTCGCCGAAGTCCACGGCCTCGGTCTCGAAGCCGCGCAAGGCCTGGTGCTGACCGAAGGCTATTACTGGGACCGCGACGCCAGGAGCCGCAACCTCGCCGAACGCTTCTTCAAGCGTACCGGCCGCATGCCGAACATGATCCAGGCCGGCACCTATTCGGCGACGCTGCAATATCTGAAGGCGGTCAAGGCGGCAGGCACCAAGGACACCGAGGCGGTGGCGAGGAAGCTGAAGGAGCTTCCGGTGGACGATGACTTCGCGCAAGGCGGCAAGGTGCTGGAAAACGGCCGCATGGTGCACGACCTCTATCTGTTCGAGGTCAAGAAGCCGACGGAGTCGAAGAAGCCGTGGGATTACTACAAGCAGCTTGCGGTCGTGCCCGGCGACAAGGCGTTTCCGGCGGCGAAGGATTCCGGCTGCCCGTTGGTGAAGTGAGTAGCACGCTCTCACTATCGTCGTCCCTGCGAACGCAGGGACCCATAACCACAGGCGCCCGTTGTTAGAACGGGCGTCTGGCATTCTACTTCATCGAAAGGACACGGCGTATGGGTCCCTGCGTTCGCAGGGACGACGAGGGGATGGAGTTCGCCTCAATCCCTCACGCCTGCACCAGCCGCCATACGATCGCGCCGAATGCGCCGACCCATAGCGCGATCGTCGCCAGCGCCTGGATCGCAAAACCCAGGCTGCGGTCCTTGACCGCCCTGGCGTAGCCGAGCACGTAGAGAATCCGGCCGATCACCCAGACCAGCCCGATGGCGGCCGCGATGCCATCGCCGATATAGATCGCGAACAGCCACAGCGCCGGCAGGAAGATCGGCAGCCATTCCAGCGTGTTCATCTGCGCACGAAACACGCGCTCGAAATCCGGATTGCCCGAAATGGCCGGCAGCTTGACGCCGAACTTGCCGCGCGCCCGCGACACCAGGATGGACGAGTAGAAGTAGACCAGGACGGCCAGCAAGGTGACGAGCGCGGTGAGATGATACATCGCTGAATTCCCCAGTTTCGTGCCAGCGCTTAATAGCCCGTCATTTCCAGATAGCCCACCCCGGAATGGCTGCCGGCAAAACGGATCGGGCCTTCCCAATAGGGAAAGCTGGTGCCCATCCAGCTTCTCGGATTGAGCGGCGTGCATTCGATCGACAGCGCCTTCTTTGGAATGGCGATACGCCATGTCGTCGGAATCTTCCGTTTCTCGATCTCGGTGAAGCTCAGCGGTGTCATCATGATATCGGCGGAGGCGAGTTGTTCGGCCGTGCCGTCGGGCGCGATCCATTTGCCGGAGCCATAATGCTGGCCGTCGGTCTGGCGCATCCGGTACAGCATCAGCTTATCGCCGGAATTGAAATGCAGCGAGAGCCAGTCCCATCCGCTTTGATCGGAGGCCAGTGGCTGGCTGCTCCACTCGCGATCGAGCCAGGCCATCCCGATGACGTCGACCGGCTTGTCGTCGATGGTGAGAATGCCCTTCGCCGTATAATGCGGCTGGCTGTAATAATACGAAGCTTGTTCGCGCAGCGATTTGCGGCTGTAGCCGCCGTCGCCCTGCAGCACCAGCGGCCGCTCCGCGTCGAGGCGCAGCGCGTAGCTGAAATCGGCGCCCGATGCTTTCAGTACAAGTGGTGAGATGTTGTCGTCGTTGACAGGATCGAGCCCGCGCATCTCCCAGGCATCGATCCAGGCGTGAAACGGCTTTGCATCGACGCCGGCCTGGCCGACACCGCCGCGCGCGAACGCCTGGCTGAAGCGATGGGTATCGGCACGGGTGACGGCGGCATGGCCCATCCAGATTTGCTGGTTGGCCCAGCCCTCCTGCGGGCTGCCGGCAGCGATTGCCTGGCGAAACAACGTCCATTGCGCGCCATAGGCCGTGCCATTCGCGTCGGCGAGATTGGCCGTCACATACCACCACTCGATGCGGAATTCCGGATGTGGCCCGTGGTCGGCGGGAAATGCGAACGTCCTGCCGGGCACGACGGACGCAAATCCCTCCGCGCTTTCGCTGAGCCCAGCGAAGCCCTGCGCGAGTGCCTTGCCGCCTAGTCCTGCGAGGAGCGCGCCGCCGACGAAGCCGCGCCGGGTGATCGAGCCGCTACCTTTCATTGGCAAAAATCCTGATCAGGCTCGCCGGCTGCATGCGCGCCAACCTGATGACGGGGAGCGCGGATGCGGCCAGCGCTGCCGCCATCGCCACGCCTGTCAGCCACAGCAGTTGCAGCGGAAAGACATGAAACGGCAACCGCCAGCCGAACGCCTTGACGTTGACGACCGCAAGCAGGCACCACGCGACCAGGAGACCGAGCGGAAGCGCGAAGATGGTGGTGATCAGCGCCACCGACATCGTCTTCAGAAGCTCGATCGCTGCGAGCCGCCGCCGCGTGATGCCGATCGCCCATAGCGGCGCCAGTTGCGGCAGGCGGGAATTGGCAAGCGTCAAGAGGCTCGTCAACAGCGCGATGCCGGCTACCCCAAGCGTGAACGCGTTCAGCGCGGCGGTCACCGCAAAGGTGCGGTTGAAGATCCGCGTCGATTCCGCCTTCATCGTCGCCTGATCGGCGACATTGCGGTCGTCGAGCGCGAATTTTTCCTGCAGTGCCGATATCAATGCCGGGATATTTGGTGAGGCGACCCGCAATCCCATGCGCGTCAGCGGGATTTCCGGAAAGCGCCGCGTCAGCGCGGCGTAGTTCACCGCGATCTGGCCCTTGGGGTTGCCATAATCAGCATAGATGCCGACCACGTCGAGTGCCCAGTTTCCGCCTGACGCTGATACCTCGATGCGGTCGCCGACAGAAAGGTGCAGGCGCCGCGCCAGTTGTTCGCTGACGAGGGCCGCATTGCCGGGACGAAGCTTGATCCAGGCATTGTCGACCGCTTGCAGCAGCGGCCAGTTGTCGCGATAGGTGGCGTGATCGGGCAGGCCCAGCACCTCGATCGGCGCGCCCGCCAATTGCGTGTCGGCGCGGGCGCCGGGCAGGACCGCCTCGACCTCGGGGCGCTCGCGCAGCCACGCCGTGATCTCGGTTGCCTGGGCGTCGTTGGCGGCGTTGACATAGACATCCGCCGCCAGCCGCCCGTCGAGCCAGACCAGGAACGTACGGCTGAAACTCTCGACCATGGTGGAGACGCCGACATTGACGGACAGTGCGAGCAACAGCGCCATCAAGGCGAGCGACAGCCCGGATAGCTGCTGACGGCTGTCGGCCCAGAACCAGACGCTGACCGGGGTTCGCGCATAGCGCTGACCAAGCGACAGCATGAATTCCAGAAACATCGGCAGGATCAGCGCCGCGCCGAGCATCAGCGCCGCGAGCACGGCAAACCCCGAAATCAGGGAATCGCCGAACCAGAGCAGGCCGGCCGCGGCCGCGAACGCGGCGAGCGCCAGCGCGCTCTGGTAGGTCAGCCAGCGCCGCTGCGCCTGTTGCCACGCGTAGGGCTGGGCGGTGGCGAGCAGCGGCAGCCGCAGCGCCTTGGTCAGGCTGGCGGCGGCGGCCGCGAGCGCGCCGGTTATGCTGATGGCGATGCCCGCGATCCACCATTGCGGCTTGAGCGTCAGATGCCCCGGAATCTGCGCGCCATAAAGTCCACGCAGCGATGCGGCGACGTCGGGCAGCAGCGCACCGGCGATGAAGTAGCCGCACACGAGGCCCATCAGCCCCGCGACCAGCGCCAGCGACACCAGCTCAAGCACCAGCACGGCGTTGAGCATCCGCGCCGAGACGCCGCAGGCGCGCAACGTGCGCAGCACCGGCAGCCGCTGTTCGAAGGCAAGCCCGATCGCCGAATTGACGATGAAGAGCCCGACAAAGAATGACAGCAACCCGAACGCGGTCAGGTTCAGGTGAAAACTGTCGGTGAGGCGTTCGAGGTCGGTCTCCGCATCGGGCTCGACCAGGCGAAGCCTGTCGCCGGCAATGCTTTCAAGGGTTGCGCGTCTGGCCGCCGTCTTGCCGATCAGGAGGCGCGAAAGCTGATCCGGCATTTTCAACAGGCCCTGCGCGATGCCGATGTCGACGACCAGTACGCCGGGTACGAGATTCGGCTGCACGCGCAGCGGCGGCAGCAATGCGCCGCCATTGGCCTCCGGGCGCGCGCCCTCCGCGAGCTTGAGATCGGAAAGCGTTTCCGGCGCCACCAGCATCGCGCCCGGTGGCGTCATGAAGGATAGCAGATCGGCTCTGCCGACCGCAGGCGCGTTGCCGACTTCCGCGGGCAGCGTCACCGGTTCGATGCCCAGCAGCCGGAACGAGCGTCCCTCGATCTGGATGCGGCCTTCGAGCACCGGCGAGACCGGCCAGCCGGCGCGGCGCAAATCGACGAAGAGCTTTTGCGGAAAGCTTGCGCCGCTGCGGGCGACCAGCATGGCGGTGCGCGTCCCGCCAAACGTGGCGGCGGCGCGATCGTAGGAGGTGCGCGCCTGCTGATTGAGCGCCTGCACGCCGCTCCACAGCGCGGTCGCCGAGATCAATCCGATCAGCAGGGTCGCAAGCTGCATTGGATGCCGCCGCCAATGGCTCAGCAACACGGCCAGCGTCCACAGCGCGCGCTTCACGCGATCACCCCGGCGTGGAGGTTGACCCGCCGGTCGAGCGTGGCGGCGAGCCGTTCGCTGTGGGTCACCATCAGAAAACCGCAGCCGCTGCGCGCCACCAGATCGCGCGCCAGCGCCAGCACCTCGTCGGCGGTGTCCTCGTCGAGATTGCCGGTAGGCTCGTCCGCCAGCAGCAGCAGCGGCTTCACCGCCAGGGCCCGGCCGATCGCGACGCGTTGTTGCTGGCCGCCGGACAATTGCTCGGGATAGCGTTTGAGGAAATTGCCGAGCCCGAGCCGCTCCACCAGTTCGCGGTGCCAGGCCGCGTCATGACGGCCGGCAATGCGCGACTGGAAAACCAAATTGTCTTCCACCGTGAGACTCGGAATCAGGTTGAATTGCTGAAACACCAGACCGAGCCGGTCGCGGCGCAATTCCGCGCGTCCGGCATCGTTGAGTTCGCAGACCTGTGCATCGGCCAGCCTGATCTCGCCGGCATCGGCTGCATCGAGCCCTGCGATCAGGTGCAGGAGCGTGCTCTTGCCGCTGCCGGATTCGCCCGTCAGTGCGACGCTCTCGCCCGCGGCGACCGAGAGGTTCACCCCGCGCAGCACCGCGACCTCTTCGCCGGCCGTGCGGTAGCTCTTGGTCAGGCCGGTCACATGAAGCACGTTGGGATTGCCGTTGGTCATGCGCGACGATGGACCGATCTGACCATGAAAATCCCCTGACGTGATGGCATGCAACATATCAGGGCGGACGCCCCGGATCACGCCTCAATCGCGCCGCGACGTGATCGTGATCCGGTTGTGGCGCGCGCCTGCCGCAGCAGCCGGCAGTTGCGCAAGCTGCATCCGCGGAAAATCCGGGTTGCCTTGCCCGCGAGCCCCCTTGTAGCATCGAAACCGGCCGATCTTACAGAGCCTGCAAAGATAAACGGGGAAACCAGCCATGACCGCGCAGCCGACGCCCAAGGGGACACTTAAGGGCGCATGGACAGTCACCTTCCTGCTGTTCCTGTTCATGCTGGTGAACTTTGCCGACAAGATCGTGGTCGGCCTCGCCGGCGCACCGATCATGGACGAGTTGAAGCTTTCGCCGGAACAGTTCGGCTTCCTCGGCTCCTCGTTCTTCATCCTGTTTTCGATCTCGGCCATCGTCGTCGGCTTCATCGTCAACCGCGTCGACACCCGCTGGGTGCTGCTCGCGATGGCGGTGATCTGGTCGGTAGCGCAGTTTCCAATGGTCGGCACCGTCGGTTTCACCACGCTCGTGATCTGCCGCATCATCCTCGGCGCGGGCGAGGGGCCGGCCTTCGCGGTGGCGGCGCACGCAGTCTACAAGTGGTTTCCCGACGAGAAGCGAACGCTCCCCACCGCCATTCTCTCGCAGGGCTCGGCCTTCGGCGTGATCCTCGCGGTGCCGGCGCTGAACTGGATCATCGTCAATCATAGCTGGCACTACGCCTTCGGCGCGCTCGGCGTGGTCGGCCTGATGTGGGTCGTGGCGTGGCTGGTAATGGGCAAGGAAGGGCCGCTGGTGCAGACGGTCACAACGGCGGCTGGCGACCAGCGCGTACCTTACTTCCAGCTTCTGACCTCGCGAACGTTCATCGGCTGCTGCGCCGCGACCTTCGGCGCTTATTGGGCGCTGTCGCTCGGGTTGACCTGGTTCACGCCCTTCATCGTCAAGGGGCTCGGCTTTTCGCAACAGGATGCAGGCTGGGTTTCGGTGCTGCCCTGGGTGTTCGGCGCTACTATCGTGCTGCTGACGGGCTGGATTTCGCAGGTGATGCTGACGCGCGGATACACCACGCGCGGCGCTCGCGGCGTGCTCGGGTCGGTGCCCTTGATTGTCGGCGGGCTGATCCTCGCGGTACTGCCGTCCGTCAACGGCGCGGGATGGCAGGTCGCGTTCCTCGTGGTCGGCTCCGGGCTCTGCGGTTCGATCTACGTCGTCTGTCCGCCGATGCTCGGCGAATTCACGCCGGTGCAGCAGCGTGGCGCCGTGCTCGCGATCTATGGCGCGATCTATACGTTGGCGGGATTCATTGCCCCGTTGGTGATGGGCGTCGTGATCCAGAATGCGGCGGTGCCGCTCGACGGCTACATGACCGGCTTCACCATCAATGCGGTGGTGATGGCGGCGTCGGGGCTGCTCGGGCTGTTGCTGCTCTGGCCGAATACCGAGCGCAAGCGGCTGATGGCTCAGGCGACGGTACAGCCGAAATTCGCGTGAGCGGAATGGCAACTCTATCCGTCGTCCCTGCGAACGCAGGGACCATAACCACCGATGTTGATTGCTTAAGCGAGGCGTCTGCCACATCGCCACGAACGATGGGCCGCGGCGTATGGGTCCCTGCGTTCGCAGGGACGACACCGCATCTGTTGAACCAGCTCAACTCGCCGCCGCGTCGAACTGCGGCTTTGAGCCCTGCGCGCCGCGCACCAGTTTGCCCGGGCGCGCGCCGGTGGCCCGGCCGCCACGCTGCGTCACCACGCCGGAGACGATGGTGGCCTCATAGCCGTCGACCTGTTGCATCAGGCGGCGGCCGCCGACCGGCAGGTCGTAATGCACCTTTGGCGGATGCAGATGCAGCCGGTCGTAATCGATCACGTTGACGTCGGCCTTGAACCCCGGCGCGATCACGCCGCGGTCGTAGAGGCCGACCGAGAGCGCGGTCTTGCGCGACTGCGCTGCCACCACGAACGGGATCGAAAGTTTTTCGCCGCGGCTGCGGTCGCGGGTCCAGTGCGTCAGCAGATAGGTCGGGAAGCTGGCGTCGCAGATGATGCCGCAATGCGCGCCGCCGTCCGAGAGGCCCGGCACGGCGCTTGGTTCGCGCAGCATCTCATGTACAGCATCGAGATTGCCGTCGGCATAATTGAGGAACGGCACATAGAGCATGCCGCGGCCCTCGTCCGTCAGCATCGCCTCGTAGGCGAGCTCTTCCGGCTGCCGGCCCTGGCGGCGGGCTTGCGGGCCGAGCGCATTTTCCGGCGGCTGCTCGTAGTCCGGGGGATTACCGAGCAGATACATCTTGTCGTAGTTTGGCCGGAAGAACAGCGGATCGTCGGTCGCCGTAGCCGTCTCGCTCAGGATCGCGGCGCGCACTTCGGGCCGGCGCAAATGCGTCAGCCGCTCAGCCAGCGGCAGCTTGGCGATCGCGCGGTAGCTCGGATGAGTCTGGAATGGATTGCGCGACAATTCCAACCCAAGCAGCAGCCCGACGGGACGCGCGGCAATCTGTGTCGTGATCGACAGGCCGCGGGCGGCGGCTTCGTTGATGGTGTCCATCGTCTGGCGCCAGCGCCGCGGCGCCTTGTCGGCTTGGGCCACAGAAAACGAGATCGGGCATCTGGTATTTTCAGCGACCCGCAGCATCATCGGCAGATCTTCGTCGACGGTGCTTTGGTCGAGCACGAATTGCAGCACACTGCGGCCGACGCCGTGCATCGCGCTGGCGATCGCGGTCAATTCATCTTCGCCCGCTTTCAGCGTCGGCGTGTAGTCGCCGGTCGAGGTGCGGTGGTTGAGGGTGCGCGAGGTCGAGAAGCCGAGTGCGCCCGATCGCACGGCGTTTCCGGCGAGCGCCGCCATCGCCTTGTTGTCCTCAGGCGTTGCGGGATCGCGCCGCGCGCCGCGTTCGCCCATCACGTAAACGCGTAGCGCCGCATGCGGCAGTTGCGCGCCGATATCCATGTCGAAATTCCGCTTCGACAGCCAGTCCATGTAATCCGGAAAGCTTTCCCAGGCCCAGGGAATGCCGGCGCTCAGCACCGGCTCGGGAATATCCTCGACGCCCTCCATCAACTGGATCAGCCTGAAATGATCGGCCGGGCGACACGGCGCAAAACCGACGCCGCAATTGCCCATGATCGCTGTCGTGACGCCGTTCTGCGACGAGGGCGTGATGTCCTGGCTCCAGGTGACCTGGCCGTCATAATGGGTGTGGACGTCGACAAAGCCGGGCGCGACCAGTTTGCCTTTGGCGTCGATCTCTTCCTTGCCCTTCGCGGAAACCTTGCCGACTTCTGTGATGCGACCGCCGGAGATAGCCACATCGGCTTCGAACAATTCGCCACGCTTGCCATCGGCAATGGTGCCGCCGCGGATCACGAGGTCGGGGGTCGAGGTCATGGCTTCCATCCCGGTTATGGTTTTTGTTGGCGCATCATCCGACGTCCCCTGATGCTGTCAACCGCCCGGGATGAGCCTCAGGAATGCATTAGGTCCTTGACCGAGCCCTCTGACCGGCTCTGCGGCTTGCGGTCGGTTACGAGCGCCAGCAGCACCGTCATGACCATAAAGGCGACGGAGGCGCCAAACACCCAATGCGGCATGTTCTGGTCCATGATCCAGCCGAACAACAACGGGCTGAGGATGCCGCTGAAATTGAATCCGGTCGACACGATGCCGAAAGCTCTTCCGGCGGCACCCGGAGGTGCGGCATTGCGGACCAGCATGTCGCGGGAGGGCGCGATCACGCCACCGAGGAATCCGGCGATGCCCATCGCCGCGGTCAGCACGGCCGGCGCCAGGCTGGTCGTCGCAATTACCAGCACGATGACCGCGTTGATCCCGAAGCAGGCGGCGGCGACCTGTCCGTGGCGCGTGGTGCGGTCGGCCAGATAGCCGCCGGCCAGCACGCCGGCAGCACTGGCGCCGAGAAACGCTGTCAGCGCGATATTGGCGGCCGAGAAGGTCACGCCATAGCCGCTCATCAGCGCGACGACGCCGAAATTGCTGATGCCTGCATTGGAGAGGCCGAGCAGCATGAAGAAGAACGTCAGCATGATGATCGCGGGCGTGATGACGCTTTGCTTCGGCGCGTCAGCGCCATCTTCCTTGCGATCAGCCGAGCTCGCATCGGGAATACGGACGGCGATCAACAGCAGCGCCACAACCGGGCCGACGGCGCCGGCCACGATCAGCGCGCCGAGCCCGCCGACGATTGCCACCAGCGCGGCCATGATCGCCGGCGCGACCGCGCCGCCGAGGAAGCCCGCAAAGGTGTGGACCGAAAACGCGCGGCCCATCCGCGCTTCATCCATATGCGTCGACAGGATCGCGTAGTCGCACGGGTGATAGACGCTGTTGGCGAGCCCAAGCAGCGCGGCGCAGACGATCAGCGAGACGTAGCTCAGATGCAGGCCGAGCATGATCAGCGCCAGGCCGCCGACGGTGAGGCCGATCAGCAGCACTTTGCGCGCGCCGATATGGTCGGCGAGATAGCCGATTGGCGCCTGCGTCAGGCCGGAGACGACGCCGAACACGGTGAGCGCAAAACCGAGCTCGATATAGCCGACGCCAAGCTGTTCTTTGAGGAACGGAAACAGCATCGGCAGCACGAAGAGATGGAAATGGCTGACCCAATGGGCAACCGAAATCGCAGCCAGCGTGCGCAGCGATGTGTCCGCTTTGGCTTGTTGCGGTGCGGCCAGAATGTCGACCATGTCAGCTCAAAATCCCGTGTCACTTACGGCCCGGCTGAAGCGTTTTCCAGCGAAGTGGGGACCGGTTCGCGTCAAGAAAACGCGTCAAATCGAAAATCCAGAGCCCCGTTCCGATTCCATCGGAACGGAAAAAGGCTCTGGGCACCGGCGAAAATATCGTCCAGCGGCTATTTGTCCATGAATACCGCTGCATGGCTGCCCCGGCGGAGGGCAGGTCTACGCCGATTGCATCGCTAAAAACGGGAGACAAACGCGGCCCGCCGCGGCAATGATCCGACATGCCTGATCCTGCAAAACCACGCGGCGGTTTTGGCGCGCATCTGCTCGATCTTGCGAGTATTCGAATGATCGAGGGGGAAGAGTTTGGTGTGTGAGCCGTAGGGTAGGCAAAGGCGCTCTTTGCGCCGTGCCCACCACCTATCCTCGACCGTGATATCGATGGTGGGCACGCTTCCGCCTTCGCTCGTTGAGCTACGGCGGACAAGTCGCTTTGCCCACCCTACGAAGTTCCAACCGTTACAACGGCTCATCATCATTGCCGTGGCGATCGCGCTTCGGTGTGGCGATGTCGCCGTCCTCGTAATCATCGTCCTCGACCGGCGGACGTTCCTGCTTTTTCGGCTTGTCGTCCGCCGGCTTCGGAGGCTCGTTCTTCCTGCCAGTTCCGCCCATCTGATGCCTTTTTCGTCGGATGAATCGACGTTGCTCTGCTTGCCGATTCGGAGTATCGGCATGATCTCAATCCGATCGCGTTGGGCCGGCATGTTAGCGCCGGCCACAAGAACTTTCCTGCCCTTTTTGCGGCGTTCAGTCCAAAAGGGCTTTCACACGGAGCCAGCATGAAGAAGCCCCGCCCTGCGGCGGAAGAACCGCAGCCGCGCAAAACCATCCGCGCCGACAAGGCGCCGACCACCGGTTACTCGCTGGTGGTGGACGGTCATTTCAAATCACATCACGAGACAGTCGAGGCCGCCGAAGAGGCGGGCATGGCCTTGAAGAACAGGTTCCAGATGCTTCAGGTGCAGGTCTATGACGCCGAGAACAAGACGCGTTCGATGATCGATTGGCCTGGGCCGGCGTAACGCTGCGGATATCTGACCGACTTTTCGTTTCGGCCCGGCAAAAGCGCGAAGCGCGTCTTCGCGCTTTTGCCCGGGCGTGACGAGACACCCGTAAGAGTCCTACCTAAGAGTCCTGCCTCAGGTTCGCCGTCCGCCGTTCTGCTGGCTCGCCAGCCAGTCGGACAAGGCCACCGGCTTCTCGTTCGAGCGCTTGGTGCTGGCGGGCGCCTTCCTTGCGGCCTTCGCGGCGGGAGCACGTTGCGGCTCGGCTGCCTCGCGCGCGAGACGCAACGCCTTCAGCTTCGCCATATTGTCGAGCACAGCCTTGGCGCTGGCGTCGCGTTCGGCCTTGCCGGATCTCGCGTCCTGGGCGGCCTTAGTCACCTTGTCCGCGCGGGCCTGGGCGCGATCACGATCTTCTTTAGTCATTTCAGGTCAGCCTCTTTTCGCGGCCTTGGTCTTGGCCTTGCTTTTGACCGCCGGTTCCGGCGGGTTCTCACGGTCGGCCGCTTCCTTTGCCAGACGCAGGGCACGCAACTTCTCGGTTCGCTTTCGGATCGCGATGTCGGCGGCGGCGATCTCGGCCATCGCCTTGATGCCTTCGACTTCCTGGGTGCGCTTCCTATTCAGCCGAATCTCCTTCAGTTCGGCGGCGCTCTTCGGCTCATCGTCCATGTCATACCTCTGAAATCACGACAGATATCGTCGAGCAGTCTCGGGGCGGTTTATCACGGATCGGGGCGCAGAGGATGTTATTTTCGGTCGAAAAAGCCGCACTTTCTTGTCAAATCAGCCCTCATTTTGAAGGGCCGCGTCGTCGTCGGCCTCGTCGGGGGCCGCAGAATCGAAGCTCGCCAGCCAGGCGCTCAGCGCCGCCGACGCATGGCCCAGCGACTTCATCTGCCGCAATGCGATGCGGACGCTGATCCGGCCGTGGCGGTCGCAGGCCACCGCCGTGGGCGGCTCGCCGGCAAGCACCGCATCGACCACCCGCTGCTTGGTCGCAAGGGCTGCGGGATCGCCGCACGCGGCCATCATCCGCTGAAAGGCATGATGGTGCGTGGCGTCGAACGGCCGGGCCTCGCCGAGGCCGTCCCGCGCCGGATGCGGCGGATAGAGATGCGCGCAGGGAATCCACCCCTGAGGCACCGGCTCGGTCGCGGGATGGGTTCGCCGGCTTTGCAGGAGCCGCGGCAGCACGTGCGTGTGCGGTCCCTCCGGGCTCTTGCCCGAGGGCGTCGGGATCGGCTGATAGACCTCGATGCGGCCGAGCCGGCTGATGAAGACGCGGTGCGGATTGGCCGCGAGGATCATTGCCATGGCGGGATTGCCGGGCTCGAACACGGCGCGGCCGGCGTGTTCGCGCAATCGCGCGACGAGGCTGCGATCGTCGATTCGAATACAGCAATCGATCTGCAGCGCGCCGAAACCCAGATCGAACAGAACAGAATTCCGGTCTTCCTCGCGCGGCGCTTCGTGATCAGGGCCGATCTCCGTTAGCGCAATGCGCTGGTGCATGGCGCAATCATCTCGCGGCAGGCAAAGCGCGACCCGTTGATTCCACCCGGTCCTGGTGATGCCTTCCGACGCGAAGGGGCGGATGGCGGGATGCGGTTTGAGGGCAATGCCGCCGCGCGCCGTCACGGCCGAAACGGCCTCAGGCGTTTGGCTCAAACGCACCGGCTCGTCAGGGTCGCGCGAAAATTCGGCGATGGCGCCGAAGGTGCCGAGGCTCCATTGCGTATCGGGATTGGATATTTCCCGCGGCAGGAGATCGATGGCTGCGGCGCTCATCGTCGCCTGCGGAACGGAAGCGGGTCAGGCATGAAAAAGCATTCTCCCGGGCAATAGGCGCAAGGAGAATACCGTCCTGTCAGGTCAGGACAAGCCGGTTCGGCAGGGCGCCGAACCGGCTATTGCGGTCAGAACGTCGCGCCGACCTTCACCATGTAGGTCCTTCCGGGCAGCGGATAGGCCGAGAAGCGGCCTGGCGTAAACGAACTCGCGATTGCGTAGTCGTAGTACAGCGCATCGAACAGGTTGTTCACGCTCAGCGACCAGAAGAAGTGTTCATAAGCGCCGCTCAGTTTCAAATCGACGGTGGCGTCGGCCGGGATGCGGCGCTGGGTGTTGGCCTGGTCGTTGTCCATGGTGCGTTCGCTCCAGGCGCGCAGCGTGGCATCGAACACCAGGTAGTTCTGCCAGATGTTCCAGGTCACGCCGCCCATCGCTGTGTAGCGGGAAACCAGCGGCACGTCGTTGCCGGCGAACGGCCCTTCGCGGAAGACGGCACGCGTGTAGGCTGCGCCCGCCCGTAGCGACAGGCTGTCACTGACACGCAGCGACGCGCTGGTCTCGGAGCCGTAGCGGCGGGTTGGACCGAGGTTCACGTTGAAGAACAGCGCCGGAATGAAATGGATCTCGTTCTCGAGGTCCATACCGTAGATGCTCGATTGCATCTGGAATGCGCCGGCCTTGACGCGGAAGCCGCCTTCGATGTCGTGCGAGGTCTGGGTTTTCAGCTGAAAGGTCCCCGGAACGAAGAAAGGGCCGCTGGAGACGCGTTCATCGACGGTCGGAGTACGGAACGCGCGCGCGGCGCGGCCAAACAGCGAGAATGTGTTGTTGAGCCGGTGCTCGAGCCCGACGTGCAAGGCGTATTGCGTCTCGTTGCTGTCCAGCGGGGAGGCTTGATCGCTGCAATTAAAGAACATGGCGCAACCGGGCGCGTTGGCGTCGAACCGATCCCGGGCGCTCAGGCTGGTGTTTTGAATCCTGGCGCCATAGGAGAAATCGGTCGTCGGCAACAGGCCTACCGTGTGCTGCCAGTAGCCGGCCAGCGTCTGCTGCGACAGATCGTAGATGTGGGTCGGCGCAAGGCCCTTGAACGCCCCGCGGTCCTGGCGGAACGTCGCATCGTAATAATCGATACCGGTCAGGATCTGTGAGGGCACCCCGAGGATCAAGTTCTTGATGCTCAATCGTGGCGTGATCGACCAGGTCTGCAATGATGCGTCGTTATAGGTGGAGGAGAAGCTCGGAAATGGCGACGCAAACGGTATCGCGCCGAAGAATCCGCTTTGGGTTTTCTTGTCTCTGACGCCGCCATCGACGATCAGTTCGGCGCCGTCCCACAGGGTCTTGGTGAATCCGGCGGTCGCGCTGGCGCCCTGCTGGTTGCCGTAATCGAACGGCGTATTTGTGCCCCTGCGATCGGTGACGAGTTGATTTAGCCCGATCGAGGGATCGACGGTGCGTCCGCCCGGAAAACCGAGCTTCTGGTCGTCACCGGTCACCGTAAGGAATGCCTTCAGGTCGGGCGTGGTGTAATTGAGATTGCCGACGCCATTGCGCTGGTCGAGCGCGTTGTTGACGCGGTAGCCGTCGGACTTGATGGCGTTGCCGTAGAATGACGTCGACCATGGTCCCGAATTCAGCGCAGTCGAAACCGACGCCATGCGCTGATTGAAGGAGCCAACCCCGGCCTCTGCGCGCATGGCGACCGGCGGGCCGCTGACGCCGTTCTTCAGGACGATATTGATGACGCCGCCGACCGCGTTGTCGCCGTAGAGCACCGCGCCGCTGTTGCCGCGCGTGATTTCGATGCGCTCGATCGAATCGCGCGGAATGGTCGAGAGATCGACGCCGGCCATGTCGATGTCGTTGAGCCTTCGGCCGTTGATGAGGACCAGGGTATTTGAGGTCGCGAACGCGCCGAAGCCGCGCAGGTCGACCGACGTCTTGGCGCCGTTGACGCCGCCATAGAGGCTGGTCAGCTGCACGCCCGGCACCTGCGCGATGATCTCCTGAACGGTTTGAGCCGGCGAATGCGCGATCTCTTCGGCGGTAATAACGGTCGACGCCGTGCCGACGATGCCGGAGAATTGCCGGCCGCCGCTTCCGCCCGCGCCTTGCGAGGCGCTTTGCGATGCGACGTTGGAGCCGGGCCCGGCTGCGGGCCGCGTGCCTCTCGACGGCGCCGCCGCCGGTACGACGCGTCGCGAGGTTGATGGCTCATCGTAGGTCGGCCTGGCGCGGGTCCGGTTCGGGTCGGTGGGCGAGGTGATCTCGATCGGCGGCAATTGCTCGGATGGCGTCTGCTGCGCCTGCGCGCCGGAAATGCCGAGCGATACGATGGGCACCAGGAAACTGGAGGCAAGCCAGTAGCGGCGCTGCCGCGTGGCGATGATGGAAGACATGGTTCAGACCTCGGTATGACGTCAGTGGCACGTCACAGCGAACCAAGTCTCACCATGTGCTAATGCAGCTTAGGTGAAGCTAATGCCTGTACTCCCCGACCGACATCTTCGCGTGTGACCACGGCTGACGGCAGGTCTCCTGGCTCGCGGGTCGTTACCCATCGTCGCCTTCCCAGGACCGAGATTCCCAGTGGCCTATGACGAAGGATTCGCCGCTTACAGTTGCGGGGGCAGCCGCGGAATTGGGGGACTTCCCCGCACCGCATTCCCTTTTGATCCCCAAAACGGGAACCGTCGGGAACTATGGTAGAAGTTTGCCAAAGTTCGAGTCAATCCGCCTTGGGCGCGCTCGCGATGTCAACTGGACGAGTGCGCTATTTTTGCCGCATGAGCACTGCTGCCTCAGCTCCTGTACCGGAGCGGGTAAACCTGCTTTAGGACGATCGATGAGTGTTGAGGCTGTAACCGTGACTAACGAGGATGCCGCGCGCCGGCGGATCGGCGCGACCGCGGCGCTTGCCGCCCTCGTTGGGCTGCTGGTGCTGATCTCGCTGGGTATTGGTCCGGTGCGGCTGTCGCCGCTTGCCGTGGCGGAAGCGCTGTTCGGCGGCGGCAGCGAGGTTTCGCAGGTGATCGTGCGGGAAATCCGCCTGCCGCGGACGCTGTTGGCGCTGGCGATCGGCGCCATCCTCGGGCTGTCAGGCGCATCGCTGCAGGGCCTGTTGCGCAATCCGCTGGCTTCGCCCGATCTGTTCGGCGCGCCGCAATCGGCCGCGTTCGGTGCGGTGCTGGTGATCGCGCTGGGGCTGGCCGATGTGCGCTCCTACGCGCTGCCGGTCGCGGCGATCTGTGCGGCATTCGCTTCGGTATTCATGCTGCTCTCGATCGCCGGCCGCAATGCCGGGCTTTTGATCCTCATTCTCTCGGGGCTTGCGATTTCGAGCTTTGCCGGAGCTGCCACCGCGCTGGTGATGAACCTTGCCACCAATCCCTTTCTGGTGCTGGAGATCGCGTTCTGGCTGCTCGGTTCGCTTGAGGACCGCAGCTTTCAGCATGTCATGCTGGCATTTCCCTTCATCATTGCCGGCGGGATCATGCTGTTCAGCCAGCGCCATGCGTTTCGCGCGCTGAGCCTGGGCGAGGAAACCGCGCAAAGTCTCGGCGTCGATGTCGGCCGTTTGCGGCTGTTCGTGATTTCGGGCGTCGCGCTCGGCGTCGGCGGTGCGGTCGCCGTTACCGGCACTATCGGCTTCATCGGGCTTGTCGCGCCGCATCTGATGCGGCCCTTGATCGGGCATGATCCGGGGCGGCTGTTGGTGCCGAGCGCGCTCGCAGGCTCGGCGCTGCTGCTGGCGGCCGATATCGCGGTGCGCATCATCCCCTCGACATCGGACATCAAGGTCGGCGTGCTGACCTCGATCATCGGCGTGCCGTTCTTCCTCTACCTGATCATGCGCGAACGCCGCGCGCTCGGCGGAGGTGTCGCATGAGCGAGACGGCACTGTTGACCGCAAGGGGGCTTGGCGTAAGGCTCGCCGGCCGCGTCGTGCTGAAGGATGTCTCGCTCGCGCTGTCGCCGGGACATCTGGTGGCGCTGGTCGGGCCGAACGGCGCCGGCAAGACCACGCTGTTGCGCGCGCTGTCGGGATTGATCCCGTCCGAAGGCGAGATCGAGATCGGCGGCGTCGCACTGGCTTCGCTGCCGCTGCGCGAGCGCGCAAAACGCTTCGGCTATCTGCCACAGGGGCATGTCGTGCATTGGCCGCTGCCGGCGCGCGACATCGTCGCGCTCGGCCGCTATCCGCATGGCGCCACCGATCCGGCGCGCCTGTCGCCGAAAGATACCGAGGCGGTGTTGCGCGCGATGCAGGCGGTCGACGTGATCGAGTTCAGCGACCGCCGCGTCACGGAATTGTCCGGCGGCGAGCGCAGCCGCGTCGCGTTGGCCCGCGCGCTGGCGGTGGAGGCGCCGGTCATCCTGGCCGACGAGCCGACCGCCTCGCTCGACCCGCGGCATCAGATCGACGTCATGAAGAATTTGCGCGCGACCGCCGACAAGGGCGTGCTCGTCATTGTCGTGACCCATGATCTGGGATTGGCGGCGCGGTTTGCCGACCATGTGCTGGTGCTGCGCGAAGGCCGCCTGGTGTCGCAGGGCGGGCCGGCGGTAGCGCTGTCCGAGCAGGTGATGGCTGACGTGTTCAGGATCTCGGCCTATCGCGCGGAATTCCAGCGCGAGGCCGTGATCGTGCCGTGGGCGGATATCTGATGGGCCGATATCTGGCATTTCTGGTCGCGGTGATGGCGCTTGCGTTGCCGGGCAGCACTGCGTTCGCAGCCAATCTGCCGCGCCTGGTGTCGATGAATGTCTGCACCGACCAATTGCTGCTGGCGCTGGCCGATCCCGAACAGATCTTGGGATTGAGCCGGTTTTCGCGGGACGGCTGGCAATCGCAGGCGGGCGACATCAGCCGCTATCCGGTGTTATCAGGAGGAGCCGAGGATGTACTGCTCATCAGGCCCGACATCGTCGTCGCCAGCGCGTTCGACAAGCGCTCGACGCGGGAACTGTTGAAGGCCAAGGGGCTTCGTCTCGCCGAACTCGCGGTGCCGCGAACCCTCGATGAAGCGCGGCAGCAGATTCGCGAAGCCGGCGACATCACCGGTCATCCCGATCGCGCGGCCGCGGAAATCGCGCGGCTCGATGCGGCGCTGGCGCGCGCCCGCCGCGCGGTGTCGGAACGGCACTATCGCGTGCTGCCGCTATCGCGGCGCGGCTGGGTGGCGGGAAGCGACAGCTTTGTCGGTTCGCTGCTCGGCGAGACCGGGCTGCGCAGCGCCGCCGGTGATCTCGGCTTTGCCTTCGGCGGCTTTGCTTCGCTGGAAGCGATCGTGAACTTACGGCCGGACTTCATCGTGGTGTCGCAGGCCGGCGACACCGCGAGGGACGACGGCCAGGCGTTCCTGTTGCATCCGGCGCTGGAGCGTTTTTATCCGCCGGAAAAGCGCATCGTGATTCCGGAACGGCTGACCGAGTGCGGCGGCGTGATGCTGGCGGATGCGCTGGATGCGCTGACGGCGGAGGTGAAGCGGGTGGGGCGGTGATGTCCCGGCAAAACTATCTCGTCGTCCCTGCGAACGCAGGGACCCATAACCACAGGACGTTATAATTCAAGCAAGGCGTCTGCCACTGCCTTCCATCATCGGCGCCGCGGCGTATGGGTCCCTGCGTTCGCAGGGACGACGGCCCCCATAAAGACTACCCCATCACCACCGGCCCACCTACCTTCTTCCACGCGTCAATCCCGCCTTCGATATGCGCGGTGTTGGCGAGCCCCGCGCTCTTGGCGGCGGCTACCGCCATCGCGGAGCGTTCGCCGAAGGCGCAGAAGAACACCACGCGGCGGCCGGTGGCGGCGGCGACTTCGCGCAGCATGCCGCCGGGCTTGAGGCTCTCGGCGATGCCGGGGTAGGGCGCATGCAGCGCGCCCGAGATCGTGCCGTGCTTGGCGCGCTCGCTGGTTTCGCGCAAATCCACCAGCAGGATGTCGGGCCGGCCGAGACGGTTGATCGCGTCGCGGGCAGAGAGCGCGAGCCCCTGCCTGGCGAGATCCTCCTGATGCAGGCCGACATGCATGTTGGCGGGTACCGCCACGTCCATCATCTTCGGGTTCGGCAGCTTCAGATTGGCCATCAGCTCGATATATTCGTCGACCGAGCGCACCTGAAGGCGCGGATTATAACGCCGCTCCTCGCCGATGGTGGAAACCGTGTCGCCCTTGTAGTCGTGGGCGGGGAATACCATGGTTTCATCCGGCAATTTCAGCAGCCGGTTGAAGATCGATTCGTATTGCGCGCGCGAAGAGCCGTTCTGAAAGTCAGTGCGGCCGGTGCCGCGGATCAGAAGCGTATCGCCAGTGAAGACGCGGTCGCCCATCAAATAAGAGTAGGAATCGTCGGTGTGGCCGGGCGTGTACATGACGTCGAGGCTCAGCCCCTCGATCATCACCTTGTCGCCGTCGGAAACCCGCATCGACACCACGTCGGCCTTGCTCTGCTCGCCCATGATGGTGATGCACTGGGTGCGGTCGCGCAATTCGCCGAGGCCCGTGACGTGGTCGGCGTGCAGATGGGTGTCGACCGCCTTCACCAGCCGCAAATCCAGTTCGCGCAGGAGCTGGCAGTAGCGGTCGGCTTTCTCCAGCACGGGATCGAGGATCAAGGCCTCGCCGCCGGCGCGGCTCGCCAGCAGGTAGCTGTAGGTGCCCGAAACGCTGTCGAAGAGCTGACGAAAGATCATGGCTACTGCTGCCGGATGTTGCTTCTCAAATCTATCACATTACGGCCGGACGTGGCTCCAGCCCTGCTCCTGCAGTTCCATTAATTGTACCACGCCTGACGGTACGATGGTAAAAGTTCTATCCACGTCATTGCGAGGAGCGTAGCGACGAAGCAATCCATATTTCCGCTCGGGGATAGATGGATTGCTTCGCTTCGCTCGCAATGACGGTGAGGCGGTATTGCGATCTGTCCGCCGGCAATGACGGCGGAAGCAGTCACGGCCGCACCAGCGTATACCCATTCTCCGTCAGAAACAGAATCTGCGCGACGCCGACCTGCACCGGCGTCGCTGCTGAAATGAACTCCGGCCGCTTGCCGGCTTCGCGTTCGATTGTATCAACCGTGTTGAGGCAGATGTCGAAACGCGCACCCTGCGCCACCAGGCTCTCGACCATCTTGCGGTTGGGATTTTCCGGGCGCAGCAGCTCGATACCGGGACCGAACGCCACGACCTCGATCGCGACCTTGTCGGGGTCGTAATGCTTCATCAAATTGCTGGCGACGCTGAGCACGAGCCCCTGCTTGCGCGGGTCGTTGTCGGAGAGCTGCAGCACGATTCTGTGCTCGGCGAACGGCTTGTCCTGCAGCGGCACCTGCTGGGAGCGGGCGGCGGGCGCGGCGGCTGCGATCAGAAGCGCCGCGGCGATGGTGCGCATGATGGTCGAAAAACCCGTCATCCCTGTCCCGCAATGCCCGGATTGTCCTCGACGCCTTTCAGCGTGACGCCAGGCGGCGACCGGTTGGGCGGCTTGCCCGACCGCAGATGTTTGGCGACCACGTCCCAGACCGGCGCGCCGCTCTGCTCGTTGACCGAGGCCCACCCCGCCACCTTGTAGCGCTTGCCGGCTTCCAGCGCGTGGCCGTTGTCGAGCTTGAGTTCGGAAATCCGCTTGCCCACGCTCTCGTTCGGACTGCAGGTGTAGGCGAGCCCGCCGACGCGGACCATGTCGCCGCCCTGCTGGTAATAGGGGTCGGCGTTGAAGAGATTGTCGCAGATGTCTTCCAGCACGTCCTTGATCTGGCCGCCGGTCATGGTCTGGATGTAGGTCTCCGGATAGGTGACGGCGGTCTGCGCCATCACGTCCTCCATCGTCAGCGGCTGGCCTGCGAGCGCCGTAGTGCCCCAGCGGAAGCCCGGCGACAGCGCTATCTCGGCGTTCAGTTCGCCGAGCAGTGCGTCGCAGATCAGTTGATCCATGCTGCCGCTGAAATTGCCGCGGCGATAGAGCAGGCGGTCGGCGGCGGCGATCTTTTCATCCAGCGTCGCCGCATGCGGCGCGCGTATCTTGTCGATCAGGGCCTGCATCGCCGGATCGGGCTTCAGCAACTCCGAAAACACCGGCAGCAGCCGGTATCGCACATTGCTGACCTTGCCCTTGCCGACCTCGAGATCGAGCACCGCCAGAAACTTGCCGTTCGAGCCGGCATTGGTGACGAGCGTGACGCCGCTTTCATTGGTCACGGCAATCGGCTGCGGCACAGCGTCATGGGTATGGCCGCCGAGAATGACGTCGATGCCGGTGACGCGGCTGGCGAGCTTGAGGTCGACGTCCATGCCGTTATGCGAGAGCAGGATGACGGCATCGACCTTGTCGGTGTTGCGACTGACATCGACGAGCTTTTGCAGCTCTTCATCGCGGATGCCGAATTTCCAGTCCGGTGTGAAACGCTTCGGGTGCGCGATCGGCACGTAGGGGAACGCCTGTCCGATTACGGCGATGCGACGCCCGCCGATTTCCTTGATGATGGACGGCTTGAACACGCGGCCAGATGCCGGATCGAACGCCTTGGCGTCGTTGAAGGCGGCTTCCTCGGTGAGGAAGACGTTCTGCGCCAGGAATTCGCCCTTGAAGCGTTCGAGGTTGGCGCGCAGCGTCTTTTCGCCATAGGTGAATTCCCAATGGCCGGTCATCGCCTCGATGCCGAGAAGGTTGGCGGCGTCGACCATGTCGGCGCCCTGCAGCGTGTTGGAAAGCCCGCTGCCCTGCCAGAGGTCGCCGCCGTCGAGCAGCAACGCGCGCCCCGCGCCGGCCTCGCTGCGCATCCGGTCGACCAGGGTTTTCAGATGCGCAAAGCCGCCGAGCTTGCCGAATCTCCCAGCGGCTTTTTCAAATTCGATGCAGGTGAAAGCATAGGCGTCGGCACTGTCGGGCCGGATGCCGAAGCGATCGAGAAACGCCCTTCCGACCAGATGCGGCGGATTGCCCCGCATCGGTCCGACGCCGATATTGACGCCAGGCTCGCGGAAGAACACCGGCCGAAGCTGCGCATGGGTATCGGTGATGTGCAGAATGCGCGCATTGCCGAAGCGCTCAAGATCGTAAACGCCCGCATTTTCGGCGCCGCGCGCCAACCGTGGCAGGCTGCCCGATAGGGTGGCGGCGCCCGCTAGCGTCAGGAAATCGCGGCGGCGGATGGTCATGCGGGTCTCCGCGCGTCGTAAAGACTCTTAATTGTTGAGCATGATCTTGGCAGAAAATCGGCTTCCACTTTTCCGGATCATGTTCTAGCGAATTTCCATGTCCTTCCAGCGGGTCTTCTCGCTGGTGGCCTGGAAGATCGAAGCCTTCGCGAGGGCCTCGGCTTCCTTGGCCGATGCGGTGGCCTTGTCGAAATCGCCGGCGTCCGCCGCCTTCTTCGCCGCCGTCAGCGTCGCCGCCGTGGTGGTCCATTGGTTGCGCAGTTTGCCGGCCTCCTTGTTGGCCGCTTCAGCGGCGGCGTAAGCCGCCTTGAAGTCGTCCTCGGAGCCTGCGGCGAGCGCGGATGCCGCACCCGCGGCAAGCAGTGCCAGAATTAACGCGGATTTCTGCATCACGTTCCTCATGGCCGCGCTCCCGGGCCTGAAATCGGCAGCCCGTTGCTGACATAGGACAGGTAGTATTCGACGTTGCGGTATTCGTCATCCTGCGGGCTCAGCGGCACGCCGCGGATCTGGCTGTTGCAGGTGGTGAAGCGGCGGCTGGTGGTGCCCATGCCGCTCCATTCCGAACGGTAGATCGGCATCGCGTTGACGATGCCAAGCGCAGGCGCCAGGATTTCGGCGCGGATGCGCTCGCCCGGGCTCTGCACGTGGCAGGTGGCGCAGGAGAAGTTTAGCTGGCCGCGTCGCGTGTAGAAATATTCCTTGCCGTTCTCGTAGGCCGCGAGCGCGCGGGGGTCGTTCGGGATCTTGATGTCCATCGGCTTGCCGCGCGAAGTGAAGGCCATGTAGGCGGTCAGCGCCGCCATTTCGTCCTTCACATAGGAGTACGGCGGTTCGCCATTGGCCTCGCGGCAGCGGTTCAGTGCGAGCTCCAGCGTTATGACCTTGCCTTCCTTCTCATCGAAGTAAGGATAGTTCTGGCGGATGCCGATGCCCTTGTTGGGGAAGCAATCTTCATAGCTCTTGCCGTTCTTGAACGGCTTGGAGAACATTTCCTTGCCCATCTCGAGCGAGAATTCGTAGGGCGGGAATTGCTCCTTCTCCTGCCACTGCCGGTGCAGGTCCTCGTTCATCGAATAGGGGCCGTTGACGAAATCCTCGAACTTCACCTTGGGAAACTTGTCGGTGAAGAATTTCTGGAACGCCTTGGCGTCGGCGACCGGGTCGATCTTGTCAGCAGCATCAGAGGGCAGGCTGCCCGCAAGCGTCAGCGCTGCGAGGGCAAGCGCGGCGGACGCCAGATAGATAGCGGATCGCAGCTTCATTGGATCTTCGCCGTGGTGGTGTCTGTGGCGCCCTTGTTGTCGACCCAGCTGATCTTCAGCTCGTCGCCTTTCTTGCCGCCCTTGAAGGCGAACTTGACGTAGGGATCCTTGGACACGCCACCGCCCCAGTCGGCGGTGAACACGTTCTTGCCTTCATACTCGAAGGTCAGTTGCTGGATGAAATGCGGCGGAATGATCTCGCCCTTGGCATCCTTGATGAAGCCGGAATCCATCGGATGCTGGATCAGCGCCTGCACCTCGGTGGTCTCGCCGCTCGAAGTGGCGCGCACGCGAATGGTCGATGCCATCTGAATTCTCCTAGCTGATTATTTGGCGCATGATCTCGTCGGAAAACCGGTGCCCACTTTTCCGGATCATGCGCTAACCGCCGCAACCGCCGACGGTGACCTTGACTTCCTTGTTGGCGCTGTAGAGCTTGCCGCCGGCTTCCACGACCACGATCACGTTGCTGGTTCGCGCCATCTTGATGCGGTTGGCGACGTTTGGAAGCGTGCCGGCCGGAATCTTGTAGGACGCCACCAGCGCGACCGGATTTTCGCTGACCAGGAACGAGATCGAGGTCACGTCCGGCAGCGTCGTCGTCACCGATATCGGAACCACCGCGCCGTTCTCTGCGATTTCGGGCGCGTCCATCTTGACCTTGTCCGAAGGCTCCGCCGTCTTGCCGTAGAGCGCCTTGATCGCGTCGGCCTCGTTCTTGGCCTTGAACGCCTCTTCCGGATATTTGTCGTTGGCGGCGGCGAGCACCGGCGTCAGGCCAAAGGGAAGATTACCGAGTCCGACGAGCGCGACCGCGCCTGCACCCTGCAGGATCAGCCGCCGCGTGGCCGAAAATCCGACGTCAGTCATGTCCATCGTCTCCTAAAGCGTGCGCGCGCACGTCACAGCCTTAAATCGCTTGGTCTTGCTTCACAGCGTTTGCAGGAAATCAACGACCGCTTCGATTTCCTTTGGAGTCAGAATCCGGTTTCGTCCGAATGGCGGCATCACGGTCAGGGGATTGCGCTCGGTTTCATCGTGAACGATCGCGACGAGATCTGCGCGATTGGGATACTTGCTCTTGATGTCGATCAGTTCCGGTCCGATAGAGCCTGGAAGGTTGCCGCCCTTGATGACGTGGCAGGTCAGGCAATTGCCCTTGCTGCGATCGAAGGCGAGCTTCTGGCCTTCGGCCGCGGCGGACTGCGCATGCGCCGCGCCTGCCGACAGGCAAGCGCCGATCACCAGCGTCAGCGTGAGCGCCGGGAGCCTTAACGCCAGAAGTCTTGACGCCAGAAGTCTTGCGGATTCCGTCAGGGAATGATCGGTCACAGGCGTTTCCGTCGTTTCTATTTCGGTTGCATCGTATCAAGCGGCCCGGTCGTGCGCGGCGTCAGGTCTCTGCCTTCCGCTGTCGACGATAGCCTGACATCGGCGGCGTTGACGCAATTATTCATGCAGGGCTTTGCCATCGTATCGGGGCGCGGGTCGGTCCAGATGAAATTGTCGCGATTGCGCATTTTGACTTTCGGCAAGCTGTTGCGATCGGCAACGAATTCATTGGGAACGAGGTCGTTCAGGCTCAGAATATAGGCGGTCAAAGCATAAACGTCATCCGCTGACAATGTGTGCGGCGCAGCCATCGGCATGGCGCGGTTAATATAGTCCCATAGGGTCGGGGCGAACGGCCAGTAGCTGCCGACCGTCGGCTCCGGGCGCTCGTCCCGGAGCGATCCGACGCCGCCCACCAGCTTGGGGAAGCGGCCTTCGCCTTCGCCGAAGGTTCCATGACAGGCCGCGCATTGCTCGGCATAGACGTCGGCGCCCCGGTCGACCGTACCTTTGCCTGGCGGCAGGCCTGCTCCGTCCTCGCCGCGCACGTCGATGTCCCATCCGGCGATCTGCGCCGGCGTCGCTACGCTGCCGTAACCGAACGAGCCAGGCTCTGCCGCGCCTGCAAGGCTTCCGGCCGTAAGCAGGATGGCCACCATCGCCAGGCAAATCTTACGCGAGCTGTACATTGAAGACGCTTCCGTCAGGTTTGACCTGCCAGGTCTGGATCGAATTGTTGTGATAGACCGAGTTCGAGCCGCGCTGCTTTCGCAGCTCCGCAATGGTCGGTTGCACGTAACCGGTCTCGTCGATGACGCGGGATGCGACCAGCGCCGGGCGGCCGTCCCAGCGCCAGGGCAGGGTGAATTTCGTCAGCGCTTTCGACAGCACCGGCTCGTGCAGCCGTGCGGTCTGCCAGTTGACGCCGCCGTCCATGGACACGTCGACACGCCTGATCTTGCCGTTGCCGGTCCATGCCAGTCCCCTGATTTCATAGAGGCCGGGCCCATCGAGCGGCTTTTCCGGGCAGGGAAAGGTGATCACGGATTTGGCGTCGATCAGCCAGGTGAAGCCGCGCGAGGTGCCGTCCGGCATCAGGTCAGTGTATTTTGAGGTTTCCTCGCGCGAATGCCAGGGCTTGTCGCCGAGCTTGATCCGGCGCAGCCACTTGATGTTGATGTTGCCTTCCCAGCCCGGCACCACCAGCCGCAGCGGATAGCCCTGTTCGGGGCGCAGCGCCTCGCCGTTCTGCGCGTAGACCACGAGACAATCGTCGAGACATTTGTCGAGCGGCAGGCTGCGGTTCATATGCGCGCCGTCGGCACCTTCGACCATCGCCCACTTCGCTTCTTTCTTGATTCCGACTTCCTCCAGCAGCGTCGACAGCCTGACGCCGGTCCATTCGGCGCAACTGACCATGCCGTGGCTGAATTGCAGTGAGTTCATCTGCGCGGCGCGCCAGTTCATGCCGCCATTGGCCGGGCATTCGATGAAATGGATGCGCGTGATCTGCGGGAAGCGCAGGATGTCCTTCATGGTGAGCAGCAGCGGGCGTTCGACCAGCCCGTGGATCATCAGTTTGTGCTGCGCCGGATCGATGTCGGGCCGTCCCGCATGGTGGCGCTCGAAGAATAATCCATTGGGTGTGATGATGCCGTGCAGATCCTGCAACGGCGAAAAGCTCACCGACGATTCCGCGCTGGCGGTGAGCCAGGGGACGTTGCGCCGGATGACGGAGGCCTCGGTTTCCGCAGGCCGGCCATAGGGCCGGTCGACCACGCCTGCGCCGATCGATTGCGACCAGGGGGCGTCCGCGGGGGGAGCCTCCTGCGCGGGGTCGGCGATTACGGGGTTGCCGCCAAGGGCAAGGCCGCCGGTCAGCGCCGCGCCAAGCGTGAGAAAGCTGCGCCGCCCCAAAGGCGCGTCCGAGCCGGCGAGATCGGAGAGAACAGCTTTGCTGCGTAACGGGTCAGGCCGCACGTTTTCTTCCCCTCACGGCCACATCGCCGCATCATTTCTTGCTTTTTTTGAACCGATATCGACATTTGCTAATTTAGTCAATGCTAAATAAAGGCTCGGACGTTAGTATATCATGTGTGCTTCGCAGGCACGGAAAACCATCCCGGATTGGACGCTATGAGAGCAGCCGCGGCGACAGCCAAAGAGCCACAATCGGCCCCCGGCGCCGACGACGCGGTGGCGCTGAAGCAGCTGGCGAAGCAGGCCGGCGAAGCCGCCCAACTCCTGAAAATGCTCGCCAACGAAAAGCGCTTGCTGATCCTCTGCTTTCTGGCCGTGCGCGGCGAGATGACGGTCGGGGAACTCGTCGGCATCGTCAAGCTGAGCCAGTCGGCATTGTCGCAACATTTAGCGAAACTGCGCGCCGATGGCCTGGTGGAATTCCGGCGGACGTCGCAGACGCTGCATTATCGGGTTGCCGATGAGCGCGCGCTACGCCTGCTGCAGGTGCTGAAGGAAATGTACTGCGGCGAACTGAAGTGACACTTCCCGCGTTTCAGACCCACAACGATTTTTAGGCGAGGCGATAATGGCCGAATATGTGGTGGAGTTCGGCAAGGATGGACGGCCGGTCGAACCGGACGGCCGGCTCGATGCGGCGGCGTTTCATCGCAATCATGAGCCGATCTGGGCGGTGCTGCAGAAATTTCTCGCCGGCAAATCCGGTGACGTGCTGGAGGCCGGCAGCGGCACCGGCCAGCATGTCGTGCATTTTGCAAAACACACCCCCGGCATCATCTGGTGGCCGAGCGATCTCAACGAGCGGCATCTGAAGAGCATCGAGGCGTGGCGCGCTTATGCCGGCCTGCCCAACATTCGACCGCCGCAGCGGATCGATCTCACCGATCCCGCCTGGTCTTCGGCCATGCAAGACGGCAGCGGTCCGGCGGAATTGCTGGCGGTGTTCTGCGCCAATGTGATCCACATCGCGCCATGGCGCGTCGCCGAGGGCCTGTTCGCCGGCGCGGGGCGATATCTGCGCGCCGACGGCCGGTTGTTTCTTTACGGCCCCTTCAAGCGCGACGGCAAGCACACCGCGATGAGTAACGCTGTGTTCGACACCAGCCTTCGTCAGCAGGACGCCGAATGGGGCGTGCGCGACATCGCCGATCTCGAGAAGCTCGCTGCTGGCGTGGGCCTTGCCCTGGTCGAGACCGTGCCAATGCCGGCCAACAATCTGATTTTGGGCTTCGAGCGATCGGCCGCGTCTGCGTAAACGCCTCAATGATAGGCGAGACACCACCCCGGTCCGCGAAGCCAGCAGCGCTCGTCGGGAACGTCCTGATCGCGGTACAGCCGTGTGATCTTTTGCCAGCCGCCACGGGCGAAGGCTTCAGCAAGCGCTTGTTCGGACGCCTCGTCGCGACCGCCGGCGCAGGGGAATATCGCAACTGGCGAAATCCACTGTGCCAGATAGTTCGCGGCTCTTCGCTCAACTCGGAACACTGCGCCGGCACTCGCGAAGCGCTCCCGCGCAACCCCGCCAAATCCCTGATCCGACGTCATCGGCATGATCAGGCGGCCGCCATCGGCAAGACCATCGAGCCAGCGTGCCGCTGGCTGCGTGCAGCCGGCATTGACATAGATGACATCGGCGGCATCGAACGGCACCTGCGTGCCGTCGCCTTCAATCACCGCGACATTTGCATAGGGCGCCAGGCTGGCTCAGGCGCGCGCGGCGAGGCTCCCATCATATTCGATTCCCGTTACCCGCCCTGACGGCCCGACGAGACTTGCGTGTCCATTTTGCTCTCCATCCCGGCCCATGCTATCAGCCTTGTGTGATTTGACACACCAATCTGTGTGTTAAATAGCACACTCATCGTAAGGAGGCCAGATTGAAAAAGCGGCTCTATCCGGCCGTGCTGGAGCGCGGTCCGCGCGGTGCGCTCGGCGCATGGTTTCCCGATTTTCCGGGCTGCGTGGCCGGCGGGCGGTCGCAGGAGGAGGCGATCGAGAAAGCGGAGGGTGCGCTGGCGCGAGCCGTGGACGGCATGGCAGAGCAGGGCAGGCCGCTGCCGGCGCCGACGCCGATCGCGCAGATCGCGTTGCCCAAGGGCGCCGACGTCGTCGCCTACTTCATCGTCGGGGTCGATCCGCCCGATCCGTCCGAGCGGGTGAACGTCTATTTGCCGAAGAGCCTGATTACGCGGATCGACAAGCGCGCCACGGAGCTTGGCATGAGCCGCTCCAGCTTCTTCGGCTTCGCAGCTACGATTGCGCTTGATTGGAGCCCACATCTCCCGCGCGCCGGCGTCACGGATCCTCGCTCGAAGGTCCACAAGACCGGTGCGGTGCGAGCCGAGAAGCGATCGGGCAAGAAGCGGCCGTGAAGGCGGGTTTTCGCGCGGCGTAATCTGCTGTCCGCGCGCGAGAGGGCTGCGGTGCGCTGGCCCGCGCTTCGGCCCAAAAGCGAAACACTACACGGCGTTATCCGCCCAGCCGATCTTGTTCCTCAGGAATGTGTAGCCGAGTGCGATGAACCCGGCGCGTTCGCGGTTGTCCTTGCCGTAGCCGTGACCGCCGGCCGCCGGTTCGTAGAAATGGGCTTCGTATCCCATCGCTTGCAGCTTGGCCGCCATCTTGCGGGCGTGGCCGGGATGAACGCGGTCGTCGCGGCGCGTGGTGGCGATCAGGATCGGCGGGTAGTTCTGGCCCGGTGTTGCAGCGTGATAGGCGGAATAGGTTTTCAGCCACTCCCACTCCGCGGGCTTGTCGGGATCGCCATATTCCGCGATCCAGCTCGCGCCCGCGAGCAGCTTGGTGTAACGGCGCATGTCGATCAGGGGAATCGTGCAGAACAGCGCGCCGAATCTTTCGGGGTAGCGCACCAGCATGTTGGTGATCAGGATGCCGCCGTTCGATCCGCCTTCGGCGGCAATTCGGTTGGCGCGCGTCACGCCGCGCTTGACGAGGTCGGCGGCAACAGCCGCGAAATCATCATGCGCCAGCCGCTTTCCGGCGTAACGGCCGGCATCGTGCCAGCGCGTACCGAACTCGCCGCCGCCGCGGATATTGGCCTGCACCGTGGTGCCGCCGCGCTCCAGCCAGAGCTTGCCGAGCGCGGAATTGTAATATGGTTTCACCGCAGCGCCGAAGCCGCCATAGGCGCTCATATAGAGCGGTGCATCGCCGGTCTCGGTGGCGGGGCCGGTCTGCACATAGGGAATGCGCTCGCCGTCCACCGAAATCGCCTCATGGCGGGTGACCACAAGTCCGTCGGCGGCAAAGGTCTTCGGCGCCCGCTTCAATACAGCGGGACTGGCTGTGCCTTCGATCAGCAGCAGCGAAGGCGGCGTTACGGGATCTTGCACATTGGCGAGCAGGTCGCCGTTGCTCTCGGCTTCGTGACGGTCGAGACGCCAGACATCGACCACGCCGATTTCGGGAAGCCCCCGTAGTTGCGCGCGCGCCCAGCCGCTTGCCGACGGCGTGCAGATTTCGAACACCGGGCGCAACTCGTCGAGAACAGACAACACGAGTTTGTCGGCCGTCCAGAAAAAGCCTTGTAGCGCCCGCCGTGGCTCCGGCTCGAAAACGACGGTGAAGTTTCGCTCGCCCGCCAGAAAGGCCGAGAGCGAGATGCCAAGCACGCTGTCGGGCGCATAGCTCTTGCCCGCGACCGTCCAGGCGCCGCGCAATTTCACGGCCAGCCAGTCCTGATGTGCTTCCAACCAGATATCGGTCGGCAGGTCGAGTTTCGTGCGTGGACCGGCCTCGGTGCCGAGCCAGAGATTGAGATTGAAGAAATCGATTCGATCGATGAACCACATCCGCTGCGTTGGCCCGGTGTCGTCAACGCTGCAGTACGCGGCCATCCGGTCGGCCGGCACTTCGAACAGTACCGGCGCTCTTTCCACGGGCTCGCCGCGGCGCCACAGCCGGACCGTTCTCGCATAGCCGGAATTTGTCGCCATGCCCTCGCCCAACGCGCTCGAAAGTAGCAATGTGTCGGCGTTGACCCATTCGACGCCGCTCTTGGCTTCCGGCAGGGTGAATCCGTTTGCGACGAAAGCTTTGGCATCCAGATCGAATTCCCGCAGCGTTACCGCGTCACTGCCTCCCCGCGAAAGGGCTGTTATCACGCGTGAGTTGCCCGGCAGCGGCTGCGTCCAGTTGAGCAGCCAATCCTTGTCTTCTTCTGTGGCGAGGCGGTCGATGTCCAGCAGCGTCTCCCAGCCCGGCTCCACGTTGCGAAAATCTGCAAGCGTCGTGCGCCGCCAGAGGCCGCGCGGATTTTTGGCATCCTTCCAGAGATTGTAGACGAGCGCGCCCTGGCGCGTGACATAGGGAATGTTGTCGGTGCGATCATAGATCGCCGCAAGCGCATCGCGATCAGTCTCGAATGGTCGGCCGCCGAAGGTTTCCAGCGTCAGCCGGCTTTGCCGGTCGACGAAATCAAGCGCGCGTTCGCCCTCGACTTCCTCGAGCCAGAGATAGGGATCATCGTCGGGCGCGGCGATGGTCGGCCTGTCGTCGATTGGCATGGCTTGAACTCCAGGAAATGCCGGTCGCTTGTACCGCAATAGGGCATGATCGGGCGACCCCCGATGTAGGCTGTTGCCGGTGTCCTGTCCAATGCGCGCGCTTCGCATAGCGCGCGCCCGTTTGCGCTGGTTGATCGCATCGCCCAGCGTCTTCATAGTGCCCCGCAATGAATCGACAAGGCTCTCCGCGGGGCCTGCGGAGCGGAATTGCCGATGTTGGATACCACTACAGCTACCGAAGAGATCGCCAATGACGCGCGTGCGCGCGGCAACGTGCTGCGGCTCGCCGCGGCGCAGGCGCTGACCGGCGCCAATTCGGCGGTCATTTTCGCCACCGGCTCGATCGTCGGCGCGACGCTGGCGCCGAACATCTCGTTCGCCACCGTGCCGCTCTCGATGTATGTGCTGGGGCTCGCCGCCGGCACGCTGCCGACCGGCGCGATCTCGCGCGCCTATGGCCGCCGCACGGCTTTCATCATCGGCACGTTCTGCGGCGTGCTGACCGGCGCGCTCGCCGCCATCGCTGTCCTGTATGCCTCGTTCTGGCTGTTTTGCGGCGCGACGTTTCTCGGCGGTCTCTACGGCGCGGTCGCGCAATCCTATCGTTTCGCCGCCGCCGACGGCGCCAGCACAGCGTTCCGGCCCAAGGCCGTGTCGTGGGTGATGGCGGGCGGCGTGTTCGCCGGCGTGCTCGGTCCGCAGCTCGTGCAATGGACCATGGATATCTGGCCGCCTTATCTGTTTGCCTTCTCTTTCCTGGCGCAGGCCTTTGTCGCGCTGGTGGCGATGGCGGTGCTGTGGGGCGTCGATGCGCCAAAGCCGGCGCCGTCGGATCTGCATGGCGGCCGGCCGCTGTGGACGATCGCGCGGCAGCCGCGCTTCATTGCCGCCGCGATGTGCGGGGTGATCGCCTACCCCATGATGAACCTCGTGATGACCTCGGCGCCGCTCGCCATGAAGATGTGCGGTCTCACGGTGAGCGATTCCAATTTCGGCATCCAGTGGCACATCGTGGCGATGTATGGGCCGAGCTTCTTCACGGGCTCGCTGATCGCGCGTTTCGGCGCGCAAAGGATCGTGGCGCTCGGCCTGCTGCTGGAAGCCGTCGCCGCGGGGATCGGCCTTGCCGGCATCACCGCGATGCACTTTTGGGCGACGCTGATCGTGCTCGGGGTGGGTTGGAACTTCGCCTTTATCGGCGCGTCGGCGCTGGTGCTGGAAACGCATCGGCCGCAGGAGCGCAATAAGGTGCAGGCCTTCAACGATTTCCTGGTGTTCGGAATGATGGCGCTGGGCTCGTTCTCGTCCGGCCAGTTGCTGGCGCATTACGGCTGGTCGATGGTAAACATGGTGGTGTTCCCGCCGGTGCTGCTCGGCCTTGCGGTGCTGTTTCTGGCCTCGTTCGCCAAGCGGCGGGCGAGGCTGCAGGCGGTCGACGAAATTCTTGATCCGAGTATTTGATCTTCAATTTGATTGCAGGAGGCTCCATGCCGACGCGCGCCCGTCTCGATGAGTTCATTGCAGCCGTCGTCTCCGGCGACCACGCCGGAGCGATCGAGCGTTTCTATACCGAGGACGCCAGCATGCAGGAGAACGCGGCGCCGCCGCGGGTCGGTCGCGACGTCCTGGTCGCGCATGAGCGCGCGGTGCTGGAACGCGTCAAGAGCGTGACGTCGACTTGCGTTGCCTCGGTCGTCGAGGGCGATCGCGTCGCGATCAACTGGGTTTTCGAGTTCGATTATCATTCCGGCAAGACCGGCAAATTCGACGAAGTCGCGCTGCAGGAATGGCGCGGCGACAGAGTCTTTCGCGAGCGGTTTTTCTACGATCCGTCGAAGCCGGCAACCTAGTTGCCATCTGCTGACAGTTCGGCGTCCGTCGAATTGATGGCCCTTATGACTCTGCTAGTAGTTATCGTCATGCCCAGGCTTGTCCCGGGCATCCACGTCTTTACTTGCTGATGGACATTAAGACGTGGATGGCCGGGACAAGCCCGGCCATGACGGAGCGAAAGTAGAGAAAGAAGTTGGACGCCCTCAACTACACCCCTCGCGACGAAACCTCGATCCGCTACGACGGCTGGCGCATCGTCGTTGTCTGTTTCCTGCTGGCGACGTTCGGCTGGGGGCTCGGCTTCTATGGCCAAAGCGTCTATGTCGCCGAATTGCAGCGGCTGTACGGCTGGCCGGCGTCGCTGATCTCGTCCGGCACGACGTTCTTCTATCTGTTCGGCGCCGCGCTAGTCGCGTTCGTCAGCGAAGCCATCAAGGCGTTCGGCCCGCGCAATTGCCTGATCGCGGGAACGTTGGCGATGGCCGCCGCCGCGATCTCGATCGGCCAGGTGCGCGAACCCTGGCAGCTTTACCTGGCCAATGCCGTGCTCGCCTTTGGCTGGGCCGGCACCAGCCTCGGCATCATCACCAACGTGCTGGGCCTCTGGTTCGACAAGAAGCGCGGCATGGCGATCAGCCTGGCGCTGAACGGCGCGAGCTTCGGCGGCATCGTCGGTGTGCCGTTGCTGATCACCGCGATCGGCTATTTTGGTTTCTCCGGCGCGATGACCGCCTCGGCGGTGGTGATGGTCGCGCTGATGGTGCCGGTGATCCTGCTGTCCGTCGGACGGCCGCCGGCTCATTCGGGCGCGGGCGCGATCGACGCTGCCGACGCGCCGTCGCCGACTCAAATTCGCGCGCGCGCCTTTCGCGATGTCGGCTTCCTCTCGGTGTCAGCGGCGTTCGCGCTGGTGCTGTTCGCGCAGGTCGGCTTCATCGTGCATCTGATCGCGTTTCTGGATTCGGTGATCGGGCGGCAGCAGGCGGCGATTGCGATGGCGCTGTTGACGGCGATGGCGGTGGTCGGCCGCGTGCTGTTTTCCTTCGTGATCGACCGGATGAACCAGCGGCTGGCGTCCTCGCTCTCCTTTGTCAGCCAGGCGGTCGCGCTCGTCATCGTCATCAACGTGCATCATGATTACGCGCTGATCGCGGCCTGCGCGCTGTTCGGGTTTTCGGTCGGCAATCTGATCACGGTGCCGGCGCTAATCGTGCAGCGCGAATTCGACCCGCGTTCGTTCGGCGTGCTGGTCAGTTTGATCACGGCGATCAACCAGATCACCTACGCGTTCGGCCCCGGCGTGGTCGGCCTGCTGCGCGATCTCTCGGGAAGCTATACGCTGCCGTTCTACGGCTGCATCGCGGTGGAGCTGACGGCGGCGGTGCTGATCATGATCCGCGGGCGCGCAAAGAAAGCGTAGCCCGGATGGAGCGAAGCGAAATCCGGGGCCGGTGGCTGAGGCACCCCGGATTTCGCTTCGCTCCATCCGGGCTACAGGCTCACGCCTCACGCTGCCTGAGCAAATCCTCCAGATCCAGCCGTTTCGTGAACATCGCGAGCGAGCCGTCCGGCGCGCGGGGCCAGTCCTCCTGCGGCCGGTCGCGGTAGAGCTCGACGCCGTTCTGGTCGGGATCGCGCAAATACAGCGCCTCGCTGACGCCGTGGTCGCTGGCGCCGTCAAGCTCGATGCCGGCCTGGATCACGCGATACAGCGCATCCGCCAGCGCCGGGCGGGTGGGATAGAGAATGGCGGTGTGAAACAGCCCGGTGGCATCAGGCGGCGGCGGATGGCCGCCTTTGCTTTCCCAGGTGTTGAGCCCGATGTGATGGTGATAGCCACCCGCCGAAATGAACGCCGCGCTGGCGCCCATCCGTTGCATCACCTCGAAGCCGAGCACGCCGCAATAAAAGCCCAGCGCGCGTTCGAGGTCGGCGACCTTGAGATGGACATGCCCGATCCTTGTGCCGGCAATGATGGGTGGGTTCTGGGGCATGTTGTCTCCGCTTTGCACCGCGTCCGGGACACGTAATCGCGGATTCTCATCACGCAAGGTCGGAGGCCTCTCCCTCCGGCAGCCCGAACTCGA
Source organism: Bradyrhizobium algeriense (assembly GCF_003062295.1). Taxonomy (GTDB): domain Bacteria; phylum Pseudomonadota; class Alphaproteobacteria; order Rhizobiales; family Xanthobacteraceae; genus Bradyrhizobium; species Bradyrhizobium algeriense. The sequence goes on along the minus strand of NZ_PYCN01000016.1, from coordinate 101,406 downwards.
ACGTGTTCAGCGTCATCGACACCATGGTGTAATAGCCGCACAGCCCGATCACCTCGACGATCCCGCGTTCGGTGAGCACCTTCACGGCCTCGTCGTATAGCGACTTGGAGACGCCTTTGCCCTCATGCAGCGACTTGGCAACGTCGTAGATCATCTGCCCCTTCGGATCGTCGAACACAGGCGTGCGGCGGTCGCGGATATCCTCGATGATCTTCGGGTCCATGCCGCCCTTCAGCGCCAGCCGCTTATGCGCATACCATTCGTAATGCGAGGTCCAGTGCCGGGCGGTGACGAGAATCGCGATCTCGGAAAGCTTTGCGGGAAAGATCGTGTTGAAACGGAGTTGTTCGCCGAGCCGCGTGGCGTGCCGCGCCATGTCCGGGCTGTTGAGCCAGGCCATCATCGGCGCCGGCGGGGCGCCGCGCTTGCCGGATACCGCTTCGTCGTAGGTTTCTTTTTGTTCGGCGCTCATTTCGCCAGGCGAAAGCAACTTCAACCGCATGCCCGTTTCCTCTTGTTTTTCAATCGGTACGGCTTTGCGCATACACCCGATCGGGCATCATGACCACCGCCCCCTGCCGCATGGGCTGATGTCAGACATATATTGAATTCCGCCATGCGACGGCTAAGGTCGACGCAAATATCCCACATGGAAACGCCATCATGTCCGATCTGGAAACATTCCGCCGTGAAACCCGCGCCTGGCTGGAGGCAAATTGCCCGCCGGAGATGCGCCGTCCGATGACCTCGGAGAACGACACCTATTGGGGCGGGCGCAACGCAAAGTTCTCGTCCGAGCCGCAGCGCATCTGGTTCGAGCGGATGCGCGACAAGGGCTGGACCGTGCCGGACTGGCCGAAGGAATATGGCGGCGGAGGGCTCGATCGCGCCGAGCACAAGGTGCTGCGCGAGGAAATGTCGGCGATGGGCGCGCGGTCGCCGCTGTCGAGTTTTGGCATCTGGATGCTCGGGCCGGCGCTGCTGAAGTACGGCAACGAGGCGCAGAAGAAGGAGCATCTGCCAAAAATCGCCGCGGGCCTGATCCGCTGGTGCCAGGGCTATTCCGAGCCGAATGCCGGATCGGACCTCGCCTCGCTGCAGACCCGCGCCGAGAGCGACGGCGACGACTACATCATCAACGGCCAGAAGATATGGACGTCATATGCGAATTACGCCGACTGGATCTTCTGCCTGGTGCGGACCGATCCCGCGGCGAAGAAGCACGACGGCATCAGTTTTATCCTGTTCGACATGGCCTCAAAGGGTGTTTCGACAAAACCCATTCTCCTGATCTCAGGTTATTCGCCGTTCTGTGAAACCTTCTTCGACAATGTCCGCGTGCCGAAATCGCACGTGGTGGGCCAGGTCAACCGCGGCTGGGATGTTGCAAAATATCTGCTGCAGCACGAGCGAGCGATGATATCAGGTACTGGCGAGCGCGGTATCGGCCGTCCGCTTGGGCAGGTCGCCGCCGACTCCGTCGGTAGTGATGATTCCGGCCAGCTCGATGATGCCATGCTGCGCGGCCAGATCGCCGCGTTCGACATCGACGAGGCGGCGTTTGCGGCCGTTGCCGAGCGCGCCGTTGATCTCGCCAAGGCCGGGCAGTCGCATCCGGCGTTTTCCTCGGCGATGAAATATTACGGCACCGAACTCAACAAGCGCCGCCACGAAATCCTGATGTCGGCTGGCGGCATCGATGCGCTGGAATGGGAAAGCGAGCGCTCCAGAGGCGGCGCCCGCCCGCGCGCTTGGCTGCGCACCAAGGCCAACTCGATCGAAGGCGGCACCAGCGAGGTAATGCTCGGCATCGTCGCCAAGCGCATCCTCGACCTGCCGGGGGCGTAGCGCCCAGGCTTTCTCTCTCGTCGTCCCTGCGAAAGCAGGGACCCATAACCACCGCTGTCTGAGTATTGTGACGCTAGCACCAATCATACTCGAGGCGCCGCGGCGTATGGGTCCCTGCTTTCGCAGGGACGACGAAATAGCTTAATTCACTTCTGACACGGAACTCTCTCATGCCCCTCGTCCTCACCGAAGAACAATCCATGCTGCGCGACAGCGCGCGCGGCCTTATCAGCGACAAGGCGCCGGTGTCGCATCTGCGCGGTCTGCGCGACAGCCAGGACGCAACGGGCTTTTCCCGCGACCTCTGGGAGGCGTTTGCCGAGATGGGCTTTTCCGGCCTACTGGTGCCTGAAAATTTCGGCGGCAGCGGGCTTGGCTGTGTCGAGGCCGGCGTGGTGATGGAGGAAATCGGCCGCACGCTGATGCCGTCGCCGTTCTTGTCAACGGCGGTGCTGGCGGTCTCCGCGTTGTCGCGCGGCGGCAGCGAGGCGCAGAAATCGGCGCATCTGCCTGACATCGCCGACGGGTCGCTGCTGGCCGCGCTCGCCGTTGATGAAGGCGCCAAGCACCGTCCGCTGCAGATCAAATTGCAGGCGGTGCGTTCCGGCAACGGTTTCAAGCTCAGCGGCGCCAAGGCGCTTGTGGTCGACGGCCACACCGCCGATCTCCTGATCGTCGCTGGCCGCACCGGCGGCGCTGCCGGCGAGCGCAGCGGGCTGACGCTGTTCCTGGTCGATCCCAAGGCCAAGGGCGTCGCGATCGAACGCACCGTGATGGTCGATGCGCACAACGCCGCGCGAATCGAATTCGCCAATGTCGAGGTCGACGCGGATCATGTGCTCGGCGAAGTCGACCAGGGTGCGGCGCTGCTGGACGGCGTGCTCAATATCGGCCGTGGCGCGGTCGCTTCCGAAATGGTGGGCTTGAGCGAGGAGGTGTTCAGCCGCACCGTTAGCTATCTGAAGGAGCGCAAGCAGTTCGGCAAATTGATCGGCGAATTCCAGGCGCTGCAGCACCGCGCAGCCCAGCTCTACATCGATATCGAGATCACCCGCGCCGCCGTCCTGAAGGCGCTGCAGACGCTTGACGGCGATTTCGATCGCGCAAGCGCGGCGGTCGCGGTCGCAAAGGCCCGCGCCGGGACGACGGCAACGCTGGCGGTGCAGGAGGGCGTGCAGATGCACGGCGGCATGGGGATGACCGACCAGTTCGACATCGGCTTCTTCATGAAGCGCGCGCGGGTCTGCCAGGAATTGTTCGGCGACAGCAACTACCACGCCGATCAGTTGGCGCGGATGAAGAGTTATTGAGAGCTACGCCGTCATTCCGGGATGGTCCGAAGGACCAGACCTCAGATGCGCAATTGCGCATCGGGGAATCTCGAGATTCCGGGTTCGCGCTAAGCGCGCCCCGGAATGACGGCTTTTGCGGCCGTTACCGTATCGGCGGGGCGTACTGGATGCCACCGTTGCTCCACAGCGAATTCAGCCCGCGCGGGATCTTCAGCTTCGATCCTTCGCCGACATTGCGGTCATAGATCTCGCCGTAATTGCCGACATGGCGGATGATCCGGGCGGCCCAGTCCTTGGACAGTCCGAGGTCTTCGCCGTAACTGCCTTCGGTGCCGACCAGCCGCATGACGTCGGGCTTCTTCGACTTCAGCGCCTCGTCGATGTTCTTCGAGGTGACGCCGAGTTCTTCGGCGTTGATCATGGCGTACAGCGTCCACTTCACGATCATCATCCAGTCGTCGTCGCGCTGCCGTACCACGGGGGCGAGCGGCTCCTTGGAGATGACGTCGGGCAGGATGACGTTGTCGTTCGGTTGGGTAAGGTTCAACCGGAGTGCATAGAGCTGGGAGACGTCGGCGGTGAAGGTGTCGCACTTGCCGCCCTCATAGGCCTTGAGCACGTCTTCCAGCTTGGGAAATTTCATCTCCGTGTATTTCATGTTGTTGGCGCGGAAGTAGTCGGCGAGGTTGAGCAGCGTCGTTGTCCCCTCCTGCACGCAAACCTTGCTGTTATTGAGGTCCAGCGCTGAATCGATGTTGCGCGAGCGCGGCAGCATGAAGCCCTGGCCGTCATAAAAGGCCACCGCCGGGAAATAGAGGTAGTTGTTGCTCTCGCGCGACATGCTCCAGGTCGTGTTGCGGGAGAGAATGTCGACCTTGCGGCTCTGCAGTTCCTTGAAACGCTCGTTGGCGTCGAGGGCTACGAATTTCGCCTTCTTGGGATCGTCGAAGATCGCCGCGGCCACTGCGCGGCAGAAGTCGACGTCGAAGCCGGTCCAGTCGCCCTTGTCGTCGGGAATCGAGAAGCCCGGCAGGCCCTTGTTGACGCCGCACAGCACGTCGCCGCGACGGACGGTCCGCTTCAAGGTCTTGGTGTCGTAACGCTCATAGGTGATTGCGATAGCCGCGATCGCGATTGCGACCGCCAGCCCGATGAGGAGGCCGCCTCGAAATGTCCGTAGCATTTTTAAACTCACTAATTTCAGGGAATGGATCGGCAGGAGAGGCCGTGTCGCAATTACAGTTCCGGCTTTTGCCGGATGATGACCTTGGTGCCGACCGGCACACGCTCATAGAGGTCGGCGACGTCGGCGTTGACCAGCCGGAAGCAGCCGGAGGAGACGGCGGTACCGATGGTGTCGGGCCGGTTGGTGCCGTGGATGCGGTAGACGGTGGTGCCGAGATACATCGCGCGCGCGCCGAGCGGATTGCCGGGGCCACCGGCCATGAAGCGCGGCAGATAGGGCTGGCGCGCGATCATCTCCGGCGGCGGCGTCCAGTCCGGCCATTCCGCCTTGCGCGTGATGTTGACCAGGCCCTGCCACTGAAATCCCTCGCGACCGACGCCGATGCCATAGCGCAGCGCGCGGCCGTTGCCCTGAATGAGATAAAGATGGCGCTCGGCCGTGACGACGATGATGGTGCCCGGAGCTTCGTTGGTGCGATAGAGCACCGCGGTCTTCTTGAACTGCGGATCGAGTTCGACGGACTCGTCAGCGATAAGCCCCGGCTGGTCGCCGACGTCGGGCTGCCGCGTCTGCGCCTGGCTCAGCGGGGCCGAAAGGACCAGACCGCCTGCAGCAATCACCATCCAGATCAGGTGCCGAAATTTAGTCATCGAAGAACTCTCCTCGCGGCGCGTTGGCCAAATGCGTATGATCCGCCAAAGTGTGAGCGGTTTGGCGATAAAATCATGCGCCACTTTTAAGTCAGAGCGCGATCGGACGCAAAACCGGTTCCCACTTTTGCTGATCGCGCTCGGGAACCATCAAATCTCAGGGCCAGCTTGATGGCAAGTTTAGGGCGAATGAGGCGGATAGGTGATTGAAATGTCTTCAATTTATGCCGGCCGCCCTGTTCATGGGATATTCAGGCTTCGCCTATTTCGGCGCGATCCACAGCCGCAGGCAAAACGAAATCAGCGCCACAGTGCCGACGCCGCCGAGCCAAAGCGCGGCGAACCACAGCAGACGCTGTGTCAGCGGGCGCTGTTCTGGCTTGATCTGGCTCAATGATAGCCGCTCTCGGGTTTGACCTTGCCGCGAAACACCCAATAGGCCCAGGCGGTATAGCCGAGGATCAGCGGGATCAGCCCGGCGACGCCGAACAGCATGAAGATCTGGCTGTTCGCCGGCGCCGCCGCCTGCCAGATCGTGATGCTCTGCGGCACGATATAGGGATACATGCTGATGCCGAGCCCGGCATAGGACAGCGCGAACAGCGCCAGCGTCAGGAAGAACGGCTGGTAGTCGTATTTCCTGGCGAGGCTGCGCAGCAACAGGGCGGTGACTACAGCAACCGAAATCGGTACCTGTGCCGTCATGAGGACGTTCGGCCAGGCGAACCAGCGCTCGGTGTACTGTATATGGAGGAACGGTGTCGCGATGCTGACCGCGGCGATGGTCCCGAGCATCGCGAGCAACAGGACCCAGCTCAGGTGATAGGCGCGGTCGCGCAACTCGCCTTCCGTCTTCATGACAAGCCATGTCGCGCCTAACAGCGCATAGCCAACCACCAGCGATACACCGGTCAGGATGCTGAACGGCGTCAGCCAGTCCCACCAGCCGCCGGCATAGCTTCGTCCTTCGACATGCACGCCTTGCAGGATGGCGCCGAGTGCGATTCCCTGCGCCAGCGTCGCCAAAAGCGATCCGCCGAAAAAGGCGATGTCCCAGCGGTTACGCTGGGCCGTCGTGCGCCAACGGAATTCGAAGGCGACGCCGCGGAACACCAGGCCGAGCAGCATCACGATCATGGGCGTGTAAAGCGCCGGCATCAGCACCGCATAGGCCAGCGGAAACGCCGCCATCAGCCCGCCGCCGCCGAGCACCAGCCAGGTTTCGTTGCCGTCCCAGACCGGCGCGACACTGTTCATGACGACGTCGCGATCGCGTTTCTCCGGGAACAGCGGAAACAGGATACCGAGGCCGAGGTCGAAGCCGTCCATGACAACATAGACGAACACGGCAAACGCGATGATGAAGGCCCAGATGATCGCAAGGTCGATCGGGATCATCGGGCGGCTCCCTCGGTAACCGCGCCAGCGGCGGGCGTGATGCCGGCCGAGCGGATCGGGACCTCGTGCGACGGCCCCTCTTCGCCCGGATGCGGCGGGGCCGCCATCAGGCGCAGCAGATAGATCACGCCGGCCGTGAAGACGGCGAAATAGACGATGATGAAGGCGATCAGCGAGGAGGCAACCGCAGGGGCTGCCAGCGGGGAGGCGGATTCAGCCGTGCGCAGCAATCCATAGACCGTGAACGGCTGGCGTCCGGTCTCGGTGGTGATCCAGCCCGCGAGCACGGCGATGAAGCCTGCGGGCGCCATCGCGACCGCAAACATGTGCAACGGCCGGGAATCGTAGAGTTTGCCCTGCACACGCATCAGCAGGCTGAACAGGCCGAGCGCCAGCATCAGCAGTCCCATGCCGACCATGATCCGGAACGACCAGAACGTGATCGCCACCGGCGGCCAGTTTTCGCGCGGCACCGTGTCGAGGCCGGCCATCGGCGCGTCCGGCGAGTGCTTGAGGATCACCGATCCCAGCTTCGGCACTTCGATCGCGTAGTCGACCCTGCCCGCGCTCTGGTTGGGCAGGCCGAACAGGATCAGGGGCGCGCCGTCCTTGTGGCTCTGGAAATGGCCTTCCATCGCCATGATCTTCACCGGCTGATGTTCCAGCGTGTTGAGCCCGTGCTGGTCGCCGGCGAGGATCTGGATCGGCGCCACCAACGTGGCCATCCACATCGCCATCGAAAACATCACGCGCGGGCCGGCGAGGTGGCGGTCGCGCAGCAGGTGCCAGGCGCCGACCGCGCCGACCACCAGCGCGGTGGTCAGATACGCCGCCAGCACCATGTGCACGAGGCGGTAGGGGAATGACGGGTTGAAGATCACCTTCAGCCAGTCGGCGGCGATGAACTGCCCGTCGGCATTGATGGCGTGGCCCGTCGGCGTCTGCATCCAGGAATTGGCGGATAGAATCCAGAACGCCGAAATCAGCGTGCCGATCGCGACCATCAGCGTCGCCAGAAAATGCAGCTTTGGACCGACGCGCTGCAGGCCGAACAGCATCACGCCGAGGAAACCTGCCTCGAGGAAGAACGCGGTTAACACTTCATAGGCCATCAGCGGCCCGATCACCGGGCCGGTCTTGTCGGAGAAGGCCGACCAGTTGGTGCCGAACTGGTAGGACATCACGATGCCCGACACCACGCCCATGCCGAAGGCGACGGCAAAGATTTTTAGCCAGTAATTGAACAGGTTGATATAGACCTCGCGTCCGGTCCAAAGCCACAGCGCCTCGAGCACGGCGAGATAGCTGGCAAGCCCGATCGAGAAGGCAGGGAATATGATGTGGAACGACATCGTGAAAGCAAACTGCGCCCGGGCCAATACGATCGCATCCCAGCCTTCGAACATCGGCACCACCTGTCGCAGTTTCATCGGGCGCGATCTCGAAAAAACCGAACTAGAGTTTTCGAAAATTGCGTCCGAACCAGGCGTGTATCCTACCACGCCCGATACGACGATCATACCTGCGCGCCAAGCGGAACAGGCGTGCAGGTCTAGCCAGCGTCCGATGGATTCAGTGCCAGTCGCCGGGCGATCTCTGCCCGCACGGCTCGGGTCTGCTCCTTGCCGACCAGCACCGGACTGCGGATCTTCCTCCCGGTGCGGAGCCGGATCGCGATGACGTAGTGGCTGCCCCTCCGGCCGCCGCTTTCGATGTCGATGCGCTCGACATCGTCATCGCCGACCGTATCCGTCTCTATCGTACCCTTCAACGACAGCCGTTCAAACCTGATGGCGCCGTCGCGGACAATCCAGAATGCACTGGTCCGATAGAGATACCTGATCAGCACGAAGGCCATGATCGCGCCAAGCGACCAGACGGCGATTCCAAGGGTGGACAATTTGCCGCTCCAGAGCGCATAGATGAATGGAAGGCTCAGCGAGCAGGCGAACAGCACGACGAGAGCCCTGTAGGCCCGGACGCGTTTGGAACTGATCGGCTTACCCAGTCGTATCCGGGGATTGGCGGCGTCAAGCGGGTTCTCGGCCAATTCGGGAGCGGGCAACTGAAGCAGCCAGGCGATCTGCAAAGTGGTTTTTTGCACCTGGGTGACATCAGGCAGCGGAGGTGAGGTGAGCGTATCCCCCGATTCGGTCTCGACTACGAGAGCGAACTCCACTGATTTGCCGATGCTCTTTCGCAGACGCATCCCGGCTATTTCGTCGTCCCTGATCAATCTTCGGTGCAACTTCCCGAATGGACGCTGTTCGCCGATCAGGATTTCGCCTGGCGTAATGATCCAGACGACGTTGCGATCAAAGAGCGCGGCGCTCAGCAGCAGGCACCCGAACAGCAACGCAAACAGGGCGGCGATGCCGAGCCATTGGTCGTTTGCAAGGTGAGCGACGCCTGGCAGGGCGATCAAACACAAAATTGCGGCAATGCCTGCGAGAACGAGCCGCTCATTGAGCGACGTGCCCTTGCGCAGCCTGACTTCATTCTCGTTTGCCGCGGTATCCATCGTCGGCGGCAAACATCACGAGCGGCGTGGCCGCGTCAAGCCGCAAGCCGTGCGGTTGCAATACCACAAGTCAGAGTTGCCTGATCTCAGGACGCAGCGTTCGGCAGCCATGCGAGGGCGCGGTCGATGTGTTCGCATTGGCATACGATCTTGCCGTTCTGGTCGACGATACATCGCATATTGCGCCGCCAATAACGGTTGAAACGGGGCAGACGGCAGGGACTCTGCGTCGTGGCAAAGCGGGCGGCGTAACTTCTTCGTGCGGCTTTCGCGTCGCGCACGAAATCGGATGCCAAACACAGAGCGACCCGGCTGGGAGGCATCCCGGCCGGGTCGTTGGAGGTTACTTGGGAGGTTGAGAGCTTGGAAGACTAGAACTTGGGAGGCGAGAAATTCAGCGGGGGGTCTCGCTGTCGTAGGAGATCACGCAGACCTCCTTGGGACTCTTGGTGCCGCAATCCACCACCTGTTCACGCACGAACATCGAACCGCTGTCGCGCTGGGCGCGGGGCTGAACGTTCTGGGCCGACAGGGTGGCGAGCGTCGCGACGGCGCCGAGCGGGACGATGAAAAGGCGGAAGGACGGCTTCAGCATGTTCGCTCTCCTGTTCGGCGTTGGTGTTTAAGTTGTTGATCAAAGGTATAGGGGCTGAGTTTTTCCGGGTGATGTCGCCAATTGTTTCATTTGTTTCGTCGGAGGTAATCTTTGTCCGTCGAAATCGACCCGTTTTTCGCTCCCAATACCGTATTAACCTACTGAAATAGCTTCGCTTTATGCAGCGATGCTGTCCACGCCGGCGCCCTTAAGCAACTCGGCCAATTGTTTGCGGGCATAGAACATCCGGGTCTTCACCGTGCTCTGGGGAATACCGATGATCGCGCCGGCCTCTTCCACCGACTTCTCGTGGTAGTAGACCAGGTTGATGATCTCGCGATGGGCCGGCGACAGTTTTGCGACGCAGGCGCGCAGGATCGCGCTGGTGTTGCTGCGGTCGAGCGAAGCTTCCGGCGTGTCGGCCTCGTCGGCGATCTCCAGCACGTCTTCCTGTTCGATGTCCTCATGCTTGCGCTGGCGCAGCGCGGTCAGCGCCTTGAAGCGGGCAATCGACAGCAGCCAGGTCGAAACCTGCGAGCGGCCCTCGAACTGGCTGGCGGTCCGCCACACGTCGAGGAACACCTGGCTGACGAGGTCTTCCGCCATCGTGGTGTCGCGCACCATGCGCAGCACGAAGCGGTAAACCCGGACGTTATGACGGGAATAAAGCACATGCATCGCCGTGCGGTCGCCCTTGGCAATACTCTGCAGCAGCATTTCGTCTGACGTCGCGCGGGCGGCGGCAATCGACTTCTTGGCTGCGGCGTTGATGGCGATGACGTTCGACATGACAGGCTCCCAATTCCGACGCCGGGCGGCGTTTCGTTGGGAGGATTGTTAATTAGGCTCGGTTTCGGGATGTCTGCTCCAAGGGGGGAAAATGGTTTCGTGCAGGAGAGAATTGTTTCGTCGCGGGGCCTGCGACGAAACATTCGGGGGTGAAATGCGAGTAATTTCAATATGTGGAAAATTGGATGATTTCGGACGCGGATTTGTTCCGCACAGGCGCGAGGAGAAAGCGTGAGCCTATCAACTCGTCGCCCCTGCGAAAGCAGGGGCCCATACGCCGCGGCCAGTGTAACGGGCACATTAGGAGACGGCTTTAGGAGACGGCTTTGCTTCAGCAAGGGATAGCGAATAGTTGGCAGAGCGTCGGCGACCGCGCCCCATCGATGGATCACGCGGTATGGGTCCCTGCTTTCGCAGGGACGACCGAGATAGAACGCTAACCCTTCTCGCCGGTCGGCGAGAACAGATAGCCGCCGCCTCTGATCGTGCGAATGACCGCGGGCTTGGTCGGGTCGATCTCGATCTTGCGGCGGATGCGCATGATCCGCAGGTCGACCGCGCGGTCGAAGGCTTCGGCGTCGCGCGCATTGGCCAGTTCCAAGAGCCGCTCGCGCGACAACACGCGCTTCGGGTTCGCTGCGAACACTTTCAACAGGCCGAATTCGGAGGCCGTCAGCGGATGCTCGTTGCCCTCGTCGTCGCGCAGCGCCTGGGCTTCGAGGTCCAGCCATTTGGTGCCGAACCGCACCAACTGCTCCTTCTCCGCCTTTGTTGCAGCCGCAGCCTCAGGTGCTGCCGCCGCCTTGGCCGGCGTGCTGCGGCGAAGCACCGAGCGGATGCGCGCCATCAGCTCGCGCAGCTCGCAGGGCTTTGCGATGTAGTCGTCGGCGCCGAGTTCAAGCCCGACGACGCGGTCGATCGGGCTCGCGGTCGCCGTCAGCATGATGACGGGAACGTTGATGCGGCTCTTCAGGTCTCGAATGATCGAAAGCCCGTCTTCCTCGGGCATGTTGAGGTCGAGCACGACGAGGTCGGGCACGTTGGTCTCGATCACGCTGCGCAGGCTTTTTCCGCCGTCGCACAGCGTGACGCCGAAACCGTGCATCTTGAGGTAATCGCCGACCATCTCGCGGGCCGGCGCCTCGTCGTCGACGATGATGATGTGCGGGCTCTGGGTCATGTCGTCTCTGTCGCAGGCAGTGTAACGGTAAATGTCGATCCCTGTCCGGGGCCGGCGCTTTCCGCGGTCACATGGCCGCCATGCATGTCGATGATACGTTTGACAATCGACAGTCCAAGGCCGGTCGAACTTTCTCCGGCCGTCGGCTTGGCCGAGAGCCGCTGGAAACGGCCGAACAGCCGGCCGAGGTCCTCCGGCGAAAGGCCGGCGCCCTGGTCGGCAATGCGGATCACCGTGTCGCCACCCTCTTGGGCGACGACCACCGTGATCTTGCCGCCGATCGGTGAATATTTGATGGCGTTGCTGACGAGGTTGTCGATCGCCTCGCGGATCCGGTCGGCATCGCACATGGTGACGAAATTCGGCGGGGCGGACACGGCGATGGCCTGCTGCTTGTTGACCGCCGAGGGCAGGTTGGAATCGGTGACCTCGGTCACGAGCGCTGCGATATCGACCGGTTCGCGGCGGATCGTGATGTCGAAGGCGTCCGCCATCGCATCCGAAATCAAATGGTCGACCATCGAGGTCAGGCGCTTGGTGGCGTCCCTGATATGCTCGACCTGGGCGGTGACGTTCTCCTTGGGCGAGCCGGCGCCGATCAGCTCGGTCAGCATTTCGGTGCGGCCCAGGATCACGCCGAGCGGATTCTTCAAATCATGCGCGACGGTGCCGAGAATCTCGTTCTTGAAGCCGTTGGCGCGCTGCAGCCGCAGCCACTGCGCCGAGAGCCGTCGGTTGGCCTGCATCAGCGCGCGAGTGCGCTGGGCGACGCGGTCCTCGAGCTGGGTATTGGCCTCGTGCAGTTGCCGGTAGAGGATGACGTTGTCGAACGCGATCGACAGCCGGCTCGAGAAAATCTCGACCAGCGCGCGGTCGGTGTCGGAAAGCTGGCGCTCGGCCTGCAGCAGCACCACCACCTCGCGGCCGCTTCCAGTGCGCAGGTAAAGCACGCTGCGGTGGTCGGCGAATTCGTTCTTGCGACGCTGGAAGGCGGCTTCCACCATCGCCCGCAAATCCGGATCGAGCGCCTTGGAGCTCGTGGTCCCGATGAAGCGGCTGTAGCAGCCCGAGCCTGCGAGGACCGAGAATTCGCTCCCCGCGGCGCCGTCGTCGCGCAGCACTAGGATGCCGGCACAGTCGACATTGAGCAGCGAGGCGAGCTGCGTCAGCACGCCTTCCGCGAGCCGCTGCATCGATTTGAAGTCGTACAGCGTCGAGGCGGCGTCGATGATGATTTCAAGCCCGCGCCTGGTCTGCACCATGCGCTCGAGCTGCTGGTAGCTGCGCAGCGCCGCCGTGAGCGAGGTGAACAGCTTGTCGGCCGTGAGCTCGGTCTTGGCCTTGTAGTCGTTGATGTCGTACTGGACGATGACGCGGCGCTCGGGCGCCTGTCCCGGCTGGCCGGTGCGCAGGATGATGCGGACGGTTTCGTTCTTGAGTTCGTTGCGGATGTATTCGACGAGGTCGAGGCCCGCGACATCGGTTTCCATGATGACGTCGAGCAGCACCGCCGCCACGTCGGGATTTTCGCGCATCAAGGTGCGGCCCTCGGCCGCGGAATAGGCCGACAGGATTTCCAGCGTCGCGCCATGCAGATTGTAGTCGCTCAGCGCAAAGCGGGTGCCCTCGTGCACCGCGGCATCGTCGTCGATGACGGCGATCTTCCATTTGCGCGCGGACGAGTCCTCAGGAACGGTCCCGGTATCGTCGATCAGGTGGAGGACATCGTCCTGTTCGGCCATTGAGGAGTTCCGTCGGCTGCTGTCTGGTCTGTAATCGTGGGTTCGCCCCGGGCGACTTTAGGCATGATAATGCGGAATGTGGTGCCTTGTCCCAGCCTTGACTCCAGCATCATCCGGCCGCCGAGCTGTTGAGTGACAAGATTATAGACGATATGCAAGCCCAGCCCGGTACCGCCTTCGTTGCGGCGCGTCGTAAAGAAGGGGTCGAACGCCTGCCGCTGCACGTCCGGCGTCATTCCGGCCCCATTGTCGGCAAAAATGATCTCGACATCGTCGCTGCCGCGCGCCCGCGCCGAGATCGTGATCGCCCCGGACCGGCCGTCGGCAAAGGCATGATTGGCGGCGTTGAGGAAAAGATTGGTTAATATCTGGCCGTAGGAGCCGGGATAGCCGTCGATGAAAAGCCCTTCCGGCACGTCGACCGACAGCGTGATCGCGGCCTTCTTCAGCACCGGTTTCAGGCTGGCGACGATCTGGTCGGTGGCCTCGCTGAGGTTGAATTGCCGGCGCTCGGCGTGCGAGCGGTCCACCGCCACCTGCTTGAACGACTGGATCAGCTCGCCGGCGCGGTGCAGGTTCGCCACCAGTTGCCCTGCCGCGTCGCGCGAGGACTTGACGAATTCGTCGAGCTTGGAGCGGCGCAGCGGCTCGGTGCGCAATTCCTGCTCGAACATTTCAGCCCGGCGCGCAAAGCTCGACGCCACCGTCAGGCTGATGCCGATCGGGTTGTTCACCTCATGGGCGACGCCGGCGACCAGTCCGCCGAGCGCCGCCAGCCGTTCGGCGTCGATCAGGTTCTGCTGCGCGGTGTTGAGCTCGAGCAGCGCGCTTTCGGCCCTTTCCTTCGAGGCGCGCAGCTCGTCCTCGGTCTTGCGCTTGGCGATGGCGTTTTCGCGGAAGACGTCCACCGCGCGCGCCATGGCGCCGACCTCGTCCCTGGCGGTGGTGCCCTGTACCCTGCGATCGTAATTGCCTGAGGTGATCGCATGCATCGCCCGCAGGATCTGCTGCAGCGGCAGCCGGATCGAGAGCGCGATCAGGACGCCGGCGGACAGGATGATGCCGAGGAACATCACGGCGATCGAGAGCACCCGGCGCGAGATGCCCGCCAGGGTCTTGTCGAACGTCTCCTGCGCCTTCTGCTCGCGCTGGCGCATCTTGACCGACAACTCGTCGATGACGCCGATCGCCTCGGCCTGGCTGGCATCGATGGTGTTGCGCAAGAGCTCGGTCCGGATCGTGAGCTGCTCGGTCAGCTTGGCCATCCACTCGCGCAGCGCCACCGTCCGCGCCTTCAGCCGCGTCAGCGCCATGCGCTGCAGGTCGTTGTCGGCGAGGTCGGCCATCGCGGGGATGGTGTTCTCGATCGTCTCGGTGTTCCTGCGGGCGTCCTCGGCGGAGGTCGAGGCACGCGACAGATAATAGGCGTTGGTAGCGACCAGCATGGCCGTGAACGCCTCGCGGGATTTCCCGAGTGCCGGCCAGATCTGCGCATCGCGATGCCCGGTGGCGCCCTCGATGATCGAATACAGCCCGGCCATTTCCCGGGCCGGGCCCAGCACCTGCTGCTCATAGGTCCTGGTGATGGTGGCCTGCACGGCGCGCAATTCGCCGAAGCCGTTGAGGAAACGGTCGGTGACGTGTTCGAGCCGCTCGACCGATCCTGACAGCATCGGATCGTTCGCGGCGCGCGTGGTCAGCGTGCCGAGCACCGCTTCCCGCAGCAGCAGGATCTCGGCGAACAGGTCGGGGCTCGGCTGGTTGATGTAGCGATGGATCAGGTTCTGCAGCCGGCTGGTTTCGCTTTCCAGCAGCGCCAGGATCTTGTCGGACTCGCGCACCTGCCGGACGTCGTCCCAGGCCGAGCCCAGCACCTTGGCGCCGTTCCAGATCAATATGGCGAGCACCACGACGACGGCGGAATTCAATCCCGCGATCGACAGGATGCGCCAGCGGATCGGCACCGCGCGCAGCCACTGCACGACGCGAAAACGGCCGCGCGCGGCGAAGCCCGCCTGCCGTTCCGCTGCTCGCTGTTGTTGCCGTGCGCCGGTCAAATTCATTCCACTCCACGAAGACGCGTGATCAATAGCGGCGTCGTCGCCCCGATCAATGCAACGATGGTACGGTTGAGACCGGCAGCGCCGGTCTTGATTTGTTCGAGGGCTTCATGCGCGCCGGGCCGTCGGGAATGGAACGCGTCGATCAAATGCCTCTCGTTCTGGGGATCGGGCATACCAAACTCGCGCGCAAGAGCGCCCGCTGAGACCGCCGTAAGCAACAGCGCACCAACAAGCATGAAGGTCCGCGAAAGGTTGGCGCGGCGATACACAGGCGACAAATCCCCTTAGAGATTGAGTCTGCGGCGGGGGAGAAAAGGTTCAAGCATTTTTAGCAGAATTTACCGATGCTTGGCTATTGGCGGCTGGGCCGGCAGGCGGTTTTCCGCCAGTAATCCTGATAGTCTTGCTGCAATCTTAAATTGTGTTGTGCGCTGCGGCGATGCCGGGCGGATTGAAACCGCAGCCGCAGCGATTTATGAGGGCTTGGGAACCCATTTATCGAAGGCGCGGCAGAGCAAGGAAATCACCAGTGAAATTGGCCTTGAGATTCTTGCAATTCGCAGCCCTCGCCGCCACGGCGCTGGCGTCTCCGGCGCAAGCCGCCACCGAAATCATGTGGTGGCACGCGATGTCGGGGGAACTCGGCAAGCAGCTCGAAAAGCTGGCGGCCGATTTCAATGCGTCGCAGTCCGACTATCGGATCGTGCCGACATACAAGGGCAACTACACCGAGACGGTGACGGCAGCGATCTTCGCATTCCGTTCGCGAAGCCAGCCCGCCATCGTCCAGGTCAACGAGATCGCGACTGCGACCATGATGGCGGCAAAGGGCGCGATCTATCCGGTGTTCGACTTGATGCGCGATCAGTCGGAGCCGTTCTCGCCGGAGGCGTATCTGCCGGCCGTGACCGGCTATTATTCCGACGTCGCCGGCAACATGCTGTCGTTTCCGTTCAATGTCTCGACGCCGATCCTGTACTACAACAAGGATCTGTTCCGCGCCGCGGGCCTCGATCCGGAGGTGGCGCCGAAGACCTGGGCCGAGGTCGGCGCTGCTGCGAAGCGCCTGCGCGCGGCCGGCTCGCCTTGCGGGCTCACCACCTCCTGGCCTTCCTGGGTCCATGTCGAGAATTTTTCCGCGTTCCACAATCTGCCATTGGCGACCCGGGCCAATGGCTTTGGCGGTCTCGATGCGGAGCTGACCTTCAATAACCAGGACATGGTCCGGCACATCGCGCAGCTCGCGGAATGGCAGGCGACGAAAGTTTTCGACTATAGCGGCCGCGGGCAATCGGCCGAGCCGCGTTTTCAGAAGGGCGAATGCGCCATCTTCATCGGCTCGTCCGGGACGCGCGCCGACATCAAGGCCAATTCCAAATTCGAGGTCGGTTACGGCATGATCCCGCACCGGCCCGAAATCACCGGCGCCCCGCAAAACTCCATCATCGGCGGCGCCACGCTATGGGTGCTGCGCGACCGGCCGCGCACCGAATATGCCGGCGTCGCGCGGTTCTTCGCTTATCTTTCGAAACCGGAAGTCCAGGCCGCCTGGCACCAGAACACCGGCTATCTGCCGATCACCCGCGCCGCCTTCGACCTCACCCGCGCGCAAGGCTTCTACGATCGCGATCCCGGTGCGGCGATCGGTATCGAGCAACTCACCTTGAAGCCGCCGACCGGGAATTCGAAGGGAATCCGGCTTGGGTCCTTTGTGCTGATCCGCAGCGTGATCGACGAAGAACTCGAGCAGGTTTTCAGCGCCAAGCAGTCCGCGCAGGCAGCCCTCGACCTCGCCGTCGAGCGCGGCAATCGCCTGCTGCGCCAGTTCGAACGGGCCAATCCGGATAGGTAACATCCACTCCGTCATTGCGAGCGAAGCGAAGTCCGTAGGATGGGTAGAGCGAAGCGAAACCCATCATGTTTCCGCGCACGTGATTGATGGGTTTCGCTTCGCTCTACCCATCCTACGGGACTATCATGACCGCATCGCTGCCGGCATTCACAGATTACGAGCCCTTCCGCATCTGGCGCGCCGATCCGGCGCAATGGCTGCCGATCGCGCGCGATATTGCTCGCGGCCACGGCCTTGCATGCGCGGCGCCGCACGTTTTTTCCACCGGCACCAACCTCGTCCTTGCCCTCGACGAAAAGCTCATCCTGAAGATCTTCCCGCCATTTCTTCGCGGCCAGTTCGACTCAGAACGAAGCACGCTTGCGCAGCTTCGCGGAAGGCTTCGAGTCGCGATCCCCGAAACCATCGTCGAAGGCCAGCGCGACGGATGGCCATATCTCGTTATCACACGCCTGTCGGGGATGTTGGGCGTGGACGCCTGGCCGTCCTTGCCGGAACACGATAAGGAGCGCGTCCTCGCAGAAATAGGCGAGACCATTGCGGAGGTGCAGCGCGTTCCCGCCGGGCCGCTCGCGGAGATCGAGCCGAGCTGGGAAGTCTTCATTCGCGTACAGATCGCGGGATGCCGCGATCGGCACCGGCGTTTAGGATTGCCGCAGAAATATCTGGATGGATTGGACGAACTCCTGGGCGATGCAGCGCCCATGCTGATTGCGCTGGACGGGCCGCCGGTGATCCTGACCGGCGAATATATTCCCGAGAATTTCCTGCTGGGCCATGACGCCGCGGGCTGGCACCTCGCGGGGTTGATTGACTTCGGCGATGTCATGACTGGGCGCGGCGAATACGACCTGCTGGGTCCGAGCGCCTTCATGACGGCCGGCATGCCGCGGCGGGTGCAGCGCCTGTTTGAGGGTTTTGGGTACTCTGCCACGGATATCACGCCTGAGCTGAAGCGGCGGCTGATGGCGCTGATGCTGCTACATCGCTTCAGTGATCCCGTCAGGAGCATCCGTATCGAGGGCTGGCAGCAGAAGGCCGCTGACCTGCACGAATTACAGGATTTGCTCTGGCCCGTTTGAGTACCGCACAGCAATGGAGCGTTCAAAATATCTGCATACTTTTTGAGCAAATAAGCCTCTTTGTATGCAATCTGCCAGGATGCCGCACCGCGCCCGGACGTCGCGTAGCAGGCATATTCAAACGCTAAATCAATCGGTTATTCCATCATCAATCCTTCCTTAAGGATTGGCACAAACCTTGCGATTCCTGTTCCAAAGCCGTTTTCCCTCAGGCGTTTGGAGCATCACCCATGAAGCGTCGCGATTTTCTGAAATCCGTCACCGGCGTTGCCGCGGGCGCGATGGTGCCGGCGCCGGCAATCTGGTCTGCGGCCAAGGCTGATGCGCGGTCGGAAACGCTGCTGATTGTCTCGGAAAGCGGCCCCAACAATCTCGACATTCACGGCGTCGGCACCAACGTGCCCGGCTATGAAGTGTCGTGGAATTGTTACGACCGCCTGATCAGCCACGAGATGAAGAGCGGTCCAGGCGGCGTGCCGTATTACGACCGCGACAAGTTCAAGCCTGAGCTCGCCGAGGACATGAATGTCGGAGACATGTCGGTCACCTTCAAGCTGAAGAAGAAAGCCACGTTCCACGACGGCGCGCCGGTCACGGCCAAGGACGTCAAGTGGTCGCTCGATCGCGCGGTGAGCGTCGGCGGTTTTCCGACCTTCCAGATGGGCGCGGGTTCATTGACCAAGCCCGAGCAGTTCGTCGTCGTTGACGACAACACGGTGCGGGTCGATTTCGCCAAGAAGGACCGTCTCACCATCCCTGATCTCGCGGTCATCGTGCCATGCATCGTCAATTCCGAACTGGTGAAGAAGAACGCCACCGAGAAGGATCCCTGGGGCCTCGAATACACCAAGCAGCAGACCGCGGGCTCCGGCGCCTACAAGGTGTCGAAGTGGACCGCCGGCACCGAAGTCGTCATGGAGCGCAACGATTCGTGGGTCGGCGGCCCAATGCCGAAGGTCAAGCGCGTGATCTGGCGCATGGTGCCGCAGGCCGGCAACCGCCGCGCGCTGCTGGAGCGCGGCGACGCCGACATCTCCTACGATCTGCCGAACAAGGATTTCGTCGAGCTGAAGGACAGCGGCAAGCTCAACATCGTCTCGGTGCCGTATTCCAACGGCGTCCAGTATATCGGCATGAACGTCAAGATCCCGCCGTTCGACAACCCCAAGGTTCGTGAGGCCATCGCCTGCGCGATCCCCTACCAGAAGATCATGGATGCGGTGCTGTTCGGCCTGGCCAAGCCGATGTTCGGCGCCGCTGCTGACAAGGCCACTGAGGTGGCGTGGCCGCAGCCTACCAAATATGTCACTGACATCGCCAAGGCCAAGGCATTGCTGGCGGAGGCCGGCCATCCCGATGGTTTCGAGACCACGCTGTCGTTCGACCTCGGCTTCGCCGGCGTCAACGAGCCGCTCTGCGTGCTGGTGCAGGAGAGCCTCGCCCAGATCGGCATCAAGACCACCATCAACAAGATCCCCGGCGCCAACTGGCGCACCGAGCTCAACAAGAAGGTGCTGCCGCTCTACACCAACGTGTTCTCCGGCTGGCTCGACTATCCCGAGTATTTCTTCATCTGGTGCTATGACGGCAAGAATTCGATCTTCAACACCATGAGCTACCAGTCGAAGGCGATGGACGCGTTCATCCACGGCGCGGTCGATGCCGCGGCGATCGGCAACACCGCCAAATACGATACCGACGTAAAGGGTTTTGTCGACCTCGCCTTCAAGGACATCCCGCGCATCCCGCTGTATCAGCCCTATGTCAACGTCGCGATGCAGAAGAACGTGTCGGGCTATCAGTACTGGTTCCACCGTCGCCTGGATTACCGCGCGCTCGTGAAAGCATAAGAGGCGAGCGTCATGCTGACCATGATCGGCAAGCGGCTGATGTTTGCGATTCCGTCGCTGATCGGGGTCGTGATCGTGACGTTCCTGCTGACGCGCGCGCTGCCAGGTGACCCGGCCGCTTATTTCGCCGGGCCCGCGGCGAGCAAGGAAGCCATTGAGCAGATCCGCAAGAAACTCGGCTTCGACAAGCCGCTGATCGAGCAGTTCTTCCGCTACACCAACGATCTCGCGCATGGCGATTTCGGCAACTCGCTGACCACGGGCCAGCCGGTCGCCACCGAGATCCGCAACCGCCTGCCGGCGTCCGCCGAACTGACGCTGCTCGGCCTCGTCGTCTCGGTCATGATCGCGATCCCGCTCGGCGTGCTGGCGGCAACGCGCCCGGGCTCCTGGATCGACCATCTCTGTCGCATCACCACGACGGCCGGGGTATCGCTGCCCGTGTTCTTTACAGGTCTCGTGCTGGTCTATGTGTTCTATTTCCGGCTCGGCTGGTCGCCGGCGCCGCTCGGCCGGCTCGACGTGTTCTACAGCGCGCCACCCACCGTGACCGGCCTTTATTTGATCGACGCGCTGATCGCGCGCGATTTCGAGACGTTCCGTTCGGCGCTGAGCCAGCTGATCCTGCCGGCGGCGACGCTGGCGATCTTCTCGCTGGCGCCGATCGCGCGCATGACGCGGGCCTCGATGCTGGCGGTGCTGGCGTCCGACTTCGTCCGCACCGCGCGCGCCAGCGGACTGTCGCCGTCAACCGTGGTCGTTACCTACGCGTTTCGCAACGCGATGCTGCCGGTCATCACCACGCTCAGCATGGTGTTCTCGTTCCTGCTGGGGGCCAATGTGCTGGTCGAGAAAGTATTCGCCTGGCCCGGCATCGGCTCCTACGCCGTCGAAGCGCTGATCTCGTCGGACTTCGCGCCGGTGCAAGGCTTCGTGCTGACCATGGCGGTCATGTATGTGCTGCTCAATCTGATCATCGACATTCTCTACGGCGTGATCGATCCGCGCGTGCGGCTGGAAGGGTGAGGTTGGAACATGAGTAGCGTTGCGCCTGCCGCTGAACCCGTCGGACCCGCGCGTACCTCGGGACTATCAGCCATCTTCGAACACACCCGCTACGTGCTCGGCGAGAACCGCGTCACGGCCTTTGCCTTCGGTCTGCTGGTCATCATCCTGTTCGCCGCGATCTTCGGCCCCTACATCGTGCCCTACGATCCGCTCGCCAGCGATACCGCAGCAGCGCTGAAACCGCCATCGGCGGCGCATTGGTTCGGCACCGATCAACTGGGCCGCGACATTTTCAGCCGCGTCGTCGTCGCCACAAGGCTCGACACCTTCATCGCGGTTGCTTCCGTGGTGCTGGTGTTCCTGATGGGTGGCCTCGCCGGCATCGCCGCCGGGTATTTCGGCGGCTGGACCGATCGTATCGTCGGCCGTGTCGCCGACACCATCATGGCGTTTCCGCTGTTCGTGCTGGCGATGGGCATCGTCGCAGCGCTTGGCAACACCGTGCAGAACATCATCATCGCCACCGCGATCGTGAACTTTCCGCTCTATGCCCGCGTGGCGCGGGCCGAGGCGAACGTGCGCCGCGATGCCGGCTTCGTGCAGGCGGCGCGGCTGTCGGGCAATGGCGAAATGCGAATTTTGCTGGTGCACATCCTGCCCAACATCATGCCGATCATGATCGTGCAGATGTCGCTGACCATGGGCTATGCGATCCTCAACGCTGCCGGACTCTCCTTCATCGGGCTCGGCGTGCGGCCGCCGACGGCGGAATGGGGCATTATGGTCGCGGAAGGGGCCGGCTTCATGGTGTCGGGCGAATGGTGGATCGCGCTGTTCCCGGGTCTGGCGCTGATGCTCGCGGTGTTCTGCTTCAATTTGCTCGGCGACGGCCTGCGCGACATCGTCGATCCGCAGCGGAGGACGTGATGGCTGATTCAAGCTTTGCTCGTCTCGGTCCCCGCAGGGGGAATGCGACTGGGGGGCTGACCGTTCTACTTTGCATGGGGTTGTTTTCGATATTTTTGCGGAGGCCGTCATGACCGCCCAGCCCCTGCTCGACGTCAACGACCTCACCGTCGAATTCACCACGCGCCGTGGCATCGTCAAGGCGGTGCAGCACGTCAACATCTCGGTGGCCAAGGGCGAAACGCTTGGCATCGTCGGCGAGTCCGGCTCCGGCAAATCGGTGACATCTTATGCCGTAATGCGGATTCTCGACCGCGCCGGCAGGATTGCCGAAGGCTCCGTGATGTTTTCCGGCATCGACGTCAAGGCCGCAAGCGAGAACGAGATGCGCGACCTGCGCGGCCGCGAAATTTCGATGATCTTCCAGAACCCGCGCGCGGCGCTGAACCCGATCCGCAAAGTCGGCGACCAGATCGAGGACGTGCTGCGCCAGCATGTGCAGAGCGCGGCCAGCGACCGCGGCGAGAAGGCGATCGAGGCGCTGGAGCAGGTCAAGATCGCCCGTCCCCGCGAGCGCTATCACGCCTATCCGTTCGAACTTTCGGGGGGCATGTGCCAGCGCGTCGTGATCGCGCTGGCGCTGGCCTGCAATCCGCAGCTCCTGATCGCGGACGAGCCGACCACCGGCCTCGACGTCACCACGCAGAAGGCGGTGATGGATCTGATCGTCGAACTCACCAAACGACGGAATATGTCGACCATCCTGATCACGCACGACCTCGGCCTTGCCGCCGCCTATTGCGACCGCGTGGTGGTGATGGAGAAGGGCCGGGTGGTGGAGACGGCGAAGTCGGCGGATATCTTTGCGAACCCCGAGCACGCCTACACCAAGAAACTGATGCGCGCGACGCCGAGGATCGGCGTGTCGTTGCGCGATTTGTTGCCGGAGGACGAGGGCACCTCAGCGCCGCCTACACCGGCCGCTGCGCCGACTACTGCGGTCGATGGCTCCGCAAAACCGCTTCTCCTCGTCGAAAAGCTGGTCAAGGAATATCCGCGCCAGGGCGCGAGCGCCGTGCTCGGCAAACTGTTCTCCCGCAAGCCGCCGGTCGAAGCGAAGATATTTCGTGCCGTCGACGGCATCGGCTTCACCGTCGGGCATGGCGAGAGCGTAGGCCTGGTCGGCGAGTCCGGCTGCGGCAAGTCCACGACCTCGATGATGGTGATGCGGCTCCTCGACCAGACCTCCGGCCGCATCCTGTTCGATGGCGAGGAGATCGGCGCCATCCTGCCGCAGGCCTTTGCGCGGCTGCCGCTGCGCAAGTGCATCCAGATGGTGTTCCAGGACCCGACCGACAGCCTCAACCCGCGCTTCACGGCCGCGCGCGCCATCGCCGATCCGATCATGCAGCTTGGCGACGTCAGGGGACGTGACGCGCTGCGAGGAGTTGGCCGGCCTGGTCGGCCTGCCCATCAACCTGCTCGATCGCTTCCCGCACCAATTATCCGGCGGCCAGAAGGCCCGCGTCGGTATCGCACGCGCCATCGCGCTGCATCCAAAGCTCGTGATCCTCGACGAGCCGACGGCGGCGCTCGACGTCTCCGTACAGGCCGTCGTGCTCAATCTGCTGCAGGATCTCAAGCAGTCGATGGGGATGAGCTATTTGTTCGTGTCGCATGATCTGAATGTGGTGCGTTTGCTGTGCGATCGTGTCATCGTGATGCGTGCGGGACGAATCGTCGAGCAAGGTTCATCCGAGCGGGTGCTCGGCGATCCGCAGGATGCCTACACCAAGGAATTGTTGACGGCGATCCCGCATCCGCCGTTGCCGGTTCACTAGAAAGTTGAGTGAGAACGAAAAATGGCCGCCGATCCGCTGGACGATTACATCAATGCCGTATCCAAGGCGCTGGCGCTGCCGGTCGAGGAAGCCTGGCGGCCTGCCGTGCGGGCGAACCTCGAAGTGTCGCTGAGGCTGGCGCGGCTGGTCGATGAATTCCCGCTGCCGGACGAAACCGAGCCGGCCAGTGTCTACACAGCCTGACAATGCCATGACCGTGAACACCGACGAGTTGTCAGCCCAACAAATCGCGCAAGCCGTAACGGGCCGCAAACTTTCCGCGCTCGATGCGACCGAAGCTGCGCTGGCGCGGATCGCCAGACACGATTCCGTGCTGAACTCGTTCACCGACATCACCGCCGACCGTGCGCGTGCAAAAGCCCGCGCGGTCGATGCCGCGATCGCCGCCGGCCAGAAGGTCGGCCCGCTCGCCGGCGTGCCGTTCGCGGTGAAGAACCTGTTCGATGTGAAAGGTCTCGCCACCCGCGCCGGCTCGAAGATCAACCGCGACCTGGCGCCGTCGCCGCGTGATGCCACGTTGATCGAGCGCATGGAGGCCGCCGGCGCCGTGCTGGTCGGCGCGCTCAACATGGGCGAATACGCCTACGATTTTACGGGCGAGAACGTGCATGACGGCCCGTCGCGCAATCCGCATGATCCGACGCGGATGACCGGCGGCTCCTCGGGCGGCTCCGGCAGTGCGGTTGGCGGTGCGCTGGTTCCGATCGCCTTGGGATCCGACACCAATGGTTCGATCCGCGTGCCATCGTCGTTCTGCGGCGTCTTTGGCTTGAAGCCGACCTACGGCCGGCTGTCGCGGGCGCGGTCGTTTCCCTTTGTCGCAAGCTTCGATCATCTCGGCCCGTTCGCGCGCAGCGTCGGCGATCTCGCGCTCGCCTATGACGCCATGCAGGGCCCTGACGCCGATGACGCGGCCTGCACGACGCGGCCGGTTGAACCGGTCACCTCACTGCTGGCGCAGGGTGCCTCGGGCCTGCGGGTCGCGGTGGCCGGCGGCTACTTCCAGAAGAACGTCTTTCCCGAAGCGGTCGAAGCTGTGGCGCGCGTTTCCAGGGCGCTCGATGCCACGCAAACGATCGAAATTCCCGAAGCCGCGCGCGCCCGCGCCGCCGCTTACGTGATCTCCACCACCGAAGGCGCGTCGCTGCATCTCGATCGCCTGCGCAAGCGTCCGAATGATTTCGATCCGGCGGTGCGGGATCGCCTGATCGCCGGCGCGATGGTCCCGGCGCCTTTGGTCGATCGTGCGCAGAAATTCCGCCGCTGGTATCGCGCAAAGGTGCTCGAACTGTTCAAGTCGGTGGACGTGATCATCGCCCCGGCGACGCCCTGCATCGCGCCGAAATTGGGTCAGGTGAATTTCGTGCTTGACGGCGTCGAACTCCCCGTGCGCGCCAATATCGGCATCCACACCCAGCCGATTTCGTTCATCGGCCTGCCGGTGGTAGCGGTGCCGGTGCCGCTGGAGCCGATGCCGATCGGCGTGCAGATCATTTCCGCTCCCTGGCGCGAAGATATCGCGCTGCGTGTTGCGCATGCGCTGGAACGCGCCGGCGTCGCCGCCGCGCCGATTCCGAGAGGGTTATAGCGATGGAGATCGATCTTCCCGACGTACTGGCCGAAGTCACCGCGCAATTCGCGCGCTACGAAAAGGCGCTGGTGTCGAACGACGTGGCCGTGCTCGACGAACTGTTCCGCAACGATCCCCGCACGCTGCGCTACGGCATTGGTGAAAATCTCTACGGCTATGATGCGATCATGAGTTTTCGCGCCGCGCGCTCGCCGGTCGGGCTGATGCGGCGGACCGACAAGACCGTGATCACGACCTATGGCCGTGACGCGGCGGTCGCCTCGACGCTGTTCTATCGCGAGGGCGCGCCGGGCAAAGTCGGACGGCAGATGCAAACCTGGGTGCGTTTTCCGGAAGGATGGAGGATTGTCGCGGCCCATGTCAGCATCATCAATGATCCCGACGCTCCCAAGGTGGATTCGAAGTCATGAGTCTTGACGATCTTCGCACGCCAACGCCGCCATCCGGCGCGGAGGCCGAGACGCCGGTCCGGCGCGTCGATCGGCCTTCGTCGCTGCGGGACAAGGTCACGCGCGCAGAAGAGCTGCGGCTGCAGTTGGCCGACGAGATCGTGCGCGGCGTGCTGGCGCCGGGATCGGCGCTCGACGAGACCGATATTGCGCGGCGCTTTTCCGTGTCGCGCACGCCGGTTCGCGAGGCGCTGCGGCAACTGGTGGCGAGCGGGCTGGTCGAAGCCCGCGCCCACCGCGGCGCCGTGGTCGCGCAGCCCTCGCTGGATCGTTTGACTGAAATGTTCGAGGCGATGGCGGAACTGGAAGCGCTGTGCGCCGGGCTCGCCGCCGAGCGGATGCCGCCGGGGGATCGCCAGAAGCTGGAAGCGGTCCACGAGGAATTGCGGGTGCTGAGCCACGCCGGCAATCCCGAACGCTTTCACGAGGTCAACGAGCGTTTCCACAACGCGATCTATGCCGGCTCGCAGAACAGCTATATCGCCGAGATGACGCTGGCGACGCGGGTGCGGGTGCAGCCGTTCCGCCGCGCCCAGTTCCGCAACCTCGGGCGGCTGGCGAAATCGCACGCCGAGCACGACCGCGTCGTGGTCGCGATCATGCGCGGCGACAAGGCGGGTGCTGCGGCCGCGATGCGCGCCCATATCGAACTGGTGCGCGGGGAATACGAGATTTACGCGGTGTCGGTGTAGTTCGCCGTCATTGCCTGCGACAAACGCGAAGCGTTTGCGCAAGGGAGCGAAGCGACGAAGCAATCCATCTTTCCGCGCGCGTGGAGAGATGGATTGCTTCGCTTCGCTCGCAATGACGATTACAGCCCCACCTTCTCCGCCATGAACGCGCGCCAGCCGCCGAACGCGGAAATATCGCGCGCGCCGTCGATTGCGGCGGGCTCGACCACAAAGCCCTTCACACCTCTTCCATCAGCGAGCCGTATCGTGCCGATGCCGAGCGGCGGAGGGATCGCGGCGACGAATTTACCGAAGGCTGCGGCCGACAGCGCCCATAGCTCCAGCTTGATCGAGCTGCCCGCGCCTGTGTCCACGCGCAGCATGCCAGGCTTTGGCGGCGTGGTGTCGAGCGCATAGAGTTTGTAATCGGGCGCGGTGGTGGCCTCTTCGAGCAGGCGTCCGCCGAGCACCTGCAGTTCGCCGTTGAGCGCCATGCCGGAGAGATGCGCGCCGACCACGGCGATAGTGATTTCATCGTTGCTGGTGCCGGCCGGCAATGGCGCGAGCGCGGGCTGCGTCAGGCCCTTGGCCCCCATCTTCAGTTTGGTGTCGGCATGAAACACCCGTCCGATGCTGGCGAGCGCCGCGTCGCGTCCGGCGGGCGCGAGCAGCGTGATGCCGAATGGAACGCCGTCCGCACGCATCGCGGCCGGCAGCGCGAGGCCGCAGAGGTCGAGCAAATTCACAAAATTGGTGTAGGTGCCGAGCCTCGAGTTGAGTTCGACCGGATTGGCCAGCACCTGCGCGGTCGAATAGGCGGTCGGGGCCGTCGGCAGCACCATCGCGTCGAGATTGGCGAAGGCGCGCTCGGCCACGCGGCGTAGCGCCTGCAGCCGATAGAGCGAGGCAAAGGTGTCGGCGGCGGTGAGCCGCGCACCGGCGGCCGTGATTTCGCGCGTCACGGGGTGGATCGAATCCGGCGATGACGCCAAGAGGTCACGGATCACAAGATAACGTTCGGCGACCCACGGGCCCTCATAGAGCAGCCGCGCGGTCTCATAAAGTGGCTCGAGATCGAATTCGACCAGCGTGGCGCCGAGCGATGTCCAGCGCTCAAGCGCCTCGCCATAGGCTTTCTCCGCGGCGCGGTCGCCGAAGAAGATCAGTTGGCCGTTGCGCGGCACGCCGAGCCGGAGCTTTTCGGGAAACGCGGACACCGCCCCCAGGGGCATGTCGCGCGAGAATGGATCGGCGCCGTCAGGGCCGGCCATCGCCGCCAGTGCGGTCATCGCGTCATCGACGGTGAGCGAGAACACCGAAATGCAATCCAGCGTTCGGCACGCCGGAACGAGCCCGGCGTTGGAGATCAGCCCGAGGCTCGGCTTAAGTCCGACGATGTTGTTGAGCATCGCCGGCACGCGGCCCGAACCCGCGGTGTCGGTGCCGAGTGCGAGCGGCACGAGGCCTGCGGAAACCGCGACCGCCGATCCCGAACTCGAGCCGCCCGGAATCAGATCGGCGCGGATCGGATTGACGGGAATGCCGTAGGGCGAGCGAACGCCGACCAGGCCGGTCGCAAACTGGTCAAGATTGGTCTTGCCAATGATGATGGCGCCGGCCGCCCGCAGTTTTGCGACCGCCGTCGAATCCTGTGCGGGCGAATAGGAAAAGGCCGGGCAGGCCGCCGTGGTCGGCAAGCCCTGCGCGTCGATATTGTCCTTCACCGCGACCGGGACGCCGAGCAGCGGAAGCGATGCCGCATCCTTCGAGGCCAGCGCTTCGGCGTCCGCCAGCGCCTCCTTCTCGTCGCGCAGGCTGATGAACACAGCGGGGTCGTTATAGGCGCGGATGCGCTGATAGAAGCGGGCGATGGTTTGCGCCGGGGTCATGGTCGCGGCGCGGTGTGCGGCGACGATGGCGGCAACGGTTTCAGGCGCGTCAGACCCCATGGCGAGCAAAAACTCCGGCGAGCAAAGGTTACCGTGAATGAAGCAAGCGATGTGCCATTGTGTACAATCGTTGGAGGGCGCCAGCCTTAAACGATAGGTACGTAATATCAGGTGTTTAGGACACGAGCATGCAGGCGCGGCGTGCCTGGCGCGGCCGAGTATATGCCTAAAATATGAGCGGTGAAGCCTAAGGCGAGGCTGCGGCCCCGCTCAGGTGAACGCGGACAGGATTTGCAGCAGCCGCTCGCGGTTTTCCTTGCCGATTTTATCGGCCACATGGCGCTCATGTTCGGCGGCGAGCCGCCTGAACTGCGCCAGTGCGGTCCTGCCGCGCGCGGTCAGGTGCAGGGCGTGGGAGCGCCGGTCGGTGGCCGATTGGATGCGGCTGACGAGGTTGCGATGTTCGAGACTGTCCAGCAGATGCACCAGCCTGGCGCGCTCGATCCCGAGCCGCTTGGCGACCGCCATCTGGCTCAGGCCGGGATTGGCACCGATCACCGTCATCACCGAATACTGCGTGGGACGGATGTCGACGGCGGCGAGCGTGCGGATAAAATCCTGAAAAATCCAGATCTGGAAGCGCCGTACCGCATAGCCGGCGTGGCCCGCCAGCGCGTCGAGGGCGATCCCGTCATCCATGACGCTGCTTTGCGCGCTGCCGTTTCCGGCTTGCTTGCGGCCTGAACGCGGCTGAGCGCTTGCGCGCGATTTGGCCGTTCTGGGCATGTGATTGCTTCCCGCCATCGCCTCTCCTTCTAGCGCCTCGCGCACTTCAAGGGAAGATTGTTGTTGACGACAACAATTGTTGTGCTCAACATTAGGGCCAAGCAGCCCTTCGAGTTGCACGCCGGCATGACGCTCGGCAATCCCGTAACCAGCCGGGACAGGAGGAAACCATGACCCTCGCCGCCGCAAGCGGTGACAATTCCCGCAGCCTGTTCGCGACGCCAGCGATTGTCGCCGACCGCCGCGCCGACGGCAGCATTCTGGTGCGGTCGACCGTGCCGCTGCAGCCGGGCGCGCGTTGCATCGGCGACTGGCTGGAGCATTGGGCGCGGCAGGCGCCGGAGCGGGTTTTTCTCGCCGATCGCGCCAGTGCCGATGCGCCGTGGTCGACGGTCAGCTACCAGGACGCGCTGATGCAGGTTCGCGCGAGCGCCGCGTGGATCCTCGCGCAAGGGCTGAGCGCCGAGCGGCCGCTGGTGATCCTGTCCGACAACAGCGTCGAACACGCGCTGTTCGCGCTCGCGGCCCAGCATGTCGGCGTGCCATCGGCCGCGATCTCGCCGGCCTATTCGCTGATGTCGAAAGACTTCGACAAGCTCAGGAGCATGATCACGCTGCTCGAGCCCGGCGCGATCTATGTTTCCGGCACGAAACCGTTCGCGGCGGCGCTGGCGGCGATCAAGCCGCTGCATTCGGCCGCGATCGTCAGCGGCAATGCGGACGACAGTGACGCGATCTCTTTCCGCGCCATCGCGGCCACGCCGGAAACGCCCGACGTCGAAAACGCGTTCGCCGCGATCACGCCCGACACGATCGCAAAATTCCTGTTCACGTCGGGTTCGACCGGAACGCCAAAGGCCGTGATCAACACCCAGCGCATGCTAACCTCGAGCCAGCAGGCCAAGGCGCAGACCTGGACGTTCCTCGAAGATGGCGGCGAGGATCTCGTCATCCTCGACTGGCTGCCGTGGAGCCACACTTTTGGCGCCAACCACAATTTCAATCTGGTGCTGCGCAATGGCGGCACGCTCTATGTCGACGGCGGCAAGCCGGCGCCCGGGCTGTTCGCGACTTCGCTGGCCAATCTGCGCAGCGTGATGCCGACGGTCTATTTCAACGTGCCGCGCGGCTTTGACATGCTGATCGCGGCGCTGCGAAGCGATGCGGAGCTGCGGCAAAAGTTCTTCAGCGAGGTAAAATTCGCCTTCTACGCGGGCGCGGCGCTGCCGCAGAATCTCTGGGATGCGTTGGAGGAGCTCTCGATCAAGACCGTCGGCCGCGCGATGCCGATGGTGTCGGCGTGGGGCTCGACCGAAACCTCGCCGCTCGCGACCGATTGTCACTTCCAGGCAAAACGCTCCGGCAATATCGGCGTGCCGATCCCGGGGACTGAACTGAAGCTGGTGCCGTCGGGCGACAAGCTGGAGGTGCGCGTGCGCGGCCCGAACGTCACGCCCGGCTACTGGAAGGCGCCGGAATTGACCGCGCAGGCGTTCGATGCGGAAGGTTTTTACCTGATCGGCGACGCCGTGACCTTCGCCGATCCGGCGCGTCCCGAACTCGGTCTGTTCTTCGACGGCCGCGTCGCCGAGGACTTCAAGCTCAATTCCGGCACCTGGGTCAGCGTCGGAACCTTGCGCGTTGCGGGCATCGCCGCGCTGGCGCCGCTGGCGCAGGATATCGTGGTGACAGGCCACGGCGGCGATGAGGTCCGCTTCCTCGTGTTTCCGAATATCGCGGCCTGCCGCGCGCATGCCGGCCTGCCGGACAATGCCGACGTGAAGGAAGTGATCGGCCACGACAAGGTGCGCACCGCGATCGCGCAAGGCCTTGCCAAACTGAAGGCGCAGAGCGGCAATTCGTCCGGCCATGCCACGCGGGCGCTGCTGCTGCCCGAGATCGCCTCCGTCGACGGCGGCGAGATCACCGACAAGGGCTATATCAACCAGCGCGCGGTGCTGACGCGGCGCGCGAGCGCAGTGGCAACGCTGGACGACGATTCATCGGCCGAATGGATCGCCTGCGCCGGCTAGTTGTCAATCTCGCTCACGGTCACGCTCTTGTTGCCAAAGGCGTCATACCCGTAGTCGCTTTGCAGTCGAAGCGCCGAGGTGTTTGGCTCGATTGCCTCCCTGGTTCAGCAATCTCGATGCAGATTTGTAGGCAAAGGATGATCTGCGCGTGCCAGAGTTCATAACACTGTCGCCGATCCGCGCCCGACGCTGTGACGCTGGCTGGCGCTGGATCGGCGACAATTCGGGGCATCACGTAGTGCTCGCTAGCAATTCCTTGGCTGCCTTCGTCATAAGGCCCACAGTTAATCTACCCGCGTGATATGCGTCGACGAGCCCCTCAGTTGTCCCGAGCTGCTTTAGATCGCCCGCGATTTCATCGACCAGCACCCTAAGAAATCTTTGATATGCGCTTAGCTGCTCCTCAGCGGCCAGATCGCCTGCCTTTAGAATAAATTCCCTATACTGCGGAAATAGCCTCTCAAGCCTAAAATACATATGCGACTGCTCTATCCGATCGGGTTCATCCCGACCTAGTTGCTTCAGCCAGAACCCCTCGTTGACGAACCATTGTTCGCCAAATCCCTTCTGGACTCCAACGAGGGTTATAGTCGCCTCTCCCGGAAGCCACATCAGACTTCCACGCCGGGCGAAACCATGCTGCTGCAGAGCCCCGAACAGGCCCTTACTGAACTCTTGACCTGTCATCATTTGCCAGCTCGATAGACGTCAACAACTGAATTCCAGGTCTCACCAGTCATGGACTCAAGCTCCTTTCGATAGTCCTCGACCTGTCGTTTGCCGCGGGCTATTGCTCGCGCGTTGCAAGACGCGTTCGCGCCCTCATAATCCGTTCTTGTGCGCGTCGACCAGCCGCACCAGCATCTGGAGAAAGGCGGCCTGCTCGGGCTTGCTGAGTGCGGAAAGCGTCTGTGCATTGAAACGCTCGCCGAGCCGGCTGGCCTCGTCGGCGCGCTTTTCGCCCGCCGCGCTGAGGCTGAGCTCGACCGCCCGCTTGTCCCGCGTGGACCGCCTACGCTTCAAAACTCCGGTCTCCTCCATCCGCGACAGGATTTTTACCAAATTGGGCAGCTGCATTTTCAGCACGCCGGCAAGTTCGCTCTGCGTCACTGTCCTGTTGTCGCGCACCGCGACGAGGATGGCGTATTCGAGCGGCGAGAGTTTTAGCGCTTCGAAATACGGATAAAACGCCTCGAAATTCTGCAACTGCAGGATCCGGATCATGAATCCCGGGGTCTGCTGTAGCGCGGTGAGATCCAGTTCTCGGCCCGCGCCCGGCTCGGCCGGTCTGCCGGCCCCGTTGCCCTTGCGCGTCGAAACTTTGGCGATTCTTCCCATGGGCAATAGCTCGCACGTCATCCCGTGAATTGACAATCCTCAAAATGCTTATAAGTTATAAGCAATTTCGAAGTGGTCGCAAAGGCCGCCTTTTTCATCCAGGAGGGAACGATGCGACAGCTTTTTCGCACAGGAATGTTCGTTGCCGCGCTCGGCGGCATGTTTGCCGGCGCAGCGCAGGGCCAGGATCGCGTCCGGATCGGCGTGCTTAACGACCAGTCGGGCGTGTTTTCGACCTATCAGGGCGTAGGCTCGGTCATATCAGCGCAAATGGCAGTGGAGGATTATGGCGGCAAGGCCGCCGGCAAGCCCGTCGACGTCATCACCGCCGATCATCAGAACAAGACCGACACAGGCGTCGGCATCGCGCGGCGCTGGTACGACACCGAAAACATCGACGCGATCTTCGATCTGCCGAACTCGGCGATCGCGCTCGCGGTCGCCAATATGAGCGAGCAGAAGAACAAGGTCTTCATCGGCTCCGGCGCCGGAACCGCGCTTCTCACCGGCGAAAAGTGCACGCCGAATACCGTGCATTGGACCTACGACACCTACGCCTATGGCCGCGGCCTCGGCAAAGCCGTGGTCGCCCAGGGCGGCAAGAAATGGTTCTTCCTGACCGCCGATTATGCCTTCGGCCATGACCTGGAGAAGCAGGCGATGGAAGGCGTCAAGGCCTCGGGGGGCGAAGTGCTCGGCGCCGTGCGCCATCCGCTCGGCACCGCCGATTACGCCTCCTTCCTGCTGCAGGCGCAGGCCTCGGGCGCCGATATCGTCGGCGTGGCGAATGCCGGCGATGACACCATCACCTCGATCAAGCAGGCGGCAGAGTTCGGGCTGACAAAAAAGCAGAAGCTGGTCGGGCTGATTCTCGGCATGAACGGCATTCCCGCGCTCGGCCTGAAGGCGGCGCAGGGCGCGCAGATCATGAATCCGTTCTACTGGGATTTGAACGACGGCACGCGCGCCTTCGCCAAGCGCTTTGCCCAGCGCCATCCGCAGAACAATTATCCCAACGACATGCAGGCCGGCGTCTACGCATCCGTGCTGCATTACCTGAAGGCCGTCGACAAGGCCGGCGGCGCTGCCGATGGAAAGGCCGTGGTCGCGGCGATGAAGGCGATGCCGACCGACGATCCGCTGTTTGGCAAGGGAACCATCCGCAGCGATGGCCGAAAGGTTCATCCGTTCTACTTGCTCGAGGTGAAGAAGCCCGACGAATCCACGTCGAAATGGGATCTGCTCAAGGTCGTTGCGACAATTCCGGGCGATCAGGCGTTTCGCCCCGAAAGCGAGGGCAACTGCCCGCTGGTCAAGAAATGACCTGATCAGCTTGCTGCCGGCAGGAACCGGCAGCAGCCGAAAATCGATCGTCGAGGCCTGCCGTTTATGTTGCCAAGGCAACTAATTTGTGCGAGCCTTTTTTCGACAAGCGGCCGATCGCAGAGCACCGAGAGTGCCGGGCCGCGCAGGGAGAAACGGATGTTTGGGCGTGTCGGATCGTCACGACGCAGTGCGGTACTGCGTGCGCAGCACGATGGCGTCGTCATCGTTCAGCGCGGCGTGGCCGACGCGTTCCGCTCAGTCCCGGTCGTTGATTTCGCCCGCGCCTTTTACGGCATCGAGATTGCCGTGAACCCGCAGCAGCAGCCCGATCAGGGTTTCCCGCTCCGGCTTGCTCAGGCAGGAGAGCAGGCGGCGTTCGCGTTCGAGCGCGACCGCGATGACCTGGTCGTGGGTGGTAAATCCCTTCGCGGTCAGCGAGATCGAATGGGTGCGCCCGTCCTGCCGGTCGGCCCTGATGCTGACCAGCCCGCGCTCCTCCATTCCTGCCAAGGTTCTGCTGACCGGTCCCTTGTCGAAACCGATCACGTGGCAGATGCGGGCCGCCGAAATTTCCGGCTCGATCGCCAGCAGCGACAGGATCCGCCATTCCGTGACGTTGACGCCAAAGCGCTTCTGATAGACCACGGTCGCGCTGCGCGACAATTTGTTGGCGATGAAGGTGATGAGCGCGGGAACGTAGCGGTCGAGGTCGAGCACCTGTTCGGCGCGTCCGCTCCTGCCTGCCGTGCCCGCGCGGGGCGCGCGCGCCTGTCTGTTCCTGCTCATGCTCTTCCGAAGCCGCTCCAGCATCCCAGACATAGAGACTGCGCACACCCCTCTGCAAGAACATTATGCAGGAGACCCACATGAGCGCGACCTCCCGCACAGATTCTGTAACCCCGGAGCGGGGCGCACCGGCCGGTGTGCCAAGCCTGGACGTGGACCCGTTCTCGAACGAGTTTTTCGAGGATCCGCACGCGATCCACGACACCCTCCGCGAGGCCGGGCCGCTGGTATGGCTCGACAAATGGGGCGTCTATGGCGTGGCGCGCTATGCGGAGGTGCATGCCGTTCTCAACGATCCCCTGACTTTCTGTTCGAGCCGCGGCGTGGGCCTGAGCGATTTCGCCAAGGAGAAGCCGTGGCGCCCGCAAAGCATCATCCTGGAGGCGGACCCTCCGGCGCATACCAGGACGCGGGCGGTGCTAAGTCAGGTGCTGTCGCCGACGGCGATGAAAGGGGTGCGCGAACATTTCACGGCGATGGCCGCCGCCAAGGTCGACGAATTGCTGGCGCGTGGAAGTTTCGACGCGGTTGCCGATCTTGCGGAGGCCTATCCGCTCTCGGTGTTTCCCGATGCGATGGGCCTGAAGCAGGAGGGACGCGAGAACCTGCTGCCTTACGCGAGCCTGGTGTTCAACTCCTTCGGGCCGCCGAACCAGTTGCGCCAGGAGGCGATCGAACGCTCGGCGCCGCACCAGGCCTATGTCGCCGCGCAGTGCCAGCGCGAAAATCTCGCGCCCGGCGGATTCGGCGCCTGTGTCCATGCCCGCGCCGACGCCGGCGACATCACGCCGGAAGAGGCGCCGCTATTGGTGCGCTCGCTGCTTTCGGCAGGCCTCGACACCACTGTCAATGGAATCGGCGCCGCGGTCTATTGCCTGGCGCGCTTCCCCGATCAGTTCGTGCGGCTGCGCAGCGATCTAGCGCTGGCGCGCAATGCGTTCGAAGAGGCGATCCGCTACGAAAGCCCGGTGCAGACCTTCTTCCGCACCACGACACGGGAAGTCGAACTCGCGGGCCATCGCATCGGCGAAGGCGAGAAGGTGCTGATGTTCCTCGGCGCCGCCAACCGCGATCCGCGGCGCTGGGAAAACCCTGATAGCTACGACGTCACCCGCCGTACCTCGGGCCATGTCGGGTTCGGCTCGGGCATCCATATGTGCGTCGGCCAGCTTCTCGCGCGTGTCGAAGGCGAGGTGATGCTGGCCGCGATCGCGCGCAAGGTCGCGACCATCGCGATCACCGGTCCGGTGAAGCGCCGCTACAACAACACGCTGCGCGGCCTCGAAAGCCTTCCCATTACGATTTCTCCGGCCTGACGGACCGCTCATGCCAAGCATCACCTTCATCCATCCCGACGGCCGCCGGCAGAACATCGAGGCGAGCGCGGGCGAAAGCGCCATGCAGGCCGCGACGCGGCAGGACATCAACGGAATCCTGGCGGAATGCGGTGGCAACGCCATGTGCGCGACCTGCCATGTCTATGTCGACGAGGCCTGGCTCGCCCGTCTGCCGGCCATGGGCGGCGACGAGGACGCGCTGCTGGACGGCGCCGCCGCCGAACGGCGGACCAACAGCCGCCTGTCCTGCCAGATCAAGTTCGCCGCCGATCTCGATGGCTTGGTCCTCAGCCTGCCGGACCGGCAATTGTAACAGCGACATCGTCCGATATCGCGCAGTGAAATCAAACCCGGCGAAGTCCGGGAAGCTCAAAATCGAATTCCAAAGGGAGAAAACAATGAAGGTTTGCAGGTTCGGTCTGGCGCTCGCCTTGTCATGCGTGACATGGGGCGCGGCGCGTGCGGAGATATCAGACAACGTCGTGCGCGTCGGCGTGCTCAACGACATCTCCGGGATCTTCCAGGACACCAACGGCATGGGCTCGGTGGAAGCCGCGCGCATGGCGGTGGAAGATTTCAACGGCGGCGGCAAGAACATCAAGGTCGAGATCGTCTATGCCGATCACCAGAACAAGGCCGACGTGGGATCGGCGATCGTGCGCAAATGGCTCGATGTCGACGGCGTCGATGCCGTGGTCGACGTACCGAATTCCGCTGTCGGCCTCACCATCAATTCGCTGCTGCGCGACAGCCGCATGACGTTCCTCGCGTCATCGACCGCGAGCTCCGACCTGACCGGCAAGGCCTGTTCGCCGAACACCATCCAGTGGGTCAACGACGCCTGGGCGACCGGCAACTCCACTGCGGCGGCGATGATGGCGCGCGGCGGCAAGGAATGGTACTTCATCACGGTGAATTTTGCGCTCGGCCAGGGCATCGAGGCCGAGGCCACCAACTACATCGAAAAGCACGGCGGCAAGGTGCTGGGCTCGGCCAAGCATCCGCTCAACACGGCGGATTTTGCTTCGCTTCTGCTGCAGGCGCAGAATTCCAAGGCCAAGGTGATCGGGCTCGCTAACGCCGGCGGCGACACCGTCAACGCGGTGAAGCAGGCGGCGGAGTTCGGTCTTCAGCAAAGCGGCCAGACCATGGTGGCGTTCCTGCTGTTCATCAACGACGTCCACGGCATGGGGCTGAAGGTCGGCCAGGGCCTGCAATTGTTCGAGGCGTTCTACTGGGACATGGACGATGACACCCGCGCGTTTGCAAAACGCTTCGCGGCGCGGCCGGGCGTGAACGGCAAGATGCCGAGCGGCAACCAGGCCGGCGTCTATGGTTCCACGCTGGCCTATCTCAACGCGGTGGCGGCGACCGGCAGCGACCATGCCAAGGACGCGGTGCCGCAGATGAAGAAGTTCAAGGGCAAGGACAAATTGTTCGGCGACGTCACTATCCGCCAGGACGGTCGCGTCATTCACCCGATGTACCTGTTCGAGGTGAAGAAGCCGCAAGAGTCGAAATACCCTTACGACTACTACAAGCTGGTCTCGACCATTCCAGCCGACCAGGCGTTCCGCCCGCTTGCGGACGGCGGCTGCTCGCTGGTGAAGTGAGGCTTATTTCGATTGACGTCCGCGTGGCGCGAACCATTGTAAGCCTGACAGCCGGCCCAAAACGCGGCTGCAAGACGATAGCGGGGGAAACGATGCAACACTTCAAGTTCGATCTGCGCGCGTGGACTCAGTTGGCCTCGCTGCTCGCTGCGACCTCGCTCTTTAGTGCGGATGCGATGGCCGCGAAGATGACCGGCGATCCGGCGGCGACGTGCAGCGGCCTTATCCGACCGGCCGATAATGCCGTCCGGATCGACTCCGCCTCCATCATAACGCCGACACCACTCGCCGTCGCCGAAAGGGGGCCGACGCCGGCAGCGCGCGTCACGCCGGCCAATCCGGAATTCTGCAAGGTGCTCGGCCAGATCGCACCGTCCGATCCCAAGGCGCCGCCGATCAAATTCCAGGTAAACCTCCCGATCGAGTGGAACGGCCGCTCGCTGCAATATGGCGGCGGCGGCTTCAACGGCGTGCTGATCACCGGGCTTGCTTTGCCGCCGGCCTATCCGTTCGGCACGCCTTCGCCGCTGGCGCGCGGTTTTGTCACCTATGGCACGGATTCCGGCCACGAGACCAGGCCGGGCGAGCCGCCGCAGGTGTTTGCGCTCAACGAGGAAGCGTTCGAGAATTTCGCGCATCGGTCCTACAAACGCGTGCGGGACGCCGCCGTCGCCCTGATGGTGCGCGCCTACGGCAACCCTCCCGCCAAACTGTACTTCATGGGATCGTCGGAAGGCGGCCGCGAGGCGCTCACGATGGCGCAGCGCTATCCCGATGATTTTGACGGCATCTTTGCCCGCGTGCCCGTCATCAACTGGGTCGGATTGCAGCATGCCGGGACGCGGGCGGGGTTGGCAACGATGGGTGAAGGCTGGATCCGCCCCGCGCAAGTCGAACTCGTGGCCAAGGCGGTGCTGCAGGCTTGCGACAAGGCCGACGGCGCCGAGGATCTGCTCGTTCTGGACCCGGCCGGCTGCAAGGCGAAGTTCCAGCCGGAAGCGCTGCGTTGCGCGGCGGGCCAGAGCGGCGCGTGCCTGACCGAGTCGCAGATCGCGGCGATCAAGACGCTGCATTCGACCTACAAATTCCCGTTCGCATTGGAGAATGGCCTTGATGATTATCCGGGCTGGGGCGTCTCGGGCGAAAACACGCCCGCCTTCGGTCCGACCGGCGGCTGGATCTCCTGGTGGCTCGGCAAGGCGGCTCCGGCGCAGCCGCCGGTGCCGACCAACGGCATCGCCTGGATCTATGGCGCGGGTGGCATCCAGTATGTCTTTGCGCGCGACCCGAAGCTCGACGTCACGACGTACAGGCCTGAAGAGCACAAGGAGCGCCTGCTTCAGGTCTCGCGGTTGATGGACTCGACCAATCCGGACCTCAGCCGCTTTGCCGCGCGCGGCGGCAAGCTCGTGATTCTCGAGAACATGGCCGACTACGCCCAGAGCCCGTATGCGGGAATCCGCTACTTCGAAAACGTGCAGCGCACGCTGGGCAAGGAGAAGACGGCCGAGTTCGCCCGGCTCTACACGGCGCCCGGCGTCGATCACGTCGGCTCCGGTGCGCCTGCCAATGTCGACATGCTGGCGGTGCTGGTCGACTGGGTCGAGAATGGCAAGGCGCCCGGCGATCTCGAGGTGACCGAGCAGAAGGTCGAAGCGCCGGAGTTCGAAACGACGCGCGCGCTTCCCTTGTGCCAGTGGCCGGCATGGCCGCATTACAAATCGGGAGAGGTCAATCGCGCGGCGAGTTTTGCCTGCGCGCCGTGAACTTTATCCCGTGACCTTGCTCGAGCCTTGCGTGATCAGCCGGGCGGCGCGTTGATCGCGGGCGTGGATCCACAGCCAGCTCAGCGCGACGCTGAGCCGGTTGCGCAGGCCGATCAGGAAGTAGATGTGGGCGATGCCCCAGATCCACCAGGCGAGATTGCCACGCAGCTTGATACGGCCGAAATCGATCACCGCCTTTTTCTTGCCGATCTGCGCGAGGCTGCCGGCATGCTTGTAGCGGAACGGCGGCAGCGTGCCGCCGCCGAGCCGCGCCTTGATCAGCGCCGCCACGTAGCGTCCCTGCTGTTTCGCCGCCGGCGCGATACCCGGCACCGGATTGCCGTCGGGGCCGGCGATGGTCACGGTGTCGCCGACGGCAAAGATGTCGGGATGGCCGGGCACGGTAAGATCTGGCTCGACCTTCAAGCGGTAGGCGCGATCGGCGGGCGCGTTCAGCCATTCTGCCGCGCGCGAGGCGCGCACGCCGGCGGCCCAGACGATGGTTCGGGCTTCCAGCTTGTTGCCGCCATAGACGACACCATCGATGGCACAATCGGTGACCGGCTGCCCCAGCACGACCTCGACGCCGAGTTCCTCCAGCGAGCGCAGCGCATAGGCGGAAAGATCCTCGGGAAATCCTGCAAGCACGCGCGGGCCGGCCTCGATCAGGACAACGCGGGTCTTGTGAGTATCGATGTTGCGAAAATCCGGCGGCAGCGTGTCCTTGGCGAGGTCGGCGATGGTTCCCGCCATTTCGACGCCGGTCGGGCCGGCGCCGATGATGACGAAGGTCAACAGCGCCGCGCGCCGCGCCGGGTCGGTCTCGCGCTCGGCGCGCTCGAAGGCGACGAGGATGCGGCGTCTGAGCGTGGTGGCGTCCTCCAGCGTTTTCAGGCCCGGCGCGAACGGCTCCCATTCGTCATGGCCGAAATAGGCGTGGCGGGCGCCGGTGGCGAGCACCAGCGTGTCGTAGGACAGTGCTTCGCCGTCTTCGAGCAGCACGCGCTTGCCCGCAGCATCGACGCCGCTGACATTTGCGAACAGCGTCGTCACCTCCTTGCGTCCGCGCAGCAAATAGCGGATCGGCCAGGCGATTTCCGACGTCGCCAGCGAAGCAGTTGCGACCTGGTAGAGCAGCGGCTGGAACAGATGATGGTTGCGGCGGTCGATCAGCGTGATCCTGACCGGCGCACCGGCGAGGCCGAAGGCTGCTTCCAGCCCGCCGAAACCGGCGCCGACGATCACCACGTGATGGGGCTGTTTCGGCGCTGTCGTCATGGCATGCAACCCCGGTTTCGGATCATTCAACACATTGGATTATGTAGCCATTTTGCGCCTCCGGTCCAAGACGCGATTGCTAATCGATCGATAGCGAAAGCATATCGCGCACAGGCCCCAAAAAGATTTTCCGGGCCCGCATCCTTTGGCTGGTTCCAAACGTCCTTGGGATCGAAGCGCTGCCTTTGCAGCCGCCAACGAGGAGAAGCCCATGCGACGGACCGTGGTAAGATACAGGACAAAGCCGGAAATGACCGACAGGAATGCCGAACTGGTCGCGGCGGTGTTTGCGGAACTGAAGGCGGCGCAGCCGGAAGGCCTGCGTTATATGTCGCTGCGGCTGGAGGACGACACCTTCATCCACGTCGTCGAGACCGCCGCCGATGACGGCGCGAGCCCGTTGCCGAAGCTGCCGGCGTTCGCGGCATTCCAGAACGGCATTCGGGAGCGTTGCGTCGAACCGCCGCTGCCTAAGGGCGCCACCGTCGTCGGCAATTATCGCATGCTGGGCGAGAACTGAACCCGCTTGCCGGAGGCAGAATGACAGTTGTGCCCGAGTCGTCCGCCGCTTTCGACATCGAACGCCTGCTGGTCGCGATGCGGCCAAGGCTGCATCGCTATTGCGCGCGCATGGTCGGCTCGGTCATCGACGGCGAGGATGTGCTGCAGGACGCGCTGATCAAGGCGGTGGAGGCGCATGCCGCCGCCGGCAACATCGGCAATCCCGAGGGCTGGCTGTTCCGGATCGCGCACAACACGGCGCTGGATTTCCTGCGCCGGCGCCACCGGCAGGAGGCGCTGCGATCGGTGGAGGAGGTGGACATGATGGTTGACCAGCTCGATGCCGTGGCGAGCCGCCAGATCGCCGCCACCTCCTTGCGCACCTTCATGCGCCTGCCGGTGGCGCAGCGCTCAAGCGTGATCCTGATGGACGTGCTCGGCTGCTCGCTTAACGAGATCTGCGAAATCATGGCGTGCAGCCTGCCGGCGGCCAAGGCCGCGCTGCATCGCGGCCGCACGCAGTTGCGCGAAATCGCCGATGAGCCGGAGGACACGCCGCAACAGAGATTATCGGATGCCGATCGCGCGCGCCTCGGCGCCTATGTCGCTCATTTCAACGCGCGCGATTTCGACGCGATCCGCGCGATGATCGCGGACGACGTGCGGCTCGATCTCGTCAGCAAGTCCCGCTTGAACGGCAAGGCCGAGGTATCCCGCTATTTTGGCAATTACGCCAAGGTGAGCGACTGGCGTCTCGTGCCGGGCCTGGTGGAGGGACATCCCGCTATTCTAGTGTTCGACCCGAACGAGCTTGATGGGGCCCCGAAATACTTCATGCTGCTGGGATGGGCGGCCGGCAAGGTCGCGACCATCCGTGATTTCCGCCATGCGGCGTACGCGATCGACGGCGCGGAATATTCGGTCTGAACCGCTCGCCACGTGCGACAATTGTTGCCCCGGCAACCGGAACTATAGTTCTTGCCATCCCTGCCATCCGCGAATTATGGTGCAGGCCATCGGGGGCATGAGCCGAAGGTCCAAAGCCGGGCCGGCGGTTCATGCTTGCCGCAGACCAGCGATTTCGCGCACAAAATACCTCACCTGATAATGAGGCGTGCGAGACAAGCCCGGTCGCCCGGTCGACCGGGTCTGGTTCGATAACGAGGAGGGGAGTGATTATGAAAAAGGCATTCTGGCTGGCGGGCGCAACCGTTTTGACGCTGACGCAGACGGCGTTCGCAGGCGATACCATCAAGATCGGCTTTGTTTCGACCTTCAGTGGCCCGACCGCTGTAATCGGCAACGACATGCGCAACTCGTTCGAGCTGGCGCTGGACCATCTCGGCCGCAAGATGGGCGGCAAGCCCGTCGAGGTGATCTATGAGGACGACGGCCAGAAGCCTGATGTGGGCAAGCAGAAGACCGAAAAGCTGATCCAGTCCGACAAGGTCGATTTCATTGCCGGCTATATCTGGTCGAACGTGCTGCTGGCCTCGCTCAAGACCGCGGTCGATTCAAAAACCTTCCTGATCTCGGCCAATGCCGGGCCCTCGCAGCTCGCCGGCGAACTCTGTTCGCCCTACGTGTTCTCGACCTCCTGGCAGAACGATCAGACCCCGCAGGCGGTCGGCACCTACATGAACCAGAAGGGCGTCAAGTCGGTGTTCCTGATCGGCCCGAACTATGCGGCGGGCAAGGACATGCTGGCCGGCGTCAAGAGCACGTTCAAGGGCCAGGTCGTGGGCGAGGAATACACGGTGTGGCCGAGCCAGCTCGACTTCTCCGCCGAACTCACCAAGGCCAAGAACTCCAAGGCCGAGTCGATCTTCGTGTTCTATCCGGGCGCTGCCGGCGTGCAGTTCCTCAATCAGTATGCGCAGGCCGGCATCAAGGCGCAGATTCCGCTCTATACGGCCTTCACCATCGACGAGTTGTCATTGCCGCTGCAAAAGGAAAACGCGCTCGGCGTTCCCGGCGCGCAGCAATGGGTCAACGATTTGCCGAACGCCGAGAACAAGAAGTTCGTCGAAGACTACCGCAAGAAGTATACTGGACTGCGCCCGACCTTCTACGGCGCGCAGTCCTATGACGCCGCGAACCTGATCAACAGCGCGGTTATCGCCGTAAAGGGCGATACCTCGAAGAAGGACGAGATGAAGGCCGAGATGGAGAAGGCCAACTTCAAGTCGGTGCGCGGTCCGTTCAAGTACGGCAACAACCACATCCCGATCCAGAATTTCTACCTGCAGGACGTGGTCAAGGACGCCGACGGCCAGCTCGCGCTCAAGACGGTGGCCACCATCGTCAAGGACGACCAGGACCGCTTCGCCGACAAATGTCCGATGAAGAAGTGATGGTTGGCATGGCCGGTGCATGATCTCGCGGATACGCCCTCGGGCTTGACCCGGGGGTGGTTTGCGACAGATCATCCGCCCAACAAGAAAATGGCGGCGGCGCAGATGTGCTGCCGCTGTTTTGTTAGGCCTAGAGTTTAGGGATCCATGCTCGTCCTCGTAGAACAATCGCTGAACGGCCTGCAGTTCGGCCTGCTGCTGTTTTTGCTGGCAGCCGGCTTGACGCTGGTGTTCGGCATCATGGATTTCGTCAATCTGGCGCACGGCTCGCTCTATATGATGGGCGCCTATTTCGCCGCCACCTTCGTGGCCTGGACGAACAGTTTTGTGCTCGGCATCCTGCTGGCGCTCGGCGCCACGTTGCTGCTGGGCATCGCGCTCGAATTCATCGCGCTCCGGCATCTCTACGGCCGCGACCATCTCGACCAGGTGCTGGCGACCTTCGGGCTGATTCTTTTCTTCAACGACGCGGTACGGCTGATCTGGGGCCCGGCCGGCTTGTCGCTGCCGCTGCCGGCCTGGCTGACCGTGCCGGTGCAGATCGTCCCCGGCGTGTTCTATCCGGCCTATCGGCTGTCGATCATCGTGGTCGCGCTGGCGGTCGCGGCGCTGCTTTATATCGTCGTCATGCGGACCCGCATCGGCATGCTGATCCGCGCCGGCGCTTCGAACCGCGAAATGATCGGCGCGCTCGGCATCAACATCAAACTGCTGTTTACGCTGGTGTTCGGGTTAGGCGCCGCGCTCGCCGGCCTTGCCGGGTTGATGCAGGCGCCGATCCTCACCGTGCAGATCGGCATGGGCGAGAACATTCTCATCCTTGCCTTCGTCGTCATCGTCATCGGCGGCATCGGCTCGATCCGCGGCGCATTTCTGGCCGCGATCTTCGTCGGCATGATCGATACGCTCGGGCGTGCCTTCCTGCCGGATCTGCTGCGCATGGTGTTGAGTTCCGCCGCAGCCTCCACCGCGGCACCCGCATTGTCCTCGATGCTGATCTATCTGCTGATGGCGATTGTGCTCGTCGTGCGGCCGGAGGGGCTGTTTCCGGCCGCCAAGC
Source organism: Bradyrhizobium algeriense (assembly GCF_003062295.1). Taxonomy (GTDB): domain Bacteria; phylum Pseudomonadota; class Alphaproteobacteria; order Rhizobiales; family Xanthobacteraceae; genus Bradyrhizobium; species Bradyrhizobium algeriense. Next base: position 56,804 of record NZ_PYCN01000016.1, on the reverse strand, counting down.
GATGAAATCTCAACTCAACGTCCGTAACGTCGTCGTGGCGCTCGTCGCGCTTGGCCTGCTGCTGCTGCCGCTTTACTCGGCGCTGACCGGCAACATCTTCATCCTGACGCTGTTCACCCGCATCGTCATCTTTGCGCTCGCCGCCGCCAGCCTCAACCTCATCATGGGCTATGGCGGCATGATGAGTTTTGGCCATGCCGCCTATCTCGGCATCGGCGGCTATGCGGTGGGCATCCTCGCCTATGAGGGCATCGGCTCCGGCTTCATCCAGTGGCCGGTGGCGCTGGCGGCGTCGGCGCTGTATGCGCTTGTGATCGGCGCGCTCAGTCTGCGCACCCGCGGCGTCTATTTCATCATGATCACGCTCGCCTTCGCGCAGATGGCCTATTACATCGCCTCGGGTCTCTCGCGCTATGGTGGCGACGACGGCCTCACCATCTACAAGCGCAGCACTTTCGGCGGCCTGATCGACTTGTCGAACCGCGTGCAGTTCTATTACCTCTGCCTCGGCTGCCTGTTCGGCGGAGTCTATCTGATCTGGCGCATCATCAATTCGCGCTTCGGCATGGTGGTGCAGGGCGTCCGTTCCAACGAGCAGCGCATGCAGGCAATCGGCTTTCATGCCAATAGATATCGTCTCGTCTGTTTCGTCATCTCCGGCACGATCTGCGGCCTCGCCGGCGCACTTCTTGCCAACAATACCGACTTCATCAGCCCGGCCGGGATGTATTGGACCCGCTCGGGCGAACTCATGGTGATGGTGGTGTTCGGCGGCATGGGCTCGCTGTTCGGGCCGGTGCTCGGCACCATCGTGTTCCTCCTGCTGGAAGAAGTCCTGTCGCAATTCACCGAATACTGGGCGTTGATCATGGGCCCGCTGTTGCTGCTGATCGTGCTGTTCGCGCGCGGCGGCATCATGGGCGTGCTCGGGAGGTTGAGCCGTGGCTGAACCCTTGCTCCGCGTCGAAAACCTGGTCCGCAGCTTTGGTGGCATCAAGGCCACCGACAATCTATCGCTCGACGTGTTGCCGGGCGAACTGCACGCCATCATCGGCCCCAACGGGGCTGGCAAGACCACGCTGATCAGCCAGTTGACCGGTCAATTGATGCCGAATTCCGGCACGGTTCATTTTGCCGGCCGTGACGTCACCCGGCTGCCGTCCTATCAACGCAGCCGGCTCGGCCTGGCGCGCTCGTTCCAGATCACCTCGCTGCTGCCGGACTTCACGGCCGCCGACAATGTCGCGCTCGCAGCCCAGGCGCATGACGGACACTCGTTCCGATTCTGGGGCAGCGCGCGCAAGGAGAGGCATCTGCGCGACGCAGCGCAGGCGGCGCTAACGCGGGTAGGGCTTGCGAAACGCGCCGACGTGCCGGTGTCCGAATTAAGCCACGGCGAACAGCGCGAGCTGGAGCTCGCGGTGGCGCTTGCCACAAAGCCGCAATTGCTGCTGCTCGACGAGCCGATGGCCGGACTCGGCGTCACCGAATCCGCGCGCATGGTGGCGCTGTTGAAGGAACTGCGGAAGGAAGTCACGATCGTGCTGGTCGAACACGACATGGAAGCGGTGTTCGCGCTCGCCGACCGCATCACGGTGCTGGTCTATGGCCGCGTCATCGCCTCCGGCGATCCCGACGCGATCCGGAGCAATGAGGAAGTGAAGCGCGCCTATCTCGGCGACCAGCATGTGGTGGTCGGTCATGGCTGAAACCTTGTTGGAAATCGACGGCATCGAGACCTGCTACGGCCTCAGTCAGGTGCTGTTCGGACTGTCGCTGAAGGTTCAATCGGGCGAGATGGTCGCCCTGATGGGCCGCAACGGCATGGGCAAGACCACGACCATCCGTTCCATCATGGGCATGACGCCGGCCCGCGCGGGCAAGGTTCGCTTCGCCGGCGAGGAAGTGCGCAGCCTGCCGTCGTACAAGATTGCAAAACTCGGCATCGGCCTGGTGCCGGAAGGCCGCCAGATCTTTCCGAACCTGACGGTGTACGAAAATCTGGTCGCGGCTTCCGGCAACCGTCAGGGCAATCCCGATCCCTGGACCATCGACAAAATCCACGCGCTGTTTCCGCGGCTCGCCGAGCGAAGCGGCAACATGGGCGTGACCCTGTCGGGCGGCGAGCAGCAGATGCTGGCGATCGGCCGGGCGCTGATGACGAATCCAAAACTTCTGATCCTCGACGAAGCCACCGAAGGCCTCGCGCCGCTGATCCGCGAGGAAATCTGGAACTGCCTGTCGATGCTGAAGGGCCGCGGGCAATCGGTGCTCGTCATCGACAAGAACGTCGCCAACCTCTCCCGCATCGCCGACCGCCACTACATCATCGAGCGCGGGCGGACGGTGTGGACGGGGACGAGCGAGCAGTTGATCGCGGAGCCGGACCTGCAGCACAGGTATCTGGGGATTTGAGCCTGACCGTCATTCCGGGGCGATGCGTTAGCATCGAACTACGATGCGCAATTGCGCATCGGAGAATCTCGAGATTCCGGGTCTGGTCCTTCGGACCATCCCGGAATGACGGGTGTTTGATTACGCACCGTCATTGCGAGCGCAGCGAAGCCATCCATCTATCCGCTCGCTGGGGCATGGATTGCTTCGTCGCTTCGCTTCTCGCAATGACGAGCGGAGAGGTTTGGGGCCCTCAAAACATCTCGAAATACTCGCGGTGCTCCCAATCCGACACCTCGGCCTGAAACCGCTCGATCTCCGCGTTCTTGATGTGGACGTAATAATCGACGAACTCCGCGCCCAGCGCCTGCCGAAAGAACGGATCGTCCTGCAGCGCGAACACCGCCTCGCGAAGACTCTTCGGCAGCAGCGCAGCCTTGGTCTCATATGGCGTATCCGCCGACGGTCCCGGATCTAGCTTGCGATCGACGCCATCAAGTCCTGATAGAATCTGCGAGGCCATGTAGAGATAGGGATTGGCCGCGGGCTCGCCGATGCGGTTTTCCAGCCGCGTTGCGCTATCGCCCGGGCCGCCGAGCACGCGGATCATGACGCCGCGGTTGTCGCGGCCCCATATCGCGCGGTCCGGCGCCAGCGAGTAGGAGCGGTAGCGCTTGTAGCCGTTGATGGTGGGGGTCGTGAACACGGTGGACGCGCGGGCGTGCTCCAGCAACCCTGCGAGATAGGCCTGGCCGAACTCGCTCAGCGCTTCGCCGGCAGCCTTCGTCATGAACGCGTTCTCACCGTTCGCGCGCGACACCAGCGATTGGTGCAGGTGCCAGCCGGAGGCAAATACATTGGGCAGTTTCGGCCGGCACATGAAGGTGGCGTGATAACCGTGGCGGCGGGCGATCTGCTTCACGGCGGACCGAAACAGCACCATGTTGTCGGCGGGCGTCAGTCCCTTGGTGGGCTGGAAGGTGAATTCGCACTGGCTCGGGCCGAACTCGACCTCGACCGACCGCAAGGGCAGGCCGAGCGCCAGCACGTCGCGCCGGATGATTTCCAGCGCCGGCTCCATCTGGTCGTAGCGCTGCTCGGTCAGGTATTGATAGCCGTGCGAGAGCAGGCTCACGGAAGGGGGGCGCCCGGGCTGGCCGGCATCCTCCGGCGCCATGTGCGCGTCGTCGAGCTTGAAGAGATGGAATTCGACCTCAAGGCCCGCGACGAAATCGTAGCCGCGGCTTCCCAGTTGATCGAGCACCTTGCGATAGAGATGGCGCGTGGCGAACGGCACCGGGCGGCCGTCGCTGAAATAGAGATCGCACAGCAGCCAGCCGGTGGTCGGTGCCCATGGCAGCACGCGAAACGTGGTTGGGTCAGCCACCATCAGCACATCGGCGGCGCCCTCCATCTCCTTCATGCCGAAGCCGCCGCCGGCCGTGAACACCGGGAACACCGTCTTGTGCGAGGTGTCCTTGGCCAGCATCGTGGTGGTGATGGAGCAGCCGCTCTCCAGCGACGCCAGCGCTTCGCTGGCCACCAGCGTCTTGCCGCGAAGGATGCCGTGCTGGTCGGGGAATGACAGCCTGACGACTTCGAGCTTCTGCTCCTCGACGATTTTGCGCAGGCGGCTAGCCGCCTCTTCCTGCTCTTTCGACCACAGCCCGTGACGTTTCACAAAACTCAACGCGTCACTCCCGCGAGTCTGAATTGAACAATTGAAATTGCTATATCGACCGTCATTGCGAGCGCAGCGAAGCAATCCATAGTGCCGCAAGCGTTGGCATGGATTGCTTCGCTGCGCTCGCAATGACGGGGAGAGACCATCACTCCGCCGCCGACAAAGCCCGGATCTTGCCGGCGATCTCGGTCGGCACCGGCGCCGCCCACGGCGCGCCGCGGCGGCGTTTGACGTCGACTTCCATCCAGTAGATTTCCCAGCCGCGCGTCGGCCCGATGCCGTCCATGGTGGCCGGACCCTGGATGCTGCGCGCATGCGCGCTGTCCAGGAACATGAACGGCTTCTCGCCGCCGACCACCTTTTCGATTTCCTGCCGCAGCAGGCGGCGATACTGCACGATCGCCTTGTCCGAGGTGCCCAAATGCTCGTTGGTGCGGTCCTGGATCGCGCCCATCGATTCCACCGCCCACTGGTCGTGGACGTTGATGTCGACCCCCATGCCGGTATAGGTCTCGGTTAACTGCTCGTGCGGATCGAAACCGTAATCGTTGCTCTTGTTCTTGCGCGATTTGTAATCCGGCAGCTCGTACAATTCGAGCCGCTGGTCGCGCATCTTCTTCTTGTCGACCGGCGCGGAATAGCTGGTGAAGATCGCATACCAGTAGCAGTTCTCGTCATCGACCGGCACGTGCCACTGCGTGATCGTCATCTCCTGGCTCATCGGAATCACGAAGCCGTGCGGGAAGAGCTGGTTGGTGACGCGCACATGCGTCCGCTCCTCGTCGATCTCGCGCAGCGCGATCAGCCGCAGCCCGTATTCGGTGTGCTCGACATTGATGATCGGGTTGTCGTATTCGCGCAAAATCTTCGTCATCGGCATATCGCTTCCGGCGGAAGCGCCGCGGAACTGCTTGCCATAGGCAGTGGAAGTGTCCTCGTCCTCGAAGAAGCGGTGCAGGAACGAGGCGTGCGCCGGATCGATACCGACTTCCAGCGCCTGCAGCCAGTTGCAATTGATGTGGCCCTTGAACGCAAACGTATGGCTGTCGGGCGCGACGAAGCAGTCGATCTCCGGAAACGCCGGTGGTTCGCCTTCGCCCAAATATGCCCAGAGGATGCCGCTCTTCTCGACCACCGGATACGAGCGCTGCTTGATGCCCTGGCACAGTTTTGAGTCCTTCGGCTCCGCAGGCGTTTCCAGGCATTGGCCTGAGACGTCGAACAGCCAGCCATGGAAGGCGCAGCGCAGCCCGCCATTCTCCAGCCGGCCGAAGGCGAGGTCGGCGCCGCGATGTGCGCAGTGGCGATCGATCAGGCCGTAGTGGCCTCCCTCGTCGCGAAACAGCACGAGGTTTTCGCCGAGCAGTTTGACCGGCCGAACCGGCCGCGGCCCCTGCAGCTCATCGACCAGCGCCGCCGGCTGCCAATACATCCGCATCAGCTTGCCGCAGGGGTCCTTGCGCCCGGTGCGGGTAATCAGGTCGTTCGCTTCCTGGCTCATCATGGCGAGAGGTCTCCGGGAGATTTGTTCGCCTATTGAACTTCTGTGCGATTTTAGCGTAGGCTGAGCGTTAGGCAAGCGGATTATGGAGGCAGCGATGCCGAAGCTTAAGCGCGTGGGGGACGCAGACAACCGCGGCGCGACCGATTTCATCGAAAGCCTCGATCGCGGCCTGCGGGTGCTGGAGGTGTTCGGCGGCAGCCGACAGCCGATGACGCTGAGCGACCTCGCCAAGGCCGCCGACCTGCCGCGCGCGACCGCGCGGCGGATTCTCTTCACGCTCGAACGCGCCGGCTTTGTCGCCACCGACGGCAAGCTGTTCCGCCTGATGCCGCGCGTGCTGGTGCTGGCTTCAAGCTATCTCGCTTCCAACCATGTCGTCTCGGTGCTGCAGCCTGCGCTCGACCGGCTGTCGGGCGAGGCGCAGGAAATTTCGTCGATGGCGATCCTCGACGGCAACGACGTCGTCTTCATCGCCCGTGCCAGCCCGACGCGGATATTTTCTGCGGGCATCGATATCGGCTACCGGCTGCCGGCGTTCTGCACCTCGGTCGGCCGCGTGCTGCTGTCACGATTGCCCGACGACGAACTGGCCGTGGCGCTCGACAAGATGGACCTTGCGCCGCTGACGCCGTTCACGGTGACCGACAAGAAGCTGCTGCTGAAAACGATCATCGCCGATCGTGCCCAGGGCTATTCGCTGGTCGATCGCGAAGCCGAGCCCGGATTCCGCTCGATCTCCGTCCCGGTCCGCCGCTATGACGGTACGATCGTCGCCGCCATCAACATGGGCGCGCATGTCGACCGCGTGTCCGCGGCCGAGATGGTCGAATTCTTCCTGCCGCGATTGCGCGAGGCGGCGGCCTCGGTCAAGTCGATGCTGGTGTGAGCCCGAAATGGCTGGCGATGTAGTGTGCGGTCAATTCCGCCGGGACCGCCTCCGTATCCAGCTTGAGGCAATCGGGCCGCGGCACGGCGGTGAGGTCGTAGTTGTCGAGCTCCCGGATCAGGTGCTCCCCTGAACTTATCTTGCGCCGCGTCACGCGGTCGGGATTGCCGACCCTGCGCAAGGCTTCTTCGCGCGAGCAGTGCAGGAAGACCGGAAGCAATTTTGCGCCGCGCCGTTGCACGATCTCCTCGAACTGCCCGAATTGCACACGGTCGTCAGGTTCGGCATAGCAGAAGGTTGTGACCAGCAGCGGCACGCGATGTTCGGCGGCAGCATCAAGCGCCGAACATCTGACGTCATGGACAAGCTCCCAGAAGCCGGGCGCGCCGAAGTCGAAGATCGTAAGCGCCAGATCGATGGCGGCGTGATTGTCCATCAGCCGTCCCGGCACAATCCGGAGCAGCGCCTTTGCAACTGTCAGCTTGCCGACCGCGGGCGCCCCATGGTGAAAAAGCAGTTTCATGCGCCATCAGTATCGCGAAAAGTCTGGTCCGCGGGAACCGGTAGTTACGGCGCCATGAAACAATTCTTGGGCGGTCCAGGCGCCTTATGGAGAGGGCAAGCGCTTGAGTGCGGCTTCGATCGCTTCGAACTTGGCGACGATCTGCGGGGTCACGACATAGCGAAGGATGCCGGCGACCGACAGGCCGACGATCATCGCGACGATCGTGTACTGCGCCATCAACACCAGCAATATCGAACGCAGCCGGCGCCGCCGGACTTTCGGCGGTTTGGCGACAGCAAGGAGGGCGTCTTCGCCTTCAACCGTGCTCATGCGGTTCGACCGGACATGGCCGCACTCAGTATTCGGAAAGGAGCTGATCGAGGCGGGACTGGAGCCGCCTGTTGGCCCGCTCGCTGGCGCGCAGCTTGCGCGCCCAGTGTAGCGGAACGACGCCACTGTCCTCGTGCACATTGGCGAACACCAGGCCCGCCGCATCGCGGCTGCGCCAGACCATGCGCGCCGTACACGAGATTGCCTTGCGCTCGATTTCGAAGTCCACCTCGTCGGGGACGAGGCCCGCGCCCTCAAATTCGATCTTCGCGCCAAACATGCTGAAGTTGCGCACGGCGCAGGCGATCGTCGAATTGCGGCCGTTGAAGGTAACGAGGCCGCCGTAATAGACGCGCTTTCTGGATAGTTGACGGCGCTCGAGCATGGTTCCTCTCCATTCGATTAACGGATTGGTAACACAATTCAAAGGTGTGTTGCTGCACGAAACTCCTGCCGTGGTTAACCGCGGTCACGCGGTTACGAGCCGAGCCCGCCCCGACAGGCGGTAGTGTTATTGCAGGGAGATCAGGACGCCGCGCTGTGCAGGCCGAACGCGTGCTTGTCGTGCAGCACCGGCGCTACCGCATCGCTCAGCCGCGCCGCTGCCGCATCGACCGAAAGCCCCGCGGTGTCGACCACGGCGGAGGCGCGGGCGTAGAGCGGCTCGCGGCTGACCAGGATGTTGCGCAGCTCCGCCATCGCGGAGCGATCATCTGCCATCGGGCGCAGATCGCCCTGGCCGCGGACGCGGGCCATGTGTTCTTCCGGCTCGGCCTTGAGCCAGATGGTGTAGAACGACGACAGGATCAGGTCGAACGTCAACGGCTCGGAGACGATGCCGCCGCCGGTCGCCAGCACCATCAACTCTTTCCGCGCCAATAGCTGCGTCAGCGCTGCCTGCTCCATGCGGCGAAAGCCTTCCTGGCCGTAGAGCGCGATGATCTCGGCGACGGATAATCCGTTCTGCGCCTCGACCTCCTTGTTCAGTTCGACGAACTTCCAGCCGATCTTCTTCGCCAGCATCCTGCCGAGGGTGGATTTGCCGGCGCCGCGCAGGCCGATCAGGGCGATGCCGGCGAACGAGATCCGCCGCTGTGCCGATATGCCGCCGCCGGCGAGCGCGTCCTTGGCCTGCGCGATCTGGGCGGGCGTCGCCTTGCGTAGGAGGTCGCGGATGATGGCCCAGTCGGGCGCCGGCTCGGTTGCGGGGATGAGGTCTTCGAGATGCGCGCCCATCGCGTTCGACACGCGCCGCAGCAGCACGATCGAGACATTACCCTTGCCGCTTTCGAGCTGCGCGATATAGCGCTCGGAAATTCCCGACACCTTGGCGAGCACTTTTCGCGACATGCCGCGTAGCGCCCGCATGGTGCGCACACGCTGGCCGAGCTGCTCGAGAAAGCCGGTTTCGGGGTCGCTGGCCTCGGTCATTTCCCTCGTTCGGCTTTACCTGCTGGTGAACGGATTTCGGAAACATAGTGCCGATGAGGATTGACAGCAAGCGCAGCCGGTGTCTTTGTATGAATTATAATTCTTAAAACGCGGGGAGAAGCGTCGTGGGCGGCATGTCCGGTTCGTACAATGCGGTGACCTGGCTGCTCGATCGCAATATCGACGAGGGCCGCGGGGCCAAGCTCGCCTTTACCGATACCGTCTCCGAGCTCACCTATGGCGACCTGCAGCGGCAAAGCCGCCGGGTGGCCAACATGCTGCGCCGCCTCGGCGTCCGCCGCGAAGAGCGCGTGGCGATGATCATGCTCGACACGGTGGATTTTCCGTCCGTGTTCCTCGGCGCGATCCGCGCCGGCATCGTGCCAGTGCCGCTCAACACGCTGCTGACCTCGGATCAATATGCCTATGTGCTGGCGGATTGCCGCGCGCGCGTGCTGTTCGTTTCCGAGGCGTTGTATCCCGTCGTCAAGGACGTCGTCGCGCGGTTGCCGGATCTCGAGCACGTCGTCGTGTCGGGCAAGGACGCGCTCGGTCACAAGAAACTCTCCGACGAGCTGGCGCGCGAGAGCGATACATTCGCGACCGCCGCGACGCATCCCGACGAGCCTGCGTTCTGGCTCTATTCGTCCGGCTCGACCGGCATGCCCAAAGGCGTGCGCCATCTGCATTCCAATCTCGCTGCGACGGTGGATACCTACGCCAGACAGGTGCTCGGCATTCGCGAGAACGATGTCTGTCTCTCGGCGGCAAAGCTGTTCTTCGCCTATGGCCTCGGCAATGCGCTGACGTTTCCGATGTCGGTCGGCGCTTCCACCGTCCTGAATACCGAGCGCCCGACGCCGGCCACGATGTTCGCGCTGCTGAACAAGTATAACCCCAGCATCTTCTATGGCGTGCCGACACTGTTTGCCGCGATGCTCAACGACGAGACGATGAAGGATGCCCGCGCCGGCAACCGGCTTCGCATCTGCACCTCCGCCGGCGAGGCGCTGCCGGAGTCCGTCGGCAACGCCTGGAAGGCGCGCTTCGGCGTCGACATTCTCGACGGTGTCGGTTCGACCGAATTGCTGCACATCTTCCTTTCCAACGCGCCCGGCGACATCAAATACGGCTGCTCCGGCCGCCCGGTGCCGGGCTACAAGGTGCGGCTGGTCAATGAGGCAGGGGCTGACGTACCCGACGGCGAGGTCGGCGAGTTGCTGGTCGATGCGCCCTCGGCCGGCGAGGGCTACTGGAACCAGCGCGCCAAGAGCCGTTCGACCTTCGAAGGCCGCTGGACCCGCACCGGCGACAAATATATCCGCGACGCCGACGGCCGTTACACCTTCTGCGGCCGTTCCGACGACATGTTCAAGGTTTCCGGCATCTGGGTCTCGCCGTTCGAGGTCGAGAGCGCGCTGATCACCCACCCGGCCGTGCTCGAGGCCGCCGTCGTGCCCGAGGCCGACCCGGAAGGGTTGTTGAAGCCGAAGGCCTTTGTCGTGCTGCGCGCCGACGCCAAGACCGATGATCTGCATGAGGCGTTGAAAGAGCACGTCAAGCAGAAGATCGGCCCGTGGAAATATCCGCGCTGGATCGACGTGGTGGACTCCTTGCCGAAGACCGCGACGGGGAAGATTCAACGATTCAAGTTGCGGGATGGCGCATCGTAACCTCTCTCTCGTCGTCCCTGCGAACGCAGGGACCCATAACCACCGGCCTTCGTTGTGACCAAAGGTCTCGCGCATCACGCGTCAATGGATAGGCCGCGGCGTATGGGTCCCTGCGTTCGCAGGGACGACGGGAGCAAGGAGTGCGACGTCTGGATCACTTTCGGAAAGCTTACGACATGACAACCCTAACCCCCTCCGGCTTCCTCACCGTCGGCGCCTCCCATCTCGAATACCGCATGATCGGCCTGTCGCCCGAGGCCGCGCCGACCATCGTGGTGCTGCATGAGGGGCTCGGATCGGCCGGGCTGTGGGGCGACTTTCCCGAAAAGATTCAGGCCGCGACCGGCGCGGGCGTGTTCGTGTATTCACGCGCGGGCTACGGCGGATCGACACCGGTGAAACTGCCGCGGCCGCTCGACTACATGCATGTCGAAGCGCTCGACGTGCTGCCAAAGCTGCTCGACAAGATCGGCTTCCGCCGCGGCCTCCTGCTCGGCCATTCCGACGGCGCCTCGATCGCGACGATCTATGCGGGCTCGCGTCAGGATCACCGCGTTGAAGGCCTCGCGCTGATCGCTCCGCATTTCATCGTCGAGGATATTTCCGTCGCCTCGATTGCGCAGATCCGGAACGCCTACGAGACCACGAACCTGAAGGCGAAGCTTTCGCGCTGGCACAGGGATGTCGACAACGCGTTCTATGGCTGGAACGGCGCCTGGCTCGATCCGGATTTCCGCAACTGGGACATTTCGGAATACCTCGCCTATATCCGCGTCCCGGTGGCGATCCTGCAGGGTGTGGACGACCAGTATGGAACCATGCGCCAGGTCGAGATCGCGCAGGAAGAGTGCTACTGTCCGGTCGATGTGACTGTCATCGCGGGAGCGGGACATCAGCCGCATCGTGAAGCCCCGGGGGCGACGCTCGATGCGATTTCGGAATTCGCAAACGCGGTGTTGCACGTCGATGACGGCCCGCAGGGACGGGCCGCGTAACGCTTTTGTTTTTTCCGGGGCCGCGCCCCGATGACCACGCCGCCGCCAGCCACGGGCAATCTGCCGCTGCCACGATGGGCCTATGTGCCCGGCGAGCCCGAGAAATCCAGCGCCGATTACGAAACGCTGGCGCAGATCACAGCTCTGGTGCCGCCGCGCTTCGGCGGCTATGTGCCGGCGCGCCATCCGGCGCTGCGCTACGGCCTCATGCTCAACGACCACGGCTACTTCTGGGAGGCGCAGGAGATCCTGGAGGCGGTGTGGGCGGCGGCGCCGCAGGGCGGCCGCGAGCGGATTCTGTTGCGCGCCTGCATCCTGATCGCGACCGCGAATTTGCGGCTGCGCATGCAGAAGGCGCACGTCGCGGCACGGTTGCTGGGGGAGGCGCTTGGCGAGCTCGAGGCTTTGGGCGCGCGCGGCGCCGGCGGCGACGGGTTTGCCGACAGTTTTCCGGTCGCGGCGCTGGCGGCGCTGATCAAGGCCAAACTGGCCCAGCCGATGCTCACCAAGGCCGATGGGGTGGCATTCGCGGCTGCTGGCCGAACATGAAACAAAATGCATGTTCCGACGTTTTAAGCTAGACTTGCTCGAAAACATGCACTATTGTGCATCTAACGAACCAAGCAAAGCTTGAGAAAACGACCAAGCTCGAGAAAACGACAGAGGGTGGCTCATGGCCGGTGATGATCGCGTCCTCGCAGGCGGCGCGAAATACATCGATTTTCAAACCGATCCGCAGCGCTACCGGCACTGGAAGCTGGGCGTGGAAGGCGACGTGGCAACGCTGACCATGGACGTCGACGAGAATGGCGGCCTGTTCGAGGGCTATCAGCTCAAGCTGAACTCCTACGATCTCGGCGTCGACATCGAACTCGCCGATGCCGTGCAGCGGCTGCGCTTCGAGCATCCCGAAGTGAAGGCGGTGGTGATGCGATCGGCCAAGAACCGCGTGTTCTGCGCCGGCGCCAATATCCGCATGCTGGCGGGCGCCACCCACGCCCACAAGGTCAACTTCTGCAAATTCACCAACGAGACCCGTAACGGCCTGGAAGATTCATCGGAAAATTCCGGACAGCGCTTCATCACCGTCGTCAACGGCACCGCGGCCGGCGGCGGCTACGAACTGGCGCTGGCGACCGATCACATCATGCTGGCTGATGACGGCGCCGCCGCCGTGTCGCTGCCGGAAGTGCCGCTGCTCGCGGTGCTGCCGGGCACCGGCGGCCTGACGCGCGTCGTCGACAAGCGCAAGGTGCGGCGCGACCATGCCGATTTCTTCTGCACCATCGAGGAAGGCATCAAGGGCAAGCGCGCCGTCGCATGGCGGCTGGTCGACGAGATCGTGCCCAACAGCAAGCTCGAAGGCAAGGTCGCCGATCGCGCCAAAGAATTTGCCGCCGCCTCGAAGCGCAACGGCAACGGCAAGGGCATCGCGCTTTCGCCGCTCAACCGTACCATCGACGACAGCGGCATCCGCTACGGTTTTGTCAATGTCGATATCGACCGCGCGGCGCGGATTGCCACTATCTCGATCCAGGCTCCGGAGTCCGCCCCGCCGTCCGACATCGACGGCCTGATCGCGCAAGGCGCGTCGTTCTGGCCGCTGCAGGTGGCGCGCGAGCTCGATGATGCGATCCTTCACTTGCGCATCAACGAACTCGAAATCGCGATGCTGGTGTTCAAGTCGCACGGCGATGCCGCCAATGTGGTGGCCTGCGACACCTTCCTCGAAGCCAACAAGGCGCACTGGCTGGTCAACGAGATGAGGCACTACTGGAAGCGGGTGTTGAAGCGCATCGACGTCACCTCGCGCACGCTGGTGACGCTGGTGGAGCCCGGCTCCTGCTTCGCGGGCACGCTCGCCGAACTCGTGTTCGCCGCCGACCGCTCCTACATGCTGATCGGCTCGCGGCAGGGCGACAACCGCCAGCCCCCGGCGATCCAGCTCACCGCGATGAATTTCGGCCCCTATCCGATGTGCCACGGCCTGACCCGGCTGCAATCGCGCTTCCAGGCCGATCCGTCCGATCTGGAGCACGCGGAAGCCACCATCGGCACGACACTCGATGCGGAGGGCGCCGAAGAACTCGGCCTCGTCACCTTCGCGCTCGACGACATCGATTGGGACGACGAGGTGCGGGTGTTCCTGGAAGAACGCACTTCCTTCTCGCCCGACGGTCTCACCGGCATGGAAGCGAATTTGCGCTTCGTCGGCCCCGAGACCATGGAATCGAAAATCTTCTCGCGCCTCACGGCGTGGCAGAACTGGATCTTCCAGCGCCCCAACGCGGTCGGCGAAGACGGCGCGCTGCGCCGCTACGGCACCGGCCAGAAGGCGCAATTCGATATGACGCGGGTTTAGACAGGTATTGGTGCGTCATGGCCGGGCTCGTCCCGGCCATCCACGTCTTCTTTTCATCAGCAAGAAAAGACGTGGATGCCCGGCACATGGCCGGGCATGACGGCACATGTGCACAAAGGAGCACGGCCATGAACTTCATGAACGTCGACTATTCGACCAAGATCCCCAACAACGTGAATCTCAGTGAAGACCGCCAGGTGCTGAAAGCCCTGGAGGGCTGGCATCCCGGTTACATGGACTGGTGGGGCGACATGGGGCCGGAAGGTTTCCAGCAGTCGCTGGTGTACCTGCGCACCGCTTACTCCGTCGATCCGCGCGGCTGGGCCAAGTTCGACTACGTCAAGATGCCGGAATATCGCTGGGGCATTTTGCTGGCACCGCAGGAAGAGAACCGCGTCATTCCCTTCGGCGAGAACTACGGCAAGCCGGCCTGGCAGGAAGTCCCCGGCGAACACCGCGCTACGCTGCGCCGCCTGATCGTGATCCAGGGTGACACCGAGCCTGCCTCTGTCGAGCAGCAGCGCCATCTCGGCAAGACCGCGCCCTCGCTCTATGATTTGCGCAATTTGTTCCAGGTCAATGTTGAGGAAGGCCGCCATCTCTGGGCGATGGTCTATCTCTTGCAGAAATATTTCGGCCGCGACGGCCGCGAGGAGGCAGACGATTTGTTGCGCCGCCGCTCCGGCGATGCGGATAGCCCGCGCATGCTCGGCGCCTTCAACGAGGCGACGCCGGACTGGCTGTCGTTCTTCATGTTCACCTATTTCACCGACCGCGACGGCAAGATGCAGTTGCACTCGCTGGCGCAGTCCGGCTTCGATCCGCTGTCGCGCACCTGCCGCTTCATGCTGACCGAAGAGGCGCATCACATGTTCGTCGGCGAGACCGGCATCAGCCGCGTCGTGCAGCGCACCTGCGAGGCGATGAGGGAGGCCGGCATCACCGATCCCACCGATATCGCCAAGGTGCGTGCCTTGGGGGTGATCGACCTGCCGACCATCCAGAAGAAGCTGCATCTGCATTATTCGCTGTCGCTTGATCTGTTCGGCTCGGAAGTCTCGACCAACGCGGCGAATGCCTTCAACGCCGGCATCAAGGGCCGCTACAAGGAAACCCAGATCGACGACGACCATCAGCTCAAGAACGCCACCTATCCGGTGCTCAAGCTGGTCGACGGCGTGATCAAGCGCGTCGACGAGCCGGCGCTGACCGCGCTCAACATGCGCTTGCGCGACGACTACACGCAGGATTGCGTCAAGGGCATGCTGCGCTGGAACAAGATCATTTCGCTCGCCGGCTATCAGTACAAGCTGACGCTGCCGAACGTCGCGTTCCACCGCCACATCGGCGAGTTCAAAGATATCAACGCCACGCCGGAAGGCATCCTGATCGACGACGCCACCTGGAACCAACGCAAGGGCGAATGGTTGCCTTCGACGCAGGACGGCGACTTCATCGCCTCGCTGATGAAGCCGGTGACCGACGTCGGCGTCTACGCCAACTGGATCTCGCCGCCGAAGGTCGGCATCGACAACAAGCCCGGCGATTTCGAGTACGTGAAAATCGAAACCTGACCCCCCGCAATCGGGGAGCAGTGACATGGACCCCGACAGCGACCTTGAAACACTGAACCGCGACCAGTTGGTCGCGGAGGTGAAGCGTCTAAGGGCGGGTATCCGCACGCACAGGGACAGCACCGGTCACGACCTGTGCTGGCACCATCCCGATCTCTGGGGCCTGCTGCCCGAGCGGGTCACGCCCGAAGTGGCGGTACCGCCCTGGCCGAAATTTTTCCGCGGGTGTCTGCGATATCGCGAGGCGCTGGAGCGCGAACTGCCCAACGCGCCGAAGGCCGATTTCGAGTACGGGAAAGATTGACAAGTAAGAGGTCTTAACCTCGCCCCGCTTGCGGGGAGAGGTCGACGCGCTTCGCGCGGCGGGTGAGGGGGGTACAGGTCTGTCGTTAGATCACGCTGGTGGAGAGAGCCCCTCCCCCCGACCCTCTAAGGGCGAGCTTTGCTCGTCTCGACCCCGCGAAGAGCGGGGCGAGGGAGTGCACCGCCGACGCCGGACGACTTACCCCGCGATCTCAAGTCCCGCATTCGCGTAGACCACGCCGCCATCGACGGCGATGGTATTGCCGATCACGTAGTCGCCCGCGCGTGAGGCGAGATAGATCGCCACCCCCGCCATATCCTCGTCGGTACCGATGCGCTTCGCCGGAATGCGCTTTGCGACTTCGTCCGAGTGGTCGCGCGCGGCCCGGTTCATGTCCGACTTGAATGCGCCCGGCGCGATCGCGGTGACATTGATATTGTCCTTGACCAGTTTCGTCGCCATGCGCCGCGTCAGATGAATCACGGCGGCCTTGCTCGCAGCGTAGGAATAGGTCTCGCTCGGATTGACAAAGATGCCGTCGACGGAAGCAATATTGATGACCTTGGCCGGCCGCTCGTGCGAGGCCGCCGCGCGCAGCGGTTTCGCCAGCGCCTTGGTCAGGAAGAACAGCGACTTGACGTTGAGGTCCATGACCTTGTCCCAGCCGCTTTCGGGGAATTCGTCGAACTCCGCGCCCCAGGCCGCGCCTGCATTGTTGACGAGGATGTCGAGCTTCGGCTCCAGCTTGATGATTTCGCCTGCCAGCCTGTCGCAGCCTTCGACCGTCGAGATGTCGATCGGCAGCGCGATGCATTCGCCGTCATAGGCGGCGGAGAGTTCTTTCGCGGTCGCCTCGCAGGGCCCTGCCTTGCGTGCGGTGATGTAGACCTTCGCCGCGCCCTGCGCGAGAAATCCGGCCGCGATCATCTTGCCGATACCGCGCGAGCCTCCCGTCACCAGAGCGACGCGGCCGTTAAGCGAAAACAGATCCTTGAACATGTGTTCCTCCATTGCTTTGCCCGTGGTTTTGGGCGGGGCAGCAAGGGGAGTCAAGGAAGGGAAATGAACCCGTAGCCCGGACGGAGCGAAGCGCAATCCGGGATAAGTCTGTCAGCTTGTGAGATGGCCCCGGGTTGCGCTGCGCTCCACCCGGGCTACGGCCAGAAACCCTACGCCGCGTCGATGCGCCTAAACCCGTTCCACATGGCGGTGGCGGCGCCGGAGGTCAGGACCGGGAGGATGCGCGCATCCTGGTAATTGCCGTTGATCGAAACCCGCTGCAGCGCGGTCATGTGATCGGCGCTTTCCGGAAAAATCATGCCCGGCCGCGTCGTGACCGCGGTCTTGAATCCGGCGGCCTTCGCCAGGGCGAATTCACGCCGGCCCGCCGCGATCCGGTCGCCATAGGGATAGGCGAGATGAAGCACCGGCCGCTGCAACACAGCTTCGATCCGCGCGCGGCTGGTGGCCAGTTCGAACGAAGCGGTCTCCTCGCTCTGCCGCGCCAGATTGCAATGCGTGATCGTATGCGCGCCGATCGTCACCAGGGGATCATCAGCGAATGCCTTCAATTCCTCCCAGGACATGCAGAACTCGCGGGCGATCGGAGTCTCGTCCACCTCATATCGCGTGCATAGCGCGGAGATTTCACGCTGCATGTCGTGTTCGGTCGGCAGCGCGCGCAGCCATTCGTGCATGTGGTCGAAGGCCGCCTGCTTGGCGGCCGGCGTCGAGGTATCGAGGCGGGTAGCTGTGCCGCCGATCGGGACTTCGATCGAGGATGCCTTGGCGATCGACCGCTCGAGCGCGACCCACCACAACCTCCCGGTGCCTTCGGCAAAATCGCTTGTCACGTAGACGGTGAGGGGCGCGTCAAATTCGCGCATCACCGGCAAAGCGAAATCGCGGTTGTCGCGATAGCCGTCGTCGAGGGTGAAGCAGGCGAAGCGCCGCGCGAATTTGCGCTGCTGGAGCCGCTGATGCACCTCGTCCAAGGTGACGATGTCGACGTCGAGGTTACGAAGATGCGCCAGCATCGCCCGCAAGAACTCCGGCTCGACCTCGAGATGATGATTGGGCTGAAACCCGTCGTCGCGGCGGGGGCGGACGTGATGCAGCATGAAAATGGCGCCGACACCTGCGAAGATTGGTCGCAGCAGGTAATGCGCTCCGGAGAAGTACAGCGCTTCCAGTCCGGCGCGGATGACGGTGTTGCGAAGCAGTTTCATCGAGATGCGGGGATGCCCGGTTATTTACGGAGTGAAATTAGCGAAAGACCGCTGAAGAAACAGTTAGCCTGACCAATTTCAGAGCGTTTCGGCCCTCACGACATTTCGGGTTTGACAGCCCCGCAAGGGTTTGTTTTCTCTCCGTTCCGGACCCCGGCGGGAACTCGAATGCACGGACTTTTCAGGTGGAGTGGCAAATGGTGGCCGGGCGTCATTCCTTTGGTCATGTTTTGGGCTATCGCGGGCTGGACGAGCACCGAACCGCTTGAAGCCGATCTGGCGCAGCGCTCGACCGCCGCCCTCAAGGACACCATCCTAGACAAAAGGCGAATCTCGGTCGCAGGCCGCGACGTGAGCCTTGCGGCGGATGCTTTCTCGGAAGACGGCCGGCAGAGTGCGGTGGCGTCGGTGGAAACCGTGCCGGGTGTGCGCTTGGTTAACGACGAAACCCGGCTCGTTCCCGAAGCCGCGCCGTTTGTCTGGTCGGCCGAACGCGACGTCCTGCGGGTGACGCTGTCGGGCAGTTCGCCGCTGCCGGCGAGCAAGGGCCGCTTGATGGAGGCGGCCCGCGCCAGCCTCGGCGGCGTCGAAGTGGTCGACCGGATGAATCTGTCGCGCGGCGCGCCGCCGCGTTTCGACAATGCCGCGCTGCTGCTGCTCGAGCAGGTCGGCAAGCTGAAGGATGGCAAGATCACGCTGTCGGACACCAAGGTCAGCCTGTCCGGCATGGCGCGCGAACTCGGCGGCCGAGAAGCTATCGGCGCCGCGCTGAAAAATCTGCCCGAGGGCTTTTCGGTCGCGGCCAACGAGGTCAAGGCTCCGCCTTACATCTTGCAGGCCTACAAGGATCCGGTCGCGGTGACGCTGACGCTGACCGGCAACGTGCCTGACAACGGCGCCCACACCGCGTTGGTGGCGGCGGCGGGGCGCAAGTTCTTCAGCGAAAAGGTCGTCGACAACCTCAAGGCGAGCGTCGGCGCCCCCGTGGGCTTTGCCGCCGCGGTGGTGCCCGCGCTCGGCGCGCTGTCGCGGCTGTCGACCGGCACGCTCGTCATCTCCGACCGGGAGGTCAAGCTGTCGGGCGATGCGCTTTATGAAGCCGCCGCCGTTCAGATCCGCGCCGGCCTCGGCAAGGACTTTCCGCAGGGCTGGCAGTTCAAGCCGGAAATCTCGGTCAAGCCGCCCGCCGCGCCGGTGGATGCGACCGTCTGCCAGCAGTTATTCTCCGAACTGCTTGGCAAGGCCCGGATCCGCTTCGAATCCGGCAAGGCCGACATTGTCGCGGATTCCGCCGGCCTGCTCGACCGCCTGATCGAAACCGCGTTGCGCTGTCCGACCGCCAATATCGAGATATCAGGACATAGCGATACCAACGGCGAGGAGGCGGCCAACCAGGCCCTGTCCGAGAAGCGTGCCCAGGCGGTTGCCGACTATTTGGTCAAGGCGGGATTGCCGGCCAACCGGTTCAGCGCGGTCGGCTATGGTTCGACGCAGCCGATTGCGGCTAACGATACCGACCAGGGCAAGGCGCAGAACCGCCGCATCGATTTCGTGGTGAAGTGAGCATGGCCTATCTGACCACATTCTACTGGGGCTGGTTGCTGGCATCGGTGCTGCTCGGCTTCGCCATGGGCTGGATTTCAGTGGTTCAGCACGGCAAAGGCGTCCCGCGGAAGCTGCGATGGGCGCTTTCGGCCCTGGTCGCGGCGCTGATTGGCGCTGCGCTGGCGCGCGTCGTGCCCGGCCGCTTCGGCTACTGGCTCGACCTCGGACTAATCATGTTCGCGTTTTATCTCTGCGGCTGTGCGGTCGGATCATGGTTGCGCGACTGGGTGGTCTCGCGCAGTGCGCCGTCGGCCTGACCGCAGCATGAGCTGGCCAGCTTCACCGACATCATTGTCACAGGTTGTTGACCGGCGCCGGCTATGGTCCCGAATCGCCGTCGGGCGGCGGGATTGCTGCAAAACCGTACTTCTACCGTCGTCAACTGGCGCCTAATATGTTGAAGAAGCGTGTTTTATTCTCGTCAGGCGAATTCCACTCCGGCTCAAAACGCGCTACCAGAGGGGCAGGGGAGCAGCGTAGCGTAGGCGGGGTTCAGGCCATTGCCGTCGTCGCATAAGCGCAATTCGAGGTGTAGATGCTGGAAGCAATACGCAGGGCGATATCGTTTCTGCGCCAGAAGCAGGTCCTGCACAAGCTCGGGGTCTTGATCAGCATCACGGTGATCGCCGTTGCGTGCTACGTCCTCTATCACATGCTTCGCGGCATCGACGCCGATGAGGTGATCGACGCCATCAAGGGCACCGAGCCGCGCCAGATCGCGCTGGCGGCCCTGTTCGTGGCGGCGGGCTATTTCACGCTGACCTTCTATGACTGGTTCGCGGTGCGCGCGATCGGCCAGGGCCGCATTCCCTACCGCGTCAACGCGCTTGCCGCCTTTACCTCCTATTCAATCGGACACAATGTCGGCGCCAGCGTCTTCACCGGTGGCGCGGTGCGCTACCGGATCTATTCGGCCTGGGGGCTGAACGCGATCGACGTCGCCAAGATCTGCTTCCTCGCCGGGCTGACCTTCTGGCTTGGCAACGCCGCAGTGCTGGGGCTGGGCATCGCCTATCACCCGGAAGCCGCCGCCTCGATCGATCAGCTCCCGGTCTGGCTCAATCGCGTGGCGGCGTTCGGCATCCTGCTCGGACTGGTCGGCTATGTGGCCTGGGTCTGGGTTCAGCCGCGCGGGGTCGGCCGCGGACCGTGGACGGTCACACTGCCGGGCGGGCCGCTGACGCTGCTGCAGATCGCCATCGGCATCGTCGATCTCGGCTTCTGTGCGCTGGCGATGTATGTGCTGGTGCCGGACGAGCCCAATGTGGGCTTTGTCGTCGTCGCTGTCATCTTCGTCTCGGCCACGCTGCTGGGGTTCGCCAGCCATTCGCCGGGCGGGCTCGGCGTGTTCGATGCCGCCATGCTGGTCGGGCTCTGGCAGATGGACCGGGAGGAACTGCTCGCCGGCATGCTGCTGTTCCGCGTCCTCTATTATATCGGGCCCTTTGTCATATCTGTAATCTTGCTGACGCTTCGGGAGATTATCCTCGGCGCGCGATCGAAGCGCCTGCGCCAGTTGGCGGCGGGCGCCGACGCCGAGCCGACGAGGCATGAGGCCGCCGTCTATGTGCGCGAGCGTGGCGACACGGGCGCTTGATGACGCGGCGGGGGCTTCGCGAATAGAGGAAAAGCCTGCGCCATGGCGATAGACGATTCCAGCTCTGCCTCCTTCTTTGCAC
This sequence comes from Bradyrhizobium algeriense, assembly GCF_003062295.1. GTDB lineage: Bacteria > Pseudomonadota > Alphaproteobacteria > Rhizobiales > Xanthobacteraceae > Bradyrhizobium > Bradyrhizobium algeriense. Next base: position 35,650 of record NZ_PYCN01000016.1, on the reverse strand, counting down.
CGTGGCCGGACCGGTTGCGGCATTCGGCGATCATCCTGCTCGCCGCCGGCCTCGCGCTTTGCGCGCTGGTGGTGCTGGCCGATCTCTCGCTGGCGCGCGCCGTGGCTGTTTTCATCTGTATCGCCGCCGCAGCGCTGGTGCCGTGGCGGCTGCATCATGTGGCGGCCTCGCGTGACGACGTCCGCGCCGTCAGCCCGGTGGAGTCTGCCGCCGTCAGCGCCGTCGTTGCCGGCATGCCGGATCCGGCCGTGCTGCTCGACCGCGCCGGCCGCGTCATCCATCTCAACGCGGCGGCCGCCCAGCTCGCGCCTGCGCTGCGCAAGAACGAGCTCGCCCAGTTCGCGCTGCGCTCGCCCGAAATCATCACCGCTTTGCGCGAGGCGATCGCGACCACCGAACCGCGCCGGGCGAGCTACCACGACCAGGTGCCGGTCGACCGCTGGATGGAACTGATCATCACGCCGGTGCCGGTGCCGACGCTGTTCGGCGGCACCGAGAAATGCATGCTGATGACATTCCACGACCAGACGCCGCTGCGGCGGGTCGAGGAAATGCGTGCTGATTTCGTCGCCAATGCCAGCCACGAACTGCGGACGCCGCTGGCGGCGCTGTCCGGCTTCATCGATACGCTGCAGGGTCCTGCCAAGGAGGACGCCAAGGCGCGCGAACGCTTCCTGTCGATCATGCATACGCAGGCGACGCGAATGGCGCGGCTGATCGACGATCTGCTTTCGCTGTCGCGGGTCGAATTGTCGGCCCATGTCCGGCCCGACGCGTCAGTCGATATCGTGCCGATCATTCGCCAGGTCGCCGACGGGCTGGAGCCGCTCGCCCGGGAACGCCAGGTCGAAATCGAGATCGATCTGCCGACTGTGCCGGTGACCATCGCGGGCGACCGCGAGGAACTGCTGCGGCTGTTCGAGAACCTGATCGAGAACGCGCTCAAATATGGCGCGTCCGGCGGGCGGGTAATTGTCTCCCTGACCCAGGCCACGTCCAGCGAGGGCGCGCCGGAAGTCCGTATCATGGTCCGGGATTTCGGCCCCGGCATCGCCCCGGAACACCTGCCGCGGCTGACCGAGCGCTTCTACCGGGTCGATGTCGGCGACAGCCGCGCGCAGGGCGGAACCGGGCTCGGTTTATCCTTGGTGAAACATATTCTTAACCGCCATCGCGGCCGGCTTTTGATCGAAAGCGTGCCCAAAAACGGCGCGGTCTTTACCGCCTGTTTTCCCCAGGCCAAGGCGCCTTCTGCAGGTTAGGGGTGGTCTCCCAAATCGGGCCTCTTGAAGGTCAGCCGTCCAACCTGTTGTGCTATGCTTACCGAAAAGCAGAGGCGACGCGGTGCAGCTTCAATCGACCCTGACCTGCCCGGAGTGCGGGCACCAAGCCACGGAGACCATGCCGACCGACGCTTGCCGGTTCTTTTATGACTGCGGCGGCTGCGGTGCCCGGCTCAAGCCGCAGCCCGGCGATTGCTGCGTCTTCTGCTCCTACGGGACCGTGCCGTGCCCGCCGATCCAAGAAAACGGTAGGGGCGCTTGTTGTAGCTGAGGCGACCGCCTTGGTGGGCTGATACCAGGGCGCAATGACCCACAACGGACGTCGCGCAGCTACGTCCGGCTATCACACTAAGAGAACTTCCCCCATGTCCGCTCTGTGGCCCGCCATATGAGCCCGCTCCCGCCAACAATAAACACGCCCAAAGAAATCCATCCATAAATGCCTGCTGAAACGATCCCCATGCCCAACACGAAGACAGGTACGATCATCGCAAGATAATATGGGCCGGTGTAGCGGCAGTGCGTGCGGTTGCACCGCCTCGCGTTCAATATGCACGCCGTGCCCATCCAAATGAGGCCGATGATCCAGATCAGGGCGCGAACAGATACAGGAACAAACAAGCCGGCAAGAATGGCTGCGTGAGGCAGCCACCACGCCAGCAAGTTGGTGTGCATACTCCCGAGCCAGTCGCGCGAGGTTTGGATCGGCGTGTTGGTCATCGCCTGCTACGCACAACAGGAGGCAGCACCCGGTTCGCCGCCGCGCACTGCTTGAATTGGCGGACACGGCACCGAGCCGTAGGAGCAAAACACGCAGCAATCGCCGGCCTTAGGCTTCAGCTTTGTGCCACAGCCGGTGCATTCATAGAAGAACTGACAGGCATTAGTCGGCATGGTCTCCGTTTTAGCAGTGGCGCAGTGCGGACAGGTGATGGTCGATTGAAGAAACATCGGATCAGCTCTTGGGGGCGGACGGATAACCGGCCTTCGTGGTGGCCGAGGTCAGTTGGTTCACATCCGCTTTGGCGTCGTCATAGATGACCGTCGCGGTCTTTTCCTTAAAGGATACTGCAACCTTGGCGACCCCCGGAACGGCTTCCAGGCTGCCTTTAACGATGGAGGGGCAGGCCGCACAGTCCATGTTGTTCACGGCTAATGTGACCGTTCTGTCTGCGGCCATCACTGCTGGCGAAGCGATGATGCCAACGACAAAGGCCGTGTGGGCAAGAAACTTTTTCATAGGAAATTCTCCGGTCACGCGTTGAGAAAGAGCGGTGCGATGAAGTCGAGGCCGAGTGCGGCGACGACGAGGATCGTTGCGACGATGAGGCTTGTTTTGACGATACGATTCGGCAGCGGGCGCGCACAGGCCTCGCCGTCGGCGCAAGCGCGCGTTGAGGATCGGTAGACCAACCAGTAGCCGTACCCGAGGAACGCGAGCGTCGCGGCGATGAAGTACGGCTGATAGGCGGCAAGCCGGGTGAAGTTCCCAATCCATGCTCCGCTGACCCCGAGGCCAAACAGAACGAGGGGGAAGATGCAACACGACGATGCCGCGAGCGCCCCAAGCAGGCCGCCTGCCGCCATTAGACTTTGCCGCCGCCGGTTGTCGGTAATGTGATCAGCCTGATGGAGGGTCATGCATTAAACCGTGCATCCTGTAGCGACTACAGGATCAAGGACTATTTCATGCGGACCATCACGTCTTCGGGAGCTGAGAGCATCTCGATCGGTGAGCTATCCAAGCTCAGCGGCGTAAACATCGAGACCATCCGCTATTATGAGCGGATCAAAATGCTGCCGACGCCGTCCCGAACGGCGAGCGGTCGACGGGTCTATGGGCCGACCGAAAAACGTACATTGGCCTTCATCCGGCGATCCCGCGACCTGGGGTTCACGCTGGAGGAGGTTCGCGCCTTACTGGCCTTAGGAGGGCCAGAACGCGCTCCGTGTGCCGACGTGCACAAGATCGCGAGCGCACATCTGGCGAACGTTCGTAAAAAACTCTCTGACCTCGTCAAGCTTGAATCCATCTTGGCGGAAACTGTTGCGCAATGCTCCGACGGCGCTACCCCCGACTGCCCGGTGCTTGATATTCTGGATGCCGGCCGTTTAGGAAACCCGGGCGCGCGCTCCCGCTAACGGCGGCCACAGAAGCGCGTGAACGATGAGCGGTATCCCGACGGCCAGAGGTATCAGCCAGTACATGAAATGAGGCAGGTCCTTCCAAAGCGGAAGCTGCTTTCCATTGTCGACGTAAAAAGCAACTAGCATCAGGACGTATGACAGGCCCATCCCCGCGATATGAAGCCTGACCCAGTATCGCCAGCGATGCCGGAGCGCTGAGCGCCCGAACCAGGCGCAAGCGAACGACATCGTTCCAAGAATGAACAAATGATAGTTTTCGTCCCAGCGCATTAGCGACAGGAACGTCGCAGACGCGAACAGCGCCAGCAGACACCAAAAATAGATCGTTCCTAATTTCGAGTGACGGCCGCGACGCTTCTCGCTCAACATCGCGATCGCGCCAATGCCGACACACGCAAGGCCAAGGGGGATATGCACCGCGAAAATCACTGTGAGAAAGACAGGATCGGTCGAGGGAATTTCGATGCCCGCCACAACGGTTGTTTCCCCGCCCGTCATGACGTTCGCTCGGTCATTGGAAGCGTCGCCATCATCGTATTTGTTGTCACCGACGGGCACCTGACGACGAAAGCTGCCGCCCCGCATATGAGGGAAAGTCCGCAGCAGACCATCAGGACGGCTGCGTAGCTTTCGGTCCAGTCGAGACTTGCCGCGAAAGGAAGGGGGCCCAATGCTGCGCCCGCGACACCGAATACGAACGAAGTCCCCCTGACTGCGCCGAGATGATCGCGGCCAAAATACTGTGCGTAGCCGGCGGCGTTGATCGCTTGCTGCGAGCCGTATGCGCCGCCCAGGCTCAATGCGTAGAGCCAGCTCACGGCAACGCCGCCACCGAACGCCGGCAGAGCGGAGGCGAGCGCAAGCATGCACATTGCCAGCGGAACCAGGCGTCGTGGTTCATAGCGATCAACCAGGAATCCCGTGCCGAGGGTAGCGACCGTCTGGACGCCGCCAGCAAGCGCCAGCAGGGTCAGCGCATCCCGGTAAGCCACTCCGGCGGTCTGCATGATCGAGAAGTGATTGAGCAAGAGCGCCGTGCCGACGGCATTGGTCAGGAAGCCGGCGGCACACAGCAGCCAAAACACGCCGGTGCGAAGCGCCTGCTGCCGAGAAAACGAAGGCTCCGGCCTCGGAACTTTCGCTGTCAGCGCGAGCCCGGCGTCCGGGCTGAGACCAAATTTCTCCGGGCGATCCCGGAATAGCAGAGCGGCGACCGGCAGAATGGTCAGCGCGACAAATCCGGCAAGTGCGAGATAGGCGCCTCTCCAACCGAACAGCGATATGAGGAAATCGATTAATTGCGGAAAAACCATTGATCCGGCCGCGAGCCCGAGACTGGCGGCGGCTGCCGCGATCCCGCGCCGTCGCACGAACCACAGATTGACGACTTGCTGGCTCACCAGACTGAGGCCGCCGATCGCAGCGCCACGCAGGAACGCAAAGCCGATCAGCAGCATGAGCGCGGACTGAACGCAGGCCATGAACGCGCAGGCCAAAGCAAGTCCACCGGCGATGATGGTGGCGGTGGGCCGTGGTCCAAGCCGATCGATCCAGCGGCCGATCGCCGGCGCCGGCAGAATTCCAGCGAGCGTGCCGGCCGCATAGGCGATCGAGGCCGTCGTGCGCGAGATGCCGAGTTCGGTGGTGATCGGATCGAAGAAAACGGAGACGCCGGCCGTCTGGCCGGGCAACGTCATGAAGGAGCCAAATGTGCCGGCCCCCAATATGACCCAACCGTAGTGAATGGTCGGCAAACTCGGGCGAACCGGCTGCGGTAGATCAGCCCGCACGGCGCCCGGCCTCTGCCGGCAAATCGCCCTCAAACCCTTCGCAGCAATGCTCCCGCAGGAACTCGATAATCGAGTCAATGCGATGGTACTGGGCGCGACAAATCACCTCCCGCCCGATCTTTTCCTGCGCGATGAGGCCTGCGCTAACCAGGCCTCGCAGATGAAAGGCCAAAGTCGATGCCGCCAGATCGAGACGGGTTTGTATTTCGCTGATGTTGAGCCCGGGCGGACCGGCTCGAACGAGAAGCCGATAGATGTCCAGGCGGGTCAGGTTGCCTAGTTCAGCGAGGCAGCGTGCAGCGAGTTCTCGGTCCATGGTTCTTCATAGCGCCAAGGCGTCGAAATTACAACCATAATACTAGTTTTATAGTTATATGCTGCCCAGCCACCGCGGCTGCCCCTTACTCGAAAAGTGCCCGGGAACCGCGCGGTCTTTACCGCCTGTTTTCCCCAGGCCAAGGGGCCGGCGGCACACTAAACTCAAGCGATTTCAATTGCTTGGTTGTGTCATCCAACTGTCATCGAACCTTCGTAAAAGCTCTATCGACCGCTCCTAGATGAGCGGCACGTGAGCGCGATCGGGCGCAACAGGCGCTTCGCTCACCAGATGGAGACCAACCATGAATTTCCTCAGGACAATCGTCGCTGCCGGCCTGGTCGCCGCTTCGACGTCGGCTTTCGCTGCCGATATCACCGGCGCGGGCGCCACCTTCCCCTTCCCGATCTATTCGAAATGGGCTGACGCCTACAAGAAGGAGACCGGCAACGGTCTGAACTACCAGTCGATCGGCTCCGGCGCCGGCATCAAGCAGATCCAGGCCAAGACCGTGACCTTCGGCGCCACCGACGCGCCGCTCAAGCATGAGCAGCTCGAGAAGGACGGCCTGGTGCAGTGGCCGATGGTGATGGGCGCGATCGTGCCGGTCGTGAACCTCGAAGGCATCAAGCCGGGCGAGCTCGTGCTCTCGGGCGAAGTGCTCGGCGACATCTATCTCGGCAAGATCAAGAAGTGGGACGATGCCGCGATCGCAAAACTCAATCCGAAGCTGAAGCTGCCGGCCGACGCCATCACCGTGGTGCGCCGTTCCGACGGTTCGGGCACCACCTTCAACTTCACCGACTACCTCTCGAAGTCGAGCGCCGACTGGAAAGCCAAGGTCGGCATGGGCACCGCGGTCGAATGGCCGACCGGCGTCGGCGCCAAGGGCAATGAAGGCGTTGCCGGCAATGTCGGCCAGACCAAGAACGCGATCGGTTATGTCGAATATGCCTACGCCAAGCAGAACAAGCTGACCCATGCGGCGATGATCAACAAGGCCGGCAAAACCGTGCAGCCGACCATCGCAGCGTTCCAGGCGGCCGCCTCCAACGCCGACTGGGCCAAGGCGCCCGGCTACTACGTGATCCTTACCGACCAGCCCGGCGAAGCCTCGTGGCCGATCACGGCGGCGACCTTCATCCTGATGCACAAGGCTGCAACCGACAAGGCGGCGTCCCAGGAAGCCATCAAGTTCTTCAAATGGTCGTTCGAGAAGGGCGGCAAGATGGCCGAAGAACTCGACTACATCCCGATGCCGGAATCGGTCGTCAAGTTGATCGAAAAGACCTGGTCGGCCGAGATCAAGAGCTGATCGGGCCTGCGCCTCGCTACACGACTGCTCAACCCGGGGTATCCGGGTTGAGCGCCCCTCTCGGGACAGGAGAGGCAAGAACAATGCGCGAGCCGAAAAAGCCGTGCACCGAAGTCCGGGTCGTTGGGCTATAAGTACAGGGGATTGGCGTGGCAGAAATGGCGGTTGAAAGCGACGTAATGGAAGCTGCCGGACCTTATGATCGCGCGAGGGCTCTCAGCGCGTTCAAGCTCGGCGACGTCACCTTCTACTGGATCACGCGCGCCTGCGCGATCTCGGTCCTCCTCATCCTCGGCGGCATCATCATTTCGCTCATTGTTGGCGCCTGGCCCGCGATACGGGAATACGGCGCGGCCTTCCTGTGGACGCAGCGCTGGGCGCCGTCGGCCGATCCGCCGGTGCTGGGTGCGCTCGGCCCGATCTACGGCACGCTGATCACCTCCGTGATCGCGATGATGATCGCCATTCCCGTCGGCCTCGGCATCGCGATTTTCCTCACCGAGATCTGCCCGATCTGGCTGCGCCGCCCCATTGGCCTTGCCGTCGAGCTGCTCGCCGGCATTCCCTCGATCATCTACGGCATGTGGGGCTTCTTTGTGCTGGGCCCGTTCCTGGCCAACACCTTTCAGCCCTTCATGATCAGCGTGTTCGACGGCGTCCCCGTGCTGGGCACGATCTTCGCCGGTCCCCCGTCCTATCTCAGCCTGTTCAACGCCGCGCTGATCCTTGCGATCATGGTGCTGCCCTTCATCACCGCGATCTCGGTCGACGTCTTCAAGACGGTGCCGCCGGTATTGAAGGAAGCCGCCTATGGCGTCGGCTGCACCACCTGGGAAGTCGTCCGCAACGTCGTCATCCCCTACACAAGGGTCGGCGTGATCGGCGGCATCATGCTGGCGCTTGGCCGCGCGCTCGGCGAGACGATGGCGGTCACCTTTATCATCGGCAATTCGTTCAAGATCCAGTCCTCGATCTTCGCGCCGGGCACCACGATCTCAGCCGCCATCGCGTCCGAATTCGCCGAGAGCGACGGGCTGCATCAATCCGGCCTGATCCTGCTTGGTCTCTTGCTGTTCGTTCTGACGTTCTTCGTGCTCGCAGCCGCGCGCCTGATGCTGATGCGGCTGGAAAAGAAGGCGGGGAACTAGCACCATGAACCCGATTTACGCATCCCGCCGCCGCAACAATATCATCATCAAGTTCCTGTGCCTGGGAGCTGCGCTGTTCGGCGTCACCTGGCTGGCGCTGATCCTGTTCACGCTGTTCTACAACGGCCTTGCCGGCTTGAATCTTGCCGTCTTCACCCAGGATACGCCGCCGCCGGGTTCGACCGATGGCGGCTTGCGCAACGCCATTATCGGCTCGATCATGATGACCGTGATCGGGGTCGGCATCGGCGCGCCGCTCGGCCTGTTCGCCGGCACGTATCTCGCCGAATACGGCAAGCACGACAGGCTCACCTCGGTGATCCGCTTCATCAACGACATCCTGCTGAGCGCGCCGTCGATCATTATCGGCCTGTTCATCTACGGCGCCATCGTGGTGCCGATGGGCGGCTTCTCGGCCTTCGCCGGCTGTCTGGCGCTCGCCGTGATCGTGATCCCGGTGGTGGTTCGCACCACCGAGGACATGCTGGGGCTGGTGCCCAATCCGCTGCGCGAGGCGGCCTCCGCGCTCGGCCTGCCGCGCTCGCTGGTGATCCGGCGGATCGCCTATCGCGCGGCCCGCTCAGGCCTGATCACCGGCGTGCTGCTCGCCACCGCCCGCGTCGCCGGTGAAACCGCGCCGCTGCTGTTCACCGCGCTTTCGAACCAGTTCTTCAGCCTGGACATGACCAAGACGATGGCCAACCTGCCCGTCACCATCAACAACTTCGTGCAGAGCCCCTATGTCTACTGGAAGCAGCTCGCCTGGAGCGGGGCGCTCTTGATCACGCTCACCGTATTGGCCCTGAATATTGGCGCGCGCATTCTCGGCGCCGAGAGGACATCCAAATGACCGATCTCTCCGTATCCGTGAGTTCCGCGAGCGGGCCCGTTCCGCAGGTGGCGCTGCCCGAGGCCGCGCCCAAGGTGACCGCCCGCGGCCTGAACTTTTACTATGGCGAGCATCACGCGCTGAAGAACATCAACCTGGCGCTCGGCACCCACCGCGTCACCGCCTTCATCGGCCCGTCCGGCTGCGGCAAGTCCACGCTGCTGCGGATCTTCAACCGGATGTACGATCTCTATCCCGGCCAGAAGGCGACCGGGCAATTGATGCTCGACCAGACCAACATCCTCGACCCCAAGCTCGACCTCAATCTGCTGCGGGCCCGCGTCGGCATGGTGTTCCAGAAGCCGACGCCGTTCCCGATGACGATCTACGAAAACATCGCCTTCGGCATCCGCCTCTATGAGAAGATCTCCAAGTCCGAGATGGATGGCCGGGTCGAGAAGGCGCTGCGCGGCGGCGCGCTGTGGAACGAGGTCAAGGACAAGCTGAACGCAAGCGGCCTCTCGCTGTCCGGCGGCCAGCAGCAGCGGCTCTGCATCGCGCGCACGGTCGCGGTGCGGCCCGAGGTGATTTTGTTTGACGAGCCTTGTTCCGCGCTGGACCCGATCTCGACCGCCAAGATCGAGGAACTGATCCAGGAACTGGCGGAGGATTACACCATCGCCATCGTCACCCATAACATGCAGCAGGCGGCCCGCGTCTCGGACAAGACCGCCTTCATGTATCTCGGCGAGTTGATCGAGTTCGACGACACCAACAAGATTTTCACCTCGCCGAGCGATCGACGCACCCAGGACTACATCACCGGCCGGTTCGGTTGAGGAGATAACACATGGCTTCTGAACACACCGCCAAGGCATTTGACAGCGATCTTCAGGAATTGACCCGCCTGGTCGCCGAGATGGGCGGCCTGGTCGAACGCATGATCACAGAATCCGTCGATGCGCTGATCCGCCGCGACGTCGCGCTCGGCAAGCGCGTTGTCGCTGCCGACGTTGAAATCGACCGCCTGCAGCATGCAATCGAGGAACGCGCGGTGCTGACCATCGCGCGGCGCCAGCCGATGGCGATCGACCTGCGCGAAATCGTCGGCGCCATGCGGGTCGCCACCGATCTGGAGCGGATCGGCGACCTCGCCAAGAACATGGGCAAGCGGGTCGCCGCGCTGGAGAACGATTTCCAGCCACTGAAGCTGATCCGCGGCCTCGAGCACATGACCGATCTGGTGCAGTCGCAGGTCAAGTCGGTGCTGGATGCCTATGCGGCGCACGACCTGCCGGCGGCGATGGCGGTCTGGAAGGGCGACGAGGAAGTCGACGCCATCTGCACCTCGCTGTTCCGCGAACTCCTGACCTACATGATGGAAGATCCGCGCAACATCTCGTTCTGCATTCATTTGATGTTCTGCGCCAAGAACATCGAGCGGATCGGCGACCACGCCACCAACATCGCCGAAACCGTATTCTACATGATCGAGGGACAGCAGATGCTCGACCAGCGCCCCAAGGGCGACATGACGACGTTTGCCACGACCGTACCCAATACTTGAGGAAAGAAAGATGAGCGCGCGCATTATGGTGGTCGAGGACGAGGAAGCGCTGACCACGCTGTTGCGCTACAACCTCGACGCCGAAGGTTATGATGTCGAAACCGTCGCCCGCGGCGACGACGCGGATACGCGGCTGAAGGAGCGCGTGCCGGATCTCGTCGTGCTCGACTGGATGCTGCCGGGCCTGTCCGGCATCGAGCTCTGCCGCCGCCTGCGGGCGCGGCCGGAGACCAAGCAATTGCCGATCATCATGCTCACGGCACGCGGCGAGGAGAGCGAGCGGGTGCGCGGGCTGGCGACCGGCGCCGACGACTACATCGTCAAGCCGTTCTCGGTGCCGGAGCTGCTGGCGCGGGTGAAGGGCCTGTTGCGGCGCGCAAGCCCCGAGCGGCTCGCCACCGTGCTCACCTATGGCGACATCGAACTCGACCGCGAAAAACGCCGCGTCGCGCGTTCGGGCCGCTCCATCGATCTCGGCCCGACCGAGTATCGCCTGCTGGAATTTTTTCTCGAGCATCCCGGCCGCGTCTTCAGCCGCGAGCAATTGCTCGACAGCGTCTGGGGCCGCGACATCTATATCGACGAGCGCACCGTCGACGTCCATATCGGCCGCCTGCGCAAACTGCTCAACCCGGGCCGCGAACAGGACCCGATCCGCACCGTGCGCGGCGCGGGTTATGCGCTGGATGACAGGTTTGCGAAGGTGGAGTGATCAATAGTCCGCCGCCATCTCAGCGGACTCAGCCGTCGTCTCCACCCGGTGCGCAATTGCGGTCGCGCCGACCGCCAGGCCCGAACAGACGCGCAAATTGTTCCTGGGAACAGGAAGGCTCTCATTTTTCCTGGAACTCCCGCACCACTCTTTCGCCGCAAGCCGCAGGCAGAACAATGGCGCCAGAAGTTGCAGGGGCGCGATGACCGTCACGAATCTGTTTGTCAAAGGCACCCACGGTCGTGCAGTCGAATCCGTTGGAACGATCGCCTACGATGAGCGAGGCATCCAGAACAACGTCGCCTGCGCTCCCTTCCGGCAGGTGTTGATCGCTTCGCAATCGGTTACGGCCGAATGCGGGCTCAGCCCTGGTGATCTACGCGAGAATATCGTCGTCGACTTTGATTCCCTTTATGAGCTTCCATCTGGCACGGTGGTGCAAATTGGGCGGGCCCTGATCCGCCTGACTTTTCATTGCGAACCATGCAAGAAGATCCTGAAGCTTGTGGAATTCGATCGCATTCTGCACAAACGCGGCGTGTTCGGCACATTCCTCAATCAGGGGGTGATCTCGATCGGTGACCGGTTCCGCGTGACCGAGCAGAGATTCGAAGAGATACCCTATGCCGTGGGCGATCGGATTCGATGGTTCCTGAAGAAGGGCAATGGGTCCGCGGCCGCGCTCGATCTTGTTCACACGATCGGCCTGCCGGCGTCATATGCCGGGGCCATGCCGCGGCTCCTGAAAAAGTTCTCGCTTGGTGGCTGACGCCGGGTTCACGTTCGGTGAATAGCCAGCAAATGCCGCGGGACTGCCGTGCGCGGGCGGCCCTATCGATTGCAGCGGATGATCATTGGAAGCCCCCCGGCAGGCTTCAATGTGACCTGCAGTAGTGGCCACACCTTGTGACCTGGAGCGAGATGCAAGCTGAAATTCCTAGTGATGGTGGCCAATACGATTGTGGCTTCCTGCAATGCAAATGTCGATCCGATACACGTGCGCGGACCGGCACCGAAGGGCAGATAGGAGTAACGGTCGATGAGCGCGCGATTTTCGCCGAGAAACCGACGGGGCTCGAAAAGATCCGGATCGGGCCACAACAGCCGGTGCCGGTGGAGGACGTAAGGTGAGATCACAACCAACGTGCCTCCGGGGATCACTTCGCCGGCAAGCTCGTCGGCATCGATCGCCACCCGGCTTATCGCAGCGATAGGCGGGTAGAGCCGGGCTGCCTCTTCGATGACTGCGCGCGTTTCGGGGAGGTGCTCAGCGAGATCCATCACCGAGCCATTGATTTCACGTTCCGCCTCAGCCTGGACGCGCCGCCGCCAATCGTCGGATTGGGACAGGAGGAAGAGCGACCAGCTCAGTAGGTTGGACGTTGTCTCGTGGCCTGCCATGATGAAGGTGAAGATATTCGATTTGACCTCCGCTTCGCTCATGGGCTCGCCGGTATAGGGATCGAGCGCGGCGAGCAGAAGCGCGAGGAAGTCGTTCGGGCCGCTGTTCGCTCGCTCGGCAAGACGCTGGCGGCGGGCCGCGATGAGGTGTTCGATCGACCGCTCAAAAAACCGCAGGGTCGATCGCACCCGCAGGTGATTGATACGGGGGATCCAGTCCGGCATGCCGAGCAGATCGAGAGGATCGATGCGGCCTACGGTGTTGAAGTATGTGACCATTGCACGGCGTGCTTCTTCGGCGTTGCAACCGAAGCCTTCCGAAAAGATGGTCCGTTCAAGGACGTCCAGCGTCAGGCGCGCCATCTCCGCAGCGACATCAAGTGTTGTTGCGTCACCGTGTTGGCGCCAGCGTTCGACCAATGCATTGGCGGCGTCCATCATCGCAGGAGCGCACTGTGTGACCGTTCTTCGCGCAAACAGGGGGGCGACCGTGCGGCGCTGGGATCGCCATTGATGACCCTCGGCGCTGAGAAGTCCCTCGCCCATTCCAGCTGACAGCACACGGCGCTGCAGCATATCTTTGCGATAATTGATATCGTTCTCGAGAAGCACCCGACGGATGGCCGCAGGATGGTTGATGATCACCACATGTCCGACCGGCAGCCCGCCGGCGACAACGAGCTTTTCGAAATGTTCACTTGTCCAGCACTCGAGGGGATTGCGCTTGAGCGCCGAAATGAGGCGGATTGGGCCGAGCCGCTTGGCGCGTGGTGCGGGCGCCGGAGGCCGATAGACCCGGAAATTTTGATCCGAACGCCTTGCGACAGGCGCGGCCATGATCAGCTCCCACCCTTCCAGAGGCCATTCCCCGAGTCCAATTGAAACGCGCTGCCAGCCGGTGAGTTGCTGCCTGGAGCCAAAGATCGTGGATCCCTGGAACCAAATACGGTGGCGCGAGCTTAACTTGTAAGCGGTGCTTGCAGCGAGCGCGTCAGGCCATGGAGCACACATCGTCTCCAAGCGACCAAGCGAAGGTATGGGACCTCATCAAGGACTCTCATACCGCGCTGCTTATAACGATCGAGGAGGATGGCGCGCTCCAGGCGCGGCCGATGGGCTGCCTGCAGAAGCAGTTCGATGGCACGCTCTGGTTCATCACGTTTCGCCACTCATCGAAGCTTCGCCAAATCCGCGATGATGACCACGTACTTGTCGCTTACGTCAAACCCGAGAAGTACGAATATGTCGCGATTTCGGGTCGGGCGAAAATCGTCGAGGACAAACAGAAACTGGAAGAGCTTTGGTTCGAAGGGTTGCGCGTTTGGTTTCCCAAAGGGCCTGACGATCCCGAACTTGCACTTCTCGCAATTGAAGTCGAGAAGGCGGATTATTGGGCAGACCCGGCTTCCATCGTCACCTATGCTTTCGCCTATGTGAGGACCAGGCTGACAGGAAAGAGCCCGTCTCCAGACGAGATCACCGAATCCAAGTCCGTTCGTTTCCGCCGCGAAGGCAGTTAGCGCGGCTTGTGCCACGAGGTACGGAGCCCTTCGTTCCCTCGACCGGCTTCACAACTTCGATAGATCTCATCGGGTGGAGGGAGGCCTCATCCCAGCCCTCCAAGAGCGAGGTTTGCTCGTCTCGACCCCGCCGAAGAGCGGGGCGAGGGAGACGCTTACCGCGTCGGCTTCGGCTGCTGCCTGCGCCGGTCGGCGGCCGGCTGATAGGCGACGCGCGAGTGATGCGCGCAATAGGGCAGGCCAGCGAGCGCCTTACCGCCGCAGAAGAAGAATTCCGGGCTCGAGGGATCGCCGACCGGCCAGTGGCAGGTCGCCTCGTTCAGTTCGAGCAGCGACAGCCGCTGGCTCATCGGCACCACATTGTCGACGGCGATCGGATCCGGCTCCATCTCGACCTCGAAGGCATGCGCCAGCGCGGTGTTGCCGCGCGAGACCGGGCGCGACACCCGCATCATCTGTTGCGCCGGGCGCGCCTTGCGCTGCCGCGGGGCGGCCGAGGAGGGGCTCTTGGCGCGGCCGGACAAGCCCAGCCGGTGCACTTTGCCGATCACTGCGTTTCGCGTCACATTTCCGAGTTCCGCGGCGATCTGGCTCGCCGATAATCCGGCTTCCCAGAGCTTTTTCAGCTGCTCGACGCGATCGTCGGACCAGGTCAATACCGTCATCGTATTCTTCCCTTCGCATCGCGCCGGCCAATCAGGGGCAGCGCTGGCGACGTCATTCGTCTCTAAAATCCCTGCGGTCAGAATCCCTTAGCCCTCGCCGGGCGCGGAAACCGGCCCGAACGTCTACGCTGTACAAAATGGACTCTTGGGATCAGAACTGCCGCACGAGATGTCGTACCCGACAGCCCAAAAGCTACAATATGGCGTGACTCCGGCGCAAGAGTCCGGGCCCGCGCGTCCACATGTTCCGACATCTAGGCATTGCACTGCGTGTTTTCCACCACACCGCAATCTTACGGATTCCCCATCTTGCAGTGCAGGAAAGGCGGCTTCGTGGCGTGTTGACAGCGCCCCCCGCCCACATAGAATGCCTCTCACGTGCCGCCCTTAAGAGGCGGCACGTTTCGTTTTCGCAAGACCGGCCGTTGCCGCCTTCGCGCCAATGCACGCGTGTGCTCTGCGGCAGGTCTTGAAAGCGGGTCTCAAACCTTCAGTGCAAACCATTTGTGATCGCCATGACCAATAGCGCCACGTCGCATTTGCTCCCCGTCTTCGCCAGGGTCGATCTCGGCTTCGAACGCGGCGAGGGCTGCTGGCTGACCGCAACCAATGGCGAGCGCTATCTCGACTTCACCTCGGGCGTCGCGGTGAACGCGCTGGGTCATTGCCATCCGCACCTGATCAAGGCGCTGCAGGAACAGTCGACAAAACTCTGGCACATGTCGAACCTGTTCAAGAGCCCGGATGGCGACAAGCTTGCCGCGCGGCTCTGCGAGCAGAGCTTTGCCGACCTGGTGTTCTTCTGCAATTCCGGCGCCGAGGCGATGGAAGGCGTGATCAAGGTCGTGCGCCGCTATCAATTCTCCAAGGGGCATCCCGAGCGTTATCGGCTTGTCACCTTCGAGGGCGCGTTTCACGGCCGCACGCTCGGCACGCTCGCCGCCACCGGCTCCGCCAAATATCTCGAAGGCTTTGGCCCGCCAATGGACGGCTTCGACCAGGTGCCGCATGGCGATCTCGAAGCGGTGAAGAAGGCGATCGGGCCGCACACCGCGGGTATCCTGATCGAGCCGGTGCAGGGCGAGGGCGGCGTGCGCTCCGCGCCACAAGCCTTCTTCAAAGCGCTGCGCCAGCTCTGTGACGAGCACGGCCTGCTGCTGGCGTTCGACGAGGTGCAGACCGGCATGGGCCGCACCGGCGATCTCTTCGCCTACAAGCGCGTCGGCGTGACGCCGGACGTGATGTCGCTGGCGAAGGCGCTCGGCGGCGGCTTTCCGATCGGCGCGGTGCTGGCCACCGCCGAGGCCGCCTCCGGCATGACGCCCGGTTCGCACGGCTCGACCTTCGGCGGCAATCCGCTGGCGATCGCTTCCGCCAATGCCGTGCTCGACGTGATGTTGAAGCCCGGCTTCTTCGACCATGTGCAGAAGATGTCGCTGCTGCTGAAACAGAAACTGGCCTCCGTGGTCGATCGCTATCCCGCCGTGCTCTCGGAAGTGCGCGGCGAGGGGCTCCTGGTCGGCGTCAAGGCCGTGGTGCCCTCGGGCGATCTCGTCAATGCGTTGCGCGGCGAGAAATTGCTCACCGTCGGCGCCGGCGACAATGTGGTGCGGTTCCTGGCGCCGTTGATCGTGACCGAGGCCGAGATCGACGAGTCCGTTCAGATGCTCGAGCGCGCCTGCGTCGCGCTGTCGGGTAATCAGTTGAAGAAGGCGGCGGGATGATGAGCAAATCCGTCCGTCACTTCCTCGACATCAACGAATTGCCGCCGAAGGAGTTGCGCAACATGCTGGCGCTGAGCGCCGACATGAAGGCGAAGCTCAAGGCACATGACAAGGGCAAGAAGCCGCTCGAAGGCAAGACGCTGGCGATGATCTTCGAACGTCCCTCGACCCGCACGCGGGTGTCGTTCGATGTCGGCATGCGCCAGCTCGGCGGCGAGTCGATCATGCTGACCGGGGCCGAAATGCAGCTCGGCCGCGGCGAGACCATCGCCGACACCGCGCGCGTGCTGTCGCGCTATGTCGATGCGATCATGATCCGCATCCTCAATCACGACGCGCTTTTGGAACTGGCCGCGCACGCCACCGTGCCCGTCATCAACGGGCTGACGCGGCGCTCGCATCCCTGCCAGGTGATGGCCGACCTGATGACCTTCGAGGAGCATCGCGGGCCGATCGAGGGCAAGACCGTGGCCTGGACCGGCGACGACAACAACGTGCTGGCGTCGTGGGCGCATGCGGCGGAGCGTTTCAAGTTCCAGCTCAATGTCGCGACCCCGCCGCAGCTCGCGCCGAACAAGGCGATGAAGGACTGGATCAAGGCGACGCAAGCGCCCATCGTGCTCGGCAACGATCCCGAGGCCGCCGTCCGCGGCGCCGACTGCGTCGTCACGGATACGTGGGTGTCGATGGGCGACAAGGACGGCGAACATCGCCACAACGTGCTCAAGCCCTATCAGGTCAATGAGAAGCTGATGTCGCTGGCGAAGAGTGATGCGCTCTTCATGCATTGCCTGCCCGCGCATCGCGGCGAGGAAGTCACCGACGAAGTGATCGACGGCCCGCAATCGGTCGTGTTCGACGAGGCCGAAAACCGCCTGCACGCGCAAAAGGGCATTCTGGCCTGGTGTTTTAGCGAAGTGGCGTAGGTTCTCTCGGTCGTCCCTGCGAACGCAGGGACCCATACCGCGTGATCTCGCGATTTTCGCTGTGTAGCAGACGTAGTTGGTAACAATGAAAGCCGGTGGTTATGGGTCCCTGCGTTCGCAGGGACGACTCGCGGAGACAGTTTCGCCGCTCTTCAACCCCTTTCGTTTTGCATGTTCCGACCCCAGATAAGGCGCCATGGATTCACAATCAGATATCAAAATCACGACCGAGGCCTCCGTTCGCGCGCCCTCGTCCGTTCCCGTCGATGATGCGGTGCTGCCGTTCGAGGTCGCCGAGCTCGACCTGCGCGGCCGGCTGACCCGGCTCGGCCCCGCGCTCGACGACATCCTGACCAAGCACGATTATCCGCCTGCTGTCGGCAAGCTGCTTGGGGAAGCGATCGTGCTGGCGACGCTGCTCGGCACGGCGCTGAAATTCGACGGCCGCTTCATCCTGCAGACGCAGACCGACGGTCCGGTCTCGTTCCTGATCGTGGACTTCCAGTCGCCGGATCGCCTGCGCGCCTATGCGCGCTATGACGCGAGGCGGCTGAAGGAAGGCCAGAATTCCGGTACGCTGCTCGGCAAGGGCCATCTGGCGATGACCATCGACCAAGGACAGGACATGAGCCGCTACCAGGGCCTGGTGGCGCTCGACGGTGGCAGTCTCGAAGACGCCGCGCATGAATATTTCCTGCGCTCCGAGCAGATCCCGACCCGCGTGCGGCTCGCGGTCGGCGAGGAATGGCGCGGCGGCGACGGTAGCGGCCCGAAGCACCGCTGGCGCGCCGGAGGCATGCTGCTGCAGTTTCTGCCCAAGGCGCCTGAGCGCGCGCGGCAGGCCGATTTGCATCCCGGCGATGCACCTGATGGCGCGGTGACGCATTCCGTTGCCGAGGATGATGCCTGGGTCGAGGGCCAGTCGCTGATCGGCACCGTCGAGGATGTCGAACTGATCGATCCCGATCTGTCGGGCGAGCGCCTGCTGTATCGGCTGTTTCACGAACGCGGCGTGCGCGTGTTCACGCCGCTGCCGTTGCGCGCGCAATGCTCCTGCTCGCGCGAGGCGGTCTCTGCGATGCTGAAGAGCTTTGCGCCGAAAGACCGCGCCGAGATGGTGAAAGACGACAAGGTAGTGGTGACCTGCGAGTTCTGCTCCTCGGTCTACCAGTTCACCCCGCATGAAGCGGGCGTGGAGGAGTGAGCCCGGTCGTCGGCTTCGCAGCAGCCCGAATGAATTTAAGTACGATTTGGCTGCCGCAACACCGAATATGGGCTTATGCCGCCGAAGTCAGCGAAGCCATCGGCACGTCGAATGTGTAGACGAACCCGGTCGGCTCATAGGTTAGCCGTACGTCGCCCCGGAGTTGCCTGCCGAGCGTCTCGATCAGCCGCGTGCCGAAGCTGCGCTGTTTGGGCGGGCTGACTGCCGCACCATTCCTCTCGGTCCATGTGAGGTGCAGGCGCTGCGCCTGTTGATCCAGCGTCCAGTTGATGTCGACGCGCCCTTGCGGGACCGATAGGGCGCCAAACTTCGTGGTGTTGGTGCAAAGCTCGTTCAGCGTCATCGCGATGGCGATGACGGCACCAGATGTCATCCGGATATCGGGTCCAGAAATCGAGAATTTCGGCTCGTCGGGATTATCGAACGCTTCGGTGGCGCTGCGGACGATCGTGCCAAGGTTCGCGCTGCTCCATCTTGCCTGCAAAAGGAGGTCGTGCGCGCGTCCGAGCGCGAGCAGCCGGCCCTCGATGGCCTGCTGTGCGTGCTCGGCGCCTGACAGGCCGCGCAGACTCTGCGAGACGATGGCGCCAACGGTCGCGAGCGTATTCTTGATACGGTGGTGCAGTTCTTCGAGGATCAGCTTCTGCAGCTTCTCGGACGCCTCGCGCTCCCTGGCGTCGATGCCGGCCGTGGCGAGCAAACTCAATGCATCAATCTCGGCCTGCGCGAGCAGAAGCCGCAGGCTGACATTTTCTGCCGCCAGATCGTCTTGGTATGGCGTTGCGCTGCTTGCGGGACGCGGATCGGTCCGGAGATCGGCTTGAGACATTGCCGATTGTATCATCATAAACTGGGTACCGCACTGATCTTCGGGGGCTAGATTTTTGCCGTAATCGCGCGCTTCGGGCCCTATTCGGCGTGAAAAGCAGTGGCGTTTCTGGCCTAGCCGATCATGTCGCGCATTTCGGCTATCACTTCCGCGGCATTGAGCGGCTTGCCGAAAAACCTGCTGCGGGGAGGAAGATCGAGGTGCGGCAGGTTCAATTGCCCCGATACCACGATGATCCTGATCGCCGGCCAGCGCGCATTCACGGCGTGCGCAAGTCCCACGCCGTCCATTTGGCCGGGCATCTGGATATCGGTGCACATCAGCGCGATGTCGGATCGGGATTCCAGGATGGCGACGGCTTCGGCGGCATCCAGCGCCTCGAGTGGCGTGTATCCTGCGTCTTCCACCATGTCGACCGCGCGCATGCGGAGCATCATCTCGTCCTCGACAATGAGAACGACGGCTGGAATGCATGGATGATCAAGTATCGCCATAAGGGAGCTCGCGGGGAACGGCGATCGACTTGGATAGATGTTCATCTGGGACAAGCATCTCGCTGTCCAAATGATCCCCGCCGACTCAACAATGACGCAATAAAGTCGCGGCCAACAGAATAAGCTCGCGGCCAGCGGAATGCGCTCGCCGGATGCGAGCGGATTGCTTGCTCCTGCGTGTCACTCGCTTGGCAGGTCTCACGCCAACGCGCTCATCACAGGTCCGGTGCACCGCGCTTGCGGCCAAGAAGCCGGTGAATCTCCGCGGCATTTCGAAAGGCCATTGCTTTGTGAAGCGCCTCGGTGCGCTCATCCCCCGGCGGCATCTCGCGAGCCTCGTCTAGGGCGGCGACCGCCCCGGCGCTCAGATTGTGAGCCAGCGGCGATTGGGTTTCTTTCTGCCGTGAAACTGCGTGACCCCGAGTCACCATTGGATAACCATCGCAGCGGCGACCAGCAGCACAAGAAAGATCGGCATCAAGACCGGGGGTACCAGCCACTCACGAAGATTGAATGTGGGAAGCTTGGACATATGACCGCCTTTGGGTTTAGGCGGGAGCGCAAAGCTCTCAGTCACCGATAACAGCCAGGGGGCGCGCGATGATATTGACCATATAGTGATCATCTGTCGAATAGCGAGAAGAATCGTAATTTGTTTTCGGCGCAGGACCGGACAAGCCTTGTAATGCGACACTAAGTAGCCACTTCAAAGAGAGCGCCATCGTATTGCTTCAGCATCGCCTTTGCGGCAGCGCGAAGCTTAGCCACGCCAAATCTTGTCAACGACATTGACCAACCGCACGTCGCAACGGTGTGCGCGTCACCGGTCAGGACAGCGCATGGCCATCGAACATGCCGCGATGCAGGTCGTGCAAAGGCCGGCGCCGCGCGTGGTTCGCCAGCGAGAGTTTGATCGGTCCCAACCTCATGATTGAGTTTCCAAATCATAGTCGTTCATATGACCAGACCCGGCGAGCCGTGCGGTTCTGGGGGTACGACAGCGCGATGGAAGCGTCATTCTTCATAGACGAGGGCGCATTGAGGCGAATTCAACCAGATGCTCGCCCCGACGAGTCCGGTTTCCTGAACGCGTTCGATTGCAACCGCGATGTGATATGCGCAGCGGCTGCGAAGGTTTACGTCCGTGGAAGCCGGGGATCTTACGATCTGGTCGCTGCCAATTTTTGAAACGAACACTTTTGATGTGACCAGCCGAGACGACGTGACAGACCGGGCGCAGGTGCTCGTTCGCCGCGAACATTTGAGTTCGCATCCGAAAAAAGCCGCGGATTTCTCCGCGGCTTTTCTCGTGTCAGGCTTTGCCGGCTGCCTCAGTAGGTACCGATTCCGACGCTGACGCCGGGCGCGCGGATGCCGATGCCGCCACGTTCCTCATAGCCGCGGCGCTCGATATAACGCTCGCGACGGGGAGCATATCCGTATGAATCACTGGGCTCACGGATAATGACACGGCGTTCACCACGCTCGCGCCAGCACTGCCCTGCCTCATTGCAAACCATGCGGATGTTTTGAATGTTGCTCTCCGGGACGATTGATACATCGGCGGAAAGCGGTGCGGCAGACGCAGCCGTCACGAGAAGGGCACTTGCACCGGCGGTCAGATAGATCGCGAGATTTTTCATAATGTCTCTTTCCAAAAAGGTAGTTGTGTCTGGAAACCAATAGACCTGCGGTGCAATGGTTCCAGGAGCCGGCACATAATAGTTGCCAATCCAGCGTGATGACGTCTCGTCGATGCTCAACGCTTCGCCCCCACGCTGCGCTGTGCCCACCCTGCAATTCGCGACAATTTCACTTGTCGGGCAAATCAGTCAAAACCTGTCCAGCCATTCGCGTAAAAATATTCCGCTTCCGCCGCAGGCCAAATCAGCGGCATAACTCCGCTTGTCTCACGGCGGATGAGGGGCGTTGGCCATCGTCACGAACGCGCGGTGAGATGCGATGGACGCGAGAGCTGCGACTGACGTGTGTGGCTTGAGCGTACGGCGAAGTCGTGTGGTCCGGACGCCGCGGTGCTGGCGTTAAGTTCGCGAGAGGCACGCCTCTCACGGGCGACGGTGGCAAAAGAGCCGTTCACCGGGGAGAGCACGAAGTAAGCCGTAAAGCCATTGCGCAGGGAAGGCCGGAATGCTCCAGCTGCCCTGTATGCTCGTGTGCAGTTTTGTTTGCGCAAATCGCACGCGAGACCGCGGGTGCAGCAAGCACCCGGTCTTCCCTGCGCCCTCTGTTCTCAGAGAGGGCAAACGAAGATGCAAACCTCGGACGCAATGCGTCGCGAGATCGCGAATGTGCGTCATTTGTAGGATGGGTAGAGCGAAGTGAAACCCATCACCTTCTGTGTCGGCATTGATGGGTATCGCTGCGCTCCACCCATCCTACAAGGAGGTCGCAACGCCCCTAATTCAACACCCGCCTGTTGTCCGGGCTGTCCAGCGAGAACGT
Organism: Bradyrhizobium algeriense; assembly: GCF_003062295.1. GTDB lineage: Bacteria > Pseudomonadota > Alphaproteobacteria > Rhizobiales > Xanthobacteraceae > Bradyrhizobium > Bradyrhizobium algeriense. Next base: position 13,295 of record NZ_PYCN01000016.1, on the reverse strand, counting down.
CGGCACATCGATCTCGAACCGCTCGCCGCTTTCGCTGACCATCTGGTAGCGCCCGGTCATGAAGCCCGACGCGGTCGGCAGCGGCACGCCGCTCGTGTATTCGAAGCGCTCGCCCGGCGCCAGCACTGGCTGCTCGCCGACCACGCCTTCGCCGCGGACTTCCTGCTTGTGGCCGGTGGCGTCGGTGATGATCCAGTGCCGGGTGCGGAGCTGCACGGTCTCGGCGCCGGTATTGGTGATGACGATGGTGTAGGACCAGAAATATTGGCCGAGATCGACCGACGAGCGCTCGGGGAGGAAGTTCGGCTCGACGGTAACTTCGATCTGGCGGGTGACGGCGCGGTACATGCGGGAAGCTTTCGGAAATCCTGCTCGGTATCATAGCCAAGAATGCCGGGGGAACAATCTCCGGCCCGCCGGGTTTGCCGGTTGTTTGATCGCGGTTTCAACATAGTTCCGTTCTAGAGCGCAACCGCGCGCGGTCCGGCCCCGTATCTGTTTGCGTATCTTGTGTGCAAGTTGCGGGCCGATATTATCTTTCCCGGACAGTGCACGCGTAAAGCTCAATTAGCGGTGCCAGATGTCGTCCATTGCCGATCCAGTTGCCGGAAGGCCTATCAGCGATACCAAGGTCGCGGTGGCTTCCGCGCCGGCGATCACGCTGCCCGTTGCCGGAGAGCGCGAATTGCGGCTCGACCTGTTTCGCGGGTTGGCGCTGTGGCTGATCTTCATCGACCATCTGCCGACCAACATTCTGACCTGGTTCACCATCCGCAATTACGGATTTTCCGACGCCGCCGAAATCTTCATCTTCATCTCCGGCTACACCGCCGCCTTCGTCTACGGCCGCGCGATGCTGCAGGCCGGCTTCGTGGTGGCCACCGCGCGCATCATGCGCCGGGTCTGGCAGATCTACGTCGCCCATGTGTTCCTGTTCGTGATCTTCCTCGCCGAAATTTCCTACGTCGCCACCCGTTTCGAGAACCCGCTCTACAGCGAGGAAATGGGCATCATGGATTTTCTCAAGCAGCCGGATGTCACTATCATCCAGGCGCTGCTGTTGCGCTTCCGTCCCGTCAATATGGACGTGCTGCCGCTCTACATCGTGCTGATGCTGTTTCTGCCCGTTATCCTGTGGCTGATGAAGTGGCGGGCCGACGTCGCGCTCGGCCTGTCGGTGCTGCTGTATGCGCTGACCTGGCAGTTCGACTGGTATCTGACGGCCTATCCGAGCGGCTTCTGGATCTTCAATCCGTTCTGCTGGCAGTTGCTGTTCGTGTTCGGCGCGTGGTGCGCGCTGGGCGGCGCGGCGCGCATGTCCCGCATCCTGTCGTCGCCGGTGACGATGTGGATCTGCATTGTCTATGTCACGTTCGCATTCTTCGTCACCTTGACCTGGCACATCCCGCAGCTCAGCTTCCTGATGCCGAAGCGGCTCGAACAGTGGATGTATCCGATCACCAAGACGGATCTGGACGTGCTGCGGTTTGCCCATTTCCTGGCGCTGGCTGCGCTCACCGTGCGCATCCTGCCCAAGGATTGGTCGGGCCTGAAATCGCGCTGGCTGCGACCATTGATCCTGTGCGGCCAGCATTCGCTTGAGATATTCTGTCTCGGCATCTTTCTCGCCTTCGCAGGGCATTTCGTGCTGGCCGAGGTTTCCGGCGGTGCATTCATGCACGCCCTGGTCAGCCTGACCGGAATCCTCATCATGTGGGGCGTGGCCTGGGTGATTTCGTGGTACAAGCATTCGGCCGACAAAGATGCGTCCAGGACCAAGCGCACGGGCGGCAATGCCGATATGGCTGGAGGGAGCGTATGAGGCCCGGTTCTGGCGCCGTACTAGCCCTGTCCCTGCTCGCTGGCCTTGCGGTTACCGGTTTGGCGCAGGCCGAGGATGTCCCCCAGACCTGCGAGGTGCCGGCCTATCTGCTGAGCACCGAAAGCCTGCTGCCGAAGGTCACCGACGCTGTCAAGAACGGCCGGCCGCTGACCATCCTGGTGGTCGGCAGCCGTTCCTCGACTATCGCCGCATCGGCCGACAGCGCCTATCCCGCGCAATTGCAGGCCGCGCTGAAGGAGAAGCTGCCCTCGATCCCGATCAATCTATCCGTAGAACTACAGCCCGGGAAAACCGCCGAGGAGACGGACACCACCCTTCTTAAGCTGGTGGAAGCAAAAAGGCCTACTTTGGTCATCTGGCAGACCGGAACCGTCGATGCTATGCGATCCGTCGATCCCGACGATTTTCGCGGCGCCGTCGGGGACGGGATTGCTGCGCTGCAAAATGCGGGAGCCGATGTGGTTCTGATCAATCTGCAATACAGCCCGCGCACGGAGACGATGATTTCTGCGCCGCCATACCTAGATAATATGCGCGTGGTGGCGCAGCAGCTTAATGTTCCGCTGTTCGACCGGTTTGCCATCATGCGTCACTGGAATGATGCCGGAGATTTCGACCTGTTCAGTACTTTTCACGGCACCGACATGGCCAAACGAGTTCATGGCTGCCTCGGCCGCGCGCTGTCGAAATTTGTGCTCGATGCGGCTCGCCTCGATCAGGCGCAGCAGAATTAGGGAACTAGCGTTAATGAGTCGTTACTACCCTTTTTGTTTGTCGACATTGCCGACCGTCTTTGCCGCGAGCCTGGCGCTATTGATGCCCGCCTCGGTGCTTCCGCTGCTTGCCCAGACGGCCCCGCAACAGACCGCCCAGCAGGCGGCGCTGTCCGATAACGCCAAAACTGACAACAAGGCTGAAAAAAAGCCTTCGGCTGAAAGCGCCCCGCCGCAGGCCGCGCCCTCGGCCGCCGTCAATCCGGCTGCGCAAAAGGGCATCACCGGCAAGGCGATCGACAAGGTGAAGGAGGTCGCGAAATCGGCCGGCGACATCTTCAGCCGTGTTCCATGCCTGCCGCCGAAGGGCGGCTCCAAATCGATGGGGTCGCTGCCGCGCGTCGCGAGCAAGCTCGTCGCGGGGCAGCCGGTGGTGATCGTCGCGTTCGGATCGTCGTCGACTGCTGGTTTTGGTGCGACCTCGCCGGATTTCAACTATCCCAACCGGCTCGCCGCGCAATTGCGCCGGCAATATCCGACGGCCGATATCTCCGTCATCAATGCCGGCAAGGGCGGCGAGGATGCGCCGGAAATGATGAAGCGGCTGCAGACGGCCGTCATCGATCTGCGTCCGGATCTGGTGATCTGGCAGGTCGGCACCAACGCCGTGCTGCGCAACCTCGATCCGGCGGAGACCGCGAAACTCGTCGAAGAGGGCATTACGCGCATTCAGGCGGTTGGCGCCGACGTCGTGCTGATCGATCCGCAATATTCGCCGCGGGTCAACGAACACGCCGAAAGCGCCGGCAAGATGATGACGCTGCTGAACAAGACCGCCGAGCTTCGCAAGGTCGGCCTGTTTCCGCGCTTCGCTGTCATGAAAGACTGGCACGAAAAGCAGGCGATCCCGATCGAGAACTTCGTGATCGCCGACGGCCTGCACATGAGCGACTGGGGCTACGCTTGCTTCGCCCAACTGCTCGGCGACGACATCATCAAGTCGGTCGGCCAGATCAAGCTCGGCGTCAACGTGCCCGCGGACGTGCGGGCTTATCGGCCGATGTGAGGTGAGATTCGTAGGGTGGGCAAAGGCGCGTTAGCGCCGTGCCCACCATTCTGTCCGCGTATGCGTTGTGAGATGGTGGGCACGCTTCGCTTTGCCCACCCTACCATCGTCCGATCACGCCTTCTCCAGCGCCGCCGCAAAATCCTCGATCAGATCATCGGCATGCTCAAGGCCGGCCGAGAAACGAATGAAACCTTCGCTGATGCCGAGCTCCGTGCGCGCCTCCGGCGTCAGCCGCTGATGCGTCGTGGTCGCGGGATGGGTGACGAGGCTCTTGGCGTCGCCGAGATTGTTGGAGATGCGCGCGATCCGCAGCGCGTTGAGGCAGCGGAACGCGGCCTGCTTGCCGCCCTTGACCTCGAAGCCGACCAGGGTCGAGCCGGCGCGCATCTGCTTCTTCACCAGCTCGGCCTGCGGGTGATCGGCGCGGCCGGGATAGATCAGCCGCGAAATCTTCGGGTGCGACGCGAGCGCGTCGGCGACCTTGCCTGCCGTCTCGGTCTGCGCGCGCACGCGCACGCCAAGCGTCTCCAGGCCCTTGAGCAGGGCCCAGGCGTTGAACGGCGAGAGCGATGGCCCGGTCTGGCGCATGAAGTTGTGGATGTGCTCGGCGATGAAAGCTTCCGACGACAGGATGATGCCGCCCAGGCAGCGGCCCTGGCCGTCGATATGCTTGGTCGCGGAGTAGACCACGACGTCGGCGCCAAGCGAAAGCGGGCTCTGCCAGATCGGCGTGGCGAAGACGTTGTCGACGATCAGCCGTGCGCCGCCACTGTGCGCAATCTCTGCAATCGCCGGGATGTCGAGCACGTCGAGCGTCGGATTGGTCGGGCTCTCCAGGAAGAAGGACTTGGTGTTCGGCCGCAATGCGCGCTGCCACTGGTCGAGATCAAGGCCGTCGACCAGCGTCGTCTCGATGCCGTAGCGCGGCAAGAGGTCCTGCACCACGTAAAGGCACGAGCCGAACAGGGCTTTCGAAGCGACCACGTGGTCGCCGGCCCGGAGCGGTGCGAGGATCGCGGTCGTTACCGCGGCCATGCCGGTCGCGGTCGAGCGCGCGGCTTCCGCGCCCTCGAGCTCGATCATGCGGCGCTCGAACATCTCAATCGTCGGATTGGAATAGCGCGAATAGATAAAGCCGGGCTCCTGGCCCTTGAATCGGGCCTCGCATTGCTCCGCGCTGTCGTAGACGTAGCCTTGGGTGAGGAACAACGCCTCCGACGTCTCGCCGAATTGCGAGCGCAGCGTGCCGCCATGGACAAGGCGGGTTTCGGGACGATAGCGCTTGGTAGAACCAGTCTCAGACATGTGACCTCCGCCGTGACCATCCTTGAAAATGGTCACAAAAAAACCGGCCTGGAAAAATTTCCACAGGCCGGGATCACACGTGTCCCCGGCCTGTTTAGCGATTTATTTAACGTGGCTGCAAGCCGGCCGGCTCAAATCACCACGGGATAAGTCATGCTGATATTACCTCGCGCCCTTCCCGTCAAGGCGGCCATCGGATAACCCCTAAAAGCCCATATTTACGAGGTTTGGATGACATTTGGGCCGTATTGAGGATCGCGCCGTGCCGTTCACGCTTCCGCCCGACGCCAACGGAATTCTGCCCGACCGCATGATCGCGGCGATGGCGGATGCGGGCCTGATCCTGCCGGAATATCCCTTTGTCGAAAGCCAGATCCAGCCCGCGAGCCTCGACCTGCGGCTGGGTAACATCGCCTACCGGGTGCGCGCGAGTTTCCTGCCCGGTCCAGGCGCCACGGTTGCCGAGCGCATCGACGAGTTGAAGCTGCACGAAATCGACCTCTCCGACGGCGCGGTGCTGGAGACCAACTGCGTCTACATCGTGCCGCTGCTGGAGAGCCTCGCGTTGCCGCCGTCGATCGTGGCCGCCGCCAATCCGAAGAGCTCCACCGGGCGGCTCGACGTCTTCACGCGCGTGATCGCCGACGGCACCCGACGGTTCGACATGATCGGCGCGGGCTATCACGGCCCGCTCTATGCCGAGATCAGCCCGAAGACGTTTCCCGTTCTGCTGCGCGAGGGCTCCCGGCTCAGCCAGGTGCGCTTCCGCACCGGCGATGCCATCCTCAATGCCGACGAACTCGACGCGCTGCATGGCGCCGAGCGGCTGGTCGATATCGACGATGCGGATCTGGCCAATGGCGTGGCGCTATCAGTCGATCTCTCCGGCGAAAACACATCAGGCTTCGTCGGCTACCGCGCCAAGCGCCACACTGGCGTGGTCGATATCGACCGCCGTGGCGGCTATGCCGTCGATGAGTTCTGGGAGCCGATCCCGGCCCGCCCCGACGGCAGCCTCATCCTCGATCCCGGCGAGTTCTATATCCTGGCCTCGAAGGAAGCCGTGCAGGTGCCGCCGGATTACGCCGCGGAAATGGTGCCGTTCGATCCCTTGGTCGGCGAATTTCGCGTGCACTACGCGGGATTTTTCGATCCCGGCTTCGGCTATGCCGGCGCCGGCGGGCAGGGCGCGCGCGCCGTGCTCGAAGTGCGCTCGCGCGAGGTGCCGTTCATCCTCGAGCACGGCCAGATCGTCGGCCGCCTGGTCTATGAGAAAATGCTGTCGCGGCCCCACTCCTTGTACGGCCAGCGCATCGGCTCAAACTACCAGGCGCAGGGGTTGAAGCTCTCCAAGCATTTCCGGGTGTGACTCGTCATTGCGGCGACCCGGTGGCTCCTCGCAATGACGGTGGTTGTCATCTACCGCGACGCCGATTTCGCCGCCGGCGTCACGCGCCAGATCGTGTTGCCGACGTCGTCGGCGACCAAAAGCGCGCCCTGCTTGTCGAGTCGCACGCCGACGGGGCGGCCCTGCGCCTCGCCCTGGTCGTTGAGGAAACCGGTCAGCACGTCCTGCGGCGCACCCGAAGGCTTGCCGTCCTTGAACGGAACGAAGATCACCTTGTAGCCGGCGCGAGGCTTGCGATTCCACGAACCGTGCTGGCCGATGAAGGCGCCGTCCTTCATCTCGGGCGGAAACAGATCTCCGGTATTGAACGCGAGCCCAAGCGAAGCCGTGTGTGCGCCGAGCGCATAGTCCGGAGCCATCGCCTTCTGAACGAGATCGGGCCGCCGCGGCTCGACGCGGGTGTCGACCCGATCCCCGAAATAACTGTACGGCCAGCCATAGAACGCGCCTGATTTCACCGAGGTCATGTAATCGGGAACCAGATCGTTGCCGAGTTCGTCGCGCTCGTTGACGACGACCCAGAGCTCGCCGGTTTTCGGATTCCAGGACGGGCCGTTCGGGTTGCGCAGGCCTGAGGCGAATACGCGCCATTGGCCGCTGGCGCGATCGACTTCCAGCACCGCGGCGCGGTCCTTCTCGGCGTCCATGCCGTTCTCGCCAATGTTGCTGTTGGAGCCGACGGTCGCATAGAGCTTCGTGCCATCCGGCCTTGCCGTGAGATCCTTGGTCCAGTGGTGATTGAGCGTGCCCGCAGGCAAGTCCGCCAGCTTGACGCCGGGTGCGCTGATTTTGGTGTCTCCGGTCGAGTAAGGAAATTTCACGATCGCATCGGCATTGGCGACATAGAAATCTTCGCCGACCAGCACCATGCCGAACGGCGAGTTCAGGTTGCTGAGAAATACGCTGCGTGTTTCGGCGACACCATCGCCATCGGCGTCGCGCAACAGCGTGATGCGATTGGCGCTCGGAACTCCTGCGCCCGCCCGGTTCTGCGCCAACCCGTAGATGAAGCCCTTGATGCTCATGCCGCTCTGCTTCGGCGGCGCGTTGCTCTCGGCGACCAGCACGTCGCCATTCGGCAGCACATAGACCGTGCGCGGATGATCGAGCCCGGTCGCGAAGGCGGCGACCGTCATGCCGTTGGCGGCGGTCGGCTTGGCGCCGTCGGGCCAGCGGTTGACGGACGCGATATCGACCGTCGGGATCCACGAATGTTCCGGCGGTGGCAGGTTGGGCGAGGGACCATAGCTCTGCGCCACGGTCGCGGTGTCCTTGGGGTCGTTGCAGGCGGCCAGCGGCAGCGCCAGCGCGCCGACGCATATTGCCTGGAGGAGGTTGTTACGCATAGCGGGTTCCTCGGGAGGTTGATCGTACAATGCGGTCTCCGCCGGAACGTTCGTGTGGTCCAGCATGAATTTCGCGTGAAACGGGCTGCCGGAGATGCCTCGCCTGCAATCGCGCAGGCCCCCATTGCGCCTTTCGCACGCGGAATCATCCCCTGCCATGCTAGGAAAGCCGCGCGCCGCGGCTACCCAAGTCCGCGCGCGGGGAGCAGAAATGTCCGATATCGGCGTTGCCGAAATTCCCGTCGACGAGAAGGAGCGCCCGCTTCCGCCGCCTGAAGCGCCGGTGAAGAACGCGCTGCTTGACGGCCCGATCCTGCGCACGCTGCTGTGGCTGGCCTGGCCGAACGTGATCGCGCTGACCGCAGGCACCTGTGTCGTGATCGCGGAGACCTCCTATATCGGCCGCCTGGGTGTGGAATCGCTGGCCGCGATGGCGCTGGTGTTTCCGATCGTGATCCTGACCATGACCATGTCGGGCGGGGCCATGGGCGGCGGCGTGGCCTCGGCGATCGCGCGTGCGCTCGGCGCCGGCGATATCGACCGCGCCTCGACGCTGGCTGCGCATGCGCTCCTGATCGGGTTCTGCTTCGGCCTGACCTTCATGCTGGGCATGCTGATCTTCGGCCCTGCGCTGCTGGAATTGCTCGGCGGGCGCGGCAATGTGCTGGCGCAGGCGGTGGCCTATACGCAGATCTTCTTCGGCGGCGCGGTGGTGCCGTGGCTGATGAATACGATGTCGGGCATTTTGCGTGGCACCGGCAACATGAAGCTGCCGTCGCTCATGATGCTCTCGTCGGCCATTTGCCAGATCATTCTCGGCGGCACGCTGGGCTTGGGCCTCGGCCCGATCCCGCAATTCGGCATGCGCGGCGTCGCCGCCGGTTCGCTGATCGCCTACATGATCAGCATCTCCGTGATGTCCTGGTATCTGTTCTCGGGCCGCGCGCGCGTCATTCCCAAAATTCGCGGCCTTCGCATTCGCATGCCGATGTTCATCGACATTCTGAAAGTCGGCGCCATCTCCTGCTTCTCGCCGCTGCAATCGGTTTTGACCATCAGCATCTTCACCCACATGCTGGCGAGTTTCGGCACCGAAATCCTCGCCGGCTACGGCATCGGCGCGCGGCTCGAATTCATGCTGACGTCGATTTCATTTGCGGTTGGCATCGCCTCGGTGCCGATGGTCGGCATGGCGATCGGCGCGGAACGTATCGCGCGGGCCCGCAGGATCTGCTGGATCGCGGGGGTCGTCGCATTCGTCTCGCTCGGCGCGGTTGCGAGCGTCATTGCTGTATTCCCCGACATCTGGGTCAATCTCTTCACCGATGATGCGAGCGTGCGCGCCGCCAGCCGGCAGTATTTATCCACGGCGGCGCCTATGTATGCTTTCATCGGCCTTGCCACGACGTGTTATTTTTCATCGCAAGGCGCGGCCAAGATGATCGGCCCGGTGCTGGCGCAGACCGCGCGGCTGTTGTTTATCGGCACCGGCGGCTGGTGGCTGTCCACGCACAATGCGACCGCGCAGGACTTCTTCAAGCTGGCGGCGGCCTCGATGGTGCTGCTCGGCGTGCTGTCGTGCGTCAGCGTGATGCTGACCCGCTGGGGGCCGAAGCAGCGCGCCGTCCCCACCGTGCGGCCGGCGCTGCCGTGATATCCGCTACTAACAAAGACCGTCATTCCGGGATGGTACGTTAGCACCAGACCTCAGGTGTGCAATTGCACACCGGGGAATCTCGAGATCCTCAGGTGCGCAATTGCGCACCATAGTTCGATGCTTCGCATCGCCCGGAATGACGGGGATCTTTACCGCCGCCGGTGACGCCGGCCGCCGCCGACATTGGCCATGCGCATCAGTTGCGGGACCATGCTCATCAGCTCGCCACCGCCGCCGAGGCCGCCGATGTTCATGCCGCCGGTGCTCACGCCGTAACCCTCGGGCACATAGCCGCCGCCGTAACCGCCGCCAAATCCGCCAGGGATTCCACCGCCGCCCATCATGCCGCCGAGCCCGCCGCCGTCGCCTTCCATCATGCGGCTCATCATCGGGCCCATGGTCTGCATCATCATGGCGAAGCGGCGCTTGCCCATTTTCGCCTTCATCATTTCAAGCATCGGCGCCATTTGCGTCATCATGTCCTGGCCGCCAGCGCCTCCGCCGGCGAATTGCGCTTTGGCCGGCGTCGCAGTCAGGGTGAACAGCAAAAGCAGCGTGGCCGCCTGACAGACTACCTTGTCAGCTCCAGTCATGATTCCACTCCTCATGCGCCGGGCCGCCGCGGACGCGGCGCCGTTCGGACGCACGCCCCGAGGCTAGGAGCGCGCAGGGAACCGATCTGTGCGAAAGATCACGCTTTCCTGCGGCGGGCGGTGAACTCGGTGACGACACGCCATGTTGCACTCGCATCCGCCGAGACTTCGCCGCGCCAGAGGAACGAGTTGGCGGTGATGTCTCTAAAACTCCAGCGGGCCAACTGGCCGTCCGGCCGCGTGCCCATCTGCACGATGTCGCGGCCTTCCGCCCGGCCGATCATCTGCAGGAAAGTCCGCGTGACCGGGTCGGTCCATTGAATCCGCCAGGCGTCGATATCAGGATCGTAGACCCGCAGCGTGGTGCCGTACGAATTGAAATTGGCCGCGGCATCGCCGTCGCGTAGTTCGCCTCGTGGCGGCACGATCCAGACATCCTGGATCGCGCGCCCCTCCAGCGCCCAGCCGAAATGCCATTCGCCGGCGCGGCGCCGTTGCGTGCCGTCTTCGGAAAATTGCCTGACATCGAGATCCCAGGAACCGACGAAGCGGCCGTAGAGATCCATCTTGCCGGCGCGGTCGGCCGAGGGGCCATCCGCGCCGAGCGCGTCGAGAAATGCTGATATCATGCGGCGCTGCGTCCCAATGCCTTCTGCATCGCGAGCAGGCCCAGATCCATCTGTGCGTCCATATAGGGTGCGATCTCGTTCGGCAGCACGTCGGCGATCCACACGAAGCGGGTGCGGCCGTCGCTTTCGGCGAACACCTGCGCGGAAGCGCTGTGCTGCTTGATGCGCTCGCTGACGATGGCGTAGACCAGCCGCCGCTTCTTGTCGTCGCAGTCGACCAGGATTTCGCGCGCCACCGTGCCGTTCGAAAACGTGACGATGCGCGCATCGCCGTCGAGCTTGGTGTCGGTCACGAAGCCGGGCACCAGCCGCGTATGCAGCGCGCCGAAATCGCGCAGCGCGTCCCAGACGTCGTCGGGGGAGGCGTCGATGATGATTTCTTTCTGGATGGAGGCCATGGATGTTATTCCTTGTTGTTGGGGTGAGTGTCGTAGGGTGGGCAAAGGCGCGCTTTGCGCCGTGCCCACCATCTCTCCAAGATTCTAGCTTCGGTGGTGGGCACGCTTCGCTTTGCCCACCCTACGGTGCTACGAGCGCATCACGTGCAAACCGCCTCGACATTGTTGCCATCAGGGTCGATCAGGAACGCCGCGTAGTAGGTCGGGCTGTAATCCGCCCGCGGCCCCGCTCCGCCATTGTCGCGGCCGCCGGCTTTCAGGCCTTCGGCATGGAATTGCTTGATCGCCGCATGATCCTTCGCGCGGAACGCGACATGCGCGGCCGAGCCGGCCGATCCCTTGTGCAGATGCAGCCAGAGCGCAGGCGCGCCCTTCGGGCCGAAGCCTGCGCCGGCATCGTCGCGCGAGCACAGCCCAAAGCCGAGCGGAGCGAGCGCCGCCGTATAGAAGCGCACGCTGGCGTCGAGGTTGCCGACGCGTAATCCGATGTGGTCGTACATGAGTTTCTCCAGTTGGAAGCGCTGCGAAGTCGCGCGGCCTGGAGAAAGCCTAGTCAGTGGAGGGCCAGCCGTTCTTGGAAAATATTGCGGTCTCCCCGCGAAGCCTGACGGAATTTTAGCGGCGAGGCGCCAGCGGCGCGGCCAAACGTGCGCACGAAATTGGACAAGTCGGCAAAGCCGACATCATAGGCGATATCGGTGACCGGGCTGTCGTCGTCGGCGAGCCGCCGCGCCGCATGGCGCAGCCGCGAGCGCAGCAGATATTGGTGGGGCGTCACGCCGAGCACATCCGAGAACAGCCGCAGGAAATGGAACGGGCTGATCCCGGCCTGATCGGCGGCGTCTTCCAGAGTGATTGGCCGGTGCGAGTTTGCATCGATCCACAGCGCGGTCTCCACCGCGCGGCGGCGGTCGCGCACCGCATCGGGGCCGGATTTGCGCGGCTTGCCGGAAACCACCTCGACAAAGCGGCTCGCCAGCACCTGGCCGATCTCGTCGAGACCGATGTCGCTGCTGCCATCTGCTGCCGATTGCGCGAGTTCCCCGAGCACCACGAGTTCCGGCAGCGGCGGAACGGCGCCGACCTGCCACGGGGCTCCGCTGTCGCCGATCGCTTCCACCAACTCGGGCGCGAGGAAGAACGACAGGCACTCATCGCCGCAGACGTGCTCGTGGGTGCAGGTATATTCATCGCCGGGATGGCCGATCAAAACCGATCCCGCCACCAGTTCGCTGAACTTGCCGCGGCAATGCAGGCCGAAACTGCCCTTGCGCACATAGGAAATCGAATAACGGCTATGCTGCTCCGCAAATGGCTTGTCGCCGGGCCCCGCGGTGCAGCGAAAGTCGGAAACCGAAATGGATTTGCGTTCGAGAAGCGTGGTCGCCGTCATCCCGCAGATTTAGGGATGCACGCGCGGCGGTGCAACCGGCAGCAGCACGTCGAACAACGTCTTGCTGGCGGTCGGGCTCGCGCCCTCGATCGAGAGCAGCCGCCGCTTGGAGATCGCTCCGCCGTGCGGCGAAATCTTGTCGGCATAGTTACCCGCCTCGAGCACGCGATGGCAGGGCACGATGATCATGAAAGGGTTGCGGCCGATCGCCTGCGCTACCGAATAGACCGCGCCGGATGCGCGCAAGGCCGAGGCTATTTCCGCATAGGTCCGGGTCTCCCCGCGCGGGATCGCGCGCGCATAGGCGTAGACGCGCTGGCTGAAGCCCGGAATGCCGGCCATATCCAGCGCGACCTCGGCGAAATCGCACGCCGCCCCGCGCAGCAGGGCTGTGATGCCTTCGATTGCAGCCTGGACATTCGGGGGAGGGCGATGTTCGCGCGCATCCGGATAGAGCTGAAACAGCCGCCGCCGCGTATCGATCTCGCGCACTTCAGGAAGCTGCACGCCGATAATGCCGGACGGCCCCCACGCGATGCCGCAGCGGCCGATCCCCGTGTCAAAAATAGTGTAGCTGCGCCCCGTCATACACTCACCAAGCCCCGAAGGGATCATAGCACCGGCTTGAGAGGGCGCATCTGGAATTTTGTGGAAGTTAACAGTGACGCGAAACGGGGTACGGAACAGCTTGGCGGATCGCGCGATGTCGGCTAATCATGGTGCGCGACCCGCGGGCGTAGTTCAATGGTAGAACGGCAGCTTCCCAAGCTGCATACGAGGGTTCGATTCCCTTCGCCCGCTCCAATACTCAGCCTGTCCAGCCCGGAGACATAGGTAACGGGTCGTACCTAAGACATGGGTGACAACCTCGTGCCGAACGGGTTGTCGAGGGGTTGCAGGGTTTTCTGCTCCAGGTCGAAGTATCCAAGATCATAGTGCAT
>NZ_PYCN01000167.1 GCF_003062295.1 Bradyrhizobium algeriense | reverse complement strand
CGCGCCTTGGAACGCTCGCCCGCCTCCTGCCAATAGGAGACCGCCTTTTCGATCAGACCCGCATTCCCGAAGTGGTGAGCGAGAATTTCCGGTTGCGCCCCCGCCGTCGTGGCCAGCCTATCCTCCAGCAGGTGAGCGATCCGGGCGTGCAGCTCGCGGCGCTGGCCGCGCAGCAGCGTGCCGTACGCCGCATCCTGCACCAACGCGTGTTTGAACAGGAAACTGGCGTCGGGCGGTTCACCGCGCCGGAACACCAGCCCGGCGCCGATCAGACGGTCGAGCGCCGCTCGCAGCTCGCGGTCGCTGCGGTGTGCGATCGCGGCGAGCAGATCGTAGGAGAACTCCCGACCGATGGCCGCGCCGACTTGCGCTACTTCTTTCCCGACCGGGCCGATACGGTCGAGCCGTGCCATCAGCGACGCTTGCAAAGTGGGCGGCACTGCGAGCCCCGGCAGCGGCGCAGCGGAGACGACGCGCGCGACTTCGGTACTGCCCGCTTCGAGCACCGCCTTGGTCAGCTCCTCGACGAATAGCGGCACGCCGTCCGTTCGTTCAGCGATCTCATTGACGACTTCGCTCGGCAGCGCCCGGTTGCCGGCGACGCTTCGGATCAGCGCGGCGCCCGCGCTCTGGTCCAGACGGTTGAGCACCATCGCGCTGACGTGCGATTTTTCGTTCCATACGGATTGAAACTCGGGGCGATGGGTGACCAGCAGTAGCACCGGCAGGCTCGCCACCAGCTCGACGGTCCGGTCCAGCAACTCGCGCGAGCTCGGATCGATCCATTGCGCGTCCTCGCACACGATCAAGA
>NZ_PYCN01000166.1 GCF_003062295.1 Bradyrhizobium algeriense | reverse complement strand
CCGGTTCAAGGAACTGTACGACAAAGGCGGCGAGCTGGCGCTTGCCGAGATCAGCCGGAAGAAGCCGATCCTCAAGAACCGTGTCGCGCCTGAGATCGAAGCGGCAGTGGTGGCGCTGGCGATCGAACAGCCGACCTGGGGCCAGGTGCGTGTTTCTAACGAGCTGAAGAAACAGGGCTTGTCGATCTCGCCGTTCGGTGTGCGGGGCGTCTGGTTGCGCCACGATCTGGCGAACACCAAGACGCGGCTCAAGGCGCTCGAAGCCAGGATGGCACAGCAGGGCTTTGTCCTCACCGAAGCTCAGGTCGTGGCGCTGGAGAAAGCCAAGACCGAGAAGGAGGTCGACGGCGAGTTCGAGAGCGAATGTCCCGGCTATTGCGGCGCCCAGGACACCTTCTATGTCGGCAACATGAAGGGCGTGGGCCGCATCTATCAGCAGACCTTCATCGATACCTACAGCAAGGTGGTCTTCGCCAAGCTCTACGACCGCAAGACGCCAATCACCGCGGCGGAGATGCTGAACGATCGGGTGCTGCCGTTCTTCGAAGAGCACGGTATTGTACTGTGCCGGGTGCTGACGGATCGTGGCACCGAGTATTGCGGCAACCCCGAGCATCACGACTACGAGCTCTATCTCGCCGTCGAGGACATCGATCATACGCGGACCAAGACCAAGAGCCCGCAGACCAACGGAATCTGCGAGCGCTTCCATCGAACCGCGCTCGATGAGTTCTATCGTGTGGCGTTCCGCAAGAAGATCTATCGAACCATCGACGAGCTGCAGAATGATCTCGATGTTTGGGTGACGGCGTAC
>NZ_PYCN01000165.1 GCF_003062295.1 Bradyrhizobium algeriense | reverse complement strand
CTCCATGCTGGAAGTTGGCGTAGGCGCTCGCCAGAAATAGACCCACGAGCAGCGACAAAGCTGCACCGAATAGAAGCCTTTCAAGTTTCCGGCTCGAACCCAATGATCGTCTGATGTCCCGAGTCAAGAGTACGGTCGCTAGCTTCGGTCACAGTCGCAATGCTGTGCCGTCTCCGTTTCAAGTCACACGATGGGCATTCGATTTTTGCAGCGATCGACATCGGGAAGGGCAACGCCGCTCTTGGCTTCGCACTCATCATCGAAAAGGAACTCGGGCCCGGCATCTATGGCAGCGTCCCGGCGCCTGGCCCGCAGGAATGCTGACTGGTCATCGCAATGACGATCCGAGATCCCTCAACTTCATCCAGTCCGACGAGATCCTAGCTCTATCCACACCTCCGCAAATGCTCCAGTCAGACGATGTCGCGAATTGCCGGTTCGACATCAGCATCTACCCATGCTCGCCACAGTCCGCGCGTCGAGGCCTGTCTCTTCGCTGCTTCGTCACGCGGCTTCCATCATAGCCATTATCCTGCCCTTTGGCGCCGCACTGGCGGCGCTACTACTTCGGTAGCGAGGGGAGGTTGCACTTTGCTGAAATCATCTTTGATCGCGTCGGATCTGCTTGCAGCATCGGAGGCGGGTACGTCTTCTGGCGCCGTGTCCGAACCTGCTATCTTGGTTGCTTCATCACCATGACTCGCCGCATGGCCTACCCCACGGTAGGCACTATGGGTATCCTGGTTATACCCGCGGCTTTCGCCGACATAGTCGCGTAAGCGGTGGGTCGCTTGATTGGGCCCAAGCGTGCGCTCGATGAAGTCGATGGTTTGGTAGCCGTGAAGTTTTGACTTCAGC
>NZ_PYCN01000164.1 GCF_003062295.1 Bradyrhizobium algeriense | reverse complement strand
GCCAGCATGGATAAGGTGATGTGCCGGTGCCAGCCCGTCCACGAGCGCACCTCGTACTCGTCCAGCCCGGTCTCGCCCTTGGCCTCCTCAAAGCAGCTCTCGATCCGCCAGCGCATCCCAGCAATCCGCACGAGCGTGGACAGGGGCGTGTCGACCGGTGCCCAGGTGAGATAGAACGTGAACTGGTGCGGCCGGCCCTTCTTGCGGCGGATCAGCAGGCCGGACTTCCAGCCTGTCGGCGGGATGCCGTAGGGCAGATAGGCCCAGTCATACAGCCGTGGCCCCTTGGCGCCTTCGCCGGCACTCAGCCGTGCCCAGCCCCGGGCCGGCACGTCCTCGAGCCAGTCCTCGACCGGCTTGAGCCCGAGCCGCTGGGCCGAGGTCACGGCCAGCACATAGCCGCGCCCATGCGCCTCGATCAGGCGCCGCGTCTGATGGTCGGCGCCATAGAGGCAGTCGCCCACCACCCAGGCGCACGGCACCCCGGCCGCAAAGGCGCGCCTCAACAGCGCCTGTCCGAGCTTCGGCTTGGTGGTGAAGCACACCTCCTCCGGCACGCCTGCTTCCGCGCGGCGGGCGGCGTCAAAAGCCCAGGTATCGGGCAGGTAGAGGGCCCGGTCGATCAACGCATGCCCATGCCGGCTGGCATAGGCGAGAAACACCCCGATCTGGCTGTTCTCGATGCGCCCGGCGGTGCCGGAGTACTGGCGTTTGACGCCGACCGACTTGTCCCCCTTCTTCACGAAGCCGGTCTCGTCGAGCACCAGCACGGCGTCAGGATCACCGAGATGCTCGACCACGTAGGCGCACAGATCATCCCGCACGGCATCCGCATCCCAGTGCATGCGGGCGAGGAAATCCTG
>NZ_PYCN01000163.1 GCF_003062295.1 Bradyrhizobium algeriense | reverse complement strand
TAGGTGGTGTGGACTCTAAGGATTCCCATTTAGGGGCAAATCAGATTCAAGACTGCTTTTGGGGAGGCAGTCTTGGGTGTGATGGATCGGTTGGTTTTGAGCGACGCGGCGTGGGAGCGGATGGCGCCGCTGATCATAGGCCGACCTGACCAGAAGGGTTCGACCGGCCGCGACAACCGGATGTTCGTGGAGGGCGTGCTTTGGATCGTGCGCACCGGCTCTCCCTGGCGTGATCTTCCAGAGGCGTTTGGAGATTGGAACAGCGTGTTCCGACGCTTCAGTCGATGGAGCATCAAAGGTGTCTGGTGGCGGATCTTCGAGGCGATGTCCGACGATCCGGACTTCGAATATCTGATCGTCGATTCCACTATCGTTCGGGCGCATCAGCACGCCGCCGGCGCCAAAAAAGGGGGTCTGAAGATCAAGCGGAAGATCAAGCGATCGGCCGCTCGCGCGGGGGCCTGAGCACCAAGATACATCTGGCCGTTCGCGGCTTGGGATGTCCCGTGCGGTTCATGCTTACCGCAGGTCAGAAGGGCGATGCACCGCAAGCCGCCGCATTGATCGAGGGACTACCCGCCGAGGTCGTCATCGCCGATACAGCCTATGACGCCGATCACTTGCGCCAAGCCATCGCCGCCAAGGGCGCGATCGCCGTC
This sequence comes from Bradyrhizobium algeriense, assembly GCF_003062295.1. Taxonomy (GTDB): domain Bacteria; phylum Pseudomonadota; class Alphaproteobacteria; order Rhizobiales; family Xanthobacteraceae; genus Bradyrhizobium; species Bradyrhizobium algeriense. The sequence goes on along the minus strand of NZ_PYCN01000163.1, from coordinate 205 downwards.
ATCCCCAATAACCCTTCACGTGCGCTCAAATACCCGCTCGACAAGCATCTCTATGCCCAGCGCCATCTCGTGGAATGCTGCTTCTCAAAACTCAAGCAGTTCCGCCGCGTCGCAACCCGCTTCGAAAAGACCGCCCGAAACTATCGGGCCGTCGTTACTCTCGCCGCCATCGTCCTATGGCTCCGCTAAATGTCCACACCACCTA
>NZ_PYCN01000162.1 GCF_003062295.1 Bradyrhizobium algeriense | reverse complement strand
CTCCGAAAGCTGGCAAAGCTGATCCCGCTGCCCGCCCCGATCCCGGCCTGAAAGCAAACAAGCTCCCGCTCGCCTGTCTCCTCGCACGGCCCAGAACACCTAAGGCGGCGACTTCTTCAACACAATCGGCCAGAAGCGGACATCAACAGGACGATGCCGAAGTCATGGTAGCTTGTGGGCGGCCATAGTCCGACGCACTTTTTTGCTTTGCGTTGATCACGGCGCTTCAATCCCAATCCATCCCGCCAATGACGCCAAGAAACCAGCCGCCGAAGAAAGCGGCAGTAAACGCCATGAGATGGATTGTCACGGAGGGACCAAATTCCTGCTTGTCTTGAACATGATCAAATGCGATCAGCCCAAGCCCAAAAATTGCCGCGCAGATTGCCGGCCAAACCGCCCGCCACCGCGCTGCGAGCCGCTGGGCCGGGGCAGCCCCCCGAGCGTTCCGTGAGAGATTCATGGATCGACGAAGCGATACCACGGCACTCAACACTACCACGATCAGAAAGGCAGTGAAGTTCACTAGACATGATCCTTAGTGCCAACCATTACCATTTTAAGCGTCGTAGGCGAACCAATAGCGTAAATCGATTGCCTCAACCTTAACGAGGTAAACAGCTGTATCGGAGCGCTATTCAAAGTGCGTCAACGATAAATTCGGGCAAATGACAAAGTCCGCTAATGGAATGGTCCGGCCGTGCTCCGGCCCTGCCAGTACGAGAAACTGGCAAGGGGCGCTCAAGACGAGGAGCACGCCATGTCTCAGAAACTCAACGCAGCGATCGCCGTGATCGGCATCGATATCGGCAAGAACTCGTTCCACCTCGTGGGTCATGATGACCGCGGCGCCATCGTGCTGCGGCAGAGGTGGT
>NZ_PYCN01000161.1 GCF_003062295.1 Bradyrhizobium algeriense | reverse complement strand
CGGGTTCCGGCCAAAAGCACCATCCATGCGGTCCTCGATCGCCATGGCCTGGTCAGGCGCAGCGGCGGGCCGCGCCACCGCGCGCGCGGCACGCCGCTATCCGCGGGCGCCGGCCCCAATGATCTGTGGTGCGCCGACTTCAAGGGCGAGTTCAAGCTCGGCAATGGCCGGTACTGCTATCCGCTGACCGTCACCGACCATGCCTCGCGCTTCCTGCTGTTGTGCGAGGCGCTCGATTCCACGCGCGAAGAGCCTGCAATTACCGCCTTCGAACGGCTGTTCCGCGAGCGTGGCCTGCCGCTCGCCATCCGCTCCGACAACGGCGTGCCATTTGCCAGTCCCAATGCCCTGTTCAATCTCTCAAAGCTCTCGGTCTGGTGGCTGAGGCTCGGCATCGCCATCGAACGCATCAAGCCCGGCCATCCGCAGCAGAACGGCCGTCACGAGCGCATGCACCTCACTCTCAAGAAGGAAACAACCCGGCCTCCGGGCTCTAACAGCCTGCAGCAGCAGGAGCGCTTCGATGTCTTCGTCCGCGAGTTCAATGCCGAACGGCCGCATGAGGCGCTTGAGATGAAATGCCCGGCCGAACTCTACCTCGCCTCACCACGCCCTTACGACGGCTTGCCCGAGCTGACCTATCCGTTCCACGATCGCGAACTTCTCGTTACTGCCTGCGGACGCCTTTGCCTGCATCGCAAGCGGATTAACGTCTCAACTGTGCTGGCCGGCCAGAAGCTCGGCATCAAGGAGGTCGACGACGGCATTTGGCTCGCCAGCTTCATGCACTATGATCTTGGATACTTCGACCTGGAGCAGAAAACCCTGCAACCCCTCGACAACCCGTTCGGCACGAGGTTGTCACCCATGTCTTAGGTACGACCCGTTACCTATGTCTCCGGGCTGGACA
>NZ_PYCN01000160.1 GCF_003062295.1 Bradyrhizobium algeriense | reverse complement strand
GATGTGCCGCAGCTTGGTGGACATCGGCTTGACCACGATTTCTTCGGTGTGGAACACGCCGTCGACCACGATGCCAAAGGTCTGGCTGCCGACCTGCGTCACCACGATGAAGCCGTTCTCGGGGTCGGACGAGGAGCCGTCGTCGATCTTGAGGAGCTTCTTCAGGTGCATCAGCGGCAACAACTTGTTGCGCAGGCGCAGGACAGCGGTGTCCTTGATGCGCTCGATGCGGTGTTCGGAGTTGGCGCGCGCCCGCACCAGTTCCACGACCGAGAGCTGCGGGATCGCAAAGCGGTCGCCGGCGGCTTCCACGATCAGGGCCGAGACGATGGCGAGCGTCAGCGGGATCTTGATGGTGACGGAAGACCCCTCGCCGGCCACCGACTTGATGTCGATGGTGCCGCCGATCTGGTCGATATTGGTGCGCACCACGTCCATGCCGACGCCGCGGCCGGAGACCGAGGTGACGGCGGCAGCCGTGGAGAAGCCCGGCGCAAAGATGAACTTGTGGATCTGGGCTTCGGTCATCTTCTCCAGCTCGGTCTCGCTGACGAGACCGTTCTGCAGCGCCTTGGCCTTGATCCGCTCGGTGTTGAGCCCGCGGCCATTATCGGCGATGCAGATGATGATGTGGCCGCCCTCGTGATAGGCGGAGAGCCTGATGGTGCCCTGCTCGCCCTTGCCGCTGGCGACGCGCTCGGCCGGGGTCTCCAGGCCGTGGTCGGCGGAGTTGCGCACCATGTGCGTCAACGGATCCTTGATCAGGTCGAGCACCTGGCGATCGAGTTCGGTGTCGGCGCCGTGCATTTCCAGTTCAATTTGCTTGCCGAGTTCGCCGGAGAGGTCGCGGACGATGCGCGGCAGCTTCTGCCAGGCATTGCCGATCGGCTGCATCCGCGTCTTCATGACGCCTTCCT
>NZ_PYCN01000159.1 GCF_003062295.1 Bradyrhizobium algeriense | reverse complement strand
CGCCGGGCGCCCCGCCTGGACTCGAACTGCGGGTTCGTCTCGGGCTCGCGACCGGTCTCGTCATCATCGGCGATCTGATCGGCAGCGAGGCATCGGAGGCGCAGGCGGTGCTCGGTGAAACGCCGAACCTGGCTGCCCGGCTGCAGTCGCTCGCTGAGCCGGATGGGGTGGTGATCGCCGAGGATACGCGGCGGCTGATCGGCGGGCTCTTTGATTATCAGGATCTCGGCGCAGTGGCGCTGAAGGGCTTCGCCGTGCCGGTGCGCGCCTGGCGAGTGCTGCGCGAGGGGACAATGGTGAGCCGCTTCGAGGCGCTGCACGCGGCGGTCCTCACCCCGCTGGTCGGGCGCGAGGAAGAACTCGAGCTGCTGGGACGGTGCTGGGATCGCGCGCGGACGGGCGCCGGCCAGGTAGTGCTGCTTGCCGGCGAAGCGGGGATCGGCAAGTCACGCCTTGTCGCGGCTCTCCAGGAGCATATCGAGGGCGAACCGCACACTCGCTTGCGCTATTTCTGCTCGCCGCGTCATCAGGACAGCGCGCTCTATCCCTTCATTGCGCAGCTCCAGCGAACCGCTGGTTTCGAGCGTGAGGACACACCGGGGATCAGGCTCGACAAGCTGCGGGCGACGCTGTCCCCTGCATCGCCGCCCGAAGAGGATGTGGCAATCCTCGCCGAGCTGCTATCGATCTCGACCGCCGATCGCAGCCTGCGGATTGTCGTCACGCCGCAGCGAAGGAAGGAAAAGACCTTCGACGCTCTCGTTCGACAGCTTGAGGCTCTGGCACGGCGACATCCAATCTTGATCGTGTGCGAGGACGCGCAATGGATCGATCCGAGCTCGCGCGAGTTGCTGGACCGGACCGTCGAGCTGGTGGCGAGCCTGCCGGTGCTACTGCTGGTCACCCATCGCCCCGAGTTTCAATC
>NZ_PYCN01000158.1 GCF_003062295.1 Bradyrhizobium algeriense | reverse complement strand
ACAATCGATTGGACGGTTCGACCGGTACTCCGATGTCCTCGGATTTGGAGGACTGCACAAGTGGAACGAGGTTGTGATGGGCCGCAGCAGTATCAGGTAGGACTGTAATTCTTCTAAAGAACCCGCCTGCGCCACAGCGATCCGAGTCTCGGCTCGCTCGCGTAACAAGGTATGGCATCATAGCCGCGAAGCCCAATGAGTAGCTCTGGAAAGGCCAGCCGCTCCTCGCCTTGGCGTGGCACGGTGAGGCTAGGGTGATGCGCCCCCCTCTGTGCGTCAGCTTGTTGTCAGCTCGCGCGCCTATCATTGTCCACAGGTCTTCGAGTAGGCCAGTACGTTGCGATAGGGAGAGCGAACCGCATGTATAACAGAATCACTGGTTCTTCCAGCCAAGTTCCAAGCGCGAGCCAGGCCGATGAATCGGAGCTATCAGCAGATGGCCGTAGGTTTACGGAAACGCTTACGGCGCCTGGTTCGTCCTCGGGGGCGACACGGCCGTACTCCCTCATTTCCGAACCTCCCATCGATGAGATTGACAGGGAGTCATTCAGGGAAGAACTGAGAAATTTTTACGGTAAGGACATCAAGCACATAGCCGATAATCCGCAAGAATACTCGGATTTCGTTTCCGAAAAGGCTGAGCGCACAGCGATGGTCGCCAGAGCCGGATCCACCGTAGAGGATTCGGACCATGCGCGATATTTCAGCTATCAATTGGGTGACAAGAGTGTCGGGCTTCTAAAGACCGAAGGTCGACGTCGCATGGGAGGGGAGGCGTGGGAGCGGCACTTTCCTGGGCGAAAACACGTCTCGTCCGTTGTCGGTCTCCGGGTTACTCATCCGCTCGTCGAGAACGCAGGCGATGTTCTGCTGGAACATCAACTTCGGCTTGACGGCAAGCGGGCGTTGGTCATGTCGCGTCCTGCCACGGATGAGGTGAAGCCCCGTCTAG
>NZ_PYCN01000015.1 GCF_003062295.1 Bradyrhizobium algeriense | reverse complement strand
ACTCGTAGAACAGTTGACCTTGGTCACTCTTCAGACGGCCCATCATGGATCGACCTCGCCGAGATTCGCGTCAACACAACGGAATCACGGTTCGCGGCCTGCCTCAACCGACTTTTGCAACAAAATCTGCCAGCAGGAGAAGTTGACATTCTCGGCATACTTTGAGTGGGCACGCCGGTTTCGGCCGCTATCACTTATCCGCGGCGGTTCTGGCGGCTTCGCTTAACGGTCGATTGATGCCGCACATCGCCGGTAGACGCTCTCGAACGCCGCTACATATTTCGGGACGTCAGTCTCTCGCCGGCCGCCGTAAGCGAGATAGCGGCATGCCCCATCTGGAAAGGATAGATTTTCGAGACTGACAACTCCGGAATTGAATATGTATTGGCAGAAGCTGCCCGGTTGCTGTTTGAACGATAGACCAGTGCTGCAAGAGCTTTCGGAAAGTGTCCCTTTTTGACCGCACGCTCTGACAATCTGGTGGCTGCCATCGAATTTTGCGAAGTCGAACTGCTCGATATTCAGGCCACTCTGCGTTTCAGACGTAGCCCGAAACACACAGCTTGATCGTGCTACTGGCCTCACGACGAAGCGTAGCGCCCTGCGGCCAGTCTCTTGGACGATTGCGGTTCCGCTGGGCGTGTAGATGAACTGATAAGGGTCATCGCCGTATTGGGCGTGAACCAGCAGGGCGACCGACTCCAGGATCGCTTGGTCAACGCTCGTTCGGTCCGCTTGCGCGTGAGCGATAGTGACGGCAGACAACAACGCTCCTGCGCTCGCGGCTATGCGCGCAACGACTGTCGCATTTCGCATTCATCGACCCCGACGATAATAGGCTCGGACGTAAAAGCAGTCATCGACCACGTCCAGTTGTTCCGACCAGCATGTGCTCGAAGTCCTAGCGCTCCGTTACTCGCCTCGTCAAAAATGTCCGCAGCGGGTCATTAAGCGACATCGCGTCGCGCTAGGATGATGTCCGCTTGTCCTCCAACAGCGGCAGAAAAGCGGTCGTGGAAACCGCGGCGCCGCCTTTAGCAGAGGCGGGATGAACACGCGCGGGATAGGCGGGCGGCGTTAGGTTTCGCCTCGCCGATTGGCGGTTCATTCCCCGAGTTGCACCATCCGGCAATGGCAAAGAGGCCGCTCGGGCAACCGGGCGGCTTCCTGCTTGGCAGCCGTCGTGAAGGTCTAACTCCCTCACAGATGTTTTACCGCCAGGCCAAAACTCATCGCAGAGGCCCTCAGTATCTCGCGCAAACGCATCGAAAGGGAGAACGATGATGCTGAACAAACTTCGTATCGCACTCGCCGCGACCATCGTGGCCCTCCGGAAGGAGACAACCGTATGACTGAAATGGCAATGACTCAAATGCCTCAAGCAACCGGCGGCGGCAGATTGTCGGGCGAACTGTACAAGGTCGTTGAATTGATCCTGGACCGCGGGTTGGTCATCGACGTGTTCGTGCGTGTGTCGGTGATCGGTCTCGAAGTGCTCACCATCGATGCGCGGGTCGTCGTTGCCGGCGTCGATGCTTACCTGCGCTTCGCCGAGGTGTGTGGCCGCCTCGATCTCACCGGCAGCAGCCCCCGGATCGGCCACGTGCTACCCGGCCGAGCGCTGCCGCTCGAGCTGCCGGCGCGCACGGAAATCGGAGCGACGCAACGGAAAGGATGACTGATGAGCAACTACGTCTACTGTGTCACGCGTGCCTCCCATCCGCTACCGCTCGAAGGGGCGGTGGGGGTGGGGGAGCACGCCCCCGCCCTCCGGCTCGTGCGCGAGCAGGATCTCGTCGCGGTGGTTAGCGACGCGCCGGAGAACTTGCGCGCGAAGCGGCGCGATCTGGTGAAGCACGATGCGGTCATCGGACGGGCGTATGCAGCCGGCACCGTGCTGCCGATGCGGTTCGGGATGATCGCGCCCGATGACGAGGCGGTGCGGACGGAGCTTCGATCGGGGGCGCGCCGTTATGGCGAACTACTGTCCCGCATCGATGGCCACGTCGAGCTCAACGTTAAGGGCGTATATGCGGAGGAAGCTCTTCTCCGCGACGTCTTGCTCCAGAACGACCAGCTACGCGTGCGGAATCAAGCACTGCGCGCCGCAGGCGGCGGTGGCCACCAGGATAGAGTGGCGTTCGGCGAGCAGGTGGCCGCCACCGTCGCGGAACGGAGCGCGCGTGACGCGGGCCAGGTCATCGCCCGCCTGCAACCACATGCCGCACAGGTGCGCCGGGGCCCGCCGGTCGACGGGTGCTTCGTTAACGTGTCGTTCCTGGTGGCGTCCGGTGCCCGGCCGGACTTCGACGGTGCACTGTCACGGCTGCGCCGCGAGCTGCCCGGCTACGCAAGCGTCGGGTTGTACGGGCCTTTGCCGCCTTACAGCTTCGTCGGCAACGAAGCGGAGAAGTGACGGTGGTGGGGCTCCTGTCGCATCTCTTGTTGCTGCCGCTCGCGCCAGCCCGCTTCGCACTGTGGACCGTCGACCGGGTGGTCGACGCCGCCGCCGAACAGCATTGCGGCCCGGCAGCCGTCCGGCGCGAACTGGCCGAGCTTTCGCGGCAACTCGATCAAGGGTTAATCGATGCCGAGGAATTCGATCGACGCGAGGACGAGCTCCTCGACCGGCTGGACGAGGGACGAAAGCGAGGGCTGATCGCATGATGGAACAAGGTCTGTGGCACGAACGCCAGGGTGCGTCGCCGAATTTGGCTGACATTCTGGAGCGGGTTCTGGACAAGGGGTTAATCATCGCCGGCGACATCAAGATCAACCTGCTCGACATCGAGCTTCTGACCATCAAGCTCCGGCTGTTGGTCGCGTCGGTGGACAAGGCCAAGGCGATGGGGATCGACTGGTGGGAGCACGATCCGGCGCTTTCCCACCCGCGGCCGCGGCAGCTCGCGGCCGAGAACGCGCGGTTGCGCAAGCAGGTCAGGGCGCTGGAAACCGGCACTCTGAAGGTAAGGCGATGAGTGCGGCGAGCTATACATACGCGGTCGCGCGCCCGTTCGATCCAACCCGGGCGGCCGGCCTCGTCGGCGTCGACGGCGCCGCGATTCACCTGGTCCGCCACCAAGACCTGGTCGCCGTGGTCAGTCCGCTTGCGCCTGCCGACGCCGACGAGACCGCGCTGCGAGCCAGGCTGGAGACGCTGGCGGAGCTGGAGGCGATCGCACGTACACACCACAGGGTCGTGGCGGCGGTTGCCGCGTGCACACCAACGCTGCCGTTCCGCCTCGCGACCGTTCACCGCAGCGATGACCGCGTTGCGCAGTTGCTGCGCCGGGAGTATCGGCGCTTCCGCGAGACGCTGGATCGCCTTGCGGGCAGCGTGGAGGTGGGGGTGAAGATGTACGTGCAGCACGCGGACGCATCTGCCGGTGCGATGTCCGTGGCTGAGAGACCCCGCGGGTCCGGATCGGCGCGCGCGGGCAGGGACTACCTGCGCTACCGCCGCGAGCAGCGCGATCGGCGCCAGCACGCGTGGCGGCGCGCAACCATTGCGGCCGAGCAGATGGACGCCGTTCTCGCCGGGCTTGCCATCGATCGCCGCCAACACCGAACGCAGAGCGCCGAGCTGTTCGCTGCTCCTGGCGAAAATGTATTCAACGCAGCCTACTTGGTGGATGCCGGGCGCGCCGAAGAGCTCGCCGCCCGTGCACGGCGACTGGGTGCCGAAAACCCGCACGTGACGATCGAGGTCACGGGTCCCTGGCCGCCCTATTCGTTCACCGGCAGCGAACACGGGGAGCGCACGTGAGCCCCGCCGCGCTCCCGGCCCGAGAGATCGCGCTCGTCGACCTGCTCGACCGGCTCTTGGCGGGCGGCATCGTGCTGACCGGAGACATCACGCTGGCGATCGCCGACATCGACATGGTGCAGATCTCTCTTCGCGCCTTGATCACGTCGCTCGGCCAGACCACGCGACCTGGCGTAGCGGAGCGAGACGCATGAGCGCCAGCGTGGTTGATTATGAGCCGGGGCTGCGCCAGCGCATTTCGATTGCGCCTGACACGGTCGAACGAGATCTGGCCCGCCTGGTGCTCACCGTCGTGGAGTTGCTGCGTCAGCTCATGGAGCGGCAGGCGCTTCGGCGTCTCGACGAGGGCGGATTGACCGAAGCGGAGGAGGAGCGCGTCGGCATGACGCTGTTGCTTCTAGACGACCGCATGTCGCGCCTGCGGGAGCACTTCGGGCTCGCCGCCGAGGACCTGAATATCGACCTGGGACCTCTCGGTCCACTACTTCCGCGCTGATGCAAAGCGGATGCGCATCAAGCGTTCCGCGTTGACGCCGAGACGCAGGCGTCACCCCGTAACCGCTGCGGAAGCGGCGACTTGAGACGTGTACTTTCAACAGTTCGATAGGTCGCAGACTTCCAATACCTTCAATGATTTTTCTAAAACACAGTTAGAAAACTCACTCCTGCCAACGCAGTCATCGATCGCTTTGTTGGTTTGATCTGTCACACAGCCTGAGTAATTGTGGCCCTTGTCTTCCCTGAATTTCTGCCGAAATTTAGCGAGGCATGATTTGTTCGCTCTTTCAGTCTGGGCGATCCACTTGTTACGATCGATAGGCTCCGCCTGAGCAAGAAGCGTCGACCCAAGCAACATCGCGATGACGAAAACGTATCGCATGTTCGTATCTCCGCCGGTCAAATCGGACGATACATGAAAACGCTGATCGTCGAAGGATGGCGTCCCTCCGCAATCGGTCATCAGGGTCCTCCCGAGAGCGTAGGGAACTGCGGGGACCGCGCGTTGGCCCCGCGTAAATAAATTTGCATATGCTCGCAGCGTCCTAAAGTTATGCAGATCGGTACACAAAAGCAGTGCGCCGATGGGCCACAAGCGATTGCTTGAAGTCCGCTTCAGCCCCGTGAGCGGACATTATCAGCTGGATTAGGCCACGATAGGTGTCGCCAGCATGCGATATACCCCCTCTTGCAGGGCCTGCTCGCCTGGGATCCTGCGTCCGCCAGCTACAAGGCTTCAGCCACAAGGGCGCCCGGTCGGGTCCTCGCCTGCAGGCGGGACACCGCCTCGGCCAGCGGAACGTCGGCCTGTGAGCCGTCGCGCTCGCGCAGGCTCACCTGGCCGTCCTTCATCTCGCGCCCGCCGACGATGGCCATCACCGGCACCGCCATTTCATGCGCCGCCACGATGCGCCGCGAAAGGGTATCGGCGCCGTCATAGGCAACGGCCCGGATCCCGGCATCCCAAAACGCCGCCAGCACGTCCGCGCCGTATCCGGCCTGGTCTTTCGAGATCGGCGCGACCGCGACCTGCTCCGGCGACAGCCAGAACGGAAGCACGCCGCCATGGTGCTCGAGCAGGATCGCGATCATGCGGCCGAGCGATCCGAAGATGGCGTGGTGGATCATCAGGGGCCTGGCGCGGCTGCCGTCGGGTGCGATGTAGGACGCCTCGAGCCGCTGCGGCAGCACACAGTCGAGCTGCACTGTGCCGCACTGCCAGGATCGTCCCAGCCGGTCGCGCAGCGCGAATTCCAGCTTCGGTCCGTAGAACGCACCTTCGCCGGGATTGATTTGAGGCGCGAGGCCGCATTGCCGCGCGGCATCGCCGAGCTTCGCCTCCGACCAGTCCCAGGTCGCGTCGTCGCCGGCGCGCGCTGCCGGCCGCGTCGCCAGCGCCACCTCGTAGTCGGGAAAACCGAGGTCGCGATAGACCTCGCCCAGCAGGGCGATGAAGCACGCGACTTCGCCCTCCACATCCTGCTCGCGGCAGAACACATGCGCGTCGTCCTGCTCGAAGGCGCGCGTCCGCATGATGCCGTGGAGCGAACCGGAGGGCTCATTGCGGTGGCAGGCGCCGAACTCGGCATAGCGGATCGGAAGCTCTCGCCACGAGCGCAGGCCCTTGTTGAAGATCTGCACGTGGCACGGGCACGACATCGGTTTCAGCGCCATCGCCAGTTCGCCGTCATCGACCCGGAACATGTGCTCGCCGAACTTGTCCCAGTGGCCGCTGCGGCCCCAAAACTCCTTTGGCAGCAGCTGCGGCGTCCGGACCTCGGCATAGCCGGCGCGGCGCATCTTGCGCCGGAGATAGTCCTCCAGCACCCGATAGACTGCGTAGCCGCGCGGATGCCAGAACACCATGCCTGGCGCATCTTCCTGAAGATGCCAGAGCTTGAGCTGCACACCAAGATTTCTGTGGTCGAGATCGTCCATAGCTGTAATCCTTGCGAGGGGAAAAAGCGCGGACGAGGGACCATCAAAAACAGAAAAGGCCCCGTCCGTCGCCGGCGGGGCCTTTTCTGGGTGAAGTACGCTTGTCTCTAGCGCGCACGACCAGAAGGCGATCCGCCGTAAGCGGTCGCGGTGGTGGTCAATGCGGCTGAGAGAAGCTTATTCATGCTTTGTATATGGCGGGAAAACGCTCAGGCGTCAACGCCACCCGCTTGGCGTCGCGGAATATAGACGATGCGCGGGGACATCAATACTCCTGTGGCGGATGATCCGGCGCCTTGGTCAGATGCCGGTTTGCTGAGCAACGCGCTTGAAGTCGGCAAACGTCTTTTCGTTGATGATCGATGGCCAGCGGCTAATGGGTCCCCTAGTAGTCAAGATCCGACAGGAACGTGGTGTTCACGATTTCGAACTCGGACGCTCGCCAATTTTTAAGTAACTCCGTGCGCGCCAAACGATGCGTTGCAGAATCTGAGGCGCTGCATTTCACGGCGTGGTGATCTATGCCTGATATCTCAAGCAACGTATCGAAACTTGCCTGACGATCCTCGCGATTCTCAACTTCGGCGAAGTAGATCGTATGGTCGAACTTTCCCATCGCCCAACAAAATTGAACGTGAGCCTGTTCAGCGCCGGCAAGCGCTGAACCTGGAGCAAGCACGGCTGAAATCAAGAGCAATCGGATAATCGGTTTAATCATCGCATTATTTCCAAAAAATGAATGTTATTTTGAGTAGTCGGCCGGTGGCGGGCTTACGGCTTGGCGACAGGCTTGGCTGCTGCCGGAATGTCGATAGATGCTGATGAGCCTTTCAAGCGTGCCATCTGGATTTCGTTCGACGCCTTGAGTTCGGTTGCGGGCCTGTTCGAGAAAGTGAGGGCAACCGCGACGATGATAGCGGCCAGATAGGATAGGTATAAGCCGCCGGTCCACCGACGGTAGGTGCGCAGGTCATCTGCACTCAGGTTGCTCGGAAGTCGTTTCATGAGAACCTCATTCGAGACAGCAGCCCCGACGAGGCAATATTCCGAAATGCTGCTTTCTCATGTGAAGTACGCCACAGGCTGGTCGATTTTTGCCGTGCCGGCTTTGAGCGCATTCGCGGGGCGAGCGGCCGTTTGGTGAACTCCGGATCGAATTATAGCTGCAATGGAACGGCGGAAGCAGGACGCGCCGACCGCGTGCCCTGCTTCGCCATCATTCGACCCGGGTGGCTAGGCCGAACGCTCTTCCCGCAAATTGCCCGATTGCGCGTTCCTCCGCGTCGCCACCGCATCGGCCAGCACGTTCAGCGAGGACACCGTCGTCTCCCAGTCGATGCAGCCGTCGGTGATGCTCTGCCCGTAGGTCAGCTGCTTGCCCGGCACCACGTCCTGGCGGCCGGCGACCAGATTGCTCTCGATCATGACGCCGGTGATGCGCAGCTCGCCTTTCGAGATCTGCTGCGCGATGTCGGCCACGACCAGCGGCTGGTTCTCCGGCTTCTTGTTGCTGTTGGCGTGGCTGGTGTCGATCATGAGCCGCGGCGCCACGCCGGCACGGACAAGTTCGAGGCAGGCGGCATCGACGCTTTCCCGGTCGTAGTTCGGCGCGTGGCCCCCGCGCAGGATGATGTGGCAGTCCTCGTTGCCGGTGGTTGCCGCAATCGCCGAGCGGCCGCCCTTCGTGACTGCCATGAAATGGTGCGGATGCGATGCCGACTTCACGGCGTCGGCTGCGATGCGCACATTACCGTCGGTGCCGTTCTTGAATCCGACCGGGCACGACAGCCCGGAAGCCAGCTCGCGATGGATCTGGCTCTCCGTCGTGCGCGCGCCGATCGCCGCCCATGCCATCAGGTCGGCGATGTATTGCGGCGTCGTCATGTCGAGGAATTCGGTCCCGGCGGGCAGGCCGAGATTGTTCACGGCCGACAGCACGTTGCGGGCAAGCCTGAGGCCCCTGTTGATGTCGAAGCTGCCGTCGAGGTTGGGGTCGTTGATCAGCCCCTTCCATCCGACCGTGGTGCGCGGCTTCTCGAAATAGACCCGCATCACGACCTCGAGGCGGTCGGCAAGCTTTTCGCGCAAGGCGGCGAGGCGCTCGGCGTACTCAACGGCGGCGACGGGATCGTGGACCGAGCAGGGGCCGACGACGACCAGCAGGCGGTCGTCGGTGCCGTTCAGGATGGCGTGGATGGCGTTTCGCGCCGCCATCACCACCCGCGTCGCGGTCAAGGTGCGCGGGATCTCACGCATCACCTCTTGCGGCGTACTCAGCTCTTTCAGTTCGCTAATTCGAAGATCGTCGGTGGTGCTCAACACGGCTGTGGCTCCTGTTTGTTGGGAACCTGCCGGCCAATAAAAAAGCCGCCAGGTTTGGCGGCTGTTCGGACTTCTTGGCTTCAATTCGTCAGATTGAGCGCGATCCTCCCACCGCCAGCGAGCTGTCGTAGCTAAAATACCAAAAGCTGGTGGCGGCGATCATGATCATGGCGGGCTCTATAGCGCACCGGTCCGGTCTTGTCATCCCATAATCGGCGATGTTCAGGATTGGCGCGCGGCGAGCGCCATGCCGACCAGCGATGTGCCGCCGAGCACGAGGTTGATCCCGACCAGGAGGCCGATCGCCCATTCCGCCGAACCCGGCAGGCCTGCGACGATGATGAACGCGATCAACAGGTCCATCACCCCTGACAACAGCAGCCAGGACCAGCGCTCCGACAATTCGCGGCGGTGCTCCAGCGCGTACATGATGGTGACGACGCCTTCGGCCAGAAAATACGCGCCGACCACGATGGTGAGCGTGAGGATGCCCTGCGCCGGCCGCGCCAGCAGAAGTCCGCCGGCGAGAACGGCCAGCGCCGCCGAGAACAGCGACCACCAGAAGCCCGGCGTCTGCCGCGCCCAATACGTCACGAACAGCCCGGCAACGCCGCTGATCAGGAACATCCAGCCGAGGAAGATGGTGACGGCGAGGCTCGCCAGCGGCGGCACGATCATCGCAGCCAGGCCGAGCAAAACGAGCACGATGCCTTCGAACAGGAAGGCTTTCCAATGCGCCTTCACCCTGGCGTTCATTTCGGACTGCAATTTGCCGATGTCCGGCGGGATATCCTGGGGAAAGGTCATTGGAAACTCCCGATGCCTGCCGCGCCGATGGAGTGTCCAATATAGCCCGTGCGCCGCCCGCAGGTAAAATTTGTTCGCCGGCCTTTTTGCGCGAGATCAACGACGGAAGGATGACGTTCAGCCTGGCTCGGGCGCGGACGAAAATCCCTCCGAGGACCTCCTGATGCGGTTGCGGCCGAACACATAGACCGCAGAGGTCGCCAGCAACAACGCCAAGCCGATCAGAATGGAGGTCAGGCCGAGCGGAACGAGAAGCAGCGACGCGTTGCGGTCGGGATTGACGAACCAGTGATGGAGCGAGGTCAGCACGAAAGCAGCCCCAGCGAATCCAGCTCCGCTGCCCACGAGCAACAGCGCCCACATCCGCCGCAACTGGCTCAGCCGCTCACGCGCGATCTCGGTGCGCGGCGCATGGTGGCGGCCGACGCGCCGCACCAGCCGTATGGCAAATCCGATCGAACTGAAGCCGATCAGCAGGCTCGCCGTCCCCAGCAGCATTCGCGTGTTGGGGCCGAGATCGGGAAGTTTCTGCAATGTCAGCAGCGGAAAATCGAATGCCGCATGCAGCGCGACCGGCGCGAACAGCGCCAGACACCAGCTTGAAATCCGCGCCCAGTCGCGATGATGGCGGTGCGCACCCAGCGCCGTTCCCGCGCGCGCGATCGCGATATAGGCGCCCGCGATAATGCCGAGCGCACCGTGAAACGGCACCGTCAACACGCTGCGCAAGGCGGCCAGCGATCGCCACATATCGGAATGCTGCACGAGATAAGCGAGGTTTTCGTAAGCCGCGAAACCGAGGCCCGCGGCCGCGCCATAGACCACGGTGTCCATCGGGTCCGCAAACGCACGGCGGCGCACCGATAATGACACCAGAATGATCACGAGGACCTTCACGATCTCTTCGGGCGCGGCGACGCCGAAGACCGAGCGCAGGCCCTGCGTCATCCAGGGGTTTCCCGGCACCGCGAGGATTGCGGCAAAGGGAGCGCGCGCAATTCCCAATAGAGAAATGCTGGCGGCCCCGAGTATGAAGGCGAGCCACACCCGCACAGGCGGGCCCGGGCGCTCGTCGGCAGCGATGACCAGCCAAAGCAACAGCAATGCCGGTGCGATGGCGGCAACGCCGATCGATGTGGGGAGGGCCTGCAGCAACAACATGTCGGGAATTTTACCTCGTCAGGTGCTCAAATGGCCGCAAATTCAGTTGTTTGCAAGAAAGCCGAACGCGACTCGTTGTCGCCAAGAACAAATTTGAAGTCCGGGGGCTATGCGGCGGCCTTGCTGCCGATCTTGCCATGGACCGTCAGCAACCCCGCCAGCGCGACCAGCGCGAAGCCCGCGCCGGCCAGGAACGTTCCCTGCGGCCCCGCGATGTCCCAGAGGCTGCCTGCAATGATGCTGGCCGCGAGCATCGCAAGACCGCCGAGCAAGTTGAAGAATCCAAAAGCCGTGCCGCGCAACTCGGCCGGCGCGGTGTCCGCCACGAGGGCGGCCAGCAACCCCTGCGTCAGGCCCATGTGCAGGCCCCAGAGAACGACGCCCAGTGCAACGCCGCCGATCGACGGCAGCAGCGCCAACGCGAGATCCGCAGCGACCAGCAACAGAATGCCGCCCGCCAGCACGGCCGTGCGGCCGATGCGATCCGAGATCACGCCGGCGGGATAGGCCGCGACGGCATAGACGACATTCATCAGCACCAGCACGGCAGGCACGAGCATGATCGGCAGCCCGACATTCTGGGCGCGCAGAACCAGGAATGCTTCGCTGAAGCGCGCCAGCGTGAACACGCTCGCCACCGCCACCACCCACCAATAGGCCGGCCCGAGGTTTTTGATCTCAGTCAGGCTGATCGGATTGCGCACGGTGCGCAGCTGTTCCGGCCGGTCCGGCTCCCGCACGGCAAAAACGATCAGCGCCAGCGCCAGGAAGGCGGGAATCACGGCAAACCAGAACACCGCCTTGAAGTTATCTGCCGTCCACCACATCAGGGCGATGGCGAGCAGGGGGCCTGCGAAGGCGCCGACCGTGTCGAGCGATTGGCGCAATCCAAAACTCGCGCCGCGCAGATCGGCCGGCGAGAGGTCTGCCACCAGCGCGTCACGGGGGGCGCCGCGAATACCCTTGCCGATCCGGTCGACGAAACGCGCCGCCACCAGCCAGGTAACCGTTGGCGCCAGCGGAAAGACCGGCTTGGTGAAGGCCGCAAGACCGTAGCCGAAAGCCGCGAGCCATTTGCGCTTGCCGAGCCAGTCCGAGAGCGCGCCGGAGAATATTTTTGTAATGGAGGCAGTCGCCTCGGCGATGCCCTCGATGATTCCGACCGTTACCATCGATGCGCCAAGCACCGAAACCAGGTAGATCGGCAGCAGGGCGTGGATCATCTCCGATGAGACGTCCATCAGCATCGAGACGAAACCGAGGACCCATACGCCCGGTGGAATATCCCTGATCGAATAGGTCGGCTTGGTGCCAGCAGCCATGTCGTCCCTTACGCGCCGTCTCACCGCGCCAGCAGCCGCCGGCAGGTATCGACAAAGACCTCGGCCCCCGTGACGATGTCGGCGTCAGCGGTGTTCTCGGTCCAGTGGTGCGAGATGCCGCCGATCGAAGGCACGAACAGCATGCCCGCCGGCATGACGGTCGCGAGAATCTGGGCGTCGTGGCCGGCGCCGCTCGGCATACGCAGTGACCTGCCGCCGGCACGGGCTGCGCCGGCTTGTTCGACGGCCTGCTGGAAGGCGACATCCATCAGCGCGGGCGCGCCGGTGCGAATGCGCTCCACGGCGACGCTGCAGCGGCCCTGCTTGTCGACCTCCGCGGCCATGCTGCGGAGGAGATCCTCCAGCCGCGCAATCACCGCCGGATCGTCGTCGCGAATCTGGAACAGCATTTCTGCCGCGCCGGGGATGATGCTGGGCGCGCCGGGATCGAGTCTGATACGGCCGGTGGTCCACACCGTGCGGGGGCCGCAGGCTGCGGGAAAGCGCTCGTCGATATCGACGCAAAATCTGGCGAGTGCCAGCCCAGCATCCCTGCGGATGGCCATCCGCGTGGTGCCGGCGTGGTTTTGCTCGCCCGTGAACGTGATGCGGTATTGCCAGATCCCGACGATGGAGGTGACTACCCCAATCTTGAGGCCGCTGCTTTCGAGCGTCTCGCCCTGTTCGATATGGGCTTCGAGATATCCGATATGCCGCCCGCGTTCGTACTGTGCGCGGGCGCGGCCAGTGAGGCCGGCGTCGCGCAGTGCGTCACGCATGCGTTTGCCGCTGCGGTCGTGCGCCGCGTCGATATCGGCTTCGGTGACGCCGCCGACATAGGACCGGCTGCCGAGGAAGTGCCCGAAATGCCCTTCCTCGTCGCACCATGATGCAACTTCGACCGCGCCGCTTGTATTCGGATCGCGATTGATGACGCGGGCGGCTTCGAGCGCATAGATTACGCCGAGCGGCCCATCGAGCCAGCCCGCGTGGTTCTGGCTTTCGAGATGCGACCCCGCCAGCAGCTTCGGCCCGGGCTTGGTGCTGGTGCCGAGGATGTTGCCAATGCCATCGATCTCGCCCGTGAGACCGGCTTCGGGAAGACGCTGCACCAGCCAGTGCAAAGAACGTATGTGCGGTTCCGAGAACGTCGGCTTGTGGACACCGGTTTTATACGTGCCGATTGCACGCAGCGCGTGAAGGTCGGCGAGAATACGCGTGCCGTCGACACGCGAGAGATGGTCAATCATGGATGAAGCACCTGCTAGTCCGTAGTTCTCCGGGGGAGAACAAAGTTCCTCACGTTTTCGCGAGGGTAGAACAAAGTTCCGTGAACGTCGCCAGCCGCCCTTAATTTATCCTCCGGACAGCAGCGCCAATGCGATGATTGCAAGCCACGCCACGATGACGAGCGCCGCAACCGCGCCAGCGGTTATCTTCGTCTTCTCCTTTAACGTGTAGTCGCGCATGTTTTTCGCAAAACGTGTGAATGCGCCCGTGGCTTGCGGGAGGATATTCACTCACGCCATCGCATCAGGAAAGAGATAGTTCGCGTCGTGCGAGTGGAAAGTCGCGATGTTTCGGCCGGCCGCCAGCCGCGGCTGCGAGCGAACCGAAAGGCCCTGCGTGATGGAAAGTCGCGTTGGTGCTAGGAGAGTTCGCTTTGCCGCATGCCGGCCATGGCGCGACCCTCGGCCAGCCGGTTCTTCATCGCGGCGACGACCTCATTGGCAAACGCAATTTGAGGATCGGGCGATGACAGGTGAGGATCGGTCGACGACAGACAATGAACGTGGGGGGCCTTCGTTCGGTATCCGACCCGGGCTTCGAATGCATCGAGCTGATGCTCGAAGTTCGCGAGCGCTTCCTTCAGATTAGCCAATTCTTTCGCGCGGGGATCTCGAGGCATACGATCCTCCCAGGACGATGCGCCAAAGGCTGGAAGGGCACGGGTGTCAGACGGCAGCGCAGCGCATCAGAACCGGTTGACCGTGGAGAGGCCGCCTTTCGGCGGCCTGCCCACAGCAAACAATGCGACGTGCAGACCTAGGCCAGGCGAACGTGGCCTTGATTCTTCCGCCGATAGGCAAGGAAGCCCACGCCGAAGAAGCCGAGCATCATCATTGCCCAGGTTGCCGGCTCCGGCACCGCGCCGGCTACTGTGTAGTTGCCAAAATCGACCAGCTTGATGGAGTTAAAGTTTTCGGGGAGCGCAGTATAGACCTTGACCTTGTCGATGAATTGGCCGCTGCCCGCAACGGCGGCCGCCCCGAACGGTCCGAAGACTGAGCTCTTGGGGACGTTGGTGAAGGTGAAAGTATTGCCGAAGTTGTCATTCACTTCGACAAAGACATCGCCAAGGATGGCGAGTTGCCCCTGGAAGGAAAACGACGTGAACACGTTGTTCGTGGGGTCGAACGTGATCGAAGTGAAGAGAGTGTCTTTGTTCCCCGGCGTGGCCGTTGCGTTCCCGCTTCCAGTGTCCACGATGCCGACTGTAGAAATCTTGATGAGTTCGCTACCTACATGAGCATTGAAGCTGCTCACATTGTCGTTGTTGAAGTCGACGTTCCACGATGTGCTGCTGGTCTGCCAAGTATCCGAGGTGCTCGAAACAATGTCGGCGCGTGCTGAGACGCTGAACATGGCTGCCGCCGCCGAGATTGAAATTGCGACTACGTTTGTGCGAAGAATTTTCATCGCCTACTCCTGCCAATAACTGGAACTCACAATGACTTTTATTCTCTGACTTAAGTTGCCAGATTTTCCCGAAACCTATCATTTATTAAAATTCAGTAAAGTAGATTGACTTTACTATAATACCTCAATTTAAAATAATTCTAGCTATTATAAGTTGTCTTATATCCTCTTCGCGCCTGACTTCGAAGTGCTCTCCGTGGGTGTGTTTTCATTTGTCACAATCCATCGCAGTCAATTTAATTTGGTGCGGGTGCCGCATATATTAAATGCGCGGACTTTAGAATAAATACGCAATCTTCCCGACCTGTGTGCGATTGGCCGTTCTTGTCGTGCCCGCCTGTGCTGCAGCTAGCGATATCACCCCCGTCCGGCTCGCTTAGTGATCCACCCGGGAGCGCAAGGCATCCAGATCCGAACGGTGCAAAAGCAGGGTTGTTGGAGAGAGCAGCGCCGATAGGCCAAAAAAATCGCGCAATGGCAGCGGGCTTGCCACTTTTTCGCGTTTCGTTTGGCGCGTTGTTGTTCCAAGCTTTTTCATAAGCTCGGCAACCGCGGGGAGCGAGAAAGCCATGTCATCTTGCTGAGACATCCGAAATTGATGTTGTTCGGAGCGAGATGCATGCGGCTGGCGTGAGATGGCAGAGGTGACTCGTTCTTCCCGTAAGTTGTCCGTTGACGATGCGCCGAAAATTGCAGCTGCGATTTCGCAGCTTGAAAAGATCGGATTGAAGCCGCTTTTCCCGGAACGGGAATTCCCCGCACTCGCGCACCGGATGGCGGAGGAATTCGAGGGCACCGGCATTCCGGAGCCGCCTTTGCCGCTGACCTTTCTCGATCTCGCGCTGAGCGGACCGGAGCAGGTGTTTGCGAACGCGATTCACTTCCAGGACCACTGTTTCGACGTGGCGGGCGAGGCGGATTATGCAGAGATCGTGGCCTCGATCATGGCCCTGGCGGGAGAGGAGTGGCCGAGCGCGACAGTCTCTGCGACAAAGATCGTGAGGCAGGGGCCAGGCGGCCCGTCCGCGCGCATGGAGATTGCGATTGAAGGGCCGGGAAGCTGCACGCCCTTTGACCTGATCGCGGCCAAGGATTTCGACTGGTCGGTCGTGACGTGTCTCAACGAGCGGCTGCCCTCAGGGGCAACAGGCCGGTTCGCGGCATTCTTCGACGGCAATGCCATCATCGTCTATCTGACGCCCGTTCAGCTCCGCGAGTTGGGCAGGCTTTTCGGGCACGACTTTATTTCCGAGATCGAGCCGTTGCAGGAACGACTGCCGCCACAGGGCCACGTCGAGGCGGCGAATTCCGGACCGTCTGAACCGTTGCCTGTGTGGGCCATGGCAATCGGCTTGCCGATAGGTCTCTTTGCAGGGAGCCAGCTGATAGCGATGATTTTGAGAGGAGCGCCTTACGCTATTTCGGGCTCAACCCCCGTCTCCCTGGCCAGCGCGCCGCTTGAATTCACGTTCCTGGTCGCGATGTACATCGGCGGCGTTGGGCTCTTTCTTGGCTGTCCCTCCTATCTGATCGCCAGGAGATGGCGTGCTCGCGGGCGGTCACGCAGAGGCGCGGCCTCAAGGAGAGCAAAGCTACGCTGACGTCGCTAGCCGCGGAGCCGTCAGGTATCTGGCGGAAAGTAGACCCGCAACGTTACGCGGAGTGCGAGGTAAAGCGCGACGCAGGTCGTGATTGCAATAGCGGCCGTATCCATTCCCTGTCCCTCACTCTTACGCACTGATGTCCGTTTGCCGGACCATGCAGCGGATGGAACTTGGGCTGGGAAAATGGTTCCCTTAAGCCTTGAAAATGGTCGCCTTGGGTTTTGAAAGTGTTTGCAACGTGATGGCGCTCCCTAGCGGAATCGAACCGCTCTCTCCACCGTGAAAGGGTGGCGTCCTAACCGATAGACGAAGGGAGCTAAAACAACCGGAAAATCAATGCGTTATGCGCTTGATGGGCCGTTTGGCCGCCTGCCGTCCATGTTCCATGGAGGCGGCGACGGGCGAACGTATAGTGGCGTTTGGCCGGGTGGGCAAGCCGCTCGGAAGCCGGTTTTTTACGGCCGTTTGCGCCCCGATCGACACCCCTTGCGGAGACACGCCACCACCGGTGCAACGGAATTTAAAGCCGCAGGGCGTAAGGATGAGTCGGGGGAACTTCCGACATGGCTTTGCAATCGAGCAAGAAGCGCGAGTCGCGCAAATCATTGAGTCAGCCCGGGTGGATCACGCTCGAGGGCGGTTTTGCCGCGCGCCAATGCGTGGTGAAGGATCTGTCCACGACGGGGGCGAAGGTTACGATCGACGACCCCAACTCGCTGCCGGCGAAGTTGCGGCTGGCGTTTTCGCGCGACGCCAGGACTGGACGCCGCTGCGAAGTGGTCTGGCGCCGTGGCAAATCGGTCGGCGTCAAGTTCGTCCGCTAGTCTGGCATCGACCCGCAAGCGGCGATAAAAGGCGGGATGCGAAAATCCCTCCTTGTAACGATCGCTGTGGTGTTGCCTGCGGTTGCCGCGGCTGCCGAGCAGCCCCGTATCCAGAAGTCCGACAAGGCCGCGACACCGGGCAAGCAGCTTCCGCTGAAGCGCTCAAATTCCGCCAACGCCTGCGCGGAGTACGGCGCGGGCTTCGTCAAGATCGAAGGCACCAGCACCTGCATGAAAATCGGCGGCGCGGTGAGCGTCGGCGCCGGTGTTTCCAGCGGCTCGCGCTGACAAGCGCCGCGCGACTTCCGTCATGCCCGGACATTTGCGCGAAGACGCGCTTCGCTTTTGCCCGGGCACGACGAGATTCAAAGCGCTTACGTCATCGGCGGCGCGATGAACTGCGTGAAGCCGGGGCGGGCCGCGAACTGCGCAAACCAGCGATCGAGGTTCGGCAGTTCCGGCTTGGTGACGCCCTCGACTCCCAGCCAGCGCCGCGCATAGGCGCCGAGCGCGATGTCGGCGATCGTGAACTGGTCGCCTTCGATGAAGCGCCGGTTCGCCAGTTGCGCCTCGACCATCCGCCAGACCACGGCCTCAGCGTCGACATCCTTCTGGATCGCCACCATGTCGCGCTTTTCGACCGGCGTCCGCACCAGCGCCCAGAATACCGGTCGGTCGACCGGCTGCAGCGTCGACAGCGTCCAGTCGAGCCAGCGGTCGACGCCGGCGCGCGCTTGCGGCTGCGAGGGGTAGATCGGCGAACTCTCGCCATAGGCCATGCACAGATAGCGCATCACGGAATTGGATTCCCACAGCACATAGTCGCCGTCCACCAGCGTCGGCACACGGCCATTGGGATTCATCGCCAGATACGGGGCCTCGTTGTTCTTGCCGAACTGCATGCCGGCGTCGATGCGCTCATAGGCGAGGTCGAGTTCGGCGAGGCACCACAGCACTTTTTGAACATTGACCGAATTGGCCCGGCCCCAGATCGTGAGTTGTTGTTTCTTGTTGTCGGCCACGCGTCGTCGCTCCCGTTGATCTCGTTGATGAGTTCATAGCCGAAGATCAGCGAAAAAGCGCGCGGTTTGCGGCAGGACACGGTTGCTAAATCAGGCTTATAAAAAATCAGGCTCCGCCGCAGTGCGACAGAGCCCGATCTTGGCCTGACGCGTCGCTGCGCCAGTCGTCACTGACCGAAGAACAACCATAAAAGGATGATCACCGGAATCGGCACGCCCAACAGCCAAAGCAATATTCCTCGTCCCATCGCAGTCTCCTCGATTTCTCAATCGCGAAGACAACGCGCTTTCGCCATGCGTCGTTCCTGCGCGAAATTGTACGCAAGCGAAGGAACGTTTTATGATTTCGGAATTTCCGAGAGCGACAATCCGATCCGAAACAGCGAATAGCCGTCGCGGTCGATCGCCTCGCGCACCTCGGCGTTGACGTCGTCAGCATGGCGGCTGCGCGTCAGCCGCCATTCGCCAGCACTCGTGTGGTCAGGAAACGGCGCGTCCGCGCGTGTCACGAGCCGGTAACTCGGATGGCGGAGGTGCACGAAGAAGTTGTACAAGGCCTACCAGTGGCCGGTGTTCGGCATCGAGGACCACGGCTCCGCCGGCGGCTTCGGTTCGCCCTTCTGCAACAGCTCAATCGAATGCAGATCCGGCGAGCGCACGAAGGCCATGTTGCCGTCGCGCGGCGGCCGGTTGATGGTGATGCCGGCCTTCATCAGGCGATCGCAGGTGGCGTAGATGTCGTCGACCTCATAGGCGAGGTGGCCGAAATGGCGGTCCTCGCCGTATTTCTCTTCGTCCCAATTGTAGGTGAGTTCGACCAGTGGCGCGCCGCGGTTCTGCGGTGCGGCCTTCAACAGGCCTTCGTCCTCGGGTGCGCACAGGAACACCAGCGTGAACCGGCCCTTGTCGTTGTCGACCCGGCGTACTTCCTTCAGCCCCAGCGCGTCCTGGTAAAACTTCATCGCGGTATCGAGATTGCGGACGCGCAGCATGGTGTGGAGATAGCGCATTTTGGAGAACTCCTTGAGAAGGTTTGTTGTTTTTCAGGCGTTTGGGGCGCTCGGGGCAATAAATAGCAGCAAAATGCATCACAGGGCAGTGTGTTGCGTGTCAATTGCGTGTCACCCCCGCGCCGCGACGTAGGTGGGGGCGCTTGGTGAATGGCGCCGAGGCCGCGTCGGCTAGCCGTTTCAGGCTGAATCACGGGAACAGAAATCTGTTTCGCAAAAATCCGAAACTAAGCTGGGCAAGTTCCTGCAACAGCCTCATGTGGGAGGAGTTAACCCGGCTACGGAAAGGAGGTCCATATGCGAAAGATAGGACTTGGGCTCGCAACCGTTGCCGCGCTTGCGACAACCGCCGTCGTCAGCTCCCCGGCGGAAGCGCGTGGCGGCCGTAACGCGGCCATCGGCTTCGGCGTCGCCGCAGGCGTTTTAGGCGCGGCGGCAGCAGCTAACGCCTACAACAACGGTTACTACTATGGCCCGAGGTACGGCTATTATGGTGGTGGACCGTATGCGTATTACGACGGGCCGCGATACTATCGCCGCCACTACCGGTACTACGACGGTTGGTAAGGAAGAGCCCGGAGCAATCCGGGCTTTTTCCTTGTCTGGTTTCGCCGGCGACCCCTGTGATCTGCTTCGCGAACCAGCATCAACCTCCCGAAACCTGCCAACTCAAGTATCTCAAGGAAACGAGGGTTTCAGGGTTAGGAACTTTTAACGTCATAAAACGTTGACGGTCATGGACTACGAAACCCACGAGAAGCTACCGCCCACGAAGGAAGAGCGTGAGGCAAAGAAAGAGCTGGCCCGCAAGGACGCCGAGAAGGCGCTTATTGCGCGTAAGAAGGCCGACGACGCTTTTCGTGCGAACTTCGAGCGGCTCAAGGCAGAGCGGCGTGCCCGTGAAGCTGCCGAAACAAAATCATAGCGCACTTGCTGCGCTCCAGTGATGTCGTGAAGGGCGGATGTACCCCTCGTGACAGCGAAGGCCTCCAGCTTCGGCTCGGAGGTCTTTTGCGTTTGACGGCTTTAGCCGTAGCTTAGCGCGTCAGTGCGGGGATGAGACTCTCGAATAGTTCGACGAGCCTTTGGCCGGTCATTCCGACAGCGGCGATAATGGCCAGGGCGATAAACCCGGCGATGAGGCTGTATTCGATTGCGGTGGCGCCCGACTCGTCGCGCAGGAATTTCCCAAACATTCATTCTCTCTCGAATTTTGACGAATATGGAGTGGCACGCCCAAGTTGCCATCAAGACAACCAAAAGCGTAAAATTGCAAATTTTATTGGAGTTGCAGCCCGGAGCTGATTCAATCGCGTCCGATCGCGGCCTTGCTTTCAAACCGTTGCTTTTTGGCGAGCCCGAGCGCCGCGTTACCAGCGTGATCCCTCACACATACGCGATTGGCCCCTCTGTCCATCGTGGCGCCAACGGAGGAGGGATCGACCATGTTTCTGATCAACGTCCTGCTCATTCTCGCGATGATTTTCTTTTTCGTATTGCCGATTACCGACGCCAGGACGGCTCGGATGAAATTGTCCGTGGTGAGTAGCCTCGACGTATTGCTGGCGGTATCGGTTGTCGTGCCGCGCCTGTTGCATTAACGAAGGGTCTGCCCGCCTCGACGCGCAAAGACCGGCGCCTTTCCGAGGGCAGGCGGTTGGTTGACGTGGGCGGGGGCTCGGCATGATTCTCGTAACTGGCAGCATTTTGGCGCGCGAGGAGACTTTCGACGACGTGCTCCACTCGTCTCTCGAACATGTCGAGCGCTCCCGGAAGGAGCCGGGCTGCATCTCGCATGACGTGCATGTCGACTGCCAGAACCCGATGCGGCTGTTCTTCTTCGAGCATTGGACTGATGAGGCGGCGTTGCGCACGCATTTCGCCGTCGAAGATTCGAAGGCGTTTGTCAGATCGCTCAAGGGCCGGATCGTCGAGACGTCAGGGACGAAGACCTATCGCGCCAAGGCGATACCGCGATAGGAAAGTGCGGCGCTAGAGCAGGGGATTGTGCATCCAGTCTTCGGGCCAGAACCTGTTTCCAAGCCAGCCCAACGCCGCCGCTACGGTGAAGAAGATCAGCGCGGTCGGTATCAGTTCATCGATCGCGAAGGCCTGACCAATGATAGGGCCGAACAGATGCGCGAGCAGTCCTGCCGTGCAAATGCCGAACAGCAGCACTTGCACGCTCCAGAGCACGATGGCGCGAAACAGCATCATGGCTGAACGCTGGCATCGCGGCAGGCAAGGCGGATGTGACCGCCGGCACAGTCATCTCCACGCTGCGAAGCGTTAGCGTTTGCGCATGCACTTTGCCTTTGGGAGCATTTCAGATGCTGGCATGGATTTTATTGGTCGTTAGCACGCCGACGATCGTGTCTACGGCTTGCTCCGCTTTCCTGGCTTACAAGGAAAGGCCGCAATGGATCTGGTTCGCCGTGTTGGCAGTACTTGCCGAAATCGGCGGCGCGGTGATGCTCGCCGCCGTGCAGGCACAGCGGCTCACATATTAACGTGATGTAGCCCCGCTTCGTCGTGCGCTTCCTGGCTCGGTCAGACCTTGACGTCCAGCAGGGACGGTTCGTCGGGCGGCACGTCTGCAAGGGCCGCTTCCACGGCGGCGGCCTTGGCGTGATAGACGGCCTGAAGATCCTGGTTGATCGTCGTCGGTGGCGCCTTGGCGTTCTGATCGACAACGAGTTGTATTCTGGCCTGCGTCACTTCAACCGGTATGGGATAAATGACCATGGGATGGCCCTCCTGGGCCAAACCCTGTCAGGCGCCGATTTACGCTTTGTAAAGAGGTTGGGTTAATGGGGCAGCATTTCAGGGAGGCTCGGTAAATGGAGGCTTAAGTTTCCCTGACCGGCGTCGAAAAAATTTATAGCGTTTTCGAATGAAAGCCTGATCCGGGGACACGGCGTCAAGCGCACGCAACAAAACGATAAGCTGAAGCCCGGCGCTGTACAGTCGGAATCGAAATATCCTAATGCATCTGTTCCAGCCGCTCGGCATAGAGGCGGAATTCCTCGGCCATCTCGATCAGCTTCTTCGAGGCTTCCGGATCCTTGACGGCTTCGGCCAGCCGCCGGGCTCTGTTGGACTGGTCTCGATAGTGGTCGGCTTGGGTCATCGCAGCACCTTTTTGGATATGTACGGGCTGCGCTAAAAAGGTTCGACGTCCGGCACGTGACCGGACGTGGCGATGAGAGACAGAAGATCCGCGCGGGATCGATCGGATGGGTGAGGGGACGAAGTGGCGAGGTAACGGTATCTTAACAAGACAACGGCGCTGGAAAACGCGCCCCCTGTTCGTTCTGCGAGAACAAAAGGAGTCTTGCTCCAGAAGTCTTGCTCTCAACTGTTCTCAATCCCGCGATCGACGCCGGATCGGTTCCTTCTCGGAAACGTCCGCACCGCGGGCGAACCGCACAAGACCAATTGACGCCGACCGTTCGGCGCTCAACGATCCGGCAATTTGTTGCTTGGCGATCGGTGATAGGTCGCGATGGCTATGAAGCCTGCATAACCGATCACATTGATCAGAATTTCCAACCACACGGGCATGACGCACCTTTCCCCACGAATAAACTCCGCAGGGGCCATGTTAGTTCCCGCGTAATCCGATGATCAGACCCGCCCGATCGCATGGCTCGCGATCCCGATCCGCGGCCGCGGGGCCGTCCGCTCCATAATCAAAAACCGCCCACATCCGAAGATGCAGACGGGGTCTTTCGTGCCTTCACCCCTCGCAAGGTTATTGCATTTAAGAAAAAGACGTCGAGGCGCCGGCTTCGTTCCTGCCGTTCCCGGAATTCTCTTCCAGGAATCCTTTTGGCGAATTTCTCTTGCGGTTCCACGCGACATATTCCGCCGGCGATAACGGCGAAGGAGGCTTCTACTGGTTTCGCGTCAACGCCAGAACGAGGGCCGGCTGGTTCCGTTCAGCGCATTGGCCAAGGTCGTCTCATAATACTCTTCGCGCTCGCGTTCGAACTTCTGCTGGGTTTCCCTGAAGCTCGCGACGCGCGCTGCGATTTCGGCGCGGTCGCGCGCGAGTCTTTCTTCCTTCTCCGTCATCGCCCATCCGTGTCTTGTTTGATTCTTTGATTCGCGCCCCGCCATTATTGGCGCGCGCGAATGGGGCGTGAATGCGGAAGCGAGGCTGCGGCATTGTGATCGCCCGTCGTTGCGAAGCGAAGGCAGTGGATAAGCTGTGACGTATTCTTGTCGCTCACGCGAGTTCCCGTTAGCGAAAGACGAAACGGGAGGTTCCATTGGCAAAGATCGATCTGGATTCACTGAGCATCGAAGAACTCGCTGGTCTGCGCGAGAACGCGACAGAAAAGCTGTTCGAGAAAGTCGCTTCACGCCGCGCCGAGCTCGAAGCCGAACTGGATAAGCTCGCCCAATACGGCAAGCCGGTGAAGAAGACGGAAAGTGCACCCGCGCCCAAGGCGAAGAAGACCGAAGAAGCCAAAGAGCCGAAGGAACAGGTCGCCAAGGCAGCTCGATTAGAGCCGCCTGATACGCGCGCCCATAAGGCGGCCTGATAAGGTCGTCCTGACGATGCGCATGCTGCCCCGCCGGGCAGGGCGCATCGATCTGGCAATCCGAACGGCCGTGCTATAGTCCGCGCGGCCCAACAGTTTCGGAAATGTCAGCGGTGATCGCCAAGGATTTGCGCAGCGGCGTCGAGCAGCTCGGCAACATGATCGCCGAAGCGGCGTGTATCGTTCCCTTTACCGGAGCCGGCATTTCCACCGAATGCGGCATTCCGGATTTCCGCTCGCCCGGCGGCCTGTGGACCCGTAACCGCCCGATCGCGTTCGACGAATTCGTTTCCAGCACTGAGGCGCGGGCCGAGGCCTGGCGGCGGCGCTTTGCGATGGAAGAGACCTTTGCGGCGGCCCGGCCCGGCCGCGGGCATCGCGCGCTGGCCTCGCTCTACAAGGCCGGCAAGACGCCGGCGATCATCACCCAGAACATCGACAATCTGCATCAGGCGTCGGGCTTCAAGTCGGACGACGTGGTCGAACTGCACGGCAATACCACTTATGCCCGCTGCATCGGCTGCGGGCATGCCTATGATCTTCCTTGGGTAAAGGCGCGTTTCGAAGAAACCGGCAGCGCGCCTGACTGTACCATTTGCGATGAGCCGGTGAAGACCGCGACGATCTCATTCGGACAGTCGATGCCGGAAGACGCGATGCGTCGCGCTACCGAACTGGCCCGGCAATGCGACCTGTTTCTGGCGATCGGATCATCGCTAGTCGTTTGGCCCGCCGCAGGTTTTCCGCTGATGGCCAGGAATTGCGGTGCGAAGCTGGTCATCATCAACAATGAGCCGACAGAACAAGACGATGTCGCTGATCTGGTGATCCGTTTCGACATCGGAGAGACGCTCGGACCGTTTGTAGGCAATTGATCGCCAACTGATTCGCAGTTGTGCAAGCCTGTTCATAGCCCCCGCAATTTTGTTTTTTTTAGCTATGCGCAGCAATGGGGAGTGTTATCTTTTGATTCGAGAGATTCGCGCTGCGTTACCATGATGGTCATGGTAGGGCGCGTGTTCCGGTCCACGACGGCGACAGTGGACCGATTTTGAAGTGTGAGGTCCGGGGTCATGGGGTCGGACGAATTTGGGTCCAAGAAGCTCGGGGGGCCGCCGTCAGGCGGGACGGGGCAAAACAGACTTGGACCAGGTGAATACACAACCGGAGCGCAACGCGATCCGGCGGTGGATGCGTTATCGGGGCTCGGTGATGCCGCAGCCAACCTTGTCGAAATATCCGGCGTCATCAAATGGTTCGACGCTTCCAAAGGTTACGGCTTCATCGTGCCGGACAATGGCTGGCCCGATGTGCTGCTGCATGTCACCGTGCTCAGGCGCGATGGCTATCAGACCGCCTATGAAGGCGCGCGGCTGGTAGTCGAGTGTGTGCAGCGCGCCAAGGGCTATCAGGCGTTCCGAATCGTATCGATGGACGAATCGACCGCGATCCATCCGGCGCAAATGCTTCCGCCCCGGACTCATGTCAGCGTCACGCCGACCAGCGGGCTGGAGCGGGCCCAGGTCAAGTGGTTCAACCGGCTGCGTGGTTTCGGCTTCCTGACCTGCGGCGAGGGTACGCCCGACATTTTTGTCCACATGGAAACGCTGCGCCGTTTCGGCATGACCGAGCTGCGTCCTGGCCAGTATGTGCTCGTGCGCTTTGGGCCCGGCTCCAAGGGCATGATGGCGGCCGAGATCCATCCGGAGACCGGCCCGTCGGCGCTGTCGTCGCACTAATCCTGCCGCGCTGCTGACGCAAACGTGAGCCGGACGTCGCGCACCCGCGCGGCGGCCTCTGGCATTTGCCGCAATCGTCGGGTTAGGGTTCCCCGGCAATTCCCAGATATCCGGCATGAGTGCATTGATGAATTTCGCTTTGATGGTTGCGCGGCTTCGGATCGGCGGCCGCCTGATGATGTCGCTGGCTGCCGTGTCCGCCGTTCTCGTCATCCTGTGCGTCAATCCTGCCGCGCGGGCCGCGAGCATTCAGCCGCTCGAGATCGCCACCAAGTCGGGCGTGCGCGTGTTCTCGGTCGAGATGGCGACAACGGAGGAGGAGAAGACCCAGGGGCTGATGTACCGGAAGGAATTACCTGACGGAAAAGGCATGCTGTTCGATTTCTCGCCGGAGCAGCAGATCTCGATGTGGATGAAGAACACCTACATCTCGCTCGACATGATCTTCATCCGCGCCGACGGCCGCATCCTCCGCATCGCCGAAAATACCGAGCCGCTCTCCACCAGGATCATCTCCTCAGGCGGTCTCGCCAAGGGCGTGCTGGAAGTGATCGCCGGCACGGCGCAAAAATATGGAATTCAGCCCGGCGACCGGGTGGCGCACCCGCTCTTCAGCAAGCGCTGAGCCTTTCAGATCGGCCTTGCAGATCGTCTTGCAGATCGCCTTGATGGCCGGGGTTTAAGCGTGTATCGACGCATTTCCCAATACAGATCGGGGTATAGCGCAGCCTGGTAGCGCGGCAGTTTTGGGTACTGCAGGTCGTTGGTTCGAATCCAGCTGCCCCGACCAATAAAATCAATGACTTGCTACGTGTTTTTCGATTTGAATCTTCCCAGCGGTCCCAGTTGGGAAGGGGCAGGGGAATACTTGTGACGGGCAGGAAGACAGCCATTCTGGTGCGGCAGGCTCTTTTGCTGGGGCTGGCGTTTTGTTTGGCCATGACAGTCCTGACTGTCCTGGGCCAGACGGCCGCGGCCAATCCGGCGCAGCTGATTTCTGACTTTCGGCTAAAGCACGGGGAGAAGCGCGTCACCCTGGATGCTGCTCTCACACGGATTGCACACGATCAAGCCCAGGCGATGGCCGCAAAGGACCAACTGGATCACGATGTCCTCGGCCGGTTCAATTCGCGTGTCGACCCGGCGGGCGCCGGCCGGGCCGCCGAGAACATTGCGTATGGCTATGACAGTTTTCCCAAAACCCTCGACCAGTGGATCAATTCGTCAGGTCACCGAAAAAACCTGCTGCTGCCCGGCGCCACGCGCGTCGGTGTAGCCAGCGTGAAAAGCGCGAAGACCGGCCGAATGTATTGGGCCATGGTGATTGCTGGCGACTATGAGCGTCCCAAGAAGCCGAAGAGTTCGCCCAAAAGTTCGCCGAAGGATTCAAAGCAGGCAACCGCTGCCAGACCTAAATCGCGCGCAGCTGAGGCCTGCCGACTAAAGATTCTCAGCATCTGCCTTTAGGGGGAGTTGCAACTTGTAGCTTGCAAGTTCGTTCCTGTTATGTTCTTCTTGGTCATTCCTCGGAGGTGACCAATGGATGTCGAGAAGCAACGGGAAATAATCCGGCTCTGGAATCGCATGCGCCAGGTCGAAGGTCCGGTCGCGGAGGAAATCCGTATCCAGATTCTTGAATGCTTTGCACAGCGCGAGCCGTCGAGCGCGCGGATGAGCGATCGCCGGGAGGTGTTGAGCCGCGTGCGAGTTCCGACCGGTCAGGTGCATCGCATCGGCGAGCGCGGCAACAACGCAACGCTTTGACGGCTTCGCACCTCGGCGAGGTTGATTCGGCGGTCGTCAAGATTGACTGAATCGACGTGCAATGCATGCATGCACGCATGTTGTCGCGTGTGCGCAATCATTTTCAAGGTGCGAAGTTCGCCCGCATGAGCAGCGGGACATATTGCATCATCCGCGACCTCGGGCTGGTCAAGGGCGGCAAGGGGATGCGGCACCACGAGGTGCTCGTCACCTTCAGTCCCAAGGCGTTCCTGCGCTCGATCGGGCGCCTGAGCGGTGATCTGGTGCGTGCAGGGAAGCGGCGATCGCTTTGGCTGCAACGTGAGCCGCAGCGCTTCCGGACCGATGTTCCACCATCCGCCGTGCCGGAAAGTGCCTCCCAGCCTTAAGCATCGCGCGGGGGCGTTTCGCGCGAGGCGCGCCAATGGCATCCGCTCGAAGGATAAGGCGCATCGATTAGTGCTGCGAGGCCTGCCATGCCAACAGACGATGCTCGGCGAGCGACATCGCCACCGACGTCACGTAGCCAGTGACGCCAAGCAGGATGACGCCAGCGAACAGGTCGGCCGAGCGGAACGCGCGGGCCGAGAGCAGCACCCAGTGGCCGAGCCCGTCGAGGCCGGCCAGGATTTCGCAGACCACCGAGAGAATCAGCGCCACTGTCAGGCTGAGGCGCATGCCGGCGAGAATGTCGGGGCTGGCCGAGGGCAGCGCAATTTTGAAGATCACGGCGAGCCGCGACATCTGCAGCGACCGCGCCACCTCGTAGAGCCGGGGCTCGACCGCCGCAAACCCATGGATGGTCGCCAGCATGATCGGCCAGATCGCGCCGAAGGCGATCACGAACAGCGCCATCGCCTGCGTCAATCCAAGCATGGCGATCGCAACCGGAATGATCGCCGAGACCGGCAGCGGCCGCAAGAACTCCAGCGAGGGCGCGACGTAGGTCCGCATCGTGCGCGACGATCCGATGATCGCGCCGATCGCGATGCCGGCGATGGAAGCGGCGAGCCAGCCATAGGCCATGTGTTCGAGCGTGCCGGCGAGCTTGCTCCAGAGGTCGCCTGTGGAAAATCCGCGCACCAGCGAGGCCCAGGCCCGGTCCGGCCCCGGCAGGAACACCGGCGACACCA
Organism: Bradyrhizobium algeriense; assembly: GCF_003062295.1. GTDB lineage: Bacteria > Pseudomonadota > Alphaproteobacteria > Rhizobiales > Xanthobacteraceae > Bradyrhizobium > Bradyrhizobium algeriense. The sequence goes on along the minus strand of NZ_PYCN01000015.1, from coordinate 142,468 downwards.
GTTTCAAATTGGCGATCAATTGCCAGAGCGCAATGAAGCCGGCTGCGATCGCAAAGCTCGCCACGCGCCACAAGATGACAGTCCGGTTCATTGGCCGTCTCCGCTCAACGCGGCGCGGCCGAACAGGCGCTGTTGGGCCACGGTCAGAAGGATGTTCAGCGCGTAGCCGATGATGCCGATCCAGACCAGATAGGCCAGCATCAGGTCGGGGCGCAGCGCTTGTTGCGCCAGCATGATGCCGGCGCCGAGGCCGAGCGGATTGATCGCGATTTCGACGGTGACGGCGACGATCAGGGCGATGCCGGCCGACAGCCGAAAGGCCACGAAGATCCGCGGCAGTGCCGCCGGGATGATGATCTTCCAGACCCGCTGCGCCGGCGGCAAGCGTAACGCCCGCGCCACTTCCATCAGCCGCGGCTCGATGCTGCGCACCGCGGCGCGGGAAAGGATCAGGACCGGCCAGACGCAGGCAAACGCCACGATCACGATTTCCATGCGGTAGCCGAAACCGAGTGCGATCAGCGCGATCGGCAACAGCGCGATCGAGGGGATCGGCCTGATCGCCTCGACCGTTACTTCCATCAGGCGGTTGAGCGTATCGGAAATTCCGAAGGCAATGCCGAGCGCAAGGCCGATGGTCGTGCCGATCGCAAGCCCGGCAAAAGCCGAAAACAGCGTATCGCGCGTCGCCGCCAGGATCGAGAGGTCGGCGAAGGCGCCAAAGAGCGCCATGATAATCTCGCTCGGCGGCGCAAGGCTGTCGCTTTGCAGATGGGTGGCGCGCGCCCACACTTCGAACGCCACCAGTACCGCGAGCGGCAGCGCCAGCGCCTTGGCGGAATTGCCCGTCACTGCTCGGTCGCCTTGATGAAGTCGAACAATTGCCGCCGCAGTCGCAGGAATTCAGGCTGTTCGCGGGTCGATAGCTGGTCGCGCGGGCGCGGTAGATTGACCGATAGCTCGATCCCGATCCGTCCCGGATGCGGCAACAGGCCGATGACGCGGTCGCCGAGATAGATGGCTTCATCAAGGTCATGGGTTACGAAGATCACGGTCGCGCCGCTTGCGGCCACCAGCGACAGCACCTCGTCCTGCAGTCCCTGCCGCGTCATCGCGTCCAGCGCGCCGAACGGCTCGTCCATCAGAAGCGTCTTCGGCTCCTGCGCCAGGCAGCGGGCGATCTGCAGGCGCTGCTGCATGCCGCCGGACATCTCGGACGGATATTTGCCGGCGTGGCCGGGCAGGCCGACGGTGCGGAGCAATTCCTCGATGCGGGCCGGGCGCTCGGCGGACGGCATGCCACCCGCCTCCAGCGCCAGCGAGACATTGCCCGCCGCGGTGCGCCACGGCAGCAGCGCCTTGCCGTAGTCCTGAAACACGATCGCGATCTCGCGCCGTGGCTCGCGCATCGGCTGGCCGTCGAAATTCACCTTGCCGCTGGTCGGTTGATACAGTCCTGCCGCCAGCCGCAGCGCCGTGGTCTTGCCGCAACCGGAGGCGCCGACGATGCAGAGGAATTCGCCGGGCTGCACACCCAGGCTGAGATTCTCGATGATGGTTTTGCCGCCGAGTACGAGCGTGACTTCGTCAAACCTGATCTGCGGCGCAGGGGTGCCCGGGACGGTTTCGAGACGCTTTGCGGCGCTTGCCATGGTTCAGCTCTCGCTCGATGGAGGATAGACGAAGTTGAGGGTCGAGCGCAGATGCGCTTCCAGCATCGCCTGCGAGCCTGTAACGTCGCGCGCGATGACGCGGTCGGCCAGCAATTGATGCGCACGTACGAAGTTCTTGCCGCTGTCGATCGAACTCATCATAACCCGGCGATAGCGATAGGCCTGGTCGTAGAGATCGGAATGGGCTGCCAGCAGGCGTTTTGAGCCGCAGCCGGTCAACAGGGCGGTATGAAAGCCCTTGTGCAGCCGATCGAAATCCTCCGCACCTTCGCGGAATTCATCGCCGGTGCGTTCGATGTGCCGGCGCATCTGGTGCAGCGCGCTGACAATGCCGGCCTCCCAGGCGTCATCGCCGTGGGCGATCGCCAGCCTGATGGCCTCGATTTCGATTGCGGTGCGCATGGTGGTAATGTCGAGCAGATCCTCGCGGCTGACATCAGCGACGCGAAAGCCGCGCTGTCCGGTGCCCACGATCAGCCCCCGCGACATCAGCCGCGACAGGCCCTCGCGCAGTGGCGTCGCGCCGATCTCGTATCGCTGCACGAGATCGACGATGCCGAGCCGCGATCCCGGCGCCAGATGACCGGCCAGGATGTCCTGCTCGACCAGCATGGCCGCGCGCTCAGTTAGCGTGGCGGCCTCAGTCACCGGTCTACTCGGTTGGCGCTCGGAGGCCGGCATTGGAATTCCTCTACTTCAGGACCAGTTTCGAAGTGTCGAGCTTGGATTGCAGCATCTTTTGCGTCGACATCACTTCGATCCACCAGGCCAGTTGTTCGGGCTTCAGCACCGGTTCGGAGCGGTTCGGCGGCGTCGCCTTGACCAGCTCGATCGGCTGCTTGGTGAATTTGGCAATCGAGGCCGACGCCTTTTCGCGGTCGTTGTTGACGATGACTGCGGATTCGGCGAGCGCATCGCGGAATTTCTTGATCGCCGCGGCGTTCTTGTCCGCCCATTCGCGCGACGCCGCATAGAAGATGATGGGATCGGTGCGAGCCAGTTCGACGGCATAGCGCGCGCCGACCGAGCCCAATCCGGCATTGGTCATCCGCGTCACGAACGGTTCGGCGGTCAGCACGGCGTCGACACCGCCGGACTTGATGATATCGGCCATGGTCGGGAAGGTGACCTCGACAAAATTGACGCCCTTGGGATCGACGCCTTTCTCCACCAGCCATTTCACGAACAGTACGTGCAGGAAGGCGTTCAGCCCGGGCGCGCCGACTTTCTTGCCGACAAAGTCCTTCGGCTCCTTGATGGTGATGCCGTTGCGGACAAAGGCGGTGATGTTGCCATTCGACACCGGGCTCATCACGGTTGCCCCGGCGACGGCGACGAGATCGAGGCCGCCGTCGGCCGCCTGCAGGAACACGGTCGAGGTCGGTCCGCCGATCTGGATCGAGTTCGACAGGATCGCCGCCGGGATATTCGAGTTGATGCCGATCGGCGTCATCTCGACCTCGAGCCCGTGCTTTTTGAAAATGCCTTCGTCGATGGCCACCATCGCGGAAGCGCAGTCCGAGGTCGCGGTGCAGCCGACCTGGATCTTGGCCTGGGCAAAGGCGGTGCCGGTCAGCGCCACGCTGACCGCAAGGGCGGCAAGAGCCTTTTTCACGGTGTTTTCCCCACTCACATTTTTCTGTCTTGTTTATCGATATTTTTTTTGATCATATATTTCATCGGAAAACAAGGGGTCATCCAGTGAAACTCGCGACATTCAAATCCGGCGGACAGGAAAAGATCGGAATCGTGCATACGGCCGATACGCTTCTGTTCGATCTCGCAGCCGCCGCCCACCGGAGCGAAAGCGCCAATCCGGCCTTCGCATCGATGCTGGCACTGATCGACGCCGGCGAGAGCGCGCTCGAACAGGCGGCGAAGCTGTTCGACAAGCACGGCAAGGACGAGAGCCTGTCCATCAAGACCGGGACGGCCGAAATTCTCGCGCCAATCCCCGAGCCGCGGCAGATGCGGGACGGCATGTCGTTTCCGCTGCACATCCTGCAAGCCCCGCGCGGGCAGCTCAAGCTCGCCGCGCGCGCCAAGGGCGACATGGCCGAGCTGGCGCGGATCGAGGCGGAGCCGCTGGGCGAATTGCCGGAGGTCTATCGCAAGCAGCCGATCTACTACATCACCAACCGTTTCAGCGTCCGCGGCACCAACACCACGGTGAAATGGCCGCGTTACAGCCAGGTGATGGATTACGAACTTGAGTTCGGCATCATCACCAGGAACAAGGGCGCCAACATCTCCGCGGCCAAGGCCAGGGACCACATCTTCGGCTATACGATCTTCAACGATTTTTCCGCGCGCGATGCCCAGCGCATTGAAATGGAAGGGCGGCTGGGGCCGGCGAAAGGCAAGAGCTTTGACGGCGGCAACGTGATGGGGCCGTGGATCGTCACGCCGGACGAGATCGGCGATCCCTACAAATTGAAGATGGAAGCACGCGTCAACGGCAAGATGCGTTCGCAGGGCGTGACCGAGGGCATGCTATTCTCGTTCGAGGAGATCATCGCCCATGTCAGCAAGGACGAGACCCTGATGCCCGGCGAATTCATCGGATCCGGAACCGTCGGCAACGGCTGCGGCCTCGAGCTCGGCTGGTATCTCGAGCACGGCGATACCATCGAACTCGAGGTCGAAAAGATCGGCACGTTGAAGAACCGGGTCGAGCGGCAATAGCCGCCTCCGGACAGGTCGGCAAAACAAGAACACCAGCGAGGAAACGCCATGGCGCGCAAGTTGATCGATATCTCTGTTCCCCTGCAAAACGACGTGCCGGCCGATCCGCCCGGCAATCACCCGACCATCCAGTACATCGATCACCAGCAGGGCCTGTCGCGCATGCTGCAGTTCTTCGACGGCCTGAAGGCGGAAGACCTGCCGGACGGACAGGGCTGGGCGGTAGAGCAGGTATCACTCTCCACCCACAACGGGACGCATCTCGATGCGCCCTGGCATTTCCATCCCACCATGAATCGCGGCGAGCGCGCTTGGACCATCGACGAAGTGCCGCTGGAATGGTGCTTTCAGCCGGGCGTGAAACTCGACTTCCGGCATTTGCCGGACGGCTATGTCGCGACCGCCAAGGATGTCGAGGCTGAACTGAAGCGCATCGGGCATACGCTGTCGCCGCTGGAGATCGTCGTGGTCAACACCAGCGCCGGCGTCAAATACGGAAGGCAGGACTACGTCACGTCCGGCTGCGGCATGGGTTACGAGGCGACGATGTATCTGCTGGAGCGCGGCGTGCGGCTGACCGGCATCGACGGCTGGAGCTGGGACGCGCCGTTCGTCTACACCGCGAAGAAATATGCCGAGACCAGGGATGCCAGCCTGATCTGGGAAGGCCACAAGGCCGGCCGCCACATCGGCTATTGCCACATCGAAAAGCTGCACAATCTCGAACAACTGCCGTCGACCGGCTTCATGGTGTCGTGCTTCCCGGTGAAGATCGAGCGCGCATCCGCAGGCTGGACCCGCGCGGTCGCCATTCTCGACGGCTGAAGGCTGCACGCGACAACAAACAAAAACAGGGAGAGAACGGATGACGGATTTGCGCGCACCGCGATTGCGGGGATGCTTCTGCTGTGGCCCATCAAGTTCGTCACTCTCCAACCCAAGCCGGCGCGGCTTCATGTTCGGCGCCGGTGCGCTGGCGTTGACCGCGGCCATCGGGCGCGACGGGGCAGTGGCACAAACTGCCGACACAAAGCCATTCCGGATCGACGTTCATCATCATCTGTCGCCGCCGACCTACGTGACCGCGTCGAACGACGGCGGCTTCGGCGATCCGCTGATGAAGAACTGGACCATCGAGAAATCGCTGGCTGACATGGACAAGGCTGGCATCGCCACCGCGATGCTGTCCGTCACCACGCCCGCCGTCAATTTCACTACGGGCGAGAACGCGCGAAAGCTCTGCCGCGAGTCGAATGAGTATGGCGCAAAACTGGTCGCGGATAATCCCGGACGGTTCGGTAATTTCGCGATGCTGCCGCTCACCGACGCCGAAGGCAGCCTGCGCGAACTGACGCATGCGCTCGACACGCTCAAGGCCGACGGCATTGCCTTGATGACAAGCTACGGCGACAAGTGGCTTGGCGACCCGCTGTTCCTGCCGGTCATGGAGGAGCTCAACCGCCGCAAGGCGCTGGTCTACACCCATCCGACGGCGGCCAATTGCTGCGTGAACCTGGCGCCGACGCAGCCGCCTGTGATGATCGAGTTCGGCACTGACACGACGCGCACCATCGCCGACATCATCTTCTCCGGCAACGCACGGCGCTTTCCCGACATCCGCTGGATCTTCTCGCACGCCGGCGGGACCATGCCGTTCCTGATCGAGCGCTTCGTCCGCCATCCGCTGCTGGTGCCGAAGGCCAAGGAGACGGTGCCCGACGGTACGCTCACCGAGCTGAAGCGCTTCTTCTACGACACCGCGCAGACCTCCAACCGCGGCGCGATGTCGGCGTTGGCAGCGATCATCCCGCCGTCGCAGATCGTGTTCGGAACGGATTTCCCGTACCGCATCGGCATCGATCATGTGAAGGGGCTGCGCGAGGCGGGTGTGTTCACAGACGATCAGATCGCGGCGATCGAGCGGGGGAATGCGCTCAAGTTGCTACCGCGATTGGCAAGCTAGTTTGGCAGCAGGTCGAGCCTCTCCTCACGTCGCGAAGCGATCCACAAAAAAAGAAAAGGCGCACCGGTTGTCCGGCGCGCCTCGATCTTCTCCGGTCCCGTCTAAGGCGACGACGACCGGCCTATATCACCACCTGCAGACGCGGACGCCGTAGGGGTTCCACCAGCAGCGCGGACCCCCGCCATAGAAGCCATAACCTCGTCCGTAGCCCCGGCCATAACCTCGGCCGCCATAGAAGCCACGACCGCCGCCGCGATAGAAGCCACGACCGCCGCCGCGGAAGCCGCCTCGGCCACCACGGTACGCCTGCGCCGGCGAAGTCGTTGCGCCTACCAGAACAGCAGACGTGCTGACGAAGTAGACGAAGAACAAAGCCAAAGCTGCAAGGCAGCGAGTCAGGACGTTGTAGCGTTTAGCCATTCGGGAATCTCCGGGTCACTTCCAAGGCATCTGGACTTCGGGACTATCTCACTTAGACGCGCGAGGCAGCTTTCGGTTCAGATGCACTAAGATAATATTTTTACTAAGGTTCTTTCGAGCTTTCGGGACTTTATTAAGAAGGGCAGGTAAGGTCAAGTTACAGCCGGTTTATCGAGGGTTTTTGCATTGCGCCGTTCATCTTCCTGAATGCTTGCTGAACGCTGATGATTGTGCGCCGCAGAATTTCGAGAGAAGCTACAGCACGGCCACGCCGGCAACTTGATCTCGACACGATTTCCATTTTTTCAACGTAAGACCACCTCGCCTTAACGAGTACCCATGCCCAAAAAACACACTTATGTCCTTGGCCTGAACACCTATGACCATGATGTCAGCGCCTGCCTGTTGCGCGACGGCGCCATCGGGTTTGCGATCGCCAAGGAGCGGATCACGCGGGCCAAGCATGCGTCGGGCTTTTACAAGGAAGTGATCGACTATTGCCTCGAAGCCGAAGGCATCACACTCGATGACGTCGATCTGGTGGTGCGCAATTGTTATATCCTGCCGGTCCAGGAAATGGAGGAGCGGCTGGTCTACTTCGATGCTCCGGGCTTCCTTCCGGATTTCGAGCGGGGCGACGCGGCCAAGCACCCGTTGTATCTGTCGCGTCAGGACAAGGTGGTCACGATCTCCCACCACCTGGCGCACGCCTACAGCGCGTTCGCGGTGTCGCCGTTCGAGGATGGCGTCGTGATGATCGTCGATGGCGTCGGCAGCTACCGCTCCGACGTCATGGAATCTTTCCCCGCCAGCGACACCGCGACGCCGCTCGCGCGTGAGTCGGAGAGCTATTACAAGTTCAGCGGCGCGACGCTGGAATGCCTGAAGAAGGTCTGGATGGAGCCGGACCGCGGCTTCCTCAGCGATGAATTCTACACCATGCCCGGTCTCGGTGCGCTCTACAGCCGCGCCTCCACCTACATTTTCGGCGACTGGAACAAGTGCGGCGAGCTGATGGGTCTGGCGCCCTATGGTCGCCGCGACCAGGTCAAACATCTGCTCGAACTGAACGACGGCAAGCTGCACGTGCCGCACTGGACCGCGGATTTCAAGGAGCCTTACGTGTTCGAACCCGGCAGCAACTGGGAAAAGAGCCCTGCGATGCGGCACTGGGAAGATCTCGCCTGGCGCACGCAGGACGACACCGAAAACGTGCTGCTCGCCCGCGCCCGCTGGCTGCGCGAAACCACCGGCGCAAAAAACCTCTGCATGGCCGGCGGCGTCGCGCTCAATTGCGTCGCGAATGGACGGGTCGCCCGCGAAGCGGGATTCGAGAACGTCTGGATCCAGCCAGCAGCCGGCGACGATGGGATTGCGATCGGCTGCGCCTATTACGGCTGGCTCGAAATCCTGAAGCAGCGCCGCGACTTCGTCATGGACCATTCCTATGTCGGCAAACGCTATAGCGATCAGGAGGCCGCGAAGGAGCTGCAGAAGTTTCTGGTGCGGATCCAGGTCGATGCCGTCAGCAGCGACAATGTTTGCAGCGATACGGCAAAGCTGCTCGCCGACCAGAAGGTGATCGGCTGGTTTCAGGACCGGTCGGAATTCGGACCGCGCGCGCTCGGCAACCGAAGCCTGATCGCCGATCCACGCAAGCCCGAGATGAAGGACATCCTCAACAGCCGCGTCAAGCACCGGCAGGCGTTCCGGCCGTTCGCGCCGATCGTGCTGGCCGAGCGCATGACGGAAATCTTCGAAGGCGAGGAGGACTCGCCCTTCATGCTGATTGCCAAGCCGGTGCGCCCGGAGTGGCGGGACAAAATTCCGGCGATCGTGCATGTCGACGGCACCGCGCGCGTCCAGACCGTGCGCGAAGCAACCAATCCGATGCTTTACCGCCTGCTGAAAGAATTCGAGGCGCTGACCGGCGTTCCCGTGCTGATCAACACCTCATTCAACATCAAGGGCGAGCCGATCGTGGAAACGCCGCAGGATGCCGTGAACTGCTTTCTGACCACGGGCGTCGATCATCTGGTCATGCACAACACGATCGTCTCGAAGAATACGATGCACAAGGTGGTCGCGCCGGTGCTCAACGTCTACGCCGACGTGCGCACGCTGGTGGCGTCGACCGCGCAGCCGGCCTGAGGCCGGCTGCCGCGATCCCGCCAAGAGCGCTCAGGCGGCTTTCGGCGCCGGCGGCTTGAGCGGCTTGTCCTGCCGCTTCGACCAGGAAATGTAGTAGGCGACGATGGTCATGATCGCGATGCCGGTCACGCTGACGAGGATCTGCACGAGCAGCGAGCCTGAACTCAACGACAGCATGAAATGTCCGACGAAGGACAGGAACACGCCGACGCAGAACACCGCAAGCGATTGCTGGCCGCAGACGACCAAGGGATCGAAAATCCTCCACTCCAGGCCCGGCCAGTCCTTCGGCACGAAGCGGATGACCAGGATGACGATGACGACGAAGTGCAGGAAGCGATAGGGCGCCAGATTGGTCTTGTCGTTCGGATTGAACGTCGAATACAGCCAGTGCGGGAACAGGTCGCCGAAAGCCGGAAACTTGCCGGCCATGGTCATGACCAGCGCGAGGATCATGTAGGCGATGCAGAACCAGAGCGTGGCCGGGTGCATGATCACCGACGCAGACTGCCGTGCACCACCGAGCGCGCACCATGCGCCGAATATGAACAGCACCTGCCAGGCGAACGGGTTGAAGTACCAGGTGCCGGTCGGGTAGGCCGACAGATTCCATCCCGTCTGCCGCGACACCAGCCAAAGCACGATGGCGGCCAGCATAGTCCAGTTGGGCTGGCGCAGCATGATCCACAGCACCGGCGGGAACAGGCCCATCAGCACGATGTAGAGCGGCAGCACGTCGAGATTGACGGGCTTGAACTTCAGGAACAATCCCTGCCGCAGGGTTTCGGTCGCATTGTCGATCAGGCCCGCGACGTTGAAGTCGTTGACCAGTTGGGAATCGCCGAAGCGCAGCGCCAGATAGCTGATCGAGGCGATATAGATCACGAATAGGATGATGTGGGCGACATAGAGCTGCCAGACGCGCTTGGTCAGCCGCGTCGCGCCGACGATGAAGCCGCGTTCCAGCATCATCCGGGCATAGACGAAGGAAGCGGTATAGCCGGAGATGAAAACGAACAGGTCGGCGGCGTCGCTGAATCCGTAGTTGCGGGTGGTGATCCAGTTCACGACGTTGTCAGGAATATGATCCAGATAGATCGCCCAGTTCGCGACCCCGCGAAACAGGTCGAGCCGGAGGTCGCGTCCTTTTTCTGGCAGGGTGGCGTTGATTTTCATGGCTGCCGTTTCGCAGTAATGCTTTCGGGAGGATGGCGCCGCAGAATCAGGTCCCGGCCGCCGGATAGCCCTAGATTGTCACAGTACGGCATAATGACTATACCGGTACAGAAATGGTACATCCGGGTTTTACGGAATCACCGATCAAATTTCCTGAAAGGTGTCTCTATACTATCCCGGCCCTTTCCACCAACCGCTACCGTGTCGCATACGCAAGGACCCGACCATCCATGACCGCACGCATTTTTAAGCCCGCCAAAAACGCGATGCAATCGGGCAGGGCCACGGCCCGGGAATGGCAGCTCGATTACGAGCCCGAGCAGCCCCGGGCGGTCGAGCCGCTGATGGGCTGGACCTCGTCTGGCGACATGAAGCAGCAGCTCACGCTGCAGTTCGACACCAAGGAAGACGCGATCGCCTATTGCGAGCGCAAGGGCATCGCCTACCAGGTGATCGAGCCCAAGGATTCGGTGCGCCGGCCGGCCGCCTACGCCGACAATTTCGCCTTCAAGCGCGTCGAACCCTGGACCCATTAGCCTAGCCGGCGTGCTTTCCAGCCGCTCGACGCCGGGAGCCCGGACGAGGGCTACTGCGCCGGGCCCGATGCCGCCGGATAGTCCGGTATCGGCAGCGGCGCGTCCTTTGCGACGCCAAGCACCGGGAAAGTCCTGATGTGGCGCACTTCAGGCATCGTCGAAAACTGCAGAAGCTGCTGGTGCATGCCCTCGACGTTTCGCGCCACGCATTTCAGCAGATAGTCGGCGTCGCCCGAAATTCGCCAGCTCTGCAGCACGAGCGGCACCGCGGCGATCGATTTTTCGAATGCCTGCAGCGGGGCTTGGGCCTGGCTCTGCAGCTGGATCAGGACAAAGGAAATGACTTCGTAGCCCAGCAGCGTTTCGTCGAGCGTGGCCCTGATGGCGCTGACATAGCCGCGTTCGCGCAAGGTGCGGACCCGCCGCCGGCACGGCGGCTCCGAAATGCCGACCCGCTCCGCCAGTTCGTTGTTGCGGATACGTCCATCCCTTTGCAGCTCGGACAGGATCTTCAGGTCGATGTCGTCGAGGACGTGGCGTTCCGTCATGGGCTCCTCACGGGCACCTCATCGGCGTTCCAGCCTGCCACGCGTCGCCGTGCTCGGGGAGGGGGAACGTTTGGTTTGAGCCCGGTTGGGTGTTGCGCCGGGTGCGACGCTCGACAGCACCAGCTTTTCGTGGGCGGCAACGATGGCTTCCTTGGTGAGCCGCCCACCGGGCCGGTACCAGGTGGTGAGGCCGGTCAACAGGGCCAGGATCGCGAATGTCGCCACCTGGATGTCCACGACCTCGAATTCGCCTTTGGCGACGCCCTGGCTGAGGATTTCCGCCAGCCGCTGTTCGTAGGCGCCGCGCAGCGCCACGATCTCTTCGTAGTTCTTCGGCTCCAGGCTCCGCAACTCGGAATTGGCGATGAAGACCTCGCGCTTCCTGGTCATGTGATAGGTGACGTGGAAGGCTGTGAAGGCGCGGAGCTTGTCGACCGGCCGCTGCTTGCCCTGCAGGGCGCGATCGAGCTGGCGAAGCAATTCGTTGATGTGGTCCCGCACCAGCTCGAACAACAATTCCTGCTTGGTCGAGATGTGGTTGTAGAGCGAGCCCGACTGGATCCCGACCTCGGCCGCAAGCTGACGCAGGCTCATGGCCGCGTAGCCATGCTCGAAGATCAGGCGCAGCCCGGCCTTGCGGATCGCCTCCATCGTCTTCGGGCCGTGAGAACCGATCGTCCGCGCCATGGGGGCCTCTGGGCATTCGCTGCCCGTGGAAACGAGCGGTCGATTGTATAATTCTGTCACGAAATGACAGTAGTTTCAATTGCCTGTAGCTATCATTTGAGCCATGACAGGTTCCGCTTGCAGGTAAGTTAAAAAAACGTATGATCGTTTAATTCCAAAGAATACACCGGGGGAAATGATGGCCTCAAACAGGCTGCTTCTCAACTTCGATCTCGGCGAGACCGCGGATGCGATCCGCGAGACGGTGCATGCGTTTTCGCAGAACGAAATCGCGCCGCGCGCCGCCGAAATCGACCGCAGCAACCAGTTTCCGCGCGACCTCTGGCCCAAAATAGGATCGCTCGGCCTGCATGGCATCACGGTCGAGGAGGAGTATGGCGGCACCGGCTTAGGCTATCTCGAGCACTGCATTGCGGTAGAGGAAATGTCGCGGGCCTCAGCCTCGGTCGGCCTGTCGTATGGGGCGCATTCCAATCTCTGCGTCAACCAGATCCGCCGCAACGGCAATGAAACACAGAAGCGCAAATACCTGCCAAAACTGATCTCGGGCGAACACGTCGGCTCGCTGGCGATGTCGGAGCCCGGCGCCGGCTCTGACGTGGTGTCGATGAAGACCCGCGCCGACAAAAAGGGCGACCGCTTTGTGCTCAACGGCAACAAGATGTGGATCACGAACGGACCGGAGGCCGATACGCTGGTGGTCTACGCCAAGACCAATCCCGAGGCCGGCCCGCGCGGCATGACCGCCTTCATCATCGAAAAGGGCATGAAGGGATTTTCCACCGCGCAAAAGCTCGACAAGCTCGGCATGCGCGGCTCCGACACCTGCGAGCTCGTGTTCGAGGATTGCGAGGTGCCGGAGGAGAACGTGCTGAGCGAGGTCGGCCGCGGCGTCAACGTGCTGATGAGCGGTCTCGACTATGAGCGCGCGGTGCTGGCGGCGGGGCCGATCGGCATCATGCAGGCCTGCATGGACGTGGTGCTGCCCTACGTGCACGAGCGCAAGCAGTTCGGCGAGCCGATCGGCACCTTCCAGCTGGTGCAGGGCAAGATCGCCGACATGTACACCACCATGAACGCCTCGCGGGCCTATGTGTATGCGGTGGCAAAGGCCTGCGACCGTGGCGAGACCACGCGCGAGGACGCGGCCGGCGCGATTCTGTACGCGGCGGAAAAAGCCACCCAATGCGCGCTCGATGCCATCCAGCTGCTCGGCGGCAACGGCTACATCAACGACTACCCGACCGGGCGGCTGTTGCGCGACGCCAAACTCTACGAGATCGGCGCCGGCACCAGCGAAATCCGCCGCATGCTGATCGGGCGGGAACTGTTTGAAAAGACCGCTTGAACTTCACATCAGGGCCAAGATGGTACAGGCTGCGATATCTTTTAGTGCCCTGTCCCGACCGTTCTGAAGCTAACTCAACGGCCCTCCAGCATCCAAAGAAACGCCGACCATGCTGCTTCATTCCACGATCGATCCCACGTCGTCCGAGTTTGCCCGTAACGCCGACGTGATGCGCGGCCTGGTGGCGGAGCTTCGCGACAAGCTCAAGGTCGTCTCCGGCGGAGGCGGCGAGGTCTCCCGCAAGCGGCATACGTCGCGTGGCAAGATGCTGGCGCGCGAGCGCGTCGATCTCCTGGTCGATCCAGGCAGCGCCTTTCTCGAATTGTCGCCGCTCGCGGCCAACGGCCTTTATGGCGGCGACGTCCATTCCGCCAGTGTCATCACGGGCGTCGGGCGTATTTCGGGCCGCGAATGCGTGATCGTCGCCAACGACGCCACCATCAAGGGCGGCACCTATTATCCCATGACGGTGAAGAAGCATCTGCGCGCGCAGGATATCGCACGGCAGAACAATCTGCCCTGCGTCTACATGGTCGATTCCGGCGGCGCCTTCCTGCCGATGCAGGACGAGATCTTTCCGGACGAGCGGCATTTCGGCCGCATCTTTTATAACCAGGCGCAGATGTCCTCGCAGGGCATTCCGCAGATCGCGATCGTGATGGGGTCCTGCACCGCCGGTGGTGCCTATGTGCCTGCCATGTCGGACGAGAGCATCATCGTGCGCAATCAAGGCACCATCTTCCTCGGCGGCCCGCCGCTGGTGAAGGCCGCGACCGGCGAGGTGGTGACCGCCGAAGAACTCGGCGGCGCGGACGTGCATTCGCGGCAATCCGGCGTGACCGATCACTACGCGCAGAATGATGCGCACGCGATCGGAATCGCCCGGCGTATCGTTGCCACGCTGAAGCAACCGACGCGGGCGGCGCTGAACATGCGCGAGCCGCGGGAGCCGCTGTTCCCGGCCGAAGAAATCTATGGCGTGGTCTCGGCCGACGGCAGAAAACCATTCGATGTTCACGACGTCATCGCCCGGATCGTCGACGGTTCGGAGTTCGACGAATTCAAGAAACTCTACGGCACGACGCTGATCTGCGGCTTTGCCCATATCTGGGGCTATCCAGTCGGCATCATCGCCAACAACGGCATCCTGTTCAGCGAGAGCTCGCTGAAGGGCGCGCACTTCATCGAATTGTGCTGCCAGCGCAATATCCCGCTGGTGTTCCTGCAGAACATCACCGGTTTCATGGTCGGCAAGAAATACGAGGCCGGCGGCATCGCGCGCGACGGCGCCAAGCTGGTGACGGCGGTGGCGACCGCCGGCGTGCCGAAATTCACCGTCGTGATCGGCGGCTCCTATGGCGCCGGCAATTACGGCATGTGTGGGCGCTCCTATAGTCCGCGCTTTCTCTGGCTGTGGCCAAATGCCCGCATTTCGGTGATGGGTGGCGAGCAGGCTTCGATGGTGCTCAGCCAGGTCCGCCGCGACAATATCGAGGCCAAGGGCGAGACGTGGTCGGCGGAGGAGGAAGAAAAATTCCGCAGCCCCATCCGTGCGCAGTATGAAAGCCAGGGCAATCCCTATTACGCCACCGCGCGGCTGTGGGACGATGGCGTGATCGATCCCGCCGACACGCGGCTGGTGCTTGGCCTTGGATTATCAGCGGCTGCCAATGCGCCGATCGAACCCACCAAATTCGGCCTGTTCAGGATGTGATGATGGATCGCGCAAAACTCTACCGGCGTTTTCGCACGCTTCTGATCGCCAACCGGGGCGAGATCGCCTGCCGCGTCATCCGCTCCGCGCGCGCCATGGGCCTGCGCACCGTCGCCGTCTATTCCGAGGCCGATCGCGACGCCATGCATGTTGCCATGGCCGATGAGGCCGTATTGCTGGGACCCGCGCGGGCACGCGACAGTTATCTCAATATCGAACGCGTAATCGAAGCTGCGCGCCAGACAGGCGCCGAGGCCATCCATCCCGGCTACGGCTTCCTGTCTGAAAACGCCGAGTTCGCGCAGGCGTGCCTGAACGCCGGCCTGGTATTCGTCGGCCCTACCGCCGAGATGATGACCGCGATGGGCTCGAAGTCGGGCTCGAAGGCTTTGATGGAAAAGGCCGGCGTGCCGCTGGTGCCCGGCTATCACGGCGAGGCCCAGGACGAGGCGACGCTGGCAAAATCCGCCGACAAGATCGGCTTCCCTGTGCTGGTGAAGGCCTCCGCCGGCGGCGGCGGACGCGGCATGCGCGTGGTGAATTCGGCCGGAGAACTTGCGGCGGCAATCGTCAGCGCCAAGCGCGAGGCCAAGGCGGCGTTCGGCGACGACCGCATGCTGATCGAAAAATTCGTGCAAAACCCCCGGCATATCGAGGTGCAGATCATCGGCGACAGCCATGGCAATCTGCTCTCGCTCTGGGAGCGCGAGTGCACGCTGCAGCGGCGGCACCAGAAGGTGATCGAGGAAGCACCGTCGCCGACGCTGGACGCCACGCAGCGCGAAGCGGTCTGCGCCGCCGCGCGCAAAGCAGCCGGTGCGGTGAACTATGTCGGCGCCGGCACCATCGAATTCGTCTCTGACGGCAAGGAGGTGTTCTTCATCGAGATGAATACCCGCCTGCAGGTCGAGCATCCCGTGACCGAACTGATTACCGGTGTGGATCTGGTGGAGTGGCAATTGCGGGTGGCGTTCGGCGAAAAACTGCCGCTGGCGCAGGACGAGATCAAGCTGAACGGCCACGCCATCGAGGCGCGGGTCTACGCCGAAAATCCGCAGAAGAATTTCATGCCTTCAGTGGGCCGGATCAAGACCTGGCGCACGCCGGACGCCGTCGACGGCCTGCGGATCGACGCCGGCTATCGCAATGGCGATGCGGTGTCGCCGTATTACGACGCCATGCTGGCCAAGGTGATTGCCTGGGCGCCGACGCGGCAAGCTGCGATCGAGCGGCTCAACCGCGGCCTGGAAGAGACTGACGTCCGCGGCATCGTCACCAATATTCCGTTCCTGTCGGCGTTGATCACGCACCCGAACGTGCGCGCCAACACCATCGACACCGGCTTCATCGAGCGAGAGTTGAAGAAGTTGACGGAAGCCACGGGCGTAGCTGGCGATCTAGAGCTTTGTGCTGCGGTGGCTGCGATCGTCAACGACGAGCAGAAGGCGGCGCGCAAGGAAGCCCATTCGCCATGGCAGACGTTTGGCTGGATGCCAGTTGGCCAGCGGAAGCGGGTATTCTCGTTCCGTCAGGGGCAGGCCGCCGAGCACAAAGTGACGCTGCACTATGGCAACGGACCGTCGACGCTGACCATAGGCAAGCACGATTTCGTTTTTACGACGTCGCCGGCCGATGGCGGCGGCTTCGACCTTGTTCTCGACGGCATGAAATCGCGCGTCGTCGCCGTGATCGAGGCTCATGAGCTTTACTTGCGCACCCGCCACGGCCGCTTCGACCTGCATTGGGTCGATCCGTTCGGCGGCGAGACCGAGGAGCAGGTCGGCGAGGACAAGATCGTGGCGCCCTTGCCGGGCACCGTGGTGGCGCTGCTGGCCGAGGAGGGCGCGACGCTGGAGAAGGGCGCGGCGATCCTGACGCTTGAAGTCATGAAGATGGAGCAAACCCTGCGTGCGCCCTTTGCGGGCGTGCTGAAGAAGATCAAGTGCAAGGTCGGCGATATCGTCAGCGAAGGCGTCGAACTTGCCGAAGTTGAGCCTGCGGCGGCGTCATGAGCGGTCGCGTCCATATCGTCGAAGTCGGCCCGCGCGACGGGCTGCAGAACGAAAAGACCCCGATCAGCGTTGCCGACCGGATCGCCTTCATCGAGGCGTTGATCGGTGCGGGTCTCCACACTGTCGAGGTCGGCGCCTTCGTCTCTCCCAAGGCAATCCCGCAGATGGTCGGATCGGCCGAGGTGCTGCGCGGCGTCAGCCATCACGCGAATTGCGAGCTGCCGGTGCTGGTGCCCAACGAGAAAGGTTACGAGGCGTCGCAGGCCGCCGGCGCCAAACTGATTGCGGTGTTCGCCGCGGCGTCGGAAAGCTTTTCGCGTGCCAATATCAATTGCTCGATCGCGGAATCGATCGACCGGTTCAAGCCGGTGCTCGCCCGCGCCAAGGCGGACGGGGTGCGGGTGCGCGGCTACATCTCCACCGTGCTCGGCTGCCCCTATGAGGGCGAGATCAAGCCGCAGGCGGTAGTCGATGTCGCAAAAGTGCTGTGGGACCTCGGCTGTTACGAAATCTCGCTCGGTGACACTATCGGCGTCGGCACACCGTTGAAGGCGCGGCAACTGTTGCGCGCGGTGGCCGGCCATGTGCCGATGGCCAATCTGGCGATGCATTTCCATGACACGTACGGCCAGGCGCTGGCCAATCTCTATGCCGGGATGGAGGAGGGCTGCCGCGTAATCGATTCCGCCGCCGGCGGCCTCGGCGGTTGCCCCTATGCCCCCGGGGCGACGGGCAATGTCGCAACCGAGGACGTGGTCTACATGCTCGAAGGCATGGGCATTGCGACCGGCGTCGATATGCCGAAGCTAGTCGCGGCGACCAATGTCGTGAGCGGGCTGATCGGCCGTCCGCCGGTCAGCCGCGTGGCAACAGCGTTGAACGCGAAGATGCGCGCCGCGAAGTAGGTCGCCTACGCGGCCTTCAATCCGACATTCGGGAGCGATGGCCTGCTCTTCAGCGCTTTCGCCATCATCGCCTCGACCTCTGCCTTCTCGTGCGGCAGCAGCGCAAGGCGCGGCGGACGGGTCAGCGCGGTGCCGCGGCCCATGATGTGCTCGCAAAGCTTGATGCACTGGACGAGGTCCGGCCGGGCGTCGAGGTGCAATAACGGCATGAACCATTCGTAGAGCGGCATCGCCTCGGCATAGCGCCCCGCTTTGGCGAGACGGAACAAGGTCTCGCCCTCGCGCGGGAAGGCATTCGACATGCCCGAAACCCAGCCGACGGCGCCCATCGCCACACTCTCGACAATGACGTCGTCGAGGCCGGCGAACAGCACAAAACGATCACCGACCATGTTGCGGGTGTCGATGAAGCGCCGCGTGTCGCCGGAGGAGTCCTTGAAGCACACCACCGTCTCGACGTCGGCGAGGGTGGCGAGAATATCCGGCGTGACGTCGTTCTTGTAGATCGGCGGATTGTTGTAGAGCATGACCGGCAGATCGGTCGCGCTGGCAACCGAACGGAAATGCGCGGCGGTCTCGTGCGGCTTGGACGAATAGACCAGCGCCGGCATCACCATCACACCGTCGATGCCGACCCGCGCCGCTTCCTTGGCGGTCTCGACGGCAAAGGCGGTCGTGAACTCGGCAATGCCGCACAGTACGGGGACACGGCCGGCAGCGACAGACTTGCCCGTCTCCATGATGGCGATCTTTTCCTTGCGCTCCAGCGAGGTGTTCTCGCCGACGGACCCGCAGACGATCAATCCGGAAACGCCGTCGCGGATCAGGCCGTCCATGACCTTTGCGGTTGCATCGATATTGAGCGACAGGTCGTCATTGAATTGCGTGGTAACGGCCGGGAAGACGCCTTCCCAGGAAATGCGTGGGCTCATTGTTTGGCTCCGATTGGAATTTTCCGGCGGATTGTCACATCCGCCGGGCTTTGGCTTGGAAGCGATGGGTGGGATCAGAGCGTCGCGCCGATCTTTCGCAGCTCGGCAAGGACGGGCGCCTTGGGCAGCCAGATCTTGTCGAATTCGGCGATGACGGCCTCGGTATCGCCGGCCGGGACCTGACGGATCGGGATCGGCGCGTTCTTGAAATTCTCGATCAGCTTGGGCTCATTGCCGGCCAGTTCGTCGATCTGCGCGTCGAGCGTGGATTTGACGGTCTTGGTGATCAGCTCCCTATCGGCCGCCGGCAACGACTGCCAGACACGGCCGGAGACGACCGCCGCCATCGGCATGAAGACGGCATTCATCTGCAGGATGACTTTCGCAACCTTGTCGAAGCGCTGGTTCCAGGAGAACTCCAGATCCGCCTCGAGGCCGTCGACCTGGCCGTTCGCCATGGCGTCGAACACCTGGGGCGTCGGGATCGGCGTCGGCGCGGCGCCGAGCGAGGAATAGAAATCGCGATAGACCGGCGTCGGGTTGATGCGCAGCTTCATCCCCTTGATGTCGGCGAGACCGGTCAAATCCTTCGCCGAGAAGATGGCGCGCATGCCGGTGATGCCCCAGCCCAATCCAATCGTTCCGGTTTCCTGCGGCAGCACCTCGAACAGCTTGATCGCCGCCGGATGGCGGACGAATTTCGCGACCGACGGCGTCGAGCGCACGATGTAGGGTGCGTTGATCGCCGCGATGTGCGGCACGCGCGAGCCGAGCTCGGCCGCCTGAATGAAGCCCATGTCGAGCGCGCCGGACTGCAATTGCTGCATCATCGCCGGCTCGTTGCCGAGCTGGCCGGAGTGAAACACCGTCATGGTCAGGCGGCCGTTGGTGGCCGCCTTGAGGTCGTCGCCGAGCTTCAGCGCCGCCTTGTTCCAGGAATGGCCATTGGGCGTGATGAGGCCGAGGCGAAATTCCTTGGCCTGGGCAAGCGCGAGCGACGGCGCGAACAGCGGCACGGCTGCGCTGGCGGCAAGGAAGCGGCGACGTGAAAGAGACATTGGCAAGGCTCCTTGAGGGGTTGGACCTACTTGATGAGGACGAGGGAGAGGGACGGATAGAGCGAGAGCAGCACCAGCAGGACGCAGCTGATGACGAAGAACGGCAGCGTCACCATGAACATCTTTCCGGGCTTGGCCCCGGTGACGGCTGCGGCGACGAAGAAGCAAAGACCAACCGGAGGTGACAGCAATCCGAGCACCAGGTTGATCACCACGACCACGCCGAACTGGCGTGGATCGATGTGATAGATTTCGGTCGCGACCGGCAGCAGGATCGGCACCGTCATGATCAGGCCGGGGATGCCGTCGATGACCGTGCCGATCACCAGCAGGATCACATTGCAGAGCAGCATGAAGCTGACCGGATCCTTGGCGACCGACTGAATCCAGCGGGCGGTCTCCTGCGGCACCTTGCCGAAGATCAGCACCCATGAAAACACGGCCGCGGCAGCGACCAGGAACAGCACGATGGCCGAGTAGATGCCGGCGCGCAGCATCATCTGCGGCAACTGCGCGAACTTGAACTCCCTGGTCCAGTATTTGCCGATGAGTGCCGCGGCCACCGCGCCAACGGCCGCGGACTCCGTCGCGTTGGCGAGGCCGCCGAGGATGCTGCCGACGATCACGATCGGAATCAGCAAGGTCGGCGACGTGCGCAGGATCGTTGCTACCCGCTGCCGTGGAGTCTGATAATCGGCCTTGGGATAATTGTAGACGTATCCCATCAGCGCGATGACGACGCAGAACATCACCGTCAGGATCACGCCCGGCACGATGCCCGCAATCAGCATGTCGCTGACCGAGACCTGCGCCAGCACGCTGTAAACGACGAACATCACCGACGGCGGAATGATCGGCCCGAGCATGCCGCCATAGGCGGTCAGTCCCGCCGCGAACGTCTTGTCGTAGCCCTTCTTTTCCATCTCCGGCACCATGATCTGCGCCATGATCGCGACCTGCGCGGTCGCAGATCCCAGGATGGAGGAGATGAACATGTTGGCGAGGATGTTGACGTAGGCCAGCCCGCCCTTCAGCGAGCCTACGAAGGCCATCGCCATGTCGACGATGCGCCGCGTTATGCCGCCGCCATTCATGATCTCGCCGATCAGGATGAACAAGGGGATGGCGATCAGGCCGTAGCTGTCGACGCCGCCGAACAGCTGCAGCGGGTAGGACTGGAACAGCACCGGATTTCCCGATGCGATGATATAGATGAAGCCGGCAAGGCAAAGGCAAAGCCCGATCGGCACCCCGACCAGCATGATCGCGATGAACGCGGCCGAGGTGATCATCAGTTGACCCCGTCGAGTTCGGAGAGCTGAAAACCCTTTGGCGGCGTCCGCGGGACCAGTTCGAGATCCTCCAGCAGGTTTGCCAGGCCATGAACGGTCATCGACACCGCGAAGATCGGCAGCGTCAGGTAGACCACCCAGGTCGGCCAGTTCAGCGTTTGCGTGCGCTCGGTGTAGAGAAAGTTGAAAGTTTCGGCGGCGAGCTTGCGCGCGTCAAAGCCGGCGCGGGCGAGACCGATCGGATCCATCCAGAGAAAGCAGGTGGCGATCAGGGCCACGCCGAATACGACGACCATGCCCGTCGCGATGACTTTTGCGATCTTCTGATTCCGCGCCGAGAGGCGCTCGGTCATCATGGTGACCGCGAAATCGAGCCGCAACCGGGTCATGGCGGAGGCGCCGATGAAGGTCAGCCAGACCACGCAATAGACGGCCGATTCATCGATCCAGTAGATCGGGAAGTGCGAATAGCGGGTGACGACGTTCACCAGGATCAAGGCCGTCAGCAGATACATCAAGCCCATCAAGGCGATGCGTTCGAAAGCGAGCAGGAGACTCGAGGTCCTGACAACGATCCGCCGGGCGCTGAACGCCGGCGCATCCGCAATCGTCTGCTCGATCATAAAGAGCCCCGCTACCCCTGAGATTTATCGTGCACTTCAAAAATGTATAATTTATACAATGTTGTCAAATGGAGATTGCGAGGACCCCTTAGCTTTTGCTGGGTCGGGACCACGTCAACATGCAAAATTGGGTCCGCCCCGATCGGAAAGGCCGGCCATGACGACGGAAGATCAAATGAAGGGCCCCCTGAAGCACCGGACGCTGTCGGCTGCGATCGTCGACCAGCTCAGGCAATCCATTCTCGACGGGACCTATCCGGCCGGCTCGCAGCTTCGGCAGGACGCGCTGGGCGATACCTACGGCGTGAGCCGCATTCCCGTGCGCGAGGCGCTGTTTCAGCTCGAGGCCGAGGGGCTGGTGCGCATCGTCCCGCAAAAAGGTGCGATCGTCTCGGAGTTGTCGCTGGACGAGATCAACGACGTGTTTGATCTGCGCGGGATCATGGAGCCGCGGTTGTTGGCGCAGTCGGCGCCGCACTTTACGGAACAGGATTTTGCCGGGCTGGACGACATCCAGAAGCGCTTCGAAAAGGCGATCAAGGCGGGCAACATCAGCGAGTGGGGCCAGCTCAATGCCGACTTCCATATGGCGCTGTACGTTCACGCGCGGCGGCCACGCACCAAGGCGATCGTCATCGCGTTGCTGCAGACCAGCGACCGCTACACGCGCCTGCAGCTCTCCAACACCAAGGCGATGGGGAAAGCCGAAAAGGAGCACGCCCATCTGATTGCGCTATGCCGGGCGCAGCAGATCGACGAGGCTTGCCGGTTTCTGGAGCAGCATATCGAGGCGGTGCGAACGGACCTGTTGCAGGTCGTGGGTGGAGAATCGATCGCGGCGCGTTCCGGCCGAAGAGGCGAATAGCGAATGGCGAGTAGCGAATAGAGGCTTCGGAATATCCGGAAGCGGACCATGCGTCATGGGGCAACGTCGATGGCGAGCTTCAGCAGATTGGCCGACATCACCGTCTTGGCGCTGTAGTCCTTCCACGCAGTGTCGCGGGCAATATCCCGCCATTTGCTGACGGTCGCCACGTCGAGCTTGCTGACCTTGGCGCCGGCCTTTTCATAGACCTTGGCGACCTCGATATCATCGTCCTGCGCGCCCTTGCGGCCAAACGCTTCCAGTTCGCTGCCCACCGACAGGAGGATGTCCTGCTGGTTCTTGGGCAGCTTGTCGAAGATCGCCTTCGACATCATCAGCGGCTCCAGCATGAACCAGTAGGAGGCGCCGGCGCCTGAGGTCAGCGACTTCGCGATCTCTTCGAGGCGGAACGAGATCAGGCTGGTGGAGGAGGTGATGCCGGCGTCGCAGGCACCCGTCTGCATCGCGGCGTAGATTTCGTTCGACGGCATCGACAGCACGGCGGCACCCGCGGTCTGCAGCACCATGTCCATTTCGCGCGAGCCGCCGCGCACCTTCAACCCCTTGGCGTCTTCCGGGGCAACGATCGGCCTGGAGCGGCTGGCAACGCCACCGGCCTGCCAGATCCAGGTCAAAAGGATGGTGCCCTTGTCGGCGAGAAAGTCGGTCAGCGCCTTGCCGACCGGCTCCTTCTTCCAGCGCAGGCCCTGGTCGTAGGTCGCGACCAGGCCGGGCATCAGGCCGATATTGGTCTCCGGCAATTCACCGCCGGCATACGGCAGCGGGTAGAGACTGATATCGAGTGCGCCTTTGCGCATCGCCGAGAATTGCGCGTTGGTCTTGATCAGCGAGGAGTTCGGATAGACCTCGGCGGCGATCTCGCCGCCTGAGCGCTTGGCGACTTCGGCGGCGAACGTGCGGCACAGCCGGTCGCGGAAGTCGCCCTTGTCGATGGTGCCACCCGGGAACTGGTGCGAGATCTTCAGTGTGGTGGCGGCATGGGCGGTGCCGGTGCCGAAACGAAGGACGGCGGGCGCGGCAAGTGCGGATGCGATGACATGGCGGCGTGTGAGCACGGTTTATCCCCTGCAAATGTTTATTGGGTCGGCGATGCGGACCGGCTTCAGCCCATGTTAGCCGGTCTTGGTCCGAAGTTGCCCTGGTCTGGTCGTTCGAGGCTGCGTGATAGGTTGAGGCAACACGCGACGGCAAGCTAAGATTCCAGCCCTCTGACAAAGCCTGACGCCGTTGCGGTGCACACCCGCGACCAGCCGCTCGCAGAAGCGTCGGTCAATGATACGTCCACCCCCGGGGCACTCGCGGAGCGTTAGCCGCCATCAATTTGCCGTTTCAACTAACCGTGACAACGGCAGAACTTCGGGAAGTGGCCGGTAACAAACCCGGCCGCGGTATCGTCGTTGGGGAAGCGGCAGACGTCGCTATCGAGAAACCAAACTTGAACCCAAAGGACGACAACCCCATGACCACCACGACCCGTATCGGCCTCGGCCTGTCTGCTGCGCTCGTTTCGCTCGGCCTTGCGTTTGCGCCGGCCGTCTTCGCTCAGGACAAGATGGGCAAGGACGACGGCATGAAGAAGGAATCGATGTCCAAGGACGCGATGAAGAAAGACGACGGCATGATGAAGAAGGACGGCATGAAGCACGATGGCATGATGAAAGACGGCATGAAAAAAGACGACGGTATGAAAAAGAACTGAGCCGCGCCGTCATTCCCCGCGACATACGCAAGGCGTTTGCGCAAGGGAGCGATACTTAAACATCGACCCTCGGACGTTCGAGATTCCCCGATGCGCCATCACGCATCGGGGGTCTGGATGCATCTGGGTCTGGCGCTCACGCACCGGCCCGGAATGACGGGAAGGCTTGATCCGTCATCGGCAAGAGACGGTGGCGCGGATCCAGCCCGCTCTCTCTTGCCTACTTCTTCTTGCCCTTGCCTTTGCGCGCGGCGTAACGCGCGTCGCGCTTGGCCTTCTGCTCGGCCTCCAGCGCCGCCTGCCTGGCGGCCTCTTCTTCCTTCTCGCGCGCGATCCTGGCGGCTTCCGCCGCGGCAGCCTCGGCCTCGAGACGCTTCTGTTCGGCCTTTGCCGCTTCCTTGGCCTCCCTCGCCTTGGCCCGGGCGGCGGCCTGGGCTTCGCGCTCGGCCTGACGGCGCTTTACCTCGGGATCGTCGAGTCCCGGCTTGGCGCGAAACTTGTCCAGGATGTTCTGCCGCGCCTGCATCGCGGCTTTCTGGCGGTCCGCGAAGTTCGGTTCCTTGAATCCACTCATAAAAAAAGGCCTTGTCGCTTTCACTCTCGGGGGTTGGACGCGCCACACGCGCGGAATGGCGCCTAGGTAAGTGAACCCGGGGCAAAATGCCAGCGTCGAAATGGGGCCGATAGAGCAGGGGAGACTTGCGTGAACAGCAAATGGCCCAAACTGATGCTGATCAGCGGGATTACGTCAGCCTGGCTGCTCTACGACATGGCAACGGTGTCCGAAGCCCCAAGCCGGGCGCCGGCGATCCTGCAATATGGCCTTCTCGCCTGCGCGCTGATTGGCTTGGTCGGCTCGCTGGCGATGCTCGCTTCGGAAAAGTGACCGCACGATCCTAGAAGCTATCGCGACGGCTACCGGGGCCGAGAACGCGCGCGACCGTCATCGCCGTCATCGCGATCCGATCCGCGGTCCGCTGCGCCTCCAGCCTGTCGCGGGCATTTTCCCTGATCATGGTCTCGATCAGCTCGAGCCGCCTGGTCTCGTCGACCGCTTCCGCCAGCAATTGCTTGTACCTGATGTAGTCGTAGCCCGTTTCCTGCTTGTCCATATCGCACGCCCCGCACACGCGCTCGCCCCGAACGCGCAGTGTCGATCAAGGGTTGTGAGTCCGCAACGGATTTACGCGAGTTATACCCATTTCTGCATCGGTCACGATCCCGCACAAACTCGTGTAATGTGAACCTGTTCACAGGGACCGTGGCGGGTCGTTCCTATCTTCCGGGCTTCCGAAACAGGAGCGACCGCCATGCCCCACAATTGGTGGACCCGCAAATACCTCGTTCTCGCCGCCGCCATCGTCGCGTTGGCCTTCATGGGCTTCGTCGTGCTCGGCGTGTCCTATCCCGAGCCAGCCGCCAGTGCAGCCCTTGGTCCGGACTGGCAGTGCAGCCGGCTGGCCTTCGTCTTCACGACCTGCAGCCGGGCCAAGCATAGCCAGTCCATGCCGGTCCGCCTCGCCAAAATCCCGGTGTGCGGACGGCAGCGGACGTAATAGGGTCGGTCGGAAACGGAGTTGACCGGAACCGGAGCTTCCCATGCAAAAAATGTCTCGCGTTATGGTGGCAGCGTCGGCGGCGGCTCTCGTATTCATGCCGGCCGGCGTCGCGCTGGCGCAGGGCGCGCCGGGCGGGACCGCGCCTGCGGCAACGTCCACTGCCGCGCCGGAAGCCAAGGCTCCTGAAAACAAGGCTCCGGAAAACAAGGCTTCTGAAAACACGGCTCCTGAAAAGGAGAAGGCGGCGCCGAAGAAAAAGAAACCGGCCAAGATGACCCGGCAGCAGGAGATCGACCGTTCGGTCGACCGTGGCACGGTGCCCGCGCGTTACCGGAACTCGGTGCCGAAAGAGTATCATCAGTATATTCCGTTCGATAAGCGGTAGAACGCGGCGGATAGCTGCTCTCGTCATGTCCCGGCGGTGGGGGCATCGGGTACGCTGTGGCGTGCCTACGTCATTGCGTTATGACGGCCCGGCAGAAATTTTGCGGTCTCGCGTGCGGGACACACGCAAGGAATATGCGCACGAATATCGCCCCGTACTCATACGGATTGGCTGCGCGAGCACGGCGCATCTATAACGACGTCGCTTGCAGCGGGGGGCAGGGCGTTCGTCCATCACGACGAACGGCTACCACTGGAGGCCACGAGGCCCGGACTCCTAGGCACTCCGGGCCTCGTCTACTCCTCATCGCATCGGCCGAGCCGCTTTTCGCCGCTCGACCCGCTTCATCGGCACAATCACATCGGAAAAACGCAACGCGGGGCGCGGGTCATCGGGCCTGCGTGCCCACGATCAAAGCGATCCGAGAAATTGCCAGATGATCAATAGCACCACGATCACGAGCATGACGTAGATGATCTTGCGGCAGATCCCGCTCATCGCACTTTCCCTTTTGGCTTCGCGCGCCTGAAAGCCGATGTTGACATTTGGTCGCCAAGGGGGTTGCCGGGACTTCAACACCGGCGATGGACGGCCGGCCAGGCCGGAGGCGCCGCCGTGGATCCCGGGGTTCCAAATTCACCTTAAATTGCCGTTTTGCTCCGACGGCCGGATTTCGGTGCTAAGGGAGCGCCCATGTGGAACGGCTGGAAAAAAGCGGCCATCGGATTGAGCGCGCTGCTCGCCTTCGTCCTCCTGGAGTTGATGGCGGTCATCGGCGGCGTTGCCGTATTCCTGGGCCTTGTCATGGACGTGGATTTGCCGTTCTTCGCGGTCTCCGAAGGAATAGCCGTCCGGACGCCCCTTTAACCCAGCAGCCTGTAGACGATGCTGGTCGATGCGCCGGCCAGGCAGAACGCCAGCGCCATGCACACCAATACCTCGCCGCGATCGAGTTCGGGTGGTGGCGGGCTCAACGGATTCCCTTGCGCTCAGCAGTTTTAATTCAGGAGATAGGAAACGCGTCGAAGGCGCTCGGTTCCCGATTTGGGGGATTCCGGCCCGTTTTGCGTCGTTTCGGTTCCCTTGAAGCCCGGACGCCAGCGCCAGCAATCAGCTGCGGCCATAAAAATCGTTATAATTCAATAGCTTTTTAAATTCTCTTTAAATTAAAAATGAGTTCCTGTTCAGGCCGCACCGCCGCGCGGCCCGAATAGCCGGGCGCCGCCCCAACACCTACCCCAGGGAGACGAGCGCTCGGCTATTGTGGGCCCTCGAGCGTGTCGGCGGCTTTGCCGCTACAGCCGACCGCTTGCCGCCCCCGGCCGACCCGCAGAATCCAGACTATCGGTTTCTTGCGCAACCGATGTCACCCGGCAGCAACAGCCGTGCAGTTTAGGCCACATCCTGGAGGCGAGCTGGAATACGCCTGCTACTCGTGACCGGCGCGACGCACAGTGAGGCGGCACAAGCCGTCACAGCCGATCTGGCGCGCCGCGCCGAGCGTGAAAGTCGAGAACCCGGCCGCGTGCGAAGGGGCCGCGGTCCTGCACCGGGCAGCGGATCTTCTTGCCGTTCTCGAGATTGGTGACGACGAAGATGGTGCCAAACGCCTCGGAAGCACCGCGGCCATTGCGGTGGCGATACCCTGCCATGACGCCAACATTCTGTTGCGGGCGGGCTTGCGCCCGCCGGAGGTTCCAGGCGCAAGTTTCGTTTCGACTTTGGCGCTGGCGTGGCGGAGGTCGGGCAGCATTGCGCCGGGTTGGGTAACCCGAACGATGTTGGGTAACCCCGATGATATCGCGCGGCCAGAATAACACGTGGTAAGCTGCTGCCGTAGCGGACCTGCACGCGCAAGGCGCCCAACGTTCACAGCAATGATCGAGCGCAGCTGCCGTTAGGGAACCGTCAACAAGACACCATTAGCTTCGGATGTTCACACATGCCTTGCGCGCGTAGCGCGGCCAATCTATCACCAGTTGTAAAGGGAAATTGAAGTGCGCCTGCCAGCAAATTCGTTACGGTTGTGTTGTGAAACGAAGCCAGCTGGCTGGAACTTTTCGGCCCGAAAGAGGTTCTGAGTCGGCCTTATTGTGCTCATGTTTTCTACCAACGATGAAAGCTGCATTGAATCATGATTGGGGACGGTCGTGAACCGGAATAACTTCAAATCGATGTCCACGGATGAGCTGTGGGCACTCCACGAAGAAATCGCCTCGAGGCTTGCGGCTTCGCTGCTCGCGGAGAAGCGCGTGCTCGAAAATCGCCTGAAGCAACTCAAGGGTGGCGTCGAAGCCGAGCGCGAGAGTTCGTCGACAGGGAAGCGTCCATATCCAACCGTCGTTCCGAAGTTTCGGAATCCGGACCGGCCGTCTGAGACTTGGGCGGGACGAGGGAAGACGCCGCGTTGGCTTGCTGCAAAATTGAAGTCCGGCAAGCGGATCGACGACTTCCGCATCAGGCAGGTAGCATAAGAAGTCTTTCAGCCGCTCGGTCGCGGTGTACTCGCATTTTGGCCGATCCACGAATTTGGCCAAAGTGAAGCCTGTGGATGCCGCACCGATCTGCTGCGGCTCGCTAGTGCGCGCGAGTTCTCGTCTGTTCGGCGTGGAAAGCCTTCAGGCGTTTCGGCGCCATCGCTGTTGATGTCGATCTGGGATGATGTCGATCCGGAATCAGATGGCGTCACGGTCGCACTTCAGGTTGCCTTGACCTCGATCATGGCTTGGACCTTGGCCCTCGGAATCGAGTGTCCTTGCGATATGCGCTTCCAGGGCTCTGACAATTCCCATCCGCGCAAACAGCATGGGCCCGCGATCCTCGGCGGCATCGATCAGCATCTGGACGGCAAGCCGCCATTCCTGACGATCACGTTCTGGCTGAGGAAGCTTCCGGATGTAGTCGGCGGCGTCTCGCAAGGTTTGCGCAGGCGGTCCCTCCGGGAGTGGGACAGGCTGAGCGAACGGACGATCCCAGGACATGCTGAACTCCCGTCATAGACCCCCGAACGACTCCAGCGTGCAAGGGGCGCGCTGGAACGGTCAACCCGCTTGGGTCGTGTTCCGGAGGAACCGGAAGCCCGGGGATTCGACGCGGAGTCTCGATGTTGGTTCCATTGCCAAGGCTGTTTTGTTCACCGTGGGGTCAGTTCCCCGAGTTCCGCGTGCCGTGCAGGGGCGTCTTGCACTTGCGCGATGAAGATGCAGGCCGGGTTGCAGATTGATCAGTTTTGAAACGCAACGCCGACGAAATCGCCTTGCCGCCAGATCACGCGGCATTCGCGAACGGTGTGAAAATTGTCGAAGCTCAATTCGAAATCCAGCGGCAGCAAATTGAGGGTGTGGAGTTCGATTCCGGCCCCGGAATTCGTCACGTCCTGAACGCGGCAAGTGAGGACACCGCGCTGCGCATCAAAGAACAGCAGCGCGTCTTTCGAGATCGTCGTCCTCGCTATCGATCGGCGTTCGAATTCCATCGGAGCTTCCAACAGTTTTTGCCAAGTCTTGGCGGGTCAGGTCTTGGCAAGTTAGGTCCTGGCAAGTCAGGTCCTGGCAAGTAAAGGCTTAGCGAATTGCGCTCAGGCGGCAATCAGCTTCGGCCTTCTTCGTAAACAATCAATTTTAGTCATCGCATAAACCGTGTTCCACGGGCGGAGCAGCCGCCGTCGGGACAGTATCAGTTGCGGGTTAAGCACAGCTCCGCCTGTTCCGTATGCGGAACTCACAATCAGGCTTGATGCACCGGTGAAAGCCAGCCTCACTTGTTATGCAGAGGGGAATCACATGGGTTTACGTTGGATAGGTGTGCTGGCGCTGTGTCTTGGAACATCAAGCGCCGGATTTGCGGGTGAACAGTCCGGTGTTTTGCGTCGAATTTCGTGTCCTGTCGTGCGCTACTACGTGGCGCAATACAGTGCGTCCGCCGCCGAGCAGTGGGCCCGCGGCAAAGGCGCGAGCGACGCCGAGATCGAAGCAGCCCGGCGCTGCCTGAGGCCCGACACGACGCGAACCGCCAAGGCGGCCCCATCGAGGCCGCTCGCGCTCGGCACCTACGGCTGGTGAATGGCCGGAGAGGCCGCCGCCCTAACGGGTAGCGCGGTCGTCGAAGCGCGCGATTTTCAGTACTGCTGTGGCCGCTGACGCTTGCCAGGCTTGGTCTTCGGCCCGCCGTAATATGGATTGACCACGCATTGGGCGGAGCGGCCCGAGGCCGACGCGGCACACTGCGCCATCGTTTGATAGCGGCACTCGAAATAGAAGTCCGCGATGCCGCCCTGGTAGATCTGCAGGCAAACAGGATAGCTCGGATCGTAGGTCTGGGCGCGGGCAGGTGCGGGCAGGGCAATCGTCGCGGCCAGGATCGTCAAAGCCGTTGCTGTGGCAGGTGCGCGTCGCAACTCCATCCTGATGTCCTCTCAATACCTTGAGCAAGTAGCCCGCATGAGCCCAACGGGTCGCGCGATTGCGCTCCCGGCGACGAGCGCAATTGCGCTCGCGCCGTGATGACAGGCTCCGCGATAGGCGGGGTGCAACCCGGATATCGCTACGCTACGCTTGCCACGAGCCCGTGTTTCAGACTTCCCGATCTTCAAATCCATACTCTCGATAGATGGCGGCGCGATCGGCGTGGGGGTTTAGCCGGCACTTTGCCTGGGCGAGATGCAGGTTAAGGGTCCCGGGCTGACAATTGGCTGCCAGCAATTTCTTGATGTCGTCCATCTGCTGGCGTGATTGCTGGGTCGGTTCGAGTTGCTCAAGCGCGACCAGTGCCGTTGCCAGCGCTTCCGTGACCACCCATTCGTCGTGGCCGGTGATTCCCTTTCTCGGCATGACGACCCGCATCCTTTGTCAGGGGCAACGGAGCAATTTCCGGCCGGTATTATAAGCCCAAACCGCAAATCGTCACCCGTGCCGCTTCAGTTTCTTTGGCCTTAATGCACAAATAGCCGCCTGAGCGGAGCGATGCGCGGCGAAGTCCACGCCACCGGTTCCTCCGCGGCGGCCGGACGAGGCTCTCAATCTCCGGTTGTGTTGTCGGAATTCGGAAAATTTCTTCGGTCAAGCTTGCGTTGCACAACGCATATTTCTTCCGTGGAAGCACGACTCCATCTAACCTGATTCAGCAGAGCGTTTTGAATCGGCCTTGTTATGCTCAGATTATCGGCCGACGATGAGGGCTCAAAACTTTGAATCATGATTGGGGACCGTCATGAACCGGAATGACTTCAAGTCCATGTCCACTGACGAATTGTGGGCGCTCCATGAGGAAATTGCCACCAGGCTTGCGGCGGCACTGACGGCGGAAAAGAGCGTGCTTGAAAACCGCCTGAGGCGACTCCAGCGCGGCATTGAAATTCAACATGCAACTGACGATGCCAAGTCTTCGCATGCCAAGTCTTCGAGTGCCAAGCCGTCTCATGGCAAGTCATCTCATGGCAAGTCGTCTCGCCATGCCAAGTCGTCGACGGAGCGCCGGCCCTATCCCGCTGTGGTTCCGAAATATCGGAATCCGGAGCGGCCATCGGAGACCTGGGCGGGACGCGGCAAGAAGCCCCGCTGGCTGGCCGCACAACTAAAGTCAGGCAAGCGGATCGACGACTTTCGGATCAGGCAGGCCGCATAGGCGATCACTAAAGCCGCGCAGCTTCGGCTTTCTGAACCTGCTTGCGCAGTGCCTGCACCTCGGCCAGCCGTCTGGCGAGCTTTGCGGCCCCTTCGCGGGCGCCCCCTTCACGGATTGGCTTCGTTGAGGCAGACGGATGCCGTTTGGTTCTGCCCTGCGTTGCTCTCGCCGCCATCGTGGTTGCCCCTTCCTGAACTCTCCCCACGTTCACGGTGCTCTCTTGTTGGGTCGTCGGCTAGTGCCGGCCCGACACAGCGCGCGCGAAGATCGATGACGGTTCCACTTTTGGGACGTATAGTGCTATCCGCGCAACATAACGCAACATAAGATGCTTCATCGGCTTCGAATGGCCGCATGACTTTATTAATCAAGATTTTTGCGTTTCAACCGCATTTGCATATCAAACTTGAGGTCATATTTCTTTCCATCCGCACATACGGCATCGTCAACCTCGAACTGCTGATCGTCTTCGTCCATCTCGAACTTGCCGCCGGAACATCCTTCGGCCTGAACCGCAGCGGCGAGCCTTGCGCGTTCGTCCTGGGTAACCTGGCGATCGGCGAGCGCAGGCAGGGCCGATACGGCGAGTATTGCTATCGATGTGATCAAGCGCATGAGCAAGTTTCTCCTGTGGGGCGTGCGGTGAGCGCCTTACGCTGGCAACCGGTTTTCTCATCAGGGCGTTACGCGGACCAGCACGCACAACTCGAATGCCAGCGACCGGCAAACGTTCCGCAAATACCGGCAACCCGCTGGCAGAAATCCAGTCGGCTTCCAGATCCGACGGCCCGGTTTCATCGGCATGGAAGGTGGCGATCCCAGCAGGATTCGAACCTGCAACCCACGGAGTAGAAATCCGTTACTCTATCCAGTTGAGCTATGGGACCGTCCGGGCGGTAGCCGCCCTAGGTATCCGCCCTGTATAGGCCTTCCTTATCTAGCACTGCCAATATGAAAAATCCGCTTTCCCGCCAAGACGGTCGAACCGATTTCTTTGGGGTCGCGACTAAGGCAGACGCGGGCTAAAGCCAGTGGTCCGCCCCTGATATTATAAAGCCAGCCGCCGGCACTTCCGCCAGGCGGTGCGGCCGGGACCGTTTGGACTGCCAGCGCCATGCATGTGACCTTTTCGCAAGCCGAATCCACTGCCATCAGTCCGTCACCTTTTCGCGCACTTTTTGACGTTACGCGGCTGATGTCCGCGGCAAGGAGCCCATCATGATCGGTTTGGTTCGCGCCACAGTGATTTGCGCCACGCTGGCGCTTGGCCTGACGGCGGCAGGGGCCGCGGACAAGGCGTTCAAGCGCGACGAACTGGCCGATTCGGCCGTCAAGCTGGAAGCCCAGATCAAGAGCGAGGCAGGGCCGGTCGCCAAATCCTCCACGACGCTCCGCAACGACGCCGACGCCGCCTTCAAGCGGTCCGACTTTCGGGTGGGTTTGCAGATCCTCGGCCAGATCGCCGCCACCACGCCCGAGGACAGCGCCAACTGGCTAAAACTCGCCAAAACCATCTTCCAGATCCGCTCCGCCAGTTCCAGCGAACAGACCTTCCTGTACGAGCGCGCCTCGACCGCGGCCTACATCGCCTATCAGCGCGCCGGCAACCAGGCCGAGGAGGCCGATGCGCTGGCCGTGCTGGCCCGGGCGATGTCCGAGCGCAAGCTGTGGCGTCCGGCGCTGGATGCGTTGCGGCTGTCGCTCGACATGCGCGAGGTCGCCGAGGTTCGCGGCCAGTATGAGAAGATGCGCGACCAGCACGGTTTCCGGCTCTTGGACTACACCGTCGATTCCGACGGGGCTTCGCCGCGCGCCTGCTTCCAGTTCTCCGAGGACCTCGCCAAGCGGGTCGATTTCGCGCCGTTCCTGGCGCTGGCCGGCATCGACAAGCCGGCGCTGACCAGCGAGGGCAAGCAGCTCTGCGTCGACGGGCTGAAGCACGGCGAGCGCTACAACATCAACCTGCGCGCCGGCCTGCCGTCCACGGTTAAGGAATCCTTACCGAAATCGGCCGAGTTCAACATCTACGTCCGCGACCGCAAGCCGTTCGTGCGCTTCACGGGCCGCGCCTATGTGCTGCCGCGCACCGGCCAACGCGGCATTCCGCTGGTCAGCGTCAATACGCCCTCGGTGAACGTCAACGTGTTCCGGATCGGCGACCGTAACCTGATCAACACGGTGGTGGACAGCGATTTCCAGAAGACGCTCTCCAGCTACCAACTCTCGGATCTGGGCAACGAGCGCGGCGTCAAGGTCTGGTCGGGCGAACTTGCGACCGCTTCCACGCTGAACCAGGACGTCGTGACGGCGTTCCCGGTCGACCAGGCGCTGGGTGACCTGCAGCCCGGCGTCTATGTGATGACGGCGTCGGCCAAGGGCCCCGGCAGCGGCGGCGACGATGACGGCACGCTGGCGACGCAATGGTTCATCGTCTCCGACATGGGCCTGACGGCGTTTTCCGGCAATGACGGCGTCCATGTGTTTGTCAATTCGCTGGCCTCGACCGAGGCCGTCGCGAAGGCCGAGGTGCGGCTGGTTGCGCGCAACAACGAGATCCTTGCCACGCGCAAGACCGACGATGCCGGCCACGTGCTGTTCGAGGCCGGCCTGGCGCGCGGCGAGGGCGGGCTTTCGCCGGCGCTGCTCACGGTCATGAGCGACAAGGCGGACTACGCCTTCCTCAGCCTGAAGACCAATGCCTTCGACCTCACCGACCGCGGCGTCTCGGGCCGCGTGGTGCCGGCAGGCGCCGACGCCTTCGTCTATGCCGAGCGAGGCGTCTACCGCTCGAACGAGACCGTCTATCTGACCGCGCTGCTGCGCAACGGGCAGGGCAACGCGATGGCCGGCGGGCCGCTGACGCTGGTGATCGAGCGGCCCGATGGCGTCGAATTCCGCCGTGCCGTGCTGCCGGATCAGGGCGCAGGCGGACGCTCTCTTGTCCTGCCGCTCAATTCGGCGGTCCCGACCGGGACCTGGCGGGTGCGCGCGTTTACCGATCCCAAGGGCTCGTCCGTCGGCGAAACCACCTTCATGGTCGAGGACTACATCCCCGAGCGGATCGAATTCGACGTCTCGGCCAAGGAGAAGATGATCAAGGCTGAGACTCCGGTTGAACTGAAGGTCGCCGGCAAATTCCTTTATGGCGCCCCGGCCTCGGGTCTGCAGCTCGAAGGCGACATGCTGGTCGCCCCCGCAGCCTCCGGGCGACCGGGCTATCCCGGCTACCAGTTCGGCGTGGGGGACGACGAGACCGCCAGCAACGAGCGCACCCCGATCGAGAATCTGCCCGAGGCCGACGCCAATGGGGTTGCGACGTTCCCGGTGTCGCTTGCCAAGGCGCCGACCTCGACCCGTCCGCAGGAAGCACAGATCTTCATCCGCATGGTGGAGACCGGCGGCCGCGCCGTCGAGCGCAAGCTGGTGCTGCCCGTGGCGCCGCAGGCGGCGCTGATCGGCATCAAGCCGCTATTCGCTGACAAGAGTGTGGCCGAAGGCGACAAGGCCGAGTTCGACGTCGTGTTCGTCGGTCCCGACGGCAAGCAACTGCCGCGCGATGGCCTGCGCTACGAACTCCTGAAGATGGAGTCGCGCTATCAATGGTATCGCCAAAACTCGTCCTGGGAATATGAGCCGGTCAAATCGACCAAGCGCGTCGCCGACGGCGACCTGACGCTTGCAGCCGACAAGGCGGCGCGGGTGTCGCTCGCGCCGCAGCCGGGCCGCTATCGCCTCGACGTCAAATCGACCGAAGCGGACGGGCCGGTCACGTCGGTGCAATTCGACGTCGGCTGGTACTCCGACGGCAGCGCCGATACGCCTGATCTGTTGGAAACCTCGGTCGACAAGCCGGAATACGCCTCCGGCGATACCATGGTGGTGTCGGTCAACGCCCGCACCGCCGGCAAGCTCACCATCAACGTGCTCGGCGACCGCCTGCTGACGACGCAGACCGTCGACGTCAAGGAAGGCACCCAGCAGGTTAGGCTTACCGTCGGCAAGGACTGGGGCACGGGCGCCTATGTGCTGGCGACGCTGCGGCGTCCGCTCGATGCGGCAGCGCTGCGGATGCCGGGACGGGCGATCGGGCTGAAGTGGTTCGGGATCGACAAGAAGACGCGCACGCTGCAGGTCGCGCTGTCGCCGCCGCCGCTGGTGCGGCCCGGCACAGCGCTCAAGATCCCGGTCAAACTCGGCGGGCTCAATCCCGGCGAGGACGCCAAGATCGTGGTTGCCGCGGTCGATGTCGGCATTCTCAACCTGACCAATTACAAGCCGCCGGCGCCTGATGATTACTATCTCGGCCAGCGCCGCCTGACGTCCGAGATCCGCGATCTTTATGGGCAATTGATCGACGGCATGCAGGGCACGCGCGGCCAGATCCGGACCGGCGGCGATTCCGCCGGCGCCGAGCTGAAGGGCTCACCGCCCACGCAAAAGCCTTTGGCGCTCTATTCGGGGATCGTCACGGTCGGCGCCGACGGCACCGCGGAAATCAGTTTTGATATTCCGGAGTTTGCCGGCACGGCCCGCGTCATGGCGGTGGCGTGGAATTCGACCAAGCTCGGCCGCGCCACCATCGACGTCACGGTACGCGATCCCGTGGTGTTGACGGCGACGCTGCCGCGCTTCCTGCTCAACGGCGACAAGGGCACCATGAGTTTCGACCTCGACAATGTCGAGGGCGCGCCCGGCGACTACAGCATCAGCGTGAAAACGTCGGGGCCGGTGAAGGTGACGAGCAATCCGACCACCACGGTGAAGCTTGCCGCCAAGCAGCGGACCTCGATGTCGCTGGCGCTCGACGCCGGCGGCGCCGGCACCGCCAATCTCGACGTCGACATCAAGGGCCCGAACGGGCTGACGCTGGCGCGGCACTATGCGCTTGACGTCAAGGCGGCGACGCAGGTGCTGGCGCGGCGCTCGATCCGGACGTTGGCAAAAGGCGAGAGCCTGACGCTGACGCCG
This sequence comes from Bradyrhizobium algeriense, assembly GCF_003062295.1. Lineage (GTDB taxonomy): Bacteria > Pseudomonadota > Alphaproteobacteria > Rhizobiales > Xanthobacteraceae > Bradyrhizobium > Bradyrhizobium algeriense. The sequence continues at coordinate 105,626 of NZ_PYCN01000015.1, read as the reverse complement.
GACATGTTCTCCGACCTGGTGTCCGGCACCGGCAGCGTGTCGCTGTCGGTGGGTCTCTCCACCGCGCTCGATGCGGCGACCATTTTGAAGGCGCTGGATCGCTATCCGCACGGCTGTTCCGAGCAGATCACCAGCCGCGCCATGCCGCTGCTCTATGTCAATGATCTCGCGGCGGGTGCGCATCTGGCGATGGATACCGCAGTTGACCAGCGCATCAAGGACGCGATCGAGCGGCTGCTGGCCCGCCAGGGCTCGAACGGCTCGTTCGGCCTGTGGTCGGCCGGCGGCGACGATTCCTGGCTCGATGCCTACGTGACGGATTTCCTGACCCGCGCCCGCGAAAAGGGCTTTGCGGTGCCGGATGTGCTGTTCAAGAACGCGCTCGACCGTATCCGTAACTCGGTGGTCAACGCCAACGAGCCGGAAAAGGACGGCGGTCGCGATCTCGCCTATGGCCTCTACGTGCTCGCCCGCAATGGCGCAGCCCCGATCGGCGACCTCCGCTATCTCGCCGACACCAAGCTCTCCAATCTCGCCACGCCAATCGCGAAATCGCAGCTCGCGGCGGCGCTGGCCCTGGTTGGCGACAAGACGCGGGCAGAGCGGGTCTATGGCGCGGCGCTTGATGCGCTGGCACCCAAACCCGTGCTCGAGTTCGGGCGCGTGGACTACGGCTCGGCGCTGCGCGATGCGGCGGCGTTGGTGTCGCTCGCCAGCGAAGGCAACGCGCCGCGGGCGACGCTGACGCAAGCCGTTCAGCGGGTCGAAGTGGCGCGGGGGCTTTCGCCCTACACCTCGACGCAGGAGAATGCCTGGCTGGTGCTGGCCGCGCGCGCGCTATCAAAGGAGACACTGGCGCTGGATATCGATGGGTCGCCCGTCAAGGCCGCGGTCTATCGCAGCTACAAGGCCGAGGCGGTGGCCGGCAAGCCGGTCAAGATCACCAACACCGGCGATGCGCCGGTGCAGGCGGTGGTCTCGGTCTCGGGTTCGCCGGTTAGCCCGGAGCCCGCGGCGTCGAACGGCTTCAAGATCGAGCGCAATTACTTCACGCTCGATGGCAAGCCGGCCGATGTCAGCAAGGCCAAGCAGAACGATCGCTTCGCGGTGGTGTTGAAGATCACCGAGACCAAGCCGGAATACGGGCACATCATGGTGGCCGATTATCTCCCTGCCGGCCTCGAGATCGACAACCCGCATCTGGTGTCGTCGGGCGATAGCGGCACGCTGGACTGGATCGAGGACGGCGAGGAGCCGGAACATACCGAGTTCCGCGATGACCGCTTCACGGCAGCCATCGACCGCGCCAGCGACGACAAGTCGGTGTTCACGGTCGCCTACATCGTGCGTGCGGTTTCTCCCGGCAAATACGTGCTGCCGCAGGCCTATGTCGAGGACATGTACAACCCCTCGCGCTACGGCCGCACCGGCACCGGCTCGGTCGAGGTGCGTCCGGCGAAATGAGTGAGGCAGGCAACCATAGTTCATCGTCATGCCCGGGCTTGTCCCGGGCATCCACGACTGTTGTGGCTGACGAGAAAGACGTGGATGGCCGGGACAAGCCCGGCCATGACAGTGGTGGTGGCTGGCGGCGCCTCGTTCGTTTGGCCGCAATCGTTTCAGTCGTAATCGCGGTTATCGGCAGCAGCTTCGCCGCCTGGGTTGTCTCGCTCGGGCCGTTGCCGCTGGAGGAGGCGCAAAAAATCTCCACCACCATCGTCGACCGCAACGGCAAATTGCTCCGCGCCTATGCGATGGCGGATGGCCGCTGGCGGCTGCCGGTCGATGCGAAGAGCGCGGTCGATCCCGGATATCTCAAACTGCTGCTGGCATATGAAGACCGCCGGTTCTGGTCGCATGGCGGCGTCGATCCGCTGGCGCTCGGACGCGCGGCGCTTCAATTCGGCAGCAGCGGCCACATCGTCTCCGGCGGCTCGACCATTACGATGCAGCTGGCGCGGCTGATCGAGCCGCGGCGCGAGCGCTCGGTGTACGCAAAGCTGCGCCAGATGGTGCGCGCGGTCCAGCTCGAGCGGCAACTGAGCAAGGACGAAATTCTCGATCTCTATCTGGCGCTGGCGCCGTTCGGCGGCAATCTCGAAGGCATCCGCGCCGCATCCATCGCCTATTTCGGCAAGGAACCGAAGCGGCTGACGCTTGCTGAAGGCGCATTATTGGTCGCGCTGCCGCAATCGCCGGAACGCCGTCGGCTCGACCGTCATCCACAAGCCGCCCACGCCGCGCGCGACCGCGTGCTGGCACGGATGGTTGAGGATGGCGTGGTGTCGAAAGAGGACGCGGCGCAGGCGAGGGCTGTGGCGGTGCCGCGGCTGCGCAAGCCGATGCCAATCCTGGCGCCGCATTCCTCCGACGCCGCGATGGCGACGGTAAAGGATACTCGGCTGATCAAGCTCACGCTGGATTCGGCCTTGCAGAAAACGCTGGAGGCGCTGGCGCGCGACCGTGCCGTAGCGCAAGGGCCGAACATTTCGGTCGCCATCATCGCGGTCGACAATGAAAGCGGCGACGTGCTGGCGCGCGTCGGCTCGTCGGATTATTTCGACGAGCGGCGCGCCGGGCAGGTCGACATGACCCGCGCGGTGCGCTCGCCGGGCTCGACGCTGAAACCGTTCATCTACGGCCTCGCCTTCGAGGACGGCTTTGTCCATCCGGAAAGCCTGATCGACGACCGGCCCATTCGCTTCGGCTCCTACGCGCCGGAAAATTTCGACATGACGTTCCAGGGCACGGTGCCGGTGCGCAAGGCGCTGCAGCTCTCGCTGAACGTGCCGGCGATTGCGCTGCTCGACCGCGTCGGCTCCAGCCGGCTGTCGTCGCGGCTGAAGCAGGCCGGCGGCAATTTGGTGCTGCCGAAGGATGAGGCGCCGGGCCTTGCGATGGGCCTTGGCGGCGTCGGCGTCACCTTGCAGGACCTGGCGCAGCTCTACACTGGGTTGGCACGGCTTGGCGCGGCGCGGCCGCTGCGCGAGGTCATGCTGGCGCAAGAAAAAGATAAGGACGATCGGGAGCCGCTGCGGCTGATGGACCAGGTCGCGGCCTGGCAGGTCGGCAACGTGCTGCTCGGAACGCCGCCGCCGGAAAACGGCGTCCACAACAGAATCGCGTTCAAGACCGGCACCAGCTACGGCTATCGCGATGCGTGGTCGGTCGGCTTCGATGGCCGCCTCACGATCGGCGTGTGGGTCGGGCGGCCCGACGGCGCGCCGGTGCCGGGCCTGGTCGGCCGCACCGCCGCAGCCCCGATCCTGTTCGACGCGTTTGCGCGCACCGGAAAGATTCCGGCGGCGCTGCCGAAGCCGCCGAAGGGGGCGCTGATCGCCAGCAACGCCAAACTGCCGCTGCCGCTGCGGCGCTTCCGTCCCGTCGGCGAACTGATCCGGACCGGCAGCGATCAGGTGCCGCGGATCCAGTTTCCGCTGAACGGCTCGCGGATCGACGTCGACCGTTCAGGCGGCGGGCAGGCCGCGCCGATGCCGGTCAAGGTGGCCGGCGGCGTGCTGCCGCTGACCATCATGCTGAACGGCACCTCGGTCGGCGAAATCGACAGCCGGCGCCAGCGCCTGGTCGATCCGCCCGGGCCGGGCTTTGCCCGATTGACCGTGATCGACGCGACGGGGGCGGCCGATACCGTTGTGATCCGGGTACAGTAAGGAAAAAGCGCTTGGGGACAGTCGGATAGGGCGAATCTGTGGTGTTGTTTGCAGTGCGGTTTCATCGTATGCGAACAACATGGTGGAAACCTTGCAGCCCCCACGCTTTGGAGCAGGCCAACAGCCTGTAAAACCTGCGCATTCCGGTCGCAGGCTGGCCGCCGCGTTCGACTTCGCCACCACGAGCCATTTTCGCGCCATCGTGTTCCTGGTGCTCTGCGGCATCGTGCTTTTCCTGCCCGGCTTCTTCAATATTCCGGCGATCGACCGGGATGAGGCGCGTTTCGCGCAGGCGACCAAGCAGATGGTCGAAAGCGGCGATTTCGTCGACATCCGCTTTCAGGACGACGTCCGCTACAAGAAGCCGGTCGGCATCTATTGGCTGCAGGCCGCCGTGGTCGAAACCGCCTCATCGCTCGGCCTGCCGCGGGCGCAGTTGCGCATCTGGCTCTACCGGATTCCCTCCCTGATCGGCGCCATCGGCGCGGTTTTGTTGACCTACTGGGCGGCGCTCGCCTTCGTCACGCGGCGCGGGGCCGCGCTGGCGGCGCTGATGATGTGCAGTTCCGTCCTGCTCGGCGCCGAAGCCCGGCTCGCCAAAACGGACGCGATGCTGCTGCTGACCGTTGTCGCCGCGATGGGGGCGATGGCGCGGGTCTATCTGTCCTGGCAGCGCGGCGAGGACCCGGTGCATCCGTCCTGGAGCGCGCCCGCGATATTCTGGACCGCGCTGGCCGGCGGCATCCTGCTCAAGGGGCCGCTGATCCTGATGTTCGTCGGCCTGACCATCCTGGCGCTTGCGATCCTCGACCGCTCGGCGGCATGGCTGTGGCGGCTGCGCCCGGTCTGGGGCCTGATGTGGACGCTGGTGCTGGTGCTGCCATGGTTCGTCGCCATCTTCTGGCGCGCGGGCGAGGCATTCTTCTCCAATTCGCTCGGTGGCGACATGCTGAACAAGCTCGGCGCACAGGAATCCCATGGCGCGCCGCCCGGCCTCTATCTGCTGCTGTTCTGGGTGACGTTCTGGCCGGGTGCGGCGCTGGCCGGGATGGCGGCGCCGGCAGTGTGGCGCGCGCGGCGCGAGCCCGGCGCGCAATATCTGCTGGCGTGGCTGGTCCCGTCCTGGATCGTGTTCGAACTGGTGCTGACCAAGCTGCCACATTACGTGCTGCCGCTCTATCCGGCGATTGCGATCCTCACCGCCGGCGCGCTGGAGCGTCGCGTGCTGTCACGATCATGGTTGCGGCGCGGTGCGGCATGGTGGTTTGTCGTTCCGGCGGGGGCATCCGTGATCGCCGTCATCGGCGCCATCAAGCTGACGCATTACCCGGCTTTTCCGGCCTGGCCCTTCCTGGCGGCGGCGATGATCTTCGGCCTGATCGCGTGGTGGATGTTCGAGGACAGCCGCGCCGAGCGCTCGCTGCTGAATGCGGTGGTCGCGGCGATGTTCCTGGCGGTTGGAATCTACGGCATCGTCATGCCGTCACTGACCACCATGTTTCCGAGCGCCGAGGTCGCGCGCGCGCTTCGCAACGTGGTCTGCGTCGGGCCGAAAGCCGCCGCGGCAGGTTTTCACGAACCGAGCCTCGTCTTCATGACCGGCACCGGCACGCTGCTCACCGACGGATCGGGCGCTGCCGATTTCCTCGGGCAGGGCAGTTGCCGCTTCGCGCTGGTGGAATCGCGCACCGAACGCGCCTTCGTCCAGCGCGCCGAAGCCATCGGGCTGCGCTACAACGTGGCGAAGCGCATCGAGGGCTATAACATTTCGCAGGGCAAGGCGATCTCGATCGCCATCTTCCGCTCGGAAGGCACGGAGTAAGATGGCCGCGAGCCCTGCTGTCGTCGAATCCAAAAACTATCTTTCGCGCTTCGGGACGCTGGCGTGGCTGTCGCTGGCGCAGCTCGTGCGCTCGCCGTCGCATTCGCGCCGCGCCGAGGCGGCACGGCGGGCGGCGCGACACGCGTTGTGGCTGTCGGCTGGTCTTGGTGCAGCGATCATCGTCCTGATGTACGCGATCGACGCGTGGGAAATCGCCCAGATGCCGAAACGCGGCACGCCGTCGCTGTGGTGGGTCCGCATTCTCACCGATTTCGGCAAGGACGAATATGTGCTGGCGGTGCTGGGGGGATTGCTGATCGCGGTCGCGATCGTCTCGCCGGCCTTGCGCGGCATCCAGCGCTCGCTGCTGCTTGGCCTCGGAACACGACTGCAGTTCATTTTCTGCGCGGTCATCGTGTCCAATCTGGTCACCGAAGTGCTGAAATATTGTATCGGCCGCGGCCGGCCGTTCGTCGGCGGCGAGGCCAATGCCTTTCACTTCTCGCACTTCGCAGGCAACCCGGCCTATTATAGCTTTCCGTCCGGCCACGCCACGACCGCCTTTGCGCTGGCTTTCGCTGTGTCGGTCGTCTGGCCCAAGGCTCGCGTTGCGATGGCCGTCTATGCCATCGTCATTGCGGCGACCCGTCTGGTGCTGGTCGCCCACCATCCGAGTGACGTGGTTGCCGGGGCACTGGTCGGCGTCATCGGCGCGATGTTCGTGCGTTACTGGTTTGCGGCCCGCCGGCTCGGGTTTGCGATCCAGCGCGACGGCACCATTGTGTCCCTTGTAGGGCCCTCGTCCGGGCGCCTCAAAAGGGTTGCCCGCGGCGCTTTCGCCCCATAAAAGCGGACGCCGCCAGGCGGCCGATATGCCCGATTCCGGGCCTTTCCAAACCAACCAGATGAGTGCCGATTTGACTACTTCCGACAGAGGTGCTGTCGCCGTTTCCATCGTTGTGCCGGTGCGCAACGAAGCGGAGAACGTCGCGCCGCTGGTTGCGGAAATCATCGGCGCGCTCGATGGCCGGTGGGTCTACGAGATCATCTATGTCAATGACGGCTCGACGGATGCGACCGCCGAACGGCTGGCTGATCTGATGAAGCAGCACAATCAGCTCCGGCAGCTGAAACATGCCAACTCTTGCGGGCAATCGGCGGCGGTGCGCAGCGGGGTGCGGGCCGCGCGCGGCGCCATCGTGGCCACGCTCGACGGCGACGGCCAGAATAATCCGGCGTTCCTGCCCGACCTGATCTCGGCGGTCGAAAGCGGCGGCGGCCGCGTGGGTCTTGTGGCGGGCCAGCGGGTCGGGCGCAAGGACACCGGCTTCAAGAAGCTGCAGTCGAAAATCGCCAACGGCGTGCGCAAGGCTATCCTGAGCGACGGTACCCGCGACACCGGCTGCGGGCTGAAGGCGTTTCCGCGCGAGGTGTTCCTTTCGATGCCATACTTCGACGGACTGCATCGCTTCCTGCCGGCGCTGGTGCGCCGTGAAGGCTTCGACATCGCCTATGTCGACGTTGTCGACCGTCCGCGCCATTCCGGCGTATCAAATTACGGCTTCTTCGACCGCCTTTGGATCGGGATCATGGATCTCGCCGGCGTGTGGTGGTTGATCCGCCGCAAGAAGTCCACGCCCGCTGTCACCGAGGTTTTCTGATGTTCATCCAGTTCGGGCAGGCGCTCGGCGATTATCTCTACGACGTCTTCGTCGCCAAATTCGACTTCTGGTTGGCTTTCGGCCTGGTCGCGCAATTGCTGTTCACCGCGCGCTTCCTGGTGCAGTGGATCTCGAGTGAGCGCGCCGGGCGAAGCGTGATACCGATTGCGTTCTGGTTCTTCTCGATGGGCGGCGGGCTGATGACGCTGATCTACGGTATCGCCAAACGCGAGCCTGTGATCATCGTCGGCCAGTCGATGGCCACGATCATCTACATCAGAAACATTATGCTGATCGTCAAGCATCGCGGCAAGGCGTCGAAAACGCTGGATCGGTGATCAGGAGCGGCTGGGCGCCGGTGCCGGCAGTGCCGTCAGATCGCTCTCCGTCGAGCGATAGGCGGCCAGTTCGCCCGCGGCATCCAGCACGGGATAGGCGACTGAGCAGATGTGCGAGTGGATGCGCCTGAGGTCGCGCAGCACGTCGAGATGGAGCGAGGTGGTCTCGATGGTTTCGGGCCGGCCTTCGCGCAAGCGGTCGAGATGCCGTTCGGTCGCGGCCAGTTCGGCATTGCGCAACGCCGCCTTCTCGACCAGAAGCTTTCGCGCCTCGTTGACGTCGCCGGACATGAAGACGCCGAACGCGATCCGAAGCGAATCCATGGTGCGCTTGTGGAAGGCGGACAGCTCCTCGGCGCCTTCGACCGAGAACTGGAAGCGGCGCTTGATCTTCTTGGTTGCGAGCTCGCTCAGATTCTTGTCGATGATGTCGCCGATATGCTCGAGGTTGATGGCGAAGGAGACGATCTCCATTGCCCGCTGTCCCTCGCGCTCGTCGAGACTGCCGCGGGTGAGTTTTGTGACGTAGAGCTTGATCGCCTCGTCGAGGCTGTCGACGCTGTTGTCCATCTGCGAGACCTGGTCGACCAGTGCCCGGTCGTTGGTCATCATCGCCGCCATCACCTTGCGCAGCATGATTTCGACGTGATCGCCCATATGCAGGGTCTCGCGGGCGGCATCGGCCAGCGCGAGCGAGGGCGTCTCCAGCGCGCTCTCGTCGAGATAGCGCGGCCCTGACGCATCGGCCTCCTTGACGCGCTCGGGCAGCAACCTCTTCAACAGCCGCGCCATGCCGTCGAGCAGGCCGATGAAGAGAGCTGCGGTCGCAACGTTGAAGGCGATGTGGAACAGGGCGGTTGCCTTGGCTGCATCCGGCTGCCACGAGATCAGAAGGTCCGCGATCGGCTGCAGGAACGGCGCCACCAGCAGGATGCCGGCGAGCCGGTTGACGAGGTTGCCCAGCGGCAGGCGGTAGCTGGCGGGATTGTCGCGGCGCGCGCCTTCGACGATCGGATTGATGGCGCTGCCGAGATTGGCGCCGAGCACGAGCGCCAGCGCCGCGTAGGGCGTGACGAAATGCGCATAGGCCAGCGACATCACCAGCAGCACGCTGGCGACGCTGGAATGCACCAGCCAGGTCACGATCGCGGCGAACAGGATGCAGAGCACGGGATCGCCGGTGATGGCGTTCATGAACACGCGTACGCCCGGCGCATTCTCCGCCGGCGCCAGCGTATTGAGCAGGATGTGCAGCGCCAGCAGCATCAGGCCGAGGCCGATAAAGACGCGGCCGATGTCCTTGACACGCGAGCGCGGCCCGCTGCGGAAGGCGACCAGGCCGATGATGAACAGCACGGGCGCCACGGCCGAGATGTTGAACGACAGGATCTGCACGATCAGCGTGGTGCCGACATTGGCGCCGAGCATGATGGCGAGTGCGGGGACGAGGCTGACGAGCCCCTCCGATGTGAATGAACTCGTGATCAGCGCTGTGGCGGTGCTGCTTTGGAGCAGGGCGGTGAGACCAAGGCCGGCGCCAAAGGCGGTGAAGCGGTTGCTCAGCGCCTTCGCCAGCAACAGGCGCAGATCGGGTCCGAACGCGCGCAGGATCCCGCTGTGGACCATGTGCAGGCCCCACAGCAGCAACGCGACGCCGCCCATCAGGTCGAGAAGAACCAGACTTCCCATGCGCTTTTCGTTCCGCCAAATCGAGTCGAGGGGTCAGGCTATCGCCTAACGAGGGGGGATCAACCCTTTAATTTGCCGAAAATTGCGCCGCGCAGGCACGTTCGAAGAGCTCGGCCTTCAGCCAGGGCGCCGGGTTCGGTAAACGGAGTTCGAATGCAACCGTTATATTGCGAGCCGTTGCGATAGGCCAATTCCAACAATTCTTCGGTAAAGCTGGTGCACCAACGGGTGGATCACATCTAACAAGGCCAGGGATCGAAATGTATGCGAATCGCCGCAGCAGCGAACGACGGGCGTGCAGAAGCTTTGCAAAAATACAGTTCGCGACCGGCGGGTTGCCGCGCGATTGCATGATTTCCGACGTGTCGGATGGCGGGGTGAAGATCATCGCCGAATATCCCGAAATTCCTTCCGAATTTACGGTGATCTTTTCGGAGGGCAGGCCGCGTCAGTGCCGGCTGGCCTGGCGGATCGGCTGCGAACTCGGCGCGCAATTCGTCGACTAGGCTGCTCGGCGGCGTCGGTACAGGACGGCGCAAGCGCCTGGCCGGCGCGTAGCGCGCCGCAAAGGTCACGGATTACCGCAAACATGGGTGAACTTAACCTGAGCTTAGGGTTAAGCTGTGAGTGTTCCTGGACAGTTCCCGCCGTGAGTCCAGGTACATGCGACAGAAGTTGCTCCATCCGTCCCGCCTTGCGCGACTTCTCGCGTGCGCTTCGACCCTGATCCTGGCGTTGGGGCTTGGCGCTTGCCAGACCTCGGGACTATCGGACATTACCGGTTCGATCGACGAAAAGGCTGACACCGGCCGCGCCAGCGATCCGCGCCGCGACGTCGAGCTCTACCAGGAACGCTATCGCGCCAATCCGAAGGATACCGACGCGGCGCTGAAATACGGCAGGGCGCTGCGCGCGACGGGACAGCGGTCGCAGGCGGTTGCGGTGCTCGAACAGGCCTCCATCGCCAATTCCGGCAACAGGCTGCTGCTCGCCGCCTATGGCCGCGCGCTGGCGGACAACGGCAATTTCCAGCAGGCCTTCGACGTGCTCGGCCGCGCCCACAGTCCCGACGATCCCGATTGGCGGCTGCTCTCGGCGCAGGGCGCGACACTGGATCAACTCGGCCGATATGAGGAGGCGCGGCAATATTATGCGAGCGCGCTGAAGATCGCGCCCGACCAGCCGTTGGTGCTGTCCAATCTCGGACTGTCCTACGTGCTTTCGAGGGACTTGCCCAAGGCCGAGGAAACGCTGCGCCGCGCCCACGGCATTGCGGTGACCGATCCGCGCGTGCGCGCCAATCTGGCGCTCGCGGTTGGCCTGCAGGGCCGTGTCGCCGATGCTGAAAAGATAGTGAAGGCCGACCTGCCGCCCGCCGAGGCTGCAGCCAACGTCGCGCTGTTGAAACAGATCCTGTCGCGGAAGGAAAAAGAGAACGCGCGGGCAGAGGTCGGGAAAATGCCGATCGCGGCCGCCGGACGCGCCGACTAGGCGTCAGCGCTCAGGGCGCTGCCGCCGTCGTTGTTTGCTCAGGCCCTGCGAGCCTTCGTGCCCTGCAGTTTCTTGATGATCGGCTCCAGGAACGAGACCCGGGATCGCTTGGTCACGGCATGGCCGGTCAGGCGCTGCGCCATCTGCAGGAACATCGCGGTGGTGCGATGCTTGGCGGAGATCTGCGCGATCATCTGACCGTTATTGGCGGCGGTGCCGAACATCTTTGAATCGAACGGAATGGCGGCGATCGGCTGGCTCTCGATCGCCTTGGCGAATTCGCGCGTGGAGATCTCCGGGCGCTTGTGCATGCCGACCTGGTTGAGGCAATAAAGCGGCGGGCGGTCGTTGGGCCGCGCCGCCTTCAGCACGTTCAGCATGTTCTTGGCGTTGCGCATGTTGGCGAGATCGGGCTCGGCCACGATCAGAATGTCGTCCGCGCCGACCAGCGTGCGCTTGGTCCATGCCGACCATTGATGGGGGACGTCGAGCACGATGCAGGGGGTGGTCATGCGCATCGTATCGAAGATCGCATCGAACGCATCGGCGCCGAAATCATAGACCTGGTCCAATGTTGCCGGCGCCGCCAGCAGATTGAGGCGGTCGGTGCATTTCGCCAGCAGGCGCTCCATGAAGGCGGAATCCGGCCGTTCCGGCTGGAACACGGCATTGGCGATGCCTTGAACCGGATCCTGGTTGTAATCGAGGCTGGCGGTGCCGAAGGCAAGGTCGAGATCGATCACGACGGAATCGAGCGCGAGATCGCGCGCGATCGCCCAGGCCACGTTGTGCGCGACGGTGGAGGCACCGACGCCGCCCTTGGCGCCGACCACGGCGATGATGCGGCCGACGGCCACGGCCTCGGAGGCCGCGTAGAGACCGCAGATTGCGCGCACGACGTCGATCGGTTCGACCGGTCCGGTCACGTAGTCGCTGACGCCGCGCCGCACCAGTTCACGATAAGGCGTGACGTCGCTGGCGTTGCCGATCACGACGACGCGGGTTCCGGCGTCGCAGACGGTCGCGAGTTCGTCGAGTCCTTCGAGGATATCGCTGCCGGGCTCGGTCTCCAGCACAATGACGTTCGGCGTCGGCGCCGTGTGATAGGCCTCGATGGCGGCGGCCAGGCCGCCCATGTGCACCGAAAGGTGGGCCTTGCCGAGACGGCGGTCTTCGCTCGCCGCGCGCGCCGCGGTTGCGACCGCGACGCTGGCGCAAAAGGCCTGTACCGATACGCGTGGCGCAGGCGAGATGTATTCCTCGGGCTGCGCCGGCGTGTCGTCGATTTGATCGTCGGAGTTTTGAAAGACGCGGCTGATCATTTGCCTGTATCGCTGAGTTTGGCTTTGTCGGATTCGGGATAGGTGGTCGTTGTCGCAGTGCCCTTGCGGTATTTTTCGAAGGCGGCATCGCGGCGCGGCGTATAGGCGGGGCTCTCGGGACGTGGCTGTTCGAGATCGGCGGGATTGTCGATCATCGCAGCAAGGTTGCGCTGGGTGGCGCAGCCGAAATTGTGGTACGAGCGATTTTCATTGTAGGCGACGTTGTCGATGTTCGGTCCGAGGTCTTGCGGCCACAGGCCGCAAGGTCCCGCCACGGCCGTGATCTTCGGATAGCTGAGCCTGATCGTCGGCAGCGTGCGCGGATCTTCCGGCCGATAGTGACGCATCGTGATGGCGCGCGAGGGCACGCCGCCCGCCATCAGCACCGACCGGATTTCCTGGTACGAGGCCGCGGCCGCGCGCGCATTTGGCGTATCGATCGGGACGTCGGCGATGATGGCGCCGGTGCCTTCACGTACCCAGGTTTGCGCCAGGCCGATGACGTCTGTGCGTTGCGACCCGGAGAGGCCGCCGCGGGCATGACCGACGAACACCACGATGGAGCGGTTGGCCTCGGTCACTGCTATCGGATGCCGGTGGCGATAATCATCGGACACGCTGGCGGTCACGATTTCAGTGGTCTGCGGCGTGCAGGCGCCGAGCGCCGCCGAGAGGCCGAGGAGGGCGCCAAGCATGTGCAAGGCCTTGTTGCGGTGGAGCGGAATTCTCGTTGTCATGGTTCTGTCCTCGTCCCCACTCGGTGAACAGCTCTGCGTCTTAATCAATGATGAAGCCGAAATTGCCCTGGATTCCGCCGACGGGATCGACGCGGGCGGCAACGCCGTAAATCCGGTTGATGCGCCCGAGCAACGCGGACTGCGAATCGGACGCCGGCGCGAAGCCGTCATCGGGCCGCGACAGTTCTTTTTGCGCGACCGCGCGGACGACGTAGGGTGTCACGAGAACCATCAGTTCGGTCTGGTTGTTGACGAAGTCCTGGCTGCGGAACAGCGCGCCCAAAACCGGCAATTGATCGAGCCCCGGCAGCCCGTTGACGGCCTGCTTGGTCTGCTCCTGGATCAGGCCGGCCATCGCCACCGAGCCGCCGGAGGGTATTTCCAGCGTCGTCTCGGCACGGCGGGTCTTGATCGAGGGAATGGTTGTTCCACCGGGACCGCCAGTCAAAGCGTTTTCGGTCGAGACTTCCGACACTTCGGTCATCACCCTAAGGCTGATCCGTCCCTCAGCCAGTACGACCGGCGTGAAGTTGAGCGAGATGCCAAATTTCTTGTAGGTGACCGTTTGGACGCATCCTCCGATAACGCCCGACGTCGACGTTTGGCAGCTCACGCCGGCCGGAATGGGAAATTCGCCGCCTGAGATAAACGTTGCGGATTCGCCTGATATCGCCGTCAGATTGGGTTCGGCGAGCGTCTTCACGACACCGGCGCTTTCCATTGCGCGCAGGGTAGCGGTGACCGATGGCAGACCGGCTTTGTTCAAAGCCGCCGCGGCCAAGCCGTTCTCGGGCACGAGCGGTGCACTGTTGGCGGTGAACGGATTGTTGTTCTTGAAAACGACTGCCGCGGTGCCGTAATTCATACTGGCACTGAGATCGACACCCAATTGCTTGACGATGTCCCGCCGCACTTCCGCGACGGTGACCTTGAGCATCACCTGGTCGCGACCGCGAACGACGATCGAGTTGACGACCTTGTCAGCGCCGCCGACCAGCCGCGCGGCGACTTCGCCCGCCTGCTGGGCTTCGACCGGGCTCGATACCGAGCCGGTCAGCAACACGCTGTCGCCGACGCCCTCGATCTGAATCCCCGGCATCGCCTGCCGCAGCGCGGCCCGCACGCCGTTGAGGTCACGCTTGACCGCGATGTCGTAGGAGGCGACCTGCTGGCCGTCGGCGTCGAAAAACACGACGTTGGTCTGGCCGACCGCGCCGCCGATGATATAGGCGCGTTGCGAGGAACGAACGACGGCGTTGGCGATCTTCGGGTCGGCGACCAGCACGTCCTTCACGTCGCGCGGCAGGTCGACGACCACGGATTTGCCGATGCCGAGCGACAGGAAGCGCATCTTGACCGGACCGATGGCGGAGGTCGTTACCGGATCCTTCTCGGGTTCGGCTGCGACGACGGGCAGCAGCGGAGCGAGCGTCAGCGCAGCGACGGCCGACAATAACAGGGTGCGCGCCGCTACGGTTCGCATCGCTGACTGATTTTCCCAAAACTTCATCTCGGGCGTCCTTTCGGTCACTTCTGTGCCGTCGTTTGATTGGCGACCCCGTAGCGAACCACGTTGACGCTCTCGCTTCGCTTTTTAGTTTGATCCTCGGACTGGCCTTCGGCCGTCGCGTTGATATCGGTGATGCTGCGCAGCGCGAGCGACAGCGTGCCGCTTTGGCGCGAGCGCGCCAGCAACTCGGCCTGCTCGGGCTTCAGTTCGAGCGTGACGGTGCGGCCGACGAGGGTGTTGATGCCGTCTTTTTCCTTCGGCGCCTGATCGATCGCCAGCACACGGATATTGCTGAGAATGATTTCGGACTGCATGACGTCGGCGCCCTTGCCATCCGGATTTCTTTCGCGCTTGGAGAGGATGACGTCGACGCGGTCATTGGGCAGGATGAAGCCGCCGGCGCCGGTTTCCGGCGAGATCTCGGTCGAGATCGCCCGCATGCCGGTCGGCAGGATGGCCGCCATGAAGCCGGAGCCGTTGGCCTTGACCAGCTTCTGCTCACGGATCGGCTCGCCCGCGATGAAGGGAGAGCGTGCGATCGAACCGGCGATTTCCTTGATGGCTTCGGCCCTGCTGGCGCGGTTGACCAGATTGCTGCCAGCGGCTGAAGCCGGCCAGGTCTGCCATTGCAGGTCTTCTGGCTTGACCAGTTGGCCGAGTCCGATGTCGGACTTCGCGACCAGAATCTCCGCCGTCGGCAATTGCGCGACCGGTTCGGCTGCCGGGCGCGATGTTTCTTCCGTGCCACGGGCGAGATAGGCGGCGACCCCGCCGGCACCCAAGGCGATGATCAGAACGACGACACGTGCGATATTCATACGCTTTACTTACTCTTACGCAGGGACGCCCCAACTACACCGCAACGACAGCCATCCCGGAGGTATGACTAGGCATCAAAGGTATAAGGGAACTTGAGGCGTGAAGTTTTTGGGTGATCGGACGGCGGGATTCACCGTCATGGTGAACGAGCGGTTATCGTTTGAAGAAAATCGTCCGCAAAAATCCGGAGGTGCGGCCGGTGACCGCAACACGCGGTTGATCTGGCCGGCAGGATGCAAGCGAAGGCGCTCCGCTGCATCGGCCGCCGCGAAGGCCGCTCAAAAATCGACAGGGAATCGCAGCCCTTGCTAGAGCATGATCCGGAAAAGTGGACACCGGTTTTCCCTCGCGACAAACGCGGAACGCGTTTGCGCGGAGATCATGCTCAAATCAAAGAGATAGAGTGGGATGGCGATTCGAAGAAACGTCATCCCGCTCTAGCTAGGCGGCCGCCTTCAACGCCGCAAAGCCGCGCTCGAGATCGGCCTTGAGGTCGTCGACATTCTCCAGGCCGATGTGGAGCCGCAGCGTCGGCCCGCCGGGGGACCATTTGGTGGCGGTGCGGTAGGGATCGCAATCGAACGGGATGATGAGGCTTTCGAAGCCGCCCCACGAAAAGCCCATGCCGAACAATTTGACCGCATCGAGCAGGGCGTCGACCGCCTTTTGCGGCACCGGCTTTAGAACAATGCTGAACAGGCCGGACGCGCCGGTGAAGTCGCGCTTCCAGATCGCGTGGCCGGGATGGCTCTCGAGCGCCGGATGCAGGACCGACAAGACTTCGGGGCGGGTAGCGAGCCAGCGCGCCATTTCAAGGCCCGAGCGATAATGCTGCGCGAGCCGCACCGAAAGCGTGCGGGTGCCGCGCAGCGCCAGGAAGACGTCGTCCGGCCCGGCGCAGACGCCGAGCAGCCGGATGCCTTCGGCGAGCAGCGGCCACGCCTTCGCGTTCGCCGAAATCGTGCCGAACATGATGTCGGAATGGCCGCCGATATATTTGGTGGCGGCCTGCATGCTGATGTCGACGCCCTGGTCGAGCGAGCGGTGAAACAAGGGCGTTGCCCAGGTGTTGTCGTCAATGACCAGCGCGCCCCTCGCATGGGCGACTTCGGCGATGGCGGGGATGTCGCTCATCTCGAACGACTGCGAGCCGGGCGCTTCGACCAGCACCGCCTTGGTGTTGGGCTTGAACAGGGCTTCGATGCCGGCGCCGATCAATGGATCGAAATAGCTGACCTCGACGCCGTAGCGGGCGAGCATGCCGTTGCAGAAGTTGCGCGAGGGCCGGTAGACGTTGTCGGTCACCAGCACATGATCGCCGGCGCTGAGCACCGAGAGCAGGGTAGTGGTGATCGCGGCCAGTCCCGACGGCGCAAGGCCAACGCCGGCGCATTGCGGGCCCTCCAGCGACATCAGCACGTCCTGCAGCGCCCGCGTGGTCGGAGAGCCGTGACGCCCGTAGGAGAATTCGGCGCGATGGGCGTGCAGGTCCTCGGCGGTCGGATAGAGCACGGTCGAGCCGTGGTACACGGCAGGGTTGACGAACCCCCTTTGCCCCTTGGTGTCACGGCCCGCGGTGACCAGTCTGGTTTCGGGTTTTTGCGGGTTGGACGGACCGTCGTTCGAAGAGCTCATGCGTTTGCATCATCCAAGACGTTATGCCGCAGCCACAACTTGATCGCGAAAAACACCGCCGGGCGGCGGGTCGGGGCGGGTGAGGTAATAACAAGACACAGAAGACGGCAGTCAACCCCTTGACCCGGCACGCCAGTCGTTCTGAGATGCATGCCAACTAACAGTCGCTGCAAGTTGAGGGGCCTGCCGCGATATCGGATCCACCGTCTGACCGGGATGGCATGTCAAATGCATGGTCAGGATGACGCTTTTCAGCAAGGGATCAGCGGGTTGGCCCCACAACGTCAGGCGTTGCCTAAAAAACGATCTCCGCACGATCTCCTTGAAAGGCCCAGCCCATGAAACGCGTATCTCTGGTTGTTACCCTTGCCCTAGCCGCCGGTCTCTCGGCCCAGGCCGCCTCGGCGCAAACCCTCAAGACGGTCAAGGACCGGGGCATGCTATCCTGCGGCGTCGGCCAGGGTCTTCCGGGGTTCTCGTCACCCGACGACAAGGGTAACTGGACCGGGCTCGACGTCGACGTCTGCAGGGCGATTGCGGCCGCGGTCTTCAATGATGCAACCAAGATCAAGTTCGTGCCGCTGTCGGCCAAGGACCGCTTCACCGCGCTGCAGTCCGGCGAAATCGACGTGCTGTCCCGCAACACCACCTGGACGCTGTCGCGCGATACCTCGCTCGGCGCCAATTTTACTGGCGTGACCTATTATGACGGCCAGGGCTTCATGGTGAAGAAGGCGCTGAAGGTGAATTCCGCGCTGGAACTGAACAGCGCGTCCGTTTGCGTGCAGACCGGCACCACGACCGAGCAGAACCTCGCCGACTACTTCAAGGGCAACAACATGAAGTACGAGGTGATCGCGTTCGGCACCAACGACGAAGCCGTCAAGGCTTACGAGTCCGGCCGCTGCGACGTCTTCACCACCGACGTGTCCGGCCTCTATGCCGACCGTTTGAAGCTTGCCAATCCGGCTGATCATGTCGTGCTTCCGGAAGTGATTTCGAAGGAGCCGCTGGGCCCGATGGTGCGCCATGGCGACGATCAGTGGTTCGACATCGTGAAGTGGACGCTGTTCGCGATGGTCACCGCGGAAGAACTGGGCATCACCCAGAAGAACGTCGATGAGATGGCTAAGTCGGACAAGCCGGAGATGAAACGGGTGTTCGGGACCGACGGCAATCTCGGTGAACAGCTCGGCCTGACCAAGGATTGGGTGTCGCGGATCGTGAAGGCCGTCGGCAATTACGGCGAGGCCTTCGATCGCAACGTCGGCGCCGGCTCCAAGCTCGGAATTGCCCGTGGTCTCAACGCGCTCTGGAACAAGGGTGGTATCCAATACTCGCCGCCGATCCGCTGATCGCCGGCACGAGGGCTGCGGCGATGGCCATAGAACCCCGAAAACCACCGACGCAGTTCGTTGCCAAACTGCAGCGAATGCTCGGTGGAAGTGCAGGCTGGAGCGGCTTTGTCGTCCAGATCCTGTTTGTCGCGGCGCTGTCCTGGATTGCCTACGAGATCGTCGCCAATGCCCGCGCCAATCTGCAGGCGCAGCGGATCACCGCGGGCTTCGGCTTTCTTGCCAACAATGCCGGCTTTGACGTCAGCCAGAGCCTGATCCCGTATTCGGGATCCGATCCCTACACCCGCGTTTTCCTGGTCGGCCTGCTCAATACGCTGCTGGTCTCGGTGATCGGCATCTTCTTTGCGACGCTGATCGGATTCCTCGTGGCCCTCGGCCGGCTGTCGCCGAACTGGCTGCTGTCGCGGATTTCGGGCGGCTATGTCGAACTGATCCGCAACCTGCCGCTCTTGTTCCAGATCCTGTTCTGGTATCTCGCCGTGCTCGCCGCATTGCCCAATCCGCGGCAGAGCATCTCCGTTTTGGACAGTTTCTTCCTGAGCAACCGCGGTCTGGTGATTCCGAAGCCGGTCGGCACGCCCGGGTTCGAGCCGTTTGTGGTTGCGCTGCTGGTGGCGATCGTGGCGGCGATTGCGTTGTGGCGTTACTCCCGCCGGCTACTGTTCCAGAGCGGCAAGGTGATCAAGGTCTGGCCCTCTGCACTCGGCATGATCATCGGCTTGCCGTTGGTCAGCGCGCTGATCTTTGGTCTACCCGTCACGTTTGAAGTGCCGGTGCTCAAAGGCTTCAACTTCGCCGGCGGCTCGCGGGTCATTCCCGAGTTCGTCGCGCTGACGCTGGCGCTATCCACCTACACGGCGGCCTTTATCGCCGAGATCGTGCGGGCGGGCATTCTCTCCGTGCACAAGGGGCAGATGGAAGCCGGTTCCTCGCTCGGCCTGCAACGCGGCTCGGTGCTGCGGCTGATCGTGATCCCGCAGGCGCTGCGCGTGATCCTGCCGCCGCTGACCAACCAGTATCTCAATTTAACCAAGAACTCTTCGCTGGCGGTTGGGATCGGTTATCCCGATCTGGTGTCGGTATTTGCAGGTACGACGCTGAGCCAGACCGGGCAGGCGATCGAGATCATCGGCATTACCATGGGCGTCTATCTGCTGATTTCGCTGGTGACGAGCGCGATCATGAGTTTCTACAGTTGGCGTATCAGCCGGAGCATGGGTTGATGAGCGACACCACACCATCCGGCTTTGTCCGCCAGGACCTCGTCGCCGAACGCCCCGCACCGGTGAAGACCACGGGCTTTGTCGGCTTCCTGCGCACGCGCCTGTTCAATTCGCCGACCAACATCCTGATCACGATCGTCAGCGTGTTGCTGCTGTGGTTCATCCTCGTGCCCTCGCTGAGATTCCTGCTGGTCGATGCGGTCTGGACCGGCAAGGATCGGACCGCCTGTCTCGCTGAAAATGCCGGGCATGTGGTCGGCGCCTGCTGGCCGTTCATCCAGGCGAAATTCAGCCAGTTCATCTATGGATTCTATCCGGAGCCGGAGCGCTGGCGGGTCGATTTGACCTTCGTCCTGGCCGCGGTCCTGCTGCTGCCGCTGCTGATTCCGCGGCTGCCGGCCAAGGGCCTCAATGCCGGGCTTTTCTTTGGCGCATTGCCGGTCATAGCCTTCTTCCTGCTGCATGGCGGCGGACTGGGCGGGCTTGGCGTGAGCTGGACGGCCGGGCTTCTGTCGGGCTTCAACGACAGTATTGGCGACGGCGGGCGAAAGCTCGCGGCCGCGGGCGAGACGACGGCCGTGATCGGGCCGTTGCTGTGGCTGCTCGGAAAACTGATCGTGCTGGTGAGCACGCTGATTGGATGGGTACTGCTGCCGCTGACCTGGCTGCGCGATCAGATCCAGGCTTTTGGCCGTCCGGTGTGGGCGGATCTTGCGCTTACCGCCATCATCGCTTGCGCTTTGGTGTTCTGGTTGGGCGCCGGCAAGCGCGACGGTTTGCGTCCCCTGGTCAATTGTCTTGCGATCTTCGCCGGTATCGGCATCGTCATCGCGGTGTTGGGGCTCGACCGTGGCGGATTGCCTGTCGTCGACACGCGGCTGTGGGGCGGCCTGCTGGTGACGCTGGTGGTGTCGGTTACCGGCATCGTGGCGTCGATGCCGGTCGGCATTGCGCTCGCGCTCGGCCGGCGTTCGTCTATACCGCTGATCCGGATTTTCTCGATCTCCTTCATCGAGTTCTGGCGCGGAGTTCCGCTGATCACGGTGCTGTTCTTCGCAACCTATATGTTGCCGCTGTTCGTTCCGACCGGTTTCACCATCGACGGATTGGTGCGCGCTCTGATCGGGATCGCGCTGTTTACCGGCGCCTACCAGGCTGAAAACATCCGCGGCGGCCTGCAAGCGATCCCGCGCGGGCAGGGTGAGGCGGCGAGCGCGCTCGGCCTGTCCTGGAGCAAGACCACGGCGCTGGTCGTGATGCCGCAGGCGTTGCGCCACGTCATCCCAAACCTCGTCAACAGCTTCATCAGCCTGTTCAAGGACACCTCGCTGGTTTCGATCGTCGCGCTGTTCGATCTGTTGGGATCGTTGCGCGCATCGTTTTCCGATCCAAACTGGTCGACGCCGACCACGTTGTTCACCGGCTTTGCGTTCACCGGGATCATCTATTTCGTCTTCTGTTTTGGCATGTCGCGTTATTCCATGTTCGTCGAGAACAGGCTGAACGCGCATCGCCGCAACTGAGTGTGGGACCATGAGCACAGACTCGATCGTTGGCATCCAGGGCCTCAATAAATGGTATGGCGAGTTCCACGTCCTGCGCGACATCAACCTCGATGTTTCCAAGGGTGAGCGCATCGTGATCTGCGGCCCCTCGGGCTCCGGCAAGTCGACCCTGATCCGCTGCATCAACGCGCTGGAGGAATTCCAGGAAGGTCAGATCGTCGTCGAGGGCATCGAGCTTGGGCCGAACCTGCGACGGGTGGACGAAGTCCGGCGCGAAGTCGGCATGGTGTTCCAGAGTTTTAATCTGTTTCCGCATCTGACCGTGCTGGAGAACTGCACGCTGGCGCCGATCTGGGTGCGCAACATCCCGAAAAAGGATGCCGAGGCGGCCGCGATGAAATTCCTGGAGCGGGTCAAGATCCCGCATCAGGCCAACAAATATCCGGGCCAGATGTCAGGCGGCCAGCAGCAGCGCGTCGCCATCGCCCGCGCGTTGACCATGAATCCGAAGGTGATGCTGTTCGACGAGCCGACCTCGGCGCTCGATCCCGAAATGGTCAAGGAAGTGCTCGACACCATGGTCGACCTCGCCAGGGAAGGCATGACCATGCTGGTCGTCACCCACGAAATGGGATTTGCCCGCGAGGTCGCCAACCGCGTCGTGTTCATGGACGCGGGGCAGGTGATCGAGTCGAACACGCCGCAGGAATTCTTCGCCAACCCGCAGCACGCGCGGACGAAGCTGTTCCTGAGCCAGATCCTACGGCATTAACGCAGGTGACGTAGCCCGGATGGAGCGTAGCGCAATCCGGGACAGTATCTCCGCGGCAAAACCGCCCCGGATTACGCTGCGCTCCATCCGGGCTACGAAATCCCGCCCCTCACACCTTCTCGAACGGCACGTCGATCTGGGTACGCTTTTCCAGCCACATCGGCACCGGCAGGTTCTTCGAGCGCATGAACTCCGGATTGAACAGTTTTGACTGATAGCGGTTGCCGGAGTCCGCGAGGATCGTGACGATGGTCTTGCCCGGTCCGAGCTGCTTGGCGAGCTGGATCGCGCCAGCGACATTGACGCCGGTCGAGCCGCCGAGGCATAGGCCTTCGTGCTCGAGCAGGTCATAGATCACCTTCACGGCCTCCTCGTCCGAAATCAGGAAAGCGTCGTCAACCTTCGCGGTCTCGATGACCGGCGTGACGCGGCCGAGCCCGATGCCTTCTGTGATCGAGTCGCCCGGCGTCGATTTGGCGGTGCCGTGCTTGAACAGCTCGTACATCGCGAAGCCATGCGGATCAGCGCACGCGGTAACGACGCCGCTACTTTTTTCCTTCAGGTAGCGGCTGGCGCCGGCCAGCGTGCCGCCGGTGCCGACCGAGCAGATGAAGCCGTCGATCTTGCCGCCGGTCTGCTCCCAGATCTCCGGTCCAGTGGACTCGTAATGCGCCTTGGCGTTGTCGAGATTGTTCCACTGGTCGGCGAACAGAACGCCGTTGGGCTCGGTCTTGCGAAGCTGGGCGGCCAGCCGCCGCCCGACATGCTGATAGTTGTTCGGGTTGGAATAGGGCAGCTGCGGCACCTCGACGAGTTCGGCGCCGCACAGCCGCAGCATGTCCTTCTTTTCCTGGCTCTGCGTTTCCGGGATCAGGATCAAGGTCCGGTAGCCGCGCGCGCTGGCGACGACGGCGAGACCGATGCCGGTATTGCCGGCGGTCGATTCCACCACGAGCCCACCCGGCTTGAGGTCGCCGCGCTTCTCGGCTTCGAGGATCATCCACTTGCCCGCGCGATCCTTCACCGACTGGCCCGGATTCATGAATTCGGCTTTGCCGAGAATGGTGCAGCCGGTCAGCTCTGATGCGCGCTTGAGCTTGATGAGCGGCGTGTTGCCGATCGCTTCGATGACGTCTTTGTTGAAGGCCATGTTTTTCAATTGCCGGTTTGCTTGCCTAATCGTTAGGCGACCCTAAAGGACCGCCGTTAGGCGCACAAGCCGGCGCTGAAACAGGGCTGTCAGGCCGATTTCGCAAACACCACCTGACGCACGTCGATATTTCCGGACAGGAACCCCGCCTCGCAGTAGGCGAGATAATACTCCCACAGCCGCCGGAAGCGGTCGTCGAAGCCCGATGGCGTCAGGTTGGGCCAGGCCGCGCGGAAATTGCTTCGCCAGATCGCAAGTGTCCTGGCATAATCTTGCCCGAAAATGCGTTCGCGGATGACGGGAACGCCGAAGCGCTCGCCGAGCGTTTTCAGGATCTGCGGCGAGGGCAGCATGCCGCCCGGAAACACGTAGCGCTGGATGAAATCGACCTCGCGGCGATAGGTCTGGAACAGGCTGTCCTGGATGGTGATGGCCTGGATGCCGGCCAGCCCACCGGGCAGCAAGCGGTCGCGCAACTGTGAAAAATATTTCGGCCAGAATTGCTCGCCGACCGCCTCGATCATCTCGATCGAGGCGATCCGGTCGTAGCGGTCGCGCTCGTCGCGATAATCCTGCAGCCTGATCTCGACCTTGTCGCTGAGGCCTGCGTTATGAATGCGCGCCTGGGCAAAATCGCGCTGCTCCTTGCTGATGGTGAGGCCGACGACTTTGGCGCCGAACGTCTTGGCGGCGTATTCGGCAAAGCCGCCCCATCCGCAGCCGATCTCCAGAAGCTTCTGGCCGGGCCGCAGATCGATAGCCTCGGCAAGCCGGCGATACTTGTTGTGCTGGGCTGCGGTCAGGTCTGCCGTGTCGTCCTCGAACAGCGCTGACGAATAGGTCATGCTGGGATCGAGCCAGGCCGAATAGAACGCGTTGCCGATGTCGTAATGCGCATAGATGTTGCGGCGTGCCTGCCGCTTCGTATTGCGATTGAGCCAGTGCCGGACGATCTGGAACGTGCGTGTCAGCGGGTTGCCGACCAGCATGGTCTGCATCCAGTCCTGATTGACGCAGAACAGATAGAGGAATTGCGTGAGGTCGGGCGTGTCCCATTCACCGCGCAGATAGGCTTCGGCGATACCGATGTCGCCGCCGCGCAGCAGCCGTGAGGCGAAGCCGTAATCATAGATTGTCATGGCTGCGGCGGGGCCTGGCGTAGTGCCGCCCAGCCGCACAACGCGGCCGTCGGCGAGGGTCACGTCGAGCGTGCCGTGTTGCAGCTTTGAACCAAAGCCCAGCGCCAGCCGGACCAGGCGGGGCAATTCCGGAAACGTCGTGTCTACGGTTTCCGATGTGACCGAAATCAACTCGGGCATGTGCGATCCATCGAATGGCGGTTACCCGGACTTCGCATGGCCGATCGACCCTGCTTCAATCCTTGGCACGGGGTGGACAACGCCGGCGAAGTATAATCGTTGCCTTTGCCGGTCGCCAAGCCGGTATAGAAGGCCGCGGTGGGCCGCGGGACCAGCCTGGCGCCCTTGAGCCAGAGCCGCAGCGCCTCCCAGTGGATCGCCGCCATGATCTTCATTGTGACCAGCGGGAGGGCGACAAACGCGCGCAGCAACTCCTTGGTGTTGAGGGCGCGATGGCTGCCATTGAAAGTTGCAGCGAGCAGGGGGCCTTCGCGGTTGGTTTCCAGAATTCGCAACTGGACGCGCTCGCCCGGCGGCAGCACGCGAAAATGGTAGCGCATCGCCATCCCGATGAAGGGCGAGACGTAGAACAGCTTGTCCTGCTGCTGCCGCACGCCGGCGTCGCTGATTTCGCCCGGTGTCACCGGCAGGACGTAAGGATGAACGTCGCCAAAGGTGTTGCGCACTTCATAGATCAACAGCGCCAGCTCACCATCAGCGCGATAGCAGAAATAGATCGAAAGCGGATTGAAGGTGTAGCCGAGCAGGCGGGGATAGCAGAGCAGCAGCACCCGTCCGCCCGTGAGGTCGATGCCGCGCTCGGCCGCGCAACGTTGCGCGTAGGCGTGCAAGGATGTTCCGTCCCGCTTGCCATGGTCGGCCTCGTGGAAACTGTAAAGCGCCGCGCGGTTGACGCCGAACAGCGGCGATCGCCG
Organism: Bradyrhizobium algeriense; assembly: GCF_003062295.1. Taxonomy (GTDB): domain Bacteria; phylum Pseudomonadota; class Alphaproteobacteria; order Rhizobiales; family Xanthobacteraceae; genus Bradyrhizobium; species Bradyrhizobium algeriense. The sequence continues at coordinate 80,849 of NZ_PYCN01000015.1, read as the reverse complement.
GTCTGCGTCCGCCAGCCGGTCGAGATCGATCAGCAGGCTCATCACGCGATAGCTGAAGCGATGGCCGATCGGCTTCAGCCGTGCATGCATGACCTCACCGACGTAAAGCGCGGCCGCATCGGAGCAAGGTTGTTTGGATCCAGCCGGTGTTACGCGCATAACTACTCCGCGGCTTCCGCCAGTCCGGGCAGCACTTGGCGCCATGGTGCCACCGCGCCGAGCGCTTCGGCGACTGAAAGGCCGGATCGCAAACCGTCCTCGTGGAATCCGTATCCGGTCCATGCGCCGCAGAACCAGGTATGTCGCCGGCCCTGAATTTCGGGCAGGCGCTTCTGGGCGGCAAAGGCTGTGGCGTTATATTGCGGATGCTCGCAGAGGTACTTGCCGAAGGTCAGCGTAGGATCGGGCGCGACCGGCGGGTTGAGGCTGACGAATAACGGTCTGTCGTGATCGATGCCCTGCAGCTCGTTCATCCAGTAGGTCACGGAGACGTCGTTATCGACACCCCCTTGGCGCGGCCAGCGCAGGAAATTCCACGATGCCCAGGCGCGCCGGCGCTTCGGCATCAGCGCGGGATCGCGGTGCAGATAGATCGTGTTGGGGGAATAGCCGATCGCGCCCAGGATAGCGCGCTCGCGCTCGTCGGCATCCGACAGCATCGCCAGTGCCTGGTCGCTGTGGGAGGCGATCACGACATGATCGTAGCTGTCGGTCTTGCCGTGGCTATCGTGGACGACGACGCCATGGAGCGTACGCTCGATTGCCGTGACGGCGCAGCCAAGCCTGATCCGGTCGCGGAATGAAGCGGTCAGCTTTTCGACGTAGTGCTGGCTGCCGCCTTTCACGGTACGCCAGACCGGGCGGTCATATTGCAGCAGGCGATGGTTGGCGAAGAAGGCGACGAAATTTTCGGCCGGGAAGTCCAGCATCTCGCTCGATGGCGCCGACCAGATCGCAGCGCCCATCGGCGCCAGATAATCGGTCAACAGCCGCGGCGCAAAATGGCGCGTGCGGAAATATTCGCCGAGCGTCAGCCCGGCGAGTTTTCCGGCTGCGTAATCCTCGATGCTCTGCTGGTTGAAGGTGATGATGTCGCGCAGCATCCAGAGATAGGAGGGCGACAGCAGGTTGCTGGCTTGCGCGAACAATCCGCGCGCGGTCTCGAACCAGTTGTTGCCGCCGCCTTTCCACTCGAAGCGGCCGGTGTCCGCCGTCACCGCAAAGCTCATGCAGCTTTCGACGGTCTCGACGCCGAGATGGGTGAACAATGCCGTCAGGTCCGGATAGTTCAGTTCATTGTAGACGATGAAGCCGATGTCGACCGCAAGCCGCGTGCCGTCATAGTCGATGCTGACGGTGTGGCTGTGGCCGCCGGGCCTGACTTCGCGGTCGTACACGGTGACCGGATAATGTTTCGATAAGGTCCAGGCCGCGGCATTGCCACTGATTCCCGTCCCGACCACCGCGACCCGCATTTTTGGCCCTCCATGGCACGCTGCGAGATACGGGGGGCTGTTCCCGGAGTTTCAAATCGGCCACAGGTGCGGATCAGCTTGCAGGACAGGCTGACGCGGGACGTCAGAACAGGGAAAAACCGAAGGAAAACCCCATGAAATCTTCGTAAGATTTCGGCGGTCCTGCCGCGTCCCGACATCGCTCCAAGCCCTATAAATAAGGGGAAGCGAGCAATTTACTGCCTGTTTTTCTCACCCGAACGGACGGTCGGCGCAGGACCGCGCGGGGCTGTCCGCGCCCCAGTCCCAAGGCTAGTATGATTCCCGAGGTTCCAACGGAAGCATCACCCCGTGAACGTATCGCAGGCCATCAGGAGAAGCGCTCGCCGTGCGCCGGGCCGGGATTTGCCCGGTGGAGAACGGGTGTGACCCAGCGAATTGCAACTGCTGCGATGGAAGGCTGGCCCGCTCTTGTCCCCGGCGGCAAGCGGCTGGCGCGATCGCTTGCGGTGCTTGGCCTCGTCGCCGCGTCCTCCGGTTGCATCCTGACCAAGGATCTTCCCGATCCCGCGCTCGACGTCCCCGATGGCTACAAGGCGGCGCGGCTTTCGAAGGCCGCCGACGCGCCGCCGACGCTCGACTGGTGGCGCGGCTTCCGCTCGCGCGAGCTGACGGGCCTGATGGAAGAGGCGCAGACCGTCAATCTGGACATTGCGGCGGCCACTGCGCGGTTCAAGCAGGCCGATGCGCAGGCGCGAATCGCCGGCGCGGCGCTGCTGCCTGCTCTCAGCGGCAGCGGCTCGGAGAGCTATTCCCGGACCTCCGGATCGAGCGCCAGCGGCTTGAGCATTGGCGGCCGTGAGGTGGTCAATTATTCGGCCTCGCTGAGCGCCAGTTACGAGCTGGATTTCTGGGGCAAGAACCGCGACGCCGCGCAGGCCGCGGAGGAGACCGCAATCGCCAACCGCTTCGACCGCGATGTCGTCGCGCTGACCACGCTGGCGACGGTTGCGAATGCCTATTTCCAGGTGCTAACCGCGCAGGACCGGCTTCGGACCGCGCAGCAGAACATCGCCAGCGCCGAGCGCATCCTCAACGCCATCCGCGACCGCTTCAAAGCCGGGACCGGCACCGACCTCGACGTCGCGCAGCAGGAGAGTGTGGTCGCCAACCAGCGCGCGCAGGTGCCACCGCTGAAACAGACGCTCGACCAGAACATCAACGCGCTGGCAACCCTGGTGTCGCGGCCGCCGGAATCCGTTCGCGTCAAGGGCGGGTCGCTCAACCAGATCGGTTCGCCGCGGGTCACGCCCGGCCTGCCGTCGGAGTTGCTGACGCAGCGCCCTGACATCCGCCGACAGGAAGCGCAGCTTGCCTCGGCGACCGCCAATGTCGGCAATGCCCGCGCGCAGTTCTTTCCGAGTATCCAATTGACCGGGCAGGGTGGCTATCAAAGCTCGGCGCTGTCCTCGCTGTTTCAGCCGCACGCTGCCTTCTTCAGCATGGTCGGCAGCCTGACCCAGCCGATCTTCGACGGCGGCAGGATCCTCGGCAATTTCGAGTTCACCAAGGCGCGGCAGGACGAGTTGCTGCAGATCTATCGCAAGACCGTGGTGCAGGCCTTTGCCGATGTCGACAATGCCCTGTACTCGATCCGCCAGACCACGGAGAGGCTGCGGCTGCAGCGCGAAGTGGTGGCGGCATCGCGGCGGGCGTTCCAGCTTGCCGAGCAGCAGTTGCGGGCTGGAACCGCCGATATCGTAACTGTGCTAAATACGCAGACGACGTTATTCCAGGCGGAGGATTTGCTGTGGCAGGCCCAACTGGCCCGGCTGCAGGCGATCGTCAGCCTCTATCAGGCGCTGGGGGGCGGCTGGGAGCCCAGGATGGAAAGGCCGGTCGATGCTCTTTAAGCCGGAAGATGACAAACCGAAGACGGCTGGCAAGCGCGTCGTGCGCGGCATTGGCCGGCGGATGGTGTCGCTGACGATCACGCTATTGATCCTCGGCGGGCTCGGCTATCTCGGCTGGTACGCCTTTCAGCAGAAACAGAATGGCCGTGGCGGCCCCGGTGCGCGCCCCGACCTCCCGGTGCCGGTGCTGGCGGCGACGCCGCGGACGCAGGATGTGCCTGTATACCTCGATGCTGTGGGCTCGGTTCGCGCGTTGAACAACGTTATCGTGCGCGCTCAGGTCGACGGCAAGCTGATCAAGGTGAATTTCGTCGAGGGCCAGGACGTCAAGCAGGGCGACGTGCTCGCCGAGATCGATCCCGTGATCTACCAGGCCCAGTACGATCAGGCGGTGGCCAAGAAGGCGCAGGACGAGGCGCTGCTCGCCAACCAGAAGCTCGATCTGGCGCGCTATCAGCAACTCGCCGCGTCGAATGCCGGCTCCAAGCAGCAGGCCGATACGCAGCGCGCGGTGGTCGCCCAGCAGGAAGCGCTGGTGCAGGCCGACCAGGCCGCCATCGACAATGCGCGGGCGATGCTCGGCTACACCAAGGTCATCGCGCCGCTGACGGGGCGCGTCGGCCTGCGCCAGGTCGACCAGGGCAACATCATCCGCGCTTCTGACGTCACCGGCCTCGTCATCATCACCCAGTTGCAGCCGATCGCGGTGCAGTTCAGCCTGCCGCAGCAGCAGATCGTGCGGGTCAACGCCGCCGCCGCCTTGGGCGTGCTGGCGGTGGACGTGTTCGGCAATGACGGCGTCACCGTCGTCGATACAGGTACGCTCAAGGGCATCGACAACCAGGTCGATCCGACCACGGGCACGCTGAAGCTGAAGGCCGAATTTCCGAACGCCAAGTTCCAGCTCTGGCCCGGACAGTTCGTCAATGTGCGGCTGAAGGTCGAAACGCTGGAGAAGGCGATCGTCGTGCCGGCGTCGGCCGTGCAGCGCGGCCCTGTCGGGACGTTCAGCTATGTGATCGGCCCCGACAATGTCGCGACCGCCAAGCCGGTCGTGGTGACGCAGCAGAACGAAAACGACGCCGTGATCGCGAGCGGCCTTTCGATCTCCGACCGCGTCGTGACCACGGGCTTTGCCAATCTGTCCGACGGCGCCAAGGTTCTGATCGGCACCGACGACCGGGCGCCGACCGCGGACCTCGCGCCGCGCAAGCGCAGCCGCAGCCCCGATGCCAAGGGAGAGCCCAAGGGAGAGCCCAGGGGTGGTCAGGGCAAGGATGGCGAGCACCGCGGCAAGCGCGAGCGCGGCGAGGGCGATCAGAAGGGACAAACCGGCCCGGCACCAGCCGAGCCGTCGGGCGGCGCTGCGAAGTCGCAGCCATGATCGACACCGCACGCCTGAAATGAATTCGCAAGTGAGGACGCAACCATGAGCGTCTCCGAACCGTTCATCCGCCGGCCGATCGCGACCTCGTTGTTGGGGATCGCGCTGATGATCGGCGGTGCGCTCGGCTACTGGGCGCTGCCGGTATCGGCGCTGCCGCAGGTTGACTTTCCGACCGTGCAGGTGACGACGCAATTGCCGGGCGCGAGCCCCGACGTGATCGCGTCGCTGATCACGGCGCCGCTGGAGCGCCAGCTCGGACAGATTCCGTCGCTGTCGTCGATGCAGTCGACCTCCTCGTTCGGCGTCAGCCAGATCTCGCTGCAGTTCGACCTCAACCGCGACATCGATGGCGCCACCCAGGACGTGCAGGCCGCGATCAACGCCGCCGCCGGAATCCTGCCGAGAAACCTGCCTTATCCGCCGACCTATGCCAAGGTGAACCCGGCCGATGCCCCGGTCCTGACGCTGGCGCTGACGTCGGAGACGATTTCGCTGCGCGCGATGAGCGATATCGCCGATACGATTTTGGGCCAGCGGCTCAGCCAGATTTCCGGCGTCGGGCGCGTTGCAATCCTCGGCGGGCTCAAGCCCGCGGTGAGGGTGCAGGCCGATCTGGCGCGGCTCGCCGCCTACGGCATCTCGATGGAGGATCTGCGCAACGCCATCGCGGGCGCCAACGTGTCGGGGCCGAAGGGATCGCTCGACGGCGCGCAGCAGGCCTACACCATCGCCGCCAATGACCAGATCGCGGTGGCTGATGCTTACAAGCCGATCATCATCGCCTATCGCAACGGTTCGCCGGTCACGATCGGCGACGTCGCCATCATCATCGACGGGCTGGAGAACGACCGCACCGGCGGCTGGTATCAGGGCACGCCGGCCGTGATCATCGACATCCAGCGGCAACCCGGGGCCAACGTGATCGAGGTGGTCCGGCAGATCCGTGCGGAAATTCCCAAGGTGCAGCGCGCGATCCCGGCCGGCGTCAACCTGACCATCGTCTCCGACCGCACCGTCACCATTCGGGCGTCCGTCCGCGACGTGCAGTTCACGCTGATCCTTTCCGTAGTGCTGGTGACGTTGGTAGTGCTGCTGTTCCTGCGGTCGCTGCGCGCGACCCTGATCGCGGGCGTGGCGCTGCCGCTATCGCTGATCACCAGCTTCGGCATCATGTATTTTTCGGGCTTCAGCCTCGACAATCTGTCGCTGATGGCGCTGACGATCGGAACGGGGTTCGTGGTCGACGATGCGATCGTGATGATCGAGAACATCGTCCGGCACATGGAGAACGGTGAATCCGTCATGGAGGCGTCGCTCAAGGGCGCCAGCGAAATCGGCTTCACCGTGATTTCGCTGACGGTGTCGCTGATCGCGGTGTTCATCCCGCTATTGTTCATGTCCGGGCTGGTCGGGCGCATGTTCCGCGAATTCGCACTCACGCTGACGATCGCGGTGGTGACGTCGGCGATCGTCTCGCTGACGCTGACGCCGATGATGTGCTCGCGACTGCTCAAGCATGTCGGCGAGGAGATGACGGTCCCGGGGCTCACCGCCGTCAGCCGTGGTATCGACCACATGGTCGCCCTCTACCATCGCACGCTGCTGTGGGTGCTGCAGCGCCAGCGCGCGACTTTGGTTGTAACGTTCGCCACCATCGCTGCGACCCTCGTGATGTACGTGATCGCGCCGAAGGGCTTTTTGCCGCTGCAGGACACCGCGTCGATCACGGCGGTGACCGAGGCCGGCGCCGACGTTTCCTTTGCCGAGATGCAAAGCCGGCAGGCGGCGGCAGCGGCTGCGATCCAGGCCGATCCTGACGTCGTCGGCGTGGTCTCCGTGATCGGGGCCGGCTCGGTCAACCCGACCACCAATGTCGGGCGCCTGGTGATGACGCTGCGGCCGCGCGGCGAGCGGCAAGACGACATTTCCGTCGTGGTCGATAGGCTGAAGCAACGCACCGCGTCGATCCCCGGCATGACCATCTATTTCCAGCCGGTGCAGGACGTGCAGATCTCGACCCAGTCGAGCCGCTCGCAGTACCAGTATACGCTGACCGGCACCGATGCGGCGCAGGTCTCGCTATGGTCGCAGAAGCTGATTGCCGAAATGCGCCGCGATCCGCTGTTCCGCGACGTCTCCTCGGAAGCGCAGGAAGGCGGCTTGCGCGCCGCGCTCGACATCAACCGCCAGCGCGCCGGCCAGCTCGGCGTCAGCCTCCAGGCGGTCAACGACACCCTCAACGATGCCTTCGCGCAGCGGCAGATTTCGACGATCTACGGCCAGGCCAACCAGTATCGCGTGGTGCTGGAGGCGATGCCGATGTACCAGCGCGATCCGTCGATCCTCTCGAAGCTCTATCTGCCGGGGGCCGCGAGTACGACCGCAGGCGCCCCGGGCGCCCAGGTGCCACTGTCGGCGGTGGCGACGCTCACCCGCACCACCGCGCCGCTGGCGATCTCGCATCTGGCGCAGTTTCCAGCCGTCTCGCTCAGCTTCAACCTCGCGCCCGGCGAGGCGCTGGGCGATGCCGTCGAGGCGGTCAAGAAGATCGAGACCAATATCGGCATGCCCGGCAGCATCGTCGGCGTCTATGCCGGCGACGCGGCCGAGTTCTCGAAATCGCTGGCCGGACAGCCATGGCTCATTCTGGCGGCGATCGTCACCATCTACATCGTGCTCGGCGTGCTCTACGAGAGCTACATCCACCCGATCACCATTCTCTCGACGCTGCCGTCCGCAGGCGTCGGCGCCATCCTGGCGTTGATGCTGTTCGGGCAGGACCTGTCGGTGATCGGCCTGATCGGCATCATTCTGTTGATGGGCATCGTCAAGAAGAACGCGATCATGATGATCGACTTCGCATTGGAGGCGGAGCGGCATCAGGGCATGTCGCCTAATGAAGCCATCGTGCAGGCCTGCCTGTTGCGCTTCCGTCCGATCATGATGACGACGCTGGCCGCGCTGTTCGGCGCGCTGCCGCTGGCGATCGAAAGCGGCACCGGCGCCGAATTGCGGTTTCCCCTCGGCATCTCCATCATCGGCGGCTTGCTGCTGAGCCAGTTGCTGACGCTCTATACGACGCCGGTGATCTATCTGGCGCTGGACCGGATCAATCGCAAAATCGAGAAGGCGGTGCCGGACCCAGGGCCTCCCGGGCCGACGGTTGCCGGGGCCACCGAGGGGATGCAATAGATGGCATCGATCTCGGAGCCCTTCATCCGGCGGCCGGTTGGCACCACGCTGCTGGCGATTGGGCTCTTTCTGGTCGGCATCGTCGCCTATGTCTTTCTGCCGGTCTCGTCGGTGCCCAATGTCGACTTCCCGATGATCCGGGTGTCGGCCACGCGGCCCGGCGCCGATCCTTCCGTGATGGCGTCGACGGTCGCAGCACCCTTGGAACGCCGGCTCGGCCAGATCGCGGGCCTCGACCAGATCACGTCGACCAGTTCGCTCGGCACCACCAGCATCCAGTTGCAATTCTCGATCGGTCGCGACATCGACCGCGCGGCGCGCGATGTGCAGGCTGCGATCAATGCCTCGATGGCGGACCTGCCGAGCGACCTGCCGTCGCTGCCGCGCTTCCGCAAGGCCAATCCCGCCGCCGCACCGGTATTCGTGCTGGCGCTGACGTCGAAGACGCTGACGACCAGCGCGATGTATGACGTCGCCGACACCGTGATCGCGCAGCGCATCTCGCAGGTGCCGGGCGTCGGCGAAGTCAACGTCACCGGCGCCGACCAGCCGGCGGTGCGGATCGCGCTCAACCCGGTGGCGCTGTCGAATGCTGATATCGCCACCGACGACGTGCGGCTCGCCATCATCAACGCCAATCCGCTGGGGCCGGTCGGCATCTTCAACGGCGGCCGCCAGAGCGAGACGATTTCGACCAACAAGCAGATGCGCACAGCGGCCGAATTCCGCGACATCATCATCAAGAGCTCGGCCGGCAATTTCGTCCGCCTTGCCGACGTCGCTGACGTCGAGGATTCCGTCCGCAACAGCCGCTCGATCGCCTGGTTCAACAAGCAGCCGGCGGTGTTGATCCAGATCACCAAGCAGGGCGACGCCAACGTCATCGACACGGTCGACCGGGTGAGGGCGCTATTGCCGGAACTGAAGCAGTGGCTCCCAGGCGGGGTAGAGATTTCGACCCTGGTCGACCGTACCGGCACCATCCGCGCCAGCGTGCTCGATATGCAGTACACGCTGCTGGCGACGGCGTTCCTGGTGATGGTTGTCGTGTTCGCGTTCCTGCGGCGGCTGACGCCGACCATCGCGGCCGGCGTCTCGGTGCCGCTGGCGCTGGCCGGCACCTGCGCTGGCATGTGGCTCGCCGGCTTCTCGATCGACAATCTGTCGCTGATGGCGCTCGCGATCTCGGTCGGCTTCGTGGTCGACGACGCCATCGTCATGATCGAGAACATGTACCGCAACCTTGAACACGGCATGGCGCCTTACCCGGCAGCGCTGGAGGGCGCCAAGCAAATCGGCTTTACCGTGCTATCGATCAGCCTATCCCTGATCGCGGCGTTTACGCCGCTTATCTTCATGGACGGGATCGTCGGCCGGCTGTTGCGCGAATTCTCGCTGACGCTGACCTTTGCCATCGTGGTGTCGACTGTGGTCTCGCTCACGGTCACGCCGATGATCTGCGCGCACTACATCAAGGAGGCGACGTCGGACCGCGCGACCTGGTTCGACCGCCTGGTCGAGGGCACACTGTCGCGCATTGTTTCCTTCTACACCTGGACGCTGCGCGCGGTGCTGGGATTCCCGTTTCTGACGCTGGTCGTGTTCTTTGCAACCATCGCGCTGACGGTGGTGCTCTATATCAAGATCCCGAAAGGCTATTTCCCGACTGACGACAGTGGCCTCGTGATCGGCGCGACCCGTGCTTCCCCCGACACCTCGTTCCAGGCGATGCTTGGGCTGCAGCAGCAACTGGCTGACATCGTGATGGCCGATCCGGCGGTCGCCGGTGTTGGCTCGTCCCTCGGCGGCACCGCGGGCCCGGGCGGCGGCGGTTCCAACCGCGGCACCATGTTCATCAGCCTGAAGCCGCCGGAGGAGCGGGCGGGTATGTCGACCGCGCAGGTGATCGATCGGCTGCGGCGGAATCTCTACCGGGTCGCCGGCATCCGCCTGTTCATGTTCGCCGCGCAGGACATCCGCACCGGCGGACGGCAGAGCGATTCCGACTATCAGTATACGCTGTCGAGCACCAACCTCGACCTGCTGCAGAAATGGGCGCCGCTGGTCGCCAAGCGCATGGAGACAGTGGAGGGCATCACCGACGTTTCCAGCGACCGCGACCCCGGCGGGCTGCAATTGTCGCTGGTGATCGACCGCAAGACGGCGTCAAGCCTCGGCGTGCGCGTCCAGGATATCGACAACGCCCTGAACAACGCGTTCGCGCAACGGCAGATCTCGATCATCTATACCCAGCGCAACCAGTACATGGTGGTGCTGGAAATCGACCCGAAATTCCAGAGCGATCCCTCCAACCTCGAGCGTATCTTCGTGGCCGGCGCCAACGACGCCCAGGTGCCGCTATCGGCCGTGGTGCGCTACCAGCGCGGCCTGTCGCCGCTCGCGGTGTATCACTCGCAATCGTTTCCCTCGACGACGGTCTCGTTCAATCTGCTGCCCGACGTGCCGCTAGAGGTCGCGACCACGAACATCCAGCGCGCGGTCGAGGAACTGCACATGCCGGAAGGCATCCGCGGCAGTTTCGACGGCAATGCCGGCGATTTCAACAGGACCAGCGGCCGGCAGCCGCTGCTGATCCTGGGCGCGCTGGTGGCGATGTATATCGTGCTTGGCGTGCTCTATGAGAGCCTGGCGCACCCGATCACGATCATTTCGACGCTGCCGTCGGCAGGCCTCGGCGCGCTGCTGGCGCTGCAGGTGACCAACACGCCGCTGACGGTGATTGCCTTTGTCGGCATCATCCTGTTGATCGGCATCGTCAAGAAGAACGGCATCATGATGGTCGATTTCGCGCTCGACGCCGAACGCCACCGCGGGCTGTCGTCGGCGGACGCGATCTTCGAGGCGTGCCGCGCCCGCTTCCGGCCGATCCTGATGACGACGATGGCAGCCCTGTTTGCCGGCATTCCACTGGTCATTGCCACCGGCCCCGGCACCGAGCTGCGCCGGCCGCTCGGCATCACCATCATCGGAGGGTTGTTCGTGTCGCAGATCCTGACGCTCTACACGACGCCGGTGATCTACCTGCTGATCGACCGGTTGCGGCAGCGATCCCGGCCGGCAGCGATCCCGGCGCCGGCCGAATAGAAGCTTCGAGGGGCTTTTGCAGGCCTCAGCGTTGCTGTTGGCTTTTCACATCGCTCGCAATGGCATCGACGTATGGCTTGTAGCGAACGGAAAGGGTTCGCAGAGCACTGACGATTTTTTCTTTCTTCTCAGGCGGCAAATCCGGGCCGCTGGCAAGTTTGTACAATTTTTCTTCCATCGTTCCCCAAAATGCCGGGCCACCTTTTAGTATCGCCAGTTCATTCGCCCGCTCTTCGATGAAGCCCGTAATAAGAGTGAAGGCCACATAAAAAAACACGAGCACCGCACAAGTGACAGCGGCAAGCTTTATAAAAAAAGTCGTTAACGGCGAAGGGGCAAACGATGGTTTCAATGCCGTCTTGCCCATTTCACTTGCTGACATTCCAACGCTCTCCAGTTGCAGTTTGGGTCGTTTATCACCATGACCAACAATCGCGCAATCTCCACAGCCTTGACGATCAGCGGTCTGAACCCGTGAGGCGGAGCGTCTCGATATCAGTTTCGGACCATCTCATCACCAACGCCAAATTCGATGCAAGAGCATCTTCTTCGTCTCCCGGTTCGGCTGCGGAGCGTATTCGGCGAAACTCTCGTGAAAGGGACAAGGCCGCAACTTTTTCGGCTTCAGCCGGCCTTGCAAGTGCGGCGCCGGCGGTCACGGTGCCTGCCGAACGGTTGAATTACCCGCCACGAAGCGTATAGCGGGCGAATGTCAGAACAAGCCAATCCCAAGTTTGGCGTCCCCAAGTCCGGCGGCCCCAAGTCCGGCGTCTCCAAGTCCGGCGCCGCCGAAGAGGTGGTCCCGGACTGTCCGCATTGCGGCAAGCCGCTGCCGCTCTGTATCTGCGACAGCGTTACGCCGATCAAGAGCCGCATCTCGCTGTTGATCCTGCAGCACCCGCAGGAGCAGGACAGGGCGCTCGGCACCGCGCGGCTGACCGCGATGCATTTCAAGGATGCGGTCGTCAAAATCGGCCTGTCCTGGCCAAGCCTGTCCAAGGCGCTGGGACGGAAGGTCGATGATCCTTCGCGCTGGGCGGTGCTTTATCTCGGCTCGGCCAAGGTCGCCGATCTCGATACCGATGCCGAGATCGTCGCAATCAATCGGAAGGGCGAGGTCGAGCCGCACCAGCGCGCCATCCTGTCCGACATCGAAGGCATCGTTCTGCTCGACGGAACCTGGAGCCAGGCCAAGGCGCTGTGGTGGCGCAATGCGTGGATGCTGAAATGCCAGCGGGTCATTCTGGGCCCGAAACGCCCGTCACGTTATGGCAAGCTCCGCAAGGAGCCGCGCGGCGACGGCCTTTCCACGATCGAGGCCGCAGGCCTGCTGCTGGCGGGGCTCGAAAAGCGGCCTGAGATCGCCGAGGCGCTCAACGCCAGCTTTGACCGAATGCTGGCGCGGTATCGGGAAGTGCAGGCCGAAATGCCCGAGCTCGCGCCCAAGCCGAAGAAGAAGGACTATCGGCGGCGCAAGCGGGGCTGACTTCCGACCTTTCAACCAGAGGGTTGTCGACGAGGTGCGTGTGTCTCGCTGGGTGTCCACTGTTGCACCGTTACCCGCCTGGTTCCAATGTCGGCCTCACGACATAGGTAATCCTGTTTTGCCCGGAAACGGCTGTGGACAATGGTGACACGGCCCTTGACGGTGATAAATTCCTTTCCCTCCGCGTAACAATTTGGAGCTTAGTCGATGACTTTAAGCACAGAAATTCTGACGCGTTCTCCATTACTCGACGCTGATGAACTGGAAGGAGAAATCGGCAATATAATCAGCAGAACCCGGCGAGGGCCGGTCCTCCGAGAAGTGTCCGAAAGCCACGATCGTCCGTTGCCGAAAGGCCCGATGCCCGACTACGTCGAGCACAGGGAAGGGGTCAATCAGGTCGGCAAGCTCTCGGCCGAAGCCGTGGTCCGCGAATACGACGCGGCGGTGAAAGAGATTGAAGCCCTCGGTGCCGAACTGACCGAGGCCGCCAGGAAATGTGAGGCGATGGTTGCCGGCGTGCACGCCACGGTGAGCGAGATCAAGGAGTTGGCGGCGAATTATCGCGAGGAAGGCAAGCGCTACTTCCTGCAGATCGAGGATTGTTCCCTGATGACATCCGAAGTTCGGACCGTGTGCGAGACGCTCAAAAAGAAAATTGCCGCAGGTAGTAATCTCGCCGCCTGATGTTCCGGCTGTGGCCGGTCCTGGTGGCGGCCGCGCCGTTCGTTGTCGCGGCCATCAGCTGGGCGTTTTAAGCCACAGCGGGCACCGAGATTTCGGTGAAGGGTCGTTCGGATGTGCTGGACGGCCCGACACCGAAGGAAAACGGCGTGTTCGCCTTACCAGATGCGCGTTTTGACAGCGCCGCGGTGTCGCCGATTGCAGGCTCGAACCCCGCACCCGGGTCAGAGAAGCGGGATTTGGGCGGCGTAAGCGGGTTAGGCGTTCGGTGCCGATTTGGGATACTCAATGGCATTTCGGTTGAAATATGGGTAGTCTTGCCAAGTCCGTTTTGGGCAAGGGCTCATAGCGCATGAAACAATCAAAGATAGCCCCGCGAATTCAGGATCGGGGGTCGGATATCCTTGATCAAGTGGACTATCGCCTGGCGCAAACGACGGAAGAAAAGGAAGATATCTACCGGCTTCGCTACCGCGCCTATCTGCGCGAGGGGGCGATCAGGCCATCTGACGATCAGCGCGTCACGGATCAATACGATGATCTACCGAATTCGTGGACATTCGGTGTTTACCTTCAAGACGAGCTGTACAGTTCGCTTCGGATCAGCGTGCTGACGTCGGAGTGGCGCGAGTCATGTTCGGCAGATACCTTCGGCGATATCGTTCTTCCCAAGCTTGATCTGGGCCAGGTGATTATCGATCCTTCGCGCTTTGTTGCCGACCCCAATAAGCCCGTGCGGTTTCCGGAATTGCCTTATCTGACGGTTCGCTTGGCGTGCATGGCGTGCGGGTATTTCAATGCCGATCTCGGGCTTGCGGGAGTTCGTGCCGAACACCAAGCGTTTTATCGGCGTGTATTCCAGTGCGAGACGATTGCTGAGCCGCGATGGTTTCCTGGCCTCTTGAAGCCGGTCGGTCTGATGGCAGCGGATTATTCGGTTGTACGCGAGAGAATCTTCGAGCGCTATCCGATGATGCGCTCGACGTCTTTCGAGCGTCGCATGCTCTTTGAGCGGTCGTCTTCAACGATGGAGGCATTGGAGCAACCTTTGGCGGATCTGCGAGAGCAGTTGCGCGATAGCCTGCGCAATGATCCCGAGTTAGGATTGTGCCTTAAAATCCTCGACCATGTGACGCGACCGGATTCTCATCGACTGGGATCGTTGAATTTTTCCACTCTCAGTAAAATTGTAGGAAAGACGCAAGTTGATTCAGATCTGTTGCGCGCTTTGACGATCTTGACAACGTCTGATCGAGCAATACTCGAGGCAAGGGGCAAATACGTTGACGATGCCGGCATGGAGTATCAGATCGCGCCGCAAACTCTTTCCAAGACTTTGCGGTCGGGAAAATTCGTCCACCCTAAAACGGGCCAATCGATCCACGACTTCGAAGGAAAGTTAATCCTGTATTTTGTTCCATCCTCTTCTCTTCTGAAACTATCGCGAAGTGCTAAACTTGCCGCAAATACAGATGTTGTGATGCCATTGTGACGCAAGACGATCGTTTTTCATTGCGCGATCTGAAGATGATTTTTGGTGGATCGGCACCTAGGATCATTCAGATAAACTATATGTTTGCGGCTTCTAATGCTGACAGAGTTGAATCAGTCAATGCTGCAATCGATTGGATCGTTCTCGAACATACGAAAACGGCCCATCATCGGATTGACCGGGACGAGGATTCCCTGACGACTGACATCATCGTTGAGCTCAACGCTCTGGGATTTGATGCTTCTCATGACACCGACGTTGGCGGCCACCGCGACATCGTTATCAAAGGTGTCGATGGTTTCTTGTGGCTGGCGGAAGCAAAAATTCATTCAAGCTACAAATGGCTATTCAAGGGGCTGCAGCAACTATGCAGGCGATACTCGACCGGTATGCTGGGACAGAACGATGGTTCGTTGATTATTTATTGTAAGGGGCCTCGTGTAGATAATGTCATGGCAAAATGGTTCGCGCATCTGGCTAAGGCCGACGCGAAAGCGACCATTACAGTGTGCGACAAAAACCCGCTTGTTCTCAATTCCCGACACACGCACGAGCGAACAGGGCTCGAATTTCGCGTAAGGCATGTGCCCGTAAGTTTGTATCATAACCCGCAAGATTAAGCTGCAGGGTCTGCCGAGGTCGGGCCTTGTGACGCCGATTCCGGGTTACGATGGTTGCTCCATTCTTTCCCCCGCACTATGACGGATGCGTCGGATGCAAGCGGAGCAACGGGATGGAATTGGTTGCGCATTTGCGCCTGTCGAAACAGGCTTTGATCGATCTGGTTTTCTTCTGCGGCGTTCCGATCGTGCTGGCGGTGCTTTCGGCCATTCTCGGGCCGTATACGGCCATCATGGGCGCCGCCGACGCGACCGTCTATGTCCTCTCGCTCGCCATTGTGCCCTGGTGGCTGAGCGGCCTCGTCACCCAATTGGTGAGCCAGAGAGTCCGGGGCAAACTGCCGCTTTGGCTGATTGCGGCCATCGGTGCCATCGCCTCCGGCCCGTTCGTGTCGCTGTACGTATATGCCGTCAATTCGATCGCAGGAGACACCTGGCCTGCCCTGAGCACCTTGGTGCCGGCTAGTTTCAGCGCGGGACATATCAAATCTGCCGCCTTGTCCGAGGGGCGCGCCATCGTTCTCTGGATCGCCTTCGTTGTCATTTTCCATGAGACGCTGGGCTGGATGAGGTTTGCTCCGCCAACCAGGGAAGCGAGCCGCGAAGAGCGCTTTCAACTGAACGGCGCTGAATGGACGGCGGCAGACGATGCCCTGCTGCGATCGTTGATTGGCAGCGGCAAGCCGCCGAGAGCCATCGCGCTGGAAATGAAGCGGACGGTCGGCGGCATCCGCGCAAGGACGGCCAAGCTCGGCCTTCGGAACAACCGTCTCGGCGATACGCCCGCCGGCTGAGGGGGCGAATTCGGGCTCTCTACCGAACAGGCGATAAAGGAATTGTGGCAACGGCACTCGAAGCTCGAGATCAAGCCGCCTTGGCGAACCGCGTTCGAGCAGCGGCGATCATTTTGTCTTCGGACTCGAACTCCTCACCCCATGATGCCCGCACACGCCCATCTGGCGACTTGAGATTATATGGCGACTCTAACACTCCCGATTCGACAGTGACCGGACATAGTTCCTCGAAGCCGTCGTAAGCAAAGCCCACAAGCGTCTCCCTCTGCAACTCGGCGATCGGTTGAAGCGTGCCCGACTCGTTCGCCCAGATGGAAACTTCGGTCCCGGACGGAGCGGGCAGATAGTGCCGCGTGAGCGCGGCAACGCGATCTTCTTTGCAGTGACCTTCGATCTTCGCCCCGTCCAGCATCTCGACCATGACATAGTGCCCACGATCGTTCTCTTTCACGAACGGCCGAATGCGCCTGATCTGCGCGGTGTTGATGTAGTCATTGCCAATCTTCAAGAACATCGACAGGTCTCCCTGATTCGCGTGGATGACCAACATAGCATGCACGGCCCGACGACCGGCCGTTCTGGGCCGGGCGTAATGTGGGGGCAGCCTGATGTCACGCCGAACAGAGGAGTGCGGTTTCCTTAGCTACTCAATGCCGAGCGATTTCCGCCAGTGCACCCACGTGTTCTGTGGGTGTGGCCCCAGTGCGCTTTCGGATGGACGATATGTCCGCCGGTTGAGGGGGCTGTGGTTCGCTAACCAGTGCTGCGCAGGGCCAGCGCTGCTTGGTTGCCTATCCGGGGCAGGGCGTATATGAGTGCGCCCGATGGGGCCACGTGGCGGAGTGGTTACGCAACGGTCTGCAAAACCGTGTACACCAGTTCAATTCTGGTCGTGGCCTCCATCCATATAATCAATGGCTTAGGCCGATTATAGGAGAGGCCGCAGGAGGCCAGCCGTGCTTCAGCAGACGGCGTACCAGCCCTCGGGAAACGGAACCAACGGCCACGGGCCCCGGTTGTCGTTGGCGGCACGCGGCGACGGATAAGAGCGCTGTGTCTGGACCACGAAATCATCCTCCGGGACTGGCGCAACAGCCGTTTGAACGGCTTCCAGCAGCAAGTCGTATTCAACTTCGCTCATCGCGCTCTCCGGGGTTCCAGAGGCGATGGTCGCAAAACTATTTTGTTTCCAGATTGAGCGGATCGCTCGAATTTTAACGATTCGCCGACCGCGGCAAAGCTGGTTACTGAAGTGTTGAGTTCCCCGCTCAAACGCTAACCCCGCGCAGGCGGGGTCGAGTGTGAGAAAAATCACTTTTTGCAAAATTTAGTTCGCGTATTCGCCTGGATGACGCCGGCCTTGTCAAGGTAGGCACGATCCAGGGAGACGCGGTGATGAAGGCACGGTTTGCGCGAAGTGCGGCAGGGCTCTTTCGTTCGCGCCGGGCTTCGACGCTCGGCTTCCTGCTCACGCTGATGGCGAGCGGCTCGGCCGCTGCCCAGCAAGGCACCCCCGAACAGCGCCGGGCCTGCACGCCCGACGTCTACCGCCTCTGCGCCGGCGAGATCCCGAACGCCCGGGCGATTACCGCATGCCTGCGCCGGCAGAAGTCGAGCCTGAGCCCGGCCTGCGCTGCGGTGTTCGAACAGTGAGCACCAACCGCTTCCTTATATTTCCAGCGCGGCCAGATTCTTCGGCAGCATCCGCTTGAACAAAGTGAGAATGCGGGCAGCTTCCTTCGCGTCCTGCGTAATGGCGTGGCGGACTGTGGCGGCGATCAGCGTCATGATCAGTTGGGAAAACGAGGCGAGGGCGGTTGCGGGCGTGCCGGGTGCGATTCGCCGCAGCGCGTCGCCGAGCAGCCCGGCGAGATAGATGCCGTCCTCCTCGTCGAGTTTTTGCAAGGCACGGTCGGCCTGCGTCGCTTGCCAGATATCGCGCATCACCGGCACGTCCATGAACATCTGATAGTAGCTGTCGGTAATGCGGCACAAAGCCGGATGCAGGTCCCTCGCGTTCCTGACCACGGCGAGGTCGCGCCGGACGCAGTCGCGGCCAACCGCGTTGTAGCGTCCCGCCAGCGTGCCGATGATCGCGGTCTTGTCGGGAAAGTATTGATAGAGCGAGCCGAACGGCACGCCGCTGCGTTCGACGACGTCGCTCATGCGGAAGGCTTCGCTGCCCTTTTCAGCCATCAGCGCTGCCGCGCATGCGAGGATTTTCTCGAACCGCTCGCGGCTGCGCTGCTGGGTCGGGACGAGGCGCGCCAATCCCCCAGCGCCTGCTTCGGCGGCTTTCTGTCCGGCTTTTCCCCTCGGCATCGGTCCTCTCACATAAAAGCGACTTGACGTTACTAATACGAGAGTTTATCGGGTTTAGCAAATACGAGATATTCTCGTATTGTGTTCCGAAAGGATGATCCATGTCAGAACTTCCGATCCTGATCATCGGCGGCGCCGGCAAGACCGGGGCGCGTGTCAATGCGCTGCTAAGGGCGAGCGGCGTCCCGACGCGGCCGGTGTCGCGTTCGACGCCCATTCTGTTCGACTGGACCCGGCCCGAGACATGGCCGGCCGCGCTTGCCGGCGTCTCGATGGCCTATGTCACCTTCCAGCCGGATCTTGCCGTCGAGGGCGCCGCCGAGGCGATCGCGGAGGTCAGCCGGCTGGCGCGCGCGAACGGACTGGAGCGCGTCGTATTGCTGTCGGGCCGCGGCGAGCCGGGGGCGCAACGGGCGGAGGCGGCGTTGCAGCAATCCGGCGTTCCCTGGACCATCGTGCGCGCAAGCTGGTTCGACCAGAATTTTTCCGAAGGCTATCTGCTCGACGGCGTGCTGGCCGGCGAGATCGCCTTGCCGGCGGGCGCCGTGCCCGAACCGTTCATCGACGCCGATGACATCGCCGAGGTCGTCGTCGCCGCGCTGACGGATCGGCGTCATGCCGGCAAGGTCTATGAGGTGACGGGGCCGCGCGCGCTGACGTTTGCGCAGGCCGTGGCCGAGATCGCCCGGGCCGCCGGGCGGCCGGTGCACTATCGGCAGATCGGTTCGGAAGATTTTGCAGCCGGCATGCGGTCCCATGTCCCTGAGGAATACATCGCGCTTCTGCTTGAGTTGTTCACCGTGGTGCTCGACGGGCGCAATTCTGAAGTCGCGCACGGCGTCGAACAGGCGCTCGGCCGCCCCGCGCGCGACTTTGCCGATTACATCAGCCGAACCGCGGCGACCGGTGTCTGGAGGGCATGATCATGCTGCAGATGTTGATAGTCGGCCTGCTGTGGTTTTCCGCTGTTGGCTGCGGCCTGCTCGCCGGTCTTTATTTCGCGTTTTCGGCCTTCATCATGACGGCGCTTGGCCGCATCGGGCAGGCGGCAGGCATCGCGGCGATGAATGCGATCAACATAGCGATCGTCCAATCGCTGTTCCTGCCGATTTTCCTGGCAACGACGGCTGCGAGCACAGCACTGGCGGTGATCGCGCTGTTTCGCTGGGGCGAGCCCGGCGCGATGGCCATGGTAGCTGGCGGCGTGCTCTATGTGCTCGGTATGTTCGTCGTCACGATGATCTTCAACGTGCCCTTGAACAACGCGCTTGCCGCGGCCGACCCCGCAAGCCCCGAGGCCGCCTCGCTGTGGGCGCGCTATCTGACGGACTGGACGTTGTGGAACCACGTGCGGACGGTCGCATCCACGGCAGCTTGCGCGCTGTTTATTGCGGCGATTGCGGCAAAATAGGGCGCCGGAGATGCCGACAAACAAAAGCCGCCCCGGATCAGGGGGCGGCTTTCGAATTGTTTTCAGCGCGTGAGATCAGGCAGCCGTGAGAGCGCTTCCATTCCGCTTGCGGCGATAGGCCATGAAGCCGACGCCGCCGAAGCCGAGGATCATCATCGCCCAGGTCGACGGTTCCGGGACCGCAGCTACGGCGGTGAAGTCTGCCACGATCTTGAGCGTCGACGTTCCGCACTCCGGATTCACCCATTTGGTGCCGTCGTACCATCCATCGCCATATTCAACGAAGTGAATGTCGGAAACCGTAACGCCGTTGAGGGTGAATGGACCCAGGTTGTTGAGCGTTGCCTGGGTGATGTTGAACACGTTGTCAGGCGACGGGTTGGTCGTCTGCCGGATGTTCAGGTTGAACACCTGAGAATCAAACGCATTGCTCGGCGAGGTGAAGTTCAGCGAGAACGTGTAGTTGACGTTGAAGTTCTGGTCGGTGTTGCGGGTGGCCAGGTTCACCCAGGTGATCTTGCCGATAACGTAATCGTTCTTATCGGTCGGGATGTTGGTGCCGACGATGTCCGTGATGGTCAGCGTGCTCGGCTTGTTTTGATAGTCGGATGCGCCCGACATTTTGAGCACATTGCCGTTGTTGGTAATGGAACAACTGGGGCTGCCGCCGCAATTCGTGATGTTGGAAAAATTGCCGTCGCCGGTGAAGCTCACGAGTGCTGCATTGGCCGGTGAATGCACTGCAGCGGCGAGCAAACCTGCGGTTAGAATTTTAAATACCTTGCCCATGTCGGACACCCCAGCTTATTAACGATTTATTATAATGGGACCCTCTCAGCTATTATATAGCTAGTCAAGGGAGTAGATTTAATTTTCAGAATTAAATATCAATCCCCGGGTTGTAGGGCGAATCATGTTCGCCTGAAAGGAAGTGCTGGCCGGGCTGGGCGGGCGGCTTTTCAAAGTCCGATGGCTTCGGGCCAGAACACCGGCCGGCGCAGCCGTTTCGTGGCGCGCGCGACAGCTTGCGAATTGCGGAAAAGATATCCGGCAAAATGCGGCGAGGCTTCTCGGCCCCAGTGGGCGTATTATGCCGCGCTGGCCGGGATTTAATCTGTCGTATCGGAGGACATAAAGCCGTAACTGGCTCCCCGGGCTGGATTCGAACCAGCGACCATTCGATTAACAGTCGAATGCTCTACCGCTGAGCTACCGAGGAACAGGCGAAACAAGGTTCGCGAGCGGGCAGCGTATAACAAAGCCTTTCGGGCTTGCAAAGGACCAATTCACAGGCTGCGCGCTTGCTTGAAGCGGGGCGAGAAAGCCCCTGTGCTACAACCATTTGTCGTTGTTTTTGCCCCGGACAGGCGGTGGCTGGAACCAGGCAGGGCGCAAATCCGTCATACACAGGTGTGATCGATCGGGCCGCCAATTCGACGCAATCGCCCAAAAGGTTCGATCGGGTCCGGGTTTCATGGGAGCTGATTCGATGCCAGCCATTGTGAACGACCTGATACGCGCGGTTCCTTCGATCGTCCCAAGCGACATTCCCGCCATGAGTGACGACGAATGCCTGCATCGACTCGCGCAAGCCATTGAAGCGCATGATACCGAGCACCTGGATGAAGTCGCGCGGCTGATCGCCCGGCTCGCTGTGGCGATCGAATAGGCGGCTTTCTGGCGGCTTGCCCGCGCCACCGGAGGCAGCTCGGCAACAGCCGCCCGCATGTTGCGTTTTGCCGGAGCTTGTACCAAAGATGACGCGGTTTCAGCTCTTTCGGCGGCTATGCCGCATGCTCTCAGGATCTTAGCCTATGTCCGGTTTTGCGACCGCGCGCCAGAAAATGGTCGATGGTCAGGTACGTCCGAGCGACGTGACCGATATCCGAATTCTCGATGCCATGCTGGCGGTGCCGCGCGAGGCCTTCGTTCCCGAAAACAAGCAGGCGCTGGCCTATCTGGATCTCGATCTCGATGTCAGCGAAGGCGGCGCGGTCAAGCGGTTCCTGATCAAGCCGGTGGTGCTGGCAAAGATGCTGCAGGCGGCTGACATCAAGGAGAGCGACCGCGTCCTGGTGGTCGGCTGCGCCACCGGATACGCCGCCGCCGTGATCGCCCGATTCGCTCCCCAGGTGACCGCAACCGAAAGCGATTCGGCGCTGGCGGCGAAGGCGCAGGCTAGCCTGGCCCGCAATGGCTGTGGAAACGTGACGGTCCGCCCCGCGGCGCCGGCCGATGGCGACGCGGCAGGCGCGCCTTATGATGTCATCGTGCTGAACGGCGCGACCGAGATCGTGCCGGAGCAGCTCTACCGGCAATTGCGCAGCGGCGGCCGGTTGGTGGGCGTCTTTGCGATGTCACGGCCGGCACGGGCTACCATCGTGACCGCTTCGCATGGCGATTTCGGTCACCGGACGCTGTTCGATGCCGCCGCCCCGGTGCTGCCCGGCATGGAACTTGTTCCGGCCTTCGTTTTCTAGCGTTTCAGCCGTTTCCACGCCCAATATTCGCCCTTCGCGGCCGGCTAAATCCCCTTCGAAATCAGAAGTGTGGCACGATTGCCCCACGTGAAGAGTTTCGACGGCGTTTGCTTGCGGAGTAGTTCCGTCCAGCCTACGTGCGGACTAAGGTGAGCCGGGACTCACTTCGAGTGAAGCGACGTTCGGTTAAGGATCATGTGCAACCATGATCATGGGCCGGGCGACCAAAAAAGATTGGATTGCTTGGGATGCGTGGGGTGAAGGAATTTGCCGGAGCTGCAGCTTCGGCCCTTCTATTAGTATGCATGGGCTCGACGCCCGTCTTGGCCGACACAATTGAGGCGGCCTTGGTGCGCGCCTATCAGAACAATCCGCAGCTCAACGCGCAGCGCGCGCAGGTGCGCTTCACCGACGAGAACGTGCCGCAGGCGCTGTCGGGCTACCGGCCGAAAGTCGCGGTCACCGCGAGCGCCGGCTACCAATACACCGACAGCCTTACCCAGACCGGCGACCTCAATGTCGGAAGGGTCCCCCCAATTAACGGCTCCAACGCGCCGCGCAGCGTCGGCGCGACGATCACGCAGACGCTGTTCAACGGCCAGCAGACCGCGAACAGGACCAGGGCGGCCGAGGGGCAGGTTTCCGGCGCGCGCGAAGCCTTGCGCGCACTCGAACAGACCGTCTTGCTCAGTGCCGCGACAAGCTACATGGACTATCTGCGCGATTCCGCGATCGTCGAGGTGCAGAAGAGCAACGTTCGCGTGCTCGAGCAGACGCTGAAACAGACGCGCGACCGCTTCAACGTCGGCGAAGTCACCCGCACCGACGTCGCGCAGTCGGAGGCGCAACTCGCCGCCGGCAAGACGCAGCTGTTGACCGCGGAAGCCAATCTGACGACGACGCGCTCGAACTTCCGCCGTATCATCGGTAACGAACCCCAAAACCTTGCGCCGGGCTCGCCCGTCGACCGCTTCCTGCCGGGGACATTGCCGGCCGCCGTCGAGCTCGGCCTGACGCAAAATCCGAACGTCACTGCGGCGATGTTCGGCATCGACGTCAGCTACCTCCAGGTCAAGGTGGCCGAAGGCGCGCTGTTGCCGACGGTCACGTTGCAGGCCGCGGTTCAGCAGTCCTATGAGCAGAGCCTGATCCAGTACCGCGCGTTCGGCGCCTCCGCGACCGCGCAGCTTTCGGTCCCGATCTATCAGGGCGGCGCCGAATATTCGTTGATCCGTCAGTCCAAGGAAACGGTGGCGCAGCAGCGCCTCGTTCTCGATCAGACCCGCGACCAGACCCGCGCCAACGTGGTCACGGCATGGGGACAGCTCGTCGCCGGCAAGGCGCAGGTGCAATCGGCCCAAGCGCAGGTGACGGCGTCGGAAATCGCGTTGAACGGCGTGCGCGAGGAAGCCAAGGCCGGACAGCGCACCACGCTCGACGTGCTGAACGCACAGCAGGCGCTGGTCAACGCGCGCGTTGCGCTCGTTACCGCGCAGCATGATCGGGTGGTTGCGTCATACTCCGTGCTGAACACGGTCGGCCGGCTGTCGCCGACCGTGATGAACCTGCCCACCACGGTCTATGACCCGAGCGTGCACTATCATCAGGTGCGCGATAGCTGGGCCGGCGTTCGCACACCCGACGGCCGCTGATCTCCGAGTCTATTTCCGCACAGGCGGGATGAAATCGTCGCCCGGCGCCTGAAGCGCCGGGCGCTTTGCTTGCAATCAATTGTGGCCATGACGTACCGTTTCCGGGGCGAGCTGAGCGATTCGTGGCCCGTGTCTTTGCATCTCACGGACGCGTGTCGGGATCGTTTTGAGGGGAGCAGGACCTGCGCGCGATGCCGCGGGCGGGCTTGATCTGGGGACAAGTCGGGCTTGTGCGATGAAAATCCCGGCCTCGATATCCGGAACCGGCAATTCCTTCGTGGCTTTGATGTAAAATGGTTTCGATGTGGAGTCGGAGATGACGCAACCTGCAAAGGTCCAAGAGCCCTCGATGGAGGAGATTCTGGCGTCGATCCGTCGCATCATTGCCGACGACGAGGCTAAGCCTGCGGCTGCCGAAAAGCCGGCGAGCGCGCCGGCCGCCGTGAAGCCGGCCGTGATGAAGGATATCCCGCCGTCGGCGATCGCTCCGGCGCCGAAGCCGGTTGCCGCGCCGAAACCAGCCCCGCCGCCACCACCGCCTGCGCCCGAACCGGTCGCCAACAACAACCAGGACGACATCGACGCGATGCTGGCGAGCCTCGATGCGGCGACGCCCGAGGCGGATATCAGGCCGGCGGCGCCCGAGGCCGATGTTTTCGAACTCACCGACGAGATGGCATTGCCCGAGCCTGCACCAGCCCCCGCCGCGGCAACATTCAGCAAGGTCGATCCGCAGGACGACATCGAATTCACCGAAGCCAAGGCGTCACGTCGCCAGCCGGCCTATGAGCCGCCGTTCGAGAGCGCGCCAGCGCGACCGATTTTATCGCATTCGACCGTCTCCGCCGTGGAATCCGCCTTCAACTCGCTGGCCAATACCGTGCTGAGCAACAACGCGCGGACGCTGGAAGATCTGGTCAAGGAAATGCTGCGGCCAATGCTGAAATCCTGGCTCGACGACAATCTGCCGGGACTGGTGGAGCGGATCGTCAAGGCCGAAATCGAACGGGTTTCGCGCGGCGGGCGCTAGTCCCAAGGGCTAAGTTGAGGCTGCGTCGAGGCTGTATCAAGGCCGCCTCGGCGGGCGTCGATCGCGAACCCCGTGCTTCAAACCGGCGTTACCTCGGGTCCCCGCTGCCCTGGACCCGCGTTGTCAGGTTGACTTGAGGCGCTGCGGCGGCTTTCTAGGGGCGCGGCCCGGCGCCGATCGCATCCAAACCGGGCGCTACCACGTTGATTTGATTTACATTCTTTGAGAGGACCGGCGACGGTTTTGCTCAAGGGCGCCCCCATCATCTCCAATTGCAGTGCCATGATCGAGAAAAACTACCAGCCCGCCGATATCGAGAGCCGCATGTCCCGGATCTGGGAGGAGAGCGGTGCGTTCAAGGCCGGCCGCCTGGAACGAAAAGACGCCGCGCCGTTCACCATCGTGATCCCGCCGCCGAACGTGACGGGCTCGCTTCATATGGGCCACGCACTGAACAATACGCTGCAGGATATTCTCTGCCGCTTCGAGCGCATGCGCGGCCGCGACGTGCTGTGGCAGCCCGGCACTGATCACGCCGGCATCGCGACCCAGATGGTGGTCGAACGGCAATTGATGGAACGGCAGGAGCACCGGCGCGACCTCGGCCGCGCCAAATTCCTCGAACGCGTCTGGCAGTGGAAGGCCGAGAGCGGCGACACCATCGTCAACCAGTTGAAACGGCTGGGCGCCTCCTGCGACTGGTCGCGCGAGCGCTTTACGATGGACGAAGGCCTGTCGCGGGCCGTCGTGAAGGTGTTCGTCCAGTTGCACCGCGAAGGCCTGATCTACAAGGACAAGCGGCTGGTCAACTGGGATCCGAAGCTGGTGACCGCGATCTCCGATCTCGAGGTGCTGCAGGTCGAGGTCAAGGGCAGCCTTTGGTATTTGCGCTATCCGATCGGGGGCAAGACGTTCAGCCCCGACGATCCCTCGACTTTCATCGTGGTGGCGACGGTGCGGCCCGAGACGATGCTCGGCGATACCGCTGTTGCGGTGCATCCGGAGAACGAGCGTCTCGGGCACCTGATCGGCCAGCACGTCATCCTGCCGCTGGTCGGCCGCCGCATCCCGATCATCGGCGACGATTACGCTGATCCCGAGAAGGGATCGGGTGCGGTCAAGATCACGCCGGCACACGACTTCAACGACTTCGAGGTCGGCCAGCGGCACGGCCTGCCGCAGATCAACGTGTTCGATCGCGAGGGCTGCATGGCCCTCGTTGGCAATGAGGATTATCTGCGCGGATTGCCTGAGGGCGCGGACCAGTTTGCAGAAGAATTGCACAGCGTCGAGCGCTTCGCCGCGCGCAAGCAGATCGTGGCACGGCTGGAGGATTTCGGTTTCCTGGACAAGGTCGAGCCGTACACGCACACGGTGCCGCACGGCGACCGCTCCAACGTGGTCATCGAGCCTTACCTGACCGACCAGTGGTATGTCGACGCCAGGACCATGGCGCAGCCGGCGATCGCGGCCGTGCGCTCGGGCGCGACCACGTTCGTGCCGAAGAACTGGGAAAAGACCTATTTCGAATGGATGGAAAACATCCAACCCTGGTGCATCTCGCGTCAGCTCTGGTGGGGCCACCAGATCCCGGCATGGTACGGACCCGACGGCAAGGTGTTCGTCGCCGAGACCGAAGAGGAAGCCGTCGGCAACGCGCTCGGTTACTACGTCGAGCAGGAAGTCATCACGGAAGAGCAGGGGCGCGAGATGGCGCTGGACCCTGCCAAACGCGAGGGCTTCATCGTCAGAGATGAAGACGTGCTCGATACCTGGTTCTCGTCAGGCCTGTGGCCGTTCTCGACGCTCGGCTGGCCGGACGAAACGCCGGAAGTGAAGCGCTATTATCCGACCAACGTCCTCGTCACCGGCTGGGACATCATCTTCTTCTGGGTCGCCCGGATGATGATGATGGGCCTGCACTTCATGAAGGATGCGCCGTTCTCGACCGTCTACATCCACCGCCTGGTTCGCGACGAGAAGGGCGCCAAGATGTCGAAGTCGAAAGGCAACGTCATCGATCCGCTCGGCGTCATCGATGACTTTGGCGCGGATGCGCTGCGCTTTGCGCTGGCGCGCGGCGCGGCCCACAGCCACGACATCAAGCTGTCGCCGCAACTGGTCGAAACCAATCGAAATTTTGCAACCAAGCTGTGGAACGCCTCTCGCTTTGCCGAGATGAACGGCTGCGAGAAGCCCGCGGGCTTCGATCCGACGGCGGCGAAGGAAACCTTGAACCGCTGGATCGCGCATGAGACGTCGCGCGCCACGCGCGAGGTCACCGAGGCGATCGAGGGCTATCGCTTCAACGATGCGGCCAATGCGATCTACCGCTTCGTCTGGAACGTCTATTGCGACTGGTATGTCGAACTCGCAAAGCCGGTGCTGATGGGCGAGGAGGGGGCCGCGAAGGCCGAGACCCGCGCCATGACCGCCTGGGCGCGGGACGAAATCCTCAAGCTGCTGCATCCGTTCATGCCCTTCATCACCGAAGAACTCTGGGCGGTGACGGCGAAGCGCGACGGCCTGCTGGTGCTGGCCGAATGGCCGCGCAAGGCGAGCGCGGTGACCGAGGAACAGATCGCTTCGATGGCGCTGGCAGGACCCGGCGATCCGCTGATCGCGCCGGTCATGGCCGCGCTCGACGCCGGCGATTTCAGCGATCCCGCGGCCGAGGCTGAAATCGGCTGGGTGGTCGATCTCGTCACCGCGATCCGTTCGGTGCGCTCGGAAATGAACATTCCGCCGGCCACCTTGATCCCGCTGGTGCTGTCGGGTGCGTCCACGGAGACCCAAGGGCGCGCGCAGCGCTGGAACGACACCGTGAAACGCCTGGCGCGTCTGGCGGATATTTCCTTTGCCGATCGCCCGCCGGAGGGCGCCGTGCAGTTGCTCGTGCGCGGCGAGGTGGTGGCGCTGCCACTGAAAGGCGTGATCGATCTTTCCGCGGAAAAGACGCGGCTCGAGAAGGAAATCGTCAAGGCCGACGCCGACATCAAGCGAGTGGATGCAAAACTCGGCAACGAGAAATTCGTGGCGAACGCGCCGGAGGAGATCGTCGAAGAGGAAAAGGAAAAGCGCGAGGCGGCGGTGGCGCGAAAGGCGAAATTGCAGGAAGCGCTGGAGCGGCTGAAGCTGGCGTCATAGCGCTCGCGAAGCTTAGGCTCCGAACTATCCACGTCATTGCCTGCGACAAACGCGAAGCGTTTGCGCAAGGGAGCGAAGCGACGAAGCAATCCATCTCTCCACCTGTGGCGCAATGGATTGCTTCGCTTCGCTCGCAATGACGGCTGAGGTAGTCTCGGTTATCGTCGAGGACTGTTCGATGCTGGACCACGTCTCCATCACGGTGTCCGATCTTGCCGCAGCCGAGCGGTTCTACGACGCGATCATGAAGGCGCTCGACGTCGTCAAGGTCGGCCGCAGCGACCGCTGGCTCGGCTACGGCGAGCGGGCTGACGCGGAGCATCCGGATCGCGTCTACATCGCCATCTACAAGGGCGCGAGGCCGGACGAGGCCACCGGCCGCCATTGGTGCTTCAAGGCAAAATCGCGAAGCGAGGTCGACGCGTTCTGGCACGCCGGTATCGCCGCCGGCGGCACCGATGACGGACCACCCGGCCTGCGGCACTATCATGCCGCCTACTACGGCGCGTTCCTGCGCGATCCCGACGGCAACAAGGTCGAGGCGGTTTGCCACCGGGGGGTTTAGCAGGCGCAAAGCAATCGTAGCGCCGGTTGGTCGGACATCGCGCGGGGTTGGAAAAGTGCCGCTGGACTAAACCGCTCGCGCGGCAGGTCGCTTGCGGCGGCGGGCGCATGATTATCTCCGACGCCGCGGAGGCCCCGCGTGCTATCGTTCCAGGTATCGAAAATATGGCCTCGGCCCGGGACGGATTTGCCATGAGTCGGCGCGAATTCATCGACGCTCTCGGCGACGCTTCCATCGCGTGGTCGCTCGCCTTTCCCGCGCCGAGCGGGCAGGATGGAGAAAGGCCGAGCGCGTGGGCTCTCTAACACTGTCTCAACTCAAATAGGATATCCTGAACATGTCGACGCTCACCCCGCATGGCGCGTGCTTGATGTGGAAGCCGGAATTGATCTGGCTGAATGCGGTTTCCGACGCCATGCTCGCCGGCGCCTTCTTTGCTACCGCGTTCGTCCTCGGGTTCTTCGTGTGGCGGCGACGCGATATTACGTTCCGCGGCGTGTTCGGGACATTCGCCATCTTCGTTACGGTCTGCGGGGTGACCCGGCTGCTGTCGATCCTCACTTTGTGGGTGCCGGCCTACGACATCGAAGGCCTCACCAAAGGCTTCCTGGCGCTGATATCTATCGGGATCACGGCGGGGCTGCTGCTGCAGTTGCCGCGGATCCTGGTGCTGCCGTCACGCACGCAACTTGCGCAAGCCAATGCGGCGCTTGAGGAGGAAATCCGGCACCGGCGCAAGGCCGAGGCTATGGTTAAACGTTTTCAGGAGATAGAGGCCAACGAGGCCCAGGTCCGGCAGGCGCAGAAGATGGAAGCCGTCGGCCAACTCACCGGCGGTGTGGCGCACGACTTCAACAACATTCTGACGGTGATCACCGGAACCATCGAAATCCTCGGCGAGGCGGTCAAGGATCGTCCGCATCTCGTCCAGATCACCGATATGATCAGCTCCGCCGCGGCGAGGGGGGCCGACCTGACACGGCATCTGCTGGCCTTCGCCCGTCGACAGCCGCTGCAGCCGCGCAACACCGACGTCAACGCCCTGGTCATCGATGCCGCACGGTTGCTGCGACCGACCCTCGGCGAACAGATTGAAATCGAATCGATGCTGGCGCACGATTCCGCGCCGGCCCTGATTGATCCCAGTCAGCTCTCGACGGCGATCCTCAACCTCGCACTGAATGCGCGTGACGCCATGCCTGATGGCGGCAAGCTGACGCTCGAAACCAGGAATGTCGTGCTCGACGAGACCTACCCCGGCATGACCAGCGAGCTCAAGCCGGGCAACTACGTCATGATCGCG
This sequence comes from Bradyrhizobium algeriense, assembly GCF_003062295.1. Taxonomy (GTDB): domain Bacteria; phylum Pseudomonadota; class Alphaproteobacteria; order Rhizobiales; family Xanthobacteraceae; genus Bradyrhizobium; species Bradyrhizobium algeriense. The sequence goes on along the minus strand of NZ_PYCN01000015.1, from coordinate 50,812 downwards.
GTGAGCGACACAGGGGAGGGAATCCCCGGCAGCCTGCTCGACAAGGTGTTTGAACCGTTCTTCACCACCAAGGAGGTCGGAAAGGGATCGGGGCTGGGTCTCAGCATGGTCTACGGCTTCGTCAAACAGTCGAACGGACATATCAAGATCTACAGCGAAGAGGGCCACGGCACCACCGTGAAGCTTTACCTGCCGGCGGCGGCGGGTGTCCCGGACGCGCTAGCCGCCGAAGCTGGCATCTCGGGGGGCGAACACGGCGACGAATCCATCCTGATTGTCGAGGACGACCCGCTGGTCCGCGAATACGTCGTGACGCAGATCAGCCGTTTTGGGTACCACACGATGGCCGCCGGCAATGCCGCCGAGGCGCTGGCAATCATTGATGGTCCCGAACGCTTCGATCTGCTGTTCACTGACGTGATAATCCCCGGCGGACTAAACGGCCGTCAGCTTGCGACCGAGGCGCTGAAACGGCGCCCGGAACTCAAGGTGCTTTATACGTCTGGTTATACCGAGAACGCCATCGTACATCATGGCCGCCTCGACGCCGGCGTGCTGCTGCTGCCGAAGCCTTACCTCAGCTCAGACCTCGCGCGGATGATCCGGACCGCGCTGGCATCGTGAATTCTTCAGGACGGGAAGGCGCTCCTGCGACCCTCGGCTGGCCTCAGACGAACAGAAAATCGCCGGCGTGAAGCTGGCTCAATGTCGTGTTCCGAATCTCGATCGTGTTGTTGGCGTCGACCGTAATCACGACGCTCGTGCCAACCTCGGCCATGTGCGATTGGAGCGCGCTGAAGTCGGCAAACACCGTCTTGTCGAACTGAAGGATGTCCTGCACACCATCGGTGTTCTGGAAGTCGGCGACTGTGTCCTTGCCTAAGCCAGCAGCGAAAACGAATGTGTCATTGCCCGACCCGCCGGCTAGATAATCGTTTCCGCCGCCACCGATCAGCCGGTCGTTTCCGCTGCCGCCATACAGGAACTCGCTGCCGGTGCCGCCCTGCAGGCTGTCGTTCCCATCGTCCCCGAACATCTGGGTTGCCGCAGGGCCGCCTTTCAGTTGGTCATCACCGGCATTGCCATGCATGACGTCCAGCCCGCCGCCGCCGGAAAGATAGTCATTTCCGTCGCCGCCGTTCATGACGTTCGCGGCCCAGCTGCCATAGAGCTGATCCCTGCCGGTGCCGCCGTCGAGCAGGGCGCCGGTGTCACCGGTGCTGGCCTTGACGATGTCGTTGCCGTCGTCGCCATAGAGCTGATCGGTGGCCGTGGCGATGCCGGCGCCGCTGTTGATCGTGTCGTCGTCCGCCCCGCCGTGGATCACATCCGCCCCGGGGCCGCCGTTGATGGCGTCGTTGCCTGGGCCACCCTGAATCATGTCCGTCCCGGCGCCGCCGTTGACCGCATCCTTGCCTGCACCTCCGTCAAGGCTGTCATTGTCGGTCGCCGAGCCGAAGAACAGGTCCTGGCGAGTAGTCATGTCATAGTGGATGGACTTGTTTTGATAGAGGTTCCAGGTTCCCGGCGAACTCGGATTGACTGCGTCGGAGACGGCAAGATGCTCGCCGTTGACCGTGATGTCCTTGATGTAGAGGTTGCGGTCGCCATTGGCGTTGGCAACATCGTTGATGAAAGCGAGATCAAGACTGGACACTGTCGCCGGGTTGGCGAATGTGAATGTGAAAGTCTGGAAACCCGATGGATCGGTCGCGCCGTGGAATTCGACCGTGCTGCCGATCTGCTGCCCGTTGATCAGGAGCTGCATTTTGGCGCCGACGCCGTCGACAACGGAGCTGTAGCCCGTCACCGTGACTGACGTCTCCGTGAGCTTCGGAATTGTATCGGGCCCGCCAGTAATGGTGTCGTCGCCCCCATCTGACTTGATCGTGTCGTTGCCGACCCCGCCTGACAGAATATCATTGCCGCCGCCGACATCCATCAGATCGGCGGACGGAGAACCCGTCAGCGTCTGGCCGGGCGGCTGGTGCTGACCTCCGTACCATTCGGTAATCAACTCCTGCGCAGGCTTGCCTTGGGGCGAATAGCCGATCGGCGAGTATTTGTTGCTCGTGTCCCAGTTCCAGATCGACGCACCCCTGAACCAGCTTCCGCCTTCCGATCCCCACACCTGAAAGAAGGCGTTGAAGGCGTCATATTGCTCCTGGAGGTCCTGCGTCGTGCCTTCGGCCCAGCCGCCCGGCCTGATATTGGTTCCGTCGACGCTGCGATAGCCGGTTTCAGTGAAGAACACCTGCTTGTCGTACTGCAGGGCAAGGGAATGGAAGAAATCGACCGGCGACATGTGATTCATCACCTTCGCCCAGTAGTCGTCCGTGGACATGCTGTTCCACGCATTGACCATCTCATCGACGGTCGGATCGGTTGTCGTCGTTAGCGGCGGATAGGCGTTGATTCCGATGACATCGACCTTGTCCCAGAAGCTGACATTGATGGCTTCGTCGGTTGCGGCTGCATAGGTGATCTCGCCATGGAACACGGCGCGCACGGAATCGATGAGGTCGACCCAGTAGCTTCGATATTGGGGTCCGGAGAGCTTGCCGAGTTCATTGCCGATCGACAGCATGGTCACGCCGGCCTGCTCGGCGATTTCCGCCATGTGGACCATTTCGCTCTTGTAGGAAGCAAAGAAGGCGGCGGGATCGCTCGGAACAAGTGCGTACGCAAGCGTACCATCGAGAGCTGAAACCATAGGCTTCAACGTGACCGAAAGCCCGAGCGCCCTGGCATTTGCTGCAGCCTGAAGAATGTTGGCGTCGCTCTCGGTCTTGCCGGGATCCGCGAAGACATCGTTCGACGTCCTGGTGTTCACAAAGAGCCGCGGAGCGAGCTCGATCGAGTTTGCATTGGTGCTCGCGATCGCCTGCATGGCCGCGGTCGCGGAACTGGTGACGAATGCACCATTGTAGTTGGAGAGGAATCCAAATCCCTGAACAGGAAACACGCCCGCCATCGTGCAGCTCCGTTTCTTTTGAAGTTTCTGTTGCTGTTTGGTGGCTCTGTGGTTTGCGCAAGCTCATCACGCTGCGTGTTCCACGCAGCACAATTCATGAGCACTTCACTTTTCGCAAAGCAAAACAGCAGACCACACTTACGTGTTCAACGTGGGCGTGTCGTGACGGGATTGAGTCGATGTTGCGATTGTTGGAAAAGCGATGCTCGTTGTTAGCGCACCGTTACTGGTTCTGCTCAAATCGAAAAGGCTTGCTCAGGAACTTCGAGCCGGGCACTCCGTAACAAGCGTAGGATAAGCAAAGCGACGTCCGGGGGTGGTCAATCCCGCATATTGCTGCGCTCGTGTGGGCTACTTGCTGAAGATGGCGTCATCGTCGCCAGTTCCGTCATTGCGAGCGAAGCGAAGCAATCCATCGTGCCGCAAAGGAAGTAAGAATGGATTGCTTCGCTTCGCTCGCAATGACGTGGAGAGGGCGCGGCGTACTGGATACCCCGCGCATGCGCCGGTTATGACACCTCCCGGTAGCGACAGGCTGATGCTCCAGTTGTCAGAACGGCTTGCTCAGAAACTTCGATCCCTTCAATCCATAACGCCACGGCAGATCGACCGCTTTTGTAATTCCAATCCGCACCCCGGCGGCGATCTCGGGTTTGCCGGGCCGCGCATGCAGCGCGAACGGCGGCTGATCGAGCGGCAGTTCGCTGTGCTTGATCGTGATGCCCAGCGCCTCGCAGAGCTTGCCAGGCCCCGAACACAGCGCGCGTTCCTCCTGCAAGCCCCGGCGGCGGCGCATCGCGGGCAGGCCGTGGGTCGGCTGCAGCGCGCGGATCAGCACGGCGCTGGCCGAGCCTTCCGCCTCGCACACGAAATTCGCGCACCAGTGGATGCCGTAGGAGCGGTAGACATAGGCAAAGCCCGGCGGGCCGAACATGATCCGGTTGCGCGGTGTCGGCCCGCGGAACGAATGCGCGGCCGGGTCCAGATGGTGATAGGCCTCAACCTCGGTGATGATGCCGCCGACGCCGTCGACCAGAAGCGTCGCCCCGATCAGGTCGGGCGCCACCTCATGCACGCTGCGGTTAAAAAACGAGCGTTTCAGCAGCTTGCCGAGGCGAGGGGCGGCGGCATCGGCCGGCTTCGGATTTTGAGACATTTTCAGGTGGGAATCACGGCGGAACGGGTGAAAAGCGCTGATATCTTGCACGTTTCTGCTAGGTTCGGCGAGGGCTGGGTTGCAGCTAGCGGCGACACGGATTAGCTAGGGTTTCTCGCAATTTTCGGACTTAACATGGTCGTCCTCGTCGATACCGTTTCCGTCAATCAGGTGCGCCCGCGTCACCCCGAAAAGGTGAACCGGCCGGATGCGCTGTCGCCGCCCAAACCTGACTGGATCAGGGTGCGCGCGCCGAACACCCGCGGCTATGCGGACACCAGGAAGATCGTCAAGGAGAACGGCCTCGTCACGGTGTGCGAAGAGGCCGGCTGCCCAAACATCGGCGAGTGCTGGGACAAGAAGCACGCCACCTTCATGATCATGGGGGACACCTGTACGCGAGCTTGCGCGTTCTGCAACGTCAAGACCGGCATGCCCGGCGCGCTCGACGCCGCGGAGCCGGAACATGTCGCGGAGGCCACCTTCAAGCTCGGGCTCGCCCATATCGTCATCACCTCGGTCGATCGCGACGATCTGGCCGACGGTGGCGCGGAGCATTTTGCGCAAACCATCCGCGCGATTCGCGCGCGTTGCCCGAGCACGACCATCGAGATCCTGACGCCCGACTTCCTGCGCAAGGAAGGCGCGCTCGAAGTGGTGGCGGCGGCGAAGCCTGACGTGTTCAACCACAATCTGGAAACCGTCCCGGCGCGTTATCTCACGGTGCGCCCCGGCGCGCGTTATTTCCATTCGATCCGGCTGCTGCAGCGGGTCAAGGAAATCGATCCCACCATCTTCACCAAATCAGGCATCATGGTCGGCCTCGGCGAGGAGCGGCACGAAGTGCTGCAGGTGATGGACGATCTGCGCTCGGCCGAGGTCGATTTCCTGACCATCGGGCAATATCTGCAGCCGACCCGCAAGCATCACGCCGTCATGCGCTACGTGACCCCGGACGAATTCGCAGGGTATGAGAAGGTCGCCTACACCAAGGGGTTTCTGATGGTGTCGGCGAGCCCGCTGACACGTTCCTCGCACCATGCGGGCGAGGATTTCGCCAAGCTTCAGGCGGCGCGCCTCGCGCGAGCCCGCTAGCGTCGGACCGAACCAATGCAACGCGTTCTTGTCATGGGATCGTCGGGGTCCGGCAAGTCGACATTTGCTCGACGACTGTCGGACATGACGGGCATTCCCTTCGTTTCGCTGGATGCGCTGTACTGGAAGCCCGGCTGGGTCAAATCCGACACGGCCGAGTTTCGCGGGCGCTTGACCGAGGTGGCACTCCAGCCGCACTGGGTCATGGACGGGAATTTCCCCTCGCATCTTGTCGAACTGCGCCGCGACGCCTGCGACACCGTGATCTGGTTCGACCTGCCGCGCTGGAGCTGCATGTTCGGCGTGATGAAGCGGATCGCCGGCAGCTATGGCCAAGTCCGCCCGGAGATGGCCGAAGGCTGTCCGGAGAAGATCGACTTCGAATTCTTTCGCTATGTCTGGACCTATCGCCGGCAACAGCGGCCGAAACTCCTGGACTATTTTGGGGGTCTGCGCGCCGATCAATCGCTGGTCTGCTTCACCGACCGGACGCAGGCGAACGACTATCTGAACGAAATCGCGCTCAGGCAGAGCCAAGTGAGTATCCACTGATGCCGCGCTTTTCCAGCAAGCGCCGGGTTCACCACACCGCGTCGCAGATGTTCGATCTGGTTGCCGATGTCGAGCGCTATCCGGAATTCGTGCCGCTGTGCCAGTCGCTGAGGATACGTCAGCACACGCTGAGGGGAGACGGCACCGAAATCATCGTCGCCGACATGACCGTATCGTTCAAACTGGTGCGGGAAACTTTTACCAGCCGGGTGACGCTGGATCGGCCGAACCTGAAGATCATGGTCGAATATCTGAAGGGCCCGTTCAGCAACCTCGAAAACCGCTGGACGTTCGAGCCGAAATCCGAAACCGACTGCGATGTCGGGTTCTTCCTGTCCTATGAATTCAGAAGCCGGATGCTGGCGATGCTGATGGGCACGATGTTCGACGCCGCGTTCCAGCGTTTTGCTGCGGCCTTCGAGAAGCGTGCGGACGCAGTCTACGGCAAGCCGGGGGCAGGGCCTACGAAAGCCGGCTAAACGTCTGCGCGAACGGCCGAGCACCTCACCAACCCAACAAGGTCCTCCAACGATGACGGAAGCCCAGAGATGACGACATTCGAACGCGTTGGCTTTATCGGCCTCGGCGGAATGGGACGAGGGTTGGTCAAGAACCTCGTCGCCAAGGGCGTGGCGGTCACCGCCTACGACCTCAATCCCGCCGCGGTGGCGGCCGCCAAGTCATTTGGTGCGACGGCCACCAGCAATCTCCAGGAGATTCGCGATAGCTGCCGTATCATCATGATTTGCGTCAACGAGGCCGAGGATGTCGAGGCATTGTTGACCTCCGGCGATGGATTGCTCGCCGCTCCGGCGCCGGCGTTCATCATCGTGGATCACACCACCGGCAGCCCGCAAATGGTCGCGAAGCTCGACCGCATGGTGCGCGCGGCCGGCGGGCGCTACGCCGAGGCGCCGATGACGCGGACCCCGAAGCACGCCGACATCGGCAAGGTCAACGTACTGTTTGGCGGCGAGCGCGACCTGCTCGACGACCTCAGGCCCTATTTCGAGCTCTATGCCGAAAACATCTTCCATATCGGCCCGCTCGGGCACGCCATCCGCATAAAACTCATTCACAATTATATCGCCTTCGCCAATGTGGCGGCATGGTGCGAGGGGTTTGCGCTTGCCGCCAAGGACGGGCTCGATCTCTCGCAAGTGATCGACATCATCTCGGCCGCCGGCGCCAGGAGCGGCATGCTCGACCTCTATGGCCAGGCAACCCTCGATGGCGACTTCACGCCGCTGATGTCGCTGGCGAACGCCCGCAAGGACGTCCGCTATTACGCGCGCTGGCTGGAGGAGGCGGGCCTGCCAGGGTTCATGGCGGAGGCGGTGCACCAGACCTACCGGCAGGCGGCGTTGCTCGGGCACGACGGCGAGTCCTGCACCGCCGTCATCAAGGCCTATGAGACCGTGACCGGCGTGGAGGCGCGGGTAGGGCCGAAAGACCAGCAACAAGAACAACGAAAATGACCGGCGGCATATCTGATCTTGCAGGAAAACCGGTTGCTGGTGCCGACGCCATTCTTTAAGCCGGTCCCAAATCCGTAATTCCGTAACCGAAGGATAAGGTGATGGACGCAAATCTTCGAACCGGTGGCCATATTCTGATCGAGCAACTGGCCCTGCACGGCGCCGACACCGTGTTCGGGGTGCCCGGCGAGAGCTTCCTGGACGCCCTCGACGGCATGTACCAGAGCCAGCGCGTGCGCTTCATCAACGCCCGGCATGAAGGCGGCGCCGCCATGATGGCGGAGGCCCATGGCAAGCTGACGGGCCGCCCGGGTATCGCGTTCGCCACCCGGGGGCCCGGCGCCACCAATGCGTCGGCCGGCGTTCATGTCGCATTTCAGGATTCAACGCCCATGATCCTTTTGCTGGGTCAGGTCGGGCGCGACATGATGGAGCGCGAGGCGTTTCAGGAAATCGACTATCGCCAGATGTTCGGGCCGATGTCGAAATGGGTGGCCCAGATCGATGATGCGCGGCGGATTCCGGAGTTCATCTCGCGCGCCTTCTTCACCGCGACCTCGGGCCGTCCCGGCCCGGTAGTGCTGGCGCTGCCCGAGGATATGCTTACCGACACCGCCGAAGTGCCGGATGCGCCGCCCTATACGCCGCTTCCGATCGCGCCTGACGACGGCACCCTGCGGCAGTTCCATGCGCTGCTTTCGGAGGCGAAGAAGCCGTTCGTGATCGTCGGTGGCGGCGGATGGAGCGAACAGGCGCGCCGCGATCTCGAGGCGTTTGCGTCGGCGCATGAAGTGCCCGTCGGCGTTTCGTTCCGCTGCCAGGACTATTTCGATAATTTGCATCCCTGCTATGGCGGCCATGTCGGCATCGGCCTCGACGCAAAGATTGCCGACCGGATCCGCAACAGCGATCTGGTGATCGCACTTGGCGCGAGGCTGGGGGAGGCCACAACATCCGGCTACACGCTGTTCGATATTCCGAAGCCAAGGCAGCCGCTGGTTCACGTCTATCCCGATCCCGAAGAGATCGGCCGTGTCTATTCGCCGACGCTCGGCGTGGTCGCGAGCAGCGCGGCCTTTGCGGCGGCGGTCAAGCGGCTGGAGCCGAAGCATCGATCGCGCGCCGACTATGTCAAGATAGCGCATGCCGACTATCTCGCCTTTGCCGAGCCTACGCGCTCGCCGGGCGATGTCCAGCTCTCGCAGATCGTGCGCGGTTTGAGCGATCGCTTGCCCCATGACACCATCATCTGCAACGGCGCCGGCAATTATGCCGTCTGGGTGCACCGGTTCTGGCGCTATCGGCAATATCGCACCGAGCTCGCGCCGACCTCGGGTTCGATGGGCTACGGCCTGCCTGCAGCCGTCGCCGCCAAGCAGTTGCACCCGGAGCGCACGGTGATCGCGTTTGCCGGCGACGGCTGCTTCCAGATGACGGGGATGGAGTTCATGACGGCGGTCGAAAACCGGCTGCCGCTGATTGTGATCGTCTGCAACAACGGCATGTACGGCACCATCCGGATGCATCAGGAGCGGACCTATCCCGGCCGTGTCTCCGGCACCGATCTCGCCAACCCCGACTTCGCGGCGCTTGCCCGCGCCTGCGGCGGCTTTGGCACGCAGGTCGAGCGTACCGAAGACTTCGCGCGGGCCTTTGATGAGGCCGTTGCCTCGGGGCTGCCTTCGATCATCGAACTTACGATCAGCCCGGAGGCGCTGACGCCGGTGACTTCGCTCAGCGAAACGCGCGCCAAGGCGATGGCTGCGATGGGCCGATAAGAGAGCGGGAGCGCACCCGGCCTCGCGCTGTTCCCAGGCGGCGGTACTTCAGGTTGCCTGTAGTGCCCGGTCGGCAAATTCCTGGATTGTGCGTACGAGGTCTGCTTTCCGCATGGGGCGGGTGCCGAGAATCACATCGTGCAGGAGGCCGTCGGCGCCGTGATAGAGCAGGGATGTCGTGAGTTCGGGGTTGGAGCACCTGAACGCGCCGGCCTTTACGCCACGCGTAATGGCCTTCGCAATCAACGCCATCGTCTTCCCGTTCATTTCCCGGCACAGATCCAGCGCCTTCGCGTCGGCTGTCCGGTAGATCGTACGGTGCAATTCGGCGTGCCCGAGCGCATGAACCACGAGTTGTTCGAGCAGCTCGGAAATGAACTGTCGCCAATCGGTCTTCCCGGAAACTGCGTCCAGGCGTTCGCCGGCGATGCTGACAAAGCCCTCCAGGTATTGTTCCCATAGCTTTGCCACCACATGGTCCTTCGAGCCGAAATGCAGGTAGAAGGTGCCCTTGGCGATCCCGGCCCGGTCAGTGATGCTCTCGATCGACGTGTTGGTGATGCCCTCTTCGCTGAAGAGCTGCGCGGCAGCGCCCAAGATGTCGGCTCGCCGCTCTTCAGCGTCCTTGGTGCGGCTTCCATGTCGCTTTGAAGTCTTCGTCTTCACACTACTTCTCGACCATATTTGAGGGGGCCATCCAATTTCTTCATACCACCGATTGACTAACGGTCAGTCACTATTTATGACTGACCATCAGTCAGTTATGGATGGAGGCAGGGGGTGATCGAAAAAGTTGCGTTCGCTGAAGGGGCGCTTGCCGTTGCCGCAGGGCTGTTCGTCCTGTTTTTGGGGCTGCGCTATGCCGCGCGGGAGCGGCTTCCCATGGACAGCAAAGCGCGCGCAAAGGCGCCCGGCCAGTTCGCGGAGCTGAGCGTCGGCGCGACGCACTGGCTCGCTGACGGTCCGGATACCGGTGAAGTCGTCGTCCTGGTGCCGGGTGCAACGCTGCCGTTATGGATATGGAGGGACCTTCCGGAGAAGCTTGCAGCCGCCGGCTATCGCGTGATCCGATACGATCTGCTCGGGCGCGGCTACTCGGACCGGCCAAGGGCCACCTACAATAGCGATCTCTTCGACCGGCAACTGCTGGAACTGCTTGCGGCACTGCAGATTGCGCAGAAGGTGCATTTGGTTGGATTGGCGTTCGGGTGTCCAATTATCGCGACGTTCGCGAACCGTCATCCGGACAAGGTGCGTTCGCTGTGTTTCATCGGTCCCGACGGTTTCGGTGTGCAGATGGGGAAGGGCGCGCGCCTCTTCACGATCCCGCTGCTTGGACCCTATCTGTTCAACCTGATCGGGACGCGCAAGCTGCTTGAACGGATCGACGATTACTCTACCGACGATGCGATCAAGGGCTGGCTCCGCGCCCGCTACGCGCCGGAACTGGAATTCAAGGGATTCAAGCAGGCACTGATTTCCTCGATTCGCAACATGCCGATCCATGATTCACGCGACTGCTACAGCAAGGCGGACGCCTCCTTTCCGATCACGGCAATCTGGGGCGATCGCGACCATGTAACGCCCATGCCGGGAGTGACAAAGGTGAGGCAGGTTCTGCGCCGGGCGGACATCCACATCTTGCCGGATGTTGGTCATCTGCCGCATCACGAGCGCTTCGAGGACACCGCAGGCATCCTCCTCAAGCATCTCGGCGTGCAGCAAGCCGCGCCAGCGCACCAGGCCTTGTGAGAAAAAATCGATGCCTGCCGAACTGAGCAATCTGAAGAATGAATGCTGCGCCACCGTCGATAGACTAGCGGCGCAACTGATCGATATCAGCCATCGCATCCACGCCACGCCGGAGCTGGCGTTCAGCGAATATCGGGCTGCTTCCTTGCTCGCCGAAACGGCGAGGGCTGCCGGGCTTGACGTGGAGCAGGGAGCATTCGGTCTCGATACCGCGTTCAGCGCCGAGTTCGGGCAACCCGACGGCCCGCGCGTCGCCATCCTGTCCGAGTATGACGCCTTGCCGGAAGTGGGCCACGCGTGCGGCCACAACATCATTGCCGCCATCGGATTGGGGGCGACGCTGGCGCTCCACGCGCTCGGGCAACGCATGCCGGGCGGCGTGCGCTATTTGGGCACCCCTGCCGAAGAACGAGGATGCGGAAAGGAATTGATGGCCCGCCGCGGCGCCTTTGACGGTGTAGATGCTGCGATGATGCTTCATCCTGCCTGCGTAGAGACGAAGGCGATCCGGACAATCTGCATCTCGGAAGTGTATGCCACCTTCACCGGGCGGTCCGGCCATCCGGCGCTGGGAACGGGGACATCTTCGTATGCCGTCGATGCCGCAGTGGTAGCGCATCAGGCGATCATGGCACTCCGCGCGAAGTTCGGGCAGGGCGAGCAGATACATGGGGTGCTGTCCAAATGCGGCATCGTTCCCAACGTATTCCCGACCGAAACGGAGGCGCACTACTTTGTCCGCGCTGCCACGGTTGCGCAGCTCAAGGCCTTGAGAAAACCAATCGAGGATTGTCTCATGCTCGGCAAGTCTGTCGCAGGCTGCCAGGTGACGATCCGCTGGTCTGATGCGGACTATCTCGGAATGAAGGTCAATACGCCGCTTGCCGACGCATACGAACGCAATGCGCGCGCGCTTGGACGGCAGTTCGTCGACTATCGCGGCCTCCCCGCGGGTGGCGGCGATATCGGCAATGTCAGCGTCCGCGTCCCGACCCTGCATCCCCTGATCGCCTGTGCCCCGTTCGGGGTGATGCTGCACGATCCCGAGTTCGCGAAATATGCGCGATCCCCATCAGGAGATGCTGCGATCGTGGATGGTGCGAAAGCGATCGCCATGACCGCGCTGGACTTCTTGTGTGATGAGGGGCTGCAGCGCGAGGCCGGAACGGCCTTTGTCAACGGCGAGGCGGTGCAATAACCGATCGCGCCGGCTACCCCCTCGGCGGCCTTCTTCGCTTCGCCGTACTTCGCCGCGGGCTGCGGGCCACGCGCGGGCGCAGGCGGCTCGCGGCCTCGCGGTGCGGTTTGGCGGAAGCTTGCGGGCCGCGCGCCAACTCCATCAACATGCGCAGCGCTTCCACCACGGAGCGCTGGCGCACGGTACTGCGGCCAATGGCTCCAAAACGGAATTCGCGGTGGAGTATTTTTCCATCGCGCGAGGCGACCGCGAAATGAACGAGGCCGACCGGCTTGCCCGGCGTGGCGCCGCCGGGGCCGGCAATACCGGTAATGGATACCGCGAGATCGACGCCGGCTTTTTCCAGGGCGCCGATCGCCATCGCGGTTGCGGTTTCCTTGCTGACGGCGCCAAAGGTCGCAAGCGTCGTGGCCTTGACGCCGAGCATCGCGCGCTTGGCGTCGTTGGAATAGGTGACGAAACCGCGGTCGATCACATCTGACGAGCCGGGAATGTCGGTGAGCGCGCCGGCGACCAGGCCACCGGTACAGGATTCCGCCGTCGCAATCGTCAGCTTGCGCATCCGGCACAGATCGAGCAGCGAGCGGGAGAGGGCGCGCGCGTCGCTGCCGCTCATGCTACTCGCCCCAGGGCAGACGGATGGTGGCGCTCGCGGTGGCGGCGATGCCTTCCTCGCGGCCGGTAAAGCCGAGCCGTTCGCTGGTCGTTGCCTTCACCGCAACGCGTGAGATGTTCAGCCCTGTGATCTCGGCGATGCGGGCGCGCATGGTATCGCGCAGCGGCCCGATCTTCGGGCGTTCACAAATCATCGTGACTTCGAGATTGGCGATCCGGCCGCCGCGCGCGGTGACGCGGTCGACGGCATATTTGAGGAATTTGTCGGACGCGGCACCCTTCCACTGCGGATCGGTGGGCGGAAAGTGCGAACCGATATCGCCGTCCGCCAGCGCGCCGAGGATGGCATCGACCAGGGCGTGCAGGCCGACATCGCCGTCGGAATGGGCGAGGAAACCGCGGGTGTGCGGCACGCGGACACCGCAGAGCATCAGATGATCACCGTCGCCGAAGGCGTGTACGTCGTAGCCGGTACCGGTCCTGATGTCGCCGAGCTGGGCGGCGAGGCGGGCTTCCTCGCGGGCGAAATCTTCTGATGTGGTCAGTTTCATGTTTGCAGGATCGCCTTCAAAAGTCGCTACCGTCAATCCCGCCCATTCCGCGAGCGCCGCATCATCGGTGAAATCGCTGCGGCCGTCGCGCGCGGCGCGGCGATGGGCATCGAGAATCACATCGAAGCGAAACGCCTGTGGTGTCTGCGCGATTCGCAGCCGTGCACGTTCGGGCGTGGCCTCGACATTGCCGGTATCGCTGACTTGCTTGATCGTGTCTGTGACCGGGATCGCAGGGACCGCCGCGCCGGTGCGGCCGGCGGCATCGATTGCGCGCGAAATCACCGCAGGGGTCACGAAGGGGCGCGCGGCGTCGTGGATCAGGACGATGTCGGGTTTCTCTGCCGCCAGCGCCTCGAGCCCGGCATGCACCGAAGCCTGACGTGTCGCGCCGCCATTGGTGGGCGGCTGATGGCGCAGTCCCGCGACAGCCGCGATGAAGATCGCGGCGTCATCGGGATTCACCACCGGCTGCACGGCAAACACGTCCGGATGCCGGCAGAACGCCTCCATGGCGCGGAAGATCACGGTCTGTCCGCCGATCTCGCGATATTGCTTGGGTCCCCCGGCGCCGGCGCGAAGCCCGCGTCCGGCTGCGACGAGGATGGCTGCGGTACGCTCAAGTTTGGGCATCTGGACTCAAATACGAACGAATCAGGTTGAGGAGGGGGCGTCAGACTGCGCTGGCGCACAGCCCTTACCATGCCGAATGCGGAAAACAGAGTGATTCCCATCACCTGTGGGAAAAGCGGTTTTTGTTGCAGTGCACTTGCGCAAATGATAGATCTGTCTAAAGTGTAGGCAAGAAGCTTGACTGCCCAAGATTTGTGCTCACAATATGCGCTGACGGTTGCAATGACGCCGCCGCCCCAACCATGAGAACACCGTGACTGGCCCGGAAAGTTCACGCACTAAGCCGTTGAAAATAGGCGAGATTGCTATCGCCAACCGGGTTCTCCTGGCGCCGATGTCCGGCGTCACTGATGCTCCCTTTCGACGCCTTGCCGCCACCCTCGGCGCTGGACTGGTCGTCTCTGAGATGACCGCCAGCGACGAACTCGTGCACGGCAGGCCGATGTCGCTTCTGCGCTGCGAGACAGCCGGCGTCGGAGCGCACGTCGTTCAGCTCGCGGGTTGCGAGGCGCATTGGATGGCGGAGGGCGCACGGGTTGCGGAAGCGGCCGGCGCCGACATCATCGATATCAATATGGGCTGTCCGGCACGTCATGTCACCGGTGGTCAATCCGGTTCGGCGCTAATGCGAGATCTCGATCATGCGCTCACGCTGATCGAAGCCACGATCGCGGCGGTGAAAGTTCCGGTGACGCTGAAGATGCGGCTCGGCTGGGACGATCGCTCGCTCAACGCGTCCGAACTGGCGCGCCGCGCAGAACAGGCCGGTGTACAGATGATTACCGTGCATGGGCGCACGCGTTGCCAGTTCTACAAGGGTACGGCCGATTGGGCCGCCGTGCGCGCGGTGAGGGACGCGGTTTCCGTGCCGCTTGTCGTCAACGGCGACATCACTTCATTCGAGAAGGCGGTTCAGGCGCTGGAAGTGTCAGGGGCGGACGCCGTGATGATCGGGCGCGGCGCGCAGGGCCAGCCGTGGCTGCCCGGGCAGATCGGCCGCCGGCTCGAAACCGGACAGGCGGAGATTGCACCGTCGCTCGCCGAACAACTCGCGCATGTGCGCGCGCTCTACGACGAGGTCTGCAGCCATTACGGGCTGCGCATCGGGCTCAAGCACGCGCGCAAGCATCTCGGCTGGGCGTTGGAGATCGCGGCCCAGTGCAGTCGCGCGCCCGCGGAGACGCTGAAGGGCTGGCGGCAAAAGATTTTGACGTCGGAGGATCCGCGCCGCGTGCACCGATCGCTGCAGGACGCGTTCGACGATTTCGCATGGAGTGCTGCTGCATGAGTTCAGTCGCAGAACACCGCCGCGCCGTGCCCACCGACAGCGAGGCCATCCTCAACGCGCTGCCGAACCCGGTGCTGCTGGTGGCGCCCGACGGCCGCATCGTCGACGCCAATATCGCCGCGGAATCCTTCTTCGAGATTTCGACGCAATTTTTGCGGCGACAGTCGCTGAAAGAGCTGGTGCCGTTCGGCAGTCCGCTGCTGGCGTTGATCGACCAGGTGCGCTCGAGCGGCTCGCCCGTCAACGAATACAAGGTCGATCTCGGTACGCCCCGCATCGGCGGCGATCGCCAGGTCGACCTCCACGTCGCCCCGCTCACCGAACGGCCCGGCCACATCGTCGTGATGCTGCAGGAGCGTACCATCGCCGACAAGATGGACCGGCAGTTGACCCACCGGAGCGCGGCGCGCTCGGTGATCGCGCTGGCCGCGATGCTGGCGCATGAAATCAAGAACCCGCTGTCGGGTATCCGCGGCGCGGCTCAATTGCTGGAGCAGGCGGCTTCATCCGAAGACCGCATGCTGACGCGGCTGATCTGCGACGAGGCCGACCGCATCGTCACCCTGGTCGACCGCATGGAAGTGTTCGGCGACGATCGTCCGGTGGCGCGCGGGCCGGTCAACATCCACTCTGTGCTCGACCACGTCAAACGGTTGGCGCAGTCCGGCTTCGCCCGCAACATCCGCTTTATCGAGGACTACGATCCGTCACTGCCCCCGGTGCTGGCCAATCAGGATCAACTCATTCAGGTGTTCCTCAATCTCGTGAAGAACGCCGCTGAAGCGGTGGCCGATCTCGGCTCGGACGCAGAAATCCAGCTCACCACCGCGTTCCGTCCCGGCGTCCGCCTGTCGGTGCCGGGCAAGAAATCGCGGGTGTCGCTGCCGCTCGAATTCTGCGTCAAGGACAACGGTTCCGGCGTGCCGGAAGACCTGCTGCCGAACCTGTTCGATCCCTTCGTGACGACAAAGCAAACCGGCAGCGGCCTCGGCCTGGCGCTGGTTGCCAAGATCGTCGGCGATCACGGCGGCATCATCGAATGCGAATCGCAGCCGCGGAAGACCACGTTCCGCGTGCTGATGCCGATGTTCAATCCCACCAAACAGTTCGACCAAAGCAACCGCGACGGCGTTCCGGGTACGCTGCCGCCTGCCTCACAGGACGCAAGATGAGGAGTACCAATGCCCGCAGGTAGCATACTCGTTGCCGATGACGACACCGCCATCCGCACGGTTCTGAACCAGGCGCTTTCGCGCGCCGGATATGAAGTTCGTCTGACCGGCAACGCCGCGACGCTGTGGCGCTGGGTAAGCCAGGGCGAGGGCGATCTCGTCATCACTGACGTGGTGATGCCCGACGAGAATGCGTTCGACCTCTTGCCGCGTATCAAGAAGATGCGGCCGAGCCTGCCCGTCATCGTCATGAGCGCGCAAAACACTTTCATGACGGCGATCCGGGCCTCGGAACGAGGCGCCTATGAATACCTGCCGAAACCGTTCGACCTGAAGGAGCTCATTACCATCGTCGGCCGTGCACTGGCCGAGCCGAAGGAGCGGGTGACGAGTGCGGCCGACGATTCCGAATTCGATTCGATTCCCCTGGTCGGCCGCTCGCCGGCGATGCAGGAAATCTACCGGGTGCTGGCGCGGTTGATGCAGACCGACCTCACGGTGATGATCTCCGGCGAGTCCGGCACCGGCAAGGAACTGGTCGCCCGCGCGCTGCATGACTACGGCAAGCGTCGCAACGGCCCGTTCGTCGCCGTCAACATGGCGGCGATCCCGCGCGACCTGATCGAATCCGAATTGTTCGGCCATGAGCGCGGCGCGTTCACCGGGGCCAATACCCGCGCGTCGGGCCGGTTCGAGCAGGCCGAAGGCGGCACGCTGTTTCTCGACGAAATCGGCGACATGCCGATGGAAGCGCAGACGCGGTTGCTGCGGGTGCTGCAGCAGGGCGAATACACCACGGTCGGCGGACGCACCCCGATCAAGACCGATGTGCGGATCGTGGCGGCGAGCAACAAGGATTTGCGCATCCTGATTCAGCAGGGCCTGTTCCGGGAGGATTTGTTCTTCCGCCTCAACGTCGTGCCGCTGCGCCTGCCGCCGTTGCGGGAGCGGATCGAGGATCTGCCCGATCTCATCAGGCATTTCTTCGCGCTCGCCGAAAAGGACGGTTTGCCGCCGAAGAAGCTCGATACGCTGGCGCTGGAACGCCTCAAGCAGCACCGCTGGCCCGGCAACGTGCGCGAGCTTGAAAACCTCGCCCGCCGGCTGGCGGCGCTTTATCCGCAGGACGTCATTACGGCCTCGGTCATCGACGGCGAGCTGGCGCCGCCGGCGGTCACCTCGGGCGGCAACGCCCCGATGGGCGTGGAGAACCTCGGCGGCGCGGTCGAGGCCTACCTGTCCTCGCACTTCTCCGGCTTCCCGAACGGCGTGCCGCCGCCGGGCCTCTACCACCGCATCCTCAAGGAGATCGAGGTGCCGCTGCTCACCGCGGCGCTGGCGGCCACCCGCGGCAACCAAATCCGCGCAGCCGACCTGCTCGGCCTCAACCGGAATACGCTACGGAAGAAGATCAGGGATCTCGACATTCAGGTCTACCGGAGCGGTGGCTAGGGATTGCACTCGCTTCCCTTCGCAATAAATACGGGTGGCGCGGCTGGGGATCGATCGCTTTAGCGGTCCGACGGCCGCGGAATTGTCGCAATTCGGCAACATTGTGATATGAATGCATCAGTCCGCGAATGGCGGGCACTAGCCCTTTCCGATCACCGATTGCCGGAATGACCACCGCAGAAACGACCTCGGCACCACCGTTCGACCCGTCGCTTGCCGAATCCGGAGGGGGGATCCTGCGGAAGTGGGTAGCGCCGTTTGCGGTCGCGATCGCGCTGCTGTCGGCATTTCTGACCTTCATGGTCTTGAGCGGCCTGACGCCGATCGAGCCGACCCGCCATGTCGTCTATTCGTTCCTGCTGATCAATGCGGCGACCATCCTGCTGCTGGTCGGCATCATCGTCCGCGAAGTCTGGCTGGTGATTCAGGCGCGGCGGCGGGGCCGGGCGGCGGCACGGCTGCACGTCCAGATCGTCAGCCTGTTCTCCATCATCGCCGTGCTGCCAGCGGTCGTGGTTGCCATTGTCGCCAATGTCACCCTCGATCGTGGTCTCGACAGGCTGTTTTCCGGGCCAACGCGCGCGGCGATCGAGAACTCCCTGAGCATCGCCCATGCCTATGTCAATGAGCACGCCTTTTTGATCAATAGCGACATTCTGGGGATGGCCAACGATCTTTCCAATGCGAGGCCGCTTTTCGATCAGGACCGGCAGTCATTTTTCGAGTTGCTGACGAACAACGCTGCCGTACGCAATTTGCCGGGCGCGATGCTGATCGATAAGGATCGCAACGTTCTGGTGACGGCGCAAACCGGCATCAAGCAGCAATTCGCGACGCCGCCGCAGGAATTCCTCAACGATGTCGGCGAAAGCAAGCCGGAGATTGCGGTATTCCCGGAAGAAAACTACGTGGCAGCAGTAATTCGCCTCCGCGGTTTCACGGACACTTTTCTTTATGTTGCCCGTCTGCTCGACCCACGGGTGGTCAGTCAGCTCAAGCAAACGCAGGCCAGCGTCGCCGAATATGCCCAGATCGAAGCCCAACGGCTCGGCATCCAGGTCACCTTCGCGCTGATGTTTGCCGTGATCGCACTCACTATTTTGATGGCGTCCATCTTGCTCGGGCTGAATTTCGCCAACTGGCTGGTGTCGCCGATCCGCAATCTGATGAGCGCGGCCAATATCGTTTCGACCGGCGATCTGCACGTTCAGGTGCCGGTACACAAGTCCGAAGGTGACCTCGCGCAACTCGGCGAGACCTTCAACAAGATGACGGCTGAATTGCGCACCCAGCGCGACGAACTGGTCAGCGCTTCGGACCTGATCGACAGCCGCCGGCGATTCATCGAGGCGGTATTGTCCTCGGCCAGCGCCGGCATCATCGGCGTTGACGCCTCCGGCAGCGTCGGCATCCTGAACCGTTCGGCCGAGAAACTCATCGGCCATGCCGAGTCCGAGACGCTGGACCATCCGCTGTCGGACGTGCTGCCCGAGCTCGACGACATGATGAAGACCGCGCGCGAGGGCACGCAGCGCCTGGTGCAGGGCCAGATCACGATCACGCGCGACGGCCACGAGCGCAATTTGTCGGTCCGCGTCAGCGCAGAGCAGACCAGTCAGTCACGCGACAGCTACATCATCACGCTCGATGACATCACGGAGCTCGTCTCCGCGCAGCGGACATCGGCGTGGGGCGACGTTGCGCGCCGCATCGCCCACGAAATCAAGAACCCGCTGACGCCGATCCAGCTTTCGGCCGAACGAATTCGCCGTAAATTCGGCAAGGTCATCATCGAAGACAAGGGCATCTTCGAGCAATGTACCGACACCATCGTGCGGCAGGTCGACGACATCAGGCGGATGGTTGATGAATTCTCTCGCTTCGCGCGGATGCCCAAGCCGGTCATGGAAGGCGAGGACGTCGCCGACACCGTGCGGCAGGCGGTCTTCCTGATGAAGGTCGGGCATCCCGATCTCGATATCGAGGCCGATATCAAGCAGGATCCGATGCGCGCGCAGTTCGACCGCCGGCTGATCTCGCAGGCGTTGACCAACATCATCAAGAACGCGACGGAGGCGATCGAGCAGGTGCCGCCGGAAGAACTCGGCAAGGGACGTATCGACGTCATTGCCGCGCGCGAAAACGACGACATCGTAATCGACGTGATCGACAATGGTATCGGCCTGCCGAAGGTGAGCCGTGCGCGGTTGCTGGAGCCCTATGTGACGACGCGCCAAAAGGGCACCGGGCTCGGGCTCGCCATCGTCGGCCGCGTGCTGGAAGACCATGGCGGCCGCATCGAACTTAAGGATGCCTCCGATTTCCGGTCCGGGCAGCGCGGCGCCTGGATGCGGCTGCGGTTCGCTGTCACGGGCCATGCGCCGAAGGCGGAAGCGAAGCAGCCGTCGCCGGAGGCAAAGCCACAGGCTGAAGAAACAAAAGCGCCGTCAGGCGGAACCAACGAGGCGGCAACCGCGACCAATGATGAAGCAAAAACCGAAGCCGCGACAGGCAACTGACAAGACAGGTGTAACCCATGGCCAGTGACATTCTGATTGTCGACGACGAAGCCGATATTCGTGACCTCGTTGCGGGCATCCTGGAGGATGAAGGCTTCAGTACCCGTACTGCGCGCGACAGCGATTCGGCGCTGGGCGAGATCGCCAACCGCCGCCCGCATCTGGTGTTCCTCGACATCTGGCTGCAGGGCTCCAAGCTCGACGGCCTGCAATTGCTCGAGCAGATCAAGAAGGATCATGCCGACGTTCCCGTGGTGATGATCTCCGGCCACGGCAATATCGAGACCGCGGTGGCTGCGATCAAGCGCGGCGCCTACGACTTCATCGAAAAGCCGTTCAAGTCCGACCGGCTGATCCTGGTGGCGACGCGGGCGCTGGAAACCTCGCGCCTCAAGCGCGAGGTGAAGGAACTCAAGCAACTGGCTCCCGCCGCCAGCGTTCTCACCGGACGCTCCGCCTGCATGAACCAGCTGCGCCAGACCATCGACCGGGCGGCCAAGGCCAACAGTCGCATCCTGATCGTCGGCCCCTCCGGTTCGGGCAAGGAGCTGGCCGCGCGCATGCTGCACAACGCCTCGAGCCGCTCTGAAGGACCGTTCGTGGTGATCAACGCCGCGGCGATCACGCCGGAGCGGATGGAAGTCGAATTGTTCGGCATCGAGCAGTCGAACGGCGAGCAGGCGCGCAAGCCGGGCGCGCTGGAAGAGGCCCACGGCGGCACGCTGTTCATCGACGAAATCGCCGACATGCCGCGTGAGACCCAGAACAAGATCCTGCGCGTGCTAGTCGATCAGACTTTTCAGCGCTCGGGCGGCACCGCCAAGATTCATGTCGACGTCCGCATCATCTCCTCTACGGCGCGCAACCTGGAGGAAGAGATCGCGGAAGGGCGATTCCGCGAGGATCTCTACCACCGGCTGTCGGTGGTGCCGATCCGCGTCCCCCCGCTGTCGGAGCGGCGCGAGGACATCCCGGAACTGATCGACTATTTCATGGACCAGATATCGGCGGCGACCGGTTTGCCGAAGCGGCAGATCGGCCAGGACGCCATGGCGGTATTGCAGTCGCATGTCTGGCCCGGCAACGTCCGCCAGCTCCGCAACAATGTCGAGCGCGTCATGATTCTGGCCGGCGGCGGCCCTGAAGCGATCATCACGGCCGACATGCTGCCTCAGGATGTGGGTTCGATGGTGCCGGCGATGCCGACCAGCAACAATGGCGAGCACATCATGGGGCTGCCGCTGCGCGAGGCGCGGGAAGTGTTCGAGCGCGACTATCTGATCGCGCAGATCAGCCGGTTCTCGGGCAACATTTCGCGCACCGCCGAATTCGTCGGCATGGAGCGTTCCGCGCTACACCGCAAGCTCAAGGCGCTTGGGGTTGGCTGAGACTTGAGTGAATCGCTTGTTCGCTACCTGCCGGAATCTGCGGCTCGTTTCGCTTGCTTTGAGCCGATCCATGCACTTGCTTTGGAATATTTATCTCTTTCCGCAGTTTTACGGAGAATGGCCACTGGGTTCCTGCCAGGTGGAACGCGAACCGGCTTGCCTTAAAACCGCGCGTACCCTCTAATCGTCCTGCCGAGCCGACCGGAGGGGGATCTCAGGGGAAGCCGGCGAGTCGGGGCAGGCTCCGTGAGAGAGCAACAACCGGCTTAACAAAAAAGAAGCACGAGACGGCGGGACAAAAACAATGGCGGCAGACCGCGCACAAAATCTACAAGACACCTTCCTAAACCACGTTCGTAAAACAAAAACGCCACTAACGATCTTTCTGGTCAACGGAGTGAAGCTGCAGGGGATTGTTACCTGGTTTGACAACTTCTGCTTGCTGCTCCGGCGCGACGGTCATTCACAGCTTGTTTACAAGCATGCGATCTCGACCATCATGCCGGGAGCTCCCATTCAGTTGTTCGAAGGCGGCGAGGATGCTCCGGCTTGAGAGTGAACTGATTGGAACCCCTCAACCGTGAAGGGATCGCCGACCGTCCGCGGTCGGCGGAGGGTAAGCAAAGCGGGCGGGTGATCGTCATCGGCCCTTATCTGCGAATGCGCCGCGGCGACGCCGATGCGCAGACGAACGATGTCGTGCGCGATTCCGAGGCCCGGCTCGAGGAAGCGACGGGTCTTGCACGCGCCATCGACCTCACGATCGCCGATACCCTGATCGCGCCAATCAGCCAGATCCGGCCTGCGACCTATCTCGGCAAGGGCAAGGTCGAGGAGATCACCGGCCTCATCGCGGGCCACGACATCGAACTGGTGGTGATGGATTGTGCGCTGTCGCCGATCCAGCAGCGCAATCTCGAGAAGGCGTGGAACACCAAGGTTCTCGACCGTACCGGCCTGATCCTGGAAATTTTCGGCCGCCGCGCCAAGACCAAGGAAGGCGCGCTGCAGGTCGAGCTTGCGCATCTGAATTACCAACGCAGCCGGCTGGTGCGCTCCTGGACCCATCTGGAACGCCAGCGTGGCGGTTTCGGATTCATGGGCGGCCCCGGCGAAACCCAGATCGAAGCCGACCGCCGCCTGATCGGCGATCGCATCGCACGGTTGGAAAATGAACTGAAGAAAGTGCAGGCGACGCGGCGGCTGCATCGCGCCGGGCGGCAGCGCGTGCCGTATCGCGTAGTGGCGCTGGTGGGCTATACCAACGCCGGCAAGTCGACGCTGTTCAACCGGCTCACGCGCGCCGACGTGCAGGCGGCCGACATGCTGTTTGCGACGCTCGACCCCACGTTGCGCGCGCTGAGCCTGCCGCATGGCGGCAAGGCGATGTTGTCAGATACCGTCGGATTCATTTCTAACCTGCCGACACAACTCGTCGCGGCGTTTCGCGCCACGCTGGAAGAGGTGCTGGAGGCCGATATCATTCTGCACGTCCGCGACATCTCGCACGAAGACGCGGAGGCGCAGGAGCGTGACGTCGACGCCGTGCTGCGCCAGCTCGGCATCGACCCCGACTCTGGCGCGCGCATCCTTGAGGTCTGGAACAAGATCGATCGTTTCGATCCCGAGGAGCGCGAGAACCTGCGCAACATCGCGTCACGACGTCCGCCGGAGCGGCCGTGTTTCCTGGTGTCCGCCGTATCAGGCGAGGGCGTGAACGAGCTGCTGACCGCGATCGAGGATCGGCTGGCGGCGACACGCACGACGCTCGATCTCTCGATCGATGCTTCCGACGGCGCCGGCATCAGCTGGCTGCACCGCAATGCCGAAGTGCTCAACAAGGAGCTCCACGACGGGCGCTTCGACATGACCGTGCGCGTCGACGAGACCAAACGCGATATCGTGGTGTCGCGGTTCGATGCCGTGCCGCATTCGGCCCCATAGCAGTTGTCGTCCCCGCCTAGTGCGCAATTGCGCACGAGAGCAGGGACCCATAACCACAGGAGTTTGTGGTTACGGGGAAGCGTCGAACTGAGTTGCCAAATCGAAAGAAGCGAGGGGTGACGCCCAAGATCAAGCGGGAATTGCGCCGCAGGTCCGCCGTCGAGCCCGTCATCGGCCATCTCAAGGCCGAGCACCGCATGGGCCGCAACTATCTCTGGTTCCGTCGAGGCGATGCCAACAACGCCGTCCTCGCCGCCGTCGGCTACAACTTCCGCCGCCTCATCCGCTGGCTCAGGCTTTTGTCGTGGCAAATCCTGGCCGCTCTCTTCCCCGGACTTTTGATCAATCCAGCCTGAAATCAGCGTTCTTCACAGACGACGAAAGATCACGCAGTATGGGTCCCGGCATTCGCCGGGAGGACAAGAGGGCAGAGCTCGTTTTGCTATCATCGACCACTTCGCGGCCGCGTCGATTCAATCACGGGCTGTTCCGCGCCCTTCGCCTCGTTCCACAACGCGTCCATTTCAACGAGCGTTGCCCCTTCAAGTGAACGGCCCTTCGCTGCGAGCGCACGCTCGATATAGGCAAAGCGGCGTTCGAATTTGGCGTTGGTGCCGCGCAGTGCGCTTTCCGGGTCAGCGCCGACGTGGCGCGCCAGATTGACCAGCGCGAACAGGAGATCGCCGGTTTCTTCGGCGAGCTCGTCCGCATTGCCGCCGTCCAACGCCGCCTCGATCTCGTCGGCCTCTTCGCGGATCTTGCTGAGCACCGCGCGGGGATCGTTCCAGTCGAAGCCGACGGTGGACGCCTTGCGCTGCAATTCCATCGCCCGCGTCAGGGCGGGCTGGCCGGCCTTGACGCCCGATAGCAGCGATTTATGCGCCGTCTCCTCGTGCGGCCGCCGTGCCGCGCGCTCGGCCTTTTCCTCGGCCTTGATGCGTTCCCAGGCGCTTTTGACGCCGGCGGGGGCGATATTGCCGTCCTTGTCGGCGAACACATGCGGATGGCGGCGGATCAACTTCGTTGTGATCGCCTCGACCACTTCGCCGAAGGCAAAGGCGTTTTGCTCTTCCGCCATGCGGGCGTGATAGACGACCTGCAGCAGGAGATCGCCCAGTTCCTCGCGGAGATCATCGAAGTCGCCGCGGGTGATCGCGTCGGCCACCTCATAGGCTTCCTCGATGGTGTAGGGCGCGATCGTAGCAAAATTCTGATCGAGGTCCCATGGACAGCCCGTTACTGGCGTGCGCAGCGCCGCCATGATCTCAATGAGGCGGGAAATATCGCGGGAAGGAGTCATGGGATTTCCGTCGCTTGGGAGAACGAGCCGCTTTATGCCGCAAGCGGCGCGGCGATCCCAGCGGAACGAGCCGAAATAGGCGCGATTTTCCACCGATTGGCCGCAGTCCCGGCCGGTGGCCGCTGAACGGTCAGGTTACAGTCGTTCTGATGTCCACGAGCGAAGGCTTGCTCGACGGCTCCGGCACCGCCGATGGTTGCTGATGCGTCTCGACGCGGTTGCGCCCGGCTTGTTTTGCACGATAGAGCGCAGCGTCGGCCTCAGTCAGCCAACCCTCGATCGACTTGTTCTCGGGCTCCGAGAAAGACGCTACCCCGGCGCTGATGGTCACGATCCCGTTTGCAGGGTTGCCATCGTGCGGGATCGCTATTTCCTGGATGGCTTGACGGAAGCGATTGGCCGCGACAAGCCCCGCCTCGAGATCTTGTTCGGGCAACAGGATCAGGAATTCTTCGCCACCATAACGATAGATTTGGTCGCCATTCCGGCACGTGCTCAACAGTGTCCGTGCCACAAGCTGGAGTACCCTGTCGCCGGCAAGATGGCCTTCATTGTCGTTGTAAGCTTTGAAGTAATCGACGTCGCACATGATCGCGCAGTAGCTGCGCCCATAGCGCTCCAGCTGCGCGTAAATCGCATCGAGGTCCTCGTTCAGCTTGAGGCGGCTGCCCAGCCCGGTCAGCGAGTCCGTGCGCGACTGGTCGAAAAGCCGACGATTGAGCTGCTCGAGCTCCGCCGCCTGCCGGAATAACTGCCGGTGAAGCGCCGTAACCCGCGAGGCGACATGCAAGCGAAGCTTCAACTCCCCGGCATCGAGGGGTTTGAAGAGGTAGTCGTCCGCGCCGGCCTCCATGCCACTTATGACATCAGCCCTTTCGTCGAAGATCGTCAGGAAGATGAAATAGGTGTAGGTGTCCTTGTTACTCGACCGGACCCGGCGACACAGTTCAATGCCGTCCATTCCCGGCATGCTGCGATCGCTGATGACAACGTCCACGTCGACCGTCTCAAAAAGTCGCCATGCCTCCTCACCACTCATCGCCTTGATGCACTCATGGCCCAGCGATGTTACGGCGGCCTCGATGATCAGCCGTGATGCAGTGTCATCTTCGGCGACGAGGATGCGCATGGCTCATACCTTTACAATTTCGGACCGCAGCGCACTGCTGACCGTATTGAACTGCCGCTCAAGATCCGCGACCAGCTGCGGTGCGACACCGGTATCACCGCTTCGGCCAAGCGTTTCCAGTTCGGCGCAGGTCCGGACCATTCCATGAGCGCCCAGATTGGCAAGGCTTCCCTTCAGCTTGTGGGCGAGCCTGGTCAGATGCACCGCATCGCCCAGTTGGGCCGAATTCCGCATCTCGGCCAACTGGCGCGGGGTTTCCTCAAGGAAGCAATCTACCAGCGCTTCGACCAGGCCGGGCGAGCCGGCTCTCTCTAGCGAGCGCAGTCCGTCGAGCACGGCGCGATCAACCACGTCGTCGGATTGCGGATCCGCCGCGAGAGGCGGGGATTCGACCGCTGCAAGCGTCGGCAACGATCGGTCGAGAGCAGCGGCAAGCTCGGAAGGCTTCAGCGGTTTGGTGATGTGGTCGTCCATTCCGGCGGACAGGCTCTTGGCGCGCGCGTCCTTCATGACATCAGCCGTGAGCGCGATGATTGGCGTACGCCGACCGGTTCCTTCGCGCAGTCGGATCGCCCGGGCGGCCTCGTAGCCATCCATCTCCGGCATCTGGCAGTCCATCAGAATCGCGGCGTAGGGGATCCGGCCGACAGCTTCAACAGCTTCGAGGCCGTTGGCCACGACATCGGCGCGAAAGCCGAGCGATGCGAGAATGCCGATGGCCACCTTCTGGTTCACGATATTGTCCTCGGCGACCAGAATACGCGCATCTCGTTGCGGCGCAGTTTGTCCACGGGGATCCGGGATTTCCACCCGCATAAATTCCTTCCGGACACTATCCGGCTCTGCCATCACGTCGGCCAGGCAATCATAGAGCGCGGATTGCCGCGCCGGCTTGGTGAGGCATGCATCGAACAGGCCTTCACGGTTCGGCTGGGAACCGGCGTGGCTGATCGACGTCAGCAGGATCAACCGCGTACCGGCAATGGCAGGATCGGCCTTGATGGCACGGCCGAGGGCCGGTCCATCCATGCCCGGCATCTGCATATCGACAATCGCCACGTCATACGGCTCGGCGCGAGCGACCGCGGCGCGCAGCATTTCCAGCGCGCGGATGCCGGATTCGGCGCTGCCATTGCGCATTTTCCAGCCGACGATGTGCTCATGCAGGATCGCTCGATTGACCGCATTGTCGTCGACAGCAAGTACGCGCAGCCCCCGGAGGTCCATGCGTCGCCGCTGGACTGGCTTCGACGAACGGTCAAGCGGCACGGTGAACCAGAACGTGCTGCCTTTTCCCAGCCCGCTTTCCACGCCGATCTCGCCGCCCATCAATCCTACCAGCCGCGCGCAAATGGCAAGACCGAGCCCGGTCCCGCCATATTTCCGGGTCGTCGAAAGGTCGGCTTGCGTAAACGCATCGAAGAGATGGGGCTGTTGTTCCGCAGAGATGCCGATCCCTGTGTCGCGAACCTCGAAACGGACCTTGAGGCGATCGTCGCTCTCCGCATCCAACCTGGCGCGCAACACCACCTCGCCACGTTCCGTGAATTTGACCGCGTTGCCGGCCAGGTTTGTAAGAATTTGGCGCAAACGGAACGGATCGCCACGCAACGTCGTCGGCAGGTCGTGATCGATCAAACTCGCCAGCTCCAATCCCTTGGAGGCGGCATTGACTGCCACCATCCCGGTGACGCCCTCGACGATGTCGTACAGATCGAATTCGATGACTTCGAGTTCTATCTTCCCGGCCTCGATCTTCGAAAAATCGAGAACGTCGTTGATCACCCCGAGCAGGGCTTCTCCCGATTGGCGCGCCATCTCCGCATAGGCGCGCTGCCGCGGATCGAGTTCGGTGTCCAGCAGCAGTCCGGTCATGCCAATCACGCCATTGAGCGGCGTCCGGATCTCATGACTCATCGAACTCAGAAACTCGGACTTGGCGAGACTGGCCTGTTCCGCCTCGCGGGCCTTTTCGGCCAACATGGCCTCGGCGCGCTTCTGCTCGGTGATATCATCGTGAGTCGCAACCCAGCCGCCGTTCGACATCGTCGTTCGCCGAATAAGGATCACACGACCGTCGGCGAGCGTGAAGGTCTCGGAGGCCAATGTCGGCATTCTCTGGGTATGTTCTTCGACAGACAGATCGCTTTTTTCGCCGTTTGCGACGTGATGTTGCAGGAGTTGGGCCAGCGGCGTGCCGGGCTCGACCTGCTTTTCAGTCAGATTATACATCTGCCGGAAGCGGTCGTTTGAGATCACCAGTCGCTTGTCCGCACTGAACATGCAAATGCCTTGCGAAATATTGGCGATAGCAGCATCGAACTGCATGTTTGCCCGCTTCAGCTCCGTCGATTGCTGCTGCAGGGAAGCCGCCATGCTGTTGAAGGTGTTTGCCAACTCGCCCAACTCGCCCTTTGCCTGAACGTGCGAGCGGTGATCGGCGTTTCCTTCCCCGACAATGGCGGCGTCGCGCTGCAGTTGACGTATCGGGCGGACTATTCCCGATGAAAGCAGCCAGGC
The DNA here is from genome assembly GCF_003062295.1 of Bradyrhizobium algeriense. Lineage (GTDB taxonomy): Bacteria > Pseudomonadota > Alphaproteobacteria > Rhizobiales > Xanthobacteraceae > Bradyrhizobium > Bradyrhizobium algeriense. The sequence goes on along the minus strand of NZ_PYCN01000015.1, from coordinate 22,318 downwards.
CAGCAGGTACGCCAACGCCACCGCCAATGCGGTCGAGATAAACGCCCATTGTGAGTGCTTGAATACGTTGGAGATTTGCACAGGGGGCAAGCCGACCGTCACGACCCAGGGAACGGTACGCGCCCTGGTGGTTGCCGTTACACGCGTTACGCCATCGAGCCAGGCCAACTCTTCGCCTGCCTCGCCGGAACCGAGATGACGAGCCACGATCGGGTCGTTGCTCACGTTGCGGCCCGTCCATTCAGGACGATCCGTGCGGCCGATCACGATGCCGTTCTCGTTGAGAATCCTCACGGCACTTCCCGGCGGCAGCTTTGCGGAATCCACGATCTCGTTGATGCGCGCCAGTCTCATGCCCGTGACGATGACGGCCCGTATCGAGCCGGCGTCGTCAAGAACCGGACGCGCCTCAGCGGCAACCCACTCGGAGTTCAGCCGGCTTACGATCGGCTCGCTTATCGTGAGCTTTCCTTCGCGCGCCGGTTTGAAATAGCTTCGCCCGATTCCGGAAAGCTTGCTTCGATCCTCCACAGGCCACTGCGACGTCCCGATGTTGTTGCCTGCCAAGTCGAACAGCAGAATGTTGTTCAAATAGGACGGCAGATCGGCCTTTACCTTGGAAAGAATCACGTCGTTCTTTTCGGCATCCGCCGGATTGGTGGAGATCATTTTGCCGATAACGAGCAGCAAGGTATTGACGTCACCGACGTGGTCATCGACGCGCGCCGCTGCCGTGTGCGCCGCGTTAATCGCAGCGGTCCGCGTGTTCGCAAAATCTTCGTTGAACCGTTCCCAAAGAAAAGCGGCCGCCAGAAGCAGCAGCGGCAGAATGGCGGCCGTGACGAGAGCCAGCAGGCGCGTTCGGATACGTCCACTCATTGGGAATGCCGCCTTCCGCGCCCTGTTGCTGCCGGGGGCCAACCGGCGGCTCGACGCGCATTGAATGGGCTAGGTGGCCGTTCGCGGCCCAATAGGGTGCAATTAAATTTACTAGCCGCTCGGCAGAAGCCGCCTCTGGCAGCAATATGAACCGCCATGTAGTTAATAAAGCGTAACGATTTTGAGTGCCTGAGGCTGTGACGGATAGGATGGAACAGACTGTCACAACGATTGGCGGGAGTATCTCGCGGTGGTAAGTGCACCTCATGACCGATCAATCCCAGTCTGAAACCGCGCTGGTGTTGTTTTCCGGGGGGCAGGACTCCACCACCTGCCTTGCCTGGGCGCTGCAGCGCTTCGCCCGCGTCGAAATGCTCGGCTTCAGCTACGGTCAGCGCCATGCGATCGAGCTGGAATGCCGCGACCGCCTGCTGGCAGGCATCAAATCGTTGCGGCCGAATTGGGCGACAAAACTCGGCGACAGCCACACGTTGGAAATCCCGACACTGGCCGAGATTTCCGATACCGCGCTGACCCGCGACGTCGCGATCGAAATGGGCGCGGATGGCCTGCCGAACACCTTCGTGCCGGGCCGCAACCTGGCGTTTCTGACCTTCGCGGCGGCGCTGGCGTATCGGCGCGGCATCCGTCACATCATCGGCGGCATGTGCGAGACTGACTATTCCGGCTATCCGGATTGCCGCGACGAGACCATCAAGGCGCTGCAGTCGGCGCTCAATCTCGGCATGGCGAAGAACTTTGAGCTGCATACGCCGCTGATGTGGCTCGACAAGGCTTCGACCTGGAAACTCGCGAACGAACTCGGCGGGGCAGGGCTGGTCGACCTGATCCGCGAGCACTCCCACACCTGTTACCTCGGCGAACGCGGCGCGCAGCACGATTGGGGCTATGGCTGCGGCGAATGCCCGGCCTGCGCGCTGCGGGCGAAGGGCTGGCGGGAATATGCGGGGGCGTAGTTGGCGCGCACTCCGTTGTCGTCCACCCGCCTTGTGCGCAATTGCGCACTGGGGCGGGCGATCCGGTATTCCAGTGGCCTGCGTGTGAACCGATAAGCCGCGGCGTACTGAATACCCGCCTCCGCGGGTATGACGACCGGGGACACCGAGCTACTTCCCAAAATCCCCTGGCGTTAGCTCAATCGGCGCGCCGTGCGGCGTGCGGTCGGCGGCGTGGTCCCAGGCGTCGCGGTAGCGATGCAGAACATCCGATGTGGTAACGCCCTTGGCGGCGACCAGCGTTTCCAGCGTGGCGAGCCAATGCCGGTAATAGGTTTCGCCGGTATCAGGATCGCCTTCGGCCTGCGCACGCTTGATTTGTGCGCCCAGCGTCTCCGCCCATTCCTTCCAGGTGAAGACGCCGGCTTCATGCAGCGCCAGCGCCATGGCGAAGGCGCGCGCCTCCCACGGCTCGCGAAACACCGGGCCGTCCTCGTCATGGGGCACGCCCGGGACGGCGACGGCCGCCCGCATAGCCTGTTGCGGGGTCAGATTCATCAAACGCGCTCCAGATAGGATTCCCAGGCGTCGACGGAGACGCTGAGCGTGGGATCTCCGTCTTTGCCCCATAGCTCCGGCCCATCGAAACGCACGGTGTAGAGCCATTGCGGATCCTCGCCCTTGCCGAGCGAGTTGGTGTCGGGGAAGACGTGGCAGCCGTGATTGAGCTCGATGGTGCCGAGATGGCCGCGGACATATTGCGGCAGCCGCGTATGCGTCACCGGGTGGATGTCCTTCATCCGCACGGTCTCGCCGACGGTAAACATCGCGGGCGCTTTCGGTTCGCGTTCGGTCGGGCCGCCGCGGCGGATCGCCGGCGTCACCTCAGTTGGCGCGATCGGTGTAACGCCGGGCTTGGGCGGCGATAGCGCCTTGCCGGCTTCGATCTCCTCACGCGTCACCAGCCCGCGCTCGATCATCAGCGTTTCCAGCCCAGCCAGCCAGATCTGGAAATAGCTCTTGCTGAGATAATCCTCGGGCGGCCGGTTCTCGCGCGCAAACCGCGACATGTCGATGTTCCAGCCACCCGGACGCGCCATTGCGACCGTCAGCGCAAAGGCGCGGCGCTCCCAGTCGCCGTGAAACACCGGCTCGTTCGGCTCGGGCACAACAGGGCCAAAACCCTTGGCGCCGCCCATGTCATGCGCGCCGTCCATCAGGTGGTCTCGCCGGGCTGTTTCGGCAGCCCCGTGCCGATCATGCTGTCGCGGGTGACGAGTTCGGCGAGCTGCTCGGCGCTCCAGCCCTCGGTGCCCTCAGGGCGCATCGGCAGCACGAGGTAGCGGATTTCGGCCGTGGAATCCCAGACCCGAATCTTGGTGGTATCCGGCAGCGTCACGCCGAAATCCTTCAACACGCCGCGCGGATCGGAGACCGCGCGCGAGCGATAGGGCGCCGATTTGTACCAGACCGGGGGCAATCCTAGCACCGGATGCGGGTAGCAGGAGCACAGCGTGCACACGACCATGTTGTGCTGCTCGGGCGTGTTCTCGACCACCACCATGTGCTCGCCCTGGCGGCCGGAATAGTCGAGTTCGGCAATCGCAGCCGTCGCGTCCTTCATTAACCGTTCGCGATAGGCCGGATCGCTCCAGGCTTTGGCGACCACGCGAACGCCGTTGCGCGGTCCGATTTTCTTCTCATAGAGATCGATCAGGAGATCGAGGGACGCCGGATCGACATAGCCTTTCTCGGTCAGGATCGATTCCAGCGCGCGCACGCGCAGCTCGGTCTCCGACAGCTCGGAATGGTCGTGATCGTGGTGGTGATGATGGTCGTGGTGATCGTGATCATGGTCGCTCATGGCGTCAGGATAGGCGCAAAATCCGGGCTATGTCGAGGCAGAGACTCTGCTAGCATTTGCCGATGGGGATCAGGGCAGGGTGCACCAAAATAGCGGTGGCCGCGGCCATTTTGGCCTGGCTTCCGGCCGGAGAGGCGCGGGCGGCGAATGGCGCCTATGCGGTCGATGCGGCCGACATTGGCGAGGCCGGCTCGTGCAAGGTCGAGAGCTGGCTGTCGTCGGCTTCCAACACCGATTTTACGGCGGTCGCCAATCCATCCTGCGTGGTCAATGCGTTCAAGCCCGTTGAGTTGAGCATGTTCACCAGCCGCGCGCGCAGCGATGGTGAATGGGGTACCACGATCCAGCCAAAAGCCAAGATGAACATTGCGCCAACCGGGGTCGGCAGGCTTGGCATCTCGTTCTACGCTGGCGGAGGTTTCGATGCGCTGACCGGCGAACACGTCTCGGCCTTTGCTGTGATCCCCGCGACGTTCCGGCTGAACGAGGCCATGCGTCTCAATTTCAACGGCGGCTGGCTGTGGGACCGCAGCGTCGATCGCCACTATCTGCTCTACGGCATCGGATTCGACTGGAAGTTTACCGACACCTTGCAGTGGACGATCGAAGCGTTCGGCCAGGCCGGGCAGTCCGATATTCCGAGCGCGGTACAGCCGCGGTTTCAAACCGGCGTGCGCTATCGGCCCAACGAGATTTTCTCGGTCGACCTGATCTACGGCCGCAACATTTCGGGTGAGAACGCCAACTGGATCACGCTCGGCACCACGATCCGTTTTCCGGTGCCCGGCGGCAAGCCGGAGCACCATCGCACGGGTCATCTGTAAGCCGACGCTCACGCCGGCTGCAGTCGCTCGCGGGATCTCGAAGGTAGCGGCGGGAAGGCGAGCGCAATCGCCATGGCGCCGAGACCGACGCTGAGCGCGCCGATATAGAGCCAGCGATAGTCGTGGAAGGTGTCAAAGATCATGCCGCCGGCCCAGGGCCCCAACGCCATGCCGAGGCTTGATACCATCGTCGCAGCTCCGAACACCGTTCCCATGATCCGGGGACCAAAATATTCGCGCGCGAGCACGGCGTAGAGCTCGCCCAGTTTGCTTACATAGAGATAGGTCCCGCTCGCCAACGCCTGCACCAGCAGGCCGCCGATCAGAACCCGCTTCGCGCCGAGCCGGTCGGCGAGAATGCCGAGGAGGAGGCGGCCACCCAGCCCGGACAGGCCTTCGACGCTATAAATGCTGACCGCGGTCATCGCCGGGATGCCGCAGAGCATCGCGTAGCTGACCATGTGGAAGATCGGTCCTGAATGCGCGGCGCAGCAGGCGAAGAAGGTCAGCGCCAGCACCAGGAACTGCGGCGAACGAAGCGCTGCCGCAACGGACAAGCCGGCTCCGGGATCGCCGGCAGCGCCCTTTGCCGCCGCACGTGACGGCGTTGCCTCCGGCGCCTGCCGCACCAACAGCGCCGCCGGGATCAGCAACGCCCACGCCATCAGGCCACCGTCATCATCGCGGTACGCCAATCGTAGGTCGAGATCAGCCAACGCGCGAACGGCGAGATGGTCATCGGCGCGACGCCCATGCCTGCGGACACCAGCGACACTGCGAGGCTGCGGTTGTTGTCGAACCAAACTGTCGCGGCCGCGATCATCGGCGCGAAGAAAGCGCCCGCGGCAAGGCCGACGAGGATGCCGTAGGTAAGCTGGAATTCGATCAGCGAGGTCGAGCGGCTGGCGAGAAACAAACCAAGGCCCAGGAGCAGGGCGCCGCTCAAGACGACGGGACGCGTACCAAACCGGTCGTTGACCGCTCCCCACGCGAAGCCGGCTATTCCCATCGTAAGAAAGTCGATGGTCATCGCGCCCGAGATTCCGGCGCGTGACCAGCCCGTTTCCGCGGACATCGGCTCCAGATACACGGCGAGCGAGAACATTGCGCCAATGCCAACGCACGTCATCAGCGCGCCCACACCGACGATCACCCAACGATATGATGGTCCCATGCGTAAAATGCCCCTTGTTCGATCCCCTCAACGCGAAGCGGATGCGGGTTTCTCGAACAGGACGAATGGGAACCGGCGAAGGATACTGGTTCGCCAAATTTATTTCTGAGCTAGACTTCGGAAAAATGACGGGCAGGGAGGCAATGCGTTGGCTGATTTTGTGAAGATCGAGAAGGGCCTGGGACCGGATGGCCGCATCGCGGTCGTGCGTTTCGACCGCCGCGACGGCATCAATGCGATGTCGCCGGAGGCGCTGCGCCAGCTCACGGATGCCGCTCGAAGCTTTGAGGATGACGGCGAGACCTCGGTCGTGGTGCTGACCGGCGGCGCCAAATCGTTCAGCGCCGGCTTCGACCTCAAGGACCCCGAAGGCCGGTCTCGCAAGTCCATGGATCTTGGCGCGCTGCGCCGGCATCTGAAACTTGGACCGCGGCTGACGCGGGCCTGGCAGGAGATGGAGCAGATCACGATCGGCGCCATCGAGGGATTTTGCGTCGGCGGTGGCGTAGCGCTCGCGGTCGCATTGGATTTCCGTGTGATGGCCAGCGACGCTCATATGCGCGTGCCCGAGATCGGGCTTGGCATGAACATGAGCTGGCAGAGCGTGCCGCGCATGCTGCATTTGATGGGACCGGCCCGCACCAAGCAGGCCGTCATCCTGGCCGACCAGCGCATCTCGGCCGCTGACGCCTATGAATGGCGGCTGGTGGAGGAGGTGGCTGAACCCGGCAAGGCGTTTGACGCCGCAATGGTGCTCGCCGCCAAGGTGGCCGCCCAGCCGCCGCTGTCGGTCGCCATGACCAAGCTGACCGTCAACCGCCTGGCGCATGCGCTCGACGATCTGGCGAGCCACATGGACGTCGACCAGTTTGCGCTGGCGAGCATGAGCGAGGATCACAAGGAAGGCGTCGAGGCGTTTCTGGAGCGCCGCAAGCCAAGGTTCAAGGGAAGATAGCGCGACCGCACAAGCGTCCGATCAGGATTGCGGTCCGTGTTCCAGTCAGCGATACGCAAGCCGGAACTTCCCAGGAACTGAACGAGGCATTTCACCACTACTTCGCCGGCCGGGCCGTTGCCGTTCAGCACGACCTCATTGAGCTCTTTCGGGTCGGCCGACGCTCGCTCGCGATAGGCATGCCGATCCTTGTAGCGTGTTTGGTCGACGCGCGGCTCGTCGCGCGTCGACGCGGGCCACGGTCGAGCTCAGGCCGTATGCGGGGCGCAGATATCCGTAATTCGCATAAGGTATATTATGGAATATCTATATCTACAATTAGATCAGATATTTAGGCGGATATTCTAGCAAACCAGGCCAGCCCGGCGGCTGTACAGGCGCTCGTTTGGCCCAAGCAATCCTGATCAGCCAAAGCCTGTGTTGCCGCCGCGTGCGGACGCTGCAATAAGCGCGCGAGTACGCTGATGACTCGCAACATCGGGGCATTGCAAGAACAATAACTCTCAAGGGAGAACCAGGATGAGTTTTTCACGACGCACGCTTCTCAAGGCATCCGCTGCGTCAGCGGTTTTGGGCGGCATCGGCGCGCCGCTGGTGGCGCGGGCCCAGACCGCCGAATTTACCTACAAGTACGCCAATAATCTTCCTGACGGCCATCCCATGAACGCCCGCGCCAAGGAAATGGCGGCGGCGATCAAGGCTGAGACCAACGGCCGGTTCGACCTGCAGATCTTTCCGAACAACCAGCTCGGCTCCGATACCGACATGCTGAGCCAGATCAGGTCCGGCGGCGTCGAGTTTTTCACGTTGTCGGGGCTGATTCTGGCCACGCTGGTGCCGGCGGCGTCGATCAGCGGCATCGGCTTTGCGTTCCCGGACTACGACACGGTCTGGAAGGCCATGGACGGGGGCCTGGGCGCCCATATCCGTGGGGAGATCACCAAGGCAAACCTCGTGGTGATGGACAAGATCTGGGACAACGGCTTCCGCCAGACCACGTCGTCGACCAAGCCGATCAACGGCCCGGATGACCTCAAGGGCTTCAAGATCCGCGTGCCGGTCTCCCCGCTCTGGACCTCGATGTTCAAGGCGTTCGATGCGGCGCCCGCCTCGATCAATTTCAGCGAGGTCTATTCGGCGCTGCAGACCAGGATCGTCGAGGGCCAGGAAAATCCGCTGGCGATCATCTCGACGGCGAAGCTGTATGAAGTCCAGAAGTTCTGTTCGCTGACCAACCATATGTGGGACGGCTTCTGGTTCCTGGCGAACCGCCGCGCTTGGGAAAAGCTGCCGGAGGATGTCAGGACCATCGTCGCCAAGAACATCAACGCGGCGGCCGTCAAGGAGCGCGAGGACGTCGCCAAGCTGAACGCTGGGCTGCAGCAGGAACTGGCCGGCAAGGGCTTGACCTTCAACCAGCCCAACGTGACGCCGTTCCGCGACAAGCTGCGCTCCGCCGGCTTCTACGCGGAATGGAAAGGTAAATACGGCGACCAGGCCTGGGAGCTGCTCGAAAAGTCCGTCGGCAAGCTGTCCTAAGCATCTGAAGGCCATCATGGCTCATGCCGACATGACTGAAGTGGTTGGCGGCGAGGTGGCTCAGTCCCCTCGCCGCCGCTCATTGCTGGCGTCGATCGAACACGCTTTGGGAATGCTGGTCGAGATTCCAGCGGCGCTTCTGGTCGTCGCCGAGATCGTCATCCTGTTTACCGGCGTGGTGGCGCGCTATGCGCTGCACCGGCCGCTGATCTGGTCGGACGAACTGGCGTCGATCCTGTTCCTGTGGCTCGCCATGCTGGGCGCCGCGGTCGCGTTCCGCCGCGCCGAGCACATGCGGATGACGGCGGTGGTCGCCAGCGCGAAGCCTGCCATGCGCGGCTATCTCGATCTGGTGGCGACCGTAGCCGCGCTGGCGTTTCTGGTTCTGATTGCCTGGCCGGCTTACGAATACGCCTACGAGGAAAGCTACATCACCACGCCGGCGCTGCAGATCAGCAATATCTGGCGTGCCGCGGCGCTGCCGGTCGGTATCGCGCTGATGGCGCTGTTTGCCTTCCTGCGGCTCGCCCGGTCGGGCAATGGACGGACCATGGTGGCTGCGATCCTGTCGGTCGCGCTTGTCATCGCGGTATTTTGGCTGCTCAGGGGCTCGCTGAAGCCGCTCGGCAATCTCAATCTGATCATCTTCTTTGTCGGCGTCGCCGGCTTCTGCGTCTTTGCGGGCGTTCCGATTGCGTTCGGGTTCGGGCTTGCGACCTACGGCTATCTGGCGCTGACCACGGGCACGCCGCTGATGGTGCTGGTCGGCCGCATGGACGAGGGCATGAGCCACCTGATCCTGCTGTCCGTGCCGCTGTTCGTCTTCCTGGGCCTGCTGATCGAGATGACCGGCATGGCGCGCGCCATGGTGGCGTTCCTGGCGAGCCTGCTGGGCCATGTCCGCGGCGGGCTGCATTACGTACTGGTCGGGGCGATGTATCTGGTGTCGGGCATCTCGGGCTCGAAGGCCGCCGATATGGCCGCCGTGGCGCCGGTGCTGTTTCCGGAAATGAAGGCGCGGGGCGCCAAGCCGGGCGATCTGGTCGCCCTCCTCTCGGCCACCGGCGCGCAGACCGAGACCATTCCGCCGAGCCTGGTGCTGATCACCATTGGCTCCGTCACCGGCGTCTCAATCGCGGCGCTGTTCACCGGTGGCCTGTTGCCGGGCCTGGTGCTGGCGATCACGCTGTCGGCGCTGGTGTGGTGGCGCTACCGGAACGAGGACCTGCGCCATGTCACGCGGGCGACCGGCGGCGAGATCGCCCGCGCGTTTGCCATCGCCCTGCCCGCCATCGCGCTGCCGTTCGTGATCCGTTACGCCGTGGTGGAAGGCATCGCGACCGCGACCGAGGTTTCCACGATTGGCATCGTCTATGCCTTCATCGTCGGCTACCTGATTTACGGCCTCTTGATCTATCGCAATTTCGACTGGCGGCGCATCATGCCAATGCTGGTCGAGACCGCGTGCCTGTCGGGCGCTATCCTGCTGATTATCGGCTGCGCCACCGGCATGGCGTGGGGCCTCACACAGTCCGGCTTTTCGCGGACGCTGGCGGCCGCCATGACTGGCTTGCCCGGCGGCTCGGCGACGTTCATCGCGGTGTCGATCGTGGCCTTCGTGATCCTGGGGAGCGTGCTCGAAGGTATTCCGGCGATCGTGCTGTTCGGGCCGCTATTGTTTCCGATCGCCCGCGCCGTGGGCGTCCACGAGGTCCACTACGCGATGATCGTTATTCTCGCGATGGGTATCGGGCTATTCGCTCCGCCGTTCGGAGTGGGCTATTATGCGGCTTGCGCCATCGGACGCGTCGACCCGGCCGAGGGTATCCGGCCGATCTGGGGTTACCTGTTGGCGCTGATGGTCGGCCTGATTATCGTGGCGATCTTCCCGTGGATTTCCATCGGGTTCTTGTAAAGAGAAACGACATAGGTGGGAAAAGCCGATGAGCACAGCCCAGAACCAGTACTCAATCGGATTGGACAAAACGCCAGCGAACTATGTGCCGCTGACCCCGCTCAGTTTTCTAGCCCGCAGCGCCGCTGTCTATCCGGATCACCTCAGCACGGTCTATGAAGGCCGCAGCTTCACTTGGGCGGAGACCTATGCGCGGTGCCGGCGCTTTGCGTCCTGGCTCGCCGGCCGTGGCATCGGCCACGGCGATACGGTGGCGGTGATGCTGCCGAACATTCCGGCCATGAACGAGGTGCACTTTGCGGTTCCGATGGCGGGCGCCGTCTTGAATGCGCTGAACATCCGGCTCGATGCGCCCTCGATCGCATTCCAGCTCGACCATGGCGGCGCCAAAATCATTCTGGTCGACCCGGAATTCTCCAACGTGATCGCGGAAGCGCTGACGCTGATAACCGGGCCAAAGCCCTTCGTGATCGATGTCGATGATGCGGCGTTAGCGGGCGGCAAGCGGATCGGGGAACTCGAATACGAGGCGGCGGTCGCGGCGGGCGATCCGGCCTTCGTCGCAAGACTTCCCGGCGATGAATGGGACGCGATAGCGCTGAGCTATACGTCAGGTACCACGGGCAATCCGAAGGGCGTCGTGACCCATCACCGTGGCGCCTATCTCAACGCCGTCAGCAATATCCTGGCCGGCAATCTCGGCCAGCATCCGGTGTATCTGTGGACGCTGCCGATGTTCCACTGCAACGGCTGGTGCTTTCCGTGGACGGTCGCGGCTTCGGCCGGCATCAACGTCTGCCTGCGCAAGGTCGATCCCGCAAAAATCTTCGAGCTGATCCCAAAGCACGGCGTCACCCACATGTGCGGCGCGCCGATCGTCTACAACACGCTGATCAACGCGCCCGGCGCGCCGAAGGGCAAGGCCGCGCGTCCCGTGATCGGATTGATCGCAGGTGCCGCACCGCCGGTAGCCGTCCTCGAAGGCGCCGAAAGCATCGGCATCAAGCTGACGCATGTCTACGGTCTGACCGAGGTCTACGGCCCCGCCTCCGTCTGTGCCGAGCAGCCGGGCTGGGACGAACTGCCGGCCGACCAGCGCGCGCAGATGAAGCGCCGGCAGGGCGTGGCCTACCCGCTGGAGGAAGCCGTTACCGTGCTCGATCCTGTGACGATGCAGGAGGTGCCGCGCGACGGCGAGACCATCGGCGAGGTGATGTTCCGCGGCAATATCGTGATGAAGGGTTATCTGAAGAACGAGAAGGCCACGCAAGAAGCCTTCGCCGGCGGCTGGTTTCATACTGGCGATCTCGGCGTGCTCGACGAGCACGGCTATGTCATCATCAAGGACCGCTCCAAGGACATCATCATATCGGGCGGCGAGAACATTTCCTCCGTCGAGGTCGAGGACGTCCTCTACAAGCATCCCGCCGTGCTTTTCGCGGCCGTGGTGGCAAAGCCCGATCCGAAATGGGGCGAGGTGCCTTGCGCCTTCGTCGAGTTGAAGGAAGGCGCCAAGGCGACGGAAGCCGAGATCATCGCCTTCTGCCGCAGCCACATGTCCGGCTTCAAGACGCCTAAGGCGGTCGTGTTCGGAGTTATCCCGAAGACGTCGACTGGGAAGATCCAGAAGTTCATGCTGCGCAATCAGGTGGACTCGGCAAAGGCGATTTCGGCCTGACGCGAAATTCGTAGGATGGGCAAAGCGAAGCGTGCCCACCACGCTCCAGGGAGTCTGACGCACGATGGTGGGCACGGCGCTTACGCGTCTTTGCCCACCCTACGGTCTGACCGTCATGTTGAGCGTACGACCGGCGGATAATACTGCGGCGCCTCGGTGCGTTCGTACATTCCGTAGTCGCGCATGACCTCGAAGATACGAAAGTACTGCGTTGTCGGATCGGCAAACAGGCGCGAGCCGAATTCGATGCCGGCCCGATCGTCCGGTAGATCGACCAGGTGCGCAAAATGCTCTTCACGGTAGACGCTCGCGAAAGCGTCGCGACGCCATTCGGTCTCTGCCGCTAGCGTGGCATTCTTTGATTCCGAGGCGAGGATGTATGTCGGCTTGCGCCTTGCGGGATCATTGTACGGCGTGCGCCGCTCGGGCTGCCAGATCGGCTGTCCGGGCCTGGCCTCGTGAATGACCTGGGCGACGCGGATGCGATAATCCGAAAAGACCCTCTCGCGGCCGATCGTCTGGACGTCATGATGGTAGGCATGGGCCCGCCAGGCGGTCAGGGCTCCCTCGTCCTGCCAGATCTGGTAGGACAGCAGCAGGTTCTCCCGCGTCAAACTCCTGAAGCGATCGATGAAGAGGCAGCCGCCCATCGCCTCGAGCTCGGGCTTCAGCGAGGCCGCAAGATCGAGATATTGATCGCGGTGCCCGGGCCTAGTCTGGACTTCGAAGAACAGGCCAATCATTGACGTTACTCCGCGTTCTGCGATCGAATTGCGACGCAGGCTCAGCCTGCGCCGTCCAGCGTCAGCCGCAGCCCGTCATAGGCCGGGATCACGCCGGCTGGCAGGCTCTGGCGCAGCACTTCGTAATCGAGATCGGAATGCATGTTGGTAATGACGGCGCGCTTGGGCTTGAAGCGCTCGATCCAAGAAAGCGCGTCGTTGACACTGAAATGGCTGGGATGGCCGGCATAGCGTAGCCCGTCGACGATCCAGAGGTCGAGGTTTTCCAGCGCCGGCCAGCTCTCCTCGGGAATGTCGTGGAGGTCGGGCGTATAGGCGGCGGCCCCGATGCGGAAGCCGAGCGCGGGAATCCTGCCGTGCTGAACCAGGAAGGCGGAGAGTTTCACCGGTCCGCCCTTCCCTTCGGTCTCATGACTCTCGCCCGCTTCGATCGAATGCCGCGTCAAGATCGGCGGATAATCGCTGCCCTCGGGTGCGATGAAGCAATAGGAGAACCGCGCCATCATGTCTTTAGCGGTCGACTGGTTGAAATAAACGGGAATGCGCCGGCGCTGATGCAGCACGACGGAACGGAGATCGTCGATGCCGTGGGTCTGGTCGGCGTGCTCGTGGGTCAGGAACACCGCGTCGATGTGATCGACCTCGGCATCGATCAACTGCTCGCGCAGATCGGGCGAGGTGTCGATCACGATCCGCGTGGTGCCGTGCGCGCCGTTACGCTCGACCAGCAGCGAGCAGCGGCGTCGGCGGTTTTTTGGATTGTTGGGATCGCACGCGCCCCAGCCGAGCGCCGGGCGTGGCACGCCCGCCGAGGAGCCGCAGCCGAGGATCGTCAGCGTCACCGTCATGCGACAGCCTTCGGTGCCGGCACTTTTGAAAAGAGCCGGAAGAAGTTTTCCGTCGTCTGCCGCGATATCTCTTCCAGCGAGACGCCGCGCGTCTCAGCCAGAACTTTTGCCACTTCAACGACGTAGGACGGCTCGTTGCGCTTGCCGCGAAACTTGCCGGGCGCCAGATAGGGCGAGTCAGTTTCGACCATGATGCGGTCGGCCGGGAGCTCGGCGGCGAGTTCGCGCAAGGCTTCGGACTTCTTGAACGTCAGGATGCCCGTGAACGAGATCGAGAGGCCGAGACCAATCGCCTTCATCGCCAGTTCGCGCCCGCCGGTGTAGCAATGCAGCACCGCGCGGAACGGTCCTTTTGCCACCTCGTCTTCGAGAATGCGGCCGCAGTCTTCGTCCGCCTCGCGAGTGTGGATCACTAGCGGCAATCCCGTCGCCCGCGCGGCCGCGATATGCGCGCGAAAGCCGCGCTCCTGCGCTTCGCGGGAGCCGTGCTCATAGAAATAATCGAGCCCCGCCTCGCCCAGCGCCACGACTTTCGGATGCTTCGTCAGCTCGATCAGTTCGCTGGTGGGAATGCCGTCTTCCTCATCGGCCTGATGCGGGTGGGTGCCGACCGAGCAGTAGACGTTGGGAAACCGCTCGGCGATGGCGAGCAGCCCGCCGAGCCGCTTGACCCGGGTCGAGATGGTGACGATGCGGCCAATCCCGGCCGTCTCGGCACGCGCGACGATGGCGTCGAGATCCTCGGCAAAATCCGGAAAGTCGAGATGGCAATGGCTGTCGACGAGCATGGCTTGCAAACGGCTCAATCCGTCTTTGGTTCGACGTAGCGCGGAAACACGCCGACCGGCGGCGGAAGGGTTGCGCCGGCCTTGATCCGCGTGCTGAGCGCTGCGAAGTCCCGCGCGTCCTGGGCAACGCCGAGACTGTCGAGCAGCTTGCTCGAGGCATCCGGCATCACCGGCTGGGTCAGGATGGCGACCTGCCGCACGACTTCCGCCGTCACGTACAAAACGGTTTTCTGCCTGTCAGGATCGGTCTTGGCCAACGCCCACGGCGCCTCGCCCGCAAAATAGCGGTTGGCTTCGGCGACCACGGACCACACCGCGTTCAGCCATTGATGGATCTGTTGGGTCGCCATTGCGGTCCGCGACGCCGCCAGCATGGCGTCTGCCTCCGCCAGGATCTCCTTGTCATTATCGGTGAACTCGCCGGGCTCCGGCAGCACGCCGCCGAGCTGCTTGGCGATCATCGACAGCGAGCGCTGCGCCAGATTGCCGAGGTCGTTGGCGAGATCGGCATTGATGCGCGCGACGATGGCTTCGTGGTTGTAGTTGCCGTCTTGGCCGAACGGCACCTCGCGCAGGAAGAAATAGCGCATCTGGTCGACGCCATATTGATCTGCCAGATTGAAGGGATCGACGACGTTGCCGACCGACTTCGACATCTTCTCGCCCCTGCTGAACAGGAAGCCGTGGGCATAGACCCGCTTCTGCACGGGAATGCCGGCCGACATCAGGAACGCCGGCCAGTATACCGCGTGGAAGCGGATGATGTCCTTGCCGATGACATGGACGTCCGCCGGCCAGTAGCGCCAGTTCGGATCGCTCTCGTCGGGAAAGCCGACGCCGGTGATGTAGTTGGTCAGCGCATCGACCCAGACATACATCACGTGCTCGGGGTCGTTGGGCACCTTGACGCCCCAGTCGAACGTCGTGCGCGAGATCGAGAGATCCTTCAGCCCGCCCTTCACGAAGCTGATGACTTCGTTGCGGCGCGAATCCGGTCCGATGAAATCGGGCTGGTTCTCGTAGAGTGCCAGCAGCCGGTCCTGATAGGCGGAGAGCTTGAAGAAGTAGCTCTTCTCCTCGACCCATTCGACCGGCGAGCCCTGCGGGCCGCGGCGCACATTGTCCTCACCGAGGACGGTCTCCTCCTCGGCGTAATAGGCTTCGTCGCGCACCGAATACCAGCCGGCATAGGTGTCGATATAGATGTCGCCGTTCTGCTGCATCCGGTTCCAGACCACCTGGACCGAACGATGATGGTCGGGCTCCGTGGTGCGGATGAAGCGGTCGAACGACACGTTGAGCCGTTCGTCCATTTCCTTGAACCGGCCGGCATTGCGCGCGGCGAGTTCGGCGACGCCAAGCCCCTCGCTCTCGGCGGTCTGCACCATCTTCAGGCCGTGCTCGTCGGTGCCCGTGAGAAAAAATACGTCCTTGCCGTTTAGCCGCTGAAACCGCGCCAGCGCATCGGTCGCGATCGCCTCGTAGGCGTGGCCGATATGCGGAATGCCGTTGGGATAGGCGATCGCGGTGGTGATGAAGTAAGTATTGCGCTCGGCAGCCACCGCCGGCTGGGCCGCGGCAGCCGGCTTCGCGCGCGGCGTGGTTGGCTTTGCACGTTTAGCTACGGGGGCTGCCTGTACGGCAGGAGTTGCCTCTTGCGATGTTACCGCGCGCGCCTTCGTCGCTTTGTTCGCGGATTTCTTCGCTGATTTCTCGGCAGGCTTCTTGGCAGCTTTCTTCGCAGCCTTTTTGGGTGACTTTTTCGCGACTTTGCTGGCAGTCTTCTTCGACGCCTTGCCGGCCTTCTTCACGACGCGCGTGCGTTTGGTCGCACCCTTCTTGGCGGCGCGCTTCTTCGCCGCCTTCTTGGTGGCGGACGCGGGCGGCGACTTGCGGACCTTCTTCGCCTTGCGCTTTTTCGAAGCTTTCTTTCCAGCCTTCGCCACCACGAATTCCTCTATCTGTCAAAAATTGTCGGGATTGTTATCAGGCGGAGCGTTATCGGGTTGCTTCCGCGAGCATCCCGAACACCGAGAAAACCAGCGGTTTTCGTTCCAGGTTGTAGGATTCGGTGTCGCGCGCGGCGCGGACGATCTTTTCCCATACCTCAGCCAGCCGTGCAAGGCGGGGCAGATTCGCGTTGGCGTCGTCAGTGCGCAGCTTTTCGCCGATCCAGCGATCGATGCCGTCGATGAAAGCCGCCAGCGCCACCCGATCGCTGGTGCCCAGCGCATCGCCCAGCGCATGCAGCTCGCGCGGATCGACCTGCGGCAGCGTCGCCAGCAGCGCCGCGGTCCGCTGTTGCAGCTTCAGCGCATCGCCGCCGAGCAGCGTCAGCGCGCGCGACACACTGCCCTCCGCGGCATCGGCAGCCTCCGATAGCGCGGAATCATCGGGGGCTATGTCAGCGGCCCGCGACGCCGCGCGAATGACGTCGTCGGTCGCGAGCGGCCGCAGCGGCAGCTTGCGGCAACGCGACAGGATCGTCGGCAGCGCCCGCGCCGGCGAATGGCTGACGAGCAGGAACAGCGATCGTTGCGGCGGTTCTTCGAGGATCTTGAGCAGCGCGTTAGCGGCGTTCGGATTGAGCTCGTCGACGGTGTCGACGATGCAGACCCGCCAGCCATCCACCGCCGCGGTCGAGCCGAAGAACGAAATCGTCTCCCGCGTCTCGTCGACGGTAATCACGGTCCGCATCACGCCGCGATCGTTGAGGCCGCGCTCCAGCACCAGTAGGCCGCCATGCGCACCCGCGGTGACCTGACGCGCGACGGGATCGCCCGGATCGAGCGCCAGCGTCTCGGCGCGTTGTACCGTAGGCGCCATGGGCTTGGAATTCGCGAGCACAAAGCGGGCCATGCGATAGGCCAGCGTCGCCTTGCCGATGCCCTGTGGGCCGCCGATCAGCCAGGCATGCGGAATGCGTCCGCTGCGATAGGCATTGAGCAATGCCATCTCCGCCTCGCGGTGGCCGAACAGATCGGCCGTTTGGCGGGGATGCCTGACCGCCGTTTCCTGCTCGGTCTTGCGTGCGCTCATGCCGTCCCCGCCGGGCTCGGGACAGACAACACACGTTCGCGCAGCGCCGTCCAGACGCGCCCTGCGACCGTGTCTGCATCGGCATCGGCGTCGATCAGCACGCAGCGCTGCGGGTCTTCGGCGGCGATCTGCCGATAGGCGTCGCGCAGCTCCTGATGAAACTGCAGATCTTCCGCCTCGAAACGATCGGGCACGCCGCTGCCGCGCCGAGCCGCGGCCCGCTGCAGGCCGACTTCCACGGGAATGTCCAGAATGATGGTCAGGTCCGGCTTGAGATCGCCGATGGTGACGCGCTGCATGGCGTTGAGCACGATGGGCGAGACCTGCCCCAGACTGCCCTGGTAGGCGCGGGTCGAATCCGAGAAGCGATCGCACAGCACCCATGTTCCCTGTCCGAGCGCGGGCTGGATAACCGTGCGAACATGATCGTCACGGGCGGCAGCAAACAATAACGTCTCCGCCTCCGGTCCAAGCAGCTTGCCCATGCCCGACAGCACGAGATGCCGCATGATTTCCGCGCCCGGCGAGCCACCCGGCTCGCGGGTGACGATGACGCGCAGCTTTCCCGCCCCAAGACGCTCGGCGAGCTTCTTGATCTGCGTGGACTTTCCAGAGCCCTCGCCGCCTTCAAACGTAATGAACTTCCCGCGTCCGGAAGGCCACTGCAGCGTTGCCTGGGTCATGCTCAGAGCTTCTCTGCGCTCGCGCGGAACATGCCGATGACGAGCTCGCTGGCGCCGTCGATCGCGCGGCGCATGGTCGAGCCGGTGCCGATCGCCTCCGCGGCATAGACTGGCGTCTCCACGGCGATGTTCTGGCCTCGCCACACCTTGACGACACCGACCGGCTGGCCAGCCTGCACCGGCGCCCGAACCGGACCGTTGTAGACAATGCGCGCGATCAGTTTCTCGCTGCCGTTCTTCGGCACCATCACCTTGATCGGCTCGGGGCTTGCTAGCTTCACCGAGCGGCTTTCGCCGCCAAACACCTTGGCATAGCCGACCTGCTGGTTGGCCGCGAACAACGTGCGCGTCTCGAAATTGCGAAAGCCCCATTCCAGCATCTTCTTGGCTTCGGAGGCGCGATCGTCGGGATCCTCCATGCCGTTGACCACGACGATCAGCCGCGTGTCGTTCTGAACCGCAGAGCCGACCATCCCATAGCCGCCTTCCTTGGTGTAGCCGGTCTTCAGCCCGTCGGCTCCATTGAGCGAGTTCAGAAGCGGATTGCGGTTCTGCTGCCGGATCTTGTTCCAGGTGAACTCCCGCTCGCCGAACAATTTGTACATGTCGGGATAGGTCAGGATCAGGTGACGCGCCAGTTTGCCCAGTTCCCGAACGGTCATCTTGTTGGCCGGATCGGGCAGCCCGCTGGAATTTCCGAATGTCGACTTCGTCATGCCAAGCTCGCGGGCGCGCTTGGTCAAGAAGTCGGCGGCGAAGATCCGCTCGTTGCCGGCCATGCCTTCGGCTAGCGCAATGCAGGAATCATTGCCGCTCTGGATGATCGCGCCCTTCAACAGGTCGTCCACCGACACCTTGCTGTTGAGGATGGCAAACATCGTCGAGCCGCCCGCCGGTGCCCCACCCTTGCGCCAGGCGTTCTCGCTGATCCGGTATTCATCAGTGGGTTTGACGTCGCCTTTCTTGATGGCGTTGAAAACCACCTCGGCGGTCATCAGCTTCATCATGCTGGACGGCGCCCGCAACTCGTCGGCGTTCTTCTCGAACAGCACGCTGCCGCTCGAGGCCTCGATCAGGATTGCGGTCGGCGCGTCGCCGTCAAAGCCGCCATCCTCCTTCTTCGGTGCGCCCTGCACGCTGTTGTTGGCGGCATACACGATCCCGCCCCAACCGACCGCAAGCGCTACGACGGCGGCCATCAGGCCGCGCCACGGGATGATGGCCGCGGCGTCGGATTTGCGGGAAACGGAAGTCTCTGCTGCCATCGGCGATGTCCTGAATCCCTGCGTTCTAACAGTTGGAAGTATCGCAAACAACACAGGTTTTAGACTTGCCTTTCGGACTTGCCGCCGTGTCGATCGGATTGCGGCACCGAACGAAGGAACGTATCGTGGCGATGCTGCCATTTCCCGACAAGATACGAAAAACAGGGCGGAAACGCGATGCCATCCTCACGCACCATTTCCGCCAACGGGCTGGACTTCTTTGTTGTCGAGCAGGGCCAGGGTCCGCTGGTGCTGCTCTGCCATGGCTGGCCCGAACTGTCCTATTCCTGGCGGCACCAGATCGGAGCGATCGCCGAAGCCGGTTTCCATGTCGTCGCCCCCGATATGCGCGGGTTCGGCCGAACCAGCGCGCCCGCCGAAATCGGCGCCTACACCATCTTCCACAATGTCGGCGACATGGTCGCGCTGGTGGCGGCGCTTGGCGAAAAGCAGGCCGTCATCGTCGGCCATGACTGGGGTGCGCCGGTCGCCTGGCACGCGGCACTGTTCCGGCCCGATGTCTTCACCAAGGTCGCGGGCCTCAGCGTTCCGCCGCCCTCCCGCGGACGCGGCCTGCCGCTCGAGACCCTGCGGAACAACGGGATTACCAATTTCTACTGGCAGTATTTTCAGCCTCCCGGCGTAGCCGAGGCCGAGTTCGAGCGCGATGTCGCGGCAACAATGCGAATCGTGCTGGCCGGGCGCGGGTTCTCCGATCCGGCGGCCCATCAATTTGTTCAGGAGGGCAAGGGATTCCTCGCCGACGCCGACCCGAATCGGCCGTTGCCGAATTGGCTGACCGAGGCCGACCTCGCCTATTTCGCAGCCGCCTACAAGGACTCGGGCTTTCGAGGCGGGCTGAACTGGTATCGCAACATCGACCGCAATTGGGAACTGACGGCGCCATGGCAGGGCGCGCAAATCCACCAGCCCTCCCTGTTCATCGCGGGATCAAAGGATGGCGTCGTCACCGGGCTGATCGGCGCCAAGCTGGTCAATGAGATGGAGCGCGTGCTGCCGAACTTGCGGCAGAAGCTCATTCTGGATGGGGCCGGTCACTGGATTCAGCAGGAGCGCCCCGACGAGGTCAACGCCGCCCTGATCGACTTCCTGAAGGGATAAGTTTTCTGTTTGACGCGTTTTCTTGACGCGAACCGAGCGCCACCCGGGATCGAGTCCGGGGCAGGCTTTCGCTTGAAAAACGCTATTTAGTACAGCCCGCGCCCGCTCAGCACTTCGCTCGGCCCCCGCGGATCGACCGGCAGGTAAGTCTGGCGCGGCGCCGTATAGCTGGCGTCATTCTCGTAGGACACGGCGCGCGGATTTTCCGCGGTACGGCCACGCGGGCGGCTGGAGGCCGACATTTCCGAAGTCGCGTTGACCGAGGCGTAATCGGCCGAGGTATTGCCAAGGCTATAGGGCCGCCCCTCCGGCATCGGAACCTCGCCCCGGATTCGGCCCGCAGACGATGATATCTCGGGCACAAACGGACGGGCCGAAGCGACCCGGACCGTGGACGGAGACGGCGCCGGCTCG
The DNA here is from genome assembly GCF_003062295.1 of Bradyrhizobium algeriense. GTDB lineage: Bacteria > Pseudomonadota > Alphaproteobacteria > Rhizobiales > Xanthobacteraceae > Bradyrhizobium > Bradyrhizobium algeriense. Next base: position 1,632 of record NZ_PYCN01000015.1, on the reverse strand, counting down.
CCGGTGCGGAGCGTTGCCAGCAGCTGGCGGTCGTCGGAACCCTCCAGCGGTGCCCGGCCGACATATTCGACCCGGACCTTAGCGACGCCATTTGCTTTGAATTCAAGCAGTTCCGCGGCCTTGTTCGAGACGTCGATGAGCCGGTTGCCGTGGTAGGGGCCGCGGTCGTTGACCCGCACGATCAGCGATTTGCCGTTCCGGGTGTTGGTGACGCGGGCGTAGCTCGGGATCGGCAGGGTCGGATGGGCCGCCGTCAGCGAGGTCATGTCGAAAACTTCGCCATTGGCGGTCAGCCGGCCGTGGAAGTCATCGCCATACCAGGAAGCCATTCCCTCGGCGCGGTAGTTCGGATCCTCTTCCGGCACGTAGATCCGGCCTGCGACAGTGTAGGGCTTGCCAATGCGGTAGGTTCCCCCACCCTTCGGCACGGGCTCCCCTAACGCCACCACGCGAGGGCTCGAGGAGACGCCATATTTGGGATCGATGCGGCTCGCGAATTTGTCGGACGAGGCGCAATTGGCAAGCAGAAGGCACGTTGCCACGGCAACGGTACCACGCGCCGCCAGGACGATCGTTTTTGGCCGTCGAATCCCCATCGCCCCAATTACCATTTTCAGCGGCCGACTGCCTACGTTGAAGCGTTGCGGCCTTTACCCACGATGCGTCCCACCTCCGCATCACGTTGTGAAGATATCGCAACCGGAACACGGCGGAAATGGGGTCTGCTCCCGCGTGGTGAATGAATGGTTGCTTTGCGTATCCGTTGATCTACGGGCATAGCGCCTCGATTCACCGTGTATGCGTCCTTCGTCGCATCCGTCCTGTGCCCCATTCAGACAATCTGTTGCAGTAAATCATCACTCACGACCGATCTGTGATTCCAGCCAGTGAATCTTTTTGACTGTGCAACGGTGGAGTCGTTCTGTGGATTGCAGGGGCGCGAAGGATTTGTGCGATGATCGAGACGGTTACAGCGGTGATGGGTTTGGTGAGCGCGGGCATTTTCCTTGCACACGCATTTGAAGGCTATCGTTCCAGAGCTTGAGATTTGAACGCCTGGCGGTTCGGGGGGACCGCGCGGCTTCGGACAGATGGCTCGGTAGATTCAGAAAGCTTTGATAAATTCGGACGAGCATCTGAGTGGTAGGTGTATCATGCGCAGCCACGACATTGTCTCCAACGGATTTCTTGCCCTGACGACGGCCAGCTTCGTGCTCCTGTGCTCGAGCCTGCTGGCAGTGGTGTTCGGCTAAATCCACGTCCGCTCCAATTGCGGCGACGGTGCCGGGATGATTGACGCCCTCATCGCGGGCTTCTTCCAAAATGGCGGGATCGGTGCACATCGGGGCCACGTTCGCATTGCGTTCGAGCCAGCCCTAAGCTAAGCGACTGAAATTCCTGAGCTGGAAGGGTGGCCGAGCGGTTTAAGGCACCGGTCTTGAAAACCGGCGTGCCCGCAAGGGTACCGTGGGTTCGAATCCCACCCCTTCCGCCATAAGCCGCCGTGTCCAGCCCGGAGACATAGGTAACGGGTCGTACCTAAGACATGGGTGACAACCTCGTGCCGAACGGGTTGTCGAGGGGTTGCAGGGTTTTCTGCTCCAGGTCGAAGTATCCAAGATCATAGTGCAT
>NZ_PYCN01000157.1 GCF_003062295.1 Bradyrhizobium algeriense | reverse complement strand
GCGGCTTCAATCGGCTCACGCCCGAGACGCTCAAGGCGATCAATGATCTGGTGGTGCGGGCGGCGGTCGAGCTCGGACTGGAAGACGGCCAAAAGCTGCGTGTCGATACCACGGTGGTGCAGACCGACATTCATCATCCGACCGACAACACGCTGTTGTGGGATGTCGTTCGCGTGGTCACGCGCCTGATCGGTCGCCTCGCCACGGCGCTGGAGCGCCGGCGTATCAAGGGGTTCCAAGATCGGACGCGATCGGCGCGGCGGCGGATGCAAGAGATCCAACGAATGACCACAAGGCAGCGCCAGGATCAGCAGACCGCGACATATCGCGAACTCATTGGCATTGCCGAGGAAGTCATCGAAAGCGCACGAACGGCGCTCCGGCAAACCCGTAAAGCGCGCGGCAAAGATATGATCACCGATCTGGCCATCGCGGAGACGCGCAAAGAGATAGAGCACTTTTGTGGTCTTGGAGACCGTGTGACAGATCAGTCGCGCCGCCGTGTGCTTAACGGCGAGCAAGTTCCAACGGCCGAGCTCTATTCGATTTTTGAGCCCCACACGGACCTCATCAAGCGCGGCAAGGCGCGGTCGCCGATCGAGTTTGGCCACAAGGTCTTCCTCGCCGAAAGCGCGCGCGGCTTGATCACGCAGTATGACGTGCTAGACGGAAATCCCATCGACGAACAGCATGTGGTTATCTCGCTGGTACGCCACAGGCAGACCTTCGGCGACGTCCCCAAATTGTACGGATCGGATCGCGGCTTCTTCAGCGAGAAGAACGTGATGTCGTGCAAGCAGGAAGGCGTCAAGGTGATGTGCATCCCACAGCAGGGCGGCACCAAGGCGCCCGAACGCGAAGCCTATGAGAAGAGCCGGGAGTTCAAGGACGGCCAGCGCTTTCGCGCCGGCATCGAGGGGCGCATCTCAGTATTATTCCGCGGTCGCGGCATGAAGCGTTGTCTCGCCGAAGGTCGCGAGCGCTTCGAGCTATGGGTTGCAGCCGCCGTGCTCGCCAACAACCTCATGAAGATCGCAGCCCTGT
>NZ_PYCN01000156.1 GCF_003062295.1 Bradyrhizobium algeriense | reverse complement strand
AGAACGCCAACTGCACCAGATGGCCGCCGTTCTTGATCAGGCCCTTGTAGGCGGCATAGCCGTCGACCTGCAGGATGCCGTGGTAGTCCCCGAACAGCTGCTTGGCGCGGATCGCCTTGCGATCCTCAGCAAACATGTAGACTACCGCCGGCGGTGCCGGGCCGCCCCACGGACGGTCATCGGTGGCGATCGCCCAGAACTGGCAGACTTTGGTCCTGCCACGGCCGGGATCGAGAACTGGCAGCGGCGTCTCGTCGGCAAACAGCCGCGGGTAGGACATCACTGTGTCGCGCAACAGCGTGTGAAGCGGCTTCAGCCACCAGGCGGCGCGGCCCATCCACGAGGCCAGCGTCTGCCGATCGAGCGTGATGCCTTGCGCGGCGAACATCTGTTCCTGCCGATACAGCGGCAACTGGTAGCCGTATTTCATCACCGCGATGTGGGCCAGCAAGGCTTCCGTCACCATCCCGCCATCGATCGCCTGGGCCGGCGCAGGTGCCTGCATCACACCCTGGCGGCATCCCCGGCAGCCATACCGCGGACGCACAATGCGCTTGACCCGGAACGACGTCGAAGGCTTCCTTGACGGTCTCCCCGATCTTGTGCAGCCGCTCGCCGCAGCAAGGGCAGATGTGGCTCTCGACATCGATTACGACATCGATGCGCGGCAAATGCTCCGGAAGCTTCCCCCGGTTGCGTCGCGCCGGTCGCTTTCCACGGCCCTCCGCTCCATCAGGCAGCCTGCCTCCGGTTACGTCGGCGTTGGCCGCGGCACCAGCCGCCTGTGCCGTGATGGTGAAGAGAGGCAGCTGTCCGGGATCCAGTGTCGGAGCGGGGACCGAAGATCGTGCGCTTGAACTGGGACAGGATCATCAGGAGCTTGTCGTTCTCCTGAACCGCAGCGTCGCGTTGGGCGATCGCCGCATCACGCTCGGCCGAAAGCGTGCTGCATTCCGCCGACAACGCCGCAAGCCTTGACGACAGCGCCATCACGGTGTGTCGGAGCAATGCTGGATCGGAAGGCAAATCACTCATGCAGAGTGATTTTAC
>NZ_PYCN01000155.1 GCF_003062295.1 Bradyrhizobium algeriense | reverse complement strand
CATCACGCTCGGCCGAAAGCGTGCTGCATTCCGCCGACAACGCCGCAAGCCTTGACGACAGCGCCATCACGGTGTGTCGGAGCAATGCTGGATCGGAAGGCAAATCACTCATGCAGAGTGATTTTACAACAACTCCGCATGAGTGACGAACGACTCTTGATACGGATCAACCAGCTCAGCGCTGGCTGACCCACAATTCGCATCGGCACTCGCTTCAAGTCCGAGCCATCGAGCAGCACCGAGAGCTGAGCATGAGATAGCGGCATGACGCCTTCCTTGATCGGCGGCCAGGTGAACTGCCCCTCGATTCTTTTGTAGTAAAGGACAAGACCGCTTCCATCCCAAGGTCAGGATATTCACGCGATCTCGGCGCTTGGAGCGGAAGACGTAAAGTCCGCCGTCGAACGGATCGGCTCCAAAGGCCTCGCTCACCAGCATCGCCAGCGAGTCCATGCCGCGACGGAAATCGACCGGCTGCGTCGCAATCCAGATCGACAACCCAGGTCGAAGCCCGATCATCGACCAGCCGTCCCGACTGCCGCGAGCACCTCGCGCAGTGCCCGCCGGTCGACTGTTCCCCTGACATGGATGCGAACCGCGCCGACTTGGATCTCAATCGCTGCCTGCTCTTCGCGCGACGACAATTCGCCGCCGCAGCCAGTGATCGCGACCGGCACAAAGCCAGGTGGCATGCCTCTGTCCCCGCGCGCCCCGACCTGCGCCCGCGTGGCCTGGCGACGCCAGAGAAACAACAGACTTGGACTGATGTCGTGTCGCCGCGCTACCGCGGACACGCTTGCACCTGGCACAAAACTCTCCGCAACAATCGCCGCCTTCGCATCGGTCGACCAGCGCCGACGCCGGCCCGTCCCGGTGATGATCTCGACACGCTGAAGCGTGTCGGTGCCGTGTTCGAGGATAGGCGTATGCCTATCCTTATCGCTATCCTTACGACTATCCTTCGACATTGTGACCTCGCGACAAACCATTCCGCAAGATCTTCCTAGCCGACCAGATCAGCCCTCAGAGCGTGGTCCCTACATGACGCTCACG
>NZ_PYCN01000154.1 GCF_003062295.1 Bradyrhizobium algeriense | reverse complement strand
GCGCGGATTGCGCGCGCCAAGGGGCCGCTCAATCACGAGAAGCTCAAGGAAGGCTACCGTAAGCTACTGAGCTCGACGAGCCGGGTGGTGGGTCAGGCGAAGCGCTTCTCCAGCGAGATCGCCGAAGGGGTGAAGCGGTCCAGGGGCATCTTGAAGCAGCTGGCGTTGAAAGGCCTGCGTCTGCAGCTGGAAGCGATGCTGCCGCTGGTGCGGCAAGTGATGCGGCAGACCCGGGAACGTATCTTCCGCGGCAACACCCGGGCAGAAGGCAAGCTCCTCAGTGTGTTCGAGCCCTCGACCGAGATCATTCGCAAAGGTAAGGCCGGCAAGCCCAACGAGTTCGGCAAGATGGTCAAACTGCAGGAAGCAGAGAACCGGATTGTGATCGACTACGACGTCTACGATCAGCGGCCAAGCGATTCGGAGCTGTTGATCCCGGCCATCGAAACCCACGAGGCAAAACTCGGACGCACGCCACGCCTGGTGGCGGCGGATGCTGGATTTTACTCCGCCAGGAACGAAGCTGCAGCGAAAGCCAGAGGCGTCAAACGCGTCTGCATTCCCAATCGCTCGACCAAGAGCGCCGAGCGCAAGCGTGAGCAGAAAAAGCGCTGGTTCCGTAACGGTCAGAAATGGCGAACCGGATGCGAGGGACGTATCAGCGTCGTCAAACGGCGACACGGGCTCGATCGTTGCCGCTACAAGGGCAGCATCGGAATGAAACGCTGGGTCGGCCTCGGCGTCGTCGCCGACAACCTCATCAATATCGGACGCGCGATGGAAAACCAGTCACGCCAACCGTAGTCCGTCCCAGCTCAATCTGGCCTCTCAAGGCCCCGCCAGCCCCTGGCGGGGCCTTGTCGTTGTCCGCGCGGTTGACCAGTCTGGTTAGAAGCGCGAATTTTGCGCCGGAAAGTAGCTAGGAGCCTGTCCCTATAATGGACTTAGGATTAAGCGAAGCGGGTTCTGAAGCTTTTTTTGGGGAGACAGGTTCTCCTCAGCGTGCGGCGGCGAGTTTTGCGAGGTTGTGGGCGATGCAGATCATGGCCCATTCGGCTTTGACCTTGTCGATGCTGCGCAGGAGGAACTGGCGGAAGCCTCT
>NZ_PYCN01000153.1 GCF_003062295.1 Bradyrhizobium algeriense | reverse complement strand
GAGGATCGCAAGGCGATCCGCGCCAAGCAGCTGTTCGGGGACTACCACGGCATCCTGCAGGTCGACGGCTATGCCGCCTACAAGGGCCTGATCAAGAACGGCGGCCATCTGGTGCAGTTGGCGTTCTGCTTCGCGCATGCGCGGCGGAAGTTCTGGGACGTTCACGTCGCGACGAAGTCGCCGATTGCTGCGGAAGCGCTGCAACGGATCGCGATGTTCTACGCCATCGAGGATCGCATCCGCGGTCTGCCGGCGGCGCATCGGGTTGCAGTGCGGCAGACCGACACCAGGCCGTTGATCGAGGACTTCAAACCCTGGCTCGAGGCGCGGCTACTGGAAGTCTCGAAGAAATCCGGCCTTGGCAAGGCGATCCGCTACACCCTCAACCATTGGGAAGGCCTGACGCGCTTCATCGATGATGGGCGCATCGAGATCGACAGCAATACGGTCGAACGCAGCATCAAGCCGATAGGCCTGGGAAAGAAGAATTACTTGTTCGCCGGCAGTGAGGGCGGCGCGGAAACCTGGGCCACCCTCGCATCGCTCATCAACACGGCAAAGCTGCACGACATCGACCCGCGGCACTATCTGACCGATGTTCTCGAGCGCATCGTCTCCGGACGTACAAAGATCAATCAGCTGCACATGCTGTTGCCGTGGAATTGGATTGGAAGGCCGAGCGCGATAGTTCGCAGGCAAAGCTCGCCGCCTGATCAGTTCGACGGCAGGGCATCTGGAACTTCCTGCGCATCGCTGGCGTCGTCGTAGATCTCTTCGCGGATCACGCGCAGCGTCACCTCGTGCAGATACACTTGCAGCGCACCCTCCAGCTCGGTGAACTCCGGCAGCAGGACTCGATCGACGAAGCCCCGTGACGCACGGACCATCACCGTGTTGCGTCGCTGCCGGCGATAACGAAACGGCCGCAGCCCATATCGGCGGCAAAGCGCCAGAAAAAGGTGCCGAGACCACTGGTCGGGAAGTGAGAATTGTTGTTCGATCGGTGGATCGTGGCGAGCGAGTTCCTCGACCCGGGCCCGCACCCGCTGCAGCGCGGCTTCCGCCGCAAGGCGCTCACCAGCAGTGGCGGCACCCACGAACAACGCCTCGATCTTCCGAAGCTTCTCGCGCAG
>NZ_PYCN01000152.1 GCF_003062295.1 Bradyrhizobium algeriense | reverse complement strand
ACGCACAATGCGCTTGACCCGGTACTGCATCGGAATGACGTCGAAGGCTTCCTTGACGGTCTCCCCGATCTTGTGCAGCCGCTCGCCGCAGCAAGGGCAGATGTGGCTCTCGATATCGATTACGACAGTACGCATACGACGAAGGCCGCGCAACGATTACGCGCGCGCATAGACGGTCTGGGTTATGATGGTCGCTAGCCGGTTGAGACGTTCAGGTTGCGACGGACCGCTGATCAGAGGTTTTTTCGACCGCGCGTAGCCTTTTCCATTCCCAAGGAAGCAGCTCGTGCAGGCGCGAGGCAGGCAGATCGGCGATACGGGCCAGAACAGTACGCATCCGACGAAGCGTCAGCATGACAGCGGCGCGGTCTGCCCCGCGCTGAGAACCGGCAAAGGTCCAATTGCGTCTTCCGAGAGCGATACCGCGCAGCGCTCTTTCCGCAGCGTTGTTGGTCAGGCAGATTCTGCCATCATCAAGGAAGCGGGCGAAGTCGGCCCAGCGCTTGAGCATGTAGTCGATCGGCTCGCGAACCGCGGAGGAGCGCGAGAGTGTGGCGCGTTCGGTGGTCATCCATTCGTGCATCGCATCGAACAGCGGCTTGCTCTTTTGCTGTCGCACGCTAAGCCGCTCGGCGGCGGTCAAGCCGTTGATCTCGCGCTCGATGACGAAGAGTGCATCGAGGCGCCTGACCGCCTCCAGCGCTATCGGGGAGATCGGCCTACCCTTCTTGCCCTCCCGGGCATTTTTTGCGATGTCGGCCAGCTCGAAGAACTTTCGCCTCGCATGCGCGAGGCAAAATGCCGGCGTGATCGGCAGCGCTTTCGTTCTTCGGATCGAACAGCGGCTCGAAGCCGTTGTAGCAGTCCGCCTGGAGGATTCCACTGAACCGGGCCAGATGTTTTTGTGGATGCTCACCTCGTCGGTCGCCGGAGGCGTAATAGACCGCCGCTGGCGACGCCTGACCGCCGAAGGGACGATCGTCCCGCTTATGTAGAGATTTACATAAGCGGGATTATGCACACCCCGTGATTATGCGCAGCTCGCAGGAACAGGAGCCGATATCCATGGGATTCTCGGACGACTTCCGGCTGGCGAACTGCGCATAATTTCGGTCTTTCCTATCGAGCCTAATC
>NZ_PYCN01000151.1 GCF_003062295.1 Bradyrhizobium algeriense | reverse complement strand
TGAACCTCGCCTACCGCTGGTTCTGCCGGCTCGGCCTTGATGGCGAGGTGCCGGACCACTCGACCTTCTCCAAGAATAGGCATGGCCGCTTCCGCGATTGCGATCTGCTGCGCAAGCTGTTCGAGACCGTGGTGCGACGCTGCATGGCAGAAGGGTTGGTTGATGGGACGGCCTTTGCTGTCGATGCCAGCCTGATTGCTGCCGATGCCAACAAGCAGCGCTCTGCCGCCGGGTCTGATGATGTCGACTGGGAGGCCGTCGCCAGGACGCGCCGATCCGTGCGGGAATATCTCGATACCCTGGATGAGGCTGCCTGGGGCGCAGCCAGCGAGACAGTACCGAAGTTCATCTCCAGGTCGGACCCGGCCGCCCAATGGACCGGCGCTCACAAAGGGCATGCGTTCTTTGCGTACGCCGACAACTACCTGATCGACCTGAAGGCGGCGGTTATCGTCGATGTTGAGGCAACGCGAGCTATCCGGCAGGCCGAGGTCGGTGCGGCACGCACAATGATTGAGCGCACTGAAGATTGCCTCGGGCTCTGTCCCGAGCGCCTGGCCGCCGACAGTGCCTACGGGTCAGCCGAGATGTTGGGGTGGCTGGTCAACGAGCGCGCGATCGAGCCGCACATTCCGGTGTTCGACAAGTCCGCCCGCGACGATGGGACGTTCTCGCGCGGAGACTTCGCCTACAATCAGGAAGCCGATATCTACGTCTGTCCAGCCGGCAAGGCGCTGACCTCTACCGGAACTCTGGTGAACGATGGGGCAACACTGCTCTATCGCGCCAGCAAATATGACTGCGACACCTGCGAGCTTAAGTCGCGTTGCTGTCCGAAGATGCCCGCCCGCAAGGTCCCACGTTCAATTTACGAGCACGCCCGAGACGTCGCGCGCGATATCGCCAAGACTGAAGCCTACGTGACCTCGCGGCGTGAACGGAAAAAGGTCGAGATGCTGTTCGCACATCTCAAGCGCATCCTGCGCCTCGACCGACTCAGGCTGAGAGGTCCGTTTGGTGCTCAAGACGAGTTCCTCCTCGCTGCCACCGTGCAGAACCTCCGAAAGCTGGCAAAGCTGATCCCGCTGCCCGCCCCGATCCCGGCCTGAAAGCAAACAAGCTCCCGCTCGCCTGTCTCCTCGCACGGCCCAGAACACCTAAGGCGGCGACTTCTTCAACACAATC
>NZ_PYCN01000150.1 GCF_003062295.1 Bradyrhizobium algeriense | reverse complement strand
TCTTGGAAGGTTTCTGAATCCATGGGCAACCATGATTCGGAGATCGTGGACGCGGGCAGCGTCGATTGAGGAGACGCTTGCGTTGTGGGCGGCGTCGCTTCGAGAGATCAAGAAGCTGATACGTCCGTTGTTCACGCAAGAGCGTGTTGCGATGAATGCAGGCCTGTTCCTGGAAGGTCTGCTCGGAGATGAGCAGCGCAAGACCGGTTGGATGCGCGCGGAGGCGGCTGGCGATCCAGGCCCATGGCGGCAGCAGGCAATCCTGGGTCGTGGGGATTGGGACGCTGATGCCCTGCGCGATATCGTGCGCGACTATGTCATCGAGCATTTGGCGGATGACGATGCGGTCCTCGTGATCGACGAGACCGGCTTTCTCAAGCAGGGCAAGGCATCGTGCGGAGTGGCGCGGCAATACACTGGTTCGGCGGGTAAGATCACGAACTGTCAGATTGGGGTCTTCGCTGCCTACGTTTCGCGCCACGGTCATGCATTCATCGATCGTGCGCTGTATCTTCCGAAGGAGTGGACCGACGATCCGGATCGTCTGGAAGCGGCCTATGTGCCTGCCGATGTCGGCTTTGCGACCAAACCAAAGCTTGCGACGAGAATGATCGCACGCGCGATAGCCGCGCCTGTACCATTCAGGTGGGTTGCCGGTGATACCGTCTACGGCGTTGGCGACATCGAACAGCAATTACGTCGGGCAGGCAAAGGCTACGTGCTTGGGGTCAGCAGCGCTCATGTGTTTCGATCCTGGGGCAAACGACCGCCGGTCGCCGGTACGGCCGCAGACATCGCGCGGACGCGGCGCTCATCCGACTGGAAGCGCTTGTCGGCGGGAGCCGGAACCAAGGGACCGCGGCTGCACGATTGGTGTTATCTCGAATTGGCCGACCTCGAGGTCGAAGAATTCAACAGCGCAAATCAAGGTCTGTGGACGCGCGGTCTACTGATCCGTCGTCGCATCGCCGATGGTGACCTCGCCTTCTTCACCACCTGGTGCCCAGCGGGAACATCAATTGAAACGCTGGTCGCGGTCGAAGGCCATCGATGGGCGATCGAGGACAGCTTTGAAACCGCGAAAAACGAGTTCGGGCTCGATCACAACGAGAGCAGATCCTGGCATGGCTGGCACCGTCACGTGTCCCTGGTGATGCTTGCCTTCGCCATGATGGCCGCGATCCGACATCG
>NZ_PYCN01000149.1 GCF_003062295.1 Bradyrhizobium algeriense | reverse complement strand
TCCGCGGGCGTCTGATCCGGATGTCGGATGAGGAACACGTCTTCCTGCTGACCCAGCATCACATCGTCTCGGACGGCTGGTCGCTGGGCGTGCTGGTGCGTGAACTCAGTCAGCTTTACCGGGCGTTCCTGGCGGGACAAGACGATCCGCTGCCGCCGCTTGCGATCCAGTATCCGGACTATGCTGCCTGGCAACGGCAGTGGCTGGCTGGCGAGCGATTGCAGAAGCAGGCGGAGTATTGGCGCAACACCCTGGCTGGCGCGCCGGCCCGTCTGGCCTTGCCGACGGACCGGCCGCGGCCGGCGCGGCCGTCGTTTGCCGGGGCCACTGTGCCTGTTGTCATCGATGCGGATCTGACGCGGGAGTTGAAGCGGCTGAGCCGGCAGCATGGCACGACGTTGTTCATGACGGTGCTGGCGGGCTGGGCGGCGGTGCTGTCGCGTCTGTCAGGGCAGGACGACCTTGTGATCGGGGTGCCGAGCGCCAATCGCGGCCGCCGCGAGATCGAAGAGTTGATCGGCTTCTTCGTCAACAGCCTGGCGCTTCGGCTGGAGCTGTCGGGCGAGCCGAGCGTGTCGCAGCTTCTGGAACGGACGCGGCGCACGGCGCTGGCTGCGCAGGAGCATCAGGACCTGCCGTTCGAGCAGGTAGTCGAGATCGTCAAGCCGCCCCGGCATCTCGATCACACGCCGTTGTTCCAGGTGATGTTGGCCTGGCAGAACAACGCCGTCGGGTCGTTCGACCTTGCCGGGCTGAGCGTGGAGGCTGCCGGGGAAGGGCTCGATCAGGTCAAGTTCGATCTGGAGCTGAGCCTAGGCGAGTGTGATGAGGTCATAGCCGGAACGTTTGATTATGCCACGGCGCTGTTTGATCAGGCGACGATCGAGCGGCAGCGTGGTTATCTGCTGGCGCTGCTGCGGGCGATGGTTGCCGATGCCGGGCAGCCGGTCGGCCGCATCGACATCCTGCCGGCCGACGAACGCAGCTATCTGCTGGAGGAGTTGAACCGGACGGCGGCGGCCTATCCGTCGGAGCGGTGCATCCATGAACTGTTCGAGCAACAGGTCCGGCGCGCACCCGAAGCGGTCGCCCTCGTCCATGAGGACGAGCGCCTGAGCTATGGCGAGCTCAATGCGCGGGCCAACCGGCTGGCGCATCATCTGATCGCGCTCGGGGTCAGGCCGGATCAGCCGGTGGCGATCTGCCTTCAGCGTAGCC
>NZ_PYCN01000014.1 GCF_003062295.1 Bradyrhizobium algeriense | reverse complement strand
GCGCCATCCGCTCCCACGCCGCGTCGCTCAAAACCAACCGATCCATCACACCCAAGACTGCCTCCCCAAAAGCAGTCTTGAATCTGATTTGCCCCTAAATGGGAATCCTTAGAGTCCACACCACCTAGAGCATTATCGGTTCTGATTGAATCAGAACCGAAGCTCTAGATTCTTGTTTTGACGCGTTTTCTTCGCGCGAACCGGTACCCACTTCGCTCGAAAACGCTATAAAGCAGGATAAGATCAGGTTGGGCCGTGACGACGGACCATCTCGTGCTCCGTGCGCAAGCGCCCTGAGCGCTGCGAGCCGGGCTCATTCTACTTTGCATGGGGTTGTTTTCCAGATTTTGTAACTAGGCCCTGCGATGCACCGTCTAGGTGGAAGCGGCAGCCGGCTCCGCTGGAGGCGGAGCAGGCGGCTCTGCAGTGGCATTGCCGCCCTTATAGATTCGCACGTAGCGCTTGCCGAGGCTGGTGAGCACCTCGTAACCGATGGTGCCGAAATGGTGGGCGAGTTCGTCGACCGTGATGCCTTCGCCGATCAGGGTCACCATATGGCCGCGCCGCACGGCATTCTTGTCGAGATCGGTGACGTCGACGGCCGTCAGGTCCATCGAAATCCGCCCCGCGATCGGGCAGCGCTTGCCGGCGACCACCACCTCGGCGCCGCGGGTGCCGTCATTGGCGCTGGCGGCGCGGAAATAGCCGTCGGCATAGCCTGCGGCAACGATCGCTAATCTGGTCGGACGCCGCGCCGTCCAGGTGCCGCCATAGCCGACGGTATCGCCGCGCTCGACATTGCGGATTTGCACGATGCGCGCCTTCAATTCGACGACCGGCTGCATCGGATTGTCGGCTTCAGGCGTCGGATTGATGCCGTAAACCGCACAGCCCGGCCGCACCAGGTCGAACTGGAATTGAGCGCCCAAGAAAACGCCGGACGAATTCGCCAGCGATGCCGGTACGCCGGAAAACACGCTCGCGATCTCGCGGAAGGCGGTGAGCTGCCTGGCGTTGGCGGGATTGTTGAGCAGTTCCGCGGAGGCGAGGTGGCTCATGACAAGGGTGATGCCGTGATCGCCGGCGTTGATCCGCGGGATGATGCCCTGCGCCTCGGTGACGGTCAGTCCGAGCCGGTTCATGCCGGTATCGATGTGAATGGCGGCGCCGCCCGACCAACCCGAGCGGCGGCAGAACACGTCCCATTCGGCGAGTTCGTTGAGGTCGCCGATCACGGGCTTGCAGTCGATCCTGGCGTAGGCTTCGCCGGTGTTCTGGAAGAAGCCGTCGAGCACGTAGATGGCGGCCGCGGGCGCCGCGGCGCGAACCACGCGGGCCTCATCGAGGGTGGCGACGAAAAACGTCTTGCAGCCGGCGCCAGCAAGCGCGCGGGCCACCTGTTCGGCACCGCAGCCATAGGCATCCGCCTTGACGACGCCGGCGCATTCGGCCGGCACCGCCGTCTTCTCGAGCTTGCGCCAGTTGGCGACGATGGCGTCGAGATCGACCGTCAGCACGCCGGTGGCCGTCACGAGCGCGGCCGCCTGGTTCGCCTCCGGCGAGAGCAGGGCGCCTTGCGGAATGGATTTGGGATCGGGGGCGACGTTCATGCCGCAGTATTACGCGGGGAAACGCCATGGTTCAACCGCGCTGAAGGCCGGACTAGGGCACCCGGTAGGGTAGATTATCTCCTTCGACAAAATCACTAAACCGCGTGAATTGCCCTTCGAATTGCAGTGGGACCGTACCCGTTGGTCCGTGGCGCTGCTTGGCGATGATGACCTCGGCCTTGCCGTGAGCGAGCTCCATGTCGAGTTTCCACTTCTCGTGCTCGGGTGTACCGGGCTTGGGTTCCTTGTTCTGCAGATAATATTCTTCGCGGTACACGAACAGCACGACGTCGGCGTCCTGCTCGATCGAACCGGATTCACGCAAATCAGCCAATTGCGGATGCTTGTCGTCGCGGTTTTCGACCTGCCGCGACAGCTGCGACAGCGCGATCACCGGAATATTCAGCTCCTTGGCGAGCGCCTTCAGGTTGGTCGTGATCTCGGTGACTTCCTGCACGCGGTTGTCGTTGCCGCGCTTGCCCGAGCCCTGCAGCAGCTGGATGTAGTCGACCACGATCATGTCGAGGCCCTTCTGCCGCTTCAGCCGCCGCGCGCGCGCCGTCAGTTGCGAAATCGAAAGGCCGCCCGTCTCGTCGACATATAGCGGCAAATGCTCGAGCTTGATCGTGTAGTCGCGTATCCTTTCAAACTCGTCCTGTTTGATCCCGCCGCGACGGATCATGCTGGACGCAATGCCGGTTTGCTCAGCGAGAATACGCGTGGCGAGCTGCTCGGCCGACATTTCGCAGGAGAAGAATCCGACAATGCCGCCATTGACCGACTTCATGGTGCCGTCGGCCTGAACTTCCGCCCGGTGCGCTTCGGCAATGTTATAGGCGATATTGGTTGCGAACGCGGTTTTGCCCATGCCGGGGCGTCCGGCGACGATGATCAAGTCGGATCGCTGCAGGCCGCCCATCTTTGAGTCGAGATCGCGCAATCCGGTAGAGATGCCGGACAATTTTCCGTCGCGCTGATAGGCGTTGGCCGCCATATCGAGCGCGACCTTCATCGCCTGCGAGAAACGCTGGAAACCGCCGTCATAGCGGCCGGACTCGGCGAGTTCATAGAGCTGTCGCTCGGCATCCTCGATCTGCGCGCGGGGTGCAAAGTCCACCGGCGCGTCGAAGGCGACGTTGACCATGTCCTCGCCGATCCGGATCAGGTCGCGTCGTAGCGCCATGTCGTAGATGGTGCGGCCGTAGTCCTGCGCGTTGATGATTGTGGTGGCCTCGGCCGCCACGCGGGCGAGGTATTGGCCAACCGTCATGCCACCGATATCGGTATCGGCGGGCAGGAACGTCTTCATCGTGACGGGGGTAGCCACCTTGCCCATCCGGATCAGGCTGCCGGCGGTCTCGAAAATGGTCTGGTGGAGCGGCTCGAAGAAGTGCTTCGGCTCCAGGAAGTCGGAAACCCGGTAGAACGCGTCGTTGTTGACCAGGATAGCGCCCAGCAGACTCTGCTCCGCCTCGATATTGTGCGGCGCGCTCCGATAGACCGGAGTTCCTGCGTCGGGAGCGAGTTTGAGGACGTTCGAATCAGTCAGAGCCATGGGTCGGATTATGCTTCAGATTTTTGGCGTTGTTGGGATTCCGCCGGAAGGTCGCGATCCTCCGAGGTGGGGGGCGATAAAGCGCCACTCGCGGGCCCGGTGGAAGTGTGAAGCTGCCTTATGCACGATTCACACATGTGAGGTGTGAATGAATCCCCGCCGGTCGACGTCTCCCCTTGACGGGGTTGCGGCCAACGCCGGGCGAGGCGGGAACGCTTCACCGAAAATGCCGAGGAAAATCCTAGGTAAAATCTTAGGAGAGCCTGAACCTTACCACGACTTGGACGGACATATCCGGACGCGCGGGGTGTTTTCGAGCAGCGTCTTAAGCGTTGATCAAACCAGCATCAGGTAGATGAACGCGAACACAGCGGCGCCCACACCGATTGCGATCAAGGCGTAGTCGATCCTGATGTCGGAATCGAACGGGGCTGGGTAGATCTGCCGGCTCATGGCGGAGATCTACGACGGGCCGCCACGGGCTTCTGTGAAGTAGATCACATCGGATGTGATTTTCTTCACCGCAGAATGGATTGGTTACGAAATTGGGAACGGGCCGGCGATTTTCGAGTTGCCGGTTGTAACGGACCAGAAGGACCGGCGATGGGTCAGCAAATCCAGGGATGGCGATCGGGAAGCGCGCAGCGCTTGTGGCTGTCGATGCTGATCGACACGATGGAAGCGATTTCGCGCCCGGAACTGCGTGCGGTACCCTGTGACGAGCAGTTGCTTGCTAAGGTGCGCGCCCAACTCGCCCGTCCGGCATTGGCTCGTACGCCTTATGCCTCGGCCTACAGCCTGCGGAACTGACGCCACCGCGCTTGACGGAGCCTATTCGCCCGCCAGCTGCAGCCGTGGCTGCCTTCGGGGTTCCATTCCGCGCAATCTTGCTTCTTCCCGGGTAATATAATCCCGCGTCATCGGCACGATTCCCTGACGCTTGGTGAGCTGGATCTGGAAGTTCATCAGGTTTTGCTTCCGGAACGACATTTCCGACGCCGCCAGGTAAAATTCCCACATGCGGGCAAACCGTTCGTCATAGAGGCGCACCGCCTCTTCGCGTCGCGCCATGAAGCGGTCGCGCCAGGCCTTCAGCGTTTCGGCATAATGCAGCCGCAGGATTTCGATGTCGCAGACCAAGAGGCCCGCCTTCTCGATCGCGGGAAGGACCTCGGAGAGGGCGGGGATATAGCCGCCCGGGAAGATATACTTGGTGATCCATGGGCTCGTCACATCGGGACCTGTGGAACGGCCGATCGAATGCAGCACCATGACGCCGTCGTCCCTGAGAAGTTCGGCACAGCGCCGGAAGAAGGTCTCATAGAAATCGATGCCGACATGTTCGAACATGCCGACCGACACGATGCGGTCGAACGGGCCGGCAACATCGCGGTAATCGCTCGGCAGGAATCTTGCCGACCCCGTCAGGTTCTTTTCGGCGGCACGGGCATTCGAGGCCAGCAATTGCTCCGACGACAGCGTGATGCCGGTGACGTCGGCGCCGGTCATTTCGGCAAGATAGAGGCCAAGACCGCCCCAGCCCGAGCCGATGTCGAGCACGCGGTTGCCGTGCTCGATCAGGAGCTTGGCGGCAAGGTGGCGTTTCTTGGCGAGCTGGGCATCGTCGAGCGTCGCATCCGGCGTCTCGAAATAGGCGCAACTATATTGCTTGTCGGCGTCGAGGAAGAGGGAATAGAGCCGCCCGTCGAGGTCGTAGTGATGGGCGACATTGTCTCTCGCCCGGCCGCGCCAATTGAATTGCCTGGCGTGCCGGCTGAAATAGCGCAGCCACCATTGCAGCTTGGCCCAACGTGGGAGCATTTCGGGCTGGCCGAGCAGTATTTCGAGCGTATCCGCGATCGAGCCGTCCTCGACCACGAAGGTGCCGTCCATATAGGCCTCGCCAAGCGCCAGTTCGGGATTGAGCAGAATACGGCGCTGGGTCCGCTCGGTCAGGAACTTCGCCGACACCGGGCGGCCGGTTCCGTCACCGCAGGTAAACTTCGTCCCATTCGCGGCCGTGAAATTCATCGTGCCGCGGCGAATGAACTGACCCAAGAAATAACGCAACAACCGATCCATCGAAGCACCAATGGAACGAGCTACCCTTATACCGACGCACCCAGGAAAGGTTGGTTCCAAGGATGGATCAAATTTTCATAAGTATGATGATGCCGTGGCGCTATTGCGTTGGAGTCAAAGCGGATATTCTCAAATGCGGCAATCACGCAGATGCGCAATAAGCGCGCTTCCATTCGCGTCACAATCGGCTAAAAGGTGACCCCGCCGCCGGCCACGTGATGCGATGCCGCAGCGATTCTGGAGAAGCAGGGAATGTTGAGCCGAGCGCTCAGTTTAGCGACGGTGACGCTCCTGATCGGCTGCCTCACAGCAGGCGCGGCACGGGCGGCTGAAAATCTCGACGCCGGCAAGAGCCCCTCCCAGATATTCTCGAACACGTGCAACGCCTGCCACAAGAGCCCGCGCGGCCTGTTGAAGAACGTGTCGGCTTCGTCGTTGCCGGGTTTTCTGCGCCAGCACTATACGACCGGCACCGACATGGCCTCGGTGCTCTCGTCCTACCTGATCTCCAACGGGGCTGCCGACCCCCGGTATCAGGGCAAGGATCAGCCGAAGCAGAAGGACGCCAAGCAGGACGGAAAACCAGATCAGCCCGACCGGCTCGGTCGCCGGCAGCCACCGGCGGCACCTGCGCGGGAAGTTTCCCGGCCGGACGCCGACGGGGCACCGCCGCAAGGCGAGGGCGCGCGTCCAGGCCGAGACGCGAAGCGGTTCGCGCGTCCGCAAGCGGCGCCCGATGCCTCGAAGCCTGCAGATGGCCAGGCGCCGCTGCAGGCCGCGACCGACAGCAAATCGGGCGTCAGGCAGAAGCAGGGCAGACGTGGCAAGCCCGCCGTCGAAGAGCCGCCGAAAACCGAGCAGGCAGCCCCCGGCGAACCCGCAAAGGAAGAAGATGCCTCGCGGGATGCCGCCAAGGCTGAAACTGCCGCGACCGATCCTGCCAAGACCGATGCGATCAAGACCGATGCGATCAAGGGCGAGGGCGACAAGCCGGCCAGCGAGGCAGCGAAGCCCGTAGGCGAAACGGAAAAGCCGGCACGCGAGGGCGCGTCAGAGACCGCCAAAGTCGATGCTCCCAAGGAGAGCACCGGTAGCGAGCCGGCGCCACTCAGGCCAGATCCGGTGCCGCCGGTCGCGCCGGCGCCGCTAGCTTCCGCTGCCACCGCGCCTGAGCCGGCCGCAGGTTCTTCCGCAGCGGCGCCTCCACCGGTAACGGCTACGGCGCCCGCATCGCCGCCGGTAGCGCCCGCTGGCCCGCCCGTGCCGCCCATCTCTCGCTAGGATTTTCAGATTTCCGAATGCCGGTCGACGGTGTGACGTCGCTTGATCATCTCTAGAGTATTGCTCTAGAGTATGGATCTAACGGCCTCGAAAGACGGACGCGAATGACCACGGCACGCGAGGATCTGCTGGCGGCGGGATTGGCGGTATTCGACCGCGACGGTTTCGAAGGCGCTACCGTGGCCGCCATCAGAACCCGCGCGCGAGCGTCCAATGGCAGCTTCTTCCATTTCTTCGGATCGAAGAAGGAGCTGGCCGGTACGCTGTTCCTGGAAATTCTCGCCCGTTACCACTCAGCCGTCATCGCGGCGGTCGATGAATCCTGCGGGGCGCGGGAAGGCGTGGCGCGGCTGATCCGGGCGCATCTGGAATGGGTCGTCAGCTCCAGGCGCGAGGCGCGCTATCTGTTCGAAATTTCCCGCAGCGAATGGACCGAGGAGATCCGCGGCGCGCAGCGCGCGCAGAATTCGCGTCTTGCGGAAGTCGTCCAGCGATGGCGCGCGCCGCTGGTTGAGCGCGGCGAATTGCTGCCGATGACATCGTCGGTGTTCTTCAGCCAGATCATCGGCCCGGCGCAGATTTTTTGCCGCGCATGGCTGTCGGGCCGCGACCGCGCCGATCCAAGAGAGCAAGCCGACATCCTGATCGCCTGTGCCATCCGCGCGGTGGTCGCGCCGATGCGATCCGCAAACCGGGAGAAACCTCATGAGTGCGATTAACGATCCCGACTTCGCGCCGATCGCGACCCGCATCCGCGACAATGTTGGCCGCCAGGGTTTCATGAACCATATCGGGGCGGAGTTGTCCGAACTGACGCGCGGCACGTGCACGCTTGCGGTCGATCGCCGGCCGGAGCTGTTGCAGCAGCACGGCCTGTTCCATGGCGGCGTCACCGCTTTCCTCGTCGATAACGCAACGACCATTGCGGCTGCGACATCGCGCGGCCAGTCGGCGCTGACGGCGGAATACAAACTGAATTTGTTATCGCCGGCGGTCGGCGAGCGCCTGATCTGCCGGGCGCGCGTGATCAAGCCCGGACGTCAGGTCGCCGTCGTTGCGGCCGACGTGTTCTGCGTGACCGATGGCGTCGAGAAGCACACCGCCACGGCTCTGGCATCGATTGCGATGCTCGACGAGAAGGCGGCTGCCAGAATCCCAAGCCCGGCCTGACGGGCCGGGCTTGAGGTCGTCATAGGGAGTTGTGAGCCGGAAGTGCGTTACTTCTCGGTCGCAGCAGGCGCAGGCGCCTCGTCCTCGTGCTGGGCTTCCGGATCGAAGAACTCGCCAGCTGCTGCGAGCGCCTCGGCGGCGGCGTCCTGGTCTTCCTGACGGGTCGAGATGTCCTCGCCGCGGTTGATGCGCTCGGCCTCATCGGCGCTGCGTGCCACGGTAACGCTGACGTTGACTTCGACTTCCGGATGCACGGCAATTGCGACCTGGTGCTTGCCGATATTCTTGATCGGTGCATCCAGCAGGACCTGGCTGCGGCTGATGGTGACGCCATCGGCCTCGAACGAGGCGATGATGTCGCGTATGCTCACGGATCCGAACAGCTGGCCGGTTTCGGAGGCCTGACGCAGCACGATCACGTTGCGCCCTTCGATCTTCTCCGCGACCTTGGTTGCCTCGCCCTTGGCCTTGAGGTTGTTGGCCTCAAGCTCGGCCTTCATGCCGTCGAACTTGGCGCGGTTGTCGGCGGTGGCGCGCAGCGCCTTGCCGCGCTTAAGCAGAAAGTTGCGGGCAAACCCGTCCTTGACGCGGACGACTTCGCCCATCTGACCGAGCTTGACGACGCGTTCCAGCAAGATGACTTCCATTTTCGTTCTCCTTTTTGAGCGTTCGTATTCGATTGGGTTGGATGTTGCAGTTTCAGGATGCGGGCAGGGGTGGAGGCTTGCCGCGCAGATAGCGTTGGCGAAGTCCGAACACGGCGTCCGCGAGCCCGAGCGCGATCATCGCGAGCCCGGGCCAGACCAGAACGATCGTGACGACGTAGATGCAGCTCAGCCACAGCGCGCGACTCTTCAGCGCCAACGTCAGCGTATGCATGACGGCAAATCCCGTCAGCGCGTAGGCCATCAACAGCGCGCCGGCGGCAATCTTCGCGACGAGGCCAAGCAGCCCCCCGGTAAAACAGAATGCAATGGCGACGCACAAGCCAACGAGTGTCATCGGCGGCAGGGTCGTGGCCTTCAGATCGGGCCACGGGCGCTGGAGGCGGCCGGAGGTGGCGGTGATCTTGGCCGCAAGCCACAGATTGATCGTCAGCATGATCAGCGGCCCGATGACGATCGCGGCCGGCGCCAATGTTGCCGCGGCGCCGATCACACGCTCGTTGGTCTCGATTCGGTGCATTGCAAAAACCCGGGTCACACCGCGCTTCAAGGCCGCCGTGATCGCGTCCGGATCGGTGGTGAATGCGAAGAGCGTCGTAAGCGTAATGAGCGCGGCGAAGCCTGCGATCCACAGCAGGATGCGACCGACCGGGTACCATTCCATCGAGGGGGGCGTTTGTTCCGTGCCGTCGTTTACCGGCCGGCCCAGCATTGCAAGGTGGCCAAGCCACCACGCAGGAACTGCCACGCTAAGGGCATAGGCGATGCAATGATGCAGGCCGAAGAGCGCGCCAATGCTGACGGCAGCGGCGATGCCGCCAATCGTTGCACTGAGGGGGCCCCATCCCATCGCCGCGACCATCAGGGGCATCGACGCCAGATAGAGCAACAATGCTGAAATCAGCGCGCGCGAAATCACAGACGCGAACATCAGGCCCGATGCAGCGCCGGCAGCGATACCAATGAGGACGATCGCGATCATCAGCTGTCCCGCCCCTTTCGAGCGGTTAGAGGTCGTCTCGACCCCAACCATCGGCGACCGGACGACCCGGAAGCCTTATGAATAACGACCGGCGGCGCGAGCGCCGCCGGCCGAAGATGTCTTAGCGAATGACGTAGGGCAGCAGGCCGAGGAAACGCGAGCGCTTGATGGCGCGCGCGAGTTCACGCTGCTTCTTGGCGGAGACGGCGGTGATGCGGCTCGGCACGATCTTGCCGCGCTCGGAGACGTAACGCATCAACAGCTTGGAATCCTTGTAGTCGATCTTCGGCGCATTCGGACCCGTGAACGGGCAGGTCTTGCGGCGACGGAAAAACGGACGGCGTGCACCAGCTTCAGCCATGGTTCTTACTCCTCTACCGTCGCTTCAACAGCGTCTTCGCGCGGACGGCGCGGGCCACGGTCGCCACGGAAGCCGCCGCCTTCACGATCGCCACGGAAGCCGCCTTCGCGGTCACCGCGGAAGCCGCCGCCGCGATCGTCGCGCTCGCGGTCACGATCGGCCTTGCGCATCATCGCCGAGGGACCTTCCTCGTGCTCTTCGACGCGGACGGTGAGGTAACGGATGACGTCTTCGGAGATCCGCTCCTGCCGCTCGATCTCGGTGACCGCAGCGGAGGGCGCATCGATGTTCATCAGCACGAAGTGCGCTTTGCGATTCTTGTTCATGCGATAGGTGAGCGAGCGCACGCCCCAGTTTTCCATCTTCACGACCTTGCCGCCGAGTCCCTCGACGATGCCGGTCATTTGGGTGGTTAGCTCTTCGACCTGCTGGGTGCTCGCATCCTGACGCGCGAGAAAAACATGCTCATATAGAGGCATGGGTGTCCTTTCCTGTGTTGGCGCGGTTCCCGGCGGCAAGCCCTTCGAGACCTTCGGAAAGGACTCGATAATGCTCAGAAGGCGGAAGCACGGGACGACGGGCCAACTGGCCCTGCCACATCAACATCGCCAAAAAGGTGAGATTGCTGAGACCGTCCGTTCAGCTCCCGGCCGGGATCCACGGATGGCGCGGTTTATAAGGGTTTTCAGCGCGCTGGCAAGGCTTCTTGCGGGGACTTGAAAGGTTCCTGGCCTCTCCAACGAGGGCCGTGAGGCCACCGGGCCGGGTTGACATATTTGTTTGTATGTCATACAAACAATGGACGAGAGGGCAAAATGGCTCCCAAGTTCGTCCAGACAGCTCCCGAAGCTCCAGCCGGCGACCCCAAGCATGCCGCCCGCGCCACACGTACGGCCGGACGCCAGATGCGCTCGCGCCTCCTCGACGGCGCCAGCCGCCTGTTCAGGGAGCGGGGCCTCGCCGGAACCTCGATTTCGGACATTGCGGCGGCTGCAGACGCCTTTCCGAGCCAGATCACCTATTACTTCCGCACCAAGGAGGCGCTGTTCGTCGAGGCCGCCTGCCGCGAGATGCTCTATCTGGCGCGCGCGACCGAGCAGGCGGCGCTTCGGGCGCACACGCCGCGGGAATATACGCACGCGCTGGCGGAGACGGTGACGGCGACGGATTCGGTGGCCTTCTTTGCCGAAGCGTTGACCCTGACCAGACGCCGTCAGGATCTCGCTCCGTTGGTTGAACGCACCATCGAACGTCTGCATAGCGAAGGCGCCCGCGCTTATGCGAGCCAGGTCGAGCGGCATGGCTGGCGCTCACTCCGAGCGCCCGAGGAAAGCTCGCGCCGGTTCTGGGCAGTCGCGATCGGCGTCATGGTCGAGGGTCATGCGATGGGACGATCGGCAGAGGATTTGTGCCGCGAGATGCTGCGCGTGCTGGGCGACCAGGCCACGACACCACCTGGCGTCGACAGCGCCAGACTGCGCGTGGTTGACGACAGCGACAAGCCCGACAGGGAGACCTCATCATGACCGCGCTACGCATGCGTGCCCGTGACTTTCTGAACGAGGACCAACTGGTCGCCGTGCGCCAGCGCGTGACGTGGAAAGGCATCGCCCTGATCGCACATGCATGGGCGCTGATCCTGGGATCGATCGCGCTGGTCGCGTGGTGGCCCAACCCGCTGACCTTTTTGCTCGCGGTCGGCATCATCGGCTCGCGCCAGCTCGGGCTCGCGATCCTGATGCATGACGGCGCACATGGATGTCTGTCGGCGGACGAGAAGGTCAACCTGACGCTGAGCCAGTGGTTCTGCGCCTATCCGATCTTCGCCGAGACCCGTGCCTATCGCCGCTATCACCTGCAGCACCATGCGCGCACGCAGCAGGAAGACGATCCGGATCTGGTGCTATCAGCGCCGTTTCCGATCACGGGGATGAGCTACCGCCGCAAGTTCGTGCGCGATATTACCGGGCAGACCGGCTATCAGCAGCGCAAAGCGCAATTGCTAAATGCACTTGGGCCTAAGGAATGGCCGCTCGCGCAGCGCGCCGCACATTTTTGGGAAAAGCTCGGTCCGCAGTGTGCCGTCAATGCCGTGCTGTTCGCAGGCCTTGCCGCCGCCGGCGTGTGGTGGGCCTATCCGCTGTTATGGCTGCTGCCGCTGCTCACCTGGCAGATGGTCATCACCCGCATCCGCAACATCGCCGAGCATGCGGTGGTCCCCGACTCGAACGATCCCCTGCGCAATACGCGCACCACGCATGCCAATTTCCTTGAGCGGCTGTTCATCGCGCCGTATTACGTAAACTACCACCTTGAGCATCACCTGCTGTTTTACGTGCCCTGCTACAACCTGCCTCGTGTCCACCGCATTCTCTCCGAGAGCCGGTATGCGGACCGAATGGAGGTGCAGCCGAATTACGCCGCTGTGCTGCGGCTCGCAACTGCCAGGCCGGACCACGAGGACCGGCCGGGTAACGTCGTGAGCAGCGCACGCCGCGCCCGGGCCGGGAAGGAGGTTGGCGGTGATCAGGCCGCAGGTGGCTTCTAGAGGTGGACATCTCCTTTCGCCTGTAGGGGTGACTTCCCCTGGGCGACAATAGCCGTGAAGGAGCGAGCGTATGATCGATCTGACCACCTTGGCTGCTTATGCGGCGGTTGTGCTCGGCTTTGTATTCATTCCGGGTCCCGCCACGCTCCTCACCGTTGCACGGGCAACGAGTTCGGGCACCAGGGTGGGAATCGCGACCGGCGTCGGGATCGCGGCCGGCGATATGATTCATACTTTTATGGCGATCGTCGGCATCTCAGCGATCATTGCCACTTCGGCGCTGCTGTTCAGCATCATCAAATACATTGGCGCCGCGTATCTCGTTTACCTCGGCATTCGCGCGCTCCTTGAGAGAGCGCCGGCAAATCTGACGCCCGGCGCACTACCAATCTCGGCCGGTAAGGCATTCAGGCAGGCTATTTTGGCAGAGGTGCTGAACCCGAAAACCGCGCTCTTTTTTCTCGCGTTCCTCCCCCAGTTCGTGGTGCCCGACAACGGATCGGTCGTGCTTCAATTGACGATCCTGGGGATCCTTTTTGTCCTGTTGGGGCTCGTCAGCACGGTGGTTTTTGCGGTCTGCGCGGGAGGACTGGGCAATTTTCTCCGTCGAAATCCCACCGTGCTGAAGTGGCAGGGCAAGGCGGTTGGCGGCATCTATTGCGCTCTGGGCGTCCGGTTGGCGCTGCAGGAACGCTGAGCCTGTCCGCCCAATTCCCGGACTTCCCACGGAATGCGTCATCCCGCACCGCGGCTTGACATCCCGGCCTTGGTCAGTGTCTTACGGCCCCATTCGAATGAGGGAGCGCCGATGACGGCTGCATTTACGTTTCCGGGGCAGGGTTCCCAGGCGGTCGGCATGGGCAAGGCCCTGGCGGAAGCCTTTCCGGCCGCGCGAGCGGTGTTCGACGAAGTTGATTCGGCGCTCGGTGAGAAGCTGACCACCATCATCTGGGACGGTCCGGCCGAAACCCTCCAGCTCACCGAAAACGCCCAGCCGGCCCTGATGGCGGTCTCGATTGCCACGCTGCGCGTGCTGGAAACCGAGGCGGGCTTTTCCGTGGGGCGGGATGCGGCCTTCGTCGCCGGCCATTCGCTTGGCGAATACTCTGCGCTTGCCGCCGCCGGCAGCCTCAGCGTCAGGGATACCGCGCGCCTGCTGCGTACCCGCGGCCTTGCGATGCAAAAAGCGGTGCCGGTCGGCGCCGGGGCCATGGCGGCACTGCTCGGGCTTGATTATGAGGCCGCGATGGCCGTCGCCGGCGAAGCCGCGCAGGGTCAGGTCTGCCAGGCTGCCAACGACAATGGCGGCGGGCAGGTGGTGGTGTCCGGCGACAAGGCTGCGGTCGAGCGCGCGCTCGAGATCGCCAGGGCCAAGGGCGCCAAGCGCGCGATGCTGCTGCCGGTGTCCGCGCCGTTCCATTGCAAGCTGATGCAGCCCGCGGCCGATGCGATGGCGGAGGCACTGGCCGGTGTGACGATCAGGACGCCGGCTTCGCCGCTGGTGTCGAACGTGCTGGCGGCGCCGATCACCGATCCCGACGAGATTCGCCGCCGCCTGATCGAGCAGGTCACCGGCACCGTGCGCTGGCGCGAGTCGGTGGCTTACATGGCCGCGCACGGCGCCACGCGGTTCTTCGAAATCGGCGCCGGCAAGGTGCTGAGCGGTCTGGTCAAGCGCATCGCCGATGGCGCCGTCGGCGTGTCGGTCGGGGGACCCAACGATATTGCGGCGGCCAAGGACGCATTGGCGGCTTCGGCCTAAAGCTCCCGGAAGGAGAGATTGATGTTCGATTTGACGGGCAGGACGGCGCTGGTGACCGGCGCGACCGGCGGCATTGGCGGGGCGATCGCGCAGGCGTTGCATGGGCGGGGCGCGACCGTGGCTATTTCCGGAACGCGCCGCGAGGTGTTGGATTCGTTTGCCGGCAAACTAGGCGATCGCGTCCACGTGCTGCCGTGCAACCTTTCCGATAGCGCTGATGTCGAGGCGCTGGTGCCCGCGGCGGAAGCTGCGATGGGGCAGGTCGACATCCTGATCGCCAATGCCGGCATCACGCGCGACAACCTTTTTGTGCAGTTGCGCGACGAGGATTGGGACGACGTCATCCAGGTCAATCTGACCGCGACCTTCCGTCTCGCCCGCGCCGCAACCAAGCTGATGATGCGCAAGCGCTTCGGCCGGATCATTGCGATCACCTCGATTGTCGGAGTGACCGGCAACCCCGGCCAGGCCAACTACACCGCGTCGAAGGCCGGAATTATCGGCCTGATCAAGACGCTGGGTGCGGAATACGCCAAGCGCAACGTGACCGCCAATTGCATCGCGCCGGGGTTTATCAAGACGCCGATGACGGACGCGCTCAACGACAAGCAACGCGAGACCATCCTGGCGAAGGTTCCTGCGGCGCGGCTGGGGACGCCGGAGGACATCGCGGCGGCGGCTGTCTATCTAGCCTCGAACGAGGCGGCCTACGTCACCGGCCAGACGATTCACGTCAACGGCGGAATGGCCATGTTTTGAGCGAGTTATTGCCCTGATCGATGCGGCCAAAAGCCGTTTCGCCGGGGTGGTGGAGGTTGTAGTCAGGACTTGGGAAGTATGGTAACCGAACCCCCGACGGATGGGCAAACAAGGCCATTGCAGGATTTTGAAACCCTGTATATTGGCGTGGCGACGCCTGCCGTTCGCCGGGGCTTTGTCGGCTACCACCGGGCCGAATCAAGACTATGCGCGATAGCGAAGGAAGTTTAACGACCACGATAGCTCGTAGCGTCTCTATAGCGTCTTGGGGTCGGGTCCAATGGAACAAGCACGAGGTTGAACGATGAGTGAGATTGGCGAGCGGGTTAAGAAGATTGTGGTCGAACACCTCGGTGTTGAACCCGATAAGGTTGTCGACAACGCAAGTTTCATCGACGACCTCGGCGCCGACAGTCTCGACACCGTCGAGCTTGTGATGGCATTTGAAGAAGAGTTCGGCTGCGAAATTCCCGATGACGCCGCCGAGACGATTTTGACCGTCGGCGACGCCACGAAGTTTCTCGAGAAGAACGCGAAAAGCTGACGTCGACGTCCCGGGCGGGTAGAGACAGAGCCGGACGGGCCGTTGTCGAACGGTCCCCCGGTTTCTTGTTTTGCGCCATTGGTTTCGGGTTGGAGTTTTTGACATGAGGCGGGTTGTCGTCACGGGGCTGGGCATGGTTACGCCGCTCGGCTGCGGCGTTGACACAACGTGGGCGCGTATCCTCAACGGTCAGAGCGGCGCCAAAAAGATCGATACATTCGAAGTTGCCGATCTGGCGAGCCAGATCGCCTGCGTGATTCCACGCGGCGACGGCAGTGACGGCACGTTCAATCCCGACCAGTGGATGGAGCCAAAGGAACAGCGCAAGGTCGACGACTTCATCATCTTTGCGATGGCCGCAGCGCGCCAGGCGCTCGATGACGCCGACTGGCATCCCTCGACTGAAGAAGACAAATGCGCCACCGGCACCCTGATCGGTTCGGGAATCGGCGGACTGTCCGGCATCGCCGATACGGCGTTGCTGCTGAAGGAACGCGGGCCGCGCAGGGTATCGCCGTTCTTCATCCCGGGGCGACTGATCAATCTCGCTTCCGGCTACGTCTCGATCGAGCATGGCCTTAAAGGCCCCAACCATTCCGTGGTGACGGCGTGTTCGACCGGCGCGCATGCGATCGGCGACGGCGCCCGCCTGATTGCGCTCGGCGACGCCGACGTCATGGTGGCGGGCGGCACCGAATCACCGATCTGCCGGCTGGCGATGGCGGGATTCTGCGCGGCGCGCGCGCTCTCGACCGGCTTCAACGAGACGCCGCACAGGGCCTCGCGGCCCTACGACAAGGACCGCGATGGATTCGTGATGGGCGAGGGCGCCGGCGTCGTCGTGCTCGAGGAATATGAGCACGCGAAAAAGCGCGGTGCGCGAATCTATGCCGAAGTGGTGGGCTACGGCCTGTCGGGCGACGCCTATCACATCACCTCGCCATCGCCGGATGGCGACGGAGGCTTCCGCAGCATGAGCGCGGCGATCAAGCGCGCCGGGATCGCGGTATCCGATATCGACTACATCAACGCCCACGGAACTTCGACGCAGATCGGCGACGAGATCGAACTCGGCGCGGTGGAGCGGATGCTCGGCAATGCCGCCTCAAAGGTGTCGATGTCGTCGACGAAATCGTCGACCGGTCACCTGCTCGGTGCTGCCGGTGCGATCGAGGCCATTTTCAGTATCCTTGCGATTCGCGAC
This sequence comes from Bradyrhizobium algeriense, assembly GCF_003062295.1. Lineage (GTDB taxonomy): Bacteria > Pseudomonadota > Alphaproteobacteria > Rhizobiales > Xanthobacteraceae > Bradyrhizobium > Bradyrhizobium algeriense. The sequence goes on along the minus strand of NZ_PYCN01000014.1, from coordinate 162,297 downwards.
AATATTGCTCCGCCCACCATCAATTTGGAAAATCCGTCGGTGGAAACGGCAATCGATCTGGTGCCGCAGACGGCGCGCAAGCGCGAGATTAACGTCGCGCTGTCGAATTCCTTCGGTTTCGGGGGCACCAATGCCTCCGTGATCGTGCGGCGCGTGGCTGACTAGCAAGTGTTTATAACTACTCCACCGTTTTGCCGCATTCGGCGATGACTTCTACATGTGGGCGTATGCTATCGGCTGGGCATAGGATTGCCCGGCCGCGATTGAACCGACAGGATTCAGGTTGCATCGATGAGTGAGAGGCCGCCCATTTCACCACGAAGCCCGCGCGCGGCGCTGGAGCCCGAGCAGGTGCCGCCGCCGCCGAAGCGGTCGGAGCGCGCCCGCAATCCTTTCGTGGTAGTCGGCAATGCCATCATCACCATCCTGATCATTCTGATGATCGGGGCGGGAACGGTGTACTATTACGGCAGGCAAATGCTGGAGACGCCGGGCCCGCTGCGGGAAGACAAGATCGTCAACATTCCCTCGCGTGCCGGCAAGCGCGACATCGCCGATGCGCTGCTGCGTGAGGGCGTGATCAACGTCAATCCCTGGGTATTCATCGGCGGTGTGTTTGCGTTGAAGGCGAGTTCCGACCTCAAGCCGGGTGAATATTCCTTCCAGAAAAATGCCAGCCTGCGTGATGTCATCGCCACCATCGTCGAGGGCAAGGTGGTGCAGCACGCCGTCACTATCCCTGAGGGCCTGACGTCCGAACAGATCGTGGCGCGGCTCATCGACAACGACATCTTCGCTGGGAGCGTGCGGGAAATGCCGCGCGAAGGCACGCTGCTGCCGGAAACCTACAAATTCCCGCGCGGCACCACGCGTGAGCAGGTGATCCACCGCTTGCAACAGAGCCAGAAGCGGGTGCTCGCGGAGATCTGGGAACGCCGCAATCCGGATGTTCTGGTCAAGTCGCCGGAGCAGCTCATCACGCTGGCCTCGATCATCGAGAAGGAAACCGGCCGGGCCGACGAGCGCAGCCGCGTGGCTGCCGTATTCACCAATCGCCTGCGGCAGAGGATCAAGCTGCAGTCCGATCCGACCATCATCTACGGCCTGGTCGGCGGCAAGGGAACGCTGGGCCGGCCGATCAAGCGCTCCGAGATCACGCAACCGTCGCCCTACAACACCTACGTGATCGAAGGCCTGCCGCCCGGACCGATCGCCAATCCGGGCCGCGCCTCGCTCGAAGCCGCCGCCAACCCGGCGCGCACACGCGACCTGTTCTTCGTGGCCGACGGGACCGGCGGGCACGCCTTTACCGAGACCTACGACCAGCACCAGAAGAACGTCGCCAAGCTGCGGGCGCTCGAAAAACAGATTCAGAACGACACCGTCGAACCATCAGAGGATGCGCCGCCGCCGACGTCGGCCGGAGGGCCGGCCGATACCAATCCAACCGCGACCACGCCGCGGCCGGCGGGGCCGAAGAAGCCGCCCGCCCGTCCTGCGGCGCCAGCGACGGCGCCGGCCCGCCAGGGCGCCGCGCAGTCGACCACGACGCCGCCGGTGGTTCAGCGCTGACGCCCGGCCGGTTAAGTCGGCATTTCCGCTACGGCCGGAACGCAATTCCACTTTGGCGGAAATCGGCTTAAGGTCGCGCCGTCCCTTTCGAGTCTTGAAACCCCTGTTTTTCGGAGAGTGTTACGCGATGGCGCTATCGAGCATGACCGGTTTTGCCCGGAGTCACGGCGCCAGCGGTCCCTATACGTTCGAATGGGAACTGAAGTCGGTCAACGCCAAGGGTTTTGACCTGCGCTTGCGCCTGCCGCCGGGCTGGGACGAGCTGGAGGCCTTGGCCAAGAAACGCGCCGGCGAGGTGCTGTCGCGGGGCACGGTCTACGCCAACCTCAGCGTCAAGCGCGCCAACGCGGTCTCCACCGTGCGCATCAATGAAGACGTGTTGGCCTCGATCGTGAAGGTCGCGGGCGAACTCGCCGGCCGGATCGACGCCGTGGCGCCCAGCATCGACGGTCTGCTCGGCATCAAGGGCGTCATCGAGGTCGTCGAACCCGAAAGCGACGAGGCGGAAGACAAGGCGGCGAGGGATGCCGCGGCCACAGCCTTCGAGCAGGCGCTCGCCCAACTCGTCGAGATGCGCCGCCGCGAGGGCGTGACGCTCGGGCAAATTCTGATCCAGCGCATGGATGAGATCGAGAGGCTGGCGAAGAAGGCCGAGGCTGCGCCCGGCCGCAAGCCGGAGGCGATCAGGGCGCGCCTGGCCGAGCAGGTGACGGCACTCTTGGAAACTTCCGAACGCTTCGACGCTGACAGGCTCAATCAGGAAGCGATCATGATCGCGACCAAGGCCGACATTCGCGAAGAGCTCGACCGCATCGCCTCGCACGTCGCGCAGGCCCGGGAGATGATCGGCAAGGGCGGACCGGTCGGCCGGCGGCTCGACTTCCTCGCCCAGGAATTCAACCGCGAGGTCAACACCTGCTGCTCCAAATCGAATGATCTGGAATTGACCCAGACCGGGCTCGAGATGAAGAACGTGGTCGAGCAATTCCGCGAGCAGGTCCAGAACCTGGAGTAACCGATGACGGCTGGAGGTTTCGACGGGGTTGAACGGCGAGGGCTGATGTTCGTGCTGTCGTCGCCCTCGGGCGCGGGCAAGACCACGCTGTCGCGCATGCTGCTTGAGCGCGAGCCAGGCCTGAAGATGTCCGTTTCGGCGACGACGCGCTCGAGGCGACCGGGCGAGGTCGAGGGACGCGACTATTTCTTCGTCGACAAGCAGAAATTCGAGACCATGGTGGAGCAGGGCGAACTGCTCGAATGGGCGACCGTATTCGACAATCTCTACGGTACACCGCGTGCGCCGGTCGAAGCGGCATTGTCGGCGGGACAGGATGTCTTGTTCGACATCGACTGGCAGGGCACCCAACAGCTGCATCAGAAGGCGAGCGTCGATGTCGTTCGGGTATTCATACTGCCGCCATCGGCCGCCGATCTGGAGAAACGGCTGCACACGCGTGCGCAGGATTCCGACGAGGTGATTCGCGGGCGCATGAGCCGCGCCACCCATGAACTCAGTCACTGGGCGGAATACGACTATATCGTCGTCAACCACAACGTCGATGACGCGTTCGCCGAGGTGCAGTCGATCCTCAAGGCCGAGCGGCTCAAACGTGAGCGCCGCACTGGCCTGACCGAGTTCGTTCGCAAGCTGCAGCGCCAGCTGGAGAAATAGCCGCCGCTTCCATTTCGGTCAGGTCTGCGCGCTGCGGGCGAGCCGGGACAGCATTTCCGTAACCTGCCGCTCCCGCTCCCGATCCTGGGGCGCGTGTCCTTGGGGCACGTGTCGTCGTTCCTGCGGCGGGCGTGGCCGCTCCTGTGGCATGCGCGTTGTTCGCTCCTGGGGTACGCGCGTTCGCTCCTGGGGCACGCGTGTCCGGTCCTGGGGCACCCGCGGATTGTGCACGCCGCCGGTGCGCCGCAGCCCGGCGTCCTCGTCATGGAACATCGGTTGCGGCGAACGCCGCCTTGTCTTTGCGGAATCCCACATCGCGCGCCGCTTGCGGCGCATGGCGCGGCGCGCCCGCATGCGGCCGATCCTGACGATCGCGCTTACCGTGAGGCCGGCCAGCGCAAGCGCGGCGGCCATCACCAGAAGCAGTTTCTGCAGCGATGCCGTCGGCTTTGCCGTCGCCGCGTCCGCAGCCGTGGGCGCAACCTGATCCGCCGCGGGCTGCTGCATTTCCTCGGCCTGTGGCGGCTGGGCTGCGGGCGCGGCTGCCGCCGTCTGGAGATTGGTTGGCGTGGTCAAAGATCTTGTGGTGGGAGCGTCGTTCCATCGCACCGACGACAGTGGCGCTGGCGCCAGCACATTCGGCATGGTTGCGCGCGGGTTATTGTGCACGGCCGGTGCGGGAGCTGCCGCAACCGTTCGCTCGACTTTGGCGGGCGAATTTGGCTCGGCGCGGGGTTGCTGGGAGACCCATTCGGCACGCGCGTCGGAGATCGACTTGCGCGTGATCGTTCGTTGCTGCGCCGGCTCCTCTGCTGCTGAAGGGGCTGAAGCTGGCGCCGAAGCCGGCGGCGCGGCGCGTGCGAACTTGTCGTCAGCCGTGTCGCTCTCCTCCCGGAGATACCAGCACTGGCGTTTGGTGACGCGATCGATGCGATAGTACCAGTGGCTGCCCGAGGGGTTCGCGCCCTTCGGCGCGGGCAGGCAACTGTCCGCGGCGGCCTGGATCGCTTGTGATGGGGCGGCTTCCGCGGCTGTTGTTAATACCTGGGCCCGGAGATCCGTCGTGGCGGCCAGATTGGCGCCTGCCACCACACCGGCAAGGAGAGCCGGGACGAATTTCACGGAACGGTTCGACATTCTGTATCCCCGGCAACGCACGCAACACGACGCTTAATGCCGCCAATCTGGTCAGAGACTTGGGTGGCAATGAGCCGCAATTTCGGAGCAGATGGGGTTTAATTGGGGCTTGCGCGCCGCCTCAATTGAGGCAGGCTAAACCTGTGGAAAACCGGCGTTTTTTCTACTGTCTGAAGGCCGTCCAGCGTCCGGTACAGCCGTCGGATCGCACGAATGAACCGGAGCCGCTGTGGGCCGACATGCGGCCCGAACTGGTCCAGCTCACACCCCCGGCGGGTAGAGCGATGTCGGTACTCCCTGCGCGTAGTTGTTTCCGATAGATGCGGCCGGCGGCTGGATACGACATTGCGATCTCGCGGCGCGGTGCGCCCGAAGTTATAAGTCTACGATGCCCTCTCGAAAGGAGGGCGCAGGGAAAGCCGGGTGCCCATGACACCCGCAGTCGTGCGCAAGAATGCACACGGCGGACCGCAGGTGCGCCGGATCACCCGGCCTTCCCTGCGCAGTGGTTTTACGGCTTATGCCGCGCTCTCCCCGGAGACGAATTCCTCTTGCCTCCGTCGCTGACGGATTAGCGATTGATCGAAGGCCCGGTTGGGCCCGACAATCTCCATCAGCTTGACACCAGCAACGGGTGCCAGGACCACACGGTTTTGCCGTCCGCAGCTTCCTCGAGCCATACGCTCCAACCGGCCCGCATGCTGCCGGAAGAAGTTTCGACTGAAGCGTTTAAGCGCCGGTCGTCTGCGCGCCGTTCGATCGCTCACGGGAATAACCGCCCTGCAACCACGTGCGCGCCCGACGCTGCCGCGTCCACCGCAACCTGCCCCAACGTTCGTGACGATGGCCAACGCCCCTCTTCTCGGGACAGGATAGCGGGAGTTGTAGGTTTGATTTGGGTGCCGCGTTAAGCGAAAAATTTTGAGCGAGCGCGAAATAAGTTTCTTGCCGTGGGAGGCAAATCAGTGCTGAGGCCGTTCAGCGAAAATCGCGCGAGCGCGCGCGAGAACGTCGATCACGCGAAAACGTCTATTGAATGCACTGTCACCGCAATTCGAAAATCTTCCCCAAACCGCACTGTATCCGGTCCGATAGTGTTGGGAAAGCGGTTCAACTTAAGCACAGAGCGTCGCGGGCGCCAAAGGCTGCTCGTCGACTAGAACAGTTCCTTATTGAAGCGCGCCACATACGCAAAAGGTGTCGCTCGGGGCTTCAGACTCCTCCACCCTATGTCCGCTTTTATATTGAGTATCGATTTCGCGGCCATTGCTGCTCCACACACTCCGGCCAAGACGTCGCTTGATAGGCCGAGAGGCGCCGCACCGAGATATCCTGCGAGCCCACCCGCAACAATCTCGAACGGCTTTAAATCGAGAGTGGTTTTCTGGCTAGAAAGGCGTACTGGAAATTGCCATTCCGCCGAGATCTTAAGGGCATCGGCACAAGCCATATCAAGGTGCGTGATCTTTCGCTCCAGCTCAGCACGTGGATCCCCGGCGGAGTTGATGCACTGAACAAGATTATCTATCTCGCCCCTGAGAGCGACAAATTCATCATTTCGTCTTCGCTTAAATTCCAGAATTTCATTCAGAGGGACGTCTTTGTCAGGCACTGGGATCGCGTTGAGCAATTCCATCTGAATGCCAGCGTCCGTGACCGCATCAGCGCTAGCACTCAACAGAATCGATGAGTTTTGGCAGATATCCCAAGTGCTATTCTTGGCTCCATCACGTTCTTTGAATGCTTGGAGCTGAGACAAAATCAGAGGCTCGGCATTCTTCGCAGATGCAAAGACGTAGAGGGGCCTCGTTAGGATACCCGCCTCTTCCAAGAACTCGGCCTCGGGACCACTCCCGATTGCTATCAGGTTGTTCGTCGGCCAAACTAATTCATCCCAGAACAGAAGAGCGTGACGCAAATCCTGAGGGTCTAGGTTTGCAGATTTGATGGAGAACCCATTTTGAAGTGGCTCAATTGGGCAGGTCAAAACAAGCCCGCGAACCGGTCGCCCATAACTTGGGTCGGTCTTCTTTCTCCGCTTGGCGTCACCCATTCTAGTTTCCTAGCAAGCGTAGCCCGGATGAGCGAAGCGACATCCGGGCTTTGGTTCGTGCCGATCCCGCATATCGCTTCGCTCATGCGGGCTACTTGCTGAATCCTATCAGCGACCGTTTCCTCCGGCTAGGCGATCTCGTCTTGGCGCGCTATTCTTTCGCCTCACATTGTCTCGGCTGCGACACTGGTGACCCATGGACAGCGATCCCTCACAGATTCCGGTTGAGCCGATTCCATTCGAGCAGGGCCTGACCCACTTTGCGCAGAGCCTCAGAGGACGAGCCAAGATCGTCGCGATCGGCTCGTCGTCGACGGTGGGCCACGGCAATATCAAGCCCTATCCGGAGCGGCTGCTGTCGTTTCTTCAGGCCGGATATCCGAACGCCAGGATCACCATGGTCAACCAGGGAATCGGCGGCCAGGAAGCGCCGCTCGAGTTTCAGCGGTTCGATACCGACGTCATCGCCGAGAAGCCCGATCTGGTGATCTGGCAGGTCGGGACGAATGCGATCTGGCAAAGCCCGAACTCGAATCCTCCACCTCCGTCCTTCGACGAAACCACCGGCGCCATCCGCAATGGACTAGTCAAACTGCGCGACGAAACGCAGGCCGACGTCATCCTGATGGACCTGCAATATGTGCCGGCCGTGCTGACGCCGTCCAAGAAGGCCAAGGCGATCGCGATGGTCGAGGCGATCAGCGAACTGGCGCGGAACGCTCGCGTCAATGTGTTCCGCCGCTTCGCATTCATGAAGGGCTTGTATGAAGTCGAACAGGTTTCGTTCGACCGGATGGTTGAGTCGGCGGATGAGCACAGGCTGCACGACAGCGACTGGGCCACGCATCGTGTGGCGTGGGCGATGAAGCTCGCGATCGTCGGCGGCGTCGACAAGGCACGGTCATTGGTAGCCGCGCCTTCGCTACCATCACAGGCAAGTTAGGCGTCACCGTAATTGCACGTCATGGAGTTGCTGAGGCTGACCGGCGAGGATTGCTTGGTTCTCAAAGCCTACTTGCCGTCCCCGCAACGCCATGACGAAGATTTTCGGCAGCGGGCGCGATGCTGTCCCGACTGACAGCATCCAAGAAACGCAAGAAGAGTCTGGCAGGCCCCTGAGGCCCTTCTTCTGCGGGAACGATGTCGCGGGGCGACATCGTACCAATTCCTGACCTACCGATCGGTCCAGCATCCCCGCCGGACCCTGAGCTGATCGTCGCTAACCGTCGAGCGCGTGTTTAGTCGCAGATGCGCTCGCGAATCCTGACGCGTTCACCAAAGCGGTTGGTGCGTTCGCGGATCACGATCCGGCAATCATCTCTGTAATCACGATCACGGTAGTAGGGGCGATCATAGCCGGGACCAACGTAGACGCCGCCCGGACCGACGCCAAACTCAACAGCGTTGGCCGAAGCGATGGTTCCGACCGTAAGCAGTGTCGCAATCGTCAAGGCAGATAGCTTCATAGATACCTCCTCTTGTCGACCAGAATCAAAGGCTTCGAAAGGCATTCGTTCCGCCTGGCGGAGATTTTGATGGCGCCGTCATCTTAGGTTCCGCCAAAGAACATTGCAGCGAACCGTCTCGGTTTCGATCGCCGAACGCTCGTCGCGGTACCGGCAGAACCCCGTTTGCTATTGTCGTACTCGATGCGGGTTTCACGCCTGTGGTTGCGAGCGGAGGAACCCGACGCCGTTCTGAATGGTTGATCGATTTGTTCTCCGCGCCCTCCCGCTCCTTACTCGGACGAGGACACCATGACTTCACTTGCGAAACTTCTCACTCAAAAGCAACAACTGCTGGGCAGGCTGGAGGAGGACCCGGGGCCCAATGAGCGCGCCGAACTGGAACGCCTTATGGAGAAGGTCGATGCGGCGTTGAGCTCACTGGAGCCTGCGCTCAGCGACATGGCCGAGGATCATGACGGCCGCTCAGACTCGGCGGCAATTGATAAGACAACTTCGCCTTCCACAGCCGGGCGCACCCTTCGCTCAGGAAGACGCTGAGGGCTGACCTGTCGAGGAAGGGTGCCGGGCGATGTCGTGTGGTTTCCGTCATTACTGTGACAGTGCTGGAAATAGACGCGTCGCGCCTGCGATCATCATGAAGTTAGTGCACTGTTCCTCGTGAATTGACCCGCGGCCCCTCTCGTTCCATTTCACGCAGAGGTGTTGGAACTGCAGGGAACAGGGGGAACGAGCTGCTTTCATCAGCGCTTGTTCCTTGTCCGCTTGGTCGGGCTCATCTTCATACAAGCAATGGAGTAATCCTTATGAGACGATTGCCGCTGGCCCTGGGCCTCCTGGCTGCATGCGCCGCCACTGCCGCCTCAGCCGAAACGGTCAACCTGACCGGCACCTACCGCTGCATCCAAATGTGCCGGAACGGCATGCTCGGCGCTCCCACCTTCGTCACGCAGAACGGGGACGCCGTGAACCTCACGACGGAAGCGGGTGAGTCCTACCGGGCCTGGCCCGACTGGAGCGCGCCCTTCAGCCGAATCTGGATCGAGGCGCGCGACGAGGGCGCTGTCTATTCGCCCGATGGCATGCGCATTCAGTTCGATGACGGCCGCGTCTGGCAGCGCGACATCGGTCCGCCGCCGCGCGTGGCGTTCCGCCGCGCGCCCGTGGTGTACAGCAGGTAGTTTCAAGCGTGGGCACGGCACTTCGCGCCGTGCCCACCTCTCAGGCCATTTCGACGAAAGCAGCTCGGCGGGAAGCTATCGGAATCAGAAGGACGGAGCGGGCCGAAGGCTCCGTCGTTGCAGTGACGCGAGCGCCCCGCCTCAATTCTTCAGCACGATTCGCCCCACGACTTTCCCGGCCCGCAGCTCATCGATCCATTTCTGCACATCCGCCATCGGCTCTTCCTTCATCGGCGTCGGCTTGATCTTGCCGGCGCGGGCGAGCGCCATCAGTTCCTTCGCCTCGGCGAGGGTGCCGACCATGAAGCCTTCGATGGTCATGCGCTTGTAGACCCATTGCACCATCGGCAGGCTGAAATTGCCGCCCATCAGGCCGGAGACCACGACCTTGCCGCCGCGCGCCACCGTCGCAACCGCGAACGCCATCGATTTCTCGTTGCCGGCAAAATCGACAACGCCGTCGAAGCCGCCCTCGGTTTCTTTCAGGATGCGCCTGATGATTTCGGGCTCGGACGGATCATAGGCGGCCGCGGCGCCGTTCTTCAGCGCGGTCTCGCGCGCGGCGGGGCTGAGATCGGCCACCGTGATGTTCTGCTTGAACATGGCTTGCGCGAACGAAAGCCCCATCATGCCGACGCCGCCGAGGCCGATCAGCAGCAAATTGCGCTGCCGCGGACGGTCGACCAGCCGCTTCAGCGCGCCATAGGCGGTGACGCCCGAGCACATCAGCGTTGCCGCCTGGTTGACGGGCAGGGGATCGTAATCGAGCAGGTATTTTGCGTCGGGCACCAGCACATGGGTGGCAAAGCCGCCATCGATGGAGACGCCGAGGAAGCGCTGCTTGACGCAGAGGTTCTCGTCGCCATTGGCGCAGTCGCGGCACTGGCCGCAGCCGATCCAGGGGAATACCGCCTGCTTCTTTCCGATCAGCTCCTTCGAGGCATCGGGACCGACTTCATCGACGACGCCGGCGATCTCGTGGCCGAGCGTGAACGGCAGCGTCATGCCGCGCGTGGTGTCGAGCCGCTTGCCGCCGCCCAAATCAGCATAGCCGTCCTGGATGTGCAGGTCCGAATGACACAGACCACAGCGTTCAATGCGGACCAAAACTTCTCGGCCTTGCGGCTTCGGCGTGTCGACAATGGTTTCGCACAACGGCGCATCGAATTTGACCAGCGACTGGCGACGCATCAGCGCCATGGCAATCTCCCTTGAGCCCGGGTTTCTTCAGGGCGTTTGAGTTTTTGTATTTCGTATATCGGTCAATTCGCGGGCCATGGCAACAAAGCCGGAAACCGGAATGGTCTCCGCCCGCCGCGTCGCATCGACCGAGGCGGCCTCGGCCAGCCGGGCCGGATCGACCGACAGCGATTTGAGGCTCTGCCGCAGCATTTTCCGGCGCTGGCCGAAGGCTGCGGCCGCCACTTGTTCGAGGACGCGGCGGTCGCACGGCTCGGGTGCCACGCGCGGCACCAGCCGCACCACCGAGGAGGTCACCTTGGGCTGCGGCACGAAGGCGGCCGGGGAAATGTCGAACAGGATTTTTGTTTCAGTGCGCCAGTTGGCGAGCACGCCGAGCCGGCCATAGGCCTCGTCATTCTCTTTGGCGACGATCCGCTCGGCGACCTCGCGCTGAAACATCAGCACCATCATGTCGTACCAGGGCGGCCATGGCTCGACCGAGAGCCAGTCCACCAGGAGCGCGGTCGCGATATTGTAGGGCAGGTTGGCGACGATCTTTGCCGGCTCGCCGCCGAGCATCGGGCGGGGATCGAAGCGCTGCGCGTCGGCGTGCACGATCTCGAGCCGCCCGGGATATCGCCTGGCGATATAGTCGAGCGGGGCCAGCGCGCGCTCGTCGCGTTCGACCGCGATGACCCGCTTTGCGCCCAGCGCCAGCAGCGCGCGCGTCAGCCCGCCGGGGCCGGGGCCGACCTCGATGATGGTGGCGCCTTCGAGCGGACCCGCGGCGCGCGCGATCCGCGCGGTGAGGTTGAGGTCGAGCAGGAAATTCTGGCCGAGCGATTTGCGTGCCGACAGGGAATGTTCGCGAATGACGTCGCGCAGTGGCGGCAGATCGTCGATCGCGCTCATGAAGGCCTGGTCGTCGCCATGCGCGCGGCAAGGCGCAACGCTGCGGCGAGACTCGAAGGATTGGCCTTGCCGGTGCCGGCAATGTCGAAGGCCGTGCCATGGTCCGGCGAGGTGCGGATGAACGGCAATCCCAGCGTCACGTTGACCGCATCCTCGAACGCAATCGTCTTGATCGGGATCAGCGCCTGGTCGTGATACATGCAGATGGCGCAGTCGTAGCTGTGGCGCGCCGCGGCGTGGAACATGGTGTCCGCCGGCAACGGGCCCCTGGCGTCGATGCCCTCAGCGCGCAGCGTTTCGATAGCGGGTGCGACGATGTCGACGTCTTCGCTGCCGAGCGAGCCGTCTTCGCCGGCATGCGGATTGAGGCCCGACACCGCAAGGCGCGGACGGGCCAGCCCGAAATGCGCTTTCAGATCCGCGACCGCAATGCGGGCCGTCGTCACGATCAGCTCGCTCGTGAGCTGCTCCAGCGCCTCACGCAGCGAAAGATGGATGGTGACGGGAACGACGGCGAGCGCCGGCGACCACAACATCATCACCGGCTGCGGTGGACGCCCGCCATCGGCGGCAAGCTCGGCGAGAAACTCGGTGTGGCCGGGATGGCGGAATCCGGCGCGGTACAGCACGCTCTTGGCGATCGGGTTGGTGACGACGGCGCCGGCTCTACCGCTCCTGACATGGTCGACCGCCTGGCGGATGGAGGCCAGCGCAGCGGTCGCGCTGGTATCGTCGGGTTGTCCGGGGCGCGCGGTGGCGATTTCGCCCGTCGCCACCACGGGCAATGCTTTCGCAAATGCCGCGCTCGCTTCCTCAGGGACAGCATCGGCGAGCTCGACCTGCAATCCCAGGAGTTTCGCCCGATCAGCGAAGAAGGCGCGATCGCCGAGCAGATAGAACGGCGGCAGGTCCAGCTCTTTGCGCCGCAGCCAGGCGGCGAGGGCGATGTCGGGGCCGATGCCCGCCGGTTCGCCGGATGTCAGCGCGAGTGCCTTGATTTTTGGAGCCCCGGACATCAGAGGCTTGGACATCAGAGCCTTGGACATCAGATCCTTGGACGTCGGATCCTTGGCCATCAACGACATTCGATCATCGCGGCTTTGCGGATGTCGGCCAGATAGGCTTTCGACTTCGCCTCGTATTTCTGGGCGTACATTTTTTCCCGGATTTCCCGCTTCTTCGGCGTGTCGACCTTGGTCGGCTTCCGCTCGCACAACGCCACCATCTCCACGCCCTGCTTGGTGATCTCGGGCGGGGTCAAGTGACCGATCGGCGTCTTGTTCAGGAGCTCACGAAGCGGGCCGGGGATGTCGGCCGAGGTCTTGGTGACCGTGTCGCGGATCGCAGCGTTCTGCATCGACTTGAAGTATGAGTTGGCCTGCTCGCAAGTCTGGACGCGCTCGCGCAGGGATTCCGCCTCCTTGCGCCGCAGGTCGATTGCACTTTGCGCCGAGCCGCGCGGCACGATCAGCACGATCGGCTGCAGCTTGTATTCGAATGCTTCGGTCTGGGTCGCTTCGCCGCCTTGCTGGGCGGCGGCGTCAACGTCTTTTTCTCCGACCTGGAGGCTCTCCTTGAAGCGGCCGCGCACCAGGCTGCCCCAGACCATGTCGGCCCTGAGGCGGGCTTTGAGCGTTTCCGGCCGGACACCCTGGCTCTCCAGGGACTTGGTGAGCTGATCGGGCGTCAGCCGCATCCGCTGGCTCATTCCCGAATAGGCCTGGTCGATATCACTCGCGGTAGGATCGACACCGAACCTCTTGGCTTCCTTGATCTTCACCTTTTCGTTGATCAGCTCATCGATCACTTCCTGCTTGGGCGCGGGTTTGCGCGTGGTCAGGAAGATGAGCTTGGTGCGCTGCTCGATATCGAGACTGGTGATGGGCTCGCCGCCGACCATGCAGGCAACAGACTGCGCCGGCAATGGTGAAGCGCTGCCGGCCAGCATCGCAAGTGCAACGGCGGAGCCGGCGGCAAGGGACCGGACAAGAGACCAAGGCCGGCGGGAAAGGAGCTTGATGGTCGTCATGGTCATGTCAGCCGTATCAACCAACTCGTACCGCGTTGTGCTGGGTACTCTCCGGCAAGGTCAGGCCTCACGCTACTGAATGCCGGTGTTGCCGGCGGATGAGGACGAGTTCGCAATGGTCCGCAGGCCGATCTGCACCATGAACGCGTGGCTGAGCACCGGCGGTGTCGCCCCCGCGGAGTAGCTGTAGGACGTAACGTAATTGGCCGCCAGCACGAAGCAGTCATCCACATAACCGGCACCGACGATGTACTGGTTCAGCTTGTTGGCTTCAAGGTCCCACCGCGCCGAGCCCGACACGACCCAGTTCGATGCTAACTTGATCGATGCGGTGCCGAGCAGGCCCTCGCGCCGGGTCAGATAGCCGAGTTCCGGCTGCGCGGCATAATTGCCGTACATCATGCTGACCGACCAGCGATCGAACGCGGCGCGTCCCTCGGCTTCGAAGCGATTGACGTTCGTCGTTGCCTCATCAATGCGCGAGCGCACGCTGAACGTATATGTGCGGTTGGGCGAATAGTTGACGCGGGCGACGTAGTCGGACCGGGTGTTCTGCAGGCCGGATTCGAGCCCGGTATTGGTCGCGTCCGCCACGGCGTACGAGTTCAGGCCGAACAACTGGTAGGACTGTCCGAACAGCACATTGACGCTGCCGCCGCGGTCGAACTGCGTGGTCGCCTGCACGCCGACATTGGCGCGGCCGCCGCCTTCGACGCGGTCGTAGCCCGAGAACTTGTCGACTGCGAACAGGTTGCTGGCGTCGAACACCATGCTCTGGGCGTCTTCGTTGGGCAGCCTGCCGGCAAAGGTCTCGTTGGGACGAGCGATGATCTGCGCAATCGGCTCGATCGTGGTGGTGCCCCACGGCTGAACGTTGATGAAGGGGTAGCGATATTCGAGACCGACCGTCGGCATCAGGCGGACCGCCTGGGTGTCGCCCACGGGCAGGAAGTTCGAAACGCCGGGCTGGTTCGAGATCGAGGCGTCGATGGCGTCGGCGCGCATGATCGCAAACGGCGTCCAGATCTGGCCCATGGGGTCAGTGAACGACTTCCGCCACTGCGCTTCAGCCGTCAGCCGCGTGTAGGTGCCGGGCATGCCGCGCAGCAGGCACTGCGAGGGCAGCCGGGCCAGCGGATCGGCTGATGCGGTCAGGCACAGGCCATTGGTGTTGGCTAGTGTCGTGATCGGGTCGAAGGCCGCGGTCGTGCGCGACAGGCTGGTGAAGTTCGTCTTGTAGCTGACTTCACCGCCGAGGACCGGGTGGTTGATGACGTTGTTGTAGTCGATGACCGGATGAATCACCGGCACCTGATCCTGGTTGCCGGAGAAGGACAGGTAATAGATCGTGCGCGCGTCGAAGTAGCTGCGGCTGCCGACGCCGGTCAGATAAAGCTGCGAGATCGCTTCCGTCGGCAGGCTCAGGAACGAGCCCAGCGGGTCCTTGTACTGGGCCAGCCGGTAGTCCGAGAAGAAGTAGTAATCCGACAGCAGGACGCCGTCCCAGCCCCAGACCCATTTGTCGTTGATCGCGAACTGGCCTTTGGTGTCGAGGCCGCCGCGGAACTGGCGGTCGCCGGGCTGACCGGCGTAGGCGCCCTGGTCGAGCTGATCGATGCCGTAGGCGCGGATCTGGTAGGAGCCGTTGATCAGGCGCTGGCGGAATTCGCCCTGGAACAGCACGCCCTGCCGGGTGGTGAAGCGCGGACTGAAGGTCGCGTCATAATCCGGCGCGATCGCCCAGTAGAACGGGGTATCCACGCCGTAGCCATAGCCGGTGACCGTCGTGAAGGACGGCATCAGGAAGCCGGTCTTGCGCTTGACGGTCGGATCGGGCGTCGAGAAATACGGCAGATACGCCATCGGCACGCCGAAGAACTCGAGCTGTGCGTTTTCGAAGTACAGCATCTTGTCGGTCTGGTCGTGGATGATGCGCGCACCCTTGACCTGCCACAGCGGCGGCTTCTTCGGATTGTCCTTGCACGGCGCGCAGGCGGTATACACGCCGTTTTCGAACACGGTGTAATTGCCGGCGGAGCGGTCGGCGCGCGTCGCCGCCATCCGCGTCGCGTCCTCGGTGTCGACGCGCAGCGAATCGACGAACCCGTCACGGTAGTCGTCGCTCAGATCCATGATATTGGCGTAGGTGACTTTGCCTTCCGCGTCGGTCAGGCGGATGTTGCCTTCCGCATGCAGCCGCTTGGTCTTCTGGTCATAGACGACCTTGTCGGCCTCCACGCTGGTGCCGTTGTAGAACATCTGCACGTTGCCGACCGCCGACACGCGCTGGTTGTTGTAATCGTAGTCCACCTCGACCGCTTGCACGAGCATCCTGCCGTCGTTGTTGGCAGGCCGTGGCGGCGGCTTGGGCGGCCGCGGATTGTAGGTGAAGCTTTGCGCCGAGGCCGGCACCGTCAGGGCAAGCTCGATCGAGCCCGCGAAAACGAATCCGCCGAGCAGCGCAAACATAGAAACGCCAAAGGCAGCCATGCGAGTTCGATAGCGGCGCACATCGGTGCGCCGCCTGAACGCAGGCGACCTCAATTGGCGGGCGGCGACAACGGCCACTACCCGTCCTCCTGGTACAACAAGGCCAAAAAGCCGGTGAGGCCACCCACACAGACGGGCAACCACGCCGCAGCGATCGGATGCATCAACTCAGCCTTGCTCAAATCCTCAGTAACTTTCGATAGAACGTAGAGCAGAAAGCCTGCGCCCACGCCACTCAAAACCATCTTTTGCACGCCGCCCATCCGGAAGAAGCGAAGGCTGACAGAAGCCGCCAACATCACCATTGCAGCCAGCAAAAATGGCTGTGCGATGAGCTTATGGTACTGCAGACGGTAGCCTGCGGTCGCGAAGCCCGAGCTTTCGGAAGAGCGGATATAGCCGGGCAGTTGCCAAAAGGACACGGTTTCGGGGGTGGAGAAACTGTTGCGAACCTGGGCCGGGGTGAGGGTGGTCGAGAGGTAATAATTCTCCTGATCAACCGGAGGTTTATCCAGGGAGTATCTTCGTACCGATTTGAAGGCCCAGCGGCCTTCCTCGAGGGAGGCTTCGCGCGCTTCGATTCGCTCCTTGAACTGCAGATCAGGATCGAACCGGAACACGGTCAGTCCGGTCAGCCGGACACCCTGCTGCTCGCTGCGCGCCGCATTGATGATCGACTGGCCGTCGCTGTTGATCTGGTTGAGCCAGAAGCCGGATGCATCCTGGATGCCGCCGCCTGGGGCCGAGCCGAACAGTTCGGCCTCCATCCGCTTGGAAAGTTCGCGTAAGTTCGCCGACATCGGGTTGTATGCAACGGTTGCCACGGTGCCGAGGATGATCGCACTTGCCAGCGCCGGCGAGATGAACTGCCAGGCGGATACGCCGGCCGCGCGTGCGACCACCAGTTCGAGCCGCCGCGACAGCGCGAGATAGCAGGTCATGGCGCCGATCAGGACGCAGAACGGCATCAGCTTTTCGAGCAGTTGCGGCACCCGGTAAAGCGACGTCTGAGCCACCGTGATCGCGGATGCCGACGCCAGCCCGGAAGTCTTGCGGACCATTTCGATGTAGTCGACCAGCACGAGCAGCACGAAAATGCTCGCAAACACGCCCACCGCCGCGACCAGGAAGCGGCCGGCAAAATATCGCCCGAGCGTATTGGTCATCATGCTCATGCTGTCGCGGGCCGCCCAAAGAGCCGCGCAAGGCGCGCATTCGACCTGTTGATGGCTTCCATCAGCGCGGCCGGCGGCTCCACCACGATGCCGGCGACGATCATCCACAGCCCGATGCCGATCGATGCGAACAGCATCGCGTATTGAACGAGCGCCATGCCCGGCGTCTTCACCGTCATCACCGAACAGGCGAATCCCGCCATGCGCAGCCCAAACACCGCAAAGATCGATCCGCCGATCGAAAAATTGCGGCTCTGGCGCGTGGTGCGCGGCGTGCCGAGGAAGGCAAAGGTCAGGACCGCGAACGCGAACGGATAAATCGGCGACATGAAGCGGTCATGCAGCTCGGCGAGAAACTGCCCGGACAGTTGCTTGAAGACCGGATCGTCCTCCGGGGGCGAAACCAGTTCCCAGAGATAGCGTTCGCGAATTCCCAGCGCGACGTCGCGGCCCCGATTGGAGAATTTCGACATGTCGAAGGCATAGCGGGCGAAGGCCACCAGCGCCGGATCGCGCTTTCCCGCCTCGAAACGTTCGAGGTTACCGTCCTCCAGCACCAGATAAGAGCCGCTCTCGTTCTTCAGCACCGTGCCATGGTCGGCAATGATGGTGACGCGCTCCTTGGGATCGCGGCGGTCGTCGACGAAGATGCCGGCGAGCACGCCACCCGGCTGCCGTTCCCGGATACGAATCGTCAGGTTCTGGTCGAGCTGGGCGAAACGTCCGGGCTGCAGGATGTTGGTCAGCACGTCGGCCGTGATCTCGGCGTCCCATTGCTTGATCCGGCGCAGGCCGTCAGGAGCGAGATAGGCCCCGATGAAGGTGACCAGCGTCGCCACGACACACGTGGCGAAGAAAAACGGACGGAACAGCCGGTACGGGGAAAAGCCGGCGGCATTCATCACGATGATTTCGGAATCGGTGGCGAGCTTGTTCAGCGTGTGGGAGATCGCGATCATCAGCGCGATCGGCGCGATGATCAAAACCAGCGCCGGGATCACCAGGCTGGTGATGCCGAGAAAGGTGATGATGGTCTGGCCCTGGCTCGTCATCAGGTCGATGCCGCGCAACGCCTGCGTAATCCAGATCACGCCGGTGAGGCTGACCAGGACCAGCGCAAACGACGCGAGCGTCGTGCGGAAAATGTACCTGTCGATCGACCCCATCGTTACCGTACGATCCCACCTTGCACGCCCAAAGAGCGGCTTCCGACCAACCCCTGTTTGAGGGTCCCCTTTGGTCGGGCCGCCAATCGTCAGCCGTCTGCATTCTCACTACCATCCCTTTGATCCGTCAACAAAATGGCCGGGCCGTGGCGCGCTTCCAATATGACTAATAATTCACTTCATGTGGCCTTCCGGTCACTGCGGCCCTTGGCAGTGCGGCGGCTAACGGGTCATAGTGCCGAAAGCATCAGGTCCGGAGCCATTTGGGCCGTTACCGAAGAGAATATTCCATAGTACGGGCCGATTCCGGACCCGCAAGACAGCCCTGAATTCTGGAGGATTTACCCATGTCCGACGCCGTCAAGGTCGGCTTTGTCGCTTTTTCCACAGCGCCGCGCGGCGTTCTCGTGGTGTTTTGCGATGACGCATTGAAGTTCGGCGAGGCGACGCGGAAGGCGCTGGGGAAGGCGACCGATACCGTCAAGCGGGCCGCGGCCGCCAACCAGTTCAAGGGCAAGAGCGGGTCGACGCTCGATATCCCGGCGCCGGACGGAATCAAGGCGGAGCGCCTGATCGTGGTCGGTGTCGGCAAGACGGCCGATATCAAGGAGAAGGATTTTCTCAAATTCGGCGGCGTGACGGCGGGCAAGCTCAACGCCGCCAGCGAATCGGTCACCGTGATCGCCGAACTGCCCGAGGCGGCGATGCAGGGCGATGCCGCCGCTGCCATCGCGTCGGGCATCCGGCTGCGCGTGTATAAATTCGACCGCTACAAGACCAAGAAGAAAGACGGCGAGAACGGCGCGCTTCGCGCCGACATTTCGATCGCCGTTTCGGATGTCGCCGCCGCGCGCAAGGCGCTTGCGCCCGCATCCCATGTCGTGGACGGCGTGATCATCGCGCGCGAACTCGTCAATGAGCCGCCGAACGTTCTCTATCCTGTGGAATTCGCGCGCCGCGCGAGCCAGCTCAAGAAGCTCGGCGTCGAAGTCGAAGTGCTCGACGTCAAGGCGATGAAGAAGCTCGGCATGGGCGCCTTGCTCGGCGTCGCGCAAGGCTCGACGCAGCCCGGCCGCACCGTGATCATGCGCTGGAACGGCGGCAAGAAGGGCGATCAACCCGTTGCTTTCGTTGGCAAAGGCGTTTGCTTCGATACCGGCGGTATCTCCATCAAGGGCGCCGCCAGCATGGAAGACATGAAGGGCGATATGGGCGGCGCGGCCTGCGTGGTCGGGCTGATGCATGCGCTGGCTGCGCGCAAGGCGAAGGTCAATGTGGTCGGCGCCATCGGCCTGGTCGAGAACATGCCCGACGGCAACGCCCAGCGCCCCGGCGATATCGTCACCTCGATGTCGGGGCAGACCATCGAAATCATCAACACCGACGCCGAAGGCCGGCTCGTGCTGGCCGATGTGCTCTGGTATGTGGCGAAGAAGTTCAAGCCCAAATTCATGGTCGATCTTGCAACCCTCACCGGCGCGATCATGGTCGCGCTCGGAACCGAATATGCCGGCATGTTCTCCAACAACGACGAGCTGGCGGAACGGCTGAGCAAGATCGGAACCGAAACCGGCGAACGCGTGTGGCGCATGCCGCTTGGTCCCGAATACGACAAGCAGATCGATTCGCAATTCGCCGACATGAAGAATACCGGCGGGCGCCATGGCGGTTCGATCACCGCCGCGCAGTTCCTGCAGCGTTTCGTCGACGACACGCCGTGGGCGCATCTCGACGTCGCGGGAACCGCGATGGGCGCGCCGAAGACCGACATCAACCACAGTTGGGGTTCGGGTTACGGCGTTCGTCTTTTGGACCGATTGGTCGCGGAATATTACGAAGCCACGAAGTAGTTCGGTTGCAGGTGGATGACGGAAATCCTGTTCTATCATTTGCAGGGCATGTCGCTCGAAAGCGTATTGCCGCCGCTCCTGGAAAAATCGCTCGAGCGCGGCTGGCGCGTGGTCGTGCAATCGACTTCGCCGGAGCGCACCGAGGCGCTCGATGCGCATTTGTGGACCTACAGCGACGATTCGTTCCTGCCGCACGCGACATGGCGCGCCGGCGATGCGCAGGACCAGCCCATCATTCTCTCGATCGAGGACGGCAACCCGAACCGGGCCAATGTCAGATTCCTGATCGACAACGCGGCGTTACCGGCCGATTGCGACAGCTACGAACGGGTGGTGCTGGTCTTCAACGGCGATGATGACGACGCGCTGACCGCGGCGCGCGGTGCCTGGGCCGATTGCAAGGCGCGGGGGTTCGAACTGACTTATTGGCAGGCTGATGAGCGGGGCCGCTGGCAGCGGCGGCAATAGCGAATCTACAGGAATTAATGATAATCTGCGGATTCTGAGCCGGACCTTGCGGGCAGCCATGGTCGTGCCGCAAAGTGATGGTCGGACAAATGGTTACAGTTAAGAGCGGAGCCTGGGTCTAGCGTGCGACGCAGAACGATCGATCGAAAGCCACTGCTGACGTTGTTGCTGCTCGGGCCTGCGCTTGCAGGTTGTTCCGGTGCGACCGACCTCATGTCGAAAGATGCGGACTGGTTTTCGCGCACCGGCCGCGTGTTCATCCGAAACGTGTCGATCGAAACGCCTCCGCTCAGTCCGGACAAGCCTGTGACGCCGGATGAACTCGTCAGCGCCGATGGCGGCTGTCCCGGAATGGCGGCGCCGGGGGCTGGTGCAAACGCGCTGGCGGACGGTGCTGCAGGCAGCCCGCCTCCCTCGACGACGGGAAGGGTGGCGCTTGGGCACACCGAATGCGACGTTGTGCGTGGCATTGGTGCACCCGACAACGTCAATTTTTCCAACAATGCCCGCGGCGACCGCGTGGCGGTCGTCAACTATTCACGTGGCCAGCGTGCCGGCATCTACACCTTCACCGCGGGACGCCTGACCTCGATCGAACGTGCACCGGAGGCGGCGCCGGCCAAGGGCGCCAAGCCGAAGAAGAAGCCGGCTGCATAGACCCGGCAACGACGATCAGTTTCAGCCTGCCGCTTCGTCAAATTCCGAACTGGCCTCAAGCCAAACTTCCTCGGCACGCCGCAGCGCGCTTTCGGCGCCGGCGCGCGCCTTGCTGAGCTGGGCGGCCTGCTTGGGATCGCGCGTGAACAGATCCGGCAAGGCAAGCGCGGTGTCGATCTTGGCGATGATGCCGTTGATGCGCTCGATTTCGGCCTCGGCCACGGCGATCCGCTGTTTGAGCGGCGATCGCCTTTCGCTCTTCCCGCGCTCCGGTCTTGCGGTCTCTTTGGACCGCTCGCGCGAGCCGTTGCGTGCGTCGCCGATCGACAACACCATGCGCCTGTAGTCGTCGAGGTCACCGTCGTAAGTCGTCACCGTCTGATTGGCGACGACCCACAATTGATCGGCGCAGGCTTCGATCAAGTAGCGGTCGTGCGAGACCATGATGACGGCGCCGGGAAAATCGTTGATCGCTTCGGCCAGCGCCGCACGGCTGTCGATGTCCAGATGATTGGTCGGCTCGTCGAGGATGATCATGTTCGGGCCGAAGAATGTGGCGAGCCCGAGCAACAGCCGCGCCTTCTCGCCGCCGGACAGGCTCTTGACCAGGGTGTCGCCGGCCTTGCCGGAAAACCCGATCGCGCCGGTGCGGCCGCGCACTTTGGTTTCCGGCGCATCGGGCATCAGCCGGCGGACGTGGTCGTAGGGCGAGCCGTCGAGATTGAGTTCGTCGACCTGATGCTGCGCGAAATAGCCGACCGAGAGTTTTTCCGCACGTGTGATCCGGCCGGAGAAAGGCGCCAGCTTGTTGGCCAATAGCTTGACCAGCGTCGATTTGCCGTTGCCGTTGGAGCCGAGCAGGGCGATGCGGTCCTCGGTGTCGATGCGCAGCGTGACGCGATTGAGCACCGGCTTTTTCGGATCGTAGCCGACCGAGACGTCATCGACGGCGATGATCGGCGGCGACAGCATCTTCTCCGGCGTCGGGAACGTGATTTCACGCACATCCTGCGTCACCAGCGCGGTGACCGGCTTCATCCGCTCCAGCATTTTCACGCGGGACTGCGCCTGACGCGCCTTGGAAGCCTTGGCCTTGAAGCGATCGACGAAGGCCTGCAGCCGCTTGCGCTCGTCGGCCTGGCGCTTGGCGTGCTTGGCGTCCAGCATCTCGCGCGTGGCGCGCTGTTCCTCAAACGAGGAATAGCTGCCCTTGTAGAGCGTCAGCTTGCCGCGATCGAGGTGCAGGATCTGGTCGACCGAGG
Organism: Bradyrhizobium algeriense; assembly: GCF_003062295.1. Classification (GTDB taxonomy): domain Bacteria; phylum Pseudomonadota; class Alphaproteobacteria; order Rhizobiales; family Xanthobacteraceae; genus Bradyrhizobium; species Bradyrhizobium algeriense. The sequence goes on along the minus strand of NZ_PYCN01000014.1, from coordinate 140,025 downwards.
TGTCGAGCAGATCGCGGTCGTGGCTGATGACGATCACGGTGCGTGGATAGTTGGCCAGATGGTCTTCCAGCCACAGCGTGCCTTCGAGATCGAGATAGTTGGTCGGTTCGTCCAGCAGCAGAAGGTCCGGCGCCGAGAACAGCGTCGCCGCCAGCGCCACCCGCATGCGCCAGCCGCCGGAGAATTCCGAACACGGCCGCGCCTGGTCGGCGGTGGAAAATCCGAGACCGCTTAAGATCGCCGCCGCTCGCGCCGGCGCGGAATGCGCATCGATGTCGACCAGTCGGGTCTGGATCTCGGCGATCCGGTGCGGATCGTCAGCGGTTTCGGCTTCATGGAGCAGCGCGTCGCGCTCCAGGTCGGCCTTGAGCACGACGTTGATCAGGCTTTCCGGCCCATCGGGCGCTTCCTGCGCCAGGCTGCCGATGCGCCAGCGGGGCGGCAGCGTGATGCTGCCGGACTCGGTCGGCAGGTCGCCGCGGATCGCATGAAACAGCGTCGACTTGCCGACGCCGTTGCGGCCGACGAAGCCGACGCGTGCGCCGGGCACGATCTGCACCGTGCTGCTGTCGATCAAAAGCCGCCCGGCGATGCGGACCGAAATATCCGTTATTGAGAGCATGCGGCGTTGTCACCGGAGTGCCCGGCAAACGCAACCCCAAACGCAGCTCATTATTGGTAAAATCTATCGGCGTATCGGCAAAATCTATCAGCCGACATCCGATGGCGCTCAATGCAACTCGTTGTCGCGGCGGCGCAGCTCATCGAGGAGCTCGCGCAAACGCGGGGACAGCTCGGTTTCGGGGCACAGGCTGCGCTGCAGTCGTTCGCCGATGGCGTCGCATATCGACACACATGTCTTGTGATCGATCTGTTCGAAATCGTTGTTGATTCGGCCATCCATGAGCGGTCTCTACGAGTTCCACCTAGCAGCAATCGCAAGGCTTTGATTATTATTGATGGGTCAAGTCACAGCGGCGAAATTGGTTTCCGTGCATGGCGATATACGTTCGCCTGCAAGTGGTCGAAGCACGTTCGGCATCCGGTTCCACGGCACAAAAAAAGCCCCGGCGCGGCGGCCGGGGCTCAGTCAGGGGGAAGCTCGATCAGGTCAGTAGCAGCGGTTCACCAGCCGCCAGCGCGGACCCCAAGGGGTCGGAACCAGGCGCCGCGCGTAACAGCCGCCATATCCGCCGCCGTAATAGGCCGGACCGCCAATGAAGACGCGCGGGCCGCCCCAGCCATGATGATGATGACGATGCCAGCCGCCATGGTGCCAGCCGCCGGCCGAGGCCGCTGTCGGCGCCAGCGCGGCCGCACCCAGCGAAGCTGCCGCCACTGCAACGAGCGAGAGTTTGCGTAACATAGTCGTCTCCTCAAAGTTTCGGTGCCAGTTGGCACCACCAGTGAGATCGGGTCCCGTGACGCCTTAGGACCCGGCGGATGCGCGCGCCCTGCGTTCGATCATCCGTAAGTCTACGGCCGCGAAGCTGAATGAAGACGGCACGGCGGCTTCAGACAGGGTTCACCTCCGTGAAATTGCTGTAATCTTTGTCCCCGCGGCGTGTCCGCCGCGCGAAAAACACGCCAAAATTGGGTGGTAGCCGCGTCACCGGGTCGCTTGCCGTCGTGAGGTGGCGCCGATATAAGCCCCGCAACTCTCCGTCAGTATTCTGCCAACTCTCCATCAGTATTCTGCAAGGACCAAGACATGGCGATTGAACGCACTTTCTCGATCATCAAACCGGACGCGACCGAGCGCAATCTGACTGGCGCCGTCAACGCGCTGATCGAGAAGGCCGGGCTGCGGATCGTGGCCCAGAAGCGCATTCGCATGACCCGCGAACAGGCGGAAACCTTCTACGCCGTTCACAAGGCGCGTCCGTTCTTCGGCGAACTGGTCGACTTCATGACCTCGGGGCCGGTCGTGGTGCAGGTGCTGGAAGGCGAGGGCGCCGTACTGAAATATCGCGACGTGATGGGCGCCACCGATCCGTCGAAGGCTGCGGACGGCACGATCCGCAAGGTCCACGCGAAGTCGATCGGCGAGAACTCGGTGCACGGTTCGGATGCACCGGAGACCGCCGCGATCGAAATCGCGCAGTTCTTTTCGGGCAACGAAATCGTCGGCTGATTTATTAGGACAGCGGCAATAGTTGCCGCGCGCAACGGCTGAAAGAGCCGAGGGGGAGACGCTGTGAACTGGCTGTGGCAAATTTTCGATCCTGCGACGATCTCGGCGTTCTTCACCCAGTTTCAGGCCGAGATGCAGCAGCCGGCTTTCTGGGTCGCGCTCGGCAAGATCATGTGGATCAACATCCTGCTGTCAGGTGACAACGCGCTTGTCATCGCGATGGCGTGCCGCGGGCTGCCGCCACGGCAGCGGTTCTGGGGCATGGTCCTTGGCGCCGGCGTCGCCGTTTTGCTGCGCATCATCTTCACCGGCATCGTCGTGACGTTGATGGGGCTGCCATTCCTCAAGCTGGTCGGAGGCCTCGCGTTGCTCTTCATCGCAGCGAAGCTGCTGGTGCCTGAGCACGAGGGAGAGGGCGACGTAGATGCGGCTGCGCATCTGTGGGCAGCCGTGCAGATCGTGGCGATCGCCGACATCGTGATGAGCCTCGACAACGTGATTGCGGTTGCCGCGGCCGCCAATGGCAGCATTCCCCTGCTTGTCATCGGGCTCGCCATCAGCGTTCCCCTGATCGTCGCCGGTGCCGCGCTGATCATGGCGTTGCTGACGCGTCTTCCGGCGCTGGTGTGGGCCGGTGCGGGCTTGCTCGGCTGGATCGCCGGCGAGGTGATGGCGACGGATCCCGTGGTGCAGCCGCCGCTGCATGCGTTCTTCAACGGTCCGGTCGGTGTCGGCCTCGATGGACTCCTCAAATCGCTCGGCATGGCGCCGCAGTTCGCCAATGGCGGGCATGGCGGCGAGGTGATCCTTGGACTCATGGGCATCGCCATTGTGCTTGTCGTGGGATCGATCTGGCGAAAGCGCAAGCTGCAGGGCGCCGCGCATTCCGCTACGGCGTAGGGATTTAAACTCCCGGCCCGGCGGAGAGGGCAGTCGCCAGCGACTGATCGCGTTATCGCATGATGGTGAACGGAAGCCCCGCATTCGCGGGGCTTCTGCTTGCGTTTGAAGCCCTCCGGTTCCATACAGCTTCACATGACCGAGCCGTTATTGGGGCGCAGCATCGATCGCCTTGAGGACGAGCGCTTCGTGCGGGGACGCGGGCGCTACGTCGCCGATCTCGTGGCGCCAAACGCGCTTCATGGCGTCGTCGTTCGCTCGCCGCATGCGCATGCGCGGATTGCCGCGATCGGCGTCGATGTGGCACGCCAGATGCCCGGCATTGCGGCTGTGCTCACGGGAGCCGAATTGGCCGCCGACAATATTGGGCCGCTGCCGTGCGCGGTGACCCATATCCCGATGACCACGCCGCTCGTGGTGCCGCCCTGTCACGCACTGGCGCGCGACGTCGTTCGTTATGTCGGCGAGCCGGTCGCGTTCGTGGTTGCGGAAAGCACTGAGGCCGCGCGCGATGCCGCCGAGGCCGTCATCGTCGACTATGCGCCGCTGCCGCCGGTGGTCTCGATCGCGGATGCCATTCTGCCGGACGCTCCGTCGATCTGGCCGGAGGCGCGGGGCAACATCGCGTTCCAGTTCAACCGGGGCGAGATCGGCCCGGTGGAAGCTGTGATCCGCGACGCCGCCCATGTCGTGGAATGCGAGCTGGTCAACAACCGCGTCGTCGCCGCGCCGATGGAGACGCGCGGTGCGCTGGGGGAGTTCGATGCCGCGAGCGGTCGCCTGCACCTGATAGCCTCGGCCGCCGGCGCACACGCGATCCGTGACCTGCTCGCCGACGGTGTGTTTCGCATCGGCAGGGAAAAGCTTCGCGTCAGCATTCCCGACGTCGGCGGCGGCTTCGGGATGAAGAACGTGCTCTATCCGGAATGGGTGCTGGTGCTGTGGGCGGCGCGCCGCCTCGGCCGCCCGGTCACGTGGATCGGGGATCGCAGCGAGGATTTCACCGGCTCCGCCCATGGCCGTGACAGCCTGATCCGGGCTCGCCTGGCGCTCGACCGCGATGGCCGCTTTCTCGCGCTCGACACAAAAGTCTTCGCCAATCTGGGCGCCCATGTCTCGACGGTGGCGCCGGCCGTGCCGACAATGGCGATGGCGAGCGCCATGGGCGGCGTCTATGACATCCCGCTGATCGCCTTTCAAACCTGCGGCGTGTTCACCAACACGACGCCGGTCGATGCCTATCGCGGCGCCGGCAAGCCCGAGGCGAACTATCTGATTGAGCGCTGCATCGATATTGCTGCCGCCGAGCTCGGGATGGATGCGCTGAAGCTGCGGCGCAAGAACATCTTTCGCCGCTTTCCCCATGCAAGCGCGATGGGCCTCACGGTCGAGCAGGGCAGTTTTGCCCACGCGATCGATCACGCGGTCAAGGCCGCCGCGGGATTCGATGCGCGCCGGCGAAGCTCGCGCAAGCGGGGCAGGCTGCGTGGCCTGGGCTACGCCTGCTTTCTCGAAACGTCGCGCGGCCAGCCCAATGAAGTGGCGAAAGTGCGCGTCGGTGACGACGGCCGGATCGATCTGATGGTCGGCACGCATTCCAACGGCCAGGGCCACGAGACGACATTTGCCCAGATCGCGGCCGATGCGTTCGGCCTGCCGCTCCCGCACTTCCGGTTTCGGCAGGGCGATACGGATGATCTCGACGCCGGCGGCGGGCATGGCGGGGCGCGCTCGATGCATCAGGGCGGCACCGCACTGCTGATGGCAGCCGAAGGCGTGATCGAAAATGCGCGGCGGCTTGCCGCGCGTCTGCTGCAAGCCAGTATGGATGCGGTTCACTACGAAGGGGGCATGCTGCGCGTGGCCGCGACCGGGCAGGAGATCAGCCTCGAGGAGGTGGCGCGCGCCTCGTATCAGACGCCTGGCGACGATGTCGCGCCTGGTTTAGCGCACAAGGCGACGCACCTTTGCGACCGCTACACCTTTCCCAACGGATGCCATGTCGCCGAAGTCGAGATCGACCCCGAGACCGGCGAGGTGAGGCTCGACCGCTACGTCATCTTCGATGACTACGGCCGGCTGCTCGATCCGCGCCTGACGCTGGGGCAGGTGCATGGCGGCGTCGCGCAAGGCATCGGGCAGGCGTTGTTCGAGCACGCACTGTTCGATCCGGAGACGGGCCAGATCCTCTCGGGCTCGCTGATGGATTATGCGCTGCCGCGCGCCGACGATCTTCCGGCGTTCGAGGGCAGTTTGACATCAGACTTTCCAAGCCGCGCCAACCGGCTCGGTGTGAAGGGAAGCGGTCAGGCCGGCGCTATCGCAGCCCCAGGCACCATCATGAACGCCGTGATGAACGCGCTGACGCCGCTCGGCGTGCGGCATCTCGACATGCCCGCCACGCCCGCCCGCATCTGGCATGCGATCCGGGCGGCCGACGCGCGATCTCATGCGCGCGCCGACACGACGTCGGCCGATCAATAGTACCAACGACGGATACACGGCCAGGCCTGAAGCCACTGCCGGCCGACGACGGTTGTTGCGACGGCGCCATCAAGGCGTGGGCCAATAGCCGCATCCGGACGTGACCCGTCGCCAATCCAATCGTCAGTCCTGATCCGAAAGGTGACGATCACCTGATCGCGAGCTTGATTGCTGTTGCTTGACATGCAGGTATTTACCTGCATATTATGTTCTCGATCAAGAGCGAGACCAATGCAGGCCGACAAGGTTTTCAAGGCGCTGGGCGACCCGACACGCAGAAAGCTGCTTGACCTTCTTTGTGAGAAGAACGGGCAGACGCTCGGCCAGCTTTGCGAAAACCTGGACATGGCCCGGCAATCGGCCACGCAGCACCTCGAAATCCTGGAGGCGGCCAATCTCGTAAGCACGGTCAAGCGTGGCCGGGAAAAGCTGCATTTCATCAACCCCGTGCCGCTTCACGAGGTCTACGAACGGTGGGTGCGGAAATTCGAACGGCAGCGGCTCAGCTTGCTGCACGATCTGAAGAAAGAGCTCGAAGGAGAATGACGATGACCAGAGAGACGACCAGCTTTGTCTACGTGACCTATATTCGCTCGACGCCGGACAAGGTGTTCGCGGCGATCACGAAACCGGAGATCGCAAGGCGTTACTGGGGCCACGAGAACGTCTCTGACTGGAATCCCGGATCGAAATGGGAGCACGTCCGCGCCAATGACGAGCGGACCGTCCAACTCGTCGGCAAGGTCATCGAGGTCTCGCCGCCGACCCGTCTCGTCATCACCTGGGCGAATCCGTCGCAGGCCTCCGATCCTTCCGCCTCCAGCCGGGTGACGTTCGAGATCGAGGAATACGACGACATGGTCCGGCTGACCGTCACCCATGACGAACTCGCCGCCGGCAGCGCGATGGCGAACGGCATCAAGAAGGGGTGGCCGGTCGTCCTCGCCAGCCTGAAATCCCTGCTCGAAACCGGCCAGGGCCTCGACGTTTTCGCCAAGCCGAAATCGGCTTGATCGCCGCCGTATCAATCAAAAACAGGAGAACGACATGACGAAATATACCGGCGGATGTGCGTGCGGCGCGATCCATTATGAGACGAGCAGCAAACCCATCGTCGAGACCCACTGCCAATGCCGCGATTGCCAGAAGCGAAGCGGCACGGGGCATGGATCCTATCTGGTCTTCTCCCGGCGAGCGGACGTGATCATTACGGGTGAAGCGAAAGACTGGCGGGTAGCGGGCGACAGCGGGAACGAAAAGCTCCACGCCTTCTGCCCGACCTGCGGAACGCCGGTCTACCTGACATTCGTCGCCATGCCGGAACTGATAGCGGTCCACGCGACCAGCCTTGACGACCCCAGCCGGTTCAATCCGCAACTGGTCACATACGGCATCCGCGGCCATGCCTGGGATACGATAGATTCCTCGCTGCAGACATTCGAGCGAATGCCGCCTGGTTAAGTGTCGCCGCTGACTGGCGGCACTAGGTGGTGGCGCGCTTGTTCCTCCGGCCGTTTCCTTTCGCCGGCCAGCGCCCTTCGTTGACGGCTACGTGGACGATCTCGATCATGGTCTTGCGCACCTCGAGGAACGCCTTGGTCTGCGGCCGGTCCGCGAGCGCAACCAGAGCGCAGGAGCGCGTCAGCGGTGGATCGATGATGCGGCGCGCGTGATATTTCTCCGCCGCCAGGTCGGAGAGGACGGTGGCGCGGGAGAGGATCGCGCATCCCAGTCCGGCCTCGAGCGCCATTCGCAACGCCGACAACGAATCGACTTCGAGCGTCTCGCTCGGCGTGATCTGATTGCGGAGAACCTGGGTCTGGATGATGGCGCGCGATGCCGGCGTCGGCGTCAGTCCGATCACGCTTCGTTGCGGAATGGCGGAGAACGCGATCGGACCGGATGACCGGCCGATCAGGCTCGGATTGCCGACGAGATAGAGGTCTTCGTCGTGCAGCGACTCGACGTCGAGGCGGGCATCCCTGGGGGGATTATAGGCCAGCGCGAGATCGACCGTGCCCGAGAAGACGCGCTCGACCAGCGCCGGCGACAGCGCCTCGACGACCGTCAGATGGACGCCCGGGGAGTTCTTTCGCACCGCCTTCATGACATCGAGTGCGACCATGGAGAGCGCGGTATGGCTGAGGCCGAGGCTAACCGGGCCGGTCGCGGCTTCGTTATAGGTCCGCACGTCTTCTTCCGCCTTGCCGAGCGCCGACAGCACGGCGCTGGCATGCTCGTAGAGCCGCTGGCCAGCCGCGGTCAGCGCGACCCCGCGCGGCCTTCGTTCGAGCAGCTTGACGCCCAGATCCGTTTCGAGCGCGGCTATGTGGTGGCTCAACGCCGACTGCGCGACGTTGAGCGTCTCCGCCGCCCGCGACAGCACGCCGGCATCGGCGATGGCGATGAAATATCTGATCTGCCGCAATCCGAGCGCCACTGAAATCACCCCTCATATCTAATTATCAGAACGAAATGATCTTCATATTATATTTGTCAGATGTCTATGCGCGCGGCAAGCTGCCGTCATAGCCGATAACGACAACCGGGGAGCGCCGGCGCATGGACCTGCCTGATAGCGTCGTCATCAGCGAGGAGGGGCCGCGCGAAGGCTTTCAGATCGAGGCGGGTCCGATCGCGACGGCGGACAAGATCGCGCTGGTCGACGCGCTCTCCGCGTGCGGGCTTCGGCGGATCCAGGTCGCCTCTTTCGTCAATCCCAAGCACGTTCCGGGCTGGGCCGATGCCGAGGCGGTCGTGGACGGACTTGCCGCGCGGGAAGGCGTCGAATATTCGGCGGTGTGGTTCAACGAGGCCGGGATGCAGCGCGCAATCGCATTCAAGGGCAAGCTTACCCTTGCCGGATTCATTTCGCTGAGCGCATCCGAACCGTTCGCGATCAGGAATCTCAATCGCGACCGTGCCGGACAGATCGAGGCGATGCGCCAATATGTGCGCGTGCATCGACAAGCCGGCGTGCCGATTGCAAAAATCATCGTCATGGCCGCCTTCGGCTGCAATTTTGCCGGAGACGTCTCGCCGGCCGAAGTCGTCGAGGCGGTGGCGGACGCGCGCGCCATCGCGCGCGAAGCCGGCGTGGAGGTGCGGGACGTCACGCTCGCGGACTCCATGGGCTGGGCAACGCCGAGGCGGGTCGCGGATGCCATCGGCGCCGTCCGGGACCGTTTTGACGATGTGCGGATCGCGCTTCATCTGCATGACACGCGCGGGCAGGGCATCACCTGCGCCTATGAGGGCCTGCGGCTTGGCGTGACCGCATTCGATGCCGCGGTGGCGGGCCTCGGCGGCTGCCCGTTTGCCGGCCAGCCGGGGGCGCCGGGCAACATCGCCACCGAAGAGCTCGCGCTGCTCTGCGAGGAGATGGGTATCGCTACCGGCCTGAACATCGAGGCGCTGATCGAGGCCGGGCGGCTCGCGGAGCGGATCGTCGGACGCAGGCTGCCGAGCGCCGCATTGCGATCGGGAACGCTCGCCGCATTCAGGAGACGGGCTGCATGACGACTTCCTCCAGGCCGCTCGCGGGGCTGAAGGTGCTCGATTTCGGTCACACCATCATGGGGCCGTGCGCCGGCGTCGTGTTTGCCGATCTCGGCGCCGACGTGGTGAAGATCGAGCCGGTCGACGGCGACCCGACCAGGCGGTTGCCGGGCTTCGCCGCCGGATTCTTTGCGACCTACAATCGCAACAAGCGCTCGATCGCGATCGACCTGAAGCGGCCCGAGGGGCAGGCGATCGTGCATCGGCTGGTCAGGGATGCCGACATCGTGCTGGAGAATTTCGGCCCGGGAACCATCGAACGGCTGAAGTGCAGTTGGGAGGATCTGCGCCAGATCAACCCGCGCCTCGTCTACCTCTCGATGAAGGGTTTCCTTAAAGGTCCATACGAGAACCGCGGCGCGCTCGACGAGGTGGTGCAGATGCAGTCCGGCCTCGCTTACATGACCGGGCCGCCGGGCCGGCCGTTGCGCGCCGGTGCACCTGTCATCGACATTCTCGGCGGCGTGTTCGGCGTGGTGGCCACGCTATCAGCGCTTCGCGAGCGCGACGCCACCGGCATTGGGCAGAAGGTTGCGAGTTCGCTGTTTGAAAGCGCGACGTTCATGCTCGGCGCGATCGTCGTGGGCAGTGCCGTGACCGGCGGACCGATGCCGCCAATGCCGGCACGCAAGAACGCCTGGGGCGTGTACGACGTTTTCACCGCTTCCGATGGCGGCCAGGTCTTCATCGGCTGCACGTCGGACGGACACTGGCAACGCTTCTGCGAAACTTTCGGATTCGATGACTGGCGCGACGATCCACGGCTTGCGGGGAATGCCAATCGTTGCGAGGCGCGCGAGTGGATGCTGCCAGAATTGGAGCGGCGCATCACACAATTGCCGCTCGATGAAATCCTTCGGAAGTGCGAGGCAGCGCGGGTGGCCTATTCGCGCGTCGGGCGGCCCGATGAATTGTCGATCGATCCGCATCTGCTTGCCCATGGCGGCCTGCTTGCGACAGCCGTTTCCGGACTGGGCGGCGGACCGCTGGTCGGAATCCCCGCGCTTCCGATGGAGTTCGGCGACGGGCGCGAACGCGCGGGCCTCGACCGCCAGCCGCCGAAGGTCGGCGAGCACGCGAGCGAGATTCTGAGCGCAGCCGGATATTCGGAGCAAGAAATCATCGAACTGCGCGCGGCGGGCGTATTGGGTGAGGCTGCGAGCGTGCCCGCATAGAAGCGGATGAGACGAAGCGAACAAGAGCGGTCCAACCGCCTCGCGTAATGCAACATGGTCAGGGAGGAAGCGGAGTATGATTTCCGGCAAACTGGTTCGAGCGAAAGCTCGCATCCTCGGTGTGGCGACCGCGGCTCTTGCGTTGAGCGCGATCGCGCTCCCTGCAAAGGCGCAACCGTTTCCATCGCGATCGATCACGATCCTCGTGGGCTATTCCGCGGGAGGGCAGGCCGACGCGCTGGCCCGGATCGTCGGCAAGCAACTCGGCGAGAACCTCAAAGTATCCGTCGTCATCGAGAACAAGACGGGAGCCAACGGCATGATCGCGGCCCAGGCGGCCGCGCGCGCCGAGCCTGATGGATACACCCTTCTCATGGTGACGGATGCGATGGTCACGATCGATCCGCACCTCGCCACCAGCAATCACTTCGACCTTTCGAAGGCGATGGAGCCGGTCATCAACGTTGCATGGTCGCCGCTGCTGCTTGCCGCAGCCAACAATGTGCCGGCGAATTCGGTGGCTGAACTCGTCGCGCTGGGCAAGCAAAAGGCGCAGAATTTGAGCTTTGGGAGCTCGGGCAGCTCGACGCCGCACCGCCTCGCCGGCGAGATGCTGCAGAAGTACGGCGGCTTCACCATGACCCACATTCCCTACAAGGGAACGTCGGTTGCCGTGAACGATCTGCTGGGCGGGCAGATACCGCTGCTATTCGGCGCGCCGACGGCGGTGGAGCCGCTGGCTACGGCGGGCAAGATCAAGGTGCTCGGCGTCACGTCGGAAAAGCGATTCCCGTTGCTTCCAGGCGTGCCGGCGATCAGCGAAACCTTTCCGCAGTTCAAGATCATCAGCTATATCGGGTTCATGCTCCCAAAGAACACGCCAAAGCCGGTGATCGCTACCTTGAACAAGGAAGTGAACCAGGTGCTTGGCACGGATTCCATGCGTGCCTGGCTGGACAAGCAGGGCATGGTCGCGCTCGGCGGCACGCCGGATGATTTCAGGCGCCAGATCGAGGTCGACTATCAGGCGCGCGGTGAACTCGTCCGAACTCTCGGCATCACCGCCGAGTGAGCGAGGGAAGCATGATGGCAACGGCATCAAGCGAACAGGTCCGGTTTGATGGCCGTATCTTGTTCCTGTCTGAAGACGCGGACGTGGTGGAGAGCCAGTTGCGGGGGGCGGATGTATCGCTGGCCGACGCGTTGCCGTTGCGCAGCGACGTGTCGACCGACGAGATCACTCCGGCCTGGATCTGCTACTATTACGACGAAAAGCTCGGGGAATATCCCTATCTGGGGCTGAAATGCGGTCAGCGCCTGCCGGTAACCGCCGGCAGCGTCAAGGCCGGCGGGTTCGGTGTGACGGTGGCGGGGCGGCGCTACGGCAAGGGTTCGTCGCGCGAGGCCAGTCCATACGCCGAGTGGTGTGCCGGCATCCGGCTGGTGATTGCTGAAAGTTTTGAACGTATCTATCGGCAGAACTGCCGCAACCTCGGCATCTACACCTCGACCGATTTCGGGTTGATCGAACGCATCCGCCGCGGCGAGAGCATTCCTGTCAGCGAGTTCACGCAAGGAGAGGATGAGCTCACGGCCGAGCTCATTCGCCGAGGAGGGTTGTTCAAGCTGGTGCGTGCGCGAAAGGACGGATGGTCGCCGACCACGCATGCCACCGCGCCGCGGCCGATGACCTATGCCGAAAAGATCATCGCACGCGCTTCCGCCGGCAATTCCGGAGCGGTTCGCGCCGGGGACGCAATTTTCGCAAGGGCGGATTGGCGCTACGCGCATGAATATGTGACGCCGATGTGCATCAGCTTTCTCGGACGGGAGATGGGAGACCAGATCACGCTCCATGACCGCGCGAGCATTGTCTGCTTTGGCGATCACTTGCCCTTCATCCACCGGAGCATGTCACCGGAGCGGCGCGCGCGGGGGCTGCTCGAAGCGGCCCAGGCACTGGCCAAGGTTCAAAAGCAATTTTGCGAAACGCACGGGCTACGTTTGCACGACTATCTTGCGGACCGTGACGGCTCGGAAGGCATCAGCCATTCGATCATGACCGAGCGTTACGTTCGGCCCGGTCAATTGGTCGTCGGCACCGACTCCCATACGCCTCACTGCGGCGCATTGGGGGCATTGGCGTTTGGTATCGGTACGTCCGAGATGGCAAACGCATGGATGACGGGAGAGGTGCGCGTTGAAGTCCCTCGGACTTGCCGTGTGCGGCTCAACGGTCGGCTTCCGGCAGGTGTCGAGGCGAAGGATATCGTTCTGCATTTGTTGCGCTTGCCCTATGTGCGCGAGGGAAGGGCAATCGGTCAGGTGATTGAGTATTGCGGCGAAGCCTTGTCGAGCCTGTCCACAGACGAGCGCGCGACCCTGACCAACATGGTGGCGGAGATCGGCGGCTTCAGTGGAATTGTCGTGCCTGACGAAGAGACGCGCCGCTTTGTGAGGGACCGCCGTGGCACCGACTTGCAACTCGAGCCCTGGATGTGCAGCGACGAGGGCGCCGAATTGGCGCACATCATCGAAGTCGAGTGCGACAGGCTCGAGCCGATGCTGGCGAGGCCTGGCGATCCCGGTCACGGTATTGCCATATCGGAATTGGCCGGGACGGTGGGCATCGATATCGCCTATGGTGGCTCATGTACGGGTGGCAAGCGTGAAGACTTGTTGCATTACCATGCCGTGCTCGAATGGGCGGTGCAGCGGGGCATGCGGGTCGCTCCCGGAACACGCTTCTTTCTTCAGTTCGGAAGCCAGGATGTCCGCAGCTATTGCGTGCAGAGCGGAATGCTTGACGTGTTTGAGCGCGCGGGCGTCGAACTGATCGAACCGGGTTGCGGCGCGTGTGTGAACGCCGGTCCCGGCGTTTCAGATCGAGCCGAACAGGTGACAGTGAGCGCGATCAACCGCAATTTTCCGGGGCGTTCCGGACCCGGACAAGTCTGGCTGGCGAGCCCGTCGACGGTGGCGGCCAGCGCGATTGCGGGCCGCATTGTGAGCTTTGAGCAATTGCGGGCGAAGGCGCCGTAACTTTGTTACCCGATGCGGCTGTAATCCTGCCTTGATCGAGTCCGTCGCCATCGTTGCCTCAAGCGTTCTTTGGCTTCTTCCGGGAAGCTCGCGCCGAAATGTTCAGGGCGACGGCCTCGCGGATGAGCGCCTTCAATGCCTTTTCATCGATCTTCTCGCCTTGATGGAAATCGATGGCGCGCCTGGTGTTGCCTTCGAGGCTGGAGTTGAAGAGGCCTGACGGGTCGTCCAGCGCGGCGCCCTTGGCGAAGGTCATCTTCACGACCGCCTTGTAGGTCTCGCCGGTGCAAATGATTCCATCGTGCTCCCACACCGGAACGCCCCGCCACTTCCACTCCTCGACCACTTCGGGGACGGCCTGCTTGATGATGCTTCTGATACGCGCGAGCGTCTCGCCCCGCCAATCGCCCAGCTCCTTGATTCTTGCATCGATGTGCTGAGCAGGAGAGCTGCCGCCTTTTGCTTCGCTCGTGCCGCTCTTCTTTATCTTCATGGTTGTATTCTTCATGGTTGTTGCCGATAACTTTCCGCGACCTTCGCCGACATTCAGGGCGATACTTCGCAGCCCCAGCCGTCGTATTCGCCCGCTAGCTCAGCGACCTTCCGAAACAACGGAATGGCAATCTCGTCGATGCGCGCGGGCTGATCTACTCTGTAGAACTCGACGCGGAATTGACCATCGGCGTTCGGCTCGTCGGGGGCACTCTCGACGGTGTAACCCTCGCCCTGAACGTAATCTGTAAACGCAGCTTGCGCCTTCGGGTTCGGGAGCAAGGCAAGGTGATCAATCTTGCGCTCGTTGCTCGCGTTGTCGCCGTTCTTTTCCAGTTGCTGACGGACACGGCGGTTCATGATGCGCTGAAAGTCAATTTCTGATGGATACAAAAAGTCGAAATACGTTCGCCACTCCTGATCCGCGCGCGTGCCCGTTTCGTACTCGTAGGCAGGAAACTCGCGCATCGCGGCTTTGGCCGTCTTCTCGAAATTTGTGGGATCGGCAACATAGAAATAGAAATCCCTATTTCCGCTGGACGTGTTTCGACCAACGAAGACCGCCGCTCCATTCTCGATGACCTTTGCCGTGACGTGGTCTTCCAATGCAATGAGATCGTTGAATTCATCCTGGCTGGAGAGGCCGTCCTCTCGTGCGCGGAGCATCAGAACGCGGAGGTAACCCATCGTCGTATGACTTCTGATGGGAGCATCCTTGCTTATTCCCAAGTCGACAAAGATCGACGCCGGTTCACCGTCGACGCGGAGGGCGTAAAAGTCCCAGTCATCGCTCATGCATCACTCACAATCGTTCGCCGGGCAATTGGCTGGCTTGCTTCACCCAGGCAACGAACTGCGCTTCGTCAAGCTCACCCTCATGGATGTCGAGATAGCGCACTTCATTGTGCTTGGACTCGCCGGGCGGGATAGGGCGCAGCGACGTGCCGCGGAAGAACGTCACTTTGACGTACTTCGTGAAACAGTGAAAGGCGATGAACCAGCCGCCCTGGTCCTCGACGCCATAGAAGGGCGTGTTCCATTTGACGGCCTTCCGCACACCGGGGACGGTGCGCACGATGAGCGCATCGAGGTGGCGCCCGACGTCGCGTTTCCATCCCGGCATAGCCGCGATGTAGGCCTGCACGGGGGCGTCGCCGTCTCCCTTCGCGATCTGGGGATTGCCGCCGGAGAGGAGAACAGGCTTTGTGGTCGGCCGATTGGCGGCGGCTTTCTTTGCGACCTTCGCCGACTTTGCGGGCGTCTTGCCGGCCATTGCGTTCACTCCTAACCGCTGATGCCTCGCGCGCTGCGCCATTTGGCGGCATAGGGCAGCGCAAACATGTAGAGGCCGGTGAGCAAGAGCAAGATGAGCGGGAACAGCGCCAGCAGGCCCACCCAGACGGCTTGCTTCTCCTGCATCATGGCGATGACGTTGACGATGACGGCCACCGTGAAGGCAATGGACAGCCAGCGGTGAATTTGCCGAATAGACATATTCCAGTTCAATGAGACCTCCCCTTGAAGACGAGCCGAAGCGCAACGCGGCGGTTTCAGTCCGTCCGCGCCACGAGTTCTTCCAGCTTCGCGAAGAATTGCTGCCAGCCGGCGTGGGCGCCGCCGTAGGCCTGCTTCTGATCCGGCCGGAAGCCCGACTGCTCCATGCGCAGCTGGGTCCCCGTGCGCGTTGGCGTGAGCGTAAACGTCACCACGCTCTGCAGATTGAAGGCCGCATCCTCGTGCTTGAAATTCCAGGTATAGGACAGCGCCTTGTTCGGCTCGATGGCGAGGACCTCGCAATCCAGCACGCCGCCCCATTCGCCGCGAAGATTGAAACGGTGGCCCACGGCTGGCTTGAAGTCGTTCTTCATCAGCCATTCCTCCATCAGGTGCGGTTGCGTAAGCGCACGCCAGAGCTTTTCCGGGGCATGCGGCATCTCGCGTTCGACGACGACGGAGCGGGTTTCGGTCGTGGTGTTGGTCATTGGTCCATCCGTTTGAGCAGATCTTCGAGATCGTCGAATTTCCTCTGCCAGAACCCCGCCATCTCGCTCGTCCAGTCGATCAGCGGGGCCAGGGCGCCGAGCTGTGCGCTGTAGTGCGTCTGCCGACCTTGATGGCGGTCGCGCACCAGCCCGGCCTGCTTGAGAACGCCGAGATGTTTCGAGACCGCCGGTTGCGAGATCCCGGCCCGCGCCGTCAGGGCTCCCACCGTCTGCTCTCCTTCGCGGCACAGCCGCTCGAAGATCGCCCGACGGGAAGGATCGGCGAGGGTTCTGAAGAGCACGTCTTGGGCGTTCGGCATCTGGGATCGATAACCTATGGGTTATTGATTGATGCATAACCGCGGAGATATGGGTTGGTCAAGTGGGAATTTGAAGCGAAATAGCAGGCCTCACTAAGGGAACCGCTGGCCCTGAGCTTAACATATCCCGTTGGTTATGCATTTCCGGATGCCATCCGCGCAGCAGAGCTTGGTCGTTGGCTCGTTGTCGAAGACGGGCCGCATGACCATGTACGGACAGGGAGGTGAGGCTCATGGAAGATGCCGGCCGTCAGGCTCATTGGGAAAACGTCTACACGACGAAGCGCGAGAACGAGGTCAGCTGGTTTCAGCAAACCCCGGCGCCTTCGCTCGACTTGATCGTGCAGGCAGGCGCTGTCAGCAATTCGGCCATCATCGACATTGGCGGCGGCGCTTCGCGGCTGGTCGACCATCTCGTCGAGCAGGGGTTTGAGGATGTCACCGTGCTCGATCTGTCAGGCGCGGCGCTGGCTGCCGCAAGAAGCCGCCTTGAGAGCCATCTTGGCGCCAGCGCCAATCGGGTTAGCTGGATCGTCGCGGACGCGACGACTTGGGAGCCGGCCAGGGCCTACGACATCTGGCACGACCGGGCAGCGTTTCACTTTCTCACCGACGCAAGCGATCGCGCCGGCTACATTGCCCGCCTTGAGCGGGGCCTGAAAATCGGCGGGCACGCCATCATCGCCACCTTCGCGCTCGACGGCCCCGAAAAATGCAGCGGCTTGCCGGTCGCCCGCTACGACAGCGCAAGCTTGGGGCGGACGCTCGGCACCGCGTTCAAGCTGGTGCACACGCAGCGGCACGAACACGCGACCCCGTGGGATTCCCGGCAGATCTTCCAGTTCAGCGTATTCAGGCGCGAGGACTAACTCGCGCCTGCCGCGTCCGCCAGGACTGATCGACATTCAATATTCGTTGTGAATGCGTGAGCGGTGGAGCAGCCGTCCGCTGACACGGCCCCTCCTGTGTTGAAAATCGCAATCGCGGACTGATATTGTCTTATCTAGTCAATCGCATTCGGATAGATTGACGCTCGCCATGCCCTTCTACCGACCCAACGAAGACGATCTTCGGCCCGATGATGATTTCGATCCCGCGGACGTGCCCCGCGCCATCGCCGCCGTCGGAATCGACATGTTCACCAAGGGCGTGGAGATGCCCATTCACGCGCATCGGAAGGCCCAGCTTATCCTGACCTTGCGTGGCGTCGTCAGGTGTGAAGCCGACCAAAGCGTCTGGATTGTGCCGCCACGCTGTGCGGTGTGGATTCCCGGCAATCTTCCCCACAGCGTGACCGCCGCCGGAAATGTCGAGGTCTATCTCCTGTTCGTCGAACCGGATGCGGCGCCGGCGCTGCCCAGGCAATGCTGCACGCTGTCGATCTCGCCATTGCTGGAGCGTTTGCTGTTGCACGTCGCCCAGATGCCGGTCCTGTACGATGTCGAGGGCGCGGACGGCCGGATCGCCACGGTGCTGCTCGACCAACTGTCTCTGGCGCCCGTCGAGAAGCTGAACTTCCCGATGCCGGTCGACGCCAAGCTGCGCAAGATCGCCACCGCGATGATGGCCGATCCCGCCGACCGCGCGACGATAGACGAGTGGGGCCGGCGCATGGCCGTTGCCCCGCGGACCTTGACCCGCGCCTTGAAACGCGAGACCGGCATGAGCTTCGGCCGCTGGCGCCAGCAACTCCATATCCTCATAGCGTTGCAGCGTCTCGCGCAAGGAGCGTCAGTCCAGACGGTGGCGCTCGATCTCGGCTATGAGGGCGCGAGCGCCTTCGTCACCATGTTCCGCAAGGCCCTGGGCAAGCCGCCCGCCCGGTATCTGGCGGAACGCCGCATTGCCGCGTGACCAGTTCCGCGAGAAAGCCGGAAGCCATCGATGAGACAATGCCGATGCGTAGGACACTGCTCTCGGAGCGCCCAATCAACCCGGCATCCTTGGCGGCTACCGTCACTACATAGCGGAGATGGCGCAACTCGATCGTCAGGCGACGCGCCTCCTTGGCTCGGTTTCTATGTCACGCAATGCCGGCCCGCCTTAGGCGACCTTCAATCCTGGCGGCGTCTGCACGGGATCGACCGGCCCGGCCTGAGTTCTGGATAGTCTGGCAATTTCCAGCCGCCGCCCCTGTCCTGCACCGAAAATTTTGCGATGAGATCCGGAATGCGGAGGAAGCAAGCCAATCCCGTAACAAAATGGAAAACGTCAATTCCCAACTGCGTTCTGGGAATTCCCAGCCGCAGCAGGAATGAATTCACATCTTGAATCTCGTTTACGAATGGCCGCAGCGTCGTCTCGTAACTGGCAAGCGCCATCGACAGATTACCGGCGTGTCGGTTGATCTCGCCGGCCAGGACATAGGCCCCGACCAAAGCGCCGGAGACACCCATGCCGCTGAATGGCGATGCGCAATGCGCCGCATCTCCGACGAGAACCACGCGCCCCATGGACCAAGGAGCTGTGCGAATTTGCACGACCTCTTGCGAGTAGAAGTTTTCAGTTATTTTCATGCCTTCGAGAAATCGCTCGGTCTGCCATCCGGCGTCCCGGAATTTATCGCTCCAGAACTGCTTTTGCTGCTCGACCGGCGCTCGATGAATGGATGATGATTCCTTGGAAGCGTCCCTCAGTGTGAAGTAGACTTGGGTTTCTCTCGGATTGTGGCTTCTGCGAAAAATCATGCGCCCGCCGGGGGCAAGGTATGTCCGGCGGATGTTATTGTCCGTCTCGGTGGGCGGGATGAACCAATACGCCATGTGCATTCCCATTCGCCAGACTGGGTCAGGCGCGTTGGGTGGCAGAATGGCCTTGCGGACGCGCGACCCCTGGCCGTCCGCTCCGACCAGAAGATCAAACGTGTCGGATGTGCCGTCAGAGAAGTAAGCAATGACCTGACTTGTGTCTTGCTCGAAGCGATCGACGGATTTGCCAAAGACATAGTCTACGTCATCCTTTGTCGCATCGTAGAGAATGCGCACAACATCTCCGCGCATGATCTCGTATTCGGAGGTCAAAGACTGCGCGCCCTGGCCAGATGTGTTGGCCATGATGGTCGCCTTCACCTTGCCTTGAGAGTCTACAAAAGCGACGCCCGCTTCATCGACAAGCTTGCTGCGGATGATGTCGAGGAGCCCCATGCGCTTGACGACATCGATGCCTTGGCCGCGAAGGTCGACTTGCGCGCCTGCAGCCCTGAGCGCCGGAAAGCGTTCGACGACGATGACCTGATGACCACCTCCGGCGAGCCAGTAGGCCAGGGCCGGCCCGGCACAACCGCCGCCGCAGATGAGGATTTTCACAGGTCATTCCGGTTTCAGTTTGCACAAATAGAGGGAAGCCTATCGCTGATAGATTCATTTGCAGAATTATCTATCGATGATAGATTGTCAAGATGACCAAGATGACTCGTGAAACCGTCATCGCCGAGGCGCTTGATCTGCTCGATGAGGTTGGCTTCGACGCCGTCAGCACAAGGCGGCTGGCAACACGGCTGGGCGTCGAACAGCCCTCGCTCTATTGGCATTTCCGCAGGAAGACGGAACTGCTCGCTGCGATGGCTGATGAAGCGATGGCGCCCCATGCGACCGCGCCGCTACCGATACCCACGGACGACTGGCGGGCCTGGTTCCTCGCTAACATGCGCAGCTTCCGACGAACGCTCCTGTGGCGCCGCGACGGCGCGCGGCTCCATGCCGGATCCCGTCCCGGAGTTGCGGATATGGACCGGATTGCGCACAAGATCGCCTTCCTGGTCGCTTCCGGCCTGGGAGAACAGGATGCCAAGATGGCGATGCTCGCTGCCGGCCACTTCACCGTTGGCAGCGTGCTGGAAGAGCAGGCGGACGCCAGCTTGAGTGCCGATAGGGATCGCAGGACCGATGGTGCGCCTGTAGACTATGAGGCAGCGTTTGAAGCGGGCTTGACGCTCATCGTGGATGGCTTGGCCCAACGTCAGAAGCGCGCATGACTCTGGTCTGCGCGCAGATACCTCGGAACGTTCGGCCGCCCGCCCAGGGGCTGTCCGCCCGGTATTTGGCGGAACGCCGCATCGCCGCGTGAGCGCTGGTCCACCCGCGGACAAATCCCCTCGCGGCGCTGACCAGAAATCGCAATATATTGTCGTATTTGCGGAATGCGGTCAGGCGGCCGATCTCGTATTTCTGGCTCTGACGCGTACGCACTGGCGCGTCCCTAGGAGCCGGAAAAAAATGGATTCAGTCAGCAGCGGTCTCGTCGCGGAAGTTCTCCAACGCCTTCATCAGGAAGCGGATGCGGCCGATGCACCGCTGATGCAGGCCTACGCGAGCGAGATAACCAATGTCGAGCAGGCGATGAAACAGGTTGTCGAGGCCGAGAACAAGGATTTGACGGGACTGTATCACGGTTACGCCGATAATTTCCTGAGCGTCTCCCCGGAGTTTGGGCGCTTTCTCTACATGTGCGCCCGTAGCTGCAAGGCTAAGCGCATCGTCGAGTTCGGTTCTTCGATGGGGATTTCCGCCATCTATATGGCGGCGGCGCTGCGTGACATGGGCGGCGGCATCCTGATCGGCACCGAGCTTGAACCCAGCAAGGCCGAGCGGGCGCAGGCGAACCTCAGGGCCGCCGGGCTGGCCGATCTTGTCGAGTTTCGGATCGGCGATGCGCGGGAAACCCTCAAAGCCGGCGTCGGCGGCGACATCGACATGGCGATGCTCGATGGCGCCTTCACCCTCTATCTTCCCGTCCTCACGCTGCTGGAGCCCCATCTGAAGCCCGGCGCGATAATCATCGGCGAGAACGCGTTCACGGAGGCGGGCGGCTACATCGAGTATGTCCGCGATCCGCAGAACGGCTATCTCTCACTGCCGCTGTCGTTCGATCCGGGGCGCGGCAACGAATTCACGGTCAAGACGAGGTGATCCGCGTGGGCCACGACGTCGAAATGTCGGTGAGAGGAGCGAACCTTTGACCCAACCCGCCGACGAACCGCAAAATTCTGCGCCGCCGCTCACTCCGCCGGGCCCTGTCACGCGGACGTTGCTGCGATGGTTCATGCGTCCCGCGCGCGTCGCGGCAGTCGAGACGCTCTCGCCCCGCTTCCGGCTGGCCGACCTGGAAGGCGAGGCGCTCAGGAACGTCGCCTGGACGGCGGGCCAAAAGGTCCAGGTTTCGATGGGCTCGGGCCTTAGCGCGCGGACCTATACGCCGATGTCGTGGGACGCCGACAGCGGCAGGACACGAATGCTCACCTTCGCGCATGGCGACGGTCCCGGCAGCCGATGGGCAAGCGGCCTGCGCGAAGGCGAAACTTGCCAGTTCTTCGGTCCGCGCCGCTCGCTCGATCTATCCGGCCTTGAATCGCCGGTGGTTCTGTTCGGCGATGAAACCTCGTTCGGCCTGGCGGCGGCACTCCGCGATAGTCCGCAGGGTGCCAGCGCAACCCATGTGTTCGAGGTCTCGGATGTCGTGGAGTCGCGGCCGGTGCTGGAGGCGATCGGCCTCGGCCAAGCGACCTTGATCGAGCGCCTCGCCGCCGACGCCCATCTCGCCGCAGCCGAAGCCGAGGTGTTGCGCCTTGCCGCAAGCGGCGCGCATTTCGTTCTTACGGGCAAGGCATCGTCGATCCAGCGCGTAAGCCGGGCCCTGAAAGCAGTCGGCATCGTATCATCGCGGGTGAAGAGCAAGGCCTATTGGGCGCAGGGCAAGATCGGGTTGGACTAGGTTTGATGACATTCAACGCAGCCAGACCATGGCAGCGGCAAGGTTTGAGAATCCTGAATGTCGGTCCAACCTAGTGCGCCATGCCGCGTGCCAATTCCTGGCAGGCCTCCATGCAGCGGCGGCAGCTTTCCGCGCAGATGCGGCAATGTTCATGCATGGAAGCGTGCTTCTGGCACTCCTCCGCGCAAAGCCGGCAGGCGGCGGCGCAGACGCTGAGCATGCGGCGCATCACTTCGTCATCGGAACCCGTCCTGCGGGTCATGATGCGGCCGGTGATATTGCAGATGTCGGCGCAATCCAGGTCCAGGCGGATGCACTGGGTCAGCTCCTGCACCATGCGCTCTGACAGGCAGGCGTCGGCACAGGAGGTGCAGGTCTGGGCGCAGGAATAACATTCCTCGATGCAGCGGATCAGGGCGTCGTTGATCTGGCCCTGGACGGCCGGGTGGGTGCCGATCATTTCGCGGGCGTGCATGGTGGTGCTCCTGGCTGGAGGGCAGACCGCCAACCGGGCGGTCGTTACCTTTAAGTCGCGGCCCAGAAAAATGTTCTGGCTCTCCGGCAATACGAACCTGGCCCTGCCGGTGCGGATGGATTTGATTCATCGCAATGCGATCATTCCCGACCGGGATATGTTAACGAAACCCGCGATTTCGTGATGGAACTTTGCTTCCCATCATGGGTCGGGTTGTGCGAAACTGGTCCCGTGAAACGCTCGATCCACCTTTGCCGGCTGCTGGCGGTCCTTGTGATCGTCGGCCTCGTCATCGCCCCGCTCACGGCGCGGGCGAATACGGGCGCGACGGCATCGATGACGTCGATGTCCGATGACATGACCGCCATGTCCGACGATATGCCGTGCTGCCCGGATAAATCGTCGCCTGTGGATTGCGGCCAGTGCCCGTTGATGGCGCTCTGCGTGTCGACGACGTTGCAGGCGCCGCTGCCGGCTGGTGTCGCTGAAATCCTGCCCGTTACGCTTCGGATGCTGCTTCCCGGCAGCGATCCCGAAGTGGAAAGCGTCGGGTATTCACCTCCTCCAAAACCTCCCCGGTCCCTGGTCCTTTCGGCGTAGCTCGCCGGAGTACGCGGCGCTCTTGCGGCGTCCGCGCCCATGCCGCCATCGCGGCTGACCACGAGACCTGAGGATTATCACTATGAAGGCCAATCAGTTTTCGCGCACCCTTTGGGTTGCGCTGACCGGCGCTGCGATGACCTGCGCCGCCACCGTCGCGCTTGCCGACATCAAGAACTACGAGTTTAGGTTTGTCGAACCGACCGTGAAGGCCGGCCCCGACAAGACCATCACCGTGAAGCTCGTCGACAAGACGACGGGCAAGTCCGTTCCGGACGCGGTCATTTTCGCCACGCGCCTCGACATGGCGCCCGATGCCATGCAGGAGATGGTCACCAAGGTCATCCCGCTCCCGGGATCGGAGCCGGGCACCTACCGGTTCAAGGCCAATTTCAGCATGGCCGGCCGCTGGCAGTTGTCGCTTGGCGCCAAGGTGCAGGGTGAAACCGGCACGGTCGAAAACAAGCTCGTCATTCAGGCCGACAAATGAAACGGTCGATCCTGCTAGTCGTGGCAGCCGCTGCCATTGCGGCTGCGACGGTGGCCGTCATCATCTCGCGTCCGTTCGTCTTGTCGAGTGGAGATACCAAGCACGCTCATGTCATCGCGCAAGCCGAACCGGCTGCCGCTGCGATCTACTACCAGGATCCGGACGACAAGCCGCTCTATTCGCTGGTGCCGAAAAAGACATCTGACGGCCGTGACTACCGTGCCGTCCCCGCGGGCGCCGACGTCAGTTTCGACGATCCGGCGGAAGTGGCGGCTGCGCCGCCTGCCGACCGCAAGATCAAGTACTACCGCAACCCGATGGGTCTGCCGGATGTTTCGCCGACGCCGAAGAAGGACTCGATGGGGATGGATTACATCCCCGTCTACGAGGGCGACGACAGCGACGACGGATCGGTCAAGGTCTCGCCCGGAAAGATCCAGCGCACCGGCGTCAAGTCGGAGCCGGCCGTCCGGCGCGTGATCCGCACCATGATCCGCGCGCCCGGCACGGTTCAGCTCGATGAACGGCGCGTCTCCGTGATCTCGATGCGCGCCGAAAGCTATGTCCAGAAAGTTGCCGACGTCACCACGGGAGCGCACGTCGTCAAGGGCCAGCCGCTGATGGAAATCTACAGCCCGGCGGTTTCGTCCGCGGCTGCCGAATACATCTCGACGCTCAATTCCAAAGTCACCGGCGGCAGCGAGGGGCCATATGGCAGGGGCTCGCGTCAGCGGCTGATGAATCTGGACGTGCCTGAAGCGGCCATCCTCGCCATCGAGAAGAGCCGCAACGTTCCGATCGGGATCGAATGGACATCGCCACGCGATGGGATCGTTCTCGAACGCAACGTCACTGAAGGCATGCGCGCCCAACCGGGCGACGTATTGTTCAGGATTGCCGATCACTCGGTGCTGTGGGCCATCATCGACGTGGCCGAACGCGACCTCGGTAGCGTGGCGATCGGCCAGCGCGCGACAGTGCGCGCGCGCAGTTTTCCCGGAAAGGAATTTCTGGGGAAGATCAACGTCATCTATCCGCAGATCAACAAGGAGACGCGAACGGCGCGCGTGCGCGTCGAACTGTCCAATCCGCAACTGCTGTTGATTCACGACATGTATGTCGATGCCGAAATCGACACTGGCAGTCCGGAAGCCGTTTTGGCCGTTCCGGAAAGCGCCGTCATGGATACAGGTAGCCGGCAGGCGGTTCTGGTCGATAAGGGGGGAGGGCGGTTCGAGCCGCGCGAGGTCAAGCTCGGCCAGCGCGGAGAGGGATATGTCGAGATCCGCGAGGGCCTTGCCGAGGATGATGCGGTGGTGGTCTCGGCCAATTTCCTGATCGACGCCGAGAGCAATCTGAAGGCGGCGCTGAAAGGCTTTGCCGAGGGAGCCCAGCCATGATTGCCCGCCTCATCGCCTGGTCGGCGCGCAACCTGCTGCTGGTGTTTTTCGGCACGACGTTTGCCGCCGCAGCGGGTCTCTACGCGCTGGCGCATTTGCCCCTCGACGCCATTCCGGACCTCTCTGATACGCAGGTGATCGTCTACACGGAGTATCCGGGGCAAGCGCCGCAGGTGATCGAGGACCAGGTCACCTATCCCCTGACCACGGCCATGCTCACGGTGCCGCGCTCGAAAGTCGTGCGCGGGTTCTCGTTCTTCGGCGTGTCGTTCGTCTATGTCATCTTCGAGGACGGCACCGACATCTATTGGGCGCGCTCCCGCGTGCTGGAATTCCTGAACGCCGCGACCTCGCGCATTCCCGCGGGCGTGACGCCGACCATCGGCCCGGATGCGACCGGCGTCGGCTGGGTTTACCAATACGCTATCATGTCGAAGGAGCTGAACCTTTCCGAAACACGCGCGATCCAGGACTGGAATCTGAAGTTTGCACTTGCCAAGGCCGAAGGTGTCGCGGAAGTCGCGAGCGTTGGCGGCTTCGTCAAGCAATATAACGTGATCCTCGATCCGCAGCGCATGCGCGACCGCGGCATCACCATGCAGAAGATTCGCGAGGCGATCCGCGCCAGCAACGCCGATGTCGGCGGCCGCACCGTCGAACTGTCCGAATTCGAATACGTCATTCGCGGCAAGGGCTACCTGAAGAGCATCAATGACCTCGGCAACGTCGTACTGAAGGTAAGCAACGGCACGCCGGTGCTGCTGCGCGACGTCGCCCGGGTGGAGCTAGGCCCCGACGAGCGGCGCGGCATCACCGAACTGAACGGTGAGGGCGAGGTCGCGAGCGGTATTGTGCTGCAGCGTTTTGGCGTCAACGCGCTCGACGTCATTGAGAACGTCAAGAAGCGTTTCAAGGAAATCGCCAGCAGCCTGCCGAAATCGGTCGAGATTGTGCCGGTCTACGATCGCTCGAACCTGATATACGCGGCCATCGACACGCTCAAGCACACGCTGTTTGAGGAGAGCGTCGTCGTAGCATTGGTCTGTATCGTGTTCCTGCTGCACGTTCGCAGCGCACTGGTCGCCATCCTGATGCTGCCGGTCGGCGTGCTGATGGCGTTTGGCGCGATGAAGCTGCTCGGGATCGGCTCCAACATCATGAGCCTCGGCGGCATCGCGATCGCGATCGGAGCGATGGTGGATGCGGCGATCGTCATGATCGAGAATGCGCACAAGCACCTCGAACGAGCGGAGCCTGGAAAGTCCCGGGTGGCCGTCCTGATCGAAGCGGCCTCGCAGGTCGGGCCGGCGCTGTTCTTCAGCCTCCTGATCATTACTGTCTCATTCATGCCGATCTTCACGCTGGAGCAGCAGGAAGGGCGCTTGTTCAGCCCGCTCGCCTTCACCAAGACCTTTGCCATGGCTGCCGCCGCACTGCTCTCGGTGACGTTGGTGCCGGCGCTGATGGTGATCTTCGTCCGCGGCAGAATCGTTCCCGAGCACAAGAACCCGATCAACCGCTTTCTGATCTGGATCTACCGGCCCGTTATCAAGGGCGTCCTGCGCGCCAAAACGCTGGTTGTCCTGCTCGCACTCGCGATTCTGGCAGTGAGCGTCTGGCCCGCCCGGCAGCTAGGCACCGAATTCATGCCGAACCTGAACGAGGGCACGCTGCTCTATATGCCGACGACATTACCGGGCATCTCTGTCACCAAGTCCGCTGAACTGATGCAGACCCAGGATCGGATCATCCGTTCTTTTCCTGAAGTCGCGTCCGTCTACGGCAAGGCAGGCCGCGCCGCGACTGCAACCGATCCGGCGCCGTCGGAAATGTACGAGACCATCGTCAATCTCAAACCGAAGCAGGAGTGGCGAGCCGGCGTGACAATCGACAGCTTGATCGCGGAGATGGACAAGGCACTACAGTTTCCTGGCGTCTCCAACGCCTGGACCATGCCGATCAAGGCCCGCATCGATATGCTGTCGACCGGCATCCGCACCCCGGTCGGGGTCAAGGTGATCGGTACCGATCTGATCGAGATCGACAAGCTAGCCAAGCAGATCGAGCAGGTCGTGAAGGCGGTCCCCGGCACTTCGTCCGCCTACGCCGAGCGCGGCATCGGTGGCTACTATCTGGAGATCACGCCGGACCGCGAAGCGATGGCGCGCTACGGCATCATGGTCCAGGACGTCCAGGACACCATTGCAACGGCGCTTGGCGGGCAGACGGTCACAACGACGGTCGAGGGACGCCAGCGCTTCTCCGTCAACATGCGCTACCCGCGGGATTTGCGCGATAGTCCGAAGACGATTGAAAGCGACGTGTTGGTGCCGATGCCAGCCGGCGGCGCCGTCCCGATCGGCGAAGTCGCAAAGGTCGCGCAGGCGCGGGGGCCGTCCTCGATCCGCACCGAGAATGGCCAACTGGCGACCTATATCTATGTCGACATCCGTGACCGCGACCTCGGCGGCTATGTCGCTGACGCCCAGCGCGCTGTGCAGGCCAGCATCCAGTTTCCGCCGGGCTACTACGTCATGTGGAGTGGCCAGTACGAATACCTCGAGCGCGCCACTGCCCGGCTGAAGATCGTCGTCCCCGTGACGCTGTTGATCATCTTCCTGCTGCTGTACCTCAACTTCCGCTCGATCACCGAGACGATGATCGTCATGCTCTCGCTGCCATTCGCGCTGGTCGGCGGTCTCTGGCTGATGTGGTGGCTTGGCTTCAACCTGTCGGTCGCGGTCGCCGTCGGCTTCATTGCGCTGGCTGGAGTAGCCGCCGAGACCGGCGTGGTGATGCTGATCTACCTCAACCAGGCATTGGCTGAGATCAAGGGCCGGAGCGACGCCGAGGGCCGCGCCCTGACGCGCAGCGACCTTTACGATGCCATCATGGAGGGCGCGGTCGAGCGCGTGCGCCCGAAGATGATGACGGTGGTCGCGATCATGGCGGGCCTGCTGCCGATCATGTGGAGTACCGGTACCGGCTCCGAAATCATGCAGCGGATCGCCGTGCCGATGATCGGCGGCATGATCTCCTCGACGCTGCTGACGCTGATCGTGATTCCGGCGATCTTTGGCCTGGTGAAGGGCTTTCGGCTGGGAAACGTGGACGATGCCGGTAGCCGATCGCCGCCGCCGGCAATTGAGCCCGTCGAACGTAAGCGACCAGAGGCCGTCGCATAACGGAGCGGCACTATGGCAATTCGCGCAGACGTGGGTCGGGTCCGGATACTCGTCATGCCATCCGCGATTTTTTTCGTCGTAGCGGCAGTAGACTGTAACCAAACCAGTCGGGCCGGCGAACTCACGAGATAGCAGGCATGACGACCCTGGAAATCGAACTCAAGGCCCTGATGCTTGCGAGCCTGGACGGTAACGCGGCGTCGTACCGCTCGTTGCTCGATCAGTTGAGCCGCCGCTTGCGCGCTTATTACAAGACTAAGTTCGCAGCGCTCGGCAGAGGTACATCGGAGGCTGAAGATCTGGTTCAAGAAGCTGTATTGGCAATCCATATCAAGCGGCATACCTACGACCCGAGAGAGCCATTGACGCCCTGGGTGCACGCCATCGCGCGCTACAAATTGATCGATTTTCTGCGTCGCAACCGTGCTTCGCTCGCCGACGTGCCGATCGACGAAGCCGACGAGGTCATGGCGGATGACGACCATACGGGCGCCGAAAGCACATATGATATCAGACGACTGATGGAACGGCTGCCGGAAGGCATGCAATGTTCGATCCAGGCTGTGAAGCTTGACGGACTGAGCGTAGCCGAAGCCGCAAGAAGATGCGGTCTTTCCGAGTCGGGCGTAAAGGTAAACATCCACCGTGGGCTCAAGGCGCTGGCTGCGCTGATTGCCCGGGAAACCCGAACATGAAGACGGATGATCTGGTTGAACTCCTGAGTACCAACCTTGAACCGATCGACCGCAATGCGGTCGTTCGCACGCTTTGCGTTGCAATTGTCGCAGGGGCGATCGTGGCGCTCGGCATCGCCGTTGTCGGCTTGGGCTTCCGCGCCGACTTGGTAACAGCCCGCGCACTGATGTTTCTCGCCGTAAAGCTTGCCTTTGCAATCGGTATCGTCGGCGTCGCGCTGCTTTACCTGACGAGACTGGCACGGCCGGGCGGGGAACGGAAAATCTCGCCCGCCTTGCTTGTCGCTGTGCCGTTTCTCGTCATCGTGGTTCTTGCCGCCATCAGCCTTGGATCCGCACCCCAGTCACATTGGGAAAGGATGATTGTGGGCGATGAATGGCTGGAATGCCTTCTCTCCATTCCGGTCATTGCGATCGTTCCCTTCGCTGTTTCGATTTGGGCCGTGCGAAAAGGCGCTCCCACCAATCTTTCGCGAGCCGGCGCGTTCGCAGGTCTCGTTGCGGGAGGCGTCAGCGCGATGGCTTATGCGCTCCATTGCACGGACGATTCGCTGCCGTTTATTGCCGTCTGGTACGGCGGAACGATTGTGCTGTGCACTCTAGCAGGTGCAGCATTGGGACCACGGCTGCTTCGTTGGTGATGACGTATCAGGTGGCTTCACGTCGACGTGAGCCTGTAACCGGCTGACAACCGGCTCCGAACTCATGGTTAGAAGCGCATATCACGGCGCTTTCAAACATCATGGAGCCGGAACATGTCAACCAAACACCTTCTGACAATCTCACTCTTGTTGCCGCTCGTGGCGGTCTCCACTACCGCACAAGCAGCCTCGACCATTACCGATAGGAGCTATTGGCCGAACGAGGCCAGGAAGAGCACGCCGATCAGAGCTGGCTCGCAAGCCGATCCGTATTCTGCATTCGCCTATGATCGGGCAACGTCCCGTCCGGCCCCCACGATCGCCGGCGGATCGGCGTTCCGCTACCAGGGCGGACCGAAGGGTCGTTGATACCCAAAGCCGCGCTATACCGCCGTATGAAAGTCGCCGGCCGAGGCATTGGCGCGATCTAAGCAAGAGGGGTTGCGGTTGATCGTCTACTCCCGCAACCCATCACATTTCCTTTCATCGCAGCAAGAGGCGTTCCTATGACGCAGCGCATCGCGGTGCCGATGATCGGCGGCATGATTTCGTCAACGCTGCTGACGCTGATCGTGATCCCGGCGATCTACGCGATGGTCAAGGGGGCGGGGCTTGGCAAGTTCCGGTGAGGAAAGCGGAGCCCGGACAAGCAGGAGCCAGTGTGATCTAGGCGCTGTTTGCAACCTGGTTGAGCTGACCTCTTGGTGATGGGCTCCGAACTCAAACTTGTGATGCCGTTCACCATCGCCCCAAGGAAGATCAGATAAGCTTGGTTACCCGCAGCAGCTGCGTCCGCCGTACGTGTCCGTTGATCGCCTTTCGATCTTGTTTGACATACTCCGTTCCAGGAGGAAGACGTGCCAGATCTTAGCAGAAGCCATGCCGTGGTTATTGGCGCCGGCATGGCCGGCCTTACGGCCGCTCAGGCGATCTCGGGGCATTTCGGGAAAGTCACGATCATCGAACGGGACGTGCTTCCCGCCGACGCTGCGCCCCGAAGCGGCACGCCGCAGGCCCAGCATGCCCATATACTGCTCGCAGGCGGGCTGAAGGCGCTGCAGACCCTGTTTCCGGGATTTGAGAACGATCTGGCGGAAGCGGGTGCCGTGAAGATCCGCACGGGTAAGGATATAAGGTTTGAGCGTCCCGGGTTTGATCCTTTCCCGATTCGCGATCTCGGCTTCGACATTTTCTGCATGTCGCGCCCACTGCTCGAAGCCGTGACGCGACGACGCGTTCAGCAGACGGCCAACATCAACATTTGCGTGCGCTCCCGCGTGACCGGGCTGGTCGCATCGCGTGATGCAAAGCGGATCGAGGCGGTCCGTTATGACAGCGAAGATGGTCCTGCCGTGACCCAGGAATCCGACCTGGTTGTTGAAGCCTCCGGCCGCTGCGGCCTGACGCTGAAGCTGCTCGAAGAGCTTTCTCTCGAGAGGCCCGAGGAAACCGAGATCGGCATTGATCAGGCTTACGCGAGCACTATCGTCGAGCGACCAATCGATCACAATGCTGACTGGCTCGGCAATATCATCCTGCCGTCAGCACCCGCCAGCAGCCGCGGAGCGTTCCTGTTTCCGATCGAGAAGCAGCGGTGGCTGCTTTCCGTCGGAGCCAATCATGGCGATGCGCCTCCGGGCGACCGCGCAGGATTCATGGATTTCGTCAGGAGCCTGCGCACCCCGACCATCTATGACGCGGTCCGGGATGCGCGGCCGCTGACTGATATCGTCCGCTACCAGCTGCCTTGCAGCACGCGGCGGCATTTCGAGCGCCTTGAGGCTTTCCCGGCAGGGCTGCTCGTGATCGGCGATGCCCTCTGCCGCTTTAATCCAGTGTTCGGGCAGGGCATGAGCGTGGCGGCACAGGAGGCCGTGATCCTGGAGCGGTTGCTGGCGGAAGGTGTTCCCATGGAGCGGCTCGCGCGAGACTTCTTTGCTGCCATCCAGGACACCATCGCAACGCCGTGGGGCGTTGCCGTCTCCGATTTCGTCTACCCCGCCACGCGCGGCGTTCGGCCCGCCGACCTCGCGCAGCGCTTGCAATACGGTATGGCCTTGACCAGGCTCGCCGCTGCGGATCCCGAGGTGCACCGGTTGACCGTGGAAGTCTCGCAACTGCTCAAGCCGCAGGCCGCGCTGCGCGAGCCGGCGCTCGTGGCGCGCGTGATGTCGCTGATGTGACGGCAAGGCGGGCCGCAGTGGATCTTGTTGCCGTCATTGCCGCTCGGCTCGAAAAGTGACAGGTTGCGCCCGAAGGAAATGAGCCATGGGCTTCTACAACGACCATATCCTGCCGCGGGTTTGTGATCTCGCGATGCGCAACAAGCAACTGCGGCCGTATCGCGAGCGGGTGACCGGTGCGGCCGAAGGGCGGGTGATCGAGATCGGGATCGGTTCAGGCCGGAACTTGCCGTTCTATAGATCACCGGTGCAAGAGGTGTTGGCGCTGGAGCCGTCTGCGAAGCTGATCGCGATGGCGCGACAGGCGCTGCGTCCGGGTATGCCGGTCAACTTCATCGAAGCTTCCGCGGAAGCCATTCCACTCGACGATCGCAGCGTCGATACCGTTGTCACCACCTGGACCTTGTGCAGCATTCCAGATGCCGCGATGGCGCTCACTGAAATGCGCCGCGTGCTTCGGCCGGGCGGCAAGCTCCTGTTCGTGGAGCACGGCATGGCGCCGGACAAGAATGTCCGGCGATGGCAGGACTGGTTGACGCCGGCCTGGAAACGCATCAGTGGCGGCTGTCATCTCAATCGACCCATCGGCGCGATGATCGAAAGTGCAGGGTTCAGGATCGATCGGGTGGAGACCGGCTATATGCCTGGACCCAAGGCGATGACGTTCATGTACGAGGGCAGCGCGCGACCAAACTAGCCGCATGGCGGACATGGCCCGACTTGCTGTTGGCTTGACCCGGTCGCGAATGACCCTAACGGCCCGGTCGCCCGGCAGCCATTTCGCAGGGAAATTCGTCTCATTGGCAAGTAAGCCCGCTCCGGCGGGTCGCTCTGGCTGAAGCACCTCATCCGCGGTAGGATTGTTCGCGGGCGGAAACCCGATGGCTCGCCTGCACGCTGTTAAAGGGAGGTACAACGAACACTAGAGGGAGGTAAAAACCAATGAAAATCAGTTCGCTTACGAGGACGGCTCTGGTCGCGGCAGTCTCTGCCACATTGGCGTTCGCCGTCACGGCGCATGCCCAGCAGCCTCGAATCCTCAAGATCCAGTCAGCGGTGCCCGCGTCGACCACCACGCAGGACGCGTTGAAGTTCTTCGCCGAGCGGGTCGACAAGCTGACCGGCGGCAACCTCAAGATCGACGCGCTGCCAGGCGGCGCGGTCGTGCCGCCTTTCGAGATCCTGGATGCCACGCACAAGAAGGTGATCGATGGTGCTTACGGCATCTCCTACTGGTGGGTCGGCAAGAACAATGCCGCAACGCTGTTCGCGAACACTCCGGCCGGCATTGCCGGCATGGATGCAATCGACTTCATCGGCTGGGTCTACGACGGGGGCGGCCTCGAGCTGTGGAACGAGTTCTATCAGAAGGAGCTGAAGCTCAATCTGGTCGCATTCCCGAGCATCCCGCCCAGTCCGCAGGCGCTCGGCTGGTTCAAGCGGCCAATCAAGGACCTCCCCGACTTCAAGGGCATGAAGTGCCGCCAGACCGGTATCGTCTCCCAGCTCTATGCCAAGATGGGCATGGCTGTCGTCAATATGCCGGGGGGTGAGATTCTGCCTGCTGCCGAGCGTGGCACTATCGATTGTGCGGAATGGGTTGGTGGAGTCGAGGACCTGCGCCTCGGCTTGCATACGGTTTGGAAGTACCATTACACGCCCGGCATGCACGAGAGCGCCTCGGTCGCCGAACTCGCGATCAACAAGGATGTCTGGGACAGCCTGCCGGATCAGAACAAGGAAGCGATCAAGTCGGCCTCATCGGAGACCTTCCTGCGCTGGTGGGCGACGTTTCAGAGGATGAACGCGGAGGCCATTGCGGAGTTTACGACCAAGCACGGCGTGAAGCTCCTGACGACGCCGCCGGAGGTCAACACGGCGTTCCTGAAAACCTGGGACGAGTTCGCGGCGGCGGAATCCGCGAAGAATCCGTTCTTCAAGAAGGTCTACGAGTCCCAGCGGGCCTATGCCTCAAAGGTGGTGCCGGCCAAGCGCTTCATGTTTCCGCCTTACGCATTGCAGGCCGATCACTATTGGCCCGCGAAAACGCAATGACATGGCGTTGACGGATATTTCGGGACAAGAGGATAGATGGAAGGGCGGCCTTGGCCGCCCTTCTTGCTCCGGAGGTTCGGTCAAGCGAAGCGTGCCCCCAACAGGAGCCAGTGCGGCGCTCCCGATTTATGTTGGGGTCATCGCCGACGCTCGACCCAACCTACAAGCAAGCCTTCTAGAGCTTCGGTTCTGATTGAATCAGAACCGAAGCTCAAGATTCTTGTTCTGACGCGTTTTCTTCACGCGAACCGGTATCCACTTCGCTCGAAAACGCTATAGCTCCTCGCCGCAGGCCCTGAGCGAGGAAAAAGCAGATCCTACCTCAACAGGCTCGGCGGCCACAGAGCGATCTGCGGGAACAACAGCAGCAGGATCAGGACGAATACCTGGATCACCATGTAGTCGGCCATGCCCTTGTAGATCGTCGCCAGGCTCCACTGTGGAACGACATTGCGCAGATAGTAGGCTGACATGGCAACAGGCGGGCTCAAGAACGCAGTTTGAATGTTCACGGCGGTCAGGGCCCCGAACCAGAGCAGCAAGTCGAGCTTGTTCAGGCCGAACTGGAGCTTTTCCACCACCGGCAGAACGATCGGCATAAAGACCAGGATGATCACAGGCCACTCGAACGGCCATCCCAGCACGAAAAAGATGAACATGATCAGCGCCAGCTTCCACCCGTCTCCCAGAGGAATGGCCAATAGCGAGTTTGTGATCAAATTCGCCGAGCCAAGCTTCGTGAAGACGGCGCCGAACACCGTCGAGGCCACGGCCAGAAACAGCACCATGGCCGAGGTCACCATGGTGTTAGTACCCGCGTTGATGATCGACCTCATGCTGAGTCGACCGTAGAGCAGCGCCAGCAAGGCGGCACCGAAGGCGCCACACGAGGCGGCCTCGGTCGGCGTCGCCAAGCCACCGACGATGGTTCCCAAGGTAAAGCCGATCAGCGCACTCAGCGGCGCTATACCGAGGACGATGGCGCGGAAATAGGCGCTTCGGACATAGGGAAACGTCGTCAACAACGCCAGTACCAATGCCACCGCCGAAACACCCGATGGACCAATGCTGACGCGAAGACGCGGGGCATCTGCTCGACCCAGCATCCAGTCCAGGAGCAAATAGGTGATCGCCACCAGGCAGACGAGACCCAATCCCACCACAGGCGCGCCGACCTTTTCCGTGGTCATCTGGTCGTGAGCGGATCGGCGTTCCTCCATCGTCATTGGTGGACCGAGCTTCGGATTGATGAAACTACGGGTGAGCGTGTAGGCGACATAACAGCCGGCGAGCAGGAAGCCGGGACCGAACGCTGCCGAATAGAGCAGATTGACGGGCACGCCCATGGTCGGGCCCATTACCACCAACATCACGCTGGGCGGGATCAGAATGCCAAGCGTACCTCCGGCGGCGATAGCACCGGACGATAGTCGGGCATCATAGCCGGCCTTGATCATCATCGGGGCGGCCATGACGCCGAGCACGGTCACGGCGGCGCCGACGATGCCTGTCGCCATGGCGAAGATCGTCGCCGTCAGGATCACCGCCAGATAAAGCGAGCCGCGCACCGACGCGAGAAGGCTGCGCAGCGCTCCGAAGAGCCGCTCCATGAGCCCGGCCTGCTCGGTCATATAGCCCATGAAGATGAACAGCGGCACGGCAGGAAAGATCTCGTCCTTCATCGTGCCCCAGATCTGCAGATAGGCCAGATTGAACGTCTGCTCCCACCCCAGCCCGAGCCCACCGAAGATGAGGGCGAGAAATAGCAGCGTGAAGGAGATCGGGAAACCGATGAAGATGACCGCGACCATGCCGACGAGCATGATGAGTCCGAGGGTCTCGGTAAAGCTCATGCTTCAGACCTCGATCTTCTCGTGCCTGGTCAAGAACTCGCCGGTTCGCCAGGCCCAGAGGCTCTTCATGAGTTCCGAGATGCCCTGCAAGAGCAGCATGAAGGCAGCCAACGGAATAATGCCGCGCAGCGGCCACAAGATCGGCGTCCACGCACCGGAGCTCGAGCGCTCGTCGATCGAAACCGAGTACAGGAAGTCGTCAATCGAGATGACGAACAACACGGCCATTGTCGGCAGGAAGAACAGCAGAAACGCCAGGCTGTCGATCATGCCCTTGGTTCGGTCCGAGAACGCTGCCCACAACATGTCGGTGCGGACGTGGGCGCCCTTCAGGAGCGCCAATGCGGACCCCAACATGAAGAGGGCCGCGTACGACATCGTCGTTATATCGAGGGCCCAGATCGTTGGGTCGCTGAGCACGTATCGGGCAAAAACTTCGATCACGTTTGCGAAGATCAGGGGAATCAGCAGGAGCACGAACAGGTGGCCGGTCCACTCCGTGAACTTGTCGATGGTGCGGATAACGGCCAAATACCCCCGGGGCGGCGTCGGCCTTGGCGGAGACGAGACGCTGGTCATTGCAGTGGCCATCAGCTGACCCTCAGAGGCAGCCCCGTCGTGGACCCCGTGAAAACGGGCCGCACCAACCAGTGCGACCAATCAGTCCCCGTCGAGCGATCCGGTGGAATGTTACTTTAGCGGCGATCTCGGCGCCAGCGGCTGGATAGCCGTCGCAGCCGCCCCAGGAACGCGGACGGCCATCGCTAGACCGAGCGGGTGTTTCTTCTGGATCGCCAATCTTCTGGAGGAGGCGGTCCAATGGTGCCGGCATGGCGCGCTGGCTTCTGGCACATCGCGTCATTTTCGCTGCGATGCAGAATTTGGTCGCTGTCGGGGCATGGCGGACGTCGAGTAAGCCTCACCAATCAATCTCGACTTGCCTAGCCGGCGCCGTTCAGCCGTCAGTTCCGCACGATCGAGCCGGTGCGGCCGACCAGCCGCGCCAGTTGCTTGAAGCGGCTGCCGACGCGGTCGGCGACGAGATCGACCATGCGATGCTCGAACACCAGCATCAGCTTGCGGCTGCCGCTGCGGAAATGCGTCGCCGGCAGCACGCCGGTGCGTGCCGCCGAGATCAGATGGGCGACGCGGAACGCCGCGCCGAGCACGCGCGCGCGCTCGTTCATGGCGGGCGGCACCAGTTCGCGGATTTGGGTCGGCGGCTCGTTTTCCTCGCTCAAGCCGGCGTAGCGATAAAACACCGACAGCGCGACAAAGGCGCGGCCCTGGTGGCTGATCGAGCCGAAATTGCCGTTGGTGATCAGGCTCAGCGTTTCCTCGCCGCGATGGTCGGGATGCACCCGCCATCCGATGTCGGAGAGCAGGCAGGCGGCGTGGCGCAGGCGGCGATCTTCCTCGGTCTCCCGCAACTTCACGACTCGCACCAGCCGGTCGGTCCAGGCGACCAGTTCTTCGGCGTGGCGTGCGGACCGTGACAACAACCCGTTCAGGGTTTGCGTGGCGCAGATGAATCCGTCCTTGGCGCGCTCCTGCGGCGGCAGCATCTCGTAGAGCAGGCCTTCGCGCACGCCGAAGGTCGAAAACACGATCGTCTTCGGCTTGCCGACGCGGATGATGTATTCGAGCACCAGCGCCGCATAGGTGAGGAGCGGGCGCCGGGCGTCGGCGACAACTTCGATATCGGCGAGCATGTTGGCCGCCGCGAGCCGGCGCAGGCGCCGCGCGAAATCCAGCGCGTCGGCGGCCGGCAACTCATAGCCGTGCATCACCCGCAGCGGATAGCCGCTCTGGACGATGTGGATGCGCGCCAGCGCGCGCCAGGTGCCGCCGACGGCGTAGAAGGTGCGGCCACTGCCGGCCTTGAGCTGGGCCACGTCGGACAGATTGCTGCTGACAATGCGTTCGGCGCGCTTCAGCGATTTGTCCGACAGGTCCTGCAGCGCCAGGCTTCCCAGCGGCAGCGTGACGCCGCTGTGGACGCGGTTTTTCTGCACGTCGATCAGTTCGAGCGAGCCGCCGCCGAGATCGCCGACGATGCCGTCGGGATTGTGGATGCCGGAGACGACGCCGAGCGCGGAAAGTTTTGCCTCGCGCGGCCCCGACAGGATTTCAATGCTGGCGCCGCAGATGCGCTCGGCCTTGGCGATGAAGTCGGGACCGTTCTTGGCGTCGCGGCAGGCCGCGGTGGCGATGGCGAAGACGCGTCCCACCTGCTGGATACGGCACAGCGCCCGGAAACGCCGCAGCGCCGTCAGCGCCTTGGCAACCGCATCCTCGGCCAAAAGGCCGGTGCTCTGCACTTCGCGGCCGAGCCCGCACAGCGCCTTCTCGTTGAAGATGGTGACGAGGCTGCGCGCCATCGTCTCATAGACGACGAGACGAACCGAGTTCGAACCGATGTCGATGACGGCGACGCTGGAAGCGCGCTTGCGCGGTCGCTTCACAGCCGGAACTCCTTATGGGGATTGCTGGCGTTCGTTACGGCGCGTAAGGCGGCGCGGCGAAGATTCCTTGAGAGACTTTCCACGGCCTGAGAGACTCGGATTCGTCATGAAATAGTTGTGCAGATTGAACGGCTCTTCGCCTTTCGCGGCCTTCATACGCGTTGAAGACCCATCCGGCAACAACTGCCAGCTCTGCTCGGTATCCTTCAGGTTCGCGACCATGATCTGTTCGAGAACCTGCTGATGCACCGTGGGATTTTGCAATGGACAGAGGATTTCAACGCGGCGGTCGAGGTTCCGCGGCATCATGTCGGCGGACGAGATATACACAGCCGCCTTCGGGCCGGGCAGGCCTTGCCCCATACCAAAGCAGTAGATTCGGCCATGCTCCAGGAATCGGCCGATGATGGATTTGACCCGGATGTTCTCGGAAAGTCCGGGAATGCCCGGCCGCAGACAGCAGATGCCGCGCACCACCAGTTCGATCGACACGCCGGCCTGCGAGGCCTCGTACAGCGCGTCGATGACATCAGGGTCGACCAGCGAGTTCATCTTCATCCAGATCACGCCCGTCTTGCCGTGCCTGCTGTGATTGGCCTCGCCCTTGATATGTTCGATGATGCGCTTGCGCAGCGTCAGCGGCGACACCGCCATCCGCTCGATGTCGCTCGGCTCGGCATAGCCGGTGATGTAGTTGAATACCCGCGCCGCATCGCGGCCGATGATCGGGTCCGAAGTGAAGTAGGAAAGGTCGGTATAGATGCGCGCCGTTACTGGATGGTAGTTGCCGGTGCCGGTATGGACATAGGTCGTCAGGTTGCCGCCCTCGCGCCGCACCACCATCGACAGCTTGGCGTGGGTCTTCAGTTCGAGAAAGCCGTACACCACTTGCACGCCGGCGCGTTCGAGGTCGCGCGCCCAGCGGATATTGGCTTCCTCGTCGAACCGCGCCTTCAACTCGATCAGGGCGGTTACCGATTTGCCGGCTTCCGCAGCCTCGGCGAGCGCGCGCACGATCGGCGAATTGTTCGAGGTGCGGTAGAGCGTCTGCTTGATGGCGACCACGTCGGGGTCGCGTGCCGCCTGTTGCAGGAACTGCACGACGACGTCGAAGGATTCGTAAGGGTGATGGACGATCAGGTCCTTCTGCCGGATCGCGGCGAAGATGTCGCCGCCATGGTCGCGCACCCGCTCGGGATGGCGCGGCACGTAGGGCATGAATTCGAGGTCAGGCCGGTCGAGCCGCGTGAGCTGCGAGAGTTCGTTCATCGCCAGCACGCCGTCGACCAGAAATACCTCATCGTCGTCGGCTGCAAGCGC
This sequence comes from Bradyrhizobium algeriense, assembly GCF_003062295.1. Classification (GTDB taxonomy): domain Bacteria; phylum Pseudomonadota; class Alphaproteobacteria; order Rhizobiales; family Xanthobacteraceae; genus Bradyrhizobium; species Bradyrhizobium algeriense. The sequence goes on along the minus strand of NZ_PYCN01000014.1, from coordinate 100,867 downwards.
CTGCTGCACGAAGCCCCGCAACGCTTCCGGCATCTTGGCTTCCATCTCGAGGCGGATCACCGATCCCCGGCGCCGTCGCTTCAGCGCACTCTCAAACAGGCGGACCAGATCTTCGGCCTCTTCCTCGATTTCTAGTTCGGAGTCCCGGATGATGCGGAAGGCGCCCTGGCCCTTGACGGTGTAGCCGGGGAACAGACGGCCGATGAACAGGCCGGTGGCCTGCTCCAGCGGGATCAGGTGCACCGCGCCATCCTTGCCGGCGGGTATGCGGATGAACCGGTCGATCTTGCCGGGCATGCGGATCAGCGCATTCATCGCCTTGCCGTCGGATACCCGCGACAACTGCAGCGCGATGGTGAAGCCGAGGCTCGGGATGAACGGGAACGGGTGCGCCGGATCGATGGCAAGCGGCGTCAGCAGAGGGAAGATGTTGCGGAGGAAGTGATCCTCGAGCCAGCTTCGCTCCGCCTTGGTGAAGTCGTGGCCGTCGACGAGCACGATGCTGGCCTCCGACAGGGTGGTGCGCAGATCGCGCCAGATGGCCTGCTGGTCGGAGGCGAGTTCCGAAACGTTCTTGTTGATGAGTACGAGCTGCTCCAACGGCGTCAGGCCGTCGGGGCTGCGCTCGGCAATGCCTTCACGGACCTGCGCCTTGATGCCGGCGACGCGGACCATGAAGAACTCATCAAGGTTATTGGCGGAAATCGACAGGAACCGGACCCGTTCCAGCACGGGATGGCCGGGATTGACCGATTCCTCGAGCACCCGGCGATTGAAATGCAGCCAGGATAGTTCCCGATTGATGAATCGTTCCGGGCTCGTGGCAATAGAGGGTGGAGCCTCGGCAACTGGTTCTTTTTCTTTTATTTCAATAACTTGTGCCGATTCCATAAGGCTTTGATCCATCTCGGAGAGGCGTAGGGCTAGTTTAAGGGGAATGCAGCTCACAGCATGTGATACGCCGATGACGTTTCAATGACATTGATGTTCCGCCTACAGCCGCCGTCAAGGCGGCAGGATGCAGCATGCGCCTTGCCAATCAGGCGTTGCGCAGCAGTTCCACAGCCAGTGCCCGAGTCACCGGCCGGCCGAGCCGCAGCGCCTCGGTATCCAGCAGGTCGACCGCCTGGCGGGCGGCGGCATAGGAGCGCTCGATCCGGGTGACGAGGTAGCTCACGACCGTCTCGTCGATGCTCAATTGGCGGTCCGCGCAGAATTTGACGATCAGGCCGCGAAACAGCAGGTCGTCGGGCGGCAAAAGCGACACGACGGGCGCGGCGCGCAGCCGCGACCTGAGATCGCGCAGTTCGACCTCGAATGCGACAGGCGGGACGCGCCCCGTGATCAGGACGAAGGCCTCGTCCTCGCGCGCGAGGTTCAGGAGGTGAAACATCGCCCGTTCGTCGAAATCGCCGGGCTTGAGGTCTTCGACCACCAGGGCGCCGGTGGCGAGCGCGCCGGGGACGGCGGCGGGGCTAAGCGCGTGCGCCGATATCGCGCGCGCGCCGGCCTGTTCGGCCCAGATCGCGGCGAGATGGCTCTTGCCGGAGCCCTCCGGTCCCACCAGCAGCATGATGCGGTTCGGCCAGTCCGGCCAGCTTTCGATCAGCGCGAGAGCGGCTTCGTTGGCCGGCCCTTCGAGGAAATTGTCGCGGGTCAGGCTCTCCGCATGCGGCAGCGCAAAGGCTAGCTGACGAGGTTGAACGCGGACTGCCACGCAAGTCTCCAGGCCGGGATATTACGGCCTTCATAGCGTTTTCAAGCGAAGTGGGCACCGGTTCGCGTGAAGAAAGCGCGTCAAAACAAAAGGACGGTTACCGCGCTTCGATCGTGCTCATGTGCCGCACCCACTCGACGAGATAGAGCGAGACCGAAACCAAAGTAAAGACCGTAACAAAACCCATCAGGATCACGTCATAAGGCGCCGGTTTGAAATTGAAACCGAGCGACGCCAGCACCAGTGCCGCGAACGCCACCTGCGCCACCGTGTTGAGCTTCGACACCATCAGCGGTTTCATCGGGATCGGCTTGTCGAACAGCCACGACACGATCACGGCCGTGACGATCATGATGTCCCGTGACACCACAAGGATGACGATCCAGCGCGGAACGGCGCCCCAGATGCCGAGCGCGACATAGATCGACACCAGCAGCGCCTTGTCGGCGAGCGGATCGAGCAGGGCGCCCAGTTCGCTCTGCATGTTGAACCGCTTGGCGAGAAAGCCGTCGACGGCATCGCTGACGCCGGCGATGACGAAGATTGCGAACGCAATCTCCATCTGGCTGGAAACGATCGCCCAGACGATGACCGGCACCAGAATGATGCGGCCCAGCGTAATGATATTTGGAATACTCAACTCGGTCGCTTCCCGGCTCCCGGCCTAAATCCGGCCCCTGGCGGGTTCTGCCGGTTCTTATCTACATAGTATATGCGCCAAGCGCTTGCGAGCCATTGCAGGATCGCGGAATTCCTCGTAACCAGCCGTCATCATACTGGAATTTGGGCATGATCGACCGCAAAAACGGGCTCACTTACGCCGATTCGGGCGTTGATATCGATGCGGGTAACCGCCTGGTCGATCTCATCAAGCCGATGGTCCGCGCCACCGCCCGGGCGGGCGCGGACGCCGAAATCGGCGGATTCGGCGGCCTGTTCGACCTCAAGGCGGCGGGTTTCAAGGATCCCGTCCTGGTGGCGGCGACCGACGGCGTCGGCACCAAGGTCAAGATCGCGATCGAGACCGGCCTGCATGGCGGCATCGGCATCGACCTGGTGGCGATGTCGGTCAACGACCTCGTGGTGCAGGGCGCGGAACCGCTGTTCTTCCTCGACTATTTTGCCTGCGGCAAGCTCGATCCCGAGGCCGCGGCGGCCATCGTGGCTGGCGTCGCCGAGGGGTGCCGGGAATCCGGCTGCGCCCTGATCGGCGGCGAGACCGCTGAGATGCCTGGGCTCTACAAGGACGGCGATTACGATCTCGCGGGCTTTGCGGTGGGAGCCGCCGAGCGCGGCACGCTGCTGCCCAGCGGGGATATCGCCGTGGGCGACGCGGTGATCGGATTGGCCTCGTCGGGGGTGCACTCCAACGGTTTTTCGCTGGTCCGCAAGATCGTCGAGCAATCCCGGGTGGCTTTCGACGCGCCGGCGCCGTTCTCGCCGGTCATGACGCTCGGCGGTGCGCTGCTGGCGCCGACGCGGCTCTATGTGAAATCCTGCCTGCGCGCGATCCGCGAAACCGGCGCGATCAAGGGGCTCGCCCACATCACCGGCGGCGGCTTCACCGACAACATTCCGCGCGTGCTGCCAAAGCATCTCGGCGTCGGCATCGATCTGGCGCGGCTGCCGGTGCTGCCGGTGTTCAAGTGGCTGGCGGAGCAGGGCGGCATCGCCGAACTCGAATTGTTGCGCACCTTCAACTGCGGCATCGGCATGATCGCCATCGTCAGGCCGGATGCGATCGAGAAGGTGACGGAAGTTTTGACCGAAAGCGGCGAGACCGTCGCCTTGCTCGGCGAAGTGATCCCGGCTACGGGCGAACATCGCGTGGTCTACAACGGTCACCTCGATCTCGCGCAATGAAGCGCCGTGTCGCCATCCTGATTTCCGGGCGCGGCTCGAACATGGCCGCGCTGATCGATGCGGCCAAGGCTGCGGATTTTCCGGCCGAGATCGTTGCCGTCATTTCCAACCGGGCCGATGCGCTTGGGCTCGAGAAGGCAGCCGCAAGCGGCATCCCGACGATCGTCATTGAGAGCAAGCCGTTCGGCAAGGATCGCGCGGGCTTCGAAGCCGTCCTGCAGCCGGCGTTGGAAGAAAAGAAGGTCGAGCTGATCTGCCTCGGCGGGTTCATGCGGCTGTTCACCGCCGAATTCGTGCAGCGCTGGTACGGCAGGATGCTCAACATCCACCCCTCGCTGCTGCCGTCGTTCCCCGGTCTCGATCCGCACGGCCAGGCGTTACGGGCCGGGGTCAAGATCTCGGGCGCGACCGTGCACTTTGTGATCCCCGAAACCGACGCCGGGCCGATCATCATGCAGGGCGCGGTCACGGTGGCTGACGGCGACACGGCCGAGACGCTGTCGCAGCGCATTCTCGGCATCGAGCATCGGATCTATCCGGAGGCGCTGCGCTTGCTTGCGAGCGGCAAGCTTCGCCTCGAAGGCGACATCTGCAGGTTCGCCGACAGCGCCGATCGCGACGGCACCCTGATTTCGCCTCGGACGATCTGATATTATCTGCCGTGTGCGCCGTAAAACCGCGCTCTGCAAATCATCGAGGTTCCATGATCACGCTCTATGGCTCCGGGCCCAATTTCGGCCTTCCCGACGCAAGCCCGTTCGTGACCAAGGCCGAGACCTTGTTGCGGATGTCGAAACTCCCGTTCGAAAAGGCGCTGATGAGCTTTTCGAAGGCGCCGAAGGGCAAGATCCCCTACATCGAGGACGACGGCCAGTTGCTCGGCGACTCCACGCTGATCCGCTGGCACCTCGAAAAGAAATACGGGATCGATTTCGACCAGGGGCTCAGCGCCGAGCAGCTCGCCATTGCCTGGGCGTTCGAGAAAATGGCGGAGGACAATCTATATTGGGCCAGCGTCTATTTCCGCTGGATGATCGATGACAATTTCCGCAAAGGGCCGGTCAATTTCTTCAGGGGTGTGCCTGCGCCGGTCCGGCCCGTTGTCGCCTCGATGATCCGCCGCCGCCTGCGCAAGACGTTGCACGGGCAGGGGATCGGGCGTCACTCCGCCGACGAGATTACCGCGATCGGAATCCGCTCGATCGATGCGATGGCGGCCTATCTCGGCGACAAGCCGTTCTTCATGGGCAGTGAGCCTGCCGGCATCGATGCGACGATGTTTGCCTTCGCGGTCAGCGCGATTTGTCCGTTGTTCGAATCGGATTTGCAGCGGGCGGCCGCAAGCCATGGCAATTTGCGGCGGTATGTCGGCCGGATGACCGCGCGATACTATCCGGAACTCCAGGAGATCGCGGGCTGCCAGGCCGCAGCCTGAATGCCGGGGCAGGGCGTTCGCAAGGTTTGGCGACTGCCGGAAACGTCGTCGCCGTGTCGCGCGAGCTGTGGCAGCCGAACAACAATGATGCGTATTCGGCGGCCGGCCTGGGGGTCAACCGATTGACCCTTCCGGCGAATTGGGAGCAAATCGCTCCTGTTGATTGGGTTTTGCGCATTTTTCGGGCCGGCGCTTTTGCCTTTGGGAATGGATTGCATGCGCTGCTCATCGCGGCTTTCGCGGGCACGAAAAATCGGGACCGGTCGCGCGTTCATGCGACTGGCGATTGTGTTCATCCTCGCGACCGGCACGCTGTCGTCCGCCTATGCGCAATCGCCAACACCGACGCCCACTCCAACCCCAACCCCTACGCCTTCACCGACACCCAGTCCGACGCCGACGGTGATCAATTCGACGGTGTCGTCGGGTGCGGCGGTGACCAATCTCGGCAGCAATTTTCTGGAACGGCTGGCCAATCAGTCGAGCAACGGCTTCAACCGCCTGCAGCGGACCAATCCCGGCGGCGGCGGTGCCTCCGAGAGCACGGAAGCGCCGCGCTACCGGACCTGGTTCGAAGGCTACGGGAACTACACGAAGAACGGCGCAATCGGCGATTTCGTCGGCGACACTAGAAAGACCTGGGGCGGGGTGGCGGGAATCGGCGCGCGGGTGGCGCCGGGCATCAATATCGGATTGTCGATCGACCAGAGCCGCTCCGCGATCGACATTCCGCTGGCGCTGCAATCGGCGACGATCGACCTGACCCAGATCGGTTTTACGGCTTCCGTCGACAGCGGGCCATGGACCTGGGCCAGCGCGGTGGTCCATGGTTTCGGCCACATCAATTCGCGCCGCGACACCGGCATCGGGATTGCGACCGCCGGATACCATGCGAAGCTCGACGGCGTCCTGAGCGAGATCAGCTACTACTGGACCAGGGACCAGGGCCGCATCGTGCCCAAGGCCGCGTTCGAATATGTCCGCGCCCAGACCGGTTCGCTGCAGGAGATCGGCGGCCTTGATCCGGTGATGGCGACCGGCGCCACCGTGCAGCGCGGGCGGCTATTGATCGGCGCGGAGATCGGTCACTACTGGATATTCGACGGCAAGATTTTCGACCTGTCGGGCTACGGCAAGTTCGTCGACAATGTCGTGCAGAATTTCTCCGACATCACCGTCAGCCAGGGCGTGCAGAGCATTACGTTCCAGGGTATCGGCGAGAGCCGGTATGGCGCCGATGCCGGTGCCTCGGCATCGCTGAGCCTGACCAACACCGCGCGGCTCTACGTCAACTACGACGCAAAATTACGCGCCGCGATGCAGTCGCATCAGGGCACGCTCGGGCTGGAGTTGAAGTGGTAGATTGCTTCCACCCTCGCCCCGCTCTTGCGGGGAGAGGTAAGCGAGCGAAGCTTACGCCCGGTCGACCCTGACGACGCGGCCTTTTTCGATCGCCAGCGCCAGCCTGCCGTGTTTCAGCGCCAGCGCCGCTTCGCCGAACAATTCGCGCCGCCAGCCATGCAGCGCGGCGACGTCGGCTTGGTCGTCGGCGGCGATCTGGTCGAGATCGTCGACGGTGGCAATGACCTTGCTGGCGACGGCGTGGCGTTCCGACGTCATCCGCAGCAGCACCTTCAGGAGCTCGACGGTCGCAGCCCCATTGGAATTGCCGCGCGGCTTTTCGATCTTCGGCAGCGTATGAGGATCGCGGGCGAGGCCGCGCTGCACGGCGGCGATGATATCGGTGCCCCATTTGGAGCGGTCAAAACCTTTCGGCAGCGAGCGCAGGCCGGCGAGGCGCTCCAGTGAGGTCGGGGCGTGGGTGGCGATGTCGCCGACCGCATCGTCCTTCAGCACGCGCGAACGCGGCACGTCGCGGCTTTGCGCTTCCTGCTCGCGCCAGGCCGCGACTTCCATCAGCACCGCCAGTTCCTTCGGCTTGCGCACCCGCGTCTTGAGCCGCTCCCAGGCGCGCTCGGGGTGGAAATCATAGGTTCTTGGCGAGGTCAGGACTTCCATCTCCTCGCTGACCCAGTCGCTGCGGGCGCGCTTCTTCAAGTCGGCATCAAGCGCTGCAAAGACGTCGCGCAAATGGGTGACGTCGGAGACCGCGTAATGCATCTGTTCGGGCGTCAGCGGCCGGCGCGACCAATCGGTGAAGCGGTGGGTCTTGTCCGGCCGGTGGCCGGTGACGCGCTCGACGAGCTGGTCATAGGCGATGCTGTCGCCATAACCCAGCACCATGGCCGCGACCTGCGTATCGAAGATCGGGTGCGGAATGGTGCCGGACTGATGCCAGACGATTTCAATGTCCTGGCGGGCGGCGTGAAACACCTTCAGCACCGCCTCGTTGCCCATCAGTTCGAAAAACGGCTTGAGGTCGATGCCGGGGGCCAGCGTGTCGATCACGACGGCCTCGTCCGCGCTCGCCATCTGCACGACGCAGAGCAAGGGATAGTAGGTCGTCTCCCGCAGGAACTCGGTGTCGACGGTGATGACCTTGTGCTGGGCGAGCCGGGAGCAGGCAGCGGCGAGGTCGGAAGTGGTGGTAATCAGATCCATGAACAATCCATGACGCGTCCGACAGGCGTTCTGCCGAAAACGCTGATATGTCAAGGGTGTTGGGCAGGATTTGAGCCCTGCATTTGAGCCTGAGCACGGCTTTTTTGCGTCGTTTGGCGGGCGGGCTGCCATAGACGGCAAGCGCGTTGCGGGCGTTTTTAGGTCAGGCGCCCGGGCAACCCGTTTCCGGCTAGGCGCCGTGCACGGGATTGCGGGCCTTTCGGGTACGGAGGCGGGGCCCGGACTACTCGTACCGGATGCGCCGCGACCGTCGACGGCCCGACGGGATCGCGAGCACGATGAGACAGAGCCCAATCATCACCATTCCCATGAATTCGAAGGCAAAGGCGTCCACGGCAATTCTCCACGAGTAAGCCACTAGAATTGCGGGGAGCGCGTTGACCGTTTCTTAATTCGTGGAACTGGGGGAGGCGCGCATGCGCGGATGGTGGACGCGCGCTTAAGGATTGCGGTTAACGCGGGTAGCCTGCTCACAGTGCGTACAGGATGGGTAGAGCGAAGCGAAACCTATCAGCCCCGCGCAAGCTATTGATGGGTTTCGCTTCGCTCTACCCATCCTACGATCCGCGCGCGGTGCTTCTACGTCCCGCAGAACGTCTGCAGCACGCGCTGCTCGGGCAGCGGCGGCTCGGCATAGGCCGCGAACTCCGGCTGATCCTCGTACGGTTTCGACAGCACCGTTAGCAATTCCTCGAACGGCGCGTAGTCGTTGTTCACGGCCGCCGCGATCACGGCTTCGACGCGGTGGTTGCGGGGAATGAAGGCAGGATTGACCGCGCGCATCGCGGCTTGACGCTCGGCCGCGGATTGCGGCTCGTCCGCGAGGCGCTGGCGCCAGCGCGAGGCCCATTCGTCGAAGGCTGTGGGATCGGTGAACTGGGCCCTGACGCTGTCGTTGTCAGCGTCTCCAGCGGCATCGCTCAGGCGGCGGAAGGTGAGAGTGAAGTCGGCCTGGTTCTTGGCCATCGCGTCGAGCAGGTCCTGCACCAGCGCCTCGTCGCTGTCGCGTGAGGTGAACAGGCCGATCTTCTTGCGCAATCCGGCCTGATAGGCGGCGGTGAATTTCTCGGCGAATTCGCCGAGGATGAACTGCGCTTGTTCGATCGCCTTGTCCTGTTCGTCGGAGAACAGCGTCAGCAGGCACTCGGCGAGCCGCGTCAAATTCCACAGCGCGATGCGCGGCTGGTTGGCGTAGGCGTAGCGGCCCATTTCGTCGATCGAAGAGAACACCTGCGCGGGATTGTATTCGTCCATGAACGCGCAGGGGCCGTAGTCGATGGTCTCGCCCGAGATCGACGTGTTGTCGGTGTTCATCACGCCGTGGATGAAGCCGACCAAAAGCCACCGCGCGAGCAGATCGGCCTGGCGGGCTACGACGCCTTCGAGCAGCGCGTGATAGGGCCGCTCGGCTTTTGCCACGTCGGGGTAGTGCCTCGCGATGACATGGTCGGCGAGCTGGCGCACGCCATCGGTGTCGCTGCGCGCGGCGAAGAACTGGAAGGTGCCGACGCGGATGTGGCTTGCGGCCACGCGGGTCAGCACCGCGCCGGGCAGCATGGTCTCGCGCATCACGCTCTCGCCCGAGGTCACGGCGGCGAGCGAGCGGGTGGTGGGGATGCCCAAGGCGAACATCGCCTCGCTGACGATGTATTCGCGCAGGACCGGGCCGAGCGCGGCGCGGCCGTCGCCCCGGCGCGAGAACGGCGTTGGTCCTGATCCCTTGAGCTGGATGTCGCGGCGGACGCCGTCCTTGTCGATGACCTCGCCGAGCAGGATGGCCCGGCCGTCGCCGAGCTGGGGCACGAACTGTCCGAACTGGTGGCCGGCATAGGCCATCGCGATCGGGTCGGCGCCGTCGGGCAGGCGCTTTCCGGCGAGGATTTCAGCCCCTTCCGGGCTCTCCAGTACGTCGGGATCAAGCCCGAGGTGGACGGCCAGGGCCCGGTTCAGCTTGATCAGCCGGGGGGCGGCGACTGGCGTCGGGGCCACGCGGGCGAAAAAGTTCGCCGGCAGCGCCGAATAGGTGTTCTGGAACGGGAAATGGACGGTCATGACCTAAAGATAGGCGCGGGCACGGAATAGGCAAACGGTTCGGGCCGGTGCAGGCGGAAATCTCGCTTTCCGGGTCCAAAACAGGCCCTGCCATTGGTTGCCGCCCCTCGCGCCGTCGGGTAAACCCTCCCGCAATTCGCGCGGCCTTTGGCCCCGATTCTGACCTCCGACATCTGATTTTGGGAATTCCATGCATCGCTACCGGTCACACACATGCGGCGCGCTCCGCGAGAGCGACATCGGCCAAACCGTCCGCCTTTCCGGCTGGTGCCATCGTATCCGCGACCATGGCGGCGTGCTGTTCATCGATCTGCGCGATCATTACGGGTTGACCCAATGCGTGGCCGACCCGGATTCGCCGGCGTTCAAGGATGTCGAAAAGTTCCGCTCGGAATGGGTGGTGCGGATCGACGGCAAGCTTCGCCGCCGTCCCGACGGCACCGACAATCCGGAACTGCCGACCGGCATGGTCGAAGTCTATGTCAGCGAGATCGAGGTGCTCGGGCCTGCGGCCGAGCTGCCGCTGCCGGTGTTCGGCGAGCAGGAATATCCTGAAGACATCAGGCTTAAGTACCGCTTCCTCGACCTCCGTCGCGAGAAGCTGCACCAGAACATCATGACCCGCGGCGCGATCGTGGATTCGATGCGCAAGCGGATGAAGGAGCAGGGCTTCTTCGAGTTCCAAACCCCGATCTTGACGGCGTCCTCGCCGGAGGGCGCGCGGGACTTTCTGGTGCCGTCACGTATTCACCCCGGAAAATTCTACGCGCTGCCGCAGGCGCCGCAGCAGTACAAGCAGCTCCTGATGATGTCGGGCTTCGACCGCTACTTCCAGATCGCGCCGTGTTTTCGCGACGAGGACCCGCGCGCCGACCGCCTGCCGGGCGAGTTTTATCAGCTCGACGTCGAGATGAGTTTTGTGACCCAGGACGACGTGTTCGCGGCGATGGAGCCTGTCATCACCGGCGTGTTCGAGGATTTCGCCAAGGGTAAGCCGGTCACAAAAGGCTGGCCGCGGATTCCGTTCGCCGAAGCCTTGAAGAAATACGGCAGTGACAAGCCGGACCTGCGCAACCCGATCGTGATGCAGGACGTCTCCGAGCACTTCCGTGGCTCCGGCTTCAAGGTGTTTGCGCGGATGCTGGAAGACCCCAAGAACCAGGTCTGGGCGATCCCCGGCACGGGCGGCGGCTCACGCGCGTTCTGCGACCGCATGAACTCGTGGGCGCAGGGCGAGGGCCAGCCCGGCCTCGGCTACATCATGTGGCGCGAGGGCGGTGAGGGCGCGGGTCCGCTCGCCAACAACATCGGCGCGGAACGGACGGCCGCGATCCGTGCGCAACTCGGTTTGAAGGAGGGCGATGCTGCGTTCTTCGTCGCCGGCGACCCGGAGAAATTCTGGAAGTTCTCTGGCCTCGCCCGCACCAAGGTGGCTGAGGAACTGAACCTGATCGACAAGGACAAGTTCGAACTCGCCTGGATCGTCGACTTCCCGATGTACGAGTACAACGAGGAAGACAAGAAGGTCGATTTCTCGCACAACCCGTTCTCGATGCCGCAGGGCGGCCTCGATGCGTTGCAGACGCAGGACCCGCTGACCATCAAGGCGTTCCAGTACGACATCACCTGCAACGGCTACGAGATCGCCTCCGGCGGCATCCGCAACCACCGCCCCGAGGCGATGGTGAAGGCGTTCGAGATCGCGGGCTATGGCGAGAAGGATGTCGTCGAGCGTTTCGGCGGCATGTACCGCGCGTTCCAGTACGGCGCGCCGCCGCACGGCGGCATGGCGGCGGGCGTCGACCGCATCGTGATGCTGCTCTGCGGCACCACGAACCTGCGTGAAATCTCGCTGTTCCCGATGAACCAGCAGGCCGTGGACCTCCTGATGGGCGCGCCATCAGAGGTTACGACCAAGCAGCTCCGCGAGCTCCACATCCGGCTTAACCTGCCGGACAAGACGTAGGACTCGCGGTAGCTCACAGTCCCGTCGAAGTCTCGATCCGGAATTGCGACAGCGCAATGACTGGGTCGGTCTTCAACAACTGGATGAGCTGCAGCGCCGGCACTTTGGCGCGCGGCGTCAGCTTGATGATCAGCGTTTGCCCCGGGCTCTCGAGAAAGCGGGCCAGCGCATGCACGGCAGCCACCATGTCAGGATCCGCGGCCGCTGCTTTTTCGCCGCTGGCCTTCATTTCATCAACGAAACGCTGCCGTGCGGCATCGCGACTGACGGCGAGCGCCCGGGCGTATTGCGCGAACGCGAGATCGACAGCGCCGGTATCGCGCACCGTGAGTTCGATGGCGCCAGCTTCGAGTTGCGCCGCCGCGGCGATCGCCTTGGCCGGGTCGGCCGAGAATACCCCCTTGGGTACGTTGGCGAGCGAAAGCCGCGCCGATGCCTTCACGAGGCCGCCGATTTCGAGTGCCGCCGGCTCCAGCACGAATGCGCCGGAGGTTTCCGTCCAGGCCGCGCCGAGTTCGAGGTCGACCGCCGCCCTGTCCAGGCCGCCGGCAACCAGCACCTTCTGTCCGGGATCGCTCGCATCGAGCGGGCCCGACATTTTCATCGTCAGCCGTGCCTTGCTCGGGATCGGACCGACGAACTGGCCCCAGTCCAGGCTGAAAGTATCGATGTTGACCGGCTTGCCCGTGTTCTTGAATGGCGCCATGAGGCCCTTGAGTTCGACGCCCTCGATCAGCGGAATCAGCGCCAGCGCCCTGTCGGGTGACGGCTGTTGTCCCGGGTTCGAGAATTGCGCCGCGATTCGCAGCAGACCCGCGATATCGAGGGATTTGAGCGCGAAGCGTCCGACCTTGACGGGACCCTTCGGAGAGCGTCCATCGAGTCCTTCGACCGCGAATTCGCCGACCTTGCCGTTTTCCAGATTGAACCTGACCGCGGCGAGCTTGAACGGGCCCTCTGGCGTGTCCGCCGAGATGCCGCGCATCTCGGCTGTTCCGACCCGCATGCCCTCATAGATATTCGCCATCTTGTCCATCATCTCGCGCGCCTGTGCCGGCGTCGGAGTGGCGCCGGCCGCCGGCGTCAGCGCGAGCAGCGCCGGAAGTTGCAGGCGCGACGGCCGCACGCTGATATCGTCGACGGTCATCCCGTCGATGCGCATGCGCAAGCCTTGCCCCGACGTAATGGTGTAGGGCCCAGCCGTCGTTTGACCGTAGACGCGGTAGTATTTGTCGTCGTTCGCCTTTTGCGGATCGAGGATGGCGGCAATGGCGGCGGCATCGAAATCACGCGAAGCGAAATTGACGATTTCGCCGCTCAATTTGTCGGCTTTGCCCGCCTGTTGGGTGCTGGCGGTGAAAGCGTTGCGCTCGATCTGCATGGACCCGATCTTGCCGTTCCTGATCTCCCGCAGCGCTATACCCGTATAGGTGAAATCAGCCGACGTAACCGTGCCGAAGTTATTGATGGTGCCCACCATGGTGGGCGCCGTGATTGAAGACGCCGAGACGGTAGCAAACTGCTCCAGCGCGGACCGATACGCCTCGACGATGGAGGTCGAAGCGGGCCGTACCGGCAGGCTGGCCAGGCCCGAATAGTCTTTCATGACGATTTGCGGCGCCTTGTAGGTGACGCGCCCGCCTGTCGGGCCTGCGATACCGAAGCTGACCTCCAGGCCGGCACCTTCGATGTTGTCAGCCGAAAAACGCGCCGTGTCGGGCTGGCTGACACCTGCCGCCGTCACATTGGCGATCTTGACGCTCACGGGGGGCTGCGTTGCCGATTCAGTCGCGATATCGTCTATCCTGACCGTGCGGCTGCGCAGGTCGAACGACACCTTGCCGTGGCTTGCCTTGCCGCCGCCCGCGCGAATCTGCTCGAACGCGGTCTCTACTTCGCCGGCGATCCGGTGCTGTGTATAAAACTCGAAGCCGAAGAAGCCACCCACCGCGATCACGACCGCAGCGGCCAGGCCCATCAGTATCTTTACCATTAGTTGTGCTCCGGACGCCGACATTGCGGGAGGCAAATTTGCCTTATTGTCGGTCAAGGGGATGGGGTAGGGAGGCGAATATGCTACCGGATTTGTTGCTTCCCGTCGATCAGCCCCTTGTTGACGGCGGCGCTTTCGAATGTTGCATCCAAGTGGCGGCCCGTGCTTCACATCCGGCTAAATCTGCCGCAAAGCTAACGGTTCGAACGAAGACCGGCCTCGGCACGTAATTCGGGGTCGAGAAAGCCCGTGGGGGAGTGTATGTCGTCCTATTCTGAAGATCTCCGCTCCGCGGCGCTTGCGTATCACCGGCTGCCGCGCCCGGGTAAACTCGAGATCCAGGCGACCAAGCCGCTCGCCAACCAGCGCGACCTCGCGCTGGCCTATTCGCCGGGCGTCGCTGCGGCCTGCACCGAAATCGCCAACAATCCGGCCGAAGCGGCGTCGCTGACCTCCCGGGCTAACCTGGTCGCCGTGGTCTCCAACGGTACCGCGGTGTTGGGGCTCGGTAATATCGGCCCCCTGGCCTCCAAGCCCGTCATGGAAGGCAAGGCGGTCCTGTTCAAGAAATTCGCCGGGATCGACGTCTTCGACATCGAAATCGCCGCCGACACCATCGAGCGGGTGGTCGAGACGGTGGCGGCGCTGGAGCCGACCTTCGGCGGCATCAATCTCGAGGACATCAAGGGACCGGAATGCTTCGAGATCGAGGCGCAGCTCAAGGAGCGCATGAAGATCCCGGTGTTCCACGACGACCAGCATGGCACGGCCATCATCGTCGGGGCCGCGATCACCAACGCGCTGCTGCTGAACGGCAAGAAGCTGGCCGACGTCAAGATCGTGTGCTCAGGTGCAGGCGCGGCCGCAATCGCGTGCCTGAATCTTCTGGTCTCGCTCGGTGCGCAGCGCAAGAACATCTGGGTCTGCGACATCGACGGCGTCGTGCATGAGGGCCGCAACACGCTGATGGACCGCTGGAAGGCGGTCTATGCGCAGAAGACCAACGCGCGCGTGCTGGCGGATGTGATCGGCGGCGCGGATATTTTCTTAGGGTTGTCCGCGCCCAACGTGCTGAAGCCCGAGATGGTCCAGTCGATGGCGGACCAGCCGCTGGTGATGGCGCTGGCCAATCCGAACCCGGAAATCATGCCGGACGAGGCGCGCAAGGCCCGCCCCGACGCGATGATCTGCACCGGGCGTTCCGACTTCCCGAACCAGGTCAACAACGTTCTGTGCTTCCCGTTCATCTTCCGCGGCGCGCTCGACGTTGGCGCCACCGGGATTAACGAGGAAATGAAGCATGCCGCGGTGGAAGCGATTGCGCAGCTCGCGCGCGATCCGCCATCGGATGCGGTGGCGCGCGGGTTCGACAGCGGGGAGACGCAAGGCTTCGGTCCGGGCTCGCTGATTCCGAGCCCGTTCGATCCGCGGCTGATCCTGCGCATCGCACCGGCGGTGGCGAAGGCCGCTATGGAATCCGGCGTGGCGACGCGCCCGATCAAGAATTTCGACGAATATACCGCGCTGCTGGAACGCTTTGCCTTCCGCTCTGGCCTCGTCATGAAGCCGGTGTTTGCCAAAGCCAAGACGCAGCCGGTCCGCGTGATCTATGCCGAGGGCGAGGACGAGCGCGTGCTGCGCGCCACGCAGGTCGTGCTTGAGGAGAAACTGGCGCGGCCGATCCTGGTCGGCCGCCCCTCCGTCGTCGAGGCGAGGCTCAAGCGGTTCGGCCTCTCGATCAAGGCCGGGCAGGATTTCGATCTCGTCAATCCCGAGGACGATCCGCGCTATCGCTCCTATGTGCAGACCTATATCGACGTCGCCGGCCGGCGCGGTGTCACGCCCGAGGCTGCACGTACCGTGGTCCGCACCAACAACACCGTGATCGCTGCCCTTGCCGTGGTTCGCGGCGAGGCCGATGCCATGATCTGCGGCGTCGAAGGCCGCTACATGAGCCATCTGCGCCATGTTCGGGAGATCGTCGGGTTCCTGCCCGGTGTCAGCGATTTCGCGGCGCTGTCGATGATGATCACCACCAAGGGTTCCTATTTCATCGCCGATACCCAGGTGCGCCCGAACCCGAGCGCCGAGGAACTCGCGGAGGTGGCGTCGCTGGCGGCAAGCCATGTGCAGCGGTTCAACATGAAGCCGCGCGTCGCCTTCGTGTCACATTCCGACTTCGGCAGCTATGACACCGACTCCTCGCGCAAGATGCGCCGCGCCACCGCGCTGCTGAAGGAAAAGCATCCGGAGATCGAGGCCGATGGCGAAATGCAGGGCGATACCGCGCTCTCGGCTGCGGCGCGCAAGCTGGTGCTGCCGCATTCCAACCTGGAAGGCGATGCCAACATCCTGATCATGCCGAACCTCGACACCGCCAACGTCGCCTACCAGATGATCAAGACGCTGGCGGATGCGCTGCCGGTCGGGCCGATCCTGATCGGGCCGGCGCGTCCGGCGCATATCCTCACCCCGGGGGTGACGGCGCGCGGCGTGCTCAACATGACCGCGGTTGCCGCCGTCGAAGCCCAGGAGCGTGCTGGCCGCCAGCAGCCGACGTTATTTGGATAGAGGGGTTCTGATGGAAACAGAACCCCGCTCTAGAGCATGATCCGGAAAAGTGGACACCGGTTTTCCCTCGCGACAAACGCGGAACGCGTTTGCGCGGAGATCACGCTCAAATCAAAGAGATAGAGTGGGATGCCGATTCGAAGAAAACGTCATCCCGCTCTAGTATTTTGTCTTGACGCGTTTTCTCTGCGCGGAATGCATCTCGAAAACGCCATGGCCAAAAAAGGGCCTTGGTTCTGCTTCTATCAAAAGGTTTGGTTATAGCCCGCGCAGGCTCCTGCGCGGATGGTTTCGATTTGAGCGTTTGAAAAGCGGTGACGAAACGCCCATAATCGTTTCGCGCCGCCTGCACCCTTTGCATGCCATTAGTGAGGCCGATCCCATGCCAGCGTTAGTTACCTTCGGGCGAGTCCTGTTCGCCGTCCTCTTCATGTACACGGGGGCGACCAAGCTCTTCGCGATTCAGCCGACGGCAGACTTCATCGCGACCAAGGTGACCATTCCCGCGATGCTTGCGCCCTATACCTCGCAGCTCGAAACCATGGCGGGCATGCCGATGCCTCAATTGCTGGCGGTCGGCGTCGGCGGCTTCGAGATCCTGGCCGGCCTGATGATCGCGGTGAATTTCGGTGCGCGCTTCTTCGCGTTCCTGCTGATCATCTTCGTCATCGCGACGACCTTCTACTTCCACGATTTCTGGAACCAGCCGTCGCCCGAAAATGCCAAGACGCTGATCGAGGCATTGAAGAACCTGTCGATCATCGGCGCGCTGTTCATGATCGCGGGCTACGGCCGTGGCCCACGGCCGAATGAACCGGCGTACGGGGACGTCTGAAGCCGGTAGTGGCGGCTCCAGACCGAGTCAGAAATTCCGGATTGCGACGCGTGGACCGTCGGGTGTCACGGCGACGTTCTGCGTCGGCACGATCTGTTCGATCTGCGCGGTGCGCGCCGCAACCCTGCGCGCCTGCAGCCATTGCGGGAACCACATCGCGATGGCGGGGAAGATCAGCACCAGCGCCACGCAAGCGACCTGCAGCACCATGAAGTCGGCCATGCCGCGGTAGATCAGCCTCAGGTTCCATTCCTTGACGACCTGCTTGAGATAGTAGGCCGACATGGCGACGGGCGGAGACAGGAAGGCGGTTTGCAGCACGACCGCGACGATGCAGCCGAACCAGATCATGTCGTAGCCGAGGCCCTTGGCCACCGGCGCGAGCATCGGCAGGAAGATGAAGACGATGGCCGGCCATTCGAACGGCCAGCCGAGCAGGAAGATCAGGGTCAGGAGCAGGGACATCGTGCCCCAGGGCGGCAGCGGCGAAGCGAGCAGGGCGTTGGTCATCCAGGTCGCCGTGCCGAGCCATGAGAAGACTGAACCGAACACATTGGAGGCTACCGCGAGCAGCAGCACCATGCTGGTCGTTGCCAGTGTGGCGTAGCAGGCATCCAGCAGGCCTCGCCATGAAAACCGGCCGTAGGCAATTACAAGGAAGATAGCCCCCAATGCGCCGAACGCGGCCGCCTCCGCGGCCGTCGTGATTCCGGCGAGGATGGCGCCGAGCGTCACGATCGTCAGCACCGTAACCGGCACGAGGCCGACCACGCATTCCCACAGCACGATCCGCATCGAATCGGGCCGCTCCTCCACCGGCACCGGCGGGCCGAGCTTGGGATTGAAGTAGCAACGGATCAGGGTGTACGCGATGAACATCGCGGACAGCAGAAAGCCCGGGCCGAACGCCGCAGCATAGAGGTCGATAATCGAGATATCGAGCACCGGCGCCATCACCACCAGCATCACCGACGGCGGGATCAGGATGCCGAGCGTGCCGCCGGCGGCAATGGCGCCGGCGGACATGCGCACGTCGTAGCCCGCGCGGATCATCATCGGCCCGGCCATGATGCCGAGAAGAGCGACCGTCGCGCCGACGGTTCCGGCGGCGATGCCGAACAGCGTCGCCGTGAGGATGACGACCACGTAGAGCGCGCCATTGATCGGCGCAAACAGGTCGCGGAACGCCTTGAACAGCCGCTCCATCAGTCCGGCCTGATCGCAGATGAATCCCATCAGAATGAACATGGGTACCGCGACGAGTTCGTCCTGCTTCATGAGGCCGATGGTCTGCAGGTAGGCGAGGTTGAAGACGCGCTCGCCCATGCCGACGTAGCCGAACGACAGCGCCAGGAACAGCAGCGTGAAGCTGATCGGCAGGCCGATGAAGATCGCCCCCAGCATCACGACGAGCATGGCAAGTCCGAGGAGTTCGAGTCCCGTCATATCTCGATCTTTTCCTTGTGCTCGAACTCGCGCCCGAACTGGACCTGGTACCAGCACTTCAGGACCTCGGACACGCCCTGGATCATGAGAAGAAGGGCCGCCAGCGGGATCGTTGCCCGGAAGGGCCACATGATCGCGCGCCACACGCTTTCCTGCGACCGTTCGCCGGTGTCATAGGAGTGCAACGCATCGTCATAGCTGATCAGCATGAACGTGATCATGGCCGGATAGAAGAACAACAGATAGGAGATCAGGTCGACGATGCCCTTCTTCCGCTCCGAGTAGTTCTCCCAATAGATGTCGGTGCGAACATGCGCGCCCTTCAACAGCGCGTATCCCGATCCGAGCATGAAGGCCGCGCCGTTGACCATGAAGCTGGATTCGTAGACCCAAACGGTTGGCGCGCCGAACCCGTAACGCATGACGACCTCGTAGGAGATCGTTACCACCAGAAACAACATCGACAGGGCGATGAGTTTGCCGGTCACATCAGTGAAGTGGTCGATCGCGCGTATGATCGAGTAAAAAGCACGCGGGAATTCGCCGCCGGGATTGCTGGCGACCGAAGCACTGCTGGGGTCCGCGGACATGATCGCTCCTCTTCAGACAGTGCTGGCGTCCGGCGGTTCGGACGCCAGCAGCTCCGTTACAGAGAGATCACTTCTTGGTCAGGTAGATCTTGTTCTTCCAGTAGTACTCGCCGGCAAAGTTGTACGGCGGGAACCAGGAGAGCTTGAAGGGCACGATCTGTTCGGCGTAGGCCTTCTGGCTGTCGATGACTTTCCTGTAGAAGGGGTTCTTGGCCGCGTGCTCGGTCTGGATCTTCTCCCACTCGTCGAGGAAGTTCTTCAGGATCTCGTCGGGTGTGCGATGCATCTGCACGCCCATCTTGATCAGTTCCTGGCAAGCGTGCGCTGTCTCGCGGTTGAAGGCGAAGTTGCGCTGCGTCGTGGCGTAAACGCTCGCCACCTTGATGATCTCCTGCAAGTCCGGCGTGAGCTTCTTCCAGACGTCGCCGTTGATCATCAACTGGCCACCGGTGACCGGCTCGTGCATACCCGGCGTGTAGTAGTGCTTGGCGACCTGGTGCAGACCGAGTTTCTTGTCTTCCTCGCAGTTGATCCATTCGGCGCCCTCGATCACGCCGCGCTCCATCGCCGGCACGATCTCGCCACCGGGAATGGTGACGACCGACACGCCGAGCCGGCCGTAGGTCTCCGCGCCGATGCCGTAGATCCGGTACTTCAAGCCCTTGAGGTCGGCGAGGCTGTTGATCTCCTTCTTGAACCAGCCCATGCCCTGCGGGTAGTCCGTCGGGATCGGGAAGCCGACGACGTTCAGCTTGAGGACGTCGCGGTAGAACTCATCCAGCAGCTTCATGCCGCCGCCGTCATAGTACCAGGCCCAATAGTCCGAGCCGTCCATGCCGTACAGCGGACCGTGCGACATCGGTATCGTCGCGGTGTTGCGGCCGAGGATGTAGCCGAACGGTCCCATGCCGACATCGAGAACGTTCTTGGAGGTGGCGTCGAACACCTCGAACGGCGGCACGATCGCTCCCGCCGGAAGCGTCTCGATCTTGAGGCGTCCGGCCGTCATCTTTTCGACGGTCTCCGCCCACAGCTTGAAGATGAGATGGAAGTTCGAGGATGCGGGGTGGGTCGACTGACCCTTCAGCACTAACGGCTTTTCAGTGGTTTGAGCGTGAACCGGCTGAGCAAAGATGGTGACGATTCCAAGAGTCACCGCTGCAAGCATAGTTGAAGCGTACCTCAACATGTCGTGGTCCTCCCGATGATGATATGTATGTTTTTTCTTTTCAGGGTGGAACCGCGCCTGCGTACTGTCAAGCGATCTCTGACCGAGGCCGGCTTCGGCGAGGCCGATTGTACGAAAGGATGACGCTCTAAGCGCTGCGCCGCCACGGCGTGACGGTGACATCGTGCACTGCATCAAGCGTCCGCACGTCACCGGCACGTAGCCCATGCGCGGCGAGGATTTGCTGCGGCGTACGGGCAGGGACGCCGGGAAAGCAAGGCTCGCCGCCGGGCAGGCGAACATGCGGCGCGACCGAGAGCCAGAACACGTCGTAGCGGTCCATGAACATGCCGAACACGCCGGGACCGCCGATGATCGCAACAGTGCCGTCACGCACGCCTGCCTGCGCGCAGGCAGCTTCGAAGGTCGCACCCGCGGGATTCCACAGCGTGGCGTTCGGATTGGACGGATCGGGCGCGATCGCCTCGACCGTCCGCGTCAGGATGACGCGCCTGCGCCGCGGCGAGTTCGGCTGGTCCTCGTAGGAGTTACGGCCGTGCAGGATCAGGTCGGCGCGGTCGAGGGCGGCGGTGAAAAACGCCTTGTCGCCCTCGAACTTCAATTCGTCCGGCATAACATTGCGCGCGTCGGCGAGCATGCCGTCCGCCGAGACGATGACATAGCCTTCGATACGCAGCGCCGGCACAGGGGCGTGTCGCTTAGCGTTATTCCGAGATCGTCTGCACGACGCTGGAAACCGGGCGCGAACTCACGGTCGGCAGCTTCAGGTCCTTGACGATGTCTTCGTCATATTGGGCGATGGTCTGCACCGGCGTCTTGGCGCGCATCGCAACCACCTTGTAGCCGCCTGCCTTCAGCTTCTTCAGGAGCTCGGGCAAGGCTTCGGCGGTATGCTTCTGGAAGTCATGCATCAGGATGATGCCCTTGCCGTTCTTTTCGACCTTGCGCATCACGTTGTCGATGATGGTTTGCGCCTTGCTCGCCTTGAAGTCGAAGGAATCGAGGTCGCAGGAGAAGATGCCGATGTTGCGGGCGCCGAGATAGGTCACCATCTCCGGCGGGTGTTGCAGTGCAGGGAAACGGAAAAAAGGCGCCGGCGACTTGCCGCCGAGCGCCCATTTCACGGCGCTGAAGCCTTTTTCGATTTCATCCTTGCGCTGCTGCTCGTTCAGCTTCTTGTTGACGAGGGCGGCATGCGACCAGGTGTGCGACCCGATGGAATGGCCGGCCGCCATCACCTGCTTGAGGATTTCGGGATAATAGGTGGCGTGCTTGCCGATCGGGAAGAAGATGCCGGTGGTGCATTCCTCCGCCAGCGCCTTCAGGACCGCAGGCGTATTCACCGGCCACGGGCCGTCGTCAAAGGTCAACACCACTTCCTTGTCGCGAAGGAAGTCGAGCTCCTTGAAATGTTCGAAGCCGAAGCCGGGACCGCCCGTGGTGTCGATCTCGACGGTGCGGCCGATGCCGAGCGCGTTGGGATTATTGCAGGGCGGACGGGTCGAGACCGGCGCCGGCGGCGGGACGGGGGCTGGCGCCGGAGCTGGTGCCGCCTGAGGAGCGGCTGCCGCGCCCTTGGTGGGTAGAGCCTGCGACCACGCCGCGCTTGATGCCAACAGCGAAACTGCGCCTGCAAAGATCATCCCTGCCGCTATACGCATCTTGTTTTCCTTAAATTTGAATCCCGCATCCGGTCGCGGCGCTGCCGTCGTCCGGTCTGCCTCCATTCCCCGACGCACATAGTAGCCTAGTTGGAGCAGGCGCGCCAACGCAACCGCTGCGGTTACGCCCAGCCGATTTGTCAGCGGACAGGTTAATTCAGGAAGCGGCCAGGGCCCGCGCGATGGCGGTCTTCACCCGTGTATCCACGGGGTTGACAGACTCCGGGAAGACGTCGGCGATGTAGCCGTCGCGGCCGATCAGGTATTTGTGGAAGTTCCAACGTGGAACATCCTTCGGTCGCGCTTCCGCCGCCCACTTGTAGAACGGATGCGCGGTCGGTCCCTTGACGACGGCTTTTGCGGCGATCGGAAAGGTGACGTGGTGGTTCTGCGTTGTCGCGGTGATTTCGGTCGCGCCGCCCGGCTCCTGGCCGCCGAAATCGTTGGAGGGGACGCCGACAATCATTAGGCCGCGGTCGCCAAACTCGGTCCACAATTCCTGCAGCCCGCCATATTGCGGCGTGAAGCCACAGAGCGAAGCGGTGTTGACGATCAGGATCGGCCGGCCGGCAAATTCGGAAAGCCTGATATCGCCGCCGGCCAATCCCGGAAATGAAAACGCGTAAGCCGTGATCCGGCTCATGCCGGCCTGCGCCAGGGATTGCCTGTTCGAACTGACGGCTGCGATCGCGGCCAGCGCCGCTGATATCACGCTCCTGCGGTCCATCATGGAAAAGCCTCGACAGCGGTTCAACTGACGAAGGATAGCGCAACGCGCGGGACGATGCCGCTCAACAAGCCGTTATGGGAAGCCATAGCGTTTTCGAGCGAAGTGGGTACCGGTTCGCGTAAAGAATTCGCGTAAAGAAAACGCGTCAGAAGAAGAGATTAGCGCAGCGGGACGATGAAGTCGGTGCCTTCGCCGGTTTCGCCGCCCTGGTTGACGCCGTGATCGGACACCACGATCGAGCCGCCGGTGGTCAGTACCTCGGCGATCCGCGCCATGGCTTCGGGAGCAACGGTGATGCGGTCCAGCGCCTCGGCGGGGCTGTTCGGCATCGGCAGCGGCCTGGCCTCGGCAAGGGCTCCGCCGGCCACCTTGCGGCGCCGTGCCGTGCGGTCGTCCTCGTCGGTCCGGGCCGCATTGCGGGCCGTGACCGGCAGCGAGACCACCGACCAGCGCAACAGGTTGGGATCCTTCTTGTCGGCCTCGGCGGTGAAGACATGCGTACCCAGCGGCCGGTCGCTCGGCGCGATGGTGATCGGAACGTCGAACTGCGGCTTGAAGTTCTCGCGGACGTACAGCTTGGAATCCTTGCGGCTCACGAATACCGCGATCTGGCCGGGACGCCTGGGCGGCTCGGCCTTGGCAGCCGCGCCGGGCGGCCGCGCCGTATCCTTCTTCACGTCGGGTGCAACCGCCGGCACTGCCGGCGCATCGGCCACCGCCTTGACGGGCTCGGTGGGCTTTTCGAGAGCCTTGGATTCAGCAGCCTTGGATTCAGCAGGCTTGGATTCGGGAGTCTTGGACTCAGGAGTCTTGGCTTCCTCGACATTGGTAATCGCTGCCGTGGAAGCCTCGGCGCTCAAAGCGTCGGATTTCATCTCCGAGCTGGTTTCGACTTTTGCCTCGCCGGGGATGTCCTCGGCTTTCACGCTCTCGGCTGCGCTCTCGGCGGATTTGACATCGGCAGCGTCGGCGGGCTCGGATTTTGGCGTGTCCGCCTTCGCTTCCGCGTTCGAAGTATCGCTAGCAGGCTGAACCTTGGCCGCGGACGGCGTTGCATCGGACACGACATCGTTCATCGCCGGCATCGCGGCGCGGGCATCCGCGGTGTGGGTCTGTTCGCGCAACGGTGCCGCGTGACCGACGGTCGATCGGAGATCCAGGCCCGCCTCCGAATTCGCCAGCTTGTTCGCATGGCCGGCATCCGCGCCCTTGTCGCTCTTCACCGCGGGCGCGTCGTTCGCCGGATCGTCGGCGAGAAGGGGTTGCGGCACGACCTTCTGCGCCACCAGCAATGGATGCGAGAAACTGGCAGGCGTGATCTGGCCCGGCGTGATGATGACGCGCGCGCCCATCCTGGTCCAGTTCCACATCTTCACGGCAAAGGCCGTCGGCATGCGGATGCAGCCGTGCGACGCCGGATAGCCGGGCAATACGCCGGCATGCATCGCGACGCCCGACCAGGTGATGCGCTGCATGTAAGGCATCGGCGCGCCGCTGTAGATGTTGGAGCGGTGCATCTTGTGCTTCTGGATGATGCTGAACACGCCCATCGGGGTCGAATGACCCTTCATGCCCGTCGAGACCGGGCTTTCGGCGAACAGGCCGTTGGCGTCGTAGACGCGGACCTTCTGCTGCTCGATCGACACCGCAATGATCAGCGGCCCCTGCGGCTTGGCGTTGGTTTCCTTGAGCGCCGCCTCGGTCTTGGCTGACGGGCGGCGGACCTTCGGCTTGCGCGGCTGCGCCACCGGCGCCGGTCGGTAGTAGCCGGGATCGGAGTCCTGCCAGTAGAACAGGGCGGCAGCATCTGCCTGGGGAACGGCAACCAGGGTGCCGGCCGCCGTCAACATCGCCAGTTGCCAAAATCGCCGTTTGGAATTAGCTGCGCTCGCAATACCCGCACTGAAAACTCGATGCCCGCTCACGCGCTTGATCCTCAAATCCGGTTACTCGAATCCACTCTTCCGATAATTATTTGTTGTCGCAGAGGCAAAACGCGTTCACCAGCGTAGGCCTTCTAATTTCAGCGATTTTCGCCCCGATCGTAGCAAAAAAGCCTCACAATCCGTTAAACGGCGGTCGGTTGGGCACCTCCGGGCGGCGGCCTTCCTGTGCGGCTTTCCGGCCACTACATAGGCGGCGTGCCCTTCAGCGGAGATATCAATGACATCCAAGGCCATCGTTAAGTGGAACAAGAAGTGGAGAAGTCTGGCCTTGGGGGTGTTGGCGCTGTTGCTTTGGCAGGCTGGCCCGGCGTCGGCCGCCGACGAGCCCGACCTGATTTTTCGCCGCTCGACCGTGTTCAAGTGGCTGAGCCCGAACGACAAGCTCGCGACCTACGCGGTCGACGACCCCGAGGTCGATGGCGTAGCCTGTCACTTCACCGTGCCGGAAAAGGGCGGCTTCAAAGGCTGGCTCGGCCTTGCCGAGGAGGTCTCGGACATTTCGCTGGCGTGCCGCCAGATCGCCCCGATCCACTTCAAGCACAAGCTTGAGCAGGGCGACGACATGTTCCGGCAGCGCCGCTCGCTGTTCTTCAAGAAGATGCAGATCGTTCGCGGCTGCGACGCCAAGCGCAACGTGCTGGTCTATATGGTCTATTCGGACAGGCTGATCGAGGGTTCCCCCAAAAACTCGACCTCCTCGGTGCCGATCATGCCCTGGGGAGCCGCCGACGCCGCGGTTCAGAAATGCGGTGAATTCATCCAGTAAGTCCGATGCCAGCCGAGATCCCGGGTCCGAAATCGGATCCGGGATGAGGGCTTCGGGCTTACCGTTTGACCGGATTGGAATATTGGCGGGCCTCCGGGCCGGGCCCGGCCTTGCGGTCGCGACAACCGACGAGCTGCACGAGCTTTTGCGGGGCCGATACATTGCCGCGAAATTCGCCGCCTTGCTGCGACATCGCGCCACAAAGGCTCACAGGATGCTCTGAGGTTTTTCCTTCCGAGGTCTTTCCCTGGCGCTCCACCGGCTGGCCGGGTTTGCGGGTCGGGGTTGCACTGCCAACATCGATGTTGCCATTACCCACGACGGCTATCCTTTGTTGAGGAACGGGTCACAACGCACAAGCACACGGAAAGTTGCACGGCGTTGAGTCGGCCGGACCGGGGCTTGGGTTCATCCAATCGGCCGGTGAACGAGGCCGTCCTCGTCCACGGAAGGAGGGCCAAAGCGGCTTCAATGGCGGGCTTCCAGTGTTCAGCCTGATCCTCGCAAGTGCGAGCGTCGCGGCTGAATTCATTGAATTTTTCCAGCCATTGTTTCGTCCGATCGAGCCGACGAAACAATTCTCCTGTGCGACGAAACCATTTTCCGTTTTTGGCGCAGATGTCCGGAAACAGCCGATGGTTATCACGTGGCCAACGAGACGGCGGGCACTGCCGGCCACCGACTACCGGAGACAGTCAGATGCGGACCACCAGCTTCATCCTCGCCTTCGCCTTCATCCTAGCTGGTCCCTCGATGGCTGGTTCTTCCGACCAGCACCTCCCGGGCGTCGGTACCTTCGCCTATCATGGCTCGCCGGTTGCGACGCCTGCGTCCCAGCCGATGGTCGTGGCCGCCAACTGAGCGTGACGGAACTTTTGCAAAAGCAGTCCTTTTGCAAAAGGTCGCCGATAGCAAAAAAGATCGCCGGTAAAGGCCCTGCATGTTCGTACGCATCTGCTCCGCTGTAATCCTGTCGTTCCTCCTTCTCAGCGGCTCGGCGCAAGCCCAAGCTCAAGTCCAGCTCCAGTTTCAGCCGCCGCAGACCTCGTTCCGTTCCCTGTTCAAGGTGCCCGATCCGCGCGGCGAGTTCGTGCGGCTTTGCGCGCCCCATATGGTCGGCCGCTGGGCGCACCCCGAAAGCGTTTGCGGCTGCCTGCACGACTACGCCGCCGCGACCGTGGAAGATGCCGACCTGCGCGAGGCGCTGCTGCGCGGCATCAGCGAGACCGGGGTGCCGACGATCGAGACCGCGTGGGTGCCGGCGTCGAAGCAGTCCGAAATCGGCCCGACCTTCACCAAGATCGCCAAGCCGACATTGCAATGCATGTTCGAGCCGGCGACGAACCAGTAACCTCGGCGATACTTGGTCTCCCAAATTTCCGCAGGCTCGACGCGCCGGTAACGGCCATTGTAATCAATGACCGTTCGACGAGTTTCGTCGGCATCGAAACCGCTTGCACAAGGGAACTGTCATGCGATCTCTTCTTATCGGCCTGATCGGCCTGTTGTCGCTGGCCACATCGCCTGCGTTCGCCGCCGACGCCGCGACGCAGGAAGCCAACAAGAAAGCCGTGCTCGAATTCTACGATGCGGCGCTCAACCGCAAGGATTTCGACGCCGCCGCGAAGTTCTTCGGGCCGCACTACATCCAGCACAACCCGACGGCGCCGGACGGCATCGAAGGCTTCAAGGCCTTCCTCGGCTTCTTGCGGGAGAAATTCCCGGACTCCCGGAGCGAGATCAAGCGCGCCTTCGCTGACGGCGACTACGTGATCGTGCACGTTCACAGCGTGCGCGAGAAGGGTACGCGCGGCCGCGCCATCGTCGACATTTTCAGGCTCGAGAACGGCAAGATTGTCGAACACTGGGACGTCGTGCAGGAGATTCCCGAGAAGGCCGCCAACACCAACGGCATGTTCTAGCGCTACAAGGTTGCCGCTATCGCTTCTTCGTTCCCAGCCGCTGAATGCATTTGCGGGTGCGTAGCACGCCTGAAGCCGTCATCTGCGAGCCCTGGACTTCCTTGATTTGTCCTGCCGGGCACGATCCGTCGTCGACGAGGACGCGCTGACCGAGCCGCAGGTCGATAATGTCCTGCTCGCGCGAGGCCGCCTGCGCGACGGCGGGACTCGTAAGGAGCCACAGCGCGACGCCCGCGGGGAGGGCAAGCGATCGGGCAGCCTTTGTCGTCATCATTCCGGCCTCGCTCACTTGGTCTTGATCTTCAGCCCATCGGGCCCGACATTGATCTGCAGGCCTTCGGGTTCCTGCTTGGCTTTGTAGAGATTGTAGCTGAGCACGCCGACCGCGACGATCAACACGCCGATGACGAGATACAGAACGTTGCGATTGCCGGGCATCCGGTGTTTCCGCCGTGATATTCAATCAGGCGTCGAGCTTAGTGACGCGGCGGCGATTCTGATAGGGCGACGGCCGACGCCTGCGGTCAGGTCGCGGCCTTCCGCTGTTTGACCTTGCCGGTTCCACCCTTGTTCGGCCAGCGACTTATTTGAAAGGCAGCGAGCGATGACTTCGCCAGCCGTTCGGCCGACGCGATCAGTTGCGGCAGGGGATGGCCGGCAAAGCCGAGGACGAAACCTGGAAGGGGACGCGCACGAAAATAGGTTTCCGCCAGCAGCCAGCCCGCGACGCCGGCCTCCGTCTTTGCCTTGGCGGCCACCAGCGGATCGGTCGATGGATCGAACCGCGCGACCAGATGCAGGCCCTGCGAGGGCACCGGCACCGTGAGAAGCCCGTCCGATGCCGCCGACAAGGTTGAAGCCAGGACGTCACGCGCTTCGCGATAGATCCCGCGCACCTTGCGCAGATTTGCCGCGAACGCGCCGGAATTGAGCATGTCCGCCACCGCGCCCTCGAGCAGCGTGCCGGGAAAGCGGTCGAGCGCGGCGCGGGCCGTCGTCACCGGCCCGACCAGTCGTTCGGGCATCGCGCAATAGCCGATGCGCAATCCGGGAAACAGCGTCTTTGCAAACGTGCCCATATAGATGACGCGCGAGAGATGATCGATGCCGGCGAGCGACAGCAATGGCGCGCCGTTGTAGCGAAACTCGCTGTCGTAATCGTCTTCGATCACGAAGGCGCTCGTCTCCCTGGCCCAGTCGAGCAATTCCAGCCGCCGCGTCATCGACATCTGCACACCCAGCGGAAACTGGTGCGACGGCGTCACATAGGCCGCGCCCGCCGACGGCGCCAGCGCCCGGCCTTTGGCCACGATCATGCCGGAAGAGTCGACCGGGACGGAGACGGGGCGCAGGCCATAATGCCCGATTGCCCTTCGCGCGGCAGGATAGCCGGGATCCTCGCACCAGATGTGATCGCCGGGCTTGAGGATTGCGCCCAGCACGATCCGCAAGGCGTGCTGCGTTCCCGACGCCAGCATGATCTGGTCCGGATCGCAGCGCAGCCCTCGTGCCGCCAACAAATGATCGGCAATCGCGGCGCGCAGTTCGCGGCTGCCCCTGGGGTCGCCGTATTGCAGGTGCTCGTTGCCGAAGGCGCGCAAGCGCCGGCCGGCAAACGCCCTGAAGCGCTGCAGCGCCCTTTCATCGATATGCGTGCAGCCGAGCGCGAGCGCGCCTTGCTGCGGCGCCTCGACCGCGATCCTGGTCTTGCGTGCGTCGTTGACGTGGGCGGGAATGCGGGCGGCGACGAACGTGCCGGAGCCTGTGGTGGCTACCGCAAAGCCGTCCGCGATCAGCCGCTCATAGGCCGAGGTGACGGCGTTGCGGCGAAAGCCGGTCTGTTTTGCCAGCGTGCGCTGCGGCGGCAGCGGCTCGCCCGGTTTGGCGATCCCGCCGATTATGGCGTGGCAGAGCGCCTGATAGAGCCGGTGCTGCGAGGAGGCGTCTTGCGTTACATGGGGCCCGTCAAGGTCGAGCGGAAGCTCGGCCTTGCGCCGGGTCGCCGGAGAATTGGTCGGAATTTTTCGCATGGAATTGGCACTATCGCAGACCAAATTCGCCGGTACAACTTCTTCGACTGGGCCAATCCCGAGAGGAGCTGACGTGATAACCGAAGGCGAGACCACCACTTCCTACCCGTTGTCACCACGCAACCGGGTCAAGCGCCTGCACGAGCGCGGCTCTTACGACAAAGCGACGATTCACGGCCTGCTCGATGCCTCGATGCTCTGCCACGTTTCCTACGTGATCGACGGCCAACCCTACTGCACGCCAACATTCTTCTGGCGGGAGGAAAACAATCTGTACTGGCACGGCAGCAGCGCCAGCCGCATGTTGCGGAACCAGTCCGACGGCCAGAGGGCGTGTCTCACCGTCGCCCATCTCGACAGCCTGGTGCTGGCCAGATGCGGCTTCAATCATTCGGCGGATTACCGCGCGGTGATGGCGTTCGGCACTGCCTACCTCGTCACCGATGCGGCCGAGAAGGAGCGTGCGCTGGTCGCGATGGTCGACCGCTTCTTCCCCGATCGGACCGCGACCTTAAGACAAAGCACGGTGCAGGAGATCAAGGCGACGTCGGTGATAGCGATGGAAATCGAGCAGGCGTCCGCCAAGATCAGGTCGAAGGGCGTCGCCGACGACGACGAGGACTACGAGCTGCCGATCTATGCCGAGCGCATTCCGGTGCGTACCGTGCTGGGCGCGCCTGAACCGTGCCCGCGGCTGCTCGACGGCGTCGAGCGCCCGGCGTCGCTGCGCGGCTATTCGGAAGGCCGCCTGCTCGAAGATGCATTGCGGGATGCGCATTTTGCGCATTACGCCGGCGGCTGAGATCGGGGTAGGGTGCGCGCTCCCGATCTCTTTGAATTCTCGACTGGAGCCGCCGCATGACGACCGATACGCAACAAAAAATCCTCGATGCCGTTGACGCCGGCTTTGATGCGCAACTGGCGACGACAAGGGATTTCGTTGCTATCCCCTCGACCCGCGGCGCCGAGGGGCCGTGCCAGGACATGATCGGCGATCTCCTGCGCCAGCGCGGCTATGAGGTCGACGACTGGCATATCGACGTCGGGGATTTGAAGGATCTGCGCGGCTTTGGGCCGATCGAGCATGATTTCTCCAGGGCGCGCTCGGTTGTCGGCACCTGCCGTCCCGCGAACAATGCCGGCAAATCGCTGATCCTGCAGGGCCACTGCGACGTCGTTCCGACAGGTCCCCTCGACATGTGGGAGACGCCGCCGTTCTCGCCGGTCATCAAGGACGGCCGGATGTACGGCCGCGGCGCCTGCGACATGAAGTCCGGCACCATCGGCGCGCTGTATGCGCTGGATGCGATCAAGGCCGCTGGGCTGAAGCCGACCGGGCGCATCCACTTCCAGTCCGTGATCGAAGAAGAATCCACCGGCGTCGGCGCGCTCTCGACCTTGCAGCGCGGCTACCGCGCGGACGCCTGCTTCATCCCGGAGCCGACCGGCGAGACCATGGTGCGCTCGCAGGTCGGCGTGATCTGGTTTCGCCTCAAGGTGCGCGGTTTTCCGGTGCATGTGTTCGAGGCCGGCGCGGGCGCCAACGCCATCATGGCGGCGTATCATCTGATTCATTCGCTGCAGAAGCTCGAAGAAGAGTGGAACGAGCGCGCCAAGGCGGATCGCCATTTCAACGCGGTCGCCCATCCGCTCAACTTCAACCCCGGCATCATCAAGGGTGGCGACTGGGCCTCCAGCGTGCCGGCCTGGTGCGATGTCGATTGCCGGATCGCGGTGCTGCCGGGTTGGTCGATTGCGGAATGCCAGAAGGAGATTTTGGCCTGCGTGTCGGCTTCGGCGCGTGACCACAGATTTCTCTCCAACAATCCGCCGCAGGTCGAATGGTCGGGCTTCCTGTCGGAGGGGTATGAGCTGACGAATTCGGCCGAACCGGAGGCCGCATTTGCAAAAGCGTTTGGCGCTGTCTATGGCGGCACGGTGCCGGACCGCGCGTTCACCGCGCTGACCGATACGCGGTTCTACGGGTTGAACTACAACATCCCGAGCCTGTGCTTCGGCGCGACGGGTGCGGCGATGCACGGCTTCAACGAATATGTCGAACTGGAGTCGCTGCGGAAGTCGACGAAGGCGACCGCGCTGTTCATCGCGGATTGGTGCGGGGTGGAGAGGGTGTAGGTCACTCTCCCGTCGTCCCTGCGAACGCAGGGACCCATAACCACCGGCGCTTATTGGAACGGGAGGTAACTGCTACGCCGCGTCATTAATGGGCCGCGGCGTATGGGTCCCTGCGTTCGCAGGGACGACGGTTAGATGGTCGGTTATCCCCACAACGCCTTCACGATCGCATCAAGCCCATCGGTCAGCGCCGCTGGCCCCGGCTGCAGGATGATCGTCGACTTGATCTCGACGATGCGGTTGTTCTTCACCGCCGGGATATCTCCCCAGCCCGGACGCTGCCGGATGCGATCCGGCACGACCTTCTTGCCGCACCATGACGCCAGGATCACATCGGGGGCGGCCTCGCGCACCACATCAGGCGCAATGATCCGATCCTTGGCCGCCTGCTGAAACCGCAGTTTTGGTAGCGCGTCCTCGCCGCCGGCAATCTCGATCAGTTCAGATACCCAGCCGATGCCGGAGATCAGCGGATCGTCCCACTCCTCGAAATAGACTTTTGGCTTGGGCGATAGCCGGGGCGTCGCGGCGATCCGCGCAAGACGCTGTTCAAGATCACTAGCAAGTTGATCGGCACGTTCCGCTGCCCCGACAATGGCGCCAAGCGTGCGGATCATCGCGAAAATGCCCGGGATGTCGCGCTGGTTGAAGACGTGGATGGCGACGCCCGCGCGCACCAGGTCGGCAACGATATTCGCTTGCAGGTCGGAAAACGCCAGCACGAGATCCGGCTCCAGCGCCAGAATCTTCGGAATGTCCGCGGAGATGAAGGCGGAAACCCGCGGCTTTTCGCGGCGCACTCCCGGCGGCCGCACCGCATAGCCGGAGACGCCGACGATGCGGTCCTGCTCACCGAGCAGGTACAGCGTCTCGACGGTCTCTTCGGTGAGGCAAACGATCCGGCGGGGTGGGAACTGGCGCATACGGACGATATGCCGAATTAACAGGGCATTGTCACGGCAGCCATTACCTCGGAAGTCATTGTCTGGCTTACGTGCGCCGTCCATGCTTCGATCGGGATCGATGGATCGGCCACGCGATCCCGCGTATCAGAAGTGCATTGCAAGAAACGGGAGGACCGCCGGAACATGTCGCTGCTCGACAAAGTCAATGCGATGAAGATGCCGTTCGCGGAGCTGAAGGGCGTGAAATTCACTGAAGTCGAAAAGGATCGCGTGGTCGCGCGTATGCTGGTGCGGCCGGACCTCTGCACGCTGCGCAACACGATTCACGGCGGCGCGGTGATGGCGTTCGCGGATTCGGTTGGCGCTGCGGCGACCGTCATCAACCTGCCTGAGGACGCCAAGGGCACCACGACGATCGAGAGCAAGACCAACTTTATCGGCGGCGCCAAGGAGGGGCAGACGGTGATCGCCACTGCAACCCCGGTGCATAGGGGACGCCGCACCCAAGTCTGGCAGACCCGCCTGGAAACCGAGGACGGCAAACTCGTGGCGATCGTGACCCAGACCCAGATGGTGCTGTAGCTTCAGGCCGCCTCCACCGTCTGCACGGCGTTCAGCATTCCGGTTTGCGGATGACAATCCACATATTCGAAAAGCTGTTCGTCGGCGCGGGCGACGGTGACTTCGTGGTAGAGCCGCAGTTTTGCGGCAGGCCCCAGCGTCGACAGATATTTCATGGCGGCGCCGAAAATCCTGACATGGGTCGGATGCGATTCAGCCCAGCGTTCCAGCGCCGACAGGCTTTTCCACCAGCTCATGCCGTAGGATTTTTCGGTCACGGCGCCGTCCGCTCCGACGACGGTCATGTAACGGTTGGCGTAGCAGCCGATCGAACGTCCCTGGTCGCGCAAGAAATCCATGCCTTCCCGCAGCACCGGCTCGACATCGCCGAGATACATCTTGCGTTCGGCGGCTTCGGTGTTGCCCCAATCCTGGCCCGATCGGATCAGGCAGAGGTTGTCATGCGGCACGATCCGGATGCGTGCCCCGTCGCGGATCGCGCGGGGCGCGCCTGACGGCGCCATCTCGCTGGTTTGCGACAACGGGATGCGGTCGCGCATGCCGCCCCAATAGGCGTGCTCCAAAACTTCGCCGCTCATGCCGTCGGCGAGAACGGCGACGCCTTCGGGCCTTCCGAGGGAAGAGAACAGCGTTTCATAGCCCTCCACGGAGGGATAAAGCGCTTCGATGAAGGTACCGAACCCGTTGTTGGTCCGCTGCTCGCCGGTCCAGCGCTCGCGCGCGGCCGGAAACCAGCGATCGAATGTTTGCCGGTCGTCCCAATACGCCACTGTGACGACGTTGGTGAAGCCGGCCTCGTCGACATAGCTCGCGCGGTCCCAATGCGATGGGCCATCGGCCGTTGCGAAATCCGACGTGAGCCGCGCCAACGCCTGCTCGGCGGCGGCCGGCGGAGCGCCGCGGGATTGGAGGCCGAAATAGGCCATCACCACCCGCGTCACGTTTGGTCTGTGCCGCGCCACGAAGGACGGGTAGGGCGGCGCATAATCGTCGCCGACCCGGCGGTGACGCGTACGTGCGGTTTGCAGATGTTCGGGAATCGCGGATTCCATCGGCCTGCTCCTTGTCAGAATAGAAACGCTTCAGGCCTGCAGCCTGATTTCGCTCATGACCTCGGCATCGACGGGAAGCGAGAAATGCTCAACACGGTTGGCGCGCGTGGTGTTGAGCAACAGCCGCGTGACGTCGGGCCGCGAATAATGCCCGGCCGGATCGGCGGCGTTCTTCGCTACCCCGATCATGCCGAGATCGATATCGGCGTACAAAATGCCTTCCTGGTCGGGCGGCAGTTTCTCGGCCAGCGAACTTCCGTCCGGCCCGTAGATCACCGCGTGGCCGCCGCCAGTATGCAGGAAGGCGTGCTTTTCGGGGGAGTCGCAGAGCTCGTCGATCATTGCCTGCGAAACGACCGCGCAGGGACCGAGGAAGAAGCACGACCCTTCGACCGCATAGACCTTGCTGGCGGCGTTGTTGACCTCATGGCCGAGCGCATGCGCGAATGGGTCGTACAGCGAAAAGCTTGGCCAGGCGCCGACATGCACCTGTTCGTTCTGGGCGTACATCGCGTATTTTGACAATGGCTGCAGATGCTCCCAGCAGCACAGCGCGCCGAGTCGTCCGACGTCGGCGCGATCGTGGACCGCAAGATCGCTGCCGTCGCCTTCGCCGAACACGGTGCGTTCGGCATGGGTCGGACGCAGCTTTCGGCGCTTGGCGATGGTCTCGCCGTCGGGGCCGATCAGCCATTGCGCGATATAGAGACTGCCGCCGTCGCGCTCGGATAGTCCGAGCACCGCGGTCAGCTTGGCGCGCTTCACGGCGTTGCGGATCTTTTCCGCCTGCGGGCTGTCGAAGGCGAGCGAATTGTCGAAGTAGCGCTGCACGAAGCCGCGGCCTATCGCCCAGGCGGGCGCGCCGAGCCAGATCTGCCACGGATATCCGGGAATGAAGGTCTCGGGAAACGCGATCAGCTTGGCGCCTTGCGCGGAAGCTTCCTCGATCAGCGCGATGGTCTTGTCGACGGTAGCATCGAGATCGAGAAAAACCGGCGCCGCCTGAACCACCGCCACCTTGTATTTCTGATGAACCAGACCCATCGCATCGTTCCTTTCGCGTTGGCGACCGACAATCGCTCGGTCGCCAACCTACAGCCATGGCGACGCACGCCGCTTGTCCGCAGCGGCACGAAAACTTGTCTTAACCGGCAGATGGACGCCGGATGGCTGTGGCGTGGCAGGAAGGAGGATGCGGGGCGGTCAATGGCGCGGCAGCTCGCGCCATTCGCGCGGCGAGACGCCGAACCGCTGCTTGAAGATGCGGCTGAAATGGGCGAGGTCGTTAAAGCCCCATGCGAAGGCGATCTCGCCGATGTGCCGGGCCTGATACGCAGGATCGGCGAGGTCGCGCTTGCAGCGCTCCAGCCGCTGCGTCTGCACGTAGCCGCGGAACGAGGTCTGTTCGGCGGCCATCAGATCGCTGGCGTAACGCCGCGAGATTCCTGTCGCCGCCGCGGCGCGCGGCAGCGATAGTTCGGGATCGGCGAGATGCGTCAGGATATGATTCTTGAGGCGATAGAGCAGCGCTGACCGGTGGACCGACTGGTCCGGCAGGCGCGCGTGCAGCCTGTCGGCAAGCGTCATCGCGAGCAGGTCGAGCGTCTGGTCGAGCAGGCGGCTTGCGGCCGCGGCATCGACCTGCTCGATCGTCCGGCTCACATTGCGCGCGAAATCATAGGTCAGCCGTTCGAGCGGACGATCGCCGGCGAACGTGGTCGCGGTCAAACCATCGAACGAGCCGACGCGCTGTTGCAGCAGCTTGCGCGGCATCTGGAAGATGGTCTGCGAAAAACTGTCGTCGAAGCGCAGCTCGTAGGGACGGGTGGTGTCATAAAGGACGAATTGTCCGGCGGAGACAACAGCTTCGCGGCCGTCCTGGAAGACGCCGTTCACGCCGTTGTTGCCGAGCGCCATCAGCACGTAATCTTCGCTGGCGCGGGCTATTCGCGACGGCGTACGGAATACCCGCTGGGCGGTGGAATCGACCTGCGTAAGCGCCACCGGTCCGATTCTGCATTGCGACACCGCGCCCCAGAACGCGCCGCGCATGTCCGATTTGCAGTCGAGGCCGACGAAGGTGTCGCAGACGATGTCCTGCCACACCGCGAGCCGGCGCTCCGGAAGGCACGAACTCGTGTCGAGCATGACAGCCACGACGGACCTCCACGAACCATCCGGGTGTTGTTTAAAGCCTGCAGCGTTCAGAAATAAGCAATCCCCGTGCCCAGTCTGCGCCGGGTGCCCAGCCTTCACAATTGGTTAATAGTGATGTCGCTAAGCCGCTGGAATGATTGCCATTATTTAAGGCAGTATACGGACAATCCGGGCTTGAATTTCATGCTGCGATGCACAATATAGATGGTCTAGGGATTCGACGCCTCCTCGAGGGCTTCTCTCAGAGGAGTTTAGGATATGTACCTCACCCATATCGCGGCCGCGCTCGCCAATAGCAGCGTGCGCACGCTGAGCCAGCAGGAAGAATTGCCGCTGTTGCGCGATCACCTGCTGCGGCTCGACCGCACCAGCCGCCGCGACCGTTTCCATGGCTTCATGGACGACAGCTTCATCGAGCGCTACGCCGAGAAATGCGCCAATGACGGCACGACCATCATCGCCTTCTTTGAAAACGGCGTGGTTCGGGGCGCAGCGGAGCTGCATCCGCCGGACCAGTCACCGGATTCGCTGCCCGAGATCGCCTTCAGCGTTGAAGCGTCGGTGCGTCGGCGGGGCGTCGGCAGCATCCTGTTCCGCAAGCTGATCACGGTGGCGCGCGCCAAGGGCTACAAGAGCCTGCGGATCACGACTGGTGCGCAGAACGAGCCGATGCGGGCGCTCGCCAACAAGTTCGGCGCGCAGCTGGTGTTCCGGCACGGCGAATCCACCGGTACCATCGACCTGACGAAACAGGATCACACAGAGCTTGCGACCACCTGGGCGGACAGCACGCTGAACGCCGCGCGCACGGTCGCGAATTTCAACCGCGCCTATTGGCGGATGCTGCTGCGGATGTATGGCTGGGGTCGCGCTGCCTGAGCGGCGCGTTCAATCAGGGCAATTCGCTGATGTTGGATCCAGCGAATTGCCCAAAACTTAGAGCCCGGTTCTGATTGAAACAGAACCGGGCTCTGGTCTTTTCAAAAACGCTATGGGCTTCAGGTGCCGGTGCGCTTGTCGTTGCCGAATCGCCTGATGACACGGCGCTCGACCACGACGGCGCGCTGGGCGCCTTGCTCGCCCGCGATGATGCGGGTGGCCGATCGCGCTACGGCGCGGCCGGTCTTCTTCACTTCAGCCAGCACTTCCTCGTAGGGCAGGCCCATCAGCGCGGCGGCGATTTCCGCCTGCTGCTGCTGATCGTCGGTGATCCCTACCGCGGCGAAGATTGCCTCCTCCAGCGTCGGCGGATCCCGCCGCACGCGCCGTGTGCCGTATTTCGTGTTCCAGTCTTCGCTCATAGGGGCCTCGCATATCATTGCGGAGATACCTAGGTGCCCTTATGCTGCATTGCAATACGAATTTCGCATGGCAATACAGCCATGCACCTACAATTTCTCCAGCCTGGTAGCGTCATACAGTTCGATGGTGGTGGCGCTTTCCGCAAGGGCTTGCAGCGACCGGACGAAATCGCGCGAGGCAGGGACGGCAAAATGCGCCAGCAGGGCGGCGCGATCGGCCCATTGCTCGAAAAACACCAGCCGCAGCGTATTTTCACAATCGACATGGACGGCGTGGGAGATGCAGCCGGGCTCGGTGCGCGAGCGACGAACGTGTTCGAGACTCAATTTGCGTACCTCGTCAAAGCTGTCCGCGCGCGCGGTCACGCTGCCGGTCACCACGATCATGTTGTCCTCCCGTTTTTGTCGCAGCTCTCACGGCGCGGAATTGCCGGCGGCGCTCAGGTCCAGCGGCTGCTGCGGCCAGCGCTTCAGCGCGGCATGTCCGGCATCGGTCAACACATAGATGCCGCGCTCGGCGCGATCGAACCAGCCATAGACGTTATGCAACAGGATTTTTCCGGCGTCGGGAATTTCGGTTCGCAAATCCTTCACACGCCGCGGCCCGCCTGACAGCGCCGAGGCGCAGGCCAGCGCCTGCTGGCGATAGGCCGTCATGATCGGTGCGCGCGTCGATCCGCCCATGGCAGGATCGCCCTTGCGCTTCTGATGCTCGGTGACCAGCCGTGACCGCTTTTTTGGGTTGCGGCGAGGGGCTGCCGTCGCAGGCTGGACGATCACCTCGACATCGCCCGTGTTGGTGACCGCCAGCATGCCGAAGCCCAAGCGGCGGCAGAGATTGCGATAGCGCGCGTCGCTCTCGCGGCCCTTGCCGCGGGCCGATAATTTGGCCGCCAGCCAGACCTCGTCGGCTGCGCCCGCGCGATCCACCGCCTGCAGGATCAGTTCCAGGTTAAAGGAAAGCTTCAGTTCGCCGATCACCACGACCGGCGGATCGTCGCCGCTCAACGCCACCAGGTCGCAGCCCCCGACCTCGCCCTTGACGGTGAAGCCGAGCTTTTCCAGGAAGCGTTTGACGGGAAGATAAAGCGCGGTTTCCAAGATTTGCTCCGGCGGCGCGTGGGCCGCGACTCAACGTCCGGACTCTAGCCGAATTCCGGCAAAGCGTTTGATCGGGCAGCATCTCAGCGGCTAATCTGGGGCCGGGGACAAGGCCAACGGCAATTGAGGGAACCCCGCGATCGATCGTTCGCGGGGCATAGACCTTTGCCGATTTTCGGAGTGAGCAGGGCGTGCTGAAGGGGTTGTACAAATTCCGTTTCACGACGGAGCGCGGCGAAGGTTCCGGCGTGATGTTCGCCACCGCGGGCGGCAGGCTCTATGGCGGCGATTCCGGCTCTTCATTCGTCGGCCATTTTGTCGAGGCCTGCGGCGTCGTCTCCGCCGAATGCGTGATGTCGCGCCACTACCACGACCCCAGATATGTCCCGATGTTCGAGGTCGACAATATCGCGATGCATTTCACCGGCGTGCGCCGCGGGGAGGAAGTTCATTTCGAGGGCGGCAGCGCGGCCTTGCCGGGAGTCCGGTTCACGACCGTGCTGACCCCGATCAACGATTCCGACGCGCCGCCGCCCGGTGCGGTCGGCCCCGACGGGATTGGCAACGGGCTCTACTCCATCCACATCCGCATGCTCGACGGCATCGATGCCGGCAACACCGGTGTCATGATGCTGCATGACGGACGCATCAGGGGCGGCGATGCGTTCTTCGACTATATCGGGGCCTACACGGCGGCGAACGGGAGATGGAAGGGCGAACTCGTCAACCGCGAACATACGGCAGCAAAGGGCGAGCGGCCGGTGTTTGGCGGCCATGAGGTCGGTATCGGTTTTTCCGGCACGTATGACGGCGAGGGCGCCGAAGGCGAAGCCACCGCGCTCGCCGGCAAGCGCAGCATCCGCTTCAAGGCGGTGCTGCGAAAGCTGGTGGAGATTGAAGGCTAAACCCTCCCGTTCACCGGCAGCAGCGCGCCGGTGACGGCGCTTGCGGCGTCGCTGGCGAGGAACAGGATCACGTCGGCCAATTCCTTCGGCGTCACCCATTGGGTGAAATCGGCTTTGGGCATGCTGGCGCGGTTGGCCGCGGTGTCGATGATCGACGGCAGCACGGCGTTGACCGTGATCTTGCCCTTGAGTTCGGCAGCAAGCGCCTCGGTGAGGCGGTGCACGCCGGCCTTGGAGGCGGCGTAGGCGCCCATGCCACTCCCGGCCTGCAGCGCGCCCATCGCGCCGATATTGATGATACGGCCGGCGCCCGACGCGATGAGATGCGGGATTGCCGCGCGCGATGCGTTCAGCGCGGTCATGACGTTGAGCGCGTACATCCGCTGCCACGTTTTGGGATCGCCGTCGGTCACTGTCTCGAATGCGAAGCCGCCGGCGATATTGATCAGCGCGTCGAGCTTGCCGAAATGCGCCGCAGCGGCCGCGATCGCCTTGCCGGCCTGGGCTGCATCGGTGAGGTCGACACCGCCGAGCTCGAACAGATCAACCGTGGCCGGCACTTGCGTCGGCGCATGATCGACGCTTGCAATCCGGGCGCCCCGCGCCAGCGCTTCGTCCACGACCACCCGGCCGAGCGCACCCAGCGCGCCGGTCACGACAATGACTTTTCCGTCCATGAAGGGCCTCCGCCTGCCGGGAAACGGGAGCGCACCATATCAGGAGTTTTTCACTGGGATGCGGCGAATTCTGCATGGAACGATCTGTCTCACGCGCCCAAATTGCCGCGAGCCGCGCCCATCCGGAGGAGGCGAATTGCGTAGGACTACGGGATAGGGCGGAATCGATAAAATTTGCCGGAGTTCTGTAAGCCGTTTTCAGAATCCGTTCGGTACAACCGGCTACCAACAAAAAGGCAGGGGATTTGTCATGGGTTTGCCGGATCACGGTTTACCGCTTGTTCAGCTTAAGGAGCAGCGGCGCGACCTGGTCGTAGCGCTGCAGAATCGCAGCGGTCCGGTCTCGAGCTGGGAATTGATGCAGATCGCTGCGATCCAGCAGGCGATCTCGGCGTTCGAGGACGTCATCGCCGATCTCGATGCCGAAATGGAAATGGAAGCGGCCGCTTGAGCCGATAGCGCGCCGCCCTCCGAACCGTCCAAGGTTTGGTTTGCGGCCTACTTTACGGTTTGCGTGCGCCGGATAGGATCGCGGCATGCGCCCAGCTCTGGCTCTTCCACTCGTTCTTACCGCGCTCTATGTGCAGCAAGCGGCTGTTGCGCATGCGCAGGCCTGCGTTGCCGATCAACAAGGCGGCCTCGTGTGCGGCGAGGGGAAGGCCGCCATGCGTGTCGTCGCCGACACCACTTCTCCATCGAAGAATTACGCGTTCGCCTGGCGCAGCGAGCAGGGCCTGCCATCCGGCCGCGATCTGCAGCCAGCCGGCGTCGAAAATCTCCTGATCCGCATCGCTGACGGCACCGTGCTCGCCAAGCTCGGTGGTGAGTATTGGGCGACCGGCGAAATGCGGGCGAACCGCTACGATCTGCTCGCGGTCTGGTCGCCCGATAGCCGGGCGGTCATCGAGGTCGCGAACAGCCGCTGGGACAGCGATTCCTTTGCCTATTATCGGATTGACGGTGCAACGGCGACCAGGCTCGACCTGCGCGCGCTGGTCGAGCCTGTCATGACGGCCAGGCTGCCGCCGCGAAATCGACAGGGCAATTCCTTTCGTGTGCGTGAGGATCTGCCGGTGACGCTCGATGCGCGCGGCCGCCTGCGCTTTACCGCGATGCTCTATGTGCCCAAGGGCGAAACCAGCAACGACTATAAAGTGCAGGTCAACATCAGGACGACAGGCGACAAGCCGTCCGCGCTGGTCGTGTCGGTGCGGCGGGTGAAGTCGGACTAGGTCAGTCTTGTAGATCAGCCTTGCAGGTAGCGCGCTTCGAGGCTGGTGCGCTCGGCGGTACCGAGCCCGAGGCCGTCGCGAAGATAGGTTTCGAGATCGCCATAGTCGGCGTCGATGGCATCGAACGCGGCGGCAAGAAACGATTGCTGCACCGAGCCGAGCACCTGTTTGACGTCGTCGGGCAGGTCGATGCTTGAGTTGGGATCCCGGCGGTAGAAGCGATTGGTCAGGAGATAGTCTTCCGAGATGATGTCGTCGGCAACGCCGAGCGTATGCAGGATCAGCGCGCACGCAAAACCGGTGCGGTCCTTGCCGGCGGTGCAGTGGATCACCAGCGGCGCGCGATCTTCCAGCAGATGTGCAAACAGCGTGCGGAAGTGCTGCGTGTTTTTCTGTACATAGCTGCGGTAGGAGTCGCGCATCACCTCGACGGCATGGTCCGTCGACAGCGGCGTGCCGGCGGCCGCGATGGCGCGCAGCGCCGCGACGACGGTGGGTTCGACCGGGAGCGAATGGACGGTGATTTCACGTATGCCGCACAGGGCGGCGGCGCGTTCCTCGGTGCCGCGAAAGTCGAACGCGCTGCGGACGCCGAGCTCCCGCAGCACGGAGACATCGTCGTCGGTGAGATGGCCAAGATGGTTGGAACGGAATATCTGCCGCCAGCGCACGGTCCGGCCGTCGCTGGTGGGATAGCCGCCGAGATCGCGGAAATTGCTGGCGCCGGAGAGATTGAGATGGCGGGCGGGGGAGGCAGGGGATTCTGTCATCGGCGGTTTGAACGATCTCGTGGCTTGCGGACAAACGACGGAGGGCATGCTGCTCGCCCCCGTCTCGTCTACACTGAACCCGCCATGTGGCGAAACATCAATTGTCGGACGATTATGATTTTTGGCGCTTGGCGTTCGTGAAGGGGATATGGAATCGAAAACCCGAAAGCGAAGAAGCCGCCTACTGAGGCGGCCTCTGGGCTATTTCTGTGGCGGCGGCACCTTGACCGGGATATGCGGCGTGGTGCTAACCACCTTTGCGCTTCCGTCCGAAGCAAAACTCCTGAGTGTTTCCAGCACCAGGAAGAATTTCTCCGCAAGCATGGCGGGACCTCCTCCGGCTAGTTGATTTGAAATAGAGATTATCACCCTTGCAGGGCGGTGACCATACAACTTGCGAAAGGCCGGGGCCCGCCACCCGAGGGCGGTCTTGGTTTGAAGGCCAATAACAAGCCCGGTTCCGTACTGCTGTGCCCCGGGGTCAACCACCCCTGGCCTCACCCGGCACTGCGAATCAGGCTGAACCTGCTC
Organism: Bradyrhizobium algeriense; assembly: GCF_003062295.1. Lineage (GTDB taxonomy): Bacteria > Pseudomonadota > Alphaproteobacteria > Rhizobiales > Xanthobacteraceae > Bradyrhizobium > Bradyrhizobium algeriense. The sequence goes on along the minus strand of NZ_PYCN01000014.1, from coordinate 58,223 downwards.
TTGGTCTGAGAGAGGCGTTCCCGCGGCTTGCGGCGCCGCGCGTTACGCGCAATCCTGCGTCGCGCAAACCCTATTATGTGATCCTCGCTTCAATTCGTAGGCTCATTCCCCTGGATAACTTGGACACGCCTTTTCATTGTCATAAAAAATTCATACACCGCCCCAATGGTAACATCGTTGAGCGCGCCGCAGCCAGTCGTGAGCGATTCCGGCGCGACGATGGTTGTGCGACGGCCCGAACAGGCGGAAATCGAACTTAAGCTGCTCGCGCCGCAAGGCGCCCTCGAGCAACTGCGCGAGATGCCTGTCATCGTGCAGCATGCGCGCAACCGCGGCGCGGTTCACCGGCTGGAAACGGTGTATTACGACACGCCGGAGCGCCTGCTGTTCCGGCATGGCATGTCGCTGCGCGTGCGACGCAGCGGCAAGCACTTCATTCAGACACTCAAGCTTCTACCCAATGCCGGACGACCTCTGACCCGACGGCAGTGGGAAGCATCGGTTGACAACGTCGCCCCCGATCTGGAGCGGCTTCCCGTCGACGAGGTCGGCGATCCCGTGACGACGCTCACCAACGACGCGCTGGTGCCGGTTTTCGCGACGAGAATTCGCCGGCACGCGCGGCAGCTCGATCTGCCCGATGCTTCCGTTGAAATCGCATTCGACGAGGGGATGATCGAGGCCGGCGGGCGCCAGGAAGTCCTGTCCGAAATCGAACTTGAATTGAAGAGCGGCAATGCCGGCATCCTGTTCGATCTCGGAACGCAATTGCTCGACGCTGCGCCGCTACAGGTCGGTACGCGCAGCAAGGCGGAGCGCGGCTATGCGCTCGCGTTCGACGTCGTGCAGCCGGCGGCGAAAGCCGAGCCGTTCAGTATTACCGCAGAGCATGTGGTCGACGACGTCATCGCACTCCTGTTGGGGACCTGCTGGCATCATCTTCTGAAAAATCAAGCCGTGGCGGAGGCGGGATCGGACCCTGAAGGCGTGCATCAGATGCGCGTCGCCTTGCGCCGCTTGCGGACGATATGTGCGCTGTTCCGGCGCGATATTCCGTCGCCTGCATTCCAGACGGTCAACAGCGAAGCGCGGTGGCTGATGCAGCAGCTCGGCCCGGCGCGGGAGTGGGATGTTTTCGCCGAGACGACCATCACTCGCCTGGTCGCGGCGGCTCCGGATGTCGATTTCGGCGGCCTGCGCGAGGCGGTCGAACGGCAGCGCAAATCGAGCTACGCCGCCTTGCAGACCGTTCTCGCCGATCCCCGCTGCAGCCGTTTCCTGCTCTCGCTGGGGCAGCTGGTCGAAAGCCGTGGCTGGCGCAACGAGATCGACAGCGAAGCGCTGGCGGCGCTGTCGTTACCGATGCCGACGCTTGCGAACAAGATTTTGGCGCGCCTGCATCGCAAGGCGCTCAGGCGTGGCGCGCATTTTCGGCAGCTCAACGTCGATGCGCAGCACGATCTCAGGATCGACCTCAAGAAGCTGCGTTATGCGGCGGAGTTCTTTCTGCCGCTTTATGCCACGCAGGCGCGCGCCAGGCGTTACGCGAGGCGGCTCGCCAGGCTCCAGACCAGTCTCGGACGCGTGCGCGACATCGCAAGCACCCGCGTTCTGCTCGACACCATCAGGCAGGAAGACCAACCTGCGCTTCATCTCGCCATCGGCGCAGTGGCTGGTTGGCAAGCCCACGATCAGATTGCTGCTGCAAGAACGCTGCGCAAGAGATGGCGGCGGTTCAAAGCGGCGCCCGTATTCTGGGGCCGGTAGGGTCCGTCACCTGGACAAACGACGGAAGGGCATGTCGTCCGCTCCCGTCTCGTCTATACTGAAATCTGCAAGGGGCGAAATATGAATTGTCGCAGGAATACGATTTTTGGCGCTGCGCTATGCGCCGCGGCGGTGGCGAGCGCACCGTCAGCCGCGTTCGCGCAGTCGAGTTTCCGGAACTATCGCTGCGCCGACGGGGCGCAATTCATGGTCGGGTTCTTTCAGTACGATTCCCGCGCCCATCTGCAGCTCGACGGCAAGGCGCTCACTCTACCCAAGCGCGTGACGCTGTCGGGGTCGCGTTATCAGGCGAAGGGCGTGACCCTGAGGATCACCAAGGCCGGGGTCACGACGCTCAAGCATGCCAGGCGGCCGACCACCACATGCGAGCAGCAGACATGAAAAAGGGCCGAAACGGCGTTGTTCCGACCCTTTTTTAGTTCACCGTCCGCGCCTCACTTGGGCGCGCTTCTGCCAAACACCTTCCAGGCATCAGTGGTCACGCTCGTTGCTGTCGTCCGCAATGGCGGCGGCGTGGTACCAGCTACCGCTGCAGTCCGCGAGGTTGACCGGCTGGGCGGTCATCTCGGCCGTCTTGGTCTCGCCATAGCGACGTCCCCCGAGAGCCGCGCGGCCCCCGGCTGGGAATTGGTAGATCTTGGCAGACCCCTGACTCAAACCCGTATTCATCATGTCAGTCTCTCCTTCTATCGAAGCGCTAGCCTCCATGGTGCGCCCGACTCGTTCTCTAGTGGTTACAAAGGGCGATATCGTTCGTGCCCTCGATGGATGCAAGCTGACCAAGAGAGCGTCACATCGTGTCTAATTCGTAGGCATTCGCGGCGTTGCTTCCTGCAAGGCAGCGCGTGGACGATCAACGCATGAGCCGACGGGACGGTTGCCCGGGGAGGCTGGCGTGCCGGACGGGTGGTTCGGAGGGGTGGCGCAGCTTTAATCGCGGAACGGTCCGGAAGCGGAAATGCCGGAGAAATGAGCTGATTTCGAACTTCAAATCTGTCGCTCAGCCGCTCGTTTTGCAGGCCTGCCGCGCTTCTATGTCGCACCTTTTATTTGAGCTGGCGTGCCCGGCCTCCTGTGGACAGGTCTTGCCGCAGTGCAGCGATTGGCACGTTAAATGCTTAGTAGGGCGTGGCCTGACGTGGCCGGGTACACGTATGCGGAGACCTCCAGGGGGCTGGGCGTCAAAATCCAGATTTCAAGGCTTCGGTCTTCCGCATTCCACTAGCAACTCAAGAGAGGCTCAATGACCAAGTACAAGCTCGAGTATATTTGGCTCGACGGCTATACGCCGACGCCGAATCTGCGCGGCAAAACGCAGATCAAGGAATTCGACAAGTTCCCGACGCTGGAACAGCTTCCGCTGTGGGGCTTTGACGGCTCGTCGACCATGCAGGCCGAAGGCCACAGCTCCGATTGCGTGCTGAAGCCGGTCGCTGTCTATCCGGACGCTGCGCGGGAAAACGGCGCGCTGGTGATGTGCGAAGTCATGATGCCCGATGGCAAGACCCCGCACGCCTCGAACAAGCGCGCAACGATTCTCGACGATGAAGGCGCCTGGTTCGGTTTCGAGCAGGAATATTTCTTCTACAAGGACGGCCGTCCGCTCGGCTTTCCGTCGGATGGCTATCCGGCGCCGCAGGGCCCGTACTACACCGGCGTCGGTTACTCGAACGTCGGTAGCGTCGCGCGCAAGATCGTGGAAGAGCACCTCAACCTCTGCCTCGCCGCTGGCATCAACCATGAAGGCATCAATGCCGAAGTGGCGAAGGGCCAGTGGGAATTCCAGATTTTCGGCAAGGGCTCCAAGAAGGCCGCTGACGAAATGTGGATGGCGCGCTACCTGATGCTGCGCCTCACCGAAGCTTACGGCATCGACATCGAATTCCACTGCAAGCCGCTCGGCGACACCGACTGGAACGGCTCCGGCATGCACGCCAACTTCTCGACCAAGTATATGCGCGAAGTCGGCGGCAAGGAGTACTTCGAGAAGCTGATGGCGGCCTTTGACAAGAATCTCATGGACCACATTGCCGTCTACGGGCCGGACAACGACAAGCGCCTGACCGGCAAGCACGAGACCGCTCCCTGGAACAAGTTCAGCTACGGCATTGCTGACCGTGGCGCCTCGATCCGCGTTCCGCACTCCTTCGCCAACAACGGATACAAGGGCTATCTGGAAGACCGCCGTCCGAATTCGCAGGGCGACCCCTACCAGATCGCGTCCCAGATCCTGAAGACCATCGCGGAAGTCCCGACCGACGCCAAGGCAGCCGCGGCCTAAGCGATCCACGATATGATCCCGGGGGTGCCCGGGCTGCAAAGCTGATCCGCCAAGGCGAAACCGCCTTGGCGGATCATTGCGTTTTGATGACACGGCGTCTTGATGAGATTGATTCAAATACGCCGGTTCAAGACCGTTTCCCTGCGTTGTGAAGCGCGCTAGACAGCGGCTTGGCCTGCCGGGGACGCGGCATTGTTTGAGGGATTTTACAAAGTCAGGTTTCAGCTTGGCGCTGCGGTCGGCCGCAGCGTCATGTATGCGCGCGACGGCAGGATGCTGGGCGGCAATTCGGCGTTCGCCCATATCGGCACATACGAAAAGCGGGACGATGGCGTCGACATCGTGATCCAGACCGTCCGCCATAACCCGGACCCGGCTTATCGCGCGATGGCCGGCACCGACGATGCCACCCTGCTGGCGAAAGGCAGGGCTGACGGAGACCTCTATCGTTTCGAAGGGGGCTTGAAGGAATTGCCCGGCGTGGCGTTTCACTCGGTGATGACGCCGATCGAGCAGGACGCCGTACCGATCGCCGGCGGCGTCGGCAAGGATGGCATCGTCAACGGCCTCTATTCCATTCACATCCGCATGCTTGACGGTGTCGAGGGCGGCCTGACCGGCGTCATGTTGCTCAATGCAGGCCGCATCCTGGGCGGCGATGCCTCGTTCTATTATCTCGGCACCTACACCTCGGAGAATGGCCGCTGGAAGGGCCAGATCCTCAATCAGGAGCACACGCCGGCCATGGGAGATAACCCCATCTTCGGCGGCCACGAAGTCGGCATCGGCTTTTCCGGCACCTGCGACAAGGAGGGCGCGACGCTTGAGGCGACCGCGCTCGCCGGCAAGCGCAGCCTTCGCATGACCGCGGTGCTGAAGCTGATGCACCAAGTGTAGCGGCCGATGAGCGACGCCATCCGCGTGCTCTCGACGCTGGCTTTGAAGGGCGCCGTGCACGGCCTGGTGGGCCGCTATCAAACGGCCGGCGGCGCGCGTATCGATGCCGATTTCGCTCCGACATTGGCGCTGTTGAAGCGGTTGTGCGCCGGAGAGGCGGCCGACGTCGTGATCCTGACCCGCGAGGGGCTGGACGAGGTCGTCCGCGACGGGCGGGTGGTCGCTGAAAGTTGCGTGGATCTGGCCCGCTCCTGGGTTGGCATCGCCGTGAGAGCCGGCGCGACCCATCCGGATATCTCAACCGAGGCGGCGTTGCGTGCGGCACTGCTTGGTGCCCGCTCCGTGGCCTATTCGCGGCTCGGCGCCAGCGGCATTCTGTTCGCAAAGCTGATCGAGCGCCTCGGCATTGCCGCCGACATCAATGCAAAGGCGGTCATCATCCCACAGGGCTTTACCGCCGAGAAGCTCGTGACCGGCGAGGCCGATCTCGCGGTCCAGCAGATCAGCGAGTTGAAGCAGGTTGGGGGGATCGAGGTGGTTGGGCCCATTCCATACGAACTGCAAACGCCTGCGGTGTTTTCCGCGGGGCGAATGGCGGCGACGCACAAGCCGGCCGAGGCAGACCGGTTGCTGCGGTTTCTCGCCTCGCCCGAGGTCGCGCCGGCGTTGCGCGAGAGCGGGCTGGAACCTTGAATTTCAGGGCGTCTCGACGCAACCTGCGCTTTATGAAGAGGGCGCTCCAAGGCCTGCTGATCGTCGTCGTCGCTGCGGCCCTGGCGCAGGGCCCGGCCCATGCGCAGTCGGCCGATCTCGTGCTGTGCGACCGTGTTGCGGCCGATCCCGCCGACCCCGACAAACCGGTCGACGCGAAGGGTGTGACGGATATCGCGGCCTCCGACATCGCCACCGCCATCAAGTTCTGCAAAAGCGCCGCGAGTTCATCGCGCCGGGCGATGTACCAGCTCGGGCGGGCCTACGCCGCCAACCGGCAGGCGGCGGAAGCGCTTGCCGCCTGGCGCAAGGCGGCCGACAAGGGCTCGACCTCGGCCATGGTCGAACTCGGCGTGCTCTACGGTACCGGCGCGGGTGTCGCTCGCGACGAGGCGCAGGCGCGCAAACTGTTCGAGCGCGCAGCCCAGGCCGGCAATCCGCGCGGCATCAGCAACCTCGCCGCCCTCGGCGGCGGAGCATCCTCCGATCCGGCGCGTTCGCGCGAACTGCTGTCGAAGGCCGCCGAGACCAATGCCGAGGCGCAGTATCAACTCGGCATGATGCTGGCCGAAGGCAATGGCGGGGCGAGAGACGACACGGCGGCCCGCGCGCTGTTCGAGAAGGCGGCGTCGCAAAATCATCCCGGCGCGCTGGCGCAGATGGGCGCGTTCGCGCAGGAAGGCCGCGGCGGACCGAAGGATTCCGACGCCGCCAAAGCCTACTATCAGCGCGCCGCCGCGCTTGGCGATGAGGACGCGAAGAAAGCGCTCGAGCGGCTCCGCTGTCCCTATACGATCAAGGACAAGCGCGGCAACGTGGTGACGAATTTGTGCTTCTGAGACGCCCCGACGATCACTCCCTGATCAGGACGACGCCGGCAATCAGCAGCACTGCGCCTGCGAAACGCGCCGCGCTGACGGGATGCGGCGTCAACCCGAATGCGCCGAAATGATCCAGCGTAACCGCGGCGAGCACCTGGCCGGCGATGACAAGCGCAAACAGCGTCGCCGCGCCGAGCGAGGGTAGCAGCAGGATTGCCAGCAGGATGAAGGCGCCGCCGAACACGCCGCCGGACCACGCATACCAGGGCACATCGGTCATTGTTTTCCAGGACGGCACCCGCTCGCCGAGCGCGATCACCGCGACGATCATGGTGATGAAGCCGACGGCATAGCTGACCAGTCCCGCCCAGGCCGGCGACCCCAGCACCGTGCGCAGGCTGCCATTTAGCACCTGCTGGGTGGCGACGCTGACGCCGGCGCCGAGCGCGAGGAGATAAAGGAAGAAATGTTGCACCGAGGCCCCCATTCATTCCGCGCCGGGTAGAGCGATCCGGCATTGCAAGGCCCAAAGACAACGCGAATAGCCGGACCGGAACAAGAGGCCCCGCGGCGCAATTATTGCGGACGGGGGCTCGCAACAAGCGGTGCTTTCCATGATCCGAAAACTGCAATCGGGCGAATACCGGCTCTATTCCCGCAAAATAAACCCGAAAACGGGCAGGCGCCGTAACCTTGGAACCTTCAAATCCCGCGCGGCGGCGGAAAAGCACGAGCGCGCCGTGCAGTATTTCAAGCGGCATTGAGTCTGTGTGAAAACGCGGCTGGTTCCGGGCTTCCGGCGGTGCTATGCCGCCCCGCGAGACAATTCCATAGTGCGGGACATCTTCGTTGCTGAACGGGCTCTACAAGGTCGAGTATGGCGTGAACGATGCGTTCGGCCGCAGCATCATGTGCATGCACAATGGCAAGCTGCTGGGCGGCAATTCGGCCTTTGCCCATCTCGGCACCTATCAGGAGAGCGGCGGGGAGATTGTCGGCGAAGTCATCACCCAGCGCCACAATGACGATCCCTACTACAAGCCGCTGATGGACACCGACGTCGCCGCCATCAGCGTGCGGGGCAGACTGCAAGGCAACAAGATTCGTTTTGAAGGCAGCGCCGCGCCGCGGCCCGGCGCCTTGTTCTGGGCCGAGCTGACGCGGCTCGACGACGAGGCGCTGCCACCGGTCGGCGCCGTCGGGCAGGGCGGCATTATCAACGGGCTCTATTCCATCCGGTTTCGCGCGCTCGACGGAGTCAAAGCCGGCTTGTCGGGCGTCATGTTGCTGCTGAACGGCCGCATCCTCGGCGGCGACGCCTTCTTCTATTACCTTGGCGCCTATTCCTCGGCCGACGGCCGCTGGAAGGGCGAGATCCTCAACCAGGAGCACACGCCGGCGAAAGGCGAAAACCCCGTGTTCGGTGGTCATGAGGTCGGCATCGGCTTTACCGGCACCTGCGATGAGGCGGGTGCCGAACTCGAAGCCATTGCACTCGCAGGCAAGCGCAGCCTGCGGCTGGCCGCCACGCTGAAACTGATGCGGCCGGCGTAGCGCATCTTCCAGGCCCAGGGATGGCTGCGAGAGAAGCGGCGCGGATCACGATACGAAAAAGTCATCGTACCACACGCTCGAACGTGTCGGCACTGGTGATGATCGAGCGCCACCAGTTCAGCTTTTCGATTCTGCCGGGCGCGCCTTCCTCCGCCGCCTTGATCGCGGCATCCGCGACCACGAACCACATTGTCTCCATTTTTCCGTCTCGCACGAGTCCGGTATAGGAGACTGCGGCATCGCCCGCAGGCGTCTTGCCGCCCGCGACGAAGCTGATGCAATCGCCCTGGTGAATGCCGACGACCGGGATTTCCTGCCCGTAGAAGCCGCTGTCCCTGAGCGCCGTCTTGAACGTGCCGGCAATCCGGTGGTTGGCATCATCGGTAATATCGACGGTTGAACCGTATTGATTGCGCCACTTGCCTTTCCAGTTCATTGGGAACTCCCTCAGGGCTTGTTGCGGCTAACGGTTGCACGCCCGGATATGTTCCCGATGAAAAAGGGATGGAAGCTGACGCCGTGCGCGCAGATTTCAGGCGCGCTTGCGCCGCGCGAAAAACCACGCGGCAATGGCGACGGGCGCGCCAACGGCGATCCAGGAAAAATACCGGCCGGCGCCTTCGGAGAGCAGCGCCGTCAATAGCCCCGCAATCGAGAGCACGCCGAGCAGGAGCGGGCCACCATACACGGTCCACCAATTGCCGCTGGATCGTGATTTGCGTGCAGCAGTCATTCGGACGGCTGCAACAAAGGCTGCCCCGCGATGGCGTGGCTGCGGTGCTTGCGGCGTTTGACGATCCACAAATAGAGCCCGCTGCCGATCACGACGATCGTCATGATATCGAGCAGTGCCCAGATGATCTTCAGCGGCATGCCGCCATAGTCCCCAAAGTGCAGCGGTTGCGACACCAATAGCGCCTTGAGATAGACGGGAAGATCGCGCGCATCGGACACTTCTCCGGTTTCGCCATCCAGCAGCACCGGCTTGAGCAGCCGCGACGTCAGCGGTGTGTCGCCGCGCATGAAGACCGCGAAATGATGCGAGCTCGTGAACGGCGTGCCTGGAAAGGCGACGAACGAGACATTCATGTCAGGCGCGGCTTTGCGTGCTTTCTCGAGCGTTGCATCAAGCGAAGCGAGACGTACCGGCGGCGGCTTGCCAGCATAGGGCTTGACCATGTCAGCGAGTTCGTTGGCTTTCCACTGGCTCAGCATCACCTCGGCGAGCGTATTGATGACGCCGGTGGCGCCGACCACCAGCGCCCAGGCGATGGTTATGGCGCCCAAGAGATTGTGCCAGTCGAACCAGGCAATACGGCGCGACTTGTCCCTTAGCGTGCCAAAGCTCAGGCGGCGCGTGAACGGCCAGTACAGCACGACGCCGGAGATGATCGCGACCAGGAACAGGAATCCCATCGCGCCGAGGAACAGCTTGCCGGGTTGGCCCGCAAACATATCGACGTGAAGCTTCAGGAATATCAGCATCGGGCCGCCGCCGACCGAGCCGAGCGGCTTGGCGGTGTGGGCGTCGTACGCCCGCAGCGTCGCCGCATCCGGATCGCCGTCGACCTTGTTGTTGGTGAAGGCGATCACCGTGTTCGGTTCGTCCTTGTCCCACAGGATATACTGCAGGACGCGGCCGGGATCGTTCGCAAGCGCCGTGCGGGCGATCTCGTCGATGCTTCGTTTCACGGCGCCCGGCTGGGCGATCTCGGGCTTCGGATCGTAGCCGAGCAGTTCATCGATCTCGTGATGGAAAATCAGCGGCAGCCCGGTGACGCACAACAGCAGCAGGAACAGCGTCGATATCAGGCTGCTCCAGGTATGGACCACCGACCAGATGCGAACGGTTCTGGCTTTCAGTGTTGCCTCCTGTTGATTACGCCGGCGCTACCATTTGTAGGCGAGGCTCGCCGTCACCCTGCGGCGATCACCATAGAAGCAGGACGTAGTGGACGCGCAACTGGCGACGTAAGTCTTGTCAGCGATATTGATGACGTTCAATGCGGCACGCCAGTTTTGCCATTCGTAATGGATCGTCGCGTCACCGAGCACAACCGAAGGAACGATCAGCGTGTTCGCGATATCGGCAAAGGACTTTCCGACATAGCGCACGCCGCCCCCAACGCCAAAGCCCCTCAACGGCCCCTCCTGGAAGGTGTAGTCCGCCCAGACGGAGCCCACCTGCTGCGGCGTATTGGTCGGCGTCAGGCCAATCAGCGCGGGATTCGCATCCTTGCTGGTAAACAGATCGTAGGTAGTGAACGCACCAACCATCTTCAGGCCAGGCGCGACATTGGCCACGGCCTCCATCTCGAGACCGCGCGAGGTAACCTCGCCGGTCTGGTTCTGCAGAACCAGCGTGGCGCTCGGGACTGTTGTCGGCACGTTTTGCCGCTTCAGGTCAAACACGGCAATGCCGAAATGGCCGTTGAAGCCGCTAGGCTGAAACTTCAATCCGATCTCGGCCTGCTCGCCGGTTTCCGGGAGGAACAACTGGTTGGAAGCGTTGAGGCCGATGATCGGGTTATAGCTGGTGGCATAAGCGACATAGGGCGCGAGGCCGTTGGCAAAATTGTAGATCAGGCCTGCACGCCCACTGAACTTGCTGTCCTCGCGGTTGAACAGCGTGGCGCCGGTTGGCCGTTCGGCCTGGCTCGTCGACACCCAATCGTTGCGGCCGCTCAACACCAGCGTGAAGCCGCCGAACTTGATCTGGTCCTGAATATAGGCACCAAGCTGATTCTGGGTCAGGAGGAAGTTGCGGAACGGTGCCACCGAGAACGGAATGTCGCCCACACCGTAAACGGGATTTAGAGCGTTGATCGATGGCACGGTGCCGAATTGAAAGATTTGATAGTCGTCGATTCGATAACTTTTCAAGTCGAGGCCGAACAGCATCGTGTGCTGCACCGGGCCGGTATCGAAACGATATTCCAACTGGTTGTCCAGATTGCCCTGGTTGGCGGTGTTTTTCGCGTACCAATTGTAGCGGTCGATGTCACCGGCGGCGAGGTTGGTATAGCCGTTGCCGATATAGCCGCGATAGGTGAGGTCGACGTGGGCGTAGCGGGCATTCTGCCGGAATGTGACGCTGTCGGAGACGTTACGCTCGAACTGATAGCCGATCATCTCCTGTTCGCGCTTGAACGTATCGACGCCGGGGTCGCCGACGAACAATTTTGTCGGGATGCGGCCAAACGGTGCATCGACCACCGTGCCCACATACGGCAGGAAATTGATGCCGCGGGTGTCCTGCTTCGACGCCGACGCCAGTACAGTAAACGTCGTATCAGCATCCGGCTTGTAGGTTACTGATGGCGCGATGAAGTAGTTGTTGTCGGGCGTGAAATCGACCTGGGTGCCGCCATTCTGAACTTGTCCGACCACGCGGTAGAACAGCTTTCCGTTCTCGGGCGAGGTCGCGACCGGACCGCCAAAATCAAACGATAGATAGGCATTGCCGAAATTGTTGACGCCGGTCTCCAGATAGCGGATCGGCTCCGCCGGAGGCATCTTGCTCACCGCGTTGACGATGCCGCTTGGGCTGGAGCCGCCATACAGCACGGCGGAGGGGCCGCGCAAAACCTCGACGCGCTCCATATTGAACGGCTGCAGTTTCCAGCTCGCATAGGAGGTGTAGAACAGCTGCAGCCCGTCGAGGAACAGACCAATGTCGTCGGACTTGAAGCCGCGGATCAGGAACCAGTCGTTGCGCGTGTCGGCGCCGAACGTTCCGGCAACGACGCCCGGCGAGTAGCGCAGGATCTCGTCGAACTTGCCGGGTTTCTGGTCGCGAATCTGTTCGCTGCCGATGACCGAGATCGCTTGGGGCGTCTCCATGATCGGCGTATTGGTCTTGGTGCCCGCCATCGAGCGGCCGGCGACGTAACCCTGGACCGCGCCACGCGGGTTCTCGACGACGGTGGCCGCCGGTGCCTCGCGTTTCGGTTGGGGCCTTCGGGAAGCGGCCGCGCTTTGCGCCGCCGGGCGCCGGCTGCGCTGCGTCGTCGTGGCCGCGGTGCGCTTCTCAGGCGAGGTGACAACGACTGACGGGAGAGATTGCGACGCGGTGCCCGAACTCGACTGCGCGAATGTCGCCTGCGGCCACAACACCAATACGGACGCGGTCGCCGACGCGGCGACCCCCAAAAAATCACGAGACTTCAAAGCGTCACCCCAAACCTGCGAGCACTTGTCGCGCTTTCAGCAAAACTTGGCAGCGCAACCCCAGTGCGACGCATAACGCGAGGGAAGTTGATTCCTCTAATGGAAAGGTTCTTAGAGTCACTCTTAGAAAGTTTCCAGGAATGCGTACGATGGATTGTTCTCTACGGTATCGACGCGCGGTGCTTGTGAACTTGGTCCCTTTGATGCGGAAATGTCGGTTCCTCCATGGCGGGCAAAATTCGTTTTAAAAAATGCTGCGGGATTTTGGAACGAGCGTTCTGCTCGGGCATTGATAATTTGAGTTGATAGCTGAGGAAGGAACACCAACCAAAGGCGTCAGCTCAAAGTGCCCCGTCGGTAATTGCGATTGACCGGCGGGGTCTTTATTTGGCCGACGCCGTTTTGACGCACGGCCCCCAGAGGCCACACGGCAATAGGCAATAATCGGTTCCCGCCTCCCCATCAGGCTAGTTCCCGAACGCGATCAGAACTCCCAGATTGGATTCAACCGATCCAGGAGTTCATGCCATGCCCGACCCGACCGCAGCCATCCTTCCCGCATTATCGGCCGCCCTTGCCGATATCGTTGCCCGGACAAAATCCGCGATCGTCTCGGTGCACTCGCACCGCTCGCGAGCCTCCGGCTTCATCTGGAAACCCGGTTTGATCGTGACGGCCGACGAGGCGTTGGCCGACGAAGGCGAAGTCTCGGTCAAGCTTGCCGACGGAACGGTGGGGCCGGCCAGCATCGCGGGGCGCGATCACACCACCGACATCGCGCTGCTGCGGTTCGATACCGGGAATGCTGCCCCGGTCGCGCTTTCACCCGTCGTTCCGGACCTCGGCGCGCTGTCGGTCGTTGTCGCCGCCGAGCAAGGTGCTCCCACAGCGGCGCTGGGCACGGTATCGCTGGTCGGCAGAAGCTGGCGCAGCCTTCGCGGTGGCGAGATCGACGCCAGGATTGAGCTCGACGTGCGGCTGCGCCCCAGCCACGAAGGGGGCCTCGCGCTCACTGCCTCCGGCGAAGCGATTGGCATGACTGTCCAGGGGGTGCGACGTGTTCTTGTCATTCCGAGCGCGACGATCGGCCGGATCGCCGGAAGGCTTGAAACCCATGGCCGGATCGCGCGGGGCTATCTCGGGGTTGGACTGCAGCCCCTCAAGCTCGACGATGGCATCGGCGCGATGGTGATGAGTGTCGACAAGTCGGGCCCTTCGGCAACCGCCGGCATCCGGCAAGGCGATATTATCGTCGGCTGGAACGGCGAGATGCTCTCCGGTGTGCGTTCGTTGTTAAGAGCGCTCGGGCCGGACAGCGTCGGCTCGGTCGTTGACGTCGAGATTCGGCGCGGCGGCGAACCGGTGCGGGTCAAGCTCACGATCGGCGAAAGGGCGGACGCGTGAGCGAGGAGGCTTCACAAGTTGTCGTGGTCGCCATCGAGATTTCCGATCCCGCGCTGGCGGACCAGCTTGCGTCGCTGCTCGGCGGCGTTGCCGGTATTCGCCTTGCGACGCCGGGGGAGGCAGCCGCGGTCGCGCTCGTGTCACGCGAGGCGCACACCGCGCGTGAGCCGGCTGACATCGAACTTACGCCGCGCGAACGCGACGTGCTGGTGCTGATGGCCGAAGGCGCATCGAACAAGGCTATTGCGAGACAACTTGGAATATCCGTTCACACCGCCAAATTCCACGTCGGATCACTGCTCGACAAGCTCGACGCCACCGGCCGAACCGACGCCGTGGCGCACGCGGCGCGAATCGGAGTGATCAACTTGTAACGCCGCGCCCGCCAACCGCATCTCGCCCTATCCGCGGCCCTTGTTGGCAGCGTGATCCTTCAACTGTTCGGTTTGGGTCCACTTGCTGTCCTGGCCCCGATCACGCGAATGCTCGGTCTTGTCGCGGTTTGAGAGCACCATGTTTTCGCCGATCAGCTTATCCTGTGCGTCGGTCATGGCGCCGGTACCTGCGCCTTTACCCTTCGCTCCAGGCCCGAGATGCTTGCCGTCTCCGTGTGCTCCACGTGTCATGTTTTTTATCCCTGTGGTTTTTGGGGCTTGTGGCCCGACTGCCCCGGATGATTGTGCTTGTTGTGCTGGCTTTCCTGATTGAGGCCGGCGCGGCTCACCGGAAATTCCGATTGGCGTCCACCGCGTTTGGCGATTTTTGCGGGACCGTCGTGCTGCGTGCGTATAGTCTCCTCCTCGATCTGTCTCGCATCGGGAACATCAGGCTTGCTTTCAAGGATGCGCAGTTGTTGCTCGTGCGTCTTCCTTCCCTGCAGCGCCATTTTCCGCGGGCCGCTGTCCCGATCGTTTTGCGGCGGTCCGCGGCGTCGGTCGCGAACTTCTGCCTTATTGATGCCGCCCTGTGGATTGGTATCGTTCTCGATATCGCCCTCGAAGGTATTGGCGCCTTCGAACTCCTCCAACTCGTCCGGCGAGACTCCCGCCATCGTCACGCCCTTCGACCCGCCGATCAGCGGGTTGCGAGCGAGGTCTACGTTGGTCGGCCTGTTCAGTTTCACATGCTTGGTGCTCATGACGCGCTCTTCGAAGCTGGATGGCTGCCACCGCCGTGCCGGCGTTGACCGCCTTTTCGATCCGGATGATGGGTATGATGAGTGTCGTGTTCACCGCCGCCGCCGGACACTTTGCTGTGCCGGCGCTGTGGATCATCGGCCGGCGGTTTGTTGATGTGAAGTGGCTCCCTGGCGTTCTCATGGGAAGCGCCCGGGCCGCCCTGGCGAATGCTCGCCGGCGTCTTTGTTGAAGTCGACATGGCCTCGCTCCCTGACTAGCGATCCTGCTGATAGCCCTGATGCGTGGTGTTCTGCGCGGTATTACCGGGCTGTCCCTGCTCTCGGGGATTTTCGATGTGGCCGCGGCTTTTCTTGACCTGATGCGCAGTGCCGGTTTTGGGATCACCGGTACCCTTGTGGCTTTGATTGTCCGGCGGCACGGGCGGAGGCTTGGTCATGGCTGTCTCCGTTGTTGCTTTTGGGAAACAACGCGCGGTGAACGCGAGGGTTCTTCTCGATTTGCGGAACCGCGATCACATGCCGCATCAGGCAGCCGAGGAAACCTGATTATCGGCGGGCCACAACTTCTGGACCTCTTCGGGAAGTGCGTGTCGGACCTTCTCGACCTGATGAGGATCGACATGATGATTCAGAACCCGAAACACGGCGCGCACCGCATCGTCGGCGCCAACGGGTTTCACGGAACTCAGTTCAGCCGAAACGATGGAGAGAAATTCGTCTGCCGATCGCCATGCTTTCGGCGTTTCACTCGGCCGCCATTGGTCATAGTAGGTGCCGCGCACCAACAGCGGGAGCTGCGCGCCAAGATGTGCGGCGAGATTGACCGGAACCCGGTCGCGAATGGTTCGCAGCACTGCGCCCAGTACATGCCATGCCAGCTTCCGATCGCGCGGTAACGCTGCCATCATTTCGTCCAACCAGGTGTTGGTGATCTGCAGGGTTCTGTCGAACACTTCGAGGCCTGTTGCACTCATGGAACTGATCCGTCGTTCAATTGGACATGACGGAATAACGAGGCTTGCACGGATCGGTTCGCAACGCTTGCAGGTTTTGCCGCGGCCGTATGACTTCGATCAACAAGTGCACAGATAGCATTGCGGCCGTGCGTGCAGGGGGAAGGTGGTTGCCGGCATCCTGATCAACGCCTAAGGGTTGCGTGATTACTTTCAGGAGGGTGGCTCGCAACCGCTTCCACCAGCCCTCCAGATGTCCTAAGCAGCGGCCGAAACGATTTCCTTCCCTTTCAGGCCCCAATGATCCGTCTCGATAACGTCAGCAAGCAAGTCGGCCACCAGATCCTCTTCATCGAAGCCTCCGCGGCCCTCCAGAAGGGCGAAAAGATCGGCCTGGTCGGTCCGAACGGAGCGGGCAAGACCACGCTTTTCCGGATGATTTCCGGCCAGGAGCTACCCGACGAGGGCCAGGTCTCCCTCGATCGCGGCATTACCATCGGCTATTTCAGCCAGGACGTCGGTGAGATGTCGGGCCGTAGCGCCGTGGCCGAGGTCATGGACGGGGCGGGGCCCGTGAGCGTCGTGGCGGGCGAGTTGAGGGAGCTCGAGGCTGCGATGGCCGATCCTGATCGCGCGGATGAGATGGACGAGATCATCGCGCGTTATGGCGAGGTGCAGCACCGCTTCGAGGAGCTCGACGGCTATGCCCTCGATGGCCGGGCGCGTGAGGCGCTGTCGGGTCTCGGCTTCAGCCAGGAGATGATGGAAGGCGACGTCGGCGCGCTGTCGGGCGGCTGGAAGATGCGGGTGGCGCTGGCGCGTATTCTGCTGATGCGCCCCGACGTGATGCTGCTGGACGAGCCGAGCAACCATCTCGACCTGGAAAGCCTGATCTGGCTGGAACAGTTTTTGAAGGGATACGAGGGTGCACTATTGATGACCTCGCATGACCGCGAGTTCATCAACCGCATCATCAACAAGGTGGTCGAGATCGACGGCGGCACGCTTTCGACCTATTCCGGCAATTACGAATTCTACGAGCAGCAGCGTGCGCTGAACGAAAAGCAGCAGCAAGCCCAGTTCGAGCGCCAGCAGGCGATGCTGGCCAAGGAGATCAAGTTCATCGAACGCTTCAAGGCGCGCGCCTCGCATGCGGCGCAGGTGCAGAGCCGGGTGAAAAAGCTCGACAAGATCGAGCGCGTCGAGCCGCCGAAGCGCCGCCAGACGGTGGCGTTCGAATTCCTGCCGGCGCCGCGCTCGGGCGAGGATGTCGTCAGCCTGAAGAACGTCCACAAGGGCTATGGCAGCCGCACCATCTATCAGGGGCTCGATTTCATGATCCGCCGCAAGGAGCGGTGGTGTGTGATGGGCGTCAACGGCGCGGGCAAATCGACGCTGTTGAAGCTGGTGGCAGGCTCGACCGAGCCCGACGACGGCACGGTGGCGGTCGGTGGCAGCGTCAAGATGGGCTACTTCGCCCAGCATGCCATGGATCTGCTCGACGGCGAGCGTACGGTGTTTCAGTCGCTGGAAGATTCCTTCCCGCAGGCGGGCCAGGGCTCGCTCCGCGCGCTTGCAGGCTGCTTCGGCTTTTCCGGCGACGATGTCGAGAAGAGGTGCCGCGTGCTTTCAGGCGGCGAGAAGGCGCGGCTGGTGATGGCAAAAATGCTCTATGACCCGCCGAATTTCCTGGTGCTGGACGAGCCGACCAACCATCTGGACCTCGCGACCAAGGAAATGCTGATCAACGCGCTCTCGGAGTTCGAGGGCACCATGCTGTTCGTCTCCCACGACCGGCATTTCCTGGCCGCGCTCTCCAATCGCTTGCTGGAGCTGACGCCGGAGGGCATTCATCAGTTTGGCGGCGGCTACACCGAATATGTCGCACGCACCGGACAGGAAGCGCCGGGATTGCGGAGCTGAAGCCGTAGCCCGGATGGAGCGAAGCGCAATCCGGGGTTCTCTCCATAGGCTGAACTGTTCCCGGATTGCGCTTCGCTCCATCCGGGCTACGAACTACGAACTATTTGCGCGTGAGCGGCGCGATCGCCTCGATCTCGTTGGTCCAGATGCCGCCGGAATAGTTTTGCGGCAGCCGCGCAAACTGTTCAGGCGAATCTATTCCGGTCGAGAACTCGCCGCCGCGGTAGGGGCCGAGCACGAAGACCTCGCTGTTGACGAATTTCATGCGGTTGAGGAAACGGTCGGGCCAGCCCCATAGCCAAGGCGCCGCATTGACCGGAACCAGTAGCATCGCGTTGTGGCAGGCTCCCGGCACGATGCCGCTCCAGCCGTAGCCGATGTAGCCGAGCAGGCAGCGCTTGATCGCGCCACGCGAGATCGTCCTGATATCGCTCGTGCGCTGGCGCACAATCTCGACCGGCTCGTCACCGCCATAGACCATGATCTGCGCCCGGCGTTCGGCGGGCAGCTTGTTCAGCACGGCTGCGAGCTTCTCTCCCTCGGACGGGTCGCGGCTCTTTACATTGATCAATAGCCGCGCTTGCGGGAACGTCGCCAGCACCTCGTCGAGCGTCGGCATCAGGCCGATGCCCTTGCCGCGAAACGGAAAGGTCTTGCCGCCATCGGCGGTATAGCCATGGCCAATGTCTAGCTTCTTCAAATAGGCCATGGAGTGTTCGCGGGTGACGCCGCTTCCGTCGGTGCGGCAATCCAGCGTCCAGTCGTGAAACACTGCGAACTCGCCGTCGGTGGTCGGATGAACGTCGAGCTCGACGACATCGGCGCCAGCCGCAAAGCCGGCTCGCATCGAACTTATCGTATTCTCCAGATACTCGTGACGAGACGGCAGCATGCGCGCCGCGGTGCAAGTGTCGTTCTTCAGCTCGCGTTCGTCAAAGCGCTGGGCAATGCCGCGATGCGCGAGCAGGACGGGTTTGCCCTCCCGATGGGCGGCGAGGTGATTGGTGTTGTTGATGTAGATGGCTGCGGCGAAGACAACGATCGCCGCCGCGGAATATTTGAGTTTCTTGTTCAAGCT
The DNA here is from genome assembly GCF_003062295.1 of Bradyrhizobium algeriense. GTDB lineage: Bacteria > Pseudomonadota > Alphaproteobacteria > Rhizobiales > Xanthobacteraceae > Bradyrhizobium > Bradyrhizobium algeriense. The sequence goes on along the minus strand of NZ_PYCN01000014.1, from coordinate 39,505 downwards.
TGCCCCCGCGTAGAGGACGCATTCGCTAGGCAGCATTTCTGTTCGATTTGCGGCGGAGGACAGGGAAAGCCGAAACGCATGGCGCTACAACTTGCGCGCGGCTTGTCGGTGTGGAACTCGCCCGTTACGCTGCCGCATAACGGGGAGCGAGACGGGATGAAACAGCTCAGCATCGGCGATATCACCATCGACGCTGTCATTGAGCGCGAGGGGCCGTGGCGTCGGCCGCAGGATTTCTTTCCGGCTTATGACGATGCCGTCTTCAAGCATCACCTCGCCGGCATGGAGCCCGAGGTGTTCGACGCAGGCCTGGGGCTGATGGTGATCACCTACCAGACGTTTGTGGTCCGCACGCCGCGCCACATCATTCTGGTCGACACCTGCACCGGCGAGGACAAGGGCCATCCGCCGCCGTTCGATTTTCCCGGCAAGGAGCGCTGGCGCAACGAGCTGTTTGCGCTCGGCATATCCTACGAGCAGGTCGACTACGTGTTCTGCACCCATCTGCACATCGATCATACCGGCGGCTGGAATACCACGCTGCGCGACGGGCGCTGGGTACCGACGTTTCCCAATGCGAAGTACATATTCCACAAGCGGGAATATGCCGCGTGGGAGGCGGAGAACGCCAAGGGAGCCAAGTCGCCCGGCACGGTCTTTCGCGACAATTGCCTGCCGATCGTCGAGGCCGGGCAGGCGGTCCTGGTTGACGACGATTACGCGCTCGACGATACCGTTACACTGACGCCGACGCCTGGGCATTCGCCCTGTCACTGCTGCGTCAACATCCTCTCGAAGGGCAAGCGCGCGGTGGTGGCCGGCGACCTCATGCATCACGTCATCCAGTGCCGCGAGCCGGAATGGTCGGCAAAGCCGGATTGGGACCCGAGGCAGTCCGCGATCTCGCGGCGGAAATTCTTTGCGTCCGTCGCCGGTACCGACACGCTGATCTTGCCCGTCCATTTCCCCGCGCCCACCGCCGGGCTGATTACGGCGGATGGCGACCGCTTCGATTATCGTTTCAAAAGGGATTGACCAATGGGAATGCAACGGACCGACGGAATGCAACGGATGGATTTCGAGACGCTGGTTCAGACCCGCAAGAGCGTCCGCGGGTTCACCAGGGAGCCGGTTGCCCGCACGGTTATCGAGGACATCATCGAGGTCGCCAAGCGCGCGCCGTCGTCGATGAACACCCAGCCCTGGCATATCCACGTCCTGACCGGCGAGCCGCTGGAGGAGGTGCGCCGTCGCAACATGGAGGAGATGATCGCGGGTGCCAGCCCCAAGCGCGACATTATCAGTCACGGCGAATATCAGGGCGTTCACCGCGGCCGGCAAGTCGATATCGCGAAAAAGCTGTTCGCCGTGATGGGGATCGCGCGCGACGACAAGCCGATGCGGCAGGTGCTGCGCGGCTTCCGGCAGTTCGACGCGCCGGTCTCGCTGGTCCTGACCTATGACAAGGTTCTCGATCCCGGCGCGGTGTGCCACTTCGACCTTGGCGCGCTCTGCTACGGCATCGTGCTTGCTGCCTGGGACCGCGGGCTCGGCAGCGTCATCAACGGGCAGGGCATCATGCGCTCGGATATCGTGCGCGAGGTCGCCAATATCCCCGAGGACGAGGTCATCATGACCTGCGTCGCCATGGGCTATCCCGATGACAGCTTTCCCGCCAATGCGGTGCGGTCGGATCGCGAGGCAAACGGCGATTTCGTGCGTTATGTTGGCTTCGCGGACTGAGAGGTTTTGACGATGAGTACCGATGAGGAGACCGCCCTGATCCGCGAGACGGTCGCGAAATTCGTCGACCGCGAGTTGATTCCCCTCGAGCCGCATTACTTGAAGTCCAAGCTGCCGGGCTCCGATCATCCGGAACTGACCGCCGAGCAGAAGCATCGGCTGCGGACGGTCTCGAAGGAGCTGGGTTTGTGGGGTCTCGATGCCCCCGAAGATCTTGGCGGCCACGATCTGCCGACCCGCACCATGGCCGCGGTCCACGAGGAGCTCGGCCGTACCTGCGTGCCTTTCGTGTTGCCGCCGGACTCGCCGAACCTGCGCATGTTGCAGGCGGCCGGCACCGAGGCGCAGAAGCGGAAATACATGCAGCCCTATATCGAGGGACGCATGACGTCGGCGATCGCGATCTCCGAACCGGGCGCCGGCGGTGATCCGGCCGCAATGAAGACACGAGCAGTGCTCGACGGCGATCAGTGGGTGCTCAACGGCCGCAAGATCTGGATCAGCAATGCGCGCGCCGCCGATTTCATCATCGTCATGGCCCGCGTCGGCAGCGATGCGCGGCAGGGCGGCATCACCTCCTTCATTGTCGAGAAGGGCACGCCCGGCTTCGTCATCGAGCGTGAAATCCCGATGCTCGGCGGCGGCTCGACCTATGAAATCGTGTTCGAGGATTGCCGTATCCCGGCCGACTCCGTGCTCGGCGAAATCGGCAAGGGCTATGCGCCGATGCAGCTCCGGCTGCGCACGCGGCGGCTTGAGATGGGGTCGACCTGCATCGGCATCGCCAGGCGGGCACTCGACATGCTGTGCGAACACGCCAGGCAGCGCGAGACGTTCGGCGTCAAGCTCGCCGATCGCCAGGCGATCCAGTGGTGGATCGCCGACATCTCGACGCGCATGCATGCCTGCCGGCTGATGGTGCGCGATGCCGCTGACAGGACCGACCGCGGCGAGGACATCCGCCACGAAGCCTCGATGATCAAGGTGTTCGCGACCGAGATGGCCTATGAGGCCTGTGATCATGCCATGCAGACGCTCGGTGCGCTCGGCATGACGCTGGAACTGCCGCTCAACGCGCTCTGGCAGAAGGCACGCCTGATGCGGATGTACGAGGGACCGAGCGAGGTCCACCGCCAGTCGATCGCGCGCCGCGTGCTCGGGCTACGCGGCTAAAATGCTCGAGCGGATCGGCTAGGCTTCTCCGGCCGATCGGATATTCAGATCAAGCCGCACGCACCTCCGAGAGGAAGCGGTTGACCTGTCCGGCGAGATCCTTGGACTGCGAGGACAATTGCTCCGCTGCGCCAAGCACCTGATTGGCGGCGGCGCCGGTGTCGTCGGCGGCCTTCTGGACGCCCGTGATGTTGGAATTGACCTCCTGGGTGCCGCGCGCGGCTTCCTGCACGCTGCGGGAGATTTCCTTGGTCGCGGAGCCCTGTTCCTCGATCGCGGCCGCAATCGCGGTGCCGATCTGGTCGATCTCGGCGATCACGTTGGCGACGTTCTGGATCGCCGTCACGGTCTGGTCGCTCGCCGCCTGTATAGCGGCGATCTGTTCGGAGATTTCGGTGGTGGCCTTGGCGGTCTGGCCGGCCAGCGATTTGACTTCGGAGGCGACGACGGCAAAGCCGCGGCCGGCATCGCCGGCACGCGCGGCTTCGATGGTCGCGTTCAGCGCCAAGAGGTTGGTCTGCGCGGCAATGCTCTGGATCAGCGTCACGACGTCGCCGATCTTCTGCGCGCCGTCGGCGAGCGAGCGGGCGGTGTCGCCGGTGCGCCGGGCATTGTCGACCGCGCGGGCGGCGATTTCGGTCGATTGCGCGACCTGGCGGCCGATTTCCGAAATCGAGGAGGCCAGCTCCTCGGTGGCGCTCGCAACAGTCTGCACGTTTGCCGAAGTCTGATCGGAAGCGGCGGCGACGATGGCCGCCTGACGGTTGGTGAGCGTGGCTGTCGATGACATCGACTGCGCGGTATCTTCCATGATGGATGACGCCGACGACAGCCCGCCGACGAGTTCGATGACCTTGGCTTCGAACACACGGGTGAGTTCGTCGAGCACCTGGGCGCGGCGCATCTTGCCGTCGTTCTCGGCGGCCTTCTCGGCGGCAAGCCGTTCGGCCTCGACCATGCTGTCCTTGAAGACGCCAACGGCAGCAGCCATCGCGCCGATTTCATCATTGCGTTCGCTGCCCGATATTTCGCTCGCAAGGTCACCGCTGGCCAGCCGCGACATCCGCGCAGTGAGATCGACGATCGGTTTGCAGACGCGGCGGCGAACCATCATGATCAGCACGGCGCTGGCGGCGACGACTGCGATAAGACCCGCGAGCGCGATCAGAAAGCTGAGACGCGCGGAGGAATAGGCTTCGCCGAGCACCTGTTCGGCGTTGTCGTAGAAGGCATCGCGGACCGTAATGATGGACGCAAGACCGAGTTGGGTCTCTGCGTAGTAGGTCTCCATATCGTGTTCATATTTGCCGCTGATGGCGCCATCCTTGACGAGCTTTAGCTCTTTGCCGAAACGATCGACATAGGCTGCGTTCATCTTGTCGAGCGCCGCGGCCACATTGGCCGGCGTAGCGGGATTGCCGCGCAATTCCTGCAGCGACATCAGAATTTGATCGTTTCGCCCCTGCGAGCGGCTGATATCCATCTTCTCGGCTTCGGTAGCTACCCGGTTGGCGCCGATGAGATTCTTGTGCAGGCTGGAGTTGAGACCACCGACGTCGCGTAGCGTCCAGGCGATATTGGCGTAGCTTGCTTGCCGGTAGGCCGTGCCGTCGAGCATCGCGATCTTGCGCACCTGCTCGTCGAGCAGCGTCGTGATAGCCTTGTTGAAGGCCGAGTTGTCGGAGACGATTTTCCTGGCCGCATCGCGGCGGGCTTCCGCCGGGCCGGTGAGGGCCTTGTCGATGGCTGCGCGCAGCCCGGCGAACTGGGTATTCAGGGCATCGATGCTGCTGCCGACGGCGGCACTGTCATCGATCGCGCCGGGCAGGGTCGCTTTGACCCGGTTCATCTTGTCGCGCGCCCCATCGGTGTTCTTGCGATATTTGTCGAGCTCAGTGAGCAGCTTCGGATCCACGGCGGGAGGTCCGAACATGATGTTGGTGGCAAAGCCACGCTCGGGATTCATGTAGCGCGGGATGTCGCCGACCGCGCGCACCAGCTCCAGCCGGCTCTGCGCGACCGAGACCTGATCCATGGTCTGGTATTTCGAAACCGCCACATAGACGGCGAGCCCGCCGCCGACGGCGGAAAGCGAGACGATGGCAGCGGTCAGGAGGGTGCCGATTTTCATGGGATTTAAGCCATTTGCGCGGGTCAGAGCATGCGGGCCACCAGTATAGGTGGTGCTAATTAATCCGGGGTTTACAGTGGGGCTTGTCACGCCGGCGCCTTGCCGTGCGTCTTTGATGCAGCGCGGGGTTGCCGCGGCTTCAGTGAGAGGAGCGAGGAAATGAAGATCGTTATCATCGGCGGTACGGGCCTTATCGGCTCGAAAATGGCACCTCTGCTCCGGTCGCGCGGCCATGAGGTGCTGCAGGCGTCGCCGAGCAGGGGCGTCAACGCCGTGACCGGGGAGGGCTTGCAAGGAGCGCTTGCAGGCGCGGATGTCGTCGTTGACGCCTCGAATTCGCCCTCGTTCGAGGACAAGGCGGTGCTGCACTTCTTCGAGACGGGGACGCGCAACCTGATCGCGGCTGCGAAGCAGGCCGGCGTGCGGCACTGCATCGCGCTGTCGATCGTCGGCACCGACCGGCTCGAAAGCAGCGGCTATTTCCGTGCCAAGTTGGCGCAGGAGCGGCTGATCGCGAGTTCCGGTCTGGCCTACACGATCCTGCGCGCCACCCAGTTCTTCGAATTCGTCGGCGCGATCGCGGATTCCGGGCGCAGGGATGGTGCGGTCCATGTCTCCAGCCAGTTGATGCAGCCGTTGCTTTCCGACGAGGTCGCCGTTGCGCTCGCCGATGTGACCCTCGGCGAACCTGCCAACGGCATACGCGAGGTCGCAGGCCCCGAAGCGGCGCCGCTTGCGGACTTCGTCGGCCGCTGGCTGCGCAAGCAGGGCGACACCAGCAAGATCGTGTCGAGCGCTGACGTGCCGTATTTCGGTGCGCCGCTCGCATTGCGCACGCTGGTGCCGGACGCCGGCGTGCGGATCATGCCGACGCGTTTCGACGATTGGCTGGGCAGGGCGGCGTAGGGTTTGGTGCAGCAGCGATTCCCATTCGTCATTGCGGGTGAAGCTTGTAGCCCGGATGAGCGAAGCGATATCCGGGGCGGTGTTAGCGTGATCCCGGATGTCGCTTCGCTCATCCGGGCTACGAACTGAATACGGCCTCGCCTTCTCGCGGTACGATGTACCCGAGGTTTGCATCTTCGTTTGCCCTCCTCGAAAATCAGAGGGCGCAGGGAAGACCGGGTGCCTGCTGCACCCGCGGTCTCGCGTGCGATTTGCGCAAACAAAAGTGCACACGAGCATACAGGGCAGCGAGAACACTCCGGCCTTCCCTGCGCAATGGCTTTACGACTTACAGCGAGCTCTCCCCGGTGAACGGCTCTATTGCCACCGTCGCTCCCAAGAAGCTTGCTTCTCAAGAACTTGACGCCAGCACCGCGGCGTCAGGACCACACGACTTGATGTCTAGCGATTTCCTGCGCTTGGGGAAAACTCGAAAAACCCCGTCCAATTAAGGGTTTCTATGAATTGGCGCGGCGCGCCGGCTGGCCGGCGAAACCGCGTCGGGCCTATTAGGCCCTAGTTTCACATCCTGCCCTTTGGGCGAGAGTTGGGGCTGCGCCGGGCAAGGCTTTGATCCGGTCGGGTTGCGCCCCCGGTGGCCCGTGGCCGCCTGTGCGCTGGCGAGGGCGGGCCCGGTGTCCTGTAAGCCTTGCCGCCCCGGCGCGCTACGGCCTCGCGCCTGACCGGATGGACGCCCCGCCTGCCATGCGCGGGCGGTGCCTGAACGCCTGACGATGGCTTGCAATCGCAATGGTTTGGCACGCGCTGACAATCACGATGTGATTGGGATATTCTAAATTAGTCGCCAGCGCGCCTTGCGCGGCTCTCGCGAAGCAAAAGCCCGGTCATGAATGATCCTGATCAATTTACGTTTTTCGAGGAAGCAGCTTCACCGACTGCGATTGAGGTTCCTGTATTGAAAGTGTTTGATGGTGATGGGTTCCTCACCAAGATCGCCCTTCGTCAACTGACGGATAATCCAAACGACCACACAGAGTTCGAAGCCACAATTCGATTTGGCTTTGTCGATGTTCCAGAGCTTGAGCAAAGAGGTGGTTGTGAAGCGAGAGAGTTTCTCACTGCTTTGATCGGAGGGCGAAAAGTTTGGATTGATATCCTGACCAAGATGGATACAGGCAAATCGTTTGATAGGCATGGGCGGATTGTCGCTGTTCCATATTTGGGTGATCGATATCCAGCTTCTATGGTCAGCAATCGATCGTTATATCTGACAGGAAATATTGAGATTGAGATGTTGCTGAATGGTTGGGCTTGGGTTCTCGAAAGATATGGGCCTGATGAGATATATTTTGAAGCTTTGGAAGTTGCTCAGAGGAACAAGCGGGGAATTTGGGCGTACGAGGATAATGTTCACCCTTGGACCTTTAAGCGTCAGAAATATATTGATCGTCGTCTATCTGCAAAAGAACCGAAAACTGTTGAAAAATGTCCAGCGGAAGGCTGTGTTGGAAGTTTGGTAAAACGCAACGGGAAGTTCGGAATGTTCTATGGATGCTCAAACTATCCGAATTGTACGTACTCACGTTCAATATAGAAATGTTTGGGCCGCGATGACGCTGGCGCGGTCGTGTTGATGACGCTGGCGACGTTGGTCGATGCTGACGTGTTCGATCTGCTCGCGTGTCTGATGCCGATGGCGTGCGGCGTTGGTGTGCCGGTTTCGGATTTGCTCTCGCAGTCGTCGTGGTGACGGCGGGCACCCTCGAAGGATGGCGGACCCTTCGCAAGATGGTCGTCAGGGTCCTTCCGAGGGCGTGAGGAACCGGGGGGACCGCGCGACCGCCCCCTTTGAGGATATTTGCAGTCGCGCAATCTCGGCTAATTTTTATGCTACTTGGTACACAAAGGCGCGGCACATGAGCGCGCCTTGGCGCTCGGACCGCCTCACTGCGGCAAATCCTTGCAGAGCTTGATCACGATCATGACTGTCGAGCCGATTGCGACTACCACCGGGCAGACAAACGGCAACTCTTCCAGCAGGCCGACAAGGACCGCTCGGACGCGGAGAGTTCTCTTCACATTCGCGAAGCGCCAGCCTGCCACACCCATCGGACATCTCCGTTTGGCCCCCAGCAGCAGCGGTCTGATTTTCAACGCGAAGCGAGCCTCGGCTATTGCCAATTCGGGTGTTCCCTAGATCAAGGTGAAGGAACCCTTGCTTGAGCACTCATTTGTGTGCAGGTCACGGGCCGCGCGATGTGGCGCATGGCAATATGAAATCCGCGACCTTCGTGCATTGGAACGCCCGGGGCTGGTGCGAAGTTAGATCAATTGCGCAGCATCGCGGCTGCGCCGAGGGGGCGTTGCACTGGAGGCAGCGCATGAAAGTCATCATCGACGAGGCCGGCGAGATCATCGCCAAAGCAACCGATGACCATACTTTGATCGGCGGCCACCATCGCCTCTCGCAGGCGGCCAGCCTCGGTAAGAGACTTTTCTGGCGAGATACCGGCGAACCTGTGAAGCTTGATCACTTCTTTAAGCATTATGGAAGTTCGCTTCGACATACAGCCTGATCCGCCCGCGGAGGTTATCGTTTTTCTGGAGGCTTTCCCGCGTCCCGATCTTACTTGCTCCGCTGCTTGATCGACCACAGCCGGTCAGTCGCAGCTCTCGCGTCCATCGCATCTCAGCGCGCGTTCGTGACGATGGCCAACGCCCCTCAATTGGGTGAGACGGGCGGAGTTATGCCGCTGATTTGGCCTGCGGCGGAAGCGGAATATTTTTACGCGAATGGCTGGACAGGTTTTGACTGATTTGCCCGTCGTGTTGTTTTGTCGCGGTTGCGCGCCGAGATTGCGCTTGCGCGCAAAGCAAATCAGTTCGCAGTCCGTTGGGTGGGTAGAGCGATAGCGTGCCCACCATCAAGATGCGCGATCGGTGATGAATGGTGGGCACGTCGCTAACGCGCCTTTGGCCCCCTACGCCGCATCACTGCGTTTCTTCGGTCACGCCCTTTGTGGCGGAGCGAGGCTGGGCTGGCGCCTTGGGGCCCGTCTCCTGACAGGGGCGTCCCGTCCACGAACCGTCGGCCGCCTGCTGATAGGCCTGGCAGGAGGAGGCCGCAGGCGCCTCGGTTGCTTTCGCCGTATGCGAATGCGCGCTGGAATTTCTGGCGAGCGTCGGCGCTGCCAGGGTGAGGAGGGCGGCCGCCGAACCGAAGAAGATCGCTTGTCCTAACCGCATGGGAAATTCTCCATTCTCGAAAAGCCGATGTCTTTTTTTCCCAAGATGTCTTTTTACTAAAAAGGATTGCGGAAATTTTTGGGAATGCCCGTGGGGTATGCCAGCGCTTGCTTAACGTTCTGCAAACGCCCCGGGGACCGGCTGACGCATCGCGGCACTGGACGAATTCTGTTCCCGCGTCGAGGAACCAGTTCCCTCGGCCGTGCGTTGGTATGGCATCATGCCGAAGGCAGGGCGTCCATGCGTCCGGAAAAGTCACTCTTCAATGCGGTGCTTACCCATTTCCTGATGGGCGTGACGCTTGGGCTGTCGCTGGTGCTGTTGCTCGGCCTGTTCGATGCCTTTCATGTCAGGGACCTCGTTGCCAAAAGCGGCGCACCTGTTCAGACCACGCTGATGCTGGTCACGACCTACGGGTTGATGTTCGGCATCGGCGCAGCGCTGACCGGTCTGGTGCTGACGCTGGAGGACGATAGCTGACGGCGAATGCGGGGCTACTTACTGCCAATTAGCGGCGCAGGCGGGCGATCGTGCCGGCGACGATCTGCATGGAGACGCCGACCACCCATCCGGCCATGATCATCGATATCCATACCAAATGCGGATCGTGGCGCAGCACGATCACGCCGACGCAGGCGAACGCCGAGAACGCCGCGAGGAAGGTGCCGATCGCGCTGAGCAGTTCCGGCGTATCGATTTTGCCGACCCAGGTACCATCGGCGGGCCCGCCGCTCGAGGCAGTGAGGGGCGGCGTATCGATACCGAGATAAAAGCCGACGGCGCCGCCGATCATCATCAATAGCAGGAAGGCCTGATTGGTGAGCACGGAATGGCTCGTGCCCACCAGCGCCGCCACAAACAACCCGCTCGCTGCGCCGGCCATGGCAAGCCCAAGGCGTTCCAGAACATGGGCGACTTTTCGAACGCGGGTCTGCATGGCGGCGCCCCCCGGTTACGGAGCAAGGTTAGGACGATTTTGGACGAGGTGAAAGCAACCTCCCGAAGCAGGTGGTGCCCGAATTGATACAGCGCAAGGTGTAAGGCGTAGTGTAGACTTTGTCTCAAGCTCAAAGGGATTAGCGAGGCCAGACCCGATGCGATTGCGCCTGTTCGTGAGCGGGCAGAATCGCATTCGATTTACACGTAATGCCGAGGGGCATGTTTCGGGTGCGTTGCTCAGCACCTCCAGGATCCGCAACTTTCGCTTTGAGCGATTGGCGAGGTAGCAAGCTCGCATCAATCCGCCTTTGGCTGCGTGCTAATGAATCCGCGGCTGAGATGAGATAAGAGATGGATGCCCGGGATATCTGGCGCGAGGACGCGGCTTCGCGCTCTTGATTGGGCATGACGACATCCCTCGAAGGAGGTACCCGATATGAGCCTGCTCGACCATCCATTCGACCTTGCACGCGATGCCGCGCTCGTCACCGGCGCAGGCAACGGGATCGGCCGCGCGATCGCGCAAGCCCTGGTCGGCGAGGGTTTGCGCACGGTGTTTGCCGATGTGAACCGGGACACCGTGACGGCGGCCGTCAACGCTTCGCCGCGGCCGGAGCTCGCCGTGCCCTGGGTCGGCGATCTCGCCGATGTCGCGGCGCGCGATGCGCTGCTGGCGGACGCTGCCGCCGCCCTCGGGCGCGTGACGCATTTCGTGCACAGCGCCTCGCCGCCGCGGCGCGAAGCCGATCATGCGCTTGGCGTCACCACGGAGACATGGGCGCAGATGCATGCGGTGAATCTTGAGGCCGGCTTCCATCTCTCGCGCGAACTGGCGCGAAAGCTGATTGCCGACAAACAACCCGGCTCGTTCCTGCTCTTGACCTCGCTGCATGCCGGCACCCCGCGCAACCTGCCGCACTACTCGACGTCGAAGGCGGGGCTTTCGATGCTGGTGAAGGAATTGGCCAAGACGTTCGGCCGCTTCGGCATTCGCGTCAACGCGCTGGTGCCCGGCGCGATCGCGGCCGGTGGCTTCGTCGCCGATCCCGCGCTCGCAAGACACATTCCGCTCGGCCGGCTCGGCGAGGCCAAAGACCTGGCACCGCTGGCGCTGGCGGTGCTGTCGAACCGGATATCGGCCTATGTCACGGGCGCCGCGATCGTGGTCGACGGCGGCCTGTCGCTGACGAACTGGTTCGAACCGCCGGAGTTGGGGGATCTCCTGTAGCCCGGGTGGAGCGCGGCGCAACCGGGATCAGCCCATCTGATGGCGCCCCGGATTTCGCTTCGCTCCATCCGGGCTACAGGACTACTGAATGCCCGGATGCTTCGCGTGCCATTTCGGGCCGGGGCCGCGCATGTAGTGCAGTTCGGGGCGGTAGGGGTTGCGGGCAAGATCGACCAGCCTGCAGCAATGGATCACGATCTCTGTCAGGCGTTGAAGCAGCGGTTGCATGAGCAGCATGACGGCCTCTCAATGCAGCTTGCCGAGCATGGACGAAAACGGCAGCTCGAAGATTTCATCGTTGAGATCGTCGCTGACGTGCAGCGTCCAGTCGCGCCAGTCTTCCGGACCCTCTGCCGTTATCAGCGACTGCACGACGCGGGCGGCGTGGTCGCGCACCTCGGCCAGGTTTCCGACGGCGGTACCGCGCTGGTCGATGCATACGCCTTCGGAATTGGAGTAGTGGAAATAGACTCTTGCCATGTCCGACTCCCGCGATTGCGATTCGCGCTCGAAAATACCAGTCGGAAGGCCGGCTTGATATTCGGGGAGATTGCGGACGGGATATTACGGGGACTGCAGGTGGAACCACGCGATCCCTGAATTTGTCCGAAAATTATCCATCGCAGCGGGAGGAACGAGACTTTCGGTTCGGCCGTTTCACGAGCAGGCCGCGACGATCGGAACGCTGCGGCGTGGACTGGTGGAACCCTGGGAGAGCGACATGATGTCGGAAATGCAGATCCACACGATTGCGCGCCAGATGATGGAGAAGCACGGCCTCACCGCGATCGCGCAAGCCGCGCACAATGCACAGGATTGCGAGACCAAGGGCGATGTCGAGGAAGCCAGGGAGTGGCGTCATATCGAGGACGCCATGAAGATGATGCGGGGACCGCATCAGAGCTAGCGGATTGGCGCGGTCACTTGTCCCGGATGCGGTGCGGCCCAGGCGATGCGGAGCATCGTCCGGTAGCGCTGCTCCGCTGAGCCGCGACCCATCTCCAGCATGAACTTCAAATCAGCGGCGCATCTCGCCTCCAACATAGCGCGTCGAAGACGCGCGTGAACGCGCTGTCGGCGCCGCGCAGCATCCGGGGAACGCAGCTACCGCAGCGGCATCGGCGGGCGCACCACCGGCTGGCCGTCATCGGCTATCGTTTGCACGGGCGGTGCAGGCGGCAACGGTGCGGCGGCTTGGGCCGGCGGGAGCGGCGCTGCGGGAGCGGCAATCGGCGCGGGCGAATAGGAATAGGCCGGCTTCGGCTTGCGCACCGGCGGCGGGGCGGCCGGCCGCGGTGGGGGCGGCGTCAGCGCCGACACCCTGGGCCGCAGGTTCTGCTCGGCAGGCCTGGTTTCGGCCGCTTTGGCCTCCGAAGCCTTGGTATCTGAAGCCTTGGCCTCGGAAGCCTTGGCCAACTCCCGCGCCATCTGGGCCTGGCTCGCCTTGAGCTGCGCGATGGTGGTTTTCAGCTCCTCGACCTGCTGGCCCATCGTGGCGAGATCCTGCGCCATCGATTGCAACTGGGCCGATTCCGCCGAGGCTGTGGCCACGGGAGCTGCGGCAGGTTCGGGCTGGGCCGGCGTCGTCGCTGCCGGTTGCGCAGCAGCCGGATCGGCTGCGGCAGCCTGAACTGCAGACGCATTTGGTTGCTCGGCGACGGCAGCCTTGTCGGAGGACAATGCAGCCAGCACGAAGGGTGGTGCCCACTCGGCGGCCATCGCCTTGGCATGATCGCCATAGTGCTGCCACGCAGCGGCAGCGATGGCGCCGCACAGGCCGAGCAGCGCCATGGTCAGGCGCTTCGCCCATTTGCCCATCGGCCGTTCGCCGGGAGGCTTGAGACCATCCACCTTGATCTCGCCCGGCCTGACGTTCTCGACCCGGATATCGCGAACATCTGGAGTGGGAAACGTCGGTTCAACCTGGGGAATTGGCGCGCTGACCGAAATCGGGGGTGCAACGTGGGCCTGCGGCTTTGCCGCGACTTGAACTTGCGGCGCCACCGAAGGGGCGGCCGGATCGTGCGCCAGCGGCGGCGCCTTTTCGGCATGCGCGTGCAGCAGCGATTCGATCGCAAAGACGTCGTGCGGATCGGTGTCTTTCAGCGTTGGCGTGGATTGCATTGGCGGTCCCTTGCTCAGTCCAATGTCACCCGCATCGGGCGGCGAGCATGCTTTGCGGCGTTGAAAACCCTCTGCCCAGAAAGCCCCTTACCCAAGCCGCCACACGGCCAGCGAGGTTTGACGAAAGCAAGGCGATCTTGTGGAGAGGTTGCGGCCGGGGGTTCCGGCCGCTGGAACCGGACCACAAAGACCACATATCTGCGTATCACCAACGAGGGGGATTTTACGTGCCATTTGCCGTTCATCGCGGACAGAGGATTCATTACACGGTGGAGGGCGAGGGGCCGCTGGTCGTGCTGCAGCACGGCATGCTGATGGACGCCAGCGTGTGGAAGCAGGGCGGATTCGTCGATGCGCTGACCGACAGATACCGCGTGGCATGCGTGGACTCACTCGGCCACGGGGGGAGCGACAAGCCGCCGGACACCGATCACTACCGTCAGGAGCAGCGGGCCGGCGATATCGTTGCCGTGATCGATGATCTCCACTGCGCCCGCGCCCATCTGGTCGGACATTCGATGGGGGCGTGGCTCGGCGTCGGCGTCGCGAAATATTATCCCGAACGGCTGTCGTCGCTGGTGCTCGGCGGCTGGGATGTGGTGAACGGTCTGCCGCCGACCAGGCAGGGGCCGCTGCAGTTCGACGCCTTCATGAAATTCGCGCGGCTGACCGCGCCGCATTTGACCCGATCGGTCACGACGGAATCGGAGTCCGGCCTGCGGGCCTGCTTTGACGCGCTCGGCCAACTCGATGGCGCCGGCAAAGCCGTGCTGGAATCCGGTTTCCCGGTGATGATCTGGGAGGGACAGGACGATCCCGCGCACGCGCGGCGCAAGGCGTTCGCCGATACCAACGGCCTGCGTTTCCTGTCGACGGCCGGAGATCACCTTGGAATGGTGCTCACCCATGGCATGGAAAGCGCAGACGGAATAGGGGGATTTTTGGATCTGGCGCAGAACGCGCCGGGCGCGGGGTTGGCTGCGTCCTAGAGAGCAATTCCTGCGACGTCAGCGCGATGCCTGGCGGCGTGCCATTTCGGGCCGGGGCCGCGCATGTAGTGGCGCTCGGGACGATAGGGGTCGCGGGCGCGCTCGATCAGGCGGTGGCAGCGTGCCACGATCGCATCGAGGCGGCGGAGCAGCGGCATGAAAGGCGGTCGTGCCGGCAAGCATGGCAACCTCTCAGTGCGGTTTGCCGAGGACGAAGGCGAATGGCAGAACGAAGATCTCTTCGTCAAAATCGTCGCTGACATGCACGACCCAGTCGCGCCAGTCTTCCGCGTCGCGTCCCATGATCAGCGAGCGGACGATGCCGGCTGCGCGGTCGCGCGCCTCGGCGAGGTCGCTCACCGCTTCACCGGATCGATCGATCCGCACTTCCCGGGAGTTCGAGCAGTGGAAATAAACCTGGGCCATGTTGGCCTCCTGTAAGCGAAGCTACTCTTATTGGTACGAAGCTAGCGCCAGATGGTTCTGCCCATCCGTGATGCAACTCACAGTCGGTCATTAAGATTTTATTAATGCTGTAGTGGTGAAGTTTTAGGCATGGAATCGCAGCGGAACCGGACCTCCCGAGCCGGCAGTTGCAAGAGAAGGCCGGCGGCGTAATGCCCGCCGGCCTTTATCTCTTGCTGACTTTCTCTTGCCGGCGACAGACAGGCGATCGTCTCTGAAACTCACGGCGCCGTGAAACCGGTCTCGGGAACCAGCATCTGATCTCGCCCGTTCGCTCTCATATAGAGATG
This sequence comes from Bradyrhizobium algeriense, assembly GCF_003062295.1. GTDB lineage: Bacteria > Pseudomonadota > Alphaproteobacteria > Rhizobiales > Xanthobacteraceae > Bradyrhizobium > Bradyrhizobium algeriense. The sequence goes on along the minus strand of NZ_PYCN01000014.1, from coordinate 24,271 downwards.
GAGAGCGAGCGATGACGAAACTGACACTGCTTGCCGCGGCCGCGGTCGTTGCGACGGCGCTTGCGACGCCTGCGATGTCGCAGGAAGCGACCCAGGAGCCCGGGATGATCGGGTTTAGTTACCCGAACTCCAACTATCTGCTCGGCGGATATGGCGTGCGCACGCCGAGCCGCTATGACTACAGCTATTACGGACCTCGCGTGTACTACGGACCTCGCGTGCATTACGGTCCCCGCTATTATGGTCCCGGCTATGTTGGCGGACCGGTCGGGCTGGCTGCCGGTGTGGCTGCGGGCGTGATCGGAACGGCGGGCGCTATCGCAGCCGCGCCGTTCGCCGATTCCTATGCCTATTACGGCGACGACCCCGGCTATTGGTGAGCCGGATGGTCACCTCATCAAAGCGGCCTCGCGGCCGCTTTTTTGTTGGCGCTCGGTGCGTAGCCCGGATGAGCGCAGCGATATCCGGGACCCCTCCAGCACCGCATCGGATGTCGCTTGCGCTCCATCCGGGCTACAGTGTTCAGCGCGCGTCGGCAGGCTGGGCCTTGCATGGGAATAGCCCGTGTGGTTCGAGTGCATCATCCAATGTCTTGAGGGGCAGGTGTCATGAGCAACCGCATCCTGGTCTTTTACGGCTCCTACCGTTCCGACCGCATGGGCATCCGGCTCGCGCAATTCGTCGTCGAGGGGTTTGCCGCGCGCGGCGACGATGTCGAGCTGATCGACGCCAAGGCGATCGGCCTGCCCATGCTGGACCGGATGTACAAGGAATATCCGAAAGGCGGCGCGCCGGACGCGCTCGAAAAACTGGCCGGGCAGATCCGCACCGCTGATGGCTTTGTGTTCGTGACCGGCGAATATAATTGGGGCATGCAGCCGGGGCTGAAAAACCTCACCGATCATTTTCTCGAGGAATGGTTCTGGCGCCCCGCCGCGATCGCCAGCTATTCGGCCGGCCGCTTCTCCGGCGCGCGGGCCGCGCTTGTCTGGCACGGCACGCTTTCGGAAATGGGCATGGTGGTGATTTCGAGTTCGATCGCGGTAGGCCCGATCGCGCAAACGTTGACCGAAGACGGCAAGCCGGCCGGCGAGGGCGGCAAGGCGCTGTCACACGCGTTTCCGCGCTTTGCCGATGATCTCGTGTGGTGGATGGAGGCGGCAAGGGCGCAGCGGGAAAAGAAGAAGCCGCCGTATTGAGAGGGCGCCGGGCTACTGCTTGACGCCCCGATTGAACCGCAATGATGGCGGAAGCGCACCCACTTTTCGCCACGCCTGGACAGCAGATTGCGCTTCGCCTGCCATCTTCCGCCTTCCCCGAGCTGCCTGAGGCGGCTCATCCGCTCCATGTACCGGAAAAACTGATGTCGCCAAACAAAGCGCGCTGCGGTCTGCTTGTTCTTGCCGTGATCGACGCGACGGGCGGATCGGTGGCCGTCGCGCAGAATCTCGATCAGGGCAAGCCGGCGCCAAAACTGTTTGCCGAAAGTTGCGCGTCCTGCCATCGCAGCCCGCGCGGGCTCGCCAAGGGCCGCTTTCACCTCACGCTCTATCTGTTTCTGCAAAAACACTATTCCAGCGGCTCCAGCTCGGCCTGGGCGCTGACGTCCTATCTGGAATCCATCGACAGCGGAAAGCGCGTCGCGGCGAAGAAGCCACAGGCTGCGAGCACGGCGCGGACATCATTGCGCCCGCCCGCGCCGGTGCCGGCGCGGTAGTCCTCGCGCGATCAGCCACGACTTGCTCACGGCTGCGCTGCTAAATCTCCTCAAGGTTGTCATCTTTTCGACCTTTGCCGGCCTAGCATCATGGGCGTGAGCGTGGCGGGGAGTAACGACGATGGTGGTGGCAGAGCTCAAGACCAAGGTGGAGAAGTACGAGACGAAAGCCTCGCGCTGCGAACAGCAGGCGCGGGCAGCAACCGATAAGGCCGAGCAGACCTTTTACGAGGTGCTGGCCGGCTACTACGGCAGCCTGGCAACGGATTTTCGGAAGATCCTCGAGAAGCGAGTGATCGCGTAGGCGACTGGCGCCCGTAGCCTGGATGAGCCAGTGGGTCGCGCACATGCGGCGCGACCCGAGCGTGCGCTCTGCGGCAGGCGTCCTGCAGGCTGTGACACAATCACCACACTCGAACTGAATTGCGCTGAGACAGCAGTGCATATCGCATCCGGCCACGCTTCCGCCCGGATTGGGCTGCGGCATCGCCGCATGTTGGATTTCGGCTTGGGCTGGGGCGCGAGCTGGGGATTGCAACATGTGTTCCATCGGCTGCACCCGTACTTCGTCCGTCGACGCAAGAGCTGGCCGTACTCGACTTGAAGCGCCGCCGGTTTTGGCCGCGCGTGCAGGGAAGGTCATGCGGCTGCTGGCTGTCGCTCTCGGAGCGGCATCGCTTGCGGCCTGCGCACAGTCGTCGGTCGTCACCCAAAAATCCGAATTGCGCGCCAGCCGGCAGGCGTCGGTCAGCTATCGGACGACATCGCCAATGATCCGGCGCGTGGCGGCCGTGAGAAAGCATAAAACGTTCACCGCGCGCAAGGATGCACGCGGCACCACGACGGCCGCGCATGGGGTGGCCAGCTTCTACACCGAGGGCACGAAAACCGCGAGCGGCGAAAAGTTCAACACGCTTGATATGACCGCGGCCCATCCGACGTTGCCGTTCGGCACCAAGTTGCGGGTGACAAACGTCGCCAGCGGCCAGTCGGTGACGGTGCGGGTCAATGACCGCGGTCCCTACGTTCGGGGGCGCGTTGTCGACGTCTCCTATTCCGCGGCGGATGCGCTCGGGATGGTCGGGAAGGGCGTTGCCAAGGTCAAACTCGACGTGGTGGATTAGCAATCTTTCGCGCTACGCCCGTCGTGCGGACATCGCCTTGCCGCGTTCGGCCAGCTTCACCATCACCTGCAGCGCATGATTGGTCGGCGTGGCAATGCCGAGCTCGGCGCCCTTGCGCACCACATAGCCGTTGAGAAAGTCGATCTCGCTGGGCTTGCCGCGCGCCAGATCCTGCGCGGTGGACGACATCTGGTTCGGCATGATGGCCGGGATGTTCAGGATATTCGCGAGGAGATCGTCGCCGATCGATACGCCACTGGCGCGCGCGACGGACACGGCTTCCTGCACCGCGCTTGTCACGACATTCCTTGTGCCCTCGACTTCCAGCATCGGGCCGTAGGAAATGCCGGCGACGGCGGAAAGCGCGTTGAAGGCGCAGTTGATGATCAGCTTGCTCCATAGCGTTTTGTCGATGTCGTCGGCGATCGTGGTGCGGACGCCGGCGGCCTCAAGCGTTTGCGCCAGTGCCTGGCTCGCGGCGGAGGGGCCGATGGCGAGGTCGCCGCCGCCGTGATGCCGGACGTGGCCGGGCCCGGCCATCTCGCTGCCGACATAGACGACGACGGGAATGACGGCGTGGCCGGTGACGGTGGCAAGACGCGGCGCATTGTCCACGCCGTTCTGCAGGCTGAGGACGGATGTTTCCGGCAGCAAGCGTCCGGCGAGCGAGCGGCCAGCCTGCTCGGTATCGGCCGACTTCACGCAAACCAGCACGAGGTCAGGCGGAGCAAGCGCGGTTGCATCGGTCGCGGCTTTGGCGGGCAGGCGGCCGTTGAAAGTCTTGGTCTCGAGCAGCAGGCCGTGGGCGTTGATGGCGTCGACATGCGGCTGCCGGCCGATGAAGGTCACGTCATGCCCGGCCCGCAGCAGCAGTCCCCCATAATAGCATCCGACCGCTCCGGCACCGACAACTGCGATTTGCATGCGTTTCTCCTGTTCGGCAGGGCCCGATGCTAACTGGCTGGGCTCTCACCATTAATTGAGTGCGGGGAACTGCATTGTTGCAATGCAATATCGCTATATCGCAGCGCAGCAAAAGCGGTGTACGCTGCTGCCTCGAATCCTACCCCGGAGAATTGAAGTGCAGAAGACTTACCTATCCATAGCAGCCGCCGCCCTGATCTCGATTGCGGGCGCCACTGCCGGCTTTGCGGCGGAGTTGCCGGCCTATGAAACGACAGGCTTGCCGATATCGGCGGTCCAGGTTCGCGTGCTGGGAGCCGCTGACGTCAGGGAACAGTCGCCGGCGCTGACCTCCACAGCCACCGCGCACCAGCTGAGCGTCCTGACATCGCGGACGACACGGACGGCCGAGACGGCCGCGCCAGCTCCGACCACCGGTCGCGCCATTCGCTGACCGGCATCTCCATCGCCACTTGCGCAAAAAGCCCGCGATTTCGTCGCGGGCTTTTTGTCGTGATGCTCATCGGGGCTACGCACGGGACGGCTTAGCGGGTGTTCGCGCGGCCTTCTTTCAGATAGCATTGTCGCATGAGCGAAACCGGGACGTTGTTTGCGGCGCTGCGTCAGTCGTCCGACGAAGCCGTTGTCGACATGCTCGAGCGTATGGTGCGGGATGCCCCGGATCATGCCTTGAACAAAATGAACGCGCTTGATCTCGCAGGCACGGCGGGCATCGACGAAGATCGGGTCATCGCCGCCCTCCTGAATGCGGTGGGGCTCGGCATGTTCGAGATGACTTGGAACGTGATGTGCCCGAGCTGCGCCGGGGTGCTTTCCGCCAACAAGAGCCTGAAGACCCTGGATCGGGCGCATTATCATTGCGCTTTCTGCGCCGCGGGCTATGAGACGACGCTCGACAATCTGGTCGAGGTGACCTTCACGGTAAGCCCGCGCGTGCGCAAGATCGCGGCCCATAATCCCGACGAACTGTCCGCGGCCGAATATTATCGCCAGATCTTCTGGAGTTCGGCGATCGATCTTCCGGACGATCTGGAGAAGCTGCTGGACGAGGTCACGCTCGAAATCGTCGACTTGCCGGCGGGCGAAAGGGCCATCCTTTCCTTGCAGGTGCCGCAGGGCACGTTGATCATGTTCGATCCCGTGACGCATGCGGCCCAGTTCCTGGAGGTCAGCGGCGAAGAGACCAGCGAGCGCCAGAACCTGTCGGTGATCTTCAACAGGGTCCAAGTCCCGGTCGATACCGTGACCTTGCGCCCCGGGCCGCTGCGCCTCGCCCTGGACAACCGCACCGACGGCCGTGCATTGCCGGCCGTATGGGTGGCGAACCCGGCGCTGGATGACCTTTTGAAGCGGCGCAAGTCGGTTCTCACGGCAACGCGTCTCCTCACCAATCAGACTTTTCGCGATATCTACCGGACCGACACGCTCGCCATCGGCCAGCGCCTCAAGATCCTCAGCCTGACTTTTCTGTTCAGCGATCTCAAGGACTCCACCGAGCTCTATGAGCGCGTCGGTGATCTCACAGCCTTCGATCTCGTCAACGAGCATTTCAGGCTGCTGCAGGAGATTATCGCGTCCGAAAGGGGGGCGATCGTGAAGACCATCGGCGATGCCGTGATGGCGACCTTCGAGACGCCCGACCGCGCCATTGCCGCTGCGATCCGCATGCGCGAGGCGATGAGCGATCTTGGCGCCGAGCGCCAGCACCAGAGCCTGCGGCTGAAGATGGGCATCCATGAAGGCTCGTGCCTCGCGGTCACGCTCAACGGCCAGCAGGATTATTTTGGCCAGACGGTGAATATCGCCTCGCGCGTCCAGGGCCTTGCGGCCTCACGCTCGATCGTGGTGACGGAATCGGTGGTCGCGCATGCGCGCGCCCTGCTCGAGACCAGCGGGCTGAAGCCAACGCCGAGACGCGTGGCGTTGAGCGGCATCGCCGACAAGGTATCGGTCTACGAGATTTCCTGAGCGAAAGCGGCTACTGGCCGCCCAGGATGTCCGACAGGGCCGATAACAGCCGGTCGATTTGCCCGTCGGTGCCCACACTTATCCGCAAATGGTCGGAGATGCGAGGCGCGGAAAAATGGCGGACGATCACCGCGCGTTGGCGCAGCGCGGCGGCCAGCGCCGCGCCCTCGTGCGCCGGATGACGCGCGAAGACGAAGTTGGCGGAGGACGGCAGCACGTCGAAGCCAAGCCCGACCAGACCGCGGTTCAGCCGCTCGCGGCCTTCGATCACGCGCGTGCGGCTCTGTTGAAAATAGGCTTCGTCCTCCAAAGAGGCGATGGCGCCGGCCTGGGCGGGCCGGCCAAGGGGATAGGAGTTGAAGCTGTCCTTCACCCGGGTGAGCCCCTCGATCAGTTCGGCGTTGCCGATCGCATAGCCAACCCGCAAGCCGGCGAGGGCCCGGGACTTGGACATGGTTTGAACGACCAGAAGGTTCGGGTGGGAGGCGACCAGCGGTATCGCGGTCTCGGCGCCGAAATCGACATAGGCCTCGTCGATCACAACGGGAGCATCAGGATGTTGCTCCAGCAGGGCAGCAATCTCGGCCCGCGACAGCGCAATTCCTGTCGGCGCATTCGGATTGGGCAGGATGAGCGCGCCGGCCGGCCGGCGATAGTCGGAATTGCGGATCTGCATGGCCTGATCGAGCGGGACGGTTTCGTAGGCGATGCCGAACAGACGGCAATAGACCGGGTAGAAGCTGTAGGTGATATCAGGAAAGAGCAACGGCGCATCATGCTTCAGCAGCGCGGCGAAGGCGTGGGCCAGCACCTCGTCCGAGCCGTTGCCGACGAACACTTGTTCTGGTCGTACCTGATGGTAGGTGGCCAAGGCAGCGCGCAGCGCTGACGCCTGTGGGTCCGGATACAGACGCAGCGTATCCGCCGCCTCGCCGCGAATGGCTTCCAACGCGCGTGGGGAAGGACCAAGCGGACTCTCATTGGTGTTGAGCTTGACCAGTTCCGCCATGCGGGGCTGTTCGCCCGGTACATAGGGTTTCAGGTCGTGCGTCAGGCGGCTCCAGAAACGGCTCATTTTTCTCTCCAGATAGTAGCCCGGATGGAGCCAACGGGTCGCGCGAATGCGCGCCCGATGACAGGCTCCGCGAAATCCGGGGCGGCGTTAGGGTGATCCCGGATTGCGCCGCGCTTCATCCGGGCTACTTGCTACCTGGCCGGCGGCGATACATTCGAATTTGCGTTGCGGCCGGGCGAGCAACTCTGCGCTCTCGACAATGCGCATCTCCTCGCTGCCGCTGGCCGCGGTGCATTCCAGCACGGCGAAGATGGCAGACGCGGCGTGGCTCAGCGCATCCGGCGTGTCGGCGCCGCGCAGACGCGCGGCGACCAGCAGCGCGGCGAACAGATCGCCGGTGCCGTTCGGGCTGATCGGCAGTTTTGGCGTGCGGACGCGAAAGGCTTTTCCGCGCTCGACAGCCAAGGTCTCGATCTCGCCTTTAGGCGTATCGGCAAGCTCGGCGCTGGTGATGACGACCGTTCCGCGCGCCATGAATGCGCGCGCCGTCTTGAGCACCTGATCGATCGAAGCCGCCTTCGTTCCGCACAGCCATTCGAACTCGAAATGATTGGGCGTGATGATATCGGCGAGCGGACACAGCAGGTCACGCACGAGCGGCGGGATGTCGGCGTGGACGAACAGGCCGCGGTCGCGATCCCCCAGCACGGGGTCGCAGCAATAGAGCAGCGTGGGATTTTTGGCCTTGGCGCGCGCGACAAAATCCGCGATCACGGCGGCGTTGTCGGCCGAGCCGAGATAGCCCGACAGGATCATCGTGGCGGTGTCGACCGCGCCGCGCTCCTCGATCCCGCGCAGGAGATCGGCAACGAGCTCTCTATCGAGCACCCGGCCGCGGATGGTCGGATAGCCCGGCCGGTTGCTCAACAGCGTGGTCGGCACGGCTATGACGTCGATCCCATGCATCTGCATCGGAAAGACCGCGGCGCTGTTGCCGACATGGCCATAGGCAACCTGCGACTGAATCGAAATCACGTTCATGACATTGGTCTGGGGATTATCTGATTGGCCAAGCGCGGGAACCCTCCGAGGTTAACACATTGGTTATTTGTTTGCGGGCATTTTCACAACCTCATTAAACAGGGAGGCACCATGTCTGACGTCACCATTCCCGGCGGCCGGATTCGTTCTTTCGTCGAGCGGATCGAGAATATCGACAGCGAATTGCAGGAGCTGAACGAGCAGAAGAAGGAAGTGTTTTCAGAGGCCAAGGGCGAAGGGTTCGATGTAAAGATCCTAAGGGAGATCATCAAGCTGCGAAAGCAGGACCAGGACGAGCGCGACGAGCGCGAAAGCCTGCTCGATCTCTACATGCGGGCGATGGAAACCGCGCCGCCGGAGAAGACCGCCAAGGCGGCCTGAGTCGATCGGCACTTTCCTGAATGCGATTCGCTCTTCGTCATGGCCGGGCAGAAGCGCGTCTTCGCTTGCCCCCGGGCATGACGATGCCAATGGAGCGAGCGTAGTCCGGATGAGCCAACGGGTCGCGCGAATGCGCGCCCCGCGACGAGCGCAATTGCGCTCGCACAGTGATGACAGGCTCCGCGATATCCGGGGCGATGTGAGAGTTGTCCCTACACTTACTTGAACAGCGCGAAATAGATCACGTAGAGCCAGCCCAGGATGCCATGGATGATCGCCCAGAGGATCGAGTGGTTGTTTGTATAGGAGATCGCGATGGCGAGCGCTGAGCCAAAACCCACGCCGTATTTCGCGCCCTCGACCCGAACCCCGTAATATCGATTTCCGTTCATGGCGATCCTTACCCTGCGATAGGCGTAGGAGCTTCGTGCGCCGAAGCGTGAAGGCGGAATCGTAACCCGCTGACGTCCCTTCGAACAAGGCCGCGCGTAACGCGGGGCATCAAAAATATGGCACAACGATATTCGGGACAACATTTCCGACCTGCGGCGAGGAGGTTGCGAGCGGATGCTGGCTGTGCGCGCCGGAACGCAACCTTTCCTGCCGCGAAAGCGTTGCATGCGCATGATGACAGCGCCAGCCATGCATTCCATGACGACCTTCGACCCGTCCGAGCCGGCAGTCCTGCACGACCTCACGGCCGACCAGATCATTAGCTGGACCGGCGAAGAAGCCGACGACTTCCGCCGCTCCAGCGTGTTCCGTGATGACGGGACCATCGCGTGGAGAGAGTATGTGTTCGACGGTTGGGGCAACGTGCTGGGCGGCTGACCGCATCGCGGTGATCTCGATCCGCGGAGCATGTGAAAATTCCAGCGAATCCTCGCGGCTGGTCGTGCGACTAACGCACGATTCCGCGTTCTCTATTGCCTGATTATTCGCTGCAGCAGTGAACCATTGCAACGCGCCAAACGACTACCAGCTGGTATTAAAGCTATTCCCGGGAGAATTGATGTGAAGAAGATTTCTCTAGCGGTTGCCGCCGCTTTGCTCGCGATGACGGCTGCTACCGCCAGCTTTGCTGCCGAGTTGCCGACCCATCAAAAGGCGGGCTTGCCGGTGTCGGCCGTGCAGCTTCAGGTCCTGGGCGCTGAGAGCGTCGAGGAAGCGGCGCCGGTCACGACGTCGGCCACTGCCGTTCAGCTAACCGTTCTGACGCCGCGGAACAGGATCACGACCGCACAACGCCAGACCGAAACCGTCGCTCGCGCCATTCGCTAAGGACAACGCGGCGCGGCTTCGTTGTAGCTTCTCCGCTGTATCCGCGCGGAAGCACGGAGCAAACGCGTTGTTAAGAATTGGCCCGCGCTGATTTGTGCGATTCCGATTCGTTCCTTGCGAACAAATTGGAGTCGGATGGAGAACAAAACTGTAGCGAGCGTAGCCAGGATATCGCTGCGCTCATCCGGGCTGTTTGCTGAATGCGATTCGCTTTTCGTCATGGCCGGGCAGAAGAGCGAAGACGCGTTTCGCGCTTCTGCCCGGCCATGACGATGTCAATGGAGTATCAAAAGATCGGCTCGCCGATCGCAACCTCGCTGCGCGGGCCGAGCACGATCACGTTGCCTGCCGCGTCCTTTGCGCCGAGGATCAGCAGTTCGGACGTGAAGCCCGCGATGTTCTTCACGCCCAGATTGCAGACGCACACGACGAGCGAGCCGAGCAAGGCTGCCGGCTCATAATTCGTGATCTGCGCGCTCGACCACATGATCCGCTCAGCGCCGACGTCGACGCCGATCTTGTAGGACGGATGGCGGGCGCGGGGAAACGGCTTGATGTCCACGACCCTGCCGATCCGGATATCGAGACGGGCGAAATCGTCGTAGGTGGCCTGGGATTTTAGCGGGGGCATGTCGTCGGGCTCGGTTGGCAAGGCTGGATTTAAGGCAATAGTCGAATGAAGCGTCACGAGGTCTCTTATCGCAGTTGCTTTACGGTTGGAACGTTGCCGCAGGCAGCAGGTTGATGATCCCTGGCCGAATGACATCAGGGCGTGAGCGCGGAGCGAACGCGTTGTTAAGAATTGGCTCGCGCTGATTTGCGCGATTCCGATTCGTTCTTTGAGAACAAAATGGAGTCGGACGAAGAACAAAGTTGTGGTGTCTATCGGATGACCAGAACTCCGGGCCGCTACTTGCTTGCAGCAGCCAAACGAGCAGCAGGTGCGGGTGGCGTCATCCGGGGGAGGCTCGCGAAAGAGTGGGCGAAGACATCGTCGCCGGCTTTTGTCCCGATGAGCGGGCTTTCCAGCATCGCGCGCAGCCCGTAAGCTGGTGGCAACCGAACAGGCGCCCAGAACGCCAGAAAAGAACAGCGACAAGCTGCCGACGCAACGCACACGCCTTGTAAGGGAGGAACCAATGCCGTCGTCTGTGAACCGCCGTCACGTGCTTGCGACCCTTGGCTCTTTCGTTGCCGCGCCGTGGCTGGCGCCGCGGGTCGGCCGCGCCGGAGAGAATTGGCCGATCCGCCAGGTGCGCTACGTCAACGGCTTTCCGGCCGGCGGCGCTACCGACACGCTGTCGCGCCTGCTCTGCCAGAAGATGAGCGAATTGTCCGGGCAAACCTTCGTGGTCGAGAACAAGGCCGGCGCCGGCGGCGTGCTGGGCGCGGATGCGATCGCGAAAGCTGCGGCGGACGGCTACACGGTCGGGCTTGGCGGCATCGCCTCCAACGTGCTCGCGATCGGCAGCTACGCCAAGCTGCCGTATCATCCGCGCGAGGATTTCACCTTCATCTCCGGCATGTGGCAGTTGCCGAACATCCTGACAGCGAAAAAGGGCCTGTTTTCCGCTGATATCAAGGAATTGCTCGCGGCGTTCAGGAAGGAGCCGGGCAAATACACCTACGCGTCCGCCGGCTTCGGCACCACGCTGCATCTCTCCGGCGAGATGATGAACAGCATGGCGGGCGTCCAGGTCAGGCACGTGCCCTATCGCGGCGCCGCGCCGGCGCTGAACGACCTGCTCGGCGGCAATGTCGATCTGCTGTTCGACAATCTGCCGGGCTCGCTGCCGAGCGTGCGTTCCGGCGCGATCAGGCCGGTCGCGGTCACCGCCAAGACGCGGCTGCCGGAGCTTCCCGACGTGCCCGCGATGGCCGAATTGTTGCCCGGCTACGAGATCACCTCATGGACCGCACTCATCGGCCCCGCCAACATGCCGCCCGACCTCGTCGCGCAGATCAACGCACTCACCGCAAAGGCCTTGAAGGACCCCTGGGTGCAACAGCGCTACGCCGACCTCGGCGCCACCACCTGGCCGACCACGCCGCAGGAGATATCAGCCTATCGCGACAGCGAGGAAGCGCGGCTGCTGCCGATCATGAAGGCGGCCGGGATCAAGCCGGAGGGTGGGTGAGGGCAGGCGGGCCCGCTTGAGGACATGCCGTTGCTGTTGTCCGCGGATGATTTTGAAAACAGCCTCGACGCCGTGCGCGAGGCGGCGGCCGGACCCATCAAGGGAATCTTTGGCCCGGATTCCCTGACGTGGCGGGTCGACCGCGAGGCGGCGATTTTCCTTGGCGCGGGGCGGGCGCTGTTGCTGCAGTTGGCGCACCCTTGGGTCGCCGCCGCGATATCGGAGCATTCCAAAACCTTTGCCGATCCGGTCGGCCGGTTTCACCGGACATTCAACATCACGTTCACGATGGTATTCGGCACGCTCGATCAGGCGCTGGCCGCAAGCCGCCGGCTGCATCGGCGTCACGCTGCGATAACCGGAACATTGCCAGAGGCGACAGGCCGCTTCGAAGCCGGTTCGGCGTACCACGCCAATGAAGTCTCGGCGCTGCGGTGGGTTCATGCCACGCTGGTGGAGACCGCTTTGCAGACGCATGATCTCGTCCTGCCTGCACTCACCAACAGCGAGCGCGAACAATACTGGGCCGAGGCAAAGCTGTACGCGGCGTTGTTCGGCATTCGAGCGGCCGACTTGCCTGCGGACTGGACGTCGTTCGCCGCCTACACGGAGGCGATGTCGCACTCGGATATTCTTGCGGTCAGTCCCGCCGCCCGCGACATCGCAGAGCAGATCTTTTCAGGCTCCGCCACAGGACTGCGCGTGCCCAGATGGTATCGCGCGCTGACGGCCCATCTGTTGCCGGAGCGGCTGGCCCAGGAATTCGGATTCGAGTTCGGCGAACGCGAAGCGCGCAGCATGGACCGGGCGCTGACGTGGATCCGTCGCATCTATCCCCGCCTTCCCATGCGCCTGCGCGCGGTGGGCCCTTATCAGGAGGCGCTGGCGCGCCTGCAAGGCGACAAGCAGCCGGACCTCGCCGTGCGCTGGCTCAACAGACTTTGGATCGGCCGGCCGATGATGGAATGAGTTGTTGGCTGGTAGCCCGGGTGAAGCGCAGCGAAACCCGGGGTCTATCGACGCCGTGTCCCCGGATTTCGCTCCGCTTCATCCGGGCTACGCTTGCTATCGGCAGGAATGCGTCTGGCCGTCGTAGCCCCGGTAAGTCCCGGACGATGGATTGTAGGTGCGGAAGTGGGTGCAGAGCATGACCATGGTCCGCTCGCGCGGCTTGCGGGCGGCCTTGGCCGGTTGCACTGATTTACTGTGCTCTGCCACTGCGCTGCCGACAGCGCTTGCTGATTGCCTGGCGGCAGACTTCTGCTTCAAGGCGGGCTTCTGGTGCGCAACCGCTGGTTTTTCCACGGCAGGATCCGGCTTCTGCTCGACGACCGCAGGCTTCGCGTCCGCGACGGCCGGCTTCTCCGGCGCGGCCGCCGGCTTGTCTTGCGCGACAGCTGGTTTCTCCTCCACGGGCGCCGGCTTCTGCTCGATGATGGCAGGCGTGTCGTCCGCGGCAGCCGACTTCTCCTCGACAGCCGCGGGCTTGTCCTGCGCAACCGTTGGTTTCGCCTCGGCGGGGACCGGCTTCTGCTCGATGATGGCAGGCTTGTCGTCCGTGGCGGCCGACTTCTCCTCCACCGCCGCGGGCTTGTCCTGCGCGATTACTGGTTTCTCCTCCGCGGGGGCCGGCTTCTGCTCGGCGATGGCGGGCTTGTCGTCCGCGGCAGGCGGTTTCTCTTCGGCAGCGGCCGCAGGCTTTTCCTGCGCGGGCGCCGAGGGCTGCGCTGCGGTCGGGCCCGGATTGTCCGTGGCCGACGTCTGCGCGAGCGCTTGAGCGCTTATCACCATGAACAAGACACAACACAGCACGCCGGCGCGCTCGGCGGCGGCGGTCGATAGAGCTGACAAACGCATGGATTGATACTCGGCTAATGTCCCCATGAAAGTTCCACACGCATTTGCGGCAAGTCTGTGAACAGTGCGGCTCTTTCGCGAGCGCCGACGCGCTTAAGACTGGGAGTGTGTGCCGGCTGCCACACCTGGCGCCAAAGCAGCGAAAAAGCGTCTTGGTAGCAGCGCAACTGTAAAAACATGTTCGATCGTTCCACAATCAAGGCGAGCGTAGCCCGGATGGAGCGCAGCGCAATCCGGGGTGGTGTCAGTGATCCCGGATTGCGCTGCGCTCCATCCGGGCTACGCTTGCTACAGCGCAGGGCGCGAATTCATGGCGAAGAAAACGGGCAAGCGGGCATCGCGGCATACGGTCCTCGTGATCGACGTCGGTGGTTCGCGCGTGAAGGTCATGACCAACAGGGAGCGAACCAGGCGCGCGTTTGCGTCCGGTCCCGACCTTTCCGCGAAAGTGATGGTGAGGAAGGTCAAGGCGCTGACGAAAGACTGGTCATATGACGTCATCGCGGTCGGGTATCCGGGACCTGTGGTCAACAACCGGCCCTTGTCGGAGCCTCACAATCTCGGTCTCGGGTGGGCCGGTTTCAATTTCGAAAAGGCCTTCGGCTGCCCGACAAAGGTCGTCAACGATGCGCTGATGCAGGCGGTCGGCAGCTACCAGGGCGGCCGGATGCTGTTCCTGGGCCTGGGAACGGGTCTTGGCTCCGCGATGATCGTGGATGGCATTCTGGAACCGATGGAGCTCGCTCACCTGCCGTACCGCCACGGCAAGACGTTCGAGCAATGCGTCGGCGCCGCAGCCCTCAGGCGCGTTGGTAGGAAGAAATGGCAACGCGACGTCGATGACGTCCTGAAGCGTCTGCTCGCTGCACTGGAGCCGGATTACGTCATGCTGGGCGGCGGAAACGCCGACAAGATCGACAAGCTGCCGCGCAAGGTCCGCCTCGGCGCCAACACCAACGCGTTCGAGGGCGGATTTCGACTGTGGAAGAAGGGGGCAGTTAAACCGCTGGGCGTACGCCGATAGAGAATGCCGTCCTGGCGGCGTCAGCGCATGGGCCGCATCCCGCAAATGACAAACAAGAGCGCCGCGTCTCGCGCCTGCGAGACGTCTGCATTCTTCTGATAACGCGACCACTCCTTTAGGGAACGCCTTTTTCGCTACAGCGTTCCCACTTAAGAGGAGGAACGCGCCATGAAACTGAGAGGATTGTTTATCGCAGCAGCCATGCTGCTGATGCCGACCGCCGCACTGGCGGCGCCGGGCATCGTTACTACTACGGTCAGCCTCAAGGCAGGGCCCGGTGAAGGCTTTCCGACGGTCGACCGCATTCCCGGCGGCACCCGTGTCAACATCCACGGATGCTTCAGAGGCAAGGCCTGGTGCGATGTAAGCTGGTCGGATGATCGCGGCTGGGTGTCGTCGAAATATCTCCAATATCTCTACCGCAACCGCTACGTCTATCTGCCCGACTATGTCGACGAGATCGACGTTCCCATCGTGCCGTTCGCGCTGACCACGTACTGGTCGAGCCATTATGCGGGACGTCCCTGGTATCACCGCCGCGCCCACTGGAGCGGCTATTGGCAATCGCATGAGCATGTCGCGACGCGGCTCACGATCGACCGCTCGGCGGCCCGGATCGGCCGCGCGGCGGCAGCGCGCGACGCTGCGCTGCCCGAGGCGAGAACGCGTGTCGGCGTCGAGGAGAGGTCGCGTGCCCGTGTCGACGAGCGGACGCGGGCTGGTACCGAGGAACGGACGCGTGCCGGCGTGACGGAGCGGGGCCGCGCCGGTGTGACGGAACGCGTGACGCGGGAGCGGGACATCGCGACGCGTGGCGCACGCGAAGGGCGCGAACGCGCGGTGGTGCAGGACCGCATGACGCGCGAAGACGCGCGGAGGGCGCGCGAGAGCGCGCGGACAACGCGTGAGGATGCAAGAGCGACCGTGCGCGAGAGAGGCGCCGTGCGCGAGCAGCCGACGGCCCGTACCCGCACGCAGACGCCGCCAGTCATGGCCCGCGGTCATGACGAGCCGCGTGCGGCGGCGCCCCGGAGCGAGCGTGCCGCGCCCCGCATGACGCAGCCCGATGCGGCGCGCGGCGGCGGTGGCCAGCCGAACGTACGCGCGCAGCAGACGCCGGCCCCGGCGGCTCCGCGCGCAGCAGCGCCCGCGACGCCGCAGGGCGGCGGCGCACCGCAGGCCGCACCGCGCGGTGGCGGCGGCCCGGGCGGTGGTGGCGGAGGCCACGGTCAGGACAAGCGCCAATGAACGAAAAGCCCGGCCTTGAGCCGGGCTTTTTTTCTCGACGAGCTGCTGGCGGCTTGACGGCTACCTCGCCAATCCGCCCTACGCGCTAAACTGGTATGACGGGTGAGTTCAGTCCAACCGCGAAGGAGTAATTCGATGAAATCGCTTTTGCTGCTGACGGCGAGCGGTCCGTTGCTCATTCTCACATCGCACGAGTCCTTGACCGATCAGAAGCTTCTTGAGGTGCTCAAGCAAAAAGGCATCGGCAAGTTCGTCGCGTTTGAGGTTCCGTTGTCGCTCGCCAAGCAGCGCTACGGCGGGCATTTTCAAGCCGTCGAAAGCAATCTGCACGAGACTGATGATTTGAGGATCCTCGACTTCAACGGCCAGCGGATCTTTCAGCTCTTCCGTTTCGATGAACTCGGTTCGCCGATCCTGCAAGAACAGCGAGCGTAACCCGGATGAGCCAACGGGTCGCGCGAATGCGCGCCCCGTTGGCTCATCCGAGCTACGCCTTCTTCACGAACTCCGATTTCAGATTCATCGCGCCGATGCCGTCGATCTTGCAGGCGATGTTGTGGCCATCGGTCGCCTCGGTCAGGCGGATGTTCCTGACCTTGGTTCCGCCTTTGACGACCGATGACGATCCCTTGACCTTGAGATCCTTGATGACGATGACGCTGTCGCCATCGACCAGCAGGTTGCCGTTGATATCGCGGACGCCCGGCTCGGGCGAGGCTTCCACGGCTGCCGCCGCCTCGGCGCTCCATTCATGCGCGCATTCCGGGCAAACCCACAGGCCGCGATCCTGATAGGCATGCTCGGAATTGCATGCCGGGCATTTCATTGCATCGTCCATAATCGATCTCGTTCCCCTCTTGGCGGACCGCACCGTAGGGTCATGCCCGGGCAAATCAAGCGAAAAGGGGACTGTTGGGCACCATGCGGCTTTGCTACCGGCTTTCCGGAATTGAGTGTCACCGTAATTTCCGTTGCGCCAACGCGTCGGCGCTTCCCCTTGACATGTCAGCGCTCCGCCGCCCGAATGGCTGACAGCGCATAAGCGCGGCGTCGCGGTGTCTCACCTGGCGCATCAAAAACAAAAGGGGAGGATTTGCGAATGTTTCGCCATGTCAGAAACTTTGCGCTTGCAGCGTTTGCGGCCGCAAGCCTGCTCGGCGCCGGAAACGCGCAAGGGGCCTTCCCGGAGCGGCCGATCACGCTGATCGTGCCGTGGGCCGCCGGCGGCGGCACCGACGCGGTCGCGCGCCAGATCGCCCACATGCTGGAACGCGATCTCAAGCAGCCGGTGAACGTCGTCAACCGCACGGGCGGGTCGGGCGTGGTCGGCCACCAGGCGATCGCCACCGCCGCGCCGGACGGATACACGTTCGGTCTCATCACGCTCGAGATCAACCTGATGCACTGGGTGGGGCTCACCGATCTCACCTGGGAGAAGTATACGCCGATCGCGCTGGTCAACCAGGACCCCGCCGCGATCCACGTCAAGGCGGACTCGCCCTACAAGTCCGTCAAGGAGCTGTTCGCGCATATCAAGGCGAACCCGAACAAGGTGGTGGCCTCAGGCACGGGGCAGGGCGGAAGCTGGCATGTCGCGCTCGCCGGCCTGATGCAGGCCGACGGCGTTTCGCCCGGCTCGATCCGTTGGGTGCCGTCTACGGGCGCTGCGACCGCGCTGACCGATCTCGCGGCCGGCGGCATCGACTTCGCCGCGTGCTCGATGCCGGAGGCCGAGGCGCTGATCAAGGCGGGGCGCATCCGCAGCCTCGTGTTCTTCTCACCCAACCGCGCGCCGAACTTCCCTGATGTGCCGACCACCGAGGAGGCGACGGGTCACAAGTGGCACAAAGGTGTGTGGCGCGGCTTTGCGGCGCCCAAGGGCCTGCCGAAGGAGATTGCCACGCAGTACGAGACCGCGATCAAGAAGATCTGGGACAGCGCGGAGTTCAAGGAGTTCATGAACCGGCGCGGCTTCGACATGATCTATCTGGATTCGGCTGGCTTCGCGGAGTTCATGAAGGCGGACAACGAGGACAACGGCAAGGCGCTGAAGTCGCTCGGGCTGGCAAAGTGATGAACCGCAGGGCTCAGACAAAAAATCGCGAAAACAACCCCATGCAAAGTAGCGAGCGAGCGTAGCCCGGA
Source organism: Bradyrhizobium algeriense (assembly GCF_003062295.1). GTDB lineage: Bacteria > Pseudomonadota > Alphaproteobacteria > Rhizobiales > Xanthobacteraceae > Bradyrhizobium > Bradyrhizobium algeriense. The sequence continues at coordinate 6,408 of NZ_PYCN01000014.1, read as the reverse complement.
TGGAGCGCAGCGAAATCCGGGGCGGTACTAGAGTTGTCCTGGACGTCGCTCCGCTCATCCGGGCTACTTGCTGTCGCTTCGTGCGATCTCGACGTGCGGCAAGCACGGATCGACGTCATCAAGCGCCTGCGCGACTGAGCGCTAACGCCGAATTAATCTGATCAGTCTAAAGTCCGAGGCAGTTCTAGTTGAGTGCCGCGTAAAAGGAGCCGTCGCGAGGACGATCCGGCGACGGCTTCTTTTTGAGGTTATTGCACGTGACCAAGACATCGGAAGAGCAGAGCCAAAGCAAGCAACCCGCATCCACGGCGGCAGCCCCGGCGCCGACCAAGCCATCGAGCCGGAAATCGATCCTGGCGCTGTCGGTGATCGCGCTTGGAATAAACAGTGCGGCGGCCGTCTACACCATGACGCCTGCCGATTTTGCCCTGCCGAATGTCAGCATGTTGGCGGAGCTGATTCCGCACCAGAAAATTTCCGATCTGATGGCCGATTTGGCCGGCCCGGCATCAAAGGATGTTCCGTCGGCCCAGCAGCAACACGCTGCCGCCCTGCAGGAGAATAGCTCGCTGTTGCAGCAAAACGCAGCCCGTCTTCAGCAGGATTCGATTGCGCTTGCTTCGCTAAGACAGAGCGTCGCAGACGAGCAGGTCGTCGTGAAGAAAATATCCGCGCAGATCACGGATGAACATGAAGACGTGAAGAAGATGTCGGCTCAGCTCTCCACGCTGATCGCGAAGGTCGACTCGTTGAAAAATGCAATGACCTCGGATGTCACTTCGTCCATTCCAACAAAGCGCGCGCGCCACCGGCTGTCCCGGGTCATGCGCAACAAGATGGCCCGGCAGCCGAACTTTGTCGGACCCGTTTCGGTCGGAGGCGCAGTCCTGAGTGCTCCGGCGACCACGCCATCCCCGCACGGCTAACGACAGCAGCGCGAAGCGCGGGGCAGCGGTCCCGCGCTTTCCGGACCTATCTGAAGAAGTGGTAGATCGCGTTCAGGCCGAGAAGGCCGGTGACGATCAGATAGAGCGCCACCGCAACGCTGACGATGCGGGGCGCGATCAGCAGAAACACGCCCGCGGCCAAGGTGACGAGTGGCAGGAGGGGGCTGGCTGCATCGGGATGCATTCGCCGCTTATAGCAGATTCGATGGATCCGCCCGATGCGCAGCGTGACCGTCATGCGAAAATCGTCGGTTCAATCCCCAGACAACGGCGGCCGTGGCTGCCGTCGCGATCAGATGTTTCAAGGTGTGTCCGCTGACGAAACCGAAAGCGTTCGCGATCTCGTGGTCGAGCACCTCGGCCAACTTGGCCAGGATGTACAGCACCATCGCCGTGGCGAAGGCGATGCGATCGGTGCGCGGGGCGCGATGGATCGCTTGCCATAGCGGGATGAGGATGAGAGCAAGCCCTTGCAACAGGAGATACGGTCGCAGGTCATCCGCGCCGTTCCTGTCGGTGATAGCCCACCATGCGACGCTGGCGACGGCGTAGAGGCCGAGAACGATTGCGTCGAACCCGGTCCTGGATCCGCCAAAAATGTCTCCGCGGACGCCGGCGAGCAGGCCGGCGCAAACCAGCGCGATCGGCAGCCTGTCCCAGATCAGGCGGATATTGTCGGGGGCGAGATGATAGAACGCGGACCCGAAAGCGGTCAGGAACAGTCCGATCAGGAACAGCCTGTAGCCGGGCCATCCGGCGCGCAAATGCTCGCTGGCGCGCCGGGGCCGCAATGTCAGCCAGCCCCAGATCGCAACCAGAGCGAACCCCGCGTTGGAAAACACATCGGCTGCGTGGGGGATGCCGAAGGCGGCCGACTGGTCGGCGAATTCGTTGTAATGCGCCGGCTGCGCAATGCGTCCGTGCAGCGCCAGGATCACGATCATGCCGACGGTGATGATCGTCGGAGCGTGCTTGATCCATGGGGCCATGGGGTGGCCCCGGCCGATCGAGACTTCCATACCGGGGGCGGGTTGCATTGTCGGCTTCTCGAATTATTGAGCGTCGCTCAAGTTGAGTAACCCAAAAATGAACAATGTTCAATAAGAATTTTCGATAGGCGCTGTCGCTATCCGGGGAGAACCTTCGTTGTCGTCGATACTGCTGATCAAGGCGGGGCGTATCCGTTCTTCTCACCCAACAGCGCGCCGAACTTCCCGGATGTGCCGACCACCGAGGCGGCGACAGGTCACAAAGTGGCGCAGGGGTGTGTGGCCGAGGGTTCCGGTTGGCGGCTTCGTAGCCTATGTTAGAGACATCGTTAGCGTGGAGACGCAGTCATGATTTCGGTGCCAGCGTCTGAAGTTCAAAGGAATTTCAGCGAGTATGAGGAAAAGGCAATCCAGGAGCCGGTTGAGGTCACCCATGCTGGTCGCAGCTCGTCCTACCTGGTGTCGGAGAGGCTATTCAAGGACATGATGTCATCCTACCGGCGAGCCATCCCCATCGAGGCGCTGAGCGATGGCGACGTCGCGTTGATCGAACAAGCTGAGGTCCAGACCGATGCCCCCTACGACCTTGAGGACCTTCCGGACATCGAAGACGCTCCTTCGCCGTCGCGCTAGGTCCGTCAGGCCGAGGCATGCATATCCCGGACGAACCGCCGATCGGCAACCTCGTCGCCTATGAGTATCTCTGGCTTTCCCAGGAAAACACGCGCGAAGATGGCGCAAAAGCCTATCCGGTAGCGCTGATCTTCGCGAAGAAGATCATTGCGTCGGTGACGCTCGCATATGCCGTCGGCATGTCGCACAAACCGCCTGACGCTTCCGAAAAGGCGATCGAGGTTCCCAGGAAGTTGAAGCGACACCTCGGCTTGGACGAGGACCCGTCCTGGATTTACACCGATCAGTTGAACGAGTTCACCTGGGCCGGCCCCGACCTCAGACCAGCCGAATGGCTGTCGAAGCTTCCAAGCGCGCGAGACAGTTGCATCATAGGCGCTCTCCCGAAGAACTGGTTTGCGCTTGTCAAACGAGACATCATTGAAAACCTCAAGCTGAAACGCGCTCACGTCATTCGTCGCACATAGGCTGGTCGCGGCGACGAGCATTACGAGTGCATTCAGCTTTGCTTAGGAGTTAAGCGCACTGTTCCCGTAATGGCGAAGGAAATTGCCTCGCAGTACGAAACCGCGATCAAGAAGGTCTGGGACAGCGCGGAGTTCAAGGAGTTCATGAACAGGCGCGGCTTCGACATGATCTATCTGGATTCGGCGAAGTTTTCGGAGTTCATGAAGGCGGACAACGAGGATAACGGCAAGGCGCTGAAGTCGCTTGGCTGGCGAAGTAAGTGAATGAGGTGAGTGGATAGCGAGCAGGGCGGGTTAGCCAAGCGTAACCCGCTGACTCGGTTCGCGCAGAACGGCGGATTATGCCTTCGGCTAATCGTCCTTGCGGGCTAGCGTTTGCTCTCGCTCAGTCGTGTCATCGCTGCCTTTACTTTGAGGGCGTAGCTGTCGGCTTGTTGTTTCTCTGCCATGACCGGTCGAGAGGTGATGTCAGTGATCTCTAGAACGACTTCGCTAATGGGCTTGCGCGACATAGGCATAGGCATCTCCCACTGAATAAATCGCATTGAACGCATTCGGGGATGAGGTGCGGGAAGCGCGAAATCGAACCGGCCTCTTTGGCTTGGAAGCCAACGCTCCATCATTGAGCTACACCCGCCGAGAGCCGCAAACTAAGCCGCCAGGCAGAGGGCAATTCGCCTGGCGGCTTCGCTGGCGTGGACCCGGATGACTTGGGGAAATCGTCCGGCAATCGGAATCTATTCGGCTTGCGTCGTGTAGCAACCAAACTCGCGCGTTAAGCTTGATGTGCGCTCTGCAGGTTAATTCTGGAACCCGCCATCGGCCGCCAGGCGCTTGAACTGCCGCTTCATCGCATTGACCCTGACGATATAGGCTGTGACGAGATGATCGCCGCACCGCTCGCCGGGCATCATTTGAAAGTTGCGGCGCGCGAAGGCTGTGGCGGGACCGCCGCCGCAAAGATGGATAAACGCGGCGAGATCCTGCTTCTGCTGCAGGCTTGCCGGCACATCGGGGACGCGGGCGAGAACCGCCGCGACATTGCGAGCCAGATACACGGACGCGAGCTCAATGGCATGGCTCGGGATCGCGCGGATAGTGAGGCTGGTGAACCCGCAGCCGGTGCTTGTGACCGCATTCTCTCGGACACAGGACCGCGCGGCCTCGGTGTAGGCCGCATCGGTCATCTGGAAGAGGCCGACGGCGCTGGAGGCGGGCTGGTAAATCGCGAAAGGATTCAGGCTTAATCGCCAGCGCCAGTAGGTGCGCGCCACCGGGTTGCCTGAACTCTCGACCTGCGCCAGCGCGGCCAGCAATTCGGGCGTGATCGTACTGGTGGAATAGGCGCGGAAGAGCGGCCCGTATTGCCGCCACGTCTCGGCCGGCTCCTTGTCGAGCGCATCGCCAACGAAGGCAAACAGCTCAGTCGGCTTGCGGATCACGTGATAGACAAGGTTCGTCAGCGCGACGAGCACAAGCAGGATCGCCACGAGGCCAACGATCCGGGCCGCCCGCGGTGCTCTCGCGAGCTTCCGTCGCGCCCACCGTGCACCGCGCCGCCAGCGGCGGAGGCGTGGGAAGCTCTTGCTTTTTCTTGACATGCGTCTTTTGGGGACAAGTAGGGCACAATAACGAAACGTGTTGCGCTGACGATCTTCTATCTGGATTCGGCTGGCTTCGCGGAGTTCATGAAGGCGGACAACGAGGACAACGGCAAGGCGCTGAAGTCGCTCGGGCTGGCGAAGTGAGTGAATGGTGAGTGGTGAACAGCGAATAGCAAGCGTAGCCCGGATGAGCGCAGCGATATCCGGGGGCGATGTTAGAGTGGTCCCGGATGTCGCTGCGCTCATCCGGGCTCCTTGCTGCACGGACCTAATTCAGGATCGGTAACATGGTCAGATCCCGCATGGCGGGATAGGTCAGGCCAGTTGACGATACGTGCCGTGCTTTCCAGACCATGATGGCTGACGTCGGGCGCACTTGATGCTACCATGCCGCACGCTCGGATCGTGCGGGTTATGCCTTCTTGCAGGTGTGTAAACCGTTCATCGGCCCTGTCTGAGTCCGGTTCTACGAGAGAACGTCATGAACCGGCGATCGGAGCCACAATCTCCCACATACTTCGTCCGTCTGCGGCGAAGCGTCGTTAGAGCATGATCGCGTCGGCGTTCAGCGCCTGCGCGAAGTTCGACATCAGCAAGGACAACGATATGCGTCTTACGTGCAAGCACGTCGTCTCTAACTCCGCGGCAGTTCGCGGCATAGGCGTGAGCCGCCGCTTGATCCCGGGAGGAACCAATGAGGCCCATCAACCCGAGCAAATACGCGATACCCGCCGCCGCGATGGCACTTGCGAAAGCAACGCTCCTCGCCGGGGCACTGGTAGCCATTGCTACCGCAGTTGCCCTGGGAGAGCCGATTGAAAAGAAGGGGACTACGCCTTACGTGACGCACTTCATTTTCAAGCCGTTGCTGAGCATTGACATCTCAGGACTCGGTACGGCCACCACGCTGGAGGCGGTCGGGACTACCCAAAACATGAAGGGAGAGAAGATGCTGGACAAGATGTCGGCCCATTGCGTAGCGTTGAATGTGGCGTCCGGCGACAAGAAATACATCGACGGCGCCTGCGTGCTGGCCGACAGCGACGGTGACAAGGTTTTCTCTACTTTCGATACGCGCGACCTCGATAAGTCGCAGCCGAAAATGGATTGTGGCACCCACATCATCACCGGCGGTACCGGGAAGTATAAGGGGATCACCGGGAGTGAACCATTTGCCTGCATAACCATGCCTGCGCCAGCCGGCCCGGGCGGCTATTTCGCGATGGACATCCCGCACAACACGACGTGGGAAATCAAATAAGAACCTCGATGTTCCTCCTAGAACCGGGGGTGCAGCGAGCGTAGCCCGGATGAGCGCAGCGAAATCCGGGGAGATGTGAGAGTAGTCCCGGATGTCGCTTCGCTCATCCGGACTACTCACTGCGAATTCCACGACTTCTCTGCATTATGGTTGGTTTCTTGCCTACCACTTCGTCTGCGCTCGCTCTCCTCTAAGAGGGGCGTGGCGCAATGCGGAATACGCCGCGCTATTCCACCTTCCGAGTTAGTCGCTGCAATCCATGAAAAATGAAAAATAGTGCAAGGGCTAAAAGGGCAACACTTGGCCAGAAGTAGAGGGCGTGCGCCTCATAGTAGCGGCCCGGCAGATATGGGAAGTGCGTATTCCGACGATCGCGACCACCCGCTACGACGGATTGTGACCACCCATTCCGATCGATCGCGACCAGTGTGATGGTGCCGTCAGGTGCATTTTCTGATCTCAGTGTTTTGGCTCGACGTCAAGCGCGGTGGAGGCCGTCCCCGTAGT
>NZ_PYCN01000148.1 GCF_003062295.1 Bradyrhizobium algeriense | reverse complement strand
ACGCCGTTGCAGTGCGGGCAGGAGGGAGAAGAGGTCGTCGGCACAAGCGACCGCGGTCTTTTTGCCGTTAATCAAGCAGAGACTTTCGCTCCGGATCCCATCGCTCTCGGTCACGGCGAGAAATATCGCGATCTTGCCGACCAGGATGCGGATAAGTGTCGGGTCCGACATGAAGTAGAAACTCCAACTGCGGAAGAGGAAGCGCAACACGGGCCGGCCGATGAGGGGGCAGTAAAGCAATGGCGCGAGCGCGAGGCCGAAGATCATACGTTCGAGGGCTCAAAAGCCCATCAGACAGAACCTGCGCTGAAACCGGAAGAAGACGAGGCCGTGGCGCGCCAGCGCGCACTGCTCAACCGGATTATCTCATTGCAGAAGCGCTTGTCGTCCCAATCTGACTTGACCTAATGACAGATCGTCGGCGCCGGTGACCGGCCCGCGGCGATAGACGCCCGAACGCGCCAGATTCAGCAGCGCACATTGCCGGCGAACCGACAAACTCTCGCCTGGCCGCTCGACCATCGCCCTGCGCTCGGGGACACTCATCGCCCGGGCGTCCTGGCCAAGAAATCCCTTTCAACCGTCAACTGGCCGATCTTGGTATAGAGCTTCGCCGTCTCGCGCTCATGCTCCTCCTCGCCATCCCCCAAGGCGCTCGCGCCGCGCGCGAAAAGGCTCGTCAAATTGTCGAGAACCTGCGAACCTGCTTCTTCCAGCCATAGACCTGGTTCCTGGTTCGGGTGAACGCCGTGCAACAGAGCCAGCTCCGGCACCGTCGCTACCTCGCGGAGGGCCTCCAGGGCAACTTTGGCCTTGAATGCGGCATCAACTTCTTGCGTGATTTGGTCATATCCGTACTCCATCGGTTGAGACAGAGCAGGACGCTTCACACCTTAACGATTGGTCCTATTTCCGGGGTCCACTTCAGTACGTCGCTAAACACAATCAATTCCCACTCGCCTTTCGCTGCACAATACTTCAAACAAACGGATGTACGACACTACCCCTCTATCTTCTTTTCACGACAAGGGTCGGACGACACATGAAGCTTTTGACGTGTTGCTCTTTCAAGGGAGGCGCAGGCAAGACGACAGCGAGAGCCGGCTCCGCAAATTTGAACAGGTCGGTAAGTGGAGTTTCTGCCTGACAGCGGGCACGCTGGTGCCTGCGAATCAGGAGCGACGATGAGCAGACGAGCACGCCGAAACCACACACCGGCCTTC
>NZ_PYCN01000147.1 GCF_003062295.1 Bradyrhizobium algeriense | reverse complement strand
GTCTGTCAAATACGTAAACCGTGCTCGCCGGTTCGTTGGCTTCTTGGCGGAATGCGGGGCGGTGACACTGTCGGAACGGTATCGTCTTGGGAGCGCTGCCGGCGGGCTCCACTCTGATTGCCGTACGCATCCGAGGTGGGCCGCCTTGTAGGAATTGTCGGATTTGGCACTGACTGTCCTTATTGACGTCAAAAAGGACAGTGCGGCTATGGATCGAGTTGAGATTGTCGATACGGGTCGGCGTCGTCGTTTTAGCAAAGAGATGAAGCTCCAGATTGTCGCGGAGAGCTATTCGGAACCTGGCTTGTGTGCGACGACGGCGCGGCGACATGGAATATCGCGCTCGCAGTTATATGAATGGCGCCGGCTCGCACGAGCGTGGCAACTGGATGTTGCGTCGCCTGTCGATGGCTTTGTCCCGGCGCTGCTTATGCCAGAGGTAGAGGCAGCAGGGTCATTGCCGAATGCCGGCCGGATGGAGGTTGTCAGCGCGAATGGTCGCCGTGTGATCGTGGACCGCGATGTCGACGTTGAAGCGCTGCTTCGGATCATGCGCGGATTGGAGGTGCTGCGGTGAATCCGTTTCCGATGGGAACAGGGGTCAAGGTCTGGCTTTCGACGGGGTATACCGACATGCGCTGTGGCTTTCCCTCCCTGGCGCTTCGGGTGCAGGAGGTTCTGAAACATGATCCGATGTCAGGGCATCTCTTCGTCTTTAGGGGCCGCAGATCGGATATTTTGAAGATCATCTGGCATGATGGTCTGGGCGCCTGCCTTTTTACCCGGCGACTGGAGAAGGGCCGGTTTATCTGGCCGAATATGGAGGGCGGCGCGGTAGCGATCTCACCGGCACAATTGTCTTATTTGTTGTCCGGGATCGACTGGCGCAATCCGCAGGAAACCTGGCGTCCGACACGGGTCGGATAGCATTATTGCATTGAAAATATTGAGTGAATCTGATCGAATGGCTTCATGATCTCGAAGCCTGTGGATCTTCCTGCGGACCTTGCGAGCGCCTATCTGGCGCTGCTTTCCGAGCGTGAGATGTTACAGGCTGAACGTGATGTCGTTGTTGCCGAGTGCGACACCGTCGTCGCCGAGCGGGACATTGCGGTGGCGCAAGCCGCCAATGCGCAGGCCATGCTGTCGGACAGTGAGGCCTTGATTGCCAGTCTGGAGCTGGCGATCGAAAAGCTGAAGCGCGAACTGCGCGGCCGGCGATCCGAGCGCACG
>NZ_PYCN01000146.1 GCF_003062295.1 Bradyrhizobium algeriense | reverse complement strand
ATCCGCATTAGGCGAGCGGCCAAATCGAAAAAGCCGCCAAACTCGGCAAAATGACTGCGCCCGCCACGTCGCCAAACTCGCGACGTGTCTATGCTTCCGCTAGGACGTTTTTACGCAACCAAGACCCGTTGCAGACATTGTGTCCCGCAACTATTCCGCTAATCTATAGACCGCGCGATGACTAGCTTCGCGTTCCTGTGTTCGGCGCCCCGACAAGGATATTTCTGGATGCCTCCACGATCCTACCTGGCCATTGCGACCGGACTAGCGGCGTTGGTTGCAATGTCCGCATGGCTGACTTCGGGTTCGTCGATTTTTGTTTGGTACTGGCTGTTCGCTGCTTCCGGATGCATCCTTTGCGTCGTTGGCGCTTTTCGAGCCGTAAACGCCCTTGGCGCACCGCGCTGGGTTGCAGCAGCTTTCGCATTGCCGGCGCTTCTTTGGGCGATGAACATCGTTAAAGGTCTGGGCTATGAGGTCGTTGGCGCTCTAGGCCATTATGAGCCGGCTCGCTTGACAGACTTGATCATGATCTACACAGCTGGTCAGATCGCCTCCCTCGCGGCGGCAGCCGGCGCGCTACGGCTGGTAGAGACAATATCAGCGCCGCATGCATGGCTTCGCTTCGGCTACGCTGTCTTAGCGGCTTACGCAATCGTCGTTTGCATCGGGCTTGCTGCCGATGTTTGGGGATGGCATTTCGCAAGGAATGCGCACTATGCCGCGGTTACACGAGCATTGCGTGTCGCGGCGACATTCGTTGAATACGCAGCATTAATCGGAGCTGCGGTGCTGCTGACCAAGCGGCGCAGCATCGAACCTTGGGCTGGCATCGTGATCAGTCTGATCGGATGCATTATGTTATACCACACCTTGCGACTCGCATTTGAAGCTGAGGTGCGTACAATTCCCACCGTCTGGCCGCAGCCCCTCGTTATGTTCATTGGTGGAGTCGCAGTCTGGAGGATCGGTTCTCTTCTGAGCTTTCGAGCAGCTCCTACTCAAACGGATAAATTGTCAGAACATCTCAGTAGCGCGCGCTGAAGAGCGAAGTCCGTTTGCATTTCAGGGCGAACGAGGCGCCGCCCAAGAAGTCCCCTTGTGGCAGATTTTGTTGCAAAAGTCGGTTGAGACCGATGGATGTTGGCCGGTCGTTTCACTAACGGCGATCGGCTTTGTCCGCCGGCTCCCCGGCGCTCTCTACTCAACTCTTACGCTACGCAACACACGGCGC
>NZ_PYCN01000145.1 GCF_003062295.1 Bradyrhizobium algeriense | reverse complement strand
CAGTCTGCTGAAGAACCCCCTCGCCACGGAGGGGGCTTGATGATTCACTTGATCATCTCGAATCGGCGGAGATGATCATGCGGGGCAGGTTTACGGATCAGGGCGGACTGTTTTCGTACATTGCGCCGGATAAGCGGGTGCCAGCGAACCATCCGCTGCGGAAGGTCCGGGAACTCGTCCGGGATGTTTTGAGTGATTTGAACCGCAGCCTTGGGAGGCTCTACGCCAGCGAGGGACGTCCTTCGATCCCTCCGGAGCAATTGCTGAGCGCCTTGCTGCTGCAGGTGTTCTACGGCATCCGCTCGGAACGCCAGTTGATGGAGCAACTGGACTACAATCTTTTGTATCGCTGGTTCGTGGGACTGTCGCCGGACGATCCGGTCTGGGACCCGACCACCTTCACCAAGAACCGGGAGCGGCTGCAGAACGGCGATGTGTTCACGAAGTTCATGACCAGGCTTCTGAACCATCCGCAGGTCAAGCCGCTGCTGTCGGACGAGCACTTCTCGGTGGATGGAACGCTGATCGAGGCCTGGGCTTCACAGAAGAGTTTTCGCCCCAAAGACGGCAGCGGCGACGATGATGACGGCGCCAACTTCCACGGCCAGAAGCGCAAGAACGACACTCATGCGAGTACCAGCGACCCGGACAGCCGGCTTTATCGCAAGGCGGCCGGACGGGAGGCCAAGCTTTGCTATATGGGCCACGCCACCATGGAGAACCGGCATGGGCTGGCGGTGGCCGGCAGGGTCACGCATGCCAATGGCACCGCCGAACGCCGGGCTTCGGAGACCATGCTGAAGGCGAGACGCAAAGCCGCAGGCCGCCGCATCACGGCCGGCGAGGACAAGGCGTACGATACCGCCGATCATGTCGCCAATCTTCGCGCCATCGGCGTGACGCCACATGTGACACAGAACCAGGCCGTCACCAAAACCGGCAAGAACCGCAACAGCGCCATCGACGAACGAACCACGCGGCATCCGGGGTACGGCATGTCGCAATCGCGCCGGGCGATGGTCGAGTGCATCTTCGGATGGGGCAAGCAGCATGGCACCATGCGCAAGACCAAGCATCGTGGCATCGCTCGCGTCGCCGCCGACTTCCTGCTCAATCTGATCGCCTATAACCTGATCCGCATTCCAAAACTGCTTGCCGCTTAGCCACCCCGCGTCAGGTGCACCCAACACCAGGCTAGAAATTTACATCCAACTCCGCCGCGTCGCCCCAACAACGACCGGCCAGAATAAAAAAACTCTCCATTTCATGGTTTTTCAGCGGACTG
>NZ_PYCN01000144.1 GCF_003062295.1 Bradyrhizobium algeriense | reverse complement strand
TATGACCCACCTCGCAGTCTGGTCGGACAGGCTATCACAACTGATTAGCGAAGTGACACACGGTTAAGGCCCACTACCGTCTGCACACAGTGACCTCGTCAGCTCTTTCACCGTTGACGGGTTCTCACCTCTGAACGGCCGCTTAGTACTACTGTGTCATAAACTCACGAGGCGAGCTATAGTCGGGAGATCCATCATGCGGAGGCGTGTGATGAACCTTCCTATCCCATCAGAGACGCGCGAGGCGCGGTTTGCCGCCTATGTTGATGCCCTTGCGGAAGGGCTCGGCCATGCCGATCGGATTGCCCCGATGCAGGCCTACTGTACCGGGCTCCTCCTGCCGGGCGAACGCAAGAGCATTGAGCCCATGGCGGCCCGGCTCGCACCCGACCGCGCCCAGGCGGCCCACCAATCTCTGCACCATCTCGTGGCGCAGGCCGAGTGGTCGGATGAGATCCTGCTGGCGAGCGTGCGCCAGCAAGTGCTGCCCGTCATCGAACGGCATGGGGCCATCCGGGCCTGGATCATCGATGACACCAGCTTTCCCAAGAAGGGCAGCCATTCGGTCGGGGTGGCGCGCCAGTACTGCGGACAGTTGGGCAAGCAGGACAACTGCCAGGTCGCCGTGAGCCTGTCGCTGGCCAACGACGACGCCAGTCTGCCGATCGCCTTTCAGCTGTATCTGCCCAAGGAGTGGGCGCTGGATCCCGAGCGACGGATCAAGGCCGGTGTGCCAGAGACCGTTGCCTTCCACAGCAAACCCACCATCGCACTCGCTCAGATCCGGGCGGCGCTGTTGGCGGGAGTGTCTCGGGCGGTGGTGCTGGCGGATGCCGGCTATGGCTCTGAGACGGCGTTTCGCACGGCACTGACCCGGATGGGCCTGATCTACATCGTGGGGATTGCGTCGAGCACCAGCCTGTGGGCGCCCGGCACCGGGCCCCTGCCGCCGCAGCCCTGGAGCGGGCGTGGGCGTCCGCCCACACTGTTGCGGAGGGACGCTCAGCATAAGCCGGTCTCAGCCCTGAAGTTAGCGAAAGATCTGCCCCACAAGGCTTGGCACGTCGTCACGTGGCGTGAAGGCTCCAAGGTTCCGCTGACGTCGCGCTTTGCGGCCGTCCGCGTTCGGCCGGCGCACCGCGACTACTGGCGTGCGACCCTGCGGCCGGAGGAGTGGTGCTTGATCGAGTGGCCAGAGGGCGAGAAGCGGCCGACCAAGTACTGGCTCTCGACCCTACCAGCCGACACTGTCCTGCGGGACCTTGTTGATCTGGCGAAGCTGCGCTGGCGCATTGAGCGGGATTATC
>NZ_PYCN01000143.1:659-1314 GCF_003062295.1 Bradyrhizobium algeriense | reverse complement strand
CGAACATAGATGTTGCAATCATCGGCGTATCTTGCGAAGCGGTGGCCGCGCCGTTCTAGTTCCTTGTCGAGCACATCGAGCATCAGATTTGAAAGCAGCGGCGAGAGCGGCCCCCCTTGCGGGACTCCCTCATCCATCGGATCGACCATACCACCCACGAGCACACCTGCCGTCAGATAACGGCGGATGAGCCGGAGCAGGTGTCGGTCCTGCACCCGTTTAGCCACCAGACCCATCAGGATATCGTGGTTCACCCGATCGAAGAATTTCTCCAAATCGAGATCGACGACAGTGTGGCAGCCGTTTGCAATGAACTGCTGAGCGGCTGCCACGGCCTGATGCGCCGAGCGTCCGGGCCTGAACCCGTAGCTCGACGGCGAGAAGGTCGGGTCCCAATCCTCTTGCAGCACCTGCATCACCGCCTGCTGGAGGAAGCGGTCGAGCACCGACGGAATCCCGAGGCCTCTAGTGCCTCCCGATGCCTTCGGAATGTCGACGCGCCGCACCGGCTGCGGCTGGTAGGTGCCGTTGAGAAGTTGAGCCCTGATCTCGGGCCAGTGGTCCTTCAGGTGGGCGGCCAGATCGTCGACGGTCATGCCATCGACGCCGGGCGCGCCTTTGTTGCGTCTGACCTGGGCCAGCGCCTTCTTCAGAT
>NZ_PYCN01000143.1:0-649 GCF_003062295.1 Bradyrhizobium algeriense | reverse complement strand
GGGCTTTCGGGGGTAGGTGCCGCCGACAGGACTTCGGCTCCTCCGGCGAGTGGGCTCGGGGTTTCACCCTCTGCCCCACCACCGAAAGCCAACTCAAGTTGGTGTTGCTGCCGCTTGGTCCGTCGAGACACCTGCTCTACTTGCCCTCTCGGACGTTCGGGCCTTCGGCCTCGCGGCCTACTATGCCGTCTGCTGACTTCTCCGCCACGATCACGGGCCTTGCAGCCCGCTCAGTCCGGAAGATCGGACATGCCGGAGATCTCCCGAGGTAAGTTCGACCGCCTTCCCCGCACACCTGCCGGATTTACCGCCTCGGTCTTTGATGACCGTGGACTTTGCAGCCTTTCGCCTGCTCGTCCGGCCGAGGCGGCCTCGTATCCGGTTCTTGTTCATCAGGTCGCGGTTTTGCTCCACGCTTCCTTCAGACCCCACCTCGCGGTGGCGCCCTTGCGCTTTGCTAACCCTTCGCCGCCATCAGGCTGGGTAGAGGACTTGCACCTCCAAGCTGTCGAACATGCTCGGCACACGAAAAAAGGCCGCCCACTGGGCGGCCTTTCCGTATTCGAAATCGGCTGTTCGCGAATTAGCGCGAATAGAACTCGATCACGAGATTCGGTTCCATCTGGACCGGGTACGGCACTTCCGACAG
>NZ_PYCN01000142.1 GCF_003062295.1 Bradyrhizobium algeriense | reverse complement strand
CGACCCCGAGAACGGCTTCATCGTGGTGACGCAGGTCGGCAGCCAGACCTTTGGCATCGTGGTCGACGGCGTGTTCCACACCGAAGAAATCGTGGTCAAGCCGATGTCCACCAAGCTGCGGCACATCGACATGTTTTCCGGCAACACCATTTTGGGCGATGGCGCCGTGATCATGATCATCGACCCCAACGGCATTGCGAAAGCGCTCGGCGCCTCCGGCTCCTCGGCCCATGAGCTGGCCGACGAGGCCTCGGCCGCGCATGCGATCGGCGGCGAACAGCTCACCTCGCTATTGGTGTTCCGCGCCGGCTCGAGCCAGCCCAAGGCGGTGCCGCTCGGCCTCGTCACCCGGCTGGAGGAGATCGCCACCGACAAGATCGAACTCTCCAACGGCCGCCACATGGTGCAATACCGCGAGCAGCTGATGCCGCTGGTGCAGATGGTCGGGGTCACCGTCCAGACTCAGGGCTCGCAGCCGATCCTGGTGTTCGCCGACGACGGCCGCTCGATGGGGCTGGTGGTCGACGAGATCATCGACATCGTCGAAGAGCGGCTGCACATCGAGGTCGCCGGCCAGGCGGACGGCATTCTGGGTTCGGCCGTGATCAAGGGCCAGGCCACCGAAGTGATCGACGTCGGCCACTTCCTGCCGATGGCGTTTGCCGACTGGTTCTCGCGCAAGGAGATGCGGGAATCATCGACGGCGCGATCGGTGCTGCTGGTCGACGACAGTGCGTTCTTCCGCAACATGCTGGCCCCGGTGCTGAAAGCCGCCGGCTACAAGGTGCGGGTCGCCGTCAACGCGCAGGAGGGGCTTTCCGCGCTGCGCTCGGGCCACACCTACGACGTGGTGCTGACCGACATCGAAATGCCCGACATGAACGGCTTCGAGTTCGCGGAAGTGATCCGCGCCGACAACAATCTGAGCACGATGCCGATCATCGCCCTGTCCTCGCTGGTGTCGCCGGCGGCGATCGAGCGCGGGCGGCAGGCCGGCTTCCACGATTACGTCGCCAAGTTCGACCGTCCCGGCCTGATCGCGGCGCTCAAGGAACAGACCGCCGAGACCAGTCGCGCGGCATGAACAAGTTCAGCCCGGCATAAGCGAGCTTAGCCAGGGCA
This sequence comes from Bradyrhizobium algeriense, assembly GCF_003062295.1. Taxonomy (GTDB): domain Bacteria; phylum Pseudomonadota; class Alphaproteobacteria; order Rhizobiales; family Xanthobacteraceae; genus Bradyrhizobium; species Bradyrhizobium algeriense. The sequence continues at coordinate 230 of NZ_PYCN01000142.1, read as the reverse complement.
TAAGGAAGTAAGACCATGACAACCAAGACCGAGACCATCGAGGGCACCGTGGCCGAATACGTCACCGCGGTGATCGGCGGGCAACTGTTCGGCCTGCCGATCTCGCGGGTACAGGACGTGTTCATGCCGGAACGGCTGACGCGCGTTCCCCTGTCGTCGGCGGAGATCGCCGGCGTGCTCAACCTGCGCGGCCGCATCGTCACCGTGGTCGACATGCGCGCCCGCCTCGG
>NZ_PYCN01000141.1 GCF_003062295.1 Bradyrhizobium algeriense | reverse complement strand
TGTTTCATCTTGAGAACGCGCGCCGCAAACTAGGTGCAGCATCTATTGCCCAATGCGTCGCCGAGGCGCTGCGGCGCGGTTTGTTGTCCTAATCATCCACACCCTCCCATTTCGCGAGATGCACAAGAGACCTGGCGCTCGTCGCGCCGGGCATGTTGTATTGTGTTCTGTCCAAAAAGGTCTAGCGTAATCAAACTGAATAAGTGTTACCTGTAAAATTTGACAGGCGATTAGCAACTCTCTTTCTGGTTTTGAGGCCTCCCGATAATTTCAGGAGGTCGCTATGCATGCCATCGCACTTCACACCTCTCAATTTGGTCGTCATCTGGAGTTGCTCGCGGCGATGTATCGGCTGCGGCGCCGTGTCTTCAAGGACCGCCTCGACTGGTCAGTGTCGGTCTCGGGTGAATTCGAGCTCGATGTGTATGACACTCTCGGGCCGACTTATCTCATTCTCATGTCAGACGCCGGAGAGCCGGTTGGTTCGGTTCGTCTGCTTCCGACGACCGGACCAACCATGTTGGCCGACACCTTTCCCGTTCTGCTCGGCGGGACGCCAGCGCCGCATGACGAAAGAATTCTCGAAAGCTCACGCTTTTGCGTTGACACCAGTCTTGTCGCGGAGCAGGCGCCCAATAGTCTCAACCGCGCAACGTTTATCCTCTTCGCCGCCATGATGGAGGCAGTACGCGGCGCGCGCGCAGACAGCATCGTGACAGTCACTGATACACGTATGGAGCGCATTCTTCGGCGAGCGGGCTGGCCATTGAGGCGGATCGCTGCACCGCAGCAGGTCGGATCGACCATGGCGGTCGCCGGCTTTCTCGACATGTCCGAACAAACGCTTCACAGGATGTACGAACAAGCCGACGTCAACGGCCCCGTGCTTGTGTCATCGGATCTTGTTAACGCGGCCGCCTGATGCCCCGTGAGCAGCATCCAGCCAAGGTCATTTGACACGTAGATGCTTGCAGACCCACGACATAGTCGGGTGGTTTTGATCAATATGACGCGCGGCGAGACGCCGGCTTCGGCCGGTCTTGCCCCGCGGCACGTCAGTTTCTCGTTGCTGCAGACGGGCTTGGAGATGTTCGCCGTCGCGTCGACCCTCATCGGCGAATGCCAGCCGTTCGGGATTAAGGGTCAGCAACTCGTGCACTCGATGACGCAGCTGGACGTTGACGCTCTTTCCATTTGGCACGATCGGCGGTTTACGGACAATCTGGCTTCACGCGAGACCGGTATCATTTTCTTTGGAGGAGGTTGGCTCGAAGAAGATATCTTCATTGCCGCTCTGCAGGCCGCCGAGCGTGGATATGACGTACGCCTCCTCTCGGACCTGATCGCGACGCGTGTCGATGCGGATCGTTCACTTGCTCTGGATCGGATGGCGCTTCATGGCATCTTGGC
>NZ_PYCN01000140.1 GCF_003062295.1 Bradyrhizobium algeriense | reverse complement strand
GAGCTATCGCCAATTTTTGGTGACGGCCGGGCCGGTCAGGCGGCGGCGGTTATGGGCTGACGGTCGGTCGGCTTGGCGATGACCTCAATCCCGTTGTTGAATGTCACACCAAGAACGAGTTTTGGCAACTGGTTGTGGCCGTCGAGGCGACGCCAGCTTTTCTGCGCGCCCTCGAGCAATTTGAAGACCATCGCGAGCGCGGTCCTGTTCGACAGACAGCCCTTCGATCGGATGGTGCGGTGACGCACGGTAGCGAAGGTGCTTTCAATGGGATTGGTCGTCCGCAGGTGTTTCCAGTGCTCGGCCGGGAAGTCGTAGAACGCCAGTAGGGTGTCCCGATCCTTGCTCAGGCAGTCGGCCGCCTTGTCGTATTTGGGCGTGTAGCTCTCGATGAAGGCGTCGAACGCCAGTTCGGCGGCGGCCTTGGTTTCGGCCATCCAGATCTCCTGCAACGCGCGTTTGGCTTTCGGCTGCAGGCTCTTCGGCAACTTGGCGAGCACGTTCGCAGTCTTGTGCACCCAGCAACGCTGCTCGCGCGTTTTCGGCCAGACCTCGCCGGCGGCCTTCCAGAACCCGAGCGCACCATCGGCGATGCTAAGCTGCGGTGGCACGTCGAGCCCGCGCCGCTTCAGGTCGAGCAGCAGGTCGCGCCAGTCGTGCGCGCTCTCGCGGGCGCCATCGGTGAAGCCGACCAGTTCCTTGCGGCCCTCCGGCGTCGCGCCGATCAGCACCAGGATGCACTGCTTTTCGTCTTCGAGGCGTGCCTGGAGATGGATGCCATCGGCCCAGATGTAGACGTAGCGCTTCGCCGACAGATCGCGCTTCTGCCACGCGGTGTGCTCGTCGAGCCAGCCGTCCTTCAGGCGGCCGATGGCGGATGCCGACAACCCGGCAGCATCCTTGCCGAGCAGCGCTGCCAGCGCCTCGGAGAAGTCGCCGGACGAGATCCCCTTCAGGTAAAGGATCGGCAGCAGCGTCTCGATCGATTTCGACCGGCGCATGTAGGGCGGCAGGATCGACGGAGAGAACCGGATGCGGTCGGGGTCGGCGGCGTCCGCCTCGCGATCGCGTATACGCGGCTGGCGGACGGCGACCGGACCGATCCCGGTCATCACCTCGCGTTCCGGCAGGTGACCATGGCGTACGACGCGCTGGTGGCCGTCCGCGGTCCTCAAATCGGCATGCTTGCCGAGAAAGTCTGCGACCTCGGCCTCTACCGCCTGGGCCAACAGGGCGCGCGCTCCATTACGCAAGATTTCGGTGAGTTGGTCGTCGACGTTTCCTGGCTGAATCAGCTTGATGATGTTATCTTTGGACACGGCATATCGCTCCTTCGGTGGAGAAGTGGAGGCGTCAAGCACCCCCACGATATGCCGCCTTTCCGATTCCCGCCGTCACCAACTTTGGGCGATAGCTCGC
>NZ_PYCN01000139.1 GCF_003062295.1 Bradyrhizobium algeriense | reverse complement strand
CCTGCTGCTGGGTGAAGAGGTTGCCGGTCGAGTCTTTGGCGTCAGTCTGATCCTTTCCGATCATGGCCGGGTTGGGATGCGCTAGTGTTCTGTCACTGACGAGTGATTCCGAAATCCGATCCGACGTGCGATCCTGCTCTGATGGGCAAGATCGAACGCATTGAGGTTCCCGCCGCTGATCGAGATCGCTTGGAGAGCTTGGTCGGTGACCGCAACACATCCCAGAAGGTCGTCTGGCGGGCTCGGATTGTTCTGCTGGCTGGTGAGGGCCTGCGCGCTACCGAGGTCGCCGGCCGCGTCGGCACGAGCACTCTGACGGTGAGGCGCTGGCGCCGCCGCTATGCGCAGGCGGGCGTCGACGGGCTTCTCAAGGACGCCACCCGCCCGCCAGGGCGCAAGCCCCTGACGGCCGCGGTGATCCAGCGGGTTGTCGACATGACCCTGCATGAGAAGCCGCCGCGAGCGACGCAGTGGAGCGTGCGCTCGATGGCCGCTGTCACAGGCCTGTCCCACACCAGCGTGCAGCGGATCTGGCACGCCCACGGCCTCAAGCCGCACTTGGTCAAGACCTTCAAGCTGTCCACCGACAAGCCCTTTGTCGAGAAGGTCCAGGATGTGGTCGGCCTGTATCTCGATCCGCCGGACAAAGCCCTGGTACTCGCGGTTGATGAAAAGTCTCAGATCCAGGCGCTCGACCGCACCCAGCCGGGCCTGCCGCTCAAGAAGGGCCGTGCCGGCACCATGACCCACGACTATAAACGACATGGCACCACGACCCTGTTTGCCGCTCTCGATGTGGCGACCGGCACGGTCCTGGGCACCTGCATGAAGCGCCATCGCCATCAGGAGTTTCTGCGCTTCCTGCGTGTCATTCATCGCAACACCGACAAGCGCCTCGACCTGCACCTGATCGTGGACAACTACGCCACCCACAAGCACCCCAAGGTGAAGGCTTGGCTCGAAAAGCATCCGCGCTTCCACCTGCACTTCACGCCGACCTCGGCCTCATGGCTCAACCAGGTTGAGCGCTTCTTTGCCCTGATCACCCAGGAGCGCATTCGGCGGGGCGCCTTCACGAGCGTGCCCGATCTGGAAAGCGCGATCATGGACTACCTGGAGCACCACAATGCCGACCCGAGACCCTTTGTCTGGACCGCCTCGGCCTCAGCTATCCTGGAAAAGGTCGCCCGTGCGAAACAAGCGTTAGAGTCACAACACTAGCGGAAGGTGGTCTTCTACGCGAACCCCTTCTTTTTGGGAAGATTACCCTACAAGCAGGACGAATTTGGGGGTTATGATGCGGGTTCTACCGGTTTTTAGTCCGTGAACCTCGCCCCGTAATGAATCCCGGTGGTCCACACCAGCCGGACATTCGCGTTCGCGTCCTCCGACGGAATCTGCAGCTCGAATTCCAGCGGAAAATCGGCAGG
>NZ_PYCN01000013.1 GCF_003062295.1 Bradyrhizobium algeriense | reverse complement strand
GACGGCTCGCCCGCCGAGCCGTCGCAGCTCTTCCCTCGGGATTATGTGGAGCGCGGCGAGCCAGAAACCCGCGGAAAACCTGCGCTCAGACGACATCGCTCCGCATAATGCTCCGCTTCGCATAATCGGTGTTATGTGGTGCACCACATAATGCCGAGATCGGGGCAGCCTGGTCGAAGCGCTCGGAGGAGGGCCGCGACTACCTCTCGCTCAAGCTCGATGATCCTTCGTTCAACGCGCCGATCTATGCGAACCTGTTCGAGGATGAAAACGAAGGTCATGCCCTGCTCTGGTCGCGGCCGCGGAAGAACGGCGACTGAGGTTCTCTCCACCGAGCCCCGCCCGACCCACTCGGGCGGGGCCTTTTAGCCGTGCGACGGAAGCCGTTAATCTTTTGTTTACCTGAACTTAAGGCCAACCGATTCGGCGCGGCGCCTCAATTCGTGCCCCCGAGTTTGCCGCAGCCGAGTCGGTGAAGAGTCAACCTTACGGGCAACAAATATACTGCATCGCGATCGGCGCGACGCCCTATTTCTCGGCCACTATAAACGCGTTCACCGCTTCACGGAGCTGACGATGGCGAGTCCGTTCATGGTGTTTCCCGATCCACAAGCGGTGACGCTTAAGCGCACTTGCCTGGCGCAAATGATCATCAGCCTTGCCGCGCTGATGTCGACTGGCGTCCTGCTATCGAAGGTCGTGACGGTGATGAATGGGTTTCATTAAAGGCCTCGGCCAACTCAGGGCAGAGCTGCCGGAAAGGCTGTAAGAATTTGAGGGCCGGACTGCACGGTGCCTAAGGCGCCATGCGGTCCGGCCCAACCATTGATCGGTCCATTCAGACCAAAGCGAGGTCGACGAGTGCAAACGTTGCCGCAGCATGCATCTTGCTCGGAACGAGCAGAAGGTCGTCGAAGACTTACTTCTTCATCTTCTTCTTTTTGGCCTTTTTCCCGGTGGTCTTCTTCGCCTTCTTCGCTTTCTTGGCCATATGCCCCTCCGTTAAATCTCAAATGAGATCGCTTACTGCGCAGACCGGAATCGGCCCGCACACGAGAAAGCGTACCATGGAATTTGCAAGATTGACATTGAGACGTCTTGTTCGTGGGCTACCGCGCTCGAGTGTCTGCCGTGGGGTCAGCACGGGGGCGAGAGAAGGGTTCTCGCAACCACGGCCGATTTGCATTATGTGATCCGGCGTTGGGCGATCCGCTAAGACACCAGCAGAAACTTGCGCGGGTATGATCGGGACACTGGCGGACTGATGCAATCGGCGCCCAAAAGTACCCGCTGGGCCGTTCTGTTGCCCCATTTGGCCGAAACGATCAGCACTCCGAAGTGCCTTCTAGCTTGGGGCAGGCCCTGAACCATCCCGACATGTCTTCGCACCGCCGTCCGCGCGATGGCAGCGCTCGCCTTGATCCGGCGGGCTATGACCCATGCGACTGGGCGTGGGAGTTCTTGCGCCGGAACAAAGACTATATCGCCGAGTGGCGAGGCTCCGTTCCTCGACGTCTGCCGTACATCAGACTTTGCGATGGGACCTGGCTGTTGCGTCTGCGGCGACGCTTTCCTCGCGCCGAACGATGGGGACTTTATGCCTTTGCCGACCCCGCGCTACGCGCCCGGCAGGCACCGGTGTTCTGGCACGTCGATGCCCTGAAGCGGGTGATCCGCCTCAACGCCCAAATGCGAAATGGCAACGAAAACACGCCGCCGTCCACGCTTGCGGACTTCAAGGTCAATCGAATGGCGGTCATCGGTGTCGACGAGATCCCATTGGTGTTGGTGAAGGGAGCGGGCGTTCATGTCCCCCTCGAAATTCGCGGTCTTCCTGCCCTGACTGCGCCCTTTGCGCCGGTCTTTGAGCTCCATGGCCTCGGCGACCTCTCCGCGCAAATCGAGCTTCTGAAGCGCCTGAAGCGTTTCACCGAGCCTGGCCAGAGGACGATACAAACGCCGCCGTTCGCAAGCGACGAACGTATGCACCACGCCCTGATCGCGCTCGATGAAAGCCTGGAGGGCAAGACCTACCGCCAGATCGCAATCACGATCTTCGGGGAGAAAAAAGTTGCGGAGGAATGGCACGGGCACAGTCAATTCCTGAAGGATCGCACGCGACGGCTTGTTGCCAAGGGATCCGAATTGATGAAGGGCGGCTATCGCGATCTCCTGAGCTAGCCGCTTCTTGTCGCGGCTGCTTGACGAGACTTGCTTTCGCGGGATGGCGAAACTGACCCTGCCGCATTCGCCACTCCCAATTAGGTTGCCAATGTGACGACGCTTCTTCTCACGCCTCGTGCTTGATGAGGTAGGTGACAAGGAGCCTCGGAAATGACGAAGAGTGACGACAAAGAGTCCGATAAGCCGTTTCTCAACACGGTAGAGGCTGCCGCCTGGCTGCGCCTCACCAAGAATACCCTTGAAAAAATGCGGGTGAACGGCAGAGGGCCCGCCTACCGCAAGCACGGACGCTATGTCCGCTACCACATCGAAGACCTCATCGAATATTCGCAAGCCAATAAGCGGAGGTCAACCTCCGATGCTGATTGATCGCGCAAGTCCCTGGCGCCAACGGGCCGTGCTCTCGGCCATGTGCGCCAGCATCATCGCAGTGCTGATTTCCTTCGCGAACGGGATGCCGCTGTTGATCTATAATGCCTCGGGCAGTGCGCCACTCGGCTTCTACTATCTGGAGCAACGGCTGCCCGCGCACGGTGAACTGGCGCTGTTCAGACCGCCGCCGGCTATTGAGCTCCTGATCATCGCGCATGGTGTTTTGCCCGGGCCGGTACCCCTTCTGAAGCAGGTGGCTGCGGCCGGCGGCGATGAAGTGTGCCGCGCCAAAGCACCGATCGAATCGATCTTGGTCAATGGAAAGGTCATTGTAGAGGTGCTTCAGAACGATCGAGGGGGACGGCCCCTGCCAACCTGGGAAGGCTGCTTGCGGCTTGTTGAAGGAGAATTTTTCCTGCTGCAGCCGCACCCTCATTCGTTCGACTCGCGATACTTCGGCCCGGTGCTGCGCTGCGACGTCCTGGGCGTGGCGCATCCGCTCTGGACCTGGAATCCAAATATTTGAAGTTGCCCATGACAGCGATCGTGCGTGTCAGAAAAAGGCGCGCACCTTCCCCGGTATGCCGCTGAGTCTTCGTTCGGGCAGATCGCGAACCTGCGGTCAAGCAAGCTCTTCCATTGAGACCAACGGGTGAACGAGCGAAGGTAAGCGTCCGGAGCTTGCACATCAGTCAGGTCTTGACATGATTTTCTGTTTTCAGGTCCACGGCAGCAGTTCGTCGAGGCGGTTGATGGGGTGACCATCCACCATTCGTATGAGCACGTTGCACAGGTAAGCGTAGGGTTCGACACCGTTGAGTTTGCAGGTTTATGTCGCCCGCCGAACTATGCCGAACGGGTTTTATGGCACGCCGTTGTCACGCTGGCACCGTCGATCGCGTGCACGGCAGTCCCATTCCATTCGGCATAGTCTGGTCGTTCAGAGCGCCTCCAGAAAGGCGAGCAGGCGTCGTTCGGCTGGAAGCGGGTTCGCTTGCCGCGCTCGTACGGCTTGAGCTTCGCCAGGGCAGCTTCCTTGAGGGCGAGGTGGGCGTGCAGGTACGTCTGCGTCGTCTCGACCGATTCATGACCGAGCCACAGCGCGATCACGGAGCAGTCGACGCCGGCTTGCAGCAGTTCCATCGCAGCGCTGTGTCGCCTATGTCTTGGTCGATATAGCAGGCATACCTGCGCGATGCACACCCTGCAGGCAACCCGTGACGTGCGGAAGGTCTCGCTCTGGCTCGGACACGCCAACCTGCAAAGTACCGAGGTCTACCTGCGCGCGGACCCGACCGAAAAGCTCGAAGCGCTCGCCGCCATGGTGCCGCCGATGCTGAAGCCCGGACGCTTCCGCGCGCCTGACAAGCTGCTCGCCATGCTGAGCACGGTCAAACGCAGGCCGGATTATGCGGAGTAAGATCTACGAGAAAAGCCGCGGCGGCCGCAACATTCCGCCGCGGACTCTGCATAACCGTGCGCTCCGCATAATCCTCATGTCGGTATAGCCCAGCGCCACATGCACCTTTACGCCCGCGGGCACGATCATCATGGCGCGATCTCTCCGCTTTTAACGCGCGCCCGCACGACATCAGGATCGCTGTCGGCGGTAGCAAAGACCTGCCGCCCGTCGGGCGGATCAACAGCCGTCGTTCCGTCAGGCGGTTGCAGAAAGCGCGTGGCTACTATGTCGTCCGCCAGCGCGACGGAAGCGAGCCTTGCACGTTTCTTTTGCGCTACGGCGAACTCCACCCGCCAGCGGAACAGCAGCCCGGTAACGATGCCGTGCTTGCGGACAACGCTGGAGACCGTTGTACCCGGCTGCTCGCTTTCCATTACGATCGCAAGCTTCTGTTCATCGCTGAAGAAGCGCCGGACGGGCGTCGCTGGCGTTTGCGCAGCGTCATTTGCTGCTCCTGTCAAGTGGCTTTCGGAGGCCGATTTCTTAGCACTAGTGCCAACGACGGGGCGGGCGGAGGGGTGAAGATGCGCGCGCCAGTCGATTTCAATCTCGCCGCCGTCCAACCGGTCAAGCCATTTGCGGAGCGCATAGGGCGACAGACACAGCGCAGCAGCGTATTCGCGAACGCCCATTCCGCTCCAGTTCATCGCCTCGACGTGCATAGCCCAGAACGCCTGAACTGCTCGCGATTGCGTGTCGGTGCTCACGCTAAAGCGCCGCCGCTGGCGTCGTTTCAGTCCTTTTTCTCGCTCCTCGCGACGCTTCTCGCGGCGCAATTCGGTCTGATATTCCGTAAGCTTGCGTGCAGCCTCCTCCCCAGTGAGCGCGTTGAGCCAGCGCGCGAACGTTCCCTCGTCCAATCGATGCCGACGGCAATACGCGACACGCGAAACGCCGCTGCGCCGCCAGGCCTCGATGTGAATCGACCACCACTCGCGTCTGGCTTTGCTCTGGAAATGTTTTGGACCCACCGGAGATTCTCCAATGCAGCAGAGAACCCGAAATGGAACGAGAACGCACTCTCAGAAAGTCGTGCAAGCTCCGGACGCTTACGAGCGAAGCGGGAGGGCAAGATAAAAGCACTGGCGCCGAGGCGCGCCTAAGTCGTTGTCTGCACATCCTGGATTTGTCGCCAGCCGTAACGGCATTGTCGCCAATGAGACAGCAGCGCCTTGGCGCGATTGACGAAACACGTCTGCGTCTTGCGACTAGACGTGAGAGCACGCACATGCTCCGCCGCGACGGCGGAGAGCGGCGATGTCGGACACCGACGATGAATTCAGGGTCAGGCTCGGGCGGATTGGCAACCGCCGCGGCCGCAAGGCCACAAGCTACGTCAAACGCGTGCGCAAGATCGCCGCGAAAGGTGGCACGGGACGACCGCGCAGACGGGCGGTTTTCATCGGCTCGCGGATCGGCCGCGGCCATGCCAAGGGAGCAGTTTCCGCGAGCCATCGTTCGGCAGGTACGCGCCGCGTGGTCATCAAGGCCCGCATTGTCCGCGCCAAGGCAGGCGACAATGGCGCCGCGAGAGCGCATCTGCGCTACATCCAGCGCGACGGCGTTACCCGTGAGGGCGATCCCGGCGAGTTGTATGATGTTGGCAGCAACCGTGCGGACGGGAAGACGTTCGCGGAACGAGGCGCGGAAGACCGCCACCAGTTCCGGTTCATCGTCGCCCCGGAAGACAGCAACGAGCTTGCCGATCTCAAGCCGTTCGTGCGTGATCTGATGCGGCAGATGGAATCGGACCTCGGCACGAGGTTGGATTGGGTGGCAGTCGATCACTTCAACACCGGCCATCCGCACAGCCACATCGTGGTGCGCGGCAAGGACGATCGGGGCAAGGACCTTGTGATCGCGCGCGACTACATCGCACATGGCATCCGCGCGCGCGCCAGCGAGCTCATCACCCGCGAGTTGGGACCGGAGAGCGAACTGGAGGCAATGCGCAAGCTTGAGAACGAAGTCGGCGCCGAGCGGTTTACCCGACTCGATCGTGCCATCCTGCGTGACCCAACCGAAGGAACCTTGAGGCTTGCCGCCAAACCTGAGCGCCATCCGGAGCGGTACGCCATGCGTATGGGGCGGCTGCGAACGCTGGAGCAGATGGGCCTGGCGCAGGAGACCGCGCCCGGCGTTTGGCGGGTCATGCCGGAGATGGAGCAGGCGCTTCGGCGGATGGGCGAGCGCTGCGATATCATCAAGACGATGCATCGCGATCTGACCGCCGCAGGAATCCACCGTGCCGCCGGTGACCATGTGATCTTCGACGGGCAGGCCGGCGCCGCGCGGGTGATCGGGCGGCTGGTCGCGGAAGGGGTTTCTGACGAGTTGCACGACCGCCGATACGTCATCGTGGACGGGATCGATGGGCGAACGCATTACGCCGATCTTGGAGTCCGGCAGGCTACCGACGAACCCTTGATCCGAAATACGATCGTCGAGGTTCGCGCGCGCGACGTCAGCCCGCGCGACGTTGACCGGACGATCGCGGAGGTCGCTGGCCGCAACCGTGGCGTCTACAGCGCCGAACTGCATCGAGAGTTCGATCCGAAGGCCTCCGGGGAGTACATTCAGGCGCATGTCCGCCGGCTGGAAGCCATGCGGCGGCAAGGCCTGGTCGAGCGCTCCATTAGCGGCGACTGGTCCATTGATGCGGATCATCTTGAACGCGCCGGTCAGTTCGAGGCCGCGCAGCGATCGCGCAACCCGGCGCGGATCACGGTGCTATCCTGGCAGAGCCTCGACGAATTGCCCGGCGCGTCCGGCGCGACCTGGCTCGACAAGCAACTCGTTGCCAGATCGCCGGAGGTGATCGCATCGAGGGGACTGGGGGCGGAATTCGAGGGCGCGCTTCGCTTGCGACGACAGTGGTTGCTGGAGCAAGGCCTTGCGCGCGAGCAGAGCGGACGGATCGCCTACGCGCGCAATCTGCTGCAAACGCTGGAGCGGCGGGAACTAGCCGAGGTCGGCGCGCGCATAACCCGCGATACCGGCCTTGATTACGCCGAGCCCAAACCGGGCGACCGGATCACAGGTACTTATCACCGCATGCTGACGCTCAGCAGCGGGCGGTTCGCGCTGATTGAGCGTACGCGCGACTTCAGCCTCGTGCCGTGGCGACCAGTGCTTGAGCGGGCCAAGGGCCAGGCGGTCACTGGCGTCGTCGGCGGCGAGGGGATCTCATGGTCGATCGGACAAAAGCGCGTTTTGGGCTTATAGTCCAGCTTAACGTCATAAGTTCCATATAAGCTGTTGATATGCCAGTAAGTTATACTAGTTTTATGGATTTAGTATAACTGACTTGCCTTTCGAGTTCCAGCAGTTATACTATTTTTTCTAAAATAGTATAACGGGTCATCCGCCATGGCTTCCACCCAACGTCTCGATATCACCTATCAGACGCTCTATTCCGAACTGGTCCAGCGCAGCCTCGACGAGAGCTTCACCTCCGAGTTCTCGGCGAACGGCAGATTCGTGGCCGTCGAGGTCAAGGGCAAGAAGTATTGGTACTTCGACACGCCCAAGCCTGAGGGCGGCGCCCAGAATCGACGCTACGTTGGTCCGGTTGACGATCCCGAAATCACCAAAAGGGTCGAAGCGTTCAAGGATCTGAAGGCCGACCTGAAAGGACGCCGCCGTCTCGTTTCCACACTGACGCGCGAGGCCTATCTGCCGCGTCCTTTGCCGATGACCGGTCAGGTGGTGGAAGCACTGGCCAAGGCCGGCTTCTTCCGCTTGCGGGGAGTGCTCGTCGGCACCGTTGCCTACCAATGTTACTCTGCCGTGCTCGGTACACGCCTTGATGCAGTCGCCATGCAGACCGGCGATGCTGACTTTGCGCAGTTCCACGAAATCTCGGTGGCTATCAAGGATTCCATGCCACCCATCCTGGAGGTGCTTCGACAGGTCGATCAGACCTTTCGCGAGATTCCAAGCCAAGTCGACGGCAGGGTCTCCACCCAGTTCGTCTCGAGGGAAAACTTCAAGGTGGAATTCCTGACGCCCAATCAGTGGTCCGACGACCAGGCAGGCAAGCCAGTCCCGATGCCGGCGTTGGGCGGCGCGGCGGCACTCCCGCTACGCTTCCTCGACTACCTGATCTACGAACCCATCCGCGCGGTGCTGCTGCACGGCGCCGGCGTGCCAGTTCTCATCCCATCACCGGAGCGATACGCCATCCACAAACTCATTGTCGGATCCCGCCGGAAGGCGGATCGCGACGCAACCGCAAAGAGTTCGAAAGACCGGCTTCAGGCTCGGTCAATCATCGAAGCGATGATCGCGAACCGGCAGCATGCCGATCTTGCTTCTGCCTTTACGGAAGCGTGGGACCGCGGCGATCATTGGAGAGCAGCGATCCGTACCAGCATCGCGACCTACGACTACGGCTTCCAGCATTCGTTCCGGACCGAGCTTGCCAAGGGCGTAACCGAGCTTGGCTCCAACCCTGCCGATTACGATCTTGCAGATAAGCCAACCGATGCCCCTACGCTCCGCCCAAAATGACGCGCGGATTACGGGAACCGCGTACCGGTCCGAGCTGCGGTCGATTGATTGAATGGCTCAAAATCTAGGATTGGCTAATAGAATCGGAGGATCGCTGGGTCGTAGAGAACGCCGAGTCGGGATGCCCCGATCGGAATTTCCCAGCAGTCCATCGTCCGCCAGATGGATGCTGGAAGCGTAAGCAAACGTCGTCGCACTGCTCACATTCTATTGAGGTGTTTCCTGACATGCGCTGACATTGGAGCGCGCGTGATTTCTCCAGTTCGCATTTGATCAACGCGGATTTCGTTGCGGAGCACGATTTTTATTTCGATTGAATGTGCATCGTTCTCGTCCTCTTCATCGCCCCGTTCACGTCGCGCTATGAATGGGGCAGAGAATGTTTCCGGCAAAAATCTACGTCGGACAGATCGCCGTCGTCTTCGGCATCGTCGTCACCTCGACGTGGGGCGCGACGCAGTGGACGGCCAGCGCACTCGGCTATCAGGACGGCCTTGGCTCGCCCTGGATAACGCTGTCGGGCTATCCGGTCTATCTGCCATGGCGGCTGTTCGAGTGGTGGTATGCCTACGAAGCGTACGCGCCCGAGATATTCGAGCGCGCTGGCGCCCTGTCGGCCGGTGGAGGAATTGCGGGTGCGCTGTTTGCGGTCATCAATTCGGTGTGGCGCGCCCGGCAAAATCAGCTGGTCACGACCTATGGCTCGGCTCGCTGGGCGACACGTAAGGAAATCGCTGGTGCCGGACTGTTCCGGGGCCAGGGCGTTTTCCTTGGTCGCATCGACGGAGACTATCTCCGCCATGATGGTCCAGAACATGTGATGTGCTTTGCGCCGACGCGCTCGGGCAAGGGCGTCGGTCTGGTGCTGCCGACCTTGCTCTCCTGGACCTCGTCGGCCGTGGTTCACGACATCAAGGGCGAGAACTGGCAACTTACAGCCGGCTGGCGGTCGCGCTTCTCGCATTGTTTGTTGTTCGATCCGACCGACACACGCAGTGCCCGGTACAATCCGCTGCTTGAGGTGCGGAAGGGCGCTGCCGAAGTCCGGGACGTTCAAAACATCGCCGACATTCTGGTTGATCCAGAAGGCGCGCTTGAACGCCGCACCCATTGGGAAAAGACCAGCCACGCGCTGCTCGTCGGCGTGATCCTTCACGTCCTCTACGCCGAGAAGAACAAGACACTCACCCGCGTCACCGAAATCCTCGCCGATCCCGCCCAATCGTTTGAGAAAACGCTGCGGATCATGTTGGCGACCAACCATCTTGGCACGACGGATTCGCCGAAGGTCCATCCAGTGGTCGCGGCGACCGCGCGGGAACTGCTCAATAAGTCGGAGAATGAACGCTCCGGCGTGTTGTCGACCGCGGTGAGTTTCCTCGGCCTCTACCGGGATCCGACCATCGGCCGCAATACTGAGGCCTGTGACTGGCGGATCGCCGACCTCGTTGCCGACGACAGGCCAGTCACGCTCTACCTCGTGGTGCCGCCTTCCGACATCAGCCGCACCAAGCCGTTAATCAGGCTGATCCTCAATCAGATCGGGCGCCGTCTTACCGAAACGTTGAACGTAAATGACGGAGCGCCGAGGCAACGGCAACTCCTGATGATGTTAGATGAGTTCCCGGCGCTGGGGCGGCTTGATTTCTTCGAAAGCGCGCTGGCGTTCATGGCCGGTTACGGCATCCGCGCCTACCTAATCACGCAGTCGCTCAATCAGATCGTCAAGGCCTATGGCGAAAACAACGCCATCCTCGACAATTGCCACGTGCGGATTGCGTTCGCCGCCAATGATGAGCGTACAGCCAAACGCATCTCGGATGCACTCGGCACCGCCACGGAACTGCGGGCGCAACGTAACTATGCCGGCCATCGGCTCGCGCCCTGGCTGGGCCACGTCATGGTCAGCCGGCAGGAGACTGCTCGGCCGCTGCTGACGCCGGGCGAGGTGATGCAGCTCCCTCAGGGTGAGGCAATCGTTCTCGTGTCCGGCCTTGCGCCCGTCCGCGCCCAAAAGCTGAGGCACTATGAGGACGCAAACTTCACCGGGCGGCTGCTTCCGACGCCGCGGCTTGATGCCGGCCTTTACGCTGATCGCCCACCCGCGAGAACCCATGATTGGCAGGATCAGCTCAGGCAGGTCGATCTCCGGCTGGCGACGCTTCCGTTCCGCGATCTGATGCAGGACGCCGAGCATGAGGGCGGCCTCAAGCCGCAACTTCCCCTGTTCGACGAGCCTGCGCGTGGCGTCGGGGAGACTTCTTCAGGCGAGGAACGGCTCTTTGAAGACGATTCCGACGCGGCCTCCGATCGTAGCCAGATGCAGCGCGCGGCCAGCGGGACAGCCACGGTTCGCCGCGCCCATGCAGTGACGCGGGACGATGACGATCTGCTTCCAGCTTTTTGATGGACCAAACCATGAAACCGAAACTGTCTGCCTATGTCTCTGATCATGTCGCCAAGCGTCTTGCGCAGGCAGCCAGCCGGCCTGGAACCAACAAGTCGGCAATTGTTGACGCGGCGCTCGACCGCTTTCTCAATCCGGAGCGCGATCAGAGCGGCGATGCAGCCCTGGTTCGCCGCCTCGATCGTATGAGCCGGCAGCTCGACCGGATGGATCGCGATCTTTCGATCACGGCGGAAACCATTGCGCTGTTTGTCCGCTACTACCTCACCATCACGCCGCCATTACCGTCGGGTGACCAGAACGCCGCGCGCGCCTTAGGGCGCGAACGCTTTGAGATGTTCGTGGCCCAGATCGGCAAACGCGTCGCCTCGGGCGGACGGCTCGTCGCCGACGTGATGGAGCGGGTCAGCACGTCCAATCCAGATCTGTTCTTGCGGAATCTGGAGGAGGGCGCGCCGTTGGGTCAGCCGACGGCACGAGACAAAACCGACCCCCGTGCAACCGAAGCAACGGGTGAGCCGCCGGAGCATCCTCCGGAAGGACGAGAGGAGGTCGGCTATGTCTGATCTCCTCTCGCCCGAGACCCGTGAGCGCCGGCGCAACATGCTGCGTACCGCCATGGGTCCTGCCATCGCATTAGCGCTTGATGAGCCGGACGTTGTTGAAGTTCTGGTCAATCCCGACGGCCGGCTCTGGCTCGACCGCCATGGTTCCGGACGAGCCGATACCGGCGTGGTCCTGACGCCCCACGAAGCGGAGCGGATCATCCGTCTGGTCGCAAGCCATGTCCGCGCGGAGGCCAGCGGGTTGTCCCCCATCGTGTCGGCTGAATTGCCCGAGACCGGCGAGCGTTTCGAGGGGCTGTTGCCACCAGTGGCGCTTGCGGCCTGCTTTGCGATCCGCAAGCCCGCAACAACCACGTTCCATTTGTCAGACTATGTCAGAGCGCAGATTGCCTCGCCCGCGATGGCAAAAATCCTCACCGAGGCAGTCGCGGAAGCGCGCAACATCCTGGTGGCGGGCGGGACCGGTTCGGGCAAGACCACGCTTGCCAATGCGCTCCTGGCCGAGGTCGCAGATCTCGACCAGCGCGTGATCATCATCGAGGACACCCGCGAACTCAGATGCGACGCCAAGGACGCGGTCGCGCTGAGGACCAAGCCCGGCGTCGCAACGCTCGCCGATCTCGTGCGCTCGACCCTTCGGCTGCGCCCCGATCGCATTGTCGTCGGTGAGGTCCGGGGAGGGGAAGCCCTCGACATGCTGAAAGCCTGGAACACCGGCCATCCCGGCGGAATCGCAACCGTACACGCCAACTCCGCGCGTGCGGCGCTCTATCGGATCGAGCAACTGATCCAGGAAGCGGTAACGACCGTTCCCCGCCGGCTGATCGCAGAAGCGATCGATCTCGTCGTCTTCATCAAGGGACGCGGCCCCGGACGCCGCATCGAGACAACTGTTGAGGTCAAAGGCCTCGATCTTTCAGGCGACTACGTCCTGGAGATACCGCCCGGCCTGCCGAACCCCGTCAATCATCCCTGATCAAGACCTGGAGAGAGTTCATGACGTTCAGACTGCAAGTCTCAGCCGCGCGTGGTTGCGTTGGACGGCTTCGCCATGTTGCCAAACCCGTCATCGTCGACTTCGGCGCCGGCGCCATTGTCACGTTACTGACGGCGTCGGCCGCTTGCGCGGCGGGCTCTGGCATGCCGTGGGAGGCGCCGCTCGAGCGCATTCTGGAATCCGTGCAGGGGCCGGTCGCAAAGATTGTCGCTGTCATCATCATCACGGTGACGGGTATCTCGCTCGCCTTTGGCGATACGTCCGGCGGCTTCCGAAAGATGGTCCAGGTCGTGTTCGGCCTGTCCATCGCCTTTGCGGCCAGCTCGTTCTTTCTGTCGTTCTTCTCGTTCGGCGGCGGGGCGCTGATCTGATGCGAAGCTATGGCTTTGAACTTGTTCTTCACCGCTCGCTGACTGAGCCGATTTTGATCGGAGGCGTCCCGCGCGCCGCCGCGATCCTGCTTGGCACGATCTCGGCTGTGCTGGCGCTCGGCTTGAGGCTTTGGCTTGCGGGCCTCGTGCTCTGGATCGTCGGGCATGCGATCGCGGTGTGGCTTGCCAAGCGCGATCCGGCCTTTGTCGAAATCGCGGTGCGCCACACCAAGCACAAGGGATGGCTCGCATGCTGAATCTGCGCGAATTCCGCTCTCACGCACATCGGCTGGCCGACTGGCTGCCCTGGGCTTGTCTGATTGCGCCCGGAATTGTCCTGAACAAGGACGGCAGTTTCCAGCGCACGGTTCGTTACCGTGGTCCAGATCTCGACAGCGCAACCGAAGCGGAACTGATGAGCGCCGCATCCCGCGTCAACAATGTCCTGAAGAGATTCGGGTCAGGCTGGGCGCTGTTCTTCGATGCCACCCGCATACCGGCCCCGGAATACCCGCGGTCGCAATTTCCCGATGCGGTGTCCTGGCTGGTCGACGAGGAGCAACGCGCGTCCTTTGAGGGAACGGTTGACACGGCATGGGATGACCCTTCGCGTCAGGGGGGCCAACATTTTGAGAGCATCTCGCATCTCACACTCATGTATCTGCCGCCGGTCGAGCGAGTCTCAAGGCTGGAAGGCCTATTTCTGGAAAATCCGGACCATGAAACGGCCGGCTCGAACCCGCTGTCTCGCTTATTTCGGCGACAGCACGCCGTTCGCCCGCAGCACGTGGCCGACCGCACCACGCCGCGACACGATAACACGAGCGACCGTCAACCGCCGCAACGCGCAGCGCGGCCGGGCGCATACCAGGAGCATCTCCAGCGCTTCATTCAGGAAACCGATCGTGCCGTCGATCTGCTCTCGTCCGTTCTGCCGGAAATCGCCCCGCTCGACGACAAGGACACGCTGACCTATCTGCACACTTGCGTCTCGACGAAGCGGCATCCCGTCAGTGTTCCCGAGATTCCGGCCTATCTGGACGCATTCTTAAGCGATGAGCCGCTGACCGGCGGTCTCTCGCCAGCGATCGGCCGCAGCCACCTTCGTATGGTGACCGTACTGGGCTTTCCGGCCGTTACGTTTCCGGGGGTGCTCGATGATTTGAACCGGCTCGGCGTCGCCTATCGATGGGCCACGCGCTTCTTACCGCTCGATCGGACGCAAGCCCAAGCAGCACTTTCCCGCTATCGGCGGCAATGGTTCGCTAAGCGCAAATCCCTGGGCGTTATCCTGAAGGAGGTGATGTTCAACGAGCAGGCAGCCTTGCTCGACACGGATGCGGATAACAAGGCGGTGGACGCGGATGCGGCGCTCCAGGAACTCGGCGATGACCTCGTGGCGTTCGGCTACATCACGACGTCAGTCACGGTTCACGATGAGGATTCCCACGCCGCCGACGAAAAGATTCGCGCGGTGGAACGGGCCATCAACAGCCGCGGCTTCACCACGATCCGGGAGAACGTCAACGCGGTGGAAGCCTGGCTCGGCAGCCTGCCGGGACAGGTCTACGCGAACCTGCGTCAGCCGATCGTCCATACCCTCAACCTCGCCCATATGTGTCCTTTGTCTGCCGTATGGGCAGGCGAGGCGCGCTGCGAACATCTGGATGGACCGCCGCTTCTCTTGGCCAAGACCAAGGGCGCGACGCCGTTTCGCCTGACGCTGCATGTCGGCGATGTCGGTCACAGCCTGATCGTCGGACCAACGGGCGCCGGCAAATCTGTCCTTCTGTTGGTACTGGCTCTTCAATTCCGCCGCTATCAAGGATCCCAGCTTGTGATCTTCGACAAGGGCCGTTCGGCCCGCGCGGCAACGCTTGCACTCGGCGGCGCCTGGTATGAGTTGGGGGTGAAGGGCGGACTTGCGTTCCAGCCACTCCGGGATGTCGACGATGAGGGAGCGCGGCTCTGGGCGCTTGACTGGTTGTGCGGCGTTCTTGCCCATGAACGAGTCCTCATCACGCCCGAGGTCAAGGAGACGATCTGGTCGGCCTTGAAGAGCCTTGGCTCGGCACCGGTCGCGGAACGCACCATGACCGGTCTTGTGGCCTTGCTGGCGCGCGACGCGCTGCGTCAGGCGCTGACGCCCTACACGCTGGAAGGCCCTTACGGACGCTTTCTTGACGCTGACGCGGACAGGCTCTCCAGCGCCGATGTGCTGACGTTCGAGATGGAAGAACTGATGGCGCTGCCGGGACTGGTGGCGCCCGTGCTAACCTACCTGTTTCATGCGCTCGAGGCGCGATTTGACGGCCGTCCAAGGCTTCTGGTTCTGGATGAGGCCTGGTTGTTTTTGGACGATCCGTTGTTCGCCCATCGCATCCGCGAATGGCTGAAGACGCTCCGCAAGAAGAACGTCGCAGTGGTTTTCGCGACCCAGTCACTCAGTGATATTGCCGACAGCCAGATCGCGCCGGCGATCATTGAGTCCTGCCCAACCCGGATATTCCTGCCAAACCCCCGGGCGCTTGAGCCTGCCCAGTCGGAAACCTACCGCCGTTTCGGTCTTAACGACACGCAAGTGCGCCTGATCGCGGAAGCCTTTCCGAAGCGCGACTATTACCTGCAATCGCGCGCCGGCAACCGCCTGTTCGAGCTTGGTCTCGGTCCAATTGCGCTTGCCTTCGCGGCGGCTTCATCGCCCGAGGATCAGCGCCTGATTGAGGCACTACTCGCCAAATTCGGCCCCAGCCAGTTCGCGGAACGCTACCTCGCCGCCCGAGATCTTCAGTGGGCCGCCAATCTGATCAGCACCTTCGAACACGTCAGGGACGCGTGATTCCACGCGCGTTGCCTGCAATCCTTTCCTCTAATCCGGAGTCCATCTGATGCTGGAAAAGCTGTTCGGCAAAACCGTTCCACGAAAAATACCGACCAGTGTCGTCGCAATCGGACTGGCACTCGTCGTTGCGGTGAATGGGTCGCGACGACTTGGAGCCCAGATCGTCGTGTTCGATCCGTCGAACTACAGCCAGAATATTCTGACCGCCGCGCGGGCATTGGATCAGATCAACAATCAAATCAAGAGCCTCGAAAACGAGGCGCAGATGCTGATCAACGGCGCCAGGAACCTGACGAGCCTGCCAAGCAGCGTTGTTGGCCAACTCACTTCGAAGATAAACGAGATCAACAGCCTGATCGCCCAGGCCAAGGGCATTTCATTCGACGTTCAGAAAACCCAGGGCGACTTTCAGCGGTTTTATCCTCGCCAATATAGCGCAGCAGTGTCCTCAGACCGGATGGTGCAGGACGCGACAGCCCGCTGGGACAACACCTATCAGGCGCTGAAGCAAACGCTGGTGACCCAGGCGACGATTGCTTCCGCGCTCGATCAGGACGGGCAGACGCTCCGTACCCTGATGGCGAATTCTTCGGGCGCCGTCGGGTCACTGCAGGCCCAGCAGTCCGGCAACGAACTATTGGCGCTTCAGGTCAAGCAGTCGCTGCAGGCTCAGGCGCTGGTCGCGACGCAGGCCCGGGCTGAGGCCTTGCGAGCGGTCGAGCAGCAGGCGTCCGCGGAGGCCGGGCGCGAGCGCTTTACCCGTTTCATCGGGGACGGTCGCGCTTACACCGGCGGACGCTAGAGGAGGGGGACCATGGCTGATCTCGCGGTCATCGACCGTTTTACCGAAACATTCTCGCGCTACATCGATTCCGGCTTCGGAATTCTCGGCGGCGACGTTGCGTTTCTGAGCTCAACGCTGGTTGTCATTGATTTGACGCTTGCGGGCCTTGCGTGGAGCCTGCGTGCCGACGATCACATCCTGGTTACGCTTGCCAAGAAGGTGCTCTATGTCGGGGCATTCGCCTTCATCATTGGCAACTTCAAGTCGCTTGCCGGCATCGTCTTCAGTTCGTTCTCAAGCATTGGGCTGAAGGCAAGCGGCGGTTCGCTGAGCGCGGCGGATCTGATGCGGCCGGGCTTCGTGGCCTCGTCGGGGTTCACCGCGGCACATCCGCTGCTCGAGGAAACCGGCCAGTTCTCGGGCTTCGACATACTGACCAACCTGCCCACGATTCTGATCCTGCTGTTTTGCTGGATCGTGATCGTGCTCGCGTTCTTCATCCTCTCGGTCCAACTGTTCGTTACCTTGATCGAGTTCAAGCTGACGACGCTTGCGAGTTTTATTCTGGTACCGTTCGCCCTCTGGGGCAAAACGTCTTTTCTCGCCGAAAAGACGCTCGGCAACGTGGTCGCATCCGGTGTCAAGGTGATGGTGCTTGCGATCATCATCGGCATCGGATCGACCATCTTCGGTGAACTCGCCACGACGCTGACCCGACCGGTCGATATTGTTTCCGCCATGGGCCTGCTGCTTGCCGCGCTCTCCTTGTTTGGGCTCGGTATCTTTGGCCCAGGAATCGCGGCCGGTCTGGTGTCGGGCGCGCCCCAACTTGGCGCCGGTGCTGCCGCGGGCACGGTTGCGGGCGCCGCGGCGGTCGCGATCGGCGGTGGTGCGATGGCGCTCGGCGGCTTGCGGATGGCGGCAGGGTCGGTAGGAACGCTCCGTTCAGCCGCTTCCCTTTCCGGTACACCGACGAGCGGGCCTACCCCTGCGGCAGATGCGGCCGGCGCTCGCCAGAGTTCTCAGCCGGCGGAAGCCGGCAGGCTTGGCGGTGAGGGCTCCGCTTCATCCAGCGGCAGACCGTCGGGTCTGGCCGGCCAGTTCCGTCCGGGACAGCAGATCAAGGATGCGGCGCGCGTCGCCAGCCATACCCTGAAGGAAGGTGACAAAGGTGGACACTCTTCCGGTCCCAAGCTGGGAGAGGACTAAAGCTATGGCGACTCATCCCTTCCACCGCCCGTCGGTCCGCTATGGCAATACGCCCGAGCCGGTCACGCCCTATCAGAAGGCGCAACAGGTCTGGGACGAACGGCTGGGCTCGGCCCGCGTTCAGGCCAGCAACTGGCGGCTAGCCGCTCTGGCCGCTATTGCACTTTCAACGGTGTTGGGTCTCACGTTTTCGACGGTGATTGGCCGGTCCGGCGTCGTGCCATATGTGGTCGAGGTTGATCGCCTCGGTGAAGTGCGCGCTGTCGGTCCTGCATTTGAAACCTACCAGCCCACCGATGCCCAGATCGCGCACTTCCTCGCGCGCTTCGTCGAAAACGTCCGCTCGCTATCGATTGACCCGGTCATCGTGCGAACGAACTGGCTTCGAGCGTATGACTTTGTCACCGATCGCGGGGCGCAGGCTCTTAACGAGTATGCGCGAGAAGCCGACCCCTTCACGAAGATCGGCGCAAAAACCGCAACCGCCGACGTGATCTCGGTCGTCCGTGCATCCGGCGACAGTTTCGAGATTCGCTGGAAGGAGAGCACCTACGAGAACGGCGCGGTCGCAAAGACTGAGCGCTTCACCGGCGTCGTGACAGTCATCCTGAAACCTCCAACCAGTGCCGAGACGTTGCGGAAAAACCCGCTCGGTCTCTACGTTCATTCCCTCAACTGGTCGCGCGATCTGATCGGAGACGCAAAATGATGTCTTTTGCCATGAAGAGCCGCGCGTCGGTGAGCACCCTTGTGCTGGCGCTCGCACTTGGGGGCTGCGCCACGAAATTGAATCTCGAGGCGCCGTACGACGAATTGAGCTTTGAGAAGGCGCTTCCGGAGACCGATCCGCCTAAGCCGGTCGAGGTTGTCGAGGTACCCAAGGTGTTGCCTCTGCCTGGCCAACTCAAGCCTTGGCCAACCAAAGGTGCGAAAGGCGAGAAGGTGCCGCCGGAACAGGCCATTGCCACTGCCAACAAGGCCGCACGGATCGAGCCGACCCGGGCGGGCTATATCAATGCCATTCAGGTCTATCCCTGGACCGAAGGCGCGCTTTATCGGCTCTACACCAGTCCGGAGAAGGTCTCCACCATCGTGCTGCAGCCAGCCGAAGAGCTGATCGATGTCTCGACTGGCGACACCGTACGCTGGGTCATCGCCGACACCATAAGCGGGCAGGGGGGCACACGGCGGGTCCATATCCTGGTCAAGCCGACGCTGCCAGATATTCAGACCAATCTTGTGGTCCTGACCGACCGGCGCACCTACCACCTCGAACTCGTTTCCACCAAGCAAACCTACATGGCCTCAATCTCCTGGACCTATCCGACCGACAGTCTGGTCGCACTTCACAAGCAAAACCAGGCGGCGCAGGAGACTGAACAACGTGTCGCTGATCGCGGCGTGCGGCTGGACAGCTTGAACTTCCGTTATCGGATCGAGGGGGACGATCCGCCGTGGCGGCCGCTTCGCGCCTTCGACGATGGCCATAAGGTCTTTATTCAGATGCCGTCGGGTCTCTCCCAAGGCGAGGCGCCGCCGCTGTTCATCGCCGGCGCCGATGGCCGGCCTAACCTCGTCAATTATCGCGTACGAGGCTCCTACTACATCGTCGACCGGATGTTCGGCGCCGCCGAGCTTCGCCTTGGCGAAAATCCTCAGCGTACGGTTCGGATTGTCCGCACCGATGCGCGCCCGGTCTCGCAGATCTTCAGCACCGGAGGCGCATCGTGACCGAGGATTCCGACAAGGTGCCACCGGAACGGCTGGAATTGCGGGCGCGGCCGCGGCCGATCCGCCGTCTCAACAAACGCACCCTCATGATTAGCTGCGCGGTCGCCGCGCTGCTCATCGCGGGGGCGACGATCATTGCGCTCAGCCCGCCTCGGATGTTCAAGCCCACCGAACGAACTGAATTGTACAATACCGACCGCAAACAGACGGCTGACGGGCTCACCAAGCTGCCCAAATCCTACCAGGACTTACCGCCAAAACTTGGCCCACCGTCGCCCGGCGATGTCGGTCGCGCCTTCGCCGAAAGTGAGAAGAAACTAGGGGCAAGCCCATCCGAAACGCCCTTCCAGGCTAACCCGGAGCAGGATGTTGAGCGGGCAGAGCGCATCCGCCAAGCCCGTATAGCGCAGCAGGCCAAGGAGTCGGGGCTCCTGTTTCGCCTGTCGGACAAGCAGGACCGGCGTAAGCAGCCGGCGGCTGTGGTCACAACCACTGAGCAGCCTTCGGCATTTCGCCCGGCACCCGCGGATAACACTCCGACGACCGCTGATCTGCTTGCAAAGGCCCAGGGCTTGAACGATCGCTCCAGCGAAATCATTCCATCGTCCCAGGCGCGCAAGCTTGCCTTCGTTGGCGCCAAAGCCGACAAGGAAACCACCAACCCTCACAGCCTCGCAGCCGTGCCGTCGCCCTACGCGATCATGGCGGGATCGATCATCCCGGCGAGCCTGATCACTGGTTTGAATTCCGATCTACCGGGATCGACGATCGCCCAGGTAACGGAAAACGTCTACGACACCGTGACCGGCGGGCATCTCTTGATACCACAGGGAACGAGGCTCTTTGGCAAGTACGATAGCGTCGTCGCTTTTGGCCAGAAACGTGCGCTGGTGGTCTGGACACGCTTAATCCTGCCCAATGGCAATTCGATTGTCATCGAAAATCTGCCGGCGACGGACGTGGCGGGCTATGCCGGTCTTGAGGATGACGTCGATTTCCATACGTGGCAATTGCTCAAGGGGATTGGCCTCGCGACGCTCATCGGTGTTGGAACCCAGCTCTCGCTCGGCAACGACGAAAGCGATCTGGTCAAGGCGCTGCGCGAAAGCGTTCAGCAGACGACCAATAGGGCAGGTCAGCGGCTCATCGAGCGTGAACTCGATGTCCAGCCCACCATCACAGTGCGACCTGGCTGGCCGTTACGCGTTATTGTTTCAAAGGATCTGGTGCTGAAGCCGTATCAAGACATTCAGACGGCGGCCAAGGCGAGATAATGCCGATGAAGCTTTCGAAACTACCCGATCGAACCCCGGTCAAACTCAGCACGACGCTATCGCCGAACCTCGCAGCGCGGCTTCGCGAATACGCCGATTTCTACGCGGAGACCTACGGTACACGGGAGGAGGTGGCCGATCTCGTGCCGTTCATGCTGGAGGCGTTTCTAGATGGCGATGCGGATTTCCGGCGAGTCCGCCGGGCAAACGGCGTGAGGGACTCGTCCGATGCTGCTCCTCGGAATCCTGAGGACCGGCGCACCCGCAAAGGGCAGGACCAGGGTGAGCAGAGTCCTCACCAAAGGTAAGCGAGAAATTCGGCGCCGGCGCCAGTGATGAATGCGCAAACCAACTATCGTTTTGTTGGGGAGGAGAGGGCAGAGCCCGAGGTACCCGTCATTTATATTAGGGGCCCTTCGAGTAGTTGGCCATCCTATCAATGGCCTCCCTCACAAGGTCGACCGAACGCTGAAGACGCTGGAGTAGGGCTCTTAGATCAGCAGCGCTAGCCTCCTCCATGCGGAGGTTTTCGAAGTTCAGCGCATTTCGTACTAGAATGTCGATAGGTGCGGCTCCGTGCACGGCGGATTCAACGGAATTCGAGTAAGATACTGCGACTGCAACCTGGCCATCCACCGTGATGGTCAACGCTACCGACCCACGCAAATTCACAATCTTTTCAATAATTTCAGCAGTTACAATTGTTGATGTAATAGCAGTGCCGTCTGGACCCATGCGGTATCCAATTCGGTAGCCAGCGGCACCATTGAAATCACGCGTCCTATCGATAGGCTCGACAAAGGGTTCGAGTGCTACGGGTGGGGACTTCAAGGCAAGCCTCAATTGATGGTAATACGTCCAAGCTGACGATGGGAAAACCAGTCGGCACAAGCGCATGATAGCTCTTTTTATGACTCATAGTCTATGGGCTAACGTCGCGCGGTCTTCTGCTCTACCTGCATGGATCTGCGGGACCGAGTCGGATTGAATGTTCAGGAATTGCGCCGAGCCAAGAAGCTCAGCCAAGAGGAGCTGGCTTATCGGGCAAAGATTCATCAGACCTATTTGAGTGGAGTGGAAGGCGGCAAACGCAATCCATCGTTATTGGTCCTTGACCGAATAGCGAAAGCGCTCGGAACTGATGTCGAGGATTTGGTTCGTCGCAGACGTCGAGCGAGGGCCGATTAACCGTATGTATTTAGCAGGCTTGCCAGTTGAGCGGCGCTGCCTCTGGAAGTTTCGTTTATTATCCAACGACCCCAAGGAGCTATGATTGGAGTAGCGACTAGTGCGAACCACTTCGCGCCGATCTGGGTTCATTGTTTGACATGTTAAAAACCCACAATGCGCAGGTGGGGTCGTTGATAAACGGCCAAACTCAGGCAGTCGTACGTGTTGCAAAACGTTTCAAACAGAAACACGTGCTGGTCGTCGTTCTTGTCGGTTAGCAGCGCCTCTCCTGAACCCAGCGGACCAGCTCGCTGGTGTCCGCAGTAGGACGATATCGCCCGATGTATTTCCGCAGGAATTATGCTGCGAAATTTATCTGCGAATGCAGGCGACTCTATCAAATAGCGAAACGGCCGCATGGCATCAAAATTTGCAGGAGGACGCCGCGGGTGCGGCCCGATCATTCCAATCATCGGCAACTGCGTATGAGCCCCTTCGATGTAGCGCCAGAAAGTCGTCGTGTACGTGTTGCCGAAGTCGGACTTCAGCGATCGAACAGCATCGAGGCTGGGCAATGTGTCATTGGCTGCTTGAACGAAACGGGCCTGCAGAAACAACAGTTGTCCGGCCGTATAATTAGCTTCCGCCTCGACTTGTGCATGACAGCCAGGTGTGAGCGATTGTTCATGATCGCCGAGCATCAGATCAGCATGCCAAGGCAGGAGACTATGTCCGATTTCATGTGCCTCGTTCCAACGCTGCTTTGCATCGGGTTGTGATTGATCGAGAAGAATTCGTTTGCGATCCGGCAGATAGAGCGCGCGCAGGTCGAACTTGCGGACGGCATCCAACAATAACGTTGGCCGCTGAAGAATCTGCACACCGGCTACCGTGAGCTTGCTCACCGTCTCTCTGAGAAATCCGTCGCTGCGCGATGAATAGTAAGCTCGATCTATGCGCAGTAGTTCGCGAACATCTTGAAGCTGAAGCGGGGGCTCGGGATTTCCAAGTCCTCGCAGCACTTTGGCGACTTGTGCGTCGATGTCTTCAACGGTTGGCCGACTGAGCAGGATGTTTTGCACGATATCGTCGCTATTGTTTAGCCAAGAAAGCGACGAACTCTTCCAGCGCACGTTGCTCTTCCTGAGAGAGACTTTGCACCGACTCTCCTGACCGCGCGGCGAAACGAAGAGCGTGTTCTTGAACGCCGGTGTCTCGCGCCGTTGAATTTCCCGAGAGTTGCATTAGCGCCTTGTTTGGTAGATTGAAGGTCAAGGCGATCTGATACACCGTCCTTGGCTCCGGTCGGAAATGAGCGTCGCGTTCGATGTTCATTACTTCGGAGACTTCTATCTTTGCGGTTTCGGCCAACTTCTCCATGCTAAGGCCGCGCTTGCGGCGCATGTATTCTACTAGTGAGCCGAAGGCTATTCGCGTCGGAGTGACTGGTTCGGCGGCATCGGCTGGAGATGGATCCCGGGCTAGGATACCAGCGGCGATCTCTAGATCACCTTCATTTCTGGCCTTGCCGTCGAACCATTCCCTCGTAATGGCGAGTTTCATGGCTGTCCTAACTCGAGAACGCCGTCGATTGCTCCGACGTCATCTCGAAATATCTGAGGTTTTCTTTGGTTCCGTCCAGGCCGAGATCGCTCATTCCGCAAACGTCTGCGTAGAATGACTCGGATTGCGGTAACGAATGTAGGCCAATGCGGCCATGAAATCCTTCGTCGCGACTGACTTCAATCGCCGCCCGTACCATAACCACGCCGACGCCGCCAAATCTTGGCTGACCAACGACCGTAACGCGGTTCCACGGCGCCGTCTCAACGTAGTCGACATAGGCGAGGTGCTTGCCGGCTTGTGCCGGCAAACGACAGAGATTTTTGGCCGTGTTGATCTGCATGAGGCCCTGAACTTTGCCTTCGCAAGTCAGCGCGAAGGTCCGGAATGCAAGCAGACCGCTGATGTGATCCATTTTTGTGCGCCAATTCCAATGCCAGCTCTGTGGCCAGGCTTGGCGCGGCTCGCCTCCGTCGACGAGCTGCTTTATCCGGTTAACGAGAACGGGCATCCACTCCGTCTCCACACAACGGAGATGGGACTCGTCGATAGTTTCAACGAGCTCGGCCGCAACCGTCTGACCGGTGCGCCTATCCTTTAGCAGGACCGAGTGGGTCACGGATTCACAGCACCATAAGTTCGGCTTTTTCCTTGGTGGCGTCATCCTCAAAGAAGAGCTTGCCGCCTTGTCCCAGTCGAACATCTACCAACTGGTAAAGCTTCAACGCCTGGCGAAGAACGGCTGTTTTGCTCAGATCCTTCTTGCCCGACAGCTGCTCAAGAGCAGTCATTTCGGCGTCGGTTAGATTCAGGGTCATTGTTTTCTTCATGGGGTACTCTCCTCGATGGGCGCCATAAGTTAATGGTTTTACTGTAAAAAATAAACTAGAAACATGCATGAAACAGCCATCAAGCAGCTAAATATTGAGGATAGCTATTGACTAGCTAAAATATAGCTAGTATTTATGTATCCGACAGAGCGGGCGATGGCGCCTCCTCTAGCGGAGAACTTAGATGAGCGATCACGCAAATCTGGCCGGCCCAGATGCTGCCCAACGCCAGTATGAAACGGCCATCAACGACACGTTGCACTCATTTCGCGATCCCGTCGTAACTGGCGAGCAAATACTCGAGACCGCGAAGCTCTTTCCGACCGACGAATACCTCATCTTTCTAAAGCTGCAGGACGGTCAGCTCGACGAGATCCGTCTCGACGAAACGGTCGATCTTCGAACGGAAGGGATCGAGCGCTTCATTACCTTCAAGAGCGACCGCTCCTTCCGCTTTACCCTGGACGGCCGGCGTTTCGAATGGGGGCTTCCCTTTATCACGGGCCTGCAGCTCAAGCGATTGGCCGGGGTTGATCCGAAGACGTATGGTGTATGGCTGGCGCAGCGTGTCGGAGACGATCGCCTGATCGGTAACACTGAACAGGTCGATTTGCGAGCCGAAGGTGTCGAGCGATTCTTCACTGGCATTGACACCACGACCGAGGGGGCGGGACCCGCAGTGCTCCCGCCTGACGACCGAGAATATTTAGAAAACTGCGGCATTGTTTTCGAAGAGCGAAACGAAGGCGGCGTCAAGGCGCTTGTGCTGAAGGGACGTAGTCTGCCCAGCGGTCGCTTCGACTCTGGCGTGGTGGACATTCTGATCGTACTGCCACCAGCATATCCCGACTGCGCGCCGGACATGTTTTATCTCACGCCTTGGGTGCGTCTGGTGACGAGCAAGCGCTACCCCCAGGCCGCTGACCAACCCTACGCGTTTGCCGGCAGGAGCTGGCAGCGCTGGTCAAGGCACAACACGGCTTGGCGGCCCGGCGTCGACGGCATCTGGACGATGCTGCGGCGAATCGAACGCGCTTTGGAGATTGCGGCATGACCAGCGCGGACCTGAGCTTCCAGGAGAAGCATTTGCGGCTGCTGGAAGCCGAACTGATCCGCCCAGACGGGGCGGAACATGCAGCATATGTGATCTTTGGAGTAACTCGGATCCACCGCGACCCCTTCACTACCGGACCGCGCATTCGTGTCTCTGTGAAAGACATACTCCCAGTGGAATTAGACGAGATCATCTCGTCCGATCATCAGCACATTTCTTGGCGAACCGATCGTTTTGTTTCCCTGTTGGCGCAAGCCGAGCGCGAAGGATTCCAAGTAGGTATCGCGCATTCGCACCCTCAAGGCCCAAAGCATTTTTCTCCGCAAGATGACCGCAACGAGGCCGAACTCTCTCGGCTGGCACAGAACCGCAACGGCGAAAAGGCAATTATGCCGAGCCTCTTGTTCTGCGGCGATGGAACAGTCTTGGGTCGTATTTGGACAACTCCGAACGAAGCGATCCCGTTAGCAACCATTCGTACTGTTAGTTCGAATTGGCGCTTCATCCATCGGAAGGAAATCTCCGAAGACGATGAACCAGCGTTTGCGCGCCAGAGCTTGGCACTCGGAGCTGCATTCAACCGGACCGTGAGGGAATTGCGAATTGGGGTTGTCGGTGCCGGTGGAACTGGCAGTCCGCTCATCCAACAACTCGGGCGCATGGGAGCAGGCTGCCTCGCAATTTTTGACCCAGATATTGTTGAAACCTCAAATCTCAACCGGCTTTATGGAGCGACGTATGAAGACGCCGCGGTGGGCCGCAAGAAAGTCGAAGTCGCTAAGCGCGAAATCGAGCGCATGGGACTTGGAACCCAGGTCGTTACGTTTGAGTCCTGGATCGGCGCGGAGGAATGCCGTGACGCGCTAAGATCGCTAGATCTAATTTTTGGCTGCACAGACGATCATGAGGGCAGGGGACTTCTCAACCGATTGGCGTATTATTACCTGATCCCTGTCATCGACGTAGGTCTTGCATTGCGGGTTTCCGAGCGTCACGGCGAAACGCTGCTCGAAGCTGATGGCCGCGTAACTGTATTGGAGCCAGGCGCATCTTGCTTGATTTGTCGGCGCGTTGTGAATCCAGCAATCGCTGCGGAAGAAGCGCTGAAGCGGACCGATCCCCCAGAATACCATCGTCGAAAGGCTGAAGCCTACGTTCGAGGAGAGCGAAATCCCGCTCCGGCGGTCGTATCCTTCACGACCTCGGTCGCGACGATGGCCGTCGAAGAGATGATCCAACGCTTGCAACAATTTCGCGGTACGACTGGCAACGTTGCCAATCGAGTGCGTAAGTTCACACACTTGGAGGACTTCCGACCTGGAGCCTCACCGGAGCGGTGCCGCGTGTGCGCCAATTTTCGAATTCACGGAGCGGGCGACGTTGAACCATTTTTGGGAAGGGTCGGCTAATGCTTGGAGCATTGTTAGCGAAGGCGCTTAGCTGGTCGCGGCTTCTTGCGAAGCCTGACTTTCTGATCTGTCGGGCGACGGAAATGCCACCTCGTGAAATCCTTGAGGCCGGCGTGCTCGTCGTCGTCGGTCCCAAGCGAAATCCAAAATGGGCGACTTTCCTTTGCCCATCAGGCTGCGGAATGCCGCTTCTACTATCGCTTAGCCAAACACGACGCCCAAGGTGGTCTGTCGCATCAGACTGGCTGGGTAGGCCATCACTCAGCCCGTCCGTTCGGCGAACTGATGGTTGTCGCTGCCATTTTTGGCTTCGCCGCGGATCGGTGGACTGGTGCGCAGACACTGGCAGGTGAGTACGCCGACGCCAAGTGAGGGAGCATGGGTTTCGGTAGACAACTCGAAACAGCCATTTCGTTCAAAAGCCCGTTGAGCCACACTATCGACGATTCGGCGGGATGGAGCGAACATATGTTTTCGGCGATACCGTCCGAGAATGCGAAGCGTCTTGAGCTATTTCGGCTTGCGCTCATTTTGGTCAATCGGGGCAACCAAGAAATTCCGGCTCCCCTGTCGACTCACTTTAATTGTGTTCTGCAACAAGCGAGGCTGCTACTCGAGGATCCAAGGACGATCTCGCCCGAAGTCATCCCGCAAGCTGTTCAATTGGCGAATGACTTTCGCTCGATTGCCGGCCTCAAAGACGCGTTAGAAGGTATCGAGCGTATCGGTGATGTTAGTCCCGACATCGCAGATAAAGTGCTCCGTAGCCTGGAGCCTAACATTGCACCCGCGGACTGACCTTGGGCTCTTACTCGAAAGTCTAGAGCAACTTTCGACGACGCCCTATTTCAATAGAGCGATCGAAGCACATACGCGCGCTCTTGTGGACGTTATCCGGCACGTCCTAACAGCCTCACCCCGATATGACGACGAGATCGTGCGCAACTTCTCTGAAAAGGTATGGGTCACTCACCGCTACTTGCAGGGGTCCACCACCAAGGAATTGCCTTACGAAATCGAATATTGCATGAGGTTTGCGATTGCGGATTGGCTTACTGATGAGTGTCTGGTCACGACAACTCTGACTGAGGAGAAGGACTTTCATCTCAATCCAGGCGATCCGTGGGAGTTTGTTGGCACCGCGATAACTCGCTATGACCGGCCACTTCCAAGAGGGCGTCTAATTTTAATCGGTGTACCACGACTTTACAAGCACATGCCGCTATTTTGCAGTGCCTTATACCATGAGCTCGGACATTTTCTGGATTTGAATCGTAACGTGACCGACACGACGATGCTGCTCAAATCCGTTCCTGAGAATCTCCAGGAGATAGTCTCAACGCACCGGCGCGAGCACTTTGCGGATCTGTTTGCAGCTTGTTATGTCGGGTCCGGAATTGTCGACAGCCTGAACGCTGTAAATCCATTGGGAAAACGGACATTCACCCATCCGCCGACAGTTGAGCGAATAGAGGTTATCCGCGCGTTCCTTGCAGGCGAAGAGTTCGACGAGCTCACAATGTTTCAAGACGCTCTCACGCGACTGGGGCTTCCGAGGCTTGAGCGTCGTTTCAGCATTCCGGATATCGAGGCTTCCTTTGACGATATTCGCCCTCATGTGCTGTCTGGCAAAGAAGAGCTGCACGGTATGATGTCCTCTGGGTGGTCATACATGGCAAAGGCGCTACGCGGCGACGGACCGTCGTGGACTAAGAGCGCGAAGCCGTTGGAGATAATCCGGATTGTCAACGATCTGACCGAAAAATCGATCCGTAACGCATCGATACGGCAACGCTGGTCGAGTGTAATAAAGTGATCAAGCAAGAAATTCTCGATCGGTTGGGAAAGACCGGGCCGACGGGCCTTTGGATCGAACCCCTACTTGATGATTCCCAGATCGGTGAGGTCACGATTGACCTGCGTCTAGGTTATGATTTCCTGGTGTCTATCGTGACACGTCGGCCCTACATCGGAGTTGCGCGTCAGGATGCCGGATTCCGCTCTGTGTCCTCATACTTTCAACCGACGAGACGTGAACTCGGCGAGCGGTTCATCCTCTATCCGGATCAAGTGGTACTGACAACGACGTTGGAGTATGTGGCCCTTCCATCCGACGCTTATGCGGACGTGCTTTCGCGCAGCAGCTACACACGCCTGGGCATTGCGGTGAATACGATGATACAGCCGGGCTTTCGAGGATGTTTTCCGGTCGAGTTATTCAATCATGGCAATAACCCTGTGGAACTCGTCGTCGGTGCTAAGATGTTTCAGATGCGTCTGACAAAACTCGCCAGTACCACAAACTACGGCGGAACAGAGAGAAAATATTTCGGAAACGTCCGTCCAACTCCGTCGCGTGCGGCCGACGACGCGGACCTGCAACGACTCTCACGGCTGAGTCCAGACCAATAAGGTACGGTTGATCATCGTTCGCCTATCGGTTATCGGCCCAAAAGCGGACCGTCTTGCCGAGTAATTGCGTAAGAAGCCGCCGACCGGTCTCAACCCGGTCTGGCGGCTTTGCTATTTCGGCGCTTGGGCATATCCTTAACTTTTGTGGGGATAATCTGCCCGCATTGGCTCTATTTGGTCCGTAGCGTGAAGATTTTGGTATCGCCGGGGTCCTTGCCACCTGCAAGAAACACATCGTCTGTGTTGAGGTGGGCACCACTGCCGACTTCCTCTTTCGGTCCGCGCTTGTAGCTGAATAGCGCATCCCGCGCGTAGATCTGGTTATGGCAATTGCTGATCAACAGGCTGTTGATGCCAGCGACCGTATCCTTGTCCTCCTGGACGATGTTTTCTTCGCCATCGAAACGGCCGCGCAGCGCGAGCTTTGGCGAGAGTGAGAAGAGTACTTCCGTGCCAGGCATGCCAAATCCCGGAGAAAGGAAGCCGCGGTCCTTACCGTCGCACCATCGTAAACAGATAGGATGATCGCTCGTGACGAAACCACCTGAATCGTCGATCGCCACGACGATTTGCCATTTCCGCTGTTCGTACCGCTGTACCAGAGTGTCGTGAAATTTGGCCTCAATATAAATGTTGAAGTTCTCGGTACGCTCACGCGACCTTTGAATTGCCAGTCTGCGCCAGTTGCTGGAGGTCTCGCCCGGCACCACAAATGTCTCGCCATGGGCTCCCCCCAGCGGCGACATGGGCACGGCTCGTGGCATAGCGTTCAAACTCAATATCCATTTCCAGCCGCTCCGCCCCGAAGCGTCGAATCGACGCCAGCTCGAGGAGGCTGCGTCGCAAACTGGCGACGGACGCCTTTTCCGCCCTTATCGTTTTCTTGGGTGGTATCAATTCTCGGCGAGCCAACGTCGAAAGTGCTCATCTTGCCTTTTCGAGCAGGTCGATCCGGGCCTGCACTGAGGCAATCTTCGCTAAAGCTCAAGCTTCCCTAACCGCCTCCAGTAATTTTCCGAAGGCATAACCCTGTTTGGATGTGCGTCGGAAATGCGGCGGCTCTGGGCTTTTCCACCACTAGCGCCGCCCCATGGTTTCTTTAGGCTTTTCTCTTGTGCGACTTTTAGCTACCTCACATATCAACCAGAAATTGTTTTCGAGGGAACGATGCCGACGAAACTAACGGGCCGCGACGGGGTCTCAGTCACCATTCCAGATGGCGGACACGGTTTACAAGGCTCAGACGGGCACATGGTCGCTATTCCACGTGGCGGACACGGCTTACAGGGTAGGGACGGCCGCATGGCTGCGGTTCCCGCAGGCGGGCATGGTTTGCAAGGTCGAGACGGCCGTATGATCGCGATCCCAAAGGGCGGGCATGGGTTGCAGGGCAAAGATGGTCGCATGGCCGCGATCCCAGCTGGTGGTCACGGTTTGCAAGGTCGGGATGGCCGCATGGTTGCAATACCCGCAGGTTGTCATGGTCTCCAAGGGCCTGACGGACGAATGGTGGCAATTCATCCTGGCAAGCATGGTGTCGCAGATGCGCGAGGTAGAATGCGGAACAAGTAGAGTTGCACAAATGCGCTCCTCTGAATTCGAGAATTTTGAATAGCTGGCCGAGCCATTGGTCTCCCAATGGTTGGCCTGCTCAAAAATCAGAGGCAAAATGTTGTTGTTGCGCAAGTCAAAAAAAATGCAAAGGGTAGACACTCGATTTCACCAGAGCTTCGACCGTTGCGAAAGTCTGTTGCGCAGACTGTAGTCGAATGCTGGCGCCGATCGGCTAGGCTGTTTGTGCGACGACCGGCGGTTCAGGTGGCGGTTGGCGCAACGCATCGCTAGCGTCCTTTTTCGCCTGATCAAACGGCCGGCCGAGCAGGATCGGCCTTTCGGCCTTGATCGCTTTGCCCGCGGCGAGGAATTCGAAGCGTCCCAGGTTTGGAATCGAGCGCACATGCTGGGAACTATAAACGCTTTCAAGGAACGTCAGGCTGGTCTGGTCGATGAGGCTGTGCGTGAGGAAGGTAT
This sequence comes from Bradyrhizobium algeriense, assembly GCF_003062295.1. Classification (GTDB taxonomy): domain Bacteria; phylum Pseudomonadota; class Alphaproteobacteria; order Rhizobiales; family Xanthobacteraceae; genus Bradyrhizobium; species Bradyrhizobium algeriense. Next base: position 152,915 of record NZ_PYCN01000013.1, on the reverse strand, counting down.
TGCACTGAGAAAGGATCGTCTTGCTCACCAAGGCCGTTCGTTGGCTGATTACAAGTAGGCCCACGCCATACTTGCGGCCCTGCAACGCGATTTGACCAATACGGCTGACGACCCATTGGGTATCGCCATCGAAGCCCGAGCTGAACGTCTCGGGGATGATGGTGTGCGCCTCCTCCAGAACGATCAGCACCTTGCGCGCTTGGCGATGTTTCCGCGCCCAGGCCATAATAGTCGATAGATACTGTTCCGTGATCCGCAGCGTCGCCTTGGTGTTGGAAATTTCGGTCAACTCAAGGATCGCGAGCTTCTCCGCGCCCTCCAGGAAGGCTTTTATTTGCGTTTCGACACCAACCTTGATGTTCGCCAGGCAACCCTTCAAGGCTGCCTTTTCCGCGCCAGCACCATATGCCCCTGTCTCCGCCGCGAATAATTTTTGGTCCAGATCATCTATTTGGGCGGCCGTAGGGGCCGGGAAAATCGGGTTCAAATCTTTCAGGCGTGCTTTGTACTCGCCGGTGAAATCGACGCAAAACACCTTAAAATCATTTCTGACCGCCTCCCGCACAATATCGAGCGCCAGTTCCGTTTTGCCAGTGCCAGTCACGCCGAGAACGGCGGTATGAAACTGCACCAAGTCGTCAATATGCGCGGTGACGCCAATATTGGTCGACGGCACCGATCCGACAACGAACTCGCCCGGCTTGAGCACGGCGGCCGGAAAAACCCGAGCCTTCGCCCAGAACACCGGCGCGTTCATTGTTGATAGCCAGCCGTATTTCGTGAAGCCGTTTTCGGGTGAATAGCAGCCCAGTTGCACCGCGTTGACGATGTGGGTGCCGCGGGGATTTTGGTCGAAACTTTCTTCCGCAGTCTGTGCGTCTAGAATTTGGTAGAAAACGTCTGTGCCATTGAGCCGCACGAAGACGACTTGCCCTTCGCCCAGCTGCGAGGCCGCGGACACCTCGAATCGCAATATTCCAATATTGGAATTTTCAACCGTGAAACCGACCAGTTCGGAGCCAGGCGTGCCACTCAAATTCTCAATGAACTCGGCCGCCTTTTCCGGCGAATGTGACTGGATCACTTCGCCTTCCGACAGGCTGATCTTATCCTGCAACTGGGCGACGCAGAGACCCGTACCCATCACTTCGAGGCCTTGGACCTGGCTGAACAGCGCCAGCACGAAATGCTGATCGCCGTTCGACATCGCAGCGGTATGAAGCGTGCCCGGCTTCCAGGAGGAGTGCCGCGCGAGCCTGACCCTGACGATATCGGGATCGTCGATGCGTTCGATCGATCCGATCGTGGGAGACGAAATTACCCGCGCTTTTTCGACCTGCCAATGTTTCCAGGCGGACAGCAAGCGTTCCGCCGGTCTGCCGATCACGAACATCGTCCATAGGATGATTAACCAGGTGACCGTCGTCAGACTGCCTTGGTACGCGCCGATGATGCTGATCAGGGCCGGTGGGGTGTAGAGCAATTCCCCCTGACCGAAGGTATCCGTGACGCGGAAAAAGAAGCGCCCGGTAGGCGAACGCTTGCTTTTATCATGGATGAAGAGAGAGACGACAGCACTCACCATGATTACGGCGCAATAGGTCACCGCCACCCATCGCACCGCTTCGAGGTGAGGTTTTAGACCGCCGACAGCGCCGAGGTCGGCGGTCACCAGGATAGCCATGGCGCCGAGTGCGTTCGCTAGCGCGTCTTTGGGTGGCACGAACCAGGGGGCCGAAAGAAGTGCCAAGAACCACAGCGCGAGACCGCTCAGGAACCAAACACTTTCGAGTCCGCCCGTGGGCAGCAGATTGCCCGAGGCGAAGTATAAGCTAGCGTAGAAGACCACAATATTGGCGCACAACGCCTTGGTCCGATCGGCTAAGGTCGTCTGCAATCTGTTATCAGCCACTTACGAATCCCTGGTTGCGTCCCATCATATCACACAACCAGCATCGCAAGTCCCATGACCTATTTCATGGCCGCGCCATAGGATAAGCTTGCGCAGCCGCGCTCACGGAATTGAAAGGTGACCAATGGCCAAGCGCGCGTACGCGATGGAGTTTTTTAAGCGTCCCGAGACGTTTGAAGGCACCTGTCCGGTCTGCAACATGCTGTACGTGAAAGAAGAGTCGGACGATCGCATCATGCACGAGGCATATCATCGTGAGATCGTCGATGTCTTTGAGCCAAAACCGAGCGTTACACTTGCGAAACTTTTCATTCGCCATGGTCAGCTCGTTCCGGTTCGCTCCGACAGTCCGCGGCCCATCCGGCGACGCCTGGCGCGCATTTCACGCGTCTTCAAAAAGGAGTTCGGCGCAGGCTTCACGATGTATGAAGAAGCCGAAGACACTGGCGATGGCTACTTGATCGTGGGATCCGACGGCCGCGCCGTCGGCGGCTTCGTGGTGCGATGGATGGAATACGAGAATGAGCCCGCGCGATGGGTCTTATGTTGGGTCTGGATCGCGCCAAGCCATCGCCGACGTGGACTCATGCAAACGGCGTGGCTGATGGTCCACGACAAATATCCGAACATCGAGCCGGACCCGCCATTTTCCAAAGGGGCGGCTCTGTTCTTCGCTAACCGGGAGGATGTACCCGACGACATTCGAAAATACGCGCAGAGTCAACTGGCCGCCGACAACTTCTGATAAATAGCACTGCCAGTGATAGCGACTAGCCGGCCTTGCCGGAAAGCCGCGATGTCGTTGAGCAGCCGGATCGGAGGGTTCGGTTTCTCCACCCAATTGCCTGTGACGGCGGTTATCAAAATGGAGCTGTTTGGTGCTGGTCTCACCTGCGGAAGTGTTTCTGACCTTGGTCAAACTTTCCCACTTAAGATCATCACGCGAACAAAACGGCAATCAATTCTGTGGCGGCAACTGAGGCGGTATCAAATCATCAACCTTCAGAAACGTACTAAGGTTCTGCGATCATTGGTGGGCCCGGCAGGACTCGAACCTGCAACCAGACCGTTATGAGCGGCCGGCTCTAACCATTGAGCTACAGGCCCCGCCGCGGCGGCCGGGAGAAGCGGCCGGCAACGGTGCCGCCATCGTTTACAGGCATGACAGCGATACGGCAATGCCGGGTTGGCGGCCAAGAACAGGCTTTCATCAGGCCCCGCGCTTGCCTACAACCTCCGTTGCATCATTCGTCACCGAACGCTTGAGGCTAGAAATGAAACTCGCTGGGATCGTCTGGGCCGGCCTGCTCCTGTTCGCTGGCGCCGCCGCGGCGCAGGAGGGAGGCAAGACCATTACCAAATCCACGATCAGCTTGGGTACCGCGACGCCGGGCGGCGGCTTTCCGGTCTATGGCAATGCCTTCGCGGAAGTCATGAATGCGGCCGATCCCGCGCTATCGATCGAGCCGCGCAACACCAAGGGTTCCAACGAAAACATCCCGCTCCTGGAATCCGATCAACTCGACATCGCGCTGGTGGCCGGCGAGCCGGCCTATGAGGCCTTCATGGGCATCGGGCGGGCGGCAACAAAACTGAAAATCCTCACCGCGATGTATTCCAGTCCCGGCATGTTCGTGGTGCGGGCGGACAGTCCCTACAAGACGATCAGGGATCTGGTCGGCCAGCCGGTTGCCTTCGGCGCCAAGGGCTCCGGCCTGCCGATCCTGTCGCGCTACATCCTCGATGGCATCGGGCTGAAGCAGGACGAGGATTTCAAATCGATCTATCTCGATCGCGCGGGCGACGGCCCCGCCATGGTACAGGACGGCCGTGCCGCCGCGTTATGGGGCGCGGGCATCGGCTGGCCGGGTTTTGCCGCGATGGCGCAGGCGCCGGGCGGCGCACGGTTCATCGCGCCCGACGCCAGCGAGATCGCACGCGTCCGCGCCAAGCACACTTTTCTCAAGCCGCTGACGGTCCCCGCCAACAGCTATCCCAACCAGCCGGCGGCCATCGATTCCATCGGCTCATGGAGTTTTGTGCTGGCGCGCGAGAGCCTGCCTGATGATGTCGCTTACCGGCTGGCGCGCACGCTGCACGGAGCGGAGGGCGCGCTTTGCAAGAAGCTGCCGCAGGCCTGCGAGACCACGGCCGCGAACACGGTCGCGGCGGCGCCGAATGCAGCGCTGATTCATCCCGGCGTGATGAAATATTTTAGGGAGGCGGGGGTGGTGAAGTGACCGTTGCCTTGGCTCGCGTTTCAGCGCGAGGCAAGGCAACGGTCATCCCGGGGCGCGAGCCAAGCGAGCGAACCCGGGATCTCGAAATTCTCAGGTGCGCAATTGCGCACCATAGCTCGCTTGCGCGCCCCGGAATGACTGCTACGCAGTCACTTCTTCGCCATCGCGCACGCCGGATCGGGCGGGCCGAACGCCTCATCGCCGGGAATCTTGGTGAGGATCTGATAGTAGTCCCACGGATATTTCGATTCCTCCGGCTTCTTGACCTGCACGAGCCACAGGTCATGCACCATCAGATTGTCCTCGCGCAGTTTGCCGTTGCGGGAGAAGAAATCCTCGACCGGCTTTTCGCGCATCTTCGTCGCCACTTTCAGCGGCTCGTCGGTGCCGGCCTCCTTGATGGCGTTGAGATAGTGCATAACCGAGGAATAGACGCCGGCCTGCCACATCGTCGGCATCCGGTTCATCTTGGCGAAATAGCGTTTTGACCATTCACGCGTCTTGTCGTCCATGTCCCAGTAGAACGAGGTCGTCAGCAACAGGCCCTGGGCTGCCGGCAATCCCAGCGAATGGATGTCGGTGATCAGCGCGAGCAATGCCGCCATCTGCTGGCCGCCCTTCAATACACCGAACTCGGCGGCGGTCTTGATCTCGTTCATGTTGTTCGGCGGACCGGCGGCGATGCCGATGATCTTGGCCTTGGACGCCTGCGCCTGCAGCACGAAGGACGACAGGTCCGGGGTCGCGAGCGGTGGGCGCACGGAACCCAGCACCTTGCCGCCATTGGCGGTGACGACGCTGGAAGCGTCGCGTTCCAACGAGTGGCCGAACGCATAGTCGTCGGTGATGAAGAACCAGCTATCGCCGCCGCGCTTCACCACCGCCTGCGCGGTGCCTGCGGCGAGCGAACGGGTGTCGATCACCCACTGCATCGCGTAGGGCGTACAGAATTTGCCGTGGAAATCCGCGGCCAGGGTCGAATGCGTGATGAACAGCTTCTTCTTGTCATTGGCAATGTTCTGCACTGCAAGGCCGACCGCGGAGACCGGAACGTCGACGATCAGGTCGACCTGATCGACGTCATACCAGCGCCGCGCAATCGCGCCGCCGATATCCGGCTTGAGCTGGTGGTCGCCGACGATGATGCCGATCGGCTTGCCCAGCACCTTGCCGCCGAAATCGTCGATCGCCATTTGCGCTGATGTGACCGAGCCCTGGCCGGTCGGCGTCGCCGCCGGTCCGTTCATGTCGGTGAGGACGCCGATCTTGACCACATCGTCTGAAACTTGCGCGAGCGCGGCGGTCGACGCCAGCAGCGCGGCCGCAAGTATTCCCAGCCTGGATAGGTTCCTGGCGAACATCCTGTCTTCTCCTCCCTGGAATCGGCGCGTTGGCCGCTGGTTTTGGCAGGCGGTTTGATCCGCCAATTGGTCTCATTTGCAACTATTTTCGGGCGGCGTCAACGTGGTTCCGTGGAGGGGTCCCGACGATAGGCTGCCCCCGGTTCTGTTTATTTCCAGCCCGATTCAGGGCATAGCCGGACCATGACCTCGCCGCAGCGCCTGCCGACCTCACTTACGCCGCTCGACACGGCGCTCGACGCCCTGCTGCAGGGCGTGGAACCGGTCGCGCCGGTGGAATTATCGCTCAAGGAAGCACTGCGCTGCATTGCCGCCGAAATGCCGCCGCTCCAGGCCCGTCCGTCACGCGACATCGCCGCCGTCGACGGTTACGCCTTCCGCGCGCGCGATCTCGTCGGCGCATCCTCCTATTCGCCGTTGCCGTTATCGGCGCCGCCGGTCTGGGTCGAGGCCGGCGAGGCCATCCCGGAGGCCTGCGACTGCGTGCTCGATTCCGATTCCGTCGATTTGTCCGGGCCGATGCCGCAGGTGCTGGCGGAAGCGATTCCGGGGCAGGGCGTGCGCCGGGCCGGCGGCGATATTGCGGCCGGCAGTCTCGTCGTGGAGGCCGGGCGGCGCGTGCTGCCGCGCGATCTCCTGCTGGCACGCACTGCCGGAATAGAGCGATTGAACGTCCGGCGTCCGCGCCTGCGCATCGTCAATGTCCCCGGTGGCGGCGTGGCGGCGAATCTGATCGCAGAGAGCGCGCAAGCGACAGGTGCCGAAACCGTCTGCTTCACCGCTGCGGGCCGCGATGCCGGATCGATTGCGGCGGCACTCGATGACGGCGCGTGCGATCTGCTCCTGATCGTCGGCGGTTCCGGCGTCGGCCGCACCGATGCGGCGGTGACGGCATTGGCTGCGCGTGGCAAAATTCTTAGCCATGGCATTGCCCTGCAACCCGGCCGCACTTCGGCCGTCGGGCGCCTCGGCAAGACGCCCGTCGTGGTGCTGCCGGGCGCACCGGATCAGGCCCTCGCGGCATGGTGGACGCTGGCGCTTCCCGTACTCGATCGCCTCGCGGGCCGGCGCCAGCGCAAAACAGTCAATTTGCCGCTGGCGCGCAAGATTGCATCCAGCGTCGGCATCGCCGAGATCGTGTTGCTGGAGCGGAAGCAGGATATGTGGGCCACGCTGGCGGTGGGCGAATTGTCGCTCAACGCGATCGCGCGTGCCGAAGCCTGGCTCGTGGTATCAGGCGGCTCGGAAGGCTTTGCGGCAGGCAGCCCGGTCGATGCCTATATGTTGCGGGAGTGATATGAGTTCGGGAATGACCAATACGCCTTCGCCAAGAGACCGCGACAATAGCGAGCAGGACCAGTTCCTGACGATCCTGTCGCGCGAGGATGCGCTGGCACGTTTCGAGGCCGCCTTGTTCCCGCGTGCGGTGACGGCAGAGAAGCGCCCGCTCGCCGACGCGCTCGGCTGTGCGCTTGCCGAGGATGTCGTGGCGCCGATCGACGTGCCGCCGTTCGACCGCTCCAATGTCGATGGTTTTGCGGTGCGTTCGGCCGATCTTGCTTCCGCCGGTGAGGCTTTACCGGTGCGCGTGATGCTGAACGACGAGGTGATCGCCTGCGGTATCGCGCCGACGCGGCCGGTATTGTCGGGGACGGCCACGCCGATCGCGACCGGCGGTCCGGTGCCGCGCGGGGCAGACGCCGTCGTGATGGTGGAGCATACGCAGCCATCAGGACCTCGCGCGATCGAAATCCGCCGCGCCGCTTCCCCAGGGCAATTCGTGTCCCATGCCGGCTCCGATATCGCCCGTGGCGAGGCGCTGCTGCGTGCCGGCACCATCATCGGCTCGCGCGAGATCGGCATGCTGGCCGCCTGCGGCATCGCGGACGTCACCGTCGCGCGGCCTCCGCGCGTCGCCGTCATCTCCACCGGCGACGAACTCATGCAGCCCGGCCCGCCGTTGCGCCCGGCCGCGATCTACGACACCAACGGCGCCATCGTCACCGCGGCGATCTCCGAGAACGGCGGCGAGGCGGCGTTTCTGGGCGCAATTCCCGACGACGAGGAAGCACTCGAATCTGCCATGCGCCGGGCGCTCGAGACCAGCGACATGCTGGTGCTGTCGGGCGGCTCGTCCAAGGGCGCGGGCGACGTATCCCATCGTATCATCGGCCGGCTCGGCCAACCCGGCATCATCGCGCATGGCGTTGCGCTGAAGCCCGGCAAGCCGCTGTGCCTTGCGGTATGCGACGGCAAGCCCGTGATCATCCTGCCGGGATTTCCGACCTCGGCGATGTTCACCTTCCACGACATGATCGTGCCGGTGCTGCGGCGGATGGCCGGCCTGCCGCCGCGTTCGGACGCCAAGGTGGCCGCACGCGTGCCGGTGCGGATCGCCTCCGAACTCGGCCGCACCGAATTCGTCATGGTGTCGCTGGTCGAAGGGGCGGACGGGTTGATCGCGTACCCGACAGGCAAAGGCTCCGGCGCCATCACATCATTCGCGCAGTCCGACGGCTTTCTGCGCATCGATGCGCTGGCCGACCAGATGCCCGCGGGCATCGAGGCCGAGGTGACGCTGTTCACGCCGCATGTGCGGGTGCCAGATTTGGTCATCGTCGGCAGCCATTGCACCGGGCTCGATCTCGTCACCGCGCCGCTGGCGCATGCGGGATTTGTCGTGCGCTCGATCGCCGTCGGCAGTCTCGGCGGGCTCTCCGCCGCCAAGCGCGGCGAATGCGATTTTGCGCCGATCCATTTGTTCGACGAGAAGACCGAGACCTACAACACGCCCTATCTCAGCGACGGGCTCGAACTGGTGCCGGGCTGGCGGCGCATGCAGGGCATCGTATTCCGCAAGGGCGACCGGCGTTTCGAGGGACTGTCGGCCGAAGACGCAGTTCGCGCCGCACTCGCTGATCCCGCCTGCATCATGGTCAATCGCAACCAGGGCGCGGGCACGCGCATCCTGATCGACCGGCTGCTCGGCGGCGCGCGCCCGGACGGCTACTGGAATCAGCCGCGCTCGCACAATGCGGTGGCGGCCGCGGTCGCGCAGCATCGCGCCGACTGGGGCATGACCATTGCGCCGGTCGCGCATGCGTCAAACCTGGGTTTCATTCCTTTTGCCGAAGAGCATTATGATTTTGCGCTGGTGAAGGCGCGCAAGCAGCGGCCGGCGGTGCAGGCTTTTCTCGATGCGCTGGCGTCGGGGCAGGGCCGCGCCGCCCTGGAGCAGGCGGGGTTTCGGCCGGCCTGATGCGCGACATGTGAGAAGCCGTCATTAGAAACGGCTCGAGCAGGGACTGGGAATGGCAAGACCGCTATCGATTGCGATCATCGGCGCCGGCATGGGTGGGCTCGCGGCCGCCGCGGCGGGTCGGCATCGAAATCACCGTCTACGAACAGGCGACGCAGTTCGCGCGGCTGGGCGCCGGCATCCAGATCGGCTGCAACGCCATGAAGGTGCTGCGCGGGCTGGGGCTGGAGGCACGACTGCGCGGCCAGTCGTTCTATCCGCGCTCCTGGAACAACCGCGACTGGCGCACCGGCGAAGTCAAATTCGATATGATCTTCGGCGAGAGCGCCGAACAGAGGTTTGGTGCACCCTATCTGCTGGCGCATCGCGGCGATCTTCATGCGGCGCTCGCCAGCGCCGTTCCAGATCAATGCGTCAAGCTCAATCACAAACTGGTCGGGCTGGAGGAAAGCGGCGAGGGCGTCCGGCTGACATTCGCCAACGGTGCAAGCGCCGTCGCCGACGCCGTGATCGGCGCCGACGGCGTTCACTCGGTCGTACGAGATATTTTGTTCGGCATCTCGCCGGTAAAATTCACCGGGCGGATCGCCTACCGCACCACCTATCCCGCCGCGCTGCTCGATGGTGCAAAAATCGATGACTGCACCAAATGGTGGGGCGAGGATCGCCACATCGTCATCTATTACGTCAAGCCGGACCGCAGCGAGATCTACCTCGTCACCAGCCAGCCGGAGCCGGATTTCCGGATCGAGTCGTGGTCGGCGAAGGGCGACGTCAGGGAATTGCGCAAGGCGTTCGCCGGCTTCGACCGCCAGGTCGAGCAGGTACTGGCCGCGTGCCCCGACGTACACAAATGGGCGATTGTCGATCGTAACTCGCTGGAGCGCTGGACGGATCGAAACGTGACGCTGCTTGGCGATGCCTGCCATCCGATGACGCCCTACATGGCGCAGGGCGCGGCGATGGCGATCGAGGACGCCGCGGTGCTGTCGCGCTGTCTCGACGGCGTTGAGCCGGATGGAATTGCGAATGCGTTTCGCCGCTTCGAGGCGACGCGCAAGGCGCGGACGGCGCGCATCCAGGAGACTTCGCGCGCCAATATCTGGCTCAGCGGAAAGACCGATACCGACTGGGTCTATGGCTACGACGCCTGGACCGTGCCGCTTGCGGCGTAAGGTCTCCTAACCCTGAATGCGCAGCAGCTCGCTGATGATCCGTGGCTTCATCCAGCCGACGTTGTAATTGCGCACGTGGCGGGGATGACGGAGAGAGTTGAGTCAATCCCCATCCAGTGCCGCCAGCCGCTCCGCCTCCGCGATGTCGTCCATGGTGTTGGCGTTGAAGAACGGATCAAGCGGCGTGATCGGCCACGTCACGGTGGCAAGCTTGTAGCGCGCGGTCCAGCGGTCGATCTTTCTGATGTCCTCGACGACAAGCGCGTGACGAAGCTTTTCGCGCAAGCCGACGCTCCACAATCCGATCACCGGATGCGATTGTCCGTCGGAGGCAGCAACGGCCAGCTCAGCCTTCTCTGCTTCCAGCGCGCCGCATAGCCGCGACACCAGATCGCGCGGCAGGAACGGACAGTCGGCGGCGGCGCTGAGAACGAGTTTTATGTCTGGCCGGTTGGCTGCGGCCCAGTCGAGTGCCGCGAGGATACCTGCGAGCGGGCCTGGAAAATCCGCGACGCCGTCGGGGATGACCGGCAGCCCGAACGCGGCAAAGCGTGCAGGATCGCCATTGGCGTTGAGGATGAGGCCGTCGCATTGCGGCTTCAGCCGCGCGATCACGCGGTCGAGAATGGTGCGGCCGGCGATCGTGCGCATCGGCTTGTCGCCGCCGCCCATTCTGCGCGCCAGCCCGCCGGCGAGCAGCACGCCGGGAATTTTGACGGTCTCCGTCGCGTCAGTCGTCACGTTCTTCGCCCTTGCGCTTGTGCCGCGCGGATTCTTCCGCGACATAGTCGAGGTCCTGGTCGAACACGATCCGCTCCTGTCCGGACAGCGCGATGAAGCGTTTTCCCCGCGTGCGCCCGACGAGTGTCAGTCCGACCTGCCGCGCCAGTTCGACCCCCCAGGCCGTGAAGCCCGAGCGTGAGACGAGAATGGGAATTCCCATCCGCACCGTCTTGATCACCATTTCGGAGGTGAGGCGGCCGGTGGTGTAGAGGATCTTGTCGGCGGGATCGACGCCGTGGCGATAGATCCAGCCCGCGATCTTGTCGACGGCATTGTGGCGGCCGACGTCCTCGGTGTAGCACACCGGCGTGCCTTCCTTGCACAGCACGCAGCCATGGATCGCACCGGCTTCCAGATAGAGCGAGGGCATGGTGTTGATCGTACGCGTCATCTCGTAGAGCCAGGACGTGCGCAATTCCGCTTTCGGCAGTGCCACGCTTTCTACGGCCTCGAGAAGATCGCCGAACGCGGTGCCTTGCGCGCAGCCTGACGTCTGCGTGCGCTTCTTCAGTTTTGCCTCGAAGTTGGTGTGGTGCTCGGTGCGCACCACCACGACCTGAAGGTCGTCGTCATATTCGACCTCGGTGACGACGTCGTCGTATTTCAGCATGTTCTGGTTCAGGAGATAGCCGAGCGCGAGGTATTCCGGATAGTCACCGATCGTCATCATGGTGACGATCTCCTGGGCGTTCAGATACAGCGTCAGCGGCCGCTCCACCGGCACCCGGATTTCGACCGCAGCACCCGTCTGGTCGGTCCCGGTAACGCGCTCGGTCAGCCGCGGATCCTCGGGATTCGGCACGATCAGGGGGGCGGGGGCTTTTTCCATCTTCATCATAGCACGCAGGTTAGCATGACTTTGTCCCGGGGCTGATATAAGCACCGGAGTGAACAAGTCACGGTCTACCCGTCATGGCCGGGCTTGTCCCGGCCATCCATGTCTTCTTTCGGAGACGGTTCGAGACGTGGATGCCCGGGACATCCAGGGTGGAAGACGCGCTTCGCGCTTTTGCCCGGGCTTGACGGGGGATACTGACGCCGGTGTCGGAGAATGTGATGAATGTAATAGGCCTCGCGGGATGGAGCGGCGCCGGCAAGACCACCTTGCTGACGCGGGTGATCCCGCAATTGCACAAACAGGGCCTACGCGTTTCCGTCATCAAGCACGCCCATCACGCCTTCGATGTCGACGTGCCCGGCAAGGATTCCTGGAAGCATCGCGAGGCCGGCGCGGCCGAAGTGCTGGTGTCGTCCAGCCAGCGCTGGGCCCTGATGCACGAGCTGCGTGGTGCCGCCGAGCCGCGGCTGCCGGAACTGCTGGCGAAGATGTCGCCGGTCGATCTCGTCGTCGTCGAGGGTTTCAAGCGCGAGCCGCACCGCAAGATCGAGGTCTATCGCGCCGCGAATGAAAAACCGCTGCTGTTCCCCGACGATCCCGGCATCGTCGGGATAGCGACCGACACCCCGGTTGAAACCACGCTGCCGACCGCCCATCTCGATGATATCGAAGCGGTGGCGGCGATGATGCTGAAATCGGCGATATCGCTCGAGGACGTGCTGGCGAAATGCGAAGCTGAGGGCTGATCAGGCACATGGCGCAATTGTCCGACGATTGCTTTGCCTTCGGCGGTCCGATGATGTCGGTCGATGAGGCCGTCGGTCTCATTGCGACGCGCGTGACGCCGGTCGTGGATATCGAGACGGTCATGCTTGCGCGCGCCGATGGCCGCATTCTGGAGCACGACATTTTGGCGCCGCTGCCGCTGCCGCCCTTCACCAATTCCGCCGTCGACGGCTATGCGGTCTCCAGCCGCGACCTGCCGCAAATGGAAGAACAGGCGTTTCCGGTAATCGGCCGCGTTCAGGCGGGCAGCGCCGCATCTGCGCCGCTCAAGCCGGGGCAGGCGATGCGCATCTTTACCGGCGCGCCGATGCCCGAGGGCGCCGATACCGTGTTCATGCAGGAAGACGTGCGCGTCGACGGCGACAAGGTCGTGCTTCCCGCGGGCCTCAAGCCCGGCGCCAATGTGCGCCCCTCGGGTGAAGACATTCCGGCAGGTTTTGCGGCGCTAAAGGCCGGCCAGCGGCTGCGGCCACAGGATGTTGCGCTTGCCGCGGCCTTCGGCCTGACGCAACTCGATGTCGTGAGGCGCCTTCGCATTGCGGTGTTCTCCACCGGCGATGAACTGGCCTCGCCCGGCGAAGCGCGCGCCGCGGCGCAATTGTTCGATTCCAACCGCTTCATGCTGATGGCGATGTTGTCGCGGCTCGGCTGCGAGGTCAGCGATCTCGGCGTCCTCAGGGACGATCGGGCTGCGCTCGCCCGCGCCCTGCAGGAGGTGGCCGGCAGCCACGACCTGATCCTCACCACCGGCGGCGTTTCGACCGGCGAGGAGGATCACGTCAAGGCGAGCGTCGAAAGCGTCGGCAGGCTGGTGCTGTGGCGGATGGCGATCAAGCCGGGACGACCCGTCGCGATGGGAATCATCGGCGGCACCCCGTTCATCGGCTTGCCGGGCAATCCGGTGGCGAGTTTCGTCACTTTCGTCCACGTCGTGCGGCCCACGATTCTGGCGCTATCCGGTGCGCAGCCGGAGCCGCTGCTGCCGATGCCGGTGCGTGCCGCCTTCAGCTACAAGAAGAAGATTGCCCGCCGCGAATATGTCCGCGTCACCTTGCGCAAGGCCGCCGATGGTGCGCTCGAAGCGGTGAAGTTTCCACGCGAAGGCGCGGGCCTCTTGTCTTCGCTGGCGGATACTGACGGCCTGGTCGAACTCGGCGAAGAACTCACGCAGGTGACGCCTGGCCAGACGATCGGGTTCCTGTCCTATGCAAGCCTGATCAATTGATGTCCGTTGACGATGCAGGGTCCCTTCGCCATGGTCGGAGCATGACGACGACAAAACTCGATCTTGCCGGGCTGAAATGTCCCTTGCCGGCATTGAAGACGCGCAAGGCGCTGAAGACGTTGCCGCCCGGCGACAGGCTGGAAGTGCTCTGTACCGATCCGCTGTCGGTGATCGATATCCCGAACCTCATTCGCGAGACCGGCGACAAGGTCGAGATTACCGAGCGCAGCCAGGACCGGATCGTTTTTTTGATAGAAAAAGCAATGGGTTCCGCGGAAAAGACAAATGCCTGAGCGGGCCGGGCGGGGACAAGATCCTCGCTCGTCAATTAGACGACCGAGCGGTTGCCGGGTGCGACATTCGGCCCTACAAATCCCGGCATGAACCTCCCAACATCGAAGGCGAGCGCAGCGGCATCTCTTGCCACGGTCAATGAGCCGGCGGGGAAACTCGGCAGATCAGCCGGTGGGCCTGAGTTCAGCGCGCTGGCGCAGGCCTCGATCCTGATCGTCGATGATGAGCCCGGGATGCGCAATTTTCTCGTGCGCACGCTGGGGCCGCGCTGCAAGCATGTGGCGGAGGCGGCCGACACGGACGAAGCCTCGCGCATGCTCGACAAGAGCCGGTTCGACGTCGTCATCCTCGACAACATCATGCCGGGCAAGAATGGCGTCGACTGGCTCGCCGAGCAGCGGGCCGTCGGCTTCTTTGCGGATGCGATCCTGATCACGGCCTATGCCGATCTCGACACCGCGATTCAGGCGCTGCGCGCCGGCGCGGTCGATTTCGTGCTGAAACCGTTCCGCTCGAACCAGATCCTGAACGCGGTGGCGCGTTGTCTCGACCGGGTCCGGCTGCAGCGCGAGAATTATGTGCTGCGCTATGCGCTGCGCGCCTCCTCCGATCGCACCTTCCTGCGCGACAACCTGATCGGGGCGTCGCCGGCGACCCGCAGCGTGCGGGAAACCATTGCCCGCGTCGCCCGCCTGCCGACGTCGATCCTGCTGACCGGCGAATCCGGCACCGGCAAGGAAGTCGCGGCGCGCTCGATTCATTCGCTGTCCGACCGCGCCGATAAGCCTTTCGTGCCGGTCAACTGCGCAGCCATTCCGCCCGACATGATCGAGGCCGAACTATTCGGCCACATCAAGGGAGCCTTCACCGGCGCAGACAGCGGGCGCGAGGGCCTGTTCCTTTATGCGCATGGCGGCACATTATTTCTGGATGAAATCGGCGAACTGCCGCTGCCGATGCAGAGCAAGCTGCTCCGCGTGCTGGAGGACCGCCGCGTCCGTCCCGTCGGCTCCGAGCGTGAAGTGCCGGTCGATCTCCGCTTCATCTTTGCGACCAATGCCGACCTGCCGAAGGAAGTGGAAAAAGGGCGCTTTCGAGCCGACCTCTACTACCGCCTGAACGTCATGCAGATTCACCTGCCGCTGTTGAAGGACCGCGGCGACGACGTGCAGGAGCTCGCCACCATCTTCATGAGCAAGCTCTCGACACAGCTCGGCATGCCGCCGATTCCGATCGACGGCTCGGTCCGCGCCGCATTGGCGAGTTACGACTGGCCGGGCAATGTGCGGGAGCTGCGCAATCTGATCGAACGCACGCTGATCCTCGGCGCGTTCCCGGACGATTTCGCCGGGCCGCGAAACGACGGGCAAGTCGCCACCGCCGACAGTCTGGCGGACATGGAGCGTCGCCACATTCTTTCAGTGCTGAAGGAGACCGGCGGCAACCGTGAGGAAGCGGCGCGGCGGCTCGGGGTCTCGCGCAAGACCATCGATCGCAAGCTTGCGTTATGGAATGGCTGACCGGGCAGGCCGCACGGACGGACCGATGCGCGGGCGATCCGTCCGCTTCCGGCTGCTCGCCATTGCATTGCTGCCCATGCTGGTCATCCTGCCGCTGCTGCTCGGAGTTGCCGTCTATCGCTGGAACGCGAGATTCGATGCGACGCTGATCTCGAAAGTGAATGGCGATCTCACCATCGCCCACCAATATCTGGCCCGCATTCTCGAAAAAACCGGCGTTCAGATCCGCGCGCTCGGCCTCTCCGCCCGCTTCCGCGATGTGGAAGAGCATGATCCGCTGTCCGCCGTGGGCGACCTGCTCGAAACCTCCCGCAAGGAGATAGGTCTCGACTTTCTCTACCTGATGGACTCCAGCGGAAAGATCCTCGTCTCGTCACCCGCGTTTCCTGGACGGCCAAAGGGCGACTGGCCGATCATCACTTCGGCGTTGTCGGGGGAAGCCCCGTCAGCCGGCATCGACATCTTCACCAATGATGAGCTTGCGGCGATTTCACCTGTTCTGGCAGAACGTGCGCGTCTCGACCTGGTGCCGACGCCGAACGCCATGCCGACCGACCGCAGCACGGAAACGCACGGCATGGTCGTGCATGCGGCGAGCCGGGCGACGACTCCGGGCGGAGCGCCGGCTGCGTTGGTCGGCGGCATTCTGCTCAATCAAAACCTGGAATTCATCGATACGATCAACGACCTCGTCTATCGGGCGGCTAGCCTCCCTGAGGGCAGCCAGGGAACGGCGACGCTGTTCCTGGACGACGTGCGGATCTCCACCAACGTCCGGCTGTTTGAAGGGCGCCGCGCGCTCGGCACGCGCGTATCAGCGGCCGTGCGTTCTGCTGTCATGGACGAGGGGCGCACCTGGCTCGACAGCGCGTTCGTGGTCAACGACTGGTACATTTCGGCCTATGAGCCACTGGTCGACAGCTATGGCAAGCGTGTCGGCATGCTCTATGTCGGCTTCCTGCAAAAGCCGTTCAGCGCCGCGAAGTTTGAGACGCTGCTGATCATCGCGCTCGCATTCATCGTGATCACGGCGGCAACCGTGCCGATCTTCCTGCGCTGGGCGCAGTCGATATTCATGCCGCTCGAGCGCGTTACGACGACGATCGGCGAAGTGGAGAGCGGCAATTTGTCCGCCCGCACCAAACTGCCGGCGTCGGGCGACGAGATCGGTCGCGTGGCGTTTCACCTCGATACCCTGCTCGACCAGATCCAGGAGCGCGACCGCCAGTTGCGGGAGTGGAACGAGGAGTTGAACACGCGGGTACGCGAGCGAACGCGGGATCTCGAGCACGCCAATCTGAAGCTGGAGGCGACCACCAAGCAGCTCATCATGTCCGAAAAGCTCGCCGCGATCGGCGAAATCACCGCCGGCGTCGCCCATGAGATCAACAACCCGATCGCGGTGATGCAGGGCAATCTCGACGTCATCCGCAGCGTGATCGGCCCTGACGTCGAAAAGGCCAAAGTCGAATTCCGCCTGCTCGACGAGCAGATCCATCGCATCAGCCAGATCATCACCAAGCTTTTGCAGTTTGCCCGGCCGGAAGAGTATGCCGGCTATGTCGAGCGTCATGCGCCCGGAAGCGTGGTCGCGGATTGCCTGCCGCTGGTGCAGCATCTCCTGAACAAGACGGAAATCGACGTGGTGAGAGAGGATCGGGCCAGCCGCCTGGTCCTGATGAACCGCACCGAACTGCAGCAGGTCGTGATCAACCTGATCGTCAACGCGATCCATGCCATGCCGGACGGCGGGATGCTTGCGCTGCGGTCATTCGACGCCGAGCGGGACGGCAATCCGGGCATCGTCATCGAAGTGGCCGACACCGGCGTTGGCATGCCAGCGGATATGGTGGAGAAGGTGTTCGATCCCTTCTTCACGACGAAGCGCCGCGAGGGCACGGGCCTTGGTCTTTCCATAAGTCAGACATTGATCAAGCGCCAGCGTGGCCAGATCACGGTGGAAAGCGAAGTCGGCCGCGGAAGCATATTCCGCGTGTGGCTTCCGGAAGCCGACTGATCCCCGACGGATTGGACATTTTGTCCGGAGAGTCCGGACATTTTGTCTTGAGTCGCCGCACGGTCACTCACAAGTCATTGATTTCTTGCATCGTGCGATTTGGCACACGGATTGCTCACTCCTCTTCAACAAGTTGAAAGGGGAGGAGCGATGACCAGCGGTGTGCAGTCGGGTTGAGCTGTCGGCCGCGCATCTCATGCCGGCAAAATCTCACCTCAATTGGCCGGCACTGCTGCGAGCACAATCAAAACATCAGGGTGGATGGTTCTCGAATGCGCGTGGCGGTCCCCGCGCGTTCCGGAATTGCGTGGGACAGCAGGATGGTGCTGTTCCACTGCATGGCTGAAGACGACGGGATCGAAGACGTCAAAAAACGCCCAGTTCAACAGTGGGCTGCAGGGGAAAATAGCGATGACAACAATCAGCAGCGCCGGGAGTATACCCGGTGCCGGAACGGGATTCCTTGACAAAGAGCGGACGATTGCGACAGCCGGCTTCAATCGCTGGCTGGTGCCGCCGGCGGCGCTTTGCATTCATCTTTGCATCGGCATGGCCTATGGCTTCAGCGTGTTCTGGCTGCCGCTGTCGCGCGCGATCGGCGTGACCGCGCCGAAGGCTTGCTCCGACATGACGCTGATGCAGGAATTGTTCACCACCACCTGCGACTGGAAGGTCGCTAGCATGGGGTGGATGTACACGCTGTTTTTCGTGCTGCTCGGTGTTTCCGCCGCGATCTGGGGCGGCTGGCTGGAGCGCGTCGGACCGCGCAAGGCGGGCTTCGTGTCGGCGCTGTGCTGGTGCGGCGGTCTCGTGCTCGGCGCGATCGGTATCATCACCCATCAACTGTGGCTGCTGTGGCTCGGC
Organism: Bradyrhizobium algeriense; assembly: GCF_003062295.1. Classification (GTDB taxonomy): domain Bacteria; phylum Pseudomonadota; class Alphaproteobacteria; order Rhizobiales; family Xanthobacteraceae; genus Bradyrhizobium; species Bradyrhizobium algeriense. Next base: position 134,641 of record NZ_PYCN01000013.1, on the reverse strand, counting down.
TCCGGCGTCATCGGCGGCATCGGGCTCGGCCTCGGTTACATCTCGCCGGTGTCGACGCTGGTGAAATGGTTTCCGGACCGGCGCGGCATGGCGACCGGCATGGCCATCATGGGCTTTGGCGGCGGCGCCATGATCGGTGCGCCGCTGGCGAACCTGCTGATGAACTATTTCAAGTCGCCGACCTCGGTCGGCGCCTGGGAAACCTTCATCGCGATGGGCGCCATCTATTTCGTGTTCATGATGATCGGCGCCTTCCGCTACCGGATTCCGCCGGCGGGCTGGCGGCCCGAGGGCTGGACTCCGCCGACCAAAGCCAATGCTATGATCTCGCAGAACCACGTTCATCTGAAGGACGCGCACAAGACGCCGCAGTTCTGGCTGATCTGGTGGGTGCTCTGCCTAAACGTGTCGGCAGGTATCGGCGTGATCGGCATGGCTTCGCCGATGTTGCAGGAAATCTTCGCCGGCAAGCTGATCGGATTGCCCGACGTTGGCTTCAACCAGCTCGACGCGGCGCAGAAGGCGACGATTGCCGGCATCGCGGCTGGTTTCGCCGGCCTGCTCTCGCTGTTCAACATCGGCGGCCGCTTCTTCTGGGCGTCGCTGTCGGACAAGATGGGCCGCAAGAACACTTATTACACGTTCTTCATCTTGGGCATCGTGCTCTACGCGCTGGCGCCGACCTTCGCCGCAATGGGCTCGAAGCTTCTGTTCGTGCTCGGCTTCGGCATCATCCTGTCGATGTATGGCGGCGGCTTCGCGACTGTGCCGGCCTATCTCGCCGACATGTTCGGCACCCAGTTCGTCGGCGCCATCCATGGCCGGCTGCTGACGGCGTGGTCGACCGCCGGCATCATCGGTCCCGTGGTTGTGAACTACATCCGCGAGTTCCAGCTTGCCGCCGGCGTGCCGCGTGACCAGCTCTACAACACGACGATGTACATCCTGTGCGCCATGCTGATCGCGGGCCTGATCTGCAACCACCTGATCAAGCCGGTCGATAAAAAATGGCACATGAGCGATGCCGAGGTCGCCAAGTTGCAGGCGGCGACGGCCAGCGCAGGCCAGTCGGGACCGTCGGGCTCCTACGGCATCGGGTTCGGCGGGCTCGACGCCAAGGCCGCGCTGTTCTGGGCGTTTGTCGGCATCCCGCTTGCTTGGGGCGTGTGGAAGACGCTGGAAAGCGCCGTCAAGATACTCTGACGACGGAGACGTCGCGGGACCGCTATCATGGTTTCCCGCGGCGTCTTCCGACCTCGGTTTCGGCCGGCCGATCGATAGGTGTTCGCAATCGCAGCATACGATGGCTTTATTGATCTTGCGGTCATTTCGAGTACTCATCCTTCCAGCAGCCAAGGTGGCACCGGCGAGGAACGCTGAGGGCTCGAACGCCACCGGCAGCAAACTTAAACGCTTATCAAGACGCCACAATTCGCTTGGCATCTGGCATGCCACGAACTAAGCTTGCGTTAGACGATAAGCAGGGATGAGATTTTTCAATGGATCACGACGTACAGGACTTACAGAAAGTCCGCTCGTTCGAACATCCGGGCGCGGGACGGAAGCGGGCCAAGGCGACCCCCAAGGGCCGCCAGGTCGATCCCACCGCCGCCCACGAGATCGAGCTGCTGCTCGGCGACCGGCCGCGGCGGCGTGATCTCCTGATCGAGCACCTGCACCTGATCCAGGACAAATATCACCAGATCTCGGCGGCGCATCTCGCGGCGCTGGCCGACGAGATGAAACTGTCGTTTGCGGAAGTGTTCGAGACCGCGACCTTCTACGCCCATTTCGACGTGGTGAAGGAAGGCGAGCCTGACATCGCGCCGCTGACCATCCGCGTCTGCGATTCGCTCACCTGCGCCATGATGGGCGCGGAAAAGTTGCTGCATGAGTTGCAGGACAGTGCCGGCCCCGGAGTTCGCGTGGTGCGCGCGCCTTGCGTCGGCCGCTGCGATACCGCGCCTGCCGCCGAGGTCGGCCATCACTTCGTCGATCATGCCACGGTCACGAACGTGCTCGCCGCCGCCAAGGCGGGCGAGACCCACGCGCATCTGCCCAAATATGTCGACTACGACGCCTATGTCGCCGGCGGCGGCTACAAGCTGCTGAGTAGCCTGCGCTCCGGTGCGATGACGAAAGAAGATTTGCTGAAATCGCTCGACGACGCCTCGCTGCGCGGGCTCGGCGGCGCGGGCTTCCCGACCGGGCGAAAGTGGCGCGCGGTGCTCGGCGAGCCCGGCCCGCGGCTGATGGCGATCAATGGCGACGAGGGCGAGCCCGGCACCTTCAAGGATCGCTTCTATCTCGAGACCGATCCGCATCGCTTCATCGAGGGCATGCTGATCGGCGCCCATGTGGTCGAGGCCACCGACGTCTACATCTACCTGCGCGACGAATACCCGGTCTCGCGCGAAATCCTCGAACGCGAAATCGCAAAGCTGCCGCCGAGCGGTCCCGTCCTGCATATGCGCCGCGGGGCAGGGGCCTATATCTGCGGCGAGGAATCCTCGCTGCTGGAGTCCATCGAGGGCAAGCGCGGTCTGCCGCGGCACAAGCCGCCTTATCCGTTCCAGGTCGGGCTGTTCGGCCTGCCGACGCTGATCAACAATATCGAGACGCTGTGGTGGGTGCGCGACATCGTCGAGAAGGGCGCCGACTGGTGGAAGAGCCACGGCCGCAACGACCGTCACGGCCTGCGCAGCTATTCGGTGTCGGGTCGCGTCAAAAATCCCGGCATGAAGCTCGCGCCCGCCGGCGTCACTGTGCGCGAACTGATCGACGAGTTCTGCGGCGGCATGGCTGACGACCACACCTTCCACGCCTACCTTCCGGGCGGCGCCTCGGGCGGCATCCTGCCGGCCTCGATGGACAACATCCCGCTCGATTTCGGCACGCTGGAAAAATACGGCTGCTTCATCGGCTCCGCCGCCGTCGTCATCCTGTCCGAGCAGGACAGCGTGAAGGGCGCGGCGCTGAACCTGATGAAATTCTTCGAGGACGAGAGCTGTGGCCAGTGCACGCCGTGCCGGGTCGGCACCCAGAAGGCGGCGATCTTGATGGAGCGCCCGGTCTGGAACCGCGAATTGCTCGACCAGTTGAGCCAGGTGATGCGCGATGCCTCGATCTGCGGGCTCGGCCAGGCCGCCTCGAATCCGCTGACGTCAGTGATTAAATATTTTCCGGAAGAATTCGTGCCGAAAGAGGCCGCGGAATGACCAGGATCAAGTTCGAACTCGACGGCCAACAGGTCGAGGCCAACGCCGGCGAGACCATCTGGCAAGTGGCAAAACGCCACCAGAAGGAAATCCCGCATCTCTGCTATTCGCCGGAGCCGGACTACCGGCCCGACGGCAATTGCCGTGCCTGCATGGTGGAGATCGAGGGCGAGCGCGTGCTGGCCGCGTCCTGCAAACGCACGCCGAGCGTTGGCATGAAGGTGAAATCCGAAAGCGCGCGTGCGGTCGCGGCGCAGAAGATGGTGATGGAATTGCTGGTCGCCGACCAGCCGGCGCGCGAAACCTCGCACGATCCCGATTCGAAATTCTGGCACTGGGCCGAAAAGGTCGAGGTCACCGAGAGCCGTTTTCCGGCCGCCGAGCGCTGGCAGGGCGATAGCAGCCATCCCGCGATGAGCGTCAACCTCGACGCCTGCATCCAGTGCGGCCTCTGCGTGCGTGCCTGCCGCGAGGTTCAGGTCAACGACGTCATCGGCATGGCCTATCGCAGTCACGAAGCCAAGATCGTGTTCGACTTCGACGATCCGATGGGTGAATCGACCTGCGTTGCCTGCGGCGAGTGCGTGCAGGCGTGCCCGACCGGCGCCCTGATGCCCTCGGTGATGCTGGACGAGAACCAGACCCGCGTCACCTACGCGGACAAGAAGGTGGATTCGCTGTGCCCGTTCTGCGGCGTCGGCTGCCAGGTTACCTATCAGGTAAAGGACGACAAGGTCATCTATGCCGAGGGCCGCGACGGCCCGGCCAACCACAACCGCCTCTGCGTCAAGGGCCGCTTCGGCTTCGACTACATCCACCACCCGCATCGCCTGACAAAACCGCTGGTGCGGCTGCCGAATGCGAAGAAGGATGCCAACGACCAGGTCGATCCGGCCAATCCGTTCACGCATTTCCGCGAAGCCTCGTGGGAGGAGGCGCTTGATATCGCGGCCAACGGGCTCGTGAAAATCCGCGATGAGAAAGGCGTCAAGGCGCTCGCCGGCTTCGGCTCGGCCAAAGGCTCGAACGAGGAAGCCTACCTGTTCCAAAAACTAGTGCGCACCGGCTTCGGCTCCAACAACGTCGACCACTGCACGCGGCTGTGCCACGCTTCATCGGTGGCGGCGCTGATGGAGGGCTTGAACTCGGGCGCGGTGTCGGCGCCGTTTGCGGCTGCGATGGACGCCGAAGTGATCATCGTGATCGGCGCCAATCCGACCGTGAACCATCCGGTGGCCGCGACCTACATCAAGAATGCAGCCAAGCGCGGCGCCAAGCTGATCGTGATGGATCCGCGCCGGCAGTCGCTTTCGCGCCACGCCTGGCGGCATCTGGCGTTCAAGCCCGGCAGCGACGTCGCGATGCTGAACGCGATGCTCCACACCATCATCACCGAAGGGTTGACCGACCAGCAGTACATCGCGGGCTACACCGAAGGCTTCGACGAACTCGCCGAGCGCATCAAGGAATTCCCGCCGGAGAAGATGGAAGCGATCTGCGGCGTTCCGGCCGAGACGCTGAAGGAAGTGGCGCGGGTCTATGCCCGCTCGCAGTCCTCGATCATCTTCTGGGGTATGGGCATCAGCCAGCATATCCACGGCACTGATAATGCGCGCTGCCTGATCGCGCTAGCGCTGACCACAGGTCAGGTCGGCCGTCCCGGCACCGGGCTGCATCCGCTGCGCGGCCAGAACAACGTGCAGGGCGCGTCCGACGCCGGCCTGATCCCGATGTTCCTGCCGGACTACCAGCCGGTCGGCCGCACCGATCTGCGCGAGCCCTTTGAGAAGCTCTGGCATCAGGACCTCGATCCCGTGCGCGGCTTGACGGTGGTCGAGATCATGAATGCGATCCATGCCGGCGAAATCACCGGCATGTATATCGAGGGCGAAAACCCCGCGATGTCGGATCCCGATCTGCAGCACGCGCGCGGAGCGCTGGCGATGCTCGACCATCTGGTGGTGCAGGATCTCTTCGTCACCGAAACCGCGTTCCATGCCGACGTGATCCTGCCGGCATCCGCATTTGCCGAGAAGTCCGGCACCTTCACCAACACCGATCGCCGCGTGCAGCTCGCGCGCGAGGTGATCCGGCCGCCGGGCGATGCGCGGCAGGATCTCTGGATCATCCAGGAGATCGGCAAGCGCATGGGCCTGCCGTGGAACTATGACGGTCCGGCTGATGTCTTCACCGAGATGACTGAAGTGATGCCGTCGCTGAAGAACATCACCTGGGACCGGCTGGTGCGCGAGGGTGCGGTGACCTATCCGGTCGACGATCCCAACAAGCCCGGCAACGAGATCATCTTCACCACGGGGTTCCCGACCGAAAGCGGCCGCGGCAAGATCGTTCCGGCGAAGGTGGTCGCACCCGACGAGGTGCCCGATTCCGAATATCCAATGGTGCTGTCGACCGGCCGTGTGCTCGAACACTGGCATACCGGTTCGATGACCCGCCGCGCCAGCGTGCTCGACCAGATCGAGCCGGAGGCGGTGGCGTTCATGTCGCCAAAGGACATGCGGCGGTTAAGCGTCTGGCCCGGCGATTTCATTAAGCTGGAGACCCGCCGCGGAGCCGTCGAGGTCAAGGTGCGCTCCGACCGCGACGTGCCGGAGAACATGGTGTTCATGCCGTTCTGCTACGCGGAAGCGGCGGCCAACCTGTTGACCAACCCGGCGCTCGACCCGTTCGGCAAGATCCCTGAATTCAAGTTCTGCGCCGTGCGCGCCGAAAAGGTGGAATTGCAGTCGGCGGCGGAGTAGGCGAGAGGCAATCGACAACAGCGATTAAGACCGCGTCATCGTGAAGATGGCGTCGCTTCACTTCGCCGGAACGACAAACACCTGCCCGGGATAAATCAGGTTGGGATTGCGGATCTGTTCCCGGTTCGCCTTGTAAATGACGGCATAGCGCGTGCCCGCGCCGTACGAGACCTGGCTGAGACGCCAGAGGCTATCTCCGCGTGAGACAGTGGTGGTTGCAATCTTCGGCACCACCACGGTGGAGGGCGGCGAGCCGCTATCAGGCAAAACGGTGGACCCTGCGGCGGCCAGCCGCGGAGCGGCGGTGTCCGCGCGCTTGGCCTGCGCCGTCACGGACGCGGTTGTGTCGGGAACGCTGAACGGCACCTCGGCGCGTGCACGCACCGTGCCGGAGCTCGACGCCTCGTCCACCCTGACGCGGTAGCTGCCCGCGGCGACCCCCTCATTGATGGTGACTGCAAAACGTCCATCCGTGCCGGCCGTTACCGACGTAATAAAACTATCGTTGAGGTAAAGCCTCAGCGCTGCGCCGGGACGCGCCTGGCCGCTGACATGGAACTTGCCGCCCGGCTCCATCTCGACCGTTTCCACGACCACTGCGCCGGCCGCCGGTTTTGGCGCCGCTGGTTGCGACAACATGATCGTGGGTTTGTTCGGCGTGATCAGCGCCACGACCGGCCGGTCGGTCGCTTTGGGCTCAAGCGCCACCGTCACATTCTGTTTGGACGTGGTCTGCTTGCCGTCCGGCTGCCTGGAGCGCAGCGTCAGGTCATAGGTGCCTGACGGAAGCCGGGGCGGGACGATGACGAATTGTCCGGATTGATCCGCGACCGCGCGATCGTGCACCTCGCCGTTACGCAGCAGCTCCACCGTTGCGCCGGGCGTTGCGCGACCCGCGACCACGGCCTCGCCTGTCGGCTCGATCCGGGCAATGTCAAACGTCGGCACGCCGTCGCTGTTCTCTGGCGGTGGGGGTGATCCGGCCAGCGCGTCCACGATGGCGTTGGCTTCCGCTTTCGCCGTTGCGAGCGGGGCGGGACTTTGCTCTCGCGCATCCGATGCAGGCTTTGAGATCATCGGCGCTGTCGTTGCCGCCAGGCTGTCAGCCGGGGGTACGCGAACGTGCTGAATGGCGAAGGCGAGCGCCACGCCACAGGCGACAAACGCCAGGATTGGGACGATCGTTCGGCTCGCCGATATGGCAGTCATGATATTCACCCGTCTGCCGGATCGTTGGCTCGCCGATAGTCTATATCGTCTCGAGCAGGGTGGGTACCGGTTTGCAACAAGAAAATGCGGCCTTTGGTTGGTCAGCTCGCAGGCTTACAGCCAGCCGACGCGCCGGAACCGCCAGAACAAGCCTGTGCATACGAGCAGGATCGTGCTGATTACGCCAAAATAGCCATACTGCCACTCCAGCTCCGGCATATGCTTGAAGTTCATGCCGTAGATGCCGGCGATCGCCGTCGGGACCGCGATGATGGCGAGCCATGACGCCAGTTTCTTGGACACCGCGGTCTCCTGTGCCTGGCCGACCAGAAGGCTTGCCTCGAAGGCAAACGCCAGCACCTCGCGAAGCGAATCGATCTGCTCCTGCACCGTCCGGACGTGGTCCGTGACGTCGCGAAACAACGGCTGCATCGTGGATCGCACCATCGGCAGATTGTCGTGCTCGAGCCGGCGGCAGACTTCCACCAGGGGCCCAACCGCATTGCGCAACCGCAGCAGGTCGCGCCGGAGCAAATAGAGGCGCTCGATCTGCGCCTGCGTCATGGCGCTGGCGAGCACTTGCGCCTCCATCGCCTCGACTTCCTCCTGAATGGTTTCGAGCACGGGGGAGTAGTTGTCGACGATGAAGTCGAGAATGGCGTAGAGAATGTAGTCCTCACCCCGGGCCAGCGCCCGAGGGCAGCTTTCGCATCGTTCGCGCACCGGCTTGTAGGACGTCGAGGCGCCGTGCCGGACCGACACGATATATCCTTCGCCGACGAACAGATGCGTCTCGCCGAATGCGATGCTGGCGCCGTCGAGCTGCGCGGTGCGCGCCACGATGAACAGCGCGTCGCCATATTGCTCGATCTTCGGCCGCTGATGCGCGTGGTCGGCATCCTCGATCGCAAGGTCATGCAACTCGAACTGCCGCTGTACGCGGCGCAGCACCGACATATCCGGCTCGTGCAGGCCGATCCAGACCACGTGGTCGGGCTTGCTGCGCCAGCTCGAGGCGTCATCGATGGCGATGTTGGCGATGCGCCGGCCTTCGACGTAGACGCCGGCCGCGACCACGCCGCCGGAACTGGCGGGATCGGTTTTCACAATGCCTGACGATGCGACGTTCATGGCTTCCACCCTCGATGATTGTTGCCGAACCTTGCTTCGCGGCGACGTTTTCGAATGAGGCTAGCACCATGGAATCCGCCGTCAACGCGAACGGGGCGACGATGTTCCCGCAAGCTGCTTCGACCATGCCGGTGCGACCTGCCGATCTATATGCCGTGCCTATGCGAAAGGCTCCCCGGACCTCTCGAAATCCTACGTCTGCCTTTGCATGTTCGCTTGTCCGGTGCGCGCTTCGCGCCGACATTGGGAAGACGAACATGACGCATTTCTACACGCACCATGACCGGCGGTACGGTTCGGCCGGCGGCTTTTCCATCCGCCGCGCGGTACGCCGCCTGCGGACCGCACTGAAGACAATCCATCGCGCGATCGCCGCCGCAAAGATCCGGCGGCTGCGCAACGAACTGCGGCTGCACGCCGCAACGCGTGCGAAGTGGGCGCGCCCGCGCCAGCCCGACCCGGAAGCGCATGGCGACCGGTTTCCGCAGCCGCCGCTGCATCTCGGCGAGAAATGGGATTTCTGACATGCGACAACCTTCGTCAATGCCGTTCATGGTGTTGCTGTTGCGCGCGCTAACACGTCTGCTGACTTTGCTCGGCAACGAGCCGGTCAGGGCCTATCGTCCGGAAGCCCACTACATGCGCGGTCCGGGACCGGCGTGGCGGGCCAAGCATGGCGAGGGTTGACCAGGTTTTCGTCGCAAAGGCGGGCAATGGCGGCCTCGACCAAGGGCTTGGCCGCTTCGCTCAATGGCACAAGCGGCAGACGCGTATCGGGCGTCATCAGGCCAAGCCGCGCGAGCGCATATTTCAGCGCGGCCGGATGATCGGCAGCCAGTAGTTCAGCGATCGGCGACAGCCGGCTGGACAATAGTCGTGCCGACTGCAGCCGTCCCTCACTGAGGCTCGCATGGATCGCCCGGCACAGCCCTGGAATTACATTTGCTACGGCGGACATGCAGCCATGGCCGCCAGCCATCAAATAGGCCGGCGCCGTGGCGTCATCGCCGGTTAGCAGGCGGAAGTGCGGCGGTAACCGCTGCTGCAGGCGCAACGGGCGTGCGACATTGCCGGCGCCATCCAGTAACCCGACGAATTGCGCGGACCCGGCCAACCGCTCCAGCGTCGTGTCGGACAACCCGCGGACAGTCCGTGCAGGAATGTCGTGAAGGATCACCGGGAGAGTGGTCGAGGCGGCGATTGCGCGGAAGTGCGCGATCATCCCTTCCTGCGTCGGCTTGTTGTAATAGGGCACGACCGACAGTACTGCGTCGGCGCCGGCGCGTTCGGCCTGCCGCGTCAACTCGGTCGCGCGGTCGGTCGAATTGGATCCGGCGCCCGCAATGATGCGGGCACGGCCTTGCACGGTCTCGACGGCGCAGCGAACGAGCCGAAACTTTTCCGCCGCACTCAGCGTCGATGCCTCACCGGCGGTCTCGCCGACAATGATGGCGGCGGCACCGGCATCGATCGGGCGTGCGCACAGCGCAGCGAAAGCGTCGAGATCGAGTTCGCCATCTCCGTCGAACGGGGTCGGAAGGTCGGCTATATAGCCGGTAAGCCAGCTTGCCGGGGTTGCCAAGGCGGGCATCGCGGTTCAGGAAGTGCGGCCGAACGCGGTGCGGCCGCCGGCGGCGGATCGATCGGCGGGGCTGCGGCCGTCATGCATATTGAGTTCGATCTCGCGCGACAATTCGATGACGGTCTCCGGGTGATGCCCGTTCTCGAACAGCGCGTATTTCAGCGCCTGGGCGCGATTGACGAACAGGCCGCCGTAAAGCCCATTCTGCTCCTGGGCGACCCACTGGCCGCGCCGGTTTCTGCCAATGAACACGATGGTTGACGCAGCGCTGTACGATGGAGGTTCGAGAAGTTTCACGTTGGTATTCCCTCACAAGGCGGGTTGGTGCCCGCAATATTCCTGCGGATGGATATGAATTCGAGCGAGTTGCGCCAGCGATCGGTAGCTCTGTGTCAGGCGAAATTGTCGCTGTATACCGGCTCATAGAAGGTGTCGGCGCGCCGCGGCGCGCTCGGCACGCTGGGCCGGGCCGCAGGCGCACCGATGCGCCGAGCTTCGACGAACGCGCTCAGGATCGCCAGCGCCAGATCGGCGTGGCGAGCCTCGATCGATTGATCCAGCCAGTCCGGCAGTTCGCGCTGCCGCGACAGCGCGCAGTACCATTCGCCGTCGTCATAGGCGAGGCGGCGGACCTGCCATTGCGGTAGTTCCAATTCGATCAGCGCCAGCGCCGCGTCGGTCCAGGCGCCCGACTGGATCAACCGCTCGATGCGGTCGGCTTTGGCGCTCTGCCCGAGTGAGGGGAAGCGCCGGCAGGTCTGACGAACGATATCGGACATGAACTCGGCCGTGACCGCACAGGCTTCCCGGAGCCTGTCGCCCAGGTCGGCGGAGGGGTTTTCTAAAAGCAGTGACATGGCGTCACCTCGTATCGATCGCGGCTGGGAACATTGGCCGCACGGCCAAGATGGCCAGATCGCCATTCGAAAGCGAGGTGAGGCAAGGGGTAGAAAAATAGAGATTTCATAAGCGTGCGTTTCTGGAAGCGATGCCGATGCGCGGAAGACCGCGATTCGATCTCGGGCCAAGCTGGAAGTGCGGATAAACTTCGAGGCGGCGCAAAATCGGCTCTTTATGAGATTCCTATAACGTTCCTGTCTGCCCCGTCTCGAAAACCTATGCGCTTGGTGGCACCTCAGTCCGGTAAACGCGGATAGCCGCACCTTCGGCCCGCGGTTCACGACGCACAGGAACATCCCATGCTGGACATTGTCATGCTGGCGCTCGCTTTCGGCTTCTTCGTGGCCGGCATTGGCTACGCCTATGCCTGCGAACGGCTGTAACGGAGCAGAGCCATGATCTTCGATTATTCACTCGCCGGACTCGTCTCGCTCGGCCTGCTGTTTTATCTGACTTACGCGCTGCTGCGGCCCGAGCGTTTCTGAGTGCGCCATGATTACGCTGGTCGAAGTCGTGCTGGCGTTTGTCATCACCTCGGCGCTGCTGATCGCGCTCATTCACCTGCCGCTGCCTACAAGAAAATTCTGAAGGATTCCCGACAATGACCGTCATCGGCTGGATTCAAATTCTTTTGTACTGCGCAATTGTCGTCGCGCTGGTCAAGCCGCTCGGCTGGTACATGACCCGCGTCTTCAACGGCGAGTCCACCTTTCTGTCCCCGGCGCTGCGCCCGGTCGAGCGCGGGCTGTACTGGATCGGCGGCGTCGACGAAAATCGCGAACAGCATTGGCTGACTTATACGGTCGCCATGCTGCTGTTTCATGTCGGCGGCTTCGTCATCATTTATGGGCTGATGCGGCTGCAGCCGCTGTTGCCGTTCAATCCGGCGGATCAATCTGCCGTCGCCCCGGACCTGTCCTTCAACACGGCGATCTCCTTCATCACCAACACCAACTGGCAGAACTACGGGGGCGAGAGCACGCTGTCGTATCTGGTGCAGATGCTCGGCCTGACGCACCAGAATTTCCTGTCGGCGGCGACCGGCATTGCGCTGGCAGTGGCGCTGATCCGCGGCTTCTCCCGCTCCTCGATGCGCACCATCGGCAATTTCTGGGTCGATGTGACGCGCTGCACCCTCTATGTCCTGCTGCCGATCTGCATCGTCTACGCGCTGTTCCTGGTCTGGCAGGGCATGCCGCAGACGCTCGGCGCTTATGTCCAAGCCACGACGCTGGAGGGCGCCAAGCAGACTATCGCGGTCGGGCCCGTCGCCTCGCAGGTCGCGATCAAGATGCTCGGCACCAATGGCGGCGGCTTCTTCAACGCCAACGCCGCGCACCCCTTCGAAAACCCTACCGCGCTGTCGAACTTCGTGCAGATGATCTCGATCTTCTCGCTCGGCGCGGCGCTGACCAACGTGTTCGGCCGCATGGTCGGCAACCAGCGCCAGGGCTGGGCGATCCTCGCCGTGATGGGCGTGCTGTTTCTTGCGGGCGTTGCCGTCACCTATTGGGCCGAAGCCAACGGCACCTCGACGCTCACCGCGCTTGGCCTCTCCGGCGGCAACATGGAGGGCAAGGAAGTCCGCTTCGGCATCGTTGCCTCCTCGCTCTTTGCGGTCATCACCACGGCGGCCTCGTGCGGCGCAGTCAACGCCATGCATGACAGCTTCACCGCGCTCGGCGGGATGATCCCGCTGATCAACATGCAGCTCGGCGAGATCATCGTCGGCGGCGTCGGTGCCGGGCTTTACGGCATGCTGCTGTTCGTCGTGCTGGCGATCTTCGTCGCCGGCCTGATGGTCGGCCGCACGCCCGAATATGTCGGCAAGAAGATCGAAGCGCGCGAAGTCAAGATGGCGATGCTTGCCATTCTGGTCCTGCCGCTGATGTATCTCGGCTGGACCGCAGTCGCCGTGGTGCTGCCGTCGGCGGTGGCGTCGATGGCCAATGCCGGGCCGCATGGGTTCACCGAGGTGCTGTATGCCTTCACGTCCGCGACCGGCAATAACGGCTCGGCCTTCGGCGGCCTGACAGGCAACACCTTCTTCTACAACCTGACGCTCGCCAGTTCGATGTTCGTCGGCCGCTTTTTCATGATCGTGCCGGCGATGGCGCTGGCAGGCTCGCTTGCCGCCAAGAAGTCGATCCCGCCGTCGGCCGGTACGCTGCCGACCACCGGCGGCCTGTTCGTCGGGCTTGTCGTCGGCGTGATCCTGATCATCGGCGGTCTCACCTTCTTCCCGGCGCTGGCGCTCGGGCCGATCGTCGAGCACCTCGCAATGAATGCCAACACCCTGTTCTGAGCGGCGCCTTTGGAGTCTACGGCTATGGAAACCATGAAACTGCAGAAAAAAGTGACGGCGTCGGCCATGCGCGATCCCAAGATCGTCGTGCCCGCGATCCGCGCGGCATTTGCAAAACTCGATCCGCGGCTGATGATCAAGAATCCCGTGATGTTCGTGGTCGAGATCGTCGCAGCCCTCACCACCGTGATCTTCCTGCGCAATGTGGTGGCGGGCGGCGAGGGTCTCGCCTTCACCTTCCAGATCATCCTGTGGCTGTGGTTCACGGTGCTGTTCGCCAACTTCGCCGAAGCGGTTGCGGAAGGACGTGGCAAGGCGCAGGCCGAGTCGCTGAAGAAGACCCGCACCGAGAGCAAGGCGAAGCTGCTGGAAGGCCCCGACAAGTCCTATCGGCTGGTGTCCGGCACCAGCCTCAAGGTAGGCGATATCGTCCTGGTCGAGGCGGGCGACAACATCCCTTCCGACGGCGAGGTGATCGAAGGCGTGGCTTCCGTGAACGAGGCGGCCATCACCGGCGAATCCGCGCCCGTGATCCGCGAATCCGGCGGCGACCGCTCGGCGGTGACCGGCGGCACGCAGGTGCTGTCCGACTGGATCCGCGTCCGCATCACGGCGGCGCAAGGTTCGACGTTCATTGACCGCATGATCAAGCTGGTGGAGGGCGCCGAGCGGCAGAAGACGCCGAACGAGATCGCGCTCAATATCCTGCTTGCGGGCTTAACCATCATCTTCGTGTTTGCCACCGTGACGATCCCGAGCTATGCGGCCTATGCCGGCGGCTCGATTTCGGTCGTCGTGCTGGTGGCGCTGTTCGTCACGCTGATCCCGACCACCATCGGCGCGCTGCTGTCGGCGATCGGCATTGCCGGCATGGACCGCCTGGTGCGTTTCAACGTGCTGGCGATGTCCGGCCGCGCGGTCGAGGCGGCGGGCGATGTCGATACGCTGTTGCTGGACAAGACCGGCACCATCACGCTCGGCAACCGTCAGGCAACGGAATTCCGCCCCGTGCGCGGCGTCACCGAGCAGGAACTGGCGGACGCGGCACAGCTCGCGTCACTTGCCGACGAGACGCCGGAAGGCCGCTCGATTGTCGTGCTGGCAAAGGAGAAATACGGCATCCGTGGCCGCGACATGAAAGAGCTCAACGCCACCTTCATTCCCTTCACCGCGCAAACGCGCATGAGCGGCATCGATGCCGGGACATCCTCCGTCCGCAAGGGCGCCGTGGATGCGATCCTGAATTACGTCGTTGGCGGCGGCGCGGTGCGCGTGGTCGCTGCTGGAAATGCGGCGCGCGCTTTGCAGTCGGGCGCCATCTCGGAGGCAGCGCGCGAGATCCGGACGATTTCCGATGAGATCGCCAAAGCCGGCGGCACGCCGCTGGCGGTCGCGCGCGACGGTAAATTGCTCGGCGTCGTGCACCTGAAGGACATCGTCAAGGGCGGCATTCGCGAACGCTTTGCCGAACTGCGCCGGATGGGCATCCGCACCGTGATGATCACGGGCGACAACCCGATGACGGCAGCTGCCATCGCCGCCGAGGCCGGGGTCGACGACTTTCTCGCCCAGGCAACACCGGAAGACAAGCTGAAGCTGATCCGCGACGAGCAGGCCAAGGGCAAGCTGGTTGCGATGTGCGGCGACGGCACCAACGACGCGCCCGCGTTGGCGCAGGCCGACGTCGGCGTCGCTATGAACACCGGCACGCAAGCCGCGCGGGAAGCCGGCAACATGGTCGATCTCGATTCCAATCCCACCAAGCTGATCGAGGTGGTCGAGATCGGCAAGCAACTCTTGATGACGCGTGGCGCGCTGACGACGTTTTCGATCGCCAACGACGTCGCAAAGTATTTCGCCATCATCCCGGCGATGTTCCTGGCGTTCTACCCGCAGCTCGAAGTGCTCAACATCATGCATCTCGCCAGCCCGCAAAGCGCCATTCTGTCGGCGATCATCTTCAATGCGCTTATTATCATCGCGCTGATCCCGCTGGCGCTGAAAGGCGTGGCGTACCGCGCCGTCGGCGCCGGGGCGCTGCTGCGCCGTAACCTGCTGATCTACGGTCTCGGCGGCATCATCGTTCCCTTCATCGGCATCAAGGTCATCGACCTGGTGGTGGCTGCCTTGCACCTGGCTTAACCGTCATTGCGAGCGAAGCGATACACCTACGGAGAACCACAATGCTCAGAGAAATCCGTCCCGCTATCCTCATCCTGCTCCTGCTCACGGCCATCACGGGCGTCGCCTATCCCCTCGCCATGACCGCCATCGCCGGTGCGATCTTTCCGAAGCAGGCGCAAGGCAGCCTGATCGAGAAGGACGGCAAGGTCATCGGCTCTGCGCTGATCGGGCAGGAGTTCAAGACCGATAAATATTTCCACGGTCGCCCGTCCGCCACCACGGCCCCGGACCCGGCCGATTCCACCAAGACGGTCTCCGCTCCCTACAACGCCGCCAATTCCGGAGGCTCCAACCTCGGCCCGACCAGCAAGGCGCTGGCCGACCGGATCAAGGAAGACGTCGAGAAGTTGAAGGCCGAAAATCCGTCCGCCGTCGTGCCGGTCGATCTCGTCACGACGTCCGGCAGCGGGCTCGACCCTGATATCTCGCCGGAAGGCGCGCTGTTCCAGGTCCCCCGGGTGGCAAAGGCCCGTAACCTGCCGGAAGCCCGCGTCCGCGATCTGGTCGTGGAGCATACGCAGGGCCGCATGGCTGGATTGCTCGGCGAGCCCCACGTTAACGTACTGGCGTTGAATCTGGCATTGGACGAGGCCTCAAAATGAGACCGACTAGGCCGGCCCGGGCGTGAGGACTATATTGCCGCATGGTCCAAACCCGCCGCGACCCTGAACAGCGTCCTTCGCCGGAAGCCCTCCTGGAGGCGGCCCGGCGCGAGGATAGTCGCGCGGGACGGCTCAAGATCTTCGTCGGCGCCGCTCCCGGCGTCGGCAAGACCTACGAAATGCTGCAGAGCGCCCATGCCAGGAAGAAGGCTGGCGCCGATGTCGTCGTTGGCGTGGTCGAGACCCATGGCCGGGCGGAAACGGAGGCGCTTCTGAACGGCCTCGAGGTGCTGCCGCGCAGGCGGCTCGCCTACAAGGAGCAGACGCTCGAGGAGATGGACCTCGACGCGTTGATTGCGCGGCGGCCGCAAATTGCGCTGGTCGACGAACTCGCCCATACCAACGCCCCGGGCAGCCGTCATCCCAAGCGCTATCTCGACGTCGAGGAGTTGCTGTCCCACGGCATCGACGTCTATACCGCCGTCAACATCCAGCACATCGAAAGCCTCAACGATGTCGTCGCGCAGATCACGCATGTACGGGTGCGCGAGACCGTGCCGGACAAGGTTTTCGACCGCGCCGACGCCATCGAACTGATCGACCTGACGCCCGACGATTTGATCCAGCGGCTGAAGGAGGGCAAGGTCTATGTCCCCAAGCAGGCCGAGCGCGCGCTGGAGCATTATTTCTCGCCGGGCAACCTGACCGCGCTGCGCGAACTGGCGCTGCGGCGCACCGCCGAGCGGGTCGACGAACAGTTGCTCACCCATATGCAGGCCAACGCGATCGACGGACCGTGGGCCGCCGGCGAGCGCATCCTGGTCTGCGTCAGCGAGGACCCGCGCGCGGCAGGGCTGGTGCGCTACACCAAGCGGCTGGCCGATCGGTTGCACGCGCAATGGACGGCGATCAGCATCGAGACGCGGCGCAGCCTGCAACTGACCGACGAGCAACGCGACCGGCTGGCCGACACCATGCGGCTGGCGGAAGCGCTCGGCGGCGAGGCGCTGACCATTCCCGGTGTCGGCCGCCGCATCGCCGACGATGTCATCCATTTCGCGCATGCCAACAACGTCACGCAGATCATCATCGGCAAGTCGACGCGCTCGTGGTGGTTCGAGTTGACGCGCGGTTCTGTCGTGCACGATCTGGTGCGGCGCGCCGGCAATATCAGCGTCCACGTCATAGCGGGCGACGAAGAGGGGGTGGCAAAGCCGGCGGTGCAGACCGCGGCGCGGCAGGAAGCTTTCAATCCGCGGCCTTACCTGATGGCGCTGCTGTTCGTCGCGATCGGTCTCGGTGCTGCAGAACTGATCCATCCGCTGTTCGGTATCGAGAACGTCGATCTGGTATTTCTCACCGCCGTGGTCAGCGTTGCCGCGCGGTTCGGCCTGTGGCCATCGCTGCTGGCAAGCGTCGCGGCATCGCTATGCTACAATTTCTTCTTCATGCCGCCGGTCTATACCTTCACCATTGCCGACCCGACCAATATTGCGGCCTTTTTCCTCTTCATGTTGGTTGCGGTGTTGGTTTCCAATGTCGCGGCGAGGGTACGCTCGCAGGCCGATACGGCGATCGGCCGGGTGCGTACCACCGAATTGCTCTACGCCTTCAGCCGCAAGCTGGCGGGCACTGCCACGCTGGATGACGTGCTGTGGGCGACCGCCTATCAGACTGCGTTGATGCTGAAAGTGCGGGTGGTGTTGCTGTTGCCGGAGGAGGGCATGCTCACCGTCAAGTCGGGCTATCCGCCGGAAGACCAGCTCGACCAGGCCGATCTCGCCGCCGCCAACTGGGCGTGGAGCAACGACCGTCCGGCGGGGCGCGGCTCGGACACGCTGCCGGGGGCAAAACGGCTGTTCCTGCCGATGCGAACCGGGCGCGGCGCGATCGGCGTCATCGGCATCGACGACGACCGGACGGGTCCCTTGCTGACGCCGGATCAGCGCCGCCTGCTGGATGCGCTGGTCGACCAGGGTGCGCTCGCGATCGAGCGGGTGTTGCTGGTCGAGGACATGGACCGGGTCAAGCGCACGGTGGAATCCGACCGGCTGCGCGGCGCGCTCCTGACCTCGATCTCGCATGACCTGAAGACGCCGCTGGCCTCGGTGCTCGGCGCCGCCAGTACCCTGCGCGATCTCGGCGCCGGCCTCAACGACGCCCAGAAAAACGAACTGCTCGCCACCATGATCGACGAATCCGAGCGGCTCAACCGCTTCATCGCCAACCTGCTCGACATGACCAAGCTCGAATCCGGCGCGGTCGTTCCCAACACCGCGCGGCACGATATCGGCGAGATCGTCGGCAGCGCCTTAAGCCGTGCCGGCAAGATCCTCGTGCATCACAAGGTGTCGCTGGAGCTCAGCCCCAATCTGCCGATGCTGGAGCTCGATGCCGTGCTGTTCGAACAGGTGCTGTTCAACCTGCTCGACAATGCCGCCAAATACGCGCCACCCGGCACCACGATTTCGATCCGGGGAGCGCGCGATCAGGGAAGGGTTATGCTGCAGATCCTCGACGAGGGCAGCGGCATCCCGCCGGAAGAGCTGGAGAGCGTGTTCGACAAGTTCTATCGTGCGCAGAAGGGCGACCATGTCCGTCCGGGAACGGGTCTTGGCCTGGCGATCTCCCGTGGCTTTGTCGAGGCCATGCACGGCACGATCTCGGCCGCCAACCGCGCCGATCGCCGCGGCGCGGCAATAACCATTCGGCTGCCGATACCGGTCACAAGTAACGCCCTGGATACCGCCGCATGAACGCCGCAGCGATCAAGGTTCTGGTCATCGACGACGAGCCGCCGATCCGCAAGCTGTTGCGGATGGGGCTGAGCACGCAAGGCTACGACATCCTGGAAGCCTCCAACGGCAAGATCGCGCTGGAGAAGCTGGCCGAGGGGCCGGCGCTGATTATCCTCGATCTGGGCCTGCCCGATATCCAGGGACATGACCTGCTGCGCATGATCCGCGGCCGCAACGAGAGCGTGCCGATCGTGGTGCTGTCGAGCCGTGGCGACGAGGCCGGCAAGGTGCAGGCGCTCGACCTCGGCGCCGATGATTACCTGACAAAGCCGTTCGGCATGGATGAACTGCTGGCACGGATGCGCGCGGCCTTGCGGCACCAGTTGCAGGTGCAGGGCGAGCGGCCGGTGTTTCGCGCCGGCGATCTCTCCGTCGATCTGGTCCGCCGCATCGTCAAGACCGGCGAGCGCGAGGTGAAACTCTCGCCGAAGGAATACGATCTGCTGCGCGTGCTGGTGCAACACGCCGGCAAGGTGCTGACCCATCGCTTCCTGCTCAAGGAGCTCTGGGACGAACTAACGGACGCGCAATATCTGCGCGTCTATGTCCGCCAACTCCGCCAGAAGATCGAGGCCGATCCGGAGCGTCCGCAATTCGTGCTGACCGAGACCGGCATCGGCTACCGGTTGCGCGCGCCGGATTAGCAGCGTCGGTTGCTAAGCGATCAGCATCGCTTCGCGCCGGGATCGGCGGGTGCTAGAACCACGGCTCCTCGTAGGCGGGTTTGCCATCGATCAGGAGTCGCTTGATGGCGGCGCGCCCTGACGGCAGGACTGCCGCAACCACCGTCAACTTGCTCTGATTGCGGAGCTGTTCGAGCTTGAGGCCCTCACCTTCGGGCACGAAATAGCTTTCGAGATTGTAGTGAATCCGCAGCTTGTCGCAGAAGAAGCGCCCAGCTGAACCGCAGGTGGCGCCGTAGGCGACGCGGCCGCGGATCAGCACTTCGGGACTTGTAACTGCTACGGGTTCGGCATGTACCGAGACGGCCTCGTAGAGCCCGTCGCGATTGGGCGCGAGTTTGACGAACACCATCGGGTTGCGCGCACCCGCAGGCTGGTCCAGAAGCGAGCCTGCCGGTAATAGCGAAATGTCGTAGCCGAGAACGACATAGTCGCCGCGCAGCAGATCGCGCGGATCGACGGGACGGGTCTGCAGGGTTATTTCCGTGCCTTCGCGCAAAATCTGGGTGCGATCGATGATCATCACGGTCAGGAGCGCGACCTGAACCAGGGCGGCAGCGCCGAACAGCGCGAGTTTCGGGATGCGCGCCCATAGTACGGCGAGAGATGCTGCAGAGGTCTCGATCATTCGCGGGTTCTCGGCAGCAAGCGATTCAGCACCAGAGCAAGCGCAACAGCGACAAGTCCAGCCGCGGCGAGGAACATTGAGCGGTGCAACAGCGAACCCTTCACCGTCCATGTGATTGCCGCGATGACGCCGGCGATCCCGAGCCAGCCGGCGACGATCCGCGGGCGTGCCGCATCAAGCATGCCGGACGCGACGAGGCAGAGCATGGCGCAGAGCGCCAGGGTGTATGCGCGCCATGGCTCCCCGGCGTGCGGCGGCGTCCATACCGCTGATGCGAGAAGCACCAACCCAATCGCACTTGCGGCAAAGGCCGCGCCGGCCCGGCGCGTCGTCGCCGCTGCTCCAAAGGCGAAGATCACTCGTGCGATACCGCATGAAATCGCCCAAAGCGGGTGGCCGCCGGCATGGGCACGGAAAACCTCGTTGGCCGTTGCCGCCTCCAGAATGGCGACGCCGGCTAACGATAAAGCCCCATAGATCGACAGCACGGTTCCGGCGGAAGATGCCCTCTGCCATGGTGCTACGGCAAGCGCCAGTCCTGCACCGAACAGCAGGGCCGCGCCGTCGGCGAGAACGTACGGCGATAAGGGGGCGGCGAGAAGCGCTGTCGCGAACCACCAGGGAAGCGCGGCCAGCGCGACGAGGTGGGCCGCCACGCGCGAGTTCCAGGCGAGCGCAAGGACGGCGGCAATGAGCCAGATCACCACGAACGAAAGATGCGGGGCGTCATGAGTTTCATAGACGCGCATGTTGCTCCATATGCACGCAGCAACCAGCGCAACCGCGAGCGCGCCACGCGAGCCGGTAAGCGCCGCTGCCGCAAGCGCGCCCATCGCCCACAGCAGCATGCCGTCCGCAAAGTCTCCACCCAGATGATACATCTGGCCAACCAGGGCGATCGCGGCACCAAAGACGATCGCGCCTACGCTTGCGCAGAGGTCGGCGAGGACGGGCTGGCTCGCACGGGCAAACCAGGCGCCGAGGCCATGGGCACTGACGATGCCGGCAAGCAGCATTGCCAAACGCAACAGGCGTCCGAGTTCGGTCCAATGGGCCGCGACGAAAGCCAGAAACGCAGCTGCAATTAAAAGGCCGCCGACGATAGCTACCACCACGGCGATGTTGATGCCGGGAGAGAGCGGCGGAAGTGCAACACGGATCGCGGCGAAGGCTGCAGGCGTGATCACGCCATCTGTCTCCCATCGCGCAAGGTCAGCTTCGAGGCGCTGCCGATAGGCCCGGTCGAACATCATCGTTATTTGCCGGTTCTACACCGGCCGGCGTCAAGGCAGCGGGCTACGCCGAGGTGCGGCACCTCCAGCTTCAAGATCAAGTTCAGACGCCGCATTGATGATTCCTCAGTCGCCGGGCCAACCTAACACCGTTCCGGTTGCATTGGAACAGCGCGCCGCCCGTCCGCAAATGCGTGCTGAGGCGGACCGGCATCGGCTACCGGTTGCGCGCGCCGGATTGATTGGATCGCGAAGGTGGTCGCGTCCCCGGTCCATCGTGCGGGTCAGCGTGCCCAATACGCTGCAACCGCAAAGTGGTATGCTCAATTGGGGGATTTGATCCAGACTGAGCTCGCGCAGGAAACTCAGGCAGGAGGAAGCACGGCCATGGCTGAGAGCGTCATGTATCACGAAGGCAACCGGCAATTGCAGGATCAGTTCGACAGCCGCCGGATTTCGGACCGGCTGGAAGAGAAGCTGATGCGCAAGGAATTTTCGGCTGACGACAAGCAGTTCATCGAAGGCCTTCCTTACTTCTTCCTGGCGACGGCCGACGCCGAGGGGCGGCCCGATTGCTCGTTCAAGGGCGGGGCGCCGGGTTTTGTGCGCATCACCGGACCTTCCGAGATCGCATTTCCCGACTATGACGGAAACGGCATGTTCAAGAGTCTCGGCAACATCGTCGCCAATGCCGATGTCGGCCTGCTGTTTATCGCCATGCACGACAAGCCGCGGCGCCTGCGGGTCAACGGCAGCGCACACGTGAGTGACCGCGATCCGCTGCTTGCGGAGACCGTCGGCGCGCAGCTTATCGTTCGTGTCACCGCGCGGGCGATCTTTCCGAATTGTCCGCGCTATATTCCGACGATGAGTTCGATCGAACCGTCGATGTACGTACCCGCAGCCGGACAGGACGCGCCGGAGCCGGCGTGGAAGGGTTTTGCGGACTTCAAGGACTGCATTCATCCACGGCAGCCGACATTCAAGGGGTAGCAGCGGCGACCTAGATCGCCGCCATCTCACCTTTGCTCCAGGCTTCGCGCAGCTTGAACTTCTGGATCTTGCCTGATCCCGTCAGCGGGAACGCGTCCACGATAAACCAGTGCTTCGGCGTCTTGTGCGGGGCGAGCGAGGCGCGCATGTAGTCGATCAGCTCTTCCTTTTCGATTGTTACGCCGGGCGCCGGGCGGATGAAGGCAGCAACTTCTTCACCCCACTTCTCATGGGGAACGCCGATCACGGCGACTTCGCCGACCTTGGGATGCTTGAACAACAGCTCTTCCAGCTCGCGCGGATAGATGTTCTCGCCGCCACGAATGATCATGTCCTTCAGTCGGCCTTCCACCGTGCAGTAGCCGCGCGCGTCCATCGCGCAGAGATCGCCGGTGTGCAGCCAGCCGTCGGCATCGATCGCGGCCGATGTCGCATCGGGCATTTCGAAGTAACCGAGCATCACGTGGTAGCCGCGGGTGCAGAACTCGCCGATCGTGCCCACCGGAACGGTCTCGCCGGTGTTGGGGTCGATGATCTTGTTTTCCATATTGGGAAGCGGCAGGCCGATCGTGTTGGCCTTGTCCTCGACGCTGTCGGTGGTGCGGGTTTGCGCCGCGACCGGGGAGCATTCGGTCTGGCCGAAAACAATCGTGAAGGGCGCGCCGAGCTTTTCCTCCAATAGCCTCACCAGCGCGGCCGGCACCGTGGAGCCGCCCGAGCAGATTGCCTTGACCGATGACAGATCGGTCGCCGCGAATGTCGGGTGCTCCAGCATCGCGACCAGCATGGTGGGAACGCCGAGCATCGCGTTGCCGCGATAGGTCCCGAGCATTTCCAGCACCAACCCAGGTTCGAAAGCCTCGATCAGCACTTGGGTTGAGGCTTTCGATACCGCGCCGATCACGCAGCAGACGCAACCGCCGGTATGAAACAGCGGCATCGTGGTGACGAAGACGTCGCCGGGATCGACGCCCATCCGGTCGGCGGTGTCGGCGCCGTTGTTGAGAAGGCCGTGATGGCGGAGCAGGGCGCCCTTCGGAAAGCCCGTGGTGCCCGAGGTGTACTGGATCATGACGGGATCGTCGGGACTGACGGCCGGCAGTGTGACGCTCTCGTCGTCGCCTGCCGCGATGAACGCGTCCCAATCGTCGAAGCAGATGATCTCGCGCAGTTCGGGGCAGTTCGGCGCCACCGCCTGAACGGTCTCCAGCATCGGGTTGCCACGAAAACCGTTGACGACGAAGATACCGGCCGAGCGCGACTGCTTCAGCACATACTCCACCTCGCGCGCGCGAAAGGCCGGGTTCACGGTGACGAGGATCATGCCCGCCATGCCGGCGCCGAATTCGAGCATCACCCATTCCGGGAGGTTCTGTGCCCAGACGGCAATGCGCTCGCCCGGTTTGAAGCGCGACAGCAGCGCGCGGGCGGTGCGCTGGGCTTCGCGATAAAGCTGCGCGTAGGTCCATTGTCGCCGCAGTTTTGGATCAGGGACGCCCGCAATCAGGGCCAGGCGATCGGGCGCCGCCTCAGCCGCCTTGCGCAAGAGATCGCCGAACGTCATCTCCCGTACCGCAGGCGTCTTTGGGCCTGCGACGTGCGACTTCGTCAATGTCATCAAATCCTCCCCGGTCTGGGGACGGTGCTGTTCTTGCTGCCGGCGTTTCAGTCGTTCCCCCGACGGCCAAAATGCCTTCCGGCGCCGGTCAATGCAAGCGGACTATGACGTGCGAGGAACTTTGCATGCCACCGGTGATTACTTTTTTGCCAAACGGAGGATAGCCGGAGGAAAAGCGATGGCACGAAGATATTCGAAGACGGCGTCGACCGATGTCGGGCGCGCGATGAAGAAGCGCAAGGCAGGCACGCTGAAAAGCGGCCGCTCCGGCAGGACGGTCAAGAGCCGCAAACAGGCGATCGCGATCGGACTGTCGGAGGCGAGGGCCAAGGGCAAGAAGGTGCCGAAGAAAGCAGCCAAGAAGCGGAAGACGGCGAAGAAAACAGCGAAGAAGCGGAAGGCGAAGAAGTCGAAGCGGTAGCACCGTCATTGCCTGCGACAAACGCGAAGCGTTTGCGCAAGGTAGCGAAGCGACGAAGCAATCCAGAATCCCGGGCGGGACTCTGGATTGCTTCGCGGAGCCTGTCATCGGGCGCGCATTCGCGCGACCCGTTGGCTCGCAATGACGGCAATTGTCACCCCGCCTTGCGGTGCCTCGCCGTCGAACGGTGCGCTTTCTTTGCCGTCCGGCGTGACGGCGCCCGTCGTGCGGTCGAGCCATGCGCGCGCCGTTTCGCCGCCGACTTGCCCTTCAGGCTCGCCTCGAGTGCGTCCATCAGGTTGATGACGTTATCGGGCTTTTCCTCGCGCTCCGTGACCTTGATCGGCTTGCCGGAGGCTTTCCGCCGCACCAGCGCCTTCAGCGCGTCCTCGTATTCATCCCTGAACTTCGAGGGATCGAAATGCGCCGCCTTGGTGTGCAGGATGTGGCCCGCGAGTTCGATCATGTCCTTGGTGATCTTCGGGCTCTTGATGTGATCGAAGAAGTCGTCCTCGTCGCGCAGTTCGTAAGGATAGCGCAGCGTGGTGCCGAGCAGGCCCTTGCCGAGCGGCTCGATCGCCATGACGTGCTCGCGGTTGGTCAGCACGATGCGCGCCAGCGCGACCCGTTCCTCATCCTTCATGGCGTCGCGGATCACGGCGAAGGCGTCGACTGCGGCCTTGCCGTCGGGGGCGACGTAGTAGGGATGGTTGTAATAGCGCTTGTCGATTTCGTCCCGCGGCACGAAGCTGTCGATCTCGATGGTGTGATTGCTCTCGATCTGGACGGCCTCTAGTTCCTCCTTCTCGATCTCGACATACT
The DNA here is from genome assembly GCF_003062295.1 of Bradyrhizobium algeriense. Taxonomy (GTDB): domain Bacteria; phylum Pseudomonadota; class Alphaproteobacteria; order Rhizobiales; family Xanthobacteraceae; genus Bradyrhizobium; species Bradyrhizobium algeriense. The sequence continues at coordinate 109,553 of NZ_PYCN01000013.1, read as the reverse complement.
GGCCCTTTTTCAGCTCATAGCCGCGGCCTTTCTGGTCGCTGTCCACTACATCGCCGGTCTCGGCATCGATCATCTGTTGCTTCAGCCGGTTGCCGGTCTCCTTGTTGATCATGTGAAAGCGGGTTTTCTCGACGGATGTCGAGGCCGGATACAGCACCACCGGACACGACACCAGGGACAGCTTTAGCGTGCCTTTCCAATAGGCGCGGGGGGCCATTGCAATCTCCGGCATAGTTGGGTTTGGGAACTTCAACGGTTAGTATGGGTTTTCGTTCCGGTATTGCAGCGGGGCGGTCTTGAAGCTTGAGGTTTGCCCGTGGCGTTGAAGAAACTCAGCACGTACCGGAAGAAGCGCGATTTCGGCAAGACCGCCGAGCCCTCCGGCGACGTCAAGGTCGCGCCGGCGAAGCAATGGCGATTCGTGATCCAGAAGCATGACGCAACCCGCCTGCATTACGATCTCCGGCTGGAGTTCGACGGCGTCTTCAAGTCCTGGGCAGTCACTAAGGGTCCGTCGCTTGATCCGCACGACAAGCGGCTGGCGGTCGAGGTCGAGGACCATCCGCTCGATTACGGCGATTTCGAAGGCACCATTCCGGACGACCAATATGGCGGCGGCACCGTCATGCTGTGGGATCGCGGCACCTGGGAATCCGATGATCCCGAGCGCGGCTTCAAGAAGGGCGACCTGAAATTCACTTTGCACGGCGACAAGCTGCATGGAAGCTGGGTTTTGGTGCGGATGAAGGGCGATCGCTACGGCGGCAAGCGCACCAACTGGCTCCTGATCAAGCACCGCGACGAATACGCCAGAGAAGGCGAGGCCAACGACATCCTCGAAAACGACCGGTCGGTCGCCTCGGGACGGGCGATGACGCAGATCGCGCAAGGCAAGGGCAGGGCGCCAAAGCCGTTCATGCTGGCCAAGGGCAAGACAAAGGCCGACGCAGTCTGGCACTCGAATAGAGGCGATGCCGCAGAGGCGCGTGCCAAGGGCAGGATCGCGGCACTTCGATCCAGTCCGGAAACGAAGATTCGCGCACCGGTGCAAAGCGCCAAGCCGAAGAAGGTTTCCGCGATGCCGGATTTCGTCGCGCCGCAGCTCTGCGCCTCCGTCGAGCGGCCGCCGAACGCGGACGGCTGGTGCCATGAAGTCAAGTTCGACGGCTACCGCGTGCAACTGCGGATCGAGGATGGCGACGTAGCGTTGTTGACCCGCAAGGGGCTGGACTGGACCGACAAGTTCGGCGCCATCGCGAAAGCAGCCAAGACGTTGCCCGATGCATTGATCGACGGCGAAATCGTCGCGCTGGACCACAACGGCGTGCCCAGCTTTTCGCCGCTGCAGGCAGCGATCGCCGACAACAAGACCGGTAACCTCATTTTCTTTGCGTTCGATCTCCTGTTTGCCAAAGGTGAGGATTTGCGCGCGCTGCCGCTGCGAGAACGCAAGGAACGCTTGAAGCGCCTGCTGGAGCGACGGAGCGGAAAGGAAAAGCTGATCCGCTACGTCGATCATTTCGAGGACCGCGGTGCTACCGTGCTGGAATCGGCAAAGAAACTGGAACTGGAAGGCATCGTCTCCAAGAAGCTGGATGCGCCCTACCGCTCGGGACGCACCGAGAGCTGGACCAAGGCCAAGATTCGCGGCGGGCAGGAGGTCGTGCTCGGTGGCTGGAAGACGACCAACGGCAAATTCCGTTCGCTGATGGCGGGCGTCTATCGCGGCGGTCATCTGGTGTTCGTCGGCCTCGTCGGCACCGGCTTCGGGCAGGACGTCGTTCGGCGCATCACGCCGGCGTTGAAGGCGGCGGCCTCGGACAAGAGCCCGTTCGGCGGCAAGGATGCGCCGAAGAAGACCCGCGACGTGCACTGGCTGAGGCCTGAATTGGTCGCCGAGGTCGAGTTCGCCGGCTGGACCGATGGCGGCAACATCAGGCAGGCCGCGTTCAAGGGGCTGCGGCAGGACAAGCCGGCGAAGGAGATACGCGCGGAGAGGCCTGCCATGACCCAAATTGCAAAGCCCGTAACGCGGTCCGCGAAATCATCGGCCAAATCCGCCGAGGTGATGGGTGTTACGATCTCAAAACCCGACAAGGCGCTGTGGCCCGACGGCGGCGACGGCGAGGCCGTCACCAAGCTCGACCTCGCGCAATATTTCGAGGCGGTCGGCGAATGGATGATCGTCCACCTCAAGGGCCGTCCGTGCTCGATTCTTCGCGCGCCCGACGGCATCAACGGCGAAAAATTCTTTCAGCGTCACGCTATGCAGGGCGGCTCCGATCTCCTGAAGCTTGCCAAGGTCGCGGGTGACCGCAAACCCTATTTGCAGATCGATCAGGTCGAGGGATTGGCGGCGGTGGCGCAGATCGGTGGGCTGGAGCTGCATCCCTGGAATTGCGCGCCCGATGATTACGACACGCCGGGGCGGCTGGTGTTCGATCTCGATCCCGCACCCAACGTTGAATTTTCGGAGGTGATCGAGGCTGCCAAGGATATGCGGCAGCGGCTGACGGCGGTCGGCCTTGAAAGCTTCTGCAAGACCACCGGCGGCAAGGGCATGCATATCGTGACGCCGCTGCTCCACGGCTCAAGGGACAAGGTTACCTGGAAGGAGGCCAAGGCGTTTGCGCAAGACGTTTGCCAGTGGATGGCGAACGATGACCCCGAGCGCTATCTGCTCAACATGTCGAAGAAGCTGCGCAAGGGAAAGATCTTCCTCGACTACCTCCGCAACGACCGGCTCTCGACCGCAGTCGCCGTGCTGTCGCCCCGCGCGCGCGACGGCGCCACCGTCTCGATGCCCTTGACCTGGCCGCAGGTGCGCGGCGATCTCGATCCGAAGAAATACACGGTTCGGTCAGTGCCGGCGTTGCTGGCGAAGACGAAAGCGTGGGACGGCTACGATGACGCAGCGGCGTCGATCAAGGCGGCGATGAAGAAGTTGGGTGGGAAGATGTAGAAGGATGGGCAAAGCCACCGGGTCGCGCGAATGCGCGCCCGATGACAGGCTCCGCGTGCCCATCATTTTTGACCGCGCAAGAAAAGGTGGGCACGGCTACGCCTTTGCCCACCTTACGATCTTCAACCCGCTCACAGCCGCCCGAGCAGCAACAGGATCAGCAAGATCACGATCACAAGGCCCAATCCGCCGCCACCGTAGTAGCCGGTCCCGTAGAATGGACCGCCGCCGACGCCGCTGAATCCGCCGAGCAGGGCGATGATGAGAATGATCAGAATGATGGTGCCGATGGACATAAAGCTCTCCTCAGCCCAAACGGGGCGCTTATGCTCTGCCCCTCACGTGGACCAACAACCGGCGCGTCATCTAAGTTCCGTTTTGCGCAGCGATAATGCGCGCGGCCCTTCTTTTCGAAGCGCGTGTGATTACATGCAGTTGGATAAGAGAGGGATTTTTGCCATGACCAAGCCGCTGGTGGTTTCGATCCCGCATAGCCTCGGACGCGAGGAAGCCATGCGCCGCCTGAAGACGGGGCTTTCGCGCGCCGCTTCCGGCGTGCCGGTGCTGAGCGTCGATGAGGAGCGATGGGAAGACAACCGCATGATCTTCCGCGTGCGCGCCCTCGGGCAGGCCGCCGCCGGCCATGTCGACGTCGCGGAAGATCATGTGCAGGTGGAAGTCGTGCTGCCATGGCTGTTGCAGCGCTTTGCCGAGGTGGCTCAGGCTGCGATCCAGAACCGCGGCAAGCTGTTGCTGACGAAGAAAAGCTGACGGCGCCATAGCGTTTTCGAGCGAAGTGGATACCGGTTCGCGTCAAGAAACGCGTCAGAACATGAGTCGCTAGGTGTGCGCGCGTTCGCGCGCCAGCTTTACCGCGCCGGTGAATCTTGCTTTCAGCACGGTGACCGGCAGATGCGTCAGCAGGTCGGACAGGCGCAATTGTTTGGCATCGGCATCGGCAAAGCCTTCGACCGCATAGCCTTCGACGTTTAGCGCGGCATCGTAGTTCTCCGGTCCAGGCCAATGTCGGCCGCCGTCGGTCAACGGCGCAAACCACCGCGTGACCACGGTGATCGCGGCCTCGCGGCCGCGCCGTCGGGCGAACGCGATGAAATGGTCGCGATGCGGCCCGCTCACTTCCAAAGGCGCGTACTCTCCGCCGGTGAATATATCGGCGAGCCCGGTTCGAAGCTTGAGCAGGTGCCGTGTCCAGGCCAACTTCAGATGGCCGCTCGGCCACTTCTCGACCAGCCGGTCCCAATCCGGTTTCTCCAGCGCGTCGAGCCGCCCTGCGCGTTCGGCAAAGTCGACCGGCCGCCGGTTGTCGGGATCGACCAGTGAATAATCCCAGAGCTCCGTGCCCTGATAGAAATCCGGCACGCCCGGCGTCATGGCCTTCAGCGTGATCTGACTGAGCGAGTTCAGTGCGCCCAGCAGCGATAGCCGCTGCGCCAGCGTCTGCAGCGCGTTCAGGAATTCGCCTGAGAGTGAAGGGTCGAGAATTTTTTCGACGAAGCCTTTTACACCCTCCTCATAGGCTGCGTGAGGATTGAGCCAGCTCGTTTCCTGCTTGCCCTCGCGCGCGGCCTTCAGCGCATATTCCTGCATCCGCTGCGGAAACGAAGCGTCGTCCGGCTGCCATGCCCCGAGCAGCGCCTGATACAGCATGTATTCGAATGTTGCCGACGGCGCGCGAAAATCGCCATCGACGAGCAGTTGCGGCGCGTTGAGCAGCTTCCATCGGGCCACGGCGCTGGTCCATTCGCCCGGAATTTCCGAAAGCGCCATGATGCGTGCCCGCGCATCTTCGCCGCGCTTGGTGTCATGCGTCGCAGTCGCCGTCATGCCATGCGGCCATTCGCCGGCGCGGGCCCGCATCATCCGATGAAACTCGGCGGCTGAAAGCGCTCTTGCCGCCGGGTCGCCGCCGACCTCATTGAGGGCGAGCAGGCGGTGGTAGCGGTAGAACGTCGTGTCCTCCAGCGACTTCGCCATCATGGGGCCGGTGAACTGCTGCACCTTCAATGCGAAACGTCTGACGCGCGGCGCGCTGTGGTGCGCGCGCCCGGGCTTGATCAGGTCCATCGTCAGGGTGTCGCGCAGGAAATCAAAAATGCCGTCGTCGGCGGCAAACCAGTCGGCGCGCGCCCGTTCGATCGTCCCTGATATCAACTCGCGATCATGCGCTGATAGCCCTGAGGATGTCAGGTAGGTGCGGTACACCGGGAAGTGCAGCACGTAGAGCTCGAGCGCCTGCCGCAGGCTGTCGGCGGAATAGTCGCGGGTGGAGTAATGTCCGCTGGCAATCCGCGCCAGGAGGCGCGTCAGCACCGTAAACTCGCTGGTCAGCAGCGTTTCCAGCACGCGGCGTTTTGCATCCCGCAGGATCGGTTCGAGTTTTGGCGACTGGTTGCTGACCTGCCGCCAGATCTCATCGAGCGGCTCCAGGCCGCTTCCGTCGGTGAGCACAAGGGTGATGACGTTCATCCACTCATAGCCGGTGGTGCCGTGAACGCCGGCGAATGACGGCAGCTTTTCGTGTTCGCCGAGAATTTTCTCGATCACCACGTAGAAGGGCCTGCTGCGGCCGCCATGCGCGTCGCGGACCAGCCGGCGCAGGCGCTGGAAATACTGCACGGGATCGCGCAGGCCATCGATGTGGTCGAGCCGCAACCCGTGAAGCTTTCCCTCCGCAATCAACCGTTTGACCAGCCGATGGATCGCCTCGAAGGTGCCGGCGTCCTCGACACGCAAGCCCGCCAGCGTATTGATGTCGAAGAAGCGCCGGTAGTTGATGTCGCTCGAGGCAAGCCGCCAGTGGCCCAGTTTATAGTGCTGGCGCTCCAGCAGATGGTGCAGCGCCTGTGTCGGCACTGTGCGATCGCCTCCGGCGCGATAGGCGGTCAGTCCGCGCGCGATGATGTCGGCGGCTCCCGGGATGCCTTTCAGTTCTGCCTTGAAGGAAGGCGCTTCCTTGCGATTCGGGCGTCGCGGCCCCTGATAGCGGGAGGCCAGTGCAAGCATGGCCCTGCCGGGCGCGCCTTCCTCCGCGCCCGCGTCCTTGAGGATCATGCGCAGGATTTCGCCGTAACGTTCCGGCGCGATCGGCAGTCGATGCTCGAAATACCAAGCCGAAAAACTACCTTCGGCGGGATCGTAGCGCAGTTCGATCTCGCCGTTTTCCAGCGCCTGGCTGTAGGACGAGCCGATGATCGGCAGCAGCACGCCGCCGCGTGCACGATACGGCAACTGCTCCCAGTCGATGTCGAAGGAGGCTGCGTGCGGCGAGGCCGGACCCCACTCCAGCACGTCGAGCCACCAGGGATTATCGTCGTAGTGCACGCCGACATGGTTGGGCACGAAGTCGAGAATCAATCCGAGATCGTGCTGCCGCAGCACGGCGCTCAGCCGCTCGAAGCCTTCCTCGCCGCTGAGCTCCGGATTGAACTGAGCGTGGTCGGTGACGTCATAGCCATGCGCGCTGCCCTTGCGGGCCCGCATGAAGGGCGAGGCATAGAGATGGGTGATGCCGAGCGCCTTCAGGTAGGGCACCACGGACGCGGCGGCGTCGAAATCGAAATCCGCCGATAGTTGCAGCCGATAGGTCGCGATCGGGATCGCCGGGGGCATTGTCCTATCCGATGCGCCAGAGCACCGTCCATGGCGGGACGCTGTCGCCCAACTCGCTGCCCCAGATCAGGGTTCCCGTGGGCATTCCGGGCGCATGGCTGATGGCCCGGTCCGACAGGTTGGCGAGCAGGCGAAGCGTGGCGCCATCGCCCATCCGCCAATTGGCCGTCAGCAGGTGGTTGTCGCCCGCGTGCGCCTCGCCGAATTCCGCACCCGCGAGCCGCAGGACAATCTGCTGCTGGCGGACTTTTAGCAGCTCCCGCACCAGCGTCAGCCGTTTTCGTGCTGCCGGCGCGTCGCGCTCTTTCCAGTCGAGCACGGCGGAATCTCGCGTCGACGGATCGAGTGCGTCCGGCACCTCGTCGCCGAATTCCGCATAGGCCCAGGCATATTCGCTGCGGCGGCCCTTGCGGACGGCATCGGCGAGGTCGCCGCCGAAATCGCAAAAGAACGGGAAGGGCGCCTTCGAGCCCCATTCTTCGCCCATGAACAGCATGGGAATGGATGGCGCCAACAGCAGCACGGCGAGCGCGGCTTCGATCGCTTGCGCATCCGTATAGCTTTCGAGCCGGTCACCCAGCGCGCGATTGCCGATCTGGTCGTGGTTCTGCAGGAAGTTGATGAAGGCTGTCGGTGCCAGATGGCCGCTCGGCTCACCGCGGTTGCCGCCGCGAAACGCCGACGGCTCTCCCTGATAGACGAAGCCGGATGACAGCGAGCGGGCAATATCCGAGATCGGCGCGCGCTGGTAGTCGCCATAGTAACCCTGCTTCTCGCCGGTCATCAGCACGCGCCAGGCGTGGTGATAATCGTCGTTCCACTGCGCGCGGTATTTGCCCTGCGGCGGGTCTTGCGCGGCGTCCAGAATGCTGGCGCGGTTGTCGCCGTTTTCCAGCACGAGGTGAATGTGCCGGCCGGTTTCCGCGGCGAGTTTGCCGGCGGCGGTACTGAGATCGTGCAGCAGCGACAACCCGCCCGGCTCGACGATCGAGTTGACGGCATCGAGCCGCAGCCCGTCGAAGCGATAGTCGCGCAGCCAGGAGAGCGCGTTCTCGATCGCAAACGCACGGACTTCCTTCACGCGATAATCGATCGCGCTGCCCCAGGGTGTGTGCGCTTCGGTGAAGAAGGTGGGCGCATAGCGGCCGAGATAATTTCCTTCGGGGCCGAAATGGTTATAGACCACGTCGAGCATCACCATCAGCCCGCGCAGATGCGCCGCGTCGATCAGCGCCTTGAGATCCTCGGGCCGCCCATAGGCGCTGTCGGGCGCGTACCACAGCACACCGTCATAGCCCCAGTTGCGCGCACCTGCGAAATCCGCCAGCGGCATCAATTCCAGCGCAGTGATGCCGGTCTCTACGAGATGGTCGAGCCTGTCGATCATCGCGCGATAGCTGCCTTCCCTGGTGAAAGTCCCGACATGGGTCTCGACGATTACCGCCTCCTGCCACGGCCGGCCGCGCCAGCCTGCGGCTTGCCATGGATAGGCTTGATGGTCGATCACTTCGCTCGGGCCGAAGACATCATCGGGCTGAAACGCCGACGCCGGATCCGGCACGTCGATCTCGTCATCGATGCGGAATTTGTAGCGCGCGCCGGCCTTCACGCCGGCGATGTCGGCGGTGAACCAGCCGTCCTCGCCGCGCTTCATCGCGTGAGGCTGCTCCAGCATGACATCGACGCGTTTCGCCGCCGGCGCCCACAGCCGAAACCGCGTGCCGTAGTTTGCCAGACACGGGCCGAATTGCCGGTCGTTCATGCCGTGCCCGCAAAGGCAAGCACCGACCGCGGCGGCGCGCTGGTCGCGGCGCCCGAAGTTAGTCTGGTCGGGCTCTGCACGGCCTCGGTCGTGTTCAGCACCTGCTGCCAGTTTTTGTACTCGGGCATCTCGGGCAATTTGAAAGCGATCTCTTCAGGCGCGGCATTCAGGACGATAAAGATCGGCGGCTGACCTTGTTCCATCGGCCCCAGTACAAAGGCGAGGAATCGTCCCTCCGGAAAATTCCAGTCGGCTTCCTGCATCTCCTCGGCCGCCGGCGTCAGCCACAGCACGCCATAGGAGCCATCCTTGCGCCGCCCGGAGAGCCAGCGCTGGCAGCGCAGTTGGGCGAAGCGCCGCCGCAGCGCGGTCATGTGGCTGACGAAATCGGTGAGGTCGTCGCCCTGCTTGCCGAGATTGTCCCAGCTCACCCAGCCGGTCTCGTTGTCCTGGCAATAGGCGTTGTTGTTGCCGTTCTGCGAATTGCCGACCTCGTCGCCGGCCAGCAGCAGGGGCGTGCCTTGCGCGAGGAACAGGCAGGCGAGCTGGTTCTTGCGGAGCTGCCGGCGCAGCGCAACGATCGCGGCGTCGCTGGTCGGACCCTCATGGCCGCAATTGTTGCTGTGGTTGTCGTTGGAGCCGTCGCGATTGTCCTCGCCGTTGGCCTCGTTGTGCTTGTCGTTATAGCTGAACAGGTCGGCCAGCGTGAAACCATCATGGACGGTGATGTGATTGACGCTGGCGCGGGTCGCGCGGTTGTCGTGACGAAACAAATCGGATGAGGCGGTCATGCGGCGCGAGACTTCGCCGATCAGGCTGCCTTCGCCGCTCCAGTAACGCCGCATCGCGCTGCGATAGCGGTCGTTCCATTCCGACCATTGCGAGGGAAACGCGCCGACCTGGTAGCCGCCCATGCCGAGATCCCACGGCTCGGCGACGAGCTTGACGGTCGATAGCACCGGGTCCTGCCGCACCGCGGTCAGGAAGGCGGCATTGCGGTCGTATCCATTCGGCCCGCGCGCCAGCGTGGTAGCGAGGTCGAAGCGGAAGCCGTCGACGTGACAGACCTCGACCCAGTAGCGCAGCGAATCCATCACCATCTGCAGCACACGCGGATGGGTGAGGTTGACCGAGCTGCCGCAGCCGGTGAAGTCGTCGTAGTAGCGCGGGTTGTCCTTGTTGAGCCAGTAATAGGACGCGTTGTCGATGCCGCGGAAACTCAGCGTCGGGCCGAGGTGATTGCCCTCGGCGGTGTGATTATAGACCACGTCGAGCATCACCTCGATGCCGGCATCGTGCAGCCGCGCCACCGTGGTGCGGAATGCATCGAGCGCGTTGTCCTGCGCATAGCGCGGCTCCGGCGCGAAGAACGCCAGTGTGTTGTAGCCCCAGTAGTTGGCAAGCTTCCTTTCCACCAGCACGCGGTCGTCGATCAGCCCGTGGATCGGCAACAATTCGATGGTGGTGACGCCGAGCTTCTTGAAATGGTCGATCATTGCCGGCGCGCACAGCCCGCCATAGGTGCCGCGCCAGCCCGGCGAGACGTCGCCGCGCTTCTGCGTCAGGCCCTTGACGTGGGCCTCGTAGATGATGGTGTCTTCCCAGGCGACGTTCGGCCGTATCTCGCGGCGGCCCCAGTTGAAGGTCTCGTCGACCACGACCGCCTTCGGCATGCCGCGCGCATTGTCGCGGCGGTCGAAGGAAAGATCCTCGCGCGCGCTGCCGGTGCGATAGCCGAAATGCGCATCGCTCCACACCAGCCGGCCGGCGAGCCGCTTGGCGTAGGGATCGAGCAGCAGCTTGTTGGCGTTGAAGCGGTGCCCGCGCTCGGGCGCATAGGGGCCATGGACGCGATAGCCGTAGAGCTGCCCGGGCGAGACGTCGTTGAGATAGCCGTGCCAGACGTCCTCGCTGCGCTCGGGCAGTTCGATCCGTTCGAGCTCGCGGCGGCCCTGGCCGTCGAACAGGCAAAGCTCGACCTTTTCCGCGTTGGCCGTGAACAGCGCAAAGTTGGTGCCCCGTCCGTCCCAGCTTGCACCGAGGCGGGCGGCGCTTCCCGCGGACAATCGCATGCGTCAGCTTTCCGGTACGAGAAAGATCGCGGCCAGCGGCGGGATGGTCAGTGAGAGCTCGGGGATGCTGCCTTCCAGGGTACGGACTTCGCCGACATTGCCGACATTGCTGCCGCCATAATGCGCGGAGTCGGAATTGAGCGCTTCCTTCCACTTGCCGGCGAACGGCACCCGGACGCGATAGTTTTGATAGACGTTCGGCGAGAAGTTCACGACCACGAGACAGCGCGCGTGCGCGTCGAAACCCTTGCGCAGCCAGGCAAAGATGTTGTTGCCGGAATCATGGGTGATCACCCATTCAAATCCCGCCTGGTTGCAGTCCATCTCGTGCAGCGCCGGTACGTTGCGATAGAGCCGGTTGAGGTCGCGGATCAGGTTCTGGATGCCGGCGTGCCGCTGTTGCCCCAAGAGGTGCCAGTCGAGCGACTGATCGTGATTCCACTCGCGTTCCTGGCCGAATTCGCAGCCCATGAACAAAAGCTTCTTGCCAGGATGGCCGAACATGAAACTGTAATAGGCACGCAGGTTTGCAAAACGCTGCCACTCGTCGCCCGGCATGCGGCCGAGGATCGAGCGCTTGCCGTGCACGACTTCGTCATGCGACAGCGGCAGGATGAAATTTTCCGAAAACGCGTAATGCAGCCCGAACAGGATGTCGCCGTGATGGTGCTTCCGGTACACCGGATCCTTGCCGAAATATTTCAGCGTGTCGTGCATCCAGCCCATGTTCCATTTGAAGCCGAAGCCGAGCCCGCCATATTCGACCGGCTGCGAGACCTGCGGCCATGAGGTGGATTCTTCCGCCGCCGTGGTGGCCTCCGGAAAATGCCCGAACAGTTCGATGTTGAAGCGGCGCAGGAATTCGATGGCTTCGAGGTTTTCCCGGCCGCCATGCCGGTTCGGAATCCACTCGCCGGCGGGCCGGCTGTAGTCGAGGTAGAGCATCGAGGCGACGGCATCGACGCGCAGGCCGTCGACGCCGTAGCGATCGAACCAGAACAGCGCGTTGGAGACCAGGAAATTGACCACTTCGGTGCGGCCGTAATTGTAGATCAGCGTGCCCCAGTCGAGGTGGCGGCCCTGCAGCGGATTGGCGTGCTCGTAGAGCGCGGTGCCGTCGAAATAGCCGAGCCCATGCGGATCGTCGGGGAAATGTCCGGGCACCCAGTCGAGCCATACGCCGAGCCCCTCGCGATGGCAGGCATCGACGAGGGCGGAAAAGTCTTCCGGCGTGCCGAACCGGCTGGTCGGCGCATACAGGCCGGTCGGTTGATAGCCCCATGAGCCATCGAACGGATGCTCGCTGACGGGCAGAAACTCGAGATGGGTAAAGCCCATGTCCTTTGCATAGGCCGGGAGCTGTTCGGCGAGGTCGCGATAGTTCAGCCATTCATTGCCGTTCTTGCGTCGCCACGAGCCGAGATGCACCTCGTAGATCGAGATCGGCGCGCCCAGCGCGTTGATGCCCGCCGGCGCCGCGCGCGGATGCGGAATTCTGCTTTCGTCGACGACGATCGAGGCCGTTGAAGGCCGGATCTCCGCCGCAAAGGCCACCGGATCGGATTTCAGCGGCAGATGCCGCCCGTCGGGTCCGGTGACGTCGAACTTGTAGCGGTCGCCGGCGCGGGCATGCGGCACGAACAATTCCCAATAGCCGACGCCGCGCACCCGCATCGGGTGCCGCAGCGCGTTCCAGAAATTGAAGTCGCCGACCACGCTGACGGCCTTGGCATTCGGCGCCAGCACCACGAACGCGACGCCGTCGACGCCATCGAGCGTCATCGGATGCGCGCCGAGCTTGTCGTAGATCCGCCGGTGGGTGCCTTCGCCCAGGAGATAGAGATCGAAGTCGCTGAGCACGGGCGGGAAGCGGTAGGGATCGTCGAGATCGACGACGTTTTCGCCGAAGCGGGCGCGGAGCTGGTAGCGCTTGGAGCCGTTCGGCAGCGCGCCTGCGAACAGCCCGGCATCGTGAATCCGTTCAAGCGGCGCCGTCTCGCCATGCTCGCCGATCGCTTCCACATCGGAAGCTTCGGGGATGAAAGCACGCACCACGCTGTGGCCGCCCTCGCTGTGCAAGCCGAGATAACGAAACGGATCGGAATGCTTGCCTTCGACGATCGCGTAGGCCTCGGCGGGTAGCTTGGTCATGAGGCCTCGAAGGATGGTTGCGACAACATTCTGATGATTCCGATCAGGGGCACGCGCAGCCATTCCGGTCGGAATGACAGTTCGTGTTCGATTTCGTTCAAGGCCTTCTCGAGCAGGAAGAAGGTCAGCAAGCCGTCTGCCGCATTCGGATCGGACGGCCACAGCCGCTGATCGGTCATGGCTTCGTGGTAGGCGGCGAGAAATGCGGCTGTCGCCCGGTCGCGCCACTCGCCAAGCGCCGCGCCGAGCTTGCCGTGCTCATCGTGGGCCACTTTGAGCGCGCGCTCAAGGGCTGCGGTTGCCGAATAATCGATCGATCGGACCATGCTGGCGATGTCGCGCGCCGCGGGCGCCTTGCGCCGGCGTTCGGCGATAGTGCGCCGCGGCGCGCCTTCGAAGTCGACAATGAAGATATCGTCCTTGACGATCAGCAACTGGCTGAGATCGAGGTCGCCATGGCAGCGGATGTTGGCGGCATCGGCCTCGCGCAGCAGCAGCGTGTCCAACCAATCGGGTAGCGACGGCTGCAACGCCAGCACCCGGTCGGCCAGCGGACGGTCGGCTTCCCTCAGCGTTTCCCGCCGCTGCCGGAGCGCATCGAAGACGCGGCCGGCGCATAGCGTCAGATCGTCGATCCAGCGCTGCACGTCGTCGCGGCTGGTCGGCTCCGGCGCGAATTCGGCAATCTCGCTGTTGCCGGCGAGCGCCACATGCAGCTCGGCCACGCGCCGCCCGGCCTGCGACATGTAACGCAGATAGGGGGTCTCTTCCTCGCGCTCGCCGGCGTGCATGCTTACCGCCAGCAGGCGTTGCTCCTCGACGAAGCGATCGAGATAGGCCGCACTCACGGTCCAGAGGTCGCCCTGATTGGCGACGAAGGCGTGAACGACGCCGATCGCGCTCTTCTCGTTGCCCTCGACCAGCTCGACGCTGCCGAGCAGCGCCGGCGTGTTGGCAAAGTTGGCGATATCGGTGAGGAAGCGCCCGATCTCGATCTCGGGATTGGGGCCGGGCTGAAGCGTCCGGTAGATCTTGACCACATGGTCGTTATCCACCAGGGCGGTGCTGCGGGGCTGCTCGGACTCGATGGTGCGGATGTGCTCGGGCTGCCGGATCGGCTTGTCGCTGAAACGCTTGGTCGGCCGGAATTCGAGCCGCAAGCCCTGTTCGCTCTCGTCGACCGTCAGCGATTGCTGCAGGTTGCGCAACAATAGCGAGATGAAGATCTGGTCGGTGGCGACGTCGAGCAGAGTGCCTTCGCGGGCGCCTTGCCGAACGGCGGCCAGCGCATGCGGGTTGTAGCGCTCGCGGTCGAAGCGCACCCATTCGATCTGCATCGGCAGCACGTAGCGCGTGCTGACGCCGCGCTGCGTCGTTTCGAAAAAGGCGAGCCACGGCCGGTTGTCGCCGATGTCGCAGAACGGAATGGCCGAAGTAAGCGTCGGACGGATCGCCTTGGGCGATCGTTCCGGATACCAGCGGCTGCGCGCCAGATGTCCCGGAAGCACGTCGCGCTCGAACACGCCGCGTTCGCGCGCCAGCGACACCCAGGTCGCGTTCAGCGGCACCACAAGCGTTTCGAACTCGGGCACGGCGCGCTGCACCACCGGCGCCGATTTGTCGCGCTCCTGCAGTTCGAACCAGTAGAAGCCGTAGGGCGCCAGCGTGATCATGTAGGGCAGTTCGCCGATCGCCGGGAAGCGGGTACGGCCGAGCATTTCCAGCGGGATACGGTCCTTGAAGGCGGAAAGATCGAGTTCGGTCGCCTGCGCCGATCGCGACAGGTTGGCCACGCACAGGATGACTTCGCCCTGGTACTGGCGCACATAGCACAGCACCGATCGGTTTTCCGGGCGGATGAACGTCATGGTGCCGCGGCCGAAGGCGAGCGTGGATTTGCGGACCGCGATCAGCCGCTTGGTGGCTGAGAGCAGCGAGGACAGGCTGCGCGACTGCGCCTCGACATTGACGGACTCATAGCCATAGACCGGGTCCATGATGGTCGGCGCGTAGAGCCTGGCGGGGTCGGCGCGGGAGAAGCCGCCATTGCGGTCCGGCGTCCATTGCATCGGCGTGCGGACTCCGTTGCGGTCGCCGAGATAGATGTTGTCGCCCATGCCGATCTCGTCGCCGTAATAGATGATCGGCGTGCCCGGGAACGACAGCAGCAGCGAGTTCATCAATTCGATCTTGCGCCGGTCATTGTCCATCAGCGGCGCCAGGCGGCGGCGGATGCCGACATTGATGCGGGCGCGCGGATCGTTGGCATAGGTCGACCACAAATAATCGCGCTCGACATCGGTGACCATTTCCAGCGTCAGCTCGTCGTGATTGCGCAGGAACAGCGCCCACTGGCAGTTGCCCGGGATATCCGGCGTCTGGCGCAGGATGTCGGTGATCGGAAAGCGGTCTTCCTGCGCGATCGCCATGTAGATGCGCGGCATCAGCGGGAAATGATAGGCCATGTGGCATTCGTCGCCGCGGCCGAAATATTCCTGCACGTCCTCCGGCCATTGATTGGCTTCGGCCAGCAGCACCTTGCCTTTGGCGTAATTGTCGAGCTCGCGGCGCAGCCCTTTGATGACGGCATGCGTCTCGGGCAGGTTCTCGTTGTTGGTGCCGTCGCGCTCACAGAGATAGGGAATGGCGTCGAGGCGGAAACCGTCGACGCCGGTGTCGAGCCAGCGCTTCATCACCTGCACCAGCGCGCTGACCACGCGCGGATTGTCGAAATTGAGATCCGGCTGGTGCGAGAAGAAGCGGTGCCAGTAAAACTGGCCGGCTTCCGGATCCCAGGTCCAGTTCGATTTCTCGGTGTCGGTGAAGATGATCCGCGTGCCCGGATATTTCTGGTCGGTATCGCTCCAGACATACCAGTTGCGGGCAGAGGAATGCGGGTCCGAGCGGCGGGCGCGCTTGAACCAGTCGTGCTGGTCGGAGGTGTGGTTGATGACGAGCTCGGTGATGACCCGCAGGCCGCGCTTCTTGGCTTCCTGGATGAAGCGGCGGAAATCCTTCATCGTCCCGAAATCGGGGTTGATGTCGCCGTAATCGGCGATGTCATAGCCGTCGTCGCGGCCGGGGGAGGGGTAGAACGGCAACAGCCACAGCGTGGTGACGCCGAGATCCTGCAGATACCCCAGTTTCTCGGTCAGCCCGGCAAAGTCGCCGATGCCGTCATTGTTGCTGTCGGCGAAGGCCTTGACGTGGAGCTGGTAGATGATCGCGTCCTTGTACCAGAGCTCGTCGGTGACGGCCTCAGTGGCTGGCACCTGCTTTGCTTCGACCACAAGGCTGCTATCCGGATTCAGCGGATAGGCACCGTCGATAGAAAGGGAGACGCCGGCGTTGGAGCTCTCGGCGGTTTGCGCTTTTTTGTTCACGGTGATGCCACTGCCATGGAAATGACGTCCCCGTTTCGTTTGCAGAAAGGGAGACGTTCCGGACATAGATAAGAAGCCGCTCGACTCGCTTTGGTTCCCTTGGAACCGTTGGTGGGCCCGAGCGTTAGACACCGTCTATCTCCTTCCCCTAATTAGACAATTTCGCGACATCGGTTTGATGTTTGCGTGCAAAGTACATGCCGAATGGACCTTTTTGCTCAAGCCAAAGCCCAGGGAATCCAGACCGAGTTCCTGGACGGTCAGGGTCACCGCCGTGTGACGGACGCCGCCGCGCTCAAAATTATCCTGGATGCGCTGCCGCCGCAGGCGCCGGGACCGCTGCTCGGCCACCCCGTGGTGGTCCGGTCCGGGCGGCCGTCGCGAACCGAGCTCCCGGCTACCGCCAGGCTTCCGGTGGAGTGGAAAATCGTTGCGGAATCGGGCGTTATCGCCAGGGGCGAGAGCTCCGATCACGCCATCGACTGGCCCAGGGACCTGCCGCCTGGCGCCTACCGGCTTCAGGTGAGCGACGCCTCGACCGCCGAGGATGTGCCGCTGATTTCGGCGCCGGAAAGGGCGTTTGGTGGTGAATTCGACCGCTGCTGGCTGCTCGCGGTCCAGCTTTACGGCGTCCGCTCCGCGCGCAACTGGGGCATGGGCGACTTCACGGACCTCGCCAACCTGATCGAGCTTGCCGATCATCTCGGCGCCGACGGTGTCGGCCTCAATCCGCTGCACACCCTGTTCGACGATCGCCCGGACGATTGCAGCCCGTATTCGCCGAACAGCCGGCTGTTTCTCAACGCGCTCTATATCGACGTCGAAAAGCTGCCCGAATTTCAGCCCGATTCAGAAACAAGCGAGGCGCTGGCGCCATTGCGGGCAAGCGATGCCGTCGATTACGTCAGCGTCGCCGGCCTCAAGTGGCGGGCGCTGCGCAGGGCCTTTGCTGCATTCAAGGCCAACGCCAAGCCGGCCCGCCAACAGGATTTTGACAAATTCCGCGCCGAACGCGGCACTTTGCTGTCGCACTTTGCCTGCTTCGAGGTGCTCCGGCACAAATTCGGCAAGCCGTGGTGGGAATGGCCGGTAGAGTGGCGGCAACCGGACGACGCCGGATGCGACGCGTTGCGCCAGGGTGAGGACGCCGGCGAAATCGAGTTCGTCGAATTCGTGCAATGGACCGCCGACCGGCAGTTGGGGGCCGCCGCCGATCTGGCGAAGCGGCTCGGCTTGAAGGTCGGGCTCTATCTCGACGTCGCGGTCGGCGTGCAGGCCGACGGGTTCGACGCCTGGAACGAGCAGGTCGCAATCTCCCGCCATCTCGGCGTCGGCGCGCCGCCCGATCCGCTCAACACCGCCGGCCAGACCTGGGGCCTCGCCGGCTTCAATGCCGCTGGGCTTGAGCTTGAGTCCTTTGCGCCATACCGCGACATGCTGCGCGCCGCGATGCGCCACGCCGGCGCCATCCGTCTCGATCACGTGCTCGGGTTGAAGCGGCTCTATCTGGTGCCGCAAGGCTTCAGCGCACGCGACGGCGTCTATGTGCAGATGCCGTTCGAAGCGCTGCTGGCGGCGACTGCGCTGGAAAGCGTTGCGAATCGCTGCGTCGTGATCGGCGAAGACCTCGGCACCGTGCCGGAAGGCTTTCGCGACCAGATCGCCGATTGGGGCATCTGGTCGTATCTCGTGATGATGTTCGAGCGCGACGATGCCGGCTCGTTCCGCAACATCGATCATTATTTGACCAATGCGCTCGTCACCTTCAACACCCATGACCTCTCGACCTATGCCGGCTGGCGCTCGTTCGGCGATCTGAAGCTGAAGCGCTCGCTCGGCATCGATCCGGGGGAAAGCGACGATGCGCGCTGGCGTGCGCTTGCCATGCTGGACGAGGTGCTGCGTCATCACGCCATCGAGCGCAACGATCTCTATTCGGTGGCGAATTTCCTGGCGCGAACCAAGTCGCGGCTGCTCGCGGTCTCGCTGGAGGACCTGCTCGGGGTGGTCGACCAGCCCAACATCCCCGGTACCGTCAACGAACATCCGAACTGGCGGCGGCGGCTTCCGGTGTCGCTCGAGGATATGACATCGACGGTCGACGTCACCGCGCTCAAGGCGGCAACACATGAGCGGTCGCGCGCGGCGCTCTGATACAGCATGATCCGGAAAAGTGGTTGCCGGTTTTTCGAAAAGATCATGCTCAAGGATGAAGGTAGAGCGGGATGACAGTTCGAAGAAATGTCATCCCGCTCTAGTGGTGAAACACCTTGTCGTGCCGGATCGAAGATTATGGGCTGATCGGCGATTGCGAGACCGCGGCGCTGGTCGGCCGGAACGGATCGATCGACTGGCTGTGCTGGCCGGCCTTCGATTCCGACGCCTGCTTTGCCGCACTTCTCGGCACCGAGAAGCACGGCCGCTGGTTGATCGCGCCGGCCGACGAGATTACCGGCACCTCGCGGCGCTATTGGGACGACACCCTGATTCTGGAAACCCGGTTCGAGACGGCTGGTGGCGCGGTTGAACTGATCGATTTCATGCCGCCGCGCGGCAACGCCTCCGATGTGGTGCGGCTGGTGCGCGGCGTTCGCGGCCGCGTCAGGATGCACATGCAACTGGTGATCCGCTTCGGCTTCGGCGTCGATATTCCCTGGGTCAAGAGAAACGAAGACGGTTCGGCGCTGCTGGCGATCTGCGGGCAGGACATGACGGTGTTGCGGACGCCGGTCGAGACCCGCGGCGAGGACCTGACGACGGTCGCCGATTTCGAGGTCGGCGAGGGTGACACTGTTCCCTTCGTGCTGACCTACGGCCCCTCGCACCTGCCGGTGCCGAAGCCGATCAATCCTGTAGACGCCTTGCAGGACACCGAGGCATTCTGGACCGAATGGTGCAGCCGCTGCACATATGAAGGCGAGTACCGCGACCTCGTGATGCGCTCGCTGATCGCGCTGAAGGCGCAGACCTATGCGCCGACCGGCGGCATCGTGGCCGCGCCAACGACCTCGCTGCCGGAAAAGCTCGGCGGCGCCAGAAACTGGGACTATCGCTTCTGCTGGCTGCGCGACGCCACCTTCACGCTGCTGGCGCTGATGAACTCTGGCTACACGGAGGAAGCTTCCGCCTGGCACCGCTGGCTGTTACGGGCGGCGGCGGGATCTCCTGCCAACATGCAGATCATGTACGGCATCATGGGCCAGCGCCGCCTGCTGGAATGGGAGGCCACATGGCTGCCCGGCTACGAAGGCGCAAAGCCGGTGCGGGTCGGCAACGCCGCGCATGCGCAACTGCAGCTCGACGTCTACGGCGAACTGATCGACGCCTTTCACCAGTGGCGCGTGGCAAAACTCGAACTGGATGAAACCAGCTGGGCGATGGAATGCGCCGTGCTGCAGCACCTTGCCGGACGGTGGGACCAGCCGGATCACGGCATCTGGGAGCGCCGCGGCGCGGGCAAGCACTATGTCTCTTCGAAAGTGATGACCTGGGTCGCGTTCGACCGCGGCATCAAGAGCGCGGAGACTTTCGGCTTCAAGGCGCCGCTTACGAAGTGGCGTGTGCTGCGCGACGCCATTCATCACGACGTCTGCGCCAGGGGTTTTGATCCCGAACTAAATTCCTTCGTCGAGTCCTATGGCTCAAAGATGCTCGACGCCTCTATCCTGTTGCTGCCGTCGGTCGGTTTCCTGCCGCCGGAAGATCCCCGCGTGCGCGGCACGCTCGCCGCGGTCGAACAGCACCTGATGCGCGACGAATTTGTGCTGCGGCATGATCCCCGTGAAGTGGAGCAGCAACCGGCCGAAGGCGCGTTCCTCGCCTGCACGCTATGGCTGGCGGACGCCTATGTGCTGGCGGGCGAGTTCGCTCGCGCGCAAGAGCTGTTTACCCGCGTGGTCGCGGTCGCCAACGATCTCGGCCTCCTGGCCGAGGAGTACGATACGGCCGCCGGCCGCCAGACCGGAAATTTCCCGCAGGCGCTGACGCACATCGCGCTGATCAATACCGCGCATAATTTGAGTGCAACGAAGCTCTCGACCGAGAAGCCGGCGAAGCAACGCTCGAAGTAGCGGCGGGCTCGATCGGCCCGTTGGATCGTTCTCTGTCGGACTGCGGACGCAACGGACGTCGTCCGATCCCATAGCATTCAACAGAGTGCGTCTGAATCGAAGTGCAGGTCGTTGTGTCGCCTTGGAATTTGGCCTTTTCGCTTCTGCCTGCGGCAGCCGCCGTTTCGTGCCCGGCGCAAAGCTTTGATTTGAATTGTCGGACAAGTCTGTCTTCGCAGCGGCCGAATGATCAACGATTATGAAGCAGCGTTTTCAACGAAGAAGAGCGATCTTTCGAAGATTGGCACAAACTGTACATCACAGCAGCGCTGACTTCGGTTAGGTTGAAAGAATCAGCCTAAATAGCAGTCAAGGAAGGGGAATTTGCCGGTCATCTGATCGGGATTATCCGCAAGGTGAATGCAAAAGCCGAAGGACCGGGATTCATGGGGCGCTATCCACGGCAACGGGATTAAAGAACCGGTTTAAATGCCATGACGATGATGCTGCGGGTGGACAAGGAGCAGTGCGTTCGATCCTCCGATGATCGCGCCGGCGGCTTGGTCTGGATTCCCGGTGGCACATTTCGCATGGGATCCGACAGGCACTATCCCGAGGAGGCGCCAAGCCGCCAGGTTGCGGTCGACGGCTTCTGGATCGACCGGACGCCCGTAACGAACCGGCAATTCAGCCAATTCGTGCTGGCGACCGGCCATGTGACGACGGCGGAAGCTCCGCCCGACCCGAAGGAGTATCCCGGCGCCCTGCCGCATATGCTCCATGCAGGCTCCCTCGTGTTCATGCGGCCGAGGTCGACGTTCGATCTGTGCGACCGGAGCCAGTGGTGGTTCTTTTTGGAGGGCGCAGACTGGCGCCATCCCTATGGTCCCAAGACCAGCATCCATGGGCTCGATGATTACCCTGTCGTACACGTCTCGTTTTCCGACGCAATCGCCTATGCCAAATGGGCGGGCAAGGACCTGCCGACGGAAGCGGAATGGGAATTTGCCGCGCGCGGCGGACTGGACGGCGCTGAATTCGCCTGGGGCGACGTGTTCATGCCCGATGGCTTATCCATGGCCAACACCTGGCAGGGCGACTTTCCACGGCACAAACATAACGAAGACGGCTACGAACACACTTCCCCGGTGACGGCCTTTCCGCCCAATGGTTACGGGCTGCAAGACATGATCGGCAATGTCTGGGAATGGACTTGCGACTGGTACTCGCCGAACCGCGAAACCGACGCAGCGAAGGCGTGCTGCATTCCGCAAAATCCGCGTGGCGGCAACGAGGACGCCAGCTACGATCCTCGGCTGCCCGACATCAAAATTCCTCGCAAGGTGCTCAAGGGCGGCTCGCATCTCTGCGCGCCCAATTATTGTCGCCGCTACCGTCCCGCGGCGCGTCACGCCGAACCCGTCCATACGTCGGCCTGTCACGTTGGATTCCGCTGCGTCGCCAGGAAACCGCTCGCGTCTTGATTTTCGCCTTCGCGCCTGGCCAGGCGCAAACGGCGGTGCCGTTGGCATCAGTGGGCGGCAAGTTCGATAGAACGCCGGCTGAGGCCCGATGCGAAGGGCCTGGACGGCGGTGGACATGAAGCGGCGGGAATAGAGGGCGGTCTTTTGGTGCAAGGCCGGCCTCGCAATGCGACTCCGGCGGGAAGGAGCAGGCGGTGCCAATGTCGTCCGAACCACGCTTCCACGTCGGCTTCAGAACATCGATCATCGCGCTGTTCGTCGGCATTGTCCTGTTCGTCGGTCTGGCGCTGGTCTATCTCAGCTTCGTCCGGGTCACCTCGATCACGCGTTCCGCCGCCAGCTCGTTTCTCGACACGGTGGCGCAACTCTCGGCCGATCGCATCGATGCCCGGCTCAAGACCGCGCGCGACAGTCTCGATATCCTTCGGGGACTGACCTCGGTTCAGCAAGGAGATATCAGGGATAATCCGCGGCTGCACGTCGTGCTGGCATCGATGCTGCGAAACAACAAGCAGCTCTATAACCTCTATATCGGTTATGACGACGGCAGCTTCCTGGAGATGGATTTCATCGATCGCGCGGGCAGTGTGGGGAAATCGCGCCTCGGGGCCCCGGATGACGCCAAATTTCGCCTCGTCATCATCGCGAAGGCCGGGGATGGCGGGAAACCCGTTTCCTCCATCCATTTTCTGTCCGATACGCTCGCATCCATTTCTCAGCATCCAGGCCGCACGGACTTCGACCCGCGCGAGAGGCCGTGGTTCAAGGATGCCTACGAGCCCAACGCCGGCCTGCTCACCGAGCCCTACGTGTTCTTTGCCACCGGAGAGGCTGGCTACACGGTCCGCGTTCCGATCGACGGCGGCCGTCGCGGCGTGGTGGCGGGAGATATATTGCTCGGCGAAGCCGAAGCCATGTTGCGCAAGCAGCAAATTGGCAAATCCGGTCTCGCCTTTCTGTTTGACGATGCGGGCCGCGTGCTTGTGCATCCGGATATGCGAAACTTGATGGAAGCGGCGAACCGCAGCGGCCAGCCGGGTGAACTGCCGCGCCTCAGTGCCATCGATACCATCGGCATATCCGCCGCGATCAGTGCCTGGCGGCAGAGTGGCGTGGCGCAGCAGTTTTTCCGCGACGGCAACGGCAGGACCTATGCAGCCGCGTTCCATCCGATCGCGCTGGCCGGCGCCGCGAATCTGAACCTCGGCCTGTTTGCGCCCGTCGATGAGTTCTATGCTCAAATCGAGGGCGACCGGCGGAGGCTGTTCGTCGTCGCCATCGCCTTCGTGCTGGCCGTGCTGCCGATTGCGTTCGCGCTGGGATCGATGCTTTCGGGGTCGCTGAGGGAGCTTGCCCGGGAGACCGACAATATCCAGAAATTCCGGTTTACGAATAGTGCGCAGCTGCATTCGCCGATTCGCGAAATCGACGAACTGGGACGCTCGGTCTCCACCATGCGCACGCTGATCCGGACATTCTCGAACTTTGTTCCGAAACGTCTCGTCCAGCAACTCGTCGAAACCGGGAACGCGATGACGCTCGGCGGTACGCGGCGCGAGGTGACGATCCTGTTTACCGACGTCGCCAACTTCACCGGCATCACCGAGCATCGCGACCCGGCCCAGGTTATGCAGTTCACCTCACGCTACTTCGCGGTAATGTCAGAGGCCATCATGGCGAACAAGGGCACTGTCGACAAATTCATCGGCGACGCCGTGATGGCGATATGGAATGCGCCGATCGAGGACGACGATCATGTCGCGAATGCCTGCGCCGCGGTTCTTGCCTGCATCGAGGCCAACCGCGAACTCAATACCGAATTCGAGCGCGAGGGATGGCCCGCCTATCACACGCGGTTTGGAGTGCATGTCGGCGATGTCGTGGTCGGCAATATAGGCTCGTCCGACCGGATGAATTACACGGTACTGGGGGCGGCCGTTAATCTCGCAGCGCGCCTTGAATCCCTGAACAAGCAATACCAAACAACCGCGCTCGTGAGTGAGGCCGTCAAGCAGCGCGTCGAGCCGCGCTTCGTGTTTCGGAGCGTGGATCGAATCAAGCCCAAGGGATTCGCAGCGGAGGCCCAGGTCTACGAGCTGGTAGGGGCGAGGGCGGAAAGCGGCGTTCGCAGGGCGGTCTGACCGCGAGCGGGCATGTCCTGCCGGAGACGATCAGCCATCAGCCGGCAGCGACGGTGACAGACGCCGGGAAGGGCGCGGCCCTGCGGAAGTCGCGCGAGCCGGCACCCGACTTCGCCGTGGCAGGCCCGGGCTGGGGTGAACCTGCCTTCATGGGAGGAGGTGGCGGTCGGACACCGGCTCGCGCTTGCCGATCGTGCCGGCCAACAGAAGCGGATTCGCCGCGCGAAGGCTTTGAGAATTCCCCGATTTATCCTTCACGCCGGCTTGATACGGCGGAGCATGGCATTTTCGAGCGAAAGCCCGCCCCGGACGCGATCCGGGGTGGATGCCGGTTCGCATAGCAATCAAGTTTACGCCGATTGCGTAGACCTATCTGCGCAGAAAGCGCTTCAAAAAGATCCTATCCGAGCTGCAGCACCATCTCGATCGCAGCCGCAAATCCATCGCGCTCGTTGCTCTCGGTCACATGCGTCGCGTGCTGCTTGATGCCGTCGGCCGCATTGCCCATTGCAAATGAAACGCCGCTTTTGGCAAACATCGGCAGATCATTCTCCATGTCGCCGATGGTCGCCACCGCCGCGGCCGGAATGCCGAGCCGCCTGCTCATCGCGTCCACGAAGGTGCCCTTGTCGTGACCGGGCGGCGTGACGTCGAGATAATAGGTCTGCGAGCGGACCGCGGTGGCCTCCGCCCCGACGGCTTCCTTCATCGCCACCTCGCAACGCTGCAGCAGTGCCGCGTCCGAACTGGCGCCGACGATCTTGCAGACGCTGGCGAGATGCGGCGTGAAATCCGGGATGATGGTCGGGTCGGCCTTGATCGCCCGCTTTTCGTGCGGGACGTATTCGCCGTCGGGATTGCGCGTGTACCAGCGGTCATTGGTGAACAGCCAGATATCGACGCCGAACGCATCGAGCACGTCGAGGCTGCGCTGGGCCACAGCGGGGGCGATCAGATGCTGCTCGATCGGCCTGAGCTTGTCGTCGACGATCGAGCTGCCGTTGAAGGCGCCGACGGGAAGCGTGATCGAAAGCGGCTCGATCAGAAAACCCATGCCGATGGCCGGCCGGCTGGAGACGATGGTGAAGCCGACGCCGGCCTCATGCAGCTTGCGCACGGCCGCCTTTGCGGCATCGGTCAGGATCTTGTCCTTCGTCAACAGGGTGCCGTCGACATCGGAAACAACGAGTGCAATGCGGGTCATTGGGGAACCAGGTTCAATTGACTGACGATGTCATCCACGATTCGCTCGACCGGCGCATCGATCGATACCGTGATCGGCCGCTCGTCGGCGCCCGGTCGCTCCAGTGTCTTGAACTGGCTGGTAAGCAGGCCCGGCGGCATGAAGTGGCCCTGGCGGCTGGCAAGGCGGGCGGCGATCAGATCCTGCGTCCCGTCGAGAAAGACGATGTGGACATCGTCGCGGCCGTGCACGAGGACGTCGCGATAGGCGCGCTTCAGCGCCGAGCAGGCGATGACGGCGCGCTCACCGGCGGCCGAGAGGCGGTCGATCTCGTCAGCAATCGCCTGCAGCCACGGCCAGCGGTCTTCGTCCGTCAGCGGATGGCCGGCGCTCATCTTCTCGACGTTGCTTGCCGGGTGAAACCTGTCGCCGTCCTCGTAGCGCCAGCCGAGGCGTCCAGCGAGATGATCGGCGATGGTGCTCTTGCCCGAGCCGGAGACGCCCATCACCACCAGCGCGCAAGGAGTGTTACTGCCCACCAAAATTCTCCGGAATCGCGGCCCGGTCCACCAGCCAGACCGTCTCGCCGGTGGATCGCGCGCGGTTGGCGGGCAGGTTCTCGGCTGCGAACAGCCGCGTCAAGATCGCACGCTTATCCGCGCCCGCAACCTCGAACAGCATTTCGCGGCAGGAGGCGAGGGTGGGCAGCGTGAGGGTAACCCGCGGCACGAACGGCTCGACATTCGCTTTGGGCACGCCGACAACCCAGCGCGCGGTCTCATCGAGTGCGCCATCGCCGGGAAACAGCGACGCGGTGTGGCCGTCGGGACCGACGCCCATCAGCACGAGATCGAACAGGGGCCTGGCGCGATCAAGCGCGTCTGCGCCATAAAACGATTGCAACTCCTGTTCGTAAAGCGCGGCGCCCCGATCGGGGTCGGTGGGGTCGGCGGTCGCGGTCGGAATCGGATGGATGTTTGCCGCCGGCGCGCATCGGTCCAGGAAGGCCGTTCGCGCCATGCCCATGTTGTTGAGCGGGTCATCCGCCGGCACGAAGCGTTCGTCGCCGATGAACCAGTGCACGCGCTGCCACGGGATCCGGCTTCGATAGGCGTCGGTCGCAAGCAACTGATAGAGCTGCTTCGGGCTCGATCCGCCGGTCAGGCAGATCGCCACGCGGCCGCTGTTGGCGGCTGTTCTGGCCAGTAGATGTTCGGCGGCGGTCGCCGCCAGCGCCGCTGGATCGGTGACAGTGATCACGTGGCGATTGTCGTTCGCGGCCATCGTTCACCCGAGCTTTCGCCAGCTTCGGCCGTCGCGCCTCAACAGTTCGTTCGCGTCCTCCGGCCCTTCGCTGCCGGCCTTGTAGGTCTGCAAGCCCTCGGCGCCCGCCTTCTTCCAGGCATCGATGAACGGCTGCACCGCCTTCCAGCCGGCCTCGACGCTGTCGGCGCGCTGGAACAGGATATTGTCGCCGATCATGCAGTCATAGATCAGCGTCTCGTAGCCGGTCGAGGGCTCCGCCTTGAAATAATCCTTGTAGCGAAACTTCATCTCGACACCGTCGATCAGGATCGAGGGGCCGGGCACCTTGGTGTTGAACTGCAGCGCAATTCCCTCGTTCGGCGCGACGCCGATAACGAGGTAGTTCTGCGCCAGTGCTTCCACCGGCGTGCAGTTGAACATCGCGAACGGAGCCTGCTTGAATTTGATCGCGACTTCGGTGCGCTTGACGCCGAGCGCCTTGCCGGTGCGCAGGTAGAAGGGAACGCCGGCCCAGCGCCAGTTGTCGATGATCAGCTTCAGCGCCGCATAGGTTTCGGTGGTGCTGCCGGCTGCGACGTCCTCGATCTTCCGGTAGTCCTCGATCTGGCTATCGCCGATCCGGCCGGCCAGATACTGGCCGCGCACCGAATTCCGCAGCGCCTCTGCCTCGCTCTGGGCCTGGATCGCAGAGAGCACGTCGGCCTTTTCCGCGCGCACCGAATGCGCGTCGAACCGGATCGGCGGCTCCATCGCGACCAGCGACAGCAACTGAAACAGATGGTTCGGCACCATGTCGCGCAGCGCGCCGGTCTGGTCGTAGAAACTACCGCGGTGACCGACGCCGAGCTGTTCATTGACCGTGATCTGGACATGGTCGATGTGGTTGCGGTTCCAGATCGGCTCGAACATGCCGTTGGCGAAACGCAGCACCAAAATGTTCTGCACCGTCTCCTTGCCGAGATAGTGATCGATCCGGTAGATCTCGTGCTCATCGACGAGTTTGAGCAGTTCGCTGTTCAGCGCCCGTGCCGAAACGAGATCGGTGCCGAACGGCTTTTCCACCACCAGCCGTCGCCACGCGCCGTTCTCGGCCAGCATGCCGGTGCGGCCAAGCTCGCGGCTGATCGGCAGGAACGCGTTGGGCGGGGTCGCCAGATAGAACAGCCGGTTGCCGCCGGTGTTTCGCGCGGCTTCCAGTTCGGCGAGCTGCTTGCTCATCGCATCGAACGACGGCGGATCTTTCGGATCGGCCTCGATGCAGGTGAGGCATTGCAGCAGCCGCTGCGAAACCGCGTCGTCCACCGGCTGGGTCGCGAACTCGCGCAGGCCTTTCATCAGGCTGTCGCGCAGTTTGTCGTCCGTCATGCCCTTGCGAGCGACGCCGACCAGGCAGAACCTCTCCGGTAACAGATCGCTGGCGGCGAGGTTATAAAGCGCAGGCACGACCAGCCGGTGCGCGAGATCGCCGGTCACGCCGAAAATGACGAACGAGCAGGGATCGGGTTTTTTCTGTGCTGTCTGACCGACCGCCATGTCCGTTCAGGCCTTCGTGTCAGGTTTTTTCGGCGGCTCCTTGTGTCCACCGAAACCGGCCCGCATCGCGGACAGGATCTTTTCCGCAAAGGTGTGATCCTTGCGGGAACGGAAGCGCGCATAGAGCGCCGCCGTCAGCACTTCCGCCGGCACGGCCTCGTCGATCGCGGCATTCACGGTCCAACGGCCTTCGCCGGAATCCTCCACGAAGCCGGAGTAATTATCCAGCGTCTGGTTTTCCGCGAGCGCGGAGGATGTGAGATCGAGCAGCCAGGACGGGATCACACTGCCGCGCCGCCACACTTCGGCGATGTCGGCGATGTCGAACGCGAAGCGGTGCTCCGGCGGCAGCGCTTCGATATTGGCGTTCTTCAGAATGTCAAAGCCCTCGGCATAGGCCTGCATCAGGCCGTATTCGATGCCGTTGTGGATCATCTTGACGAAGTGTCCGGCGCCCGACGGGCCGGCGTGAATGTAGCCCTGCTCGACGCGCGGGTCGCGGCCCTCTCGGCCGGATGTGGGCGGGATGTCGCCAACGCCCGGCGCCAACGTCTTGAAGATCGGGTCGAGCCGGTCAACCACCGCCTTGTCACCGCCGATCATCATGCAATAGCCGCGCTCGATGCCCCAGACGCCGCCGCTGGTGCCGACGTCGAGATAGTGCAGGCCCTTGGCCTTCAGCGCCGCGCCGCGGCGAACGTCGTCCTGCCAGAACGTGTTGCCGCCATCGATGATGACGTCGCCGGGCTGCATCAGCTTTGCCAATGCCTCGATGGTCGCCTCGGTAATCTTGCCCGCCGGCAGCATCACCCAGGCGGTCCGCGGCTTTTCGAGTTTGGCCACGAAATCTTCCAGCGTATCGGCGCCGGTCGCGCCTTCGCCGGCGAGGCCGGCGACCGCCTTCGCATCCTTGTCGTAGACCACGGCGGTGTGGCCGTTGTTCATCAGCCGGCGGACGATATTGCCGCCCATCCGGCCGAGCCCGATCATGCCGAGTTGCATAGCCTGACTTTCCTAACTGAGCGCTTCTGCAATCGCGGCATCGAGTGCGGACAGTCCCGATCCAAGATCGCCCTTGAGATGGACGCGCAGCGCGCGCCGCCCTCGTTCGGTGAGCACGTCGAAATCGCCGCGCGCCTGCGCCGCCTTGATGATGCCGAAACTCGCCTTCTGGCCCGGCACCGGTAAATCCTCGGCGTCGTCGGCGGTGATCTGCAGGAACACGCCGCTGTCGGGGCCGCCCTTGTAGGCTTGGCCGGTGGAATGCAGGAAGCGTGGGCCGAATTCGGCGCAAGTCGCGACGTGACGCGTGTCGCGCACCGCAAGCCGCATCTTCTGCAGCGAACCGATCGTGCCGGGGTCTCGCGCGATATAGGCGAGCAGGGCGACATAGTCGCCGCTGTCCGAACGCGACAGATGCGCCTTGATCCAGGAGCCGAGCGTGCCGTCGGCGCCGGCCTTGCGCAGTTCGGCCGCGTTGTGCGCGTCGGTGTAGAGATCGGCTTCATCGGTCGAGATCACAGGCTTCTCCGCAGGCAGCGCGCCGGTCTTCTCGAACGCGCTAGTCAGCTCGCGGGTCTTGATCTTGGCTGCTTCCACATCGGGCTGGTTGAACGGGTTGATGCTAAGGATCGCGCCCGCCACGGCGGTGGCCATCTCAAACCGGAAAAATTCCTGGCCGATATGGTCGATCGATTTCATCACGATGCGGACCACGGGGTGACCTGCCTCCTCAAGCGCCTTGAGCCGGTCATCATGCGAGGCTTCGTCCTCGCCTTCGGTACGGATATCGATGAAGAAACGGTCGTTGCCGTAGAGCGATGGCGCGCCGAGCGGCTCGCCGTCGATCGGGATCAGGCCCTTGCCGTCCTTGCCGGTGGATTCGGCAATCAGTTGTTCGGCCCAGGCGCCGAAATCGGCGACTTTCTCCGACGAGGTGATCGTCACCTTGTCGCGGCCTTCGAGGCCGGCGAGACCCATCGCCAGGCCGAGCTGCACGCCCGGGTTTTCATGCGGCGGCACGTCGGCGCCGCAGGAGCGCACCATCGCGAGCGCGTGCGTGATCAGGCTGCGAACGTCGATACCGGCCGCCGCCGCCGGTACCAGCCCGAACGGCGACAGCACGGAATAGCGTCCGCCGATCGCGGGATCGCCATGGAAGATGCGGGCAAAGCCTTGGCTGATCGCACCCTTCTCCAGCGACGAGTCGGGATCGGTGACGGCGATGAAACGATGCCCGGCCTTGTCCTTGCCGATGGTCCTGGAGACGCGATCGAAGAAATAATCCTTCATCACGTTCGGCTCGGTAGTGCCGCCCGATTTGCTGGAGACAATGAACAGCGTGTGGGCGAGATCGACTGTCTCCTCCATCGCGCGCACCTGCGCTGGATCGGTGGAATCGAGCACATGCAGTTTTGGGAAGCCGGATTTCCTGGCAAACGTTTCCGCCAGCACTTCCGGCCCGAGGCTCGATCCGCCCATGCCGAGCACCACGGCATCGCTGAAATTCTGTCCCTTCACGCGGCGGGCAAAATCCTCGTAGTCGGCGACGTCGGCGGCTGCAGGGCTGTTCAGCCAGCCCAGCCATTTGTTTTCGTCATCATCGGTCCAGACCGATTTGTCCTTCTGCCACAGCCGGCGGATTGTCGCCGATGCGCGCCAGTCCTCGGTGCTCTTCTCGACCGCCTTGCGGATGCCGTCGCCGAGTGCGAGCTGCTGACGGTCGATGCCGCTGCCGAGCGTGGTCGCGCGCTTGTATGCGACTGCGCCATAGAGCTTGTCGGCAGAGTCCGCGAACAGCTTGACGCCGTCCTTGACCAGCTCCGCCGTGATGGCGTCGAGCGAGATGCCGGATTTTTCGAGCTCGTCCAGCACGCGCCTTGCGTCCTCGATATTTTCCTCGAGGCTGTCCCTAACCTGGCCATGGTCGCGGAATGCATCGAGCGTTGCCGGCGGCACGGTGTTGACGGTGTTGGGGCCGATCAACTCCTCGACATACAGCACGTCGCTATAGTCCTTGTTCTTGGTGCCGGTGGACGCCCACAGCAGGCGCTGCGGCTTTGCGCCCTTGACCGCGAGCTTCTCCCAACGGGGGCCTGCGAACAGCCGCTTGTAGTCCTGATAGGCGAGCTTGGCGTTGGCGACGGCAACCTTGCCCTTCAGCGCGCTCAGCCGTTCCTTTTCGCTGGGATCATTGGCCCTCGCGATCTTCTCGTCGAGCTGCTTGTCGACCGCGGTATCGATGCGGCTGACGAAGAAGGAAGCGACGCTGGCGACAGGCGCGGGATCGCCGCCGTTGGCGACGAGTTTTTCAAGGCCGGCGATATAGGCCTCCGCCACCTCGCGATAGACCTCTTGCGCGAACAGCAGTGTGATGTTGATGCTGATACCTTCGCCGATCAGATGTTCGATCGCAGGCAGCCCTTCCGGCGTGGCCGGGACCTTGACCATCAAATTCTGCCGCTTGACGTCCTTCCAGAGCCGTTCGGCTTCCGCAATGGTCCCCTTGGTATCCATCGCCAGATAGGGCGAGACCTCGAGGCTGACGAAACCGTCATTGCCGTTCAAGCGGTCGTAAACCGGGCGCAGCACGTCGGCCGCGTTCTGGATGTCCTCGACGGCGAGCGCCTCGAACAGGTCGGCGACGGGGCGGTCGCCCGCCTTCAGCGCGTGGCCGATTGCGCCGTCATATTCGTCCGAACTGCCGATCGCCTTTTCGAAGATCGAGGGGTTCGATGTCACGCCCTTGACGCCGTCGGTATCGATCAGCGCCTTGAGGTCGCCCTTGGCGACGAAGCCGCGGGCGAGGAAGTCCAGCCAGATCGCCTGGCCATGGTTTTCGAGTGTTTTGACGGGATTCATGGTGCCTGTTCTGTTTAATCGGCCGATTTTTGGGTTTCCGGCAGCTTTCGGGGGCAGGGCCGGAAAGTCAACATTTGGTTGGGTTTGCCGCTGGATGGAATGGGGCAGTCCGGGACGATAACGCCGTTGACACGGGTTCGATCCCGAAAATGGCTGGCCTTGTCGGCCTCGATACGACCGGGCCGGTCGAACCAGCTTTCGGAATGGCGACACCAACGGGCACAAGCACGAAGTCGTGAAGGAGGCCGTCATGATCAATCGTTTCTTGCGTTTCTCGGCCCCCGCCTGCGTCGTGCTTTGGTGCGGCGTGATCGTGCTTGGTGCGGCCGCGGCGGAAGCGGCCGGCATCGGCGTGCATCTGAGGGTTCATGCGCAAAACGTTCCGCGGGCGGTTGCGGGGGGACACAATCCGCATGTCGGCGTGGGAGCGGGCGCGCAGGCGGCGTCGCGACTGCTTCCGAACACAAGAAGTATTCAGCTCGATACAGCGGGCGAAAGTGCGGCGATCAAATCGCGCAAATGAGCGATCGATGTGAAAGGTTCACGTCAATCGCAAGATCAGACGGACTAAGGCCTCAAGGTCGGAGGTAAAGATAACCTTGCGATTGCAACTCGGCGATCCGTACCACGCCGCCCCGCTCGGCGGCGATGAAGCCCGGCAGCAAATCCTTCAGCGTGACATTCTGGGACTTCATGGTGTTGCCGCAGGCGGCGAGTTCGAGATCGGCTTTGGCGAATTGACCGACGCGCTTCGAAAGATCGGGGTTGGCGGAAGCCGAGTGAAACGCGCGCAACGCCTGGCCGTGAACCACCAGCGCGATCGTGACATGGTCGGGACCGCCGACGCCGTCGAGATGGTTCTGGATGTTGCCCAGCACGAAGCTGACCTTGTCGAGGTCGTTGAGGTGGTAGACGACTTTCAATTTTGCCGAAGGTGCTGCCTCGCCAGCCGCGCTGGCGCGAGAGGCGGCAAAGGCTGCGCCGAAAGCCGAAATCGCGCCCCACAAGATATTGCGTCGATGCATGAAAATCTTTCCGGCCAAAGTGGTGTGGGTCACAGACCAAAGTAGTGAGGCGTACCAACCTATGTAGTATGGCTCATTTGTGCCGGAGTGCCGCAAGCTCCTTGCGATCCGTCACCAACTCGGAGCATTCGTGCAGATCGGCGCGATCAACGCGGAAGATCTTGTCGTCGGCGCCGGCAACCAGATCATTGCTGGCGTCCTCGTCGGGCTTGTTGCGTTCCCAGATCCTGATCCGCTCCAGCCGGATCAGCGCGGATTTGTCGTCCTTCATCGCCACGCTAATGCCGCCGCCTTCGCAATCGACGCCGCAGCCAAGTCGAATTTCAGCGCCGGTGTTTTCGGCGACAATGTGACTGCAGTAGCCGCTGGAATCGAAATTGCCGGCGCGGTGGCGATATTTGAAGCCGAGGCGGAACGAATAATTGACGGTCTTGTCTTCCGGTGCGTGTTCGGCCGTCACCAGCAGCTTCATCGCGCTGACCTTCTGCTTCGGATGCTGCGCCAGATGGCTGGCGTCATAACGACGCACGAAGCAGGCATAGGTCTTGTGGCTGAACGGGCCGCCGAACATCTGAGTATAGAAGGCGGTGGCTTTGGCTTTGTCGACGCCTTCCTGGGCGTGACAGGCATGGGCTCCGATGACGGAGGCAAATGCGGCGGCTATGCAGGCGTATTTCATGGCAGACTCGGGCTAAACGCGCGGCATGTTACTTTAGTTGCAGTTGGCGCCGGGTGCGTTCAACACCCGGTCCGCGATGAACGCGTGTTAATCTTGGCCTTATTTGCCGCTGACCGGCCGTCCGAAGGTCACAAAAGGCGCGGTTATCGCGCGTCCGGGCCGTTTCAGAGCCCCGAAGTGCTCTGTTTGGCTGTTCGGGGTTTGCCAGGCGGATGCAGATTCGAGCCGCGTGACCGCTCAGATTCCTTAAAAAATCCCTTACGGCGTGCTCAGTACTTCCCCGGTAAAAAATGTTGCAGCACGGCTACAACGCGAGCGAAATGGCACCGTATCTTTACGAGGAGGAGGCCGTTAGCACGACTATTGCATTGCATTGTGAAGTCGCTCGCGTGTCCAATCGACCCATGTGCTGATTGTGATTCGCGAACGGAAGCTGTGGCGCTCCGACACTGGAACCCGAGTGGTGCGTCCGGCATTTACAGGTGACCATGGAGAGACGGATCATGTACAACGATTCTCTGTTCAATGCTTTCGCCCGGTCCTTCGAAGCTCGAAGCCAGACCGACATGTCGATGGCCGAATATCTGGAGTCGTGTCGAAGCGATCCGATGCGATATGCCAATGCGACCGAACGACTACTAGCTGCGATCGGTGAGCCTCAGATGATTGACACGGCCAAGGACCCTCGCCTTGGCCGTATCTTTTTGAATCGCACGATGCGGCTCTATCCGGCTTTCGCCGGCTTCTACGGGATGGAAGACACGATCGAGCGCATCGTCGGGTTCTTCCGCCACGCGGCGCAGGGCCTCGAAGAGCGCAAGCAGATACTTTATCTGCTCGGGCCTGTCGGTGGTGGAAAGTCGTCACTTGCCGAACGCCTCAAGTCGTTGATGGAAGTCCACCCCATTTACGTGTTGAAGGCCGGTGACGAACTCAGCCCGGTATTCGAAAGCCCGCTCAGCCTGTTCGATCCGGAATCGCTCGGGCCGATGCTCGAGGAAAAGTACGGCATTCCGCGCCGCCGCCTCAGCGGACTGATGAGTCCGTGGTGCTACAAGCGCCTCGAAGCCTTCGGCGGCGACATCTCGCAATTCCGCGTCGCCAGGATCCAGCCGTCGCGGCTGCGCCAGATCGCGATCGCGAAGACGGAGCCCGGCGACGAAAATAATCAGGACATCTCCTCGCTCGTCGGCAAGGTCGATATCCGCAAACTGGAGATCTTCGCCCAGAACGACCCTGATGCCTACAGCTATTCCGGCGGGCTCAATCGCGCCAATCAGGGCATCCTTGAATTCGTCGAAATGTTCAAGGCGCCGATCAAGATGCTGCATCCGCTGCTGACTGCGACGCAGGAGGGTAACTACATCGGCTCCGAAAATATCGGCGCTATTCCCTTCACCGGCATCATTCTCGCGCACTCCAACGAGTCGGAATGGCAAAACTTCAAGGCCAACAAGAACAACGAAGCCTTCATCGACCGTATCTGCGTCATCAAGGTGCCGTACTCCCTGCGTGTCACCGAAGAGCAGAAGATCTACGAAAAGCTGATCCAGGGCTCCGAACTGGCTACCGCGCCCTGCGCCCCGGCCACGCTTGAAACGATGGCGCGCTTCTCGGTGATGTCGCGGTTGCGCAAGCACGAGAACTCGACCGTGTTCGCCAAGATGCGGATCTACGATGGTGAAAGCCTCAAGGAATCCGATCCGAAGGCGCGCAGCGTTCAGGAATACAGGGACGCCGCCGGCGTCGACGAAGGCATGGACGGTGTTTCGACCCGCTTTGCCTTCAAGGTTCTCGCCGCGACCTTCAACCACGACACCAGCGAGGTCGGTGCTGACGCGGTCCATCTGATGTACACGCTGGAGCAGGCGATCCGGCGCGAGCAGCTTCCCGACGAAGTCGAGAAGCGTTACCTCGAGTTCATCAAGGCCGAACTGGCGCCGCGCTATGCCGAATTCATCGGGCATGAGATCCAGAAGGCCTATCTGGAATCCTATTCGGACTACGGCCAGAACCTGTTCGATCGCTATGTCGACTATGCCGATGCCTGGATCGAGGATCAGGATTTCAAGGATCCCGACACCGGACAACTGCTCGATCGCGAACTGCTCAATCAGGAGCTGACCAAGATCGAGAAGCCGGCCGGCATCGCCAATCCGAAGGACTTCCGCAATGAGGTCGTCAAGTTCTCGCTGCGGTCGCGGGCCCAGAACAGCGGCAAGAATCCTGCGTGGACCAGCTACGAGAAGATTCGCGAAGTGATCGAAAAGCGGATATTCTCCCAGGTCGAGGATCTGCTGCCCGTCATTTCCTTCGGCTCAAAGAAGGACGGCGAGACCGAAAAGAAGCATGACGACTTCGTCGCGCGCATGGTCGAGCGTGGCTATACCGAGCGGCAAGTCCGCCGGCTGGTCGAGTGGTACATGCGCGTAAAACAGGCTGGCTGAGGCGGATGAAACGTGGTCATTCACATTGTCGACCGGCGCCTGAATCCGGGTAGCAAGAGTCTCGAGAATCGGCAGCGCTTTCTGCGCCGGGCCAAGGCGCTGGTTCAGGGGGCGGTGAAGAAGTCGTCGCAGGACCGGGACATCAAGGATGTCCTGGAAGGCGGCGAGGTCAGCGTGCCGATCGATGGCATGGACGAGCCGCGCTTTCGCCGCGAGGGCGGCACGCGCGACATGGTGCTGCCTGGAAACAAGAAGTTCATCGAGGGCGATATTCTTCCGCGGCCGAACCCGAGCGGTGGCAAGGGCAGGGGTGCGGGCGAGGGCGACAGCGAAGATACGTTCCGCTTCGTTCTCAGCCGCGACGAGTTTGTCGACCTGTTCCTGGACGATTTGGAATTGCCCGATCTCGCCAAGCGAAAGCTGGCCGAGGTCGAAAGCCAGGGTATTCGCCGGGCGGGCTACACAACCTCCGGCTCGCCCGCCAACATTTCGGTGAGCCGAACGGTAAGTCGCGCCCTGGCGCGGCGCGTCGCGCTGCGGCGGCCGAGGCCGGAGGTGCTGGCGGCGCTCGAGGCGGAGCTTAAGGATTGCAGCGACGAGGCGCGCCGCGCCGAACTCATGGCCGAGATCGAAGCTCTGAAGGTAAAAATACGCCGCATTCCGTTCATCGATCCGATCGATATCCGCTACCGGCGTTTCGAGACGGTGCCGAAGCCCGTGGCTCAGGCCGTCATGTTTTGCCTGATGGACGTCTCCGGTTCGATGACCGAGCATATGAAGGATCTGGCCAAGCGCTTCTATATGCTGCTCTACGTGTTCCTGAAGCGGCGCTATCGCCACGTCGAGATCGTTTTCATCCGGCATACCGACCGGGCCGAAGAGGTCGACGAGCAGACGTTCTTTTACGGAGCGGCTTCCGGCGGCACGCTGGTATCGAGCGCGCTGCAGGCGATGCACGACATCGTGCGGTCGCGGTTCCGGCCGGCGGACTGGAATATCTATGCCGCGCAGGCTTCCGACGGCGACAATTCCTATGCGGACGGCGAGGTCACCAGCCGGCTCCTGACCGACATGATCCTGCCGGTTACCCAGTTTTTTGCCTATCTGGAAGTCGGCCAGGAGAACGGCCTGTCCTACGAAATGCCCAATTCGTCGCTCTGGACCCTTTACGAGGGCCTGCGCGCGAGCGGCGCGCCGCTATCGATGCGCAAGGTCAACGAACGCAGCGAGATCTTTCCGGTGTTTCACGATCTCTTCCAGCGCCGTAGCCAGCAGGAAAGGACCGGGTCATGACCGCAACCGATCAGTTGCTGTTTCAGGGCGCCGACTGGGATTTCCGGACGCTGCAGCGGGTCTGCGACGCCTGCGAGCAGATTGCGCGGGACGAGTTGGGGCTCGATGTCTATCCCAACCAGATCGAGGTCATTACCGCCGAGCAGATGCTGGACGCCTATTCGTCGGTCGGCATGCCGCTGTTCTACAAGCATTGGTCGTTCGGCAAGCACTTTGCCTTTCAGGAGGCGTCCTATCGCAAGGGGCTGATGGGGCTGGCCTACGAAATTGTCATCAACTCGTCGCCGTGCATTTCCTACCTGATGGAAGAAAATACCGCGACGATGCAGACGCTCGTCATCGCGCATGCCGCCTTCGGCCACAATCATTTCTTCAAAAACAACTATCTGTTCAAGCAATGGACCGACGCCGACGGCATTCTGGATTATCTCGAATTCGCCAAACGCTATGTGGCGCATTGCGAGGAACGCCACGGCCGGTTGGCGGTCGAGCATACGCTCGATGCCGCGCACGCTCTTATGTCGCACGGCATCGATCGCTATCCCGGCAAGAAGAGTCTCGACCTGCGCGCCGAGGAAAAGCGGGCGGGAAGGCGCCGCGCTCATGAGGAGAGCGCCTTCAACGATTTGTGGCGCACCGTTCCGGCCGGTAAAGTGAAGAGCGACGCAATACTGGACGTCGAGCGCCGTCGCCAGATGCTCGGCCTGCCGCAGGAAAACTTGCTGTATTTTCTCGAGAAGACGGCGCCGCGCCTGCGCCCCTGGCAGCGCGAAATACTGCGGATCGTGCGGCACATCGCGCAGTATTTCTATCCGCAGAGCCAGACCAAGGTGATGAACGAGGGCACGGCGACCTACGTTCACTATCAGATCATGAACCGGCTGCACCAGCAGGGACGGCTGACGGACGGCAATTTCCTCGAATTCCTGCAGTCGCACACCAACGTCGTGTTCCAGCCCGAATTCGACGATCCGCGCTATTCCGGCTTCAACCCGTATGCGCTGGGATTTGCGATGATGCAGGACATCGAGCGCATCGTCACCAATCCGGACGCCGAGGATCACGAGTGGTTTCCGGATATCGCCGGCAAGGGCGATGCCATGGGTGTGTTGCGCGACATCTGGGCCAATTATCGCGATGAAAGCTTCATCAGCCAGTTCATGAGCCCGAGGCTGATGCGGCACTTCCGCCTGTTCCATCTGCATGACGATCCGGAGGAGCGCAGCGGTATCCTGGTCGACGCCATCCACAACGAGCGCGGTTACCGCCGGCTGCGGCGCGAACTGGCGCGGCAATACGACGTCGGCTTCATCGACGCCAACATCGAAGTCGTCGACGTCGACCTCGCCGGCGATCGTCGCCTGATGTTGCGCCACACCGTGGTGAAGGGCGCCCAGCTCAGCGAAGCCGACGCCAAGCGCGTGCTGCAGCACCTTGCCGATCTCTGGAGCTATGACGTGTCGCTCGTCGAGACCGACGGGGCCGGCAAGGTCATGAAGGAGTATGTCGCAAACCCGCGGAACATCGCCGTGGCAGCGTAGCTGGGTTTGCTGCGTGATGAATCCCCTCATGGTGAGGAGCAGCGATAGCCCGTAGCCCGGGTGAAGCGAAAGCGAAACCCGGGACCGGCGCCGAATGTCGCAAGAATCCCGGATTGCGCTTCGCCCCATCCGGGCTACGAACGCCTCACGATGAGGGGCTTGAACAGTCTTGACGCCTACCGCAGGCTGGCGTTGATCTTTTCCAGCGCTGATGTGCCGGGGCACAGGTCCTTGGCTTCCAGCGTATTGAGCGGCGTCTCGACGGTGTCGAGATGGGTGTGGAGGTCTTCCGAATCCGGATCGACGTAGAGCAGTCCGGTCACCACCTGGCCCTTGGCCGCGTGCTTCTGCAGGAAGGTCATGGCCGCCAGCCGGTCGTTGGCGTCATAGTCGGCGTCGATCTTGCGCAGCGCCAGCCTCGTACCGTCGTGCTGTTCGACTACCTGCACCGTGCCCGGCGCATAATCGACCGTGATCGGGTCGCGGCCGGTGAGCACATCGAGGCGATTCACCGCGTCGTTATGTTCGCGGACGTAATCAAAACTCTTGGTCGAGCCGGCGTGGTTGTTGAAGGCGATGCAGGGGCTGATGACGTCGATGAACGACGCGCCCTTGTGCCGGATCGCGGCTGCGATCAGCGGCACCAGCTGGTTCTTGTCGCCGGAGAAGCTGCGCGCCACGAAGCTCGCGCCAAGTTGCAGCGCGATCGCCACCAGGTCGATAGCGTTGTCGGTGTTAATCACACCCTTCTTGGATTTCGAGCCGCGGTCGGCGGTGGCCGAAAATTGCCCCTTGGTCAGCCCGTACACGCCGTTGTTCTCGACGATATAGGTCATGTTGACGGCGCGCCGGATCGAATGCGCGAACTGGCCGAAGCCGATCGAGGCACTGTCGCCGTCGCCGGAAACGCCGAGATAGATCAAATCGCGGTTGGCGAGGTTGGCGCCGGTCAGCACCGACGGCATGCGGCCGTGCACCGAGTTGAAGCCGTGCGAATTGCCGAGGAAATAATCCGGCGTCTTCGACGAGCAGCCGATGCCGGAAATCTTTGCCACCCGGTGCGGCTCGATCGACAGCTCGTAGCAGGCCTCGATGATGGAAGCAGTAATCGAGTCGTGGCCGCAGCCGGCGCACAGCGTCGAGATCTTGCCCTCGTAGTCGCGGTGGGTATAGCCGAGTTCGTTCTTCGGCAGGCCGGGATGATGGAATTTCGGCTTGGCGATATAGGTCATGACTTTACCTTGCGGAGAGGGGTCACCTTGAGGTGGTCCTGGTGGTCGCCGATGGCGTTGGCGATGAAGCGCGCGGTGATCGGGCTGCCGTCATAGTGCAGGATCGGCACCAGCCGGACTGGATCGATGCCGTTCTCGTTGACGATCAATTGCCGTAGCTGGCCGTCGCGGTTCTGTTCGACCACGTACACGAAATCATGGTCGGCGATGAAGCTCGCCAGGCTGGAGTGGAACGGGAAGGCGCGGACGCGCATGCGGTCGAGCTGATGCCCGCGCGCTTCCAACAAGCCGATCGCCTCGTCCATCGCCGGCGCCGTCGAGCCAAAATAGATCACGCCATATTTGGTCGGCTTGGCGGCGTTGGCCTGCAATGGCCGTGGCACCATGTCCTGCGCCGTTTCGAACTTGCGCACCAGCCGCTGCATGTTGTCGGCATAGATCGCGCCTTCTTCCGAATAGCGCGCGTAACGGTCGCGCGAAGTGCCGCGGGTGAAGAACGAGCCCTTGGTCGGATGCGTGCCGGGGTAGGTGCGGTAGGGAATGCCGTCGCCGTCGACGTCGAGATAGCGGCCGAAATCGCGGCCGGGCTCGTCGAGCATTTCCGCCGTCATCACCTTGCCGCGGTCATATTGCCGGGCGTCGTCCCATTTCAGCGGGCGGCACAGCCGGTGATTCATGCCGATGTCGAGATCGAGCATCAGGAAGATCATGGTCTGCAGCCGGTCGGCGAGGTCGAACGACTGCGCCGCGAACTCGAACGCTTCGGCCGGATCTTCCGGGAACAGCAGGACGTGCTTGGTGTCGCCGTGCGAAGCGTAGGCACAGGCGATGATGTCGCATTGCTGGGTGCGCGTCGGCATGCCCGTCGAGGGGCCGGCGCGCTGGATGTTCATGATCACGGCCGGAATCTCTGCGAAATAGGACAGGCCGATGAATTCGGTCATCAGCGAGATGCCGGGGCCGGAAGTCGCGGTAAAGGCCCGCGCGCCATTCCAGGAGGCGCCGATCACGATGCCGATGGATGCGAGCTCGTCTTCGCCCTGCACGATCGCGTATTTCGCCTTGCCGGTCTCGGGATCGTGCCGCAGCTTTTTGCAGTGGCTCGTGAAGGCCTCCGCCACCGACGACGACGGCGTGATCGGATACCAGGCGCAGACGGTGGCGCCGCCATAGACCGCGCCGAGCGCAGCCGCGCTGTTGCCTTCCATGAAAATGCGGTCGCCGACCTTATCGGACTTCTTCACCCGCAGCCCGACCGGGCATTTCAAATTCTGCAGCGCCCAGTCGCGGCCGAGATGCAGCGCGTGGACGTTGGAGGACAAGAGCTTCTCCTTGCCCTTGTACTGTTCGGCAATCAATTGCTCGACGATCTTCGGGTCCATGTCGAGCAGGGCGCACATCGCGCCGAGATAGATGATGTTCTTGAACAGCTGGCGCTGGCGCGGATCGGTGTAGGTCGAATTGGTGATCGCCGTCAGCGGCACGCCGATCACGTTGATATCCGCGCGGAACTTCGACGTCGGCATC
Source organism: Bradyrhizobium algeriense (assembly GCF_003062295.1). Lineage (GTDB taxonomy): Bacteria > Pseudomonadota > Alphaproteobacteria > Rhizobiales > Xanthobacteraceae > Bradyrhizobium > Bradyrhizobium algeriense. The sequence goes on along the minus strand of NZ_PYCN01000013.1, from coordinate 68,332 downwards.
GGCTTGGTCGAATCGTAGAACAGATAGCCGCCGGGCTCGATCGAGGCGACGTCCTTGTCCCAGGTCTGCGGGTTCATCGCCACCATCATGTCGACGCCGCCGCGGGCGCCGAGATGGCCGGCTTCAGTGACCCGCACCTCGTACCAGGTCGGCAGGCCCTGGATGTTGGAAGGGAAGATGTTACGTGGGCTGACCGGTACGCCGTGGCGCAGGATCGAGCGCGCGAACAGTTCGTTGGCGCTCGCCGAACCCGAGCCGTTGACGTTGGCGAAACGGACGACGAAGTCGTTTACGCTGCTGATCGGGCTTTGGACTGGCATGTTGTTCCCGCGTAAGTCATATCGATGAGGTATTTCTGCATGTCCCAGGCACCCGTGGGACAACGCTCGGCGCACAGCCCGCAATGCAGGCAGACGTCCTCGTCCTTGACCATGACGCGGCCGGTCTTGAGGCCCTCGGCGACATAGAGCGCCTGGTCCTGGTGCGGCGAGGGCGCCTTCAATCGCTGCCTGAGATCCTCTTCCTCACCATTCTCTGTGAAGGTGATGCAATCCATCGGGCAGATGTCGACGCAGGCATCGCATTCGATGCAGGCGGGCGCCGAGAATACGGTCTGCACGTCGCAGTTCAGGCAGCGCTGCGCTTCGCCGAGCGCGAGCTTGACGTCATAGCCGAGCTCGACCTCGGCCTTGATGTCCTTCAGCGCGATCACCTTGTCGCGATGCGGCACCTTGTAGCGCTTGTCCCCCGAGATATCGTTGTCGTAGCTCCATTCGTGGATGCCCATCTTCTGCGAAAAGACTTGCACCTCGGGAAGCGGGCGCTCTGTGATGTCTTCGCCCGATATCATCTTGTGGATCGACAGCGCGGCGTCGTGCCCGTGCGCCACCGCCCAGATGATGTTCTTCGGGCCGAACGCGGCGTCGCCGCCGAAAAACACTTTCGGATTGGTCGAGACAAAGGTCTTCGCGTCGACCTGCGGCATGTTCCACTTGTCGAACTCGATGTCGCAATCGCGCTCGATCCAGGGGAACGCATTCTCCTGGCCGACCGCGACCAGCACGTCGTCGCAGGGGATGGTCTGGTTGGGTTCGCCGGAGGGCACCAGGTTGCGGCGGCCCTTGGCGTCGTATTCGGCCTTCACCTTCTGGAAGGTGACGCCGATGAGCTTGCCGCTGACATGCTTGAACGCCACCGGCACCATGAAATTGAGGATCGGAATATCCTCGTGCAGGGCGTCTTCCTTTTCCCAGGGGCTCGCCTTCATTTCCTCGAAGCCGGAGCGCACGATCACCTTGACGTCTGCGCCGCCGAGCCGGCGCGCGGTGCGGCAGCAATCCATCGCGGTGTTGCCGCCGCCGAGCACGATGACGCGCCTGCCGATCTTCTCGACATGACCGAACGAGACCGACGCCAGCCATTCGATGCCGATGTGGATATTGGCGGCAGCTTCCTTGCGGCCGGGGATATCGAGCTCGCGGCCGCGCGGGGCGCCGGAGCCGATGAAGATCGCGTCGTAGTTTTCGCTGAGCAGCTTCTTCAGGCTGTCGATGCGATGCCCGCCCTTAAACTCGACGCCGAGGTCGAGGATGTAATCGGTCTCCTCGTCGATGACGGTGTCAGGCAGGCGGAACTTCGGAATCTGGCTCCGCATCATGCCGCCCGCCTTCGGATCGGCATCGAACACGGTGCAGTGATAGCCGAGCGGCGCGAGGTCGCGCGCCACCGTCAGCGAAGCAGGACCGCCGCCGACCAGCGCGATGCGCTTGCCGTTTTTGGCCAGCGGCTTCGGCATGCGGTGCTTGACGTCGTCCTTGAAGTCGGCGGCAACGCGCTTCAGGCGGCAGATCGCAACCGGAGTTTCCTCGACGCGGCCGCGTCGGCAGGCGGGTTCGCATGGACGATCGCAGGTGCGTCCCAGAATTCCGGGAAACACATTCGATTTCCAGTTGATCATATAGGCGTCGCTATAACGCCCCTCGGCAATCAAACGGATGTACTCGGGAACCGGTGTGTGTGCGGGGCAGGCCCATTGGCAATCGACCACTTTGTGAAAGTAGTCTGGCGCCGATATATCAGTCGGTTTCATTCCTACCTTGTCCGCGCAAGCTACGGGAACGCGGCCTTATTTTGCCTCGAACGCTTAACGAGCGTTCTTGTGGTTTTTGAATTGGATCATAGGCTTATCTTATTAGAGCCATTCCAGACGCCGCGCACAAGGCAATTTTGTGCGATCTCCGGCCTTCAACTGCATGGGAGCTTGGACTTAGCGTCGCATATCGATGCGGCAGTGCAGCATGTGCAGTGCAGCTTCAACTTCGAACACGGCAAGTACGCGCATGTCGGGCAAACGAATGTACGCAGATGCGATGACGTGTGCTCAGATCAGTCGCAGGGTGGCTCCCGCCGCCGCCAGCAGGACGACGACAATCCAGGGCGGCAATTTCCACACCGTCAGCAGCAGGAAGCCCGCCAACGCGATGGCGAAATCCCGCGGAGTAAGCACGGCGCTGGTCCAGACCGGATTGTAGAGCGCCGCCCCAAGGATGCCGACAACGGCGGCATTGGTGCCGCGCATGGCGGCTTGGGCGGTGGGACGCAGGCGTAGTGCATCCCAGAACGGCAGCATGCCGTAGACCAGCAGCAAACCCGGCAGAGACAGGGCAATGAGTGCAATCGTAGCGCCGGCGAGACCATTGGGAGCGGGTCCAATGGCGCCGAGATAGGCCGCAAAAGTGAACAGCGGTCCGGGCACCGCTTGCGCCATGCCGTAGCCGGCGAGGAAATCCTCGTTGCTGACCCAGCCCGGCGTCACCACTTCCGCCTGCAACAGCGGCAGCACGACATGGCCGCCGCCGAACACCAGCGAGCCGGAACGATAGAACGCGTCGAACAGCGCAAGGCCCTGCGAGCCGGTCTTGGCCGTCACCAGCGGCGTGATCAGGAACAACGCTGCGAACAGCACAAGCGCGACCGCGCCGTGTCGAGGCGATACTGAAAAGCCGAGATGGCCCGCAGGGGCGGGCCCATTGCCGCGGCACAGCCAGAGCCCGGCCACGGCCCCCAGCGCAATGGCGCCGATCTGTCCAAACGATCCGCCGATGAAAACCACGATCGCAACCGCCGCAAGCGCGATGGCCGCCCGCGCCCGATCCGGCGTCAAGCTGTTCGCCATGCCCCAGATCGCCTGCGCAACCACGGCGACCGCGACCAGCTTCAGGCCGTGCAGAATCCCTTCAGCGAACGGGCCGGTGAAGGCCGTCGCACCGAGCGCGAAGGCGAAGAGAATGAGTGCCGACGGCATGGTGAAGGCGAACCACGCGGCGAGCCCGCCGAGCAGGCCGTTGCCGCGCAGGATTCCGAGGGTGAAGCCGACCTGGCTGGAAGCCGGGCCCGGCAGGAACTGGCAGAGCGCGACGACGTCCGCATAGCTGCTTTCGCTGAGCCATTTCCGCCGCTCGACGAACTCAGCCCTGAAGTAACCAAGATGCGCGATCGGCCCGCCGAACGACGTGAGGCCGAGCTTGAGGAAGGCGGCAAAGACCTCCGCGGTACTGCCCGTGGCCTTTTGGTCATTCATGGCATTGGGCATCGATTCCAAGCCCTAGCCGAGGTCGCTTTTGGCGATATCCCACATCAGCCGGTAGACGCCGCTGGAAATCACCAGCGGCTTGAGTGCGGCATTGTCGAGAAACCGCGCCGCCGCAGAAGGGACGGCGCCTACGTCAGTCGCATCGATCAGCACGAACCAGTCGCCGGCGCCGGGATTGGGCGTCGAGGGATCATCGGTGATCGGCTTCGACAGTGCCGGATCGCTCTCGATCAAATGCATCGAGATGATGCCGTCGAGCTCGGCCGGATCGAGTTGCTCGGCGAGCGCGGCACGCAATTTGTCCTCACCGCCGGCCGAGGAACGCAGCCGGATGATGCCGAGCGCCGCGCCGCGGCCCGTGCCTTGGCTGACCGTGATGCGCGCGACCGCCCGGATCATGTTCTGGAAGCGGGCGATGTTGGCCTTTGACCACGCGGTCTGGTTTGAAAGCGCGGTGCGATAGGCCGGACTGTCCAGCACCTCAAACGTTTCGGTCGAGTAGAGGCTGAGATATTTCGGATTGCCCGCATGCGCGACATAGCGGCGCGCTTCGAGGAAGCCGTCGATCGCGACGCGTTCTTCGAGATGTTCGCGGTCGTACCAGCGATTGAATTCGGCTTCGTCCTTCGCGTCGATGTTCATCGACGTCAGCAGCATGCCTTTACCCGCGATCGGCATTTTCTTGATTCCTATTTGCCCGTTCTGGAAGCCATGTCCGCGATCGCCTTCATCACCGCATCGCGGACGCCGGGATCGTACAGCGTGTGGCCTGCACCCTCGACGAAACGGATCTCGGCCTCGCGCCACAGCGCGCCAAGCGCGTGCGAGGTTGCGGGCGGGCACAGCAGGTCGTAGCGGCCCTGCACGATGATGCCGGGGATGCCTTTGAGCCTGCCCGCTTCGCGCAGCAACTGGTTGGGCTGCATGAAGCAGTCATTGGCGAAGTAGTGCGCTTCCATGAACGGCGTGGCCGGCAGGCCCCGTGATGAACTAAGCGCCGCCAGATCGAGGCGTGTGCGGTTCGGCGTGTGTTCGGAAAGAATGCGCTCGGTCTCGCCCCATGCCCGCGCTGCCGGAATATTCACGTCGGGGCTGGGATCGAGGATACGGCGAAAATAGGCCTGGATCGGCTGCTCGCGTTCGCCTTCCGGCAGCACGCTCATGAAGTCGTCGTAAAGGCAGGGATAGAAGCGCGGTAGCGTGTTGAGAAAACCGTTTTCGATTTCCTTGATCGTGCCGAGAAAGGTCGCGCGCAGTACGATGCCGGTGACGCGGTCGGGATGGGCCTGCGCATAGGCCAGCGCCAGCGTCGCGCCCCAGGAGCCGCCGACGATCATCCAGCGCTCAAACCCGAATTTCTCGCGGATCATTTCCATGTCCGTGATCAAGTGCGGCAGCGTGTTGGCCTCGCGGCGGCCCTTGGGGCGGCTGCGGCCGGCGCCGCGCTGGTCGAACAGCACCGCGTGGAAGCGCTCGGGATCGAACAGCCGGCGATGGTCCGGCTGGCAGCCGCTGCCGGGCCCGCCATGCAGGTAGACCGCGGGGATGCCACCGGCGCGGCCGACGCTTTCGACGTAGATATCGTGACCGTCGCTGACCGCGAACTGCTCCGACGTCAGCGGGGCAAACGGATCGGCCGGTTTGATCGATTTGCCGGCGTCGGCGTCAGGCGCCATGCTTGCCTTCCGTCTCCAGCGTGCCGCCGGCGAAATTGCGATAGAGGAAGCGGTCCTGGTGCGCGGCCGCCTCGCGCTCGGCCTGCTTGAAGATCTGCTCGTGCATCGGCGACAGCGTGCACGCCGGATCGGTATTGCCTGCATCGCCGGTCAGCGCAAAGGCCTGGCAGCGGCAGCCGCCGAAATCGATTTCCCGGAATTCGCAGCTCTTGCATGGCTCGGGCATCCAGCCGGTGCCGCGATAGCGGTTGAAGGCTTCGGAATTTTGCCAGATCCACGCGATCGAATGATTGGAGCGTACGGATTCGAATTCTAGCCCGGTGATGCTCTCCGCCGCGTGGCAGGGCAGGACTTTGCCCGCCGGAGAAATGTTGAAGAACTGCCGGCCCCAGCCGCCCATGCATTTCTTCGGCCGCAGCGCGTAGTAATCCGGCACCACATAGTCGATGGCGAGAATGCCCTTCAGCCGCACGGCAGCTTCCCCGACGATGCGGCTGGTCTCCTCGATCTGTTCGAGCGTCGGCATCAAGGCGGCGCGGTTCTTCAGCGCCCAGCCGTAATATTGGACGTTCGCCACTTCCAGCCGGTCGGCGTCGAGATCGACCGCCATCTGAATGATGTCAGAGAGCTGATGCAGGTTCTGCCGGTGCATGACGGCATTGACCGTCAGCGGCATATCGAGCTCGCGCGTCCATCTCGCGGCTTCGATCTTCTTCTCGTGGGAGTTCTTCAGCCCGGCGACGCGATCGGCCACCATGGGCTCATTGCCCTGGAAACTGATCTGCACATGGCAGAGGCCGGCATCGGCCAGCGCCGAAAGTCTTTCCCTGGTCAGCAGCACCGCCGATGTAATGAGGTTGCTGTATAGCCCGACGTCGGTCGCATGCTGCACCAGTTCCACCAGGTCCTTGCGCGCGGTCGGCTCTCCCCCGGAGAAATGGATCTGCAGCACGCCGATTTCGGCGAGCTCACTCAAAACCTTCTTCCACTCCTCGGTGGTGAGTTCGCTGCCGCCACGGTCGAGTTCGATCGGGTTGGAGCAATAGGGGCATTGCAGTGGGCAGCGGTGGGTCAGCTCGGCGAGCACGGCCAGCGGAATGCCGAACGTCTCCGCGGTCGAACGTTGCGATTCCAGGACCGCGAGCCCGTCACTGGGCGCGGCGCCGGCTGTTTTGCCATCTGCGAGAATGTCGCTCATGACGTCTTCTCACGCGCTTCGGTCAGAAAGCCCTTGTCGGCGAGGTCTTGCAGCATCCCGATGACGTCGGTTGAGATCGCCTCGCGGTCGGCCGTGTACTTGACGGTGAGCTGGTCGACGATGTCGGCAACGCTGCGCACGCCATCGCAGAGCTGCAGCACTTCCACCGCGATTTCGTCCGGCGCCAGCACGCGTTCCGGCGCCAGGATCACCCAGACCTGCCGCGTCTCATCGAATTTCAGCCGCGCGTGCCGCGGCAATTTCGGCCGGCTCGCCTCGCTGACACTGATGTTGCGGCTCGCAGCCATCGATCGCTAGTCTCCTCTGGGCACGAACGCGCCGGGCGGTATGTGGCCCTCGACATAGGCATGATACAGCGCGTCGAGCTGAACCCATAGCACATTGGTCTTGAAGATCAGCGCGTTGCAGACCGCCTCGCGCTCGGCGTGCGTCTTCGCGTTGGCCTTGACGTATTCCAGCGCAAAACCTGCGTCGCGCGGGGCCTGCGTCAGGCGGCGGCTGAAATAGCTCATGATATCAGGGTTGACGAAATCATAGTGCTGCAGCATCCCGGAGATGCGTTCCTCATGCAGGTTCGGCGCGAACAGTTCCGTGAGCGAGGAGGCGATCGCTTCCAGCGGCGTCTTGTCACGGCAGAAATGCACGTAGGCCTCCACCGCAAATCGCGTCGCGGGCAAAATGCCTTCGGTCGATTCCACATAGGCGCTGTCGAGCCCGAGCCCCTCGGTCAGCTTCAGCCAGCGCTCGATACCGCCTTCGGAGCCGATATCGCCGTCGTGATCCTCGATCCTGTGCCGCCATTCGATCCGGGTGGCGCGGTCGCGGAACCGGGAGATCACCATCGCGTCCTTGAGCGGGATCGTGCTCTGGTAAAAATAGCGGTTCAGCGCCCAGGCCTGTACCTGCCCCTTGTTGAGCTTGCCGCCATGCAGCAGCCGGTGGAACGGATGCAGATTGTGATAGCGCGTCGCGCCGATGTGGCGGAGCATCGCTTCGAGTTCATCGGCGCTGTTGAGCGTGATGCCCTTGCCGATCGACAGGGCGGTCATTTCCGCCTTGGCCATGACATTCACAGCGTGATCTCCGTTCCGTCGGCTGGAATCTGCCAGCCTGCCTGTTCCAATTCCTTTCGCTCGTCCGAGCCGGTGAGCAACGCGGGGTTGGAGTTGTTGATATGCAGGAACATTTTGCGGCCGACATCGAGGCCGGCAAGGCTCTCGATCGCGCCATGTGTGCCTGACATTGAAATATGGCCCATCCCTCGTCCCGTTTTAGTGCCCAGCCCCTGGACGATCAATTCATCGTCGCGCCACACAGTGCCATCGAAGAACACCAGCGCGGCGCCCGCCAGGCGCGATTTGAGATCGTCGGTCACGTCAGCGCAGGCGGCCAGGAAATAGAAGTACTTGCCGCTTGCCTTGTCCAGAATCCGCAAGCCCAGCGTATCGCCCGCGCCGTCGCCGCCGGCCGGATGCGCCTTGCCTTCGAGATACCAAGCGCCCTTGCCGGGAACCGCGAAGGGAAGGATTTCCATGCCGGATGGGGAGCCATCGGGCAGGGCTGGCTCGAACGCCTTGTCGACCTCGATTGGCCGCCGCTTCACGTTGCTGTCGCCCAGTACGTTAAAGATGCTGTTGGATCGCAAAATCGCAAGGACCCGCTCATGCGCATAGAGCGTGAACGGCGAACCCTCGCGCATCGACAGCAGCCCTGCGACCGCATCGACCTCGCCATTGGTCAGGATCACGCCGGCGATCGGGCTGTGCCTGAGCTGTCCGGCTTTGGGGTGAAGCTGCGGCGTCGCAATCACCTGCTGGCGCAGGTCGGGCGAAGCGTTGATGAGATACCAGTGCGCACCATCGGCGCTGACCGCGATCGAGGCTTGGGTACTACGCAGTTCGGGATTTTCGCTTCGTGCTATCAGGCACACCGGACATCCGCAGTTCCACTGCGGAATCCCGCCGCCTGCGGCGGCGCCCAGGACGACGACGCGAAGCATGATCCGTCTCCTGGAGATTCCAGACTTGAAGAAACAAGCTGAATTACAAACGCCGCAAAGTGGACACCGGCGTCGGACACCGTCCCGCTATCGGAACGTGTCGGGCCCGGAGGTCCACCTGCGCAAGATGTGAATGCGCTGCCGCTTACTTGCGGGTGGCGCACATATACATGTTGATTTCCATGCCGACCGATACTTCGACGATTTTTGGTGCTTTCCAGGCCATTGGCGCCTCCCTTTTGTTACCGGACGAACTCCGCCCTTCCAGACTAAGGTACTGCGGATCAAAAAGTTCGCCAGTTAAATCTTTTGCCTGGAACCCCATTTGTTTATGCTGCGCCGCAAAGGGGATTTCACGGGGTTGTGTGGAGGGTCTCGGTCAAAACGGCGTGGGATCAAGCCTTTCGCGGTTGTTCGCACCGCCGCGAATGGCAATTCTGGGTGTGGACGGAGCGCAGCCGGCTCCGGATAAGGAACTTGTGAGATAGTAGCGGCCTCCGGTTGCGGGGCCTCAACGGAGCCAGGTTTGTGCCGATGCCGCGATATTACTTCAACACCCGTATCGGCGATGAGCTGATTTCCGATCCTGACGGCGAAGTGCTTGTCGATCCCGATCGCGCCTGGGAAATGGCGCGCGCCATGATCCGCGAGCTGCTCAAGACCGACGGCGCCGATGGCGCGCTTTTGAGCGCGATCATCGAGGTGACCGACGACGACGGCGAGATCGTGCTGGAGTTTCCGTTCGCCGAAGCGATCCTCGACGCCCCCGGCGCCTCGGTTACGAAGCACTGACGCGCGATGAAGCCGGTCTGCGCGGCCGCCCACTCGGCCGCCGCCGTTTCCGTGAGGCATGTTTCCGGTTGCGCAGCGACGGAAAAATATCGGAGATTGCGGTCCGGAAAGCCACCGGCGTCAGCACCCTTGTGTGCTGCGTGTAGAGAACAGGCTTCCACCAAGGGAGAACGCCCATGATACGCCATTCGTCGGCGCCGCGCAGCCTGCTGCTGGCCGGTGCCTTCCTTAGTGCCTTCACGCTAGGCGCCGCTGCGCAGCAGCCCGCCGCTCCGCCGGCCGCCGGCGCACCGCCTGCGGCCGCACCCGCGCTTCCGCCGGGATCTCCCCTGATCGGACGTCCCGCGGGCAACGAAGCCGCCGCCAAGCTCGCGCCGAATGCGCCGCCGCCGATCCCCGCGGCACCGGACAAATTGCCGACGGCGAAGCTGAAAGTGCCGGCCGGCTTCAACATCGAGGTCTATGCCGCGGGCATGGCAAATGCGCGCTCGCTCGCCGTGGGCGACAAGGGCACGGTGTTTGTCGGCAGCCGGCTGGTCGACAAGGTCTATGCCATCGTCAACAAGGACGGCAAGCGCGAGGTCAAGGTGCTGGCCTCCGGCCTCTACCGTCCGAACGGTCTCGCCTTCAAGGATGGCACGCTCTACATCGCCGAACTGTCGAAGGTCTCAAAGATCGACAAGGTTGAAGACGTCATCGACAACCCGCCGAAGCCGACTCTGATCTATGACAAGCTGCCAAAGGACGAGGCCCATGGCTGGAAGTTCATCGGCATCGGTCCCGACAACAAACTCTACGTTCCGGTCGGCCAGCCCGGCAACAATTTGCTGCATAGCGACGACCACGGTCAGATCCGCCGGATGAACCTGGACGGCTCAGATGCGGAAGTGATCGCCAGGGGCGTTCGCCAGACCGTCGGCTTCGACTGGCATCCAGCGACCAAGCAGCTCTACTTCACCGACAACGGGCGCGACTGGATGTCGGAAGACGTGCCCGAGGACGAACTGAACCGTATCACCAAGGTCGGCGAACATTTCGGCGCGCCCTACTGCCTGCAGGGCAACATCGTCGACCCCGAATTCGGCTGGGGAAAATCCTGCAGCGAATACACTGCCCCGGTTGGCCTGCTGGGCCCGCATTCCGCAGCGCTCGGCATGCGATTCTACACCGGCAGCATGTTCCCGAAGAGCTACAAGAACGTGGCCATCATCGCCCGGCACGGCTCATGGAACCGCACCAAGAAAGTGGGCGGTGACGTCGTCGTCGTCAAGTTGAACAAGGACGGCACCATGAAGTCGATGGAGCCGCTCATCACCGGCTTCCTCGAAGACAACAAGTATATCGGCCGCCCGGTCGATGTGCTGCCGATGAAGGATGGCTCGCTGCTGGTCTCCGACGACTGGAACGGCGCCGTCTACCGCATCACCTACGGCAAGCAGAAGGTGGCGGAGAAGTAGATCGCCTTTGCGAATAGCAGTCATTCCGGGATGGTGCGTTAGCACCAGACCCGGAATCTCGAGATTCCACAATGCGCAATTGCGCATTGGGGTTCGATGCTTCGCATCGCCCCGAAATGACGACGTACCGGGAATGGCTGATGCGTAAAACAATAACGGCACTGGCGTTTGCGTTGATTTCAACATGCGCATCAGCCGAAACCATCGAACAACGCATCGTGCCGTGCCTGGCCTGTCACGGCGAGAAGGGCCAGTCGGAAACCGAGAACACGCCCTCGCTCGGCGGCCAGCAGGCGCCTTACACGCTGATCCAGCTTTTCATGTTCCGTGAGAAGCTGCGCGTCTTCGAGCCGATGAACGAGATGGCGAAGCCGCTGACCGACGACGACCTTCGCCTGTTCTCCGACTTCATCGCCAAGATACCGAAGCCCGCGCCGCCAGCGGAAAATGGCGATCCAGCGCGGATGCAGCGCGGCCAGGCGCTGGTGCAGCAGCACCGCTGCGACGCCTGTCACAACCCTGATTTGTCGGGCAAGGAAAACGTCCCGCGCATCGCCAACCAGCGCGAGGATTATCTCGCCAAGACCCTTGCTGAGTACAAGGACAACAGCCGCCACGGCTATGATGCCAGCATGGCGGACGTGATGGCCCCGATCGCAGCAGAGCAGATCGTCGATCTCGCTTATTACATCGCCCGTATGCGCTAGGTTAAATCAACCTCGCCCCGCTTGCGGGGAGAGGTCGGATTGCGAAGCAATCCGGGTGAGGGGGTACCGGTCCCTCCAATTGGCGAAAGTGCCCGCGGATAGACCCCTCACCCCAACCCTCTCCCCGTAAGAACGGGGAGAGGGAGAAGTACGCGCTCGCCGCAAAGTCCCCCGCTGGCATTGCCCTGCGCCCGGCGCTACAAGGGCTCCAATCAATATGGAGTTTTGCATGCAGGATCTATGGCGCTTGTCGGCCGCGGAAATCGCTTCGCTGATCAGGTCGAAGAAGGTCTCGGCCAAGGAGGCGGCGACCGCGGCGCTGGCGCGGCTGGACGCAGTCAACCCCAAAATCAACGCCGTGGTCGACCACAGGCCTGAGGACGTGCTGGCGCAGGCTTCCGCCATCGATGCCGCCATCGGGCGCGGTGAAGACGCCGGACCGCTCGGCGGCGTGCCTGTTACGGTGAAGGTCAATATCGACCAGGAAGGCTTTGCCACCACCAACGGGCTGAAGCTGCAGCGCGACGCCATTGCAAAGAGCAACAACCCCGTGATCGACAATCTGCGCAAGTCCGGCGCCGTCATTCTCGGGCGCACCAATTGCCCGGCGTTCTCCTATCGCTGGTTCACCACCAACCTCATTCATGGCGACACCAGGAACCCGCGCGATCCGTCCATCACGCCGGGCGGCTCGTCCGGCGGCGCGGGGGCGGCGGTCGCGGCCGGCATCGGGCATATCGCGCACGGTACGGATATTGCGGGATCGATCCGCTATCCGGCTTACGCCTGCGGCGTGCATGGCCTGCGGCCGACCATGGGCCGCATCGCGGCGTTCAATGCGGCGCTCCCCGAACGGCCGATCGGGCCGCAGATCAGCGCCGTCTCGGGCCCGCTGGCGCGCACCATCGGCGATATCAGGATTGCGCTGGCCGCGATGTCGGCGAAAGATTATCGCGATCCCTGGTGGGTACCGGCGCCGCTCGAAGGCCCGGCGATGCCCAAGCGCGTCGCGATGTGTCTCAACCCTGACGGCCTCGATCCCGTGCCTGAAGTGAAAGCCGCCGTTGCGGACGCGGGCAAGCGGCTCGAGCGTGCCGGCTGGATCGTCGAGGAAATCGCCAACACGCCGCCGCTGCGCGAGGCCGCCGATCTGCAGACAAAACTCTGGCTCGGCGACGGCTTTGAGGCGCAGTTGGAGATGGCCGAGCGCGAAGGCGATCCCGGCGCGCTGGCCTGCCTGCGCGGGAACCGCGCAAAAGTCCATCCGTTCGACCTGTCCAAGGCGCTGACGCGGCGCCTGACGCTGACGCGCGAATGGCTGGCGTTCTTCGAAAACTATGCCGTACTGCTGATGCCGGTATCCGGCGAATTGCCGTTCCCCGATCAGCTCGACCGCAAGGACGAGGCGTCGTTTGCGCGCGTCTGGCATGCGCAATTGCCGCAGATCGCCATTCCCTTCATGGGGCTTCCCGGGCTAACGGTTTCGACAGGGCTGGTCGGACGCGTACCCGTTGGCGTGCAACTGGTTTCCGGCCGTTACCGCGAGGATTTATGCCTTGCTGCCGGCGAGGCGATCGAAGCCGGCGGAACGCCGTCGGCGGCGATCGATCCGGCGGGCTAATTTCGAAAGAACACGATGCCAGGCGTTTATGATTTTACGGCGCAGTCGCTCGCCGGCGAAGAGGTGCCTCTGAAGCAGTTTGAGGGTCAGGTGCTCCTGATCGTCAACACCGCGAGCGCCTGCGGGTTCACGCCGCAGTACAAGGGCCTGGAGCAATTGCAACGCGAACTCGCGCCGCGTGGCTTTGCGGTGCTCGGCTTCCCCTGCAACCAGTTCGGCGGGCAGGAGCCGGGCGACGCCAAACAGATCGGAGAGTTCTGCGAGAGCAAGTATGACGTGACGTTTCCGATGTTCGCCAAGATCGACGTCAATGGCAGCCATGCGCATCCGTTGTTCAACCACCTGAAGAATGAGAAATCGGGGCTGCTCGGCTCGTCGATCAAATGGAATTTCACCAAATTCCTGATCGACCGGTCGGGCAGGGTGGTCGGGCGCTATGCCCCGACCGTGACCCCCGAGGGGCTACGAAGAGAAATCGAGGCACTGCTGTGAGCGAGACCAACAAAGCGATGAACGACGAATTCCCCGACCGTCTCTCGGTCGATCCGAACAGCCCGTATTACAATGCCGATATCCTCGCGCGCGACGTCGGCATTCGCTTCAAGGGCGTCGAGAAAACCAATGTCGAGGAATATTGCATCAGCGAGGGCTGGGTGCGCGTCACCGCCGGCAATGCCAAGGACCGCTATGGCAACCCGCTGACGATCAAGGTGCACGGCCCGGTCGAGCCGTATTTCCGCGATAAACCTTCCACCTGACCCCGGCGTCGTCATTGCGAGCGAAGCGAAGCAATCCATCCCTCCGTACGCGTGGCTCGATGGATTGCTTCGCTTCGCTCGCAATGACGACAGAGACTGAAAGCCAATCCCATGTCCGTCCGTATCGTCGACGTCTGCGAAATCACAAAACCGATCTCCTCGCCGATCCGCAACGCCTATATCGACTTCACCAAAATGACGACGAGCCTCGTCGCCGTCGTCACTGACGTCGTGCGCGACGGCAAGCGCGTGGTCGGCTACGGCTTCAACTCGAACGGCCGCTACGGGCAGGGCGGCCTGATCCGCGAACGCTTTGCGCCGCGGCTGAAAGAGGCCGATCCCAGGAGCCTGCTGGATGCCGATGGCGGCAATCTCGATCCGGACAAGGTCTGGGCCGCCATGATGTCGAACGAGAAGCCGGGCGGCCACGGCGAGCGCTCGGTCGCCGTGGGCACCATCGATATGGCGGTGTGGGATGCGGTGGCGAAGATCGCCGGCAAGCCGCTGTTTCGTCTGCTCGCCGAGCGTCACGGCCTCAAGGCCGATCCGCGTGTGTTCGTGTATGCCGCCGGCGGTTACTATTATCCCGGCAAGGACCTGTCGGCGCTGCGCGGCGAAATGCGCGGCTATCTCGACCGCGGCTACAACGTCGTGAAGATGAAGATCGGCGGCGCGCCGATCGCGGAAGATCGCGAGCGCATCGAAGCTGTCTTGAAGGAGATCGGCAGTCAGACACAACTCGCCGTCGACGCCAATGGCCGCTTCGATCTCGAGACGGCGATTGCTTATGCAAAAATGCTGCGGGAGTATCCGCTGTTCTGGTACGAGGAGGCGGGCGACCCCCTCGACTTCGCGCTGCAGGCGGCGCTCGCTGAGTTCTATCCCGGACCGATGGCGACCGGCGAGAATCTCTTCAGCCATCAGGATGCAAAAAACCTGATCCGCTATGGTGGCATGCGGCCGGACCGCGACTGGCTTCAATTCGATTGTGCGCTGTCCTATGGCCTGTGCGAATACCAGCGCACGCTGGCGGTCTTGAAGACCCACGGCTGGTCGCCGAGCCGCTGCATCCCCCACGGTGGTCACCAGATGTCGCTCAATATCGCGGCCGGTCTCGGGCTTGGCGGCAATGAGAGCTATCCCGACCTGTTCCAGCCCTACGGCGGTTTCCCGGACGGTGTTCGTGTCGAGAACGGGCACATCACCATGCCGGACCTGCCGGGCATCGGGTTCGAGGGGAAATCCGATCTCTACAAGGAGATGAAGGCGCTGGCGGTGTGAGCCCGGATCACATAGGAAAAGATTGGCTGTCCAAAAATCTTATGAAATTAGTGGCTTGGATAGGAAATTCGGCTTGGCGCCGAGTGTGAATTTCCACGCCGCCAGCCTGCCGTTCATCGATCTCTGAAGGATGCCGCGATCTTGCCCAGTAAACTTTCCCGTCCCCAACTCTCGCTCTCGAAGCACAAGATCCGGGTCTTGCTTCTCGAAGGGGTCAACGACAGCGCCGTGCAGATGATAGAGGCTGCGGGCTATTCCAACATGGTTCGCTTGTCCAAGGCGCTCGAGGGCGATGCACTCAAGGAAGCCATCAAAGGCGTGCACCTGCTGGGTATCCGCTCACGCACGCAGATCACAACGGACGTTCTTGAGGCCGCGGACCGGCTCATCGCGATCGGATGCTTCAGCGTCGGCACCAATCAGGTGGAAGTTGACGCCGCGCGCCGGAGCGGGATTCCCGTGTTCAACGCGCCGTTTTCCAACACGCGAAGCGTCGCAGAACTGGTGATCGGCGAGATCGTCACCCTGCTGCGCCGGATCGTCTCGCGTTCCAACGCCGCGCATCAGGGGCGCTGGGACAAGTCCGCAAACGACAGCTACGAGGTGAGGGGCAAGACGCTCGGCATCATTGGCTACGGCAATATCGGCTCGCAGCTCTCGAATCTCGCGGAAGCGCTGGGCATGAGGGTCATTTTCTACGATCATACCGACAGGCTTCGTCATGGCAACACCGAGCCGACGGCGACCTTGCATGAGCTGCTGGCGCAAAGCGACGTGGTGACGTTGCATGTGCCGGAGACATCAGCCACGCATGGGATGATCGGGCGCGAGGAGATTGCGGCGATCAAGCCGGGAGCATATTTCATCAACAACAGTCGCGGTACGGTCGTTGACCTCGAGGCGCTCGCGGACGCGCTGCGCGAAGGCAGGCTTCGTGGCGCCGCGGTTGACGTCTTTCCGGTCGAGCCGCGTTCGAACGCAGATCGCTTCGTATCGCCGCTTCAGGGTCTGGAAAATGTTATTCTGACGCCGCACATCGGCGGTTCGACCGAAGAGGCGCAAGAACGCATCGGTGCCGAAGTGGCGCGCAAGCTCGTCGACTACAGCGATTCCGGCTCGACGATGGGCGCTGTCAATTTCCCCCAGGTCCAGCTACCGCCGCGGCCATCGGGGACGCGGTTCATTCAGGTACAGCGCAATCTGCCGGGCATGCTGGGACGTCTGAATGAGGTGCTCGCGCGCCACGCCGTCAACATTGCCGCGCAATATTACGAGACCGACCACGACGTCGGCTATGTGGTGCTCGACGCTGATGCCTCCGCCGCCGACGGCCAGCGCGTGCTCGCGGACATCCGCGCCCTGGAGGGTACCATTCGCGCCCGATTGCTCTATGAATACAAGATCTGAGCCCGGCGCTACGCCGTCTGCCGCATCGGCTGCGCCGCGCCATACATCAGCGTGCGCCACAGCCATTCGACGGGGCCGTACCGGTAGCGGCGCAGCCACCAGGCGCTGAAAAATACCTGTCCGATGTAGACGGCAACGCCGATGGCCAGCGCGCTGGCGACGCCGAGGCGGCCGAACAGGCCTAGACCATAGCCGTAAAAGATCCAGCCGAAGATCAGGGACTGCGCGAGGTAGTTGGTGAAGGCCATGCGCCCCAGCGGCGCGGCCCAGCCGAGCAGCCTCTTTCCGCTCTCGAGATTGGCGATGCCGATGATACCAGCGCCATAACCCAGCGCCAGCAGGATGGTGCCGAGAGGTTCCGCTAGGGCGCGGGTCCGGCCGCCCGTGATAAAGCCGCCGGCATGGCAAAGGATCAATGCTGCGCCAAGGCCGATACAGGCGGCGGCGATCGAGAGGAGCAAATGGCGTGGCGGGTTTCGCAGAATGCCGGTGCGCCAGGCGAACGCGCCGAGAACAAACAACCCGATCGTGCGCGGAAAGATATAGGCGTGCAGGGCAACGAAAAGGGGAATCTCGCGGAGCCGGAACGCCAGCACGTCGAGGAAGCCGCCCGTCGCATAGATGCGGTTGGCATCCATGACATCCTGGGCAATCGCGGCCGTGCCGGGCCACAATCCCGGCGGCGGAAAGACCTGCATCGCAAGGTACAACCCGAGAAACGCCAGCGCGGCGACAGCCAATAGCCAGCGCGGACCGAACAGGAACGGCAGGACGATGAATCCAGCGAGCGCATATTCGGTGAGAATGTCGCCGTTCCAGATCAGGCAAAGGTGGATGAGCCCAAACGCCAGCAACACGATGAGTCGGCGCACGAGCAACAACGTGCGGCGCTCGCTCCTGGCCAGCCGCCCGAACTGGATGGCAAGGCCCGTTCCGAACAGCAGCGAAAACAGCGCAAATGCCTTCAACTCGACGGCCAGCGTCAGGATGGTTTCGATGGCGCTGTCGATTGGCGACAAAGATAGAGGAGGCTTGGGGAAAAGAAACTGCTGGAAGATCGAAACGCGAAATATGGTCACGACGTTGATCGCGAGAACGCCGAGTAAAGCAACGCCCCGCAACACATCGATGGCGTCGATCCGCTCGGCGGGGCTTATCGGCCGGAGAGGTGCGGCGCCATCGGAAGCCATCGCAATATGATTTCCAATCGAGCGGCGGATGAATCCGCGGCCGCTCTACGACAGCCGCATGTCCAGTAGCCGCCGGCCCTCGGTCTTGATCAGTTTCTTCACCGCGCTGGAAGCGGCGATGTCGCCCTGGTTGGCGTAGGCCTCGTGGTTCTTCTCAATGTCTTCCAGCCGATAGAGATAGTTGACCATGATCCCGGCCGACTCACGCAGGCCCTTCGGCGAGAGGTCGCCGAGCCAGTTGATCTTCTCCAGCCGCGCGCCGTTGCCGATGTGGAAGCGCGCCACCGAATCGATCAGCCGGCCTTTTGGCGTACGGGCTTTGAGGAAGTAATGCGCGGCCAGCGGCTCCAGCACGGCGCGCAATTGCGCGGTCAGCTCCGCATCCTCGAACCAGTCCGGCCTGTCGAGCGCCTCCAGCAGCGTCCGTTCCTCGTCGCTGACCGGCGCGTCGTCGGCCTGCTTCAGCCATTGCATGAAGCCCGGCACCGGCGACAGCGTGATGAACGTATCCAGCTTCGGCAATTCGCGCCGCAATTCCTCGGCCACCTGCTTGATCAGGAAGCTGCCGAAGGAAATGCCGCCTAGACCTTTCTGCGTATTCGAGATCGAATAAAACACGGCGGTGCGCGCGCGTTCGATCGGCACTGGCTGACGCTCTGCGGCGAGCAGCGGCGCGATCGCGGTTGGAATTGCCTCGGTCAGCGCAACCTCGACGAAGATCAGCGGTTCGTCGTTGAGCTGGGGATGGAAGAAGGCGTAGCAGCGCCGATCGATCGGGTCGATACGGCGGCGCAAATCGTTCCAGTCGCGGATCGCATGCACCGCCTCATAACGGATGATCTGTTCCAGAATATTTGCTGGCGTCGACCAGTCTATCCTGCGCAGCACGAGAAATCCCCTGTTGAACCAAGAAGACAGCAAATGCACCACGTCGCGGTCGAGCGCGGCCAGATCCTTGTTGCCCTTCATCAGGGCAAGCAGGTCGGCGCGCATCGCCACCAGCTCACTGGTGCCGCCCGGCGCGCGGTTGAGCCGGCGGATCAGCTCCTGCCGCTGCGGCTCGGAAGCAAAGTGAAGGTCGCTGGCATCGCTGTCGTTCGGCTGGCTGCGCCAACTCTCGATCGCCTGCGACAGTTTTTCGCGGTCGGGGCCGAAATCTCTCGCCAGCGTTTCGAAGAAGGTCAGCCGGCCGGCGGCGTCGAGGTCGTGGTAGCGGTCGAGCACATCGCGCGCCATCGCGGTGCCGGACGCTTCGCCGCGGCCGGACAGCAGCGCCTTGCATAGGTCAAGCAGCTCGGAGGCGTCCTGGCGGGCGACTGACGGCTCGCCCCGCCGAAGCAGCGTGCGGCCACGTTCTGATATCGTCGAGAGAAGGTCGGAAAAAAAGGCGTTGGCCATGCGGTGGGTCGAATCCAGCTGATAATGCGGAATCTTATATGAGATTTAGGACGGTGCCGATCACAATCAAGCGTATGGATCGTACGTAAATATGTCATGCCTCTAAAAGCATCGTCATGGCCGGGCTTGACCCGGCCATCCATCTCCTTCTCGGAAAAAGCATTTTACGAAGGTGATGGATACGCGGGTCAAGCCCGCGTATCCCCGGTTTACTCCTTCCCGGCAAATTCCGTCGGCGTTTTTCCGGTAACCTGCCGGAAGGCATGGGAAAACGCAGGCACACTCGCATAGCCCAGATCCGAGGCAAGCTGCTTGACCGAGACGCTCGCCTCCGTCGACAGCTTCTCGATCGCGGCAGCGATGCGGGCGCGCTGGCACCAGCTCTTGAAGCTCAATTGCGTTTCCGACGAGAACAGCCGCGACAGCGTCCGCACCGAGGTGCCGACCTCGCGCGCCAGCGTCTCGATCTCATGGTCGCCGGTCGGGTCCGCCAGCACGATGTCGGCGGCGCGCCGGCAGCGCGGCTCATGTGGCAGCGGGATGAAGGTCGCGGAATCCTCCGCCTGGTCCAATTCCATCATCACCAGCTGCAGCAGCAGCGCGGTACGTTCCCGGTCGCCGCGATCGTCGAACAGCGCCAAGATCGTCTGGTGCAGCAGCGGCGACACCCGCACCACGAATTCCGCATCCAGGCTGTGGCTGCGCGCTTCGCGCTGCAGCCAGTCCAGTTCGAAATAGAGCGTCCGCATCTCGATATCGGCGAGCACGTCGATCGCATGCTCCGACAGCGCAGGCACCCACACCGCGCGGTCCGGCGGCACCAGCCAGCGGCCTTTCGGCGTCGTCACCTGCATCGTGCCTTTGGCGGCATAGACGAGCTGCGCCTCGCGGTGCATGTGGGTGTCGAGCCGGACGCCCTTCTTGTAGCTGTTGGCGATCATGTGGATGCCGTCGCCGGTCGAGGTGAGGCGGCCGATAATGGCGGCAATTGGCTTTTCGGCGATATTCATTGGCGACATCCCGTCAGGACAACCCCGTATAACCTATTTCGGAAAATTGCGGGATTCGGGAATCGACCATGAACAGCCCCAGCCGGGTGATCACTTTCGTCAACGCCGCCCATTTCATCGACCATTATGCGATGCTGATCTTCGCCGCAGCCGTCATCATCATGGGGCCGGCGCTCGGCATGGCCTATTCGGAACTGCTGCCTTACGCCACCCCGGGCTTCGTCGCCTTTGGTGCGGGCTCGCTGATCACCGGCTGGCTCGGCGACCGCTGGAGCCGCCGCCACATGATGGTGATCTTCTTCTTGGGCATCGGCGCGTCGATGATCGCGGTCGGCGTCGTCTCGAGCCCGCTGCAGCTCGGCGCGGCGCTGCTGGCGATCGGCCTGTTCGCCTCGATCTATCATCCCGTCGGCACCGCGATGATCGTGTCCTATGCCGACAAGCTCGGCCGCGAGATGGGCCTGAACGGCGTCTGGGGCAATCTCGGCGTGGCGTCCTCGGCGCTGGTCACCGGGGTGATCGGGCAATATCTCGGCTGGCGCTGGGCCTTTATCGTCCCGGGCATCGTCACCATGCTGATCGGCGTGGCCTTTGCGCTGATGGTGGTGCACGAGGACCGAACCGGCACCAGGCAGGCGGCGGCGCAGGCCAGGGTGGCGAAAGAGGACATGTGGCGGGTGTTGCTGGCCTTGCTGATCGTGGTGATCGCGATATCCACCACGTTCAACGCCATTACCGTGGCGATGCCGAAACTGTTCGCCGAGCGGCTTGCCGGCGTGACCGACAGCCCGGCGTTGCTCGGGGTCATCGCGGCCGGCGTCTATGTCTTCGGCGCGATGACGCAGTATACCATCGGCAAGCTGATCGACCATTATTCGCTGAAGACTGTGATGCTGCCGCTGTCGTTTTTGCTGGCGCCGTTCATGTATTTCGCGGCGACGCTGTCGAACCTGCCGCTGATCATCGCCTCCATCGGCATCGTGATGGGCGCGTTTGGGCAGGTCACCGTCAACGACGCCATGGTCGGCAAATACACCAGCGAGGAATGGCGTTCGCGCGCCTATTCGGTGCGCTACTTCATCGGCTTTACCGCGGCGGGCGCATCCGTCGGCCTGGTGGCGTGGCTCTATGAAAGAGGCGGCTTCGCCACCATGCTGCAGGCGTTCGGCGCGCTGTGCCTGCTGGTGATCGTGGCGGCGCTCATCCTGCCGCAGGAGATCAAGGTGCCGGCGGCGCAGACCGCGCCGTGAGGTCATTCGATCTTCGGCAGCGGGCGGTCGAACTCATGGCGTCATCATTCGGTCATGGTGCCGGCGGCTGCGCATGGGTTACTCACAGCCTGGAAAGCTTGGAATATCAGGCACGTGTGCGCACGACGCGGCTGCTCGTGACGATTTGCTGCGGCGCAATAGCGCAACTGTACGGGCCGTGAACCCAAACAGAACACTTGACCATCGCCACCCTCCTTGTGTGAGGTGCGCGCATGACCCGAATCCGGCTTTTCCTGTTCATCATTGCGATATTGGTGCCCTCGCTCGCGGCGGCGCAGCAGTCCATGAAATTCGAGGAGGCCGGAGCCATGCTGGCCGCGAGCTGCGGCAAGGACATCGATGACAATTGCCGCGGCGTCAATCTCGACGCGACGCGCCTGAAGGAGTGCCTGGGCCGCAACCAGGACGTGGTGTCGGCGAAGTGCAAGGCCGATTATCCCCAGGCCCTCGGGGCGATCCAGCAGCGCATTACCGCGCGCACCTCGCTTGTAAAACTGTGCAATTGGGAATTGAAACACCTTTGCGGCGAGGTTCGGCAGGATCCCGTCAAGGGTCTGCAATGCCTGTTGGACCAGACCAAGAAGGCGACCCCGAACTGCAACAAGGCGATCAGCGCAGCGGGGTATCGCTGATGCTTTGGGGAAAGAAGCCGCGCGGTATCGCTCTCGTGCTGGGCGCCGTGGCCCTGTTTGTCTTGCCGACGGCCGCACGCGCGCAAACGGCGACGTCGACTGGCGATATCATTGAGAAGCTTGCCGTTGAGGCCGAGTCGGATATCGATCTGGCGGCCCTGCGCCAGCAGGCTGCCGACCGCATCAAGGCGAGGGCCGATGCCCAGCCGCAAAAGCGGCCGCCGATCGCGCCCCAACTGACCAAACTGCCGCAAATCCGTTTCGACGTCGTGTTCGACCAGGACTCGTCCCTGATCCGGCCGGCCTCCTACCAGACGATCGGCAGCATCGCCGACGCGCTCACAGATCCGAAGACGCGACCCTATCGCTATCTGATCGTCGATCATGTCGAGTCTGCCGGAAGACGCGACCACAATCTGATCCTGAGCCAGCGGCGCGCCGAATCGGTCCGGGATGTGCTGGTGAACACCTTCAAGGTTGCACCGAAGCGATTGCAGGCCCTTGGACTCGGCGAAGAACAGTTGCAGGATGTCAATCGTCCGGCGTCGCCAGCCAATGCGCGCGTCCAGATCATTGCGATCGGCAAGTTCGAAACGGCCGATCCGGCAACGCCGGCTGCAGCGGCACAAAAAGGCCCCGCTGCGGCCAAGAAAAAGAAGCGCTGATCATCCGTGAAAGGGTGAGCGCGACGCCAGCCGCCGGCTGGGGAAGGAGCACCCGATGTTCAATCAACCTTCGCCGAAAATGGCCGGCCTCTTTCTGGGAGTAGCAGTGATGATGACGGCGCCCGCCGCTGCCGATGCCTTGAAGGATGAAATCGCGCCGACCGGCAAGCTGCGGGTGGCGATTGCGATCAGTCCGGCCGGTGGCGCGTTCTGGTCGACCAGGACCGAAACCGGCTATGCCGGCGTGCCGGTCGATCTCGGCAAGGCGATGGCAGAGCAACTTGGCGTGCCCGTCGAATATGTCGCGCACAACAATTCCGGTCAGATCGTCGATGCGGCGTCGAAGGGCACCTGGGACGTCACCTTCCTGCCGAAAGATCCGGAACGTGAGGGCAGGATGTCGTTCGGGCCGATCTATGAGGTTGCGGACGCGACCTACATCGTCAAGCCGGGCTCGCCGATCACGAATTTCGCAGCGCTCGACCAGCCCGGGATCAAGGTCGCCGCGGTCAACAACACGACCACGATGCGCGGCGCCATCGCGCATCTGAAGAACGCCAAGGTGACAGGCTACCAGACCTACGACGAGATCTTCGGCCTGCTCAAAGCGGGCGAGATTGACGCGTTCGCGCTGTCGCGCGACCAGCTCAACGCCATGGCAAAACAGATCCCGGGCACCCGCGTGCTCGACGAAACCTTCAAGCAGACGGTCACGGCGGTCGCGGTGCCGCCCAATCATCCGCTCTCGCTGGCGTTTGCGGAGAAGTTTCTGACCGAGGCGATCGCGAACGGCACGCTGCGCAAGGCCTATGACAATAACGGCCTGAAGGACCGGCCGGTGCGGACGCAGACGAAGTAGGCCGCGCACCCATAAACTTGGGGGCGTGACGCGACGAAGATTGTGTCCGGTTTGCCTCTTGAGCGACCAAACTTGCGCGGCGGCGCAATATGTCGCGAAGGGCCAGAAGCGGAAATGTCTGAATGCAGCAGCAAGTGACCGTTGTGCGTCTAAAAGTCGATACCTCGTTCCTGTTGAGCGGCAGATTCACAAAGCCCAGGTTGCCGCAGCTAGTGCATCTCAGGCGGCAACAAAGTCACCCTCAGTAGAGGTCGCGTTGCGCCGCGCGCGGCCGGGTATACAGGGCGCCGCTCTATGCGCCAATTGACGCATTCATCTGTCATTTCTAAGCTATGCCGGAAATTCGCGAAGGGGCTAGGTGTGCTTTCAAAACTCAAAAATCTGGCCGCAGGCGCCATGAAAAGCGTCAGCGGACGGTTCGCGAACGCCTCCAGGGCAATTGCGGACCTAGCCGCCAGTCTTGCTAACCGCGCCGCGGCGGCCGCTGATCTGGGCCGCATTCTCGATATCATAGAGATGGTTCCAGGCGTAAGTTTCGACAAACCCGAGCCCGATGCCGACTATCTCAATACGTTGCTGGCTGCGGTGCAGATGGGCGAGCTTACGCTGGCCGTGCATTACCGCCAGCAAACCGAAGCCAGCGTGGTGCGCTTGCATCCCATCGCAACGGCAGAGGCCAATGCACTAGCCGGCTCGGACAATAAGTTCTCCTCGAAAATCCTGGTGGACGGTGAAAGCGACAAACCTGCCATCCAGATGCTGATGAACACCGAGCATTTGGCGGAAAATTACCGGCACGTTTCCGCCGATACGCTGATCAACGCATTGGCCTTCCCGATCGAAAATGTCAAAGGCGGTTTCATCATCGCCAAACCGTTTCGTGCGATCGCGCGACCAATCGCAGGCTGGCTGCTCAACATTATTTTCGACCAGGGCGAAAAACTGCACCGGCGTTTCCTCGGCAATCGCGGTGAAGATCAACCCCAACCACCTTCGCCACCTGCGGACGAGGAACAGACCGATGCGCCGCATGCCTCAGGGACCTCGGAAGGCGGCGACGTCCAATCGGGGCCGCGATCGAACCATCGGCAAGCCGCGGAATGATGGCGCGAATTGCTGGATGTCGAGAACTCCCTTCCTGCGCGGCAGGCGCTAACATATGTGCAACTGCACAAATACAAGGCATTCGCTTCGGTAAGGGCACCGCGCGATAGGGCCATAACCACGTAGAAATACGCGCTTTTTTGAACCTATGGCTCGATTTCGGGTTGGCACATCGATTGCTTAATCCTGTCTCAGTCAATGACGACTGCCGTCCTTTCGGATTGCCAAGGCCAGCGTTGGCCGAAGGCGTTGGGATCAAGCGGCCTCACGTGAGGCGCTTCGAGCAGTCTTCTGGACCACCTCACGATAGCTCGCGCATCTCCAGTTTCTGATCGGGCGTGACCTGCGTCGTTCTGTGCCGTTCAAAGGCGGCGCGGGATTTGTCGCGCACGAGGACGGCAAGATTTTTTCACTTAATCGGTGCACGGCTGCGCAGCATCCGGCGCGCTTCAACGTTGTCTCGAAAGGGGAACTGGAATGGCCTATCTCGCGCCTTCGGAATTCGTGACCAAGATGGTCGACGCCGGAGAATCCAAAATCTTCATGTCGACGCGCGATACGGTCATCCGCGCCTACATGGCCGGCGCGATCCTCGCGCTCGCCGCGGCGTTTGCGATCACCATCAACGTGCAGACCGGCGTGCCGATCGTCGGCGCCGCGCTGTTCCCGGTCGGCTTCTGCATGTTGTATCTGCTTGGCTTCGACTTGCTCACCGGCGTGTTCGTGCTGGCGCCGTTGGCGCTGATCGACAAGCGCCCTGGCGTGACGCTTGGCGGCGTGCTGCGCAACTGGGGCCTCGTCTTCATCGGCAATTTCGCCGGCGCCTTCACGGTCGCCGTGATGATGGCGATCGTGTTCACCTTCGGCTGGTCGCAGCCACCGGACAAGGTCGGCCAGGTGATCGGCACGATCGGCGAGAGCCGCACCGTCGGCTATGCCAATCATGGCGCGGCCGGCATGCTCACGCTGTTCGTCCGCGGCATGCTCTGCAACTGGATGGTCTCGGCCGGCGTGGTCGGCGCGATGATTTCCACGCACGTCAGCGGCAAGGTGATCGCGATGTGGATGCCGATCATGCTGTTCTTCTTCATGACCTTCGAGCATTCCATCGTGAACATGTTCCTGTTCCCGTCCGGCCTTTTGCTCGGCGGCAAGTTCACCTGGTGGGATTATATTTTCTGGAACGAGATCCCGACCGTCATCGGTAACCTCGTCGGCGGTCTCGCTTTCACCGGGCTGACGCTGTACGCCACCCACATCAAGACCGGCCCGTCGCGCAGCGCGTCGGCTGCGGCATCTTCGCGGCCGTCCTCGCGCATTGCCGCTTGATCTTAAGATGAGGATGGGCCTCTCCTCGCAAGGGGAGAGGCCCATTGTCGTGAAAGCCGGGAATGCCGCGTGAGCTGAAAATATCGGTCGGACAATTTTCCGATAAGGGCCTCAAGGAAACCAACCAGGATTTCCATGGCGTCCTGATACCGGACGAGCCGCTGCTCAGCCTCAAGGGCATTTCCATCGTGCTGGCCGACGGCATCAGCACGAGCAAGGTCAGCCGGGTCGCCGCGGAATCGGCGGTCAAGGGGTTTTTGACCGACTATTACTGCACCTCGGAATCCTGGTCGGTGCGCACCTCGGCGCAGCGCGTGCTGGAGGCGACCAATTCCTGGCTGCATTCGCAGACGCGCAGCCAGTATGCCTATGACAAGGACCGCGGTTATGTCTGTACGCTCTCCGCCATGGTCATCAAGTCGACCACGGCGCATCTCTTTCACATCGGCGATTCCCGCATCTATCGTCTCTCCGGCAACACGCTGGAGCAATTGACCAATGACCACCGCGTTGTCATCTCCTCGCAGCAGAGCTATCTCGGCCGGGCGCTTGGCGTAAATCCGCAAATCGAGATCGACTACCAGATGCTGCGGCTCGAGCCGGGCGACGTCTTTGTGCTGGCGACCGACGGTATCTACGAGCATCTCAGCGCCCGCCGCATTGCAAAGGCGGTGAACGAAGGCGGTGCCGATCTCGACGCGGCCGCGAAGGCGATTGTCGACCAGGCTTTTGAAGCTGGCAGCGCGGACAATCTCACGGTCCAGATCGTCCGCGTCGATGAGGTGCCCGATGGCGCCGCAAGCGAAGTGTTCGCGCAGCCGCATGAGCTACCGCTGCCGCCGCTGTTGGAGGCGAGGGCGGTTTTCGACGGCTACCGGATCGTCCGCGAGTTGCACGGCTCCAGCCGCAGCCACATCTATCTCGCCGTCGATATCGAAACCGACGCCGTGGTTACCATAAAAATTCCGTCGATCGATCTGCGCGACGATCCCGCCTATTTGAAGCGGTTCATGATGGAGGAGTGGGTGGGACGGCGGATCGACAGCCCGCATGTGCTGAAACCCTGCCTGCTGCAGCGCAAGCGCAATTTCCTCTATGTCACGACCGAATACATCGACGGCCAAACGCTGACGCAATGGATGATCGACAATCCAAAGCCAGGGCTGGAAACCGTGCGCGGCATCGTCGAGCAAATTGCAAAAGGGCTGCGCGCCTTCCACCGCAAGGAGATGCTGCACCAGGACGTCAGGCCCGACAACATCATGATCGACGCCACGGGTACGGTGAAGATCATCGATTTTGGGTCGACGAAAATCACTGGCGTCGTCGAGGCGGAGCCATCAGGCATGCACAACGACATTCTCGGCACGCAGCAATACACCGCACCCGAATATTTTCTCGGCGAGCCGGCGACGTCGCGCTCCGACCTGTTCTCGCTCGGTGTCATCACCTATCAGATGCTGACGGGAAAGCTGCCCTATGGTGCGCAGATCGCGAACGCGCGGACGCGATCGCAGTTCAACAGGCTGGTCTACCGTCCGGCGTCGCATGGCGACCGGGAATTGCCGCAATGGATCGACGGCACGCTCGAAAAGGCCGTGCATCCCAATCCCTACAAGCGCTATGACAGTTTTTCGGAATTCCTGTTCGACCTGCGTCATCCCAATGCGAACTATCTCTCGACATCATCGACGCCGCTGATCGAGCGCAATCCGCTGCTGTTCTGGAAAAGCACGACCGTCGTGCTGGCGCTGACCGTGATCGTGCTGCTGGCCATGCAGCACGGGATGCATCGGTAGAGCGCCCCGGTCCGCATCTGGCTTTTCTCGGGACGCAAGCCCTACTTTGCATGGGGTTGTTTTCGCGATTTTGTGCCCAGGCCCTGCGGTGCTTTAGTTCGTCGCGCCCGCCGGTATCGGGTCCATGCCGCTCTTGACGATCTCGGGGCGGGCGGCGGGCGAGGCGAGGAACTTGATCAGCGCCTTGCCGGCGTCGGGCTCCTTGGAGACGGTGGCGATGCTTGCGGAAAACACCGTGATCTTCTGCAATTCGTCCGGCAAGGGTCCGACGATGTCGATGCCTTCCACCGGCTTCAATTCGCTCATCTGCTGGAAGCCGATCTCGGCGTCACCGCGCGCGACGATCTCGCCGACGGGCGTGGCCGGGACCTTCCGCGCCTTGTCCTTCATTTCGTCGGCAATGCCGAGCTTGCCGAACATCTCGGTCGAGACATAGACGCCGCTGGCACTGTCGGAATAGGCGACGGTCTTCACCGCCAGCAGCGCGCGCTTGAGCGCATCGGGTGTGCTGATATCCGGCTTCGGCGTTCCCGATTTCACCGCGACCCCGATCGGCGATTTGACGAGATCGACCTTGCTGTCGGCGATCGCCTTTCCCTTCCTGGCGAGATCGTCGAGCGCATAGCCGACCATGATCAGGACATCCGCAGGCTCGCCGCGCTCCAGCCGCACGGGTATGGCGTTGGTCGTCGTGCCCATCGACGGCCCGTAGGCAGTCAGCACCTTGTGGCCGGTGCTGCGCTCAAATTCAGGAACCAGCGCCTTGTAGGCCGCGGCCAGTCCGCCCGAGATCATCACGTGCACCTCGGCAGCGCCGGCCGTAACGGTCAGCAAGAATACGCCGAGAATGGCCAGCGCGAACGCGCGGAAATGGATCGAAAGACGCATGATGGTTCCTCCCGGACGACTCTTGAGCGGTCGGCCTTGGCAGGATGTTAGCGCGCGAACGGGAAGGCGGCTAGAGCCGCTTCTCCGTCATTGCGAGGAGCGCAGCGACGAAGCAATCCATCCCTCCGAGCATGCGAAGCGATGGATTGCTTCGCTGCGCTCGCAATGACGTGGAGAGGTCGGAGGAACAGCCTCACGAATTCACGTGCACGAAATCCCGCAGCAGCGGATAGATCTCGTTGTTCCAGCGCTTGCCGGAGAACACGCCGTAATGGCCGACGCCGGCCTGCATGTGGTGCACCTTGCGATAGGCGCGCACGCCGGTGCAGAGGTCCTGCGCCGCCAGGGTCTGGCCGATCGAGCAGATGTCGTCCTTTTCGCCCTCGACCGTCATCAGGCCCATGCGCCTGATCGAGGCCGGGTTCACGGGACGGCCGCGATGCATCAGTTTGCCTTGCGGCAACAGGTGCTCCTGAAATACGTCGCGCACGGTCTCGATGTAGAATTCCGCGGGCAGGTCCATCACGGCGAAATACTCGTCGTAGAAGCTCTTGATGATTTCCGCCTTCTCTTTCTCGCCCTTCGCCAGGTGATTGGCGAGGTCGATGTGCTGCTTGATGTGCCGCTCCAGATTCATCGATACGAAGGCGGTCAGCTGCACGAAGCCGGGATAGACCTTGCGGAACGCGCCCTTGCATTGCACCGGCACGTAGTTGATCAGGTTTTTTTCGAACCAGTTGATCGGCTTGCTCTTGGCGAATCCGTTGACCTTGGTCGGCTGGATCCGCGTGTCGATCGGCCCGGCCATCAGGGTCAGCGTGGCCGGGCGGGCGGGATGATTGTCCTCTGACATCACGGCGGCGGCGGCCAGCGCCGATACTGATGGCTGGCAGATCGCGACCATGTGCGCGCGCGGACCGATCTTGTCGAGGAAGGTGATCAGGTGGTCGGTGTAGTCCTCCAGCCCGAAGCGGCCGTGGCCAAGTGGAATGTCGCGCGGATTGTGCCAGTCGGTGATGTAGACGTCGTGGTCCTGCAGCAGCGTCTTCACGGTGCCGCGCAACAGGGTGGCGAAATGGCCGGACATCGGCGCCACCAGCAACAGCCGCGGCTGCTCCGGCGCGTTCTCCTTCTTGAAATGCAGCAGCGACCCGAACGGGGTGGCGAAGGTGACTTCCTCGGTTACCTCCAACTCCTGATTGCCGACCAGTATCTTGTCGATGCCATAGGCCGGCCGCGCATAGGTCAGCGAGGAGCGCGAAATCAATTCGAGCGAAGCGGCGAGCCGGCGAAATAACCTGTCGGAGACGCCCTGCGGCACCAGATTGAGATATTTCAGCCCCGCCGCGGCCCCGGTCCGCCACGGCGACGTCAGGTCCATGTGGTTCTGATAGGCCTGGTACATCATTGACATCATTCACGTCCGCCCCCGTCCGGTGATACCATGCAATATCGACGCCAGAGCCGGCCCGGCCGCCTTTAAAACTGGCACGTGGCTTGCTCCGCAAATGCCTGACGCACAGGCATTGGGCGGCGGCGCGGCTGGCTGCCCATGCCTGCGCGGGGGGCGTTTTGGGGTTCGAGGGAAGGCCATATGGCGAAGACCACACTGACCATTTCCAGCAAGAATTACTCGTCCTGGTCGCTGCGCGGCTGGCTGTTGGCGAAATTCGCAGGGCTGGAATTCGAGGAGGTCATCACCGCCCCCGACGATGCGTCGGCGCGGGCCGAAATCCTGCTGCTGTCGTCATCGATCCTGGTGCCGTGCCTGCGCCATGACGGCGCCACCGTCTGGGATACGCTGGCGATTGCGGAATACCTCAACGAGATCATGCCGGACGCCGGCCTGTTGCCGGCGGACCGCATCCAGCGTGCGCATTGCCGCTCGATCTGCGGCGAAATCCATTCCGGCTTCACCACGCTGCGCGCCTCGCTGCCGGTCAACCTGAAGGGCCATTTCCCGGGCTTCAAGATCTGGTCGCGCGCGCAGGCCGATATCGACCGGGTCTGCACCATCTGGCGCGAGTGCCTCGCGGAGTCCGGCGGGCCGTTCCTGTTCGGCGAACGCACCATGGCGGATGCGATGTACGCGCCGGTCGTCACCCGCTTCATGACCTATGATGTGAAGCTCGAACCACGGCTTGCGGCCTACGCCAGCACCATCATGGCGATGCCCGAGATGCAGGAATGGATCGAGGCCGCCAAGGCGGAGCCCGCCGACATCGAAGAGCTCGAGGTCGAATATTAGGCAGGCCTGGCGCGGCCTTGCCTGTTCGAAGGGCTCAAGCTTCGGGCAGGTTATGCTCACGTCGGAGCCAGCCGTGAGCGCGGCGCGACCGGCCACCTGGCCGTTATTCACAGGCCGCTGAAACCAGATTCCTGCCTGCGGCCAAGCGGTTCGGTGCACCGATGCCGGCGGGATCGCCGCACTGCAGCGCGCGTGGCGCGGATTTCGCATAGCAACATGCAGCCGTGAACGCGACGATGCGACGCTGCCGAAAATTTGGACGCCTTCGCCGGTCGCGATCTCGCGAACAAGAACCGTGGAGGCTTCCATGAACAAGCAGGCTGTCGTCAGCAAATTCTCTCACGTCAAACCCGGCGATACCGAATTCAAGGGCGGGGGTCTGCGCGACTTCTTCCTGTATCGCGATCTCGGCATCGCCGACGCCACCGGCGGGCAGGTGATCTGCCATCTGGTCAAGGCCAATCCCGATCTGCCGCCCGAGGAGGGCACCGGCTGGCACAAGCACGAATGCGAATTCCAGATCGTGATCATGACCAAGGGCTGGGCGCGCTTCATGTATGAGGACAAGTCGACCCTGGTGCAGGCCGGCGACGTCGTCCACCAGCGGCCCGGCATCACGCACTACCTGTACGACTACTCGGAGGACATGGAGTATCTCGAGATCGTCAGCCCGGCCGATTTCAGGACTGTCGACGTGCCGCCGGCCGTCGACAAGGTGCCGCCGCCGACCCCCTGGAAGTGACCGCTATGTCGTCGCCCGAGGAATTAACCTTCGTCGTCGGCCGCTGGCCGCGGGCCGATTGTCGTGGTGCTGGATGTGGTGCGCCGCCTCGGATTGCGGACGACATCTAGCCGTGAACAACGGAGTACGGCGCTGAATCAGTGATTCGGGCGCGATTCGTTCCATCGCCGTTCCGAACGTAAAGATCACGCGCGGTTCCGTCGCATTCTGGCACAATGCGAGGGCCTTTTTCGGTTGCGCCAAAGCTCACATCGCGCTGGAGCGTGGTAGCCGCCAGCCGACCACCGTGGCCTCGACCATGCCGCCGGTCCTGTCATTGCGCCATTGGCCATCGATCCAGCGACAGGCGAAGGGCAGTTGATAGGTTCCGCTGTGATCCTCGCAAAGAACTTCCACCGGCTGGTCGGGCGGCGGAGCCCCGTTCCCGTCGAACTGCGCCAGCCGCTTTTCACGCGTTGCCATATAATCAATCTCCATTGCTGCGGCCGTTTGAGGCGCGCGGCAAAATCCATCCACCGTTAACAGGATGAAGCACAACGCCTGAATGAGGTATCAGTATGGTATCACTGGGGTGGGCGGTTTGCTTCGTGCAAATTGCCGTGATGGACGTTCCCCGCGCTGGATGCAGTTGAATGAGGATTTGATGATTGCTTCGATGGCCAGGATCAACTTTGCCGCTTTCGCGCTGCTGATGGTTTCATGGCCGGCGACCGTTCACGCGCAGGACGTTCCCGGCATCGAGATCTGCACTGTGGAAAAAACCATGGAGCGGCGCACCTCGTGCCTGCAAAGCAATGTCGACTTCCTGCAGAAGACGATTAACAAACTCACGATGGACCATCAGCAGAAGATCGACGCCGGCAACCGGCAGATCGAGGCGCTGAAGAACGCGGTCATTGGCTTGCAGAAGGTCGTTAGCGAGTTGCAGTCGGCGCAGAAGGCGGCGGAAGACGCGAAGAAGGCCGCAGCGCCCGCGAAGGATGCGGCGCCGGCTGCGAAGGATGCGGCGCCGACCAAGGACGGCACGAAGTAGCTTCCCGTCCCCGCGGTCAGGACACCCGGTATTGCTCCATGACGGCCTTGTCCGGTTCATAACCGAGCCCGGGCCCCGGGGGGACCTCGACATCGCCGTTGGCATCGACGTCGATGCGGCCGCGCCACAGGCATGCGGCGCGCTTCATGTAAAACACCTCGACGAAGCTTGCGTCGTCGCGCAGCGACATCAGCTGCAGCGTCGCCAGCAAGCCCGGCCCGAAATACGGCGAATGCGGCGCCAGCCTGACGCCGAGTTCGTCGGCCAATGCTGCGACCTTCAGATATTCGGTGATGCCGCCAACCTTGATGACGGAGGGTTGCGCGTGGCTTACCGCACCCGCCTTCATCATCTGCTTGAACTGATGAACCGTGCAGGCGTTCTCACCGGCTGCAACGTTGAGCCCGCCTTTGGTTCGCACTTCGGCAAGCGTTGCAAAATCCTCCGGCGGCCAGACCGGCTCTTCGATGAACATCGGCGCGGCGTCGCGGCAGGAATGCGCGAATGCGATCGCAGCCTCGCCATTCAGCGGGCAGTTCAGGTCGACCATCAACGGAATACCGGGACCGATCGCCTGCCGCGCGGCAAATACCGCAGGCGTTGTGGTCTCATGCAATTTGATCGCCTTGTAACCCCGCCGCAGCGCGGTCTCGCATTCGCTTGCGATCAATTCCGGTTTGCCGATCCGTAGCAGGCTTGCATAGGCAGGAATCCGCGTGCGTTTCGCCGCGCCGATCAACCGATGCAACGGCACGCCCTTCGCCTTGGCGGCAAGATCCCACAGCGCGATGTCGAGCGCCGATATCGCGAACATGGTGATGCCATAGCGGCCGAACAGATGCAGGTTGCGCTGGATCTGTTCCATGAAGGCGGGAATATCAGTTGCGTCGGGAACCTCGAGGCCCTGCGCCTGCGGCGCGATCATTTCCTCGATGGCAGTGTATGTTGTCCGTGGACAGACATACGCAAAGGCATCGCCCCAACCGGTGATGCCGGCATCGGTGGAAACCTCGACCATGACGATTTCCAGCGCGGATATGGCGGACGCGCCTTGCCTGAAGCTCGCCACCCCGGCGTCATAGGGGATGCGGATATGGTGCGCCCTGACATTGGTGATCAGCATGGTTCCCTCCCATCGCGCTCCGATACATTGTCAGCGGCAGGAACGGAGAGCAAGGACTGTCAAATGAAGCGCGCAGCATCAGATCATAATGCGGACGCTTCGCATGAAAGCTGTCAGTCATGAATCCGGCTCAGAAAGCGCTCTGGTACATCGAAAGCCATCTCGCCAAGCCGCTGACGCTTGATGAGATCGCCGGCGTTGCCGGCGTCTCGCGCTTCCATCTGGTGCGGGCGTTTGCCGCGGCCACCGGGTTTTCGGTCATGCGCTATGTGCGTGCCCGCCGGCTCAGCAAGGCCGCGCAGGCACTCGCGGCCGGCGCGCCCGATATTCTCAGCCTCGCCCTGGATGCGGACTACGGCTCTCACGAAGCTTTCACCCGCGCGTTCCGCGACCACTTCGGCGTCACGCCCGAGGCGGTTCGCGCCGCAACGTGCCTCGATCGTCTCAAGCTTCAGGAGCCCATCGTCATGGATTCAACCCTGCTCGACAATCTCAAGCCCCCGCGTTTCGAAACCTCCAAGCCGCTGCTCATCGCCGGTATCGGCGAGCGCTGCACGCATGAAAACGGCGGCGCCGGTATTCCCAATCAATGGCAGCGCTTCCACCAAAAGGTCGACGATATTCCGGATCGCGTCGGAAAAGTCGCCTATGGCGTCTGCTGCAATGGTGACGATTCCGGCAATTTCGATTATATCGCCGGCGTCGAGGTTTCCGACTTCTCAGACCTGCCGCGCGAATTTTCCCGTGTACGGATACCCGAGCAGAAATACGCCGTGTTCACCCACGCCGAACACATCTCGAGCATTCGCCGCACCGTCAGCACGATCTGGAATCACTGGCTGCCGATATCGGGCATGAAGGCGGCCGACGCGCCGTTCTTCGAGCGATACGACGAAAATTTCGATCCAGCCACCGGCAATGGCGGGCTGGAAATTTGGATACCCGTGAGGGAATAGCATCACCGCAATGCTGCCCTGCGCCGCGGGATTGCCCGCGGTTGCTTGGCAAGCGATATCGACTTTGCCATAACATGACGCAACGAATTGTTGCGCGTGCGGGGTCGAGCCTGAAGTCCGCCTGCAGCCAAAAGCAAGCCGGGAGGATTCATGGCCGATATCCGCGTTCTCGCCACCGATCTGGAGTTTCCGGAAGGCCCGGTCGTCATGCCCGACGGCTCGGTCGTGCTGGTCGAAATCCGCGGCAAGCGGCTGACGCGGGTTTATCCTGACGGGCGCAAGGAGGTGGTCGCGCAGATTCCCGGCGGCCCCAATGGCGCAGCGCTCGGGCCCGACGGCAAGATGTACATCTGCAACAATGGCGGCTTCAGCTGGATTCCTACCGGCAAGATGATCATGCCGGGGCCGCAATCCGATGATTATCAGGGCGGCTCGATCCAGCGGGTTGACCTGCAAAGCGGCAAGGTCGAAACCGTCGTCGACAGATGCGACGAGCACGGCCTGCGCGGGCCGAACGACCTGGTGTTCGACAGGCACGGCGGACTCTGGTTCTCCGACCTCGGCAAGCGTCGCGCCCGCGAGATGGATGTCGGCGCGTTCTACTATCTCAAGCCGGGCATGAAGGAGATCGTCGAGGCCGTGCACGGCGTGCTGCCCGCCAACGGCATCGGCCTGTCGCCGGACGAGAAGACGGTCTACATCGCGGAGACGCCGACGGCGCGGCTCTGGGCCTATGAAATTGCCGAGCCCGGCGCCATCAAGCCGCGCGACGTGATCTATCGCGGCGAGCGCGGCAAGCCGATCGCGGGGCTCGGCGGCTACCAGATGTTCGATTCGATGGCGGTGGAGGCGAGCGGGAATGTCTGCGTGGCGACGCTGGTGTCGGGCTGCATCTCGGTGATCGCGCCCGACGGCACGCTGATCGAGCAGGTGCCGACCGGCGATCGTGTCACCACCAATATCGCCTTCGGCGGGCCCGAGCTGAAGACCGCCTACATCACGCTGTCGGGCAAGGGCGAACTGATCGCCATGGACTGGGCGCGTCCGGGTCTGGCGCTGAATTTTTTGAACAAGTGATGGTACCCGTCATTGCCTGCGACAAACGCTTCGCGTTTGTCGCAGGCAATGACGGGGAGAGAGCGGAGTTATAGAATGGCCTTTCTTGAACCGGTTACCCTTCAAGGCGCGCACGCGCGGCTGGAGCCGTTGTCGCACGATCACATCGACGGACTTGTGGAAGCCGTGAAGGACGGCGAGCTGTGGAAGCTCTGGTACACCGCGATCCCGACCGCCGATAACATGAAAACGGAAATCGACCGGCGGCTCGGCCTGTTTGCGGCCGGTTCGATGCTGCCGTTCACGGTGCATGATGCCGACGGCAAGATTGCCGGCATGACGACCTACATGAACGTCGATGCCGGCAACCGCCGCGTCGAGATCGGCTCGACGTGGTACGCCAGGCGCGTGCAGCGCAGCGCGCTCAATACGCAGTGCAAATTGTTGCTGCTGACGCACGCCTTCGAGCAGCTCAATTGCATTGCGGTCGAGTTCCGCACGCATTTCTTCAATCACCAGAGCCGCCGGGGCATCGAGCGTCTGGGCGCCAAGCAGGACGGTATCCTGAGAAGCCACCAGATCGCGCCGAACGGCACGTTGCGCGACACCGTGGTTTACAGCATCATCGCCAGCGAATGGCCGACGGTGAAGGCGCATCTCACCTATCAACTCAACGAAAAGACGCGGTGAACAGGCCGCGCTAGAAACGATACGATGGAAACGTTCGATTACGTGATTATCGGCGCGGGCTCCGCAGGCAGCGTGCTCGCCAACCGCCTTAGCGAAGATTCTGCGAGCCGCGTCTGCGTGCTGGAAGCGGGGCCGAGCGACTGGCATCCCTACATCCACCTGCCGGCCGGCTTCATCAAGACGTTCCACATGAAGAGCGTCAACTGGGGCTACAGCCAAGAGCCAGGCCCTTGGACCGGCGGCCGCAGCATCTATGCGCCGCGCGGCAAGACGCTGGGAGGATCGTCCTCGATCAACGGCCACATCTACAACCGCGGCCAGCGCCAGGATTTCGACACCTGGGCGCAGCTCGGCAATCGCGGCTGGGGCTATCCGGACATACTGCCCTATTTCAAGCGGCTGGAGCGGCGGGTCGGCGAGGGCGACGAGACCTATCGCGGCCGCGACGGCAGTCTCACCGTCACCACCATGGATTGGAACGATCCGCTGTGCGAGGCCTTCATGGAAGGCGCCATGAGCCTCGGGATTCCGCGCAACCCCGACTATAACGGCGCGATCCAGGAGGGCGTGTCCTACTGCCAGCGCACCATCGAGAAGGGCCTGCGCATGAGCGCGGCCAAAGCGTTCCTGCATCCGGCGCGCAAACGAGGCAATGTCGATGTGCGGACCCATGCGCATGTCACCAACCTCATCTTCGAGGGCAAGCGCGCGGTCGGCGTGCGCTATCTCAAAGGCGGCAAGGGCGGCGTGCCCGTCGAAGTGCGCGCCAGCAAGGAAGTCATTCTTTCCGGTGGCACCTACAACTCGCCGCAGGTGCTGCAATTGTCCGGCGTCGGTTCGCCGGAATTGTTGCAGTCGCACGGCATCGAGGTCCGTCACGCGCTGCCCGGCGTCGGCGAAGGCCTGCAGGATCACTACGCGCCGCGCTCGGTCGCGCGCGTCAAGAACATCCGGACCATCAATGAACTCAGGCGCGGCGTGAGCCTGTGGGTCGAGGCGCTGAAATGGGCGACGACGCGGCGCGGCCTGCTCTCGCTGTCGCCGACCATGGTCTATTGCTTCTGGCACTCCGGCGAGACCACCGAAAGCTCCGACCTGCAGCTCACGTTTACACCCGCGAGCTACAAGGAAGGCGTGCAGGGCCAGCTCGAAGACGAGCCCGGCATGACGGTGGCCTCATGGCAGCAGCGCCCGGAGAGCCGCGGCTATGTCCGCATCCGCTCCGCCGATCCATTCGCGGCGCCGATCATCCAGACCAATTACCTGGTCGAAGAGATCGATCGCCGCGTCGTCGTCGCCGGCATGAAGCTGGCGCGCCGGCTGCTGTCGTCCGCGCCGCTCGCGCCCTATTATGCCTACGAGGATTTCCCTGGACCAAAGGTGCAGAGCGACGACGAATTCCTGGCCGCCGCCACCGAGCGCGGCACCACCACGTTCCATCCCGGCTGCACCTGTCGCATGGGACCGGCGGATGCCAAATGGGCCGTGGTCGACGACCAGTTGCGCGTGCACGGGCTGCAGGGCCTGCGCGTGGTCGACGCCTCGATCATGCCGCGGATGATCTCGGCCAATCTCAACGCCTCGACGCTGATGATCGCCGACAAGGCCTCCGACATGATCCGCGGCAAGACCGCGCTGGAGGCGGTGAAGTTTCCCGTGCAGGCCTAGGCCGTGATGAGATTAGGTACTGGATGCCAGAGTTGAGGCGCCTAAGCAGAAGCTAGTCCGGCTAGCCGGCGTAAAGGTCAAGAAGAGCCTTACGTCGAGCCCGCATTGGGTCAATCGCGCCCTTGTCGGGACGGCCGCTTCTGGCGAAAAGCGATCATTCGGCAAATTACCCATGTCGGCTAGGTGCTGCCATGAGCAGACATCGGCCCAAAAGGCGTCTAACGAAAGCCGTTTTTTTTGCTCAGGAGTGACCGAAACGAGTTGTGTTGAAGGGAGACTTCGCAGTGAACTCTCACGCCCCACACCCTCAGATCGTATCCTGTTGCCCGTTTTGCTCCTCGGTCGACATCCACGATACGAATTTGCGCGCGCTCGATGATACGAGCCGTCGGCTTTATCTGGTGTACGAGTGCAGGTCCTGCACCGGCCGCTTCGTTGCCGACCGGCCGGAACGGATTGAAAAGGTCGAGGACGAGACGGCAGCCACCTTCGCGTCGCCTGAAAGGATCGCCCAGCAGCGCGCGCATTTCGCCTGGAAGCGGATTTTCGATGAGAACGATTATCCCTATTCGCTCATTCCATTGATCGAGCGCTGGGCGCCAGGATTACGCGTCCTCGATCTCGGATGCGGGGCCTCGCAGCTGCTGCCGATGTTGATGAAGCGCGGTTTCGACGTGGTCGGCTTCGAAGGCGATCCCGCCCGCGCGGAGGTGGCGCGCGAGAATGGCGTCACCATTGTGTCCGGCGACTGGCGCAAGATCGGTGACATTGTCGGCACCGACCGCTTCGATTGCATCGTTTCGGACCAGGTTTTCGAGCATATGCTCGATCCAGTCGGCACCTTACGCTCGCTCAAGCCCGTGCTCGCCGATGGCGGCGTCCTGATCTTCCGCTTCCCCAATGAAGGAAGTTGGCGACGCAAGGCTGAACTCACCTGGGCGCGGCTTCGCGGCAACAACCGGCCGCTCTCCTACTTTGTCGACCACTGGAATTACTTCAACGAACGAGCGGCGCGCACCTGCTTCTCGGCCGCGGACTACGAGGTACTGCGGATCAAGAAGGATCTGAGTTTGCACGGATTCCTCGTGCGCAAGGTGTTTCCGAATCTCGCGGCCTTTCCCGGCCTGCCGCAACTTGTCGCGCGCACGATCGCAGCGATCGACAGCAATGCGCTATCGAATGGTTTGACGGTGGTGTCGCGCCCGGTTTAATACCGCGTGGACCGGATGATACTAACCTTCCGCTTTGGGACAATCGCGCCCTTGTCGGGACGACTGCTCCTGGCGCAAAAGCGGTTGTTTCGCAAGCGAACCGGAAGCAACTGCGCTGCAATGGGCACTCAGATTTGAATCGCCTCTCAACAGTCGGCCGTCTATGGTGCGCTGATGTCGCGCCTCGTGTTTCCATTGATTGCTATCATCCTATCGCTGCTGCCGGTCGTCGCGCCGGCTGCGCCGGCTCATAAGCGGCCGGCGCCACGCTGGCACGGATACGGCTTCCTGCCGGGCTATCAGCAGCCACCGAATAACAGCCTTCCAGCTGACGCCCGGAAAGCTTCGACTTCGCGCGTGGCGCGCCGCAACCAGCGCCCCTGGTATATCGATCCAACCCCAAGTTATTACGGGTACGATGGCGACTGGCACTATTTCGGCCGGCCTGGCTTTTACGGCGGTCGCTACAATGGCGGCAGCTTCGGCCCCTGCTGGACGCGGACGCCGATCGGGCCGATCTGGAATTGCGGCTGATCAGCCGTTGCTTGAAGACCGCGTGCGCGTGCGCCATCCGGTTGCCCGCAGTGGCGGTTCATGGTGCAGAGCGGACATTCGCCGAAACTCTCATGTCTTGCTCTGCTTCTTTCACGTGCGATGTTCAGCCAACCGGTCCGGGAACCCAATAGTCGCCGGAAAGCGGCCTGACTATTACGCTATAAATTACCCCGAGCTGCAGGCTAGGATCGAAATAGCGCATCGCTCGCTCATTGAGGTCAATGATGCGGCCAGGCGTTAGTGGCCCAACGTCATTTATCTTGACGATGACCTTCTTGCCTACAGCCTCAACGAGGGCATACTTCGGCCTCGCGGCATATCGGACCCCGCCAAATTTCTGGCGCAAGCTCGTCTTGATGGCAGCCGTCCAAACAGAGGGATCATAGCGCTCACCGGAGGCTGTGTTCGGACCACCCTCCCGCCATCCGGGCCGGAACGGATTGTACGTGGATGCAGCGCCAACGATCGCATCCCCGGTAGCGGCATCGACGACGGCGCTTGAATGAACTGCAACGATTTCACTTCGAGCAACGGGCACAGAAAACGCAAGCGTAAGTACGGCGCCGCAAATTGCGGCGCGCGAGCGAAACAACATCATAACTCCTTGATTGATTTTCTAGAACGCTGGGTTCCCGATGCCGCAAAAAAATGGTCAAGCGAACGCGGATGCGTTGACTAACTCGCGCCAATTATTTGCGGATTCGTTCCAATACCGGCAGTGGAACCGTTGTGGGAACCAGTGTGGTCCTCGCACAGGTGTTCTTAGTTCTCATCGACTAAGACAGAGATTGCGTCAGTAACATGGCTGAATAGAATCTATTGACCAGGGCTGAGTAGGAGCAAGCGTCTGACCGATGACCGCGCGGGATGGTCGATGCATCGGTCGAATTTCACGCCCTTCTCCTGGAGATAAGCGAGCTGACGCAACCACGCGGCTTGGATAGGCATTCGACTTCGGCTCAATGACCGCTTCTGGCGCTGGGCGCGCATTCGGCGCTGACGATGTTCGCTTAACGATGCGCCGCTTCCGGCCGGTACAGCGTATCGATGGTGACGACGCCGATCGCGCGCGACACGCAGGGGCAGATCTTGCGATTGTCGTGCTTCTGCTGGTCGCTGAAGAAGACGTCGCGATGGTCGATCTCACCCTCGACGGCAACGACGTCGATTGCGCAGACGCCGCATTCGCCGCGCTGGCAGTCTGAGATCACCTCAAAACCGGCGCCGTTCAGCGCGTCCAGCATCGAGCTGTTCTGCGGCACGACGAGTTCGGTGTCGGTATCCTTCAGGCGCACGCGGAATTCGGCCGTCGGCTTCAGGCCGCTGGAGCCGAAGGTCTCGTAGCGCAGATCGGCCGGCGCGCGTCCCGCGTCGTTCCAGGCGCGCCGCGCCGCCTCCAGCATCCGCATCGGTCCACACATGATG
Organism: Bradyrhizobium algeriense; assembly: GCF_003062295.1. Classification (GTDB taxonomy): domain Bacteria; phylum Pseudomonadota; class Alphaproteobacteria; order Rhizobiales; family Xanthobacteraceae; genus Bradyrhizobium; species Bradyrhizobium algeriense. Next base: position 26,971 of record NZ_PYCN01000013.1, on the reverse strand, counting down.
GCGATGGCATCGTCAGGCAAAGCGCGGAAGGTGGCTTCGAGGTCGAACCGGGCGCCTTCATCGGAGGCGTGCACGATCAAGCGATCGCCGAGCAGCGCCGAGAGTTCGTCGAGGAAGGCGGCATCGCCGCGTGATTTGACGGCGTAGTGCAGGGAAGCGGCGATATTCCTGCGGCGCAGGGCAGCGGCGATACCTGTGATCGGCGTGATACCGATGCCGCCTGCGATCAGGCAATAGTTCTTCCTCGTCCAGTCGATGTCGAGCAGGGACGCCGGATTTGACGTTTCGATCCGCGCGCCCGGCGTCAGGCTCCACATGCCGCGCGAGCCGCCGCGGCTGTCCGGCGCTAGCCGCACAGCGATCCGATAGCTGTTGGGATCGCTGTTCTCCACCAGCGAGTAGGAGCGCCGTGTGGGCTGGCCGTCGATCACCACGCTGACGCCGATATGGCTGCCGGCCGGGTAGGGCGGCACGCGGCCGTTCTCGGGACGAAGTCTGAATTCGCGGATCGTGGGCGTCACGTCGCGCATAGCTTCGACGGTGCACCAGCTCCATTGCTCGGCAAAACGCATGGGCGCTTTCCTATTCGGCTGACGATTTGAGCAAAGCGAGCGCCGGCATCAGTTCGAGATGCGTGCGGTTTCGGATCGCGAGCCGCAAATTGCGCGCGGCGAGGCGTGAATGCTCGCGCATCACGGCCTCGGCCCGCGCGCCCTCGCGGTTCTCGATCGCGTCCACCACGATGCGGTGGTGATCCTGCCCGAGCAGCAGGATCTGATGCGCTTCCGGCAGTGCCGACTGCGCCATCACGAAAGCGCTTGGCGAAGCGAACGGCAGCGCGGAGACGCGATCGATTTCGCGGATCAGCGGCGCGCTTGCGGAGAGTTCATTGAGAAGCGCGTGAAAGCGCGCGTTCATGGTCACATAGGCGGAAAAGGCTTCGACCGAAATCGGATCCTGGCGAACCAGTTGGTCGAGATCGGCGAGGCATTCCTTCAATGGTTCGAGGCTGCGCGCGCTGACGCCGCGCTCGGCCGCAAAGCGGGCCGCGAGGCCTTCCAGCGTGCCGCGCAGCTCGATCGAGTCCAAAATGTCGCGTTCGGTGAACGCCTTCACCATGAAGCCGCCGGAGGGGATCGCCTGCAGCAGGCCTTCGTCCTCCAGCCGCACCAGCGCCAGCCGCACCGGCGTCCGCGACACGCCTGTGATCTCGACCGCCTGCAGTTCGGAGATGCGCTCGCCCGGGCGCAGCCGCCCGGACAGGATCATGTCGCGCAGCGCGAGTTGCGCGCGCACGGTTTGCGAGACGGAGCGCTCGGCGTCGCGTTCGCTCATGATCTCACTCCGCGGCTTGCGCGGTATACGGCGCGGTCTCGCGCGCGACCATGCGGTCGATCACGCGCCGCGCCCACATCGCGCCGGCGTCGATGTTGAGGTTGTAGAAGGTGCGGTCCGGATTTTCGTCCATCGCGCGCTGCTGCGCTTCGAGGATGATTTCATCCTCGTGGAAGATGCCGGCAACGCCCTCGCGGATATCGGTGGTCAGCTTCTGCTCGGTGGTCCGGTAATTGCGGACGAAGGCCCAGAAATAGTGACAGGTGGTTTCGGTCTCCGGCGTCATGGTGTTGAGCACAAAGCCATTGACGCCCTGCGAGCGGTCGCCCTCCGGCGCGCCGGTGCCCGCGGGCGCAACGCCGACGTCGATATTGACGGTGCCGGGCGCCTGGAAGTTGATGATCTGCCAGCGGTCGACCGCACCCGGCTTCTGCAACTGCGCCGCCCAGAAGGGCGGGGCATCGATGCCCTTCATCCAGCGCGTCACGGTCACGGTCTTGTCGCCATGGGTGACGTCGAATGGCGCTTCGGCGACGTGGTCGTTGCCGATGCTGGAGCCATGCACGAAGGTCTCGTGGGTCAGGTCCATCAGATTATCGACCACCAAGCGGTAGTCGCACTTCACATGAATGGTCTTGCCGTCGCCGGCCCAGGCCGGATCGTCGTTCCAGTGCATGTCCGGCACCAGCGCGGGATCGGCCAGCGCCGGATCGCCCATCCACAGCCAGATGAAACGATGCCGTTCCACCACGGGATAGGCGCGCACGCAGGCGGAAGGATTGATGGTTTCCTGCGAGGGCATGTAGGTGCAGCGGCCCTGCGCATTGTATTTCAGCCCGTGATAGCCGCAGACGACGGTGTCGCCGTCGAGCCGCCCCTTGGACAGCGGCACCAGCCGGTGCCAGCAGGCGTCCTCCAGCGCGCACACCCGCCCGTCGGACTGGCGGTACATCACGACATGCTTGCCGCAGATCGTGCGCGGAAACAGCGCGTGCTTGAGGTCGACATCCCAGGCGGCGGCGTACCAGGCGTTGAGCGGAAACGAGGATGGCATGGCTGCACTCCCTTACTGAGTGCAAGATGTATACAATAGTTGCTGGAAAATGGCAAATTGGCTTGTTTGACGCATCTAAATACCATTAAAGTATACATACCTTTTGTGAATTACCTCATTTCGCTTGCTCCGGTTAGCCGTCACCCTTCCACGGCCGAGCTTGCAACTCCCATGGACATGCAGGCGTCGTCGGAGCGAATAACTCCCGCCTCGCACTGGCAATGGCCGGCGAAAGCCGCAGCGCCAATCCAGTTCCGAGCAGCGCTCGGCAAACCCGCGGGGAGATCGCATTCGAATCTGCAACGGCAAAAGGAGGCACGATGTCGTCGCAAGTACCAGCCCTCAAGCTTTTCGATTTGATCCAGTCGCACCGTGTCACGGCGGTGATCTATGTCGCCGCCAGACTAGGGCTCGCCGAGCTGCTGCGGGACGGACCGCAGACGCTTGGCAAGCTCGCCAAGGCAACCGGGGCGGATGAACGGGCGCTTGGACGTCTGCTGACCGTGCTCTCCACCATCGGCATATGCTCGCGTAGCGGCGAAGATCGCTACGCATTGACGGAAGTGGGATCCTGCCTCGACAGCGGCGCCGAGCAATCGTTCAAGGGCTGGGCGATCTTTGAAGGCGAGATGATTTCAAAGGCCTGGAGCGGGATGCTTGAATCCGTGATGACTGGCAAGACTGCGGCGGAATTGCAGGGCCTTGCCAACGCTTTCGAGCTGATGGGTCGAACACCTGAAATCGTCGACAAGTTCAATGCTGCGATGACCGAGCTCACGCGGCTGGTGACGCCGGATGTCCTACGCGCCTACGATTTCGGCGGGATACGCCATTTGATGGACGTCGGCGGCGGGTCCGGCGAATTGCTCGGCGCCATCGCACAGCAAAACCGGAAACTGCGCGGAACTGTTTTCGATCTTCCGAGATGTGCCGAAGCCGCAAGCAAGCATCTCAGGCAGACCGGCGTCGATGACCGCGTGGAATTCGCCGCCGGCGATTTCTTCGAGGCGGTGCCGGCGATCGCAGATGCGATCATCCTCAAGAGCATCATTCACGACTGGGACGATGCGCGCAGCGTGACGATCCTGCAAAACTGTCGCAAGGCGCTCCCTGACAGCGGCAAGCTGCTTCTGGTGGAACGGCTGATGCCGGAGGCGCCGACCATGGCAGTTGAGGACAGGGAGCAGGCGTTGAGCGATCTGAACATGCTTCGCGGGCCCGGAGGGCTCGAGCGCACCAAGGCGCAGTACCGCGAATTGCTCGACAGAAGCGGCTTCGATCTGGTCACGACCTATTCAGCCGGCCGCTTCAACGTGATCGAGGCACATCCCGCTTGAGCTTTACCGAGTGACGGAGTCACCGTCACTCGGCGTCAGGCGACGGACTCAGCCGTAAACGAACGCCTTGTCCTTGAGGTCGATGCCCGGGAATTCGTCCTTCTCCGCCCAGTAATCCTGGTTGTGCTGCCATTCCGGCTTCTCGCCGCGCTTGGGCAGCAGATGCATGCCGCGCATCATGTAGCCGGGATTGAAGTTCTCCGGATCGATCCAGGGCAACAGCGGCATGTTGTGGTCTTCGGGACGCAACGCCGGCGTCACCTTTTTCGCGCCGGTCTCCTTCATGTGCGTGAGCAGCCGGCAGACGAAGTCGGCGACGAGGTCGACGCGCAGCGTCCAGCTGGCGCGGAAATAGCCGAACACCCAGACCAGGTTCGGCACGCCGGTGAACATCATGCCGCGATAGGTCACGGTGTCGGCGAAGTCGAGCGGCTTGCCGTCGATGGCGAATTCGATGTCGCCATCGGCACAGAGGTTGAAACCGGTTGCGGTGACGATGATGTCGGCTTCAAGCTCCTTGCCGGATTTCAGCAGAATGCCCTTTTCGGTGAAGCGGTCGATCTCGTCGGTGACGACGGAGGCCTTGCCGGACTTGATGCCCTGGAACAGATCGCCGTCGGGAATGAAGGCGATGCGCTGCCGCCACGGCCGGTACTTTGGCGTGAAGTGCGTCGCGATGTCGTAGTCCTTGCCGAGATAGGCTTCGACCGCCGACAGCAAATCCTTCTTCGCCGCTTCCGGCTCCGCGAACGTCTTGCGCGTGAAGGCGTCCTGATCGAACAGGATTTTTCGTCGCGTGATTTCGTGGATCCAGGTCTCGTCGACCTGCAGTTTCCGCAGCTCCTCGGCGATTTCTATCGCGTTCCGCCCGGTGCGGAAATAGGTCGGCGAACGCTGCAGCATGGTGACATGCGCGCAATCGTTCGCCAGCGCCGGGATCAGCGTCGCCGCGGTAGCACCCGAGCCGATCACGATCACGCGCTTGTTCTTGTAGTCGAGGTCTTCAGGCCATTTCTGCGGATGGACGATGCGGCCCTTGAACCTGGCCATGTCCTTCCATTCCGGCGTGTAGCCCTCGGTGTGGCGGTAATAGCCCTGGCACATCCAGAAGAAATTAGTGGTGAAGCGAAGGTTTTCGCCGGTGTCGGTGCGGGTGGCTTCGATGGTCCAGAGGTTTTCCGCGCTCGACCATTTCGCGGAGGTGATGGTGTGCTGATAGCGGATGTGCGGCGCGAGATCGTTCTCCTCAATCACCTCGCCCATGTATTTCAGGATTTCGGCGGCGCTTGCGATCGGCGCTGATGTCCATGGCTTGAAGCGGTAGCCGAACGTATGCAGGTCGCTGTCGGAGCGAATGCCCGGATAGCGATGCGTGGTCCAGGTGCCGCCAAAAGTCTTTTGCGCTTCCAGCGCGACGAAGCTCGTTCCCGGGCATTGCGTGGCGAGGTGGTAGGCCGCGCCAACGCCCGAAATCCCGGCGCCGGCGATCAGGACGTCGAAATGCTCTGATGTGCGGGGTGAAGCCCTGTCGATCTGGGTTTGAACGTTCATCTTCCCTGTTCTTTTTGGTTTGTTGTGTTTTGAAAGCAAAACGCCAGAACCTTGGGGTTCTGGCGCGGTAGTCGTCAGCGAATCACACTTCGCGCCGGCTGAGGAACGCCAGCCGCTCGAACAGGTGCACGTCCTGTTCGTTCTTGAGCAGCGCGCCGTGCAGCGGCGGGATCAGCTTGCGCGGGTCGCGCTCCCTGAGCATTTCCGGGGTGATGTCCTCGTTCAAGAGCAGCTTGAGCCAGTCGAGCAACTCGGAGGTCGAGGGCTTCTTCTTCAGGCCCGGCACTTCGCGCACCTCGAAGAATATCCGCAGCGCCTCTTCCACCAGGCGTTTCTTGATGCCGGGGAAATGCACGTCGACGATCCGGCCCATGGTGTCGGCGTCGGGGAACTTGATGTAGTGGAAGAAGCAGCGGCGCAGGAACGCGTCCGGCAGTTCCTTCTCGTTGTTCGAGGTGATCATCACGATCGGGCGCAGGCTCGCCTTGATGTTCTCGCCGGTCTCGTAGACGAAGAACTCCATGCGATCGAGTTCGAGCAGCAGGTCGTTCGGAAATTCGATATCCGCCTTGTCGATCTCGTCGATCAGCAGCACCGGGCGCTTGTCATGGGTGAAGGCGTCCCACAATTTGCCGCGCTTGATGTAGTTCGAGATGTCGGAAACCCGGGGATCGCCGAGCTGGCTGTCGCGCAGGCGCGACACCGCGTCGTACTCGTACAGGCCCTGCTGCGCCTTGGTGGTGGACTTGATGTGCCAGGTCAGCAGTGGTGCGCCGAGCGCTTTCGAGACTTCCTCCGCCAGCACGGTCTTGCCGGTGCCGGGCTCGCCCTTGATCAGCAGCGGGCGCTCGAGCACGATCGAGGCGTTGACGGCGACCTTGAGGTCGTCGGTGGCGACATAGTCCTTGGTGCCGGTAAATTTCATCTATCCGTTTGCCTTGTTGCTTCGTTCTTGGGCCGCTCGCGGCCTGAACAGTAAACGACCGCCGGTCCGGCGGTCGCGATTGAAATTGATGCGTTTATCCTCAGCGTCTGATCAGCGACAGGATCACCAGGATGATCACCGCGCCGATGGTGGCGTTGATGATATCGCGGACCCAGCCCACGCCGAGGCTGACGCCCAGTTGCGGCAACAGCCAGCTCGCCAGCAGGGCGCCGATGATGCCGACGACGATGTTGCCGATCAGCCCGAACCCTGCGCCGCGCACGATCAGCCCGGCAAGCCAGCCCGCGATACCGCCGATGATCAGTGCCGCAATGATGCCCATTGAATTTCCCCTGCCGGAATAAGCCGTTTATGGCTCAATTGTAATTGAAAAAGCCTCCCGGTCTAGGCCTGACAGCTATGCGCCGGCCCTTGACGTGCGCCGCCTCTTGACGTGTGCGGTCCGGCGGGCAATCTGTATCCCATGTTCCTGCAATTCTTCACATCGCTGCGCGACGCGCAGGTCCCGGTGACCCTGCGTGAATATCTGACGCTGATGGAGGCGCTCGACGCCGACCTCGCCGATCAGACGGTCGAGAATTTCTACTATCTCTCCCGCGCCGCCCTGGTGAAGGACGAGCGTAACCTCGACAAGTTCGACCGCGTCTTCGGCACCGTGTTCAAGGGGCTGGAAAGCCTGCTGGACGCCATGGAGAAGGCGGACATTCCCGCCGAGTGGCTGAAGAAGCTGGCCGAAAAATACCTCACCGAGGAAGAGAAGAAGCAGATCGAGGCGATGGGCTGGGACAAGCTCATGGAGACGCTTCGCCAGCGCCTGAAGGAACAACAGGGCCGTCACCAGGGCGGCAACAAGTGGATCGGCACGGCAGGAACCTCGCCGTTCGGCGCCCATGGCTACAATCCCGAAGGCGTAAGAATCGGGCAGGAGAAGAACCGCAACAACCGCGCCGTGAAGGTGTGGGACAAGCGCGAGTTCAAAGACCTCGACGGCAATGTCGAGCTCGGCATCCGCAACATCAAGATCGCGCTGCGGCGCTTACGCAAATTCGCGCGCACCGGCGCGCCCGACGAACTCGACCTCGACACCACGATCCGGGAAACCGCCAACCACGGCTATCTCGACGTCCACATGCGGCCCGAGCGGCGCAATGCCGTGAAGGTTTTGGTGTTCTTCGACATCGGCGGCTCGATGGATTCGCATATCGAGCAGGTCGAGGAGCTGTTCTCGGCGGCGAAGTCCGAGTTCAAGCACATGGAGTATTTCTACTTCCACAACTGCCTCTATGAAGGCGTCTGGAAACAGAACAAGCGCCGCTTCACCGACCGCACGCCGACCTGGGACGTGCTGCACAAATACCCACACGACTACAAGGTGGTGTTCGTCGGCGACGCCTCGATGAGCCCTTACGAGATCATGGTGCCGGGCGGCTCGGTCGAGCACGTCAATGAGGAGGCCGGCTCGGTCTGGCTGGAGCGCATCACGCGCACCTATCCGCACACGGTTTGGCTCAATCCTGTGGCGCAGAAGCACTGGGACTATTCGGAATCCACCACCATCATCCGCCGGCTGCTTTCGGAGCGCATGTACCCGATCACGATCGAAGGCCTCGAAGGCGCGATGAAGGAACTGGTGCGGTAGGCCATCGCCGTCATTCCGGGGCGCGCGCAGCGCGAACCCGGAATCTCGAGATTCCGGGTCTGGTCCTTCGGACCATCCCGGAATGACGGTGCAAGAACAACCAAGGAAGAGTTCATGCCCCAGACCATCCACCGCGGCATCAAATCCCTGATCGACGAAGCCAACGCCGCGATCGAGACTGTCAGCGCCACTGACGCCATCAAGGCCGCGCAGGACCCGGGCGTCGTGATCGTCGATATCCGCGACCCCCGCGAGATCGAGCGCGAGGGCAAGATCCCCGGCGCGTTCTCCTGCACCCGCGGCATGCTTGAATTCTGGATCGATCCGCAAAGCCCCTACGCCAAGCCGATCTTCCAGGAGGACAAGAAATTCATCTTCCACTGCGCCGGCGGCCTGCGCTCGGCGCTCGCGGCCAAGACCGCGCAGGACATGGGCCTGAAGCCGGTCGCCCATATGGGCGGCGGTTTCGCCGCCTGGCGCGACGCCGGCGGCCCGATCGAGAAGTGGGAGCCGAAGAAGAAGTAGTTTTTCCCACGTCATTCCGGGGCGCGAAGCGAACTACGATGTGCAATTGCACATCGGAGAATCTCGAGATTCCGGGTTCACGCTTTGCGTGCCCCGGAATGACAGCAAGGATTTTGCCATGCCTACCACCACCGACCCGCTCGTCTCCACCGAATGGCTTGCCGCGCACCTGAATGATCCCGGCGTCAAGGTGATCGACGCCTCGTTCAAGATGCCGGGCGTGCTGCCGCTGCCGAAGGACGATTATCTCGCCGCGCATATTCCCGGCGCGGTGTTCTTCGACGTCGACGCGGTGTCCGATCATTCCAACCCGCTGCCGCACATGTTCCCATCAGCCGAGCAATTCGGCCGTGATGTCGGCGGGCTCGGGATCGGCAATGACGACACGGTTGTGCTCTACGATTCCGGCGGCTGGGTCGCCGCACCCCGGGTGTGGTGGATGTTCCTGTCGTTCGGCAAGGACGTGCGCATACTCAATGGCGGCTTGAAGAAGTGGGTCGCCGAGGGCCGCAAGGTCGAGAACGGTGAGGTGACGCCGAAGCCTGCGACCTTCAAGGCGGCGTTCGATGCGCGGCGCACGCGCAGCATGCAGCAGCTCATCGCCAATCTCGCCAGCCGCGCCGAGCAGGTGATCGATGCACGCGCCAACGAGCGGTACCAGGGCAAGGTGGCCGAGCCGCGGGCGGGCCTTCGCTCCGGGCATATCCCGGGCAGTCTCAGCCTGCCCTACAACCACCTGTTCGATGCCGCGACCGGCACCATGAAATCGCTGGAAGAATTGCGCGCGGCGTTCTCGGGCGCCGGCGTGAAGCTCGACGCACCGATCGTGACCAGTTGCGGCTCCGGTGTCAGCGCCGCCGTGCTGACGCTGGCGCTCTATCGCCTCGGCGTCGAGAACCCGGCGCTGTATGACGGCTCATGGACGGAGTGGGGCGCAGCCGACGGCCCGCCGGTCGCGACCGGTCCGGCCTGAACTCAATCCAGGCACTACCTCGTCGCGCGTGCCACCGGGGTCAGCCCGAACGGATTGGCGAATTGCTGCTGTTGAGCCAGCGCCGCCTCTCGCGCCAGACGCGCCCGCTGCGCAGCAACCCGTCGCCGTTCCTGAACCCGCTGCGCAGTCCGCTTCTTGACGGCGCTCTGGTCCGGCTTCGCTTCCGTCGTCGTGGCTTCCGTGGTCTTCGCTTCCGTGGTCTTGGCCGCTGTCTTTTCGTCGACGACGACGGCGGGACCACCGAGCGTCGCGATCCGGGCGGCGGCGGCGTTGCCTTCGAATGAATAAATATCCGGTGCCAGTGGAGGCGGGGTGGCGGCGGCCGGCTCCGGCGTGTCCGGTATGGCGGCGAGTTTCACTTCCGCGTTGACCGGCGGCTCGGCTGCCGCCGGGGCGGCCGGTGTCGTCTCCGCGATTGCCTCTTTTGCCGGGTCTTCCGGCTTTGCCGCTTCAACCTGCATCGGCTCAGCCGGACTCACGGCTGCCAGTTTCTCGGGCTCCGCCGGAGGGGCGTCGAGGGCCTGTCCGGCCGGCGCCGGGACGTCCGGGGCTGCTGCCGGGACATTCTCCGCCGGCTTCTCTGCGGCCGGCGGATCGACCCGCAGCAGCGCCAGCGTCGGCGGCGGGCCGTCATTCAGTCGGGCAAACATCGGCTCGGGCGTCGCCCGCCGCGAGGGAAGGTTGGCAAATTCCTCATGCGCGGAGCGCAACAGGGCGGCGGCGCCAAGCCCAAAAACCAGGACCGACATCGACAGGACGATCGCAGTGAACAGGAAACGAAAGCCGGGAAGCATGGACTCGAGTTCCACCCTCCTTGATCGCTGGAGGGTTATTGATTGCCAGGGGAACGCGGTGACCACTGTGTGGCCTGATTCGTGAGGCGCGCGTGGGTGCGCGCGAATCAGGCCGATTTGAGAGTATCTCAGTGCCCGGTGGCTTTTTGTTGCAAAATCTTCAGTCTGAAGTCGCTGACCGTCCACAATGGCGATTTCCGGCGCGCTGAGGCATCTGTGCCGCACTGGGCGGCGATCACAAATGACTGGAACGCCGAATTTCGCGGACTTGTCTTGAATGTGCCGCTATCTTCCGTCATCTGCCGTTAACCGTCCGGTGGGGCTTGGGGTCTATACAAAGGCGATGATGAATAACCGCATTCTGACGATTTGTGCTGCCATGGCCGCTGGCTTGGCGGGTACTTCGCTCGCCCATGCGCAGCAGGGCTATCCCGCCCAAGGTCAGGTCTATCAAGGCCAAGTCTACCAGGGCCAGGCGTCCCAAGGTCAGGTCTATTCGACGGCTCCGGGACCGTATGTTCCCGGTGGCTATGCGACTGATGAACGCCGCCGCCCCGGCGAACCCGATTTCGACGCACTTGATGATGACGACGCGCCGGACGGTCAGAACGCGGCCGCGTTGCCGCCGCCCGGCCCGGTGCTGTCACCCAGCGATCCGCGCTATGGCCGTCCGGCCGCCGCCCCGGTCTATTCGGACCGCGGCGCGCCTGTTTATTCTGACCGCGGCGCCCCGACGCCGACTGGCCCGATCCTTTCGCCCGACGATCCGCGTTACGGCCGCCCGGCCGGTCCACCGCCGGTGATCTATGCGGACCGCCCGCCCGGTCAGCAGCAGCAGCAGCCGGCCTATTCGGATCGCGGCGACAGCCGCATTCCCGGCGCCGGCATCGTCTATCCGAACGACGACCGCGCTGGCCTGCGCCCGCCGGGATCGGTCGGCGCCGCACCGGCTACCGGCGCGCTCCCGCAACCGCAGCAGCCTTCGGTTGGCGCCGACGGCAGGCCGGTGCAGCTCGCTGCGCTGCCGCCGGAAGAGCAGCCGGAAGTGGGCCCTGCGCAGCTTCCGGCGCACCTGCGCCGTCAGGAAGTGTCCTTTGCGACCAAGGAGCCCGCGGGCACCATCGTCGTCGATACCTCGAACACCCACCTCTACTACGTGCTTGGTGGCGGCCGCGCGATCCGCTACGGCGTCCGCGTCGGCCGCGACGGTTTTACCTGGAACGGCGTGCAGAAGATCAGCCGCAAGGCCGAGTGGCCGGATTGGCATCCGCCGACCGAGATGATCGAGCGTCAGCCCTATCTGCCGCGCTTCATGGCCGGCGGCCCCGGCAATCCGCTCGGCGCGCGGGCGATGTATCTCGGTTCGACCATCTACCGCATTCACGGCACCAACCAGCCCTCGACGATCGGCAAGTTCGTCTCCTCGGGCTGCATCGGCATGCTGAACGAGGACGTCTCGGATCTGTTCGAGCGCGCCAAGGTCGGCACCCGCGTGGTGGTGATGCCAGGAGGGGCGCCGCCCGCCAACACCGCAAGCGCGTCGGCCGCTCCGGCGCCGTCCGCTGGCCCGGCTGCCGCAGCAGCCCCGGGACCGGCTTCTCAGGCCCAACTGGCGCCCGTTCCCGGCGCGCAGCAGCCGACGGTGGTGCCGCCGCTGCCCGCGCCGGTCACGATTCGCTGATAGGCCTGTTGGCCGGACAAGCATTTAAGGCGCGCCGAGAGCGCGCCTTTTTGTTGGGGTACGAGGTGCAATCGGCCCTCGGCTAATCTGAGTTCCGCGGCTCGCACAGATTTTCGCCGCCGCCACGTTCGCACGCTTGATTTCACATTCGCTCCGACTACCTGCCGCTCGGTCGCAACGAATATGAGGATCACGCCATGCGAATTCTTGTTGCGGGCGCCACCGGCGCCGTCGGCCTTCAGCTCGTTCCGCAGCTCATTGCAGCCGGTCATTCCGTCGTCGGCACGACGCGAACGCCGGCGAAGGCCGTGATCATCAAACGGATGGGCGCCGAACCTGCGATCGCCAATGGGCTCGACGAGGCGGCCATTCTTGACACCGTGATCGCGGCGAAGCCCGACATCATCATCGACCAGATGACCGATCTGGCGGCAGTTACCGATCTCAGGCATTTCGATCGTGCCTTCGCCACCACCAACCGGTTGCGCACGGAAGGCACCGATTTCCTGTTGGCGGCCGCCCGCGAAGCCGGGGTGAAACGTTTCATCGCCCAGAGCTTTTGCGGCTGGACCTACGGCCGCGGCGGCGAGCAGATCAAGGCGGAGGCCGATGAACTGGATCCCGATCCGCCGGAGCAACTGCACCGCACCCTCCAAGCGATCCGGTATCTGGAGGACGCCGTCACCGGCTCGGCAAGTCCGGAAGGTATCGTCCTGCGATACGGATCATTCTACGGCCCGGACACCGGAATGCTCTCGCGCGCGATGATCGACCAGTTGCGCCGCCGGCGCGTGCCGTTGATCGGCGGCGGTGGCGGCCAGTGGTCGTTCATCCACGTCGATGATGCGGCCGCCGCTACCGTTGCCGCCGTCGAGCGCGGCGAGCCCGGCAACATCTACAACATCGTCGACGATGAACCGGCTGAAGTCAGCGAATGGCTGCCCGCCCTTGCCGCCCTGGTTGGAGCCAGGCCGCCGATACGCGTGCCGGCCTGGCTTGGCCGGTTGTTCGCCGGCGAGCACCTGGTTTCGATGATGACCGAGGTGCGGGCAGGCTCCAACGCCAAGGCCAGGCGGGAGCTGGGCTGGCGGCCGGCGCATCCGTCGTGGCGCCAGGGATTCGCGGAGGTCGCGAGCCGGGCCACGCAACACGCCGCTTGAACTCGCTCAGGCCAACCGCTGCTTCGGCTCGCCCTTGAACCAGGCGTCGATGCCCTCAACCATCTGCTGGTAGTGGTTTCGAAAGCTGTCTCCGGTGACGTAGCCGAGATGCGGCGTCAGCACCATGTTGTCGAGCTTGCGGAAGGGATGGTCGACCGGCAGCGGCTCGACCGAAAACACGTCGACGCCGGCGCCCGCGATCTTCTTTTGCGTCAGCGCCTCCAGCAGCGCGCCTTCGTCGACGATCGGTCCGCGCGCGGTGTTGACGAGGTAGGCGGTCGGCTTCATTCGCGCGAGGTCATCACGCCCGACCAGCCCGCGCGAGCGCTGGCTCAGCACGACATGGATGGTGACGATGTCGGCGGTCGAGAACAGCTCTTCCTTGCTGGCGTAGGTCACGCCGGCTTCCTTGCACTTCTCCGGTGTCAGGTTCGGACTCCAGGCGATCACGTTCATGCCGAAGGCCTGTGCCAGTTTCGACACCTTGGTGCCGAGCTTGCCGAGGCCGATCACCCCGAGCGTCCGGCCCTCGATCTCCATGCCGACGAATTTCTGCAAGGGCTCGCCGGCATGCATGCGGGCGTTTTCGCGGCCGATATTGCGGGTCAGTTCCAGGATCAGGCCCATGGTCAGCGGCGCGGTCGGGTCACGGCCCCATTGCGTGCCGCACAGCGTCACCTTGTGCTCCTTGGCGGCTTCCATATCGATGGCGGCATTGCGCATGCCCGAGGTGATCAGGAGTTTCAAATTGGGCAGCGCGGCAAACATCGTGCGCGGGAACGGGGTGCGTTCGCGCATCGCGCAGATAATCTCGAAATCCTTGAGCGCACCGGCAGCGGCCTCAGCCGTAGCAAACGGCTGGTTGAACACCGTGACGTCGACGCGGTCGGAGACTTTGGACCAGTCGGCGACCGAGAGCGCCACATTGAGATAGTCGTCGAGGATTGCACAGCGCAGCCGCGTCATGGGGATGGTCCGTTGATGGCGAGGACGACGGCGGGATGGCCGTCGGGAAAGGTCGCCATGGTTGCGCGCAATCAGAGATGGCGCAAGCGGACTTAAATGCGGGGCTGCCTCAAATAACCGGATAGCTCAGTTCGAACGGCCGGGATGCTTGGCGCGCCAAGCCGGGCCCGGGCCGCGCATATAGTGCAGTTCCGGCCGGTAGGGATCGAACGCTTTGGCGATGAACTGGCGCAAGAAGGCGCGGAGTTCTGCGAAGGGTTTTTCCAGTCCGTCGCGGCTGTTCGCCGGGGCGTGCAGGGATGCCGAGCTGATCGTAGCCATGACGCGGGCCCTTTTTTCAGTCGCGGCGGCTGGCCGCGTAAACGCCTTATTCGGCGCCTGAAAACGAGTTTTCGCCTGATTTATTAAAAGATAGTTTCAATTGTCGGGATCTCGGCCCACATGGTGTCCAACCCGTATTCATCCGTGGTGAACGGATGGAAAACGGGTTCCCGCGGTTGCCCTTTCGGGGCCACGCAGCTACATCAGCGGCAGCAAATCTCCGCAAAATCCAACGATTCTAAGGGCTCTCGATGGCGCGCCAGTTCGTCTATTTCATGCAAGGTCTGACCAAGAGCTACCCGACCCGGAAGGTGCTCGATAACGTCCATCTGTCGTTCTACCCCGACGCCAAGATCGGCGTGCTCGGCGTCAACGGCTCCGGCAAGTCGACGCTGCTCAAGATCATGGCCGGCCTCGATAAGGAATATAATGGCGAGGCCTGGGTCGCCGAGGGCGCCCGCGTCGGCTATCTCGAGCAGGAGCCGCACCTCGATCCTTCCAAGTCGGTTCGCGAGAACGTCATGGAGGGCGTCGCCAAGCAGAAGGCGATCCTCGATCGCTACAACGAACTGGCGATGAATTATTCAGAAGAAACCGCCGACGAGATGACCAAGCTGCAGGACCAGATCGAGGCCGCGGGCCTCTGGGATCTCGACAGCAAGGTCGACCAGGCGATGGACGCGCTGCGCTGTCCGCCCGACGATGCCGATGTGACCAAGCTTTCGGGCGGCGAGCGCCGTCGCGTCGCGCTGTGCAAGCTGCTGCTCGACCAGCCGGAGCTGTTGCTGCTGGACGAGCCGACCAACCATCTCGACGCCGAATCTGTGTCGTGGCTGGAAGGCCATCTGCGTAACTATCCCGGCGCGATCCTGATCGTGACCCACGACCGCTACTTCCTCGACAACGTCACGGGGTGGATCCTCGAACTCGATCGCGGCAAGGGCATTCCCTACGAGGGCAATTATTCGTCCTGGCTGGTGCAGAAGCAGAAGCGGCTGGAGCAGGAAGGCCGCGAGGATGCCGCGCACCAGAAGACGCTCGCCCGCGAGCAGGAGTGGATCGCGTCCTCGCCGAAAGCGCGCCAGGCCAAGTCCAAGGCGCGCTATCAGCGCTATGAAGATCTGCTGAAGCAGGCGAGCGAGAAGCAGACCACGACCGCGCAGATCACGATTCCCGTCGCCGAGCGCCTGGGCCAGAACGTCGTCGACTTCGAAGGTCTCAGCAAGAGCTTCGGCGATCGCGTGCTGATCGATAACCTCACCTTCAAGCTGCCGCCGGGCGGCATCGTCGGCGTGATCGGAGCCAACGGCGCCGGCAAGACCACGCTGTTCCGCATGATCACCGGACAGGAGAAGCCGGACCAGGGCACGATCACGGTTGGCGAGAGCGTGCACCTCGGTTACGTCGATCAGTCGCGCGACGATCTCGACGGCAAGAAAAACGTTTGGGAGGAGATTTCCGGCGGCAACGAACTGATCCTGCTCGGCAAGCGCGAGGTCAACTCGCGCGGCTATTGCTCCTCGTTCAACTTCAAGGGCGCCGACCAGCAGAAGAAAGTCGGCGCGCTGTCAGGCGGCGAGCGCAACCGCGTGCATCTCGCCAAGATGCTCAAGTCCGGCGCCAACGTGCTGCTGCTCGACGAACCGACCAACGACCTCGACGTCGATACGCTGCGCGCGCTGGAAGAGGCGCTGGAGGATTTCGCCGGCTGCGCCGTCATCATCAGCCATGACCGCTGGTTCCTCGACCGCATCGCCACCCACATCCTGTCCTTCGAAGGCGACAGCCATGTCGAATGGTTCGAGGGCAACTTCCAGGACTATGAGAAGGACAAGATGCGCCGGCTCGGCCAGGACAGCATCATTCCGCATCGCGTGAAGTACAAGAAGCTGACGCGGTGATTTCAGGCATTGGCCGATGTGCTGGGCTGCGGCGGCGTAACAAGTGTCGTCCCTGCGAACGCAGGGACCCATACCGCGTGATCTATCGATATGGCAGTAATTGCTAATGCCGTCTAACGCATCTGCGTTCGGTGGCTATGGGTCCCTGCGTTCGCAGGGACGACCTGCTGATAGACTGCGTGCACTTAGCCTGTTCCTGCTTCTCGCTGAACGTAGCTGTAAACGGATGGGCCGGGCGCCGATCGTTGCTCTCGCCGTGCTGACAGCGCATGCTTCTCGATCGCGAGATCAGGCTTGGGCAAACTTTTCGCGCCGGGCGTGCAAGACCGCTATTTTGCCTTGAAGCTAGGAATAACGTGACGATCCCGTAATATCCGCTGCGGCCAGTTGTCGCTTCACAGCGCGGTCAGATTGCGTAGATATAGACCGCCTTCCGCAATTCGAATCCTCCGCAAGCGAGCCCTCCTGAATGTCCCTTACTCCCGAAACACCGTTGCCGCCCAAAGCTCAGAGGAAGGCATTGCGTCCGGTCCCGCTGCTGATCTTCAGCTCCCGCTGGCTGCAACTGCCGCTCTATCTTGGCCTGATCGTCGCGCAGGGCGTCTATGTGGTGCTGTTTCTGAAGGAGTTGTGGCACCTGTTCGCCCACGCCTTCGATTTCAGCGAGCAGCAGATCATGCTCGCGGTATTGGGCCTGATCGACGTGGTGATGATTTCCAACCTGCTGGTGATGGTCATCGTCGGTGGCTACGAGACGTTCGTCTCCCGCCTCAATCTGGAAGGACATCCCGATCAGCCGGAATGGCTCAGCCACGTCAACGCCAGCGTGCTCAAGATCAAGCTGGCGATGGCCATCATCGGCATCTCGTCGATCCACCTGTTGCGCACCTTCATCGAGGCCGGAGGATTGGCCTCGGGCAAGAGCGGCTACACCGAAACCGGCGTGATGTGGCAGACTATCATCCACACGGTTTTCATTCTGTCGGCGATCGGCATTGCCTATGTCGACAGGTTGTCGAATGTTTCCACCGAACATGCCAAGGCCGCCTCGCATTGATGGGCGGCGTGTCGATCGACAGGATTCCGGTTTGCGACAGGGGTTGATAGCCGCGGTTCTGATACTGGCAGCGATGACGCCGGGCGCGGTGCGCCCGGTTCACGCCGCCGATGCTGCTTTCACCCAGTTCATTGCTTCCCTGTGGCCGGAGGCGCAGGCGGCCGGCGTGTCGCGCGCGACCTTCGATGCCGAGACGAGGGGGCTCGAACCCGATTACAAATTGCCCGATCTCCTGCTGCCCGGCCGGCCCGCCACCGGCGCACCGTCGCAAGCCGAGTTCGTGCAGGTGCCGGCCGATTACGTGAAGGAAGCTTCCATCGCGCGGCTCGCAGCCGAAGGGCAGAAGCTGATGCAGAAGCATCGCGCGGCGCTCACCGAGATCGAAAAGCGTTTCGGCGTTCCTTCAAGCATCGTGCTCGCGATCTGGGGCCGCGAGACCGACTATGGCCGCTACCGGCTGCCTTACGACACGCTGCGCGTCGTTGCCACGCAGGCCTATGTCGGGCGACGCAAGGATCAGTACCGGGGTGAATTCATCCTGGCGCTGAAGCTTCTCGGCGAGGGCGCAGTGGCGCGCAAAGACTTCCGCTCATCCTGGGCCGGCGCCACCGGGTACACGCAGTTCCTGCCGTCCGAATATTACAAGCACGGC
Source organism: Bradyrhizobium algeriense (assembly GCF_003062295.1). GTDB lineage: Bacteria > Pseudomonadota > Alphaproteobacteria > Rhizobiales > Xanthobacteraceae > Bradyrhizobium > Bradyrhizobium algeriense. Next base: position 9,058 of record NZ_PYCN01000013.1, on the reverse strand, counting down.
GTCGATCTCGACGGCGATGGCCGGGTCGACATCTGGCATTCGGTGCCGGACGCGCTGGCCGCTGCCGCGCAGCAGCTCGTCAACAAGGGCTGGCAGCCGGGCGTTCGCTGGGCCTATGAGGTGAAGGCGCCCGCCAATGTCGATTGCACCATGGGCGTGCCCGAGGTGACCAAGCCGATCGCCGAATGGCTGCGCGCGGGTTTTGTGCCGGTGCGCGGACAAAAGCTGAGCGCGGCGGAGCAGGCGCAACCGGCCTCGCTGCTGCAGGTGGAGGGCATCTACGGCCCGGCATTCCTGACCACGAAAAACTACTTCGTCATCAAGGAATATAATTTCTCCGACTTGTATGTGCTGTTCGTCGGCCATCTCGCCGACCGCATGACGAGCCCGCAGCCGTTCGCCACACCATGGTCCGCCTCGACGCAGTTGCGCTCCGCCGATGTCGAGGCGATGCAGCGTCATCTGACGCGCATCGGCCTCTACAAGGACAAGCTCGACGGCAAGGCGGGCATGCAGACCCGCGCGGCGCTCGGCGCGTATCAGAAGTCCGCCGGCCTCAAGGTCGATTGCTGGCCGAGCGAAGCGGTGCTGCGCTCGATCGGCGCGGGGCGTTGACCCGTAGCCCGGATGGAGCGAAGCGCAATCCGGGGGCGGTGCCAGCCAAATGGAATCGCCGGTGGTTTTGTCGCCCCTGTCCCCGGGGTCGCTTCGCTCGCCCGGGCTACAGGACCGGTCAAAGAAAAAGCCCGGCCGAGATATCGGCCAGGCTTTCGATCAAGACGCGCGGCTCGCGCGCCAATCGATCAGATCAGTTGCAGATCTCGACGCGGCGATAGCGCCAGTCATAGCCGTCCCAGAAGCGCTCGCGAACCATGCGGCACGCCGGATAGGGCGCTTCTTCCACATACACCGGACCGCCGTAGGCCGGGCGGCTGGAGGCGATTGCGCCACCGATGATCGCGCCGCCGAGCAAGCCGGCCGCCACGCCTGCGGCAACGCCACGCTGTGCGCTTGCGGGTGTCGAGGCTAGCGAACCGGCAATCGTTGCGACCGCGACCAAGGCAGCAAATGTCTTCTTCATGTCCTGGGCTCTCCTGGGGTGGCGCCTTCGAGCGCCGGGTTTAGGGATGACTCACACGCCGTTTCGAACTGCCGCTTCGACATGGGTCAATCGAAAGTAAACGTTCCCGAAGCGTGACCGGAAAAAGCGGTCTTTTTCGGGCCGGAAAAGGCGTGCATCCCGGAAAAGCCGCGCTGTTCCGGGATGCTAGACGCAATTTAATGAAGATGAACGGCTCGCCATAGCGTTTTCGAGCGAAGTGGATACCGGTTCGCGTGAAGAAAACGCGTCAAAACTAGAATCTAGAGCTTCGGTTCTGATGCAATCAGAACCGATAGCGCTCTAGTCGCAAACCCTGACGTTGCGGACCCGCCAGCCGTAACCATCCCAGAACCGCTGCCGCTGCCAGAAGCAGGATTCGCCGTAGCCGGGATCGACGACATAGGCCGGGCCGCCATAGCCGGGGGAATAATAGCCGGGCCATAATAGTAGCCGTTCTGCGAAGCAATCGCGCCGCCGACGATGGCGCCACCGATCAATCCGGCGGCGACGCCCGCTGCAACGCCGCGCTGCGCCTGGGCGGGAGCGGGGATCGCTACGGCCGAAACGGTCAATGCGGCGGCGGCGCCGAGCGCCATCAATGTCTTCTTCATGGCTTCACCTTTCTCGTGGGGAGCAAAGGACGTCAAATCTTGTCCCGGCAAAAGTTCCACATTTCGCTTGAATGATCAATGAACGGCCTGTGCGTCCGGGGCGACGAAAATGGGACGAACCGGCAAATTGCGGTGTGTAGATACCAAAGGTTCCTCCTCAGCCCCGGAACGCAAGGACACAATGACGAGCGGAATGACGGCATTCATGGTGGCGGTCGGCGGGACGTCGCTGATCTGCTACCTGCTCATGAGCCGGGCGCAAAACCGCAAGACTAGGCGCGAGAGCACAGGTGGCGACGCTTCCGGCATAGGCTCGGGCGACAGTTCCGGCGGTGGCGGCTGGAACCCGCTTTCATGGTTCGGCAGCGACAATTCTTCGTCGGATAGTTCGACCTCGTCCAGCGATTCCAGCGGCGACAGTGGAGGAGGCGGTGGCGACGGCGGCGGCGGTGGCAGTGGTGGCGATTGACGCCGAAAACCTGCCGGTAAATCAGTGCCAGTGTGACCTACCGCAACGACGCCTTTTTAGATTCATTCCAGTGTTCCCCCGGCATCAGTTTGGAATTGCTTGAAAATGCGGCTTTTCCTTTTGCATCTCGTCGCGCTCTTAAATATCGATGAGGTCGCATCACCCAAGGTTTTATCGGTTTCATGATCGTCTGTTCCTGCAACGTTTTGAGCGACCACGATGTCCGTAATGCTGTAAGCGCATCCACGGACCTGCCGCGAAATCCGAAACAGATTTATGGTTGCCTCGGCTGCAGTGCCGAATGCGGCCGGTGCGCGCGCACCATCAAGACCATCATCGACGAAGCGCTCGGTGCCTGCGCCAAGGAATGCTGCTCCGGTTGCCCGCACAGCCGCCAGGCCGCCAACGACGAGCCTGCGCAGCAAGCTGCTCGCCTTCGCCCTCGCGGCCTGCTGAAAACCCCTTCGAATTCCACTGATTTCCGCCGTTTCCACCGCTTTTTTCGCGGAACGGTTGCTCTCGGCACTAAACTCATTTAGAAGCGTTCTAAATGCAGTGGCAGGTCGCGTTTGGCCTGGGAAAATCGGAGTGGACCATGCAGGGCGATCCCAAAGTTATCGACTTCCTCAACAAGGGCCTGCGCAGCGAGCTCACCGCGATCAACCAGTACTGGCTGCATTACCGGCTCCTGAACAATTGGGGCCTTTTGGAAATGGCCAAGGTCTGGCGCAAGGAATCCATCGAGGAGATGGAGCACGCCGACAAGTTCACCGACCGGATCCTGTTCCTCGACGGCTTCCCCAACATGCAGGTGCTCGATCCCTTGCGCATCGGCCAGAACGTTCAGGAGATCATCGAATGCGATCTTGCAACCGAGATGACCGCGCGCACGCTCTATCAGGAAGCCGCGACCTATTGCCATGGCGTCAAGGATTACGTCTCGCGCGATCTGTTCGAGAGCGTGATGAAGGATGAGGAACATCACATCGATTTCCTCGAAACCCAACTCGATTTGATCAAGCGCATCGGGCTTGATCTCTACACACAGAAGCATGTCGGCGGCTTGGAGAACGGGGACTGAGTGTTCCGCTCGCTTTAGCACGCAACGCTATCACTTCGTCATGGCCGGGCTTGTCCCGGCCATCCACGTCTTCGTCGCCGCGATACCGTTAAGTCGTGGATGCCCGGGACGAGCCCGGGCATGACGGAGCTCTACAACTGCGTCTTGTAGCGCTCGTAGATCACGTCCTGGCTTTCGCGCTCGCCAAGACCTGTCTGGTCGTGGATCACTTCGCCGATGCTGGGCATCACCGAGCGCTCCACCCGCTCACCTCCCCACAATTTCGAGCGCATCAGCGCCTTGCCGCAGTGGAAATAGGCCTCCCTCACGTCGATGCGCAGCACGGCGCGCGGCGGTTTGCCGAACTCCACCATCGAGGCCATCAGCTCCGCCTCCGCGGACACTTTGCCCTTGCCGCCGACGCGCAGCGTCTCGTCGATCCCAGGCACGAAGAAGATCAGCTGCACGAAGCCACTTCCCTCGACGATGTTGCGAAAACTGTCGATGCGGTTGTTGCCCGAGCGATCCGGCATCAAGAGCAGGTTCGGTCCCGCGACATGGATGAAGCCGGGATTGCCGCCGCGCGGCGATGCATCGACGCTGCCGTCCGCGCCTGACGTGGCCAGCACGCAGAACGGCGACATGCCGATGAATTTTTTCGCATGGACGTCGATCTCCGGCCGCGCCTTTGCGATGACGCGCGGTGAGGGCGCGGGGTAGATCGCGGCGAGGTCGCTGGCGGAAAAATCAGTCACGGGCGGCTCCTCAGGTTTTCGGTGAGATTATCATTCCGCGTCGCGGGCGTCATCTTGAGAGAATCTAGACCGCGTCCGCCGGCACGAAGCAGCTGATGATGATGCTGCCGCGGTGATGCACATACCACACCACGGCTTCGCCGATCGGGTTACCCTGGTCGCGAATCACCGCGCGCTCGGGCACCTGCATCCATTGGCCCTCGATCGGAACCCAATAGGCGCCACCGCGAACGTCGTAGCTGGTGCGATGTCCGTCCGACTCATCGCAGCAGGGCACGCCGTTCGGCGCGATCACGCTCTTGAACCAGGCGCGGATATCAGGCGGCACATGGCCGAACTGGCCCCGGTCGACGGCGAGCGCTGTGCTGGCCAGCATCGGCAGAAAGGCGATCAAAACGAACTGCGCGAGCCTCCGCATCCGGTCCTCCGCTGTGTTGCCGTTGTCCTCGCGAGCATGCGACCCACGAATCGTTTCGAGGATCGTATCGCGGACAATTCAACCGGACTCCGCTTGCGGATGCGCGCTCAAATAATATGCGATGGGGCCGTTCCCAAAATGATGCGGTGCGAAATCAGGACGTCTGGCTCGCCGTCCCGTACACAGGCTTGATGCGAGCCACGGCTGGCTCAACAGTCGTATCGAACTGACCCGCCTTGAAATAAGGGCAGCATGAACGTGCTATCGATCTTGCGTGTGGATTTGTGGTGAGTACCAGGCGCAGCAGGCTGCCAAACTACGGTCTCGCCGCCTGAGGTTGGTGGAAGGAGCCGCTGCACGGTCATCACCACGATTGGAAACGTCACGATTGGAAAACGTCTTGGGCACGAACCCGAAGATTGCGATAGGACTGCTTTCTCCCGTGGGATTGCTGTTTGCGCTCCCGGTCTTGCTCTGGGCTTTCAGCTTTTCCGAACGCTTCGGGCTGGAGAAATGCAGCATCGGTTCGATTGGCGGTGATGAATACCAGAACATATTGTCGCGCGCCGGCGCGCAACGCTGGACGGTATGGCCTGGTCTGTCGAACGGCGTGTTTTGGCCGTCGGACGCGGGATTTCGGGGCCCGACGGCATCTTTCAGCAGCAATGTAAATGATCAGCTTCTCTCACATGTCAGAGAGCTTGCTGGACCCGATGCGTCTATTAATCGCCAGCTGGCTTCGGGCCATGCCGTTATGCGCAGCATGGGCGCTGAATACGTCCATACTCTAGAAGTGGCGGATATGGGCAGCGCCGCTTCGCACGTTTACTTCAAATACTTCTTGCCCCAGGTTCGGTTCGCGCCTGCGTGTGTCCTTTGCCTGATATGGTGGTACACGACCATTGACGTGATCTTTTCGCATGATCTCGCCACCGACCGATACGAGTTGCAGGCAGTGAACGTTCTGCATGCCGGGCTGAAAGGTAGTCCCGACAAAAACCTCGCGCGCAACGTCCCATGGGGTAGCTGCCCCGAATTTCGGAGATGACGGACGATTGGATCGCGTGCTCGCTTCAATGCGCGTGCCGGCTCACATCGCCCGCTGCGGCGCGGTCTGCAGCAGTTCCTCCAGCTGCTTCTTGTAGAATTTTGCATTGCCGGTCGTGAGATGGCCCCGCGTCTCGCTGGAGGCCGGGATCAGGAACAGGCGGCCGTTCTTGACGCGCTTCAGCGCGGCATCCGTGACGCCGGTTTCCGGCGGGTTGCGCTCGTCGTCGGCGGCATTGATCAACAACAGTGTGGCCTCGATCTTCTCCAGCGACGGCGCTGGATTGTAATCATGCGAGGCTTCCCACTGGTAGATGAAGTCGTTGGCATCGGCGGTGATGGCGGTTGCCAGCCGGTCGTCGACCATCTTGTCGGCTTTCGCCGCCGTCGGCGCCAGCGCCTGATAGGCCAGCGTGCCGCCGCCGGTCGCGATGCCATAGGCGTTGATGGCGTATTTCATCATGCGCGGCTGGGTGATGTAGTTGCCGCGATTGTAGTCGGGATCGTTCTTGATGGTCTCCAGCATCATCCGCCGCAGCATCCAGTTGCGCGCCGCCATCTCGGTCGGCTGCGACGCCATCGGCACCAGCGCGTCCATGAATTGCGGATACTTGCCGCCCCAGATCCAGGTGTGCATGCCGCCCATCGAATTACCGATCACGAGTCGCAGATGTTTGACGCCGAGACCTTCCTTGACCAGGCGATACTGCGCGTCGACCATGTCCTCGTAATTGTATTTCGGAAATGCGGTCTTCATGCCGTCGGAGGGCTTTGACGATTTGCCGTGGCCGAGACCATCAGGAATGATGATGTAATATTTCGCGGCATCCAGCGGCTGGCCGGGACCGAACAATTCGCCGCCAAAACCCGGCGTCAGCATGCTGGCGGCCGAGCCGCCCGAGCCGTGCAGCACCAGCACCGGCTGTCCGGTCGGCTCGCCGATGGTGGTGTAGTGCAGCCGCAGCTCCGGCATCGTCTCGCCGGAGTGGAATTTGAAATCCCTGGCGATCCACTCGCCCTGTTTCGGCGCGGGATAGTCTGCGGCGAAAGCGGTGATGGAGGTAAGGGCCAGTGCGGCGGCCGACAAGGCGGCGTGCGAAAAATTCATGATGGTCTCCCCCAAGGCTTACTGTGCCAAGCTTGCTGTTCCAAGGCTGCGGCTGTCTTTGCGGACCGCTTGGCAGGGAGCCTAGCACACCGGCTATTTCACCGTCACCAGATCGCCGCCTAACCCTCCACTTCGGTCTCTGGCCGGTCATTGCCGGCGGCGGTCTCCGAGTGCCAACGCCCGTCCGGGGTTTCGTATTCGATCATTTCCGTGCGGCCCGGCACCCGCTGCTCGGCCGCCACGCGCCGGGCGGCGGCCAGCGCCGTGGCGCGGTTCGGAAACGGCTCGGAAAACACGCCGTTGACGGTGTAGGCCCAGCCGCCGTCATGTTCGACGATCTTGTAGGTCACATGGGTCATCGGGAACTCGCTGTTTGCATGTACCGACAGGGGTGAACACGCCGCGTGATCCATGACAGAATAGGCCATGCTGTCGGATTTTGCACCGGCCGTTCGTCCTTGATCGACGGCGGGTGCAGAGGAGAAAACCATGTGCCGCAACATCAAGACCCTGTTCAATTTCGATCCCCCGGCTACCCACGCCGAAATCCATGCTTCCGCACTGCAATTCGTGCGAAAACTCTCCGGCTTCAATTCACCGTCGCAGGCCAACGCCGAGGCGTTCAACCGCGCGGTTTCCGAAGTGTCCGACAGTGCGCGGCGCTTGCTGGCCTCGCTGCAGACCAACGCCGCGCCGCGTGACCGCGAGGTCGAGGCCGAGAAGGCGAGGGAGCGCTCGCGGGCGAGGTTCGGCTAGGGCGCGGCGCAGCCATTGCCGCTGAGTATGCGGACGCCTCAAAATCGCGCGGCGATCTCACAAACGCCCCAGGGCTGCTGCGCTCCGGCCTCCCTTCCGTCAAACCAGCATCGCCTCTTCCCTCAAGAATTTGGAAGAACCGTCGGTGGAGGTACCAATGTTATACTCGCAAAGCCCGCCACTGACAGCCGAAGAACCTTCGTACGGCGGGCTTGCGCGCGATCCGGACGTCCGATCCGATCAGCGCATTGGTAGACGGCGCATGAAGCCGTCGATCGATTCTCCCCATCACTACCGCTTCGGGGAGGGACCGCTGGCGAGCGGCCGGCCGTCGATTGGCAAGCGAATATTCCGCTCCCTTACCCGGTTCTCTATTGCAGTTCTCATCGGTGTCGGCGCCACGCTTGGCTGGCAGTCCTACGGTGATGCAGCAACGGAGATGCTGGTAGCCCGGGCTCCGGCGCTGGCCTGGGTGTTACCCGTTTCGACGACGAAGCCGCCGGTCGTGGCTGCAACTTCCGCGGACCCGATGCGGCAGCTTGCGCCCTTGGCGTCCAATCTCGATGTCGTGCGGCGCGGCGTAGAACAACTCGCTGCCAAGCAAGAGCAGATGGCCCAGAACATTGCGGCATTAAAGGCTGTTGAGGAGGACATCAGACAGAAGATGTCGTTCACGCCTCCGGCCCCGGCACAGCAGGCCCCGGCCCAGCAGGCGGCCTCCATCCCGCAGCCCAAACCTCCGCAACCCAAGGCGCAATCATCGGCCGTACAGTCATCGTCGGTGGCTCGCCCGCCGCCTCTCGCCGGACCACAGTTCTCGCGCTGACGGCCGAGATTGCCGGCGGCGAAATTGATCAACGCCTTTCCTTTGCACCATGTTCGATGCTGACCCTAAAGCCAGAGCCGATCTAAGGGCGGGAACCCTTTATGCGATAGCGGGCGAAGCCGCCTGGATTTACTACGGCCAGGTGACGCCGGACAAAGCCATCGGCTTCTTCCGGCGTCGAGAGCACAATTTGGCGGGGCCAGAAGGTGTCTTGTCGTCGAACGTGATGACGACAGTCGTCGTTGCCCATCCATCCATAGGCCGGGCATTGAGGTCCGGTCGATGGAAGAATCTGGGCCGTTTCCCGCTGCACAAAGAGTTGCAGAAGATACGCTATTCAGTTCAGTGGCCGGTAGGAACGTTGAACGTAACGGTATGGGCAGGCGGCAAGCCGAGCCATGACACGCGTGTCGAAGATCCCGCGATCCAGAACATGGAGATTATCGCTGTCTGGGACGCGGAGTATCACATTCCACAGCGCCTCACTGCCGACTTCGGAGAAGAAGAAGCTGAATGGCACATCGGCGGACCAATCTGGCGCGAGCGGAAGGTCAAGGAGGAAACAGCGAGACGTTTTCCTGATCAGCCATGGCACAGGCTCCCCCAGGATTGGGTGCCGACTGGTGGCGACCAAGAGTAGAAAGCGCCGATCCGCTAGTTCGATACCGAATGGCTGAACCTGGCACCTTTGAGACATCCCCTCCTATCCTGAAAGGTGTCTGTTCACCGTGGCAGACCGGAAGTCGCCGTGGTCCGGCCAAACCCACGCGAATGACCCGAATGTATGGTCCGGCCGCGCGTTGCAAGAGGTTTCGTCAACCTGGCAGATGCGGTCTTGCATCAATGTATCCGGCCTCTGATTGGAGCGTGTGGTGCTCCGGGCCATCATGGATATCAGCGCGCACG
>NZ_PYCN01000138.1 GCF_003062295.1 Bradyrhizobium algeriense | reverse complement strand
TTCCGATCTGGACCTCCCACAACTGCGCCCGCCGCACCGCCTGCGGCGGCACCGGCTGCGGCCCCTCCTGGGTCTGCGATGGCAATGGACGGGAGCAGGAAGGCGGTTGCAAGAACAGCGTATTTCATCTCGACACGCATGACTGTTTCTCCACACGGGCCAATCGCGGACTGCGATCTGTTGCCGACTTAACGGCTGCGGCACCAAGGCGTTTCAGCTTAGCGCTCCCTGGCTCAAAAGGGGTCCTGAGGTAATCAGTCCCTGATCCTGCAATTTGGCTGCACAGAGGTAATGACCAACAGTGATTTCGGAAGAATGTCCTTGCCAAAGTTAAGCAAGAGGCATAGGTGAGGCCAAGATCACAGGCATCTGTTGTGCTGCACGGTCGTTCCTGCTGATCCTGTCAGAGCAGCATCTGTTCTACACACCTTCACAAACAGTTCCCGTGTGGCCGAGGACAAGAACATTATGAGCGAGAGCGTTACCTCTCCGAACTACATCGAACTCTGTGCTGACATCGTCTCGGCTTACGTCAGCAACAACTCCGTTCCCGCCGCCGACCTACCGTCGCTGCTCAACTCTGTCTATGCCGCCCTGACCAAGACTGCGCAGGGTCAGAAAGAGGAGCCCAAGGCTGAGTTGGTGCCTGCGGTTTCGGTGCGGAAGTCCGTCACTCCGGATGCAATCATCTGCTTGGAGGATGGAAAGTCATTCAAGTTGCTCAAGCGCGCATTGCATCGCCTGAATTGCTCCCTGATTTTGGATCGTTGCCTCATCTGATTTGCTCCCGAGCTCTGGCGAGCTGCGGGGGCGATGATGAGGCAGGTGAGCATGACAACACGCAATGAGCTGATCCGAGCGATTTCGGCGCGCTACCGGCAGAGTGATCGCCCCGACAAGGGCCGCATTCTGGATGAGTTCATGGCTGTGACCGGCTATTCCCGCAAGCATGCCATGCGCGCCCTTCGGCAGGGCTTGCCGGACAAGACAGGCGCGGCGCGGCCCGGGCGCCGGATCTACGACGATGCGGTTCATGAGGCTCTCGCCGTGATCTGGGAGGCCTCAGACCGGATCTGCGGCAAGCGCCTGAAGGGTCTCGTGCCGGTTCTGGTGGGGGCGATGGAGCGTCATGGCCATCTTCAGCTGACTTCGGAGGTCCGGACGCGCCTTCTGGGCATGAGCGCAGCCACTATCGACCGAGCGTTGCAACCGATCAAGCAACAGGCCACCGGAGGTCGGCAAAGGCGTCGGTCCGTGCCCACCCTGGCGGTGCGGCGCAGTGTGCCGGTGCGGACCTTTGCCGACTGGCATGATCCCTCTCCTGGCTTTATGGAAGCTGACCTGGTTGCCCATGGTGGCTCAAGCGCCAGCGGCAGCTTCATCCAGACCCTGGTTCTGACCGATATTGCCTCGGGCTGGACCGAGTGCGCGCC
>NZ_PYCN01000137.1 GCF_003062295.1 Bradyrhizobium algeriense | reverse complement strand
AATTGGGTGTTGCCGGCGTTGCGGCGGATGGCGCGGCGCCTGGCTGTACTGCCGCTGGCGGCGGCGTCGTGGCCGATGGCGCGGTGGTCGACTGGGCTGCGGCCTGCGGGGAGCTGCCGACGATGACGGTGAGCAGACCCTGGCCCCACAGCCGCTGCGCCGCCTTCCTGGCATCCTCCAGCGTCACCGCATCGACGAGCGCGCAGTGCTTCTCGATATAGTCGATCGGCAGCTTGTCGATCTGGTATTGCAGCAGCGCCTGCGCGAGTTTGGACGATGTATCCAGCGCCAGCATCTGCGAGCCCTTCAGGTACGACTTGGCCTCGTCGAGCTCCTGCTGGGTCGGGCCTTCCTCGGCCATGCGGCGGACCTGCTTTTCGATCTCTTCCACCGTCTCGCCGGCGCGATCGGCGCGGGTGCCGGTATTGCCGACGAACAGCGCGGAATGATCCATCCAGAGCAGCGTCTCATGGACGGAATAGGCGAGCCCACGCTTCTCGCGGACTTCGCGGAACAGCCGCGACGACAGACCGGCGCCGCCGAGGATCTGGTTGACGACATCGGCCGCCATGAAATCCGGCTCGCTGCGGCGGACGCCCGGACCGCCGAAGCTCAGGACCGTCTGCGGCACGTCGAGCGGAACGTAGACGCGCTGCGGCGGCTTTGCCGCAACCACATCGGGGACCTCTGTCAACTGCGCCTTGGCCGGCAGGCTGCCAAAGGTCTTGTCGAGCAATTTGCCAAGCGTCTCTGGATCGACGTCACCGACCACCGCGATCTTGAGCGTGTCCTTGGCGATCACGCGGCGGACATAGTCCTTCAGATCGGCGACGTCGATTTTCGGCACGCTCTCGACCGTGCCTCCGGCCTGGCGAGCATAAGGATGATCGTTAAAGGCGACTTCAAGGAACTTGCGATTGGCGAGCGTTGAAGGATTCGTGGAGTCACGCCGAAGGTTCGCGAGCACCGCCGCACGGATCCGTTCGACATCGGCCGCATCGAAACGGGGCGAGGTCAGCGCCATTCGCAGTAGGTCGAAGGCCTCGTCCCTGTTGTCCTTGAGCATGCGCAAGGAGCCGCGAAACTGGTCACGGGACGAGGTAAAGCTCAGCTCAATGGCGCGGCGGTCGAGCCGCTCGTGAAAGCTCTTGGAATCGAGATCGCCGGAGCCTTCGTCGAGCAGGCTGGCGACCAGGTGACCGACGCCGGGCTTCTCAGCCGGGTCCTGGCTGGCGCCGCCGCCGAAGGCATATTCCATCGCGATCAGCGGGACGGTGGCCTCCTGCACGAACCAGGCTTCGATGCCACCGGGCGAGATCAGGCGCTGGATCTTGGTAGCGGCAAATGATGGTGCAGAGCCGAGCGTCGCGATCGCGAGCGAGGCCCCACCGAGGACGGCACGCCGAGTGAGAGAATGGGTCACGAGCGCTTCTCCTTACGTTTGGGCGCAGATTCCTTGATCAGATAGCCGGTCAC
>NZ_PYCN01000136.1 GCF_003062295.1 Bradyrhizobium algeriense | reverse complement strand
TCTTACTGCGTCATGAGTTTTCATTGTCGTCCCCTTGTTGGGGCGATGGCCCCGCAGCAAGGACATCGCTGCAGGGTTTTGATGATTCCCCAGGCCAGTCGCCGACGCATGGTTGCGATTGAGTTCGGGACGTGGCGTTCAGGCCGCGAGGGCGGATCCTCTGGGTCGGTAATCGTCGGGTAAGCGAGGTGCCTTGAACGGCATGGCGGAACGAGGTCCTGAGGGGGAAATCGTCGCCTGCTCGGCGATCAGGAAGCCGTAAGCTGCGATGCACAGAGTTGCGTGATGATGGAAGCCGCGCCAGCCGCGTCCCTCGTAATGACCGAGCCCGACCTCTTGCTTGAGCTCCTGGTAGTCACGCTCGATGCGCCAGCGTAGCTTGGCGAGGTCGACGAGCCGCTCGAAGCTGATGGTCTCCGGCATCGTGGCGAGCCAGTATTTGGTGGGCTCTGCTTCACCCTCCGGCCATTCGATCAACAGCCATTCCGGCGACAGCTTCTCGGGGATCAGTTTGTTGTACCCGACCCGGACACGCACACGCGCGAAGCGCGAAGACAACTGGTCGGACGAGCCCTCGCGCCATGTCACCGTGCACCAAGCCTGCTTCGGTAGAGCAAGCGCCACTTTCTTGGCCGAGACCAGTTCGGGCTCGTCGCGGCGGCCGGCGTTGTTCATCGGCTTGTCCATCCGCCGTGGGCTGTGGCCAGGGGCCCACATCAAGATGGTCGGCACGATGCCGACCACGTACACGTCCAATTCCGTCATGCCCGCACGCAGCCGCGCGTCCCTGCCGTAGGCCGCATCCATCAACGCGACGCCGCGTGGCAGACCGCTCTCGCAGGCCCAGCGGATTTGCTCCAGCGCAATCTGCAGCTTGGTCTTGAACTTGATCTCTTTCGGCACGCCCACCTTTTTCCGCCGCGCGCGATCCTTGGTCCAAGTCTCCGGCAGGTACAGCCGATAGGCCACCGGAAGGCTGGCGGCATGATTGGCGATCGACAGCGATACCGCAACCTGGCAATTGGCCTGCTTGCCGAGCTGACCGCAATATTGGTGGTGCACGCCGACCGAATGCTTGCCTTGCTTGGGGAACGAGGTGTCATCGATGATCCAAGCCTCGATCGGTCCGCTCTTCTCGATCGCCGGCAGCACCATCTCGCGCACCTTAGCCAGCACGGCCTCGTCCGACCATGCTGCGACGCCGACAAAATGCAGCAGCGACTGGTGTTGTGCCGCTGTCCTCGCCGGAGCCGTCCGCGCCGCCATCGGCTCCACGCTCTTGCGCTCGCCAGGCAGCATCAATCCGGTGCAATAATCGTGCAGAGGCTTTGTCCGATCCGCGTGACCGATCACGCTCCCAAGCCCCGCCACGTACGCCGCAAAACGCGTCTCGCTATCTCCGCTCTGATCGAGATTCATCTGGCCCTCCACACGCCAAATTGCGAATCTCCTCAATTACTTGATTCCTGGCCTCCCGTGCGTGCGACCTTCTGACTCAGTACGA
>NZ_PYCN01000135.1 GCF_003062295.1 Bradyrhizobium algeriense | reverse complement strand
CGAGGGTCGTGGCGTTTACTGCCTCAACATCGGCGGCGTCCAGATCGACGATGCAGTCATCCAGAGTTTCCTGGCCGCGCTCGAGCCGGCTAAACTGGCCGCCACAATAGCCGCTGCCGAGCGCCTCGAGGTCGACACGCAAGCCGCCCTCAAGCAATGGCGCCTTGGCGTCGAGCGGGCGACCTATGAGGCGAGCCGCGCCGAGCGGCGTTATCGGGCTGTCGACCCCGACAACCGGCTTGTCGCCCGGGGACTCGAGCACGAGTGGGAGCAGCGCTTGTCAGACCTTGAGACCGCGAAGAGCGAACTCGCCCGACGCGAACGGCAGCGCCCCCGTGTCTTGGGGCAAGAGGACCGCGAGCGCCTGCTCGCCCTTGGAGCTGACCTTGCGACCGTCTGGCAGGCGCCGACCACGACATCCCGTGACCGCAAGGAACTCCTGCGGGCGCTCATCGAAGAGGTCATCCTCACAGTCAACCGCGATAAGGCGGCTGCGCATGTCACGCTGCGCTGGAAAGGCGGGGCGCTGATCGATCTCGACGTGCCTCTGCCGCGGTCGCGACCTGCGACCGTTCGGACCGACGAGGACACAATCGAACTTGTCCGACGCCTTGCGGCCCTCTACCCCGACACGGTGATCGCCGGCATTCTCAATCGCCAGGGTCGAAGGACCGCGCGTGGTCACCGCTTCGAGGCTAATCGTGTCGGCAATCTGCGGCGGCATTGGGACATCCCGTGCTTCGAATCGAAGCCGGCTTCCGAAGGCGAGGTCATGACGATCAAGAAGGCCGCCGAAGTGCTCGCCGTCGCTCCTTCGACCCTGCATCGATGGCTCAATGCCGGCATGATTCCCGGAGAGCAGCTGACACCGGGCGCGCCCTGGCGGATCCGCGTGACCGATGACCTCATCGCCCGTTTTAGCGGGAAGGTCGACGACGGCTTCGTGACCATGCGGGAGGCCATGGGCAGACTCGGCGTCTCGCGCCAAACCGTGTTGCAGCGTGTCAAGTGTGGCGAGATCGAAGCAGTGCACGTCACCAAAGGGAGACAAAAAGGTCTACGCGTCAAAGTGATAGACCATCAGCGGGGGCTCTTCGAGCAGACCTCATGAACCAGGGGGCATTATGAAGCGGGATCCAAGCAGCCGCTGATGTCCGCATCGAGGATCCACCGACTCGATCCTTGCTGGCCGAGCGCAATGAACACCGCCTCGATCGCATCCATCGTACACCGTCCGGGCCTGAACCCGTAGCTGTTCGCCTCGAAGCGCGTCTCCCATTCGGGTTCGAGCGCCAGTTTGACGACAGCCTGCAGGACACGGTCCTTGACGGTCGGAACCCCGAGGCCGCGCGTGCCTCCTGATGCCTTCGGGATATAGACCCGACGCACTGGTTGAGGTTTGTAGCCCTTGAGGTCCAGACCGCTCTTCAACAGCGCCACCCGGTCCTGCGGCGTCCGACACACCACGCCGTCAATCCCGGGAGTGTTCCTGCCCGCATTGCGTTGGGTGACCTGTCGGATCGCCAGCAGCTTCGC
>NZ_PYCN01000134.1 GCF_003062295.1 Bradyrhizobium algeriense | reverse complement strand
GATTTTGTTGCAAAAGTCGGTTGAGACCGATGGATGTTGGCCGGTCGTTTCACTAACGGCGATCGGCTTTGTCCGCCGGCTCCCCGGCGCTCTCTACTCAACTCTTACGCTACGCAACACACGGCGCATGAGCGGGTGGCGGTCGCGCAACCAACGACGCGAGCCGCCGCAGGTTCTGGGCGATGGCAGCAAGGACAAACTCGTCCTGGGCACCTCGCGGTCCACGCAGTCGAAGCCGACCGAGCTTCAAGATGCGCTTTAAGTGCGCGAACCGCATCTCGATCTTCTTGCGCTCTTTCCGCGACTGCTCGAAGCCCTCGGAACTGGCGAGCAAACGGGCAACATCCCGGGCGTGCTCATGGATGTCGCGCGGGATCTTGCGCGATGGGTCTTTCGGACAGCACTTTGGTTTGAGTGGGCATACATCGCAGTCGAGCTTGCTGGCGCGATACAGAAGCGTCTTGCCTTCATGTACGGTGCCGCTTGTCCCCAGTTGCTTGCCGCCGGGGCAATGATAGACGTCGTTGGTCTGGTCATATTGAAAGTCGCTGCGCGAGAAGGTGCCGTCATCCCGCTTCGATTTGTCGAACACGGGGATGTGTGGCGCGATGCCCTTTTCCTCGACCAGCCAGTTCAGCATCGGAGCCGCACCGTAAGCCGTATCCCCGACAAGCCGCTCCGGCTTGAGACCGAAGCGTTCCTCTGTTCGCTGGATCATGGTCTTTGCCGCCCCGACCTCGGCCTGCCGAATGGAGCGGGAGGCCTCGACGTCAACGATAACGCCGAACTTCACATCGATGAGATAGTTGTCGGAGTAAGCAAAGAAGGCCGGTCCCTTGTGAGCGCCGGTCCACTGGGCTGCAGGATCGGACGGCGAGACAAACTTCGGGACAACCTCGCTGGCAGCGCCCCACGCCGTATCGTCGAGGGTCGCCAGATACTCCTTCACCGCGCGGCTCGATTTCTTGGGATCGCGATCTCTGTGCCAGTCCGGTCCCGCGATCGAGCGCTGCTTGTTGGCATCGGCAGCAATCAGGCTGGCATCGACGGCAAAGCCTTCCCCACCCACTAGCCCGGCAGCAATACACGCCTCGACAACCCGCTCGAACACGCGACGGAAAACCTCTCCCTCGCGGAAGCGCTCGTTACGGGCGCGTGAGAACGCCGAATGATCCGGGATGGCGTCCTCAATGCCGAGCTTGCAAAACCAACGATAGGCGAGGTTCACCTGCACCTCGCGACAGATCAGCCGCTCCGAACGGATTGCGAAGACATACCCCACGACCAGCATCCGGATCATCAACTCCGGATCGATGGAAGGGCGACCCATGAACGAATAGTGAGGTGCAAGTTCGCTGCGAAGCCAGGACAGATCGAGAGCAGCATCGATCTTCCGCACCAGATGATCCTCGGGCACCGCGTCGCCAAGATGAAACTCGTAGAACAGTTGACCTTGGTCACTCTTCAGACGGCCCATCATGGATCGACCTCGCCGAGATTCGCGTCAACACAACGGAATCACGGTTCGCGGCCTGCCTCAACCGACTTTTGCAACAAAATC
>NZ_PYCN01000133.1 GCF_003062295.1 Bradyrhizobium algeriense | reverse complement strand
GATTGTGTTGCAAAACTCGGCTGGTTCGATTTCGGCTCCTGATTTTGGATTTTTGCGGGTTTTGTTGGGTGAGTTCTCCATTGTGCGAACTGTTGACGCTATCGACGCTTGACGGGGCGGCTATGCGAGACAGGCCTGTGGCAGAATTGGCGGGGCGTGGCAGAGAAGCTTGGCCAGCCGCCTCAGGTTTTGCGCAGTTGCTGTCAGTAGCACTTCGTCTCTGACGCCGCTCAAGCCCCGCAGCCGGAACCGGTCGAGCCGGAGAATGCGCTTCATGTGCGCAAATCGCATCTCGACCTTCTTGCGCTCACGGCGGGACTGCTGGAAGGCTTCCGTATCGACCAAAGCGCGGACACGATCTCGCACATCTTCGTTGAGGTCGCGGGTGATTTTGCGCGCAGTCGCGGTCGTGCACTTTGGCTTCAGTGAACACTGCGAGCAGTCGCTCTTGCTGGCCCTGTAATAAACGATGTGGCCTTGATCGATATTTCCCGTGCTGGTCAGTTGCGCACCACCTGGGCAAATATAGATGTTACGCTGTTGATCGAAGACGAAGTCGGCCCGGCTGAAGGTGCCATCTGTACGTGCAGACTTGTCCCACACCGGTACGTGCGGTGCGATGTTGCGATCCACCAGCCATTTGAGCAGCCTGACCGCGCCATAGACCGTGTCGCCCGCGAGCCGCTGGGGCCGCAGATCGAAGCGGCGCTCAACACGGTCCACCATGGTCTGAGTGATGGCAATCTCCACGGTTCGGTTTGCCCGAGTGCCCACCGCATCGATGATGATGCCGGCCTTGTTGTCGATCAGGTAGTTCGCATCATAGGCAAAGAATGGGTCCAGGCCTGGCCTCGCAACCCATGTCGCTTGCGGATCGGTAAGCGAGACTTCCTTTGGAGGCTTGTGTCGATCGCTGCCTTTGCCTGAACCGCCAGCATCTCCACTACCGTCCTTATCACCGCGGGCGGTATCAAGGGCGGCGAGGTACTCGCGAACTGCATGAGATGCCTCCTCTACCTTCGGCCATGCAATCGGCTGGTCGCCGGGCATCCGCTTCTTCTTATCCACATCCGCTTTGATCAGGCTCGCATCGATCGAGAACGCTTCGCCCCCAACCAGTCCGGTCGCAATGCACATTGCCACTACACCCTCGAAGACCCGACGCAGAGCGTCGCTCTCCCGGAAGCGTTCATGCCGCGCACGGGAGAAGACAGAATGATCGGGGATCTTGTCCTCAATGCCCAGCTTGCAGAACCACCTGTAGGCCAGGTTGACCTGGACTTCAGCGCATAGCCGGCGCTCCGAGCGGAGCGCAAACACGTAGCCAACGATCAGCATCCGGATCATCAGAACCGGGTCAATCGAGGGCCGCCCCGTGTGCGAGTAATATGGCGCCAACTCCTTGTGCACCCAGCTCAGATCGAGCAGACCGTCGATCTGCCGCACCAGATGATCGGGCGGAACCACCTTGTCGAGATCAAACGAATAGAAAAACTGTCCTTGCCCATCTTCCTGCCGCCCCATCATGCGCCGCTCCCGCTGATGCCCTCTCCACCAAGGAATCACGGTTCGCGAGTCGTCTCAACGGGAGTTTTGCAACACAATC
>NZ_PYCN01000132.1 GCF_003062295.1 Bradyrhizobium algeriense | reverse complement strand
CTGACGCTGGAGAACGATTCCTAAGAAACGGCACCAGCTCCCGGTTCCAAGGGCTGCAGAACAAAGCCGAATGTCTTGGCACGTCGGTGCAAATTGTTGATCACTCGCGTACGGTAGCGTGTCTCGTAGGACGAGGCGCCGGGATCGACGTAGTCCATTCCGTGACGGACAGCGTTGTAGAACAGGACTGCGATCTTGCGGGCCGTCGCGGTGACTGCCTTGGCCTTGCCGATGCGGGACGACAGTCTTCTATAAAAGGCGCCGAGCGCGGTGTCGGTGCGTCCGACGGTTACGGCAGCAAGGCGCAGAAGAGCTGCGGCCCGACCGCCGGACCGGCGCGTTCGTGACGAGAGCATTTTGCCCCCGGAGACCTTATTGCTCGGCGCCAACCCCAGCCAGGAGGTAAAATGCTTTGCACTTGGCCATGAGGTAAGGTCGTCGCCGCATTCTGCGATCAGCTTCAGCGAGAGGTAATGACCGAGGCCGTCGATGGTGGTGACGTCCTTTCCGAGCAGCCCAAACAACGACGCGCGGACGTCGAAAGCCAGAGCGTTCGCTTGATCGGTTCTGTTCCGACGCCGCGAGACCGGCGGCGCTGATCCATGATCATGACCCCTATGGATAATGAGTTCCTTCAACACAGCCTCGATTCGGACGTCGCAGGCAGATGCCTTCTCGTGGTAAGCGTCGTAAAGGGCGAGTGCCTGATCGAGCGCAAACAGATGCTCCGCGCGGTAGCTTCCGGTGAGCGCCTTCGCGATCGTCTCGACACTGGAGTGGCAACTGTAATGGCGCAAACACGCCAGCGCCTCAGGATCGCGCTCGCCGGCAAGGATCGCGCGAATGATGCGCAGGCCAGTCGTGCCCGTGATGTCGGCCACAACGTGGTGGAGTTGAAGATTCATCTCGGTCAATGCCTTTTGCATATGCTGGATGTGTGAGGCGGCATATTCCAGCAGACGCTCACGCTGACGCACGTAGGCTCGCAGCTCCGCAATTTGCCCTTTGGGCCGAAAGCTCGCCCGCAGCAATCCGAACGAATGGAGCCGCTGCAGCCACTGCGCATCGCTGACATCGGTCTTGCGCCCCGGCACATGCTTGGCATCGCGCGCGTTGACAAGAAACACGGCAAATCCTCGTGCATCGAGAAGCTCAAAGATCGGAATCCAATAGACGCTGGTTGATTCCATGACGACGGTCTCGACGCCGCATTCCACAAACCACTTTACTAGTTGATCGAGATCGGCCGTGAAGGTGCCAAAACTGCGTACTGGCTCCAGTACGCGATCCGCTCCTACGGCAGCCATGTGCATAGTCGCACCAACATCGATGGCAGCCGCGTTCGGGTGCACCATGGGCATGGTACGGTCGACCTTGGACTTCGACTTCTTGCGGTTCATCTCCAATCCTCCTGCTGACAGGGCGGAAGGGCTGAGCTGCGCAATTGATCAGATTCCTAAACGGGATCGCCTATGCGGCGTCACCACTCTCAAGTCCGCAACAGCTCATGGACCAGGTTTTTTGACGGGGTTAAATGCCACCAAAATCGTATCGGCCGCTCCCTTCCGAACGCAGTCTATCGCCAACCCGTTTCTATCCCACAGGGGGCGTGCAGCGCCGAGATCAGTTTTTTAGAAGGAGCGCTCAC
>NZ_PYCN01000131.1 GCF_003062295.1 Bradyrhizobium algeriense | reverse complement strand
GGGTCTTGGTTGCGTAAAAACGTCCTAGCGGAAGCATAGACACGTCGCGAGTTTGGCGACGTGGCGGGCGCAGTCATTTTGCCGAGTTTGGCGGCTTTTTCGATTTGGCCGCTCGCCTAATGCGGATATGAGCGTCTTGGGCGGTTCTTCACGGACCGGACCAGTGCATGTCTGCGACGACTATGCCCTCATCGCCGCCATGAGCGGTTGGATGCCCATGATGTTCATGACGCGCGTGAGATTGTAGGCCAGCACATGAAGTGCCATCTCGGCGGCAACCCGTGGCAGCGTCTTCATCAAGAAGTGGGTTGCTCCCATCCGGGCCTTGATGGTGCCGAAGGGATGCTCGACCGTCTCGCGCCGCTGGCGCATCTTCTCCGGATGCTCGTCGAGTCGCCGCTGAACGGCTTCGAGAAGGTGTTCATGCTCCCATCGGGTGATTCTCCGCTCCTTGCCGGTGGTGCAGCTCTGCTTGATGGCACAGCGCCGGCAGGCATTGGTCGAGTAGCGGCGCAGGACCAATCCGTTTTCTTCGGTCGTGAAGGCGTAGGCGAGCCGCTCTCCCGCCGGACAGATGTAAACATCCTCCTCGACGACGTAGCGGAAGTCCTGCTTGCCGAAGCGCCCTTCCGTCTTTGAGTTCGAGGTCATCGGCTTTGGCAGCGTGACCGTGATGCCAGCTTCCTCGCATGCCAGGATTTGTTCGCTGCTGAAGTAGCCGCGATCGGCGACGACATCGAGGCTCGTGGCTTCCAGCGTTGTTTTCGTCTCCTTGGCCACGTTGGCGAGCTGCGACCGGTCGGTGCCGACGTTGGTCACCTCATGCGTGACGATCAGATGATGCTTGGTATCCACGGCGACCTGGACGTTGTAGCCTACGACGCCAGAGCCTCGGCCGCTCGTCGCCATGGAACGGGAATCAGGATCGGTCAGCGATATCTGCTGGTCGGGCGAGGTGAGCATCTGTTTCTCGATCGCTGCGAGGCGCTGCATCTCACTTTCGAGTTTCGCGAGCTTCTCCTTGAGCCGTGTCGTCTTGAGCGCGAGGGTCTCGGAAGGCTCCTGCCGATCGGCCGTATCGAGCTGACCGAGATACCGCGCAACGCTCTCTTCAAGCTGTGCCCGGCGCCGCTCCACCTTCGCGCGGGTGAAGTTCCGATCGCGGTTGTTCACGGCTTTAAATTTGCTGCCGTCGATGGCAACGCAGGCTCTCGTCAGCAGGCCCAACTCGCGGCAGAGCTCGACGAAGCGTGCGCACACCTTGCGGATCGCTGGGCCATTGTCCTTGCGGAAATCCGCAATCGTCTTGTGATCGGGAACGAGCCGGCCCGTAAGCCACATCACCTCGACGTTGCGCCCGGCGTCACGCTCGAGCCGACGGCTTGACTGAACCCGGTTGAGATAGCCGTAGATATAGAGCTTCAACAGCGCCGAGGGATGATACGAAGGCCGACCGGTCCTCTCGGGATCGATCCCACTGAACCCTAGCTCGCCAAGGTCGAGTTGATCGACAAAGACGTCGATCACCCGAACCGGATTATCCTCGCCAATCCAGTCTTCCAAGCATACGGGAAACAGCGTGCTTTGCCCACGATCCAGCCCCTCAACGAAGCGCTTCATCCGATTCCCCCGCAAATCGCGTGAGAATCATACTCCGAGAATCACTTCAATCCGCGCGTTTTCACACAGCCAGGGTCATTCGC
>NZ_PYCN01000130.1 GCF_003062295.1 Bradyrhizobium algeriense | reverse complement strand
GGGCTCGGGTGGGCGCGAGATAAATCTCGCGCAGGGCCACCTTCATGCCCGGCTGAACAGATTTCGGCACCTTGTTGAGCACGTTGGCGGTCTTGTGCAGCCAGCACCTCTGATGATGGGTGCCGGGGAATAGCTCGTCGAGCGCCTTCCAGAAGCCCAGTGCCCCGTCCCCAACAGCAATCCGGGGCGGGATGGTCAGGCCCCTGCGTTTGACCTCGACGAGCAACTCGCGCCAGCTCTGGGCGCTCTCGCGCACGCCGGTCTGGAAGCCGACCAGCTCCTTCCTGCCCTCCGGCGTGGCGCCGATCAGCACCAGCATGCATTCAGCCTGATCCTCCATCCGCGCCTGGAGATAGACGCCGTCGGCCCAGACATAGACGTAATGCCGGGCCGAGAGATCCCGCGCCTGCCAACGCTCGTATTCGCCCTGCCATTCGCTGGTGAGCCGGGTGACCACCGAGGGCGAGAGGTTGGGCGCGTCCGTGCCGAGCAAGGCAGCCAGAGCTTCCTGGAAGTCACCGGTGGAGAGCCCACGCAGGTAGAGGATCGGCAGCAAGGCATCCAGGGTATCCATCCGAGCGGGGCCGCGGGATTTTGGGTGCCGCGCGTGGTAACGTCGGTTCATGGAGATCGATGAGGACAAGATCGACGATGCCGTTTTGGCGCTGTTATGGCTGACGCTGCATAACGAGCGTTGTGCCTGGAAGGGCTTCGACTGGGCAACGACGGATCGGCTTCACAAGAAGGGCTTGATCGGCGACCCAGTCAACAAGTCGAAGTCATTGATCTTGACCGATGAAGGCTTGGAGCGTTCGGAAGCATTGTTCCGGGAGCTGTTTACGCGGCCGCCGCAATAGTCGTCCCTTTGTGTGACTTCCATTGCCAAGGCAGCAGTTCGTGCAGGCGGGAGACAGGAAGATCGGCGATGCGGGCGAACACATCGGCGAGCCACGCCTTTGGGTCGACGTCGTTGAGACGGCAGGTCGTGATGAAGGTGAGCATGATGGCGGCTCGATCGGCCCCACGCTGGGAACCGGCGAAGGTCCAGTTTCGGCGCCCGAGTGCAATTCCTCTCAGAGCGCGCTCGGCCGCATTGTTCGTGAGACAAATCCGGCCATCTTCCAGGAAACGGGCAAAGCCATCCCAGCGCTTCAGCATGTAATCGATCGGCTCGATCACCTCGGACGATTTGCTGAGCGTGGCGCGCTCCCGTTTCAGCCACTCGTGCATGTCATCGAACAGCGGCTTGCTCTTTTCCTGCCGCGCGGCCAGTCGTTCTTCGGCGCTCAATCCATTGATCTGGCGCTCGATCTCAAACAGCGCGTCGTACCGTTGGACGGCCTCCAATGCGATCGGCGAGATAGGCTTGCCTTTGCGTTTGCGGTCGCGGGCACTTTTCTGGATGTCGGCCAGTTCAAAGAATTTGCGCCGCGCGTGCGCATGACAAAAGGCGAAGGTGATCGGTACCGCTTTCTTTTCGGCGACACTGAGCGGCTCGAAGCCATTGTAACAATCACTCTGCAGAATGCCGCCATATCTGGCCAGGTGCTTCTGCGGATGCTCGCCGCGCCGGTTACTCGAAGCATAGTATATTGCCGCCGGCGCTGCCGCTCCGCCGTAGGGCCGGTCATCGCACACGTAGGTCCATATTCGCCCGGTCGTGCATTTGTCTTTGGCCTGGAT
>NZ_PYCN01000129.1 GCF_003062295.1 Bradyrhizobium algeriense | reverse complement strand
AGCGTCTGGCGATCAATCCCTATGGCCGCCCCTATGCGAGCCTGGCCGAGCTGCAGCAGTGGACCGATGCGCGCATCGAGATCCTGTCCCACGAGCGGCGCTGCCCCGCCACCGGCTCAACCGTCGCCGAGGCCTGGGCCGAGGAGCGGGTGCGGCTGACCCGGGTGCCCGAGACATTGCCGGAGCCGTTCGATCTGGTGGCCACCCGCCAGGTCGGTCTTGACGGGCTGGTGGCGTTCGAGGGACGCCAGTACAGCGTTCCGTTCCGGCTCATCGGGCAGCAGGTCGAGGTGCGCGGCACCGCCGGACAGGTGCAGATCCTGAAGGCCTGCGAGGTGGTGGCCACGCATCCGCGCGGGACCCCGGCCCGCCTGTTGATCGATCAGGCGCATTATGACGGGCCGAGCACGGAGCGGGTGATGGCTCCGCCCCCGCTCGGACGCCTGGGCGCCCGCCTCCAGGACTTGGCCCAGGCTCCCGTGGTGCACCGGTCGATCGACCTGTATGCGGCTCTGGCGGAGGTGGCGCGATGACCCCCGGCAAGCTCAGGCTGGATATCGACACGACGCGCGAGCGGCTCCTGGCACTGGGCTGCTCCTATGCGGCTGAGCACCTCGATCATCTTCTGACTGAGGCTGTGGCCGAGGCGATGGCCCCGCATGCCTTTCTGGACCGGCTGCTGGCGGTGGAGCAGTCAGGGCGCGAAGGACGGCGGGTGAAAACCTCGTTGAAAATGTCGGGCCTGCCGATCGGCCAGACACTCGAGAACTTCGACTTCGCCTTCCAGCCGGCGATCGAGCGCTCCCGGATCGACACGCTGGCGACGGGCGCGTGGATCCGCAATGCCGAAACCGTGCTGATGCAGGGCCCTCCGGGGGTGGGCAAGACGCACCTCTCGGTGGCACTCGGGACGCGGGCGGTCGAGATGGGGTTCTCGGTCCTGTACTACCGCTTTGACGAGCTGATGACGGCGCTGAAGGTCGATGCCGGCTTGCCGCCCGCGCAGCTGAAACGGCGCCGGTATATGAACATGGCGCTGTTGATTGTGGACGAACTCGGCTTCGAGCCGATGAGCCGGGAGGAGGCGAGCCTGTTCTTCCGGCTGGTGACCTACCGCTACGGCCGCGGCGCGATCCTGATTACAACGAACAAGAGCATCCGGGAGTGGACCGAGCTGCTGGCCGGCGACGAGGTGCTGGCCACGGCCATCCTCGACCGCCTGCTGCACCGAGCGCATGTTCTCAACATCAAGGGGCGCAGCTATCGCCTGCGGGATCTGGAGGAGGCTCTCCAGCGGGCTCACGCTTGAGCCGTCGTAAAACTGGATGTCGCCTTATCTCGTAAATCTCGGTGTCGCTTGACAAGTGAACAGGGCGGCGGTCGCGCGGGTGCGCAGGGATGCGCCGATCACGGCGAGACTCAGGCCATAGGTGACGGTATCGCCGAGAAAATCGAGCGCGTCGGCATGCAGGGCCTGCGAGCGCGCGAGATGGCCGGCCACGATCTCCGTGACGAACAGGGCGGCATTGATCGCGATCACGGTCCAGAGCACGCGCTTGTAGCGGGGATCGACGCCGTCGAAGATCGGCACGCCGCCCTGGCGGCCGCAGGTTTCCTCCGCATGCTCATGGCTCTTCGCCGGATGGGTCGAAAGCTCGTGAGCATGGTGGTCCTCGTGACCATGGTGGTCGTGGG
>NZ_PYCN01000012.1 GCF_003062295.1 Bradyrhizobium algeriense | reverse complement strand
CACGAACTCAAGGAGCGCATCATGGCCGGTATCGACGACGTCAATCGCCATCCGGTCATCCACACGTGGACCTACAAACTCGCCGACGCCGCCTGATATGATTCGAACCAAGAAAACGCTAATCTAGATCCTGTGCCTGTTCAGAGCGGACCGCAGTGGCGGGTCAGGGATTTTGTGCGCGCGGCAATTCGTCCAACCAGCTCGAAGAAGCCATGCGGTTGTTGCGATGAGCCCAAGGCAGGCGAGCAGGAAGATCGGAAGCGGAAGCGCAAGCCCGAAGAACTGAAACCCATCGATCGCGACGAACGTGCCCAACATTATGTGGCTTCGCGAAGATGCCGAAAATCCTGAGATTGATACGGGCTGCTTATGGCTGATTATTCGGTGGCCTTTCAATGAACCGCCGGCTGCCATTGAGAAGCTCGAGGTTATTGGCGATCACCGGGTTGCCCGGATCGAGCGAATAAGCCTTCTCAAACTTTCGCCGCGCCGCAGTCAGATTGCCGCGCAGCATGTATGAATATCCCTGGTCATTCAGGACCTGAACGGTTTCGCCGCCCAGCCGGATCGCCTGCGCATAAGCCTGATCGGCAAGATCAAAGCGACGTATCCGATCGTAGCTCGCTGCGAGACCGATCCAGGCCGTTACGTCCTTCGGCGATTTCTCGACGGCGTCCTTGAAATAACGCTGGGCGATCCCGTAAGCGCCGCGGTTGAAATGCTCCAGCCCCAACCGCACGGGCTCGTCCGAAGGGTAGTATTTGACGTCGGTCGGTTCCTGTATGGGGTCCCCGCCCGGCGGATCCACAGGGGCCACGATTGCGGCTTCCCTCAACGTGTGGTCACACGCCGCAAGGCCTGTCCCCAGCCAGCAACAGGTCAGCGCCAGAAACAGACGTCGCATCTCTCTCTACCCCGCAGCCACCGCCCCAGCGTCAATGCATCTGGCCGAATACCGCAATCAATCCCACCAGAACGACCAAAAGAATTACACGAAATTGGTCCGAGGGCGGCTAAACGCGCTCTCGCTTCGAGGCTGCGACCCTTTGGCTCCCTCACCTATCCGCTCCCACACCGACCGGCACCGATACGCCACTAGCTGCTCCAGCCCCCAATCCTTCTACGTTGATGTTCTGGGTTGGGGTAGTCCGCACGCCCATCTGTCTCGTCGCTTCGCCAATGTCGGGAAGCTGATCCACCGGCTGTTTCGTGTTGCCATAGCGCGTCACGGCGGCGCCCACGCGCCGGGCGTCGTACGCGATCCTGCGATTACCGACGTTTCGCGGCCATGGATGGATTGTATGGGTGACGGCGTTTACCTGTTTGGCATCGCCAGCGGTCATCGTGATGGTGTCGGAACGCTGAAAGTAACGGTCTACTTCGTCGTGACCGTAAAGCCCGTAGCAGCCGCTCAACAGAAGCGGAGAGAGTATAGCCAGGCATCTAACCGTCATCTCTCTCTCCCTCAGTTCAACGTCTTGATGGCTGGTTGATCCGAAACGACGGCCGGTACCGGCTGCCTGAGTTCGGGAGCGATGATGTGACCATAGGGTCCTTTGACCTCGCCACCGGAATTGACGTAGTCGTTGTAACGCTTGCGGACTTCCATCTGCCCGTTGAGGAAGAAGTCGACATCGTTGGCCGGTAGGCGCGAATCTAGCGGCGACGCCAATCGCTGACCAGGTACTGCGGGCGCGACTAGGCGCGGCGTGACGATGATCACCAGATCGGTCTCCTCCTGCTGGTAGGACGAACTGCGGAACAGCGTCCCGAGCACCGGCACCGAACCGATCCAGGGCACTTGCGAGACGTCCTGCCGGTTGCGGGTTTGCAGCAGGCCGGCGATGGCAAAGCTCTGGCCGTCGCGCAACTCGACCGTGGTGCGGGCGTCGCGGCGGGTCAATGATGGAACTGTCGTCCCCGCTATCGTAATCGCATTGGAGAAATCAAGCTCACTGACCGAGGGCTCGACCCGAAGGTTGATCACGCCACGCGAGAGAACGGTGGGCACGAAGGCCAGCTCAACACCGAACTTCTTGTATTCGATCGAAATGGTGGGAAAACCGGTCCCAGTCGTGCTGGGTATCGGCACCGGAAATTCACCGCCGGCCAGGAAGCGCGCCGCATCGCCCGACAGCGCCATCAGGTTCGGCTCGGCCAGGCGGCGCAATACGCCCTTGGTCTCCAGCGCCGTCACCAGGCTGTCAATCGACATGCCGTTGTTGAGCCTGAGAATGCTTGTGAGCAATGCGCCGTACGGCGCCGCGCCGCTTGCCAGCGTGGCGGCCGTACCAAGCAGCGGAAGGCTGCCTGCAGGATTACCCCCAACCGAAGTACTGCTCGGCAATTGAACAGCAGTAGCTTCCCCGCTGATGGGCGTCCTCCTGATCGTATTAATACCGCCGATGGGGGCCCGCCCGATGACCCCTGGTGCGCCGAGGCCTGTATTACCCACGTTCGTGCCGTTTGCATTGGCGACAAAGAGATTGACACCCAGGTCACGCCCGGCAGTACGAGCGACCTCCAGGAAGCGCACCTCCAGCATGACCTGCTGAGGTCCAGCCACGTTCATGGCGTTGACGACGGTGCCGCCCTTCGCGACCATGCCGGTGGCAATCGCCATGGCTCGCTCGGCGGCGACCGCGTCCGCTGCGGTTCCGCTCAACACCACCTGGCCCTCCCCGGAGGAGACGCGAATGCCGCGCGTGCCCGTACTGGACTGGATGTTCTGCTGCAGATTGCCGGTATCGATCGCCACCTCGACATCGAGGATGCCGATCTGCTTCATCGACGAGTCGAACAGGATGACGTTGGTGGTGCCGGTCTGCTTGCCCTGGATGTAGATCAGATGATCGCTCAGCGACTTCACGTCGACGATGTCAGGCGAGCCCGCCACAATCGTCGAAAAGGCCGTATTGACCCTGAAGGTGCGTGACTTGTTGAGGGTCACCTTGACCCGCTGGACGTCGTTCATTTCACTGACGAAGACGCCGCTGGAGGAGCCCCGCCGATCTGCCGCCCCCGCGCGGTCAGCGGAACCAAACGAAGCAAGCGCAGCGCCAAGAGCTATCACGCTGAAGGCGATAAGCCTCCCTCCTGCGCCACTCGAAACGCGACCGCCCCTCATTCGAATCCCCCTCGCCGCGATTTATTCTGTGCCCGTAAATGTACGGACTCGGCGTCTTAACAACTCTCCTTCGCGAACCACGTCGCAGAGGCTACTATCTGTCCCACTATAAATCGTTACTTCGTATTCCTGGCGCGCTCTGGCCCCAGAGAGAACACTTCCGGGTCTCCCGCCGGTCACGAGTGCGTCGCAAAGATCATCATCCCTCACGTGCATCGTTGGCAAGGCCAGACCTTTACTGGGCTGACGCAAGCCACTGAAAACTTTCCAATGTTGCCAGCGAGCACCAGTTCCTATGCATGCTTGCAAGCATATAATTTGCGCTCCCTCTTGGCAGCCCAACCTCGGCAGAAGCTCCCTTACCGACGAGGAAGATCTGTTCAGTCAACCGAGACCCCCCTCCATCGCTTACCGCAATCCAGGCGCGCTGCAGGATGATGCCCACTAGAAGGGAATCTGGGTGGACGCGCTCGGCGCGTTCAGTGATGTGCCCCATATCGGCATCAGCATGCCGAAGCCGGCCTGAGAGGCTGTCACGGTCAGTGCAGCGGCTCCCGCAGTGGTGCTAACTGTCGGCGAGGAACTACCATTCCTATATAGGAAAGGGGCAGCAAGCTGCTTCTGCGTGTCAGTCAGGTAGGCAGAGGTGCAACTGGAGGGCGATGTGTTAGGTACGAGACCCGTTACCGCGGGTGTGTAGCATTTGATCATCATCTGCCGGGCTTCTGCGCTCGCGAGCGTCCGCAAGGACTGCATGGTGATCGCATAGCGTGCTAGATCGATGATGGCGAACATCAATGTGAAAAGCGGCACGAAGACAAGGACCAATTCGAACGCCGCGACACCGCGCTGATCGAGCTTTCTCATCACTGCACCAAAGCGACAATTTGGGTGTAAGCGATGGTGGCCGGAACACATCCATCCGTGCTCAAGTAAGCGCTACCGGTCATGGTCAAGGTCTTGGCGATCACCTGTGAGCAGGTCGTATTGTTGGGTTGAACCGTCCCGCCGAACGACACATCTGCTTTGGGAAAGTACATCGCGCCCGCGAGCTTGATCACGCCGTTGCCGCCGATGTTGACGTTCGCACTCGTTTGATCGTCAATCAGAACCCCATTCAGAGCAGGATATGTCGTGTTGTTCTCGAGGGCGGAGAGATTAATATTGCCGCCATTGATCGTGAGGCTCGAATTTCCGAGCAGCACGATATTAACACCGACGCCCGTTACGGTTGCGCCGGTGATATTCACGGATGCATTATAGAAAAAATATGTTCCTGGCGCAGTAAACGTCACATAGTCTTGGCCGCTCCAGCTAAAATTCCCGTTATACGCGCCGCCGTTGTCGTTGGGCGGCAGGTCATAACACTTGCTGCCGTTGGGGTATGGTAGTCCGGTGAGGGGGTTGGTGGCGGGGCATGTCACCTTTGTAGCATTGCTTTGGGTATTGCCGGTCCTTGTGTTGAAGGACGCAGTGTTGAGTCCCTGAAGTGGATCCAGCGCAGGAGGCATAAAGTAGTTGTGCGTTACGCCGGGACTAGCGCAGGTGCTGGCTGGACTACAGCCAGTCGCACCAAAGACGGCCCATCCCGAACCGTTGAAAGATGGAGTGCTGGCAAATTGCACACTAGCATCCGACGCCAGCGGGCAACCCGATCCGTTGTTGCTGACGTTACCGCCAAGTTTAAGCGCTCCCCCACCGTTCGGATCAGGTCCAAGCGCCAAGCCGCACACTTTGCTTGGCTTCTCGACCAGAGCAATGGCTTGGGCGGGGATGTTGACGGTGGTCAAACCCAGCACTGCCGCCAAGTAGGCCGGCTGTTGCTGGCTGACCCTGGCGCGAACGGCATTACCGTTGCCTGCAGCTGTGAACGTGTCCGCATTGTAGTTGCCGATATCGATTTGCACGGTCCGCGAGATTCGGCTCGGGAGGCTGGTCGCACAGTTGGTGCCTGGATAGGCGGTGTCGCCTAAGTTGCAGAACGCGTTCTGTGCCGCGAATTGCTTGGCCTGATAATCCACTGATGTATCGCAGGTCGCACCAGCAATCGTGCATGCAAGCCGCAAGGCGCCCGCGTAAGCCGCCGCGTCGGCGGCGTTCTGCGCATGCAGCCTGGTAACGTACCACGATCCGGCCTCGCCCCCGAGTGCAACCGCTCCGACGAGCGGCACGAGGGCGATGACTGTTGCGAATGCGGCCGAGCCTCGTCGGGAACGGAGCAGATTACGCATGAAAACACCTACTGGAAGCGTTCTGAGAAAGCCAGCGTGTACGAACAACTGCTGGGACACAGCACCGGTCTCAACACAATCGGGGCCAAAGTGACAGTCGTCGTGAATGTGAAGTACTTGGGGATCAGAGTAAGGTTGCCTGAGGAGCACGCAGTGCTTCCGCACATGACCTGGATGTTGCCGATGGTATACCCTGCGACCGTCGTCTGCAGCCCTGACTTCCAGGTCCCTGGGTTCGCCGGGTCGGGCGGATTATTGTACTGGATGTATTGCCCGAAGGAGCGCAACGCCGCCCACGCGGAGATAAACCGGAAGCCCGCGTTGGCAACGTCGGCGAGCGGCATAAGCACAAACGCCACCAAGATAGCGTAGACGAACATTGTCTCAAACGCGACAGCGCCGCGTTGATCTGCGATGAAAGACTTTCGATGGCTCGCGCGCCCGCCTCGACGGACACTTACCACGCCCGGATGCCGATCCCGAGCACGAGCAATTTGAACGATGTCCATGACAATTCGGCCACGCATAGCCGCTCACCAAACATAAGGAATCAATCTCCAACGCGATGCTTCGTAGCTGGAATATTCTGGGCAAGTGCGCCGAAGCAGATCTTCTTCGTAAAGAATTCGGCATACCTGAACGCCGATATGCAGGACCAGTATGAGCACCGTTACCGGTGTCAGGTATTGCAGCACTACACCCAGGATCACGATTTCCTCTGCGAAGTAGAGCGGGTGCTTGATCCATCGATAGGGACCGCTTTGCACCACTGAACGCGCCTGTGGCACCAAGCTGAACGACCGCCCCAGGTGTCGGATGGTGACAAGCATCATGATCATGCCGATCAGCACGCAAGCGGTGGACAGCAAGTTTGGCAACGCCTGGTCGGTTTTGCCGAAGAAGGAGATCGTCCATGGCATATAGCTGCCGACGAATGCAGCTATTCTAGGCAGCAGCCCATCCGCATGCGCCTTTGCCGGTGACCTGGTCATGATCAACACCGCCAGGAGCATGTAAAAGACGGCAAGGCAAAAACTTGACAGAAGCGATGCCCAGGGATCGGTGAATGACCCAATTCTGATGGCGACGCAGAGTCCCAGCAACATGAACCACATGCTGCCGAGCAGCTGCATCATCCACTCGTAAGACGAGTTTTTCGACAGGGTCACCGTGCTCATGGCTTACTTCCCCCCGATGCTCGAGAATGTACGCACGAGGTGCAGAAACGGACTTCCACCCAAAATGATGAACATGGCTGGAAGCATGAACAACACCATCGGAATAGTCAGCTTGGCGCCCAGCTTGTGCGCTCTTTCCTCCAGGTTGGTAATACGTTCCCGCCGGAGGTCGATGGCGATACTGCGCAGAGCCTGACTCAATGGCGTTCCGTATTGCATGCTTTGGCTGACCATGGTGCCGAACCGGCGAAGTCCTTCTGACGTCAATCCCAATTTCTCGAATGCCTCGCTGCGATTTGGCAATATCCGGAGATCATCAAGAAGGCCGTACAAAACCCGGGCCATGGCAGGATTGGTCTGGTTCATTTCTTGCGCTACTCGTTCCAGCGCGCTCTCCAGACCCATTCCCGCTTCGCTGCAGACAACAAGCAAGTCGATCATATCCGGCGTGCCTTGCCGAATGCCGGCATTGAATCGCCGTCTCAGCACCAACAGGATCAACCGCGGCCCCATAATTCCGGTCACCACGCCAATGAGACTGAAGATCAGCACATCGGTCAGCGGCTTCCCAAGAAGCTGTGCAACAAACAAGGCAATGATCGGGAATAAGACCATGCTGACAGTTTTGACACCGATCCAGATCGACAAGGTTCGATGAGGATTCAAACCCGACGATTGAACGATCGTTCGGAGCTGGTCCAGATTTTCCGCAGAGTAAAAGCGCCGATACCGCGTGCCGAGCGACGAAAGCCAACCGGTCATGTCCTGGAGGGGCGCTGACCGGCCAGGAACACCCAACACGGCGTTTGACACCCGTACGTTCAACGCACGAATGTGTAGTTCGTGGATGATCAACACGAAGGTCGCAGTCGCAAGTGCTATGGCGAGGGCCACCAAACTGAGACCAAAGGTCATAGCTCTGTTTCCCTTCTGACCATCCAACGTATCACAAGGGTCCCGACAATCACCGAGGCTGCTGCGTAAGCCAGGAGCTTGTTTCCCGTCGGATCATAGATCAGCAGATCGACTGTTAGCGGATTGATCAAGTATAGTAATCCACCGACAATGACGGGCGACACTGAAAGCGCGCGTGAGGAAAAGATCACCTCTCCGGCCAGAGCCTTCGCGCGAGCAGCCAGCGCAACACGCTGCCTCACAGTATCTCCCAGTGTTTGCAAGGTTTCGGTCAAACTGCCACCTGACTTCAGCTGGACTGCAAGTGTGACCGCAAAGATCCCATACTCGGTCACTTGGGTTCGCCGATAAACAGCTTCGACAGCCTCCTCTGGAGGTCTCCCCATGCTCACTTCGCTGCATACGATGGCAAACTGCCCAGCTGTTGGTTGCGGCATCTCGCGAGCAATGGTGCGAAATGCTTCGGTCACGGGTAACCCGGATCGAACAGTACTTGTCACCAGCTGGATCGTGTCGGGCAGCTGTCGAAAAAGTTGACTGGCGAGACGCTGCCGCTGCCATCCAAACAGACCTCGCACCGTCATGATCGCTACGATTGCAGCCGCCGGATACGCGTAGAAGTTGGAAAATTTCAGCACGCTATTGGCATAAAGGATTGCGGCTGCTGCGATCACACCGGCAAATAGCACATACGCGGGGTGCCAAGCGTAAGCTGTCCCAGACTTGTAACTGACCATGCGGAAGAGAAACTGCCAGCGGGACCCGGCCTCCAACCGACGAATGGAGGGCAGGTTCGCCGACTCTGAAATTGGGAGAGCTATCGCTACCTGACGATCGATGCGTCGTTGTCGTGCGTCGAGCCACAACGTCGTGGCTGCTGCGCATACCAGCAGCACCAGGTCAATGGTGGTCAAAAACTCCGGCATTATAGCTGCCTCATAGCCTCAGCCCAGGCTCGATCAAGCCCATAATAGGCAAGACGGCTCTTGAATTTTGGGACTGCGTTGGTGGACCTGTAGGTGCCCGATATCCGACCGTGAACATCCTCGTGTTCGTACTCGAACGCCGCGATGTCATTGGTGGTGATCACCTCGCCTTCCAGCCCGATCACCTCGCAAATCTGGATAACGCGACGCTGTCCATCCCGCATGCGCTCTACTTGCACAATGAGATCCAGCGCAGCGACGATCTGAGACCTGATCGCCCGCAGCGGCAGATTTGGCTGTCCCATCTGCACCATGTTTTCAATACGGGTCATTGCGTCGCGGGCGCTGTTGGCATGCACCGTGGAGATCGAACCATCATGGCCGGTGTTCATCGCCTGCAGCATGTCAAACGCTTCAGCGCCGCGCACCTCGCCTACGACGATCCGGTCAGGACGCATCCGCAGCGCATTCCACACCAGATCGCGTTGTGTCACCTGCCCCGTGCCTTCGAGGCTGGGAGGACGGGTCTCCAGGCTGATCACGTGCGGCTGTTGAAGCTGTAACTCTGCTGCATCCTCGATGGTGACAATGCGCTCACTGTGATCGATGAATTGGCTCATGGCGTTCAACAGCGTCGTCTTGCCGGAGCCAGTACCGCCAGAGACCAGAACATTGAGCCGGGATCGGGCGGCAATCTCCAGCAATTCTCCCATAGCCGCGGTCACCGAGCCGTTCTGGATCATCCCGGCCATGTCCAGACGGCGACTTGGAAATTTTCGGATGGATATGCAGGGGCTGTGGATCGCCAGCGGCGGGAAGATGATGTTGACCCGGCTGCCGTCCGGCAAGCGGCAATCCACCATCGGACTGGATTCGTCAACTCGGCGCCCGACTTGCGCAGCAATTTTCTGCGCCACCGATGCGATGTGATCATTGTCGCGGAATCGTACCGCGATCCGTTCCAGCTTGCCGCTTCGCTCGACGTAAACGTTACTCGGTCCATTGACCATGATGTCGTTGATCGATTGATCCAGCAGAAGCGGGCGGAGCGGCCCGTAGCCGGTCATGTCGTCCGCTATCTCGTCCGCTAGCTGAAACTGCTCGCGACCTGACAGTTCGAGCCGTTCCTCGTTGGCGATTCCGTGGATGATTTCCTCGATCTGCCGCCGAAGAACATCGCGCGAAACAGTTGCGGCCACCGACGGCTCGATCTGCTCGATGACCCGTTCGCGCAGCGAAGCTGGCATCACTGGCCGCTGGGTAGAAGGTTCGTCGCGCCTTGTAGATGCAGGCAAGCTTGGCGTAGATGCCAGCAAGCTCGGCGTCGACGCAGGCAAGCTTGGCGTCAATGCAGGCAAACGAGCTGGCGTGTCGTCTTCGCGCCTACCAAACTTTTTCATAGCCCGAGCAGCCTCCTGAGCCGTCCCTTCCGCTCGGCGCCGACACCCGTGATCTCGCGTACAATCGGAGCAAGGTGACGCCGCAGTCCTGATACGTGCTTTAGAGCTGGAATTCCGAGATTGACCGCCTGGGTCATCCCCTTCCCGAGATCGGGAATCACCATGTCCGGTTCTGCGCCCAGGGCCTTGACAATCGTTGCCCTGGGAAGTCCCCCGGCACGATTGGCACGGTTGAGCAAGGTGAAGACGCGATCTTTGCCGGCGATGTTGGTGACGGCGGTGCGGAGTGCATGGGCATTGCGAAGTCCGGTCACCTCGGCTTCCAGCAGCACCAGCACGTGACGAGAGAGCGTGATCACCGGATGGATCGATGGCGGAAACGGGACCGGTACATCGACAACGATGTAATTGAATCGTTGACGGAGCAGCCCCAGCACGTGTCTCACTCCCGCTTCAGTGATGTCCAGCTGCGCATCCAGCTCCTCATCGGCGGAGATCAGGCAAACCCGCTCGTTGACCTCAATTGCCGCGCGCTCGAGGAACAGCGTGTCCGCCCGCATGGGGTTTTCCAGAGCGATGCGCAAGCCTGGCCCAGGCTGAACCCCCAACATCACTGCCGTTTCACCGCCTTGCAGATGGAGGTCGAGCAGTGCAACCTTGGCTTTGGTGGTTTCGGCCAGTTGCAGTGCGATATTGATGGCGATACTCGTTGCTCCGGCGCCCCCCTGCGCACCGCAGATCGAGATCACATGCCCGCCACGATCGATTTGACCGGGCGCTACGTCGCCGAGTAGCTTCGGTCGCAGCTGGTCCAGCACCATATCCCGCGTGAGCGGCCTCGGCAGGTACTCGGTCAAGCCGAGCTCCATGAGCTCGCGGTAGAAGGTGATCTCTCTGCTCTCACCAATCAGAGCCACCCGGACATCGGGTGGGCAGACGCCGGCCAACCTTTCCAGTTCGGTAAATGGATCCTCGACTCCGCTGATGTCCGCCACCAACGCGGATAGATCGGTGTCGGTTTCGAGCATCCGTATGGCATTGCGGATCGTGCCACGCCCGATCGACAAGTTGCTGCCGTCGAGGCCCTTACGCAGAGCGGCAGCACTAAGCTCGTCATTTACGAAACAGACGATACGGTCGCGCGTTACAACAGACGCAGGTTCTTGATGCGGACTGACTACTGCCATGTTAACGTTCACCACTGCCTCCCCTTACCGACGTGACGATACGGCCGAAGCGACCGGCGTTGACGGAGCAATTGCCGGCGACACATCGCCGCTCAAAAGCGTGCGCGTGTTCCCTGTATCGTCTCTCTTGACTGAGTATTTCGTGCCGCTATTGCGTGCATAGACCACCACCGTCGCGTCCGTGTCCCCCATGTCCTGTCGATCGACCGCGGACCGTACGGCCAAGGAGACCTTTCCGAGCTGTGCTGCGACTGTGACTTTCTTGACCTGCTCTGGCGCAAGCTGCAACGAAACAGTGCGCGCTACCTTACCGGCCGTGGCGTTGCTGGCCGAGCCACCTTGCACAATGTCCTGGTCGATCGCGACAATTCGGACATTATGAGCAACGGTTTCGCTCAGCGTGCCGTGCTGGTGATCAGGATTCTTCTTCTCGCCTGCTGTCGTCGACTCCTGGGTCAACACGACATCCACATAGTCACCTGGCCAGATCAGGCCCGAGACACCAGATGCGGCGTCAACGTTGATGCTGATGGCTCGGCTATCCGGTGCCAAGACGCTGGCGAGGAAACCCCGTTCTCGCGGACGCAATATGTCCTTCGATGTGATGTGACTGCCAGTATCGAGGAAGTTGCGAACCAGAGACCCGCGAAGTCCGATCTTGGCGCCGGGCGTATCAAGGATCGCCCCTGCTGGAACACGTTCCGGCGGCACCGAGCGTACCTCGAAATCTTCATCGCGGGCCAGTGTGCCTCTCGGTAGCGGGTGTACCGCGACGAAGTACCCGACAGTGGGAGGCGCCGGCGCCGGAGTGTTCTCCGTGACCTGTGCTACCGGGACCTGTTTCGGCAGGTTCATGTTGTAGGCGATAAGCCCGAGCGCAACGGTCGCGAGGAAGAACACCATGATGATCGAGAGGCGCAAAGCGGATGACATGTCAAAGTCCTTTGCTGAGAACGGTCCAGATACCACCGCACGCTATGGCAACCCCGTAAGGTAGCGGCGCGTGTCGCAAATGGCGCCAACGCTCTATCGCGTAGACGCGGCGTACGAGCGACGATCCGGCGGGCGCTAGTCTGGGGTATGGCAGGAGGCGCATCATCAGATGCACCAGGGCAAGAATACCGCCGGCCAGCGCGGTTATGGTCAACAACTGAATCACACCTGTCAGTGGGAGACCAATCGCCAAAGCAACCAGCAACTTGACGTCGCCGCCGCCAATCAGTCCCCGCTGGTAGATGACCAGCAGCAGCAGCAGCAGGATTGTCGCCGCGATCAGCGACTGGGCAACCTGTATCGGGCTCACCAATTGACCGGCAATCCCGAGGAGCGCCAGCACCAGACAGATCTCATTTCGGATCAATCGTGTCGCGACATCGATCGTTGCGACATAGAGCAACAACAGGATTTCGACAAACGAGGTAATGGCAACAATCCAACTCATCAAACGCACGCCTTAAAAAATGTGGCTACAGATCTCTCGTGCCTCCATGAACCCAGACGGCTGTATTAGCTTCCGACGGCAGTGCTGATAGCGGCGCTGATCGTGCTGATCCCGCTCGTCAGCACGGTCGCGACAGTTCCACCAGCGCTAGTACCGAAAGCAGCACTCACTGCGCCGACGATGCAAGCCGCCACCATCACGTATTCGAACGACACCACGCCGTCCTTGTCCGTGCGCAGACGCTTGAACGCGTCCGTGGACTTAACTCGATACCTCAACATAGGAGGAATCCCTATTTGGGCCGAAGGCAGGACTTTCAGAAACGAGGCTTTGGCCGCAATCCAATAAAGAGGGGGGCAGATTCCTATGCCCCCCTCTGGGGCGAGATGCCTGTATTACACGGCCGCAGTGAAAGCGGCGGTGATAGCGGTGATCCCGCCAGTCAGCGCCGTCGCGATCGCACCACCAGCTCCAGTACCGAACGCAGCAGTCACTGCGCCGATGATGCACGCCGCGACGATGATGTACTCGAACGACACCACGCCGTCCTGGTCCGTGCGCAGACGCTTCAACGCTTCGGTGGCCTTGATGGAATACTTCAACATGAGAAAACCCCTTCACTCAGATGAATTTTGCAGAACGCGTTGGCAGAAAAGTAATTGCCAACTTTCCTCATCCTAGTATCAGGCCAAAATGCTGTCATTGCTCATGGCGGAGATTTGCCCGTACTTGTACGGGACGATGCGCCGGAAATTCCGAGTTACCTCCGAGGTCGGAGCCACCACTGCGCTCGCCATGTTGGCAAGGGATCGAGCCGGCCGACGCGCACTGAGTGTCGATGCGTTGCGCGAAGCCTTTGCCGTCGAAATATCAAACCCGACGCTCAATAGTCTCCGATTGGCACTCGCGCGATTTCCAAGATTTCCCTGCAGGTAGATCAACTCATGTGCCGGGATCGCACTCCGCCGTTACATGGATCATCGTGTGGCGCGCGACAAGCCAAGGCGAGAGTGGGGCCGCCGTTTTGCTGGCATATGCACTGGCGCAAGTAATGGCCGTTCAGGTGTATCCACTGACAGGGATTTCGCGCAGCCGCAATTCGTTCACTAGAGAACGCCGTCAACGGCGCGGTACAGCATGGCTGATCGCGGCCATGCTTGAGTGCTGAGAATATTTGTTTTCCCCGCTCGATCGGCCCAATCCGTCATGAGGAAGCTTGAGCTACCAACGGCGCAAGCGCGACGGTCCGATCGAGCCGCCCCGCGCGTTCGATCGCCAGCTAGTCGCCGCACTTTGGCAGAAGCTTGGATACATCTCCAACCAGCTCAGGCATGACCTGCTCCGCCGTGCGCTTGCCCGTCACCAGACTCTCTATATGGTGCTTGATCACCTCAATAATTTTCAGCGAATTATCGCCTGGAAAAGATGCCCATTCCGTCAGCAGCGGCAATTGCTGGATACTGGTCAGGTGGTTGGGGCTCCTTGCATAGAAAGCGCCGAGCATCTCCGGCGTCTTCACGGCAATCTCGCTGCCGGGCATATAGCCGGTGGAATTGACCATCGCGGTCTGGCCGACCGGCCCGGTGGCGAACTTTACATATTTCCAGGCGGCCTTCTGGCGTTCGGCGTCCTTTGCGAAAACCATGGCGACGTTTCCGCCTGCGGGAAGGCGCCCGTCGGCGACGGCGAGCGGAAAGGCGACGGTTTTGAACTGGAACCGACCGCCGATCTGCCGCTCGGCCGCGGCCACATAGGATGTGGAATCCGCTGATATCGCGATGTTGCCTGCGACGAATGATTGCCGGGCCTGACCGAGCCCGAGATTCGGCATGCCCGATTTGCCGAAAGCTTCGAGCGTCTTCAGCGCCCACATGCCGTTCGCATCGTCGAAGGCGATGCTGCATCCGTCGGCTTTGAGAATACGGCCGCCTTTGCTCGTCACCAGCGACTGGAATAGCCAGTTTCCGGTTTGCTCCCACTGATAATAGAAGCCCGTAGCCGCAGTGCCCGCTTTCGCCTCGATGGTCTTGCCCAGAGCCAGAAGCTCTGGCCAGGTCTTTGGAAGTGCTGACACATCGGTGCCGGCCCTCGCGAGCAGATCGGCATTGACGTAGAGCACCGGTGTCGAGACGGCGAACGGCAGGCCATAGAGCTTGCCTTTGTACTTTCCGAGTTCCGCAAGCGTCGAGTAATAGCCAAGTTCGGCAAGCCCACCATCTGCCGCTGCGAATCCGTCCAGCGGCGCCCCTAATCCCCGATCCACGAACAGGCCAATCTGATTGATTCCGTTGAAAGCCACATCCGGCGGGCGACCGGTGATCTGGTCACGCAGGATCTGCTGCGCGGCCTCCTCGTAGCTCGCCACGGGATTGCGGAACTTCACCTTGATGTCGGGGTGCGCCTCGGTGAAGCGCCTGGCCAATTCCTGATGCAGCGCATTGAAGGTACCGGGTGTGGTGTAGAGCACGTCGAGCGTGACCTCCGCGCGTGCAGAGGTCGCGCCGATTGCCACGAGCGCAACCGCTCCGGCGAGCACCGGACCTAGCCGGGTTACGATTTGATCAAGCATGGACGGTCTCCAGTTCTGGATTACTTCATGGTCGTTACGGCGAGGCCGTCGATAAACCGGCGCTGCGCGATCAGGAATGCAATGAGGAGTGGGGCGACGATAATCACGGCGCCGGCCATCAGCGGACCGAGGAACTGCCCGGCTTCATCGTCACGGAAGAGCAGGATGCCGAGCGCGGGTGCTTTCGCATCGACCCTGCGTTGGCGATGCTGGTCCAGAGTTGTCACGCTGCGGCCTCTACCTGCTCGGCCTGGCGCAGGCGCATGCCCGCGCCGTCAAATTGCAGCAAGCACGCTGGATCAATCTGAAGGCCGACCGGACGGCCCGGTTCCAAACGCGATACGTCGGGATGCGTGCGCACGACGACGGTGCCGCATCCATCTGCAAGCGCCACGTTCAGGAAGATATCAGAGCCAAGGTTCTCGACGCTGGTGACGACGCCATTGAGTCTTCTATCCCCGGGCGCGGCTATCCCGACGGCCTCCGGACGAAACGCGAGGTGCGTCGTGTTGCCATCAACTCCTGGAGGAAGCGACGCAGCCAAAGATATCCAATGGTCGCAAGAAACCACGTTGATCTTTGGGCTTCCGATCATCTCGGCGACCCGCAGGTCCTGCGGGTCGCGATAGAGCTGCTCCGGTTGGCCGACCTGAAGCAGTTCGCCGGCCGTCATCACGGCGACGCGATCGGACATCGTCATCGCCTCTGCCTGATCGTGCGTGACGTACACAAAGGTGACGCCCAGACGACGATGCAGCGCGGTAATTTCCGCGCGCATCTGCACCCGCAACTTGGCATCGAGGTTGGACAGCGGCTCGTCCATCAGGAACACGGCGGGATGCCGCACCATCGCGCGGCCCAGCGCGACGCGCTGGCGCTGGCAGCCGGAAAGCTGGCCCGGCTTGCGGCGCAGCAGATGGGCGATATCGAGCATGGAAGCTGCCTGCTCGACCTCGGCGCGGATCGCCTGGGCCTCCGTCGAGTCGAAGCAAACCTCCGAAGCGCAGGATTGGAGTGAACTCGTTACGAAGCGAGAGTCGCGTCAACTCCTCGAACTCTACTTCGGCATTGCTGATGAACGCCTGCGCCGAAAATTGATGGAAGTCGCGCAACTTCTGAAAACAACAGACGCGGAATAAGGGTCAGCGAGAGCCGCCTCTCCCTTCGGGCCACAATAGGCCAGTTTTTTGACATTTCGGCACGGCTCCGGAACGATTGCGCCGGTTGGGCTTTGATTCACGGAGATGTCTCATGGTGAGAGAAGGTCCGGCCCAACCCGCGCCACCGCCGACGGAGCCGTCTCCTGCGGAAAAGGCCCGAGGCGGTGAAATCATTCTCAACACGCCCGGCCGTCGCGCCGTTTTCATCGCCGGTCTTTTGGGTGCCGTTGTCCTGGCGATAGTCCTCGGTTTGGCCGCAGGAATCTAATCCGTTCGGCACCAAGAGGCGACGTCGATGGATCGAAGATCGAGCGCCCGCCCAGGTTTTTCCAGTAAGGGATCGAGCAGATGGCAACAGAACGGAAAACCAGCCGGCAAATCTACGACGAAAGCGTCAGGATTCGCCGGCAAGTTGACGACGGACGGCCAAGGCAGTCCGAAGATGACATCCAGCGAGAACAACTCGGACCGAGGGGAGTACCGGGAAAGCCGGATCCCGCAAAGATGGTCCCCCAGCGCAGGAAAAAAACGCCTTCAGAATTCGACCCCGGCCATACCGCCTGAGTTTTGGAACACGATCCATGCACATCGCCGTGAGCTGCGGCATGCACGCAAGGACGTTCCTCGGGACCATTCTTAGCGTGCCGCGTTTCGAGCCAAACGCGCCGCGCCGCCGCACCTCCGACCGCTCTGGCGCGGCCCGGAAGGCCGCAAAGACAAAAGGCTCGGCCATCCGCTCCGCCGCGGCCAAGAAAGATCCCGGACACGAGGACATCGTGCGCTTCCACCGCGCGCGGTCGTCAAAACCAAGGCCCCGCCAGTTAACTGAGTAACTGACGGGGCGCTTAGAGCGTTCGCTTCTTCGGGGATTTCTCCTTTCCAAAGTTACCGGCTCCGTCGAAATAACGAGCTGCCGTCCATGTCGTTCCTAAACTCCGTCCCGGCGTGCAAATCTTTTCCGTGACCGCGATATTTAGGAACCAAGCCTGGTCCGGCTAGTTCCTCGATCAACGGTCGAGGAAAGACGATGTCGACATGGTTCAAGGACGATGCCAATCCGCAGCTACTTGCAGAAGCGAAGCAGATCGCTTGGGAGTTTCTCGAACGCAGCGGCGAGATCGATGATCCCGGGGAGGTCAATCAGTTCCTGATAGGCAAGATTGAACAAATGATCGGACAAGGTCAGCGAAACAAGCTGGCGCTTTCGAACCGTGCAATAGCCGCCTTTCAGGAATATCGACGGGCGCGAACCATAGAGCTCGCGCTGGTTTCGCGCTGAGGTACGCCACTGAGAGATGGTCACGCGCGCCACGCCCGCGTCCTTTAGAGAGCTCGCGAACAGCAGCACATCACAGAGCTTGTCATGCACGTTGTGCAATGGCCTATCATATAACGATTGGACATCCGCCAGCGGCCGCAGCTTGCGTTCGCCCTCATGGAAGCGCAGCAGCCGGCGATGCCTTCTCCTTCGGCACAGCTGGCCTCGAGGGCGAATGGCCTGTATCCATCAGAGCCCCGCAGCGATGCGAATGCCCAGGGCCAGAAGAACGCAACCCACAAGGCCGGCTATGAAAACCACACGCATCCATGGCTTGCGCAGGATGATCTCGCCCTGCCGGGCCTTCTCGCCGGGATAGGTTCGGGAACCATCCGAATGTTGAGGTCCCGGATTCTGCGTTTCAGACATCTGCACACCGCCTTGCCAAGGTACTCAGCGGATGCTCCGCGGACGAGTTTCTGATGGAACACCGCCGGGCGTCATTGCGTTGCCGATAAGGCCAAGGAATAACTATCGATGTCGCGATATGATCCCTTGATCAGGCAAGGATCCACTGCCGTGGCCAGCCGGGCCGACTCACCTTTTAGGAGCCGGGCGCGCTGAAGCAGCTCTGGCGAGCCGCTGGTTCGAAACTCATTTGAGAGTAACGCGGCCATCATGAATCACCATCTGTTCCGCGATCGTAGCGATGCTGGTCGGCAACTGGC
Organism: Bradyrhizobium algeriense; assembly: GCF_003062295.1. Taxonomy (GTDB): domain Bacteria; phylum Pseudomonadota; class Alphaproteobacteria; order Rhizobiales; family Xanthobacteraceae; genus Bradyrhizobium; species Bradyrhizobium algeriense. The sequence goes on along the minus strand of NZ_PYCN01000012.1, from coordinate 177,844 downwards.
GCAAAAACTTGGATATCTGGAGCACGCCCAACCGCTGGTCCTCGCGCTGCCGCGTGGAGGCGTCCCCGTCGGCATCGAGGTCGCACACGCGCTGCATGCGCCACTTGATCTGTTGCTGGTGCGCAAGATCGGCGTGCCGTGGCATCCCGAACTTGCGGCCGGGGCAGTGATCGACGGCGCGCGACCCCGCACAGTCATCAACGAGGACGTCGTGCGTACGGCTGGTGTATCCAAATCCGAACTCGCGAGGATCGTCGAAGCCGAACTCGCGAAGATCGAACGCCGTAGGCGCCTCTGGTTGAGCGACCGGCCGCACGTTTCTGTCGCCGGACACAGCGCTATCGTCGTTGATGACGGCATTGCCACGGGCGCGAGCGCAAGGGTCGCACTTCAGGCCGTTCGCGCCGAGGGCGCCGCCCGCGTCGTCCTCGCGACGCCGGTGGCGCCAGCGGAAACGGTCGAGATGCTTCGTGCCGAATGCGATGACATGGTGTGCCTGGCGACACCGGAGGATTTCACGGCGGTCGGCATCTACTATAAAGATTTTCACCAGGTGGACGACAAGGAAGTACAGGAACTCCTGCAACGCGCGCCAATCTGAGCGTCCGTAAATTAAGCCTCCGGGATCCTCGGCGGCCGGCCCTCGAGTCTCAGTCGTGTGCCCGCCGCGACGTTCAATCCGTCAATTGACGGGAATAGCGACAAATCGCGTTGCCTGGCTTGACTTCACCCGCGCCAATGCGATGCGCTTGCCCTTGCTTTGAACCTCGGTCAGCGCCTTGTAGAAGTCGACAGGAGTCTTCACGGCGTTGCCGCCTACGTCGAGAATAACATCCCCGGTCGAAAGTCCGCTCTCAGCCGCAACACCTCCGGGATCAAGATCGGCGACGATGACACCTCGGACACCGGGGCCAAAGTTTTCCGCGGGCATCAGGGTCAATCCGACGTTTGGCTTATCGCCATCCGCCGTCGGTGATTTCGATTTTTCAGCAATCGAGCGGCTCTCATTGCGAGGAACCGGAAGTTCGCCCAGCGTTACGTTGACATTTTTTTGCTCGTTCTGACGGATCAGGCCGACCTCGATTGATTTTCCGGGGGGCATATCGCTGACTCTCCTTATCAAGTCGCGATCATTGCTGGCTGGCTGGCCCGCCACAGAAGTGATGACGTCGCCCGGCGCGATGCCGGTTTTTGCAGCCGGGCTGTCCGGCTGGATTTCGGCGACCAAGACGCCGTAGACCGGTTTGTTGAGACCGAGACCGTCCACGATGTCCGGACTCACCGACTGAACCTCGACGCCGATCCAGCCACGGGAGACGATACCCTTCTGTTTGAGTCTGTCCGCGATCGTCCTGACTGTTTCCGCTGGAATGGCAAAGCCGACACCGACCGAGCCGCCCGTCGGCGAAAATATTGCACTGTTGATGCCAATCACCTTGCCGCTGACATCGAAGGTCGGTCCACCGGAATTGCCTTGATTGACCGGCGCATCGATTTGGATGAAGTCGTTGTAGGGACCAAGAATATCGCGCGCACGGGCCGAGACAATTCCAGCCGTCACCGTTCCGCCAAGTCCAAACGGGTTGCCGACGGCAAGAACCCGCGCGCCGATCCGAGGCGCCTTGTCGGCGATCTGGGCAACCGGGAATTCCTTTTCGCCCTCTATCTTGAGCAGCGCGAGGTCCGTTTTCGGGTCGGCGCCAACCAGCTTGGCAGGGTAACTCCTGCCGTCGTCGGTGATGACCTCAATTTTTTCGCCGCCCCTGACCAGATGGCTGGTCGTCATGGCGTATCCATCCGATGATATGAAGAAGCCTGACCCGAGAGTGGTGGCGGTACGGGGCTGTCGGCCGCCCATCGGCACATCGGAAGGCTTCGAGGACGCGCCGCGACCGGAAGGCCGCTCCTCGTCGTCGGCGTCTTGCTCTACCTTCGCGCGCACCCCCACGACCGTCGGCTTGATGCGTTCCACGAGATCTTCAAAGCCCACAGGCAGGGCGGCGGATTGAAAGCCAACCGCGGGATTGTACCAGGAGTGCAGTTCTCTCCAGGCACTCGATCCGCCCAGCCAGGCAGCCGTTCCTGCTCCGAGAATTCCGATCGAAAGAATAGAGGCAGCAAGAATGGCGCGGCGCATCTTGCCTGCGGTATGTTTTTCGGCCATGAGCTTTCTCCAAACACCAAATCCAGACCTGACTGGCAGCCTCCAGCACCCGATGGCATCAAGTGGGCAACTCTCGTCTCAGCCGAGGCGCACGGAATCAATTCCGTCCTTTCGGCTTCCGGATTCCATGTGCTTTTGGCAGCCGAACCCTTGCGGATGCAGCGGCGCAATCCCTCACGCGGACGAGACGTGAAAACCACGCGGTTCGACTACGCCGCACATAGCGGCGCCTGTTGCCGCTGGGTCGCATTTCATCGCGGCGTCAGCCAGCCAGATGATACCTACGAGGCGCTTGTTTCGACTAACGACCGGCAACCGCCTGACTTGTATATCGCTCATCACTGGGCGAACTGGCGCCTGCCGAAGTGGTTCCAAAGCAAATGGTGGCGATTGCGTGAGCAGGCCAAATTGCGCACCCCCTTCAGCCTTTCGGCAATGCATGGCTGCTGCTGACAGAGCGCAATGCTTCCAAATGATCGGGATCGCGCCGGGCAGGAAACATTAAACATTACGGTCTGGAAACATTACCGTCTGGCGACATTTTTGATTTGGGCCATTTGCTGGAACGCCGTCGCTGGTTGAGGCGTTTCCATTTCAGGCTTTCCACTCAGAGGAGTTGGACATGAGAAAACTGACACTGACATTGCTCGCCGGCGCCGGTGCCCTCATAGCCTCGAATGCATACGCGGCCGACGAGATTCAAACCGGAGGCGGTTCTTCCCTCCTTCATCAGGCGCGGGTAATCTGTGACGACGCCGGCCGATGTTGGAATACCCGGAGTGATCGTCGGGTGATCAGAGATGGTTACTATGCAACTCCGCGATACTATGACGACTACGATCGCGGCTACTATCGCAGGCCGGGCGTAGGCGTTTATGGGCCGGGGTTCAGCTTCGGCATCGGCCCGGACTGGTAAAGCCCGTTTAGCGGCGCTTTGGAGGCGCGCCAGCGTTGGAGGCGTGCCTCGGAGGTAGGACGGCCATTCGGCGGACAATTTGTAAACACTACCGAGCGATTCCAACTCGGTCGGTAGGTGCGCTGCGGGCCGCAGTTTGATTTACGAACCGTGATGCACCGGTCCTTTGTGCCATGAACGTGGAGCAACTCGGCTTGCCAGCTGTTATGGCAGTCATGACCCACGGATTTATGCTGTTCTGGGCGGTGCTCGTCGTCACGATCGCAGCGTTAAGCTTTGGACCATCCTTTGCTCATGTGCTCGAATCTATTCCGCGTCTGAAGCAATGGTCGCCCGAACTATGGCGCGAGACGACCGTGTTCAACGCGCAGTTCTGAATGTTCGCCGCTGTCGGCGCACCGCTTGACGTAGCCGCAATCGCTTGTCCGGTGGCTTTGGTTTGGCTGCTGCGTTACGATCAACTCCCGCTCCGGTTCGCCCTGGCGTACACGATATCGGGGCGGCGCAGCTAACAACCGTCGTGGTCGGTGGAGAATGTGAACAGTCGCAGCCAGACAGGTAAACTTGTCGTCGTGTTTGGCGGGACCGGCTTTCTTGGCCGCCGAGCAGTCCGGCATCTACGCAGGCACGAGTTTCCCGTTCGCGTTGCGTCGAGACATCCCGATCGAGGCCGGGAGCTGTTTGGGTCCGACGATTCCCAGATTGAGTCGATCGAAGTGAACATCCATAGCGAGCCATCGATCGCCAGAGCTGTTGCCGGCGCTTATGGCGTGGTGAATGCAGTTAGTCTTTATGTCGAGCGTGGACGGGAGACGTTTCATTCCGTACATGTCGAAGCTGCCCACCGCATAGCGGCGCAGGCGCAACAAGCCGAAGTCGAACGGCTCGTACACATTTCTGGAATCGGCTCCGATGCGAGCTCGTCATCGCTCTACATTCGCAAACGCGGCGAGAGCGAGTCGGCAGTCCGGGCAGCGTTTGCCGGTGCGACCGTCGTTCGTCCGGCTGTAATGTTCGGCCCAGATGACACGTTCATTACCACCATAATCACGCTCCTCCGGCGCTTCCCCGTTTATCCAATGTTCGGACAAGGACTGACGAGATTACAGCCGGCCTACGTGGAAGACGTGGGAGAAGCGATTGCGCAGGTATTGCAAGGGTCCGAAACGGGTGCCACGTTCGAGTGCGGCGGCCCGCGCGTCTACTCTTATAAGGAGTTCGTCAGAGCCCTCGCGCGCGAGGCCGGAGTTAAACCTGTTCTTCTCCCCGTTCCCTTCGCCGCGTGGCACGCATTGTCGCGGATCTTGGCAATATTGCCGAGCCCGCCAATTACTCGTCATCAAGTAGCACTCATGCAAGTCGACAATATGCAGTCGCCGGAAATGCCGGGATTTGAACGGCTGGGAATTTCACCGCATGCGGTCGAGGAAGTCATCCAGACCATGCTGAGAGGCCACTAACCGGGCCCGACCCCAAACAGATCGCCCGGGCTAGATCCGATCGCGCAGACCTTTAACGCCTTCGTCTTCGGCACAATGCTCGCAACAAAAAAATGTGCCGGCCTTCTCGAGGCCATGCCCGACGATGCGGATTCCGCAATGATTGCAGGTTGGTGCGAGCGCATGAATGGCGCATTCGAAGCTATCAAAGGTATGTGCCTTGCCGTTCATCGTGACCTGAAAGGCTTTGTCGTAGTCGTTGCCGCAGGTTTCACATGTCGCCATGATGTCCACCTTTCGCTGATCAGCGTGTCAAATGACGATGTCTTGGACCGCGTTTCCATTCCTGAGATCCATTTAGTCGATATGGGTCAATCGCCGGAAAGCCGATCGGATCGCGAGAAACTTGTGAGGATGGCTGACACAGCAATAAGCCAGCACCGGCCGCCGTGATGGAAGCCAGGAATTGAATATCCGGCCGTTGTGCGGGATTGCGCGCAATCGCTGCTGCTTCATATTGAAGTCTCGCATTGCAGGCGCAGCTCGGGAGGGCATTGAAACGCCCGCAGGCGTCGTGACGCATACAGGCAGCATCCAAAGCATCAACAGGCCGAGTTCCTGGTCGGCTACCCGGACCACAGTAATTGCCATGAAATAGCAGCCCGCCGTAGTCGACGTGACGGCCGTCGCCAGCAATCGACTGCTTGCTGTGAAATTCTCCAGATCGCGCTTCCGCCATTGCGGTCAGGACAACACAGGCGCAAAGGACGACAACCACGCACGAACGCTCCAGCCGGAGATACATGGCATTAAGCCTCGTCATGCTCGAGTGGCCGAAAGCATAATGTTCAGGGCGAGCCCGAGTTCCAGATGGAGCAGCATTAGAGCGATCGCTACGCGGGTTCCTGGCTCGCCGGCGAGCTATACGGCCGCCTATAGTCTTTCCGCTGGTCAGTCGCTGACTGTAAAAGGCCGGCGCCATTTTGGCGTACGATGTCCCGCGACAATCATCACGCAGGCTTGCCGGTGACGCACGCAGTGCAAAGCCGAAACGCTCAGCGTCGTAGCGCGGCATCGGCATCATTTCGATCGCGCAATAGGCAAGACCAAACGTCATACGTTCCGCCGATTGGCGCGTTTGCGGAACAGATGAAGGTACCGGGCGTTTCAGTTCCAGCGAAGCGAAGGAAATCCGCATGGCCGGGCTGCGCTCCGCAACTTCACGATCAATTTCGGACCGCAACACCTGGCGGCACACGGGGTGTTGCGCCTGGTTCTGGAGCTTGACGGCGAGGTGGTCCAGCGCGTTCGGAGAGATTGATCGATGAGCTCAGGATCTGAGACTACCGAAATGCCAGGATCACAGCGATGCACGGCGGAAAATCGCCCGAGAAAGGAGAGGCATCATGCCCAATATTCAGATCAACACTCAGACGATCACGCAGATCACGGTGGTTGATACCGAGCCGGAAAAGCAGGCTGAGGTTTTGTCAATGATGGCGGAGCGAGCGCGTTTCATGGCGCGCCAGCCGGGCTTTGTCTCAATCAGCCTGCATCGCAGTCTCGACGGACGACGCATTGTCAACTACGTCCAATGGCAAAGCCGTCAACTCCTGCAGCAGGCTCACCAATCTCCAGATTTTCGCAAGGCCTGGGGGACGCTTGACGATTTGACCGACCAAATTGATCCACATCTTTACGAAGTTGCCGAGGTCCTGGAAGTTGCCGAAGTCTTGGACGGTGCTCGCTGAGCATCTCGTGATGGGTTGACTCGAAGGCGGGAAATAGTTGCGCGCAAGGTCGCGCTGCCGACTCTGCCCGGATCGGCAGAGTTGCTCGATGTTGTTCCGATAAGCACATGCGCGGCATGTTAGGCCATGGCGTGGCTGCGGCGTCCACACCCCGCAAGCAGCGTTCAGGGACCTTTTGCGAGGTACGGCGTTACGCTTGAGGGCACTATGGAGGAAATAGTCATGCCAGAGCGACGAACCGTGGAGAAGGCCCGGAAGGACAAGCGCGCGGGCAAATCAACCACCACTCAGGCGGGCGAATTTGTGCATGAGGAGATCCGCAAGGTTCGCCGCGGCGAACATGGGGCGAGATCGCCGCAGCAGGCCATTGCCATTGGCCTATCCAAAGCGCGGCGCGCAGGCGTTGCTCTTCGCCCGCCACGGAAAGGCACGGCCAAGGCGAGCACCCGCAAAAGCGCCGAGTATGAGGCAGGCCAGGGCAAGCGAAAGCCCCGACGCCGACCGCGCGTCTCGCGCGCCGTGTCACGGGTCCTTAAGCGCGAACCGCGCAGCACGGCGTCGCGCACCGCGCTCTCGAAGCAAACGCAGCGTGCCGCCTCGCGCCGCACCGCCTCAGCTCGTTCTGCGGCAGCCAGAAAAGCCGTAAAGACAAAAGGCTCCGCTGGCCGCTCTGCCGCCGCCAAGAAAGCGGCGCAAACCAGAACGCGTCGCCGACGATAGCGCGGGTTGGTCGATAGTTACTCCGGACCGAACACCTCGTCCGGACGACCTCTTCGTTAGGTGAGATGGCGGGGTGAAGGGAGATGGCGGGAAAAACGATTGACGCTACCCGCGCCTCCGGATGCAACGGAATGTTGCGCTGGGACTGGACCTTCTTGATCCGCCTGCGTTCAATTTTGGCAATGTGGAGATAGGGAACGTCGCCGTTATACGGAACGTCTCCGTTATAAGATCACATCATCGACCATCGCTCCACAGAGCTCCTCGCGGCGGCCCCCCGTGTAATAAATGAGGATCGGCACAAAATAGAGCGCGCAGTGGAAGATTTGGTGAGCGCCTGTCACGCCCGGTTCTCCAAGCGCATTCCGGCTTGCGCCGTTGTTGAACGGGGCTGTCCGAAAGATCGCCACGGCGCGCTCGATAGGCAGCTTGAGCCTTTCGTCCCGATCGCGCGTGTCGCGGTCGCTCTTGGCGCGAAGCTTTTGAGAGATCGATCTTGTCGAAGTTCTCCAAGCCGCGAGCGCTGGCGTACTCGAATATCTGACCAAGATAAGGTCAAATGCCGATTGACAGTTCCGCTGCTAAGACCGTTCTTCTGAAGCATGGCCAAATGACGCTGCACGGCCTCGATGACGGCCTCCGAAAGTCCATCGGAGGTCATGCGGATACGATCCACCGCGCGGACGACGGCGGTGGCGCCCTGGGCATCGAGCAAGGCGTAGGTCCACAATGCCCGCTTGTCGTCCGACCGCGCCTGGTCGACGTCGAAACCGAGCGCGCTCTTTGCAGCAAGTGCGACCTTCTCCAGCTTAGTTAGATGCCGCTCCACGACAGCGCGAAGCATTGTGTCGATTTGGGACGGTGTTAGGTGCAGGTCGGTGTTCTCGGCAAGCATCGCGGCGTCTTCCAGAATGGCGTCGAGTTGAGCTCCCAGCCGACGCGCCATCACCGGGCTCGTCGTCCGCAGGCTCAAAAAAACATGCGGGCGCCCCTGAAAAATGGCGAGCGCGCGAGGCACGCGCCGCCGCCAGTAGGTCGCCTCACGGCGAAAGAGGCGGACAGCCATCGGAACGCGACACCGTTGTGCAGCAGGAATGCGTCGCAGAGCTGTGCATCAGCTCCCCAGCCAGGCCGATTTTTCAGTATTTTCAACGGTGGTCGGCGCGCTGGCTGGGGCGGGAGGGATCGAACCTCCGAATGGCGGAATCAAAATCCGCTGCCTTACCGCTTGGCTACGCCCCAACAGTCCGGGCCGGAACACGGGATCGACCAGCGCGACCTGTTCCGGCACCGCCGGTCTATAGAGGGAGCAACGCTATTTCAACAGGCTGCGGGGCCGAATTTCACCCCAAAATCGGGCCCCGTCGATCTACCCTTATATAAAGGGTCATTGCTTTGGGTGCGCCGGGCCGGTTTTCGCGCCCCCAGGCGGGGCGAATACCGCCCAGCGGAGAGTTGAGAGAACCCCGGTTTCGTGGGAAGACGGCGGCAGCCATTAGCCAAAAGCGAGATTTTCGTCATGACTTACCGCGCGCCGATCTCCGACATCCTGCTCGCCCTCAACCACGGCGCAGGCCTGCAGGCGGCCGTGAAGGCCGGACATTACGGCGATTTCGACGGCGACATCACCGCGGCCGTGCTGGAGGAAGCCGGCAAATTCGCCGGCGACGTGCTGGCGCCGCTGAACAAAGTGGGCGACGAACACGGCATCAAGCTCGCCGACGACAAGGTGACGACCGCGCCCGGTTGGCCGGATGCCTACCAGCGCTGGATCGCCGGCGGGTGGAACGCGGTGTCGGGCCCGGAAGCTTTTGGCGGCCAGGGCCTGCCGATGGCGATCAACGCCGCCTGCACCGAAATCTGGAGCGCGTCGAACATCGCGTTCGGCCTCTGCCCGCTGCTGACGCTCTCCGCCATCGAGGCGCTCGACGCCCATGGCAGCGAGGAGCTGAAGCAGATCTATCTGGAAAAACTCGTCTCGGGCGAATGGACCGGCACCATGCAGCTCACCGAGTCGCAGGCCGGCTCCGATGTCGGCGCGCTGCGTACCCGCGCCGAGCGCGCTGGTGATGGTACCTACCGCATCAAGGGCACCAAGATCTTCATCACCTATGGCGACCACGACATGACCGATAACATCGTGCATTTCGTTCTCGCCCGCCTGCCCGATGCGCCCGCGGGCACCAAGGGGATTTCGCTGTTCCTGATTCCGAAATTCATGGTCAACGCCGACGGCTCGCTGGGCGCGCGCAACGACATCTATCCGTCCGGCGTCGAACACAAGCTCGGCATGCACGCCTCCCCCACCTGCACCATGACGATGGGCGATCACGGCGGCGCCGTCGGTTACCTGATCGGCGAGGAAAATCGCGGCATGCTCTGCATGTTCACGATGATGAATCAGGCCCGCCTCGGCGTCGGCCTCGAAGGCGTCGGCATCGCCGACCGCGCCTACCAGCAGGCGCTGGCCTTTGCGCAGGAGCGCAAGCAGGGCCGCGCCGTCGGCAAGAAGGGCGACGGGCTCGACCCGATCATCGTGCATCCCGACGTCAAGCGCATGCTGTTGCAGATGCGCAGCCTGACGGCCGCCGCCCGCTCGATCTGCTACGCCACGGCGGTGGCGCTCGACATTTCCACGCGCGCCACGGATGCCAAGGTGCGGGCCGATGCCGCCGCGCGCGGCGCGCTGCTGACGCCGATTGCAAAGGCCTTCTCCACCGACATCGGCAACGAGGTGACGTATCTCGGCGTGCAGATCCACGGCGGCATGGGTTTTATCGAGGAGACCGGCGCCGCGCAGCATTATCGCGACGCGCGCATCACCTCGATCTACGAGGGCACCAACGGCATTCAGTCGATCGACCTCGTCACGCGCAAACTCGCCGCGAACGGCGGCGCATCGGTCTGGGCCCTGCTCGATGAACTCAGCGGCATCGTCAAGCAGGTCGAGGCCTCGAACGATCCCGCGTTCGGCACCACGGGACCAAAACTGCGCGACGCGCTCGGCTCGCTGGAGCGCGCCAGCAAGTGGCTGCTGGAACGCGTGGCGTCCGCGCCGAACGACGCGCTCGCCGGCGCCACGCCATATTTGCGCTTGTTCGGCTCGACGCTCGGCGGCTGCATGCTGGCCGGCGAAGCGCTGGCCGCGAAGGGCAACGGCGAGGCCGGCGGCGATCCGCAGCGCTACGTGACGGTGGCGCGGTTCTTTGCCGAGAACGTTACCGTGCAAGCGGGATCGCTGGAGAAGACGGTCACCGACAGCGCGGAAGCCGTGAACGGCGCGGATGCGGCGTTGCTGGGCTAAGCGACGCTGCCGCATGAATGCGCATGCGTCGCAAAATGACACAGCAAGTTCCATGCTGCCGCGCGTTGTATTGAGGCAACACTTTCAAAAAATTAGATGATCCCGTAGCTTCCCGCAGTTGCGCATTCATTTCGCAGTGCGAACAATGCGCGTCGTCGCGTGCTTGGCTGTGTAATTGGGCTCATGCGGAGCCTGGGGAGGCCGGATCATGGACCCATGGCGATTGGCAACGAAGGCGCAGCGCCGCATCAATTTTGTCGCGGGCTTGGCTCTCGCGAGTTGTGTTCTCGCCTGGCTCGCAGGCTTCGGTTCGGCTTCCACCCAGCACATCAGCGCTTCCGTCGAGAACGCCGGCGCGAAGTCAATCGTGGAACGCCACGAACCATCTCTCGTCGCAAGCACTGAGCCCACGGTCATACCGCAGGCGACCGTAGTAGCGAACGCCGCCATCGGTGATGTTGCGATGGCAACGGCCGCCGAAGCCACGCCAAAAGCCGACGACACGACGGCAGGCCTGGATGAGCCGAAACCTTTTGTCGTGGCCTCGCTGCCGGATTCGTCGCAGGTAGTTTCGCCCGAAACACCGTCCGCCGAGGGCAAGCAGGCGAGCATGCCTGATCCCGCGCCAGAAAAAACCGCCGACGCGACGGCAAGCCCGGATGAGCCGAAGCCTTTTGTCGTCGCCTCAACCGATCCGTCGCAGGTGTTTTCGCCCGAAGAAGTCGCAACGACGCCTGAGCCTGCCCTGCCGGCGGTGAGCACCATCGAAATCAACGAGGAGTGCCTGGTAGCCGAGATCTGCATCGACCGGTACCTGTGGGCGCTCTACGAACGGGCACCCAAGATCGACGCCATCAAGGTGACTGAGCGGCGGAAAGTCACGATCAAGCGGAAGGGCAAGACGGTAACCGTCACCAGGACCTTCACCAAGCGTGTCGACGAGGAGTTTGGGTGGAAGGACCCGAAGGCGGCGGACAAAGCCGGCATGCCGATGATGGACTACGTGATCGGCGGCATGGACCGGAGTTTCAAGATAAAGCTGTTTCATACGCTCCACGCGGCGGAGCAGGCTGGACTGCAGCCCGGCATCACCAGCGCCTTCCGCGATGACTACCGTCAATCGATCGCCACCGGCCTCAAGGCCGCAACCAATCGATCCTACCACGGTGGGAGTACCCGTGGCGGCTATGGCCGCGGGCTTGCGGCCGACATCGTGAGCGTCAAGGGCGCGACCCGGGCGCAGCGATGGGTCTCGACTGAAAAGCTCTGGAAATGGGTCGACGAACGCGGCAAGGAATTTGGCATCGGCCGGCCCTATCTCGATAGAGATCCGCCCCACGTGGCGCCGATCGACGGCCAGGAATATACCTCTCGCCGCGGCGGCGCGAAGACTCAGGTGGCCGAAGCGAAGCCGAAAACGCACGTGGTGGAAGCGAAAATCAAGAAAGGCAAGCGGCTGGCTGCTCGAGGCGACCACAGCGCGACCAAACGCGCGCGAAACGTAAAATTGTCCAAAGGCGCGCGAACCGCAAAATTGTCCAAAGGCCGGACCATGTGACCGGTTCAAGCACGCACTTCCCGCCCCCGGCGGGAAGACTGCAAGCTTGCCCTGTCTGCGCTCCTGTCAGGGGCGCATCAATCATACCGATCCTCTCGACCAGGCGGCAGCAAGCGTCAGCCCGTATTCCTGACCGCATTGGCCAGCATGGCGTAAAGCTCGCGCTTGGTGAGCTCCCTGGTCTGCTTTGCGACAGGCTTCTGCGTAGACACCACCCTATCCACCGGTCGGGCGCAGGCTGCTGCGAGCGTCTGCCTTCGCGTCGGCACGGCCACGATCCTGGGGTTGGCCGTCGGTGGCTTGTGACCCCGCTTGTGGCCCAAGCGCTTCAGTTTCGCGCTCACTGCGTTGCGGCTGTAGCCCAGTCGACTTGCGATCTGACCGGCGCTGTAGCCTGCGGCCCAGAGTTCTTTGAGCAGTGCTACGTCTTTCGCATCCCAACTCATGGGAGATACTTATACACCGAATGTCGGCGACAGGCGAGTCGTTGCTGATGGTTCGTTGGCCGATGGTTGATCTCGTCGTTAATGCAGCCATCATCACTCGCGAAGTTGACGACTGCGGTCAGCTCTTACTTCGGATCGCGAACTCGCGAACCAGCCGCCGCGACCGTCAAGGCGATCGCGGCCGGATCGCAGCAGAGCACCATCAACAATATCAGCCACCGCACCGCGACTTCGGGCGCGACGCCGACCATCATCGCAAGATACTGGATCGGGCCTGCGGATGCCTCGACGCGGGAACGTTCACCGGCCAGCGCCGCGCGTTGCGCCTGCAGACCGACCAGCGTTGCGGTTGCCGCCTGCCGCTGCGTATCCAACCCATCCCGCGTCAGGCGCTGTTGGGTCGCGATGTTGATGGCCCGCGTCACCCGGCCGCGGCTTGTCGATTCGTCGACGGCCCGGTCGATCTGCGCAATGCGGCTGTCCAGGTCGGCAACGGCCGCCTTTTGCGCCGCGACGCGGGCGTCGAGCGCCTCAATGCGCTCGGTGACGCCTGAACGCGACGTGGCCGCCACGCTGACATGCGCCTCGACCAGCTTGCCGAACACGCCGGCGGCATTGATCAGCGCAAGGCCGGCAACGAGGGCCACCATGACGAAACGCATTTTCCAGTTGGTCCGGCGCCAATGCGCGGCCAGCCATCCGGCGATCACCAGCTTGCCGGCTTCCATCGTGGCGGCGAGCACCATGACCGCAACCGGCGCGCCGGGAAATATCTCGGCCATGCCCGCGACGGAAAAATAGGCCGCAACCGTCGCCAGGGCGAGCGCTGCGGCAAGGGCAAAGGCGCGGCTGGCGCGCGCGCGTTCCGGCGTGGCGGGAACGGCCTCCGGCACGATGGGTGCGGAAAACTCTGGCGGCTCAAGCGGCGCGTTGGGCGCCTCTGGCTCGCCATCGGCCTCGGTCGTCTTGGCCTCGGTCGTCTTGGTCCTGGCTGTCCTGGCTGCCTTGGCCTTGGTGCCTTTAGCGGCCTTGGATGCCGGAGAGCCGCGGCTGCGTTTCGTCGCCGGCAACGGCGCCTCGCCGGATGATTCAACGCTTACGTCTTCCATAGGCGTCGCCACCAATCGAGGCGTGCGATGTGAGGCATTGGCCCAGGCGTCAAGCTGATGCCTGATGCGCACAGCATCGCTGTCGCCCTCCGTCGGTTCGGTCGCGGAGATCGCTTGCGTGGTTGCGCGGCGTGTCATGTGGCCCCCTGCCTCGTAACGGCAAACGCCAGCTTCTCCTCGGCGAAGAACTGGAGTGTGCCGTAACCTTCCGTGTCGACGGCATACCTGAAGCTTCCGTCAACGGTCGGAAACACCGCGACAACCGTGCCCGACTCGTGATCGTTGGCAACGTTTTCGACTTGCTCGCCAACCGCAAATTTCGCCATCGAAAACTCCTTTTCGGATTCGTCGATGCGATTATATCTCCACGGGCAGGCTGGCGCTGCCCAACGATTCGCCTTCCGGAATTTAGCACGATGGTTGTTGCACTAATGCCTCATCCTGCTCGCAGGAGGGAACCGCTCCATACGTGGAGCGCGAAACGAACATCGCGCGATGTCCGGATTGAGTCTGAAATGCGCTTCGAGGACGAAATCAACCGGACGATCTGAATTTGCGAGTTCGCGAGCGAACCCAGTAGCGAGCGAGCCCAATTTGTAGGATGGGTGGAGCGCAGCGATGTCAATCAATATTGCTGCCCGGGACGGTGATGGGTTTCGCTGCGCTCTACCCATCCTACGAACTGTGCGATCATCGCGAGCCCAGACACGACAATCCAGCACTGTTGCAGCGTTAAGACAGTCACGGCCATTCCGGCATGGTCCCGTAGTTCTACGCTTTGCGAATCGTGCATGCCCGCCCCTACTCTCAGCACAGTTCGCATTCCCCTGGCGTTTGCTGGTATCCGTCCCGCGCAAAAAAGCACGGCTACGGAAGGGTTGCGTATTTACAGGTCAATTCGCGTAAGGGAGCGTCCAAAAAAACGGCGTGCACCAATGTTGGCATGAACCCTGCATTGGCTGAATGAAGCTGAACGAATTGGATATTCCTTATCAACGAAGGTCGCCATGCTCGTCACTCTCGTCGCCGTTCTCTGCAACAGCCAGCTCTGTCTCGAAAAAGTCGTCACCACCAGTGACCAGTCCGGCATCACCATGAGCGCCTGCGCGGTCAACGCGCAGATCGGAATTGCCGACTGGCTCGCCAAGGGGCCGTATCGCGACTGGCGATTGCAGCGCTACAAATGCGTGCTCGGAAAGTACACGCCGAAGAACGAAGCCTGAGCCGCGGCAAGCTGGCTCACGCTGGCGCGGTTCACTGCCGGGCATAACGAATTTGCTTGCGTCAACGTTCGTAAACATGACCTCGCCTTCTCGCGGCGCGTGGCGGGCTCGGGAAATCAGTGTTTGCGAGCAACGGCCAACCGTTGGCTCGAAGGATGCGGCGGGCGCGGCACAGCGAGTCCATGGGTGTCACCGCAACTCCGAGCTATTCAAATCTCACGCAAGATTGTTGCGGAATTCGCTGCGAGGAAGAGGTTCTGCAATTTCCTATTATTGGATTGAAGTGAAGAGCTTCGCAGCAATTTGCAAGAAACCAAGACTGCTTAAGATTCTAAGCGTGCTGAGAAGCCCCAAAGGATGCGGCGATTACATCGAACAGCTCAATGTTAGCCCGAACTCCCAAGACAAAATCGCTGGCATCCCCTCCTCCCCCGTATAATCGACTTCCGTAGACAAGCTGATCAAACGGCTCATTCCCTCCCAACTCAAACGCAAATTTGGGATCGTCCGCGTGGAATATCCGAAATATCAATGGCATTTGGGTACAATAAGGACTCCCCCCGAGATCAGTACTGACCTCGAAGACAAGGCCGCAGCTTAGATTTTTATGCCAGCGGTTACGACGGCGCTCAAATGCCTGTGCCAAACAAAACTCATCGATGAAGGGAATGACGTCCCGCTTCTTTCCTGTCCAACCTGTCGTCCGAATTCCTAAGCGCTCGCTCTCCTCCTTCGTCTGCTTCTTTATGAAGGCTGCTTCGCTCATCCTGAACTCTGCATCAACCCCAGTTTTCTTAATGTGCTCAAACAAGCGTCTGATAAGGGGGGGATAGCGAAATGGAGGCTCGACAAAATCCCTGGCCGCAAAGAGTTCGTCCAAAAATGCAGACCGGTATTTTGGTTCAATGCCAAATATCCGCTGGTCCGAAATTACCTTTCCTGCGCACCGCATTGTCTCCAACGCGACTTCATCCCAATATCGATTGAGCAAGTCCGCCTGGTGTTCACCGCAGAACTCAATCATTCGATTCTGCCATGCCGTGTGGACCAAGAAGCCGCGCGCCTCAAAGGCAAGCTGTGTCGAAACACGGCCTGGCCAGTTTGCCACCACGTTCAGAAGGGGGTGATCTTCCATCATCACATCTCACCGCAAAAGGATGGTCCAAGACGGCGGCGGTGGC
This sequence comes from Bradyrhizobium algeriense, assembly GCF_003062295.1. Lineage (GTDB taxonomy): Bacteria > Pseudomonadota > Alphaproteobacteria > Rhizobiales > Xanthobacteraceae > Bradyrhizobium > Bradyrhizobium algeriense. The sequence continues at coordinate 162,033 of NZ_PYCN01000012.1, read as the reverse complement.
ACAAAATAACCATTTGCACCCGGCTGGCTACTGAAATTGTCGCCAATCGCATATACGACGCGCGGTGCCGTCCTCGCCGATGGATTCAACGAGCAGGATATGTTTGGGGCTTCCGAGCCACACGCCAACCCAAACGCCGCTCCATTGCTGGAATGCATTCCCTGGCTTCGTAGTCGCAATAGTTGCATCAGATGGGAGTGGGTGGGGACGCCGTCGATCATGAGATCGCCGGCACTGGCGGCCTATGACCGCGTCAAAAACAGTAGAAGTACGAACGGCTGAAGCTTATGAAACAAGGTACTTCCTTGCAACTAAACGGCGAACAGCCGCAACAATGGATGCCTCACGCGTTCATGGCAAGCCTTCGAATCAACGGATTCATAGATGGGTGGAGCGCGGCAATACCCATCATCACAGCGTACGACGACGATGACGGGTTTCGCTTCGCTCTACCCATCCTACGAAGTCTTCTGCGCTACAGCTTCGACAAATCCATTTCGGGATCGTAGGTCTTGCCTTCGACGTCCTTGGTGATGGCTTGCCCGCAGATTACTTCGCCGCGCTTATCGTCGTATGTCAGAGTGGGTTGTCCGTAAAGCTGCCACCCGCGGTTCAGAGCATCGGTCACCCGATGGCAGAATGCGGCGTCATCCTTGCCGGTCAGATATCGGTAGACCTTCATGATGTCCTCGACAGGTTCACGAGCTTCAATCCGTAGGATGGGTGGAGCGGAGCGATACCCATCATGCCTCTGCGCAAGGATTGATGGGTTTCGCTGCGCTCTACCCATCCTACGAAATCTACGAAATCGGCTTCAGTCCCGCCTCGATCGCTGCCCTTCGCGGCTCCAGGAACGGCGGCAGCGCCAGTTTTTCACCCAGCGTCTCCATCGGCTCGTCCGTCGCAAACCCCGGTCCATCCGTCGCGATCTCGAACAATATCCCGTTGGGCTCGCGGAAGTAGAGGCTGCGGAAATAGAAGCGGTCGATCTCGCCGCTGTTGGGGAGGCGAAACTGGTTCAGGCGCTGGGTCCAGGCGTGGTACTGCGCCTCGTCCGGCGTGCGGAATGCGACATGGTGCACTCCGCCGGCGCCCTGCTGCGCGACGGCTAAACCCTTGGCTTCGATCACGTGCAGCTCGGCGGAGGGGCCGCCCTCGCCCATCTCGAACACATGAATCTCCGCGCCGTGGGCGGCGTAGTCGCGCACGCGGCGCATGTTCATCACCTCGGTCAGCACGAAGGCGGTGCGCGACAGCTCCTGTACTGTCAGCACGATCGGACCGAGCCCACGGATCTGGTGCTCTGCCGGCACCGGGCTGCGCTCCCACGGCGAGGCCGCACCAGCGCCGCTATCGTCGATCAGCACCAGCCTTTGCCCCTCGCCGTCCTCGAACGGCAGCGTCAGCCGGCCGTCGACCTCGACGATATCGCGGGCCGCGGCGCCGGCGTTCTTGAGGCGATCCCGCCAGTAGCCCAGCGTCTTCTCGCCCGCGACGCGCAAGCCCGTACGCGAGATCGAGTTGGTTCCGCGCCGCTCGGGGGCGGCCGGGAAATCGAAGAAGGTGAGATCGGTGCCGGGGTTGGCTTTGCCGTCGGCGTAGAACAGGTGGTAGGCGCTGACGTCATCCTGGTTGACGGTCTTCTTGACCAGCCGCATGCCGAGCAGGCCAGTGTAAAAGGCCAGATTGTCCCGCGGCTTCGCGGAGATCGCGGTCAAATGATGAATTCCGCCTAGCTGCATTGCGTTGTCCTTGCTGTTCGCTCCCGGCAAAAAGCGGCCGGGATATTTCGGCTTCCTGCGCGATCATGTAGGATACGCCCCGATCGATCGCCAGCGGCAGCATCGCCGCCCGAAATCCCGACACCGTCATTGCGAGCGCAGCGAAGCAATCCATTCTCTCTTGATGCGGCGCCATGGATTGCTTCGCTACGCTCGCGATGACGAGGAAACACCAAGCTACCTGCCAATGTCAGTGTCATGAACCCCCTCCTTCGTCCCATCCTTGCCTTGGCGATCATGATGGCGCTTGCCGCATCATCGCTCGCCCAGACCCCCGCCCCCGTCGACCTGCGCATTCTCGCGATCAACGATTTCCACGGCTACCTTCGCCCGCCCCCGGGCGGGATCACGATTGCCGATCCCGAGGACAGGACGAAGAAGATCACCGTCCCTGCCGGTGGCGCCGAACACATGGCGACGCTGGTTAGCCAGCTTCGCGAAGGACACAAGAATACGATCTTCGTCGCGGCCGGCGATTTGATCGGCGCCAGCCCGTTTCTGTCGGCCATGTTCCATGACGAGCCGACGATCGAGGCGCTGTCGATGATGGGGCTGGAGATTTCCTCGGTCGGCAACCACGAATTCGACGAGGGCAAGGACGAGCTCTTGCGCATGCAGCATGGCGGCTGCCACCCGGTCGACAAATGCCAGGGACCGCATCCGTTTGCGGGCGCAAAATTTCGCTATCTCGCCGCCAGCACGTTCGAGAAGAGCAGCGGCAAGACCGTGTTTCCCCCTTACGAAATCCGCAGCTTCGAGGGCATTCCGGTCGCCTTCATCGGCCTGACCTTGAAGGGCACCCCGGGCCTCGTCTCGCCGGTTGGCATTGCTGACCTCGAATTTCGCGACGAAGCCAGCACGGTCAATGCGCTGATCCCGGAACTGAAGGCGCGCGGCGTCGAGGCCATCGTCGTGCTGATCCATGAAGGTGGATTGCCGACAGGCGACTACAATGAGTGCCCCGGCGTTTCGGGACCGATTGTCGATATCGTCAAAAAATTCGATCACGCGGTAGACGTCGTGGTCTCCGGCCACACCCACCGCGCCTATGTCTGCGAGATCGACGGGCGGCTCGTTACTTCTGGCGACAAATACGGCACGCTCGTCACCGCGATCGATCTCAAGCTCGACCGTGTCACGCGCGATATCGTCAGCGCCAAAGCCGACAACACCATCGTACGGTCAGCGACGCTTTCGAAGAATCTCGACCAGACCGCGCTCATCGAAGCCTACGACAGGGTCGCGGCCCCCATCGCCAACCGTCCGGCGGGTTCGCTGACGGAAACGCTGTCGCGCACGCCGAAAAATACCGGCGAGAGCCCGCTCGGCGATATCATCGCAGACGCGCAGCTCGCCGCCACCAGTGCGGCCGCGAACGGCGGCGCCGTCATCGCCTTCACCAATCCGGGCGGCATCCGCACCGACATTACGCACAAGGAAAACGGCGCGGTGACCTATGGCGATTTGTTCGCCAGCCAGCCGTTCCGCAATCAACTGGTGACGATCACGCTGACGGGAAAACAGATCAAGGACATGCTGGAGCAGCAATGGCTCGATCCGAAGCGGCCAAGGATCCTGCAGGTGTCGAAGGGATTCGCCTATGCGTGGGACGGATCGAAGGGCGACGGCGAACGCGTCATCGCCGAGCGGATGTCGCTGAACGGGCAACCGCTCGATCCCGCCGCGAGCTATCGCGTCACCGTCAACAATTTCCTGTTCGTCGGCGGCGACGGTTTCACCGCGCTCACCCAGGGAACCGCGCCGCAGGTCGGCATTTACGACGTCGACGCGCTGCATGCCTATTTTGCGGCGAACAGCCCGGTCGGCGCGACCGCCGCCGATCGCATTATCAGGATCGATTGAGCCTGACGCCGTGGGCCTTTCCGAGCGGCCGCTAACCGCCTAGATTAGCCGATCCCTCGCCGGCGCGCGCCTCAACGCCAGGATTTTGCATGACGCTGCTTCTGACGCATACCGCCTGTCTCGACCATGTCACGCCCCCCGGGCATCCGGAACGTCCCGACCGGTTGCGCGCGGTGGCGGAGGTGCTGGGTGAAGAGCGCTTCAAGCCGCTCACGCGCAGCGAGGCGCCGGAAGGCAATCTGGATTCCGTCACGCTGTGCCACGGCGAGCATTATGTCGGCGAACTCCGGCATATCGCCCCGCAAAGCGGCATGATCTATATCGACGGCGACACCTCGATGTCGCCGGGTACCTGGGAAGCTGTCATGCGCGGCGTCGGCGGCGCGGTGGCGGCGACCGATGCTGTGATGTCCGGCGCCCACCCGAATGCCTTCGTCGCGGTGCGGCCGCCCGGCCACCATGCCGAGGTCTCGAAGCCGATGGGCTTCTGCTTCTTCGACAATGCCGCCATTGCGGCGCGTCACGCCCAGCGCAAATACGGCATCGGCCGCGCGGCGATCGTCGATTTCGACGTCCATCACGGCAACGGCACGCAGGACATCTTCTGGCACGATCCGACCGTGATGTATTGCTCGACGCACCAGATGCCGCTGTTTCCGGGCACCGGCGCCAGCGGCGAGCGCGGCGAACATGATACCATCGTCAATGCGCCGCTGGCTTCCGAAGACGGCAGCGCCAAGTTCCGCTCAGCGTTCGAAAACCTGATCCTGCCGCAATTGCAGAAGTTCGCGCCGGAACTGATCATCATCTCCGCTGGCTTCGACGCGCATCATCGCGATCCGCTGGCCTCGATCAACCTGAAGGCCGATGATTTCGGCTGGGTCACGCGCAAGCTGATGGACCAGGCCGACGCAAGCGCAGGTGGCCGGGTTGTGTCAGTTCTGGAGGGCGGCTACGACCTGCAGGGGCTGAAAGAGTCGGTTGCGGCCCATGTCACCGCATTGATGGGCGCGTAAATCCCCGCCACAATAGGCGCTCAAAATTGTTATTTGATTCTGCGCTCTTAGGGGGCGCATTCGGGAACTTGATATGGCCGAAAATACCCAAATGGACGTCAAAAAACTCTCCTTCGAGCGCGCGATCGAGGAGCTCGAATCGATCGTGAAGCGGCTGGAAGACGGCAAGGTGCCGCTCGAGGAATCGGTCGCGATCTATGAGCGTGGCGAGGCGCTGAAGCGACGCTGCGAAGAATTGCTGCGGCAGGCCGAGGCGCGCGTGGACAAAATCACCACCGATGCCAACGGCCAGGTCACCGGGACCGAGCCGCTCGACGTGCAGTGATCCAACCGGTGGGAATATCGGCCCCGCCCCACCCCAAACGCTGAATACCGGCCAATTTGGTAGCCGATTTAGTCGCCGATTTAGTTCTTGGCGCCCTGCCCAGCCTGTTATAGTCGGCGATTACCTCGGGGACAGTACGTGCGCGTCCAGCACCGCCATATCATCTATATTCAGGGCTACGATCCGCGCGGGCTGGCGCAATATTACCGCATGTTCCGGACTGAACTGCGCAAGTTCGGCCGGCTTTACCAGCTCCAGGCCACCATCAGCCGGCCCAAGGTCGTAGCCGACGACGAGATCGCGTCCTGGACCATCGATACCAAGGCAGAGGACTGGCAGACCCGCACGGCCTACGATTTCCTCCGGTTCGAGGATTTCATCCAGCAGGACCTGGCGTCGCCGATCTGGCGCACGGTGTTCAGCGCGGTGTGGATCTACTGGCGGTTGGTCTTCGCCGGCACCATCGCCCGCTTCGGCAAGGCGAACTGGCGTTTTGCCACGTTCATCACCTATCCGCATCTTGTGCTGCTGCTCGAAGCCGCCGGTGCTGCAGCCATCGCCTTCGTGTTCGAGAAGGGCCTCAACGCCATCGGCATTCCCGATCCTTTCAGCATCGCGGCCGCGATCGCGATCTTCGTGGGGCTGCTCGGGGCCGTGCTGAAATACACCGAGAACGCCACTTACGTGCTCTACCTCCTGTGCGACACGATCTGGACCTGGGAATTCTCGCACCGCGAGCGCCCGGAATGGGACCAGCGCATCGACCGCTTCGCGCAGCACCTGGTCAAGACAGCCAAAAGCACCGACGCCGAAGAAATCGTCATCGTCGGCCATAGCTCCGGATCGTTCCTGTCGACGGAAATGCTGGCGCGCGCGCTGAAGCTCGACCCCGCGCTCGGCCGTCACGGTCCACGGATCGTGCTGCTGACGCTCGGCGGCAACTTCCCGATCGTCGGCTATCACGCCGTGTCGAAACAATTCCGCGACCATCTGCGGCAGCTCGCGATCGAGCCGTCGATCGACTGGATCGACTGTCAGGCCCGCAAGGACGTGATGAATTTCTACCAGTTCGATCCAATCACGAGCCACGGCATCGACGTCGGCGCCGCCAGGCGCAACCCGACGATCGTGCCGGTCCGCTTCCGCGACATCATCCGACCCGAGCACTACGAAAAGTTTCGCTGGCAGTTCTTCCGCGTGCATTTCCAGTTCGTAATGGCCAACGAACTGCCCAACGCCTACGACTTCTTCATGATCGTCTGCGGACCGGTCCCGCTCAGCGCGCGCGTGGCCGTCCCCGACGCCGCGCTTGATGTCGCCACCGGCGATTCCGGCGTGCGCAACCGGGCCTGGAAAAGGCTGGAAGCGGCCACGACGGCGGCCGCAAGTGCCGCCGATTTGAGCAAATTGGAACCATCTGCGCGCCGCAGCGGTTGAAAAGCCGAGGTTTTTCCGGCCCGCACCAGGGCACCGAATCGGCGCTCCGGGTTGGCTTTGGCGGCGGCTTTGGTGTAAAGGTTGCGGTTCTATGGGCTGGGGAGAGCGCCTGCCGGGCGACTTTCGACGGCTGTAAGCGCTTCAAATAGCTAAAGAAACTGAACCGGGAAGGGTTTCGAAGCTACTAACGTGATGCATATCACATGGTTTAGGCTGGAGTGCATCTAGGCTTTCAAATCAGGTACCGGCCTGCCGAGATGGCACCGGGGTCTGGAATTTCACGGCGCGGTTAACGCGCTTCCCGTCTCGCGTCGGGCCGTTTCGCCCTGACATGCAAAATTGGAATATCGCTGTGACCACATTTAGTAAAACGCCGCTTCTCGATACCATCCGCACGCCCGACGATCTTCGCAAGCTCAAGATCGAGCAGGTGCGTCAGGTCGCGGACGAACTCCGCCAGGAAACCATCGACGCCGTTTCGGTGACCGGTGGCCACTTCGGCGCCGGCCTCGGCGTCGTGGAACTCACCACCGCGATCCATTACATCTTCGACACGCCGCGCGACCGCCTGATCTGGGACGTCGGCCACCAGGCCTACCCGCACAAGATCCTGACCGGCCGCCGTGACCGCATCCGCACGCTGCGCACCGCCGGCGGGCTCTCCGGCTTCACCAAGCGCACCGAGAGCGATTACGATCCGTTCGGCGCCGCGCATTCCTCGACCTCGATCTCCGCCGGCCTCGGCATGGCGGTCGCCCGCGACCTCTCCGGCGGCAAGAACAACGTTATCTCCGTGATTGGCGACGGCTCGATGTCCGCGGGCATGGCCTATGAAGCCATGAACAATGCGGGTGCGATGAACTCGCGCCTGATCGTCATCCTCAACGACAACGACATGTCGATTGCGCCTCCGGTCGGCGCGATGAGCGCCTATCTGTCCCGCCTCTACTCCGGCAAGACCTATCGCTCGCTGCGCGAGGCGGCCAAACAGATCAACAAGCGTCTGCCCAAGATCCTCGCCAACCGCGCCAACCGCGTCGAGGAATATTCCCGCGGCTTCATGATGGACGGCGGCACGCTATTCGAGGAACTCGGCTTCTATTACGTCGGCCCGATCGATGGCCACAATCTGGACCATCTGCTGCCCGTTCTGAAGAACGTCCGCGACATGGAAACCGGCCCGATCCTGGTTCATGTCGTGACGCAGAAGGGCAAGGGCTATGGTCCGGCGGAAGCTTCCGCCGACAAGTATCACGCCGTGGTCAAGTTCGACGTCGCCACCGGCGCCCAGGCGAAGGCAAAGCCGAATGCGCCGGCCTACCAGAACGTGTTCGGCCAGAGCCTCGTCAAGGAAGCCGAGAAGGACGACAAGATCGTCGCCATCACCGCGGCGATGCCGTCCGGCACCGGCGTCGACATCTTCAACAAGGCCTTCCCCGACCGGACCTTCGACGTCGGCATTGCCGAGCAGCATGCGGTGACGTTTGCCGCCGGCCTCGCCACCGAAGGCTACAAGCCGTTCTGCGCGATCTACTCGACCTTCCTGCAGCGCGGCTACGACCAGGTGGTCCACGACGTCGCGATCCAGAGCCTGCCGGTTCGTTTTGCGATCGACCGCGCCGGTCTGGTCGGCGCCGACGGCGCGACGCATGCAGGCTCCTTCGACTGCGCCTATCTCGGCTGCCTGCCGAATTTCGTCATCATGGCCGCATCCGATGAGGCGGAACTGGTGCACATGGTCGCGACGCAGGTTGCGATCAACGACCGCCCGAGCGCGGTGCGCTATCCGCGCGGCGAAGGCCGCGGCGTCGAAATGCCCGAGGTCGGCATCCCCCTCGAAATCGGCAAGGGCCGCATCGTCCGCCAAGGTAACAAGATCGCCCTGCTCTCGTTCGGCACCCGCATGGCCGAATGCGAAAAGGCCGCCGACGAACTCGCCGCCCACGGCCTCTCCACCACCATCGCCGACGCGCGCTTCATGAAGCCGCTCGACGTCGATCTGGTGCTGAAGCTGGCGCGCGACCACGAAGTGCTGCTCACCATCGAGGAAGGCTCGATCGGCGGCTTCGGTTCGCACGTGATGCAGACGCTGTCCGACAACGGCATGCTCGATGGCGGCTTGAGGATGCGAGCGATGATCCTGCCCGACGAATTCATCGACCATGACTCGCCGACCGCGATGTATGCCCATGCCGGACTCGACGCCAAGGGCATCGTCGCCAAGGTCTTCGACGCGCTTGGCAAGGACTACAAGACCGAGACGGTCAAGCTCGCCTGAGTTTAGGTCTGTCCGCGGCCTCGCTCCACCTCTCCCGCTTGCGGGGGAGGTCGGATCGCATCGAAAGATGCGATCCGGGTGGGGGAAGCTCTATCCACACGAACCGTGTGACTCGCGGCGGCACCCCCACCCCAGCCCTCCCCCGCAAGCGGGAGAGGGAGCGTAACCCTGCCGTGATCCCATTATTTATTTCTTGGCGCCGGTAATCCCATGAAGATCTATCTGGCAGGTCCCGATGTGTTCCTGCCGGACGCCATCGAGATCGGGCGCCGCAAGGCCGCGATCTGCGCCCGCCATGGCGTGCGCGGGCTCTATCCGCTCGACAACGCGGTCGATCTTTCGGCCGCCGATGCTTCGCGCGCGATATTTGAGGGTAACGAGGCCATGATGGACGCGGCGGACGCGATCATTGCCAACCTTACGCCGTTTCGCGGCCCCAGTGCCGACGCCGGCACCGTCTATGAACTCGGCTACATGGCCGGGCGCGGCAAGCTCTGCTTCGCCTACAGCAACGATCCCGCCGTCTATGCCGAGCGGGTCGCGCGATCCTTTGCGGTCACGAAAGCCGGTGGCGGCCATCTGATCGACGATGACGGACTGACGGTGGAAGATTTTGGGCTGCCCGACAATCTCATGATGATCCACACGCTCGATCTGCATGGTGCTAGACTGGTGACACCGCGGCAGCGGCCTCTGGATATCTGGCACGATCTCACCTCGTTCGAGGCCTGCGTCGCGCTCGCGGCGGATCGCGCCACCCGCAAATCGGACTGAGGCAAATCGGACTGACCTTGGCGAAGACGAGCAACAGTGAAACCTCTCCCCGCAAGCGCGTGGACGTGCTCCTGGTCGAGCGCGGCGTGTTCGAAAGCCGCGCGCGCGCCCGCGCCGCGATCGACGCCGGCGGCGTGACGGCCGACGGGCGGCCGGTGCTGAAAGCGTCGGAGATGATCGCCGCCAGTGCCGAATTGTCCGCGCAGCCCGCGCACCCCTGGGTCTCGCGCGGCGGCGTCAAGCTGGCAGGCGCCCTGGAACTGTATCCGATCGAGATCGAGGGCCATGTCTGCCTCGACGTCGGCGCCTCCACCGGCGGCTTCACCGAGGTGCTGCTGGCGAACGGCGCGAGCCTCGTCTTCGCCATCGATGTCGGGCGCGGCCAGTTGCATCCCTCGCTGCGCGATCACTCCAGGATCGTATCGATGGAAGAAACCGATATCCGCCAATTCGAGGGCAAGCGGCTGCCGGCGCGGCCCGATGTCGTCGTCATCGACGTCAGCTTCATTTCCCTGAAGGCGGTGCTGCCGGTGGCGCTGTCGCTCGCCGCCGCGCCGATGCATCTCCTGGCGCTGATCAAGCCGCAATTCGAGGCGGAGCGGAAACACTCCAAGCACGGCATCATCCGCAACGCGATGGTGCATCAGGAAATCTGCGACGACATCACGGAATTTGCCACTTTGCTCGGCTGCACCGATATCCAGGTGTTTCCCTCGCCGATCACCGGCGGCGACGGCAATATCGAATTCTTCATGGGCGCGCGCCGTGGCTGACAGCGAGCGCCTCGTGATCGACCATGTCGGCCACCATGGCGATGGCGTCGCCATCGCAGGCAGCGGCAACATCTACGTTCCCTATACGCTGGGCGGCGAAACGATAGAGGCCGCAGCCGTTCCCGGTCACCATCCCGACCGCAGGCGATTGCTCAAGGTCGAGGCCGCAAGCGTGGAGCGGATCAAGCCGTTCTGTCCGCACTTCGGCGTCTGCGGCGGCTGCGCAATCCAGCACTGGGACACTGAGCCCTATCGCGCCTGGAAGCGCGAGCTGGTGGCGACGACGCTGGCGCAGGCGGGAATCGATTGCGACGTGGCGCCATTGATCGATGCCCATGGCGCGGGCCGCAGGCGCATCACCCTGCACGGGCGGATAGGAACGCACGACGTGCTCAAGGTCGGCTATGCGGCGGCCGGTTCGCACGACATCATTCCGATCGACCGCTGCCCGATCCTCGACCCGCATCTGAACGGCGCGATCGAGGCGGCCTGGGCCATCGCCGAGCCGCTGATCGGGGTCGGCAAGCCGCTCGACATCCAGATCACCGCGACCAATAGCGGGCTCGATGTCGACGTGCGCGGCTCCGGCCCGCTGTCGACCGCCTTGATCACCAGGCTGTCGCGCATCGCGGAACAGCACCGGCTGGCGCGGCTGACGCGCCACGGCGAACTGGTACTGATGCGAACGCCGCCGGTGATTTCGATCGGCGCCGCTCAGGTGGCGCTGCCGCCCGGCTCGTTCCTGCAGGCAACGGTGGCGGGCGAGGAAACGCTGGCGGCGCTGGTCTCCGACCATTGCAAGCGTGCCAAACATATTGCCGACCTGTTCTGCGGCGTCGGCCCCTTCGCGCTGCGGCTGGCGGCGAAGTCGCGTATCGCCGCCTTCGACAGCGACGCCGACGCGGTCGCAGCCTTGCAGAAGGCCGCGACGTCCACCTCGGGGCTGAAGCCGGTCAAGGCCGAGGCGCGTGATCTATTCCGCCGCCCGCTGATGCCGCAGGAATTGCGCGACTATGATGCGGTCGTGTTCGACCCGCCGCGGCAGGGCGCGCAGGCGCAGGCAACACAGCTCGCGGCCAGCAAGATTCCGACGGTGGTGGCGGTATCCTGCAACGTCACGACATTCGCGCGCGACGCAAAGATTTTGATCGACGGTGGCTACAAGATCGACGGCGTCACCCCGGTCGACCAATTCCGCCACACGCCGCATGTCGAGTTGGTGGCGCGTTTCAGGCGCTGACGCCAGCGATACGGCTATCGCGAGGCGCAGCGCCGTTCGATATACTGCGCGCCGGTCCCCCGCAGCTCACCCATGTCACACGATCCGCTCCTCACGCGCATCACTCCCTTCCTCGCCGCTGTCCCCGGCATTGCCGCCATCGTGCTCGGCGGATCGCGGGCGCGCGGAACGGCGCACGACGCATCCGACTATGATATCGGCCTCTACCATGCTGACAGCGTCGGTTTGGATACCGACCGACTCCGCGAGGTGGTGAAAGCCATCGTCGACGACCCGGACGCCATCCGCGTGACGTCCATTGGGGAATGGGGCCCATGGATCGTCGGCGGCGCGTGGCTCGTGATCGGCGGACGCAAGGTCGACCTGCTCTACCGGAGCATCAAGAAAGTCACGGAGACGATCGAAACGTGCCGGAGCGGCGACATTGGCATGTATTACCAACCCGGCCATCCGCATGGCTTTTGCTCCGCGATATGGATGGGTGAGATCGCGCAGTGCCATCCCCTGCACGATCCTGATGGAGTGATCGCGGCGTTGAAGGCGAGCACTTCGCCCTACCCGCGCGCAATGGGCGATGCCCTGATCCGGCGCTTTCAATGGGAAATCGCGTTCAGCATCGAGAATGCCGAGACCGCCCTGCCGCGCGGCGACAGCACGCATATTGCCGGCTGCGCCTATCGTGCACTGGCTTGCCTGGGACAGGTTCTGTTTGCCCTCAACGGGCAATATCTCATCAACGAGAAAGCGCGTTGGCTGCGGCCGCCAGTTTTCCCGTGACAATTCAAAGCCTGACGAGCCGGGTCGCCGATCTCTGGCGATTGATCGGATCCGGACAGAACGAGGCGGCATTACAGACGCTGCGTTCGCTGGAACATGATATCAGGGAGATGTCGGCAGGCGCCTAACCTCGCCTGAATACCCATCACCTCCCCCACCGGTCTTGCCAGATCTTTTCGCCAATCATGCAATTGACGCGCGGCTCACGGCCGGCGGTGGGCACGACGGGGCGCTCGGGGGTGCGGCCCGCGATCTCGAGCAGCAGCTTGGTGCGGATCGCTTCCTTGAACTTGTCGCGATCCTTGATCGTGACCACGAACGCGCCGGGGCCGCCGATGACGCAGTCCTCATAATAGAGATCGAGATTGTCGATATCCATCGTGGAATAGGACGGCTCCTTCACCATGATCGGCAGGCCGTTGATGACGATGCCCTTTTCCAACGCGGCATCGCGGGCGATGGTGACGGGTGCGCCGTTGTTGTTCGGGCCATCGCCGGAAATATCGATCACCCGCCGCAGGCCGCGGTGCGGATTTTCGTCGAACAGCGGCATGGCGAAGTGGATCGCACCCGAGATCGAGGTGCGCGACGCGCGGCGGATCGGGGTCTTGATGATTTCATTGGCGACGGCGTCCGCCGTCTCGGGCCCGTCGATCAGGCGCCACGGGATGATGATCTTCTGGTCGGTCGATGCCGCCCATTCGAAATAGGTGACCGAGATCCTGCCGTTCGGGCCGCTCTTCAGCGCCTGCAGGAACTCCTTGGAGACGATCGCCTGCGCGTAGCCCTCCCGCTGCAGCGCCAGTTCGTCCATGTCCATCGAATAGGAGACGTCGACGGCAAGCACGAGTTCGACGTCGACGGTCGGATTGGCTTCCTTGTCGGCCAGTTGACGGCTGGCGGCGTTCGGCTGCTGGCCCGGCCGGTTCGTCTGATACGGCGCGGCAAAACCAGCCACATCGCCGCCGGCGAGCACGCCCGCGACAAGCACGACCCCGATCGAGACATACCAGCGCATTTGCGGCCCTCCCGTCGAACGACAGTGATGGTGACATGCAAAACGGCCAACGCAAAGCGCTGAAATCATTTGTCCTTCACATTCGCTTTAGGAGCAGGCTTCGTCCAAGCCCGCTTGCTCGGCTGGTTCCGCGCAGCGATGCGCCTGTCCGGTATCCGGCTCCGAATGAACGATTAGCGTGCCCGGCGCGACAGATGTGATGCGACCGGCCAAGAAGGGCCGCATCGGCACGATCATGGTTACGCCCGCAAAACTTCCAGTGAATGACAGCCCGTCGCCGTTAATGCGCACAGCCATTGTGTCGACCGGCCTGCTCGCCTTTGGCACGGTGGTTGCGTTGTCGCTTCCAGCGCCTCGGTCCGGCACCACGCAGCCTGAAGCGGCCAGCCCTGATCGAGCTGAAACTCTCGACCCCCCGTTTCAGGACCGGCCCGGAGCCTGTAAACTGATCGAGACGGCCGTCAGCCGCGGCGATCCGACCATGGCGCAGCGCCTGGCGAACTGCCGCGCCAACTGAGCACGGCGGCTCGTTGGAATTTCGCTCGCTTGCCGGACTCGACTGGAAATGCCCGATACCACCGCCACGCCAAAAACCAAGGTCAAAACCAAGACCGAGCGACCGCGCCTGCACAAGGTCATCCTGGTCAATGACGATTACACGCCGCGCGAATTCGTCGTCACGGTGCTGAAGGCCGAATTCCGCATGACCGAGGACCAGGCCCACAAGGTGATGATCACCGCGCACCGCCGCGGCGTCTGCGTCGTCGCCGTGTTCACCAAGGACGTCGCCGAAACCAAGGCGACGCGCGCCACCGACGCCGGCCGCGCCAAAGGCTACCCGCTACTGTTCACGACCGAGCCGGAGGAATGATTCTTCCGTAGCCCGGATGGAGCGCAGCGCAATCCGGGATTCGCGCCGCGGCCCGAACTGTCCCCGGATTGCGCTGCGCTCCATCCGCGCTACTCGTTTCAGCGAAATCCGGGGTAGACTGGCACATGGTCCATTATCGGCGCAACTTCGTCCCCGGCGGAACGTTCTTCTTCACGGTCACGCTGAACGACCGAAAGTCATCCGCGCTATTGATCATGTTGCCCTGCTGCGTTCGGCATTTCGGAAAGCGCAAAGTGAACGGCCCTTCGTTACAGACGCCATTGTGATTCTCCCGGACCACTTGCACGCAATTCTGACTTTGCCACCCGGCGACGCCGATTTTTCAGATAGGTGGCGACGGATCAAGGGAGGCTTCACGCGAAGCGTCACCGCTACGGGTGCGCCGATTTCGCGCGATCATCGCGGCGAATATTCGCTTTGGCAAAAGCGCTTTTGGGAACACACCATTCGTGATGAACGGGATTTCGAACGTTGCACCGATTATGTGCATTTCAACCCCGTCAAGCACCGGCTAGTGACGTCGCCGTCCGACTGGCCGTTCTCCTCGCTGCATCGCTATGTCCGGGCGGGTGTTCTGGCTCCGGATTGGGGCGGCGATGGGCGCTCCGATATGGCCAATTTTGGTGAACGGAAAGACTGACCCCGGATTGCGCTTCGCTCCATCCGGGCTACGAACTGTTCACGACCGAGCCGTAAGAGTAGCGGAGATCGCGAACGCCCGTAGCCCGGATGGAGCGCAGCGTAATCCGGGACACCTCAGGCCGCGGCGCGAATCCCGGATTGCGCTGCGCTCCATCCGGGCTACGGGATTCCTCAGGCCGCCGAGGTTTCGTCGGTCAGGCCGTAGACGCGTGCGGCTTTTGCGAAACCGGCGACCGGAAACTCGCCGAGATCGCTCCAGCCTCCCCGGCAGATGCCGGCAAATCCTTCCGACGCCACGATGGTGCGCTTGGTCTGGCTCGCGATCTTTTCCAGCCGCGCCGCCAGATTCACCGCAGGTCCAATGCAGGTGAAGTCGAGCCGGTTGCCGCCGCCGATATTGCCGTAAAGAATCCGTCCGACATGCAGGGCGACACCGAAGCGAAACCGTTCGACGGCATCGCCGATCGGATACTGCAGGTCGGCGACGCTGGCGCGGGATTCGTGGGCGGCTTCGAGCACGTGGCTGCAAACCTGCTGCTCGTCGCCGACATATTCGTCGATTGGAAAAACCGCGAGCAGGCCGTCGCCCATATATTTCAGCACGTCACCGCCATGTTTCTTGATCGCGGCGACCTGGCAATCGAAATACTGGTTCAGAATGTCCACGACGGTCTCGGCCGGCAACCGGTCCGACAATGCGGTGAAGCCGCGCAGATCGGAGAGCCAGATCGCGGCATTCATCGTCTCGGTGTGGCCGCGTCTGATCTGACCGCCCATGATGCGCTCGCCGGCGCTGTTGCCGACATAGGTGTCGAGCAGGCTCGCAGCCATCCGGTTCAAACTAATGATCTCGACCACCCGTGCCAGCGGCTTCGCGAGACTCCGCAGTGCCACCAACTGTTCGTCTGTGAATCCACCGGGCTGCTTGGTGGTCCAGCTCGATGCATTCACCGTGCCGCCGATGAAGGGCAGCGGCAGCGCGACATAATCCGTGACGCCTTCGGCGCGAAAGTCGTCGATGATCGGAAAGCGCCGGCTCGCGGGATCATCGACCCGGGCCCGAACTTCCACCCCTTGCTGGAACACGATGATCAGCGGGCTGGTGTGAAAATCCGGTGACTGCAGGATATTGTAGTCGACCGCCCCGATCTCGACCTCGGCGCCCGGCTTCCAGATGAAACTGCGCCCGTAAATTTCGGGATGCAGGGTTCGAACGAAGACGCCGACACGCCACAGCGGCAGCCCCGCCGCGACCATCCGTTCGCAGCACTCGGCCATAAATCTCTTGGGGCTGGCCGCGGATCTCCCGCCGTCCATCAGCCAATCGGTCAGCTCTCGCAGTCTTGATGCATCCATGGCGCCGGTATTTGCCGCGCAACCCCTTGAAACGTCAAGCGCGCTCGCAACGACAGCCGCGTGACCCGACGACGGAGCTGCGCTAGCTTTACGGCGAAAGAACAAGAGGAAACGTCAAAGTGTACGACATCATCATCGTCGGCGGTGGATCAGCAGGCTCGGTCATGGCCCACCGGCTCTCCGCCAGAAGCGCCAACAAAGTCCTGCTCTGCGAAGCAGGCCAGGACACGCCGCCCGGCAACGAGCCGCCCGAGATCCGCGACAGCTATTCGGGGCTGGCGTATTTCGATCCGCGCTTCCACTGGACCGAACTCAAGGTCACGACCCAGATCGTCAGCCACAACAACCCCGATGAGAGCCGCCCGCCATTGCGCAAGTATGAGCAGGCGCGCGTGCTGGGTGGCGGGTCCTCCATCAACGGCCAGATGGCCAACCGCGGCGCGCCGACCGACTACGCGGAGTGGGAGGCCCGCGGCGCCGCGGGCTGGAACTGGAACGACGTGCTGCCCTACTTCAAGAAGGTCGAGCGCGACCTCGATTTCGACGGGCCATTCCACGGTAACGACGGCCGCATCCCCGTCCGCCGCATTCCGCAGCAGCATTGGACACGGCATTCGCAGGCGATGGGCGAGGCCTGCAAGCTCGCCGGCTATGCATTCCTGCCCGACCAGAACGGCGAGTTCACAGACGGCTACTTCCCGGTGACACACTCCAACCAGGACGAGCAGCGTGTCTCGGCCGCGATGGGCTATCTCGATCGCGAAACCCGCAAGCGCGCCAACCTGACGATCTCGACCAACACAGAGGTCAAGGAGCTGCTGTTCGAGGGCACGCAATGCGTCGGCGTGAAGGCGCTGGTCGATGGCCGCCAGCAAGAGTTCCGCGGTCGCGAGATCATCCTTTCATGTGGCGCGATCCATTCGCCGGCGCATCTGCTGCGCGCCGGCATCGGGCCGGTCGGGCACCTGAAGGAGATGGGCATTCCGGTCCTGATGGGCCTCGCGGGCGTCGGCCAGGGCCTGATGGATCATCCCTCGATCGCGTTGTCGTCCTTTGTCCGCCGTGGCGCACGCATGAACGAGCACACCAGGCGTCACATCCAGATGGGGCTGCGCTACTCTTCGGGGCTTCCGGGCACGCCGGCCGGCGACATGTTCGTCGCCGTCCTCACCAAGTCGGCCTGGCATTCAGTCGGCGAGCAGATCGCCTCGCTGCTCACCTTCGTCAACAAAACCTATTCGGAGACCGGGCAGGTGAAACTCGCCTCGCGCGACCCGCGGATAGAACCGATTGTCGAGTTCAACCTGTTGTCCGACAGGCGCGATCTCGATCGCCTGATGAGCGGCTTTCGCAAGATGGCGGCGCTGCAGATGAGTGCGCCGCTCAAGGCCGTCACCGACAAGCCATTCCCGGCCTCGTATTCCGACCGCGTGCGCAAGATCGGTGTGGTCAACACCAAGAACAAGATCCTCACCGCCATTGCCGCAACGCTGATGGACGGGCCGGCGGCGCTGCGCCACTACATGATCGACAATTTCATCGTCGAAGGTTTTACGTTCGAGCAGGTCATGCGCGACGACGAGGTGCTCGAAGCCTTCGTGCGCAAGGCGGCGATCGGCGTGTGGCACGCCTCCTGCTCATGCCGGATGGGCCGGGCGGACGATCCGATGGCGGTCGTAGACACCCAAGGCCGCGTCAAGGGCGTGCAGGGATTGCGCGTGGTCGACGCCTCGATTTTCCCGGTGGTGCCGTGCGCCAACACCAATTTCCCGGTCCTGATGGCGGCGGAAAAGATCGCAGACGCCATGCAGTGAGGGAGGCCGGGATTCCTTAAGTCCGGACGCTACCCGCCAACCTGACCGCGATGACGCAGGAAGTGATCGGCGAGCACGCAGGCCATCATCGCCTCGCCCACCGGCACAGCGCGGATGCCGACGCAGGGATCGTGGCGGCCCTTGGTCATGATGTCGGTGTCGGCGCCGGCGCGATCCACCGTCTTGCGCGGCGAGAGGATCGACGAGGTCGGCTTCACCGCAAAGCGCACCACCACCGGCTGGCCGGTCGAGATGCCGCCGAGCACGCCGCCGGCATTGTTGGACAGGAATCGCGTGCCGTTATTGCCGGTGCGCATCTCGTCGGCGTTTTCCTCGCCCGACAATTCGGCCGCGCCAAAGCCTGCGCCGATCTCGACGCCCTTCACGGCGTTGATGCTCATCATCGCCGCCGCCAGTTCCCCGTCGAGCTTGGCATAGATCGGCGCGCCCCAGCCTGCCGGCACGCCTTCGGCGACCACTTCGATCACAGCCCCGATCGAGGAGCCGCTCTTGCGGATGCCGTCGAGATATGTCTCGAAGAACGCCGCGCTGTTCTTGTCGGGACAGAAGAACGGGTTGCGCGCGATCTCGTCCCAGTCCCATTTGTCGCGATCGATCTTGTGCGGGCCCATCTGCACCAGCGCGCCGCGCACCTTCACGTCGGGAAGAATTTTGCGCGCGATAGCGCCGGCTGCGACGCGCGTCGCCGTCTCGCGCGCCGACGATCGTCCACCGCCACGATAATCGCGCAGGCCGTATTTGGCCTCATAGGTGAAGTCGGCGTGACCGGGGCGAAACTTGTCCTTGATCTCGGAATAGTCCTTGGAGCGCTGATCGGTGTTCTCGATCAGCAGTGCGATCGGTGTGCCCGTCGTCACCTGCGCGCCGGTCTCGGGATGGGCCATCACGCCGGACAGGATTTTGACCGCGTCCGGCTCCTGGCGCTGGGTGGTGAAGCGTGACTGTCCCGGGCGGCGGCGGTCGAGATCGTGCTGGATATCTTCTGATGTCAGCGGGATCAGCGGCGGGCAGCCGTCGACCACGCAGCCGATCGCGATCCCGTGGCTTTCGCCGAAGGTCGTGACCCGGAACATATGGCCGAAGGTGTTGTGGGACATTTGGAGCTCGAAATTGCCGGATTGGACGTGTGGTAACGCGGCGCGTTACGTGGGTCAAATAACCTTCTGCGGACGTCCGGGACCCCCAAATTAGCTAAAGGCCGCGACTACGGTTTCGATCGGGAGAAACAGGGTGCGGCTGTCTTCCGGATACTCGATGAACTCGGCGCATCTGATGTAGAAGCGCTTTGCCGCTTCATCCTTCGCATGCACAAGAACCGCCCCAATGCCGATGCTCTGTGATGCGACCGCGATGCGGCGAAGCGCGTCGGCGAGGATGTCGGCGCCCAGCCCCTTGCCCGCGTGGTCGCGGCTGACCGCTAACCGCCCGATGATCGATACCGGAATCGTGTCGGGTGCATTGCGTCGCACCTTGCCCGGCGCCGCCGCGCGCTCCACCGCCCCGGCCGAGATGCAGAAATAGGCGACCGCCCGGTTGCCCTCGCAGACGACATAGGTTCGCGAAAAACGGCTTTCGTTCTTCAAGGCTCGATGCCGTAGCCAGTCGTTCAATGCAGGTTCGCCGCAGTCGAA
Source organism: Bradyrhizobium algeriense (assembly GCF_003062295.1). Lineage (GTDB taxonomy): Bacteria > Pseudomonadota > Alphaproteobacteria > Rhizobiales > Xanthobacteraceae > Bradyrhizobium > Bradyrhizobium algeriense. Next base: position 142,395 of record NZ_PYCN01000012.1, on the reverse strand, counting down.
GCCGGAAAGGTTATGCTCGGCAGTGAGGGGAACAGGGGCCGATAATCCGGGCTCGGGGCGTTCCGATGCGTCTTCTACTTCTGCCATGCCGGCGCTCGGCGGAGCAGCGACCGCAGCTTCGGTCCCGGCGCGGGGGGATTGTCGAGCGCGTGCAGGAAGGCATCGTAGCGCTTGGAATCGAGTACGAATAGACGCTGGTCGAGCAGCACGTCGATCGCTTGCCGCCGGGCCGTCTCGATCATGAACTCCGTGCGCGTCTTGCCGAGGATCGCCGCTGCATCGTCGATGAGTTGTCGGGTATTGGCCTCGATGCGCAGGTTAATGCTGCCCTTCGAATCCGCAATGGATGAGCGCTCTGCGACAGCAATGGTCGCATTTTCCAAGCCCTTGGAGGATGAGGAGCGGTCCTTTGGCATTGCTGGGATATATACGGCTGTATATACAATGTCAATACAAAATCATTCAACTATACCTCCGCAAGCCCCCGTCGCGGAACACGTAGACGGCGCCCTGCTCGATCAGGAGGTCCGCGGCGCTCTGCGGCGTTTCGATGCCGAGCGCCACCATCAGCGCCCGCGCCGTGCCGCCATGGGCCACGGCGACGGTGTCGCCCTCCACGGAATCGTACCAGTCGCGCATCCGGTCCTGCACTTCGGCGTAGGTCTCGCCGCCTTCCGGGGCCATCGTCCATTTCGCCGTCAGCCGCTTTGCGTAGAGTACGGGATCGGCGGCCTGCATCTCGGCCAGCGTCGAGCCCTCCCAGACGCCGTAGCCGATCTCGCGCAGGCGGTCGTCGAGCGCATATTTTTCCGGCGGCAGCTTCAAGGCGCCGCGCACCAATTCCATCGTCGCCCGCGCCCGGCCGAGCGGACTTGCGACGAACGGCAGCGTGGCCTTGTCGCGGCCATCGCGCGCCAACAACTCAGCGAGGACATTGCCGGCATGGGCCGCCTGCCTGCGGCCGAGATCGTTCAGCGGAATGTCCTGCGCACCCTGCAGCCTGCCTTCCGCATTCCACGACGTCTCGCCATGGCGGATGTAGTAGATCACGGGCGCGGGCATCGGACTTTCGGCTATTCCTTAGCTAGCGAATTGGAGAGCGAGATGTCCGGCGCCTCCGGACGCTTCATGCCGACGACGTCATAACCGGCGTCGACATGGTGAACCTCGCCGGTGACGCCGCGCGACAGGTCCGACAACAGACACAGCGCGCTGTCGCCGACCTCCTTGGCGGCGCCGAGGATCACCCCGCGCTTGCCCTGCACCAGGCCTGATTTTTGCGACATGCGGCTTTCCAAACGAGCTTCCCTGTCGGGCTTGGAGGTACACCAGCACTCCAGCGCGGTCGAGCCCAAATCCGCGCTTCGGATTAACGCTGTTTCCGATACGCCTCGATGGCTGGAATAGACACGTCAATTGGGTGTTATGTTGGGTAAGGCGTTCGCGCCTCGACAACTCTTGCAATCTGGTGCCGATGAGCGCGTTTCGTCAAAGTGTCGAAGCCATGATTCCGGCGCTCCGTCGCTATGCACGTGCACTCACGCGCGATGCCGACATCGCCGATGATCTGGTGCAGGACACGCTGGTGCGTGCGTTGCGTTCGGAACGGCTGTTTCTCGGCGGCGACGTCAGGAGCTGGCTCTATACGATCCTGACCAATTTGAACAAGAACCGGCGGCGGTCGCTGGCGCGGCGGCCGCAATTCATGCCGCTGCTCGACAACAACTCCGACGCCAGCGGCACCGAGGCGGAGGGCCGCGATATCGCCCGCGCGCTGGCAACGCTGGTGGAAGAACAGCGCTCGGTGCTGCTGCTCGTGATGCTGGAAGGACTGAGCTACCGCGAGGTCGCCGAGATCCAGGGCGTGCCGATCGGCACCGTAATGTCCCGGCTTGCACGCGCACGCGCGCATGTCAAAGCTTCGCTCGAGGGCGAGCGTGCGGCGCTGCGGCGGGTGAAATGATGAAAACGTGACGTACAGGCGGATCAGAGAATAGACGCAGGATCAGGAAGAGACAGAGACGACGACAATGACCGATCGCAACATTCCCGTCACCGAAGACGAGCTGCATGCTTACGTCGACAACGAGCTGCCGGCGGAACGGAGCAGTGACGTCGAGGCGTGGCTCGCCTCGCATCCCGACGATGCCGCGCGGGTGCAGTCGTGGCGCGCGATGGCAGACGCGCTGCACGCCAGGTACGATTCGGTTGTCGACGAAGCCGTGCCGAAGCGGCTCGAGATCGAGCGGCTGGTGCAACAGCCGCGCAAATGGGTCTACGGCGCGATCGCGGCCACGCTGGCGGCGTTCATCGTCGGCGGCAGCGTCGGCTGGCTCGCGCGCGGCGCGACGGCGGCGCCCTCCGCCTTCCAAAATCTGACGGTGCACGCGATCGAAGCGCACCGGCTTTACGTGGTGGAGGTGCGGCATCCCGTCGAGGTGCCGGGCAGCGAACGCAGTCATCTGCAGCAATGGCTGACCAAGCGCTGCGGCTGGGTCGTCCGCGCGCCAGAACTGACGAATGCCGGATTGAAGCTGGTCGGCGGTCGGCTGCTGCCGGGCTCCGGGGGGCCGGCGTCCTTCATGATGTACGAAAGCGCCTCGGGCGAACGTTTTACGATCTACACCGCGAAATCGAACGCCGAGGCGACGCAGATGCGATACGCGGCGGAAGGCAAGGAAAGCACGCTGTTCTGGGCTGATGACGGCGTCATCTATGCCGTGGTGTCCACCGGCGTCGACCGGGGGCGACTGACCCAGGTCGCCCAGGCGATCTACGATCAGATGGAGAAGAAGGGCTAACCCGCGTAGCCCGGGTGAAGCGAAGCAAAACCAGTGCGAGCGGATGGCGTGTTCCCGGATTGCGCGGAGCCTGTCATCACTGTGCGAGCGCGATTGCGCTCGTCGCGGGGCGCGCATCCGCGCGACCCGTTGGCTCCATCCGGGCTACCGGCAAGAAAAGCGGCGGATAGGCAACACCGCGCCGCTTGTCCAAATTCTGACATCGAAAATCTGGAATCAAACCACCAGCGCGTCTCATTAATGCACTGGGTGATCACGCGAAAATGAGCAGCGTTCGATCCGCCGATCGGCGCAAGCGGCCTCGATCGGGGTTTGGTACCGCGCTGGTCCCCCTTTCGAGGCCGCCCCTTTTTCCAAGAAACCATTTGTTTTCAAGGAAATAGGCTGATTCGTCGGGAAAAATTCCTGCCAGGCCCCGTACTGTTCGACACGTGTTTTCACACCGCGAATCGCGACCGAATCGCCCGACTCAGCCGAAATCGCTGCGCGGATTATAAGGGTGGCCGTCGCGCCACTTTTCCATCAATGCCTCAAGCTCGGCATCGTTCCCGTCGGGCAGAATAATTCGGGTGGTGACGAACAGGTCCCCTGCTCCCCCCGCCTTGGGCAGACCCTTGCCCTTGAGGCGGAAAATGCGACCGCTGGAGGTGTTTTTCGGGATCGACAGTTCCACCGCGCTGCCGAGCGTCGGCACCCGGACCTTGCCGCCCAGCACCGCCTCATAGAGCGTAATGGGCAGATCCAGCCGCAAATCGCTGCCTTCGACCTTGAAAAAGGGATGCGGTGCGATGCTGACCGTAATCAGCAGATCGCCCGGCGGGTGGCCCGGCGCGGTTTCGCCCTGCCCCTTCAGCCGGATCTGCTGGCCGGCGATGACGCCTGCCGGAATCCTGACGTTGAGCTCCTTGCCGGTCGGCAGGCGGACGCGCTTTTCCCCACCCTTGACCGACTCTTCCAGCGACACCGTCATGGCGACGTTCAGGTCGAGGTCGAGGCCGATCCCGCCGGTGTCGAATTCAAAGGTCCGGCCGCCGCCCGGACGTCCACCCCTGGCCGCGCCACCGAACATGCTGTTGAGGATATCCTCAAAGCCCGCCCCGCCCGCGCCGCCACCGGTGCGGAAGCTGTAGGACTCGAAGCCACCAGCTCCACCGGCGCGGCCGCGCGGGTCGCCGCCGGGAAAACCGCTGCCAGAAAAGCCTTGGAAACGTGGCTTGCCCTCGGCGTCGATCTCACCGCGGTCGAACTGCTTGCGCTTGTCCTCGTCGCCGATGATCTCGTTGGCGGAATTGATCTCGGAAAAGCGCGCAGCCGCCTTCGGATCGTTCTTGTTGTTGTCCGGGTGATGCTTCTTGGCGAGCTTGCGATAGGCACTCTTGATCGCTGCAGCGCTGGCGCCCCGCGGCACCCCCAAGACCTCATAGGGGTCGCGCATCCGTCAGGTCTCCTTCACGGGAATTCGGTTTGTTGAAGCTTAGGACAATTCGCCCGCTTTGGCTTCATCTGGGGATCCAGTTGCATTTTTGCAACTAGCTTGAAGGCTTGGCTTGAAAAAAGGCTTGGCTCGAAAACCTTTCAGGCCTTATCCCCTGGTCCAGGGCTTGATGGTGTGGATCTCCCATCGGCCACTGCCGGCTTTGCAGGCAGCGCCCTGCAGCCAGCTTTCCGCACGGCCGTTGACGTAGCTCGCCAGGAAATCCCGGCAGGTGCGCCCGTCTTCGGCGGAATAGGCCTGCGACAGCGGCGTCACCGAGCCGCGCGCGCCGGTTTCCGGATTTTCCCAAGGCTGGCTGGAATCCTTGTCGCCCTTGGTCAGCACGTCGGAGGCGGCGGTGCGTGCAAAGGCAAGGTCGCTCTCGGTCGGCGCCGGCGCCGTGCCCGGTTGCTTGCTCAGCGAACCCGTGACGTCGGCGGCGTTCATCCTGGCATAGGCGTCCGGGCGCGACAGGCTGCAGCCGCCCGAGCCGAGACCGATCAAAATCAAGGTCATCACTGCGCCGCTCGGCCCGATCGCCGATAGGCCAACGCGTCCCCATGCCCTATATAGAGCGAGCCCGTATCGGGGCTGCAACACGCTCTGGGACGCGAATGGACGCAACTGGGACTCCTGCCATGACGGACACGACCTCCATCAAACACCCGGCACCGTTAACATCGGGTGATTTTACCGCGGCCGAGGAACCGTTTGCGCTGTTCGCCGAATGGTTTGCGGAAGCCGTGAAGTCCGAACCGAACGATCCCAACGCGATGGCGCTGGCGACCGTCGACAGCGACGGGCTGCCGGACGTCCGGATGGTGCTGATGAAGGGCTATGATGCGGATGGTTTCGTGTTCTACAGCCACATCGCCAGCCAGAAGGGCCGCGAACTCGCCGCAAATCCTAAGGCGGCTTTACTATTTCACTGGAAGTCGCTGCGCCGTCAGGTCCGCATCCGCGGCAACGTGTCGCCGGTGACATCAGAGGAGGCCGACGCCTATTTCGCCACGCGCCCGAAGCAGGCGCAGATCGGCGCCTGGGCCAGCAAGCAGTCGCAGCCTCTGGAGAGCCGCTTTGCCTTCGAGCAGGCGATCGCCAAGGTCGCCGCCAAATACGTCATCAGCGAAGTCCCGCGCCCGCAGGGGTGGAGCGGCTGGCGCATTCACCCCGCACGTATCGAATTCTGGCATGACCGCCCGTTCCGCCTGCACGACCGCATCGAATTCCGCCGCGATGCGCCGACACAAGCCTGGAGCAAGGTGCGACTCTATCCCTAAAACTCAGACCGTCATGGCCGGGCTTGTCCCGGCCATCCACGTCTTAGTTTCACCGAGTCCTAAGACGTGGATGCCCGGGACAAGCCCGGGCATGACGGAGAACGAGAGAATCTAAATGCCCTCTTCATCCAACGCGCCGCGGCGCACGCTACTCTTGACCGGTGCCAGCCGCGGCATCGGCCATGCCACCGCGATCCGGTTCTCCTCGGCCGGCTGGCGCGTCATCACCTGCTCGCGGCATGCCTTTCCGGAAATCTGCCCATGGGGCGCAGGCCCGGAGGACCACATCGAGGTCGACCTCGGCAGCCACGACGACACCGTGCGCGCGATCTCCGAGATCCGCAGGCGGCTGGAGAACGACGAACTGCACGCGCTGGTCAACAACGCCGCGATCTCGCCGAAGGGCCCGGGCGGCGGCCGGCTCGGCACCATGGACACCGATATCGAAACCTGGAGCCACGTCTTTCATGTCAACTTCTTCGCGCCGGTCATGATCGCGCGCGGGCTGATCGAGGAATTGAAGCACGCCAAGGGCGCGGTGGTGAACGTCACCTCGATCGCGGGCTCACGCGTGCACCCGTTCGCGGGCGTGGCCTATGCGACCTCGAAGGCGGCGCTTGCTTCACTCACACGGGAAATGGCCTTCGATTTCGGCCGGGTCGGCGTCCGCGTCAACGCGATCGCGCCGGGCGAGATCGACACCTCGATCCTGTCGCCGGGCACCGAGAAGATCGTCGAGCAGCAGATTCCGATGCACCGGCTCGGCACGCCGGACGAAGTCGCGAAGATCATCTATGTGCTGTGCACGGAAACCAGTTCGTACGTGAACGGCGCAGAGATCCACATCAACGGCGGCCAGCACGTCTAGCGCAGGATGCGATCGCGTGGGATGGGTAGAGCGAAGCGAAACCCATCGCCTGTGAACGCCGGCATTGATGGGTTTCGCTGCGCTCCACCCATCCCACGCCGCCGTCCTTCTGGACGCGCGCAAGACCTCGTACCTCGGAATGAGGTTCTTGCTCGCGGAAGCAACATCACTCCGCGTAAAACTTTCGTTGCGCCGTGCGCAGTGTGGTCGCAGCAACGTTAAGCGTGCTCGAACACTCGTCCTCGTTCTCGCCGTCCGCCAGCACAGCACCGCAGTGCCGGCAAAGCCGCGTCGAGAACGCCTGCGCCTTGCCAACGACGCGGGCCTGCTGATAGCGCGCAAGATCGATGACGTTGCGTGGCGACATTATGAGTTTCTCAACCATGGGATCCTCGCGGCCTGAGAAATACGTTATCGCAGACAAGTTTCGATCATTCGTTCAGCGCACTGCTCAAATTTTAGCGGTGGAATTGAGTCGATCTTCGCAGGTGTGGAACGGCAGGGAACCGCTGATCTACAGCCACTTCTTCCACTTGAAGAGAAAATACGGCAGCACCGCTGCCATGAGCATCATGACGAGCGCCATCGGATAGCCGTGCGCCCATTCGAGTTCCGGCATCGCCTTGAAATTCATGCCGTAGATCGAGGCGATCAGCGTCGGCGGCATCAGGACGACGGCCATCACCGAGAACAGCTTGATGATGTTGTTCTGCTCGAGATTGACGACGCCGAGCATGGCGTCGAGCGTGAAGGTGATCTTGTTGGAGAGATAGGACGAATGGTCGGTCAGCGAAGCGACGTCGCGCTGCATGGTCTTGAGCTGCTCGCGCATGTCCTTGGACCATTTGACGCCTTCCACCACCGCCGACAGGAAGGTGACGACCCGGCCGATCGAGACCAGGCTCTCCCGGATCTTCGAGACCAGATCCCCCTTGCGGCCGATCGCGATCAGGATCTGGGAATATCGCTTGGCCTGGCCGTGGCGCGCGCTTTCAGGCTCGAAGATGTCGTGGGAAACCTGATCGACTTCGGCGCCGGCGCGCTCCAGAATGTCGGCGCAGCGGTCGATCACCGCGTCCAGCAGTTCCATCAGCACCATTTCGCCCGAGATCCCCGGCATGCAGGAGCGGGCCAGCTTGTGCTCGACGAGGGCAAACGGCTTTGGCTCGTCGTAGCGCACCGTGACCAGGCGGTGACCGGCCAGGATGAAGGTGACGGCCGTCGTTTTCGGCATATCGGTGTCGGATTGGCACATCAGCGTCGCGGTCATGTAACGGGCGCCGTTCTCGATATAGAGCCGGCTGGAAATCTCGATCTCCTGCATGTCTTCCCGGGTCGGCACCGCGATCCCGGCCAGCCGCTCAACCGCGCGGTCCTCCTCCATCGTGGGGTTCAACAGGTCGATCCAGACCGCATTGTCCGGCAACAGTGCCGGCTCGGCGGCCAGCAGCTTCTTCAGGGCGGATTCGGAGGGAACAAACACCGAAAACATGGGCAACTCCGGAAACAGGGCAGCAAATCTCTCGTCTCGACGCGAACCGGTACCCATTTCGCTTGAAAACGCCAGAGCACCCAGCGGCACTAAGCCCGATTCTGGCAAGCGCTTGATGACCGGCGCATTAACCGCCGACCACATTTGTGGCGGTGAGGCGGCGCCCACGCGGCCGAGATTCGGCCCCGGCGTACCCCCTGTCCGGAACTCAACCATAGGTCGCAAAATTTGCGGCATAAAAGCCACAGCCGCGCTTCCGCAGCGCGAAACGGGCGTGCAAACGCTGGCATAAATGCCAGCTTTTGCCGATAATGGGATTAATGGAATCGTCGCGTTTTTGGCGCAACATTGTTGCCGCGAACGCCAGACTTTCGATTGGAAGTGTGCCATGTCGTCGTTGAAAGTAATCTTGGGGCTGCTCGCCGCCGGCCTTGCGTTGTCCGGCTGCATGCCGGCAACCACCTATCAGGCCGCCCCTGAAGCCACCCTCAAGCCGAACGACAAGGCCCAGCTTGCCAAGGCGCGCTACGCCGCGGTTCCGCCGGCAGAGCCGTTCCGCCGCGCCATCGTCGACTATCACCGCAAGGAACTGGCCGGCACCATCGTCGTCGATTCCGATAACCACTATCTCTATCTGGTTCAGGACGGCGGCAAGGCGATCCGGTATGGCGTCACCGTCGGCGAGGAAGCCCTCGCGTTCTCCGGCATCGCCAAAGTCGGCAACATGGCCGAATGGCCGAAATGGACGCCCACCGCCGACATTCACAAGCGCATCGAAGGCCTGCCGGCCTCGGTGCCCGGCGGCGTCGATAATCCGCTCGGCGCCCGCGCGCTCTACCTCTACCAGGGCAACAAGGACACCCTGTTCCGCATCCACGGCACCAATCAGCCGGAATATATCGGCGCCTCGATCTCCTCGGGCTGCATCCGTATGACCAACGAGGACGTCATCGACCTCTACAGCCGGGTGAAGCAGGGTACGGTCGTCGTCGTGCTCGAACCCAAGCAGGGCGACTCGCCGTTCAATTCCAAGATGGCGCTGCAGGGCGGCGGCCACAACGGCCCGACGCCGCAGTAGCCGACTCCGGTTAGACCGCAGCCGAAGATCAAGAGCGCCGGTTTTGCCGGCGCTTTTTCTTTGCAGGCTTCTCCTCGCGCGGCGGTTCGGCCTCTTCAGGTTTTTTGGCATTCGATTTTTCAGCGTCCGGCTCGGCATCGGACTTCGCGTCAGACTTCGCATCAGACTTGGCGTCGTCCGGTTTAGCGGCGACCTCGCGCGGCGGCGCTTCGTCGGGCCGCTCGGCCGGCAATAGCGGCGCTTTCTGCGGCAGCGGGTCCCACACGTCCCACTGGCAGATCCGGTAATTGCCACGCCGCTCCATCAGGTCGAGATGGATATGGTCCTCATGGTACCAGTCCGAGCCTGGACCCAGCACCGTCGAGAACCGCTTGCAGGCGGAATGCAGCACGCTCTCGCGCAATCCCCGCGGCACGGTGCGATCGGTCAGCGAGATCAAGCTGCCGTCGGCGAACTTGAAGGCGCGAACGTCGAGCGCGTTGGCGCGGCCGTGCTCGGAGAGCTTGGCGCCGACGATGCGGTTGCGGCCGCGGCACTCGAACGAGTCGAAATTGTCGAGATCGGAGATGGAGCTGCCGAGGCGCTCCGCCAGCGGCGCGATATCGCTGCGGATCCACTCGGCCAGCGCGGACGCCATGGTACAGCGCAGGATCGCCGCCGGCTTCACCGAAACCCGCCGCTTGTCCGGCAGCACGATCGCCTCCAGCCGCACCAGATCCTCGCCGCCGCAGCCGCCGGCGCCCTTGATGTCGGGGATGCTGGGCGCAATGGCGACTTGGTCCGTCAGCGCCAGCCGGCAGGCCGACGGCTGTGGCGTAGGCGGCGGCGCCGGCACGGCCTGCTGGTCGGGCTTGCCGTTCGGGGGAGAGGCCAGCTGCTCCTTGTCCGGCTTGTCGCGCTCGGCCGAAGGGGCCTCGGACGGGCGAGGCTTCGGCAGCGGCACCGGCAGCACCGGCGCCGCCGCACGCCGCGCCGTCGGTCGCGGCCCTCCCCGTTCCCTTGGCGATAAATGCCTGAACAAGTCGTCCCACGGCGCAGCGCGCGACCGTTTCGCCGCCCAGGCCGTCTCGACTGGCATGCCAATCAGGATTGCCGCGACGGCAACGGTAACCATTGCCGCTCCAATCCGGCGAAAGGTGCCATTAGCCCATTTTCGGCTTGCCTTCTGCGCGGTAGAGTTCATGTCAATTCCATGAACCAACCCCCCGATCCGCCCGTAGAGTCGGCGGATCGTGCGGCAACGAACAAAACCATCGGAGGAAAGTGCGTATGCTCGGACTGATGCAAGACTGGCCTTTGCTGTGCCATCGGATTATTGAACACGCGGCGAAGTACCACGGCACGCAAGAGGTCGTCACGCGGTCGGTCGAAGGCCCCATTCATCGCACCAATTACGCCGAAATTCATGCACGCGCACTGAAAGTATCGCAACGGCTGGACCGCGACGGCATCAAGCTCGGTGACCGCGTCGCCACCATCGCCTGGAATACCTGGCGCCATCTCGAAGCCTGGTACGGCATCATGGGGATCGGCGCGATCTGCCACACCGTCAATCCGCGGCTGTTCCCCGACCAGATTGCCTGGATCATCAACCACGCGCAGGACCGCGTGGTGATGGTCGACATCACCTTCGTGCCGATCCTGGAAAAGATCGCAGCCCAGCTGCCGAGCGTCGAACGCTACATCGTGCTGACCGACAAGGCCCACATGCCGCAGACCACGCTGAAGAACGCGGTCGCCTATGAGGACTGGATCGCGGAAGCCGACGGCAAGTTCAACTGGAAGGACTTTGACGAAAATACCGCGGCCGCGATGTGCTACACCTCGGGCACCACGGGCGATCCGAAAGGCGTGTTGTATTCGCACCGTTCCAACGTGCTGCACGGGCTGATGGCCAACAATGTCGACGCCCTCGGCACCAGCGCCGCCGAGACAATGCTGCCGGTGGTGCCGTTGTTCCATGCCAACAGCTGGGGCATCGCATTCTCCGCGCCTTCGATGGGCACCAAGCTCGTGATGCCGGGCGCCAAGCTCGACGGCGCTTCGGTCTATGAACTGCTCGACACCGAGAAGGTCACGCACACCGCCGGCGTGCCGACGGTGTGGCTGATGCTGCTCAACCACATGTCGGCCGGCAATCTGAAGCTGCCCCACCTGAAGAGCGTGGTGTGCGGCGGCTCGGCGATGCCGCGCACGATGATCAAGTCGTTCGTCGACATGGGCGTTCGCGTGCGCCACGCCTGGGGCATGACCGAAATGAGCCCGATCGGCACTGTCGCCGCGCTGAAGCCGCCGTTTGCCGAAACCACCGGCGAGGAACGGCTCGACATCCTGCAGACCCAGGGCTATCCGCCGTTCGGCGTCGAGATGAAGATCACCGACGATGCCGGCAAAGAGCTGCCGTGGGACGGCAAGACTTTTGGCCGGCTGAAGGTCAGCGGCCCCGCGGTCGCCAAGGCCTATTTCAAGATCGATACAGATATTCTCGACGACGAGGGCTTCTTCGACACCGGCGACGTCGCGACCATCGACCAGCATGGCTATATGCGGATCACCGACCGCTCCAAGGACGTCATCAAGTCCGGCGGCGAATGGATTTCGTCGATCGACCTGGAAAATCTCGCGGTCGCCCACCCCGCGGTCGCGGAAGCGGCCGTGATCGGCGTCTATCATCCCAAGTGGGACGAGCGTCCGCTTCTGATCGTCCAGCTCAAGCAAGGCCAGCAAGCGACGCGCGAGGACATCCTGAAATTCATGGACGGCAAGATCGCCAAATGGTGGATGCCCGACGACGTCGCCTTCGTCGACGGCATTCCCCACACCGCGACCGGCAAGATCCTGAAAACGGCGTTGCGCGAACAGTTCAAGAGCTACCGCTTCCCGAACGCGGCGGCGTGAGGCAAAGCCGGCTCTCGATTCAGAGGGCTGCCTTCCCGCAAAAGCTAATCTCCGCATATTATGCGGAGATTAGGATCTATTCCCCGCAAACGAGAAAATCGGAACGGCGCGGTACGTCGGGCACGAGGCGGCACGCCCTTGACGTGCATCGCCCGATCGGCAGCAACCAACGCTACCGCCTGGCTCCCGGCTGGCTTTCCTTCCACTTCAGGAATTGCTGGTAGAGCGCCTTGTCGTCCTCCGCCGTTCGCGTGGCCTGCCCGCCGGTGTCACGGGCCTGCGCGGCCATGAACGCATCGAACTTCTGGCGCGTGTCGGAAGCAACAGTGGAATTTTTGTCGAGCCATTCCTGGGCCGCCGGAAAGCGCGTCCATCCCTTCAAGGGCGCACTCAACACCACTTCCTTCCACTTCGGGTGGAACGGCGGCTGCTGCAGCGATTTCAGGCGGTCGAAGAATATTTTCACGAAATGCTCGACCTTGCCGTATCGCTCGGTCTTCGGCGACCAGTTGTAGGCGGCCAGGATCGCCGGCACCGCGACGGTGTCGACGCGGCCGCCGGGCGGAATCAGCGACGGATAGTCCTCGGCCTTCAGCACGGATGGCAGATAATCGCTCTGCAGCGGCCCGCTATAGGGGATCGGGACGAAATGCAGGTTGTCACCCTTCACCTGGCTGACGGCCCTGGACGGGCTTCCCTGCACGGCTACGACGGCATCGAGTTCGCCGTTCTTCAGCTTTTCGTAGGCGACGCGCTGCTCGATGAAGGCGTAGACCGGCTTGATGCCCAGCCGTTCGAAGATGGTGATCGCGGTGACGAACGTGCCTCCGTTCGGCAGGTCGACGGCGACGCGCCGGCCGTTCAGGTCGGCGAGGCTGCGGATCGACGTCCCGGCGACGACGTGCATCTCCTCATTGTAGAGCTTGGTGATATAGGCGAACTGGCCGCGGATGTTGCCGGTGTAGCCTTTCCTTTCCAGGTAATCGAGCGTGTCGGCACGCATGATGCCGAGGTCGACCCCTTTGAGGAAAAGGATGTCCGCGATGCTCTGCACCGATCCGCGACCGACGATCGGCAGCACGCGCATCTGGTCGCCGTCGTCGAGCACCGAGGCGAGGTCGGCCCCGAACTGGACGTAGGTGCCGCCGATCGTGCCCGTCATGACCGTGACGGTGTTGGCGTTGAGCCGCTCGCGCGTGCTCTTGTTGCCTGAGGAATAGCTGAATATTGCCTTCAGTCCGTCGCTCACTGCGGCCGGATCGATCTCGCCCTTGTTGCCTTGAGGGTTACCTTGGGCGAAGGCCGATGTCGCGCACACCAGCGCGACCGCGCAGCGAGACGCCACGCTGGTAGCGTATCGCATCGTCATGGAAAAACTCCGGTACTTAAAAAACTCCGGTACTCAAAAAAAACCTTGACGGGCGCGCGCGAACGCGCCGCGTCGAAATCAACGCGAGAGCGCCAGCGCTTCCAGCTTTCGCTGCGCGTCGGGTTCGCCCCATTCCTTGGCCCGCTGATACCACGTGCGGGCCTGCGCGGCGTCCGCCAGAGGACCGTCCGCGCCGATCTGCCTGAGCAGCGCCGGATCATAGGTGGTGCCGACGAGCAAGGCCGCCCGCGCATCCCGCGCCTCGGCGCCGCGCATCAGCAACAGCCGCGCCGACTGGACGTCACCGCTGGCGAGCAGATCCTGTCCGCGTTTAATCAGAGCAGCGACTTCCCTCGGATCGAGGCTGCGCACGACCTCCGCCTGCGGCGGGACCGGCATCGCCGATGGCGCGGCGGTGGCCACGGCGACCGGCGGCGCTACGGCGACCGGCGGCGGCACGACAATTGGCGGCGACACGGGAGCCGGCGGCGCCGCGGCGACCTTTGGCGCTACCGCGGCAAGGCTTGGTGCTGCAACGCTTGGCGCCGCCTGCCAGGTCAGCCGCGTCGAGGTGCCGGTGAGAGCCACGCCGTCACCATCACGCAATTCCGCCGTGACCAGCATCTGGCCCTTGAATCCTTCAGGCGGAATGACTGAAACGCCGGAAATCTCCGTCGCCGACACGCGCCACTCGGAGCCAACACGCTTTCCGGACGTCAGCCGCGCGCCGGCCGTCAGTCCGTTGATGGATACGAACGCGCCGGGCGGCGGAGCGCCTACATGAATGCCGAGGGGCACAGGATCGTTGGCGAAGCCGCTGCCGTCCTGCACCGCCAGGGTCGCCGTACGCTTCTGTGGCGCCGGCGGCTGCGGCGCCGGGGTCACCGACGATTTTACCGACTGCCAGGCGGCCGAAAGCGACGCGTTGTCCTGGCCGGCGGGGCGTTGCGAAGACGGAATGGCCATCACGAGAAGCGTCGCGATGCTCGCCGCAATCGCCACCGCGATCGAGAAGCGGATGACCTGCTGGAACAGCGCGCGCCGCCCCGACAGATCGCGGAGCACGGACGGCGCTTCCACCGGCGCCATGTCCCTCGCCTCCTGCATGGCCTGGGCGACGGCTTTGGTGAACATTTCGGAATCCTGGCGGCGTGGAGGCTTGCCAAATGGTTGCAAGGACGGTCCTTCCGTCGGCATTCGCGGACGCCACCCATCGTTGTTCTGCATGAGCGTCGGGCTCGGCTGCTCGCTGGTCGCCCGCTCCCTCAGCTCGCGCGGCGCATAATATTCCGGATCGTTCGGGCCGACATATCCTTCGTGCTTTGCATCACTCATACTGAACACCCGCCCTGATAGGGCCTTCCACCGGCCCTGCGGACGTACACCGATTGCGCCCTAAGCGATCCCTAGAAACTCCGGAAGGGCGCAACCGCATCCCTGCGGCTCCGCCCGGCAACAAGGACCGGGAGTTGAGATCATCCTGCAGCGCCTCCGGCGAACATCCGCCGTTTCCCCATTCTGGTTGGCAGTTCCGCCGGTGTCCAGTGCAGGACAGTCCCGTGTGGCGGCAAATACGACAACCCGGCGGCGATAGGTAGACGAAAGTTGGACCGACTTCAATCTACAACTAATAATCAATTTACAGGGATGGTTAACCGGCAAGGTTGCTACAACCCGATTAGTATCGCGCAAACCTTGAAATTCGCGCCCCGCCGTGGTCTCAAGCTGCGAGTTTGCCCGGCCCGCCCGCCGGCCAAGACTCCAACCCGGCAGATTCAACCGATGGCCCGAAGGTTTTCCGCTCCCTACCAGTCGGAGCCCGTGTCCAGCCTCGCCACCTGGTCGCGCAACCTCGCCATTTTCGCCGTGGTCGCGGTGGTGGTCTCGATCCTCATCGTCCGCTTCGGCTTCCTGGAGATGAAGCCGGCGCTGGCGACCTTCTTCGGCGCGCTCGGCTGCGCCGTGCTGTCGATCCTGGTCGGCCTCGCCGCGTTTGCCGCGATCTGGCAGAACGGGTCGCGCGGCATGGGCCGGATCCTGCTGGCATTCCTGATCAGCACCGTGCTGCTCGCCTACCCGGCCTACCTCGCTTTGCAATACCGCAAGCTGCCGCCGATCCACGACATCACCACCGATCCGATCGATCCGCCCCGCTTCGAGGCGCTGGCGCGCTTACGCAGCGGCGAAGGCGCCAACTCCGCGGTCTATGCCGGGCTCTATTCGGCCGAACAGCAGCGTACCGCTTATCCCGATATCGAGACCGTGGAGCTCGAAGTGCCGCCGCAGCGGGCTTATGAGGTGACATTGGCGCTGGTCACCAAGCGCAAATGGCTCGTCATCGACGAACGGCCGCCGCAGCCGCCGCGCCGTATCGGCCGCATCGAGGCGGTGGCGCGGACGCCGATCATGGGTTTCCGCGAGGACATCTCGATCCGCATCACGCCCGACGGCGAGGAATCACGCGTCGATATCCGCTCCTCCTCGCGCTATTTCGAAAGCGACCTCGGCAGCAATGCCGCCCGCGTGACAAAGCTGATCGAGGACATCAATTCCGCTGTCGACAACGCCAAACCGACGCAGAAGAAGCCGCAGGCGCCGGCCAAAGCGCAGGCGAAGACGGTGAAGAAGTGACGCGCGAAAGCGCGTCATTCCGGGGCGCGTCTTAGCGCGAACCTCAGGTGCGCAATTGCGCATCGGGGAATCTCGAGATTCCCCGATGTGCAATTGCACATCTGAGGTCTGGTCCTACGCACCATGCCGGAATGACGACCTAACCATTCGCCATCCGGTAAACTCCCCCGATCACCGGATCGCCATCCGTCGCGACGATCCCGCGCGCGACCAGGTCTTCCAGATGGGCCAGCACGGAATAGCCGGCGGCGTTGGTCAGCCGCGGGTCGATGCCGATATAGATCGCGCGCACCATGGTCGGAATATCCGCCTCGCCCTTGGCGAGGCGATGCAGGATCGAGGCTTCGCGGGCCTGGCGATGCCGGGTCAGGAAGCGGACGTAACGCGGCCCCTCCGGAATTTCCGGGCCGTGGCCTGAGAAATACAGATCCTCCTCGCGGGCTTCCAGCCGCGCCAGCGAGGCCATGTAGTCGATCATCGATCCGTCCGGCGGTGCGACGATCGAGGTCGACCAGCCCATCACATGATCGCCGACGAAATTGATCTTCCGCTCGCCCCACGCGAACGCCAGATGATTGGCAGTGTGGCCCGGCGTTGCGACCGCCTCCAGCGCCCAGCCCTGCCCTTCGATGACGTCGCCGTCCTTGACCGCGATGTCGGGCCTGAAATCGCGGTCGGCACCTGACTCCGGATTGTGCTTCTCGCTCTCGAACCGCGGCCGCGAAGCGCGGTGCGGCCCCTCGGCATAGACGGGCGCGCCGGTGGCGGCCTTGATCCGCGCCGTATTCGGCGAGTGGTCGCGATGGGTATGGGTGACGAGAATATGCGTCACGGTTTCGCCGCGCACGGCATCCAGCAGCGCCTTGGCATGTGCTTCGTCATCAGGGCCGGGATCGATGATCGCGACCTTGCCCTGGCCGACGATGTAGCTGACCGTGCCGGTGAAGGTGAACGGGCTCGGATTGTTGCAGAGAACGCGCCGCACGCCGGGGCGGGCTTCATCGACGACACCCGGCTTGAGCGGGAAGTCGCGGTTGAACGGGATGTCGTCGTTGTCGGCCATGGGTTTTTCTTGGCGTCATTCCGGGGCATCGCGCAGCGATGAACCCGGAATCCCGAGGTGGGAAAAAAGAATACGGCGCGAGAGATTCCGGGTTCGCGCCTTCGGCCCGCCCCGGAATGACGAGCTAGCGGCTTACGAAAACGCCTGAATACCCGTGATCGCCCGGCCCAGGATCAGGGCGTGGACGTCGTGGGTGCCTTCATAGGTATTCACGGTTTCCAAATTCGCGGTATGGCGCATCACGTGATACTCGATCTGGATGCCGTTGCCGCCGTGCATGTCGCGGGACACGCGGGCGATGTCGAGCGCCTTGCCGCAATTGTTGCGCTTGACGATCGAGATCATCTCCGGCGCCATCTTGCCCTCGTCCATCAGGCGGCCGACGCGCAATGAGGCCTGCAGGCCCAGCGCGATTTCGGTCTCCATGTCGGCGAGTTTCTTCTGCACCAGCTGGGTTGCCGCCAGCGGCCGGCCGAACTGCTTGCGGTCGAGCGTGTACTGGCGGGCGCGGTGCATGCAGTCCTCGGCGGCGCCCAGCACGCCCCAGGAAATGCCGTAGCGGGCGCGGTTGAGGCAGCCGAACGGCCCCTTCAGGCCCGATACGTTGGGCAGCAGCGCGCTCTCCGGCACCACCACGCCGTCCATCACGATCTCGCCGGTAATCGACGCCCGCAGCGACAGCTTGCCGCCGATCTTCGGCGCCGACAGGCCCTTCATGCCCTTTTCGAGAATGAAGCCGCGGATCTGGTTGTCATGCGCGGCAGACTTCGCCCACACCACAAACACGTCGGCGATCGGCGCGTTGGAAATCCACATCTTGCTGCCGGTCAGGCGGTAGCCGTCGGACACCTTCTCGGCGCGGGTCTTCATGCCGTTGGGATCGGAACCGGCATCCGGCTCGGTCAGGCCGAAGCAGCCGACCCACTCGCCGGTGGCGAGCTTGGGCAGGTATTTCTTGCGCTGGTTCTCGTCGCCATAGGCGTAGATCGGATACATCACCAGCGACGACTGCACCGAGTTCATCGAGCGATAGCCGCTATCGACGCGCTCGATCTCGCGCGCCACCAGGCCATAGGCGACGTAGCTCGCGTTCGCGCAGCCATATTCCTCCGGCAGCGTGATACCGATCAGGCCGAGTTCGCCCATCTCGTTGAAGATCTCGCGGTCGGTCTTCTCTTCGAGATAGGCCTTGACGATGCGCGGCAACAGCTTGTCCTGCGCATAGGCGCGCGCGGTGTCGCGGATCATGCGCTCGTCTTCGGTGAGCTGGTCGTCGAGCAGGAACGGGTCGTCCCACTGGAAACCCGCAGCAGTCGGCTTGTCCTTGGTCTGAGGCCGCACGCTCATGAAAATCCCTTTCGCATCACTGTCCTCATGGAAATTGTTAACAAAATAATGCGCTATCGGCCGAAGCGCAAATGGATTGGGTTGTCGTCATTCCGGGATGGTGCGCAAGCACCAGACCCGGAATCTCGAGATTCCGGGTTCGATGCTACGCATCGCCCCGGAATGACAACGCCCTATCCCTCCAACTTTTCGTTGGAGACGATCTCGATGCCGAAACCGGATAGTCCCTTGTAGTCGTGCACGGAGGACGTGAGGTTGACGATCGAGGTGATGCCGAGATCGCGCAGGATCTGGGCGCCGACGCCGACTTCACGCCATTGCCGGTTGCGATCGGCCTCCGCCGATTTCTGTTCGCCGACCGGCTCGACGGGAACTCCGGCCGCGCCGTCACGCAGATAGACCAGCACGCCGCGACCGGCCTTCTGGAAATGGTTCAGCACGACCTGCATGCGCGCCTGCCCGGTGAAGAGATCCTTCACTATGTTCGGCTTGTGCAGCCGCGTCAGCACGTTCTTGCCGTCGCCGACGCCGTTATAGACGAAGGCGGCATGCGCAATCTCGTCGAACGGCGAGCGATAGGCATAGCCCTGCAGCGGCCCGATCGGGCTGTCGGTGGTGAAGGTCGCGACCCGTTCGATCAGCTTCTCGCGCGCCTGGCGGTAGGCGATCATGTCAGCGATCGTGACGTGCTTGAGCTTGTGGGTGGCGGCGAAGCGCGCGACCTGCTCGCCCTTCATCACGGTGCCGTCGTCGTTCATCAACTCGGAGATGACGCCGACCGGCGGCAAACCTGAGAGCTTGCAGAGATCGACGGCCGCCTCGGTATGGCCGGAGCGCAACAGCACGCCGCCGTCGCGGGCGATCAGCGGGAAGATGTGGCCGGGCCGGGCAAAGTCGTTGGCGCCGGCATTGGGATTGGCGAGCGCGCGGCAGCAGGAGGCGCGCTCATCCGCCGAAATGCCGGTACCGCCATCGGGCTTGTAGTCGATCGAGACCGTGAAGGCGGTGGTGTGGTTGGACTCGTTGTGCGCCACCATCGGATCGAGCCGCAGCCTGCGGGCGTCGTCGGTGGTGATCGGCGCGCAGACGATGCCGGAGGTGTGGCGGATGATGAACGCCATCTTCTCCGCGGTGCAGAGCGAGGCGGCGACGATCAGATCGCCCTCGCCCTCCCGATCGTCATCGTCGGTGACGACGACGAGTTCACCCTTGGCAAAGGCTTGCAGAACTTCCTGGATGGTATCGGCCATTTTCTCAAAATCTCGCTATCTTCAGCCAGTGCATTAGCCGGACTTAATGGTCTGCGCCAGCATCAATACGCAGGGCAGAACGTCGCCCGCAGGCATACCAGGATGCCGGCCCGCAGCCCGGATGGAGCGAAGCGCAATCCTGGGAAGTCGAGCCCTTTGCCAGAGTCCCGGATTGCGCTGCGCTCCATCCGGGCTACGCGCGCTACACAGCTGCCATTGCTACGGCAGCACTTCGCGGCGCTCGCTGAGCAGCACGTCGGTCTCGGCGCGCTTGTCTTCCAGCAGCCCGGCCTGGGCCGCCTCGATGACTTTATAGAGCTCGTCAGCGTCGCTGAGTCGGGTCACGGTCACGTAATCGGCGCCCGCTTCGTAGAGATCGTTGACATCAGCAAGAATCTCCGCGGTCGCGACGATTTTCGCGGTCGGGTTCAGCGCGCGGACATGCCGGACCAGCTTTTCATTGTCGGCGCCCTTCAACAGCGAGTCCGGGATGCTGAGGATGATCAGCTCCGACTTGCCGACGCCCGCATGCACCAGCGTATCCACATTGCTAATGTCGCCATAGACCACGTGCATGCCGCGGTCCGTCAAGGTCCGGAACACCAGCGGATTGAAATCGATCACGGTGATCTGCTCGAGCACCGCCGGACTGCGGCGCTCGATCTCGCTCAGCAGCGCGCTGGCGGCGCGAAAGAAGCCAAGGATGACGATCCGGCGCGCCTCCTCGTGCCCGCCCTCATGGCCGGCGTCGGCCTCATGCTTGTGATCGAGATCGCGCAAGCCGATCCGCTTCAGGGGACCAATGAGGCCGCGCGTGACCTGGTCGCTGCGGCCCATGACGAAGGTGCTCAACACCGCCAGCACCACGAAGGCGAACGATGCTGCGCTCGACGTCTCGGTGCTGATATGGTGCGCCGCAACGCCGGTCTGGATCACGACCAGCGAAAACTCCGAGATCTGCGCCAGATTGATCGCCGGCAAGAGGCTCGCCCGCAGGCCCTGCTTCATCAGATAGAGCGGCGCGAACGTTGTCACCACGCGGCTGACGACCGTGAAAGCGGCAATCATCAGCGCCAGCCCGATCACCGACGCGCCGGGGATCGGGATCGTCATGCCGAGCGAGACAAAGAACAGCGTGATGAAGAAGTCGCGCAGCGTGGTCACCTTGGCGGTGACGTCAAGCGCATAGGGGAATGTCGACAACGAAACGCCCGCCACCAGCGAGCCCATCTCGCGCGACAGATGCAGTTTTTCGGCGATCTCGCCGATCAGGAAGCACCAGGCCAGCGCGCCGAGCAGGACCAGTTCCGGCCGGCGCGCAATCTGGTGAAACAGCCGCGGCAGCACGTAGCGGCTGAGCACCAAAGCGGTCGCCACCAGCACGCCGACGCGGGCGATCGACAACAGGATCACGCTGACCTGCAGATTGCCGAGGCTCGGCTGCACGGCGAGAAACAGGATCGCAAAAACGTCCTGCAGCACCAGCACGCCGAGCGTGATCCGCCCCGGCAGCGTGTCGAGCTCGCGCTTCTCGTACAGCACCTTGACGATGATGACCGTGCTCGACAGCGCGCAGGCGATGCAGAGATAGAGCGCGTCGAAATGGCCATTGCCCATCGACAGGCCGATCCCGACAAAGAACAATATCCCGAGCAGGACGCCGCCGATCAGTTGCCCGCCCGCGGCGAACAGAATGACCTTGCCGGCGCGCACGATCTTCTTCAGGTCGATTTCCAGCCCGATCATGAACAGCATGAAGATCAGGCCGAGCTCTGAGATGACGGTGATCGATTCCTGGGACTTGACCCAGCCCATGCCGAATGGACCAATGAGGAACCCGGCGATAAGGTAAGCCAGGATCAGCGGCTGCCGGGAGAAATGCGCCAACAGGCCGAGCACCCAGGCGAACAGGATACATAAGGTGATATCGCGAATAAGTTCGTGCATAGGTCCGATCTTGCCCCTACCCCAACCTAGAGGTCCCGGCGCGGGGGTCAAACAAGCAATGTGTCACAGCCATGGAATGGGGGCTTTTCTCGCGATTCTGGCCGCGCTGTCGATACTCTATTCCCCCGTCGCGGGCGCACAGACCGGCGCGATCGAACAGAACTTCGCCGCCTCGCTCACCGCGGTGCCTGCGGAAGGCCTCGCTGTCACAGGTGCATTCTACGTGCCGGTCTATTCCAGCGT
Organism: Bradyrhizobium algeriense; assembly: GCF_003062295.1. Lineage (GTDB taxonomy): Bacteria > Pseudomonadota > Alphaproteobacteria > Rhizobiales > Xanthobacteraceae > Bradyrhizobium > Bradyrhizobium algeriense. Next base: position 120,654 of record NZ_PYCN01000012.1, on the reverse strand, counting down.
CTCGATGAGCCAGGGCAAGCTGCGGGCGGATTTTTCGGTCACGCTCAGCGTCCACAACGCTTCCGAAACCCGCCCGCTGGTGCTGAAGCGGATCGCCTATTTCGACACATCAGGCAAGATGGTGGAGAGCTACCTCAAGTCGCCGGTTGCGCTAAAACCGTTCGCAACTGTCGAAGTCTTCATCGCCGCGAATGACGTGCGCGGCGGAACGGGAGCCAATTTCGTGGTCGACTGGGCGGCCACGGGAGAAATCGCCGAGCCCACGGTCGAGGCGCTGATGGTCGGCGGCGTCGGCGCTGGGCATTATGCCTTCATCAGCCAGGGGCGGCCGATCAAGGTCATCAAGAATTAGCCCTGTCAAGAAACTAGCCTGCGAGAACTAGCCTGCAAGAGGGCTCCGCAGCCTTCTCAACGAAAAACAAAACGGGAGTGAACATCCATGTCTGCCGCAACCCCCTTCGATTTCGCGCCATTGCTGCCCGCTGGATTGCCGGCCCCGGCCGCGCGGTGGACCGGCCTTGCCAAATACAGTTTCGTCGGCGGCAACAACGATCCCGACCAGGTTCCGGTCGACGGCCTGATCGAGGCTGTCAGTGCCGTGCTGAGGCGCGAGGGCAAGACGCTCGCGACCTACGGCCTCGCCAGCGGCCCGCAGGGATATCGTCCCCTGCGCGAATTCCTCACGACGAAACTCAAGCGCGACGCCGGCATCGCCTGCGCCGCCGACGACATCACGATCGTCTCGGGTTCGCTGCAGGCGCTCGATCTCGTCAACCAGACCCTGCTGGCGCGCGGCGACACCGTGCTGGTCGAGCAGGAGACCTATCAGGGCGCACTGACCCGGCTGACGCGGCTCGGCGTCAAGGCGGTCGGCATTCCCCTGGACGATCAGGGCATGCGGATGGACGCGCTGGCGGCCGCGCTCGCCGACCACAAGAGCCGCGGCATCACGCCGAAATACATCTACACCATCCCGACCGTGCAAAACCCGACTGGCTCGATCATGCCGGAGACCCGCCGCGCGGAGATGCTGAAACTGTCGCAGCAATACGGCGTGCCGATCTTCGAGGACGACTGCTATGCCGACCTGATCTGGAACGGCGAGCGGCCGCCCGCGATCTACGCCATGAGCGGGCACGGCGGCGTCATCCACATCGGCTCGTTCTCGAAATCGATTGCGCCGGCCCTGCGCGTCGGCTTCATCGTCGCGCCCTGGGAAATGATGTCGCGGATGCTGGCATTGAAGACCGACGCCGGAAGCGGCGCGCTGGAACAGATGGTGCTGGCGGAATATTGCGCGCCGCATTTTTCCACTCATGTGCCAAAACTGACGCGTGGCCTGCGCGCCAAGCTCGACACGCTGATGGAAGCGCTCAACGAGCAGTTCGGCACCGCGGCCGAATTCGAAGCGCCCGAAGGCGGCATCTTCCTGTGGGTGAAACTCCCCGACAATGTCGACACCCTGAAACTCTATCAGGCCGCGCTCGTCGCCGGCGTCGCGATCAATCCCGGGCCGGAATGGTCGACCGACAAGGCCTATGCCGGCAGCCGGCTGCGGCTGTGCTTCGCCAGCCCATCGCGCGAACAGATCCGCGAGGGTGTCGCCCTGCTCGCCGAAGTCTGCCGCAAGGAGTTCGGCGTGCCTGCGCGGATTGCGAATGTGGAGAAGCGCGCGCGGAGCTGAGTTCGGGCCGGGCTTCTCTGGTCGCTGGATCGTCGCATCGAGTGGGACAACCTGCGACCTTGAGCCTCAGCGATTCATTCGCTTTTGATCCCCGCTTCGGCAATCAGCTTCCCCCATTTCGCGCTTTCGCTCTGGATGAATTTTGCAAAAGCCTCGGGCGACGAGGGCGCGGGTTCGGCGCCGAGAACGCGGATTTTCTCGATCGCGGCGGGATCGCTCAACGCCTTCACGAAGGCGGCATTCAACGTGCTGATGATCTCGGGCGGCGTGCCGGCGGGCGCGACGATCCCAAACCAGCCGACGGATTCGAATCCGCTCAGGCCCTGCTCGGCCAAGGTTGGCACATCGGGCAGGAAGGCGACGCGCTTGGCGGCGGAAACCCCGAGCGCCTTCAGCTTGCCGTCGCCGATCAATTGTTTGGATGCGGGAATATCCAGCACCGCCAGCGGGACGTGGCCGGCAAGAACGTCCGTTGTCGCCGGCGCGGTGCCGCGATAGGCGATCAATTGAACTCCGACGCCGGCCTTCCGGTTGAACAACGCCGAGGTCAGGTGCATCGCCGTGCCGTTGCCGCCATGGCCGATCGACAGGCCCTGCGGTTGCGCCTTGGCCTTGGCGATGAGGTCTGCGACCGAGGCAATGGCCGACTGTGGCGAGGACACCAGCACGAACGGGATTTCCGCCAGCAGCGTCACCGGCGCCAGGTCCTTGACCGGATCGAACGGCATCGCGGCACGATTAAGATGGGGATTGACGGTGAGCACGCCGGCAGCCGCGACGCCGAGCGTGTATCCGTCAGGCGCGGCCTGCGCCACGACCCCGATCCCGATATTGCCGCCCGCGCCCGCCCGGTTCTCGACGACGATCGGCTGGTTCAGGGATTCCGCGAGCGCCGGCTGCAGGGCGCGGATCACGATATCGGCACTGCCGCCGGGTGGAAACGTCACGATGATCTTGATCGGTTGATCAGGATATGCGTTTGCTGCTTCAATCGCTGACAGCGACAAAACAACAACAAGGGCATGGATCATGCCTCGCCGGATCGACGGAAACATTCAGGGTCCCCCGATGATCTCTGTGGCATGTAGTTTATGCATGATCGTCCCAACCCAGCAAGCGACATGGCAGCAAGCGACATGGTGAAAACTCGCGTTCTGGTGGTGGGGGCCGGTCCGGTCGGACTCACTCTGGCAATGGACCTCGCAACGCGGGGAATATCCGTAACTATCGTGGAAACCCGCGCCGCCGGGGAACCGCCAAGCGTGAAATGCAACCATGTCTCGTCGCGTTCGATGGAAATCTTCCGCAGGTTAGGGTTGGCGCAGAAGCTGCGCGACACCGGATTGCCGGCCGACTACCCCAACGATTGCTCCTACCGCACCACGGCAACAGGCATCGAGCTCTCGCGCATCCTGATTCCCTGCCGGCGCGATCGTTATACCGCCACCAATGGGCCGGATACCGATTGGCCGACGGCCGAGCCGCCGCACCGCATCAACCAGATCTACATGGAACCCGTGCTGTTCGCGCACGCGGCTTCCATCGACGGGCTTCAGATTCTGAACCGCACCGCGTTCGAGGATTTCAGCGAAGGCAATGACGGCGTCGTTGCGACCGTCCGGAATCTCGATACTGGAACCGCCCTCCAAATTCATGCCGATTTCATCGTGGGCTGCGACGGCGCGCGTTCGCTCGTTCGCAGGGCGATCGACGCCAATCTGCAGGGAACGCCAATCATCCAGCGCGTGCAATCGACCTACATACACGCGCCCGGACTACTCGCCCTGATGGACCACCCCGCCTGGATGACGCTGTCGCTCAATCCGCGGCGCTGCGGCACGGTGGTTGCGATCGACGGCCGCGAAAAATGGCTGATCCATAACCACCTCAATCGCGAGGACGAGACCTTCGAATCTGTCGATCGCGACGCCTCGATCCGCGCCATCCTCGGCGTCGGCCCCGATTTCGAATACGAGGTGCTGAGCAAGGAGGACTGGGTCGGCCGCCGCCTGGTCGCTGACCGGTTTCGCAAGGGCCGCGCGTTCATCTGCGGCGACGCCGCGCATTTGTGGATGCCCTATGCCGGCTACGGCATGAATGCCGGGATCGCGGACGCGACCAACCTAGCGTGGCTGCTGGCGGCCTATCTGGAAGGGTGGGCCGACATCGCCATCCTCGATGCCTATGAGGCCGAACGCCTTCCCATCACCGAACAGGTGTCCCGCTTTGCAATGGAGATGGCCGGCAAGGTGCTAAGCCAGCGTCGCACCGTTCCCGATGAAATCGAGCAGCCGGGGCCATCGGGCGACGCCGTCCGCAAGCAAGTCGGGCAAGCCGCCTATGATCTGAACGTGCAGCAATATTGCTGCGCCGGCCTCAACTTCGGCTATTTCTACGACCGCTCCCCGATCATCGCCTATGACGGCGCCGAACAGCCAGGTTTTACGATGGCGGATTTCACGCCGTCCTCGACGCCGGGCTGCCGGCTTCCGTTCGCGAAACTATCCGACGGACAGCCGGTCTATGATGCGCTCGGGCCGGGCTACACGCTGTTGCGGTACGATCCGGGTGTAGCGGTTGCGCCATTGGCTGATGCGATGCGCGCCAATGGTGTTCCGTTTGAAATTGTCGATGTAGCCGGCGACGAAGCACAGCCACCCGGCAGCCCAAGGCTCATTCTTGCACGCACCGATCAGCACGTCGCCTGGCGCGGCGACGCTATAGCCGATGACCCCGCCCCACTCGTCAACAAGCTGCTCGGCCGGACCGTTGACACCGCTTCTGCCTGAGACAAGCGGCGCGGTTCCTTAGCGCACCGCGAACGGCGCCTGGTAGGGCCGGCCGAACGGAACGCCGTTGATCACGGTCTGCACGGGTTTAAGCAATAGCTTGCCCTCGCGCTTGTTGTTGCGGGTGTCGACGAACGAGGTCTGCGCCTCCACCAGCTCCATGATCGCGACGTCGCCGGGCGCGCCGATCTGCAGCGTGCCGATCTTCGGCGCACGGTTGATGATTTTCGCAGGCGTCACGGTCGCCGCCGCCACCGCCTGCTCCAATGTAAGGCCGAGCGGAATGAACTTGCTCATCACGTTCGGCAGGTAAGGCATGCCCGGCGAATTGCCGGAGAAGACGTGGATGTCGGAGGAGATCGTGTCCGGCGTACAGCCACCCGGGATCGCCACCTCCGCTACCGTGAAGTCAAAACTGCCGCCGCCATGGCCGACATCGAACATCACGCCGCGCTGCTTGGCGGCGAGCGCCGCCGGCAGCAGCTTGCCGTCCTGCACGATGTTGGTGAAGACGCCGGCGATGTTCGGCGCGCCGGAATAGCAATGGGTCAGCACGTCGCCCGGGCGCAGCAGGTCGAGAATCTCCGACATCAGCTCCTTGGTCTCGACGCCGCCGATATGCACCATCATCTTGGCCGGCCAGCCGCACATCTCGCAGGCCTTGATGGCGCGCTTCAGCGGCTCCAGGCCGTGCCTGGCGATGACGTTCTCCGACATCCTGACCTTCACGCCGAGCAGGAAATCCGGATTTTCGGCCAGCGCCATCGCGCAGGCCTCCACTTGCGCGTAATCGATGTTGTAGAGTTCGGCGACCGGGAAGCCGGACAGGCCGTTGTTGGCGATGTGGACGAAGGCGTAAATCCGCGCCCGCGATTGCGCCACGATGTAACGGCGCAGCGCGGCGAGATTGTTGACGCCGGCATCGCCCGCCGACACCACCGTGGTGGTGGCCTGCGCCTGCACCAGCTCGTCGGCGGGAATGCCGATCGCAGAGCCGTAAGGATAGACGTGGGAGTGCAGATCGATCAGGCCAGGCGTTACAAGCTTGCCCGCGGCGTCGATGGTCTTGGCGGCACGGGCGGCCGGAATCTCGTTCTCGACGGCCTCGATCACGCCCCAGCGAATGCCGATGTCGCGCTTGCCCCTGAGCGACTGGCTGGGATCCAGCACGTCGCCGCCCTTGATCACGAGATCGAACTTGTCGTTCGGCCCCATCGCGGCGTTGGCAGGGCCCGATATGGCTGCGACCGCGGCCGAGCCGGTCAGACTCAGAAAATGACGGCGTGAAACCCCGCTCATGGCAACGCTCCCCCCTGATTTTTTATGCTGCGATGATGCGCCGGGGACCGGCGTTCCGCAAGCAGCGCGTGCATCGTCCCACGCAAAGTCAATCGTGGTGCCGATGATCCATGAGTGGGCAGACCGGCGCGTTTTGATCCACTGACGGCTACATCCAGTAGGATGGGTGGAGCGAAGCGATACCCATCGCCCACAAGCGCCGGCGTTGATGGGTATCGCTTCGCTCCACCCATCCTACGAAACTATCCAAAGGTCGAACGGCCGACGCGCGCGACGCAAGCATCTGAACAAGCGCGGCACACCAAGAACGGAAAATGGCCCCTCGCGGGGCCATTCTCTATTTGTTTGCTGGTCGCTACGTTCGACAATCTCAGCTGTAGATCTCGAACAGGCCTGCGCCGCCCTGGCCGCCGCCGATGCACATCGTGACGACGCCCCACTTCGCCTTGCGCCGGCGGCCTTCCTGCAGGATGTGGCCGGTGAGGCGCGCGCCGGTCATGCCGAAGGGGTGACCGATCGCGATCGAACCGCCGTTGACGTTGTACTTCTCGGGATCGATGCCGAGCTTGTCGCGCGAATAGAGGCACTGGCTGGCGAAGGCTTCATTGAGCTCCCAGAGATCGATGTCGTCGATCTTCAGGCCGTGGCGCTTCAACAGCTTCGGCACGGCGTAGATCGGCCCGATGCCCATCTCGTCCGGCTCGCAGCCCGCCGCCGCCCAGGCGACGAAACGGCCCAGCGGATTGAGGCCGCGCTTCTCGGCGTCCTTGGCTTCCATCAGAACGACGGCGGCCGCGCCGTCCGAGAGCTGGCTGGCATTGCCCGCGGTGACGTACTTGCCGGGACCCTTGACCGGCTCGAGCTTGGCAAGGCCTTCCATGGTGGTCTCGGGGCGGTTGCACTCGTCGCGATCGACGGTGTAGTCGACGATGCTTTCCGCTTTCGTCGCCTTGTCGACCACCTTCATCTTGGTCTTCATCGGGACGATTTCGTCCTTGAACTTGTTGGCTTGCTGGGCAGCCGCCATGCGGCGCTGCGATTCCAGCGAGTACTCGTCCTGATATTCGCGGCTGAGCTTGTAGCGCTCGGCGACGATATCAGCGGTGTCGATCATCGCCATGAAGATGTCGGGCGCGGCCTTGAGCAAATCAGGGTCGATCGATTCCTTGGGCGAGCCGCCGCCGGGGATCGAGATGCTCTCGACGCCGCCGGCGACGATGCAATCGGCACCATCGGAGCGGATCGAGTTCGCGGCCATCGCAATGGTCTGCAGTCCCGACGAACAGAAGCGGTTCACGGATACGCCACCGGTCGACTTCGGCATGCCGGCGAGCAATGCGGCCTGGCGGCCGATATTCGGGGCGCCATGCGCGCAATTGCCGAGATAGCAGTCCTCGACATATTCCTTCTCGACGCCGGCGCGCTCGACGGCGTGCTTGATGGCGTGGGCCGCCATCGACATCGGCGGGGTGATGTTGAACCCGCCGCGGCCGGACTTCGCCAGCCCGGTACGTGCATAGGAAACGATGACAGCTTCACGCATTTTGAAGACCTCCCTTTGATGCGATCCAGTATGGACTGGAGCCGCGCCCGTGTGTAGCAAAAACCCGAATTCCGGCCCGCGGAAAAGAATTACCCGCGACGCCGGCCCGGAGCCGGGAATTACACAACGCCTGTGCTTCGGCAAGGCCGTGGGTAATCTTCCGGCTTTTGCAGGCGCGCGACGAAAGACGCATGGACGGGCTATTTCACTGAGCGAAATTGATCGCTATTGAAATCGCCCGCGTGCAAGGTGGGGAACAATCAGGACCAGGTCGGAGGGTGCGATGGTAAGGGCGTTGCGACAATGGCTGGACAACCATCAACTGCCCGCGATCATCGCCGCCGTACTCGGCGTGGTCATGACGATTTCCGTGCTGATGGTGGTGGTCGGTTATCTGGTGGCGAGGCCCTGAGCGGTCCTCACCGATCCACCGCTTCGGCACGCGCCTCATTTCCCCGTTCCGGCCGCCGCAAGAATGGGTGACCAACGTGCGATCTCGGACCGAACAAAACGATCGAATGCAGCCGGGTTGCGTTCGTCCTTTGCCGGTATCGAGCCGCCGAGCTGGGCAATCCGCTCGCGCACGACAGCCTCATCAAGCGCCTGGTCGAGCGATTCGGAAAGCCTGGCGATGATTTCGGGCGAAACGCCCTTTGGCGCAAACAGTCCTGCCCAGACGCTCATCTCGTAGTTGATGCCGCCCTCCTTCGCGGTCGGAACGTCAGGCAGCGTTTCAAGGCGTTTCGCGGCAGACACCGCGAAGGCCTTGACCGAGCCGGCCAAAACCGACTCCGCGACGCTGACCGACTGTTCGCACATGAAATCGACGTGCCCCCCGACCAGATCGTTCAACGCCGGGCCTGAACCGCGATAGGCGACAAGCGCCGGCTCCGCGCCGATTTCCGCCGTGAAGAGAAGACACGCCATATGCGAGGACGCGCCGATGCCGCCATGGGCCAGCTTCACCGCGTCGCCCCGTTGCCGCAGCGCCGCGACGAATTCCTTGAGATCCTGTGCCGGGAAATCCTTCCGCGCGATAACGACTGCCGGGGAATGGGCGGTGAAGCCGATCGGCACGAAGTCGGCAACGGGATCGTATTTGAGGTTCGGCGTCAGCACCGGTGCTGCGACATGCGAGCCCATCGCCGCGGCAAGCAAGGTATAGCCGTCGGGCGCAGCCGCCGCCACGCGCGCGCTGCCGACGGTGCCGCCGGCGCCGCTGACGTTCTCGATGATGATGGATTGCCCGAGGATCTTCGACACCTGGTTGGTGACGATGCGCGCAACGACGTCGCTGGCGCCGCCGGGCGGGAACGGCACGACCACCGTGATCGCCCTGGAGGGGTAGTCCTGCGCGGCTACCTCCCCGACCATGCCGGCCAATACCACCGCCACCGCGCAAGCTCCAACACAAGCTTTCCAGACACAAATGCCAGGTTTCATAACGCGCTCCTATCCTTAGCTCTGCGCCGTCACATTTTCGCATCGCCGTTCAATATTTGGGCAATCTCGACCGAACGTCCCTCACGCGCCGAGAGTATGCCGGCGCGTACCACGGCGAGCGATCGCGTCGCGTACTCGCCCCCGACTTCGTGCCGGCCCTGCCCGCGAACTGCGGCCGCAAACTCCTCCAGCTCCTCGACCAGGGTGTCATTCTCAGCACATGGCACCACCACCGGCGTGGTCTCGCCGCGCTTGAGCAGGCGAAGCCCGTTGTGCAAATCGTAGTAGGCGGTGGCGTCCTTGCCGTAGACATTCATCAGGTAGTATTCGGACGCCGAGGCGTAGCTCGCGTTCAGTGTGGAAAGCGCGCCGTTCTCGTGCTCCAGAATCAGGCTCGCGACATCAGGATTGTCGCCGGGCAGCACCAGTTGCGCCGACTGCGCGCGCACCGCATGGATCGGCCCGATCAAATATTCCAGCACGTCGATATAGTGGATTCCGATCTGCAGCATCACGCCGCCCGGCATTCCCGCGGCCTGGTAGCGCCACGAGGTGAGATCGATCTTGCCGAGGCGGTCGCGGCTGATGTTGGCCTCGGCATTGACGAGCTTGCCGAACCGGCCGGCGTCGATCTGCTGTTTGATCCAGCGGAAATGGCTCTCGCGCCGCCGCTGATAGCCGAGCGCCAGCACCACGCCGGCCTTGCGGCAGGCCTCGGTGATGGCGCGACCGTCGGAAATGCTGTTGGCGATCGGCTTGTCCAGAAAGACGTGCTTGCCGGCGGCGGCGGCCGCACAGGTCGTCGCCAGATGCACGTCGTTCGGCGTGGTGTTGATGATCGCCTCGATCTCGGCATCGGCCAGCAGCGCCTCATAGCTCGCGGCCGGCCGGCAGCGGTATTTTGCCGCGAAATTCTTTCGCTTTTCCTCGGACCGGGTGTAGCAGCCGCGGATCTCGAGCTGGCCCGAGCGCTGGATGGCATCCGCCAGAACGTCGGACCACCATCCCATCCCGATACAGGCCACGCGGAGCGGATCGGCACTCATCACTGCCCTCCCCCAGGACGATGTTATTCCCAATTCGCGCCGATCGACTCGACGGCCATTTTGGCGATCCGCAAATCGGTCTCCCAATCACCGCCGCTCACGCCGACGCCGCCGATACATTCCCGGCCAACCAGCACCGGTACGCCGCCTTCCATGGCCGTCCACCGTTCCGGTCCGGCGGCGAGCGCAAGTCCGATCGCATGGCTGACGTCGAGGTCCTGGCCGGCCGCGCCTTTGGCCGTGGTCGGGCGCCGGTTTGACGCGGCGCAAACCGCCTTGGTGGTGCAGGAGTGCACGGTATGGAAGCGACCGCCGTCCATTCGTTCGATCAGGATCACATGCCCGCCGGAATCCACGATGGCACAGGAGATCGCGATGTTGGCCTGGCCGGCCAATTCCACCGCCGTCGCCATGATCATCTTCGCGCCCTGATGCGTCAGGCGCTTGCTATCGGCGACAAACATGGCAGCGCTCCGGTCGGCAAGGACAGGCGAAGTGTGCGCCACCGCTGCGCCTCCTTCAAGAATTAATACGCAACTTCCGGATGCGATCTTGTACCGCACGCGTCGGCAAGCGGCGAAGCCTAGCCAAACTATGCGGCGCGAACATGGAGGGGTTGATCCAACGGTCTCGCGATCGAAGCGTCATATATGCTGCGCCATGATCCGGCCGGGCCGCGCGTCCGGGCGGGGCTCGATATCGACCGACCAGAGGTCGCGGTTGTCGACGTCCTTCAACGTCACGGTCATCACTTCGGTCTTGCCGTCGATGTCGACGCGGCCGAAGAATTGCAGGCCGAAACAGGGGGCGAGATTCTCGCCCTGCTCCGCGCTGCAGCCCTTCTGGAACGCAGCTTTCGGCCCGAACGTGTTGTCGAGCGGGGCCGGCGCCCAGGTGCCCGCATGTAAGGGGCCGGAGACGAACTCCCAGAACGGTTCGAAATCCTGAAACGCCGCGCGGTTCGGATCGTAATGATGCGCGGCCGTGTAATGCATGTCGGCGGTCAGCCACACCGTGTTGCGGATGCCGGCGCGCTTCATGAACGACAGCAGATCGGCAATCTCGTGCTCGCGCCGCTCCGGCGGGCCATCGCCGAGCGCAATGGCATCCTCGCTGATCAGGCCGATCGGCATGTCGGCGGCGATCACCTTCCAGGTCGCGTCGGAAGCCACCAGCTCGCGCTTCAGCCAAGCCAGTTGCGCCGCACCAAGGATGCGGGTCTCGCTCTGGTCGTCGCGCTTGTTAAAGGTGGAATCGCGGTAGCTGCGCATGTCGATCATAAAGACGTCGAGCAGCGGGCCATAGGCGATCTTGCGATAGATGCGGCCGTCCTGCGCCGGCGTCGCGCGCATCGGCATGAATTCATGGAACGCGCGGCGCGCCCGCGCCACCAGAAGCGAAGAGCCGTCCTCGGCATGGCCGGTCTCGTCGGCGGTGCCGATCGGCGCCCAGTCGTTGGTGACCTCGTGGTCGTCCCATTGCGCGAACATCGGTACTTCGGCGTTGAAGGCGCGCAGATTGTCGTCGAGCAGATTATATTTGTAGTTGGCGCGGAACTGTTCGAGGCTGTGGGCCACCACGGACTTCTGTTCGGTGACGATGTTGCGCCAGATCTCGCCATTGGGCAGCTTCAGCTCGCGTTCCACCGGACAGTCTGCATAGATGTGATCGCCGGAATGGATGAAGAAGTCCGGACGGTTGTCGAGCATGGTGCGGTAGGTGCGCATACCGCCGCGCGAGGGATCGATGCCCCAACCCTGGCCGGCGGTATCGCCGGACCACGCAAACGAAATATGGCCTCGCGCGGTGGGCGCGGTACGGAAATGCCCGACCTGCGCCTCGCCTTCGATGCCGCTCTCGCTGATATCGTCGAAGCGCACGCGATAGAAAATGTCCTGCCCCGCCGGCAGGCCATCGAGCAGAACTTTTGAGACGAAGTCGCTGTCCGGCAAGGCATCGGCGGTAACGATGCGAAGGATGGTCTTGAAGCTCTCGACAACAGAACATTCAACCTGCATCCGCGCCGGCCGGTCGGTGCGCGCCCAGATCACTGCAGAGTCGGCCGAGACGTCGCCCGACTGAATCCCGCCGGCGATGAGCGGACGATCCGCGGCGCGGCTGAGATGTGGTCTGGCGAGGCTGCCGAGACCGGCAACGGCAAATGTCGCGGCGGAGCGGACCAGCAATTGACGCCGGTTCAGACTTTGCCCGGCGCGTATCGCAATCGGCATCGAAGCACCCTCGTCGAATCACGACGAAGGTGTGCCCGAGCAATTTGACTCCTGGCCGAAGGTTTTACGACAGATGGATGACGTGGAATCGTAGGATGGGTAGAGCGAAGCGAAACCCATCAATCCTTGCGCGGAAGCAAGATGGGTTTCGCTTCGCTCTACCCATCCTACGAATGAACTACCGCTGCCAGTCGCAGATGCCGCCGGACTTGCACGGCCAGGTCTGGATCCGCGTGTCGCGCGCCTGCGCGTCGAGCGGATTGGTATGACGCCGCGCCAGTGTGGTGCGGGCGGCCCCGCGCGGTTTCTCCACACGCGGTTTCTCGGCGCGCTCATGTGCTATGTGAGCAGCCACCTGACGCGCTACTTGAGGCTTGGGCGCGGCTTCCTTCGGCACAACCACGCGCTCCGTCTTCACCGGCCGGGCATCGTTCCTGGCCTCGATCCGGACCGGAGCGAATCGCGTCTCCGGGCCGAGCCGCTTCGGCGAGAGCACGGCCTGCGAAAGATCGAGGCCGATGAGCTCGCCGGCCTTGTAGTCGTCTGCCAGCGTGGTGCTGCCCGACATCAGGAGCCCCGTGCAAAGTGCTACCGCAAAGGCGCTTTTCAGGACCATCGAAGGCCTCCTGAAATCAACCAAAAATCTGAAGAACGGCCATCATGTAGGCAGCCGGCCGCACAATGCCAGCCGATCCCGCCCGCAAGATTACTGGTGAATGATCTTGGCTGTGGAAAAGTTCACAGCCAGGAACAGCCGGATAAGCGAAACTTATTCAGCTGCCTGCGCCACCGGCTGGCCGATCGCGGCCTCCACGCGCGTGCACTCGCTGCGGAACTTCGCGACATTGGCTTCCTTGACGTGGCCGTAGCCGCGAACGAGTTCCGCGGATTTCGCCAGCGCCACCAGACGCGGCCAATCCTGCGGCTTCGCCTTGTCGACGTGGCGGAAGATCATTGCGGAATATTCACGCGGTAGCGCCCGCTCCATCCGACGCTCGGCCGTGTAGCCGAACGGATCGAATGCCGTGCCGCGCAGGAACTTGAACCACGTCAGGAGTTCGAAGGCGCGGAAGATCCAGGAACCGAACTCGCGCTTGCGCAGATGCCCGGTCACCTTGTCGCGCGGCGCCAGCAGCGGCGGCGCGAGACTGACCTTGACGCTCGCGTCGCCGTCGAACTGTTCCTTCAACGCTTTTGCGAACTCACCGTCGGAATAAAGCCGGGCGACTTCGTATTCGTCCTTGTAGGCCATCAACTTGAACAGGCCTTTTGCAAACGCTTCGGTCAGTTCATGCGACCCGGGCGAGCCCTTTGCTTCGGCCGCGCGAACGCGCTCGACCTCGCTGAGGTAGCGCTTCGAGTAGGCCTCATTCTGGTAGTCCGTCAGGAACTTGGCGCGGAACGCGATGCTCTCGTCGAGCGTCCGCTTGACCGGCGCCGCGCCCGAATTCTTGAAGCGGGCAGCCGTGACGACGCGCTGCAGATCGTGCGCGGCGAGTCGGCCCCAGGAGAACGCCAGCTTGTTCATGTCGATCGCCGCGCCGTTGAGGTCGATCGCCTTCATGATCGCCTCCAGCGAAAGGGGAATCGCGCCACGCTGGAACGCGAAGCCGAGCATGAAGGCGTTGGTGGCGATGCTGTCGCCCATCAGCGCGGTGGCAAGCCCGGTGGCGTCCAGAATGTCGAGGTCGGAGGCACTGACGGCCCCGTTGAGCGACTCCCGCATCGTCCCCGCCTCGAAGTCTATGTCGGGATTGATGACGAAGCTTGCCGTCGGCAACAGGTCGGCATTGACGATCGCGCGTGTGACGCCGCGTTCGGCCCGGCTCAGCGCCGGGATGCTGGTGGCGACCACGATATCGCAGCCGAGAATGAGGTTGGCGCCGCCCGGCGCAATACGGACGGTTGCGAGATCGTCCGCCTCGGGCGCGATGCGGACATGGCTCATGACCGCGCCGTTCTTCTGCGATAACCCTGTGAAATCCAGCGTCGAGCACGCCAGGCCCTCGACATGGGCGGCCATGCCGAGCAGCGCGCCGATGGTGATGACGCCGGTGCCGCCGATACCGGTGACGAGGATGTTGTAGGCGCCATCGAGCGCGGGCGTGGCCGGTGTCGGCAGATCGGCGAACAGCGCGGACGGATCGGCCGCGGTGCGATCGGCCTTCCTCAGTCTGCCGCCATGCACGGTGACAAAACTCGGGCAAAAGCCCTCGATGCAGGAAAAGTCCTTGTTGCAGTTCGACTGGTCGATCCGCCGCTTGCGGCCGAACTCGGTTTCCAGCGGCTGCACGGAAACGCAGTTGGAAACAGACGAGCAATCGCCGCAGCCCTCGCAGACCCTCTCGTTGATGAATACGCGCTTCGGCGGATCCGGATAGAGCCCGCGCTTGCGGCGGCGGCGCTTTTCGGCAGCGCAAGTCTGGTCGTAGATCAGGACGGTGAGGCCCTTGACCTCGCGCAGTTCCTTCTGCACCGCGTCGAGTTCGCGGCGATGATGAACGGTCGCGCCTGATGGAAAGTAATTGCTGGGGTATTTCTCGGGATCGTCGGAAACGATGACGAGGCGTTTTGCCCCCTCCGCCGAAACCTGGTGCGCGATCTGCGACACCGTCAGGCCGCCTTCGGCCGGCTGGCCGCCGGTCATCGCGACAGCATCATTATAAAGGATCTTGTAGGTGATGTTGACGCCGGAAGCCGCCGCCGCGCGGATCGCGAGCAGGCCGGAATGTGTGTAGGTGCCGTCGCCCAAATTCTGGAACACGTGCGGCTCGCTGGTGAACGGCGCCTGCCCGATCCAGGTGACGCCTTCCGCGCCCATATGCGAGATCGTCTGCGTGCGGCGGTTCGGCACCGACAGCGCCATGCCGTGACAGCCGATGCCGGCCATGGCGCGGCTGCCCTCGGGGATCCTGGTCGAGGTGTTATGGGGACAGCCCGAACAGAAATACGGCGTGCGCTGAAGTTTGGCGGCGCCAATGCCGTCCGCCGGCCGGTCGAAGGCTTCGAGCTTTGCCAGACGCTGCTCCAGCGCCGGGCTGCGATGGCCGAGTTTGCGCAAGCGCGCCACGACGGCCGCCGCGACCATGGTCGGCGTCAATTCGCCTTCGCTCGGCAGCAGCATCGCGCCGCTCTCGTCGCGCTTGCCGACCACCGAAGGCCGCTTCGAGGCATCGACGTTATAGAGAATGCGAAGGAGTTGGTCCTCAATAAAACCGCGCTTCTCCTCGACCACGAGCACATCCTGCAGACCTTCGGCGAACGCCTTTGCTCCGGATTCCTCCAGCGGCCAGGTCAGCGCGACCTTGTAGATGCGCAGTCCCAGCGCCTGCGCCTCGGCGTCTGATATCCCGAGGTCGGCCAGCGCCTGCCGGAGGTCGAGATAGGCCTTGCCGGTCGCCATGATGCCGAGCCGGGCGGGCTTGGAATCCAGCACGATGCGGTCAAAGCGATTGACGCGCGTGAACGCCGCCACCGCCTGCATCTTCGGGCCGTGCAGCCGCCGCTCCTGCTCCAGCGGCGCATCGGGCCAGCGGATGGAAAGTCCGCCCGGCGGCATTTCGAAATCATCGGGCATGATGATCTTGATGCGGTCAGGATCGCTGACGATCGAGGCCGAGCTTTCAACGGTTTCGGAAATCGCTTTGAAGCCGACCCAGCAACTTGAATAGCGCGACAGCGCAAAGCCCAGAATGCCGAGATCGAGATAATCCTGCAGCGTCGCCGGATTGACCACCGGCATCAATGCCGCGGCGAACACCTGCTCGCTCTGATGGGCGAGCGTGGAGGACTGGCAGCCATGGTCGTCGCCGGCGAGCGCAATCACGCCGCCGTTCGGCGAGGTGCCGGCCGAGTTGGCATGCTTGAGCGCATCCATCGAGCGGTCGACGCCGGGGCCCTTGCCATACCAGATACCGAAGACGCCATCGACCTTGGCGCCGGGAAACATGCCGACCTGCTGGCTGCCCCACACGGAGGTGGCCGCCAAATCCTCGTTGAGACCGGGTGCGAACTCGATGTCATGCTGCTTGAGGAAGGTTTTGGCGCGCCACAGCGCGTGGTCGTACATGCCGAGCGGCGAGCCGCGGTAGCCTGATATGAAACCTGCGGTGTTGAGCCCCGCCGCGCGGTCGCGTTCGCGCTGCAACATGGGAAGGCGGACCAGCGCCTGCGTACCGGAGAGAAAAATCCGCTTCGCGTCCAGACGATACTTGTCGTCCAGACCAACTTCCATCAATGCCATTCGTCCGCTCCCCGTCGCACGTTCCGCCGGTTATTTGAACCGGTCTAATTGCGAACAGAATGCACCGGTTTTGCTATGCGTGCCCAGCGTGAATTCATGGCCGCAGGACATATCTCGCCTGTCGTGCGGATCGCTCTTGCCGAAATCCGCCTTCTTTGAAACGCTTGGGAGTAAAGGGAGACACCAGGGATGACAGAAGCGGCGTTCACGACCGAACTATTGGAAAGCGGCAATCTGCTGGTGGGGCCGTGGCGCAGCCCGAAGCAAATGCTTCATGCGCAGGTCTACGACTCCCACGCCTCGATCCACGACGATGCGACCGCGCAAAAGCTGGGGTTTCAGGGCGGCACCATCGAGGGCCCGACCCATTTCAGCCAGTTCGCGCCGCTGTGCGAGCGGATCTGGGGCCAGCCCTGGTTCGAGACCGGATGCCTGTCGGCCCACTACCGCAACCCCGCCTTCGAGGGCGAGGAGGTGCAGGCCAATATCGAAAAGCCGAAGCCGGGCGAGAGGATCTGCGCGATCGGCATGACCAAGCGCGACGGCACCGAGATCTTGCGTGGCACCGCGTCGGTCGGCGGCGATGGTTCGGACACGGCGCTTTCCCGGCGGATCGGCGAACTGAAGCCGCTCGCCGATCCCGTCATTCTCGCCGACCTCAAGGTTGGCATGAAGACACCCCGCCAGACGGTGAAGATGGATTTCGACCAGCACATGGGCGACCTCTATCCGTTTTCGCTTGAGCAGAAGCTGAAGGTGATCACCGAGCCTTCGGCGTATTATTCGCAGGAGCACAATCCCTGGGGCCGGGCGATCATTCCCATGGAGATGCTGAGCGTGCTGTTTCAGTACCGCGCCCGCGAGGACCGGTTGCCGGTCCGCGGTCCGGCGGTCGGGCTGTTCGCCGACCAGGAAATCCGCCTGCTGCGCGGGCCATTGTTTGTCGGCGACAACTACACCGCCGAGCGCGAGGTCGTCGCGTTGAGCGGCAGCCGCCGCACCGAGAGCGTGTGGATGCGCACGACGGTGTTTGCGAAAGACGACAACCCGGTCGCCACGATGCTGCTGAACATGGCCAGCATCAAAGACTCCTACGCCAACTATGAGCAGGAGCACAAAGCGCTCTACGGCTAGGTGAGCCTCATCCGCTATCGCCAACAAGGACAACAACAAAATGGCCCGCCTGCCCTATCTCGAAGCCGACCAGGTCGCCCCCGAATACCGCGACATGCTCAAGCGCAACACCAACCTGCACAAGCTGTTGGTGAACTCTCCCGACATGGCGCGCGCCTTCAACGGCATCGGCGGATATATCCGCTTCAACAGCAAGCTCGATCCGCGCTTGCGTGAACTGGCGATCCTCCAGGTCGGCTGGATGGAGAAATCGGAATATGAGTTCACCCACCACGTGAAGATCGGCAAGGAGTTCGGCGTCACCGATGACGATATCGCCGCCCTGATGGCCGAGACCGAGGGCAAGCCCTCAAAACTCGAACCGCTGGCGAAGGCGATCCTCCGTGGCGCCCGTGAGATGGTGCGGGAACTTGCGATGTCGGAAGCAACCTTCTCTGAGATCAAGCAAAAACTCTCCGACGAGCTGATGGTCGACCTCGTGCTCACCATCGCGTTCTACTGCGCCGTGGTCCGCGTGCTGGCGACCATGAAGATCGACAACGAACCCTATTACAAAGAGGTACTGCAACAGTACCCGATCCCGGGAGTGGAATGAATGCGCCTGAAAGATCGTGTCGCCATCGTCGTCGGCGCCGGACAGAGCCCCGGCGAAGGCATCGGCAACGGCCGCGCCACCGCGCTGACCTTTGCGCGCGAAGGCGCCAAGGTGCTGTGTGTCGATCACAATCTGGCCTCCGCCCAGGAGACGGTCGACATGATCACCGCCAAACAGGGCGCCGCGGCGGCGTTCAAGGCTGACGTCACCCAAAATGCCGACCTCCAGGCGATGGTGGCGGACGCGCAAGCGCGCTGGGGCCGCATCGACGTGCTGCACAACAATGTCGGCGTCAGCCTGTCCGGCGGCGACGCCGAACTGCTCGACATTTCAGAGGAAGCGTTCGACCGCTGCGTCGCGATCAACCTGAAGAGCTGCGTGCTGGCCGCCAAGCACGTGATCCCGATCATGCGCCAACAAAAGAGCGGCGCGATCATCAACATCTCGTCGATGGCCGCGATCACGACCTATCCCTATGTGGCCTATAAGGCGACCAAGTCGGCGATGATCGCCTTCACCGAACAGCTCGCCTACCAGAACGCCCAGTACGGCATCCGCGCCAACGTCATCCTGCCGGGCCTGATGAATACGCCGATGGCGGTCGATACCCGCGCGCGCGAGTTCAAGAAGAGCCGCGCCGAGGTCGAGGCCGAACGCGATGCAAAAGTGCCGCTGCGCCACAAGATGGGCACCGGCTGGGACGTCGCCAACGCCGCACTGTTTCTGGCGTCGGATGAAGCAAGTTTCATTACCGGCGTGACGTTGCCGGTGGACGGCGGGGCGAGCGTGCGGCGGGGATAGGAATCGTAGGGTGGGCAAAGGCGCACTTCGCGCCGTGCCCACCATCGAATACTTCGCTCGAAATGGTGGGCACGCTTCCGCCTTCGCTCGTTGAGCTACGGCGGACAAGTCGCTTTGCCCACTCTACGGCAGCTACGGCGGCGTTTCGCAGGAAGGGAACCTAATCGATTTCCAAAACGTTGTTCGTTCCTGCACCGGCTCCCGCAAAAAGCAACCCCATTGCCGTGACCAAAGCCGACCTTTCCGACCTCTATCGAAACTACATTGCCTGCCTGAACAAACAGGACTGGCCGATGCTGGGCCAGTTCGTTCATCACGACGTGGTCCACAACGGCCGGCGGATCGGCTTATCGGGTTATCTCGAAATGCTGGAGAGAGACTTTGATGAAATTCCGGACCTTCATTTCAACATCCGGATGCTGATTGCCGATCCACCTCGTATTGCCAGCCGGCTGAGCTTCGACTGCACACCGAAGCGAAGCTTCCTTGGCCTCCATGTAGGCGGCAAGAGAATTTCATTCACCGAGAATGTTTTCTACGAGTTTCGGGAAGACAAGATTCGCGAAGTATGGTCGGTGATAGACAAGGTGGCCATCGAAGCCCAGCTTTAGCGGCCAGTATGGCCGCGCGTTCCGCCGGCGCGAAGAAGCCGGGCTCCTAAAATTTACTATTTGTTAGTAACTTTCTCTTAAGGGGTGCGGCGATCGGGCGGTCTTTTTGACGCGCCCCGTATTCACGCAATTTTGCGCCAGCGTTTTTGTCCGGCCATCTGTGTGATTCGACACATTCAATCGATTCCAGTGACACGATGATGTGACAGCGCATCGTCGCTTGTCGAAATACCGACTCGTTGCAGTCGCACGAATTTCATGTGCGCTCGCTATGAGGCACCTCAAGAATTGTGGCAAGCGCTGCAAGAAATGCCGAGGCACCATGAACGAAGAATTCGACTACGACCTGACGCCGTCCCAGTGGGAAACCTTGAAGGCCTTGCGTACGCCAGCATCAAAGCTGCCGCGCATGAGCCGCTACACGATCGACGGCCTGATCGCGCTCGAACTCGCCACCATGAACGGCGACACACCCGCCATCACCGCGAAGGGACGCAAGGTGCTGATCAGAGGCTCATCGCTGCTGTTGCAGGATCTGGCAGCCTGATTCGCGGCACTGCGCTGCAGCACAAGATTTTGGATTGACCGCCTCGGGTTTTGGAGTTTGACGCGAATGAGCCATCGCGGACGTCCTTTGATCTAGGTCAACAAAGCAGCGCGGCGCTCTGCTCCCGTTCGGTATCAGGATCGTCCTGTGCGACCGAATAGCTGTCGGTAGTAGCCCGGGAGGCTGCCAGATGTTGAAGGACAAGCAGAAGAAGGGCGAGATAGTTGAGGCGCCGGGGACCGCGTCGGGCAAGGTGAGCCGCAAGGAATTTGAGAAGGAACTCGCAAAACTTCAGGTCGAGCTGACCCGGCTGCAGACCTGGGTCAAAGACAAGGGGGCACGCATCATTGTGGTCTTCGAGGGCCGGGACACCGCGGGCAAAGGCGGCGTCATCAGCCGGATCACAGCGCGGACCAGCCCGCGCGTCTACCGCCACGTGGCATTGCCCGTCCCGTCCGACCGAGAGAAGACCCAACTCTTCATTCAGCGCTACGTCGCGCATTTTCCGGCGGCGGGCGAGATCGTCCTGTTCGACCGCTCGTGGTACAACCGGGCCGGCGTCGAGCGGGTGATGGGCTTCGTCACCGATGAGGATTACGAGCGGTTCTTAGCGATGGTCCCCGTTGTCGAGCGGGAGATGATCGTCAACAACGGCATCATCCTGCGCAAATACTTTCTCGACGTAAGTCAGGACGAGCAACGGCGCCGGTTTGAGGCGCGGATCAAAGACCCGATGAAACACTGGAAGCTCAGTCCGATGGACACCGAATCGGTGCGGCGCTGGTGGGACTACACGGCGGCCTACCAGCGCATGATCAAGGCCACCCACACGTCTTGGGCGCCCTGGTACATCGTCCCCGCTGACAACAAGCGTCGGGCCCGGCTGAACCTGATCCGGCATCTGCTCGAGAGCATCCCATACAAGAAGGTCGACGTAGACCTGCCGAAGATTCCCAAGGCGCAACGGCAGCCTAAGAGTGCTACCGTGGGTCTGGGCGCAGGCCACCCGGTTCCGAGCCGCTACTGACGTTTCGGCGCGGTGTGGCCGGGCCTGGAAGTGACGGCCGATGAAGCATTGGATGCACTGGCTGCCGGGCATCGAAACGCTGCGTCGATACGAGGCGGCGTGGCTTAGGCACGATATCCTCGCTGGGCTCGTGCTGGCGGCCATGCTGGTCCCGGTTGGAATTGCCTACGCGGTGGCATCGGGCTTGCCTGGCATCTACGGTCTGTACGCAACGATCGTGCCGCTGTTGGTCTACGCATTGTTCGGCCCCAGTCGCATCCTCGTTCTGGGACCGGACTCGGCGCTGGCGGCTGTTATCCTCGGCGTTGTCGTTCCGCTGTCCGGTGGTGATCCTCTCCGCGCCGCAACGCTCGCCGCCATGATGGCGATCGTTTCAGGGACGGTATGCATTCTGGCCGGCATCGCCCGCCTGGGTTTTGTCACCGAGTTGCTCTCCAAGCCGATTCGGTACGGCTATATGAACGGAATTGCATTGACCGTTTTGATCAGCCAATTGCCAAACCTCTTCGGCTTCTCGATCAAGGGCGAAGGACCCTTGCGGAGTCTGTGGGCGATCGCCGATGCGATTCTTGAAGGAAAGACAAACTGGGTCGCCTTCGGGATTGGGCTCGGCACGCTGATGGTCATCCTGCTGCTCCAGAACAACAAGCGGCTGCCAGGCATTCTGATTGCGGTGGTTGCGGCGACCGCCGTCGTCGGCGCGCTTGACCTTGGGGCCCGTTACGGCGTGGCGGTCATTGGTCCCCTTCCAGAGGGATTGCCGGGTTTCGCAATCCCCTGGATCACCTACGGCGATATCGTCCCGGTACTGGTCGGCGGCTGCGCCATTGCCCTGGTTTCGTTTGCGGACACCAGCGTGCTTTCGCGTTCCTATGCCGCGCGATTGGGCACGCATGTCGATCCCAACCAGGAGATGGTGGGGCTTGGCGCCGCCAACCTGGCAACCGGATTCTTTCAAGGTTTCCCGATCAGCAGCAGCTCTTCGCGTACGCCTGTTGCCGAAGCCGCCGGCGCCCGCACCCAGCTAACCAGTGTCGTCGGCGCGCTTGCCATCGCCACCCTTCTGCTGGTGGCGCCAAACCTGCTTCAGCATTTGCCCTCCGCTGCATTGGCGGCTGTCGTCATCGCCGCTGCGATCGGCTTGTTTGAGGTCACCGACCTCAAACGAATCTATCGGATTCAGCAGTGGGAGTTCTGGCTGTCGATGGTCTGCTTTGTCGGGGTGGCCGTATTCGGAGTGATTCCGGGAATTGGGCTCGCAATCGCGATCGCCATCATCGAGTTCCTGTGGGACGGCTGGCGCCCGCACTCTGCCGTGTTGGGTCGCGCCGATGGCGTCAAAGGTTATCACGACATCACGAGATATCCGGATGCACGCCAAATCCCCGGGCTGGTCCTGTTTCGGTGGGATGCACCTCTGTTCTTCGCCAACGCCGAATTCTTCAAGGAGCGCGTCCTGGACGCCGTGGCGAAATCGCCGACGCCCGTGCGCTGGCTGGTCGTTGCGGCGGAACCCGTCACCAGCGTGGACGTCTCCGCCGGCGATATAGTCGCCGAATTGGACGAGGCGTTGCACGCGCAGGGCATCGAGTTGTGCTTTGCCGAACTCAAAGATCCGGTAAAGGACAAGCTGAAGCGATTTGGGTTGTTCTCGCAGCTTGGCGAGCAATATTTCTTCCCGACCGTTGGCGCAGCCGTTTCCAGCTACCTGGAAATCAATGACGTGGAGTGGGAGGACTGGGAGGACCAGGTCAAAACTTAGAAAGTGACGCGGCAATCACGCGGCCGCGAAAGCAGGTTCCGAACTTGCCGCTGCGGGGAGCAAGCGTATATTGGATCAATGGCTGTCAGCCCGCCCGATCTGAAAGCATTTTTGCGCGCCACACCGTTCTTCGGTGGCCTCTCGGACGCTAGCCTCGATCTCCTGGCCTCAATGTTGGTCGAGCGCCGCTTCGACGCCGGCGCCACGATCGTCGCGGAAGGCGAACCGGGGCGCTCAATGTTCATTGTTCACTCGGGCCAGCTCCTGGTGAGCAAGCTCGGTGATTTGGGGCGCGCCATTCGGATATCGGGTCTGGAGCCCGGCGATTTCTTCGGCGAAATGACGCTCATCGAAATGCAGAACCGGTCAGCCACCGTCGTAGCCGAGAGCGCAACCGTGCTGTACGAGCTCACGGCCCGAAGCCTCTACACGTACTACAAGGCCGACATCCACGCCTATGTGCTGGTGATGCAGAATATCAACCGTGAACTTTGCCGGCGGCTCCGCCGCGCCGACAGCCGCATCGCAGAGCTGGTCCTTCACGCGAATAGATGATGCAGATACAACCCGCAACGGCCCGTAGCGTGGCCGCCCAACGTTCTGAATTGACTTCCGCTTTCGGCCTCACAGTGGACATGGCTGGACTTGCCGCTGCACCGCCCCGGTAGCGAAGGACCCCAAGGCCGACGTGGGTCGCTAAACAACGGCGCGCCGCGGAGACCCGGCGGTTGTTGTCAGCAGCATCCTATGACACCATCTGAGTACCGAGTTGTTATGACTTCCAGAGGCCTATGCCCCGCCGGAAATATGCTTGGGAAAAGCTATCGGATGAGCAGTTGCTCCAGCAACGCCTCAGTAGTCTGAGGGTTGCGGTCGAAGGCACTTGGCTCGAGGATTGTATCAGCACTCTTTATGAAGAGCTTGAAGAGCGGAGCATCCGGCTGCGGCCACATACATGGATGTCGAGCGAATGGTTTAGTCCGGCAGATGTGCCCGGCATTGCCGTCCCATTCTATCTCAGCCATCCCCGCTTGATGAAGCTGGAGAAGAAAATGATGCTCGACGTCGAGGGCGGCACCTGGTCCGAATGCATGGCCATCCTCCGCCATGAGGCAGGCCATGCCATCCAGCACGGCTATCAGTTGCAGCGCCGCCGGCGTTGGCAGCAGCTGTTCGGCCGGTCCTCAAAACACTACCCGCGCTACTACCGGCCCAATCCGGCCAGCCGGCAATATGTTCAGCATCTTCGGCTCTGGTACGCGCAGAGCCATCCGGACGAGGATTTCGCTGAAACCTTCGCGGTGTGGCTGCGGCCGCGTTCGAACTGGCGGACACGCTATGCCGGCTGGCCGGCGCTGAACAAGCTCGAATATGTCGACGAACTGATGGAGGAAATCGCCGGGAAGCGGCCGCTGGTCACGACGCGGGAGCGTGTCGATCCGCTGCATGAACTCGGCCAGACACTCGGCGACCACTATAAAAAGAAGCAGGCGTTCTACGCCTTCAGGCCACCGAAGACTTACGACCGCGACCTCTCCCGGCTCTTTTCCGCCGATCCACGGCATCGCCGGGGGCAGCCGGCTTCTGCATTCATCAGGCGGCACCGCGCCCACATCAGGCGGCTGGTTGCGCGGTGGACAGGCGAGAACCAGCTTACGCTTGATGCTGTACTTGACGACATGATCTCCCGCTGCCGAGAGCTCAATCTGCGCGCTGTCGGCTCCGATCGGAAGCTTGTGGCTGACTTCACTGTCCTGTTGACCGCCAAGACCATGCACGCGCTGTTCGGTCCTTCGCGGCGAAAATGGATCGCGCTATGAGACGCCTGCGCGTTCTGGTGCTCATGCATCCGGACTTTGTGCCCCCGGACTCCACCGAGGGATACACTGCGCGGCAAATCAACGAATGGAAAACAGAATATGACGTCGTGAGCACCTTGCGTGCGGCCGGCCATGATGTTCGCCCGCTCGGTGCGCAGGAGGAAATCAAGCCGGTGCGCGAGGAGATCGAAAGTTTCAAGCCGCACGTGGTATTCACGTTGCTGGAGCAGTTTCACAACGAGCCCACGTATGACCAGCACGTCGCAAGCTATCTCGAACTGATGCAGATCCCGTATACCGGGTGTAACCCGCGTGGTCTGATCCTGGCGCGCGGCAAGGATCTGTCCAAGACATTGGTGCACCATCGCCGGATCGCGGTGCCGGCCTTCGCCGTATTCCCGATGCGCCGAAAGGTCAAACGCCCAGCGCGTCTTGCGCTGCCGTTAATCGTCAAGAGCCTGAACGAGGATGGATCCCGGGGTATCTCGCAGGCGTCCGTCGTCGATACGGACGAGAAGCTCGCAGAGCGCGTCGCCTTCGTCCATGAGCGGATCGGGACCGCCGCGATCGCCGAGCAATATATCGAGGGACGTGAGCTTTATGTCGGCGTGCTCGGCAACAATCGGTTGCGAGTGTTGCCGGTTTGGGAATTGAAATTCGGCACTATGGGCGGCCAGGCCATAGCCACCGAGAAGGTCAAACACGATCCCGGTTATCAGGAGCGCGTGGGAATTATGGATGGGCCGGCCAAGAACCTTGCGCCGGAGGTACTCGCCCGCATTCAGCGAACAGCGAAACGCATCTACCGAACACTCGGGCTCGATGGATACGCGCGCATCGATTTTCGCCTCTCTGCCGACGGCACCCTGTATTTCATTGAAGCGAACCCCAATCCCGAAATCGCGAAGAGCCAGGAGTTCGCTACAGCGGCCCAGCATGGCGGACTTGATTACCCGGACCTCTTGCATCGCATTCTTGCGCTCGGAAAAAGCCGGGCAAACGCCGGCGCATCCGTAGGCTGAGACGGGCATGCGGAAGAGAGATTCCCGATTCATCTATGTCCGGCTGTTTTGGTCTTCTCGAAGACTCGCAGTCCTGAGGATGTTTTAGCTTCTGATCCGACAGCCCAAATCGATGCGGAATTTGGTCCGCGATCGGCGCATATCGAACATCGCGTAGCAATCAAGCTCGATCTATGGGTCGCGCCCTAATGTTCGTCCGGCCTCGTCCGCGCGATAATCTCGGCTGCGCCCTTGTCCAGCAACTCCAGCCCGACCGCACGGCCGAGTTCGCGCGGCCGGTCTGCAGCGCCCTGCCGCGATACCTCGATGAAGCGGTCGCCGGTTTCATCCAGCACGGCAGCGGTCAGCGTCATCTCGCGGCCCGCCAGCGTAGCGTGGCCGGCGATCGGCGAGTTGCAATGGCCGTTCAACACCCAGAGCACCTCGCGCTCGGCCTCGGCGCAGAGGCGCGACTGCGTATCCTCGATCTTCGCCAGCCGCTCGCGCGTCAGCCAGTCGTTCTCGACGCATTCGACCGCGACGATGCCCTGCCCCACCGCCGGCAGCATTTCGTGCACGGAAAAATCATGAACGATGCGCGACGTCATGCCGATGCGCTCGAGCCCCGACCGCGCCATTACAAGCGCATCCGCAGGCCCCACCTCGCCGCCATCGGGAAGCCGCTGCTTGTCGCCGCGATCGAGTTTTGCCACGCGCGTGTCCGCCGCGCCGCGGAAATGGATAACCGTCACTTCCGGAAACAGCCGGCGCAGATAGGCCGCGCGGCGCACCGCATTGGTGCCGATCTTGAAACCCTTGCCTTTCGATGCGCGAAATTCATCGAGCGAAAGGCCGGGACGCAGCACCAGCGCGTCGTTGGCGGCGTCGCGCGGCAGCGTCGCTCCGATGATCAGGCCCGGGGTCTCCTCATTGCCCGGAACATCCTTCAGCGAATGCATCGCCGCCTGCAATTGCCCGCCGCGCATGGCTTCGCGAATTTCGGCGACGAACGCCCCGCCCTTGCCGCCATGGCGCAGCAGCTTGCTGGTCTGGTCCTGGTCGCCGCGGGTTTCGAACTTGACGATCTCGACGTCGAGCGCGGAATCGGACGCGCGCAACAGCCGCGCGATCCCTTCCGTCTGCGCCAGCGCCATCGCGCTCTTGCGCGTGCCGATCTTCAAGGTCTGTCCTGACACAAGGTCTCCGTTCGAAGGCGATCAAGTTGTTGTTTCATGCGTAGGGGATAGAGCAAGCCGCCCACCAGAACAACTCTTTGGCTAATAGCGAGCCGTTCGTTTAGGAGCGACCATTGTGCACCGCAACAACCTGTTTCGCCAGGTTTTTAACCTCCGATCCCGGCTTTGTCCGGCGCCACCACCGCGACACCGTCCGCCGCCTTCACGCCATCCCCCCGCGGCAGGACAAACAAGGGATTGATCTCCGCTTCCAGCAGGTTCGTCCCGATCGAGGATACCATGCTCGAAAATGCAAGCATGGCGTCGACAAGGGCCTCGACATCCGCAACCGGGCGACCGCGAAAGCCGCTCAGCAGCGGAGCGGATTTCAGCTCGCCGATCATTTCCTCCGCATCCCTTCGCGAAAGCGGCGCCAGCCTCACGACGGTGTCCTTGTAAAGTTCAGCGGCGATGCCGCCCATGCCCAACAGGATCGAAGGTCCAAGCTGACTGTCATGCTTAAGACCCAGGATCAGTTCGATCGCGCCGGTCACCAGTTCCTGGACCAGAAATCCTTCCGCCTTTCGTTTCGTCGCCAGCGAGAATGTTTCTGCCATCCGCGTGCAAGTGGCCGCGACATCGCTGGGAGGGATGTTGACGGCGACTCCGCCGACGTCAGATTTGTGAAGCACGTCGCGGGACAGGGCCTTGATGACGACGTTGCCCTGGAACCGTGCCGCTGCAGATGCAGCTTCCTCGGGCGTGGCGGCACAGATCTCACGGGTGACCGGAACGCCGAATTTCTCAAACAGCGCCTTGCTCTCATACTCGTTGAGAGGACCGGGACGCAGCATGCACCGGATGTCGGCGCCGACGGCCACGGGCATGGCCGGATCACCGGTTTGCGGCGAGGTCTTTCGGTGAATGCGCCACATTGCGGAAAATGCCGTAGCGCAGGCCTCAGGCGCGGCAAAGGTTGGTATGCCCGCGAGATTGAGATGCTTGACCGCGTGCGGCGCGTTGGGGGCGGCAAATACCACAACGGGCTTGTCGGTCCGGGCGAAACAATCACGCAACGGCGCGCCGACGGTCTCCGGTTCCGTGATCGAAGACGAACCCAGAATGACGGCAACTGCATCGTAGGAAGCGCTTTCGAGCACGCTGTCGAGCACATCTCGAAAATACTCGGATTTCACGCCCGCGAGGGTAACGTCGATGGGGTTTCGATCCAGCACGGCATCGGGAATGTTCAGAGCCATCAGGCGGCCAGCAGTCATCGGGTCTGGAGCCGGGGTTTCGAACCCCGCCAGGCCGGCTGCATCAGCGACCAAACTCGCCGCGCCGCCAGTCGAGGTTACCACGGCGACGCGGCGGCCTTTCAGTCGGCGCCCAGAACTCAGCGCGAGCGGGATATCGAGCAGGTCAGAGAAGTACAGTGCTCTGATGATGCCGAGTTGCCTGAACAATGCATCGTAGACGACGTCCGATCCCGCCAGTGCCCCGGTATGCGAACTTGCTGACTGGATACCAGACTCCGATCGCCCGACCTTGAAAGCCACGATCGGCTTGCCGGCTTCCGCTGCGCGCAATGCCGCTTGCCGAAACTGCAACGGCTTGCGAAGGCCCTCCAGATAGAGCGCGATCACCTTCGTGGCGGGATCATCGACCAGGTAGTTGATCAGATCGGACACGTCGATGTCGGATTCGTTTCCCGTTGCGACCAGTTTGGAAAACCCGACGCCCTGGGCATCGGCTCGCGACAGCAGCGACCCTAGGATTCCCCCGCTTTGGGAAACCAGCGCGATGGAGCCGGGCACCAGCTCGTTGACCTGAAGCGCCGCACTCGCGGAGAGGGCGATGCCGTCGGTGACATTGACGAGGCCGATCGTATTCGGCCCAAGAACCCGCATGGTGCCGGCCGCGCTTTTCAGCCGTTGCTGCCGCGCCATTCCTTCCGCGCCGCTTTCACCAAATCCGCCGGCGAGAACGATCGCTGCGCCCGTTCCGATGGCTCCCAGATCCTTGACAGCGTCCGGAACACGGCTGGAGCCGACCAGGACGATGGCGACATCGGGAGCATGCGGCAGCGACCGGATATCCGGAAAACACGGATAGCGTCCAATCGATCGATAGCGCGGGTTGACCGGGAAGACTTCATGCCCGTAGCCATACTTCTCCAGAAAGGCCAGCGGACGGCCGGTCAGTTTGCCGGCATCGGCTGAAGCGCCGATAATCGCCACGCTCTTCGGTCGGATCAAGCGTTCCAGCGAATCCATATCGCCCCCTATCGCGCGGATTTGTCGAGGAATGCCGCGACGGATTCCCGGTGTTCGGACGTCGTGTAGCAGATGGCCTGGGCTTCCCGGCCGAGCGCAAAGACCTGCTCTTCCGCAGTTTCAAATGTGCGGTCCATAATGCTCTTTGTTAGAGCGATCGCCGCGATAGAACCCCGACTGAGATCGCGCGCCCATGCTGCGGCGTCATGCACGAGCGTCGCAGCCGGACGCACGCGATCCGCCAGTCCCATCGCGAGAGCTTCTGTTGAACCCACGGAACGACCGGTGAAGATCATCTCTTTCGCGCGCGACAAACCTACCCGCCGCGGCAGGAAGTACATTCCTCCACCGTCGGAAACCAACCCACGACGAACAAAACTCATGCTGAACACGGCCTCTTCGGAGGCCACGATGAAATCGCACGCGAGCGCCATGTCGCATCCCAGACCCGCGGCCGCACCGTTCACGGCAGCGACAGTCACCTTCCCCATGCCGTGGAGCGCCGCAACGCTCTTGTGGGTCTGCTGCTGCCGCCGCCAGCCATTGAATGCCACCTTGCCGGACGGCGCCTGCAGCCGCTCGCGCATGCCGGAAATGTCGCCACCCGAGCAGAACGACGTGCCGTTTCCGGTCAAAACGACGGCGCGCACGGCCTCGTCATTGGCTGCCCGATCGAGCGCGGCGATGAACCGCGCGCGCATTTCATCGTTGATGGCGTTGCGCACATCCGGCCTGTTCAACCTCACGATCGCGACTGAATCCTCAACGGACAACTCGACCAGGCTAGTCATCGTTACCTCTCAAACCGGTGATTGAATTTCGCTGCTCACGGCGCGGCCTTGCCAAGGAAGGACATTGCGCGACGTTGCGCGGGGCTATTCCACCTTGATGTTCGCGTCCTTGATCAGCTTGCGCCATCGGGCTTCCTCGTCCTGAACATAGCGATCGAGTTCTTCGGGGGAGCTGCCGACCATGATCAGGCCTTCGTTGCTCTCGAGTCGCTTGAAAGCGACGGACTGAACGGCCTTTGCGACGGCCTTGTTCAGACGCTCGATGATCGGCGCAGGCGTCTTGGCCGGCGCGTACAATCCGTACCAGCTCTCAGCGGCGTAGCCTGGCAACCCGGCTTCGGCGACCGTCGGCAAATCGGGGAACGCGGGCGAGCGCTCGGCAGTCGTGACAGCCAGTGCCCGGAGCTGTCCACCTCCGACAAGCGAGGCTGCGCTTGCCACCGTGGTGAAGATGACATCGATCTGGCCGCCCAGGAGATCGGTGATTGCCGGCGCAGCGCCCCTGTAGGACACCGTTGTCAGGTTCACATTCGCCATCGATTTGAACAGTTCTCCCGCCAAATGGGCCGAAGTTCCCGTCCCGAACGTGCCGTAGTTGAGCTTCCCGGGGTTAGCCTTGGCTTCAGCGATCAGGTCGGGAATCGATTTGATCTTCGATGCCGGGTTCACAACGACGATGTTGAGGGATCGCGCGATCAGCGAGACGGCGGCGAAGTCCTTGTGCGGATCGAACGGAAGCTTGCTGTTCAAGCTCGGATTGACCGCATGGGCGAAGCTTGCCAGCAGCAGCGTGTAGCCATCAGGCTCGCTGGTCGCGACAGTCTGGGTTCCGATGACGGTGCCGGCACCCGGCTTGTTTTCGATGATGACTGACTTGCCCAGGTCGGACGAAATTTCCTGAGCCAGCGTTCGAGCGATAATGTCGGTACCGCCGCCGGAGGAGAAGGGAACGACGATCTTGATAATCTTGGCCGGGTATTCGGCTTGGACCGGCGCGGCAGCCCCCAATACCCCCATCGCCGACAAGACGGCAAGAATGATCCGCGGGCACCGGCGCGCTGCGGGTCCTGAAGGATGGGTTACCTTGCTCTTCTGCATGCGTGCCTCCCTTTGGCTGTTGTTCGAGCATTTTGGAAAATGCGTCTGTCACGGCGGCTTCTGTGTCCGGGCCGTCCATGCAGCTAGCACGGGCAATCCCGCCTCCGCTGGCCCCATTTCCATCTAGTGGAATTGGCACTTATCCGTTAGACGAGCTGAGAAGGCGGCTATGGCAAGAGGGCGGCACGCATGAACTCTGCTGGCGGCAATCGTTCGTTGCAGCGGGGCGTCGAAATCCTGCGGGCGTTCCGTCAGGGAATCGATGTTCTCGGAAACGGAGAGATCGCAGAGCGGACCGGAATTCCGCGAGCGACGGTCAGCCGGCTAACTCGCACGCTGGTCCAGGCCGGCATGCTGGACGATGTTCGCAGCGAACGCGCCTACAGGCTGGCCGCGGCAGTGATGAGCTTCGGGCATGCGATGCGCATGAGTTCGCCGATCCTCAACGCCTTGGGGCCGATGATGCGCGTTGAATCCATGCGGCGGAAGATGAATGTTGGATTGGCCACCGCGGACCGCTCGATGATGGTCTATCTGGAATCCGTCCGATTCAACCCACGCGTTGTTCTGCGCAATGTCGTTGCGGGGCAGCAGGTGCCCATGGAATTAACCTCGCTCGGGCGGGCCTATCTGGCGGGGATAACCGAACAAGAAAGAGCCAAACTGTTTGCGACCTTCAAGCGGCGCGGTGCCGGCGCAACGCAGAATTTGCTGGCCGAAGTGCAAAGATCGATCCGCTCCGTCAAGCGCGATGGCTATTGCGCCGTCTCGTGGCAGCGCGGCGTTCTGGCTGTTGCGACACCGATCATCGTCAAGGGGCTCCCGGTGTACGCGCTCAATATGAGCACGCAGAATGTGCAACCCACCTCACGGCTGTCCGCCGAGATGGGTGCCTATCTCCTGGCGTTTGCAAAGAGGTGCAATGAGGCACTCGCCGGCAAATAAGCGTGTTGCGCGTTCAAGACCTACTTACCGATGGTCTGCCATGCCGAAAACGTTATTTGTGCAGCGCATCAAAATCCATAGGGTGCCGCCTTCAAAAGGATTTTTTTGTTGTCCGACACCAGTGCCAATGCCTTGGCCGCTTCAGGCCACCGCCCGATGGGCTTCCCGGAATTCGTGATCGTGATCGCCTCCATCATGGCGCTCAATCCGCTCGCGATGGACATGATGCTGCCGGCGCTGCCGGACATCGCGTCCGCATGCGCGTGCTCTCCCACGGCGCGCTGATCGGCTTCGTGGTCATCGCCGCAACCATGCTGGCGGCGGCGAAAATGCAGATGCTGCCCTTGCCGCTGTTCATGGTGCTCTCGATATCGATGATGTTTGCGTTCGGCTTGATGATCGCCAATTTCACCGCGCTCGCCATGGAGCCGCAGGGCCATATCGCCGGCACCGCCGCGTCGCTGTACGGCTCGATCACCACGCTACTCGCCATCGGCATCGGCGCCACCATCGGCCAGGATTACGACGGCACGCTGGTGCCGTTCGCGACCGGCTTCCTGCTCTGCACGCTGGCGGCGCTCGGCGTGGTGCTGGTCGTGGAGAAAGGCCGGCTGTTCAGGCCGCATGGCATAAAGGTGTGACCGGCCCAAATTCGTAGCCCGGATGGAGCGAAGCGCAATCCGGGGTTCTATGTTTGCGGGCGAGCATCCCGGGTTACGCTTCGCTCCACCCGGGCTACAGTCCGCCCGGCACTGGGCATCGTTTGGCGAAGCTGATAACAATTCCTCAGCTCAGATCGCCTTCAGAATTGGAAATCGGAAGATGGATAATCGCAGTAACATCTGGCGTGGCGTCGACACCATCAAGCCGCGCTTTGTCGCCTTGGCCGACCGGGTCTGGGCGATGCCCGAGGTCTGCTACACCGAGGCGCGCTCGTCCGCCGAACATCTGGCCGAGCTGCGCCATCAGGGTTTCCGCATCACCGAGCAGGTCGCAGGCATTCCGACCGCGGTGATGGGCGAATGGGGCGACGGCGGGCCGGTGATCGCTTTTCTCGGCGAATATGACGCCCTGCCCGGCCTCAGCCAGGAAGCCGGCGTGGCCGAACCTCGCCCGCTGGAGGCCGGCGGCCATGGTCATGGTTGCGGCCACAATCTGCTCGGTTCCGCCGCGCTGCTTGCGGCCACCGCCGTGAAGGATTGGCTCGCCGAACACAAAGCGCCGGGGCGCGTGCGCTATTACGGCTGCCCCGCGGAAGAAGGCGGCGCGGCAAAAGCCTTCATGGTGCGCGATGGCGCCTTCGACGACGCCGACATCGCGATCACCTGGCACCCGTCGAGCTTCTGGGAAGTGGTGGTGACGCCCTCGCTCGCCAACACGCGCGCCGATTTCATCTTCACCGGGCGCACCTCGCATGCCGCCGCCTCGCCGCATCTCGGCCGCAGCGCGCTGGATGCGGTCGAGCTGATGAATGTCGGCGTCAATTACATGCGCGAGCACATGCCGAGCGACGCCCGCGTCCATTACGCCCTGCTCGACACCGGCGGCATTGCCCCCAACGTGGTGCAGGCCCATGCGCGCGTGCGCTATTCGATCCGCGACCGCGACCTGCCCGGCATGAACGAACTGGTGGAGCGCGTCCACAAGATCGCGCAGGGCGCGGCATTGATGACCGAAACCAAGGTGGAGATGAAGATCATTTCCGCCGTCTCCAACCTGTTGCCGAACAGCCCGCTCGAGGCGGCGCTTCATCGCATCATGGAGGAACTCGGCCCGCCGCATTTCGATGACACCGACAAGGATTTCGCCGCAAAAATCCGTTCCACGCTGACGGACAAGGATATCGCGTCCGTCTATCGCTCGATCGGCATGGAGCCGACCGACCGGCCGCTGGCCGATTTCATCGTCCCGCTGGATGCCAAACGTAATCCGCAGATCGGCTCGACCGATGTGGGCGACGTGAGCTGGGTCGTGCCGACCGTTCAGGTCCATGCCCCGACGGTCGCGATCGGCACCCCGTTCCATACCTGGCAGGTGGTGGCGCAGGGCAAGAGCCCGCACGCCCACAAGGCCATGGTGCAAGCCGCCAAGGCGATGGCGGGGCTCGGCGTCAGGGCGCTGACGGAACCGGACCTGATCGCCGCCGCCAAGGCCGACCTGAACAAGCGCACCACCCGGACGCCCTATGTCAGCCCGCTGCCGGACAGCGTCGCGCCGCCGCTGGATATGTCGCTGACCTGACCGGGTCCGGTGAACAAATTTTTTGCAGTGCAGAGCGCGATTCAGCGCGCTTTGGCGCCGGATTGCTGAAGCTGTGTGCGGCGCAGCGCGTTTCTGCCCAAGCAAAAATCACACGCCCCTTCCAACCTGCCGATTGTCGACAGCCAGCCGTTGACCTCAGGGCCATTTGATGTGCCATCTTACCCGGGGACACTTAACGCTGCCGCCCGGCGGCGCACTGCGCAATGCCAAAACCAGACGGGGACAACGATGCTGGACAACGAACTGCGAACCATGATCGACGAAGTAAAGGACGGGCGCATGGACCGCCGCAGCTTCGTTCAGCGGATGCTTGCTTTCGGTCTCACCGCACCCATGGCGACGCAGATACTGGCCATCGGCGGTGTGGCGATGGCGCAGAGTCCCGCGACCTACAAGCCGACCAAGCGCGGCGGCGGCGGCCCGCTTAAACTGCTGTGGTGGCAGGGACCGACCCTGCTCAATCCGCATTTTGCCACCGGCACCAAGGACCAGGACGGCTCGCGCCTGTTCTATGAGCCGCTGGCGAGCTGGGATTCCGCCGGCAACCTCAACCCAATTCTGGCGGCGGAAATTCCGTCGATTCAGAACGGCGGCCTCGCTGCCGACGGCAAGTCGGTGACCTGGAAGCTCAAGCCAGGCGTCAAATGGCATGACGGCAAGCCGTTCACCGCCGATGACGTCGTGTTCAACTGGGAATACGCCCGCGATCCCGCCACCTCAGCGCTGACCATCGGCGTTTACCAGGACATCACCGTCGAAAAGGTTGATGATCTCACCGTCCGCATCCTGTTCAAGAACCCCACCCCGTTCTGGGCCGATGCCTTTGTCGCGGTGGTCGGCTGCATCCTGCCCAAGCATCTGTTTGCAGATTACAAAGGCGCCAAATCCCGCGAGGCTCCGAACAATCTCAAGCCCGTCGGCACCGGTCCTTACAAGTTCGTCGAGTTCAAGCCGGGCGACGTCGTGCGCGGGGAAATCAATCCTGACTACCACATGCCGAACCGCCCCTACTTCGATACGATCGAGATCAAGGGCGGCGGAGATGCCGTCTCGGCGGCGCGTGCGGTGATTCAGACCGGCGAATATGACTATGCCTGGAACATGCAGGTGGAAGACGATGTCCTGCTGCGTCTGGAGAAGGGCGGCAAGGGCAAGACTGTCTACTCGACCGGCGGCGATATCGAGTTCATTGCGCTGAACTTCACCGATCCCAACACCGAGGTCGACGGCGAACGTTCGTCGATGAAGACCAAGCATCCCCTGCTCTCCAATCCGGCCGTTCGCAAGGCGCTGGCGCTCCTCGTCGACCGCGATGCCATTCAAAAGCACATCTACGGTCGCGCCGGGCGCACCACGGCCAGCTTCCTCAACGGTCCCGAACAGTTCGTCTCCAAGAACACGAAATGGGAATTCAGCATCGAGAAGGCGACCCAGCTGCTGGAAGAGGCCGGATGGAAAGTCGGCGCGGACGGCATCCGCGAGAAGGACGGCAAGAAGCTGAAGCTGCTGTACCAGACCGCGATCAACGGCCCGCGCCAGAAGACCCAGGCCATCGTCAAGCAGGCCTGCCAGAAGGCCGGCATCGACGTCGAATTGAAATCGGTCGTGGCCTCGGTCTTTTTCTCTTCGGATGTCGCCAACCCGGACACCTATTCCAAATTCTATGCCGACATCGAAATGTTCCAGATTCCGATGACCCAGCCGGATCCGGCCCAGCATATGCGGCGCTTTCATTCGCGCTTCGTGGCCACCAAGGAAAACAAGTGGCAGGGCAGGAATTTCCCGCGCTGGGTCAACACGGAGTTTGACGCTGCGATCGACGCGGCCGAGGCTGAAGTCGATCCGGTCAAGCGGGCCGCGTTCTACATCAAGGCCAACGACATCATGTGGCAAGACACGGTGGTCATCCCGGTGATGCACCGCCTGAAGGTCGGCGCCGCAACCAACTCGCTGCGCCCGGTGCTCAGCGGCTGGACCAACGACACCGACAATATCCAGGACTGGTATCGAGAGACCTGATAGCCGGCGTTAGGCGGATCGTTTCTCATGCGTCAGTACATCCTGCGTCGTCTCCTGATCGCGGTGCCGAGCCTGCTCGGCATTTCGCTCGTGCTGTTCATCGTGCTGGCGCTGGCGCCGGGCGATCCCTTCAGTGAGCTCGCGACCAATCCCAACGTGCCGCCCGAAGTCGCGGCGGCGCTTCGGACCAAGTTCGGCCTCGACGATCCGATCTACCTCCGCTACCTGCACTGGATCACCGCCATGCTGCAGGGCGACTGGGGCTTTTCCTTTGTCAGCCGGATGAACGTCGACACGCTGATCCTGCAGCGCCTGCCGACGACGCTCTACGTGATCGGCTCGGCGCAACTGCTCGCGCTCGCGATTGCGATCCCGGTCGGGGTCTATGCCGCGACGCGGCCCTATTCGATCTTCGACCAGATCGCGAACACGCTCGCCTTTATCGGCTTTTCGCTGCCGACCTTCTTCACCGGTCTTTTGTTCATCCTGCTCTTTTCAATCACGCTGGACTGGCTGCCTTTCGTCTACACCACCGACATCAAGGCGACCGGGTTCCGCTGGGTGATTGAACAGGTCCGGCAGGCTATCATGCCGGTGATGGTGCTCGCCCTGTTTCAGGCCGCCTCCATGACGCGCTTCGTGCGCTCGGCCATGCTGGACGTGATCCGCCTCGACTACGTCACCACCGCCCGCGCCAAGGGCCTCGGGCAGGCCCGGGTGATCGTCAAGCACGCGATGCGCAACGCCATGATCCCGGTCGTCACGCTGGTCGCGCTGCAGATGCCCGCCGTGTTCGGCGGCGCCATCGTCACCGAGCAGATTTTTCGCATTCCGGGTATCGGCTCGCTCCTGATCTCCTCCATTCTCTCCAACGACACGCCGGTCGTGATGGCCGTGACGTTCGTCTTCGCCTGTCTCGTCGTGCTCTTCAACCTGATCGCGGATGTCCTTTATGGCTGGCTTGACCCTCGCATCTCCCTCCGTTGAGCGGCGGCCGGCCTGGTCGCCCTGGCGCGAGACCTGGCGGCGCTATCGCCGCCACAAGCTCGCCGTGGTCAGCGCGGTCCTGCTGATCGTCCTGATTCTGGCGGTGGCGTTCGGCCCGTTCGTCTGGCGCGTCAGCATCAACGACATCGATTTCAACGCCCGCCTTGAAGGCCCCTCGCTCGCCCATCCCTTCGGCACCGACGATCTCGGACAGGACATTCTGGCGCGCATGATCTACGGCGGACGCATCTCGCTCGCGGTCGGGCTGGCCGCGATGGCGGTCGCCGTCATCGTCGGCACGGTGATCGGTGCGCTCGCCGGCATGTCCCGCGGCGCGCTGGGGCATGCCCTGATGTGGCTGACCGACCTCTTCCTCTCGCTGCCGCAACTGCCGCTGCTGCTGCTCCTGATCTACCTGTTCCGCGACGGATTGAAGGCCGTGTTCGGCCCCGAAGGCGGTATCTTCATCCTGATCGTGCTTGTCATCGGCGGGCTGCGCTGGATGCCGGTCGCCCGCCTGGTGCGCGCGCAATTCCTCTCGCTGCGCGAAAAGGATTTTGTCGAAGCCGCCCGCGCGCTCGGCGCCAGTCCGCTGCGGCAGGTGGTGCGTCACATCCTGCCCAACGCGCTCGGACCGGTGATCATTGCCGGCACCATCGACGTCGCCGCCGCCATCATCGCGGAATCGACCTTGTCGTTTCTCGGCCTCGGCTTCCCGCCCGACGTTCCGACCTGGGGCCGGTTGCTGTTCGACGCCAAGGACTTTCTCGACATCGCCGCCCACTGGGCGCTGTTTCCGGGCGGCGCCATCTTCGTCGCGGTCGTTGCCATCAACTTCATCGGCGACGGCATGCGCGACGCGCTCGATGCAAGGCGGGTGATCTGATGGCGCCACTGCTCGAGATCAAGGGCCTCAAAACCCATTTCTCCACCGACGACGGCATGCTGCAGGCGGTCGACGGCGTCGACATCGCGCTGAACAAGGGCGAGACGCTCTGCGTGGTCGGCGAGTCCGGCTGCGGCAAGACCGTCACGGCGATGTCGATCCTGAAGCTGATCGCGATGCCGCCGGGCCGCATCGTCGAAGGCCAGATCCTGTTCGAGGGCCGCGATCTCGTGCCGCTCACAAGCCACGAACTTGACGACATCCGCGCCAAGCAGATCGGCTTCATCTTCCAGGAGCCGATGACCTCGCTCAACCCGGTGCTGTCGATCGGCGAGCAGATCGCCGAAAGCCTGCGCCGCCATGAGGGCCTCTCGAAAAAGGAGGCGCTGGCCCGCACGATAGAGATGCTGAAGCTGGTGCAGATTCCCAATGCGGAAGGCCGCGTGCATGATTATCCGCACCAGTTCTCGGGCGGCATGCGCCAGCGCGTCATGATCGCGATGGCGCTGGCCTGCAAGCCAAAACTCGTCATCGCCGACGAGCCGACCACCGCGCTCGACGTCACCATCCAGGCGCAGATCCTCGATTTGTTGCAGGACATGAAGGAACGCTTCGGCATGGCGGTCATGCTGATCACCCATGCGATGGGCGTCGTGGCGGAGACCGCGCAGCGCGTCGTCGTCATGTATGCCGGCAAGGTGGTAGAAGAGGCCGATGTCGACAGCCTGTTCGCAAGCCCGCGCCATCCGTACACGCAGGGCCTGATCCGCTCGATCCCGCGCATCGATCTCGACAGCGCGCACAAGACCCGGCTGGAAGCGATCGGCGGCACCGTGCCGATGCTGATCAATCCCGCCCCCGGCTGCCGCTTTGCGCCGCGCTGCCGCTACGCCTTCGGTCCTTGCTCCGAAACGGAACCGGTTCTGCGCGAGGTCGCACCGGGCCATCGCATGGCCTGCCACCTCGAACAGACGCAGGGAGCAAGCTCATGAGCGAACCCCTGCTGCAAGTCACCGACCTGAAGAAGCATTTTTCCGTCAAGGGCGGACTCCTTTCGCGCGAGGTCGGACGCGTTCACGCGGTGGACGGCGTGTCGTTTGCGGTCAATCGCGGCGAAACGCTCGGACTGGTCGGCGAGTCCGGCTGCGGAAAATCCACCACGGCGCGCTGCGTGCTGCGCCTCGTTGAGCCCAGCGAAGGCGAGATCGTCTTTGACGGACGCGACGTGCGCGGCCTTTCCGGCGGCGACCTGCGCGCCATGCGGCGCAACATGCAGATCGTGTTCCAGGACCCGTTTGCCTCGCTCAATCCGCGCATGACCGTCGCTGCGATCCTCGGCGAAGCCTTCACCATCCACGAGCTCGCCTCCTCGACAAGCGAACGGGACGACCGCGTGGCGAGCCTGCTCGTCAAGGTGGGGCTGAAGGCCGAGCACATGCGGCGCTACCCGCACGAATTCTCCGGTGGCCAGCGCCAGCGCATCGGTATTGCGCGCGCGCTCGCGGTGGAGCCGAAGTTCATCGTCTGCGACGAGCCGGTTTCGGCGCTCGACGTCTCGATTCAGGCGCAGGTGATCAACTTGCTGGAAGATCTGCAGGCCGAACTCAACCTCACCTATCTGTTCGTCGCCCACGATCTCTCGGTGGTGGAGCATATTTCCGACCGCGTCGCGGTGATGTATCTCGGCCGCATCGTCGAGCTGGCGAGCGCGCGCGATCTCTATCGCCATCCGCAGCATCCCTATACCCAGGCGCTGCTCTCCGCCGTGCCGGTGCCGGACCCGAAGGTGAAGCGCAAGCGGATCCGCCTGCAAGGCGATGTGCCGAGCCCGATGAACCCGCCGCGCGGCTGTCATTTCCACACCCGCTGCCCGATCGCCGAGCCGCGCTGCCGCGAAAGCGCGCCCGAACTGAAGCAAGGCAGCGACGGGCATTTCGTGGCTTGCCATCTGGCCTGACAGGTACTGGCTGAAATAGGCCACCGTTTTTTTGAATGAGGCCACTGTCGGGTTCCCTACAGACAGCGGCTGGAATCAGATTTACCTCGGGCACATGCCGGGTCGGCATGGGGATCGGCGCGCCCCGGCATAGAACGACCCCAGTGGACCCCAGCCCCCGAAGCTGGGGTCGTTTCTTTTGAACGACCGCTTTGAAGCGGGCCACTGTCAGCTGCGGCAGGCGGTTCGCTTTTTGTCGAAGCTTGCCGGCGGCGCCTGTGCCGTCCGATTATTCGCCGCGTCCCGTGCGGGCGCGTTCGCGTGAATTCAATCATCGAAAATGGAGCGGCCCCGCCGCGGCAGTGGTTGAACCACTCTTGCCGGGGCGGGGCCGCGATCAATTCGTTGCGCGTTAGCGCTGGTGAACGCCGTTTTTGCGAATGACGTCCGATAGCTGAGCCAAAAGCTCCCGAAGCCGGGCATTCTCTTCGATCAGCGAATGAGCTTCGTCGGCCTGGTCGTCGTGACGAAGGGCGGGCTCGTCCCCGCGAAGGGCATTCTCAAGCAGTGAAAGAGCGTCGTCGGTCGGTTCCTCAACCCAAAATGAGGGTTCTGCGCGTCGGTCTCGCTTATTAAGCTGCGGATGGTCTACTCGCATGATGATACTCCAATTTTAAAATGCGGAACGAGCCCCCAGTCTCTTTGTCGCGCGCGGAGAATGAGGTGAGTCGGCGGGCAATTTTGCGACTAAAATTGGAAGCGCGCGGACGCGACCCCGGCGCTAAAGCGGCGTGATTGCGGCGAATCTTGAAGCGCGCGGAGGCTGGCGCTGCAGCCTGCGCGTGCGATGTGTGGCGCCTTCGAGCAGAGCATGTCCTCGGACCAGGACCGGCTCCGCATCAGGAAAACGCATCAAAACAACAATCTAGGACGGGTTCTGATTCAATCAGAGCCGAAAAGTTTCTCTCAAAGAAACGTGGCCAGTTGATAAAGCGCGTAAAGAACTTCCAGCCCCATGAGAACGAGCGCTGCGATCATTAGATAATAACCAAAATGCATGCCGGACTTGCAACCAATGCCTCTCGCGGCCTGTGCGGAATTCGCGCCAGGCCGTAAACCAAACTCGATACGCGTCGGAAGGGACAAGCCTCCGGCGAACTATGCGTCGGCAACTAAAAATGAAAAGGCCTCCGCCGCCGCGGAAGTGACGCCTTTGTCGCGAACCTCTTCTTGACCGGAGGTTTCCAGTTCGACGCCAGCACGCCTGCTCATACACCGTGGAAAATCTTGATTCCCCACAGCACGATAACGATGGCCAACACCAGCGTAGCCGCCGTCAGTACACTTTCTAAGGAAGCGACTCTCATACTAACTCTCCGCTTCCCAGCCCCGCTAACGGTCTAGGTGATTCGTTGATTCTCCTGCAATCGCATGATCACAATGCTTTGAACGTTACCCCGCGGTTGTGTTTTACAGGTCACACATCTGGGGTTGGCGGTGCACTCCTCCGCGGCGACAGCATCGGAATGCGTCAACTGAAGCGGAAATGCCCGCCTCTTCCGACGGTTTTTCGATGGAGCAGGACTTACTCGGGGCGGCTTGCCGAAGCGTAGGAACCAGCCGGGACCATCGCACTGCGTCGCCGTTCGGCGTGAGCCGCCAGACGGTCGTACTCCTCCGCCACCTTGAGCAAACGCCCCTGGTCCTTGACGGCGTTTGCGGCTAACGCCCTTGTCAGTTCCGCGCGCTTGCGCCAGTGATCCGCATTGGTCAGGAAATCGGTCATCGATACGCCCCAAAATAAGATGGTTTGCTCCCCAGCCGCGCGGACGTCAGAATGGTTCGCGATACGTCAAAAATTTGGCCTAATTAGATCTGCCGTGTGAATCAAAGGACGTGTGACTTTCCGGCGAGCCTCATCCTTGTTCCCTTTCCGACGCAAATTCGCCCTCGACTCAATGGAAAGGTTGTCGTCGAACCGACGACCGGGCCACCTTGTGAACAGGAATGTGTCATGAGTATCGAATATCCGCCGCAAGACAAACAAGCCCGCCGCGATTCATTTCGAAATGTCGGACATGCCGACAATGTCGTGCCGCTGCGTGAAGGCAATGACGTG
This sequence comes from Bradyrhizobium algeriense, assembly GCF_003062295.1. Taxonomy (GTDB): domain Bacteria; phylum Pseudomonadota; class Alphaproteobacteria; order Rhizobiales; family Xanthobacteraceae; genus Bradyrhizobium; species Bradyrhizobium algeriense. Next base: position 78,584 of record NZ_PYCN01000012.1, on the reverse strand, counting down.
CGTCAGGCAAATGAAGCACTGCTTCAGAGCGACGAACTTCTCACCGCCCTGGCGCCCCTGCTCGACGAAGTCGACGGACTTCGGGGTGATGACGCGCAGCATCAGAAAACCGATAATGTCGGGGTGCTGCTCGAAGAGAATGCCCGGCTGCGAAAGCTGGCGGTCAAGCTGTCAAATCTCCTTGGCGACCTTCCCGAGCGGAGCACGTAAGGTCGAGACCGCCGCGATCGACGCGGCGCGGCCAAAGCAAAGGCAAGCGCGCCTCGGTGCGGAGGATTTCGGCGCGAGGATTTTCACTCTGCCGAGATGGATCGCCGATCACAGCCGCCGCGCCAGCTCGCCGGTGAGAACGGCAGCTCCGAGCATTGCGAAGCGAGCTTTGACGCCTCGGAACTGCCCGGAGCGGAACTGCCCGGAGAACGGCTCTTCAATGCAGCCGCCGGTTCATTCCGGCCCGGCGTTGCGCGGGATGATCCTGCGGACGCCGGCCGTGCGGCTGATGATGTTGCCTTCAAGCCAAATTGTCTGGGCATCCAAGCCTCCATCCATGAACACCCTGCTGACGCCGGGTGTCGTTCCCAAGTGCAACCTAAGACGAATCTGCGGCTCAATCATTAAGCTTGTCTTGTTGCCCACAGCGCACAGGGGAAGCTTGCGCTTGATTTCTTGATTTGGAAACGGGAACCGTTGGCTCACCGTATTTGTACGTGACTTATTTGTACGTGACCTTTGGGCCGTGCGCAGGTTTCAAACGTCCGTCAACGGAAACTACCCCAATTCGCGCCCCTGCATACTCAGGTAGAGAATGCACTCGGCATGGAACGGTGAGATGGGTTCTCAAGTCTCCTGCGCTGGTGCGTCGACCACCACCGGGCAATCGCTTCGCCAAGATCATCCCAGATCGTGGTGGGAAGATCGGACACCGCGATGCGGATGCTATAGCGATCAGTCGTGGGATTATGGAACCATTCTGCCCCTGCAAAATCAAACCCGAAACTCCCTGCGTGCTGGATTGGCAAACCCGTCCGGGCGAGATCGTTGCTCATTTCCGCAGCCGTCCGTCTCGCCGTTGCCTCATCAAGCGGCTGATGGCTGCCGATCGTGACGTAGAGGCCGTGAACGAAATGGAGTTCGGCCGTCAAGCCTGGGAGAGCAGTCGCAAAATACCGGCTGGCACGACGGCTGTTGCGCAAAATGGCCGCGATTCGTTTGTTCGTCAGCTCGCGATATAACGGTGCGCCGATGTAGGGAGGGAAATGCGCCGGCAGCGCCGCGCCGCCCAATAGCCGAACAGCATTTCGCGTTTCGACCGGAAGTTCCCTGAGCTTCGATCCGCGGGGTACGTTCCTTTCCCAATTGACGAAAGTCACGGAGCCCAGTCGACCGTACTCTGCCCCGAGCGAATCCAGCTTCGTATGGCTACGCACCATGACAACGGGGATAGCCAATTCACGAGCACGTCCCGACACCCGCCGGATGCGCCCTGACGCGCTGGAGAAGCAGGTGGTATCGAAGATCAAGAGATCAGGCGCCGATTTCGTGGACTGAAGCCCGGCATCAAACGCGGAAGCGGATGCGGAGGAGTCCAGCAACATTATCCGCGATGAAGCCGATCTCCGAGCAGCGCCCTCTTCCAAGGGACGCTTCAGCGCAATCATCCGCAAACGATCGGCATAGCCTTCGATGAACTCCTGCGTCTCACCATAGGCACCAGGCAGGACCACAATGTCCGCCCCTCCGGTCACCCGGGCAGACGCCAACAGCAGAGCCGAGATCGCGGCCATGCCGGAAGCCGTATAGATGGTATCGATCGCGCCGCACTCGCGTTCGTAGAAGGAGGGGCCGCGCACATCGAGATCGGCGCGCTGGTAGTCGTATCGAAATTCGAAGGGGCCGATGCGCTGTTGGCCGGGATGTGCCCAAGCCGTCTCGGTGACGTTCCAGTCATGCAGGGCGTGCTCTGCCTTAAGGGCAGCGGTGAGCTGAAACTTGTGCCGAATGACTTCGCTGACCGACCGCGGGCAGGTCAACGGCAAGGGGTGTCTCAGGCAGCCATTGATCAGCCTGAGTTCCTGGTACTTCCGATCTAGATATGCCTTGACGCTCTCCACGTAAATTCCGCCGATTGGGTGCCTGATCTAACGTTTCAAGGCCGCATCGGGTTCACTTCGAATAGAGCTGGCGAGACAGAGCCGGAGTCGACGGCACGCACCTTGACGGACGTCGTTGGCCGATTGGGTTTGGCCGTCATCAGCGGGCCCTCCCCGGCCTCAGACATCGCGCGCAAGAGCCGATCGTCTTTTTGCAACCAGCGGGCATCTCGAAATTGAGAGGTAGAAATCATCGTCGCCTCTGAGGCCAATGAGGCAAGACCTGCGCTAAATCCAAAAGAACCCAGCTCGCCTTTTCTGAGCACGGCCGCTGGGTGTCAGTTGAAGGGCAGGTTTTAACGCTCCCGCCTGTCACCTAGATGGTCCAGACGTTCCTGGCTGCAATGAGATTACGCAAACTTAAGGTCCGCGGTGCCGGACGTGGTGCGTTAAACGGGACCACGGTAAAGTGGACAAAAGTGAAAGGGGGTCAAACCAACCTATCGGCGCGCCCAATTCAATATGCACGAAGAAAAATCGGGTGGAAATCAATGACAACAATCAAAACGGTCGAGACTGAACTCTATCGGATCCCGCTGACGGTTACCCTCTCCGACAGCACGCATGGCGAAATCGCAGCCTTCGAACTGGTGACATGCCGCGTTCGCGATTCAGACGGGGCTGAAGGCACGGGCTACACCTACACCGTCGGGCGTAATGGCGGCGCGATAGCCGACATCCTCAAGCGGGAGATCCCTGAACTGATCGAGGGCCGGCACGCCGACGACACCGAGGCCATCTGGCATCATATCTGGTGGGGCCTGCATTATGGCGGGCGCGGCGGACCGCCCGTGCTTGCGCTCTCGGCGCTCGATATCGCCCTGTGGGACCTGAAGGCGCGCCGCGCCAATCTGCCGCTGTTCCGTCTGCTCGGTGGCTTCGACGTTCGTGTGCCCTGCTACGCCGGCGGCATCGACCTCGATCTTTCCGTCGAGGCGCTGCTGAAGCAAACCGATGATAATCTTGCCAAGGGCTTTCGCGCCATCAAGATGAAGGTCGGCCGCCCCGATCTCGCATCCGACGTCGCGCGCGTGCAGGCGATGCGCCAACATCTCGGTGACGGCTTTCCTCTGATGGCGGACGCCAACATGAAATGGACCGTCGAGGAAGCCATCCGCGCCGCGCGCGCGTTGCAGCCCTACGACCTCACCTGGCTCGAAGAGCCGATCATTCCGGATGATATTGCCGGTCATGCCCGCATCATGGCTGCCGGCGGCGTGCCGATTGCGGCCGGCGAAAACCTGCGCTCGCTCTGGGAGTTCAAGAACTATATCGCAGCCGGCGCGGTGTCCTATCCCGAGCCCGACGTCACCAATTGCGGCGGCGTCACCGCCTTCATGAAGGTCGCGCGGCTTGCGGAAGCGTTCAATCTTCCGGTCACCAGTCACGGCGCACACGACGTCACGGTCCACCTTCTCGCGGCCTGCCCAAATCGTTCCTATCTCGAAGCGCACGGATTTGGGCTCGATCGCTATATCGAGCACCCGCTCGTACTCCACCAAGGCACGGCATTGGCACCAACGCGGCCCGGCCACGGAATCAGCTTCGACTGGAAAGGATTGGCGCAGCTCGCACAATGATCGCAGTGGCTGCGCCAAGCTGAGCGGTCCTGTAAATCTCGACCTGGCTGTTCGCGGGTTCCTGCGCTCTCCTCCTTCGAAGTTCTCCGGGGAAACCATCGCTGCCTCGCGCGTTGTGCGGAGAGGAAACAATAGGAGGATGGTTCATGCGACCTTCAATTCTCGCCATGACAGTGGCTTTTGGCATTGCCATCGCCGCGCCGGCACTGGCCCAGCAGTCGACGGCGCCTGGCCAACAGATGCAATCTGACAAGCAGATGCAAGAAGAAGCGGATAAAGGCATCAAGACCCGCGACTCCGGACAGTCCGGATTTGTGGGACAACAGGAAACACCAGGTGCTTCCGCGCATGCACCCGGGCATCCCAATCCGAGCAGCAGTCAGACAACGACGGGTTCGGGTGCTGCGAGTTCCGGCCGGGATTCCGGGACTAGCACCAGTCCGCGCTAATACTGAGCTTCAGCACGGGACCGGTACACACGACGTCCGCGATCGTCACGAACGCGAGGCGGGATGTGGTGGACGCGGCAGCGTCAGGCGCGAGAAGTTGTTCGCAGGGCGGTTATCCGTGAGCGAATACATCGCGCAAGACGTACGGCGCTGAAGCGTACGGCAAAACCGTGTGGTCCCGACACCCGTGGCTGGTGCCAAGCTGCCGGTGGCGAATTCGATCCGACCGGATCGATTGAGCCATCAAGCGGGCAGCGATGGAGGCAAGACGAATTCGTCTCCAGGGAGCGCGGCATAAGCCGTCAAGCCATTGCGCAGGGGATGCCGGCGGGCTCCGGCTGTATGCTCGTGTGCGCCTCTACCTCCATCTTGCACACGAGACCGCGGGTGCAGCAAGCATCCGGCATTCCCTGCTCCCTCTCGTTTGAGGGACAAGGTCAGGCAAACCTCGGGCTTATTGGGCCGCGAGAACGCATGTTTATGTTTCGTTTCAGGCCAGGGAATCCGCGGTTGACTTCCCGGTTGACTCGGGAACCGCCAGCAATCAGAAAAAGCCCTGAAAAATGAATGGCAAGAATAAATGATAAAATAATTGGTCGGAGTGGCAGGATTCGAACCTGCGACCCCTGCGTCCCGAACGCAGTGCTCTACCGGGCTGAGCCACACTCCGACTTGGAACGCGGCTTATAGCCTTGGGTGTCGGCGACCGCAAGCAGCCGGATTAAGGAAATTAATCACAGTGAATGTTGCCCTGAAGACCCAGATTTTGCCCGCCGGCGAGCCCGCCGTGGCGGCGGCGGCGCGTATCCTGGCCGAAGGCGGCCTGGTCGCGTTTCCGACCGAGACCGTCTATGGCCTCGGCGCCGATGCCACTAATCCGGCCGCGGTTGCCCGCATCTACCAGGCCAAGGGCCGGCCGGCCTTCAATCCGCTGATCGCCCATGTCGGCAATATCGCCGCTGCCCGCAAAATCGCGCGCTTCGACGCTGCTGCGACCGCGCTGGCGGAGGCATTCTGGCCGGGCCCGCTGACGCTGGTGCTGCCGAAAACGGAAAGCTGCGCGGTGGCCGACCTCGCCACCGCCGGGCTCGACACGGTCGCGATCCGGATACCGGCCCACCCTGTGGCGCGCGAGATCCTGCGTGTGTTCGGCGGCCCGGTGGTCGCGCCATCCGCAAACATCTCGGGCCACGTTTCCCCGACCACCGCCGCCCATGTGCAGAGCGACCTTGCGGAGCGGATCGAGTTGATCGTCGATGGCGGGCCGGTCGCCGTCGGCGTCGAATCCACCGTCGTCGGCTGCTTCGATGCGCCGATGCTGTTGCGCCCCGGCGGCGTGCCGCGCGCGGAGATCGTGCGCGTGCTGGGCCGCGCGCTTGTGCAGCCGCCGGCGGATGCCGGAACCGACAGCGTGCAACCGCTGGCGCCGGGCATGCTGACGTCCCATTACGCGCCGCGCGCGCGTGTGCGCCTCAACGCGCAAGCGCTGGAGCCCGGCGAAGCATTGCTCGCGTTCGGCCTCGGAGCAATTTCGGGAATTGACGCCACCTCCACAGTGATGAATCTGTCAGAGCGCGGCGACCTTGCGGAGGCCGCCGCCAATCTGTTCGGCCACCTTCGCGCGCTCGACGGCAAGGGCGTGCGCACCATCGCTGTCATGCCCATCCCGAACGAGGGATTGGGCGAAGCCATCAACGACCGGCTGCGTCGCGCAGCAGTCGGGCGAGAATGAACGAGAACAAGAAAATGAATATCGTCCAGGGCTCCAAGAAAGGTTCCGTGCCGCCTCTTCCCGCCGAGCTGATCGCAAAGTTTCGCGCCATCGTCGGCGACAAATATGCCGTGACCGATGCCGCCGATATCGCGCCCTACGTCACCGAGGAACGCGACCTGTTTCATGGCCGCTCGCCATTGGTGTTGCGGCCCGGCTCGACGGCGGAAGTGTCCGCGATCTGCAAGCTCGCCAGCGAGCACAAAATCGCGCTGGTGCCGCAGGGCGGCAATACCGGCCTCGTCGGCGGACAGACCCCGCACAATGGCGAAGTCGTCGTCTCGATGCGGCGGCTGGACAAGATCCGCGAGATCGATCCCGCTTCCAACACCATGACGTGCGAGGCCGGCGTGGTGCTGCAGATCGCGCAGCAGCACGCGGCCGAGGTCGATCGCCTGTTTCCGCTGTCGCTCGGCGCGGAAGGAAGCTGCACCATCGGCGGCAATCTCTCCACCAATGCCGGCGGCACCGCTGCATTGGCGTATGGCGTGGCGCGCGAAATGGCGCTCGGGCTCGAGGTTGTGCTCGCGGATGGACGGATCCTGAACGGATTGTCAAAACTGAAGAAGGACAATACCGGCTACGATTTGCGCAACCTCTTCATCGGCGCCGAGGGCACGCTCGGCATCATCACCGCGGCGACGCTAAAATTGTTTCCAAAGCCGCGTGCGGTGGAGACCGCCTATGTCGGCCTCAAATCGCCGGCAGAGGCGCTGAAGCTGCTCTCGATCTCGCAGAACGAGGCGGCCGGCAGCCTCACCAGCTTCGAATTGCTGGCCGACATCGCGGTCGATTTCAGCCTGCGTCACGGCATCGACATTCGCGATCCCCTGACGACCAAGCATCCCTGGTACGTGCTGATGGAGTTATCCTCCTCGCGCGACGACGCCCGTGACGCGCTGGAAGCGATCCTCGCCAAGGGCATGGAAGAAGGCATCGTCGACGACGCCGTGATCGCAGCCAGTCTCTCCCAGCGCGCCGGCTTCTGGAAGCTGCGCGACGAGATGTCAGCCGCGCAGAAGCCGGAAGGCGGCTCGATCAAGCACGATATCTCGGTGCCGGTCGCGGCGGTGCCAGCGTTCATCGAAGAAGCCAATGCGGCGGTGGTAAAACTCATTCCGGGTTCGCGGCCGGTACCGTTCGGCCATCTCGGCGACGGCAACATCCACTACAATGTCAGCCAGCCGATCGGGGGCAACACCGCCGACTTCATGTCGCGCTGGCACGAGGTCAACGAGGTGGTATTCGCGATCGTGATGCGGATGGGCGGATCGATTTCGGCCGAGCACGGCATCGGCGTGCTCAAGCGTGACGAACTGCCCGACGTGAAAGACAAGGTCGCGATCGAGCTGATGCGCGGCATCAAGGCGATGCTCGATCCGCTCGGCATCATGAACCCCGGCAAAGTGTTGTGACCGTGACGGCTGCGAAGATAATTCCCACGCTCGCCATCGCCGACATTGCGGACGCCGATGTCGCCACCGTTATCGCGTTGTGGCAGGCCTGCGGCCTGACGCGGCCGTGGAACGATCCCGCAGCCGACATTGCGCTCGCCCGCCGCGAGCCGAATTCAACGATCCTGATCGGCCGCGACGGTGACGCGATCGTGGCGACCGCGATGGTCGGCCATGACGGCCATCGCGGTTGGGTCTATTATGTCGCCTCCGATCCACAGCGCCGCGCCAAGGGTTATGGCCGTGCGATCATGAACGCGGCCGAGGACTGGCTGCGCGCGGCCGGCATCTTGAAGCTTCAACTTATGGTTCGCAAAGACAATGCGCAGGTCCACGCATTCTACCAGTCGCTCGGCTATTACAACCAGCAGACCGTGACCTTCGCCAAATGGCTCGACGGCCGCGAGCCGACGCCGTAGTTTCCAAACGAACGGGCAGCCATGACCATCTCCGATCGCGTCCGCGTCAAGAACGTCGAGATCCTTTCCGACGACTACTACCTCTTGAACAAAACCACGTTCGAATATCGCCGCGCCAACGGCGAGTGGCAGACGCAATCCCGAGAGACCTATGACCGCGGCAACTGCGCCACCGTGCTGCCCTACAACATCGCGCAGCGCACCGTGATACTGGTGCGGCAGTTTCGCTATCCGGTCTATGTCAACGGCTACGACGATCTCCTGATCGAGGCCGCCGCCGGTGTATTGGACGGCGAAGCGCCCGAGGTGCGGATCCGGGCCGAGGCGGAAGAGGAGACCGGTTATCGGCTCGGCGAGATCAGGAAGATCTTCGAAGCCTTCTCGAGTCCGGGCTCGGTCACCGAGAAGCTGCACTTCTTCGTCGCCGAATACGAGCCCTCGATGCGCATCAGCAGCGGCGGCGGCCTCGCCGATGAAGGCGAAGACATCGAGGTGCTGGAACTGCCGATCGATTTTGCGCTCGCGATGATATCAGACGGCCGCATTGTGGATGCGAAGACGATCATGCTGTTGCAATACGCCGCGCTGCATATTTTTCGGTGAGGACCGTAGGGTGGACACGCTTCGCTTTGCCCACCCTACAAATATGACGCTTCAAAACAACGAGCCCTGCCCGTCATCCTCCGCCGTCACCTTGCGCGGCGCGGCCTTCTTCGCAGGCTTCGGCTCCTCCGCCGCGCGCTCCTCGTCGGTGATCGGCAGCAGCAGTTGCGCGTCGTCATTGACGACGCGGTTGACGCGCGTGGAAATCTCGTGCCAGGCGAACTCGCCCTCAGTCGGCCCGCGCAGCAGCGGCATGACATCGTCTGCATCGTACGCGCGGCCGTCGAGCCAGCGTTCGAATTCTTCAGGCGCGATCGTCACGGGCACGCGGTGATGCAGCACGGCAAGGTCGCGGCTGGCAGGCGCGGTGACGATGGCGACGCTGTCGGTCTCCTCGCCGTTCGGCCCCATCCAGGTCTCCGCGAGCGCGGCAAAGCCGACCGGCCGACCATCGCGCCGGTGGATGAAAAACGGCCGCTTGCGGCCGCTCGCATCCTGCCATTCGTAATAACCGTCGGCCGGGATCAGGCAGCGCCGCCGCTTGATGGCATTCTTGAACGCCGGCTTCTCCAGAACCGTCTCGGAACGAGCATTGATCAGGAGCGTAAATTTGCGGGGTTCTTTGACCCACGACGGAATCAGTCCCCAGCGCATCAGCCGGAAATGGCGGCCGCCATTTTCCAGAATCACAACCGGAACTGGCTGCGTGGGCGCAATATTATACCGCGGCGGGAAATTGGGCTGCTCGATATAGCCGAAGATCTGCCGGAGTGCCGCAGGCGGTGAGGTAATTACAAAACGTCCGCACATTATCTGAACAAGATAAGCCGCTGTTTAATGGGTGTTAACCCCCGATGTTAACAGTGGGATAGATGACCTTCATGGCCACCACAGAAGTGCGATCCGATCGCCCGATGCCGCCACCGACGATGGCTCGTATAGACGAGGCGCGCGCGGAGCAATTGCGCGCCGCCAACATCAATCCCCGCACCGGGCTCGCCACCGACTACCTGAATCATTTCAACGAAGCCGTCATGCTGCTCGAAATGGTACCGGACATGCCGGAATGCGCGGAGGATTTTCTCACCTGGACCCCGCTGTCTTACGCCGAGCACTTCTGGGCCTCCAACTTCAAGGCCCGCGACCTCGCGATCGAGGCCTATGAATGCGCCGACCCCAAGGTCCGTGCCAATTTCGACAATCTCACCGCCACCATGACCTCGATCCTGACCGCGGTGGGCAACGCCATGCGCGAGGCCCAACAGGACAAGACCCGCGCCACGCTGGCCGAGCAGGCCACCGCCTGGGTCAAGCCGCTGGTGGCGCTGGCCGGCGGCGTCATCAACGGCAGCGCCGAGGGCGACATCGAAGCGGTGATGTCGAACTAGCCGCGCCACGCCTCGCTCCGTCTCGTCGTATTAGACCTGCGCGAACCGATCGGGCATGATCGTTCGCACCGCAAGTTCCCTGCTTACCGGATTCCCCCTTGGCTTCCCCTGTCCAGCCGACCCACCCCCAACTCGCCGTCAGCGGCGCGATTTTTCGTGACGGCAAGGTCCTGCTGGTCCGCCGCGCCCGCTCGCCCGGCAAGGGTTTTTACTCGTTCCCCGGCGGCCGGGTCGAATTCGGCGAATCCCTGCACACGGCGCTCCACCGCGAAGTGGACGAGGAAACGGGCCTGAGAATCGAGATTCTGGGCCTGGCCGGCTGGCGCGAGGTGCTGCCTGGGGCCGGCGGCGGCGGGCATTACCTGATCATGTCGTTCGCGGCGCGCTGGACGGCCAGGGAGCCCGTCCTGAACGACGAGCACGACGATTTCAAATGGCTGGCGCCGGATGGGCTCGGCGACCTCAAGGTCACCGGCGGCCTCCTGGAGGTCATCGAGGCCGCCCGAAAGCTGGTCTAGCGGCCGTTCCCGGAGCCTCACACCTTGCCTCGGGCGTATTGAGGGGGCATATCGGCCCTCAAATGCTCAAGCACGCCCTCGCCGCCCTCATCCTCATTTCGGCCTGCCACCTGGCCCCCGTGCGGGCCCAGGATGCCGCCGCGCCGTTTGACGGCGACCTGCAGCGGCTGGCCGAGATTCTCGGCACCCTGCATTACCTCCGGGGCATCTGCGGCTCCAATGAAGGGGCGAAATGGCGCAACGAAATGCAGGCGCTGATCGACGCCGAAACCCCGTCCGGCGACCGCCGCGCCCGCATGATCGCGGGTTTCAACCGCGGCTATAACGGCTTTCAGCAGACCTACCGGACCTGCACGCCTGCAGCCTCCGTCGCGATCCGCAGATATATCGAGGAAGGCTCAAAGATCTCGCGCGACCTCACCGCGCGCTACGCGAACTAGGCAACCATGGACGCGATCTATTTCGACCTCGACGGAACGCTGACGGACCCCAAGCCGGGCATCACCCGTTCGATCCAGTATGCGCTGCAAAGGCTCGATCATCCGACCATGCCGACCGAGGACGAACTGACCTGGTGCATCGGCCCGCCGCTGCGCGCCAGCTTCGTCAGGCTGCTTGGCGCGGAGACGTCGGCCGATCTCGCCGTGACGTATTATCGTGAGCGATTTTCCGATGTCGGCCTCTATGAGAACGGCGTCTACGACGGCATCGGCGAGGTGCTGACGTCGCTCTGCGCCTCCGGCCACCGACTGTTCGTCGCCACCAGCAAGCCGCATGTGTTCGCCCAGCGCATCATCGATCATTTCGGGCTGCGCGATCACTTCGAGCGCGTGTTCGGTTCCGAACTCGACGGCACCCGTGTGGACAAGTCGCATCTGCTCGAATACGCGCTGAAGGAAGCTTCGGTCGATCCGGCCAAAACCCTGATGATCGGCGACCGCAGCCACGACATGGTCGGCGCGAAAAACAACGGCATGAAGGGCATCGGCGTGTTGTACGGCTACGGCAGCCGGGACGAGTTGCTGGAGGCCGGCGCGCACCATGTTTGCGCGACCCCGGGAGCGATCCTCGGCTGCATTGCGTGAGACGCGCGGGAACTTTTGTCGTCGCCTGAAATTCGAGCAGCGCCGTTAACCCTTCCTAAAGATGTGGCCTAGGCGAGCCTGTCGCGCGTGCTACAGCTTGTCGCGTTAGGATGCGTTCCGCCCTGGTTCGCGCGCAGATTTCGTTGAGCTTCATGAGCCGCCCAGCCTCGTTCCCGACCGCCCGCGACCCGCTTCCCGACTTCGAGCAGAAGCAGACTGCGCTGAGCTATTTGAGCGAGGCCTGGGCGGAAGCGCGGCACGATGGTGTCGATGGCGACTGTCTCGCGCAGGCGTGCCTGTTCACGGCGCTGGCCGAACTGGTCTCGACCTACGGCGAGGACGCAGTGGCGAAGTTCGTGGAAGGTCTGCCGACTCGCGTGAAGAACGGTGAGTTTTCGCTGAAATTGGCGAAGCAGTAGATCGACTACGCTGTCATCGCCCGCTTCGCGGGTGATGACGAAGCAATATTGTGCCCTACGCCTTCAACGTCTCCAGAAACCGCACCGGCTCGCCGGTTGACGGCGTCGTCACCTCACCCTGCCACATCACGCGCCTGCCGCGCACGAAGGTGCCGACCGGCCAGCCGGTGACGCGGACGCCGTCATAGGGCGTCCAGCCGGCGCGCGAGGCCACCCACTTGTTGGTGATGGTCTCCGTGCGCTTGAGATCGACGATGGTGAAGTCGGCGTCATAGCCGGCGGCAATGCGGCCCTTGCAGGCGATGTTGTAGAGCCGCGCGGGGCCCGCGCTGGTGAGATCGACGAAGCGCGCCAGCGACAGCCGCCCGGCATTGACGTGATCCAGCATCAGCGGCACCAGCGTCTGCACGCCGGTCATCCCCGAAGGCGAAGCCGGATAGGTCTTGGCCTTTTCCTCCAGCGTGTGCGGCGCATGGTCCGAGCCGAGCACGTCGATGATGCCTTGCTCGATGCCGTACCAGATACCCTCGCGGTGATCGGCCGAGCGCACCGGCGGGTTCATCTGCGCACGGGTGCCGAGCCGCTCGTAGCATTCGGGCGCGGCCATGGTGAGGTGATGCGGCGTGGCCTCGCAGGACGCGACGTCCTTGTGATCGCGCAGATACTCGATCTCCTGCTTGGTCGAGATGTGCAGGACATGGATTCGTTTTCCCGTTTCGCGCGCGAGATTGACCAGCCGCTGCGTCGCCATCAGCGCCGCGGTCTCGTCCCGCCACACCGGATGCGAGCGCGGATCGCCCTCGATGCGCAGCGGCTTGCGCTCGTTGAGGCGATATTCGTCCTCGGCATGAAAGGCAGCGCGACGGCGGATCACCTGAAAGATACGCCGCAGGCTTTCGTCGTCCTCGACCAGCAGCGCGCCGGTAGAGGAGCCGATGAACACTTTTACGCCGGCGCAGCCGGGCGCACGCTCCAGCTCGGGAAGATCCTGCACGTTCTCGCGGGTGCCGCCGATGAAGAAGGCAAAATCGCAATGCATGCGGTGACGGCCGCGCTTCACCTTGTCGGTAAAGTTGGCTTCCGTGACGGTGAGCGGATCGGTGTTCGGCATTTCGAACACGGCCGTGACGCCGCCCATCACGGCGCTGCGCGATCCCGTCTCCAGGTCCTCCTTGTGGGTCTGACCCGGCTCGCGGAAATGCACCTGCGTGTCCATCACGCCGGGCAGGACGTGCAGGCCCTTGCAGTCGATCGTCTCGGCGGCGGACGCCTGCCCGAGCCCGCCGATCGCCGCGATCCGGCCGTTGGAAATGCCGATATCGCGGATGCCCTCGCCGTCCTGATTGACCACGGTGCCGGATTTTAGAATGGTGTCAAATCGTTGATTCATCGCTGATTCATCGGTCCTTAGGCACCCGCTTCTAGGCCGCCGCGGGGCTTGTTGGCGGCACCTTAGCGTCTTAACTTCGGATGGGATATCCGCCACCTGCGTTTCCCCAGGAACTTCAAAAAGCACGTCAAAAGAGGCTGATTTAGCTTATGAAAGCAGCGTTTCTTCCGGACCGGGGCGTGGTCAAGGTCAGCGGCGAGGATGCCCGCAACTTCCTCAACGGCCTCGTCACCACAGACGTCACGCTGCTGCAGCCCGGCCTTGGCCGGTTCGGCGCGCTGCTGACGCCGCAGGGCAAGATCACGGCCGACTTCCTGATCACCGAGGCCCCTGCTGGCCATGGCGGCGGCTTCCTGATCGATGCGCCCCGCGCGCTGGCCCAGAACCTCGCCGACAAGCTCGGCTTCTACAAGCTGCGCGCCAAGGTCGCGGTGGAGAACATCTCCGACAGCATGGGCGTGCTGGCGGTGTGGGACGGCGAGCCGGCCGTGAAGCCCGATCTGGCGTTCGCCGATCCGCGGCATGAGGGTCTTGGCTGGCGCATTCTCGTGCCCGAAGATCTCAAGCAGAAGGTCGCCGATCTGATCGGCGCCGAGCTCGTGGACAGCGAGGGCTACGAGGCCCATCGCATCGCCTTGGGCGTGCCGCGCGGCGGGCTCGATTTCATGTATAGCGACGCGTTTCCGCATGAGGCCAATATGGACCGCCTCCACGGCGTCGATTTCGACAAGGGCTGCTATGTCGGGCAGGAGGTGGTGTCGCGGATGCAGCATCGCGGGACCGCGCGCACGCGGATCGTGCGGGTCACGCTGGAAGACTTTTCGCCCGAGACCGGCATTCCGGTTGTCGCCGGTGACAAGCAAGTCGGCACCATGGGCTCGACCGCTGGTGGCAAGGGCCTGGCCCTGCTCCGGATCGATCGCGTGGCGGACGCGCTGGATGCCGGCGCGTCGCTTAGCTCCGGCGGCCTTGCGATCCGGCTGACCGACCCGAACGACGTTCGCACCCCACCGAAGCAGACCGTCGCATGAGCAAATCTGCGCGCCTGCACGCCGACGGCAAAACACGGTGCCCATGGCCCGGCGAAGATCCGTTCTACATGGCCTATCACGACACCGAGTGGGGCGTGCCGGAGTATGACGACCGTGCGCTCTATGAAAAGCTGATTCTCGACGGCTTTCAGGCCGGGCTGTCGTGGATCACGATTTTGCGCAAGCGCGAAAACTTCCGCAAAGCGTTCGACGATTTCCAGCCGGAAAAGATCGCGCGCTACAGCGACAAGAAGATCCACGCGTTGATGAACGATGCCGGCATCGTGCGCAACCGCGCCAAGATCGAAGGCGCCGTCAACAGCGCCAAGGCCTATCTGAAGATCATGGAAGAAGGCGCCGGCTTCTCAAAATTCTTGTGGGACTTCGTCGACGGCAAGCCCGTCGTCAACCAGTTCAAGACCACGGCCAGCGTGCCGGCCTCGACGCCGGTCTCGGTCAAGATTTCAAAGGAGCTCGGCGCGCGCGGCTTCAAATTCGTCGGGCCGACCATCGTCTACGCCTTCATGCAGGCCACCGGCATGGTCAACGACCATCTGGTCACGTGCTTCTGCCACGAGGCCTGCAGCGGCAAACTTCGCAAGCCTCGCCTCAAGGCCAAATGACGGCGCGAAGATCGACCAGCATCGCCAATCGCGCCTGGCAGCGGATGCTGTCGGGGCGGCGGCTCGATCTGCTCGACCCCTCCCCGCTCGATATCGAGATTGCCGACATTGCCCATGGCCTGGCGCGCGTCGCACGCTGGAATGGGCAGACCAGCGGCGCGCATATTTTCTCGGTGGCGCAACACACGCTGCTGGTGGAAACCGTCATGCGCGAGCAGATGCCGCGCGTCGACGTCCGCTTCCGGCTTGCAGCGCTGCTGCACGACGCGCCGGAATATGTCATCGGCGACATGATCTCGCCGTTCAAGGCGGTGCTCGGCGGCGATTACAAGGTGGTGGAGAAGCGCCTGCTGGCGGCGATCCATATTCGCTTTGGTTTGCCGCCGGTTCTGGCGGACGAAATTACCAAGGCCATCAAGGCGGCCGATCGCGGCGCGGCCTATCTCGAAGCCACCCATCTGGCGGGATTTTCGGAAGGAGAGGCGAAGCGCCTGTTCGGCAGGGATCCCGGCCTGCCCGAGGCCACGGTGCGCGATTATCTGACGCCGTGGACCGCAGCCCGGGCCGAAAAGCAGTTTTTGGCGCGATTCAAGCTGCTGCTTGCTTGAACGGGCGCCGTAGGGGGCAAAGGCGCGCCTTCGCGCCGTGCCCACCAGATTCCAAGGATCGTTGAAACAAGTGGTGGGCACGGTTTCGCTTTGCCCACCCCACGGACTACGGCTTATAATCGCCAGCAAGGGCTACCCAAGGATCGCCATGCTTCACATCTGTTCGCTTGCCGCACTCCCCGAGACCGTCAGAGCCACCGGCGCCAGCCATATCCTCACCGTGATGGCCAATGTCGATCAGGTGCTGCGGCCGGCTTCGGTGCTCGAGGCCAACCATCTGAAAGTGTCGATGGACGACATCACCGAGCAGATGGACGGTTTTGTCGCGCCGTCGGACCAGCATATCGAGAGGGTGCTGAACTTCGTCCGCAATTGGGACCGCAGCGCGCCAATGGTGGTGCACTGCTATGCCGGCATCAGCCGCTCGACCGCGAGCGCCTTTGCGGCTGCCTGCGCACTCAATCCGCATCGCAACGAGATCGAGATTGCCCGGCAAATTCGCGCCCGCTCTCCGATCGCTTCCCCGAACCGGCTGATCGTCAGCCTCGCTGACAAGGCGCTCGGGCGCGAGGGCCGGATGCTGCGCGCGCTCGACGAGATGGGCCCGGGCAGCATGACCGTCGAAGGCCGGCCGTTCCAGCTCGATCTGGAATGACGCAGCGTTCCCCGAATGCTGCGCAGCGCGCCGTGCTTGCGGCGTGGTGCGCTGCTGATCCGGGGTCCAATGCGCTGCAATCACGGGTCCCGGCTCTGCGGAGCAGCGCTGGGCGCTGCACCGCGTCCGGGACAAGAATGACGTGCTGATGGCGCAGGCCCATTTGAACTTTTAGCGGGCAAAACTGCACTCACTGGATTGCGACCGGGCTGCCGACGTGGCCGGTTAACGGTCTGACGCGTCCGCCTGGAGGCTCCATGTTCGACGAACCCTTCGTTTTCTTCTTCGCGCCGCTCGTGATCGCGATCGTCGCTTTGATTTTCGCGCGAAAGGCCATGAACCAGGTGGCGGAGTTGCGCCAGCGGCTGGATGCGATCCAGTCGGCACCGGCGGCCGCCGCCGCGCCCGTGCCACCGCCGCTGACGCCATTTGAAGCGTTCGAGCAGACCCTGCCGCCGGTCTCGACCGCGGCCGCACCGACACCACCGCCCCTCGTTCCCGACGCAGAATCCGTCGCCCCCGTTGCGCCACCCGAGACATCAGAGCAGGCCGTTGGCGGCGCGGCGACACCGCCGCCGCCATTGCCACAGCCCGACCGCGGCTTCGAGGAAACCATCGGTACCCGCTGGGTGGTGTGGATCGGCGGGCTGACGCTGGCGCTCGGTGGGTTCTTCATGGTGCGCTATTCGATCGAGGCCGGCCTGCTCGGCCCCGGCGTGCGCACGATGCTGGGCGGCTTGTTTGCGCTCGCCTTGCTGCTGGCAGGCGAATGGACCCGCCGCAAGGAAAGCATCTCCGCCATCGAAGCAACGCCTATCGCCAACATTCCGGCCATTCTGACGGCCGCCGGAACGGCAGTGGCATTTGCCACGGTGTATGCAGCCTATGCGCTGTACGAGTTCCTGGTGCCGGCTACCGCCTTCATCCTGCTCGGACTGGTGGCGATGGGCACGCTTGCCGCGGCGCTGCTGCACGGGCCGGCGCTCGCCGGTCTCGGCGTCGTCGGCGCCTTTGTCACGCCTGTCCTGGTCTCGTCCGACAAGCCGGACTTCTGGGCGCTCTACATCTATCTCGCGATCGTCACCGCAGCCGCTTTCGGACTTGCGCGTGTCAGGCTGTGGCGCTGGCTTGCGGTCACTACCATCGTGTTTGCGCTGCTATGGACCTTCCCCTGCCTGCAATGCGGTCCGTCGATGGTCGGCCCGCATGCGTTCCACGTGCTCGCCGGTTTCATTCTTGCGGCCCTGCTCGTGGTCTCCGGCTTCATGTTCGGCCCACCCGCCGACGAGGGACAGGTCGAGCCGATCTCTTCCGGCTCGCTTGCGGCCTATCTGCTCGGCGCCACCTTGATCGTGCTGAACAGTTTTCATGCCGACACCGCGATGATCGTGTTCGGCCTCTTGGTGGCCGGCGGTCTCCTGGTCGCCTGGCGCAGCGATGCCGCCGCCGGCGCGGTCGGGGCTGCCGCTGCATTGGTCTTTGTCGTATTCGCTGAGTGGGCCGTTCGCGCCAATCCCGACATGCTGGTGCTGCCCGGCGGCCCGTTGTCAGACATCGGACCGAACGCCACGGACGGGTCGGTGTCGCTGCATCTGATTTCGGCCGCGATCTTCGCCGCAGGTTTTGGTGTGGCGGGCTTCCTGGCGCAGGGTCGCTCCGTCGGACCAATCATACCGGTGATCTGGTCGGCCGCGGCGGTCTTCACGCCGCTGGCGCTGCTGGTCGCACTCTACGCCCGCATCGTCCATCTCGATCGTTCGATCCCGTTCGCGATTCTCGCGGTCGCGCTCGCCGCGGCCTATGCCGCTGCGACCGAGGTCCTCGCCAAGCGCGAAGACCGTCCGGGACTGCAGGCCTCAATCGCGCTGTTTGCGACCGGCTCGCTCGCCGCGCTGGCGCTGGCGCTGACATTCGCGTTGGAAAAAGGCTGGCTCACGATTGCGCTGGCGTTGATGTCGGCAGGTACCGCCTGGATTTCGACGCAGCGGCCGATTCCGTTCCTGCGCGTACTTGCTGCGATCCTCGCCACCATCGTGGTGCTGCGGATCGCTGACGATCCGCGCATTGTCGGCACCGCAGTCGGCACCACGCCGATCTTCAACTGGCTATTGTGGGGCTACGGCATTCCGGCGCTCTCGTTCTGGGCCGGCAGCATCTTGCTGCGCCGCGGCGGCGATGACGCGCCGCTGCGGACGGTGGAGGCGGCGGCAATCCTGTTCACGGTGCTGCTGGCGTTCATGGAAATCCGCCACGCCGTCAATCAGGGCGACGTCTATCGCCAGAGCGCCGGCCTCACCGAGGTTGCGCTGCAAGTCTGCGTAGCGCTCGCAATGGCGATCGGGCTGGAGCGCCTGCGTATCCGTACCGGCAGCGTCATTCACAATGCCGGCGCGATCCTGCTCACGGCGTTCGCAGGCCTTGCGGCGGTGTTCGGGCTGCTGATGCTGGAGAACCCCATTCTCTGGTACATCGACGTCGGCGGCGCCGTCATCAATCTGCTGCTGCTCGGCTACGCCCTGCCCGCAGTTCTCGCACTGCTGTTGTCATACGCTGTCGCAGGCCGGCGCCCGGTCAGTTACGCCAACACGATCGCGGCGGGAGCGCTCATTCTCGCGCTTGCCTATATGACGTTTGAAATCAGGAGAATTTATCACGGCCCGGTCATGTCGGTCGGCCCGACCACCGGCGCCGAACAATACACTTACTCGATCGCGTACCTGGCGTTCGGCGTGGTGCTGCTCGGCATCGGCATTCTCTTCAACTCGCAGCGTGCGCGGCTGGCCTCCGCCGTCGTCATCGCACTGACGATCCTGAAGGCCTTCCTGATCGACATGTCGACGCTCACGGGCGTCTACCGCGCGCTGTCGTTCATGTGCTTAGGCCTGGTGCTGGTGGCGATCGGCTGGCTGTACCAGCGGATCCTGTTCCGCAGGCAACAGGCAGCGCCGGTCGCCCCGGCAACACCGACAGGGAGTTGATCAGGCGGCGCGCACCGATTCGAGGAATTTGGCGACCTCGAGCTTGAGACGGTTGCTGTCGCCCGACAGCAACTGCGCCGCGGTGAGCACGTGTGACGAGGCTGTCTCCGTCTCGGTCGCGCCACGCTGCACGTCGGTGATGTTGGCGGAGACCATCTGTGTCCCCATCGCCGCCTGCTGCACGTTGCGGGAGATTTCCTGCGTCGCCGCGCCCTGCTCTTCCACGGCGGCTGCGATCGCGGAGGAAATTTCGGAAAGCTTTCCGATGGTGCCCGAGATTTCCTGGATGGCGCCGACCGAATCCTGGGTCGCAGCCTGAATGCCGGTGATTTGCTGGCCGATCTCGCCGGTAGCCTTGGCGGTCTGTTCGGCCAACGCCTTCACCTCGGACGCCACGACCGCGAAGCCACGGCCGGCTTCACCGGCGCGTGCCGCCTCGATCGTGGCGTTGAGAGCAAGCAAATTGGTCTGGCCCGCGATGTTGTTGATGAGCTCGATCACATCGCCGATGCGGGCGGCCGCCTTCGACAATTCGCCGACGCGATCATTGGTCCGTGACGCCTGATCCACAGCGTCGCTCGCCATCCGCGCGGATTCCTGCACCTGCCGGCTGATCTCGTTGACGGAGGATGCCATTTCCTCGGTGGCGGATGCGACCGACTGCACATTGGTGGAAGCCTCTTCCGAGGCTGCCGAGACGGTGGTGGCAAGCTCCTGGGCGCGCTCCGCGGTCGAAGTCAGCGTGCCTGCGGATGCCTCGAGTTCGGTCGAGGCGGACGACACGGTTTCGACGATCTCGCCGATCATGGCTTCGAAGTCCCGCGTGATGCTGTCGACGCGACGGCCGCGCTCGATCTTGGCTTCGGCATCGCGGGCGGCGGCCTCGTCGGCGGCCTTCTTGGCGATCAGCGCATCCTTGAATACCTGCAGGGCATCCGCCATCGCGCCGATTTCGGTCTTCTCACCGCGGCGCGTTACTGCGGCGGACAGGTCGCCGCTTCCCAGCGCCTGCATCGGCATCACGATGGATGCAATTCCGCTCGAGAGGTCGCGGACGAGATACATTCCCACGCCGACACCGCAGATGACGACGGCGGCGACAACGCCCAGAACAATCCAGAACGCGAAATTATAACCTTCCGCGGCCTGCCGGGTCGCGGTGTCCGCGCCCGCATTGTTGAGATTGATGGATTTTTCCAGGAACGCATCGGATTCAGCGGCGATGACCGCAACCTTCTTGGAGATGGCTTCGCTCGCCTCATGGGGAATCCGTCCGATGCTCTGACGCGACAACTCGATCACGTCCTGAACGCCGGTGATGTACTTGTCCCAGGCGCGCGCCCAGTTCTCGTAGATCGAGCGCTCTTCGGGAGAGGTAATCATCGGCTCGTAAGCCTTGCGATCTTTTGCGATCCTTTCGAGGATACCGGCCAGTCGCTTGTCGTTGGCGGCCTTCGCCTCCAGCGTTTCCGCCATCACATGGGCACGGAGTGCAACGCGGAACAGGTTGATATTCGCGCGCAGTTCACCGAGCACCCGGACGCTCGGAAGCCAGCTCGAAGCGATTTCCACCGTATGGGCGTTGATCACCTGCATGCTGCGGATTGCCAGCAGGCCCATGCCGGACATTGCGATCAGCATGAATGCGATCACGGCGATGACCTTGGCGCGAATGGAAAGTGCGGACATGGCTGGCTCTCTCAAGCGTTGGAGACAGGCGCCGCTGAATTATGAGGAACTGCCGTCAAATCTTCGATGCGCCGGGAATATTCGGCAACGGTACGCGCCAGGTTCCAAGCGATGGTTAATTTGGCGCTCCGTAAAATTACCGGGCGCCGGGGCGTACGCCGGATCGAGCGCTAACCGACGGATTCGGCGACAAGACGAATCCTGAACACGGGCTTCTTGGCCTCGTCCAGAAGCTCCATCTGCCATTCGGCGTTCTGTTTCAGGCTGCGCGAAAGGCT
Source organism: Bradyrhizobium algeriense (assembly GCF_003062295.1). Lineage (GTDB taxonomy): Bacteria > Pseudomonadota > Alphaproteobacteria > Rhizobiales > Xanthobacteraceae > Bradyrhizobium > Bradyrhizobium algeriense. Next base: position 57,496 of record NZ_PYCN01000012.1, on the reverse strand, counting down.
GCCGAGCAGGTTACCGCAGACCTTGGTCATCTCGGTCCAGGCGGCCTCGCGGCTTGCGAATTCGGATCCCTGATCGGATGCGCCTGCGTAGCTGCCGTGGCTGATCCGAAAAAAATACACCGGCATGATTGATCTCATGGGTTGGGCCGCCCCCCGGCCTTCTCTGCCGGTCACCAGTTGGAATGAGATTCGCTACCGGGACGTGAATCCGCCAGCCCGTATGACTACGGGTTGGCGTTCGTCAGCTGAAATGGATTCGCCGGAGCCGAGGCCGGCTTACCGCGCGATCAATCGGTCGAGCGGCGCAGCTCCGGGGCACTCTCGGTCTTGGCCGGTTCGGATTTGGCCGGTTCAGACTTGACCTGCTCCAGCTTCGGCTCGGCCTTCACCGGCTCGAGCTTGGCGCTCTCGACCGTTGGCGTCTCGACCCGCCCCGTTACTTCAGCGCGTGCGTCAGCCGACGTGCGCGACGGCTCGTCCCGACGATGCAGCGAGCGCGGTCGCGCCACGGAGCGCGCCATCAGCATCTGCGAGGCACCCTGATGACGGAAATCGCAATAGGCGAAGCCCATGCCCGAGACGGAGCCGCGGAACGAGCGATCGTCGCGCTTGTCGAGATTGAAGCACGGCTCGAACGGAAGTCCCTTGATCGAAGCACAAACGGCCTGGCCGCGAATCTGCAGCGTGTTGCCGGGCAGGCGCACATGGCGGATCGGGCCCGAGCCGCTGAACTGGACAGAACCGGCTGCGCCGAGATCTTCGAGAATGCGGCCGGCGCCACGGGTACCGTCGAAACAGGTAAAGGCGAAAACCTTGCCGCTCACAAACCTGCGCGCCTCGTCAGCATTCATGCTCCCGGCGAGCGCAGGAACGATCATCGCGACTGCCGTGACGGCCCCCAGAACCAAACGCGCAAGCATGCAGCTACTCCAACTTAACAATAGCGCGGGCGCCCGCCTTTACCCCGTGCTTACCATATCAACAGTGGCAACATTGGAGCAGGTTGGTTGGTAAAGTCTGAACGCCGTTAGAGAATTTTTACCACGATTCGACCGCGGACCTGGCCGGCGAGTATTTGCGCACCGGTTCCAATGACCTGGTCGAGGGCTATTTCCTGAGTAATATCAGCAAGTTTCCCCTTATCCAAATCGCTTGCAAGGCGGTTCCAGGCAAGCTTGCGCTGGGGCAGCGGACACATCACGGAATCGATGCCCAGAAGGCACACCCCGCGTAAAATGAAAGGCGCGACCGAAGACGGCAGGTCCATGCCGGCGGCAAGCCCGCAGGCGGCGATGGCGCCGCCATATTTCGTCATCGAAAGCAGGTTGGCGAGCGTGGTCGAGCCGACGCTGTCGACGCCGCCTGCCCAGCGCTCCTTCGCCAGCGGCTTGGCGGGCCCTGCGAGTTCGGCACGGTCGATCACCTCGGCGGCACCGAGGCCCTTCAGGTAGTCGGCCTCCGACATGCGCCCGGTGGATGCGATGACGTGGTAGCCGAGTTTCGAGAGCACGGCGGTGGCGACCGAACCGACGCCGCCGGCAGCTCCCGTCACCACGACAGGGCCGCTCGCAGGCGTCAGGCCATGCTTCTCCAGCGCCAGCACCGAGAGCATCGCGGTGTAGCCGGCGGTGCCGATCGCCATCGCGTCGCGGGTCGAAATGTTGTCGGGCAGCCGCACCAGCCAGTCGCCCTTGACGCGCGCCTTCTCGGCATAGGCGCCGAGATGGGTCTCGCCCATGCCCCAGCCATTGCAGACGACCTTGTCGCCGGCCTTCCACGCTGGATGTGAGGATTGCTCGACGGTGCCTGCGAAATCGATGCCGGCGATCATCGGGAAGCGCCGCACCACAGGGGCCTTGCCGGTGACGGCCAGGCCATCCTTGTAGTTCAGCGTCGACCACTCGACCGCGACCGTGACGTCGCCTTCCATCAGCTCGGCTTCGTCGAACTGCGTCAGTGCGGCGGTGGTGCCCTTCTCCGCCTTGTCGATCCTGATGGCCTTGAACGTTCCCACGGCAAACTCCCCGGACTTTTCTCAGTCAGGAGTGTTTACCGCATCAGGCGGGTTGTGCAACCGGGCGCGCGACCGGCTGCTCGACGATCGGCAGGTTGATCAGCGCCGACAGCACGCCGAAGAAGATCGAGAGCCACCAGATCGGCGTATAGGAACCGAACTGCTCGAACACCACGCCGCCGAGCCAGACGCCGAGGAAACCGCCGACCTGATGGCTGACGAAGGCAAAGCCATACAGCGTCGCAAACCAGCGGGTGCCGAACATCAGCGCCACCAGCGCCGAGGTCGGCGGCACCGTCGAGAGCCAGGTCAGGCCGGTAGCGGCGCCGAATACGATCGCCGAAAAGGTGGTGATCGGAAACGAGATGAACGCCATGATCGACAGCGCGCGGGCGAAGTAGATGAGCGAGAGAATATAGCGCTTCGGATATTTGTTCTGCAGCCAGCCGACGCTGAGCGAGCCGATGATGTTGAAGAGGCCGATGGCCGCGACCACCCAGCCGCCGGTCGACGCAGCAACCCCGCGATCGGCCAGATAGGCCGGCAGATGCACGGTGATGAAGGCGAGCTGGAAGCCGCAGGTGAAGAAGCCGAGCACCAACAGAACATAGGAGCGATGGCCGAACGCCTCCGCCAGCGCAGTCTTGAACGATTGCTGGTCCCCGACAGGCTCGTTCGATGACGTCGAAGGCGGCGTCGCGATCGCCAGCGACAGCGGCACGATCAAGAGCATCAGGAGCGCGAACACCGTCAGCGCCGCCTGCCAGCCGAAATTGTCGATCATCGCGACGCCGAACGGCGCGAATAGGAATTGTCCGAACGAGCCGGCCGCGGTGCCGGCACCGAGCGCAAAGCCGCGCTTCTCGGGCGGCAAGAGCTTGCTGAACGCCGACAGCACCAGGTTGAACGAACAGCCTGATAGTCCGAAGCCGATCAGGACCCCGGCGCCAAGATCGAGCGACAACGGCGCCGTCGAATACCGCATCAGCAGCAGACCGCCGGCATAGAGCAGCGCACCGACGATCATCACACGCAGGACACCGAAGCGATCGGCGATGGCGCCCGCGATCGGCTGGCCCAGGCCCCACAACAGGTTCTGCAGCGCCAGCGCGAGGCCGAAGACGTCGCGCCCCCAGGTGAACTCGCGGCTCATCGGCTGGACGAAAAATCCAAGGCTCGAGCGCGGCCCAAAACTCAGCAGCGCGATCAAGCATCCGCAAATGATGATCACCAGCGGCGTCCGCCAGGTGCCAAGGCCGGAGGATGGACGAAGATCGCCGGTCGTTGCTGACATATGAATTTCCTGCGGGCCGAACCAATGCGCCGGCATGACTTAATGCATTTGCATGAAAACCCCAAGGGGAGCCGCAAGAAAATTCTCACTGCAGGGCAGCCCTGCAAAATCGGCGAGTGCAATGAGAGCAAATTCAGTTCGTAGCCCACCAAGACGTCGTCCCTGCGAAAGCAGGGACCCATACGCCGCGGCCGCGCGCTTTGAGGAAGTGCCCGTCATCCGGCTTCGTTCAACAACCACCGCCGGTGGTTATGGGTCCCTGCGTTCGCAGGGACGACGTCGAGAGCTACCGTTTCGCGCTCGCCTGCTCGGCGGAGCTCTGTGCGGCTTCGGCGAGCTTGGCGGAGATTGCCGCGGTTTCGGCCTGGCTTCCCCAGCTCGGCGCGTCGTTGCCGTTGCCCCAGGCGCGCGGCCGGTAGAAGGTGTGCACGCCGGTCTTGTACATCTTCTTCATTTCATTGGCCCAGGACGGCCGCACCCAATAGGCGTGGTAGTGCGTCGACTTGTCGACTTCCGGCAACCAGAGCTGGCCGTCGAGCATCGCTTTCGCGATTTTCTGCGCGCGCTCCCACATATCGGGCTCGCGAATGACGTCCTTGTTGTTGTCGCAGGCGAAGGTGAACTGGCAGGCCAGATGGCGGTGCTTGTTCTGGTAGACCACGCCGCACACGGTTTCGGGATATTTGCCGGAGAAGGCGCGGTTCAGCACCACCTGCGCCACCGCGATCTGGCCCCGTACCGCTTCGCCGCGGGCTTCGAAATAGACCGCTTCCGCCAAACACTTCTCCGACTTGGCGCGCGACTTGTCGTCGAACAGGCCGAGGCGTTCGGCGGGCGTCTTGGTGCGCTGGTTGTCGGAATTGACTTCGCCCTTCGGGGCAACGCTCTCGCCCATCTCGCCGGCCCGCACCGGACCATCGGCATCGACCGGCAGCGAGGCCATCACTTTCATGTCGGGATCGGGAACAGCGCCCGGCATCACGATGACGGGCTCTTCGCCAGGTCGCCAGCGCTCGATGCTCTCCGGCGAGCCGAGCGACGAACCAAAGAACAGGCTCGAAGTCTTGAACGAGAAGCCGTCGCGCGGCGCGGACGTGCGCGCGGCCTCGCGCTTTTCCGGAACAGTCTTGAGATCGTCCTGAGGCCTGGTTTCGAGCGACAGCGACATGTCGTATTGCGCCAGCGGCGGCGCGCGCAGCGCGGCCTGCAGCTCCGGATCGAGCGCCGCGCGCTCGACGGATGGCGCCGTCTCGGCGGTCTTGGCGCCCTTGACCGATGTATTCGATGTCGCGGGGTCCTCGGTCGCCGGCGCGCGCCCGGCGGGGCTTGCGGTTTCAGCAGGCGGCGGCGTCACGACGAGGCGATCGCCTTTCAGCGTGCGATCGACCTTGGGGAAATCGGCGGCGTGATAACGCGGCGGCGGCGCGACCAGCGGATTGCGCGTCACGGATCCCGCGATGTCGATGCCTTGATTGTCGAGGCTCGCCAGCCGGTAGGTCGCGGTTTGCGGCGAGGAGGTTCCGATCGGACGGCCGAAAGAGAAGGTTGCGACCTGTATGGTGCCGGCGGAGGAGAACACCCGCTTCTGCCAGCGCTCGGCGACGCCGGGCTGGCGCGCCAGCAGCGAAGCAATATCCTGATATCCGATCTCGGTCGGCATCAAAGCGAAGACGCAGAGACCGAGGCCGAAGGACGCGAACCGCGCGCCCTTCGGCTGGCTACGCAACACAAACATCGATACGCTCACGCAACACTTACACGATCGAACGTCAGTACATCCGTGCAATTCGACCTTATTTGTTGGTATCGAATTTAGGTTGCCGGGGAGTTAATCGGCGTGGCCTGCGTGCTACACGCAAGGCATCGCGGGATTTTCGCGGACCGCATGAGAAGTGTTGGTAAACAGACGCGCGATGAAAGTGGTAAATATCCCGTCAACGAAGATGATGAAGAAAATTTTTGCGCACGTACGCACCACGCTCGCCCACGTCGCGACGCGCGAGTTCCAATTCACGCTATCATGCTGAAAGCAGTCAATCGCAATGACGGCTTTCACGCGTGCGCCAAAACGCGAATGCCCGGGACATCTAGCGCGAAGACGCGCTTCTGCCCGGGCATGACGTCGTATCCGTTGATAGCGAGCGTTTAAACTACGCCTGGCTCGCGACCGTCTTGCCGAGCGCGGCCTGCGCGGCGGCGAGGCGCGCAATCGGCACGCGATAGGGTGAGCACGACACGTAGTCGAGCCCGATCTCGTGGCAGAACGCCACCGAGGCAGGATCGCCGCCATGCTCGCCGCAAATGCCGACCTTGAGACCGGGCCGGACCTTCCGGCCGCGGGTGACGCCGATCTTCACCAGTTCGCCGACGCCATCGCGATCGACCGAGATGAACGGATCGATTTCCAAAATCCCCTTGCTGACATAGGTGCCGAGGAAGCTTGCGGCGTCGTCGCGGCTGATGCCGTAGGTGGTCTGGGTCAGGTCGTTGGTGCCGAACGAGAAGAACTCCGCGGTCTGCGCCACGTCGCCGGCCATCAGGCACGCGCGCGGAAGCTCGATCATGGTGCCGACTTGATAGGCGAGCTTCTTGCCGGTCTCCTTCATCACCGACTGCGCCATCGCGTCGATCCGCGCCTTGACCAGGTCGAACTCGGCCTTGGTCGCGATCAGCGGCACCATCACCTCGAGGCCGACGGCCTTGGTGGTGCGCTTCTCGGCTTCGACCGCCGCTTCGAAGATCGCACGCGCCTGCATCTCCGCGATTTCCGGGTAGGCAATCGCAAGGCGGCAGCCGCGGAAGCCCAGCATCGGATTGAACTCGGCGAGATCGCGGGCACGATCGGCGAGCCGGCGCGGATCAGTGTTCATCGCGCGCGCGACTTCCTCGATCTCGGCCTGAGTGTGCGGCAGGAACTCGTGCAGCGGCGGATCGAGCAGGCGGATCGTGACCGGCAGGCCCTTCATGATCTCGAACAGCTCGACGAAATCGGCGCGCTGCATCGGCAGCAGTTTTGACAGCGCCGCGCGGCGCGACTGTTCGTCCTCGGAAAGGATCATCTCGCGCACGGTGCGGATGCGAGTTTCCTCGAAGAACATGTGCTCGGTGCGGCACAGCCCGATGCCCTCGCCGCCAAACTTGATGGCGGTGCGCGCATCTTCCGGCGTGTCGGCGTTGACGCGAACGCCGAGCTTGCGAACCTGATCGGCCCAGCCCATCAGCGTGCCGAATTCGCCCGACAGTTTCGGCTCGATCATCGGCATGCGGCCGGCCAGCACCTGGCCGAGCGAACCGTCGATGGTGATGACGTCGCCGGTCTTGAAGGTGCGCGAGCCGATGCTCATGGTGCCCCGCCCGTAATCGACGCGAATGGCGCCGCAGCCGGAGACGCAGGGCTTGCCCATGCCGCGCGCGACCACGGCGGCGTGCGAGGTCATGCCGCCGCGGGTGGTGAGAATGCCTTCAGCGGCGTGCATGCCGTGAATGTCTTCCGGGCTGGTTTCGACGCGCACCAGAATGACGTTGCGGCCGTCGGCCTGAAGTTTTGCGGCTTCGTCGGACGAGAACACGATCTCGCCCGATGCGGCGCCGGGCGAGGCCGGCAGGCCGGTCGCGATCACGTCGCGCTTGGCCGCGGGATCGATGGTCGGATGCAGCAATTGATCCAGCGAAGCCGGATCGATCCGCATCACCGCGTCCTTTTTCGAGATCAGGCCTTCATTGGCGAGCTCGACCGCGATGCGCAGCGCGGCTTTCGCCGTGCGCTTGCCGCCGCGGGTCTGCAGCATCCACAACTTGCCCTGCTCGACCGTGAACTCCATGTCCTGCATGTCGCGGTAGTGCTTTTCGAGCAGCGTGTAGAACCGCGTCAGCTCCTTGAAGGCTTCCGGCATCGCGCTTTCCATCGACGGCTTGTCGGAGCCGGATTCCTGGCGCGCTTCCTCGGTGATGTCCTGCGGCGTGCGAATGCCCGCCACCACGTCCTCACCCTGCGCGTTGATCAGGAACTCGCCGTAGAGCTTGCTCTCGCCGGTGGAGGGATTGCGGGTGAACGCTACACCGGTCGCGGACGTCTCGCCCATATTGCCGAACACCATGGCCTGGACGTTGACGGCGGTGCCCCAGGATTCCGGGATGTCGTGCAGGCGGCGGTAAGTCACCGCACGCGTATTCATCCAGGACGAGAACACCGCGCCGATCGCGCCCCACAATTGCTCGTGCGGATCCTGCGGGAAATCCTTGCCGGTCTCGCGCGCCACGGCTTCCTTGTACTTGCCGACCAGTTCGACCCAGTCGTCGCCGGAGAGATCAGTGTCGAGCGTATAGCCCTGGCCATCCTTGAAGGTGTCGAGGATGTCCTCGAAGTGATGATGCTCGAAGCCGAGCACCACGTCCGAATACATCGTGATGAAGCGGCGATAGCTGTCATAGGCAAAGCGGCGATCGCCGGAGAGGTCGGCGAGCGCTTCAACCGTCTTGTCGTTGAGGCCGAGATTGAGCACGGTATCCATCATGCCCGGCATCGAGGCGCGGCCGCCGGAGCGGACCGAGACCAGAAGCGGATTCTTCGGATCGCCGAACGACTTGCCGGTCAGTTTGCCGACATGATCGAGCGCCTTCTCGACCTGCGCCTTCAGCGCGGCGGGATAGGATTTGTCGTGGGCGTAGAAATAGGTGCAGACCGAGGTCGGAATGGTGAAGCCCGGAGGCACCGGCAGGCCGAGATTGGCCATTTCGGCGAGATTGGCGCCCTTGCCGCCCAGCAGGTCGCGCAGGCCCGCTTTGCCCTCCGCCTTGCCGTCCCCGAAGGTATAGACCCACTTGCCGGATTTTACCGCCACAGCGGCCGGCTTGCGGACTGCGGCCTTCTTGGCCGCGACCTTGGCGGCCGGCTTGGCCGGGGCCTTCTTCAGCGCCTTGCGGGCGGAAGGGGCCACAGCGGCCTTGGATCGGGCCGATGGCTTTGATTTCGCTACAGATTTCACTGCAGCCTTCTTGGACTTCGCGACGGCTTTGGCCATGGATTCCAACTATCCGAAAAGGTGAGAAGATTGCGCGCCTTACACCACTTTGAAGGGTTCCGCGCAAGCCGCGAAACCCTGCTTTCCTGCGGTATAGCGTTTTCGAGCAAAGTGGATACCGGTTCGCGTGAAGAAAACGCGTCAAACAGGAATCTAGAGTTTCGGTTCTGATTCAATCAGAACCGAAACGCTAGAACCGAAGCATCTTGAACACGCCGAGACCGGCCAAACCGACTACGATCAAGTAGATGGCGACGATGAAATTCAGGAACCGCGGCATAATCAGAATCAAGACTCCCGCAATCAGCGCGACGATCGGGGAAATGTGCGCAGCAGTGATGGTCATTGAAATCTCCGGCTGATGGGTGGGAATCGAATCGAGGGCCGCAACTTAACCGCTGGCGCGGTTTCGGAATAGCAAGACGCTCACGACTTCAAAGGGTTCCAGGCTCCGCAACAATTCCCCAGAAATGCCGCGTATGAGGCCGCGGTTTTGCCGGAACAATGCCGCGCGCGATGAATTGGCCCGCATGTGAGTGCTGGCGAAAGCCGGCGCCTTTCTTCTCGCGAAGGAGTTGACCATGCGGAACAGACTACTTGCCATTGCGGCGATCACCGGTGCGATGGCTGCCCCGATCGCGGCTCAGGCGCAAAGCACGATCACCACCGGCACCGCCGGAAGCAGCACGGTCGTCATCGGCGAACACGAAGGCATCACTGCCGACCAGCGGCCGGCCTTCCGCGAATACATCGTGCGTGAGCGCGTGCCGAACTACACGATTTCGGAGCGCGTGACGGTTGGCGCCGTGCTGCCGGAAGCCGGCGTGACCTATTACGACGTGCCGCAATCGTTCGGCATGACGCCCTATCGCTACACCGTGGTGAACGGCCAGACGATACTGGTCGAACCGCGTTCGCGCCGCATCGTTCAGGTGGTCGATTGACCTTCAGTAGCCTGAACGATTGGTCCGGGCGCCGCGCAAGCGGATGTGCGCGAGATACGACCGGACAAAAAGCCCCGCCCGGTGTGTCCCCTCCGGGCGGGGTTTTCTTTGGCCCGGGGCTACTCGCGAATTTCCAGCCCCGGCTTCTTCACCACGAGCCGATGAATCTTCTTTCCGGATGAGGCGCTGACTGCCTCTTCATCCAGCAACACCGTCGTCGCCTTCAATTCCGCCAGCACCAAAGCGGAATCGAAGGCCGCGTAAAGCCGTCCCTGCGCGTCGCGTTGATCGGCGCCCTCGGTAACGCGCCAGCTCAGATAGAGAATGCCGCTGGGCTTGACGATATCGAGCAGACGGCGAACCGATGCCGCTATCTGCTTGCGGTCGAGATGCATGATCACGGTTTCGCACAGGACGTTATCGAAGGTGCCTACACCGCGCAGCTCGGGCAATTCGGCATGCGCGAACTTGAACGAGGGATATCGCCGGCGCGCCTCGTTGAGCAGCCCTTCGGAAGGATCGAAGCCCACGGCCGAAAAACCGTTTGCGTGGAGCCAGGCGACTTCGCGGCCGCAGCCGCAGCCGATATCGGCCGAAGTGCCGCCGCGCACGAAAAACCGCTCGACGACCTCCTGCAGGTCGACGGGCGCCGGCTGAGCGAGCCAGTCCTTCGCGAACGCCGCCGCATCCAGTTCGTAAGCGGCGAGCGTCTGACGGTCCATGATCTAGCCTTCGATCTTCGAAAAATCCGCAACCGCGCGGGTCGCCGCGCGGACCTCGTTCAGGAGCTTTAGTCGGTTCTCGCGCACCTTGGGTTCATCGTCATTGACCTTGACCTTGTCGAAGAACGCATCGACCGCCGGACGCAACTTGGCCATCGCGCTCATTGCGCTGGCGAAATCTTCCTTGGCAACGGCGGAGCCGGCTTCGCCCTTGACCTGATCGATCGCGCTGGCGAGCGCCTTTTCCTCAGGCAAATTGTAAAGCCCGGTATCCGGGGCGCCGTCAAACGTGCGCTTGTCCTTTTTCTCCTCGATCGCAAGGATGTTACTCGCACGCTTGGTCCCTGCAAGCAGGTTCTTGCCGTCGTCGGTGTCAAGGAACTTTCCAAGCGCCTCGACGCGGCGCACCACCAGCAGCAGATCGTCCTGGCCGCCGAGCGAGAACACGGCATCCACGAGATCGTGACGTGCGCCCTGGTCACGGAGCTGGACCTTCAGACGGTCGGCGAAGAAGGAAAGGAGATCTCCCGGAAGTTTCTGAGCGTCGCCCTTTGCCGGCAAGCCAACCATGGTCGACTCCGCCACGTTCAAGAGCGGCAGCCGAAGCGCATTCTCGACGATCAACCTGATGACACCCAGCGCCGCGCGCCGCAACGCATACGGATCTTTGCTCCCCGTCGGCTTCTCGTCGATCGCCCAGAAACCAACCAGCGTATCGATCTTGTCGGCCAACGCGACCGCCACGCTCACCGGATCAGTGGGAACGCGATCGGCAGGGCCTTGCGGCTTGTAATGCTCCTCGCTCGCGGCGGCGACGGAGGCATCTTCGCCTTGCGCCTGCGCGTAGTATTTTCCCATCAAGCCCTGCAGCTCCGGGAATTCGCCAACCACCTCGGTCAGCAAATCGGCTTTTGCCAGATGAGCCGCACGCTTCGCCTTCTCGACGTCGGCGCCGACCAGCGGCGCGATCTCGGCGGCCAGCCGTTCGATCCGCTTGATCCGCTCCGCCTGCGTGCCCAGCTTCTCATGAAACACGATCTGCTCGAACTTCGGCAGGCGCGCTTCGAGCTTCGTCTTCAGGTCGGTCTCGTAGAAGAACTTTGCGTCCGACAACCGCGCGCGGATCACGCGCTCGTTGCCGCCGATGATGGTCTTGCCGCCATCGGTAGCTTCGATGTTGGCGGTGAGGATGAACTTGTTGGTCAGCTTGCCCGTCTTGGGATCGCTGACGACGAAGCATTTCTGGTTGTTGCGGATGGTGGCGCGGATCACCTCGCCCGGGATCGACAAGAATTCCTCGTCGAACGACCCCATCAGCGCGACCGGCCATTCGACGAGGCCCGCGACCTCGTCCAGCAGCACCTGATCCTCGACCAGTTCAAAACCTTGCGCGAACGCCAATTGCTTGGCGTCGGCGAGGATGATGTCCTTGCGCGCCTGCGAGTCGAGCACGACCTTCGCCGCCTTCAGCTTGGCTTCGTAATCCTCGAAGCGGCGCACGGAGATCGCAGCCGGCGCCATGAATCGGTGACCGAACGTGGTCTGGCCGGCCTCGATGCCGTCGACGGAAAACTTCACCACGTCGGGCTCTTCGGTCTCCGGACCAAAGGTCGCGATGATCGAATGCAGCGGCCGCACCCAGGAGAGCGAGCCTGATTTGGCCGAACGTTCGCCCCAGCGCATCGATTTCGGCCACGGGAAGGTTCTGACGATGACCGGCAGAATCTCGGCGAGCACGTCGAGCGTGGCGCGTCCCGGCTTTTCGATCAGCGCGATGTAGAAATCGCCCTTCTTCGGATCGGTCTGGATCTTCGCGTCTTCGATCCGGGCCAAACCTGTGGCCTTCAAGAATCCCTGGATCGCCGCATCGGCGCCGCCGACGCGCGGGCCGCGGCGTTCTTCCTTCAGATCGGATTGCCGCGCCGGGATGCCGTGCACGGTCAGCGCCAGCCGCCGCGGCGTCGCGAACGCCTTTGCGCCTTCGTAGACGAGACCTTCGGCTACCAGCTTGTCAGTGACCATGCGGCGCAGATCGTCCGCCGCCTTCGCCTGCATGCGCGCGGGGATTTCTTCGGAGAACAGTTCCAGCAGAAGATCAGGCATCAGACCGCCCTGCCCGCTTCGGTGTGAACCCAGGCTTCGCCGCAGGCCTTTGCCAGTTCGCGCACGCGCATGATGTAGCTCTGCCGCTCGGTCACCGAGATCACGCCGCGCGCATCCAGGAGATTGAAAACGTGGCTCGCCTTGATGCACTGATCATAGGCCGGCAGCGCCATCAGATGTTCCTTCTGATTGCCGCCCGACTTCAAGTTTTCTTGCCACCCCGCCGCGAGATATTTCCGGCAGGCGTCTTCCGCCATCCTGAACTGCTCGAACAGCATCGTGGTGTCGGTATATTCGAAATTGTGCCGCGAATATTCCTGCTCGGCCTGCAGGAACACGTCGCCATAGGTGACCTTGTCGGCGCCGTCACGGCCATTAAAATTGAGATCGTAGACGCGGTCGACGCCCTGCACATACATCGCCAAGCGCTCGAGCCCATAGGTGAGTTCGCCAGCGACCGGTGCGCATTCGACGCCCGCGACCTGCTGGAAGTAGGTGAACTGGCTGACTTCCATGCCGTCGCACCAGCACTCCCAGCCCAGTCCCCACGCGCCGAGCGTCGGGCTCTCCCAATCGTCCTCGACGAAGCGGATGTCGTGCAGGCTGGAATCGATGCCAATGGCAGCCAGCGACTTCAGGTACAGGTCCTGAAGGTTCGGCGGCGACGGCTTCATGATCACCTGAAACTGATAGTAGTGCTGCAGCCGGTTGGGATTTTCGCCATAGCGGCCATCCTTGGGTCGGCGGGAGGGCTGCACATAGGCCGCGTTCCAGCGCTTCGGCCCTAGCGCGCGCAACGTCGTCGCGGGATGGAACGTGCCGGCGCCCATTTCCATGTCGTAGGGCTGCAGGATCACGCAGCCCTGCTCTGCCCAGAACCGTTGCAGGGCGAGGATGAAGCCCTGGAACGAACGTTCCGGGCGCATATGGGCAGGAAGTGCGTCCATCGGCAGAATCGGTCTCGCGAAGGGGGGTTTAAGAGCGCGGGACCGTATCGACGCGGCGGCAGGGAATCAAGGCGATGCCGGAGGTCCGGCATCGCCGAATTGGCGGTTTGTGTGGCTTGTCTAGCCCGGCCGATAAGCGCCGGTGACGGGGTCGCGGCGCAGCGTCGGAATGTCGGCGGTCTGGGCGGCCTCGGCGACGCGGGCCAGGCGCGCGTCTTCCAGTTCCCTGTTGATCCGTACGGCAGTCTTGTAGGCCCATCGGACCACGGCGAGCCCACCCAGGGCACCCGCGAATGCGATCAGCGGCGGCATCGGTCGATCCTTGTCGTTCACGTGTCAGCCCCCAATGGGTGCATTGTCGCCCAAGCCAGCCTGCGCCGCAATTCCGCTTTTGGGACTAAATGGCGCGGCTCGATGACCTGCAGTTGATTTCTAGAACCCGAATTTGGCCCAAATCGCCCTTGTTTCGAGCGCCGAAATCAGGTCATCGGGCAGTCCCCCGATACCGTCGAATGCGGCCAGCGAACCCGCCCCCGGCGACCTGCGGCCCAACAGCCCGGACAGCATCCCGCTGGCGGGCGCAATGACAGGCGTCAGCACCTTCTCGCCGTAACGTTCGCGCAGCGTCGACCTGATATCGCCGATCTTGTCCGCAATGCCCAACGACACGGACTTCTCGCCCGCCCAGTACTCGCCGGTGAACAGGAGGTCCTCGGTTCCCTTAAGTCGCGCACCGCGGCTCCCCTTGACCAGCGCGATGAAGATGGCGTGGATCTCGCGCTGAAGCGCCTTCAGGCGCGCGACATCATCAGGATTTTCGGGCAGGAACGGATCCAGTGTCGCCTTGTGCTCACCTGCCGTGTAAAGCCGCCGCTCGACGCCAATTCGCTTGAGCAGGTCCTGAAAACCGAAACCGCCGCCGACCACGCCGATCGAGCCGAGGATCGAGGACGGATCGCAGAATATCTCGTCGCCGGCGCAGGCGATCATGTAGCCGCCGGAGGCTGCGACGTCCTCGACGAACACCAGCACCGGCAGTTTCTTTTCCGCGGCAAGCTGCCTGATCCGCAAATAGATCTGCCGCGATTGCACCGGCGAACCGCCGGGCGAATTGATCACCAGCGCCACCGCCTTGGCGTGTTTGGTGGCGAAAGCGCGCTCCAGCGTCTTGGCGATGCCCGCCAGTGTCAGCCCCGGCCGCAACGGCGTCACCGCACCGATCACGCCCGACAGGCGCACAACCGGAACGACCGGGACGTCGCGCCGGAATTTTGCCGGAATGAGTTGCTTCACCCTGTCAATGAGGTTCGGCAATCCCGCGCGATCACTTAATTGTTCACTCATGCCGTTACCTCGAATTAACCATTTTTTATCGCACCAGTGTCACTGCAAAGGCCGGAACGCCTTTTGCATTGCAGACGTTAAAGCTGCAATGGTGCAGCGGAGACTGACATGAAAATCTACCTGCTGATAATGCTCATCGGCAGCCTTCTGGCCGCGATCCACTTTACATCGGCACCCAAACAACAGTCAGAGACGCTTCCGCAATAGCGTCCTGTTCCGGAAACTGGGCGTGCGAGCTACCGTTACGGGGACGCGAGCGGCAAGCTCCCCTTCCCGGCCAGAATCTCCTGCACTCTTTTATTGGGCGCGCCCTGCTCGTCATTGAGCATCAGGGCGGGATGGATTTGCGTCGGCGCCCGCCCGCCCTTGGTGGCGCGAACCAGGATGCGATTGGCAGGCGCCCGCGGCTCGCCGTGAACCGGCAGGAGCTGCAAGCTCCCGAAACCGTGATCGAGCGCCGAGAGCACCTCGGCAATTCCATCGGCGCGCCAGATCAGCGCCAACGCTCCCCTCGATTTGAGAATGCGCCGCGCCGCGTGAACCCATTTCGAGAGCGTCGTTGCGGTCGCCATATGCGCGGTCCCGCGCGCCGTGTCCGGCGAGACGCGATGCCGTGCGGGATCGTTGAAGGGCGGGTTCATCAGCACCGCATCGACGCTATCAGGCGCTAATCCGGCAGCGGCAAAAGCCGTGGCATCGGCTTCCACATCGAGCACGATCACGTCAGCGTGAATCGCATTGGCATCCGCATTGGCGCGCGCAAGCCCTGCCAGCGCGGCGTCGATCTCGACCAGGACCAGATCGATGCCGGTCACGCGCCTGGCGACCGCCAGGCCCGCGGCCCCGACGCCGGCGCCGAGATCGGCGACGCGGTCGCCCGAACGGGCTGGCGTCGCCGCCGCCAGCAGCACCGCATCGTGACCGGCGCGGTGTCCGGATTTTAGTTGCATCAAACGCAATTGCCCGCCGAGAAACGCATCCTCGGTGAGTTCGAGGACCGGGTCAGTCATCGGAGCGCAATTCGTGAGCCAGGCCCGCCTCGGACAGCAGCTGGCGGGCCGCGCGATTGTCATCCTCGTGAACCAGGATGCGGCGTGGCAGGATGCCGAGCGATCCCTCGATGACGCTCATGTTCTGATCCAGCACCAGATGATGGATATTGGCGCCGTCGAGCAGCGCGCCGACTGCGGAAACCAGCACGATATCGTTGGTCCTGACCAATTCCCGCAAGGGACGCTCTCCTTTTCGCCCGGGTGCGACAGCGGCGCCGGGTCTGTCAACCGCTACGTGCCCTTGCCGCCTTAGCCGGCACTTTCTATTGTAGAATAAGGATAGTGCGAATTTGCCAAAATTGGAGACCCGCGTGGCGGTTATTGTACCCTTCGAAAGCCCGAACGCATCGATAGATGCGCTGGTCGGGCTCGTCGCCGCCGACATGGAGCGGGTCAACGCCACAATCCTGTCGCGGACGGGGTCGGAAGTCACCATGATTCCGGAAGTCGCCAACCACCTGATCTCGTCGGGCGGCAAGCGTCTCCGCCCGATGCTGACGCTGGCGATGGCAAACCTCACCGGCTATTCCGGCGACGGCCATATCAAGCTCGCGGCCTCCGTCGAATTCATGCACACCGCGACGCTGTTGCATGATGACGTGGTCGACGAGAGCGAGCTGCGCCGCGGCAAGCTGTCGGCGCGGATGCTGTGGGGCAATGAGGCGAGCGTGCTGGTCGGCGACTTCCTGCTCGGCCAGGCTTTTCGCATGATGGTCGAGGTCGGCTCGCTGCGCGCCCTGGACATCCTTTCCTCCGCCGCCGCCACCATCGCCGAAGGCGAAGTGATGCAGCTTGCGGCCGCCAAGAACACTGCGACCACCGAGGACGAATACCTCGCCGTCATCCGAGGCAAGACCGCCGAACTGTTTGCCGCGGCTTGCGAGGTCGGGCCCGTGATCGCCAACCGGCCGAAGGCCGAGCAGACCGCGTGCCGCTCGGTCGGCATGAATCTCGGCATCGCGTTCCAGCTCGTCGACGACGTACTGGACTATGGCGGCAAGGCCGCGAAACTCGGCAAGAACATCGGCGACGATTTCCGCGAGGGAAAGATCACGCTGCCGGTGGTGCTGGCGTTCCGCCGCGGCAATGACAGCGAGCGCAAGTTCTGGGTCAAGGCGCTGGAACGCGGCGAGATCGGCGACAGCGACCTCGATCATGCCATCGGGTTGATGACCAAGCACCGCGCGCTGGAAGACACGATCAGCCGCGCCCAACATTACGGCGCGATGGCCGTCGACGCGCTGGCGCTGTTCCCGGCCTCACCGATGAAGACCGCGCTGGAGCAGGTCGTGGCGTTCTGTCTCGCAAGATCGCATTAAGACGTCCGCAGGATGGGTGGAGCGAAGCGATACCCATCATTCACGCCGTTGGCAGCCCATTGATGGGTTTCGCTGCGCTCTACCCATCCTACAAGAGAGATCGCATTGAACAGCACCAACTTCACATTGTTTCTCCTGGCCGCACTTGTCATCGCCGTCGTCCCTGGTCCGGGAATCTTCTACGTCGCGGCACGGACGCTGTCGGGCGGCAAAAGCGCCGGCTTCTCCTCGACATTTGGAACGGCGCTCGGCGGGCTCGTGCATGTGATCGCGGGCGCGCTTGGCGTCTCGGCGATCATCCTGGCCAGCGCCGAACTGTTCACTGTGCTCAAATTTGCCGGCGCGATCTATCTGGTCTGGCTTGGCCTCAAGACGTTTCGCGAGGCGCGCGATCTGCTGCCGCAACAGGCCATCGCTGCCGGTACAGAACGGGTGTTTCGGGAAGGCGTGCTGGTCGAAGCCATGAACCCGAAGACCGCGGCCTTCTTTCTGGCTTTCATTCCGCAATTCCTCGACCCGGCCGGCGGCTACCCTGCGCTCCAGTTCATCGCGCTCGGCCTGATCTCGGTGGCGCTCAACACGCTTGCCGATGTCGTCGTAGTGATGATGGCGGCCACGGCGCGCGCCGGTCTCACGCGCAATCCGAATTTGCTTCAACGATTGCGACAGGGCTCGGGGCTGTTCATCGCAGGCCTCGGCATTTCGCTGGCGCTGGCGCGGCGGCCCAACTCGTAGGATGGGTAGAGCGCAGCGAAACCCATCAATTGTCGCCAATGGCATGAATTGAATTGATGGGTTTCGCTTCGCTCTACCCATCCTACGAAGAGAATCTCAGCTCAACGTTCCTGCATGCACCCACCATCCGGGGTGATCGCGCCGGATCTTCTCCGCCGCGCGGCCGGCTTCGGCGGTGTTCTCGTAGATCGCAAAGCAGGTGGCGCCCGATCCGGACATTCGCGCCAGCCAGGCGCCGTTGGTCGCGTTGAGCGCCGCGATGACGTCACCGATCACGGGCTGGACGCGCATGGCCGGCGCTTCCAGATCGTTCGAACTGGCGGCGAGCGCTTCGACCCAGTCTTCGAGCGATGCGTTATCGTCGGGCCAGCGGTCCTGCAGCAGCACGTCGGTGGCGCCGACCAGCAATTCGCCGTTGCGCAGGCCCAGCGCGGCAAAGACGTCTTTGGTCGCGACGGGAACGCCGGGATTGACCATCACGCAGGGCATTTTCGGCAAATTCAGCGGCTGCAGCGTTTCGCCGACGCCGGTCATGACGCAGCCACATGAGTTGACGCAGACCGGCACGTCGGCGCCGGTCAGTTCCGCGACCTCGATGATGCGGGGATCGTCGAGCGCGAGCCCATTCAACTGCGAAAGCAGCCGCAACGCCGCCGCGGCATCGGCCGAACCTCCGCCGATTCCGGCCGCCACCGGCAAGACCTTGTCGAGCGAGAAGCTGCCGGCCTTCATATTTGGTACGCGCTCGGCCAACAGGCGCGCGGCCTTGAGCACCAGATTGTCCGACGTCTCGCCGCAGGCCAGCGCCAGCGGCCCGGACATCGTCAATTCCAGATTCGAACCCGGCGTCAGCGTCAGCCGGTCGGCGCAGTCGGCGAACGCCACCACGCTTTCGAGATCATGAAAGCCGTCCGCACGACGGCCGTTCACCTGCAAGGTCAGGTTGACCTTGGCGCGCGCCTCATCACTCAATGCCGGCATTACCGAACAGCCCCCAAAGTCCTTGCCTCAGCCGCCCCTGCCGTCTTCTTTCTTCTTGTCGGCGGAAGCCGCAGAAGAGGTATCTTCGGGCAGACCGTTGGCGATCTTGGCCTCGATCTTCGGCAATTCCTCCGCCTCGGGCTTGAGGTCGCGGGCATGGGCCCACTGGAATTTGGCTTCCAGCGTGCGCCCGACGCGCCAATAGGCATCGCCAAGATGGTCGTTGATGGTCGGATCCTCGGGCTTGAGATCGATCGCACGCTCGAGATTCTTCACCGCGTCCTCAAAATTACCGATCCGGTAAAACGCCCAGCCCAGCGAATCCACGATGTAGCCGTCGTCGGGGCGCTGATCGACGGCGCGCCTGATCATCTTCATGCCTTCGTCGAGGTTGATGCCCTGATCGATCCAGGAATAGCCGAGATAGTTCAGCACATGCGGCTGCTCGGGCTGCAGCTCCAGCGCCTTGCGCATGTCGACCTCGGCCTTGTTCCACTGCTTGGAACGTTCCTCGCAAATACCACGATAATAATAGGTGACCCAGGTGTTCTTGTCGGTCACCCCGGGCATCGCATCGATCGCCAGCGAATAGGTGTTGGCGCAATCGTTGAATTTCTTTCGGCCGCGCTCGATGTTGCCGAGCGCCATGATGGCCTCGATGTCTTTCGGCGCTTCCCCAGTGACGCCCTTCAGGATCTTGATCGCCTCTTCGCTGCGGTCGGCGGCGTCGAGATTTGTGGCAAGCTGGATCTGCGCATTGCGCTTGAGCGGCGAACTGGCCGGCATGCGCTCGTAGACCTTGATCGCCATCTGGGGCTTCTTCACGGACTCATAGAGATCGGCGAGCGACAGCAGAGCCAGCGGATGATTGGGCTGCAGGTAGAGCGCAAGCTGCAGATAGACCAGCGCCAGATCCTCGCCGCCGCGGCGGGTCAGCGTGGCGCCGATGCCGTACAGCGCCTCGGCTGCGCCGGCCTGCGCCGAATCGACCAGCGGCGACATCTTTTTGCCGGCCCGGGTGTCGCGCAGCCCTTCCTGCACCAGCGGATGCCGCGGCAGCTTCTTGTCGAACGCCTCGTAAATGCCGGCCGCCGCCGCGCCGTCCTTGTTGCGCGACAACCAGCGCGCATAGGCGTCAGACACGCGCAGCATCGAATCGTCGAGCTTGTAGGCGCGCTCGAACCGCGTGCCGGCATCCTTGTCCTTGCCCGATATTTCCAGGATCATCCCGGTGTGGAGATCCTTGAAGATCGGATACCATTCGGGGCCGGTCAGCTTGTCGATACCTGCAACCGCCGCCTTGGCATCGCCCGCCCCGTAGCTCGCCCATCCCGACAGCAGCGTCGCCACCAGGTCGGTAATCGGTCCGCGGATCGACTGGTTGATGTTGAGCTGCGCGGCGGGATATTTCTTCTGCTTGAGGTCGCGGACGCCGACCACCAGCCGCGCGACGCGGTTCGCCTTGTCCATCGTCAGGATGCGATCGGCGAGCTTGACCGCTTCATCGATGTCGCCATCGGCCAGCGAGGAGATGAAGGCGCGGTCCAAAAGTTCGTTGTTCTTCGGATCGGTGCGCAGCGCGGAGCGATAGAACGCAGCGGCCGAAGCCGCGTCGCGCTCGACGCTGGCGTGGCGCGCGGCCAGATAGCTGCCGGACGTCGTCAGCGATTTCAGATCGGCCTTGCTCGGGAATTGCGCGGCGTTATCGCCCGTGTGTTCGGGCGTCTGGGCCAAAACCGCAGCCGGTGCGGCCAGTGCGGCGAGAGTAATTGCGGCGAAGGTCCAACGATTCATACGAGTGGAAAGCATCACGTTCGCCTTGCTCCAGGATGTATGGCGGGATCGTTACGATCGGTCTCGAATGCAAACCCAAGCGGCGGCATCTCGGGCAGCGACAATGCCGCTTTTGGCCCTCAACCGCAAGGATACGGGTTGGCGAATCGATTGGCAGATTAGGCCCTTGAGGCTTCGATTTAGCCAGCCCAACCCGGAAACGCTTTTACTATGGCGGTATCGTGGCCGGAGGCGGTATCACCCTCCTCCAGCTCACGCAATCGTGGTCTACGGCCTCGCTACATACCCTGGTAGTTGGGCCCGCCGCCGCCCTCGGGCGGAACCCAGGTGATATTGCCGTTCGGGTCCTTCACGT
Organism: Bradyrhizobium algeriense; assembly: GCF_003062295.1. Taxonomy (GTDB): domain Bacteria; phylum Pseudomonadota; class Alphaproteobacteria; order Rhizobiales; family Xanthobacteraceae; genus Bradyrhizobium; species Bradyrhizobium algeriense. The sequence continues at coordinate 36,871 of NZ_PYCN01000012.1, read as the reverse complement.
CGCAGGTTTTGCAGTGGACGCAGTTCTGGGCGTTGATCTGGAAGCGCGGGCCGGAGGCTTCCTCGACCCATTCGTACACGCCAGCCGGGCAATAGCGGTTCGACGGACCGGCAAAGACGTCGTGCTCTGACGCCTTCTGCAGGTTCATGTCGGCGACCTTGAGGTGGATCGGCTGGTCCTCTTCATGATTGGTATTGGAGAGGAACACCGACGACAGCTTGTCGAAAGTCAACTTGCCGTCTGGCTTGGGATAGGCGATCGGGGTGTGCGCCTTCGCCGCATCCAGCGTCTTGCGGTCGGGCTTGGCGTGCGACTGGGTTCCGAACAGCGAGAAGCCCAGCGTGTTGCACCACATGTCGAAGCCACCGAGCGCGACGCCGATGATGGTGCCGAACTTCGACCACAGCGGCTTGACGTTACGAACCCGGTGCAGGTCTCGGCCGACGGCGGAATCCCGCCAGGCGTTCTCATATTCAACCAGTTCGTCGTTGGCGCGCCCGGCGGTAAGCGCTGCGGCGACATGTTCGGCAGCGAGCATGCCGCTGCCCATCGCATTGTGCACGCCCTTGATGCGCGGCACGTTGACGAAGCCGGCGGCGCAGCCGATCAGCGCACCACCCGGGAAACTCAGACGCGGCACCGACTGATAGCCGCCCTCGGTGATGGCGCGCGCGCCATAGGAAAGCCGCTTGCCGCCTTCGAAGACGGTACGGATCGCAGGGTGGGTCTTGAAGCGCTGGAATTCGTCGAACGGCGACAGATACGGATCGTCGTAATTGAGATGCACAACGAATCCGACCGCCACCTTGTTGTCGTCGTAGTGGTAGAGGAACGAGCCGCCGCCGGTCGAATTGTTGAGCGGCCAGCCGAACGAATGCTGGATCAGGCCCTTCTGGTGTTTTGCGGGATCGATCTCCCAGACTTCCTTCAACCCGATGCCGAATTTCGACGGCTCACTCTTGGCGTCGAGCGAGTATTTCGCGATCAACTGCTTGCTCAGGCTGCCGCGCGCACCTTCGGCGAACAGCGTGTACTTGCCCAGCAGTTCCATGCCGCGCGTGAAAGAATCCTTGAGGCTGCCATCCCTGGCGATGCCCATGTCGCCGGTCGCGATACCCCGCACCGCGCCGTTGTCGTCGTACAGCACTTCGGCCGCGGCAAAGCCGGGATAGATTTCGACGCCGAGCGCCTCCGCCTTCGGCCCCAGCCAGCGGCAGACATCGCCGAGCGAGCCGATATAGCAGTGATGGTTATTCATCAGCGGCGGCATCGCGAAGTTCGGCAGCCGGATCGCGCTGGTTGCGGTGGTCCAGTAGAAACGATCGTCCTTGACTTGGGTCTTCAGCGGACAATCGGCATCCTCGCGCCAGTCCGGGATCAGTTTGTCGAGGGACACCGGATCGATCACGGCGCCTGAGAGGATATGCGCGCCGACTTCGGAACCCTTCTCCACCACGACGATGCTGAGATCGGCATTGAGTTGCTTCAGCCGGATCGCCGCGGCAAGGCCCGACGGCCCGGCGCCGACGATCACGACGTCGAATTCCATGGATTCGCGGGGAGGAAGTTCTTCTGCACTCATGATCTGATCTCAGCCCGATTGAGAACGGCTCTAAAGGCTCGTTGTTTCCGATTTTTGCGGGGAGGACAACCATGGAAATGCAATGCGAGGCGTTTCACGCCGGCTCGATCCATATTAGATTGGCATAATGGATTTGATCCCCGAACCCGCGCCTAATCTTCGGCAATTGCTGGCCTTTTATCTGGAGGCCGGGGTCGATTGCGCGTTGACGGAGGAGCCGGTCGATCGGCTGAGCGAGCCCGACGCCCCTATAGCCCCCGTCCCGGTCCGCGAGACGGCGCCACCCCGCCAGTTGCGGGAAACCCCCGCCGCGACGCCGGCGGTTCCGCGCAGTGAAATAGCGCCCCCGCCGGAAGCGGCGATCGCCATCGCGCGCGAAGCGGCGCGAACGGCGCCGACGCTGGAAGCGCTGCGCACGCTCCTGGAAAATTTCGAGGGCTGCGCGCTGAAAAACACCGCGACGCGGCTGGTGTTTGCCGACGGCAATCCGCAAGCCCGCATCATGTTCGTCGGCGAAGCGCCCGGGCGGGACGAAGACATCGAGGGCCTGCCCTTTGTCGGGCGTTCCGGCAAATTGCTCGACCGGATGATCGCGGCGATCGGGCTCGACCGCAGCAAGGCCTATATCGCCAACGTGATCCCCTGGCGGCCGCCCGGCAACCGCACGCCGACGCCGCAGGAAACGCAAATCTGCCTGCCGTTCATCCAGCGGCAGATCGAGCTCGTGAACCCGGACGTGCTGGTGACGCTCGGCAATCCCTCGACACAAACGCTGCTGTCGACCCGCGAGGGCATCATGAGGACCCGTGGAAAATGGTTCGACTACGACACCGGCACCCGCACCATCCGCGCCATGGCGACGTTCCATCCGGCCTACCTGTTGCGGTCGCCCTCCTACAAGCGGATGTCGTGGCAGGACCTGCGCGCCATTGCGAAGGCACTTGAGCAGACAGTGTCTCCCTCATCTTGAGGAGCCTGCAAAAGCGGGCGCGTCTCGAAGGATGGGCCGAGGGACCGACTACGGCGCTTTCGGCCGCACGATGGCCCAGCCGACGCGCAACAGCGGCTGGCGGCCGTTCACCATCCATTCAAAAGCGCGCGGCACTTCCGGCACCAGGCCCGGAAAGCGTTGCGCGATCTCGGGAGGCGGCGTGCCTGAGGTGTCGGAGGCGCGCCAGACCACGACGCCGCCGGTCTGGTTGAATTTCGCGGCCGACAGCCACGGCGTTCGTTCCGGCGTGGCGTCGAGCAACAGATGTGGCCGCCCGGCGCTCATCGCGATGAAACTCGCCAGCTGTGGATCGCCGGCTACCGCACGCAGCCTCTGGTTGGTTCGCCGTTCGAAATTGTCGCCGAAGAAATGCGCAATCGCCTTCGCCGGCAACGCGGTCGGCACTTCGGCAGCGCCGGTCCACGGCAGAACAAACGCGGTCGCGATCACCGCGACGGCGGGAGCGGCGACCGCCGCGGCCCAGACCGCGCGCAACACGCGCTGACGCCGCAGGTGAATCAGATCGCCGGTCGCCACGATCACGGCAAGCCCCGACATTAGCAATGCAACGCCCGCGCCGCCCACGACGTGGTCGAAATTGAACAGCCCGGCCAGGAAACTTCCGAGCAGCGCTGGGGCGATGGCGAAGAAATAGACGAAGTCGCGCGCCAGCGGATCGACCGGTGGCCGGTAGATGATCGGCGCTTCCCCGGCATTGCGGGCGAACCAGCCGGAATTGAGGATTGCCAGCAGCACGATGGCGGACATCGCCAGCGCCAGGCCGATGAGCAGCTCACCCCATTGCAGGATGCGCGCGCCGAGATCGGAGATCGCGGGCCATTGCGGCATGGCGAGTGCGTCGGCGCGGAGCAGCCAGATCAGATAGGGCAACACCAGGACGACGATCACGAGCAGCGCATAGAGCGGGTCGAGCGACATCAGCACGCGCCGCCCCCGCACGGTGGCAACGGCAAATCCGGCGAGCATCAGCAGCATCCCGGGCGCGGCCGACGTCGTCAGCAGCAGCAGCCCGGCCTCGATCGACCAGGCGAACCACGCATTGCGCCGGTTCTGGCCGATCAATTGCCAGGAATGCAGCAAAAGCAGCGCCCACAGCGGGCGCGCCAGCACCAGCGGGCCGAACTCGACGCCGGGCGAGCTGAACGCCACCACCGTCAGCGAGAGCAGTACCGCGAGCACCGCCTGCTGCCCGCCGACGATCGCGCGGGCCAGTTGATAATAGATCCAGAAGGTGACGACGGCGCAGGCCTGCGCCAGCAGATAGACACCGAACATGTTGTTGCCGGCGGCGCGGAAAGCGATGTCGGCGAGCCAGAACGCCAGCGGCGGACCGAGCCAGGTTCCGACCTGGTATTCCCGTCCGAAGGCCAGCGCGGTGGCAAGGTCGCCAGGCGGACTGCGGTAGAGCAGCATCGGCAGGATCAGCCAAAGTCCGGCCTGGGCCAGCACCACGATCCAGACCACCAGCCGCGGCCGGGCGCGGATCAGTTCGACAACGAGCGAGGTGAAGCGCATGAAACGTCCGAATGCCAGGGCCGAGCAGCCCTGTCCCCAGGACGTTTGATAGAGCGCAGCAGCCGCCGAGGCAACCGGCCTCAGATCGTGACTGAAATCTCGGAAGTAATCTCTCCGTCCACGGTAAAGAGATCGGGTTCGACCGTCTCTTGGGCCGTCTCGGGGTAATGTTTCAGCCGCGCGGCGATCACCGGCGCGAAAAATCGGCGGTGGTGGATGCTCGGGCCTAACCGGTCCAGCGCCTCGCGATGTTCCGGCACGGCGTAGCCCTTGTGGGTTTCGAAGCCGTAGCCCGGGCAATCCAGCGCCAATGCGCACATCAGGCGGTCGCGCGTTACCTTGGCGATGATCGAGGCGGCTGCAATCGACATGACGATGCCATCGCCGCCGATTACTGCATCGCAGTCGCAGGGCACGTCGATCTTGTCGCGGCCATCGACAAACACATGCTGCGGCATTTCGGGCAGCGCGCGCACGGCCCGCGCCAGCGCCCAGAGCGAGGCGCGCAGGATATTGTCGCGATCGATCCGCGCCGGCGAGGCAAAGGCGACCGCAAAGGACGATGTCGCGCAGATTTCCTCGAACAGTTCCTCGCGGCGCTCGGCGGTCAGCCGCTTGGAATCGTCGATCCCTTTGGGAATTCGCCTGGGGTCGAGCACAACGGCGGCCGCCACCACCGGACCTGCCAGCGGACCGCGGCCGGCCTCGTCGCAGCCGGCCACCGGCCAGATGCCACGCTTGATCAGCGCTCTTTCGCGGCGAAAGCTCGGCGGCGCGACCGCGATCACGCCCTTGGGCGCCTCGGCCTTTTCCATACCGGCCTTCTTATCGGTTTTTTTGGCGTTTTTCTTGGCGGACTTGTCCCGAATCATGCCGGGATCGTGCGAAAGCGCGCGCCCGGGCGCAACCGGAAACCCGGCACAATTCCCGTTATTCAGCGCGCCGCCGTTGCCACTCCGTGGCCTCAATCACATAAACGCTCCGACTTCCGCGTTCGGGATCCGCAATCGTCTCCTGATAGCGCATTCCGAGCTTCTCGAGCGCATGAATGGATGGTGCATTTCTCGGATCGACCAGCCCGAGCAATCTGCCGCATTTGAGTTGCTCGAACCCAAAGGCAAGCTGCGCCTCGCCGATTTCGGTTGCGATCCCCTTGCCCCATGCCCGGCGCGCAAGGACAAACCCGATCTCAAAATCGTCGGCTCCCAGCGCGTCACATCGGGCCAAGCCGGCAAAGCCGATGATTTCGCCCGCAGGCTTTTCCATCAGAACCGCAAACCCCGTGAGGCTGCGGCCGAAGGTGAAGAATCGCCGAATGAAATCTTCGGCGGCGTCCCCTGCCATCGGCGCTCCGGAAAATGCAAAGCGCATCACATCGCTGTCACCGAAGATCAGACTGTGCAGAACCGATATGTCGTCTTCGACCACAGCGCGCAGAATTAGCCGCGGCGTCGTCAAGATGACGAGCGGCTGCTGTTCCGATAGCGGTGCGGGCTTCTGGTTCATCAAGCTGCAATACCGCAACTTGCCGGCAGAGAGAAGCGGCGCGGCCATCGCATCGTGGGTTCTAATCCGGCAGATGAACCCGCCGGTCGTTGCCAACCTCGATGCCGGGCGCGACCACGACTTCCCAGGGATGGTTGTCGGGATCGCCGAAATAGCCGGAGTAACCGCCGTAATCGGTCTTGTGCGCGGGCTTCAATAGCGACGCACCGCAGGAGATTGCGAAATCCAGCACGGTGTCGACCTCCTCGACGGAGCTGCAATTCCAGGCGAGTGTCGTTCCGCGAAAGGTTTTCGGCCGCGGCTCATCCGGCAGCGTGACGTCGCGGGCGAGTTGATCCCACGGGAATAGCGCGATCAGCGTGCCGCCGGTGTCGAAGAAAGCGACCGCCTCGCCGGTTGCCTGCATTTTTCGGGCAAAGCCGAGCGCTTCGTAAAACGCGATACTGGCGCGCATGTCGGTTACGCCGAGCGTGATTACCGTGAACCGGGGGGTTGGCGCTTTGGTACTCATGCTACTCTCCTATCCGTCATTGCCTGCGACAAACGCGAAGCGTTTGCGCAAGGGAGCGTAAGCGACGAAACAATCCATTGTTCCGTGGCGACATTCCGCCTTCGCTCTTCGAGCTACGGCGGACAAGTCGCTTGCGCCCGAATGACGGCTTCTAGAACAAACTCAGTTGCTGTCCGCTTCGCTTCGGCTTGATGAAATGATCGGTCGTCAGCTTCGAGCGGCGCTTGTTGAGGCCGAGCTTTTCGCAGGCGATTTCGAACCGCCGCCCGATCATCCAGGCCATCGGGCCGGTGCCCTTCATCCGCGTTCCCCATTGCGAGTCGTAGTCGCGCCCGCCGCGCATGTCGCGGATCAGGGTGAAGACGTGACGGTAACGATCGGGATAGTTCGCCATCAGCCATTCGCGAAACAGGTCGCGCACTTCCAGCGGCAGCCGCAGCAGCACGTAGCTTGCTTCCTTGACGCCGGCATGGGCTGCGGCATCGAGAATGCGTTCGATCTCGGAATCGTTCAGCGCAGGAATGACGGGGGCGACCATCACGGTCGCGGGAATGCCGGCCTGCGACAATTGCCGCAGCGCCTCCAGTCGCTTCGGCGGCGTCGAGGCGCGCGGCTCCATGGTGCGCGCGAGCTTGGGATCGAGCGTGGTCACGGATATGGCGACCTTGGCCAGATTGCGCTTCGCCATCCGCTGCAGAATATCGATGTCGCGCGTCACCAGCGCCGATTTGGTCACGATGCCGACGGGATGGCCGGCGCGATCGAGCACTTCGAGAATGCCGCGCATGATCTTGTGCTCGCGCTCAATCGGCTGATACGGGTCGGTGTTGGTGCCGATCGCGATCATGCGCGGCTCGTAACCGGAGGCGGCCAGTTCCTTCTCGAGCAGTTCCGGCGCGTCCGGCTTGGCCAGCAGCTTGGATTCGAAATCGAGCCCGGGCGACAGCCCGAGAAAGGCGTGGGTCGGCCGCGCGAAGCAGTAGACACAGCCATGCTCACAGCCGCGATACGGATTGATTGAACGGTCGAACCCGATGTCGGGCGAGTCGTTGCGGGTGATGACCTTGCGCGAGGTATCGAGCGATACCGTCGTCTTGAACGGCGGCAGCTCGTCCAGGCTCTGCCAGCCATCGTCGAAGGCAACCCGCGCCTCGGCCTCGAACCGGCCGCTATCGTTGGACTGCGCGCCGCGGCCACGCCGTCGCTTGCCTTCGATGGTGACCGCAAGCTCAGGAAAAGGTGTCGCACCCGCCGGCTCGGAGGGCGCCGTGACCGGCGGGTGCTTGAGGGCATGAGAGGATGCTCGGCTCATGAAGCGAACATAGCACGTCAAAAGAACAAATCAAGAACATCATCGACAACAATTCACATGAAGCGCAAACGTCGTAGAAGGCAGCGGCGCCAGGTGCCGCAAAAAACTGCACGCAAGCGGCTGCTTTGATTATGACAAGGTGATAACAGTGCAGCGTTTTTCCTCGTATGAGCCACCGAAGCCTCATTCATGTTGAGCGTGATCATTCCAACCGAAGGGGTCGAGCAGCCCGCCGTCGCAACGCTTGCGGCGCTTGTGCCGGGAGCTGCAGCCGGCGTCATCCGCGAGGTCCTGTTGGTCGACAGGGCCGGCAACGGCGTGATCGAGCGGGTGGCCGACGTCGCCGGCTGCGGCTTTCTCAAGTTTGAAGGAACACGCGCCGCGGCGCTGGCCGCCGGTGCGCGGGCGGCGCGCTCGCCATGGCTGATGTTCCTGCACGCCGGCGCGGTGCTCGACAACGGATGGATCGACGAGACCACGCAGTTCATCCAGAACGTATCGAGCAGCGACCGGCCGCGCGCCGGGGTCTTTCGCTATGCCCGCTCGCCCTACGCCGACACGCGGCTGCGCGACGGCTTCAAATTCGTCGCCCGCATGATTACCGGGCCGTCGGCGGAACAGGGCCTCCTGATCGCGCGCGATCATTATGAGCGGCTTGGCGGCCACCGGCCGGATTCGCGCCGTTCCGAGACGCGGCTGCTGCGCCAGCTCGGCCGCTCGGCGCGCACCCAGTTGCGCAGCCGGATCATGGTCGTCGCCTGAAGCGGTACACCGCAGGGCCCAGACACAAAATATCGAAAACAACCCCATGCAAAGTAGAACGGGGCTGGCGCGCCTCGCACGATGCCTGCCGTCAAATATATACTTGCCAAAAGCAACTATATATTTGACAATGGCAAATATCGAGGGAGTATCATGCCACAACCGGATTCCGAACGGGAAGTCGCGGCGGTTCGCGCCTTCAACCGCTTCTACACCCGCAGGCTCGGCGTGCTGGACCAGCAGGTCGTGAAAAGCCCGTTCTCGCTGAGCGAAGCCCGGGTGCTGTACGAGCTCGCCCACCGCGAAGATCTCTCAGCCAAGGAGATTGGCGCCGAATTGGGCCTCGATGCCGGCTATCTCAGCCGCATCGTGCAGAATTTCGATGAAACCGGGTTGATCACCCGCGAACCGCTGCCGTCCGACCGCCGGCAATACCGGCTCGGATTGACCGCCAAAGGCCGTCAGGCGTTCGCCAAACTCGAGCGCAATACAAAGGACGACGTCGCAGCGATGCTTGCCGCGCTGACACGCGGCGGCAGGGAGCGCCTGATCGGGGCAATGACCGACATCGAGCGGCTGCTCGGTGATGGCAGTGTAGCGCCAAAGCCGGCGACGCTGCGCGAGCCGCGTCCCGGCGACATGGGATGGGTGGTGCAGAGCCACGGCGCGCTCTACGCCCGCGAATACGGCTGGGATTCCTCGTTCGAGGGGCTCGTCGCCGAGATCGCGGCCAAGTTCCTCAGCTCGTTCGACGCATCGCGGGAACGTTGCTGGATCGCTGATATCGAGGGAGCGCAGGTCGGCTCGATATTTCTGGTGCGGCACACCGACGATATCGCCAAGCTGCGGCTCTTGCTGGTCGACCCGGCCGGGCGTGGCCAGGGTCTGGGCCATCGGCTGGTCGCCGAATGCATCGCGTTCGCGAAGGCCTGCGGCTATCGGCGGATCACGCTGTGGACCCAGAGCATCCTCGTCGCCGCCCGCAAGATCTACCAGGAAGCCGGATTCAAGCTGGTTGCCACCGAGCCGCACCGCAGTTTCGGCCAGGACCTGATCGGCGAAACCTGGGAACTCGAACTGTGAAGCCGGGGCGTCGCGATATCCCGCGGCGCGTCACGCCGGACCTCCTGGATTTTTACATCAAGCGTGCACATGAGTTGCGCGAAGAATGGTATCGCAACATGTGGCATGCGATCTGGTCGTGGCTGGTTAGGCCACGCTGAATCTTCGTCAGGCCGACGCGCCTTGTGCTTTAGGCCGCCGCAAGTGCTCGTCGAGTCGCGGCATGATCTCGACGAAATTGCAGGGACGCGTGCGGTAATCGAGTTGGGCGGCGAGGATGCCGTCCCACGCATCGCGGCAGGCGCCCGGCGATCCCGGCAGGCAGAAGATGAAGGTCGCGCCCGCAACGCCGGCAGTGGCGCGGCTCTGCACCGTCGAGGTGCCGATCTTGGCGTGGCTCAGCATGTGGAAGGCGATGGAAAAGCCATCCATCCGCTTCTCGAACAGCGGCTCGACCGCCTCCGGCGTCACGTCGCGGCCGGTAAATCCAGTACCGCCGGTGGTGATGATGGCATCGACGCCCTCGTCGGCGATCCATCGCTTGATGATGACGCGGATCGCATCGATGTCGTCGACGATGATCTCGCGCGCGGCAAGCCGATGACCCGCCGCCGTCAGCCGCTCCGTCAACGTGGTGCCGGATTTGTCATCGGCCAGCGTGCGGGTGTCGGAGACCGTCAGCACCGCGATGTTGAGCGGCACGAATTGTTTTGATTCATCGATGGAGGACATGACCGCTTCTTCCCGTCGTGCCCGGCCTAAAGCGCGAAGCGCGTCTTCGCGTTGAAAAGGCCGGGCATCACGTCTTCAAACTACAACGCGAAACTATAACGCGCCTTCAAATTACAAAGCGCCTTAATTACAAAGCGCCTTGGGCAAACGTGTTGCAGGCCTGCACCGTGCCCTGCTGGTAGCCGGTCATGAACCATTGCTTGCGCTGTGCCGCGGAGCCGTGGGTGAAGCTGTCCGGCACCACCCTGCCCGTCGACTGTCGCTGCAGCGTGTCGTCGCCGATCGCGGTTGCTGTTTTCAATGCCGCGTCGATGTCGCCGGCTTCGACGAACCCCGGACGTTTCTTTTCCTCGCGGTTGACCCAGACGCCGGAAAGACAATCCGCCTGCAGTTCGACCTTGACCTGCAGCGCGTTGGCTTCCGCCTTGCTGCCGGCCTGCTGCTGCAGCCGCTGCACCCGCGGCAGGATGCCGAGCAGGTTCTGGATGTGATGTCCCGCTTCATGGGCGATGATATAGGCTGTCGTGAATTTGCAGGTGCTGCCCGAACAGCCGCGAAAGCGCGTCTCGACTTCGCGGAAGAAACCGGTGTCGAGGAAGATCTGCTTGTCCGGCGGGCAGTAGAACGGTCCCATCGCCGACTGCGCCATGCCGCAGCGGCCGCCATTGGTGGCGTTGCGAAACAGCACGATGCGCGGTCCCGTGTAATTCTGTCCGCTGGACTGGAAGATCTCGCTCCAGCGGTCATCGATCTCGCCAAGAATGCCGGCGATCATGCTGCCGACTTCGTCTTTCGGCGCGCCGGTCTTGGCCGGCCCCGACCGGCGATCGGTCTGGTAGGTCGGCGCCTGGTTGCCGCCGGTCAAGATTTCGGCGCCGCCGATCAGGATGCGCGGATCGATTCCGAAAGCATAGCCGACCAGACCGAGCACGATAATGGTGCCGATGCCGAGCCCGCCACCGCCCATCGGCAGACCAAAACCGCCACCACCGCCACCCATTCCGCCGCCGCTATCGTCGCGACGGTCTTCAATGTCGTCGCTGCGGCGGAAATCATCGTAACGCATGGCGGTGTTTCCTCATCCCCGGCTGTTTGCTCGAATACCCAACGCGGCAATCACGTAAAATTTCCATTCCATTAATCAATAGCCCGCCCGGCAAAAATTGCCTAGTGCGCAAGCGGCCGCAATCTCTGCTGGTAATGTAATCGGCAGACTCTCTTCCGCATTCTCTGTCGGCAGCAGACTTGGTTAAGTCGATTTTTACTTTGCGGGGTCAATGTATCGCCAGTCGGTTGTTTAGTCCCGCGTCGCCGACAGCGTCGCCTGAGTCAGAGTAATTGAGTCATGGTAGTGTCGCGTCGCGGGGCGTCTGCAAGGGCGCCCCGCACTAAATTTGAGTCTGAGTCCAGCGCTCGCATCGTCGTCGGCGATTGCGTCGCCGAGATGTCGAAGCTTCCGGCGGGTTCCGTCGATCTGGTGTTCGCAGATCCGCCGTATAACCTGCAGCTGAAGGGCGACCTCAAGCGCCCCGATGAATCCCATGTCGATGCCGTCAACGACGACTGGGACAAGTTCTCATCCTTTGGCGCCTATGACGATTTCACCCGCGCCTGGCTGCTGGCCTGCCGCCGGGTCATGAAGCCGTCGGCGACGTTGTGGGTGATCGGCTCCTATCACAACATTTTCCGCGTCGGCTCGATCATGCAGGACCTCGGCTTCTGGGTCCTCAACGACATCGTCTGGCGCAAGACCAATCCGATGCCGAATTTCCGCGGCCGCCGCTTCACCAATGCCCATGAAACCATGATCTGGGCGGCGCGCGACGAGAAGGCCAAGGGCTATACGTTCAATTACGAAGCCTTGAAGGCCGCCAACGAGGACGTGCAGGCGCGTTCCGACTGGCTGATCCCGCTTTGCACCGGCGAAGAACGCCTCAAGGGCGCCGACGGCAAGAAAGTGCATCCAACCCAGAAGCCCGAGGGCCTTTTGGCGCGCGTGCTGCTGTCGTCGTCGAAGCCCGGCGACCTCGTGATCGATCCCTTCAACGGCACCGGCACCACAGGCGCCGTGGCAAAACGTCTCGGCCGCCGCTACATCGGCTTCGAGCGCGACAAGACGTATGCGAAAGCGGCCGAAGCGCGCATCGCGGCGGTCGAACCGCTGCCCGACGCGACGCTGGCGCCGTTCATGACCGCGCGCGACGCCCCCCGCGTGGCCTTCTCCGAACTGATCGAGCGCGGCATGATTCCGCCCGGCACCAAACTGGTCGACTCCAAGAAGCGTCACGGCGCGCTGGTTCGCGCCGACGGCGCCATCATGCTCGGCGACAAGGTCGGCTCGATCCACCGCATCGGCGCGGTGGCGCAGGGCTCGGGCGCCTGCAACGGCTGGACCTTCTGGCATGTCGAGACCAAGAGCGGCCTGAAGCTGATCGACGAGCTGCGCGCCGAAATCCGCTCCGGGATGGCGGCCGGGTAAGCCTCATTTTCACGTCATCGCGCCACGCCCAGAGGCCCCATGGCACGGCCGCACCAAAGCACCGCACCGTGCGCATGGCCCGCCGGGCCGGCGATGGCGCGAAATTCGGCTTTGCCCATACTCCGCGCAGCCGGCGCCGTCCGCCAGCATAGCAGCCGTGCCATGCACGCGGGTAGCGATGCGCCTTTTCGCTCCTATGTGTTTGACGAGATACGTGATACATTCATTTCTGCATAAGAGATTACTGCCATGCGCACGCGAGGCTCTGAGTCGTTCATTGTGCTGCCGCTGCTGCCGATCTTCCTGATCGGCTTGTTTCCAATACTGCTGTTGAGTTTGATGGGCCCCGCCGGACTGATCATCCTCGGCATCCTGGTCGCCAGTGCGGGCTTGACCGACATTCTTGACGCCAGCGGCTCCTTCAGTGAGCAGATCATTGTGCACGGCTATGCGCGAGGATCGGAGCGCACGGGGCAACGAACCGCGCTGCGTTCGGAAATACGTTTCGCATCCCTCATGATCGCTGCCGGTGCCGGCCTTGCGGTCGCCGGCATAGCCGGTCTGGCGCTATCGTAGAGAGCGAGCTTCGCTCGTCTCCAGAGCGAGCTTCGCTCGTCTCGAGAGCGCCGGCTCCGGCCGGTAACAAACTCGTCGCTTGCGCATCCCGCAAAAATTTGAGCATGGACGTGACGCAAGGCGGCAATGCCGCCGCGTGTCGCAACAAGTGTCCTGGCAAGAAGCAATGCGGGAGAATTCCAAATGCTCAAATTCTATTTCAACGGATCGCCCAACCCGACCAAGGTCGCCCTCTTCCTCGAGGAAGCCGGTCTTGCCTACGAGCCGGTCGCCGTCGACACCCGCAAGGGTGACCAGTTCAAGCCGGAATATCTCGCCATCAATCCGAACGCCAAGGTGCCCGCGATCGACGACGACGGCGTCAAGGTGTTCGACAGCAATGCCATCCTGCTCTACCTCGCCGAAAAGACCGGCAAGTTTCTGCCTGCGAACACGCCGGCCAACCGCGGCGAATTGCTGTCATGGCTGATGTTCGCCGCCACCGGCGTCGGCCCGTTTTCCGGCCAGGCCGTCCACTTCAAGCATTTTGCGCCGGAAAAAATCGACTACGCCCATAACCGCTACCAGTTCGAGGCGCAGCGGCACTTCGGTATTCTCAACGACCACCTCGCAAACCGCCGCTACATGGTCGGCGACACCTACACCATCGTCGACATGGACGTCTGGGGCTGGGCCCGCATGCTCCCCTTCGTTCTCGGCGACGACGCAGTCGCGAAATATCCCAACGTCAAGCGGCTGGTCGACGAGATTTCGGCCCGTCCGGCGGCGGCAAAGGCGATCGCGCTGAAGGACAGCTTCAAGTTCAAGGCCGAGATGGACGACGAGGCCCGCAGCAACATGTTCAAGCATATGTCGGTGAAGGCGGCCTGAGCGCAGCATCATTAGAAACGGCGCCCGCAAGGGCGCCGTTTTCGTTTCAGTCTTCATCTTTGCCAGAACGGCTTGGCCACCTCATTGGCAACTTCCGCCCAGCACGTGCCGATATCCTGCAACTCGCGCCCGCTCATCGCCGCCAATTGACGCCGTGTGCGGCTGCGCTTCCGCCAGATGCGCACAAGCGCGAGCGCGCTTGCCGCGACGGCAAAGGTTCCGGACTTTTGCGAGCCAGGTCGTCGATGCGGCCTGCTCTCCGCGCAAACACTGCTCAATCGCTTAAACCACGGCGGCGAGCTTTCGCTCTGCCGGAAACGGCCCAAGCACGCGCTCGACCAGCGCTGAATCGCAATATTCCTTGATCTCCTTGATCTTGCCGTCCTCGATGCGCCAGACCATGCAATATTGATTGTCGTAGCGGAGCCCGGCCTTGGTGACGTTATCGCCGCGGGCTTCGACCACGACATAATCGCCCTCCGCGATGAAGTTGAACGCGACCGTGCGCGGCCGCACGGCGAAGAACGAGCGGAAATGGCCCATCAGGCCGTTCTGGATAGCGTCGCGGCCCCTGAACTCATGTGACCAGGAATACTGGCCGGTCACGATCCAGGTGGCATCCTCGGCGAGGTTATCGACGAAGGTGGTGCCGCTCCGGTTGGCGGAATCTGTGTAGACCTGCTGCACTAGTTTCTTGTTCGCTTCTGCGCTCATGGCGGCTCTCCTTTGATCTGTGCTGCAGATCATCGCGCGCGGCATGCCATTCTTCCAATCGATAATGAGTATGATATATATTCACCCCATGAATTTGAGCTCGCTTGACCTCAACCTGCTGGTCGCGCTCGACGCGCTGCTCAGGGAAGCCAATGTCAGCCGCGCCGCGATGCGGATCGGGCTGTCGCAGCCGGCCGCCAGCCATGCGTTGCAGCGGCTGCGCGACCTGATCGGCGATCCCCTTTTGGTTCGCAATGGAGCGCGGATGGAGCTGACGCCGCGGGCACAGGCGCTGCGCGCGCCCCTGGCGCAGGCGCTCGATCAGGTGCGCTCCCTGTTCATCGCCGATGAGTTCGACGCCGCCAGAAGCGAGCGCCAGTTTCGCCTGATGATGCCGGATCTGGCGGTCGAGCTTCTGATGCCGCCGCTGATGGCGAAGATCACGAAGATAGCGCCGAACGTCCGGATCGACGTCGTGCCGTGGCGCGGACCTGCGATCTTCACCGCGGAGTTCGCCCGCACGATCGACATGGTGATCTCGATCGGCAACGCCTTTACCGGATTTCACCGGCAACGGCTCTACACCGACAGCGACGCGCTCGCGGTGCGGCGGGGCCACCCTGTCGGCGCGCGGCTGAAGCGGCCGGACGTGTTTCTCGACGCGCGCCACGTCGCGGTCGTGATCCGCGGCCAGAGCGAGGACCTGATCGACATCTGGCTGCGCCCCAAGGGCATCGAGCGGCGGATCGCGCTGGTCGTGCCCGGCTATATCGAGGCGCTGCATGTCGCCGCGCGCACCGATCTCGTCGCCTTCGTGCCGCGCCGGCTGATCGCCGCGCTGTCGAAGCAACTATCGCTGACAACGGTCTCGCCACCGCTCGATCCCGGGATCGACGAGCAGTTCATGTTCTACCCGACCCGCGCCCAGATGGACCCGGGCTCGATCTGGCTGCGCAACATCATGCTCGGCATCGGTCGCGAAATGGAGCGCGGGAAAAAGGTTGCGTAGGGTGCCACCCTGCGCGTTCAGGCTTTCACGTCCGCCAGCACCTTCTGCACGGCCGGCCGCTCCGACATCCGCTTGCGGTGAGCGGCCACCTTCGGCAGCGCCGCGAGATCGACACCATCGCCCTCCAACCAACCGGCGATCGTAAACAGATAGGGGTCGCACACCGTGTACTGCTCGCCCATTACCCACGGTCCCTTCAGCATGTCGCGCTCGATCAGCGCGAACGCCGCGGCCATGGTTTCCGGCACCTTGCGCTTCATGTCGGCGAACGAGGATTCCTCGACCGCCCAGCGATAGCCGCGCCCCTTGTGCGCATGATTGACGTGCACCGTCGCGCAGAGATAGCTGTTGAAGGACTGCGCCTGCGCGAAGGCGAACGGGTCGTCCGGCATCAGCTTGGCCTGCGGAAAGCTTTGCGCAATGTAGGCGAGGATCGCCGGCGTTTCGGTCAGGGTGCCACGGTCGGTCACCAGCGCCGGCACCCGCCCCTTTGGATTGATCGCAAGATATTGCGGGGTAGTCTGCTGGCCGTTCTTGAAGTCGAGCCGCTCCGCCGCATAGGAGGCGCCGGCCTCCTCCAGAGCGATATGCGAAGCCAGCGCGCAGGTGCCGGGGGCGGTATAGAGCTTGAACATGGTGATCCTCACGGGGGAAGCCGGAGGTTAACCGCGCGCCTGTCCGCCGTCCATCCCCGGCGCGTTGAAGCGCCCCTGCGCTACACGCAAGCCAGGGCATGCCGGCCGGCTTGCCCGCAGCCGGCGCATTCACGCCGCCGCGCGGTGCTGGAGCTTTCCCTTGATATAGACGCTGACGATCGTGTCATCGGCGGGATAATGCTCAGGCGCGACCGCCGTGATCTGGGCCTGGATGCACTTCCACGCACCGTTCTCGAACAGGTAGGTGTCGGTATAGGTGGTCATGCCGGTGACTTCATTGCCATCGCGGCGGCGCGTGCATTTGTTGGTGGAGCGCACCAGCGCAACGTCGCCGATGACGGTAATGAGTTCATCGCGGACGTCCCAGTAGACGATGACATCAGGATCGAAGGCCGTAGCCCAGTATTTCAGATATGTCGCGCGATCCCACCGCTGGCCCGTGGGCAAGATGTTGATGAAGCCGGGATGCAGAATGGCGTCGTGCGAAGCCACGTCGTTGGTCACGAAATTATGGATGAAGCGGGCGTTCAACGCACGCAATTCGTTCATCGTCTCAGCCGATTGATTACGCAGAGCATGTTGCATTTCCATCTCCTGAGTTTTGTTAGAGTGCCAGTTGTCGCGCCTTCTCGGCGGTCGCGTCGTCCGCCGGGAAAAAACACTCGATCTTGATCTGTTGCAGCGCCGCATCCATCGGCATCGCCAGCGTCGTAAAGGTGGAGAAGAAGGCGAGGTGAAAGTCACCCTTGGCAAGGTGCATCGTCATGACCGGAGCGGATGCCGACGCTTGTCGCGGAAGCCTCCATTCGGCCGACAGCCCGGGATAGGCCATGATTTCGCCGAGCAGCTGCGCCGCAGCCCGGCTGCCTTGCGCGACGTCGCGATGAAGGATCTGGATCAGCTGGCCGGCGAACTCATCCCAGTTCACGATGAACTGCCGCAGCCCCTTCGGATGGAAGACGACGTGCATGGCGTTGTCGGCGAGCCCGGCCGCCATCTCGTATGAATCGCGAAAGGGTTTCAGCAGGCGCGCCGATCCCTGGTTGCGCATGCGGACGTCCCAGCGGCCGTCGATGACAATCGCCGGGTACGGCTCCTGCTGACGCAGGATGAAATCCAGCGCTTGCTGCACCGGCTGCAGATTATCGGCGGCCAGCCCCTTGTCGCCGTAGGGCGGCACGAAGCCCGCCGCGACATGCAGCGCGTTCCTCTCCTCGAGCGGCAGATCGAGCGCACTGCCGAGCAACTGCACCATCTCGCGGCTCGGTTGAGAGCGGCCGGTTTCCAGAAAACACAGATGTTTGGCCGAGACATTTGCATCAACCGCCGGTTCGATCTGGGTAAGGCGGCGCACGTTTCTCCAGTGCTTCAGCAGGCTGCTGAAATGCCCGTTCGCGACGTCCTGCGAATTCTGGTTTGGCGCGCTCATGTGCGGCAATCTAGACCATCACGTCGGAAGGGCAATTACCTCGGATGTAAGTGACTGTCCGACGATTCCTTGCAAGAGTTCACGGCGAAACGCGCGATGAGTTGCCCGCCTCGATCGTGCAGGGAATACAGGGAAGGACAGGAGCGCTCATGGAAGACGATGCGATCACGAAGATCGTGACACAATATATGGCGGCATGGAACGAGCCGGACGATGCGGCCCGACACGCCTTGCTCGAGCAATGCTGGAGCGACAACGGCATCTATCTCGATCCGAACGTCTCGCTGGCCGGGCGTGACGCGCTGGCGACGAAGATCGGCGAGGTGCTGGCCAGCCGGCCCGGCGCACGGCTCGAGTTCATGAGCGGCATCGATGTGCACCACCATGTGGTCCGCTTCCTCTGGCGCCTGGTGCGCGCGGATGGAACCAGCGGCGACACGTCGATCGATTTTGGCGAGGTCGGTCCCGACGGCCGGCTGGTCAAAATCGTCGGCTTCTTCGGTGCTCCGCCACCGCTCGGTTGAATCGTCTGCCGCCGTGAGCCTATCCGCCGCCTACCTTCGCAGTTGCCCCCTTGCCGCCTCTCATGCCATGACGCCCAGGCAGTAAGAGGGGCGTAACATGACTGTTCTCATCGCGGGCGGCGGCATCGGCGGGCTGACGCTGGCACTCAGCCTGCACCAGATCGGCGTTCCCGCCAAAGTTTTCGAAAGCGTGTCCGAGCTGAAACCCCTCGGCGTCGGCATCAACGTGCTGCCCCATGCGGTACGCGAATTGATCGAGCTCGGCCTGCACGACAGGCTCGATGCGCACGCTGTCCGCACCAGGGAGCTCGCGTATTTCTCCAAGCACGGCAAGCCGATCTGGAGCGAGCCGCGCGGCATCGAGGCCGGTTACAAATGGCCGCAATTCTCGATCCATCGCGGCACGCTGCAGCAGATCCTGCTCGATGCCGCGATCGAGCGGCTGGGGCCGGAGAACATCCTGACCAGCCATCACCTCACTGGCTGGAGCGAGACGGAGAATGGCGTGCGCGCCGAATTCATCGACAAGGCGACCGGCAAATCGAAAGGCGCTCACGAGGGCGCGCTGCTGATCGCAGCCGACGGCATCCATTCGGCGGTTCGCGAAAAGCTCTATCCCGGCGAAGGCCCGCCGATCTGGAACGGGCGTATCCTGTGGCGCGGCATCACCGAAAGCGACGCCTTCCTGTCCGGCCGCACCATGATCATGGCCGGCCACGAGATCCTGAAATTCGTCTGCTATCCGATTTCGAAACAGGCAGACAGCGCGGACAAGTTCAAAATCAACTGGGTGGCCGAGCGGCATATGCCGCCGACCTATCAGTGGCGGCGCGAGGACTATAACCGGACCGCCCGGCTCGAAGAGTTTCTGCCCTGGTTCAAGGACTGGAAATTCGACTGGCTCGATGTGCCCGGCCTGATCGAGAGGTGCCCGCACGCCTATGAATACCCCCTCGTCGATCGCGATCCCGTTGCGCAATGGACGTTCGGCCGTGTCACGCTGATGGGCGATGCCGCGCATCCGATGTACCCGATCGGCTCCAACGGCGCGTCGCAGGCGATTTTGGACGCCCGCGTCATCACCCGCGAAATCCTGGCGCATGGCGCGACCAACGCCGCGTTGGTCGCATATGAAGCCGAGCGCCGCCCGGCGACCACCGATCTCGTGATGCTCAACCGCCGCAACGGTCCCGAGCAGGTCATGCAGATGATCGAAGAGCGCGCGCCCGACGGCTACGACGTCGTCACCGACGTGCTCTCGCTGCCGGAGCTGGAAGACATCGCCGCCAACTACAAGCGCGTCGCCGGCTTCCAGGTCGAAGGCCTCAACGCCAAGCCGCCGATCGTCCAGATCACGCAGGCAACGCCGCGGGCTGCGAGCTGACAAAGGAAGCGATGGCCTTCGCGGTCTCGACCAGCCGCGCGCTGGTCGTGGCTGTCGCCAGCAGCGTGCCATCCACGGCCGTCAGCCGCCCCTCCACAAAGGCAACGGTCTTGCCGAGCTGGGTGACTTTGGCCTCGCCCGTGATCGGCCCGGGTTTGGCCGGCGCGAGATAATTCACGGTCATGGTGATGGTCGCCGTGTAGAGTTTTCCTTCGGTCATGACGAAAACGGCCGGCCCCATGGTGTCGTCGAGCATCGCCGAGAGAATGCCGCCCTGCACGAAGCCGGCCGGGTTGCAGAAATCCCGTTTGCCGTCGAAGCCGATCCGGATCCAGCCGTCCTTCGGCCGCGCGTCGAGCACGTGCCAGCCGAGCAGTCTGGAAGACGGCGGCGTGGGGATATTGTCGAGAGCGGTGCGGATCATGGAAACCTCCGTGAGGCCCCTTCCTACGGCAGGCCTGCTGCCAGCATGGTGTCAGCAAGCTGCGGGCGTTGCTCACCGGCCGCCGGCTGCCGATTTTGACAGCTTCCAGATGAGAGGGCTGGCGCCAGCCCTGCACCTTCGATAGGAAACGGCTGCTGCGCCTATGCGCACCGTAAGCGTCTCACGTCAGGCAACGCATTCAACCGGTCGGTTCGACCCCGGAGGAATGCGTCATGCGCCGCTCGCGATCGACCGACCAAATTCCAAAGAGTGATATCATGACCAGGTTTCATGCTCCGCGCCCGCGCGGAAAATTGCCAGCGCGCTACGCGGCGATCGTCATGCCGCTGGTGCTGTCAGTGCTGATGACTTTCGTTGTATCCGCGATCTCGACCCTGAGGAGTCTCGGTCCAACGCCTGCTTTCGTTGCGACTTGGCCCGCTGCATGGGCGATATCGTGGCTGGTGGCGTTTCCGACCTTGCTCGCGGTGCTGCCGCTGGTGCGAAAGATCGTGGCGTTCGCCGTCGAGACTCCGCGGTCAAACTAACCCGATACAGGCGCGCGCCGCCGCGAGGTGGGCGCGCCTCATTCCCCCAGCCCGTGTGCGATCGCCTTGCGCATCACATTGGGAAGCGCCTCGCCAGCGAGCGTTGCGATCGGCACCCAGCGCATGTCCTCGGGCGCCCGCGTGCACGCGGTGACGTCGGCGGTGTAGATCACAAGCTCGAGCGGGAAATGCGTGAACACGTGGGTGACGACGCCGGCCTTGCGATGCCAGCGTTCAACACCTTTCAGCGCAGGTGCCTGCTTCAGCGCCGCCTTGTCGTCCTGTCCAGCCAGCCATTCCGAGCCCGGTACTTCGGTCATGCCGCCTAGCAGGCCCTTTTCAGCCCGCGTTCGAACCAGAAGTTCGTCGCCGCACGTGACGATGAAGGCGGCTCCGCGGCGCAGAGTTCCCGTCTTCTTCGGCGCCTTGCGCGGGAACGTCTCCTGATCGCCGCGCGTGCGGGCCACACAATCCTCGTTCAACGGACACAGCGCGCAGGCCGGCTTCTTCGGCGTGCAGATCGAGGAGCCCAGATCCATCAGCGCCTGCGCGCTATCGCCGGCGCGGGACTTCTCGTCGCCGGCGCGGGATGGACCCAGCAGCGTCGCCGCCAATTGCTGAATAAGTGGCTTCGCCTGCGGCAGCGGTTCTTCCACCGCAAACAGCCGCGACACCACGCGCTCGATATTGCCGTCGACCGGCATGGTCCTGATGTCGAAGGCGATCGCGCCGATCGCCGCCGCCGTGTAGGGCCCGATCCCCGGCAATTTGCGCAGGCCTTCCTCGGTATCCGGAAACACCCCGCCATGGTCGCGCAGCACCGCGACCGCGCAGGCGTGCAGATTGCGCGCGCGCGAATAGTAGCCGAGCCCTGCCCACATCCGCAGCACGTCGTCCTGCGAGGCGCGGCCGAGCGAGGCGACATCTGGCCAGCGCGCCAGAAACTTCTCGAAATACGGCCCGACCGTTTTGACGCCGGTCTGCTGCAGCATGATTTCGGACAGCCAGACCCGATACGGATCAGGACGTTCGCCCGCCGGCGGCCGCCACGGCAAGCGGCGGCGATGACGGTCGTACCAGTCGAGCAGCAGCGCGGGGCGACTGGCCGTGTCACTTCCTCGTCGTTTCGGTTTAGATGCCACGGCAGGATTCATGAAGGCAGTGTAGTCGTTGGATGGCGACCTCTCCACGTCATGCCCGCGCTTGTCGCGGGCATCCACGTCTTTCTTCGATGCTTTGGCTCAGGACGTGGATGGCCGGGACAGGCCCGGCCATGACGTACCGCTATTCCCATCGAAATCTGCAACGTGATACAATCCCACATGGCAAAACCCAACCCGCATCCCGGCGAAATTCTGCTTGAGGAATTCCTTAAGCCGATGGGGCTCAGCCAAAACGGGCTGGCGCGTGCCGTTCACGTGGCGCCGCGCCGCATCAACGAAATTGTGCTGGGCAAGCGAGACATTACCGCGGATACCGACCTTCGGCTCGCGCGCTATTTCGGTCTTTCCGAAGGATTCTTCCTGGGCCTGCAGATGGACTACGATCTGATGCAGCGGCGGCGCGAGATCGACCGCGATCTGAAAGCGATACGGCCACGCGCGGCGTGACCCAGGTCGCCGCCCCGGTTATAAGACACCCATGTCCAAACCCGGCCCGATCTCGGCAAAACCGCTTTCCGTCCTGCTCAGCGACGTGTTTTCTGATGCCTACGCCAAGCAGGGATTTGCCGCGCGGGAACTGGTGACGCGCTGGGCCGAGATCGCGGGACCTCAGATCGCCGCCCATTCCGAGCCGCTGAAGATGCAATGGCCGCGGCCGGTGGAAGGGCAGCCGCAGGAACCGGCCACGCTGATATTGCGGGTCGAAGGCCCGATGGCGCTGGAGATCCAGCATTCGTCCGACGTCATCCTGCAACGGGTCAACCGCTTCTTCGGCTGGAGCGCGGTCGGGCGGCTGGCGCTGCGGCAGGCGCCGCTGTCGCGCCGCAATCGCCCCGCGCCCTCTCGCGCGCCGGACCCGAAAGCGGTGGCAAAAGTCGCAGAAACCCTGTCCGCGGTGGAGGACGAGGAACTGCGTGCCGCACTGGCGCGGCTCGGCGCTGCGATCAAGCGAAATTGAGCCCTGGGCGCAGCGCCGCCCCTGCAACGCGCCATTGCCACAACTGGCGTTTCAAGCTAGCGAAGGCTTCTTTTCGTACTTCTTTCGGGCGTGAACGCGCCATTCGGGAGCAGACTTTGATGATCACGCGCCGCGCCTTCACCGCCGCCCTGTCGTTGACCGGGCTGACCGCCCTCGCCGGCTTCTCGCCGCTGCGGCTGATCACGGGCGCGATGGCGCAGGGCGCCGACGTCGCAAAGCCGCAATCCCTGCCGGACATGGCGCTTGGACCGGCCAATGCTACCGTCACCATCACCGAATACGCCTCGATGACCTGCCCGCATTGCGCGGCGTTCACCGAAAAGGTGTTTCCGAAGATCAAGTCGGAATTCATCGATAGCGGCAAGATCCGCTTCGTGTTCCGCGAATTCCCGCTCGACATCAAGGCCGCCGCGGGATCGATGCTGGCACGCTGCATCGCCAAGGACGACGCGCCGAAATTTTTTGCCGTGATCGATCTGCTGTTCAGGCAGCAGAACGACTGGATGGTGAAGAACACCACGGAGACGCTGAGCCGGATCGGCAAGCAGGCCGGCCTCACCCAGACGCAGGTCGAGGACTGCCTGAAGGATCAGGCGCTGCTCGACAAGATCGCGGCCGACCAGAAGTTTGCCGCCGAGGTGCTGAAGGTGCAGTCGACGCCGACCTTCTTCATCAACGGCGAGATGCTCAAGGGCGAGCAGAGCTTCGAGGAATTCTCGAAGCGCATCAATTCGCTGTTGAAGAGCTGATTCGCGCCGCCGGATTCATATCCGGCCATAAGTCCAGCAAAAGGCTGGACAAAAACGCATCAAAACCCTCTTAAAACCCTTGGGAAAAGCCGCGTAGGGCCGTTGCCCTTCGGCCCCGGCCTCGCCATTGTCGCGGCTCATAAGAGCCGCAATGGGCTATCCATCCACACCGACATTGCCTTCTATGGTATTGTCACGGCAGGGAGATTCGCGCCCGGCCAACCGAGATTTGTGTTCATGAAACTCACGCGCCTCCGCCTCCACGGCTTCAAGTCGTTCGTTGAACCCACTGATTTCATGATCGAACCCGGCCTCACCGGCGTGGTCGGGCCGAACGGCTGCGGCAAATCCAATCTGGTCGAGGCGCTGCGCTGGGCGATGGGCGAAACCTCGCACAAATCGCTGCGCGCCGCCGACATGGATGCGATGATCTTCGCCGGTTCCGGCAACCGCCCGGCGCGGAACCACGCCGAAGTTGTCATGACGATTGACAATTCCGATCGCACGGCGCCGGCCGCCGTCAATGATAGCCAGCTTCTTGAGATCTCTCGCCGCATCGAGCGCGAGGCCGGCTCGGCCTATCGTATCAACGGCCGCGACGTGCGCGCCCGCGACGTGCAGATCCTGTTTGCCGATGCCGCCACCGGCGCGCGTTCGCCGGCGCTGGTTCACCAGGGCAAGATCGGCGAGATCATTCAGGCCAAGCCCGAACAGCGCCGCCGCGTGCTGGAAGACGCCGCCGGCGTCGCCGGACTTCATGCCCGCCGCCACGAAGCCGAGCTGCGGCTGAGGGCGGCCGAAACCAACCTCACCCGCGTCGAGGACGTGATCGGGCAATTGTCCGGCCAGATCGACGGGTTGAAGAAGCAGGCGCGCCAGGCCATTCGCTTCCGCGAAGTTGCGGCCAAGGTGCGCAAGGCCGAGGCCACGCTGTTCCATCTGCGCTGGTTAGAGGCCAATGCCGACGTCGCGGAAGCCGGGCATACCCACGACATCAACGTTCGCGAGATGGCCGAGCGCACCCGCGAGCAGGCCGAGGCTGCGCGCATCCAGGCAATCCGCGCCTCCGAGCTTCCTGCCTTGCGCGAGGGCGAAGCCCGCGCCGCGGCGGGACTGCAGCGGCTCACCAATGCGCGCGAACTGCTCGACCGCGAGGAAGAGCGCGCCAAGGAGCGCGTCGCCGAGCTCGACCGGCGGCTGACGCAGTTCGCCGCCGACATCGCGCGCGAACAGCAGCAGACCTCGGATGCCGAGGTGGCGCTGCAGCGGCTCGACGCCGAAGACGCCGAGTTAAAGGAAGAGATCAAGTCGCGCGTCGAAAAGCGCTCCGGCGTTGATGAACGTGCTTCTGAAGCGGAAGCGACGCTTTCCGCCGCCGAGCGCATGTTCGGCGAACTCACCACCGCGCTCGCCGACCTCACCGCCAAGCGCAACCAGCTCGAAGCCGGCGTGCGCACCCACCGCGACCGGCTGGCCCGGCTCGATCAGGAAATCGCCAGCGTCCAGGCCGACGAGGAAAAACTCGCACAGGAAACCGGCAATCTCGGTGACCTCGACGCGCTCGCCGCGGCCATGGAGACCGCGCAGGAAACGCTGGCGGTATCCGAGGCCGCCGCACAGGCCAGCGAGACCGGCCACGTCGCCGCGCGACAGAAGCTCGAAGCCTCCCGCGCCCCGCTCACTGAGGCCGAAAAGCGCGTGCAGCGGCTTGAGACCGAGGCGCGCACCATTTCAAAACTCGTCAATGGCGAGACCAAAAATCTGTGGCCGCCGATTATCGACGGCGTCACCGTCACCAAAGGCTATGAGAAGGCGCTTGGCGCCGTGCTCGGCGACGATCTTGACGCGCCCGTCGATCCCTCGGCGCCGATGCGCTGGACCAATGCCGGTGCGAGCTTCGACGATCCGGCCCTGCCTGACGGCGTCGAGGCCCTCGCCGCTCACGTCGAGGCACCGTCCGAACTGGCGCGACGGCTCGCGCAGATCGGCGTCGTGCCGAAGGAGCGCGGCGCGGAACTGGTGTCGCAATTGAAGACCGGCCAGCGGCTGGTGTCGCTGGAGGGCGACGTCTGGCGCTGGGACGGTTTTGTAACAGCCGCCCATGCGCCGACCGGCGCCGCACGGCGTCTCGCCGAACGCGCGCGTCTGGTCGATATTGAGCATGAGCTGGAGCAGGCCCGCACCGATACCGCCAACAAGCGGCAGGCGCTGGAAGAAGCCGAGGCCGAGCTGAAGGTGGCCTCCGCCGCCGAGTCCGCCGGCCGCGAGGCCTGGCGGGCCGCACAGCGCGAGGCGGATGCGGCGCGCGAACGCCATGCCGCGACCGAGCGCGAGATCAATCGCCACGCCGCGCGCAAATCCGCGCTGACCGAAGCCCATACCCGTCTCGCCGCCGACCGCAGCGAGGCCGAAGCCGCGCATGAGAGCGCCAACGCCGCGCTGGCCGAGCTGCCGCCGACCCTCGACACCGAGACGCGGCTCGCCGCCGTTCGCGGCGAGATTGACGGGCACCGCCGCTTTGCCGCGCAGGTGCGGGCCGAAGCCCAGGCGCTGGCGCGCGAGGCCGAACTGGCCGACAAACGTGTGCAGGCGATCACGGCCGAACGCACCGAATGGCAGAACCGCAGGCAAAGCTCGGCCTCCCAGGTCGCCACCGTCGAGGCGCGTATCACCGAAGTGACGGCCGAGCGCGCCGGGCTTGACGATGCCCCGGCGCTGTTTGCCGAAAAGCGCCGCGCGCTGATCAACGAAATCGAATCCGCCGAAAGCGCCCGCCGCGTCGCCGCCGACGCGCTCGCCGCCGCCGAGAGCGTGATGGCGCAGACCGACCGCGAAGCCAAGGCCTCGCTCGAAGCGCTCTCCTCCGCCCGCGAGGCCTGCGCCCGCGCCGAGGAACGCATGGAAGGCACCAAGCGCCGGCTTTCCGACATCGAGCGCGAAATCCACGACATGCTCGAAGTCGAGCCGCATGCGGTTGCAGCGCTCGCCGAGATCGAACCGGGCGCGGAACTGCCGCCGCTGGGCGAGATCGAGGAAAGCCTCGAAAAGCTGCGCCGCGACCGCGAACGTCTCGGCGCCGTCAATCTGCGCGCCGAGGAAGAGCTGCGCGAGGTCGAGACCCAGCACACCGCGCTGACCACGGAACGCGACGACCTGGTCGAGGCCATCAAGCGGCTGCGCCAGGGCATCCAGAGCCTCAACAAGGAAGCCCGCGAGCGGCTGTTGACCTCGTTCGAGACCGTCAACGAGCACTTCAAGCGGCTGTTCACCGAACTGTTCGGCGGCGGCGAAGCGGCGCTTCATCTGATCGAAAGCGACGATCCCCTGGAAGCCGGTCTGGAAATCATCGCAAAACCGCCCGGCAAGAAGCCGCAGACGCTGTCGCTGCTGTCAGGCGGCGAGCAGGCGCTGACCGCGCTGGCGCTGATCTTTGCGGTGTTTCTCACCAACCCGTCGCCGATCTGCGTGCTGGACGAAGTCGACGCGCCGCTCGACGACCATAACGTCGAGCGGTTCTGCAACCTGCTGCACGAAATGACGTCGTCGACGGAAACCCGCTTCATCATCATCACGCATAATCCGATCACGATGGCGCGGATGAACCGGCTGTTCGGCGTCACCATGGCCGAACGCGGCGTGTCGCAACTGGTCTCGGTCGGCCTCGACGACGCCGTGAAAATCCTCGACCAGAACGTGGCGTGATCTGTCTTCCCTTCTCCCCTTGTGGGAGAAGGTGGCGCGAAGCGCCGGATGAGGGGTATCTCTCCACGAAGACACAACTCGCGGAGAGATACCCCTCACCCGTCACGAACGCGCTTCCGCGCGTCCGTGCCACCCTCTCCCACAAGGGGAGAGGGAAAGAACACGAAATGACCTCGCCTGACCTCCCCGCCGAACTGAAAGCCGCGCTCGACGGCAAGCTGCGCGGTTTTTCGCGCAGCGACGCCGCCGGCCGCGCAGCGTCGATCTCGAAAACCTACCGCGACGGCGGCGGCTCCGGCGCCATCCGCTCGGAGGCCGATGCGCTGGCCTATGCGCTGGCGCGGATGCCCGCGACCTATGCCGCGGTCACGGCGAGCCTGAACGCGCTGGTCGAGATCAAGCCCGATTTCGCCCCGAATAGCCTGCTCGATATCGGCGCCGGGCCGGGCACGGCCACCTGGGCGGCGGCGGAGGCATTCCCATCGCTGCAAAAATTTGCGCTGCTTGACGCAAACGTCACCTTGCGTGCGCTGGCGCTCGACCTCGTCAGCGACAGCTTTCGCCTGCGTGACCTCAGCTACGAGCGCGGCGAAGCCCGCGCCGCGCTCGCCAAAGCGGATGCCGCCGACCTTGTCATGGCGAGCTACATGATCAGCGAAATCAGTGATACCGAACAGCGCGCGCTCGCCGAACTGATGTGGGCAAAGACCCACGACACGCTGCTCGTCGTCGAACCCGGCACGCCTGCCGGCTATGCCCGGATCATCGCGCTGCGTGAGCACTTGATCGCGTTGGGCGCGCATGTCGCCGCGCCTTGCCCGCATGACGGCAGATGCCCGCTTCAAACGCCCGACTGGTGCCATTTCACCCAGCGCCTGCAGCGCTCGCGCGCGCACAAGCAGGTCAAAGGCGCGGAGCTGCCGTTCGAGGACGAAAAATTCGCCTATGTCGCGCTGACGCGTGAACTGATTGAAACACGGCCCTCCCGCGTGCTGGCGCAACCCGCGGTTACCAAGATTGAGATAACAGCGAAGCTCTGCACGCCCGCTGGCCTTGCCGTCACAAAGGTGCCCCGCCGCGCCAAGGCGGATTATGCCGGCGCTCGGCGCTGGCGCTGGGGCGATGCGGTCAATTGATCCGGTCATTCCGGGATGGTCCGAAGGACCAGACCTCAGATGCGCAATTGCGCATCGGGGAATCTCGAGATTCTCAGGTGCGCAATTGCGCACCAGAGTTCGATGCTTTGCATCGCCCCGGAATGACCGCGGAGCGTTGGCCTTGAACTTATCCCGCCCCACTTCCGACTAAAGCCATGCCCCAAATCGTGGGTGGGCTGCCGCCTGCCCGGTTTTTCGTCTAGTTTCCCTGTCTTTTCGTCCCACAGGAGTTGTCCGTCATGTCGACCGGCTGGATCGTTCTCGGCGTCATCGTCATCATCGTGCTGTTTGCCTTCGCGGCGTATAACCGCCTGGTCGCGCTCAGCCAGCGCGTCAGCCAGGCCTTTGCCGACATCGACGTGCAGCTCAAGCAGCGCCACGATCTGATCCCGAACCTCGTGGAGACCGTGAAGGGCTACGCCAGCCACGAGCGCGGCACGCTCGACGACGTCATCAAGGCGCGCAATTCGGCGATGTCGGCGCAGGGGCCGGCGCAGGTGTCCGCCGCCGAAAACCAGCTCAGCGGCGCGCTTGGGCGCCTGATCGCGCTGTCGGAGGCCTATCCGGACCTCAAGGCCAACGCCAATTTCCAGCAGCTTGCGAGCGAACTGTCCGACCTCGAAAACAAGATCGCGGCCAGCCGGCGTTTCTTCAACAACGCCGTCCAGGAATACAACACCGGCATCCAGCAGCTTCCCGCGGCGCTGTTCGCCGGCATGTTCGGCTTCACCCGCAAGGAGTTCTTCGATCTCGGCGCCAGCCGCACCGAAGTCGAGGCCGTGCCGACCGTGAAGTTCTGACGCTTCAAACATCCGGCAGAGCAGCCCCATCATGGCCGCGTACGGTCTCTACACGCATATCTCGTCGAACAAGATTCGTTCGATGCTGCTGCTCGCCGGGCTGTTTCTCCTGATTTATGTCATCGTCTTTGCCGGCGCGCTGGTCGCCGAGGTGCTGCTGTACAGCAACAAATCGGTCGATTTCTACCTGATACAAGCCCGGCGCGACCTGATCGCGGCCTTCCCCTATGCCACCCTTGCCGCCGCGCTCTGGATCGTCATCGCCTATTTCTTCCACCAGAACATGATCGACGCCGTGACCGGCGGCGAGAGCGTGACGCGGCAGCAGCAGCCGCGGCTCTATAATCTCCTGGAAAATCTCTGCATCTCGCGCGGCATCCCGATGCCGAAGCTGAAGGTGATGGACAGCCCGGCGCTGAACGCGTTCGCAAGCGGTCTCAACCAGCGGCAATACGCCGTTACGGTGACATCGGGGCTTCTGCAGGCGCTCAACGACCAGGAAATCGAGGCCGTGCTCGGCCACGAGCTGACACATATCCGCAACGGCGACGTTCAGTTGATGGTGATCGCGGTCATCATTGCCGGCGTGGTCGGCTTCTTCGGCGAACTGTTCTTTCGCATGTTCACTAACCTGTCGTGGAATTCGAGCGGCGGGTCGTCGTCCTCTTCTTCCTCCTCGTCGTCATCATCCGACCGCGACAGCAAGGGTGGCGGCGGCGCGATCATAGCGATCATCATTGCGGTGGCGCTGATCCTGCTGGCCTGGCTGTTGTCGCAGGTCGTCAAGCTGGCACTGTCGCGGTCGCGCGAATTGCTGGCCGACGCCGGCTCGGTCGAACTGACCAAGAATCCCGACGCCATGATCACGGCGCTGCGCAAGATCGAGAACCGCGGCGAGCTGCCCGGCGCAACGTCCGCGGTTATGGAGCTCTGCGTCGACAATCCGCGCGAAGGATTTGCCGACCTGTTCGCGACCCATCCGTCGGTCGACAACCGCGTCAAGGCGCTGGTGCAGTTTGCCGGCGGTCATGATCCCGGCCCGCTCGCCTTGCCGTCCGATACGGCGGACGAATCGGACGAGCCGGAGGAATCGGCCACCGGGCAACTCCAACCGCCGGTTCCCCGCGGCCCGTGGAGCGATCCCAGCGAGCCCGCCGGTGTTCCGGGCACTCGTCCCGGCCCATCAGAGGGCCCTTGGGGCCCGCACCGCTAAGCAGCCGCCCTGTCGCCGCCCCGGATTAACGAATTCCCGTATGAATAATGGCGATGGCCGTCTAAGGAATTGAATTCTCCCTTGTTTCTGCCATGTTCGCGCCCAAAGCAGGGAATGGGGCCTACCGATCGCTCCCGCGATCGGGGACGTTGTTCAAGGGAATTCCATGGCAAAGCCAGTTGTGATTGTGGTGGGCGCGGACAAGGGCGGGGTCGGCAAGACGACCGTGTCGCGTACGCTCCTGGATTACTTCAGCGCCAACAATGTGCCGACTCGGGCATTCGACACCGAATCGCCGCGCGGCACCCTGAAGCGCTTCCACCCCGAGATCACCGAGATCGTCGACATGACGACGACGTCGGATCAGATGAAGATCTTCGATACGTTGAACGCGGCCAGCCCGTCCGTCACCGTGATCGACGTCCGCGCCGGACTGCTGTCGCCGGCGCTCGCCTCGCTGCGCGACATCGGCTTTCTCGACGCGGCAAAGGCGGGCCAGATCACCTTCGCCGTGTTCCATATATTGGGCCCCTCGATCGCCTCGCTGGATGAAATCGCCGAGACCGCAGGTTTCATGCAGGGCGCCAAATATTTCCTGGTGAAGAACTTCATCAACGACACCCAGTTCTTCCAGTGGGACCAGTCCACCTACAACTCCTACTTTCACCGCATCAAGGACGCCACCGACCTCGTCATCCCCAAGCTCAATGAAATGGCCTATGAGCAGGTCGAGGTCTCCTCGGTGCCGTTCCTCAAATTCGTCGCCAACAAGGGCAAGGAAGACGAAGCCGCGAACTATTCGTTCGTGCTGCGCGGCTATGTCCGGCACTGGCTCGCCAATGTCTGGAGCGAGTTCGACCGCATCAAGCTGACCGATCTGGTCGGCGCCAAGCCTGGCGTGCGCGGCGGTGAAAAATAGTCGCGCACCCGCCGCGATGGGGGCTGGAATAGGCGAAGAATTCCCTTGATATAGCGGGTGATGAGCTCCACGCCCGTTTACATCATCTGCTCGCCCCGGCCGCTGGTCGGCAAGACGCTGCTCGCGCGGCTCCTGAGCGAGTTCCTGCTGCTGAAAGACGGCGCGGTGTCCTCCTTCGACATCAACCTGAAGGAACCCTCGCTGCTCGAATATCTGCCGCGCCTG
Source organism: Bradyrhizobium algeriense (assembly GCF_003062295.1). Taxonomy (GTDB): domain Bacteria; phylum Pseudomonadota; class Alphaproteobacteria; order Rhizobiales; family Xanthobacteraceae; genus Bradyrhizobium; species Bradyrhizobium algeriense. The sequence goes on along the minus strand of NZ_PYCN01000012.1, from coordinate 5,357 downwards.
ACCGAGACGGCCGACGTCATGGACACCTTTGGCAAGATGCAGCTCATGGACCGCCTGATCGTCCATGACGGCATCGCCAAGGTGGTCGACCTCGGCTTTCATGCGTTCGACGAGTTCTTCAAGATGACCAACGAGATCGGTTTCCTGAAAGAGGCCACACGGCGCAGCGTCGCGCCGATCATCCTGTTCGTAGCCGATACCGACCGCGTTTCCGCGCGCGCCTATCCGACGTTACGGGAGCAGATTCCACTGAAAGCGCTGATTACGGTCGACAACGAGTATGTGGTGCGAGGCGAACTGCCCGAGCAGATGGGCCTGGGGCGCGTGCTGCGAATAACGGCCCTGCCCTCGTTCCTGAAGACCTATGTCGGCCGGCTGACCTTTTCCTTCACGGACTATCTGCGCAACGAACGGGATTCATCGACCGAGCTGCACCAGTGGATCCGCAGGAACTACACCAGCTTTCGCGAGCTTGAGTTCAGCCTGCTTTCAGAACGGTCGTGAAGCCTCCGCAAGGTTGATAATATTACCCGGGTAATATTGACGTAGTCCGCCTCGTCTGGTATCGCCTCCGCCTGACCGCAACTGGCGAGGCCATCCCGTGACATCAGACAGAAAGGCGGCGATCGCCTACAAGGAGCGGAAAACCTTCGCAGGGGTTTTCGTCATCCGCTGCAAGGCCTCGCCCCAGGCATGGGTCGGCCAGACGCCCAATCTGGAGAAGATCCAGAACCGGATCTGGTTCACGCTGCGCCAGGGCAGCCACACCTGCCGCAGCATGCAGGCGGCATGGACCGCGCATGGGCCTGACAGCCTGACGTTCGAGGAATGCGAACGGCTGGAAGAGGAAGAAACGTCCTACATCCGCGATGCGCTGCTGAAGGAGCGCGCGCTGCACTGGCGGTCGCAGCTCAATGCAGAGGCGGTGTGACGTTGTTGTCGTCCCGGCGAACGCAGGTCCCATACCGCGTTGCTCTCGCGGTTGAGGGCAAGATGGCAGATGCGTAGCCCGGATGGAGCGAAGCGTAATCCGGGAAAACCAATTCGACCGAAAGGACAGGCCCCGGATTTTCGTTGCGCTCCATCCGGGCTACGAGTGCGTTAGATCAAAACTCAATGCCCCTCGAACGCCATCAGCGTACGCACCGGCACTTCCATCGCGCGCAATTTGGCGGCGCCGCCGAGATCGGGCAGGTCGATGATGAAGCAGGCCGCGACGACGTTGGCGCCGATCTGGCGCAGCAATTTCACCGCGCCTTCCGCGGTGCCGCCGGTAGCGATGAGATCGTCGACCAGGATGACGCGCTCGCCGGGATGGACCGCGTCGGCATGCATTTCCATTTCATCGAGGCCGTATTCCAGCGAATAGGCGATGCGCACTGTGGTATGCGGCAGCTTGCCTTTCTTGCGGATCGGCACGAAGCCGGCGGAGACCTGATGCGCCACCGCGCCGCCGAGAATGAATCCCCTCGCCTCGATGCCGGCGACCTTGTCGATCTTCAAACCGGCCCAGGGCTGCACCAGTTCGTCGACCGCGCGGCGGAAGGCGCGCGCATCCGCCAACAGTGTCGTGATGTCGCGAAACAGGATGCCCTTTTTCGGGTAATCCGGAATGGTGCGGACGGTGGCCTTCAGATCATGATCGAATGTCATCGGTGTCTCGCAATCCTCAATTGACGGGTACGCTCAGACGAAACGCGTTCTCGACGATACGCAATCCTACTTCGCCGCCGAGCGACATCAGCGATTCCGGGTGAAACTGCACGCCGCCGACCGGCAGGGTCTTGTGTTCGATCGCCATCGCGACGCCGTCCTCGGTAGTCGCGGTGACCTCGAGAACTTCCGGCACGCTGTCGCGCTCGACATAGAGCGAATGATAGCGGCCGATCACGATCTCATTCGGCAGGTTCTGCATCAGCCGCCCGCCCCGCACCTGAACCCGCGACGGCCGCCCGTGCGCGGGATGGGTGAGCTGGCCGAGCTGGCCGCCGAAATATTCGCCGATCGCCTGCACGCCAAGACAGACGCCGAATATTGGAAGCTTCCGGTCGAGCGCCGTGCCAATGGTTTTCGAAATCCCAAAGTCCTCAGGACGTCCCGGCCCGGGCGACAGCACCAGCAAATCCCAATTCTTCTTCAGCATCTCCTGGGCATGCACGTGCCGGACCACGGTGACGCTGGCGCCGACCTGGCGGAAATAATCCGCCAGCATATGCACGAAACTGTCGTCGTGGTCGATCAACAGCACCTTGCGGCCAGAGCCGGTGGCATCAGGCGCAAATGCCGACAGCGGTTTTGGCGCATCGCCGCGCAGCGCCTGAAACAGTGCCGCCGCCTTGACCTGGCACTCGCGGTCTTCCGCCGCGGGGTCTGAATCAAAGAGGCAGGTGGCGCCGACGCGCACTTCGGCCAAGCCGTCCTTCATGCGGATGGTGCGGATGGTGAGCCCGGTATTGATACTGCCGTCGAAATTCACCGCACCGATCGCGCCGGCATACCAGCGCCGCGACGACCGCTCATTGTCCTCGACGAACTGCATGGCCCACAATTTCGGTGCGCCCGTCACCGTCACCGCCCAGGCGTGGGTCAGGAACGCATCCAGCGCATCGAAGCCCGGGCGCAGCATGCCTTCGACATGATCGACGGTATGGAACAGCTTTGAATAGGTCTCGATCTGCCGCCGTGCCAGCACCTTGATGGTGCCGGGCACGCACACCCGCGCCTTGTCGTTGCGGTCGACGTCGGTGCACATGTTGAGTTCGAACTCGTCCTTCTCCGAGTTCAGCAATTGCCTGATCTGCTCGGCATCGCCGATCGCATCGACACCGCGCGCAATCGTGCCCGAGATCGGGCAGGTCTCGACCCGCCTGCCGTCGGAGCGGACGAACATTTCCGGCGAGGCCGACACCAGAAATTCACCGTCGCCGAGATTCATCAGCGCGCCGTAGGGCGACGGGTTGATGCGGCATAGCCGCTGGAACACTTCGGCCGGCGAGCGCTCGCAGGACTCGGCGAAGAGCTGCCCCGGCACCGCCTCGAACAGATCGCCGCGCGCGAACGCCGCGCGCGCGACCTCGACGGTGGCCTGATATTCGCCGGGCGCATGGTCGGCAAAGCCCTGCCGCGGCGTCCTGGCGTAAACGCTCTCGGCGGTGTCGTGCGGCAGACCCTTGGTGGATTTTCCTTTCCAGGTGAAATCATAGCTCAGCAGCACGCCGCGGCCGGTGGCGCGGTCATAGGCCAGCAGGCGATCCGGCACATACAACACGATGTCGCGCTGGTCGCTCTCGCGCGCACGCTTTTGCACGAGGTCCTCGATCTGGAATACGAGGTCGTAGGCGAAGGCGCCGAACAGGCCGAGCAGCGGGTCGTCATTGGCTGACAAGGCGGCGACGAGATCGCGCACCAGCGACATCACGCTGGCGCGGCGGGTGCGCTGGTCTTCCTCGACCGGCGCGGCGCCGCGGATGATATGGCCGGCCAGCCGCGTCGGGCTTTTTTCAGAGATGACCACGCAGGGCTCGCGCAGCACGTCGCCCAGAAACGCGATCAGCACCTCGCCCCGCGCATTCAGCGCAGAGAGCGAGAAATTGGAGCCTGCGGTTTCCAGCACCAGCGGCGGATCGGCAAAGCCGAGGTCGAAACTCTCATAGCGGCCCGGCACCGTGGTGCCGGAGGACAGCACCACACCGCGGCGGCGGTCGAGCAATTCGATCAGGTCGTCGAGGCGCTTGGCGTTGCCGGTGAACTGCTCGACGGCGCGCGAAATCGCGAGGCCGCCGCTGGTCCGGTACTCGCTGTGCTCCGGCAGGGAGAAGGCTGTCCTGTTCATGTGATCCTCTTACGAAACTTCGGGAGGGAGCGCCACACAGGACAAACGAAGGGACCGTCGCACTGCGATGGCGACCTTCGACGATTGAAATAATGAAATCGCACCGGCCACCTCTTTAAGAGGTGCGCCACCAAAGACGGGATTGGCTGATAACGGTGTTCATGGGAGCCTAATCACATCCGCCGCGGACGATGTCAAGTGAGGGACAGGCCAGGACGCCCCCGCCCCGGGTCCATCTTGGGGTGTCGGAAAGCGGAAAACTTGCGTAGGATTTGAGCAAGCAGCGGCGCTTTCTGACGCGCAAAGATTGCAGACAAGGGAGGCAGGCGATGGCATTGCTGGGTCTGGGATATGCCGGCTTCGGATCTGATAACCTCGAGGACTGGCGGCAGTTCGGGACCGGCATGGTCGGGCTGCAGGCGGTCGAGCGCGGCAATTCGCTGCTGGCGTTCCGGATGGACGACCGCAAGCAGCGCATCGTGATCGACCGCGCGATGGGCGAAGGGACGCGCTTCTTCGGCTGGGAGGTCGCCGACAGCGCGGCGCTGGATGCGCTGGCGGCGCGGCTGGAAAAAGCCGGCGTGTCTGTCACCGCCGAGCCGCAGACGCTGGCCGATGCCAGGCGCGTCCGCAGCCTGATTTCGTTTCATGATCCAGCCGGCAACCGGCTGGAGGCCTTTTACGGCGCCGAGATCGACGACACGCCCTTCTTGCCGGGGCGATCGATTTCGGGATTCCGCACCGGCCCGCTCGGGCTTGGACACGCCGTGTTGACGGTCGAAAACATCGCCCCGGTGATGGCGTTCTATGTCGACGTGCTCGGCTTCGGGCTTTCCGACTACATCGAAAAACCGTTCCGCGCTTACTTCTTCCACGTCAACGCGCGGCATCACAGCCTCGCCCTGATCGAGACCGGCAGGAACGGCATGCACCATCTGATGGTGGAGCTGTTCTCGCTCGACGATGTCGGCCAGTGCTACGACATCGCGCTGACGCAAGAAGACCGCGTCGGCGTCACGCTCGGCCGGCACACCAACGATTTCATGACCTCGTTCTACGCCAAAACGCCGTCGTCCTTCATGATCGAATGCGGCTGGGGCGGCCGCGAGATCGACCCCGCGACGTGGCAGCCGGTCGAGATGCATGACGGCCCGAGCCTGTGGGGCCATGAACGGGTCTGGCTGCCGCCCGAAGACCGCGCGGTCGCGCGCGAGATGCGCCTGCGAGCGGCGGCGTCAGGACTGCGCGCGCCGGTGCAGGTGATGGAAGGCAACTACAAGCTGATGTCGGGGACGTGCGCGTGGTGGGATGGGGTGCGCGAAAGCGGTTCTCGCTAGCGGACCGATCCCTGTATTTCTGACGGCGCATCGCGGCGCGCATGTCGAACGTGAACGATGACTAGATTAGCGTTTTCTTGGTTCGAATCATATCAGGCGGCGTCGGCGAGTTTGTAGGTCCACGTGTGGATGACCGGATGGCGATTGACGTCGTCGATACCGGCCATGATGCGCTCCTTGAGTTCGTG
>NZ_PYCN01000128.1 GCF_003062295.1 Bradyrhizobium algeriense | reverse complement strand
CTGGAGCGGCTGGCTGCCGCCCAGCGCGAGGAGATCGCCCGTCTCAAGAACCTTAAAGGACGTCCAACCATCAAGCCGCGCACGCCCAGCGGCATGGACACCCACACACCTTCGCCTGGGTCAAGCCGCAAGCCCGGGCGGCGCGGCCCCAAAGCCTCGCAGATCACGATCCATGAGGAGCGTGTCATGCGTGCCGCCGTTCCGGCCGGATCGCGCTTCAAGGGCTATGAGGACTTTCTGGTTCAGGACCTGATCGTGCGATCCCACGGGATCCGCATTCGTCGCGAGCGCTGGCTGACCCCGGACGGCCGTACCCTTGTGGCGCCGCTGCCGGATGGCATCGTCGGGCATTTCGGGCCAGACCTGCACCGCTATGTGCTGGCGCTCTACCATCAGGGTCAGCTCACCATCGCGCGGCTGGTCGAGCATCTCACCCTGCTGGGCGTGCTGATCTCCAAGCGGCAGGTCGTGCGGTTGCTCAGCGATGCGAGCGGGTTATTCCGCGACGAGGCGATGGCGGTGCTGCGGGCCGGATTGAGGAGCGCGCGCTGGATCAGTGTCGATGACACAGGCGCACGGCATCAGGGCCGCAACGGCACCTGCACCCAGATCGGCAATGACCACTTCACCTGGTTTGGCACCACCGCCTCCAAGAGCCGGCTCAACTTCCTCGAGCTTCTACGAGCGGGCCACACAGATTACGTCATCAACGCTGACGCGCTTGCCTACCTGCGCCGGCGAGCCTTGCCGCAGCCTCTGATCGCGCGTCTGGCGCAAGCGTCCGAGACGGACTTCCGCGATGCCCCGGCCTGGCAGCGTCATTTGGAACAGGTGGCGATGCCCAGCCGGCCCGACACGCTCGATCCCGTCCGTCTGGCCACCGAAGGAGCCGTGTGGGGCAGCATCAAGGCGCACGGCCTTCTGCCGAACACGGTGATCGTCAGCGACGATGCCGGCCAGTTCGAGGTTGGAGAGCACGCGTTGTGCTGGGTGCATGCCGAGCGGCTGATCCATCAGCTCGACACCTTTACGGATCATCAGCGCGCGGCCCAGAAGCGGATGCGGCGGCTGGTGTGGTGGTTCTACCGGGATCTGAAGCTCTATCGTCAGGCACCAACCCGCCGCCGCCGAACGCAGTTGCGGGCGCGCTTTGATCGGATCTTCACGAGGCGAACCGGCTTTGCCACCCTTGATCGGCTGCTGAGACGGCTGCGAGCCAACAAGGCGGAACTGCTGCGGGTGCTGGAGCGCCCCGAGATCCCGCTGCACACCAACGGGTCCGAGAACGACATCCGGGCTCAGGTCATTCGGCGCAAGATCAGCGCCGGCACGCGCTCCGACACGGGGCGGGACTGCCGCGATGCATTCCTCGGATTGAGCAAGACCTGTCGCAAGCTGGGAGTGTCATTCTGGAGCTATCTTGGCGATAGACTGGGAATTGCTGATGCGCCAGCCGTCCCGCGCCTGGCAGATCTGGTCAGCGACCGCTGCTCCTTAGCGTGATCGCCAACGGTTTTGCCCCTATTACCTTTCATGGTCTTAACTCCTTGATCTTCATATAGAGATCCTGGCCGGATTCTCCAAATCGGCGGCTCGTCACAATCGAGAGAGCGAAGCCGTCCGAGGGCGGAGCCCTGCATTTCAGGACTGCGAGCCTTCCGAATGGTGGGATTGTCGCAAGGTTGGAACCTTGCCAGAAGATGCTCTCACCTCAGGCCTGCCATCCCTGTCACATGCCTTCC
>NZ_PYCN01000127.1 GCF_003062295.1 Bradyrhizobium algeriense | reverse complement strand
AATCCGCCCTTGGGAGTCAGCCGCGAAGCGGCAGCAATAAGGTCGCAGACCTCCTGCTCTGAATAGATGTGCGGCGCGAGGCGGCGGTGTGAACGACCAAAGATCGCGGTCTGGGGAAACTCGGTGTCGGGATCGAGCCGCGTCAGATACCTCGCGAACGGGCGAAGGACCTCGAGGCGCCGAGCCCAGGAGAACGGGCTGGCCTGTTTGGCCTGCCCCCGTACCCAGTTCAGGACGATACCGTTGGTGAGTGGGCCCCGATGACCGTGTTGGTCGGCGAACAGGGCGAAGGCGGTGATGTAATGGCCCTCCATCCTGAGCTTGAAACCGAGGGCGCGGCGCTCGGACAAATAGTCCTTAGCCAGCGAGAGCATCGTACGCGCGCCGGTCATTGCGCGCTCCCTGGCCAGGGCAAAGCCACGGCGGCAAGGTTGGTCAGATCGACCTTTGCATAGATGGCGGACGTGTCGAGGCTTCGATGCCGCAAGATGTCTGCAATCTCTTTCATCTGCGCGCCGGCGCGCAGAAGTCGACTGGCCGCGCTGTGGCGGAGAATATGGACACCGGTTCGCGTCCATCCACATATTCGGTAGCCGGCCAGCACTGCGCGTTTGACGCTCGTGGTCGTGATCGGTTCATCGTAGGGTGCGACGTGGCGAACAAATATGGCTCGGTTCGACGTCGCGGGCCGCTCTTCGCGCAGATAAGCTGCAATCGCCGCTCCCGTTGCGGCCGGCAGGGGCAGAGCATCAGCCCGTCGGCTCTTGGTGCCGACAAGGTTGATCGTGCCATCGGCCCAGTTGATGTCGTCAAGCTGCAACTTGACGACTTCGCCGGATCGCAGGCCGAGATCGATCAGGCACCGCACCATCGCATAAGCTCGCAGGCGCGACGGGAACGACTGATCAAACGAACTCAGCAGTTCGTCGATCTCGGTGTCGGTCAGCACCTCTGGCAATGAGGCCAACCGCCAGCGTGCGACTCGGGGAATTGCGGCCTTCAGTTCGTTCACCCGGTCGCCGGATATGCTGCGAAAGCGGAGATAACAGGCAATGGCGACGCCGATTGCGGCGACGGCGGCGGGGCCTCGCCCCTGTTCACCAAGGATGAAGCGGCGGATGGATGTGGCCTTGACTGTCGTCATGGAGATGGGCCGCTCGCCGAAATGCTCGACAAGAAACTCCCCGACCACTCTGCAACGCCGCCGACGGGTGCTCTCCGCCAAACCCCAGACGTCGCGCATATGGGTATCGAAGCGCGTCAACTCCCGTTCCATAGCGGAATTGCGGGCCGGATACTGCAGCGGCACGCCGCCGGCTTCGAGTACCTCCAGAAGATGGCCCAGCGCCGCTTGCAACTCATGGCGAAAGCGGCGGACCGGGTCGGGGCAGGTACACGCCGGCAGGTGTTCCGAGAGAAAACGCACAACGGCGCCCTGGCCGATCGCTGCCAAGTCGTGCCGCTCCTGAGTCAGCCAATGGGCGAAGTGCGCGACGCAGCGCAGATAGGCGCACTGAGTGTTCGGCGCATATCGCCTTCGCTGCAAGTGTTCCCCGTATTGCGAAAGGGCTGAAGAATACTCCCCTCCAGCCAAGCACGAGGCTGTATGACGATCGTTTTTTGCATGCTGATCTCCTATCGAGCTGATTAGGCTCGATAGGAAAGACCGAAATTATGCGCAGTTCGCCAGCCGGAAGTCGTCCGAGAATCCCATGGATATCGGCTCCTGTTCCTGCGAGCTGCGCATAATCACGGGGTGTGCATAATCCCGC
>NZ_PYCN01000126.1 GCF_003062295.1 Bradyrhizobium algeriense | reverse complement strand
TAGCTAGTTTCTGTCGCGAAACGCCTGTTTTTGTGTCGAGGCATGCCATTTCCGCAATAAAACCGGGGTGAACTGACGTCGGATGCCGGCATTTTCCGGGGCAATTGGACGCCGATTTTCGTCGCCATGTCATTATGCGTCCATTGGGGAGGGTTCGGTTGCAAGATACACTGACGGATATCTTTCCGCCGTAAACGAACTTGGGGGATGTTGTCAGGCGGCTTTTCGTCTGCGCGACGATCGTTCGGCCAACAGAGCTGCGATCTTCATCAGGTTGTTGGCGAGCACGGCAGCTGCGACCCACAGCTCAAAGCGCTCGCGACCTTCGGCGAGACAACGCTTCATGCCACGGCCGCGGAATAGCACCGAGATGCGCCCCTCGATACCCGCGCGAAAGCGCTGGCCGTCCTTGAACTCCCGGCTCTTCTCATAGGCTTCGCGCTCGGGCGCTTTGATGCCGCCCCGTTGTGGGATGCAGACCACCTGGACGCCTTCCTGCTTGCACGACATCACGTTCTTCTCGCTGAAGAAGCCACGATCCGATCCATATAATTTGGGGACGTCGCCGAAGGTCTGTCTGTGGCGTTCCAGCGAGATGACCACATGCTGTTCGTCGACAGGATTGCGGTCCAGCACTTCATACTGCGTGATCAGGCCGCGCGCGCTTTCGGCGAGGAAGACCTTGTGGCCGAACTCGATCGGCGTCTGCACCTTGCCGCGCTTGATCAGGTCCGTGTGGGGCTCAAAAATCGAATAGAGCTTCTCGGCCGTCGGAACTTGCTCGCCATCGAGCACACGGCGGCGCGACTGATTGACCACACGGGCCCCCAGATCACAAAAGTGCTCAATCTCCTTGCGCGTCTCGGCGATTGCCAATTCGCTGATCATATCTGTGCCACGCGCTTTGCGGGTCTGCCGGAGCGCGGTTCGAGCGCTTTCGATAACCTCCTCGGCGATGCCGATGAGTTCGCGGTATCTCCCGGTCTGCTGCTGCTGGCGCTGCCTTGAGGTCATCCGCTGAATCTCTTGCATCCGACGCCGCGCCGATCGTGTCCGATCCCGAAAACCCTTGATACGCCGGCGTCCCAGCGCCGCGGCAAGGCGGCCGATCAGGCGCGTCACGACGCGAACAACATCCCACAACAGCGTGTTGTCGGTCGGATGGTGAATGTCGGTCTGCACCACCGTGGTGTCGACACGCAGCTTTTGGCCGTCCTCCAGACCGAACCCGACTGCCGCCTGCGCCACCAGATCATTGATCGCCTTGAGCGTCGCGGGCGTCAGCCGATTGAAGCCACGGTTGAATGCGTCATGTCGAGGCACAGGCAGACAATAGAAGTCGGTGAACTGGCACAGCGTGCATCCGTCGGCAATCCGCTCGCGCAATTCGCGATAGTTCCAGTTCTTGACGCGCATCAGAACCAGCGAGCGCAACACCTGTTGTGGCGTCAGGCCGTTGCGACCGGTCTCGGCCTTCTTCAAACTCCGCGTCAGATCGCGGCGGACCTGCTCGATCATGTCCTTCTGGTCGTCCAGAAAATCGGAAATGGTCTGCAGCACCGGCTCAAGACACAGGCCCTGACGTACCAGCTCAAAATCGGCAAAACTGACCTGCCGCTCCGCTGTCCGGGACACGCTCAGCCCTCACCGCTCTTTTTGGCTTCGGCGCGCTCTCGCTTCAACGCTTTGATGTATCGCGGCGCCGCCTGGTGCAACAGATCCTGCAGAGCGCGCCCGTTGTCCAGGCTACGCTGAACCTCCGGCACAAGCTCTTCCGGCACGTAGACCGCAACGCGACGCTCATTCGC
>NZ_PYCN01000125.1 GCF_003062295.1 Bradyrhizobium algeriense | reverse complement strand
TTGACTCGGGACATCAGACGATCATTGGGTTCGAGCCGGAAACTTGAAAGGCTTCTATTCGGTGCAGCTTTGTCGCTGCTCGTGGGTCTATTTCTGGCGAGCGCCTACGCCAACTTCCAGCATGGAGTTACTCTCCAAGCGATCCAGAGCTTCGATATTTTCGCAATTTGGTACGAGACGCCCTTTCACCGAGGCTACGTGACGGAGGTCTTCTACCGCGGATTGACGATTATCGGCTTCACGGCTGTCATCCCGTCGCTCATGCTGGCGCTCATAGTGTTGAAGCCCCAGCACCATGGCACGGCCCGCTGGGCGCGCTTCGGTGAGATGAAAAAGGCTCGCTATATCCTACCCTATCACAGGGTTTCCGGACCAATCTTTGGCAAAACGGTGGGTCCGGGCTGGCCGGGCGAGTATCTGAGCAATGGCGAGCTGCCGCACAGCCTAGTGGTAGCGCCGACCCGCGCCGGCAAGGGAGTCGGGATTGTTATTCCTACGCTGCTGACGTTCAACGGTTCGGTTCTGGCACTCGACGTTAAGGGCGAACTGTTCGAGCTGACGTCGCGCGCGCGAAAAGCTCGAGGCGACCAGATCTTCAAATTCGCCCCGATGGACCCGGGCGGCCGCACCCATAGCTACAATCCAATTCCTGACATCGTCTCTATGCCGTCGGAGCGGCAGTTTAGCGAAGCACGCCGTCTTGCTTACAACCTGCTCACGCCCAAGGGCAAAGGGGCGGAAGGCTTTATCGATGGTGCAAGGGATCTGTTCGCCGCCGGAGTCCTCGCTTGCATCGAGCGTGGCACGCCTACGATCGGCGCCGTCTATGACCTGTTCACCTTGCCCGGAGAAAAGTACAAGCTCTTCGCCCAGTTGGCGGAGGAGTGTCAGAACCAAGAAGCGCGCCGCATCTTCGATAATATGGCAGGAAACGACACCAAGATTCTCACGTCCTACACGTCGGTCCTCGGAGATGGTGGTCTTAACCTCTGGGCGGACCCACTAATCAAAGCGGCGACGACGCGATGCGACTTCTCGATCTACGATCTCCGCCGCGACCCCACTACAATTTACCTTTGCGTAAGCCCGAACGACCTTTTGGTTATCGCACCACTGGTTCGCCTGTTCTTTCAGCAGGTAGTGGCGGTCATGCAGCGCACTATGCCGACCAAGGATGAGATATTTGAAGTCTTGTTCCTGCTCGACGAGTTCAAGCATCTCGGCAAGCTGGAGGCAGTGGAGACGGCCGTCACCACAATCGCGGGCTACCAGGGCCGGTTCATGTTCGTCGTACAGAGCCTCTCGGCTCTAACCGGCTTGTATGAGCAGTCGGGGAAGGAGACGTTCCTCAGCAACACCGGGGTGCAGGTCTTCATGGCCACGGCCGACGACGAGACGCCGATCTACATTTCCAAGGCGATCGGCGATTACACTTTCCGCGCCAGATCGAAGTCATTTATGTTAAGCCGAATGTTCGACACCAACATCCAGCTCTCGGATCAGGGAGCCAACCTGATGCGGCCGGAGCAGGTCCGCCTGATCGCTGAGAACAGCGAGATCGTCCTCATCAAGGGACAGCCACCGCTGCAAATGCCCAAAGTGAAATACTACTCAGACCGCATACTAAGGCGCATCTTCGAGAGCCAGACCGGCCGACTGCCGGAGCCAAAGCCGATTACTCAGCAAGTAGCCGCATCCGTTACGCCGTTGCAGTGCGGGCAGGAGGGAGAAGAGGTCGTCGGCACAAGCGACCGCGGTCTTTTTGCCGTTAATCAAGCAGAGACTTTCGCTCCGGATCCCATCGCTCTCGGTCACGGCGAGAAATATC
>NZ_PYCN01000124.1 GCF_003062295.1 Bradyrhizobium algeriense | reverse complement strand
CAGCCGCTACTGTGAGCTCTATGGCGCCTGGGCGGCGCGGCTGTCGCCGACTATGCGACAGAGCCACGTCGCTGGCGAGCGCATGTTCGTTGATTACGCCGGCACGACGCTTGAGGTGATGGATGGTTCGACCGGCGAGGTACTGACAGCCCAGCTGTTCGTCGCCTCGCTCGGCGCGACGAACTACACATATGCGGAGGCCACCTGGACGCAGGGCCTGTCCGACTGGATCGGCTCGCACACGCGCGCCTTTGCGTTCATCGGCGGGGTTCCGGCAGTGGTGGTGTCCGACAATCTGCGCTCGGGCGTCACCAAGGCTTGCTTCTATGAGCCGACGGTCAACCGCACCTATGCCGAGATGGCGGCTCACTACAACACCGCCATTGTTCCGGCGCGGCCGTATCGCGCCCGCGACAAAGCTAAGGTAGAAGTTGCGGTCCAAATTGCGACTCGATTTATCGTCGCGAAGCTGCGCAACCGGCAGTTCTTCTCGCTCTGCGCATTGAACGTGGCCATCGCCGAGCTTGTCGCACAACTCAACAACCGCGTGTCGCGCCATCTCGGTGCGAGCCGCCGCGCGTTGTTCGACGAGATCGAGCGCGCGGCGCTCAAACCGCTGCCGGCCGAGCCCTACGTCTTTGCCGAATGGAAGGAATGCAGGGTCGCGCTCGACTACCACGTCGAGATCGAGAAGCACTACTACTCGGTGCCGCACCAATTGCTGCGCGAGAAGGTTTGGGCGCGCATCACGGCGCGCACGATTGAAGTCTTCCACTGCGGCAAACGCGTTGCCGCCCATGTGCGCTCTTCCTCCGACCGCAAGCATACGACGGTGCGCGAGCACATGCCGTCGAGCCACCGGCGCTATGCCGACTGGACGCCAGAGCGCCTCCGGCGAAGCGCCGCCGAGATCGGCCGCCGCACGTCGGCACTGATCGCGACTATCCTGCGGGAGCGCACGCATCCCGAGCAAGGCTTCCGCGCCTGTGTCGGCATCCTGCGGCTTGCCAAGACATATGGCCGCGAGAGGCTCGAGGCTGCATGCGGCCGCGCGCTCGAGATCGGCGCGCGCTCCTACAGTTCGGTCAACTCGATCCTCAAGAACAATCTCGATCGCCAGCAGCCCGCAACGCCCACGGACGGGCCAGCGATAGCGCACGACAACATCCGTGGCCCGACCTACTTCCATTGAGGAGATGACGACTGATGCTCTCACATCCCACTCTAGACCAGCTCAGAGCGCTCAAGCTCGACGGCATGGCGCAAGCCTTCACCGAGCTCGAGGTGCAAGAGGAGGCTCGCAATCTCGCGCACGCCGAATGGCTGGCTCTGCTGCTCGACCGCGAGGTCGCCTATCGCAGCACCCGTCGCTTCCAGGCCCGACTGCGCGCCGCCCGGCTGCGGCACAGCCAAGCCGCGGTCGAGGACGTCGACTACCGCACGCCACGCCGGCTCGACAAGGCGCTGTTCCAACAGTTGGCCACCTGCCGCTGGATCGCCGAGCACCGCGGCCTGCTGGTCACCGGCCCGTGCGGAATCGGCAAGTCGTGGTTAGCCTGCGCGCTCGCGCAAAAGGCTTGCCGCGACGGCTACACGGTCCACTACACGCGCGTGCCGCGTCTGTTCGCTGATCTCGATCTCGCTCATGGCGACGGCCGCTTCCCGCGACTGTTCCGGATGCTGGTCAAGGTCGATTTGCTTGTATTGGACGATTGGGGACCCGACCGCCTCTCAGCCAGTCAGCGGCGCGATCTCATGGAGATCGTCGAGGACCGTCATGGCCGCGGCTCCATCCTCATCACCAGCCAACTCCCTGTGGCAACTTGGCACGAGGTTATTGGCGAGCC
>NZ_PYCN01000123.1 GCF_003062295.1 Bradyrhizobium algeriense | reverse complement strand
CCGGCCTATCCGTCTCAGCGGCTGCGCCAGGTGCTGGGCGATGCCGCGCCGCAGCTGCTGCTTTGCGATGCGGCAGGCCGCGCCGCGCTCGGCACCGAGGCGCTCGCCGATGTGAGCGTGGTCGATCTGGACCCCGTGACCCCGGCCTGGGCCGAGCTGCCCGCCTGCGATCCCGAGCCGCGCGCCCTCGGCCTCACCTCGCGCCATCTCGCCTATGTGATCTACACCTCCGGCTCAACCGGAACCCCAAAGGGCGTCATGGTCGAGCATCAAAGCGCCGTGAACCTGCTGCATTGGAGCAGCGGCGTATTTGCGGAGTCAGAGATTAGCCGCACACTGTTTTCTACCTCGATCAGTTTTGATCTGTCCGTCTATGAGTGCTTCGTACCGCTGTCGCAAGGAGGCACTCTGTATCTTGTCGAGGATGCACTGGCGCTGGCGCAGACGTCCTTGGATGTTTCCTTGATCAACACCGTCCCCTCGGCGATCGCCGCTCTGGTCGACCAACAAGCCGTGCCGGCTTCGACAAGCGTCATCAATTTGGCCGGTGAGCCGCTGACGGCAGGTCTGATCGAGAGGGTCTTCGAGGGCAGTGGCGTAGAGAAGATCTGTAACCTGTACGCTCCTTCGGAAACGACGACGTATTCGACCTGGATTTGCATGCCCAGGAGAGAGGCTGTCGTTGAGACGATCGGGCGTCCGATTGCCAACACGCGTGTGTATCTGCTGGACGATCATGGCGCGCCTGTGCCGTTGGGGGCGGTGGGTGAGCTTTACATCGGCGGGGCGGGGGTTGCGCGTGGCTATCTGAACCGTGCCGATCTGACGGCGGAGCGGTTCATCGCCAGTCCCTTTGTGGACGGCGATCGGCTGTACAGGACCGGCGACCTGGCGCGCTATCTGCCGGACGGCAATCTGGAGTTTCTGGGCCGCAATGACGACCAGGTGAAGATCCGCGGCTTCCGCATCGAGCCGGGCGAGATCGCCGCGCGGCTTTGCGAGCACGCCTGGGTGCGCGATGCGGTTGTGGTGGCGCGCCAGGACCGGTCCGGCGACAAGCACATCGTCGGCTATGTGGTGTGTGCGCCCGAAGCTCAATCGGATGAGCTGGATGGCGCTGACCTTGCCAGCGCCTTGCGCACGCACTTAGGTGCGTGCCTGCCGGACTACATGGTGCCGTCGGCGTTCGTGCGGCTGGCGGGGCTGCCGCTGACAGTGAACGGCAAGCTCGACCGCCAGGCGCTGCCGGCGCCGGAAGATGATGCCTATGCGCATCGCGCCTATGAGCGGCCGCAAGGCGAGATCGAGACGGCGCTGGCCGAGCTCTGGGCGGAGCTTCTGGGTGTCGAGCGGGTCGGCCGCCACGACCACTTCTTCGAACTGGGCGGCCACTCGCTCCTGGCGGTGCAGCTCTTGAGCCGGCTGTCGCGGGCTGTTGGCGTGGAACTGCCGCTGTCGACGCTGTTTGCCAAACCGGTGCTGGCGGATCTGGCTCGCGCAACTTCGATCACTTTGATCGAACAAGAGTTTGATCGCCAAGAGCTTCTGAAGTTGCTCTCTCTGGACTCTAGAGAAGCTGCTCTTTCTGGAGTCTAGAAATGACAGATTTGATTAGATCCGGATTGGAAGAACTGGACGCAGAAAGCCTAACTGAGCTTTTTTCACTTGCCAAAGAGAGAAGCCGGACTGGCAGCCGAGAAACTACGTTGCTACCAAAGGTCGGACGCAAAAGCGTCCTAGTACCATCGTTTGCGCAGCAGCGGCTGTGGTTTTTGGCGCAGCTGGACGAGAGCAGCACGACCTACCACATTCCGCTGGCGTGGCGGCTGCGTGGGGCGCTCGACCGCAGCGCCTGGCAGCGCAGCCTTGACC
>NZ_PYCN01000122.1 GCF_003062295.1 Bradyrhizobium algeriense | reverse complement strand
CGTGCGCGCTGATATCCATGATGGCCCGGAGCACCACACGCTCCAATCAGAGGCCGGATACATTGATGCAAGACCGCATCTGCCAGGTTGACGAAACCTCTTGCAACGCGCGGCCGGACCATACATTCGGGTCAAACTGAGAAGTCGTGAGGTGCAGCCGGGAAATCGGCTTTGCTTTCAAGAACGGACATCGTCAGTCTGGCCGCTCAGGTCCGAAAAGTGCCAGGAACGGACATCGGAGATGCCTTCGAGACTACGCGCCAGGCTCCAGAATTCAGGGTCGATGAGCGGGAAAAATGCTGAAAAAGTTGACGATTTTCCCGAGTAATTCTGCCAGATATTGGCGTTTCGACTTCGAGGTTTACCCGACGAATTCCGACGGCTTTGCGCGGGGAGTATCTGATGAACTCGAGCAGCAACGCAGATTTTTCGACAATACTAAACCGCATTCTTGATACGGCGGCGGACAATCTCAGGATCGCAAAGATTCTGGTTCAAATGGGTCTCGATCCCAACAACATCACCTACGATGCCCTACTCAACCGGCTGCTAGAAATTGTGTTGGCCAACATCACGCTTGCCAATATGTTCGCTGTGATTGGTGCCACCTTTCTTGTAGCTACATTGCTGATGCATACAATGGTGCCGCTGCGCATCGCGAACATGGTCGGCTGTACATTCTTCGTCGTCTTTGGCGCGCTCTCCGGAAGCGTCGGGACTTTTATCCTGTATCTGCTTTTCCTGCCGATCAATGCAATTCGCCTCCGCCAAATGCTCAAACTGATCAAGAGGGCACGCATAGCCACAGAGGGCGATACCTCATTGGAATGGCTCAAACCTTTCATGACTGAGCGCAAATATCGCAAGGGCGACAAATTGTGCAGCAAGGGCGATGCAGCCAACGAAATGTTTTTGATCATCACCGGAAAATTCCTGGTCACCGAATTCAGCGTAGAGCTTCCGCCTGGAAGTCTGATGGGCGAGCTTGGCTTCTTGACGCCGAAAAATCGACGGACGGCGACGATCGAGTGCATCGAGGGCGGCCATGTGCTGACAATTGAGTATGATAAGTTGCTGGAGATTTACTTTCAAAATCCGGAATTTGGTTATTACTTCCTCATCCTCACCAGTCACCGCCTGCTGGAGAATAATGCAAAGCTTGAAGAAATCATCGCACAGAACAAAATCGCACCGCCGATTGCAGTCGCGAGCGGTACGGTTGAACTTTAGAGGATGCTGAGCGAACAAGCCGATGTCCGCTAATCTGATGGTCCGGTCGTGCTCCTGCCCCGCCCGCGATACGCTTTGCAGCGGCGGCCAAATGCTCTCGATGTCGCAAATGGGTCAATCGCGTCGGTTTGACCGGTGACGGCGACTTCCGGTTTACCCGGTGAACGGACATTCTCAGGATGGGCGGGCATGTGTCTAAGGTGCCAGGAACGGACTTCGATGACTTTCAGCACTCGGCAGCACCATTGGCCTTTGGGCCAATCGACAACCGATTGGATTCATCCTCCAGTATATGGAGCAGCGCGACGCGGTTTTCGCCAAGGCTAGCCGCAGCGTTGCTCTCCACCTTCGGGTTCTATCTTCCTTAGGCAACAAGACGGAATTGGCCCATGAAACTCACAACAATCGCATTGGCTTCGGCGTTCGCGCTGTCCGGCACTGTCGCTTTTGCACAAGCTGGCGGTCCTAACGGCACTGCGGGCGGTCCCACGTCATTGAGCGGCACCGGACCTTCCACGAGCGGAGGCGATTCACCAGGCGCGGTTGACCGTAACGCTCCCGCCGGTCCCGCCGCAGGGGGCTCCATGAGTGGCGGCACCACCGGAAGCGCTGCTGGCAACCAGCCCTGTGACAGTCCGAACGGCTGTCCGGGCGGTCCGACGTCATTAAGCGGAACCGGCTCGTCTCAGTTCGGCGGCTCGTCCCCCGGTACCGGCGGCAGGAACTAAGAGAAAAAGCCCCGCATTTCTGCGCGGGGCCTCGCGACGCGCACCGATGTGCTCTCGCCTCGCATGTTGCGCATCATCGAGGATCTGGCGGGAGACTGGCGCCGGCTGGATGCGCGGATCGAGGGGCTATCTAGCGAGATCGAAACGCTGGCCCGT
>NZ_PYCN01000121.1 GCF_003062295.1 Bradyrhizobium algeriense | reverse complement strand
GTGCCGCTCAATCTATCGCCGAACGAGCGCGACAGAACCCAAGATACCCCACGGGATCGCATCCCGATCAGCAAACTCTCTTCTCTTCAACAACATAGACAGATGGGTGTTCTGATGCGCGGTTGTAAAAATCGAGATACCGGCCGATCGAGCTGCGCGCCTCGCTGACGCTTTCATAGGCTCGCAGGTACACCTCCTCGTATTTGATGCTGCGCCAGAGCCGCTCGACAAATACGTTGTCCCGCCATGCGCCCTTGCCGTCCATGCTGATCGCGATGCCGTTGTAGGCGAGCACGCCGGTGAAGGCCTGCCCGGTGAACTGCGAACCCTGATCCGTGTTGAAGATGTCCGGCCTGCCGTGACGAGCCAAGGCATCCTCCAGCGTCTCGACGCAGAAGGCTGCTTCCATGGTGATCGACAGCCGCCAGGACAAAACCCGGCGCGTCGCCCAGTCGAGCACGACGGCGAGATAGACGAAGCCGCGCGCCATCGGGATGTAGGTGATGTCCATGGCCCAGACTTGGTTCGGCCGTGTGATTTCCATGCCGCGCAGCAGATACGGATGGATCTTGTGGCCGGGTTCGGGCTTCGTCGTGCGCGGACGGCGATAGAGCGCCTCTATCCCCATCCGCCGCATCAGCGTCTTGATATGCCGGCGGCCGATCTTGCACCCCTCGGCAGCCAGCAGGCCTCTCAACATTCGCGAACCGGCGAAGGGGAACTCCAGATGCAGCCGGTCGAGACGCCGCATGATCGCGAGATCGGCGTCCGGCACCGGACGCGGCAGGTAATAAACGCTGCCGCGGCTGATCTGCAGAACCTCCGCCTGCCTGGTGATCGACAGATCGTGCTCACGGTCGATCATCGCTTTGCGCTCAGCAATCCCGCCTTGGTGAGCGCTCCTTCTAAAAAACTATGCGCGGCGCTGCGCTCCCCCTGTGGGATAGAAACGGGCGGCGCTAGATTGCCGACCGCAAGGGAGCGGCCGATACGATTTTGGTGGCACGTGACCCCGTTAAAAAACCTGGTCCATGGGTTGTTGCGCACTTGAGAGTGGTGACGCCATCCGGCGATCCCGTTTAGGAATCTGACCAATAGCGCAGCCCAGCCCTTCCGCCGCCGTCAGCAGGAGGATTGGAGATGAACCCCAAAAGATCGAAGTCGAGGAACGGTGGTAAGATGCCGATGGTGCACCCAAACGCGGCTGCGATCGACGTCGGAGCGACTATGCACATGGCTGCCGTGAGGGCAGATCGCGCACCGGAGCCAGTCCGCAGCTTCGGTACCTTCACGACCGATCTGCATCGGCTGGTCGACTGGTTTACTGAATACGGCGTCGAGACCGTCGTCATGGAATCGACCAGCGTCTACTGGATTCCGATTTCGAGCCTCTCGATGCCGGGGGATTTACCGTGTTTCTTGTCAACGCGCGCGATGCCAAGCACGTACCGGGGCGCAAGACCGATGTCAGCGATGCGCAATGGCTGCAGCGGCTCCATTCATTCGGGTTGCTGCGGGCCAGCTTTCGGCCCAAAGGGCAGATTGCCGAGCTGCGAGCCTACGTGCGTCAGCGCGAGCGTCTGCTGGAGTACGCGGCCTCACACATCCAGCATATGCAGAAGGCCTTGACGGAGATGAATCTTCAGCTGCACCACGTCGTCGCCGACATCACCGGCGCGACCGGCCTGCGTATCATACGCGCGATCCTTGCCGGCGAGCGCGATCCTGAGGCGCTGGCGTGCTTGCGCCATTACAGTTGCCACTCCAGCGCCGAGACGATCGCAAAGGCGCTCACCGGAAGCTATCGCGCTGAGCATCTGTTTGCGCTCGAGCAGGCACTTGCGCTTTACGACGCCTACCACGAGAAGGCATCTGCCTGCGACGCCCGGATCGAAGCCGTGTTGAAGGAACTGATCGTCCATCGCGGTCATGGCCATGGATCAGCGCCGCGGGCCTCGCGGCATCGGAATCGAACCGATCAGGCGAACGCTCTAGGAGCCTGTCCCTATAATGGACTTAGGATTAAGCGAGGCGGGTTCTGAAGCTTTTTGGGGAGACAGGTTCTCCTCAGCGTGCGGCGGCGAGTTTTGCGAGGTTGTGGGCGATGCAGATCATGGCCCATTCGGCTTTGACCTTGTCGATGCTGCGCAGGAGGAACTGGCGGAAGCCTCT
>NZ_PYCN01000120.1 GCF_003062295.1 Bradyrhizobium algeriense | reverse complement strand
ATACAACTCTGCTTCAGAAGTAAAAGCGGCGAAACTGCCATTGTTATTTTGTAATGGTTATCTAAACGTAACGGCATCCACTCCTAGAGCGCGTTGACATTCAGGCTTTCGACGGACTCGCAAATCTGATTCAAGCTCCTTTTGGGCGCGGAGGCTTGGGTGAGCGGAGTTCGTCTGATGTTGAAAGATCACCAGTGGGATCGGATGGAGCCGCATTTGCCGGGCAAACGCATGGATCCCGGCCGAACAGCGGTCGATAGCCGGCTGTTCGTGGAAGCGGTGCTCTGGCTGGCCCGAACTGGGGCGCCCTGGCGAGATCTGCCGGAACTCTTCGGCAACTGGAACAGCGCCTTTGTTCGCTTCTCGCGCTGGTCCAAGAGCGGCGTCTGGGATCGGCTTTTTGCCACCATGGCGGATGAGCCCGACTTCGAATACGTCATGATCGACTCAACCATTGTCCGGGCGCACCAGCATGCGGCGGGCAAAAAGGGGGGTGTGAGGCTCGTGCGATCGGACGCTCACGCGGCGGGCTGACGACCAAGATCCATGCCGTCGTTGATGCTTTGGGCAATCCGCTCCGCTTCATCCTGACGCCGGGACAGGTGAGCGATATCACTCAGGCCGAAGCCTTGATCGCTGATCTTCCCGCCGACCATGTCTTGGGGGACAAGGGCTACGATGCCAAGCCCTTGCGGGAGGCCATCGAAGGCCAGGATGCCGTGCCGGTCATCCCGCCCAGAACAACATCGCCGCAAGTCCCCTGCGACTACGCCCTCTACTGCGAGCGCAACCTCGTCGAGCGCTTCTTCCTGAAAATCAAGCACTTCAGACGCATCGCCACGCGCTACGAACAGACCCCACGGGCGTTTATGTCAATCCTTTGCCTCGTCAGCGCGTTCATCTGGACCAAATGAATGTCAACGCGCTCTAGTTGTTTGGTGGCGGAACGTTGTTGGGATCGGGTGCGTTACGCCATTGAGGAGTACACTTGGCGCTTTGACGGCCTGCGACGCCGAGCTTCTCACCGCAGGAGGACGTGATGCACTCCCTTCATCCGCAAGCCCGCACCACCCCCGCTGTCCGCCAGGAGATCGCCCGCTCGAGAGAGCCCACCGGCGTGCTGGCCCAGCGCTTCAGCGTGAGCACCGAGACCATCCGCAAGTGGCGCAAGCGCGGAGCCCAGGACTGCCAGGACCATTCCAGCCGGCCGCACAAGCTGCCCTGGAAAGCCACGGACGAGGAGCGCGCCATCGTCTGCGTCCTGCGCCAGGCCACCGGCTTTCCGCTCGACGATCTGACCTTCATCGTCACGCATTTCCTGCCGCATCTCAACCGCGATGCCGTCTACCGCATCCTCAAGGCCGAGGGTCTGGGACGATTGCCCCCGGCGCAGCAGCGCCAGCGCCGGAGCGGCACGTTCAAGGACTATGATCTCGGCTTCGTGCACATCGACATCAAGCACCTGCCCAAGCTGCAGACCGCCGACGGGGAGCGCCGCAAACGCTATTTGTATGTGGCCATCGACCGCTGCTCGCGCTGGGTGCACCTGGCCGTCAAGGACGATGAGCTGGCCACCAGCGCGGTCGCCTTCCTGAAAGAGGCGGTGCGCGCCTTCCCCTTCAAGGTCACGCACGTCCTGACGGATCGAGGATCCTGCTTCACGGCGGATGCTTTCGAGGACGCCTGCCGCCAGCTGAAGCTGGAGCACCGCAGGACCAAGCCCTACACGCCGCAGACCAATGGTCTCGTGGAGCGCTTCAACGGGCGGGTGCAGCGCGAGGTGCTGGGCATCACCATCTACAGCCATCGGGACCTCGAGACGCTGCTCAAGGGCTTCAATCAGGCCTATAACAGAAGACGTCAACGCGTGCTCAAGGGGCGATCCCCGGATGAGGTTGTGCGAAGCCGCCTGGCTGCCGAGCCGAAGCTCGCCAACCGCCGCTACAAGCCACCCGATGCAGACGCGTTGCCGCCAGCCCTCCAGGTCATCGCTCATGCCAAGGAGGTCTCGCATCCAGACAACTAGAGCATCGGATGGATCCTCCTCTTGGCTGGCGCATCGTTCGGGCGGAAACCGGGTCCACTTTTCGCTGACGCGGCCCTCCGGGTCCGCACGATGCGCTGGACACGACTCGCTTTTGCCTGCAAGGCTCCTGCCTTCATTCAGCCTCTTATCCAAGCCAT
>NZ_PYCN01000119.1 GCF_003062295.1 Bradyrhizobium algeriense | reverse complement strand
CGCGATCGAGACGGCGCTGGCAGAGATCTGGGCGGAGCTTCTCGGGGTCGAGCGGGTCGGACGCCACGACCACTTCTTCGAACTCGGCGGCCACTCGCTCCTGGCGGTGCAGCTCTTGAGCCGGCTGCGGCGGTTGTCGCTCGGGGTGGAGGTGCGCACCCTGTTCGCCAGGCCGGTGCTGGCCGATCTTGCCGCAAGCCTGGGCAGCCATCACGAGGTGGCGGTGCCTGCCAACCTGATCACCGAGCAGAGTACGGCGATCACGCCGCAGATGCTGCCGCTGATCGAGCTGACGCAGGGCGAGATCGACCGGATCGTCGCCACGGTGCCTGGTGGCGTCGGCAACATCCAGGACATTTATGGCCTGTCGCCGCTGCAGGACGGCATCCTGTTCCATCATCTGCTGACCAGCCGGGGCGATCCCTATCTGCTGGTGTCGCAGATGGCGTTTGCCGACCGTGGCCTGTTGGATCGCTATCTTGGTGCGGTTCAGCGGGTGGTGGATCGGCACGACATTCTGCGCACGGCCTTTGTCTGGGAGGGGCTGTCGAGCCCGGCCCAGGTGGTGTGGCGTCGTGCGCCGCTGGAGGTGAGCGAGGTCGAGCTGGATGGCTATGATTGTCCCGGCGCCGATGAGCTCCGGCGCCGGTTTGATCCGCGCCGGCAGCGCATCGATCTTGGCCGGGCGCCCTTGTTGCGGTTTGTGACCGCGCGCGATCCCGGCAGCGGGCGCTGGCTGCTTTTGGAGCTGCAGCATCATTTGATCGGGGATCACACGACGCTGGACGTGATGCATGCCGAGGTGCGGGCCATGCTGGCGGGGCGGGCCTATGAACTGGCCGCGCCGCTGCCATTCCGCAATCTGGTGGCGCAGGCGCGTCTTGCTGTTGATGCCAAGGCGCATGAAGAGTTCTTCCGGGGGCTGCTGGCCGACATCGACGAGCCGACCATGCCGTTCGGGCTAAGCGAGGTCTACGGCGACGGCAGCGGCGTCGGCGAGGCGCATCGGGTGCTGCCGCAGGCGCTCAACGAGCGGCTGCGCGAACAGGCGCGGCGGCTCGGGGTGAGCCTGGCCAGCCTGTGCCATCTGGCCTGGGGGCAGGTGGTGGCGCGCAGCAGCGGCCGCGAGCAGGTGGTGTTCGGCACGGTGCTGTTTGGCCGGATGCATGGCGGCGCCGGTGCCGACCGCACCATGGGCCTGTTCATCAACACCCTGCCGCTGCGGCTTGATCTCGACGGCACCGGGGTTGCGGCGAGCGTGCGCAGCACCCATGCGCAGCTTTCCGAGCTGCTGGCGCACGAGCATGCCTCGCTGGCGCTGGCGCAACGCTGCAGCGGCGTTGCGGCGCCGGCGCCGCTGTTCAGCGCGCTGTTGAACTACCGCCATAACAGGCCGGCGGCCACGCCCGGCTCCGGAACGGATGATGTCCTGTCGGGGATGGAATGGCTGGGCGGCGAGGAGCGCACCAACTATCCCGTGACCCTGTCGGTGGAGGATTATGGCGAAGCGCTCGGGCTGACGGCGCAGGTGGCGGAGCCTGTCTCTGCGGATCGGGTCTGCGGCTACATGCAGCGGGCGCTCGAGCAACTGGCGGAGGCGCTGGAGCATGCCCCCAACACGCCGGTGCGCGAGCTCGACATCCTGCCGTCCGCTGAGCGCGCGTATCTGCTGGAGGAGTTGAACCGGACGGCGGCGGCCTATCCGTCGGAGCGGTGCATCCATGAACTGTTCGAGCAACAGGTCCGGCGCGCACCCGAAGCGGTCGCCCTCGTCCATGAGGACGAGCGCCTGAGCTATGGCGAGCTCAATGCGCGGGCCAACCGGCTGGCGCATCATCTGATCGCGCTCGGGGTCAGGCCGGATCAGCCGGTGGCGATCTGCCTTCAGCGTAGCCTGGCGATGGTGGTGGGGCTCTTGGCGATCCTGAAGGCGGGCGGCGCCTATCTGCCGCTGGACCCGGCCTATCCGTCTCAGCGGCTGCGCCAGGTGCTGGGCGATGCCGCGCCGCAGCTGTTGCTTTGCGATGCGGCAGGCCGCGCCGCGCTCGGCACCGAGGCGCTCGCCGATGTGAGCGTGGTCGATCTGGACCCCGTGACCCCGGCCTGGGCCGAGCTGCCCGCCTGCGATCCCGAGCCGCGCGCCCTCGGCCTCACCTCGCGCCATCTCGCCTACATCATCTACACCTCAGGCTCAACCGGAACCCCAAAGGGCGTCATGGTCGAGCATGC
>NZ_PYCN01000011.1 GCF_003062295.1 Bradyrhizobium algeriense | reverse complement strand
GACTGAAACTCGGGGCGATGGGTGACCAGCAGTAGCACCGGCAGGCTCGCCACCAGCTCGACGGTCCGGTCCAGCAACTCGCGCGAGCTCGGATCGATCCATTGCGCGTCCTCGCACACGATCAAGACTGGATGTCGCCGTGCCAGAGCTTCAAGCTGTCGAACCAGAGCGTCGAAGGTCTTTTCCTTCCTTCGCTGCGGCGTGACGACAATCCGCAGGCTGCGATCGGCGGTCGAGATCGATAGCAGCTCGGCGAGGATTGCCACATCCTCGTCGGGCGGCGATGTAGGGGACAGCGTCGCCCGCAGCTTGTCGAGCCTGATCCCCGGTGTGTCCTCACGCTCGAAACCAGCGGTTCGCTGGAGCTGCGCAATGAAGGGATAGAGCGAGCTGTCCTGATGACGCGGCGAGCAGAAATAGCGCAAGCGAGTGTGCGGTTCGCCCTCGATATGCTCCTGGAGAGCCGCGACGAGGCGTGACTTGCCGATCCCCGCTTCGCCGGCGAGCAGCACTACCTGGCCGGTGCCCGTCCGCGCGCGATCCCAGCACCGTCCCAGCAGCTCGAGTTCTTCCTCGCGCCCGACCAGCGGGGTGAGGACCGCCGCGTGCAGCGCCTCGAAGCGGCTCTCCATTGTCCCCTCGCGCAGCACTCGCCAGGCGCGCACCGGCACGGCGAAGCCCTTCAGCGTCACTGCGCCGAGATCCTGATAATCAAAGAGCCCGCCGATCAGCCGCCGCGTATCCTCGGCGATCACCACCCCATCCGGCTCAGCGAGCGATTGCAGCCGGGCAGCCAGATTCGGCGTTTCACCGAGCACCGCCTGCGCCTCCGATGCCTCGCTGCCGATCAGATCGCCGATGATGACGAGACCGGTCGCGAGCCCGAGACGAACCCGCAGTTCGAGTCCAGGCGGGGCGCCCGGCGCATGCCCGGCGGCGGCGATCTCGAGCGCAGCGCGCACCGCGCGTTCAGCATCATCCTCGTGCGCCGAAGGATGGCCGAACAGGATCAGCATGCCATCACCAATGTAGCGACTGATGGTGCCGCCATATTTCCGGACGATCGCCGCGACGCCATCGCGGTATGCGGCAATGGTTTCTCGTAAATCTTCCGGATCGAGCTGTGCCGCAAGCGCCGTCGAACCGACGAGGTCGCAGAACATCACTGTGAGCTGACGGCGCTCCGCGGATGAACTTGGCGCCGGTGGCAAGGTCAGCGGTTCTGATACCCGCGGTACGGAGCACATCGCCCCTCCCGCCCCTGCCAATACTCGCGCCGCTCCTATCGGCATCAGCAGGGCGCCGCAGTCGCCACAGAATCTCTTGCCCGACGGGTTCTCGGACCCGCATGCGGCGCAGCGCACAGATAGCGGCCTGCCACAGTCGCGGCACATGTCGTGACCGTCAGGGTTGGCGCTGCCGCAGCTCGGGCACTCCATGCCGCACCTGATCTGTTGCTGACCAGCCTGAGCTCTCGTCGGTTGTCATCAAGAGCCGACGCCGAGAGCGGGGCAGGCACGATGGTCAGTTTTCCTGAAAGTCTCCCAATACATTTCAATTTTATCACATCGCCTCCGGCTGATTGTGAACCGGGTCACAGTCAGAAAGGGAAGGATGTTGCGTCTCTTCGCCTCGGCCTCATGTCTCTTCTGGGTCAATGGACTAAACCGCTCGCGCGGTAGGGCCCTGCGACGGGCGGCACAGCCAAGACGATAGCGCAACGGGGCGTCCTGTCTTGAGATCGAGGGTTTCGACAACCTCACTCAACACAGGAGCATCCCCATGACCGACGAGGCCATGAGCCCATTGCGGCGGCGCATGATCGAAGACATGACGATCCGCAAGTTAGCGCCGAAGACCCAACATGACTACGTGCAGAGGGTCAAGAACTTCGCTGCGTTCCTCGGGCTACTAGCTGCATCTGGCGGCGAGCGGCGTTGGCGTGCCGACGATCAATCAGACCGTCTCGACATTGCGGTTCTTTTTTAAGGTCACGCTCAGGCGCCACGATATCGTCGAGCATACCCATATCATTCACGAGCCGCGCAAGCTGCCGGTGGTACTCAGCGTCGAGGAAGTGGCGCGGCTGCTCGATGCCGCACCCGGGCTCAAGTACAAGGCGGCGCTGAGCGTGGCCTACGGCGCCGGCCTGCGCGCCGCCGAGGTCATCTCGCTCAAGGTCTCCGACATCGACAGTAAGCGCATGATCATCCGCGTCGAGCAGGGCAAGGGTGGCAAGGACCGTAACGTCATGCTGTCGCCAAAGCTGCTCGATCTGCTGCGCACCTGATGGATGGCGGCGCGCCCGCAGGGCTGGCTGTTCCCGGGCCGCGATCCGGCCCAGCCGATGACCACGCGCTAGCTCAATCACATGTTCGAATCGTGTCGGGCGCGCCATTTTTTTATCATACAGCGCGATATCCACTCTTGGGACGGAGACTCCGGCTGTGCCGCATTCGAGCGAGCAAATCTGGTGGGAAAATCGTGGCCGACCGCAGATAGCTTGGCAACTGACGATGTCGGTCAGAAGCTCGCCAGTCTAAGAACAGTAAGTTAAGTGGTCGGATTGGACTCGTAGGCCGCCGCTCGAACGATTGTGTAGACGCTTTGCAGGGCGCAAAATTGTGTCCGGCTCGTCCTTTGCAATCGTAGCTTTTCTGTTCGCCAGCAACCGCCGGATGTGATCCAGGACCGGTTTGTAGTCTGCAGGTTTGCCAGCAGCCGGGCTCTCGTCGCAAAGGTCCCCGGCACTCTGCAAGGCTTTCGCCACGGTGCCGGCCAACATCAATTCCACGTCTGGGAAATGCGATCTGATCCAGGCTGAGAGCACAAATCCGCTCTCGGTTGGCGAGTGTACGTCGATCAAGGCTACGTCGATCCGCAGCTTGCCATTCGAGAATGCCTGTCGAGCTTCTTCACCGCTGGCCGTCTCAATAACGCTGTACCCGCAGTCTCGAAGGTATTGAGCGAGCGGTTGGCGAACGAGGATCTCGCTCTCCACCACCAGAATTGTGTTTGCAGTCATGTTACTTCAGTGGCTCGCCCGCAATATTTGCGAGCAGTTGCACGATGCACTGGATGTCATACGGCTTGGAGACAAATTTGCCGATCCGAGTCGCTTCCTTCTCGTTTGTGATGTCGGCGGAAGCTATAATGATTGGCAAGTTCGGAAGCCTGCTGCGGACCCGCTCTGCCAGAGTGAGCCCATTGAGGTCGCCGGGTGTGCGAACATCGGTCAAAAGCAGGTCCGGCAACTCTCCCGCTTCAAGGAAGGCCCACGCTTCGTCTGCGGTCACTGCCTCGACCACATGAAATCCTGATCCCCGAAACGCAGCTGCTATGTCGACCCGAACGAAAAACTCGTCCTCGACGAGCAGTATCCGAGTCGGTCTTCGGTCCAGCTCCTCCATTGGAGCAAATTCCATGGGGTCCTCCCTCACGGCTTGGACCTAACTTGTCGGGACGGCTAGGGTTCCAAGTCCAAGTTGTCCATCGGACGGGGTCGAAAAATGCCGCAAATCCGGCGACCGACGCTCGATGCGCTCGCGGAGGACTGCCGCCGGCCTGAACCAAGGACTGAGGACGAGGGCGAAGAGCGCGCTAGGGGCCTCGGCTCCTACGCCGGAGCTTCCTTGAGGAGGCCGTTCATGAGGGCCTGCAACTCGGGCGAGGTAAGCGGATCCGGCATCTCGCACGCAAGGCATCGCCATGTCCTGGGCGGCTTGCCGCCGGGCTGCAGCGCGAAGGCCATGGGCTGTCGGCATTTCGGACGGAGGTGGGGCCCCCCCGGTCATTTCCTGTACTCCGTCTCCTCCTCCGTCGGTCTCCCGATGAAACCAATTTAGATCGCTCCGGAATTTCCGGTCAAGATCGTCGTGGACGCGCTGGGTGCTCTTAGCTCCTGCCGCCGCATTTCCTATCGCGACGACAACGCCCGCTCAGGCCTCTGTGGGCAGCCTAATCTGGCGCTTGCGCCCGGGACCTTCCCCTTCAGGGCTATATGATACTGTTTCCATTCCTCCCGATCACATTGGACGGGCGTTCAAGCGGCCTTCCGACCGGCACTGGCCTCGACCAACACGCCCGTGATGTCGCTTTCCTTCATGATCAGGTATTCGATGCCGTCGATCTTGACTTCGGTGCCCGACCATTTGCCGAACAGCACCCGGTCGCCGGTCTTAACGTCGATCGGAATGAGCTTGCCGGTCTCGTCGCGCCCTCCCGGCCCGACCGCGACGACCTCGCCCTGTTGCGGCTTCTCCTTGGCGGTGTCAGGGATGATGATGCCTCCGGCGGTTTTCTCCTCGGCTTCGACGCGCTTGACCACCACCCGATCATGAAGCGGACGGAATTTCATTGCTCTTCTCCTTGGACGAAAGTTTGTGAACGAAAAAAAGTGGCGTCGCGCGCGACGCGCGACTGGTCCAGCGGCGACAAGGCGATCGTGTCGGCTCCTCATCACGCGGGCCTTCAACTCCACTTGACAGGCCAAGCTCGCTTCCTAATTTTTTTGCATGCGCCTCTTCCGGGCCTGACGATGGAAAATGGTGGGACGCCCACGGCGTCCGGCATCCCTTGTCCATCTTGCTCCACGGAGGATGTGGGCTATGAGGAACGACGACCTGAACCTGCTATGGCGCTCGAGTATGGGGCCCGATCACCCCTCCGGCGTCAGCGCTGGCATGCCGCAACATAAGGGCGAGGACAACATCCTGCCCCGCAATACCTTGCCGTTCGCTCAACGGGCTTTCCCGCCGGATGCGATGGCGACGATCTACCGGCCGGCGCGATCGGCAATGACTTCCGGAACAGCCAACACGCGGCGTTGGAAGCTCCGTTTCGAGCCGCGCACGGCCCCTTTCGTCGAACCGTTGATGGGATGGACCGGCGGGACGGACACCCTGTCCCAGGTAGAATTGGACTTTCCATCCGCGGAGGCCGCCGTGGCCTATGCCAAACGACAGGGCCTCAATTTCGTCGTGCAGGGTCCTGCAGAGGCGACCCAGGACCGCTGCCCGGCGCCAGACAAGTCGAAACCCGGCGATCGGGATCGAAGGGCCGCCCAAGCCTGCGATTTCCGATCATGCACCCGCAAGCTTGAATGGGTGGAGCGAACGCTCGAGCCCAGGGTCACGAACGACGGAATTGATCTCGACCGCGCGCTGGCCAACCCCGCCGCGGCGTTCGACGAACCCGAACGGGTCGTCCGCCAGTCCAAACTATCGCATGAGCAGAAACGCGAAATTCTGCGCCGCTGGGCGCTCGACGCGCACCGCACGGCGCGGACGGATTTCTCACGGCTGGACAAGGTAATCGACGCCTTGATCGATCTGGATGAGCCCGAGGGCTTGGTGATCAAGCGAAGGGAAATACTAAGCAACGGAGCGCGCGCAGCATGATTGCACGGGCAGCCGACTGGGTCGAGCCTTCCGCGCGCCGTGTACGAGTTCCGGTTCGACGGCTGAACACGTTGGAACGGCAACGCCCTGAACTGGGCATGGTAATGCAACGTGATCTGCAACGTAGGAGGTCGAATGATGGAGCTGAAATGAAAGAATCGGGTGTTGACGTGGTCAATCTCATCCTCGCGGCTTTCTTGCTTCTGACGCCATGGATGTTCGGATTTGCATCCGACCACGTTGCGGCGCCGAACGCGTGGGTGAGCGGCATTATCATCGGCGCAGTGGCGATCGCAGCGCTCACGAAATTCGCCGCGTGGGAGGAGTGGATCAATCTCCTTCTCGGGGTGTGGGTTCTGATTTCGCCTTGGGTACTGAGTTTCTCGGCTCAGACGACAGCGAGATGGGCCCACGTCGGCATCGGGCTGATCGTCGCCGGGCTGGCAGGCCTGCAGCTGTGGTTCATGCATCAGACGCCACAGCAGCGGGTCGGCGCCCAACGATAAGGATGTCGCGAGGAGGATGCGGGCTGTTAGACCCGGCCCACATCCCGCAGTTTTTGCGATGCAACGGGGTCGGGCCCGCGCGTGGCACAAACCCTTCGCAATTAGAAGACACTGCCAGGAACGGGTGCGGGAAACGTCGGTTCAGGGCTCGGCGTAGAGATGAGATAAAGGACGCCTGCGACGAGCATCACGGCAGTAAGCGCTAGTCCAAGCATGGCTAAAGCCAGTTCGTATGGGTCTTCCATGGAATGAACCGCGGCCTCCTCGGCACCCGGCCGGCACCCTTCGTCTTTGGCCGGCCCTATCCGGCTTGCGTTGGCGGCTCCAGCCAACGGCCCCAGCCGCCGTTGTGCGACTACTGCAAAGGTGCTGGCGCACCCGTTATGACAATTGTCAGAATGAACAGCATGCTCAGAAGGCAGCCTGTCATCCCGACCAACTTTCCGACTTCGGAGCGCTCGAAGAACATTGCTTATACCTCCTCATTTCGTACCCGAACCGAGACCAGCCCTCCGGGTTGAACCGATCAAGCTGCCATCGCAACACGGGCGGTCGATCCACTTAGTGAAACGGCGATGGCTTGCAAGGCCGAGTTGAATGATTTCCAGCGCGCGCCCGCCGCGGAAAATCTCGGTTTGCCACTTGAAACTAAACGGCCATTTATTCGTTTTTTGCCCGCCGCGGTAAGCGGTCCGGGCGCCCTCGGGGCCCGGCGAGACGGGCGCCCGCAGGTGCCCGCCGCCTGCTCGTACCCATCTTGCTCCTTGGAGGATTTGGCTATGAGGACTTACGACATCACTCCCCTGCGGCGATCCGCTCTGACTCCTCCGTCTCTCGACGCCGGATTGTCGAGATATCTCGCCGAAATCCGCAAATTTCCGATCCTCACACCAGAGGAAGAACTCGCCTACGCAAGGCGCTGGCGCGAGCATCGGGATCGCGACGCCGCTTTTCAACTGGTCACCAGCCACCTCAGGCTGGTCGCCAAGATAGCGATGCGCTATCGCGGCTACGGCCTTCCGATCGCCGATATCGTCTCCGAAGGCAACATCGGCCTGATGCAGGCCGTGAAGCGCTTCGATCCGGACCGGGGTGTGCGCCTCGCCACCTATGCGATGTGGTGGATCCGGGCCACGATCCAGGAGTACATCCTTCGATCCTGGTCCCATGTGAAGGTTGCCGCCAGCTCCACCCAGAAGAAATTGTTTTTCAAACTGCGGCAGGCCAAGAGCGCGATCTCGGCTTTCCACGACGGCGACTTGCGGCCGGACCAGGCCGCCCTCATTGCCGAGCGTCTTAAGGTTGCTGAACGAGACGTGGTCGATATGAATCGGCGTCTGCAGGGCGATGTGTCGTTGAA
Source organism: Bradyrhizobium algeriense (assembly GCF_003062295.1). Taxonomy (GTDB): domain Bacteria; phylum Pseudomonadota; class Alphaproteobacteria; order Rhizobiales; family Xanthobacteraceae; genus Bradyrhizobium; species Bradyrhizobium algeriense. Next base: position 211,959 of record NZ_PYCN01000011.1, on the reverse strand, counting down.
TGCACCGGTCCACCACGACGAGGATAAGGCCGGCGATGCATTGGATTGGCTTGTTGATCCCACACCAACCCAGGAAACAGCGTTCGCCGAGCAGCAGGAGACCGCTTATCGCCATCAGGCCCTGAAGAGTGCCATCGAGACGCTTAACCCTCGCCAACGTCGAATCTTCACCGCGCGCTGGTTGACGGACGAGCCTCCGACCCTTGAAGAGCTGGCTGCGGAACACGGTGTGTCCCGCGAACGCGTCCGCCAGATCGAACAGCGGGCTTTTCAAAAGGTGCAGGCTGCGATGCAGAGTTACGGGCGCGGTGCCGGCGGTAAGCAGCCGGACCTGTACCGCGCTTAGGCTCCGAACGATCGAATCGTGCGGATACCGGGGCCATGCTTACGTCGTCGATCGTTCTTGTAATGATCGTCAACACCGTTGCGGCAAGCACGGCGCCCTTTTTGGCCTTGCTGGCATCCGTCTTGGACCCAGGCAATCGGGTGGCGACGACGGATGTGGCTCCCGACAGCCGCTTTCCGCACCAAGAGGAAGGAATCGCCTACGCAGCATGACCGGGCGCAGCCCAAGGAACGTTTTCTTTGGTGGTGCGTTCGGCGGCCAGCGGGCGAGTCCGGAACCACAATGACGAGCCCGACGAACTTTTACGGAGGATGACATGATGAAAAGACTGTTGGCATTTGTGCTGGCGGGCGCTCTCATGACTCCCACCACAGGCCTTGCGAGAGAGAGCGCGTTCAGCAATGACGGGGCACGGCAAGCAGCGTCGAAATTTCCGGAGAATCTTCCGCTCCCGCCGATCCCCCATCTTGAGACGATGCCGTGGATGAACTTTGACTTGGAGACGAAGGGACCAAGAGTGGACACCCTGTTGCCGCCCAGTTTCGTTGTCCCGGCGATGCCGAAAGACTCGGCGTTTGCCAATAACGACGTCTTTAACACCAAGCAGCTGTTGGCAGGGACGGGAGTTGAATAGAAAGCGCAAGCCAACCACCGCCGCTTCGGTGGCGGTGGTTCGATGGTCGTGAATTTAATGGGCGCCACTTCCGGAATTTTAACGATCGTCCTCCAGCCCGCGCGGATTGCGCAACTGGATCCCTGCCCCCTCTTGAAATCCGATTGGCGTTTTCTAATTTCTTGTGTGCCGCGACAAGCGGACCGGGCGCCCTTCAGGGGCCCGGCGGAGCCGGGCGCCGGAGGTGTCCGGGGCCTGCTCGTATCCATCTTGCTCAACGGAGGATTTGGCTATGAGGACTACCTACGATTTTGCTCCCCTATGGCGGTCGACCATCGGCTTTGACCGCCTTTTCGACCTTGTCGATGCCGCGCAGCAGCAGACGGGCACGGAGGACAATTATCCGCCGTGCAACGTCGAGCGCGTGGGCGAAGACCGCTACCAGATCTCGCTGGCGGTCGCAGGTTTCTCGCCTGACGAAATCGAGATCACCGCAGAACAAAGCGTCCTGACGGTGGAAGGCCGGAAGGCCGAGAAACAACAGCGCGAATTCCTGTACCAGGGGATTTCGTCGCGGCCTTTCAAGCGGCAGTTCAATCTGGCGGACTACGTCCAGGTCAAGGGAGCGGCGTTTGACAACGGCTTGCTCCGGATTGAACTGGTCCGCGAGCTGCCGGAGGCCATGAAGCCGCGTCGGATTTCCATCGCGGGTTCGTCCGCTTCGGATGTCCGGCAGATCGACGGCCAAGCGGCCTGACCACACTCAAAACTTCATATCAGCAAACTAACTTCCGCGGCGGTCCTGTGCCCGGCGGAGGTCAGTCTATCGAGGGAGAACACAACCATGGCTATTAAGGATCTCATTCCCTGGAACAACAAGGGGCGCGAGGTCGGTTTTCAGCGCGCCTCGGAAGTACATCCATTCCTTGCGTTGCACCGCGAAATGAATCGCATGTTCGAGGACGTATTTCGCGGATTCGATGTTGCACCGTTCGGGTTTGCCTCCCGGACTCTGGATGGGCTCGGCTGGCCGCAGATCGACATCGAGGAGACGGACAAGGAGGTGCGCATCACCGCCGAGCTGCCCGGTCTCGATGAGAAGGACGTCAGCCTGGAAATCGCAAATGGCGTTCTTTCGATCTCCGGCGAGAAGAAATCGGAGTCGGAAGACAAGGCCCGTCGCTTCAGTGAACGGTACTATGGTCGCTTCGAACGGCGCATACCGCTAGAGGACGTCGAGGAGGACAAGGTCTCCGCCGCGTTCAAGAACGGCGTGCTGACCGTAACGGTGCCGAAATCCGCCGAAGCGAAGAATGTCCGCCGCATCGCGATCAATCGCAATGGCTGACGCATCCGTCCGGGCGCTCGATCGGTGAGCGCCCGGACGACGGCGTTATTTGCATGCAGGGGAGATGCCGCGTGGTCAAGGAACGGAGGAGCGAAAAGGAACTGCGCCAGATGATGCTCGCGGCCGCTCGCCAACACGTCGAGTGCAGCGAACTGGAAGATCTTTTCATATTTGGACCGACGCCACGGCCTGGCGCCAATTGGGGCTTTGGTATCGCAGGCAAGGAGAACAAGGTCTCTGTGGCCTGCTACACGCGGCTCGACCAGATCGCCAGTCACCTTCAGGAAAAAAAAATGAGCTGCATCCGGTCAAGGCTGCCCGGCGCGATATCGAAGCCAGGGTTTGGTCCCTGGTCCATGACCACCCAACACTCAAGGCGTGGCTCTCACGTTCCGGCGGCGCCTACGACATCGCCACGTTCAAGAAACTTGAAGGTCAGCCGAATTGGACAATGGAATGGAATACTGACGATCAGCCGGCCAAAGCTGCCTTCGAACGGATCGTCCGGTCCGTTCAAACGCAAATTGAGCTGGAGTAAGCGGGTCGCTGACCAGGAGCTAGTACGAGCCCCACCGATTTGTACGCTGGGCTACGCTGCTGCCCTATCGTACTGAAATTGCGCTTTTGCTTTTCGCGGCCCTGGTTCAAATAAAGCTGCGAGGACGACAAGAGCAAACGCTGGACGCACGTTGGAGACGCCGGTGACAAAGTTTGAAGAACAAGCTGCGACGCAAGCGCCTCGCTGCGCTTGCCACAGATTGAAAACAAAAGCTGTAGGTGACCGCCCTTATGGGAAGTGCCGGAACAGGCGTCGCGCCACCTGAACGAGTTTCCTCAACCGAAGACGCGTGAAATTCAACTAGGGAGATGTGCGCAGAACAAAATAGTAACTTTTCGAAGTGAGTAACAATGTGGGAGAAAAAATCGCGAAAACACCTTTCGTATCAATGGCTTATGCCTTTGGTGCGCTCGGAGGGACTCGAACCCCCACGATTTTACTCACTGCCACCTCAAGGCAGCGCGTCTACCAATTCCGCCACGAGCGCTTGGGATACCGGCTGGAAGGACTAGCGTCCGCCGGATCAACGGCGCCGATGTAACAAATCAGGGATGGGGGGACAAGGAAGTTTTGCGCTCCGATAACTACCTGACATCAGGGGATTTCGGCAGCATTTGCTTGACTTCGACCGCGATGCGGTTGCGATCCACCAGCACCACGCCGGAAGCCACCGGAAGGTTGTTGGCGAGGATCTTGACCTCGTCCGCCTCGGTGGCGTCCAGTTCGATGATGGCGCCGCGGGAAAGCCGCATCACCTGGTGGATGGGCATGGTCGTGGTGCCGAGCACCACCATGAGATCGACGCTGACTTTATCGAGGGTGGCCACTTCGAAACCGCCAAAAGGGGGACTAAATTGGTGTAGTTCCACCTGACCACGTTATGGTTAGCCAATGGTTAATGACCGCCAAAGCCTTGATTTGACGACGTTCGCGCTAGTCCAGGGCGGCGGCGAGGTCGAATGGCGGATTTCGGCTACTCCTGTGCCCTACCCCGAGGCCGTGGCTGCGATGGAATCACGCGCGGCCGATATCGCCGACCAGAAGGCCGCCGAACTGGTCTGGCTACTGGAGCATCCCCCGCTCTACACCTCCGGCACCAGCGGCAAGGAAGGCGACCTGCTCGATCCGCGCTTCCCGCTATTCACCACCGGCCGCGGCGGGCAGCTCACCTATCACGGCCCCGGCCAGCGGGTGGCCTATGTGATGCTCGACCTCAAGCGCCGCCGGCCGGACGTGCGCGCCTATGTAGCGGGCCTTGAAGAATGGATCATCCGCACACTCGACGCCTTCAACGTGCGCGGCGAGCGCCGCGAGGATCGCGTCGGCGTCTGGGTCAGGCGGCCGGACAAGGGCGCAGGCTACGAGGACAAGATCGCTGCGATCGGCGTGCGGCTGCGGCGCTGGGTGTCGTTCCACGGCATCGCCATCAATGTCGAGCCGGAGCTAGCGCATTTTTCCGCGATCGTGCCCTGCGGCGTCATCGATCCGCGTTACGGCGTCACCTCGCTGGTCGATCTCGGCCTGCCCGTGACGATGGAAGACGTCGACGTCGCGCTCCGGCGAGCATTTGAAGACGTATTCGGCGCGACAGCTGCGCGCCTGCCGGAAGCAACGATCTGAGACGTCCGCCGCCCTGTCTTGCGGTCTTCCGCTTCGGCGAGCGGAGCCACATATCCAGAAGCAGTGGTGTAGAGGAGGTCGCGATGACGACGCACAGACTTCCTTTTGAGAACCGGTGGACCAACAGCGCGAACGCGCGGCAATGGAATTGTGAACTTGACCATCTGGGCGTGGCGAACGTACGGGCCTTGTTTGTAGATCACGAAACGCGGCATCCCAACCGGCGCAACGTTGTACAGGACGTTCCGGCCGGCTTTGTCCGTGACTGGCTGGCGTTCCAGGATCGGCGCGCGGCGCGACAACAATTGCTTTGGCGCGCGACCGTGATTGCACTCTCGGCGATCGCCGCGACGGCGGCCGTGCTGGGCGTGCTGATCGCGTGAAATGGCAGGGCCGCTTGAAGGCGCCCCGGCGCTGCCGCAGGTTTTTAGAGCGCGGCGCCGACGCGCGTCCGTCGGAAGCGGCTATTTCACTTCCGTCAAACGCTGGCCTTGAGGAAATCAACGAACGCGCGAACCCGCGGGATGTTTTGCCGCCCGGGCAGGATCAGGGCCGTGATCGGTTGCGGGTCGGGATCGTGGCAGTGCGACAGCACCGGCACGAGCCTGCCATCCTGCAAGGCCGCCTCACCCAGAAAGTCGCCGAACCGCACGAGGCCGGCGCCCGCCAGCGCGAGGTCGAGAAGGAAGTCGGCGCTGTCAGCACGGATCGATCCTTTCACCGGCACCATGACCCGCTTGCCTTGCTCGAACATCGGCCATTGCGCCAGCCGCGAGAAGCCGGAGAGCTGCAGGCAATTATGCCGGGCGAGATCGGCGGCTTGTTCGGGAACGCCATGGCGCTCCAGATATCGCGGGCTGCCGGCAATGATGCGCCTGACTTCGCCAAGGCGAACCGCGATCAACTCACTATCCCCAAGCGGTCCTACCCTGATCGTGACGTCGACCTGATCGGCGATCGGATCGATGCGGTGATCGCTCACCGACAGATCGACCATAATTTCCGGAAACTGGTCCATGAATGACGGCAGCAGCCGCGCGAGCCGGTGTCTTGCGAATGCAGTGCCGCTGTTGATCCGCAGATGCCCGCGCGGGCGTCCATGGACCGAAGCGACGTCGGCTTCGGCTGCCTCGACCGCGGCCAGGATGCTCCTTGCGTGAATGAGGAAGGTTTCGCCTTCCTGGGTAAGCACCAGCCGCCGCGTCGTACGATGCAGAAGCTTGGTCCCGAAACGGCGCTCCAGCCTGGTCACGATGCGGGAGACGCCTGAGGCGGTCAGTTCGATCTCGGCGCCCACGGCCGCAAAACTCCCCAAATCGACCGTCCGGACAAAGACCGCGAGGTCTGACATCGGGTGCATCAGCATATTCATGACTTTTAGGTATGAGTATTTATCAAAAAGAGAAATTTATCTCCATTTCTAGCATGAATAGGACGGAGGTCCAGAACCCCGGAGACCTCCTCATGCCCCTCGCCCGCATATCTGTTCCAGTCCATCTGGCGCCGGCCCAAATTCGCGCCCTTGCCAACGCCGTGCATGAGGGTCTTGTCGAGACCTGTGGCGTGCCGCCCAAGGACCGGTTTCAACTCGTTTCGGTCTATGCGCCGGAGATGATGTTCATCGACCCAACCTTCCCTGACGTCGCGCGCACGCCGGACGCGTCGATCATCGAGATTCTGTTTCTCGAAGGGCGCACGATCGATCAGAAGAAAAACCTGTTTCGGCGGATCGCGGACCAGGCCGTCCGCGCCGGATTTTCCGGCGACGACATCATGATCGTGCTCACTGAAAATGCCCCGGTGGACTGGTCGCTCGGGCGTGGCCTTCCATTCGGCGACCATCATGGGCCGATGGTCTCGCGTTGACAGCGCATGCGCGGACGGCGCTACAGGCGCCGTCCGCAAGTCAGGCAATCTTCACGCCGCAACCTTCTGCGGCGCGACCGCTAGCTTGCCAGCGATATAGCGGCGCTCCTGGGTGAGGCCGCCGAAGCCGTAGGCATCGCCCCTGACCTCGTCGACATGGGCATAGCTTTCCTCATGCAGCGGCCCGAGCAGTTCGCCCATGCGCTGGAACAGCGCGGCGAGATAGGCGGCCTTCTCGTCCTTGGTGTTGGTGCCCTCGCTAACATGAACGTCGAGCCAGAAGCTGGCGAGGCTCTGCTCGGCGAGTGACTGGCCGCCGGCGAACCAGTCGGCAGCATCGACCGATTTCACGATGATGGCGGTGACCTTGGGATCCTTGCGCAGGATTCGCGCGGTGAGATCGCTCACGGTGGACGCAATCTCAGCCTTCAGCGACGGCGACTTGCGGACGCTGGAATAGGTAACGGTGATGAGCGGCATGGTCGTTCTCCTTCGATAAGGCGCGCTGGCATCGCGCCCCTCGATATCTAGACCCGCGCGCATCATTTTGGTATCTTATCTCTCTTCATAACAATGATAACAGATATTGATGATGACATGAGCACGCTGGATATCGATACCGTTCAGGCGTTCCTGCTGGTCGCCGAACTGCAGAGCTTTACCCGCGCCGCCGAGGCACTGGGCACGACGCAAGCGTCAGTCAGCATGAAGCTGCAGCGGCTGGAGAGCGTGGTCGGCAAGCGGCTGGTCGAGCGCTCGCCGCGGGCGGTCGCGCTGACCGCCGCGGGTGCTGCGTTCCTGCCCCACGCCCACGCGCTGATCGAGGCGCATGACCGCGCGCTGTCGGGCGAGACGCCCGCGCGTCAGCAATTGTCGCTCGGGATTTCCGATCACGCCGCGGGAGCGGAACTGGTACCGCTGCTCGAACGGCTGCACGCGGTGTCGTCGCAACTGGCGCTTTCCGTGACGATCGGCTTTTCGCGCCAGATGCTGGATGCCTACGATGCCGGCGAACTCGACGCCGTAGTGGTGCGCCAGGAAGGCAGCCGCCGCGGCGGCGAGAAGCTGACGGAGGACGCGTTCGGCTGGTTCGCCGCCAAGCGCCTGGTCTGGCGCCGCGGTGAGACGCTGCCTCTCGCCACGCTGGCGCCGCCCTGCGGCGTGCGCGCGCTCGCCATCCGCGCCCTCGATAAAGCCGGCATCGCCTGGAGCGAGCGCTTTGTCGGCGGCGGCGTCACCGCCGTGGTCGCGGCCGCATTGGCCGGCCTTGCGGTCGCGCCGCTGGCCCGGCGGATCGCGCCGCAGGGCCTGGTCGATATCGGGCCGGCCGAAGGGCTGCCGCGGCTTTCTTCCTCGAAGGTGATGCTGCACTCGAAGGTCAGCGACCCCGCCAAGCTCTCGGCATTGCGGACGCTGGCAGCGACGTTCAGGAGTGTGGTTACCCCGGCGTAACGGAACGTTTCGCCGGCGTAACGACCGTTTCGTTAAAAAGCCGATTTTTAGGGAACCAATCGGCACGTTGTGCGTTTGCGCCTCTTAAACGGGCATTCGGATGTTCAGGAAAGATCAGCAGCAGCAAAGGGATCTATTCGAATCCGAACGTAACTTCCGACTCCTGGTTGAAGGCGTTGCCGACTACGCGCTCTACATGCTGGATCCGGACGGCGTAGTGACGAGCTGGAATGGCGGCGGCCAGCGGATCAAGGGCTATTCGGCCGACGAAATTATTGGGCAGCATTTCTCCCGCTTCTACACCGAAGTCGACCGCGCGAACGGCAAGCCGCTCCGCGCCCTGCGCATCGCCCGGGAACAGGGCCGCTACGAGGAGGAAGGCTGGCGCGTCCGCAAGGACGGCACCTTCTTCTGGGCCAGCGTCATCATCGATCCCATCCACGAGGACGGCCACCTCGTCGGTTTCGCCAAGATCACCCGGGACATTACCGAGCGCCGCGAAACCCAGCTCCAGCTCGAACAGATGCATCAGCAGCTCGCGGAATCGCAGAAGCTCGACGCGCTCGGCCAGCTGACCGGCGGCGTCGCGCACGATTTCAACAATCTCCTGATGGTCATCAGCGGCAGTCTTCACACGCTGAGGAAAGCGGTGGGCGACGATCCCAAATGCCAGCGGGCGATATCGGCGATCGAAGGGGCGACCAAGCGCGGCGCCTCCCTCACCAGCCAGTTGCTGACATTCGCACGGCGGCAGAGCGTCAATCCGCAAGCGATCGACGTTGCCGAACGGATCGATGCGGTGCGCGAAGTGCTCGACACCGGCGTCGGCAGCGCGGTGACGCTGCAAATCGACGTCGAGCCTGACGTCTGGCCGGTCATGGTCGACGTTGCCGAGTTCGAAACGGCGCTGGTCAATCTCGTCGTCAACGCGCGCGACGCCATGGCCGGCGGCGGCGTCATCACGATATCGGCGCACAACGTTACGCCCGGCGGCGAAGCCGGCGCAGGTGGACAGGTCGCGATTTCGGTCGAAGACACCGGCGCCGGCATCGCGCCCGATATCCTCGGCAAGATCTTCGATCCCTTCTTCACCACCAAGCCGATCGGCAAGGGTACCGGCTTGGGACTGTCGCAGGTTCATGGCTTCGCCCATCAGGCCGGCGGAACGGTCAAGGTGGCGAGCGAACTCGGCAAGGGCACCAGGATCACGATCCTGCTGCCGCGAAAGGAAACCGCGCCTGAGGCCGAGGACGCCAATGCGGTGGAGATCGGAGGCAGCGGCACCGTGCTGCTGGTCGAGGACAATCCGGAGGTCGCATCCGTCAGCGCCGGCCTGCTCGAACAGCTCGGCTACACCGTCCGCAGGGTGGCGAATGCCGAAGCGGCCTTGCGCGAAATCGAGCTCGACGGCGTAGACCTCGTCTTCTCCGACATCGTGATGCCCGGCAAAATGGACGGTCTCGGTCTGGCGCGCCACCTGAAGGCTGTCAGGCCCGGACTGCCGATCCTGCTGGCCAGTGGCTACAGCGATGCCGCGCTGAGCGTGCGCGGCGATTTTCCCATTCTGCGCAAGCCCTACGAAATCCACGAACTCAGCCAGGCAATCGCGAAGCTGCCGCGGTGACGGCGCTAGGCCGGCTCGCCGCTAACGTGCCGTTCGGCCACCAACCAATAGATCAGTCCAGCAGCAAATCCGGCTACAACGAAAAGCCAGCTGACAAGCGAGATGGATTGAAACAGGAAACCCTGAGCCAGAACTCCGATCGCGGCACCGCTGCACGCAAAGAACAAGAAAGATCGTATCCGAAATCTCCGGCTCAACCAGATGGTCAGGGCAGCCGGGATCGCAGTCAGCACGCAAGTGACGGCAAATATCAGAAGTGAGAAAGGCAGCATCTCGGAAAGGCGCACATTCACTGCAAGGGAGGATATGACAGCGGTTGCAGCCAAGCATCCAGCGATCCAGCCTCCCGCTGCACGACATCTATTGGAATACATGCTCGCCTCCGTTCGAACATTGCGCCCGATGAGCCCACCGCCCGTCACAAGATCGCCTCGAATGCGCTGCGCAGCGTTTCGTGCCGGAATACGAAGCCGTTGCTGAGCGCCTTGTTCGGCAGCACGCGCTGGCCGCCCAACAGCAATTCATCGGCGAAGTCGCCGCCGACACGGCGCAGCAGCCCGCCGGGAATGCGGAACACCGCGGGCCGGTGCAAGCGGCGGCTGAGTTCTTCGGTGAATTTCAGATTGGTCACGGGGATCGGTGCGGTGGCGTTGATCGGCCCTGCCAGCTCAGGCTTTGCGATCACATGGGCGATCAGGCGGATCAGATCGTCGCGCTCGATCCACGACATCCACTGCCGGCCCGAGCCCAGCGGTCCGCCAAGACCGAATTCGAACGGCGTCAGCATCCGCGTGATGAAGCCGCCATCGGTGCCGATCACGAGGCCGATCCGCAGACAGACCACGCGCACGCCATGTTCTTCCGCCGGACGCGCCGCGTTCTCCCAGGCGTCGCAGAGTTCGTGACTGAAGCAGGCGTGCGATTTTGCCGACTCCGTCAGCACCTGGTCCTGCCAGAGCCCGTACCAGCCGATCGCGGAGCCGGAGACCAGCACGGCCGGCTTGCGTTCGAGCCGCGCAATCAGCTTGACGATGTCGCCGGTCATGTTGATGCGGGAGTCGAGGATTTTTCGGCGCTTGGCGTCGGTCCAGAGCCCGTTGCCGATCGGCTCGCCCGCGAGATTGACGATCGCGTCGATGCGGCTGTCCGCTGGAAGCTGGTCGAGGCTCGTGATCAGCATGATCGGCGGCGACAACATTTCGGCTTTGGCTGGATTGCGCACCAGCGCGATGACCTGATGGCCCGCGCCGCTCAGGCCTGCCACCAAACGGCTGCCGATAAAGCCGGTGGCGCCGGTCACCAGCACCGTTTGCCGTCCCTGTAATTTTTCGACCAGGCCTGCCGCCGGCACGCTGGTCATACGGGCCAGACGCTTCGAGGCGGTGAAATCGCGCAGGCCGCACAGCGCCGCGCCCACGGCTGCCGCCGCCGCGATCAGGCTGAGCCAACCGGTGTAAGCCGATTTGACGCCGGTCGGCTGCATCGCCCAATCGATCAGGACCGGCAGCAGCAGCACCAGGATGGCGCCGTAATTGATCGCCAGCAGCGTGTGATTGATGCGTTCGCTGGCCGGCAGTTTCCGGCTCATGTCCTCCTCGACGAAATCCATCAGCGTGATGACGATTTCGGCGGCCAGCACCGCAATGATCAGCATCGCAAGGATGCCGTGCACTTCCAGCCAGCCCAGCACCAGGAACAGCAGCGCATAGAGCATGTTGCGCAGGCTATGAAGCTGCAGCTCGTAGCGCTGCGAGGGACGCCATGCGAGCCGCTCGGTCAGCTCATGGTGATAGAACGTGTCGAACACGCCCATCACGACCTGAATGGCGATCAGGATCCAAAGCAGCGACGTCATGATGCGGCCTCCCGGAACTTTGCGGACTGGCGAATGAGCTTGCCGAAGCGCGGATGAACGATCTCCAGCGTGAAGCGGAACGTGCCGCCGCCGAGATCGGAATGGGTCACGGTGAGATCGCCGGGCGTGAGCCGTGGCGGCAGCGGCAGCCTCAACGGCCCGATCTGCAGGGAATAGCCGACGCTGCGAAACACCAGGGCTTCGTGCTCGACGGATATGAGCAACGCCATGCTGATGCCGTAGCCGACATATTCTTCGAGCCCGGTCGGTCCGGCAAAGCGCTTGGCGGAATGGATGACCTGCGGAAAGCCATGGCTGCGCGCGCAGATGCGGGTCCAGATCTGGCCGCCACTCGCCGCGTCCTCGGTCACCGTCACGACCATCGGGACACCGGTCTCGACGCCGGTCGGCAGCGGCCCGCCGATGACCCGCGCGAGCTGCGCCAGCCACCAGCCGGCGCGGCTGAAACTCGCCTCCTCTATCGTGCCGACATAGACAACGGTCTCGCCATCGGCAAAACGCTTCGAAAAGCGCCGCCAGATCGCCAGCGGCAGCCGACCCCAATCCTCGTCGGGCAACAGATCGTGGAAGCGGTGGTCGTCGAGCAGGATAGTGTTCGAGGCAGGCGTTGCGGGAAACCTTGGTACTCTTGTGGACGCCATTACACGCTCCTGCCCTGCCCCTCAGCCCTACTTGGCTTTCCCCGCCGGCAAGAAACTGACGATCTTCTCGCCAAGCTTGATCAGCGCGACCAGCCTCGGCCGCGGCACGTTGAGCATTTGCATGTACCAGCGGTCGACCAGTTCGGTGAAAGCCAGCATTTCCTTTAACCGCTTGCTTGCGACCGGGCTGATGGTCGGATCGTCAGCCGCGTCGGAGACGCAGGCGCGCAGCGCATCGACCGCGGGGTCGATCTCACGCTCCTTGCGGCGGGCGGCGATCCGCGCCGCCACTTCCCAGATGTCGGTCTCCGCCTCGAAATGATCGCGGCGGTCACCAAGGATCGGCACCCGGCGGATCAGGTTCCAGGCCAGCAATTCCTTGATGGAGTTGGAGACGTTGGACCGCGCCATGCCGAGCGTCTCGGCGATATCCTCCGCCGTCATCGGCGCCTCGGCGAGATACAGCAGGCCGTGGATCTGGCTCACGGAGCGGTTGACGCCCCACTCGTCCCCCATGTCGCCCCAGTGCAGGATGAACCGCTCGACGACGGCCGGGAGTTTCTTCTTGTCGGTTGTTTCTGTCATGACAGAAATATCTGACGGAACTGCCCGGATGTCAAGTCCCGTGCAGCACCGGCGGCTTCGCGGTTCGGAAACCCGCTTCGCAAATAGCCGCCCTGCCTTGGGCGCCCGTCCCGGTTCCCGGAATGGAACCCGGACGAAATCGCGGCTCCGTTGTTTCCCGGACCGATCCGTTAACCCTTTGGCACCGGCCGCCTCTTAGATTCCTCTCGCGCGTCGCCGCCAACGAGGTCTGGCGCGGTCATCAAGGCACGACATGCCCCATCGAAATCCCCCAGACCCCGGCGGGCCGCTGCGGCGGGTACCATCGACGGCCGTGGTCATCACGTTTGCGCTTGTCATGACCGCCTGCGTGCTGGGCGTCATGGCCTGGAAGGCGCTCGACGCCAAGAAGGCGGCGCTGGCGAGCGGCAGCTCCGAGATCCAGAACCTCGCGCATTCGCTGGCCGAACACGCCTCGCACACGCTTCAGGCCGTCGATATCGCGATGGCGGGAATGGTGGACTTGCTGAAGTACCGGGATCCCGAGCCGGACCGGTTCAACAAATACCTGACTGAAACGGCGAAAACGCTGCCCCAATTGCGCGGCATCGGCGTCGCCGATGCCAAGGGCAACTGGCGTTATTCGTCATTTCCGGAAACGCCGCGCCACAACGTCTCGGACCGGAGTTATTTTGCCTATCATCGCGATACGCCGGACAATACGCTTCGGATTAGCGAGTTGATGCAGTCCCGTATGGACAATCAATCCTCGATGATTGTTCTGTCGAAACGTATCACCAAGCTCGACGGCAGCTTCGGCGGGGTCGTCGCCGCAGCGATCGACAAGGATTATTTCAACGGCTTTTACCGGACATTCCAGCTCGGCCCCGACGGCGGCATCAGCCTAATACGCAATGATGGTACGCTCCTGATACGCTGGCCGCTGTCGGACAAGAGCACCGATCTTTCCAGGACCGACCTGTTCTCACGGCATCTCAAGTTGAGCTCTGTCGGATACTACAAGATCGTCTCGCCGTTCGACGGCATCGTGAAATATTTCGGCTACGAGGAAACGCCGCATTATCCGGCAGTCGTCACCGTGGCCGTGTCGGAAGACTGGCTGCTTTCCGAATGGTGGAAGGGGTTGCGGACCGACGTCATCGTCGCCAGCGTGCTGTTGTGCATGATCCTGATGCTGGCTGCGTTGCTAGCCCTGCAGTTCCGCTTCCGCAACAAGATCGAGCGCGCACTGCGCGAGCGCGAGGCGCACTATCGATTGCTGGCCAACAACATCGCCGACATCATCATCCTGATCGATGCCCGCAGCTTGCTCCGCTATGTTTCGCAGTCGGCCGAGCCGGTGCTGGGATTGCGCCCAAAGGATCTTATCGGCAAATCATGCTTTGATCTGATGCATCGCGATGACAGGGAGAGCGTCAAATCGGCGACCGCACGGCTCAATGGCGTCGACAGCGTCAGCACAGTCGTGTTTCGACACTATCGCGGCGACGGAACGCTGGCGTGGGTGGAAAGCAAGTTCAAGCTGGCGTCGGAAACGGACGACCCCACGCGGACGGAATTTCTCTGCGTCATCCGCGACGTCACCGAACGCAAGCGGATGGAAGACGAACTGACCCAGCTCAACCGCCGCCTCACCCAGCTTGCTGCAACCGATGGACTGACCAACCTCACCAACCGCCGCACCTTCGACGGCTTCCTGCGGCGCGAATACGAATCCTGCGAAGAGATTGCGGTGCTGCTGTTCGATATCGACAATTTCAAGGGCTACAACGACACCTACGGACATCAGGCCGGCGACCGTTGCCTGCAGGTGGTTGCGAAAGCCATCGGCGATGCGACCGCCAATACGTCAGGCCTGTCCGCGCGTTATGGCGGCGAGGAATTCGCCGTCGTGCTGCCGAATACAACGGAAGACGCCGCCCTGAAGGTTGCCGAGAGCATCCGGCTGACCGTGCGAGCCCTGGGCATTCCGAACACGGCCTCCAGCCGCGGATACATCACCATCAGCGCGGGCGTCGCCGCCAGAAACCGCTCGACGTTCGACGAAGCAGCGTTAGTGGGGGAAGCCGACACCGCGCTCTATGAAGCCAAGCGTCTCGGCCGCAATCGCAGCATCGTGTATTCCTCCCTCGACCTGCAATATGTCGAGAGCGAATCCATCCAGCACGACGGCGAGTTCGCGCCGGGCGAACGGACGCATTAGCGTGAGCACGACAGCATCTTCCCTAGGGATGACGTAGTACAGATCAAGCGCTTACATTCGCTGGCGAAGCGTGTGCAAAGTAATTTCCGGAGGACAGTTCAAGCGAACGGGCAACAGGCTCGTTCCGGCACCAACTGATGTGTAACCGACCATGCTACCGTGACGCCACGCGCCCGCCCCCATCAAGCGCGGCAAGCGCGCCTCCAACTTGATTGGAATTCCGCCGGGAAGGCAGAGCTGTCCACCGTGGGTATGTCCGCTAAGCATTAGATTGAATCCGGCTTTGGCCGCTTCGCTATAGACCTCGGGCGTGTGAGAAAGCAAAATGGAGAATGCGCCGCTTGGAATTCGCTTCGCCGCCTTCTCAATGTCATCGGTCCGGTAGAAATGCGCATCGTCGATGCCTGCCAGATAGATCTGACTATCTTTGCGCGAAACTGTTTCGCACTCATTGAAGAGCATCCGGATCCCCATGTCTTCCAGCGCGGGCACCATGTATATGCTGTCGTGATTGCCGAGCACTCCGTACATCGGCCCTTTTATCCGGGCCGTCAGCTCACGGATGCTCTCGAGGCTCGTGTCGAATGGTCCATAGGTTTTTCCGCGATAATCTCCCGTCAATACGCAAATGTCGTATTTGAGGTCGCCGACAATGCCGATGAGGCGTTGCATCGCTCCCTCGCTTATGTCTGCGTGCAGGTCACTGAGATGAAGAATTGTGAAATTTGCAAATGCCGGCGGAAGGCTCTCAAATTCAAGCAGATTTGTCCTGATGGCGATCTGATCGGCGTTGCGACGCGCGCGGTTGTACAGTCCCATCAGCTTCAGCGCGCTTCCAATGATCCAAGGCGCCCTGTACCAATTTTCGAGATTGAAGATGATCAATCCCTGGCCAAAAAGTTGAGCCTCATGTTCAGTCTCAACCTTCAGCCGCCGCTCCACATGTTCGGCGCCGATTCGATCCACCACGGTTTGTAAGGCCAATGAGTACACGCCCAGCGCCTCCCAGTCCTATCGCGCGCCGGGCCGCCACGAGAGGTCGTCAGACAACACATAGATCGTAATCGCGGCGAGGCACATCAGGACTCCGATCCAGAACATCGGCGAGTGATGGATCCGTCTCCAGTCGCGTTCAGGGTGTTGCGGCCTCATTCAGTTCTCCTCATGAGTGCGTACCAGCCATATCACGGCGCTCAGATCGTCGGCAGCACCGAGAACCGCTCGCCTGCGTCCCGCAGGTTCAGCATGTCGGGATTAGCGGCTTCGTCCTGCAGCGCGTCCACCCGTGCCGATGACGGCCCGCGCCGGCATGCCGCGATCATGGCCGTAAGGGCTGCCGCAGGGCCGGCGAACACCGCTTCGACGCTGCCGTCCCGGCGATTGCGCACCCAGCCTTCGAGATCACGCGACCGCGCCTCGTGTTCGACAAAGTAGCGGTAGCCGACGCCCTGCACCCGGCCCCTGATCGTGACGTGGCGGATGGTGTCGCTCATGGCTTGTTCAATCCGAGGAATGCGCCACTGCGTGTTTTCACGTCCGCCTCGCGCATCGCCCTGCCGGTCAATTCGGACGACGCCAGACCCTTCAGGTTCTTCGGTGAGGTTCCCTCATGCAAAGCCTTCAGCGTTTCATAGACGGCCTGCGTGGCGGCGGCGAACGGCGCGTGGCCCTGCAGCGCGATCCGCACGCGCTGACTTTCGAGATAATCGAGCGCGGTCATGTCCTCGGGCGCGCCACCGAGCACGATCGGCAGGCTCGTTGCGGCTGAAACGGCTTCGAGCTCGCCGCGGTTCTTGATGCCGGTGAAGAACAGCGCATCGACACCAATGGCCTCGTATGCTTTCGCGCGCGCGATCGCGTCGTCGATACCGGTTATGGATACGGCGCCGGTGCGGCCCATGACGACCAGCGAGGGATCGCCGCGCCCGTCGAGCGCGGCCTTCATCTTGCCGACGCCCTCCTCCAGCGGGATCAGTTGCGTTCCGGCCTGTCCGAACGCCGGCGGCAACAGCGTGTCCTCGACCGTGAGCCCGGCAGCCCCGGCGGCTTCGAGTTCCTGGACGGTGCGGCGGACATTGAGCGCATTGCCATAGCCGTGATCAGCATCGACCAGCACCGGCAATGTCGAGGCGCGCGACATCCGGCGCATCTGTTCGGCCAACTCCGTCAAGGTGATCAGCGCGATATCGGGATCGCCGAGCACGACCAAAGAGGCCACCGAGCCGCCGAACATTCCGAGCTCGAAACCGAGATCTTCGGCAATACGGATCGAGGTCGCGTCATAGACCGACCCCGGCCGGATGCAGGTCGAGCCGCTCAAGATGGAACGCAATCTCTCTCGGCGCTGACGGAAAGCCATGGTGCCCTCAGTTCTATCTGCCGTCATTGCGAGCGAAGCGAAGCAATCCATCGGACCGCAAAGAAAGTGTGGATTGCTTCGTCGCTTCGCTCCTCGCAATGACGGAACAGGAAGCGTTACGCAAACTCCAGTATCAGCGCATCCACCGCCAGCGTCGCACCGGCCGCAGCGTGGATCTTCTTCACCGTGCCGTCGCGCTCGGCGCGCAGCACGTTCTGCATCTTCATCGCCTCGACCACGGCCAGCGTCTCGCCGGACTTGACCTCCTGCCCTTCGGCAACCGCAATCGACACCACGAGCCCGGGCATTGGACACAGCAGCTTCTTGCCGGTGTCGGCCGCCGAGTTCACCGGCATCAGCCGGGCGGCGGCCGCCTCGCTCTCGGTGAAGACGTTGACCGCAACGTCATAGCCCTGATGCGCCAGGCGGATGCCGTTCGGGATCGCGCGCACCTGCATCGCCACGACGTGGCCGTCGATGGTGCCATGCCAGACCGGTTCGCCCGGCGTCCACGTCGAGACCAGATTGTGCGGATTGCCGGGCAGAGCATCGGTGCCGATGAAACGCACCGCGATGCCATCGGCCTCGCGCGCCACATCGAGGGCGATTTCGTCGCGATCGAGCCACACCGCGCGGCGGCGTTCGCGCTGCACCAGCCGGCCGGTCAGTTGTCCGGAAATCTGCCGCTTGCGCTCGCCAAGCACATGGTCGATCGCGGCTCCCACGGCCGCCAGCCGCCGCGCGACCTCGCCTTCCGGCGGATGGGCGGAAAAGCCCTTCGGAAATTCCTCCGCGATGAAGCCGGTGGAAAGCTTGCCCTCGCGCCAGCGCGGATGGCTCATCAGCGCCGACAGGAACGGAATGTTGTGCCTGATCCCGTCGACGTAAAACGCATCCAGCGCGGTCGACTGCGCCTCGATCGCAGCCGCCCGCGACGGCGCATGCGTGACGAGCTTGGCGATCATCGGATCGTAATGGATCGAGATTTCGCCGCCTTCCTGCACGCCGGTATCGTTGCGGATGGTGACACCGTCCTGGCTCGCTTCGGCCGGCGGGCGGTACTTCACCAGCCGGCCAATGGACGGCAGGAAGTTGCGGAACGGGTCCTCGGCATAGACGCGCGATTCCACCGCCCATCCCGTCAGCGTGACGTCTTTCTGCGCGATCGAAAGCTTCTCGCCGGCGGCAACCCGGATCATCTGCTCGACGAGGTCGATGCCGGTGACGAGCTCAGTGACGGGATGTTCGACCTGCAGACGGGTATTCATCTCCAGGAAGTAGAAGCTCTTGTCCTGGCCGGCGACGAATTCGACCGTGCCGGCGGAATCGTAGTTCACGGCCTTCGCCAGCGACACCGCCTGCTCGCCCATCCTGCGGCGGGTGGTCTCGTCGAGCAGCGGCGACGGCGCCTCCTCGATGACCTTCTGGTTGCGGCGCTGGATCGAACATTCGCGCTCGCCGAGATAGATCACGTTGCCATGCTTGTCGCCGAGCACCTGGATTTCGATGTGGCGGGGATCGACGATGAATTTCTCGATGAAGACGCGATCGTCGCCGAATGAGGATTTGGCTTCGGCCTTGGCGAGGTTGAAGCCTTCGGCGACTTCCTTCTTCGAATGCGCGATCCGCATGCCCTTGCCGCCGCCGCCGGCGGATGCCTTGATCATCACGGGATAGCCGATCTCGTCGGCGATCTTCACCGCGTGCTTTTCGTCCTCGATGACGCCGAGATGTCCCGGCACCGTCGAGACCTTGGCCTTGGCGGCGGCCTTCTTCGATTCGATCTTGTCGCCCATCGCGGCGATGGCGCCCGGATTGGGACCGATGAAGACGATGCCCGCCTTGGCAAGCGCGCGCGGAAACGCCTCGCGCTCGGACAGGAAGCCATAGCCGGGATGCACGGCCTCTGCGCCGGTCTTGCGGCAGGCATCGACGATTCTGTCGATCAGCAGATAGCTCTCGGCCGCCGCCGGCGGGCCGATCAGCACGGCGTTATCGGCCATTTCGACATGGAGCGCATCGCGGTCGGCTTCGGAATACACGGCCACCGTCTCGATCCCCATCCGGCGCGCAGTCTTGATGACCCGGCAGGCGATCTCGCCGCGATTTGCGATCAGAATTCTCTTGAACATGTTCTTCTTGCTTGAGCTTTGGGCGGGATCCTCCCCCGCAATGACATGCGGGAACGCGGGTAACACACCCCTCGTACAGCAAATATCGATGGAGGCAACGGTCTCGTATCGGCTTCGAATGCCGGCCGGCGGTAATTCACCCCGAATAAGAGCCGAACCGGCCTCGCGCATAGGCGCGGGATACCGCCTTCATCAGTTCGGCAGCCTCGGACTCCAGATATTCGTTGGCGACAATCAGCGCGCGGATGGTCGCCCGCAGATCGCCGCCGCAAGCGGAAATGGCCTGATCCACTGCAGATTCCAGCTCGTCGTGCTCTTCGGATTTCGGCTGTGAAGAGGACGACATGGCATTATTCCGTGACGGGTGATGTCGCTCATGTTCTTATTTTGTTCTTAAGAAGTCAATGGGCCGTTCGACATCTGGCCACAATGGCGCTGACGGTTTTCCCCAACGTGCTTTCATGCGCGATTAGCGTCAGCGCCTTGGTTCAATCACCTCACCTTATGCTAGAAGGCGGCGGCAGGTGTGGAATTGATTTGAAATGAAACAGATGCGGTCACAAATTTTTCTGGTTGCGGCGTTGCTATCGATCGTACTTCCGGCCAGCCAGAGTTCGGCCGCCACCGCCGTCGTTCGGGATGGCGGCACGCTTCAGCTTGGCAATGTCACCTACCGGCTCGACGGCATCGATGTCCCGACCGTCGACCAGCTCTGCATCGACGAACACGCCGATAGCTGGACCTGCGGGATCGAGGCGCGCGATCAACTGACAAAACTGATCGGCGGCAAACAGGTCCGCTGCGACGATCTCGGCCCCGATCCCGCCTACAAGAAACGGCGCATCGGCGTCTGCAAGATCGAGGGTGAAACGACAAGTCTCAGCCAGTTGCTGGTCCGCAGCGGCTTTGCCTTGAATGTTGAAGCCTCCGCCAGCGGCCGCTTCCAGGTGGACGAAGCGCGCGCCCGGGACGATCGCCAAGGACTCTGGAAAGGCTGCTTCGCCGCGCCGCGCGAGTTCCGCGCCGGCAAGAAGGACGGCGCCCTGCTCGGCGCCGCGTGCCGTACCGATCGCGACCGCGAAATCCGCGAGGCCTTGTTCCCAGAGGATCTCGTGATGCCGGCGAGCTGCAACATCAAGGGCAAATACGCCGTCCGCGCGCGCGTCACCGGGAACCTCGGCATCTACCACCTGCAGATGTGCCGCTCCTATCCGGGACTGACCAAGCCGGATCGCTGGTTTTGTTCCGAGGAAGACGCGCAGGCCGCCGGGTTCCGCAGGGCATATAATTGCCGATCACAAGCCAAGAGCAAATGAGGCTGGCAAAGCCGCCGCTTCCTGTGTGAAAGTGCCCGCAAAGGTTGCCGGCACGCATGACAACTTCCAACACGTCAAAAGTTTTGCCCGAGGCTGCCGCCGAGCGCTTGCGGCGACATCTGCAGGAAATCGCGAACGAGCGCGACAAGGCTCATCGTGCGCTGCAGGAACGCGAAGCTGAGCTGGCGCGGATTCAGCGCATCGCCGGCGTCGGCGGTCTCGAAATCGATTTCCGCGACGGCGTCAGGAACCGCCGCTCCCCCGAATATCTGCTGGTTCACGGCTTGCCGCCCGAGGCGACCAACGAAACCTACGAGGAATGGGTCAGCCGAATCCATCCCGAGGATCGCGAGCTAACGGTCCAGCATTTGTTCGGCGTACTGAAGAGCGAGAGCGAGGACTATTCGGCCGTATACCGCATCGTGCGGCCGAATGACGGCGCGACCCGCTGGATCCGCGTCGTCGCCAAGATCGAGCGCGACCCTGATGGCCGTGCGCTGCGCCTGGTCGGCGCCGATTGCGACGTCACTGCTCAAATGCTGGCGCAGGCAACCTTGCGCGAAAGCGAGGAGCGCTTCCGCCTGATCGCCAACAGCGCGCCGGTGCCGATCTGGGTCACCAAGCTCGACCGCACCCGCTCTTTCCTCAACCAGGCCTATCTCGATTTTCTCGGGCTGCCGTTCGAGGAAGCCATCGTGTACGACTGGCGAAAGATGCTGCATCCGGACGACCTGCCCCGTTTCCTGCAGGAATTGGCCGCGGGCGAGGCCTCGCTCAAGCCGTTCACGCTGGAAGCCCGCTACCAGCGCGCCGACGGCGACTGGCGATGGATGCGATCGGAATCCCTGCCGCGCTGGGATCCGACCGGCGCCCACATCGGCTTCATCGGTGTCGCCCACGACATCACATCAGCCAAACAGGCCGAGCACGATCTTCGCCGGCTGAACGACATCCTCGAATTGCGGATCACCGAGCGGACGGCGCAGCTGGAATCCAGCGAAGCCCAGATGCGCGCGATCCTGGAAACCAGCCATCAGTATCAGGGGCTTTTGAACCAGCACGGCGATCTCCTGTATGCCAACAAGACCGCGCTTGCCGGAATCTGCTGTGACGCCGGCGACGTCGTCGGCAAGCCGTTCTGGGAAACGCCGTGGTTTTCGGGCACCGAAGGCATGCGCGACGCCGTCCGGGACGCCTTCATGGCCGTGATGCGGGGCGAAGAAGCCCAGATCGAAATGCGACTATGCCTGCCGATCGGCGAGCGTTATTTCGACTTCGTGATGCGCCCGTTGCGCGATCAGCACGGCGCGATCGTCGGCGCGGTGCCCGACGCCGTCGACATCACCGAGCGCCGCCTGGGCGAGGAAGCGCTGCGCCAGTCGCAGAAGATGGAAGCGGTCGGACAATTGACCGGCGGCGTGGCGCACGATTTCAATAATCTGTTGACTATCATCCGCTCCGCGACCGACTTCCTGCGTCGCCGCGAACTGCCGGAAGAGCGACGCCGGCGCTACATCGACGCCATTGCGGAGACCGTGGAGCGCGCCTCCAAGCTGACCGGGCAGTTGCTGGCGTTCGCCCGCAGGCAGCCGCTGAAGCCGCAGGTATTCAATGTCGGCACCCAGGTCGAGGCGGTGGCGCAACTGATCCGCCCGCTGGTCGGCGCGCGGGTCAGGATCGATCTCGACATCGCCGATCTCCATTGTTTTGCGATCGCCGATATCGCGCAGTTCGAAACCGCGCTGATGAATCTCGCCGTCAACAGCCGCGACGCCATGAACAGCGAGGGCCGGCTCATCATCCGCGTCCGGAAAGTGGATGTCATTCCCCCGCTCCGCGCCCAGCCCGCCCGCGACGGCGACTTCGTCGCCATCACCGTGACCGACACCGGCTGCGGCATTGCGTCCGACCTGCTCGAGACGATCTTCGAGCCGTTTTTCACCACCAAGGAAGTCGGCAAGGGCACTGGCCTCGGCCTCAGCCAGGCGTTCGGCTTTGCCAAGCAGTCCGACGGTGACATTGCGGTCGCGAGCGAGCCCGGCCTGGGCGCAACGTTCACGATCTACCTACCGCAGGCCGCGATGCCGGCCGATGCGGTCGAGGCCGCCGCGACCGGCAGCGAACCCGCCGCGCGCGGCCGCGGCTATCGCGTGCTCGTCGTCGAAGACAATGACGACGTCGGACAGTTCTCCACCGAGCTCTTGGAAGATCTCGGCTACACGGTCCGCCGCGTCGCCAGCGCGGATGCCGCGCTGGCGATCCTTGCCGAGGACGAGTTTTCCGCCGACCTGGTGTTTTCCGACGTCATCATGCCCGGGATGAACGGCGTCGAGCTCGCCGGCATCGTGCGCGAGCGCTATCCCGGCCTGCCCGTGGTGCTGACCAGCGGCTACAGCAACGTGCTCGCGGAGAATGCTCACCGCGGCTTCGAGCTGATCCAGAAACCTTATTCGGTGGAACTGCTGTCGCGGATTCTCAGGAAGGCGATCTCCGAGGCGCGCCGCTAGAGCAGGATGAGATCAGGTTGGGCCACGGCAATTGGTCGACGGCTTGTTCCCGCCAACGGTGCGTCATATCTCCCATGACGCCTTCGTGATCCGCTACCGCGCGCTCTGACGCGGGGAACGAGACAGGTCGGAGGCCCTGTCCAGCCGAATTCGCCCGAGCACTTTCACACGATGTGGAAATCTCCTGTGTGCAGATTGGCGACCGCCACGTTTTTCATAAGGACGGTGTTGCCGGCAAGCACCGACATGACGGCCTTCCTTTTCTTATCTCAGGAGCTTACGCAAAATCGAAGCGATTGCGACGTCAACAAACACGAGGAAACAGGGAAGCAGCGCAAACGTGAGGTTGACGTTGCGGTATGCTGGCCACCAATTGCTCGAGTAACCCAAGACGCTAAAATAGGCGAGAAATACAATTATTGCCCCCGCTGCTCCTCCAACTACAATTGTTACTGTAGATTGGTAGAGTGTCAGCATCAAATTGCGTTGGCGGATGAGCCAAGCTATCCGAGCGACATGCACTGCCAGCAAGCCGGCTAATGTCACAGTCAGCGCAAAATTTGGCTCGCTGAAAAGAAGAAGCGCCGCGCTCCAACCTAAAATTCCGATGAGGCAATCGACTATCCACATTCGAACGATTTGCGGTCGGTTTAGGAAATAGAAATCACTGAAGCTGACTGCGCGCGTCCAAAAACTTCCATTCTCGACTACATGGCTCTCTCGTAACGACCACGAGATTGCTCCGCTGTCGGCCCCACCTTCCGCGCGTATCGCTGACATCATTTCGCCCGTGGTCGCCGACCAGCGAAGTTTCTTGCTCCATAGGATGATGATCGCTGCGAAAAATCCAAGGACTAGCCCCATGCCGGGCACGACAACCAACGGCCGGACTTCCGTGGTGGCAAAGGGCAACATAACCAACAGAGGCGCGGTGGCTGCACAAATCGCGACAACAAGAGCATAGGGCAAGCGGTTGACAAATCTTGTCACGCTAACTCCTCCTGATCCGTCGGCCTAATCACGCCACTCTCGTCCTGGAGCTGTCCTGCCGTCCATCCTGCCCTGGAAGCGTAGTTCGAATTGTCAACGTTGACCACGTGATGCCCGCTTCCGATTTCAACCTGCCAAGTCATTAGCGTCCTCTACGATGATCGTATCAACGACGGCAAGACACAGGTTGGCGCGCCCCGCATTCGTCATTAAAGATTCGTCGATGATCTGGATCGGCTGCGCAATTGCGTTTGCCGCCAGCGCCTATGATGTGCTGGCAGGTGTTGGCGGAGAACGCCCATCGCGGTTTCGTATTGATTCAAAAGCCTTATTCGGTTGAATTGCTGCCGCGCAGTCTAAGAAGGGCGACCTCATAGGCCCGCCGCCAATCCTACTTTGCATGGGGTTGTTTTCGATATTTTGTTTTTTGGCCTCCGCGGAACGGGCCTTGGCTCACGCCGCGGCCTCGACGCCCGCCCTGCCCGACGCCAGCAGCGCGCGGATTTCCTGCGACGGACGCGCCGCGCTGAACAGAAAGCCCTGCATCTGGGTACATCCGAGATTCTGCACGGTCTCGCGCTGCTGCAGCGTCTCGACGCCTTCTGCCGTCGTGATCATGTTGCGGTCGGCGGCGATGCTTACCACCGCGCGGATGATCGAGGCCGACGAGGAATTGCGCGTCACTTCCTTGACGAAGGAACGGTCGATCTTGATCTTGTCGAACGGAAAGCGCTGCAGATATTGCAGCGAGGAATAACCGGTTCCGAAATCGTCGAGCGCGATGTGAACCCCGAGCGCGCGGAGCTGGTTCAGCGTCGCGAGCGCCGCGTCGTCGTCCGCGATCAGGACGGCTTCCGTGATCTCCAGCTCCAGCCGGCGCGGATCGAGCCCGGTCTCGGAGAGGACAGAAGCGACCTTCAGCGACAGCGTTTCCGATCGGAACTGGATCGGCGAGACGTTGACGGCGATGCGGACATCGGCCGGCCAGGCCGCCGCTTCCGCGCAGGCCGTGCGCAGCACCCACTGCCCGATCTCCTCGATCAGGCCGGTTTCCTCGGCCACCGGCACGAAGTCGGCCGGCGAGACCATGCCGCGCACCGGATGCCGCCAGCGCAATAGCGCCTCGCAGCCGGTGACACGATCGCTGCCCAGGTCGACCTGCGGTTGATAATGCAGTTCGAAGCCGCCCTGCGCCAGCGCCGCGCGCAAATCGGCCTCCAGCTCGCGGCGATGATTGGCCTGCTGCTCCATCGCGGGATCGAAGAAGCGATAGGTCCTGCGGCCGGCCGCCTTCGCCGCATACATCGCGAGATCGGCGTTCTTCAGGAGATAGAACAGGTCCGAGCCATCGCGCGGGGCGATCGCAATGCCGATGCTGGCATCGCTGGAAAGCTGGTGGCCGTGGCAGTCGAACGGGGTGCGCAGCGCCTGATAGATCCGCGCGACCAGCGCGTGAACGTCCTCGGCACTCTGGATGCCGTGCTGAAGGATGGCGAATTCATCCCCGCCGAGGCGGGCGATGAAATCTTCAGGCCCAACCGACTGCCGCAGCCGCTCCGCCACGCCCTTCAGGAATTCGTCGCCGATCAGATGTCCCAGCGTGTCGTTGATGCGCTTGAACTCGTCGATGTCGAGATAGAGGATCGCGAATTCGCGCCCCTCGGTTTCCAGCAGCAATCCTTCCGCATGGCGCTGGAACAGCGAACGGTTCGGCAGATTGGTCAGCGCGTCGTAATGGGCGAGATGTTCGATCCTGGCCTGGTCGCGCCGCCCTTCGGTGACGTCTTCCAATGTCGTCGCCCAGCCGCCGTCCGGCGAGCGCTTGAAGATCAGCCGGATCGTGCGCCCGTCCGGCGTCGAGGTCACGGTGTCCTGAACCAGGCTGCTGTTAGGGTCGAGAAACCGGGCGCAATAGGCGTCGACATCGCCGACAAAGGAGCCGCGCTCCTGACGGTGCCGGATCAGGTCGCGCAGATGACAGCCGGGTTTGACCACGTCGGCCGAGAGGCCGAACATGTCGATATATCGCCGGTTGCAGATCACGAGGCGCCCCGAGGCATCGAACAGCAGCAGGCCCTGCGTCATGTTGTTGATGGCGGTGTCGAGATGCTGGCTCTTCTCCGAGAGCTTGCGCTGCGCTACGGCATGCTGCTGGCGCAGCTGACGCACGATCAGGAACACCATGCCGATCACGACAATGATCGCCAATGCCGCTGCAAAAAACTGCAGCCTGGTCTGCGCCCGCCAATCGGCGAGTGCGGTCTCGGTCCTCGTGGTCGCGACGATGAGGATCGGAAAGTGCATCAGCGACTTGACCGCGCCGACCTTGTCTTCCGACAATCTCGCGCTGGTGAAGCGTCCCGATATGTTGCCGTCCACGGCCAGCGCGCGTTGAAACGCCTCGGTGCCGGCAACATTGAAGCCGATCAGGCTGTCGTTCTTGGGATAGCGGGCGATGATGGTACCGTTGCGGTGAATCATCGAGATCGCGGTACCGCTGTTGAGCTCCAGCGATCCGACAAAGGCGTCGAAATGCGAAGGCTCGACACCGCGGCTGGCGAAGCCGATGATCTCGCCGTTCCGGCCAACGATCCTGCGCGCAAACAGGGTGGTCCAGTTCTTCGTCACCTTGCTGACGACCGGCTCGACGATCACGTCGGACGTCGGTCTCCCGAATGTGAACTCCTTGAAGTACTGGCGGTCGGCGATGCTGAGGTCCGGCACCGGCCACATCTCGGAGGAATTGATCAGCCATCCCTTGGCGTTCCACAGGTTCAGCGCGCCGACATGCGGCAGCGCCGAGAGCTTGGAGCGGAGCATCTCGTGCGCGCTTAAGCTCGACATTCTCTGTTCGAATTCGTCAGACGTATCGACCCCATCGGCCTGCATGCCGGCGACGACGTCCTCGTGTACGTGTTGGAGATCGCTCAGTTGCTGGTCGAAATGCCGCGACAGCAGCAGCGCGCTGTTGTTGAGTTCGCGTTCGGCGACTTCCAGCGCCCGCTCGCGGTATTGCATGGCGAAATAGCCGGTGCCGAGCATGATCGCGATCACGAGCACCGCAGCACTCAGGATCAGCCACTGGATGGCACTCAGCCTGATCCGCCACGGCATGCCGCCGCCAAACAGCGGCTGGCTCTCCGCGACGATGTCTTGCGATGAATTATTCAGCATTTCCGCTGCCCCCACAGGAACTTGTTGTAGGGAACACAACCCAAAAGGGCGTTAGCAAAATGAGTTATCGCGAGGTTAACGCGGCGGCGGAATCAGGCGGTTTCGGTTTCCGCCAGTTCGTCTTCCTTGAGGCTGCACTCGATCAGCGCGCCGTCGATCGTGAACTTCGAAAACAGCGAGGCCGGCGGCGAGGCCTGCAGCGCCGCGAAGTACTGTGAATCTCCGGGGCTCTTCAGGAAGAAGCGGATGTGGTTGGCCGACATCGTGTCCCTCGACAGCCACACGATGCCGGAGAACAGCGCCACCATCATCTGGGCGTATTGGCCGGCGTCTGCGATGCCCAGTTCATAGACCGGCGACACCAGGATAAAGCGCGCCCGCAGGATCGGCGACGGGAATTTGCTCATCATCAGGCGGCTGACCTGGCAGGCCGCATGAATTCGCTCGCCGTCGGAAAGGCAGTACAGGCTGGGGTGGTCGCCGTCCTTGGTCAGGGCGTCATAGGTCGTGAAACTTCCCGTCGAAAAGGTCGAAAAGTCCTCGCCGACGCTTTCAGCGTCCTTCTTCCATTGGCCCTTGATCGACCGCCAGGACCTGTCCGGCTCTTTCATCGGCAGAAGGCGCATGACTAACCAGAGGTTAATGCAATGTTGATGCCGGCATTTTACGGACGGCGGCTAAACGTTTGCTTACGCTGGCGCCTGTCCGCGCAAATATTTGTTCGGCCTCGTAAAACTACTACCTCGGCGGGCGTTCTGCCGCCGCATTTCCTCGCGGGATCGGCCTCGCTGCAGCCAGTGAAACGCCGTGGGGCGAAGCGGCCACAGGAACGATCGGGCTCGGCGCGGGTTTTCCCTTATCGACGTTTCCTTCCCCGCGACGTCGAACTCGAGCCCCGCAGAAATTTCCATGGACGGGGTTGGCGGGGCTCTTTCATTCCGAAGAACGGACGGGCGCTGCTTGGAGCCAGAGGTGTCGCCTTGCAAGCACGGCCGACAGCGCTGGCCACAGGGGCATCAGCGCCGCCCGGCCGGCAACCGCCTTTAAGCCGCGGCTTCGTAATTGACGGCGGTCTCCGCGATCTTGGTCAGGGTTTCGTCGGTCTTCTTCTCTTCGCCGAGCGTCTGGTCGAGTAGCTTCACGGCTTGCGGATTGTTGAGCTTGGTCGCCCAGGCCTTCAGGGTGCCGTAGCGTGAAATCTCGTAATGCTCGACGGCCTGTGCAGCGGCGAGCAGGCCGGCATCGAGGGCAGGCGTGCCGGCATATTCCTCCATGATCTCCTTGCCCTCGTCGATGATGCCCTCGATGGCTTCGCACTTCTTGCTGCGCGCGGCCTTGCCGAGCAGCTCGAAGATCTTTTCCAGTCGTTCGACGTGCCCCTCGGTCTCTTCGTGGTGCTTTTCGAACGCGGCCCGCAGCTTGTCCGAATTCGCAGCCTTCGCCATTTTCGGCAGCGCCTTCAGGATCTGCTTTTCGGCGTAGTAGATGTCTTTGAGCGTATCGAGAAATAATTCGTTGAGGTCCTTCTCAGCCATGTCGTCCTCCCTTGTTGGCAGGCGGACAACATGGGATTGAACGTAATGTTCCTAAGCCGCGCGCGACGCCTCAACCGCGCGCAGCCGCAAGATCGATCAGCGCAATCCCGAGGTCCGGCCGCTTCTTTCGTCGAAGCGTTGCCGGGACTTCGGTCAGGACCACCTCGAGCGTTGGCCTCACCGTGCCTGCCAGCAGGTGGCCGCCGCGGGTCGAGCCGTCGGCGAGCCCCAGCACGATGTGGACATGAAGACTGGGCTTGCCGTCATCGCCGACGGCGATGTCTCCGATCGCACTGAGAACCTCGCATTGCTCATTGACCTCGATCTTGCGGTAGCTCTTCGAGGCGATGTCGAACCAGCCGACGGTGGCCCGCTCGAAGGCGCCGATGGCCGTCAGGGAGGCCGCGGAAATCCCTGCTTCATTGGCGAAGCGGGTGAGCACGGCAAACGCCTCCTCGCCCGTGTCAAGAATGATGACGTGAACCTGCCCCTGCTCGTCGGCGCCGATGCGCTTGCTCTTCATGGATAACCTCGCAATTGCCGTTCAGGCCGCGCCACGTCTGCAGCTCGACGGTTGCGCCCGCCTCCTTGAGGCGGGTCGCGCGGCACTCCCGGTCAATCGGCGTCGCCAGACATCGTTCCAGGCGGTCTGAATCAAGCGGCCATCGCGCTGCCGGAGGCGCGCCGGTTTGGAACTCCGCTATCCGAGGGAAGTTCACTTGGCGGAGATGGCGATGGATGTCGAAGGCCGCCTGAAGACTGCGCTCGATGAATCAAGGCTCCTGATCCTCGGAGCCCAGGTGCTGTTCGGATTCCAATTCGAGGCCGTCTTTCAGGAGCGCTTTCCCGATGTCTCCGACACCGCCCGGCATATGCATGGTGCGGGGCTTGTGCTGATGCTGATCAGCATCAGCCTTCTGATTGCCCCTTCGCTGTTCCATCAGATCATCTTCGCCGGCGACAGCCGGGTGGGAGCCATCGCAACGGCGACGAGGCTGGCAGGCATCAGCCTGCTGCCGCTGACGGTCGGATTGGGCATCTCGGCCTTCGTGGCCCTCGAACATATTTTCGGCCGCACCGTCGCTATCGCCGCCGGCTCGTCATTTACCGCCGTCGGCCTGGCGCTGCTTTACGGCCTCGGCTTTGCGCTGAGACGGGATCGGAAGAACCAGATGCAGGAAATGTCCAACGAGACCTCGCTGAAATCCAAGATCGAGCAGATGCTGACGGAGGCCCGGGTCATCATCCCGGGCGGCCAGGCGCTTCTCGGGTTTCAACTGATCGCCACCTTCACGAAGGCGTTCAACGAGCTGCCGGACCTGTTCAAATATATCCATTGTGCCGCGCTGTGTGCGGTGGCGCTAGCCGTCATCCTCTTGATGACACCCGCCGCCGTTCACCGCCTGGGCTTTCAGGGCGAAGACGATCCGGATTTCTTCGAGATCGGCTCCCGTCTTGTGATCGCCGCCTCGATACCATTGGCCATCGGCATTGCCGCTGACGTCGCAGTGGTGTTCTTCAAGACCACCGACGATACGGTCATAGCGCTGAGCGCCGGCGCGATTGCGCTGGTCGCGTTGCTTGCGTTCTGGCTGGTTTATCCGATCTGGCACCGCGCTCGCGTTTCAGGATAGTCGCGGATGGAAAGCACATTTCGACAGCGTTGCCGGAACGCTGCGTTCCGTTTTTTGGAACGCGAGGCGGAACTGAAACCTCACATCCGTTTGAAGTGATCCGATCACGATATCGGAACGGTCGCTGTCGCCCCCTCGTTGGCCCTAGGTCACTGCAAGGCCACTATAACGGAGGCAACTTATGAACTTGAAGCTCCTGACCGCAGCCGCAGTTCTTTCCACTGCCGTCGCGGCGCCGGCACTGGCGCAGGATGCTCACGGAAGGTCGGATGCCATCCGGCAGTATCAAACCAGCGACCGCTACTATCATCGACACAGCGGATTCTGGCCGGGTGACGTAGCGGCCGGCATCATCGGCGGCGCCATCGGTACCGCGGGCGCGATCGCAACCGCGCCGTTCCGAAACGACGTCTACGCGTATAATGACGGCTATTACGGGCGCCGCTACTACGGCGGCTACAACAGCGGTTTCGTCTGTCAGCCCGGAACGACGTTCTGGGGTGACGACGGTCGCCGTCACATCTGTCAGTAACAAGAGCGCATGAAAGACTGGAGAGGCGGCCCCGCGGCCGCCTCTTTTCTTGTGACTTGCCGGTTAAATCCGCAACCGACGTCAGGTAACTGATGAGGCGCGCCTGGGCCGACCCTTCTTCCCCGGCGGATCGCCGCCGCGGTCCACTCGGCTCACACGCTGGGCACGCTCCTTGTCCCGCGGCTGCTCCTGTCCGCGTTCGTCGCGGACGATGCCTTGGTCATGGCCGCCCTCGTCATCGTGACCGCGTCCCGGCTCCGCCGCCTCGCGTTGCTGCTCCTTGCCTTCCTTCACCAGCAGCTCGTCGCCGAGCATTTGGCCGATGATCTGTTTGGTCTGGGCTTCGGCTTTCTGTTGGAACTTGCTCATGGCTGGCCTCCTGCCAATGAGAACGGCGCCAGGGCTCCGATGTTTCCTACGCGAGGCCCAACCTTTGACGGGGCGCGGACGCTTGCTGCCCGCCCTTGAGGCCGGTTCCACACAATGTAACAATCCTGTCGCAGAGCAAAACTAAACGGAAAGTTGCGGCGGATCGCCGCAACTGCCTTTCTGTGGGGGAACCAGATGCGCCACACAACCCTGTTGCTATCAGCCGGTCTGATCGCACTCATCGCAGGCTCGGCATCCGCGCAAAACGCCACCCCGCGTAACCTGATCCTGTTCGTGCCTGATGGTTTGCGCGGGCGCATCGTGACGCCGCAGACCGCGCCTGCGATGGCCGAGGTGCGCGACAAGGGCGTCAATTTCAAGAACTCGCATTCGCTGTTCCCGACCTTCACCATGGCGAACGGCTCGGCGATGGCCAGCGGCCATTACCTCGGCGATACCGGCACCTTCAGCAACACGATCTACACCGGCCGCCCCATCGCCCACGCCAACAACACGGTGACGCCGTTCCTCGAGGTCAATCCCGTCCTGCTCGAGGTCGACGAGCATTTCGGCGGCGACTATTTGAACGAAGAGACGCTTTTGAAGATGGCGCGCGAGAAGGGCTACAGCACCGCCGCGATCGGCAAGCTTGGTCCGACCTATCTTTTCGACCATACCGACGGTGGCAAGAATTCCATCGTGATCGACGACTCCACTGGTAGCAAGAATGGCGTGCCGCTGTCCGATGAAATGAAGGACGCGCTGACCAAGGCCGGCCTCCCCTTGGTGACGACCCCGCGCGGGGAAAACAGCAAGGCCGGCGACGCCAAAACACCGGGCACCACGACGGCGAATGTCGCGCAGCAGGCCTACATGGCCGACGTCGCGGCCAAGGTCGTATTGCCGATGTTCAAGGCGCGCAACAAGCCGTTCGTGCTGGTGTTCTGGTCGCGCGATCCCGACGGCAGCCAGCACAATACCGGCGACAGCCTCAACACCATCACGCCGGGCATCAACGGACCGACCTCGATGGCCGGCATCAGGAACGCCGACAATAACCTGGCGCAGTTGCGCAAAGCGCTGGACGAACTCGGCCTCGCCGCGTCGACCAACATCATCGTCTCCTCCGATCACGGCTTCTCGACGATCTCGAAGGAGAGCAAGACCAGCCCGGCGGCAAAGATATCTTACGAGGATACGCCGAAGGATTTCCTGCCGCTCGGCTTCGTGGCTATCGATCTGGCGAAGGCGCTGAACCTGCCGCTGTACGACCCAAACGACAAGAACGCCCGCGTTGCCGACAACGCTCATCCCCGGTTCGGCAATGGCTTGCTCGGAAAGGATCCGGCAAAGCCCGACGTCGTCGTCGCCACCAATGGGGGATCCGATCTGATCTATATTCCGGCTAAGGAACGCAAGCTGGCCGACCGCACCATCAAGGCGCTGCTTGAACAGGATTACGTCAGCGGCCTCTTTGTCGATGACGAACTGGGGAATTTCCCCGGCACGCTGCCGATGTCGCAGCTCGGCCTCAAGGGCAAGGCGGTCGTGCCGCATCCGTCGATCGTGGTCAATTTCCGGTCGTGGTCGTCAGGATGCGAGGAGCCGACCAACTGCTCGGTGCAGATTGCCGACACCGTGCTGCGCCAGGGCCAGGGCATGCATGGCAGCTTCAGCCGCGGCGATACCATGAACTTCATGGCGGCGATCGGACCCGACTTCAAATCGGGCTATGTCGATCCCCTCCCCGTCAGCAATGCCGACGTCGGCGCCACCGCAGCGAAGATCATGGGACTGACGCAAAAGGCGAAGGGCAAGCTGATCGGCCGCGTCATGACCGAAGCCATGCCCAATGGCGCAACGCCGATCGCCTATGCCGGCACCGTGAAGTCAAAACCGGCGGCGAACGGCCTGCGCACCGTGCTCAACTTCCAGCGCGTCGGCTCGCAACGCTATTTCGACGCGGCGGGCTTTCCCGGCCGCACGCTCGGACTGGATGCGGAAGGCGGCAAACAGAAAACGGCGGGGAAATAACCTCGCCGCATGTATCGGACTATCCGATGAGCCATAGCCCCTTGTGGATGTCGAATTTCACCAGGCCTTCGTCGCGCATCTTCAGAAGCAGGGATTGGCAGGCTTCCTCATTCGGGAGATTGGCGCGCCGCATGAGTTGGTAAGCCTTCTGCGGCTTCTCGCGGAGCGCATTCAGGATATTCTCGCGATCTTTCAGCATAACTGCTCCTGCAATCCAAAACCGGCGTTCATGATGAACGCTCAGGCCAATGAAACTACTCAGGCCACGAGTTTGATCTGGCCGTCTTCAAGATTTCCCGCCGCGAGCGCATCGCGTGCCATCTTTTCGATAACAGAC
Source organism: Bradyrhizobium algeriense (assembly GCF_003062295.1). Classification (GTDB taxonomy): domain Bacteria; phylum Pseudomonadota; class Alphaproteobacteria; order Rhizobiales; family Xanthobacteraceae; genus Bradyrhizobium; species Bradyrhizobium algeriense. The sequence continues at coordinate 178,307 of NZ_PYCN01000011.1, read as the reverse complement.
CAATTGGCGAGAAGATATTTTTGGGCCAGCGCCTTCGTCGGCAGCTCGGTTTGCAGAATGCAGCGCTGCCGCACGTTCCCGTTCGCGATCTGAAAGGATACCGCTTGCGGCCCCTCGATGATCTCTTGTTCGGTGGGCTTGGCAGCAATCCGCATCCACTATTCCCTTTCGAATTCTTGTTCAAGACAGCACTATCGGCTCGACATCGCTGCCGCAAGTCACGTTCGTTTCTGGCTGGTAGGCAATCAATCCAATACGGCTGATCGACGGACGCCAACTAGAGCATGATCCGGAAAAGTGGGTACCGGTTTTCCGAAAAGATCATGCGTAAATCAAAGAGATAGAGTGGGATGACGATTCGAAGAAAAGTCATCCCACTCTAGGCCTGGTCGTCCTCGACCTTCGAGCCTCTCGGCTTGGGGGCCGGGCTCGGTTGCGTGTTGCGGACAGCTTCGGCCAGCATCAGACGCAACTCGTCCTTTGTCATCGGTGGTTGCCGCGTGGTCGATGATTTCCATTGTGCCATGGAACTCTATATGGGGATGGCGGGGTGAGATTTAAACCCCCTCACTCGCCCTATCAGTGCCCCAACACCCCTTTTAGCCCGGTGTAAATCGATCCGCCGGCCGTCACCAACAGGCCGGCGAGCGGGCCAAGGGTTTTCATCAGTTCCTGTATCCGGCGCGCCCGTCGGCGCATGACGTCCGGCCCCACATGCTGGCCAAACATCCGGGCGAGCCGCACCGCTACAGCACTCGGGCGGCCTGAAGCCGCGATCGCATTCGGCAGCGAACGAAGGATCAGCATGACCAGCAGATTTCCCGTCAAATAGGCCAGCATGATACTGAGCGCGTATTCGACGGCCTCGCGCCATTCGCGGAGGCTGTCGGGCAGGATCGGTACCTTGTCGACAACTCCGATGGTGATCAGCATGGCCGTCACGCTGAGGAAGGCCGTGGCGATCCCAAACCCGATGGCGCCCCTTACCCCGATCTTGGTGACGGCGTAGAGCATCACGCCGAACGGAATCGGGATGAGCACCGAAGCTATCCGCAGGTAGACTGCGGAAACATCCAGCAGGATCGTCACAACGATGTGCGCGGCGAGCAACAGAAGTGATGGGATCAAGACATAGAGCGCCGCATGCCGCAGCACGAAGTGAACCGGACGGTCCAGGAACGCGAGTTGCGTATTGACCCGGTCCAGCTCCCGCTGGAGCCGGTCCAGCTCCGCCACGAGGTTCTGGTTTTCGATCACAATCGGCTGCACGACGCGGAGATCCCTGCTGCAATGCCTGCAGACGAGAGCTTCGTCCTTGATCGTCTCGGCGCAGAACGGACATTCCATCAGGCGGCCGGTCGGTCCGTGGAAGATTGGAACGCCATGAGCATTCGAGCGAGGCTTGCCGGATCAGTCTTCATGCGCGGATCGGCCTGCGCCGGCGCGACTCGAGCCGGGCCTTTGCCTCAACGAGCTCGGCCCGCAAGCGATCGCGCTTTTGCGACAGCGCCTGATGTTCGGCGGCCAGCGGCAAAGGAACGGCCGTATCCCGTCCGCAGGCCGCGCAGACGAGCGCATGGTCATCCTTCTCCGTTTTGCAAAAGAAGCAAGTTTCCGGCATCCCTGACCTTCTAGCGTGCGACGCTGAGCAAAAATGTCGTCGCCGTGCGTCGTCCCTCGGAATCATGGACTTCCACGCGAACCAGATGTTCGCCCGGCGGGGCTTCGGCGTCCGGGATCTCGATGCCGGTCGGCTGGGCATAAGGCCTTATTCTCGACGTCAGATCGACGTTCGGCATTTTCAGGTAAGTCACGCGAAGCGAGTCGAGATTGATCGTTGCACCGCCGAAACCCCGAAATTTGAGTTGCAGACGTAGCGGGGAACGCGCCTCGCTGGCATCAGGACCGGCAAGGTCGATACGCGGACCGCGGGTGATGGCGCGAGCGGCATGAACGCCTTTGGGCGTGGGAAGCTGGGCTTCTTCCGGCGTGATCAGAACAACGCCTGCTTGGGCGACCGGCGCCGACTGCGCCATGAGAACGAAGGCCGCCAGAAATCCCGCACAAAATATCTTCACAACACAGCCCCCGATCAGAGCGTTAAGTATCGAAACTTCAAACCAGACACATCCGACGGCACTCAGCAGCCGCTGCACCGCGTCCGGGTGGCGACAGCATTAATTGCAAACCTCGATGTTGTTTGCTGGACTGCCGTAAGTACGGCTGGCAACACCATACACTAGACGGCATCCCTTAGCGACCGGTCTGCAACCTTGTTGACTGCATACCATCTGACCTGAAGAAGTCTGCGGCTTGGATGGCGCGACTTCAGTCTTCGCTCGGTCCTGAACATCGCGTCTTGGCTGCGCATCTTCACGCTTAGTTGTTGGTTTCTTCGTTCGGATTTTCTCGCACCTTCCGTCGTCGTCGGCCTCGTAGCCAGCACGGCAAGCAATCTTGGTGCAGCGATCACCGTCAGCCTTGTAACCAAACTCGCAAATCAGTGGGCAAACGCGCGTCGTCTTGCCCTTGACGACATCGAGTGCATCGACGCTCGCAACCTTGACCTCCAGCTTCATCCCCGCATGCTTGTTGAACAGATCGAGCGAGCGCTGCGAGGCCGCATTCCAGTTTCCATCCACCGCACCGGTGTTGCAGCCGACCCGCCGCAGTTCGGCCTGGAGCGAGCGGGGAAGATCGATCGCCTTCGGCTGATCGGATTGGTCCGCCGGCGGCGCTAACGCGGCGAGTTTTTCTTCCTTCGCCTTCTTTTCGGCAGCACCTTTGGCGTCTGCAGCAGCCTTTTTTGCCTCGGCAGCAGCCTTGGCTTCTTCGGCCGCCTTGACGCGCTCAGCCTCCTTCTCGGCGGCCTTGGCAAGCGCAGCCGCCTTCGCGCGCTCGGCTTCCGCGACTTTCGCCTCTTCAGCCTTTTTTGCCAGCTCGGCAGCGACACGGGCTTTCTCGGCGGCTTTCGCCTGTTCCGCAGCCCTGGCCTGTTCGGCGGCCTTGGCGCCTTCGATCGCGAGCCGCGCCTGCTCGTCCTGGGCTGCCTTGGCCTTGTTGGTAGCTTCGATCCGCGCAGCTTCCGCAGCAAGCTTGTCACGCTGCGCTTTGGCGAGCGCTGTATAAAAACCTGACGGATACTTCTCGATGAAGGCATCCCAGACGGGCTTGGTTGCTACCTGGAGCGCGAACTCATAATCGCGCCGCATCGTGGCGTCCTGATCGGCCGGCGCAGCAACCGCTGCAGGCGCGGCCGGGACCAACGTTACATCGTTGCCACCCAGCGAGCCGTACACGAACGGCTCCTGCGCATTGCCGGTTGCCTTCAAGACATCGTCGCGCACGAAGCCAAATGCCTTGCGCAGATCAAGTCCGGGCTTCGCGAGATGATTGACCAGCGCGGCCGCGAACGGGCTATTTTTGCTATCGCCATCAGATGCGGTCGACCCGGCCTTCGCAGCAAATGCGATCATGGTGTTGGGGCTGGAAGGCTCGACCTTGGCAAGTCCCCGGCCGATCGCGCGCGACGCGATCGTCCGCTTCATGCTTTTTGCGAATGGATTGTCCCGGCAGGCATCGAGGATCACCAGCCGCAATTGCTTGGCCGGCTCGACCGCAACCAGTACACGGTCGAGCGACAGCGTCTCGTCCAGCACATCGGTATCCGTCTCAAGCGTCGCGTCGACCGGGATGAGATAGTTGGCGCCATCAAGCTCGATGCCGTGCCCGGCATAATAGATAACCGCGACATCCGCGTCGCGGCTCCTGTTGCCGAAATCGCGCAGCGTCTTGCGCAACTCGCCAACGGTCAGGTTCAGTTTGGACTCGACGGTGTCAAAGCCTGCCGACTTGAACATCGCGGCAACAGCTGCTGCGTCGTTCGCTGGATTGCTGAGCTTGGCGACGTTCCGGTAGGCCGAATTGCCGATCACCAGCGCCACGCGCTTCTCGGCAAACGCGGGCTGGTTAGCCAGGAAAATGAACCCGACCGTCAAAAAGATGTTTAGCAAAGCGCGCATCAAAAAACTTTCAAATCGGCATACCGAATCCTAGATCCAAACACCGCGCACTTCGTCAGCCGCTCAGTTGCAGACTTCGATCTGGCCGCTGGCGCCTGAGACATATCCCGGCGCTCCGGGCCTCACGACTTGAATGCTACAGCCTTTGCCTACCGGCCTGCATCCCTGACCGGTACAAAATATCTGGCCTGAGGCTTGCGGCTTCGAAGGGGTCGATTCCAACTTGCCGCGCTCTGGCTTGTCGCGCTGCACCCTCGGTTCTTCGCGCTTTGCAGTAGGCTTCTTCGTCTCGATCTTTTCGCACGTGTTGTCGTCGCCGACCTCGTAACCAGCACGACACGTAATCTTCGTGCAGCGATCGCCATCGGCCTTGAACCCATGATCGCAAATCAGCGGGCAAACGCGCGTGGTTTTGCTCCTGACGACATCGAGTGCATCGACACTTGCAACCTTGACCTCCAGCTTCATCCCGGTGTGCTTGTTGAACAGATCGAGCGACCGCTGCGAGGCCGCATTCCAGTTCCCGTCAACCGCTCCGGTGTTGCAGCCGACCCGCCGCAGTTCGGCTTGTAGGGAGCGAGGGAGGTCGATCGCCTTGGGCTGATCGGATTGGTCGGCCGGCGGCGTGAGCGCGGCGATTTTGCTCTCGCTTCCCCTCTTCGCAGCGGGCTCCTTTTCTACTTCGGCGGCTTTCAACCTCGCGGCCTCCGCAGCCTTTGCTTCCTCGGCGGCTTTTGCTGCTGCTTTCGCACGCTCGGCTTCGGCAAGCTTTGCTTCTGCCGCGGCCTTCGCACGCTCGGCTTCCGCTACTTTCGCCTCTTCGGCCTTTTTCGCCTGTTCGGCCGCGATGCGTGCTTTTTCGGCCGCCTTGGCTTGTTCGGCTGCCTTTGCCTGTTCCGCGGCTTTAGCGCCTTCGATAGCGAGTCGTGCCTGCTCGTCCTGTGCAGCCTTGGCCTTGTTGGTGGCCTCGATCCGTGCCGCTTCAGCCGCGAGCTTGTCACGTTGCGCTTTGGCAAGTGCCGTAAAGAAGCCGGACGGATATTTCTCGATGAAGGCATCCCACACCGGCTTGGTGCCGACCTGAAGTGCGAATTCGTAGTACCGCTGCATGGTGGCATCGTGATCGGTCGATGCGGCGGCTGGAGCGGCTGGGGCTGCAGGCGCGGCTGGCACGAGCGTCACGTCGTTGCCGCCCAACGAACCATAGACAAACGGCTCCTGCGCATTGCCTGTTGCCTTCAAGACATCGTCGCGCACGAAGCCAAATGCCTTGCGAAGATCAAGTCCGGGCTTGGCGAGATGATTGACCAGCGCGGCCGCAAACGGGCTGTTCTTGCTGTCGCCGTCGGATGCGGTCGATCCGGCCTTCGCCGCAAAGGCGATCATGGTGTTGGGGCTCGAAGGCTCGACCTTGGCCAATCCCCGTCCGATCGCGCGGGACGCAATCGTTCGCTTCATGTTTTTGGCGAACGGGTTGTCCCGGCACGCATCGAGGATCACCAGCCGCAATTGCTTCGCCGGCTCGACTGCGAACAGCACCCGGTCGAGCGGCAGCGTCTCGTCCAGAACATCCGCGTCCGTCTCGAGCGTGGCGTCGACCGGAATCAGATAGTTGGTGCCATCAAGCTCGATGCCGTGGCCGGCATAATAGACAACGGCGACGTCCGCATCGCGGCTCCTGTTGCCGAAATCGCGCAGCGTCTTGCGCAACTCGCCGACGGTCAGGTTCAGCTTGGACTCGACGGTGTCGAAGCCTGCGGACTTGAACATCGACGCAACAGCCGCCGCGTCGTTCGTGGGATTACTCAGCTTGGCCACGTTCCGGTAGGCCGAATTGCCGATCACCAGCGCCACGCGCTTCTCGGCAAACGCGGGCTGGCCAGCCAGCAAAGTCAGCCAGGCCGTGAGGACCACCCCCAAAAACGCGCGCATCAGAAAATTTCCAAATCGGCAATGAAAACCGACACTAGCATCGAATTTAGCGGTCACAATACGTAGGAATGCCGAGAGGTTAATGTGACCTAAGTCACATTCCTCTGTCGTTTGGTCCAAAAATGAAGCTCCTGGCCACAACCGCGATGTCGGCTTCAGTTCGAGCGGTGGAGCAAGTCGCGGCGACGTTCTTCCCACAGGCAAATCACTTCTGATTTTCCGAAATCGCGTCAATCCCCGGAAGCAAAAATATTCCGCTTAACTTGCAGGGCAAATCAGTCGCATAACTCCGCTCGTCTCACCCAATTGAGGGACGCTCGCGATCGTCACGAACGTGCGGTGAGATGCGATGGACGCTGATGGCGCGCTAGACGTACGCGCCGGACGCGTACGGCGAAGTCGTGTGGTTCGGGCGCCGCGGTGCTGGCGCTAAGTTCTCGAGAAGCAAGCTTCTTGGGGGCGACGGAGGCAAGAAAGCCGTTCTCCGGGAAGAGCACGAAGTAAGCCGTAAAGCCATTGCGCAGGGAAGGCCGGGATGCTCCGCCTGTACCTGTATGCTCGTGTGCGTGTTCTTCTGTGCACGTTGCACACGAGACCGCGGGTGCAGCAAGCACCCGGTCTTCCCTGCGCCCTCTATTTCGAGGAGGGCAAACGAAGATGCAAACCTCGGACGCAATGCGCCGCGAGATCGCAGCCGCACACTCAGTTCGTAGCCCGGATGAGCGCAGCGAGATCCGGGACCGCTCTAACACCGCCCCGGATATCGCTTCGCTCATCCGGGCTACAAGCGGCGCTCGCACCGTAGGATGGGTTGAGCGAAGCGAAACCCATCATTGTATCCCACAGCATCAGCAGCGCTGATGGGTATCGCTTCGCTCCACCCATCCTACAAAAACAAAACGGCGGGGAATGACCCCGCCGTCTTCAGATCAGTGATCGCCAGATGAACCTACAGCATCCCCATATCCAGCATGCCCGGCAGTTGCGCGAGCGGCAGCGCGGCGGCGCCGATCAGGGTTGCGACCAGCGCTGTGAGGCGGTGGTTGACGCGGCGCTTGCCGCGCATCTGGCTGGCAAGCCATTCCAGCACCTTGGTATCGATCTTGGCGGCTTGCGTCGGCGCCCAGCTCTCGATGTCGGTATCGGGCGACAGCGCCACCGTGCGCGGCGGCACCGGCAGGCCGGACTCGGAGGCTGCATGATGGGCGACCGCCTTGGCCAGCAGATCGTCGAAACGCCCGTCGTCGGTACGCTCGGCGGCGGCGTCGCTGATTTCAAACAGCGCCTCGACTTCGGCGCGGCTCACCGGCTGATGCTCGACCGCGCTGACGGTCAGGATGCGCGCGCACCAGGCGGCGTCATCGGCATCGAGCGCGCGGGAAAAATGGATACGGCCCCTGGTGGTGGGGCCCTCGCCGGTGATCACGCCGTCGCGCACGATGGTGAGCGCGTGCGCCGCGGTCTGGCGGCAGGACGGTTGCGGGACGTCGTCGGACGTCTCAGTGGACGTTTCAGTGGTCTTGGCAGTCGGGGCAGGCATAGTTGCACTTCTCGATTTCTTTTTCAGGCCCAGCATTTCCATACCGGGCATGAACGAGCGGTTAACGATTCGAAACTGGCATTTCGAGATTTTTACATGGTTGCCAATTGGTCGCTGTGATGCCGGTCACGGTTCAGATGGCAAACCGGCCGGGGGTGATGCGGTTGATAAAAGGCAATATCGGGGCAGACGGCCGGACCGTGGCGACGTTGCGGTTTTTTCGTCGCAGCGGCCCGGACCGCAAGAAGGTGCTAGAAGTTCCGGGCTTGCGGAGAAGGATCTCACCTTTTACCTGAACCAGTTCCTTTAACCCCCGTCAGGCTCTATAATCTCCGCAACGATTTCTCCTGTAACTAGAACAAGATGAGGTTACATCATGGCACTCCCGATTGGCGCAACCGCCCCCGATTTCGAAGCCCAGACCACCGAGGGAAAAATCAAATTCCACGACTGGATCGGCAATAGCTGGGCGCTTTTGTTCTCGCACCCGAAGGATTTCACGCCGGTTTGCACCACCGAACTCGGCGCTCTCGCAAAGTTGAAGCCGGAATTCGACAAGCGCGGCGTCAAGCTGATGGGCCTGAGCGTCGATCCCGTCGACCGGCATTCGAAATGGTCCGAGGACATCAAGGAGACGCAGGGGGCGGCGCCGAACTACCCGATGATCGGCGACACCGATTACAACGTCTCCAAACTTTACGAGATGCTGCCGGCTTCGACCTCCGGCGATCCCCTCACCCGCACGCCTGCGGACAACCAGACCGTCCGCAACGCGATCGTGATCGGCCCCGACAAGAAGATCAAGCTGACGATCGTCTATCCGATGACCACCGGCCGCAACTTCCAGGAGATCCTGCGCGCGATCGACTCGCTGCAGCTGACCGCAAAGCACCGCGTCGCGACGCCGGCCGACTGGCAACAGGGCGAGGACGTCATCATCGCCGGCTCCGTCAGCGACGACGAGGCGAAGACGATCTATCCGGCCGGCTGGAAGGCGCCGAAGCCCTACATCCGCATCGTGCCGCAGCCGAAGTGACGGCGTAGCGGTCATCCCGGGATGGTGCGTAAGCACCAGACCTCAGGTGCGCAATTGCGCACCAGAGTTCGATGCTACGCATCGCCCCGGAATGACGCCTCAACTTCTAGGCACCACCCAATTCGCCACGAGCAATCCGGCGGTCGATGAGACCGCCGTCACGAACGCGCCCCAGCTGATGTCGACGATCGCGACCGGCCAGCTCCAATGCTTGAGCAGCGCCAGCGAGGTCAGGTCGAAAGTCGCGTAGCAAAACAAGCCGAACAGCGCGCCATAGAGCAGCGTCGATTGCCAGGTAGCGCCCTGCCCGCCGCTGACGAAGATCACGACGCCGGCGACATAGAGCAGATAGAACAGGATCGCGGGTGCGAGCTTGATCTCGCCCAGCATGTTGCCGACCTGGGAGGCGAAGAAGTCCCTGGCGACGACGCCAAGGAACAAAAAATCAAGGGGGAGGATGACCAGCAGCGTCACCAGATAGAGCGCGGCGTATCGATTCACGCAAAGCCCTCCAGCCCGGGAAACGAGGGGCAATCATTCGCAGTATAGGCAAACTACGAACGTGGAGGCTTCCGGTTTCAACGGCGGCGCCGTGCGCCGCCGTAAGCCCGTATTCAGGCCGCGCGGACGCGATCGAGGAATTTTTCGACCTCGGCTTTCAAATGCAGGCTCTCGCTCGACAGATTCTGCGCCGACGCGAACATCCGGCTCGAGGTCTCGCCGGTCTCGTCGGCGCCCTGCGCGGCGTTGCGGATGTTGGCCGCAACGTCTGCCGTGCCGCTGGCCGCCGCGCGAACGCTCTGGGCGATGTTCTGGGTAGCGCCGCGCTGCTGCTCGACCGCCGCCGAGATCGAGGTGGCGATATCGCTGATGCGTTCGATGGTCTGGCCGATCGCCTTGATCGCGCTGACCGACTCTTCGGTCGCAAGCTGCATGTTGCCGATCTGGCTGGAAATCTCCTCGGTCGCCTTCGCGGTCTGGCCGGCGAGGCTCTTGACCTCCTGCGCCACCACGGCAAAGCCGCGGCCGGCATCGCCTGCTCGCGCCGCCTCGATGGTGGCGTTCAGCGCCAACAGGTTGGTCTGCTCGGCAATCGAGGTGATCAATTTCACCACGTCGCCGATCCGGGCGCCCGCTTCGGACAATTCGTTGATGCGCTGGTCGGTGGCAGCCGCCTGCTTGACGGCGTCGGCCGCGATCCCGTTCGATTCCTGGACCCGGCGGGTGATTTCGGCGATCGAGCTGGAGAGTTCGTCGGAGGCGGTCGCCGCGGTGCGGACATGCTCGGAGGCGGTCTCGGAAGCGCCCGCCGACTTGCCGGAGAGCCCGGCGGTGGTCCGCGCGGTCTCGGTGAGCTGCCGTGCGACACGCTCGAATTCGCTGGAGGAGTTCAGCACCTTGTCGAGGATGCTGCCGATGCTGGTCTGGAACTCATCGACGAAGCCGCGCAGCTCGGATTTGCGCTGCTCGGCGGCGGCGGCGGCAGCCGCAATCTGTTCGTCGCGCAGGCGACGGCGTTCGACCGAGTTGTTCTTGAAGACCGCGAGAGTACGCGCAATCTCGCCGATCTCGTCCATTCGGTCGTGGTAGTCGACCTCAACCTCGGTGTTGCCGTTGGCGATTGCCGTCAGCGAGGCCGTGACCGAGATCAGCGGCTTGGTCACCCGGCGCACCAGCACCATGGTCAGCATCATCACGAGCAGCGCAGCGATGCCGGCTGCGATAGCCATGTTCTGAATGGCGTGCGACAGCATGCTCTCGAAATGCGCCATCGGGATTCCCACAAAGAGAAGTCCGATCACTTTCCCGGCGGGATTCACGATCGGGTAGTAGCCCGTCATGAAGCTCTTGCCGAACAGCGTCGCCGGCCCCTTGTAGGCCTCGCCGCGGCGTACGACCGCCTGTCCGGGGTGGTCGGGCGCGAGCTGGGTGCCGACTGCGCGGTCGCCGTTCTCCTTCTTGAGGTTGGTGGAGCGGCGGATGAACTGATTGCTCGCCTCGTCATAGACGAACAGGGTCGCGTTGCCGCCGGTATAGCTCACCGCGCGATCGACGATCGCGTGGTCCTTGAACTCCGGCATTTTGGAAATTTCGGCGCGGGCGACGGCCCCGTCCTTGATCGTAAGCTTGGCGTCGCCGTAGGTTTCGGCGAACGCCAGGCCCAGCGTGCGCAGGTTGACCTCGATGTCCCGCAGCGCCCGATCGCCGAACTCGGAGGTAAGCGACCAATGGGCCGCTCCCACCACCAGCGCGGTATTGACCGCAATCAGAAGGATGGCCGAGATAACGGCCTTGGTGCCGAGCCGCAGCTTGAGCGCCGGCAGGAACTTTCCAATGGATTGCGTGGTCATACGAGAAATCCCCCAAAATCGCGCCTAATCTGACCCGTTTTGCTTACGATCGCCTTAATAGGCACAACCCAGAGAAAATATTGATAAGCCTCATGAAATTTATACGTGCATGAAGGTCGAGAGCTCTACTTCAAACTGAACGGCGGTTGACCACCAGCACCGCGGCAGCACAGGCGATCATGCCGACAATCGAAACCGCGTCGAGCTTCTCGCCGAACAGCACATACGCCATCAGCGACGTCACGGCCGGGACCAGATAGAACAGGCTCGCCACCGACGTTGCGGCCGAGCGGCGGATCAGCCAGTACAAGAGTCCGATCGACCCGATCGACAACACCACGGCAAGCCAGGTCAGCGCCAGGATGAACTCGGTGGTCCAGTGCACCACATTGGTCTCGAACAGCCATGCGCCGAGGCCGAAGAAAATCGTCACCGCGACGTATTGCACGAGATTGCCGGAACGCCAGTCGATCGTGCTGCAGTAGCGGCGCTGGTAGAGCGTGCCCAAGGTGATGCTGACCAGCGATATGGCCGAGGCGAGCCATCCCCAACCCGCCTCGCCGCTCATCGGCCGGTCGTGCAGGATCAGCACGACGCCGGCGAGCCCGAGCAGCAATCCGCCCCATTGCAGTGGCGTGACGCGTTCGCCGAGCCAGCGGCTTGCAAGCGTCGAGGTAAGGATCGGCTGCAGCCCTGGGATCAATGCCGAGAGCCCCGCCGGAATCGAATGCGCGATCGCGATCGCCGTGCCGCCGAGATAGATTCCATGCACCAGAATGCCGGCGACGGCGCTGTGCGCGATGCCGACGCGATCCGGCCAGCGTGGCCGCGCGATCGCCACGATGATCGCCATCAGCCCCACGACGCAGGCCATGCGGATCGCGAGATAGGTCAGTGGCTCGGCATTGTTCAGCACATATTTGGTGCCGATGAAGCCCGTGCTCCAGAGCACGACGAAAATCGCCGGCGCCGCGCGCGCGGCCATTTTTTCGAAGTCGCCAGTCATTTGCGCCCCTGTTGCCCGATCATATGCCATGCGGCAAGGACTGATCGCGCCGGGCTGCCGAGCGCAACCACCCCGGCCGCGATCCAGGCGCCAGACATTCGTTCAGCTGCCAACGCCGCGCGGCCGGATTCGCGTTCGATACAGCGATCGGCACTGCCCCTCATGCCAAAGGTCCATTAGCCGCTTGAAACCAATCGGCATGAAGGCAATTGACCCCGGGAAGGCACGGAATCCAAACTTCCGGTTCGCGGATTTTGGGGAATTAAGCGATGGCAATCAGATGGTGCCGGTCGCGAACCTTGTGGGCGCTCGCTGCATTCCTGCTGATGACAACCATCGCCAGCGCCGAGGGAGAAAAATCAGCCCATCCGTCCGAATTCCTGCTGCTTGCCCAGATCGCACTCCTGGTGGCGGTTGGACGCGGGCTCGGCGAAATCATGCAGCGGATCGGCCAGCCATCCGTGATCGGCGAACTGTTGGGCGGCCTGTTGCTTGGCCCTTCCCTGTTCGGATGGGTCTGGCCCGCCGCGCACGCGGCGATCTTTCCCCCCTCGCCCGAACAGAAAGCGCTGATCGAGGGCATAGCGCAGTTCGGCATCCTGCTGCTGTTGCTGCTGACGGGGATGGAAACGGATCTCAAGTTGGTGCGCAAGGTAGGCCGTGCGGCTGCCTCGGTATCGATTGCGGGGATCGTGGTCCCATTCATCTGCGGCTTCTCGCTCGGCCAGGTTCTGCCGCAGAGCCTGCTTCCGCATCCCGAAGCCCGCCTCGTGGCCTCGCTGTTTCTCGGTACCGCGCTCTCGATCTCGTCGGTAAAAATCGTCGCGGTGGTCGTGCGCGAAATGAACTTCATGCGGCGGAATGTCGGCCAGATCATTGTTGCCACAGCCATCATCGACGACACCATCGGCTGGATCATCATCGCCATGATCTTCAGTCTGGCATCGCACGGCACGCTCGATGTTTCTTCCGTCGGTCAGGCCGTGCTTGGTACCCTTCTCTTCCTGGCCATCAGCTTCACTGTCGGTCGACGGCTGGTATTCCGTCTGATTCGCTGGACCAACGATTATCTGGTGAGCTCAGCCGCGGTGATCACCGTCATCCTGCTCCTGATGAGCACGATGGCGATGATGACGCACCTGATCGGGGTTCACACCGTGCTCGGCGCGTTCGTCGCCGGCATCCTGGTCGGCGAATCGCCGATCCTGACGCGGCAGATCGACGAGCGCTTGCGCGGCTTGATCACGGGTCTGTTCATGCCAGTGTTTTTCGGTATGGCCGGCCTGAGCACGGACCTGACCGTGCTTCGGGATCCTGGTCTGCTCATGCTGACGGGCGCGCTGGTGCTCATCGCCAGCCTCGGAAAATTCGGCGGCGCGTTTGCGGGCGGAGCGCTTGGTGGGCTCACGCCAAGGGAATCCTACGCGCTGGCAAGCGGAATGAATGCGCGCGGCTCGACCGAAGTCATCATCGCCACCATCGGTCTTTCCATGGGAGTCCTTAGCCAAAACCTGTTCTCGATGATCGTGACGATGGCGATCCTCACCACCATGGCGATGCCGCCGATGCTTCGCGGCGCGCTTTCCCGTCTTCCGCTCGGGAAGGATGAAAAGGCGCGCCTTGAGCGCGAGGAGTTCGAGCAAAAGGATTTTGTCGCCAATCTCGAGCGCCTGTTGCTCGCCGTGGATGAAGGCGCGAATGCGAAATTTGCCTCTCGTGTCGCGGGCCTGCTCGCAGGAACGCGTGGCCTGCCAATTACGGTTCTTCATGTAGGTGCCCGTGCAAAGCAACAGGAAGGAACGCGCCAGGATGAAGAGAGCCACGAAGCGGTCGTAAGAGAAGCCGCCACGAAAATCGCAGAGGCCGACCAAGAGAGCGTGGGCGACGTCGAGATAACGACGCGTGCCCGGGCTCAAAAGGCCGCCGATGCCGTGGAGGAGGAGGCGCGAAAGGGATTCGATCTTCTCGTTGTCGGAATGGAGAATGTCTTGGGCAAAGACGGCTTCGACAAGCAAGTCGAAGACGTCGCCTCGGGCTTCAAGGGGCCTGTTGCTCTCGTTGCGGCAAAGGGCGTCCACCTCAAGCAACCCGCGAGTGCGGAGTTCAGGATACTGGTTCCGGTTTCCGGAAGTGCCGTATCGCGACGCGGTGCGGAGGTCGCAGGCGCGCTGGCGCGCTCGAGCCCCTGTCCACTCAGGGTGGTTTATGTGTCCACGACGAGGGACAAAGGCACGCGCCGGCGCGGCGCCAGCATGTCACTCGCGCGCGAGGAAGGTATTTTGAAAGACGCCGCCACGGCAGCGGCCCGCTATGATGTCGATGTCAGAACGACGCTGCGTGCGAATGCGGCTCCTGAAGAGGCCATCTTGCAGGAGATCGAGACCAGCGGCGCCGACCTCGTCGTATTGGGGGTCGATCGGATGAAGGGGGATGCGCTGAACTTTGGCGGCGTAGCCGCCGCGATTCTCAGCAAATCAAAAGTGTCGGTGTTGCTGATCGCGGACGGAGAAGCCAACCGGAAAGACTAATCCAAAGACTAATCCAGGGCGCGGAACTCGCCGCGATCACCACTCTTCCGGGCAGGCATCGACGATCTTCCACAACTCGCCGCCGTTCTTGATCTTCTTCATCTCGGTGGTGAGCCCGCCATTGCGGCGGATCCAGTCTTTCACGGTGTCCGGGTAATAGGACATCAGGTCCGACGTCCCTTCCAAACTCGTGACCTTCATGCCGAAGGTGAACGCCTTGTCGTAATAGGCCTGGTGGAAACCGAGGCTCGCCTTCGGGGTCACGCAGATCTTATTCATCGGCACGATGCCGAACACCAGCGTGCAGGCCGAGTTGCAGATGCCGTCGATGATGACGCGCTCCTTGCGGTCGCGGATGCGCTTGTACTTGGCCTTGTACTCCTCGACATATCCGCCGTGATCGCGCCTAATATGCAGGTCGGCGCGCGCTGGCGTCGCGACCAGAACCGAGAGGGACAGCAGGGCAAGGGGCGTGATGCGCATGGGTCGATCGGGAACCGGATAGCCTTTGTCAGACGCGGGATAAGTCGGCCCGTAGAGTCAGGACCGGACAGCAAAACTTTGGCCGGACTGTGTTGGGAATTCGTTAAGCATCCCTTGAGGCCAAAAATGGGCGCGTTAGGGTGGCTTTTTCGCAGCTTTTCTACCCGCTTCTCCTAGAATGCGAAATCAGATCAGCCAAAATGTCAGGGAATACAGGCTCCGATCGAATCAGAGGTTCAGCGTCTATCATATTGTTTTGACGCGCTTTTCTTCATACCAACGGCTATCCGCTCAGCTCGAATTCGCACCTGTTTCTGGTGAAACTTCCGGAGAATCGAAATGACCAAAGCGAAGTTTTTCGTTGCCGCCGCCCTCCTCGCCACCGCGACCCTGGCCCCAGGTCTGGCCGACGCCCGCCATAATCGGCACCACCTGCAGAATTGGGGGCTGCCCTACCCGATCAGCTACTTGCACAATTACGGCCCCGGCCTGCAGCCCGGCACCTTCGCCTATTACGACGGTCCCTCTACCGTCCTCTGCCGCCAGGGCGCCGCCGCCTATATCGGCCAGGACCGCCGGCGGTATCCCTGTTACTGACATTCCGCCGCTGGCCCTGCCGGGCCAAGTCTGATAATCGGCAGACCGCAGGCGCTCGTAGCTCAGCTGGATAGAGCATCGGATTTCGATTCCGAGGGTCGGGAGTTCGAATCTCTCCGAGCGCGCCAATGCTTCTGCTTGATATCAAAGAAATTTTTGCGCTTTGCGTTTGTTCTTTTATGAAAATCCGTGTTGCGCTTTGTGCCTTTGAAAACCCTTTAATATCAGACTTTCCCGTCTAGTACCGCACCGTCCGCGCAACCATGGACGCAACACGGTTGTTTCATTTTTTATTCTCGGAAACGCGAAAGCCCGCCGGGTTTGAACCGGCGAGCTCGCCTCCTCAATTCGCCATGCGTGGTTCGAGCGCCAGAAGTTCGAGAGATGCGCGTGTCGGATCCGTGGCCGCGGCCATGTATGCAACGGCCGCCATAACCTCGGCCGGGACGATCAACTTGACGACGAGGAAGCGCCGGCTCCTCAAGGGACCGGAGGAATTCCGCGATGTGCGGGTAGACAGGTCAACGCCAAAGCGGAAGTGAGAATTGTTTTCTCGCTATTTGGGCCGGAAGGGCCTACAGAGACTAATCGCCGCCCGCCCCTAGGCTGTTATCGGTGACTGAGAGCGTTTGTGCTCCCGCCTCAACTAAGGCGGTCAAATGTCAAAGTCCTCTTCAATCAATTTTCGGGAGTGGCTGGTACCACCAGTGTTGCTGCCGATTTTTCTTGTGCTGCTCATCGTCGCGGCGATGTTGTACAACACAAGCCCGGCGTAACGGGACCGCGCGAGCCTTCCTCTAACTCAATGGTGCGGCTCCATGGACCAAGCTTCTCTCAATCAAGTATATAGCTTTGATCAGGCGCCATACGCTCGCGTAGAACGTCTGCGCAAGGAAGCTCGCGGCACGCCGCCTGGAGTCCGGCGGGACGAATTGCTCCGCAGAGCGCAACAAATCGAAAGCGATTCCTCCGTTCATGAGCGGCTTGTATCTCTCGATTTTTAACCACCTAAATGAGCAGTTCTCGGCCCATACTTGGAGGGACCGAAATGGAAACCGCTGTCGCGTATCTAATCTCTGTTGGAATAACTGCTTGCGGGATCTGGGTCGTTGCCGGAACGATTGCGGCAGGCTCTCCTTTGGCTTGGACGCTTGCTGGTCTCGCCACCGTTACGGTCGGATCTCTCAGCCTTTTTGAGCAACTTAAGCCTGTGAGCTAGACTCGCTTCGTTGCCGCCGGCAGGAACGATTCGTTGCCCAGTCACTTGAACCTAATGGCATTCACTCCTCGGCCTATCGTCTGGAAGACCGTCATGCTTTTTGCAGTGACTGCTGTCCTGCTATACGCGGTCTGAGGTCCATACTGAGCAACGCGCGAATCCGAAACCTCTTTATGCTGTTGACCATCACCCAAAACCGCGCTCCGTCCGCACCACGTCAGCTTCCTCCCGGTTGCGGCGGGGTTCTAGTTTCGCACCGTAGGCTTATACAGCTGGGGCTGAAGGCCAAAGCGAAATGAAGGACTGGAAGTGGACCCAAGATCCCAAGGCCCTTCTTTGGATTATTGGTGCCCTGGTTTTCCTGATCTGGGTCGTTTTGCAGAGGCCGTAGGCGATTTCACTGTTCCGCGCAGGGCCGCCAATCAGGCCATGAAAGGTTCGATATGACACCAAAGATCAAAGAGCACACCTGCCCGGCCTGCACTGGAACGGGCTACCCTGTCGTGATGCAACCAGTGCAGCCAGGTCGTAAAATCTATCCCGTCAAGTGCAAGTCCTGCGACGGTAAGGGGAAGGTCACGGACGCCACCTGAGTCATCCGCCGGCTGGTCGAGCTCGGATTGAAGGCGAAGTGAACAATGCGAACGACGATAAGAGCCCGCTGGTCGATCTCCTTACCTGCATAGTATGTAAGGTAACGATGAAGATTTCGAGCTCTACCCCTGAATCCTCAGGCAGCGACTTAGTTCAATATCGCTGCGAACAGTGCGGCAGAATTGAGCTAGTGCGACTGATCCGCCGAAGTCGAGATGAGCCAGCCTGATGCAGTGACGCGCGTTGCCTTAGCGGAGCTGAGGATGAAAGCGAAGAAATGACAAAGCCGCCCACCAAAGCCGAGCGCGATGCGCGTAAGGCATTTCGCCAAGTCGATGCCAAGAACGCAATGACTGAGCACGAGATCGTGCAGAAGGCATTCTCTAATAACCGCGAGCGTCTGAAGGCAGAGCGGCTCGTAAGGGAGGCTGCGGGGCCACCGCCCCCAAAAACCAAAGCCTTCAAGGCGAAGAGGAAATGAAGTTCAGCAGCACAACGAGGGCGACATGATTTCAGTTTTGATAGGGGTTTTAATTATCGTCGTCGTCGGCGCAATCTGCTTTTGGGCCATCGACAAGTTCGCCACCGACAGCAAACTAGCAAATCTGCTCAAGTTGCTCGTGGTGCTCATTTGCCTCGGCGCGATTTTGCAACGAGTGCTACCCCTGACATATTAGCCAATGCCCCGCCTGGTCGAACTCGGGCTGAAGGGAAAAAGCAAATGATCAAGCCGAAGCGGTCTGCCGAGCAACAGGTTGCGGACGAACTCGAGCGACGGGCTCTCCACCCACTTTCGTCGAGGCAGACGATATCGGACAGCCAAGCCGAGCCAGAATTCCATGCAAACCACAAACGCCTTAGAGCAGAAAGGCTGGCGCGAGAGGCAGTCGAGATCGGGCTGAAGGCGAAGGCTCCGCCCCGGTGACCCTCAAGCGCGCTCATGATCGGCGGAATTCGCCAGGCCCTGATCGGGGCCCTGATCAGCGAAGCGCGACCCGATCCGGAGAAACTCACGGATGAAATTTGGGCCTTCATAGCCGGAGCCCTGCGCCTGACGGCTGGCGCCGGCATCGGAAAAAACGAACGCGACAAAGTCGCCTGACGCCGAGCTAGCGCCAGCCAAACGCCGAAGGAGTTTGTCTTGTCCAACCCTCGCGACTTTCACGCGCCGCAATCGTCCTACACCAAGGAAGATCTGCTCAGATCGAGCGAAGGCGGTTATTTCGGCCCGGGCAATGCCCAGCTGCCGGCGCCGCCCATGCTGATGATGGACCGTATCACCGAGATCAGCCTGGACGGCGGCGAATTCGGCAAGGGCCATGTCATCGGCGAACTGGATGTAACCCCTAGCCTCTGGTTTTTCGACTGCCACTTTCCCGGCGACCCGGTGATGCCGGGATGTCTGGGTCTGGACGCCATGTGGCAGATCGTCGGCTATTGGCTTGGCTGGTCGGGCTCGCCGGGCAAGGGCCGCGCCGTCGGTGTCGGCGAGGTCAAGTTCCGGGGGCATATAACGCCAGACGTCAAGCGCGTGCGCTACGAAGTCAACATGCGCCTCGTAAGGCGTGGCAATCTGGCTATTGGCATTGCTGACGGCAGCGTGTTTGCCGACGACGCATGCGTGTATCTCGCCAAGGATATGAGGGTCGGACTGATCGCATCTGCAATCTGAGATGCGGTCCGAGGAGACTGTGGCCCTTTCATCGGCCGCAGCCCACCGCGCCCCTCACAGCCGAGCGCCGTTAAAAAACCAGCGGGCATGCCAATCAGGAACAAATCCAGATGATCGCAACCGCAATCGGGAGACCCAAACCAAGCGCGCCGAAAATCGCCAGGACGAATTCGGAAAGCAGACTTGCCTGGTGTCGTACGCCAGGTGACGACATGACGTTACTCCTTGGAGCCCCGCGAGCCTCAGCCCGCCCCCAAGATGAACGATCAATCGCGCCTCGGACCAAAAGCCCGTGGCGACTCTCTAGAGGGGCAATGCTGGGGCGTTATGGTTAACAAGTGGTTAATGGCATAAAGAGAAGTTTGCAGACCGCACCTTGACGACGCGCCGCTTGATCGTGAATCGCGTGCCGGCGGTGCACACGTCGTTTCGGCCAAAGTTCCGGAAGAGCGCCTCGCCGGTATCGTCGCCCCCCGTCTCGCCCGCCGCCGTCAAGGAATGGCGCCTACTCGGCACCATTCCTTTTCAGCGGCGCACGCCGATCAGAACGAGCAGCCATACGCCGTGAGTGAGGCCTTCGTCGCATCCAGCGTCTGCTTGCAGGTCGATTCCATGGTCGCCTTCGCCGACGGATTCTTCGCCATGTCGACCCACGCCTTGCGCGTCTGGTCGATCTGCGTCTTGTACATCGCGCGCTGTGCCTCAGGAACCTTGGAGACGACGCAGGCGTCGTACTTGGTCAGGAAGTCGTCACAGGCGGCAATACCCGTGCTCTGCGCGTGAGCCGTGGTGACGCCCGCGAGCAAGGCTATGCCCGCCGCGAGTGACAGCACCTGTCGGCGGTTCGCGCTCGAACCTGCCGTGGCCTTCGATGTTGCTTGACGCATGATTCTTATTCCTCTGTATCAACTGAATAATTCGGATCGCCGGCAAGCGCCCGGCGCCGCCCTGTATCTCCACGACCTATCCGCAAAGCGTCGCGCGCCGACAACCGGTCGGCGTTGCGCACGTTGAGCAGTTCAAGCGTTGAGCAGTTCGAGGCGAGACCGGGCACCTTCGTGCCGGCCACGAATAAATGTTCCGTCAATTTGGCGACATTAAGGGTGACAGCGTGGTGACATTGCGACGGCCCGCGCGATCAATGACAGGTTGTCGCCATCATGTTGCGGTGCGATTCCGCTGCACTGTGCGGCAACGGCGCTACGACACCAGGTGTCGATCAAATCTCACCCGGCCGCGGCGGCGAGTCGCGGATGATCCGACATGCGGTAGCTAGCGATGAAGCTCTCGACCTCACCCTGCGGCATCGGCTTCGCAAAGAAATAGCCTTGCATCGTCGAGCAACCGAGACGGCCGATGATCTCGACCTGCTCGGCCGTTTCCACACCTTCGACCACGCAGTCGAATTTCAGGTTGCGGCAAAGGTCGATCACCGTCTTGACGATGTTGCGGGCGTTGTCCTGCGTCGCGATATTGCGAATGAAGCCCCGGTCGATCTTGATCTTGTCCAGCGACAATTGATGGACATAGCTCAGGCTGGATTGCCCCGATCCGAAATCGTCCAGCGCCACCTTCAATCCCATCGATCGCAGAATCCTGAGCGAATCCTGCACCCGCTCGTAATCCTGCATCAACGCCGTCTCGGTGACCTCGATGATGATGCGGCGGGGATCGATGCCGCTGCCTTCGATGAGAGCCACGGTCTGCAGGATGGTGACTTGCGAGATCAGGTCGCGCATCGACAGATTGAAGGACAGGAAGATATCCTCCGGCCAGGAGTGGGCTGCGGCCAGCGCCTTGCGCAACAGGACCTGTGTGATCGTCCCGATCAGTTCAGTGCGCTCCGCGACCGAAATGAAGACGTCAGGAGCGACATCGCCGAGCTCGGGATTATGCCATCGCGCGAGCGCTTCGAAGCCGACCAGCCGCGCCGTCCCGACATTGACGATCGGCTGAAAGTGTAACGACAGTTCCGCGTCGAGATCGATCCGCCGCAACGTGTGCTCAATGGTGCTGAGCTTGCGGATTTCGACTTCATGCTCCCTGGAGAAGATCACCGGCTGGCCACGGTATCTCGCCTTGGCGTGGTAGAGCGCGTAGTCGGCGCGCTCGTAGAGCAGTTCCGCTGTCGTGCCGGCATCCGGCGCAAGTGCAAATCCGACCGAGCCGCCGATCTTGGCGACGATCCCGGCGACGGAAAACGGCGCGTCGAAGGCGGAGCAGACTTTTGAGCCGACCGCAAGAACGGCCTCGGGATCGAGGCCCGCATCGACGATGATTCCGAACTCGTCGCCACCGAGACGCGCGATGAATTGCGTGTCATCGGAAAGCTCCAGCAGGCGCTGACCGGTTTCCTTCAACACCCGATCGCCGACCCCGTGTCCGTAGAGATCGTTGACCGCCTTGAAGCCGTCGAGATCGAGCACGCCGACGACGAATCTGTGGTTTTCCGTTTTCGCCTGCTCTGCGAGGAGCGACGGCCACGACGCCGCAGCCAGATCAGGCAACGGATCGCGCAAGCCCCGACCAGAAAGCCGGGAAACGCAACGGTCAGGCTTGAGGGCGCGATGCCGAAATGGGTAAACGCCAATGCAATCGAATTCACGCTCAGGATGAAATAGAGCAACGGCACCTGCCGCGAAAACGCCGCGAGCTGCGCGCCCATCAACTCGTGATTTTCGACATCGATCCGAAATAACTTCGCAATATTGTTCATGAGGCAGCCAACAAGGACCTAACCTCGTTGACGGTGCCGCAAAACCCTTAAAATCGATGCTCTGCCGGTTCCGACGCGCTGCGCGGCTGGTTAACCGCTCGCTAACGCGTCGAAGACAGCGTATGAGCGCCCGCTTTACGCGGCTGAGGTATCAATCGAGCGGCGTATCACCCGCCGCACCTCCGCATTGGACAGGAACAAATCGTGGTTGATGATGCCCCAGCCGGCCTCGGAGGCATCGATGACGCGCACCCCGAGTTGCTCGATGGCGGCCTTCTCGGCGGCGCCGACCCGTGTCATCCCGCCAGCCAGTCGTCCCGACAGCGCCAGAGCGCGGTCGTTCGTCGCGGCGACGACGGTGATCTTGCGGCCGAGCAGACCGATGCGGACAACCGCCGACGAGAACACGTCCATATCGATGTCAGGTGAGGCAAACACCACGGCCCCGATCTTGTCCGTAACGCTGTCGCCATTTCGCGCATAGAGCTGGCGCAGGCTTTCGAGTGTCAGCATGGTGCCCATACTGTGCGCGACGATGTGAACGCGGCCGACGCCGGGAGCAGTGACGGCGGATTGGAGCACGCGTTCGAAGCCATCGCGCGACCACATCGCGCTCTCACGGTCATAGGCGTAGTCGAACAATCCCGCCTTGGACGGCCAGGAGAAGACCATCGTCTGGCCGCGGAATTTGATGCCATCGGCGAGATGTGCGGCATCGAGCGCCGCTGTCTCAAATGTCTGCTTGAAACCGTGCACGTAAATCAGGACGTCGCCTCCGCCGCTGGCCAGAAGATCGCTGACCTCTCCCGACACCGGCTCGACCCCATCGAGACGCCAATCGCCAATACCGGCTGCGGCGAGCGAGAAGCGGCTCTCGTCAGGCGGCACCAGCTTCGCCCTGCCGACGGTCATCCTTGTCGCGCGCTCCGTCCCGAACCAGGGTTTCGTCCGCCCGCCGTTCACCGGCTTGCGCGTGGTTGCGACGAGCAATGTCGGCTCCGCCGAGAGCGACGCAGCATCGTAACGCGCGCCCGTCGCGCCCAAGCTGGCGCAACCGCCGAGCGCGAGCACGCTGGCTGAGGACGCAATCCCGCGCAGGAACGCGCGGCGGGACGCAGAAGTCTCGTTTTGCAGCAAATGTCGGACGTTCACATCGGACCTTTGGGAACACGGCTTTCGCAAAGCGCGTCTCGCAGGTCTCCTGAACTAGGATGGCGAGAAAAGGGCGGACGATGAACATCGGCAGTTCCAGTTCCGTCGCGATTCCGTGATCCGCGGGCGGCGCAACGAAACCATTTCGATCCGCCGCGAAGTCCTCCGGAAACAAAGGCCCCCTACGGTGTTATCCATCAAACCACGGGGTTAGATCATGTTTGTATCGGTCCTCAACCTCATCTACCGCGAGTTCCTCAAGCGTGCCCTTCTCGGCATGACAATACAGGGAGGAAGGCTATGACCGAGGTCGTGACGGCATTCCTTATCTTCGTCAGCATCGGCATATTCCTGGCTCACGCATTTGACGCCTACCGCCTGCGCTAGATCGGCGCGACAGCACACGGACGCAATTGCGCCACGAGATAGATCAGTCGACGTTTTAATGCACGCTTGTTAATCCAGGCTTGGCGGCCCTCTCCTATCGGGCGCCATCCTTGCCGGCGATGAACACGTCGCGATCCGGGAATTTTCCGAACACTTCCGCCGGCTGGCCGAAATTCGTGGCGAGCACATCCTTTGGATTTGCCGCGATCCATTGCGACAGGTCGATGGTCTCGTAGATGCCGGCATTGAATCCGATCAGGATGCGCGCGGGTCCGCTGCCGACATTCTCGATCGAATGACCATAGCCTTGCGGGATGTAGCCGACGTCGCCCTTCTGCAATCGCTCGACCCGGTAGCGCCCGTGCGAGCCGAACAGAGTGACACTCACCTCACCCTCGACGACGTACTGCCACTCGTCGGCGTTCGGATGCCAGTGCAGCGTCCGCAGCGCGCCGGGATCGAGATCGAGTACGACGCCCGTGATCGTCTTCGCAATCGGGAAGCTCAAGGAATCGACGCGCCACTCGCGGCCGCCCCGATAGGTCGCATGCGGCGGCTGCGCCAGCAGGCGGTATTTGTGGGTCTGCGGCGGCAGCTTCCAGCCCTGCAGCGGCTTCGACGGCTCGGCAGGCGGCAGATTGCCGCGCGCAAAATACACTTCCTCCTTCGGAAACGTTGCGAACGCTGCTTCGGGCAGGCCGAAATTCTTCGCCAGCAGCGCCGGCGGCGTATGTCCGACCCAATCGGTGATGCTGAAGGTGCCGAATTCGGAGAAGTAGCCGTTGTCGAAGATCAGGATAAAGTGACAGGGCTTGTCGCCAAGGCATTGCAGCATGTGGCCATGGCCGCGAGGGAAGTACCAGACGTCGCCGGGATCGAAATCGTTGGTCTCGGCGAGGCCACCTGGGTCAACGACGGTGGTGCGGACGCGGCCCTCGAGAACGAACGCCCATTCCGCCGCGGTGGCGTGCCAATGCAGCTCGCGCATCGCGCCGGGCTCAAGCCGCATCGAGACGCCGGCGATCCCCTTGGAGATCGGCAATTGCGCAACCGTCGCCTCCTTGCCGTAACTGTTGCCGATGACCTTGCCGTCCGACTTCTCCAGCGCGAATTTGAAGGTCGGCAGATCCTTGCCCGCGAGCGTTGGGTCCGGAACATTGTTCATGAAGCTCGGATCGCCGCCGGCGGCCGGCTGCGCTCCGCCCAGCGCTGCCAGCGAGGCAATGCCTGCGGCGGCCAGAAACTCCCGACGTTGCGGATCAGACATTGATGCTCTCCCTCTGCGGGCCAGCGAAATGCTCCGGCGCCGCCCACGCGACCGCCCAAGGGAGTGCCCACTAGACTACAAAGCTGGCGATGGGGTGTGTCGACCACAAGCCGGAGCGGTCCGGGGCAACGAGACGTCAAGCAAGGTCCGGCCCTCCGGGCCGCCGCAGGCGCAATTGAATGGCTATTAAATCAACAAGTTAGACAGACGCTCGGGGATGATGCTAGAGAACGCAGGCGCGCGGCGGGACTTCGATTCCGAGGGCTCGGGAGTTTCTGGTCTCTCCAGGCGCGCTCGTTCGGCTTGCGGCTATTCGGACATTTCACATGAGAAAGATCATCCTGACGCTGGCGATCCTGTATCCGGCGGCGGCGCTGGCTCAGGGGACCGCCCCCGCCAATCCTCCGACCATTGGCGGCAAACCGCTGGTTGTGGTCGGGTCGCAGAAAGCTGCTGCGGGCAAGAAGGAAAAGCCCCTATCGGTCGCCCAGAAGTTGCAGGCCTGCCAGGACATCGACGATGCGACCAAGGAACGGCTGAATTGCTACGACGCCGTTTATGCGCCGCAGCCCAAGCCGAAGGCGCCGGCAGCGAAGGGCGTCAATGACTGCCGCTTCCTCAAGGAGGAAGACGAGCGGCTGACCTGCTACAACGGTTTTGCGGATAAGATTCCGAAGCTGCCGCGCTAACTAAATCAGGCGGGGCACCCTACCAGGTGCTGTTCCAGTTCGAACCGCCGAAGAAGCCGAAATGCGACTGCTGCGCGACCCGCATTTGCGGCGGCTGCGCGAACTGCATCGGCGGCGCCTGACGGCTCTTGGCGATCTTGCGCTTGCGCTGAACCTGCGGCTCGGGCTTCTTCGCCTCCGGGGGCACGAACTGGGCAAACGTCTCCCGCGCGCGGGCCTGGGCGGTGGCATCGGCCGAGGCAGGCACCGACGGCGCAACGACCCGGGCCGTCACAGTCGGTGGAACAATGGTCGGAAGGCTGGTGTCATAAACCACCCGCTCCGGCGGCTTCTGGTCGGAACGAATGCGAACCACGGTCTTGTCGACCGAAGGAGCGGTCTGGCTGGCCACGACGGCCTGCTGCGGGACGAGTGCATCGATCGCCAACAACAGCGCGAGCAGCACTCCGCCGACAAACAGGAAATAACGCGCTACGGGCATCGATCTCGCTCCCCCCGCGCGAGCACCGCGCGGTTCAATCGCCTAACGGGCGATACACCAGTTAGTTCCTACCCCACCGACAAGGTTCAAAGGCGGCGATCACATTTTCGGGTGCGGGAGCGCGCGTTTGATTCGCACAGGGTTAAATACGGCTGGCTGTAACCACTGAACATTTCGCCTTATTTGCGTTGACGTTGACGAACCCGACCAGCATGCCGGCGTAGCGCTTCCGGCTCTTCATGTTCACGGTATCGGGAATGATACGCCTGCGGTCGGTCAGGTGGCTGCCGTCCCGGCGGGCGAAACTGCAGGCGATTTCGATATCCCTCACCGCGTAGTCATTGGCGTTGCGGAGCGTGAAGGTCACCAGCGCTTTCGAGCCCAGTCCGCCCCTTCGCCACGACTGCGAAATAATTTTCAGGCCGTCGAGCGGCGACGTGGCGGGCTCCACCGTTTCCGGCGGCGCGATGTCGAGAGGCGCGGCAGCCGGGTTGGCATCGGTCGGCGCCGGGCTCGACAGGGTCGCCTGGGTCCCGGCCGTGTCATCGTTGCGGGATGTATCTTCCGTGACGCGGGTGACTTCAGGCGGGTTTGCGGT
The DNA here is from genome assembly GCF_003062295.1 of Bradyrhizobium algeriense. Classification (GTDB taxonomy): domain Bacteria; phylum Pseudomonadota; class Alphaproteobacteria; order Rhizobiales; family Xanthobacteraceae; genus Bradyrhizobium; species Bradyrhizobium algeriense. The sequence goes on along the minus strand of NZ_PYCN01000011.1, from coordinate 152,037 downwards.
GGCATGCCCCTCGGCATCGCTTGCTTGCGGGAGCATCAACCATATGGCGCAGCCCGCGATGGCGATGGCCGGTAGCACGGCGAGCCGTGCTTCGGACTTCCCGAACGACCACCCGGCGATTCTCATAGCCGCGCCCTCACCCGGCAGCGCCGGCGATTGCCGTGCCGCGCACGAAAAAAGCCCTACGGGCGTTTCCCCGTACGGCTTCTGTCACGACCGCCGCTGTACGGATCCCGCCGCCCGTCAACAATCACCCAGAGCAGAAATGGTTTCATGCCACCTCGACAATATTGCGGCGGCGGCCCAACCGGGATGGAATTGCGGATGCGCGGCGGCTACATTGGCCGCGCCGCAACCGGCCTCGAGCGCCGCAACAACAATGCCGCACAACAATAATGAGGAGACCGAAATGCCGACCGTCACATGGGATCATGTCCATTTGCGCAGTCCCGATCCCGAGACCACAGCGGCCTGGCTGGAAGACATCCTGGGCGGCGAGATCATCCGTGGTCCCGGGCGGATCGACGTCAAGCTCGGCGGCGCCAATGTGTTCATCGCACCCGTCGCCGCCGGCGACGGCGTCAACACCCCGCCGATGACGCCCTATCAGGGTCTCGACCATTTCGGCCTGACGGTAAAGGACATCGACGCGGTCGCCGCCGAGATCAAGGCCAAGGGCGTCGAGTTCACGAAGGAGCCGACCACCATCCGGCCCGGCGTACGCATCTGCTTCATCCGCGGGCCGCAGGGCATTTCGATCGAGCTGCTGGAGCGCGACAAGAAATACGCGTGAGCGTCGCTTGATCCTCATGGTGAGGAGCGCGGCACGCGCGTCTCCGGACGACGCTGCGCATCGCCGTGCGAACCATGAGGCCACAAGCGGGGCCTGCATCATTCCAGACGCCGCTGGCGCGGCTCCTCAGGAATAAGCGCAAGAGCGCTTATTCCTGAGATGAGGATTGATAGTTGCTCAGGTCATGCTGCCCGGCATGAAGCAGCGGATGCTCAATCCTTGATAACCACGCATCGGCCAGACCATGGTTCGGCCGACGCGATTCGGTTCGGTGATCACGGCGTCGTCAGGCACCTCGTGCCATTCGCCGTCGATCCGCACGCGGTAATGCCCGTTGCCGGACTCCCAATCGACATCGCTCAGCGCATATCCATCGGCATCGGAGCAACACGGCCCCTTGCCGCTTCTCAGACTGTCGAACCATTGCTTCAGCGGTGAGTTGGCATAGCGCCCGTCGGGATCGCGGGCCTCGCCGCGATCGGCGGCGAGCGGCAACATCAACACGCTGCCGATCATCATCCACTTTTTCCAGCGGCCCGCGCGATGACGGCCCGTAGTTTCACGGTTGCTGTTCCCGATGTATGGGTGCGGCACGTGGCCGCCGGAATTGATCCAGTTGGTCACCTGTTTTTCTTGCTCCAGCACCCGCCGGCCGGTGCCATACTGAACTATGCATTTCGCGGGCCAACTTGATTCGGCCCATCGTCCATCACCCTCGCATCACGTTGGAGTGGTACGCTTAGCGTTTGCTTCCTGTACGGGGGAATTGGCAGGCAACCTGACGCGTTGACGGTGCATGCCGCACTTTGGCATAACTCCTTGACCGGCTTCCGTGGGCGCGGCGGCCGGCATCTGGGACGTCATGAAGAACGGGCTCTATTCGATCCACGTCACCCTGCTGGATGGGCGCATCGGCAAGGGCAGCGGCGTCATTCTGTTCCGGGACGGCCAGATCCTCGGCGGCGACGCCTATCTGTTTTATACCGGCAGCTACACCGTCAAGGGCGATACCTTCAAGGGCGAGGTCCTGGTGCAGCGCCACACTACCCCGCGCGACAATGACAACCCGCTGTTCGGCGGACCTAATCCCGTCGGCATCGGCGTATCCGGAACTTTCACCGACACCCGCGGCAGCATGAATGGAACCGCGCTGGTCGGCAAAGCGAGCCAGATCTTCGGCGCCACGCTGCACAAGCTGGCTGACATCAACTAGCAGTTCCCTATTCCGCTGCCTGTTCCAGCGGCGCGGTGCGCGGCAGGATCATCTGAATGCGCGTGCCGCCGCCCGGCTGCGAGTCGAGATCAAGCCGGCCACCGAGCCGCGTCGTCACAATGCTGTAGACGATGTGCAGGCCGAGCCCGGTGCCGCCCTGATCGCGACGCGTGGTGAAAAACGGATCGAAGGCGCGGCGGCGGACGTCGAGGCTCATGCCGATGCCGTTATCCGAAAAGATGATCTCGACATTGTCCTTGCCGGACTCCCGCACCTGGATATCGACCGTGCCGGGCTTTCCGTCCGGGAACGCATGCGCCACCGAATTGAGGAACAGGTTGGTGAGCACCTGTCCGTAGGGCCCAGGATAGCTGTTCATCATCAGGTTGGGCTGGCACTCGACATTGAGCGTCAGATTGTGTTTGCGCAGGCCGGGCCGCAGGCTCATCACCACCTGCTCGGTGAGATCGCCGAGGTCGAAAGAGCGCTGGTCGGAATAGTTGCGGTCGGCGGCGACCTGCTTGAACGACTGGATCAGCTCGGCGGCGCGGTTGAGGTTGGCGACCAGCTGCGATGACGCATCGCGGCTGGTCTCGAGAAAATCGTTCAGGCTGGAGCGCCGCAGTTCGCCGCGGGCGACCTCGGCCGTAAAGTTCGACGTCTTGCGCTCCAGCGCCGACGCAACCGTCAGGCTGATGCCGACGGGGTTGTTGACCTCGTGGGCAACGCCGGCCACCAGCCGTCCCAAGGCGGCGAGTTTTTCAGCTTCGATCAGCGAATTCTGCGTCTCCCGCAGATTGCGCAACGCGCCCTCCGCCGCATCCTTGGCCTTGCGCATCTCGGATTCGACGCGCTTGCGCTCGCCGATGTCGAGCGCAACGGTCACGATGTTCTCGATCTCGCCGGCCGCATCGAGGATCGGCAGCTTGTTGACCAGCCATTGCCGCATATGGCCGGACGCATCCCTGTATTCCTCCTCGTAGAAGCCGAGTTCCTTGCCGACCGCCAACACCCGCTTGTCAGGCTCGTCGGTCTTTTCGGCGCCATAGCGCGACATCAGGTCAGCGGTGGTGCGGCCGATCGCATCCCCCGGCTCGACCCCGAAAATGCCGGCCATATAGCGGTTCATCAGGACGTAGCGGAGCTCCTTGTCCTTGACGTTGATGACCGCGGGCACGGTGTCGATCACCATCTGCAGCAAGCGGCGGCCTTCGGCGATCGCATCCTCGGCGCGCTTCTGGTCGGTGATGTCGCGCACCGTTCCCTCGTAGCGGACGATGACGCCGGCCTCGTTGTGTACGGCGCTCGCGCTGTCGGAGAGCCACAGCACCGAGCCGTTGCGCGTCTGAACCTGGTACTCATACTCACGGACCATGCCGTCGCGCTGCATCAGCCGCTCGTATTCCGCCCGCGCCTCGGGATGGACATAGACCGTACCCGCGATGTCGCCGATGCCGTTGATCAGATCCTGCGGCGTGGCATAGCCCATCATCCGCGCCAGTGCCGGGTTGGCGTTCAGCAGAGTGCCGCCGGGCGTCGTGACGTAAATTCCGTCGACCGAGGACTCGAACAGCTTGCGGTAACTTTCCTCGGCAAGCCGCTGTTCGGCGAGCGCGCGCACCGCCGCCTCGCGCGCCGCGTCTGCGTCGACCAGCGTTTGCCGGAATACTTCGGCCGCGCGGGCAATGTCACCGATCTCGTTGTCCACGTCGGTCGCCGGGATCGAGGCGTTCTTTTCGCCGCCGGCCACCGCGCGGATCGAGGTTGCGATCGCGCCTAGCGGACGCACGGTGCGGCGAACCACCAGCAATGACGCGAATATCCCGATCAGCACGCCGGCGGTGCCAAGCACGATGCTCTGCCACTTCGCTTCCGCCAGCGTCCTGGCAAAATCACGCGAGAGGACGCGACCCCGCCGGTCACTGACCTCGCGCAGCAATTCCGTCACACGCTGAATCAGGCGGCCCTCCTCGCCCAGCACTTCCTTGTCGATGTCAGATATCTGCCCTTCGCGCTTCGATATGCTGGCGATCGCCTGCGCATAATCGTCGACTACCGCGCGCAGGTTCGGATCCGCGATCGTCATGGAGCGCATGTTTTGCGCCGCTTGTTCGGCCGCCGACGGGTTATTCGCCAGCAGCGCCGAGGTGATCCGGCTCTGGCTCAGAAGCAATGCCGATGCGATCGCGGGATCGAGCGCCTCGGCAATCGCGGCATCGAATTTCTCGCGCAACGGCGGCAAGGCGACGATCAATTCGGCACGGCGGTTGATCAGCGCGGAAATCCGCTCGATCCCGATGCGGTAGGTCGCCAGGCGCTCAGTGACGCCGTCGATCATGTCCTGCTGCTCGGGAGCGAGTTCCAGCCGCGTCTTCTTCAGGACTTCGCCGAGCGAGATCGCGGCCTCGCCGACCTGGAGCGACTGGTTGCCGGGGTCGGTGACGAAATCCCGCGCGGCGAGCCGCAATTCGTTCATGCGGCGGTCGATGTCCTCGGCAAGGTCGCCGACGCTCTGCAGCCGCTGCAGCTCGGCAAAGGTCGAATCGATGTGGCGGATGGCGATGACGCTGGCGGTCGAGGTGATGATGATCACCGCCAGCACCAGCATGAAACTGCCGAATGTCAGTTGGCCGATCGAAAGCGAGAACGATCGCGGCGGCAGCGAATTCGGCGGCGTTTCGGCGGTCATGTTGGTCGGGCCGGGCTCCTGTCGGGCGCAATATACGATGTATTTCGGGCCGTGGGGAACATGCCGGCCGGTGGTTAATGGCGGTATACAGCCCGGCTTCCTCAGGGCCAAACGGACCGCAGCCCGGTCACAGCCCGCTCACACCTGGATCGCCCCCGGCCTCAGCGCCCTCGCCAGATCCGACGGCATCATGCCGAACATGTCGCGAAATGCGCTGGAAAAATGCGCCGAGCTGGCAAAGCCGGCGGCGTGGGCCGCTTCCGTAAGCGAGGCGCCCTCGCCGCTGGCGCGAAGCGCCGCGCCCATCCGGTTCCAGATACGGTAGCGCCGCAGCGGCACCCCGGTCTCCGCCTTGAACAGGTGCAAAAACCGCGATGGCGACAGGCTCGCCCGCGCCGCCAGGGTCGTCAGCCGGTGGGCGTGCTGCGGTTCATCCCGCATATGCCGTAGGGCTGCGGCGATGCGCGCGCTGGTTTTCCCGCGCGTCCCCACACCCAGCAGTTCGCCGAGCAATGCGCGTCCATCCTGCGGCGCGATCCGGCTTTCGGCCAGACCGGTCATGATTTCGATCACGCCGGACTCTTCCCTGAGGTCGAAGGCAGCCCGCGGCGTTGCATTCGTCATCCGCGCGATCAGCGCCTTGAGGTCGCGCCCCAACGGATCGACATAGAGGAATGCCATCCGGCCCCGTTCGATGCGCAAATGGTGCAGGCTGTTGGGCAGGATCAGCACGCTGCGGGCTGCGCGATAATGCGCCGTGCGATCCGCCGGATCGTCAGCGACTTCGAGCGGCGCATCGAGGCCGACGGCAAGGACGGCGGTCGCATTCCGGTGCGGCGCCAGCCCGAAGGCCGGACCCAGATACAGCACCCGTGCGCCCCACCCGATCAGTTTCGCTGCCGTCATTGCGCGCATAGCCAGTTCTTGAAAGCCCGGATTGCCAGGCGGACCTACTGTCAGGGATGGCAATGATCCCCTGAGATGGACAACGATGGCAAATAACCGGTGTGAGATCGAGCACCAGGCCGCGATCGAGCGTACACGACTGGTCGTCAGCCGCTACGCGAGCGCATGGCTCGCTGGCGACCGTGCAGCGCTTGCCGCCTGTTATCATGACGACTTCACGCTGCACTATTTCGGTCGGAACCCGCTGGCCGGCGACCACGCCGGCAAGGTCGGCGCGCTCGGCATCCTCGCCGAGGTCACAAGGCGCACCAATCGCCGGCTGCTCGCTATCATCGACGTCATGGCCGGACCCGACCGCGGCGCGCTGCTGGTCCGCGAGCGTTTCGAGCGCGACGGCAGGACGGCCGACGTCGAGCGCCTTCTGGTCTATGCCGTGCACGACGGACTGCTGTCCGAATGCTGGGTCTACGACCAGGACCAGGCGCAGGTCGACGCCTTCCTGACGTGAAGCCCGTTCAGGCAGCCTCCCCGACCGGTCTCGTCTTCCGCGCCGGAATTGTCATCGCGGCGACGCCGACGACGACACAGGCAAGCCCGATCCAGGCGGTCGAACTCAACTGCTCGCCGAGGAAAACCACGCCCACCGCGACGCCGATCGGCACGCGCAGATAGGCCTGCGCCGTGGTGCCGACCGATCCCAGGGTCCGGATCAGGCGGAAATAGATCACGAAGGCGAGCGCGGTGGAAAACACCGCGAGCGCTGCCAGCGCCAGCATCGAACCGGCCGACGGCTGCAGCGTCCACGGCCGCTCCAGTACCAGGCTCACGGGAATCAGGATCGCCGCGCCGCACAGCAACGATCCCGCCGCGGGCACAATCGGGTCGAGATCCCTGAACCCCCGGCCGAGGATGGCGGCGCCGGCGTAAGCGATGGCGGCAAGTACCATCGCGAGCTGGGCCGTCAGCTCCTCGCCGAAGCCGGCCAGCGCCTGCATCCCGACGATCAGGCAGATGCCGGCCATCCCGGCGAGGACGCCGAGCAGCTTACGTGACGTCACCGCCTCATGGCGCGTGATGGCGAGCGTCAGGAAAAACGTGAATATCGGCGCCGTGGAGTTGAGGATGGTTGCCACCCCCGCATCCAGCGTCCGCGATCCCCAGGCAACCATCGTCCAGGGGATGACGCTGTTGAGGCAGGTCTGGAACAGGAAGCGCCGCCAGGTCGTGGCATCGACGGGCATTCTCACGCCGCGCCAGCGCATGATGGCCAGCAACAGCAATCCGGCAATCAGCGTGCGGCACGCGATCAGGGTGATCGGCGGGATGGTCGCAACGCCGATCCGGATGAAGGTGTAGGACGCCCCCCACAGCGTCGCGAGTGCAAACAGCAGCGCCAGTTCGGTCGCCGCGCTGGCGCGCTTGGGATGGCTATCGTCCATGTCCGTCTTTTCCCGGTCTCGATCAATTCCGGGACGGACACTACAGCCGGACGCCCGTTGATACTTCGTTATGCACCGAAGTGTGGATGCAGCTTTCGCCCACGGCGGGGGCTTCGCGCGCGACGGACGCGTCAGCCGACCGAGCCGACCTCGAACACCTCGCCGTCGTAACCGGCTTCGAGGGGAATCCGGAGCTGGCGGCCGCCATTGTTCCGGGTCATGACAGGCGTCACGGTGACGACGGCTTTACCTCTGGAGTCGTCGAGCGCCGCCTTTACGCTCGCGTGCTTGCCGAGCTTGATCAGGTTGCGCGTGGTGGGGAACGGCAGCTTGAAGCGACCGCTCTCGCCGCCCTCCAGCGCCTCGCGCGGTGAGACCCAGATCGAATCGGTGGATTCCTTGCCGTCATGGGCGCCGACCTGTTCCGGCGGTGCGGCGGCGAGGAAAAACCAGGTGTCGAACCGCTTGGGCATACCTTGGGGTGTGATCCAGTGCGCATAGGGCACGAGTTCATCGAGCGCCAGCACCATGCCGTTATCGGTCAGCACCTTCAGGAAAGTGATCTTGCTGTCGCAGAGTTCAGCGCGATGCGCCGCCTCGATTTCGCTCGCGCGCTTGGCATCGACCAGCGCCTTAGACCCCTTCGGCCGCGCCAACAGGATACCGCTCTCCTCAAAGGTTTCGCGGATCGCGGCGATGCGGAAGCTTAGCGTGGCCTCGTCGAGCCCCTCGCCGCCGGAATACAGGGCCGGTGTCGCGATGATCTCCTTGTCGCCCTTGTCGACGCTGCCGCCGGGGAACACCAACGCTCCGGAATTGAAGTCGATCTCATAATGGCGAACCATCATGAAGACCTCGACCTCCTTGGCGGCAGCGCTGTCGCGCAGCAGCAGGATGGTGGATGCGGGACGCGGGGCGACGGCTTCGGCCATTAGACTAGCCTGCCGCGCTGGATTGCGGTTGCAGATTGGCGCGGCGGTCGACGCGCGCCACCCGTGACAACAGATAATCAACCTCGGCCTTTGCGGTTGCCGTAATCGTCGCGCCGGGCTTGCGCTGCGCGCTGGACGAGATGATGCCGCGCTTCTGCAGCACGTATTTGCGCACAGCCAAGCCTGCGCCCGGCTGCTGCTCGTAGCGGATCAGCGGCAGATGGGCGTCGAACAGGTCGTGCGCGGCATCGCGCTTGCCGGCCTTCGACAGTTTTACGGCGTCGATCAGCAATTCCGGGAAAGCGTAACCGGTCATGGCGCCGTCGGCGCCGCGCTCCATTTCGAAATCGAGGAACAGCCCGCCATTGCCGACCAGAATTGACAACGGCCGCAGCGAGCCGTCTTTCTGATAGCCGCGCAGCGTGGAGATCTTCTCCAGGCCGGGCCAGTCCTCATGCTTAAGCATCACGCAGGACGGCGAGTCCATCACGATCTTGCGGATCACGGCCGGCGTGAAAATGACGTTGAGCGTCAGCGGATAGTCCTGCAGCACCCAGGGGATCTCGTCGCCGATCGCTTCCTGCGCCTGCTTGAAATAGCCCGTGATCTGGTCGTCAGTGCGCAAGTTCGGCGGCGGCGCGATCATCACGCCAGCGGCGCCGGCGTCCATTGAGGCCTTTGCCAGCGAGCGCATGCTGGCAAATCCCGGCGCCGAGACGCCGACGATGATCTGCATGTTCTTGGCGCGCTTAACGAAGCGAACCGCGACCTGTTCGGCCTCAGCCGCGTCGAGCTTCGGTGCCTCGCCCAGAATGCCGAGCACGGTGACGCCGTCGCAGCCGACTTCGGCGTAGAAGTCGGTCAGCCGATCGATGGATTTCTCGTCGATGCGGCCGTCATCGTGGAACGGGGTCGGCGCGATGGCGAAGGTGCCGGCGGCCTGGGCGGTGAGTTTGGTCATTTGTGCGTCTATCCTCTTTGGTCATTCCGGGATGGTGCGCCAGCACCAGACCTCAGGTGCGCAATTGCGCACCGGGGAATCTCGAGATTCCGGGTTCATGCTTCGCATGCCCCGGAATGACATCTACATTTACTTGAATCGCCGCGCCGACTTCTTGATATCCTCCTCGGAGAAGAAGATGTCCTTGGCGTGGGTAACGATATCCTCAGCCTTCCACCCCGTAAACGGCGGCGTCCAGCCCTCCATTTCCATCATCCGCATCTCCCGCACACCGCGCGGGCCGGAAACGCCGAGCACCTTGCCGGTCTGGTCGCCCGACAAATCGCTGACCATGTATAGCACGGCCGGCGCGATGCCGTCCGGGCCCAGCGCGGCGCCGGGGTTCTCCTTATAGCGCGGCAGGTCTGCGGTCATGCGGGTCAGTGCGCCCGGGGCCAGCGTCCAGATCCGGATGTTGTATTTGCGGCCTTCAATGGCCAGCACGTTCGACAGTCCCCAGATACCGCCCTTGGCGGCGCCGTAATTGGTCTGGCCGAAATTGCCGATCAGGCCCGAGGTCGAGGACGTGTTGACGATGACGCCGCCGCCGTTCTCGCGCATCCATTTGAACACCGGCTGGGTGCAGCAGAAGGTGCCTTTGAGGTGCACCTTGATCACCCTGTCCCAGTTGGCTTCCTTGGCTTTTGCAAATGTCTCGTCGAGGAGGATGCCGGCGTTATTCACCAGAATGTCAGCGCGGCCGAAATTCTTGATGGCCTCCTCGAACACGGATTGTCCGCCTGCGACGGTCGAGATGTCGGATCCGTTGGCGACGGCACGGCCGCCCTCTTCCTTGATCGCGTTGACCACCTTCTGCGCCATCGACACGTCGGCGCCGGAACCGTCGCGGGGACCGCCGAGGTCGTTGACCACGACCGCCGCGCCCTCGCGCGCGAACAACTTAGCGTAGGCCTCACCGAGCCCGCCGCCTGCGCCGGTGATGATGGCGACCTTGCCGTCGAGTAGTCCCATGGTGTTTCTCCCAGTTAGTTGCCGTCATTCCGGGATGGTCCGAAGGACCAGACCCGGAATCTCGAGATTCCGCGTTCGATGCTACGCATCGCCCCGGAATGACGGGAATATCACCCCAGCACCGTCTTGCCGCTCTTGATGACCGTGACGCCTCTCGCCTTCACCTTCGCTTCGAACGAGACGACATTGCCGTCCTTCCACAACTCGATCGTCACGGTCTCGCCGGGAAACACCGGCGACGAAAAGCGCGCGACGTGCTGCTTGAAGGCGGACGGATCGTAGTCGGCATAGGTCTGCAGCACGCCGCGGCAGGTGATGCCGTAGGTGCACATGCCGTGCAGGATCGGCCGCGGAAAGCCGGCCTTCTTCGCAAACTCGGGATCCGAGTGCAGCGGATTGCGGTCGCCGCAGAGGCGATAGACCAGCGCCTGATCCGGTCGCGTCGTGATGTCGACGATCTTGTCCGGAGTCCTGCTCGGCACCTTGTGCGGCTCGGGCTGGCCTTCGGACGGCCCGCCAAAACCGCCGTCGCCGCGCGCAAAACGCGAAGCAACCAGGGTGGCGAGCTTCTCGCCGTTCTCATCCTTCAGCACGGTCTGGTGCCGGATGACGGCGCCCTTGTCCTTGCCCTTGTCGAACACGTCGAGCACGGTCGAGTCGGCCGTGATCTTGGCCGCGCCCGGCAGCGGCTTGTGGAACGTGATGTCGCGCTCGCCGTCGACCACCATCACGCGGTTGAGATTCATCTCGCCAGGACCGGCGCCCCATGCCGCCACCGAGGCGAAGGTCGGCACGACCTTGAGGGGACGCGGCGTAAGCGTGCCTTCGTTGACGTAAGCCAATTCTTTCTCATCCATGGGATCGGCGCCCATGCCGATGCCGTAGGCGTAGAGCATCACCTCGCGGTCGGTATAGGCGTATTTCTGGCCGAGATTTTTCAGGGCCATGAGCTGTTCGTAATTAATCGGCATGTTTGAACTCTCTCTCCCGAAATCTTTCTTCACCGGCGCCTGTTGCTGCGCCCTCTCCCCTTGTGGGAGAGGGCATCACCGGCGCTAGCCACAAACTCGCTTGGGTGAGGGGTTCTCTCCGCAAGCACAGTGCTCGCGGAGAGAACCCTCATCCGCCTTCGCTTTCAGCGAAGGCACCTTCTCCCACAAGGGGAGAAGGGAGGACTCTAGGCCGCCGTGAAGAACGGCAATGGCGCGCCGTCGGTCGGCTTGAACACCACCTTCACCTTCTGGCCGATCTTCAGCTTCTCAAGATCGCAATCGACAATGTTGGTCTGCAACGACGGGCCTTCCTTCAGCGTGACATAGGCGATCGCATACGGCCCGGTCGGCGATTTGCGCATCAGGCTGTAGGTGTAGATCGTGGCTTCACCCGAGCTTTCTTCCCACACCGTCTTGTCGGAGAAGCAGAACGGGCAGATCGAGCGCGGGAAGTAGTGCGGCTCGCCGCAGGCGGTGCAGCGCTTGATCATGAACTTGCCGGCCTTGGCCGCTTCCCAGAACTGCGCGGTCTCGGGATTGGTCACCGGCGCCGGATATTTTTTCGTTTCAGCCATCAAACGCGCTCCAGAATGCAGGTTGAGGCGGCGTGACGCACGCCGAGAAGTCCGCCGGTGCCATGGGCGATTGCGAGGTCGCAATTCGGCACCTGCACCTTCGGATGGGCTTCGCCGCGCAACTGACGGACCGCCTCGAGAATTTTGGTCATGCCGCCGCGGTTGACCGGGTGGTTGCTGCAGAGGCCGCCGCCGTCGGTGTTGAACGGCAGCTTGCCGACGCCCGAAATCAGATTGCCGTCGGAGACGAACTTGCCACCCTCGCCCTTCTTGCAGAAGCCGAGGTCTTCGAGCTGCATCAAAACCGTGATGGTGAAGCTGTCATAGATCGAGGCGTATTTGATGTCCTTTGGCGTGATGCCCGCTTCCTCGAAGGCGCGCGGGCCGGACCAGACGCCGGCGGAATAAGTCAGGTCGAGATCCTTGCCGCCGCGCGGGCCCTTCATCGCCTCGCCATGGCCGATCAGCCGCACCAGCGGCTTCTTCAGGCTCCTCGCGATCTCCGGCGTCGTCACGATCATCGCGCCGCCGCCATCGGTGACGACGCAGCAATCCATGCGGTGCAGCGGGTCCGAGATCATCGGCGAGTTGATGACGTCCTCGACGGTGACGACCTCTTTCAACATCGCGTGCGGGTTGTACTGGGCGTGATGGGAAGCCGCGACCTTGATCCAGGCGAGCTGTTCGCTTGTGGTACCGTAGTCGTGCATATGGCGCATGGCACACATGCCGTAGGCATTGTGGGTGGTGGCCCCATAGGCCGCCTCGAAATCGGCTTCCGCGCCTGCGGCGCGCGGCGGCATCACACCGGTGCGCGGCTTGCCGGCGAGCGTGACCAGCGCGATCGAGCATTTGCCCGCCGCGATCGCTTCCGCCGCGTGGCCGAGATGGATCAAATAGGAACAGCCGCCGGTCTCGGTGGAATCCATATGGCGAACCTTGAGGCCGAGGTAATCGACCATCGGCCAAAGGCCGCCAGGGGCGTCGCCGGCGCAGAAATAGCCGTCAATATCGGCTTTGGTCAGCCCGGCATCCTCGATCGCCCCCTTGGCGACTTCGGCGTGCAACTGCGCGGTTGATTTATCGGGTGCGTGCCGGGTGGGATGCTCGTAGATCCCGGCAATGTAGGCTTTGCCCTTGATGGTCAAATCGTTCTCCGTTGGCGTTTCTTCTTCCAGGTTTTTTCTGGCCTGTCAGGGCTGCCTTGGCAAGCGCCGAGATATTCCGCAGGGCGAGACAGGCAGCGACCGGACTCAAGCCGGGATGATTATCCGCGGACATCATATCAGGGCGTGAGAGGCGGATATGCCGGTGCGTTCTCGCGGCGCGACGCGCCCGAGTTGTAGCTGGCCGCTCGACCCTCTTCGAGATAGAGGGCGCAGGGAAGACCGGGTGCGCGCTGCACCCGCGGTCTCGTGTGCAATGGCACAAAGAAGTGCGCACACGAGCATACAGGTCCAGCGGAGAGCATCCGGCCTTCCCTGCGCAATGGTTTGATGGCTTATGGCGCGCTCTCCCCGGAGACGAATTCCTCTTGCCTCCGTCATCGGCGAATTGACGGTTTTGCGAACCCGGTTGGGCTTGCGAAAACCTCCGCCGATTTGACACCAGCCACGGGTGCCAGAACCACACGCTTTTGCCGTACGCGAACTGCGCCGCTCGTCCTGCGCGGATCAATCGCTCACAGTCTCAAGCACAAAGCCTGAGACCGCCCTGCAATGCCTCGCGCGCGCAACGCTATCGCGTCCACCGCAACCCGCACTCCACGTATCGTGACGACGCGTACGCCCCTCTTCATGAGGCGGGATGGCGCGAAGATGGAGCTGATTTGGGGGAAATTGAGAAGCAATATATTTTTGCCGCGCAATCTGGACGACCCAAATCACGTTGAAATGGCGGGTAAAATTCGTTTTTTGGCGCAGCGGGTTTTGGCGTATTTTTGGACGTGATTTGCCCTGACGGGCGATCAGTTTTGGCGAGCGCGCAGGCCAAACCAATTGCCGACGGTTAGATCGGGTTGAGCAGTTCGGAAATCCGCTGACGATCCTGACGTCCACGGAAACTCTCCGCCTCGATCCGGAAACACAAGCTGGAGACACTCGAAACTGTCATTTCCATAAAACCATCTGCTCCAGCCAAGGTGGGCTTCATACTGCTCAAGCGCCACCGGGAGAAGTACCGCTGCTGCATTCCCAAATATCTCGCCGGTTGGTTCGCCAACGGGCAGGCGTCGCCCCGCTTCGAGTTCGCGATAGATGTGCCAAAACGTATCCTGGGCAGTCTCTTTCGACATTGAGAACAGTATCACCTCCGGAAAGCTGAACTTCAGCCAGTAGCCGGTTGTGTAGGAGAAACCAGGCCCTACGTCGTCTGCCCCGACATGCGCGCCGAACCAGCCATGTTCGCGAATTTGCTGAACGAAGCTTTGCTCGTGTTGGTCCAGTCGTCCAGGGTCGGCATCAAGGGCTGTAAGCATGAATCACATCGGGTCATGATGGGTGAACGCAGGCGTACCCTATCATGCCACGATTCATAGGAAAAATAGTGGGTTCGCTTTGCTAGCTAAACCCACCCCACGCAACTGCTCTGGTCTTTGTTGAGACGCAAGTCGCGGCATGACGCGAGCACGGACCATGTTCGGCATAGCCGCGGCGATGCCTACTTCGCGGGCGTGTCGACGGAGGCGACAGGCACACCATGATCGGGCCTACAGCGCCTTGGTCCGCCTGAGCAGCCACCAGGTCAGTGCTCCCGCGGCGATCACCATCAGAAGCGCGTACCAGGTGCCGCCGTCGCCGTCCTGGAACGGCATGTCCTTGGTGTTCATGCCGAAGAAGCCGGTGACCAGCGTCGAGGGCAGCATGCACGCGGTCAGGACCGACAGCGTGAACAGGCGGCGGTTGGTGATCGCCGTCATGCGGCCGGCGATCTCGTCCTGCAGCAGCCGCGCGCGCTCATAGACCGCGCTGAACTCGTAGTCGAGCGCGTCGAACTTCTGCGCAAGCTTGCGCATTGCCGACAGCAGGGTTTCGGATTCGACGTCCTCGCGCGTCTCCATGCGGTGAAACAGCGCCCGGATCTGCGAGAGCTGCCGCCGCGTGCGGATCGCTTGCAGGCGCACGCGGCCGAGCCGCAATCGCTCTTCGTCGATCTCGTCGTGCAGGACATGATCCTCGACGATGTCGAGCTCGTCGCCGAGGCCCGCCGAATAGCGTCCGATCACATCGGCGAACTGGTCGACGATCGCATCGAACAGCGACACCGGGGTGGGAAACTTGCGGCCGCTATCGATCGCACGCCGTGTCAGCTCGATCGCGCGCAGCGGCTTGCGCCGGGCGGTGACCATCAGCTTCGACGAGATCGCAAAGTGGACCCGCAGGAGATCGTCGCCCTCCTGCATGAACTCCTGATGCAGGTCGGGCAAAACGCCGGCGATCTCCTCGTCGAAAATATCGAGGCGGATATGCTCGTCGGCATCGATCAGGGTCTCGCGCGCGACATCGGACAGCGCAGCACTCCTGGCGAGCCAGTCGTGGCAGCGACGGTTGGACAGATTGAAATGCAGCCAAAGCCAGCCGTGCGGATCCGCGAGTTCCGCATCGAGGTTGGCGACGTCGAGCTTCGTCGCGGAGCCGTCGCCCGCGAAGCGATAGGCAGAGATGATGCCGATATCGGCGAGGGCTTGGTCCATCCGCTAACCCGTTGCTGTTGTGAAGCAGGCAATGCGTCAACGCAGTGACAAGCTGATGACGACTACACCCCATCGAAGCTCTGGAGACAAGGTCTGACTCAACTGGGCAGTTCGCTGGTACTTTTTGGGTTCACGCCCTAGCGCCGTAGGGTGGGTAGAGCGAAACGTGCCCACCATTCGCGAGCGGAGCGTTGGACGGTGGCACGACGCGAAGAGCGCCTTTGCTACCCTACGCAGTGCTGCCGAACATCGACACGTTCGCTTTCGTAGGATAGATTTTGACACTTCAAGTAGGGGGAGATTGCGGCATGGCTGCGATTAGTGAGTTGCGAGAACGTTTCCGCGAAGTCGTCGCGAGCGAGGCGGAGCTCCGGGCCGTCGTCGGCGACCCCCCCAGCCATTCGTTGGCTAAGGTCATCACAGCTATCGACCACATTGCACGCACGTTCATTGAGCGCGCGCCATTCGCCTTCGTTGCCTCCGCAGGCGAGGCCGGCTTGCTCGACATCTCACCCAAGGGCGACTCTGCCGGCTTCGTGAAAGTTCTGGACGAGCACACCCTTGCGATTCCCGACCGGCTCGGCAACCGTCGCTTGGATACCTTCCGTAACGTGCTACGCAATCCGAACGTCGGACTAATTTTCCTCATTCCGGGCGTGACGCACACTCTTCGCGTGAGCGGGAAGGCAATTATCGTAAGAGACGAGTCCCTCCGAGATATGATGAAGGTGAATGGCAAGGCGCCCAATCACGTCCTGGTCGTAGGGGTGGAAAAGGTCTTCTCACACTGCCCGAAGTGCATGATCAGATCCGGCCTCTGGCAGCCTGATACGTGGGAGGACCCGGCAGACGTGCCATCTTTTGCAGAAACGCTGGTCGCCCACGCCAAGCCGCAAAAAAGCGTCGACGAAATGCAGGCCATCATCGAGACAGCCAACAGGGAAAGGCTGTACTGAGGCGGCGCTTTGTAGGGTGGGCAAAGCGAAGCGTGCCCACCATTCCGGACAACGACCGTCGAGAGATGATGGGCACGGCGCAAGTGCGCCTTTGCCCACGCCCACCCTACGCAATCACTCCGCTGCGAGTTGCCGCGGTGCCGGCGGCGGGTTGACGAGGTCGGCGGCGAGTTGGGCGTAGCGGGCCTTGGCGTCCTGCACCGCCTTCTCCTTCACCGGGCCGTAGCCGCGAATGCGGTCGGGCAGCGAGAGGATCTCGACGGCAGTATCGTGGGTCACCGGCGACAGCAGGCCGAGCACGGTGGCGACGTCCTTTTCATAGCCTGCGATCAGGTCGCGCTCGAGCTTGCGGTCGGGGCTGTAGCCGAAGATGTCGAACGGCGTACCGCGCAGGAAGCGCAGTTTTGCCAGCGTCCGGAACGCCGGCATCATCCACGCGCCGAAGGCCCGCTTCTTCGGCCGGCCGAGTGCATCGAGGCCGCCGCCGAGGATGGGTGGCGCCAGATTGAAGTTGAACTTGAAGTCGCCTTCGAACTGGTCGCGGAGCTGCTTTTCGAATTTTCCGTCGGTGAACAGCCGCGCGACTTCGTACTCGTCCTTGTAGGCGAGCAGTTTTGCGTAGTTGATCGCGACCGCCCGCGGCAACGCTTCGCCATAGCCGCCATCGGTGGCGGCATCGCGCACTCGCTTAACGAGGCTGCGATAGCGCTCGGCGAGCGCAGCATTTTGATATTCGGCGAGGTGCGCGCTGCGGTGGGCGATGATCTCGTCGAGCGACATCGCATCCAGCGTCTTGGGCGCAACAACCTCGTCCTGGCCCTTCATCATCGCCTCGAGCCGAGCCGGATCGGCGGCGGCGAGACGGCCGAGCTGGAAAGCCTGCGTGTTCATCTTGATCGAAACGCCGTTGACCTCGATCGCCTGCAAAATCGCCTTCGCCGACAGCGGCAGCAGGCCCTTCTGGTAGGCGTAGCCCAGCATCATGATGTTGGTGGCGATGGAATCGCCCAGCAGCGCTTCGGCGGGCTTGGTGAAGTCGTAGAAGGAAGAGTCCTTGCGCAGCTCGGTCTCCAGCACGTGGTTGACCTTGCGGCTCTGGAAATTGAAATCGCGGTTGAGGATAAAGTCGGCCGTCGGAATGACGTGGGTGTTGATGACGCCGACGGTGCGGCTGGCTTCGCAAAGCGTGATGGTGTCCTTGGCCGCGGCGACCACCTCGTCGGCCGCCATCACCAGATCGGCGGTGCCGGTGACGATGCGCGAACAGGTGACGTCGGCGGTATGTTCTGACAGACGCACATGGCTCAGCACCGCGCCGCCCTTTTGCGCGAGGCCGGACATGTCGAGGATCATGCTGGCCTTGCCTTCGATATGCGCGGCCATGCCGAGCAGCGCGCCGATGGTCAAGACGCCAGTGCCGCCGACACCGCCGACCGCGATGTTGTAGGGCCGCTCCAGCGACGGAAACGAGGCCGGCTCGGGCAGATCGATGTCACCAAGCCCGGCGTCGCCAAGGTTGGCCGGCGCGCGGCGGCGCGGCTTGCCGCCATCGACAGTGACGAAGGACGGGCAAAAGCCCTTCAGGCACGAATAGTCCTTGTTGCAGGTCGACTGGTTGATGGTGCGCTTGCGGCCCATCTCGGTTTCCAACGGCTCCACCGAAATGCAGTTCGACTGCACAGAACAATCGCCGCAGCCTTCGCAGACGGCCGGATTGATCATGACGCGGCGCGCCGGATCTTCCATCAGGCCGCGCTTGCGGCGGCGGCGTTTTTCGGCGGCGCAGGTCTGCACGAAGACGATCGCCGAGGTGCCCTTCAGCGTGCGGCAGGTCCTCTGGACAGTGTCGAGTTCGTCGCGATGCGCGACGTTGACCCCGGGCGCGATGTCGGACGCCGGATAGGCACTCGGGTTTTCCGAGACGAGATAGATATTGCGGATGCCTTCGGCGTGAAGCTGGAAGGTGATCTGCTGCGGCGACAATTCGCCGTCGACATGCTGGCCGCCGGTCATGGCGGTCGCATCGTTGTAGAGAAGCTTGTAGGTGATGTTGGCGCCTGACGCGATTGCCTGACGGATCGCGAGGCTGCCGGAGTGGAAGTAAGTGCCGTCGCCGAGATTGGCGAATACGTGCTCTTCCTTGGTGAAGGGCGCGACGCCTACCCACGGCACGCCCTCGCCTCCCATATGGGTGTAGGTCTCGGTCGAGCGGTCCATCCACAGCGCCATGAAGTGGCAGCCGATGCCGGCAAAGGCGCGGCTGCCCTCGGGCACCTTGGTGGAAGTGTTGTGCGGGCAGCCGGAGCAGAAATAGGGTGTGCGGGTGACGGGGGCGACCGCTTGCATCTGGGTCGCCTGCCGGCCGTTGAACCAGTCGGCCTTGGCGCGGAGCATCGCGGCGATTTCGGGATTGAGATTAAGTCGAAGCAGGCGTTCGGTCAGTGAGCTTGCGAGCGAGGCGACGCTAAGCTCGGCGGCGAAAGTGAGAAAACGCTTGTCGTGATCGTCCATCTTGCCGACGATGCGGGGACGGACGTCGTCGCGCCAATTGAACAGCTCCTGTTTGACTTGATTCTCGACGATCTCGCGGCGCTCCTCGACGATGAAGATTTCCTCGAGGCCGATGGCGAAATTGCGCACGCCTTCCGGCTCCAGCGGCCAGGGCATGCCGATCTTGTAAAGCCGCAAGCCGATCTTGGCGGCGACTTCCTCGGTGATGCCGAGTTCGCGCAGCGCCTGACGGATGTCCTCGTAGCTCTTGCCCGATGCCATGATGCCGTAGCGGGCATTCGGCGAATCCATGGTGATGCGGTTGATCTTGTTGGCGCGCGCAAACGCAATCGCAGCATAGCCCTTGTAATCCTGCAGGCGCAGGTCCTGCGCATAGCGATCATCGGGCCAGCGCAGGTTGAGTCCACCCGGCGGCATCTCGAAATCGGTCGGGATCGCGAACGGCGTCATCTCGTCGGAGAGGTCGATCTCGGCGGTGGTCTCCACCGTCTCGGTGATCACCTTCATGCCGACCCAGCAGCCGGAGTAGCGCGACATCGCGATGCCCAACAGGCCCATCTCGATGATTTCGTGGATGCTGGAAGGATAGAGATACGGCATCAGCGCGGAGATGAAGGCGTGGTCCGACTGATGGGGAACGGTCGAGGATTTGGCGCCATGGTCGTCGCCGGCGAGGCAGAGCACGCCGCCGTTTTTCGCCGAGCCCGCCGTATTGCCGTGGCGGAAGACGTCGCCGCAGCGGTCGACGCCGGGGCCCTTGCCGTACCAGATGCCGACCGCGCCATCATATTTGGCGCCGGGCGAAAGGTTGAGCTGCTGCGAACCCCAGATCGCGGTCGCCGCGAGGTCTTCGTTCACGCCGGGCTGAAACTTGATGTTGTATTGTTCGAGGTGTTTTCGCGCGGCGAAGAGCTGCTGGTCGTAGCCGCCGAGCGGCGAGCCGCGGTAGCCGGAAATGAAGCCAGCGGTGTTCAGCCCCGCGGCGCGGTCGCGGCGGATCTGGGCCATCGGCAGCCGAACCAGCGCCTGGATGCCGGTCAGGAAGATGTGCCCCGTACCTTGGGTGTATTTCTGATCGAGACTGATCGGACCCTGGTTGATTCCCATTGCACCCTCTTGAGCCTGGATCGGGATGACTGTTTTTAGCTAGTCATCTGAGCTTGTTAGAACCAGTCTATGTCGGATTTTTCAGCGGACGCACTACAAATCTCGCCCCCGGAGCCGCGCTTTCAAAGATCGCAACTTCGTGCCGGGAATAACGGCACCGCTTTTCGGTTTGTGTCGTCCGGGAGCCTCGGCGCGAAACGGCATGACATCCCTCCCCTGTCCGCTTTCGCGCTATAACGCCCCGGGAGGCCAGATGGTGCAGGGACCACGCCGGATGATGCGGACGATTCTCGCTGCCATGCTTTTGTGCACTGCGTTCGCGGGCGGTGAGGTCTTCGCGGTCAGCGAAAGCCATGCCCAATCCAAAGCTGAGCCAACGCTTGAGGATATAGCGCGCGGCAAGGCGCTGACGGAAGCCGGCGACTGCGCGAGCTGCCATACCGCCGATCCCGCAAAACCGTTCGCCGGCGGCAAGCGGATCGATACCCCGTTCGGCGGCATCTACACGCCCAATCTGACGCCGGATCGCGCGACGGGCTTGGGCGCCTGGAGCGATGACGATTTCTACCGCGCCCTGCGCTTCGGCGTGGCGCGCGACGGCTCGCGCTATTACCCGGCCTTCCCCTATCCGAATTTCACCAGGCTGACGCGCCAGGACATTTTCGCTATTCGCGCCTATCTGGCGACGCTGGCGCCAATGCGAAACGAGCCCCGCGCGCCGGAGCTGCGCTTTCCGTTCAACTATCGCGTCGTCATGCGCGGCTGGAACTGGCTGTTCTTCAAGCCCGGCATTCTGATGCCCGACCAGCAGAAGAGCGCGGAGTGGAATCGCGGGCGCTACCTGGTCGAAGGCGTCGCGCATTGCGGGGTCTGCCATACGCCGAAGAACATGCTCGGCGCAGACAAGCGCGGCCAGAAGTATGGCGGCGGACGCGTCGACGGCATGTTCGCGCCGCGGCTGGACGGCGCTGAACGTAGCGGCCTGAAATCCTGGAGCGTGGAGGACATCACCGAGTATCTGCAGAGCGGCCGCAACGCCAGGAGCCATGCCGGCGAGCTGATGTCCGAGGTCGTGGTCAATTCGACCTCGAAGATGAGCGATGCGGATGTCAGAGCCATCGCGATTTACCTGAAAGGTCTGCCGGCCGGCGCGCCGGAACCGAAGGTCACCCCGCCCTCGCCGGCGCAAATGGCAGAAGGCAAAAAACTCTATGACGGCGCTTGCATCGCCTGCCACGAAGAGGACGGCTCAAGTGCGCCGCGAATCTACCCGCCGCTGCCCGGCAACGCCAATATGCAGTCCGCCGACGCCTTGAGCACGCTGCGCATCATCCTCGACGGCGCGGAAACCGTGACGACGCCGCGCGCGCCGAACAAGGGATCGATGCCGGCCTATGCCGCGAAGATGACCGACCAGCAGATTGCCGACGTGACGAACTATATCCGCAATTCCTGGGGCAATGCGGCGCCGCTGGTGACGGCTGATCAGGTCGCGAAAGCGCGGCGCAAATGATCGTGTCCCGCGCACGCGGTGCGCCGCAGAGCCGGGACCCAAGCCGTGCCACGGACCCCGGATCAGCGGCGCATCACGCCGCGAGCGCGGCGCTACTTCACATGGGAACTGAGGTTCCAACATTACGGAGTTGCAACACAGGCGCGGAACATCCGGGCGCGCCAGCCATTGTCTTCGGGATGCTAACGGAGGAACCCATTCATGGCTTACCAACCCAATCCGAACGATCCCTATCGCCCCGGCCTGAGCGATGAAGAAATCCGCCATCAGGCCCGCCTCAACAGTCTCGACAATGAGTTGCAGGCCGATCCCGGCCTCGGTGAGGGTCCTCCCAGCGGCGCGAAGGTCGCGATGTTCGCCGTTGCCATCGCGGTGGTGCTGGGCGCGCTGTTCTATGGTCTCAACAATACGACCGTGAACCAGGCGGGTACCTCGCCGGAGAACCGGACCGCGCAGCAGACGCAGCCGGCTAACCCTGCGGCGCCTCCGGGCATGCGTGACGTAACGCCGCGCAGCAACGCCGATCCGGGTACGACCACGGGTGCGGCGACGAATCGCCCGACGCCGCCATCTCCGCCCAGCACGGACATGAACAAGTCGACCACGCCGCCTGCGGACAACGCGCCGGCCAAGCAGTAACGGTCATCATCCGAAACAACGCGCAGCGGGCCGACCGGCCCGCTGCTTTTTGTGGCTCGCTGACTTTGGCGCTAGCTGAACATCTTGTTGAGTTCGCCGCCGGGATAGCCGTTCGCGAATTCGGTGAACGTCCCCTGCTCCGCCATCTCCTTTGATGCCTTCATGAAGCCGGCCCATGCCATCCGCGCCAGCGAGGCGCCGACGCTGATCCGGCGCACGCCGAGATCAGAGGCCGCCTTCAGCGACGGGCCGGCCGCGCCGACCAGGAGATTGACGGGTTTTGGCGCGACCGCCTTCACCACGGCCGAAATCTCTTCAGCCGTCGTGATGCCGGGCGCATAGAGGCAATCGGCGCCCGCCTCGGCATAGGCGGTGAGCCGGTCGATCACAAGCGTCAGATCCTTCTGCCCGCGCAAAAACGCCTCGCAGCGGCCGGTGAGCAAGACGCCGCTATTGTCGGCATCGATCGCTTTGCGCGCCGCGCTGATGCGATCGATCGCAAGCGCGCGATCGAACAGCGGTTTTGCGTTGTCTCCGGTAAAATCCTCGATCGAAAGGCCGGCCACGCCGGTCTTCACGGCGCGGGCGACGTTGACACCGACCTTGTCCGGTTCGTGGGCAAAGCCGTCCTCGAAGTCGGCATTAACAGGAATATCGACCGCCGCAGAGATCGCGGCCAGATGGTTGCAGACGTCGTCGACGGTGACGCGGTTGTCGGCCTTGGCGATCGTCCAGGCAAAGCCCGCGCTGGTGGTAGCCAGCGCCTTGAAGCCGAGATGCTGCAAGGCTACCGCGCTGCCGACGTCAAAGGGATTGGGGATGATGAAGCATCCGCTCTCGTGCAATGTCCTGAACGCGGCGCGTTTGTCAGCAGGTGTCAGCATGGGTCGCTCCCCTCAATGTTTGTTGGCGCCGCGTAGATAGGAACGCAACGCCTGTTCTGCCAGACGCCTCACGCCACGACCTTGCGCAGGAAGGTCCGCTCCTCAGTGAGGATGAACTTGTTCTCCTCGGCGAAATTGAAATTGGCCATGCCCTCGCTGTCGGCGCGCAGCCGTGCGCGGTAGCTTTCATAGGCGGCGAGACTCTCGAACGAGATCAGCGCAAACGCGATGTTGTTGGTGCCCTCATGCGGCATCCAGTAGCCGAGCAGGTCGCCGCCGCATTTCGGGATGATGGTGAGCCAGTTTTTTGAGTATTGCTCGAACTGGGCGCGTTTGAACGGATCGAGCTGGTAGCGGATGAAAACGGTGATGGTCATGAGGTTCTCCAATAATTCTGCACCGTCATTGCCTGCGACAAACGCGAAGCGTTTGCGCAAGGGAGCGAAGCGACGAAGCAATCCATTCCTCCACTCGTGGCGGCATGGATTGCTTCGCTTCGCTCGCAATGACGGAGCCTGGTGTTGCAGCCGTGACAATACCCACTTGATCGACGTCAATGCTTCGGCTATCATCGAACTATGAAAGCAGGCCCCGACATCGCCATGGTCGCCTCGCTCGTCGGCGATCCCGCGCGCTCCAACATGCTGACCGCGCTGATGACCGGCCGCGCGCTGACCGCGAGCGAGCTGGCGCACCAGGCCGGCATCACGCCGCAGACCGCGAGTTCGCATCTGGCGAAACTCGAAGCCGGCGGCCTGATCGAACCTGAAAAACAGGGCCGTCACCGCTATTACCGCCTCACCGGCCCCGACGTCGCGCATGTGCTCGAAGGCCTTGCGGGCCTCGCCGAGCGCGCCGGTCACACCCGCGTGCGCACGGGGCCGAAGGAGCCGGCGCTGCGGCGGGCGCGGATCTGCTACGATCATCTCGCCGGCGATCTCGGCGTGCAGATGCTCGACAGCCTGCGCAAGCAGCGGCTGGTCCGGCAAACAAAACAGGACATCGAACTCACCGGCGAGGGCAAGCGCTTCATGGCCGAGGCGTTGCAGATCGATGCCGAGGCGCTGGTGCATCCGCGCCGGCCGGTGTGCAAGGCCTGTCTCGACTGGAGCGAACGCCGCCATCACCTCGCCGGCACGCTGGGGGCCGCCGTGATGAACCGGTTCACCGAACTCAACTGGGCAGCGCGCGATCCGACGCCAGGCAGCCGCGTCGTGAATTTTACGCGCACCGGTGAAAAGCGGTTTGCTGCGCTGTTCGGAAACGATCAGGAGCGGCCCTGATCTCCGCAAAACGTGAAGCCGCGCCGGCTTTACGGCGCGCTTTCATCGCATCAATAAGGCCGCATCCCAAACGATGGAGCCTGCGATGCGACGCGCGATCATTATCTGCTTTTCTCTTATCGTGGGCGGCCTCTCCTGCGCGCGGGCAGCCGAACCCGCGACGCGCGAGCCCTACGGCATCGGGCTCGAAGGTTTTTCCTATCCCTACCCCGTCCACCTGCTGCCGCTGGTGAACGACGGCGAACAGGTGCGGATGGCCTATATGGACGTAGCTCCCGGGCAGCCGAACGGCCGCACCGTGGTGCTGCTGCATGGCCGCAATTTCCCATCGAGCTATTGGGCGCCGGTGATCAAGACGCTGAGCGATGCCGGCTATCGCGTGGTCGTGCCGGACCAGATCGGCTTCGGCAAATCCTCCAAGCCGCAAGGCGATCTGCATTTCGATACGCTGGCGCGCAACACGATCGCGCTGCTCGATCATCTCAACATCGCCAAGGCCGATATCGTGGCGCATTCGCTCGGCGGCATGCTGGGCGTGCGGATCGCGCGCGCCTGGCCCGACCGGATCGCGCATCTGGTGCTGACCGCTCCCATCGGCCTGGAGGATTATCGGCACTACGTGCCGCCGACGCCGACCGAGAAGATCCTGGAGAACGAGGACAAACTCACCGCGGACGGCTATCGCAAGCAGCTCGAGACCAATTACGCGCTAAAGCTGCCGCCCGAACAGGTCACACCGTTCATCGACGCGCGTTTCAACATCAAGGGCAGCGCCGAATATCCGCGCTGGCTGCGCGCCTTTGTCAGCTCGGCGCAGATGATCTACCGCGAGCCCGTCGTGCACGAGATCCCGCTGATCACGCAGCCGACGCTGTTCGTGATGGGCGCCGACGATCACAACGCGCCGGGACGCGCGAATGCGCCGGAAGCGCTGCGCGCGAAAATGGGGCAGAACGCCGAGCTCGCCAAAGCGCTCGCCGCCAGGATGGCCAAGGGCCGGGCCGAGGTGGTGGCGAATACCGGCCATCTGGTATTTCTGGAGGCACCGGCCAGATACAGCGAACTGGTGCTCGGATTTCTAGCCGTCGCCCCATGACAAATCACGACATTCATGTTCCATTCAGGTGTTCGTGACTAGGTTCCGACCGTGCCGCCTCGCGGCCAAGAACGGGAGAAAACATTGAAGTACCTTTTCGCAGCAGTTTTGGCCTTGGGCACCGTTGCCAGCTTCAGCGCGGCGGAAGCCGCAGGCGGATGCGGCCCCGGCTGGCATCGTGGCCCCTATGGCGGCTGCCAACCCAATCGGCGGGCCGTTGTGGTTCGTCCAGGCCCGGTCGTAGTGGTGCGGCCCGCAGCTCCGGTCGTCGTGGTGCGGCCCGGCCGCGGTTGCCCCTACGGCACCGTGTGGCGGTATGGACGCTGCCGCGCTTACTGACATTCCCCAAGTATGACAAAAGCCCCGCTCGCGCGGGGCTTTTTTTATTCCTTGCAAGCCCGTCCCGATAGAATCGGAACGGGCCTTCAATTTTTGATTTGACGCGTTTTCTTGACGCGAACCGGTCTCCACCCACGGATCAAGTCCGAGGGCATGCTTCGCGGGAAAACGCTCTGAACAATCCCTGACGGCGACTTACCAGTAGTAACGACGACGGCGCCAGTAGCGGCGGCGCCAACGACGGCGGCGATGCCAGCCCCAATACCTGCGACGCCAGCGGCGGCGGCGCCAGCCCCAGTGCCGGCGGCCCCAGCCGCGATGACGGCCGCGGCCACGGCCCCAGCGCACTTCTTCGGGTGTGAGGCGATCGACCTCCTCGCCCGACGTGACGGCGGGTTGGGCATCAGGATTGACGGGCAGTTTGGCGTCGTCAGCGAGCGGCGCCGGCATCAGCGGCGCGGCCTGCGCGCTCGCTGCAAGCGCGACACCGCCCGCGGCAATTCCAAAGGCGAGTTTCAGAAAGTGGCGGCGTTCCATCACATCTCCTCCTCCGTCTGCTGGGTGCGAAGAAGAGAGTTTCAAGCTGCCTAGATGAACGCGCGGTGAACTGCGCGTTCAGCATTGCCGCGAACGAAGCCGATCCGGAATTATTTTCGTGGCGCTGCTACTCGCAGCGGAACATTTGTCGCCGCTGCAGCATTTTTGCATCGCGCGCGCGTGTGATCCGGCTTCGCTCTGCGAGCTACGCCGGACAAGCTTCGCGGGAACGACTACCGTCTTACGCCACGCGCTCCTCGGCAAGCACCAGCATATCCCGCGTGCGCGTCACGTCCGGCCAGTCGCGGTTGAAATCGGCGATCAAGCGCTTCATCTCCGGCCCCTCGATCGCGCGGTCGAGCGCAGTCTTGTCGGGGAATTGGTACATCGCCTGGTGCAGCGATGGATCGGTGACGCTCCAGTAGCGCCATGCCTTCACGGCCCCGAACGATTTCATCGCATCCGGCAGATGCTCGCGCGAATACCAGGTGTCGAACGCCTGGCGCTTGGCCGGATCGGTCACGGTGGCGCGGACGACGAAAAAGGCTGCGGGCATTGGATTTCCTCCCGGGCATTGTTTTTGTTCGGCGCATGGGACACCGGTTGCCGGCCACACGCAACTGTCACATGCTCCGTGATATCAAGGCCGCGCGCAACGCGTTTTCCGAGGTGCCACCCATGCCTGCCCGCCATCGCTCCGCCCTTCTCGCAGCCCTCTGCCTGTTAGCGGCAACCGCTTCCGTCCTTGCAGACGAGATCATGCTGCCGCGCGAGCCGCAGATCGGACCGCGGCCGTTCTACCTGGTCGACAAGATGAAGGACGGGCCGCTGAAGCAACAGCTCAGCCAGTGCACCGGACCGTTTCGCAAGACCGACTTCTCCATCGGCCACCGCGGCGCGGCGCTGGAATTCCCAGAGCATACGAAAGAGTCCTATGTCGCGGCCGCCCGGATGGGCGCCGGCATCATCGAGTGCGACGTGACCTTTACCAAAGACCGCGAACTGGTCTGCCGCCATTCGCAGTGCGACCTGCACACCACGACCAACATTTTGACGGTGCCGGAGCTTGCCGCCAAATGCTCGCAAGGATTCAGCCCGGCCGATCCCGCCACCGGCAAGAAGGCCTCGGCAAAGTGCTGCACCTCTGACATCACGCTCGCCGAGTTCCGTCGGCTCACCGCGAAGATGGACGGCTTCTATCCGGATGCGAAGACGCTGGAGGAATACCAGAACGGCACGCCGCGCTGGCGCACGGATCTTTACGCCAATTCCGGCACGCTGATGACGCATGACGAGAGCATCGCGCTGATCAAAAGCCTCGGCGCCAAATTCACGCCGGAATTGAAGGCGCCGGAAGTGCCGATGCCGTTCGACGGCGACTACACGCAGGAGAAATACGCGAGCCAGATGCTGGACGCCTACAAGAAAGCCGGCATTCCCCCGGGCGACGTGTTCGCGCAAAGTTTTAATCTCGCCGACGTGCTCTATTGGGTGAAGACCGAGCCGGCGTTCGGGGCGCAGGCGGTGTATCTCGAGGACCGCTACGAGAAGCAGGGCCTCGATCCCAATAAGCCCGACACCTGGAAACCCTCGATGGCGGAGTTGAAGGCGCAAGGCGTCGCGATCCTCGGCCCGCCGATCTGGACCATGCTGACGCTGAACGACAAGCGCGAGATCGTCCCCTCCGAATACGCCAAGGCGGCGAAGGCCGCCGGCCTCGACCTGATCGGCTGGTCGCTGGAACGCGACGGCCCGCTGCACAAGGGCGGCGGCTTCTACCACAAATCGATCAAATCAGTGGTCGATCGCGACGGCGATACGCTGACGGTGCTGGACGTGCTGGCAAAGCAGGTCGGCGTGCGCGGCATGTTCTCGGACTGGCCGGCGACGACGACGTTCTACGCGAGTTGTACGGGGATAAAGTGAGGAGGCTTGGTAGGATGGGTAGAGCGCAGCGAAACCCATCAGCGTCACAGCCGTTATTGATGGGTATCGCTGCGCTCCACCCAACCTACGCGCCGCCGCTTCCTCGCCCCGGCGACAACGCCAGATGCACCAGCTCTGACTGGCGCGTCGTTCTCGTCTTCCTGAAGATGCGATGCAGGTGCGTTCGCGCCGTCGCCGGCGCAATTCCGAGCCGGGCCGCGACATCAGGCATGTCGCCGCCTTTCAGCATTTCCTCGACCAGGGCGGCTTCGGCGCGCGTCAGGCCAAACTGCTGCTGCAACACCTGATGCCGCTGGCCGGCGATATCTTCAGGATCGCTGACGAAGACGATCGCCGCCTGCTCTTGCCGCGCGATCCATTCGACGCGATGCCGCAGCGGGATCACCGTGAGCGACAGCGGCGCGCGATCCGAATCTCGCGAAATAGCGATCTCGTTGCAGCCGCCATTGTTGAAGGGATCGGCGATCGCCAGATGAAGCCGCGCGGTTTCCGACGGCTTCGTGCCGCACAGTACACCGTCGACCACTTTCAGGCCGGCGTTGAACGATTTCTTTGCCGCCTGGTTTGCGAACAGCACGCGCGCCCTGGAGTCGACCATCAGCATGCCGCGATCGAGACTGTCGAGCGCACCGTGCGAATAAGCGCGATCGAGCTCCGCGGATTGCAGGCGGTGGGTGAGCTGCACCGCGCGCTTGAGGTGCGGCGCAAGCGCATCGTAGAGCTTGATCTGCTCCGGCCCGAACGCGTTCTTGCCGGGAACGACGAACTCGAAGCGCCATTGATCCTCGACGAGAAGCGTCGCCCCCATCACCGAAAGATAGCTCTGCGGCCGCGACCACTCGTTGTAGAATTGACTGGCGCGAAGGGTTTCCTGGCGAAGCACCATGCGGTCGGTGACCGCGGTGCCGACCGGCACGCGCGTCATCCGGTCCCAGAACAGGTTGAGCGGGTGGTAATGCTGCCCGTAGCTTTGCAAGAACGAGGGATCGGTCCGCGGCGCGACCAGCCAGGGCACGGCCACCGGCGAGACCGCGCTCAGCGACGCATCCTGTGCGCCAAAGGCGTCGGCGATGGTCTGGAGGACGACGGGCCACCGGCTCGTGTCGGTCGCGGCCTCATAGATCTTTTCGATGATGACGAGCAATTCGTCCTGGTTCATCAAGCCCCCGCCCCCGCGGTAAAATGGATGAATTGAAACTGCCTTGGAGCACACCGTAATCAAGACAGTGTATCGCCGTGCCCAATAACTGCAACAGCCGGCCCTGCCGTACATCATTTGATGTAGCGACCGAACGCCACGTCAGGCACGGGCCTATGGATCGCATCACATCGATCTTCTAGCCTTTCTTGCATCGACGTATTTTGAAAGTAGGAGATTTCGGTAAATGAAAATGTTCAAGAATTACTTGCTCGCCTCGATGATACTGTTGGGCAGCATGCCGGCAGCCCGCGCAGACGTTTTGACGAACGGCAGCTTTGAGGGAACCAGTTCACCCTGGGTAGCGACAAACGGCATCATCGTATCGTCGCTCGGATCCGGGAACGCTACCGACGGATCATCGGTTGCGCAGATCTCACTGAACAGCTTTTTCGGTTCGGCAAGCGGCACGCTTTCGCAATCCTTCACCTTAGCCAGCGCCGGCCTGTTCAACTACGCGTTTCAGGCCGGGCGCTCCGAGTCCACCAACACGTCTAACGACGTCGCCCTCACATTCGCAATGAGCATCGACGGGGTGATCCTGGCTTCCGATCTTCCCATCTTCGATTCATCGAGCGGCGGATCGCCGGCATCGACAAAGCTGCTCAGCAGCTATACGGGCAACACGCTGTTGTCGGCGGGCAGCCACGAAATCACTTTCGCATTCTCGCGCGGCGACACGGGATTCGGCCGGGGTCCGTTCTTCGTGCTCGATGGGGTGGGCTTGACCGCGCAGGTCGGCGCCGTGCCCGAACCCTCGACCTGGGCCATGATGCTGCTCGGCTTCGCCGGCATCGGCTACGGCGTCTATCGCCGCAAGAAAGCCGCGCCGGCAGCCCTCACCGCCTGATCCAGATGAATGCAAAAGGCCACCCTCGGTCGCGCTGATTTCCCGAGCGACCGACAAACTCTGGCGTTTACTCAAATCACTTTAAGACTTTCATTGAGGAGAGACTGAAAAATGCTTTCAATCAAGACCTGTGCCGCCGCTATTCTCTTCGCAGCGGTGGGAATGTGTTCTGCCTCGGCGGAGACTGTTAATTTAAATTATTCCCTCGACAACAGCTTTCTTACTTCATTTTACACTGCTGACCTTGGCTTTAGTCTACCTAGTGGTTTTACAAACGCGAAGCTCACCATTACCACGTTCAACGCTGACGATCGCGCCATCCTGCAGCTCAATGGCACCACAGTAGGCAACACCGGCATTTTTGGCGCGGGTCCTGGGTCTTTCGTTTTCACGGGCGGCGGCGCGAATGATCCGTTTCTATTCACGTCAGGGAATGGCCTGCCCCATGATGACGTGACAAGCGGCTTCCTCGTCGGTCAGAACACACTGTCCTTTATTATAAACGATACCGGCACAGGAATTTCCGGCAGCCTAACGTCATCAACCGGCCCGACCGAGATTGAGTTCGATGCCATCCTCACCTATTCCGTAACCTCGGCTGTTCCAGAACCCTCGACCTGGGCGATGATGCTGCTCGGCTTCGCCGGCATCGGCTACGGCGTCTATCGTAGCAAGAAAGCCGCGCCTGCCCTCGCGGCCTGACCGACATGAATGCGAGGGCGACAAAAGCTTTGTAGGGTGGGTTAGCGCAGTGTAACCCACCAAAGTCTCGACGCGCGGTCGGGTCGGCCGGTGGGTTACGGCTTCGCCTAACCCACCCTACTCGTTCGAACGTCAACTCAGTTTCATGGGGCTATCACCGACCACCCGGAGATCGATCCGGCTGATCAGATCCGAACGGAGCGCCTCGGCGGCGCTGATGGCGTCGCTGGTCTGCCGCAGCGTGCTGACATTCGATCCGAGCGAGACGATTCCACCCAGCACCGCGGCGATCGACCCTAGGGCAACGACCTGGCTGGAGCCGAACAGGCCGAGCATCATCACGAGCAGCAAGGCTGCGCCGCCGGCGATGGCCGTCTTGGAAAACAGAATGATCTTTCGGCACCGCTCCGAGACTTCGGCAAGCTCCTCGAGCCGCTCCTCGATGAGCGAAATCTCGTCGGTCGGGTCGTCCTCAGCCATCACATTCAAGATCGGGCACCAATGTATCGTTTCGTAGGGTGGGTTAGCGCAGCGTAACCCACCGAAGTCTCGACACGTGGTCAGTTCGGCCGGTGGGTTACGGCTTCGCCTAACCCACCCTACCCGCTGATCGGCTTTCGCGCTAGGCGGGCTCCAGGCCGAGCGCCTGTGCGCTCTCGATCCAGGCCGGCAATTCGCGCTGATACAGCGCATTGCTTTCCTTGAAGCCGAGCGCCGGATCCAGCGCGAAAGTGGCGAGAACTTCCTTCACCTTCGGATCGCCATTGGCCGCCACGCACAGTTCCGACAGCCGTTCGACGATCGGTTGCGGCACGGCCTTCGGCACCGCCCATCCGGTGAAGCCGCTCAGGGTGAAGAACTTCGATGTCGCGCCTTGTTCGGGCAGGGTCTTGACATCAGGGATCGCGGCGACCTTCCTCGAACTCACCGCGAACACAACGCCTTTATCGCCTTGCAGGACGGTTT
Organism: Bradyrhizobium algeriense; assembly: GCF_003062295.1. Classification (GTDB taxonomy): domain Bacteria; phylum Pseudomonadota; class Alphaproteobacteria; order Rhizobiales; family Xanthobacteraceae; genus Bradyrhizobium; species Bradyrhizobium algeriense. Next base: position 120,307 of record NZ_PYCN01000011.1, on the reverse strand, counting down.
GGGCTGCCGTGTAGCTGCCCATCGCGACATCGAGCGTGCCGTCCAGCAGCCCCGTCCACATCGGCGCTTCGCCCCGGTAGTGGATCGGTTCGATCTTGAGACCATACTGCTTGTTGAGTTCGTTGATGGTCATGTGCGGCGCCGAGCCCGCGCTATAGGTGCCGAAGTTCACCTGGCCCTTCTTGCGCGCGAAAGCGACGAAATCGTCCAGCGATTTGACGCCGGACGCCAAGCTCGCAACCAGGAGCAGCCCGGCGCCCGGAATGATGCTGACGAGCGTCAGGTCTCTATCCATGTCGTAGCCGGGATTCTTCATCATAACCCGGTTCATCATATAGGTGGCCGAGATGGAGCACAGGATGGTGTGACCGTCCGGCGCCGCGCGCGCGACGTCCGCCGCGCCGATCGAGCCGGAGGCGCCCGCCTTGTTTTCGTTGATGACGTTCTGCCCCACCTGCCTGGAGATGAAATCGCCGAAGGCGCGCGCCAGCAGATCGGTCTGCCCGCCCGCCGGGTAGCTGCAGACCATCCGGATATTCCGCGACGGCCACGCGGCTTGCGCCGAGGCGCTGCGCGCGAGCAAAGGCATCGCGGCGGCCGCCGTACCGGCAGCGATGAAGTGACGGCGATTGATTCTCACTGACATTGATTCCTCCCTGATTTTTCAGGGAGCGTAGCGCATCGTCCGGCTACCGCCACACGCCAAGGCCGGGACAGATTGGCGCACTTACCGAAATTCGCGTTAGGCGCGCCAACCCAATGAATGGCATTTGCGACTGGCATATTCCGAGCGCTGGAAAATAACGCGACTAGCGACAGAGGCGACGCCGTCTTCGGCGGACGGCGGCGCCTATGAAAACTACTGTTGTCGGGACTGCAACTGCACTGGCGCCCGCGCTTGCGCTCTGGCTTGCTTCGGCGGAAGCGTCGACACGGGCTTACTCGACGCAAGCTTACGCGCAGGGTTGGCAACCGGCAGTGGCGGATTGGCTGATGTCGCCGCTGATGTCGCGGCAGATGCCGGCACTGATGTCCTGAGCCGCAGATTCTGCTCGGAGGCGCTGGAGATCGCGCGCGCCATTTGCTCCTGGTGTTCCTGGCTCGCCTTGAGCTGTTCGGCAGTCCTGGCATTTTCGCGGGCCAATGCTTCCTGGGCGGCCTTGAGCTGCCCGATCTCCTGCTGCACGCTTGCGAGATCACGCGCCATCGTTTGGAGCGACTGCGTCACCTCGGGTGGGATCGCGGCGGGTGCCGCGTCTTGCGGCGCGGTCTGAGCCGGAGGTGACAATTGCGAAATTGCCGCGTCCGCCGCAGCCACCTGAACAGGCGGCGGGCTCTGCTGGGCGGCGAGCTCCGGTGTTGCCGAGGGCAACGACGAAGCCAGTTGCGGCGCCCACCGCGAGATCATCTGCCTGGCCGTCTCGCCATAGGACTGCGAAACGAAAGCGGCAAAACAGATGCCCGCTGTCAGCAGCAGGCCGATGAAGCCGCGCAGCGCCGGCCTGCCACGCGACGGCCGACGAAGCTTGTTCACGGCCTGCTTCCGCGCAGCGTCGTCCTCGATCCTGGAAATCTGTTCATTGATACGCGCGAGTTGCTCATCCGCGCTGGCGATCTGCTCATAAGCATGTGCGAGCCGTTCATCGGCGCGCGCGACCAGCTCCAAGTCTTGTGTAGACAGTCCTTGTGTAGACAGTCCTTGCGTGGACAGTCCTTGCGTGGACAGTCCTTGCGTGGACAATCCCGGACTAACATCGCCCGGACTGACATTGCGAGAATCGGTTTGCTTGGTGTTCGCCGAGGACTCCATGGGCGCCTCCTCCCAGTTTTGCCGTCAACTGAACGGGCGATCGTCGGATTGTGGACACTCCCTACCGCCGTTTTGACCAAAGCAAGGCTGGAGGATGGAAAGTATAGGGCAACAGCCCTTCAGGAACCGCCTGGGAGAAGACCAGGGCCCGCGGCAGCACCGCTCAGTTCGCCTTGCGGCTCAGGAAGGCCGGGATATCGAGAACCTTTTCCTCGACCGGGTTGCGTACGGGCGCGGCGCGGCCGAACGGATCGAGGCGCTGCGGCGCCATCGGTCGCGCATGTTCCGCGACCGGCCTTGCCGGTCGCACTTCGGGGTGGCGGGCCGCCACCGGGAGCATCGACGGATTCTCAAATCGCGGTGGCGATACACTGCGCTCGATCCGCTCTGCGGTTCGGCGCCTGTCGTTGCTCAGCCGGCTGGCGAGGTCCGTCAGTGAGCTTTCCGCCGGCTGGCGCTCGCGCGCCGCGCCGAGATTATCGATGCCGGTCGCCACCACCGAGACGCGGACGACGCCGTCGAGGCTGGCATCGAAGGTGGCGCCGACGATGATGTTGGCGTCCGGATCGGCCTCGTCGCGGATGCGGGTGGCGGCCTCGTCAACCTCGAACAGCGTCAGGTCCCTGCCACCGGTGATGGAGACGATCAGGCCGCTGGCGCGCTTGATCGAGGGATCCTCGATCAACGGATTGGAAATCGCGGCCACCGCGGCGTTGAGCACGCGCTTGTCGCCGGAGGCCTCGCCCCTGCCCATCATGGCCTTGCCCTTCTCGCGCATGACCGAGAGAACGTCGGCAAAATCGAGATTGATCAGGCCTTCCTTGACGATGAGGTCGCTGATGCAGGCTACGCCCGAATAAAGCACTTGATCGGCCATGGCGAAGGCGTCCGAAAATGTGGTCTTCTCGTTGGCGACCCGGAACAGGTTCTGGTTCGGGATGATCAAGAGGGTGTCCACTTCCTTCAGCAGCTCCGTGATGCCGGCTTCGGCATAACGCATGCGGCGCTGGCCTTCGAACTGAAATGGCTTGGTGACGACACCGATGGTGAGGATGCCGAGTTCGCGCGCGGTCCTGGCGATAATGGGGGCGGCACCCGTGCCGGTGCCGCCGCCCATGCCGGCGGTGACGAACACCATGTGCGCGCCGTTCAATTGCTCGCGGACCACCTCGACGGCCTCTTCCGCTGCCGCGCGCCCGATGTCGGGCTGCGCGCCGGCGCCAAGACCGCCGGTCACCTGCCTGCCCATCTGGATGAGGCGCCCGGCCTTCGAACTGGTGAGCGCCTGGGCATCGGTATTGGCGACGATGAAGTCGACGCCTTCGAGCCCGGCCTCGATCATGTTGTTGACGGCATTGCCACCGGCGCCGCCGACCCCGCATACAATAATGCGCGCCTTCAACTCGCGGATATCAGTGCTAGACATTATTGCCCCACGATTGCTCCGCGACGCTGCGGAATGAGAAGACTGGGATAGCTATCCACGTGCCGCCTTGCGGTCTGATTCCACCAGGGTCGCGGCGAGCTGCCCCAGCCGGCGTTCCGTCTTGTCGATCGAGCTGTCAGTTCGGGCACGGGCCCGCAGGACTGCCACCTCCCCCTCAAGCCGCGCAGCCGCCTCTCGGGCGGCCGTGGTCTCGGCAGCCGCCTGCAGCAGCTCGGTCACCAGGCGTTCCGCGCGCTCGCGTTCGCGCTCGAAATCAGCGCGGTGACCGGCGGCCATTGCTTCGAGGTGCACGATGTCGGCCTGCAGTGCCACGATCTTGGCCGTCAGCTGGGCGACGGCGCCTGCCTGGCGACGGCCCGGCGGCTGTGGCGTGTGCCTTATTTCGGCGAGATCAACGCTCACCAGCGCCTTGCCGTCGTCCGACAGCGAGCGCGGCAGCCGGAGCCGCCTGGCAAGCGAACGGGCGGCCACGGGCGAGATGTTCAGGCGGGCGCCGAGGGCGTCATAGGTCAGAGTCTCAACGGACATCGGCTGTTCTCCCCGAACGAACCGGGCGGTAATCCGCTAGTGGTAACAGGCAATGACCGCAGGCTAGGCCGGCATGGTTAACAGAGGGTTAACGGATCGGGCGGCGCGCCGCCGATGCGGGCCCTGCCGCGGCAGCCGTGACCATCTGGCCTCGCTCGCGGGCGACGATTGAGCGCGTCGAAAGCTGGCGCGGGATCAACAGGTTGCGGTATATTTGGGGATAGCGGCTGAGGCGCGATGCCCATGGACGACGAACAACTCGCTGACCTGCACAGATTCCTTGCCGAGTACCATCGAAGGCTCGCCAAGGACGCCGTGCTCGACGTCGTGCAGCAATATCACTCCGATCTCGCGCAGCGACTCGCGGACGAGGCCGCGCTGATACCGAGGCGAACGGCGATCGCGCAGCGCCTTCGGGACGGCGAGCAGCAGAAGAAGAACAATCTGGAGTGAACGGCGGCGGCAGTCTCAGCTTCGTAGGATGGGTTTCGCGAAGCGAAACCCATCAACACCGGCGTATGACGCCGATGGGTTTCGCTTCGCTCTACCCATCCTGCACACTGCCCATTTCGTGAAGGCCAGCGCAAGGCTATCATCGCGCATCACCACGCGTTGGGGGCGGATGATCCGAGGGAGGCCATCATGAACCAGCCGCAGCCAGTCAAGGACGCCAGTCCGCTGTACGAAGTCGAGCGTCGCGCCGAGCACGCCGCGCGCCCCGGCTTTCGCATTACGGAGTTGCAGCTCTCCGCAACCCAGAAGGTGCCGTGGCACACCCACACCAATGTGTCAGATACTTTTTACGTCCTGGAAGGCTACATGCGGCTGTTCCTACAGGATCCGAAAGAAGAAGTGAATTTGCAGCCCGGCGAAGTCTATGTCGTCAAACCTGCGCGACCGCATCTGGTGACCAACGGCGGCACGACGTCGCTCACCTTCCTGGTTCTGCAAGGGGTCGGCGAATACGATTTCGTTCCGCTGGTGTCGCGCTAGGCCGAGCCTTCATGATGTTGAGAGATGCTCAGCGCGAGTTCCTATTGCTCCGAGCATGAATATAACGCGGAACCCGTTAGCGCGAGCGCCCGCAGACCCACTGTCGCGGCAATGAGATTGTCACACTTTCTACAAACAACCGCGTGAAAATTCAAAGGACCAAGGGGAATGTTGGGTCGTTCTGCTGCAGGCGTCATCCAAACCACAGGAGACCGCGATGGCAACTAAAGTAAAACCCGTTCCTGAAGGATATCACACCCTCACGCCTTATCTCGTCGTCGACGGCGCGGAAAGGATCGTCCAGTTCATGAAGAACGCATTCGGCGCACAATTCGTGTTCGAGCCGATGATGCGGCCCGACGGCAAGATCATGCACGCGGAGCTCAAGATCGGCGATTCCGTCGTGATGATTGCCGATGCTTCCGAGCGCGCAAAGGCCACTTCGGCCATGCTGCACGTCTACGTGCCCAATGTGGATGCGGTTTACCAGATGGCGCTGAAGGCCGGCGGCACGTCGGTGATGGAGCCTTCGGACATGTTCTACGGCGACCGCAGCGGCGGCGTGACGGACCCGGCCGGCAATCACTGGCACATCGGCACCCACGTCGAGGACGTTTCGCCCGCTGAGCTCAAGAAGCGCGCGACGGAATTCATGAAGCAGCAAAACAAGGCGGCCTAGCGCCTCTCGCTGTAGAACAATGCGGGCCGGGTTAGCGCGTCCGCCGAAGCTCGGGAAGAGCGAAGGCGGAAGCGTGTAGCCCGCCCGACAACACGCCGCTGCACCAGCCGCATATCGACATTTTGGTGGGTTACGCCTTCCGCCTTCGCTCTTCGAGCTACGGCGGATAGGTCGGCTAACCCACCCTGCGCGCTTGGCCTGCGGTGATGAAAAAACTTGTCACTCATGTCGGAACGCGAGCCCTTCGGCCGTCCTTCGCTTGAACCAGGACATGGAGATGCCGAATGGCCGATCTTAATCACTGCGACCGTCTGACTCAGTAGGACTACCCGCCCTACGCGCTGCCTTACTTCAGGCCTCGCCTCTTCCTGATTTGCTGTCGCATAGAGATTAAGCTGATTATGCCCGAAATACCGATCGAGAGCCAGATTACCGCAAAGATTTGTGAGGCAAACCAAACTGTGTCCTTCGACTCCCATGCATTTCGAAAGTTCGGCTCCAAAAAAACCAACGAAGAGAGAGATGCAACCGTCATCGCCTGCATAAATAGGAACTTTCCGGATAGAGCCTCTTTCGTAAAACCAACTTCTTCGAGCAGAGTGAATCCGAACGCTAACGCGCTACCACTAATAATGGTGAAGCGCGCCTGTGGTTTCATGGGCATAACTAGCGAACAGGCAATTAATGCTCCCAACAGGACAGTTGAGTAAGTAAATCTTAAAATCCGTAGCCATTGGCCAGACAAATGCGATCGAAGCCAATCGTATATGTAGTTGGCTGCTACATTGGCAATTACGGCTACCAAAATGGTGGAGAACCACCACTCCGGCTTTTGAATGACACTGATTATATCGGCCAATTACCGCCCCTGCTACTACGCCCCATCACAACGGCAAATTGTCGTGCTTCTTCGCCGGCATTTCGACCTTCTTATCCCTGAGCATCGCCAGCGCCCTCGCGATCCGCTTCCGCGTCGAATGCGGCATGATGACGTCGTCGATATAGCCGCGTTCGGCCGCGATGAAGGGGGACAGGAAGCGGTCTTCGTATTCCTTGGTGCGTTTGGCGATCGCATCGGGATCGTTCATGTCGGCACGGAAGATAATCTCCACAGCGCCCTTGGCGCCCATCACGGCGATCTGGGCGGTCGGCCAGGCGTAGTTCATGTCGGCGCCGATTTCCTTGGACGCCATCACGTCGAACGCGCCGCCATAGGCTTTTCGGGTGATGATAGTGACGAGCGGCACGGTGCATTGCGAGTAGGCGAACAGCAGTTTCGCGCCGTGCTTGATCAGGCCGCCATACTCCTGCGCGGTGCCCGGCAGGAAGCCCGGCACGTCGACGAACGTCACTATCGGGATGTTGAAGGCGTCGCAGAAGCGGACAAAGCGCGCGGCCTTCCGTGAGGCGTCAGAGTCGAGCACGCCCGCCAGCACCATCGGCTGGTTGGCGACGAAGCCGACGGTGCGGCCGGCGATGCGGCCGAAGCCGGTGACGATGTTCCGGGCAAAGGTTTCCGAGATTTCGAAGAAGTCGCCCTCATCCACGACCTTCTGGATCAACTCCTTCATGTCATAGGGCTTGTTCGGATTGTCGGGGATCAGCGTATCCAGCGACATGTCCACGCGCTCGATATCGTCAAAGCTCGGCCATTCCGGCACGCCGTCGGTGTTGTTGGATGGCAGGAAATCGATCAACCGGCGCATCTGCAGCAGCGTCTCGACGTCGTTCTCGAACGCGCCATCGGCGATCGAGGAGCGCGTGGCGTGCACCGAGGCGCCGCCGAGTTCTTCGGCCGTGACCACCTCGTTGGTGACGGTCTTCACCACGTCGGGCCCGGTGACGAACATGTAAGAGGTGTTCTTCACCATGAAGATGAAGTCGGTCATGGCCGGCGAGTAGACGTCGCCGCCGGCGCAGGGGCCCATGATGACCGAGATCTGCGGGATCACGCCCGAGGCAATGACGTTGCGGCGGAACACGTAGGAATAGCCCGCGAGCGCCGCCACGCCCTCCTGGATGCGCGCGCCGCCGGCGTCGTAGAGGCCGATGATCGGCGCCCTCGCCTTCATCGCCATGTCCTGAAGCTTTGTGATCTTCAGCGCGTGGGTTTCCGACAGCGAGCCGCCGAACACGGTAAAATCCTTGGCGAAGACAAAGGTCTTGCGGCCATTGACGGTGCCCCAGCCGGTGACGACGCCGTCGCCCGGCACTTTGCTCTTCTCCATGCCGAATTCGGTCGAGCGGTGCTCGACAAACATGTCGAATTCCTCGAACGAGCCCTTGTCGAGCAGCAGTTCGATGCGCTCCCGCGCGGTCAATTTTCCGCGGGCGTGCTGCGCCTCGATCCGCTTTTCGCCGCCGCCGAGCTTGGCGCCGGCGCGCCGTTCTTCGAGGGTGTCCAGGATGTCCTTCATGCTGCTCCCGCCCGCCTTTGGTGCCGATTTAAGGGCCTTCTAACACGGCATTTTCCGATCCGGAAACACCCTTCCAGCCTCTGGTACCGCCGCCCGGCGAACCCTATATCCGCATCCTGATCAGGGGAACGGAATGACCGATACTGCTAGCGCCGACACCTCAGGCGCCGTCACCGGGGGCGTGCGCACGGTGCTCCGGCTGGAGGGATTAGCGCTCTTTATCGGCATGACGCTGCTTTATTATATCTGGGACGGCGACTGGTGGGTTTATGCCATCCTGTTCTTCGCGCCGGACCTCAGCTTTGCGGCCTACCTGTCGGGACCGCGTTTTGGCGCCCTCATCTACAACACCGTGCACAGCTACCTCGCGCCTGTCGCGATCATGACGACCGGATTTGCCACCGCCTCGCCGCTCATTCTCTCGATCGCCATGATCTGGCTGGCCCATATCGGCTTCGACCGCGCGCTCGGCTACGGCCTGAAATATGCCAGCGGTTTTGGCTTCACCCATATGGGGCGGATCGGGAAGCTTGCGAATTGACAGCCGATTGACCGCTTGATGTAGTCCCACCCAAAGCTGCCCACAGGACAGCAATAAAATTTGGGGGGATTGATGCTGATGGATTGGCGCGTCGCGGCTGCGGCTGCGATTTTCTGCACGGGACTGTTGTTCACCTGCATCGAAACCTCGGCGCAATCGATGCCGAAGGACGTCGCGGCACGCACCGAAATCTACGCAATTCCGTCGCTGACGATTTCCGACCAGCAATTCCTCATCGGCGACGCCAACGGCAAGCAGGTCACGGTTGCCGGCCAATTCCGCATCGCGCAAGGCAGCGGAAAACTCCCCGTCGTGGTGCTGATGCACGGCTCGAGCGGCGTCGGCGCCGGCATGGATCCGTGGGTGCGACACTTCAATGCGATGGGGATTTCCACCTTCGTCATCGACGGGTTCAGTGGCCGTGGCCTGACGGCGGTCGGCCCCAATCAGGCCCTGCTCGGCCGGCTCAATTTCATCGTCGACATCTACCGCTCGATGGAGATCCTCGCCAGGCATCCGCGCGTCGACCCTGAAAGGATCGTACTGATGGGATTTTCGCGCGGCGGACAAGCCGCGCTCTACGCCAGCCTCGAACGCTTCCACAAGCTTTGGAACAAGTCCGGCGCGCAGTTTGCCGCCTACATTCCGTTCTATCCGGATTGCTCGACCAGCTATACCGCCGACACCGAGACGGTCGCGCGTCCGATCCGGATCTACCATGGCACGCCCGACGACTATAACCCGGTCGCAAGCTGCAAGGGTTATCTCGCCCGCCTGCAGGAAGCCAAACGCGATGCGGTGCTGACGGAATATCCGGATTCCGCACATGGCTTCGATGCCGGCCTGCTCGGCCTCAGCACGGTCGCCGTTTCGACCAACGCCCAGTCGGCACGCAATTGCCGCCTCAGGGAGGGCGAAGGCGGCGTTCTGGTGAACGACGATACCAAGGCGCCCTTCACCTACCAGGACGCCTGCATCGAACTCAATCCGCATGTCGGCGGCAATCCGGCGACCGCCCAGGAAGCGCGCAAAGCGGTGAGCGAATTCCTGCAGGCGCTGTTGAAGCTGGGGTAGCGGCGGCGTGATGGAACCCGCCCCACAAGTCAGGCGGCGGTGAACCAATGAACTCGTTTGCAGTTCTGGCGTTGATGGCCATACCGAAATGGAGGCCATCAAGATGTCTGGATCCAGTTTTACCCAAAAGGCGCTGCTGTTTACGGTGTTATGCCTGCCCTTAGGCGCAGCCGTGGCCGCACCTGTCTCGCCTTTCGTCGCCATGGCAGGTACGTGGTCCGGCGGCGGTGTTCTCAGCACTAGCGACGGACAACAAGAGCAATTGCGCTGCCGCGCGACATACAACGTCGCCGGAAGCGGCGAGCAGCTTCGGCTCAATCTGAGGTGCGCCAGCCCAAGCTATAATTTCGATCTCGCAAGCGACGTTGAATACCGTGGCGGCGCGATCTCGGGTTCATGGAGCGAAGCGAGCCGCAACGCATCCGGTACCCTTTCTGGACGCGCGTCCGGCGATCACGTCCAGGCTGCAGCAAGAGGCGACAGCTTCTCGGCCAGCCTGTCGTTGACGACGCGTGGCGGACGCCAGACGGTGTCCATCCAGCCTCAGGGCACCAACATCACGTCCGTCTCGCTCGCGCTGAGCCGGCGTTAGCGATATCGGCGAGGCGATCCGGCGCACGGCGATCCAGCCTTACGGCAGCCGCTCGCCCGGCATGTCCTTGCCGTTCTGATGCAGCGTCAGCGACGGCGCCACGCCGCCTTCCGGCCGGGCAAAGCTGACCTGCGCATCGACCACGCGATAGAAAAACTCGGCCTCGCTCTCGGCGAAGACCTCGAACTCGCGCTGTGCCGTCGCCTGAATGTACAGCCGTCCGCCGTCGGGGCGCACCGTCAGGATGAAGGTCGGCGTCACCTCATAACGGCCGGCATAGCTTGCGAGAATTTGCGGATCGACCGGCACCTGTCGGCGCAGCCTGGGAAGCGCGTAAGCGGCATTGATGAAATGCATGCCCGCACGCGTATTGGCCGAGTAGTCGGCGGCATTGGACAGCAGGATGCGGGCACGCCTGCTCTTCGTCGAAAATCCGACAAAGGATGCGTAGCCGCCAGTGCCGCCATCCTTCCAGACGATCTCATCATTGTGAAGGGTCGAGATAAACCAGCCTTGCCCGACCAATGGCGTACCCTGGCCGGTCGGCCGGCGCTCGGCGAAGGTCATCTCCATGGCAGCCGCCAGCGGCGTGCGCCGGTTACCCAAGCTCACGTCCAGAAACGTAAAGAGATCGCTCGCCGTCGAGCGGAGCGCACCGGCGCCCGCCAATGTCGGAATGTCCCAGTTTGCCACCGGCGCGAGGCTGGCGTCGTGACCACGCGCCAGGCGTTCCTTCATGGAAGGCGACAGTGCAATGCGGGTGCTGTCCATTCCGAGCGGTGCGCAAATGCGCGAGACGACGAGTTCCTCGTAACTCGAGCCCGCACGCAAGGCCAGCGCATGGCCCAACAGGCCGAAGCCGAGATTCGCGTATTCATAATGCGTTCCGGGCGCAAACGATAATTTGTAACCGGCTAGAAAATCGTAGAGCTGCCCGACCGTGTAGTCCGCATAAGGATTGTTCTTGTCAGCCGGCTTGAAGTTGGAGGGCAAGCGCGGCAGGCCCGACGTATAGGTCGCAAGATCGAGCAGCGTGATGGGTTTGCCATCGAACTCGGGCACGTGCACGTCGCGCGGCAGAAATTTGGCCACGGGATCGCCGGGCGAGACTTCACCACGCACCACCATGTCGGCAAACAGCAACGCGGTGAACACCTTGGTGATCGAACCGATCTCGAAAACCGTATCGGCGTCCAGTGGCCGATTATTTTCAGAACCGGACTGCCCATGCGCGAAAATGCTGCGCCGGTCGCCATCAAGAAGGCCCGCGACAAGCCCCAGGCTTTCGCGCCCGACATCCACGCGCTCCCTGAGAACGGCTGCGACGCTCTCTTCCGACGACGCCTGTGCCCAGGCGCGGGCGGGCCCAAGCGAAAGCGCCAACCCTCCCAGCACGACCGAGCGGCGAGACAACATGCAGAGCCCCATAGCGGCGAGTGACGCCAGTCCGGCGTACTCCTGCGTGCCAGTAAAGTCTGCGTGGATCGGTTCGTCAAATCGCCACGATGTCGGCGAGGCATTGCTGCACCACCGTCATGCGCGCCGCGATGTGACTCTGCTCCTTGCAATCCATGTTCATCGCGAACACGGTGGTGGAAGCGCCCTTCTCGACCCAGCCGACCATCCAGCCCAATGACGGTTTGCCTTGCTCGGCGCCCAGAAGGCCGCTCTTGGCGCGGATGGTGGCGTCGCCGACCTTCGTCACCGTGAGGATATCGCGTGTCAGTTCCTGGCTGCGCTTGGACACCGGCAGCACGCCGCGCCGCAGCCGGTCGACGAAGTCGATCTGCTGAATGGGATCAATGCGAAGGTTTCCGGTGAGCCAGAACTGGTCGATGCCACCGCCGATGTCGCGGTTACCATAGTCGAACAGGTCGAGATATTTCTGCATGCGCTCGGCCCCGACGCGGCGGGCGATTTCCTGATAGACCGGCACCGCCGACACCGCGATCGCAGAGCGTAGCGTGTGGTCCTTGTTCCAGGGCTCGATGCTGCGCGTCACGCCGTCCCACTTGAAGACGTCCTTGTCAGGGTCCTCGACCACGCCGGTCTCCAGCGCGATGATCGAATTCGGAATCTTGAAGGTCGAAGCCGGCAGCCTGCCCTCGCCCGAGCGCACCTTGTCGCTGGCGATGATCAGGTAGTCGTCCACCTTGTAGGCGACGAAGGTTCCTGTCGTTCCGAGGTCGAAAAACCGCTTGGCCAGATCGTCGCGAAACTCGCTGCGCTGGTAGGAGACATTGGCGAAACTGCGGGACGGAAGAATGCTCGCGGCGGTGAGAAGGCCGAGCGCATGACGACGATTGATCACGATGGTATCCGAGCTTGGTTGAGGAGGCAGAAACGATGCAAATGGCATCGTGGTAAAACAATGACAAGCGGGCCTTTAGTTTGATCCGTGTTCCCGGCGCAAGGAGGCCGTCCGCTCGCGCGAAAAGCTCTCGCAATCAGCGGATCCGCCCCGACAGCCGCAGCACGAAGACCAGCACTTCGGCGACGGCCTTGTAGAGATCCGGCGGAATTTCGTCACCGATTTCGACATGGGACAAGGCGCCCGCGAGCACCTCGTTCTCCTCGATCGGGATGTCATGTTCGCGGGCGAGTTCGATGATCTTCGCGCCGATGACGCCCTTGCCCTTGGCGACGACGCGCGGGGCGCCGGTCTTGTCATAGTGCAGCGCGACCGCGAGCTTGCTTTTGGTCTCGACGCTCATAGCGCGCGGTCCAGAAAATGCCCGGCACGGGCGGCTTGCGCGGGCTGCGGCGGCGCGCCGTCGCGGATCACGATGTCGCCGGGCGTAAGTTCGGCCCGGCTCAGCGCCTGGCTCAGGTCGGATGCGCCGGCGCGCAATTGCTCTGCAGTCGCGAGCCGTTCCGCCCAGATCCGCACCGAGGTCTTCTCGCCGGTGAGCGATATCAGCGCGTGAACGGGGCCGGCCGGCTCGACGTCGAGCGAAAAGCGCGCCCGCCACACCCGCTTGGCGGCCTCGACTTCCTCGCTGCCGCCATCGCGGGAAATCTCGAACTGCGCCATCGCCGTGCCCTGCGGCGTCGCGAACGGAATTTCGAAATTCCAGCGCGGCGCATTCATGTCGGCCTTCGGCGCCGAAGTGTCGATACGATCAGGCAAGGACGCCACCTGCAGCAGGGTTTGCCGCGCGATGGCGGCATCGGTGTCATCGAGCAGGTGATGCGCGGTTGCCTCTAGCGGCGCATGCGGCGCAAGCGTCGGCGATGCAATTGGCTGCGCGGCCGGAAGCGCGCCGCGGACGGGTGGCGGCGGCGTGTTGGTGTGGAAGGCCACGTCGCTGCCTCGAACGTCTTTCGGCGTGGCGGCTATCCGCGCCGGGGTGCCAAGCTCCTGCAGCGCTTCCTGCAGCAGGTTCAAGGTCGCACCGGCCGAAGGTCCGGCGTCGAACGCCGCCGCAAGCGGATTGCGGGCGGCCTGGCCGGCCAGCGCGAGGTTTTCGGCGACCACCAACCGTGCCTGCGGCAGCAGGATTTCCGGCATATCGACGGTGGGCGACGAAGACGGTGCAAGGCTCGCGGCGGCGGCCTGCGGCGGCGCGGCTTGTTGCGCCCCGGCCGGTGTCGCCGGCGTTGCGTTACTACCAAGCGCCGACTGCAGGGTCTGGCGAAGCACAATCAGCGCGGCCTTGAGATCGGGAACGCCGCTCGGGGGAACTGAACCCGCCGCCAGCGACGCCTCGAGGAAGATTCCAGACTTTTGGAACGCGGTCTTGATGTCGCCGCCGTCGAGGTTCTGGTCGAGGCTGGTCTGTTGCGCCAGCACCTGCGCAATCGCCGCCTGCAATTTTAGCGGCAGGTTGCTGGAAGAAACCGCCGCGCCGAGATTGGCAAACAGCGGCGCCAGGCTGTCCTGTTCGGTGACCGCGGCTTGCGCGGCTGTGGAGACGGCTATGCGCTCCAGCGGCGTCAGCACGTTCTTCGGTGACACGATGGCCGGCCGATTGACTGCGGCATCGGCCAGCGCATCGGGTGACAAGGTAACGGCGTCGGCCGCGGCATCGCCGCCCTGCCCCAGCAATGCGAGGCGGATGCCGCCATCCTTGGTCTGCATGACCGCAAGCTGCAGGTTCTGGCCCTGCTGCAACGGAATTTCCGAGGCCACGTCGATCGAGAGGCTGGCGATCGCAATCCGCACCAGATCGGCGGACAACACCTTCAGGACCTGCGCGTTGACCACGCTTCCCGGCTGCAGCACAAGCTCGGGCGCAATGCCGCCAGCCTCTTGGGCGGATAGCACCGGGAGAACGGGATTGATTGATATCGCCATGTTTTGAGGTCTCGGCCAGACTGGAGACTAACCCGGCGTCGTAAACCTCTCGTTAATACTCTGCCCGCTCAGGCCCGTTAGTAGCGGCAATTCCACTTGCACCCCGTCAGGCAGCGACACCCTTGGGAGCCGGCGCGGTCTCCGGTTGTTCAACAACGGTGTTTGCGGACTTTGGCCGTTTGGCCACCTTGCTTGAAACTTCACCCCCGGTATCCGCCGGGGTGTTCATGGCGGCGACCATCTCATCAAGAACCATCTTGTATTCGCCGGCGACCTCCCCCAAACGCGCCTTTCGTTTTCTTGAAGAGGTCTTTTGCAATCGTGCGGGTTCAATCGCATCCTGTCCGAACCGTACGCGCTCAAGCTTCTCGCCGACAAACCAGACGCAGACGATCCCCGTGACTTTGTTGTCATCGAAAATATCGGTGTTCACCGCATCCACGGTCATTACCGGACCACCGGATTTCAGCACCACGAGATTTCCCGGTTTGAAAACGGTCATTCGCAGATCCGCGGTCAACAATTTTGATGAGCGCAACTCGCGGCAACAATCGTTTCGTCTTGAGGTTGCTGCACCTGCGCCAAGGCAAGACGCAAACCCAATACGACGCGCGATTGTCCAGACAATGCGCCGTCACCATGCCGATACGTGCAACTTATACTAGCACATCGCCCCGATTCGCGGCCGGCGGAAGCCGACCTCAGCGCGAGGAAGGCGCGCCGGGATTCAATTCCTTGAGAATGCGCACCGCGGCCCGGAAATCGACCAGCCGGGCGGCCCGGCGGGCCGCCACCTCCTCGTCCACGCCCCATTTTTCGGCGTTCCAATCCTCATCGACATAGGCAGCCGCCCAGACCTGATCGGGATCGCGGACGCCATGCAGCAGCGCCAGCGCCAGCAGCGCCGAGCCCGTCAGCGTCGTCACCACATGCAGGGCGGCCACGGACCAGGGGTCGGCCGGGAACACGCCGCGGGCGGCCTTGATCGCCTGCGGCGGCTGGGCGGCATGCACGATGCCCTCGGACAGGATGAAATGGGCGCCGAGTTCGTTCGCGGCCCAGGACAGTACCGGGTCCCAATGCGCGGCTTCGCGCGCGACCAGCGCCTCAGGATGGCCGGCGCGATAGAACAGCAGATCCGTGCCGAGGTATTTTGCGACATCGTCAGCCACGGCATCGACGCGATCGGTGATCTCGGCGACGCTGTTGGCAAAGCGCGTCAGCGGCATGGTCAGGGGATCGATGGTCTCGCCCTGGGCATTCCATTCCGCAGCGATCGCTTCCGCGATGGCGCTGGCCGGCGCGACGACCTGCCGGCCGGAAGGCGTGCGGATCGGCTTGCCGTCGAGCGTGACGGCAAACCCGCCATCGGCCGCGGCCGTGCCGGCCTCCTTGTAGAAGCGCTTGCGCCGGGGAGTGCGCGTGGCGCGTCGCACCGCCTCCTCCGGATCGAGCGGCGAATGTCCGGCGAATTCATCGAATAGTTCACGCATCTCGTGCTCGGCTTCCCGCGGGCGGTGATAAACTCAGGTCTGACAATACGATAACGGTGGATGCAAATAAAGCCGATGAGGAAGTTGCGGCAACATCCTGCGATGCTGGTTCCGGAGGCAACGCGGATACCGGGTTCCAACCGACGTCACGGCTTTTGATAGATCACCTTGCCCGCCCGGATCGTGTAGGCGACCTTGGCGAGGTTGGTGACGTCGGCTGTGGGATCGCCGTCGAGCACTACGACGTCGGCGTCAAATCCCTTCTCGACCCGCCCCTTCTTCGCGGCCTTGAAATACTGCGCGGGGTTGGTCGTCAGCGACGCCAGGATCTGGCGCGCGGACATCACGCGGTGCATCAGCTCATATTCGAGCGTGGTGTCGTAGATCGTGGTGAAGCCGACATCGGTGCCGAACAGGACCGGACCGCCATTGTCGGAAAACGCCTTGACCTGATTGACGGTCGTCGTAACGAGGCGCGCAGCGATATCGGGCGCGACCGGGAGTTTTGCAAACAGCGACAGCGTCGGAACCAGGGCAATGCCCTGCTGCTTGAACCGCGCGAGTTGCTCGGGCGAATAGACCGGCTCGCCGGGTACCGTGTGAGCCATGATGTCGACGCCGGCCGCGATCACGGCGTCCACGCCCGCCATGTTCTGCGGATGGGCGAATACCGGCTTGCCCACGGCATGCGCCACATCGACGGCTGCCTTGGCGATGGCCGGATCCATATTCACGACCGGCTTGCCGGAGCCCTTGAAGGAGCCGGTGAACAGCTTTACGCCGTCGAGGCCCGCCCGCAGATAGCCGCGCGCCATTTGCGCGGCCTCGTCGGGCGTCGCAGCTTCGGGGAGTTGCATCTCCGGTGGCAGATAGGCGGGATGGCCGCCTTTCGGAAAGACACTGCCCGCCGCATGGATATCTGGGCCCGGCACTTCCCCGGAATTGATCCGGCGGCGCAACGGCAGGGTATCGCTTGGGTCGGAGCCAATATCCCAGACGGTCGTAAAACCCCACCGCGTCAGCATCTCCCGCATATGCTCCTGCAACGGTGCGGCGGGAGCGGAGCCTGCGTTTTTCCATACCGCTTGCGTGAAGTGGACGTGGCTGTTCCAGAAGCCCGCAACCACCGTCATGCCGGCGCAATCAATGATGCGCGCATCGGAGGGAATTTGTACGTCGCTGCGGCTTCCGATCGAGGTGATGACGCCGTTAGCCGTGACGACGACCGCATCGTCGAGCGGCGCGGCGTCAGGCGACGCGTAGACCTTGCCGCCGACGAGGGCGAGGGTCTGCGCGTTGGCCGTAGCGCCGATGCCGGCGGTCGCCGCAAGAAGGCAATGGAAAAGCGCGGTGCGGAGCAGATTTCCAATCATGCGGAGCCCTCAATTGGATGACACCGCCGAACCATACCCGATGCGTGCGCTTCCGGTTTGACAGTTGTTGCGCAGACCCGCGGGTCACGTATCTGTGTTATTCCTCCGGCGCGTTCTCGATCGGATCGAACCGGTCGTGCTCCAGTCCCAGCAGATTCCAGGATTGCAGCATGTGCGGCGGCAGCGGCGCGCTGACGTCGATGACGCCGCCGCGCGGGTGCGGGATCACGATCCGCCGCGCCAGCAGATGCAGCCGGTTCTGCAGGCCGCCCGGCAGCGCCCAGTTCTCCTTGTTGAAATATTTGGGATCGCCGACGATGGCGTGGTCGATATGGGCCATATGGGCGCGCAATTGATGGGTTCGCCCGGTGACCGGCTTCAGCGACACCCAGGCCAGTTTTTGAGCGGAGGTCTCGACCACGGCATAGTAGGTCACCGCGTGGCTTGCGCCCTCGTCGCCGTGTTTTGCCACCCGCATGATGCTGTCCTCTTCGCTCTCTTCCTTGGCAAGATAGGTCGAGATGCGGCCCTGCTTCGGCTTCGGCACGCCGGCCACCAGCGCCCAGTAAATCTTGCGCGCCGAGCGATGGCGGAATGAGCCGGTCAAGGCGGTCGCGGCAAAGCGGGTTTTCGCGATCAGCAGACAGCCCGACGTTTCCCGGTCCAGCCGGTGCACCAGCCGCGGCTTCTGTCCCTTGGCGTCGCGCATCACTTCCAGCATGTCGTCGACATTTCGCGTGATGCCGGAGCCGCCCTGCACGGCAAGCCCCGCCGGCTTGTTCAGCACGATGACGTCGGCGTCCTCGAAGATGATCATCTCCTTCAGCGCCTTCAGTGTTTTGGTGGCGGCTTCGGACAGCGGGCCCGCGCCTTTCGGCGTGTCGAGCTTGAGCGGCGGAATGCGAACGCTCTGGCCTTCTTCGAGCCGATCCTTGCTGTCGGCGCGCTTGCCGTTGACGCGCAGCTCGCCTTTGCGAACGATGCGCTGGATGTGGGAGAACGAAAGCCCCGGAAAGCGCGCCTCGAGGAAGCGGTCGACGCGCATGTTGTTCTCATCGGCGGTGACGACGACGGTCTGAACCTTGGTCGGGAGCGGCGGCAGCTCGGCGACGATCTTCTCGGGCTCAGGCACAAAAGGCTTCGCCGCACGGGGCGGCGAAGCCGGAAACCGCGCCGGAGGCTTGCCGCCCGGGCGATGTGCCGCCGGCCGCTCGGCTGACGAGCCTCGATAAGGACGCGCGCCCTTCGGGCGATCGCCCGCGGGGCGGAGAGGTCTCTTGACGCGTCGGCTCATGATGGCTGCGGCTCCGAAAGTTATGCGGTTGCGTAGCGCAAAAGCAGCGAATCGTCACGGCGAATTCAGTACAAATCAGGCACCGGATCGGCCAAGTTAGGCCAAACAACCAAGAAACGTGGGGTAGTCCGGATGAAATTACCAAGATCGGCTTTGACCGTTCTGGCGGCAATGGTCGCTAGCACGACGTGGGCGCAGATGCCGGAGGATCTGGCCTGGAAGCTCCTGGAACTCGGCCGCGTCATCGACCCGCCGAAGACCGTGGAGCTCTACGCGCCGCTGCAGGAAAAAGAGCCCTATCAGGGCGTCAAGGTCGAGCGGGACGTCAAATACGGTCCGGCCGATCGCAATCTGCTCGACATTTTCGTGCCGGATACGGCGACGTCGGCCCGGCCGGTGCTGATCTTTGTCCATGGCGGCGCATTCGTCGGCGGCAACAAGCGGACCACACCGACCAGCCCGTTCTACGACAACATCATGCTATGGGCGGCAAGGAGCGGCTTCGTTGGCGTCAACGTCACCTATCGGCTCGCGCCACTGGCACCCTGGCCGGCGGGCACCGAGGATATCGCCACCGCGGTCAAGTGGATCACCGACAAGATCGGCGAGCGTGGCGGCAATCCCGCGCGCATCTACCTGATGGGACATTCCGCCGGCGCGGTTCACGTCGCAAACTATGTCTCGCATCCCGAATTCCACAAGGTGAAGGGTGGTGGCCTGGCCGGCGCGATCATGCTCTCGGGAATTTACGACCTGACCGCGACACCGCTCGCCGATACCGGGCGCGCCTATTTCGGCGCCGATCCCGCACGCTACGCCGAACGATCCTCGCTGTCCGGTTTGGCAACAACGGATATCCCGCTGATGATGGCTGCCGCCGAACTGGATCCGGAAGGCTTCGTGCTGCAATTCGATCTAGCGAAAGATGCAAGCTGCAAACGCGCTGGCGGATGCGCGCGCACTTTCCTGCTGCCGCAGCACAGCCACATGTCCGAGGTGTATTCGATCAACACCGCCGACACCCGGCTGACCGATCAGATCCTGGAATTCGTGAAGACCGGAAAATAGCGACGGAGTTCAGGGCGCATTACGGCCTTGCGCCCGGAACGCCGTTACAGCGAAGCTGCCGCGATTTGACTCCAGATTTTATAGTATGTACTATAAAAAATGTAGTGAGCTGGAGCTTTCCGATGTCAGCAGCATCCGATGTCGCCCGCCCAACCGGCGTCCGCAGCTTTTGGCTTGGATTTGCCGCCTATCTGCTTCCGTCCTTTCCGATCGCCTTCGTCTGGCATCTCGTCCTGTTCGAGCAGAAGTACCACGCGCTACAGATCTATCGCGACGAGCCGGTGATCGCCTTCGGACTGGCTTCGATGATCATCCAGGGCGCGATCTTCTCGTGGTTGTTCCCGCGCGTATTCATGCAAAGTAGCGGCTCCTTCGTGAAGGACGGGCTCTTGTATGGTCTTGGCGCGGGCCTGCTGTCGTGGTCATTCACCACGCTCGCGGTCGGAGCCAAGAATGTGATGGTTTCGGTGCCAGATTTTGTGCTGCTCGAAACCGCGTTCACGATCCTCCAATTCGCCATCGTGGGGCCCTTGATCGCGCTTGCCTACCGAAGATGATGCGGAGGAAACCGACCTAGAGGCATGAGCAACCTTCACTATCCGCAATTCTGCGCGCTTGCCCGCGCGGCGGAAATCATCGGCGAGCGATGGACTCTCCTGATTATTCGGGAGCTTCTTCTCGGGCCGAAGCGATTTGGCGATCTCCTGGATCATCTTGACGGCATGAGCCCAACCTTGCTGACAACGCGCCTCACCGCCCTGACCGAATGCAACGTCGTGCGGCGGACCGCCTTGCCGCCTCCGGTCAATGCGCAGGTGTACGAGCTGACGGAGATCGGCCGGGAGATTCAGCCCGCGATCCGGGAGTTGATCCGCTGGGGCGGCCGCTTCCTGTTTCCGCCGGTGCCGGGCGACACGTTCGAGCCGGATTGGGTGCTGCTCGGCCTTGATGCCATTGCGAAGCGCTCACCCGTGCCGGAAATCAGGGTCGGCCTCGTGGTCACCCATGGCAAGAAATCGGCCGGCTTCACCGTCGCGGGCAGCGGCGTCGGGACAACGATTCAGAGAGGCCTCACCGATTGCAAGGGGACGCTGGAAGCCCCGTTCGACGCGGTGCTGCAGATTGTCGGCATGAGCGTATCGCTTCAGGATGCGATTGAGGCGAAGCGCGCCAGAGTAAGCGGCACAATCGCGCTCGTCCGCAAGCTTCCCCTTCTGTTCGACCTCGCGGATCGCCGGCGTATCGCGCCCGCTGCAAACTGACGGGAGGGACCGGTGGCCTGGACGAAATCACCACGGTCGCTGATCGATCTGTTCGAGAAGTCGGTTCCGTCAGGCACAAGCGTTTCCCGCCGCAAGATGTTCGGCTACCCGGCGGCCTTCGCCAACGGAAACCTCTTTATCGGGCTGCATCAGAACGATTTCATTATACGGCTATCGGAGAAGGATCGCGCCCGGTTCAGCGCCGAATTCGGCGAACGGCGCTTCGAGCCCATGCCGGGCCGGCCGATGCGTGAATATGTGCGATTGCCCGACGAACTGATGGCCGACCCGCGCAGGCGCGCATCCTGGATCAATCTTTCGCTGCGGTATGCCGAAGCTATCGCGCCGAAGGCGAAATCCCCGAAGAGAAAGCAAATGCCCCTATCGGTGAAGAGGAGTCGAGCATGAAGAAGTTTGTGCTGTTGCATTACGGATTTGAGAAGCCCACCCCGGAAATCATGGCTGCCTGGGGCAAATGGTTTGAAGCAACCAAGCCGCATACCGTTGACATGGGCGGCTTCGGCAATGGTCGCGAAATCTCGAAGGGCGGAACGAAGGACCTTTCGCTCGGGCCCGACTCCATCACCGGCTTCACGATCGTCAACGCGGCAAATCTCGACGACGCCGAGAAGATGGCCCAAGGCAACCCCTACATTTCGAGCATTCGTGTCTACGAAGTAAGGTCGGCTTGACGCGAAAGACGTTGCAGCGAACGGCGCGGTTCAGCGGCATTGCCGATGCGCCGTTTCGGCTGCGGCATGACAACCGCGTCGCCCGGCTGGTCCAAGCGGCTCGAGCTATTTGCACTCGAGCTACTTGCACTGCGCGACGTTTCTGACCGCCGTCAGATCGCCCATGGAATTGTTGGACGGACGGCGCTTGGCAGCCTCCTCCGCCGCCGCGCAGGCCGCCGCCGCGTCGCCGTTCTGGAAGCGCGCCCAGGCGAGATTGGTCCAGGCGTCGCCGAAATCCGGCGCGTCCTTGACCGCCTGCTCCAGCACGGACTGCGCATCGCGCGGCCGTTTGGCGACCAGCAGGAAGCGGCCATAATCGGCCTTGAGGGCCTTTACCGGGTTGGGCCGCTCCAGCGCGATCCTGAAGAACTCGTCCGCGGCATCCAGGTCATTGAATCGCGCTTGGGCAACCACCGCGAAGCCATGATAGACGCGGCTCTGTTCAGGCAAAATCAGATACGCCTGATTAAATCGCACCGCGGCTTCCTTGATCTTGCCGGTATTTATCGCTCTCCAGCCACGCATAGTCGTTTCGTCGAAAGCCTTTTCACGCGAACCGGCGGCTCCCACGATGGCGTCTACAAATTTTTCATCGGCGGCCTTCTCCTCCGGACTCTTGACCGCGAATCCAAAAAATGGCTGCTCGTTGACCGGCGCGGAATATGTCCGCTTCGTCACTTGCACGCCCGGCACGACCTCGACGGTCTCGGCAGCAGCCGCAAGCGTGGACGCCAGCGCCGCCACAAAGGCCGTGGCGCGAATGGTCTGTGCAAGATAGTTCCCGAAACTGTTCATTCGCGCTCACGTTCCCTTCGCAACTTCGCCCAGTAATCCAGCCGCTTGCGGATTTCGCGCTCAAAACCGCGATCCGGCGGATCGTAGAAGGTTTTCCGCCCCAGCGCTTCCGGAAAGTAGTCCTGCCCGGAGAACGCGTCCGGCGCGTCGTGGTCGTATTCATAGCCGGAGCCATAGCCTTCCGACTTCATCAGCTTGGTCGGCGAATTGAGAATATGTTTTGGCGGCAGCAGCGAACCGCCCTCCTTCGCCGTGCGCATCGCAGCGCCAAAGGCCTTGTAGGCGGCGTTCGATTTCGGCGCGGTGGCGAGATAGATCACGGCCTGCGCGATCGCGAGTTCGCCTTCGGGAGACCCAAGAAAATCGAACGCATCCTTGGCGGCATTGCAGATCACCAGTGCCTGTGGATCGGCAAGGCCGATATCCTCGACCGCCATCCGCACCACGCGCCGCGCCAGGAACAGCGGATCCTCGCCGGCATCCAGCATGCGCGCGAGATAATACAGCGCCGCATCCGGGTCGGAGCCGCGCACCGATTTGTGCAGCGCGGAGATCAGATTGTAATGGCCGTCGGCGGATTTGTCGTAGATCGGCGCGCGGCGCTGCAAAATTTCCTGCAGCTGCGCGGCGTTGAAGATTTCATCCTTGCGCGCGGCGCGCCAGACCTCTTCGGCCAGCGTCAGCGCGGCGCGACCGTCGCCATCGGCCATCCGCACCAGCACGGCGCGCGCCTCCGGATCGAGCGGTAGTTTCCGGCCCTCGATCTTTTCGGCATGCGCAAACAGTTTTTCGATCGCGGAGGCATCGAGCGAATGAAACACCAGCACCCGCGCCCGTGACAGAAGCGCGGCGTTGAGTTCAAACGACGGGTTTTCCGTGGTGGCGCCGACCAGCACCACGGTGCCGTCTTCCATCACGGGCAGAAACGAATCCTGCTGGGCGCGGTTGAAACGATGCACCTCGTCGACGAACAACAGCGTGCCCTTGCCCATCTCGCGGCGGGCGCGCGCCGCGTCGAACACCTTCTTGAGGTCGGCGACGCCGGAAAACACTGCCGAAATCTGCTCAAAATGCAGTTCGGTGGCATCAGCCAGCAGCCGTGCCACCGTGGTCTTGCCGGTGCCGGGCGGCCCCCAGAACACCAGCGAGCCCAGCGTGCGCGTCGCCAGCATGCGCGTCAGCGCGCCGTCGGCACCAAGGATATGATCCTGGCCGACGACGTCGGCGAGCGTGCGCGGGCGCAGCCGGTCGGGCAGCGGACGCGGCGCATCCTGCTCCATCCCCGCCGCGGCGAAGAGGTTGGTCGCCTCGCGAGGTTGTTTCGGGCTCATCCGCCCAGCGTCACGTTGATCTGCTGGCCGCCGCGCACCACGACGATGCGCCAGAGCCTCGACGATACTTTCGACGCCTTGTCGAGGTCGCTGGTCTTGGCGATCTTCTGGCTGTTGACCGCAAGGATGATGTCGCCCTTCTGGAACCCGACGCTGGCCGCAGTGCCGCCATCGGCGAGATCGATCACCACGACGCCCTCGGTCTGGGAATCCAGATGCAGCTCGTCGGCAATCGCCGGCGAAATATTGGCGACCTTGGCGCCCTGGAACGGCGAGCGCGCGGTGAGCACGATTTCATCGCGGTTGGTGTCGGGTGCCGTCTCCAGCGGCACCGTCAATTTCACGGTCTTGCCGGCGCGCTGCACGTCGATCTGCGCAGCGCCGCCGAGCTGCCTTGTAGCGAAGCGGTAGTCGAACGCGTTAGGCTCGTCGATCGTCTGGCCTTCGATCGCTACAATCAGATCCGAAGGCTTCAGCCCGGCGCGGGCAGCCGGACTGTTCGGCGCGACATTGGCGACCAGGGCGCCGTTCGGCAGTTTCAGCCCCAGCGTCTCGGCGATTTCGGGCGTCACCGCCTGCAGTTTCGCGCCCAGCCACGGCCGCTTGACGGCCTTGCCGCCGCTCTTGGCCGACGCCACCACCACGCGCACCATGTTGGCCGGGATAGCAAAGCCGATGCCCTGCGAGCCGCCGGAGCGCGAAAAGATCGCGGTGTTGATGCCGACGAGTTTGCCGGTCATGTCGACCAGCGCGCCGCCGGAATTGCCGGGATTGATCGCCGCATCGGTCTGGATGAAGAACTGGTAGTCGGTGATGCCGACTTTGGTGCGGGCCAGTGCCGAAACGATGCCGTGGGTGACGGTCTGGCCGACGCCGAAGGGATTGCCGATCGCGAGCACGACGTCGCCGACCAGCAGTTCATCCGAATTGGCGAACTCCAGCGTGGCGAATTTCTCCCTGCCGTCCTTCACGCGCAGCACGGCCAGATCGGTGCGGCTGTCCTTGAGCACGATCTCGGCCTCGAACTCGCGCTTGTCGGCGAGCGAAATCTTGACCTGATCGGCACCCTCGATGACGTGGTTGTTGGTGACCACGAGGCCTGTGGGATCGACCATCACGCCCGATCCGAGCGAGCGCTGCATCTGCTCGGGCTGCTGGCCGGGGACGCCGAAGAAGCGGCGGAAGACCGGGTCGTCCAAGAGCGGGTTGCGGTTCTGCACGGTCTTGGCGGCATAGACGTTCACCACTGCCGGCTGCGCGCGCTGCACGATCGGCGCGTAGGACAGCCGGAGCTCGGCGCCCGAGGACGGCACGCGCCGGTCCTGCGCCGGCGCAGGCGTTGCAACGGCTGCCGAGGCCAGCAGCAGGGCGAAGAAGCGGATCAAATTCATGCGAAAATCCTGGAATTTGGCGCCTCACATATAGATGCGAGGCGGCAACGAGAGAAGATAACGTGGATACAATACCGGCAGTCAGGCCGCACGATCGGGCGTTTTGACGGCGTCCGGTGCAGGCGCGCAGGATAGCCGTTCCTGGTGGCCCTCGCCCCACGCCCGCAGCGTCTCGATCACGGGCCGCAGGCTCTCGCCAATGTCCGACAGCGTGTATTCCACCCGCGGCGGCACCTCGGCATAGACCTTGCGGATCACTAGCTTGTCGTCCTCGAGCGCCCGAAGCTGCTTGGTCAGCATGCGCTGGGTAATCCCGGGCATCCGCCGCCGCAACTCCCCGAACCGCTGGGTGCCGGCCTGCAAGTGGAACAGGATGACGCCCTTCCACTTGCCGTCGATCAGATCGAGCGTTGCTTCGACCGCGCAACCCGGCCGGTGGGCAAAATTCCGCCGTTTCATGGATTTTTCCCAATAGTATACAAACAGGGACTAGTTCCCCGAATTTACAGTACTTGCCAATTTGATGCTAGCGCGACAGTTAGGCATCCACCCGTTCAAACAGGCAGGAGACGTGGCATGAAAGCCGTCGGATACCGAAAATCGCTCCCCATTGAGGACGCGGATTCGCTGATCGATTTCGAAACCGCCAAGCCGGAACCGAAGGGCCGCGACATCAGGGTCGCCGTCAAGGCGATCTCGGCCAACCCGGTCGACTACAAGGTCCGCAAGCGCGCCGCCCCGCCAGAGGGCGAGACCAAAATCCTCGGCTACGACGCCGCCGGAATCGTCGATGCCGTCGGTCCCGACGTAACCCTGTTCAAGCCGGGTGATGAAGTATTCTACGCCGGCTCGATCCTGCGTCAGGGCACGAATGCGGAATTTCATCTGGTCGACGAACGGATCGTCGGCAAGAAGCCGAAATCGCTTTCGTTCGCGCAGGCCGCCGCGCTGCCGCTCACTTCGATCACCGCTTGGGAGTTGCTGTTCGACCGACTCGGCGCCGTGCCGGGGAAGAGCGTCGATCCGCGCACGCTGTTGATCACTGGCGGCGCCGGCGGCGTCGGTTCGATCCTGATCCAGCTCGTGCGCCGCCTCACCGGGCTGACGGTGGTCGCCACCGCCACGCGGCCGGAGTCGCAAAAATGGTGCCTCGACCTCGGCGCGCATGCCGTGATCGACCATTCCCAACCGATGAAGGCGCAGATCGAGAAGCTGAAAGTGCCGCCGGTGGCGCTGGTCGCGAGCCTCACCTTCACCGACCAGCACTACAAGGCGATCGCCGATTTCATCGCGCCGCAGGGCAAGTTCGGCCTGATCGACGATCCCCCGGAATTCACCGTCAGCGCGTTCAAGGGCAAAGCGGTCTCGATCCATTGGGAATCGATGTTCACGCGCTCGTCGTTCCAGACGGCTGACATGATCGCCCAGCATCATCTGCTCAACGATGTGGCAGACCTGATCGACAAAGGCGTCCTGCGCACCACCCTTGACCAGACTTTTGGCACCATCAACGCGGCCAATCTGAAGCGGGCGCACGCGTTGCTAGAGTCAGGCAAATCGCGGGGCAAAATCGTGCTGGAGGGATGGTAGCAGCCCAACAACAGGGTTGATCGGGACGTCGATTCAAGGGACGCTGTTTCATCGATCCGGGCCGGCTGTCGCCGAAAACCCCGGCGCGAATTGCCGGGGAACACGGAAGACAGGAGACCTGTTTCGACATGATACGGATGTTTCTGACGGCCGCGATAGCGTCGGCCTGTGTGGTGGGCTGTGCTTCGATCGCAACAGCGCAAGGTAGCTACCCCGAAAAACCGCTGCAGTTGATCGTGCCCTTTCCGGCAGGCGGCGCCTCCGACGTCGTCGGGCGCATCCTTGCCGGCGAGCTCGAGACCCGTCTGGGCAAGCCCGTCATCGTGATCAATCGCCCCGGCGGCGGCACCACGATCGCCGCCAAGGAGGTCGCCATCGCCGCTCCCGATGGCTACACCCTGTTCTCCAGCTCGAATTCGACCTTCACCTTGCAGAATGCGGTGAAGGAGAATGTGCCGTATGACAGCGCGAAGGATTTCGAGCCGATCGCCCAGACCGGCACCATAACGATGGTGCTGGTCACCAATCGCGATAATCCGATCAAGGACGTTGCTGCGCTGGTTGCGGCGGCCAAGGCCAATCCAGACAAGCTATCGCTGGCTTCCTTTGGCGTGGCGACCATTTCGCATTTTGCCGGCGAGCTGTTCAAATCGAGTGCCGGCATCAAGATGGTGCACCTGCCCTACAGGGGCAGCGCGCCGGCGATGAACGACCTGATGGGCAAGCACATCGAGTACCACGTCGATACCGTGATCGCGATCAGGCCGCAGATCGAAGCCGGCACGGTTCGCCCGCTGGCGGTGTTCTCCGCCAAGCGCTCGCAGTTCCTTCCCGACGTTCCGACGCTCGCCGAACTCGGTTATCCCAATATCGACCTTGTCTCCTGGGGTACCGTGGTCGTGCCGAAGGGAGTCCCGCCGGCCATTCGCGATCGGCTGACCTCGGTGCTGGAAGAGGCGATCGCAAGCCCTGCGGTGATCGAGCGCTTTAAGAAGGTCGGGTACGAAGCCGGCTTCAAGCGCTATTCGGACTGGCCGGGTTTCATCGCCAGGGAAACGGCCGAGATGAAGGAACTGGCCCGCAAGGGCGGGATCAAGGAAGAGTAATCCTGATATGACCGAGCCGTGCGATCTGCCCGCGGTAACGGCCCGGGCGCTGATCGGCGAGCGCAAGCTTTCGCCGGTCGAACTGATGGACAGTTGCATCCGGCGGATCGAAGAGGTCGATCCCGCCGTCAACGCGGTCATCGCACGCTCGTTCGAGTCCGCGCGCGCAGCGGCGCGGGAGAGCGAGGCTGCCGTGATGCGCGGCGATGCGCTCGGCCCGCTGCACGGGCTTCCGCTCGGGGTGAAGGACCTGATCGACGCCAAGGGGCTGCCGACGAGTTTTGGCAGCGTGCTATTCGCGGACAACATCGCGGCCGAGGACGAGGCAATCGTCGCAATGCTCAAGCGCGCGGGCGCGATCGTCGTCGGCAAGACCAACGTCCCCGAATGGGGCGCGGGTGGCAACACCCGCAACGCGCTTCATGGCGCGACCGGTAATCCGTTCGATCCCGAACGCTCCGCCGCCGGTTCATCCGGCGGATCGGCGGTGGCGCTTGCCACCGGCATG
This sequence comes from Bradyrhizobium algeriense, assembly GCF_003062295.1. GTDB lineage: Bacteria > Pseudomonadota > Alphaproteobacteria > Rhizobiales > Xanthobacteraceae > Bradyrhizobium > Bradyrhizobium algeriense. The sequence continues at coordinate 91,984 of NZ_PYCN01000011.1, read as the reverse complement.
GTGCCGCTCGCGACCGGTTCGGACACGGGAGGCTCAGTGCGAAACCCCGCCGCGTTTTGCGGTGTCGTCGGTTTCCGCCCCTCGCCCGGGCTGATCGCCAGCAACAGCCGCAACATGGCCTGGCTGCAAATCTCGCAGCTTGGACCGATGGCGAGAAATGTATCGGACGCGTGCCTGATGCTGTCCTGCATGCTGGATCGCGACGCGCGCGATCCGCTGTCGGCCATCCTTCACGCCGGCGGAACGCCCGTGCGCGAGACCTATCGCAATCCGCCAAGGGTCGATCTCGCTACCTCGCGGATCGCAGCGACATTCGATTTCGGATTTGCGCCGACGGAGCGCGCCATCGCCGAGACGTTCGAGAAGAAACTCGCGACGTTCGGATCGGCATTTCGCAGCCTCGAATGGACCCATCCGGATTGCAGCCATGCCGACGAGGTGTTCCGGATCCTGCGCGCCGTTGCATTTCTGGGGCGTCACCGTGAACTCGCCGAGAAATATCCGGACAGAGTGGGTCCCAATATTCGCGACAATGTTGCCGAGGGGCTCGGCTATTCCGCGCTCGACGTGGCGCGTGCGCTGTCGCTGCAGACCGCGCTCTATCGGAGCTGGCAGACATTCTTCGGCGAGCATGATTTTGTCATCGCGCCAACGGTCACGATCAGCCCGCGGCCGTGGTCGGAGCTCTACCCAGCCATGATCGACGGCACGCCGACCAAAAGCTATTTCCACTGGCTGGCGCTGGCCTATGCCGTCACCAATGCCGGACATCCGGTGGTGGCGATACCGGCCGGCCGCGACGGCGCCGGATTGCCGTTCGGTATCCAGATCATCGGCCCGCGCGGCGGCGATGTCGCAACGCTTGCCGTTGCCCGCGAGATCGAGGCGCTGCTTGCCGCCAATCCGGAGACGGCCCGCCCCGTCCCCGATCTCGCCTGGCTGCGCCGCCAGCCGCCGATTTCCGGCCGGCCGGGTTTTCTGGATTTCGACTGAGGCGATATTCGTCCGTGGCTCGCTTGCTGGAAACCGGCGTGTCGCGCGGCAAGATCGGCCTGGCGTGATGGCCGATGTTCGCAGCGCAGCGCGAGCAGTATTCTCGCGCTGCAACGGGTTCCGGACCGTGAAAAAATGGTGCTTCGCGACGGCGTCTCCCTTCCCCGTCGCCTGAACACCCATTCATGAAAATTAAATCTGCCGCCAAAGCCGTTTGGAAGCCGGCACTTAGGCAACGAACTTCACTCGAATGTGTTTAGCGAATGTCTGTTTTTGCAAAAGAATGAACTTCGCTCGAATGTAATGTGGCTGGCGTCTGTCTTTAAGGAAAGGAGTGGTCCATGAGGAAAGCACCTTTAGCTCTGGCTGCTGCGGCGGTCCTGGGCATGACGGCCGTAACGGCGCCATCGCCGGCGGAAGCCCACTGGCGCGGAGGGGGATGGGGACCAGGCTTGGCCGGCGGACTTTTGGCGGGAGCGATAATCGGCGGCATCGCATCCAGCGCTTACGCCTATGGTCCGGGTTACGGATATTATGGCGGCTACCCGGGCTATTACGGCGGGTACGCGCCGGCTTACTATGGTGGGTATTACGGCGATCCCTACTATCCCGTGGTTCGCTATCGTCGCGTGATCCGCCCGGCGTACGCCTACTATGGCGGTCCGCGATTCTATGGTCCGCGGTACTACGGCGGCTACTGGCGTCGCTGGTGATGCATCGAATCGAAAGGGCCGCCAACATGGCGGCCCTTTTTGATTGGTAGGGCAAGCGCGCGTCAGTCGATTTCATGCACCACGGTGCGTGTGCTGGGATCAACCAGCATCACGCGGTCGTTCGAGTAGACATAGCGATACTTCGTCACTGACGGGCCCCAATCCGAAGGCACCGGCGCGAGTTCGACGTCGGTCGGCACCGTGGCGCCAACCACGATCCGTTCCCGTGTTTCCACCGGACGGATCTTGTGCTCGGTCACATAGCTCTTGATCTTGGTGCGATATTCCGGCTCGATCCTAATCGTAGCGCCCGCAGCGCCGGTCGTAGTTTCTACGGTCGTCGTCTGAGCATTCGCCATCGTCGCAAGCAGCGAAGCGGCGGCCGCAAGTATGAACAGCTTCTTCATCAGTTCCTCCTCAAACCGCGTCAGCGCGGCTACGGGAAAAACAGATTTTTCACGCTCTTGTTCCGAGCAGAATGGAGCACCGCAACACATTGAACATGCAAAGATATCGCTGACGCGCCGCTTTCAGCGCGACATTGCACTGCAAGCTCAAACTGGCGCGACGCCCTCAACGAAGATCAGCCGGCGATCGAGCGCCGTCTGCCGCACTTTCAGGCCTCCGCATATTCCGGCGATGCGTACCATTCGCGTAAACGTTGCATCGTCGGAAATTCGACGACAATGATGGTTTTCGGCGGCGGGCCGCCTTCGATCAAGTTTGCGCCGCCGCCGCGGACCAGATAGCGGCCGCCATAGCGATAAGCCTCGAAGCTTGCCGCATCGCGCACATCGACTTCGGAAATAATATAGGCCGACATCTCGCACCTCACGCGATGGTCTGAATCAATCCGCCTTCTGCCCGCAGCGCGGCGCCGTTGGTGGCGGAAGCCTCTTTCGAACTGACGTAGATCACCATATTGGCGATCTCCTCGACGCTGGCAAAGCGCTGGATCAGCGATCCGGGGCGATGCTGCTTGATGAACTGCGCGGCCGCATCCTGCTCGGACTGGCCGTTCTGCCTGGCGAGATCGGCAACGAAAGTCTCGACGCCTTCGGACATGGTCGGCCCCGGCATCACTGAATTGACGGTAACAGCGGTACCCCGGGTCAACTCGGCAAGGCCGCGCGAAACTGCGAGCTGCGCCGTCTTGGTCATGCCGTAATGGATCATCTCCCTGGGAATCATCAGCGCCGACTCCGAGGCGATGAAAACGATACGGCCCCAATTCCGCTTCAGCATGCCCGGCATGTAGGCGCGCGACAAACGGATGCCGGACATCACGTTGACATCGAAAAAGCGGCTCCAGTCTTCATCCGGAATATCGAAGAAGTTTTTGGGCTCGAAGATGCCGGCGTTATTGATGAGAATGTCGACATCAGACAGCGCCGCAGCCAGGGCCTTGCATCCCGCCGCCGTCGAGACATCAGCGGCAACTCCCCGCACCTTGCCGCCGGCCTTATCAGCGGTCTTGCCGGGCGCGGCAGCCACGGCATCGACCTTGGCTTGCGTCCGGCCATTGATCACCACGTCCGCGCCGGCAGCCAAGAGGCCCTTGGCAATTGCGTGGCCGATACCGGAGGTGGAGCCAGTCACCAGCGCCGTCTTGCCCGAAAGATCGATTTTCATCCGTCATCTCCATCGTTGATGACAGCGATATCGGGAGCGGCGGATACGATCACAATTGCAGCCAGCGCGCGTCAGATGCGCAAATAAAAAGCGGCGCCCCGGGGGGCGCCGCTTTCGAAACGAATGTAGGCGGAGCTTACGCCGCTTCGGCTTCCTTTTCCTGCACCGGGCCGGAGTCCTGGCCCTTGGCATCGACGTCGCGGTCGACGAACTCGATCACGGCCATCGGCGCGTTGTCGCCGTAGCGGAAGCCGGCCTTGATGATGCGGGTGTAGCCGCCCTGGCGGTCCTTGTAGCGGGGCGCCAGCACGTCGAACAGCTTCTTGACCTGATCCTTGTCGCGCATTTCCGAGATCGCCTGGCGGCGCATGGCGAGGCCACCCTTCTTGCCGAGGGTGACCAGCTTCTCGACGATCGGGCGCAATTCCTTCGCCTTCGGCAGCGTGGTGACGATCTGCTCGTGCTTGATCAGCGCCGCGCACATGTTGGCGAACATCGCCTTGCGATGCTCGGCGGTGCGGTTGAGCTTACGATGAACCTTGCCGTGACGCATTGAACTATTCCTTCTATTCGTCGCGACGGTTCGTCGGACTTGTTGCTCAGGTGGGCTGCCTGCGTTCGCCCGTTAAAAAGCGCGACGAAACATCATCGCGCTCTGGCTTGTTATTCGATCAGTAGTGATCTTCGAAGCGCTTGGCGAGCTCGTCGATGTTCTCCGGCGGCCAGCCCGGCACTTCCATGCCGAGATGCAGACCCATCTGGGCCAGCACTTCCTTGATCTCGTTTAGCGACTTGCGGCCGAAGTTCGGGGTGCGGAGCATTTCCGCTTCCGACTTCTGCACGAGGTCGCCGATGTAGACGATGTTGTCGTTCTTCAGGCAGTTTGCCGAACGCACCGACAGTTCGAGTTCGTCGACCTTCTTGAGGAACGCCGGGTTGAAGGCGAGATCGGGGATGATCTCCTGCGCCACTTCCTTGCGCGGCTCTTCGAAGTTCACGAACACGTTGAGCTGGTCCTGCAGGATGCGGGCGGCATAAGCCACCGCGTCCTCCGGCGAGATCGCGCCGTTGGTCTCGATCGTCATGGTCAGCTTGTCGTAGTCGAGGATCTGGCCTTCGCGGGTGTTCTCGACCTTGTAGGAGACCTTGCGCACGGGCGAAAACAGGCTGTCGACCGGGATCAGGCCGATCGGCGCGTCCTCGGGCCGGTTACGCTCGGCGGCGACATAACCCTTGCCGGCGGCGACCGTGAACTCCATGCGGATTTCCGCGCCCTCGTCCAACGTGCAGATCTGCAGGTCGGGATTGAGCACCACGACGTCGCCGACGGTCTGGATGTCGCCGGCGGTGACAACGCCCGGGCCGGACTTCTTGACGACCATGCGCTTGGGGCCTTCGCCCTGCATCTTGATCGAGATGTCCTTGATGTTGAGCACGATGTCGGTGACGTCCTCGCGAACGCCCGCGATCGAGGAGAACTCGTGCAGCACGCCGTCGATGTGCACCGACTGCACGGCGGCGCCCTGCAGCGACGACAGCAGGATGCGGCGCAGCGCGTTACCGAGCGTCTGGCCGAAGCCGCGCTCGAGCGGCTCGGCGACCACAGTCGCGAACCGGGTCGCGTCGGTGCCCGGCGATACCTGCAGCTTGTTCGGTCGAATAAGTTCTTGCCAATTTTTCTGGATCGTCACTTTGTCACCCATGGGCCAGTCGATCTGCCTTCAAATCACCGGCGTTGGAGATCGCGGATCAGTCCGCGGAAAATTCCAAAAGCGACTGCGGGCAGCAAAACCGCCCGCAATCGAACATCAGACGCGCCGGCGCTTGCGCGGACGGCAACCATTGTGCGGGATCGTCGTCACGTCGCGGATCGACGTCACGGTGAAGCCCGCCGCCTGCAGCGCACGAAGCGCCGATTCGCGGCCCGAACCGGGGCCGGCAACTTCCACTTCCAGCGTGCGCATGCCGTGTTCCTGCGCCTTCTTGGAAACGTCTTCGGCCGCGACCTGCGCGGCATAGGGGGTCGACTTGCGCGAGCCCTTGAAACCCATCGTGCCGGCCGACGACCAGGCAATGGTGTTGCCCTGCGCGTCGGTGATGGTGATGGTCGTGTTGTTGAACGACGAATTGACGTGCGCGATGCCCGAGGCGATGTTCTTGCGTTCGCGACGGCGTACGCGGGTGGCTTCCTTGCCCATTACCTAAAACCTTCCTGTGATCTCAAACGCCGCCGTACTGCCAGCGGCTACACCTAAGAAGCGAACGGTGAGCGGCGAATAGTTCTATTCGCTGCTCACCATCTGCTATTCGAAAAATTACTTCTTCTTGCCGGCGATCGACTTGGCCGGGCCCTTGCGCGTGCGCGCGTTGGTGTGGGTGCGCTGACCGCGCACCGGCAGACCGCGACGATGACGCAGGCCGCGATAGCAGCCGAGGTCCATCAGCCGCTTGATGTTGATACCGGTCTCACGGCGAAGGTCGCCTTCGACGAGGTAGTCGCGGTCGATCACTTCGCGGATCTGCAGGACTTCCTGGTCGCTCAGCTGGCTGACGCGACGATCCAGCGGGATCTTGACCTTCTCGACGATCTCGGCCGCGTTCTTCTGGCCGATGCCATGAATGTACTGGAGCGCGATCAGAACGCGCTTGTTGGTCGGGATATTCACGCCGGCAATACGGGCCACGGACTTCTCTCCTGTCGCCGATCCCTCATGGGCCGGCCTTAAGTTCTTGCTATCTCGGGCAGGTTTCCGCAAACGCGAACACGACGCCCTTCCCCTCATCTGCTTCGGGGCCCGGCATCGTCAAAAACTATCCGACTTGGATGCGGGGCTTATTAAAGGATTCAACTCGGTTTCGTCAACCGCCTCTATCGCTTAGCTCGCTTTTTCGTGACCTTTTTGGCAGGCCTCGAAGTGGTCTTTTTTGCTGCCTTTTTGGCCTTGGCGGTTCCCCGCCCCTTGGCCAGCGAAGCGGCCTTACTAGCCGCCCTGGAAGCCGGTTTGGTGGCCTTACGGGCCGTTCTGACGGCCTTCTTGGCGGTTTTGGCGGCTTTTTTGCCCGCGAGCCCGGCAGTCTTCCTGGCGGCTCCCCTGGCCTTCCGGGCCGGCGCCGCCGCTCTGGGTTCCACCGCGCCGATCGCGGACAGGATCCGGTTGATCTCGCGGGTGACGTGCTCGATGGTCATCATCCCGTCGACCGTCAGGAGCTTCCGGCGCTCGGAATAATAGTGAATCAGCGGCTCGGTCAGCGAACGGTAGTTCGCCAGCCGCTTCGACAGCACTTCCGGGGTGTCGTCGATTCGCACTTCCTCGCCACGGGCCCGCATCTCGGCGACGCGCGTCTCGACGCGGTCCAGCAGCGCGCTCTCGTTGACGCGCAGTTCGACCACGGCGTCGAGCTTGATGTGCTTCTTCTTCAGCAATTCGTCGAGGGCGGCCGCCTGCGGCACCGTGCGGGGAAAGCCGTCGAGGATGAAACCGTTCTTCATGTCAGGCTGGTCGAGACGGTCGGAGATGATCCCGATCACGATCTCATCCGGCACCAGCGCACCGCTCGCCATGATGTCCTTGGCCTGCAGGCCGACCGGCGTTTGGGATGCGACCGCCGCGCGCAGCATCTCGCCGGTCGAGAGCTGGATGATGCCGTACTTCTGAACCAGCCGCTGTGCCTGGGTTCCCTTACCCGCACCCGGCGGACCCAAAAGGATCAATCTCATGACTTTTCGCCCCCCGGCTTGGTGAGCGAAATGCCGCACACCCTCTTATTGAAATTCAGACCGCAGCGTTTCCGCGAGATCAGCGGCGGCGGCCCCTCAGCTTGGATTTCCTGATCAACCCCTCATACTGATGGGCCAGCAGATAGCCCTGCACCTGCGCCACCGTATCCATGGTCACGCTGACGACGATCAGGAGCGAGGTGCCGCCGAAATAGAACGGGACCGACGCGTAGGAAATCAGGATCTCGGGAATCAGACAGACGATCGCCAGATAGATCGCGCCGAGCACGGTAACGCGCGACAGCACGTAATCGATATATTCGGCAGTGCGCTCGCCCGGCCGGATGCCCGGGATGAAGCCGCCATGTTTCTTCAGATTGTCGGCGGTCTCGGTCGGGTTGAACACGATCGCGGTGTAGAAGAACGCAAAGAACACGATCAGGCTCAGGTAGAGGATCAGGAACAGCGGACGGCCGTGGCTGAGCTGGGTGTTGATCCACTGGAACCATTCCGGGCCCTGGCCGGCGTTGAAGTTTGCGACGGTGGCCGGCAGCAGCAACAGCGACGAGGCGAAGATAGGCGGGATCACGCCTGACGTATTGAGCTTGAGCGGCAGATGCGAGGACTGGCCCTCGAACATCTTGTTGCCGACCTGTCGCTTCGGATACTGGATCAGGAGCCTGCGCTGCGCGCGCTCCATGAACACGATGAAGGCGATCACGGCGACCGCCATCACGATCACGACCAGGATCAGGGCGGTCGACAGCGCGCCCTGGCGTCCCAGTTCCAGCATGTTGGCCAGCGCCGAGGGCAGCTCGGCGACGATGCCGGCCAGAATGATCAGCGAAATGCCGTTGCCGATGCCGCGCGAGGTGATCTGCTCGCCGAGCCACATCAGAAACATGGTGCCGCCGGTCAGCGTGACCGTGGTGGAGATCAGGAAGAACATCCCGGGGTCGCTGACGACGTTGCCGGCGCCCTGAAGTCCGATCGCGATGCCGTAGGCCTGGAACGTGGCGAGAACCACCGTGAGGTAGCGGGTATACTGGTTCAGCGTCTTGCGTCCCGCCTCGCCTTCCTTTTTCAAGGCTTCGAGCTTGGGCGATACCGTCGTCAGGAGCTGGATGATGATCGATGCCGAGATGTACGGCATGATGTTCAGCGCGAAGATCGCCATGCGGTTGATACCGCCGCCGGCGAACATGTTGAACATGCCGAGAATGCCGCCGGCCTGCGACTTGAACACCTGCTCCCAGACCGCGGGATCGATGCCGGGCAGCGGGATATAGGTGCCGAGCCGATAAACAAGCAGCGCACCCAGCGTGAACCAGATGCGCTTCTTCAGTTCGTCGGCTTTCGCCAAGGCGCCGAAATTGAGGTTTGCCGCAAGTTGTTCTGCTGCTGAGACCATGTTCAGGCTTTCTCCCGCCGCCCCTCAAACCGCCGCCCCTCCCCCGGGGCGATCGGCAGACGCCGGACATTATTTGGTGCTCGGCTTCGATAAGTCCATTGCTCTCACGTGCGGATCGCCCGCGACAAAACGGGCGATGACGCAGATGTTACGCCGCCTCGCCTTCGTCCTTCTTGGCCGGGGCCAGGATCTTCACCGTTCCGCCGGCCTTCTCGACCGCCGCGACCGCGGATTTCGAGGCGCCATGCACCTCGATCGCGAGCTTGGCCTTGAGTTCGCCGCGGCCGAGCAGCCGCAGGCCGTCCTTGGCGCGACGGATCACGCCGGCCTTCACCAGCGATTCGACGGTGACGGTTTCCTTGGCGTCGACCAGCTTGGCGTCGATCGCCTCCTGCAGCCGGTCGAGATTGATCTCGGCGAAGTCGAGCCGGAAGATATTGTTGAAGCCGCGCTTCGGCAGGCGGCGATGCAGCGGCATCTGGCCGCCCTCGAAGCCCTTGATGCGCACGCCCGAACGCGCGGTCTGGCCCTTGCCGCCGCGGCCCGAAGTCTTGCCCTTGCCCGAACCGATGCCACGGCCGACGCGCATGCGCTTCTTGCGCGAGCCGGCGTTGTCGGCGATATCGCTGAGCTTCATCGTTAGTTTCCCTTATCCTTGGAGCATGATCTTAGCCGAAAACCGGTACCCGCTTTTCGGGATCATGCTCCGATCTTACTTCTCGCCGACGACGCGGACGAGATGTTGAACCTTGGCGATCATGCCGCGAATTGCAGGCGTGTCCTGCAGCTCGGTGACACGACCGATCTTGTTGAGCTTGAGGCCGATCAGCGTCGCACGCTGCGAGTGGTGGCGGCGGATCGCGCTGCCGGTCTGCTCGACCTTGATCGTCTTTGCGGCCTTGGCCATCTTCTTAACTCCAAAGAGCGCTTGAAAATCGCGCCGGTTATTCAGCCACCACTTCGGCATCGCCGCCGACGCGGCGCGACTGCAGCGTGGACACCTTGATGTTGCGGCGTGCGGCCACCGAACGCGGCGAATCCTGATGCTTCAGCGCGTCGAAGGTGGCGCGAACCATGTTGTAGGGATTCGACGAGCCGATCGACTTCGCCACCACGTCCTGGATGCCGAGCGTTTCGAACACCGCGCGCATCGGGCCGCCGGCGATGATGCCGGTACCGGCCGGAGCGGCGCGCAGGTAGACGCGGCCGGCGCCGTGGCGGCCGGCGATGTCGTGATGCAGCGTGCGGCCTTCGCGCAGTGCTACGCGCGTCAGGTTGCGCTTCGCCGACTCGGTCGCCTTGCGGATCGCCTCGGGCACTTCGCGCGCCTTGCCGTGGCCGAAACCGACCCGGCCCTTCTGGTCGCCGATCACGACCAGCGCCGCAAAGCCGAAGCGCTTGCCGCCCTTGACGACCTTCGCCACGCGATTGATGTGGACGAGCTTGTCGACGAACTCGCTGTCGCGCTCTTCGCGATCCCTGCTCCGTTCGCGTCCGCCGCGTTCGCGTTCACCTGCCATGGTGTTTTCCAATCTTTAGGGGAGTAAAGCCCCTGTCCTCGTAATTATCCAAAACGGTTCGTTAGAAGCTGAGGCCGCTCTCGCGGGCCGCATCCGCGAGCGCCTTGACGCGCCCGTGATAGAGATACTGACCGCGATCGAACACCACTTCCTTGACGCCCTTCTGCACGGCGCGTTCCGCCAGCAGCTTACCGACGGCCTTGGCCGCATCGATGTTGGCGCCCGTATTGCCGCCATCGCGCATGGTCTTTTCCAGCGACGAGGCGGAAGCGAGCGTTTCGCCCTTCAGGTCGTCGATGACCTGGGCGTAGATGTGCTTCGACGAACGGAACACCGACAGACGCGGACGTCCATTGGCGGTCCGGCGCAGCGAGTTCCGCACGCGCTGCTTGCGCCGGGCATTCGTGACCTTGAGTGACATGACCGGCTCCGTTACTTCTTCTTGCCTTCCTTGCGGAAGATGAATTCGTTGGCGTACTTCACGCCCTTGCCCTTGTAGGGCTCCGGCGGACGGTAGGCGCGGATTTCCGCGGCGACCTGGCCGACGCGCTGGGAATCGGTGCCCGTGATCGTGATCTCGGTCGGCTTCGGCACCACGATGGTGATGCCTTCCGGGATCGCGTAGACGACGTCGTGGCTGTAGCCGAGCGCGAGCTGCAGGCTCTTGCCCTGCAGCGCAGCACGGTAACCGACGCCGGTGATCTCGAGCTTCTTCTCGAAACCCTTGGTGACGCCCTCGACCAGATTGGCGACCTGCGCGCGCGCAGTGCCGTACATCGCCTGGGCCCGGTTGGTCTTGAACTTCGGTGCGACCTTGACCTCGCCGCTCTCGAACTTCACTTCAACGTCGTCATGCACGACGAACTGAAGCTGACCCTTCGGCCCCTTCATCTTGACGGTCTGCCCTTCGACGCTCGCCGTCACACCGGACGGGACCGCCACAGGCCGTTTGCCAACACGTGACATGGCTCTAAATCCTTCCTCAGAACACCGTGAAGAGAATTTCGCCGCCCACATTCGCGTCACGCGCGGCGTGGTCAGCCATGATTCCCTTCGGCGTCGACAACACCGAAATACCGAGACCGTTGTTCACGCGCGGCAGGTTCTTCACCGAGGCGTAAACCCGACGGCCCGGCTTGGAGACCCGCTCGATCTCGCGAATGACGGGCTCGCCGTCGAAATATTTCAGCTCGATCTCGAGCTCGCTGCGGCCCGAGGCATGTTCGACACTGGCGTAGCCGCGGATGTAGCCCTCGGACTTCAGCACTTCGAGCACGCTGGCGCGCATCTTCGAGCCCGGGGTCGAAACCTTGGACTTCGAACGCATCTGCGCGTTGCGGATGCGGGTGATGAGATCGCTGATCGGATCGTGCGTTGACATCTTGACGACCCTCCTTACCAGCTCGACTTCACGAGCCCGGGAACCAGGCCCTTGGAGCCGAGTTCACGCAGCGCGATGCGGGAAAGCTTGTTCTTGCGATAAATCGAGCGCGGACGGCCGGTCAGTTCGCAGCGGTTGCGGATGCGCGTCGCCGACGAATTGCGCGGCATCTGGGCGAGCTTCAGCGTCGCCGCGAACCGCTCTTCCATCGGCCGGGTCTTGTCAGCGATGATCGCCTTCAGCTTCGCACGCTGCGGGGCGGCGTTCTTCGTCATCCGCTTGCGCCGGTTGTTCTTCTCGATCGAACTCTTCTTTGCCATGCTTTGGCTCCTGGGTTTCCGCGTTTGAGAGGCTTTAGTGGCTTCTCACTGCCGGAACGGGAAATTGAATGCGGTCAACAAGGCACGCGCCTCGTCGTCGGTCTTCGCCGTGGTGCAGACCGTGATGTCCATGCCGCGGGCCTCCGAAACCTTGTCGAAATCGATTTCGGGGAAAATGATGTGCTCCTTGAGGCCGAGCGAGTAATTGCCGCGACCATCGAAGCTCTTCGGATTGAGGCCACGGAAGTCGCGCACGCGCGGCAGCGCCACGTTCACGAGACGATCGATGAACTCGTACATCTTGGCCTTGCGCAGCGTGACCTTGCAGCCGATCGGCTGGTTTTCACGCAGCTTGAAGGTCGCGATCGCAACGCGCGAATAGGTCACGATCGCCTTCTGGCCGGCGATCTGGGTCAGTTCGCCAGCCGCGGTCTCGGCCTTCTTGCGGTCGTTGACGGCATCGCCGACGCCCATGTTGAGCACGACCTTGTCCAGCCGCGGCACCTGCATGACGTTGGCATAGCCGAACTGTTCGGTCAGCTTGCCGCGGATTTCCTTGTCGAATTGCGCGCGCAGCCGCGGCGTGTAAGCGGTATCAGCCATCGATCTCTGCTCCCGAGCTCTTGGCAATACGTACCTTCTTGCCATCAGCCTGAATCTTGAAGCCCACGCGGGTCGGCTTGCCGTCCTTGCCGACATAGGCGATGTTGGACAGGTGGATCGGCGACTCCTTGGAGATGATGCCGCCTTCCTGGTTCTGGGTCTGCTTCTGGTGACGCTTCACCAGGTTGACGCCGCGCACCAGCGCCTTGTTCTCGGCGGGGCGGACCTCGAATACTTCGCCGGTGCGGCCCTTGTCGCGGCCGTTCAGCACGATGACCTTGTCACCTTTCCGGATCTTGGCAGCCATCACAGCACCTCCGGCGCAAGCGAGATGATTTTCATGTGGTTCTTGGCGCGCAGCTCGCGCGGCACGGGCCCGAAGATACGGGTGCCGACCGGCTCCGACTGGTTGTTGATCAACACGGCGGCGTTGCGGTCGAAGCGGATGACCGAGCCGTCGGCGCGGCGGATGTCCTTGCGGACCCGCACCACGACGGCCTTCATCACATCGCCCTTCTTCACCTTGCCGCGCGGAATCGCTTCCTTGATCGACACGACGATAACGTCGCCCACGGTGGCATAGCGGCGCTTGGAGCCCCCGAGCACCTTAATGCACATGACACGGCGTGCGCCTGAATTGTCGGCCACGTCGAGGTTGGTCTGCATCTGAATCATTGATGCACCTCGTCCTCTTTCTGTTGCGCTCGAATTAGCGCCTAAAATTTTTCCTGATTACCCGTCCGGCCAAGCCGAACGAACTCAGGCGGTTTTCTTCTGCTCGCCCCGGACCACGGTCCAGCGCTTCAACTTGGAGATCGGCTTGCTCTCCTCGATCCACACCATGTCGCCCGGCTTGAACTCGCTGTTCTCGTCGTGCGCGTGGTAGTTCTTGGAGCGGCGGATCGTCTTCTTGTAGATCGGATGGGTGAAGCGGCGATCGACGCGCACCACCACCGTCTTGGCTTGCTTGTCGCTCACGACCACGCCTTGAAGGGTACGTTTCGGCATAATACGGCCTCTTACTTCTTCTTCGCGCGCGTTTGCGCGGCGATGGTCTTGATGCGGGCGATGTCGCGGCGGGCTTCACGCAGCCGCGAGGTGTTCTCCAGCTGCCCGGTGGCGCGCTGGAAACGCAGATTAAAACGCTCCTTCTTCAGATTGAGGACGGCGTCCTCCCTCTGGTCGTCGCTCATCGCGCGGATGTCTTCAACTTTCATCGGGGCCATGACGGTTACTCCGCAATGCGCGCGACGAAGCGCGTCTTGATCGGCAGCTTGGCGGCGGCGAGCGAGAGCGCCTCCTTGGCGGTCTGCACCGTGACACCGTCGATCTCGAAAATCACGCGGCCCGGCTTGACCCGCGCCACCCACAGTTCCGGCGTACCCTTGCCGGAGCCCATGCGGACTTCGGCGGGCTTCTTCGACACCGGCAGGTCCGGAAACACGCGGATCCAGACGCGGCCGGCGCGCTTCATGTGACGGGTCAGCGCGCGGCGCGCGGCTTCGATCTGGCGGGCGGTGATGCGCTCGGGCGCCATCGCCTTCAGGCCGAATTGACCGAACGACAACGTCGCACCCGAAGTCGCAACGCCGTGGATACGGCCCTTATGCGCCTTCCGGAACTTCGTTTTCTTTGGTTGCATCATGGCTTTAAGCCCTCAAACCTTCTTCTGATGTCTCACGCTGCGTCGCGGCGCGGACGTGCGGTGTCGCCTTCGGCCATCTTCTTGTCCTGGGCCATCGGATCGTGCTCGAGGATCTCACCCTTGAAGATCCAGACCTTGACGCCGCAGGTACCGAACGTGGTGAACGCGGTCGCCACGCCGTAATCGACGTCGGCGCGCAGCGTGTGCAACGGCACGCGGCCCTCGCGATACCACTCCATGCGCGCGATTTCGGCGCCGCCGAGACGGCCCGAGCAATTGATACGAATGCCTTCGGCGCCGAGACGCATCGCCGACTGCACCGCCCGCTTCATGGCGCGGCGGAAAGCGACGCGGCGCTCGAGCTGCTGGGCGATCGATTCGGCGACCAGGGTAGCGTCGAGCTCCGGCTTGCGGATTTCGACGATGTTGATGACGACGTCGGAAGCCGTGATGTCGGCAACCCGCTTGCGCAGCTTGTCGATGTCGGCGCCCTTCTTGCCGATCACCACACCCGGACGCGCCGAGTGGATCGTCACGCGGCACTTCTTGTGCGGACGCTCGATCACGATGCGGGCGACGGCCGCCTGCTTGAGTTCCTTGTGCAGAATCTCGCGGATCTTGACGTCTTCATGCAACAGCTTGCCGTACTCGTTCTTGCCGGCGAACCAACGGGAATCCCACGTGCGGTTGATGCCGAGACGCAGTCCGATTGGATTGATCTTTTGACCCATCGTTTTCTCCTGCGCGCTTAAGCGCTCGCCTCGGCTTCGACCTGACGCACAACGATCGTCAGCTGCGAGAATGGTTTGTAGATACGGCCCGAACGGCCACGGCCGCGCGGCGAAAAACGCTTCATCACGATGCCGTTGCCGACATGCGCCTCGGCGACGACGAGATCGTCGACCTCGAGGTCGTGGTTGTTCTCGGCGTTCGCGATCGCCGATTCCAGGCACTTCTTGACGTCGACCGCGATCCGCTTGCGCGAAAACTGCAGGTCGGCGAGCGCAGAAGACGCCTTCCGGCCGCGGATCAGCTGCGCGACAAGATTGAGCTTCTGCGGGCTGACGCGCAGCATCCGGGCAACTGCCTTGGCCTCGTTGTCCGCGAGGACACGTTCGCGCTTTGGTTTGCTCATCGTCTATTCCTCAAGCCTTCTTGGCTTTCTTGTCGCCAGAATGGCCATGGAAGGTACGGGTCGGCGAGAACTCGCCGAACTTGTGACCCACCATTTCCTCGTTGATCGATACCGGCACATGCTTCTGGCCGTTGTAGACGCCGAAAACCAGGCCGACGAACTGCGGCAGGATGGTCGAGCGGCGGCTCCAGATCTTGATGACGTCGTGACGGCCCGACGCGCGCGCAGCATCTGCCTTCTTGAGCAGAGAGGCTTCGACGAACGGGCCTTTCCAGACTGAACGTACCATGTCCGGCGTTCCTTACTTCTTCCGCTTGTGGCGGCTTAGGAGGATGAATCGATTGGTCGACTTGTTCGAACGGGTCTTCTTGCCCTTGGTCGGCTTGCCCCACGGGGTGACCGGGTGGCGGCCGCCCGAGGTGCGGCCTTCGCCGCCGCCGTGCGGATGGTCGATCGGGTTCATGACGACGCCGCGGTTATGCGGACGCCAGCCGAGCCAGCGGGTACGGCCGGCCTTGCCGATCGAGATGTTCATGTGATCGGGGTTCGACACCGCACCGATGGTGCCGCGGCAACGGCCGTGCACCAGGCGCTGCTCGCCCGAGTTCAGGCGCAGAATGACGTAGTCCTGGTCGCGGCCGACGATCTGGGCGTAGGTGCCGGCCGAACGCGCGATCTGGCCGCCCTTCCCGATCTTCATCTCGATATTATGGATGATGGTGCCGACCGGCATGTTGCCCATGGGCATGACATTGCCGGGCTTGACGTCGACATAGTTGCCGGCAACCACGGTGTCGCCCGCAGCCAGACGCTGCGGCGCCAGGATGTAGGCCTGCTCGCCGTCCTGATACTTGATCAGCGCGATGAACGCGGTGCGGTTCGGATCGTACTCCAGCCGCTCGACGACGGCGGGAACGTCGACCTTGTTCCGCTTGAAGTCCACCATGCGGTAGGCCTTCTTGTGGCCACCGCCGCGGAAACGCACCGTGATACGGCCGGTGTTGTTGCGGCCGCCATTGCTGATCTTGCCCTCGGTCAACGCCTTGACCGGCTTGCCCTTATAGAGCGCCGAACGGTCGACCATCACCAGCTGGCGCTGGCCCGGCGTCGTCGGATTGTATGTTTTCAATGCCATCGCTGTGTCGCCTTATAGTCCGGTAGTGACGTCGATGCGGTGGCCCTCTTCGAGGGTCACGACAGCCCGCTTCACGTCCGACTGCGAACCGAAATTGCCGCGGAACACCTTGGTCTTGCCCTTGCGGACCAGCGTGTTCACACGCTTCACCTTGACGTCGAACAGCTTTTCGACGGCTTCCTTGATTTGCGGCTTGGTCGCCTTGCTGGCGACCCTGAACACGACCTTGTTGTGCTCGGACGCAACCGTCGCCTTTTCGGTGACGACGGGTGCGACGATCACGTCGTAATGGCGCGGATCGATATTCTTCATTTGAAGCGCGCCTCCAGCGCATCGACTGCCGCCTTCGTCAGCACGAGCTTCTGACGACGCAGAATGTCATAGACGTTGATGCCCTGGATCGGCAGCACGTCGATATTCGGAATGTTGCGCGCAGCGGTCGCGAAACCGGCATGCACCTCGGCGCCGTCGATGATCAGCGCATTGGTCAGGCCCAACCCTGAGAAATGACCGACCAGCGCCTTGGTCTTGGCGTCCTTGACCTGCGCATTGTCGATCACGATCAGGCCGCCGTCCTTGGCCTTCGCCGACAAGGCATGCTTGAGCGCCAGCGCGCGCACCTTCTTCGGCAGGTCGGTCGCGTGCGAGCGAACCACCGGACCGAACGCACGGCCACCGCCGCGGAACTGCGGCACGCGGGCCGAGCCGTGACGGGCGCCGCCGGTGCCCTTCTGCTTGTACATCTTCTTGCCGGTGCGCCAGACGTCGGCGCGACCCTGCGTCTTGTGCGTTCCGGCCTGGCGCTTGTTGAGCTGCCATTGCACGCAACGCTGGATGATGTCGGCGCGCGGCTCGAGGCCGAAGATCGCGTCCGAGAGCTGGACCGAACCAGCTTCCTTGCCTTCAAGGGTCGTGACTTTCAGTTCCATCTCACGCGCCCTCCTGCTCGGCCGGAGCCTGAGCCTGCTCACCGCCGGCAACCTTGAACTTGCCGGGCTTCGGAGCTTCCTTCGGCAGCGGCTTCTTGACAGCATCGCGCACCGAGATCCAGCCGCCCTTGGAGCCGGGAACGGCGCCTTCGACGAGGATCAGGCCGCGCTCGACGTCGGTCTGCACCACACGCAGATTGAGCGTGGTGATGCGATCGACACCCATGTGACCGGGCATCTTCTTGTTCTTGAAGGTCTTGCCGGGATCCTGACGTCCGCCGGTCGAACCGATCGAACGATGCGACACCGACACACCGTGGGTGGCGCGCAGACCGCCGAAATTCCAGCGCTTCATGCCGCCGGCAAAACCCTTACCGACCGAGGTGCCGGTGACGTCGACGAACTGGCCGACCACGAAATGGTCCGCCTGAATCTCGGCGCCAACCGGGATCAGCGCGTCTTCCGACACGCGGAACTCGGTGACCTTACGCTTGGGCTCGACCTTGGCGACCGCAAACTGGCCGCGCTCTGCCTTCGGCAGATAGACGGTCTTGCGGGTACCCGAACCGAGCTGCAGCGCAACATAACCGTTCTTCTCGGTCGTGCGGTGGCCCAGCACCTGGCAATTGCCCAGCTTCAGCACGGTCACAGGAATATGTTCGCCGGTCTCCGTAAAGACCCGCGTCATCCCGACCTTTTGTGCGATCACTCCGGAGCGCATCGGCGTGCTTCCTGTTCTTTCTGTCCGCTAACTTCGGACGATCCTGAAAATCTTAGAGCTTGATCTCGACGTCGACACCGGCGGCCAGGTCGAGCTTCATCAAAGCATCGACGGTCTGCGGGGTCGGATCGACGATGTCGAGAAGGCGCTTGTGGGTGCGCATCTCGAATTGCTCGCGGCTCTTCTTGTCGACGTGCGGTGAACGGTTGACGGTGAACTTCTCGATGCGGGTGGGCAGCGGAATGGGACCGCGAACCTGGGCACCGGTACGTTTCGCCGTGTTCACGATCTCGCGGGTCGACGTATCGAGGATACGATGGTCGAACGCCTTGAGACGGATGCGAATATTTTGGCCGTTCATTGCCGTTGTCTCTTTCTTCGTCGCTTGATGCGAGTAGTGAGCGGCGAATAGCGAATGAAACCATTCGCTATCCGCTTTTCGTTTTCTCTTTACTCGATGATGCTTGCGACGACGCCGGCACCGACGGTGCGGCCGCCTTCACGGATCGCGAAGCGCAGCTTTTCTTCCATCGCGATCGGCACGATCAGGTGCACTTCCATCGCGATGTTGTCGCCCGGCATCACCATTTCGGTGCCTTCGGGCAGATGCACGACGCCGGTCACGTCGGTGGTGCGGAAGTAGAACTGGGGCCGGTAGTTGGTGAAGAACGGGGTGTGACGACCGCCCTCTTCCTTGGTCAGGATGTAGGCCTCAGCCTTGAACTTGGTGTGCGGCTTGACCGAACCCGGCTTGCACAGCACCTGGCCACGCTCGACTTCCTCACGCTTGGTGCCGCGGAGCAGCGCACCGATGTTGTCGCCGGCCTGGCCCTGATCGAGCAGCTTGCGGAACATTTCGACGCCGGTGACGATGGTCTTCTGGGTGTCGCGCAGACCGACGATTTCGATTTCCTCGCCGACCTTGACGATGCCGCGCTCGACGCGACCGGTCACAACGGTGCCGCGACCCGAGATCGAGAACACGTCTTCGACCGGCATCAGGAACGGCTGGTCAATCGGACGCTCCGGCTGCGGAATGTACGCGTCGACCTGCTTCATCAGTTCGAGGATCGCGTCGTGACCGAGCGCCTTGTCCTTGTCTTCGAGGGCGGCCAGCGCCGAGCCCTTGATGATCGGAATGGTGTCGCCCGGGAATTCGTACTTCGAAAGCAGTTCGCGAACTTCGAGCTCAACGAGTTCGAGCAGTTCCGGATCGTCGACCATGTCGCACTTGTTCAGGAACACGACGAGCGCGGGAACGCCGACCTGACGGGCGAGCAGGATGTGCTCGCGGGTCTGCGGCATCGGGCCGTCGGCGGCCGACACGACCAGGATCGCGCCATCCATCTGGGCTGCGCCGGTGATCATGTTCTTCACGTAGTCGGCGTGGCCCGGACAGTCGACGTGGGCGTAGTGCCGGTTGGTGGTTTCGTATTCGACGTGGGCGGTCGAGATCGTGATGCCGCGCGCCTTCTCTTCCGGCGCCTTGTCGATCTGGTCGTACGCCGTGAACGTCGCACCGCCGGTTTCAGCCAGCACCTTGGTGATCGCTGCGGTCAGCGATGTCTTGCCATGGTCGACGTGACCGATGGTTCCGATGTTGCAGTGCGGTTTATTACGTTCAAACTTTGCTTTGGCCATTTGACTCTCCGTTCAGTCGTTAGCTTTGAACCAACGACAATCAGGCAAACTTCTTCTGGACTTCTGCCGACACGTTCGCCGGCGCTTCAGCGTAGTGATCGAATTGCATCGTAAAGGTCGCGCGTCCCTGGCTCATCGAGCGCAGGTTATTCACGTACCCGAACATGTTCATGAGCGGCACCATCGCATTGATGACGTTGGCGTTGCCGCGCATGTCCTGGCCCTGGATCTGGCCGCGCCGCGAATTCAGGTCGCCAATGACCGAACCGGTATAGTCTTCCGGGGTCACCACCTCGACCTTCATGATCGGCTCGAGCAGAACGGACTTGCCCTTCTGCAGCGCTTCGCGGAATGCCGCGCGCGATGCGATTTCGAAGGCCAGCGCCGAAGAGTCGACGTCGTGATACTTGCCGTCGACCAGCTGGACCTTGACGTCCACCACCGGGAAGCCGGCGACCACGCCCGAGCCCATCACGCTGTTGAGGCCCTTTTCGACGCCGGGGATGTATTCCTTCGGCACCGCGCCGCCGACGATCTTCGATTCGAACTCGTAGCCCTTGCCGGGCTCGTTCGGCTCGACGATGATCGACACTTCGGCGAACTGACCGGTACCGCCGGTCTGCTTCTTGTGCGTGTACTTGACTTCAGCGCGCTTGGTGACCCGCTCGCGGAACGCCACCTGCGGCGCGCCGATGTTGGCGTCCACCTTGTAGGTGCGGCGGAGGATGTCGACCTTGATGTCGAGATGGAGTTCGCCCATGCCCTTGAGAATGGTCTGGCCGGACTCCTGGTCGGTCGACACGCGGAACGACGGATCTTCGGCGGCGAGCTTGGCCAGCGCCACGCCGAGCTTTTCCTGGTCGGCCTTCGACTTCGGCTCGATCGCGATTTCGATCACCGGCTCCGGGAATTCCATCTTTTCGAGGATCACCTGCTTGTCGGGATCGCACAGCGTGTCACCGGTGCGCGCTTCCTTCAGGCCCGCCAACGCGACGATGTCGCCGGCATAGGCTTCCTTGATGTCTTCGCGGTTGTTCGCATGCATCAAAAGCATACGGCCGATACGCTCTTTCTTTTCGCGGGTCGAATTGACGACACCGGTGCCGCTCTGCAGGACGCCCGAATAGATGCGGCAGAAAGTGATGGTGCCGACGAACGGGTCGTCCATGATCTTGAACGCGAGCAGAGCGAGCGGCTCCTTGTCGTCGGCCTTGCGCAGCACTTCGTTGCCGTCATCATCCATGCCTTTGATCGCGGGCACGTCGACCGGCGACGGCAGATAGTCGACGACGGCGTCGAGCAGCGGCTGCACGCCCTTGTTCTTGAACGCCGAACCGCACAGCACGGGATAGAACGCGCCGGTCAGCACGGCCTTGCGGATCAGCCGCTTCAGCGTCGCCTCGTCCGGCTCCTTGCCGTCAAGGAAGGCAGCCAAGGCGTCATCATCGAGCTCGACGGCGGCTTCCACCATCTTCTCGCGATACTCCTTGGCCTGGTCGACCATGTCGGCCGGAATATCGACGTAGTCAAACTTCGCACCGAGCGATTCATCGTTCCAGATGATGCCCTGCATCTTCACGAGGTCGACGAGGCCCTTGAAATTGTTCTCGGCGCCGATCGGAAGCTGGATCGCGATCGGCTTGGCGCCGAGGCGGTCAACGATGTCGGCGAGACACTTGAAGAAGTCCGCGCCGGTCTTGTCCATCTTGTTGGCGAAGACGATGCGCGGAACCTTGTACTTGTCGCCCTGACGCCAGACGGTTTCGGTCTGCGGTTCGACGCCCTGGTTGGAATCGAGCACGCACACGGCGCCGTCGAGCACGCGCAGCGAACGCTCGACTTCGATGGTGAAGTCGACGTGGCCGGGGGTGTCGATGATATTCAGACGCTTGCCGTTCCAGAATGCGGTGGTCGCAGCGGAGGTGATCGTGATGCCACGCTCCTGCTCCTGCTCCATCCAGTCCATCGTCGCGGCACCTTCGTGCACTTCGCCGATCTTGTGGCTCTTGCCGGTGTAATAGAGGATGCGCTCGGTGGTCGTGGTCTTGCCGGCATCAATATGCGCCATAATACCGAAGTTGCGGTAATTCTCTATGGCATGAACGCGGGGCATGGGCTGTTCCTTAAAATCCGTGTTTCGCCGTTACCAGCGATAGTGCGAGAAGGCGCGGTTGGCTTCCGCCATCCGGTGCACGTCTTCACGCTTCTTGACGGCGTTCCCCCGGTTATTCGATGCGTCGAGCAGCTCGGCCGAAAGCCGCTCCGTCATCGTCTTTTCGTTGCGATCGCGCGCTGCCGTGATGATCCAGCGAATGCCCAGCGCCTGGCGGCGAACCGAGCGCACTTCGACCGGCACCTGGTAGGTGGCGCCGCCGACGCGACGCGACCGCACTTCGATGGTCGGCATGACGTTTTCCAACGCCTGTTCGAAAACCGGCAGCGGGCCCTGCTTGGTCTTGGTTTCGATCATGGCGAGCGCGCCGTAGACGATGCTCTCGGCGGCGGACTTCTTGCCGTCGTACATGATCGAGTTCATGAACTTCGTGATGATGACGTTCCCGAACTTCGGATCCGGATTCACTTCACGCTTTTCAGCAGAATGGCGACGAGACATCTGATCTGTTCCCGCTTACTTCGGACGCTTCGCGCCGTACTTCGAACGACGCTGCTTACGGTTCTTGACGCCCTGGGTATCGAGGACGCCGCGGAGGATGTGGTAGCGCACGCCGGGCAAGTCCTTGACGCGGCCGCCGCGGATCATGACCACCGAGTGCTCCTGAAGGTTATGGCCTTCACCCGGGATGTAACCGATCACTTCGAAGCCGTTGGTCAGGCGCACCTTGGCAACCTTACGAAGCGCCGAGTTCGGCTTCTTCGGGGTCGTGGTGTAGACGCGCGTGCAAACGCCGCGCTTCTGCGGCGACTGCTGCAGCGCCGGCACCTTCTTGCGTGACTTCTGCACCGCACGCGGTTTTGCGATCAGCTGGTTGATCGTCGGCATGTCAGCCTTCACCCTTTAGTTCGCGCGAAACCTAGAATGGCTTTCGCAAATTCTTCTCGGAACTAGCCGTTCCGTTCGGCCCGCCTTGCGTGAAAAACATCCACGCAAAGCGAAATCGCGCCAACCACCCATCGCTGAGCGGAAAGCGCTTCGACGCCGCAGAGGACCGCGAATAAAGGCCGATCAGCGTTCGCTGTCCGGCCTGCTACCGTGGTCATGCATCCGAGTTCACTCTCAAGAGGACGTGCTCAAGAGAACTAAAATCGTCCTGGCATTGCCTAGCAATATGATCGACAGCGTTTGAGCGGCATTCGTCGAGGTTGGTGCCCGTCCAGGTCCTTTAGGAAACTTCCGTAAGGATTTGAAAGGGTGTTCCGTTCCGACGCTGGCGTTGCTCACCGCCTGTCGTTAAGTGGCCGTCTTCTATAAGCGGTGGATAGCTAAGTCAAGCGAAACGAGAACGCTGGAAACGCCTATGGCGTCTGCGGATTCAGTGCTTCGCGCGAATTCGGCAAGCTCGAAATAGCGGTGCCCCGCCCTCACTTGAGTCGCGCCAGCCGCTAATTTTACCCGGATAAAAATATCCAAAAACACTAAATACTGGTTCCACTTTTTCCCGGCTAAGCTTTTGTTTGCCTTTCGGGGCGCAAAACTACCGCTTCGAGACCGGGAATCCCCCATGAAGTATACCGATATCGCGATCATCGGCGGCGGCCTTGCCGGCTCGACCGCGGCCGCCATGCTTGGACGTGCGGGAATTCCGACGGTTCTGATCGATCCGCATCAGGTCTATCCATTCGACTTCCGCGTCGAAAAAATCAGCGGCGACGAGCAGCTCGATCGTTTTTATCAGACCGGAATCGCCGATTCGGTGCTTCGCTCGGCCACCCATGACGGCGAAAACTGGATCGCGCGATTCGGCTACCTGCTCGACAAGAAGCCGAGCCGCCAATACGGCATCATGTATGACGCGCTGATCGGCGCGATCCGCGCCGAAATCCCGTCCCCCGCCGAACTGATCTACGCCAAGGTGACCGATGTCTCGACCAGCGCAGAGCGGCAGAATCTCACGCTGTCCAACGGCGAAACCATCTCGGCGCGGCTGGTGGTGCTGGCCAATGGCCTGAGTGTCGGGCTGCGCCGCAATCTCGGCATCGAGCGCCAGGTCCTCAGCGTCAGCCATTCCATCTCGATCGGATTCAACCTGGTGCCGGTCGGACGCCCGGCCTTCGAATTTCCCGCCCTCACCTATTTTTCGGAACGGGTAAAGGAGCACGTCGCCTATGTAACGCTCTTCCCTGTCGGAAGCCGGATGCGGGCCAACCTTTTCGTCTACCGCGAGGTCGACGACCCCTGGCTGCGCGAGATGCGTCACAGGCCGGTCGAAACCATGAACGCCGCGCTGCCCAGGCTGCGCCGCATCACCGGCGAATACGGCGTTGCCGGCGACGTCAAGATCAGGCCCGCCGATCTCTATGTCTCAACCGGCCATCGCCAAGCGGGCGTCGTGCTGGTCGGCGACGCCTTTGCGGCCACCTGCCCGGTTACCGGCACCGGCACCGACAAGGTGTTCACCGACATAGCCCAGCTCTGCAACGTCCATATCCCCGCCTGGCTTGCGACCGAGGGCATGGGCGCGGACAAGATCGCTTCCTTTTACGACGATCCGGTCAAGCAGGCTTGCGATACCTGGTCGATGGCGAAAGCCATAAGCTTCCGCAAGCTCACGATCGAGAACGGGCTCTACTGGCGTGCGCAGCGCTGGGCGCGCTTCCTGGCGTGGTTCGGTGAAGGCGCCCTGCGGCGGATGCGAAACGGAATCAGCGCGGGGTCAAGCCGCCGCGCTCACTCCTCGTCGTCATCCTCATCATCGTCGTCGTCTTCATTGTCGTCGTCGGCCTGACCGGCGGCGTCATGCTGCCTGTGGCCCTGGTCGTCCCAGAGCTTGCGATAAACGCCGTTGGCCGCGAGCAACTGCGTATGCGAGCCCCGCTCGATCGCCTTGCCGCCTGAAATCACGATGATCTCGTCCATCTCGACCACCGACGTCAGACGGTGGGTCGACCAGATCATGGTGCGGCCCTCCGCCACGTTGAGAAGCGTGCGGTTGATCGCGGCTTCCGTGGTCTGATCGAGCGCCGAGGTCGCCTCATCGAGCAGCAGCAGCGAGGGATTGCGGATGATCGCGCGCGCGATTGCGATGCGCTGGCGCTGGCCGCCCGACAGCGTGTCGCCGCGCTCGCCGACCGGCGTGTCGTATTTCTGCGGCAGGCTCATGATGTAGCTGTGGATCTCGGCCTTGCGCGCCGCTTCCTCGACCTCCTCGTCGCTGGCGCCTTCCTTGCCGAGCCGGATGTTCTCCCGGATCGACATGTTGAATAGCATGTTCTCCTGGAACACGACCGCCATACCGCTGCGCAGGGATTCGCGGGTCACGCGGCGGATATCGACGCCGTCGATGGCCACGCGCCCCTCGTCCGGCGTGTAAAGACGCAGGATCAGGTTGAGCAGCGTGCTCTTGCCCGAGCCGCTGGGGCCGACGATCGCGATGCGCTTGCCGACGCCGAGCTTGAGGCTGAAATTGTCGAGCACCGGCGTGTCGCTGCCCTCGTAAGCAAAGGTAACGCGGTCGAAGGTGATGTCGTTGGTGATGCGCGGCATATCGGGCGCGCCCGGGCGATCGGCGCCCCGCGTCGGCTCATCCAGCAGTTCCTGGATGTGCCGCACCGCCGCCGCCGACTGGATCGACACCGGAATGAAATGCATCAGATGGGCGATGTTGTAGGACACCTCCCAGAACGCGCTCTCGAAGGTGACGAAGGTGCCGATGGTGATCTGGCCCTTGGTGGCGAGATAGGCGCCGATCGCCAGCACCACGAGGTGCAGCAGCAATACTGAAATGGTGACGGTGCGCTCCACCATCGTGGAGAGGAAGACGGCGGACGCGGTCTTGATGCGCACTTCCTGGTTGCGCATGGTGAACCAACCCAGCGTGCGGCGCTGCAGGCTGAACGCCTTGATCACCGCCTGCGCGGCCACATTTTCCTGCACCGTACCGAGCAGCGCCGATTCGTTGAGCTTCTGCTCGTAATTCGCCTGCACCGCCTTCGGCGTCAGGATCCGCGGCCCGATCAGCGTGATCGGGAATACCAGCAAGGCGACTGCCGCGAGCTGCCAGTTCAAAAACAGCATCAGGATGATGCCGGCTATCAGTTCCAGGAACGGCAGCGCCGCGCTGTTGGCGAAGGTCTTGACCGAGCCTTCGAAGGCCGCAAGGTCGATCGAAAAGCGTGAGAGAATCTCGCCGCGCTTGGTGCGGGCAAAATACGACGCCGGCAGGTTCTGGACGTGCTCGAACAGCCGGCTCCGCACGTCGGCAATGATGCACGCCGCCAGCCGCGCATCCCAGCGTTCATACCAGACCGCGATAATCGAGGTGATGATGCCGGCGACCGCCAGCACGCCGAGGATCTTGTAGAGCGCCTGAAAGTCCTCTTCGCCGAGCGCGTCGTCGATCAGGAATTTGAGGCTCAGCGGCATGATGACGTTGAACAGCGTCTCAACGAGAACGCCGAAGGTCACGAAGACGAGCAGCTTCCTGTAATTGCCGAGATACGGCCTGACGAAGCCGTAGATGGTCGCCATCGCGCCGGCGGCTTCCTTGGCGGTGAAGACGACGAGGTCCTCGTCATCATCATCGTCGTCGAGCTCCAGCTCGTCCTTTTGGTCGTCCTTGTCATCGTCGGGGGGCGCGCCGGCCCCCTTACCGCCGGAAAGCGGCGCGACAGCCTCCAACACGAGCTTCTTCGTCAGCTCAGGATCGTCCGCCGGCGCGGGATTCAGATCATCCGAGGAAGGAGGCTTGGGCGCCATGAAACCAACCGATGCTGCACGGCCGGCTTGACCGCAAATCGAACGCGGCAGCGGCGAGCGCTACCCGTGCGGATTCTATGCGATCGGGATCAATTCGGCAAACATTTGGCGCAACCCGCGCTGATTCATCAGAGCCGGTCGCGCCTTAATACACCGTTCGGACCTCAATCGTCCGATTCGACCTTGTCGAAGAACGAATAGCGCAGGCTGTCGGCGTCGGCGTACCACTGCCCCGGCCCCTTGTTGGCAGCCAGCGTCGCCGCCCACACCGCATCGGTGCAGTCGCGGCGGTGCATCGAGAGGTCGAAGCCGCTGCCGAAGAACAATTCAGACCATTCCCACCAGGTGCCGAGCTTCTTCACGCCGCGCAACAGGTCGTAACGGTCGATCAGCGCGGGGGCCATGTCCGACGTCACCGATCCGAACAGCAGCCCGGTCTTCACGACGCGGTTGAGTTCGCGCACCGCCCGCGGGACCTGCTTTTCGGCGACGTGACACAGGCTGGTCTCGAACACGAAATCGAATTCGCCATCCTTGAACGGCATGTCGACGATGGAGCCGAGCTTGTTGTACTTTTTCAGCGCCTTCGGGGTTTTGGCGTGGATCGCCTTGTTGTTTTCGATACCCCAGGCATCGATGCCGCGCTCGCGCAGCGCGCCGACCAGTTCGCCGCTGGCGGAGCCGGCAACCAGCAGCTTGTAGCCCTTGGCCCTGTTCCAGACGATCTTGATCAGGTCCGTCAGATAGGCCGGATCGGTAAACCGGCTCCAGACTTCGCTGTAGGGGCCGACGCCACGGTAATTCTCGAAATAGCTGCGGTCGATCTTGTCGGACGATATCCCGTCCTCTTGTGCGCGGGCGCGGCGCAGCCGCATCATCTCGGTCAAGATGATATCGGTGGCGGCGTCGGAGGAGTCGAGCAGGCCGTTCAGCGTCGAATCGAACAGATAGTCGCCGACCACGACGATTCCCGGATGCTGCTTTGGCTCCGGCCGGTGGTTGGTCATGACGTCGCGCACCGGCAGGCCGCCCGGCAGCGCATTCACCGAAGACAGCCAGCGGTGGATCTTGCCTTCCAGAAAATGGTCGCGCGCGTCGCCGAAGGACGCCGGAAGCGACTTCAACGCGGCATCGATCAGTTCCTGGTCGCTCAGATTGGCATATGCCAGCGCATCGGAACCGGCGATCAGCCAGTTCAGCACGCCGTGCCGGCCGACGTCATGGCGTGCGCCTTCGTTGTAGACGCAGCAGCCGCCGAACGCTTCCGACATGAACCAGGCGCCTTGTATCTTCTCGCCCCAGAACGGTTCGTCGAACAGGATCGAAACCCGCAGATAATGCGCCGGTTTGTCGAAATAGGCGACGTGCTTGACCATCGACTTGCGCAGCTCTTCGCCATCCCAGCGCATGGTGGCGAGCCAAGAATGCGGCAGACACATCAGCACCAGATCGAAATCCCGTGTCTCCGGCCCCTTCCCGTTCATCATGTTGAGCTGATAGCGGCCGCTATCGGTCTTGCCGACCTTGAGCACGCGGTGATTGAGCTGGATGTTGGCATCGACTTCCGAGCGCAGGCACTCGATCAACTGCTCATTGCCGTTCTGGATCGAATACAGGCCGATATAGCCGTCGACATCCATCACGAAGTTCTTCAGCGCGTTCAGCCCGTTGGTATTGTGGCTTTCGGTCGCGATATCGGAACGTGCCATCACCTTGAAGAAGCGCTTGGCGATCGGATCGTCGACCTCCTCGTCCAGCACTTCCTCGCAGGTCATGTAGGCCCAGGGATGCTCGTTGTCGTGGGCGCCGACGCCCTCATAATACTCGATCGGCGATACCATATCGCTGCAGCGCTTGCGGAACGCCTCGATCGCAGCCGCGGTCCTCTCGCCATACTTGCGGCGCATGCCCGGCACGTCGTTGAGCAGCTCGCCATCGAGGTGCACCTGCTCGGCGTCCATCGGTATCGTCTGCAGGCCGAAATGCTGGATCAGTTCCCGCAGCGGATCCGGGCCGGTCATCGAATAATCGTAGATTTCGGCGACGCCGGCCTCATACATCGCCGGCGCGGAATCGAACTTCCGCGAGACGATCTTGCCGCCGACCCGGTCGGATGCCTCGTAGATCGTGACGCGGCAGAGATCGCCGAGCTTTTTCTTCAAGTACCACGCGCTCATCAGCCCACCCGGGCCGCCGCCTACGATTGCAAGATCCAACATGTCTTTTCCGTCGCCCTCCGGCCCCCTGCCTTCGGGAAGCAGCCGGTCTAAACCACATTACCAAAATCGCTTTTCACCCTGAAGGGAAGATGAACAAAGCAGGTCCTCGCAACGCAGCAATGAAAGAAAGCAGCAAAATGGCCGGCTTGTGCCGGCCTTTTGTCTTCGCACCGTATTCTTGCGGAAGCCCTATTCCGTCGGCACGGGCGCCCGGAGGGTCCACCTCCGCAGCCCTGGGCGCGGCTGTCTAACCGCCACGGAACGCCTTGCCGGCCAGCAGGCTGACCAGCTCCTGCTGGCGCGACAGGCCGGTCTTGGACAGCACGGCCTTGAGCTGGCTGCGCACCGTCTCCCGATTGACGCCTGTCGCGTCGGCAAGTGCATCAACGGTTTCGGCCTGGCCAATGCCTCGCGCCACGCGCGCTTCCGCCGGTGTCAGGTCGAACAGGCCTTGCAGGACTTCCGCGGTCGGCACCGCGGCGCGGTCGACCGGCGTCACCACCAGCAGCGCGGTGGCCTGGGTGAAGATATCGCGGGCGGCGCCGCGTACCGGGATGACATGCAGCACCATCGGCACGTGATCCACCGTCGCGGCGACCGGTATGGATTTCACGGTCCGGCTGCCGGCAAGAGGCAGCGTACCGAGCGCTTCGGCGAGCAGCGCATCCGCCGCAACGTCCGTCATCATCACGCGCTGGGCGCGATCCTGAAACAGCGAAGGCATCAGCGTATCGAACAGGCCGTTCGCCGCGAACACCCGGCCGGGCCCGCGCAGCACCGCGCCCGGCAGGCCGAGCGCCTGCAATGCATCAACCTGAGCAAGTGCGCGCTCGAAGCCAAGGCGGTTTGCTGCAAGGGAAGCCCGGGCCAGATGCGGCCGCAATCCATCCAGCAGATCGACGACCTGTTGCGGCACCGGGCCGTGATCCTGATGCCGCGGCAGCACAATCGCGATTGAATCGCCGCTCGGCATCGGAATGATCGTCCCGGCCCGGTAGCCGAGGCCATGTTTGCGGTAAAAGTTGCAGTAGACTTCGTTGGTCGCAATCTCCTCCTCCGAGAGGAGGTCATAGTCAGTGACGAAGCCTGCACGATTCAGCGCGATGGCGCGCGGCAGGTTAGGATCGCGTTCGCTCCATCCCTCTGTCAGGAAAACCGGCATGAGCGCGTCATATTCGACAGAATTGACCGCGCTTGTGTAGCCATCCCGCACGCCGAACAGAAAACCGCCATTGCCGCCGACCGCCGCACCGAGTTCGCCAAGCAGGGCTGGCCAAAGCGAGGGGATGAGTCCGGCCTCATAAATGCGATCGATCAGGCGTTCTGGATCAATTGATGCGTTCATGGGGAATCGAAGGGGATCGTCAACATGGCCGGACTGCACACCGTGAGCTGGTAGCACGTATCACCCTTATGGGTGAAGCACGGGTCGCGCCGTCAAAAAAGGAAAAGCCGGCTTCGCAGCCGGCTTTTGTTGTTGATAGGAACCAGGTGGAACGGAACCCTTACTCCGCCGGCGGCAGGGCCAGCGGCTCCGCTTCCGGAGCGGTCGGCACGATCGTCGCCTGCTTCTCGCGCTCGTCGAGGATCAGCTTGTCGCGCTTGACCGCGACTTCGCGGATCTTGGCCATCGAGGCGCCGGTGCCCGCCGGGATCAGCCGGCCGACAATGACGTTCTCCTTGAGGCCTTCCAGCGGGTCCACCTTGCCGTTGACGGCGGCTTCGGTGAGCACGCGGGTGGTCTCCTGGAACGAGGCCGCCGAGAAGAACGAGCGGGTCTGCAGGCTCGCCTTGGTGATGCCGAGCAGAACCGGCGTTCCCGTGGCGGGCTTCTTGCCCTCTTCCTTGGCCTTCAGGTTGAGCGCGTCGAACTCGATCTTGTCGACCTGCTCGCCCGAGATCATGTCGGTGTCGCCCTGGTCGGTGACCTCGACCTTCTGCAGCATCTGACGGACAATCACCTCGATGTGCTTGTCGTTGATGAGCACGCCCTGCAGCCGGTAGACTTCCTGGATTTCGTTGACCAGATAGGCAGCGAGTTCCTCGATGCCCTTGATCGCCAGGATGTCGTGCGGAGCCGGATTGCCTTCGACGATGAAATCGCCCTTTTCGACGATGTCGCCGTCCTGCAGATGGATGTGCTTGCCCTTCGGGATCAGGTACTCCCTGGTCTCCTCGGTCTTGTCCATCGGCTCGATCGAGATGCGGCGCTTGTTCTTGTAGTCGCGGCCGAAGCGGATGGTGCCCGCGATTTCCGCGATGATCGCCGCGTCCTTTGGCTTGCGGGCCTCGAACAGTTCGGCCACCCGCGGCAGACCGCCGGTGATGTCGCGGGTCTTGGCGCTTTCCGTGGAGATACGCGCCAGGATGTCGCCGGCCTTGACCTTGGCGCCGACGTCGACCGACAGAATGCCGTCGACCGACAGCATGTAGCGGGCATCGCCGCCACGTGCGAGCTTCAGCACCTTGCCGTCCTTGCCCTTGACGACGATGGCCGGGCGCAGATCCGCCCCGCCCCGCGACGCGCGCCAATCGATGACGACGCGCTTGGCGATACCGGTCGATTCGTCCAGCGTTTCCGAGATCGACTGGCCTTCGACCAGATCCTCGAACCCGATGGTGCCTTCGACTTCGGTGAGAACCGGCCGCGAGTACGGATCCCACTCCGCGATGCGCTGGCCGCGCTTGACCATGTCGCCTTCATCGACGTGCACGCGCGCGCCGTACTGAATGCGGTGGGTCGCACGCTCGGTGCCGTCGGCATCGGTGATCGCAAACACCATGTTGCGAACCATCGCGACCAGATGACCTTCGCTGTTCCGGGCGATGGCCTTGTTCTTGATGGTCACCTTGCCGTCGAAGTTCGACTCCACGAACGACTGCTCGTTGATCTGCGCCGCGCCGCCGATGTGGAACGTGCGCATCGTCAGCTGCGTGCCGGGTTCACCGATCGACTGAGCGGCGATGACGCCGACCGCCTCGCCGTGGTTGACCGGCGTGCCGCGGGCCAAATCGCGGCCGTAGCACTTGCCGCAGATGCCGTTGACGAGTTCGCAGGTCAGGGCCGAACGGATCTTCACTTCCTGGATGCCGGCCTGCTGGATGGCGTCGACATGCGTCTCTTCCATCAGCGTGCCGCGCTTGACCACGACCTTGTTGGTCGCGGGATCGCGCAGGTCCTCGCCCGTGGTGCGGCCGAGGATACGCGACGCCAGCGAAGCGACGACAGTGCCGGCATCGACGATGGCGCGCATCTTGATGCCGAGCTTGGTGCCGCAATCGTCCTGCGTGATGATGCAGTCCTGCGCCACGTCGACCAGACGGCGGGTCAGGTAACCGGAGTTCGCGGTCTTCAACGCGGTGTCCGCGAGGCCCTTGCGGGCGCCGTGGGTCGAGTTGAAGTATTCGAGCACCGACAGACCTTCCTTGAAGTTGGAAATGATCGGCGTCTCGATGATTTCACCCGACGGCTTCGCCATCAGGCCGCGCATACCGGCGAGCTGACGCATCTGGGCCGGCGAGCCGCGCGCGCCCGAATGCGCCATCATGTAGATCGAGTTGATGTCGGCGTCGGCGCCCTTCGGCGTCTTCTTGGTCGAGGAGATTTCCTTCATCATCTCCTTGGCGATTTCTTCGGTCGCCTTCGACCAGGCGTCGACCACCTTGTTGTACTTCTCGCCATGGGTGATCAGGCCGTCATTGTACTGCTGCTCGAAATCCTTCGCCAGCGTACGGGTGGTGTCGACGATCTTCCACTTTGAGTGCGGCACCACCATGTCGTCCTTGCCGAACGAGATGCCGGCCTTGAACGCATTGTAGAAGCCGAGCGCCATGATGCGGTCGCAGAAGATCACCGTCTCCTTCTGGCCGCAGTGACGGTAGACCTGGTCGATCACGCCGGAGATTTCGCGCTTGGTCATCAGCTTGTTGATGATGTCGTACGAGATCTTCTGGTTCTTCGGCAGCAAGGTGCCGAGCATGACGCGGCCCGCGGTGGTTTCGATCCAGCGCCTGGTGGTCTTGCCGGTTTCGTCGGTGCCCTCCCACCGGTACTTGATCTTGGTGTGGAGGTGGATGACCTTCGAATGCAGGGCGTGCTCGAGTTCGGCCATGTCGCCGAAGATCTTGCCCTCGCCGGGCAGGCCTTCGCGCATGATCGACACGTAGTAGAGGCCGAGCACGATGTCCTGCGACGGCACGATGATCGGCTGGCCGTTCGCCGGGTGCAGGATGTTGTTGGTCGACATCATCAGGACGCGCGCTTCGAGCTGCGCTTCCAGCGACAGCGGAACGTGCACGGCCATCTGGTCGCCGTCGAAGTCGGCGTTGAACGCGGCGCAAACCAGCGGATGGAGCTGGATCGCCTTGCCCTCGATCAGGACCGGCTCGAACGCCTGAATGCCGAGGCGATGCAGCGTCGGCGCGCGGTTCAACAGCACCGGATGCTCGCGGATCACCTCATCGAGAATATCCCAGACCTCGGGACGCTCCTTCTCGACCAGCTTCTTCGCCTGCTTCACGGTGGTGGACAGGCCCTTGGCGTCGAGCCGCGAATAAATGAACGGCTTGAACAGTTCGAGCGCCATCTTCTTCGGCAGGCCGCACTGATGCAGGCGCAGTTCGGGACCGACCACGATCACCGAGCGGCCCGAATAGTCGACGCGCTTGCCGAGCAGGTTCTGCCGGAAGCGGCCCTGCTTGCCCTTGAGCATGTCGGCCAGCGACTTCAGCGGCCGCTTGTTGGCGCCGGTGATGACGCGGCCGCGGCGGCCGTTGTCGAACAATGCGTCGACGGCCTCCTGCAGCATGCGCTTTTCGTTGCGGATGATGATGTCGGGCGCGCGCAGTTCCATCAGCCGCTTCAAACGGTTGTTGCGGTTGATGACGCGGCGGTAGAGGTCGTTGAGATCCGACGTCGCGAAGCGACCGCCGTCGAGCGGCACCAGCGGACGCAGGTCCGGCGGAATCACCGGCACCACGGTCAGGATCATCCACTCCGGCTTGTTGCCGGAATAGCGGAAGGCCTCGACGATCTTCAGCCGCTTGGCGAGCTTCTTGTGCTTGATGTCGGATTCGGTCTCGTGCATTTCCGCGCGCAGGGACTGCTCGAGCTTTTCGAGCTCAAGCCCCTTCAGCAGTTCGCGGATCGCTTCGGCGCCGATCATGGCGGTGAACGAATCCTGGCCGTATTCGTCCTGCGCCTTCAGGTACTCGTCTTCCGACAGCAACTGACGGTCCTTGAGCGCGGTCAGGCCGGGCTCGAGCACGACGTAATATTCGAAGTACAGAATCCGCTCGAGATCCTTCAGCGTCATGTCGAGCAGAAGGCCGATGCGGGACGGCAGCGACTTCAGGAACCAGATGTGGGCAACGGGCGCGGCCAGTTCGATATGGCCCATGCGCTCGCGCCGGACGCGCGACAGCGTCACTTCGACCGAGCACTTTTCGCAGATGATGCCCTTGTACTTCATCCGCTTGTACTTGCCGCACAAGCACTCGTAATCCTTGATCGGCCCGAAGATGCGGGCGCAGAACAGGCCGTCGCGCTCCGGCTTGAAGGTCCGATAGTTGATGGTCTCCGGCTTTTTGATCTCGCCGTAGGACCAGGACAGAATCTTCTCCGGGGACGCAATCGAGATCCGGATCTGGTCGAAGACCTGGGCCGGGGTCGTCGGATTGAAGAGATTCATAATTTCTTGGTTCATCGTCTTCTCCTCGCGTGCCGATCGTCACCGGCAGCAAATTCGAAATTCTTTTTTGGTGCGCGCCCCGCCCAACGTCCGAGAGGAGCGCGAATGCCCGGCCGATCTGCGCGAAGACATGCTTCGCGCTCCTGGCCGGACATGGAATCTTTAAGCGTTACTCAGCCGCCTCGGACGTGGTCGCCGGCCCCACCTTGGAATTGTGCAGGTCGACGTTGAGGCCGAGCGAGCGCATTTCCTTGACCAGCACGTTGAACGATTCCGGAATACCCGCCTCGAACGTGTCGTCGCCGCGCACGATCGCCTCGTACACCTTGGTACGGCCGGCGACGTCGTCCGACTTCACGGTCAGCATTTCCTGCAGCGTGTAGGCCGCGCCGTAAGCTTCCAGCGCCCACACCTCCATTTCGCCGAAGCGCTGGCCACCGAACTGCGCCTTGCCGCCCAGCGGCTGCTGGGTGACGAGCGAGTACGGTCCGATCGAACGCGCGTGGATCTTGTCGTCGACCAGATGGTGCAGCTTGAGCATGTAGATGTAGCCCACCGTCACCTTGCGGTCGAAGGCATCGCCGGTGCGGCCGTCATAGACGGTCGACTGGCCGGAGGCGTCGAAGCCCGCGAGCTTCAGCATCTCCTCGATGTCGGCTTCCTTGGCGCCGTCGAACACCGGGGTTGCGATCGGCACGCCGTGGCTCAGGTTCTTGCCAAGCTCCATCAACTCGCCGTCGTTCAGCGTCTTGATGGTTTCATCGTCGCCATAGATCTTCTTCAGGGTCTCGCGCAACGGCTTGAGGTCCTGCTTCTGATAGTAGGCGTCGATGGTCTGGCCGATGCGCTTGCCGAGGCCTGCGCAGGCCCAGCCAAGATGCGTCTCCAGAATCTGGCCGACGTTCATGCGCGAGGGCACGCCGAGCGGATTGAGCACGATGTCCGCGTGCGTGCCGTCCTCGAGGAACGGCATGTCCTCGATCGGAACGATCTTGGACACCACACCCTTGTTGCCGTGACGGCCGGCCATCTTGTCGCCGGGCTGGATCTTGCGCTTCACCGCGACGAAGACCTTGACCATCTTCATCACGCCGGGCGGCAATTCGTCGCCACGCTGCAGCTTTTCGACCTTGTCGAGGAAGCGCTGTTCAAGGCCCTTCTTCGATTCGTCGTACTGCTTCCGCATCGCCTCGATTTCGCTCATCAGCTTGTCGTTCGGCGAAGCAAACATCCACCACTGCGACTTCGGATACTCCTCGAGCACGGCGCGCGTGATCTTGGTGTCCTTCTTGAAGCCCTTGGGACCCGCGATGCCCTGGCGATTTTCCAGCAGCTCCGCGAGGCGGCCGTAGACGTTGCGGTCTAGGATCGCCTGTTCGTCGTCGCGGTCCTTGGCCAGACGCTCGATCTCTTCCCGCTCGATCGCCAGCGCACGCTCGTCCTTGTCGACGCCGTGACGGTTGAACACGCGCACTTCCACGATCGTGCCCTGCACGCCAGGCGGCACGCGGAGCGAGGTATCGCGGACGTCGGAAGCCTTTTCGCCGAAGATGGCGCGCAGGAGCTTTTCTTCCGGCGTCATCGGGCTTTCGCCCTTCGGCGTGATCTTGCCGACCAGGATGTCGCCGGCGCGGACTTCGGCGCCGATATAGACGATGCCGGCTTCGTCGAGGTTCTTCAGCGCTTCTTCCGAGACGTTCGGAATGTCGCGGGTGATTTCCTCAGGTCCGAGCTTGGTGTCGCGGGCCATCACCTCGAACTCCTCGATGTGGATCGAGGTGAAGACGTCGTCCTTCACGATCCGCTCCGAGAGCAGGATCGAGTCTTCGAAGTTGTAGCCGTTCCACGGCATGAACGCGACCAGCACGTTGCGGCCGAGCGCGAGTTCGCCGAGATCGGTCGAGGGACCGTCGGCGATGATGTCGCCCTTCCTGACGATGTCGCCAACCTTTACCAGCGGACGCTGGTTGATGCAGGTCGACTGGTTGGAGCGCTGGTACTTCATCAGCCGGTAGATATCGACGCCCGACTTGGTGGGATCGAGATCTTCGGTGGCGCGGATCACGACGCGGGTGGCGTCGATCTGGTCGATCACGCCCGAGCGTCGGGCGGCGATTGCAGCACCGGAGTCGCGGGCGACCACGCCTTCCATGCCGGTGCCGACGAACGGTGCCTCGGCACGAACCAGCGGCACCGCCTGGCGCTGCATGTTCGAGCCCATCAGCGCGCGGTTAGCGTCGTCGTTCTCGAGGAACGGGATCAGCGCCGCGGCCACCGAAACGAGCTGCTTCGGCGACACGTCCATGTAGTCGACCTTGTCGGGCGTGATCGGCAGCACTTCGCCGGCGTGACGGCAGATGATCAGGTCCTCGGTGAAGCGCCCCTTGGCGTCGAGCGGCACGTTAGCCTGCGCCACGCGATAACGGCCCTCTTCCATCGCCGAGAGGTACACGACCTCCTCGGTGACGCGGCCGTCCTTGACCTTGCGATAGGGCGTTTCGACGAAGCCGTACTTGTTGACGCGCGCGAACGTCGCCAGCGAGTTGATCAGGCCGATGTTCGGACCTTCCGGCGTTTCGATCGGGCAAATGCGGCCGTAATGCGTCGGATGCACGTCGCGCACCTCGAAGCCGGCGCGCTCGCGGGTCAGACCGCCCGGTCCAAGCGCCGAGAGGCGGCGCTTGTGGGTGATCTCCGACAGCGGGTTGGTCTGGTCCATGAACTGCGACAGCTGCGACGAGCCGAAGAACTCGCGCACCGCGGCAGCCGCCGGCTTGGCGTTGATCAGGTCCTGCGGCATCACGGTGTCGATATCGACACTGGACATGCGCTCCTTGATCGCGCGCTCCATGCGCAAGAGGCCGATGCGGTACTGGTTCTCCATCAGTTCGCCGACCGAACGCACACGGCGGTTGCCGAGATGGTCGATGTCGTCGATCTCGCCCTTGCCGTCGCGCAGATCGACCAGCGTCTTGATGACGGCCAGGATGTCTTCCTTGCGCAGCGTGCGATGGGTGTCGGGCGCGTCGAGTTCGAGGCGCATGTTCATCTTGACGCGGCCGACCGCGGACAGGTCGTAGCGCTCGCTGTCAAAGAACAGCGACTGGAACATGGTCTGCGCCGAGTCGATGGTCGGCGGCTCGCCCGGACGCATCACGCGATAGATGTCGAACAGCGCGTCTTCACGCGTCATGTTCTTGTCGGCATGCAGCGTGTTGCGGATGTAGGCGCCGACATTGACGTGGTCGATGTCGAGCAGCGGCAATTCCTTGTAGCCCTGCTCGTTGAGCGCCTTCAGCGACTTCTCGGTCAGCTCCTCGCCGGCTTCGGCATAGATTTCACCGGTCTTCGGATTGACGAGATCCTCGGCGAGATAGTTGCCGACCAGCTCTTCGTCCGACAGGCGCAGCGCCTTGAGGCCCTTTTCCTGCAGCTGGCGCGCCGCGCGCACCGTCAGCTTCTTGCCGGCCTCGAGCACGACCTTGCCGGTATCGGCGTCGATCAGGTCGTTGATGGTGGAATAGCCGCGGAAACGGGCGGCGTCGAACGGCACGCGCCAGCCTTCCTTGGCGCGCTTGAAATTGATCTTCTTGTAGAAGGTGGACAGGATCGTCTCGCCGTCGAGACCGAGCGCGTACATCAGCGAGGTCACGGGGATCTTGCGGCGGCGGTCGATGCGCGCGAACACGATGTCCTTGGCGTCGAACTCGATGTCGAGCCAGGAACCGCGATACGGAATCACGCGCGCGGCAAACAACAGCTTGCCAGACGAATGGGTCTTGCCCTTGTCGTGGTCGAAGAACACGCCGGGCGAACGGTGCATCTGGGAGACGATGACGCGCTCGGTGCCGTTGACGACGAAGGTGCCGTTCATGGTCATGAGCGGGATATCGCCCATGTAGACGTCCTGCTCCTTGATGTCCTTCACCGACTTGGCGCCGGTTTCCTCGTCGATATCGAACACGATCAGGCGCAGCGTCACCTTGAGCGGCGCAGCATAGGTCATGCCGCGCTGGCGGCACTCGTCGACATCGTATTTCGGCGGCTCGAATTCATAGCGGACGAATTCCAGCATCGAGGTGCCGGAGAAGTCCGAGATCGGGAACACCGAGCGGAACACCGCCTGGAGGCCCTCGTCCAGCCGGCCGCCATGGGGTTCCTCGACCATCAGGAACTGGTCGTAGGACGCCTTCTGAACCTCGATGAGGTTCGGCATTTCGGCGACTTCCTTGATGTGTCCAAAGAACTTGCGAACGCGTTTGCGACCGGTGAATGTCTGCTGCGCCATCGTGGCCTCTCATTTTCGTCGCCCTTGTGGGCGAACCTTCCGAAGCGCGACTGCCATCGCCCCCGGGTTGAATTTCGAATCGCTCAAAAGGAACAAAGCTCAATTTCAGGAATTAAGTCCTGAATTCGCACCTTAGACCTTCAAAACGCAAAACGACGCGCGGGGCGCATGACTGCACCCGCCCGTCTCAACTTGCCGCTTCACGGACTGAAAAAGCCCGAAATCTGACTGTCTCCCAACGGCTTACGCCAGGAACCCTGCCGTCCCCACCGCCTACCGCCTTTTCCTGCTGCCGCTCCGATATGGGGCGGAATCGTGGAGATTCGAGGGGCTAACCCCGCGAATCCCCACACTTTTCTGTGTAGTACGCTTACTTCAATTCGACCTTCGCACCAGCCTTTTCGAGCTGGGCCTTGAGCTTGTCGGCCTCTTCCTTGTTCACGCCTTCCTTGACCGGCTTGGGCGCGCCTTCGACGAGGTCCTTGGCTTCCTTGAGGCCCAGGCCGGTGATGGCACGGACTTCCTTGATGACTTCGATCTTCTTGTCGCCGGCGGCAGCGAGAACGACCGTGAACTCGGTCTTTTCTTCAGCCGGAGCGGCAGCGGCGGCAGCGGGACCGGCGACCGCAACGGCGGCAGCAGCAGACACGCCCCACTTTTCTTCGAGGAGCTTTGCGAGCTCGGCAGCTTCGAGCACGGTGAGGCTCGAGAGGTCGTCGACGATTTTCTGTAGGTCAGCCATTGATCTATTTCCTTAAAACGTTTGGTTCGAACCAGGTTTGATTTGCGAAGGGTCAGGCCGCTTCGCTCTTTGAGGCATAGGCCTGGACGACGCGCGCGAGCTTGGCCGCGGGCGCAGTCGAGAGCTGAGCGATCTTGGTCGCCGGCGCCACCAGGAGGCCGACAAGCTTTCCGCGCAGTTCATCGAGTGACGGCAGCGAGGCAAGCGCCTTCACACCGTTCACATCCAGGACGGTTTTACCCATCGAGCCGCCGAGGATGACGAACTTTTCGTTCGCCTTGGCAAATTCGATGGCAACCTTCGGCGCCGTTACCGGATCGTTTGAAGTCGCGATCACGGTCGGTCCCTTCAGCAGGGAGCCGATGGCAACGACATCCGTGCCTTCAAGAGCAATTTTGGCGAGACGGTTCTTCGAGACCTTCACCGACGCACCAGCCTGCTTCATCTGCATGCGCAGCTTCTGCATCTGGGCCACGGTGAGGCCGGAATAGTGGGCGACGACTGCGACGCTCGTGGTCTTGAAGACCTCGTTCAGCGCCTCAACCGCGTCCTTTTTTGCCGCTCTTTCCACAGCAAGCTCTCTCCGGTTGGCGGCCTTCGCAAGAAGCGAGACCGCCGGGTTGCACCCATCGTCTCGCCCAAAACCTGACCTCTAGACACCAGTCTCAAGGACACGCCGGGCAGGACGACATTGATAAGCCTGCCCTCCCGAACCAGATGGCGCGGGGTGTCGAGGTTCGAACCAAATCAGCCATGACGCCGCGCGAGGCAGCGTTGAAGCGAAATCCGGTCTTCACCCGTCTATGCAGGCTGTAAGATTAAGCCGTTGAAGAAACTTGCGTTTCGGCACAAATTTCAACTTGAGCGCCTGCAGTCTCGGACAGGATCGAGGCCATCCGGCAAGCCGAAAGACCCCTGCCGCACTCCACCGAAGCGATGAGTTTTCCTTCCTTTCGAGCAATCCATACGGATGTCCTGAAAGGAATGATCTCCTACCGTGTCGGGTTTTCGGAATGCGCGCACGGACGTGCCAGCAACTGCCAGCACGCCCGGAAGCGGTTGTTTACCGAGTCTTGTCCGGCTTGCCAAGGGCAAAATTCACACCAGTTCATCGGCCCGGCCGGAACAAAGATTTTCGTCCCGAATCGCGGAAATTCTTTGATGAATTCTGTCACGCCGGGGGCTCCTGGTTCGTCTTGGCCGCAGGAGGTTCCCATGCGGCGTCAGTTGGCGGCAATTCTTGCGATACCCACGGTTCTGAACGGACTGGCCATGTTGGTGACTGGCCCCCTCTGGTACGAAACCGTACCCGGGGTGCCGGACACCGGCCCGTTCAACCCACATTTCGTTCAGGACATCGGGGTCGCGTTCCTCGTGGCCGGCCTGGCGCTGGCCGCCCGGGCATGGCGGCCACGGTATTGGCCGGCGGCCGTCGCGGGCGCCAGCTTTCTCACCGCCCATGCCCTGCTCCACCTGGTGATGTTGGCGGGCGGGCACACCCATCATCCCACCTTCGACCTCCTCGCCATCGTGCTGCCGTCGGCAGCCGCCCTCTATTCCGCCTTCCCCAGCCAAGGAGAGCATCATGCGTAGTTGGATCGCGCGCCGCACGCTGCGCGCATTTGCCAAGCGTTACGGGTACGACGTCAGCTATATGGAAATGATGCTGAACGTGTCCCCTGCCGCCTTCTTCAAGTTCGCGCCCCTCATGAAGGCGGCCGCCCACCGCGAAGCGGTCCCGATCGACGCGAGCTTCGCAGCCAAGATCGTCGGCGCCCTCGCGGAGGATTGTGGTCCGTGCACGCAGCTGGTCGTCGACATGGCGCTGGAAGCCGGCATGCCCAGGGACCAGATCGAGGCGGTTCTCCGCCGCGATCCCCGGGCGATGAATGAGGCGACGACGCTTGGATTCCGGTTCGCCGACGCCGTGGTGCGCCGGGCCGCCGAGGCGGAGGACGAGTTTCGCGACGCCGTCCGGGCCCAATGGGGCCAGAAAGGCGTAATAGATCTGACGCTGGCGCTGCAAATGGGCCGCATGTTCCCGATGGTGAAGGCGGGGCTCGGCTACGCCAAGGAGTGCCGGCGTGTCACCGTGAGTGGACACAATGTCGATGTCGTCAAACAGGCCGCATGATGACGACCCGCTGGCGCCCCATCGCGGGCGCCTGCTCGGGCTCGCCTATCGCATGCTCGGCAGCCGTAGCGACGCCGAAGACGTGGTGCAGGATGCCTACCTCCGCTTTGCCGGCGCGCGGGACGTGCACAACGCGGAGGCGTTTCTCGTCACCGTCGTGACCCGGCTTTGTCTCGATCGCCTGAAGAGCGCGAAGGCGCAGCGGGAGATCTATGTCGGCCCGTGGCTCCCCGAGCCCGTGTTCGACGCGGAAGGCCTGTCAGCCGACGCCGCCACCGAACTGGCCGACGATCTCTCATTCGCCTTGTTGCTGGCGCTGGACCGGCTGTCGCCGATGGAACGCGCGGCCTTCCTGCTCCACGACGTCTTCGACACGCCATTCCCCGAAATCGCCACCATGCTCGACCGCACCGAGGCGGCCTGCCGGCAACTG
This sequence comes from Bradyrhizobium algeriense, assembly GCF_003062295.1. Taxonomy (GTDB): domain Bacteria; phylum Pseudomonadota; class Alphaproteobacteria; order Rhizobiales; family Xanthobacteraceae; genus Bradyrhizobium; species Bradyrhizobium algeriense. Next base: position 50,107 of record NZ_PYCN01000011.1, on the reverse strand, counting down.
GCCTCGCGGGGCCGCCGCGCGGTGCGCGACAATCGCCCGGCCCCGGCGCGCGCACCCGACAATCACGCCCGCCTGCTGCAGGCATTTGGCGAGGCGGTTACCAGCGGTAACGTTGCGCAACTCGCCGCGCTGCTGCGAGAGGATGCCGTGGCGCTCACCGATGGCGGTGGCCGCAAGACGGCAGCGCGCAATCCGATCATCGGCGCCGACAAGATCGCGCGCTTCTTCATCGGTATTGCCGCCAAGAACGCCGGCCACGACATGCGCATCGAGCCTGCCATGATCAACGGCGCCTTCGGCGCCCTGCTCTACCTGGACGGCGAACTCGACAACACCATGAGCATGGCGATTGACGGCGAGAAAATCGCCGCGATCTATATCGTCCGAAATCCCGACAAGCTGCGCCATTTGCCGGGCGCCGGGATGCACTGAAGCCATCAGCCGAGCGGCACCGTATAGGGCAGCGGCTTGCCGGCGAAGAACGCGTCGAGATTAGCCAGCACGCAGTCCTGCATCGCGACATGCGACTCCAGCGTATGGCCGCCGATATGCGGCGAGAGCACGACGTTGGGCAGCGACGTCAGCGCGTCAGGCGCATGCGGCTCCTTCGCATACACGTCGAGGCCCGCCCCGGCGATGGTCTGGTCGGTCAGCGCCGCGATCAAAGCCGGCTGGTCGATCACCGAGCCGCGCGAGATGTTGACGACATAACCGTCCTTGCCGAGCTTCTTCAGGATATCGGCATCGACAGCGTGATTGGTATCCGCCCCCGCCCGCACCGCGATCATCAGGACGCTGCACCATTCGGCCAGCCCATCGAGCGTCGGAAAATATTGATAGGGCACGTCGTGCTGGCTGCGGCTGAAATAGCCGACCTCGGTCTCGAAGGCCGCGACGCGCGCCGCGATCTTGCGGCCGATCTCACCCATGCCGTAGACGCCGATTTTGCGGCCCAGCATCCCGGCCTGCGGTCGCATCATCGGCGATGGTTTTGCAGCCGCCCAACTCCCGCCCCGCACATAATCGTCCGCCGCGAGCAGTCGCCGCGTGGCCGCCAGCATCAGGGTTACCGCGATGTCGGCGACGGATGCCGCATTCGCCCCCGGACTGTGGCCGACCGCAATGTTGCGTTTCGCCGCAGCCGCCAGATCGACGCCGTCATAGCCGGTGCCGTAGCAGACGATGGCGCTCAATTTCGGCAACATGTCCATCGCCTCGCCGCGAAGCGGCGTGCCGCCGGCCGTGATCATCGCGCGAATGTCTGCGAGCTGTTCGGCGGAAAACACTTCATTGGGCGACTTGCCGGCCGCGTTCAGGAGCTCAAAACGCTCGCCGAAACGCTCCATCTGGGCTTTTGGAAAACGCGAATAGATCAGGACCTTCTCGGGCATTGTTGTTCCTTCTTGGCAAGTCCGGCGCTGCGACGATTACGCAATGCCACATCAAACGCAAAGGGCGGAATCGGTCACCCGATTCCGCCCTTTTTTATTTTATTCACGTAAGCCGCGAGGAATTAGCCGAGCAGCGTGCCCGGCTCGACCTTGACGCCCGGGCCCATGGTGGAGGAGACCGCCACGCGCTGGATGTAGGTGCCCTTGGCGCCGGCGGGCTTTGCCTTCGACACCGCGTCCGCAAGCGCTTTCACGTTCTGCACCAGCTTTTCCTCGGAGAACGAGGCCTTGCCGACGCCGGCCTGCACGATGCCGGCCTTCTCGACGCGGAATTCGACCGAGCCGCCCTTGGCGCCCTTCACGGCGGTGGCGACATCCATCGTCACGGTGCCGATCTTCGGGTTCGGCATCATGCCGCGGGGCCCAAGCACCTTACCGAGGCGACCGACCAGCGGCATCATGTCGGGGGTGGCGATACAACGATCGAAATCGATGTTGCCGCCCTGCACCTTCTCGACCAGGTCTTCGGCGCCGACGACGTCAGCACCCGCCGCCTTGGCTTCTTCCGCTTTCGCGCCGCGGGCGAACACGCCGACGCGCAGTGTGCGTCCGGTGCCGTTCGGCAGAGTGACGACGCCACGAACCATCTGGTCGGCGTGACGCGGGTCGACGCCGAGGTTGATCGCGATCTCGATCGTCTCGTCGAACTTCGACTTGGCGCGTTCCTTGACCATCTTGATGGCATCCGCGAGCGGATAGAGCTTCTCGCGGTCGACACCCTCGCGGGCCTTCTTCAAACGTTTTCCGATTGCCATGGCCCGTTACCCCGCAACTTCCAGACCCATCGAACGGGCAGAGCCCTCGACCATCTTCATGGCCGATTCGATGGAATCACAATTGAGATCCTTCATCTTCTTCTCGGCGATCTCGCGCACCTGCGCTTTGGTCACCTGGCCGGCCTTGTCGCGGCCCGGAGCTTTCGAACCGGACTGGATCTTGGCGGCCTGCTTGAGGAAGTGGGACATCGGCGGCGTCTTCATCTCGAAGGTGAAGGAACGGTCCGCATAGATGGTGATGATCACCGGGATCGGGGTGTTCTTTTCTTCCTTCTGCGTCTGCGCGTTGAACGCCTTACAGAATTCCATAATGTTGAGACCGCGCTGACCAAGCGCGGGACCGATCGGGGGCGAAGGATTCGCCGCACCGGCCGGCACCTGCAATTTCAGGTATCCGGTCACTTTCTTTGCCATGTATCACTCCTGTTGTGCCGGGTTTCGAAGCCGGCGGTTTCAGGTTCGTGGTTCGGATCAAGGACGGTTGGCAACCGCCCCTTCCTCCCACGGCCTCTTGATACGCGAAGACTAAGCTTCGCGCTCTCTAAGTGCGGAGACGCGCTCCGCGCTTTTGCCGATCAGACCTTCTCGACCTGACCGAATTCCAGTTCGACGGGCGTGGCGCGGCCGAAGATCGACACCGCGACCTTCACGCGCGAACGCGCCTCGTCAATTTCTTCAACCACGCCGGAGAACGACGCGAACGGCCCATCGGCCACGCGGACGTTCTCGCCGATTTCGAACGACACCGACGCCTTCGGACGTTCGACGCCTTCCTGCACCTGGTGCAGGATTCGCATCGCCTCGGATTCGGAGATCGGCATCGGCTTGTTTTCAGCGCCGAGGAAGCCGGTGACCTTGGGCGTGTTCTTGATCAGATGGAACGCCTCGTCGGTCAGCTTCATCTTCACCAGCACGTAGCCCGGGAAGAACTTGCGTTCGGCGTCGATCTTGCGGCCGCGGCGCACCTCGGTGACCTTTTCGGTCGGCACCAGCACCTGCTCGAACAGTTCCTCGAGCCCACGCTGCTTGGCCTGCTCGCGGATCGATTCAGAGACCTTCTTTTCAAAATTCGAATAGGCGTGAACGATGTACCAGCGCTTGTCCATGGTTTGGGTTCCGGTGCTCATCAGTGAACGCCCAGCAGGAAAGTGACAACGTAGCGGATCACCAGATCCGACATGAAAAAGAAGATCGAAGCCAGCGCAACCATCACGAACACCATGATCGTGGTGATCGTCGTCTCGCGGCGGGTCGGCCAGGTGACCTTGGCGGTCTCCGAGCGCACTTCCTGCAGGAATTTGAACGGGCTGAAAGCCATCGTTGGTTACCGCGTCCTTCGTGAGACGATTGCAATTTAAAGCGAATCCGAACAGCCCTCTCGCGCCCAGCCCTCTCTCGAAGGATGAGCCGCCAAGCGGGCTCGATTGTTCGGGGGAATTCAAAGCCGCGCCGGATATCCGCATCTAGCGGGCCGGCTGCAGGTGGCGGGTATCTACTGCCGGCCGGGCAAAAGGTCAAGGTACGGGGTGCCGCGGGCTCCAAATGGTCCCCTTTGGGGGCGCCCCAACGAAAAAGACCGGCCAGCCATTGGTTAATCCCCAGATACAGCCTTCTCTCAAATGCCCGCAAGCCCGCGATCTTGATTTTAAAAGCTCCCGGCTATTCTGGGCGCTCCATAGGGGAGCGAGACGACCATGGCTCTGTTAGGCCAAGACCTGGAAAGACCCTCGGGCGAGACGGCCTGGACCGTTCTCGACGCGGCGAATGATCTCGGCGACATCATCACGATCGATGCATGCCGGCGGGTGATCGACGCCGATCTGCGGGGCGAGACTCCCGCCCGATCGGACATGGCGGTTCTCACCGCGTTCTTCGCGTAAGTTCACGGAACAGCAGGAATTTCGATCAAGTCTTTGATTAGGCTGACTTAGCTGGCAGGAATGGCAGGGCTCGAACCTGCGACCCCTCCCCCGAACCACGACATAGAGCCCCGCTGCCGTGAATGACTTCCGCTGCTCTGGAAAGTCAGATTACGCTCGTTCCGAGGCTGTAGTTCGAGTTCGACCAAAGCAGGTAAAAAAGACGCGCGAACCGCTCGGCAATGTGAAGGAGGTCACAACCGGGCGGCCGGGCAGCGTGTATAAAATGCGGTCGGACAGGCCGAGGTGGTGGGAGCTCACGTCCGTTCCCGCGGTCGACATCTCTCCTGGCTATCCAGGACAGGAACGGCCAATGAGGAAGTACATTCTTTCGGCCAGCCTTTTGACGATGCTGGCCTCAAGCGCCTTGGCGGAAGAGGCGCTGCTATATCGGGACTGCCGGCAATCCGAGGGTCGTTTCGGCTGGTTTGCCGTGAGCTACACCATCACGGATGGAAAGCGCACCGAAAAATCCGCACAAGACCTCAACAAGGCGTGCACGCGGCTCGATTACGAGGACTCGCGCCGAGCGGCTGCGTCATGGGGCGAAAAGTCACCGCGGTCCCAGGGCCAGTCGACAGATAACCAGCGCCGGAACACGAACGATACGCGCGACGATACGTCAAACGGACGCCAGAGCCGCGACGACACATCGGACCGACGCGGATCTCGGAGTGGTTCTGACTCCGGCGGCGGCCGCGACTTTGGCGGTGGCCGGGAGATCGGCAGCAGCAGGGACTCCGGCAGCCGAAGCATTCTTGGTGGCCGCGGGGGCGAAATGAACATGCCTTCCAGAAGACCTAGCACCGAAGGTAACCAGGTTGCCGATAGCGGCCAGCGGCCGTCGTTCCGGCACGGAAAACGCAAGGATCACTTCAACAGCGGCAGTCGTTTCGGCAGTAACCGCCGCTATTACGGTAGCTACGGCCGGCACTACGGTAATGGCGGCCGGTTCTACGGTAGCAGCGGCCGGTTCTACGGTGGGATGAGCGTGAGAGGGCCGGGCTACTACCGCATGTACCGCTGAACCCGGACGTCGGACAGAAGAGAGCCGCCGGAGGAAGACGGCGGCTCTACTTCGTCACTAGGGCCCACATGGCGCGGCCGAGGCCGAGCCAATATTGCAGGGACAGAGGACCCACGCGTTTGCAGGGATCGGTGCCAGCAAACCCGGACGAAACCGGGTCCGCGGTGTCCACCGCCGCAAACGTCCGGGCGCCGCGCAGCTTCTCGGTGCAGACTCGGCGGATCAGCTCTTCGCGACGGATCATTGTCCCAAAGCTCACATCCCACATCCGGGTAGTTCCATCTCCGGACGCGGTGACGACGCGCGTCCCGTCGGGACTGAACTCTGCGCTGGCGACACCGTCGCTGTGCCCCTTTAGCTCGCGCAGCACGTCGCCGCTGGTCACATCCCATACCCGTGCCGTTCGGTCGTACGATGCGGTGACGATGCGTGCGCCGTCGGGACTGAACGCCGCGGCATAGAGTGTGTCGCTGTGACCCTTCAGCTCGCGCAGCATGTCGCCGCTGCCGGCATCCCACACGCGCGCGGCGCGGTCGTACCCTGCGGTCACGATGCGCGCCCCGTCGGGGCTGAAGGCGGCGCTCGTGACCTTGTCGTCATGGCCCTCGAGGGTGCGCAGTATCTTGCCGCTCATGGCGTCCCACACCCGCGCGGTCCGATCGTAGGACGCCGTGACGATCCGCCTCCCGTCGGGACTGAATGCGACGCTCATGACCTGATGGCTGTGGCCCTCGAGCTTATGCACCGTCTCGCCGACGGCCGCGTCCCACACCCGCACGGTCTTGTCTGCGGACGCGGTGGCGATGCGCGTTCCGTCAGGACTGAACGCGGCGCCGTGGACGACGCCGCCGTGTCCTGCCAGTTCGCGCAGGGTTTCGCCGTTGGCGGCGTCCCACACCCGCGCGGTGCTATCGTCGGAAGCGGTGACGACGCGCGCCCCGTCGAGGCTGAAGGCCGCCCCGGAAACCCCGTCACGATGGCCCTTGAGCTCATGCAAGAGCGCTCCATTGGCGGCGTCCCACACCCGCGCCGTTTTATCGGTCGATGCCGTGACGAGGCGCGCACCGTCGCGACTGAACGCCGCGCTCAGGACCCATTGGCGGTGGCCTGCGAACACCCGCAGCGGCTCGCCGCTGGTGGGGTCCCAGACCCGTGCGGTTCCATCGCCTGATGCCGTCACGATGCGCCTCCCGTCAGGGTCGAACGCGGCGGCGCGCACCCAGCTCCCATGGCCGGTGAGCTCGCGCAGCGTTTCGCCGTTGGCGGCGTCCCATATTCGGGCCGTTCCGTCTTCCGACGCCGTGAGGATGCGTCGGCCATCCGGGCTGAACACGGCGCTGTAAACCCTGCTGCGGTGGCCCGCAAGCTCGCCCAGCATCTCGCCCTTTGCCACATCCCACACGCGTGCCATGCCGTCGTCCGAGGCCGTGACAATGCGTGCACCGTCTGGACTGAACTCCGCGTCGAAAATTACGCTGCGGTAGCCTTTGAGCTCACCGAGTTTTTCGCAACTGGCGGCATCCCACACCCGCGCGCTTTGATCCCTCGACGCCGTAATGATACGCGCCCCGTCGGGGCTGAACGCGGCACGATACACCTCGTCAAGGTGGCCCTCGAGCCGGCACACCGACTCGCCGCTGGCAACGTCCCATACCAACGCAGTTTTGTCCTCAGATGCCGTGACGATGCGCCTCGCATCGGCGCTGAACGCCGCCGCGAACACCTTTCCTTCGTGACCCTTGAGCTTGCCTAGAATCTCGCGCCCGGCAGCATCCCAAATCTGCGCCGTGCCGTCTTCGGAGGCAGTGACAATGCGAGCGCCATCGGCGCTGAATGCCGCACTCAAAACATCGGCACCGCGATCCCTGAACTCGCCCAGTAGTTCGCCGCTGCCGGCGTCCCACATCCGAGCCGCCCCATCTTGCGACGTTGTGACGATGCGCTTGCCGTCGGGGCTGAACGTGGCGCCCCGCATTCCCCTACCGCGGCCTGTGAACGCGTGCAGCAATGGACTCATCTGCGCGGCGCCGGCAAGCTTAGCCTCGAGCCCGCTGATCTCTGGCGTCGACCAGCCGAGGGCCACTGGTAGATCGCCCGGAGCCGGCAACCCCTGCAGGGCGATCCGCATGGCCGCATCATAGTGCTGATCGATGATCGCCCGGTTCGCCAGGCTGGTCAGCACCCGCGCCTCGCGTTTGGCGGTCGCGCGCGCCTGGTAGAGTCCCGCTGCCAACGCCATGAGGCCAACGAGGAAAACGCCGGCCGTCGCCCAGCGCGCCCGTCGCTGCGCCCTTTCGCGCGCCGCCAGCTGTGCCTCGCGGTCGCGGCGCGCGGCCTGCTCGACCGCGCGGCACGCGGCCAGATATGCCCGCTCGGCCGGCTCCACGTGGAGGGCGAAATCTTCCCGGGCCGCCACGCGCTCGGCCTCCTCCAGTCGTCCGCCGGCATGGGCGACCCACTCCTGATTACGATCGTTCTCGACCCAGCCGCGCGCCGCGCGCTTGACGCCTTCGACCGCGGCGAGATCCTGGAAATCTTCTGCAAGCCAGATCTGCAGCAGGCCCCACTGGCGCAGGAGCGCCTCGTGCGCCGGCTCAACCGTCACCTCACCGGTATCCCTGGCGACGTCGGTCGCGAGCAGCCGCATCTCGATCAGGCAGTTGATCAATGATGATGCTACGGCCGGGATCTCGGAAAGCCGGGCGACCCGACGGCGCGGCGCGCCGGTATCGAGGTCGATATTGGCAAGCCACGGGATGAGGCCGAGCCGCAACAGCGCAAGCCGCGCGGCGCGCTCCTTGGGTACGGCCGGATCGGCGGCGGCGGCGCTGAGCGCGCGCTCGACGGCGGCTTCGATCGAGCCCCGGACCCTGCCGAGAGCGTCGTATTCCTTGAGCCTGAGATCGCCGTCGCCCCCGTGCTCGAGGTAGAGCCGCTCGAGCGTGAACGCGAGCAGCGGCAGCGCGTCCTTGCCGCCGCCGGCTTCGACATCGGCCAGCAGCGCGTCGACGAGCGGCTCCTCGATCGTGAGCGCGCGCGCCGTGCCCTCGAGGCGCCGCGCCGGCGCCTTGATGATCTCCGCGTAGGCCCCCTTCGGCATCGGCGCCAGACTGAAGGTGTCCTGGCGAATGCCTTCCAGCGGTTTTGCCAGCTGCAGGCGCTCGTAGGCATCCGAGCGGATGGTGAAGACGGCCACGACCGCGGGGGCGTCGACCGTTAGCAGGTCTCGCAACACCGCCAGAAAGGCCTGCGCCTCGCTGGCGCCCTCGGCCAAGAACAACTCTTCGCCCTGGTCGATCGGCACGACGAGAGCCGGCGGATGGCTTGCCACTTCGGCATCGCCGGGGAGCAGCATTCGGCAATGGGCCTGGAGAAGGTCCGCCAGCAGGGGCTTCAGAGTCTGCGCGCCACCGTCGAGCGACGCTCTGATTCTGGCGCGTGTGCAAGCAAGGCTGCGCGCGTTGAACGCCGCCTCGAGGCCAGCCACCAGTCCCGTCTCGCCGCTCAGCACGGCGCGCTGCGGACGCACCACCGGCGTCACCAGGAAGTGGCGGTCGTCCCGCGCGAGACGCGGGATCAGCCCGGCGCGCAGGAACGACGACTTGCCGGCGCCGGATGCCCCAAGGATCACCATGAGACGTGGCGGCGGCGCTTCGCGCAACCCGCGCAGCCGGTCCAGCGCTTCGACCATCGGACCGTCGCGGCCGAAAAAGATGCCAGCGTCCTCGGCTTCCAGCGGGCGCAATCCGCGGTACGGCGGGCGGTTGGGATCGTCGGGCGGCGGCCAGGCGAAGTACTTGGCGTCAAGGCCGGCCTTCTGCAGCCCAGCCTTGAGCCGCGCCAGGCCTTCGGCCGAAAAGGTGACATGCGCCTCGTCACCTGACTCCGGAAGCATGGCGCGCAGCATGACATGGTCGCGCCCGGACGCGAGCCGCACGAGCTGCCACGTGCCGGTCAAATCGGCAGGCAGCTCGCCGAGCGGAATATCCTCGACCAGGACGCCGAACAGGCGCTTGCCGAGGCGGTGGGCGAGATTAAGCTCCTTGAGGCACCAGCGCGAGGCAAGCCACGCCTTCGAGACGAGGAAGAGGACCACCTCGCACCGGCTTGCCGCTTGATTGAGCGCGCGCTCCCACCGCTCGCCCGCGACGATGCCGCGTTTGGGATCGAGATCGAGGAAAAGATCATCCCAACCCTCGCCGACCAGCCAATCGCGCAACGCAACCGCTTCCACGTTGTTCGCGCTCGAATGGCTCAAGAAAATGCGAGCCAAGGAAATCTTCCCCCTGTCACACCGGAACGCCTGCGCATTGTAACTGACGCTCGGGATAAGTGCAGCAGATTCGCCGCTGCAACCTCAAGTGCCGAACCAGCGGGCAAAAGCGAGGTTCAGGCCTTTCACGGATGGCGGCACCCAAGCCGGAAAGCTACGTCGGAGCTAAGCCCGTTGAGGAGAATGATCTCGTTCTCAAGCGTCTGAAGGCTCATCTGGCCTCCGGAGCCCATCCCAAAGTCGCCTCGGAACGATAGCAAGAGTCCGCTGGAAGTTTTTCTAAGTCATTGAAAAGACTGGCAGGAGTGGCAGGGCTCGAACCTGCGACCCCCGGTTTTGGAGACCGGTGCTCTACCAATTGAGCTACACTCCTGCAGGGAACCGGCGCATGCGCCGCTTCGCGCCGTTTCAAGCATAGGCCATGCCCCGATTGCAAGGGCGAAGCGATTGCCCCCACATCAAGAACTCTATCCAAGCCAGGGCTTCTGCGCCAAAGTTCGCGTCTGTCACAAACAACAAGCGCAACGGGAGACACCATGAACGCGCAGACCGCCGCCCGGCAGACGTCCGCCCCCCAGACCCCCGCCCTCCCCGATGCCAAGCCGGAAACGATCGGGCTCTCGAGCGTACGCCTGCAGTCTATGTCCGATGCCTTCCGGCGCGAGGTCGACAAGGGAACCCTGCCCGGCGCGACCGTGATGGTGGCGCGGCGCGGCCAAGTCGGCTGGTTCGATGCGATCGGCCGGCAGAGCCCGGCGGCGGCCACGCCGATGGCGCATGACAGCATCTTCCGCATCTTCTCGATGACCAAGCCGATCGTCTCCGTCGGCATCATGATGCTGGTCGAGGACGGCCACTTCGTCCTGGGTGACCCCGTCGCAAAATTCATTCCGGAGTTTGCCGAGCAGAAGGTTGGCGTCGAGAACAACGGCAAGCTCGAGCTGGTACCGGTGAAGCGGCAGATGACCGTGCAGGATCTGCTGCGGCACACCTCGGGCCTGACCTACGACCACACCGGCAACGGCCTGGTCCAGCAGCTCTACCAGCAGTCCCGGCTGCGCAGCCGCAAGATCACCAACGCCGAACACGCGACCATAATCGCCGGCATGCCGCTGATCTGCCAACCCGGCGCGGAATGGAATTACAGCCGCTCGACCGATGTGCTCGGCCGCATCATCGAGGTTGTTTCCGGCAAGTCGCTCGGCGCCTTCCTGACCGAACGCATCCTGGCGCCGCTGCAGATGACGGAGACCGCATTCCATACGCCGGAAGCGAATGCCGGCCGCCTCGCCGAACCGTTCCCGACCGATCCCTGGAATGGCGACAAGGTGCAGCTCTTCAACATGCTTGAGAAGCCTGCGATGGAATCCGGCGGCGGCGGGATGGTCTCGACCACCATGGACTATGCGCGCTTCTGCCAGATGCTGCTCAACGGCGGCGCGCTCGACGGCAACAGGATCATCGGCCGCAAGACGCTGGAGCTGATGGCCTCGGATCACCTCTCCCCCGGCGTGAAGGTCGACTCACCGCTGATGCCGCCCGGCCACGGTTTTGGCCTCGGCTTCGCGGTCCGCACTCACAGAGGGATAGCGCCGTTCCCGGGCTCGCTCGGCCAGTTCTTCTGGAGCGGCATGGCCGGCACGTTCTTCTTCATCGATCCCGCCGAGGACCTGTTCACGGTGTTCATGATGCAGGGCCCCGGCCAACGCGAATATATCCGCAACCTGCTGCGGGATCTGGTGTACGCCGCGGTGGACTGAGGCGCAGCGTCATTCCGGGGCAGCCCGTTAGGGCTGAACCCGGAATCTCGAGATTCCGGGTTCGCGCTGGCGCGCGCCCCGGAATGACAGGCCAATAGTCAACTGATCGTCGCCCCACCGTCGATCACGATGGTCTGGCCGGTCATGAAGTCGCCGGCCTTCGATCCCATCAGCACCGCGGCGCCCGCGATCTCGTCGGGCACGCCGATGCGGAGCAGCGGCGAACGCGCCGTCGATGCCTTCAGCGTCTCCGGATTGTCCCATAGCGCCTTGGCGAAATCGGTCTTGATCAGGCCGGGCGCGATGCAGTTCACGCGAATATTGTGCTTGCCGTATTCGCAGGCGAGGTTGCGCGCGAGCTGCATGTCGGCCGCCTTCGAGATCGCGTAGGCGCCGAGCACGGTCGAGCCCTTCAGGCCGCCGATCGAGGACACGATCACGATCGAGCCGTCCTTGCGCTCGATCATCTGCGGCACGACCATATTGATCAGCCAGTTGTTGGCGACAATGTTATTGTCGAGGATTTTTCGGAACTGGTCATCGGAAATGCCGCCGAGCGGACCGTAATAGGGATTGGATGCGGCGTTGCAGACCAGCACGTCGATCTTGCCGAAGGCGCGGTTGGATTCATCGACCAGGTTCTGCAAATTTTCCTTGCTGGAAATGTTCGCGGCGATCGCAACCGCCGTCCCCTTGCCGAACTTTTCGTTGACCTCCTTGGTGACCTGGTCGCAGACGTCCTGCTTGCGCGAGGAGATCACGACCTTGGCGCCGTGTTCGGCCATGCGCTCGGCAATGGCGCGGCCGATGCCGCGCGTGGAGCCGGTGATGACGGCGACTTTTCCCGACATATCGAACAAGGTCATGTTTCTCTCCCAGATGTGAGGTCTTGTATTCTGTGTTGAGCTAAGCAGCGTTCGGACGCGGCGACAACTGCATCACGCGAGCTTGGTTGCCGGCTTGACCTCGGGCCCGGCCGGCTGATGCATCGCAGCGTGGCGCGGGTCGGCGATCCAGGGCTGCTGGTTCACCATCGGCAGCCGCCAGATCGATATGCCGGGGCTTGCGATATGATCGAGCCGCGTCACCGAGACATTATCGATGTCGAAGGAAAGCCCCCGCTCCGGCTGGCCGCCGAGCGCGAGACCGACCGCGGCCCTGATCACGCCGCCATGACCGACGGCGATCACGTCCTTGCCGGCTTCCGCGGCATTGATCCGCACGATCGTGCGGCAGACGCGGGTATAGAGGTCCATGAAACTTTCACCGCCAGGCGCGGGCTCGTTGATATCGGCAAACCAGCTGCTGCCGACCGGTTGGCTGGCGAGAAACGCGGCGCGGTTCATGCCCTGCCATTGCCCGAGATGCTGTTCGGCGAACGACGCTTCCTTCGTCATGGCAGCAGGCTTTGGAAAGCCCGCGGCCCAGATCGCCTCCGCGGTCTGATGCGTGCGCTGCAGATTGCTTGCGTACCACACCGCGTTGCGCGGCAGGATCTTTGCGACCGCCTCAAACACTTCGGTGTCGCCGGTGTCGCAGGCGATGTCTTCCTGTCCGTAGATGTTGCCGCCATCGCTGCGCACCGGCGCGTGACGCACCCACCACCAGCGTGTCGCGACAACTTTCGGCCTGTCTGCATTGGACATCGCCAAAGCCCTTCAATACTGTTTGTTGTCGCTGTACGTCAGAGCACGCATCGTCTCAAGTGACTTTGACGTTTGAAATCTTGTTTGAATTCCGCAAGGCGGCAGACGCCGACACGCATAATACCACAGGGAGAAACTCATGGGCCGCCTCGAAGGCAAATCCGTCGTCATCACAGGTGCTGGAAGCGGCATCGGGCGCGCCGCGTCGGTGCTGTTCTCCAGGGAAGGCGCGAAGCTCGTCATCGTCGACCGCACCGAGGGCGTGAAGGAAACCGCGAAACTCGTCAGCGATGCCGGCGGCATCGTCGAAGCCGTGATGGCGGATGCGGGTTCCGAAAGCGACGTGAAGGCCTTTATCGACAAGGCCGTCGCGAAATACGGCAGGCTCGATGCGATCTGGGCCAATGCCGGCGTCAGCGGCGGGCTGGTGCCGCTCGCCGAGCAGACCGTCGACCATTGGCAGGAAGTCTTGCGCGTCAATCTGATCGGGCCGTTCCTGGCGATCAAGCATTCGATACCGCACATGATCAAGCAGAAGTCCGGCTCGATCGTCTGCACCGCCTCCGTCGCGGGCCTCAAGGCCGGCGCCAGCGGTCATCCTTACGGCGCGAGCAAGGCCGGCGTCATCAGCCTGGTGCAGACCACGGCCTACTCGCTGTCCGGCACCGGCGTGCGCATCAACGCGGTATGCCCGGGCCTGATCGAAACCGGCATGACCAAGCCGGTGTTCGACCGCGCCAAGGAGCGCGGCACCCAGGACAAGATCGGCCAGCTCAATCCGCTGAAGCGCCCGGGCCAGCCGCACGAACTCGCGGCGATGGGACTGTTCCTCGCCAGCGATGACGCCTCCTACGTCAACGGCCAGGCGATCCCGGTCGACGGCGGCCTCACCGCATCGATGCCGTATACGGGAAAGCCGATTTAGCCGCGACTTCGTCCTCGGACGCGGCGCAGCGCGACGCTCTATGCCGCATCGCGTTCGGGGCACAAGACTGATTTTCTATGCGGAGATCGCAAGGAGGCTCCTGCCTTTCGCCGGCGAATAATCTGTTGGCACCAGCAAGCGGTCCTCGATCTGGCCGACCATCAAGCCGTGTTCCGCATGCGTCACGCGCTTGATGTCGGACCATTCGGTATCGGCCATGAAGGCCGACCATGCAGCAGTCTTGGTTGCCTCGTCGGGCCATTCCAGCAGATAGGCGAACTCGGTCCTGTCGCCGAATTTGGTTTCCCACATCGCGACGATCCGGAAACCGTACTGGGTTTGCATGATGCGCGCGGCGTGATCGCGAAAGCGGGCGTGGAACGCGGCCTTGTTGTTCTCGAATATTTCGTAGATGCGCAGTTGCTGAATCATGGCCATCTCCAATCAGCTTCGGAGATATGGGCGCCCGCGACGCGATCACAACCCGTCGGGCGGAAAGCCGGAGGATTCCGCCGCCAGCGTGCGGTGACGGATGCGCTCGCGGTAGAAGGCGTAGAGGCCGGACAGCACGATAATGGATGCGCCCAGCACCATCATCGCGTCGGGCACGTCGCCGAACACGAGATAGCCGAGCAGCATCGCCCACAGCAGCGCGGAATAGCGGAACGGCGCCACCGCCGAGATGTCGCCGGAGCGCAACGCCGTGATGATGCATTGGTAGCCGATCAGGAGCAGCACGGCGGCCAGCGCCTGCAGGCCAAGCGCGCCTATCGATGGCGGCGTCCAGCCGCCGAGCGGAACCAGGATGGCGCCGCCGGCGGTCGTCACCGTCACCGTGGTGAGCAACGTAATGAACAGCGACGGGATCTTTGCCGGGATCCGCCGGGTTGCGAGATCGCGCAGCGCGCAGAACGCGACCGACACCAGCGCGAACAGCGAATACTGGCTGAAGCCCGCAAGCCCGGGCCGCACGATGATGAGCACGCCGATGAAGCCCGCCACGATCGCCGACCAGCGCCGCCAGCCGACCGGCTCGCCGAATATCACGGCGGCGCCGAGCGTGATCGCCAGCGGCAAGGCCTGGAAGATTGCCGACGTATTGGCAAGCGGCAAATGCGCGAGCGCCGCCATGAACGAGATCGTGCCGCCGATTTCGCCGAACACCCGAAGCGCCACCGGCTTGAGCATCAGCGTGCGCAGCGGACGCAGCGCGCCCTGATGCCACGCGAACGCCGCGACCAGCCCAATCGCAAACAGCCCGCGCACCAGCATCACCTGGCCGAAGTTCATCTCGGACGACACCGCCTTGGTGATGGAGTCGTTCATGGTGAACGCCGCCATGGATACCGCCATGAGCAGGCTGCCGCGAATATTCGGAGAGAGTGCCAAGTAAACTAACGACGCGGCTTAGGTCGCGCCGGCCTTCTGCGCGTATTCCCAGGAAGCCTTCGACAGCGGCACGGTGCGCGCCGCGGACTCAAGCGCCTTGGCGTTGGCCGCGGTGCCGTCGCGAACGCGTCCCGCAATGCCCTGCGTGATGCCGGCCAGGCGGAACAAATTATAGGCGAAATACCAGTTCAGGTCCGGCACGGCGCTGCCGGTGACGTTGCAATAGATCTGCGCGGCCTCTTCCAGGCTTGGAATGTTCAGCGCCTTGAGATCGGCATTGGCGAGACCCGGCATGGTCCACTGCATCAACAGATAGGTGAAGTCGGCCATGGGATCGCCAAGCGTCGACAGTTCCCAATCCAGCACCGCCTGCACGCGCGGTTCCGTAGCGTGGAAAATCATGTTGTCGAGACGGTAGTCGCCGTGGACGATCGAGGCGCGCGCCTGCTCCGGTACGGTTTTCGGCAGCCACTCGGCAAGTTTCTCGAATTCCGGAATGTGCTGCGTTTCGGAGGCGCGGTACTGCTTGGTCCAGCGATCGACCTGGCGCGCGAAATAATTGCCGGGCTTGCCGAAATCGCCGAGCCCGATTTGCTCGGGATTGAAGACGTGAAGCTTGGCCAGCGTCTCGATCTTGCTGGTGAAGATCTTGCGCCTGTTGTCCGGCGTCTGGCCCGGCAGCGTCGGGTCCCAGAACACCCGGCCCTCTTCCATCGACATGATGTAGAAGGCCGCGCCGATCACGGCGTCATCGGTGCACAGCGCATAGGCTTTCGCGACCGGAAAGCCCTGCTTGCCGAGCGCGGCGATGACGCGGAACTCGCGATCGACCGCATGCGCCGACGGCAGCAGTTTGCCGAACGGTTTTCGGCGCATCACATAGGATCGGCCGGGTGTTTCGAGCTTGTAGGTCGGGTTGGACTGGCCGCCCTTGAACTGCAGGACGCTCAGCGGACCCTGATAACCTTCGACATGCTCGCGCATCCAGCCATCGAGGTTCGCCTCGTTGATGCGATGACGCTCCTCGACTTCCTTGGTGCCCGAGAACTCTTCGTCTTTCCTGACGCCGTCCGCCACGATGACGCTCCCTTAAGTTTCTTATCCGTCGTTCCGGGATGGTCCGAAGGACCAGACCCGGAACCTCGAGATTCCCCGATGTGCGACCGCACATCTGAGGTTCGCGCTTCGCGCGCCCCGGAATGACGGTTGAGAGAGCGCTGCGTTCGCCCCCTCTATTAGTTAGTGCGTAGCGTTTGCATACTTCCGAAGTTCAAGTCTCGCAATGGCGCGATTGTGCACCTCGTCCGGACCATCCGCCAGGCGGAGCGTGCGGATGTGCGCATAATCCCGCGCCAGGCCGGCCTCGTCGGAGACACCTCCGCCGCCATAGGCCTGGATGGCATTGTCGATGATCTTCAGTGCCATGTTGGGGGCCGTGACCTTGATCATCGCGATCTCGGCCTGCGCAGTCTTGTTGCCAACCTTGTCCATCATGTCGGCGGCCTTGAGGCAGAGCAGACGATTCATCTCGATATCGGCGCGCGCTTCGCCGATGCGCTGTTCCCACACCGAGTGCTCGATGATCTTCTTGCCGAACGCGGTGCGCGAGGCCAGCCGCTTCACCATCTTCTCCAGCGCCTCCTCGGCCTTGCCGATGGTGCGCATGCAGTGATGGATGCGGCCCGGGCCGAGGCGGCCCTGCGCGATCTCGAAGCCGCGGCCTTCGCCGAGCAGGATGTTTTCCCTCGGCACGCGAACGTTTTCCAGCAGTACCTGGGCGTGACCGTGCGGCGCGTCGTCAAAGCCGAACACCGGCAGCATCTTCTCGACCTTGATGCCGGGGGTATCGAGCGGCACCAGGATCTGCGACTGCTGCTGGTGCTTCGCCGCCTTCGGATCGGTCTTGCCCATCAGGATCGCGATCTTGCAACGGGGATCGCCGACACCCGACGACCACCATTTGCGGCCGTTGATGACGTAGTGGTCGCCATCCTTTTCGATGCGCGTCTCGATGTTGGTGGCGTCCGACGACGCCACGGCCGGCTCGGTCATCAGGAAGGCGGAGCGGATTTCGCCGTCCATCAGCGGCCGCAGCCACTTCCGCTTCTGCTCCTTGGTACCGTAGCGGATGAACACTTCCATGTTGCCGGTATCAGGGGCGGAGCAGTTGAAGACCTCCGAGGCCCAGGAGATGTGGCCCATCTCTTCCGACAGCAGCGCATATTCGAGGTTGGTCAATCCCGCACCGCGGAATTCGTCGTCCTCATGCGCGTTCGGCGGCATGAACATGTTCCAGAGGCCTTCGGCTTTCGCCTTTTTCTTCAGTTCCTCGAGGATCGGGATCACCTTCCAGCGCGGGCCTTCCGCATCCTGCTTATCGTAGATCGGCACCGCGGGGCGGACATGCGTCTTCATGAACGCCTGCACGCGGTTCAGCCATTCCTTTTGCTTTTCGGACATATCGAAGTTCATGGGACGCTCCTCGGCTGTGGGCTTTCTGAATTCGTTGGGCCGCACTGTCCGCCCGCCTCCCATTCGCCGCAAGGTATTTTGCGCTTCGCATGAGGCGACGGATTGACATTTCCCGCCCTTCAAACGATAGTTTCATACAACTGTTTGAATTGCAACTCCCCACATGGGGGTCAGATATGTCGAGCGATCGGACCAGGTCTGCCATCCTTGCCGCCGCCGAACGGCTTTACGCCGATCGCGGTTTCGGCGACGTGACGCTGCGCGACATCGTCGCCGAAGCGAACGTCAATCTCGCCGCGGTGAATTATCACTTCGGCTCCAAGGACGAATTGATCGCGGAACTGTTCGTCACGCGCAGCCTCGCCACCAACCGCGAGCGGCTCAACGAGTTGAAGCTTGCAGAGGAAAAGGGCGGCGGCCGCGCGCCGATCGACGCCATTTTGCACGCGCTGGTGAGCCCTACCCTGCGCGGCTGCCTCGGCCCCGACCGCGAAGGCTCGACGGCCGCGCGCTTCATGATCCGCGCCTCGATTGAATCGGTACCGCCGATCCGCCGCATCAAGAACCGCGAAGTCGATCACTTGCGGAAGTTCATCGCAGCGATGCGCCGCGCGATGCCCGGCCGCGACGACGCCGATCTCTATTGGGGCCTGCATTTCGCGCTGGCGATGTCGCATCACACCATCCGGGAAAAGGAGCGGCTGACGAAATTGTCGGAAGGGCAATGTGACCTCAACGACGTGGACGCCATCGTCGATCGCGTGGTCTCGGTCTCGGTGATGGCGCTGACGGGCGGCGAGGCGCCGGCGAAGAAGGCGCCTGCCCGGCCGGCGGTGCCAAATGGAAGGCTGACACGGCAGGACTTGTGAGCCTGGATGAGCCAACGCGTGACGACGGCTGAAGTCATCTCAACTCCCGGAACGGTCAGGCTGGCTCCGCGGTTATAGCACGCCAGGGAAGGAGCTGATCATGCCAAGCCAGCCGACCATCGCGCGCATCTGGCGCGGCCGGACGCGGCCCGACGTCGCGGACAGTTACGAAGCCTATCTGAAGACGGATGGAATCCCGCCGCTGGAGAAAACCGCTCTCGGCGTCCAGCTATTCCGCGAGGATCGCGCACACGAGAGCTGGTTCACGACCATCTCCTATTGGCCGGACCTCGACTCGATGACCGCCTTCACCAAGGGCGAGCCGACCAAGGTTCACCATCTCGACCGCGATCCCGAGTTCCTGATCGAACTCCCGGAGTTCATCCAGATCCACCGAATCGTGATCGACCGTCAGGGGCTACGCTGAATTGGAGCGCGCCTACATCACCGCGACGCAATCGATTTCGATATCGAACGGGGCGAACCATTCGGGAACGCAAACGAAGATGCGCGCCGGAGGATCTTCCGGAAAATAGCGCGCGTAGATCGCGTTGACGGCGGCGAAGTGCCCGACCGAGGTGCAGTAGACGTTGCACTTCATCACGTTGCGCAGCGATGTGCCCGCGGTCTCCAGGCATAGCTTCAATTGCTCAAGGACGAGCTCGGTCTGACGCTCGATCGGGCCGGCGAAGAGTTCGCCGGTATCGGGATCGAACGGCGGCAGGCCCGAAACAAACACCATGCCGCCGCCGCGCGTCACCGTCGAGACCGGTGCGCTCCGCTTCGCAAGCCAGGACGACATCGGCTCGACGCGAATGACTTCCCGCTTCATCGTTGCACCTCTCGAACGGACTGATCGAGGGTACAGACTAGCGCCATCTGGCGCCGGCATGCTTCGATAAAGATGGAAGTGTCAATGTCGAGATCAGACGATCTTCTGCGCCTTCAACGCTTCCACCTTCGCGTCGTCGTAGCCGATCGTCGCCAGCACATCCCTGGTGTCCGCGCCGAGCAACGGCGGGGCGCGATATTCCTTTACCGGGGTGCCGGAGAAGGTGATGGCATTGCGGATCAGCGACAGGTCGTGCTGCAAGGGGTGGTCGACCTTGACCTGCATGCCGCGCGATTTGACATGTGGATCGGCAAACACCTGCGAGAAATCGTTGATTGGGCCTGAGGGCACGCCGGCCTTCTCCAGCTCGTCCAGCCAGTAGGCCACCGGCTTCTTCAGGAACAGTCCGGCGAAGATCGCCATGATCTCCTTGCCGTGAACGACGCGGTCGTTGTTCTTGAGGAAGCGCGGATCGGTCGCGAGCTCGGGCGCACCGAGGACGCCGCAGGTGCGCTGGAACTGGCCGTCATTGCCGACCACCAGCATCAGCTCGCCATCGGTGCAGCGGAACACGCCGGCCGGCATGCCGCCATTGCCCCAGGTGCCGCGTCGCGGCGGGGTCTGGCCGTTGACCAGAAAGATCTGCGCGTAATGCGACAGCGAGGCGATTACGGTGTCGAACAGGCAGACATCGACATGCTGCCCCTCCCCGCCATTGGCCTTGCGGTGATAGAGCGCGGACAGGATGCCGATCGATGAGTTCATGCCGGTCATGTAGTCGACGATAGAAGGGCCGACCTTCATCGGTCCCGCACCCGGCTCGCCGTCGAGATGGCCGGTGACGCTCATCAGCCCACCCATCGCCTGCAGGATCGCGTCGTAGCCGGCGCGCGGCGCGTAAGGCCCGGTCTGGCCAAAGCCGGTCACCGAACAATAGATGATGCCGGGGTTGATCGCCTTGATCGATTCGTAATCCAGCCGGTAGCGCTTGAGATCGCCGACCTTGTAGTTCTCCATCATCACGTCGCAGGTTTTGGCGAGCTCGCGGACGATGTCCTGCCCTTCCGCCGTCGCGATATTGACCGTGACGGATTTCTTGTTGCGGTTGGCACAGAGGTAGAACGAGTTGTTGTTGTTCGCCTTGCCCTCGGGATCACTGAGGTAAGGCGGGCCGAAGGCGCGGGCGTCATCGCCGCCGCCGGGGCGTTCGATCTTGATCACCTCGGCGCCGAGATCGGCCAGCATCTGCGCCGACAACGGGCCTGCAAGCACCCGCGTCAGGTCGAGAATTTTGATGCCCGAAAGTGGCAGAGCCGACATGAACTTCCTCCGAATTTTTGGCGTGGTGGCGCGGGAACGTGTCCAGGCGCTGCGAAGCCAAGCCGATACACTATTTTATGTGACTGAGCCCTGCATTACCGGCATGACGCCATCCGTTCGGCGCCCGCTCTTGCGCGCTGGCGGCCGGCCCCCAAAAGCACGACGGCCCGCCGAAGCGGGCCGTCTTGTCGTCAAACCGTGTTACCGGCTGGTCCGATTACCTGCTGGCGCCGGCCTTTACCTGCTGGCGCCGGCCTTGGCGCGGCTGGCCCGCCATTCCAGGAACTCGCGATACAGGGGATCGCGGTCCTGCGGGGCAAGGGCTGCTGCGGCCGGTGCAGCAAACGGAGCCGGCGGCGGCGCCACGGCGCCTGATGCCGCCGACACGGCCGCGTTCGCGGGCAGTGGCATGTTGCGGTCGAGCCATTCCTGCGCCGCTTTGAAGCGGGTCCAGCCGGACACCGTCGCGCGTGGCGCCATTTCCTTCCACTTCGGATGGAACGGCGGACGCTGCAACTGGCCGACCTTGTCGAACATGGTGTCCACCAAAAGCGCCAGACGGCGGTAGCGGTCGCTGTTCGGCGCCCAGTTATACGACGCCAGCACCGCTTCAGCCGCAATCGTCTCCACCGAGCCGCCATCCGCCACCAGGTTCGGGTAGTCCGCCGACGACAACTTGGACGGCAGATACTCCTCCTGCAGCGGCTTGGCATAGTCGACCGGCACCAGATGCAGGTTGCGGTCGTTGATCTGGTTCAGCCATTGCAGCGGCTTGCCTTCGATCGCCACGATGGCGTCGACCTCGCCCTTGCGCAGCATGTCCACCGCCAGCCGCGGCTCCTGATAGATCAGATGCGGCCGGATCCCGAGCCGGTCGAACACGTTGATCGCCGTCACGAAGGTCGAGCTGTCGGGCAAATCGACCACCACGGTCTTGCCGTCGAGATCCCGCATGTTGGTGATCGACCTCGGCGCCAGCACGTGCATTTCCTCGTTGAACATCTTGGCGACGTAGACGAACTGGTTGCGGATGTCCTTGGCGAAGTCCTTGCGATCGAGATAGGACAGCGTGTCCTTGCGGACGATGCCGGCGTCGACGCCGCGCAGCAGCAGGATGTCCGACACCGCCTGCACCGATCCACGGCCCATCACCGGCAGGATCCGCAGCGCCGTGCCGTTGTCGAGCACGGAGGCGAGATCGGCGCCCACCTGGGCGTAGGTAGAGCCGAACGAACCGGTCATCAGGCTCACCGTGTTGGCGTTGAGCTGGTTCGCCAGATCGCGCTTGGTGGCGGTGCCGTACTTGAAGATGGTCTTGAAGGAATCGCTGACGGCGCCCGCATCGACGCCGCTTCGCACCGGGCCGAAGTGCTGCCACTGGCCGTTGGTGAAGCGCATCATCCGCATCTGCTCGATTGGCGCGTGGTCGGACGGGCTGGTGTCGATCTTGATGCCCTGCACCATCATGGGAAGCTGGATACCCTTGAGCAAGCGGGCCTGCTTCATGATGTTTTCGCGCGACAGGTCGTCGCCGCAGTTCTTCAGGACCTCGACCGTCAACTTGCCGACCAGATAGCCGAGGACGGCCTGGCCGTTGGTCTTGCTCACGCTCGGGAGATAGCGCTGCATGAAGGCGCTCCATTCGCGGAACACCGCCTCGCCGGCCGCCGCCGCGTCTTCGCCCTCAAGCCTGTATGCAGCCGACAGCAGGCCTTCCGCATTTTGCGGGCCCGCCGGCTGAATCACGGCCGAGTACGAATTGGAGATCGAGGCGGCGAACTGTAGCGGCCTCCAACCGAGTTCGGCGGTTCGCTTGATCGCCATGATCGCGAATTTCGGCGTGGTGAACTCGATGAGGACGTCGGCGCCGGAGGCCTTGAGCTTGGCCATCTGGGCGTCGATGGTGGTGTCGGTCACCTTGTACGGCGCCTCGGCCACGATTGCCATCTTGCCACCCAGGCCGTCCTTCAGGCCCTTCAGATATTCCTTGCCCATCCCATCCTCCTGATAGAGGACGGCGATCCTGCTGCGGGGATGGTTCTCCAGCAGATACTGCGCAAAAATTTGCGCTTCAGCCGTGTAGGTCGGCAAGAAGCCGATGGTCCAGGGAAACTCTTGCGGCTGGTCCCAGGCCGCCGCGCCCGACAACGCAAAAAGTTGCGGGACCTTTTTTGAGTTCAAATAGGGCTGGATCGCGGCGTTCGTATTGGTGCCGATGGTCCCCAAGGCGAGGAGAACGTTGTCTTCCTCGACCAGCTTGCGGGTCATCGCCATGGTCTTGGTCGGTTCGTAGGCGTCGTCATAGGTGATCATATTGACCTTGCGGCCGTTGATCCCGCCTTCGGCGTTGACCTTGTCCAGATAGGCCGTGATGGTCTTGGCGATAACGCCATAGGCGGAGGCCGGACCGGTATAGGGCGCGGTGTTGCCAATCCGGATCTCCCTGTCGCCCGGGGGCGGCAGCGCCTGGCCGAAAGCCGGCCCCGCCATCGCGGCAAGCACTACCACTGCCGCCGCGGCGCTGCGCCGAGGCGCGGTGAAAAGCCCGCGCAGACCGTCACGGGCCCCAGACCCGGACAATTGTGCCACCCAAAGAGTATCGATCAAAGCCCGCATCTGCCTGCGCCCCCTAAAGCAATATACCTGCGATTTTCCCAGCAGCGAGAAGGATAACGTTTCAGCCCTACTCGCTGACATTGTGTCTCAATCGGATTGATTTTGTGTCAAGGCCAGTCGTTTACCAGAGCGCGGTTAGTCGATTGTGTGTTCTACCGCGACAATGCAGCACATTAGCGTTACCGAATCGGGATTCGGTTGCATCAGCGAATATCGATTCTTCTTACGGTTGCAAGCACAGCCTGCGGTCGATTTTGAAGGCCGACCGAGGATACCGACCGAAACACGAGACACGTTGCGCCGCCCCTTCATCCCAAAAACACGACGGCCCGCCGAAGCGGACCGCCCTTATCGTCAAATCGCGTTATCGTCAAACCGATTTATACCGACTGGCCTGATTACCTGTTGGTACTGGCCTTGGCGCGGCTGGCCCGCCACTCCAGGAACTCGCGATACAGCGGGTCCTGCGGGGCAAGGGCTGTGGCCGGCGCAGCCGGTGCCGGCGCCGCGCCGGATGCCGCCGACACGGCCGCGTTCGCGGGCAGTGGCATGTTGCGGTCGAGCCATTCCTGCGCCGCTTTGAAGCGGGTCCAGCCGGCCACCGCCGCGCGTGGCGCCAGTTCCTTCCACTTCGGATGGAATGGCGGACGCTGCAACTGGCCGACCTTGTCGAACATGGTGTCCACCAAAAGCGCCAGACGGCGGTAGCGGTCGCTGTTCGGCGCCCAGTTATACGACGCCAGCACCGCCTCGGCGGCAATCGTCTCCACCGAGCCGCCATCCGCGACCAGGTTCGGGTAGTCCGCCGACGACAACTTGGACGGCAGATATTCCTCCTGCAGCGGCTTGGCATAGTCGACCGGCACCAGATGCAGGTTGCGGTCGTTGATCTGGTTCAGCCATTGCAGCGGCTTGCCTTCGATCGCCACGATGGCGTCGACCTCGCCCTTGCGCAGCATGTCCACCGCCAGCCGCGGCTCCTGATAGATCAGATGCGGCCTGATGCCGAGCCGGTCGAACACGTTGATCGCCGTCACGAAGGTCGAGCTGTCGGGCAAATCGACCACCACGGTCTTGCCGTCGAGATCCCGCATGTTGGTGATCGACCTCGGCGCCAGCACATGCATTTCCTCGTTGAACATCTTGGCGACGTAGACGAACTGGTTGCGAATGTCTTTGGCGAAGTCCTTGCGATCGAGATAGGACAGCGTGTCCTTGCGGACGATGCCGGCGTCGACGCCCCGCAGCAGCAGGATGTCCGACACCGCCTGCACCGATCCACGGCCCATCACCGGCAGGATCCGCAGCGAGGTGCCATTGTCGAGCACGGAGGCGAGATCGGCGCCCACCTGGGCGTAGGTAGAGCCGAACGAACCGGTCATCAGGCTCACCGTGTTGGCGTTGAGCTGGTTCGCCAGATCGCGCTTGGTGGCGGTGCCGTACTTGAAGAGGGTCTTGAAGGAATCGCTGACGGTGCCCGGGTCGATGCCGCTTCGCACCGGCCCAAAGAACTGCCAGTGGCCGTTGGTAAAGCGCATCATCCGCATCTGCTCGATCGTCGCGTGATCGCTCACGCTGGTGTTGATCTGGATGCCCGGAACCATCATCGGAATCTGCAAGCCCTTGATCGAGCGGGCCTGCTTCATGATATTTTCGCGCGAGAAGTCGTCGCCGCAGTTCTTCAGGACTTCGATAATGAGCCTGGAGTTCAGATAGCCGTAGACGGCCTGGCCGTTCGACTTGCTGACGCTCGGGACATATCGCTCCATGAAGGCGCTCCATTCGCGGAACGCCGCGGGGCCGGCGCTGGCCGCATCCTCGCCCTCCAGCCGGTACATGGCCGACATGATGCCTTCGGCGTTTTCCACGCCCGCCGGCGCCATCACGGCCGACACTGATTCAGACACCGAGGCGAGGAAATGCACCGGCTTCCAGCCGATTTCGGCATTTCGCTTGATCGCCATGGTGGCGAATTTCGGCGTGGTGAATTGCATGAAGATGTCGGCGCCCGAGGCCTTGAGCTTGGCGATCTGGGCGTCGATGCTGGTGTCGGTCACCTTGTACGGCGCCTCGGCCACGATCGGAACCTTGCCGCCGAGGCCGTCCTTCAGGCCCTTGACGTAGTCCTTGCCGAAACCATCGTCCTGATAGAGCACCGCGATCTTGCCGCGCGGATGGTTCTCCAGGATATAATGCGAATAGATGTGCGCTTCGGTCTGGTAGCTGGGCAGGAAGCCCATGGTCCAGGGAAACTCGCGCGGCTGGTCCCACATCGAGGCGCCCGAGGCGACGAAGAGCTGCGGGATCTTCTTCGAGTTCAGATAGGGATGGACCGCCTGGCTCGTGTTGGTGCCGAGGCTCGCCAAAATAAAGAGAACGTTGTCTTCCTCGACGAGCTTGCGGGTCGCCTCCATCGTCTTGGTCGGATTGTAGGCGTCGTCATAGGAAATGAAGTTGATCTTGCGGCCCCTGATGCCGCCCTCGGCGTTGACCTTGTCGAAATAGGCCGCCATCACCTTGCCGATCACGCCATAGGCGGAGGCCGGACCGGTATAGGGCATGGTATTGCCGATCCGGATTTCGCCGTCGCCCGGCCCCGCAAGCGCCCGCTCGGTAAACGCCGGCGCCACCATCGCGGCCAGCATCAGCGCCGTAGCGGCGTTGCGCCGAGGCGCGGTGAAAAGCCGGCGGATGGCCTCCCTTGTCCGAAACCGGGACAGTTGCTCCATACGCGGACGAGTGGTGGCGATCCCCATTGCAGTCCCCCCCTGTGAGCCCCAATATTTTTGTAATTTTTTTGAGGGCGTGATGCGAACGGGCACCGTCTCAACCCTACTCGCCGGCAATGTGTCTGAAACGGATTGATTTTGTGGCTAGACCACGCGTTCCGTAAGGCATGCGTTGGCAGACACGCATTTCGCCCTCAGAAACGCCCCGAAATTGACACCAACTTTTCACCGCGCGATCAAAGCGTGCGGCGCCTGACATTTCCCTGGATCACAACGCGCCGTCCGGGACACCATGCGCCTCGCGGCGCCACGCTCCCGGGCTGAGGCCGACCGCGGCCGAAAACACCCGCGTAAAGTGGCTTTGATGGGCAAACCCTGCCGATATCGCAATCTCGGACAACGGCAGGTCTCGGACAGTCATCAACCGCTTGGCCGCCTCCACGCGCTGGCGAAGAAGCCACTGGTGCGGCGGCAGGCCGGTGGAGATTCGAAATGCGCGTGAAAAATGGCTGACCGAGAGATCAAACTCGGCGGCGATTTGCTCCAGCGAGAGCTTTCCGTCGAGGTTGGATTCGAGCCTTTCGCAGGCTCGCTTCGCCTGCCACGGGGCAAGGCCGCCGCGGTGCGGATCGGTGATGCGCTGCAGCCCGCCATAGGTCTGGGCGACGTGGGCAGCGAACGCGAGCATCATATGATCGATGAAAAGCTGGTTGGCTTCGTCCGGCCGACGCAGCGCTTCCAGAAACGACGCGCCGAGATGACGGACGACCGCGTCGTCATGGCCGATGCCGGGTTGATAGCCGAGTTCGCCAATCCGTGGCGCGCCGGTCTGTTTGGCGATGTCGTCGAGCGCCGTGCGCGGCAGATAGAAGAACAGGGAGTGGAACGGCTTGTCGATCACGTAGCGCGGATCGCGCTTCAGGTCGTACAGATAGGTTGCGCCCGCGCGAACATCCGTCTTGATCACGCATCGGCCGCGCTCCCAGCATTCGCAATCGCTGTAATCGCGAAATTTGAGGCTGACGAGATAGGCATCCTCGGAGGGAAACGAGCCGGAAAGACCCGGCACAGGGTTATCATCCCGGGTTTCGGTAACCGCAAGTGCAGCACTGCGCAGGGAGCGGGTTATCAGCGAAGGCGCGTCCTTCAGATGCAAGGGCTGCCCGAGCCTTTGTCCGTACACGCCTAACAGTGACATAGGGGCGGCACCACCCGTCGAATTGGATCGGGCACCATCGCCCGCGAGGTCGCTGCACATTATCGGGGATCGGTGAGCGGCCGTCCAGATTTTCCACGCGGAATAGCTGGTTGCTCCGACTGCATGATCGAGCCTGCGATGTGACGGTTCTGTAAAATTAAAGTTTGATCGTCTTGCCCAAGCTTTAGGCGTTGGTGTTCATCGGCAACATCGTTGCTCAACACGAAGGCATTTGCAGGCGTCGGGCTGCATTCGCTGCGACGATCGCAACTGTTGGCTGCATATGGCATTGGCGAGATTGCAGCAGGATCGGGCAAAACATGGCTGCTTTGGGAAATACGCCGGACCTGCCAAGCATCTAGAACGCGCACCGAACGTAGCTTCGCACCAGCCAACAGACAGGGCCCAAGCGGAGCGAATCCATGGCCCCCTCAACGCGAGCACACCGCCATGAGCAAACCGATCTTGCGCGATCCTTCCGAGCTGCCGGCCGTGTCCGAGGCTTACCCGGGCGAATTATCGGTCGCCGAGCGGCTGCGTCCCGCCGATGCGGAGATGGCGCGCGTGCTCAGGACCGCTCCCCTTCGCATGGCTTCTGATCCATCCAGCGGCGCGATTGCCCATTGGAAACATGGTGCTCTGCACGACGTCGTCGAGCCCATGGCTGATCACGTCGTCATGACTTACCCCACCGGCTTACAGCGACTGGAGCGGCGCTCGGGGAAATCAGTTACGATTGGAACAGCGCGTTCCGGTGTTGTGACGATCATTCCAGCCGGCTCGAGCGCGCGATGGGATATTCCCGGCTCCGTCAATGTCGTCCAACTCTATCTCCCGCACACGACGCTCGAGCGCGTTGCCGGCGAAGCCAACACGACCGCGCCTGGCGATCTCCTGGAACGAACGGGCCATCCCGACCCCATCACATCCCGATTGCTCATGAGTGCCGCGGATGCGCTTGAGGGCAGCGCGGCCCTGGATGCCCTGTTCAGGCAGCAACTGACGGATCTCTTGGCCAACCGCCTGCTGGCCGCGCACGCCGGCTCACCGATCATGTCCCAGCCGGTCGTGGGCGGCCTCGCGCCGAAGGTCCTGCTCCGCGCCATCGAACGCCTGCGCTCGGACAGTGATGCGGACGTATCCCTTGCGGCGCTGGCGTCCGATGCCGGCCTGTCGCGCTTCCACTTCTGCCGCGCCTTCAAGGAAAGCACCGGGCTTTCGCCTCATGCCTGGCTGCGCCAGCACCGGCTCGAGCAGGCCATGAACATGCTGCGAGACACTGACGCATCCGTCGTGTCGGTCGCAGCCGCGCTTGGCTACGCCTCCCAAACTGCCTTCGCCGCGGCGTTCAGGAAGCTGACCGGCGAAACCCCGAGCGATTGGCGGCGGCGCGTACGGTAGCAGCAATCGCTCTACAGGTACGGCAATCGCTCAGGGGCAATTGCGAACCTGATCCGATAGATCATCGCTACGTCCAACGTAACAGACGGAGACAAACAATGATCTGGAAGAACTTCGTCAACCGACTTGCAATCACATCACGACGGAAGGGCGTCGCGACTGCCCTCGTGTACGGACTTTCGTTGTCGGTTCGCTTCACCTCGGCAACAGGCGAAGAGGTGGAAATACCGGCGCAGTCCGTGCAAAGGACCAATCCCGTGATTTCCATCATGGCCAAAGCTGGCCCCCAGCTACCTTACCAGGACTGGAGCACGAACTCCGCTCAGCCGATTGTCCTTCGCCACGGCTGGCCGCTGAGCTCGGGAGGCTGCCGCGCGGCATGTGAGCTCACCATGCCAGCGTCGTCCGTGCCGGGCTGCCCCTCCCGTCTATAAGACCTGACGCCTTCGTTTCACGCTTTCGCATCGTTGTCGATCGCTGCCTCCCATGAGGAGCGGCGGCGGTGACGTGCGGACTTTCGGAAGCTCAAACCACAGGAGAAAATCACATGCGACTGGTCGTCATTGGCGCCGGCTTCGCCGGTATGTACGCCGCACTTTCCGCTGCCCGCCTGCGCGACATCCAGGGCGTTTCGCCCGAGGAGCTCGAGATCGCGCTGGTCGCACCGGAGCCGACGCTCGTCGTCCGCCCGCGGCTCTACGAACCGAAACCCGAGACCATGACGGCGCCCCTGCTCGATGTGCTCAACGCCATCGACGTTGTCTACGTGCAAGGCAGCGCCGAGACGGTCGACACCAAGTCGCGCATGGTGCAAGTCGCCACGGCCAAAGGCACGCGCAAGTCGCTCTCCTATGACCGCCTGGTCGTGGCCACCGGCAGCAAACTATTCCGTCCGAATATTCCGGGCCTCGCCGAGCACGGCTTCAGCGTCGACTCGCTGGATGACGCGATCGCGCTCGACAAGCATCTCCATGCCCTCGCCGACCGGCCGGCCGTGAACGGACGCGACACGGTCGTCGTTGCCGGCGGCGGGTTCACCGGCATCGAGGCTGCGACGGAGATGCCCTCCCGGCTTCGCAAAATCCTCGGCAAGGATGCCAGGCCGCGCGTCATCATCGTCGACCGGAACGGTGCGATCGCCCCTGATATGGGCGAAGGCCCCCGCCCCGTCATCGAGGACGCCCTGCGCAAGGTCGGTGTTGAGATCCGGCTCGGCGCCGGCGTCGCCTCACTGGACAAATCCGGCGTCACGCTTTCCAGCGGCGGACACATCGAAGCCGAGACCGTGATCTGGGCGGCGGGTATTCGCGCCGCGCCATTGACCCAGCAGATTCCGGCCGAGCGCGACAATTTTGGCCGCCTGCTCGTCGACCGCGAGCTGCGCGTGCCGGGGGTCGCCGGCGTCTTCGCCACCGGCGATGCCGCGCGCGCCGCCTGCGACGATGTCGGCAACTACGCGCTGATGTCGTGCCAGCACGCCACGCGGATGGGCGCCTTTGCCGGCAACAATGCCGCGGCGGAACTGCTGGGTGTGCCGACCAAGCCGTATCACCAGGAGGCCTACGTCACCTGTCTCGACCTTGGAGAGGCCGGCGCGCTGTTCACGCTCGGTTGGGAGCGCAAGGTCGAGATGGTCGGCGACGTCGGCAAGAAGACCAAACAGGAGATCAACACCGTCTGGATCTATCCGCCGAAGGCCGAGCGTGCTGCCGCACTGGCCTCGGCCGATCCGGAGCGTGTGACTGATGTGACTGGCTTCTTCTAGACCCTTCACGCGAAACGGGCCGCGCTTCCCGCACAAGAGCACGGCCCGCCCAAGATCGAGCGCAAGAGTTTTCGAAAATGAATCAGATGATCCGCAACACTCAGCAGGAGGCAAAGATGAATCAGATGATCCAGAGCACTCAGCGGGAGACGAACATCAGCCTGGACAACACCTCGCCCCTCGGCAGATCGGAGACCGACGAGTTGGTTCCGTCGCGCTACGCGCTGCGAGTAGGTGAGATTGACGTGCTGGTGATCAGCGATGGAGTGCTCACTCCGCCATCCGAGTCCATGGCTACCAACGCCGACCCGGCCGTCCGAGGGGCCTGGCTGGACGACATGTTCCTGTCGCGGGACGCGTTCGATTGGGCGCTGAACGACGTCGTGGTGCGGAGCGGCGACCAGACCATCCTGATCGACAGTGGGCTGGGGCTGGAATACCCGGACTTTCCGCGAGCCGGTCAGTTGAGCCGGCGACTGGAGGCCGCCGGCATTGATCTTGGATCGGTGACCGACGTAGTGCTGACCCACATGCATTTTGATCACGTTGGCGGACTGCTCGTCGACGGGGTGAAGCAGCAGCTGCGCCCGGACTTGCGGATCCACGTAGCCGCCGCCGAGGTCAAGTTCTGGGCCTCGCCCGATTTCTCGCGCACCGCCATGCCGCCGGCGCTCGCGGACGTGGCTCGGTCGGCCGCCACGCGGTTCTTGAACGAGTACCGCAGTCAACTGCGGCCGTTCGAGGAGGAGTACGAAGTGGCGCCGGGGGTGATCGTCAGTCGCACCGGCGGCCACACCCCAGGGCACAGCGTGGTCCGGCTGGCGTCCGGCGGTGAGCGGCTGATGTTCGCCGGCGACGCGATATTCCCGGTGTCGTTCGACCACCCCGATTGGCACAACGGCTTCGAACACGACCCCGAGGAGGCGGCCCGCGTCCGGGTCCAACTCTTGCGGGAGCTGGCGGCGACTGGCGCGTGGCTGGTGGCTACGCACATGCCGTTCCCGTCCGTCGGCCGGGTGGCGGTCGCCGGCGACGTCTTTCGTTGGGTGCCCACCTGGTGGGACTACTGACCACCTGTCGGGTTAGGGCCGAACCAGCGCGCGTAGCAAGCGCTTCATCCGATACCGGCCGCGTTTCCAGCGCGGGAGCGCGGCCCGCTCACCCAGAACCCTTTTGGAGTTCGACCTCGATGAAACACGAGACCGTGCGTAGCTCGGGAGCTGAACTGCGATGCTTACCGCATCGTCGCGAGTTGGACCGCGAGAGCACACGCCCGGTCGTACTCGTCGAGATTGATCCACTCGTCGATCGTATGCGGCTCGTTCTGCCCCGCGCCGAAGGTCACCGTCGGAACGCCGTGGCGGACCATCCAGTTTGCATCTAATCCGCCATTCGCGGCGCGGATGTTCGGTGTTGCGCCGATGCCGGACACTGCCGCAACCGCGCGTTTGACCACGGGCAGGCTCTCCTTCATGCGGAACGGATAATAGTCGGTCTCAGCCTTGAACTTGACGCGGCCCGACTTGCCATCGCTGTTCTTCACGCGCTTTGCGGCCTTCTCGAACGCCGCCTTGTAGGCCTTGGTGATCTCCTTGAAGAACTTGCTGTCGTGGCTGCGGCTTTCGCCGCGCACGTGCACATAGTCGGTGACAACATTGGTGGCGTCCCCGGCCGGCCGGCCGTCGCCGCCGGTGACGGGGCCGACATTGCTCGTGCCCTGCAGCTTGCGCTTCACCACCTTGCCGAACCAGCCACCGGCCTTCACATCGGCGAGCGCAAGCGCCAGGATCATGGTCGAACTGATCCCGCGCTCGGGTGCGACACCAGCGTGCGACGCGCGGCCGAAAATCTCGACCTGCCAGCGATCCGCGCCAACGGCGCCGATCGTGACATTGGAGGCAGCGCCGCCGTCGTAGTTGAAGGCCATGGCAGGCGAGCCGAGGTCGGCGGTCTTGACATGGCGCGCGCCGTAAAGCCCGCTCTCCTCGCGCACGCAGAACAGAAGCGTGATTGGCGGATGATCGAGCTTCTGTTTCGCAAGCTCGGCCGCCAGCGTGACGAGAACGCCACAGCCGGCGCGGTTGTCGCCGCCGAGCGCGGTCTTCGCCTGATTGACGATCTTGCGCCCCGTTAGCTTCGGCTTCGCTCCGGCGCACAGCGGCACGGTGTCCATGTGAGTCATAAACATGATCCGCGGCTGGTTGTGCATTGCGCCCCGGCCGGGCAGATCGACAATGAGATTGCCGGTCTCTGTCGGCACGGGAATGCGCGTATTGGCGTCGTCGAGGCGGATCGCTGTCGCCGGCACGCCACTTTCCTGCAGCGCCGCGCTGAGCTCGCGCCCTATCGCGGCCTCCTTTCCGGTCACTCCCTCGACAGCGAGGAAGCGCATGAGGCGATCGGTGGCGGTTTTGACGTCGACGGGCATGACGATCCCTTGATGTGGCTTGCGGAGCTTGTGAGCATCGTTCGAGACGCGTTGCTTCGCAAGGCTCATTTGGAAGAGTCGGGCATGCCGAGCCGTAGGTAGCTCGCGGCCGGAAGGCACCCTACCCTTAGGATTCCTAGTCCGATGTCGGCTTCCAGGCCACCGGTTCATTTGCGCATACGCTCCTGACGACTTCGAGCAGCGCTTCACGCATGGCGGCCTCGCACCCCTTCTTGACCCGGATAATCGCGGTGATGGCCAACATTTCTTTCTCCTGACTCACAGATGATCGATGCGCACGATCAACTTTAGCTCGCGCACAGCAAATGCCTAGGGTCACGAAGGGGACGGCAACGACGTCAATTCAATTTGCCTCCCGGCGAGACCGGCATATGCTCACAGCAATAAAAAATTTCAGGGAGGCGATAAATGGCAAGGCATTTGATGGCGGCGGCTGTTCTTCTCATGGCGGCCGGAATGAATAGCGCACAGGCCCAGGATTATCCCGCGAGAACGGTCACGATTATCGTTCCGTTCGCAGCCGGTGGGCCGGCCGATATCACGGGCAGGATAGCCGCCGACATTTTCAACCGTCATCTCGGCCAGAAATTCGTGGTGGAGAATGTCGGAGGTGCCGGTGGCACCATTGGCGCACTTCGCGCCGCTCGCGCGCCGGCCGACGGATACACGATCCTGTCCGGCCACTTGGGCACCAATGCGCTGGCGCCGGCGTTCTATCCGAATCTGGGCTACGATGCGCAGAAGGATTTCGAGCCGATTGGACTGACCGCAGAATATCCCGAGCTGCTTGTCGTCCGCAAAGACTTCCCCGCCAATAATCTCAACGAGTTCGTCGCCTATGCCAAAGCCAACGCGAGCCAGCTCAATGTCGGGCACGCCGGACTTGGCTCGGTATCCTACATCGGTTGTCTCCTCCTCAACGCGGCCATCGGCATCAAGCCGACAATGGTTCCGTTTACCGGCACAGCCCCGGTGTTGAATGCGATGCTCGGCGGTCAAATCGACTATGAATGCGATCCAGTGCTCGGCACATTGAGCCAGGTGCGGGCTGGCACCGTCAAGGCGCTGGCAATCGCCGCCAAGAAACGCAGCCCAATGTTGCCGGATGTACCAACTTCCTATGAACAGGGCCTGCCCGAGTTCGACTGCGCTCCATTTTACGCGGTGTTCGTGCCAAGTGGCACGCCGCAGTCAGTTATTGATAGACTTGCGGAAGCCCTGAACAAAGGCCTCAGCGAAGATTCAGTGCAAAAACGGTTGGCTGATCTCGGCGCTGATATCGTGGAGCCTGACCGCCGTGGACCAAAGGCACTCGCGAACCTGATAAAAAGCGAATCTGCCCGGTTGATGCCGATTCTAAGAGAAGCGGCGGAGAAATAAGCGCGGCGAATGTATCTGCCGTTGGAACGCGTTCGCTTCCGTTAGAGCATTATCGGTTCTGATTGAATCAGAACCGAAGCTCTAGATTCTTGTTTTGACGCATTTTCTTCACGCGAACCGGTACCCACTTCGCTCGAAAACGCTATGGTAGCTCATCGACATTGGCTAATGCCCCGCCAGATAATCGGCGCGAACGGGCGCGGCGCCTGATGGCGGCACATCAAGGCGCACGGCGATACCCTTCAGTTGCGGGCTTGGAGCCGGATAAAGCTTCATGACGAGCGGATCATGCCCCGGAACGATATGGCTCTCATCCGGCGCAAGCGCCCGCAGCCGATCAAATCCCTCCAGCATTTCGCCGATATGGAGGGCGGTCGTAAACGGACGCTCACTGGCCATATTCTCGTAAAAATGACTGACATCGGAGGCAACTACGACAAATCCCCGGCGGGTCCTGACGCGAACGAACTGAAGCCCGGCGGAATGGCCGCCGGCCGCATGTATCGTAAGACCGGGAGCGAGTTCGGCGTCGCCATCATAGAACAAGACGCGCCGCGCATAGTTCAGCCGTACAATCCCGCAAACGTCCTCGACCTCGAACGAATGCGACAACCTCGGATATCGCATAAAGCGCCCCGTGGCATACGCCAGTTCGCGCTCCTGCAGATGGAATCGCGCGTTCGGGAATCGGTCGAAATTGCCCGCATGATCGTAATGCAGATGTGTGAGGATGACATCCTCGACCTCGTTCGCACCGATGCCGAACGCACTGAGCGTCTCCACCGGACAACGCAGGAACGTCCGCTTTCGCTTCTTCGATACTTCCGCGTTGAAACCGGTATCGATGACAAAGGTGCGGCCCCCTCCCCTTGCCAGCCACATGAAATAGTCCATCGGCATCGGTCCGTCGTGCGGATCGCCGCCGATGAAATGCTCGCTCCGCCGCGCCTCGCGAGTGGCATAGCGGATAGCAAAGAGTTCGTACTCCTGCTCGGCCATGCTATCTCCTCATAGAGCGGCGCTTCATCACTTTGCGTCGACCTCGTTGAACGCCTCGCGCGCATTCCGGAAGGCATCGATTCCCGACGGGATGCCGCAATACACCGCGACCTGAAGCAATATCTCCTTGATCTCCTCCTTGGTGAGGCCATTCTTCAGCGCTCCCTTGACGTGCAGCTTCAGCTCGTGAGGCCGATTCAGCGCGCCGAGCATCGCCAGATTGACGATGCTGCGGGTGCGACGGTCGAGTCCCGGCCGGGTCCACAACGCGCCCCAGCAAAACTCGGTCGACCATTCCGCCATCGTCCGGGTGAATTCGTCGGCGCCGGCGATGGATTTGTTGACGTACTCTTCGCCGAGTACTTCCTTGCGGACCTGCAGGCCTTTTTCGAACAACTCGCTCATCATTGGTTCCTTCCATTGTTTGAGTATTGCTTTTCAGGTGCGGCTCAGCCGTGTGCCCTCATCAGGCCTGAGACGTCAGCAAGCGTGTCGAGACGCCAAACATCGTCGATGATGCGATCGATATCCCAATCGCTTTGCCCCAGCCGCGCACAATCGCGCATTTTCGCTTCGATATCACGGTCCGACAGCGGATCGGCAAGACTGCCTTTCGCTTCCATCACGACCTCACTAAGCATCTCCCCCGACGCCATTTGGATAGCGACGCGCGCGGCGCCGTCCGGAAGCGAAGCGTCAAGCTCCGCCTTCACTTTCTGCCGCAAGGCCGCGACCTCCGGCCGAAATACGATCGCGTCCGAGAATTCGGTGATGCCGGCCGCGCCCAGCAGCAATGCACAGGCGGCACAATGATGAATGCTGACCCGCGCATCGCGTTCGTTGCGAACCGGCCGGTCTCCGCGCGCCAGCAAAAGCGCCGAACCCCGCACCGTGATGAAGGCGATATCGTCGATGCGCCGATCCAGCTTTTCCCGCAATTTGAAGCAGGCGTCGATCACGGCATGAAACACGATGCCCGCAGGATAGGGCTTGTAGGTGTTCTTCGCGATCTCCCAGGTCTTGCCGAGACTGTCCGTCAAACGCTCAAGATCAGGTTCGTCGCCCATGGCACGGGCCCAGCCGAGCGGCCCTTCGATGGCCCGTGGCGATGCGGAATAGCCTTCAGCCGCAAGCAATGCCGCAAACAGGCCATTGCGCGCCGCATTGCCGACGCTGACATTCTTGGCGGCGCTCGGAAGATTTTCGACGATGCCGGCCGATTGGCTTGCCGCAATTCCAATCGCATTGGAAATCTGGTCTGCCGGGAGGCCGAGCAATTTGGCGCAAGCGGCGGCCGCGCCGAACACGCCGCAGGTCGAGGTGATGTGCCAGCCACGCGCATAGTGTCCGGGAGATACCGCATTGCCGACGCGGCATTCGATCTCCACGCCGAGAATGAACGCGGTCAGAACGTCCCGCCCCGAAAACCCGCGCGCCTGCGCCAATGCCAGGACCGGCGCCGCAACGGGCGCTGCCGGATGAATGATCGTGTCCAGATGGGTATCGTCGAAATCGAGCAGATTGGCCGAAATCGCGTTGACGAACGCCGCGCCCATCGCATCGAGCCGCTCGGAGCGGCCGATGATCGCCGATGTTGCAGCGCCGCTGAACGGCGACAGCACGCGCAAGGCAACGCCGACCGCAGGGTCATGAGCCGAACCGAGGGACGTCGCAAAGAAGTTCAGAACCGAACGCTTCGCTTCATGATTCTGGCTCGCGACATCCGTCCACGTTGTACCGGCAACGAAATCGGCGAAAATTGTGCCGACGCCTTGCGCTTCATCTTGCCGCACTGAGCGAATTCCCCGGAGCTTGTTTTTCCAATCCTATTCCGGCGCGTTGAGCCCTGTCGACAGGAATCTTATGCTTGACAGATTAACTGACAATCTGTGAGCTTGGTCAAACGCGGCCAGGAAACCTGCCGCGGCAAGAACAAGAAAGCGCCAGCGGCGCGACAGGGAGCGAATCATGGCAGCAGAAACAATCGGCTTTGTCGGAACGGGCCGCATGGGCGGACCGATGGCCGGGCGCCTGCTCGACGCCGGCTATTCGCTGTGCATTTACGATACACAGGCTGAAGCGACCAAGCCGCTGGTTGCGCGCGGCGCACGGCTGGCGAAATCGCCCGCCGAAGTCGCGTCCAGCGCAGACATCGTGCTGGCCAGCCTGCCGACCCCCGACATCGTCAAGGCCGTTGCGCTGGGGCCCGATGGAATCATCGCCGGAAACCGCGCGACCGTCCTGATCGACTTGTCCACCACCGGGCCCGGCGCCGCCAAATTGATCGCGAAGGGATTTGAAGCGCGCAACCTGACGCTGGTCGATGCGCCGGTCAGCGGCGGCATCAAGGGCGCGGTGAACGGCACGCTTGCAGTGATGGTGTCCTGCCCGAAAGCGACCTATGACAGGGTTGAGCCGATCCTGAAGAACTTCGGAAAGCTGTTTTACACCGGCGACAAGCCGGGCACGGCGCAGACCGCAAAGCTCGCGAACAACCTGATGGCGGCGGCAGCGCTTGTGATCACCTCCGAGGCAGTCGCGATGGGCGTCAAGGGCGGCGTCAACGCCAAGGTGCTGATCGACATCATCAACGCCAGCAGCGGGCGCAACAGCGCTTCGGAAGACAAATTCCCTCGCGCCGTGCTTCCCGGCACCTTCGATTTCGGCTTTACCACCGGCCTCTCCTACAAGGATGTGCGGCTCTGCGTCGACGAGGCCGAGGCCATGGGCGTGCCGATGGTCTGCGGCTCGGTGGTCCGGCAGATGCTCGCCATCACCAATGCCAAATATGGCGCGTCATCCGATTTCACCTCGATCGCGAAAGTGCTGGAGGAATGGGCCGGCGTGGAAATGCGCGGCTAGACCCGGGTCAACGGCGCGCGAGGGCGATTGCCATGACAATCGGATCGACCGGATCAGGCGAGGTGTCGCTGGCGCGGGCGTTGGCACGCACCGCGCTTGCCGTCGACCTCGGCCGTTTTGACGCTGATGTCATCGCCAAGGCGAAAATCTGCCTGCTGGATTTTCTTTCCTGTGCCTTCGAGGCGAGAAACCATCCATGGAGTCGCCAGGCCATCGGCATCGCGCGCGAGGTCGGAAACGGCGCAACCGTCATCGGCACCCGCACCCTCGCCTCGCCGGGCGACGCGGCCTTCGCCAACGCCACCATGGGCCATGGCCTGGTGCGCGAAGACATGCACGCGGCCAGCATCTGTCACCATGGCGTGGTGATCTGGCCGACCCTGCTCGCTTTGTCGGAACGAACGCCGCTGTCCGGCGCAACGTTCCTTGGCGCCGCGATCATCGGCTATGAGACCGGCGCACAGATCGGCCGCGCACTGTTTGCCGCCGACCTCGCGCGCCTCTACCGGCCGACCGGGCTTGTTGCGCCGCTCGGGGCAGCCCTTGCGGGCAGCTATGCTCTCGGCCTGACCGAAGATGTCGCAACCAGCGCAATTGCCATTGCCGCCAACACGTCGTCCGGCCTGAACGAATGGCCGCGCGCCGGCGGCTCCGAAATGTATTTCCACCCAGGCTTTGCGGCGCGCAACGCGATTGCCGCGGTCGAACTGGCCGAGGCCGGCGCGTGCGCCTCCGAAACCATCCTTGAGGGCGAGGCCGGACTGTTCGCCGCCTTCCGCCGCCAGCCTGCCCCCGCCGGGATCCGATTGTTTGCCGGCTCCCAGCCCGAGATCATGGCCGTCTACAACAAGCCCGCTCCCGCCTGCAATTTCGCACAAACCGCAGCGCAGACAGCGTTACGTGTCGCGCGCGAACTCGGAACATCCGAAGACATCGCGACCGTTGCGATCAGAGTCCCGGAGGCTGCCGCCCGCTACCCCGGCTGCGATTCCAAGGGACCATTTCACAACGCGCTACAGGCCAAGATGAGCATTCCCTTCAGCGTCGCTGCCGTGCTGGCGCGCGGTGCGCTCGAAGAGGACAATTACGCTGATATCGACGATATCAGGATCCTCCGCCTCGTCGAACGAACCGACCTGCAAAGCGAGCCCGGTCTCACCGCCGCGTTCCCGGCCAACCAGGGCGCCGAGATCCGGGTTGGCCTCCGCAACGGAAACACCGTCCATCAGCGTCTCGACAATGTGATTGCCGCGACGCCCGAAGAAATCCGCACCCGCTTTCGGGGTGCTGCCGCCGCCGTCATCGGTGACAAGCAGGCGCGGCATCTGGAAGAGTTGGTCGACAATTGCGCATCACTTCCGGACAGCCGCGTCATCGCCGCGCGGTGCCGGCTTGAGCCGACCGAACAAAGGCTGCGGCCAGCGTCATGATCGATAACGACAAACAGAAAATGGGGGGCATCATGTTCAAGCCGGAGACCGCCGATACGGCCATACCGATAATAGCCGGTACGAAACACGGATGTTCCATTCCTGTGCGAGGTTGCCGGTGACCCAGGCACTGGAAGGCTTCCTGCAGGCATTGTCCGCCGGGCTTTTGATCGGCGCGGTCTACGGCCTGATGTGCGTTGGGCTCGGGCTGATCTTCGGCGTCATGCGGGTGATCAACTTCGCGCAGGGCGATTTCATGATGCTCGGCATGTATGCGGC
Source organism: Bradyrhizobium algeriense (assembly GCF_003062295.1). GTDB lineage: Bacteria > Pseudomonadota > Alphaproteobacteria > Rhizobiales > Xanthobacteraceae > Bradyrhizobium > Bradyrhizobium algeriense. Next base: position 10,340 of record NZ_PYCN01000011.1, on the reverse strand, counting down.
GTTCTATTTCTTCACCGCGCTCGGCGTTCAGGCCACTTTCGGCAACACCTTCGGGCCGTTCGTCGCGATCGTGCTTGCCGGCCCCGTGCTGGCCGTCTTCGGTTACTTCGTCCACCTCACCCTGATCTCGCGGGTATCCGGCACGCGCACCTCTTCACTCGAGGGCGAGGGTCACTACGCCCAGCTCATTCTTACGCTGGGGATCGCACTGATCCTGCAAAATGGTGGCCTGCTCGTGTTTGGCTCGGTATTGGCCTCGATCCGGACGCCGCTGTCGAGTTCGGCGTGGGAGCTCGGACCGCTGTTTTATGACGTCAGCGTCTTCATCAACAAGGCGCGCGGGATCGACGCGGTCGTCTCGCTGGTGACGATGCTGCTGCTGACGCTGATGATCACGCGGTCCCGGATCGGAAAATCGCTGCGCGCCGCGGCCGACAATCCTACCGCGGCGACCTATATGGGCATCGACGTCGACCGTGCGCACCGCATTGCCTTCGCACTCGGCACCGGCATTACCGCGATTGCCGGCGGCCTGCTCGCCACCAACTACCCCTTTCACCCCTTTGTCGGGGTCGAATACGTCATCGTCATGTATGCCGGCGTCGTGCTCGGCGGCATGGGCAGCATCATCGGTGCCTTCTGGGGCGGCATGACGATCGGGCTGGTCCAGCAGATGTCGACGCTGATCCTGCCGACGCAATTGCAGAATGCCGCGATCTTCGTCGTGTTCCTCCTGATCATCTTCTTCCGTCCGCAAGGTTTCTTCGGGCGCATGGTCGAAAGGACATGATCATGCGCGGATGGCGTTCGCTGCTCCCTATCTTCGTCTTCACCGCGCTCTATGCCACGGTGTCGCTAAGCGTGACCAATTCCTATTACCAGCTGGTGATGACGCTGGTTCCGGTGTGGGCGATCTTCGGCCTGTCGTGGAACCTGCTTAGCGGATACACCGGGTTGATCTCGTTCGGTCATGCCGCCTTCTTCGGCGTCGGGGCCTATGCCGTCGTGCTCGGCCAGATCCATTTCGATCTGTCGCCATGGATCATGATCCCGATCGCGGCCATCCTCGGCGGCATCGCCGGACTGCTGATCGGCTTTCCGACCTTCCGACTGCAGGGACACTACTTCGCGCTGGCGATGCTCGCCTACCCGCTCGCCATTCTCTACGTGTTCGAATGGCTCGGCCTTCAGGAAGTCACGCTGCCGATCAAGCGCGATAATCCGATCGCCTATATGCAATTCGCCGATCACCGTCTCTACACGCTGCTGGCGCTGGCGATGATGCTGGCCACGATCCTGCTGACGCGTGCCATCGAACGATCGCGCTTCGGCATGGCGTTGCTCGCGATCAAACAGAACGAAACCGCCGCGGAAGCCGCGGGGATCAACACGCTGGCCTGGAAGCTCCGTGCCGTCACGCTCAGCGGCGCCATCGCCGGAGCGGTTGGCGGGTTTTATGCAGTCGTGCTGCTGGTGGTGACCCCGCAATCCGTGTTCGGCATGCTGGTGTCGGCACAAGCGTTGACGGTCGCCATGTTCGGCGGCGTCGGAACGGTCTGGGGTCCGGTGATCGGATCGGTGATCCTGATACCGCTGGCCGAAACGCTCAATGCTGAAGCGGGCTCGCGCTTTCCCGGAATTCAGGGGGTGATCTACGGCCTCGCGATCATATGCGTCATTCTTCTCGCGCCTGAGGGCCTGTTCTGGAAAGTGCGAGACTTCCTGCGCAAGCGGTCGGCACCACCGGCTGCGGCAACGTCGAGCGCGCCGGATGTCCCGGTTGCGGTTGCCATCCCCGCCGCACCGGCACCAGCGCGTGCCAAACGATCCGTCGGAACAGGCGACGTCGTCCTGGAAGTTCGCAACCTGTCGCGCTCGTTCGGCGGATTGAAGGCCGTGCAGGATGTCAGCTTCAAGCTGCGGCGAAATGAGATCCTCGGAATCATCGGTCCCAACGGGGCCGGCAAGACCACGCTGTTCAACCTGCTGAACGGATTCCTTCGGCCAGGTACGGGCGAATTTCTCCTCGACGGGCGGGAGATGTCCGGCCGCAAGCCGCATGAGCTCTGCGAGGCAGGCATCGGCCGCACCTTCCAGATCATGCGCCCGTTCCTGCGCATGTCGATTTCGGACAATGTCGTGGTCGGAGCCTATGTGCGCGCCAAGACCGATGTCGAGGCAAGGAAGCTGGCGGCCGATGCAATTGCCCGCGTCGGACTGTCCGAGATCGCCGAGCGCATCGCCGGCGAACTCACGACCAAGGAATTGCGGCTGATGGAACTCGCCCGCGCGCTGGCCGGACAGCCGCGCATCCTGCTGCTCGACGAGACGCTCGCGGGCCTCGGACACGACGAGGCTGACGAGGTCGTCGCGGTAATCCAGCGGCTTGCCCGCGACGGCATGACGATCGCGATCATCGAACACACGATGCAGGCGATGGTTCGCCTGGTTGACAGTTTCCTGGTGCTCGACCACGGCGCCGTGATCGTCGAGGGCGAACCGGAAGCTGTCACCCGCGACAGCCGCGTGATCGAGGCCTATCTCGGCAAAAAATGGGTGGCCCATGCTCCGCATTGAAGGGCTGACCGCCGGATATTCCGCGATTCCCGTTTTGAACGGCGTCTCGATCAAGGTCGAGGAAGGCCAGTTCGTTGCGATCGTCGGACCGAACGGCGCCGGCAAGACCACGCTGTTCAAGACGATTTCCGGCATCGTGCGCCCAAGCGCGGGAACGATCACATTCAGGCATCACGACCTGCTGTCGATCCGGCCGGCGCAACGCGCGCATCTCGGCATCGCCCACGTACCGGAAGGCCGCCAGGTGTTTCCTTCGCTCACGGTGATGGAAAACCTCGAAATGGGCGCGATGACCGAGGCCGGCCAGCGCGACTGGAAACACAACATCGAGCGCATCTTCGAATGGCTGCCCATCCTGGCCGAGCGCCGCGGCCAGTTCGCAGGGACGCTGTCGGGCGGACAGCAACAGATGCTCGCGATCGGCCGCGGGCTCGCAGGCTCGCCCAAGCTCCTGATGCTGGATGAACCCTCGATGGGCCTCGCGCCCACGATCGCAGATTTCATCTTCGAACGGCTGATCGAAATCCGCCGGCAATCGAACCTGACGATCCTGCTGGTCGAACAGCGCGTGGCGGAGGCGCTTGAATCCGCCGACCACGGTTACGTGCTCGAAGCCGGCCGCGTCGCACTCGAAGGCAACAACCAAACCTTGCGGGCGGACGACCGCATCCGCAAGGCCTACCTCGGCATGTAACCAACAAACGACACCATTGGGAGGACGAAAATGGGCCAGGACAACCGATCCGACAAGGTCTCGCAGACGTCGCTGACGCGACGAACCGTGCTTTCCGGTGCGGCTGCGATCGGCCTGTCGACGGTAGCACGCGCGCAGCAGCCGGCGGAGGTCAAGGTAGGCCTGATCGTGCCGTTGTCGGGTATCTATACCCGTCCGGGCCAGGTGATGCGCATGGGCGCCGAGATGGGCATCGAGCACATCAACGCGCAAGGCGGCATCAAATCGCTCGGCGGCGCGAAGATGAAGCTTGTCGTGATCGATTGCGGCGACACCACGGAAAAGGCCAAGAACGCGGCGCAGCGCATGGTCGCACAGGAGGCCGATCTGGTTGCGGCGACCGGCTCCTATCTGAGCTCCTTCACGCTGGCCGTGACTGAAGTCACCGAGCGCGCCGAACTGCCTGTCCTCACGCTGTCGTATTCGGATTTGCTGACCGAACGCGGCTTCAAATTCATCTTCCAGACGGCGGCGCCTGCGAGCCGGCAATCGGAACTCGGCCTGCCTGAACTGATGAAGCTTGCCGAAGCCGCCTCCGGCAAGCGCCCGAAGACAGTGGCGATGCTGATGGATAACACGGCGACGTCGGTTGCGACCGCCAAGGCGCTCAAGGAGAAGATCTTTGCGCAGGAAGGCCTGCAGCTGGTCGTGGAGGAAGTGTGGACCCCGCCGCTTTCCGACGCCACGCCGCTGATCCAGAAGGTCAGATCGGCCCGTCCGGACCTGCTGCTGTTCATGCCCAACGCCATCTCGGACGCCAAACTCGGCCTCGAAAAAATCAACGAGTTCGGGCTTGGCCAGGGCAAGATTCCAACCGTGTCCTTCTCGATCACGATTGCGGAGCCGGACATGCTGCAAAGCGTCAGCACCGACGCCGTGCAGGGCATCATGACGGTTGTCGCCAACTGGGGCTCAAAGGGCCATGAGGCGCTGATCGCCGAGTTGAAGGCGAAGTACAAGGAGCCTTGGATGACGCAGAATGTCATCTCGACCTATGGCGACATGTGGCTGATGAAGGCTGCCCTGGAGCAAGCCGGCAAGGCCGACCGACTTTCCGTTGCGCAGGCGTTCCGCACCATGGATGGCGGGCCGTCGAAACACTACCCCGGCGGCCAGCTCAAGTTCGACGAAAAGGGCCGCCGTGTCGGCGCCGGTGTTGTCATCGCGCAATGGCAATCCGGCGTGCCCGTCACCGTCTATCCGTCCGACCTCGCATTAGCTGCTCCATTCTGGCCGAAGAAATCTTGACTGCAACGCATCTCAAAAATTTCAGGGAGGAATAGTCATGACAAAAATTACCCGGGCCGCATTGACGCGGCGCAGCCTGCTCGCTGGCGCATCCGCCGGCCTGATCTCGTCGCGCGTGTGGGCGCAACAACCGTCCGAAGTGAAGGTCGGGTTGCTGGTGCCGATTTCCGGCCTCTATGCGCGCCCGGGAGCCGTGATGCGCCACGGTGCCGAGATGGGGGTAGAACACATCAATGCGCAGGGTGGCATCAAGTCGCTCGGCGGCGCCAAGCTCAAGCTGGTCGTGCTCGATTCCGGCGATACCACCGAGAAGGCCAAAAATGCCGCGCAGCGCATGGTCGCGCAGGAACCCGATTTGGTGGCGGCCAGCGGTTCCTATCTGAGTTCGTTCACGCTGGCGGTCACCGAGGTCACGGAGCGAGCCAATCTTCCGGTCCTCACCCTCTCCTACTCCGACCTGATTACCGATCGCGGCTTCAAATATGTCTTCCAGACATCGGCCACGGCGGGGTCGCAGGCAAAACAGGCTTTGCCGCAGATCGTGAAGCTTGCTGAAACCGCTTCCGGAAAGAAGCCCAAGACGGTCGCGATCATCACCGACAACACCGCGGCATCGGTTTCCTCGGCAAAGGCGATGCGCGACGGCCTGCTCGCCGAAAACGGTCTGCAGTTGATCGTCGATGAAACCTTTACCCCGCCGCTCGCCGACGCCACCCCACTGGTTCAAAAAATCCGGTCGGCCAAGCCTGACTTGCTCTTCTTCCTGCCGACCGTGATTTCCGACGCCAAGCTGCTGCTCGAGAAGATGAACGAGTTCGGCCTCGGGCAAGGCAAGATTCCAACCATCTCGTTCGGCATCGCCATTGCCGAACCGGACATGCTGCAGACCGTCAGCCCGGAATTGCTGCAGGGCCTGCTCACTTGTGTCGCGAGCTGGGGCGCCAAGGGCCACGAGGCGCTGATCGCCGAACTCAAGACCCGTTACAAGGAGCCCTGGATGACGCAGAACGCGATCTCCACCTATGGCGACATGTGGGTGATCAAGGACGCGCTCGAGAAGGCCGGCAAGGCCGACCGCGTTGCGGTCGCCGACGCGCTGCGCTCGATGGATGCCGGTCCGTCGAAATATTACCCGCTCGGCGAAATCAAGTTCGACGAAAAGGGCCGTCGCGTCGGCGCTGGGATGACCATCGTGCAGTGGCAAGCCGGCGTACCGGTCACGGTATTCCCGCCGCAACTGGCGCTGTCCCAGCCGTTCTGGCCCAAAAACTAGCTGAAGATTGGATACCGATATGGACAAGACGACATACGATCGAGGCCTCCAGATCCGAAAGAATGTTCTGGGCAATGAATTCGTCGACAAGGCGATCGCATCGGCCGACGACTTCAACCGCCCGATGCAGGACCTCACGACGGAGTATTGCTGGGGCTATGTCTGGGGCCGCGACGGCCTTACGCACAAGACCCGCAGCTTTCTCAACCTCGCGATGCTGTGCGCGCTCAATCGGCCGCAGGAACTCAAGACCCATGTGCGGGGTGCCCTGACCAACGGCGCCACGCGCGAGGAAATACGCGAGGTGTTCATGCAGGTCGCGATCTATTGCGGCGTGCCGGCCGGCGTGGACGCTTTCCGTAACGCCAAGGAAGTGTTTGCCGAACTGGACAAGAAGTAACCGGGGCCTGAGACGATGTTGAAGGGCAAATGGGCTCTCGTGACCGGGGCAACGGCGGGCCTGGGCCTGGCCGTGGCCGAAAGCCTTGCCGGAGCGGGAGCCAACATTGTCCTGCATGATTTCAACGAACCGGTGCAGACGAAAGATCGTCTGCGCACGCAGTTTGGCGTCGAGGTGGTCAGCATCGCAGCCGACCTGTCGCAGCGCACCGCCATCGAAGCGATGATGAACGACTTGCTCGGCCGCGTCAGCGCGGTCGATATCCTGGTGAACAATGCAGTGGTGCGGCATTTTTCACCGGTCGAAAACTTCCCGCCGGAACGATGGGACGAAGCGCTCGCCGTCAATCTGTCGGCCCCGTTCCACCTGATCCGTCTCGCATTGCCCGGAATGAAAGAGCGACGCTGGGGCCGCATCATCAACATGGCGTCGATCTATTCGACCCGCGCGGTTGCGGACCGCATCGATTATGTGACCACCAAAACAGCCATTGTCGGCATGACCCGCGCCGTCGCGATCGAGACGGCAAGGAGCGGGATTACCTGCAACGCGCTTTGCCCGGGCACGCTGCCGACGCCGGCCATTCAGGGAAAAATCGCAGGGATCGCGGCCGCCGACGGCAGCACCGTCGAGGAAGCGACGCGCGATTATCTGGCGGCACGCCAGCCAACCGGACGGTTTGTCGCCATGGAGGCCGTCGGTGCGATGGCTGCCTTCCTGTGCAGCCCTGCCGCACAGGATGTCACCGGAGCAACGCTGCCAATCGACGGGGGCTGGTCCATCGCATGAGCACCGTCGGCCGTCTCACTCAGGAGATCTGCAATGGCTGAAACATCGAGCCGAAATGCCGTGGTGACCGGTGCCGCCGGAGGCATGGGTCGCGCCATCACGAAAGCGCTGGTCGAAAGCGGACGCCGGGTCGTGCTCGCTGATCGCGATCCGGCTTCGCTTCGTGAGTTCGCCGCCGAAATGGGCGACAAAACATTTCCGATTGAACTCGATATTACCGACGCCAAGGCCGTGGATCGCCTGCCCGACCTCATCCCGGACTCCTTCAAGCCGGTCGACATTCTCATCAACAATGCCGGCCACGACATTGGCGGCCGGACGCGCTTCGACGCCGGCGCGGCCGACGATTGGTCCGGGATCATCCAGACCAATTTGATCGGACTGATGCGGGTGACCCGTAGCTTGCTGCCCGAGATGGTCAGGCGTAACGCAGGCCACATCGTCAACATCAGTTCGATCAACGCCGTACGCATCATTCCCGACATGGCTGCCTACAGCGCCAGCAAGGCGGGCGTACACATGTTTACCGAAACGCTCCGGGGGGAGCTCGCGGAAACGGCGATCCGGGTCACCGAGATGCAGCCCGGCCTGACCAGGACCAACATCATCCTCACCCGCTATCGCGGCGACCGGGAGAAGGAAAAGGACTATTTCGACCAGTTCAAGATGGCGCTCGATCCGGCCGATATTGCCCGGTCGATCGTCTTTGCGTTGGACCAGCCGCCGCATGTTCAGATTGCGGAGATGATGATTCTGCCCGTAAATCGCTATTGAACCAATGCCGGCACCAAGGCGGTAGACAATGGACAAACGCGGTGAATTGCAATCTACGCTCCGGATCGAGGACGTTCCGACCGTCCGGTCGAGGGTCGCCCAGAAGCTGCGCGAGGCGATCATGTCCGGAAAGCTAAAGCCGGGCCAGCGCCTGGTCGAACGGGAGCTTTGCGAGATGACGGGTGTAAGCCGGCCGTCCATTCGCGAAGCGCTCCGGTTGCTGGAAGCCGATGGTCTCGTCAATACGGTCCCTCACCGTGGCCCTGTCGTCAGCACCATCAGCCTTGAGGAAGCAAAGCAGCTCTACGCAGCCCGCGCCGTCCTCGAAGGATTTGCCGGACGAGAGTGCGCGCGCCTGCACGATCCCGCTGTCGTTCGCCGGATCGGGGATGCCCTGACCAAATTGAAAGCCGCATTCGCCGACGGCGATCTCATGACGGCTCTCGAGGCCAAGACCGAGTTCTACGCCGCGCTGATCGGCGGCTGTCAGAACGCCTTCATCGAGCGAATGCTCAGGCCGCTGCACGACCGGATCACGCTGTTGCGAATTACGTCGATGTCGCAGCCGAAGCGAATTAACAAGAGTCTTCGCGAGGTCACGGCGATCTGGCGCGCCATCCAGAACGGCGATCCCGACCTCGCCGAGCAGTGCTGTGTCGATCATATCAAGGCGGCGGCCGTGGCCGCGCTCAGCATGATCGAGCGAACATCCGCATCGGACGAAAAGGTGAACGCGGATGAATGACCGATCCTTTTCCCGATCGAGCTACGAAGGGCCACAAGGCCGATAGGAAGCTGCCATGAAGTTCGTAAAAGGCGTTCTCCTGATGTTGCTGCTGTCGCCGATGCTGCCGGCATTGGCGCAGGAATTCCCGAACCGACCGATCACCATGGTGGTTCCCTTCTCGGCCGGCGGCCCAGGCGACGTGATCGCGCGCCTGCTCGGCAGCTCAATGAGCGCGACACTCAAGCAGGCGGTGGTGATCGAGAACGTCGTCGGCGCCGGTGGCACGATCGGCACCAACCGTGTCGCCAAGGCCGCACCCGACGGCCACACCCTCCTGCTCATGCATGTCGGCCAGGCGACCGCGCCCTCGCTCTATGCGAAGCTGCCGTTTGATCCCGTCGGCGACTTTGCCCCGATCGGCCTCGTCACCGACGTGCCCATGATCCTGGTGGCGCGAGCCAATTTTCCCGCCAAGGACCTGAAGGAGTTGGTCGCCTATGTGCGCACCCAGGGCGACAAGGTTACTTATGGCAATGTCGGCCTCGGCTCCGCATCGCATCTCTGCGGGCTGATGTTCATGAGCGCTATCGAAGCCAAGCTGACGCCGATCTACTACAAGGGCGGTGGTCCCGCGCTGAACGATATCATCGCCGGTCACATCGACGTCTATTGCGATCCCGCCACCGGACCGACGCCTTATATTCAAGCCGGCACCATCCCGGGCTTCGCCATTACCAGCAAAAAGCGCGTCGCGACCTTGCCGAATGTGCCGACGTCCGCCGAGGCTGGTGTGCCGCAATTCGACGTCACGACCTGGTATGGGATGTATGCGCCGCGCAATACGCCGAAGCAGATCGTCGATGCGCTCGTGAACGCCCTGCAGAAGGCACTCGCGGATCCGCCTTTGGTGAGCCGCTTCGCCGAACTCAGCATGGCGCCCGTCGAGCAGGAGCGCGCAACGCCAGCAGCGCTCGAAGCCCTCCTAAAGAGCGAAATCGACAGATGGGACCGCATCATCAAGCAAGCAGGCATCAAGCCTCAATGAACGAGGTCCGATGGGGCCAGGATTCCATCGGTAGAGGGCTCGAAGTGCGAAGGCAGGTCGTACCAGATCGAAAATCAATCGCGGTCTTGCGCTGAGCGGGCCAGCTTTGCCGCCCACCCCGGCAGCCCGGACACGTCGACGGCCGTGCTGATCTGGCGCCGTCCTCCACCGAACCGGGTGTCCTAGACGGAGGAGTCCTGATCGACAATCGCCGGACGCGATACGACATAGGCAGCACAGGCCAGGAACAGCACCGCCACACCCGCAGCAAGCGGCATTGACGGATCGACGCTATACCAGAATACGACGAACCCGATCGTCATCCCCGCGCAAGCCATGGCCTTGGCCGGACGCGGGATGGCCCCGGCGGCGCGCCAATCCCGCAGCGATTTGCCAAATGTCGGATGATCGAGCAGCCATGCCTCCAGCCGGGGCGAGGAACGCGCGAAACACGCCGCTGCCGCGATCAGGAAAACCACTCCCGGCATCAGCGGCATCACCAGACCGATCACGCCAAGCGCGACCATCACCCAACCCAGACAGAAAAAGATGATCCGCATCAGACCTGCCGCCTGTCTGTCTCTTCAAGCAAGGATCGCTCGCTCCCGGCTGACGCCTTGGCCGGGCATCAGCTTCTTCACGGCAGGTGAGCGGCCCGAGACATAGGTGACATTTCGTACCGGACACATGGGTTACACTTTTCGCTTTTTTTGCAAGCGGGAGGTGTGGATGCCGTGGAAAGCGAGTTCGGTGATGGAAGAACGGCTTCGCTTT
>NZ_PYCN01000118.1 GCF_003062295.1 Bradyrhizobium algeriense | reverse complement strand
ATCGGCACCATCAAGCGGCTGCTGATTGAGAAGGTGAGCGGACGGGTTCTCTATGTCGACGTGACGTTTGGCGGCTTTCTCGGGCTCAGGGTTCACCATCGTACAATCCCATGGGATAAGCTTTCATATGCCAAGGACCTTGAGGGCTATCGTATTGAGATTACCGAGGAGCAGGTCCGGGATGCACCATCGTTCTATGGGGGCGAAGGTGACGATCTGGTCTGGCCTGACCGCAAGCGCCAAAAGGAACTGAGGGACTACTGGCACGACGATCCAAGAGGCCCAATCTAGCCGTTCTTATGCACGAGAGGGCTGGAGAGGGCTGGCGGATGTAGCTTAAGCACTTGAAGCAGCGTAGGATTTGGTTGTTGAGACTAATCCCTGCCACCAATTGCCCTGTGCCACACTCGCCATGCCGGACGATACACCTGCCACCTTCCCGTTTCCAGCCGTTGGCCGCAAGAAGATCACCGCTGCTTTCGACGGTGGGCGCCTGTCGTCGGACGGTGGTGTGATGCTCCTGGCCCAGGCCGAGCGCCGGCTCGGCATCGCCGAGCGGCTGGCGCGCCTCATCCCGGATCGCCGCGATCCAGGCCGCGTGACGCACGCGATCACCGACATGATCCGCGCCCGCATCTTCGCCATCGCGTGCGGCTATGAGGATTGCAACGACTTCGGCCTGCTGCGCGCTGACCCGGCGTTCAAGCTCGCCTGCGGGCACTTGCCCGAGACGGGTGCGGATCTGGCCTCGCAGCCAACCCTCTCCCGGCTGGAGAACGCTCCGACAACCCGCGATGCCATCCGGTTGACCTATGCTCTGGTCGATCAATGGATGGACAGCTATGCCGCCGCGCCGGATGGTGTGGTGCTGGACATCGACGACACCTGCGACGTGGTGCATGGGCACCAGCAACTCTCCTTGTTCAACGCCCACTATGACGAGCGCTGCTTTCTGCCCATCCATGTCTATGACAGCGCCACCGGCCGCCCCGTCGCCATCGTGCTGCGGCCGGGCAAAACACCTTCGGGTCTGGAGGTGCGGGCGCATCTGCGCCGGCTTGTGCGCCGGATCAGGACGCGTTGGCCTCTCACCCGCATCACCATCCGCGGCGACAGTCACTACGCCCGTCCCGAGGCCATGGAGTTCTGCGAGCAGAACGGCCTCAGCTACATCTTCGGTCTGGCTGGCACGAGGCCGCTCACCACCAAAGTTCAGGAGGTGGCCGATGCGGTGCGCACCCACAGGGCGCTGGAAGATTGTGACGTCATCCGAGGCTTTGCCGAGACGACACACCGAGCCAAGAGCTGGTCGTGCGAGCGCCGGGTGGTGGCTCGGATCGAGGCCACGCGCCTGGGGCTCGACATCCGCTTTGTCGTCACCAATCTGACCGGCACCAGCCCGCGCGTCATCTATGAGAGCCTGTACTGTGCCCGCGGTCAGGCGGAGAACTGGATCAAGTTCCACAAGGCGCAACTCGCCTCCGATCGGACCTCGTGCCGGCGCGCCGTGGCCAACCAGGTCCGGCTCGTACTGCACACGGCCGCCTACTGGCTGATGCTGTCCGTGCGGGAGGCCATTCCGGCGACACGCGATCTCGCCCGGGCGGAGTTCGCAACGCTGCGGTTGCGCCTGCTCAAGATCGCCGTGCGGGTGCAGGAAACCACCAGCCGCATCCGACTGGCCTTTGCCTCGTGCTGTCCGGAAGCGGATCTCGTCCGGCGTCTTGCGAGCGCTCTGGCACCCCAGCCCCGGGCGGCCTCGCCCTGAGCGCCGGGGCTGCCATCGCCCCGGTCATCCCATCCCGTCCCTGCCAACGCGTTCCCCACGTTCCAGACCTTGCCGCGGTGAAAGAAACGCAGCGGATCGGCACGCCCGCGCTACCAAATAGGCCCCGAAACAAACTCTGGTGAATAGGAACGGCTAGCCCTTCAATCCTGGCCGGGGCAGGATGCAGTGACCCCGGCGGATCATCCGCGTGACCTCAAAGCCTTTCAAAGTGGCGTAGGCTGTTTCCATCCTCTGGAAGCCGCGGGTCAGCCGGATCACGCGCTTGAGCGCGCCATGGTCTGCCTCGATAATGTTATTCAAATATTTCGATGTCCGATGCTCGACGTTCTTCGGCAGCAGCCCCTCGCTTTGTAAGCGTCGGATGGTCTTCGGGTACGAGGCCAGTCTGTCAGTCGTGATCGTCTCAGGAGGGTAGTCGCTCATCGTCTTCAGAGCCTTGCAAG
>NZ_PYCN01000117.1 GCF_003062295.1 Bradyrhizobium algeriense | reverse complement strand
CAGCTTGATGATGTTATCTTTGGACACGGCATATCGCTCCTTCGGTGGAGAAGTGGAGGCGTCAAGCACCCCCACGATATGCCGCCTTTCCGATTCCCGCCGTCACCAACTTTGGGCGATAGCTCGCCGACGGGATGAGCACGATGCTGTAACCTGGCTGGACTCCGGTGCTGATGAGTATCTAACTACACCACTGTCCATGGCTCGGCTTTTGGCTCACATCAACGCTCTGAGCAGGCGCCGTTTTGGCTTCCCTGTTGGAATGCGAAGCAGGGCGCAGGACGGACGATGGCGTTTCGGGGAGTGGGAGCTGCGCCTCAAATCTCGAAAGCTCTATGATCCTTCAGGCAGGTCGGTAGCCTTAACCGCGGCGGAATATTCGCTCCTAGTGACCTTTGTTGAGGCAGCGCAACGGCCGTTGTCGCGAAAGTACTTACAACGGGCCACCCGTGTGCACGGAGAAATACTAGATCGCAGCATAGATGTTCAGATCCTCCGGTTGCGTCGCAAGCTTGAAGGAGATGCGCGCGCTCCCCAGTTGATAAAAACTGTGCGTGGCGTAGGTTACTTGTTTAATATGCAGACTGTCCGCGCTTGAAGTCTCCCTCGTGATGGTGATGTAGTTGCTCTGGTGACGCATCCTTCACCGGGTTCGATCTGTTTTGAAGTTCGCTTTGGCTCACAACAGGACCAGGAATAAAGGTGACCTTGCCCAACGTGGTTCTGGCTCAAGACAAGGACCAGAGCATGAAGCGCAGCCGGTTTCGGAAGAGCAGATCATCGGGATTTTGAAGGAGCATGAGGCCGGCGTGTCGGTCGTGGATCTCTGCCGCAAGCACGGCGTCAGCGACGCCAGTATCTACAAATGGAAAGCCAAATTAGGCGGGCTGGAGGTTTCGGAGGCTCATGCTTGCGCTCGTAGTGTTGAAGCCCCAGGACCATGGCACGGCCCGCTGGGCGCGCTTCGGTGAGATGAAAGAGGCTCGCTATATTCTACCCTAGCATAGGGTTTCCGAACCAATCTTTGGCAAGACGGTGGGTCCGGGCGGGCCGGGCCAGTACGGCATGGCGCCGACGCGCAACAATGCGGGCATCGCGCACGAGAGCGGATCGATCGAGAGTGCGCACGGTCATCTCAAACGAGCGCTCGACGATGGGCTTTTGCTGCGGGGCACGCGCGACTTCGCTAGTCTCGATGCCTACCGGGCTTTTGTAGACGAGATTGTAGGTCGGCGGAACGCTAACCTCGCCAAGCGGATCGCGCTCGAGAAGGAAGCGCTGCCGCCGCTGCCGAAATGCCGCACGACCGATTTCGAGGAGAAGGTGATCCCGGTGACGTCGTCAGGTGGCTCCATCCTGCGGCGCGTGTTCTACACAGTGCCTTCAAGACTGATTGGCCATCGCCTGCGTGTGCGTATCTTCGACGACCCGCTCGAATGCTTCCTCGGCGTCACGCCGGTCGTGACGCTGCGGCGCGGTCGGCCTGTATCGGAGAGTCAGGGCGGGCATGTCGTCGATTACCGGCACGTCATCCATGCTCTGCGCCGCAAACCGATGGCGCTCCGTCAACCTCGTTTATCGCGACCAGCTCTTCCCGCGCGCGGCTTACAAACGTCTGTTCGAGACCATGCGGGAGCTGATGGCCGGCGCGCCTGTAAGGTGACGGTCGAGCTTCTGGCGCTGGCCCACGAGCGAGCGTACGAAGCCGAGCTCGCCAAGGCGATCACGATCGACCTCGATACCGGACAGTTACCCGATCTTGCGGCATTGCGCGATCGCTTCCGACCCGAGATTGGATTCCGAGTGTTGCCGTCAAGCTGGCGCGCGGATCGCACCCGCCGTCGCATTGAGCGACACATGGTGGAAGCGCGCTTGCCTGCCAGCAAGACGGCGAGCGAGGATACGCTTTCCGCGCAGGCCGCAGCGGCGAAGACGTAGAACGTCCGCCCCTTCATGCGCAAGCGGCCGGTGCGCAAACCATGGTCGGATGACGTCGGACGCAAGCTCGTCGTCATTGAGGCTCGAACGACCTGCGTTTGCTGCCGTGGATCGCGGCTGGCAAAGATCGGTGCGGTGAGGACCACCTACGGCATCGCAATCCGCGTCCTTCACGGACGACGGATGGATCCAGCGGAAGCCTGGCTGCGTTCACGCTTGCCCCATCAACGAAGCGCCGCACCGGGTTGGTTCAGCAAGAGCCTCAACGTGAGCGTCATGTAGGGACCACGCTCTGAGGGCTGATCTGGTCGGCTAGGAAGATCTTGCGGAATGGTTTGTCGCGAGGTCACAATGTCGAAGGATAGTCGTAAGGATAGCGATAAGGATAGGCAT
>NZ_PYCN01000116.1 GCF_003062295.1 Bradyrhizobium algeriense | reverse complement strand
TGCCGGATGGAGAACCAGCCCGCAGGCCCTAAAGCGGACCTCCAAGGCACTCCACAGCGTGCGAGCTTCCTCTTCGCTACGGCAGTGGCAGATGATGTCGTCCGCATAACGCTCGAACGGAATGGCGGGAGAGCTCCGCGCCATCCAGACGTCGAACACATAGTGCAGGAACAGGTTCGCCAGGATGGGGCTGATGACCCCTCCTACAATGGTGCAAACTGCCGCTGTCTGAACCACCATAGCTCGGATCGGGCGGCGGAGCGACACGGAACACCACCGTGATGTCGCCGCGATCAATCTCAACGCGCTTGACCAGAAGGCGGATCAGATCTCGCTGAACAGACCAATCAACAGCCGACAGTTGGTCACGAACCTGTGCGGCAAAGTCTTCAAGCCGGCTCACAAGCAGCGACAGTGCTACACGTTGAGCCGCTTCGTCACGCAAGGCCTCAGCCTGCTCTTCCCATCCCTTGATCCGCTGGCGGAGTCCGGTGACCCGAGGCTCGAAGTCCGCCTTGTCGATCAAGCCCTCGGCGTAGCCATCGATCAGCCGCCCCATGCCGCGGCGCAGCTTGGCGAGTTGTGTCTCGATGCCAGCCAGGTCGGCCGCTCCCGGGTCTCGGGCCTGAACCACGCGCCGCTCGTGTTCCGCGGCGATCAAGCTCGGATCCTGCAAGACTCGCTCGACCTCACGCCACACCGCTTCATCCAGTCGATCCGTGCGCACCTGCGGGTTCGAGCATAGGTGCTCCCCACCAAAACGGTAGGCGTCGCTGCCGCAGCAGCGATAGTAGGCGTAGTCGCGCCGCTTGCCCTTGGCCGAACTCAGGCTGATGGCCTTGCCGTAATAGGCGTAGCCGCAGTGCTGGCACACGAGGAGCCCTTGCAGAAGATAGCGCTGACCGCGGGCGTGCTGCCGATTGCGGCGCCGGTTCTGCTCAAGCTGCTCGCGGACCGCCTCGAACAACGCCTCATCGACCAAGGGCGGGACCGGCACGCCAATCCACTCGCTTGGGGCCACAGCGTAAACCCCATGGGCTCGGCGGGGCTGCTCACGGCCGCCCCGCACCGGGCGCAACCGGGCCGGCCTAGGTCCGATCCGTGTCTTGCCGAAGGCCGCCGTGCCGCTATAGGCGGGGTTCCTGAGGATCCCCCACACGGTGCTCCGATCCCAGGCCGTCTTGCCGCTGCGCGTCAGACAGCCCTCCTGCTGGAGACGCCGGCAGGCCTCGCCGATGCTGACGCGCTCGCGGCCGATCCAGTGGAAGACCCGCCGCACGATCTGAGCCTCGTCCTCCAGGATCTCGTAACGGGCCACGCCCCCACCATCGCGCTTGCCGATGTAGCGGTAGCCGTAGGGGGCGCCGGAGAGCACGCTGACCGTGCCCTTGTGCGCGGCGTGGCGTTTGCCGCGTCGGCTGCGCTCCAGGATCTTGGCCCGCTCATACTCGGCCACCATGCCCTGAACCTGCAGCAAAAGATCGTCCTCCGGGGAGAGACCGATCGGCCGATTGAGAAAGACGATCTCAACCCCGGCGCGACGGATCTCTTCAATCAACAGCACCTGATAGGCATAGCGCCGGGCGAGCCGGTCGGGAGAATGCACGTAAAGACGATCGATGCTGCCAGCCGCCACCGCATCGCGCAAGCGCTCGAGGGCGGGCCGCACCAGGGTAGCGCCGCTGTAGCCCTCGTCGGTGAAGCGCTCATCGGGCGTGAGGGTGAGGCCGTCCTGCGCCAGGCGGGTCTCAAGGGCCTCAATCTGGCTGGCAATGGTGTTGTCGCTGGTCTGCTGCTCGGATGAGACGCGCGCGTAGATAGCACCGTTTAACGCTGTCATGCCCATGTCCTCCCGGGATTGTCGGCCGCTCTGGATGTGATCTCGTGTGGTGAGCCGCGTTCCTGCGGCCGGCGATGGAGTTGGCGTTCGACCATTGGCAGCAGGCGCTCGAAGGCGTCGGCCATGCATTGCTTGTCAAGCCGGCTGACCTCATGGCTCACCCGGACCTTGAGCATCGGGGGTATTATCTTGCGCCTTGGCATCGGCGCCTCCGTGATCGGGCCATCGCGTCCTGGACGGCCGACACAGCATCAACGGCGCACCCAGGAAACCATTGCCATACCGCGTTCGCAGCCGATCCCACGGGATCGTCACCGTGAGATCAAAGAGGAGTTTTGCACCATTGTAGGTGGGGTCCTTGGCCCGCAATGGGCGTGACTGGCATCATCTGATTGATCTGTGCGCACTGGCCGGCTCGCTCGTGATCGATCCCGATGGGACGTACGATCCGCGGCTGGTCAACGACCGCCTGCTGTTGGGGTTGAAGGGTACCATGTCGGAATACGAGCTGAGCCTGATGCGCC
>NZ_PYCN01000115.1 GCF_003062295.1 Bradyrhizobium algeriense | reverse complement strand
GCACGCTGAACTGGCGAACGCGTCCGCCGCCATAGCTCACCGTCAGCACGTACACTTGGTGCCCTTCGCCGCGCGCACATTTCGGGCAGCCGCGCTTGTGACGAACAGTGCGCTCCAGCAGCGAACCCCGCAGCAGTTCGCCGGTGACCGGCAGCTTGCCGACAAGCTTCTCGCGGGTTTGAAGAGCTCGATCTCGAATCATTCATAAGAATGAATCAAAGCGTCCCACACAAGTCAACGCTGATACCGTCCGATCTTGCAGTTTTCGCCCCACCAAGCGATTCTGGCTGCCTCAAAAGGCCGCCGAATTTTGCGCCGGAAAGTAGTTAGGGCCGCCTGTTTTCATTCCATGTGTTTTCGCGACGGGCGCACCCATCAGCGTCCTCGATAAAGGCTGGTCTGACCGAAGGCCGATCCCGCTTCGCGGGCTCTCGATCTTGTCCTGCAACGTCCGTCCTCGACTTTCTTCCCCTGGCGCTGCGCACCATTCCTCGCGGTCCAAGAAAGTCGAGGACGGCCGCCCTCCATTTCATTTCGGCCCTTTGGGTGCAGGTCGATCGCCTCCGGTCTCACGACCGCCATCGAGGTCGCGATAGGCGCGGCCCGAGAAAACCAAGGGAATGAGACAATGGCTACCATCGGCACCTTCACGTCCACGGGCAATGGCTTCTCCGGCGCGATCAAGACGCTCAACCTCAACGTCAAGGCCAAGCTGATCCGCGTCGACAACCCTTCCGACAAGGGACCGCACTTCCGCATCTACTCAGGCAACGTCGAGTTAGGTGCGGCTTGGCAGAAGACCGCGAAGGACACCGAGCGCGACTACCTCTCCGTCAAGCTGGACGATCCGAGCTTTCCGGCTCCGATCTACGCCACCCTGATCGAGGTCGAAGGTGCGGAAGGCCTCCAACTGATCTGGTCCCGGCCGAACCGGGACTGAAGCTCCAGGAAGTCGGCTCCGCCGCAAGGCGGGGCCTGCTTCCCTTCTACCGGAGATGCGATCATGACCGTCGACACCATTGAAGAATTGCGCGCCGAACTACGCGAATGCCTGTTCACGCTGGCGGAACGCAAAGCGCTCGAAGTCGAACTGGCCGAACTCATCCGCCAACGCAACCAAGCGCTCGCAGCCGAGGAGGGAGCATAAGCTCCCTCCTCTTGCGTCTTACGATGCACCGTCGTTAGGGATCGTTCCTCCGTTGAGAACATCCTTGATGGCTTTGGCAGGCGTAAAAGTCAGCTTCTTGGAAGCTGCGATCGCAATCGTTGCGCCGGTCGACGGATTGCGGCCCTCACGGGCCGGGCTATCCTTGACCTTGAACTTGCCGAACCCGGGAAGGCTCGTCTCGGCTCCGCTCACGGCCGCATCAGCGATCGCCTTGAACACGCTATCGACGATGGCTTTCGCCTGAGCTTTTGTCAGGTCGTTCTCGGCTGCGATCTTTTCGGCGATCTCATTGGCAGTCGTCATGGACGAGCTCCGTCTTGTTTGGATTTTGCTCGGTCTGACATCAAGGCCGTGGAACAGATAGAGCCGGCATCACAGGCAGAGCCGTAATCCCCGAAAAATTGCCAGACTATGACAGTTTTTCGTCCATGACAGCGTAACCGCGCCTCCGCTTGGCGCGCTCCAGGCGTCCGAACGCTTCGATCGTCTCCGCACTACCATCGAAGGTCTGCACCATGGTCTTGCCACTCGTGCCGATCCGGCCCCAATTGCGGATCAGCGACATTTCTCCGAACAAGGTGGGCTGCGTGGACAGCGCATAAAACCGCCGCATATTGCGCGCGGCATCGATGCGGCGCAGATGAAGCGGTTCTGGTTCTAGTTTCGGCACGGACAGATTCTCGCTTCCGAGGGAAGCGGCGTCCAATGAGTTTTATGAATCGACCGGGCGGATCGATTCATTTTATCGATAGGTCAATTGCGCCGGAAATGCCGCGACCCGTCCTATTGCCGGATTAAATCTCTCCTCGATGGAGACTTAGCCATTGGGACGCGCGCATCGCAATGCCTAGCTTGCAATTGCGCCAGTCCTTATCACAACAGTCGCCCGCAAGAGATCGGCTTTTAAAGCTTCCTGTGACGCTTTACAGCCTTGCCTGCTTGGGCGAACCCCTTCGGGGACGGGCTCTACTCGCGCCGCCGCGGCGACGCTCCCGGAGCCCGCAAGCGGTCTCCACGCCTTCGCGTGACGATCCTCTCGCGAGCGTGTCGCAGAGCCCCAGCAACGAGCACAATCCCAGTCTCGCGTCCCAGAATTTGCTCCCCTCGAGGTATGGACTGACCTGACTCTTCTGGCAGGGGATTCGCCGGATGAATTCCGGGATCGTTCCGGTGATCGGATTCGCAATCCGTCTGTTGGTTCAAACCAACATCCCCCAGGACATGATGGGACAAGGACATGAC
>NZ_PYCN01000114.1 GCF_003062295.1 Bradyrhizobium algeriense | reverse complement strand
TGCCAAAACTCGTTCTTGGTGTGACATTCAACAACGGGATTGAGGTCATCGCCAAGCCGACCGACCGTCAGCCCATAACCGCCGCCGCCTGACCGGCCCGGCCGTCACCAAAAATTGGCGATAGCTCCCCGTCGGCTCCCAACGACAATAATGGGAACATCCCCTCGATCACGGAGATCACGCACGAGGTCGAAGCCGTTGTCTCGGACGAGGTCCATATTTACAAGGATTACCTCTGCGTTGTTGTAGCGGGTTAACGCTTCTGCGTGCGTACCAGCCAAGGCCGTACACACATTGTTATTTCTCAAATATTCGTTCATAGATTGAATAAGATTGAGATCATTATCGACGATGGTGATACATCTGATTTTGTAGGAGCGGTTCATGTATCTCCGTTCTGTGCTAGCGACTGAAGTGGACCCCATACCTAGGACCAGGTGTCGCCGAAGTTAAGGTGTAGTCGCGCCTGCCTTTGTCGTTAGAATCAAGCAGCTTGCTTCTGCTGCGTTTGCGTCTGCTGTGGGTATGTGGGCAACGCGTTTGCGTTGTCCAAGCGAAGCGGCATATCCACAGTCTTCGCCGCCTCGATCCTGTCCGTGCCGGCTCGCCATGCCGCCATGGGAAACTGGTTGTTCATCGCCTGATGCGGGCGACGATGATTGTAAAAGTTCATCCACGTTCCGATGCCGTCGCGCGCTTCGTGCCCGTCAGCATAGGCTTTCAGATGTATCTCTTCATATTTGATCGAGCGCCACAAGCGTTCGATGAAAATATTGTCCATGAAGCGACCGCGTCCGTCCATCGAAATCGCGATGCCCGCGGCCTCGAGCCTGCCGGTGAAGGCGGCGCTGGTGAACTGCGCGCCTTGATCGGTGTTGAATATTTTCGGCGTGCCGTGCCGCGCCAGTGCTTCGTCGAGCGCGGCGATGCAAAAGCCCGTATCCATCGTGTTTGACAGCCGCCACGCCAGAACTGCCCGGGTGGCCCAGTCGATGATCGCCACCAGATAAAGAAAGCCCAGCGCCATCGGAATATAGGTCATGTGGCTGGCCCAGACATGATTGGGCTCGGTGATGCTGACACCGCGCAGCAGGTAGGGATAAATCTAGTGGCCGGGCGTGGCCTTGCTGGTGCCGGGGCGCGGGACCAGCGCCTCGATCCCCATCACGCGCATCAGCCTTTGCACGCGCTTGCGGTTGATGCCGTGGCCCGCCTGGTTGAGTTCGAAAACCATTCGCCGCGAGCCGTAAAACGGCCACTTCAGATGCAACTCGTCGATCCGCCGCATCATGGCCAGATCGTCGGCGCAGGTCGCCGGAATGGGACGATAGACGCCCGAACGTGCCAGATTCAGCAGCGCACATTGCCGGCGAACCGACAAATTCTCGCTCGGCCGTTCGACCATCGCCCTACGCTCGGGAATACTCATCGCCCGGGCCTCTTGGCCAAGAAATCCCTTTCAACCGTCAACTGGCCGATCTTGGTGTAGAGCTTCGCCGTCTCGCGCTCGTGCTCCTCCTCGCCATCCCCAAAGGCGCTCGCACCGCGCGCGAAAAGGCTCGCCACATTGTCGAGAACCTGCTTCTTCCAGCCGTAAATCTGGTTCGGGTGAACGCCGTGCCGCTTCGCCAACTCCGGCACCGTCGCGACCTCGCGAAGCGCCTCCAGGGCAATTCTGGCCTTGAATACGGCATCAAACTTCTTGCGTGACTTGGTCATATCCGTGCTCCATCGGTTGTGACAGAGCAGGACGCTTCACACCTTAAGATCTGGTCCTATTTCCGGGGTCCACTTCAGACCTTGTTCTTCATCTGACTGCAAATCGCTTTCCCAACATTTGTGGCCTAAGAGCCAGGCGAGCGCGTCACCTGAGCGGTGACTAGCCCAGGACGCGACTCCGGTGAATGGCAGAACCTGTTATCAGCTATTGACAGCGACTGTTTCTCGATTGTTCTTCAAGCGGACGCTGGGCCGCCGTGTGATAAATTTAGGAGAACGAGTCGGACTGCTTACGTCATACGTTTTCCTAGCCTCATCGTAGGTCAGTCCGTCGTTGGACCAGGTCAGCCGCTCGCGCTGCACAATGATCATATCGCGCGCGGCAAGGTTGGTAGGAAACGGGTACGAAAGTCGTGGTCATGATGCCGAGTCAACCTAGGGGCCACAAAAGATCTCGCCAGATGTCCCTGTGAGTCAAAAGGTCGCGGCTTCGCCACAAGCTTTGCGCACCATGTCCGCGCCGACGTGAAATGGACCTCGATTTTGGGACCACGTGCTTAGCTAGTCTTACTGCGTCATGAGTTTTCATTGTCGTCCCCTTGTTGGGGCGATGGCCCCGCAGCAAGGACATCGCTGCAGGGTTTTGATGATTCCCCAGGCCAGTCGCCGACGCATGGTTGCGATTGAGTTCG
>NZ_PYCN01000113.1 GCF_003062295.1 Bradyrhizobium algeriense | reverse complement strand
CTTTCTGCGCTTCTCGATCCGGCGTTGATGGATCGAACGCCATCAGCTGCCCTGCTTTCTAGCGCATCCAGAGCCTCTCACGACCAGAATCGGGGAGAGACCCATGTCACGCGAGAGGGAATGCCAGGGAGCGGATACCGACACAATCGACAACCACGGCCGCAGCAGCAGATGGATCTGTTCGGGAGCGGCCTGTCGAACGGCGCCCTCGGCGCACCAGCATGGCTGGAGCTGCCGGCGGAAGCCCGGGCGGCCCTCACAAGCCTGATGACGCAGTTGATCGTCGACCATGCTGCGATGACAGCGACGCTGCCCGCGAAGGGGGTCGATCATGATCTCTGACAAGGTCAGGCCTCATCATCTGGCGCGCAAGGCGATTCTTTACGTACGTCAATCCTCGGCACATCAGGTGTTGCACAATCGCGAGAGCAGCGCGTTGCAATACGCCATGCGGGACCGGCTGACGGCGCTCGGGTGGTCAGAGATCGAAGTGATCGATGATGATCTCGGTCGTTCAGCCGCCGGCGGCGTGCAACGCGCCGGTTTCGAGCGAATGGTAGCGGAGGTTTGCCTCGGTAAGGTTGGTGCGGTTTGCGCCCGCGAGGTCTCGCGCTTCGCCCGCAACAGCCGGGATTGGCAGCAACTCATCGAGATGTGCCGCGTGGTTGATACCGTTCTGGTCGATCAGGAGACCATCTATGCGCCGAGGCACGGCAACGACCGCCTGCTGCTCGGGCTCAAGGGCAGCCTCAACGAGTACGAACTGGAGTTGTTGCGCCAACGCTCGCTCTCGGCCCGGTACGAGAAGGCGCGCCGGGGCAAGTTGGTTGTGGCGGCGCCCGTCGGCTTCGTGAAGGCCGGCGACCGTTATGAGAAAGATCCGGATCGGCGTGTCCAGGAAGCGATCAAGCTGGTGTTCGACAAGGTCGAGGAACTGGGCAGCGCGCGACAGGCGCTCTGCTGGCTCCACGATTACAATCTCGATCTACCAGTGAAGCAGTCCAACGGCGACACAGCCTGGCGGCGACCGAGTTACTCCGCCATCCACCGGATCATTGAGAACCCGGTCTACGCGGCGCCTATGCCTATGGTAAGACGGCTGTGGCGGCGGGATACAGCGCCGGGAGTGTGAGCGTGAAGATCCGCCGCAAGTCCCGGAACGAATGGCTGGCGCTGAAGCCCAACACCCACGACGGGTATGTGAGCTGGGAGAGGTTCGAGGCGATCCGCACCATGGTCAGCAGCAACGTTCCCACCGGTCGGCATCACGGCGCACCCAAGCATGGTGACGCGCTGCTGGCCGGTCTGATCCGGTGCAAGCGCTGCGGCCGCAAGCTCACACTCCGGTACTCCGGCATGCAGCACCATATCCCGCGCTACAGCTGCAGCCGCGCCTGGATGGACAATGGCGGCCCTCACTGCATCGCCTTCGGCGGATTGCGCGTCGATGATGCAATCGAGGAAGCACTGCTTGGCGTCGTCGGTCCGGGCGCTATCGCCGCTGCAACCGCTGCCGCCAAGGAAGCCGGGGAACGACGGGATCAAATGCGCGATGCTCTCAGTCGCGATCTGGAAGCGGCGCGCTATGCCGCCGACCGGGCCTTCCGGCAATACGATGCCGCTGACCCCGCGAACCGGCTGGTGGCGAGTGAGCTGGAAGCGCGCTGGAACAGGGCGCTCGCTCACGCGACGGAGGTCGAGGGCAAGATCGCCATGCATGATGCGGCCACGCCCGCACCCTTTGCTGATCCAGCTTCGCTCGGCGTACTGGCCTCGAACCTCAAAACGGTCTGGGATGCGCCGACGACGGATGCTCGCCTCAAGAAGCGCATTGTACGCACCCTCGTCCATGAGGTCGTGGCCGATATCGACGACGCGGCCTCCGAGATCGTTCTCATCGTCCATTGGGTGGGTGGCGCCCACAGCGAGTTGCGCTTGCCGAAGCGCCGGCGCGGACAGCGCAACAGCACTTCCGTCGATATTATCCAAGCCGTGCGTCAACTGGTGCTGATCGCCAGCGACAATCTGATTGCCGGCCTCCTCAACCGCAACGGCCTCAAGACGGGCAACGGCAATCGCTGGACCCGCGAGCGCGTCACATCAATGCGCTCGAACTACCACATCCCGATTCAAGCCCGCCGATGACGGGATCGAACCCTGGCTCAACCTTGGCAACGCGGCAAAGCTCCTGAAGATTGCGCCCAAGACGCTCCGGCTGGCCGCTGAAAGCGAGATCGAAGCCATCCATCCGCTATCGGACGGCCCGTGGATCTTCGCCCGCGCCTCGCTGATAACAAGTGCCGCTCAATCTATCGCCGAACGAGCGCGACAGAACCCAAGATACCCCACGGGATCGCATCCCGATCAGCAAACTCTCTTCTCTTCAACAACATAGACAGATGGGTGTTCTGATGCGCGGTTGTA
>NZ_PYCN01000112.1 GCF_003062295.1 Bradyrhizobium algeriense | reverse complement strand
CAATCGCGGTCTTGAGTTCGGTGACGTCGTTGAAGGTTCCTCGCCGGATGCGCTGGCGAGTGATTTCGGCGAAGAGCCGCTCGACGAGGTTGAGCCAGGAACAGGATGTCGGCCTGAAGTGCAGCGTGAAGCGTTTGTGTCGCGCCAACCAGCGCTTCACGGCCGGCGTCTTGTGGGTGGCATAGTTGTCGAGGATCAGATGCAGATTGAGATGTGCGGGCGTCTCGCGGTCGATTGTTTTCAGAAACGACAGGAACTCGTCTGCCCGATGGCGTGCCAGACATTCGCCGATGACGGTACCGGCCGCCACATCGAGCGCGGCGAAGAGTGTTGTGGTGCCGTTGCGCTTGTAATCATGGGTCATCGTGCCGGCACGGCCCTTTTTCAAGGGCAAACCCGGCTGCGTGCGGTCGAGCGCCTGGATTTGACTCACATGGGGATTTGTGGGTCAATATGTTCGGATCAGGATTCCATGGTAAATCTCCCGTCGTTGCTCCGTATCCAAGGTCTGAGCCCGTTTGCATGACCCGGCCCGTTTCCGATGCCGCTTCAAACTCACATCCGGTCGCCGCTCTTATCGGCCGCACCAATATCCCGCTTGCGTCGGGCGAGGGCTCAGGAGGGCGGGACCATTCTCTTCTTCGGCTTTTTAAGCCAGGCCAAATTTCGGTCCGCTCACCTGGATCCGCCGGAGCTGATCAGGCCCCGGAAGATTGAAAAGGGGGAAGCGTTTGTTTTCAGGCGGCCGTTATCTCGGCTCCTTCCAGCACAACCCCGGCGGTCACATATTTCCAGAAGGCGATCAGCAGCTTTCGCGCCAAGGCAACGATCAGCACTTTCCGAACTCGGCCACCATTGAGCTGTACGCGCTGATGAAACCACAGGGTCAGTATCGAACGGGGCTGATGCCTTACCCACAACCAGGCGAGCTGGATCATGGTTGTTCGCAGCCGCGGGTTTCCGGCTTTGGAGACGCCTTGTTCGTGCGCGACGGATCCGCTCCGCCAGGGCGTCGGCGCCAATCCGGCATAAGCGGCAACCTGCCGTCGGTTGGAAAAGCTTCGGAACAACCCCTCAGACCACAGGACACCGGCGAATTCCGGGCCAATCCCCTTCAAATTCTTTAACATTGCTCCTGGCGCTGGCGTGCCTTCGTCCGACGGGCTGAGCATAGCATCCCGCTCAGCCTCCACGGACTTGATCTGTTGAAGTGTGAGTTCGAGTCGATCAAGTTCGCGTCCAATCTGTGCCTTCAAATGCTCAGGTAGCGGACGACCATCACCGGTCCTGAGTTCCTCAAGCCGCTCCCGTCTTTTGCGCAATAAGGGCTCATAGTCAGAGATGCCCTGGGCGAACAGCAGCCCCTTGATCCGATTGACGTGCTCGACCCGCTCCGCTGTCAGCGTCTTTCTTTCGCGGCAGATCCGGCGGCGATCCTCCTCTTGTGGAGTCGGTGCTCGAACCATGGCACACACCCGCGGCTCGCCTCGCTTATACGCCAGCAACGCGCGCACCAGAGCTTCCCCGTCGATCTTGTCAGTCTTCGCCCGTCGACGCCGGCGCGACGTCGCGATTGAAGCGGGATCAACGACGTGGCTTTCGACCCGTTCGTCCTGCAGCAAGCGGTGGATCCAAAAGCCGTCGAGACCCGCCTCCTGAATCACGATGATTGGAACGACATGCCCCGTGCGGACCTGCACCTTGTCCTTGAGCTGAGAGAACCGCGCCCACAGTCCAGCGACATCGCCGCTGCGAACCGTATGCTTCGACATCTTTTCTCCGCCGCCCGGCGACAGCGATGTAATCAGCCAGGTCGATCGACTAAGTTCCAACGAGACGAAAATCGCGCCAAGATCGGTGCGGATAGCGGTCGGCGCTTGGGGTCGGTCAGTGACAATTTGCATGGTCGCCTCCAGAGTGGGTGGGTCAGCAACCTCACTCTGCCAGAGCGTCGGTCGCTATCCACTCCCCATGGGATCTCTTCTCATCGACGGAAAGCACCAGCGCCTTCTCCGGCGGATCGACGTAAAGGCCGACGATGTCCTCGACCTTCGCGATGAAGTCGGGATCGTTGGAGATCTTGAAGCTGCGCAGGAGATGCGGCTTGAGGCCGTGTTCGGCCCAGATGCGCTGCACGCTCGTGTGGCTGATGCCCATTTCTTCCGCCATCGACCGCACGCTCCAGTGCGTGGCATTAGCCGGACGCTCCTTCACGGTCTTCTCGACGACCTTGAGCTTCATGGCAGCGCTGAGCGACTTTCGGCCAGGCGGCTTGGAGCGGCCTTTGATCAGACCATCGACGCCGGCCTCGACAAAATAGTCCTGCCAGCGCCAGACGGTGGTCTTCGAAACCCCAACCTCACGCATAATCGCCACGACGCCATGACCGGCCGCCGTCATCAGCACGATCCTCGCTCGCTTGGCGATCTTCTGAGCCGTGTTTCCATCGGTGAGCAATTGCTCCAGTTCCCTGCGAGCCTTGCGATCAAGTACAATCAAGTCGTTTCCCATGCCGCGAGTGAATCATGTTCGCGACAAGTTGGGATTCAAATGTCAGTGACAGAAC
>NZ_PYCN01000111.1 GCF_003062295.1 Bradyrhizobium algeriense | reverse complement strand
GGCGAGCCGATGACTTCATGATGCCTCCTTCTTCGAACGCTTGGTGCGTCGTACCCGATTGCGAAGCTGACGGATTTGGTCGTCTGAGAGCTCGATCTGCCATGGCTGGCCTTTGGCTAACTGACGACCTGCCAGCAATCCCCGCGCGAGATAATCGAACACCGTTTGCGGGGTGACGCCGAGCTCGGCTGCAGCGCCCTGAATTGAGAAGCTTCCATCGGGCCAGCGCATCGGATTCTTGTCCACGCCGTTGATTTTGACGGTGGGAATGCCCCAGCGGGTACGCAACAGCCAGACATTCTCGCCTTTGAAGGCGCAGCCTCGGGCCGCGACGAAGCCTTCCTGATTGAGTATTGCCGCGATCTCGGCATCCATTTTGTGTTCAGCATTCAACTCGACGATCCGTTGCCGCAACCGATCAATGTCGATGTAATCGCGGTAGGTCTGAACGCGCCGTTGCACGTGATGCTCGCTGGTTGCACCGGTCTGCCAGACGATCTTGAGCCACACCTGACCTCGGGTCCGCTTCTGATCAAGAACGACTTCGCGGATCACAAATCGCAGAATGCGCTTGCGATCGGCTGCCGACGTGGTGGCCGCGTTCCAAATCCGCGGTAGGTTCTCGCCGAGCGCTTGTAGCCCTGCGCATTCCGCCGGGCCAATCAGAAGCGGCTCTTGCCCGCGCCAACGCGCATGCTCCTGCTCGACCGCCTCTGCGACACGCAGCCTCTCTTCCCAAGCCCGCTCAAGTGAGCGCGCCACAAGACGGTTCTCGGGCTCTACGGCGTCATACTGGCGCCGAGCGCGCTCGGCCTCGTAGCGGGCGCGCTCCACGCGAAGCGCCCACTGGCGCTCGAGCTGACGGCTCTCCTGCCCAGTTGGCCCGCGGCTGCGAGTGCGATCTCAATCTGATCCGGCACCAGGGCATCGAGGACCATCCGCTCGACCAGCGCGTCAACCGCCAAGGCCCGGACTTCCTGGCACATTGCACTGCCTTGCTGGTCCCGATCCGAGCGGCAGCAATAGACCGGATAGTCGGCATTCGGGCCCGTGTAGCGCATGCTCATGCGCCGTCCACAACGACCGCAGACCGCAATTCCTTGTAACAGGGCTGCCCCCTTGCGCGGTACGCCAGAGTGTCCTGCCTCATAGCGGCAGACGTTATCTGCCAGTCGCCCCTGGTTGGCCATGAACTCCTCCCAGCTGATATAGCCTGGGTGAGCGGCGTGGAGGCAAACCGCCCAATCCGCGATCGCTACCTTGACCGTTCCCGTCAGCGATCCCGGCCGGCATCGGCTCGGATCCTTTTGCCGGCGGCCATAAACATACGCCCCAGCATAGGCCGGATTCTGAAGGATATTAAGGACGCGTGTGCTATCTGGCGCACGCCAGACGATCTCGTGTGGAGAAGGTCCAAGCAGCGGCCGAACCGGCAAGGACAATCCATTCCTGTCCAAGTAACGCATCACACGACGCGCGCTTTGCAGTTCCCGGAATTTGGCAAACACGAGATGAAGACGGGCCCGCACCTCCTCATCCGGATTGAGAACAATTGTGCCCGCTCGATCGTAGGCGAGACCGGCCGGCAGCGGCAGCCGCAGTTCGCCCCGCGCCGCCTTCTGGCGTTCCCCTTGGTGAAGGCGCATCCGAAGCTGATGCAGCTCCGCCTCGCTCATGATGCCGGACAGGCCCAACAGCAGGCGGTCGTGATAGGCGCGCGGATCGTAAAGCCGCTCGCCATCCGCAATCAGCACGCCAAATACCGAGCACAGTTCGAGAAGCTGATGCCAGTCCCGGTTATTGCGGGCCAAGCGCGAAGCGTCGAGACTCACCACGAGACCGGCGTTGCCAAGGCCGATCTCGGCAATGAGCTTCTGGAAACCATGACGGTCCACGCCGCCAGCACCGGATTTGCCCAGATCCTCGTCAATCACCTGGACGCGCTCGGGCGGCCAGCCCAGACCGATGGCGCGATCGACAAGGCGGTACTGCAGCTCGGTGCTCTCCTGATGCTGGCGCACCTGGTTCACGGATGACTGCCGCACGTAGACATAGGCCAACTTGGCTCGGTGAGCGGTCGTGAGCCGCTCGTCAGCGACGGTCGAGCTGATCAGCACGACGCAGTCCCCTTCCGGGCGTGCCGGGGATCGCTTGCATTCGCCGCATCAGCGCGGCGATCGTTTGAGCAATCTGGGTTTGCGTCGCGGTCGACAGATTTGGCCAGAGGCGCGGAATGTCGGCCGTCGGACGGCCGGATGGATTTGCCAACGTTGGCAGGGGTCGATACGCAACGCGACCTGGGAGCGGTCGGTGGGTCATCGCGAATCACCTTCTCGTCGAGAAGGCTCAGACTCGCGCTCAAATGTTGCATCAATGGGATCAGCGTCCGTACACTGATGCGCGGCAGGTCGGCCGCGTTCGGGCGGAAAGCGATCGACGTCTCGGTAAGGTCCGTCGACGCGATCCGAACCCCCCGCCGCCGTCCGTCCGGCAGCGCGACAACAACGTAGGCGGGACCGCGTCCCGACCGCTCCTTCAGCACCTCAAGCCGGTGCCCGAACAGAAAATGATGCGGGTCGGTGATCGTGACGTGAGACACGACCCGTTCCAAAATAGGGGTACTCTGTCGTGTTCGGCGAGCC
>NZ_PYCN01000110.1 GCF_003062295.1 Bradyrhizobium algeriense | reverse complement strand
GACGGCGCTGGCAGAGATCTGGGCGGAGCTTCTCGGGGTCGAGCGGGTCGGACGCCACGACCACTTCTTCGAACTCGGCGGCCACTCGCTCCTGGCGGTGCAGCTCTTGAGCCGGCTGTCGCAGGCTGTTGGCGTCGCGCTGCCGCTGACGGGGCTGTTTGCCAAACCGGTGCTGGCGGAGCTGGCGGCAAGCATCGTGGAGGTGTTGAGCCGCTCCGGTCCGCAAGAGCTGCCGGCGATTGCGGCCGTGTCGCGTCATGAGCCGCTGGTGCTGTCGTTTGCGCAGCAGCGGCTGTGGTTTTTGGCGCAGCTGGACGAGAGCAGCACGACCTACCACATTCCGCTGGCGTGGCGGCTGCGTGGGGCGCTCGACCGCAGCGCCTGGCAGCGCAGCCTTGACCGTTTGTTTGCCCGTCACGAGGCGCTGCGCAGTGTCTTTGTCGCACCGGAGGGCAAGCCCCGGGTTGAGGTTCTGCCGGCGGATGCGGGGCTGCCGGTGCTCGAGCACGATCTGCGGGGCCGGCCGGATGCTGAGGCGGCGCTTCTGGAGCTGTGCCATGAAGAGGCAGGCACGCCGTTCGATCTTGCGCGCGGGCCGCTGATCCGCGGGCGTCTGATCCGGATGTCGGATGAGGAACACGTCTTCCTGCTGACCCAGCATCACATCGTCTCGGACGGCTGGTCGCTGGGCGTGCTGGTGCGTGAACTCAGTCAGCTTTACCGGGCGTTTGAGGCTGGACAGGACGATCCTTTGCCGCCGCTGGCAATCCAATATCCGGATTATGCCGCCTGGCAACGGCAGTGGCTGTCGGGGGAACGGCTGCAGAAGCAGGGGCAGTATTGGCGCGACACCCTGTCCGGTGCTCCGGCCCGTCTGGCGCTGCCGACGGACCGGCCGCGGCCGGCCCAGCCGTCGTTTGCCGGGGCCAGTGTTCCGATCGTCATCGATGCGGATCTGACGCGGGGGCTGAAGCGGCTGAGCCGGCAGCATGGCACGACGTTGTTCATGACGGTGCTGGCGGGCTGGGCGGCGGTGCTGTCGCGTCTGTCGGGGCAGGACGACCTTGTGATCGGCGTGCCGAGCGCCAATCGCGGCCGGCGCGAGATCGAAGGGTTGATCGGCTTCTTCGTCAACACCCTGGCGCTTCGGCTGGAGCTGTCGGGCGAGCCGAGCGTGTCGCAGCTTCTGGAACGGACGCGGCGCACGGCGCTGGCTGCGCAGGAGCATCAGGACCTGCCGTTCGAGCAGGTAGTCGAGATCGTGCAGCCGCCACGGCATCTCGATCAGACGCCGCTGTTCCAGGTGATGTTGGCCTGGCAGAACAACGCCGTCGGGTCGTTCGACCTTGCCGGGCTGAGCGTGGAGGCTGCCGGGGAAGGGCTCGATCAGGTCAAGTTCGATCTGGAGCTGAGCCTTCATGAGCAGGGCGAGGAGATCGCCGGGGCGTTCGGTTATGCCACGGCGCTGTTCGATCAGGCGACGATCGAGCGGCAGCGTGGTTATCTGCTGGCGCTGCTGCGGGCGATGGCTGCCGATGCGGGGCAGCCGGTCGGCCGCATCGACATCCTGCCGGCCGACGAACGCAGCTATCTGCTGGAGGAGTTGAACCGGACGGCGGCGGCCTATCCGTCGGAGCGGTGCATCCATGAACTGTTCGAGCAACAGGTCCGGCGCGCACCCGAAGCGGTCGCCCTCGTCCATGAGGACGAGCGCCTGAGCTATGGCGAGCTCAATGCGCGGGCCAACCGGCTGGCGCATCATCTGATCGCGCTCGGGGTCAGGCCGGATCAGCCGGTGGCGATCTGCCTGGAGCGCAGCCCCGCGATGGTGGTGGGGCTCTTGGCGATCCTGAAGGCGGGCGGCGCCTATCTGCCGCTGGATCCGGCCTATCCGTCTCAGCGGCTGCGGCAGGTGCTGGGCGATGCCGCGCCGCAGCTGCTGCTTTGTGATGCGGCCGGCCGCGCCGCGCTCGGCACCGAGGCGCTCGCCGATGTGACGGCGCTCGATCTGGATACGGCCACCCCGCCCTGGGCCGCGCTGCCTGTCTCTGATCCCGAGCCGCGCGCCCTCGGCCTCACCTCGCGCCATCTCGCCTACATCATCTACACCTCAGGCTCAACCGGAACCCCAAAGGGCGTCATGGTCGAGCATCGCGGACTGGTGAACTATTTGCATTGGTCGGATCGCCGCCATTGCGAACGAGCTGGGAACGGCTCGCTGATGCTGCTGTCGTTTAGCTTTGACGGCAGCATTACGACCTTGTTTGGGCCTTTGCTGGCCGGTACCAAGCTCCGCATTCTAAACCAGACTGTCCCAATAGATTGGCTTGCTGCTGTCGAGGATGGCCAGACCTATGATCTGATCAAGCTGACGCCTTCGCATCTAAGCATGCTGAACAAACGGCTCGAAGCCAACAAAGGATCGGCTCCGACAAGAGTGCTCATGGTTGGGGGCGAGGCCTTAATTCCGGCAGACATGCAGTTTTGGCAAGAGCGTTTTCCGAGCGTGCGTCTGATCAATCATTTTGGTCCGACGGAAGCAACGGTTGGATGTGCCACATTCGAGATATCCGAATCCGTCGAGGGGCTGGCCTCGATCCCGATCGGCCGTCCGATTGCCAACACGCGTGTGTATCTGCTGGACGGCCATGGCGCGCCTGTGCCGTTGGGGGCGGTGGGTGAGCTTTACATAGGCGGGGCGGGGGTTGCGCGTGGCTATCTGAACCGTGCCG
>NZ_PYCN01000109.1 GCF_003062295.1 Bradyrhizobium algeriense | reverse complement strand
CGCGCGCCGCAAAATCATCTGCAGAGCTTTCGCCGGGCGATACTGCCCACACAGGCTGTCAAACCCCGGAGAGAAACCGGGAGCGGGAAGCGCTGCTGACAGAAACACCTGTAGTTTGGGATCTGGCCCGACGCGCTGATTCGAAAGGATAGCACTACTTTGGCACTTTAGGCTTGGCGATATCTGCAAGGAGCAGGTCACAGTGAGGACATCGTCGGGGTGGAGGTCGTGCGAAGAGGTCGAGGATCGCTTGCCTGATGGCCGGCATGCTTGGTTGTGGTGGCGGTCCTGAGATTCTTTTTTTTCCGTCCCGCTGCTTTGAGGCGGCGGGATTGGAGAAAGGCGTAGGCGATCATCGTCATCAACGCATGTCGATGTAATCCCGTCCAGGATCTACCTTCGAAGTGGTCGAGCCCAAGCTCCTCCTTGAGCTGCTGGTGAGCCTGTTCACAGACCCACCTGGCCTTGATCGTGGCAGCAAGCGTCTTGATGGTGGCATCGGCCGGCAGGTTCGACACATAGTATTTTTGCTTCCCGGTCGACCGCCGCTCACCGACGAGCCAGACCTCGTCGCCAGGCATGCACTGCATACGGTTATTGATCATCCGGTGCTTATGGCCATCCGCAACGCGGACACGGCGGGCCGTGAAGAGACATGTCAGCCGACCTTTGGTGCCCCGCCGCCAGCTGACCCTTTGCCATTTGCCTTCGGCCAATAACGCTTCAGCAGAGACCGGTGGCTGATCAGGGATGTGGTATTTGCGGGGCTTTCCGGTCTTCGCGATGGGGAAGATCAGGGCAACGTCGGCAGGATAGACGTTCTGGCGCCGCGACAGACGCACCGCCCACAGCAGACCGCGCTGGCTCAAAGCCTGACGGAAAGGCCCGCTGGAGCCGTACCCTGAATCGGCAAGCACACAGCCGAAACGCACACCGGAGGCGATGACGCGGTCGATCTCCTCGATCGCAATCTCCGGCTTTGTCAGAGCAGTCTGTCTATCCTTCGGCACACCGGCCCGCGCCATGCGCTCAGGATCATTTGTCCAGTTCTCGGGCAGGAACAGCCGCAGGCCCACCGTCACCGGCACTTCCCGCGACGCCAACGTTAGCGAGACTAGCGACTGACAGTTGGCAGTCTTTCCGAGCGACGAGGCATATTGTGGCGCGACGCCAATCGAGTGACGTCCCTTCTTGGGCAACGCCGTATCATCGATGACAAGAAAACCCGCATCATCGCCAACCAATCTGTCTGCCTCCTTCAGCAGGGCAGCCTCGAGTGGAGCACTGTCCCAAACTCCGGCAGCGACGAAATGATGGAGCTGATCGTAACCGACCCCACTGGCGCGTGCCGCCATCGGTTGAACGCTCTTGCGGTCTCCTGGACCAATCAAACCCGCGACGTAGAGAGGGCACATCCGGGCCCGCGTCTTGTGCCCTAGCGCCGCGACAAACGGCGCAAGCCAGCGATCGAGATCGGCTTGCCAGTCCACGTCCATAGATCGGCCCTCCATAAGCCGACCTCTCATGAATCATTGAAAACCTGATTCGGGAATCCTGTTGCGACGATCAATCCAATAAATCTGCCAAAGTAGTGATAGTTGTCCTCTCCTCGGAGGAAGCGGGGGCAGGGACCTTTGCGTTCACTATTGGCGGGGCAACCTGCTCAAGCGGCATCATCCCTGCTGACAGAGATGAGATGGTCGTACTACTCCGCTTTTCCAAACTCGTGGAAGCGAGACGTGCCACCTGCAGCGAACTGGTCAGCTTGCGGAAAACCACATCAGTCCTGTAATGCGTTCTCGATGAAGTCGCCGATGATGGACAGCTCCTCCATTGCGCGCCGGGTGTTATGCAACATAAGCCGCATTGCGGGAGCGCGTGACATATTCTGCGCTGTAATGTGCAGCATACCACGTTCTTTCATAGCAGCGAAGGCATCACGCTCATACATAGGCGTGTCGAACATTGGCAGGAGGGCCAGCATGGCTTGCGTGGCCTGTTGAGAGACGGTCAGCCTGCATGTAGGCACTCGCTGGCCAAGAATCGCGGTTTTGATTTGAAGTTCCTCTTCTATTAGAAGTTCGATAACGTATCGGTAAGTCGCAAGTGCTTCGTCGAAATCTAGAGGTGTCAGCATGGTTGGCACCAGAATGAAATCGGAGCTGGCGATGATACTATCATTTAGTTCGCTCAAGCCGCCGCGAGTGTCGGCAAGCGCATAGTGGAAGCCGTTACCTTCCGCCTGTGCATATGCGTTCTCCAGCAGGGGCAACTGATCCGCAACGAATACTTCGCACCGAGGATCCCAAGCGCCGTTACGCAGGGCATTTTCTTTCCATTTAGTAAGCGGGCGGTTTTCGTCAGCTTCGAAAAGAGCGACCTTATGCTTTTTGTCTGCGAATGACGAGCACAGACCCATTAAGGCTGTGGTTTTACCGGCCCCTCCTTTGAATGAGCAGCAAGTGACTAGCTTCATATCCGACGGTCCCCGTGCTCACACACGTGTGATCGACATGTGACGTGAGGTTTGGCAGCCGGGCCACGTCAGTTCAAAACGATCTGATCCTAATCAGAGGTCGAACGGCGTCAACATAACCCACCATCGAGTAGGCCACGATATGCTTAGCTACAACAGCAACCGGTCTTAGCATTACAGTTGCGCTCTTGGAAGGTTTCTGAATCCATGGGCAACCATGATTCGGAGATCGTGGACGCGGGCAGCGTCGATTGAGGAGACGCTTGCGTTGTGGGCGGCGTCGCTTCGAGAGATCAAGAAGCTGATACGTCCG
>NZ_PYCN01000010.1 GCF_003062295.1 Bradyrhizobium algeriense | reverse complement strand
CTCCGAAAGCTGGCAAAGCTGATCCCGCTGCCCGCCCCGATCCCGGCCTGAAAGCAAACAAGCTCCCGCTCGCCTGTCTCCTCGCACGGCCCAGAACACCTAAGGCGGCGACTTCTTCAACACAATCGGCGCAAAGCGGTCGTTGGGGTGCCGATGTTAGATCTCGCTAGCCCGACCTGCGCCTAGTCGGATTTGCCTTGAACCGGACTGACCAGCATCGCGATCGCCAATCCAAACGCGCGTCGGGCTCGATTATTTTCTCAGATTAGCGGGATTCCGACCGACACATCAGTTGCTAAGCTATTCGGATGAACTGCCGATTTTCTATCAATTGCTTACTCGCGCGAATAAAACAAAACTGAAGTCTCAGGCCGCGCCTGCATATCGCGCTGTAAAGTAAGGAAAAACATGGCGCACCCGACACGATTCGAACGTGTGACCTTTGCCTTCGGAGGGTAGGGCTCGTCGGAAGTGATGCGCCCCCTCAGAAATGAAAGCCGATCAATCGGAGCGCTGATTCCGGTGGCCTCGCCACGGCGAGTTTTCTTACTCCAACGCCGCCGATTCCTCGACGGCTCTTTACAGCTCTAGGCGAGGCCAAGACCATTGCGTTATTATCGGTATCGATGGATCAAATCATCGGTTTGACGGTGGGATCGAACGGTCGTTGGTGTCCAAAGATTCGCAACATGACACTTGTTTGGACCCTCAACGTGCTGGACGCAGAAGCTGATCGCATGCTCTCGATTGAAGATATGGTCTGGAACTGCCAGAGGACGTCGGTATCAGCCACCGTCGGTCAGACGCTCGGTCAAAGCCAGGGAGCTTCCCGGCAGGTTCGCACGCACGGGTGCAGGCTTTGGAATGATGTCAAAGCGTCACCTCTTCAAAGACACCTTTGGCTTCGAAATGCACCTTATGCTTTGAACGGTCCCAACAACCCATTGATATCGCAACAAATGCGTGCGCCCTCCGAGCGCACCAACAGCATAAGCCGTTCGGCCGTGATCATGCGGAACCCGGTCATGTCCATGCCGTCCGTGTCGCAGGGCCGGTATCAGGCGTTGCATCAAGCCTGGTTCGACCAGCGGATCGGCGCATAGAGGCCGTTCTTGCCGGAATTATCCCAGCGCATGCCATGATCGTTGAACGTGTTGCCGGGGGCGCCGACTGCCAACACCATGTTGTCGGGGCTAACCGGATGGCCGATGTTCGCCCACATTTCGCCGCTCGGATGCATGGTCGGCAACGGAACGACCGACATGTGCAGAATATCCGGGATTTCCGCGGACCGCGTCTTGCCATCGATTCGGAATGTGATGGGGACCTTGCGCACCCCCAGGTTCTTGCTGATCAGCGGTGTGAACGCGGCCATCGGACCACCGGCGGCGCCGGTGAAGATCGCAGCCAGGGCCTCGGTCTGCTCATCGTTGGCGCGCTGATCGATATAGGCGGCCACCGACCAATCTCCGTCTGCCATGACCCCAGGTGCGTGGAGGATAATCAGGACATTGAGTTCATCGAGCACGATGTCGCCATAGCGGCCGCTTTCGATGTGGAAGATCAGCGGTACGTTACAGAAGCCCTCGGTCGGTCGCGCGGTCAACGGGGGGGCCGCCGACACGAGGCAGGGACACACGATGCTGCAACTGCAATTCTCGAAATAGTCACCGGAAAGGTGCCATGGGACGTCCGCCATCGCTCTCTCCCGCTAGGCCGAACCCGATAGATTGCTTGCTTTCGAATGAGCTACGTG
Source organism: Bradyrhizobium algeriense (assembly GCF_003062295.1). Classification (GTDB taxonomy): domain Bacteria; phylum Pseudomonadota; class Alphaproteobacteria; order Rhizobiales; family Xanthobacteraceae; genus Bradyrhizobium; species Bradyrhizobium algeriense. Next base: position 240,622 of record NZ_PYCN01000010.1, on the reverse strand, counting down.
TAGTTGAAAATTACGCTGTGCGGGGAAGTACCGCAAGCCGATTCCACGATCGAAATACGGAAGGCAAGATGGCGTTGCTAGTGCCGGCAGACCTCCTTTTTCGGATTTCAAAGGTGCCGCGCTCCGAGCACGCCACCTCAGAAAATCAGCTTTGTATTTGCTGGGTTTTTGGCTCCGTGGCCCGCACTTTGTTGCGGGTGCAGAAGCTTTGAGGGACAAACCGTCACGGCTTGGCCGGGCTCGATCGAGCTGCGAGCGGGACTTGAAAGGTCCTGTATCGCGCGAGCTCGGGAAAGCTATCCGCGGCGCTGGCGGAGACCAGGCCTACGACCGCGGCCGCAACTTCCTTGCCGACCAGCCGATTGATCGCGGTGGTTTGACCTTTGCTCAGCTGGACTTCGAGCGCGCCCGCCGCTGCCATCGCGGTCCTGACGCGGTTGATCGACTGCTCGGAATATCTATCGTCGATCGCGATTGTCTTGCCGGCGAGGTCGGAAACCGACTTGACGTCGGGACCCGCCACGAGGACGGCCACGAGCGCGTCCAGCGACGCATCTAGCGTCGGGACCGTCATTCGTTCCGCGACCGCGGAGGCGGCCGCCACTTGCTCCTGTGTCGTTCGGGTCTGCGGAACCTCGGTCGTTGAATGCGGATCGGTGGCGCTTGCCCGCGCAGCTTCGGAAGCGCGAGTCGCTTCGGAAGCGCGAGCAGCTTCGGAAACAACGGCATTGCCCGTCGTCTGCGGGTCCGTTTGCGGAGAACGACGCGGTATGGGAACGGCAGGCGCGGCTTTCGCCGCGACCTTGGTTGGCCTGGGCGTTCGACGGACGGCGTGGTCCGCATGAGATCGGGGCGGGCTGTCGCCGCGCCAGGCGACGGCGGACACTGGTTTCACTGTGGCAGGATCGCTGTCATGCGATTCAGGTTCAATCGGCACCTGAACCGCGGTCAGGCAGGCGAACGGGTTCAGGCCAACGCATGATGGCTGTGTTGATTGTTGGCTACTGCAACCGACCAGGGTGGTAGCCAGCGCGCAAATAAGAAGCGTCCTCAATCGATCCTCCTAAAGAGGTTGAGTGCGGCCCGCAATTCTTGCGGCTTGAAGGGTGTTGCGCTGGATCGTCAATCAATGATGCAAAACTGTTAAGCGCGCATTAATTGACGTGCCTCGGCGCCATTCCATGGTGCCTGCCATGGTGCCTGCATTTCACACGTCCGCCTTCTCATTGCTTTCTTTGATGCAGGATTTCGCCACGAATCGGTCGCTATGGTTGTGCGCTGGGGTTTTTTCATCGAGTGATGGAGAACGGCCTATGGCGAGTATCGAACGACTTCACAGAACTGCGCCGCTGGATTTAGCCAAGCTTGAAGAAGATGTCGTGGGGAGTCTTCCCGCGATCAGGGCGGCCCCATCGGGGCCGATGCCAGACTACGTCGAACATGAAGAGGGCGTTACGCGGGTCGGCGCGCTCACTGCCGAGGCCGTGGTCCGTGACTATGAAGCCGCCGCCAGGGAAATCGAAGCCATGGGTGCGGAGCTGATCAGCGCGGCGAAGAAATGCGAGGCTATGACCTCCGAAGTGCACAATGCCATTGCTTTCATGCGCGATACCGCAGCCTCGTATCGTGAGGAAGCCAAAAAGATCTTCAAGCGCATCGAAGAATGCGCGATCTTTACCGAGCAAGTTCGGAAGACCTGCGAAACCGTCAAACTCAAGATGATCGAAGGCAAGGTATAGTCGCCGCAAGATATCCGAAACATCGATCCGGTCTGTTTTTCGAATAGCGTGTGTGAATTGCGGTACAGGCTGGTGCCGCGAATCAGCTTAGTTTGTAGCCTCCTCCCTAGACTCGCCCGCCGCAAATGGCGGGTCCTCTTTTGCGGCATCCGACAGTCGGAATAGCCATGCAGCTACGCGGTGGTGGCAGCAGCGGCTGATCAGGCACCCGTTGGTTGCAGCTTGGTATACTCGGGCGATCCGGTGCGCCTCCGGGCGCACCACAACGTTGCAGTTTTGGCCTGATACCATCGGTTGTGCGAGCTGTTTGCGTGTCCGCAATGCCACGGCCGCACGAATCCTTTGCGGCGGGGTGCGGGTTGTTGCCCCTACAGTCGCACCGTTCGCGTAAACTGAACGGGCCCGCCGGCTGCCGATTGCTGCCGGCTCCGCCGCCGTTCGGCGCTTCCAGGAAGTTCGACACCAAGACCACCCGGAGCATCTTCATGCTGTTTATGAGCTATGCCTATCGATTCCTCTCCAACTTCGTGTTCCTGGCGCTGGTCTATTTCGCTCTGAATTTCCTCGAAAAGTACCAGCACCGCGTGGTCGTCGCGGTTCTCGTGCTGGTCTATGCCGGCATGCATGCGGCGTCGGCGCTGCGGTCGTTTCACTTCTTCCAGCGCATCGAGCGGCTGGAGCTGGAAGCTCGCCGCCTGGTGGCGGCGCTGGGCGAGGGGCCGAATTCGACGTCGACGCGCAAGCAGGTGATCACCGACGTCGCCGCACTGCGCCATGCCGGCGAGATCAAGGCCTATATCGACCTGCTGTTCCTCGCCATCGTCATCCTGCTCTGCATCGCCAAGATCGTGACGAATTGAGCCTTTGTGCTGATTGCGGGTTCAGGAAAACGCATCAAAACAGATGATCAGGCGGCGGTCCTGATCCATTCGATCAGAACCGGCCGATCAGCGCTTCTTCAAGCCGGCGACCCGAACCGATCGTCCATTCCGTTTGGCTTGCGCCGCCGGCTTGGGCGTGGTCGCGCCGGCGCTTTGCGGCGCGACCTCTCCGGTGGGCGCCGGTGGCGGGGCCGCGGCCGCGCGGGCGTGGCGGCGAGATTTGCCGGCGAGCTTTGCGGAGGAGACTTCCGTTGAGCGGGCTTGCGCAGTCGCCGCCCGGCGCGCGGACGAGGCCAGCAGGGTCATGCGCGCCGATTCCGGGATTTTGAAAAGGCTCGCCGCCGGAACCGGCAGCGCGGCCAGCGTGCCGGCCGGCGGCAGCGTCGTTTGCCGCGGCCAAAGGGCTGCGGGAGGCAAGGGGACGCCGCGTCCGCGCCGCGCTGCGCGTCCGCCGAGACCGGTGGTGTGCCAATCGAGATCGGACAACGCCGGGACGGGGAGTGCTGCCGGGCCGGCAAGAGCGAATTTCGGAACCTTCGGCCAGCGCGATATCGCCACCATCTCCGACGGCGGATGCAACTGCCATTGCTGCGGCTCGGTCGGCGTTGCCGGCCGATCAGGCGTCGCCGGCACCACGTGCACGATGCGATAGCCGCGCACTTTCAATTCGTGCAGAATCCTCGGCAGCGCCGTGACCGTGCGCGCCTGAATGTCGTGCAGCAACAGGATGCCTTTTCCCTTGGCCTCCAGTCGCTTGATCGCGAGCTCATAGACGCGCGCGGCGGACACGTCGCGCCAGTCGTCGGCGGGAAAATCGGCGCTCCAGACCTGAAGTCCTTTGGAACGTGCAAATTGCTCGATCCCGTCGTTGGTGCGCAGGCCGGGAATGCGCAGGAACGGCGCGGGGGCGGTGCCGTCGGCCAGCGCCGCGGTCACCGACGCGATGCCCTGTTCGATCTCCTGCCTGGCGCGGTCGAGCGGCAGGCGATCCATGCCGGTCGGATGGCTCTGGCTATGGGTAGCCACGGTGTGGCCGGCATCGCGCACCTTGCGCACGCCTTCCGGATTGGCGTGGGCCTGGCTTCCGACCAGGAAGAAGGTCGCCTTGGCGCAATGGGCGGCGAGAATGTTGAGGATCTGGTTAGAGTATTTCGGCAGCGGGCCGTCGTCGAAGGTCAGCACCACCTCATGGTCTTCGAGCGGCAGCGTCTTGCCATATTGCATGGTGCCGATGATGGGATGGGCGCGCGGGTCGACCACGATGGTGCGTGACGTGCCGATGGCGTCGGGATGACCTGGACAACCGGCGGCCGACGCGGTCTGCGCGGCGACGGAAGTCAACAGGCCCACGCAGACGGCGGTCCAAGGACGCCGCCGAAGCTCCCCAAATACGCTAGTGATCATAGAACCCCGGCTTCATTCCAAGAACACGCACCAAGAGCACGCACCAAGAGCACGCAACGGCTTACATCTGGCGCCATGAATGCCGCCTTAATCACCTGAGTTCTACACCTAATTTGGCTTCGGGGGGCGTGAACCGGACCACAGAACCGCGTCAGCCGAAGAGATCGTGATCTAATGTGCTTTGCCGGACACGGTTTTGGCACCTGCCGGGACCAGATGGACCACGCGGTAATGGTTGTCGCGGAGGTAGCGCAGGAAGGCCGGCAGCATGGCAGCGGTCTGCCCCTTGGGATCGTGCAGCAGGATGATGCCCTTGCGGGCGACTTGCAGCCGCTCGGTGAGCAGCTTCAACTGCTGCGCCGGCGTCATCGGCATCCAGTCGCTGGCCCAGAGGTCGGCGCCGAACACGGCGATGCCGCGCTTTTGCAGGACGTCCAGCGTCGCGGGCGTCATATCAAAAAAAGGAAAGCGAAAGAACGGCGTGCTCGGGGTCGTGGCGGCCTTTCCGTGCAGCGCCATCTCGACCGCCGCGATGCCCTTGTCGATCTCGCCGATGGCCGCCTCCGGTTTCATGTATTTCAGATTGTGGTGGGTCCAGGTGTGGTGTGCGATCGTATGACCCTCGGCCGCCAATCTTCGCACCAGGTTGGGATGTTCGGAGGCCGGTTTCCCAATCAGGAAGAAGGTGGCGCGCACGCATTCATGCGCCAGCGCCGCCAGCACTTTTGGCGTCGTGCCGGGCCACGGTCCGTCGTCGAAGGTCAGCACGACCTCGTGATCTTCCAATGGAAGGGTCTGCGGAAAGCTCTTGAGGCCCACGCGCGGGTAGGTAGCGGCGTCCACCGCGAGAACGCGCGAGGTGCCGAGCGCATCTTTGCGGCTGCAATCGACGGCCTCTGCCGCCGTAACGAAGGTCATCAATGCAGCGACCGCCGAGCACAGCGCGGCGCTTAAATTTCGGGTCATTTGCGGTTGGACATATTTGGCATTGCGCTGGGTGTTGCCGATTGGGTAAGCGTGCAGCGTAACTCAGACAAGTTCCCTCAATCTGTCAAACCGGCGAGGCGTGGCATGGCCGAGAAGATCGACGTTGCCCAAGCCGAGGCGCGATCTGCGCAAGGCTCCGTGCTCGACCATCTGCCGATGCGAGACGAGGAGGGGCAGCTCCGCCATGAGTTTGTCGAAGAGATCACGCGCGCCATCCACGCCGCCGACCGGCCGCTATTGTGCGAGGTGGTGGCGGAACTTCACGAGGCCGATCTCGGTGATTTGATCGGGGCCCTTGAAGCCGAGGACCGCGTCACGCTGGTCGAACTGACCGGCACCGATTTCGACTTCTCGGCGCTGAACGAGGTCGACGATTCCGTCCGCGAGGAAATCCTCGAGGAACTCGAACCGGAGACGGTCGCGGAGGGCGTTCGCGAACTGGAATCCGACGACGCCGTCCAACTGCTCGAAGGGCTCGACCAGGAGGACAAGGAGGAGATCCTCGAAAAGCTGCCGCCGTCCGAGCGCGTCGCGCTGGAGCGGAGCCTGCTTTATCCGGAGAATTCCGCAGGCCGGCGGATGCAGTCGGAGTTCATCGCGGTGCCGCCGGACTGGACCGTGGGCCAGGCGATCGACTACATGCGCGACACCCCCGATCTGCCGGACCGGTTCTACGAGATCTACGCGGTGGATTCCGAAAAGCACTGGCAGGGCGCGGTCTCGCTCGACACGCTGCTGCGGGCGCGACGGCCGGTGCAGATCGTGGACCTGATCGATGAAGACCGCCGCCGCGTCTCCGTGCTGGACGACCAGGAAGAAGTCGCGCGGATGTTCGGCAAGTACAATCTGGTCGCGGCCCCCGTGGTCGATACCACCAACCGCCTGGTCGGCGTCATCACGATCGACGACGTCGTTGACGTCATCGAGGAAGAGGCCGACGAAGACCTGAAGGCGCTCGGCGGCGTCACCAGCGACGAAGAATTGTCCGACAGCGTCTGGACCATCGCGCGCGCCCGCTTCAACTGGCTGCTGGTCAATCTGGCGACCGCGTTTCTGGCGTCCTCCGTGCTCGGCCTGTTCGAAGGCCAGCTCGAAAAGATGGTGGCGCTCGCTGTGCTGGCGCCGATCGTGGCGAGCCAGGGCGGTAACGCCGCGACCCAGACCATGACGGTGGCGGTGCGGGCGCTGGCCACCCGCGAACTCGGTTCCAAGAACGCGTTGCGCGTGGTGATGCGCGAAGCCATGGTCGGCCTCGTCAACGGGCTCGCCTTTGCCGTGATCACGGGCGTCGCCGCGGTGGCGTGGTTCAAGATCCCGGGGCTCGGCATCGTGATCGGCCTTGCCATCATCTGCAACCTGGTGGCCGGCGCGCTTGGCGGCATCCTGATCCCGATGGTGCTGGAACGGGTGCGCGCCGACCCCGCGGTGGCGTCCGGAACCTTCGTCACGACGATTACCGACGTGGTCGGCTTCTTCTCGTTTCTCGGTATCGCCACGCTGTGGTTCGGGCTGAAGTAGTTTTCGCCTTTGCTGCCTCTTTTATCGTTAATCGGGCCTTAACGCGCTTGGCCGATGATGTTGGCTCACGAGGTCGACATGCAGCGCCTGCGGCTCAAAGCGGACGGACGGATCGTCGAACTGCGGGACGGGCAGGAATTTCCGCTCTCACCGGAGATGCTCGCGCTTGCGATGCCCGAACCCGCGCCCGCGACGCCTTCAGCCTTGCCTGACGCAATACCGGGCGAAACCGGCTCGTTGCCGGCCGTGCGTGACCTTCGCCGCCGCGCGCAGCTGACGCAGATCGAATTCGCGGCACGGCTCGGCGTACCCGTCGAAACCATCCGGAACTGGGAGCAGGGCAAGCGGGTACCCCGGGGGCCGGCGCGGGCGTTGCTCGCCGTGATCGCCCATTCGCCGGAAACCGTTTTCGCCGCGCTCGCCACGGAACCGGAGCCCGCCTAGTTCGCGGTTTGACGCGTTTTCCGGACCAAGCACGCCGCAGGATTTCGCTTCAAAACCGCTATCTGTTGGCACGGCTGTTCCGGCAGCCCATAATGGGGCCAGGCCGCGGATACAACCTATGCTCTTTGTCGAAGCCAATGGCGCAAAAATCCCGGCGATCGGGCTGGGCACCTGGGAATTGCGCGGACGCGCCTGCGCGCGTCTCGTCGAGCAGGCATTGCGGCTCGGCTATCGCCACATCGACACCGCGCAGATGTACGACAACGAACGCGAGGTCGGCGAGGGCCTGCGCCTTGCGGGCGTCAAGCGCGATCAGGTCTTCCTCACCACCAAGATCTGGCCCTCGCATTTCGCGCCCCACGATCTGGAGCGTTCGGCCAAGGAAAGCCTGGTGCGGCTGCGCCTGACCGAGGTCGACCTGCTGCTGCTGCACTGGCCGAACCCGCAGGTACCGCTGGTGGAGACGCTCGGCGCGCTGGCGCGGGTCAGGCAGCAGGGGCTCGCGCGGCATATCGGCGTCTCCAATTTCACCGTGGCCCTGATCGAGGAGGCGGTGGCTTTATGTCCGCAACCGCTGCTGTGCGACCAGGTCGAGTACCATCCCTATCTTGACCAGACCAAGGTGAGGGAGGCCTGCGCGCGCCACGGCATGGCGCTGGTGGCGTATAGCCCGGTCGCCAGGGGCCGCATCAAGAGTGACCGCGCCTTGCAGCGGATCGGCGACCGCTATCGCAAGACGGCGGCGCAAATCTGCCTGCGCTGGCTGGTGCAGCAGGGCGTGGCGGCCATCCCGCGAACGTCGAAACTCGAGCGGCTCTCGGAGAACATCGAGATCTTCGATTTCGAACTGTCGGAAGAGGACATGCAGCAGATTTCCGCCATGGGCAGCGCCGGCGGCAGGCTCACGGATTTCGGTTTCGCGCCGAAATGGGATTGAGGAGTTGCGCCGCCCGACGCTATGCTGGCGGCCAGGGGAATATCGAACATCGTTTTGATGCGATGGAGCTGCGGCGGTTCATATCTACTGACATCACGGCGTCGGCGATCGCGCATGTGTCGCTGCTGACGCTGGTGTTGCTGTTTTCCGAGGTGCATCCGTTCGGCGCAGTGACCGCCGATCAGATCCCGGTCGAGATCGTTACCGCCCAAGACCTTGCCGAGAAGCAAGCGCCTCCCGAGGAGCCGCCTGCCGAAAACAAGCCGGAACCGGCGCCGTCGCCACAGCCTGATTTCTCCTTGCTCGACAAGCCTGCCGCTGCCACGGCACCCCCGCCGGCCGCACCGCCTGCGCCTGCCGCGCGGCCGCAGAAGCAGGCTGCGCTCGAGACGCCGCCGGCGGCACCGTCGCCATCACAACCGGCGGCGCCGGCCTACAAGCCGCCCGAGCCGGATATCTCGATCAAGTATCAGGTGCTGCTCGGCCTGCCGCCCGACCTCTCACCGGCGCCGTCGGCTCCCGCGCAAGGGCGCAACGACGACAATTTTGATGCGCCGGCGACCGAGGCTGCCGATATCTCGAGCACGCTGATCGCGGCATTCCGGCGGCACCTCAAGACTTGCTCGAAACTGCCGGCCTCGCTGTCGGGCGCTGACGACGTCAAGGTCAAGCTGCGCGTGTTGATGACACCGGACGGCAGGCTCGCCGCCGAACCGATCCTGATCGAAGCCAGTGCCTCGATGAAGGGACCGTTGCTGATGCAAGGCGCGATCCGCGCGCTGCAGGCCTGCCAGCCTTACGCGATGCTGCCGGCCGACCGCTACGGCGAATGGAAGGTGCTCGACCTCAGCTTCACGCCACAGGATTTTTCTGCGTCCTGACTTTTGACGCTAGAACGCGCTAGTGCCCCATCGCCCGCCACGCGTTCGATGCAAACTGCCGCCGCCAGGTCACGATGACGACCAGCGTGGTTGTCGCCAGCAATACCCAGGGGCTGACGAACCAGCCGAGATAGCCGAGCGCGAAGAAGAACGCGCGCTGGCCGCGGTTGAAATGCCGCCCCGCCGCCTCGAACAGGCGCGTCGTGCGCATCACATGGGCTTCGGCTTCCGCCGTGTCGCGCTGTGACGACGGCGGCATCGCGCCGAGCAGGATCGCGACATAGTTGAACAGGCGGTACGACCAGGCGAATTTGAAGAAGGCGTAGATGAAGATCAGGATCAGGCCGACGCATTTGATTTCCCACAGCGCAGGCGAGGGGGTGAGGTCGACCGGCAGTTCACGCAGCACGGCGAGCGCATCGTTGGTCGCCCGCAACAATGCGAGCCCGCCGCCGATCGCGATCAGGCTGGTGGAGGCGAAGAAGGCGGTGCCGTTCTGCAGCGAGGCCATGATCTGCATGTCGACCATGCGCGCCTCGCGGTCGAGCATGTTCCGCACCCAGACCTCGCGAAAGCGGTTCATGCGCGCCGACAGGCTGTCGCTGCCGTAAGCCGTGTGCTCGAGCGTGAAGCCGTAGGCCAGCCATTCCACGACGAAGAACGCGACGGCGGCGATATCGACCCAATAGGCGCCCATGTGGCGAGATCCCCGGTGGTGGCTAGGCAATCGTGATGTACAGGTTGAACGCGTGCGGCGCACTATGGCAAGATGCCGGTCGCAACAGGATTTCCCCGCAAATGTTGAAACTAGTCATCGGCAACAAGAATTACTCGTCATGGTCGATGCGGCCATGGCTGGCGCTGCGCGCCAATGACATCCCGTTCGAGGAAGTGTTCATCCCGCTCTACACCGACGACAAGGCGGACAAGGACCGGATCCTGAGCTTTTCCCGCGCGGGCAAGGTGCCGACGTTGATCGATGGCGACGTCACGGTGTCGGACTCGCTTTCGATCATCGAATATCTCGCCGAGAAATTCCCGCAAGCGACGCTGTGGCCGGAAGACCGCGCGCGCCGGGCGCATGCGCGTTCGATTTCGGCGGAAATGCATTCGGGCTTCATGCCGCTGCGCAATGAATGCGGCATGAACCTGCACCGCCCGGTCGGTGCGGTCGATCTGTCGGATGACGCACGTGCCAATGTGGCGCGCGTTCAGGAGATCTGGGCCGATTGCCACAGCCGTTACGGCAAGGAAGGACCGTTCCTGTTCGGCGCGTTCGGCGGCGCGGATGCGATGTTCGCGCCGGTGGTGCATCGCTTCCGCACCTATGCGATCGAGGTGAGGGGCGAGGCGCGGCACTATTTCGATGCGATGATGTCGTTGCCGGCATTCCAGGAATGGACCCGCGCCGGCCTTGCTGAAACGCTTGTCATCGAACGGTTCGAAACGGTCTGATTTCGGGTGCGAGGGCGGTGACCGGGCGGGGGTGCCAAGGGGGTGCCAAGGCTCGCCGCAGCCCGCGGCATTCTGTCCTATATTGGGAAAGACGGCCTGAATATTAGGCAGGCGGATTCCCGGGAACCGCAAGAATTACCGCTTATCGCCCTGAAAAACATGCAGAATTTGCGCATTTGCCATGCCTCGATGTTGCTGGCTTTTGGGCGACCGGCTGTGCTAGGTTGCCGCAGGGTTCTCAAGTCGGCCGAAAGCTAGCGGGACCGTGAGCGCGGCCGGCGTTCTTGCGTGATGGAGAGGGCGTTGAAGCATAAGTACTCCGTTGGAGAGACTGTCTATTTTACTGCCAGCAATGTTGCCCGTCCGGCCGCCAGTGGCACCTATGAGGTGATCCGGCTGTTGCCGACCGACGGCGACGATTGTCAGTATCGCATCAAAAGCTCGACCGAAGCTTTCGAACGGGTCGCCAAGGAAAGCCAGCTCGCAATTTCCTAAAACAGTTGTGTGCAAGTAGTCGGCTGACGAAGTTCCACCTTTGGTTGCCGTCAAAAGGCCTCGTTCGCGGAAACATTCTGCCGAAAAGCGAATGCAGCAATGCCGCATTCGTCTTTCGATCGCGTTTGATGCTGCGTTGAGGGACACCGCGCATGGACTGGGCCTGGGCTGCTTCGCTGGATTACATCTGGCACTCGCCGAACCTTCCGTTGTACCTGACGCTGGTCACGGCCTGCTTTGTCGGGATCATCGTTCTGATCACGCTGCTGCGCTCGGAGAGATCCGTGGCCAACGGCGTACTGGCGCTCATCACGCTGCTCGCGGTCGGGGTCGCCGGGGCCGTGACCTTCCGAGGCTTCGGCACGCCAAACGTGGTTCAGTCGACGGAGACGCGTCCGGTTCAGACGGCGACCGCGCCATTGCCGCAGCTTTCCTGCATTGATGAACTGGCCGGCGATGCCGTCCTCGCCGCGTGCGAGAAGGCGCTGTTCGGTTCGGCCGAGGCGGTGGCTGCGGCCGTGGCCTACGCCGCCTCGCAGATCACGCTGCTGACCTCGCTCGGAGATGTCGCCACCGCGAACAAGGGCGCCGGCTCCGACCTGCTGGCGCTGCGCCGCGCCATCGAGCGCGACCGTTACGGGTTGATGGCCTATGTGCTGACGGTGCGGGATCGCTGCATGCCATCGTCCTGCCGCGCGTTCCGCTCGTTGACCGAGACGCGCCAGATTGCGGCCAACATGGAAGACCGCGTCTATGAAAGCCTGGTCATGCGCCATGCTGCGACGTGGAACACGCCGCAGGCCGCGACGGGCATGATCGCGGCGCTGCCGCCGTCGGTCCCCACGGGCAAGCCCACCAACGCCGAATTCCCGAGCTCGGCATCCACCCCGCCGGTCAACATCATGACGCCGGAGCCGCCGCTAGGCGCCGCGCCGAAGCCGTCGTCAGCCGCGGCTGCGCCGGCATCGCCAGCCGCGCCGCGTCCGGCCGCGGCGGCGTCGCCGCCGGCGCAGACTGCCGCCAAGAAGCCGCCAGCGGCGCCGAAGCGGCCGTCCTCGGCGGCGCCGGTCCAACTCGCGCCGGGTTCGGCGCCCACAGCAGATAACAACGAGTGATCTTTTCAAAGCGCGCGCAGGCCGCTACATCGGCGGGATCATGCCGCTTCATCTCATCAAGCTTGCCGTCGGCTGCGAGTCAGTCAAGGAACTCAAGGGCTGGGTTGCCGAACGCATGGCAACCGCCAAGAAAAAGGGACTGCCGCTTCGTCACGTCCACATCACACGGATGACGCCGAAGCGCGACGCGGAAATCCTCGCCGGCGGTTCGCTCTATTGGGTAATCAAGGGCGAAATCGCCGCGCGCGAAAAGATCATCGCGCTCGAGCCGTTCCGCGACAAGGACGGCATCGGGCGGTGCCGGCTGGTGATGCAGCCCAAAGTGTTTGCGGTCTCGCCGCGGCCGATGCGCCCGTTCCAGGGCTGGCGCTACCTCACCGAGGACGCCGCGCCGCCCGATCTCACCAAATCCTCAGCCGCCAGCGTGGCCGCGATGCCGGAACCGATGCGGCGCGAACTGCGCGATCTGGGGCTGCTCTGAACGAGCTGCCAGCCTAGACCCCGATATTGTCGATCAGGCGCGTCGTGCCGAGTTTTGCGGCGACGAGGATCCGCACCGGCCCGTCCTTCACCGAGGTGATCGGCGCCAGCGTCTCGGCATGCCGGGCCTCGAAATAGTCCAGCGCGAAGCCGGCCGCGCTGATCAGCTCGCGGCCGGCTTCCATCGCGGCCGCTAGATCCTCGCCAGCCTTCAGCCGCTCGGCGCTTTCCTTCATGGCGCGATAGAGCGTCGGCGCCGTCCGCCGTTCCTCCGGCGAGAGGTAGACGTTGCGCGAGGACATCGCCAGCCCGTCGCGTTCCCGCACGGTGCGCGAGCCGATCACCTTGACGCCGAGGTCGAGATCGGCGGCCATCCGCGTCACCACCCGCAATTGCTGAAAATCCTTCTCGCCGAAGATCGCCACGTCCGGCCGGACTTGCGTGAACAGCTTGCCGACCACGGTGGCGACGCCGCCGAAGAAATGCGGCCGGAAACGATCCTCAAGGCCGGCGGTGGCCGGACCCTCCGGCACGATACGGGTGGCGAAGCCGTCCGGGTACATCGCCTTGACGTCGGGACTCCAGATCAGGTCGACCTTCTCGGCGGTGAGCTTGGCGAGGTCGGCCTTCCAGGTGCGCGGGTACGAACCGAAATCCTCCGTCGGCGCGAACTGCGTCGGGTTGACGAAGATCGATACGACCACTTTCTGTGCGCGGCGCTTGGCGAGCCGCACCAGCGACACATGCCCGTCATGGAGCGCTCCCATGGTCGGCACCAGCGCGACGGCGGCTTTTCGGGTGCGCAAGGCCTCGACGGCGCGGCGCAATGCGGGAACGGTACGGACGACCGTGGGACTTCGCGACATCTGGCCTCGATCTCTTGCAGCTTCTGATGGGGTGAGGAGAGCAACGCTGCCAATCCTCTCGGCGGGCGCGCCGACCTTATAAGGCCAGAGCATTGCCGCCAAGGTTACTCAGGAATGGCAAGACTGCGGCAGCTCAACGCGAAAGCCACACGTGCGCGCCCGGTTGTTGAAAAGGCTGCGGGCTTGATCGCGGCAACGGAACGAAATCCGCACCGTCGGGATTCATCATTAAAGACACGCCGCGAGCGAATTGAATGCGTCGTCGCGCATTTCACTTGACGCGCAGCCGCGCGTGACTTGAAGATATCGACGGGGGGTTGAATCAATGTTGGTTCAGGCGAGTCAGGGTCAATTGGGTTCAGCGCACGTCGTGGTGCTGGGAAACGAGAAGGGCGGGTCGGGAAAATCCACCTCTGCCCTGCATATTGCCGTTGCCCTGTTGAAGGCCGGACAGCGTGTCGCCACCATCGATCTCGACTGCCGCCAGCGGAGTTTTACCCGCTACATCGCCAACCGGAGCGCGTGGGCGCGCCGCACCGGTCTCGATCTCGAAATTCCCGTGCACTACTGCGTCAAGCTCGGCGAGACGATGCAGATCGCCGACAATGAAAATTCCGAGTTCCAGCAGTTCATGGAGGCGGTGAGCGCCATCGAGCGTGCCTTCGATTTCATCGTCATCGATACGCCGGGTTCCGACTCCTATCTGATGCGTCTGGCGCATTCGATGGCCGACACGCTGGTGACGCCCATCAACGACAGCTTTCTCGATTTCGACGTGCTCGGCACCGTCGATCCCGCGACCTATTCGGTGACCGGCGAGAGCCATTATGCGGAGATGGTGCGCGACGTCAGGCGCAAGCGCCGCCAGATCGATGGCGCCACCACCGACTGGATCGTGGTGCGCAACCGCCTGTCGATGATCGGCTCGCGGAACAAGCAGCTGGTCGCCGACAGCCTGAAGGACCTTTCGCTGCGGCTCGGCTTCCGTTCGATCGACGGGTTTGCCGAGCGGGTGGTCTACCGCGAATTCTTCCCGCGCGGACTGACGGCGCTGGACGACATCGACGAGGCCACCCTCGGCACGCGCCCCAGCATGGGCCATGTCACGGCGCGCGAAGAAGTGACCAGCCTGTTGCGCCAGTTGAAGCTGCCGCTCGACGAGCGCGGCCGCCGCCGCGCCGCCAACCGCGCCGAATGGTTCACCCAGGTCGACAAGCCGCTCGAAGTCCATGACATCATCGGCGACATCATCAGCGCCTGACCTCCAACAAGCTGCCGGCCCTATCGCGGCTGGATCACCGTCATCCTGAACGGACCGCTGTGGGCGGCAGCATGCGCGACCGCCTCGTTGGCGCGGTCGAGACCAAAGGCCGCAATCTCGAAATGATCGAGGTCGACCAGGCCCGCGCGGATCAGGCCGGCCATCAGGATGGCCGCATGCGGCGGGTACATCCATTGCCCGCGGAGCGTGATGCCGTTTCGCATCATCCACGGGTAGGGCAGGTCAAGGCCAGCGCCGCCTTGCATGCCGACACCGCCCATCAGCACCACCCGTCCGTGCGGCCGCACCGCCAGGACGGCGGTCCGCACCTGCACGGCGCTGGCTACGGGCGGGAGGATGTCGAGCACGCAGTCGATCGGACCGGGCGCCGCCTGCAGGATGCGGGCGCGATCGTCGGCCTCGTCGCCGCGCATCGGCACGGTCCGGACGCGGGCGCCGAACCGCCGTGTCAGTTCGGTCAGCGCCTGCTCGTTCCGCCCGGTCGCAATCACGCATTGCGCGCCCATGGCGAGTGCGACGGCGACCGCGGCGCTGCCGAAACTGCCGGTGGCGCCGTTGACCAGCGCGATCTCTCCGGCTTGCAGTTGCACGGCGAGGAACCCGCCATAGGGCACGAGCAGCGTGCCGAGCGCGCACCAGCGGCCTGCATCCTTCTCGTCGATGTCGCCGATCGAAACCGCGTTTTCCGTCGGCAGCCGCATTTGTTCGGCCCAGGCGCCGTCGTGGAAATACCGTTGCAGGCGCAGGCCTCCCTCGCTGCCGGCGGTGAGGCCCTGCAGGGCGATGTCGGGCGATAGCGCATTGTCGCGGGAGCGCACGGTCGGATCGCAATAGACCCAATCGCCGGGACGAAGCCGGGTCGCATCGGGGCCGGTGGCGCGGATGCGGCCGATCGCGCCGGGGCCGGGCACCACAGGCAGTTCCAGGAGGTATTTTCGCTCCCCGCTGAGAACCTCGTTGGCGTAGGCCAACACGCGGCTCGCCACGACGTCGATAATGACCTCGCCGGTGCCAAGAAGCGGGTCGGGGACGTTCTCGATCGCAAGCGGCGATCCGAACGCATTCAGCACGGCAGCTTTCATGGGGCCTCCTCATTTCGATGAAGCCGCATTCTCGCGAGCCTTCATGGGGCCAACAAGACCTGGTATTATCCTAGGACTGTAAGACCCCTTTTGAGGCACGGCGCGCATGGTGGCATCAGGCACGAATTCGAGGCAAAGCGAACTCGGCGACTTCCTGCGGTCGCGGCGGCAGAAGTTGATGCCGAAGGCGGTCGGCCTGCCGGTGGGCCGGCGGCGGCGCACGCCGGGCCTGCGCCGGGAGGAGGTGGCCGAACTCGCCGGCATCGGCGTCGACTGGTACATCCGCCTCGAGCAGGGGCGATCCGTCAGCCCTTCGTCCGCGACGATCGACGCATTGGCGCGCGCGTTGCGATTGACCAAGGCCGAACACCGGCATCTGACGGAGCTGACGCAAAATGCCGACCGGCGCCCCTTCGTCCGCGAGACTGTTCCGCCGGCGATCCGGCGCACGGTCGAACAGCTCAATTTGCCGGCCTATGTCACCGGACGGCGCTGGGACATTCTCGCCTGGAATGCGGCTGCGGAGGAAATCTTTGCGTTCAGCCGGCTGGCGGAAGCCGATCGCAACAGCCTGCTGTCGGTGCTGACAAACCCCGCGACGCGGCGGTTGTTCGGCGCGTCATGGACGGATGAGGCCCGACGCATCGTCGCCCAGTTTCGCGCGACGCATGACCTGTGGGCCGGCGATCCCGCCTTCCGCGACCTGTTGGCGCGCCTGCGCGAAGGCTGTCCCGAATTCGCAGGCTGGTGGGAGGCCCACGACGTCAGCGGCGTCGCGGCAGGACGGAAATCCTTGACCCATCCCAAGAAGGGCCGGCTCAAACTGGAGTATGCGAGCTTCCAGGCCAATGACGACCCGGCCTTGAAGCTCGTTATCTACACCACGGTCTAAATCTTTGAGACGCTGCCGGTATTGTCGCACCTGCGGGCGATTGTTCCCGGGAACCAGTTCTCCATTAGCTCGTTTTCACTAGACTTTTATCTAGCCCTCGAACCAAAGCTTGATGGGAGACGTCGTAAGGAAGAACGGGTCAAATTTGTCGGGATTGGGCCGCTGCACAATGGATAGGTGCATCGCACAATGATCAGGCGGTCAATACACAACATTTGGCCTTTATGTCACGCCATCGTGACGTATATCATCAACAAGGGACCGAAAGAGTCTCAAACAGGGTTGGCCCTTAGCGGGGCGCGAGGACGAAGACGAATATGAAACGTGGAATTCTCGTTCTGCTTTCACTCTCCGTGCTGGTCGCTGTCGCGTATTTTACCGCGAGCAAGTGGGCGATCCGGCATGAGACCATCGCATTCCACGATCCCGATCGCGACAATCGTCTTGTCGCCGTCAATGTCGCCGTCCGCCGCGACAAGGAAATGCAGGCCAACGCCGGCTTGATCAAGCTGCCGGTTGCGATCCTCAACCACGGCAATACCGTCAAGCACACCGAATATTCGTTCCTTGCAAACGTCTTCGCCTGGCGCGGCTACCTTGCGATCAGCCCGCAGCACGATCTGCCGACCGACCCGCCGATGGTGACCAAGGTCGGCGAGCTCTATGTCGGCCGTCTGCCGCAGATTCAGCGCGGCGTCGCCAACATCCATTTCGCCATCCACGAAATGAAGAAGGCTCAGCCCAACGCCGACTATGAGAAGGTGACGATGGTCGGCCATTCGATGGGCGGCGACATCACGATGTATTTCGCCAAGCAGTATCCCGACGAGATCAAGAAGGTCGTGACGCTGGATAATCTGCGCGTGCCGTTCCTGACCGAAGGCAAGTTCAAGATCCTCTCGTTCCGTTCCCAGGACACGCATTTCAAGCCGGACCCCGGCGTGGTGCCTGGCGACGAGGAATGCGAACAGGCCGGGATCACGGTCGTGAACACCGGCTTCCAGCATAACGACATGCGGGACACCGGACCTGACGCCGCCAAATCCTCGATCGAGTCGATGCTCGACAAGTTCCTCGAAGAGTCTGACAAGAGCGGCGCGTTGAAGCCCGTGCCGACCAAGGTGCCCGACATCCTGACCAGCAGCCCCGGACCGGTGCCGTTGTCCGTCCCGCTGGCCAGCAATCCGGCGCCAAAGAACAAGTCGGTCACGAACTAGGCGGCCTCCGGTAGCCGTGCGTTTGCGGCTGGGTCAGCCCCCGGCGCATTGACCGGGGCGAGGCGCCGTCCCACATAGAGCTTGCTGCTTACAAGCGAGCACTCATGGCCGGCGAACCCATCAAGCCGAAATCGGCAGGCGACGTTGCTTCGGCAAAGGCCGAGGCGCGTAAAGGCGGCCGGTTGCCGGAGGCCAAGCCATCGGCTGCGGAAGACATCGCAGCCTTCGTGGCGAAAGCGCGCGCGATGTCGCCGCACCGGCCGGGCGCCAGGGGCAGGCTGGTGTTCGCGCTCGACGCCACCATGAGCCGCCAGCCGACCTGGGACATGGCCTGCGCGCTGCAGGCCGACATGTTCCGCGAGGCGGCCTCGCTCGGCAGCCTCGATATCAGGCTGGTCTATTACCGCGGCTTCAACGAATGCCGCGCCACCGGCTGGATCTCCGATTCCGCGCAACTGGCAAGGTTGATGGGCAAGATCGATTGCCAGGGCGGCAGCACCCAGATCGGCAAGGTGCTGTCGGAGGCGCGCCGCGAGGCGGTGGCGTCCGGCGTGCGCGCCGTGGTGTTCGTCGGCGACGCCATGGAGGAAGAGGTCGACGATCTCTGTGCCAAGGCCGGCGAGCTCGGCCTGCTCAAGGTCCCCGTTTTCATGTTTCAGGAAGGTCACGACGCCACAGCCGAGCAGGCGTTCCGCGAGATTGCGCGGCTCACCGGCGGCGCATGGTGCAGGTTCGATCCCGGCGCCGCGGCGCAGTTGCGCGAGCTCCTGCGCGCCGCCGCAGCCTATGCCGCCGGCGGGCGCGAAGCGCTGCTGGCGCTGTCGAGAACCGCAAGTGGGGCGGCCGCGCTGATCGGCCAGATCAAGTGATTACGACTTTGGTTGCCGCCGGGCCGAACGCCATGCTTTTCGGCGCCGATGCCGCTATATTAGAGCCATGCCAACCCTGATTGCCGGCGTCGTCGCCGTTGTCCTTCTATACCTGCTGCTGCAGATGTTTCGTGCAGCCAATCCGGTCGTGCTCGCGCGCGGGATCAAGATCGCGGGCGGCGTGGTGGCGCTGGCTGTCGCGGCCTTCACCGGTCTGCGCGGCGAACTCGCGGTTGCCATCCCGCTCGGCATCTTCGGCGCGGGCCTGCTCGGCTGGTCGCCATTCGGGCCGGGCAGTTTCAGCAATATCGGCGGGATCTTCGGCGGCGGCGCGCAACGCTCTTCGGGGCAGGCCTCGCGCGTCCGCTCGCAGTTTCTCGATATGAGCCTCGATCACGACAGCGGCGAATTGTCGGGCCGGATCGTGGACGGACCGAATGCCGGGCGCTCGCTCGGCGAATTCGACTTGCCGCAGTTGATTGCGATGATCCCGGCCTTCGACGCCGAGAGCGTCGCCTTACTTGAAAGCTATCTTGACCGCCGGTTTCCCGCCTGGCGTCAGAACGCGCAAGGCGACACGGCAGGGGGGCAGCGCCGCGCGGCGGCGACTGGAAAAATGACGGAGGAGGAGGCCTATCAAATCCTTGGCCTGCAGCCGGGGGCGGGGCGTGACGACATCAGCCGGGCGCACCGCGCCCTGATGAAGAAACTGCATCCCGACCAGGGGGGCTCGACGTACCTCGCTGCCCGGGTAAACGAAGCCAAGGATATTCTTCTTCGCACGCATCTCTAGCTAACTCCGGCTCACGCCACCGACGCTACAAACCGAGAATTGCTTCCGTGTCTCTGACTGACGCCCCATATCGCCCGCCGTTGTCCGGCGTGGTCGATCGTCCCTTGCAGGGAAACCTAACCGCAAATTCTTGACGAGAAGTTTTCGTCGGCCCGCATCAGGCGTAATCGCGTGAGGGCCGCAGCGATTGTGTTTGGAAAACAACAAAGCCGGCGCTTGCGGCGCCGGCTTTGCTTCAACGGGAAGTTCCGGATCAGTTGCGAACGGTCATGCAGGAAATGTCGGCGCGCTTGAGCGTGCGGCATACCGCTTCGGCAGAATCGCGATCGAGACCGGCGAAGCGGGCGCGGAACAGCGTGCGGTCCTTGGAAACGACCGGCTCGGTGAAGGGATCGGCCTTGCTGAGCAGGGCGCTGGCCTTGGTGCGGGCAAGATCGATCCGCTGCTTGGCTTCGCTTTCGCTTTCGAGTGCGCCGACCTGGACGATCCAGCCGGTGCGAACCACCGCCGGCGCGGCCGGCTTGACGGCGTCGTTCTGTTGCGCGGCCTGCGGCTGGGCGCGGGGCGCCGGATCGGCGTAGGCGAGCGTCTGCGCGTGTGAAGCCTGCGAGGGCGTATGCGCCAAGGCGGAAGCGGGCAGCACTCCGAGCACGCCGTTTCCGGTGCCGTGGTTGGCCGGCTGCGGCGGCATGGCAGCCCTGAGGGCTTCCCTGGCGGCTTCGGCCCTGGCCTCGGCAGCGTTTGCTACGACGGCGCTGGAGGTCTCGGCGACTTCGGGGCGGGCAAGGATAGCGCTGGTGATCGGCGGGGCTGCCGGCTGCGAGGGGCCGGCGGCTGCCAGTTTCATCGGCCCGGCCTTGACCTGAACCGTCTTGACCTTGACCGGCTTCATCGGCTCAGCCGAGCCCGGGATCGCCGATATCGACTGGGACTGAATGACGCCGCTGGTCAATGGTGCGGGTTCGGGCTTGGCTTGCGGCTCGAATTTGTTCTGCTCGACCTTGGCGGGCAGTGCAGCGGCGGCCGCCGCCATCAGCGACGGCTTCGCCGGCGCGATCGAGCGGGTCAGGGGCATGGCGGCGAGCCCCGGTTCGGCGGCGAGGGCACTGCCGGACTGAGCCGTTTCGGCTGGACGCGAAGCAGTCTCGGCTTCAGCCACATCGACGGTGCCGTCGGCGGGATTGCGCTCGGTGATGGCGGCAACAGTACGCTTGGTCGCGCCTTTCTCCAGGTTCTCGGCCAGCAGGTTGCGCATGGTGGCGTCACGCGAACCGCCGCTGCGGCCGCCCAGCACCACGCCGATGAGGTGGCGGTTGCCACGGCGCATCGAGCTGACGAGGTTGAAGCCGGAAGCGCGGGTGTAGCCGGTCTTGATGCCATCGACGCCTTCGACATTGCCGAGCAGGCGATTGTGGTTGCGGATCGACTGGCCGCGATAGGCAAACACGGTGGTCGCGAAATAACGGTAGTAGCGCGGGAAGCGGTCCTGGATCGCGCGGCCGAGCGTGGCCTGATCGCGCGCCGTGGTCAGCTGTTCGTCGTTGGGCAGGCCGGAAGCGTTGCGATAGGTGGTCTTGCTCATGCCGAGCGCCCGCGCCTTGCGCGTCATCAGCCTGGCGAATTCGGCTTCATCGCCGGCAATGGCTTCCGCGATCACGACGGCAGCGTCGTTGGCGGAACGCGTCACCAGGCCCTTGATGGCATCCTCGACCTTGAGTGTCTGGCCGGGCTTTAGACCGAGCTTGGTCGGCGCCTGTTCGGAGGCGTGCTCGGAGACTTCCATCTCGGTGTCCAGCTTCATCTTGCCGGCGTCGAGGCGCTCGAACAGCAGATAAAG
This sequence comes from Bradyrhizobium algeriense, assembly GCF_003062295.1. Lineage (GTDB taxonomy): Bacteria > Pseudomonadota > Alphaproteobacteria > Rhizobiales > Xanthobacteraceae > Bradyrhizobium > Bradyrhizobium algeriense. The sequence goes on along the minus strand of NZ_PYCN01000010.1, from coordinate 219,448 downwards.
CGTCATGATCTTGGTCAGCGACGCCGGGCGCCGGATACCATCGGGATTGTTGGAACTGAGCACCGCGCCGGAATTGCCGTCGACGATGATGGAGGAGAACTGCGGGCTGTAGCTTTCGCGCACGACGTGGTGGTGTCGGCGGTGCTTGTAGCGGCGGGCCTCGGCGCTCTCGCTCGAGATCAGGATCACGGTCGTGAAGGTAATGAGCCCGAGGGCGCACACGCGCAAAGCGCGCGAGGAAGCCAAGGTTGTACGAAGCATTTACTTCCCCGTCCCAATTTCTGTCTTGATCACCGGCGCGTGAGGCAAAATTGTGCCCAACAGCCACTGATATTCCCCCGTTCGAAGTACCGATCCGGCCATCAAGCGCGGTCGGCTTGGCCGATCAGGTCGCTGTTCTAGCTAAGATGCTGTTCACAAACAGCTTTCATGCGGCCTGTCGGAAGACGAACAAGTCCAGGAATCAGGTTAGGCGGAGCGGGTTTCCAAAAGATTAATTAACCGTTGCGTAAGACCCCGGGTTTTTGCGCTAATTCGCCGCAATTGTGCGTCGCACAATATTTCTTGACTTTATTGTGCGGTGCACATACAGGGATGACGTCAGGGGGCCGGGACCTCCCGGCAACCGGTTTACACCTGCAGTCTGGGAAAGGACTCCATGATGGTCAAGGTTGAAGACATTCAGAACTACGGCAAAGAGCATCTTGAATCGGTTGCCGCTTCCGCGAGCAATCTGCAGAGCGGCGTTCAGGCGATCGCGACTGCCTATGGCGACTACGCCAAGAAGTCGTTCGAAGACACCAAGTCGTACGTTGAAAAGCTCTCCGGCGTGAAGTCGCTGGACAAGGCGCTCGAAGCGCAGACCGAATTCGCGCGCTCTTCCTACGAGACCTTCGTTGCGGAGTCGCAGAAGATCGCGGGGCTCTATACCGATCTCGCCAAGCAGACCTTCAAGCCCTACGAAGGCCTGGTCGCGAAGTTCACCCCGGCCGCGCACTAGAGCATTATCGGTTCTGATTGCATCAGAACCGAAGCTCTAGATTCTTGAGTTGACGCGTTTTCTTCACGCGAACCGGCATCCACTTCGCTCGAAAACGCTACAATTCGTTCGCGATCTGATACTTCGACAATGAATGAGCCCGGCCGCGACGGCCGGGTTTTTTCGTGCGGCATTGCATCGCGATCCTTGGAAGAGCAGGGCACATGAATCCTCGATCTCGCGGCGCGAAGCGCCCGAGCTGAGGGTGATTTCTTACCCTCTTCATCGTGAGAGGGCGCAGGGAAGACCGGGTGCGCGCTGCACCCGCGGTCTCGTGTGCACAAAATGCACACGGGTGACTGCAAGGTGCGCCGGAACACCCGGCCTTCCCTGCGCAATGGTTTTACGGCTTATAGCGTACTCTCCCCGGAGACGAATTCCTTTTGCCTCCGTCGCTGCCGGATTGACGACCCAACGAACCCGGTTGGATTCGATCAGCCTCCGCCAGCTTGACACCAGCCACGGGTGCCAGAACCACACGCTTTTGCCGTACGCAACAACGCTGCTCGTCCTGCGCGGATCGATCGCTCACAGCCCCAAAACCAAGCTTGAGGCCGCCCTGCAACGCCTCGCGCGCGCAACGCCATCGCGTAGACCCGCCAGGCGGCGTAACCGGTGCAGGCGATGACCATGGCGAGCCAGACCGCATCGATCAGGCGCGACGGCGGGCCGCTTCTTGTCCGCTCGATCAGTCTGCCCGGCACCGGGATACGTAAATTCGAGAAGACCCTGTTGAGTGCCGCGAACGGATACGTCAGTGCGCGCAACGCACGCGTGCGGCGGAACAGGTCCAGCATCCACGATGTCGGCGCCGTCGCCGAGGCGGTCTGCTCGAAGCGGAACTTTGTCGGCCCAGGCCACCACGGGGCGAAACAGCAACTGGTCGTAGACGATGATCACCAGAAGCATCGTCAGGATGGCGTAACCGATGGCGGATAGATTCTGCTCCTTGATCGCCAGCGCCACATAGGAGCCAACGCCGGGCAGGGTGACCGTGGTATCCCCGACCGTGATCGCCTCCGACGCCACCACGAAGAACCAGCCGCCGGACATCGACATCATCGCATTCCAGATCAGGCCCGGCATCGCGAACGGCACGTCGAGCCGCCAGAAGCGTTGCCAGCCGCTGAGGTGAAAGCTCTGGGAGGCCTCGTCCAGATCCTTCGGGACGTTGCGCATCGACTGGTACATGCTGAACGTCATGTTCCAGGCCTGGCTGGTGAAGATCGCGAATACGCAGGCGAGTTCGGCGCCGAAGACGTTGCCCGGAAACAGGTTCAGAAAGAACACGACGGTGAAAGTGAGAAAGCCGAGGATCGGTACCGACTGCAGGATATCGAGCAGTGGGATCAGCACCATTTCAGCGCGCCGGCTCTTGGCGGCCAGCGCGGCATAGATGAAGGTGAAGATGGTCGAGCAGATGATCGCCAGCAGCATCCGCATCGTGGTGCGCAATGCGTAGAGCGGCAGGTTGGCCGGATCGAGAGATACCGGCGTGGCGTCAAGCGTCGACAAGGGAAGGGTGGTCTGCTCGCCGCCATAGACGATCAGCAGCATGGCGCCGGTCACGAGAACCAGCGCCACCACGTCCCAAACGTTGGGCCGCAGTGTCTGCCCCAGTCTCGGCGACAGCATATCCTGAAGGGTCATGACGGCGGGCCTCGTCTAGAACACGCCTTGCAGGCGGCCTGAGAAGATGCGTACCGGGCCGCGATCAGCGTTATAGGCCGGGTTCGTGATCAACTGATAATCGGCGGTGAGGGTGAAACTCTTATCGATCGCGTAGGCGTAGTAGGTCTCGAAAATCCGTTCGTGGCCGTAGTTGAGGCGGCCATCGCCGATCAACAACAGTGGCGCGCCTGTGACTGGCGCTCGCGGGGAGGCGTTGGCAAAGGGTATAATCATCAACGGTCTGCCGATCATGGCAAAGGAGCAGTCCTATTCGCCGTCGACCGACATCGACAACCTTGACCTCTACTACGAAGATTACGTCATCGGAGGCCCGGGGGCCTTCGTGGTGACGATCAAAGATCGCGAAAAATTCAGGGAGGCGATCCGGACCAAGCTTGTTCTCGAAGTCGCCAACCAGACGCCGGAACGGCCGACTGTCCCGGTAGCCGAGAAAGAACCGCGGGTGAACTGCTTGATCGGCGAAAAAATCTGGCAGGACCGCTGGGGGCGGTGAGCGCGAGAGTCCTCCGCCGGTGCATTGAGCGGCACGGGCGCGGTAAGCGATTGCCATCCCCGGGCGATCCCGATCGACTGGTTGATGCCGCCGTTCGGAACAAGCGAGTCAGTGCCTTGGCCTTCAGAGCGCAAAATCGTAAGTGAGGGGGCATCAGACCGGTTCCGCCAAAGACGGGTCAAAGCCGGTGCATCGCCAAGCCGGCCGCCAAAAGCGCCTTCCATCCATCGTCAACGGCGGCTAAACGGGCCGCCGCCGTCCTTTGTCAAATCCGGCAGAAACGGTTAACCTTGGTCCGGATAGCCGAGCCGGGAATCGGGCCGGTCGCGGGTCGCGTCAGGGCAGCATAAATGCGCTTGCGGCGGTCCGGCGGCAGACCCATATTCTAGGTGCCGATCCGGCCAATGGGTCGGACCGGGAGCGGCGATCTGGAAAAAAATGCATTGCTGGGTGCTTTGCGATGGCTCACGCCGGAGCCGATCGCGGGGCAGGCCAGGATGCGCTCTCCGGTCACCTCTTTTTTATTTCGAACGCCTGGGCCATGTTGCAATCAACCTTCAAAGCTTGTCCGTCCGTGCCGGCAAAGTCAGCTGCTTCTGCTCCCCGAATGAGCAATGACGAGAACCGCAATCCCGGAACCAGTGGGCCGTCGACGTCGGTCATCACCAAGGTCAAGCCGAAGACCAAGCGTCCGAACCTGTATCGCGTCCTGATTCTGAACGACGACTACACGCCGATGGAGTTCGTCGTTCATGTGCTGGAGAAATTCTTCCAGAAGGACGCCGAAGCGGCCACCAAGATCATGCTCCATGTGCATCATCACGGGATCGGCGAGTGCGGCGTGTTCACCTACGAGATTGCCGAGACCAAGGTCACGCAGGTGATGGATTTTGCGCGCAAGCACCAGCATCCCCTGCAATGCGTGATGGAAAAGAAATAACCGCGCACGGCTCTCGATCCGGCCGGAGAGAAGGAACGGGTCTTGCATCATCGGCGTTGACGAATGCCGATCGTATTCCCGGTAGATTTCGGGGGAGGGTTGCTCGCCGTGAGGCGTGGTGCCGCGAATTTAGAGGAAAACCACGTTTGCGGAACCGGTCTTTCGCCACGATCGCAGGTAACTATATGACAGGGGAAGACGAAGGTTGTTGTTGCCTGACCGGGTAATGGCGATCATGATGACCTGGGGCCACAGAGGACGAGAATGCCAACTTTTTCCCAAAGCCTTGAACAATCCCTGCATCGTGCGCTGGCGATTGCAAACGAGCGGCATCATCAATACGCGACGCTCGAACACCTTCTGCTGTCGCTGATCGATGACTCGGATGCGGCGGCGGTGATGCGTGCCTGCAGCGTCGATCTCGACAAGCTGCGCACGAGTCTCGTCAATTATCTCGAGACCGAATTCGAAAATCTGGTGACCGACGGCGCCGACGACGCCAAGCCGACCGCGGGCTTCCAGCGCGTGATCCAGCGCGCGGTGATTCACGTCCAGTCCTCAGGGCGCGAAGAGGTGACAGGCGCCAACGTGCTGATCGCGATTTTCGCGGAGCGCGAAAGTCACGCCGCCTATTTCCTGCAGGAGCAGGACATGACGCGGTACGACGCGGTCAACTATATCAGCCACGGCATCGCCAAGCGGCCGGGCGTCTCCGAAGCGCGCCCCGTGCGCGGCGTCGACGAGGAAACCGAGACCAAGGGCACCGAGGACGCCAAGAAGAAGGGCGAGGCGCTCGAGACCTATTGCGTCAACCTCAACAAGAAGGCGCGTGACGGCAAGATCGATCCGGTGATCGGGCGCAATTCCGAGATCAACCGCGCGATCCAGGTGCTGTGCCGCCGGCAGAAGAACAACCCGCTGTTCGTGGGCGAGGCCGGCGTCGGCAAGACCGCGATCGCGGAAGGGCTCGCCAAGCGCATTGTCGATTCCGAAGTGCCGGAAGTGCTGGCGGCCGCCACCGTGTTCTCGCTCGACATGGGCACGCTGCTCGCCGGTACGCGCTACCGCGGCGATTTCGAGGAGCGGCTGAAGCAGGTCTTGAAGGAATTGGAGGCGCATCCGAACGCCATCCTGTTCATCGATGAAATCCACACGGTGATCGGCGCCGGCGCTACCTCCGGCGGCGCGATGGACGCGTCCAACCTGCTCAAGCCGGCGCTCGCCGCGGGCAACATCCGCTGCATGGGCTCGACCACCTACAAGGAATATCGCCAGCATTTCGAGAAGGACCGCGCATTAGTGCGCCGGTTCCAGAAGATCGACATCAATGAGCCGACGGTCGAGGATGCGATCGCGATCTTGAAGGGCCTGAAGCCCTATTTCGAGGATTACCACCGGCTGAGATACACCAACGAGGCGATCGAGGCGGCGGTGCAATTGTCGTCGCGTTACATCCACGACCGCAAGCTTCCGGACAAGGCGATCGACGTGATCGACGAGTCGGGAGCGGCGCAGATGCTGGTCGCCGAGAACCGGCGCAAGAAGACCATCGGCATCAAGGAGATCGAGACCACGATCGCGACCATGGCGCGGATTCCGCCCAAGAGCGTGTCAAAGAACGATGCCGAAGTGCTGAGGCATCTCGAGCAAACGCTGAAGCGCGTGGTGTTCGGCCAGGACAAGGCGATCGAGTCGCTGTCGGCATCGATCAAGCTGGCGCGCGCCGGCCTGCGCGAGCCGGAGAAGCCGATCGGTTCCTACCTGTTCTCGGGTCCGACCGGCGTCGGCAAGACCGAAGTCGCAAAACAGCTTGCGGCCTCGCTCGGCGTCGAGCTGCTTCGCTTCGACATGTCCGAATACATGGAGCGGCACACGGTGTCGCGCCTGATCGGCGCGCCTCCCGGCTACGTCGGCTTCGACCAGGGCGGCCTGCTGACCGACGGCGTGGACCAGCATCCGCACTGTGTGGTGCTGCTCGACGAAATCGAGAAGGCGCATCCGGATCTCTATAACGTGCTGCTGCAGATCATGGATCATGGCCGGCTGACCGACCACAACGGCAAGCAGATCAATTTCCGCAACGTGATCCTGATCATGACCACGAACGCGGGCGCCGCCGACCTCGCGCGCCAGGCCTTCGGCTTCACGCGCAACAGGCGGGAAGGCGATGACCACGAAGCGATCAACCGCCAGTTCGCACCGGAATTCCGCAACCGGCTGGATGCGATCGTCTCGTTCGCCCATCTCAATGCCGATGTCATCGGCATGGTGGTGGAGAAGTTCGTGCTGCAACTCGAGGCGCAGCTTGCCGACCGCGACGTCACCATCGAGCTGTCGGAGACCGCCAAAGCCTGGCTGATCGAGCACGGTTACGACGAGCAGATGGGCGCGCGTCCGATGGCGCGCGTGATCCAGGAGCACATCAAGAAGCCCTTGGCCGACGAGGTGCTGTTCGGTCACCTCAAGGGCGGCGGCCATGTCCGCGTCGTGCTGGTCAAGGATGAGGCGAGCGCGGAAGCCAAGGACAAGATCGGCTTCGAGTTCGTCGAGGGACCGGTCACGCCGAAGCCGGAAAAATTGCCTGGCGCCCGCAGGCGCAAGCCGAAACCGGGCGGCCCCAACGGCGGCGGCGGGTCCAAGGGACCGGCCTCAAAGGGCCCGCTGGTCAAGGTCTGACCGGCGGATAATGCGAGTTCGACTTACAAAGCCGGCGCGTCGCGAGACCGCCGGCTTTTTGCCGGACGGCGGAAGGCGCGCTGCAACGCGGCGGCGCGTTAACGTGCTGTTAGCAACGTGCACAAAAGCGTGGCCGTAGGAGCCCGGTTGGATCATCCCGGTTAAAACAGTTTAGATCACCCGGTTGGATATTTCGGGCGGAATCCAACTGGAATCGTCGCCATGCGCGAACCAAAATCCATGCCCCGCGGCCGCACGTTCCTGGCCGGCAAGATCATCTCGAATTACGGCCAGTCATCGATCGATTGCATCGTCCGTCAGATATCCGATGTCGGCGCCGTCATCGAAGTCGAAAGCGCGCTCGGTATTCCCGAGCATTTCCATTTGCTGATCCCGGGCGAAGGCTCGCCGCAGCCGTGCAAACGGGCCTGGCAATCCGATAAGCAGGTCGGCCTGGTGCTCGAGGCGGCGGAGGCGGCCAGGGAGGAAGCTGCGGGGAACAGCGCCGGGGAGCCGAAGGGCGGCGAACAGATCGTACGGGGTCAGCTGCTGGCGCTGCGCGCGGCACTCGATGTCGTCGATGTCGGCGTGCTGCTACTCGATGCCGACATGAAATCGCAATTCATCAACCGCGCGTTCCGTCGCATGTGGGCCTTGCCGGACGCTGTCGCCGATCGAAACCCGGCCTTCGTCGCGTTGATGTATCATGGCCGTGACACCAACGCCTACGAGATCGAGGCCAAAAGTATCGACGCCTATGTCGCCGAGCGCGTCCGTCTGGTGAGGGCAGGCGACACTAGGCCGTTCGATCTGCGCCGCACCAATGGCGAGGTGATCCGGATGCAGTGCGTGAACCTGCCCAATGGCGGCAGGATGATCAGCTATACCTACGTGACCGACATCGTCCGCCACGCCGATGAACTGGAGGTGCTGCGCAGTGCGCTCGACAACGTCTCCGAGGGCGTCGTCATGCTGGACGGCAATCTCAACGCCCAGTTCCTGAACAGGAAGATGCGAACCCTCTGGGGCGTTACCGAGGAGCAGGCCGCAAGGCGTCCGCCCTATGAGTCGCTGATCAGGAATTCGCCGCATGCAAACGATCGCGGGATGACTCCGGACCAACTGGACGCGTTCTACGCCAGCCGGGTTGCCGCCGTGCGGGACGGCAGCGAGCCGTTGCGGGACCTGCGAACCACCGACGGCCGCAATATCCGGGCGCATTGTGCGCCGCTCAAGAACGGCGGCCGGATGCTGACCTATTGCGACGTCACCGACCTCGTTCGCAATGCGCAGCAGATGGAAGAACTCGCCACCATCGATTCGATGACGGGTCTGTACAACAGGCGGCATTTCTGGACACTGGCCGCGGCGGAATGGAGCCGGTTTCAGCGCTACTACCGGCCGCTATCGGTGCTGATGATCGACGTCGATCATTTCAAGGCGGTCAACGACCGTTACGGACATGCGGTCGGCGACGAAGCGCTGGTCGCCGTTGCCGATGCCTGCCGGGAAGGCAAGCGCAGTTCCGACATCGTCGGCCGGCTCGGGGGCGAGGAATTCGCGATGCTGCTGCCGGAAACCGATCTCGATCAAGCGAAAATCGTGGCGGAGCGAATTCGCCAGAGGGTTGTCGCCGGCGCGTTGCAGGCGCACGGGGGTCACTTCAAGGTAACGGCCAGTGTCGGTTTTGCGGCCGCGGCCGTGAGCATGCCGGGATTTGAAGCCTTGCTGCATGCCGCCGATCAGGCCTTGCATCAGGCCAAGGCCGAAGGCCGTAATCGCACCGTCGCATGGTCGCCGCCACCGGCGGCGAAGCTCGCGGCGGAGTAGGGCGCCGACGAACCTCTAGCGTTGGTCGAGCAGTTCATTGATGCGGCGCTGCAGCTGCAGCTTCTTGATCTCGCTTCTGCGCAGCCGCTCCCCGAGATCGGAGACCGGCTCGGCCGGACTTTCCGCCCTGAAGGCGACGCCGACGAAATTGTCGCGCCACCAGACCACCTTGGCAAGGAAGGAGCGGCCTTTGCGTGCGATGCGCAGCGAGAGCTGCTCTTTCGGCAATTGGAGGTCATTGCTGAATTCGATGGTCGCGCCGTTGTCGGAGATGTTGCGGACGATGCATTCGCGCGTCGCGCCGTGTTCACCGATCTCGGCGACGCCGCCATACATCACTTTGTCGCGCACGCTCTCGCGCCGGTCCCGCATTGAATGTCTCCCAACAAAGAGGGAGACTTTTACCCGGCTTTGTGCCGCGTAAAAGACCGGCTGACGCAAAATGCGGCATTAACGTAAATTAACGGCGGTTCCGATGGCGCCGATTTCGGGACAATTGCAGCGCAAAAAAAGGCCGCGTGCCGCGCTGGAACCGAGGATCCACCTGCCAGCCGTGATCGTTTTGATTAACGTTTTTCACCGCCCTGCGCGCTCTCGGATTGCAACTGCCATGCAAAGAGCTCGATTTCTTCGCGCCCTGTGCTGCACGGTGTCGCTTTTGTCCTCGGTTGCGCCTGCGTGCGCCGAGGACGCGGATGAAGCTAACCAGTTAAGCGTCGAGCCACGCGCGATACCGGCCCCGAAGCCGGCTGACGGAACGCGGGAGAGCGACACGCGCGAGGCGATGTGCCTGATGATCGAGTCGGCCGCGAAAGCCTCGAACCTGCCGCTGGAGTTTTTCGCCCGCGTGATCTGGCAGGAGAGCCGCTTCCGCTCCGACGCGATCGGGCCGGTGACGCGCAGCGGCCAGCGCGCGCAGGGGATTGCGCAGTTCATGCCCGGCACCGCGAACGAACGCGGCCTGCTCGATCCGTTCAATCCCGTGCAGGCGCTGCCGAAATCGGCGGAGTTCCTGGCCGAGCTGCGCGACCAGTTCGGCAATCTCGGATTGGCGGCCGCGGCCTATAACGCCGGCCCGCGCCGGGTTCAGGAATGGCTCGCCGGTACCGGCGGGATGCCGCAGGAGACGCGCAGCTACGTTATCGCCATCACGGGCTCCACCGTCGAGGATTGGGCAAGTGCGCAGAAGGGCGGCAGGACGCCGGAGCGGATACCGACGTCGAGCTGTCGCGACTTGATGGCGCTGTTGAAGCAGGCGCCCAGTCCCTTCATCACCGAACTCGAGAACCGCATCACGCTCGGTGCCGCCAAAGTGTGGGGCGTGCAGCTAGCCGCCGGCTTCAGCCGCGACAAGGCGCTCGCGATGTACGCCCGCGCCATCAAGCGGCTCAGCGCCGTGATCGGCGACCAGGATCCGAGCCTGCTCTCTTCGGTGATGCGCAGCCGCGGCACGCGTGCCTTCTACCAGGTCCGGATCGGCGCCGACACACGCCCGGCCGCGGATGACCTCTGCAACCGCATCCGCAAGGCGGGCGGGGCATGCTTCGTGTTACGCAACAGGGGCGTGCCGGGTTGAGGAGTTATCGTAGCCCGGATGGAGCGCAGCGCAATCCGGGACCGGCTTGTCCACGTGTGAGATTCCCGGATTACGCTGTGCTCCATCCGGGCTACGGGACTACTGCATGGCCGCTCTGAGCGGCCGCTCGCTTGACGCAGGCAGCTTTGGCCAGCCCTATGCCCGCAGCGATTCAAACCCCCACCGGTCTCAATTGGCGCTACCTCCGCTCTCTTCTCCCCAATGGAAAAGCCCCATGCGCGCGTTCGCATGGGGCATCAGTTCGGTCGCGTCCACGGTGCTCACGCTGGTGCTGTTTGCGACCTATCTCGGCATCGGCGCGCTGGCCCATGACAGCCATTTCAGCCTGGGCTGGGTGCTCGGCAGCACGTTGCTGGTCTGGGCGGGCCCGGCGCAGATCATCCTGATTTCGACGCTCGGCTCCGGCGCGACCGCGATGCAGGCGGCGATTGCGGTGACGGTGAGTGCGATCCGGCTGTTTCCGATGGTGGTGTCGGTGTTGCCGCTGATGAAGACGCCGCAGACAAAACGCCGTCATCTGGTGCTGGCGACGCATTTCATCGCCGTCACCCTGTGGGTCGAATGCTACCGGCTGCTGCCAAAAGTGCCGCGCGAGCGGCGGATTGCGTTTACGCATGGGCTTGGCTGCGGTCTCGTCACGGTCTGCATGGTCGCCACCACGCTCGGCTATGGCCTTGCCGCCAACCTGCCGCCGCTGTTTGCAGCCGCGATCCTGTTGCTGACGCCGCTGGCGTTCCTGCTGTCGACCGCGCGCAACTGCAGGCAGATATCGGACATATTGGCGCTGGTGCTCGGGATCGCGCTGTTTCCGCTGGTGTCGATGCTGCATACCGGCGTCGATATCCTGATCAGCGGCGTCACCGCCGGCACCATCGCCTACGGCGTGCACTGGTGGCGGAAGAGGGTGCGCGCATGAGCGAGTTTTTCGGCAGCCCGCAGGCGCTGTTGGTCCTGGTGCTCGCCGGCTTCCTGCCCAACGAGGTCTGGCGCATGGCCGGGCTGTGGTTCGGCGCCGGCGTCGACGAGGGCTCGGAAGTTCTGGTGTGGGTGAGGGCGGTGGCGACCGCGATCCTCGCCGGCGTCATCGCCCAGATCCTGGTGCAGCCGCCGGGCGCGCTGGCCGGCGTGCCGGACTGGCTGCGCTACGGCGCTGTTGCCGCCGGGTTTGCGGTGTTCATGTTGACGCGACGCTCGATCTTTGCCGGCGTGGTCTGCGGCGAGATCGTGCTGCTGGCCGGCAAATGGTGGCTCGGTTGATTGCAGGCGGCAGATAATCCGCTACTGTCCGGCACATAAGAAACGTCGAGGAAACAAAGATGAACTGGCTGAAATTATCGGCGCTGGTGGGCGCTCTCGTCTGGGCGGCGCCGCTGGCTCATGCGGCGGAATATCCGGTACGTCCGATCAAGCTGATCGTACCCTATGCCGCGGGCGGCCCGACCGACGTGCTCGGCCGCATGGTCGGCGAATATCTGAGCCGCGACCTGAAACAGGCTGTGGTGGTCGAGAACAAGGCCGGTGCGCAGGGCGCGATCGGCGCCGAAGCCGCGGCGCGTTCCGAGCCTGACGGCTACACGCTGTTCTTCACGGCGGCGTCGATCTTCGTGCTCAACCCGCTGCTCTACAAGAAGCTGCCCTACGATCCCACGCGGGATTTTCGCCTGCTGGCGCTGGTCACCGATCTGCCTGTGGTGATGGAGATTCATCCGTCCGTGCCGGCCAAGACGGTCGCGGAGTTCGTGGCCTATGCCAGGCAGAACCCGGGAAAACTCAATTTCGGATCGGCCGGCACCGGCGGCACCATTCATCTCGCCGGCGAGATGTTCAAGCAGATGGCCGGCGTCGACATGGTCCACGTCGCCTACAAGGGCGCGGGACCTGCGCTGACCGATCTGATATCGGGCAATATCCAGTTGATGTTCGATACGCTCGGCACCGCGCTGCCGCCGGTGAAGGGCGGATTGCTGCGGCCGCTGGCGGTCAGCTCAGTGAAACGCATCCCCGATCTGCCTGATGTGCCGACCATGGCCGAGAGCGGCTATCCAGACTACGGCGTCAGCGTCTGGTATGGCGTCTCCGCGCCGGCCAAACTGCCTGACGATATCGCGCAGAAACTTACCGCCAGTCTGAACAAGGCGTTGAGTGATGACACGTTCCGCGCTTCGCTCGACAAGGTCGGCTTCCCGCCGCTGCGGCCGCAGAGCCAGGTCGAGATCGACAAATTCGTCGCGGCCGATCGCGCACGGTGGGCGGGCGTGATAAAGGCTCTCAACATCTCACTGGATTAGAACATCTGGATTAGGAAATGGTTCGAGAAAGCGAAATCCGCGAGGGTGAACTCACTGTCGACATGCCGCCGGCCCGCGACGCCGGGCTGGTGTTCATCGGGCGCATCCGCACGCCCTGGAAATCGCGGCTGGATACGCCGCGGCAGGGCCGACATGACGGCCCGGTCTGCCGTCTCGAAATTTTCGAGCCATGGGTGCCCGCGATCAAGGGCGTCGACTTCTATGAAAATCTCGAAGTGATCTACTGGCTGCACCAGTCGCGCCGCGACCTGGTGCTGCAGAGCCCGAAGAATAACCAGAAAACCCGCGGCACCTTCTCGCTGCGCTCGCCGGTGCGGCCCAATCCGATCGGCACCTCGATCGTGAAGTTCGTCAAGATCGAGGGCAACGTCATTTTGGTACGTGGCCTCGACTGCCTCGATGAAACACCGCTGCTCGACGTCAAGCCCGACCGCTGCGAGTTCACGCCACTGGCGCCGCCACAGCCCGGGGATTTCGAGACGGAGTGATGTCCAGTTTCCGCATCATGTCGACAATGGCTACGGTGATCGCCATCGCGTTTGCCTGTGGAACGTCGGTGTTCAGCTATTTGGCGTGGACCAGCGCAACCCTTCCGGCGTGCGCAGAGCTGAATCCCATCGGGGGTTATCGGAGCGCGGCTTCCGATTTTTGGGCGTTGCCTCTGTTCAGTGCATTGGTGGCTATCGTCGTGGAGAAGTCACGGAAAGACCGAAGAACTTTCCAACAGGTCAAAGACCTTGATGTGACCATCTTCGAGCTTTCAGGCTTTCGTGTCACATTCGGAATGTTTCTCGTTTACTCGGTACTCTTCGGCACAATTGCAATCAGCGCAATCATGACGTCGTATTCTGCAATGCGATATGCCGCGATTTCCACTCAATGCGGCTGAGGCATTGAGCAATCCGACCGCCTAACCTCCCTGCAGCGCAGCCATCAGCTTCGTCGCATTGTCCTCCAGCACTTTCACATCTTCCTTGCGGCTCGCGGGCGGCAATAGCGCTACGCCGTCGTGGCGTGGCATGACGTGCATGTGCAGGTGAAACACGACCTGGCCGCCGGCGGGCTCGTTGAATTGCTGCACGGTGATGCCGTCGGCCTTGAAGGCCTTCATGGCGGCGGCGGCGATCTTGTGGACGGCGCGCGCGACATGAGCGTAATCGTCGGGGTTGATATCGAGGATGTTGCGGGCAGGGGCTTTTGGAATCACCAGCGTATGGCCCGGCGAACGCGGCATGATGTCGAGGAACGCCAGCACGTGGTCGTCCTCATAGACCTTGTGGCAGGGAAACTCGCCGCGCAGGATTTTTGCGAAGGGGTTGTTGGCGTCATAGGCGGGCATGGCTTCTTCCCTCAGGTTTGGTTCAATTTCGTGTCGGTCGCCGAACAGGTCAAGCCTCGTCGGCCGCCTTGCGGAACGGACCGGCCTCGGTCAGTTCGCGTCCGGCCGCCGCCACGTAGGCGCGCTCGCGCTTCAGATAGTCGGCAATCGCCCGGCGCAAATCGGGGTCGGCGATGAAGTGCGCGGAGTAGGTGGTTTGCGGCAGGTAGCCGCGCGCCAGCTTGTGCTCGCCCTGCGCGCCGGCCTCCACGATCCTGAGGCCGCGCTGGATCGCAAAATCGATCGCCTGATAGTAGCAGACCTCGAAATGCAGGAACGGGTGATGCTCGACGGCGCCCCAGTTGCGGCCGAACAGCGTGTCGGAGCCGATGAAGTTGATCGCGCCGGCGATCCAGCGGCCGTTGCGTTTGGCCATCACCAGCAGCACGTCGCGGCTCATGCTCTCGCCGATCAGCGAGAAGAATTTGCGGGTCAGATACGGCCGGCCCCATTTGCGTGAGCCGGTCTCCATGTAGAACGCGAAGAACGCGTCCCAGGCGTCCTCGGTGATGTCGCTGCCGGTCAGATGGTGGATCGTGATCCCGGCGGCGGTGGCCTCGCGCCGTTCGCGCTTGATCGCCTTGCGGTGACGCGAGTTCAGCGAGGTCAGGAAATCTTCGAAAGTCCCGTAGCCCTCATTGTGCCAGTGAAACTGCTGGTCGTTGCGCAGCAGGAAGCCGTGTGTCCCCAAAAACTTTGCTTCCGTCTCCGGGGCGAAGGTTACATGCACGGAGGAAGCGTTGGTCGCGTTGCACAGCGCCATCAGCCCGCTCGCCAGCGCGGTTCCGATCCGCTCGCGATCGACGCCGTCGCGGATCAGCAGCCGCGGGCCGGTCGCGGGGGTAAAGGGCACCGAGGCCTGCAGCTTTGGATAATAGCGTCCGCCGGCACGCTCATAGGCATCCGCCCAGCCGCGATCGAAGACGTATTCGCCTTGCGAATGCGATTTCAGATAGCAGGGCACGATGCCGGCGATTTCGCCGTCGAGCCGTGCCAGAAGATGCCGCGGACCCCAGCCGGTGCGGGCGCAGGCCGAGCCGGAGGCTTCGACGGCTGCAAAAAATGCGTGCGAAACGAAGGGGTTATAGGCGCCCTTGCACAAATCACTTTGAGACCCGCTTGCAGCCAGCGTGTCGAGGTTTTCGAGACTGTCCGGACCCGGCATCGGATTGGCGCATGCGTCCCAATCCGCAGCCTTGATGTCGCTGACGGAGGGAACGGCTTCGAGGGTGATTTCGGATGACGCCATCTAGAAATTCGGACCGGTCCCATCGTGCGATCAGCCATCGCGCATGGTGGCCAACGATGCAAAGATCGTGCATCGGGCGGACGAGTTCAAGGTGGGACGGCGCGCATCAGGTTCCCGGCAGGAACCCCTCGAAGATCATCTGGTCGGCGTTGCGCGCGGCGCGAGCGCGTTGCTCGGGCGTGCGCACGGTCCAGGCAAGCAGCGGCAGCGCAAAAATGTTGCGGGCGATCCAGGGGCCGGCTGCCGGCAGTTCATCCACCCAATAGGCGACGAAATGCGGCCGGCTCCGGAAGGCGTGGCGCAGATGCGTCATGCCGTGGCGCTGTTCGGCTGACGCTTCCGGCCACTCGTCGGCGGTATATTCGCGCTCGGCCACGATGCCGCGCGCGCGGCCGGGGATCAGTTCGCGCAGCGCCACCACCTGGTCCGGATCGAAGGACATGCCGACGGCAGGGCCGTCATACGAGGCGAGCACCTCCGCCATCCGTTTCACCAGCCGGCGGTCGCCATCGAAATGGCTCTTGACCTCGATCACCAGCGGCACGCGGCCGGCGACGAGCGCGCAGAGATCGCCGAGCGTCATCATCCGCTCCGGGGTATTCTTGAACGCAACCGCCTTCAGTTCGGCCGCGGTCTTGCCGAGCAGCGCGCCGGAACCCTCGGTGAGGCGGCCGAGCACGTTGTCATGATGCACCATCGCCTCGCCATCCGACGAAAGCTGGATGTCGCATTCGATGGCGAAGTTGCCATCGACGGCGGCCTGCGCCGCCGCCGGCATGTTCTCGACGATGCCGCGCGCAATATCATGCAGGCCGCGATGGGCGACCGGCCGTGCCGTCAGCCAGTCCGGGGCACGCACGGGCGTTACTCGGCTCAGGAAACCTCGAAGATGGCGTCGACCTCGACGGCGGCATCCGAGGGCAGCGAGGCGACGCCGACGGTGGTGCGGGCATGCCGGCCCTTGTCGCCGAACGCCGTGACCATCAGGTCGGAGGTGCCGTTGAGCACCTTGGGTCCGTCGAGGAAATCAGGCGCGGAATTGATGAAACCGCCGAGCCTGACCACGCGGACCACCTTGTCGAGATCGCCCAGCGCTGCCTTGACCTGGGCCAGCAGGTTGACGCCGCAGCCCTGTGCCGCGGCGTAGCCCTGTTCGATGGTGACGCCGGCGCCCAATTTGCCCTTGGCGATCAGCGTGCCTTCCGCATTGGCGCAGACCTGACCGGAAACGAACAGCAAATTGCCGGTACGCACGAAGCCGACATAGTTCGCCATCGGCGTGCGCGGCTCGTTCAGCACGATGCCTTGCGCCGCCAGCTTCTGTTCGACCGTACCCGCCATGTCTTTTGTCCCCGATTGATGTGACTTTCCTGATCCGGGATCAGGCCGCACTGTTTCGCGCATCGCGCCGCCGGTTGCAAGCGAGGGGCGATTGGTGGCGCATGGCCACGGCTGGCGTAAATCGTCCCGTAAAATGCCGAAAAGCAAGGCTCCCCGGCGTCAAATTCCTGCGTTCAGGGGCACCGCCCTAGTTGCGACGCAATAGGGCCATCACTAATGTAGCGAATCTTCATCGAGGAAAAGGCAAGACATGGCTCGCTCGTTTCCGGTTCCGGTTCGTGCTTTGGCGTTCTCGGCTGTGGCCGCTTTGCTCTTAAGCTTCGCAAACGGACCGGCGCCTGCAGGCGCCGGCGGGCCGTTTCTCGCCCATCAGGCGCTGTATGAATTGAAGCTGGTAAAGTCGCGCGGAACCAATGCGATATCAGGGGCGCGCGGGCGCATCCTCTACAATTTCTCGGGTAGCGCCTGCGAGGGCTACACGTCCGAATTTCGCCAGGTGTCCGAACTCGACAGTGGCGAGGGCAAGCTGACGCTGAGCGATCTGCGCTCGCATTCCTGGGAAGACGCCGCTGGCAAGAGCTACCGTTTCAAGATCGACACGCGGATGAACGATGCCGATTCCGCTCCGATCGACGGCGTGGCGGAGCGGGTCGGTGACCGCATCACGGTGAAGCTGAAGCAGCCGGTTGCGAAGACGTTCGAACTCGACGGCAAGGTCGTGTTCCCGACCGAGCAGATCCAGCACATCATCGCCGCCGCGCGCGAGGGCAAATCGGTGCTGGAACTGATGGTCTATGATGGCTCCGACAATGGCGAGAAGGTCTACAACACGCTGTCGGTGATCGGGCAGCCGATTCCGGGCACCCGCAGCATCGCTTCACCCGATCCCTCGACCGCCAACGACCAGATGAAGACGCTGACCCGTTGGCCCGTCACCGTGAGCTATTACGACCGCGACGCCAAGACCAAGGAAGGCGAGCAGACGCCGGTTTACGCGATGTCGTTCGAACTGTTCGAGAACGGCGTCTCCCGTGCGCTGGTGCTCGATTACAACGACTTCGTGATCGCGGGCGCGATGGGCCGGTTCGACGTCAGGGATTCCAAGCCGTGCAAGTGAAGGTGCAGTCGAGCTGGAGCTTCTCAAACGTCATCCGCGCGTGAAGTCACCGGGCTTCAATCCGAGCGCTTTGACGGCTGGCTCCGGAAGCACCCCAAAGGCCTCGACCCTTTCGTTCGGGGCCATCATTGCGGCGATAATTGCCTCGGCTTTTGCCGGATCCTGTTCAGCCACATAGTAGACCGAGCGAACAGGCAAACCGCCTCCCAACGGTTCAGTTGTGATGAGGACAACCTGACCATTTGCCATGGCTTGATATACCACTGACGCGGCGCCGTTTCCACGATGGCGAAGGCTGATCCCCGCGAGCCCGCGGTGCAGCAAATGGCGATGCGATTGGACGCGCCCATCTTGCATTGTTCCGGCCCAACACCAATTACAAGCTGTGGGACGCACGATCGCTCAGGGAGCGATGACGTGGCCAGTAAGAAAATGGCAGACGGTGGGCTCCCGGTGATCGCGCGCTTTGAGGTGCGCCACCGCAATTACCTCGCGCCAGACGGCTCGATAAACAGGCCGCTCCCCGCGTTTGCCTCCGATGCAAGCCTGCTCGCCTCGCTCTATCGGGCGATGGTGCTGCTGCGCAACTTTGACCGAAAGGCTGTTGCATTGCAGCGCACCGGCCGGCTGGGGACCTATGCCGTTTCGCTCGGCCAGGAAGCGGTGTCCGTCGGCATAGCCAGTGCGATGCGGGAGGAAGACGTCCTGTTGCCCTCCTATCGGGATAATGGCGCGCTGATCTGGCGTGGCGTCAAGCTGGAGGAAATTCTGCTGTTCTGGGGAGGGGACGAGCGGGGCAATCACTTCTCCGGGCCGGTCCAGGATTTCCCGTTCTGCGTACCCGTGGGATCGCAGGCGCCGCATGCCGCCGGCGTTGCCTATGCCTTCAAGCTGCGCAAGCAGCCGCGTGTCGCCGTATGCATGTTCGGCGACGGCGCCACGTCGAAGGGTGACGTCTACGAAGCGATGAATTTCGCCGGTGTACACAAATTGCCGGTCGTGTTCGTCGCCACCAACAATCAATGGGCCATATCCGTACCGTTACGGCTGCAGACCGCCTCCGAAACCCTGGCGCAGAAGGCCATCGCCGCCGGGTTCATCGGCGAGCAGGTGGACGGCAGCGACGTCGTGGCGGTGCGTGCCGCGGCCGAAGACGCCATTGCCGCAGCCCGCGACGGCCAGGGGCCGCGCTTCATCGAGGCGCTCACCTACCGGCTCGGCGATCACACCACCTCTGACGACGCATCACGCTATCGTCCGGAAGAAGAAGTCCAGGCTCGCTGGAAGGAAGAGCCGATCGCGCGTTTGAGAGCCTTTCTTGCCAGCCAGAAGATCTGGAGCAAAGCAGACGAGGAACAGCTCGCTGCGGAGTGCCATGAGCGCGTCGAGGCGGCGGTCGAGCGCTATTTGGCAGCCGAGCCGCGCGAGGCCGAAACCATGTTCGATCATCTCTATGCCGATCTGCCCGACGTTTATGTCGCGCAGCGCCGCCAACTCGCGGGAGAGGGCGATGGCTGAGGTAACGTTGGTCGAAGCCGTCAATCTGGCGCTCGCCCGCGCGATGGTGGATGATCCCGATGTCGTCGTGCTTGGCGAAGATGTCGGCATCAATGGCGGCGTTTTCCGCGCGACCGTCGGGCTGCAAACACGTTTCGGTCCGGAGCGCGTCCTTGATACGCCGCTTGCCGAACTCCTGATCAGCGGGCTCTGCGTCGGGATGGCGGCGCAGGGGCTGAAGCCCGTCGGCGAGATCCAGTTCATGGGATTTCTGTATCCCTGCATCGATCAACTGGTGAACCACGCCTCCCGAATCCGCAACCGCACCCAGGGACGGCTCACCTGTCCAATGGTTCTGCGCACGCCGCATGGCGCCGGCATTCGCGCGCCCGAGCACCATTCCGAAAGCACCGAGGCGATGCTCGCCCACATCCCCGGCTTGCGCGTTGTCATCCCGTCGTCGCCGGAACGCGCCTACGGACTGCTTCTCGCCGCGATCCGCGATCCTGATCCGGTGGTGTTTCTGGAGCCGACACGCATCTACCGCGCGGCGAAAGGCGAGGTGGAAGACAACGGTGAGGCTTTGCCGCTGGATGTCGCGTTTATCCTGCGGGAAGGCCGCGACGTCACCCTGATCAGCTGGGGCGCGATGCTGAAGGAAACCATGGCGGCCGCCGAGGCGCTGGCTGCCGAGGGCATCGCCGCCGAGGTCATCGATCTCGCCACGCTCAAACCCTACGATGAAGTCACGGTGCTCGGTTCGATCGCAAAAACCGGACGTTGCGTTATCGTGCACGAGGCGACACGGACCGGCGGATTCGGAGCCGAGATCGCCGCGCTGATCGCCGAGCGCGGCCTGACCTCTCTGCTTGCACCCGTGGCCCGCGTCACCGGCTACGATACGGTCATTCCGATGGCGCGTCTTGAGCAGAAGTTCATGCCGTCGGTTGACCGCATCGTGGCGGCCGCGCGCAAAGCGTGCCAGTTCAGTTGACTTCCAGCGGACTTGTCTCATGCGCCAGTTCGTATTGCCGGATCTGGGAGAGGGCCTCGAAGAGGCGGAGATCGTGAACTGGCACGTCAATGAAGGCGATCACGTCGTCACCGATCAGCCGCTGGTTTCCGTCGAGACTGACAAGGCCGTCGTCGAGGTGCCGTCACCGTCAAGCGGACGCATCCTGCACCTGTTTGGTGCCAAGGGCGATGTGGTGAAAGTAGGCGTGCCGCTGGTCGAGTTTGCCGAAGGCCCCGAGCAAGACACCGGTACAATTGTCGGCGAACTCGGTACCAGCGAGCAGCCGCCGGTGGCAGCAACACTTCCCGGGCCCGCAGCCGGACAGAAAGCCCAGGTGTTTCCGGCGGTGCGCGCGCTCGCACGCAAGCTCGACGTCGATCTCGAGCTTGTCGAAGCCACGGGACCTGGCGGCTTCATCACGCGTGCGGATGTGGAACGAGCTGCCAAGACCTTGTCGCATACCGGACCCGCCGAGCCGCTGCGCGGTTTGCGGCGCGCGATGGCTCAACGTATGACGGCGTCTCATGCCGAGATCGTCCCCGCCAGCGTCACCGATGACGCCGATATCGACGACTGGCGAAAGGGCGAGGACGCGACCATCCGCCTGGTGCGCGCGATCGCCGCCGCCTGCAAGGCGGAGCCCGCGCTCAATGCCTGGTACAATGCCGGTGCGGGAGAACGGCGTCTGATCGGACGCGTCGACCTCGGCATCGCCGTTGATACCGGGGGCGGCCTGATCGTTCCGGTCTTGCGCAATGTCGCAGAGCGCGACGCATCGGATTTGCGAACCGGGCTCGACCGAATGCGGGCGGACGCGCTCGCGCGCTCGATACCTCCGGGCGAACTGCGCGGCGCAACCATTACGCTGTCGAACTTCGGCATGATCGGAGGCCGGTTCGCCAACCTGATCGTCGTGCCGCCGCAAGTGGCGATCATAGGCGCCGGCCGGATTGCCCAAAGGGTGGTTGCACATTTGGGCCAGCCAGCCGTGAGGCGCGTGCTGCCGTTGTCGCTCACCTTCGACCATCGCGTCGTGACGGGCGGCGAAGCCGCGCGCTTCCTGGTAGCGCTCAAATCGGATCTTGAGCAGGTTTCGTAAGATAGCCGTGCGGAGGGCATCCATATGAAACTCTTGGCCGACGTTGATTCAATTCTCCAGGGCGTCGGCGCTTACCGCGACCGGTATCGGGGCGGTGAACGCCTGGTGCGATCGCCGTTGACCGGCGAGACCATTGCCCAGGTCGAGGACGCGAACCCGGATAGCGTCACCGAAGCAATCGGGCAGTCGGAAAAAGCGTTCCTCGCGTGGCGGTCGCTTCCGGCGCCCCGACGTGGCGAGTTCGTCCGGGTTCTCGGCGAGGAGTTGCGCGCGGCCAAGACCGAGCTCGGCCGCCTCGTCACCATCGAAACCGGGAAAATCCTGTCCGAAGGGCACGGCGAGGTCCAGGAGATGATCGACATCTGCGACTTTGCGGTCGGTCTCTCTCGTCAGCTCTATGGCCTCACCATCGCCAGCGAACGTCCTCACCATCGGATGATGGAGCAATGGCATCCGCTCGGGCCGGTGGGAATCATCACCGCATTCAATTTTCCCGTTGCGGTTTGGTCGTGGAACGCCGCCCTTGCGCTGGTGTGTGGCGACCCGGTGATCTGGAAGCCGTCGGAGAAGACTCCGCTGACGGCACTCGCGGTGGAGGCGCTGGTCCGGCGTGCTGTGGAGAGGTTCGGCGGCGCACCGGCGGGCCTGTCGACGGTGCTGATCGGGGGACGGGAGATCGGAGAGATGCTGGTCGATGATCCGAGAGTGCCGCTGGTCTCGGCGACCGGCTCCACCGCCATGGGCCAGATCGTGGGTCGGCGGCTGGCGCGGCGCTTTGCGCGAGCCATCCTGGAGTTGGGCGGCAACAACGCTTCGATCGTGTGTCCCTCGGCTGATCTAGACCTTGCGCTTCGGGCGATTGCCTTCGCTGCGGTTGGTACGGCAGGCCAGCGCTGCACGTCGTTGCGCCGGCTGTTCGTGCATCGTGATACTTATGATGCTCTCGTCGACAGATTGAAACAGGTCTATGCCACGGTGCAGATCGGAAACCCGCTCACGAGTAGCGCTGTTCTCGTTGGCCCGCTGATCGACGGAGTAGCCTTTCATCGAATGCAGGAAGTCCTGGCGGAGGCTCGAAAGCTTGGCGGACAGGTTGTTGGCGGCGACCGTTTCGAGACGGCGCCATATCCCGCCGCCCATTATGTCAGGCCCGCGCTGGTTGAGATGCCGGGACAGATCGGTCCGGTACTGCAGGAAACCTTCGCGCCGATCCTCTACGTCATGAAGTATTCCGACTTTGACGAAGCCCTGGCGCTGCATAATGCAGTGCGGCAAGGCCTTTCCTCGTCAATTTTTTCGACCGACGTGCATGAGATCGAGAAATTCCTCTCCGTGGCAGGCTCGGATTGCGGCATCGCAAACGTCAATATTGGACCGTCGGGCGCGGAGATAGGGGGCGCATTTGGCGGCGAGAAGGAAACCGGCGGCGGGCGCGAAGCCGGCTCCGACGCGTGGAAGGCGTACATGCGCCGGGTCACCAGCACCATCAATTTCGGCAAAGATCTTCCGCTCGCCCAAGGCGTCAAGTTTGAAGTTGGCTGAGATCCAGCCAGGCATGGTTGCGGGCTTGAGCGGGGATGCTGCGGCCGCCAATCCCGGGCATATTGAGGTTCGATGAGGATACCCCATATCATTTTGATAACGGAGTCCTTGCTGTGCAGACCGTACGGGCGACTCTTGTTGCTGCCGCTGCAGCGGCAGCTCTGGTTATTTCTCCTCTTGCCGCTTCAGCAGAGGAGAACAAGAGCAGGCTTGCGCTGACCATCTCGGTCGACGGAGCGATCGGGCCGGCAACGGCCCGTTATGTGAAGGAGGCCCTGACCAAGGCAAAAGAACGACACGCCGAGGTCGTCGTTCTGCGCATGAATACGCCGGGCGGTCTCGCGACCAGCATGCGCGAGATTATCGCAGACGTGCTGGCGTCGCGCGTTCCCGTCGTCGGTTACGTCGCGCCCTCCGGAGCCCATGCGGCCAGCGCCGGAACCTATATCCTCTACGCCACGCATATCGCGGCAATGGCGCCGGGCACCAATATCGGAGCGGCGACGCCGGTGGAGATTGGCGGCCCGCTGCCGGGTCTGCCGGACGCCACGCCTGACAAGGGCGACAAGGACAAGAAGGACGGCAGCGACCAGCAGCCGAAGACGAAGGGTGCCATGATGGCGAAGGCGACAAACGATGCCGTTGCCTTGATCCGCAGTCTTGCCGAGTTGCGCGGCCGCAATGCCGATTGGGCAGAGAAGGCGGTGCGGGAGGCCGCCAGCCTGTCCACCAATGCCGCATTGCAGGCGAATGTCATCGACCTCATCGCACGCGACCAGGCCGAACTGCTCAGGCAAATCGATGGTCGCGCGGTGGAGGTTGCGGGTGGCGATACCCGACATTTGGCGACGAAAGATGCTGTCCTCGAAGCGATCGATCCAGGATGGATCTCACGATTCCTGGCGGTCATCACCAATCCCAACGTTGCGCTGATTTTGCTCCTCGTCGGCGTCTACGGCCTGATTTTCGAATTCACTTCACCCGGCGCGGTCGCCCCCGGGGTTGTAGGCACGATCTGCCTGCTGCTTGGCCTCTATGCCCTCAACCTGCTCCCGGTAAACTACGCCGGCCTCGCCTTGATGGTGGTCGGGATCGTGCTTCTGACCATCGAAGTCTTCAATCCGACCGTGGTCATCGGCCTCGGCGGCATCATCGCCTTTGTGATCGGAGCGATTATGCTCTTCGACGTCGAAGCGCCGGGCTACCGGCTGTCATGGCCGGTCGTCGGCATCACGGCGGCGATGTTTATTGGTCTCGTTCTGGTCGTACTGAGATCGCTTCGGCGCGCCGGCAAGGGTCCGGTACTGGTCGGTGCTCAAGCCATGCGTGGCGTATCTGCCCAGGTCATCGACTGGTCCGAGAACGAGGGTCACGTCTTCGCGCAAGGTGAACGCTGGCAAGCGCGCGGCGCTGAAACGTTCAAGCCAGGAGAGGTGGTCGAGGTGGCCAACATCATAGATTTGACGCTGGTGGTGCGGCGCCGGCCGACGCTGATCGGCAAGGAGGTACGTCATGATGCTTGAATATCTGACCTATGCATCGCTTGCGGTGATCGTAATCCTATTTCTAGCCTCCGCCATTCGTATCCTGCGGGAATACGAGCGCGGCGTCATCTTCACGCTCGGCCGCTTCACCGGGGTGAAGGGTCCGGGACTCATCATCCTGATTCCGGTCGTGCAGCAGATGGTGAAGGCCGATCTCAGGGTGATGGTGCAGGTCGTGCCGCCGCAGGACGTGATTTCGCGCGACAACGTCCCGGTCAAGGTCAACGCCGTTCTCTACTTCCGTATCGTCGATCCCGAGCGCGCCATCATCAAGGTCGGCGATTTCATGGCCGCTACCAGCCAACTGGCCCAGACTACGCTGCGCTCGGTGCTCGGCAAGCACGAGCTGGACGAGATGCTCGCCGAGCGGGACAGGCTTAATTCCGACATTCAGGAAATTCTCGATCAGCAGACCGACGTCTGGGGTATCAAGGTTACCACCATCGAGATCAAGGATATCGATCTCAATGAAACCATGGTGCGCGCGATTGCCAAGCAGGCCGAGGCGGAGCGGTTGCGACGCGCCAAAGTGATCAATGCGATGGGCGAGCAGCAGGCCGCCGAGAAGCTCGTCGAGGCCGGCCGAACGCTTGCGCGGGAGCCGCAGGCGATGCAGTTGCGCTACTTCGCGGCGCTGCACGACATTGCCGGCGAGCGATCATCGACCGTGGTCTTTCCGCTGCCGATGGATTTGCTCGGCCATCTGACCGGACGCCGGAACGAAGCAACGTAAATTTCGACAACCAGGGAGAGCCACGATGGCAACTTATGTCGTGCTTGGCAACTTCACCGACCAGGGAATCCGCGCCGCCAAGGAGTCACCGAAGCGGGCCGAGGCTTTCAAAAAAATGGCCGAGACCTTCGGGATCACCGTAAAGGAGTTGTTCTGGACGCAGGGACGATATGATGTTGTGACAGTCCTCGAAGCGCCGGATGAATTTTCCGCCATGACGCTTAGCTTGAGTCTTGGCGCCCTGGGCAATGTTCGCACCGAGTCGCTGCGTGCCTTCTCGGCGGCGGACATGACCAAGGTTGTCGACAAGATGCTCTGACGGCGGCTCCGCAGTTCATCCCTTCAAGCCGCCGCCTGGCCGTCCGGCACTGCGTGCTGAGCACCCTTGCGCGGATCAGTCTGGTCGAGCGCGCCGGACCCGGATAGGCTTCGGCCCAACCATGCACGTCGGGGAGGTACAAACATGAGCAAGCTCGAACATCTTCGGCCAAGCGGCCTTCACCACAATCCGGCTTACTCCCACGTCGTCGTGGCGTCAGGGGCGCGCACGATCTATATCGCGGGACAGGTGGCCACCGACGACGAGGGACGAGTCGTCGGCGAGGGTGATCTGGCCGCACAGACGACGCAAGTGATGCACAATATTGGCCTGGCGCTGAAAGCCGCCGGTGCGGGTTATGCCGATATCGTGAAGATCACTACCTTCGTCGTCGGTTACAAGCCGGAACTCCGTCCCATCATCGGCAAGGCGCGCTCAGCGTTCTTTGAAGGCATGGAGCCGCCGGCGAGCACGCTCGTCGGTGTAACGGCGCTTGCGGCCCCTGAATGGCTGATCGAGATTGAGGCCGTGGCCGTCGTCGGTTGACCACTCCGTCATGACGGGGAGAGGTCGGTGCTACTCTTCCTCCTCGTCGTCCTCCTTCGCCGGCCCTTTATACGCAATGCCCCTGATGACAGCGGCATTGCCGAACTTCTTGCGCAAATCATCCATCGCGCGCTCGGCATGGGCCGAGCGGCGGTCGAGCATGTCGGTGTCGTCGGCCTGCGATCCGTCGCGCAGCGCGCTGACGCCGGTGCCGATCAGGCGAAAAGCCGTGCCGTCGATCTCCTTCGCCAGCATTTCGCGCGACACCGCAAAAATCTTCGCGGCGAGCTGCGTCGGTGCGTGAATCGATTGCGAGCGGGTGCGCTGCCTGAAATCCGCGGTCTTTAGTTTCAAGGTAATGGTGAGGCCTGACAGATCGCTGCTCTTCAGCCGCGACGACACTTTTTCGGACAGCCGCCACAGTACTTTTTCCAGCGTTGCAAAATCCTTGATGTCGCTCTCGAACGTGGTCTCGTTGGAAATCGTCTTGGCGCCGCGGTCCGCCACCACGCTGCGGTCGTCGATGCCGCGCGCCAGCCGCCACAGCCTGCGGCCTTCGCCGCCGAACTGCTTCATCAGCTCGACCTCGTCGGCGCGCTGCAGGTCCGCAATGGTGCGAAAGCCTCGCTGCACCAGCTTCTCCTGGGTCGCGGGGCCGACGCCATAGATGAAGCCGACCGGCTTGTCCGCCAGCATTTCGCGGGCCTCGATCTGGTCGAGGGCGGCAAAGCCGCGCGGCTTGTCGAGATCGGAGGCGATCTTGGCCAAAAACTTGTTGCAAGACAGGCCGACGGACACCGTGATCCCGATGTCGCGCTCGACGTCGCGGGCAAAGCGCGCGAGCACTTTTGCCGGAATCATGCCGTGAACGCGCTGCGTGCCGGAAAGATCGAGAAACGCCTCGTCGATCGACAGCGGTTCCACCAGCGGCGTCAGCGTCTGCATGGCGTGGCGCACCTCGCGGCCGACGCGGACGTATTTGGCCATGTCGGGCGGGATTACGGCAGCCTGGGGGCACAGCGCCAGGGCCTTGAACATCGGCATCGCCGAGCGCACGCCATAGGTTCGCGAGACGTAGCAGGCGGCCGACACCACGCCGCGCTTGCCGCCGCCGATGATCACGGGCTTGTCGGCAAGCTCCGGATTGTCGCGCTTCTCGACGGTAGCGTAGAACGCGTCGCAATCGACATGCGCCAGCGTCAGCGAGGGCAGGGCATGGTGGCGGACCAGACGGGGGGAACCGCATTCGCCACACCGTCTGGCCTTGATATCGAGGTCGCCGAGGCAATCCCGGCAGAACGCGCGCGGACCATCCAAGGCTGGCGCGGGCGCGGTCACGGCACGTCGCGCTCCCAATGCGGGTCGCCGAGCACTTGGCGGGCGGCGGCGATATTGGTCGGGTGCAGTTGCGAGGCGCTCGCAAACGCTTTCACGGTTGCATCATCCCGCATCACAAAATCCAGCACCGAGGCCAGAAATTGCGGGTCGGCAGCAGCCGTGCGCAGCGTCTCCGGACCGATGCCGCTTTCGGCCAGGAAAAGGCCTAGCCTTTCAGGATCGCCAGCAATAAAACTCAGCGCCTGAACTGCAACGATTTCAGCCACTTCGCGAGGGTTGTGAACAGGCTTTTTCAACAGATGGGTTTGCCTTTCCGTTAACTTATGGTGTCTAGTTTGGAACCATCATGCCCGAGTCTGCGCAGTGTGTTCAAGCAAGTGGAAACCACACCGCAAAAGTAGGGCATCGATTTAACGGCTTAGAGCGAAATCTGACGCTAGTTGAATTCACTTTTCGACAGCCCGGCGGCAGTACAGGATCGTACTGAAAGGCCGGATCTGTTTCCTGGGACGAGGGGAGGACGGGATGGCAAAAACCGTCCTGATCGTGGAGGATAACGAGCTCAACATGAAGCTCTTTCGCGACCTGTTGGAAGCGCACGGCTATCAGACTTCGGGCACCAGCAACGGTTTCGAGGCGCTCGATCTCGTCCGCAAGCTGCGCCCCGACCTGATCCTGATGGATATCCAGCTCCCCCAAGTGTCCGGCCTCGAAGTGACGCGCTGGATCAAGGACGATCCGGAGTTGCGCGCCATTCCGGTGGTCGCCGTCACGGCATTCGCGATGAAGGGCGACGAAGAGCGCATCCGCGAGGGCGGCTGCGAGGCGTATTTGTCCAAGCCAATTTCCGTCGGCAAGTTTATCGAAACCGTGCGGCGTTTTATCGGGTAGGGGTAGGAGTGAGTTTCGATGTCTGCGCGTATCCTCGTCGTCGATGACGTCCCAGCGAACGTCAAGTTGCTGGAAGCCCGTCTGTCGGCCGAATATTTCGACGTGTTGACGGCATCCAATGGTGCCGAGGCGCTCGATCTCTGTTCGCGTTCCGAATGCGACATCATCCTGCTCGACGTCATGATGCCCGACATGGACGGTTTTGAGGTCTGCCGCCGGCTGAAGTCGAACCCGGCCACCCATTACATTCCCGTCGTGATCGTCACCGCGCTGGACAGTCCGTCCGATCGCGTCCGCGGGCTGGAAGCCGGCGCCGACGATTTTCTCACCAAGCCGGTGTCCGACATCGTCCTGATCGCGCGCGTCCGGTCGCTGACGCGGCTGAAGATGATGACCGATGAGCTGCGGATGCGCGCCATCACCTCGCTCGAGATCGGCATGGAGGCGCCCGAGCGTAGCGCGATCGCCGACAAGGGCGTCGGCGGGCGGATCCTGCTTGTCGACGACCGGCCATCGTCCTACGAGCGGCTGGCGCCGATCCTTTCTGCCGAGCACACCGTCGACGTCGAAATCAATCCGGCGGAAGCGCTGTTTCACGCCGCCGAGGGTAATTACGATTTGCTGATCGTTTCGCTCGGCCTTGAAAATTACGATGGCCTGCGGCTGTGCAGCCAGGCGCGCTCGCTGGAGCGCACCCGCCAGTTGCCGATCCTCGCCATCTCCGATGCCGACAACAATGCGCGGCTGCTGCGCGGGCTCGAAATCGGCGTCAACGATTATCTCCTGCGTCCCGTCGACAAGAACGAATTGCTGGCGCGGGCGCGCACCCAGATCCGCAAGCGGCGCTATACCGACCATCTGCGCGACAACGTGCAGAACTCGATCGAAATGGCGATCACCGACGCGCTGACCGGCCTGCATAACCGCCGCTATATGGAAACTCATCTGGCGACGCTGGCCGAGCAGGCCTCGAGCCGCGGCAAGCCGCTCGCGCTGATGATCCTCGACATCGACTTCTTCAAATCCATCAACGACACTTATGGCCACGACGCCGGCGACGACGTGCTGCGCGAATTCGCGGTGCGCATCCGAAAATCGATCCGCGGCATCGATCTCGCCTGCCGCTATGGCGGCGAGGAGTTCGTGATCGTGATGCCGGAAACCGACTTGACCGTCGCCGGCATGGTCGCCGAGCGCCTGCGCCGCTCGATCGCCGGCGAAACCTTTGCGGTCAACAAGGGCACCAAGCGCATCGACGTCACGATTTCAATCGGACTGGCGACGCTGGACCACAAGGGCGAGCCGGTCGCCGACGTGCTCAAGCGCGCCGACATGGCGCTGTATCAGGCGAAGCACGACGGGCGGAACAGGGTGGTTTCGACGGCGGCTTAGCCGTCGTCCCTGCATAGGCCGGGACCAATCCATGTACTTGATCGTGATCGTTGCCTTCATGCTGGTCCTGCCGATCGGCTCGATCCTGATCGAGTTCGCCGCCGGCGCCACCGATCTCGTCCATATCATCGGCAAGTGGTTCGTGTTCTGGACGGGCGGACTGCGGCTGCTTACCGCCGGCCTTTCGCAGATCGTACGGCCGGCCTTCACCGCGCAGACAATCTTCAAGATCCAGGACGAGGAAGCGTTCAAGATCGTGTCCGAACTCGGCTTCGCCAACGTCTCGATGGGCGCGATGTCGGTGCTCTCGATCTTCTTCCCGGCCTGGATCGTGCCGGCTGCGCTCTGCACCGGCCTGTTCTACGGACTGGCCGGCGTCGGGCACGCGCTCAACACGACCCGCACGAACAAGGAAAACATGGCGATGCTCTCCGACCTGTTCGT
This sequence comes from Bradyrhizobium algeriense, assembly GCF_003062295.1. Lineage (GTDB taxonomy): Bacteria > Pseudomonadota > Alphaproteobacteria > Rhizobiales > Xanthobacteraceae > Bradyrhizobium > Bradyrhizobium algeriense. The sequence goes on along the minus strand of NZ_PYCN01000010.1, from coordinate 189,427 downwards.
GTTCCTGGTGCTGGGCTTTGTCGTCGTCGCCGGTTTCGCAACGGCATAGAGCTCCGCACCGGCGGGCACCCTAGCCCAGCAGGTCCCGCGCCGTGCGCATGAACACTCTCGCCCCGACCGCGATCAGGTCGTCGGGAAAATCGTAGTCGGGATTGTGCAGGCTCGGATGGCTCTCGCCGGCGCCAAGGAAAAACATCGCCGACTTGCCGACGCTGCCGAAGCACCCGAAATCCTCCGGCGCCAGCCGACCAGATCGACGATGTCCTGGTTGCTGAGAAACATGAGAAGATTGCCGGCGCTAGGGTCTGTTGATATTCAGGTCAGGGCGAGCCGAAAATGGTGGCTTTCGAGAACCGGAGCGGAGCGTACCTTTTGGTACGGGAGCACTGGAAGCGCAGAAAGCCGCCATTTGCAGGCCGACCTCACCTGAATATCAACAGACCCTAGTGCGCAATTGCGCACCAGGCAGGGACGACGAGGCATAGGTGATCGCCTCAGGCAACAACCTCGGCGCCTTGCTTCACCGCCTCATACGCCAGCCGCTTGAACTCGAACGAGAACGGATGGACGAACGCCATCTGGCGCTGCGCCATCATCACGCCGGCCATGTTGCGCTTCGGCGAAATCCACCATTGGGTGCCGGCCACGCCGCCCCAATAGAATTCGCCTGACGCGTCGGGATGATCGAACGCCGAGGGCTTCAGGATCAACCCGCCGGCGAGGCCGTGTGCCTTGCCGGGCTGTTCGCCCATCATGGCAAAGCGGATCCACTGGCCGTCCGGCAGTTGGTTGGTCATCATCTGCGCAATCGTCTCCGGCTTGAGCAGGGTTTTGCCGCCGGGCAGCAGGCTTCGGATCAGCGCGACCATATCAGGCATCGTTGAGACCAGGCCGCCGCCGCCGTTGAGCCTTGCAATGGGACGCAGATAGGCGCCGGGGAACGGCGCGTTGTCGGTCCGGGTAAGCCCCGGCTTCATCGGCTCCATCAGGTCGGCGCCGGCGTAATAGGCGACCAGCCGTCCCTGATCCTTTTCCGGCACGGCGAAACCGGTGTCGACCATGCCGAGCGGATCGAGAATCCGCGCCTTGATGAATTCGTCGAAGCGTTGACCGCTGATGACTTCGATCAGCCGCGCCACGACGTCGATGGCGAGCGAGTATTCCCAGGACGTCCCCGGTTGATAGATCAGCGGCAGGCCGGCCAGCACGTCCACCATTTGTGCCAGAGTCGTTCTCGGGTCGTGGACGCCGCGCTCATTGAGGGCCTTGAAGATGGTCGTGCCCGGATCGAAAAAGCCGTAGCTCAGTCCCGAACTATGGCTCAGGAGCTGTCTGATGGTGATCGAGCTCTTCGCCGGCTCCGCGTCATCAAGTGACGTTGCGCCCGGCCGCAGCACCTTTCGATTTCCGAGCTGCGGAATAAATTTTTCGATGGGGTCATCGAGCTTCAACTTGCCTTCCTCGAACAGCAGCAACGCCGCGCAGGAAGTGACCAGCTTGGTATTGGAAAAGACGCGGAAGATGTGGTCGGTGCGGAGCGGCGTCTGCGCTTCCTTGTCGGCCCATCCGACGCAATTCACGTCGACGAGGTCGCGCCCGACCATGACCGCCCAGGAAATGCCTGACAGCAGGTTGTTGTCGACATAGCGCTGCATCGCCGCCTGCGCCGGTTTGAAGTCGTAACCGTTGGCGGTCACTTTCAGGTCTTCCATGGTCGCTCCCCTTTGCCGTCTTGTTCTTGCGCAAGCGTGGCTCTCTCGCCGTCGTCCCTGCGAACGCAGGGACCCATAGCCACCGGCGCTTGTTATCTTAGGAAGGTACCTACCACATCGCCTCACTGAAAGGCCACGGCGTATGGGTCCCTGCGTTCGCAGGGACGACGGCGAAGCGGGCCTCAAGAAGCCGATCTTGCCTGCTGCTTCTTTGCCGCGCGTTTGTTCGTGGAGCCACTCCCACCCACCTTCACCCCCGCATTCCTCAGCAGCACCGTCGCCGCTTCCTTTGCCGCCCGCGCCATCGCCGGATCGTTGCGGACGAGGTCCTGCGCGATCGAACCGTCGACCAGCAAGGCGAGCTGCGTCGCCAGTGCGTCTGGATCGGCGACGCCGAGCTGCACCAGCAGGTCGCGAAACCAGAGGCGGCGGCTTTCCTTGAAGGCAACAGCAACCTTGCGGACCGACCGGTCTTCGCCGAGTTCGGCAACCGCATTGACAAAGGGGCAGCCGCGAAAATCCTTCGCAGAAAAACGTCGCTCCAGCGAATCGAAAGTGCCGAGAATCTGCTCGACCGGCGACTTGTCGGAAGGCCGCGGAGCCACGAAGCGCCGCGCCAGATAGGCCGCGATCAACGCGTCCTTGGACGGAAAATGATTGTAGAGCGTGCGCTTGCTGATGCCGATTTCGGCGGCGATGGTGTCGACGCCGACCGCGCGAATTCCCTGCAGATAGAACAGCCTATCCGCGGTTTCCAGAATCCGGTCCTTCATGTCGGGTTTGGCGGGCAGGGTAGCCATGCGAATGCGCGGGTCACCTTAGCTTGACAGCGGAGCCTCCTTATAGCCTAGGTACACAGGTCTGTGTACCTATTTCAGATATCAATTGCGGGACGCGGCATTCGAATCGCGGCCGATCGGGAGAATAAAAACAATGGCCCTGCTGCAAATCCTGCGGCCCACGCTTCCCATCCTTATCGGCGCCTCCGTCATGCTCACGCTCAGCATGGGCCTGCGCCAGTCGCTCGGCCTTTTCATGCAGCCGCTGACGCAGGACATCCGGATTTCAGTGTCCGATTTCACGCTGGCGCTCGCGGTGCAAAATCTCGCCTGGGGATTTTTGCAGCCGTTCGCCGGCGCGCTGACAGTGCGCTACGGTTTTCGGGCCATCATGGTGGCAGGCGCGCTGCTTTATGTCGCCGGCCTTGCGTTGATGGCGGCCGCGAACGGTTTTCTCAGCGTCATGATCGGCGGCGGCATTTTGATCGGCACCTCGCTCGCCTGTACCGCGGCGGCCATTGCGATGTCGGTAGCCGCCCGCGCCGTGCCGGCGACGGTGCGCTCGACGGTGCTCGGCCTGGTGTCGGGCGCGGGATCGCTCGGCGCGCTGCTGTCGGCGCCGATCGGGCAGATGCTCAATGAAGGCTACGGCTGGCGAATGGGGCTCGCAGGCTTTGTGGTGCTCTCGCTCCTGATGATTCCGGCCGCCTGGTACGCGGGCAGGGTGGACAAGATTCCGCTGCCCAAGCCTGCGGACGACGAAATCGGCAACTCTTCGGCCAGCGTCGCCACCAGGATCGCGTTCTCCAACGCCTCCTTCGTGGTGATGACCGGCGCCTATTTCGTCTGCGGCATGCAGCTCGTGTTTCTCACCACGCATCTGCCGTCGTATCTGGCGATCTGCGGCATGGATCCGATGTTGAGCGCGCAGACGCTCGGCATGATCGGCGGCTTCAACGTGCTCGGCAGCATCTTCTTCGGCTGGGCCGGCGAGCGCTGGAACAAGCTGGCGCTGCTCGGCGGCATCTACATCTTCCGCTCGATCGCGCTCGCCTGGTATTTCACGCTGCCGCCGACGCCGGCGACGACGCTCTTGTTCGGCGCCATCATGGGCTTTCTGTGGATGGGCGTCGGCCCGCTGGTCGCGGGCGCGGTCGCCGAGATGTTCGGCCTGAAATGGCAGGCGATGATCCAGGGGCTCGCCTTCATGAGCCATCAGGTCGGCAGCTTCCTCGGCGCCTTCGGAGGCGGAGTGCTGTACGACGCGCTCGGCTCCTACACCATGGCGTGGCGGATCGGCGTAGCTCTCGGGCTGGCCGGCGGCATCATCCAGGTCGCGTTCGCGCTGATCCGGCCGAGCGGGCCGCCGCAGATGCAGACGGCGTAAGAATCAAAACGGGGCCCGAAAGGGCCCCGTCAAAATCCGTCGGCGATGAGCCTACGAATTACTTGATCTTCGATTCCTTGAACTCGACGTGCTTGCGCGCGACCGGGTCGTACTTCTTCTTGACCAGCTTGTCGGTCATGGTGCGCGAGTTCTTCTTGGCGACGTAATAGAAGCCGGTATCCGCCGTGGAAACGAGCTTGACCTTGATGGTGACCGCTTTGGCCATGTTCAGAACCTCAAATAGGGGATATCGGGCGCTGGCCAAATCGGCCTGCATTTGCGCGCAACCTAGCTTCTGATCGCCCAAAGTCAAGGTTTTCGGGGCAAAAACCGGCCGGATTCAGCGGGATTAACCCTCAAAGAAGCGGTTTTTCGGCCTCGGCAGCCCCAAATTCTCCCGCAGCGTCCGGCCTTCATACTCGGTGCGGAAAATCCCGCGCCTTTGCAGTTCCGGAACCACCTTGTCGACGAAATCGTCGAGCCCGGCGGGAAGGAACGGGAACATGATGTTGAAGCCGTCGCTGCCGCGGCTCATCAGCCATTCCTCCATCTGGTCGGCGATGGTTTGCGGCGTGCCGACGAACGATAGCCCGCCATAGCCGCCGACGCGCTGGGCAAGCTGGCGCACCGTGAGCTTGTCGCGCGCAGCGACGTCGACCAGGCGCTGGCGGCCGCTCTTGCTCGCATTGGTTTCGGGGATCGGCGGCAACTGGCCGTCGGGATCGAAGCCGGAAGCATCGGTGCCGAGCTGCACCGAGAGCGAGGCGATGGCGCTGTCGTAATGCACCATGCTGTCGAGTTTTGCCCTTTTCTCTTTGGCTTCCTCGACGCTGTCGCCGACCACCACGAAGGCGCCGGGCAGGATCTTCAGGTGTTCGGGGTTGCGGCCGATCTTCTCCATGCGGCCCTTGATATCGGCATAAAGTTTTTGGCCGTCGGCGAGGGGGCCGCCGCCGGTGAAGACGGCTTCCGCCGTCTCCGCCGCGAGTTGCCTGCCGTCTTCGGACGCGCCGGCCTGCACGATCAGCGGCCAGCCCTGGACGGGGCGGGCGATGTTGAGCGGCCCGCGCACCGAGAGATATTTTCCCTTGTGATTGAGCACGTGCATTTTCGCCGGGTCGAAATAAAGCCCCGCCTCGACGTCGCGCACGAAGGCGTCATCGGCAAAGGAGTCCCAGAGACCGGTGACCACGTCGTAGAACTCGCGCGCCCGCTTGTAGCGCTCGGCGTGCTCCATATGGTCGTCGAGCCCGAAATTGAGCGCGGCATCCGGATTGGAGGTGGTGACGATATTCCAACCCGCACGCCCACCGCTGATGTGATCGAGCGAAGCAAAACGCCGGGCGACATGATAGGGCTCGTCGAACGTCGTCGATCCCGTCGCGATCAGGCCGATATGTTCGGTGGCGCCGGCCAGCGCCGACAGCAGCGTGAACGGCTCGAACGAGGTCACGGTGTGGCTGCGCTTGAGCGCATTGACCGGCATGTTCAGCACCGCGAGATGGTCCGCCATGAAGAAGGCGTCGAACTTGCCGGCCTCCAGCTTCTGGATCAGTTGCTTGATGCGCGCGAAATTGAAATTGGCATCGGGCCAGGCGCCGGGATAGCGCCACGCGCCGGTGTGGATGGAGACCGGACGCATAAACGCGCCGAGCTTGAGTTGCCGCTGTGCCATTGCCCGATCCGTAGCTGTTATTGTTGGGGAAGAGATAGGGAGGCGATCAGGGCAGCGCCATCAGGCGGCATCGAGAAGAATTTTGCAAATTAGGGGACTGGGGGAGAACAATTCGACGGCGCCAATACCGTCATTGCGAGCGACAGCGAAGCAATCCATTTCTCCGCGGAAAGAAAGAATGGATTGCTTCGCTGCGCTCGCAATGACGTGGAGAGGGCGGGATCCTACGCCCCCAGCACGTCCTTCTGCATCTTGCCGCCGTAGAAATGAAAGAACGGCACCGGTGCATCGTGGCGCAGCGGCCCCGCGGCGAGGCGGCGGTCGAGTTCGGCGAGCACGTTCTTGGTCATGGCATGCGCATCGGCGAGCGGCTGGGAGCCGATCTCGACCCACACCAGTTCGACCAGTTCGGCATCGGCATGGATCACGCCTTCGACGCGATGGGCGATGCTGGAAGCATCTGCGGTGAAGAAGCGCGTGTCGAAGCGGCGGACGCGGCCGGGCGGGGTGATCGCGCGCGCGATCAGGAACAGGTTGGACGGATCGGGCAGCAGGCCCGCTTCCGTGAACGGTTGCCAGGCGCCGTCGAGTTTTACGGGTTTTTCAACCTTGCGGCCGAGGCAGAGACCGGTTTCCTCGCAGGCTTCGCGGATCGCGGCGACCGCGAGCGCCCGCGCGCGGGAAGGTGCGATCTTCGGGCTACCCTTGAGCAGGTTGGTTTCGAGCTCTCCGGAAATCGGCGCGGCAACAGGAATGCGGTTGTCCGACTTGTCGACGCGGCCGCCGGGAAAAACATATTTGCCCGGCATGAACACCACTTTGTCGTGGCGCTTGCCGACCAGAACCTTCGGCTTGTCGCCGGAGCGGTCGATCAGGATCAGCGTGGCTGCATCCTTGGGCCGGAAATAGGGATGGTGATCGGCTTCTTTTCCTTCTTGTACGGCAGTCGCGACGTCGTTCATCCCATCCCCATTTTTGGTGCTCTTGTTGTGCCCGCTTTAGCTATTGCGTTTTCGAGCGAAGTGGATACCGGTTCGCGTGAAGGAAACGCGTCAAAACAAGAATCTAGAGCTTCGGTTCTGATTCAATCAGAACCGAAGCTCTAGACCGGCGGAATGTCGCCAGGGGCATTCTCGTCAAAGCCGTGCATGCGCAAGGCCCATTGGAAGCCGACCACGGCGCCCTTGATCGGCTGCAACAGTAGCAGCGATAAAATGAAAGTCAGCGGCAGGTAGATCGCCAGTTGCAGCCACACGGCCGGCGCGTAATTGGTTTCGATCCACAGTGCCGCCGGTACCACGATGTGGCCGACGACGACGATCACGAGATAGGCCGGCAAATCGTCGGCGCGATGCGGCGTGAAATCGAGGCCGCAGGCCGAGCAATTATTGGCGGTCTTCAGGAAGGCGCGAAACAGCTTGCCTTCGCCGCAGCGCGGGCAGCGGCAGCGAAAGCCGCGCTTCATCGCGGTCCAGAGGTCGCGCTTCTCGGCTTGCACGGTATTCCGGGTCCAGACTGGCGTCGCACTGCTCACCGTTTCCATGACTTGCCTTTCTTCGATTTGCCCGGCTTGGCTTTGCCGGACTTGCCCTTGTGGGGCTTGCGAACCTTGTCGCGCGGGCTGCGGCCCGGATGCGATTTCGACGGCGTTGCCTGTGCTTTCGATCCGTCGCGTTTTCTGCCGCGCGGAATGACCTGGCCTTCCGACAACAGCTCGAAACGTAACGCGCCGGCCACTGGCGCTGCTTCTACCAGACGCACGTCGACAACGTCACCCAATCGGTGCATGGCACCGCTGCGTGAGCCGACGAGCGCGTGACGCGTCTCGTCGTAATTGTAGTACTCGGTGCCGAGCGTGCGGATCGGGATCAACCCGTCGGCGCCGGTATCCGAAAGCTTCACAAACAGCCCGGCGCGGGTCACGCCGGAAATACGGCCCTGAAACGTCGCGCCGATGCGGTCAGCGAGGAAATGCGCGATCAAGCGATCGGCCGTCTCGCGTTCCGCTTTCATCGCACGGCGCTCGGTCACGGAAATCTGCGCCGCGACCTCGCTGAGCGTCTCCAGCGTCTCGGTTTCCGGCAACGCGCCTTCGCCGAGGCCGAGCGCGCGGATCAGCGCGCGATGCACGATCAGGTCAGCGTATCGCCTGATCGGTGAGGTGAAATGCGCGTAGCGGCGCAGGTTGAGGCCGAAATGGCCGTAATTCTCCGCCGAATATTCCGCTTGCGCCTGCGAGCGCAGCACCACCTCGTTGACCAGCGGTTCGTAGTCCTCGCCGCGAACCTGAACGAGCACGCGATTGAACAAGGAGGGGCGCAACGCACCCGTCTTCGCGAACGGCAGGTCGAGCGTCTTCAGGAATTCCTGGAGGTTATGAACCTTCTCCAGGGTCGGCTCGTCGTGCACCCGATAGATAAGCGGCAACGCCTTCTTTTCAAGCATTTCGGCGGCTGCGACGTTGGCGAGGATCATGAATTCCTCAATCAAGCGGTGCGCGTCGAGCCGCTCCGGTACGATGACGCGGTCAACTGACCCGTCAGCCTTGAGCAGGATTTTTCGCTCGGGCAGATCGAGGTCGAGCGGATCGCGCTCGTCGCGCGCGAGTTTTACGAGTGCATAGGCTGTGTAGAGGGGCTTCAGGATTGGTTCCAGCAGCGGGCCGGTGGTGTCGTCGGGGCGGCCATCGATGGCGGCTTGCGCCTGCGCATAGTGCAGCTTGGCGGCTGAGCGCATCAGCACCCGATGAAAGCTGTGCGAACGCTTGCGGCCATCGGGGCCGATCACCATCCGCACCGCGAGCGCGCCGCGTGGCTGGCCCGGCACCAGCGAGCAGAGATCGTTGGAGATGCGCTCAGGCAGCATCGGCACCACGCGATCGGGGAAGTACACCGAGTTGCCGCGCGTCAGCGCGTCACGATCGAGCGCCAAACCGGGCCGCACATAGAAGGCGACGTCGGCAATCGCGACATGGACGATGTAGCCGCCCCTGTTGTTTGGATCTGGATCGGGCGCGGCGTGCACCGCGTCGTCATGATCTTTCGCGTCGGGCGGATCGATGGTGACGAGCGGCAGCTCGCGCCAGTCCTCGCGGCCTTTCAGTGCCGCAGGCTCGGCGGCCTCGGCCTCGCGCAACGCGGACGGCGAGAACGCTTGCGGGATTTCGTGGGCGTGGATCGCGATCAGGCTGATCGCTTTTTCGCTCGACAGCGAGCCCAGCCGCTCCTTCACCTTGCCGGAAGCGAGGCCATAGCCGCGCCCGCGAACGAGATCGACGCTGACGAGATCGCCATCCTCGGCGCCGCCGGTATCCGACGGCGCGATGTTCAATTCGCGCCCGGCCTGCTTCTTGTCGACAGGTACGAGCCGGCCGCCGCCGCCAGGCAGGTCGCGGAAGATGCCGAGCAGGCGCGTGCGGGCCTGATCGATGATCTTGATGATCCGACCGCGATAGGGGGCGACTTCCCCGTCATCAGCCTTTTCGATCCGCAACAGGGCCCGGTCGCCGACACCCGCAGCGGTGCCCGGTTGCAAACGGCGCGGGACATGGATGCGGATCTTCGGCGCGGGACCGTTTTCCTCGGTGTCCCATTCGGTGGGAGTGGCGAGCAATTCGCCATCGGTGTCGCGGCCGGTGATGTCGGCGATCACCGTCGGGGGCAGGAGAGCCGTCTCGTGGATTTTCCGGCCGCGCTTGGCGATGGCGCCTTCGTCGGCGAGTTCGCGCAGGATGCGCTTTAGCTCAGCACGGTCGGCATTCTTCAGGCCGAACTCGCGGGCGATTTCCCGCGTGCCGATCTTGCCTGGATTCGCACGGATAAAGGCGACGATGGCGTCCCGGCCTGGAAAACCATTGTCGTGTTTTCTCTTCACTTATCCCCGGGCCTTGCCCGCGCTCTTTTTCGCAGGCGTCTTGGGTGCGGGCTTTGCCGCCGATGTCTTGGCGGCGGATGCGACCGGGGCGCGCGCCTTGCTGACGGCTTCCGATTTCGGCTTCGCCGCGGCTTTCTTCACTGCCGCCTTCTTGGCCGGCTTTGGCGCGCCGGGATCGGCAGCTTTGGCTGCTGCCTTCTTTGGCGCGGCCTTCTTCTTGGCGCCGCGCTTCGGCTTGCCGCCGCCCTTGGCGGCGCGCTCATCGATCAGCGCGACGGCTTCGGCGAGCGTGATCGTGTCGGGCGTCTTGTCGCTCGGGATCGTGGCGTTGACCCCGCCGGCCGTGACGTAGGCGCCGTAGCGGCCATTCTTCACCGCGACACCGCCAAGGCTCGGATGCTCGCCGAGCGGCTTGCCGGGATCAGCACCGAAGCGGCGGCCGCTCGGGCCCTTTGCGATCTTTTCCGCAATCAGCGTCACCGCGCGATTGAGGCCGACGTCGAACACTTCGTCGCCGGCTTCCAGGCTCGCATAGGTCTTTTCATGACGCACGAACGGGCCGAAGCGGCCGATGCCGGCGGTGATCGGCTCGCCGGTCTCCGGATGCTTTCCGATTTCGCGCGGCAACGACAATAGCTTCAACGCCAGTTCCAATTCCATGTCGCCGGGCGACATGTTCTTCGGGATGCCGGCGCGCCGGGGCTTTTCGCCCTCGGCATAATCCTTCTGCTCGCCGAGCTGGATGTAGGGGCCGAAGCGTCCGGCCTTCACCGTCACGTCGAGATCGGTTTCCGGGTCCTTGCCGAGGACGCGATCGGCGCTGGCTTCGCCGTCGGCGGCCAGCGGCCGGGTGTAGCGGCATTCCGGATAGTTCGAGCAGCCGACAAAGGCGCCGAACTTTCCGGCCTTCAGATTGAGCTTGCCGGTGCCGCAGGTCGGGCACTGCCTGACGTCGCCGCCGTCGGCGCGGGCGGGGTAGATGTGCGGCCCCAGCATGTCGTCCAGCGCATCCAGCACTTCGGAGACCCGGAGGTCCTTGATGTCGTTGACCGCGCCGATGAAGCCAATCCAGAAATCCTGCAGCACCTGCTGCCAGGAAATCTCGTTGTTAGAGATGCGGTCGAGCTGTTCTTCCAGCGCCGCCGTGAAGTCGTACTCGACATAGCGCGCAAAGAAATTCTCGAGGAACGCGACCACGACGCGGCCCTTGTCCTCGCCATGCAACCGCTTCTTTTCCAGCTTGACGTAGCCGCGGTCCTTCAACACCTGCAGGATCGAGGCGTAGGTCGAGGGACGGCCGATGCCGAGCTCTTCCATCCGCTTGACCAGCGAGGCTTCAGAGAAGCGCGGCGGCGGTTCGGTGAAATGCTGGGTGACGGCGAGCGCCTGGCGCTTTAGCGCTTCGCCCGCGCTCATGGCGGGCAAGCGGCGCGAATCCTCGTCCTCGCCGTCGTCGTCCTTGCCTTCCTGATAGAGCGCGAGGAAGCCGTCGAACTTGATGACCTGGCCCGAGGCGCGCAGATCCAGCACGCGTGAGCCGGCCTTCGCGGCGATGTCCACGGTGGTGCGTTCGAGTTCGGCCGATTCCATCTGGCTCGCAATGGTGCGGATCCAGATCAACTCGTAAAGCTTGGCCTGATCGGTATCGAGGCGGCGGCGCATCTCGGCAGGCCGTCGCGACAGATCGGTCGGGCGGATCGCTTCATGCGCTTCCTGCGCGTTCTTGGCCTTGGTCTGGTACTGGCGCGGCGCATCCGGCACGTAGGCGTTGCCGTAATCCTCGCCGATCACCTTGCGGGCCTGCGTGATCGCGGAGCCGTCGATCTGCACGCCGTCGGTTCGCATATAGGTGATGAGGCCGGTGGTCTCGCCGCCGATATCGATACCTTCATAAAGCCGCTGCGCGATCCGCATGGTGTGCGCGGGCGCGAAGCCGAGTTTGCGGCTGGCTTCCTGCTGCAGCGTCGAGGTGGTGAACGGCGCCTGCGGATTGCGGCGCGCGGGCTTTGCTTCCACGGTCGAAACCGTGAAATTCGCCGCCTCGATCGCTTTCTTGAGGTCTTCGGCCTCCGCGCCGGAGCCGATGTCGAGACGCTGGATCTTCTTGCCGTCGGCGCCGACCAGGCGCGCCTCAAAACTGTCGCCGCGCGGCGTGGTCAGGGTCGCGACCAGCGACCAGTATTCGCGGGGAACGAATTTTTCGATCTCGAGTTCGCGGTCGCAGACCAGCCGCAGCGCCACCGACTGCACGCGTCCCGCCGAGCGCGCGCCCGGCAGTTTGCGCCACAGCACCGGCGAGAGCGTGAAGCCGACCAGATAATCCAGCGCACGGCGAGCCATGTAAGCGTCGACCAGCGCGCCGTCGATCTGGCGCGGCGCCTTCATCGCATCGGTCACGGCCTGCTTGGTGATGGCGTTGAACACCACGCGCTCGATCTTCTGATCTTTCAGCGCGCGCTTCTCTTTCATCACCTCCAGCACGTGCCAGGAGATCGCTTCGCCCTCACGATCAGGGTCGGTTGCGAGAATCAGCCGGTCGGCGCCCTTCAGCGCCTTGGCGATGTCGTTGAGTCGGCCAGCCGCCTTGGGATCCACCTCCCAGATCATCTGAAAATTCGCGTCCGGATCGACGGAACCATTTTTAGCGGGGAGGTCGCGGACATGGCCGAACGAGGCCAGAACCTCGTAGGAGGCGCCCAAATACTTGTTGATAGTCTTGGCTTTCGCCGGCGACTCCACGATGACGATATTCATGTCATTCCAATGGCTTACGGGAAAAGATAAAGGCGGGTTCCGCGAGACTCGCGGCCTACCGATTGGACCCGAACATGGGTGGTGAGGCGGCCCCTGTCAAATCTACAAATGCCGTCAGGGAACCTTTTGGGGTCGACTTATATCTGTCGAGTTGCGAAATACGCCCTAGAGTTGCGCCATCAAAGGGGTTATTTCTGGGCAATACTTTGTGTCGCGTTAGGATGCAAATTTTTTGAGCAAGGCTGCAGGCGGCCGAAAGCGAAAAGCTTCAGGCAAGCGTCGGAAATCGCCAACCGATGAACGAAGCGATGAACGAGGCGAGGAGGGCGGCCCCGACGAGGCCGTTGCCTTTATAGCGGAGACCGTTGCCGAACTGGTCAAGCTGGCGGAGCGCCATCGGCTGGAGGTGCTCAGCCATCTGCTCGGCATGGCGCAACTCGAGGCGGAAGAGCGCCTGCGCACAAGGAGCAAACACAAGCTATCGTGAGCGCTCCCTCAAAGTCGTCATGCCCGGCCTTGTGCCGGGCATCCACGTCTTTCCCCAATCCAGCAAGAAAGACGTGGCTGGCCGGGACAAGCCCGGCCATGACGAACGTGGAACACCAATCCTCTACGCCGTAACGCGCTTACTCTGCTTGCCCGCCGGCCGCGGCTTCAGCGCGGTATCGTCCATACCCAATAGCCGCCCGTCCTGCGAATGGAGTTCGAGCTTGCGAACCAGCCGGCCCTTCTCCTTGTCGACCAGAATGGTGGCGATCTCTTCCGGGCGCTCGTCGAACTCCTCGCTCCATTGCCGCAAGGCGACCAGGATCGGGAAGACGCCGCGCCCCTTCGGCGTCAGCAGATATTCCTGATACGCGCTGCCGTCGGCGGCGGGCGCGGTCTTCAGGATGCCCTGGTCGACCAGCGCGCGCAGCCGCACCGTGAGGATGTTCTTGGCGAGGCCCAGCTTCTTCTGGAATTCGCTGAAGCGGCTGACCCCGAACAGCGCTTCGCGAATGATCAGAATCGACCACCAATCTCCGATCGCATCCAGCGCGCGTGCGACTGGGCAGTCATCGTGTTCAAAGCTGGTCCGTTTCACCATGGCGGGCTCCGTCGAAAACGCGCTGTGGGTAGATCACAGTCTTGTGTAGTTGCAATATTAAACCAGATGCCCTAGGTAGGCAATCTAGTTTAATAATGCAACCATTGGAGGCGGCCATGAGGCTCGCGAACAAGACGGCGTTGATCACAGGGGGCAACAGCGGCATCGGGCTCGCCACCGCAAGACTGTTCGTGGCGGAGGGGGCGCGGGTCGCCATAACAGGGCGCAACAAGGAGACGCTGGAAGCGGCTGCGAAAGAACTTGGGCCGAATGCGCTCGCCATCGTCGCCGATGCCACCGACATCGCGGCGACGGAAGCTGCAATCAAGCAGGCGGTCGCGAAATTCGGCAAGCTCGACGTCATTTTTGCCAATGCCGGCATCGCGGGCGGTACGCCGCTTGGTGCCGCTACGCTCGAAACCTTTGAGAAGGTGATCCGGACCAACGTCACTGCCGTGTTCTTCACCGTGCAGGCCGCAGTCCCGCATCTCAACGACGGCGCCTCCATCATCCTGAACGGTTCAGTGATCTCGGTGCTCGGGAATCCCGGCTATTCAGCCTATGCGGCGAGCAAGGCCGGTGTGCGCGCAATGGCGCGGGTGATGGCGTCCGAACTCTCGCCACGCAATATCCGCGTCAACGTGGTCTCGCCGGGGGCAATCCGTACTCCGATCTGGGGCGCTGCGCTGGCGACGCCCGAAGCCGAGAAGGCATTCGAGAAGCGCATCGGCGCAACCACGCCGCTCGGCCGCATCGGGGAACCCGATCATATCTCGAAGACGGTGCTGTTCCTCGCTTCGGACGATTCTGCGCATGTGCAGGGGCAGGAACTGTTCGTCGACGGCGGGGCCACGGCCTCGCCGAGCGGCGCGCCGATCTATCGGGGGTAGGGCATATCCCGGCAATATCGAAGCCGGCCGGCGGTCTGATGATCTCGGTCGCTGGCCGGCTTCGATGCCCTGCGGCGGATTGGCGCTGAGCCAGAACGCGCATTGAACCATGGGTTTGGCTGTTGGAGATTTCGAGGCAGGAGTCTCGCAACCAAAAACGGGTGGGTGCAACCGTGCCGAAGACCACTGGCATCTCCTCGACCCCGGCGGAAAATTCGGACACCGCGCAATTTGTTTCGATCGCGCTGTTTTCCGGTGTCGGTCTCCTGGTCTCCTTGATTATCGTGCTGCTGCGCATGAACGGCGTCTTCTGATTTGAGCGGCTGCCTGCCGTCGGGCGGCGACGGCAGCCGCCATTGCCTCAACTCAGGCGGCGTTCAGATCGCCTGCGGCCTTTAGCGCGCCGGCCACCGCCTTTTCGCGATGTTCGGGGCCGACCTGGATGCCGTCGGCGGAAATGAATTCTGGATTCTTGATGCCGATGAAGCCAAACACCCAGCGCAAATAGGTTTCCAGGTGCTCGCCGACTGCGGCCGGCGTGCCCGGGCCATAGAAGCCGCCGCGCGAGATCGCGACGATGACACGCTTGTTGCCGGCCAGACCTTCGGCGCCTTGCGCTGAGTATTTGAACGTCTTGCCGACGACCAGGATGCGGTCGATCCAGGCCTTGAGCTGGCTCGGAATCGTGAAGTTGTACATGGGGGCGCCGAGCACGATGACGTCGGCGGCCAGAAACTCTTCCAGCACAGCCTGACCGGCGGCGATATCTTCGCGCAGCGACGCGTCCGGGGCAGCCCCCTGGCCAGCGGCGAGGTGTGAACCGGTGAGATGCGCCAGTGGCGTGAGCGTGAGATCGCGATAACTGACCTCGAGGCCGGGGGTGGATCGGCGCAGCCGATCGACAATGGCGGCGGAAACCTGGCGGCTGACGGAGTGGGGGCCGAGCACGCTGGAGTCGATGTGCAGAAGTTTCATGGTTGGTGTCACCCTTTGGTATAGATTTGTAACTGGCGCTATATGAGTGACCGTGGCAGAACCCCGCAAGAACGCACATTTTTTACACCCGAGCACAGCCATGAGACCCGAGCACAAGATTGTGCCTGCCCTGCCGCCGGGCCCGCATGCCGGCGATAGTTGCCGCGCCGTGGCTTCCGTGCTGGCGCGGGTCGGCGACAAATGGAGCGTGTTTGTGATCATGACGCTGATCGGTGGACCGCAGCGCTTCAACGAGCTCAAGCGCACGATCGGCGGCATCTCGCAGCGGATGCTGACCTTGACGCTGCGCGGGCTGGAGCGCGACGGGCTGGTCACACGCACCGTGTTTCCGACCATCCCGCCGCGGGTCGATTACGAACTCACCGATCTCGGCCGCGGGCTGGCGAGCCCGGTACAGGCGCTCGGCCAATGGGCGTTCGCGCATCTGCCGGAGATCGAGGGCGCGCGGACGAGTTTCGACGCGCGCAATGAGAAGAGCTAGATCAGCGATACCAGCCCGCCGCCATGGCGCTCCAGCCGGCCGGCCAGTTCGAGCTCCAGCAGCACCGTGCGCACGATGGTGGGCGAGAGGCCCGACATCCGGATCAGATCGTCGAGGCTGACCGGGCTCGGCCCGAGCAGCGTCACGATGCGTGCGCGCACGCCCGGATCGATGTCGAAATCGAGCGGCTCGTCATCGCCCTCGCGCGCCTCGAGCACGACCGGCCGCTCCATGATCGGCCCCACCGCGTTGATGACGTCACTGGCTTCCGTAACCAGGGTTGCACCCTGCTTGATCAAATCATTGGTGCCGGCGGCGCGCGGGTCGAGCGGTGAGCCGGGCACCGCGAATACTTCGCGGCCCTGTTCGGCGGCCATCCGCGCCGTGATCAGCGATCCCGAGCGATGCGCTGCCTCGATCACGACGACGCCGAGCGACGCGCCGGAGATCAGGCGATTGCGCCGGGGAAAATCGTGGCCGCGCGGCACATGGCCGAGCGGCATTTCGGAAATAGCGCCGCCTTGATCGAGCAGGGCGGCGAGCAAGTCACCGTGCTCCGGCGGATAGATCCGGTCGTGACCGCCGGCCAACACCGCGACTGTGCCGCTTTCGACCGTCGCGCGATGCGCGGCCTGATCGATGCCGCGCGCCAGGCCTGAGATGACGACGAAGCCGGCCTCGCCAAGCTCGCGCGCCAACTGGCCGGCGAATTTCAGCCCGGCCCCGGAAGCGTTGCGCGAGCCGACGATCGCGATTATCGGCCGGATCAGGACGTCGGGCGCAGCGCGCACACGCACGCCGAGCAAGGGAGGCGCATCCTCAAGCGTCGCCAGCCGCGGGGGATAGGCGGCTTCGTCGGGCGCGACCAGCGTGACGCCGATCCTTTTCGCCGCGGCGATCTCGGCCCGCGCTTCCTCCTCGCTGCAGATGCGCCCTGAACGCGCGGCACCGCCACGGCGCGCCAGATCGGGCAACCGCTCCAGGGCCGCGCGCGCGTTACCGAAATGATTGAGGAGCGAATAGAAGGTTCGCGGCCCGACATTGTCGCTGCGGATCAGCCGCAGCCGGTCGATCCGGTCGGTCTCGGTGAGGTGGGGCGTGAGTTGTGTCCGGTCATGCATGCGGGTAGCAGCATTGCCCAACCTGAGATTGTGATCAACCTGTTTGATTGTGATGGGTGTTAAGCTTGCTCCATGCCAAGGCCCTCCGTAACCTGTATCCTCATCACAGGAATGCCTTCATGATCTCACTCGCCGAACTTCAGCGCCGCATCGATGCCGGCGAACTTTCACCCGACGACGCCATCGCGCAGTCGCTTGCAGCAACCAATGCGCATGAAAAGTCCATCGGCGCCTTCGTTTGTCGGAATGAAAGTCCTCGCGCGCAAAGCGCCGGGCCGCTGCGCGGCATTGCGGTCGGCATCAAGGACATCATGGATACGGCGGATTTCCCGACCGAGATGGGCTCGCCGATCTACCGGGGATATCGGTCGCGCGGCGATGCGGCTGTGGTGATGATGCTGAAGCAGGCGGGCGCAACCATCGTGGGCAAGACCACGACCACCGCATTCGCCTCCGTGGATCCGACACCGACGCTCAACCCGCACAACCACGGCCACACGCCCGGCGGATCGTCATCGGGCTCGGCGGCGGCGGTGGCGGCCGGCATGATCCCGCTCGCATTGGGAACGCAGACCGGCGGTTCGGTGATCCGCCCCGCATCGTTCTGTGGCGTCGCCGCGATCAAGCCGTCGTACCGCTTGCTGCCGACGGTCGGCGTGAAGTGCTATTCGTGGACGCTCGATACGGTCGGCCTGTTCGCGGCCGGCGTGGACGACGTGGCGCGTGGCCTTTCCGCGATGACGGGCCGGCCCGAATTGCGGCTGCCGCCCAGCATTCCGACCCCGCGCATCGGCGTCGTGACGCAGGATTTCGCCGGTGCGCCGGAGGCGTCAGGCGGGGAGGCGCTGCGAATCGCGACTAAAGCTGCCGAACGCGCCGGAGCCTCGGTGCGGGTGCTTGATTTGCCTGAGATCATTGCGGAGGCGTGGCACGCCCATTCGGTGATCCAGGAATTCGAGGCGCATCAGGCGCTCGCCTGGGAATACCGCGAAAATTACGACGCGATGGCGCCGCTGTTGCGCGCACGGCTCGACGAAAGCAAGGGGACGGCACCGGCCGCCTATGACGAGGCCATGGGCGTTGCGGGCCGCGCCAGACATGCACTGGCAAAAGTGTTCGAAGAGGTCGATGTGCTGCTGACCTTGTCGGCGCCCGGCGCTGCGCCACAGGGTTTGGCCTCGACCGGCGACGCCCGATACAACCGATTATGGACACTGATGGGCGTGCCCTGCGTCAATGTTCCCACGCTCATCGCGGACGGCGGATTGCCGGTCGGCGTGCAGGTCATTGCGCGATATGGCGCCGATGCCGCGGCGCTGACGGCAGCGCGCTTCGTCGAGGGCGCGCTAAAGCGGCAATGAGACCACCGGGCGCGGTCCGTCGATTTCGGGAAGTCAATCAAAATCTATTTGAGCGGAACGATGCAACCTGACCGGGCGAACGCCGACAAACAGAGGTGACAAGGACGGTCTTTCGGCAGGAACGACAATCAAGCATGCCCAAATCTCACTTCTTTCCGGCAGGCGAGGCGCTCAGCGACTTCGCCGAAGCGATCTGGGATGCCGATTTCGATGATGCGCGCTCGGCACGCGCCCTCACGATAAAGGTCTTGCCGACGACGTCGCCCGTCCTGATCGTGCACTATCGTGCGGCGATGACGGCGGCGCACCGGCCCCGTTACAAGCGCACCGCCAATGGGATGCAAACCAAAGCGATGACCCTGCGTCCCAGTGGTCCGCTTGGTGTCGTGCTGGTCCGGCTGAAGGCCGAAGAGGCTTGCCGCGTGCTCGGCTGCGATCTGGCCGATATGACCGATGCCAGCGTGGAACTGTCTGACATTTTTGGAGACCGCGAGGCATCGTTGCTGGAAGAAATGCTTGCGGAAGCGGAGAATGCGGAAGCGCGCGTTGCGCGAATGCGGCAGTTTCTGCGCGAGCGTGCCGCCACCAACCGGTTCGATCCTGTCGTCCACCGCGCGATCTGCGCGCTCAAGCAGGATCCAGCGGTCTCGATGAAAGACCTTGCCTCGTGTCTCGACGTCGGCGAACGCAGCCTGCAGCGCCGCTTCAAGACGCTGACCGGCGTCAGCCCGAAGCAGTTCGCCCGTGTCGCGCGGATGGAAAAGGTCGTCGCTGCGCGGCTCAGGGGCAGCGATTGGGCCGACGTCGCCTATGCGACCGGCTACAACGACCAGGCGCATCTGATCAACGATTTCAGGTCGTTGGCTGGCGCGCCGCCTGACACGTTCTTTCGCGGCACGACGGCCGCGGAATATCGCGGCTGGAACGCCGAACTCGCAGCGTCGGATTTTTACAATACATTCATGACCTAGCTCATTAGGCAGCGCATCTCCGACGCCGGTGGACGGCACGAGATGAGGAGATGGATGATGCTGACCGAACTCGAGCGCGGAACGAAGCTGCGCAATGCCTTCAACAAAGAGACCTTCGTCTTTTCAGGACCGGTCGACGATCCCTCGGTCGCCCGGTTCGAAGTCATCCTGGAGCGGGGCGGTTCGGGCGGCGGCAACGCGCTGCTTCATGTCCATCCCGGGGCGGACGAGCATTTTGCGGTGAAATCGGGCCGCATCAAAATTGTTGTCGAGGGCAGGGAACAGATTGTCGAAGCTGGCGGAAGTGCGGTCGTGCCGCGTGGTAAGCCGCATTTCTTTGCCAATGCAGGCGATGGCGCGGCTGAACTGGAGATCGAGTTCAGGCCGGCGCAGCAGCAGCTTCGCTTCTTCGCGAATTTCGCAACCCTTGCCGTGCATCGGCCCGAGTGGTTTTCCAGCAAGGGTGATCCGAATTTCCTCGCCATCGCGCTGGTGCTTCACACCTATCGCGACCACCTTTATCTCGCGGGGCCGCCAATCTTCTTGCAGAAATTCATCTTCGCCATGCTGACGCCGCTGGCAAGGCTTCGCGGATACCGGATGGCGATCGAGCCGCTTCGCGAGGAGCGGCAATTGGCGCCAAGCCCGGCCGAGTAGGGCCGGCTGGTCGGGTTAGTTCGCCCCGATCTTGCCTTCGTTGCCCGCCTGCAGCCGCTTGATGTTTTCGCCGTGCTTCCAGAACAGCAGCAATGTCAGCACGACGAACAGCGACGCCAGCGCCGGGTGGCCGAACCACCACAGGAACAGCGGCGTGACGAAGGCTGCGACCAGCGCCGAGAGCGAGGAGTACCGCGTGGTGACGGCGGTGGCGAGCCAGATCAGGCAGAACATCAGGGCTGCCGGCCAGAACAGGCCGATCAGCACGCCGATATAGGTGGCGACGCCCTTGCCGCCGTTGAATTTGAGCCAGACCGGGAAGAGGTGGCCGAGGAAGGCGCCGAGCGCGGCCAGCATCGCCGCATTGGCGCCGCCGTAATAGCCGGCGATGATGACCGCGATCGTGCCCTTGAGCATGTCGCCGATCAGGGTTGCCGCGGCGAGGCCCTTGCGGCCGGTGCGCAGCACGTTGGTGGCGCCGATATTGCCGCTTCCAATCGAGCGCAGATCCTGCGTACCGGCAAGCCTGGTCAGCACCATGCCGAACGGGATTGAGCCGAAGAGATAGCCGAGCAGGAAGGCGACGATGAGGAATGCGTCAGACATGGCGGTAGCTCCCACCGCGGCCCGTTTCGCACGAATCAGACATGTTCATAGACCGTCCGCCCGCCCACGATAGTACGCACGACGCGCCCCGAGAAGCGGGCTTCATCGAACGGCGTGTTCTTGCACTGCGATTTGAGGTCGGCGGGATCGAGCACCCAGGGCGTATCGGGGTCGATCACGACGACGTCGGCGGGGGAACCGGCGCGGAGCGAGCCACCGGGAAGGCCGAGCAGTTCCGCAGGCCGCGTCGACATCGCCCGGATCAGCGTCTTGAAGTCCATCTCGCCATTGTGGATCAGCCGCAGCGCCGCCGGCAGCATGGTCTGCAGCCCGACCGCGCCGGCAGCGGCCTCGGCAAACGGCAGCCGCTTGACCTCGACGTCTTGCGGGTTGTGGTCGGACATCACGACGTCGACCAGGCCGGAGGCGAGGGCGGCGACAAGCGCGAGGCGGTCCTCCTCGGTGCGCAGCGGCGGCGACAGCTTCAGGAAGGTCCGGTAGGGGCCGATATCGTTTTCGTTCAGCGTGACATGGTTGATCGACACGGAGGCGCTGACGTAGAGGCCGGCGTCGCGCGCGCGCTTGAGGATTTCCAGCGACTCGATCGAGGACAGCGAGGCCGCGTGGTAGCGCCCGCCGGTCAGCGCCACCAGGCGTATGTCGCGCTCGAGCATCACGGCTTCGGCGGCATTGGGAATGCCGACGAGCCCAAGTCGCGCGGCGAATTCGCCCTCGTTCATCACGCCTTCGCCGACCAGATCGGGGTCTTCGGTGTGATGGACGATCAGTGCGTCGAAATCGCGGGCATAGGTGAGCGCCCGGCGCATCACCTGGGCGTTGGTGACGCTCCGGTCGCCGTCGGTGAAGGCGACGGCGCCGGCGGCCTTCAACAGGCCGATCTCGGTCATCTCCTGGCCGCCCATGCCTTTGGTCAGTGCGGCCATCGGGTGGATGTTGACGATCGCGGTGTCGCGCGCACGGCGCAGCACGAAGTCCACCGTCGCCGAATTGTCGATCACCGGCGAGGTATCCGGCTGGCAGATGATGGTAGTGATGCCGCCGGCTGCAGCCGCCTGGCTGGCAGAGGCAAACGTCTCGCGGTGGCTGGCGCCGGGCTCGCCGACAAAGGCGCGCATGTCAATCAGCCCGGGGGCGACGATCTTGCCGGCGCAATTGATGATGTCGGTGCCTTCGGGCACGCCGGCCGCGCCGATGCCGCGCTTGGAGTCGCGGATCGTGCCATCGGCAATCAGGACGTCGCCGGGCCCGTCGAAATCCCGGGAGGGATCGACGACGCGGGCATTGGCGAGCAGGATCGGGCGTCTATCAGTCAGCATGGTTTCACGCGTTCGGCAGGTTGCGGGCGAGTGCTTCGAGCACCGCCATCCGCACCGCCACTCCCATTTCCACCTGTTCACGGATCAGCGATTGCGCGCCGTCGGCCACGATCGAGTCGATCTCGACGCCGCGGTTCATCGGCCCCGGATGCATCACCAGCGCGTCCGGCTTGGCATAGGCGAGCTTCTTCTGGTCAAGACCGAAATAGTGGAAGTATTCGCCCGACGACGGCACGAACGAGCCGTTCATGCGCTCGCGCTGCAGCCGCAGCATCATCACGATATCGGCACCATTGAGGCCCTCGCGCATGTCGCGCGCGACCTCGACGCCCATCCGCTCGATGCCGCGCGGCAACAGCGTGGAGGGGGCGACGACGCGGACGCGGGCGCCCATGGTGTTGAGCAAGAGGATATTGGAGCGCGCCACGCGGGAATGCATCACGTCGCCGCAGATCGCGATCACGAGCCCTTCCAGCCGGCCTTTATTCCGGCGGATGGTCAGCGCGTCCAGCAGCGCCTGGGTCGGATGCTCGTGGGCGCCGTCGCCGGCATTGATCACGGAACCGTCAACCTTGCGCGCCAGAAGTTCCACCGCGCCGGAGGCGTGGTGCCGCACCACCAGGATATCCGGGTGCATGGCGTTGAGCGTCACCGCCGTGTCCATCAGCGTCTCGCCCTTGCGGATCGAGGATGAGGACACCGACATGTTCATGACGTCGGCGCCGAGCCGTTTCCCTGCCAGTTCGAACGAGGATTGGGTGCGGGTCGAGGCCTCGAAAAACAGGTTCACCTGGGTGCGACCGCGCAAGGAAGTGCGCTTTTTGTCCACCTGGCGGTTGAGCTCGACATATTCCTCGGAAAGGTCGAGCAGGCCGGTAATATCGGCAGCGGAAAGTCCCTCGATTCCCAGCAGATGCCGGTGACCGAGGACGAAGGTCGATTTCGATGCAGGGGTCATTAAAGCCTTGCTATAGGCAGAGATGCCATGCAGGGCAAGCGTCAAATCCGGCGTCCGGACTTATCCACTAGCGCTTCGGCGGCAGGGTAAACGGCCGGACGGTGGGCCCTGAGGAGCGATTCAGCTAGGATGGCGCACGGTGCATCAGGCTGGGCAAAACGTGCGGCATTTCATTCAATGCGTCCGGATCGCTTCGCGGATGCTGGCGGGTACCATCGCCTGCCTCGCAGGGATAGCAGCCACGCCGGCCATGGCCGAGAAGCGCGTTGGCCGGCAACAGATACATGGATACCGCGATCACGAAGCCGGTGGTCAGTTCGGAGCGGGTGCAGTGATCCGCACGAATAAGGAAGTGAGAGCGCGCATAGTGCTCACGGCCATATTGGCGGCAAGCTGTCTCACGGGCACCGCCGCGCAGGCGCAGAAGTTGCCGGCCGGTTTCGTCTATCTGCGCGATATCGATCCGACCATCATCCAGGATATGCGCTACGCCGGTTCGAACAACTTCGTCGGCCGCCCGCTCAGGGGCTATGAGGCGGCCGAATGCGTGGTGAAGCGCGAGGTCGGCGCGCTGCTGAAGAGCGTTCAGGACGATCTCGCGCTGCAGAACCTGTCGCTGAAGATGTTCGACTGCTACCGGCCGACGCGCGCGGTTGCCGACATGGTGGCCTGGTCGCGCGACGGCAAGGAGACGGTGGCGGGAAAACGGTACAACCCGGCGTTCAGCAAGGCCGATCTGTTTCGGCTCGGCTACATCGCCGAACGCTCCGGCCATTCCACCGGCGCCGCGCTCGATCTCACGCTGGTCGATTTGAAAGCCGACAATTCGGCCACCTTCGATCCCACCAAGGACTATGGCGACTGCTCCGCCAACGTGAACCTTCGCGCGCCGGACGGCAGCGTCGACATGGGCACCGGCTACGACTGTTCCGACGTCAAGTCGCACACGGCGGCGAAATCCGTCACCGCAGCCCAGCGCCGCTGGCGGGAGGAGCTGGTTCAGGTGATGGCGCGGCGAGGATTTGTAAACTATTCGAAGGAGTGGTGGCACTTTTCGCTGCCCGGGGCGGGCAGGCAGGCCTATGATTTCCCGATCACCCAGCGGAAGTAATTCACGGTTCCAGGACCAGCCATGAGCCAGGCAGCATTCGCGACCCACGAGGTCTTCAACCAGTCGCCGCCGTTCGAAGATATCGATCTCTATGCGGTCGACCGGCCGCTGGTCGAGGCGGTCGCCGCCAATGGCGGGGCTTCGGCCGAGGGCGAACTGTCGGAGTTCGGCAAGCATTGGGGCTCGGCGGCGATGGCGGAACGCGGCCGCGTCGCCAACGAGAACACGCCGAAACTGCGGACGTTCGATGCGCGCGGCAACCGGCGCGACGAGGTCGAGTTTCACCCGGCCTATCACCAGCTGATGGCGCACAGTGCACATGCCGGCGTGCACAATTCGACGTGGACCGCCGACGGCAAGCCCGCCGGCGGGGCGTCGGAGGTGATACGCGCGGCGAAATTTTATATCGCCTCGCAGGTCGAGACCGGGCATCTCTGCCCGATCACCATGACGCGGGCCTCCGTCGCCGCGCTGGCGGAACAGCCCGATCTGCTGGCCAAGGTGATGCCGGTGCTGGGCACGCGATCCTACGATCCGGCGTTTGCGCCGTGGTGGACCAAGCGCGGCATGACGCTTGGCATGGGCATGACCGAGAAACAGGGCGGCACCGACGTCCGCTCCAATATGACGCGCGCGGAGCGCGATGGCGGCGCCTACCGCATCACTGGGCATAAATGGTTCATGTCGGCGCCGATGTGCGACGCCTTTCTGGTGCTGGCGCAGGCCGAGGAAGGACTGAGCTGCTTCCTGATGCCGCGCTTTGCGCCGGATGGGTCGATCAACGCGATCCGGTTCCAGCGGCTCAAGGACAAGCTCGGCAACCGCTCCAACGCGTCGTCCGAAGTGGAGTTTCACGGCGCCTATGCCGAGCGCATCGGCGCCGAGGGCAAGGGTATCCGCACCATCATCCAGATGGTGCAGTTGACGCGGCAGGATTGCGCGATTGCGTCCGCCGGCCTGATGCGATCGGGCCTCGCGCATGCGC
Organism: Bradyrhizobium algeriense; assembly: GCF_003062295.1. Classification (GTDB taxonomy): domain Bacteria; phylum Pseudomonadota; class Alphaproteobacteria; order Rhizobiales; family Xanthobacteraceae; genus Bradyrhizobium; species Bradyrhizobium algeriense. The sequence goes on along the minus strand of NZ_PYCN01000010.1, from coordinate 164,686 downwards.
TGCATCACGCGCGGCATCGCAGCGTGTTCCAAAAGCATCTCGCCGATCAGCCGCTGATGCAGGCGGTGCTGTCGGACATGGCGCTGCATGTCGAGGCCACGGTCGCGCTGGTGATGCGGCTGTGCCGGTCGTTCGACCGCGCGCCCGTTGACGCCAAGGAAGCCGCCTATATGCGGCTGCTGACGCCCGCCATCAAATACTGGGTTTGCAAGAGCGCGCCGGGCTTTCTCTATGAGGCGATGGAGTGCCTCGGCGGCAATGGTTACGTCGAGGAGGGCATTCTGGCGCGGCATTACCGGGAGGCGCCGGTCAATGCGATCTGGGAAGGCTCCGGCAATGTGATGTGCCTCGACGTCCTCCGTGCGCTGTCGCGCGAGCCGGACGTGGCGTCCAGCATCGTGCATGAACTGACCGGCGAGACGCTCGGATTGCCGGGCGCGGGCGAGGTGGTCACCTTCATCGGCAAGGCGTTCCGGCGGCCGGACAGCGAGCGTGTGGCGCGGCTGGCGGTCGAAAGGCTGGCGCTGCTGGCGGCTTCTGCCGCGCTCAATGCCGTGTCGTCGCGGCATGCACAGTTATTCGCGGCCACGCGCCTTGCCGGGAATCACGCCGGCATGTACGGCGCGGTCGATCTGGCCAATAACGACATAAGCGGCCTGCTGGAACGCGCGCTGCCGTGAATACGATCTCGCTAGAGCGGGATGGGTTCGAGTCGAATCGATTCGCCATTAGCGCGAAGTTAACGATCTCGTTTCCCGGACGCAGTGCAGATACTCTTCCGTGGTACACCGCAGGGCCTAGACACAAAATCGCGAAAACAACCCCATGCAAAGTAGAATGGCCCGGCTCGCAGCACTCACGCCGCTTGCGTCCGGGGGCACGAGATGGCCCGTCGTCACGGCCCAACCTAATCTCATCCCGCTCTAATGAAAGCCGTCTGATGGATTCCCTTACTCCCGCAGTTCCCGTGGCAGTTCCGCCAGTGATCCCCGATCAGCGACCGCCACACGTCTGGAAATTCTGGGGCACGACGCTGTGGGGCCTGTTCATCTTCGCGGCGATGTTCCTCGGCCAGGTAGCGGTCATCGTCTACTTCGTGCTGCGGCAGGGCGGATCGTTCGATGTCGCCGAAGCGATCCGTGTCGTCGGCAGCGGCCTGACCATCTCGCTCTCGGTCATCCTGGGATTGCCCGCCGTGCTGTTGGCGACGTGGATCGCGATCCGTCCGACGCGCATATCCTTTACCGATTATCTGGCGCTGCGCTGGACTTCATGGCGCAATTTCTTCATCGGCGTCGCGGCCCTGGCCATCCTTGTCGGCGTCTGGGACCTGCTGTCGCGGGCGCTCGGACGCGAGGTGACGCCGGGCTTCATGGGCGAGGTGCTGAAATCCGCGCAGGCCGACGGCGCGCTGTGGCTTCTGGTGATCGCGTTCTGCGTCGCCGCGCCGATGTGGGAAGAGATATTCTCGCGCGGGTTTCTCTACCGCGGCTGGTCGGAATCAAAGCTCGGCGTCGCCGGCGCCATCTTCCTGTCGTCGCTGGCCTGGACCTCGCTGCATCTGCAGTACGACTGGTTCTTCTTCGGCGAGGTGTTTTCGATCGGCGTGCTGCTGGGCTATCTCCGCTACCGCATGAACTCCATCTGGCTGACGATCGTCCTGCACGGCATCAATAATCTGGCTGCGACGATACAGACGTTCTGGCTGGCGGGGAACGCGTAAAGGGTCGGCCGGTCGAGCGCCAAGCGCGATCTCTGAAATTAGCTGCCCAGCCCGGTAGTCAAGGAGATTTATCACACCCCAAAGTCGATCTCCCTTGTACTGCAACCAAGGATGGGGTTGAATGCAGAGCCGCTCGTCACGGGAGAAGCGACACGAAGGGAAGCGACGAGTAGCGGACTGCTGGGACGCTCGTCACGTTGGTGCGGTTGATTTAGCAGATCGATTCTTTTGTATTTTCTAAGTTCCTAATTTGCCACCGAGAATTGATTGGAGAGGGCGATGGCCGATCTAACGATTTTCATCAGCCACAAGATGCCGAAAGATAGTGAGGCGGCGCGCAAGATCGGGAATTTGATCGCGTCGTATTCAGGCAACAAGATAAAAGTAGTTCTCGCAGAAGATTTTCAGAAGGGCAGAGAGTTAACTCCAGAGATAACCGCAGGGATTCAGAGCGCGGATATCTTTGTCCTGCTTTACACGGGAGAGGATCAGGATTGGGGGTACTGCCTGCTTGAGGCCGGTCAGTTTCAAACGGCCCTTAGCAAAGACGAAACAAGATCAATTGTTATTCTCCACGATCCAGGTGTCAGCAAACCGCGAGCGCTGAACCAGTACATATCAGTACCCATATCTCAAGAGCACGTTTTCGAATTTCTCAAGCAGCTGTACGTTGATCGAGGAATATTTCCGAGCATAGATCCATCCTTTCTGCACAAGACCGCCGCCGACATTTGCAGGGCGTTCGATTACACGCATGTCATCGCGATAAACTTCGATCTTGTTCCAAATTTCTCCATTGAGTTGGAAAATTCTGAAAGCAATAAAGTGCAGCTCGAAAATGAAGCGCTTCCTGACGAGGCGTTGTTCATGGGCACGCAGGACTGGCAATCGCTGTTCGGAAAGAACGTCTCGACCGGCGCTTGGAACTGGAAGGAATTGTCCGGGCATTGGGCAGATAGCGACATTTACGAACCCGAACTGGCGCGCATGCTGAGAACCGCCACCAAGAAGAGTGCACCGCTCGGCTGCTTTATGCGTCCGATCGGGTCCGATAATCTTTATCGTCTGACGCTTCGACGCTACGAAGAGATCGATGGTGCCACTCGGATGAAGTTCTATTTCACTGCGGCGCCGATCGATGTTCCCATTTTTGGAATTCACGACACAACGAACAAGGAGGAATTGACGGTCTACAATATGATAAATCTCACGTGGTACGCGCGGAGAAAATTGATCGATCAACTTTACCTGGAACTGTTATCGTACGTTAATTCGACGCAGGATGAAGTCCTGAAGATCTCCGATGTGATATCAAGGATAAAAGACGAGTTACGAAGTCTGGAGATACAGAGCAACATACGGCGAATCTCGAGGCCGATGGACGTGGTCAGCATCGTTGATTTGAGCACGACTATGAAAGATGAGCGAAGCTGGAATAAACTTATCAAGGAGATATTTGAGTGTGCAAAAAGGGAGCCGGTCGACATCAGCAAAATCGCCGCGTCCCTGTACGATATCGCAAAAATGAACTACACCTACTATCAGGTAAGTGCGGAAAAATATGCGGAAATCGCGCGGAAATTGCAGTTGCCGCCTCCGCCGCCACCACCTCCGTGATTCAAGCATTGGTCCGCATTTCGAAAATGCGCCCTAATTCACCAGCGCAATCGCGATCGGCATCGTCACCGCCGCCAAAATGGTCTGCAGCGTGATGATCTGCGCCAATAGCGGTGCGTCGCCGCCCATTTGCCGGGCCAGCACGTAGGCGCTTGACGCCGTGGGCACCGCCGAACAGACCGTCACGACGGCGAGGTTGGAATCGGCAAGTCCGAATTGTAACGCCAACGCGACCGTGATCGCCGGCATCAGCACCAGCTTGAGGAACACCGCGACGGCGGCGGCAAGGCTCGGCCGGAACAGGCCTTCGAGATGCAGGCCGGCGCCGGTCACCAGCAGCCCGATGGCGAGCGAGGAGCGGCCGAGCGCGTCCGCCACCTCATGCCAGAGTTTGGGCAGCGGAATGTGCGTGACGTTGAGCGCCAGCCCGATCGCGCAGGCCCAGATCAGTGGATTGCTCAATACCGTCACGACGATCGAACCGGCCGAGCGCTTTTCCGGCGAGGCGTAATGGGCAAGCACCGCGACACTGAGTACGTTGACCAGCGGGATGATGGCGACCATCGCGACGGACGCCAGCGCCAGCCCGAGGTCGCCGAACAGACTGCCGGAGACGGCGAGCGCCACATAGGTCTGCCAGCGCGTCGCGCCCTGGAAGATCGAGGTAAAGGCGGGACCATCGACCGCGGCGCGGGCGAGCAGGGGACGCAGCGCAAGACACAGCAGTGACATCGCGAGCGCCGACAGCAGCAGCGCGCCTCCGACGCCGGCCAGCGGCACCCTGGTAAGGTCGGCCTTCACCAGCGTCTGGATCAGCAGGACCGGAAGCAGCACGTAGTAAGTCAGCCGTTCCAGCCCATGCCACTGCGCCTCAGGCCGTATCAAGGTCCGCTTCAGGAAGAAGCCGAGCACGATCAGAAAAAACACCGGCAGCAGCGCCGCGCTGACGACCGCCATGCTTAAGCGTCCCTGCGCAGCTTCGTCAGCCGGTCCAGCGCGCCCTGCAGGATGAAGATGGCGGCATGCTCGTCGATCACCTCGGCGCGGCGGGCGCGGGAAACGTCCATGCCGATCAATTCACGCTCGACGGCAGCCGTCGAGAGCCGCTCGTCCCACAGCGCGATGGCGAGTCCTGTGAGGTTGGAGAAATTGCGGGCAAAGGCCCGGGTCGATTGCGCGCGCGGCCCCTCGCTGCCGTCCATGTTGATCGGCAGGCCGAGCACGAAGCCGACCGCGTTGCGTTCGCCCGATATCGCCAGGAGCCGCGCCGCATCGGCCTTGAAGGCCTTGCGCTTGATGGTCTCGACGCCGGTAGCCAGCCGCCGGTCGGGGTCGGACACGGCGACACCAATGGTCTTGGTGCCGAGATCGAGGCCGATCAGGGCACCACGCTCAGGCCAGTGGGTAACAGCTTCGATCAGGGGAAGGATAGGGGCGGACATGACCCCGCATAACACCGGCCCGTCATGCGCGCAAAGCCGATCACGGCGTGGCGTCCATGCGAGAACGCCACGCCGCCTGTAGATGTGGCGTTACCGGATCGCGACCGGGTTGATCATGCTCTGCACGCCGCCTTTGAACCGCGGCTGGCCGAGCACGAACAGGAACTCATAGGCCTTGTCCTTGGCCAGTTCGGCCGTGTCCATGTTTTCGAGGATGTAGGTCCCGTTCATCGGCAACAGGATCTGGTGCACCTCGAAGATGTTCTTGGTCTCGAACGGGACCGCTTCGAGACCCCACGTATCTGCGCCGATGGCAACCACGCCCTTGCCGGTGAGGTACTTGGCCCCTTCGACGCCGAGACCGGGTTCGCCGGCGCCAAAGCGCTTGTCGTCCTTGCCGATCAGGCTCAGCCAGCCGGTGTGGAAGATCACGACGTCGCCCTGGCGGATTTCGACGCCCTGCTTCTTCGCAACTTCCTCGATCTCCTTGGTGTTAAAGGCGGTGCCTTCCTTGATCACGTCGGTACCGTAATGAGCCGCCATGTCGAGCAGCACGCCGCGCGTCACCATCGGCGGGATCTTTTCGACACCGAGCTTTTTCAATCCGGTGGGATCGGCGAAATCGAGCAGCTTGTTACCGTTGTAATAGACGTGCTCGACGCCGATATGGCCGAGGCCGTCGAGCTGGCTGCCGACGCCGACCCAGCCCTCGATGATGTCGTCATTATAGGTGGTCTTACTCGGTCCCAAGCCGGGAATGCCGGCCTGACCGGGCTGCACCACCGTAATCTTGAAGGCTCGCGGAGGGTAGGCCGGGGTCTTGGTGTCGACGGGAATGCCGAGCGCGTAGGTCTTGCCGGTCTTGACCAAACCCGCCGCCTTCACGACGAGTTCGGGCTTCATGTAATTGGCGGCGCCGATCTCGTCGTTCGGTCCCCATTTCGATTTGGTCCAATCCTGAGCGCTTGCCGTTCCGACCGTACCTAACAAGGCAACAGAACAGCTCAATACGAATGCAAGGCGCATCGCAGTCCCTCCCAGATGTTGACGTTATGGTTTTTGGCAACTAGCGCCTCATACTAACGTCGCAGCGCGCAGCGCTTCAATTGGTTTGAAAACAATCGCTGTGGCGCGGAAGCGTGCAGCGCAAAGCGGCTTGTTGCGAAAATATGGCAGGGTCGTTTCGCAGGGCGGAACGAAAAGTGGAGTGAGAAGACGATGGATGCGCTTAGCCTGTTCGGCCTGTTCGCAGTGACCGCGATGCTGGTGGCTTACGCGCTGGAAGATCGCAGCCACTGGTGCATCCTCGCCTTCGCCGGAGCTTGCGGGCTCGGCTCAGTTTACGGATTTCTGCAGGGCGCCTGGCCGTTCGGGCTGGTCGAGGCGATCTGGGCCGGCGTCGCGGCGCGGCGCTGGAGTATCAGGCGGCAATAACCTCGCCATTGCCGCTCAGGCAGGAAGCAAAGCCCTGCAGGGCGCTGTATTGATGGACAGCGCGGCGGGTGATGAAGAGCGTCTCGACCTTGGACTGCGCAGGATTCAGCGTGTGGATGCTGACGGTGTCGTTCCGTCCGACCACGGCGCGCGGCAGCATCGTCACGCCCATGTCGGCGGCGACGCAACCGATCATGCCGTCGAGCGTACCGAGTTCGAACCGCGCGGAAGACGGCCAGCCGAATTCCGAAAAAATCTGCTCGAGCCGCTGGCGGTACGTGCAGCCGGTGCGGAACACCAGCGCGGTTGGCCCCGATTCCGGCGTGCCCGCGCGCAGGGCGGCGAGGGTCTGCCAGCGCCGCGCGGTCACCAGCACCAGTTCTTCGCGGAAGGCGACCGTCGCATCGAGTTCGGCATGATCGATCGGGCCCGCGACGAACGCACCGTCGAATGTACCATTGAGCACACCGGCCACGAGCTCGGCCGTCGTCGAGGTCCGCAGGCTCAGCCGCACCGCCGGGAAACGGCGATGGAATTCGGCGAGCAGGGAGGGCAGGCGCACCGCCGCCGTCGTTTCCATTGAGCCGATCGCGAGGGGTCCCTTCGGTTCGCCATCGTCGCGCGCGGCGAGCAGCGCCTCGCGAGACAGCGCGGCCATCCGCTGCGCGTAGGGCAGCAGGCGCCGGCCGGCGCCGGTCAACGTCATGCCGCGGCTGTGCCGCTCGAACAGCGCGGTACCGATCTCGGCTTCGAGCGCCTTCACGCGTTGGGTGACGTTGGACTGCACGGTGTTGAGTTCTTCGGCGGCGCGGGTGATGCCGCCCAGGCGTGCGACGGTCGCAAAGGTCAGGAGATCGCTCAGCTCCATGGGGCGTTCCGTTTCATTTTAGAGATGTCTGAATTCTCTAGTATTCATTTTTAGAGAATGATAGTTCGGTCTAATCTGGCTGTCCAGACTTCGGGGAAGGGACATGCCGATATCGACACCGTTGACCGCTCGTTTGGGCATCCAGCATCCGATCCTGTCGGCGCCGATGGACGTCATCGCGGGCGCGCGTCTCACCAAGGCGGTCAGCACCGCAGGGGGGTTTGGTATTCTCGGTGGCGGCTATGGTGACCGGGCATGGCTCGAGCAGGAGACGGCCAAGCTTGCCGATGTCTCTGATCCCTTCGGCATCGGCTTCATTACCTGGAGTCTTGCGAAACAGCCGGCGCTGCTCGAGATCGCGCTTGAAGTGGGTCCGCGCGCGATCATGCTTTCGTTCGGCGATCCAAAGCCCTTCGCACCGCGCATTAAGTCGTCGGGCGCACTGCTGATCTGTCAGGTGCAGGACGAGACGATGGCGCGGCAGGCCCTCGATGCAGGCGCCGACATTCTGATCGCGCAGGGAACGGAGGCTGGCGGCCATGGCGCGTCGCGGACGACGATCGACATTGTGCCGGCGATCGTCGATCTTGCAGCCGGCCGGGTACCGGTCGCGGCGGCCGGCGGCATCGGCGATGGTCGCGGGCTCGCGGCGATGATGATGCTGGGTGCTTCCGGTGTGCTGCTGGGCACGCGCTTTTATGCCAGCCAGGAATGCGACGGTGCCGAGGAAGCGAAACGGCGCATCTGCGCGGCGTCGAGCGGCAACAGCGTCCGCGGAATCATCTTCGATCTCTCGCGCAACAATGTCTGGCCGGCGCCGTTCACCGGCCGTTGCCTGATCAACGATCATGCGCGGCGCTGGATCGGACGCGAGGTCGAACTCATGCAAAATGTCAAAGCGGTCGCCGCCGAATATGCGGCTGCGAGGGCCGCGGGTAATTTCGATATTGCCGCCGTCATCGCGGGCGAAGCGGTCGGGCTGATCCATGATATCCCGCCGGCCGCCGAGATCGTTGACAGGATCGTCACCGAGGCCGACCAGATATTGAACGGACGACGCAACTCCTTCGCCGCCTGACCGTTCACACCTTCAATTCACCCAAGCGAGTAGAAACCATGTGGCCAGACCGCCGGATCATCGACCTCTTCAAGACCGAATTTCCGATCGTGCTGGCGCCGATGGCCGGCATCATGGACGCCGAGCTGGTGATCGCGGCGGCGCAGGGCGGGGCGCTCGGCTCGCTGCCGTGCGGGATGATCTCGGCCGAGAAGGCGCGCGAGCAGGTCAACATCATCCGCCAGCGCGTCTCGGCGCCGGTCAACATGAACTTCATGTGTCACACGCCGGTCGATGCCGATCCCGCGCGTGAGGCCGGATGGAAGTCGCGGCTTGGGGCATATTACAAGGAGCTGGGCCTCGATCCCGCCGCGCCTGTCACTGCCGCCAACCGCGCGCCGTTCGATGAGGCGATGTGCGCCGTGGTGGAAGAGCTGAAGCCGGAAGTGGTCAGCTTCCACTTTGGCCTGCCGGATCCGGCGCTGGTCAAGCGCGTCAAGGCGGCCGGCTGCATCGTGATGTCGTCGGCAACCATCGTGAAGGAAGCGATCTGGCTGGAGGAGAACGGCGCCGACGTCATCATCGCGCAAGGCGCCGAAGCCGGTGGCCATCGCGGCATGTTCCTGACCGACAATATCGCCCAGCAACCCGGCACGTTTGCGTTGGTGCCGCAGGTGGTCGATGCGGTGAGGGTGCCGGTGATCGCAGCCGGCGGCATCGCCGACGGGCGCGGCATCGCGGCGGCGTTTGCGCTGGGCGCATCCGGCGTGCAGATCGGCAGCGCCTATCTGCGCTGCCCGGAATCCAAGGTGATCGCGCCGGCCCGCGTCGCACTGGCCCAGGCGCATGATGATTCCACCGTCATCACCAATGTCATGACAGGACGCCCCGCACGCGGTGTTGCCAACCGCGTCATGCGCGAGGTCGGCCCGATCTCGCCGGATGCACCGGCGTTCCCGCACGCCGCGACGGCGCTCGGGCCGCTCAAGGCGGCGGCCGAAAAGGTGGGCAAGGTCGACTTCACCAATCTCTGGGCCGGGCAGGCTGTACGGATGGGCCGCGAGATGCCGGCGGCGGAACTGACGCGTGCGCTTGCGGGTGCCGCGCTGGCGCGGCTGGGTGCACTGGGCGGATAGTGCGGCGTTCGCCGTCCGCGCGCTGCTATAGTGCGTGGACCCAGGCTTCGGGATAGAGCGCGTAGGCGTCCCCCCGCCGTGCCAGCCGCGAGAACGCCGGGAAATGCAGGTGCATTCCGGCGATCAAGACGCTGTCGGCGGAGACGCGGTCGAACATGCGTTTTCGCGCGGCTGCGGCTGCGGCGAGATCGGTGTCGAAGGCCATGCCGGCTTCGGGAAACGCGGTCTGCACCTCCGGCACGTGCACGGTGTCGCCCCAGATCATCAACTGATCGTTGCCCGATGCGACGAGATACGCGGTGTGGCCCGGCGTATGCCCAAGGCTGGGCACGGCGGTCACGCCGGGAAACACCTCACCCTCCCGGAACAATCGCGTCCTGTTCCTGTAGGGCGCGACCTGTTCGCGGCCGGATAGAAAATAGAGTTTTGCCGATCGCTCGTCGGCTTTTGCCATCGCGCCGTCGTCGAACCAGTGCGCCAGTTCGTTCTCGTGCATCACAAGTTCCGCGTTCGGAAACAGCAGCTGGCCGTTCGACATGTCGGTCAGGCCGGCGGAATGATCCGGATGCATGTGGGTCAGCAACACGGTATCGATCGATTTTGGATCGATACCGGCCAATGCGAGGTTGCGCTGAACGAAGCCGGCTGTGGGCTGCAAATAGTTGCCCGATCCGGTGTCGATGATCGCGATGCGTCCCTTCGAATGGATCAGGAAGGTGTTGACGCTGGTTCGCCGTGCCGGCCGGAACGAATCCGTCAGTATCTGACGCGCCTTCTCGACATCGACATTGCGCATCACCTCGAGAGTGCCATCGAGATAACCGTCGCTGATGGTAGTGACGACGATATCGCCGATCCTGCGATGGTAGACGCCCGGAATCTGGTGTTGAGGTTGCGGATTCATGTGGGGAGGCCTTGGGGCTGTTGGAGGAGTATTCAGGTTTCTGTCAGGCGCCGACCGATCGCAGGAACTCGTCGATGCAATCGGAGAGCAGATCGGGCGTCTGCACCGCCATGTAGTGCCCGGTGCGGATTTCGACGTAGCGGGCACCGGGAATGGCTTTGGCCACGCTTTCCGCCAACGGCGGCGGGCGCACGCGATCGAGGCTGCCGCCGATCACGAGGACCGGACACGTAAGCCTGGCGAGTTCGTTCTGCATGTCGGCCGCCGCCAGCATTCGCCAGATCGTGGCATAGCTCGAGGGATCGTTGCCGAGCCATCGTGTCCGAAAACGCTCGAACCGGGCGATGCCGCCGCGAAGCTCCGGGGCATAGCCGTTCAACATGGAATCCTCGACCGCCAACGCCATGCCGGCGGCTTCGATCCGTGCGAGGCGCTCCAGTGCTGCCGCGCGGCGCTCCGCTGCTATGCCGGTGGCCGGGCTGCCGACCGCAACGGCGCTGGTGCGCTCCTTGTATCGTGCCGCGAAGTGCAATGCGATCGCACCCCCGACGGCCACCCCCGCCAGCGCAACCTTGCCGGCGATCCCAAAATGATCGAGCAGGGCTGCGATGTCGTCGGCCATCGTATCGAGGGTAAGTTCACCGCGCACCTTCTGCGACAATCCGGCGCCGCGTGTGTCATAGCGCAGCACGCGGCGCGATTTCGCGAACCTTGGCGCAACGTCGTCCCAGCTTTCGAGCGAGCCGCCCATTTCGTGAACCAGCACCAGCGTGTGGTCGCCGCTGCCACTCAGCTCGCAGCGTAGCCCGACGCCATTGGCTTCAATGAAATCCATCCTGCGCCCCCCGCGTTCTCTGATCTTCTTGTTTGTCACGGAGAGCGAGTAGCCGGTCAGCCTCGAAATCCGAGGTCCACGATACCGGAGACAATAGGAATTTCCAATTTGTTGAGGTCCGCGAGCTGAGGCTTGTTGGTTTATTGGCGCCTGTGGGCGACGCGAGGCCTTGGCTTGCGGCTTCCTAGTGTGCCGGTTCGTCGCGGTGGACCTCAAGATGCTCAACCGCCAGCGACCGGTAATGCGCCGCCATCTCCTTGTAGTGCTGCTTTGAGATCGGATCGGTCGCGCTTTCCGCGCGGCGCTCGAACATTTCCGCCTTCTCCTGCAGGATTTTAGCCTGGGACATAGCTCTCCCTCCTATTGGTCAGGTTAAGCAGGCGAGGTAGATGATCGCGACGCCGAGCACGGTCCCGATGGACCAGAGGGCAGGATCCCAGCTTTCCGATCCGGCGCTGTCATTTTCGATGGTGGACATGACACGACCTCCGATGTCTGGCCGCGACTACATCCCCCGACTGTTTCAGGACGACTACGTAAGGCGGCAAAATGGTTTCGTCAGGGTGCTTTTGCAAGGGAAATGGGCGCTTGGCGCTCAAAATCCCGTGCGTCGGGGCGGGGTCGACTTCTGACCTCCAAAGGCGGGTATTCGGCGTCCGAAGTCCCCGCTCCGCCTGTTCCCGTGGTTGCGGCGCAAAAGCGGCCTCTGCTATACGGCGGGTGCGAATTCTCCATTCGAGGCCTATATTTATGTCCGTTGATGCCGCCACCGTCCGCCGCATCGCGCAGCTCGCGCGAATTGCGGTCACCGAGGCCGAGGTTCCCCATCTGCAGGGCGAGCTGAACGCCATGCTGGCTTTCGTGGAGCAGCTTTCGGAGGTGAACGTCGACGGCGTCGAACCGATGACCTCGGTGACCCCGATGGAAATGAAGAAGCGTGCCGACGTGATCAATGACGGCGAGATCCCCGACGACATCGTTGGGAATGCACCGGAGACGCAAAACCATTTCTTTCTGGTGCCGAAGGTCATCGAATAACTTACCTAAAGATCGGAAGTCCGATGTGTCTGCTCTGCGACGATGAAAAGGCCTATCAGGCCTATATGAACTACCTCGACGCGATGGAGCGGCAGGGCAAGGCCGCCGATCCCGACAAGGCGATGGACGCCGTGCTCGATCAGCTCGAGGCCAATGAAAGGACTCGGCCCAAACCGACCGATCCCGCCAACGACAAGACGCTTTCTCCATTCTTCTGCAGCCCGATCAATAAATGACCGACCTGATATCGATGACGATCGCGGAGGCCAAGGCCGGCCTCGCGAACAAGTCTTTCACCTCGCTCGAACTGACGGATGCGCATCTCGCCGCAATCGAAGCCGCGCGTTCACTCAACGCCTTCATCCTGGAGACGCCGGATCAGGCCCGCGCCATGGCGCGCGCGATCGACGCGAAGATCGCCAAAGGCGAGGGCGGTCCGCTGGCCGGCATTCCGCTCGGGATCAAGGATCTGTTCGCAACCAAAGACGTGCGCACCACCGCGTGCTCGAAGATTCTCGGCAATTTCGTGCCGCCTTACGAATCCACCGTGACCTCGCAGCTCTGGCGCGATGGCGCCGTGATGCTCGGCAAGCTCAACAACGACGAATTCGCGATGGGCTCGTCGAACGAGACCTCATGCTTCGGCCCGGTGGTCAATCCGTGGCGGCGCGAAGGTTCCAACACCACGCTGGTGCCGGGCGGCTCATCCGGCGGATCGGCGTCCGCCGTGGCGGCGCTGCTCTGCATGGGCGCGACCGCGACCGACACCGGCGGTTCGATCCGTCAGCCCGCCGCGTTCACCGCGACGGTGGGCGTCAAGCCGACCTATGGCCGCTGTTCGCGCTGGGGCATCGTGGCGTTCGCGTCTTCGCTCGACCAGGCAGGTCCGATCGCGCGTACCACGCGTGATGCGGCGATCCTGATGCGCTCGATGGCCGGGCACGATCCCAAGGACACCACCTCGGTCGATCGCGCGGTGCCGGACTACGAGGCCGCGATCGGAAAATCCGTCAAGGGCATGAGGATTGGCATTCCCAAGGAGTACCGCCTCGACGGCATGCCGGCGGAAATCGAAAAGCTCTGGAGCGAAGGCGCGGCGTGGCTGAAGGCAGCCGGCGCCGAACTGATCGATGTGTCCCTGCCGCACACCAAATACGCGCTGCCGGCCTATTACATCGTGGCGCCTGCGGAAGCCTCGTCCAATCTCGCACGCTACGATGGCGTGCGCTACGGCCTGCGCGTGCCCGGCCGCTCGATCGGCGAACTCTATGAGAACACCCGCGCCGAGGGTTTTGGCGACGAAGTCCGCCGCCGCGTCATGATCGGCACCTATGTGCTCTCCGCCGGCTATTACGATGCCTATTATCTGCGCGCACAAAAAGTCCGCACGCTGATCAAGAAGGATTTTGAGGACTGTTTTGCAAAAGGCGTCAGCGCGATCCTGACCCCGGCGACGCCGTCGGCGGCCTTCGGCGTCGGCGAGAAGGGCGGCGCCGATCCGGTCGAGATGTATCTCAACGACATCTTTACAGTGACGGTGAACATGGCCGGACTGCCCGGCATCGCCGTGCCGGCCGGCAAGGATGCGCAAGGTCTGCCGCTCGGGCTGCAACTGATCGGTCGTCCGTTCGACGAAGAGACGCTGTTCTCGCTCGGCGAAGTCGTGGAGCAGGCGGCCGGCCGCTTCACGCCGCCGCGCTGGTGGTGACATGGCAGATTTCCGCGCCAGCCTGACGGACGCTGGGCCTGCGCCGGGCCTGGAACCACCGCTGGCTGCACTATGGTGGGCCGCCAAGGGCGACTGGGATCGTGCGCACAAGATCGTGCAGGACGAGAGTGATGCGAATTCCGCCTGGGTGCACGCCTATCTGCACCGGGTGGAAGGTGATCTCGGCAATGCCGGCTACTGGTACCGCCAGGCCGGCCAGCCGGCGGCGAAGGATTCTCTGGAAGCCGAATGGGAGCGGATCGTGTCCGCGCTGCTCGGGAGTGGAAAAGCATGAACGTGTCAGTCAAACCGGGAAAACTGATCAAGGGCCAGACCGGCGACTGGGAAGTCGTGATCGGGATGGAAATACACGCCCAGGTCACCTCGAAGTCAAAGCTGTTCTCGGGCGCCTCGACCGAATTCGGCGGCGAGCCGAACAGCCATGTCTCGCTGGTCGATGCGGCGATGCCGGGCATGCTGCCTGTCATCAACGAGGAATGCGTCAGGCAGGCTGTCAGGACGGGCCTCGGATTGAATGCGCAGATCAACCTGCGCTCGGTGTTCGACCGCAAGAACTATTTTTATCCGGATTCGCCGCAGGGCTACCAGATCAGCCAGTACAAATCGCCTGTCGTCGGCGAGGGCGAGATCGTGGTCGAGCTCGACGGCGGCAAGACCGCCACCATCGGCATCGAGCGGCTGCATCTGGAACAGGACGCCGGCAAATTGCTGCACGACCAGAGCCCGACCATGTCCTATGTCGACCTCAACCGCTGCGGCGTGGCGCTGATGGAGATTGTGTCAAAACCTGACATCCGCGATGCCGAGCAGGCAAAAGCCTATGTGACCAAGATGCGCTCGATTCTGCGCTATCTCGGCACCTGCGATGGCGACATGGAGAAGGGGTCCTTGCGTGCCGACGTCAACGTGTCCGTACGCAAGCCCGGCGGGCCGCTCGGCACCCGCTGCGAAATCAAGAACATGAACTCGATCAACTTTATCGGCCAGGCGATCGAGTACGAGGCGCGCCGCCAGATCGAGATCATCGAGGACGGCGGGGCGATCGACCAGGAGACGCGGCTGTTCGACCCGAACAAGGGCGAGACGCGCTCGATGCGCTCCAAGGAAGAAGCCCATGATTATCGCTATTTCCCGGATCCCGACCTGCTGCCGCTCGAGTTCACGCAGAGCTATGTCGACGCGCTGAAAGCGGAGCTGCCGGAACTGCCGGATCAGAAGAAGGCGCGCTTCATCGAGAGCCTCGGTCTGTCGCCCTACGATGCCGGCGTTCTGGTGGCCGAGCGCGAGAGCGCGGTGTTCTATGAGACGGTGCTGGATGGTCTCGCCGACAAAACGCGCGACGGCAAACTCGCGGCCAACTGGGTGATCAACGAGCTGTTCGGGCGCCTCAACAAGGAAGGCCATGGAATCACGGACTCGCCGGTGTCGGCGGCGCAGCTGGCGGCGATCGTCGACCTGATCGGCGAGGGCACCATCTCCGGCAAGATCGCCAAAGACCTGTTCGAGATCGTCTGGACGGAAGGCGGCGACCCGCGCGAGCTGGTCGAAGCGCGCGGCATGAAGCAGGTCACTGACCTCAGCGCGATCGAAAAGGTCGTCGACGACATCATCGCCGGCAATCCGGATAAGGTCGCGCAGGCGAAAGCCAAGCCGCAACTCGCCGGCTGGTTCGTCGGCCAGGTGATGAAGCAGTCCGGCGGCAAGGCCAATCCGCAGGCGGTGAATGATCTGCTGAAGGCGAAGCTCGGCATCTGAAGCGTCCCGTAACGGGACGACTCTTGTCGTCGATGACGCCACGAGAGATGCGCGCGAGCGCGCTTCGATCGTTCATCGCGATCCGAAAATTTACCATGACGCACGGAAACGCGGACGCGAATCGGTCGCAGCGATTCGTCCGGAGAACCGGTTTTGGCGAGCGCCGACGAGGCGCCAACGCTGTGACCATGAAAATTTTTTTATTGCCAAAATTCGCGACTCAGAGTCCGTGCACGCGGCTTTTTGACGGCAGTAATGAGTCGCGCCTGCATTGAGCGCACGTTGATCGTCGTTTGCGCGAATTCAAGAAATGCCTGCGGCACAGGCATTTCCTTCACTATTGACAAGCGTCGATGTCGGTCGTTGCGGCACTTTTTGCATCGACATGCGCGCTTGTCGTTGTGCCGTCGAATGAAGTGCTTCGCGCGCTCTCACATTGCTGCGTCAACACTTCCTTAAGCGGGACGCTGTTTTTTTGAATGTGTTGGTGTATTCGGGATGTAGTGCATCTCGATTCCCGAGTGCACGCAGCGATTAAGCCATCTCACTTACATTAGGAGGGCAACATGGCCAAGAAAGCTAAGAAGGCAAAGAAGGCGAAGAGCGCAGTGAAGAAGACTGCGAAGAAGACCCGCAAGGTCGCCAAGAAGAAGAAGTAACTTCGCTTCTCCAAGATTGCCGGCGACTTGATGCCGGCACGTCATTAGAGCCCCGGATAAAAGTCTGAAGGCTCTGGTCGACGAAAAGAGGGTGTCGGCGAGACATCAGGTCAAACGGCTGGATCGTATTTCGGAAGAGCGTTCTTTCAAAAGAGGCTCGCTCTTTCAAAACCGGTCCGGCAGAAGAAATAAGTTTTTCTTCGTTCGGTGCGGGTATCCTTACGACCCGCAATTTCAGTGGGGCCAAAAGCCCCGGCATGAAATCTGGTCCTGACGTGTTCGCCGACGCCCTCGTTCCCGGAACGCCCTCGTTCCCTGGAACGTCCTCGTTCTCCCGGAACGCCCGCTCCCGCCGGAGCGTTCCGATAGCCGACGCATCGGGCGTCCGGCGCCAAGGTCTTCCCTGATTCATCATCGATCGTTCGCAGGCGTCGGTTGCTTCGCTTCCGCCTGTTGTTCCAGGCGCGTCGTCGCTCGCGAATTCGGTATCCGCCGCGCCGTGGACCCCGAATGGTCGCAGCAACTGCGCGACGGCCGTTGCGGCCGGCCCGGTGACGAATGATGATGATGATGATGATGATGATGCCGACCTTGCAGCAATGGTTATCGTTCTACGAAACCGCAGGGTAAACCGAACTTCACGATTGGTAACTTCTCCCTGTGCCGCAGGCATTTCTGCGATTTCGCGTTCGACGGCACAAGGCGCGCGTTTACATCCCGTTCATCGCGAACCTTAAACTGCCCTTCAAATTTGATCGGTCATGATCATCCCAACAACAGACCGGAAAACGGCGTTGGGGATGTGCTTTGACAGTGGACAGGGGCCGCGCTCGGGGGAGGGCGGCAACGATAAAAAGGGGAGCTACGGATGTTTCAGGGGCACTTTGATCTGGACGCGGCCATTCCGGTGGAGGCCACCGCGATCCCGGACGTGCTGTTCGAGCGCGGCCTGTACTGGGCGAGCGGTCGTTCCGGCGTGGTCAATCTCGTCGCGGCCCACAAATGGTTCAATCTTGCAGCCCTGAAGGGACGCGCGGATGCGATCTCGATGCGCCGCGAGGTCGCCGAGATGATGTCGGATGCCGAAATCGCCACCGCACAGCGCGAAGCCCGCGCCTGGATGACGGCGCATTGAGATTCCGGGCGGCCGGCCTCACGCCGGCGGCTCGCCATTGGCAAGGCAGCATTTCTTGGCCTTCCTGCCGCTCCCGCAGGGGCATGGATCGTTACGGCCGACGTGACGCCAGGGATTCCTGACCGGCTCGCTCGGGTACGCGAAATCGGTCCACGGGGCTTCCTCGCCGTCCTCGTCGAAGATGTCTTCGCTGTCCCGCACCCAATCCAGCGACACCAGCACGTCCTCGATGTAACCGAGGTTGATTTGCGTGAACCGATCGATGTCGTCGGGCGCGTGTTCGGCTGCGACAAGGTCCTCATCGAACTGAGGACGACCAATCCATTCTTCGGGTATGCGGTCTTCACGAAAGGCACCGTCGACGAGCGGCACCAGGTCGCGCAGACCGAGCAAGGCGATTGCCTGCAGCCAGCCCGCCCAGGCCTGATCGCCGTCTTCGGCCGGCCGCTCTTCATGGAACCGGACCAGAAATTCCCGAAACCGATCGCGCTGGATGCGCCGCTCCCATGCCAGGAAAGTCGCCGCGGCGAACAACGCTTCACGAATGAATCCATCAATCGAGCGATCGGTGATCAAGGCGAACAGGGCGTCGGCATCATCATCGAACACGCCAGTGACGATTTTGGCCAGGCTTTCAGTGACGGCATCGCCGAGCAGGTCGTCGAGTTCTTCTTGGGGCCGGCGCAGCAGGCGCAGGAGCGGTTGGCAGGCTTCCTGGTCACGCGCACCGCCCAGGATATGAAGCCCGCGGAACAGCAGCAGGCTTTCGTCGTCCGACAATACCTCGCCATCCGCAGCCCGCAGCAGAACGGCGCGCAATTTCGGCGCGGCCTCCTCGATTCTCGCCGTGCACATTCCGACGGCTAAATCCGGCAGCTTCGGCTCGGTCGCGATGGCATGAAGGTAGTCTTCGATCGGGCCGAGATCAGGCGTGTTCTCGCCACTGCCAAGGATCGCTTCGAGTTCTTCCTTTTTCATGTTGTGCTCCGCTGCGTGTTGCAAAGCTGATCGGAACTCCCCCAACCGGGGCGGAACAGGTCTCACGCCAGCCGAGGTAGTCGAGCTTTGGCCAATAGTTTGCCATTTCTGCGCCTTCCCTTCAGCTATCACGCGGAACGCGAAGTCGTTCGTGTCTTCTGCGATCGCCCCGGTAGCATATGGGCGATCGACTTGTCAGCACCGGTCAGTCCGGAAGTGGAATGTGCTCATCCCGGTCATTGACGGGAAGATCGAAACGTCCCTTGCCCCAGTTTTCAGCGCGCCATTCGGCCTTGGCCTCTTCGATGCGCTCCCTGGATGAGGCGACGAAATTCCACCAGATGTAGCGGGGACCCGAAAGGGTCGCGCCGCCGAGGATCATCAGCCGCGCGCCTCTGTCGCCGGCCGCGACCGTGATCCTGTCGCCTGGGCGGAAGACCATCATCTGAGATGCCTCGTATTCCTGGCCGGCGATGGAGATCGAACCTTCGACGATGTAGATGCCTCGGTCTTCGTGATCATCCGGCATCGGCAGTCGGCTTCCTGCTTCGAGCGCCACATCGGCGTAGAATGTTTCCGAGAACATCGTCGCAGGGGCCTTTTCGCCGTAGGCGTCCCCGAGGATGAGCCGGACCGAGACGCCGCTATCCTCGATAACCGGCAGCGCCTCCTTGCCATGATGCTCGAACATCGGTGCCATATCCTCGTGACGCCCGGGCAGCGCAAGCCAGGTCTGAATTCCGAACAGGCTGTTCGGACCGCTTCGGGCAGCCGCTGATGTGCGCTCGGAATGGGAGACACCGCGCCCGGCGACCATCCAGTTCAGCTCGCCCGGACGGATCGTCTGATCGGCTCCGGTGCTGTCCCGGTGATGGAAGTCGCCGCGATATAGATAGGTGACGGTGCCGAGACCGATATGCGGATGCGGCCGAACGTCAACGCCCTGTCCGATCAGGAGTTCGGCCGGCCCAACCTGATCGAAGAAGATGAACGGTCCGACCATCTGCCGCTTCGGCGCCGGCAGGGCGCGCCGAACCTCAAAGCCGCCGAGATCGCGAGCGCGTGGAACAATGAGAGTTTCGATCGCGTCGATGCCCACCTCATCGGGGCAGCCGGGGTCGATTGCCGGGTTCCAACTCATGAGCGTCATCCTCTCTTGGGCTTCCGGGAGGCCTCGCCCTTGCCGATGCGAATGCCTGATTTCGATTAATCCGGACCGCGCGAGCGGGAAGAGCGCTTTCGGCCCGACGAATGCCTAAACTGGCGAGCGACCGTCTGCCCAACTAGCCCTGTGATACGTCAAGCTGTGTCGCAGTAAGTGGAACGTGCGGGCAATGTCGTCGAACTCAGCGGCCCGCAGTAGAGCGACGGTCGAACGCAATTCTTTGATAAGGCTTCGCCCCGTTCCTGTTTTAACGGTCGAGACCCCAAACGTCCGGATTTCGTACGAAGTACTCGATCAGCATTTCGATGAGGACCCGGACTTTCCGTGGGGGGTGCTGACCCGGCGGTCGGACGACATACGCGCCTGCCGAAGGTGGGGGATAGCGCGTCATCACCGGAACGAGCGCGCCGGAGGCCACATATTCGTGTGTGATGCAATCGGGGAGCCAGGCGATGCCGAGTCCTGCCGCCGCGGCAGCGGCAAGTGCCGTAGCGTTGTCGGCCTTGAACCTGCCCTGCGGCTGAACCGTGACGATCTTGTCGCCATCCATGAACTGCCAGGCTTCCGTTCCTTGCATGAGCGCCTGATGGTTGACGAGTTGCTCTACCGTCTCAGGTGAACCGTGCGCTTTGATGTAATCCGGGCTTGCGACAAGCTTTCCATAGATCGGCCCGACGCGCTTCGCGATCAGGTTGGAGTCCTGAAGATAACCAACCCGGATCGCGCAATCGAAACCTTCGGCGATCAGATCGACGAAGCGATCGCTGTAGGAGGTATGGATGTGGAGCTGCGGGTGGTGTTGCGCCATTTCCGCAAGCACGGGGGCGAAGTGGGTCGGTCCGAAAGAAAGCGGCATGGCGACCCTCAGGCGGCCGCGCAACTCACCGCTGGGCAGGATCGTTTCCCTGGCCGTATCGATCTCGGCGCTGGCTCGGGCCGCATGGTCTCTGAACGTGATTCCCGCTTCCGTGAGCGCGGCGCCTCGGGTCGTTCGTGCAAGAAGCTGGACGCCAAGCTCCGCTTCAACCCGAAAGAGCCGTCGACTGACAATTGACTTGGAGACGCCGAGCCGGCGCGCGGCGGCCGATACGCCCCCTGCATCGGCCACTGCGACGAATGTCTGTAGATCTTCGATGTCCAACTCGGTGTTCCTCGTTTCGCGACACAGCTTGCCTGATTATGGCACTACCGTATCACCAAAAGGAACGGCAAATTGCGACCAGGCAACGTCGCCCTGGCGCACGTCTCCCGCAAAACCAATGCCGCTCATGGGCGGCAGCAAAGGATGTCATAATGACCTTTCGTAACGGCCTTGCTTCGCTTCTTCGTCCCGAAGATTCGGTACTCGTTCTGATTGACCACCAGCCTTTCCAGCTTACGAACGTGAACAGCCATGACCCTCAGGCGGTGGTCAACAATGTGGCCGCTCTGGCGAAGCTTGCAAAAGCCTTCAATGTTCCGACGATCCTCACCAGTGTGCTGGCGGCTCGTGGCGGCGTTCTCTTCAAGCAAATCACTGACGTGTTCCCGGATCAGGAAGTGATCGACCGCACCTGGGTGAACACTTGGGAGGACAAGAGGGTGGTCGATCTGGTCAAGGCGACCGGCCGCAAACAACTGGTCATCGCAGGCCTGTGGACCGAAGTCTGCGTCGCGATGCCTGTCATCCAAGCTGCCGGCGAAGGCTGGGACGTAACCGTGATCACCGACGCGTCGGGCGGGGTTTCGACCGAGTCTCACGAGGTTGCCATCCAGCGGATGATCGCCGCTGGCGCAAACCCGATGACTTGGATGGCTCTGGCTGGTGATTGGCAGCGCGACTGGGCGCGCACCGAGCACGTCGAAGCGCTGACCGAGATATTGATCTCGCACCTCGGCGGCACCGGCATTGCGTTTCAGTGGGAGCAGCAGCTTCTGAATACGCCTGTGCCGAAAGCCGCTGGCTGATCTCTGCCGGGGATGACCGGGATCTCGAGCGACTGACCGCTCGTCGACCGGCGTCATCCCTTTCCAGCAAGGCCGCCGTCCATGTCGGACGGCGGGCATGCCTAAGAACCGCTCCCACCGACTGCCCCTGCGACCACAGCCGGCTTAGCCCGGCCATTCACCGCCTCGGGGAAAGGACTATGAAGATGTCGATGGAGAGTTTCCCTATTGGACAGGAGATGGACGTCACCTATCCGAACTTCAAAGTGAGCCTGACGCTTCTCTCAGGCACGCAACTGACGTTCGAGATCACGGAAGGACCGTTCGCCCGGACCGAGACGGTCGATATTCAGGTCGTGCCGCTCCCGGCCCCCCGCAGTTCGAGTCGACGCTTGAGAGGGTGTGCGTGCGTCGGTGGAGCACAAGAACTCCATCTCGCACTACAGAAGCAGCCGCGCTCATCGCGGTCTCACTGCGCGCTTGTCAGCTAATCCTATTGCTGGGGCCGAAACCAACGGTCAGCAGACGGCCCCAACTCGGTCATGCTCAAGCCTATTCGCTTAACAGAAGCGAAGGGGAGGCTGTAGCGTAGAAACGGCGGGGATCGACGGTGTGTATGCTGCTTGGTGATGATGCGGCCATCGGCGGCCATATCGCACTATGGAGGGCTGGACACGCTGAAGGGTGGCGGAGCCGGAGGGATTCGAACCCTCGATAGGGCTTTACAACCCTATAACGGTTTAGCAAACCGCCGCCTTCAGCCACTCGGCCACAGCTCCATCAGCGCGGATATGCCTGAGGCGAGGGCCAGCCGCAAGCGGCAGATTCAGATTACGCCGAGGCCATTTAGAGGCGCCGGCGCTTCGCGCCCATTCCTCACGAACGGCCGATATCCCGTATCGCGCGTTTAGGCGCATGTTTCCGGGCTCTGTGGGTCTCGGGGACACGCAGATGGCTCAGCTATCGGTACGGCGTGCGCGACGCGGGATCTGGCCCTTGCAGGGAGTTTTCGCAGTCTGTTTGCCTCACGCGCCGCGTCGAAATCGCGTGAAATTGATTCGATATCGCCGGCGGACCGATTCGATTCCACGCAAATCCCGGTTCCAGATCGCCGCGCGCAAGCGCCGGGTTTTGCCGCACTCTATAAATGCCTTCCGATCCCGAGAAATATCGAGGCTTCCATCGCCTTCCGCCGCTTTTTGCCCCAGTTGAGGGCCCGTCGACCGTGAGACGCGCGTGGCGGCCTGGGCCCGCATGCGATGAGCCTCGTCCGTTGTCTCTATATTGGGTGCGAAATCGCCCGCTGCGGATTC
Organism: Bradyrhizobium algeriense; assembly: GCF_003062295.1. GTDB lineage: Bacteria > Pseudomonadota > Alphaproteobacteria > Rhizobiales > Xanthobacteraceae > Bradyrhizobium > Bradyrhizobium algeriense. The sequence goes on along the minus strand of NZ_PYCN01000010.1, from coordinate 141,972 downwards.
GGCAGCCTCGTCTTCGATTCGATGCGAGAGAGGCACGCTGGCGGGCACGAGCCGCCTGTTGCAGTGCCCACACCGACAGTCGTGGCGTCAATTGGAACTATTCGAAAACACCGAATAGAAACAGCATCTTGCAAGAGAAACCTCGATCACGAACGCGTGTTATTTGAGCAACACCCTTTGGAAAAGGGGCGGGGCCGGGCCGTTCGAAGCGGTTCCTTTGTTGCGTGTGCAGAAGTCCTCGGTAATTGTGATCGAGCGACGGAGGGGGGCATCCCGAGGTCGTCCCGTTTTAGGTGGTTCGCTTAAGTCCCTCGCGTTCATGCGGGAGTGTCCGAAGGCGCGAAGCGACTAAGCGGGTTTCAGGGGACAAGGGAACCAACCTTAGGGTGTTTACACCCAGCGGATCCGGAACCTTCCCTACAGAGCAACTTGGAGGTTTAACATGAAGATGGTTAAGGGCTTTATGCTCTGCTCAGCGGCGGGTCTTCTCGCTATGAGTGGAGCGCAGGCGGCTGACCTTCCCGTAAAGGCCAAAGCGGTCGAGTACGTGAGGATCTGCTCCCTGTATGGTGCCGGTTTCTTCTATATCCCGGGCACCGACACCTGCATCAAGCTGGGTGGTTACCTGCGCGTTGACACCACGTTCAACGGTTCGCCGTACGATGAGCCGGCTTGGGCTGGCGATCAGGGTCAAGGCAATCGCTATCGCGATTACTTCGCTTCCCGTTCCCGTATGGCGCTGACGGTCGATACCCGCACCGCCACTGAATACGGCGTGGTTCGCACCTTCGGTCAGCTCGACTGGTCGTTCGCCTCGCCGAGCGGCAGCGTCAGAGAAGTTGGATTTGCAGGCCAGGCCGGCGGCCTGAACAACGGCCAGCAGATCGCGACGGAAATGCTGTTCATCCAGTTCGCTGGATTCACCTTCGGTCGTTCGGCTTCGGCCTATGCGACGCCCTGGCATGGTTATCCAGGCAACAACACCTCGTTCCTGGTTGGCGGTCATGACACCGTTACCGGCACGAACAACATCCAGTACACCGCGCAATTCGGCAACGGCGTGTCGGGCACCATCGGTCTGGATGACCCGCTCGCGTTCAACCGCACCAGCGTCTACAACTTGGCTACGGGCGGGGCTTCGCTCGCATCCCTTAACGCCAACGGAGCCGGCGTTAACGCTTATGCCGGCGTGCATACTCCCGACATCGTCGGTAACATTCGTGTCGACCAGGCTTGGGGTCTGTTCCAGATTTCAGGCGCACTGCATGAGGTTAACGGTTCGTACAACAACCTGACGTTGGGCGCAGCGAACAACCTGTCGGAAATCTCTGGCCACCCCGAGAGCAAGTGGGGCGGTTCGGTGATGGCTGCGTTGCAGATCAAGAACATCCCGACTGGTGCCGGCGACGACATCAAGATGGATGTGAGCTGGGGCAAGGGCGACATCAAGAACGTCATTGGTACCAGCGCAGGCGTACGGCCTTTCCAGAAGTACAGCAGCGGCGCCGCTGGCACTTACCAGAGCATCGGCTTCGCTAACGCAACCGATGGCGTCTATCTTCCGGTATCTGCCGGCGGTGACGGGTCGATCCATCTGACCGAAGGTTTTGGTTTCCGTGGTGCGTTCAACCACAACTGGGATCCATACTGGTCGACCAGCCTGTTCGGCGGCTACGCTGCTGTTCGTTATGATGGCACGGCGAAGGCCAGCTATTGTGCGGCCTACGCTGCGAGCAACACTGGCGCCCAGTCAGTGGATTTCAGCTGCAACCCCGACTTCAATCTCTCGCAGATTGGTCTGGTCACCCGCTGGACTCCCGTCAAGAACCTGACGTTCTCGGCCGAAGTGCTCTATTTCCACCTCGACCAGAAGTTCTCCGGTTCCAAGATCCTGACGCCGGCGAATCCGAAGCCGACCGCCATCTACCAGTACAAGGATCAGGATACGGTCAGCTTGAACATTCGCGCTCAGCGTAACTTCTGATCTCGAACGTCTGACAACTCTCTAGGAGAATCCCCGGCAGGAAACTGCCGGGGATTTTTCGTTGTGCGACCGCGTCCAGGACACCGGGGCCCTGAATTCGTGCGCTCCGGTTGCGGCGCTCCGATCGCCGGGCGGAATACGAGGCTTTGCCAGCGAAGAGCGATGGCCACGGCACCGGAGGGCCCCGGCGCTTGACGTTGCGCAGCGTGATCCGCGTCATCAGCATTGGATTCTCACGCCGAACGCCCTGATGTGTTGCACAAGACCCACAGCCACGGGAAAACCAGAGCTGTTCACGTTCATGTCACGCTCCGACTCAGATTTTGGCGGTATTCCTTCCGCCATATGAACATGCTGCTGCATCCAAAAGCCTGCAGACGCAAAAGGAGAACAACAAAGTGACAACGTTCAAAAAACTTATCCTTGGCTCGGTCGCTGGTATTTTCGCCGTCGGCACGGCACAGGCGGCCGATCTTCCGGTCAAGGCAAAGGCGGTCGAGTACGTGAGGGTCTGCTCGCTGTACGGTGCTGGTTTCTTCTACATCCCCGGCACGGATACCTGCATCAAGCTGGGCGGCTATCTGCGCGTCGACACAACATTCAACGGCGGACCGCACGGTACACCGGCCTGGAACGGCGATCTGGGTCAGGGAAATCGCTATCGCGATTCTTTCGCTTCCCGTTCACGTATGGCGTTCACCGTTGATACCCGCACCGCCACCGAATATGGCGTGGTCCGTACCTTCGGTCAGCTGGATTGGTCGTTCACCTCGCCGAGCGGCAGCGTCAGGGACGTGGGACCTACCGGCCAAAACGGAGGCCTGAGCCAAGGGCAGCAGATCAACACCGAATATCTCTTCATCCAGTTCGCCGGCTTCACCTTCGGTAAGTCTTCTTCGGCCTACTCGACCCCCTGGAACGGTTACCCGGGCAACCTCACTGCGAGCCTGCTCGGCGGCAACAACACCGACACCGGCCTGAACAACATTCAGTACACCGCTGAGTTCGGCAATGGCGTGTCGGCCAGCATCGGCCTGGACGATCCGTCTACCTTCAACCGCACCAATGTGTTCAACCTGGCCTCGACCTCGGCTGCCGGCGTTGTTTCACTCGCGAGTCTTAACGCGAACGGAGTCGGCAGCACCAACGCCTATGCCGGCGTGCACGCTCCCGATGTTGTCGGCAGAATCCGCGTCGATCAGGCCTGGGGTCTGTTCCAGATTTCAGGCGCGCTGCATGAAGTTAACGCTTCGTACAACGCTCTGACCGCTGGTGGAGCGCTTAACGGAGCGAACAACTTTTCGGAAATCTCCGGCCACCCCGAATCAAAGTGGGGCGGTTCGGTGATGGCCGCGCTGCAGATCAAGAACCTCCCGACCGGTGCTGGCGACGACATCAAGTTCGATGTGTCCTATGCAAAGGGCGACACCAAGAATGTGCTCGGTAACAGCGGATCCTCGCCCAGCTTTGCGATGTTCGGCAGCAGCGGGACCGCCTATCAGAGCGTTGGACTCGGTGCGACCTCTGACGGCGTCTATCTTCCTGGCGCTGGCGGCACGGACGGCATCAAGCTCACGACGGCTTGGGGCTTCCGTGGTGCGTTCAATCACAACTGGAACCCATACTGGTCAACCAGCCTGTTTGGAGCCTACTCCAGCGTACGATATGACGGTGGAGCGAACGACAACCTGGGGGGTGCGGGAACAACCTCGGCCAAGGGCGCCTATTGTGCGGCATTCGCGGCCAACCACCCAGGCCAGGCGTTGGTTGGCAATGCCGCCGGCGCATATTCCTGTAATCCCGACTTCAACGTCTCGCAGCTTGGCCTTCTTACGCGCTGGACTCCGGTCAAGAACCTGACGTTCTCGGGCGAAGTGCAGTGGTTGCATCTGGACCAGAAGATGTCGGGCAGTTCCGTGTTCGCCGCGACTGCGCCAAAGCCGACGGCTCTCTACGAGTTCAAGGATCAGAACACGTATCTGCTACAGCTTCGTGCTCAGCGTAACTTCTGATCCCGAAAGACTTGAAGCACTCGGAGAACCCCCCGGCAGGCAACTGCCCGGGGTTTTTCTTTGGTGCGGGCTGGATCTGCTACCGGCCGGATGATCGTGCATGCGCGCCGCGCGGTGCGACCGACGCAAGCTCGATGGATAGGAGCGCTGGCGAGGCGTATCGCCGCGCGGCGCGAAGAGGCCGCAGGCTGCGTAGCAGATGCGTCGTCCGCTAAAAGCGCGCGAGCACCAAGCCAAGCAAAATCAATATCGAGGTCTAAAGCCTGTGGTTGTTCGGCCAGAGGTCGCTACAAAACTGGAATGACGCCCCGGTACAGAGGCTACGCAACGCTTCACGCGTTGAGGGTCATCGCATGCATCGCGTTCATAACGAGATTGAGCAGGACCTGGTGCAATTGTACGGAAGATCGGATGCCAGATCTCCACCGTTATACGGCTGCGCATTGAAAGAATGGTCGCAATTAGACGCATTGATTTAGATCAAGATCGCCGGTTTCCCCGCGGGTGAAATGGCGCCCATGCTCGCGGGAGTAGCCCTTGGCCGGTATCCCGCGATAATCACCGGGGGTGACATGACGGCGCTCTTCTCTGCCTCCACGGCTAAGGCTGATGTCACGGTTGATGACTTCTCCTCGCAGCCTGATGGGATGATCTGGATACCCGGTGGCACTTTCCGCATGGGATCGGACAAGCATTATCCCGAAGAAGCGCCGGCGCACCGCGTCACCGTGGGCGGATTCTGGCTGGACCGCCATCCCGTGACGAACCGGCAGTTCAGGGAATTCGTAAGGGCCACCAAGCACATCACCGTCGCCGAAATCACACCTGACCCCAAGGATTATCCGGGAATGCTCCCGCATATGATCTACGCGGGCTCGCTGATGTTCTTGCCGCCCAACCATCCGGTCAACCTCCGCGACTTCAGCCAGTGGTGGACCTTCGCCAAGGGTGCGCAATGGCGGCATCCCTACGGACCCGGAAGCAACATCCGTGGGCTGGACGATCATCCGGTCGTGCACGTGGCCTTCAGCGATGCGCTCGCCTACGCCAAATGGGCTGGCAAGGATCTGCCAACCGAAGCGGAATGGGAATTCGCAGCGCGCGGCGGGCTCGACGACGCCGAATTCGCGTGGGGCGACGAATTCACGCCGGCCGGCCGTCACATGGCCAATACCTGGCAGGGTGAGTTTCCGCGGGAGAATGTCAATGCCGATGGATTCGAACGCACTTCACCGGTCACCGCATTCCCGCCGAACGGGTATGGCCTGCACGACATGATCGGCAACGTCTGGGAATGGACGGCCGACTGGTATTCGCCAAAGCATCAGGCAGATGCTCCGAAGGCTTGCTGCATTCCGGAGAACCCGCGCGGCGGCCGCGAGGCCGACAGTTACGACCCCAGAACGACCAATGTGAAAATTCCAAGAAAGGTCATCAAAGGCGGCTCGCATTTGTGCGCGCCGAACTACTGCCGACGCTACCGGCCGGCAGCGCGCCATGCGGAGCCGGTCGATACTTCCACCAGTCACCTTGGCTTTCGATGCATCAGGCGACGAGCCACTGACGCATCATAAAAAGGGAGAGCGAAACTATGTTGAGTACCGTATTCGCTGCCAAGCCGCCATTTATTGCAACGCCGCCACGCAAGACACGGGGTGGGCTCAAGCAGTCCTGCGCCTCGCTGCTTGGCGCGTCGATGCTGATGTCGCTGTGCGGGCCGGCCAGCACACCGGCAACCGCGCAGCAGCCGCCGCAGAAACCCAATATCCTCTTCATCATGGGCGACGACATCGGCCTCTACCAGCCGAGCATTTACCATCGCGGCCTGATGGTCGGCGAGACGCCCAACATCGATCGCATCGGAAATGAAGGCGCGATGTTCACGCACTATTACTCCGAGCAGAGCTGCACGGCTGGGCGTACGGCCTTCTTCACCGGCATGCAGCCGGTTCGCGTCGGCATGACGTTGCCGGAAATTCCCGGCAGCCCGTCCTATCTGCGGACCGGCACGCCGACGATTGCCAGGTTCCTGCTCGATCTCGGCTACAACACCGGGGAGTTCGGCAAGAACCACCTCGGCGACCACACCGAATCGCTGCCGACCGCGCATGGTTTCCAGGAATACTGGGGCTACCTCTATCACCTCGATGCGATGCAAGGGGTGAGCTTCCCCGACATCAACAAGACCCCGACCCAGCAGACCGTCGCGCCGCCATGCAAGAACACTCCGATTCCCGGCGTGCCCGAGCTTCCCGGCGCGGTGGATCCCAAGACCACGGTCTGCCTGACGCCACCGCGTCCGATCCTCGCGTGCACGTCATCCGACGGCACTGGCGCTAGACAAATGTGCAGGAGCGAGGGACCGCTGACCCTCGAGCGATCGAAGACCGTGGACGAGGAAATCTCGGCAAAGGTCGTCGACTACCTCGATCGTAACGACCCGAAGAAGACCAACAAGCCGTTCTTCGTCTGGTACAATCCGGCGCGCATGCACATCACGACCGTGCTGTCGGACAAGTACCTGGCCATGGTGGGCGAGCCCGGCGGAAAGGACTGGGGCGTCAACGAAGCCGGCATGAAGCAGATGGATGACAACATCGGTGTGGTGCTGAAGAAGCTCGAAGACATGGGCCAACTCAACAACACGATCGTCGTGTTCACCACCGACAACGGCGCCGAGACCATCACCTTCCCGGACGGCGGCGTCACGCCGTTCAAGGGTGGCAAGCTGAGCACCTGGGAGGGCGGTTTGCGCGCTCCTGCAGTCATCCGCTGGCCCGGCGTCATCAAGCCTGGCACGGTCAAGAACGAAATGTTTGCCGCCCTCGACTGGGTCCCGACTCTCGTCGAGATCGCCGGCGGACCCAAAGGCAACGAACTGAAGCAACGGATCGAGGCCGGGCAGTATCCCGGCATCGTCAAGACCACGCTCGACGGCGTCAACCAGGTGGAATACCTGAGCGGCAGGTCAGAGAAGTCGGCACGCGACCATTTCCTGTATTGGTCCAGCACAACGCCGTCGGCCGTCCGCTACAAGAACTGGAAGATGTACTTCGCGATGGTGTCCGACAACCCAGCGGGCTTCGTTTCCGGAGTGCAGCCCTACTCCTGGACCCAGGTCGTCAACATCAAGCGCGATCCCTTCGAGACCTCCGTTGGCTCGCAGCAGAAGACGCTGTTCGGTATGGGCGGGGCGATTGCTTCTCCGTCCACCGCCTATGTCTATGACTGGAACTTGCTGCCTATCGGGCAACAGCTGTGGCTGATGCACCTCGAGACTTACATCAAATTCCCGGCGCTGCAGGACCCGGCCAGCTACAACCTGGAACAGGTCATGCAGCAAGTTAAGAATATGAAGACGGCCGGCCGCAGCGATTAACAATACGACGCTAACTCGGCGGGCGTCCCTCAGTGACGCCCGCCGATCACTCCCTCGCTCAGCGAGCAACCACCAACGAAGCGGCGCGCCGGATCCGGTGCAACCAGCAGAAATAGAACGAGGAACTTAATCATGAGCATCTTCAAACGCGCATGCCTGGGTCTCGTTACCTCAGTTGCAACGGTGGCAGCATTGGTCACGCCGCTTTCTGCCCAGCAACAACAGAAGCCCAACATCCTTGTCATCATGGGCGATGACATCGGCTACTGGAACATCAGCGGCTACAATCGCGGCATGATGGGCTACCGCACCCCCAACATCGACCGCATTGCGAACGAAGGCGCGATCTTCACCGACTATTACGGACAGCAATCCTGCACCGCAGGCCGCGCGGCGTTCATCACTGGCCAGAGTCCGTTGCGCACTGGATTGCTGAAAGTAGGCCTTCCCGGGGCGAAGGAAGGCCTGTCGGGAAAGGATCCGACCATTGCTGATCTGCTCAAGCCGCAGGGCTATGCGACCGGGCAGTTCGGCAAGAACCATCTCGGCGACCGCAACGAATTCCTGCCCACGGTGCACGGTTTCGACGAGTTCTTCGGCAACCTCTATCACTTGAATGCCGAGGACGAGCCGGAACATCCGGACTATCCGAAAAATCCAGCGTTCAGGGCGCAGTTTGGTCCGCGTGGCGTTATGAAATGCGTCGCGACCACCGTCGACACACCGGGCGACGATCCGCGCTTCGGCCCATGGGGCAAACAAAAGTGCGAGGATACCGGACCGCTCACCAAGAAGCGCATGGAGACAGTCGACGAGGAATTCCTCAACGCCTCCGTGGACTTCATCGACCGCGCCAATCGCGACAAGAAGCCTTTCTTTGTGTGGTTCAATTCGAGCCGCATGCACATCTGGACTCGTCTCAAGCCTGAGTCCCAGGGCAAAACCGGCCTTGGTATCTATCCGGACGGCATGGTGGAGCATGACGGGCAAGTCGGGCAATTACTGAAAAAACTCGACGATCTCGGCATCGCCAACAACACGATCGTTATCTACACAACCGATAACGGCGCCGAGACATTCTCATGGCCCGACGGCGGAACCACGCCATTCAAGGGCGAGAAGAACACCAACTGGGAGGGCGGCTATCGCGTCCCGGCGATGGTGCGCTGGCCCGGGCTGGTGCCTGCGCGAACCGACATCAACGACGTGTTTTCGGCGGAGGATTGGGCGACGACGCTGGTCGCGGCGGCGGGCGAGCCCGACGTCAAGACAAAGCTGCTGGTGGGTTACGATGCCGCCGGCAAGAACTTCAAGGTCCACCTCGACGGGTACGACCAGCGCGACCTCCTCGCCCGCAAGGGCGCCAACAAGCGCCGCGAATTCTTCTACTGGACTGACGACGGCAACCTTGCCGGTCTTCGTTACGACCAATGGAAGGCGGTATTCATGGAACAGAAGGCCCATGGGTTTGACGTGTGGGCGCAGCCGATGATTCAACTTCGTTTGCCGTCGTTGTTTAACCTCCGATCCGACCCGTTCGAGCGAGCCCAGCATGAAGCCGGCGATTACGTCCGGTGGTTCGTGGAGCATGCCTTTGTGCTCGTCCCCGCTCAGGCGATCGTGGGGCAGCATCTCATGAGCTTCCAGCAGTTTCCGCCAAGGCAAAGACCGGGCTCTTTCTCCGTCGAACAGGCGATGGAAAAACTAAGGAATCCGCCGTCCAGCAATTGAATTCGGCACGACTCCGATTGAACGCAAGTAGCGAAATGCAAGGAGTGTATCATGACCATCAAGAGTCGAACTGGCTGCATGATTATCGCCTTCCTGCTCTGCGGGGCAGCACCGGCGCTGGCCCAGACCGCGCCTTCTACGCCCCAGCACGAGCCCCTGCAGAAGACGATCGGCCAGGCCAAGCCGGAGATTGTGCCGTCGTTGATCGTCATGAACGCCCGCGGCGCCAGCCTGCAGGGCGGGAAACTGACACTCACCGGAGTGGCGCCCAACTCGATCGTTTTTGCGGACCGCCCGGTGCGGGCGGCAGGGCATTCGCTCACGACCAGCCTGCTGGAGGAATGGTCGCCAAACAATTCCAGCGACGAGAGCTTTACCAAGGATCCGCCGAACGCCACCGTCTCGGTGTTCAGCACGGACGGGTCGAAAATCCGCGATGCCGTCGTGGTGCTGAAGACGGCGAAGCTCGAGGGCGACCGGCTGACTTTTGATGTCGATGTGCTCGAAGGCGATCTGGCCGGCGGCGACGGGCCGGCGGCGCTCTTCATCGATCGCTTCGGTTTCGGCGGCTTCCACGGTGGCGGCTTCCACGCGGGCGGCATGGGCGGCTTCCACGCTGCGGGCTTCCACGGCGGCTACGCGCGGGTAGGGGGTGTCGGCGCAGCCGGCGCCTGGCGTCGTCCCTACGTCGCTCGCGGTGCCTGGTATCGCGGCGGCTACGGTGCTGCAGCGGTCGGTGCCGCCGCGGTGGGCGGGGCTGCGCTGGGTGCAGCGGCAGCAAATGCCGCCTATCCCTACTGCGGCTATTATCCCTATCCGCCCTGCTACTGAGGGACCGCACGAGCCATGCATGCGCCTTTGCGCGGAGCATTGATGATCGAAAACTGGCTGGTGTACGAACCTGAAAGGGATCAACCATGAAACCGATCGTGCGATTTCCGCTCGTGGACCGCCGCATCCTCCTCTCGTCGCTGGCGATGCTCCCCTTGCTCTCTGCCGCGTTCCGCTCCACCTCCGCGCTGGCACAGGCACGCGATCCACTTCCGTCCTGGAACGAAGGGGCGACCAAGGCCTCGATCCTCGACTTTGTCGCCCGCGTCACGACGCAAGGCGGGCCCTTCTTCGTCCCGGTCGACCAGCGCATCGCGACCTTCGACAATGACGGTACGCTCTGGATCGAGCAGCCGATGTATATCCAATTGGCCTTTGCGCTTGACCGGGTGAAGGCGCTTGCGCCCATGCATCCGGACTGGAAGACCAAGCAGCCTTTCGCGGGGGTACTGGACGGCGATCTCAAGGCGCTTGCGGCGTCAGGCGAAAAAGGATTGGTCGAAATCATCGCTGTGACACATGCCGGCATGACCACGGCAGAGTTTGAGAAGATCGTCACGGACTGGCTGGCGACCGCGCGTGATCACCGCTTCAAGCGTCCCTATACTGAACTGGTCTACCAGCCGATGCTGGAATTGCTCGCCTATCTCCGGGCCAATGGCTTCAAGACCTTCATCGCGTCAGGCGGCGGCATCGAATTCATGCGGCCGTGGACCGAACGGATCTACGGAATACCGCCGGAGCAGGTGATCGGCTCATCGATCAAGACCCGATTTGAGATGAAGGACGGCGCGCCAACGCTCTTCCGGCTGCCCGAAATCAATTTTATCGACGACAAGACGGGCAAGCCGATCGGCATCAACGAGCACATCGGCCGCCGCCCGATTGCGGCCTTCGGCAACTCCGACGGCGATCTCGAAATGCTGCAATGGGCGACACTCGGCGCCAGTGGCGCGCGGTTCGGCTTGATCGTGCACCACACCGACGCGGAACGCGAATACGCCTACGACCGCCATTCGCATTTCGGCAAGCTCGACGTAGCGCTGGACGCGGCGGCGGTGAACAAGTGGACCGTGGTCAACATGAAGAACGACTGGAAACGAATCTTTGCGTTCGACTAGGCAGGGGCGTCTCGCCAGCCTGTTTCGCATCAAGAAAGCCGAGTTCGGCCGATGCTCATTATTCTTTGCCTCTACTTTGTAGCGCTTTGGCTCCTGTTCTCGAAATTCAGGATCGTGCGCTGGAGTTGGGTGTCCGGAACAATCTCAATTGTGATCGGTGCTTTTATCCTGGCGACGTTCCTTGCCCTGTTCAATTATCTGACACCATCCGGCAAGGTCACTGTAACCGGGCGGGTCGTCGAGGTGACGCCGAACGTCAGCGGTCAGATCGTTGCGATTCCAGTCAAGCCAAACGTGCCTGTAAAGATGGCTGACGTCCTGTTCCAGATAGACCCGGCGCCGTTCCAGTATAAGGTGAATCACTTGCGGGCTGCACTGGCCGGAGCACAACAGCAAGCCCAGATACTGAAGTCGAGCTACGAACAGGCAACCGCCAATGTTGCTGGACTGGAGGCGCAGGTCAAATTCAATGCAAAGCGCCTGAAGGACATTCAGACGCTTTACGAGAGCGGGGCCAACACCGAATTCAGGGAGCAGGATACCCAGGTTCAGTTTGAGACCATATCAGCACAGCTCGGTGCGGCCAGGGCAGCACAACAGAGCGCCAAACTGGCGCTGGACTCCGAGATTGGCGGCGTCAACACCACCGTCGCGCAAGTTCAGGCGCAGTTGGAAAATGCCGAGTGGGAACTGTCGCAGACTACGGTTCGAGCGCCAGCCGACGGTTACGTGACCCTCGTAACGCTGACGGTTGGCGACCGTGCGCTGCAGGCACGCTCGGTAATGTCGTTCGTGGTCGAAAACGAGATCACAATCATCGGGATGTTTTCACAAAATGGCTTCCAGACGATCAGGGTCGGCGCGCCGGTCGATATCGTCTTCGACAACGTTCCCGGCCGCATCTATCACGCAAAGATCACCGCTATCCCGAAGGGTATCGGTCAGGGCCAGGTCGCCGTATCGGGGACCCTTGCCCGAACGTCGTCACTCGGCGGCGCAACTGCTTTTCCCGCGGAAATTTCCGTTCCCGACGAAATGGGCCGGGATTCGCTACGGCTCGGGATGTCCGGGAACGCCACAGCCTTTGCCGAAAAGGCAGGTGTAATCGGTCTTCTTGCCTCCATTCTCGTCTGGGTCAGCTCCTATACCGCTTACCTCTAGGCAAGTGTTGGAGGCGCCGTCGAGATATGCTGTCCAACGCGATCAGTTTCCTCCGGGATTACCTCTTCACCATGCCGGTGCTCGCGAGGTTTGCGGTGTTGATGGTGCTGCTTGTCACCATCCCCCGGCTTTCCCGCCGAGTGAATGTTCCTGTACCGGTAGGTTTGCTGCTCAGCGGCGTTATCGTTGGGCCGTATGTTCTGGACATCTTTGGCACGGTCCGACCGGTCGCAGATTTCCTGGCGGAATTGGGCAAACTGCTGTTGATGTTTTTTGCGGGCTTGGAGATCGATCTCGCGTTGTTCCGGCGCGCCCGTCACCGCTCGATTGCCCTCGGCATCGCCACGACCGCAATTCCTCTGGTGCTCGGCACCATCGTTGGGCTTGCATTCGGCTACGCCGCGATTCCGGCGATCGTGATCGGATCGCTGCTGGCCTCGCATACATTGCTGGGGCTGAGCATAGTGAGCAGGCTCGGCCTGGGCAGCCTGGAGCCGGTGACGGTAGCGGTTGGTGCCACGGTCATGTCAGACACACTGTCGCTCGTGGTGTTCGCTATTTGCGTCTCGATTTATACGACGGGTTTTTCTCCGTCGGGTCTGGCGCTCCTGCTGGCCGAGATCGCAGGCTACATCGCGCTGGTCCTGTTCGGCCTGAGCTGGCTCGGCGCCTATGTACTCAAGCGGGTCGAGGATGAGGAGGACGCTTACTTTGTGTTGATGCTAAGCATCATGGCCATCGCGGGCGTGCTTGCGGATGCGATCCAACTGCCGGGCATCGTGGGTGCGTTCCTTGCGGGCCTGGCCATCAACGCCTCGGCACAACACGCGCCAGCTAGTGTCAAGCTTCAGTTTATGGGTAAATCGCTGTTCATTCCGATCTTCTTTGTCGTTACCGGATTCATGATCAACCCGATCACCTTTGTTTACGGGATTTTCGACAACTTCTTGCTCGTTGCCAGCATCATCGGTGCCCTGCTCGTCGGCAAGTGGATAGCCGCCTGGGGCGTGGGTCGCGCGTTTGGCTACAGCCGGAATGAACAGCTCACGGTCTGGTCGCTCACGCTGCCACAAGTTGCCGCGACGCTTGCCGCGACACTGGTCGCGCATGAAACGCTCGGTGCGGCGGGTCAACGGCTGCTCGACGATCGAATGCTCAATGTCGTGCTTGTGCTCGTGTTCGCAACATCCGTCCTTGGTCCGGTGTTGACTGAGCGGTTTGCGTCTCGTCTGAAGACCGGCCCCCGAACTGAACTCGATCGTCGATCGGGTCCGCACCAAATGTAACGCTGGTCGGGAAAAGTGCCGGCCGGCCAAGTCAACAACGAAATGGTCCACATCATTGACCCATCCTTGCCGACGCCGTTACCCGCATCAACGCTTCGGCAAGCGAGCCTCAGAGAGGGACGCCATCGAGTGGATGACTAAAGCGTGGCCGGCTTGCGATAAATTTTTTGGAGAGGCTTCTTTTTAGAGCGGCCTGTGGCCAAACAACCACAGGCTTTAAACCTCGACTCTGATCTACTTGGCTGGGTGTTCGTGCGTTTTTGGGAGGTTAAGATGAAAATCGCTTCCTCGAATATTTGCCGAATGACACTTACTGCCGCAGCTGTGTTGGCGCTTCATTCTCAGGCAGCCCGGGCGGACGAGAACGGCGTGTCCCTTTGGCTTCCCGGGTTTTTCGGTAGCCTGGCTGCCGCCCCGGCGGTTCCGGGATGGTCGCTCGGCACAGTGGCCTATCACACCAGCGTCTCAGCTTCCGGCAACGTTGCGGCAGCACGCCAAATCTCGATAGGCCAAGTCCCGGCGACGGCAAACGTCAATCTCAACGCCAATCTGAAGGCCAGTGGCGATCTGTTGTTCATTGCGCCGACCTATACCTTCGCGACGCCCGTGCTCGGCGGCCAACTTGCCGTCGGCGTAATTGGCGCTGTCGGCCACCTTGACACCAGCATCTCCGGTACGCTGACCGCACAGGTCGGTCCCATTGTCGCGACACGCAGTGGGCTTCTGTCGGATTCGCTGACCGGCGTCGGTGATCTCTATCCGTTGGTGACGCTGAAATGGAATCAGGGCGTCCACAACTACATGGTGTACGGGTTCGGCGACATTCCGGTCGGAGCCTACGACTCCCGACGCCTCTCCAACATAGGCATCGGGCATGGCGGCATCGACTTCGGCGCCGGCTATACCTACCTCAACCCGGCGACAGGAATCGAATTTTCCGGCGTCGGCGGCTTCACCTACAATTTCAAGAATACCGCCACGCAATATCAAAATGGCATCGACTTCCATTTTGACTGGGGTGCATCGCACTTTCTGTCCAAACAACTCTTCGTCGGCATGGTCGGATATGCCTACCAGCAGGTCACTGACGATATTGGCGCAGCTCCATTCCTCAACGGATTCAAATCGCGCGTTTTCGGCTTTGGCCCCCAACTCGGCTATCTGTTCCCGATTGGAGACAAGCAGGGATATCTGAACTTCAAGGGCTACAGGGAATTCGCCTCAGAAAACCGACCGGAAGGCTGGAACGTCTGGTTGACCTTCGCCATCTCGAATGCCGCGCCGACATCAACAGTTACGCCAACGAGGCATTCGATTACGAAGTAGAGCCTCGAAACCGGTCGATGTCCGCTAATGCGGGTATCTGCGGTCAATCAACGCAGGCGGTCGGCGTCTGCGGCGACGGCCGGAGGCGTAACCTTGAGATCCCGCTATTCGACGCTGGCGCCGCGATGCAGGTCGGCTTCGATCTGGAGCCTGGTCCCGCCGCCGAACCGCGCGCGATAGACCTGCAGGTTCTCCATGATCCGCTGCACGTAATTCCGCGTCTCGGAGAACGGAATCTGTTCGACCCAATCGACCGCGTCGACCTTGGGATCGCGCGGATCGCCGTAGCGCTCGATCCATTTTTTGACGCTGCCGCGGCCGGCATTGTAGCCGGCGAAGGTCAGGATGTAGGAGCCGCGGTAGTCCTCGAGCAACCCGCCGAGCTCGGCGGCGCCAAGCGTGGCGTTGTAGACCGAGTCGGTCTTCATCCGGTTGAGGTCGAAGCTGATGCCGGCCCGCTTGCAGACATAACGCCCGGCGTCCGGCGTCACCTGCATCAGCCCGTAGGCCTGGGCCGGCGAGACCACGGACGGATTGAAGGCGCTTTCCTGCCGCGCGATCGAATAGACGACGCTGGGCTCCACCTCGGGGCCGATCTGCTTGAACGACGGAATGCCGTTGACGGGGTAAGCATAGTGATCGAACGGCAGGCCGCGGTTGAGCGCAGCCTTGCCGAGCAGCAGCATGCCGCGGGCGTCGCTGTAGCGCGAGGTGAGCTCGCCGAGGCCGACCAGGGCATCGGGATCGGCATTCTCGCCCGCGTCGGCGAAAATCGGGATCGCAAGCTCGCGCTCGTCGAGCTCATAGAGCAATTGCACGGCGCGGACGATCTCCAGCCGCTCGACCCCGCGGCCGCGACCGGACGGGACGCCGTTCAACTGGAGCTGCGGCAGGCCGAGCTTGGCGCGCGCCAGTTGGCCGTAATAGCTGGTCGATTGCTCGGCGGCGCGGCCATAGGCGGCGCGGGCTTCCTGTGCGCGGCCCGCCGCTTCCGCCGCGCGGCCCTGCCAGTAGCCGGCGCGCGCCAGTGCGGTCGGGTTCGCGCTGCCGACACCGATGCGCGCAAAATGCTGGGCGGCGACTGCCGGATCTTTCAGGAACCGCAGCGCAATCCAGCCGGCGGTGAATTCCTGCTCGGTCTTGTAGATGTCGCGGGAGGGAAGTGCGGCGTCCCGCGCAATCAGATAGGCGGTGCGATGTTCGCCGACGTCCAGCATCTTGCGCGCCAGGAGGCGCCGCTCGATCCACCATTCGTTGAGATTGTGCAGGCGGTTCGGATCTTTCGGCACCGCCAGCATGAGCCGTGCGGCCTCGTGGAATTTCTCTTCGCGGCGAAGCCACTGGATCCTGGCGAACATATAGCCGGGATCGCTGTGCAGCTCCTGTGGCACCGCATCGAGCAGCGACTTGAGGTTGGAGGATTTCTTGTTGGACGCGATGCGCGCCTTGGCCAGCGCGACATGGCCTGAACCGAGCCGCTTGGCGGCGCGCATGCCGCCGGCTTCCTGCTCGGTGCCGTAAAGCAGCGTGTCCATCCGCGTCTTGTGGTCGCCCGCCGTCAGGAATGCGCCGAACATATCGAGCGCCGCGCTCTCGGTGTCTTCCGACATGCCATCATGGCGCCAGGCCTCGCGGACCAGCCGTTCGGCATTGGTGCGATCGCCGCGCGCGAGCATGGCCTTCGCCAGCGCGAACTTGCCTTTGGCCGAGATCGGCGATTCGTTTCCGAACCAGGACGAGACCGCGGCGTCGTCGCGGCGGTCGTCCCACAGGGCTGCCTCGATGCGCCGGCGCAGGAAGGTCTGCGACGGCCAGCTCGGATTGGCCGAGACAAAGGCGCGATAGCGCTCCACGGAGGCGCCATTGTTGTCGCTGCGCAGGATCAACCATTCCGCGAGCTTGCGGGCGACCGGATCCGATATCGCGGCCTGGGCCTGGGTGGCGTCCCCAGGCTTCTGCTTGCGCACCAGTTCGATGACGCTTTCCAGAGCGTCCTTGTCGGCCTGCGACGTCGAGGACGTCGCAGCTACCGCTGCCGGCGCCACGTGCTTGCGCGGGGGCGGCAAGGCGGCATGCTGGCGGGTCGCAGGCGCGAGAAGTGGCGGCGCAGGAGCGGGCGCAGCCGGTGCCGCCGCCACAGGGGCCGCCGCTGCCGGGGCGTGGGCGGCGGTCGTGCTGGTCTGTGCCGCGGACTGTGCAGTGGATTTGGGAACAACGTTGCGGGCGATCGGCCGCGGCTTCGGCAGGGGAACTTTTGGTTTGGCCCAGGCATCCAGCGGGAATGCAGCCAGTCCGAAGGCCAGCGCCAGACTCGTGGCCAGTGCGGTCGATCGCAAGGCGGCGCGGGCGGAAGGGATCACGGCGTTCCTTTGCGGCGGCGAATCATTCAATCGCTCCAGCCTTAGGTCTATTTGATTGAATATGTGGACAAAATGCTAAAACGTCGCGACCGGTCCTGTTTGCGCCATCACCGCGGCAAAATCGCGGCTATAGGCCTTCCGAGCTAGTCAGGCACCGGTCCGCGTCGAGAAACAGCGTCAAAACAAAGCGCTAGGGCAGCACGGCACAGCCCTTTCGCCTGATCGCCAGACCCGATATGAATTGAAATCCAGTTTCGGTCGTGCCGTTTCTTAAGCGTTTGGAGGAAGCCCATGGCAGCCAAGACAAAATTCCGGGGTTCGTTCACCGCCTTGGTCACGCCATTCAAGAACGGCTCGCTCGACGAGGCAGCCTTCCGTGGCCTAGTGAGCTGGCAGATCGCTGAGGGCACCCACGGCCTGGTGCCCGTCGGCACGACCGGCGAAAGCCCCACCTTGAGCCATGACGAGCACAAGCGCGTCGTCGAATGGTGCATCGACGAGGCCAAGGGGCGGGCGCCCGTCATCGCGGGTGCGGGCTCCAATTCGACCAAGGAGGCCGTCGAGCTCGCCGAGCACGCGGAGAAGGCAGGCGCGAATGCCGTGCTGGTGGTGACGCCCTATTACAACAAGCCGACCCAGGAAGGCATGTACCAGCACTTCAAGGCGATCAACGATGCGATCGGGATTCCGATCATCATCTACAACATCCCCGGCCGTTCGGTGATCGACATGTCGGTCGAGACCATGACGCGGCTGTTCGAGCTGAAGAATATCGCCGGCGTGAAGGATGCGACCGCCAGCATGGTGCGGGTGTCGCAGCAGCGCGCGGCGATGGGCGAGGACTTCAACCAATTGTCGGGCGAGGACGCCACCATCCTCGGCTACATGGCGCATGGCGGCCATGGCTGCATCTCGGTCACGTCAAACGTCGCGCCGCGGCTGTGCTCGGAATTCCACACGGCATGGCAGAAGGGCGATCACGCCACCGCGCTCAAACTGCATGACAAGCTGATGCCGCTGCACAACAACCTCTTCATCGAAAGCAATCCGGCGCCGGTGAAATACGCGCTCTCGCTGCTCGGCAAGATCGACGAGAAGCTGCGGCTGCCAATGGTGCCGGTGTCCGAGCCGACGCGGGTCGCCGTGCGCAGCGCCATGGTGCATGCCGGCCTGATCAACTAGGCCAACGGCTGACCTCGCGCGGAGAACGAAGAGGGGAAGCCAAGATGCTGAAGGAATTCCGCGAATTCGCGATGAAGGGTAACGTCGTCGACCTCGCGGTCGGCGTCATCATCGGCGCGGCCTTCGGCGCGATCGTGACCTCCTTGGTCGGCGATGTGATCATGCCGATCATCGGCGCGATCACCGGTGGTCTCGATTTCTCGAACTATTTCACGCCGCTGTCGAAGGCGGTGACTGCCAACAATCTTGCCGATGCCAAGAAGCAGGGCGCGGTATTGGCTTGGGGCAGTTTCCTCACGCTGACGCTGAACTTCCTCATCATCGCGTTCGTGCTGTTCGTGGTCATTCGCGCCATGAACAAGCTCAAGCGCAAGGATGAAGCTGGGCCCGCGCCGAAGCTGACCAGGCAGGAAGAATTGCTGACCGAGATCCGCGATCTCCTCAAGAAGGGCTAACGTGGCTGAGAAGAACGAGCGCCCGATCAAGGTTGTCGCCGAAAACCGCAAGGCCCGGTTCAACTACGCGATCGAGGACACCATCGAAGCCGGCATCGCGCTGACCGGCACCGAAGTGAAGTCGATCCGTAACGGCAAGACCACGATTGCCGAATCCTATGCGGATTCCAAGGGCGGCGAAATCTGGCTGATCAACGCCAATATTCCGGAATATTTGCAGGCCAA
Source organism: Bradyrhizobium algeriense (assembly GCF_003062295.1). Classification (GTDB taxonomy): domain Bacteria; phylum Pseudomonadota; class Alphaproteobacteria; order Rhizobiales; family Xanthobacteraceae; genus Bradyrhizobium; species Bradyrhizobium algeriense. The sequence goes on along the minus strand of NZ_PYCN01000010.1, from coordinate 122,919 downwards.
CCGCTTCAACCATGAGCCGAAACGGCCGCGCAAGCTGCTGCTGCACCGAAAGCAGATCAACAAGCTGATGGGCGCGGTCGATCGCGAAGGCATGACGCTAATTCCGCTAAAACTCTATTTCAACGAGCGCGGCCGCGCCAAGCTGCTGCTGGCGATCGCCAAGGGCAAGAAGCTGCACGACAAGCGCGAGACCGAAAAGAAACGCGATTGGGGCCGGGAAAAAGGCCGCCTGATGCGGGCGCGGGGATAGAAAGGTCTATCCGTTATTGCGAGGTATCGTAGGATGGGTAGAGCGCAGCGAAACCCATCATGGCAATCGTGGATCAGTGCTTGTGGTTGATGGGTATCGCTTCGCTCCACCCATCCTACGGCACTGATGGAGAATGGTGTCCATGAACCAGAAGAACCTGCTTGAAGTCGACTGGAGCAAGATCCCGGCGCCGGAGGACGACGGCGCGGCGGCGCATCTGGCGGGCACGATGATTCCGCCGGTCACGTTGCTCGCCACCGACGACCGTTCGGTGACGCTGTCCGCGCTTGCCGGCCGCACCGTCGTATTCGCCTATCCTCGCACCGGCGAGCCCGGCAAGATCAGCCTCGTCGACGACTGGGATATGATTCCCGGCGCACGCGGTTGCACGCCGCAAACCTGCTCGTTCCGTGACCTGTTTGCGGAGCTGAAGGCCGCCGGCGCGAACCACGTGTTCGGCCTCTCGACGCAGGACAACGTCTACCAGACCGAGATGGCGTCACGGCTGCATCTGCCGTTCCCGGTGTTGTCGGATGAAAAGCTGGCGCTGAGCCGCGCCCTGAAGCTGCCGACCATGCAGGTGGCCGGACTGACGCTGATCAAGCGGCTCGCGTTGATCGTCGATGGCGGCCGCATCACTCGGGTCTTCTATCCGGTGTTTCCGCCGGACCGAAATGCCGCCGACGTGCTGGCGTGGCTGAGGGAAAATCCGGCGTAAGCGTGTCTTAGTCTTGTCGGGTGGGCAAACTAACTAATCTAACTAATCTGCTCTACGCCAAGCCTGTCAACGGGCCCGTTTGATCAATGGGCATTCACTATCAGCCAACGCGGAGTAAATGTCGCCGCTCGGAACTCTTTCGAGGACGTTATAGTATTCCCAGGGGGCCTTGACGTCGGATGGATCCTTCACCTGGACAAGGTAGAAGTCGTGCACCAGCTTTCCGTCCTCGCGGACCTTCGCGCCCCTTGCGTAGAAGTCGTCAACGGGCATCGAACGCATTTTTTCCAGCACCGGATCCGTTGCATCCGTACCAACCTCTGCAACGGCTTTGAGATAGTGACCGACACCCGAATAAACCGCCGCTTGCGGTGCCGTGGGCATTGCGCCCCGAAGCTTGTAGAAGCGCTGCGCGAAGGCCCTGGTCTCGTCGTTCAACGCCCAATACCACGCCGTGAGGGTCGTCAGGCCCTTGGCAATTTTGGGGCCCATGGCATGAACATCGGTGATGAACATCAGCTCGGCGACAGGCTTTTGACTGCCCGTATTCATGCCGAACTCGTTCCATTGTTTCATCAAGGTCACCAGCTGCTCGCCAGCATTGGCAAAGGCGATGGCCTTGGCGCCGGACGCCTGGGCCTGCAGAATGAACGAACTATAATCCGCAGTGCCGATCGGGTGATACACGGCGCCGAGCGACTTGCCTGCTGTTGCCGCGAGCACGCGCTGCGACTCCAGCACCATGTTCTTCCCGAACGCGTAATCGGCCGCAATGAAGAACCACGTATCGTAGCCTTGCGAGACCAGCGTACGGATCGGTCCCGACACCAGATTGTAGGAATCGTGGAGCCAGGCCAGGCCGTTTCGGGAACATTGCTTGCCGTTAAGTTCGGTGGTCGCGACGGCCGAATAGACGGCAATCTTGTTCTTGTCGCGCGCCAGTGACTGGATGGCGAGGCCAACGGCCGAGTTGGACACGTCGGCGACCATGTCGACGCCATCGACGTCGAACCATTTCCGGACAATTCCTACGCCGATATCCGGTTTGTTCTGATGGTCCGCGACGACGATCTCGACCTTGATCGATGGCACCGATTTCTGAAAATCCTCGGCCGCCATCCTGGCGGCAGCGATCGACCCTGGTCCGCTCAAATCGGACAATGGGCCGGTCTGGTCATTGATGATGCCGATCCGGACGACGCCACCGGAGAGTTCGGCAGCGCGGGCGGCCGCGAAGGATCCGATTGGTGCCCCAAAGATCAAAAGAGCAGCAACCCGGAGTATCGCTCTTCTCGGGTTCGCGCGGCCGTTCCAAATCATGCGGGTATCTTTCCAGGTGTGGCGCCACGTTTCCGGCCCTCTAACCAACGGGTCAAGCAACCGTCATCGCATGTGATTTGAGCTTTAGAGCAGCCTTCTGTACCGCCGCGGCGCGCTTGCGAAGCCAGGGTTCGGCCTCAAGGCGCATTTGGGAAAGCAGTTCGGGCGGCGCATTCTGCACCGTGATATCGAACGGCGGCTGCGGTTGGTATTCCAGCATAAGCTGGAGTTTCTTCGCGACGTCTTCGCCGCACAGCTTGGATGCGAGCTGAAAGCCAAAATCAATTCCGGCGGTAACACCACCCCCGGAAATGCGGTTACGGTCGATCACGACGCGCTCGTTGACCGCGATGGCGCCAAAGGCGGCAAGCTGCTCACTCATCAGCCAATGGCAGGCCGACTTGTATCCGTCGAGCAGGCCGGCGGCGCCGAGGATCAGGCAGCCCGCACAAACCGAGGTGACGTAGCGAGCCGATCCGCCCTTGTCGCGAACGAACGCAATCACCTCGTCATCACCCAGGAAGTCGACCAGCCCCGGGCCGCCGCCGATGCAGAACACGTCCAGATCCGGGCAGTCGGCGAAAATGGTGGTCGGCAGCAGCGGCAGGCCCACGTCGCTGATGACAGGTTCGATGCGTTTCCAAAGCAAATGCACGCGAACGTTCGGAAGGCGGGCAAAGACTTCGAAAGGTCCGGTAACATCCAGTTGGGTCATCCCCGGAAAGAACAGAATTCCGATGTCGATCGGCTTGCCGGACATGGTGCACCTCCGTTTTGAACGAAGGCAGGTTGACAGGCCCGCGGGTTTGCCGAAATGTCATAATACACGCATTTCCTGCCAAGATTGCTCTGACAAGGCCCGCTCATGGCTCGTTCCCAAGCCCGCCGTCTGGTCTTCGTTCTGTTTGAGGATTGCCTGCTGCTCGACTTCGCCGGGCCGCTGCAGGCATTTGAGCTTGCCTGCGAAAACGCCGAGGCCGGCCGTGCGCCCTATGTCTGGCAGATCTGCTCGTTGAAGGGCGGGCCGGTTCGAACCTCGTCCGGCCTGGAGGTGATGACAACCTCCCTCTCCGACTGCGACCGCATCAATATCGACACGCTCGTCGTCGGTGGCGGGCCCGGCGTTCATCGTGCTTCTGCGGAGGCCGCGCTTGTCGAATGGTTTCGCTTGGCTGCGCCGAACGCAAGACGTGTTTGCTCCGTCTGTACCGGTACGTTTGTTTTGGCTGCAGCCGGCCTGCTGCATGGGCGACGCGCTGTCACCCATTGGGGCTCCTGCGATCTGCTCAGCGCCCAATACCCCGACGTTTCGGTGTTGGTCGATCCGGTCTTCGTTCACGACCGCGGAATTTGGACGTCTGCGGGGGTGACGGCAGGCATCGATCTTGCGCTCACCTTGCTGGAAGATGATCTCGGACACCGCGAAGCCATGCGTATCGCACGCCGTTTGGTGGTGTTTTTGAAGCGGCCCGGGGGGCAGGCCCAATTCAGCGTGCCGCTGTCACTGCAGTCGTCCGAAGACAGGGCGTTCGAAAATATCTCGAACTGGATGCAGGATAATCTCGGCCGTGATTTGCGTGTGGAGAGTCTGGCCGAAAGGGCAGGAATGAGCCCCCGCACATTCGCGCGCGTATTTCGGCAAAAGACCGGCCGGACGCCCGGCAAAGCGGTGGAAGAGCTTCGCGTCGAGGCCGCCCGCAGGGCGCTGGAAGAATCCGTCGCCAGCATCAAGGAAATCGCGGCACGCGCGGGATTTCAAAGTGAAGAGCACTTGCGGCGCGCCTTCCGCCGCCGTCTACACGTGTTGCCGCAGGATTATCGGGCTCGATTTTATCAGGGGCAACGGCAATAGCCGGCAGGGCGGATTAGCAAAGCGAAGCGTGCCTACCACCTCTCCGAAATCGTTGGCGTCAATGGTGGGCACGCTGCGCTTTGTCCACCCTACGAATCCAGATCCTTCCGCACTTTCGCAAACACGTTGCGAAACATCTCCGGCGTCAGCACCCGCGTGTTGGTGTTGTAGCGCGAGCAGTGATAGCTGTCGTAGAGCCTGACGGCGCCCACGCCATGCACGGCACCGTGCGCAAAGGGGGCGGCGCCATTGCGCAGGCCGAGTGCCTTCAATGTCGATTCATGGGCGATCCGCCCGAGCGCCACGATCGCGCGAAGCTTCGGCATCGTCGCGATGGTCGCGACCAGGAATTGCCGGCAGGTGTTGATCTCGATGGGCAACGGCTTGTTCTGCGGCGGTACGCAGCGCACCGCGTTGCTGATCCGGCAACCGACCAGCTTCAGTCCGTCATCCGGACGTGCCTGATAGACGCCTTTGGCAAAGCCGTATTCGAGCAAGGTCGCGTACAGCAAGTCGCCGGCGTAGTCGCCGGTGAACGGGCGTCCGGTGCGGTTGGCGCCCTGCAGGCCCGGCGCCAGTCCGACAATCAACAGTTGCGCATTGGCATCGCCGAATGAAGCAACCGGCGAGTTGTGCCAATCCGGCTGCTTCGCGCGGGCCTCTGCGCGAAATTCGGCGAGCCGCGGGCAGAGCGGGCAGTTGCGGTCAGGTTCGGCAGAAGTTGGGGCAGGTAGGCCGGTCATGTTTCAAAGCGCTTCGAGCGAAAACCAGGCCCCGGAGCTGATCCGGTTCGCGTCAAGAACGCGCATCAAAACAAAAAGCCCCGGTTCTGTTTCAATCAGAACCGAGGCTCTAGCAGTGTACTGGCTCATTCTCAATCGTCGAATTCGTCCTCGCCGCCCCGCGGCGCCACCGTGGTCGCGCGCTGCAGGAATTGCGGGGAGTGATGACGCGGTTCGCGCGGGGCAGGGCGCTCGGACGGATCGCGGCCCAGTTTTGATTGCAGCTCGACGAGGTCGGTGAAGACGTCGGCCTGGCGGCGCAGTTCGTCGGCGATCATCGGCGGCTGGCTCGAAATGGTCGAAACGACCGTGACGCGAACACCGCGACGCTGCACCGCTTCGACCAGCGAACGGAAATCACCGTCGCCCGAGAACAGCACGATCTGGTCGACATGCTCAGCGAGTTCCATGGCATCGACGGCGAGTTCGATGTCCATGTTGCCCTTCACCTTGCGCCGGCCGGAAGCGTCGATGAATTCCTTGGTCGCCTTGGTGACGACGGTGTAGCCGTTGTAGTCGAGCCAATCGATCAGCGGACGGATCGAGGAGTATTCCTGATCCTCGATGATCGCCGTGTAGTAGAACGCACGCAACAGCGTCCCTCGGCTCTGAAATTCCTTGAGTAGGCGCTTGTAATCGATGTCGAAGCCGAGCGTCTTGGCGGTTGCATAAAGGTTGGCGCCATCAATGAAGAGCGCAATCTTGTTGGAAGCGGGTGACATCAAATGGTTCTCACGTTGTTGTTAGCTTTTCTAGCGCAGCGGCTATCGACCGCGCGCACTTTCTAGGTCTGTTGCCTAAAGTTCGGTGAATCGTGCCCCACGACAGTCACCACTGCAATTATGGTGAGGCGAGGGCGAAAAACCTAGACTTTTGACAGTGCAATGAAGAGATTTACTTGTCCTGTACGGCAACCTCGCCGCGTCTGGACGCTCCGGCCATTCTGGCCCCGAAGCTGGGGTATCAGAGCCCATTAGGAAGGCAAATCACAAATTTAGTCTTGCGAAACGGCCTCCGCCGCTATAACTAGCCCCCAATACCGACATATTTGGCCCCAAATAACGGAGCGACAGTCTATGGCGCGCGTCACCGTGGAAGATTGCATTGATAAGGTCGACAACCGGTTCGACCTGGTGTTGCTGGCTGCACATCGCGCCCGTATGATCTCGTCCGGGTCACAACTAACGGTTGATCGGGATAACGACAAGAACCCGGTCGTTTCGCTGCGGGAAATCGCCGATTCCACTATTTCCCCGGAAGACCTGCGCGAGGAACTGGTTCATTCCCTGCAGAAATTCGTCGAAGTCGACGAGCCTGAGCCCGATACCGTGCCTTTGATCGGCTCGGCCGGCGCCAGCGTCGATGCCGACGACACCGAGGTCGCGGTCGAGCGCATGACTGAGGAAGAGCTCCTCAAGGGCCTGGAAGGCCTGGCGCCGCCGGAAGAGCAGCCCGAAGAGGACGAGTGATCCGGAACATCCCGGACCGTCCCAAACTCCCCGATCTGTCAAAGGCCCGGACATCCGTCCGGGCCTTTGCTTTTGTTGACAATTTTGCGGTTACAATGCGTTCTTGGCCGGCGCGGCAGAAATCGGCTGACTTAGCCTGTCCGGCGGGTCACCGGGTTGGGCGTTCGATAGCCGCTGGCCCAAGCGAAATTGAACCGTTTCGCGGCCCGAGCGGCGTGCATCGCCGTTCGAAAACGCATTAGATACGTAACCAGTGGGACCCCTCCGGGTCTGGTGGAAGAGGGCAGTAATTGGATGGCGTATTGGCGCCGCAGTTCCCGGCAAATGCAGGCCGCAACCGGCCAGGTCGCGGTCGCGCCGACCTCGCCTGTGACGGAGAAGCCGAAATCGCGCTCGCGCATGATGCGGCAATACGATCTGGTCGAGCGCGTCCGCTCGTACAATCCGGACACCAACGAAGACCTGCTCAATCGGGCCTATGTCTACGCGATGAAGGCGCACGGCACGCAGACCCGCGCTTCCGGCGATCCCTATTTCTCGCATCCGCTCGAGGTCGCGGCGATCCTGACCAACCTCAAGCTCGATGACGCCACCATCGTAGCGGCCCTGCTGCACGACACCATCGAGGATACTGAGGCGACGCGCGCCGAGATCGACAACATCTTCGGCCACGAGATCGGCGCGCTGGTCGAAGGACTCACCAAGCTGAAACGGCTGGAGCTGGTCTCGCGCGAAGCCAAGCAGGCCGAGAACCTGCGCAAGCTTTTGCTGGCGATCGCCGACGACGTTCGCGTGCTGCTGATCAAGCTCGCCGATCGCCTGCACAACATGCGCACGCTGGAATTCGTGCCGCACGCCTCGCGCCGCCGCATCGCCGAGGAGACGCTGGACATCTATGCGCCGCTCGCCGGCCGCATGGGCATGCAGGAGATGCGCGAGGAGCTAGAGGACCTCTCGTTCCATACGCTCGATCCGGAAGCCTATGCCGTGGTGATGCAGCGGCTGGACGCACTGGCCGAGCGTAACCGCAATTTGATCGGCGAGATCGAAAGCCAGCTTTCCAAGAACCTGCAGAAGAACGGCATCACCGCGCGCGTCTATGGCCGCCGCAAGCAGCCGTTTTCGATCTGGACCAAGATGGAGCGCAAATCGGTCGGCTTCGAGCAATTGTCCGACATCTTCGGTTTCCGCGTCGTGATGCAGGATGTCGAAGACTGCTACGCCGCGCTCGGCGTCGTGCATACCACCTGGCCGGTAGTTCCCGGCCGGTTCAAGGACTACATCTCGACGCCGAAGCAGAACGACTACCGTTCGCTCCACACCACCGTGATCGGCCCCGGCAACCAGCGCGTCGAACTGCAGATCCGCACTGAGGAAATGAACCAGATCGCGGAATTCGGCATCGCAGCGCATGCGTTCTACAAGGAAGGCATGGGATCGCCGACCGAGCGGCTCAAGCACGAATCCAACGCCTTTGCCTGGCTCCGCCACACCGTCGGAATCCTCTCGGAGAGCGCCAATCCGGAAGAGTTCCTGGAGCACACCAAGCTCGAGCTGTTCCATGACCAGGTGTTCTGTTTCACCCCGAAGGGCAAGCTGATCGCGCTGCCGCGTCAGGCCAATGTGATCGACTTCGCCTATGCCGTGCATACCGATGTCGGCAACTCGGCCGTCGGTTGCAAGATCAACGGCAAGTTCGCGCCTTTGTCGTCGGAACTGCAGAACGGCGACGAGGTCGAGGTCCTGACCTCGGTCGCCCAGTCAGCGCCGCCCTCGGCCTGGGAATCGCTGGCGGTCACCGGCAAGGCCCGCGCCGCGATCCGGCGCGCGACCCGCACCGCGGTACGTGATCAATATGCCGGCCTCGGCCGCCGCATCATCGATCGCCTGTTCGCCCGCGCCAAGATCGAATACGCCGACGACAAGCTGAAGGGCGCGCTTCCCCGGCTGGCGCGCGCCTCGATCGAGGACGTGATGGCTTCCGTCGGGCGCGGCGAACTCAAGGCCTCCGACGTCGCCCGCGCCATGTATCCGGACTACAAGGAAGAGCGGATGGTGCGCTACGGGGCCAAGAAGAGCCTCGCGGTTAAATTGAAGCTCAAATCGCCGCCGCATCCGGCGCGCAGCGCCTCAGTCATCCCGGTGCGCGGCATCAATTCCGATCTGCCGGTGAAGTTCGCGCCGAACGGCGGTGCGGTGCCGGGCGACCGCATCGTCGGCATCGTCACGCCGGGCGAGGGGATCACGATCTATCCGATCCAGTCGCCGGCGCTGAAGGATTTCGAGGAGGAGCCGGAGCGCTGGCTCGACGTGCGCTGGGATATCGATGAGACCATGCCGCAGCGTTTTCCGGCGCGGATCCTGGTCCACAACGTCAACGAGCCCGGCAGCCTCGCCCAGGTCGCCACTGTGATCGCCGAGCATGACGGCAATATCGACAATATCAGCATGTCGCGTCGCTCGCCCGACTTCACCGAGCTGACCATCGATCTCGAGGTCTATGACCTCAAGCATCTCAGTGCAATTATCGCTCAATTGCGCGCCAAAGCTGTCGTCGCCAAGGTTGAGCGCGTCAATGGATAGGCGGTATCGTCGTTGCGGCTGCGCGGGTCATGCCCGCGCATGACATCCGTGCTATCTCTGCTGCTGCAATTCAGTCTGTGAGACCGTCATGCCCGTTCCTCCGCTCCGCCTCGGCGTCAATGTCGACCACGTCGCCACCTTGCGTAATGCGCGGGGCGGCGCGCGGCCGGATCCGGTGCGCGCGGCGCTGGCTGCAATCGAGGCCGGCGCCGACGGCATCACCGCGCATCTGCGCGAGGACCGCCGCCACATCCGCGACAGCGACATGGCCCGGCTCAAGGCCGAGATATCGAAGCCGCTGAATTTCGAGATGGCGGCGACCGAAGACATGCTGCGGATATCGCTCGCCACAAAACCCCACGCCGTGTGCCTGGTGCCGGAGCGTCGCGAGGAACTCACCACCGAGGGTGGGCTCGACGTGGTCGGCCAGCACAATGCGCTGGCCCCCTTCATCGCGCGGCTCAACGATGCCGGCATCCGGGTGTCGCTGTTCATCTCAGCCGACCCGCAGCAGATCGAAATGGCGGCGAGATTGCGCGCGCCCGTGATCGAGATCCATACCGGCGGCTGGTGCGACGCCGTGGTCGACGGCCACACCGCAAAGGCCGAGGCGGAATGGCAGCGGATCGTGGCGGGCGCGGCTTTGGCGCGCGCCGCGGGGCTGGAGGTCCATGCCGGCCACGGCCTCGACTACCAGACGGCCGAGACGATTTCCGCGCTGCCCGAGATCGCCGAACTCAACATCGGCTATTTCATGATGGGGGAGGCGCTGTTTGTCGGCCTTGGCGAGACCGTGCGGCAGATGCGGGCCGCGATGGACCGCGGCCGCCAGAAAATCGCAGGCCGGCCATGATCATCGGCATCGGCTCCGACCTGATCGACATCACAAGGGTCGCCAAGGTGATCGAGCGCCATGGCGACCGCTTTCTCGACCGCATCTTCACCGACGCCGAGCGCGCCAGGGCGGCGCGGCGCGCCAATAGCGAAAAGATGGTGGTCGCGACCTACGCCAAGCGATTCGCTGCCAAGGAGGCCTGTTCCAAGGCGCTCGGCACCGGGATCCGGCGCGGCGTCTGGTGGCGGGACATGGGGGTGGTGAACCTGCCGGGCGGCCGTCCGACCATGAAACTGACCGGCGGCGCGCTGGCCCGGCTCGAGGCGCTGACGCCGGAGGGGTTCGAGGTGCGGATCGATCTGTCGATCACCGACGACTGGCCGCTGGCGCAGGCCTTCGTCATAATTTCGGCGGTCGTTCCCGGCAAATCTTGAACCGCGCAGGCGTTTGCGCCGGGGATTCAATATAAAACTAAAAATCATTGATTTATCAATGGATTATGAAGTTTTTACGGGGCGCTTGATTGCGCGCCCACGAACAACCGTCTAAAACGCCGCGAGCAACGTGTTCGAGCCAGGGCCGATTCAGGTTAGCGCCGGAATTGGCTCTCAACTTCAGTATCGAGACCATTTTCCTGACGCGAACGTATCAGGCGATTCGCGTGCGGAAAACGTTCTGCCACCGTGCGGGCAAGGGCTCGCGGGAATTGGGAAAGCGATGAGCGTGACCTCCAGCACAAAATCTGAAAGCGGCTTGGGTGAAACCATCCGCGTCGTCATCCACGCTCTCCTGATCGCGCTCGTGATCCGCACTTTCCTGTTTCAGCCGTTCAACATCCCCTCGGGATCGATGAAGGCGACGCTGCTGGTGGGCGATTACCTGTTCGTCTCGAAATATTCCTACGGCTACAGCCACTACTCCATTCCCCTGTCACCGCCGCTGTTCTCGGGCCGCATCTTCGGCTCGGAGCCGAACCGCGGCGACATCGTGGTGTTCCGCCTGCCGAAGGATGACTCCACCGATTACATCAAGCGCGTGATCGGCCTGCCAGGCGACCGCATCCAGATGCGGGAAGGCCTGCTCTACATCAACGACAAGCCGATCAAGCGCGAGCGCTTGTCCGATTTCATCGGCGAGGACCCTTGCGGCTCGGATGCCACCGCGCGCGTCAAGCGCTGGAAGGAAACGCTGCCGAACGGCGTCAGCTATGAATCTCTCGATTGCGTCGACAACGGCTTCTACGACAACACCAACGTCTACACCGTGCCCGCCGGCCACTTCTTCATGATGGGCGACAACCGCGACAACTCGACCGACAGCCGCGTGCTGTCGGCGGTGGGTTATGTGCCGTTCGAGAACATCGTCGGCCGGGCGCAGATGATCTTCTTCTCCATTGCCGAGGGCGAACATGCCTGGATGTTCTGGCGCTGGCCGACCGCCGTGCGCTGGAATCGCCTATTCACAATCGTGCGATGATCGACGAAACAGCGACCATTCCTGACACATCGACCTCGGGTGAGCCGGGCCAGCGGGCCGAAGCCGCCGGCGCCGCCGCGCCGAAAAAGAGGCGTGGCAAGGCCGGGGCCAAGGCGGCCGCTGCCGCGATCGAGGGACGCATCGGCTACAAATTTTCCGATCCCGCGCTGCTGACGACCGCCTTTACCCATGTCTCCGCCTTGAAGCCCGCGACCCGCCATCGCGCCGACAGCTATCAGCGGCTGGAATTCCTCGGCGATCACGTGCTTGGGCTGATCATCTCCGACATGCTGTATCGCGCCTATCCGCGGGCCGACGAGGGCGAATTGTCGAAACGGCTGGCCGATCTCGTGCGCAAGGAAAGCTGCGCCGACGTCGCAAAATCGCTCGGGCTGCTCGACGACATCAAGCTCGGCGCGGTAGGCGCAGGGGCGGGCGCGCGCCTGCGCAAATCCGTGCTCGGCGACATCTGCGAGGCCGTGATCGGCGCGATCTATCTCGACGGCGGCTATGCCGCGGCGTCGCAATTCGTCGAGCGCAACTGGCTGGAGCGGATGCGCAAGCCGCGCCGGCCGCTGCGCGATCCCAAGACGGTGTTGCAGGAATGGGCCCAGAGCAAGGGATTGCCGACGCCGGTCTATCGCGAGATCGAGCGCACCGGGCCGCATCACGACCCGCAGTTCCGCGTCGCCGTCGACTTGCCGGGCCTTGTGCCCGCCGAAGGCGTCGGCGGCTCCAAGCGCGCCGCCGAGAAGGTCGCGGCCTCCGTGATGATCGAACGCGAAGGCGTCGGTGGCGGCAGCAATGACAGTTGAACCCACACCCGGCGCGCCCGCCGAGACCGCCTGCGGCTTTGTCGCGCTGATCGGCGCGCCCAATGTCGGCAAGTCCACGCTGGTCAACGCGCTGGTCGGCTCCAAGGTCACCATCGTCTCGCGCAAGGTGCAGACGACCCGCGCCCTGATCCGCGGCATCGTGATCGAGGACAATGCGCAAATCATCCTGGTCGATACGCCCGGCATATTCTCGCCCAAACGAAGACTCGACCGCGCCATGGTGTCCACCGCCTGGAGCGGGGCCCATGATGCCGACCTCGTCTGCGTGCTGCTCGACGCCAAGGCCGGGATCGACGACGAGGCCGACGCGATCCTGAACAAGCTTGCGTCGGTTCAACACCCGAAAATCCTGGTGCTGAACAAGATCGACCTGATCCCGCGCGAGAAGCTTTTGGCGCTGGCGCAGGCCGCCAATGAGCGCATGAAATTCGAAAGCACCTTCATGATCTCGGCGCTGTCGGGCGATGGCGTCGATGACCTGCGCAAGACGCTTGCGAAGATGGTGCCGCCCGGACCCTTCCACTACCCGGAAGACCAGATGTCGGACGCGCCGCTGCGGCATCTGGCGGCTGAAATCACCCGCGAGAAGATCTACCGCCACCTCCATCAGGAATTGCCGTATCAATCGACGGTGGAGACCGATAGCTGGACCGAGCGCAAGGACAAGTCGGTTCGCATCGAGCAGACGATCTTTGTCGAGCGCGAGAGCCAGCGCAAGATCGTGCTCGGCAAGGGCGGCGCCACCATCAAGTCGATCGGCGCGCATTCGCGGAAAGAAATCGCCGAAATTGTCGGCGTGCCCGTGCATCTGTTCCTGTTCGTCAAGGTGCGCGAGAACTGGGGCGACGACCCCGACCGCTACCGGGAAATGGGGCTGGAATTCCCCAAGGAATGATCAAGCAGTAAAGAAGAACAAGCCCGATGAACGTACCCCGGAACGTAGTGTGGTTTGAGGCTCTGCTGTACATGTCGCTGACGCTGGACTCGGTGTCGGTGGCGTTTCAGGACCGCACGCCAAAGGCCGACATGACCGCGCAGATGGTCAACGTGGCGACTCTGATGGCGGCCGGCCTGATCCTGCTTCTGGTCTACTTCGTCTGGCTCGCCGCACAGCGCCGCAAGAACTGGCCACGCTGGGTGCTGGCGGCAGCGCTGGTGCTGTCGGTGATTTCGCTCGTGCAGGTGATCGGCGCAAAGGGCCTGGCGTTCGACAGCGGCATCGAGGTGATTTCCTGCGCACTGACGGCGATGGGGCTGTATTACTCCTTCACCGGCGACGCGGTGGGATGGTTCAACGCGTGAGGCTCCCTCCGTCATTCCGGGGCGATGCGAAGCATCGAACCCGGAATCTCGAGATTCCGGGTTCGCATCTTCGATGCGCCCCGGAATGACGGCCGAGAGACCGCTGCGTCCCTCTGCGATTTCCTGTAAACTCCGCTCATGGAATGGACCGACGAGGGTATCGTGCTGGGCGTGCGGCGGCATGGCGAATCCTCCGCCATCGTCGAACTGCTGACGCGCGCGCATGGCCGTCATCTCGGCCTGGTGCGCGGCGGTGCGGGCAAGCGGATGCGGCCCTTGCTGCAGCCGGGCAACAGCGTCACCACGGTGTGGCGGGCGCGGCTCGACGAGCATCTCGGATATTACGCCATTGAGGGTACGCGCTTGCGCGCGGCCACCCTTTTGGCGTCGGCGCACGCGACCTATGGCGTCACCCATCTGGCCTCGCTGGTGCGGTTGCTGCCGGAGCGCGATCCGCACGAGGACATCTACGAGATGCTCGGCCGCACGCTCGACGACTTTGACGATGCCGGCGGCGCGGCGGCCCACCTCATCAGGTTTGAGCTCGCGATGCTGGCCGAACTCGGCTTCGGCCTCGATCTGGAAAACTGCGCCGCCACCGGCGAGACGTCCGACCTGATCTACGTCTCGCCGAAATCCGGCGGCGCAGTGTCGCGGCGGGCCGGCGAGCCCTACCGGGACCGGCTGCTGCGGCTGCCAGCCTTCCTGCGCGAAGGCGAGGGCGGGGCGAACGGCTGGTCGGACCAGGACCTGCAGGACGGTTTCCGACTGACCGGGCTATTCCTGCTCCGCCACGTGCTGGAACCGCGCGGGCAGGGCCATTCCGACGCACGGGACGGGTTCATCAACGCGGTGACGAGGAATCGGGCGCGAATCAGTTCCTCCGCCTGACCCACTCCCTCGATCCGTCGCCCTGCGAACGCAGGGACCCATATGCCGCGGCCCATCATTGGCGCCGTGGCCCCAGCCATTTTTCGCCACAAACACCTGTGGTTATGGGTCCCTGCGTTCGCTGGGACGACGGATGCCCTGTTTCCCGTCTTGCCCGATTCAGCCGAAAAGTTTAACGCCTCCCCATGGGAAAACGACAGCTGCCGCCGGAAGAACCGGCCGAAATCCACGAGGTCATGCTGCGCGATGCGCTGGAAGAGCGCTATCTCGCCTACGCGCTCTCGACCATCATGCACCGCGCTCTGCCGGACGCCCGCGACGGGCTGAAGCCGGTGCACCGGCGCATCCTCTACGGCATGCGCCTGTTGCGGCTTGACCCCGGCACGCCATTCAAGAAGTCCGCGAAAATCGTCGGCGACGTGATGGGTTCGTTCCATCCGCATGGCGACCAGGCGATCTACGACGCCATGGTGCGTCTGGCGCAGGATTTCGCCTCGCGCTATCCGCTGGTCGACGGCCAGGGCAATTTCGGCAATATCGACGGCGATAATCCTGCCGCCTATCGCTACACCGAAGCGCGCATGACCGACGTCGCGCGGTTGCTGCTGGAAGGTATCGACGAGGACGGCGTCGAATTCCGCCCGAATTACGACGGCCAGAGCAAGGAGCCGGTGGTTCTGCCCGGCGGCTTCCCGAATCTGCTCGCCAACGGTTCGCAGGGCATCGCGGTCGGCATGGCCACCTCGATCCCGCCGCACAACGCAGCCGAACTCTGCGACGCCGCGCTGCATCTGATCGACAAGCCCGACGCCAAGTCGAAGTCGCTCTTGAAATGGGTCAAGGGCCCGGATTTCCCGACCGGCGGCATTGTTGTCGACTCAAAGGAAAGCATCGCCGAAGCCTACATGACCGGGCGCGGCTCGTTCCGCACCCGCGCCAAGTGGATCCAGGAAGAGGGCGCCCGTGGCACCTGGGTCGTCGTCATCACCGAAATCCCGTGGCTGGTGCAAAAATCCCGGCTGGTCGAGAAGATCGCCGAACTACTGAACGAGAAGAAACTGCCGCTGGTCGGCGATGTCCGCGACGAATCGGCCGAAGACGTCCGCCTCGTGATCGAGCCGAAATCCCGTGCGGTCGATCCGGCGCTGATGATGGAATCGCTGTTCCGGCTCACCGAGCTCGAGAGCAAGATTTCGCTGAACCTCAACGTGCTGATCAAGGGCAAGATCCCCAAGGTGGTGGGGCTTGCGGAATGTTTGCGCGAATGGCTCGACCATCTGCGCGACGTGCTGGTCCGCCGCTCCAATTACCGTAAGACGCAGATCGAGAACCGGCTCGAAGTGCTCGGCGGTTACCTGATCGCGTACTTGAACATCGACAAGGTGATCAAGATCATCCGCACCGAGGATGAGCCCAAGCCGGCGCTGATCAAGGCGTTCAAGCTGACGGAAGTTCAGGCCGACGCCATCCTCAACATGCGCCTGCGCTCGTTGCGCAAGCTCGAGGAATTCGAAATTCGCACCGAGGACAAGAACCTTCGCGGCGAGTTGAAGGGCATCAAGTCGCTGCTCGGTTCCGAGACCGAGCAATGGTCCAAGGTCGGCGAGCAGGTCCGCAAGGTCCGCGACCTTTTCGGACCGAAGACGCCGCTCGGCAAGCGTCGCACGATGTTCGCCGATGCGCCCGAGCATGACCTTGCTGCGATCGAGGAAGCCTTCGTCGAGCGCGAGCCGTGCACGGTGGTGATTTCCGAAAAGGGCTGGGTGCGGACGCTGAAGGGCCACGTCGAGGATATCTCGGGCCTTGCCTTCAAGACCGACGACAAGCTCGACCATGCCTTCTTCGCCGAGACCACCTCCAAGCTTCTGCTGTTTGCCACCAACGGCAAATTCTATTCGCTCGACGTCGCAAAACTACCCGGCGGACGCGGCCATGGCGAGCCGATCCGCATGTTCATCGACATGGAGCAGGACGCCGCGATCGTCTCGCTGTTCGTCAACAAGGGCGAGCGAAAGTTCCTGATCGCGAGCAGCGAAGGGCAGGGCTTCGTGGTCAAGGAAGAGGATTGCGTCAGCAACACCCGCAAGGGCAAGCAGGTGCTCAACGTCACCATGCCGAACGAGGCCTGCGCGATTGCGACCGTGTCGGGTGATACGGTCGCCGCGATCGGCACCAACCACAAGATGGTGCTGTTCCCGCTCGACCAGGTGCCGGAAATGGCACGCGGCCGTGGCGTGCGGCTGCAGAAGTACTCCAGCGCCAAGCTGTCGGATGTCGCCGTGTTCGAACTCAAGGCGGGGTTGACCTGGAAGGATTCCGCCGGCCGCGAGCAGAGCATGAGCGCCAAGGAATTGTCCGACTGGCGCGGCAACCGCGCCGACGCCGGCCGCCTTGCACACGGCCTGCCGAAATCGAACAAGTTCTTGAGAGGCGTGGAGTAACGAAGGTAGGGTGGGCAAAGGCGCGCATGCGCCGTGCCCACCATCTGTCGGCATGTCTATCAAGAACGGTGGGACCGCTTCGCTTTGCCCGCCCTGCGAATCCCACCTGTAATAGTATTCGCAATTCCGCGCGCTATATAAGTCGCCGTCGAACTGGACGAGGCGGAATGGCGCACGATCACTCTCACCAGCATCATTCCCACACACATGGTCATTCCCATGGTCACGCCGGCCACAGCCATGCGCCGGATAATTTCGGCTGGGCGTTCGCCATTGGCGCCGCGCTCAATACGGCGTTCGTCATTGCGGAGCTGATCTTCGGCTACGCCGCCAACTCGCTTGCCCTGATTTCGGACGCCGTTCACAATCTCTCCGACGTGATCGCACTGCTGCTGGCATGGGGCGCGGCATGGCTGTCGCAGAAGCAGCCGACGCAGCGACATACCTACGGCTATCGCCGGGCTTCGATCCTGGCGGCGCTGTTCAACGCCGGTCTGCTGCTGGTCGCGGTCGGGGGCATCGTCGTCGAGGCGGTCAACCGGCTCTACAGCCCGGCGCCGGTCGCGGGTTGGACGGTCGTGGTGGTCGCGGCCTTTGGCGTCGCCGTCAACGGCTTCACCGCATTGCTATTCATGCGCGGCCGTCATGGCGACCTCAATATTCGCGGCGCCTATCTGCACATGGTGGCGGACGCGGGCGTTTCGCTCGGCGTAGTCGTTGCCGCCGGGGTCATCATGCTGACGGGCTGGCTGTGGCTCGATCCCGCGATCAGCCTCGTCATCGCCGCCGTGGTGTTCTGGAGCGGATGGGGCTTGGCGCGCGACAGCGTCAACCTCGCGCTCGACGGCGTGCCGCGTGGTATCGAGCTTGCCGAGGTGAGGGATTATCTCGCCGGCCTCGAAGGTGTTGCCGAGGTGCATGATCTGCACATCTGGGCGATGAGCACCAACGAGACCGCGCTGACCGCGCATCTGGTGCGGCCCGGCGGCACCGACGATGCCTTCCTGCATGGGGTCTGCGAGGAACTCTCGCACCGCTTCAACATCCACCATTCCACGCTGCAGATCGAAGCCGCCGCCGAAGTGTGCAAGCTCGCCCCGGCCGAGCGGGTGTAGGGAATGTAGGATGGGTGGAGCGAAGCGATACCCATCAGCCTCACAACCGGTATTGATGGGTATCGCTTCGCTCCACCCATCCTACGAGATCATGGCTACGCTCAAGCCCATCCCGCAAATCGCATCATCACACCCGCCGTGCACGACCCCGCCAACACCCACAGCATCCCGATGTTGAGACGGAAGATCGCAGTCGCCGCGGCAGCCGCCAGCACGAAGGCTGCGAGGTCGAGGCTTCCCCACACCGGCATGTCGAACGACAGCCCGAACGAGCGGACCGGGATGGTCTGCCGGAACAGCGTGTGCAATCCAAACCAGATCGAGAGGTTCAGGATCACGCCGACGACAGCGGCGGTGATCGTGGACAGCGCGCCTGCGAGCCCCTTGTTGCCGCGCAGCGTCTCGACATAGGGCGCGCCGAGGAAGATCCAGAGGAAGCAGGGGATGAAGGTGACCCAGGTTGCCAGCAATCCGCCGAGCGTGGCCGCAACCATCGGCGACAGCGTGCCGGGGTCGCGGAAGGCGGCCATGAAGCCGACGAACTGCAGCACCATGATCAGCGGACCCGGCGTGGTCTCGGCCATGCCGAGGCCATCCAGCATCTCGCGCGGCTGCAGCCAGTGATAATGCTCGACCGCCTGCTGCGCGACATAGGCCAGCACCGCATAGGCGCCGCCGAACGTCACCATCGCCATCTTGGAAAAGAACAGCGCGATCTGGCTGAACACATTGGCCTGCCCAAGCCCGATCAGCAGCGCCGCCACCGGCACCACCCACAGCAACAGCCACACCAAACTCACTCTTAGCGCACGCGCCACGGTAGGCCGGACATGATCGGGCAATTCCTCGCCGAGCAGGCTGTCGACCGCTGCCGTCTTCCCGTTTCCGCCGCCGTGTTCGACGGCGGCGAATTCCGGCCGTCCGCTCTTCGCGCCGAAATAACCGATCACGCCCGCCGCGATGATGATGACCGGGAAGGGGACGTTGAAAAAGAAGATTGCGACAAAGGCGATGGCCGCCAGCGCAATCATCACCCGGTTGCGCAACGCGCGCTTGCCGACGCGAACGACCGCGTGGACCACGATCGCGAGCACTGCAGCCTTCAACCCAAAGAACACCGCCTCGACGAAGCCGACATTGCCGTAAGCCGCGTAGATGTAGCTCAGGCCCATGATGGCGATGATGCCGGGCAGGATGAACAGGCCGCCGGCCATGATGCCGCCGGCGGTCCGGTGCAGCAGCCAGCCGATATAGGTCGCAAGCTGCTGCGCCTCCGGGCCCGGCAGCAGCATGCAGTAGTTCAGCGCATGCAAAAACCGGCTCTCGGAGATCCAGTTCTTCTCCTCGACCAGGATGCGGTGCATGACCGCGATCTGCCCGGCCGGGCCGCCGAAGCTGAGCACGGCGACCCGCAGCCAGACCCGGAACGCTTCGCCGAAGCTGATGCCGTGACCGAGGTCGCGGCTTACGCCGGCCTCGGCCGCCTTGTCGATCGTGGCTTCCATTACGATTTCGCCTTGTTGGTCGGCCAGTTGTGCGTCTCGCCTGACGCGTCGCGGCACCAGCGGTAGAACGCGTCGTACAGCGTCATGCCGGCCTCGAGCTGTTCGAGATCGTCGTCGAACATGCGCGACAGGCCGAGCGAGGCGGCGAGCAACCCGGGTGCTTCCGGAGACAGATCGAGCCGCCCGGTATCGGCACCGCGCACCATCGCCGCCAGCCGCAGCAGCGGCGGCGTCGCCAGGCCAAACTCCTCGATCATGACGTCGAAGGTGCAGAGTTCGCCGCGGTGGCTCCAGAACACGTTCTCGACGTCGAAAGGAGCCGCGTTGAACCGCTCGCCAACGGCCAGCACTTCCGGCGGCGAGACGAACAGGAACACGGCGTTTGGATCCACAAAGCGGCGGATCAGCCAGGGGCAGGCGATGCGGTCGATCTTCGGCCGCGCGCGGGTGACCCAGACGGTGCGGCCTTTCGCGTCACGCGCGGGCAGTTTTTCCGCCGGCACCAGCGGCAGTTTGGCCGCTTTCCAGCCTTCAAATCCGCCTTCCAGCGCTTCGGCCGGAACATCGAGATGCCGCAACCAGGCGGCCGTGCCCTGCGCCAGTTTCTGACCGCGCAGGCAGACGACAATGGCCGGGCGGCCGGAAAATTCCTCGCCCCAATCGGCGGCTTGCTCGTGGTTGCGCCTGATAGCACCGGGAATCAGCCGCGGGTCGGCGGCGAAATCCTCGTCGGTGCGAACGTCGATCAGGGCCGGCGTATTTGCCGTGCCGATCAATTTGGAAAGCTTGTCTGGTGATATCGTGGTGTAGGATGACATGGCTGCGCCCTCGTAAAAAAAACGGGACGCGATACTTGGGCATGTCGCCTCGTGGGGAGATCGCAAAATCCCCATGGGGGCGAATTAATCGCGTGCGGCTTCTTCTGTCAACCCGCTAGCGGGCCCACGTAGGGAGGGTAGAGCGAAGCGAAACCCATCATTTCGTTCGTCGGCACCAATCGATGGGTTTCGCTTCGCTCTACCCATCCTACCCAAGGGGTGCTTGCGAACTGCCGGTTTCGGTCCTAGCTTGCGCGTCATCGGGGACGAAGCAGGCTCCCCGTCAGACGGTCCGCCGTCCAAGCTCTGCGCACCTCTCGACGTGTCGAGGATGGCGCATGGACGCTGGGATGACCGATATCACGACTGAACCAAAACCCTCCACCGCCAACGCGCTGATCAGGCTGCTTTATGTCGCACGGGGTTTGCGTGGCTTCGGCGACGGTTTTGCTGTCATCATTTTGCCGGCCTACATGACCGCGCTCGGTTACGACGCGATCGCGGTCGGCATCGTCGCGACCGCATCGCTGCTGGGAACCGCGTTGCTGACCCTGGTCGTCGGCTGGGTCGCGCCCCGTCACTACCTGCGGCCGCTGCTGATCGCGGGCGCGTGCCTGATGGCCGCCACCGGCATCACCTTTCCCGGCGTCGAGCATTTTGTGCTGATTGCGCTGGTCGCCTTCGTCGGCACCATCAATCCATCCGGCGGTGATCTCGGCGTGCTGGTGCCGCTCGAGCATGCGGTGCTGGCGCACAGCGCCACCGATGAGCGCCGCACCCAGGTGTTCGCGCGTTACAGCCTGATCGGCGCGCTCTGCACTGCTGTTGGATCGCTGGCGGCGTCGCTGCCCGATCTCCTGGTTGCGGGCGGCAGCACCAAACTCGCCGCGTTCCGCCTGATGTTCTACGCCTATGCCGCGCTCGGCATCGTCTGCGCGGCGCTTTATCGCTATGTGCCGCATGCGCGTGGCGAGGAGAGGGCGCCACAGGCGCCGCTCGGGCCCTCGCGCGGCACCGTCTACAAGCTCGCGGCGCTGTTCAGCATCGATTCCTTTGCCGGTGGTTTCGTCGCGCAGTCCCTGCTGGTGCTCTGGCTGTTCGAGCGGTTCGACCTGTCATTGTCTGCGGCCGGATTGTTTTTCTTCTGGTCGAGCACGCTCAGCGCCTTCTCCTATCCGGTCGCCGCCTGGATTGCCAAGCGCATCGGCCTCGTCAACACCATGGTGTTCACGCACATTCCCTCCAGCATCTTCCTGATCCTGGCGGCGTTCTCGCCGAACCTCTATCTGGCGCTTGGGTTGCTGCTGTTGCGCTCGGCGCTGTCGCAGATGGACGTGCCGACCCGCACCTCCTACGTCATGGCTGTGGTGACGCCGGCCGAGCGGCCGGCGGCTGCCAGCGTCACCGCCGTGCCGCGCAGCCTTGCATCGGCGATCAGCCCGGCGATCTCAGGTGCGCTCTTGATGACGTCGTTTACGGGGCTGCCGCTGGTGGTCTGCGGCACGCTCAAGATCGCCTACGACCTCGCGCTCTTGTTCTCGTTCCGCCATATCAAGCCGCCCGAGGAGCAGGGGCGTTAGAGCTTTTGAGGCGCGCGACTACCAGGGCGGTCGCCGTCCGTCAGGGAGGGGGTCCATCAATCGCCGCTCATCTCGAACGTGCGACCATTGCGCCAGCTTGATCTCCGGAGAGTCGGGCGTATTGGCCTCTTCCGAGTGAAAGGCGAGTTTCTGGTTGGCCTGCACCTGGTATTTGGCGGCCTGCGCGAGCCAGTACCATTTCTTGTCCGGTTCGCTCAGAGCGCGCTGACGGCACTCGGCTTCCAATTCACGTAAGCGGGTCGCTTCATTCATAGCCAATTCCAGAGCCTTGAAGTTCCAACAGAGCGGAGCCTCGAAACCACCGGAAACGGGTTCCGGCACGTCGTCATGACAAAAACTTCTTGACGCCACGCTATGCAGGTCGGAGGCAATTGATTGAAATTTAGAAATGGATTGACGCTATAATTAATGGGCCTGGCCGGGGCTGCCCCAATCCATTGCGATACTGCTCGCGAATGCCCGCCTACACGATCAGCAGGGCGCCCGAGACCAGAAGAAGTATCAGCACGATTTTCCGGAACGTGGCCTCGTCGAGCCGCCCGAACAGTTTTAGCCCGAGCCAAGTGCCGGCGAACAAGGCCGGCAGTCCGATCAGGAACAGCTTGATCGTATCCGGCGTGATCGCGCCCCTGGCGCCGATCCAGAAGGCGCTCATGGCGAAGATCGCAACGGCCACCGGCTGAAACACCGTGCGCTGAACGTCCTTCGGCCATCCGCGCAGGCCGCACCAGATCGTCACCAGGATCCCGGCAAGCCCGGTGATGCCGCCGAGCACGCCGTTGAGGAATCCGATGCCGGCGTCGGCAGCGGCGCCGCCGGCTTCAACCTTTGGGATTGCAGGCCGCAGTAGCGCGTAGAGACTGTAAAGCACCAGGAACGCGCCGACGCCCATGCGCACATGGGCGGGGTTCGCCCAGGTCAGGATGCCGACGCCGACGGGAACGCCGAGCGCGGCGCCGGCCACGAACGGCCAGAGCCGCCGCCAGTCCAGCGCGCCGCGCAGCTTCCAGACCGAATAGCCCTGCACGAGCAGCCCGAATGCGATGATCAGCGTCGCCGTTTGCAGCGGGGTGAGGATGTAGAGCCAGATCGCCGATACGACGAGGCCGAAGGCGAAGCCAGACAGTCCGGCGACCAGCGCGCCGGCAAACGTCGCGAGAAGAAACAGCAGCAGTTCGAGTGTCGTTCCATCCATGTGCCCGCTCCACAGAAAAGCGAGCAGCGCTTGAATGGGATCGCCATTTGACGGGGAGGCTGCGATACCCCCGTCGTCAGGCTATGCCCGGCACGGCATCGTGCGCAAGATACATCGTTTGGCCGCTAGCGATGATCGCGCTGCTGACATTTGCCGCCATGCTGACAGTTGCCGCCATCAAGCAGAAAGATTCGCACGACAAACGCTTTTTGCTCGCGTGCTGCTCTGTCGCGACCATATGTTCAGCCAATCGCTGCAGTCGATGGCGCGTTGAATGCGGAGAGACGGCGTGGGCGAATGGGTTGGGGTCACGATCGCGCTGGTCTCGAGTTGTCTCGGCGGGACTGCCGCGGCGATCACGCGCTATCTTGCCGGCAACACCGATCCGATCACGCTTGCGATCCTGCGCTGGGCGATCGGCTTTTGCTGCGTGCTGCCGGCGGCGCTGTTGCTGAAGGCGCGATGGCCGCAACAGCGGGATTTGCCGGCCGTCGCCGCGCTGGGCTTTTGCTTCTTCGGCGTATTCTTCGTCCTCTACAACATCGCGATGTCCTACACGACCGCGGCGCGTGCCTCGCTCGCGCTGGCGACGTTGCCGCTGCACACCATGGTGGTCGGCGCAATACTCGGCATCGAGCCGCTGACGAAACGGAAATCGATCGGGGTCTGCGTCGCGGTGCTCGGCGTCGCTGCCGCGCTTGCAACGGGATTGTCGGCCGCGCCGCCGGGAGCCTGGCGCGGTGAACTGATCATGACCGCGGCAGTCTTGTGCATGGCGTTCTACAATGTCTGGTCTCGTCCCTTCATCCAGCGATCGAGCGCGCTGGGTTTCCTGACGGTCGGCATGGGGACCGGTGCCGTGGCCCTGGTCCTGGTCGGCTTGTTGACGGGAAGCGTGGCGGCGTTGAGCCAGTTCAGCACGCCGCAATGGATCGCCGGGATTTATCTTGGCGTTGCCGGCGGCGCGCTGGCGTTCATCCTGTGGGTGCTGGCGCTGGAGCGGGCGTCGCCGACGCGCGTCGCCAACACCATGACCGTCAATCCGCTCGCGGCAGGGCTGCTGGCTACTCAGTTGGTCGGAGAACCGATCACGCCGAATCTCGTGCTCGGGCTTGTCGCGGTGTTCGCCGGGATCTGGATCGCAACGTCGGAAGTCAGGAAGCCTGCTTGATGCTCACGCCGCCGCGATTGCCTCGATCTCGATCAGGAAATCCGGACCGTAGAGCTTTGACACCTCGACGATCTGCGAATAGCCGGGTGGCGACCCGAGTTCAGGCGGATTGATGCGGATGATCATTCAGGCATCCTCTTCTTTCGTCGCGCTTCGAGGCGGCGGCGCACGCAGCAAGCACAGCGCCAGCAGTGCGGCAAGGCTGAGCGCCGACGACACGATCAGGATGCGGCTGCCCATGACGTCGATCAAGAGGCTGAACGCCAGCGGGGCGCCGGCCTGCGCGATCCGCGCTGGTGCGCCGATGATCCCGAGGCGGTAGGCATAGTTCTGCGGGCCGAAGATCGCGAGCGGCATCGTGCCGCGAGCTATGGTCAAAATGCCATTGCCGGCGCCGTAAAAGACCGCAAACACGCTGGCCGCGCCGCCGCCCGCCAGGCCGAGGATCGCCGCGCCGATCGGGTGCGTCAGGCATGCCAGCCGGCCCGAGACCAGCGGGTGATAACGACTGAGGAAACCGGCCTCGAAGATGCGGGCCGCCACCTGCGCCGGACCCATCAGCGCGCCGGCCGCGACCGCTTGCAGCGATGTCGCGCCGGCGGATTCCAGGATGCGCGGCAAATGCGCGGCCATCGCGCCGGTGACGGTCCACGCGGCGGCGAAGGCGAATGCCAGCAGGATCATGGTGCGGTCGATCGGGATGTGCGGCTTGATGGCGGCGGCAATGGCGGCCTTTGCGCCCGCGACCGGCGGCAGCATCAACCAGTTGATCGGCAGCCCGATCAGGATGTGTGCCGCCGCCCAGGCAAAGCAGGTGTTGCGCCAGCCAATGGTTTCGAGTCCCCACGCGGTCAGCGGCCATCCGACCGTGGAGGCGAAGCCCGCGATCAAGGTGATGCCGGTAATGGAACGCCGTGCCTTGTCGCCGTAGATGCGGCCGAGCGCGCCGAAGGCGGCGTCGTAGAGGCCCGCACCCATGCCGATGCCGAGCAGGAGCCAGGCTGTAAGCAGCACCGGTATCGAATAGGTGAGGCCGAGCAGGGCGAGCCCCGCGGCCAGCGTGACATTGGAAATCGACAGCACGGAGCGGCCGCCGACCAGATCAATCTGCCGGCCGATGCGCGGGCCGAGCATCGCCGAAATCACCAGCGAGGCGGAGAACGCGGCAAAGATCCAGTTCGGGGAAACGCCGAGATCGCGCGCGATCGGATCGGCGAGAATCGCGGGGAGGTAATAGCTGGAAGCCCAGGCCAAGGTCTGCGTCGTGCCGAGCGCGACAATGATGGAAAACTGGCTGCGGTTCACGGCTGTGGAGTCTCTCTTCTCGACCAATAGAGCGCCAGCGGTCCAAGGAGGATGCCCGCCGCCAGCACCGAAAATGCGGTCATCCAGGCCGACGCACTCTGCGGTCCACCCGCCACATCGAGCGCTATGCCCACCGCCCACGCGCCAAGCGCGGACAGGCTGAAGCCGACGGTCGAATGCATCGCCATGGTCGCGCCGCGATGGCTCGGGTCTGCGGCCATCGACATGCCCGAGGTCAAAGCGCCGGAATCGGCAGGAACTGTGATGGCATAGATGAGCACCAGCGGCAGTAGCAGCCAGGGCGACTTGTCGGCGAATACGCCGATCAGAAGCGCAACGGCGGCGGAGGAGAACATCACCGCCGTGACGGCGCGGTGGCGGCCGAACCTGAGCGCGAGCTCATTGCCGAGAATGCTCGCGGGCATCGCGAGCAGCGAGAACACGACGCTGACCACGATCGGCGTCAAAATCGAGGCGTCTGAATTTCTCAGCGAGACAAAGGTCCAGAACGCCACGATCCAGGTTCTGATGCCGTAGAGCTCAAAACAATGCGCGCCGTAGCCCAGCACGAACCCCATGGCTTTCCGGTTCTGGAACACCGGCGCGAAATCCAGCAGGCGTCCCGTCGCCGGCTTCGGCTCGACCGGCCGCAGCAGGAAGCAGACGGCGAGCATCACGAGCGGCCCGGCGGCCGTGACGAAGAATGCGATGCGCCAGCCCCAGGCTTCGGCGACGAGTTGGGAAACCAGAAACGACAGGCCGACCCCGAACGAAAAGCTCGACGTGTAAAGCGTGATCGCGCGGGATGAATCGCCCGGCGCGAGACGATCCGTCAACGCTTTCAGGCCTGGCATATAGGCGCCCGCAAATCCCACACCGGCGATCGCGTTGAAGAGCGCGCCCGACCAGAGGCCGGTGGCGAACATGCCGAACAGCAGCGTGCCGAGTGCGCTGAGTGCGGAGCCTGCAATCAGGATCTTGCGCGCGTCGATACGGTCAGTGAGCGTCGCCAAAAACGGGACAGCCAGCATGTAACCTGCCGCACCCGAGCCCGCCAGCAGGCCGGCTTGCGCGCCGCTGAGATGCCACTCCGGAATCAGAAACGCCGCAAGAATGGATGGCACGACGACGTGCGGGAGCAGGCTGCCGAGTTGCCCCAGGCACATCGCGACAATGACGGATCGGCCTTCCAGAAAAATTCCGTTCACTCCCTATTGATCAGGAGGCGCAGCCGCACCCCGTCTTGCCGTCCTGCTTTGATTTCTCATCCGCGACGCAACACGCGTCAACATCCGATAATGCAGGGCCGCCGCAACAATTGCTGGCATCTGGCGCGAGCGGCCGGCTGCAGACGCCGGTCTCGGGCAGCACCAGTTCGACGCGCTCCGCGGCCGCGCGGTCGCCGGCGATGTCGGCGGCAATCGAGCGCACCTGCTCGTATCCCGTGAGCATCAGGAAGGTCGGCGCGCGGCCGTAGGATTTGATGCCGGCGAAATAGAAGCCGGGCTCATCCTGCGCAAGTTCACGGGCACCGTGCGGCCGCACGGTGCCGCAGCTATGCTCGTTGGGATCGATCAGCGGCGCCAGCGCGACCGGGCATTCGATCGCCGGATCGAGCCGGATGCGCAACTCGCGCGCAAAGTCGAGGTTCGGGCGAAAGCCCGTTGCGACGATGAACTCGTCGGCGATGACCCGGCGGGCCGAGCAGCCGGAGAGGGCGGCCACGACAAGGCTGGGGCCATCGGCGATGAGATGCGAAACACGAAATCCGCTTTCCAGCTTGATCCGGCCGGCGGTCACCAGCGCGGCAAAAGCCGCACCCAGCTCGCCGCGGGCCACCAGCTTGTCGTTGGCGCCGCCGCCAAAGGCCTTGGCGGGATCGCTGCCGCGCAACAGCCAGACCGGTCGGGTTTCAGGTGCTTCTGCCGCAAGCTTCGCCAGATCGGTCAGCGTGCCGATCGCGGAATGCCCGGCACCCAGCACGGCTACGGTCTTGCCGGCATAGCGTGCGCGGTCCTTACCCAATACGTCGGGCATGCCGTAGGCGATCCTGTCGGTGGCCTCTGTCTCGCCGATGGCGGGGAGGCCGTTCGCGCCCGCCGGATTCGGCGAGTGCCAGGTGCCGGATACGTCGATGACCGCATCGGCCTTGACGACCTCAGGACCTTTCCCGTTCTGATACCGGATTTCGAACGGCGCGGCCTCGCGGCCTTTTGTTTTCAGCTTGTCGAAGCCGATGCGGCTGATGCCCGTGACGCGGCTCGAGGTGTGGATGTGCGGCTTGAGCGCGGCGTGGGCCGCAAGCGGTTCGAGGTAGCGCTCAACTATCTCCGCGCCGGTCGGATACTGATCGGGTTCGGGAGAATTCCAGCCTGTCGTCGCCAGCAGGCGCGCCGCCGCTTTGTCGACGTTGTATTCCCATGGAGAGAACAGTTGAACATGGCCCCATTGCCGCATGGCGTGGCCGACAGTTTCGCCGGCTTCCAGCACGATCGGCTGCAGGCCGCGCTCCAGAACATGGGCGGCGGCGGCCAAGCCTACCGGTCCGGCTCCGATGATGGCGACGGTCTTGGCTTCGCTCATGGCATTCTCCCATTAAACTGGAAATATCGAAATATGGCGCAAATGATGATGCTTATGCCGCCGTCCTGGCATCCTTTGTTTCGGCGCTCTCCGTGCAGCATTCCGCGACCAGAAAACCCACCAGCTCCCGCATCACTTCGTAGTTGGCGTGGCAGATCAGCGTGGTCGCATCGCGCACCTGGGTCACGAGGCCGACCACCACCAGCGCCTTGATGTGGTGGGAGAGGGTGGAGGGCGCGATCTTCAGCTTCTCCTGCAGCCGCCCGACCGCTAGCCCGGCGCCCCCGGCGCGGATCAGCGCGCGGTAGATTTTGAGCCGGGTCGGGTTGCCCAGCGCCTCGAGATGGGCGGCGGCGTCATCGAGCTTCATGGAAGCAACATTTCAGGCTTCGCCTACGATGTCAACTATATTTCTAGAATTACGGAAATAGCGGCGCCTGTCGCTGCGTCGACTTGACAAGTGTCTATATATCGCTAATTCTAGATATATGGAATCAACGGATGCCATTGCCGCGCTGGCCGCACTCGCCCAATCGACCCGTCTCGATGTGTTCCGCTTGCTGGTCAAACACGAGCCGGACGGGCTTTCGGCTGGCGACATCGCCAAGGCGCTCGAGGTCCCGCAAAACACCATGTCCTCGCATTTGTCGGTGCTGTCGCGCGCCGGGCTGGTATCGGCGCAGCGGTTCAGCCGCTCGATCGTCTATCGCGCCGATCTGAGCCGTCTACAGGATGTCGTGCTGTTCATGCTCCGGGATTGTTGCGACGGGCGGCCGGAAATTTGTGCGCCGGTCATCGAAGACCTCACGCCGTGTTGCCAGCCTAGGCCGAGGGGGGCTGATGTCTGAGCGTACCCGCAACGGTCCGTGGAGCGGAAACAGCGCTCGTTCCTTTGGCTCCCATATCAACGGCTGAACGCGTATGAGAGTTCGTACACTATCCGATCCCGACTTCCTGCCCGCCCTAGACAGGCGCCACGTGCCGCAAAGCCAGGCGAGCGGCCTCGCTGCCGACCGCCGGCATTCGCCGCGCATCCTGCTTCTCTACGGATCGCTGCGAGAGCGCTCCTATTCGCGTCTGGTTATCGAAGAGGCGGCCCGTCTCGTCCGCTTCTTTGGAGCCGAACCGCGCATCTTTGACCCATCAGACCTCCCGTTGCCGGATCAGTTCAAGGGCGACGATCATCCGGCGGTGCAGGAGCTGCGTGAGCTGTCGATGTGGTCGGAGGGGCAAATCTGGTGCAGTCCGGAGCGGCACGGCCAGATCACAGGTGTCATGAAGGCGCAGATCGATCACCTGCCGCTCAACATGGGCGGTATGCGGCCGACCCAGGGCCGAACGCTGGCGGTCATGCAGGTTTGCGGCGGCTCGCAGTCTTTCAATGCCGTGAACACGCTGCGGCTGCTGGGTCGCTGGCTCCGGATGTTCACCGTTCCGAACCAGTCGAGCGTCCCAAAGGCATTCCAGGAGTTCGACGAGACCGGCCGGATGAAGTCATCGAGCTACTACGAACGGATTGTCGACGTCGTCGAAGAGCTCGTTCGCTTCACGGTCCTGCTCCGGCCCCACGTTACGACTCTGACGGACCGCTACTCCGAGCGCAAGGCGGCCGCAGGTCTGCAACGCGATGCTGCGTCGGACCTTTCGGCGATTGCGACGGCCCATCAGCGGATGTGTTCCAAGGTGTGAAGAAAACCGCAAGAAGTCCGGAAGAGGCCGATGAAAGAGCAGCTCTGGATCGAACCGAGGCAGCCCGTGATACGGCGGCCTGATACAGCACGCCGGAAAGAGGAATGCCGAGAAGGTAGCCCCGAACAGCGCCAATCCGACCACCAAGGCGATGTCTGGGCGTCAACGTCGGGGTTGAGTTCGTGATGGTCGCCAAAGGAATCGGCATAAGGGATATGGTCCATAACCCCTGCCAGGAACATCATGCAGAATTTTGACCTCACACGCCGGCTCACCGCCGAAGCACTCGGCACCGCGCTGCTGGTCGCGACCGTGGTCGGCTCCGGCATCATGGCCGAAACCTTGACAAAGGACGTCGCGCTGGCGCTGCTCGGCAATACGCTGCCGACAGGTGCGATCCTGGTCGTGCTCATTACGATTCTCGGGCCCATCTCGGGTGCGCATTTCAATCCTGCGGTATCGCTGGTCTTTGCCTTGAAGGGCGAACTGACGCCGCGCGACGCGCTGGGTTACGTTGCCGCGCAGGTGGCCGGGGGGATTGCCGGAACCATGGCGGCGCATGCGATGTTCGCGCTGCCGCTGATTGACGCCTCGCTGAAAATGCGAACCGGCGGCGCGCAATGGTTCGCCGAGGGCGTCGCCGCATTCGGCCTGGTGGCGACCATCCTCGCCGGCATCCGATTCAACCGGTCCGCGGTACCCTGGCTGGTCGGCCTCTACATCACGGCGGCCTACTGGTTCACGGCCTCAACCTCGTTTGCCAATCCTGCCGTTGCCATCGCGCGCTCGATGACCAATACGTTTTCGGGCATTCGTCCCGCCGATCTTCCCGGCTTTATCGCGGCCGAACTCAGCGGCGCCGTCGTGGCGCTGATCTTCATGAACTGGTTGCTGCGCGGGGCAGGCGAGACGGCAACGACCAAGGAGGCCCGGCCATGAGCGTGACCATCTATCACAATCCCGCCTGCGGCACCTCGCGCAATACGCTGACGATGATCCGGCAGAGCGGCGAAGAACCCGAGGTGATCGAGTACCTGAAGACGCCGCCGAGCCGCGTCCGGCTGGTCGAGCTGATCAAGGCCTTGGGCCTCACGCCACGGGAGCTGTTGCGCGAAAAGGGCACGCCCTATGCCGAGCTTGGCTTGGCCGACCCAAAGTGGAGCGACGACGAGCTGATCGACTTCATGCTTGCTCATCCGATCCTGATCAACCGGCCGATCGTGGTGACGCCGAAGGGCGTGCGGCTGTGCCGGCCGTCAGAGCTGGTGCTTGATCTGCTCGACAACCCCATCCAATCCTTCGTCAAGGAAGACGGCGAGGCGGTGACGCGCGCGAAGGGTTGAAGGGCGCGAGGCTTTCACCCGTCACGATTGCGCGGCATAATGGCGGCATGGAACTCACGCCCCGTCTGCGCCTGATGAACTGGCTGGTCAACCAGGGTCTCACAGGCCTACCCGAAAATGATCTGATCCGCGGTTTCTGCCAACGCTGCCGCGCCGAAGGCCTCCCCGTATCGCGCGGGATGGTCTTCATCGATACGCTGCACCCGATCTTCGAGGGCCGCGGCTTTCGCTGGAACGACGCCGAGACCAACGAAAGCGACGTCTTCGAATATGGTTCGACCAACGAGGGCGAAGCCGCGCAGGCCTGGCGCAGTTCGATCTTCTACCACATGCTCGAAAACGGTCATGAGGAACTGCCGGTCGACCTCGCCGACGGCGGGACTCACAGGTTCAAGTTCGTGAACGAACTCGCCGAGAAGGGCCACAAGCATCTGGTGGCCTATGTGCACCGGTTCGGCGAGGCCGGCACCATGGGGCAGATGGACTGCTTCTATTCCTATTGGGTGACCCGGCGCGACGAGGGTTTTGGCGCGCAGGGCCTGGCGGCGTTGCGCGACCTCGTGCCGGTGCTCGGGCTTGCCATCAAGACCGCGGCGCAGGCCGATATCACCAAGACGCTGGGCCGGGTCTATCTCGGGCGCGACACCGCCGAGCAGGTCTTGCGCGGACGGATCACGCGCGGCGTCACCGAGCGCATCAATACCGTGCTGTGGTTCTCCGACTTGCGCGGCTCGACCGCGATCAGCGAGAGCATCGATCCCGGCGAGATCATCCCGTTCCTCAACGATTACGCACAGGCCTCGATCGACGCCATCCATGACGCCGGCGGCGAGGTGCTGAAGCTGATCGGCGACGGAGTGCTGGCGATGTTCACCCATGACAACATGGCGTTGGCAAAACGCACAGCACTTCGCGCCGAACATCGCTTCCGCCGCAACATGAAGGCGCTGACCGCCCGCCGCACCACCGAGGGCCGCCCGGTGACGTCGGCCCATGTCGGCCTGCATGTCGGCGAAGTCTTCTATGGCAATATCGGCAGCGATGACCGGCTCGACTTCACCGTGGTGGGGCCGGCCGTCAACGAGGTCAGCCGCATCGCCTCGATGTGCCGCTCGGTCGACCGCGAATTGTTGATGTCGTCGGCGTTCCGCGCCGGCCTCGATGCCGCCGGGCGGAACTATCTGGTGTCCACCGGCCGCTATGCGCTGCGCGGCATCGGCCGCGCGCAGGATTTGTATACGCTCGATCCTGACATCGCCGCGGATGAGGTGGTGGCAGGGAAGTACGAGCGGTACTTGGCCGGCTAGTTCGGTCTTGCCCGCAGCATGTAGAGCCCGACCGCCAGCAGCGAGAACACTGTCAGCACCATGCCGAGCGCGAACAGCGCCTCGTGCGAGATCGTGGCGGCGAGCCAGACGCCGATGGCGGCCGTCATCATCTGCCAGAAACCGAGCAGCGCCGACGCCGCGCCCGCTTTCTCGCCAAACGGCGAGAGCGCTTGCGCCGTGCCCAACGGACTGACGATGCCCATGCCGAGCAGGAACACGCTCATGGCCGCAAGAAATGGCAGGAAGGTGGGAGTGTACAGCGAAACCAGCAGCATCGCGAGGCTGCCGGCGGCGGCTAGAAACAACGCGCCCAGGATCGGCCGGTCGAGTCCGTAGCGTGGCGCCAGTCGGGTCGCGAGCATGCCGGCGGCGAACACGATCAGCACAGTGCCCGCAAAGAACAGGCCGAGCTGTATAGGCGTGAAGTGCATCGCCTCGATCAGGACGCGGGGCGCGGCCGAGAACATCGAGAACAGCCCGCCCAGGATCAGGCTCACGGTCGCGGCCGGCACCACGAAGCGGCGATCGGCGATCAGGCCGAAGTAGGTTTTGGCGATGGCGAGCGGATCGAGTGGGGTGCGCGTTGCGTGATGGGTCTCGCCGAATACCGTCCCATAGGCCAACGCGCCGAGCGCAGCAAAGGCCGCGACCAGGACGAACTCGGAACGCCAGCCGAAAGCGTGGTCGAGCGCGCCGCCGAGCAGCGGCGAGAAGCCAGGCGCCGCCGCCATCGCGATCATGATCAGCGCCATCGCGCGCGCCAATGCAGCGCCCGAAAACATGTCGCGGGCGATCGCGCGGGACAGCACCGACGTGGCGCAGGCGCCCGCCGCCTGGATCACGCGGCCGATCAAGAGGCTGGTCAGGTCGGTCGCCAGCGCGCACCCGACGCTGCCGGCAAAGAATACTCCAAATCCGATCAGCACCGGCCAGCGGCGGCCGTAACGGTCCGAGATCGGCCCGACCGCAAGCTGACCGACGGCGAACACGGCGAGAAAGATCGTGATCGCCGAGGTCACCGCCGCGCTGGTGACGTTCAGCGATGCCGCCATCTGCGGCAGCGACGGCAGCAGGATGTTGGTGGCGAGCGTTCCGGTCGCGGCAAGGCCTGCCAACACAGCGATCTGCAGGACGGTCGAAGAGGCCTCGGTACGGCGGCTGGCGTCGATCGCGGCGGTCTGGTCGGTCATGGCGGTTCCCGTTCTCATATGAGATGACGTATATCATATAAAACGGGATCAGAAAGCAGCAATCGGCCTCCTACCGGCATTTGGAATAAAACACACGCTTACCCCGTCATTGCGAGCGAAGCGAAGCAATCCATCGTGCCGCGCAAGGAAAGAACGGATTGCTTCGCTGAGCCTGTCATCCGACGGCGCTACGCGCCGACCGGGTGGCTCGCAATGACGATTTCGCCAGCGCGCCTACCGGTCCGCTAACAGCCCGCCGGCTCGCCGACCATGTCCGGCTGCCGGGCCAGCGAGACCGCCGGCGACAGCAGGATCACCAGCGCCTGTGCGCCGAAGATGGTGGCTGCGAGATAGAGGCAGGCTTCCGCGCTGTAGAGCCCGCCGACGATGGCACCGAGCGCGGAGCCGAGCGGACGGGCGCCGTAGCTCATGATGTTGATGGCGGAGACACGCCCGAGCAGCGACGGCGGCGTCACCGATTGCCGCAAGGTGGTCGTCGAGATCACCCACAGGATCGGGCCGACGCCGAGCAGGAAGAAGCTCAAGCCGGCGAGCCATGGCGTCGGCACGATGGTCGTCAGCGCCATCACCGCTGCGGCGACGAAGCCGGTGACGGGCCCGAGCCCGATCACGGTGCCGAAGGCTAGCCGCTTCATCACGCGCGTCGCCGCGAGCGCGCCGGCGACCATGCCGACGCCATACATCCCAAGCGTCACGCCCACGCCGGTGGCCGATAGGCCGAGGTGGCGCACGGCGTAGGGCACGAACACGGCAAGCAGCAGGAACGACGCCGTGTTGAAGATGAATTGCGTGATGAACACCGGCCGCAGCAGCGGGTGATGCAGCACGAACGCCGCGCCTTCCCTGATTTCCTGCAGCGGATGACGCCGCGGCGCGGGCGCACGCGCCGGTTCATAGATGCCCGACAGCAGCACGACTGCGATCACGGACAACGCCGCGGCAAATCCGAAGGCGGGCCCGGCCCCGACCCATCCGACCAGCACGCCACCCAGTGCGGGGCCGCTGGCGAATGCGATCGTGCGCGCCAGTTCGATCCGCGCGTTCGCCGCAGGTAATTGTTTCGACGTCACCAGCGACGGCACCAAAGCGGGTGCGGCGACGCTGTAGGCCACGGTGCCGCATACCGCGATGAAGCCGAGCAGCGAAAGCAGTGGCAGCGTCATTTGCCCGAGCCAGATCAGCAGCAGAATTCCGGCCAACGCCGCAGCGCGCAGCGCCTCCGAGCCCGCCATTACCCAGCGCCGCGAAGTGCGATCGGCGAGCAGACCTGCGGGGATCGCGAACAGGATGAAGGGCAACGTCAGCGCGGTCTGCAGCAGGCCGGTCTGGCCCTCGCCGACGCCGAGCAGCAGCACCGCAACGATGGGCGCTGCGGCGAGCGCGATCTGTTCGGCCGACTGCGCGGCGAGGTTGGACCAGGCCAGGCGGTTGAAGGTTGCGGGCAGGTGAGGCGTCGCATCGGCTGACATGGCTGGATTCCCTGAAAGATTCGATTTTCACCTCATTGTCTGGCCTGAGGACGATCCAACCCACCCGTTTCCCGACAAGCTTTTGCAAACAAAAAACCTCCACACGCGAACGTGTGGAGGTGTTTCACCTTCCGTGATGGCCGGGCTTTATCCGGCACGTGGGCTTTATCCGGCACGTCCTCCTGCCGACCGATTCGCATCAAACGTCGAACAGGAAATCGTGCTTTGTGAGTTCATGAGGCCGCACGCCGGTCAGTTCAATCCGGTCGTCACCGACCTGAACCAATGTGTTGCCGTGGTTGCCCCAGATTTTCACATCGTGAAAGTCCAGACGGCCGGCGTTCTCAAACACCAGCATGTCGATGCCGGGATCGAAGTCGGTGATCTCAGCTTTGGTGGATCCGAAATCGAACACGAATCGGTCAGCGCCGTCATTCCCCGTCATCGTCTGCTTGCCAGTTCCGGCGAACAGGTAATCGCCCTGCGGACCGCCGATCAGCGTGTCGTTGCCGTTGGAGCCGATGACGATCTGGCGGGCTTCGGGATCCTCTGACTCCACGCCGCCGGCGAGGCCGGTGTGCCGCACATAGGTGACGAAGACATCGTCCTGGATATGCTTGGTGTCGGTATTGCGCAGAATGATGTCTGCCAGCGTCGTGCCTTTTATCTCGGACAACGTCCTGGAATCGAACCCCTGATTCTCAAACCAGAACCGGTCGCCATCGCGCAACGCCTCGAACTGCCTCGCAATGATGGCCTGGAAGGTTTCGCCGACAAGCGCGCCAGCGACATGATTTTCCGACAGGCCGCCGGTCCACAGGCCGACATTGTTGACATTGCCGTAAGCCGCTTTCAGCCCGGCCAGCGTCTCCGGATCGCTCGTGATCTGGCTGAAATCCGTGTAGGGGTCGAGGCCAAGTGCTTCACGAGTCTGGTTGAGCGTGCCGAGGCCAACGTCGCGCGCGCGTTGGATATTGATCGCGGCGAGATCCAGCGATACCGGCGGATCGAAAAGAAAATTGCGCAGGTCATCGACGATGCGCGCATCGAGCGCCTGCGATGGATCGGCGGCCAGGTGGCGCAATTGTCCGTCGGCGCCGCCATTGTCGATGAAGTTTGCCGCCGGCTGGAAAAATACATCCTTCAGGTCTTCCTCGGAGCCGGCGATGACCTCGCCGTTTTCCGCAAGGCCTTCGGTCTCGCCCGACACGATCGAATGCCCGAAGCGGAACGCCGCGGCGACGAATTCTAACGACAAATGGGGATCGACATTGGGATCATAGCCGTCATAGGGCGTGAGCGCGTTCTTGCCGACGAGGTTGGGCAGGAATTCCGAATAGGTGATGTTGGCGATTTCCGCCGTCACGATGGCGCGGGCGTGATTGTAGAGTTGGTCGCCGCTCCAGTTCGGGTGCTCGAGGTGCAGCTTGTCGACCCAATAATTGTGTTCGCGGACAAACAGCGTGTGCAGCGCGGTGAGCGCCGGATTTTCTGCGGCGCGGACGTCGCCGGCCACGACCATGCCGTCGACGATCGGCAGGTTGTCGCCTTCCGACGTCAGCATGTGGCCGTCGGCGGTGCGCAGGCTGGCGGCGGTCGCGGCGCTCGACCCATAGACCATCGAGGCGTCGAGCCAGGCGGTATTGGAATTGACCGCCATCGCCGGATTGGATGTGCCCGCACCGGTGGTGGGATCGATGACGGCGCGGGTGATCGGAATGACGGTGCCGGCGGGAAGCACGGGATCATCAGCGGGAACCACAACGCTGATGTCGCTGACGCCGTCGGTCCGGGTCAGCGTCATGTCGTGATCGATGAACTGGCCCCAGGCGTACATGAAGGCGGAGACGCCTTCCGGGTTCGCCACGTCAGGATCGCCGGCGCCGACCACAAGATTGCTGATGGTGCGCGGATTGTTGCCGCCGAGCGGGACGGAGATGCCGTCGGCGAAATGCGCTTCCCCGATGCGTCCGAATTCGGTGCCGGCAGCGTTGAGGGTGGCATCGGATTGATTGTTCTGCGAACCGTCGAAGCTGCGGTATTCGATTTTTGCCGGCTGCGGACCCGGTTGGCACGGCGAACCGTGGTGGCCGTGTGAGCCATGAGACTCATGCGGCCGGTGCAGGTGGTCGAAAAAATCGCCGAAGTGAAAATCGTCGCGATCCCCGTCGCGGTCTCCCCAAGTCCGCTTGAACTGGCGCATTCGGCTGCTCCCTCAGTTGCAATTGCGAATTAGTCGCAATTAATGTCACTAATGAGAGGCATTTGCAATAAGGGCATAAGGGCGCCCAAGCCTGCCTGCAAACCCGCCCGCTGTTCCCCGACAAGGCACACGCGAGCGGTGCCGAGAAAAAAGGCCCGCCGCGTCACCGCGGCAGGCCTCATTGACTTCGATTGAACGGCGTTCTGGCCGCTTGATTACGATTTCGGACCGAGCGTCGCCTTGCCCGTACCAGAGATGGTGGCGGGCGGCGTCACCACGTCATCATCATCTGCATCAAGCACGGCGGGCGCCTCGGCGGGAGCTGCCAGTTGCTGTGCGGCCAGCGCGTTGGTCAGGGTGGTCAGCGCATCCGGGCCGGCGGCGAAGCCACCCTCGGCGAGGATCTTGTCGATGATCGGCTTGAACGCCGAGACTGACAGCAACTGTGCGGCAAGGCCGTCGCCGAGGCCAAGACCGTTGCCATGACCGTTCATGGCGCCGTTGCCGCCGCGACCGAGCATGCCGCCGGTGTCGAAGATCCGGATGTCGGAAATCTTCTCGATCGGCTTGACCGCTTCGGCCAGCGCGTTCGGGATGATGTTGATGCGCGCGAGACTGAGGTCGTAGTCGACCATCGCGGATGAGAGCTTGTTGCGGGCTTCCGCCTTCAACGC
Organism: Bradyrhizobium algeriense; assembly: GCF_003062295.1. Taxonomy (GTDB): domain Bacteria; phylum Pseudomonadota; class Alphaproteobacteria; order Rhizobiales; family Xanthobacteraceae; genus Bradyrhizobium; species Bradyrhizobium algeriense. Next base: position 84,954 of record NZ_PYCN01000010.1, on the reverse strand, counting down.
CGCCACCTCGGCCTCGGCCTGGCCGAGCGACTTGACGCCGGTGGCGCGGGTGATCGCCGCATCGGCGTCGGCCCTGGCCAGCATGGTGATGGCTTCGGCCTTGTTGGTCGCGGCCTGGTTTTCGGCTTCCGCCATCACGGTGATCGGCATTGCCTCGGTTTCGGCGGCCTTTCGCGCCGCGATCACGTTGATGATCTTGTCGCGTTCGGCGATTTCGACGGCTTTGGCGGTGGTGACCTTTTCCTCGGCCGCAATCGCAAGCGCGCGTGCGGTCTCGGCGACGGTCTGCGCCTCGGATTGCTCCTTGCTCTTGGTGGCGACCGCGATCGCGCTTTCCTGGGCGACGATCTGCAGGTCGCGCTCCATCTCGGTGTTCCGGCGCTTCACCGCGAGATCGGCCTCGATCTTTCTGGTGTCGCGGGCCTGATTGGCTTCGGTCTGCTTGTTGGCGACCGCCAGTTCCTGCTGGATACGGTACTCCGCTTCGTTCTGCAGTGCGGTCTGCTCGACCTGTGCGGTCTGCGCGCGCATCGCGGCGGTCTTGTTGGCGATGTCGCGCTGCTGCGCCAGTTCCGCCTCGCGCTTGGTGGCTTCAATCGTCAGCGTGGTCTGGCGAGCGACGAGGTCCTGCTGCGCGATATTGACCTCGGTGGTGCGGACGATCTGGTTGCGCTCCTGTTCGCGTTCCCTTGTGATCTTGGTCAGCGTCGTCAGACCGTGGGCGTCGAAGAAATTGCTGGGATTGAAATGCTTGATGTCACTCTGGTCGAGCCGCGTCAGCGACACCGACTCGAGCTCGAGGCCGTTGTTCTGGATGTCGGCGCCAACCGCCTCCTGCACCGACTTGACGAAGGTCGCCCGCTGCTCCTGCAGCTCTTCGAGGTTCATGGTGGCGGCCACCGAACGAAGGCCGTCGACGAATTTGGCCTCGATCAACTCGCGCAGCTCGCCGGCGTTGTTGGTGCGGCTGCCCAGCGTCTGCGCGGCGAGCGCGATCGACGAGGCATCGGGTTTGACGCGCACGTAGAATTCGGCGCCGATGTCGACGCGCATGCGATCCTTGGTGATCAGCGAGTCCGGGCCGCCGCGGGCGACCTCGAGCCGCAGCGTCTTCAGGTTGACCGCAGCCGTCGAGTGGAAAACCGGAAGCACGATCGAGCCGCCATCGAGGACGACTTTCTGGCCGCCGAGGCCGGTGCGGACATAGGCCTCGTCACGCGTCGAGCGGCGGTAGAGTTTTGCAAGCAGGAGACCGATAACAAGAACGACAATGACGCCAATAGCGACGGGTACTGCAAGTTCCCACATGTTTTAAGCCCTGTCTGAACGTTGTTGTGCAATGAGGTCGGTTGGAGCGGAAATGGCGATAAAGCTCTTGGCGTCACGGTCGACCAGCAACACGCTGGCGCCGACCGGAAGCGGGGTGGACTCGGGACTGGCGCGTGCGACGAGAGAGTGCCAGTTGCCGAAGACATCCTTGAGACGGACGCGGCCGGGCAATCCCTGGTCGAGCGGCCCGATCGAAACTTCGGCGACGTGACCGATGAAATCGGCCTCCTCAACCGCATAGGTCTCGTCGCGCGGAATGATGCGGGCGATGCCGCGGCTGGTGACCCGGATGACGGGGAGACTCAAGGCTGCGGCGGCAAGCGCGGCGATCGAGACAGGTGCCGAGAGTCCCACACCGTGCGCGAGGCCTTGCAGGAAGAATCCCGCGATCGAGAACACACCGAGCGCGAGGATGATCAGGATCAAAAGCGGCAGACGTCCCGCATTGATCCACAGGAACAGGCCGCCGAGTCCGTTGCCGTGGTCGGCCTCGACGGTGACTTCCTTGCCGACAAGTTCGCTGATCGAGAAGCCGACCAGCGTTGCCAGCAATTCGATGCCGCCGAGCGCCAGCATGATTGCTGCGGCCACGGCGAAGGGCCGCACGTCCGGCGCCAGCAGGATGTCGGTCAGGGCACTCATTGCTGCGATTTGATCCTTTCAAGGCGAGCCGCGATTTCCTTTTCGCGGTGCAACCGGTCGAGTTCGTCGAGCTCCTTGTCGCCGGGCACGCCGGACGCCGGCACGCCGGTGACGCGTGCGATCGCCGCCATTGCCCGATCAGGGCTTACTGTTTTAGTCGCGCCAGCCCCGCGTCCGGTTTCCTGCGGCGAATGCTTTTCGAGGCTCGCTTCGAGATCGGCGAGACGGGTTTCAGCTTCACGCCGTGCGCCAAGCATCGCTTGTAACGCCTTGGTCTGCTCGTCGATTTCGAGTTCGATGAAATCCATCGCGCGTTCGAGCGCCGTTCCCTGTGATTCCAGATCAATTTGCCGTGCGACGCCGGCGCGCGCGAGATCCTCACGGTTTTCTGCAACCGCAAGACGAATCTTGTCCGTCAGCCCGCCAATTTCGACGTCCAGTTCCTCGCGCCGACGCTTCAGACGAAACTCCTCGGCGCGCGACTTGCCAAGCGCATGGCGCGCTTCATCGGCGCCGGCGTCGATTTCACGGATCGCCTGCTTGACCAGCGCGACCTTGTTGCTGTTCTCGGCATTGTCGATGGTCTCGCTGGCAATCGCAGCAAGAAGTCTACCCATACGTGCAAGGATACCCTCGTGAACCATGGTCTTCTCCTCCGGTGCTGTGGATTTCGATTTGACGGCGATGTGGATTTCGTAAGCACGGCCGTCCGAGACCAGGTGAGCCGGGAAGGGACTTTCCCAGCCGGCAAGATAGCCGGGTATTTCGAACGGCACCAAGATGCGGCCGCGGACAGTGCTAATCGTTAGTGAAGTTGGTCCCTTGATCGCGAACAACTTGTCGTCGAGCGGGATGCGGCGCGTTGCGGTGCCCGCTGCGTAATTGGCGCGGTCGCGCAAGCCGAGCGTCACCAGGCGAGCCGGCAGGCCGGTCTCGGTGCGAATCTTCTCGTAGGCCTGGGCGTGCAGCGAGACGAGGTTTGCGCCGACGGGGGCGACTTCTGCGAGGATCGCCATCATCCGCTCATACGCGGCAAAGGTTTCTTCGATCGCAGCGATGCCAGCCTCGTCAGGGGCAAGCGCGTAGCGCAGCGTAGCGGTTGGCGTTTCAAGCGGCAGTTTGATCATAGGATCATCCTAAAGCACTTCCTCAGTGCTTTACAATCAGTTCAGCGGGTATCATTTTCGTGATTGCTAGATGCAGTTGCAAATGAGTTGCAATAAAGATTGATATCGGCCATCTTGTTTAGATGGACGCCCGAACGCCCGCATTGGGCCCGAAGACCCCGATTGAGAGTGTCCCGATGTCCGACACGACTGCCGCCGGCTGGCGCGCTGACGCCGCCGCTGGCACGCAGCTCAGCCTGCCTGAGGTCAATTCGACCATCTCGGTGCCCTTTGGCGGGCATTGGTCGCGCCGGCTGCTGGCCTTCCTCGGCCCCGGCTATTTGGTCTCCGTCGGTTATATGGACCCGGGCAACTGGGCCACCGACCTCGCGGGCGGATCCAAGTTCGGCTACACGCTGCTGTCGGTGATCCTGCTGTCGAACCTGATGGCGATCCTGTTGCAGGCGCTCGCCGCGCGGCTCGGCATCGTCACCGACCGCGACCTCGCGCAGGCCTGCCGCGCCAGCTTTTCCCGACCCGTCAACTTCCTGCTCTGGGTGGCCTGCGAGGCCGCGATCATCGCCTGCGACCTTGCGGAAGTGATCGGCACCGCGATTGCGTTGAAACTTCTGTTCGGCATCCCCCTGATCAGCGGCGCGCTGATCACGGCGCTCGACGCCTTCCTGCTGCTGCTGTTGATGAACAAGGGTTTTCGTTTCCTCGAAGCCTTTGTCATCTCGCTGTTGATCGTGATTGGTGTCTGCTTTGCGATCCAGATCGTGGCTGCCGCCCCGCCGGTGGCCGGGGTGCTGAAGGGCTTTATGCCCTCGAGCGAGATCGTCACCAATCCTGAAATGCTCTACATCGCCATCGGCATCATCGGCGCCACCGTGATGCCGCATAACCTCTATCTGCACTCCTCGATCGTGCAGACCCGCGCCTATGAACGGAACGACAAGGGCCGCCGCGAGGCGATCAAATGGGCGACGACGGATTCTACGATCGCCTTGATGCTGGCGCTGTTCATCAATGCCGCAATCCTGATCGTGGCGGCTGCGACCTTCCATGCGACCGGCCGCACCGAGGTCGCCGAGATCGGCCAGGCATATGAACTGCTATCGCCGCTACTCGGGCTCGGCATCGCCTCGACCCTGTTCGCGGTGGCGCTGCTCGCCTCCGGCCTGAATTCGACGGTCACGGCGACTTTGGCCGGCCAGATCGTGATGGAGGGCTTTCTGCACCTGCGGCTGCCGAGCTGGGCGCGGCGGCTGCTCACCCGCGGCATCGCCATCGTTCCGGTGGTGATCGTCACCGCGCTCTATGGCGAGCGCGGCACCGGCCAGCTATTGGTGTTCAGCCAGGTCGTGCTGTCGATGCAATTGCCGTTCGCGGTGATCCCGCTGGTGAAGTTCGTTTCCGACCGGCGCAAGATGGGCAAATTCGCCATCTCCCGTTCGGTCGCCGCGGTGGCGTGGGTCGTCGCCGGCGTGATCGTCGCGCTGAACGTGAAGCTGTTGTTCGAGACATTCTTCGGGTGAGGAGTTCGTAGCCCGGATGGAGCGAAGCGCAATCCGGGAATCTTGAGAGCGGCCCCGGATTTCGCTGCGCTCCATCCGGGCTACAAGCTAAGCGTGAGCACTCAATCCTGCGGCTAACATAGCCCGCTCATATGCCGGAACTTCCAGAGAGACGGGACATCCTGGGGATTAATTCTTGGCACGTAGCCCCGCAACGTGGTCTTCGGTCCCTTCAGCTTGAATTCATCGATGCCGCACGAGGTCGGACCGTCGTACAGGCTCACCGTCACGTAATAGAAATCGGGTAGGATCTTCTCGATCCTGGCTTCGGATGCAACGTCGGCGTTTGGGCGCTTCCATGAATGGATGACTTTGCGACCGGGCTCGGGCCTGTCGAACAGAGGAACATCCGGCGCGAAGAGATCGGCGGTCTCGCCAACTTTATTGACCTGCTGACCGTAGCCGTTCAGGAATTTCAGAAGCTTCGCAGACGGGGGGGCTGCCCGCGACACAGCGTCCATAATAGTCCGTGTAGCCGGCTTCGCAGGCACAAGCCTCAGCGCTTGTCAGCAAGGCCAAGAAGGGCAATGCGAAGAGGACCAGCGACCTGAAATTCTGAGTGCCGGCAAATGACACCGACAGCGCTGGTGCGCCGCCGCTCGCCGCGCAACGCCGAACCATCATTCTCTAATCCTGCGGCTCGGACAGCATTTCGCCCGATGCGTCGACCCGCAGCCAGCCGGACGGCGCCAGCCGCTGCTGCGGCAGGAAGCGGCCCTTGTAGTCCATCTTCTTGGAGCCCTCGATCCAGTAGCCGAGATAGACGTAAGGCAGCCCGAGCCTGCGGGCGCGGGTGATGTGATCGAGGATCATGAAGGTGCCGAGCGAGCGGCTCTGCTGCGACGGCTCGAAGAAGGAGTATACCATCGACAGCCCGTCGCTGAGCACATCCGTCAGCGCCACTGCGATCAGCTCCTCGCCGCGGCCGGTGATGCCGGTATCGACGCCGCGCTTGCGGTATTCGATGATGCGGGTCTCGACATGGCTGTCTTCCACCATCATCGCGTAATCGAGCACGGTCATGTCGGCCATGCCGCCGTGGCGGTGCCGCCTGTCGAGATAGGCGCGGAACACGGAATACTGCTCCGACGTCGGCACGGCGCTGCGCTGCTCGCCGACGATGTCGGAATTGCGCGCCAGGACCTTCTTGAAATTGCGCGAGGGACGGAATTCGTTGGCGATGACGCGCACGGAAACGCAGGCGCGACACTGGTCGCAGGCCGGCCGGTAGGCGATCGACTGGCTGCGGCGGAAGCCGCCGTGGGTCAGGAGGTCGTTGAGGTCGCCGGCCTTGTCGCCGACCAGATGCGTGAACACCTTGCGCTCGTGCCGGCCCGGCAGATAGGGGCAAGGCGAGGGCGCCGTCAGGTAGAATTGCGGGGTGTCACGCGAGTGCTGGGTCACGTCGGATCGTCAGGCCTCCGAAACAAATCAACCATAGCGCTTTCCCGTTAAGAAAACGCGTCAAAGCGAAAAAGTGCCGGGCCGGCCCCGATTCAATCCGGGCCGGACCAACTGTAACATCGCGCCCCGAGGGCTGACGGTCAATTGGTTTGCTGCTCGCTCAGTAGCTGCTGCGTGCCGATGGCGCTACCTGAGTGCGAACCGAGCTGTTGATGACCACGGTTCCCAGGATGATATCGTGCAGCAGCCGGCGCCGGCCGTTGAACAGGCCGACCAGCAGCACCAGCGGCGTCAGGAACGAGATCGAGACCCAGTACAGCACGGCATGGCAGGCGCCGAGCACGAAATAGCCAGGGGCGCCGTACCAGGTGCGCAGCTCCAGATCCATCGCGCGCATGCCCATGGTGGCCGAATGCGGGCCGCCGATCGAGGCGCCGTAATAGACGATCGCCCACACGATGGTAGCCGGCCACGCCAGCCAGAACAGCATAAAGCCCAGTCCCAGCGTCACGATGCCGAACACGAAGATGAAGATGTAGCCGAGGATGACGGGCACCGACAGCACCACGAGGTCGATCAGGAACGCAAATACTCGCCGCGTCAGCAGGCCGCGAAACAGTTCCGGCTGCAGATCCGGATCGAACGCATGCGGCGGCACCCCGCCGTCGTTCCGCCAGGCGCCGCCGGCACTTGAAGGGCCGCCAGCACTTGAAGGGCCGCCAGCACCTGAAGGGCCGCCAGCACTTGAAGCGCCGCCACCGGTATTGCCAGAGCCGCTATAAGACATGGTCGTCCTCCAGGCCGAATTTACCGAACGAAACATGGGAACCGGCCAAGTGCTCGCCAAGGGCCTGCGACCATTAACAGCGTTCAATATTGGGGGTGAGGAACGTCACTCCCACCGCGTCATTGCTATCCGTTATGCTGCGCCATGGATTGCTTCGCTTCGCTCGCAAAGACGCGGAGGGAGCCTTGCGCACGATGGTAGCGGTGGATTAGCCGAAGGCGTAATCCACCGCGGGACCGTCCGCGTATCGAAACTTTGGTGGGTTATGGCTTCGCCTAACCCACCTACGAATTCGCCTTGATCTTCTCCGCGGCCTTCGGCGCAAAGTACGTCAAAATCCCATCCGCGCCGGCGCGCTTGAAGCCGAGCAGGCTTTCCATCATCGCGCGGTCGCCGTCGATCCAGCCATTGTTGGCGGCGGCTGCGATCATCGCGTATTCGCCGGACACCTGGTAGACGAAGGTCGGCATCGAAAACGTGTCCTTCACCCGCCGCACGATATCGAGATAGGGCATGCCGGGTTTCACCATCACCATGTCGGCGCCCTCGGCGATGTCGAGTTCGACCTCGCGCAGCGCTTCGTCGGAATTGGCGCTGTCCATCTGGTAGGTGCGCTTGTCGCCGGTCAGCGTTTTTGCGGAACCAATGGCGTCGCGGAACGGGCCGTAGAAGGCGGATGCGTATTTCGCCGCGTAGGACATGATCTGCACGTCGAGGAAGCCGGCCTCATCCAGCGCCTCGCGGATCGCGCCGACGCGGCCGTCCATCATGTCGGAGGGCGCGATGATGTCGCAGCCGGCCTCGGCCTGCACCAGCGCCTGCCGCACCAGCACCGCCACCGTCTCGTCGTTGAGGATCTTGCCGTCCTCGATCAACCCGTCATGGCCGTGGCTGGTGAAGGGATCGAGCGCCACGTCGCAGAGCACGCCGAGCTCAGGAAATTCCTTCTTGATCGCGCGCACCGACTGGCAGACCAGATTGTTCGGGTTGAGCGCTTCGGAACCGTTCTCGTCGCGCAAGGACGGTTCGGTATAGGGGAACAGCGCGATGCAGGGGATGTCGAGCTTCATCGCGCGCTCGGCGTCGCGCACCGCCTGATCGACGGTGAGGCGGTCGACGCCGGGCATCGAGGTGATGGGCGTGCGCGTGTTGTTTCCGTCGACCACGAACATCGGCCAGATCAGATCATTTGTGGTCAGCACGTTTTCGCGCACCATCCGCCGCGCCCATTCCGCCTTGCGGTTGCGGCGGGGGCGGATCGCCAGGTCCAGCGGGGTGGAGGCGAGGGCGGTCTGCCGCCGCGGTGCGTCGCGCATTTCGATCGGACGCCCGAATTTGATCGCCATGTGATGGGTACTCCTGAAGGCGCTGGTCAGTTTTGATTTGTTCCAGTTCTAGCACCTTGAAGGTCGCCCGTCACCGAGGCTTGATCCATCTCATCGGCAATTGATTTTACCGTCCCGGCGGGCCAAGACATGGCTATGAGGACATTCCAGTACGCGTTGAGCCCCGATTCCGAGGTCAACTTCCATGTCTGATACTTCGGCGCGCGATCAGGGGCGGGACAGGTCCAGGGACAATGCCATGTCGATGGCGGCGATGTCGTCGGAGCGGATCGAGCCCGACGAGAACGTCTGGACGCGCCGCCTCGTGCTGTTTCTGCGCGTCATGGCGGCCATCTCGATCCTGAAAGGCCTGTACCACTGGGCGCAGGTGACGGGTTTCATCGGCGGCGAGGAAGAGGCGTTCGAGAACCAGTCGATGGCCTGGCAGACCGCGACCGTCTATTTCGCCGTGATCGAACTCGTCGCCGCCGTCGGCCTGTGGCTTGCGACGCCCTGGGGCGCGGTGGTGTGGCTCACCACCGTGGTGTCGATGGCGGTGATCGAGCTGATGTTTCCCGGAATCTACGGCGGCAGCCTGACGGTCGTGGGACTCGAAGCCGTGATGCTGGCGGCGTATCTGGCGCTCGCCTGGATGGCCGCGCGCGAACGGCCGCCGTAGGAGGCTTGCTCCGATGCGCTCCCTCGCCCGGCTCTTACGGGGTCGAGACAAGCGAAGCTTGCTCTTAGAGGGTTGGGTGAGGCGTGTCACCGCGAGTCCGAGCGTGTCAGTTTCCCGCCATAATTCATCCGGGTGCAGAAACCGCGACGCCATCCGCTAAAATTTTCAAATATTTTGCCGGTAACGCTTCAGTCACCGTTAAGGGGCGTAAAGGGTTCCACCACACACCTTACGCGAGCGTTTCGATTTCAGACGCACCTGTTTCCGAATGCGACAGGGCTTGCAGACGAAGCGTGAACATGACGCTCTCACCGTCAATGAAATATTGCAAAAAGCCTTGATCCATGGGGCTTAATCGACAATTCACTCTGTTAAATTCATGATCTCTTTATTCTCTTATTTAAGCGGATCTTCAAACGGCCCCCTTAAGTTGAACCTATCAGGCGGGACAGAAGTTTCGTCGAAATAAGTCGAAAAACGACGACAGGGGAAGTGTCATGATCAAAGCCGTTGCAACGGCGGTGGAAACCGCTGAACGCTCTGCCGGTCAAACTCCGGTGCAGCCGCTCTATCTGGAAGCGTTGACTTTGGTGGAGCGGCTTCACCGCCGGCTGCTCGACGTCATCAAGGATGAATTCGATCGCCGCGGCCGCGCCGACATCAATTCGGTGCAGGCATTGCTGCTCTATAACATCGGCGACAAGGAGCTGACCGCGGGCGAGCTGCGCACGCGCGGTTACTACCTCGGCTCCAACGTCTCCTATAACCTCAAGAAGCTCGTCGAGCTCGGCTTCCTCGATCATCAGCGCTCCCGCGTCGATCGCCGTTCGGTCCGCATCCGCCTGACCGCGCAGGGCCAGGAAATCCGCAAGATCGTCGACGCGCTCTACCAGAAGCACGTCAAGACCGTGGAGCAGGTCGGCGGCATCTCGAACGAGGAGTTCGCAACGCTGAACAAGTCGCTGCACCGCCTCGAGCGGTTCTGGACCGACCAGATCCTGTATCGCCTCTGAGAATTTCTTTTCCGCTCGCGGTCAAGCCGGCCATCCGAGAAGACCGGCAGCCAACAGCGGACAATGAACTGGCAAGGCAGTAAGCCTTTGCTGAAAGCGCATCGGCACCGGTTCTCCGGGTCCGGTGCGTTTTGCTTTTTGGCGCACCTCTGGTTGATGTTTTCAATCAGCGTCTGCCCGATCGCTTGCCTTCGCCGATCCGATTGTGCTCTCGCACAATCCGATTGTGCCGCGTGCCACAATCCGGATTGACTAGCCTTCGACGCCCCGCCCATACTCCCCGAAAATACAGGCTTCACGCGCGTACCGGCCAGAAGAGTCGTGACGGCTTGATGCCCAAATGGGGAAACCGGCTTGTCGGCATCGCGGCGTCCCATGTTCGGCGAGCAACAGCGTTTCGTGCTGCTTCTGATCGCGCCGGCTGCGCTGTTGTTGCTGCTGTTTCAGGTCGTGCCGATCGTGATCGGCGCCAACGCCAGCTTTCGCGACTGGGCGCTCTATAATCCCAAAAAAACCTGGATCGGCTTCGACCACTATGTCGCCGTGATAACGGATCCGGCGTTCCTCTACGTGGTGCTGCCGAACACCTTCCTGTTCATGGTTCTCAGCGTCGCCGGCGCGCTGGTGACGGGGCTCATGCTGGCGCTCTTGCTCAACCGTCCATTCCGCGGACAGAAGCTGGTGCAGACGATCCTGCTGGTGCCGCTGATGGTGGCGCCCGTCATCGCCGCGATCATGATCCGCTGGATCTTCAACGACCAGTTCGGCATCGTGAATGTGGTGCTTGAAGCCATCGGGCTCGAGGGGCAGCCCTGGCTGGTGCAGCGCTGGAGCGCGTTCGGCATCATCCTTCTGACCGACATCTGGCTGTGGACGCCGTGGTTCACGCTGCTGCTGTTGGCCGGACTGCAGAGCCTGCCGAAGGAGCCGTTCGAGGCCGCGGCCATCGACGGCACCACTACATGGCGCGTGTTTCGCTTCCTGACGCTGCCGATGCTGCGCCCGGTGATCGTGGTGTGCGTGGTGATCCGCGCCATCGATGCCTTCCGCACGTTCGACATCGTGTGGACGCTGACCGGCGGCGGGCCCGGCCGCTCGACGGAATTGTTCAGCCTCTATGCCTATGTGCACGCCTTCCTCAACCTCGATCTCGGCCGCGGTTCGGCGGCCGCCATCGTCGGCGGGCTCATCATCCTCGTGATCGGCGTGGTGCTCTACCGCCTCGTCGATCGCATCGCAAAGGCCTGACCCGATGCCCATGGTACGCCGCTCCGAATTCCTGCCGTGGCTGCCGCCGATCGGCCGCAAGACGCTGTTCGCGCTGGCGCTCGCTTTCATCTGCTTTGCGTTCGCCTTTCCGGTGCTGTGGCTGATCCTGACCTCGCTGCGGCCGGAATCCGGCGTCTATTACGTCCATCGCGGCACTGAATTTACGCTCAGCAGCTTCGCCGAGGTGCTGAGCGACGAGCGGATCGTCAGCGCCTTCCTCAACAGCGCGCTGATCTCGACGCTGGCGACCGTGTTCTCGCTGCTGGTGACGGTCTCGAGCGGCTACATGCTGTCGCGCTTCACCGGGCCGGCCTCGCGGATCTGGTTCGGAACGATCTATGTGTTCCGCTGCGTGCCCTATATCTCCTGGGTATTGCCGCTGTATTTCGTGACGCAAAGCTGGGGCATCTACGACACCTATACGGGGCTGCTGCTGCCGCACGTCGCCGTGCATATCTGCTTCTTCTCATGGCTGATGAAGGGCTTTTTCGACGGCATCGACCCGTCGATGGAATACGCCGCCATGATCGACGGCTGCACCCGGTGGGGCGCCTTCATCCGCGTCGCGGTGCCGTCGGCGCTGCCGGCGATTTCCGCGCTCGCCGTGTTGTGCTGGCTGTTCACCTGGAACGAGTTTCTGTTCGCGCTGATCCTGACCGGCAACCGCGTGCCGATGATTACGGTTGTGATGGCGCAGTTCGTCACCGAGATGGGATTGCGCTGGAACCTGATGGCGGCGACCGCGGTCATGGCGCTGGTGCCGGCGTTTTTGATCGCGCTGTTCGGCCAGAAATACGTAATACGGGGTTTAAGGATTTAGCTGAGGGAAGACACGACACAACGACAAAAAACAGGAGGAGAGGCGATGCAGGGACTGGCGAGATGGTTCGTTGCGGCGACCGCGGCCCTGGTGGCTGCGACCGGCGGTGCCGCCGCACAGGTGAAGGAACTGCGGATCGGCTACCAGCCGAGCCCGATCCAGGACGCCTCGATTGCGATGTTCGAGGCCTGGGGCGCCAAGAACGGCGTCAAGATCGTCAAGGTGCCGAATTCCTACGGCGTCTATGTCGAGAAAATGACGGCGTCGCTGACGTCGAACGCCGACCAGTACGACGTCATCTGGCACAATGACGACTGGGGACAGACCTGGGCGCATCTGCTGGAGCCGACCGACGACGTCGAAGCCAATAAATACGCCGACAAATGGAGCATGGCCCCGGTCGTGTTCGCCAATGCGGAAGGCAAGAACACCGTCGTGCCTATGGGCCAGACCTTCAGCGTGTTCTTCTACCGCTCCGATCTGGTCAAGCCGGAGGAAGTGCCGAAGACGCTGGAAGAACTGATCACAACAAGCAAGAAGCTGCAGGCCGACGGCAAGGTCAAGTTCGGCTATGTCGGCGGCATGTCGATGAACCATAGCTGGTTCAGCTGGTTCTGGTCGATGTGGGGCAACAATTGCGACGTGCTGATGCCGGCCTATGAGCGCGACAACAAGGTACTCGCAGCCAATGGATGGAAGTCCGGCCTGACTGAGCCATGCATGCAGCAGACCGTCGAATATTGGTGGGACGTCATCAACACCCACAAGATCTCGCCGCGCGGCATGCCGGCCTATGACCGTAACGAGGCTAATGCCATCTTCATGTCCGGCGATGCCGCGTTCACCGTCGCCGACTCGCTGTGGTGGGGGACGTTCAACGACCCGGCCAAATCCAAGGTGGCCGGCAAGGTGGCCGCCGCGCGCTTCCCGCTCGGTCCCAACCGGGCCAAACCCTTCGCCTGGGACGATATCTGGGGCTGGGCGATCCCGAAGTCGATTGCGCCGGAGCGCAAGAAGCTGGCCAAGCAGATGCTGGAAGCGATGATGCTTGACGAGGAAGGCCAGACCAGGCTGTTCAAGATGACCGGCGCGCCGCCGCCCAACACGACGTTCTGGCCGAAGATTGCCGCCGAAGACTCCTTCATGAAGCTCTTGAAGGAATCGGTGCTGGATTCGCCGGATAAGGTGCGCGGCGCCTATTACTTCCCGCAATGGCCGGCCGTGCACAAGGCGTTCAACGACACCGTCACCAGGGCCGTCACCGGCAAGCGCGAGGACATCGCAAGAGTGCTTGCCGAGGGCGCGCCGCTGGTCAGCAAGGCTGCGCAATAATCACGAACGCGAAGCCCGCCGCGCAAGCTCGCGGCGGGCTTTTTGAAACAGGCATCATCAGGTTCGGTCACGGCGGGGCAATGGCAGCGATCACACTCCAAAAGCTGAACAAGCATTATGGCACGCTGTTCCACGCCGTGAAGGACGTCGATCTCGAGATTGCCGACAAGGAATTCGTGGCGCTGGTCGGCCCGTCCGGATGCGGCAAGTCGACCACGCTGCGCATGATCGCAGGCCTGGAAGACATCACCAGCGGCGACATCCGCATCGGCAACAAGGTGGTCAATCATCTGCCGCCGCGAGACCGCGACGTCGCCATGGTGTTCCAGAACTACGCGCTCTACCAGCACATGAGCGTCTACGACAATCTGGCGTTCGGCCTGCGCAACAAGAAGACGGCGGAAGCCGAGATCAAGGCGGCGATCGACCGCGCCGCCGGCATGCTCGGGTTGCATGATTTGCTCCAGCGCAAGCCCAGGCAATTATCTGGAGGACAGCAGCAGCGCGTCGCGCTCGGCCGCTGCATTGTGCGCAATCCGCAGGTGTTTTTGTTCGACGAGCCGCTGTCGAACCTCGATGCCAAGCTGCGCGCGCAGATGCGCATCGAGATCAAGCGCCTGCATGCGGAGATTCCGACCACGTCGGTGTTCGTGACCCACGACCAGGTCGAGGCTATGACGCTCGGCGACCGCGTCGTCATCATGCGCGACGGCAGGATTCAGCAGATCGGCACGCCGCTGCAGGTGTACGGCAAGCCCGCCAACAAGTTCGTCGCGGGCTTTATCGGCGCGCCCGCGATGAACTTCATCGACGTCGGCGTCCGCAGCGCAGCGGGTGTGACGTCAGTCGAGGCAGAAGGCCTGCGGCTCACGGTCGGGCCTGCGGACGCGTCTCCGCTCGCGGCCTACAGCGGCCGCCGCGTGATCCTGGGCGTGCGGCCGGAGCACCTCGTGCTCGGCGCTGGCGCCCCGGGCCTTGGTTTCGATGCCCGCGTCGAGGTGGTCGAACAGCTCGGCTCCGAGATCTTGCTGGAGACGAGGGTAGGCAGCGCCAGCGTCACCGCCGCCCGCGTCCCTGCGGAAACCGTCATCGCGCGCGGCGATCAGGTCCGTCTTTCGGCCCAGGCCGGCCGTCTGCATTTCTTCGATCCCGAGACCGAGTTGCCGATTTCGAGATGAATCAAGCCGAAACGCGCTGTTTTTACTGTCAAAAGGCAGGGCTCCCCAAAAAAGATGGAACCATCGCGCCCCTCGCGCATTGTCGGGCCTGTCACGGAACAGGTGAGGTATGCTGGTCGAGCGCGGAATTCAGGTCATGAACTTCGAGGTGGTGGGCGATGCCTACGCCATCGCGTCGAACTACCTGCGCAAGACCGGCGCCATTGCCGATAGCCTCGTCACCGACGAGCGATTGCTCCAAATCATCGTGAAGATGTTCCAGCACGGCGAATTCAACAGGCTTAGGCTCGCCAACAAGGCAATCGCCGAATTCGAAGCGTACATACCGGCCTGACCGCATCACCCGCATCACGCAACTCAGGAGGAATCCATGGAAGCCGCGATCGACCGCATCATGCAGACCTATGAGCTGCTTGTGAACCGCACCGCCGCGGCCAACGACGAGGCGCGCGTCAAGGTGACCGAATATCTCACCACGCTGGTGGAAGCGGGCGAGAAGGATCCGCACCGGCTTACCGTGTGCGGGCTGACCTATTTGCGGCAGCTCGACGGCAGCAACGATCCGGTGAAGGCGGGATATACGGGGCTGTAACGGACGCAGTCCTGCTGCGCGTCCGGTCCGAGCGGTGCGCGCTCAGGGCCTCCTCCTGAAAGGGGCCTTGCCTGCCACGCACGCTCCGCCATAGATTTCCTGATCTGATCTGGGCGTGAGGGGCTTGTCATGGACGTAGCTATTCCAGCCAATGAGCCTGAGCGGGTTGACGCGCTGAAAAGCTACGCCATTCTCGATACGCTTCCGGAAATCGGCTTCGACGAAATCACCGAACTGGCGGCACAGATTTGCGACTGCCCGGCCGCGCTGATCAGCTTCGTCGATCCATCGCGCCAATGGATGAAGGCAAAATACGGTCTCCCTTCGGATCTTGCCGAATGCCCCCGGGAAATCTCGATCTGTCAGGCCACGATCTGCAACAACGATATTCTCTACGTTCCCGATCTGCTCAGCGATCAGCGATTCAACACCAGCCCACTGGTGACAACCGGCTTGAACCTCCGCTTCTACTGCGGCGCTCCGCTCATCACGCACGACGGTTATGCGCTGGGCACGCTGTGCGTGATCGATTTCAAGTCGCGCGAACTCAGCTTTGAGCAGCGCGAAGCCTTGCGACGGCTGTCGCGGCAAACCATGGTTCATCTCGAATTGCGCCGGCAGTTGCTCGAACGCAACGAGATGCTGCGCGCGCTGGAGCAGGCCCGCGACCGCGCCGTTGCCGAGAAATCTGAATCGGAGCGGCTGCTGCTGAATATCCTGCCGGCATCGATCGCAGCCGAGCTAAAGGCGAGCTCGCGCGTCAAGCCGCGATTCTTCGACCTGGCCACCGTCATCTTCATCGATTTCAGCGGATTCACCCGCATTGTCGAAACGATGGAGCCTGCCAGCGTAATCGATCAGCTTGACCAGCACTTCACCAGGTTCGACGATATCATCGCAAAACACCGCCTGGAAAAACTCAAGACGATCGGCGATGCCTATCTCGCCGTGGGCGGCGTCCCGGAGCCCAACCGCTCGCACGCGATGGACGCCGCTCTATGTGCGCTGCAGATCATGGATCACATGACGAAGCTGAACCGGCAACGGGAAAAGCTGCATCTTCCGGCATGGCACGCGAGGATCGGGATCAATACCGGACCCGTGATTGCCGGCGTGGTAGGCAAGCACAAGTTCACCTATGATATCTGGGGGAACACCGTAAATGTGGCGGAGCGCGTTGAGGCCTCCGGAGTTCCGGGCCGCATCACGATCTCCGAAGCCACCTGGCAGCACATCAAGGGGCGCTTCGAGACGGAACCCCGCGGCGCCGTTGAGGTGAAGCACAAAGGCCTGGTGAACATGTACTTCCTCAATCGCGTTAAACCGGAATTCGCGTCTGATCCAGCCGGCACGATGCCCAATGAGGGATTCTGGAAAAAGGAATGGGAAACTCATTAGGGCACGGACTGCCGCTCCAAGGAGGCTCTCTATGACCTCACTCACCCGTCGTTTATTTCTGTCGCTGGCAGCCAGCCTTGCGCCGGCGTCGGCCATCGCCCATCACGGCTGGGGTGGATACGATACGTCGAAATCGTTCACCGTCACCGGCAAGATCCTGAAATCGACCTTTGAGAACCCGCATTGCGAGATCGAGATGGAGGTCGACGGCAAGCACTGGCACTTCGTCCTGGCGCCGCCGGCGCGCATGCAGGCGCGGGGTGCGACTGCTGACCGGATCGCCGTCGGCAAGACCTGCACCGTGTTCGGCTATCCCCATACCAGCAAGCCGGACGAGGCGCGGATCGAGTACATCGTGCTCGACGGCAAGCGCATCGAATTGCGGTAGGGCGCGGCGTGGAGCATCAGGCAGCCCCATCGATTTTCCTGACTTTGCAGGAAAGCGCGCTGGGCCATGCGATGCGCTCTTCACCCGCGCTCTATCCCGCGGTCGAGATCCTGCACATCATCGGCTTCGTGGTGCTGGTGGGGTCGATCCTGGCGCTCGATTTGAGGATGCTGGGGCTCGGGCGCGCGATTGCGATCCCACCGATGGCGCGATTGCTGTTGCCGTTGTCGCGCGCCGGCTTTGTGCTCGCGATCAGCATGGGACTTTTGCTGTTCTCCGCCGATGCATCGCATGTCGTGAAAAACCCGGCGTTCCAGAGCAAGCTGCTGCTGATTGCGGCGGCGCTGGTCAACGTCGTGATCGCGCATTCAGGCCCATGGCGTCATGTTGAGAGCTGGCATGACAAAGCCTCCGGCGGCGCCAAAGCCACGGCGCTGATCTCGCTTGTGCTGTGGCTCGGTGCGATCTGCGCCGGCCGCCTGATCGCGTATTTCTGATGGAGGCCGCCATGCGTTGCATGCGTTTTGCCATCTTCGCGCTCCTTCTCGGCTTCTGTAGCGCCGCAGAGGTCGCCGGCGCCGACGACGCGGCCGATGCCTGGACGGCGTTGCGGGCAGGCGGCCACGTCGCCCTGATGCGTCACGCCGATGCGCCGGGTGGCCTCGGCGATCCGCCGGGATTCCGCGTCGATGATTGTGCCACGCAGCGCAACCTCAGCGAAAAGGGGCGGGCGGACGCGGCAAAAATCGGCGCGCGGCTCAAAGGGGAAGGGATTGCATTCGAGAGAATCCTGAGTTCGCCGTGGTGCCGATGCATCGACACCGCCAAATTGCTGAACCTGGGGACAGTCGAAACCGAGGCGACGTTCGGCAATGTCGTGGTGCTGCGAGATCAAAGAGAGGCACTCACCACCGGCGCCCGCGCGCTCATCGCCAAATGGGCCGGGCGCGGAAACCTGCTTGTCGCGACGCATGGCGCGAACATTCAGGCGCTGACCGGTATCTCGCCCGCCAGCGGCGAGATCGTCGTTATCAGAGGCGGCAACGACCGCGCCGAACCTGTCGGTCGCCTGCTTCTCGATTGATGGCTGGCGAGAACTACCGCGCTTCCGCTCTCGCATCCTTTGCGCGGTGACGGTTCCAGTTGGCGATCACGGCCTCATATCTGAGCGCCTTCGCTGCAGTCTGGATGGGGGCGCCTTCGCCTTGCGTCCCATGGGTCTTCATATCCGGAAAAACGATAAAGTATCCGAGCAGACCGACGACCATCGTCCCGTAGATCAGGAAGGCCGTTGTCAGCCAGCGTCTCGATTTAGCCTTGGCCTCGCTATGTGAGCGTGAATCAGACATTTGCGAAATCCATCTGTCAGCCCCCAGTGTTTATGGACCCACCCGAGGCATTGCACTGTGAACCGGATCACAGGTGCAAATTTCAACGACGCCGTGCCGCACGGACCGGCGTAGGCTGCGATGCGGCTAATTGCGCTTCGCCGAATAAACAAACGATTGGTCGTCGTAATTGTCCGTCGCAAGCTTGTTCACGTCGACCATCAATTCGCTCAACGACATGAAGCCGGCGGATGCGTCTGGATGGTTCTTTGAGGGCAGCGGTCGCAGCGCGGCGGCTGTTGCGGCGACCGCAAGCAGAGCGACGGCTACGAAACTGGTGATCGTTCGATGCTTCGTCATGGGAAATCTCCGTTCCCCAGCCCATGACTGTACGTCAAGGGAACAACGGCGCGGTTCAACGTCAGGCCGATTAAATGAGGGGCAGGATCGGTGTCGAAAATTGCAGCCGACGTAACAGGAGCTTGCGCACGCTTGATGCGGGTAAGCATGCCACACTATGCGGCAAGCGGGACACATTCGGGAGCCGCGCGTGTAGCGCGTGTAGGATGGGTGGAGCGAAGCGATACCCATCATGTCTCTACAGGGGAATTGATGGGTTTCGCTTCGCTCTACCCATCCTACGAACCGTTCATTGCGAGCGCAGTGAAGCAATCCATCCCGCGGCACAAAGAAAGAATGGATTGCTTCGCTTCGCTCGCAATGACGCGGAGAGGCTGCGACGTACCGGATCGCCCGGTCGAGCCGGCCGATGACAGGGCTGTTTGAAAACTGAATCGGAAATGCCGCCTACTTCTCCACATGCTGCCCGACGAACGACGCCAGCGGCTGGCCTTGCTCGACGATATAGGTCGACAGCATCCGTCCCGTTTCCGGACCGAGGTCACGCGCATTGTGCGGAGTCCGCGGCGGGATGAGGAAACCGTCGCCGGCGCGCAGGATGACGGTGGGACGTCCCTCGACCTTCATCTCGACCTCGCCAGCGATGATGTAGCCGACCTCTTCGCCGGGATGGACGTGCCATCCGGATTCGACGCCTGCGGGAATCTCCGTCTCCACCTGCACGATCTCGCGGCCTGGGATCGACGACGGCGCGCGCTGGATGATCCGCCGGACAAGTTTACCGGCCAGGTCGTCGCGCGGCCGCTCGGATGCCGCCGAGGTTCGATCACTCGCGGCGCCCTGTGTCGTCTGAGCCGATGCCGGTGCGGCTGAAAGCATTAAAGCCAGCGCGAGCGCGGTCACCGGAATAAGGGAGAAGCTCTTGGATAGCGTACGCATTGCAAATCTCCATGATGGGTTGGTTGGATGCATCGGCGGCGAAATCGCCAGGACCTGCCGCCGATGCCTGTCGCACAGGTGCTGTTCATGCGGCCTGCTGCTGGCCGTGCTGTTCGTTGACGATGTAGTCGGCGTACCAGTCCGGCCAGTTCTCGTCGTGCTTGCCGCCGTTCTGCTTCTCGTATTCGCCATGGGCGGCGGCCGCCCGGCGGAACGCGGCGGCGAGATCGGCTGACGAGGTGAACGAGGTGCCGTTGCCGTCGATGCGGCCGGGCAATCGCGCGGTGACTTCCTGCAGCAGCCAGCCATTGCCGTCGGGATCGCTGAACGAGGCATACGAACGGTAGCTGCCGCGTTCCGGGTCCGGGCCGCTCAGCCGGACCCGCCCAAACAGATACGGCTCGTCCGTACCAACGTGCACATCGCCGCCGGCGTGAAACGCCTCACTGATCGCAACGCCACGGCCCAGCAACGCGTTGCGGGCGGCCTCGATGTCGGAGACGACCAAATAGAGGCCCTGCGCGGAGCCAGGCGCGGCGGAGGTGACGTTCTTGCCGAAGATCACCGAGGTGTTGGAGCCGGGCGGGGTGAACTGGATCACGCGGTAATCGTCGGGGCCGGAGAAATCGGCGTCGAGCCGCCAGCCGAGTTTTGCATAAAACTGCTTGGCGCGTTCGACGTCGGAGACCGGGATGACGACGATTTCGAGCTTCAGGTCGACCGCCGGCGCATTCGAGGTCTGGTTTGCAGATGTGGTGGTCATGGCTTTCTCCTTTAATTAGATCGTGTACGATATATTCGCGTGCGGCCTATAAATACTCGCCGAGCCCGACTGTCAACCCTTCCGATTTAATCGGATGCGATATATATGGATGCGAGACTTCACATGTTCGTGTCGAAAAGGACGACCCCGATGAAACCAAATGAGGCCCCCAAGACCGGTGCAAGCACCGGTTCCAGGGACAATTCCCGAGACAACTCAAAGGCCGGCCAGAAGGCAAAACCGCCGGGGGCCGACCGGCGCCTTGGCGATTTCCTCTGCTTTGCGATCTACTCGGCCAACCTCGCCTTCGGCCGGGCTTACCGGAAGGGCCTTGAGGATCTCGGCCTGACCTATCCGCAATGGATCGCGATCGTGGCCTTGTGGGAGCAGGACGGCCAGACGGTGAGCGAGCTTGGCGAAAAGATGTTCCTGGAATCCAACACGCTGACGCCGGTCCTGAAAAAGCTCGAGACCATGGGTTATCTGCGCCGACAACGCGATCCCGCGGACGAACGGCAGGTGCGCATCAGCCTCACCGAGGCCGGTCGGCTTCTGCGCGAGAAGGGCATGCACATGAACCTCGTGGCCTCGACCGGACTGAAGCCGGACGAGTTCGCGCGGCTGCAGGAAACTGTCGTCACGCTGCGCGACAATCTGATCAAGGCGACGGCGGAGGAGGCGTGACGGTGCGCTCGATCGGCGCTTCGATGCGATCGGCCGTCGGCGACGCATGAAGGGGAAGGTGCGATGAGCGTTGCGCCACACGAGGGCTCGCTTCGCGGACGTATCGCCGTCGTGGCAGGCGCGACGCGCGGCGCCGGCCGCGGCATCGCTACAGCGCTCGGCGAGGCCGGCGCGACGGTGATCTGCACCGGCCGCAGCAGCACGCGCGCCGATGCGCCGACGCGATCCGACTATGACCGGCCCGAGACGATCGAGGAGACAGCCGAGCATGTGACCACACTCGGCGGCAAGGGCGTCGCGATCGCCGTCGACCATCTCGAACCGGCGCAGGTCGCGGCGCTGGCCGAACGCATCCGCGCCGAGCACGGCCGCATCGACGTGCTCGTCAATGACATCTGGGGTGCCGAAGTGCTGAAAGGTGCCCCGCCGCAATGGAACACGCCGATCTGGAAGCTCGACCTGCAGAAGGGCTTGCGGATCCTGCGGCTCGGCATCGAGACGCATCTGGTGACGTCGCATTATCTGTTGCCGCTATTGGTCGCGCAGCCCGGCGGCCTGCTCGTCGAAGTCACCGACGGCACCGCCGACTATAACGCGCAGCATTACCGGATCTCGGTATTCTATGACCTCGTCAAGCAGAGCGTGAACCGTCTTGCCTTCTCGCAAGGCCATGAGCTCGCGCCGCATGAGGCCACCGCGGTTGCGATCACCCCGGGCTGGCTGCGCTCGGAAATGATGCTGGAGAATTTCGGCGTCACCGAAGCGAACTGGCGCGAAGCGCTGACGGAGCGGGGCGGCGGCCGGCACCAGGCGCCGCCCGATTTTGCGCTGTCGGAATCGCCGCGCTATGTCGGCCGCGCCGTGGCTGCGCTTGCCGCCGATCCTGATCGTGGCAAGTGGAATCAGAAGTCGGTCAGCTCCGGCGAGCTCGCCCGCCACTATGGTTTTACCGATATAGATGGCTCGCGGCCCGACATCTGGCGCTACACCGCCGAGGTCCGGGAGGGCGGCAAGGCGGCAGACCTTGGCGACTACCGCTAGGGTTGTCGTGCAATTGAGTGAGAATGAAAGCAGCAGCCTGATGTCCGACAGCCCTGGCCATCCCCTCGATTATCCGATCTGGACCGCACTGACGACCACGCAGCAGGCGTTGGCCGAAGGCGATGCCCGCGCGTGGCGCTATCCGGCAGAGATCACACCGTTCGCCGCGACGGCGGACAGGTCGCCCGAAAGCTTTGCAGCGCTTCGTGCGCTGATGTCGCCGCAGGACATCGCCGTGCTGTTCACGCCGGATGCCGTGAGCCCGCCTGCCGGATTCAAGGTCGCGCTGGCGGACACCGGCGAGCAGATGATCGGGACGCCGGTTGATACGCCGGCCAACGGCATCGACATCGTCACCCTCGGTATCGAGGACGTTCCAGCAATGATCGAACTGACCGCGCTCACCAAGCCCGGGCCGTTCAGCGCGCGGACCCATGAACTCGGCACGTTCCTCGGCATCCGCGTCGATGGCCAGCTTGTCGCGATGGCCGGCGAGCGGATGAAGCCCGCTCACTACACCGAGATGACCGCCGTCTGCGTGCATCCATCCCACCGCGGCCGCGGCTACGGGCAGATGCTGCTATCCGCCGTCTCCCGCCAGATCGTGGCGCGCGGCGAAACTCCCTTCCTGCACGTCTTCACCAGCAATCACTCGGCCATCGCGCTCTACCGGCGGCAGGGGATGGAAATCCGCCGCCGTCTCCACGTGACGGTGTTGAAGAAAGAGGATTGATCGTCCAGCGATGCGCGCCTTGACCGATATCCCTCTCACGCGTTGCGGGTGCCGTTCGGGCCCAGATCCGGACCGGGATCCTGGCCGGAGGCTACCTTGGTCAGCCTGTCGATATAATGGATCCACCCCTTGGCATGGCTCGCCTGGTGCGCGGCGCTGGGAAGCCCGCTATGGGTCATGCGCAGCAATGTGCCGCCATCGTGCTCGATCAGGTCGATCTCGATCAGGCCCGATCCCGGCGGCACCTCCTCATTGCCTTCCCAGCCAAAACTGTAGGCGAGGCGATGCACCGGCACCACCTCGCGGAACGTGCCGCGCGCTGTCGAACTGCCAACGCCCTTCAAGAGGTAAAGCCCGCCCGGATGCATCTCCGTCACGGCCTCGCTGCCCATCCATTGCACGATCTTCTCGGGGTCCGTCAGGAAGGCGAACACGCTGGCGCGCGGCGCGGCGATCTGGGTCTCGCGCTGGACCACAAACGATTCAGGCATCAAAAACCTCGCTACTTATTGGCATCAGGGGCGCTGCAACCGTGCCAACATATGCCGGCGCGGGAATTTACCAAGGGCCGATGGCGATAATGAACTATCCCTGCCATAGGGTCGGACCATGCAACTGAGTTCGACGCTGACATGGTTGGTCGATGCGGCCAGCGCTTCGCCGAGCGCTGAGCGGTTCCTCGCCGAACTCGGCACGCGCCTGATCGCGGACAACATGCCGCTCGCCGGCGGGGCGCTGACGCTCGCCGTGCCGCACCCGATCATCGCCCGCCGCACCTGGTTGTGGCGGGCAGGGAACGGCGAGGTGATCGAGGCGGTGGGATTTGCGCCAGTGGGATTTGGCGGCGCGGGGAGTTCGTCCGGCGATGCGGGGCGGAGCTGGCTGGCCGGGCTCGCGGGTGGTGCGGTGCATGAAGACGCCGTTGGCGCGGGAGAGGGCCGGCCGGTGCTCGGCTGGGTTGGGCCGCGCCGGTTCACGGAAACGGAAGCCGACCGATTGCGCGAGGCCGCCCGCTTTGCCGCAGCACCGCTCGCCGCGCTCTCGGCGCGCGCGACGCTGTCGGCCGCGCTCGAGGCTTATCTTGGCCGGCGCAGCGCCGCGCGCGTGTTGGCGGGGCCGCTGCGGCGCGAAGTCGGCGAGACCATTCGGGCGGTGCTGCTCTATGGCGATCTGCGCGGCTTCACGGCGCTGTCTGAATCCGAGCCTCCCGCTGCCGTCATCGCCGCCCTTGGCGGCTGGTTCGACTGCATCGGCGGCGCGGTCCATGCCTTTGGCGGCGAGGTGTTGAAATTCATCGGCGACGGCGTGCTCGCGATCTTCCCGGTCGGCGACAAGCCGCGCGACGCCTGCGACGCTGCGCTGCGCGCGGTTGCTTCCGCGAAAGCCGGCATGGCGCATCTCGATACGAGCCGGCGAGAGCAGGGGCTGCCACCGCTGTCGTTCGGCGTGGCGCTGCACCTTGGCGAAATTCTGTGGGGCAATGTCGGCGCGGCCGACCGGCTGGATTTCACTGCGATTGGTCCTGCGGTGAACCTGGTTAGCCGGTTGGAAGGGCTCTGCCGTCCGCTTGGCCGAACCGTCCTGATCTCGGGCGCGGTCGCTACTGAGACAAGCGCAACGCTGATGCCGCTGGGAACGCATGCGCTGCGCGGCATCGCATATCCCTGCGCCGTCTACACGGCGCCGGACAGCTAGGCGCAGTCTCGGAACCGCCGGGTCCATCACGGAAACGTTAAACCGATCGGTTGACTATCGGTGCTGCGTGCCTATACTAAACCAAATGGTTGAACGATCCGCCCATCTCGATGCTGTCTTCCATGCCCTCGCGGACCCGACGCGCCGCGCGATGCTTGGTCACCTGGCCGAGCAGGAGCTCACGATCGGGGAACTGGCGACGCCATTCCACATGAGCTTCGCCGGCGCGTCGAAACATGTGCGGGTGCTGGAGAATGCCGGGCTGGTGAAGCGCACGATCCGTGGCCGCTCCCATCTGTGCCGACTCGAGGCGGCACGGCTCGCGGAAGCCGATGCGTGGCTGAAGCGCTACGAACGTTTCTGGAGCGCAAAACTGGACTCGCTGGAAGCCCTGCTGCGTGCAGAGGACGAGGCGAAAGCAAAGCAGGTGAAGGAGTAGACAATGAATGCAACGACAAAGCCCGATGCCTATGGCGAGTTGATCGAGCCGACCACGCTCAAGATCCAAAGGCTTCTGCCCGGCCCGATCGAACGCATCTGGGCCTATCTCACCGACAGCGAGCTGCGCCGCAAATGGCTCGCGGCGGGCGCGATGGAGATGAAGGTCGGCGCGCCCGTCGAATTCGTCTGGCGCAACGACGAACTCAACGATCCCCCGGGCAAGCGGCCGGAGGGATTCCCGGAAGAGCATCGGATGCAGAGCCGGATCAATGAGCTCGAACCGCTCCGCAAGCTCTCGATCGCCTGGAACAACAGCGGCGACGTGACGTTCGAGCTGGAGCAGAGGGGCACGGGCGTGCTGCTCACCGTGACCCATCGCCATCTGCCCGATCGCTCGACCATGCTCAAGGTCAGCGCCGGCTGGCATATGCATCTCGATATCCTGGTCGCCCGCGCCAACGACAAGGAACCGGCGCCGTTCTGGGATGGCTGGGCCCGCCTGCAGCAGGAATACGATCGCCGGCTGCCGGCCTGAATGGATCGAAGCGTGCGCAACAACTGTCCCAACAAACAGGAGGTTAGCTATGCAAATTCATGCCGTTTCAGCACAGGAGTGGGAAGCCGCGCGCCAGAAATTGCTCGTGAAGGAAAAGGAATTAACCCACGCCCGTGACGCCATGGCCGCCGAGCGCCGGCGGATGCCGTGGCTGGCCGTGGAGAAGGCGTACAAGTTCGAGGGGCCCAAGGGCAACGCGAGCCTGCGCGATCTGTTCGAAGGCCGCCATCAGTTGATCGTCTACCGCGCCTTCTACGAGCCCGGCGTGTTCGGCTGGCCCGAGCATGCCTGCCGCGGCTGCTCGATGGTGGCCGACCAGGTCGCTCACATCGCCCATCTCAACGCCCGTGACACCACGCTCGTGTTCGCCTCGCGCGCGCCGCAGGCGGACATCGCGCGCCTGAAGGCGCGAATGGGGTGGGAGATGATCCCCTGGTACACCGTCACGGACAGCTTCGACGCCGATTTCGGCGTGGACGAGTGGCACGGCACCAACGTGTTCTTCCGCGACGGCGACAAAATCTACCGGACCTACTTCATCAACAACCGCGGCGACGAGCAGATGGGGGGCACCTGGAATTATCTCGACATCACCCCGCTCGGGCGCCAGGAGGAGTGGGAGGATTCGCCCGAAGGCTATCCGCAAACCCAAACCTACAAGTGGTGGAACTGGCACGATAGCTACGTTGAAGGCGCCGCGCCCGACAAGAGGTGGGTCGAGGTATCGGACGCCGGCGAGGCCGCGTTCCGGGAGCAGTCCGCGAGAGCAAAGCGATGAGCCATGCTTGCTCAGGCGGATCCGGCGGCGGTGCGCGCCGCCGGAATGCCGCCGCGCATCGGGTGGCCAATGGGCTCTATCTCGCGGCCGCGCCGACCTTTGCGATGATGGCGCT
Source organism: Bradyrhizobium algeriense (assembly GCF_003062295.1). GTDB lineage: Bacteria > Pseudomonadota > Alphaproteobacteria > Rhizobiales > Xanthobacteraceae > Bradyrhizobium > Bradyrhizobium algeriense. Next base: position 58,682 of record NZ_PYCN01000010.1, on the reverse strand, counting down.
CCTGACGGGCGTCCTTGGCAGCGGCCCGTCGGACGCGTTGTGTTCGATCGCGGGCGCGTCTCCGCTCGGCGGAATGGTCCCGATGTACTTGCTGATGAGCGTCTTCCATTCAGCGCCCTGGCTGAAGCTGACGCTCACTCGGCCAGCGCCTCCTGGCGGCTGCGCCGGATCGCCGGGAATACCATCAGCAGAAACAGCCCCGCGACGAGCGCGAGCAGCGTGGCGCTGATCGGGCGGCGAAGAAAGACCGAGAAATCGCCGTCCGCCAGCAGCATCGCGCGACGGAAGTTTTCTTCCAGTTGCGGCCCGAGCACGAGGCCGAGCAGCAACGGTGCCGGCTCGACGCCGACCTTGATGAAGAAGTATCCGACCAGCGCGCAGCCGAGCATCAGCCAGACATTGAACAAATTGTTGGCGAGGCCGAAGGTGCCGATGCAGCAGAACAGCACGATCGCCGGAAACAGCAGCCGGTAGGGTATTTTCAGCATCGAGACCCAGACGCCGATCAGCGGCAGGTTGATGATGATCAGCATCAGGTTTCCGACCCACATGCTGGCGATGACGCCCCAGACCAGTTGCGGCTGCTCGCGCATGATCTGCGGGCCGGGCTGGATGCCCTGCATCATCAGCGCGCCGATCATCAGCGCCATCAGGGCATTGGCGGGGATGCCGAGCGTCAGCAGCGGGATGAAGCTCGTCTGCGCGCCCGCATTGTTGGCGGCCTCCGGTCCGGCGACGCCTTCGATCGCGCCCTTGCCGAAACGGGAGGGATCGCGGGCGAGTTTCTTCTCCAGCGCATAGGAGGAGAAGGGTGGCAGCGCGGCGCCGCCGCCCGGCAACACGCCGAGGACGGAGCCCAACACGGTGCCGCGGACCATCGCCGGGAAAGCGGCGCGAAGATCGGCGCCGCTCGGGATCAGGCTGCGGATCGACTGGCTGACGACGCGCATCACCGCCGGACGTTCAAGATTGGCGATGATCTCGCCGAGGCCGAACATGCCCATCGCGACCGGCACGAAGTCGAGCCCATCGGAGATCTCGGCGATGCCGAAGGTCATCCGCGGCGCGCCCGAATTGACATCGATGCCGACGAGGCCAAGCAGGATGCCCAGCAGCACCATCGCAAGCGACTTGGCGACGGAGCCGTGGGCAAGCACGACCGCCGCGATTAGCCCGAGCACGAGCAGGCTGAAATACTCGACCGCGGTGAATTTCAGCGCCAGCGCGGCCAGCGGCAGGCTGAGCACGGCGATCACAACAGTAGCGACGGTGCCGGCAAAAAACGAGGCGATCGCCGCGATTGCCAGCGCCGTCCCGGCCTTACCCTGCTTGGCCATCTCGTGGCCGTCGAGGCAGGTGACGACCGAGGAGGTTTCGCCGGGCACGTTGACGAGGATGGCCGTGGTCGAGCCGCCATACTGTGCGCCGTAGAAGATGCCGGCGAGCATGATCATGGCTGATGGAGGTGACAGGCCGAAGGTGAAGGGCAGCAGCAGCGCGATCGCCGGGATCGGTCCGATGCCGGGCAGCACGCCAATCGCGGTGCCGATGACAACGCCGATCAGGCAGAACAGCAAATTGTTGAGCTGCAGGGCGGTCGTCAGCCCCATCAGCAGATTGTCGAAAAGCTCCATATCAGAACCATGCTCCAGGCCAGATCGGCACCGGCAAGGCCAGCGCCTTGACGAAGAGCAGCACCGCCGCCGCCGAGAGCCCCAGTGCGAAGAGTAAGGTTTCGATCGGCCGCGCTTCCCGCGTCGCAAGGCTTGCGATCAGGATCGCGGCGAATGACGACAACGCGAGGCCGAAGCGCGTGGCTGACAGCGCGAACACGGCAACCGATGCCGTGATCGCGAGCAGCGGCTGCAGGCGGACCGGTGCAATTCCAACGAAGGGACGGCGGAGCCCACGGATGCTGAACCAGAGCCCGAAGCCCAGCAGCATGACGGCAATGGCGCGCGGCATATAGCCGGGGCCCATGTCGGCGGCATTGCCGCCCGACAAAGTGCGCGTTGCCGCCAGCGCGATTGCAGCGACGGCGATCAGGAACAGCCCGAAGAGCAGATCCTGCCAGTCCGTTCGGCGGGCGTTCATCGCAGGCCTCGCATCGCCAGTATCGATCCCGTCACTCGCCCTTGATGCCGGCTTCGCGGATGATGTCGCCCCAGCGCTTTGTTGAGTCGTTCAACCAGGTCGCCAACGCATCCGTGGTGCCGGCACGGACTTCGCCGCCCTGTTCGGCGATCTTGGCCTTGATTTCGGGCGACTGCAGAATCTTGCCGATCTCGGTATTGAGCCGCGCGATGGTCGCCGGCGGCGTGCCGCTGGCCACGACAATGCCTTGCCAGGTGCCGAACTCGCCGCCGGGCAGCTTGGCTTCCTTGAAGGTCGGCACATCGGGCGCGGAGGGGACGCGGTTCTCGCCGGTCACCGCAAGACCGATCAGTTGCTTGTTGTTCACGAAAGGAAGGGTGGCCGACGCGCCATTGATGAGCGCGCCGCTTTCGCCGGCGACCACGGCGCGGGTGGCTGCAGCACCGCCCTTGTAGGGTACGTGCTTGAACTGGATGCCGAGTTCCTTCTGCATCACCAGAGCGGTGATGTGATTGGCGCCGCCGACGCCGGAATTGGCGACGGCGAGTTTGCCGGGATTGGCCTTGGCATAGGCAATCAGTTCCGCGGCTGTTTTGACCGGGATCGATTCATGTACGGCCAGCACATAGGGGCCGAACATTACCATCGTGACGGGGGCTAGGTCCTTTTGGAGACTATAGGTCAGGTTCGAAAACAGGCTGGGCGCCGTCGTGAGCGAACCGAGATCCGTCAGCAGCAACGTCGTGCCGTCAGGCGTCGCCTTGGCGACGGCATCGGCGCCGAGATTGCCGGACGCGCCGGGCTTGTTCTCGATCACCACGCTCTGGCCGATCGCCGCCGACAGTTTCGGGCTGATCAGCCGCGCCAGGATGTCGGAGGTTCCGCCGGGCGCGAACGGCACGATGATTCGGACCGGCCGGTCGAAGTTTTGGGCGGAAGCGGCGCCGGGCAGTTGGCTGAACAGGATGGCTGCGGCGGCGGCGAGGGCGGCGCGGCGCCCGAAACGTGGAAGCATGGTTTCTCCTCCGGTCGAGTTTGCGCAGGCGCTCTGCGGCGTCGCGCATCGCGGTCTTTGGCCGCGCTGGTGGCACGATAAGCGATGACCGATCCAATAGCGAACTAGAATGAGGATGGTTCGATACCAATTTTGGATCATATTGCTGAGATGCGCTAGGCTAGCGAGGCGGAGCCGGTATGCGGCAGAGAATAAAGGGCGCGGGATGTTCGAACTGAGCCAGCTGCGCTGCTTCGTGGCGGTGGCGGAGGAACTGCATTTCGGCCGCGCCGCGGCCCGGCTGAACATGACGCAGCCCCCACTGAGCCGGCAGGTCCAGATTCTCGAACGGATTTTGGGTGTGCAATTGCTTCAGCGCGGCAATCGCCTGGTCCGGCTGACGCCGGCCGGACAGAGTTTTCTGACCGAGGCGCGGCTGATCCTGAAGCTGACGGAAAGTGCGGCGCTGCTGGCGAGGCGCGTCGCCGAGGGCAAGGCCGGCTCGGTCAATATCGGCTTCACCGCCGCGTCGTCCTATAGTTATGTCCCGGAACTGGTGGCGGCGTGCCGCCAGCAGTTGCCGGATGTCGAATTGATCCTCAAGGAGATGGTCAGCGGCGACCAGCTCAAGCGGCTCGGCGCCGGCGAAATCGATATCGGTCTGCTGCGGCCGCCGATCCCGCGCAGCGGCCTGCAGTTTTTCCGGGTTAAGGCCGAACGCATGATCGCGGCCGTGCCGACCGGTCACAAGCTCGCGGGGGCGGCGACGATCAGTCTGCCGGACCTCGCGGCCGAACCTTTTATTACTTATGCGCCTTACGAGGCCCGTTACTTCCACGACCTGTTGGTCGAGCTTTTCTCGCGCGCCGCACTGGCGCCGCTATACGTCCAGCACCTCGCGCAGATCCATTCGATCCTGGCCATCGTGCAAGCCGGCGTCGGCGTCGCCCTGGTGCCGGAAGCGGCGGAGAAATTGCAATTCAAGGGCGTCGCGCTGCGGCCGCTGGCGGACGATCAGCTGCGGGCGGCCGAACTCTACTTCGTCTGGCGGGACGACAACGACAATCCGTTGCTGCCGGTGATCGCGTCGATCGCCCGCGATCTTGCCGGTGCCTGAGCCATCCAATCAATGGATCATTCGATCCAGCAATTGGTCTGCCGCAGCATCAAGGCTGGTCTAATCCTCAGCCTTCCACAGCGAGGACCGCCACGATGAGCAGAATGACCCCGAAGGAGATGGCGCTGACGATCGGCAACGGGCTGTTGTCGTTTCCCGTCACGCCGTTCGACGCATCCAACAAATTCGACGCCGTGCGCTATCGCTCCAATCTCGACTGGCTGTGCAGCTATGAAGTGGCCGGTCTGTTCGCGGCCGGCGGCACCGGAGAATTCTTCTCGCTGACGCCGGCGGAAGTCGTCGACGTCGTGACCACTGCCGTGCAGCAGACCGCCGGCCGCGTGCCGGTGCTGGCCGGCGTCGGCTACGGCACGGCGATGGCGACCGAACTCGCCGGCGCCGTCGAGCGCGCCGGCGCCGACGGCATCCTGCTGCTGCCGCCCTATCTGGTGTTCTCCGAGCAGGCGGGACTGGCGGCGCATGTCGAGGCGGTTTGCAAGGCGACCAGCCTCGGCGTCATCGTCTACAATCGCGACAACGCCATCCTCACCGAGGACACGATCGCAAGACTTTGCGAACGCTGCCCAAACCTTGTCGGCTTCAAGGACGGCGTCGGCGACATCGAACAGATGACGCGCATTCATCTGCGCATGGGCGACCGGTTGACCTATGTCGGCGGATTGCCCACTGCCGAAACCTTCGCGTTGCCCTATCTCGAAATGGGCGTGACGACCTACTCCTCCGCCGTGTTCAACTTCGTGCCGGAGTTCTCGACCAAGTTCTACGCGGCGGTGCGGCGGCGCGACCGCGAGACCGTCCAGGCGGGCCTGCGCGACTTCATCATGCCGCTGCTCGCGATCCGCAACCGCAAGCGCGGTTATGCGGTGTCGATGATCAAGGCCGGGATGAAGGTGATCGGCCGCGATTCCGGCCCGGTGCGGTCGCCGCTGACCGACCTGGCATCAGGGGAAGTCGAGGAACTGTCTGTTCTGGTCAGCCGGCTGAAAGCAAGCGAGTTTGCCAGCCGATCGTTCGCAGCTGCCTGACGGCAGTCTTGTAGCTTAAGGAAATTGGCCCGGGCACGCGTTGGCATGCCCGGGCCATTCTTGTTGCGATCAATGCTTCGTCTCTTCCGATGCCGCGATCCACGCGAAATCCGACCGACGCGATAATTCGGCTGCCGGTGACATTGTCCGACATGCGTGCGCGTTGTCAGCTCCTGTCGCCCCGATCGGAGCACAAATATTCAACATGGATGGACTTGTTGTCCGGGTGCGCCACGCCAATGTTAGCGGGCAGTATCTGTCATCAATGAGCGCGTAATGTCGGAAGTCAGGCTGATTCAATCCATCGAGCGCGCAACCGCGATCCTCGAAATCATCGCACAAGAGGGTGGTGCTGCGCGGCTGCAGCATATTGCCGAGCACACGAATCTCGGCAAGACGACCGCGCACAATCTTCTGAAGACGCTGGACGAGCTTGGCTACGTACACCGCCGCGCCGGAGATACGCGCTATCATCTCGGCGGCCGCATTCTCAATCTGGCGCGGATCGCCGGAGACGATGGCGCGCTTCGCAGCCGCCTGCGCCCGGCGCTCGAAGCCGTCGCAAGGCGCACCGGAGAGATGGTCTATCTCGCCGTCCCGAGCGGTGACGAAGTCTATTATCTCGATGCAATCGAACCGTCCCACGCCTTGAAGGCGGGCGCATGTCCTATCGGCGTACGTGAACCTCTGGAAGGATCAGCGGTCGGCCTCGTGTTCCTCGCCTTCATGCCCGGGCTCGGCAAGCGTGTCCTTGCCAGCCGTGCCGACGCGCTTGGTCCGCAGATTCTATCCGAGATCAAGACGGTGACCACGCGCGGCTTCGCGCTCGATCTCGAGAATTGCCAGCCGGGTCTCCACTGCGTCGCGATTCCCTGGCGCGAGGGTGGCGAGGTTCGTGCGAGCGTCGGGCTGAGCGGGCCATCGGCGCGCTTGTCGCCGCAGGCATTGACGGACATGGCCTGGATGATGATGAGGGAGGTCGAGCGCGCCTGAGTTCAGCATTGCTGAACATATGGCGTTTCCAAGTTTCGATCGTTCGCCTTTGCGATTTTGCGCACCATGTTGAGGCCGTCGCGCCACCCGCGCGTTTCGTAAGCCTCAACAGGAGCAACGTCTTTGAGCAACGTCCTTGTCGTTCACGCGCATCCGGAACCGAAATCACTCACCAGCGCCTTGAAGAATCTGGCGGTCGAAACCCTCACCGCGCAGGGCCACACGGTGCAGGTCTCGGATCTCTACGCGGCCAACTGGAAGGCGGTCGCCGATCGCGGAGATTTTCTCGATCAGGCGCAACCGGATCGCCTCGGCTATGCCGCCGAGTCGCGTCATGCATTCGCCACCGGCACCCAATCGGCCGACGTCGAGGCCGAACAGCAGAAGCTCTTGTGGGCTGACGCTGTTCTCCTGAGTTTTCCGATGTGGTGGTTCGGCATGCCGGCGATCCTGAAGGGCTGGGTCGACCGGGTCTTCGCCTACGGTTTTGCATATGGCGTCGGGACTCATGGTGGCGAAAGATGGGGCGACCGGTATGGCGAAGGTACCTTGAGCGGTCGCCGCGCGATACTGTCGGTCACGATCGGTGGACGCGCGCCGCACTATGGCGAGCGCGGCGTGAATGGGCGGCTCGACGATCTGCTGTGGCCGATCCAGCATGGCATGCTCTTTTATCCGGGCATGCAGATCCTGCCGCCTTTCGCCGTCTATCAGAGCGACCGGCTGACCGAGGCCGAATGGCCCGCCGTTGCTGAGGCCTATCGGCGCCGCATCTCAGGACTTTTCAGCGACCGGCCGATCGCCTACCGCACCCAGAATGGCGGACACTATGACGGCCAGCAGGTTTTGAAACCAGGTCTGGGTGCAGGCGAGAGCGGCGCGCGCATCCATCTCGTCCAGCCGGGCGATCCGAAGGAGGTTCTTGATGGCAATGGTCCGGATAGCACCGCCGCGACGCGCGAAATGGCGGCTTGTCCGGACTCATGATGAGCGCGGCATAAGCCGCAAGACACTTGTGCGAAGAAAGCTTGGTGTTTTTCCGGCGTAACCGTGACGACGGCAATGTGCACTTTTCTTACGAGGCACTTCATCCAATCCGCGGCAATTTTTGTTATCGAATGGGCTGAATGATATGTCGTTCAGTATTGCTATTTACGGTTGTTGGTGTCATCCGATCCGTCAAAGGCAATGTTCCAGGAGAGTTCGGTGCAAAAAGCGATTTCCGCCGTCGTTATGTTGTTTGTCGTGCTTGGGTCGCTGCCGGTCTTTGCTCAGGCGTCCCCGCCGAGCGAGGCCTCGCGAAAGGCGGAATTGGTTGCCGCGTGGAAAGCCGCCAGCGAGGCTGGCGTCGGCGGACCCAAGGATGTTTCCCTGATCGACCAGGCCACGCTGAAGCTTGCGGCAGGTCGTTTCTTCGTGCCGCAGGCTGAAGGCGCCCGTGTCTTGCGGGCGCTCGGCAACGTCGTCAACGATGCAGGCTTCGTCGGCCTTGTGGTCGGCACGGGGCCGAATGACGAGTGGATCGTGGTGATCCGCTACGTCAAGGAAGGCTACATCAAGGATGATGATGCCAAGAACTGGAATGCCGACGAGCTCCTGAAAAACCTGAAGGACGGAGTGGAGGAGACCAACAAGGACCGCATCGCGCGTGGGTTTCCCGAGATGCAGGTGATCGGATGGGTGCAGCCGCCGAGTTACGATGCCGGCAGCCATCGTCTGGTCTGGTCGCTGCTCGCCAAGGACAAGGGCGAGGCGGACAACGCGGCGAAGAGCATCAATTACAATACCTACGCGCTGGGGCGCGACGGCTATTTCAGCCTCAATCTGCTGTCGAACTCGGAACGCATCGCCGGCGACAAGGCGGTGGCCCATGAGCTGCTCGGCGATCTCGGCTACAGTGCCGGCAAGCGCTACGAGGACTTCAGCGCCTCTACCGATAGCATCGCGGAATATGGCCTGATGGCGCTGGTCGGGGGCGTTGCGGCCAAGAAGCTCGGTCTGTTTGCGCTCGTGGCCGCGTTTGTGCTCAAATTCGCCAAGGTCATCCTCATCGGCCTGGCGGTCGTGGGCGCGGGCGTGCTGAATTTCTTCCGTCGCAAGCCGCGCAGGGATTCGGCCGACCGCTCCGCATGAAGGCGCTCTTTCTCGGTCATGACGTACGATGCCCACGAGATGCTGAGCCGGTTCGCGCGGCCCGTCTAGCGAACGCATGTCTGCTGTGACTTGACGCCGCCACCGCAAGCGACGATTGAGAATAAGGTCTTCGCCGAGCAATATTCAACGCATAAACGACAAGAGGAAACCCGATGGCACGCGTGCGCTGTATCACCGAAATGGGCATGGGCGTCGACGTTCACGGGCGCGATGCCACCAAGGCTGCCAAGCGTGCCGTCTCTGACGCCATCCGCCACTCCAGCCTCGGCTTCTTCCGGATGCTGGGCAAGACCGCCAACGACATGTTCGTCGAGGTCACCGTCGCGGTGCCGGACCCGAGTGAGGTCGACACTGCGGCAGTTGCCAAGGAGCTGCCGTACGGCACCGTGAACGTGACGGCGGTCAAGGGCGGGCTGGAAGTGCCTGCCGAGAGCGGAAGCGACTCCATCATCATCGCGAACGCCGCCGTGATTGTGAGCTTCGACGACGGCAAGACTGGTTAAGCAAGCCCGGCTAAACAAGACTTGCTAAATTCGTTCAGTGCCAAGCAGGCCGGACGCCTGGTCCGCGATCAACCGGAAGACCTGGAGCCTCCATGACGACGCAGGACAGCAGCATTTATTGGAAGCGAGGGCGGGTGGAGTTGCGCGCCGCCGGATTCGATCCGGACCGCGCCGCGCAGACCAGCGCGGTGGTGACGATTGCCAGCGCCTACACCAACGCCCATCGCTGCAACAACCGCGTGCGCGCCATTACCGATCTCCTGGTCGAGATCCTGGCGGAGCGCGGCGGGCAGGGGTTGATCGTCGGCGCGCCGGCGGTGTCGGATGCGCTGACGCAGGGCACGCCGACGGCGGGATATAGCCTTGCCTCGCGCGACGTCGTCGCCGACTGTTTTGAGATCGGCCACTACGCGCATCACGGCGACGCCATGATCGTGATTTCCGGCTGCGACAAAACTGGCGCCGCCGCGCTGATGCCGCTGGCGCGCACCAATGCCTTTGGCCTCGTGCTCTATCCCGGCACCGGCACGCCGGGGCGTGTCTCGTTCGGGGCATGGGCCAGCAAGGGCAACAACATCACGATCCTCGATTATGCCGAGGCGCGCGCCGCAAACGAGTCCGGCCGCATCTCCGGCGAGGAGCTGCTGGAAGTCGAGCGCAACGTGATGCCGGGCAGCGGCACCTGCGGCGCGATGTTCACGGCCAACACCATGAGCACGATCGCGGAATCAATCGGCATGATGCTGCCGCGCGGCGCCTCGCATCCGGCCGATTACGACGCCGGCAGCGACATCCACGCCGACGTCCGCGCGCAGGCCCGCGCTTCGGTCGATGCCCTGTACCGGCTGATGGAAGCTGGCATCCGGCCGCGCGACATCATGACCGAGCGCGCCTTCGAGAACGCGATTACCACCGTCTACGCGATGGGCGGTTCGACCAACATGTATCTGCATCTGCTGGCAGTCGCGCGCGAGGCCCAGATGCCGATCACGATCGAGCGCATTCAGGCGGTCGGCGAGCGCGTCCCGCTGCTGGCCGATCTGCAGCCGCATGGCCCGTTCGCGATGGGCAGCCTGCATGCGATCGGCGGCGTGCCGGTCGTGATGAAGGAACTGCTGTGCGCGGGCCTTCTGCATGGCGACGTCATGACGGTGACCGGCAGGACGCTGGCGGAAAACCTCGCCGATGTTCCGACGCTCGAACAGATGCCGCCGCAGGAGATCGTCCTTCCGGTGTCGAAGCCGATCGCGCCGGCGAACAATCACATCAGCGTCTTGAAGGGCAACCTCGCGCCGGAAAGCTGCTTGCTGAAGCTCTCGGGCAAGGCGCTGGAGAAGGGCCAGTTCCGCGGCACGGCGCGCGTCTTCGAGTCCGAAGCCGATACAATGGCTGCGATCCGCGCCGGCGAGATCGTGGCGGGCAACGTGATCGTGGTGCGCAATGTCGGCCCGGTCGGCGGACCCGGCATGCCCGAAATGGTGATGTTGACGATCCAGCTGCAGGGACGTGGCCTTGGCGAGGACGTCGCGCTGATTACCGACGGCCGCTTTTCCGGTGTCTCGCACGGCATCCTGATCGGCCACGTCTCACCCGAAGCCGCGCGCGGCGGCCCGATCGCCGCGGTGCGTGACGGCGATGCCATTGTCATCGATCCCGGCGCCCGCACCGTTACCCTCGAAGTGTCCACGGAAGAGATCGCGCGCCGCATGGCCGACTGGCGCGTGCCGGCTTCTGTTGCGGCGGTACGGCCGGGATCCGTGCACGACAAGTACATCCGGCTGGTGTCGTCGGCGCATTATGGGTGTGTGTTGTGAGGCTGCGAGAAGTTACGAATGCGGTTGCATTTTAATGTTGTGACAACTCCATGTTCATGATATGTTCTATTCCATCATGGACGACTTTGCAAGCTCTAGTAGTGCCCGATTATTCCTCGCGACCGTTCCCGACGCAGCCACAGCGGAGCGAATTCACCGATTGGCCGACGCGCTCAAGCACGCACATCGCCTCAACGGCAAGCTCATCGCGCCAGAGCGTCTGCACATCTCGTTGTTCTTTCTCGGCGATATGTCGGAGCGCTTTGTTGGCGCAGCAAACGAGGCTGCCATGCAAGTGCGGACCGAGCCGTTCGAGGTTTCGTTCGACCGCACCGCGAGCTTTCGGGGCAGGCCGGGCAATCGTCCGTTCGTTCTGATTGGAGAGAGTGGATTGCGCCAGTTGGAGTCATTTCGGCGGATGCTCGGCGCCGCGCTGACGCGAAGCGGATTGAAGCGGGTGTCGAATACGAATTTTACGCCGCACGTGACGCTGTTGTACGATGCGCGTAGCGTGGACGAGCATCCGATTCAGCCGATCTTCTGGACGGTGACGGAGTTCGTGCTCATCCGCAGCATGAAGGGCCACGCTTATCACGGTCGCTGGCCGTTGCGGGCATGACGGGAATTGGCACAGAAAGAATGCGGGGAAGCTTTCGGCTGCACTATTTCGCCACGGCAAGCCGCTCGATCATCCCCTCGATCGAATTGAACAGATGCGTCGGTCCCGCCGCCTGCAGCGCGCTCGGAAGTGCGTAGCCCCAGGCCACCGCGCCGGAATCCATGCCGGCGGCTTTGGCCGCCTCGATGTCGCGGATCTCGTCGCCAATGCAGATCGTATCTGCTGGCTTCGTTCCCAACCGTCGTGCGACCTGCCGAAATTTCCAGTGCTTGCCGAATATGGCAGCGCCGCAGTCGAAGCGAGTGATCAGGCTGGTGGCGGGTCCGAGTACCTGCCGGACGGATGCTTCGCTGTCGGAACTGACGATGGCGGTCTTGATACCAAGGCGCTGCAGGTCGGTCAGCATCGCCGGGATGCCGGCGAATAGCGGTGTCTCGCTTGCCGCCGCGAGCTTGCGCTTTCGCATGTCGCTGACGATGGCCGGCAGCTGCCACATGGATACATTGAGCCGCGCCATGATTTCGAGTGCGGACAGGCCGCGCAGCCCTTCCACCTCGTCGTCGCGGACGGGCGCAAGATCGAACCGCGTAATCATGTCCTGGAAGGAGGCACGAAACCAGGGAAGGGAATCCGCCAGCGTGCCGTCGAAGTCGAAAATGGCGAGCCGGTAGCGCGTCATGAGAAAAGGACCATCAGCGTGTCACGTGTCATCGCCGCAGAAATAGGCGGGCTTGCCCGTGGTCCAGGTTTCGCCCCAGAGCTGACCGCCGCCGTCGACCGTCAGCGTCTCACCGGTTACGAATTTCGCGGATGGTCCGGCGAGGAAGACGCTGGCCTCCGCGACGTCCCAGGGCGAACCGACGCGCATCATCGGGTTCGAGCGCGGGTAGGCGGCGCGGGCTTCCGGCGAATAGACGTTCCAGCCTTCGGTTTCGATCGCGCCGGGCGCCACGCAGTTGACCCGGATGTTCAAGGGCGCCCATTCGACCGCGACGGCGCGCGAGAGCCCGATCACGCCGCTTCGCGCGGCGATGGTGTGCGCGATGCCGTACAGGCCGTGCGTCGTCACGACCACGATGTTGACGATGCTGCCGGGATGCTTGTGGTCGCGCCAGCGCTGCGCGGCGGCCTGCATCATGTACCAGGTGCCGTTCAGATTGGTGTTGATGACCGCGTTCCAGCCCTTCACGGAAAAATCGATGGCGGCTTGCGGAAATTGTCCGCCGGCGCTGTTGATGAGGCCGTCGACGCGGCCTTGCGCGGCCCAGATCGTGTCGAACAGGGTGCTGACCGCATCGGGCTCCCTGATGTCGGCTGTATGCGCGGATGCCTTGAGGCCGCGGCCGGCCAATTGGGCCACGAGCGCTTCGAGCTTGGCTCCGTCGCGCCCGACCACGGCGACATGCGCACCCAGCCGCGCGAACAGCCAGGCGATCGCCCGCCCGATACCGCCGGCGCCGCCCGTTACGACGACGACCTGATCCTTACATGCATCGGTCGCGAATGTGGTCGGATGATCCGCAAGCTCCTCATCGCTGAGGCCGAGCTTCGCCGGAGACGGTTGATCGGTCATGAACGGCGCGGACCCTTGTTATATGCGGCATCAGCCGTACATTAGCCGCGCAACAACAACCATGCAAAACGAGTTTCGATGTCCGATCTCTCCGCCTTCCCGATCACCAAACGCTGGCCCGCCAAACATTCCGACCGCCTTCAGCTCTATTCGCTGCCGACGCCGAACGGCGTCAAGGTCTCGATCATGCTCGAAGAGATCGGATTGCCCTACGAGGTGCATCTGGTCGACTTCAATAAGGACGACCAGAAGACGCCGGAATTCCTGTCGCTGAACCCGAACGGCAAGATCCCGGCCATCCTCGATCCGGACGGGCCCGGCGGCAAGCCGCTGCCGCTGTTCGAGTCCGGGGCGATCCTGCAATACCTTGCGGAAAAGACCGGCAAGCTCCTGCCGGCCGATCCGGCGCGGCGATACCAGACCATCCAGTGGCTGCACTTTCAGATGGGCGGGATCGGACCGATGTTCGGGCAGGTCGGCTTCTTCCACAAATTCGCCGGCAAGGAATTTGCCGACAAGCGGCCGCTCGAGCGTTACGTTGCCGAGTCGAAGCGCCTGCTGGACGTGATGGAGACGCGGCTTGCCGGACGGCAATGGATCATGGACGACGAATATTCCATCGCCGACATCTCCATGCTCGGCTGGGTCCGCAACCTGATCGGCTTCTACGGTGCGCGCGATCTCGTCGCATTCGATACGCTGAAGCAGGTGCCGGCATGGCTGGAACGCGGGCTCGCCCGGCCGGCGGTGCAGCGCGGGCTCGACATACCGAAGCGGCCCTAAGCGGCGCGCTTGAGCAGCTCGTAAACAAGAGGATTGTCGGCGCAGGCGCCGAAGCCGCATTCGAGCAGTGTCGTCACCACGTTGGCCGCCGTCAGCGCGATCACGAGCCACACCGCGATTTGCGCGAAGGCGCCGCCGGTGGCCGGCAGCACGGCTTTGTCTTCTTCGAACTGGCGGTCGAACAGCAGGATCGCGGCAAGCAGGACGATGGCGGCAATGAAGCCGAGCAGCGCCCAGGTATAATAGTGATAGCCGAGCAACGCGGAACCATAGCCCGCGTCGCCGGGCATGATGTGCAGCAGCACCTGCCGGGTCGACGCCACCGCGCCGGCGACCGCCGCCAGCAGCGACATCGCATAGTGGCTGGGGCGGGGCCCGAAGCGGATATTGAGGATCGGTCCGACGGCCAGCGCCGCGAACAGGATGCGCTGCAGCAGGCACAGCGGGCAGGGCAGTTCATGAAGGATGAACTGCGCCGCATAGGCTGCTGCCAGCACCAGCGCCACCGCGTAGAGGCTGAGTGCATTCAGCGTGATGGCGCGCGTCTGGGTCATGCGTATCTCAGAACGACAGTTTCAGCGTATCGGTCGCGTGGTGGAGATAGGTGGCGACGCACGCGATCAGGACAGCCCCAAACAGGCCGAGCGCCAGTGGACGCTGACCGCGCCAGGCGACCAGCATCACGATGGCCGTGGCCAGAAACAAAAGGGTGAATTCCATCGGCTGGTCCTGACTTCGCGAATGGTATGCGAGTCTATGATAGATTCGCCGTTCCGCTTTGTATAAAAAACGGTCCGACAGGACCAGTAACGCTATTTCCGGAATGCAACGAAAATGCCCATTACCATCTACGGCATCAAGAACTGTGACACCATGAAGAAGGCGCGCGCCTGGCTTGACGATCACGGCGTGGTCTACGATTTCCACGACTACAAGCTTGCCGGCATCGCCAAGGACAAGCTCAAGCAATGGTCCGACGAAATCGGCTGGGAAACGCTGCTCAACCGCGCAGGCACGACGTTCAAGAAGCTGCCCGACGGCGACAAGGAAGGCCTCAACGAGCGCAAGGCGCTGGCGCTGATGCTGGCGCAGCCCTCGATGATCAAGCGCCCGGTACTCGATCTCGGCGGTAAATTGCTGGTCGGATTCAAGCCGGATATCTACGCGAGCGAGGTCGCGTCGAAGCCGCGCGGGCGGAAGGCCTAATCGAATTCGAGTTCATCGCCGGACGGAATGCGGCCGGGTGCGCGATGGAAGAGATCGCGGTCGATGATGGTGCGTAGCTTCGGCACCGGCAGCTTGTCGTTTCCACGCATCAGGTTCTTGATCTCGAAGCCGCCGTCTTCGCTGATGGTCTTCAACGAAGCGATGATGTGGGTAACGCTGCCATCGTCGGAGAACGGCAGCAACAGTCGCTCATAGGCGACGATTCGCCCGTAGATGTCATCGATATTGGCGATGGTGTAGGCGGGGAGGCGGCGCGCGATGCATTCATGATAGACCGGCATCACGATCGGAGCGAGCCTTGCGCCGAGATACTCGTTGAGATAGCGGCCCTTGCCGGTATTCCCATAAGCGCTCGACATCCGTGTGCCGTCGCTCTGGATGGTCAGGCGCGGCGGCTGTGTGCTGGTATCGACGGTGTACAATACCAGGTCAGGAAGTTCGTCCTCGATCCGCGCCGGCTGGTATTCCGGCATGCGCGGTATCGACTGGTCGCGGGCGTATAGCCGCAGCCAGGTGTTCAACAGGTCGCGCTGCTTGATGGATTTGACGACCGACGGTCCGGCGCTTTGAAATTCCAAGGCGGCAATTCCTGGCTATCTAAATCGCGTGATGATGCGCCGGAGGCAGAAATATTGTGTGAAAGGGCTCGATTGCAGCAAAACACCGTTAACGATGGCTTGCCGGAGCGAAGATCGCGGTTGAGCGCGGACGACGAGCCGGCCGGGCCGGGCGGTCGGCGCAATTCGACTTATGGCGCATCCGGAACCGGCACGCGCGTTTTCCCCGCGGCAGCTTTCCACCTTGCCTAACCCATACCGTTGACGGCATATTCCGGCCCGGAGGCGGCGGGCTCGGGACGGTTTCCAGGACGTCCGGCTGGGCTTGCCCGAACAGGGAAAAATTGGTCGCGCGCGAGCAAACTCGCGGAGACGACGGGGGAAATTTGTTTGGCTGATGAGTTCATTCTCGAAACCCACGGGTTGACCAAGGAATTCGCAGGTTTCTTCGCCGTTCGCGACGTTGCTCTGAAGGTGCGCCGCGGCAGTATTCATGCGTTGATCGGGCCGAACGGCGCCGGCAAGACGACCTGCTTCAACCTGCTGACCAAGTTCTTGAGGCCGTCGGCAGGCCAGATCCTGTACAAGGGACAGGATATTACCGCGATGGCGCCGGCCGATGTGGCCCGTCTCGGGCTGGTGCGTTCGTTCCAGATTTCAGCAGTGTTTCCGCACCTGACGGCGCTGGAAAACGTCCGTGTCGCGCTACAGCGCCAGCATGGCTCTTCGTTCGATTTCTGGCGTTCCAAGAGCGTGCTCGACCGCTTCAACGGCCGTGCGCATGAGCTTCTCAATGATGTGGGCCTGAGCGAGTTTGCCAACACGCCGGCGGTCGAGATGCCCTACGGTCGCAAGCGCGCGCTCGAAATTGCGACGACGCTGGCGCTCGACCCCGAGATGATGCTGCTCGACGAGCCGATGGCCGGCATGGGTCATGAAGACATCGACAAGATCGCAGCGCTGATCAAGCGCATCTCGGCCAAATACACCATCCTGATGGTCGAACATAATCTCTCGGTGGTCGCCAACCTGTCCGACATCATTACGGTGCTGACGCGCGGGCAGGTGCTGGCCGAAGGCAATTATTCTGAACTGTCCAAGGACGAACGCGTCAAGGAAGCCTACCTGGGGGCCGGTCATGCCTGAGTTGAAAATGGCCGAAGCCGCCGCCAAACCGGCGGGCGCGGAAATTCTTTCCGTCTCCGACCTGCAGGCCTGGTACGGCGAATCCCACATCCTTCACGGCATCAACTTCAATGTGAAGGCCGGCGAGGTGGTCACGCTGCTCGGCCGCAACGGCGCCGGCAAGACCACGACGCTGAAGTCGGTGATGGGAATTATCGGCAAGCGTACCGGTTCGATCCGTTTCAACGGTCAGGACATCACGCGTGCCCCGTCCGACAGGATCGCACGCCAGGGCATCGCGTTCTGTCCCGAGGAGCGGGGCATTTTCGCCAGCCTCGACGTGCGCGAAAACCTGCTGCTGCCGCCGATCGTGCGCGGTGGCGGCCTGTCGCTCGACCAGATCTTCGAATTGTTTCCGAACCTGAAGGAGCGCCTCAATAGCCAGGGCACCAAGCTTTCGGGCGGCGAGCAGCAGATGCTCGCGATCGCGCGAATCCTGCGCACCGGGGCGCGCTTCCTGATGCTGGACGAGCCGACCGAGGGTCTCGCGCCCGTCATCATCCAGCAGATCGGCCACACCATCGCGCGGCTGAAGTCGGAAGGCTTCACCATCCTGCTGGTGGAGCAGAATTTCCGCTTCGCCTCGACGGTGGCCGACCGCTACTACATCGTCGAGCACGGCAAGGTCATCGACGGTTTTGCGAATTCGGAGCTGTCGGCCAACATGGACAAGCTCCACACCTATCTCGGCGTTTAATCAGTACTACCCGCTGCACTCTGGATTTATGGAGATACTATGAAACATCGCATTTCATCTCTCTTCCTCGGCACCGCGCTCGCGTTTGCCGCAGGCGGTGGCGCCATGGCGCAGGACAAGACCGTCAAGATCGGCGTGCTTACCGACAATTCCGGACTTTACTCCGACCTCGGCGGCGCAGGCTCCACGCTTGCCGCCCAGATGGCGGTCGAGGATTCCGGCCTTGCAGCCAAGGGCTGGAAGATCGACATCGTGTCGGCCGACCACCAGAACAAGCCCGACATCGGCACCACCACCGCTCGCCAATGGATCGACGTCGAGAAGGTCGATATCTTCGTGGACGTGCTGAACTCCGGCGTTGCGCTGGCCGTCAACAATCTGGTGAAGGAAAAGAACGTCGTCATGATCAATACCGGCGCGGCGACGTCGGACCTCACCAATACCCAGTGCTCGCCGAACACAATTCACTGGGTCTATGACACCTACATGCTCGCCAACAGCACCGGGCAGGCGCTGGTGAAAGCCGGCGGCGACACCTGGTACTTCCTGACCGCAGACTACGCGTTCGGCCACGCGCTGGAACGCGACACCGCCGCAGTCGTGGTCAAGTCGGGCGGCAAGGTTATCGGCACCGTCAGGCATCCCCTGAATTCGTCGGACTTCTCCTCGTTCCTGCTGCAGGCGCAGGCTTCCAAGGCCAAGATCGTCGGCATGGCGAACGCCGGTGGCGACACCACCAACACCATCAAGCAGGCATCGGAGTTCGGCATCGTCGCAGGCGGTCAGAAGCTCGCGGGATTGCTGCTGTTCATCAACGACGTCCACTCCCTCGGCCTCAAGGTGGCTCAGGGCCTGAACTTCACGGAAACCTTCTACTGGGATCTGAACGACGGCACCCGCGCGTTTTCCAAGCGCTTCTCCGAGCGCATGAAGAACAAGGCGATGCCGTCCATGGTGCAGGCTGGCGTGTATTCTGGCCTGATCCACTATTTCAAGACGATCGATGCGATGGGCGGCAATCCGCATGATGGCGCCAAGGTGGTGGCGAAAATGAAAGAGGCGCCGACCGACGACCCGCTGTTCGGCAAGGGCACGATCCGCGCCGACGGCCGCAAGCTTCATCCGGCCTACCTGTTCGAGGTCAAGAAGCCTTCCGAATCCAAGGGACCGTGGGACTATTACAAGCTGGTCGGAACGACCCCGGGCGATCAGGCCTTCCGGCCGCTTTCGGAAAGCGCCTGTCCGCTGGTAAAGAAGTAACAACGACAGCCCGCCGGCGCCGTGCCGGCGGGCTTCCTCTCGCGTCCCTGCGCGATTCCGCGTCTTAAACGAGATTGAGTGCGAAACCGATGCAAGCTCTATACGCCCAGCTTTTGGTGGGATTGATCAACGGATCGTTCTACGCGCTGCTCAGTCTCGGGCTCGCCGTGATCTTCGGCATGCTCAACATCATCAATTTCGCCCATGGCGCGCTCTACATGATGGGCGCGTTCTGCGCGTATTTTCTGTTGAACATCGCCGGCATCGGCTATTGGCCGGCGCTGATCATCGCGCCCATCGTCGTCGGCATCTTCGGCATGATCCTGGAACGGACTATGCTGCAATGGCTCGCCGGCCTCGACCATCTCTATGGGCTGCTGCTGACATTCGGATTGGCACTGATTATCCAGGGCGTCTTTCAGAATTATTTCGGTTCGTCGGGTCTGCCCTACGCGATTCCCAGTGAACTGCAGGGCGGCATGAATCTCGGTTTCATGTTCCTGCCGATCTACCGCGGCTGGGTGGTGGTGTTCTCGCTCATCGTTTGCCTCGCCACCTGGTACCTGATCGAAAGGACGCGGCTTGGCGCCAATCTGCGCGCCGCCACCGAGAACCCGACGTTGGTGCGGGCATTCGGCATCAACGTGCCGCGGATGATCACGCTGACCTATGGACTTGGCGTCGGCCTGGCGGCGCTGGCCGGCGTGCTGTCAGCGCCGATCAATCAGGTACGGCCGCTGATGGGCGCCGACCTGATCATCGTGGTTTTCGCGGTGGTGGTGATCGGCGGCATGGGCTCTATCTTGGGTTCGATCATCACGGGATTCGCGCTCGGCGTGATCGAAGGACTGACGAAATATTTTTATCCCGAGGCTTCCAACACCGTGGTGTTCGTCCTGATGGTGCTGGTGTTGCTGTTGAAGCCTGCGGGACTGACGGGACGGGCGGCCTGACATGAGCGCATTGACTGACGACACCCTGCCGGTAACGCCGCGCGCGATGCGCGACGAGATGATCGTATTCGCGGCGATGGCGGTGCTGCTGGGCCTTGTGCCGCTGACCGGCATCTACCCGTTCTTCGTGATGCAGGCCCTGTGCTTCGCGCTGCTCGCCTGCGCGTTCAACCTGTTGATTGGCTACGGCGGCCTGCTGTCATTTGGCCACGCGATGTTTCTGGGAACTGCGGGCTACTGCACGGCGCATGCGCTCAAGGTCTGGGGTGTGACGCCGGAAATCGGAATTGTGGTTGGCGTCGCTGGCGCCGCCGCGCTTTCGGTCGTCACCGGCTTCATCTCGATCCGCCGGCAGGGCATCTACTTCTCGATGATCACGCTCGCGCTGTCGCAGTTGCTTTACTTCATCTACCTGCAGGCGCCGTTCACCCACGGCGAAGACGGCATCCAGGGCATTCCGCAGGGCTATCTGTTCGGGATCTTCAATCTCGCCAAGCCTACGGTGCTTTACTACGTCGTGCTGGCCGGTTTCCTCGGCGGCTTCCTCCTGATCTACCGCACCATCAACTCGCCGTTCGGCGAGGTGCTGAAGGCGATCCGCGAGAACGAGCCGCGCGCGATCTCGCTCGGCTACAAGACCGACCAATACAAGCTGCTCGCCTTCATCCTTTCCGGGACCATTGCGGGCTTTGCCGGTTCGCTGAAGGTGTTCGTGGCGCAGAATGCCTCGCTCACCGACGTGCACTGGACGATGTCGGGTGAAATCGTGCTGATGACGCTGGTCGGCGGCCTCGGCACCATTTTTGGGCCGGTCGTCGGCGCCTTCGTCATCATCGCCATGCAGCAATATCTGGCCGGGTTCGGGCAGTGGGTGACGGTGATCCAGGGCGTCATCTTCGTCGCCTGCGTGCTGACCTTCCGCCGCGGCGTGATCGGCGAGATCGCGCATTATTTCCGCAGATCCCTGTAAAAACGGCCGGTTTTGGCGCCTCACAAAGCAGTGGATGACCCGGTTGCCGGGTCGCCTCGTGGCGCGCTTTTCCCTCGAATGGTCTATGACAGTTTTGTGACAGGCCGCCCGGGCGGCCGTTTCTGAATGACGGAAAAATGCCCATGCTGCGCTGGTTTCGTGCCTTTTTGCCCAAGGAGGAGCGGTTTTTTGACCTGTTTGCCCGTCACGCCCAGACGGTCGTGCAGGGGGCGCTGGCGCTTCAGGACATGCTGCGCGGCGGCGACGAAACACCGGTGTTCTGCCAGCGCGTCAACCAGTTCGAACATGACGCCGATGGCATCACCCGCGAGGTACTAACCGCGGTCCGCCGCACTTTCATTACCCCGTTCGACCGCGGCGACATCAAGAACCTGATCACGGCGATGGACGATGCCATCGACCAGATGCAGCAGACCGCCAAGGCGGTGGTGCTGTTCGAAGTCCGGACGTTCGAACCGCCGATGCGTGAAATAGCCACGCTGCTGGTCGAATGCGCCAATCTCGTCAGCCGCGCGCTGCCGCTGATGCAGTCGATCGGCAACAACGTCGCGATGCTGTCCGCCATTACCGAGGAGATCGGAAAGCTGGAGGGCCGCATCGACGATCTCCACGATATTGGATTGAAGGAACTATTTCTCAAGCATCGCAGCGGCAACTCGATGGACTTCATCGTTGGCGCCGAAATCTACAAGCATCTCGAGAAAGTATCCGATCGCTTCGATGACGTCGCCAATGAGATCAACTCCATCGTGATCGAACAGGTATAGGGCAGGGCCATCACGTGGATGCCACCCTCGCTCTTCCGGTTCTGGTCTTCCTGATCGCGGTCGCGCTGCTGTTCGACTTCCTCAACGGCTTGCACGACGCCGCCAATTCGATCGCAACGATCGTGTCGACCCGCGTGCTGCGCCCGCAATATGCGGTGATCTGGGCCGCCTTCTTCAATTTCATCGCCTTCCTGGTGTTCGGGCTCCACGTCGCCAATACGATCGGCACCGGCATCATCGAGCCGAGCGTGGTCGATGCCACCGTGATCTTCGCGGCACTTGTGGGCGCCATCGTCTGGAACCTGATTACCTGGGCGCTCGGAATTCCCTCGTCCAGTTCGCACGCGCTGATCGGCGGGCTGGTCGGCGCGGGCGTCGCAAAAGCCGGAATTTCGGCGGCGGTGTGGACCGGTCTGTCGAAAACGCTGCTGGCGATCGTGCTGTCGCCGCTGGTCGGGTTCCTGCTGGCGCTGGTGCTGGTTGCGATCGTGTCCTGGCTATCGGTGCGCTCGACGCCGTTTGCGGTCGACCGCGCCTTCCGCATCCTGCAATTCGTCTCGGCGTCGCTCTATTCGCTCGGCCATGGCGGCAACGACGCGCAAAAGACCATGGGCATCATAGCGGTGCTGCTCTATTCGCAGGGTCATCTCGGCGCGGACTTTAACATCCCGTTCTGGGTCGTGATTTCCTGCCAGGCGGCCATGGGCCTCGGCACCCTGATGGGAGGCTGGCGAATCGTCCGCACCATGGGGCTGCGTATTACGAAGCTGACGCCGATGCAGGGTTTTTGCGCCGAAACCGGCGGGGCTGCGACCCTGTTCATGGCGACCTTTCTCGGGGTTCCCGTATCCACGACCCACACCATTACCGGCTCGATCGTCGGCGTCGGCGCGGCACGGCGGGTTTCGGCGGTGCGCTGGAACGTGGCGAGTTCGATCGTCTATGCCTGGGTGATCACCATTCCGGCTTCCGCGATCGTGGCGGCGTTGACCTATTGGGCCGTACTGTTGCTACGCTGACCCCGTGACGAGTTTGAGCCCGACAATGCCGGCCACAATCAGTCCGATGCAGGCGAGGCGTGCGGCGGTGGCAGGCTCACCGAACAGCGCGATACCCAGGATTGCCGTTCCGACCGCGCCGATGCCGGTCCACACCGCGTAGGCGGTTCCGATCGGCAGTGATTTCAGGGCAAGGCCGAGCAGGAGGATGCTGCCTGCCATGCAGGCGAGCGTCAGGAGGGACGGAATGAGCCGTGTGAAACCTTCGGTATATTTGAGGCCGATCGCCCAGCCTATTTCCATGAGGCCGGCGACGAACAACACGATCCAGGCCATCACGACCCTCCGAACCAGACAGGGTCGTCCCCGCGGACGAGCTGTGAATTGGAAGGCCGTCCTTCCGCTGCCCGATATGGGACTGGCCCTCGGCCTCTGCAACCACCAAATGAGGCTTGATTAGCCCCGTTTTCCCTGCCAAACGCTCGAGCCTCATGTCCGACATTGCCGTTTCAGCCGAATCGCCGTCCCGTTCGCCGCTTTCAGAGGAAGTGGCGCGGCGGCGCACGTTTGCGATCATCTCCCACCCGGACGCCGGCAAGACCACGCTGACCGAGAAGCTGCTGCTGTTCGGCGGCGCCATCAACCTGGCAGGGCAGGTCAAGGCCAAGGGCGAGCGGCGCAATACCCGGTCCGACTGGATGAAGATCGAGCGCGAGCGCGGCATCTCGGTCGTGACGTCGGTGATGACGTTCGAGTTCGAAGGCCTGGTGTTCAACCTGCTGGACACGCCGGGCCACGAGGACTTTTCCGAAGACACCTACCGGACGCTGACCGCGGTCGATTCCGCCGTGATGGTGATCGACGCCGCCAAGGGCATCGAGGCGCGGACGCGAAAGCTGTTCGAGGTGTGCCGGCTGCGCGACATTCCGATCATCACCTTCATCAACAAGATGGACCGCGAGAGCCGCGATACGTTCGAACTGCTGGACGAGATCGAAAAGACGCTGGCGCTCGATACCACGCCGATGACCTGGCCGGTCGGCCGCGGCCGCGACTTCCTCGGTACCTATGACGTCGTCAATGGCGGCGTGCGCCTGCTCGAAGGCGGCGGCGCCAAGACCGGCGCGACCGAGCAGATCGACATCGCCGATCTCGCCGGCCGCAACGCCAATCTCGACGTCGCCGAGATCAAGGATGAGCTCGCGCTGGTATCCGAAGCCTGCAAGCCGTTCGAACTTGAGGCATTTCGCGAAGGCCACCTGACGCCGGTCTATTTCGGCAGCGCGCTGCGCAATTTCGGCGTCGGCGACCTGCTGGAAGGTCTCGGCAAGTTTGCGCCTGCGCCGCGCGCGCAGGATTCGAACCTGCGCAAGGTCGAGGCGGCCGAGCCGCGCATGAGCGCCTTTGTGTTCAAGATCCAGGCCAACATGGATCCGAACCACCGCGACCGCATCGCGTTCGCGCGCCTGTGTTCCGGCAAGCTCAGCCGCGGCATGAAGGCGAAGCTGGTGCGAACCGGCAAGAACATGAGCCTGTCCAGCCCGCAATTCTTCTTCGCTCAGGACCGTTCGGTGGCTGATGAGGCGTTTGCCGGCGATGTCGTCGGCATTCCCAACCACGGCACTTTAAGGATCGGCGATACGCTGACCGAAGGCGAAGACATCACCTTCGTCGGCGTTCCCAGCTTTGCGCCGGAAATCGTCCGCCGCGTGCGGCTGACGGATGCGATGAAGGCGAAGAAGCTGAAAGAAGCGCTGCAGCAGATGTCGGAAGAGGGCGTGGTGCAGGTGTTCCGGCCGCGCGACGGCGCACCGGCGCTGGTCGGCGTCGTCGGCCCGCTGCAGCTCGACGTGCTGAAAGCGCGGCTCGACGCGGAATATTCGCTGCCGGTGGAATTCGAGGTCTCGGAGTTCCAGCTCGCGCGCTGGGTCTCATCCGACGACCGCAAGAAACTCGACGCCTTCATCGCCGCCAACGGCTCCGGCATCGCCGATGACGTCGATGGCGACCCCGTGTTCATGGCCAAGAACGAATTCTATCTCGGCTATACCCGCGAACGGGCCGAGGGAATTACCTTCTCCAACGTCAAGGACGTGAAGAAGAAGGCGTAAGGGGCGCTGTCGCTTTCCGCGCCATCCTCCGCTGTCGTCCTCCGCGAAAGCGGGGGACCCAGTACGCGGCGGCTTATCCGTAAATCACTGACGTCTCTGGAATACTGGCCGTCGGCGTCGCACATCGCTCGCTGTACAATCATTTCGCCGACCGCGAGGCGCTGCTTGATGCGGTGGCGACCGAGGCCTATACCCGGCTCGCCGCCATCCTCGTCAAGGCGGACACGCCACAGGACTACACCGCGAAATATGTCCGCTTCGCCCTGGCCAATCGCGCGCTCTACGCCCTGATGACCAGCCGCCCGCACGCGACCATGAAGCACAACCCGCCGCTGCAGGCTGCGGTCCACAAGGTCATCACCCAGGCCATGCGGATATTCTGCCAGGATATCGAGAGTTCGGTCGAACGCCGCCGCGCGGTGATGAAGGTCTACATCACGCTTTATGGCGGCATCTCGCTCTATACGGCCGGCGTCCTCGACCAGCCCAGCGAGAAGGCCCTGATTGCGGAACTGTCAGCCATGAACGCGGGGATGTGAACGCCGTCAGCCTTGATAGCGCCTCTAGCGCGCATCAGCTTAGTCGGGTCGACCGTGAGGACCCCACTACATGTTCCGGCTCGCCATCGTTTGTCTGGCCGCACTCTTCGTCGGGATGGGTGCCGCCAATGCCCAGCCGCGGCGCCAGATCGACGCGACGCCGTTTTCGCATGCGCCATGCAGCGTGCTCGACGGCCAGCCGTGCACGCCGTCGTTTTGCAGCGTGTTCAACGACGGGCCGTGCATTCCCGAGATCGATTATCCGTACGGCCAGAACCTGCAACTCACGATCGAAAGTGTGCCGCCGCAGGACCAGGCCGCGAAATACCGCAAGCCGGACCACGATCTCGATACGATCGGCGACCTGTTCGCGGCGTTGCGGTCCTGCTGGTCGCCGCCGCCTTCCGACATCGCGCGGCCGGGCATGCAGATGTCGGTTCGCTTCAGCTTCAAGCGCACGGGCGAGATCATCGCCACCCCGCGCGTGACCTATGCCACTGCCGGCGCCCCGGCGGATACCCGCGCGACCTACCTGAAGGCGATCAATGCGTCGCTGCAGGCATGCCAGCCTCTGAAATTCACCAGTGGGCTCGGCGGCGCGCTCGCCGGGCGGCCGATCGCGATCCGCTACGTCGACAACCGCGATTCGGCAAAGCAGGCGGAGAAGCCGTGACCACGTCCGCGTGGCGCATTGCGCACCAAGCCCCTAAAATGATACGCGGATAACAGGCAAAACCAGCCGCGCAGCGGGAGGATATCATGGGACTGCTGGTGCTGATCCTGGGCTTGATCCTGTTCTTCGGCGTCCACACGCTCACCATCCAGCGCAAGCTGCGCGCGCAGGTCATCGCCGCGACCGGCGAGGGCGGCTACAAGATCGGCTATGCGCTGGCCTCGTTCGCAGGGCTGGCGCTGATTATCTGGGGCTTTGCGCTTTATCGCGCGACGGGATGGTACAACGTCTGGAACCCGCCAGTGGCGCTCAAGCACATCACGTCGGCGCTGATGCTGCCCGCGGTGATCATGGTGGTGGCTTCCTACATCCGCGGCCGGATCTATACGACGCTGAAGCATCCGATGCTGACGGGCATCAAGCTGTGGGCTGCGGCGCATCTGCTCGCCAACGGCGATCTCGGCTCGATCATCCTGTTCGGCTCGTTTCTCGCATGGGCGGTATATGACCGCATTTCGCTGAAATCCCGTTCCGACGCCGGCGCGCCGCCGATCCCCGTCGGTGGTCCCGGCAACGACCTGATCGCGATCGCGGTCGGCCTCGTCGCCTATCTGGCGCTCGCATTTGCGTTCCATCCGGTCGTGATCGGCGTGCCCGTGGTTGGAGCCTAGCATGTCGGTTCAGTCTGCCATCAAACGCAAAACTGCGCCGGATATCCGCGCGCGCAAGAACGGCGACCCGATCGTGATGCTGACGTCCTACCATGCGCATACCGCAGCCCTGGTGGATCGGCACTGCGACGTCATTCTGGTCGGCGATTCCCTCGGCAATGTCATGCACGGTTTCGAGACCACCGTGCCGGTGACGCTCGACATGATGATCCTGCAGGGACATGCGGTGATGCGCGGTTCGAAGCACGCTTTGGTCGTGGTGGATATGCCGTTCGGCTCCTATGAGGCCTCGAAGGAGCAGGCATTTCATTCCGCGGTGCGGATATTGAAGGAAACCCATTGCGGCGCGGTGAAGCTGGAAGGCGGCGCGCGCATGGCGGAAACCGTCGCATTCCTGTCCGAGCGCGGCGTACCTGTCATGGGCCATATCGGATTGACGCCGCAATCGATCAACACGCTCGGCTCGTTTCGCGCGCAGGGCCGCGATGAAGGCAGTTGGGACCCGATCCTGAGGGATGCCCAGGCGATTTCGGATGCCGGGGCTTTCTCGGTCGTGGTCGAGGCGGTCGCCGAGCCGCTGGCGCGAAAGATCACGGAGACCATCGCCATTCCGACCATCGGCATCGGCGCCAGCGCGGCGTGCGACGGGCAGGTGCTGGTGCTGGAGGACATGCTGGGCCTGTCGCCGCGGACGCCGAAATTCGTTCGCCGCTATGGCGATCTCGGCCCCGCAATCGAAGCGGCGATCCAGGGCTATGCCAAAGACGTGCGCTCGCGCGCTTTCCCGGGGCCAGAGCACGTCTACGAGATGAAGAAGAGCTGACGGGGGCGCGCCATGGACTGGTCGCAGCATTCCATTCCGGCGATGCGGCTAGAACCGCGCTTCGGCGATCGTATCATTCCGGCTTTTTGCGAACGGCCCAAAAGCATCCCGGCGATGGTAGCCGATGCGGTTGCTATAAATCCCGATGGAGAAGCGCTGGTCTGCGGCGCCACGCGAATGACATGGCGCGAAGTCGCGCAGCAGTCTGCGCAAATCGCGGCAGGTTTCGGGAAGTTCGGCCTCAAGCGCGGCGACCGCGTCGCGGTGCTGCTCGGCAACCGGATCGAATTCGTGCTGACGATGCTGGCCGCGGCCCATGCCGGGCTGGTGACGGTGCTGCTTTCGACCCGTCAGCAAAAGCCCGAGATCGCCTACGTGCTCACCGATTGCGGCGCGCGGCTTCTGATCCACGAGGCGGCGCTGGCTGACCGTGTGCCCGATGCGGGCGACATTCCCGACGTGACGCACCGGATCGCGGTCGATGATGATCCGCGGCTTTCACGCTTTTCGGAGTTGGCCGATAACGCGGAGCTCGCAGCGCCGGTCCAGGTCGGCGAAGAAGATACCGCGATGATCCTCTACACATCGGGCACCACGGGCAAGCCCAAGGGCGCGATGCTCGCCCATTGCAACATCATTCATTCGGCGATGGTGTTCGTATCGTGCCTGAAGCTGACGGCCGCCGATCGATCGATCGCCGCGGTGCCGCTCGGCCATGTCACCGGCGTCGTCGCCAACATCATGACCATGGTCCGCTGCGCCGGCGCGCTGATCATCATGGCGGAGTTCAAGGCTGCTGAATATCTGAAGATGGCGGCGCGCGAGCGTGTCACCTACACCGTGATGGTGCCGGCGATGTACAATCTCTGCCTGCTGCAGCCGGATTTCGACAGCTACGACCTGTCGAGCTGGCGGATCGGCGGCTTTGGCGGCGCGCCGATGCCGATTGCCACGATCGAGAAACTCGATGCCAAGATTCCCGGCCTGAAGCTGATGAATTGCTACGGCGCGACCGAGACCACGTCGCCGTCAACCATGATGCCGGGCGAACTGACCGCCAGCCACATCGACAGCGTCGGTCTGCCCTGTCCGGGCGCCCAGATCGTCGTCATGGATGCCGAAGGCCATGAGCTGCCGCGCGGCGAGATCGGCGAAATCTGGATTCATGGTGGCTCGGTCATCAAGGGCTACTGGAATAATCCGAAGGCCACGGCCGAAAGTTTTACCGCCGGCTTCTGGCATTCCGGCGACCTCGGCTCGATCGACGAAGAGAACTTCGTTCGCGTATTCGATCGCCAGAAAGACATGATCAACCGTGGCGGATTGAAGATCTATTCGGCCGAGGTGGAGTCGGTGCTCGCCGGTCACCCTGACGTGGTCGAGAGCGCGATCATCGCCAAGCCGTGCCCGGTGCTGGGCGAGCGCGTGCATGCGGTCGTCGTGACTCGCAACACAGTCGGGGCCGAGGTGCTGCGCGCCTGGTGCGCCGAGCGGCTGTCTGATTACAAGGTGCCGGAAACCATGGATGTGCGAGCGGACCCGTTGCCGCGCAATGCCAACGGCAAGGTGATGAAGCGGCAATTGCGCGAGACTGTGCAAGCCTAGCGCGGCCGGCCGCTACAGCTTCGGAGCGCTGCCCTTGGGCATCGAGCCTTCGCTCGGCCCGGCGGCAAGCGCCGCACTGTCGATCGCGGCGGCGCTGACGAACTGCTTGACGTCCAGCAGGGTGAATTGCGCGATGCCGACGCGGTCGGCCGGCGTGCCCGGGACGAGCTGCACGCTCAACACGCCATCGCAATTCGCGCCCTTGGCCTCGGCCAGCATGGCGCTCGGTTCCTTGGCCTTGGTCTGCGCGCGCTTGACGACCGCCACGCAACTGCCGCGGACGGTGTCGCCGTTGAGCTTGACGGCGGCCCTCGGATCAAGCGGCTTGTCGATCGCTTCCAGCGCGGTCGCTTCCTTGTACTTGCCGCCGACGGACATGATCGAGCCCTTGCGGTAGATGTAATACAGATGCTGATCGCCGACGATGGTAGGCACGCCGTATTTACCCATGACTTCCTTGATCATGTCGGCCTTTGACGGTTGCTGGTCCTGGGCGAAGGTCAGATTGCGCGCCACGAAATAGGCGCGGTTGGCGCTCGCAGGCGAGGAGAAGCTGGTCGAGAGCATCTCGCCGTTCTGTTTCGAACCGGCGGGGAGACTGAAATTCAGCGCAGCGACATAGCTGGTGCCGCCGAATTTCTGCTGCTGGATGTCGGTCTTGGTGTCGGTACGGCCCTTGAACAGGGAATCAAAGACGCCGCGTGCGGATTCGGCGTTCGATTCGGTCGAGATACCCAAAATGTCGGGGCGGAGTTTGCCGGAGAATGCCGTCTCGGGCGTCTTCGGCCTGATATCGTCGGCCAGTGAGGCCGCGGGCAGGGATGCCAGTCCCATTGCCAGCCCCATGGCAAGCATCGAAACCAGCGCATGGCGAGGCATGAAACACCCAGGAAATTGGGATAAGATTCGAAATGGAAGCGGGCGGGATTACGCCAAACTTTGAACCGCGATGTCAACGCTGTGAGGCGATTTCGCGGGCCGGCGGGGGCGTTGTTAACGCTTTGATCCACCTCACTTTGCCTTGCCACCGCCATATCGATAGGCTACGTCGCGGCGATGCGGGGATCGGGCGCACGATGCTGCCGCCCAAGGCGCGGTTCCTCGGGGATGGGATACCTTTAAGTGTCTGAATTATTTGATGAAGTAGACGAGGAGGTCCGTCGCGATCAGCTCAAAAAGCTGTGGGACCGATACTCGCTTTATATCATTGCCGGCATGATTTTGATCATCGCCGCCGTGGGCGGCTGGCGTGGCTACCAGTATCTGGAGGCCAAGAAGGCGGTCGAGGCGGGGGCTGCATTCGACAAGGCCGTGGAGCTTTCGGAAGCCAACAAGCACACCGAGGCCGAAGCGGCCTTCGCCGATCTCGCGGCGAAGGCGCCGTTCGGCTATCGCGTATTGGCGCGGTTGCGCATGGCGGCGGAAGTCGCCACCCGCGATCCGCAGGCCGCGGCAAAGCTGTTCGATGAGATCACCGCCGATCGCAGCGTCGGCGTTGCCGAGCAGGATCTGGCGCGGATTCGCGCCGCCCAGTTGCTGCTGGAAAGCACGAGCTATCCCAACATGAAAGAGCGCCTCGAGGCCGCTGCTGCGGCCGGCGCCACCTTCCGCCATACCGCGCGCGAATTGCTGGCGCTGTCGGCATGGCGCGCCAACGACGCTGCGGCGACGCGGCAATGGCTGGATCTGATCGCCAATGACGGCGAAACGCCGCCGAGCCTGCGCTCGCGTGCCGA
The DNA here is from genome assembly GCF_003062295.1 of Bradyrhizobium algeriense. Classification (GTDB taxonomy): domain Bacteria; phylum Pseudomonadota; class Alphaproteobacteria; order Rhizobiales; family Xanthobacteraceae; genus Bradyrhizobium; species Bradyrhizobium algeriense. Next base: position 28,199 of record NZ_PYCN01000010.1, on the reverse strand, counting down.
AGCGCTGCAGGCCTTGCTTCCGCCAGTCGCCAAGAGCTGACGCGTACAAACCGAGTTGATTGGGAAACCCAGTATGCGCCGCCCGCAACGTTTGATCGCAACCGCCGTCCTCATCGCGCTTTCGGGCGCGCTGGCCGGCTGTGGCAGCACGGGCAATTTCGACCCGTCCGATCTGCTCGACTTCCTCGATACCAAGAAGAAGCTGCCGGGTGACCGCAAGCCGGTGTTCCCCGAAGGCGTGCCGGGCCTTGAACAGGGCGTGCCGAAGGATCTCTACAAGGGCTCCCGTCAGCAGGTCGACGACCCGAACGCGCAGGCCGCGACAGCTCCTCCGCCGGCAGAAGAACCGAAATCGAAGCGCGGCGCGAAATCCAAGGGCAAACAGGCTGCCGCCCCTGCGGCTGCGGATCCCGACGCCGCACCCGAGGAGGAAGGCAGCACCGCCGCCGCGCCGCCGGCGCCCAAGCCGGCCAAGATCACGCGCAAGCGGACCACCGCGCCGCCGCCCGATCAATCGGCGGCGCCTGCACAGTCCCCGCAACAATCCGCGTTCCCGGCGCCGATGCCGAGCGGTACGTTCACGCGTTGATTCTTTCTTTTCGTTCGATTGACACGCCCTTCAAAAAAGGGCGTTTGGATCATTTATGTCCTTTACGATTGCCATCATCGGCCGACCCAATGTCGGCAAATCGACGCTGTTCAACCGGCTGGTTGGGCAGAAGCTCGCGCTGGTGGATGACGAGCCCGGCGTTACGCGCGACCGCCGCGAGGGCAATGCACGTCTCGGCGATCTCGAATTCACCGTGATCGACACCGCCGGCCTCGACGAGGGCGCCAAGGGCTCGCTCACGGCACGGATGCAGGAGCAGACGGAAACCGCGATCGAACTGGCCGATGCGCTGATGTTCGTGATCGACGCGCGCGCAGGGCTGACGCCGAACGATCGCGCCTTTGCCGATTTCGCGCGCCGCGCCAACAAGCCGGTGGTGCTGGTCGCCAACAAGAGCGAGGGCAGGCACGGCGAAGTCGGCGCGATGGAATCCTACGCGCTGGGCCTCGGCGATCCCATCCAGATTTCAGCCGAGCATGGCGAGGGCCTGAGCGATCTCTACGACGCGCTCGCCGCGCTGATGCCGGAGCCGGCCGAGGAGGGTGAAGAGTTCGACGACGACGATATCATCGTATCGGATGAGGAACTCGCGCAGCGTCCGATCCGCGTCGCTATCGTCGGCCGCCCCAATGCCGGAAAGTCCACGCTGATCAATCATCTGCTCGGCGAGGAGCGGCTGCTGACCAGCGCCGAGGCCGGCACCACCCGCGATTCCATCTCGGTCGAGATTACCTGGCAGGGCCGCGAGTTTCGCGTGTTCGACACCGCAGGTCTTAGGCGGCGCTCGCGGATCGAGGAGAAATTGGAAAAACTGTCGGTGGCGGACGCGCTGCGCGCGGTGCGCTTTGCCGAAGTCGTCGTGATGATGATGGACGCGCAGAACCGGTTCGAGGAACAGGACCTGCGCATCGCCGATCTGATCGAGCGCGAGGGGCGGGCGATCGTGCTTGCGGTCAACAAATGGGATCTGATGGAGCGCAAGACCCATCTGATTTCGGCGCTGCGCAGCGATGCCGACCACTGGCTGCCGCAGGTCAAGGGCGCCCCCATCGTCGCCGTGTCCGGCCTGATGGGCGAGGGCATCGATCGCCTGATGACCGCGATCCAGGACGCCTATGCGGTGTGGAACAAGCGCGTACCCACGGCTGCGCTCAATCGCTGGTTCGAGCAGGCGGTCGACGCCAACCCGCCGCCCGCGGTGTCGGGCCGCCGGCTCAAGCTGAACTATATTACCCAGGCCAAAGCGCGGCCGCCGAGTTTTATCTTGTTTTGCTCGCGGGCGGATGCGGTGCCCCAATCCTATTTGCGCTATCTCACCAACAGCCTGCGCGAGGCCTTCGACCTGCCGGGCACGCCGATACGGATCACGCTGCGCGAAAAGGCCAATCCGTTCGCCCACAAGCGCAAGCGGCCGTCATGAGCGAACACGCGTCCACCGCTGTTGCCGACGACAAGCCGCCGGTGCGCAGCGGCGCGGCGGCCTTTATCTTCGTCACCATCCTGCTCGACATGTTGGCGCTCGGCCTGATCCTGCCGATCCTGCCAAAACTCGTGGAAAGTTTTGTCGACAACGACACGGCGACGGCGGCCCGGATCTTCGGCCTGTTCGGCACCGCCTGGGCGCTGATGCAGTTCCTGTTCTCGCCGATCCTCGGCGCGCTCTCGGACCGCCTCGGCCGGCGACCGGTGGTGCTGCTATCGAATTTCGGGCTGGCGCTGGACTATGTCTTGATGGCGCTGGCGCCAACGCTGGCTTGGCTGTTCATCGGCCGCGTGATCTCAGGCATTACGTCGGCGAGCATCTCGACCGCCTTTGCCTATATCGCCGACGTGACGCCGCCGGAACGGCGAGCCGCGGTGTTCGGCAAGATCGGCGCGGCCTTCGGCGCCGGCTTCATTCTCGGCCCCGCCATTGGCGGCCTGCTCGGTGGCATGGATCCGCGTCTGCCGTTCTGGATCGCGGCAGGCTTGAGCTTTGCGAATACGCTCTACGGCTGGCTGATCCTCCCCGAGTCGCTGCCGCTGGAACGCCGCGCACCATTCCATTGGAAAAGCGCCAGCCCGCTCGGCGCGCTGCATCTGCTGCGCTCGAACCGGATTCTCGCGGGCCTGTCGCTGGCGAATTTCTTCGGGCAAGTCGCGCATGTGGTGCTGCCGTCCACCTTCGTGCTCTATGCGACCTACCGCTATGGCTGGGATACGACGACGGTAGGGCTCACGCTGGCCTTGGTCGGCGTCTGCGCCATGGTGGTGCAGGGCGCGGGCGTCGGCCCGATCGTTAGCCGTCTCGGCGAACGCCGCGCCCTATTGCTCGGGCTGGCTTGCGGGGCACTCGGATTTTTCATCTATGGCGCGGCCCCGACCGGGCCGCTGTTCTGGATCGGCATTCCCGTGATGGCGCTGTGGGGCGTGGCGGGGGCGGCGATCCAGGCATTGACGACACAGCTTGTTGCGCCGGATCAGCAGGGCCAATTGCAGGGCGCGACCAACAGCGTCAACAGCATCGCCCAGATGGTGGGACCGTTCCTGTTCACGCTGACCTTTGCTTATTTCATCAGCGACCAGGCGCCGGTGAAAATGCCGGGCGCGCCGTTCCTGCTGGCGGCGGCGTTATTGGGGCTGGGGTTGGTGATTGCGTGGCGCACGCTGGCCGCGGTCCGCTCGCCAGACTGATTACCGCGAATAGGGCGGTTGCTACTGTGGCCAGTTTGCAACAGCGATTCCCGATTCTCGATCTTTGGCCATGTGGGACTGCACGGGAACTTTCGGCAGTGCGGTTCCCGTATATAAAGTAAATCAGTTGATTCATTTTTTTCTATTGAAAGCCGGGGCCGCCGACGTCTCGGAAGCAAGCCATTCAAATGACGCGCGTGCCGGTTCGGACATGGTGTTTCCCCCGGCCGCGATTGCCGTTTTGGCAAGCCGCCGCCGTTGTTGCAATCGCTGGTTGCGCCACGCTCGCGCTGACGAGCGGGGCATCCGCGGTCTGTTCGCCGGCGGCCGACAATAGCCCCAATCCTCCGCCGGGCACGACCATTACATGCTCAGTCGTGACGACCGATCAGAACGGGACCAACGGTTACGGAACGGGCAACCAGACCGGCATTGTCATCAATGTCGATAGCGGTGCCTCTGTCACGGGAAGTGCGAATAGCGGAATCAATATCGGAAGCGCGACGGTCAGCAATTCGGGAAGTATCACCGGCGCCACGAACGGTGTTTTCTCTCAAGGTGACGTCACCGTCACCAACAACACCGGCGCCACCATCACCGGTACTACCGTATCCGGCGTCGGCTCGAACAATGGCAGTGTGACTGTCCTCAACTCCGGCACGATCACGGGCAACGCAAACATTGGCGTATTTGCCTTCGTCAATGCCACGGTTACGAACAATGCGGGTGGCACCATCACCGGCGATCTCGGCGTTAATTCCGGCTTTTCCGCTGTCGGGAATGTCACCAATGCCGGCAATATCATCGGCACCTCTTACGGTTTCATTGCCTACGGCACGGGCATCGTCTCCAACAATGCGGGCGGCCTGATTTCCGGCGGGATAAGCGGTGTCCAGGCAAACCAATTGCTGAATATCACGAATGCCGGCGCGATTACCGGTACTGCCAGCTATGGCCTGGAGGCGACCGGCAATATGGAAGTCGCCAACGCCGCCGCCGGGACGATTACCGGCGCAACGGCTGCGATCTACACCACCAGCGGATCGATTTCGGTAGCGAATTTCGGCACTATCTCGAGCCCCACCGGCTTTGCTGCCTCTGCGAATGCCAATCTGACAATAGCGAACGGCGCCAGTGGAAGCATCACCGGCGGCATGGTTGCCAATTTGGGCTTTGCCCACGTTACCAACCAGGGAACCATTACCGGCCTGAACAATATCGCCATCTATGCCCTTACCGACATCAATGTCACCAACGGCGTTGGCGCGCAGATCACGAGCCTGATCAACAACGGGATCTATGCCAGCAATGGCGTCGCAACCGTCGTCAATTCCGGAAACATAAGCGTCGGCGGCCTTGGCTACGCCATTCGCGCCGAGACGAGTGCGGTGGTGACCAACAATGCCGGCGCGCAGATCAGCGGCGGCGACACCGGCGTCCGCGCCAGCCTCGGGTCTGTCTCAGTCACCAACTACGGCTCCATTTCCGGCCTCGCGGGCAACGGCATCTATGCGGGCACCGGCGGGTCGACCGTCTTCAATGCGGGAACGATCAGCGGCGGAACGGCTGCCATCCAATTTTCCGGCGGCGGCAACATTCTCACGCTCGCGCCGGGATCGGTGATATCGGGCAACGTGCTCGGCGGGGGCAGTGATACGTTCCAGCTTGGCGGCAGCGGTGCCGCGACTTTCGATATCAGCGCCCTGGGCGCCGCCGCTCAGTACCAGGGTTTCAGTGCGTTCAATAAAGTTGGCGATTCGGTCTGGACGCTAAGCGGTACGGGCTCCTTCGCGGGTGATGTCAATGTCAATGGCGGCGCGCTGATCGTAAATGGCAATATCGCGTCGGCCAGCAATCTCGTTGTCAATGCCGGCGGCACGCTGGGCGGCAACGGCATCGTCAGCAACACTGTCATCAACGGAGGCATTCTGTCGCCGGGCAACTCGATCGGGACTATCGCCGTACAGGGGAGCCTCGTCTTCACGGCGGCTTCGACCTACCTGGTGGAGGTGTCGTCGGCGGCTTCCGACCTCACCAATGTGACGGGGGCGGCGACGTTGGCCGGGACCGTTCAGGTTGCGCTCGTCAACGGCACCCTGCGGTTCAATTCGCCCTATACCATCCTCACCGCGGCGACGCTGAACGGTTCGCGCTTTGATTCCGTCGCGACGCCAACGGGCGTCTCCGGTTCGCTGACTTATTCGGGCGGCACGGTGCAGCTTGTTCTAGGCTCGGGCCTTGGGGAGATTACCGGCCTCAACATCAACCAGCGAGCCGTTGCCACCGCGCTCGACAAGGCATTCAATTCCTTTGGTAGCGTGCCGGCGTCATTCGGCGGCATCTTCGTCGGCAAAGTCCCGGCAAACCTGACGCAGGTGTCGGGCGAGTTGGCGACGGGTTCGCAGCAGACGACGTTCGACGCGATGAATCTCTTCGTCAATTTGCTGGCCAATCCGTTTACCGCGGGACGCGACGGGCCCGCGCCGGCGGCCGCTTCATTCCAGGAAGAGGGAGCGGCCGATAGCTATGCCAGCGGTCGCCGTCGGCCCATTGCCGAGCGCGACGCCTACGCCATGATCACCAAGGCGCCTGGGCCTGTCAGTTTCGGCCAACGCTGGAGCGTGTGGGGCGCGGGCTATGGGGGCTCGCAGACCACCGACGGCAATGCGGTACAGGGATCGAATACGGCCACCAGCCGCATAGCCGGCACGGCCGTCGGCGCCGATTACCGGGTCTCGCCATTCACACAACTGGGGTTCGCCCTGGCCGGCGGCGGCACCAACTTCGTCGTCGCCAACGGTCTTGGTTCGGGACGCTCCGACCTGTTTCAGGCCGGCGCCTACGTTCGTCATACGGCCGGCGCCGCGTATTTTTCCAGCGCTCTGGCCTATGGCTGGCAGGATGTCACGACGAACCGAACGGTCACGATTGCGGGCAGTGACCAGTTGCGCGCGCAGTTCAACGCCAATGCGTGGGCGGGGCGTCTCGAGGGCGGTTATCGTTTCATCAGCCCGTGGATCGGTATCGGCATTACACCCTATGCCGCCGCGCAATTCGCAACCTTCGAACTGCCGGGCTATGCCGAACGGGCCATTGTCGGTGCCAACACCTTTGCGTTGGCCTATGCGGCCAAAAGCGTTACCTCGACGCGCTCCGAATTGGGATTCCGCACCGACCGATCGTTCGCATTGCCGGGGGCGATCCTGACCCTGCGCAGCCGCTTCGGCTGGGCACACGACTACAATATCGATCGCAGCATCGCTGCCACCTTTCAGACCTTGCCGGGCACATCCTTCGTCGTGGGCGGTGCTTCGCCGGCGCGAGACGCTGCGCTCGCTTCAGCAACGGCCGAAGCGAAATGGCTGAACGGTTTCTCGCTCGCCGCGACCTTCGAGGGTGAGTTCTCGAATGTCACCTCAAGCTACGCCGGAAAGGGCGTGGTGCGCTATGCTTGGTGAGAAGCGCCAATCGGCGGGCTCATCCCTGATCTAGAGCATGATCCGGAAAAGTGGGTACCGGTTTTCCGAGAAGATCATGCTCAAATCAAAGAGATAGAGCGGGATGACGATTCGAAGAAGAGTCATCACGCTCTAGAGGAAGGCGGGCACATGGCGCGAGTGGCCTTACCCGCCTTCTGCTTGATTTACTTCTTCACCAGCGGACACTCGCTGGCTTCGAGCGGCTTGGCGGCGTCTTCCGCCGAGATCGTGGCGATCTGCTTGTAATAGTCCCACGGTCCCTTCGACTCGTCCGGCTTCTTCACTTCGAACAGATAGGCCGGGATGATGCGGCGGCCGTCGGCGCGCAGCGGGCCCTTGCCGAACAGCGGATCGTCGGTCGGCAATTCCTTCATCTTGGCGACGACCTTGGCGCCGTCATGGGGATTGCCGCCGAGCGCTTCCATCGCCTTGAGATAATGCAGCACCATGGCGTAGTTGCCGGCCTGGGTCATCGACGGCATCGCGTTCTTGCTGGTGAGCGCGGAGAACCGCTTCGACCAGGCGCGTGTCTGGTCGTTGAGGTCCCAGTAGAAGGATTCCGTGAACGTCAGGCCCTGCGCGGTCTTCAAACCCAGCGAGTGCACGTCGTTGATGAACAGCAGCAGCGCGGCGAGCTTCTGGCCGGCCGCGACGATGCCGAATTCGGCGGCCTGCTTGATCGCATTGGTGGTGTCACCGCCGGCATTGGCAAGTCCGACGACCTTGGCCTTGGAAGCCTGCGCCTGCAGCAGGAAGGACGAGAAGTCGGACGTGTTCAGCGGATGCTTCACGCCGCCGAGCACTTTGCCTCCGTTGGCGGTCACAACCGCCGATGTATCGCGCTCGAGCGCGTGACCGAAGGCATAGTCGGCGGTCAGGAAGAACCAGCTATCGCCGCCCGCCTTGGTCAGCGCCTTGCCGGTGCCGGTCGCCAGCATGTAGGTGTCATAGGTGAACGAGATCGTGTTCGGCGTGCAGGCCTTGCCGGTGAGATCGGCGGTTGCCGCACCCGAGTTCAGCAACACCGCGTTCTTTTCCTTGACGAGATTGCTGACCGCGAGCGCGACGCCGGAATTCGGCGTATCGGCGATCGCATCGACCTTTTCGGTATCGAGCCATTGCCGGGCGATGTTGGTGCCGATGTCGGGCTTGTTCTGGTGATCGCCGCTGACGACGTCGATCTTCCAGCCTTTCTGGGTGAGGCCCGAATCCTCGACCGCCATCTTGACCGCAACCACCGAGTTGGGGCCGCCGATATCGGCATAGAGGCTCGACATGTCGTTCAGCACGCCGATCTTGACGGTCTTGTCCATGGTTTTGTCTTGGGCCAGTGCTGGCGTCGCGAGGCCGAGTGCGGCAAGCGCCACGGAGGCGGCGAAGCGCCGCGCAATTCTAGTCGTCATGGTATTCCTCCAGAAATGGTTGTTCGCCGGCTCTCTTTTCGGAACCTGCCAGCGGCTTTGCGATAGTCCTTCTCGTGGAGCCGGGCAATCCGCCTATCGTAGCGCGTCCGAGGTCAGCTTGAACTTCTGGATCCGCTTGCCGGTGTCGACCTCGGCCGTATAGACGTTGCCCCTGGCATCCACCGCCATGGCGTGAATCCAGTGGAACTGTCCGGCATTGCGCCCGCTGCGCCCAAAACTGCCGACCACGGACCCGTCGTCGCGTTTCAGCACCCGGATTTCGTTGTTCTCACCGTCGGCGCTCAGCAAATAAGTCTGCTTCGGGTCGGGCCAGATTGCGATATCCCACACTGCGCCGTTGCCGAGTGTGTTCTTTTCGTAAAACCATTCCTTAACGAAGGTTCCATCTTTCCTGAACACCTGGATGCGGTTGTTGATGCGGTCGCAGACATAGACCAGCCCGTCATTGGAAAGCTTTACGCAATGGACGGGATTGGCAAATTGCTGCGGCGGCGGTCCCTTGGGATCGTAGGGCGGTTGCTTCTCATCGCTCGGCGGTTTGCCATAGGCGCCCCAGTGCCGCTTGTAGGCGCCTGACGTGGCGTCGAACACGATGATGCGACGATTGCCGTAGCCGTCGGCGACGAAGATTTCGTTGGCGTCCTTGTCGACCGCGGTCTCGGCGGGCTTGCCGAGCTGCGTGGTGTCGCCAGAGCCCTTGCTCGGCGCGATCTTGCCGATCTGCATCACGAACTTGCCGTCGAGGGTGAATTTCAGGATCGCGTTGTCGTTGTCGGCATTGCCGCCGACCCACACGAAACCTTTCTCATCCACTTCGATGCCATGCTCGCGGCCGACCCATTCGTAGCCTTCGCCGGGCCCGCCCCAGGAGCGCAGCAGATTGCCGTCGGCGTCGAACTCGAGCACCGGCGGCGCCGACACGCAGCATTTGGAGCGAGGCGGATTCAGCGCAGCACCCTTCTCATCGTCGGTGAGCGAGCGCGGGCGATGGATCACCCAGATGTGGCCCTGCGCATCGACGGCGATGCCGCCGACCTGGCCGAGGATCCAGTTGTTCGGCAGTGGTTTTGGCCAGGACGCATCGACGGCGAAGGTCGGGACGTCGGCGGCTTGCGACGGTGCGGGCGTCGCAATCAGCATTGCGGCGGCGAAGCAGGCTGCGATGGTTCCGGAAAGAGTCAGGCGAGCGCGCGTACATGTCGGCGTCATAGGTGCCTCCCGATATTTTTCTTGGCGGGTTGTCCCGCTTAGGGAGGGCAGTCAATCGCGGGGAGGGGGAGGAGTCAACGGTATGACGCCGTCATTGCGAGCGAAGCGAAGCAATCCATCAAGCCGCGCAAAGAAAGAATGGGTTGCTTCGTCGCTTCGCTCCCTTGCGCAAACGCTTCGCGTTTGTCGCAGGCAATGACGTGGAGAGATCTCACGCTGGCGGATGAAAGCTCATCAGCGTGCGGGTCTTGTAGTCGTACAACTTGCCGGTCTCGTTCCACTCCGGCGCGCACATCGGCACGATGAATTCCGCCGCCTGTTCCGGCGTATCCAGCGTCATCGGGTCTTCGCCGGGAAATACGCTGGCGCGCATGCGGGTGCGGATCGGGCCGGGGCTGAACAGGTTGACGCGCAGTTTCGTGCTCACGGTCTCGTTGGCCCAGGAACGCACCAGCGTGTCCAGCGCGGCCTTCGAGGCCGCGTAGGGACCCTGATAGGCGTTCGCCTTGCTGGCGGCGCCAGAGGTCACGAACACGGCGCGGCCGGCGTCCGAGACCCTGAGCAACGGGTCCATGCAGCGGATGAGCTGGAAGTTTGCGGTGACGTTGATCGCCATCACGTCGTTCCAGGGCTTCAGTTCGATATGGCCGAGCGGCGAGGAGGGACCGGCGATGCCGGCATTGCCGACGAGAATGTCGAGCTTGCCGTGGCGTTCGTGCAGCGCCGCGCCGAGCCGCGCGATGCCGTCGAAATCGGTGAGGTTCAGTGGCACCAGCGTAGCGCTGCCGCCGTCCTTCCGGATCTCGTCGTCGAGCTCCTCCAGCCCGCCTTGCGTGCGCGCGACGGCCACGACATGCGCGCCGGCGCGGGCGAGCGCGCGGGCGGTAGCGTAGCCGATGCCGCGCGAGGCGCCGGTGACGAGGGCGATGCGGGAGGCGAGGGGTTTGGTCATGTCGTGCCACTTTCGTCATGCCCGGACTTGTTTCGGGCATCCACGTCTTTGCGGCGGGTATTACAGACGTGGATGGCCGGGACAAGCCCGGCCATGACGGAAAATTACTGGATTATTCGCCGCATGCGAGCCCTCAGCTCGCTTCCGCCAGCAGCGACAATTGCCGGGGCTGCGGCTCGACCTGGGTCTGGTCGGTGAGGTGGGTCGGATAGGCGCCGGTGAAGCAATGATCCGAGAACTTCGGATTGGCGGGATCGCGGCCCGGCTCGCCCATGGCGCGGTACAGGCCGTCGATCGACAGGAACGCCAGCGAATCCGCGCCGATGATGTCGCGCATCTCTTCCAGCGAGTGGGTCGCGGCGAGAAGTCCGCCGCGGTCCGGCAGATCGATGCCGTAATAGTCGGGATACAGGATCGGCGGCGAAGCGAGCCGGAAGTGCACCTCGCGGGCGCCGGCATCGCGCATCATGCGGACGATCTTCTTCGACGTGGTGCCGCGCACCAGCGAGTCGTCGATCAGGATGATGCGCTTGCCCTCGATCGCGGCGCGGTTGGCCGAATGCTTCATGCGCACGCCGAGTTCACGCACGCTCTGCGTCGGCTGGATGAAGGTGCGGCCGACATAGTGGTTTCGGATGATGCCGAGTTCGAACGGCACGCCCGAATGCTGGCTGTAACCGAGCGCGGCGGGCACGCCGGAATCCGGCACCGGCACCACGACGTCGACTTCGACATGGCTCTCGCGGGCAAGCTGCGCGCCAAAGGCTTTTCGGACGTCGTAGACCGAGCGGCCGCCGACGATGGAGTCCGGCCGCGAGAAATAGATGTATTCGAAGATGCAGGGCCGCGGCGGCTTCGGTGGGAACGGCTTGTGGCTGTGCGCGCCGGCCTCGTCGAACACGATGATTTCGCCGGGCTCGATGTCGCGGACATATTTAGCGCCGATCATGTCGAGCGCGCAGGTTTCCGAGGTCAGGATCGGACGGCCGTCAAGGTCGCCGAGCACCAGCGGGCGGATGCCGAGCGGATCACGCGCGCCGATCAGCTTCTTGTTGGTGAGCGCGACCAGCGCGTAAGCGCCTTCGATCGCGCGCAGCGACTCGATGAAGCGGTCGATGAAGCGGCCGCGCTTCGACTGCGCCACCAGGTGCAGGATCACTTCGGTATCGTTGGTGGATTGCATCATGGCGCCGTTGCGCACCAGTTCGCGGCGCAGGCTCAGCCCGTTGGTGAGATTGCCGTTGTGGCCGACCGCGAAACCACCGGCATTGAGTTCGGCGAACAGCGGCTGCACGTTGCGCAGGATGTTGGCGCCTGTCGTGGAGTAGCGCACATGGCCGACGGCGAGGTTGCCGGGGAGGCGCTCGATCACTTCGCGGCGGGAGAAGGTGTCACCGACCAGGCCGAGCCGTTTCTCGCTGTGAAACCGGGAGCCGTCGAAGGAGACGATGCCGGCGGCCTCCTGACCGCGGTGCTGAAGGGCGTGTAGTCCCAGCGCTGTGATGGCGGCGGCCTCGGGGTGGCCGAAAATGCCGAACACGCCGCATTCCTCACGTAGCGTGTCGCCTTCGAGATCGTCCTGCAACTCGATGCCAGCATTTAGATCGAGTTGGCCGGCGGGATCGGAAGGGTTTTGCATCGCGTCCATCGCCTCTCTATCTTGGCCAGAATTAGCGTGCCGCGGGTTTCTCGATCAGCTTTTTAAGGCTGTCGCGGGCAGGTTTACTGTAGCCATCGCCGGACGCAGGGGCTGCCTGGTCGGCGTCAGTTTGGTCGTCTTCCGGTTTATTCTTCTTGAATCTCTTTAAGATGGTGTTCTCGGGATCATCCGGCAAGAGCGACATTAACCAATCCCCGGTTCCCTGCAGGACCACCCGGGATTTCGCACCGGTGATCCAGTCCGGCCGCTGCTTGTCCGGGACCAGCCAGCTGAAGAACAGGAAGGCGACCACCACGATCAAAAGGCCGCGACCCAACCCAAACAGGAAGCCGAGCGTGCGATCCAGTGCACCGATCCGGGAATCCAGGATCATGTCCGAAATTCGCACCGTGATGACGGAGACCACGATCAGGGTGCCGATGAAGGTGCCGGCCACCACCACTACGGACGCCACCGTGTCGTTGTTGAAATAGGTCTTGGCGGTCGGCAGCAGCTTCGAGAAGGCATACAGCGTGACCAGCGCCGCCGCGCCCCATGCCGCGATCGACAGGATTTCGCGCATGAAGCCGCGCACCATGGCGAGCAGCCCCGAAATCAGCATCACTCCGAGCAGGACGAGATCGAGTATCGTTATCGGCATCGGCTGGTCAGGTCCGCTCGTAAGTTCTCAAGCAGCGAATCGACGGGTCAGGTCACCCCAAGTGAGGGGCAGAAGGCGCATCCCGCAAGGCCGGATATTGCACCATCCCGCCCGCCTTTCGCGCGCGTTGTATAGCGGCGAGGGCGGGGCGCGTCACGCCGCTTTAGCTGTTTTCACGACGGAATCGCGCCGGTGTGGCATTTTTCTCCGTCACACCCTCGCGATTGGCTTCCCGGTTGCCGGCCCCGGCATTTCTTGGGCTGCCACGCGCGGCGATTTCGGCGACCAGGCTGGTCAATCCACCAACGCTGTTCAGTACCAGGCCGCCGTCGGAGCCGATCTCGCCGCGAGCCGATTCGGGCAGAATGGCGCGGCCAAATCCCAGTTTTGCGGCCTCCTTCAATCGGGCGGAGGTCTGCGCCACCGGCCGGACCGCGCCCGAGAGCGAAATCTCGCCGAAATAGACCGCATCTGTCGGTAACGGTGCGTTCACCAAGGATGATACCAGGGCGGCTGCCGCCGCGAGGTCGGCCGCGGGCTCCTGGATACGCAGGCCGCCGGCCACGTTCAGATAGACGTCGTAGCCGGACAATTTGACCCCGCAATGGGCCTCCAGCACTGCCAGCACCATCGACAGCCGGCTCGGGTCCCAGCCCACCACGGCCCGCCTGGGGGTGCCGAGCGTGGTCGGCGCCACCAATGCCTGCAATTCCACCAGCACCGGGCGGGTGCCTTCGATCCCGGCAAAGACCGCCGTGCCCGGGCTGCCCAGATCGCGTTCAGAAAGGAACAATTCGGAGGGGTTGGAGACCTCGCGAAGGCCGAGGCCCGTCATCTCGAACACGCCAATCTCGTCGGTCGGGCCAAAACGATTCTTCATCGCGCGCAAAATCCGGAAATGCTGCGAGCCTTCGCCCTCGAACGACAGCACGGCGTCGACCATGTGCTCGACCACGCGGGGACCTGCGATCTGGCCGTCCTTGGTCACATGCCCGACCAGAATGATCGCTGCACCCGATTTCTTGGCGAAGCGAATGAGCGCCTGCGCGGAGGCGCGGACCTGCGTCACCGTTCCCGGCGCCGATTCCACCGTATCGGTCCACATGGTCTGGATCGAATCGATCACGATCAGGCGCGGCACAGCGCCCTCCGACAGCGTCGAGACGATGTCCTCGACCGAGGTCTCGGCGGCGAGCTGCACTGGTGCGTCCGCCAATCCCAGCCGCTCGGCGCGCAGCCGCACCTGCGCCACGGCTTCTTCGCCCGAAATATAGACCGCGCGGTGGCCTGCGCGGGCCAGCATGCTGGTGGCCTGCGTGAGAAGTGTCGATTTGCCGATGCCGGGATCGCCGCCGACCAGCAAGACCGAGCCGCGGACAAATCCGCCGCCGGTAACGCGATCGAGCTCGGTCATTCCGGAGGACAGGCGCGGGGCGTCGTTGCTTTTTCCCGTCAGCGATTCCAGCGCGAACGTCCGGCCCTTGCGGCGGGAGCGGACCGACACCGGCATCGAGGTGGCACCGGTCGTGTCCTCCTCGGCCAGCGTATTCCACTCGTTGCAGGAATCGCACTTGCCCTGCCAGCGATTATACGCCGCGCCGCAGTTCTGGCAGACAAAGGAGAGGGTGGATTTGGCCATCAAGGGTGAGTCGCTGCTTCCTGTCGAGCACCGTGCATAACACGGTTAGGCCCGGAAGCACGAACGCGCAGCATCGATCGCGGCGATGCCGACCCTAAAGCGCGCTTCGGTGGGACTGCCTTGTCAGAGAGCGACAGGCATGAGCGAGCCGGTGAACAGGACCGGACCCGACGGCTGCCCTGTCGTCGAGCCGCCCCTTGGCTCGAGGCTGACGGCGAGCGCCGCTTGGGCCAGCGCTTCGGCAGTGGCGTGCGGCAGCACGAGAGCCGTCGTTGTGCCGGGGCGCTCGCTCGGGAAAAGGCCAAGCGAGCGGCGCGTTCCGTCCGGGGACACCAGCCAGACCTCAAGCACATTGCTGTTGAAATCACGGGGCGGCGTGAGGTTGAGCCGCAGCACCAGCCGTCCGTCGGCAACGTCGAGATCCGCCGTCATCATCGGACGCTGATCCTTGTCGAGCAGCACCGCCACGTGCGTGGGCGGCGAGGCCACCAGGCCCTTGGTTGTGTCCTCGATGCGTGCAAGCCGCTTGTCGAGAGCCGCAATCTGCTCCGGCCCAACACCCTGCGGGAGCGAAACGACGTAAAGGAGCAAGGCCGCCGCCGTGCCCGCAGCCAAAGCAGTCGCGCCGCGCCAGAAGCCGACGCTGTCCCACAGCCGATCGAACCAGCCCTCGCGTACCGGTGCTGCCGGTGCACGTGCCAGCGCGATCTGCCGGGCAATCTCGTCCCAGACATGCGCAGGCGGCTCCTCGGCCGGGACCGACTCGGCGAGGGGATTGAGCCTCTGTTCCCAGCGTTCCACGAGATCGCGCAGGTCACGGTCGCCGGACAACAGCCGCTCGAAACGGCGGCGCTCGGCGCCGCTCAGCGTGCCGAGTACGTATTCGGCCGCCAGTAGCTCGCGCGTTTCCGTATCGACGTAGTTCATCGTTCCAAACACCCCCTGAGCCGGATCAGGCTTCGCCGAACCCAACTCTTCACGGTGCCGAGTGGCACGCCCACATGGGCTGCCACCTCCTGGTACGTCATACCCTCATAATATATCAGCTTGAGAGTATTGCGCGGCCCCTCCTCGAGTTTGTCAAGGCAGTCCTGCAGGCGGCGGGCATCGCGACTAAGCGCCGCCTGATCGGCCGGACGCGATGCCGGGTCCTCGCGGTCCTCAATCGGTGCATCATCAAGTGGCGCCTCGCGCCCGCGCCGTCGTATGACATCGATGCACCGGTTCCGGACGATGCGGGCGAGCCAGGCCATCGCAGCACCGCGACTGGGATCGAAGGTGTGCGCATTGCGCCAAACGAGAACAAAGCAATCCTGTATGATTTCCTCGGCTGTTTCGCGACTCCTGAGAATACGCAGAGCGAGTCCGAATAGTTGCGGAGCCGTTCCCTTATAAAGGCTATGCAGGGCAGTCTGATTGCCGCTGGCGCAGGCCTGCAGCAGGGCCTCGGGACTCTGCGTCGTCTCCGCATCTGGGGCTGCCGGTCGGATGGATCGGCTGATCACCCGCTCATCAGAGCTCGACACGAAGCTGACCGTCTTGATTTCCGGCATTTCGACTCGTCGGATTCTTGTGCGCGAGGTCACATGCGACGGCACCAGCTTGTTCGCCCTTGTCGCCTGACCGCACCGCGCCCGCAGCGGGCGGTCGGCAACGACTGCGCGGGTATTGTGCGTAGTCGACAGCAAGGTAGCGAGCGCGCCTGCTCTCATCGCCTTTAACCTTAGCACCAACCCGACGGACACTTAAGCCAACAAGTTGGTTGTACACGACGCGGTTCCACGGACGTGCGTGACAGGTTCCACGGGCGTGCGTGAAAGTTGGGCCCGCGCATCTCCAAACTATCGGACAGCACGAGGCTGGCCCGGCAATCACGCGTACCGCAACGCTTCGATCGGATCGAGCCGCGACGCGCGCAGCGCCGGAAACCAGCCGAAGAACACGCCGACGAATCCGGAAAACAGCACTGCCAGCACGATCCATTCCGGCTCAATCAGGAGGGGCCACTGGGCCAGGCTCGCGATTGCGCAGGCGGCGAGGATCCCGGTCAGAATGCCGATGGCGCCGCCAATGAGCGACAACGCGATTGCCTCGAACAAGAACTGTTTCAGGATATCACGTGGACGCGCGCCGATCGCGAGCCGCAG
Organism: Bradyrhizobium algeriense; assembly: GCF_003062295.1. Classification (GTDB taxonomy): domain Bacteria; phylum Pseudomonadota; class Alphaproteobacteria; order Rhizobiales; family Xanthobacteraceae; genus Bradyrhizobium; species Bradyrhizobium algeriense. Next base: position 11,766 of record NZ_PYCN01000010.1, on the reverse strand, counting down.
CCCGATCTCGCGCGTGCGCTCGGTCACCGACACCAGCATGATGTTCATGATGCCAATGCCGCCCACCGCGAGCGAGACCCCGGCGACGATCGCGAGCAGCAAGGCAAGCGTGCCCACGCTTTCCTCCTGCGTCGCCGCAATGTCGGCGAGGTTGCGGACCGTGAAGTCGTCGTCCTGCATCGGCTGCCGACGGTGACGCTGGCGCAGCAGCATCTTCACGTCGCTCTCCGCCGCGGCGAGGCTCTCCCCCTCGCGCACTTTGAGATAGAAGGAGTCGACCGAGCGCGAATTGGCTGCATTGCGGCCGATCACCCGCTGGCGCGCCGTGTTGAGCGGCAGGAGCACGACATCATCCTGGTCGTGGCCCCAGGCGGATTGGCCCTTTCTTGCCATCACGCCGATCACGCGGAACGGCACATTGCGCACCCGCAACTCCTGCCCGACCGGATCGAGCCCGCCATAGAGCGCGCGCGCCACGGACTGCCCAATCAACGCCACCTGCGCCCCGCGGGCGATCTCGTCCGGCGCGAACAGTCGACCCGATTCCACGTCCCATTCGCGCGCCTCGAACAGGCCAAGATCGACGCCGTAGACCAGACTCGACCAGTTGACGCCGGCAGCGATCAGTTGAGCATTTTCGCGAACGAATGGCGCGGCTACCTGCAGCAACGGCACTTCCCGCACGGCAGCCGCTGCATCCTCGTCGGTCAATGAGGAAGCGGAGCCTGAGCCGAGGCCCACGCCGGATTTGGTGATGCTGCCCGGCATGACCACGAGCAGGTTGGCGCCGAGGCTGCGGAACTGCGCCGCGACCTCCTCGCGTCCACCGCTGCCGACCGCCACCATCGCTATCACGGATGCAACGCCGATGATGATGCCAAGTATCGTCAGGGAGCTGCGCAGCTTGTGCAGCCGCAGTGCGTCGAGCGCAGAGATGCCCGCATCAGCAAACGTCATGCTGCCGTCTCCGCGAAGTCTGGCATGATCTCGACCGGGCTTGCGACCAACTCGGCGGCAGCATCGTCCGGGCGCTGTAGTCTGTCACTCAGCACGCGACCGTCGCGGAAACGCACGAGGCGCGACGCAAACCGCGCCACCTCGGGTTCGTGGGTGACGACGACAACGGTCGTCCCTTCATTGTTCAGCTCCTGGAACAGCGCCATCAGCTCGAGCGAGGTGCGGCTGTCGAGCGCACCGGTCGGCTCATCGGCGAGCAAGAGCCTTGGTGTGTTGACGAGCGCGCGGGCGATGGCGACGCGCTGTTGCTGGCCCCCCGAGAGCTGTGTCGGCTGATGATGCAGGCGCTCGGCGAGGCCAACGCGGGTGAGTGCGGCCGCGGCTTTGTCGCGTCGTCGCCTGCGGTCCTCGCCGGCGTAGATCGTCGCTAGTTCCACGTTTCCAAGCGCATCAAGACGCTCGAGCAGGTTGAACTGCTGAAACACGAAGCCGATCTTGCGGTTGCGCACGGCGGCGAGCGCATCGCGACTCATCGCCGACACTTCCTCGCCGCCGAGGCGGTAGCGGCCGGAGGTCGGCCGGTCGAGGCAGCCGATCACGTTCATGAACGTTGACTTTCCCGATCCCGACGGACCCATGATGGCGGTGAATTCGCCGGCCGCGACCGAAAGCGTCACCTCGCGCAGCGCATGCACGGCTTCGTCGCCGAGCCGATAGACGCGGGTGAGCTGCTCGGTCTCGATGAGCGACATGGTGTCCTCTCTACAAGCTGCCGGGTGGCGTGGTCTTCGCCTCGGCGGTGCGCGGTCCGCCGCCGATGATCACCTCGCGGCCGGGCTCAAGGCCTGATACGATCTCGGTTGCTGTTCCTTTGGTTGCGCCGATGCGGACCGTGACCCCTTGCGGCTTGCCGTCCGGCCCAACCACGAAGACACGCCCAGGCTGCGTCGCCCGATTGCGTTCGACGAGGGCGGCATTCGGCTCGCCGGACAGACTGCTTCCTTGTGACTGCGAAACCTGTGCGCCGGAGATGTCGCTGGTCGCCGGGGGACGCCAGCGCAAGGCGGCACTTGGGACCTGCACGGCCCCGTCGCGCCGGTCGGTTTCGATCCGCAGCGTGGCGGTCATTCCCGGCAGCAGCTCGAGACGCGGATTCTCGATCGAGACGATTGCCGTGTAGATCACCACGTTCTGTATGGTCTGCGACCCCAACCGCACCTGCTTGACGGTTCCCTCGAAGGTTCGCCCGGGAAAGGCGCCCACCGTGAACGTCGCGCGCTGGCCCGGCTTGATACGGCCGACGTCGGCCTCGTCTATATTGGCGGATATCTCCATTTGGCGAAGATCGTCCGCCACCAGGAACAAGGTCGGCGACTGCAGCGCGGCCGCGACCGTCTGACCAAGCTCGACCTGACGCTGAACCACCACGCCGGAAACCGGCGAGCGGATGTCCGTGTTCCGGAGATCGACCTCGATCTGTCTGACCGTGGCCTCGCGCGCGGCGACCTGCGCGGCCGCGGCTGCAAGCTGCGCCTCTGCCACGCGCTGATCGGCCTCGAGGCCAACGAGCTGCGCCTTGGCGGATTTGAGCTGCGCTTTCACCGAGTCGAGGCTGGCACGCTGGGCATCGCGTGTCGTCCGGGCCGCATCGTGCGTCGCCTCGGCGGTGACGCCGCGCGCGCGCAGCTCGCTCTGGCGCTGGTAAGTGCGCTCGGCGTCGGCGAGCAGCGCCCCGTTGCGGGCGATCTGCGCTTCGATCTCTGCCTCGGCAGCTCGGGCCTTTTCGGTGTCCGCGCGCACGCGCTCGATCTGCGCTTTCTGCACCAGCTTCTTGGCGCGGGCCTGCTCAAGATCGGCGCGCGCCGCATCGAGCTTGGCGAGGATCTGGTCCGAATTGAGCCGCGCCACCACTTGCCCCGCCTTCACATTGGAATTGTAGTCGGCAAGGAGCTCGACGACCTGGCCCGAGAGCTGCGAGCCGACGATGACTGTCGTGGTTGGATTGATGGTGCCGCTCGCGTTCACCGTGGCAACGATTTCGCCTTCGTTTGCCTTGGCGAGTCGGTAGGACGGCTGGGCCGGCGCACCGCTCCAGTGCGGAAAGAAATGGAATGTGCCCGCAGTGGCAGCGGCGATGGCAAGCAGAGTGATCAGCAGGCGGCGCATCTGTGACGCTCCCCCTCCATTTCTCTGGTTGAGTGACGCGTGATGGGTCGCGCTTGGCAACGGCGGCAGAGGCCGCCCGGCGGCGGGCGGCCTCTGCGTCTTGCTGCAAGCAATCAGAGCGGTACGTAATACAGAGGCACTGCCCTCCAGCTAAACCAGCCCGCCGACGCGGGGGCGGCGGCCGACATGGTCGCCAGAGCAAGGATGGCCGTGGCGAGTGCGATGCGGAACTTATCCGGCATGATGCTCTCCTGTTTTCGCTCATGCGAGCGACGTTAGGTTGCTGTCATCGGAGCGGCGTGATTGTCGCTCCTGTCTGCCGGTACGAATTCAGGGGCGGTCCGGATGCAGGCCTCGCGCATTCGTGAGCTGGTTGTGGGGTAGAGCATGATCCGGAAAAGTGGAAACCGGTTTTCCCTTAGCTAACAAACGCCAAGCGTTTGCGCAGAGATCATGCTCTCAAACATGTAATCGCATCACGATCTGCGCAAAGTCGCCGCGCCGCGCCAACCACGCGCACTGCTGCTGCTATTTTTGGAACGGCGTCGCGACGGCTCGTCCGGCCGCAAGCTTCGCTGTGGTCGCGCCTGGCGACACCTGCAGAGGCCGCCCGGCGGGCGGGCGGCCTCTGCGTCTCGCTGCAAGCGCTCAGTACGGTATGCCGTACAGAGGCACTGCGAACCAGCTCCAGTTAAGTATGCCCGCCGACGCGCTATCGACGGCCGACACGGTCGCCAGCGCCAAGGCAGTCACGGCGAGTGCGATGCGAAACCTATCCGGCATGATGCTCTCCCGTTTTCGCTCATGTGAACGACGTTAGGTTGCTGTCATCGGAGCGGCGTGATTGTCGCTCCTGTCTGCCGGTACGAATTCAGGGTACGGTTCGGATGCAGGCCTCGCGCATTTGTGAGGATGCATCCATCGCGCGCTTCAGGACCTCAGCAAGCGACGTTGGCACATGTCCAGATGCCGACCGGTTGTTCGAGACCGCGAATGATCTGTGCCGGCTGCTCGACGAGCGACGCGAAGTCGGCGCTCGAATGGTTCGACTCCGTCTGGGCGTGCCGCACCAGCGCGTCGCTGACCACGATGGCGCATCCGAACTCGCGGGTAAGCGACTCAAGCCGGCTCGCCGCATTCACGGTGGTGCCGATGACAGCGAATTCGAGCCGGTTAAGGCCGATATCTCCCAGCACGACCTGACCATAGTGCAATCCGACGCTGACCTGGATCGGCGGCTCGTTGCGATCCTTCCGTTCTCTGTTCAATTCGGCGATCGAGGCGATCATAGCCCTCGCGCAACGCAAGGCATTCAACGCATCGGAATCGCCGGCGAACGGCGTGCCGAACGTCGCCATTAGGCCATCGCCGAGATATTTGTCGAGCGTTCCGCCGTGCTGGAACACTTCTCTTTCCATGCGTTCATGGAATTGCCGCAGCGTGCCGATGACCTCCGTCGGGTCTCGTCCATCGGCGTAGGCGGTGAATCCCACGATATCGGCAAACAACACCGCGACGTCTTGCGTGCGAACCCGCGTGAGCGGCTCGTCATTGCCAGACAATTCGTTGACAACATTGGGTGAAAAATAACGCGCCAGGTTGGCGCGCTCGCGTTCGATTCCGGCGTGGCTGATCAGAAGCGCATTCGAACGGCGCACCATCAGCGCCAGGATCGCGGCGACGATGATGAACACGGTGACCTGCTGGAAGCGCGCGCCGAAGCCGATCGACGAGGGATCGATGATCTCGAACATGCGAATATCAGCGCCGACTGCTTCCCTGACGCGCTCCGACAGCGCGGCATGGCTTTCCGGCTGCAGGTACGCCCAACCGACCGCGACGGCCCACAGGGCCGAGGTCCAGAAGCCAATCGCGATCACCGTTCGCCACGAATAGGCGAGGGTGGCGGTGGCAAGGAAGATGAAGAAATAGATGAAGCTGTCGAACCGGAATTGCATTCCGATCGGCCAGTGAACGCTGCTCCATGGATTGGGTACGACGCTGAGGAAGGTCAGCAGCGCGAGGTCGCAAAATATCAGGAAAAGTTCGGGACGCGAACGGCCCACCTTGCCGACCTTGAGTTGGGCCCATCCGATCAGCGCAAAGAAGCCCAGCATCAGGACGTAATAGGTCACGTCCCAGTTCGGGTTGATGATCGGCAGGGTAACGGCAGTGATTGCCAGCGCGACCCAGCGGGCCCGGACGGCGAGCAGCAGTCCATCACGCTTGCTGTCGGCAAGGGCGGCTTCGGCGAATTTCAGGGTGTCCTGTCGGGCGTCGGCTCGCCCGGCCGTTTCGCTCCGGAGATTTGTGATATCAACCGCTTCCGCCAATGCGCTCAAGACACTCGTCCCCAAACTAAATGTATCGGATGATGCACTATGCCACGGCACCCGATGCCGTTCACGCTGACATGATACCACCGGAGGGCGTGCGCCCCTAGCCATTGAAAAAGCGAAGGGCCCGGCATCATCGTGGTCGGCAGCAGGCATTTCTATGAAAATGCCGTCCACAACAGGGTGAGACCGGCGACGAGCATGATGCCGTCCATCAGGAGGCGGAAGACGTCGGGCTTGAGATGCAGCACGAAACGTTTGGCGATGAAAGCGCCGAACATGAGGGAGGAGCCGGCGATCAGGCCCTTTAGCGCGACGTCCGGCGTCAGCGCGCCGAAGCGTTCGAAAGTAACCGACTTGCTCAGATAAAGCCCGAGCGAGCTTGCGGCTTCGGTGGCGAGGAAGGCACCTTTGTTCAGCCCGTAAAACAGAAACAATGGCACGCTGAGCGGCCCGGTCGACACCACGATGCCCGTGATATAGCCGATGATGGCGCCGCCGACCGCCAGGTGCCAGAGCTGCGCTTTGAGCTGATGGCGGGTCAACCAGTGCCGAACCGGCACCATCGCGATGAGAAACAGGCCGATCGCGATATCGACGGCGTGTGAGGGCAGCGCGAGCAACGTCCGCGCGCCAAGCGCAGCAGCCGGAATGCCAGTGGCCGAATAAGCAAGGCAGGCGCGCCAGTCGACCTCGCGCCACCACGCGAGAATGCGCGAGAAGTTCGCCATCACGGCCGCGACCGCCATGATCGGCACCGCTTCCTTCGGCCCGTATTGATAGACCAGCACCGGCATCAGCATGATCGACGAACCCGTGCCGACAATGCCTGAGATGGTGCCGGCGAGCAGGCCGACAATGAGGACGAAGAGGAAACCCAAGGTTGCTGTCTTTCGCGATTCCCTGATGCTGACATCATGGTGGCAGCAGGCTCAGGTTACGAGGTCTAAATGTCACTCGGAAAGGAGCCGGTCGTGCCAATCAAGGGAAGCTGCCATTGCGGCAACACACAATTCGAGGTGAACGAAGCGCCGTCTGATGTGACACGCTGCACCTGCTCGCTGTGTTCCAGGCGTGGCGCGCTGTGGGCCTATTACACGCCGGCGCAATTTCGCCTGACGTCGGCGCCGGAAAATGTCGCGATCTACCTGTGGGGCAGCCGCACCGTCAAACATCATTTCTGCGCCAATTGCGGCTGCGGCACCTATTCGGAATCGCCGGACTGGTCGACCGGCAAGCCGGACTTCGACAACCCCAAGGTCGGCGTCAATGCGCGGTTGTTCGATGATTTCGACCTCGATGCGGTGCCGGTGACGGTCATCGATGGCAAGAATCTGTGGTGACAGGCGGCCGCCGCGTTCGCGTCAGGCGGCGTAAAGCTCGACCGGGACGTCGAATCCCTTGAGCTGGAACGCCTTCGAACGACTATCCTTCAAATCTGGCTGAGCGCGTTCAAAGACGGCCTTGGTCACGAGGATCTGGTCGGCTTCGGCGACTGACTGGGCTCGGGAAGCGGTGTTCACAACCGTGCCGATCGCCGTCAGGTCGCGGTGCGATCGGCCGAACTCGCCAAAACTCAGTTCGCCGGAGTGGATGCCGATGCCGATCCCGAGTTCGCTCGCAGTGAGCCCGTGCGCGGCAACGAGAGCTTCCCGGCGGTCGCGCCAGTTCTTCTGAATGTCGCGTGCGGCGAGCACGGCGTTTCTGGCATGCGCCTCCCGCTTCAGGGGAAAATTGAAGACCGCCATCACGGCGTCGCCGATCGTCTTGTTGAGGAGCCCGTCATGCTCCCAGATCGCGCTTGCACATTCGTCATAGAATGCGTCGAGCAGGCCTGAAACGGCATCCGGCGACTGTGATTGCGACAGGCTGGTATAGCCCCGCAGATCGGCAAACATGATGGTCGCGTCGATGGTGATCTTGCGGGCCCGCATCACCTTCGTGAACATCAGCTCGCAGATGGTGCAGGTGTTGGGGTTCATCCGGCTCGGACGAACGCCGAACGCGCGGAAGGGCGCCGAGATCACGCCGCGAATCGGCACCGGCAGATGCATCTGCTCCCAGCACCCCTTACAAATTCGCGAATGTTGCAAAGCCGCCATTTTCGACCGTGATCCACGCGAGCGGCAGATCGGCTGATCCTACAGTCCGGAACAGGCGCGAGCAAGGCAGCAGCGCCGCAGCGCACACCTGCCGGCTGGCGGCTCAAGGCAAAGCTGCTAGGATCGCGTCAAAACAACCGGCAACGGAGGATCGCCATGGACGCCGTGACACCGAAGGGCGCGCAGACCGCAGACACGCATTCCCATCTCGTCCGCCCCGACAGCATGGAATGGCAGAAGACCCGTTTCCCCGGCTGCGAAGCCAAGACGCTGCTGTTCGATCGCAAGACCGGCCTGATGACCGCGCTGATGCGGTTCGCGCCGGGTGCGGTGCTGCCCGACCACGAGCATGTCAATATCGAGCAGACCTATGTTCTGGAAGGTTCGCTCGTCGACAAGGAGGGGCCGGCGCAGGGCATCGAATGCAAGGCCGGCGAATTCATCTGGCGCGAGGAGGGCAGCCGCCACGTCGCCTGGTGCCCCGAAGGCGGGCTGATGCTCGCGATTTTCCAGGTCCCGAACAAGTTCTTCGAGGCCGACGGCCGCGTCATCGATGCCGCCGGCGAAGATTGGGACGCGGCCTGGGGGCACACCAAAAAGGGCTGATTTCCGCTGGTCGAAACCGGGCGGCGGTCAAGGCGGCGTTTACCATGGCGGAGGCCGCTTCCCGGCGATCGGATTAAGCCTTTCTCAGGAGTCACCGGCTACCGTGCAACCAAAAATTGCCGGTGCTGGGGATATCGATGTCGCTCTTCAATGCTTTGGATCGGATCTCGCCTGTCGTTGATCGGCAGGCTGCGACAACTCGACTGACGTCATGGCTCTATGCCGCGACGTTATTCGTCTCGGCGCTGCTTCTGTTCTCGATCCAGCCGATGTTTGCGAAGATGGTGCTTCCGAAACTCGGAGGCGCGCCGGCGGTCTGGTCGGTCGCAATGGTGTTTTTTCAGACGGTGCTGCTGGGAGGTTACGCCTACGCCCATCTGTTGAACCGTCTGTTGCTACCCGGACGGGCGGTCATGTTCCATCTTCTGCTGGTCGGTGTAACCGCGATGATGCTTCCGATCGCGATTGCGCCCGAATGGGGTGCTCCGCCGCTGGATGGAACGGCGCTTTGGCTGTTCGGCCTGTTCGCGGCTTCCATCGGCCTTCCGTTCTTTACCTTGTCAGCCAGTGCGCCGCTGCTGCAAAGCTGGTTTGCCGCGAGCGGACATCGACAGGCGAGCAATCCATATGTGCTCTACGCGGCATCCAATCTTGGCTCGTTCGCCGCGCTGTTCGCCTATCCCGTCGTCATCGAACCGTTCCTGACGCTGAAAACGCAGACGGCGGCCTGGTCCATCGGGTTTGCGCTGCTGGCCATTCTCTTGAGTGTCGTCGGATTGGTTGCCACACGCGCGGAGCCTGCCGCGGCCCAGGCCGAAGTTGCGGATGATGTTCGCACGAGTGCAGGGGAGCGGATGCGCTGGATTGCGCTGGCCGCCATTCCGTCGGGTCTAGTCATCGCCGTTACGGCGTACATGACGACCGATATTGCTGCCGCTCCATTCCTCTGGGTGGTTCCGCTTGCGATCTTCCTGCTGACTTTCGTCGCCGTGTTTAGCGAGCGGCCATGGATCGCACATGCCAGCGTGGTCCGGTTTGTTCCGTTCGCGGTGGCGCCGCTCGCGGTGAGCCTGATCGGCGGGGAGAAGGTCTTTTGGCTGACCACGATTGCCCTCAATCTCGTCGCCTTTGCGCTGCTGACGCTGATGTGCCACGGCGAACTCTATGCCCGGCGTCCAAACCCCCGACGATTGACCGAATTCTACCTCTGCACCTCGTTTGGCGGGGTGATCGGTGGCGCCTTCGCGGGCTTGGTGGCGCCGCTGATTTTCAACGGCAATTACGAATATCCGATCCTGATCGCGCTGGCGCTGCTGTGCATGCCCGGCTTCTTCGCCGGCGGGCTACGCAAGGCGCTGACAGACGCGACGCCGTGGCTTCTGCTCAGTGCGGTGCTCGCGGTGATCTGGTACGCCACCCTCTTGCAGCCGCCAGCGACGCTGGAGCTGCCGTATCAAGTGCTGCTCGCGCTGCTGGCGGCCGCGATGCTGTTTCAACGGCAGCGGCCGATGCGCTTCTTCGGCCTGGTCGTCCTGAGTTTTACAGTGACCGCCCTGTGGCGACCTGGATTAGCGCCGATCGAAACGGCACGCAGTTTCTTTGGCGTCCATAAGGTCGCCGAGGTCGGCGACGGCAAAGCCCGCGTCCTTTATCACGGCACCACGATTCATGGTGCCCAGCGCTTGCGGAACGAGGACGGCACGCCGATCAGCGGTCCACTGTTGCCGCAGACGTATTACTATCCGGGAGGTCCGTACTCGGAGGCCATCGGTGCCGCGCGCGCTGTTCGCGGCAATCTGGACCACGTTGCCGTCGTAGGCCTGGGCACCGGTACGCTTGCCTGCCATCGCAAGGGCGGCGAGCTCTGGACGTTCTTCGAGATCGATCCGGAAGTAATTCGCATCGCACGTGATCCGCGTCGCTTCGAGTTCCTGTCACGCTGCGCGCCCGATGCGCCCGTGGTGGCCGGAGACGCGCGCCTGACATTGGAAGCATCGCATGACAGTTACGACCTGATCGTGCTGGATGCCTTCTCGTCCGATTCCATTCCGGTGCATCTGCTCACGCGTGACGCGCTTGCAGGTTATCTTTCGAGGCTTTCGCCGCACGGTGTTATCATCGCGCACATCTCCAATCGCTACCTCGATCTGGCGCCGGTGGTGGCGAACGTCGCTCATTCCCACGGGCTGGTCGCCTTCATCCGCGAAGACAACAGCGCCGGCGATCTGCTGACGACGCTGAAGGCCAATGCCCGCCTCGTGGTGCTGGCGCGCGACGCCGCCGATGCCGGAAGCGTCGCCGGAAACTGGACGCCGCTGCATCCAGACCCGGCAAGCGCGTTGTGGACGGACGACTATTCCAACATTCTCGGCATCATGCTGCGCAAGAAATTTGGCGGGTAGCGGCTTGCGGGCAGCTACTTCAGCACGATCCACGCCGGCGCATGGTCGCTGGCGCCTTCCTCGCCGCGCACCTTGCGATCGACGCCGGCCTTGAGCAGGCGCGGCGCTATCTGCGGGCTCAGCAGCAAATGATCGAGCCGCAATCCGGCGTCGCGCGGCCAGCGGTTGCGCTTGTAGTCCCAGAACGTGAACATCGGCTTTTCCGGGTGCAGGGTCCGGATCGCATCCGTCCAGCCCTGGTCCACCAGCGCCTTGAACGCCGCGCGGCTCTTCGGCTGGATCAGCGCGTCCTTGTCCCAGGATTTCGTCGGATAGATATCCGACACCGTCGGCGCGACGTTGTAGTCGCCGGCCAGCACCACGGGGATATCCTGCTTGAGCAATTTGCCGGCATGGGACCGCAGCCGTTTGAACCAGTCGAGCTTGTAATCGAATTTCGGCCCGGGCTGCGGGTTGCCGTTCGGCAGATAGAGGCTGGTGACGATGACGCCGTTGACCGCGGCCTCGATATAGCGCGCCTCGTCATCATCGCGATCGCCGGGCAACGCGGTGCGCGTCAACACCGGCTCGGCGTTGTGCGCCAGGATGGCGACGCCGTTCCAGGCCTTCTGTCCGCGCCACACTGCGCCGTAGCCTGCCTTCTCGATCGCCGGAATCGGGAACTCGGCGTCGGTCGATTTCAGTTCCTGCAGACAGACGACGTCGGGTTTGGCCGCGCGCAGCCAGCGCAACAGGTTCGGCAGGCGGCGGTTGACATTATTGATGTTGAAGGTCGCGATCTTCATGTAGAGCTAACCGGCATCACTGTGCTTCGCCTGACAGTTGGAGTCTCTATGTCGAAACTACGCTTCGCCGTTCTCGTGCTCGCCATCGGATGCTCCGGATCCGCGGTTGCGCAAACCGCCGACGGGCGCGGCGCCTGCAAGGCGGACTATGACAAATATTGCGCCGGCACGCCGCCCGGCGGCGGTCGCGTCGTCGCATGTCTGACCAAGCAGCAGAACCAGCTCAGCGACGCCTGCAAGAAGGTATTGGCCAGCCGGAAGGCGCAGTAAGCGCAGCGAACGCACTAGGTGGTGTGGACATTTAGCGGAGCCATAGGACGATGGCGGCGAGAGTAACGACGGCCCGATAGTTTCGGGCGGTCTTTTCGAAGCGGGTTGCGACGCGGCGGAACTGCTTGAGTTTTGAGAAGCA
>NZ_PYCN01000108.1 GCF_003062295.1 Bradyrhizobium algeriense | reverse complement strand
GGATGCGGCGCCGCCTCTGCTGCTGGCCGATGCGGCGGGACGATCGGCGCTGGGCGGCGATGCGCTACTCGATCTGACGGTGGTCGACCTGGAGACGGCGACCCCGGCGTGGGCGCAGCTGCCGGCCTGCGATCCGGACCCACGCACCCTCGGTCTGACCTCGCGCCATCTCGCCTATGTGATCTACACCTCGGGATCCACCGGAACGCCCAAGGGTGTCATGGTCGAGCATCGGGGATTGGTCAATCTTATAGCATGGCATGTGCAAACGTTTTGTCCGCAACCCGAAACCTGCTGTGCGCTCACGGCTGGAGTAGCATTCGATGCCAGCACTTGGGAGCTATGGTCTGCGTTATGTAACCGCAGCACATTGCTGCTCCCGCCCAGAGCGCCGGCAGGAGATTCTCTCCTTTTGCTGCAATGGTGGCGTGATCAATCGCTGGACTCCGCCTTTTTGATCACGCCGCTCGCCACGATCGCGTTAGAAGATAAGCTGGTAAATCCCACATTGGAGTACTTGCTTGTTGGCGGGGATCGTCTCCAGCGTGTGCCTGCGCCTCTACCAGCGGCTCTCAAGCTAATAAACAACTACGGCCCTACTGAAGTGACGGTCGTGGCGACCTCGGGACGGCTTTTCGTCGACATTGTGCCGCATATCGGCCGTCCGATTGCGAACACGCGGGTCTATCTGCTGGATGGTGATGGCGCGCCTGTTCCGTTTGGGGCCGTAGGGGAGCTTTACATTGGCGGGGCGGGGGTCGCGCGTGGCTATCTGAACCGGCCCGCGCTGACGGCGGAGCGGTTTGTGGCCGATCCGTTCAGCACTGAGCCGGGGGCGCGGATGTACCGCACCGGGGATCTGGCGCGGTACTTGCCGGACGCCAATCTGGCGTTTTTGGGCCGCAACGACGACCAGGTGAAGATCCGCGGCTTCCGGATCGAGCCCGGCGAGATCGCCGCACGGCTTTGCGAGCACGCGTTCGTGCGCGATGCGGTGGTGGTGGCGCAACAGGATCGCACCGGCGAGACGCGTCTTGTCGCCTATGTGGTGTGTGCGCCCGAGGCGGCATCGGAGGAGCTGGATGGAGCCGAGCTTGCCGGCGCCTTGCGCGCGCATGTGAGTGCGCGGCTGCCGGACTACATGGTGCCGTCGGCGTTCGTGCGGCTGGCGGCGCTGCCGCTGACGGCAAACGGCAAGCTCGACCGCAAGGCGCTGCCGATGCCTGAGGATGAGGCCTATGCGCGCCGCGCCTATGAGCCGCCGCAGGGCGAGATCGAGACCGCGCTGGCAGAGATCTGGGCGGAGCTTCTCGGGGTCGAGCGGGTCGGACGCCACGACCACTTCTTCGAACTCGGCGGCCACTCGCTCCTGGCGGTGCAGCTCTTGAGCCGGCTGTCGCGGGCTGTTGGTGTCGAACTGCCGCTGACGAGGCTGTTTGCCAAACCGGTGCTGGCCGATCTGGCGGAAAGCGTGGTCGAGATGAGCCGCCGCGGTCCGCAAGACCTCCCGGCCATTGTGGCCGTGTCGCGTGATGCGCCGCTCGTGTTGTCGTTTGCGCAGCAGCGGCTGTGGTTTTTGGCGCAGCTGGATCAGGGCAGCACGAGCTATCACATGCCGCTGGCGTGGCGGCTGCAAGGTGCGCTCGACCGCAGCGTCTGGCAGCGCAGCCTTGACCGGTTGCTGGCACGGCATGAGGCGCTGCGCAGTGTCTTTGTCGCCTCAGAGGGTGAGCCTCGGGTCGAGGTTCTGCCGAAGGATGCGGGGCTGCCCGTCACGGAGCATGATCTGCGCGCCCGGGGAGATGCGGACGCCGCGCTTTTGGAGCTGTGCCGTGAAGAGGCGCGCACGCCGTTCGATTTGGCGCGGGGGCCGCTGATCCGCGGCCGGCTGATCCGGATGTCGGACGAGGAGCACGTCTTGCTGCTGACCCAGCATCACATTGTCTCGGATGGCTGGTCGCTGGGCGTATTGGCGCGTGAACTCAGTCAGCTGTACCGGGCGTTTGAGGCTGGACAAGACGATTCGCTGCCGCCGCTTGCGATCCAGTATCCGGACTATGCCGCCTGGCAGCGGCGGTGGCTAACAGGGGAACGGCTGCAGAGGCAGGCGCAGTATTGGCGCAACAATCTATCTGGCGCGCCGGCCCGTCTGGCCTTGCCGACGGACCGGCCGCGGCCGGCAGAGCAGTCGTTTGCCGGGGCCATGGTGCCTGTCGTGATCGATGCGGATCTGACGCGGGGCTTGAGGCGGCTGAGCCAGCGGCATGGCACGACCTTGTTCATGACGGTGCTGGCGGCGTGGGCGGCGGTGCTGTCGCGTCTGTCGGGGCAGGACGACATAGTGATCGGGGTGCCGAGCGCCAATCGCGGTCGGCGCGAGGTCGAAGAGCTGATCGGCTGCTTCGTCAACACCCTGGCGCTTCGGCTTGACCTGTCGGGGGAGCCGAGCGTGTCGGAGCTGTTGGCGCGGACGCGGCGCACGGCCTTGGGAGCGCAGGAGCATCAGGACCTGCCGTTTGAGCAGGTGGTGGAGATCGTGCAGCCGCCACGGCGTCTTGATCACACGCCGTTGTTCCAGGTGATGCTGGCCTGGCAGAACAACGCCGCCCCGGCCTTCGACCTTCCTGGGCTGCGTGTGGAGGGGGCGGCAGACGGCTTCGATCAGGTCAAGTTCGATCTGGAGCTGAACCTTTGCGAGCATGGCGAGGTCATCGCGGGAACGCTGGGCTATGCTACGGCGCTGTTCGATCAGACGACAATCGAGCGGCAACGAGGCTATCTGCTGGCGCTGCTGCAGGCGATGGTTGCCGATGCGCGGCAAGAGGTCGGGCGCATTGAGCTGCTGCCGGCCGACGAGCGGGCGTATCTGCTGGAGGAGCTGAACCGGACGGCGGCGGAGTATCCTGAGCAGCAGTGCATCCATGAGCTGTTCGAGGCGCAGGTGGGCAAGGCGCCGGATGCGGTGGCGGTGGTCTATCAGGACCAGCGCTTAAGCTA
>NZ_PYCN01000107.1 GCF_003062295.1 Bradyrhizobium algeriense | reverse complement strand
CATGATGGCCCGGAGCACCACACGCTCCAATCAGAGGCCGGATACATTGATGCAGGACCGCATCTGCCAGGTTGACGAAACCTCTTGCAACGCGCGGCCGGACCATACATTTGGGTCAATCGCGTCACTTTAGCCGTCGGCCGAATACTTCCGGTCTTCCCCTGGAAACGGACATCGTCAGGGCCGGTCGCCATGTCTCAAAGGTGCCAGTTCCGGACATTTGGGAAGTTGCCGACGACCCGCACCGATCGTGTCGCGCGAAAAGGATTGGATCGCCCCGGCTGCGCGACCTTCGGCATCGGCTTCGTGACCTCGCGGGCATGTTCGATGAAGAGTTGCGCGAGTGCACGAACCATCCAGCTCCAACGCAACTCGCGTGTCAGCCTAATTATCACCTTGCTGGCGCCGCTCAAGTCGAATAGTCAGCCCGGCCGTAGGGCCGGGCTTTGGTTTATCGAGAAAAGTTGGCGGGGCTCTTAGGTGGACAACAGATCGATGACCCGCATGATCGCGACGCTGCTGCCTGCATTCTCGTTATTCTCTGGGAGACCTTTGTTGCAGCTCCACACGTCACCCTTCTTAACTGTGAAGTCCTTACCCGGACCTTGGTTGACCACCAATTCGCCCTCGAGGCAATGGCAGACCATGTCGTTTGCCATACCGGGATTCGTCGATTTGGATTTCGGTTGATACACTACGTCGCGCATCGAGACGGTCTTGTACGCGGGGATCATCGACTCACGCTTACCCAAGTCAACCCGCCTCACGCCGGGAGCGATTTCCGTGCCCTGATTCGGCGCATAGGGTTGAGCCACAGCACTTTTCGCCATGACGACCGCCGATGTGGCGGCGAGGCCGAAAGCCAGCGCGGATCTTCTGTCGACATCTTTCATTGCGATCCTCCGATGGAGTTGCCTCTTCCACATGCGCAATGCGCGCGCAGACGTGCGAATTGCACATGCTGCTAGGACTGGCAAAATGAAGAGTGCCGGTCGATTTGAAAGTACGATGCCCGCCGATGGCACGATCGCTGCCCATTCGCAGGAACGGTAAGTTCGGCTCCTCCCGTTTCCGGGGACGGCTCTTTAGAAAGTATACCACCTCAGGTGCCCGATGAAACGGGGTAGCGGCCTGGACCCCCGGATTTCACTCGGAGCTTCTTGCGGTCACATTGGCGGCGTTAGTCCATCCCGACCGACGCGCCAGGCGCGACCCTGCAACGTTCCATCAGGCTGCTTGGCCGCGATGATGAGGACTTTCGCGCCAGGCTTGAGATCGCTCATGTCTCCCGGTACGTAAGCGACGATGGGGGCATCGGCGGGGACGAAGATTTTCTTCTGCCCGTCCTTGTATTTCAACGTCAACGTGCGCCCATCAACAGCAGCAGCGATCTGTTCAACATTCGCGTTCGTCATCGTGCTCTGGGGCCGCAGATCCCACGGATAGTGTCCCTCACCAGTCCCGCGCATGGCCTCTGGGAAAATGTGTACTTCGAGTGCGCTGAAGCTGCCGTCGGCCTTGGGCATGGCGGTAACACCCACGAACGAGCCCTCCTTGATATCGGAAAGCGACGCCTTGACGATTCCGGCGATCTGCGGTTTTTCGGCAAGTGTCACTTTTAGTTCGGCTCCATCGCGTGTCTTAACCACGTAGGCAGCGCTATCAATGACACCTTCGATGGTGCCACGCACGCGGACGGGCGGAGCCTCCTGAGCCCATGCCACGGGCGCCGCCAGAATGGCGGCAAAACCGATCATTCGCAGCGAACACGCTATGGTGCGAGACATCGCTTCCTCCCTGATGATTTGGAGCATTGGCTTTGCAGCTGCCAGGATGACCCTCGACGACCCGGGTCAATTCCACCTCGCGCGCTAGGGATTTCGAGGAACTCCGGCGATCCCTGCGGCATTGATAGCTGCCAAGACTAGACTACCACAGTTGTCCATGTGGGAACTAGTAAGCGCGGCTGACACAACCCTCGGGCGGGCCGGGTTTCGCAAAGGCGAAACAGCCGGGTAACGCTTGAAGTCCGGGTGCCCATTGGATTAACGCCGTAGCGATGCTTGCGGTGATGGGGTTTGGAATCTGCGGCCGCTAGGAGACCAGAGATGTCTCGTTCGAGATCATCGGTTCCCGGGGTTGACGCCGAACTGCTGGCCAAGGACGCTGCCAAACTCCTGCCCGAGCCGAGCCGTCGCGCCTTCCTGCGGGCCGGCGCAGGCGTCGGTGCGCTCGCCTTTCTGACAGGATGCGACATCATCGATGGGCCGTCGGTTGAGAACGCGCTGCGCATCGTGTCTCGTTTCAATGATCGCGTGCAGGCGTGGCTATTCAACCCGAACCGACTCGCACCGACCTATCCAGAAACCGCGATCACGCGTCCTTTCCCGTTCAATGCGTATTATCGCGAGGAGAATGCACCCGAAATTGACGAAGACGATTACAAACTCTTGATCGACGGCTTGGTCGACGACAAACGGCCATGGACGCTTGATCGGCTGTACGCGCTGCCTCAGGAGACGCAGATCACCCGCCTTGTCTGCGTCGAGGGCTGGAGTGCGATTGGAAGATGGACGGGAACGCCGCTCCGCGAATTCCTCCGCCGGATTGGCGCCGATACGCGTGCAAAGTACGTGCATTTCACCTGCGCCGAAGGCTATTCGAGCTCCATCGATATGGCCACGGCGCTTCATCCGCAGACGCAGATGACCTTCAAGTACGATGGAGAGGTCCTGCCGCCGAAATACGGTTTTCCCATGCGCGTGCGCATTCCGACCAAGCTCGGCTTCAAAAATCCTAAGCACGTGATCGGGCTTGTCGTGCTCAATAATTACACCGGCGGCTATTGGGAAGATGAAGGCTACAATTGGTTTAGCGGCCTTTGAACCGAGAGGCCGCCGCCTGTAACGTGTGAGCGAGCCTGCCCGAAAGCCGATGTCGGAGATGGGTCTTGGTTGCGTAAAAACGTCCTAGCGGAAGCATAGACACGTCGCGAGTTTGGCGACGTGGCGGGCGCAGTCATTTTGCCGAGTTTGGCGGCTTTTTCGATTTGGCCGCTCGCCTAATGCGGAT
>NZ_PYCN01000106.1 GCF_003062295.1 Bradyrhizobium algeriense | reverse complement strand
TTCGATCGCCAGCGCCACCACTGCCGCTTCGATCTCAGGCGCGACACGGTTCTTGAGGATCGGCTTCTTCCGGCTGATCTCGGCAAGCGCCAGCTCGCCGCCTTTGTCGTACAGTTCCTTGAACCGGTAGAAGCTGTCGCGACTATATCCCATCATCTTGCAGGCCTGGCTGACATTGCCCAACTGCTTGGCCAGTTCCAACACCCCGACTGAAGTGGACCCCGGATTTTGGACCGGCGGCTTAGGTAGTGCGGATGCCGTTCTGTTTTGATAAACGGAGCGGACCATGAAGAAGACGAGACGGAAAATCGATGCGGCGCTGAAGGCAAAGATCGCCTTGGAGGCGCTGCGAGAACAATCAACGGTGACGGATCTGGCGCAGCGCTACCAGGTGCATGTGAACCAGATTTACGCCTGGAAGAAGCAGCTTCAGGATCAAGCGGTTCGGGCGTTCGACGCGGGCGCTGGTCGGGATGGCGAGGCGGCCCAAGAACTGGAGGTCGAGAAGCTCCACGCCAAGATCGGACAATTGACGGTTGAGCGAGATTTCTTAGCCAGGAGGTCCGGAAGATGAGCGCGCCGGATCGCCGAGGATTGGCGATGCCAGAGGTAGTTGCGGCCCATGCGGTGCTCGGATTTGAGGTGGCCGATGACCGGCTCGACGGCGGAGCGCCGTCGCAGCTCGCGCTTGATCTGTGGCGTCACCCGCCGCTTCTGTCCTGAGATGAACACCCTGAACTTGTAATCGGGCGGGGCGTTGTGGCCGCGATAACCCTTGTCGAGGAGAGCGCGCTCGATAGTGTTGCCGGTCAGCGCTTCCATCTCTGGGATGACGGTTGCAAGTGTGTGGCCGTCATAGGGGTTGCCGGGCAGCGCCTTCACATGGGTCACGAACTAGTCGGAAGGGCCTGTTCCGTTTGATAGACGGAGGGCATGATGTGCGGTTGGAATTCGGCTTGGCGAATTCTCCGGGAACATGAAGTTATCGTTTCAGGCGGCAAGGTCGGCTGATCGATGGGTTTTGTGGCGAGGGTTTGCCAACCATCGACCTTGCGCATGCTAATCTGTCCCGAGGCCAGCAGGGCCCAGAACATCATCGCGGCGGTGTCGGCCGAGGGCAGCACGGTTTGGGTTTTGATCCGCCGCTTGAACTCCTCGTGCAACCGCTCGATCGCATTTGTAACCGCTATAAGATTCTCGGTGCTGATGTTCGGCTGCGGTTTTCAAGATCGTGGCGTATGGTGCGACCATCCGGGACAGAGGCACCGGGAGCACGAAGGTGTGGGGGAGATGTCCAGATCGCTGTTGAACTACGTCGGGTCGACGCTGGGCAAGCGCCACTGAGACACCCGTCGCCGCCTATCTCACTCCGTCATCACCCACCGTCCTGCATAGCTCGACGCAGCCCAGCTACAAGTTTAACGCAATATTGGTTCAATTGAGCGCTCCCGGCTGTTACCTCCTAGGGCTGCCGAAACGTGAGAGGTCTCATTATGGATCGCGATCATCCGCAGACCCCTGAAGGGGCAGACGACGATAGCCGCCGTGCCGAAGGAATGGGTCACTTGCCAGTTGACCCGCTGGCCGAAGTGGCGCGGCGGTTACTCACCGATGATCCTATTGAGACAGCAAAAAGTCTCACGAACTTTAAACTCGTGAGCCGCTCGATGCGACAAGCGATTGAGACCCCTGCCCTCGCGACTTTTGAGAGGCGGCTCAGTGACGTTGCTGGGCTGGGGCGGATTGTGAATCACTTGGCGATTCCCCCGGGAGGCTTATCGCAATTTGATAATGTGCCATTGACTGAAGAAGAAGCGCAAGGTTTTTCCTATCCCTCGTGTCGAGCTAAGGTCGCTTCGCCTACAGTCAAATTTGAAGGGAATGCGCGAAGATCTGCTTTCGTCGATGATATTCTTAACTTGTCTCCGTTCCAGCAAGCGATGTCGCTCCACAGCATAGCCCGCGATCTAGCTGGACTTGACCGCGTGAACACAAATCGCCTCGTCAGGAGAGCAATCGAATTGTTTGAGCAGGATGGTAATCCGCCGGTGGTCCGCAGATTTGCAGCCGCCGCTCTTGTGCGGGGGCATAAACATTTGGACGCAGATCACAAAGTGCAAATTTTCGATGCAATCGTCGCTCGTCCGGATCTGTTTTCGGACTATGGCCATGAGGCTAGGATCGAGCATGCATCCACGGTAGCCAGCTTGGCTTCGAGGTCAGCGGCCTCGTCTAGGAATACGGCCGAGTCGCACAATCCGGACCTGGATAGTGAAATCAATCGAATTTATACCAGAATGCACGATTTGGGAAATGGCCCAAACACAAACAACATGAGCGAACGTGAGCTAGTCGAGGGCCTTCGTCCGCTCGGACGCTCAATCAGCAAAGCATACGATAGCGCGCGAGCAGCCTTAATGGCGTCCGACAGAAGCAGAGAACGATCCAGCTTGGCACGATGAGTTTCGCGGGCTTTAACTGGAGGGCAGGTTCAAGATCAGTAAGGGGGGGTGGGTTTGAGTTCTGTAAGTGGCGCTCAGTTTGGGACTCTTTGGCGCTCATATTTTCTGTTTTGATATGAGTTTCCAACAGATCGAGAACGTCGTCCGCAAATTGGGAGAGCTCGTCGGCGATCGCCTCGAGCTGCAACGGGGCTTGCAGCCCGTGGAATCCCGTCCACGATCGAGCGGAAGGCCTGATGCACTTCCTGCCAGTCTGCTGGCCCTTGCCCTCCCCTGCGCGTCGGCACCCCTTCCGCGATACCCGTCGCGATTATCTTGGCGATATCGCGCCGGCACAGCGTGACGCGCTCGCGGGCGAGCTTAAGCGCGCGCGCCTCGGCCGCTATCTCGGTCGCCAGGTGCTCGAATTCCTCGGAACGAACAACGAGCGGCGACAGATCGAAGCCGAAGGCGAACTCGATGGCGCCCGCGGCGCCTTTACGGGCGTAGCGCTTGCCGTACGCCGTCACCCAAACATCGAGATCATTCTGCAGCTCGTCGATGGTTCGATAGATCTTCTTGCGGAACGCCACACGATAGAACTCATCGAGCGCGGTTCGATGGAAGCGCTCGCAGATTCCGTTG
>NZ_PYCN01000105.1 GCF_003062295.1 Bradyrhizobium algeriense | reverse complement strand
CATCTCCTGTGTGAGACGCTGCGGGGCAGCGCGGGAGCGCCAGTTCGGGTGAGCGCTCCCGCTCGCCCCGCAGCTCCATTCCCCACCAGTCCAAACCATTCTGTCAGATTAAGTCGAGACTTTTACAACACCATCGATGGAGATATCCCTTGGACTGTCCGCGCTCGGCAGGGTCCCCTCGCTGTGGAGTGCTTCGACGAGGCCCTCCGAGGCCCAGCGTGGGCGGTCGTGCTGCTACCGCCCCTCGCGATGACAGGCCCGAAATCCGGCGGCCGCTGCTGCGATGGCCCGGGGGCTCGATCCCAGAGCCGCAACGTACTACCAACGGGTCCACCAGATGGGGGAGCTCCTGCAATGCGCCTGATTGCCGAGTGCCTTCCCGGGCCTCCCGTCCTCAGTCACTTCGCTTCGACATGGTCGCCGGCCTGATGGCACGGCTAAGCGCCGGCCTTCCGGCAGCCGCTGCCGGAGCTGTATCAACGCTGATTGAGGATAGTAGGACGGACCAGTTGGCTAAGCCGACCAGTCATTGGCGGCCTCCCAGTCGTTCGAACCCAGGCGCTGAAGCTGCGTAGCGCGCTTACCATATCGCGACAGTGGTTGCGGCCAAGTTGCCCTTCTTGGCCTCACTTTCGAAATGGGAAAAAGCGCCTCGTCCTCGTCACAGGCCATCCGTGTGGCTGACTTTTTGCTTTTACGCGGCGGACTTGCCCGTCATAATCCATCTCCGATGCAGGCGAGAATGCGCAGGCTATAATCTTTGGCGCGAGGTGCGGTCGTCGCGGGCTCGCGGAGAACCGGCGACCGCATCACAGTGCGGCAGGTCGAGACTCAAACGCGCTCCTGATCGTATTGCCGCCAGCTCTCCATGCGGCGTGTGAGGCTGCAGGATTGGGCGAGTGCGAAACAGCGAAATTGTTGCGGTTTTTCGTGTGCAATGTCGTGTTCGCAACATGTTGGATAGTAAACAAGCACCGGTTTGCTTTGGATCAAAAGGAGGTGCTGCGCGTTCGTTCTGACCAGCTGTCCACGCAGCGGCTCTCATATACGGAAGCATCGGGCGATTGGCCCAGCTTTTGCTCCGCTGCTTGCCAACACCATCCAGCTCCCCTGCT
Organism: Bradyrhizobium algeriense; assembly: GCF_003062295.1. Classification (GTDB taxonomy): domain Bacteria; phylum Pseudomonadota; class Alphaproteobacteria; order Rhizobiales; family Xanthobacteraceae; genus Bradyrhizobium; species Bradyrhizobium algeriense. The sequence goes on along the minus strand of NZ_PYCN01000105.1, from coordinate 2,018 downwards.
TTATCGGAGTTGTCCACCGCAGGATACGACATCTTATGCGACGAAATGCAATCATGAAGAATTGGACTTCCAGGACGACCAGGGCGTTGGGCATGGGGCCCCTGGCCTTGATCACCAGCACCGCGTTGGCGGGAGAATACAACATTAAGGACGCACCACCGCTATCGGCCCGGCCAGCCGAGCAAAGAATTGCGATCCGTACACTGCCACCGGCTACAATCCGGCCCTATCGGTTTACACTTACTCCCAGGGAAAATTGAAACTGCGAGCCCCCGGATTCAACGTCACGACCAATTCGCGGGAAATCGCGGACTTTGCGTCAGGACCAGGCCTGAACGCCTTGGCTTTTGCAATCGTAGCCGGACCGTTGGTGCCTTCTTGGCAAGCCTTCCTGACTGCGAACCAGAATTGGCCGGCGTTCAGCTTACGGGACAGATCACGTCGCCTAGAAGGGCGCAAACGCACGAGGGTGTTCATGACAAACCTTTTCCGCTACCGGGCCGTGCTGTCCACGGTTGCCGCCATCGCTCTTTGCCCCGCCGTCCAGGCCCAAGACCGCCGCACTGTCGCCGAACCTGTCGCGCCTAGACAGGTGTGCGCCCGCCTGGTCCCTTCCAGCAAGAACGAAACGATCAGGCTGCAAGACGCTATTGACAATTGCCCCGCTGGCGAAGCGATCTATTTGGCGAGTGGCGAGTTCCGGTCGGGTCCAATAGAGATGAAATCGGGCGTTACGCTCTGGATCGAGCGCAATGCAACGCTCTTTGCCATCCCCGACCCAACGGCCTATGACAAGGGCCTGGGAAGTTGCGGTACCATCGATGACAAGGGCGACGGCTGTCGGCCGTTCATCAACTTTGCCAAAACGCGCGGTGGCGGCATCTATGGCGACGGCATCATCGATGGCCTGGGTGGCGCGTACGTGGTCGGCGGCACCGGACCTTGGTGGCGGCTGGCCCGCCGCGCGCAAACCGAGGGCGGCGACCTGAACGCCCCGGGTTTGATCCAGATAGACGATGCGAAAGACATCACCTTCCACGGTATCACCTTGCGCAATGCGCCCAATTTCCACGTGGCGATGAACCGGGTCGAAGGTGCCACCTTTTGGGGCGTCACCATCGATGCACCCGCCAATATCCGCAACACCGACGGCATTGATGCAGGCGCCAGCCAGGATGTGACCATCACCCAAAGCTTCATCCGCACTGGCGATGATAATGTGGCGATCAAGGCCGGCAACAATGGTCCCACCCGCTATGTCTCCATCATCAATAACAGCTTCGGTTGGGGGCACGGCATGTCGATCGGCAGCGAGGTGAGCTCGGGTGTTAGCGACATACTGGTGCGCGGCCTGACCCTCGACGGCACGGCGTCGGGCCTGCGTATCAAGAGCGATGTCAGCCAGGGCGGCCTGGTCGAGAAGGTGACCTATGAGAATGTAAGCCTCAGCGGCAACCGATGGCCGATCATATTCGATACGAAATACGATCCCCACGCCCAAGGCAACAGCATTCCGGTCTATCGCCAGATCGTTCTACGCCATGTGCGTGGCGATAAGGGAGCGCTGCTGATGCGCGGGCTTGACCAGAAGCATGCCCTCGAGATTATGCTGGACGATGTGCGATTTGCCGATAGCGCGACTTGGCAGGTAGAAAATGCAGACGTGACCGTTGGAAATTCCGGCGTGTCACCGCCCCTGCCGGATGGAGCTGGGGGACCGGTACCCAGTACCGGGAAACAGAGATTTTGAGTCCTTGAACTTTGATTTGGCCATGGGGCTTGGATGGCGCGGGTCATTTGGCGGGCGCCCTTTCGGTTGTGAACATCCAAATATGGGGGCCCGTTCCGTATCGCGACGGTTTTCCCGGCGGCGGACCCGACAACGAGGCCCTAGGTGGTGTGGACATTTAGCGGAGCCATAGGACGATGGCGGCGAGAGTAACGACGGCCCGATAGTTTCGGGCGGTCTTTTCGAAGCGGGTTGCGACGCGGCGGAACTGCTTGAGTTTTGAGAAGCA
>NZ_PYCN01000104.1 GCF_003062295.1 Bradyrhizobium algeriense | reverse complement strand
TCGGCGCCAGCTTCCAGCTTCTCTCCGATGCTCCGTCTGGGGCGGAGCTCGCGCTCGGCATCCGTTCGGAAGCCCTCCACCCGTCCGAGTGCGACGGCGCCAACACTCTGACCGGGCGGTCCGGCTCGGCGAATCCGGCTCGGGCAAGACGACGCTGCTGCAGCTCCTCTCCGGGCAGCTCGCGGCAAGTGCCGGCCGCGTCTTTTATCGGATGCGCGATGGCGTGACGCGCGACCTTGCCACGCTTGGCGAAGCCGAGCGGCGCTTTCTGTTCCGCACCGATTGGGGCTATGTGCACCAGGATCCCGCGCAAGGCCTGCGCATGCCGGTCTCGGCCGGCGCTAATGTCGGCGAACGGCTGATGGCGGTGGGCTGGAATCACTATGGGCGTATCCGCGACACCGCATTAAGCTGGCTCGAGCGTGTCGAGATCGACGTTGCGCCGCGCACCTATTCGGGCGGCATGCGGCAGCGTTTGCAGATCGCGCGCAATCTCGTCACCGAGCCGCGGCTGGTGTTCATGGACGAGCCGACCGGCGGCCTCGACGTCTCGGTGCAGGCGCGCCTGCTCGATCTCCTGCGCAACCTCGTGGCCGAGTTGCAACTAGCAGTCGTCATCGTCACCCATGATCTCGCTGTGGCGCGGCTGGTGTCACATTGCGTGATGGTGATGAAGGGCGGGCGGGTGATCGAGACCGGCCTCACCGACCAGGTGCTCGACGATCCGCGCGAACCCTACACCCAACTCCTTCGTCTCTTCGATTCTGCCGCCATGAGCCGCGCAATGAACGCCATGATCGAGATCGTCGACGCACAAAAGACTTTTACGATGCACCTGCAGGGCGGCGTCGAGCTGCCGGTCGTGCTCGGCGTGACCTTCCACGTCAATCCGGGCGAGTGCGTCGTGCTGTCTGGGCCCTCCGGCGCGGGAAAGTCTTCGATCCTGAAGATGATCTTCGGCAACTACCGCTGCGACGGCGGCCGCATCGGCATCCGTCATAGCGGTGCGCTGATCAATCTCGCCACGACCGAGCCCCGGCAAATAATCAATGTCCGGCGCTCGACCATCGGCTATGTCAGCCAGTTCCTGCGCGCGGTGCCGCGCGTTGCGACCATCGACGTCGTCGCCGAGCCTCTGATCGACAACGGCATCCGGCGGGCTGAGGCGCGCGAGCGCGCAGGTCAGCTTTTGCATCGTCTCAACATCCCCGAGCGTCTGTGGCGGCTGCCGCCTGCGACCTTTTCCGGCGGTGAACAGCAGCGCGTCAACGTTGCACGCGGCTTCATCTCCGATCTGCCGATACTGTTGCTCGACGCGCCGACGGCCTCGCTAGACGCCGCCAATCGCGCCGTCGTGGTGGAGTTGATCGCAGAGAAGAAACGCCGGCGTGTTGCCATGGTCGCGATCGTCCATGACGATGAAATCCGCAATTTGATCGCGGATCGCATCGTCGACGTCACACAATTTGCCGCCGCGGCCTGAAGGACGAAGTGGAAATGAACGCGCAGCGGAATGAAGCCGTGATAGCAAACGCCAGGATCGTGCTGGCTGACAGGGTGATGGAGCAGGGCTGGATTGCTCTGGCTCACGGCCGGATCGCCGAGATCGGCGAGGGCAGGGCGCCCGCGGGCGCGGAAGATGCCGGCGGCGACCTGCTGACGCCCGGCCTGATCGAGCTGCACACTGATCACTTGGAAGCGCACTACATGCCGCGGCCAAAAGTGTTCTGGAATCCCGTGGCCGCAGTCATCTCCTATGACGGACAGCTTGCGACGTCAGGGATTACGACCGTGCTGGACTCGCTACGCGTGTGGCGCGAGGATGACGCGGAAGAATTTGACGGCCGCGCCCGTATGCTCGAAGCGGCTATTTCATCCGCGCGCGAAGCCGATCTCCTACGAGCCGATCACTTCCTGCATCTGCGCTGCGAGATGCCGATGCCGAGCGTGGTTGAGGAAGCCAAGGAAATGGTCGGCCGTCCCGACGTGCGGCTGATGTCGCTGATGGATCACACACCCGGACAGCGCCAGTTCCGCGATGAAGGTAAGCTACGCGACTACCATCGCGGCAAAGGCGGCGGCAAGACCGATACGGAGCTCGACGTGCTGTTCGAGCAACGCTTCGCTTATCACAAGGCCTATGCGGCGACCAACATGCGCGAGATCGTGGCACTGGCGCGGGAGCACCAGATTCCGCTCGCAAGCCATGACGACACCACCGAGGAGAATGTCGCGGACGCGGTACGCGATGGCGTTGCTGTGGCGGAATTCCCGACCACGCGGAAGGCCGCGCGTGGATTGCATGAGGCCGGCATCTATATCCTGATGGGCGCCCCCAACGTGGTGCGCGGTGGCTCGCATTCCGGCAACATCGCGGCCGTCGTCCTCGCGCGGGAAGGTCTGCTGGACATCCTGTCGTCCGACTACATTCCGTCGAGCCTCCTGATGGCAGCGCTGTAACTGCCGCGAGAGGTGCCGGGCATCAGTCTTCCGGCCGCGATGCGCACGGTGACCAAGGCGCCGGCGGACGCCGTCGGGCTTTCCGACCGCGGCGAGATTGCGGTGGGCAAGCGAGCCGACCTGATCCGTGTTCACGTTGCAGGCAATATTCCGGTCGTGCGCAGTGTCTGGCGTGAAGGACGCCGTGTCGCATGAGCGAAATTTCGATGATGGCGCCGCAAGAGATGGAAGCAATCGGCCCCGGTCGGCTCGTCCTGGTGGTGGGCCGAGTGGCGCCGGCAAAGATACGCTGCTCGGGCTCGCGCAAGCAGCCTGTGCCGAGGAAAATCATCTTTCCGCGCCGTGTCGTGACGCGGGTATCGGGAAGTCGAAGTCCTGAAGAAAGCCTCTGCCAAGGGAAAGAAGAAGCGGGGAAAGCCGGTGACGATCGTTTCCTGTGTAAAAGTATGCACTTGACCTGACCACTGGCTCTTCGTCGTGGTGGGTGTCCGACGAAGATTTGTGTCCGGCGCTACGCGGCCGGCAGCAATTTCTCCTTCGCAATGGGCAGCGCGTCAAGAAAGGTTTGCATCGGTGTTTTTCCATAGCACCATCGTCCCTGATGCGGGCGCGTTTCGTTGTACGCCGTCACCCAAACATCGAGATCATTCTGCAGCTCGTCGATGGTTCGATAGATCTTCTTGCGGAACGCCACACGATAGAACTCATCGAGCGCGGTTCGATGGAAGCGCTCGCAGATTCCGTTG
>NZ_PYCN01000103.1 GCF_003062295.1 Bradyrhizobium algeriense | reverse complement strand
GTCGGTATGGTGAAGCTGGTCGAGGAGATCGACAAAGCGCTGTTCAACCCGATGTGGGAGCAGCTGCGTCGACCAGTGCCGTGGGAGGAGGTGGCCAAGAATCGGCAGACCAAGGGGATGGCGCGGATGGACGCGCAGGCCGCCGAGGTTGCCGCCGATCCGGAGACGACCCGGCGCGCGAAAAAGGTCTGCTTCTGCAAGGAAGTCGAGCTCGGAACCATCGAGGACGCAATCCGCTCGCATGGCCTGACCAGCGTCGAGGCAGTCAGACAGCACACCAACGCGTTCGGTGGCTGCTGTAAGAGGCGTATCGAGGACATCCTGGCCACGATGCCGGTGTCCTCGCCGCCTGCCATGCTGCAAGCCGCGGAATAGGACGGCGTCATGGCCATCGTCACCACGCCGAAGAAGGCCTGCGCGGTCAACCCGCTGAAGATGAGTCAGCCGATTGGCGGCGCATTCGCCTTCATGGGGCTGCGTGGGGCGATGCCGCTTCTGCACGGCTCGCAAGGGTGCACATCCTTCGGGCTCACGCTGTTTGTGCGGCATTTCAAGGAGGCGGTGCCGCTGCAGACGACTGCGATGAGCGAGGTGGCGACCGTGCTCGGCGGTTATGAAAATGTCGAGCAGGCTATCCTCAACATATACAATCGTGCCAAGCCGGAGATCATCGGGATCTGCTCGACCGGAGTGACCGAAACCAATGGCGATGACGTCGACGGCTACATCAAGCTGATCCGCGAGCAGCATCCGCAGCTTGCCAAATTTCCTCTTGTCTTTGTCTCCACGCCCGATTTCAAGGACGCCTTCCAGGACGGGTGGGGAAAGACAGTGGCATGCATGGTCGAGGTACTGGTGGAGGCGCCGGCGGTCGGGGCGGAGCGTGATCCCGCGCGGGTGAATGTCCTCCCCGGATGTCACCTGACGCCGGGTGACCTCGACGAACTTAGGACGATCCTGGAGGATTTCGGCCTGAAGCCATCCTTCCTGCCTGATCTCGCGGGATCGCTGGACGGGCATATCCCGGACGAGTTTACGCCAACGACCATTGGTGGCATCGGGGTTGACGAAGTCGCGGGCATGGGCCGGTCCAGCTGGACCATTGCCATCGGTGCGCAGATGCGGCGGGCGGCAGAAGCCATGCAGGCGAAGTCTGGGGTGCCGTTTCGCTTGTTCGAGCGGCTGTGCGGCCTCATCCCCAACGATGAATTCATCGCTTTCCTGAGCGACATCAGTGGCCGCCCTGTGCCAGCAAAATATCGGCGCCAGCGCGGCCAGCTCAGCGATGCGATGCTGGACGCGCATTTCCATGTCGGCGGCCGCAAGCTCGCGATCGGTGCCGAGCCTGACCTCCTGTTCGACCTGTCCAGCATGCTTCACGAGATGGGCGCGCAGGTGACGGCGGCCGTGACGACCACGCCGTCGCCGGTGCTGGAGCGGATCGGGACCAAGGAGGTGCTGATCGGCGATCTCGAGGATCTGGAAGAGCTTGCTAGGACGAAGAATTGCGATCTGCTGATTACGCATTCGCATGGCCGCCAAGCGGCGGCGCGGCTGAAGATTCCGTTTTATCGCGCGGGATTTCCGATGTTCGATCGGATCGGCGCGGGACACCAGCTATCCGTCGGCTATCGCGGCACGCGCGATGTGATCTTCAATATCGCCAATCTCGTGATCGCCGACCGAGAGGAAAATCATCAGCCGACGCCCGATAGCTGGCGGACCTCGAGACGGCCCTTAAAGCCCGGCCGCCGTAGCTTCATCGACGCAACAGAGGGGTCGATTGCATGAAGGTCGCATTCGCTACCCAAGACTTGAGGCGCGTCGATGCGCACTTTGGCTGGGCCAAGTACATCGCGATCTATGATGTTGGGCCGGGCGGGCACGTATTTCTGAAGGCGGTTCAGTTCTACGGCGATCTCAAGGAAGACGGCAACGAGGACAAGCTCGCGCCCAAGATCGAGGCAATCAAGGATTGCGCCATTCTCTATGTCGCTGCCATCGGCGGCTCCGGTGCCGCGCGGGTAGTGGCGAACAATATACATCCCATCAAGGTGAACAAGCCCGAGAACATTCTGGCGCTGGTCGAGAAGCTTCAGCACGTGCTGAAGGGTACGCCGCCACCCTGGCTGCGCAAGGCGCTGGCAAAGGACCAGGAGCGCACGCTCGATTTCGAAGAATGAGGACGACATGACTGAAGCCGCGGATATCGTGCAAACCGATCGCGCGCTCGATGCGCCATTCGTGAGGGAACTGATCAAGATCTGGCGCGCCCAGGACGTCCATGGCGCCTGGGACGGCAAGAGCGATCTCGATCTGCTCGAACCCTATATTCTGGACAAGGAGAAACGGCGCGCGCTGCCGATCGTCGGCGATCCCGATCCGGATACGGTCTGGCGGCTGGAGCTGTTCTTCAATGCGGTCGCGCTCTCGATCGAGAAGACGACCGGTGTGATGATCCAGCCGATGCTGAAGATGCACCACGAAGGCTTTGGCCGCATGGTGCTGATCGGCGGCCGGCTGATCGTGGTGAACAAGCAGCTGCGCGATGTGCATCGCTTCGGCTTCGACAATCTCGCAAAGCTCGCCGCCGAGGGTGACAAATACGTCGAAGGCGGCATCGAGATGACCCGGAAATTTCCCGACGTGGCCAACTATTGAGAGCAGCTCATGAGCGACCTTGAAATGCTGAAAGCGGAAATAAGAAAGCTGTCGGTCAAGGCGACGAAGGCCAAGATGGATCTGCATGATTTGTCGGAGGAACTTCCCATCAACTGGACCTCGATCATGGCGGTGGCGCAGAAGGCGCACGATGCCTTTGCCGAACTCGAGCGCAAGCGCGAGGATCTCAAGGCGCTGGAAAAGGCCTAAAAAGGGTATCCGATCATGTCATTTGCAACGCGCGACGGCCGCGACTGGACGCCGAACTACCTGATCTCAATTGATCCCAAGAAGTGCATCGGTTGTGGCCGCTGTTTCAAGGTCTGCGGTCGCGACGTCATGACGTTGAAGGGGATCAATGAGGAGGGCGATCTTGTCGATCTCGACGATGACGAAGACGGTGAGATCGAAAAGAAGATTATGGTGATGAATGACCGGGGCGCTTGTATCGGCTGCGGCGCCTGCGCCCGGGTTTGTCCGACCAACTGCCAGACCCACCAGCCCGCCGCAGCGGAAGCCGCTTGACAGCGCCTCTGTCCGCCTTTCCCGCAGGCAAGCGGGAGTTGGACGGCGAAGCCTCGCTGAAGGGACTCTCCGTGTGCTGCGCTCGGGGATAGAG
>NZ_PYCN01000102.1 GCF_003062295.1 Bradyrhizobium algeriense | reverse complement strand
GAAGGCCGGTGTGTGGTTTCGGCGTGCTCGTCTGCTCATCGTCGCTCCTGATTCGCAGGCACCAGCGTGCCCGCTGTCAGGCAGAAACTCCACTTACCGACCTGTTCAAATTTGCGGAGCCGGCTCTGCCATCGGAACCGGTGATGCCTTCCATAAGGGCCGGGACTTTGCAGCATGGCTTGGTCTGGTACCGAAGCAAATCTCGACCGGCGATCGAACCATTCTCGGGCGCATATCGAGGCGCGGTAATCGGTACCTGCGAACGCTGTTCATTCAGGGCGCCAGAGCCGTACTTCTGCAGCGTCAGAGTTGGCCTCGGCATGGCTTCGGAGCCTGGTTGGAGGCAGCGTCCAAGCGGCTCCACTCCAATGTCTTGGTTGTTGCCCTGGCCGCAAAACTCGCGCGCATGGCCTGGAGCATGCTCGCAAAGGGCCGTGACTACGACGCCAACCTCTTGGGCCGCACCGCATAAGAAACAGGGCCGGAAAGGAAGATCCAAGGTCCGATCAGGAAGGCACAATAACCCGCCGAGGTTTGCGAGACGGAAAGGACGAATGGAGAAACGGTTCCACCGACACTTCTGAAGCCTGGTTCGACTCCATGGCCCTTCTTGAGGCCGGCGAGTTATTGAGGACAGAAGTGGGCGGATATCCATGATGGCTCGGGGCAACAGCCCCAAATTGAAGCCGGATAGATTGGCGCAAACCGCTTCATCCCTTTGTCGATTCCTCTTGCAACGCGGGCGTGGTCCATAGATCGGCGTCAAAGTCTCCGTCGCCACCACGATCGGCCACGCCAGGGGCGGCCAGTTCGTCACTCATGTGAAGGCGCTGCCCGGCAATGCCTATGACGGTCACACGCTGGCCACCGTGATCCCGGACATGGAGGCGCTCATCGGCAACATCATCGCGCGCCTCCTCACCGACAAGGGATATCGCGGCCACAACGCGCCGCCCGAATACAAGTTCAGGGTCTTCCTCTCCGGCCAGAAGCGAGGAGTGACACCCAGCATCAAGCGCGAATTGCGCCGCAGGGCCGCCGTCGAGCCCGTCATCGGCCATCTCAAAGCCGAGCACCGCATGGGCCGCAATTATCTCTGGTTCCGTCGCGGCGATGCCGCCAACGCCGTCCTCGCCGCCGTCGGCTACAACTTCCGACGCCTCATCCGATGGCTCAGGCCTTTGCTGCGCCTGTTCCTCACCGCACTCTTCCCCAACGCTCCGACCGTCCCAGCGTGAGTTCGGTATTCTTCACGGACGACTCCTTAACGTCGTCGACGTGACCGAGGAGAGTGCATGGCGGCCATTCCGGAGATATCTCCTTCCGCAACGGTTCCTTGAGCCATCCCGGCGGCGGCGGCGGCGGCAGGATATATCCTGATGTAAATGTCGTGCGAGACGGAAGGTGGCAACTTCCGTCTCGCACGACTTATGACGTCGCTTTCAGTCTACATCAGATAGGTTATTTTCTGTCCACCTCAGAGAGCGAGTATAATATTTCTGTTGGCGACTCCTAGCGACCCAAAGCATATTTTACTGCTGGAGAACGAGAGAGGATGACATCCATGATGTAAAAGTCCCCTTCGCTCAAGAAGCATGCAACCTTTGGCAAAGGCAAAAAGAGACCTTTCGAAATTTAAAAAAGACAGAGGTTGCGCCCCACCGATCGACCAGCCTGGACAGCCCTTTGCAGAACGCTAAAGTTGCGCCCCTTGAACTATATCGATGGCTAACGGCTGCACAGAAGCTGCAACTCTACGCGACCTAAGGGGCGCATCCAAAAATGCCCCTTTATTACACCGAACGACAACAACTGTGCCGGTCAGAGATCAAAAGGCGCATGTCCTCTTGGACAAGCCTCTATATGCCTATATAAACCTCATTGTTGTTTTGGGTCATCAACTCACAAGTACACGAGCCTCTCGCCGTAGTCTCCCATCATTTTTATCTCTAGCCGCGAGTATGAACCCAGTGTTTAGGGGCGGCGAGTGTCCGCTGTTGAGAGGCCGTACACTCGAGCTGGTGGACCACATTGCGAACGCGCTCAGAGCCTATAGAACCTTTCTTATGAACATGCTGGCTCACGGGGCAAGAGATGCCACTCTAACATCCGTTCAAGGCCTGGAGCAGATCCTGCCGGGGCCGCCTCTCCTGTATGTCTATATGCCGGCTGAGGCTGCCAGGCAGTGTCTCGAACGAGGAAACCTTGATCCCGTTCCGCGCAACCTCCGTCCGCGCGTGCTCCTCGATCTGGTCGTGGCGACGACGCTCCCGCCGTATGACACGAATATGTCTCGTGAAGCCGTGGCGGCCAGATACCGAGCATCTGGATGTCAGAGCCCCGCCGCCGCCGACATCGACTTTTTCATCGCTATTCCCCACACCACCGCATGGGCAGAGTTAGGCAATTCGATGTACAGTCGCGCAAGCAGCGCTTGTGATGTGGTGCTGATTGGGCCGGCGCTGTTTCGCGAACAGCCACGGATGAGGATAGCGGGCTAGGAGCTCTGTTAGACTTGGCCGATTTAGGCGTTCAATGGCTTGTTTTGATTGTGTCTGTCTTTCATTTCTGCTTCGTTGATTTGTTTTCTTTGGATGCGCTGAAGGCGCCTTTGTTTTTCATTGCGTCGTTTGGGTGTACGAACGTTGTCTTGATTAATCGAATAAGCTGGGTCCGTTTCAATAAATGGGTGGGTGGTTCAATAAATGGGTGGGTGGTTCAATAAATGGGTGGGTGGTGGTTCAATAAATGGGTGGGTGGTGGTTCAATAAATGGGTGGGTGGCAGGATATATGGCTTTGTCGCCTTTCTTTGTTTGTGCGTTCGTGCACTCGTGACGTAAGTGAACCGTCCCGGGTTTGCCGGAGGCCATTTGGTTTAAGTTAAGCTGCCATGGCCGGTTGTTCCAGCATGGCGTAGTAGCGTTGCTCGGCTTCGGCCGGCGGGATGTTTCCGATGGGCTCCAGGAGCCGTCGGTTGTTGAACCAGTCGACCCATTCGAGAGTGGCGAACTCGACGGCCTCGAAGCTGCGCCATGGCCCGCGCCGATGGATCACCTCGGCCTTGTAACCGAAGTAGCTATCCAAGGAAATTTTGACAGGCAAAGGCTTTGACGATGCAACGACGCGCGCAGAGCGGCCGCGCGCCAGCATGGAAGCTGCCTTCGAAGACGCCATGGTTTGTAAAAGTCTCGACTTAATCTGACAGAATGGTTTGGACTGGTGGGGAATGGAGCTGCGGGGCGAGCGGGAGCGCTCACCCGAACTGGCGCTCCCGCGCTGCCCCGCAGCGTCTCACACAGGAGATG
>NZ_PYCN01000101.1 GCF_003062295.1 Bradyrhizobium algeriense | reverse complement strand
TATGAAGAGGTGTACCTGCGGGCCTATGACAGCGTCAGCGAGGCGCGCAGCTCGATCGGCCGATATCTCGACTTCTATAACAGCAGGCGTCCCCATTCGAGTCTTGACGGCACCACGCCGGATCAAGTCTACTTCACCCCGCTGCCACTCCGCATGGCAGCCTAACCCCGGCAGAGGCTCCACCTATCGACGCGGAAACTCTGTTCAGACAACCGGGACCAGCTCTGAGCGCGCCGATAACATCAGATGACAAAGGACATGTCATGGCGAATGAACAAATCATGAAGGATGTCAGCGGTGCGACACTTCGTAATGCTAACAATGGAGAGCGCGGCCACCCGCTCGAAGCCGGTACCTCACGAGCAGTAAATGTAGACGAGCCTCGCGGCAACGAAGCATTAGCCACGAACCACCGAACAGCTGGCGCTTCGCATCGTCACGCCCGAAATCTTGACGACGGGGAGCGGGGGAGATCCGGCAAAAGTGCTACACTTGAGTGGCCCAAAGCTGCGTCAAACTCGCCCGCGACGCGGCGCGATGATGGCATGTTGCTGCACAGGGCGTTGCAAGGGACCCACAGTATGGAACTGAGAGGGGGTACGAAGCGTACCTGGGAGGCCGCCGGGTTGCCAGCGGGGAATGGCGAGGAGGGGACGAGCGTGCAGGAAAGCGAGTCCTTTGGGATTGCTGGCGGTCACAAGAGGACTCGGGTGCTAGGTGAAATGGCCAGCGCTGTTGCGGCGTCGTCCACGGATAACCGTATTGGTGATACGCTTGCATCAGACGGGGCAGCGCATCATGACTACTTCGATGACTTCACCGATGCCGATTGGGCCGAGTGGGACGAGCCACCGAGTGATGGAAACACCGTTTCCGACGGTATGGGTAAAAAAATCGACGACCGAATGGAAAGGCTCGCTGCTATCACGATTGACCTGCCAAGCCAAAGAAAGGCTCGATCGGGCAACAATGCGCAAGCCAATGGAGCTGAAACGTCTGTACTGCGTGGGCCACAAGCTGTGCCAAAGTCGCTAGCGGCGCGGCGAAATGCTTTGCTAGACGCGCACGATATGGAACAGAGAGACGGTAAGGAGCACACGTCGGAAACTGTGGGGCTGCCGGGGAGGAATGGCGAGGAGGTGGCGGGTGTGCGGGAAAACGAATCTCGTAGGAGTGCCAGCGTCCATGAGGGGAGGCGATCAAGGGGACTACGTGAAAGGGCCAACACCGGTGCGGCGTCACCGCGCGCGCACAGCCGTATTCATGGCGTGCGAGCGTTCGATGGGACGATGCTTGATGACTACTTCAGTAATTTCACCGACGCTGATTGGGCGAAGTGGGACGAGCTGAATACAGCGTCACTCGATAAAGGTAAAGCAAAAATCGACGTTCAAATGGAAAGACGGTCTGCCATCACGATTGACTCGCCTGGGCAAGCAATGCCTCGATCAAGCGGACGAGGTGAAGGGGCCAACACCGTTGCGGCATCGTCATCTGGCGCCAGCCATATCGGTGGCACGCCTGCGTCAGAGGCGCATCATGACTATCTCCGCGATTTCACCGACGCCGATTGGGCAGAGTGCGACGAACTATTGAGGGAGGTGGAAGCACAGCGGTCGCTCGATAAAGGTAAAGCAAAAATCGACGTTCAAATGGAAAGACCGGCTGCCATCACGATTGACGCGCCTGGACAAGCAACGCCTCGATCAAGCGGACGAGGTGAAGGGGCCAACACCGTTGCGGCATCGTCATCTGGCGCCAGCCATGTCGGTGGCACGCCTGCGTCAGAGGCGCATCATGACTATCTCCGCGATTTCACCGACGCCGATTGGGCGGAGTGCGACGAACTATTGAGGAAGGTGGAAGCACAGCGGTCCTTCGATAAAGGTAAAGCAAAAATCGACGACCAAATGGAAAGGCCAGATGCCATCACGTCTGGTCTACTAAGCCAAGAAACGCTTCGATCTAGTACAGGACAGACCATCGAATGCATAGAGATCGGCGGCGACAATCTACTGATCGGGCACGAGTCGGAGCCGAAATGGAATCACGCGATGCTCTTCGAAACCCCTCAGCAGCATTATCGCAGGACAGGAAGATGGTTGACCAAGAATGAGTACGACATCAAGTCAGTGCTGATTAAGATAGGCGGTCCTGGCGGTAGCTACGTGCCCAGAAGCGAGTTGTATTTGCGACTTGGACCGCGGGGATACGGCGAGGCAATGGACATGTGCGAACTCTCTCGCCAAACATTTAGTGAACGAAGAACGGACGGGCCACTCTCTTTTGAGACGCCAGGCGGGAGGAGAACCTGTCTCCACAACTACAGATTCCCACGACAAGCAGGTACCTTCAATCCAGACATTCTTATCCAAAATGACAGCGGTGGCTTCGTGGGCATTTGGCCAAAACTGAATAACGTAACAACTCTGGCGAGTCTGACACGAACATTCGGCGCAAAAGGAGTGTGGCTTAAGGGTGCCGATAACACCTACATGACGGAGCGCGCTTATAATCTTAGGGTGCCGGAAGGAGCAGAGGGAGCCTTTGCGAAGTTCATTGCGGGAGATGATGCGAGCCAGTTCTCACGCGCGCGAGACGACCGCAAGCGCGGTCGAGGTGCGGACATGGGCCGGTAACTTGGTCGCGAAATAGGCGTACCCGGGATCGTTGGCTCTTAGAGAGGGGCGAGTCTCGGATGATGAAGGAATTCAATGGAGCTAGAGTGCGAACTGTGTGGGCGGACCAAAACCGGCGCGCGACCCTCAAGAAAGGGTGGAGCGCGGAGGCAATCAGCCGAAGGCGAACCGTTCTGGTTATATGACATCAAGCACGGGACGAGCAGGAGCGGCGCACTGCGCGACAACCAGAGCCAGTCACAGTAGAACGATGAATGCCAGCAAAACGACGCAATTAAGCGCGGTTCTGAGCATCGTTTGCGCGCTGGCCGCGGGCGTTTGTGCAGCAAGTCTGTACACGACGTGCCGGACGTCGATCTCGCGATCATGCGGCGTCTCGACCGGCTGCATCTGGAGTTTCCCTTCGCCGGTTCGCGAATGCTGAGAGGCTGTGAGCGTCACGATAGGATCACCGGTGCCCGGGCTTGACTTGCGCGGAATGCTCTGGATAGCGCGGTCGGGATGATTGACGCCGCCGGGGCGCCGTGATGGGGTGATCCCGGTTCGGAGCGGGCAACGGGATCAGGATGAACAGCGAGTCGCAGCTGCGCGAGAAGCTTCGGAAGATCGAGGCGTTGTTCGTGGGTGCCGCCACTGCTGGTGAGCGCCTTGCGGCGGAAGCCGCGCTGCAGCGGGTGCGGGCCCGGGTCGAGGAACTCGCTCGCCACGATC
>NZ_PYCN01000100.1 GCF_003062295.1 Bradyrhizobium algeriense | reverse complement strand
CATGATGGCCCGGAGCACCACACGCTCCAATCAGAGGCCGGATACATTGATGCAGGACCGCATCTGCCAGGTTGACGAAACCTCTTGCAACGCGCGGCCGGACCATACATTTGGGTCAATCGCGTCATCTTGGTCGTCGGCCGACTACTTCCGGTCTTCCCCCAACTACGGACATCACGCATCGGGACCACCACGTCCGCTGAGTGCCCACGAACGGAAGTCGGCACCTTTCTGCGAGCGCAAAGCAGGCTCGGCGGGAGAGTGGCGGGGATCCTGTCAGCCGTTCGTCTGTTTATGAGCATTTCCTCCTATTCAGGAAGCGCTCTGGAACCATTTCTGAGGGTGCCCAGTTAGTTGGTGGGACCGATGAAGGACCATTGCCATGAGGTATCTCATTGCGATTGCGATAGCTGCCTTTGTCGCGGGTGCTGGGCTGGCGGTCAATTCTGTCGGCTCGCTGCCCCTCGAAAAGCAGTCCACGCCGACGGCCGCCCAATTGGCGGCCCGATTAGCTCAGTCCGTGGATCCGTTTTTGCTTCAGTCCGGTAGCTAACGCCCGGCGCAACTAAAAAAGCATGGCGGCACTTGCGGATCGGTCGGTTCTGGCGGGCTAAGCGGACCTGCGAGATGACCTTGGTTCCAATGCCTCCCGTTTTGTCTTCGGCACCACCGCGTGTTTAGCACTGTCCGCAATCTGCTTTCCGCACCAGGTGCCGAGATAGCTTCAGTGCCTACGCGGTACGTCATACGTCGCGCCACGCCTCCAGAGTGATTTTACGCCCTTAGTTCGTCCAGTAGCGCCTTGGCTTCCTGCAGGTCGAGCGTCTCGAAGCCCTCGGTGAACCAGCTGTAGACCGCCGCGAGGAGACCGCGTGCTTCACCGGGCCTTTCCTGGTCGCGCCAGAGTCGGGCTAGTGTCCCAAGTCACAAGTTCGCAATCGTAGATTCGCAGTAGAGTCGCGTCGCTGTGCCAGGGTTGGAGGCTGGAGCAGCGACGGAGTGTCTGATGGCGGTCCAGCAACTTGCCCCCCTGATATTGAGCGATGGTGAGCGTGCCGAACTGAAGTCGCTGACAATGCGGCGGAAGACAGCGCAGGCGCTGGCTCTGAGAGCCCGGATCGTGCTGACCTGCGCGGAAGGTGGTCAGAACAAGGAAGTGGCGGCCAAGCTAGGCCTGGACCGGCAGACGGTAGGCAAGTGGCGGCGTCGTTTCGTGGAGCGGCGCGTGGACGGGCTGCATGACGAGCCGCGCTCCGGGGCGCCACGCACGATTGACGATGCCCGCATCGAGGCCGTGATCGTGAGGACGTTGGAAAGTTGCCCCGAGAACGCCACCCACTGGAGTTCCCGCGGCATGGCGAAGGCCAGTGGCCTGTCGGTGTCGACGGTGCAACGCGTCTGGCGGGCCTTCGGCCTCCAGCCGCACCGGATGGAGACGTTCAAGCTCTCGACCGATCCAAACTTCGTGGCCAAAGTGCGCGACGTCGTGGGCCTTTACGTCTCGCCGCCGGAGCACGCCATCGTTCTATGTGTGGATGAGAAGTCCCAAATCCAGGCGCTGGACCGCAGTCAGCCGATGCTGCCGATGCGTCCGGGCCAGCCGGCCCGAAGGAGCCATGACTACACGAGGCACGGTACCACATCGCTGTTCGCCGCCCTCGACATTGCGACCGGACGGGTCATCGGCAAGTGCTACGGACGCCACCGTGCCGCCGAGTTTCGCAAGTTCCTCGACGAGATCGAGGCTGCCGTGCCGCGCGAACTCGACGTCCATCTCGTCATGGATAATTACGTCACGCATAAGACCCCACTGATCCAAAGGTGGCTGGCTAAAAGGCCGCGTTGGCACGTGCACCTGACCCCGACCAGTTCGTCATGGCTCAACCAGGTCGAGCGCTTCTTCGCGCTCCTTACCGACAAGAAGATCAGGCGCGGCGTCTATCGCAGCGTCGCCGCCCTCAGGGCTGACATCACTTCGTTCATCGACCGACACAACGCCGATCCCAAACCGTTCCGATGGACCAAGTCCGCCGATGATATCCTTGCTTCCATCGAACGCTTCTGCCGGTACAATGCCCCGGCAAAACACGACGCGATGTTGCGAACTTCTGGTTCAGGACACTAGACTGGCGGCGGCGCGGAGTTCCCAGAGCTTCGCGTCCTGCTGGCGCGCGATCGTGATGGCGCGGTGAAAGTCGGCCTCCGCTTCGGCCGTGGTGCCCGGCCGAGCGGTCCGCAACAGCTCGCCTCGACGCCGATACAGTTCGGCTTCGAACCACCGAACCCCTGACTTCTCGGTCAGAGCCAAAGCTTCCGACAGCTGGCCGAGCCCAACTTCGGGCTGCCCCATCTTCGCGTGCGCTGTCGCAAGCTGCGCGAGGTAGAATGGAAGGATCCATGCCGCGCCGGACGCTCGGAACCCGTCGATGCCGCGTCGCAACCAATCTATCCCCACCTGTGCGTCGCCGGCCTCAACCAGCGTCCAGCCGCGATATGTCGTTCCCATCGCAAGAAAGAAGGCAAAGCCCTGCTCCGTGGTCAGCGCGATCAGCTCTTCTGCCCGCCGAAGGACGGTGCGCGGCTCCGCGAGCACGAAATGCAGCCGACAGGCGACGCTCAGCGCGAAAGCGAGGCTGATCGGGTGTGATAGCTCGCGCGCCTCCGCCAGGGCTTCCGTGCTCCGCAATTGGGCCTGCTCGGCGAACCCAAGAAGTCCGAGCGTCAAGGACAGGAAGGAGAGCATCGCCACGCGGGCGTTTTCCGCAAAGAGAACCGTCAGAGAGCGCTGCTGCGCCGGGTCGTAAAGCGCGAGCCCCCGCTCGAGATGTGCGCGTGCCGAGTCCAATTGTCCGCGATGGAGCCAGCTGTCACCGACCGCCCGGTGACCTGCTACCAGCGCGGCTGTATCATTCTGTTGTCCGGCCAAGTCGAGCAGTTCCTCGGCGGCGCGATGCGATCGGTTGACTTCGGCGCGCACGTGGTAATGCACGAACTCACCCCACAGCGCCCTGAGCAGGTGGGGCGTGTCGTTCAACAACTCGCAAAGACGGCGCGCCCGCGCGTAGGCATGTCCAGTCTCGTCGGTCGCATGGCCGGTCGCGGCGATCAGCGCGCCACCGAGCGCGAGTTGAAGTTCGAGTTCAGTGCGCTGGCGCCGGGGGGTATCCGCCAGCTGGGAGAGGAGATCGAGAGCTTTCCGCATCTGCCTGATCGCTTCTGCCATCGCCGAGCGCGCCTTGGAACGCTCGCCCGCCTCCTGCCAATAGGAGACCGCCTTTTCGATCAGACCCGCATTCCCGAAGTGGTGAGCGAGAATTTCCGGTTGCGCCCCCGCCGTCGTGGCCAGCCTATCCTCCA
>NZ_PYCN01000099.1 GCF_003062295.1 Bradyrhizobium algeriense | reverse complement strand
TGCCAAAACTCGTTCTTGGTGTGACATTCAACAACGGGATTGAGGTCATCGCCAAGCCGACCGACCGTCAGCCCATAACCGCCGCCGCCTGACCGGCCCGGCCGTCACCAAAAATTGGCGATAGCTCTACTTCCGGCTGGAGCGAGAGTTTGCTGGCCTGGACTTCCACCAGGAGAACAGTGCGCCTTGTTAAGGCACACATTCCAACACGGTCGAGCGTTCCATGCGCCCGATTGCCATGGGAAGACGCAACTCGTTATTCAGCGGCAGCGAGGGCGGCGCCGAGAGCTGGGCGATCCTGGCATCGCTCGTGAACACGGCAAAGCTCCATGAGCTCGATCCGCAGGCCTACCTCGCCGACGTGCTGGAGCGCATCGTGTCCGGGCGAACCAAGAGCCATCAGCTGCACGAACTGCTCGCCTGGAACTGGAGGGCGGCGCGCCAGCGCACCGCACGGGCCGCCGCATGAGCCCGCGTCGTCACAAGGCTTCGTCGTCGATGGCGGCCGCCGCGATGCCCCTTGCGGAGCTCGATCGGTGGCTGCAGGCTCGCGTCGATCGGCTTCCTGCCGCCACCAGCATCCCCATGCCCGACGGTTATGTCGCCGCGATCGTGGCCGGACCGGTGTCGATGAGTCCGCTCGACTGGATCTGTCCGCTGCTCGCCATCGATGCCGATGCTTTCAACCACGGCGACACCCCGGAGTTCGCGGCGCTCTCCGCCGTCGCGCTGCGCCATAACGACATCAGCAACGTCCTTACGACCGCGCCCGACCAGTTCGAGCCGATGCACCGGCGCAAACCCAATGGCGACGTCGATCCGCGACCCTGGTATCAGGGATTCTACGCCGCGATGCGGCTCAGGCTGCCGGCCTGGGCGCCGTTGCTGGACGGCGGCAACGTCAATCACGGCCTGGTTCTGCCCATCCTGCTGCACTGTCGCGACGATCAGGGCCATCCGCTGCTCGGACTGCCACCAAGGGACCCCGAGACCGGGCACTTTCTCCGTAACGCCGATATTCCAGCAGCTGTCGAGGCCACGCGCCAATACTGGATGCCGATCCGCTACGCACGCGCCCCCTGATCGCCGCAGACGTGGGAGCTCATACCGGTTACCCCAAGGCGATGCCTCTCAACGCGCGCTCAGCGCAATTGTTGGTCAAGCAGATCCTGGGTAATTGAAAGCCTCACCGGAGGGTTATGCACGAACTGCTACCCTGGGAACGGAAACGCCTGCGCCAAGCCGACGAGCCTCGCCGATCAGCAGGCCGCCTGACCTTCACGCAATGCCTCGCCATCATAGAACCCGCCGTGCCCACGCGCAGGCGTCAATCAGCGGTCTGATCCTGAAGTCAGGGTATCGGCTTCGCCGCATACGTCACGAGTGCACGAATGCACAAACAAAGAAAGGCGACAAAGCCATATATCCTGCCAACCAATCGCACCAATCAATGCCAACCAATCGCACCAATCAATGCCAACCAATCGCACCAATCAATGCCAACCAACCAATCACACCAATCAACGCCAACCAATCGCACCAATCAATGCCAACCAACCAATCACACCAATCAACGCCACCCACCAATCAATGCCCGCTCTCTCTAAAGGGCGTCTTTTCGCGTAGTCGAAATGTTCCAGAGGAATAATTATAGCCATCAGTCAACATAGCATTCCCAAGAGCGAAGGGCGCACCGAAGGTCTTCGCATGCGCCATTTGCCTACTATTACTCTAGACAGACCTTCTGTTTCGCTATGTCCCTTGGCGCATAGCACTGTCTATGATTGCGGTCCAATGGGGAATAACGCCCCCTCACCGCCTGCAATAGGCAATCGTTATCCTATATAAACACGAGACTTTCTTGGGTCCATCACTCACAAACACGAATACCTTGCGCGAATCGCATTCGCAGCCTCTCCGCTTCATTCCTTCATTTCATCTTTCACTATGGTGCGCCCCACGTATGTCGGCAACGAGATTACCGAAACAGATCGACGTTGGCTGGAGCATTTACTCCAGAGGGTGAATGTCCGCGAATATGGGGATTTCATTGATCTTGTTATGCAGAGTCAATTTGAATTCCTTGCGGGCCCACGTCCTTGGATTTGTCCGGCAAAGTGCGACGATCTCCACGACGTGCCGCTCATGGACGATCCGACCGACGGCATTCGGACTGAACAGATCCTTGAGTCGATCGCTCAAGGGTCCGATTTCCTCTACCTCTACTTGCCGGCGGCGGTTGCGAGAGCATGCTGTCAACAGCAGAGTCTCGCTCCTATTCCTAGGCGCCTACGCGTCGGTGGAGACGGCCTGCTGGCAATGGAACTCCCGCCGTACGATGGAAATACTGCAAATGAGATAGTGAGTATCTACCACGACCTGGGTTGTAGGAATGCTACCGTCGAAGACGTTGAATTTTTCGCGGCCGTGCCGCTCACTGGTTTGTTCGAAGGGGTCCAAAACCGCGCCCTATTTCTTCGTAGCGGCCCGTTTGGGCGGTTTGATATACCGGTTATCGGGCCTGCGATATTTGTTGAGGAAGAGGAAGAGGAGGAGGACGAAGATTAGCAGTGTTTCCGAGGATAGTCCTCAAGCCATTGGACTTGGCCTATTAGTAGAATCTGTGGTGTATGTCGTGTGTGTTTGTAATTCATTTTGCTTTAATAAATGTCGGTTGTATCCGCCGAGTCGGGGCCGTCAAGTCGTTACTATTGCTTGTACGTTGTCGTTTTGTAATGTCGTCATTGTTAATGGATGAGCCAAGTCGGTTTTAATGGAGGCTATTGTCGATAAGTTGTTGCATGCGCTTCTGCATTTCGCTTCCTGATATGCTGTTAATTTCAGTAACGGATGTAAGGTGGAAATATTATACTCCTCTCTGAGGTAGACAGAAAATAACCTATCTGATGTAGACTGAAAGCCACGTGATAAGTCCTGCGAGACGGAAGGTGGCAACTTCCGACTCGCACGAAGTGCGAGGCTCGGGCGAAGCGCGAGCCGGAAGTTGCCACCTTCCGTCTCGCAGGACATTTACATCAGGATATATCCCGCCGCCGCCGCCGCACAGCCTGCTTCGCGGTAAGCGAAAAGCAGGCTTCGATCACGGCGACACGCCGGTGTTCCCGGCGATCTCAGCCGTCGCATTGCGCCATAACGAGATCAGCCAGACCCCTTTCGAGCGCGCCGAACCAGTTCGGCGCCAATGCACCGGCGTAAAGCCAATGGCGATGTCGACGCGCGTCCCTGGTGCCAGGGGTTTCTACGCCGCGATGCGGCTCAGGCTACCGGCGTGGGCGCCGTTGCTGGACGCAAGCAACGTCAATCACCGCCTGCTGCGGCCCATCCGTATTGCCGCATGTAGCGATGTTCCTGGTAGACCTATTATTGCCTCATCTATTTTGCTCCCTACCGAGGGGAGCGACGGAAGCCGGTCGCACAACTAGGTCAGCGTTTTCTTGGTTCGAATCATATCAGGCGGCGTCGGCGAGTTTGTAGGACCATGTGTGGACGACCGGATGGCGATTGACGTCGTCGATACCAGCCATGATGCGCTCCTTGAGTTCGTG